>OZ244028.1:0-4699647 GCA_965214925.1 Candidatus Latescibacterota bacterium
CAACCCTTTCCCCGCACCATGGGCGCGAACTGCCTGACATACCTGCGGGAAGTCGTGGCGTCGGGCTTACAATGCGACATGGTTCGGCGATTTGAAGCGGCTTTTGAAAGGGAAATGGGCATCAAACACTGCATTGGCACGCCGGGATGCACTGCAGCACTCAACATATTGGCGGCAGCACTCGATATGGATCCCGGCGACGAAATCATCGTGTCGCCCATCACCGACTACGGTACAGTGATGGGATTGCTGAAAGAAAACTTGATTCCGGTTTTTCCCGACACCGAACCCGGCACCCCGCTCATCAGTGCCCGCACAATTGCGCCGTGTGTAACCGACCGCACGCGGGCCGTTCTCGCCGTCCACATGACCGGTCTGCTGTGCGATATGGATCCCATCTGTGCACTGGCAAAAAAACGCGGTCTGACCGTCGTTGAAGACGTATGTCAAGCCGTGTTTGGCACGTACAAAGGCCGCCTTGCAGGCACGCTCGGCGATGTCGCCGCCTTCTCGTTCGATTCTGAAAAAACCCTCGGCTCAGACGTTGGCGGTTGTGTGATTACAGACCGCGATGAACTCGCCGAACAGATTCGGTTTATCGGTCAAAGCCGGGGCGGGCAGATGGTGTCGGGATTGGGGCGCGTCCATGCCGTGAATGGATATGCCCTCCGCATGACCCAATCAACTGCCGCCATCACCCTTGCACAACTCGAAGACATTCGCCCTGCGGTTGCACATATCGACCGCATGATTCGCCTCATTACGGACAAACTCGCGGACATCCCCGGCATTATCCCCCTGACCATTCCAGATTACATGGCGGTCTATTCCTGTTGGATGGCCGGATTTTGCATCGATCCACACGCCTTTCGATGCGACGCCGAGTCCTTTGCACAACAAGTCGCCGATGCCGGACTCACCGGTGCCGGGCTCGGCAAATACTATCTCATGCCCGCGGCGCTGCCCTTTTTAGCGGATAAAGCACAAAAACGCGTCTTTCCCTTTTCAAAACCGCCCGCGTCTTACCCCTATGTCTATGGCGCAGACACCTGCCCCAATGCCCGAGACTTTCTCGACAATTTCATCCGCTGGACGACTTTCTGTGAAAAATACCAACCCGAGCACTGTGACCTCGTCGCCCAAATTGTCGCCCGCGTTGCGGATCAGAATCGCGTCTAAACCAAATCCCATGTCACGCACATGCTCCTTAAATGCCCGGTATTATCGCGCCTTGCCCATTGATGCGCCCGGTTACGAGTCTGTTCGTCTCGCCTTGCCCGTTGAGAACACCGCCCTGATTGGCCTGCACTGTTGGAATATCGGTTGTCCAGATGGGCCGGCAATTGACCGCAACTACTGTGTGGGCATGGGATGGCCACAGGCAACCGCCGAGGCCGCGCGCATCATGGCCGACAGCATCCGCCCGGCCATGGACGCCGCGCGCAAAATTGGGATGCCCGTCTGCCATGTCGAATCCGATTGGATGGCGCGCCATTATCCCCATATCCCTTCTCGAAGCAAGGTGCCCTCGCAGCCGGAACAAGCCGATCACGCACGTGCCCTGCGAGACCGCGCGCACGGCCCGAACTACCTCACGCGGTCGCCCCTTGCACGCATGAAACGGGCAGAAGTCGTGGCTCCCATTGGGGACGAACCCCTCATCTTTTACACTGATACGCTCGATGCCCATCTCAAAACGCGCGGCATAACAACCCTCATCTACGCGGGATTTGCAACCGATATGTGCATCCTCAATGCCGAAGGGGGTGCCAGAGCGATGCTCGCTCGCGGTTATCAGTGCATCCTCATGCGCGATGCCACCATCGGCGTGGAAACTCCGGATTCCTTTCCCGAAAAATTGGCTACGCGTTATGGCACGCACATCTTCGAGTGGCAATTGGGGTATAGCACCACCTTTCGAGATTTCACCCATGCGATTTCCAATATCGCCTGAGCACGGAGAAAAACATGGCACTCACAATATGTGCGTGGAAATACAACAAAAGTTGGGTCTATTCCATCACATACGACGAAGCCCTCAGCGACTTGCACTGTTTTGCCATTCCCATCCACGAAGAGTATGGTCTGCCGGGACATGTCGAAGTGGTGGTCGGGCAACTGGGCGAGATACGCGACATTGGCAATTCCAGCTATAATGGCTATCGCCACATGAATGCCCACGAACTCAAGGACCTGATTGCCCGGGGCTGGGGGGTTGGCAATCACTCATGGAGTCATCAACGCATTCAGCCCGACATGGTCAACCGGGAAATTGGCCGCGCAAAAGACGTGCTCGAAACCGCCATTGACGCGCCGGTTGATCTCTACTGCGCGCCCGGAGACAACACCAACATGTCAGACCATGTCCTCAAAGCGTGTCGCAAATACGGCTACCTCGGCGCCATGAGTCTCACCGACGCGCTCAATCGCCCGAGTGCCCCGCTTTTTTGGCTCAACCGCACGGCATTGCACGACCACTATTACGCCCCCTTCTTCAGCGAATACGACCCGTTCCGCAACATCCGCCATGCACAAGCAGAAAACGGCTGGATCATTGATTACTGCCATTGCCCATTGGAAAAGCCAATCCACCCCAACAAAGACTGTTCACATCGGCAACTCAGAAAAAGATTTGAAACCATACGCGCAGAAGGCGGCGACAGTGTTTGGTGTGCGGTTCCCGAAGAAGTGATTTTCTATCACCAGACCAGACGCCACACGCAAATCGAGACGATTGCCGACTCGGAAACCCAAAAGCACTACCGCCTCCACGTCAAAGACCTGAGTGACCGCGTCACATGCCGCGCGCTCACTTTCCACGCGGATGTGCCCGCATCTTGGTGTCGCTCGCCTATCGTGTGGATTGACGGACAACCCCATCCCGCACACCTGATAGAAACGAGAAAATTGCAGATCACGCTCGATGTCACCGATGGCATGGAACTGATCTTTGCACCGCCAACGGTCAGTTCTGTTAGCAGATGACCTCACAGCACTTCAGATCTCCCGTACAGAGACACACCTGTTTCTCCTGCGCCCCAGGGCCAATATCAGGTAGATCGCTTGCATTGTCCGCTGGCGCGCCAACCATTCATTCATCGGGAAATCGCTTCACTCAGCGGCATCTAACAGATGACGGGCATGCCCGAGCAGCGTCATCCCCGCTTGCCAGCAGGCAAGTGTAATAGCCATCCAGCCAGATTTTTCCAGAGCGACAGAAAGCACAAAAGGCTTGCCTACCGATCGGTAGGCAAGCCTTAACAAATGGATACGGCGACCCATCGCCACCTATGACAACTTCGGCGAGGCCTATCTGGATCGAAACAGCAGATAGGCCATCATCGCCAGTGCCAACAGCAGCACCATCCACTCGGTGAAGGTGGGGATGACGACAAAGGAGGTCGTCCCGGACGCCAGATCACTGCCATTACCATCAACCGCATACACGGTCAAATTGTAAGTCCCATTGGACAAGCCCGAAAAGGTATAAGAGGTGGCTTCGGTTATGACTGAGGTACTGTTCCACTCCAAGCGGTAGTGATCTGCTCCGGCTACGGCGTCCCAAGAGATTGTCGGACTGAGGGTCTCGTTGTTGCTCACACTCAACATCACCATGGTCGGCGGGGTTGCCGCCCTAGTGGTAACCATAAAGTCGGCACTGACGCCACCAATCGTTACCGTGGCAGTCACCGAGGTGTTAGGCTGACTGCTGGAGGTGAGCTTAACCGCGACCGTCTGACCATTGCTCACTGTGGAGCCGGAAAAATCGCTATCATCTACAACCAGCGTACCACCTGTTGTTACACCAATGCTGACCGCCACATTAATACCACTGACCGTGATTGCGTCGCTGGTGTGTTCTGTGTTCAGTTCCGCATCCGTAACAGCCGTAAAGCTAAAGGCATCCGGCGTGGTATCCGTGGGCACCAATGCGATGTCCTGTGGCGTGCCCAAGCCGGTGGTGACGAGGTCTTCGGCAGAAGCCTGGATCTCGGCTTCAGTGCCGGTTATGCTGGCACGCTGGACCTTCTGCGTGTCTGATAAACCATAATAACATGAAACCGCTTGATTAGGAAAAAAAATAGCGACTCAAAGAAACATAACGAGGCGGAGTTCCGCGATGGCGTCATATTATGCCATGCAGTGGCCCGCCCGACGTGCCGAGTGCATCCACTTTTTTTGTAATTTTGGGATCTTCAACGAGCGGGGGCGCGTGGTGGGGCTTGTGGCGCGCGTCAATGATGAGCGATCCATTGCAACCCCAGTGTTTGTGTTCGATAAAGCTGTCAATGCCGTAGATATCATGTGAGGGGTTGGAGCGCGTAAACGCGACCCAGAGGAAGTTATTGAGAGTGCGCGTACTAAAGGTACTGTCATCGACAATGAGGACGAGCGGCAACCCATCGAGGAATTGAGGCGCGAGCGTTTCGGCAAGACAGTGTACATCTTTGCGACCATGGGTTGCATCTTTGAATGCGGGGCCTTCAATGGCCAGAATGCCGGGCAGGGCTATGGCGGGATTTTTGAAACCAGCGGGTAAGGTGAGATCGCGCGGAATGTCCCGCGATAAGTCGCGGCGTTTGGGGCCGGCCGTGGCGATCACAACTTTGGAGCCTTCGTTCAATCCCGTGCCCGAGTAGTCGAGGGTATCCATTGTGGTGCGGGTTTGAAAATGGAGATCCCGCCGCCAATCTACGCGTTGGAGAATGTGGATGAAGTAATCGTCGATGTCGTGGGTATTGAGGTTGGGATTGTCTTCATGCGCGCAGATAAAGAGGTATTTTGCCAAAGAGCAGGCACCAAAACCGAGCAGGGCATTGGCCAGGGTGAGGATCTCTTGCGGTTGTCGCTCGCGGTAAGGCACGTAGCGTTCAGAACCAATGGCAATGAGCAAGGGATGAACGCCCGCGGCATCCACCGCGTTGATGGATTTGAGACCGGGGATTTCAACAGGCACCATCGGCCCGGTGATCTCGTGGATGAGAAGACCAAAAGCCGTGTCTTCCTGTGGCGGGCGGCCAACCACGGTGAAGGGGTAAATCGCGTCTTTGCGGTGGTACACATTTTCGACGTGGAGAACGGGAAATTCATGCGCGAGGCTGTAATAGCCCAAGTGATCGCCAAAAGGGCCTTCGGGTTTGGTTTCGCCGGGATGGACGACACCGGTGATGACAAAGTCGGCTTCGGTGGAGATGACACGGCCATTCTTGCGCGCGTAGCGAAATCGGCGCCCGGCCAGGCCCCCGGCAAAAATGAGTTCAGACAAACCCTCGGGCAAGGGCATAACCGCGGAAAAGGTGTGCGCGGGTGGCCCGCCGATAAAGACGCTCACGCGCAAAGGCTCGCCGCGTTTGAGGGCATTGGCGTGGTGAATGCCAATATCGCGGCGGATTTGGTAGTGAAGGCCAATTTCCCTATTTTGTATGTACTCATTGCCAGAGAGTTGGACGCGATACATGCCCAAATTGGCGTTCATGACCCCCGGGTTATCGGGATCCTCGGTATAGACCTGGGGCAAGAGAACATAAGAGCCACCATCGTCGGGCCAGCATTGAATCTGAGGGAGTTGATCGATGGTCGTATGGTGTTTGAGCACCGCGCCAGAACGCACTTTTTTTGGCAAAGTGTGAAATGCGATGTTGGCAATGCCCAATGCACGCCATGGCGCACGAAGAAAAGCGATGGGGTCGGCCTTGGCTTCAATGAGGCGTTCCACACTTATGAGGGTTGAGCGAAAGAGAAAGCGCGAGCGGTCAAGGGTGCCAAAGAGATTGGAAACCGCTGGAAAGGGACTGTTTTTGACGCGGGCGTAGTAAATGGCCGGGCCATTGGCCTGAAAAACGCGGCGATGGATTTCAGCCATTTCCAGATGGGGATCTACTTCTTGTTCAATGCGAATGAGATGACCGTTGCGGTTGAGGTCGTCACTGCACTGTTTAAGGGACTTGTATCGCATAGGATATATTGTTTGAGATTTGAGTTGTGATGCGTAATATAGTGTACTGGCTTTGAGAGACAATTCTTAAATGAGCGATCAGCGGTCAGCCTCTGCCCGGCCACCCATCCAAAGGCGAGACGCGAGATGTAAGAGGCAAGCAGTCAGCAGAACAAGCACCTTTTGCGCTGAGCCTGTTGAAGCGCATTGTCTTGGGGATGGGAAGAAGCTGAAAGCTGAAGGCTTATCGCTCATTTTCAGCGGTCAGCGATAAGCCACCCAACTCCTGACCCCAAATCCGTGCCCGAGCCGCACCCTGAGCGCACCCTTCGACAGGCTCAGGGTGCGCTCAGGGTGCAAACTGCGCCGATAAGGAACACATCATGACATCGTTTCAAGCACTGGTTGTACGTGAAGAAACAGGTCGATTTTTGAGGGCGATTGAAGAACGACAGATGGATGAGTTGCCCGAAGGCGAAGTATTGATTCGGGTGCGCTATTCCTCGGTCAATTACAAAGATGCCCTGTCAGCAACCGGACATCGCGGCGTGACGCGGGCATTTCCGCATACGCCGGGCATTGACGCGGCGGGCGAAGTGGTCGAAAGTTCTGTGGCTGATTTTGAGCCAAACGATAGAGTACTGGTCACGGGCTACGACTTGGGCATGAACACAGCGGGTGGATTCGGACAATTTATCAGAGTGCCCGCGCATTGGCCGGTCAGACTGCCTGTGGGATTGACCTTGAAAGAGAGTATGGGGTATGGCACCGCGGGGCTTACAGCGGCACTGTCCGTCCATCACCTCATTGAGGCAGGCGTGACGCCAGATTGCGGTGACGTATTGGTAACGGGTGCAACGGGCGGCGTCGGTAGTCTGGCCGTGGCGATTTTGGCAAAGAACGGTTTTCGGGTTGTGGCCGTCACCGGGAAGCCATCGGAGACCCATTTTCTGAAACGACTTGGCGCATCAGAAGTGATTGATCGGAGCGCGTTGGACGACGATTCTGGACGGCCCATCTTGGCCGCGCGCTGGGCTGGTGGAATAGATACCGTCGGTGGAAATATACTGGCGACGCTGATCAAGACGACGCAATATCGCGGTGTGATAACGTGTTGTGGTTTGGTGGCATCGCCGCAATTGAATACAACCGTATTTCCATTTATCCTGCGCGGTATAAAATTAATTGGCATTGATTCGGTGTTGTGTCCAATGGATCTGAGACTGAAAATCTGGAAGAAGATCGCTACGGATTGGAAAGTCAATGTACTGAACGACGTGATCGCAGAGTGTGGCTTGGAAGATCTGGATGTGCAAATAGATCGCATCTTGGCTGGACAAATATGCGGCCGGATTGTGGTCAATCTGTGGAAGTAAGAAAGAGCAGAAGTGCAGGAATACAGGGGCTTATCCACGAAGATCACGAAGGATACGGGCGATGTACCTATCGCGGACTGATCACTCATCACTGACCACTTGGGAGGTTAGGGGGGAGTAGTCCCTCTCGCGTCTCACCTTCCTGCAAGCACAATGCTGCGGCTTCTTTTGAGTGCGTCGAGTGGGTTCGGGATGTCCGATTTGAGTTCGAGACTCAGGTTACCTGTATAATTGGCCGATTGGAGCGCGGCAAAGGTGGATTGCAGCACCGCTTGGGTGAGCACGCCATCACACAGGCCAAGGTGCAAGTCATTTTCGCCATCGTTGTCGTCGAGGTGGACATAAGCGAGACGCTCCCCCGCGAGGGCGATCATATCCGCGGGATTCTCATTGGCCATCTGTGCATGACCGATGTCAAAGAGCAGATAGAGATTGGGGTGGCCGATTTTTTCGAGATAGTTGAGCGTGAACGGCACCGTGGGCAAGAACGTGCCGGGAAAGTGTTCAATGGCGAGTTTGAGGCCCGCATATTGCGCGCGGTCCGCGAGCACGGGCAGGGATTCGGCAAAGCGGTCGGGATTATCGCCTTGGGGCACGAGGTACGCGGTTGTTGCACCGAGCGAAGCCGCGTGTTCAAACGCGCGACAAACGTGATCGCGTGCGGGGTGTGGATTGTCATCTGCCAGTGATACACCTTCGGGCATGTCGGCAGAAGCGGCCAGGCACGAGATGGCGAGACCGAGGTCTTTGGCCCGTTGTTGAAGGTCATCAGTTTGAAGCCAACCCGGGCGAATGTCAATATGGGTAAATCCCGCATCGGCAATTTGCTTTAAGGCGGTTTCCTCGGGGCAGGGAAGTGCCCATACACATGCAGCGAGGGGCATAGGGACTCCTTTTGCTAAAAAACAAACATAGCCGCGACACACGCGCGAGCCTACAGCGCGTAGATCACAGAAAAAAAGCAAGAAAGGAAATAAACATGGATACCAAATCACTTCGGGACGCTGTTATCAATGGCGATTTTGATGCTGTTAGAGAAATCGTTGAACAGAACCCCTCCCTCGTCAACCAAGATGACGAATATGAATGGCGTCCCATCTTTCACGCGGGATTGAGACGCCACGTCGATATTGTGAAATATCTGATCGATCAAGGTGCTGACTTAGCCGCTCACGATGGCTATGTGATGCACTTTGCCGGGGAAGTGCCCGAGAATAAGAATGTCGTATCCTTGCTCGTTGCCTATGGTGGACTGGATGCACATACCAAACCATTGAGCGAAGTCGCGCGTCAGTTTATCAACGCGGTTTTCCTGGCCAATGCACAACGCGTAACGGCAATGCTTCGCGATTATCCAGAGTTGGTTCACGAACGCTACGCCCGAGGAGATACTGCTTTGCACCATGCCGCGCGAAACGGCGACTTGGAAATTGTCGAAATCCTATTTGAAAACGGCGCGGATATCAATGCGACAACAGATCACAAACATTTTCCCATATATTGTGCAGCAGGGCATGGACACGTTAAAACAACGCGCTTTCTCGTCGAAAAGCGCGCGGATTTACACGCCAAACTTGAAGATGGCAAAACAATCGCCGAGTGGTTAAAACAATATGCCGATCACGACGCGCGATACAAACAGTGTCTGGAGGTATTGGAGAAATGATCCCGCGCGGTGTACTAAAAAAGACTATTCTAGAAAAACATTTTTGTGTATATAATAGCCATACACAAAAGGTATGGAGATGAATTTGCTTCACTGATTGAAATGCAAGGGCTTTCAGTGGGATGCAGGCAATTCCCATAAGAATTGGATCAAACATCGCGTATCTCGTGCAGAATGTGAACAAATTTTCTTCAATCAACTTTGATCACGGGAGATACTGACAGCAGCAGTCAGACAGAAGACCGTTATTACGCGCTTGGACAAACAGATTCAGGAAAACAATTGTTTATCGTTGAGTTATACAAAAATATTAAGGACAAAAACGCTCAAAAGATTTGGCTAAATAAAATTCTTGAAAATTCCGTTAAAGGCGAAGCCTATCATAAGACAGCAACAAAGGAATTACAAAAGTTAAAATGACACGCTGTTGAGACAGATATGAGAGAAGGAATACAGCACCGGACGATTAGTTAATGACCGCCTGTTCGTCCAGAATTGCCCTCGTAGATAGACCGCTGTTCTTAAAACAGAACCCCAGGCGATTTTCGTCTGGGGTTTTTATGTGGCATCATCTGGCGTCACAAAGGACACCCAAGCGCGTTCGATCACGACACCTCGATAATATCTTCTCGCCTGGGCCCAACGGAGATCCATTTTACGGGCACTTCGAGCCATGCTTCGATATGCCCGACGTAATTTTGTGCGTTTGCCGGCAGGTCCGAGAATCGACGAACCGATGAAATATCTCGTTTCCACCCCGGCAGTTTTTCCAAGACGGGTGTCGCTCTATCCAGAAGCGCGGGAACTGGAAACATCTGTGTTTTTTGTCCGTCTATCTCGTAAGCCGTGCAGACTGGAATTTCGTCGAGATAACCCAACACATCGAGCAGGGTCAGCGCGACCGCTGTTGCTCCTTGTATGCGACACCCATAGCGCGTGGCAACCGCATCAAACCAGCCCATTCTGCGAGGACGTCCTGTTGTCGCACCGTATTCCCCGGCATCGCCTCCTCTTTCGCGGAGTTCCTCTGCTTCCCGGTTGAAAATCTCCGAAATAAAAGGCCCGGCACCCACGCAGGAGGAATACGCTTTTGCAACGGCAACGACTTGTGTGATCGCATAAGGCGGAATCCCGGCGCCGACCGATGCAAAACCGGCCAGCGTGGAAGAAGATGTGGGATAGGGATAGATGCCGTGATCGGGATCGCGCAAGGCGCCCAGTTGGCCTTCGACGAGAATTTTCTTTTTTTCTTTGAGGGCATTGTGAAGCAGCGATGATGTGTCGCAAACATAAGGCGCGATTTGGTCCCCGGTCGCCATCAAAGCCGGTACGACGTGCTCCAAAGACATCATTGGCTTTTGATACAATTGATCGAAAAGCAGGTTTTTCACGGTTAGGGCGCGTGCGACGCGGTCGCGCAAGCGGCCCTCGTCGAACAGGTCGGCAACCTGAACCCCAATTTTCAAATACTTATCCGAATAAAATGGCGCAATGCCCGATTTGGTCGAGCCGTACTTTCGATCTCCCAACCGCTCTTCCTCATATTCATCCATGAGAAGGTGATAGGGGAGCACCACCTGCGCGCGCTCGGATATATAGAGGGATGGTTTTGGCACGCCGCGGGCGATGAGATCATCCAATTCACGCAGAAATGCGGGGATATTCAACGCGACGCCGGGGCCGAGAATATTGGTCGTGTGGGGATAAAATACGCCCGATGGCAGAAGGTGAAGGGCAAATTTGCCATAATTATTGATAATGGTATGTCCGGCATTGTTGCCGCCCTGAAAGCGGATGACAAAATCTGAGTGTCGGGCGAGGACGTCCGTCATCTTGCCCTTGCCCTCGTCACCCCAATTCGCACCGACAATTGCTGAAACAGGCATATTTTTTTCCTTTTTTTGATCGCGAGCCTCAAGTCTCCAACTTGTGGAGATAGGTTAGACCGGCTGAAAGCCGACCGCTCATAGCACAACCTGCTTGACCCAGTTCACAAATTCTTGAGACACAATATCGGCCAGCACCTCATCCAATACCGGCGCGTCAATATTAAAAACCATAATTGCCTCGCCGCCTGGGCTCCTGCGTCCCAGGGCCATATCGGCAATGTTAATCCCATTTGCGGCAAACAGATTGCCCATGTGCCCCACGACGCCGGGCACATCCCGATTGCCCAAAACAATCATATTGCCCTCGAGTTTGGCCTTCACCTCGATATCGTCTATGCGGACCAGTCGCAAATCGCGCCGCCCAAAAACCGTCGCGGAAATCGATGTCGTCTCTTCTGAGGTCTCGACATCTACGCTAATCAAATTGTTGTAATCTTCGTGACTGCTCTTGGATTCTTCAACCTGAATGCCGCGTTCCTTCGCCCATAGCCGCGCGTTGACCAGCGTCACAGGCTCCTCAGACTGATGCCCGAAAATGCCCTTCAAAACCGCGGCCGAAAGCGGCGCCGTTGCATATTCCTGAATCACACCCTGATATCGATTAATGACCTTGTGCAAATGCCCACCCATAAGTTGCGCGTGCAGGGACCCCACCTTTTCGGCCAGCGACAAATACGGGCTGATCGCATCGAGATATTCAGGCTCAATCGGCGGCACATTGATGCCACTTTGAACGGGCTTGCCTTGCAGTGCATCGCGCAAATCCACGGCAATTTGCCGCGCCACTTTTTCCTGCGCCTCAAATGTCGAAGCACCGAGATGCGGCGTGGCGATCACTTCTGGCCTTTTAATCAGCGGATGATCAGCCGAAGGCGGCTCTTTGCCAAACACATCTAATGCGGCCCCTGCGACCCGACCCTTTTCAATCGCTTCGGCAAGGGCGTTCTCATCGACGAGCTCCCCCCGGGCGCAGTTGATCACGCGCACCCCGTTCTTGCACCTCGAAAGTGCCGATGCAGAAATGAGATGGTGGGTTTGATCGGTCAGTGCCGTGTGCAGCGTAATATAATCTGCCTGGGCAAAAATCTCATCGCAAGAAGCCTGCCGGATGTGCAACTGACGCGCCAGATTATCCGACAAAAAAGGGTCCGCGCCCAACAACTTCATGCCAAACGCATGCGCGCGGCGCGCCACTTGCTGGCCCACGCGCCCCACGCCAATAATCCCCAAGACCTTGCCGTATAACTCAACACCTGTATATTCGCCGCGCGCCCATTCGCCCGCTTTAATCGATGTGGTCGCCTGGGGAATATTGCGAGACAGGGCCATCATCATCGCCATGGCGTATTCCGCGGCAGAAATCGTATTGCCGCCCGGCGCGTTCATCACCACAATCCCCCGCTGCGTGGCCGCTTCCAAGTCGATATTGTCCACACCTGCGCCGGCCCGACCAATCGCTCGCAGATTCGCGCCCGCCGCGATCACCCGTTGGGTCACCCTGGTTGCACTGCGCACGATCAACCCGGCATAGTCGCCAATCATCTCACACAATTTGTCTTCGGACAGGCCCGTATTCACATTGACTTCTATATCTGAAGCAGCGAAAACAGTTTGCCAGCCATTGGCCAAGGGATCGCTGATCAGAACTCTTTCCCGATTCAATTTAATGACCTCTCGCATCCACAGCCCATGTCTCGACAAACATCCCGTTTTCATCAATCACGCACACGTCATCCCACAAATTCACGGTTGTACACACATGGCGCGGCACCAGATAAAATTGATCGCCCACACGAGGGCGCGCGTTGGGCACACACAACACCTGGTGTTCTTCATTGCGTCGCAAAAACGCAATCTCGTCTGACAATTCCAGCACGCGAAAATGGGGCGCGGGCGTATCCGGTGCTATTGACTTGCTGCCCGCGTCCAAGGTCATCAGATCTGCACCGGGCGTGCTGATCACACTGGACAAAACCAATGCCGCCCAGCGAAAGGGCGTCTCCATCTGGTCGCCGTATCCGGTGTCCCAAAAAATCCACGTCCCGGGCGACACTTCATCCACCCCATCCACCTGTTGCGTGTGTACAAAACCCGGCGACCCCGAGGCGACCATTTTTTTGACCTCAAGGCCAGACTGTTCTATCATGTGCCGGGTTTCAACGGCCAGCGCAACGGACTCAAACGCGATCTTTTGGCGCGCGTCCAGATCGGCACCCCCCACGTGCCCGTCGTACACATGCAAGCCCGCAAAATGCAACCCCGGCGATTGTGCGATCTGTCGCGCCAGAGCCAACGAGGGCGCGCCGGGCAACGCGCCCGTGCGATTCATCCCCGTGTTGACATCCACCATCGCGCCCAGGGTCACATCAGCCGATACACAAGCATCAGACAGGGCTTGAATATTGCGGGCATCATCGGCAATGATTTTTAGATCGACATGGGGATACAGGCGCTTCAAATTGATCACACGTCCGATATTTGCCCCCACCATGTGATAGGAAATCAACACGTCGGGCGCGCCAATCGCAGCGAGCATGGCCGCTTCTTTGGGCGTTGCACACTTAAACTTGTCGATCCCCGCATCCATCTCCATGCGCGCAACCTGCGACATTTTGTGCGTCTTGATGTGTGGTCGCAAACGCGCATACCCATCCATCATCTCGCCAATCGCCCGAATGTTGTGCGCCACGGCCGCTTTGTAGATCAACAGCGCGGGTGTGGGAATCTCATGGGCGTTTTTTACCTGATAATCGTGCATCCAACACCTCTCTAATCCAGTGCCAAACCGCGGCCTTGCCGCGGCCCGTTGTGGCGGAAAACGGCAGCAGGTCAAAATCGCCGTGCAACGCGAGCAGGCGTCGGGTTTGATCCAATCGGTTTCTGAGTTTGTTACCCGACAACTTGTCGGCTTTGGTGGCGACCACCACAAACGGTTTTTTGCCATGCACCAGCCAGTCGATCATCTGCAAATCATCTCGGGTCGGGTCGTGCCGCGCGTCGATGAGTTGCACAAATCCCACAAGCGAAGGCCGGTCCTGGACATATCCCTCGATCAACTTCCCCCATGCCTGCCGCTCGCGTTGGCTGCGTTTTGCATAGCCATAACCGGGCAAATCGACAAAATAATGCGCGCGATTGACCCGATAAAAGTTCAGGGTTCGCGTTTTGCCGGGCGTGTTGCTGGTCTTGGCCAGATTTTTTCGGTTGAACAGCCGGTTGAGCAGCGACGACTTGCCCACATTGGAACGGCCTGCAAATGCAATTTCAGACGCCCCATCGCGGGGCAATTGCCGCAAAAAACCGACACTCGTGACAAATTCGGCAGAATGGTATTTCATGGATCAACTCTCAAAAGTTGCTTTCATCTGCGATCCGCGTTTTAACACAAAGAAAACCGGGGCCCGATTCGGCCCCGGTTTCCATCTCTGGAAAAGCCCATCTTTTTTACGCGCGTTTTTTTGTTGATTCGAGAACTTCAATGCGCGGCGTGTTGCGGTTTTGCACCATGTCGCAGGTCACAGTCACCTCGGTTATGTCCTCATTGGAGGGAATTTCGTACATCAAATCCGTCATGAGCGATTCGAGAACTGACCGCAGCCCGCGCGCGCCGGTGCCCTTTTCCTGCGTAATGCGAACGACCTCGCGCAGCGCGTCTTCCTCAAAGGTCAGCGAAACGCCATCGAGTTCAAACAACTTGTGATATTGCTTGGTAATGGCATTTTGCGGCTCGGTCAAAATCTGCAACAGGGCGGCTTCGTCCAACTCGGCCAATGCACACATCACGGGCATGCGCCCGACGAGCTCTGGAATCAGACCGTATTTGATCAGATCTTCTGGCTCCGCGTGTCGGAAAATCTCACCGGCATTGCGGTCTTCCAAATCGGTCGAATTGGACCCAAAGCCAATGGTCTTTTTGCCGATGCGGGTCCTGATAATATTTTCTAAGCCATCAAATGCACCGCCACAAATAAACAGAATATTTTTGGTATTGAGCTGAATCAGGGGTTGTTCGGGATGCTTGCGCCCTCCCTTGGGCGGAATGCTCGCCACAGTGCCTTCCAAAATTTTCAACAACGCCTGCTGAACCCCTTCGCCCGATACATCGCGCGTAATGGACGGATTGGCTGATTTGCGAGAAATTTTATCGACCTCGTCCAAATACAAAATGCCCATCTCGGCCTGCGCCACATCGTAGTCCGCTGCCTGAAGCAGGCGCACCAAGATATTCTCAACATCTTCGCCCACATACCCCGCTTCGGTCAAAATGGTGGCGTCGGCAATCGAAAATGGCACCTGTAAAATGCGCGCCAAAGTTTGCGCCAAAAGCGTCTTGCCCGTGCCCGTAGGTCCCATGAGCAAAATATTGCTCTTATCGAGTTCGACCTCGTCCGAAGACTGATTGGACCGAATGCGCTTGTAGTGATTGTACACCGCGACCGAAAGCACGCGCTTGGCGCGCGCTTGACCGATCACATAATCGTCGAGACGCGCTTTGATCTCACTGGGCTTGGGCAGACCCTTGTGAAGTGCCACGGGCTTTTTGAGATCATCTTCTCGCAGGACCTCATTGCAGAGCTTGATGCATTCACTGCAAATATTCACACTCGGACCGGTGACGATCTTATTGACCTGATCGGCACTCTTGCCGCAAAAAGAACAGCGAATTTCTGTTCTGGAAGTCCGTCGTTTCATAGTGCCCTACTCCTTTGCTTCTCTCAGGACAAGGCTTCGTCGATAGCGGGCTCCCTGTCGGGAACGAGCACCTCGTCGATGAGGCCATAGTCCTTTGCCTCGTGAGCCGACATAAAGAAATCGCGATCGGCATCCTTTTCTATGCGCGCAATCGCCTGCCCCGTGCAGTCGGATAGAATTGCGTTTAAGCGGTCGCGATATTGCAAAATTTCTTCGGCATGTCGTTCGATATCCGAAGCCTGACCGCCTGCCCCGCCAATGGGCTGATGCAGCAAAATGCGCGAATTTGGCAACGCGCGGCGCTGGCCCTTTGTGCCACCCGCAAGAAGCACCGCGCCCAGTGAAAAAGCCTGACCCACACAAACCGTTTCAACGTCGTTGGGCACGTATTGCATTGTATCGTAAATCGCCAAACCCGCGGTAACGCTCCCACCGGGAGAATTGATGTACAGCCGAATCGGTTTCTCTGGTGTTTCAGATGTGCAAAACAACATCTGAGCAATCACCAAATTGGCAATCGTATCGTTGATCGGGGTTCCGATAAAAATAATATTGTCGCGCAACAGCCGCGAAAAAATGTCGTACGCGCGCTCGCCGCGCCCCGTTTGTTCAAGAACTGTAGGAACCAGAGCCATATTTGATTTTAATCTCCTGGACGGGAACGATTAAATCCCGTCCTGTTTTGTGGTTTGAATGGTCAGATCGCATATCCGCCGGAACATCAGGGGGCAAAACCCAATCCGCGCGCATTGTCCTCTCTACGCCCCCAAAGGCATTGACCGCTGACCTAAAACCGCAGCGTGGCAACCGCGGATACACTCCCATTGGAAGTAGGCAGCAGACCGATAGAGAAACGACTATCTTCAGGCGGTTTGCGTGTAAGTTCGGACATAATCGTAGCCCCGACGAGTGGGCTGATAACAAAGGCTGGCCAGAGATCTTCCATGGTCTCTTCTTCCAGCGCGAACACTACAAGACTTGCTGCGCCTCCTATCACGCTGCCTGCAAATGAATTTATGAATTGATCGTGTAAGTCTATTTTGTGCATGCCGATGGGTACTCCGACTAAATAGCCAACCAATGCACCCAAAGCGACTTCTTCATCTATACAAAGTTCACCCGGAGGGCAGCCATTTTCAATGAACCTCCCCCCGACTGCGCCCCCCAAAAGGATGCCAGCGCAGCCTGTAAAAACACTGCCAAGCAACTTGACAACAATCCGTCCAGGCCTGTTCTCTTTTCTCACAGAAAGCGTATCTGTTGTCTTTTTGAGCTTGTCCATCTCGCGGTCAGACTCTGCAAGGATCAGCTTTTGAATATGCTCAAAGGCTATCTGCTTTCCAAAACCTTGTCCAATGGTCAAACCCTCTGCATCAACAGCCTTAATGTAGCCGCTGGCCGTAGAGAGTTTTTTTTCCTTCTTATAGAGAACCTCGGCATAGGCCCCCACTTCAACCTTGCTGCTGTCTATCTCACCGGCTTCTAAAACCACATCTGCTAAGAGGGCTTTGGGCATGCCCATGTCCAGAATCAGAACGATTGCAGCGATGCGTACCATGAGTGCCTCCTGCTTGGTCACGCGAACCCCAAAGACATAGGTCATTGCCCCTGCACTACAAAGACAAGGCAGAGCGGGAACCGGGATAGTGACTGACAAAGATCAGAAAATCAGAAAAATTAATGGTCCCATCGCCATTCATATCCATATCTGCATTAAAACCCTCTTCACCTTCTGACGTGCCAAACGCTGCTTGAAAAAGCTCGAAATCAGAATAATCAACTGCATCATCGCCATTAAAATCGCCTATCAGGTTCACAGCCATCGCAAACGAGGTCATAGCCTCTCTAGTGCCCGCATCAGTCACGGTTACGGTCAGCGTAAATGTCCCTGCCTGCGTTGGCGTGCCGGTGATTTCGCCACTGCTCAAATCAATGGCAAGCCCTGCACCCTGGGCAGGATTGCTCGCTATGGAGTATGTATAGGGGGTCTGGCCCCCCTGATGCGGAGGCCTGAATCGGGTCAATCGGACTGTTCGTCTGCACGGCACTTATCGCCACCGTTATATTATCTGTCCCCGCGACTGTCAGCGTTGGAATCGGCGCGTTGACCGTCATGGTGAAACGACCGGTTGCCTCATTGCTGTGTGCATCGGTCACTGTCACGGAAAGTGTGAAAGTTCCTGTCTGTGTAGGCGTGCCGGTGATTTCGCCACTCCCTGAAATAGAAATACCATCCGGTTGTCCAGAGAGAGCATACTCATAGGGTGTCCAACCGCCGGATACCGAGATCTCAATCGTGTCAATCGCGGTATTCTGCGTGACCGTTACATCATCTATTGACGCGACGGACAGGGGAGGTTTCACACGCATGGTGAAAGAACGCCTTGCATTGATGGGCAAAGCACGGTCTTCACTGCGGTCAACCCCATCTTCCACCGTCACGGTCACAGTGGAATCGCCACTCACTGTGGGAGTGCCACTGATGAGACCACTGCTTGAAATAGAGATGCCATCCGGTTGTCCAGAGAGGGAGTATGTATATGCCCCTCCGCCGCCTGAAGCATCTACCTGTATATCTGTAATCGCCACATTCTGAGTCGCCATCACATCCTCTATTGGCGCGATACTCAAGGGTTGGATAACCTCAGAAACATGCATGTTAAACGAGGTCGAAACCTCGCCAGTTGCAGCATCGCGCACCGTCGCGGTAATGTCAGTCTCGACAATCTGTTTGGGTGTGCCTCTGATGAGACCACTGCTTGAAATAGAGATACCATCCAAGCCGACCATGGGACGAGGGTCAACGGGATATTTTCGATCTGGCGATACTGATACTTCTAGATGGCAGACCCATTGTCCGAACCTGGCGTCCAGTGCAGCAGCACCTTGCGATTGCCTATCTTCGTTCCCGCATTCGGCGGCGCGTCCGGTTGAGATGGTTGAGCAGAAACACTTCTGCAAAGGGTGGTGGTAATGATACTTATGGCAAGGGCAAGCAACGCGAATCGCATGTTCTCTCGAATATTCTTTTTTTTTTTTTCCTCATCTGCTTGCCTGTGAGGGAGGCAGACACGGGGGTTAGTATTTGTGAATGATTTTGTTACTTTACGTCAACCGTTAGCTATCCCCTGATTCGATTTCCTCAACATCTTCAACATTGGCGTTGGCGATGAGAAAATCAAAGGTCTTCTGCGTTTTGACCTCTGACTGGATCTGGTCGAGTTGTCCAGTTCGGCTCAGAATTTGACGCAGGCGCGCCCCTTCAATACTGTGCCGTTGCGACATTTCCTCGAGATGCTCGTCGATATCTTCATCGATCACTTTGATATTTTCCTGATCGGCAACGGCATCAAGCAATAAATAGCGTCTGACATTGCGTTCGGCCTGATCGCGCCCGCTTTCACGAATAGCATCTTCGTCGATCTCATGGTCGTGATCCGCGTGCTCTTGCTTATGCGATTCGACCATATTATTGAGATATGTTTCGATCATGCTATCGGGAATCTCAAATGGATTGCCCTCGATCAGCGCATCGACCAAATTTTCTTCTACGCGTTGGCGAGCAACGAGATCGCACTGCGCCTGCATATCATCGCGAATCTGCGTTTTAAGCGCGTCTAAGGTTTCCACGCCGCCAACATCTTGGGCGAATTTATCATCTAATTCGGGCAACTCGCGCTGGCGTATCTCTTTGGCCGTCACGCGAAACATCACGGTTTCTTCTTTCGGTTCTTCGTCTCGATCCCCGTGGTCATGATCATCGCGATCCCCGTGGTCGTGATCCCCGTGATCATCCTGAACGGGCCGGGTAATTGTAATCTCACGGGTTTCACCGGCCGAAATGCCGATCAGTTGTTCTGCCAATTCAGTCGGCTTGCCATCTTCCCGCTTAAACAGCCAAATTGACTGATCTTTTGACTCGTGATCGAGAATGGACTCGCGGTTTTCATCGAGCTCTTCGACATCGGCAAAAACCACATCTGCGAGCGCGGCGGCGCGCGCAACGACTTGTTCCGTGGCCCGCTCATCTTGCATATATCGCAGCCGTCTTTCAATATGATCGTCTTCGACCCGAATGACGGGCCGCGTGACCCGCAACCCCTTATAGGTTTCGACGGTTATCTCGGGGCGGATATCAACCGAAGCCTTGAACACCAGAGGTTGTCCTTCTTCAAAATCGATATCTTCAATAGCCGCCTGGGAAACGGGTTGAATGCCTTCGGCTTCGCTGGCCTCCGCATAAAACTCCTCGACCATCTCTTGGATAACCTCGCCTTGGATGGCCTTCCCAAATTGCCGTTTGACAATGCTCAGAGGAATTTTACCCTTGCGAAATCCCGGCAAACTGAGGGTCTTGCTGTATTTTTTATACGCGGCGTTGAGACGCTTCGCCACATCTTCAGACGGAGCCTCGATCTCCAATGTTCGACGCCATGTTCCCGATTCGGTCACCTGCACATTCATCGCGTTGGATAATCCTTTCTTTTTTTCTGCGGTCACTTCCTGGTCCGATGTGCAAAATAAGTAAATGAAATGGCTTTGTCAATGGCGTTGGGGATGGTGCTATGTGTTGAACCCGCCGCACTGACCATACCCCAAGACCTCCAAATACGCCTTCACCGTGTTCTCCAATCCCATAAAAACAGCATCTGCGATCAGCGCGTGACCAATAGACACTTCGAGAATATGGGGGATGGTCACAAACTCGCCTAGATTGTCGAGATTGAGATCGTGCCCGGCATTGACCCCCAACCCGACATCTTGCGCCGCGCGCGCCGCATCCGCGTATTGCCGAAAAACGGGCCCCACAGTGCCACGGGCACATTCAGACGCATAATACTCCGTGTAGAGTTCAATGCGATCTGCATCCAGTGCTTTTGCCAGAATCATATTTTTCGGTTCTGGATCCATAAATAGGGAAACCCGAATGCCCAGATCTTTCAGTTCAGCAATAATCGGTTTGAGCCTTTCGCCGTCTTGTTTCAAATCCCAACCGTGATCGGATGTGGCCTGATGGGGTTCATCGGGCACCAGCGTACACTGATCTGGGCGTACATCCCGCACCATATCCATAAACTCGGCAAAGGGATTGCCTTCGATATTGTATTCTACCCCCGAAATCACCTCTTTGAGTTCATAGACATCTGTCTTGCGAATGTGCCGCTCGTCGGGACGGGGATGCACGGTAATGCCATGCGCGCCAGCATCGATACACACTTGCGCGGCCTGTGTGACACTGGGCATTGTGAGCGGGCGACTGTTTCGCAACAGTGCCACGCGATTCAAATTGACACTGAGTTTGGTCATTGCAATTCTCCTCGTTTCGTCCGATTAAGACATTCGGGGCAGGCCTATGGTGCCAGCAGCGCGCGCGTCCACACGCCATGGTCTTGCCGAACATATAAGAACCGATCGTGCAATCGATCCGCTCTGTTCACCCAAAATTCAAACTGGTCGGGGATCACCCGATAGCCCCCCCAAAACCGAGGCAATGGCACCTCGTCTCCCGGATATTGTCGGCTCAGTTCTGCCACGCGACGTTCCAAAAATTCCCGATCTGAAATTTCTTCGCTTTGAGGTGAGGCCCAGGCACTCAAGCGACTGCCTCGGGGGCGCGAATCAAAATACGCTTTGGATACGGCGTCTGAAACGGTTTCAACCCGTCCTTCAATGCGAACCTGGCGGCGCAATGACTTCCAGTGATACAACAGGGCTGCTCGGGGATTCTCTTCCAACTCATCGGCCTTGCGACTCTCTCGATTCGTAAAAAACACAAACCCATTCCGATCGTATTGTTTTACCAGCACCATGCGCGCCGAAGGCCGTCCATCGCTTGTCGCGGTTGCCAATGCCGCGGCCTCGGGCAGCACCAACTCCGAGATTTTCGCCTCTTCAAACCACGTTTCAAACTGAACAAAAGGATCTGTATTCATATTCTCTTCCCAAAAGAAAATGAGCCTTGCCGGATTCTCGTGGCGCGAATCGCCGCGGATGCGTTTCTTTGTGGGCAAGCGGCAAATCCCGAAGCCGAGACATTCCGGGCAATTGAAGAGGACGAATGTCCTTTTTTAGAACCATGAGTATAGGAAACATAGCCGCGATATGCAAGACCCTACAATGCCAATTAAGGGTTGAAATCAGGACGCACTCGCTCACCCACCCGACTGTGACCCAGACACGTCAGACAGATGAGAACGCCATAAAACAAGCCGTCAGCAGTCAGCAAAACAAGCCGGAAGCTAAAAGCTGAACGCGGAACACAACGCCAGTCAAGTTGCGTGCTACCTGTTCGCCTTTTACGCTGTGTTTATCGGTGTTAATCTGCGGTTGCTTTTAACCCTTAATTCGGATCTACACTTAAGCGGAACATTTTTGTGAACCATCTCATCTTGATCAAACACGCGATGCCCCAAATTGACGAGACAAAATCCGCCTCAGACTGGCGACTATCTGAACGCGGGCGTGCGAGTTGTCTCTTTCTCGCGGATGCGTTGCGCCCCTATAAACCAGACCTTTTTATCACAAGCGAAGAACCCAAAGCGCGAGAAACGGGCCGACTATCTGCCGAACATCTCCACATTTCTTGGTCGCCAGCCCCCAATTTTCACGAACACGACCGAAACGGCGTTCCTTTCATACCCGACCGAGAAATCTGGCATACCGCAGTAAAAACCTTCTTTGCGCGCCCCAACGACCTGATCTTTGGCCGTGAAACGGCAAATCAGGCCCGTATTCGATTTACACGGGCCGTTGAAAAAGCCGTGGAAACACATCCCCGTAAAACCATCGCCATTGCCACACACGGCACTGTCATTTCTCTATTTGTCGCGGAAAAAACCCGGACAGATGGGTTCGACCTCTGGAAACGACTGAACTTGCCCGCTTATGTGGTACTCGACCTGCCAGACTACAGCTTGAACGCCATTGTCGAACAGATCGGCTGACCTGTCGTCTTCCCCGATTTTTTGCCATTCCCGATAAAGACAGCCTCAATCCATCGGTTGCCGCGAGCATCCGAATTTTTTCTTGCAGGAAAATACAGAACAGGCTATATTCTTCACCCTTGAGAACAGCAACCTGCCACCATTAGGAGATAAACACCTAAATTTACTCGTGCTTAGGTAACAGTCAGATGGTTCACTTACACTGCCATCGTTCCTCTAGGCGGCGGCGATTATGCCCTGGAGACTAAAATTTTGCCAACCCCTGAGTGGGGTTTTTGGCGCCTATCCCCTTCATGCCCGACATCGAGTTAAACTCAATGTCGGGTTTTTTATTTTTCTCTACAATATCCGTCATCACAACCCGATTCGAGGGCCGCCCAAACAACCACTGGCGCAGAACACAATGGACTTACCTACACGAGTTTATGCCCTGCCTGTGTGGAGGCAGACGAGCGCAAGAGCAGGGGAGCAACAGAAACCATCGCGATACAAGAGGAATACCATGACGCGGAATGAAGAACACACAATGGTTCTAAAAGCGCGAACAGGTGATGGGGTGGCATTTGGCAAGCTGTACAAAGCAAATGTGGCCCGAATTTATTCGATTGTGACCAGTCGGACAAAAAACGAGGCAGATGTCGATGACTTGGTTCAGATCGCGTTTATGAAAGCCTATCAAGGGCTGAATCGCTTTCGCGGTGACGCAGCATTTTCAACTTGGTTGACTCGCATTGCGATGAACGTGTGCATCTCGCACTGTGAATCGCAATCTGTGCAGCGCAAATGGACGACTTATTTTTACTCGCCGGAACGCGCGCAAAAAATTGCCTCGCGCGGGACAGAAGACCCGGAAACCGCCCTGCACACCCGAGAATGTCAACACCTAGTACGCAAGGGCATTCAAGCACTGCCACAACAATATCGCGAGGCCATGCGCCTGCGTTATGTTGAGGATTATTCGTATGCCGAGATCGAAAAGGCCCTGCAAGTACCGATGGGCACAGTAAAAACTTGGCTGTATCGCGGGCGAGAACTGCTTCGGGAAACCATGGAAGCACGGGACATGTAAATCTGCTGCCACTGGCGAGACGCGAGAAGCAAGAGGGCTATCCAACCTCGCTTGCGTCTTGCGTCTCGCCTTCTTGCTGACCGTTGACCACTTATCGCAAAGGCAAATACCCATGTCACACATCTATCATTTCGCGCGGTTTGCATACCGCACCCTCATCGCACCCTGGCCATCTTATACGGTTTTTCTGATGGTCATAGGGGTCATCGGCGGTGCTGTTCCCCTCTTGCACATTTATGCGACAACGCACTTGATCGACGCGCTGATGGCAGATGGTAGGCCCGCGCGCGCAGATGCACCGCTGGTCTGCTGATGCCTTACGCGCCCTACCTCGGCTTGTTGATCGGCATGATGGCTCTGCACTGGATTCTGTACTACGACACGTTTCAGCGTTATTTGGCCGCGCATCTGAATGCGCGCGTTGTCGATTTGAAGAGGGCACAGACCTATCAGATGGACAGTGGCAGGCATTGGCGCTTGCCCGCGCGGTATTTGCGAGACGCTCAGGTGCTCGTCTTAGACGAACCCACCGCCGCGCTCGATGCCCGTGCAGAGGTTGAAGTCTATCGGCAGTTTCAGGACATGTCGCAGGGCAAATCCGTTCTCTTAATTTTACATCGCCTCAGCTCTGCACGGCTTGCAGATCGCATTGTATTTTTGGAGCGTGGGCAAATCGCCGAAGAAGGATCGCATCAAACGCTTGTGCAAAAGGGTGGGCGATATGCCGATATGTTCGCCGTGCAAGCCGAATGGTATCAATAGACAAATTCAGGGAAACCTTCTATTTTGTGCAAAAAAAGCCTGCACCATGTTTGGGTACAGGCTCTTAAAATACCTGTTTGTGGCCAAGGTTTATCTGTACGTCCTTCAGAATGTCCCTTTGGTCAATGACTCTGCCTTTGAATCGCACCCTATTACTTCAGAATAGGATGGCATAAGTTACGGCCTGTTCTGAACGGACGTAAAGTGCCTGACTCTGAATCATGCCTTTAAGCGAAAGACACCTGATTTCTTTTTTTGGACATGCCTGTATTAAGCGTAGTCGAAATGACATAGCGGGGTAGCCTATCACAGAGCTACATTTTTTCAGAACAGAACTTTTTCGACTTGACCTACTTATGAGAATGCATAAGCTCAATGAACTTTCATGAGCTTGGAGAGCAATTTATTTGCTTCAGCTTTTCCCATGCCTTTTCCTTTAACTTCAGAGACTATGCGATTTGGATCATTACCAACTAGCGTAACAGATGGGATCATAAACTTGGTCATATCTATATCCTAATAATGAAGGGCTTGCAGAAATTCTTCAAAAAAACTGTGTTTCCAGAAGAACGCATTTTTACTGTCTACGGCCACTATAAATTCCAAACAATCCATATCTATAGTGACAAGCGACTTCCATAAATCCAACATTGCACATGTCTTCTAACTGGCTCTCTAAAATATCATAAAAATTCTCAGGTCTGACACGCGCTTCATCGGGAACATGTCCAAATGACGCATTGAGTTTGACCCGATTCTCATGACTGTGTATCCATTCTCTCCAAAGATTATAATACCAATCTTCATAAATTTCTGTTGCGGGTAGAACGACATTTACAAAATACGAATCCGGTAATAGCATATTCCAGACTTTACTGAATACGGTCCGCCGCTGTGGTGATTCCAAGTGATGTAGTGCAAATGATGAGATGACAAAATCGAATCTCCCAAGATCTACTGCCTCATCAATGAGATCCTCAAAGCGTACCAGAACAAAGCTTTCTATGCTATACTTAGAAAGTCTATTCATGGCTGCTGCGAGCATATCTTTTGAGCCATCAGCTACTACAACTCGTATTCTGGAGTCTAGGCGACATAGTTGCTCAGTTACTATCCCATCTCCGCTTTTGGGAAGAAAGTGTTGGGAATTGTCTCGATATTCTTGTGTGTAATCCTTGTCCCCCACCTGGATTTTTCAAACTTTGCCATACAACCTCCAAAAGTCACATTCTTTTTTTTGAGAAATCTTTGTTACTACCGAATGAACGAAATTTTTAAACAATTTCCAATAGTCGTTGAGCTCTGCCTTCAAGAGAAATATGTCGAAAGACATTTTTGTACGCAATCAGTTACGCAACCACTTCACATACCCGCTACTTTATGGCATTGTTCAATTACATCACATCATTCAAATAATCAAAAAGATCGAAATCTTTATGAGGATAGACATCATCAACTAAGAGTTTAGTCAAGTAAGGACCGGGGATACTGAATAACATGACAAAGATTGCAACCAAGAGAGAGTAAGCCATATACCGCCAATATGGTCTGAGCATTTTCAATATTCTAAAGAACTGCAGCATGCCATGTCCATATTCTCTAAATTGTCACTCGGAGGCTATCCAAAATCGACATCCCGCAATTACATCCAATATGCCTGTTATCTTGTCGGAAATACCTTCTCGTTTCCCTCTAAAATGCACAGGTTGAAAACGGATTTCAGTAAAAAAATAAACCTCTCTTTTTTCTCAAAGCGAATGTGCTACCTATCCCAAACACGCCACCAAAATGTAGCTTCGGAAATACATCCTGAGTATCTTCAGGACGAAAATGGAAGATGCCCAGTCCCGCGTTTAGATACGGTCCAAATAGTGCATTCTTTTCATAAAAGTTACACCTCAATTCACGAGAAATGAATTTAACCAACCTCCAGAATCAAAAATGCGATATTCCTGTGTATTCTGTACATTTCTTTGAGACATGGAAAAAAAAGATCCGTGCAAAGACAACTCAAATGGTTCGTACCCAACAAAAAACTCGCTGTGTACCGCAGGTCCTATCTGCGTTCTGGCGAGATTGAAGGAGGTCCTGCCTATAAATGAGCCTTTGTTATCCCATTGGGTTTGGTTTATCACTGGGAATGATGGACCAAACCCAAGCCCAAACCCAGCATAGATTTCTTGACAATCATTCCTGGAGGGCCAAAAGTATAAAATCAATATTGTCATAAGACGGTATTTCATACTCATCGTGACCTAATTTTTGAGATGAAAATCTGGGAAACTCAATTTGTCCATCTTCTGGAGGAATTTTTTCCATATTAAATCAAGTATTTGACCTCGCTCGATAACAATTTTTCCCTCGACAGTCATCCCATAAGCTAAGGAGTATTTAATCCCTCCATCCTGAATTTCTGGATTGAGTAGCATCACCTTGACTGGATATAGAGATTTTGAAGATATGTCCAAGGAGTTTATGTTTACAGGTTGTGCTGGTATTTCTTCGACAACCCCTTGGAAAATTTTATATTCCATGTGGGGAAATGCCTCGATAAAAAGCTTCACAATTTGTCCGATTTTTATTTTTGGAATATCCATTTCTGAAACATAAAGTATTGCTTGCCAATCTGTTATATCACCCAACTCCAGAATTATTTCGCCTGCTTGTACTCTATATCCTATTCGCAAATGCAAGTCTAAAGTTAGAACGGTCCCTTCGCAAGAGGCTTCCAAGCGCGTTTTGCAAGGGCCTGCACCATTTTTGGTACAGGCCCTTAAAATACCTGTCTGTGACCTGGGGTTATCTATCCCGCCAGAGACTGGATCGAGATAAAAGGACTTTCAGAATTATCCCGATCCAGGGGTACGGCTCCTGAGAGGAATTACGCCACCTCCTCGTCTGGATCTTCAGCCGAAAGGTCATCTCCACGGTGGAGTCGAAGTGCTAGATTCGCGGTCTGTTTCAACGCGCGCGCGGTTGGTGCATGCGCGGCCAAATAACGCGCCGAGGCCACCAGCGTCATGCGCGCGCGCGCTTCATCGAGTTCCTCTGCTTGGCGAAACGCAGACTCGAGCATCTGAAATGAGTGAAACTCGGCGTCTTCTCGCAGCAACACGTGGCCCAACCGTTCGCACAGTGCCTCGCGCGGATGCCCCAGCGACAAATACCGATAGGCAATCCGCCCGGCCTCGTCGACCTGCGCCTGTGTGTCGAGCAAGGTGACAAAAGCATCGAGCAATTCATCTGCATCTTGCGGCAACTGTTGGGTCGCGCGCTGGTCCTGAGGCAATCGGGCAGCCGGCTTGTTAAACCAGCGGTCAAAATACAGTGCCATCGCGGCGTGGAAAATGCCCCGTGCCAATTCCAATGAGGGTGCTCGCTTTGCACATTGATGCAGGGCATTGGCCGCCGAATGCGTGTGCAGCACAGCGATCCAATCGCCAAATTCATTCTTAATGTGAAATCGCGCGATCCGCAGGGCGGCTGCGTAAGTCAAGGTCTGTGTCAACTGTGTCAGCGTCGCGCCTTCGGCAAATGCCGCCTTCAGCCCATCCACGATTGCATGGGGGTCATCCCCCAACAGAATTTCCGTCAAAGCATCTGCATTGTCCCACGTCTTTCCCTTGCCCTCTTGAACCAAATCCTCGAGCTCATCATAAGCAGCGTTTAACAAATGCACGAGATCAATGGGACTGCGCCAGCGGTTGAGCTCTTCGCTGCGCTGTGAACGCGACAACACCCCCACGAGCGAGGGCAAAATTTCATCGGCTTTGTCCCATCCTATGCGGTCGAGCATTTCAAAACCTTTGTTGATAAAATCCAGCACATGCCCGCCATCCCGATAGAAGTGATCGGTTGCTGCCGCGACCATCATATCACACATTTCCGAAGGTGTCGCGCCCATGGCGATCGCGGTCAACAGGGCGCGTTCTGCGCCATCGGCATTTCGCACTTCAATGAGATATCGGAACCATTCCTTAATGCGCGCAAGCGTCAGGTCTTTTGTTTTCAAGGGCGTAAAAACAATCCTCGGCGTTGCATTATTTGTCTCGCGCGCCACGTGCAACAGCCCCTGATACAGTGCCAGAACTCGATCCTCGTGTGTCAGCCTGGGCACCACATTGGACATACACGTCAAAATGGTCAATGCCGGCCCCCAACCCTGACGCCGCTTCATCGCACCGTGCCGCGCGCCAATCTCTGCAATCGCGTCGCCGCCAATCCCCTGCGCGCGAAGCGCGATCACTGCTTTGGCAATCACCAAGTTAATATTCTGTTCCAAACTCTCGCGCAACCGCCGCTTCCAATGTCCCACCGGATCGGGATGCGTTGCATGCACATTGACGTAAATTTCACCATCTTGGACATCCACCGGATAACTGTGTACATCATCGGCAAACGGATCAAATGTACACCCACTGGCCAGATCAAACCGCGCGTGATGCCAGTGGCAAATGATCAACCCGTTGTGAATAGACCCTTCACTCAGTGGATAGCCCATGTGTGGGCACCTGTTATCCACGGCTCGAATCGCGCCTTCCGACTTTGCCAGCGCAATGGCATGCCCGTTGACATTCACGGCGACAATTCCGCCTTCGGGAATATCTTCAGCGCGGGCACAGGGCACAAAATCGAGTGTCGTTATAGCCATGGGATACCTCCTTAAAATGAATTGACGCGCAGATACACGCCGCAGGGATGGCGCAGCCACACCCGATAATGCAGCGGGTCATCAGCGCACAAGCCTGCCGATACCTGCCTGCCATCAGGCAGGAGTAGGGCAAACAGAGTTTAACGGCGTTTATCTGAGTACTGTGTAACATCAAGAAAAAAATACCCCGTCCACGATTCCAAAATATCGTCCCCAAGGACAAAAACAACCTGTCCTTTTGGACAGGTTCTCGCGCTTCTTACCGATCAGCGGGCGAGCACAGAGGCATCGTCCCTACCACTCGCGTCTCGCCTAAACCGGGGTGACGCCTTTTTTGAGAATGATATTGCCATATTTGGCGGTTTCCCCGGTCATAACGACAGCAAAGGCCCGTCTGGCTTGTTCGTAAAACGCAAAGCGTTCAACGCGCGCGATGGGGGGCGTATCTGGCCATATCTTGTCAATGACGGTTCGGTAAGAGGCTTCAACCGCGGGATCGAGGGTGTCGCCAGGCACAGCATCCATCATAAAAACCGCGCTATCCGCATACGTGTCGAGCACAAACAGGGGCAAAATTGCTTCGAGCAGATCGGCAATGTCCAAACCATCGGCACGCAGAACATTGGCATTGACCGAGTGCCCGGGAAAATGTGCATCGGCCAGAACAATCTCATCTCCGTGTCCCATGCGATAGATTGTGGCGAGCAATTTAGGACTGAACAGGGGGGATATGCCAACGAGCATTTCGGGTCTCCTGTGTTGAAATACGAGGAGTGAGGAGTGGGAGGCCCCCTAACCCCTCTCACCTCTCACGCCTTTTGCAATTATCGAAAATGTGCATCGGCAGCGTGGGCTGTTTCGAGGCCCTTGGTCATCCGCATGAGTTGCTTTTGGCGGTCTGTGAGCGCGTCAAACCATTCGGGTGGGAAACCGTCGTGGGGATCAACTTGAAACACGCACATGCGTTTGCGATAGTGCCCGAATAATGCGTGGCGATTGGCATTGCCGGTGTTCGCGCCGCCCCCGTGCCAAGTTTGACCGTTAAAAACAATGACACTTCCCGCGGGTGCTTCGGGTTGTGCGATATGCTTGACGGACAGGTGTTCTGGCGGGATCGTCAATCCGCTTTTGTGCGAACCGGGAACGACTCTGGTGCCGCCGTTTATCCGCGAGAAATCATCAAGTAGCCAGACCGTATTCATCATGACTGGGGAATTGAAGTTGAGCATTTCCAATGAGATGTCGCTGTGCAACCCCTGGTCTGGATCGCCCGGCCGCACAATGCGGGCATTGAGACTGCCGAGGATGAGCGATTTCCCGAGATAATGCTCGAGCAGCGGGAGTATCCGCGCGTGGTCAATGGTTTTGTGAAACACGCGATCCAGCGTTGGCAGATTGGCGACGTGGCGAGCACTGCCCCGATGTGCGGACTCTGTGCCGACTTCTCGCTCGCAGCGGATCAGAGCCTCGCGCATTTCGGTTGCTTCTTCGGTTGTCAAAACATTTTCAACAACCGTAAAACCATAGATGTCGAGTTCAAAAACGTGTTGTTGATGGTTCAGCATCGTATTCTTCCTTATGTGATCGATGAAAAAAAGGCTATCAGCTATCAGACCTCGCCCCTATCCATACTATAGGCGAGAAGCAAGACGCGAGAAGCAAGACGCGAGAGGCAAGACGCGAGAGGCAAGAGAGTGCCACCCATCTCCTCCGCGTTTCGCGTCTTACCTCTCGCCTGAAGGAGTGGGGGGTTGGGGGGGCTGACCGCTGATAACTATTTTACCAATTCGCATTTCCCTTTTCCCAGGGATGTGCCCTAAGCACGTCCTCGACCATTTCCGTGCCCCATCCTGCACCCGTGGGAATTGTCAGGTGTCCGTTTTCAATGTGTGGCAGATTGGTGACCATGTCTTCGCGCCAAGGCACATCGTCAACGTCAATTTCCATGATGCGAACATTGGGCAAAACCGCGCACAGGCTGGCACTGATGCATGTGGCGAGATGGCTGTAATAATTGTGCGGGGCGACATTGAGTTGATAGGCTTCGGCCAGATCGCCCACTTTTTTGGATTGGGCAAACCCATTCCAAGGGACGTCAATCATAAAGACATCGGCAGAACGCGCTTGGAAATAGGGGATGAAATCGCGCATGTAAAACAGATTTTCTCCGGTGCAAATTTTGGTGCTTGTGGCGTCTTTGATCTGGCGAATGGCATGGGGGTCGTACATATCAATTTCGAGCCACAGCAGATCAAATTGTTCGAGCATTTGGGCAATACGCATACACGATTCGGGTTTGAAATTAAAATTGAGATCCAGATTGATGTCCACATCGGGGCCAACAGTGTCTCGGAACGTGCCGATGAGGGTTTCGATATGGCGGAGAAGTGGGCGCGTGACCACGCCATCTGTCGTGCCTGGCGCGCCGCCAAATCCGCCAAAAAAGACGCTGGCTGGATCGCCCGGCATAACGATATTGGTCTTGAGGGCCGTATATCCCTTTTCCACGACTTCGCGCCCGAGTGCGGCAATGTCGTCCATTGTGCGAAGCGGTGGCGTGTTGAGCAGTTTGTGATTGCGCGCGCGCGAGGTGCCGCAGTGCGACCAGTAGACGCGGATTTGCCCGCGCGTTGGCCCCCCAAAAAGTTCGATGACCGAGATGCCGAGCGCGCGCGCTTTGATGTCGATCAGAGCGAGTTCCACCCCTGCGATGGCTTTGGCCGCAATGCCTCCGGGACTCTGTCGGGTGCCGCGCAACATGTCCCAAAAGCGCATTTCATAGGCGCGAGGATCTTTGCCGATGAGCAACGGCGCGAGGTCGCGCACCGTGCCTGTCACGCCATAGGGACTGCGCCCATCGCTGCACTCTCCCCAGCCACTGATGCCCTCGTCTGTATCCACGCGAACAAATATCCACGGGCGCCAACCCGCATTGACAATGAATGTTTCAATCTGGGTGATTTTCATAGTAAATTCCTCGGTAAAACGCGAGAAGCGAGATGTCCGCCCTACCCCACTCACGTCAAAAATCGGCGAAAGACAAGATGTGAAACGCGACATATCCACCCTGTCCCCTCTCGCGTTTTACATCTTGTATCTTGAAATGATGATCGGGCAACCACAAGGGATTGCCCCTACATGGGGTTGGGCGGTCTTCTTACGTCTTGCGTTTTACGTCTCGCGCTTTCCGGCGGCTGTGCAAGGCGATTAAATCCCATCGTATCTTCGCCGTGGATAACCTGAAGGGCGTGGTCTTCCGAGTCGTATTTGAGAACCGTGACAATGGGAATGATCGCGCGCACGGCCAGGCCAATGCGCCGCAAATTGGAGTTGTTGGCTTTGGAGTGATGCAATGTGCGCTCGTTAAAGAGGATAAATTCACCGGGTTGCATTTCGAGATCAATGCGTTGATCGGGATTGTAATAGCCCGCGTCGGCCATCTGCTGAAATTGCACATCGGGTGTGGCTTTGACGTGGGGAATAATTTTGCGGTGTGAGCCGGGGATGAGTTGCAAATTCCCATTTTCTTTTGTCGAAGCATCCACTGCAATCCAAGCCGAGATGATAATGGGTGGCTCGAGCGGCCAGTAGTTGAAGTCCTGATGCCAGGGAATTGCTTTGGTGCCTTTGTATTTAATGAAAAAATTGGTGCGCCACAACAACAGGTCCGCGCCGTACAGGGCGACCATGCGAGTGAGAATTTCGGGATGCGTCGAAAGGTCGTAAATGGTTCGGCTGTCTAAGTGACGGTTGTGAACGCGATTTTTAGAATCTGGCGGATCGGTTTTTAGCACTTGTTCAATGGCCGGGCGAAGGTCTGCCATTTCCCGGGGTGAACAGAGCGGGTATGGGCCGAGATATCCTCGGGTGCGAAAGTGCATCATTTCTTTTTGGGTGAGTACTGCTTCAGATATTGCCATGATAATGTCTCCGGGCTTGTGAAAGGCTGCACCATATCTCCCTCGCGCAGCACGACGTCAGCAATCTCAATCCGATACATCTGCCGCCCGTTGCCCATGTGTGCCGAATCGATCACGACAAATTGCCCATCGGGGCTATAGCGCGGGTGCAAGTCGCAGCGCCATTCGCCCGTATAGGGTTCTGGCGATGGGAAGATGCCGAGATCAACGCGCTTGCCATCGGCGCCGCGATAGAGATAGGGTATCTGATTGCGATGGTCTTGTGAAGGATAGGTGTCGTTGAGGATCCACTCATTGCCCGGCAAATACGTGCAGTGACCGTTGACAGTCATGACATCGGCGGCGATAACTTGTGGCTCGGCGTCGGAGAGGTCGCGGTAGAGATAAAATCTGTTGCCGTGTGACGGGTGGTAAGCCCATCCGAGAATGGTGTGTGGATCGCGCCAGATAAAGTGCGACATTTTGCCGTAGTCATCGACGACGTGAATACGTGACCCATCAATATTGGCCGTGATCATGCGCGTGTGAAAGCCGCCTTGGGCAAATCGCCAGCGGTGCAAAAAGACAACGCGCGATCCGTCGGGGTTAAAGAGCAAGTGATTGAAATAGTGCCGTGCCTCAGAAATATCGCCATGCGGATAGGGTATGGCTGCAATATCGGCCATGGTGACCACGCGCGTTGTATGGCCGGTTTCGAGATCCACGGCATAGATGCCCACATCGTCGGGCGCGCGCACGTCGCGATTGGGGTCGGGAATGCCCGCGTACCCATAGCCGGGGCGCATGTGATTGATGCGCCGGAAATCCGTGCCAATCGCTGTTTTGCCGTCGGGAGAGAGCGCGTAAATGGCGTGTGGAAGCGTGCGGACATCGCCTGTTTTTAGGTTGTGTATGCGCGCGACAAACGCATCCCCTTCGCGATCGTTATAAATGATATCGGTTTCCGAGTTGGGGAGCCATTGGAGCATACAACCCTGTTGCCAGCACCATGCGTGGGTGCGCCCGATTTCAGACCACGTATCGCCATTTTCCATGTCGATAACGCCGAGCGCGACGGTATTATCGGCAGAGGGTGACCGGTGTTCAAAATCAACTTCCATGCCGAGCGCGTACCGGCAGGTGGGATCCATTTGCCACTTGTCGTAATAACCAAACCAGTGATATTTGGGCCCGCGAGTAATTGGGCGAACAGGGGGATAGTGAGACATGGATGTACTTTTGAGAAAATCAGCGGTAGACGCGAGATGTGAGAAGGCCACCCAACCCCAAGTAGCCAGTAACCAGCAGTCCATGTAGGGGCAACCCCTGTGGTTGCCCGATCATCATTTTGAGATACAAGACGCAAGAACTTTATCTCGCCAATAACTGACCGCAGCATAAATTATATTTCCGCTCGTATTCGCGCAACTGGAATAAGAAGAGCTATAGAGCGCGACAAAAATAGAAATATTCCACTGCATAAGCGGTGCGAACAGACGGAATGGAGGAACCTGTGTGCCGATAGGCAGGCGACTGCGACACTTCACCGGCAGTTCATAGGCGAATGGATGTTCGCACGGATTTGGGATAGGGCGGGGTTCGCAGATGAACTCCTGCCTGTCGCCTTTGGGCATACACAGGGGTATGCCCCTACGTTCTCGCGTCTCGCCTTTCCGTGTGTTTTATGTGCTTTTCACATAAAATCATTGCGGAACATGCGTTGTGGCGAAACTCGGACGCCTGCCTTTTCACATTGCGAATTTCTGCGCGACAAAAATATCCGCGCGGCGACCGAGTACGGCGATGTTTTTGATGTGTTGAATCGGGGTAAGGTCGGTTTGTGCCAGCGCGTTTTTGAGCGCGTTCCATTCGCTGGTGAGGATCGCAACAAGGCCGTTGGGGCGCAGGACGCGGTCGATTTCTGAAAAAGTAGCGTGATAAAGTGCGCGCAGTTCAGAAATAGATCCAATCTGACGGCCCCAGGGCGGGTTGGTGGCAATTTTGTCAACAGACTGATCGGATAATGGAAGTTGGCGCGCGTCCCAGTGGTGAATGTGGCGCGGTTTGTGGCGGTTGCCAAAATTTTCCAGCGTATCCGCGATGGCTTGTTCGTCGATGTCGCCGCCTTGGATCAGTGCATAACGCCCCGCGAGCGCGCGTTCGATCAGGACGGTGCCGGCACCGCACATGGGGTCGAGGAACATGTCGTTGTCTTCTGGAAGGGTGAGCAGGACGAGAGCTCGTGCGATGGTGGGGCGCAGGGACGCGGGACAGTTGGCGGTCTTGTAGGTGCGGTGGCGCGTGGTGTGGTCGGTCAGGCGCAAACCCAGGCGAATTTGCGCGCCGGTTTGCTGTAGCCAAAATTCCAAATCCGCGCTGTCGGACACGAGTCGCCATTTGGGAAAGCGGCGATGGATGGCTTGTGCGAGGGCGTGTTGCATCTGGTTGCGACGGTACGATTGCCACGGTTGCATGGATGCTTGGACGATGACGCGATATTTTGTGCGCGTTTTGGGCAGTCCGTTGAATTGCTTGTGGATGTTGAGTGCGGGGTTCAGTTCGGGTATTTTGCCCAAGGTGTCGAGATCTTCGCGCTTTCCACTGAGCGGTATATCGGCAAGCCAGTAAAAGATGTCTTCGACAGTGCCGAGTTGCCGCAATGCGAGGGGGTTGCCCCGCCAGTTGAATTGCACGAGGTCGTAGTCCCGCACGCGATTTGTTCGCACTTTGGAGAGGCTGTTGCCAAAATAAAAGCGCAGTTCCCGCACGGTGATCTGCCCAATGCCTTTGAATGAGGTGGTGTATAGCGTTGTCATGAGCTATCAGTGGTTAGCGGTTAGGAAAAGAAGCACCTTTTACGCTGAGCAGGTCGAAGCGCATTGCCTTGGGGCGGATGCCTGCCTCTGTTGGTAAGGCCGCAGACAGGGGAAGGGGCTGATAGGCAAGTAACCCCCCCAGTCCCTAGCCCTTCAGTCCCTAGCCCTCAGTCCCTAGCCCCTGTCCCAACGGTTCAGGTAAGTCGAGAGAGATCATGTCCAAGTCAATGTGCGCGTTAATCAATGCCACCATGTTGCCCAGGCAACCTGCATCCACATTGACGTTGGGATCATAGGGGATGGTGCCAGATGAAGGTACGCCGGATATGCGCGTCACAACCTCTGGGCTGGTTTGGGCAGACAGATCGATTGCCCCTGGTGACAGCGTGTTGTATATGACGCTGTTGATTTGGAGGTTGCGTGCCCGCGCGGCTTCAATGGTGAGCAGGGTGTGGTTGATGGTGCCGAGGGCTGCCCGCGCGACAATGAGAAGAGGCAACTTGAGACAAACCGCGAGATCGGCAACGAGGATATTGTCCGTGATGGGCACCAGAAGACCGCCCACGCCTTCAATGAGAAGGCAGTCGTGGATTTTTGAGAGGTGATTGAATGCGTTGAATACAGGTGCGAGATCGAGTTTTTTGTTTTCTCGCTGGGCGGCAATATTGGGTGAGAGGGGATCGCGCAAGGAAATGGGATTGATGATGTCGAGGGAGTGGTTCGCGGCCCGTTTTAACAATTTTGCATCGGCCCGACTGCCCGCTGAAATGGGTTTCATGACGCCTGCATTGACGCCCCGATTTTTGAGCACCGCGGCCAATCCGGCTGTGATGGCTGTTTTGCCAACTTCAGTATCCGTGCCGGTGACAAACAGGCCGCGCGTCATGGTGCGCTCTCCTGTGTCGCGGTTTGAATGGCGCGATAGACAATGTCCAGCATGTGATTCATTTCGCGTTTGGAAATCGCATACGGGGGCATCACGACAATGGTGTTGACGAGCGGGCGAATGAGAAGGCCGTTGTTGCGGGCAATGTCGCATATCCGATGCCCCATGCGGTTTTCAAAGGGATAGGGCGTTTTATTTGCGCGATCCGATACCAGTTCAATGGCCGCGATAAAGCCCATTTGACGAATATCGCCAACGTGTGCCAAATTGCTGAAACGCCGCAGTTGATCCGCGAGATACGAGATTTTAGATTGCAATTTTTCAAGTGTGCGGTCTGTTTCAAATTTTTTTAGCGTTGCAAGCGCGGCCGCACAGCCGAGGGGATTGCCCGTGTACGTGTGACCGTGAAAGAAGGTTTTCATCTCGGCATAGTCGCCCAAAAAGGCATTGTAAATTTCATCGGTGGCGAGTGTGGCGGCGACGGGAAGATATCCCCCGGTGAGGCCCTTGCCCAAGCAGAGGAGGTCGGGGGTGACGTTTTCGTGTTCGCAGGCAAACATTTTTCCGGTTCGGCCAAATCCCGTGGCGACTTCGTCGGCGATGAGGAGCACGTCGTGTTTGCGGCACAACTCGGCTGCGCGTTTGAGATAGCCCGACGGATGTATGAGCATGCCTCCCGCGCCCTGTACGAGCGGTTCGATGATCAACGCAGCGAGGCTGTCGGCGTGATCGGCAATGGCTTTTGCGAGCAGGTCAAAGCACGTTTGGTCGCACGATCCATTGCAGTGTTCACATCGGTAGGGATGGGGAACGCGCGCGGAACGCGCGGAAAAGAGCAGGGGGCCGTACGCGCGGTGAAAATGTGCGATGCCCCCCACGCTGATCGAGCCGATGGTATCGCCGTGATAGCTTTCGGTCAGGTGGAGAAATGCGGTCTTTTGCGGACGCGGGTTTTCGCGCTGCTGCCAGTATTGAAAGGCCATTTTAACCGCGATTTCAACGGCTGTGGCGCCATTGTCTGAGTAGAAGACGCGGGTGAGATCCGGTGGTGTGATGGCGACGAGTTTTTCCGCGAGTTGAATGGCGGGGATATTGGACAGGCCCAACAGGGTGCTGTGCGCGACTTGGTCGAGTTGGTCGCGAATGGCTCGATCAATTTCTGCAACGCGATGCCCATGCACATTGCACCACATTGACGAAAAGCCGTCGAGATAGCGATTGCCGTCCACATCTTCGAGGTAAGCACCCTCGCCGCGCGAGATAACAATGGGGTCTTCCCGCGCATAGTCCTGCATCTGCGTGAAGGGATGCCAGACAACCGTGCGGTCAATGTGTTTGAGGTGGTATTTTTGTTCACCGTTCATTGTTCATTGCGGCCGCGCCAACTTCCCGAGCAACGCGGGGGCGGCGCAACTTCCAGATCATGCCATCGTAGATAAAGTGCATAAACGAGGTGCCATAAGTGAAAACGAGGAAGAACGTGAGGGAGAGAAATTTGAGGCCGTATAACAAGCCGCTGACCACAACGATAAAACCCGCGGTGTATAGGACAATGCGGTTTCCCGCGCGCGTGAGGGCAGGCGACGCCGTGGCGTCGTGTTTTGCCTTGTTGTGAACCGTGAGTGCAACGAGGGCGATATATTCTGCGGCATGGCTAAAGCTGGTGGCAATAAAGAGCGCGTCTGAGGATAAAATGGGCACAATGCCATACATGAATGCGACAGACGCCAAAAAGAGTAGTTTGGGATAATTGATTTGCGTGCCGCGCAATTCTCGGATCAGCCACGCGAGTGTGACGACGGTGGTTGCCGCGTATATCGCGTGAGACCCCACATGGGGCAATGGCGTGCCGACAAGCGTATGCAGATAGTGCATGACGCGGCCTTCGACATCGGCCTGAAACGCAAACAGATATCCAAAACCCGCAACGCCCCAGAGGTAGGACGTCCACGCGTCGAGTTGTTTGTGACCCCATTGTCCCTTGCCGGAATAAATCCGCAGAATGCCGTATTTTTGGCGGACAAAATGAAAATAATTAAAGAGATACCAGAAGGCGAACATTTCGGGTTCGTCGATGCGAAAATAATAACACAGGGCGACGAACCCCAGGCACAGCACCGGGGTGATGATGTAGATCAGCCGCCGCCGTTCAAACTCAAGGCGGTCGAGATACACGAGGGGAAAGGTGAAATACCGGTGGGCAACAAACGACGTGACAGCAATGAGGCGGAAGGTTTCGCTGTGGTCAGAGAGCAGATAAGGGGCGGCAAAAAATACCAGCCATCCGAGGGAAATGCAGCACAGATCGACGGATGGGGAAATGATCCAATGTGATTTTTTCATCGCATCCTACGCGCGGGTCGCGCCGAGGGTTTTGAGAACGCGCTTTGGGATTTTGCACACAAAAGTATAAGCGGGGTCAAACATGTTGCCCATGTCGTATTCAACGGCTTCGCCCAAAAGCACATGCACGGTGCGCTCGTCCAATCCAAAATCCGAGGTGAGCCAGCGGATCATTTCAGTGGTGGCGTGTTCGACGCACTGATCGAGCGGACGGGCATTGCCGACGGTAAAGATGTGCGTGTTGTTTTCGCCCCGGGGCCAGGCGATGGTCTCGCCTTTGTGGAGGTGAACCGTGAAGGTGACGTCAAACGAGATTTCAATGCCCGTGCCCACGATTTCACCATCGCCCTGAAGGGCGTGTCCATCGCCAATATGAAACAGCGCGCCTTTGGCAAAAACGGGCAAATAGACGGTTGTGCCTTGGTTGAAGCGTTTGTAGTCCATGTTGCCGCCGTGCGTGGATGAGGTGGCAGTCGAGATGGCCTGACCGCGCGGCGGCGCGACGCCAAAACATCCGGGATGCGGATTGAGGGGCAGAACCAGGTCGCTTAATGGACGGGTGACGGGCGTGCCTTGACCGGGCGATGTGTGGTTGGCATCGCGAGAGACTTCTGCCGGGCGTGCCGTGCGGTTTTCAAAGTCGATTTCCCATATCACGCGGGCGATGTCGTCGGCAAATTTGGGAACATAACCTGGGTCGAGTACATTGGGCGCGATGCGGGCAGAGGTATATCCATGGGAACGGTTGGGCATCAGGTAATCGAACGCGACAGAGATGGCATCTCCCGCCTCTGCCCCTTCGATGTAAAAGGGCCCCGTCTGGGGATTGCCGCCTTCGGTGACTTGTTCGCCGGTTTTGTCTTTGCCCCCCGCACAAACCGTGGTGGTCGAGACCGTATCGCCACTGCCAATGGCGAGGACGGGCTCGTGAGGCCCGATGGTCGTGTGATAATGCGTGGGTGTAAAAGTGTGGTGTGCCATATAAATGCTCCCAAAAAGATAAGGATGGCTGCAACGACGATTTGTGTAATTACCGAATCAATTTATCGCATTCGGCGCGTGTTCCAATCCAAAACCAGACCAAACCCTCCTCAACTTCAACTGCCACAGTTCGATATTTAATGCCAACTCTTGCAGACCAATACCTGCGGACCTTTTCCCATTTCACGAGGACATGTTTCACATGCAGAGAAGGATGTCTTGAATCTCGCTTCAGCAATTTGAAATTTTCGTCAGCCAGTTCTTGAACCTCTCGCGGAAGTCTTTGATAACATTCCCAAAAATAAGGGGTTATAAAATGTTTCACACTTCTGCACAATTCCCCGCGCGAAAATCAGCAATGGCTTGGTTCGCAAGGTGATCCAGTTTTCCCAACTTAACATCTTCCTCAAACTGCTTATCCCATATTTTTCCATCAAATTCCTCGAACCACGCTCTAAAATGAGCCAGTTCAGCCGCTGAGAGTTGGGCAACGCCTACTTGAAGTTCTCGCACCGCTCGCATGGTTGTATTTTTCCTTTTGTCCCCGGTGTTGAAGTGCTGCGATTGCTGGTCGCGCCAATCGCGTATTTCTTCCAAATAAATGATTCCATTTCCAACTTCTTCACGCGATCATCCGGATTTTGTGCGGTGCTTTCCACGCGCTTTCCCAGGATTTGCCGCGATCTTTGCTGGTGTAAAGCGCGTGATCGACAGCGGCCCAGGCGCGACCGCCCTGTGAGAAGGCGATGTGGAAGGTGTCGATGTTGTGCGCGACGGTTTTGGGAAATCCCTCTGTGACGTGTTCCCAGGATTTGCCCGCATTGTCCGAGCGGTAGAGCTGACCTGCTGCGTCTCCGTGTGGCCCCGTGCTGACCGTCGCCAGCAGACAATCCGGGTCGTTGGGATGCACGGCTATGGCGCGGCCGTAATAATAGGGGAAGCCCTCGGCGCGGTGAGACCAGGACTGACCGCGGTCGTCGCTCACATAGACCGCATGTGCCGTGTTGGCATAAACGCGCTCATCGACCTGGGGCGATGTGGCGACTTGGTGTACGTCTTCGTGCAGGTTGGGCGTCACGGGTTCCCAGGTTTCACCCCGGTCGGGCGAGCGCATAATGCTGCCGACGTGAATATCGGCATAAACCCATCCGTCGGTTGTTTTGGCAAAGCTGCGAACATCGGGCGGGCCACCCCATGGGGTGTACCATTTGTCGCGCACCGAGAGTCGGTCAAAGGATTCAACGCGCTCGGTTTTGCCATCGTCATAGCGATAGATGTGGGATTCACCCGTACCGATGAGCGCGCGGAGGGGCCTGCCCTTGAACGGTTCTACCGGGGGTTCTTCGTCAACGATGATCAGACATTTGATGGGCTGTTCAATACCGCTGGCAACCGTTTGGGGACTCGTTTCGGCGTGAATGAACAGGTCGCCGTTTTTGAGGGCGACAATGCTATCATTGTTGCCTGTGGCAAGGGCGGCGACATCGCCTTCTAAAATTTTTGTGGGGGCGGGGTTCTCTTCAGAGAGGGTATGCACGGTTTGTGATGTGGCAATGAGCATTGTGAGCCTCCATTTTGCGGATCAGCGGAATGGTGTCCAACCGCGTAGCAGTTCATCAGCGCGTGGACGAGCGTTCATGGAAGTTCGCACTGATTTTGGGTGGCAGGGCGGGGACTGACCACTGAAAGATAAAAAAGGGTGCTACCCGATTGGCAACACCCTTTTTCGACACGTTTGTTGGGATTATGACAGCTTGAAGACATTGGCGGCCTGGAGCCCTTTTGGCCCCTGCATAATTTCAAATGAGACTTGATCACCTTCGCTCAAACTTCGGAAACCATCGGCCTGGATCGCGGAAAAATGGACAAAAACATCTTCTCCGCTTTCCTGTTCGATAAATCCATATCCCTTCGCATCGTTAAACCATTTCACTTGACCTTCTGCCAATTCTACTTCACCACCTTTCTACAAAAACGAGATAAAACAAACGCAAAGACCGATCATTCTGATCCTTGCCGTGTCGTTTAACAGTGTTGGTTATAGGGGAAACAGAACTGCTATCTAAAGTGCAAAAATACAGCATTCCATATTGAAAGTCAAACTATTTTATTCCATTTTATACCTGTCTTTATTCTTTGTGATTTTCCTATTAGATTCGCGTTGCACGCGCATCCTCAGGCCTTTATCTTGTGCTGACAAATTGGGAGATCAGGTGAATAGTTAGACAGCCGAAAGGACAAAACATGAGCGACCTGTTGATTCAGAAATACATGGCACAAACGCCCAAATCACGCGCGTTATACCAGCGGGCGCGCGAAACATTTCCCAGTGGTGTGACACACGATACGCGCTATCTGATGCCCTATGCACTCTTTGTTGCACGCGCACAGGGCGCGCGCAAATGGGACGTGGATGGCCGCGAATACATCGACTACTTTGGGGGACACGGCGCGCTGATTTTGGGTCACAATCATCCGCAGGTGACCGAAGCGGTGCGGGGGCAACTCGCCAGAGGAACCCACTACGGCGCGTCGCACGAGTTGGAACTCGAATGGGCAGAGCAAATCATTCGGATGGTGCCTTGCGCGGACAAAGTGCGCTTTACTGCATCGGGCACAGAAGCCAGCCTTTTGGCCTTGCGAATTGCACGCGCGTACAAAGACAAACCCAAAATCCTGCGCTTCACGACCAATTTTCACGGCTGGCACGATCAGGTCGCGTTTGCCGTCTCCCCCGGTTTTGACGGCACACCGCCGCCTGGCATCACGGAAGATCACATCGAAAATACCGTGCTGTGTGAACCCAACAACATTGACCAAGTCACGCGAGCACTCGACAGCCGCGCCGACATCGCAGCCGTGATTTTGGAACCGACTGGCGCGAGTTTTGGGCGCGTGCCCACACAGGGCGAATTTTTACGTCAGCTTCGCGCGCGCACCCGCGAACGCGATGTCTTGCTCATCTTCGACGAAGTCATCACGGGATTTCGCGTCGCGCCCGGCGGCGCGCAAGAACACTACAATGTCACGCCCGACCTGGCCCTTTTTGCCAAAATCGTCGCCGGCGGCTTTCCCGGCGGCGCAGTTGCCGGTCGCGCGGATTTGCTCGACGTGATGACCTATCGCGACGACGCCTCGTGGAATGACCGGCACCGCGTACCCCACCAAGGCACGTTTAATGCCAACCCGGTTTCCGCGCGGGCCGGATTGACCACCCTCAAACTCGTTGCAGAAAACGAGATCGCGAACCGCGCCAATCACAATGGCGAAATCCTGAGAAACGCGCTCAATGACACCATTCAGAAACGCGGCCTGAACTGGCTCGTCTATGGCGAATTTTCGGGCTTTCACCTTTTGCCTTTGGCCGAAGATCAGACTTACACATGCTCGGATATCTACGACGGAACAGTACCGCATTCCGTTCTCAAAGGCGGCACTTCGAACAGCCAAATTCACCGGATTCGCTGCGGTCTGATTGCAGAAGGCGTCGATATAATGCCATGGCCTGGCGGGATCATATCGGCGGTTCACAACCACGCAGATCTCGAACAAACGGCCCACGCGTTTGATCGCGTCCTTGCAGCATTCAAAGCCTAAATTTATTTTTTTTCGGACTCTGTCCTGCATGAAGTGCAAGGCGGTGCCCGCCGGAGGCACGGCGTAGCCCATGCTGCAACGCGGCAAGCAAAGGGCATCTGTGACCAAACATCGGAAAAGGGGTGCCAAAAAATGCAACCCCAAAGCCATTTCATTCGTTAATTCAAAAAAACCTCACAACGCCTTTCGGAAGGAGGATCCACATGCTCCGAATCACAGCCTCTTTGTTTGTCACCTTCGCGCTCAGCGCGTTTATTTTTTCTTTAGGCGCGGCAGAAATCCCTTCGCCAAAGCTCATTGCCGTCAAACATCACGGTGACTGGTGTGGCAGTTGCAAAAAAATGGGATCTATATTCACAGATCTACGCAACAAATTTGACGGTCAGCCCGTTTTATTTGTCACATTGGATTTGACCAACATCAGCACGCGCAATCAATCGGAATTGCTCGCTGCCGCGCTGGGGTTGCAATCCGTGTATAAAAACAATCCGGGCACGGGATTTATCCTGCTCGTCGATCCCAAAACGCATCGCGTAGTAAAAAAACTGACCGCGGATCAAGACATCAAAACCATGTCAAAGGCCATCGCCGCGGGATTAAGTTCACAGACGCGCGCGTTTGATCCGGACATTGCGAAATGAAACGGGACTGCGATGGTTCTGAAGACCAATATATCCGGATTTCAAGCGGTCTTTTAAGTCCGGATGTTTGTCCACATCACAGGATACCACTTCGCGGCCATTTATGACGACCCGCACCTGTGACCCCAAACACGACACTTCGACGGTATTCCACATTCCCGCAGGTCGAGTTGCATCGACAGTTGGTGCAACCACGTCGTAAATCGCGCCATTTGACTTTGTGGTGAGCGGTGCGTGTGGCGCGTCAAAAAGTTGTATTTCCATCCCCTGATAAGCGGGCCGTCCCGCTTCGCTCGTCCGCAGAAAAATTCCGCTGTTGCCCCCCGCGCTGATCCGATAATCTAGCCGCAACACAAAATCCGTGTACGTGGCTTTGGGTTGAATCCATCCCCTGCCTGTGCCATTGCACACCAGCAATCCCTTTTGGACTTCCCAACCTTCCTTTGGGCCAATAATTTTCCAGCCTTTCAGGGCTTTGCCGTGAAACAAAAGCTCAAATCCATCCGCTTCTTCTTCTGCGGACAGGCGCGTCGGGTAATCGGGCGTCACACTCAAATTAGCCATTGGTTTCCTCTCTGAAAACAATGATCGGCTACACTTTGCACTGTACTTGCTTCCCCGCCTCACGCGCGCATTCCCCTGCCCATCGGCAGGCGCGCTGGGGCATTCACGCGACACCCAACTCCCGCCATTCGATCAGTGCATGGGCTACGGTTTCTACCATCTCTCTCACGTCGGCGTTATGCGAGTCAATGCTGTCGGGTATTGACTGCAAAAATGTGCGAATCGCGCCTGCTCGTTCACACACATGCCTATCGCCATAGACATTGTGCTCGGGTTGCCGCGGATCGATCAATACTTTCCGGTTTTTCAGTGGGTCAACGTGATAGTTCTCGAAAATTGCCCGTTCGAGAATCTCCGCCTTTTTTAGGAGGTGGTGCGGCATGGATGCTTTATCGTGCATGCCAATGCTCCGCGCAAAATCTGGCCGCGTAAAATGGGCGTGGACTTCAATTGACGCATCGGGTTTTTTCTCCAGCAAATATCGCCACAGGGCCTCAGTTTCTTTTGGCGCGCGTTTTCCCTCTATGAGATGATTGATCCCAAACTTCGGCACCTCGCCCAGGGCATTGGTTACACTGCGCCCTTCATAAACCCCGTCGGGATTCATCAGGGGCATCAGACAGAACTGCACCTGATCCAACAGTCGCTGCACGCGCGCGGTTGGAATGGTCAACCCATGTGCCACATGCAAAATGCCCCACGACACCGGTTCACACGACTGCATTGTGGCGTCAATCAGCAGCGTCAAATCGCGCGGTTCTGTTTCCAAGACACAGAGCGGCCGTCCCCGTGCAGAACGGCCAATTTCTCGATAGGCCCACACATCGCATTGTTCGGCCAGTTGTCGCGCTTTTTCGCAAACAATATCCGGTTCTTCATAAGGGGCAGAAGCAATGCGAATGATTTCTCCGGGGTTCATGCGAATCGATATATCGACGTATTCTGCCGGGTGAAAATCCGTATTCTCGGGTGGGATGCCCATCCATCCGGTATTTTCTCGCCAGATCCACCACGGCGGATACATATAACTCGCGCCTTTTTCACTGAGTATAAATCGCAATGTCACCCGCTCGGTCTGATCTCCGCGATGACGCACGCGCACATGCGCCATGTACTCTTTGGGCACACCGCGACCGTCGAATAACTCATCCAATAAATCCTGAAACCACTGCGGAATTTCTTCTGCCTTGTATCCGATTTCGCACATGCCTGATGCCAGTAGGCGCATCTCACCGGCACTGCTACAGGGAAATTCATCATCGATTACGATGTCGCCATTTTCGAGTTTCATCTCCATTGATCTCATCGAAATGTGGGTGCGATTTCACGTCGTGCGGAGTTCGCGAATTTTATAGAGGAGAATGCCACTTGCGACCGCGACATTGAGCGAGTCGACGGGCGCGGCCATGGGAATGGTGACGGCGTGGTCGACCATGGCGAGGTAGGTGGGGTCAATGCCAAAAGCTTCGTTGCCGAGCAGGAGGGCAACGGGGCTTTTTACGTGTAAATTGTGAAAGGCGATGCCGTTGGTGTGGGCTGCGATGACCTGAATGTTGCGTTGGCGCAGTTGGTGTAAAAGGTCGCATCCGCTTTGCAGTGGCAATACGGGCAGGCGAAAGATGGCCCCCATGGTGGCGCGCACGACTTTGGGGTTGTAGAGTTCGACCGACCCTCGGGTGAGAAAGACGCCTGCACATCCGGCGGCTTCGGCTGTACGTATGATCACGCCCAGGTTGCCGGGGTCAGAGACGCGGTCGAGAATGAGGAATGGGCCATCGGAATTGAGAACGGATTGGCGATCCCAAGTTGGCATCGAAACCACGCCGAGAACGCCTTGCGGGGTGTGTGTATCTGACATGTGTTTGAAGGCGCGCCAGTTGGTTTCCTGAACGGGCGTGTTTTGCGCCATAGCCATTTGGTAGAGGGTTTCGAGGCGTTTGTTGCGGGCGATGCTTTCGCGGCAAAAGACGAGTTGCTCGAGCGCGCCCTTGCACATGAGCGCGTCTTCGCAGAGCCGAATGCCTTCAATGAGGTATTTTTGTTCGGCTCGGCGGCCTTTGCGGCGTTTTAGACTCAGAATTTTTTTGGCGTTTTTTACGGCCATGGGCTATGGGGTGTTGTCTTTCACGATGGCGGCGCGCAATTCTTGCAGTGCTTTCCATATCGCCTTCTCGCGTTTGGACAGACTCAAAAAGTAGATCAAAATGACGACCCATATAATGGTATAAGCCGCGGTCATGTATTCGAGGTATGGCATAAATTTCTCCAGAATGCGCGGTCGCCCGTGCGTATGGGTCAGAAAAGTGAGGCTCTTCCCCTTCGCTCCGCTCAGGGTGACTGAGGGTAGATTTCAAGCGACTCGTCCGCAAAAAATTTATTTGGGTGCGACACGGTCAGAAATGATCGCTCTATCTCGAACTTCAGCCTTGAGAGATTCGAGTTCATCGCTTGCTTTTTCGAGCGATACGCGTTTGAAAAGCAGGGCAAAAAAGAGGGCGATAAAGGTGATGACGCAAAAAAAGAAAGCCGTTTTCATGTCGGGGGGGAGGTCAATTTTTTCACCGCGAACCACTTCGGGGTGGTGTGTGCGCCACAGTTTGGTGGCATAGTGAATGAAGGGCACATCAAGGAAGCCGATAATGCCGAGAACCGCGCGAAAGCGCGCGCTTTGAATGGCGTCTTCGATGTAAGCGCGCAACATGAGATACGCCACAAAAATGAGCCACAGCACGAGGGTCAGGGTGAGTTGTGCATCCCACACCCACCACGCGCCCCACACGGGTTTGGCCCAGATCGGCCCCGTGAGCAAGACCAGGGTGCAAAAGAGCAAACCGACTTCGGCTGAACACGTCGCCCATATATCGCAGCGTTTGTCGCGCGTCCAGAGATAGCGGATGCTAAAGACAAAGCAGAGAAAGAAGCCGCTGTACATCGAGAAAGCCGATGAAACGTGGTAGTAAAAAATTTTTTGTGCCAGGCCCATTTCTCGTTCAATACCGGCATAGACAAAGACCAGATAGGGCGCGATCGCCAACCCGATGAGCGCGAGCATGCCAAAGGCAAAGGGAAAGATGTAGGGACGTGGATGCATGGTCAGTCTTCCAGTACGTATTCAAACAAGAGCAGACTGGCGGCGACAAAGAGGGCGACAAAAGCACCGCCGAGCACGAGCCAATCTGTGATTTCCGACAGGGAATGGCCCGCGAGAACCGCGCGAAAGGATTCAATAGCCGCCAGAAGTGCCGGTATGAGAATGGGCAATGTGAGCAGGGGCAAGAGGGCTTCTCGCAATCGGGTGTTGAGCGACATAGCAGAAAAAAGCGTGCCGACAGCCGCAAAGCCGAGGGTGCCGAACAAGACGGGCAGAATCAAACGCGGCAGGGCGTGCGCGATTTCCAAATTGAGAAAAATGACGAGCACGGGCAAGATGAGTGCTTCAAGGATGAGCATGGTGAGGGCATTGCCCAGCATTTTGCCCAAAAAGATCGCGCCCGGATCTGCAGGTGTGAGGCGCAAGCCCATCAGGCAGTCATTCTGGTTTTCAATGGCAAAGGATCGGCTGAGGCCCAGCAGTCCCGCAAAAACTGTGGCAATCCAAAAGATGCCGGGGGCAGCGGCTCGCACAATCGGCGATGCGGGTTCAAATGCAAAATTGAAAATGAGCACGACCAAAAATGAAAAAAAAGCCATGGCACTGAGACGCTCTTTGGTGCGCCATTCGATTTTGAGATCTTTTTGAAGAATGGCGAGGGATTGGACAAAAAATAGCATTTAGGAGTTAGAAGTTAGGAGTGGTTATTCAAAAATTTATTGACAAACGACCAACAGATGTCATGCTGTCGTAATCCAGGCTATCGAGTATGGATTCCCGATAAAATCACTCCCCGATTAAAGCACTCGGGGATGACAGGGAATGACAGGGAAAAGAAAGGGTCACAAACTTATTTGAAAGACCGGTTAGGAGTTAGGAGAAGACAGTCACTTTGTCTTCGTACAGCGCGCGCAACTCGGATTCATCCACATCTTTTGTCGGTGCTTCGCGTACCAATTGGCCTTGCAAGAGGATGGCAAAGCGGTCTGCGAGCACGAGGCCCTGTGCGAGATCGTGCGTAACCAAGAAGGTGGTGCGCCCCTCGGTTTTGAGGGCGACGATCAAGTTGGACAGCATCGACCGCGCGGATGTATCGAGACCGGTAAAAGGCTCGTCGAGCAGTAGGATCGATGGCTGGTGCAAAATGGATCGCGCAATGACCAATCGCTGTTTCATGCCCCGGGAGAAATCGCGCACGAGATCGCGATGGCGGTTTTCCAAACCAACGGTGAGCAGGACTTCTTCGATGCGGGCATTGAGATTTTGAAGGCCGTACATGCGTCCGTAAAACGCGAGATTTTCCGGGGCCGTGAGGTCGTCGTACAGCATGGTCTGATGGGACATGAGGCCGATGTTTTTGCGTATCCTCTGCGGATCGCGGCGGACATTTAGGCCGCGTACCCAAATATCGCCCGATGACGGTTTTGCCAATGTGGCGATCAAGCGCAAGAGGGTTGTTTTGCCCGCGCCATTTGGGCCAAAGAGCGCGAATATTTGCCCCTTGGGTATAACGAGGTCGATGTCTTGCAGTGCCGCGAGATGGCCAAAGCGGTGGGTCAGATTCTGTATGACAATGGCCGATGTGCTCACTGCGTCCGTTCCTGTTGCGTGAGGGTTGTCACGCGGGATTTGAGCCGTTGACGCTGGATTTTGTACTCTGTTTCTGTGAGGTCGCCATTTTCAAACTGTTCGTCGAGATCCGCGATTTGTTCGAGCAGCGCGTTGCGATCCGTTGACAGATCGATGACTTCGGCTTTGAGGGCGCGCCGCCGGGTTTTGTACTCGGTTTCTGCGAGGTCGCCATTTTCAAAACGCCTGTCGAGATCCGCGATTTGTTCGAGCAGAACTGCGCGCGGGTTGGGAGGGGCTCGGGGTGAACGAAAAAAATAAATGGCGAGGATTGCGACCACCACAACACTGGCACCGACGATCCAGATCCACGTCGGTGCATGAGACGCGACCCCGGGCGATGAAAGTTGGATATCGACATGTGTACCTCGCGCGAGTTGTTCGGCCCCAAAACGCTGAAACGCGTTATCGCTCAAGGTCACGATACCGCGGTCTTGAAGTGCTTGTGTGACGACCGGGGTGTCGGTCGGCTGAACGAGCAAATCCATGGCCGCGGTGGGATAGGCGATGTGTTGCGCGATGCGCTTGGACGCGGGCAGGGCAAATGTGAAAAAGGTCTGGCTGTTTCCGGGTATGATGGGACGCGGATCAACGAGCAATGAACCGTGTAGGTGGACGCCTCGCGGCGCGCGGATGAGGTCGGTTACGCCATTGGGCAAGGGCATTTCCAAGCCATGACCGTGGTCGCCGCCCGTGAGGTAGGTGCGGTTGCCGCGGTTGTGTGCGATAAGAATGTATGTGACCGTGCGGTCCTGAGCATCGATGATGATGTGGTGTGACGCCAGGGAAATGGCGGTATCGGAATCCGTGGTCTCAAAAACGGGAATGTCAACCGTATCGCCCGCCGGGTCGCCCGGGTAGTCAATGCCGTGGTATCGAGCGAGCAGCATAGGAGGGGGATCGGCGTCCGGGTCTGCGGGAACGTCCATCGCGAATTGGCCCGCGCTGTCGGTGGTATCGCGCACAATGGTCACATCGCCCGTTGCGTGACGGATGTAAGAGACTTCAACATGGGGTTCAGGGCGGTTGAAGGTCTGATTGATCACGCGGCCTGTGAGTGCGAAAGCAGGGGTGGCGGTCAAAAGTGCGATCAATCCCAGAAAAAAAATGAAACGCGAAGCGAGTAATCCCGCCCATTCTCCATCCTGTCCATTCTGTCTATCCATGTTCATTATCTCTTTCCTGCCCTTATGCACACCCCTCAATTATATCACGGATTCTAAGGATATTCTTGAAGCAGGTCTTCAACGGTATCCCCATTGGCAAGCATTCGGAGGATTTGATACACGGGAATGCGCGTTCCCCTGATGCACATGATACACTTTAGGATCAATGGTGATTCGGCAGTCCATGTATTCCCCTATTTTTTTTAAATATCGGTTGTGCTTCAATCCTTAATGCAGTATTGTTGAAAGGGACTTTTATATACCAAATGGTTCGGAATTTAGTGGAGCGAGGTGGATTTTAAAGGTAATAATTGCGTAAATTAAGGAGGTTGTTATGGCTGAAGCCACCCTGAAATCAATACAGGAAGAAAATCCTATCTATCCATTCTCTTATCAGTTGTGGAGAAAGGCTTTATATTTGGATGACAATCTAAATCACTCCTCTGATGAAAATATAGCAATATCTTTTCAATTACAAACGGAATTTGTACTATCTCCTACTAGTCAATGGCCTATTGTTGCTGAAAAATCTGATGATGGGTCATGGGCGGTGTATTTTAAGGATTCTCCAGATATAATCGCGGGTAGTAATGATAGTTTGGAGGACGCATTAGTTAGTTTAGCAGAAATCGTCAATGACGATCTTCAGGACAGCAAAAAAAACAAAGATAACATCTCTCCATATCAGGCAAAACGGCATCAGTTTCTAAGAAAGGTTTTCAATCGTGAATTTGAGGAAACATCGAAGCAAGGTACTTAGAAAACTCGGATTTAAGCCAGATAAGGGGATAAAACATGAAAAATGGGTTCTTAAAGACCAGAGAACAGGGAGATTATACTTAAAAACAGTTGTAAGCCGCAACAATAGGGATATTGGAGATAGCCTCATGAAGGCAATTTGTGGACAATTACATGTCACAAAACGCCAATACAATGAGATTGCATCATGTAGCATGTCCAGACAACAATATTACGACCATCTCCGTGAGGCTGAAATTATTACTTAATCTATAATTTCTGGCAAACAACAAAGGCTACGTCTTTTGAGGCGTAGCCTTTTCTCATGTCCTACTTTGGCACTATCCGATATAGTTCCCTTCACTTTCTTTTTTCTGGAACACATCCTTTTTTGAGGTGAAAAAGCCATCCGGGTATTTGGGGGGTGTATATTACTGGTTGATTCGGAACCCCATGGGCATGACGTGAGAAAGCCAGACACGCACCGCAGAATAACAGGGTCTGATTTTTTTTTTGCTCCGGGCACGGCGAATAGGAATGTAGCGGAATTGTTTTCAGTGGCATGCCTTGTTAGCGATTTTGCTGAGTTTTTCCTTTCATCGCGGCACTGGCAATTACCAAGGCTGCCCCAACAATAAGCAATGCCCAACCCCATTGGAGTTGAACAGATAGTATCGCCATATCTGCCAAATCTGCCAAATCTGCCAAGTCGCGATTACCCGCAAGCTCCGATTTCATGTTGGCTATAGCCTGAGACATTCTTGATTGAAAATTGATAAACGTGAACAATAGGACACCCATACTACCGAGACCAGTAAACCAGAGCCACTCGTATGCTTTTATCAACACTAGGACCAAAGAGATTACTGCAAGAATCAAAACGATCATTCCATCGCCTTTTCCGTTCTGGAAATAGTTCAGGTTGCCTATCGGAACACCTAAAATCGGCATAAACACGCGGACAGAAAGAATGATTGATCCGATCGGCGTAAACACGCCGACAACAAGAATGATTGATCCGAACAGTCCAACTAATTGCCGTGCAATAGGTTGTCCCGTCTCGCGCTGTTTGGCCTTTCTACGTGCAACTGGACTTTGTGGCAATTTGAGGTCGTATTTATTTATTACTTTGTACAGTTCCGCAGCGGTTATACCAAACTGTGTTGCAGCATTCGCCAGGCCTTTTGAGGACAATGCAGATAGCACTTCTTCAACAGTGGGGTTGCCGGATATTTCAGTTACTACCTTAATCTCGTTCTTTTCCAAATCGCGTCCACAATACCGACAGACTTTAGCGGCTGCTTTTATGGTTTCGGCGCAGTAGGAACACTACTTGGTGTCGATAGTATCAATCATTTATTTTTTTTTTCATTGTGCTGTGGTTGCTTTTGACTGTTCATCCCTGTTCATCAGTGGTTGCGTTTTCTTTTTGCGCGGCGAATCGCGGCGATTTCTTTTTCGATTTGATCGTCGAGGCTATCTGCTTGATCGTCGGGACTGTCCGCGCGGGCGGTAGCTTTGTCAATGGCTTTCATGAGTTCGACAGCCTGTGCCGCATAACGGGCGCGGGTCTGCCGATAGTCGTCCGCCTCCACTTTTCCCATGCGGTGGTCAAAGTCGAGTTCGCGGATGGCTTCATAGACCATGTCGCGCTGTTCGATCAGGTCGCGGCGTCGGGCTTCCCCGCGCGAGATGTGATGGATGGTATCGGTATCGCGCGCGTCAAACAGGGGGGCGAACACAAAGAGCAAGACGCCCGCTGCGATGAGGATAAAAGCGGCTGTGATCATAAATCGCGCTCCCTGAGCTCGCTTTCAAGGCGGTTGAGGTACGGGTCATCGCGTTGGTGTTGTGTTGTTTGTCCTGCGGGATCGCGCGTTTGCGACCATGAGCGAAGCACATGGCGCACCACAAAAAACCCGAGAATAAGAACCGCGGGCGGCATGATCCAAGCCGCGAGATTGAACCCTTCGGCGGGTGGTTTGGAGAGGACTTCCATGCCAAAGTCGCGCACATAAGCATCGACAATGGCCTGCGGCGTTTGACCATCGGCCAGCATGGATCTGATGCGCTCGTGCTGTTGCTGTGCGTACCCGCAGATGCATTCGTGGAGTGGACGACGCGGACAGTCGCCGCACAAACACGCGAGTTCTTTGCCCACTTCTTCAATTGAACTACTATCGTAGTTGTACACCGCTTGCGCGCGGGTCTCCTCGGCGTGGACAGATAGTGCGAAGATCCAAAAGCACACCGAGATGAGGGCCGCGGGTCTCCAATGTCTTCTGACCGCTGTCTTCTGACCGCTGAGTGCTGAGTGCTGACTACTAACCGTTTTCATGTCATCGCCTTTTAGCTTGTAGCTTTTAGCGTTCAGCCCCCACACCATACCCCAAGGCAAATGCATGTGCTGACCGCTGAACGCTAATTTGCGCGCTTCTCGCGCTTATCGGGCCACATGATGACGAGGGTGCCGATGGTGATTACCCACGCGCCGATCCAAACCCACATGACAAGGGGATTGATGTACAGGTGAAAGAGGGCGACTTCTTCGCCATCTCGCATGTCAATGCCCTGATAGAGGGCGTAGAGGTCTTCGCGCAAAGTGGAGCGAATGGCGACTTCTGTGGTGCTTTGTCGATCTTGTCGCTTGTAATAGACTTTCTGGTGCGGCCACATGGTGCCCAATCGCCGTCCGTGTTTGTAAACGCCGAGTTGGGCAACGATATCCGCGGTGAGTGGGTTGACGGATTCGGTAATGCCTTCATAGGTGAGCGTGTAGGGTCCAATCTCGGCGGATTCCATGTGTTTGAGTTCGACCTGACCGGCTTTGTTAAACGCATTGCCCGTGAATCCAATGAAGAGCAAGACGACGCCAAAGTGGATGATGTAACCGCCATATCGGCGGCGATTGCGACGGGTGAGGTTGACAAGCGCGGTGAGATAGGATTCGCCCGAACTGCTGCCGCGCGCTTTGGCTCCGCGATGAAATTCAGCGGCGATGGTGCCCGTGACAAAGCCGCAAAAGAGGAAGGAAATGATGGCGTAGATGTCGCGCACGCCCACCGCGATGGCAGCCGCGCCGCAGACGAGGCCGAAGAGGCTCGATCCGGTGAAGTGTTTTCTCAGGCTTTTACCCGAGGTGCGCCGCCATGCCAGCAAAGGGCCTATGCCCGTGAGCAGGAGCAAGAGCAGGCCGATGGGCACCATCACCGTGTTGAAGTAGGGCGGGCCAACCGTGATTTTGTCGCCCGTAACGGCTTCGGAGATCACCGGGAACATCACGCCCCAAAAGACGGCAAATGTGGCGGTGAGAAAGAGCAGGTTGTTGAGCAAAAACCCCCCTTCGCGCGAGATGGGCGATTCGTATTGGGTTTTGCTTTTGAGCAGATCCAGACGCGAGACGAGGAGGACAGTCGAAAAGATGACGATGAGGACGACCAGCGCGCCAAACCACGGGCCAATGGGGGACTGCGCGAAAGCGTGTACAGAAGAGACCACGCCGCTTCGCGTGAGGAAGGTGCCATAGATGCAAAGCGTGAAGGTCGCGATGATCAGAATCATATTCCAGACTTTGAGCATGCCCTTTTTTTCTTGAATCATCACGGAGTGCAAAAAAGCCGTGCCCGTCAGCCAGGGCAAGAGGGCGGCGTTTTCAACCGGATCCCAGCCCCAGTAGCCGCCCCAACCGAGCACGACATACGCCCATTTGCCGCCCAAGAGTTGGCCCGTGCCCAGGAAAAACCACGCGAGAATGGTCCAGCGGCGGGTGGTGCGAATCCATTCTTCATCCATCTGCTTGGACAAGAGCGCGGCCATGGCAAAGGCATAGGGCACAGTGAAGCCCACATAACCGTGATAGAGCATCGGGGGATGAATCGCCATAACGGGATGGACGAGCAAGGGGTTCATGCCCGACCCATCAGGCCATGCGCGGGGCATGGCGAGAAATGGATTTTCATATAGGCATATCAGGGCGAGAAAAAAGACCAGCGTGAAGGACATGATGGCTGTGGCGTAAGAAGCCAAAGGCCCGCGAAAGACCCGGGTTTTGAGGACGGCAAAAAATATGAAGCCCGACAGGATAAACGCCCAGAGCAGAAGCGACCCTTGCATGCCCGACCAGACAGCCGTGAACTTGTAGCCCGTGTACAGGTCGCGGCTAGAATGCGTGGCCACATAGTGGATATCAAAGCGGTCCGTGAGAAAGAGCACTTCGAGAATGCCCATGGCCGAGAGGCAGAGTACAAAGCTCGCCGCGACCGCGCGCTCCGTGCTCCGCGTGAGATCCGCGCGCAGGGTCTTGCCCGCGAACACCGCGGCGACAACCGCATACGCTGAGGTGAAAAGCGCGAGATAGAGAAGAAAGTTGCCGAGTTGAGGGAGCATGTGTTGCCTTGTGTTAGGAATCGGTGTATAGGCGGAGCCTACAATGAGCGTAAAGAGTAATCTGTTTATTTTTTATTGCTAAACTCATCAACTGTAAGTCCTATATCCTTTGCGATTTGTCGCAATAGGATAGGTGAAATATCTCTTCCTTTATGAAATGGAATGGTCGTTGCCCTTCCATTGACATGGCGATATTGTTTATGTGAACCTTTTTGGCGCACTTCTTGGAACTGTAATTTTTGAAGTAAACGAACTACTTCCCGAGGTTTAAGTACCGGTATTTTGGGCATTATGGGGTCACTATTTGTTGCGTGCCAACGAACTCAGAACTGAGATATGGCTCACCGTCCTCAAGAAGCATTTCGACCACCTCTTTCAGGTTTCTATTCAGTTCAGCCAACGTCTCGCCCTGAGAATGGGCCCCGGCAAAACCGGGCACATAACCTACATATAACCCCGTGTCCTTACAATATTCCACAATAGCTGTAAAAGGCATTTTTAACCTCCCTAAATGATTTGAGTGTATACTCAATCATAGTGTCCAAGATCATCGCCATGTTCGGCGGCCGTCGTAGATTCGTAGATTCGTTGACTCGCCGATGAACTGCTGATGAAGCGTCGCGGTTGTACACCGCTCCGTCTATGACTCGCTTCGCTCGCGATCAGCGGGGCACCTTCGGTGCGTTCCCTTTGGGAACATTGCTCGCCGTGCGAGCACCCGCAGATTCATAAGACGCTTTGATCTCGTCGTAACTCTGGCTTTCGTATTTGGAGGGACATTTGGCGAGCATGGTCTCGGCGAGAAAGATGCTGCTGGGACCCAATTTGCCTTCGAGCACGACATCGGCACCGTCGCGGAAGGTGTCGGGCAGGACGCCGCTGTAGCGGATCGCGCGCGCGGTGGAAGAAACTGGGCCTTTGTCGGGAATGTCGCGGATTTCAAATTCAACGGTGCGGTTGCCGTCGCGGCGGACGATGGAGCCGGGAACGACTTTGCCGGCGAGCTTGATGCGCGCGTTTTTAAATTCGGTTTCACGCGCTTCCAGTTCAGAGACTGTGAGATAGTACAGCGACATTTTTTCAGAGCTGTACACGACCAGCGTGAGCAGGCTGACGACAATGACGGCAAATCCAGCGATGAATTTTGTTTTTTGGGGAGACATTTTGACCTCTGTGGTTTTTGGCGTTTTTACGGGGTGTTTCAGACAGTTAAAGATAGATATTTCTCTTGATATGAACAATGTAAATCCGTGTGCGTCCGCGTTCCCCTGTCTGCCCCGCCTGTACTGCGACACAGGGGCGCGGGTGTTTATTTTAATCCCAATCGCTTGCGATAGGCAGTATCTTCAACCTTGTTTTTGTTCCAGTAATCGAGCATCATAGCGTGTGTTTTGCGCGCGGTGGTCGTCGTCCAGCGGCCCCGACGCCGAAACGATTCTTCCCAGCCGAGAATGGCGTGGGGATAGTTTTTCTCAAAGGTTATCGCCAACTTGCGGTCAATTGAAGTGTACGCGAGGGTATAAACCCGGGTTGTGTCACCTGTGGCGAGTTCGGCATGGGCGGTCTGAACGCTCGGCAAGACGTGTGTCAAACGCTGAAACTGAGTGCCCGGAATAACCCGGATTTCGCCAACGGGCAACTCCTCGGGGGCCAACCGAATGCGCGTCCAGATTTCATCTTCGAGAATGGCGTCGGGCAAGGTGAGGTCGCGGTCGCCATCGCTTTGAAAATAAGATCGCACCATTGCTTTGTATTTGCCATCGCGATGGTTGAATTGGGTAAAGGTGTGCCCGCACCACTCCTGCATTGTGCTCGTGACTTTGAGCGCATGCTTTTGGTCGGGTGCTACGGGTGTGAACACAGAGGTCATGATGGAATAGGGATACAGGCCCGTTGTAAATTTGCGTATTGCATTGAGTTTGAGCACCGAAATGCTCGGTTCGCCGCCGCGTTCGCGTTTGACGTGTTTGTCCGCGAGAAAATCCTCTGTGACAAAGATGAGCACCGCATCGCCGTCATAGACGTCGCGGTAATGCGCCTGTTTGAGTTCATAGCGCGCAATCTCTGCCCGCCCGGCGTACCACTGCTTCTTAAACGCCTCATCCCAGGGTTTTACTTCTGCATGGGTTGAAATGGTAAAACCGACGCAAAAAAAAATGATGATCGACAGTTGCATGGCGCGCTCCTTTTGACGGCGAATGGGTCGGGTTCTGCGGCGATAAAAAAATATAGTACCGCTGAATTTCCGCAGTGTCGTATATTGATACGGATATTCCGCGGCGATTGTATGTCTTAAATATAACGACGGAATGGTAATATGCGACTGAATTTTTTGATTTTGTGTGTGGATCAGATGCAGGCATATTGCATGGGGTGCAATGGGCATTCCGATGTCAAAACATCCCATTTGGATCGTCTGGGAAAAGACGGCGTTTTGTTTTTCCGCAATTAAGGAGGATTGTATGTCCAACACCCCCAATGTCATTGTGTTTTTCACCGATCAGCAGCGCTGGGATTGCATGGCAGCGCATGGCAATCCCCTGGGCATTACGCCCAATCTGGACCGCGCGGCTCGGCGCGGCACACACGTGTACAATAGTTTTACATGTCAGCCCGTGTGCGGGCCGGCGCGTTCGTGTTTGCAGACGGGCATGTATGCGAGTGAGACGGGTGTATATCGCAATGGGCTTGGCCTGAATCCGGATCACAAGACCCTTGCACAGTGTTTCAATGATGCGGGGTATCAGACGGGATATATTGGCAAGTGGCATCTGGCGACGAGCGGACGCGGGCCTGTGCCCGAAGCACAGCGCGGGGGATACCAGTACTGGCTTGCGGCCAACGCGCTGGAAACGACGTCTGACACATATAACTGCGTTGTGTATGACAATGACGATCAGAGCGTGAAGTTGCCCGGTTATCGGGTGGACGCGTTGACCGATGCGGCGATTCGGTACGTGGATGACCGTGGGGACGCTCCCTTTTTTCTTTTTCTTTCTTTTTTGGAACCCCACCACCAAAATTATTTGGACGATTATCCGCCGCCCGATGGATATCGCGAAATGTATGCCGGGCGGTGGACACCGCCCGACCTGGCCGCGTTGCCCACGCACCCCGCCGCAGAAGGTGAATACCCCGGCGCAGTCCCCACAGGTGGCAGCGCGCAGCAACATCTGGGCGGGTACTGGGGCATGATCAAGCGATTGGACGAAGCTTATGGACGACTGCTCGATGCGCTGAAAAGTTTGGGCCTGTTGGACGACACAATCGTGCTGTTCACTTCTGATCACGCCTGTCATTTCCGCACGCGAAATCGGGAATACAAACGCTCGTGTCACGAAAGTTCAATTCGCGTGCCGACCGTGTTGACCGGTGGCCCATTTACAGGGGGGGGCACGCTGCGCGAATTGGTCAGTCTGGTCGATTTGCCGCCCACGCTATTGGAGGGTGCCGGATTGGAAATTCCCGATCAGATGTCAGGACGCTCCCTCCTTCCCATTTTAGGTGGCGGGGGCAGGACGCTCGCCAATCCATGGCCCGATGACGTCTTTGTGCAGATTTCAGAGAACGGCACGGGGCGCGCTGTTCGCACCAAGCGATGGAAATACGCCATCCACAGTGACGAGACACGGCTCGGCGCGGCGGGTGCAAAAAGTTATCGCGAAGCCTATCTCTACGATTTGGAAGCCGACTCGTACGAATTGCGTAATCTCATCGGCTATGAAAGCCACGGTCCCGTTGCAGACCGAATGAAAGCGCGATTGCGCCGCTACATGCGAGATATTGAAGGGGATACCCCTGAGATTGTCGATGCTGAGGCGCGGCAGAGTGGTCAACGGCGGGTGTCAGCTGATGAAGTTGAGATGTGAGGGGATTGGCTTGCAGCGTGTTGGGCGCAAAAGAACGCGCCCGCACCTGCAACCCCGTCCTTCACCCCAAGGCTGCGCTTCGGCATGCTCGGCGTAAAAGGCACTGGTTCTGCTGACCGCTGATAATTGACCGAGGGTTGCAATTGCAGTATATTTTGTGCAGACATAAGTTTAATTCTTTTCCATGAGGCGGTTATCTATGAATGCCATTACGGTAGATGAAGCAAAGAATGATTTGGATCGCGTCATTGAGCAAGTTGCGGCAAATGCTGAACCGACGATTATTTGTGGCGAGGGAAGGCAGAAAGCCGTCCTCCTCTCTCTGGAAGAATTTAATTTTTGGCAAGAAACCCTGTACCTGCTTTCAAACCCTATTAATGCAGAGCATTTGCGTCGATCAGTTGCCGAAGCAAGGGAAGGAAAAATTTTGGAACGGGAGCTATTTGAGCCGTGAAATTGGCGTTTACGGAAACAGCATGGCGAGACTATCTCTGGTTTCAGAAACACAATCACAAATTGCTTAAACGAGACGAAAAATAAAACAACAGCCCTGCCTGATGTTTTCCGGTAGGGCTGATATTTTGGGGTTGGAGGCTAACCGCTGAGATACAGGAGGCACTGAGATGTACATTCAAGATCAAGTTCATTATGACGATTTGGGCGACGAAATTTTGAGCTTTTACAGGGCGATCAGCGTGGATTCAATTCACCTCGAATTGCGGGGCGGGCGCCCGCCCGCCCGATCGGCGAGCAAGTTGACGGGTAGGGGCACGGGTCAGGCCCATACGGCACTGGCGCGGCAGATTCGCGCGGGAGAAGATTGTACTGAAACATTTGAGAAGGCGCGGGAATTGGTGGAATCCCATGGCATGAAATTGAACAATATTTTTATGCCGTGCTGGGAAGAGATTGCACTGGCAATGGCAGATCGCGATGAAAAGATCGCATCCTGGTGTCTTATGCTCGAATCGCTGGGCAAAGCGGGGATTCCGTGTTTGGGGTGGAACTTCAAACCGATGGGCAATTTCCGGACGCCTTCGGATACGGGTCGCGGCGGCGCGACATACAGCACATTTGACTATGAATACTTCAGTCAGAACCGACCGGCACACTGGGATCCACCTGTTTCAGAAGACGTCATGTGGGCAAATATGGAGACATTTTTGAACGCCGTGATCCCGGTTGCAGAGAAAGCGGGCGTGCACATGGCTCTGCATCCCGACGATCCTCCCATTCCAGAACCGCTGGGCGGGATTGCACAGATCTGTTCGTCGCTGGCACAATTCAGACGCACGCTTTTTGAGATCGCGCCGAGCGATTGCAATGGCATGTTATTCTGTCAGGGATGTATGACCGAATTGCTCGGTGACGGCGTTTATGATGCCATTGCCGACATGGCCTCAAAAAACAAAATTGTGTGGGTGCATTTCCGCAATGTAAGGGGCCGATTGCCGCGATTCGTCGAAGTATTTATGGACGAAGGCGACATTGACATGAAGCGCGCGATGGAGATTTATCGCGACAATGGATTCCACGGCCCTTACATGATGGATCACACGCCGAGATTTGCCCACGCTGCCCACACGCAATTACACGGCAAAGCGTATGCGATTGGGTATATCCGCGCGTTGATCGATGATGTGTACGGATAACTGCTCGTCTCTGCGCGCGGAGTGAAAAAGGAAATCGCACAGGTCATCCCCGTTCGCAAAATACAAAATCCACGATATAGGAGGACGCGCTATGTCTCAATCTTTGTTCAGTGACGCCAGCCAACGGCTTGACGAAGCCCTCGGCTACGCTTCCATTTCCGAGGACGCGATTGAGCACCTCAAACTGCCCAAATCGAGTTTGAAAGTCTCTATCCCCGTGCGTATGGACAACGGCGAGTTGCGTATCTTTCCGGGCTATCGGGTGCGCTATGACGACACACGAGGCCCCACCAAAGGCGGCTTGCGCTACCACTGGGACGTGTCCATTGACGAGGTGCAATCCCTGGCCTTTTGGATGGCCTTCAAATGCGCGGTGGCCAATTTGCCCTTTGGCGGCGGCAAAGGCGGCATAACGGTCAATCCCAAGGATCTCTCCCCGGCTGAGTTGGAGCGACTCAGTCGCGGCTACATCGACGCCGTGGCCGACTTCATCGGGCCCGATGTCGATATTCCGGCGCCAGATGTTTATACCAATCAGATGATCATGGGCTGGATGGTGGATCAATACAGCATTATCACGCGGCAATTCACGCCTGCGGTCATCACGGGCAAGCCTCTGAGTATGGGGGGAAGTCTGGGGCGCGATACCGCGACTGCAATGGGCGCGTTTTTCACCATTGAGGCGACCTTGCCCAAACTCGGCTTGGGGGGGTCGCCCGCCACCACAACCGTGGCTGTACAGGGCTTTGGCAATGCCGGTGCGATTGTGTCCCAGTTGCTCTTTGAAGCCGGGTACAAGGTCGTGGCTGTGAGCGATTCCAAGGGCGGGATCTATCGCCGGGAAGGGCTCGACATTCCCAGTGTCCGCCAGTTCAAGGATTCGACTCGCAAGCTCCGAGCGGTGTACTGCGAAGGCAGTGTATGCAATATTGTCGAGCACGAGACCATCACCAACGAGGAATTGCTCGCCCTCGATGTCGATATCTTGGCGCCGGCGGCTCTGGAGAATCAGATCACAGAGGCCAATGCCCGAGACATTAAGGCCAAGGTGGTGTATGAACTGGCCAACGGTCCTACCACGCCGGGGGCCGACGAGATCCTGCGCGGACGAGACGTGGTGATATTCCCCGATATCTTGGTCAATGCCGGCGGCGTGACCGTGAGTTACTTTGAATGGGTGCAGAATCGCCAGGGCCTGTACTGGACTCTGGAGGAGGTCAATCAGCGGCTCAAGCAGAAGATGGTTGAAGAGACTGCGCGCGTTTGGGCCATTGCCCAAGATCGAGGCATTTCGCCGCGCACCGCGGCTTATGTCCACGCGTTGAATCGAATTGGCGACGCGGTGCAGGCCAAGGGCACTAAGGATTATTTCACGGGTCAGCAGGGGCCACCTATGAAATCACCGGCACCAACGCCGATGCCACGCCGGGGGGGATGACCGCGGATCAGACAATTGCGGTGACGGTAGAGGCGGTGAGGGTGACCGAGTCGCCGGACGCGCCCCAGAATTTGGTTGCCGCCATGGTCGACGACCCGAGGGTGACCTTGGATTGGACGGCTCCTGATGACAACACCATCACGCACTATGAATATCGGGTTTATCGGGGCATGGATATGACGGATGAGGTGAGACCATGGAAGGTGATACCGGGCGGTGCTGCTGCGGACCGCTTCACTGTGACGGGGTTGCCCGATAATAATGTCGGCGAGTTTTACACGTTTCAGGTGCGTTCTGCTGTGAACAATGCCGCGAAAAGCACAGCCGCAAGTATTACGGCGACCGGCATCCCGACGTTCACCGAAGTGAATCAGAGGACTGAAATGGGAGCAACGCGCGCAACCGCCGCGATGTAACGGAGTTAGGGGTAGATCACCACTCAGGAGGAGCGCATGGCACAATTACTAAAAAAATACACCCATTGGCTGCACAGCCGATGGCCGGCCGGGGTAGTGGAGAAATTGCCCCAGGTCGATGAAAATGGACTGAGCAATATACCGGGTCTGTACATCGTCGGCGATTTGACAGGCATTCCCCTGCTCAAATTTTCCTCTGATTCCGGGGCGAGAGCCGTGCAGCACATCGCGGCCGATCCGCAATTTCAGCCGAGGCAGGGCGACGACGATGTCGTGGATGTGGCGATCATTGGTGCCGGCGTCTCGGGCATGGCCGCGGCCTTGGCTGCCCGCAAGGCCGGGTTGCGCTTTGAGGTCTTGGAAGCCACGCAACCGTTTTCGACTGTGGCCAATTTTCCCAAGGGCAAGCCCATTTTCACCTATCCCACCGACATGGTGCCGGCCGGCGATCTGCAGTTCACCGCGTCGGTCAAAGAGCCTCTGATCGAGGAGATGAAGGCGCAGACCTTGGAACAGGGCATTGAACCGCGCATGGTGCGCGTGGAGCGGGTGGAACGCCGGGGCGGTCTGTTTGAACTGATTATTCCGGGGGCGGACAATCTCAAGGCTCAGCGCGTGATCGTGGGGATTGGTCGGTCGGGCAATTTCCGCAAGTTGGGCGTGCCGGGCCAGGACCTGGACAAAGTATCCAACCGGTTGCACGATCCCAAAGATTATTGCGACAAGGACGTTCTGGTGGTGGGCGGGGGCGACAGTGCCCTGGAGACGGCGATTGCCGTGGCGCAGTGCGGTGCCTGGGTGACCCTGTCCTATCGCAAGCCCGAGTTTGCCCGTCCCAAGCCCGAGAATATCGAGAAAATCGAGATGTTGAGCGCGGATCCAGCCGCGGAGGTGGCCGTGGAAGTGCCTACCTCCGAGCGGGTGACCACGTCGGCCGGTGCCTTTTTGGAAGAAGGGCGTCAGCCCGGCAGCATCCGCCTGATGATGGGCAGCGATTTGCGGCGCATTAAGGAAGGGCAAGTGGTTGTCAAAAACGCCGAAGGGCAGGAGGAAACTCTGCCCAATGACGCGGTCTTTTCCATGATCGGGCGCGAGGCTCCGCTCGACTTTTTCCGCCGTTCTGGGGTGCATATAAGAGGCGAGTGGCGACGCGCCTCGTGGGTGGCTCTGGGGCTTATTTTGCTGGCCTGTGTTTTTGTGTACCACTGGAAAACGGACGCGGGCATCCCGGTCAAGCACTGGTTTCAGGAGGCCGATTGGTTCCCCTTTAATTTGGCACCGCCGGCCGATGGCAGCACCTTGACCGGCACCTTGGGCATTTCCATGGGCCAGCCCAGTTTCTACTATTCGCTGGCGTATTGTCTGTGCGTCATCGGGTTTGGCATCCGCCGCATCCAACGCCGCCGCACTCCTTATATCAAAGTGCAGACCATCGCCTTGATGCTCATTCAGACGATTCCGCTGTTCCTGTTGCCCTATCTCGTCTTGCCCTGGGCCGGGCACAATGGCTGGTTCGGCGACGGGGCCGTGCTCAGGCCGGTGGCCGACGCGCTGTTCCCGGTGTCGGAATGGGCTGAACACGGCCGCGAGTACTGGCGGTCGCTGGGGCTGATTTTGGCATGGCCCCTGTTCTTTTGGAATGTGTTCACCGATCAACCGCTGTGGACCTGGCTGGCGATTAGCGCGGTGCAGACCTTTGTCCTCATCCCGCTCATTATCTGGCGCTGGGGCAAGGGCGCGTACTGCGGTTGGATTTGCTCCTGCGGCGCCCTGGCCGAGACCATGGGCGACGCCCACCGCCACAAAATGCCGCACGGTCCCCTGTGGAACCGCCTCAACATGGTGGGTCAAGTGGTGTTGTTTTTAGCCGCGGCGATCCTGCTGCTGCGCGTCGTGGGCTGGGCTTTGCCCTACGAACACTGGGTCAACGACCTGTACCGGGGCCTCTTTTTGGGCAAGGCCGCTTCGGGCGAAAAACTGCCCTTTCCCCTGTCCTTCCTCAACTATGTCTGGACCGTGGATTTGCTGTTGGCCGGCATTCTCGGCGTGGGTTTGTACTGGCATTTCAGCGGCCGGGTGTGGTGCCGCTTTGCCTGTCCCTTGGCCGCGCTTATGCACATCTACACCCGGTTTTCGCGCTTCCGCATTATTGCCGACAAGAAGAAGTGCATCTCCTGCAATGCCTGTACCGCGGCGTGCCACCAAGGCATTGACATCATGAATTTTGCCAACAAGGGGTTGCCCATGGCCGATCCCCAGTGCGTGCGCTGTTCGGCATGTGTCGAGACCTGCCCGACCGGCGTGTTGCAGTTCGGGCAGGTCGATACCCAAAGCGGCGCGGTGGTGAGCATGGACAGGTTGGCTGCTTCGCGAGTACATATCGCAGAGGGCGTGCGGAGCGGCACGGAATGACGTTGATCTGCAATGAATTTTTTGTATATTGCGAATCAACGCAGCGGGGTACAACTGCGATAGCAGTTCATCGGCGCACCGGGGTAGAAAGGGACCGCGAAAGACGCGAAGAGTAGCGGGTAATCAGCAAACCGAGGTTCGCAATGGCTTTGGGGCGTAAGGCGGGGTCAGATGCTGAAAGGGGTCACTGATCCCTTGGGAGGTGGGGCAGGGCGAGGTTACTTGCTTCGCGGCATTGTAGGCTACGCCTGTGCATCTGTTCGTCTCGAAGATAATCCATTCACTCACAGGAGGATGCAATGTTAAAAGTCGCACGGTTGTTGTGTTTGGGGTTGGTGTCGTCACTTGTGATGACAGATACCAGCTTTGCCGAAAAGTACCAGATTGATCGCGTCCATTCGATGGTCGGGTTTTCGATTCGGCACTTGGTGAGCCGCACGTCGGGCCGATTCAATCAGTTTAATGGCATGATTGATTACGATCCCGCCGCGCCTGAAAAGATGATGATTGAAGCGACGATCCAAGCGAGAAGCATTGATACGGGAAATCAACGTCGCGATGATCATTTACGCAGTGCAGATTTCTTTGAGGTGGAGACCTATCCGACCATTGTGTTTAAGAGCACGTCGGCTATGAAGGAAGGCGAAAAAATTCTGGTGACGGGCGATTTGACCCTGCACGGCGTGACCAAGAGCATTGCGATGCCGGTGACGGTGCTTGGCGTTGGCACGCATCCGCAGCGCGGTACACCCTTGGCGGGTTTTGAGACCGAACTGACGTTGTTGTGTTCGGATTTTGGCATAAATTCATGGGCGAATTTTGCCAAGGTTCTGGGCGATGAGGTGCGTGTGAATATCACAATTGAAGCGGGACCACCGAGACAGGGACGCGGGCAGGGCCGACGCGGCGGTGGTGAAGGGCGACGCGGTGGCGGAAATTAAACAGAATAAATCGCGCGAAAAAATCCCATCCTGAGTTCAGGGTGGGATTTTTTTTGAGACGGGCAGAGTGTTTCACATCTCGGTAATTTCAACCTTTTTGCGGAATGTGTCGAGGCTGATTTTTTTGCTGGCATAAGCGTCGATGTGGCGTTTGGCGACGCGGAACAAGAGGCGGTCGGGGGGCTTAATCACCTCGGGGGTTTTGTCTTTTTGGGTACGCACGATACGCACGATTTTGAAGTTGCCGATGAGGTTGGCGTGAACGATGATGGATTCCTCGGCTGAAAGCTCGCGCAGCGTTGATCCGTAGTCGGCGAGGGTTTCAATGACTGCGGTTTTGAGCGCGTCGGTTTCGTTTTCATGGGTGAACGGGTCGGCCTTGTGCGAGACGAGAAAGAGCGCGCCCACGCCTTTTTGGTAGAAGCCCGCGCTTTTGGTGTGGCCCAAAATGCGGATATCCGTATCCCGTTTGAGACCGCTGGACAATATGTCGGCCATGATGTCAATTTTTTTGTCCCGCGAGAGCTGTGGCTCGTGTTTGCGAAAGGCGATTCGATTCTGGAAGGTTTGTTCGTCAATTTTGCCCCGGTTGTACGCGTCAATGTCGCGTTTGGTCACGGTGGCTTCAAAGAGAATGTCTTCGAGACCGGCCTGAGGTGCCTGCGTTTTGAACACCAGGAGTTTTTGCTTTAATAAGTTGATTTTTTGTTCTATGTCGTGCTTGAATGCTTCCTTTTCTTTCTGTAGATGACCGGGTGTTTGGTGCGCGCGTTCAACGCGAACATGCATTGAGTCGGCGTGCGTGGAGTCAATGTCAACAATAACCGGAGATTGGAGTGCGCGGTTGATCAAATCCCGAAGCTTTGTTCGTGAACCCGCGCATCTGGACGAGGCCCTGTGTCTGCGATCAGGATGGATTCCTGGAGCGCGTCCATGGAGATGAGCCTGCGACTGCGCGCTGCGTCTCGGCACGCATTGAGCGCGATTTGGTAGATCCAGGAGGTAAATTTGTCGGGGTCGCACAAACGCCGAAGGCTTTTGTACGCGCGAATGAAGGTTTGCTGGCACAGGTCGCTCGCGTCGTCTCGATTGCCTGCATAACGCAGGACAAAGTTGTAGATCGGACACTCCCAGCGTTTGACCAAGGTGTCAAAGGCTGCGACTTGCCCGGCTTGGAACTGCACAATCAGTTCCGCGTCATTCATTGATGAAAGACCTGTGTTTGGCGTTCTGGATTGCGTTTTCACCCCTCAAGACGTTTGGTTGGGTCAAAAAGTTTTAACCTCTGTTTAAAAATTTTCATATTTTTCAATCCAATGTTAGCCCAAAAAAAGCGGCCCATCTGAGCCGCTGAATATTCCTTTCATGAGAGACTTATGCAAGAACCCGAATTTACACAGCATCCCATTGAGATATTTGGTCATTCATTTGTCGATCATTCTTCTCTCGCTCAAAGCAAGGGGCCAGTTGGGCCTCATTTAGTCTGTTCTCTGCGATTTTGACATATTGCTCGCTTAACTCAATTCCGAGTCCCGACCTGCCGAACTTGTTGGCTGTGACTATCGCACTGCCCGTCCCCATAAAGGGATCCAATACAATCCCGCCGACCCTGCTCGTTGCCAAAATGGGTATCTTGAATAGCTCGGTGGGAAAAACTGCATAGTGTGCATCTTTCTGCCACTGATCTTCTGGAACGATATCCCAGATGTCAGATGGCAAAAATCCCTTCGCTTTACTTGTCAGGATAAAGAAACCTTTTGTTTCCAGTTCTTTTGCCTGACCACTCACGCTTGCATTATCACTGTGATAGATGCGCTGTGTGCCTCGAATTGTCATCCGAAAATTGACCAACTCGCCATTTCGGATTCTTTCCAGGGATTCGTCGAGAGCCTTGAGAGCTTCTTCTCGTTCCCTTTTGCTCAATTTTTCGGATTCTAAAATTTGCTTTCTATATTTTTTTTCGCTTACGCCCGTCGCAGAAACAGTCTGTTTGCCATTAATTGTGGGGAGTTTGCTCGGCTTAATCCGGATGCTGTCGTCATCATAGTAGTACTTTCTGTTTTTTACAAAATGGAATATATGCTCATACATATCTCTCAGTCTGTCCCTTGCACTTTGCGTTCCCTTCCGCTGGTGCCAGATGACATCGTTCCTCAAAATCCATTCCTCGTCTTGCATCGCCAATGCCACGCGCCAAGGCATGCCCATTAGATTTTTCTTGTGATATTTATCGCCGAGATTCAACCAAACCGAACCATCGTTTTTCAATACCCTCTTGATCTTGTTAAAAATCACAGTTAGTTTTTCTACATATTCTCCAGGCTCCTTTTCTGTACCGATGACCGAATCCAAATGTTCCGCTGCCCCAAAAAAAATAAATGGTTCAATCCCATTATTGAGTGCTTCGATCTGTTGTCGATATAGAAATGCCAACTCAAAACTCCTTTTTTAAGTATTCATAGCCATTATAGAGAGGGATTGAACCTTCGTCAAGGGAGGGATAACAATGATTATTGACGCGCACAATCACGTTTATTATCATGGCTTGAACGCAGAGGGCGTGCTGGCTGAGATGGATCAATTCGGCTATGATGTGACGTGGCTGTTGACGTGGTATTTGCCGCCGAGTGAGCATATCGCAAGCAGCCATCGCGCGTTTAATCCCGCCAATGCACGGCCCGATGGCACGCACGCGGGCACCGCGTTGACCGATCTTTCGCTCGCGTGTGAGAAATATCCCGATCGGTTTGTTGCGGGATATTGCCCATGCCCTTCAGAGGGCGATGCCGCAGCACTTTTTGAAGCCGCGTATCATACACACGGGGTTCGGGTGTGCGGCGAGTGGAGCTATCGGATGTTGTTGAATGATCCCCGTGCGATTCTGTTATTTCGCAAAGCGGGTGAATTGGGCGCGCCGGTGGTTTTGCATATTGACACGCCGTTTTTGAATGGGGTATATCAGGAGAATTGGTATGGCGGTGACATTGGCGCGTTGGCGCAGACGCTGAAGGCGTGTCCCGATACGACTTTTATCGGTCACGCCCCCGGGTTCTGGCGGCATATAAGTGGGGATGAAGTGACCGATCCGGAAAAATATCCTTCAGGTGCCATCGCGCCGGGTGGCCGGTTGTTTGATCTGTTTGCACAATACCCAAATCTGTGGGCAGATCTGTCGGCAGGCTCTGGCCTGAATGCCCTGAAGCGGATGGAAGATGGGGGATTGGATTTTTTGATCGCGCATCAGGACCGTTTGTTATTCGGCCGCGACGCGGGGGGAAATGCGTTGCAGGTATATGTGGATGGGTTGGGTTTGCCCGAGAAGGTCAAGGAGAAAATTTATTGTGAGAATGCGCTGCGCTTGGTTCCTTTGGAAAGGCCGTAACGCAGGGCAGTAACTCAAGGCCAATTGTGCAAAATATCCATTGTCTTTTTGGTCGTTTTCAAGACAGAACAGGAAAAAAAAAGTGAAAGCGCGTGTATTTACCAGTGGGCGAGATGGGTATCACACGTATCGCATTCCCGCGTTGCTGGTGACAAAGGCGGGGACATTGCTGGCGTTTTGCGAGGGGCGGCGCAACGGGCGCGGGGATCACGGCGATCTCGATTTGCTGGTGAAGCGGTCACAAGACGGTGGCAAAACGTGGTCTGAGCAGCAATTGATTTACGGTGAGCCTGGGGACGTGACAATTGGCAACCCGTGTCCTGTCGTGGATGGCGACACGGGAACGGTCTGGTTGCCGTTTTGTCGGGAAAATGACGATGTGCTGATCACGCACAGCGAGGACGATGGCGAGACCTGGGCTGATCCCGTGGATATTACGGCAGATGTGAAGAAGGCCACATGGGGTTGGTACGCGACGGGGCCGGGCGTTGGCATTCAACTGCAACGGGGGGAACACAAGGGGCGGTTGGTCATTCCATGTGATCATCGCGAGGATGAAACTTACGGCAATGGCTCACACGTCATTTACAGCGATGACCATGGGGCAACGTGGCAACTGAGCGCGTTGATCAAACCAGGGGCAAATGAATGTCAGGTTGTCGAACTGGCCGATGGATCGTTGAAAATGAATATTCGGATGCAGACGCATCGTGAAGGTGTGCGAGGGATTTCAGTGAGTCGAGACGGTGGACGCAATTGGTCAGCGATTGTACACGATGCGAATTTGCCGTGTCCAAAATGTCAGGCGAGTTGGGTGGGCAAAGGCGACCGATTGGTGTTTTCAAATCCCGTATCGCCCACACCGCCAGAATATCCCCAACCCGAAAGAGGTGCACGCGTGAATATGACTGTTCGGCTGAGTGAAGATGGCGGCCAGACGTGGTCTTGTAAAAAACTGTTGCACGAAGGCCCGGCAGCGTATTCATGTTTGGTTTTGCTACCCGACGGAGATGTGGGGTGTTTGTATGAAGCGGGAGAAGAACATCCATATCAATACCTGATTTTTGAGCGTTTAAAAATATAGATCGACAACAGCGAAAACCCATTTCCTCGTCCTGTTATCGTAGGATTGAGTCGCCTGTACCCTTGAGGGGCGGCGCGCCATTGCAATCCATCTCCTGAGTGATGAGGTCAAAATGGCATGGAAACGGAACAACTGAAAGAGGTGATCGCACGCCAATGCAAAAAAAAGGGCACCCAACAGGGTGCCCTTTTTTTGGGTAAAAGCTGACCGCTCTAATACATCCCGCCGCCCGGAGGGGCAGGCGCAGGTGGCTCGGGTTCGGGAATATCGGCCACCAGGGCTTCGGTTGTCAGCAACAAACTGGCAATTGAAGCGGCGTTTTCGAGTGCAGACCGCGTCACTTTGGTCGGGTCGGGCACGCCGGCTTTGATCATATCTTCATAAGCATCGTTATCCGCGTTATAGCCCAAATTCCCTTCGCCAGCGGCGACCTTTTGCACGACCAGAGCGCCTTCGACGCCGGCATTATCAGCGATCTGGCGCAGAGGCTCTTCTAGTGCCCGGCGCACGATATCCACGCCGATTTTTTCGTCACCCTCTGCGCGCTCGCGCACGCCATCCAAGCCTGCTGCTGCGCGAATCAGTGCAACGCCACCCCCGGGAACAATGCCTTCTTCAACCGCGGCGCGCGTGGCGTGCAGTGCGTCTTCAAAGCGAGCTTTTTTCTCTTTCATTTCGGTTTCTGTTGCCGCGCCCACGTTGATCACCGCCACCCCACCGGCCAGCTTGGCCAGGCGTTCTTGCAGCTTTTCGCGGTCGTAATCGGATGTGGTTTCATCGATCTGGCGGCGAATTTGTCCGACGCGACCTTGGATGTCTGCTCGATCACCGGCCCCTTCGACAATGGTGGTGTTGTCTTTGTCAATGGTAATGCGTTTGGCTTCACCGAGATCCGCGGTGGTGGCATTTTCCAGCTTAAAGCCAGCATCTTCAGACAATACGCGGCCACCCGTCAAAATGGCGATGTCTTCCAGCATCTCTTTGCGACGGTCGCCAAAGCCCGGGGCTTTCACCGCAGCAACTTTCAGGGTGCCGCGCACTTTGTTCACGACCAATGTCGCCAGGGCTTCGCCTTCGATATCTTCGGCAATAATCATCAGTTGCTTGCCCGTTTGGGCGATTTTTTCCAGCACGGGAAGCAAGTCGCGCATGGCCGAAATTTTCTTGTCGTGAATCAAAATGTAAGCATCTTCCAGCACGGCTTCCATGCCATCGGTATCGGTCACAAAATAGGGCGACACATACCCGCGGTCAAACTGCATCCCTTCCACCACATCCAGCGAGGTCTCAATACTGCGGGCTTCTTCAACCGTAATCACGCCGTCTTTGCCCACGGTTTCCATGGCATCGGCAATCAACTCGCCAATGGCATTGTCGTTGTTGGACGATGTGGTCGCCACCTGGGCGATATCTGTGCGCCCGGCCACTGGCTTGCTCAAATCATGCACCAGATCGACAGCAACCGCAACTGCCTTGTCAATGCCGCGCTTGAGATCCATGGGATTGGCACCGGCCGTCACATTGCGCAAACCCTGATGGAAAATTGACTGTGCCAGCACTGTGGCGGTGGTTGTGCCATCGCCGGCCACGTCGGAAGTCTTGGAAGAAACTTCCTTGAGCATCTGCGCGCCCATATTTTCATAGGGGTCTTCCAATTCGATTTCTTTCGCCACAGTCACACCGTCTTTGGTCACTGTGGGCGAACCGAACTTTTTGTCCAGTACAACATTGCGGCCCTTGGGTCCCAGCGTCACTTTCACGGTATCGGACAACTGATCCACCCCTCGTTTGAGGGCTTCGCGAGCTGCAACATCAAATTCGAGCTGCTTGGGCATTGTATCCTCCTGATCAAAACTTGTGTCGTAATGATTTAATGCGGTATTATTCAATCACCGCTAAAATATCGCCTTCGGGCATAATCAGATAGTCTTCATCTTCCAGACGGACTTCCGTGCCCGAATACTTGCCATAAAGCACTGTATCGCCGGCTTTGACCGACAAAGCAATCCTGTTGCCAGAATCGTCGGGCTTGCCATCGCCAACGGCCACGATTTCGCCCCGCTGTGGTTTTTCTTTGGCCGTATCGGGAATGATAATGCCGCCCTTGACCTGCTCATCTTCCTCGACAGGTTTGACCAACACGCGATCCCCGAGGGGTTTCACCTTCGCCATTGTTCTGCCTCCTTATGCGAGGTGGAATAAAAATAAATGAACGATGTCTGCTTTTAGCACTCTCATCTAGCGAGTGCTAACGGGGGTGAAATATATCAAAGACGATTTAGAAGTGCAAGAAAAAATTGCCAAAAAATGGGGCGATCTCCAGCGAGACCGCCCCAGATAAAAAAGCAATCACAAAAAAATAATCTATTTGGCTTGATAAAGAGCCTGAAATTCACGGATGATCTCGCGCAGGGCCTGCGCGTTGGCAGGGTCTGTGGTCTGCTTGCACTTCATCGCCAGGCGAATCACTTTGTGGAGTGCCATCAGGTTTTCGGTATAAGCTTTCACAGCCTCGGCATCATCCATCGCAGGCTCTTTGATCCGTTGCGCGAGAAAATATTGTGCCACGACATCGCGAATGTGGTCGGCGTGGTGTTCTTTGTTTGTTACCCACCGCACAATCTGATTGTAATTCTTTTCGCTTTCCCCCGACAATTTGTTGATTTCCTCCATTGATTTTTCGATGGTGGCCACATCTTCCAAGAGTGCCGCAAACCGCGCCTCATCGCCATAGATTCCACACGGAATCTCGCAGTGCGCCCCAGCCAGCGCGGGATAGAGGAACAAACTCAGTCCCAGGGAAATAAAACGTCTCATCTCTGTCTCCTTGTGGTGAAAGTTCACAACCTCGTCTGTCAGGAATATAATACAAATCAGCCGCGAATCAAAACCCCCACATTCTCAGTGTCGCATCGGTTTTGATATCTACACCCATCTCGCGCAGCGGATCGCCACAATCCAGTAAAAATCGCTTGACGGACTCGATACCCACGACAAAACCCAAACCGGGTTCGACCACCTCGCGCTCTGCAACCGAGATTTGACCGAGCAAATCGGGCGAAAGTACCGTCCCTTCGTTCAACCTTCGGTTGGGCACCAGCAACCGGAACGTTTCTGTTGTGGCGCCGCGGCACAGGCCCACGAGTTCAAAATTGGGCAAGCCATCTCGCACGGCAACCACGGGGCCCCCGCTGTAGCCCGCGCGGATGGCGGCATCGACAAAAAATCGATCTTCGCGATAATCGTCCAGACTCACGGTGCCCGCGGTGAGGCGCATCTTGTTTTTAGGATGACCTACGATATAGACAAAATTGCCCCATTGGAGATCCGACGTCTTGCCAATGGGCATCAGAAAGGGCGAGGGGTTTCTCATCACGTGGGGAATATTGAGTTTGAGCAAGGCGAGGTCTGCTTTCGAATTGAGGCGCACAATTTTTGAATGGATGCTTTCGCCATTGCGATTGACCACTTGCAATGCGGCACTGATCTTAATAGAAATCCGTTCGAGTACGCTCGTTTCCATACCCCGCGAATCCCGCATAAAATACCGAATGGTATCCGGCGCTGTGACCAGATGTGCTGCTGTCAATGCAATCGCCACATCGTATTGATTGACGGCCGATTGCCGCGCGATCACGAGTGCGGTGCCCACCTTGGAATACGAATCAACGGTCTCGCGGATGCCATTTCTCAAAAGCCGATAGCCCGTTGGGCTGTTTTCATCGGCGAGCGGCAAACGGAGCAACAAGCCTCTGTCATCTCTCAAGTTATGCGTGTAGAACACATTGGCATATTGGGGCGTCCACACGACTTTTACCGTTGACGCAAACAGGGTTTCGAACCCAGTCCGCGCATTGTCGCGCCCGACGGGCACGCGATAATCGTACTCGCCATCGGGTGCCAGAACATAGTGCGCGGCGCACCCCACAAAGCACAAGAGAGGCATTGCGATCAGTTGCGTGAAGACCCAGAGTTTTTGCATTGTTTTTTTGCGTCCTTTACCTATATTTGCCATACGCCATTCTCCCACAGCATGATAACGATTCAGCGGTTGAAGTCAAGCACTGCCACCAGGCTTTCTCTTTTTTCCCCGCCATTGGACAACCCTCATCTACGCCAGGAAAAATATGTCTGTCTCTCGCGATCAGATCCTGACTTTTGCGCGCCAACGATCCAGACATCCGCTCAAAATTCGGGAACTCGCGCGCGGCCTTCGCGTTTCCGACCGGGATTATCCCGGGTTTCGCCGCCTGATTCGCCACATGGTGCGCGAGGGCGACCTCGTCAAATTGCGCCGCAACCGGTACGGCCTGCCATCCGATTACGACCTCGCTATAGGGCGCATCAGCATCCATGCCAGTGGTTATGGCCTGCTGGCACCCGACGCTGGCGGCGAGGATATTTTTATTTTCGCGAAACACATGGGGCAGGCCCTACACGGCGATCGCGTTGCGGTGCGCGTCACGCGCAGGGCACGGGGCGGCAACCGTGCAGAAGGCGAGTTCGTTCGCATTGTTGCATGCGCGGATCAAACGGTGGTGGGCACGTATGTTGAAAATGACGGTCTCGCCCTGTTCATTTCCGATGATCCGCGCTTTCCGCGGCGCGCGCTTATTGCCCGCGACCAGACCCATCGGGCCAACCGATGTACAACTGCGCCAGCAGCTCAGTCGGGTCAACGGGTCGTCGTCCGCCTTATGCGCGCCTCGCCTGCTGCCCATCCCGAAGGGCAGATTGTTGAGGTCTTGGGCGATCCAGATGATCCGGGCATCGAGCCCCTTATCCTCATCAAAAAACGCGGCCTCCCGCTCGATTTCCCCCCTCATGTGCGCGAAGCTGCCGAAGCGATTCCCAAAAACACACCGCCAAAGGAAATTGAACGCCGCCTCGATCTGCGCGGTCTGACCTGCTTTACCATCGATCCCGTTGACGCTCGCGATCACGACGATGCCATATCGCTTCAGGTGCTCGATGATCAGACCTATTGCTTGGGCATTCACATTGCCGATGTCAGCCACTACGTGCCCGAAGGTTCGCCCCTTGACCGCGAAGCCCGCGCGCGCGGCAGCAGCGTTTATCTGCCCGACCGCGTCATTCCCATGTTGCCGGAAAAACTCTCTGCAAATATCTGTTCTTTGCGCCCGGGCGAAGACCGCTTGACCGTGAGCGTTTTGGCACACCTCACACCCGAAGGGCGTCTGATCGACGCGCAAATTGCAGAAACGGTGATATGCAGCCGCGCGAGCCTGTCTTATGAAGACGTTCAGCACGTACTCGACCAGTGCGGCACTACAGACCTTGAATCGAGGTTATGCAAGAATCCCGCCCAACCGTTTGCCGACGCGCTCAGGCGTATGGAAGCCCTCAGAAAGGGGATGACCGAAAAACGCAGGACAAGGGGCGCGATTGACTTTGAAATTCCCGAACCGCATATTATTCTCAACAATCGGGGCCACCCCATCCACATTCGCGCGCGCGCGCGTCTGAACAGCCACCGCCTCATTGAAGAATTTATGCTCTTGGCCAACGAAATCGTCGCCCGATACATGACGGATAGGGGCATCCCCATTCTCTATCGCGTCCACGAGCCACCCGATGGCGAGAAACTCGCCGCGGTTTGCGATTTGGCGAAGGCATTGGGCTATCGCCTGTCCAATCCCTCGCAGTCGCACAGCATTCAGCACTTTCTCGAAACCTTCAAGGGCGAACCCATCGGCCATATCTTGAGCAATCGCCTGATGCGCGCGATGAAAAAAGCGGTCTATACACCCGTCAATCTCGGGCATTTTGGATTGGCCTGCGATACCTACGCGCACTTTACATCGCCGATTCGGCGCTATCCGGATCTGATTCTCCACCGCGCGTTGCGCGATGCGATCACCCATGCGATCACGTCTGACCAGTTGGCGCGCCGCGCGCGTCGCCTGCCCGATATTGGGGATTTGGCGACCCGGCGCGAAATTGCCGCGCAAGAAGCCGAGAGGGATGCCATTCAACTGATGCAAATTCTCTATCTCAAAGATAAAATCGGCCACTGTTTTGACGGCATCATCGTCGATGTGCGTCCCATTGGTTTCTATGTTCAACTCCGCGGTGTGCTCATTGAAGGCTTGGTTCACGTCAAATACCTCTACGACGATTATTACATTTATCGCGAATTGCAAGGCGCGCTCGTTGGCGAACGCACCGGAACGACCTTTCAACTCGGGGATTCGGTTCAAGTGCAACTCGCCCAACTCGATCAACAACGCCTGCGGATTGACTTTCACCTGCTGTCACACACGAAAAATGATCGCCCCAAACGCGCGCGCAAAAGACGCCGACGGAGATATTGAGACCGCCATTGCAGCGCCCGTGCTGAACCTTTTTTGCGATCAAACATTAAAACATTAAAGTCGTATAGCGGTCAGCCACCAACCCGCACACTCCCCAACCCAAAAGCGTGGTATCGGAAAGTGTGGACGGAGGTTTTGACTTTTGCGCGTTACTCGCTTCCCTTCGTTGCCCGCCACTCTGCACTTATGCCAACGAGCATCTCCATGTTTTTGCGATCAGCCAAAATTTTTGCCGCGCTTTTGATCTTCGCGCTTCAACCCACTTGGGCCGCCAGCACCAAAGATCTGCTCAAAGCAGACCCATTGGGCAAATATCTCAAGGTTAGAGGCGATCAGAAAGAACACATTGCCAAACACGTCTTTGCACTTCGCAATATCGTGATTGCGTATCAAACCGAACGCGCGCGGCGAACCAACGAAGCCCTCTTGTGGCAGGGTTATATTCCCAAGCTCAAAGACCTGAGCGCGTTGCGCGAAAGTGCCAATGACAGTGCCAGCACTGTATTTGACGCGCTCAAGACCCACCTCGACAGCAAGCAAATTGAACGCTTGGACAAACTCATCGGCAAAGGCGATGTCTTTGCCGTGCCCCTCGCGCGGCATCCCTATTATCACGTTCAGAACTCCCCGCTCTTTCCCGAATTTTCGGGGAAAAAAACCGCGTATAAACTCATCTTGCCCTCAGAACCCGATCCAGATAACACTTGGACTTATGCGCAATTGCTCAAGATCTGGACCGTACGCAACTACATTCCCGCGTTGCGTCCCATAGACAATTTGCAACAGGCGCCGAGCATTGCCGCGCACCCGGATTTGCAAACCCGCGACGTGTCGGTTTCCGAACGCTATCGCGTCGTGCGTTCCCCACTGCTCATTTCAGCCACGCTGTACGTGCCCGATTTGGCGCGTTCAGAATTTGACATGCTGCAAACCCACTACGGTCCCGACAGCATTTCTGCCCACACGTGGGACGAGTATGTCCGTCAAAACCGACTTGACAGCGATATTCAAATCCGCTTAAAATTCAATACGATCTACGACAAGGCGTTTCTCGATCTCGGCCGCTGGACAATCTATCTCGAAGACAGCGAAGAAACTGGGTATGAACCCAATCAAATTGAAGAACGGGCATTTTATCCGCTCGAAGCCCTCAAAGTTTTTGTGCCGGGCAGAGAAATTGAAGTTACCGATGTATTTGGCACGTATATTTCGCCCACTTATATGCCCGGTGAAAAAATGCGCTATTTTGCAGAACTGCCGATGGATGTGACGTACTTGGGCAATGAAAAATTGCTGTTACTCTATTTCCCGGCGCGAAGCGTGATGGGAACGCCTGTGGTTGCAGACCACATCGAGTACGTGAAACTCATCGTGCAGTCTCACGAAACCGATTTTGGCCGCTGCGAACTCATGTGGGAGTTCAAAAAACCCAAATCAAAAGTTCGCCCCCCCAAGGATTGATATACCATGCGTTACACAGCCATTTTGTTGCTCATCGCACTCGTCAGTTGTGGGACAACCCAGCAACCGCAAATTGTCCTGCGCGCGGTTGCGAAAAAATCACCTCCCAAACCCAAGGCAGTCACGCACTTTTTGCGGGCGCGGTTTGCAGAAGCCGAGGGTCAACGCGATCTAGCCATTGACGAACTCAAGGCCGCTGTGCGATACGACTCGACCTCTGCGACGCTCTACGGCGCGCTGGCGCGCAACCTCAATGCTGTGCAGCGGTTTCAGGACGCCGTGCAACCCGCTCGCCGCGCGGTTCGCCTCGCTCCTGAAAATGTGCAAAACCGCTGGCTCTATTATCACGCGGTCAGCCGAGGCCCGCGCGATACCACTATAGCCGTTGAGCAGTTAAACGCCATTGCGCGCCTCAGACCAAGAGACCTGAGTGCATATCATCAACTGCTCCAAATTTACAGCACCCGAGGGCAGCGCGCCAAAGCCATCGCCGTGCTCGACAGCATCGTTGCCATTCCCGATCGGGGCGCGCGCGAAATGCTCTTTGCCGCGGAAAACTACACCCGACAGCGTGCCTTTGACAAAGCCGCGCACATCTATCGCAAAATCCTCGAAAGCGACCCCGACAACACCAACCTCTATTTTAAGCTGGGCATCACGCATCTCCATCGGGCGGATACATTGGCTGCCGAACAAAATTTCCGAGAGGTCATCGCGCGGGCGGATTATAGCCTCACCACGCAAACAGCCCCTGTTTGGGGTCAATTGGTGCATATTTACAGCCGCGCGCACCATCTCAATCGCCTGCTTGAAGAAATGCCGGGCGACCCCCGCTTGATCAACCAGTTGGGCAATATTCTCATCAAAATGGTGGGCGATCGCTACGAACACGAAAAGAAAATGCAATTTGTCAACATCGTCGAGCGCGTTCTCGATCACCAGTTGCAAACCGATCCCGAAAACCAAACCCTGCTGGGCACAAAAGCCCGCTTGCTGCTCGAGACCAACCGCCCGGCAGCCGCGCGCAAAATCTATCGCCTTGCCAACTTACAGGGGGGAAAAACCGAATATCACCTCGGCATTGCCCATTCGTATAGAGCCGAAGAAAACTGGGCAAGCGCGCGACAGACCTTGGAAAAACTCCATCGGGTCACGCGCCCCCAAAACGAGTATTACGAGCAAATCGCGTCTGACCTCGCTCGGATTTATATGCGCCAAAACGAGATTGCCAAGGCGCGTGCTGTCTATCGACAGGTGGTTGATACCGTGCCGGAACACACGGGGTTTCGCTACGACCTCGCCCGCACATATCTTTTTGAGCGCGCATGGGAAAAAGCCATTCCCCTGCTCGAGCCCCTCGTTGACGCGGTCGAAGACAATCCCGAATTTCTCGCGCATGTGCTTTTTGATTTGGCGCGCAGCCTTGAGCGCGCGGGACAGTACGATCGCGCGGTCGAGGTATTTCAACGCCTGTTGGCACTCAACCAAGATCACGCCGAGGCCAGCAACTATTTGGGTTATATGCTCGCCGAGCGCGGTGAACGCCTCACCGAAGCCAAAAAATTGATTGAACGCGCCCTGAAAATTGACCCTGAAAATGGCGCCTATCTCGACAGCCTCGGCTGGGTCTATTACCAACTCAAACAGTACGACAATGCCATGCGCTGGCTCGATCGGGCACTCGCTGTCGAAGAAGACGCCCTGCGTCAAGTCGATGCCACTTCCCCCGCCGCGAAGGGCTTGCGAGAAAACCTCGCGGTCATTCACGAGCACGCGGGCGACGCGGCAAAAAAAATGGGCGACCTCGCCCGCGCGAGCCGCCACTATGAACGCGCGCTCGAATTTGATCCCGACAACCGCACCCTACAGGAAAAAGTCGAAACCCTCTCCAATTCTTCAAACGCCCCATGATGATTTTTATTGCCGAGCACCTGAACAGGGCCCTTTGCCACCCGGGGTTGCAGCAAAGGGCCTTTTACTTTTTGCGCTGCGTTGTAAGCAGCGCGCGTTGTACCTTTGGCGTTTTATCGCTCGTTCTCGCGTTTGCGATCAGCGGCTGCGTCGCGCATCGCCCCGATCTTCCCGTCTTGCCGCCCATTGCGTCTGCAATGGAATTGCTCCATCTCACCGCCACCCGCTACGACAGCCTGCGCGATCAGGCCATGCGCGCCGCCATTGACCTCACCATTGATGGAGTGCGCGAACGCAGGGCTTACGCGCTCGTGCGCCACCGGTCGCCTTCGGACCTCAAACTCGTCGTCGGCAGCTTGGGCACGGTGGTCATGGCCGCGCGTGCCCAAAACGATACCCTCTGTGTTTACCTGCCCCGCGAGAACCACTATCTCGCAGGCCATCCCGAAGACGTGCTCTATACACTCACGGGCGTTGATCTGTCTTACTACGCGTATGATCGCGCGCTCCTCGGCCTGCCCAGTCTCTCCCCTCGAGACGCGCCTTACGCGACGCGCTTTAAACCCGGCCGAGAATATATCTTCCTCGAATTGCACCATGCCAGCTATGTGCGCCGCGTTTGGATCGAAGCCCGCACGGGTCTTTTGCGGGAAGAAAAAGTCTATAACGCGAATGGGCAACTCGTATCCGCGCGCCGCCTGTCCAACTATCGCAGTGAAAACGGCTTTGCCCTGCCCCGGCGCATTGAGATCCAGCAGGGTGAGGATGTCATTCTCATCCAGGTCCAATCGCGCACCATCAACGCGGGTCTATCCGACAAAGACTTTGATTTGCCCGTGCCCAAAGACGCCACGCGCCACCATATCGGACAGTAAAATATTTCGGCGTGGTTCAAATCCCATCCCCACACAAAAGCCCTGATTCTAAATTGAACCAGGGCTTTTGCGCGGCATGCTGAGAGGATATGCGCTTTGTCGCCTATTCTTCGCGCAACGTGTTCTGGCGGATGGTGGAGGAAAAAAAGAGGGCATTGGCAAAGAGTTTTTGCGTGCCGTACCAATACGCGCGAAAGTTGGGGTTGTCGAGCATGAGGATAACGCGGCCACGGCCCTGTTTGCAGACGAGCACGGATGCAGATTCCGCGATATAATTGCGATTGCGTTGAGAAATATAACCTGCGAGCAAGGGTTGTCTGGTGTACTGCAAGGGGGTGGCATAAGGGCTTGTTGCGGGTTCGAGAAAAAAGGTGCCACGCCGAAAGACTGGCAGGCTATTGTCGCCATACCCATAAGCGAGGGGATGGGTGTGGTCGAGTTGAACCTGAAAGATGGCGCCGCCAATCATGTGCGCGCCCTGATCGCTCGGTGCGTCGATATAGGCTTTGCGGTCGGTATAGTTTTCTCGATCTCGGGCGACGAGTTGGGCATGGGCGAGTTCGCAATTGATGGCCCAGCGAACCGCACTGTTGAGGGCTATGAGGGTATTGCCCTGGCGCAGCCACTGTTTGAGGGCATCAATGCCCGCAGAGTCGAGGTCGCCATAATATCCACCTGCTGCAATCACTGTATTATAGCGATTGAGGTCTATCTCGCGCACATGGCGGACATCTATGAGGCTGACGGGCATATCATAGTGCTGGTCTAACAGGTGCCACACTTCACCGGCGTTGTGAGCATTGGTGCTATTGCCAATTAAAAGGGCTATTTGAGGCATTTCGAGCGGGACAAAACCCGGGCTGCCCAGATCAATGCCGCTGTCGGTCTGCCCGGTGGAGACGGCAAATACATCGAGGGCGTCTTCACGTGCGATTGTTTGCATAAGGGCGCGGATCGCTTGCGGATCATTTTTTTGAATGCCCATGGGGATGAGCATGGTGCCGTAGTCAAACGCGCGCACCTCTGCCGAGTCTGCCACGGAAGGGGTGCGTATGCGAAACTGCCGCGAGGCAACTTTGGCTCTGATACCGGCTTTTTGCAGACGATACAGGGCGCGAGGCGCGTAGTGACCTCTCCATTCAAAAAGGTAAGCATAGGGCGTGGGCACTTCAGACAGGCGCCCCCGCGGAAAGGCAGAGCGCGGCAACGGGTTGCCGATAAATTCCTGGGATGACGATTTGAGTTCGGCCATGGGCATATTAAATGCCAGGGGCAATGTCCAGGCTGAGACATCGAAAAATAAGCTGTCTGTAAAAGTCGTGCGGCGTTCAAACATGCCGGTGAGCAATCGGTATTGGGGCTGCGCGGTCGGAATGATATAGGCCGAGCCGGGCGTGAAAGTCCGGTTGCCCGCGCGAATGGGACGTGCGAGCTCGTGAATCTGTATGTGATGCCGCTGGAGTAAGTCGAGAAAATGATGGGTGCGCGCGGGATCCCCCGGATCGCCAAAAACGTAAGCTTTGATGGCGGCGCGTTGGGCTTCTTGACGCGCGGAGATATAAAAGTCGCGCTGGTGGGACAGGAGTTCGGCACGCAGTTCACGGACGGCTTTGAGCGTTGCCAGGGAGGTTCTGACCTGATTGCTTATGGCAAAGGGAAAAGAGATCGGCCCGTGAACACTGTCTTGCACGAGGCCGCGCGCGCTGGCCTGTTCAAACAGCATGCCCACGCCGCCATTGAGATCGGGATAGGTCGATCCCTTGCCGATATAAAAGTCGTCGTAAAACTCCCTCGTGTAATACAAAATGCCGATTTCATCGAACGCGCTGGCGAGGTGTTGGGCGATTGCAGCCGTGAGTTGATATGTGCGCGGCGGGGTGAGCGGGTTGTTGCGCGCGGGAATGCCCGGTTGAAAAAAGTAAGTGGAATTGGTGCTCATTTCATGGTGATCGGTGAGTACATTGGGTTTCCACGCGTGAAATATTTCGAGCCGCCCCCGGCTTTCGGGTTGCTGGAGAAACAGCCAGTCGCGGTTGAGGTCAAACCAGTAGTGGTTGGTGCGCCCCCCCGGCCAGGCCTCGCGGTGCTCCCGGTGTTCGGGATCGGCAATGAGGTGTTTGCTCCGGTGGGTATTTGCCCAGTGGGCAAAGCGACTGAAGCCATCGGGGTTGGATACGGGGTCGATCAAGATGACCGCGTTGGCGAGCAGGCTGTCTATGGCAGCCCCCTGTGCTGCTGCCAGGTGATAGGCGACGACTGGGGCCGCATTGCCCCCGCTTGATTCATTGCCGTGGATGCTATATCCCATGTACACGACCACGGGCATGGCATGGATGTCGAGCGCGAGCGACTGGTCCGGATTTGTGAGTTGCTGGTGTTGTGTCTGGATGGTTGCGAGGTTCTGATGGTTTTCCTGCGATGTGATCATGAGCACCAGAAGGGGACGTTGCTGGTGTGTTTGGGCGTATTGTGTGAGGGCAATGCGATCGGAGTGTCGAGCCAAGGCGTGCATGTAGTTGACGATGAGATCGTGTCTTAGGTGCCAGTCGCCGATTTGAAATCCAAAGAAAGCTTCGGGCGCGGGAATATCGGGATTATAGGTTGCGCTCTTGGACAGGTAGTAGCTGAGGTCAACGCGAGCAGATGCTGGGGTACTCAGCCCGATCCAGGCGATGAGGACGATCAATAAGCGTATCATTTGGGCACCTTGTTATGTGGTGAGACGCCATATATTCAGGTGGGCCTTTGACCCTGAGCGCGCGGATCTTTGGCGCGCCTTGGCCTGCGGTTTGCCAGACATAACAATGAAACAAATTTTCCAAAAAGTCAAATGAGAAGGTTGGTTGTGAAAACAAATAAATTGCATGAAAAGTTAAAATTTTCTTTTTTTTTGTGAAACATTTTATTTCAAACACGGTCTAAAATTAAAAAAAGGAACAAAATGCGTAAAATTCTTGAGAAATGTCCTGCTTGTCAGAATGCCGTGATCGTCACCCGTATTTGCTGTACTCGGTGTGAATGTGAAGTCATTGGGCAATTTCAGCCGACAATTTTTAACCGTCTGACGCCCGAAAGCTTGGCCTTTGTCGAAACATTTGTCCGGTTGCGCGGGAACATCAAAGAGATGGAACGCGAACTCCGCGTGCCTTACAGCACCATTCGCAATCGCCTCGATGATGTGATTGCAGAACTCGGTTTTGTGACAGGGGTTCATCCGGAATTAGAGGACATGCAAGCCGTGTCTCGGCAAGATATCCTCAACCGTCTCGAAGCCGGTGAGATGACAGCAGAGGATGCGGCGGAAAAACTGAGAAGGATGACGTAGGGATGGAAACAGGGGGCTGATTGCTGACCACAAAAATAGTGGGCTTTATTTTTTCGACCCTTTTAAATAAGGAAAGGAGAATATCGTGAAAGAAGAACGCATGAAGATCCTCGAAATGCTTCAAGATGGAAAAATAACAGCGGAAGATGCCATGAAATTGCTCGAAGCACTCGGCGATACCGCGGAAGAAGACGCTCAACATCAGAGATGGCGAAGGCGGCAACGCAATCGCCGTGTTGGCACGGATATTCAGGATGAAGTGCAAGAACGCATCCGCGAGGCGCGAGAAACCCTGCGCGCGTCCATGCCCAGGGTCAAATTCGCGGTGCGCGAGGCCACGCGCGCGATTCCCGACGTGGGCAAGATCATCCAAGACGCCGTGCAAACGGCGTCCGATGTCTTTTCAGATTGGACGGAAAAGAGCGATAGACAGCATCTCGAAAAAGCTGTTCGCCAACTCGTTGAAACAACGCCGATTCAGGCATCAGATCGCCTGTCCATAAGCACGCCAAAGGGCCACATCGCTTCGGAAATTTGGGATCGCGATGAAGTTCAGGTCAATGCGACCCTCGCGGTTTGGGGAACCGACGACGCAGCCGTGAACGCGTTTGCCGAACAAATTGATATTCAAATACGGCGAGAATCCGGCGTTGTGAAAATACGACCCCGTGTGCCCACACGGGAAAAAGACGATCCCGTCAGATCGGTACGCATTGACTTCAAGTTGCGTCATCCGCAACAAGTCGATCTCGATGTGCGGGCTCGGCATGGAAATATCACCCTTCCCGAAATCAAGGGTGCCGCAACCCTCGACAATCACCACGGCAAAACGATCTTTGAAGGCGCGTCGGGCAATGTGCGGATCAGGCAGCACCACGGCGACATCGCGGTTCAGCGGGTGGATTCTGACTTGTCCATTGACACACACCACAGCAATATTAACATCGATGCCGTATCCGGTTCGGCTACAGTACACGCGCATCACGGCGATTTCGTCTGCCAAAACATTGGGCGCAATGCGGAAATCCGCACGCATCACGGCGGGCTTAATATCGATCACATTGGTGGCAATACCGCCATAGACGCGCGCCATGGCCCCGTCGCTATCCGCGAAATTGGCGGCCATCTCGCGGTGAAATCAGGGCATGGTGCGATTGAAGTGGATCGCACGGGTGGCAATGCCCAAGTCACAACAAAACATGAGCCCATTCGCATGCGCGAAATTGGCGGCCATTTTATGGCGGAAAACAAGCACGGCTCAATCGAAGCCGATCGCGTTGGCGGACGTGCGGTTGCAAAAAACAAGGGCGGCAGGGTCGCGCTTCGCAATGTGGGAAGCGACGCGACAGTGGAAAACAGTCGCAGCGCGACGCACCTTGAAAACATCGCAGGGCAGATCAGCGTGCGCGCGGACCAAGGGACTGTCGAAATTGAAAATCCCGAAGCGGGCGTGATGATACAAAGTCGCGGCGGTAGCATCGCCGTGCGCCCACGCAAACCCATCGGCGATGATTACGCGATCCAAAACAAATACGGCGCAGTTGAACTCACCATTCCGAATGGCTCGGCGGTTGATGTACACGGTTATGTGGGGCGCGGGCATCTCCAAACCGATCTGCCCCTGTCAATTACCGGCACCTCGCGCACCTCACAGGTCGTTTCGGGTCAACTCAATGGCGGCGGTTCCAGAGTTGCGATTGAACTCGCCCAAGGCAACTTGAACTTGCGTTCAGATGGAGATGTGGAGACGGGAGACGTGGTTACTCAGCCTCCCCCTGGTGCTTCGGTCGACGCAGCCGGTAACTCTGACGCAGTATAGAGATGGCAAACGGGGTAATGACGAGTAAGCCGACCAAGGCGGACAATGTTCTGGCCCAGGCCGCTCCTGTCGCGCCGTATTCAGGTACCAGCCACGTCATGGCGGCAAAGAAAACCACCAGTACCGCTATACTTGACAACAGGGACGGCCAGATGCGCCCCGTCGCCAACGGCAGCATTCTGAATGCGGCAGCGGAGGAAAGGGCACCCAGAAGCAAAATCAGCAGCAGTGGGGCCGCACCCAAGAACGCGTCTCCGAGGAAGAACCGGATTATGGGTTCGCGAAAGACAGCAAGCAGCCCGAATCCTGCAACGGCTAACGCGGTTGCTAAGATGGTCATGCTGAGCGCGGTGCGGCGCAACTCCGCCCCTTGCCCCGAGTACCATTGCCTGCTGTATTCAGGTTTCACCACATTGGGCATTAGCCCGATTGGGCTTCTTGCCATGTCCACAATCCTTCGCGCGGTGCGGTATAGCCCCACATCTGCTGCTCCGGTGAACCGCGCCAGCAGTATGACGTCTATGTTGTCAACCAGTGTAGCTATTTTCAACCCCCAGAACGCTGCGGTGTAGAATCGCACCACGTCCGGGGGGATTTTGAGCAACGCGGAACGCAGGAGGCCGGTCAAGCCCGCCAGCGGCGCGGAAACCGCGGCCGCGGCGAATATCCCCAACCCGTTCACCGCAGCCGCGGCAACATACGCCAGGACGACTTCGGTCAGCCCGCCCTCCATCAGCCACACTACCGCAAGCAGCCCAACGCCAACCAACCGGCTTGCAACAGTAACCAGCAGGTAAAGCTGCACGCGGTCAGCCATTCGCAGCACCGCCAGCGACTCTCTGTGTGTGGCCGTCAAAACGCCGATAGTGCCGTACAGGAGCATCAGGTTTTTATGTTCCTGGTCGATCTTCAGTAGGCCGGCGGCGGTGAGGGTGAGGACGGCAATGACGAGGTAGGCAATGAGTGCCAGTCCCAGGGAGGCGGCCAGCGCGAATCGAAATACGCGCGCCCCCTCCTCCAACCGTCCCTCGATCACGGCTCGCGTTGCGAAGGTTGTAACGACATCGCCGCTCGGCATCGCGGCAAATCCATAGACGAGACCGCAAAAGGCGGCGATGATAGCGAGGATGCCCAATCCCTCCACGCCGAGAATCCGGGCAGACAAGGATAGCGTTGCCAGTCCGCTCAACAGTTCGACCACCAGCGCGGCACCCATCCAAAAAGTCTGCCGCGCCACGCGCCGCTCCGAAGTCGGAACCGCCCGCGCAATCAGGGACTTTACTCGATTCTTGGACGCCATCCGTGCTCATACCTACCTTGATCGTGAATCAAAGCCTGGCCACCTGACATCGCCAGTCAATGCGTTTCGCCCGGGTGCATCAAACAAGGGCCTTGGGGACGAAGCAAGATCGTTGGTGCCCGTCCGCATTGAAGCGTCGCCAGCGTAACGCGCCCGCTGTCTCGAAGGCCACTAGGTTGCGCGTCTCCCTGCTGAACTCGATCGCCACCAGGTGGATCGGCTGGCCCAGGTGGCGGGACTTTGACCGAGGCCGAGCGCAGGAAGCCCGCCAGACCGGCCAGCGGCGCGGACAGCGCGGCGGAGGCGAACATCCCCAGCCCGTTCACCGCGGATGCGGCAATATGCGTCAGGACTACTTCCGTCAGCCCGCCTCCCGCCCACCATACCCACGCCAGCAGACCGGCTCTGACCACCCGGCTGGCAACGGTGACCAGCAGGTGGAGTTGCACCCGGTCGGCCAGCCGCAACGCCGCCAGCGACTCGCTGTTCAAAGCCGTCAAGACGCCGGCAGCGCCGTACAGAAGCAAAACGTCTCTGACTTCCTGTCCGACGTTCAACAGGTGTCAGGCGGTAAAGGCAAGGACGGCAATGACGGCGTAGGCGATGAGGGCCAGCCCAAGCGAGGCGGCCAGCGCGAATCGAAATCCGCACGCTGGTGCTGGCGACCTTGCGTGGACACACGAATATGTACTTGTGTTTGTGCGATATGATCATGATAGCCCTTTACGACCAAGCCGGTTGTCCACACGTCGGAGAAGGGAGCCTGCCAGCCACTTCAGGAACGACCAAGCGCCTGCGGGGTTGTGGATTGCTCGCATCCGGTCGAACAAGCGGTCCCATTTGTTGGGGTAGCCGGGCGTCACCGTTGCAACGACGGGATCCCCGTCGTTCCGCGGCCCCGCGCTCTTGAGCTTCAGGGACTTGACGGATATCGTCCGCGACTCGCCAAAGTCGGCGGGGTCTTTCCCAGTACGGCGCGAGCGGTGGAGCGCCCATGCCCGAGTGATGGACACTATGCCACCGTCGGGGGGGGCTGTGGGGGGGGGCTGTGGCTCTGACCGCATCTCCAAGCTTCACGCGCAGCCGATGCACTAGGTTCTTGGCGAACACACCGGCGGGGAGCGTAATATGGAACGGCGACGCGGGAAACTCGTCGAGGGCGTCCCCACCGGTGGCGATATGCACGCGCGGGTCTGAACCGAACTCGTCTTGGAGCCACGCCAGCCGCTCATCATCGTTGCTCTCGCGCATTTCGATTCTCACCACCAGGTCATGCACACTATCAGCCAGGATGTTTCCCGCGGCATTGATGATTTGATAGGCTGAGTGATGTCCCGCATCTATGGTTACCACGAAGTAGGGCACTGTGAAGATTCGACCGGGCCTTCTTTTGCGGAAGCTATGGTGGGCAATCAGGTGAGACGCTTTCCCGCGTATAATTCGACGAACTCTTCGCCTGGAATCTCTACCCTCCTCCCAACTGCCCTGGTGCCAGGCGAGAGCATCCCGGACCGGCACCAGCAGCCCGCCGTATGTATAAGCGCGGTAGCAGAGTTCGGTGTCCTCAAGCCCTAAGCCCCAGCGAGTGAACGACTCGTCATTCCCGCCCACAGACTGGAAGAAATCCTTGCTAATTCCAAAGTTACCCCCGATCATTATGCTGAACGGGTCGTCAGTCCTCGACGTCAGATCGTTGGTCCTATCCATGTAACTCTCAGTCCAAGAAGGGGTTACCGGATGGTCCGAAAACAGATCCTCCAACGTCCCTGGTCTGCGCCGGATCGTCTCCGCGTCTATGCCGTCCATACTCACATAGCTGCGGGCGCCCAAGGTCAGGGCGTCAGAGACGACGTGGTGCCAGCGGGCGTGCGCCGCCATCCAGCCCACCTCGACCAGCATATCGGCGTCGAGAAAGAGTAGAATGTCGTGAGCGGCCGCCCGCGCCCCTGCGTTGCGCGCCCGGGAAAGCCCAAAGCCGCGTCGCTCCTGGCGCACCACCCTGACGTCGAGGGGAGTCGAGCATGGCTTCTTAAGCCGCGGGTCCGACCCGTCGTCCACGATTATCACTTCAAACATATCACGCGGATAGGTCTGGCCTTCCAGGGACGCTAAGAGCATTGCCAGCATCTCGGCGGGTGTCTGGTAGGCCGGGATGATTACACTGACAGGCATGGTGGGCATAAACGTGTCGAGCGACTCTACCGCTACCTGCCGCCAGTCGTTGTACTGAACGGTCGTGGGGCTGGGTGTCATCCTTCCTCTCTGGTTAGCTTCCCGTCTCTCAGCACACCCGCCTTCAGCATATTCTCGAAATAGTCTATGGTCTTGTGGAGTCCGGTCTCAAGCGGCGTGGCCGGCTTCCAGCCAAGGGTGTTTTCGGCCTTCGTGATGTCGGGTCGCCGCTGGCGTGGATCGTCTTTCAGCGGCTCAACGTGAACGACTTTCGATTTGGACCCCGACAGGCGAATCACCGTTTCCGCAAGTTCCTGGATGGTAACTTCCTCGGTATTGCCGAGGTTGATAGGTCCTGTAACTTCGTTGGGCGTGTTCATCAACCTCACCAAGCCGTCTATAAGGTCGGTGACATAGCAGAAAGAGCGCGTTTGCTCGCCGTCTCCGTGGATGGCAAGCGGCTCATCGCGAAGCGCATTCACCACGAACGTTGACACGACGCGGCCATCGCCGGCGGCCATGCGCGGCCCGTAGGTATTGAAGATGCGCGCCACCTTGATCTGCAGATTGTGCTGGCGACGGTAATCGAAGAACAACGTTTCGGCGCAGCGCTTGCCCTCGTCGTAGCAGGCGCGCGGTCCCAGCGGGTTGACGTTGCCCCAATAGTCCTCGGTTTGTGGATGAACGTTGGGGTCGCCGTACACCTCGCTGGTGGATGCTTGGAGAATGGGCGCTCGCAGCCGCTTCGCGAGCCCCAACATATTGATCGCTCCGTGTACGTTGACCTTGGTAGTCTGCACCGGGTCGAACTGGTAGTGAACCGGCGAAGCCGGACAGGCTAAGTTGTAGATGTAGTCCACCTCGACATAGAGTGGAAACGTTATGTCGTGCCTGATGGTCTCGAAATTCGGGCTGGACAACGCGGCGGCGATGTTGTCCCGAGACCCGGTGTAGTAATTATCGGCACAGAGGACATGGTTGTTCTCCGCGAGCAGCCTGTCGCACAGATGAGAGCCGAGGAATCCCGCCCCTCCGGTCACCAGTATCTGTTTTCTGCGGCTTCCTTCTAAAGCGCCGGAGACCCGCGCCGTCGTTGCCATACACATTCCTTTAGTTTTCCTTCATTGATGGGAGAGGGGGACTTGTGAATCATACCTTCAGTTCGGCGGGTAGCCGCCCAGCTCCAGGTCGGCGGCATACCGGGTACTCAACAACGCCCGGTTCCGTTCCGTCAGGTGAGCGCGCATCTCCGACCTAGCGACTTCCAGCGTGTCGGGCGGCGTCGGCTGCCATCCGGCCATCGTGTTCAGCATCGGCAGTTCCGGCGGCGGCATGCCCACCTTCATGGCAACCCGCTTCATGTCCTGGTCAACGTTCTCCAAGCGGCCGATGAAATCGGGCAGGCGTCCATCGTCGCGGCGCATCTGGAGATGCTGGGATAGAAAATGCCTATCGGCGCAGGTATCCGATCCGAATGGAGTGTTCAGCCACCGGCAGTAAGCGTCGAAACTGCTGGCCTCCGCCAGCCCATAGCACGAGTCGAAGAATGTCTGCCGTTTCTCCCTTTTGTGCTGGCGCTGCGCTCCCTGATAGCTCTCGGGGGATAAATGAATTTCCGAGTATAACGAGAGCGCCCGGTCGAAGGGATGCCTGATGAAGGCGAAGCTGAAGTAATCCCTAACCTCGGGATACAGCGCATAAATTTCGGACACGCTTTTGTTCTTGATGATTTCGGCGTCGGGGTCCCCGCTACTCAGCGCGGCTATGATGCTCCGCGATCCCACCTTGGGGTTGCATACCCAGAGATAGCGGTGCTTACGGGAGATGATCTTTTCCGCTCGGATGTCGGGCGTCCGGGCCACCGTCCGCGCCATGTGCCGGGCAGTCTCGAATTGCCCGCGCAGCAACGCGCCCGCGATATCTCCGGCAACGCCGGGGTGATGAGGCAATACCGAAACGAGGGTAGCACCTTGCTTCAGACGGCGTTTTGATGTGTCGATCATTCCAAGCCTGATCCTTGTGGGCACGAGCCAAATCCGGGTACCGGTTGCAAGCTGGCGCGGCGCCTCGGCACCGGTTCCGCCGCGTCGCTACAATCACCGTTGGGAACCGTCGAGAACAGATAGTCCAAGAAGGTCCCGGGGCCAGCTTTCGCCAAGTCCATCCGCCAGTACAAAAAGTAAACCGGCGCGAGCCGCTCGTCTACCGCCCGTCGCGAGCCGTCGGACAAGGGTGCGCCATGGTTGTGTAGCAGGCGCATTCGGCTAGTTTCATCACGCATTTTGGGCGTAGCGTCCCAAATTCGCTGGACGTCCGGGTATTCGGTGCAGCAGTGCTTGAAGAGGATGAACAGCCAGCCATATGGAGCGTATTTGATGACGTTTCTGAACAGATAGGAGAAATAGATTCCAGGGTGCCGCCTGATCCATTTCCCGAGGACGAGCGGTGGCCAATGAATCGCATGGGGGGTAAACACCCCATCCCCCACCATCCTCGCCGGCGTGTCCGCGCGTTCTACCAGCCAACCGATAGGGGGCCGATTCCGCAGCGATTCGCGCAGCCTCGGTGGGCAGCCTATCCAGTAGGAGCGCGTTTCGCGCCACCAGATACCCACCGCGCGGTTACCGGGCGCCGCCGCCAAGAAGCCGCAAAGAGGAAAAACAGGGAAGCCAAAGCCAAAAAACCCGCTGTCCAGATGGTCGAATAGCCATTCGTCCAGCGGACGCCGCCATACTTGTGCAGTAGCTCGATACGAACGATGTCGGACCATGCCTGTAACGTGAAGTCCTCATCTGGCGCCGAAGAAAAGTCGCTCAGGTCAACGTAGGCGGGCAGGTTTTCCGCATCCAGGGCGCGGATGGTCCAGCCGGGATTGTGGTACTGCCAGGAGCGCAGACAGCGCTTCACCAGTTCCGGCGCGTTTTCCCAGCCCTGGTGCCAGAGCATCCATATCGTTCTGGGAAAATCGCTGCCGCATCCGGATGTCTCGGAGCCGGAATTTGCTGGTCGTGGTATTTGAGGGTTAGAGAGGCCGACCGTATTTTCACGCATGGATTTCACAGGATAATCTCCTTCAGCTAAACAAGCCGCGTAGAAGGAAGTTCAGGTGAAGCGCAATCGTGAATCAAAGCGTGACCACCGGGCTGCCGCCGCGGCTCTCGATGAAACGTCTCGCACCATGCCGTTGGGCGTGCGTAAAACTCAGCCACATTCTGGAACCCTCGGCCGTATGGCGCGGCAGAAACAGGAGGTTGTCCCGATGTTCCGGGAACAGACATCCGGACCGGGTCGTTACTGCAGTATTGAAACCGGCTTTCCCGGCGAGGGCAGCTTCCCGAGCTCCGCCAAGCGGTCACGGACGCAAGGGCAGCAGCCTTCTCTTTGAGTGACGCGGTGGTGAACCGTTTTGCCATGGGCGGCACGTCCACCGCATCGTTCAGCAGCAGCAAACGCTCCACTCCAAGCCACCACAGGTAGCCGCTGCCCTCTACCATGTCCGTTGTGACGTATAAAGTAAACGGCGCCTCGAATCGCTCCAACACTGGGAGGGCATATATGAGATTGTCGGCGTATCCGTCGTCGAAGGTGATGACTACAAAGCGCGGTCGGGCTGGATGACGGCCCGGATCCTGGATACGCTCGACGGCGTCGTTCATGGAAATCACCGCCACGCCGGACTTGTATATCGAGGTCAGCCAAGCGTCCAGAAATCCGGTTCTGATATACAGGTCTCCATTCAGATGAGTCGAGACGTCCGGTACAACGTGGTGGAACATAAAAATGGAACCGATGCCGGCGTAACGGCGGCCGATGGCAGCGGAGAGGCCGCTGCGATAGAGCATCTCCCAAGTAGGCCGAACTTTCAGGCAACCCAAGTGGCCCATACGCATCACCGCCTGTTGTCCGGCGTGGTCACGGCAGCCGTCTCACCAGTCTGTCCAGCGACATCTTGACCCGGGTCCTGGGTTGGGAATCCGGGGGACACCTTGACCAAGTCGCCGACCTGCAACGCTGGAATGGCGAGCTGCGAAAACAGGCTGCGGTCTGACAGGTGCGTGGGAGAATCGGAAATCGCCGGCGGCGCTCCCTCGCCGCGGGTTCGTAACTCGACGCGCGGCAGTGGGTAGGCACGGTTCAGGCGCCGGTTAGTCTTAATTGCGATCAGTGATAGGAACAAGTCCTCGACACCCCAGAACGGCCAGTGCTTCTCTTTCGCCAGTCCGTCCGCCAACGGCGCATACTCGAAAAAGAGGCCTGCCATCCGTTTCGGCAGTAACATAGTGGACGTCACCGCGTAGGTGACCTCGCCGAAGCGCATGTAGCAATAACGCAGTTTCTTGTCGGGGTTGCGCCCGTAAAGGCTGTGGAGAACGTCCGGGTCCCGCGCGAATCCATCGCACAGTGCTGACAGGCTCGATTCAGGAATGACGATGTCATCGTCCAGCGACAGTATGACATCGTTGCGGACATCTTCACACGACAGAAAACGGAGGCCCAGGCCATATTTGCGGTTGTTATCGCCATAGTCACGCCGATGAACGATGCGGCAATGGCTGCTTTCGTAGTCGAATACCGTGTCCCGTTTGCCGTGGGAGATGATAATCTCATCAATGAGCGGGCATTTTTCCAGGATAGGCAAAATGATGTTCTGCAAATTGTACGGCCTTTCCCAGTTGAGGATAACCGCCGAAATCATAGGTGCCCGCTCCACATTGGCGTCAGCCGCACCAGTCCGGCGAGTAGCCGCCCAGCTCCAGGTCGGCGGCATACCGGGTGCTCAGCAACTCCCGGTTCCGTTCCGTCAGGTGAGTGCGCATCGCCGACCTGGCGGTTTGTAGCGCATCCGGCGTTGGCGGCTGCCATCCCGCCATCGTGTTCAGCATCGGCAGCTTCGGCTCCGGCATACTCACTTGCCTGGCAACCTGCTGCAAATCCTCGCTGAGGTTTTCCAGGCGGCCGATGAAATCAGGCAAACGTCTGTCATCGCCGAGTATCAAAAGATGCTGAGAAATATAGTGCCTATCGGCGCACGCATCTGAGCCGTAGGGCGTGTTCAGCCACTGGCAATACTCGTCAAAATTGCCGGCCTCCGCCAGCCCATAGCACCGGTCGAAGAAGCCCTGTCGCTTCTCCCTCTTGTGCTGGCGCTGCGCTCCCTGGTATCGCTCCGGGGAGAAATGAATTTCCGAGTATAACGACAGCGCCCGGTCGAAAGGATGCCGGATGAAGGCGAAGCTATAGTAGTCTTTCACTTCCGGATACCGCGCGTAAATATCGGAGACGCCCTTGCCGTCGATAATCTCGGCGTCGGTATCGACATTGCGCAGCGCAGCTATGATGCTCCGCGACGCCACCTTGGGATTGCATATCCAGAGGTAACGGTACTTCCGGGAGATAATCTTTTCGGCGCCGATGTCGGGCTTCTGTGCCGCCGTCCGCGCCATGACCCGCGCCGTATCGAATTGTCCGCGCAACAATGCGCCTGTGATGTCTCCCGCGACATCGCGACGATGCAGTAGCACCGGAGCGAGTGCGGCGGCTTTTTTTAGACGGCGTTTTAACACGCGGGTCTCTCCCGACGCCCTTTCACGGGATAGCCTTCCGCTGGACGCCCGGCAGTTTGCTCCCTTCCATTGTAAGAGATTCCAGTTGAAGAAAACCATCCGGCAGCCGCCCCGTATTCGCTAGATTGCGAAGCGCAGCGTATTCGCTCTCGTTAAGACCGCATACCATTACGTTGGAGAAGCCGGCGCTCTCCAGTGCCTGGCACAAGGTCGGTTTGTCGTAAACGTACTGATGCCCCCACGCGCGAATGAAGTGGTTAATCACAAAGGCGCTACTCTTACCGGTCAGTTCAGCACTCGCCCACTCGACGTATCGCTTTTGCAATGCGGAGCGCTGCGATCCGTATAAATCAATCAGAAAGGCAAGGTCAGGAGTCGTTATTCGCACCTTGCCGCCCGGAGCCAACACGCGGAAACACTCGCTCAGCATGACCGACGCGCTCTGCAAGGAGAGGGTCCCGATCATGTGCTCGCTGTAGGCGTAGGCAAAGGTGTTGGCCGGGAAGGGAAATGGGTGTGCCGCGTCCAAACGCAGAACGTTGGCGGATCGGGGATGCAGGTCTGAGTTCATCCAGCCGTCGAGCAGATGGTCGCCGCAGCCAAGGTGCAGCTTAGGGCACCTAGCCTCCGCCAGGTAGTGTTTCGCCATGCGGCGGTCGGTGCGCCTCATATTGCGCGATGCTTGTTGCAGGTGCCGGTGAATGCGGCCGGCCACCCGATGCAGACGAACTCGCGTGAGCGCCTTTTTGTCCGGTGTCTTCATGGGCAAGCGTTCTCCTACAGGGCTATCGGAGGTCAGGAAGCGGGTCGTAGGCAAAGGCCGGGTGTGGCAGAGCCAAATCCTCGATCCCGGCCAAGGCCGGGTTCCAGCCGGGGATGACCCTGTAGGCCTGCGCGAGGAAAAAGTCGTCCGACATATCCCAAGTGTGGCGTTGGCCGTGGCGCACCAGCATGAAGCCCGCGCCGTGGGTCCGGTAAAGCCGCCCGCCGGCCCGAAGGATGTCCTCGGCTAACGCCGTGTCGACACCTCCCGGCTCCTTCCGCCAGCCGCCGGCCCGGTCCAGGTCGCTGCGGGAAATCAGCAGCGTACCCCCTGCCAGGGCCGACGTTTGGTAGCGCTCACTGCCTCCGTTGACCCTGTGAATGGTACGGTCCAGGGCGACCAGATAGACGAACTCCAGCCACTTGCCTACCAGGTGCGCGCCCGAGTACTCCCGCGCCAGCACCAAGTCCCACACATGGTCGGCGCCGTACACGTCGTCGTCGTCCATCTTGGTCAGCAGCGTCCCGCTTGATGCCTCCGCGGCCGTGTTGAGCGCGGCGCCCAGTGGCTCGCTTTCGGGTACTTGCAACACCTTCACAGGGTGCGGCAATTCGGCGACGCGCCGCTCGACATCCGCGAAGCCCTCGCCGTGCAGCGCCAGCACCAACTCCAGGCGAGAATATGTCTGTCTCGCAACGCTGTCAAGTGCCCACGCCAAAAATCGGGGTCGCTTGGTCACCAGCAAGATAGACACCGAGGGCAGGTTCTCTGGCGCAAGCCGCCGAGCGCGCGCCCACGATGAATGGTCACGCAAAGCGGCGCGGCGCATCCTGATGCTCAGCTGCTCGCGCTCCCCAGCGTCCATGCTTCTCATGTCAGTGGTCATCAGTCCGTAAAGTTCGTCGCCCAGCAATCGCCGAAGCCGTTCATCGCCATCCGCTAGGTGCACCACCACCCCGGCGGCGGCCAGGCGAGCCAGTTCGCCGGCCCGCGTGACGTCGTCAGCGTGGAACGCCTGCGCGTCTTCCAGGTGGTGGACTCGTCGAAGCCGGCGGAGATTGCGCCGGTGAACGGTGCGGATGGCCTCTACGCCGGGCGGCAGCCACTCGATAGGCCCCAGCGCCGCCACCTCGCTGCCGATGTCGCGCTGCCATCCAATTGGGTTGTAGGCGCGCAGGTCGAAGGCGGGAACCGATTCGCCGGGAGTATCTGTCATCCGTGGGGCTTTTGCCCGTATCCAGCGGCTCTGCATCGAGCTCTGGAGGCGCCACCAAGCCACGCGCCGCTTGACAGCCGCCCTCTTCCAGGCCACGCCGGCCAGCCACTTCAGGAGCGACCACGCTTCTCCGGGGCTGCGGGTATCCCGTGCCCTATTGAGCAGGCTATCCCAGTTGGTGGGATAGCCCATTGGCTTCCCCGAATCGGCACCGGCCGCCGGCTTGGTGGGTTTGAGCTTCAGCTTAGCGGCGGGTATTGTTCGCGCCTCGCCGAAGTCGGCGGGGCTTCCTCCGGCGCGGCGCGCCCGATGGAGCGCCCACGCCCGCGTGATCGATACAGCGCTGCCGTCTGGTAGGGAGGAAATTGCGGTAACGGCGTCTCCCAGCCGGGCCCGCAGACGATGCACCAAGCCCCTGGCGAACCCGACGCCGGCGGGAATCGTCACGTGGAAGGGCGACGCGGGAAAATCGTCCAGGGCGGATCCGGCGGGAGTCAACCGCACCCGTGGGTCCGGCTCCAAGACCTCCCGGAGATACTGTAACCGCGGCCCATCGTCATCAGCGGGCATTTCGATTCTGACCACTAGGTCATGCACCCGGTCGGCCAAGATGTCCACGACGGCCCTGACAACTTGGTCGGGCGGGCAGTCTCCCGTGTCCATCGTCACCACGTACTGCGGCACCGTGAAGATGCGTCCGGGGCTGTTGCCGCGGAATGCCGGGTGGGCAATCAGATGGGCTACTTTCCCGCGCTGGCGCTGTTCACTCTGCTCCTTGACGGCTCGGTCTTCGTCCCAGCGGCCCTGGTGCCAGGCCAGGGCGTCTTGGGCCGGCACCAGCAGCCCGCCGCGGGTAAAAGCGCGGTAGCAGAACTCGGTATCCTCCGCTCCCCAGCGCGCGAACGATTCGTCATGCCCGCCTGTTGACCAGTAGAAGTCCTTGCCAATTCCGAAGTTTCCGCCGCACATCGCCCGGAACAGATCATCGCCTCTCGAATCAAGATGGTTGGTCCTGATCATGTTGTCTTCAACCCAGGGCGGGTCCGCTGGCTGGGCCGATAACAGCTTTTCCAACGACCCTGTCCAGCGCCGGATTGTATCTGCATGAATGCCGTCCATCGACACACGGGTATGCAGCCCCAGGGTCAGGGAGTCGGAGACAAAATGGTGCCACCGGGCGTGCGCCGCCATCCAGTCCGCCTCGACCAGCATATCGCTGTCGAGAAACAGCAGGATGCCGTAGGCCGCCGCCCGGGCGCCGGTGTTTCGCGCCCGGGCCAGCCCGAATCCGCGGCGCTCTTGGCACACCACCCTGAGGTCCAGCGGCGTCGAGCGGGGACGGGACAGCGGCGGCTCCGACCCATCGTCCACAATCACCACCTCGAACAGGTCCCGTGGGTAAGTCTGCGTTTCCAGCGCGGCCAGGGTTCTCGTCAGCGTCTCGGCGGGCGTCTGGTAGTAGGGGATGATCACGCTGACCGGCAGGGTGGGCGTGAACGTATCCAGCGGTTCCACCGCCGCCTGCCGCCAGTCGTTGTAGCGGACGGATGTTGGTTTGGGAGTCATCCAAGCCTCCTACCGCTTGATGGCCGCGCGCCACCGCAGCGCGACGTACAAGCCCTTCAGGAATGACCAAGCGCCCGCCGGGGTGCGGATGTCCCGCATCCAGCAAAGCAGGGTGTCCCATTGGGAGGGATAGTCCACTGGGCCGGCGCTCCTGGGCTTCAGCGCCTTGGCGGGTATCGTCCGCGCCTCGCCGAAGTCGGCGGGGCAGCCCCCGGTACGGCGGGCCCGATGCAGTACCCACGATAGGGTGATTGACACTGTGCTGCCGTCAGGGAGAGTCGAGGTTGCGGTGGCCGCGTCCCCCAGCTTGACTCGCAGCCGGTGCACCAAATCCCTGGCGAACACCGCGGCGGGAAGCGTCACTTGGAACGGCGACGCCGGAAATTCGTCGAGGGCGGAACGGGAAGGAGCGATGTGCACCCGCGGCTCCGCGCCGAACTCGTCCCGGAGCCGTTCCATCAGCTCGGCATCGCTACTCGCATGCGTTTCGACTCTCACCACCAAGTCATGCTCCTGATCGGCCAAGATGTTGACGACAGTGCTGATGACTTGGTCGTCCGGGCTATGCCCCGCATCTATCGTCACCACGTACTGCGGCACCTTGAAGACGCGGCCGGGCTGTTTACTCCGGAACCCAGGGTGTGCGATAAGATGTGTCGCCTTCCCGCGCTGGAGTTGCAGACTTCGGTCTTTGGCGTCTCTTTCTTCCTTCCAGCGGCCCTGGTGCCAGGCGAAGGCGTCTTTTACCGGCACCAGCAGCGCGCCACGAGTATAAGTCCGGTAGCCGAACTCGGTGTCCTCCATCCCCCAGTGGGTGAACGATTCGTCAAACCCGCCGGTCAACTCGAAGAAAGTCCTGCTGATCCCAAGGTTTCCGCTCTGCACCACCCTGAATACGTCGTCGGCTCTCGACGTCAGATCGTTAGTTCTGATCATGTGGCTTTCGATATAGGACGGGTCGCTCCGCCGGTCCGAAAGCCGCTCCTTCAACGACCCCGTCCGGCACCGAATTGCCTCTGCACTGATGCCGTTGACCGACACGTAGGCATGGAATCCCTGGGTCAGCGCGTCGGAGACGACATGGTGCCACCGGGCGTGCCCCGCCATCCAGCCCGCCTCGGCCATCATATCACTGTCGAGGAAGAGCAAAATATCGTGGGCCGCCGCACGCACGCCTGTGTTTCGCGCCCTGGGAGCACCGAATCCGCGACGCTCCTGGCGAACCACTTTGACGTCCAGCGGCGTCGAACGAGGTCGCTCCAGCGGCGGCTCCGAGCCGTCATCTACGATTATCACCTCGAACAACTCCCTCGAGTAGGTCTGGCCTTCCAGTGCGGCTAGGGTTCGCGCTAGCGTTTCGGCGGGCGTTTGGTAGTACGGGATGATCACGCTGACGGGCATGGTGGGCGTGAATGTATCCAGCGGTTCCACAGCCACCTGCCGCCAGTCGTTGTAGCGGATGACCGTTGGTTGAGGAGTCATTTTCCTGTCTTCACTTTGAGACGGTGGCTGCCTATGGCGTGGTGAACCAGAATTTGATGAGCGCGGTGATCATGCCAAGGACCAGCACGCCGCCGGTGCTGAGGATGGCATACAGCAAGGTCTTGACCGATTTTTCCATATCGCTCCGCACTTGCGCGAAGCCCTCTCGCATCTCTCCGCGCACTTGCGTAATTTCTTTATCCACCCGTGCGAATCCGGCGTCCATCTTGCCGTTGATCGCGGCAAACCCGGTCTCCATCTCTCCGCGCACTTGCGTAATTTCTTTATCCACCCGTGCGAATCCGGCGTCCATCTTGCCGTTGATCGCGGCAAACCCGGTCTCCATCTCTCCGCGCACTTGCGTAATTTCTTTATCCACCCGTGCGAATCCGGCGTCCATCTTGCCGTTGATCGCGGCAAACCCGGTCTCCATCTCGCCACGCACTTGCGTAATTTCTTTATCGACGTGGGCAAAGCCCTCGCGCATCTGGCCGTTCATCTCGGCTAATTTCGCATCGGCTTGCGCCGACTTCTCGCGCATCTCCCCGCGCACTTGCGCGAACTCGGTGCGGACGTTCTCTTCAGCCATGATTCTGCTCCTTTCAGCAAATGAAGTATTCATCTCCGCCGTGTCAAGCACCGGAAAATGCCACGAAGCCACCCGCCAGTGATAGCCGCCGACCACCCCCTATTCTCCATCCTCATGGGCAATGGAAATAGGGGATGGTGGCGTTTGGGTGTCTCTTTGCGTCTTTGTGTGAGCCGTTTATCCCGCTCAGCAGGGTGCTAAACTTTCACATTGAATTTTTTTGCTGTCTCGCAAATCTGTTCCCATGTCGTCTCTTCTACGGGAATCCCCTCTGTTTCGCGTTCGCAACCGGTGCGCCAAGACCGCTCGCCCGGTATGAGTATTTCGTCGAAACCCGGTGCTGTGTTTGCCGATTTCACATAGTTGATGAACCGCCCAACTTCGGCCTTAAAATCGGAAATGGGTTGGAACGCGTCAATGCGAATGGCCTGCACAAACAGGGCATTGCCCGTCACAGGTGAATTTTCACGCGTACAACCGGCGGGCGACAGGGCGCCAGACAGAATATCAAAAACGAATGCCAGGCCGTATCCTTTGTGGCCGCCAAAAGGCGTCAGTGCCGCATTGCCATGGACATAATCCGCGGGATCAGTCGTGGGATTTCCCTCGGCATCGATCAGCCAATTTTTGGGCACGCGCTCGCCTCGCGCCAGCGCCACGCGCATCTTGCCACCTGCTGCGGTCGCGGCGGTCAAATCCAGTGCAATGGGAAAGTCGCGATCTGAAGGAAATGCAACAGACAGACAACTCGCGGGCAAAATACGTCCCAAGCCTCCCCACGGCGCCATTGAAAGATCGGCCCCGTGACCGTTGTTGCACATCAAGCCAGCCATATTCTCAGCCGCGGCGAGCACGGGATATGCCCCCAATCGCCCAACGTGATTGCATTGGTGTACCGCGACAATCCCAACGGCACTTTGTCGCGCCTTTTTGATCGCCATGTGCATGGCTTCTGTCGCGGTCACATGCCCAAATCCCCAGTGCCCATTCACAACGGCTGTGGCATCTGTTTCCCGCTCAATTTCCACAGTTGTTCCAAGCTGTATTTGACCACTCGCAACCGCGGATACGTATTGTGGAATACGCACCACGCCGTGCGAATCGTGCCCCGCGAGATTGGACGCCACGAGCAGATCGGACACAGTTTGGGCTTCTTCGGGCGTCGCGCCCACACATTCGCAAATCTCGCGGCCAATGCGCCGCAGTTCATGGGGATTCAAAATTGGCATGGTGAGATACACCGCAGTACGCGACAAAACGCGTACTTGTTTCAAGTTATAGGTTTTTTCAAAAATCCCAGGCCGTGTTAAGAAGCTGTCTTAAACCCCCCGGTAGCCTTCACACGGCTGCAAAAGCACCGGCCGGGTTGGTTCAACCCCTCACATGCCGAGGTCGTCTAAACCCTCTAATTCATCTAATACCTCGTCGGACTGTCGAATCACAACCAGAATAGAGGCATGGGGGACGATGAGATATTTCTCGCCTTGAAAAGAAATCTCCACCGCGGCCTTTTGTAAAAACAAGGCAAAATCGCCTTCTTCAACTTGCAGGGGCAAATATCGCGGCTCTTTGGGCGCGTTGCGCCAGGGTTCATCGTCTTCGGATGTTTCTGGCAGCGGCAAACCGGGGCCCACAGCCATAATGCGACCGCTCTGTACTTCCTCTTTTTCGACCACCGTTTGAGGCAAATAAAGCCCCACTTTGGTTCGCTCTTCCAAATCTTCCCGCTTGATCAACACGCGGTCGCCAATAACGACCAACTCTTTGTTTTTGATTCGCATTGCAATTTCCCATTTGATGAACAAATGCAACTGTTTCCCGTATAAAATAATCCCAAAACCGCAGATTGGCAAATACAATCCCATGCGTTTGACACCTCTGTTCGGGCATGGTATATTAGGCGCATTCCAATTTGGAGCACATCTATGGCTGTTGCACAATCAGACCCTCAGACCCAATTGACCGAATCGCCGCGCATCACCAGACGGTCCATCCTCCTCGGCCTGTGTACCGCTGGCGTTATGGCTTATGCACAAAATGTCCTTGAAATCGTGCTTCATGCGGGGTCACTGGTCAAATCCAGTTTCCCGGTCGCCTTGATCCTGGGATTCCTGTTGTGGGTCGTGATCAATATGATCATCGCGCGGATCGCGCCGCGATCTGTGCTTTCGCGCCATGAAATGATGGTGATCTTTGCCACGATGTGGATTGTGGGCATGATGCCCGGCGTGGGCTGGATGGGGTATTTTATCGGGGCTTTGCCAGCACCTCATTTTTTTGCGTCGCCGGAAAATCGCTGGGCAGAGTTGTTTTTGGATGAATTGCCCCGTTGGGCATTTCCCGAGCCCACGCCGTGGATTGTGGATCGATTTTATTTTGGTCTGCACACCGGCGAATCTGTCCCCTGGACGGGCTGGATGCCGTCTATTTTGTGGTGGTTCTCCGGCGTATTGGCCTTTATGGCCGCGGGATTTTTTGTCATCGCGATTTTTCACAGGCAATGGGCCGATGCCGAGCGTTTGACCTATCCGCTCGTCAATTTCCCCATGGATCTCATGGCGGGGTTTGGCGAAGGACGCGCAGTGCCCAAAATTTTCCGCGACCCCATCTTCTGGGCCGGCTTTGCCTGGACCGCGGGCATTATTGGATGGAACATCATCAACTTCTGGTTTCCCAACGTGCCCCGCATCACGCTCTTTGACAGTATCAATACCAAATCCGTGACCGTTGCACAGAGCTTTCCGCCCGTGTATCTGCGCGTCTTGCCCCTGGTGATTGGGCTCGGATATTTGTGCAGCTTGGATCTGTTGTTCAGTTTCTGGTTTTTTGGCCTGCTCGCCGTGGTCAAAATGGGCGTTGTCAATCGCACGGGTTTCACGGTCGGATTGGAAGGGCAAGTTGCCAAAGGCGGCGAGATCGTCAACTTGGAAAGCCACGGTGCAATGACGGTCTTGGTCATCTGGTCGATATGGATCGCGCGGCGACATCTGGTGCATGTGGTGGAAACCGCCATAAAAGGCAACCGCGGCGACGGCCCCATCTCGTATCGTTTCGCGGTTGTGGGGCTGATCATTTGCGTGCTGTATCTCTGTAGCTTTTTTGTCGCGTTGGGCATGTCGCTTTCCCTCGCGCTCATCCACCTTTTGTTGATGTTCATCGCGTATTTTGCGACGTCTAAGTTTATTGCCGCCAGCGGATTTGGGTATCTTTTCCCGGTGTGGATCAAAGGATCGGGCTTTGTCAACGCGATTCTCGGCACGGCCACCCTATCGACGCGCGAGATGACCGCCATGCACTTGGTCAACAGCAACCTGTTCTACGGCGGCGGGCGCATTCAAACCATGCAGGTGTTGCCCCATCATCTCAAAGCGATGGACGACGCTCGCGGCAAGCAGTGGACCGCGAGCGTCGTTTTCATTGCATTCACGATGGGCTTTTTTGTCTGTGCCGCGACCATTATTTATTATTGTTACCGCGACTCTGCGCTCTTCTTGCGCTCATGGACGCTGTGGGAAGGCCCCCTAGGTATTTTTGGCGGCATTGGGCGCGCGTTGGGCGAAACGGAAAAAACGTCTTTTGACCCTCAAAAACTCGGCGTGTGGCTTTGCGGTGCAGGGGTTGCTGCGCTGTTGGCGGGCCTGCGCACCTGGTTCCCCTGGTGGCCGCTGCATCCCCTGGGCTTGGCGTTTCAATACACGACGGGCCCGCGCTATTACGCGCTGAGCATTCTCATGGTTTGGGCGGCCAAACTCCTCATTGTCAAATTGGGCGGGCCTCGCTTTTACGAGCGCGCAAAACCCTTTTTTTACGGCACGGTGATTGGCTATTGCACCGGCATTGGGGTCGGGATGGTGATAGACCTGATCTGGTTCCCCGGATCGGGACACGGCTTCCACAATTTTTGATGTGCGCCAAAGACATTTTGAACGGGACACAACGCCTCAAGTTGCCTGTGGTCGGAGTGTTTTTATGTGATTGACAATGCGATCAAAAACTATTTTCTTCTTCAAAATCATTGTCGCGCAAATAAAAATCGCGAAGGAGTTTGCTCGTGGCGTTTCAAGATCACTTTGGTTATTACGGCCCCACGCGCCTTGTGATCGGGCGCGGCACCGTTGGCAATATTCCGGAGATCGTGAACGAAAAGCAGGTGGAAAAGGCGCAAATTGTCACCGATAGGGGCCTCGTCGCAGCCGGTGTTGTCGCTCGCATTACAGAAATACTCAACAGGGCGCACATTGCCTACAGCATCTACGATGGCGTTGAACCCAATCCACCCATTCGCAATGTCGATGCCTGTGCGGCGCAATACCAGTCGGAACAGTGCGATTTCCTACTCGCCATTGGCGGGGGGTCTTCGATGGATGTCGCCAAAACATCGGGTGTGCTCGTCGAGTACGGCGGCAAAATCACCGATTATTTTATAGGAAAAACCCCCGTTCCCGGCCCCATCCCCTTTCTTTTGTGCGTGCCCACCACGTATGGCACGGCCAGTGAGGTGACGCCCTTTGCCGTGATCACCGACGACCACCACTTCAAAGGCACGGTTCCAGGCCCTTATGTCATGCCCGATGTGGGCATTCTCGACGCGGATATGGCCGTTGCATTGCCGCAGCCCATTGCCGCAGCGACCGGCATGGATGCGCTGACGCACGCCATTGAATCCTACGTTTCGCTGATGTCCAATCCCATCTCTGAAGGCATGGCCTTGCACGCCATTCGCCTCATCTCGCAGAATTTGCGACAAGCCGCGCATAGCGACCACAATCACGAAGCCACGCAACAGATGCTGGCGGCCAGCACCATGGCTGGGTTTGCATTTTCGCAAACGCGCTTGGGAAATGTGCATGCCATGTCGCATCCGGTTGGCGGTCACTACGGCGTGCCGCACGGCATTGCCAACGCGATCTTGCTCACCCGCATCATGGCGTACAATCGCTATGCCTGTCCCGAAAAATTTGCCGATATCGCCGCGGCGATGGGCGAAGATGTGGATGGTGTAAGTGCTGTTGAGGCATCGGCTCTCGCTGTTGATGCCGTGCGAAATTTGTCTGACGATGTGGGCATTCCCGCCACATTGCGCGATGTGGGCGCAAAAGCCGAAGGCATTCCGGTCATGGCCGAGGATGCCATGAAAAGTGGCAATATTCAGGTCAACCCGCGCAAGACAATGATCAAAGACGTGATCGCCCTGTACGAAGCATCTATGTAAAGTAGTCAGCCTGCCGGAAAGGCGCGAGACGTAAGGCGTAAGAGGGCCCCTGCCCCTGCACAGGGCACGGCCTTAGGCATAATACCGCTCTTCGCGTCCGTGAACTGCTATCGCAGGTGTAGAACGCGCGTGTCCTTCGCGGCGATCGCCGCTCGCCGATTTTGAACTGCTGAAATTTTACTTTGGAGGATCAACGATGCTCACTTACCCGCAGATGTTCCGCATTCGCCAGCACTTTGACGCGCCGCGCATTGACGACGTCGGCGGTGCTGTGCGCGATGAAATTGCCAGAATCAACCCGAGTGCCGCGATCAGACCCGGTCAAACCGTTGCCATCACCGCAGGCAGCCGGGGCGTGGCCAATATCGACGCGATCATCAAAACCATTGTTGAAGAAATGCAGGCGATTGGCGCGGCCCCCTATATCGTGCCCGCGATGGGATCGCACGGCGGTGGCACGGCCGCGGGACAAACCCGGGTCTTGGCCGGATATGGCATTACCGAAGGCGCGATGGGCTGCCCGATCAAATCGTCGATGGAGGTCGTTCAGATCGGCGTATCGGATTTTGGCATGCCCATTTACTTTGACAAACACGCGTCTGAAGCCGATCACGTCGTTGTGGTCAATCGCGTCAAGCCGCATACGGGATTTGCCGGGGAAATCGAAAGCGGTCTGATGAAAATGATGCTCATTGGCTTGGGCAAGCACAAAGGTGCTTCGGTGTATCACCGCGCGATCATCCACCACTCGTTTGACAAAATCGTGCGTTTGGTCGGCAAAATCGTGCGCCGGGAAATGCCCATCACTTTTGGGGTGGCAACCCTCGAAAACGGCTATGACGAAACCGCGCTTATTGAAGCCATTCCCGCGGCGGACTTTGAAGCGCGCGAAAAAGTTCTTCAGGCCAAATCCAAAGCATGGTGTCCCTCGCTCCCCTTTGATGACATTGATCTGCTCATTATCGACGAAATGGGCAAGGACATTTCCGGCGCGGGCATGGACACCAACGTCATTGGGCGCAAGCGCAATGACCGCCGCGCGATGGGTGGGGAAACCCCGCGCGTGTTGCGCATTTTTGTGCGCGACCTCACCGAAGCCACGCACGGCAATGCCACGGGCCTCGGTATGGCCGAATTTACCACGCGACGGCTCGTGGACAAAATTGACTATCACGCCACCTATACCAACGTCATCACTGGACAACACGTTTCCGCAGGTGCGGTTCCATTGCACTGCGAAACAGATGCCGAAGTCCTCGACATTGCCCTTGAATCCATTGGTCTCATCGCGCCGGAAGACGCCCGCGTCGTCTGGATTCCCAACACGCTCAACTTGGGAGAAATCGAGGCATCTGAAGCCTACTTGTTGGAAGCCGAAATCCGCGACGACCTCGAAATCCTCACGGACTTGCGGCCCCTTGAAACCGGAGCCGACGGCAATTTGCCGCGCATTGAAGCCTACCGCCACAGCGCGCGTGTGGGCGAACTCGTGTTTGGAGATTAAAAACGCCGATACTATCCACGCCCATGCCCGATCTCCTGCTCAAAAACGGTCGCATTCTCGACCCGGCCAACAGGCGTGATGAGATGGCCGATCTGTTCATCGAGAAGGGGCAAATCGCGCGCATTGAACCCCATCTCGCCATTGCAAATGCCCAAACTCTCGATGTGTCGGGGCGGATCGTCGTGCCCGGTCTCATTGATATGCACGTCCATCTGCGCGATCCGGGCTTTCCGAAAAAAGAGACCATCCAAACCGGATGTGCCGCGGCGGCCGCGGGCGGCTTCACCTCAGTGGCCTGTTTGCCCAATACCGAACCGCCGATGGACAGTCCCGAAATCATATCCTACATCAGTCAACAGGCAAAACGCGCGGATGCCCGCGTGTATCCCATCGCCTGTGCAACCAAAAAAATGCAGGGCCAAAAACTCACCGATACCGACGCGTTGCTCAAAGCTGGTGCAATTGGATTTTCCGACGATGGTCTCCCCATTGAATCTATTGCCTTGATGCGCGAACTTTTGGCGCGTGCGGCCGCAAATGATTTTGCGGTCTATCCCCATTCCGAAGTTTTGGCACGCACGCGCGGCGGACACATGCACGAAGGCACAGTCTCGCGCGAACTCGGCCTGAAAGGCATGCCCGCGGAAGGCGAAGCCGCCATGAACGCGCGCGATATTGAACTCGTGCGCCAAACCGGGGGGCGTTTGCACATCCTGCACCTCAGCGTCAAACGCGCTGTCGAACTCGTGCGAAGGGCCAAAGCCGAGGGCCTGCCCGTCACCTGCGAAGCCTCGCCCCATCACATTGCATTGACCGATGACGATGTGCGCGTCTTGGGCACGGCGGGCAAAATGAGTCCGCCGTTGCGTTCCAAAGAAGATCGGGATGCGGTGATCGCGGGCTTGCAGGACGGCAGCATTGACGCGCTCGCCACGGACCACGCGCCGCATACAACAAAAGAAAAATTGCGCGCGTTTACCGAAGCTCCCAATGGCGTCGTGGGCCTCGAAACCGCGGTCGGCGTTATCTTCACCCAACTCGTCCATACCCACCGGCTCTCTCTTTCAGATACCATTGCCAAACTCACGGCAGAACCCGCGCGCATCCTGGGCATTGAAGGGGGCAGCCTCTCTTTGGGCAAACCCGCGGATATCACCGTCATTGATCCGGATCTCGAATGGATCGCAAATGCCAATCAATTCAAATCCAAATCGCGCAACACGCCCTTTCACGGGTGGACATTGAAAGGGCGGGCCGTGATGACGATATTGGGTGGACGCACGACATATAAGCAGTAGCGAATAGACGCACAGGCGGAACGCCTACCTGTCTACCATGAGCAACGCGACAGGTAGGCAACTGCGATAGCAGTTCATCAGCGAATCGAATCGCTCAGTTGAGTCGTAGTCGTATTGGGATGGCAGGGTGAGGACTGACAACGGACTGAGGAATAATGTTTATGAACGCGATGCTCGCATTGGAAGACGGGGCGATTTTCAAAGGCAAATCCTTTGGCGCGATAGGGGAATGCGAAGGAGAAGTGGTCTTCAACACCAGCATGACGGGGTATCAGGAAATCCTCACCGATCCGTCTTACAACAGCCAGATCGTGACCATGACCTATCCACTCATTGGCAACTACGGCATCAACCCATCGGATTTTGAATCGCAAAAGCCACAGGTCGCTGGTTTTGTGGTCAAAGAATACTGTTCATATCCGAGCAATTGGCGGTCGACCACTGCCTTGGGCGACTTTTTGAACGCACACAATATTCCCGGCATTGAGGGCATTGACACCCGCGCGCTCGTGCGGCACATTCGGCGGTGCGGCGCGATGAAAGGCGTGCTGTCAACCACGGACCTCAATGCTGACAGCCTCGTTCAAAAAGCGCGCGACTTTGCCGGATTGGTCGGGCGCGACCTCGTGCAAAACGTTACGTGTACAGAACCCTATCACTGGACTGAGGGCCTTTGCGATCTCGAAACCGGTGAGGTTGGGCACCTGCGACAAAACGCCAAATATCGCGTGGCGGCTTATGATTTTGGCATCAAACACAATATTTTGCGCTACCTCGTTGATCGCGGCTGTGATGTGACGGTTTTTCCCGCGGATACGCCAGCCGATCAACTTCTCGAAATCGATCCCGATGGCATCTTTTTGTCCAACGGGCCGGGCGATCCGGAACCCCTTACTTATGCGGTTGAGAACATTCAAAAATTGATCCGAGAACGCCCCACGTTTGGCATTTGCTTGGGGCATCAACTTCTCGGCCTAGCACTGGGTGGGAAGACGTACAAACTCAAATTTGGACATCGGGGGGCCAATCAGCCCGTGCGCCAATCCAGCACGGGCAAAGTCGAAATCACCGCGCAAAACCACGGCTTTTGCGTGGATTTAAACACCCTTGACCGAGAAGTTGTGGCACTTACCCACGTCAACCTCAACGATAACACCCTCGAAGGTCTGCGCCATCGCGAATTGCCCGCGTTCTCCGTGCAATATCACCCCGAAGCTTCTGCGGGGCCACACGATGCCGATTATCTTTTTGACGAATTTGCAACGTTGATGCGCGGCGCGAAATAACCGCGACAGACAGATACTCTGTCATTATCTTTTCGCGTGGAACACAACACATATAGGATAGCCATTCTATCGCGGCCTTTCAAGCGCGATTGCCATTTTGGAACTGTTTTCTCGCTCAAGCATCTGATTGACAGAACGCTTGACAGTTCTATTTAATTGCTGTATTCTATGTTTTGATAGCGCAGGTCAACGGGGTTTGGATGTTTTGAAAGTTGGTGTGAAATGTCGAAAGAAATTCAGCCGGGCGCGGTTCTGGAACCGCAGAGTTTAATAGATCGGGTTGAAGGCCAAATTGAGCAGATGAATCATCGGCTTTCAAATGTGGAAGCGGATATTCGAGACCTGAGGCGAGGTCAATACTAGATTATTGGCGTTCAAGTGACGATGTTCATTGTGATTGTCGGGATTATGCTTCAGGTTTTGAAAAGCGGATGAGGAGATGCGAAAGGTCAAACAGAACGCAATGACGCCTATCACCAAACGAATGAACAGGAGGTTTCACATGTACAGATGGATTACGCTGACGATTGTTGCGTTGATTGCGACAGGGGTGCAGGCAGAAATCGGCATTCAGCCTCAAAACAAAATTCCACTCGGTGAGGCATTCACACAAGGACGCAAAATCACCGAAGGGTTGTTTGACCTCAAAAAGCTCAAATTTAACCACACCATTGGGATCAGTTATGGATCGGGGTCTGGTGGTGGCCTGAGTCAGTACTATCTCAACGACATCACCTATAAGATATCCAAACCGCTCATCGTCAGAGCACAGGTTGGCTTGGTTAATAAAATGTCGGGCACTGCGCGCTACGGTTCGGCTTCATCAGGAGGTGTTCAAGTCGTCGTTCCCAATGTCAGCCTCTTGTATCAACCCAAACCCAACCTTCGCTTTGAATTTGGATTCAGTACTTTCAACGGATATGGTTATCCATATTATTACAGCGAAAGATACAGACGCTATTGAACAAATGGCATTTACAAACCGAGACGTTGGCGCATCGTGCCGGCGTCTCTTTTTTTCGCTTATTCAGCATTATGAAACGCTGGTTATGGGTTCTTGGCGGCCTTCTCATCGCCGTTGGTCTGATCGTTGCGACAAACGCCTTTTGGAAACCGCAAACGGCACCGTCATTGCCCGCTCCTCGGATCTCTCAAAATATTCGCGTTGAAATTCTCAATGGCTGTGGCAAAGGCGGCATTGCCCGCGAGGTCGGACAAAAACTGCGCGATTTTGGCTTGGATGTCATGACCTTGGGCAATGCTGAAAGTTTCGCCTTTTCCGAGACCATTGTCATTGACCGCGTGGGCAAAATAGAATGCGCTCAGCAGGTCGCCGACATTCTCGGTACGCCAAATGTGATCCAACAAAAAACACCCGATCCCTTTCGCATCGAGGAAGTCACCGTCATCCTTGGTCGCGACTACGACAGGTTAAAAATAAATAGCGATTAGTGGTCGGCGATGTGCGTGCGTACAGGCATGACGATATGAGGGATCTTTTTTGCCACGATGTACTGCCCGGCGGCAAGGCGGGTCGAAGCGCATTGACTTGGACGGAGAGGAGGAGCGGCTGAAAGCTGATGAACTGCTGACGCAGTTGGCCTGCCTGTCGCGAGCTTTCGGCAGACAGGTACCCCGTTGCGTTGATTCGCTTTTTTTTGGAGGTTCGCGATGGAATACAGGCCGTTTGGAAAGACCGGGTTGGACGTTTCGGCCATTGGATTTGGGTGCTGGGAACTCGGCGGGCATTATGGTTATTTTCATGAAGGCGAAGTGATTGCGGCCATTCACAAAGCCATGGATCTGGGGATCAATTGCTTTGATACAGCCGAAGGCTATGGGATGGGCAAATCAGAAGCCCTGCTCGCGCGCGGATTGGGGAATCGGCGCAAGGATGTCATTGTGGTGACAAAGGTCGGCATTGGGTATAGGGATTCGGGACGGGAGAAGGATCGCGACAGTCGCAGCGCGCGAATCGCTGCGTCTGTCGAGAATAGTTTGCGGTTTTTGAATACCGATTATCTCGATGTCTATTTGATTCACTGGCCCGATCGGCGCACGCCTTTTGACGAGACCATGCGGGCGATGGACGATCTGGTTCAGCAGGGCAAGGTGCGTTTTGTGGGGGTATCGAATTTCAAGGCCGAAGAGATCGATGCGTGCATGAACACGCGTCGAGTTGATGTGGGGCAATACGGATATCACATGTTTGATCGGCGTATGGAAAGGGTTGTTTTTCCGTATTGCGAGGCGCGCGGGATCGGGATGATGGGCTATGGGTCACTGGCGCACGGGTTGTTGACAGGCGCGTTTGACGAGCACACGACATTTGAGGCACGAGATTGGCGGTCTAAGGGTGGGCTGTTTAATATGCCTCTGTTTACGGAAGAGAATTTCCCGCGCAATTTGAAGGTGGTGGAGGTATTAAAACAGATCGCGCGGGGTCGCGGCACAGCGGTGTATCACTTGGCACTGGCGTGGGTATTGTCGAATCCCGTGATCAGTACAGCTCTGGTCGGCGTGCGTAAACCCGAGGAGGTGGCATCAAATGTGGGGGCATTGGACGTGACGCTGTCCGAAGACGATCAGCGGGCCATTGACGCGGTATTTGAGAAATACGCGGTGGATACGCGACCGGATATTTGGATGGAATAAACAACGAAAAAACACACAAGAGGCGGAGACAAAGTTCATTTCTTTCCTTGACACGTCCAAGCATACTTGACTATAATAGGGCATGCGAAATAAAATGGCCTCCAAACCCATCAGTCCTTGCGAAGGCACGGTGGAGACCCAAAACGCCATCTTTTATACGGAGAGAATCATGGCGAAAGCACCTGTAGCAGTAAAAGAACGGTGGAACAAAGCTGAAATTATAAGTGAGGTCGCGGAAAATACCGGCCTGAGCAAAAAAGATGTGGACAATGTCCTCAATGAACTGGGGATCGCCATTCACCGACATATCAAAACGCGTTCTGTTGGCGAATTTGTGTTATCCGGCTTGCTCAAGATCAAAAGGGTTGAAAAGAAGGCGCGCAAAGAGCGCCAGGGCGTCAACCCTTCCACGGGCGAAAAAATCACAATCGCGGCCCAACCCGCTTCGTGGGGCGTCAAAATTTCAGCTCTCAAAAAGCTGAGAGATATGGTTTTGTAACCGCCACAGTTATCGAAAAGCCGTAAAACCCAGCCTTTTGAGGTTGGGTTTTTTGTATCCAAAATTCACAGCGGGTCATATTTTTTTTGATAGCAATACCCGGGCAACTTATGTTGATCTTGCGGGGAGAGACTATCAGCTATTAGCCCCGCGCATCCATTCCGAATCGGGATGACGGACGTCGTGCGCCGCGCGTTCGGGATTATCAGAGCGTTTAAAAAAAAGGCTTGACATATCTGTATAAACAAGGCTACCATGGGTATAATATTGAGGTATGGTCATCAGCGCGATGGATTTTCCACGCGCAAGCAGAAAGTTCTCAGACAGAAATGAGGTGAGTCCCATGCATTAACTAACGCATGTTGAAACCGATTCCAAATCCATTCAGGTTAAATCGTTTCAGTATTTCTTCAACGCGCAACCGGGAATTGCATCCCGGCGGTTTTCAGCCGCAGAGCAGAGAGGAGAGTTTATGATACGCACAGTGAGTGTTTTCCTTTTGGGCGCATTATTGGTGATTGTATCGGGTGATTCATTTGCCCACTCCCATGAGAACAAATGGGGGCTTGGTGGGTTTGTCAATTATCAAGTACCCCTGTTCAATTTGAGGGATCGCTACGACCAAACCGGGAAATACGGCTTTAATTTGAACTATGTGGCGAGCAACTTGGTGACCGTTGAGGTGGAATATTACTATTCCAAATTCGACAATGGGAAACTGGCGACCACGCCGTTCACTTACCCGATTGATGGCCGAGACTATACCAGTCCTGACGCTTCATCGACGATGACCTTCAACAGTCTATCTGTGAATGCACTCGTGTTTGTGGGCGAGGAGAATCGCATGCACGGGTTTCAGGCGAGGGACTATCGCTATTATCTGGCTCTCGGCGGCGGGTTTTTTCGGTACAATGACGAGAACCGCGATCTGGTATGGCCGGCGCAGACCAACGAACCAATTGATCTCGCAGAGAAGATGGATCCACAAATTGACAAGCGCACGACCATTGCGCTGACTGCGGGCGCGGGGATCGAGGCATTCGTCGTCGACAACATCAGCTTGGATGTGCGCGGGCGTTTAAACTTTGTGGTGGGCGAGTTGCGGCCCAGGCTGTTTTACAATCTGGAACGCGCCCGTCCGTTGATGTCTTTTGATATAGGTGCCGGGCTTAAGGTTTACTTTTGGCGTTAAATGTTTTGCGACAGCCGGGGCCATTCCACACTCTTTTAGGAGGTCGTGCTATGAAGCATAGATTATTCCTGTCTGCCGTCGTACAGGCAGGGTTGTTCAGTTTGCTGGCTGTTGTCGGTTTTTCGTTTGCCGGAGTCAGCGACTTGTGGGCGGGCAGCACGGGTAAGGTCAATGGGGTTGTTCGAGATGCCAACGGGCAGCCGTTGCCGGGTGCCAACGTGGCGATCAAAGGGGCGCAACGCGGCGCGGTTACCGATGTCGATGGGTATTATGCAATTATCGCGGTAGATCCCGGGCGCGTCACTGTGACGGGGTCGCTCGTCGGTTATGAGACCGTTCTGGTGCAGAACGTGCAGATCATCGCTGACCAGACCGTTACCGTGAATTTCACGCTCAAAGAGGTCGCTGTGGAACTCGGCGAACTCGTGGTGATTGCGGACCGTCCACTGGTGGAGCCAGACAAGACCACGAGCAAGTACACCGTCACGCTCGAAGAAACCGAACGCCTTTTGAGCATCGTGCGGAACACATCCGAGATTTTGCAGTTGCAGCCCGGTGTATCCGTTGACGGTGCCAACCGCTTGCGCGGCAGCCGAGGCGGCAGTGGGGCCAGTTCGGGCGAAGTTGCCTGGGGCAGCGACGTGGCTTATATGGTGGATGGCATACGGATAAACCACAATGATGGCCGCGGTGGTGGCGGGCAGTTCCGAACCGTGAACCGCGGGGCAATTCAAGAGTTGTCCGTATTGACCGGTGTGACACCCGCCGAGTTTGGCAATGCACAGGCCGGTGTCGTGCAAATTGTGACCAAAGAAGGGGGCAATCAGTACAATGGCTGGGGCGAATTTCGCTATGAGCCTGCCGGGAAAAAGCACTGGGGAGAGAATGTCTATGATTCTCCCCAACACCAAGATAAAATGCAGTGGGATAATCCCAACTGGCTGAAGGAACGGCGGCCCGATCTGGTGTTGGATAACCAGATGCTGACGGATTTAGCCGGCGAACCATTGCATATCCGAGAGGACTACACAGAGATCGGTGGTTGGGATGCAGAGGCAAATCTCTCGGGGCCGATAGGCACCAATGTGTCGTTTGTCGCCACGGCAAAACACAGCCGCCTGGCCAATCGTTATCCGGGGTCCAGGCAGACGGGATTTTACAACGATGTCAACAAATTCATCCCCACGGGTCCCGACAATCTTTCTCTTTCCGGCAGTTTCACTTTTAGGCCGACCCAGAATTTGAAGTTGAAGTTGGGCGGGCTTTACCAGGGATACGAATACTGGTCCGATGGCGTGGCCGATCCGTGGATCCGCACGGCCGACTCGATTCCGGGCGTGCATCGGGGTGTGGGCGATGGGGGTCGGGATCTGTTTTTGCCCGCAGATTGGTCCGCAGCGGGCAAGCGCGTAGAAAGGGAAGAGGTGCAATATCTGGTCGTGACCCATACACTCTCACCCAAGACGTTTTACGAAGTGCGCGTGTCGCGCAGCCGCTCATTAACAGATACCAGCGGCGTCTATCAGGCCACAACGATCAACAACAAGGGCGAGGCCAACTGGTTTAACACTGGGCGAACAGCAGCCCGCTGGAAGGTCGCTGACCGCAATCGGCTCGGCCTAAAGGTAGATTTGACTTCTCAGGTGACAAAGGGCCACTTGATCAAGGCGGGAATCGACTATATGCGCCGGGATATCGCCATGACGATCATCGCCAATTCCAGCCCTGCTGATCGACATCTGATGTTTGTGGCAGATGAGGGGCAAATTGGCGAGGGCGTCAAGCCGTATTCCATCAATGCTTATGTGCAGGACAAGATGGAGTTTGAGGGCATGATCGTGAACCTGGGTTTGCGTATGGATGCCCTGAATCTCAATGCCCGCAGGCTCACGCACGGCGGGTTCCGCGGTTCCGAGATGTTCCGCACCTATACCCGAGCGCGAGATTTTGCCTATCAGGACGGATCGATCTGGTCAACAGACGCGCCGTGGCATGTGGTGTTTAGCCCGCGCATTGGGATTTCCCATCCCATAACCGAGCGGGCGCAGTTCCGGTTCTCGTCGGGTGTGTACTTGCAGTGGGCCGATCTGTGGTTCCATTTTGGCGAAGACTTCTGGGTGGCGGGTAAGGCCGAAGACAGAGATATAAATGGCAACGGACGGATCGATGATACAGAACGCTACAACAACCTGGAGACGACGTATAGTGGTCGGAATGGTTCGCACCTGTTGCGTCCCGCCAAGACAACGGCGTTTGAGGTGGGTGCCGACTGGAACTTTGTCTCGGACTACACTGCGGCGATAACGGCTTATTATCGCTCTGAGGTCGAGCAGTTCACATGGTATCCCAACGAAGACTGGCGGGGACCGCGCGTCACCCACCTGCGCTATTCCCGCACGTTGGACAACGGCGCGTATGGGGATACGCGGGGTGTGGAACTCGCGTTGCGAAAGCGGTTTAGCAACAATTTCTCGTTCAATTTGTCCTACAACTACCAGTGGGCGTCGTTTACCACGGGCAAGCGCGGCAATGTCGTGCGTAGGGCTTATATGGATGAGCAAGGTGTGCGTCAAGGCGCGGTCAACACCGCGTATACGCATCCCGAACTGGGCGTGCCGGTTCCCGATGTATGGGTCGAATGGGACAGCCATCCCTCGGGCAGTGAAGTGCCGAGATTGATGTCGCAGGAGGACATTGACCTGTATGCTGTTCGGGCGAATGACCGATTTGAGTCAAACTCCGAGTCTCTGGCTTATGGCAATACGCTGGGTACGGGCGAATGGGATGGCCCGCGTCCGGCCGAGGGAACGCCCGATGGTGCGGGCGTTTATATCATCACCGGTGGTTATAGCCAGTTGTTCCTCAAACCGCGTGCGGGAGATCGACGGCAGTTTGGGAGTGCTTCGATGCTGGCTTCCTTCCCCGCGGATTTCACGCGAGGAGGAGCTATCCTCAGCAAGGTCTTGCGCAATATGCGTGTGAACCTGGTCACGCGGGTTGAAACGGGCGGGTTGTTCCTCTATAGCCCACCCGAAGGCGGCGTGCGGCCCTACCGCGAACTGGCGATGGACTCGCGCACGGACCTGGCACTGGAAAGGACGTTCGCCATTACGCCCCGGGTTCAGACCTCGGTCTTTCTCGATATTCGCAACTTGTTTAATCAGAAAGATCGAACGAGTCCGACCAACAGGAATGACTACACGTACTACGGGGTTGATGGTCCCCGACCAACCGATAGCACCTATCTGCAATACGGCGATGTGCGCGACCGCACCTATGCACACACGCCGAGGTTGACCCAGGTGGGCGTGCGATTTAACTGGTAGTTGAAGTGGGCAGGCGCGGGCATCGCCCGCCGGCCTGCCCTCATTCCACAAACCCTGTCTGCGTGCAGATTTTCCGCACAGGCAGGCAATATGGAGGGCGAGGAATACGATGACGCGATTTCAAATTTGTACATGGTGGATCGTGCCCTTTGTGGTCGCTGTTTTGGCGACCGATGCCAGGGCGCAATTCAACCCGAACGTAATCCCTTTCAGGGAAAACACCAGGGCACTGATCAGCAATTCTTGGAACAATATGGGCATCCAGGGAGGCAATCCCGAAATTAACCGCGGCGGTGACCGCAATGCCTATCCCCACAATGGCGTGGGGCCAGGTTCCTACGGACAAGTGTTGTCGCAATTCACGAGCGGTCCAAAGTCCCAGGTCTATAACGACTACAAGACCTCGATGGGCGATGGCTTGTGGATTTTGACGTCCGACGGGCAAATCAGTTTGACCGGGCCGAGGGCTTCACCGTGGATCCAGGATTTTATTCGGCCATTGCCTTATGACCCCAAGGGCAAGGAGGAAGAGAACTGGGGCGTGATTAACCCATTGCGGCTGTCAGACGGGACAGCAAACATCATTGCCAGTTGGAGCGGTGGCGGTTCAGAACCGTGGTTGTCCAATTACTGGCCAGGTGTGACTGCTGGGGATTTTGGAAGCTATTATGGGAATGATTTAGATCCTTCTTCGACAGGCCCGGTGGTCATCGCAAACTACCGATTGGGCGGATATATCGTCGATCAGTCGCTCCCCGAAGAGACGATTATCACCCGCTGGGTGCATATCAAGCAGGGCATTCAGGTGACGCGGCGGGTCTATAATTGGAGCCATCCGAATTTTGACGATTTTTATTTGGTAGATTTGACTTTCACCAATACGGGTGATTTCGACGGCGATGGACAAGAAGACAATCCCGGCGGCACAGCCACGCAGAACGACATTTATTTTTCTTTTGTAAATTCCTGGGTGTCGGCAGCCATGGGGCTTCAGGAGGCGTTTGGCTGGGATGGTTATGTATCGTCAAATGGCCGGGGTGTGGATGATATTTATTTTTATTCCGATGCGGGCAACTACGCCGGTGCCTTCGCGCCCGGTTACAAGGCCAGCATTTTCCGCGATTCCGACAACCCGTTGACGCCGGACGACGATACGGGCGACCCGTTTTTCAAGCGTCTGGGGCAAATTGATGTTTTGCAAACCGAAGGCCAACTTCGAGCACCTCAGCACATCGTGATGGCCCCCATTGCTTTTACCGATGATCCGGGCGTGCATGCGTTTAACAACCGCGACATGGGCAAATACGTGCAGCCACAGGGCGACCAACCCTTCTCGGCGCAGTGGTGGCATGCGCGGTCCAAGGACGATTTTGACGATCCCTACACGGAAAAAGACACCGAGTCTCAGATGTATGGTGCCATGATAAAAGGGGGGATCAAAGATAACCCGAACGAGAGCAATGTAGATGACCGAAAAATTTACATTTTCTCGCAGGTTTATGGCCCGTACACGCTTCAAGCGGGCGAGAGTGCCAAGATCGTGATGGCTTATGTCGCCGGTCACCCGGCTCAGATGCGGAACATGGATATCCTGACCTGGGACCGTTCGGACACGCCGGTAGAAACGAAGATCCAAGAGTTCAAAACCCTGGGCGAGCAGGCGGCGTTTGAGAATCTGCAACTGGCGCATTTTATTTACGATTCCAATTTTCACCATCCGCCGGCACCGATGAACACGTTTATTGCCGCCGATGATCTGACTTCCAGTGGGTTTGCGCGGCAACAGATTTCATGGGCTGACGACGCCGACCGTGCGGTCAATCCCTATACTGGACAGCAAGACATCGTGGGGTATCGCGTGTACCGCTCGACTTGGTTTGGGTGGGGGCCTTGGAAGTTGCACGACACGGTGCTGAAAGGGCAGAGCGGTTCCAGTCTCAACGGGCAGTGGTCGCTCTCTGGCGGGAAGTACACGTATGAGGATCTGGATACGGCTGCCGGGTTTGAGTATCACTACTCGGTGCGGCCCTACAACAGTGGATATAGCGACTGGATGGGCGGCGGAAAGGCACTGGCGGATTTGCCCACGGGCAGGGCGCGCACCAACGCCTCCAGTGGCTACGAGAGCGGTTGGGGACCACCCACGGCACGCACTTATGACGGGGACGACAGGCGTCCGTTCCAACCGACCACGGCCGAAACCGATCAACTTGATCGCAAAGTGGTGGTCGTGCCAAATCCGTATTTTGTCGATGGCAAGCATCAATATCCCAACAGCCGAAACCTGCGCTTTGTAGGGATTCCGAGCCAGTGCAAAATCCACATTTTTTCAGCTTCTGGCGACAGGGTATACACCATAGAGCACGACAATCCGGATCGGGGCGAAGCGGCGTTTCGGCAGGTGACGTACAATCTGGCTGGCGAAATCCAGACCGGGCTGTACTATTTTGTCGTCGTATCCGAAACGCCGGGCAGCGAAAACAAGATCCAGCGCGGTGCTTTTGTGGTGATTAAGTGACAGAGGAGGTAGTCATTGTGAAACGGAAGAATCTCATACGCACAGCGGTCCTGGGCCTGTTGCTGATCGCCAGTCCCGTTTTTGGGCTTGAATCGGAAGGCGTCACCGGGATCAAGGGTGTTAAGAAGGTCAACATCTCAGGCATGCAGTTTTTGAAAATCGGGCAGAGTGCTCGCGCCGTGGGGATGGGCGATTCGTACACGGCAATTGCCGACGATATCAACGCCATCTTCTACAACGGCGCCGGGCTGACCCATGTGGAAAGGTTCGCCTACCAAGCCAATTACACCAAGTGGTTGGCGGGAACGGACCTGTATTCGGCGGCGGCGGTCTTTAATACCCATTCGTCTCGGGGTGAGGTGATAGGCATCAGCCTGATCACACAACAGGTGGAACCCATTGAAGAGACCACCATTTTTCAGCCGAGTGGAACGGGTCAGTTCATCGACGTGAACTATATGGCGGTGGGCTTTCTCTACGCCATAAAATTCACGGATAAGTTTTCGTTCAGTGCCAAGGCGAACTACGTGCAGGAAAGGCTCTACACGCAAAAGACCAGCACGTTCACGGTGGACCTGGGCAGCCATTTTTATACGGGGTTTCGGAGCCTGCGCGTGGCTATGTCGTTCAAGAATTTTGGCCCGGATCAGAAGTCTAGGGAAGAGGCATTCTCGTATCTGATGCCGCTGACCTACAATATGGGTCTCGCCGCGGAGGTTTATGGCGAAAAGGGCGATCCGACCTTTTTGACGGTGACAGCCGAGAGCGTCTTCCCCGTAGATTTTGAGCAACGCTATCACTTTGGTGCCGAGCTCTGGATCCATAACATGGTGGCTCTGCGTGGGGGGTATAAGTGGAATTACGACCTCGAGTCCTTTGCCTTTGGTGCTGGGCTCAAGCAGACGGTTGGGGGGCGCACTTTTTCGGTGGATGTGTCCTATTCGCTGCTGAAGAGTTTTGACGGGGTGGCTCTGTTTGACTCGCCGCTGCGCCTATCCATTGGGGGCACGTTCTAATCCCGCGATGTTCAGAGGTTGTACATTTTTCGGGCGACTGCCGGGTTCACCCCTGCAATCGCCCTTTGTATTCTGGACAAAAAAACATGCCGAGAGATCAACGTACACCACTCGTCGCGGTGGGGTTGGCGGCCTTTCTGGTATTTGCGAATAGCCTGGGCAATGGGTTGGTCTATGACGATCACTTTTTGATCGAGCGCAATCGGTTGATCCACGAGGCCGACTTGTGGGGTGTTTTGACCACGCATTACTGGGGCGGATATGAGGACGAGGCCAATGTCAACGGGCAATATCGCCCCCTCACGGTGCTGTCTTTTGTGCTGGATGGATGGGGTGGGATTTGGCCGTTCCGATTTCACCTGACCAATGTGATCCTGCACATGGGCAATAGCCTGTTGGCCTATCTCCTGTGTTTGGGCATTGGCCTGAAGCGGGGGGCAATTTTTGCCGCCTTGGCATTTGCCGTGCATCCCATCCATGCCGAAGCCGCGGCCGGCGTGACGTTTGGGCGTGCGGATCTCTTGGCGGGATTGTTTTCTCTAGCAGGCCTGCTCATGTATATGCGATGGGGTGCGCGCGGCGCGGAAACGCATTACGGGTTGGCTCTGGCGGCATTTTTTTTTGCCTTGCTTTCCAAAGAGAGCGCGCTGGCCATGCTGGGGTTGGTGGTGGTCGTTGATCTGACCTTTGTTCTGGCGAGGTCGGAAGGATGGGCCAATGGGATACGCGATCTGGTGTGGCAACGCGGCGCGCGCTGGGCGGGCTTTGTCGGGATTTTTGCCCTCTATCTAGGCGTGCGGAGGGCCGCTGCGGGGTTGGGTTTTTCGGCTGAAAATGTGCTCGCTCTCAATAACCCGCTGGTCGATCACCCGCTCGATGACCGGCTCTTGACAGCCGCTGGACTTTTCTGGAAATATCTCGCTCTTGTTCTGTTTCCCGACCGACTTTCCGTGGATTATTCCTACAACGCCATTCCCGTTGTCACGTCTTTGCTCGCTCCCGAAGCACTGGCGGGCTTTGCGGTTGGCGTCGCGAGCCTCTCGTTGTGGGTGGGTGCGTTTTTGTCGCGCTGGCCGCGGGTTTTCTTTTCTTTGGGATTTTTTTTCGTGCCCTATTTGGCCGTGTCTCAGACACTGGTGTTGATCAATGCCATTTTCCAAGAGCGGTTTCTATATCTGCCGGTTCTGGGTTTGTTCGCACTGGGCGGACTGGGGTTTGAACGCGTTCAAAAACGCCTGTCTGATCGGGCGTGGGGCACCGCGGGAGCGGCTGTCTTGGCCGGTCTGATCATCGTGGGCTACGGTGTTCGCACGGTGGGTCGAAACGCGGATTGGCGCAGCGATTTGACGCTCTATCAGAGCGCGGTGCTAGCGTATCCCCAAAGCGCGAAGATGCAGCATGCCCTGGGCGATGCCCTGGCCGAGCGCGGTCGGGTTTATGAGGCCGAGGATGCTTACCGAAAGGCACTCTCGATTCGGGAAGGCGCGCTGACGTATAACAATCTGGGCAATCTTTACGCTGCAACGGGGCGTTTTGAAAGGGCAGCGGCGGCCTACCAAAACGCGGTGGCGATGGAACCGGATTATGTCGAAGCTCGGATGAATCAGGGGCTTGCGGCGATGCGGGCCGGGCAAGTGACCGACGCGCATTCGGCCTTTGAACAGGCGGCTGTTCTCGAACCCGGCAACGCAGAGATCTTTTACAATCTGGGCGTGGCCCGCGAGGCCCTGGGCAGGCCGGGTCCGGCGGCTTCTGCTTATGCTCGCGCCATAGCATTGCGCCCGCGCTGGGCAGAGGCGTATTTTAATTTGGGTAAAGCCCATCGGGATAATGGCGAAAAAACGGCTGCGATACGGGCGTACCGACACTTTCTAAAACTCTGGCGCGGAGACCCGCGGGTGGCGCGATTGGCGCGCGGCGAACTAAAAGCACTCGGCGGCGATTGATGCAGTCGTTGTGTGGATGAAGAGATTGTCACAATGAGAAAACCCATTCCCGACCTGTCTGCCAAAGACTCGGCGCAGGCAGGCAGCAGAGCCATTCAGGCGTTTTTCGACGGGGTCGCCGAAGACAGGGACCGTTGGCGCAGGCGCAACCGCACCTATCACGAAGAGGTGTTGCGGTTTTGCCGCGGCATCGTGCCGCAAGGGGCGTCTGTACTGGTTCTGGGATGCGGTACCGGCGATTTGCTGGCGGGTCTGAAACCGAAACGGGGACTCGGTATTGATTTCAGTGCGGGCATGGTGCGACAAGCAAAAAAAAAATACGCCGATCTGGAATTTCGCGTGGGACGCGCGGAGAGTTTGCCCGAAGGCGAGCGGTTTGAGTGGATCGTTTTATCGGACCTGTTGGGTTTTCTGCCGGATATCCAGTGTGTGTTTAACGAATTGTGGAAGGTGGTGCTGCCCGGGTCCCGCGTGCTGATTACGCATTACAATCCGTTGTGGAAACCCCTGTTGAAGGCGGCAGAGGTGTTGGGCATAAAGATGCCCGAACCCGTGCAAAACTGGCTGACGCACCGGGATATTCAGAATCTTCTCTATCTGTCTGGTATGGAGGCGATTCGAAGGGAAACCCGCCTGCTTTTGCCGCGCGGCGTACCGATTTTGGCGCGGCTCTCAAATCGCTTTTTGGCGAGGTTGCCGGGTTTGAGGCGGCTGTGTCTCATTCAGACGCTGGTCGCGCGGCCCGTTTTTCCCGCGCAGGCGGCATCCTCGGTTTCGTGCTCGGTTGTGGTGCCGTGTAAGAATGAGCGCGGCACCGTAGAAGAGGCGATAGTGCGAACGCCCATTATGGGCGCGCATACAGAACTGATTTTTGTCGTGGGAAATTCGACGGACGGTACTGCCGAGGAGGTTGAGCGGTGTATGGCGGTGCATGCGGACGCGGATATTCGTCTGATTCGGCAAACCGGGATTGGAAAAGGAGACGCTGTGCGGCGCGGGTTTGACGCGGCCAGGGGGGATGTGTTGATGATCTTGGATGGCGATCTGACTGTCGCGCCAGAGGATTTGCCCAAGTTTTTCGACGCCCTAGTGTCGCGTCGGGCCGAACTGGCCGTGGGATCCCGATTGGTGTATCCGATGGCGTGCAATGCCATGCGATTTCTGAATTTTTTGGGCAACCGATTTTTTGGTTGGGTTTTGAGTTGCCTTTTGAGCCAGCGCATTTCGGATACGCTGTGTGGCACCAAGGTGCTATTTGCTTCGGATTACCGAAAATTGGCCGCGGCGCGTCGGGATGTGTGTGACTTTGATCCCTTTGGTGATTTTGATCTGCTTCTGGGCGCGTCCAAACTGGTTCGCAAAATTGTGGAAGTGCCGGTGCGATATCGAGGTCGGGTGTACGGATCGACGCAGATCCACCGCTTTCGGCATGGCTGGTTGCTGTTGCGGGTTTGCTGGAGTGCTTTTCGAAAGCTGTGTTGAGCCTTGCGAGGCAATACACCTGAGGAGGTGCGCGATGTTCATTTTTCAGATGGTCAGATACGGACTGCTCTTGGCGTCCGTTGTGGTGTTCTGGCGTGCCGAAGCGCGCACCCAGGAGAGCTTGGTCCTCCGTGCCGGGACCAGTGCCCGCGTGTGGACCTTTTCTCGGGAAGTAAGTGGCGTGGCTCTGACTGAGTTGTGGCGCGATGAGATGGGCCGGGAACAGTGTCTGGGCATTTTCCCGGGCAGACCGGGTCGGCTGGGGAGGTCAGAGACGGGAAGTATTGTTTTTCAATCCATACCCCTGGTATTGCCTGCGTCCGGCGATGTTTTGCACCAGGGCGACACCGTTTCTCTGGTCCCATCCAGATGCTGGGAGGTGAAGGCGACCGGGACCGGAGGCGAGGTCCGAATGCTGGACGCCGCCGCCTGTTTGAATATTCAGGGTCAGGCTCTGGGTGGCGCCGAACGGGTCAGCGACAGGGCTTCATCCGTTGTCTGGACGACTGAAAAGGCGGTTGAAGGATTGAAACCGCCCCACCGGATTGCTGGCGAGAACGCGCTGGGCGATCTGCTTGCGGGTTTTAACGCCGCGCGCATGGCGCAGTTGAGTCTCTCGCGCTGGGACTTCAAACAGGCGGCCGCGCACTATAAACAGGCGGCGAAATCTGTTGAAGGGTTGGGCAGGCAGGCTTCAAAGTCCGGTTTGTCCAAGTTGCCTATGCAGGACTATGTACAGGCGTTTCAAACGGCCGCGCGGGAGATTCTCCGCGACGGTTCCCGATGGGTTTGCCGCGATCACCTCTCGGCAATTTCCAAGCTGTTGACGGCCTATCGCACCGCGCATCGCGGCGAGATGCCCGATCAACTGGAAACGCTTCGGCAATGGGCGAGTGTGCAATCCCATGTAGATGCGGAGACGGTTTTCCGTCTGTTCCGCGCGCCGGCCCATAGAGAGAGTGCCCAGTCTGTCAGTTATTTTTATCGGCCCGATGCGGCGTCTGGTGAGGCTGTCGTCGTGAGTTATTTTTATCGCGGTCGTCTCGTGGAACTGATTCGGGACGCCGAGGACTACCGCGTGCAGGACCGTGCCATTGGACAGACACAAGTTGATTCACTTGTGGAGATGGGAAAGACACTTCTGGGACAGAACGACTCGCTCGCGGTGCATATACTCAAAGTGCTGACGCAGGTGGTGCCCGAGTTGGCGCCGGGGCATGCCCTCTTGGGATATGCCTATTTGCAGGCGGGCGATGATGACCGCGCGCGAGATTCGTTTGAACGGGCCATTGACCTCGACCACCGCATGGCCGAGGCATACAATGGTCTGGGGTTGGTTTTCAGAAATCGGCCCAAGGGGATGTACACTGCCATCCGATATTTCAGAAAAGCCCTTCAGTGGCCTCCAAATGGACTGCTACCACAGTTGTACACCGTTCACCGCGATGCCCGTTTTCACATGGCGCAGACGCGATACGATCTCAAAGAATACGATACCAAGCGGGATCTCGACCATGTCATCGCGCTGGATCCGAATTACGCGCCGGCCTACAAACTGCTGGGCAAGTGGTGGGAGGAACAGGAAGAAGACTACGAACAGGCGTCTATGGCGTATGCCCGCTATGTCGCCCTCGCGCCCGACGATCCAGAAGCGCGGGAACTGCTTTCGAGGGCCTATTTGCGGAGCGAGAATTTTGACCGCATCATCCGTCTGCTGGAAGATCACATCCGCGAACATCCCGAAGAAGTAGCGTCCCTACCCATTTTGGCACAGGCGTGTTTTGAACTGAACCGCCTGAACTGGGCGGAGACTTATTTTTCGAGGTATGTGAATCGGCTAGACCCGCAACGCCGCGCCCTTTACGAGGATATCCGATTTTTAGCATCTGTTGAGGAACTCGAGGAATACGCTAGCCTTGACACAGACGCGGCGCGGTCCGCGTTTTTGCAACAGTTCTGGTTCTTGAAAGACCCCAACCTGATCACGGCGATCAATGAACGCAAGTTGGAGCACTACAGACGGGTGTGGTACGCGCTGACAAATTTCTCGGGTGGGAAAGAGCCGTTTGATCGACGCGGCGAAGTGTATATTCGATTTGGAGAGCCCGATTACAAATCGCGGTCCAACATGCTGAACTTCGATCAGAGTCTGGCGGTGCAGCGGGTGAAGGAGCGCGCGGCTTATACCCTGTTTGGCACAGAGGCCGCGCAGCAGACGTACTTCGGTCCGGTGTATCCTGTTCGGGGTCTGCAAGCCCAATTGAGTGGCGGAACCCAAGTGCGGGCGCGAATTGACGCGGAAACAACGCAGCAGGCCCTCGACCGTTCGCTGGAGCAGCAGCAACAGCAATTGGAGTCAGGAGATGAAGAGCGGCGCCTGGTGCGTGCGGGACAGGCAACAGGGGATGACCAGTCTGGGCAGGACATCAGCACATTTGAACGGCTGGCGAATACCGCTGTGGTCAACAATGAGACGGTTGGATTTTTTGACCGCCGGGCGGATTTCCACGCGGTCTCCGTTCAGGAGGACGCCTCGATGGTGCGATGGGAAACCTGGGTCTATACGGATGTGAATGGGGGGATCGAGATTACGTTTACGGACGAGGCAATGACGGGAAACTTCGATTACGCGCCTCCGCCTCTGGATCCCAATATCCCCATCCGCAGGCTGGCTCTTTTGAACCGGTACAATCCCCGACGGATCACCGAGTTTGCCGCGCGGGTGACGCCGGATTATTACGTGACGCCCGAAAACACGCGGCCCTTGGAATTTTATTACGACTTGGCGGATTTTCAGGGTCTCCGCGAGGGCGTGAGCACGCTGGAGGTTTACACGGGCATCCCACAGGCATTCGGGCGATATTTTGAGAAAAAGAACGCCACCGAGTTGGTGGTGGAGCGAAGCGTGGCTTTGATGAACGAGCAGACCGGCGCGGTGTATCGGCGCAAGGGCGATGTGCGGTATCGCAATGAAGGCGACCAAACCGGGATACGGGGGGCATTTGTGCCCGATGTGGTGCGTCTGGAGGCGCCGCCGGGATATTACAGGCTGGAGGTGCATGTGCTGGATCGGCTGTCGGGGCGGCAAGGGCGTTACAGGCAGATGATCGAATTGGAGAAATACCAGGCTCGGTCCATGAAGGTGAGCGATCTGGAACTGGCCTGGCGCGTTGTAGAGGGGGGCCCTCAGGACAAGTTCCGCAAGGGCGAGTTACACGTCGTGCCCATGCCCACGAGGACCTATCCCCAGGGCCAGAGCATTTTTGTGTATTACGAAATCTACAATCTGAAACGCGATGAGTACGGTCAGACCAGATACCGGGTGGAATATACCATTGCGCCCAAGGGCAAGGGCGTGGGCGGTGTCGTATCTCGACTGGTGCGGACGCTCGAGGGAAAACGGGAGAAGGTGTTGATGGGATATGAACAAGTTGGCGCGGCGAATTTGGAAACGGTCTATACGGAGTTGGAACTGGGCGACCGCAATCCGGGGCGGTACGCTCTGGAGGTCAAGATAACCGATTTGAACAGCGATCAGACCGCGGTCAAAGATGCCCTTTTTGTGGTGGCAGAGTGAAAGGCAAAAGCAACCACAGATGAACGCAGATGAAAGATACGTAGGGGCGCGGCTCCTGTGCCCGTTTGAGTGGAGATGATGATGAAGATTCACACGCGCTGTTGGATCGGAGTTTTTTGTTTCGCGCTGTTTGGGCCTGCGTCTGGTGATGACGCGGCGCCAACAGGTCTGGATTCGCTTTATCTCAAGGCGCGAACCCTGGGCCGCCAAGCCCTGATCCGAGACGCGCTCAACGCGCTCAACGAGACATTGCCAACTGCGGCAGATCGATCCGAGTTGCTGGCGCGCATCGGGCATCTCTACCTTGGGCTGCACTTGCCCGACAGCGCTGAAGCCGCGTTTGCGCGGGTGCTGACAAGCGACCCGCAGCAGGGCGATGCTCACTTGGGGTTGGGGCGCGTTTTTTTGGACTATCGGAACAAACCCGATCGGGCACTCTCCCATATCACAAAGGCGATACGGGCCGATTCCAACCGCGCGGAGAGCTATGCGGTGCTCGCCAGAACCCATTTGGCCCTCGGGAAGCAGGCAGAGGCGATGGGCGCGGCAAACAGGGCACTTCAAATCGATCCCCACTATGCCCGCGCGTACCTGCTGCTGGCGCGTCTGGAAAAAAAGGGCAATGTGACCCGGGCACTCGCCCACTACGCGCACTATTTGTCCTACGACCCGCAAGACGAGACCCCTGCCCTTGAATTTGCCCTTGAGTTTTTGACACAAAAACGCTACGACATTGTGGCGCAACTCGCCGCGCGGATGACCGATGCGCGGGGCCTGCCGTTGCTGGCGCAGGCGCTTTTGGCCTATCGGCGTTTTGAAGATGCCCTGTCCGTGTTTGAAAAATATCTGGCGACTTTGGAGCCGCGCGACCAGGCGATCTATGAAGATATTACTTTGGTGGGCACGCCCGAGGAGGTGGCGGCATATCGCGCGGTTTCCGACGCGGAGCGGGACGCTTTTTTGGACGCGTTCTGGATCCGCAAAGACCCTTTTGGAACAACGGGCGGGTGCCAAAGGCGGGCCGAACACTACCGCCGCGTTTGGCATGCGCGCACCTTTTTTGGGCAGGAGCACTATCCCTTTGACCGGCGGGGCGAAGTCTATATTCGGTACGGAGAGCCGGACTACCGATCCACTTGGCGAGAGCCGAATGCCAGCGTGCCGATTCCGGTGCAGCGGGTTCAGGAAAAACTGGCGTTTCAACTCTACGGGCGCCCCGGCACAACCGCCACCTATATAGGCCCTGTGTTTCCGGTCCGCATTGGTCTGCGAAATGTGGAGAGCAACCGCCCGCTCGAGGAGGACGATGGGACCCTCGGCTTGCGCGGGTGGAAGCCCGTGACGGCCGGCAATGATTTTTCGAGCGTGCCGTGGGAAGTGTGGATCTATACCGACATCCTCAACGGCATGGAAGTGGTGTTCACCGACGAGATGCATTCGAGAATTTTCGACTATGCACCCGTGCCGTCCATTGATCGGGAGGATATCTACGAAGTCGATACCCGAGGGTCGCCGCTTCGCTTCCTCCAACTGATGAACGATTACGCGCCCGCATCGCAAGTGGCCACGGCAATCGCGAAAAACCCCGAACGCTACGACATATCCGAGTTGGAGCCGCTCAATTTTTATTACGACGCGCTTTCGTTCCGCGGGGAAAATGGCAAGACAGATCTGCAAATCAACATTGGGCTGCCGGTGGATGAAGTGGCGATGCCCGAGGACCCGGATACGACGGTGGTGGTCGAGCGGCGCGTCGCCCTGGTGGATGACCGCGACCGCGAGGTGAAACGCCTTCGGGAAGATGTCGCCATTCCCCTTCCCGTCGCGCTTCGGGGAAAGAGCCTGATTGCCAGGGATCGGATCGATATTTCGATGGCTCCTGGCGAATACGACCTCGCGGTGCAGATGTGGCGGGTCCACACGCATCGGCTGGGGAATTATCGGGAAAAGGTGCGTCTGCACGATTTTTCAGGCGACAGTTTGATGCTCAGCGATCTCCAGGTTGCACAGCATATTGGGGAAGCGGTGGACAAGAGCCGTTCAACCGAGGGACAGAGCGATACCTTGTCTGCGCCTACCTCTAGGCAGACAAGGCGCAGCGCGTTTCGCATCACCACGTCGCCGTCTCGCACCTTTTTTTCTGGTACTCCCATTTTTGTTTATTTTGAAATCTACAATCTGGTGCGAGACACTTTCGGGCAAACGCGCTACGAAGTCGCGTTTGCCGTGGCAAAGGGACGAGAAGCCGTGTCATTGGCTTCGCAGCCCAGAATACGGCGAAAAGACGGGGAGTTGGTCACTGTGCGATACGAACAGACGGGCAGCGACCTGTGGGTTGCCGACTATGTGGAACTGGATATCGGCCCCGTCAGGGCCGGGCGGTATCGGTTGATCGTGAACGTGAAGGACCTCAACAGCGCGCAGTCTGTGGTGCGAGAAGGGGTGTTCCGAATTGCAAACCGATAGCAACGTCGTTCAGCAATAATTTTCAGGGCTATCTACACCTGGATCAAAATGAAACGAGCGAGTCTTTTTGCCCCGCTCGTTTTTAGTACAGCTTCTGAGGAGTGAGCGATATGGCGAAAGAGAAGATCCTCTTGATAGATGATGAGCGAGATATGCTGATCGGATGCCAACGGTTTTTGGAAGCCGCAGGCTACGCGGTTGTCTCGGCAGATTCTGGGGAGGACGGCCTGGCACTATTCGAGACCGAAAGCCCGGATGTGGTCGTCTTGGATCTAAAGATGCCCGGCATGGACGGGATGGCAGTGCTGCACCACATCTTGGTGCGCGATCCGGATGCGGTGGTGATCATCCTGACGGGCTTTGGCAGCATTGAGGCTGCTGTGGATGCGATCAAGGCCGGTGCGTTTGACTTTGTTGAGAAGCCGTATAATCGCGATGGGTTTGTTCTTGCGGTCAAACGAGGCTTGCAGGCGCGTCGGGTTCGAGTGGAGCATCGCGCGATGCGTCATCAGTTGGCCAGGCAGTTTCGGTTTGAGCACATGGTGGGTCACAGTGCGGCGATGATGGGGGTTTTTGGTTGATCCAAAGCGTGAGCGAGACAGATGCCCATGTGCTGATCACCGGTGAGAGTGGAACCGGGAAGGAACTCGTGGCGCGGTGTGTTCATGCCCACAGCCGGCGCAGCGAGAAGGCGTTTGTGCCGCTCAACTGCGGGGGCATGCCCGAGCCGTTGGTCGAGAGCGAGTTGTTCGGTCATGTGCAGGGTGCGTTCACCGATGCGAAGCAGGATCGCAGGGGGTTGATTGAACACGCTCGGGGAGGGACGTTTTTCCTGGATGAAGTCGGCGAGTTGCCGATGTCCGCTCAGGTGAAGTTTCTGCGCGTGTTGGAAGATCACAACATTCGCAGGATAGGCAGTAATCAGGAGGTTGAGGTCGATATTCGTCTCATTTCTGCGACGAATCAGAATCTCGAGGCACGGATTCGCTCGGGTGGGTTTCGAGAGGATTTGTATTATCGGCTTAACACTGTTGAGATACACTTGCCTGCGCTGCGGGAACGTCCGGAGGATATTCCGCTTCTGGCGCATCACTTTCTGGGTCACTTTGCCGAGGGTTCAGAGAAGGTGATAGAAGGGATTTCGGGTGAGGCAATGGGTGTGTTGTGCGGGTATGCGTGGCCTGGGAATGTGCGGGAACTGATGCATGTGATGGAACGCGCCGTCATATTGACAGATAGGGATGAGATTCAGGCTGAGGATTTGCCTGAAAATGTGGTCGGGCATACAGATGATGATTCGGTACAGATTGACGTGCCTTTTCAGGAAGCGAAAGACGCTGTGGTTGAAGAATTTGAGCAGGCTTATCGCGGCGATTACATCGGTTCGATACGGATTGATGTGCCTTTTCAGGAGGCGAAAGACGCCGTGGTTGAAGAATTTGAGCAGGCTTATCTTGACCGCCTGCTCAAAGCGCATGACGGCAATGTGTCCCGCGCGTCCAAACAGAGCGGAATGGGCCGCCGGACCCTACACCGGTTAATCGCCAAATATGCCATCGATGTGTCCACTTACAGGCGGTGAAAGGTCAGTTATCAGCCCCAACCCAACCCCCTCCCAAGTGGTCAGTGATCAGTGGTCAGTCCGCCCTTCCCCGCCGCCCAAAAGGCGCGAGACGCGAGATGTGAAAATGTAGGGGCGTGGCCCCCGTGCCTGCCCGAAGATACAAGACGTAAGGCTCGAGAAGTCCATCCCCCACAACCCCATCCTTCTTGCCTTCAGTGATCAGTGGTCAGTTGTCAGTCCACCCAACCTCCGCCTTGGGGTGGTGGTGCGGGGTCACTGGACTGGTCACTGGCAACTGGTTTTTAGCGGTCAGCCCTCACCCTTTTGCTTCCCTCTGCGCCTTTGCGTTCCATTCTCACTTCTCACTTCTCACTTCTCACTTCTCACTTCTCACTTCTCGCCCTCCCTCCTTCCTTTCCACAAGCGCAATGCGATTCATTTCATTGGTCAATGGATAGCAGCAAGTGCGCCATCCATGCCACATCAATGCGTCATGAGTGGCGCAGTAGTGCGCCATCCATGGCGCACTTGCTCCCTTTATTTGTGGATCGCGATTTTTTGAAAGAAAAAATTTTCTGGCATAACTTCTTGTAATCAAACGATATGCGAAAAAATTTGAAAAAGTGTAGCCGATTTGGTCTGAATTGGCACAGATTTAGCAAGTAAGTTTTGCAGCAAGACAATCGTGATATGTATTGGGTTCATTCTCGGAGGTTTCCCATGGCACGTTCAGAATTGTATCGCGTATCGTCCTATACGATTTGTGTCACTCTGCCCGACGATCCAGATTACGCTTTGCTGGTTCACGGCTATACGGGCGCGATGGATAGAGTCAATAAAGCAGTCGCTCGGATGATAAAGAGCCGGGTTGTTCTCTCTGAAGATATGGTTGATGAACTGCCCTGTTCCAAAGAGACAGTCCAGACTTTGATGAAGCGCGGCTATCTCACCCGTCGTTCTCCTGTGGAAGAACGCGAATACGTGCATAGCATGGCGAATTTTCTCCATCACACCTCGAACCGTGGCACTTCATCGTTCCTGTTTTTGGTGGCTTACGATTGTAATTTCCGCTGTCCCTATTGTTTTGAAAATGACATTTCATCTCATGGGAAGGGATGGTCAAAACAGGTTTTTACCAAGGAAATGGTTGACCGCGCATACCAAGCCATGTGTGAAATTCAACCCAACAGAGCCATGCACAGCAAAAGCATTACGCTGTATGGCGGCGAGCCGTTGTTGGCGAAAAACAAAGCCATCGTGCAGTATATCGTAGATGAAGGTTTGAAGCGCGGTTACATTTTCTCTGCGATTACAAATGGCTATGACCTTCACCATTTTACAGACCTCTTAGGGCCGAAGAAAATCAGGCGTCTCCAGATTACCTTGGATGGCGAAGAGGAAAATCACAATCGCAAGCGTCCGCATTATCGCGCAGGCGATAGTTTTGACGCCATCATGAAGAATGTGGCACTTGCCTTGTCGCTCAATGTGCAGATTTCAATGCGGATCAATACCGATTACGACAATGTGGATATTTTGCCCGCATTATTCGATCTGTTCAAAAACAGAGGGTTCACAGAGTATCCCAAATTTTCAGCCTATTCTGCGTTGGTGCAGCAGATTGAAGAGGGCATGTCGTGCAGTGCGACAATGTCCGGCAAAAAGACGCCGGGGAATTACGGTCAGACAGCACCCCTGATCTCGATTGAAGCACCCACATCAGATTTTGAACCTGCTGAGCCTGTTGCCTCTGTCATATCTTTTTCTGAGCGTGAGAATCGGGAACTCAAGACTCCCAAAGCACTTGATTACACTGCTTCTAAAATGATCGATGAAGAGCAGTATATCAATGTGGAACGAGAAGAAGAAATTTTCTCGAACTACCAAAATGGCACAAGCCCAGTTGGACTCCAGATGGGATCAACCCGTCCCGTGAATGGAGAAGTGCCAGTGATGCCAAGACGAGAGTTCACGCGCAAATACTATCAGTTTGCAAAAGAAAATCCCGACTTGATGCATCAGATTTCTTGTCAGGACTATGGCATTCGGCAGACCTTTAAGAAGGCTTTTGAGGGCAAAGGGTTGTTGAGTTTTAAGCCTGCCTTTTGTGGGGCGCAGTCCAGTATGTTGATCCTCGATCCTTATGGCGACCTTTATACGTGCTGGGAAATGGTGGGGATGGATCGGTATAAAGTTGGCAGTTATCTCGATCACGTTCAATTCAATGATGAACGGTTATCGGAGTGGTATGATCGCAATATTTCCAACGTGCCATCGTGCAGCAAATGCAAATACGCATTCTTTTGTGGCGGTGGGTGTGCTGCCCATGCTTATGTGAAAAATGATGGCAATGTCAAAACGTCCTATTGCGATGAATATCCCAAGGTTTTCCATACGGTTGTGCCCGAGATATTCGAGGAGCACAAACAACACACCTTACAGCGTGAGCATACATAAATGCTCAATAAAGGAGGCATTATGTTTTGATGTCCAGTATAACCGATGTCATCTATTCAACCTTCAATCACGGAGAAAAGTACCATGGCCAAATTGTCTTTCCACATTTCTTCGGAAGCCGACCTCAAAGCGCACATTGCGTCATATCCCGAACTCTATGAGGATCTGGCCGTTGATGCTCTTGAAGACAGGTTGGAAATGTCTGATTTGGCAGCCTACATCTGTATAGGCTATGTCGAATGCGTCTGTGATGATTGCTGTGCATACACGCCATGTGTTGTGGATGTTTGTGGTTGTGACTCGTTTGTAGATTGCGAAGATTGCCCTAGTAATTCGTAAGATGGAACTTGCAAGTGTTATTTTCCTTGAGAAGCTATTTTAAGATTCTTGACCAGCCTCGATACTAGCAATAAATCAGCGCAGAAGACAGGCGAAGCCACTCATATCTTGGCGTATGTCGAGGCTGGTTTATTTTATTCATCGCGTGTCAAATAAATAAACCTGTCTGATCCCATCGTATAACCCTCAATCGAAAGGTACGCCGATGCGCTTTACAAAAGTATTCATCCTTCTCATCATAAACCTTTTGGTCTCGTATAGAACCACTACGGCACAAGCCTCGCATTCAACAGTTGTATTAGCCGCAAAGAAGCACCGAATCGGCGTTGATTTCGGGCAGGCAAATTACATAAACAGAGATGATCTGGCATCACCGCTGCTATATAAAGGGCGTAAAAAAACAATTGGGCTTTCATATACTTACAAAGGGATGAAGAATTGGCACTGGGTGCAAGTAAATCTCATGACAGGCAAATTAAAAACGAGTTCATTCAGAAGTTCGGCTGACCACTTTTACGGGCATATCCAATACGGCTATGCCCGTCTATTGGGGCCGAGTGGGAACATGACCTTTTGGTTGGGAGGTAGTTGGGATAATATGATTTCTGCAAGAAACTATTCTTTTTTGCGTTCTTTTTCAGGTCGAACAACAGGAATAGCAGTCTCGAATTTCAATATAGTCCTTTTGTGCGACCTATTATTTCAAAAAAAACAAAGTGTAGTTTTCTCCTTATCTGTTCCAGTTTTAGGATATTTACTGCGAAATGGTTATGCCTTAGTATCACGAGATATAACAAACCGGTTGACCAGTCTAAACAGTTATCACTGTGTTCGGTTTTCCTCACTTTATGAACATACCCTTTCTGCTTCTTTCAAATTGCGCCTGACCTATTGGTTCCTCTACCATCAGTATGATCACCCTCGAAAAACAATTTCCGTCTTTCACGGATTGAATGGGGGCATCGCGTTCCAATTTTGAAAGGGATTGCCATGCGTTTTTTCACTCGCACTGTTAGCCTCATCTTGTTGCCTGTGTTGCTTTCCTGTGGCGAAACTCTGGTCGGTTCTGATCCTGCCAACACGCCGCAGAACAATTTCCAAATTTTATGGGACGACTTTGACCGCTATTACGTCTTTTTTCAGAACAAAAATGTCAATTGGCATGCTCTGTATGACATCTACGCGCCACAAGTCACGGATCAGACAGAAGATCGCACCCTCTTTGACATTTTATCTGCTATGCTCGCACACTTAAACGATGGTCATGTTGATCTAATTGCACCGTTCAAGAGCGTTAACGCACGCTATGCAGACGGACAACCACGACCTAAAGGCACGCTCAATTTGGATCTTGTGAAGCGTAAATACTTAAGCTCTGAATTTCAAACCACGGGAAATGATTTTTTTACTTCTGGTCAAATCTCTGACGCGATAGGCTATTTACACATTGCGTCTTTTAGCAGCCGGAATGGCAGTACTTGGGTTGAGGCGATAGACCCTATTGTGAACGAATTTTTTGATCATAAGGGTTTTATTGTCGATTTGAGAGGTAATAGTGGAGGAAACAGCAACAACGCCGATACAATAGCGGGACGCTTTGCAGACCAAAAGAGAGTATCCGCTCTTCTTCAATCGCGCAATGGGCCTCGCCATTCAGATTTTGGCCCTATTTACAAAAAATATGTTGAGCCTACTGGAGACCAACAACTTACCAAACCCATTACTGTACTTACAGATAGACGGACAGCTAGTAGTGCTGAATATTTCGTATTGGCGATGAAGCAATTTCCTTATGTTACGGTAATTGGAGATTTTACAGCAGGGGCCTCGGCAAATAATATCTTTCGAGAACTTCCCAATGGTTGGATATATCGAATCTCGGTTCAGGAGTGGTTTTCGGTTGACCATGTTTCGCATGAAGGCGTTGGCATTCCCCCGGATATTCACGTTGCTGTCTCGCCTTCAGACGCGGAGATGGAAAAAGACCCGGTTATCGAGATGGCGATACAATTACTCCGATAATTTCGTGTGAAAGCAATCAGGACGTATCTGATCAGGCTTGGACAACAAATAATCACAGCGAGATGGTTTCTGAATAATGAGGGAGTAATAAATATGAGATTCTTATTTTGTCCCATTGCCAGTCCCGGTTATTTTTTTTCTGCTATTGGTGTGGCTCTGAATTTACGCCGCAGACAACAGGAAGTGGCTTTCGTAAGCGGAAAGAAATTTCATCATATTCTGGAAAAAGAAAAACTGGAACGCATTCCCTTTGGTTCTCGAGATGCGGCAAGTTTTGAAATCAGTTCGTGGTATTCTCCATTGTCTGTTGTACAGCAGGTGAAACATATTGAATATGGTTTGACTCGCTTTCAACCAGATGTCATTGTTGGAACGGAATTGGGTTTGGGAAGCATTCTTTCTGCTGAACTGCATGCCAAACCGATGGCGATCATAGGGTTAATGAGTTACCTCTTTCCAGTTTCAAGCGATGTCGAAAAACGGCCTCCTTTATCTTTGTCAAGCCTAGAGAAACGCTCTATCTGGCGGTACAAAGAAATGTTAATGCATTACAATAAATGCCGAGAACTCTTTAGCTTACCATTAGTTAATACCAGATGTGAAGAGGCCCCTTTCCTGGGTGATTTATTCTTTTTCCGCTCTATACCAAGATTATGGGATGGGTTGACATTGCCTCCTAATCGCGTGCATTTTGTTGGAGACTGTCTTTGGGAGCCATCTGCCATTGACAAGCGGCTAAAAAATTGGTTAGAGGATAGTGTTGCATTAAATTATCCTATTATTTATGTCCAAGTTGGTTCTTATTTTAATGCCCCAAACTTCTGGCCCTATCTGGTTAAGGTGTTAAAGGATCAGCCGGTTCGAGTTGTTGCTTCATTGGGGCGTATGAAAGGTGGTAGTCTTAGAACACCGGAATTAACTGTTCCACCAAATTTTATAGTAGGTTATCATATTCCTCAAGGGGCCGTATTGCCGTATGCTCAGGCAGTTATTTCAAGCGGCAACACAACCAGTGTTTTGGGTGCGCTGAGGCACGGATTGCCGATTTTAATTTTTCCACACGGGGGCGAACAACAGGACAATGCAGAGTATTGCCAACGAGTTGGTGTTAGCCTGACTTTATCTCCTTATGATATAACTGAAAAGGTAATGGGAGATATGATCGAAAAATTGCTCCAAGAACCAAAACTCCGGCAACAATCATTGCATTTGATGCAGACATTTAAGCAACTTGATGGATTTGAGAAAACAGCCGATTTATTAGAACTTCTAGCTACCAAGGGCGGTGTTATTTCTCGAGAAGATTATAAAAAATATAAAGATGAGGTAGCTCAATCCTAAGGTAACGCTTTGTTGTAGGGATTTTTTAAAAACACTATTTGGCACTTTTAAGCACTTGGGTGGTATCCCTATAGAAGCAAAAGTATATGTATGGAGGAGTACTGGCAGTATAATTATTGATCTGTGCCTTACGAACTAGTTTGCACAACGCAAATAGATGACAGTAACTCACGCACTGATTGATTTATAAACCCATCTCTTTCAAAGTTTCAACGAGGAGACCTTTACATGGATAAGCATTTGCCATCAGACCCCTTTGAGTCTCTTGAGGATGAAATTTCTTCATTGAATTTTGGTCTTCAAGAGGATATCTCAATCAAAAACTCTGAAGTCGAATTTTATCACTTCATGTCGCAGATTTGTGAGGAATACAATCTGGAGGTAGTTTTACAAAATCCCGTGTTTTTAGCCACCGATGTATATACTTCCTTCACATCTCTGTTCTCAGAGGTCTTTGTCTTAGACGAAGACACGCATAAGAAATTGTATTTTGTCAATAGATCACTGTATATCTATACGATATATATGGATGGTATCCTTGATGAACAGGAAGCGATTAAGGCAGATGCCTATTTTTTGGTTTCACTGTTGAGAGATCAGGCGTATGTGCTTCTGAATGATTTGTTTCCCCAAAGTTCGGATTTTTGGGCTTTTGCCAAAAAGTATCAACGGCGCGTCATTGCTGCAACATTAGACGAAAGAACAAAATGGCATAATCCCACATCCTATTCATTGGATGAGGCGTTTAATATTGCCTCGGGCAAAGCCGCTACGGCTCAAATGATGACAACGGCTTTGGCTTGTTTGTCTGATTCACCCGAGTTGATTCGTCCCCTTGAAAAATCCTTAGATGCGTTTTTTACAGGACTACAATTCTGTGATGATCTCAGAGACTGGCGTGTAGATTTTATAGCCAAAAGATATTCGTACCTTTTGACTCAAATCATTGAGAGAAAGGGACTGCATGAGAAATTAGAATCTATGACCCTGGAAGAATTGGCGCGTATGATTTACTTTACAGGACTGGCAGAAGAAATTCTCGACCATGCAATCGACTATTCTCGACAAGCATTGTCTTATGTTCATGATGTACCCTGCACGGACTGGAAGGTTGTTATTGACAACAGCATATCTGAAACGTCAATTATTCTCCGCAATTTGAAAGAGGCTAAGGAGCGAGAAATTGACCGTGTAAGCAAGTTGATGACAAAAAAAGAAAGCGAAAAACTTTAGAGCAAACGACCACCTGCAAAGCGGGTGGTTTTTTGTTTAGTTCAAAGCATCGTCGTTTTCCCTGTCTGCGTGCGGACACGCACAGGCAGGCGTGAGCGGTGGCATCCAAACCTCGCGTTGTGTTGGAATACACCATGCAAGAACCCCTAACAGACCCGATTAAGCTGGTGCCGGAAGTTTCTATGTATCAATTCGATACCTCTCTGGCAAAGGCGAGTTATGTGTTGTGCATCGGTACGAAACGGTTTGAAATAAGCGAGGGTATCTATCAACTCATCAAGTTGATAGATGGCAAAAAAACGCTGTCTGAAATCGCAAGCGCATACTCCGCTGTCAAAAACAAAACGTATTCTGCCAAAGATGTTGATGCCATTATTCAGTCATTTTTGAAGCCCTATGGCATCCTTGAAAACACAACCTTAGATGACGATGCTCAAACAAGCCATTCGTATTTTTATTTTCAATATCCTCTTATTCGGAAGCATGTGGTTCAGGCTGTCAGCAATGTTTTCAAATTTTTCTATCATCCAAAATTTCTGACCTTCTTCATTCTGTTCTCTTTTGTCTTTTTCTTGTATTTCTATTTTGGGGTATTCCAAGTTGCAGATTTTGCTCTTTATGATATTTCGTTTGGAGACACGATTCTAATACTGATGACTTTTGGTGTTTTAGGGGTCTTTCACGAGTTTGGTCACTCTTCCGCGTGTGCTTATTACGGCGCGTCACCCGGCGAGATTGGGATAGGGTTATATCTGCGCTTTCCCGTTCTTTACTCTGATGTCACGGACACTTGGCGACTGCCGAGAACGCAACGCGCGATGGTGGATTTCGGTGGTATATATTTTCAGCTTATTTTTGTTCCTATCCTTTTCATTTTATATCTGACGACGTCAAGCAGCGTGTTTTTATATGCGATTCTGCTCAACTACGGTTCCGCACTGTTGAACTTAAATCCGATTTTCCGATTTGATGGGTATTGGCTTTTTTCAGATATAGCAGGTGTGCCAAATCTCAGAAAGCGATCTCTGGAAATTCTGAGATACTTTGCTAAGCGTTTCATCTTCAGACAGAAAGCGATCGTCGAACCTGTCTTTTTACGCATCAGCGGGAAGATAAAAGCGTTTCTCTTGGCGTATGGCATCGTCAGTACCAGTTTCTTTGTCTTGTTTTTTTACAAGATTTTTTTTCTGTTTCCCGACTTGGTTTCGGGCTATCCCGGTCTGGTATATAAGACCTTTAGCGAGGTCATAAGGAGCTTTGCAGTGGATGATTGGCGAAATATCGGGAGTGCCTTGTCCAACTTCTTTTTTCCTTCCCTGCTCATGTTGATGTTCGGTTTCGCAATCTATCGAATGGCGAAGCGATTAACGAGGACGGTGATGCGATTGACAAATATGGTGATGCGACACTTCAATAAAAGCAGTCGCCAATCGTGATATCCACGCTTTAGAGATGAATCATTCATCACTTGGAGGTACGTTATGAACATCTGTCTGATCACCTACCAATATCCACCATACCCTGGCGGCGTGGGAAGCGCGATTTATCGGATTGCCAAGAATCTGGCAAAACAGGGTGTTGATATCCATATCATCGCGCCAGGGCAGCATCAATTAACGGATAAAATGTCACCCGTCATAGAAGATGGTGTGACAGTACATCGGACATTTTCAATGCTATCAAATTACCATGCTGATCCGCATAGTTTGCAAGTGCTTGGCGACTATATTGTAAAACTGCATCAAAAACAGAACTTTGACTTGGTTCACGCAGCTTTTCTGATGCCCCCCGGGTTCTTAGGCGCGATCGTAGAGGCAGAAATTGAGCGACCTCTCATCGTCAGTGTGAGAGGCATGGATTGGGAAGTTTTGCGATACAGCATCCAACACGCAGCAAATCTGAGATGGGTCTTGGAACGCGCGGCTTATGTCACATCCGTATCTTATGATCTCATGCAAAAAGTGCGTCAGATGGTCAGGATCAAAGAGGGACAGGTCATCTCCAATGTGTTTGATGCGTCGATATTTGATGCACGCGCACTTCCAGAACTCATAACAGATCATAGAGATAGACTGCAAGTGCTTACGGAAACTTTTTTACGTATGAAATCAGCAGGAGGAGCCGTCATCGGGACGGCGGGATTTTTGCGGCATAAAAAGGGATTTCACATTCTTTTACAGGCATTTGGAAGGGTTGTTGAAGTTTATCCCGATGCTTGTTTGCTCGTTGTTGGCAAGTTTGCACAAGAATCCTACCAAAGAGAGATGTTGCAGCAAATCCGTGACATGGGGATCAAAAGGCAAGTTGTCTTTACGGGTTATGTTCCCCACCGAGACGTGTTGGCGTGGATGAAAGAGATGGATATTTTTGCATTCCCTTCGCTTCATGAAGGTTCGCCAAATGCACTCTTAGAAGCGATGGCTTGTGGACTGCCCATCGTGGCCTCTCAAGTTGGGGGGATCGTTGACATCGTTGAAGATAATCGAGATGTCCTTCTTGTTCCTGCTGCTGATGTTGATATGCTGTCGCAGAAATTACAACGATTGGTTCATGATGTGGCACTCCGCAAAAGGCTCGGTAGAGCCGCAAAACAGAAAGTAGAAAACCAGTTTTCCCCGGCTCGGGAAACGAAAATTTGGCTCGACATCTATCAGCGTGTGTTAAACCAATGAACCTGCTTGCCTATCTATGTGCGTACACGCACGCAGGTCGGTTCCAAATCACTCTCAATTGGAAAATACACCGATGCGTTTCTCAACAGTATTCACTATGCTCATCCTAACCCTTTTGGTCTCGTATAGAACCACTACGGCACAAGCCTTGCAGTCAACGATGGTGTTCAAAAAAGAAACACCGAATCGGCGTTGATTTCGGGCAGGCAAATTACATAAACAGAGATGATCTGGCATCACTGCTGCTATATAAAGGGCGTAAAAAAACAATTGGGCTTTCATATACTTACAAAGGGACGAAGAATTGGCATTGGGTGCAAGCAGGTATTATGACAGGAGAGATAAAAACATCTTCACTCAGAAGTTCGGCTGACCATTATTATGGGCACATCAAATACGGCTATGCTCATCCCTCAATATAGTCCTTTTGTGCGAGCTATTATCACATAAAAAACAAAGGTTTGTTCTCTCTCTATCCGCTCCAATTTTAGGATATTTACTGCGAAATGGTTATGCCGTAACATCTCTGGAAATGATGAACCGGTTGATCAGTCTAAACAGTTATCACTGTGTTCGGTTTTCCTCATTGTGGGAATACCCCCTTTCTGCTTCTTTCAAATTGCGCCTGACCTATTATTTTTTTTACCAACGGTATTCTCAACCTCGAAAAACAATTTCCGTCTTTCACGGCTTAAATGGGGGCATCTCGTTCCAATTCTGAAACTTGTCTGCCGACAGGCAGGGGAGGGCGTCATGCGTTTTTTGATCCGAATAGTTGGCCTCATCTTTTTCTCTGCTTTGCTTTCCTGTGGCAAAACCCTAGTCGGTTCTGATCCTGCCAACACGCCGCAGAACAATTTCCAAATTTTATGGGACGACTTTGACCGCTATTATGCTCTGTTCGAAGTCAAGAACGTCGATTGGCAGGCCCTGTATGACATCTACGCGCCACAAGTCACGGATCAGACAGATGATCGCACCCTCTTTGACATTTTATCTGCTATGCTGACTCATTTAAATGACCTCCATGTTCAGTTGGACACGTCGTTTGCAGGATTCATCTCAGGCTATGCAGACGGACGACCTAAAGGGACACTCAATTTGGATCTTGTGAAGAGTAAATACTTAAGCTCTAAATTCCAAACCACAGGGAATGGTTTTTTCACTTCTGGTCAAATTTCTGCGTACACCCTCGCAGACAGGTCTAATGCCTACCGACAGTTAGGCTATTTACACATTGCGTCTTTTAGCGATAGGAATGGCAGTGCTTGGGTAGAGGCGATAGACCCCATTGTGAACGAGTTTTTTAATCATAGCGGCTTAATTATAGATATAAGAGACAATTCTGGTGGAAACGCCGAAAACACCAATGCAATAGCGGGACGTTTTGTAGACCAAAAGAGAGTGTACGCTCTTTTTCAAACGCGCAATGGGCCTCGCTATTCCGATTTTACCCCTATTCGAGAAAGATATGTTGAGCCTGTTGGCAACAAACAATTTACCAAACCTATTATTGTACTCACGGATAGACGGACGGAAAGTGCTGCTGAACATTTCGTCTTAGCGATGAAGCAGTTTTCTTATGTTACGGTAGTCGGAGACGTTACGGCCGGGGGCCTGGCGCATAATATCTATCGAGAACTTCCCAATGGTTGGACATACCGAATCTCCATTGGAAAGTGGTTTTCGACTGACAATGTTCTGTATGAAGGCGTTGGCATTCCCCCGGATATTCAGGTTGCGGTCTCGCCTTCAGACGCGGAGATGGAAAAAGACCCGGTTATCGAGATAGCGATACAATTATTGACTGATTGAATTGCCTTTGCGATGCACGATATTTTTGGGGGCGGAACTCGCCCGGCGGGAAAGCGTGTGGATTTGATCGATAAATCATCTGATCTTTCATTTTTATTTTTTGGCGTGCCCAAATTTTGTTTGGCGCACGCTGATTTTTTTTGCATGATGCGTTTGATTTTTCGCCGATGAACTTTTGCCTCTGCCAAGGGGAGACAAGTGTCGCCTGCTTTGGGAAGACAGGGCTTTTGTGGCTCGTCATTCAAATGACCTAAACAGTTACAAAAACAATGGGATAAACCAAGTGAGGAGATGGCGTTTTTGATCGGGAAACAGACAGATGCAATGGCTGATCCGCGGGATCAGGCGAATACCGGGGTTACGGTGCGGTCGCTGGTTTTCGGGCTTGTGCTGGTCGTTGCGATCAGCGCGCTGGCGACTGTGGTGCGATATATTTTGCACAGTTCCTTCATGGCTTATAGCCACATGCCCATGGGCAATTTGATGTTGACGCTGTTGAGCCTGATTGTGTGCAGCGCGCTGGCGCGGGGGGTTGGCAAATGCTTTGCCTTTTCCCCGAGTGAATGGCTCGTGATTTTTTCCATGGGTTTTATCAGTTCGCTCGGCCCAACCTATGGGGTCAGCGGATATCTGGTGGGGGTGATTGTCACCCCGTACTATTTTTTTACGCCCGAAAATCGATGGGCAGAGTTTTTGCATCCCTATTTGCCCGAGTGGATTATTCCATCGAATCGCGATGGCGCGATGAACTGGTTTTACGATGGTTTGCCCGCTGGCGCGCCGGTGCCATGGGCCGTGTGGGTAGGCCCGCTTTTCTGGTGGTTCACCTTTGTGTGTGCGGTGGCGCTGGCGTGTTTTTGTGCATCGGTTGTGATGCGGAAACAGTGGGCAGAGCACGAAAAGTTGGTCTATCCCGCGATGGAGCCCATTGTTGAGTTGACCACGCAACCCGGCACGGGGCGGACGTGGTTGCCCGGTTTTATGCGGGGACGGATGTTCTGGACCGGGTTTGGTGTGGTGGGCGTGGTCTTTGTGTGGAATATCATCGCGTGGTTTCACCCCGCGCTGCCAAAATTTCCAACCGCCGGGGGCACCTGGGTGCCCATTGGCCGAAATTTTCCGCCGCAGTGGGTGTTTGTGAGCACGGTGGGGATCTGCTTTTCGTATTTTGCGAGCCTCGAGGTGTTGTTCAGCCTGTGGGTCTTTGATCTGATGTTCACCGTGGAATCTGGCATCCTCGACCAATTGGGCGTGCCGGCCTTTCACCGCTACTATGCCACCAAACGCTATTTATGGCAAACGACGGGCGCGTTTGTCGCGCTCGCTTTGTGGTGGGTGTGGATTTCGCGGGCGCACCTGAAAGACGCGTTTCACAAGGCACTTGATCCAAAGCGCGGGCATGTAGATGACAGCCGAGAATTGATGTCGTATCGCGCGGCCTTTTGCGGTCTGGCAGTTTCAATAGCCTACGCGCTGGTGTGGTTGTTGGCGTCGGGCATGACGTGGCGGGTCATTGCCATTTTGTTGCCCACCATGTTTTTGACTTACGGCGCGGTGTCGAAAATTTTGGCCGATTCAGGGCTTATTTACGTGAATCCGCCGGCGTCGGCATGGACGCTGACGACCGCTTTGATGGGCGGCGCGCGCGCAATTCCCGCCGCGACCCACGCCATGCTGTATCCGGCATCGGTTGCGATCAATCACTTTCGCGGGTTCACCTTTTCCGTGGGCACGCACTTGAATCGCTTGGCCGATTTCATCCCCGGCAACAAACGCCCGCTGTTTGGCGGCGTGTGTGTGGCGTTTGTGGTCGGCATTGTCACGTCGACGTTGTTCACGATATGGTTGGGATATCGCATTGGGGGGTATAATTTTTCGCCGAACTGGCTCATTATTCGCGCGGGCGTAGGCGGGTATCAAAATGCTGTGAACGCGATTGTTTCGCCGCAACCGATGGAAGGGATCGATTACTGGTTTTTTCTGATCGGGTCTTTTGCCATGTTTGCCTTGCTGTTCTTGCGGTATCAATTTACCGCGTGGCCCCTGCATCCCATTGGACTCGCGTTGTCGGGCACGATGCTCGCCCGCCTCACCAGTTTTACCATTTTTGTCGCGTGGCTGATCAAGTTCATTTTGCTACGCATTGGCGGCGCGCCCTTTTACCGTCGGTCAAAGCCATTTTTTGTCGGTATGCTGGTGGCTTATGTTCTGTCAACGGCATTGGGCCTCATTGTTGATGCCTTGTGGTTTATGCCCCGCGGGCATACGGTTCACAAATGGTATTGATGAACTCGCTGTCAAACTGAATTAACTGATGTTACGTACATGCGTTGCTTGTTCAACAGCTTATGATGATAAACCATCGGTTGTTGCCTTTGATGCGTTGGCTGCGCCATGCCTACGGCGTGCGGCGACCTACTTTTTGTCCATAGAGAAGACGCGAATGAGCGTCTGAAGAAAAGCAGGCCAGCGGGGTACCTGTCTGCCCTGCCTACCGCCGAGGGCTTTCGGCAGGCCTACCTGAGGTAGGCAGGCAGGCAACAGCGACAGCAGTTCAAAAATGCCGCTCTCATGCGCCGAGAGGCCTGCCTGTCGCGGACGGCAGACAGGCTTGCACAGCGCAAAGTGCTTTTGTAGGAGCACGACATGCACTGGCCTTCAAAGAGGATTGCCCACTAGGTATTGGGTGCGAGACGCCTGCCTGTCGGCAGACAGGGAATCGCGCGCTGTGCGTGATAGCTTTTTTCGATGGCTTTTGTCATGGCATTTTTTGCTGGCTTATTTGAATACTGCGTAACATCAGTGAATGAAGTCGCTTTTATGATTTTTGGAGTGACCGCCGCGATCGAGTCGTGTTGAGCGTTGCGATTTTTGCGCTGTTGATGTTGTTCAATTCGGCATTTCTTTATTGTGCAGCACTTGAGCGTTTTCAAGTGCTTTTTTTATTCTACGAGAAAATAACTGTTGTATTTGGATTTTGGCTTCGCCATATTCACCCTTGAGCAAACAGAAGGGTCTGGTCCCCGCTGGCATTCACAAAAATTCCGAGAGCTTGTGATGAACGGCCAAGACATAAAAAAAGAGCTCGCCCAATTGCGCCGGCGCGTCGTTGAATTGGAAGCGGAACGCGGCGCACTCGAAGAGGCGGCGAGCCATTACAAGGCGATTCTGGAAACGACGGTTGACGCGATCATTGCGATAGACACGCAGGGGATTGTGCAAACATTCAATGCCGCGGCCGAGAAAATTTTCGGCTATCGCGCGGATGAAGTCATTGGAAACAACGTCACGATGCTGATGCCCGAGCCCTATCGCAGTGAGCACGATGGCTATATTGCCCGATATTTGGAAACAGGAGTGCCAAAAATCATCGGATTTGGGCGCGAAGTGACCGGGCGGCGCAAAGATGGGACGGAATTTCCAATGGATTTGGCGGTCAGTGATGTTTCCCTAACAGACAAGCGGTTGTTCACGGGCATTGTCCGCGACATCACGGAGCGCAAACGGCTGGAGGATCAGGTGGTGCAGTCCGCCAAGTTGACGACCTTGGGCAAATTGGTCAGCGGGGTTGCCCATGAGATGAACAATCCCGCGGCCATTATCGAGGTCCATGTCGGCAATGTGATGCAAGATATTGAAGACCGGAAAGTGCCCGAGGATTTTATGGAGGCGATGAAGATCATTCAACGCCAGACCAATCGGATCGCGCGGATCGTATCGGGATTGCTGGCTTTTTCCCGTCAAGCCTCTTTTCGATCCCGATTAACCCATGTCAATCGGACAGTGCGCCTTGCCGTGGCGTTGGTTGAGAGTACGCTGCAAAATCACGGCATTGCGTATCACGCTGAATTGGAGGACGGGTTGCCCAGGGTGTGGTTGGATACCTTGTGCATTGAGCAGGTATTGGTGAATCTGTTTGACAATGCGATTGATTCGATGTCCAGCGGTGGCGTTTTGACCGTTTCAACGGGACGGGAGACAGACCGCGCGCGTAAAGACTGGGTGGTGATCCGGGTGCGGGATACAGGGGAAGGCATCCGTGAAGAAGACCTCGACCACCTGTTTGATCCCTTTTTCACGACCAAAGAAGTGGGCAAAGGGACGGGCCTTGGCCTCTCGGTCAGTTATGGGTTGATCCATGAGCACAAGGGACGGATCGAGGTGAGCAGTCAGCCGGGTGAAGGCACCGAGTTCCTGATTTATCTTCCCGTAGAGGATGAACAGACGCACAGGGGGAACGCCTACCTGTCTGCCATGCATGAGCAACGCGACAGGCAGGCAACGAAGCGTAGCGAGTCATAGACGCATGTAGGGGCAACCCCAAGTAGTTCCTTAGCGTGAGCGGGACAGATGCCCATGTGCTGATCACTGGTGCGAGTGGGACCGGGAAGGAACTCGTGGCGCGGTGTGTTCATGCCCACAGCCGGCGCAGCGAGAAGGCGTTTGTGCCGCTCAACTGCGGGGCATCTCTTTGTCTCGGTATGTGAATGCCAGACGAGAACGAAACGTCATTGCATAAGCAGATTCAGTGGTTTTTGTCTCTTCGGGAACGCGGGACCTTGTGATGGAGAAATATCCCAATATCTGGCGTGCCAAAACCCGGGTTATCCCGCACTATTTTGATCCAGATAGTTACCCTAAAGTTGACCCGTTAGATGTTCAGTCTGAAATGACTTTTCGCCACATCGGTAGGTTTTACCAACACCGCACACTAGAACCCCTTTTTCAAGCTTTGCATCAGATCAAATTGGAAAACCCAGTTGTTTTGGATGGCGTGGTTTTCGAAATGATTGGCCCGTGTTCGCCGCCTTATTTGTTGCCCTGACCGCGTGCCGAATACGATTTGCAAAATTGTGTCACCCTCCGTTCTTCTGTGCCTTATCCTGTCAATTCGGTGTAAAGAGATTGACATATCTCTCCTCTTTTGCAGAAATTGGAAATGCTTGTAAATGCATTGAACAGGACATGGATACCCTATCCTGAAAGGTATGTTATGTTCAGACATGACCTGATTGTTGCGATTCGCAACTTGCTGAAATACAAAATTTATTCCGTCATCAATCTGATCGGATTATCCGTCGGGCTGACATTAAGCAGTCTCTGCTTTCTCTATATTGCGTATGAGTGGAGCTTTGACCGCTTTCATAAAGAGAGAGATGCGATTTACTTGCTGCGTGGGGAATATCTGCCTTCGGATGGGCAGAAACCTGGCGGGTACACGCCGCCTATCTTGGGGCCTTTCTTGCGCCAGCATTTTCCAGAGATTCAGAAGGTCGTTCGCGTCTTTGGGTGGTTGACCCAAGACGGGACAGTCGTGCGCCGTGCGGACAAGGCATTTTATCAGTCGGGGGTGATGGTTGACCCCGAGTTTTTAGACATGTTCTCCTTTTTCTTTTTTTTCGCAACCCGAACACAGCTTTGTCGGATATGCATTCGGTGGTGATCAGCCGCCAGATGGCCGATTTGTATTTTGGGGAACAAAATCCCATGGGGAAGCAACTCGATATCAAGATCAATGATCGTTTTAAGGCTTTTGTTGTAACGGGTATTGTCGAGGTGCCTGATCATTCGAGTTTGCAGTTCAACTTTCTCGTTTCTTATGACCTGATGACCAGGCCGGCTGACGACTGGAACGCTGTGGAATGTTTATACGTACGTTCAACTGGATCGTCGGGCTGATCCCGCGGCATTGGAGACGAATGAAAGGACTAAGTTGTGTTGCCATTTACATTAACAGCACAATGCACAAACTGACAGTTTGTGCTACAACGCGCTCTGATTCTCTAAGCGTAGCGCAAACTGTTAGTTTGCGTGATTGGAGCCCCGCAACAGAAAGTTGTTGACTGATTGAGTTGCCAAAGCTGCATAACGTCAGATGGTCATTTCTCGGCGTGCCCAAATTTTGTTTGGCGCACGCTGATTTTTTTTGCATGATGGCGTTTGTGTTTTACAATAGATATTACGCAGCGACTCTAATTTTGTCATCCACATAGACACTGCCATGAAGTTGAACGCCTGAAACGCTCTGTGGCGGTCCGCGTTGGATGGATCGCGTTTGCTGATTCAGCACATGTTTTGAGGGGAACACCATGTATCGTCGCATAGGTTGGTTGGCATTGATCGGGTTTGTGGTGTTTGGGTTTGGGACGGTTATTTTGGGGCCGGATGCGGTTGATCCACTGTTGCGTGCTGTTCTGAGATTGCGGGTGCCCGAACCGGTAGAACCACCGCTTGTGCCGGGTGCCGAAGTGGTGGCCGATCGCGTGACGCGCGAAATCACAGAGGCCGAGGTGCGCGCGTTGATGGCGGCTTTTACGCAGCACGGTTCCCGCGTGCCGGGGTATCCGGGGCACGATGCGGTCGCGCGGTTTATCGAGCAGCGTTTTCGCGCGCTGGGTCTGGAAGATGTGGAGACGGAAACTTATGGGGTGACGTCGCCCGTGGATGAAGGCAGTCGGCTGACCCTTGTCTCGTCGGGCGAGGTGTTTCCGCTTTTTGGGATGTGGCCGAATCTGGTGAAGACATCCACACTGCCACCGGGGGGTATTCGCACGCGCTTGATCGATGGGGGCGATGGCGAATTTAAGGCGTTTGATGGCAAGGATGTGGAAGGCACGGTGGTGTTATTGGATTTTAATACGTGGAACAGATGGCTCAACGCGGCCATTTTGGGCGCGGAACAGGTGATTTTTATCGCGCCGGATTCCACGTCTTATACGCAGGCAGAGACGAAATTTTTGCAGGTGCCCAACAGCGTGGAGCGGTTCTGGATCGACCGCGCGCACGGGGAAGCGTTGCGCGCGTTGTTGGCAGATCGAGGCGAAGCCGACGTGCTGATCGAATCGCGGATGCCGTGGAAGAAAAGCGATGTGTCCAATGTGTTGGGCTGGATCAGGGGTTCGGACGCGGAATTGTCAAAAAAAATTGTCGTGATCAATGCGTACTACGACGCCATGTCCGTCGTGCCCGCGCGAGCACCGGGCGCGGAGATGGCGTGTGGTATTGTCGGGCTGATGCGCTTGGTTGAATATTTTCGGGCGCATCGCCCCAAATACACGGTGCTTTTTCTGGCGTCTTCGGCGCACCACCTGGGATTTCGGGGCATTTGCGATTTTTTGAATCGGCATTCGCGCAAGGAAGAGCACTTTGCCGCGCTGATGACCGAACCCATTGATATCGATCTGTTTATCGGGTTGGACCTGTCGAGCCAGACCGCGGAACTGGGCGTGTCGAGTCAGACCGCCGGGTTTGGTGCAAATGCTGCGGTGAATTATTTTTACACGCGATTTTTTGCCATTTTCGGCAAGTCCTTTACGCGCTATGCAACGGCTATTGCCACGGGCATGGGCGCGCCGTCAAAGGATGTGATGGTCGATGGGATCAATCCCAAAGGCGGGATGACCTGGGATATGTACATCCCCGGCGAAAATATTAAGAGCGACAGCGAGGTGGTGCTTTACGCGGGCACGCCGGCCCTGTCTTTGACGACGGTGAATGATGCGCGCTTTCGGGTGGATACCCCGCTGGATCGCCCCGAGTTCGTGAATTACGGCAATTTGACCCGCCAGATTCGCGTGCTTGCCGGGATGCTGGATTTGTCGTTGAGTAGCGATGAATTTTTGCCCGATTACAAGTTGGATCCCGATGATCGCATGCGCGGCCTCAAGGGATTTGTACGCACGTTTCCGCGGCGGAGCATCACGCCGGACAAACCGCGCCCGGGCGCCATAGCGGCCATGCGGATGGGGTTGGAGAAATCGATCAAGGGCGTGCGGCGCATTTATTACGACCTCGCAGATGAAAAGGGCGAATACTATATCCCGGGCGTGGCAGAGCGGCGGGTACACGTGCGGGCGTATTATATCGATCCGGAAAGTGGCGAGATCACCTACGCGCCCAATCTGGGGCGGCAGGGCAAAATTTACAGTGGCAATTTTGATATGAACTGGTGGATCACAAAGCAAACTGTGATTTTGTTTCCATGTGTGGCAACCGACTTTTACGGCACGGTCGATCCCCGGTATTTGACCACGCTGTCGAATATCAGCGTGTATGGGGTGGGCAATACCGCGCCGCAGGAATACGGTTATGCCGTTGGGTTTGGGCCAGATGAACCGGTCGGGGTGGTCTTTACGTCGCCGGGTGAACGGGTGAAAATTGCCATGCGGTCCGGGATGATCGGGGTGCGCTATTTGCTGCTCAATTCAAAAAGCTCGGATAATGAGTGGGATGCGCGAGGCGAGGGGTTTCAAACCCTGTCATCGGGCACGTTGATCCGCACGCCCTATCAGGCGGCGCGGGATATGTGGATGTTGAATGAGTCGCGCATGCGTAAGTTGCGCCAGTATGCGATTGAGAATCAGCGGTTGGAGGTGTTGCACGCGCAGGCCAAATATCATTTAGACAAAGCCGAAAGCGCGATGCAGGAGAAGCAATGGGATGCCTTTGTGAAACACACGCGCGCGGGGATGGGGATTGAGTCGCGGGCCTATCCCGATGTGAAAGCAACGCAGAACGACGTGATCCGCGGCGTGATTTTCTTTATGCTGCTGGTCATTCCGTGTGCTTTTTTTCTCGAGCGATTGATTTTTACTTTCGCGGATATTCGCATGCAAATCGCGGGGTTCGGCGGGATTTTTGTCGTGATCTGGATTTTTCTCTCGCAGGTACACCCCGCGTTTGATCTCTCCAATCCATTTGTGATTTTGCTGGCTTTTGTGATTATGGCGCTGGCGATTTTTGTGATTGCGATTTTGTCGGGGCGGTTCAATGAGAATATTCGGCGGCTACGCAGTGCCGAGGTGTTGTTGCACGAAACCGATGTGGGGCGGATCAGCGCGTCGGTGGCCGCGTTTCAGTTGGGCATTGCGAATATGAAAAAACGCAAGTTGCGTACGTGGTTGACATTTGCAACGCTGGTGTTGCTGACATTTACGGTGTTGTCGTTTACGTCTATCAAATCGGCATTGGAATTTCATCAACTTCAGCGCGACGTGGCAGGCGCGTATCCCGGCGTGTTGATCAGAAGCAAATTCTGGGGCCCCTTGGAGGATACGGCTTACGATTACGCGCGGATCAATTTCAAAGACATGGGCGTCGTGGCGCCCCGAAGTTGGTATGTTGCGACAAGAGAACAAAAAAAATCGAGGGCCGTGTTGTATTCGGGCGAGAAAATGTCTCGTGTACAAGGCGTGTTGGGGTTGGCGGCAGAAGAAGCGCGGGTGACGCAGATCGATACGATGTTGCGGGCCGGGCACTGGTTTCAACCGGGGGAATCGGCCTGTATTTTGCCCGACCGGATGGCGGAGCTTTTGGGCGTGACAGAGCGGGATGTCGGCAAAAAGTACATTCGCGTCTTTGGCAAAAAACTCATGGTGGTCGGATTGATCAATTCGGAGATGATGCGGGCGTTTGTGGATCTGGATGAGGAAATTTTAACGCCTGCGGATTTTCAAGTGACCGAAGATGAATTTATTACGGTTATGTCGCAGACCGAGAACCGCGAGCGGCAGGGATTGGAACAGCCCGAGGTCGAGACCATGCCGTTTGAACATCTGGATCCCGATGAGATTTTGATCGTGCCTTACGCGTTGTTGCGCGATGTGGGCAGTCCCTTGCAGTCGGTGGCGGTGCGGTTTCACGAAGCGGTGGATGTCGAGGGCGAGATCAAGTCGTTTTTGTCGCGCCTGTCGGTGGTGTTGTTTGCGGGCATTCCAACGGCAGATGGCGGCATAAGGGTGGCGGTTTACAGTTCGCTGGGCGATACGTCGCTGCGCGGGTTGGGCAATTTGTTTATTCCGATTTTGGTGGCCGCGCTGATTGTGCTCAATACGATGATGGGATCAGTGTACGAGCGGTTCCGCGAAATTGGCATTTATTCTTCTGTGGGGTTGGCGCCCGTACACATCGCGTTTTTGTTTGTTGCCGAGGCGTGTGTTTACGCGGTTTTGGGCACGGTTGCCGGGTATCTTTTGGGGCAGGGCGTGGCCAAAATTTTGTTGTGGCAGGATGCGTTGCAAGGGCTTACTGTGAATTATTCGGCACTTTCGACTGTGACGTCGTCCATGTTGGTGATGTTGGTGGTTTTGCTGTCGTCGCTCTATCCCGCGCGCCAGGCGTCCCTCATGGCCGTGCCGGATGTGACGCGCCGTTGGAAGTTGCCCGCGCCGGATGGCGATCACTGGCATTTTGAGTTTCCCTTTACCGTTGGGGGCAAGGACGTGTTTGGGCTGTCGGTGTTTTTGGTGGATTATTTTGACGCGCATGTGGGTGAGAGTTTGGGCACGTTTTACACGAATGGCGCGCAATTTGGCGAAGTGGAGACCGCGCGGGGCAACGGCTATACGATTGATACGACGATCTGGTTGGCACCTTATGATTTGGGCGTGCGTCAGCAGGTGCATTTTGAAGCGGTACCGACGGGTAAGCACAATATTTACACGTTGTCGCTGACGATAGATCGGCTTTCGGGCGATGCGGCTTCGTGGCGGCGGGTCAATCAGAATTTTATGAATTTGCTACGCAAACAATTCCTGATTTGGCGGACGGTGCAACCCGAAGATAAGGCGCAGTACACTGAAAAAGGGCAGATGATGCTCACAGAGGCTGTGGTTTGAAGTGAAAATTGGGGTGAAAAACATTGACTTCTGGAAGGATAAGGGGTATCTTTGCTTGTATCCTGAGAAGATGTTGTTTTGTTTCCTGTACAATCGGCCTGAAAAAGACGGTATGGCAAGAATCGAAACTTCTGGTTCTTGCCTTTTTTTCGCTTTGTTGTGCAATTTTCGCTGTTAGAAAGGTGGTGAAGTACGTTGGCAGAAGGAAGAGTCAAGTGGTTTAACGACGCCAAGGGATTCGGTTTTATCGAGCAGGAAGGTGGCGAAGATGTGTTTGTCCATTTTTCCGCGATTCAATCCGAGGGCTTTAAGTCTTTGGCCGAAGGTGATTTTGTTGAATTTGACATCACCCAAGGGCCGAAGGGGCTGCAAGCTTCGAATGTCGTGAAGCGATAATCTGAATTGCGATTCAGAATTATACAAAGAGCACCATCTCTTTTTGAGGTGGTGCTCTTTTTTTGTCTTGCAGGCGCGCGTCGGGTGTTTCGCCTACAGGCGTTTGATGCAAAAATTTGAAAAGCGTATCCAGTGATCGCCTTTTTCCGGGCCGTTGTAGCACTGGATGCTGACCTGATCATCGCCTGGCGGGGGCAGTTCGCCCTCGGCTGCGGTTTGGAACGCGGTTTCGCCCTCCGCGCGATACTGCGCTTCCCAAGTGCTAGCGGTGACTATGAGGCGCAGGCGGACGCTCTGGGTCGGCATGGGCTTTTTCCCGGGAATGATGTAGAGGTCGCCGTCGATGAGTTCTTTGACCGCTTTGAAGATGGGTTCCCCCTCGTGATACCACGTTATGCCCGCCTGTTCGTATTGCCGGGTCGGATGGGTGTGGTTGGTGATGGTGACTTCAATGGCATAGGCGGCTTCGCTGCGGTCTGGCGCGGGTCTGAGAAGGGCGTTTTGCACGGTGTCTTTGACGCCGGGGCGCACGCAAATTTCCAAGCCGCAATTTTGGATGCGCCAATCGTCGGGTTGTTCGCGCAGCCACGACCAGTCGCTGTTGAGCGCGCCGTCAAATGTGTCTCGAAAGAGGATCTGTTCGCTGCCTATCACAATGTCTCCTATGCGGATTGTCGGGTTGATAACGCGAGTTCAGGGGCGATGTGTTTCCCTGGGTTATGGATTTTCCGAAAGCGCGGGGACGCGCGACTCAAAGAAGTCGGCGGCGAGCATGATCTGATCTCGTTGGCGCGCGACGAGCCCTTTGACGCGCGGAAGATATTCGTCAACCCATCGCGGATCGCGGCGCACGGCCTGTCGCGCGCGGTCGAAATGGGTATAATCGCGATAGGCCCAGATGTGAACGACGCGGTTTAGTTTGCCAATGTCGGTATAATACCATCCGGCGAGTTTGATGCCGTGGTCTTCGCGGAGGGGAAGAGCCACCTCTTGCACGGCATCCATGTAGGCTTGCAATGCGCCGGGATTCAGGTCGTAGGTTCGCATGTCGTAGATCATTGGGAAACTCCAAAAAGAAGGCCGCGAATATTCATTTGCGGCTTTCTCGGTATGGGGTCGATAGCCCAGCTAAAGACGGAATATCTAAGTTCCGCGCGGGGCGATCAACGGGTCGTGTGGTTGCCCCCCAGGGATTCGAACCCCGATTCTACGGTCCAGAGCCGCATGTCTTGCCATTAGACGAGGGGGCAAAAATCAGAAACTCAAAATTTTTAGTGCCTTTTTTAATCGGCGAACACAGGTTTGTTGCCCGAGCACGGCCATCAGTTCAAATAACCCCGGGCCAAATCCAACCCCACAGAGTGCGAGGCGCGTTGGGTGAATGAGTTTGGAAGCCGATATGCCGAGTTCACCCGCCAGGGCGCGCGTTGCCCCTTCGACATCGCTTTCGCCAAAGGAATCCAAACCCCACAAGCGTTCCGTGAGCATCTCAATGCGCGCGGGTGTATCGGCCTTCCAGTGCTTTTTTGCGGTTTTTGGGTCATAGGTTTCTGGATCGACAAAAAAATAACCGGTATGTCTGAGGTCTTGAAGTGTGTGCAATCGCGGTTGCAACATCTCGGCAATTTTTGTCAACACATCTCGTCGATCGCGAGCGTCGGCTTCTGCAAGCCACCCCTCGTCGGTCCAAATGGCGATTGCATCGTCCAATACCGCGCTGACCGGACGGCGGCGCATGTGCTCTCCGTTGAGCCAGACGAGTTTCTTTTGGTCAAAAATCGCGTCTCTTTTCAGCAGTCCTTCAACTGAAAACGCCTCGGTCAATTCATCTCGCGCAAACACTTCGCGCGCGTCGCCGGGCGTCCATCCCAACAGGGCGAGGTAGTTGAACATCGCGTCCGACAAAAATCCCTGCGCCCGATATTCCGCAATGGTGGTGGCGCCATGGCGCTTTGAAAGTTTGCTGCCGTCGGGGCCTAAAATCAGGGTTGAATGCCCATATTCGGGCACCGCCCATGAAAGTGCCTGAAACAGCATCATCTGTTTGGGGGTATTTGACAAATGATCCGCAGACCGCAACACCATATTGACACCCATATTGTGATCGTCGACCACCACCGCGAGATTGTAAACCGGCGACCCATCGGACCGGAGCAATACAAAGTCTTCAATCTCGGCATTGTCCCAACGCTGCACACCCCGAATGCGATCATGCCAGATCGTTTCACCTGCTGGCACCTTAAACCGCACGACCTTAGGACGCCCCTCGGCTTCATAAGCCGCCTGCTGTTCAGGGGTCAAATCCCGATTGTAGCGCGCGCGCCGTTTCTCGATCTGAGCCTGCTTACGCACCGCATGGAGTTCTTCGGCTGTTTCATACCCGTAATACGCGTGCCCGGTTTCCACCAGACGCGCGGCTGCTCGTTTGTGCGCCTCGGCATGGTGCGACTGAAACACTGGCTCGGCATCAAAATCAACGCCGAGCCAGTTCAAACCATCCAGAATCGTTTGAAGTGACGATTCCGTATATCGCTCTCGATCCGTATCTTCAACGCGCAACAATAGTTTTGCTTTGTCGCGTTTCGCGTAGAGATGATTAAAGATCGCGGTGCGCGCATTGCCCACATGAAACCCACCTGTGGGCGAGGGCGCGAATCGCAAAACAGTATCGGACATCGAAAATCAGCCTATCAGTGGTCAGTGGTCAGGTCCGGCTAAGGCCGGAACCGTTGTTTGAACTGGTCGACTTGTTTGACGAAGAAAGCGATCTTGTGAACCAAATGTTTGTCATTCAATGCCGTAATGAAGATGACTTCGTTTCTTTGGTTGCCATCGTCTAAACATATCGTTTTCCCGCCTTGCTCTTTGAACCATTTCATGAACTCTTTTTTTCCGATACCGGCGCGACCGCCACCAATTTTTCCACGATGAAGAAGGTATTTCATTTTTTGGTCATCTTCAGCAAAGATGCCACCAATCCTGCGATTTATGCCTTCTACGGGAGGGTTGATTTCCACTACGATATCGTTGTTTTTATTTTTTTTGGATTCAAACCGAATGCGTTCCAATAACGATTTTTGACTATGACGCCGTTCTCCATATACCAAAGATCGTCATTATGTCTAGCCTCACCTTCCTCATTTCCACCTTGGAATCCCACTGTTATGAATGAGGTTGAGGGAAGTTGTTTTTTTAGTTGTTCAGAGAGGTAATCCTGACAACATTTTATGTCTGATTTTTTGGAGATTGTATGCATACTGCCTTCTATCAATTTTGCCAAATATTTTTGGCGGAGAGGGAGGGATTCGAACCCTCGGTAGAGGCTGAAACCCCTACAACAGATTAGCAATCTGCCCTGTTCGGCCACTCCAGCACCTCTCCGCTGTGAATAACGCGTCAAAGGTAATAAAGGGATTGTGTAAATGCAAGGTAAAACAGCTATAAGCCCGCCCCTGTCTGCGCCGCATACAGGTAAGAAGCAAGAGGGCCCCATGCATGTCTTCCCTTTTTTTGATCGCCAAATATTTTTGGCGGTGGGGGTGGGATTCGAACCCACGGACCCGTGAAGGTCAACGGTTTTCAAGACCGCCCGATTCAACCGCTCTCGCACCCCACCGCATCATCGAAAAGTATAGATAAGCCCCTCGTATCTGTCAAGCGGTTTGTGGGTATTTTCACTGCGGATCAAGCGTACTTGGCACTTTGTTTTCGCGTTGTTTAGCCATCAAATATCCGCGAGGTCGCAACGATCGCACCGACCAAAAAGGGTTTGCTTTGCCCGTGTCCTTCCCGTATTTTTAGGCGATTCAACAGTCAGAATGTCCCGTAGAAATTCTCATTGCTCGTTTGATTCCAAATTGTATGATTGCACTTATCACGGGTGCCCAGATGGCGTCGATTGACCGTCGGGCAATTGCCGGTGGCACGCCGAGCATTGAGCTGATGGAAGCCGCTGGGCGAGGTGTGACAAAAGTCATAGAAGACCTGTTGGGCGGGTTGCAAAATCGACATGTCGTCGTCCTGTGCGGCAAAGGCAACAATGGGGGCGACGGGTTTGTCGTTGCTCGCCGCGCTGCCCAGCGCGGTGCCAAAGTTCAGGTGTTCACGGCGACCTCGGCAAGGGAAATAGAAGGCGATGCCAAAATCAATCTCAACCGACTGCCCTCAGACAGGGTGCAGTCGGTTGATCGCATCGAAACAGTGCAAAACGCACTGGGCAAAGCAGATGTCGCGGTGGACGCGCTTTTGGGCACGGGCGTTCAAGGATCCGCACGGGGTATTTACGCCGATCTCATCGACGCGCTCGCCCGCGTAGAATGTCCCATTGTCGCCGTGGATGTACCCTCTGGACTCAACGCGAATACGGGCCAAATTGATGGCCCCTGCGCGTCGGCAACGCGTACAGTCACATTTGCATGGCCTCGCATTGGGCATTTTTTTTATCCCGGGCGCGCCCGTTGCGGCAAATTGCACCTGATTGATATTGGAATCCCGGCTTCAGCGATTGCGCGCGAGCGCGTCAGCACCTATTTGATAGACAATCTGCTCTGCGCGCGGTTGCTCCCTCGCCGGGCACGCGCCGCGCACAAAGGCGATTGCGGCCGGGTGTACATTCTGGCCGGATCAGTGGGGCTTACAGGCGCGGCCGCGCTCTCTGCACGCGCAGCACTCAAAGGGGGCGCGGGCTTGGTCACGCTCGGCGTACCTCAAAGCCTCAACGATATTCTCGAAATCAAAGTCACCGAGGCGATGACCCACCCGCTTCCCGAAGTCAAAAGTGCCCGATGCCTGTCGCTGCGCGCGCGGGGCGATATTCGGCGCGGATTCGGCAATGCCGATGGCGTGGTGCTTGGCCCGGGGTTGGGCACGCATCGAGAGACAGTTGAACTCATCCGCCGCCTCATGCGCGACCTCGTCTGTCCCGCGGTCATTGACGCGGACGCGCTCAATGCTCTGGCTGGCGACCTCGATGCGGTTCGCTCCTGTGAGATGCCCCTGGTACTCACCCCGCATTGGGGCGAATTTGCACGCCTGACCCAGTGCAGCATCGCGGAGATTCGCCGCGACCCCATTACAATCGCCTCTGAATTTGCCTCACATGTCGGTGCTACCCTCATCCTAAAGGGCGCGCCAACCATTGTCGCAACCGCAACGGGCGAAGCACACATCAACCCAACGGGCAACGCGGGGATGGCCACCGGCGGCACAGGCGATGTTCTCACGGGACTTGTGGCCGCCCTGATCGGTCAAGGCCTCCGCGTTTCAGACGCCGCGCGAGCAGCCGTTTATCTGCACGGTCTCGCCGGTGACATCGCAGCAGAAAAGACCGCGCAGATCAGCTTGATTGCCGGCGACCTCATCGAAAACTTCGGCACTGCCACGCGTCAAATTCTCAACAGCGCAGACCACTGTCGCGATCTCACTGTTCACCCCAACCCGCTCGTGTAATGCGACCCAACGAATTTATCGAAGAAGCCATTGAAGAGTCCTATCTCCTCGGTCTCAGCGACAGAGAAATATTGGCAAATCTCGACCGCTTTATCGACACTTGTATCAGCGTGATCCAAGCGCATGTCCACGACAGAAAACAAATGCAGATGTTGGCGGAAAAACTCGCCCAAGCGCGCGTGCTCAACCGCATTGAAAACCGTCGAGACAACGCGTGGGATGCGGTGCTTCCCGAACAGCACCCGAGCAATCGCCTCGCGGAACGGGCTGCACGTAGCAAGCGCGCGATCTTAAGTGCCATTGCCGAGTGCGACCCCAGCTTGGTCGAGCGCATTGATCAGGCGCGATTTCCCAATTCGCCCATACATTCGGCGTCGAGTTTTTACACGCGCTTCTCATTTCGAATGCGGTTCTGGCTCGTGCAAATGGGCTTCCTGATTCTTTTGCTCACCGGCCTTTTGTTGGCCTATTGGATATTCACGCGCTAAAAACATCTCGCACAAAGTCGATTTTTAACTGCCAAATGTCACTATGTCTAAACGGAGCGATCTAAAAAAAATCATGCTCATTGGATCCGGCCCCATTGTGATTGGGCAAGCCTGTGAATTTGACTACTCGGGCACGCAAGCGTGCAAGGCCCTCAAAGAAGAGGGCTACGAAGTGGTGCTGGTCAACAGCAATCCGGCGACCATCATGACCGATCCCGAAATGGCGGATCGGACATATCTCGAGCCGGTGACGCCCGAGGTATGCGCTGCGATCATCAAAAAAGAACGCCCGGATGCCCTCCTCCCAACGCTGGGCGGGCAAACGGGCCTCAACACCGCGATGGCGTTGCACGATCGGGGAACACTCGAAAAATTCAATGTCGAGATGATCGGCGCGAAACCGCACGCCATTGAAAAAGCAGAAAACCGCGAAGCCTTTCAAAAGGCCATGGGCAAAATTGGTCTCGATTTTCCCAAAGGCCGATTTGCCTACACCCTCGAAGAAGCACTTGACGTTTCTTATGACATCGGATTTCCGGCCATCATCCGACCATCCTACACCCTGGGGGGCACAGGTGCTGGCACCGCGTACAATACCGAAGAATTTAGACACGCCGCTGCACATGGGCTCGGCCTGTCGCCCACGAGTGAGATTCTCGTAGAAGAATCGATCATCGGCTGGAAAGAATTTGAACTCGAAGTCATGCGCGACCAAAACGACAATGTCGTCATTATCTGTTCCATAGAAAACTTCGATCCGATGGGCGTTCACACGGGCGATTCCATCACCGTGGCGCCCGCGCAAACGCTTAGCGACAAAGAATATCAGGCCATGCGCGACGATGCCATGGCCTGCATCCGCGAAATTGGCGTGGAAACCGGGGGGTCCAACATCCAGTTCGCCGTTGACCCCCACACGGGCCGCCGCGTGGTCATTGAAATGAATCCGCGCGTATCCCGCAGTTCTGCCCTCGCCTCAAAAGCCACGGGCTTTCCCATTGCCAAAATTGCAGCCAAACTCGCCATTGGCTACACCCTCGACGAAATTCAAAATGACATCACGCGCGAGACCCCGGCCTCGTTTGAACCCACCATTGATTATTGCGTGGTCAAAATCCCGCGTTGGACATTTGAAAAATTTCCCCAAACCGCTGACCTGTTGGGCACGCAAATGAAATCTGTAGGTGAAACTATGGCCATTGGCCGCACGTTTCAGGAAGCCCTGCAAAAAGGGTTGCGTTCTCTCGAAATCGGGCGCGCGGGTTTTGGCGCGGATGGCAAAGACATCCCCGCGCATACCCTCTCGCGCGAGGCTCTCGAGCGCGGCCTGCGCGAACCCAACTCGCAGCGGTTGGCCTATCTCAAAGCGGCTTATGACGCGGGATTGTCTGTGCGGGAAATTTTTGACGCGACCAAAATCGATCCCTGGTTTCTCGAGAACATGCGACAACTCGTTGAAGTTGAAAAAGAACTCGCCGCCCTGATGGACGCCCCATGACCAAACAGCACACCCTCGATGCGTTGCGATCGCGCGTCTCCCGCGCGGATCTGCTCAAAGCCAAGCGGCACGGGTTTTCCGACTCACAACTGGCCCATTTGTGGCGGACGGATGCGTGGACCGTGCGAGCGTTGCGCCGTGAACTCGGCGTGGCCCCGGTTTTCAAAACCGTCGATACATGTGCGGCTGAATTTGAAGCCTACACGCCGTATCACTATTCGACTTATGAGACCGAGACCGAGGCCGTGCGCTCTGACCGCAAAAAAATTATGATCTTGGGCGGGGGCCCCAACCGCATTGGGCAGGGCATCGAGTTTGACTATTGTTGTTGCCACGCGGCTTATGCCCTCAAAGAGGACGGTTTTGAGACCATTATGGTCAACTCCAATCCCGAAACCGTTTCGACTGATTACGACACGTCTGACAAACTCTACTTTGAACCGCTCACTGCCGAAGATGTACTCGGCATTGCCGATGTCGAACAACCCGAGGGGGTCATCGTTCAGTTTGGCGGACAAACGCCCCTGAACCTCGCGCGCGACCTCGCGCGCGGGGGTCTCACCATTGCCGGCACGTCGCCCGACGCCATTGACCTCGCCGAAGACCGCAAGCGCTTTGGCGCGCTTATCAAAGCGTTGGGCATTCGACAACCCGAAAACGGCACGGCAGTAGATACTGAAGAAGCCATTGCCATTGCCGAACACATCGGGTATCCCATTCTCGTGCGGCCCTCTTACGTGCTCGGTGGGCGCGCGATGGCCATTGTGTATGACCGAACCGCGCTCATCGCGTATATGCACAATGCCATTGAGGCGTCTCCCGAGCACCCCGTCCTCATTGACCGCTTTTTGGAAGACGCGCATGAATTTGATGTCGATGCTGTTGCAGACCCCACGGCCGTGGTCATTGGCGGGATCATGCAACACATCGAAAGCGCGGGTGTTCACTCTGGCGATAGCGCGTGTGTGTTGCCGCCGTATCTGATTTCCGATGCCAACCTCGCTGAATTGCGACGCCACACGCACGCGCTCGCACGCGCACTTCAGGTGGTTGGCCTGATGAACATTCAGTTTGCCATTCAAGACGGGGAGGTCTTTATTATTGAAGTCAACCCTCGCGCCTCGCGCACCGTGCCATTTGTCAGCAAAGCCATTGGCGTGCCCCTGGCCAAAGTCGCCGCGCGCGCCATGGTTGGGCGCACGCTTGCGGATCAGGGCTTTACCCGAGAAGTGTCTATCGATCACATTGCCGTCAAAGAAGCGGTCTTGCCCTTCAACAAGTTTCCCGGCGTCGACACTGTGCTCGGCCCCGAAATGAAATCGACTGGCGAAGTCATGGGCATAGATACCGACTTTGGCCTCAGCTTTCAAAAGGCGCAACTCGGCGCGGGTGTGCGCTTGCCGCATGAGGGAACGGTATTTTTGAGTGTCAATGACCGCGACAAAAAAGCCCTTGTACCCATTGCCCAACAACTGGCCGATATGGACTTTCGCTTGGTTGCCACGCGGGGAACGCACGCGTTTCTCAACAAAAACAATATTGCGTGTGACCTGATCCTCAAACTTCAGGAGGGCCGCCCAAATATTCTCGATGCGATCAAAAACCGCGAAATTTCTCTGATGATCAACACGCCTGCAGGCGAGCAATCTCAGGCGGCCGATCCCGAAATTCGCAGGGCAGCCATTCAATACGGTCTGCCCTACACAACCACCCTATCCGGTGCAGCCGCGGCTGTCGCCGGCATCCAATCGCTGAAAAACAACGCCGCCATTCGCATTCGCTCACTTCAAGAATTTCACGGTAGATGAACTGCTGACGCCGTTGGATCCCGTTTTGTAGATTCGTTATGCTCACCAAAGTTTGGTATTGCCCTATGTCTCGTTTTTGCCGAATCACGTTGCTGTGCGCCCTCTGTGTGGTGTCTTGTAAAAGTGTGTATTACAACACGTTTTACAATGCCACACAACATTATTCGATAGCCGATCAAAAGCGCGTGGAGTCCGAAACGCCCGGCAGCCGAATCACGTCTGCGACCTATCGCGCGCTTTACCAACGGGCCATTGTCAAAGCGTCAATCGTGCTCAAATACTATCCCAAGAGCAAATGGTTTGACGACTGTTTGCTGCTCATTGGAAAAGCGTCTTATTGGCGCGAAGATTACGCCGAAGCCCTGACCAAATTTCAAGAACTGCAAAAACTTTTTCCCCAAAGCGAACTGATCCCCGAAGCGCGTTACTGGCAGGGCCTCACGCTGTGGGCTATGAACCGCATCTCTGACGCGCGGGTTTCATTTTCTTTTTTTGTCGAAAAAACCGATTCCGATTTGTACGGGTTGGCAAATCTGGCGCGGGCGGAAATGGAAGCGGAACAGGGCAACAGAAAAGATGCCATTGCATCCTATCGGGCCCTGATCAAAACGCTCGATAAAAATCACAAACTGCGCGCCCAGGCATGGCAGGGCGTGGGCAATAATCTACTCGAATTAAAGCGATACGATGAGGCGTTGGCGGCTTATGAAAACGTGCTGAAATCAAAACCCGATACCAAGACGAATTTTGAGACGCGCATCAAAATTGGCGATACCCTCCAACGCCAGCAGAAGTTTGACGCGGCATTGGACACGTATGAACAAATTTTAAAAATCAAACGGCTTCGCATCTACGAAGCCGAAACCCAACTCAAACAGACTGAGGTTTATCACTTGAAAGACCGCGTTGAAACCGCGGAAGAAATTTATCGCGCGGTTGCCAACAAATATCCCCGCAGCAAATACAGCGCGGATGCGTATTATCGCTTGGGTCTTATCGAACAAAAAGTGCGCCACAACCTGGAAAAGGCTCAAGACCTGTTTGATAAAGCCGTGCGCGAAGATCGCGGTTCAGAACCCGACCACCCCGGGCAATTGGCTTTGCAGCGTCAAAAAGATCTCAGAGCACTCGAACGCTATCGCAAGCAGGTTGAGGATGTTGAAGATCCCGAAAAAGCCTTGGCGACGCTTTTCATTCTCGCCGAGTTGTACCTCTTGAACCTCGGTGAACCCGATTCGGCTTTGGGTATTTATCAGCGCGCCTTGACCATCGCCGACAGTTCTGATCTGGCGCCCAAGGCGCGCTATGCCCTGGGGATTATTTACGCCGACAGCTTGACGGATGAAACCGCTGCCCGCGAACAATTCCAACTGCTCGTGGAACGCCATCCCAACACGCCTTATGCCGTTGAAGCCCGGAAGCGTTTGAATGAAAATCGCGCGGATGATGCTTTGGCCGAAGCGCGCTTTTTGGAAGCGGAAAACCTCAGCGCGGAAGGCGCGCCCGCACGGGATATTGCGACCATCTATCGACAAATTGCCGACGATTATCCCCATAGCCTGTGCGCGCCGCAGGCACTTTTTGCCCTCGCGTGGACTTACGAAAATGATTTGGAGCAACTCGAACAGGCAAAGGTCATTTACGAGCAAGTGCAGGCGCGCTATCCCTTCACGCGGTACGGCGAAATTGCAGCGGACAAACTCAAGGGCGACTTTCTCTTTCCCTCCCCCGATTCAACAGCAGCAGATACAACCCGATCTGAACCCTCAGATTCAGCGCCCGATACAACTATGGCCGAGGCACGGCCGGACACCACCGTGGATTCGCAGATCGATACGACGATGCAAAAACGCGCGACAGCAACTCCGAGAACGCAAAAGCTCATCCCGCGGAAATCCGACTTCAAACCCGATGTGATTATCGGAGGCGGGATTATGGAGGCCACAGACGCGGATCAAGAACCTCAGGTGATCGAAGAAATTGAGCCCGAATACCCCGAAGCGGCAAAGGCCGATGGCAAACCCGCGATGGTCATGTTGCGTTTGCTGATCTTAAAAGATGGCAGCGTGGACAAAGTCCAGGTGATTTCGGGCCCCGAATTATTTCACCGTGCCGCTGTGAAGACCGCAACCCAATACGTCTTTGAACCCGGTATCCACGAAGACGCGCCCCGCGATATGTGGCATGACATACCCATCTATTTTGAACCGCCCGAGTAATGATGCCCGCGATCCCCAACTTTATCCAAGAATCTGCTGTTGTCGAAAAAAATGAACCCATCGCCCAGGGCGTTTATCTCATGCGCCTGTGCGCGCCGCAACTCGCCGCGGCCTGCTGTCCCGTGCAATTCCTACAAATCCTGACCGATCCGGGGCTGTCGCCCTTTCTCCGTCGCCCTTTCAGTGTGTTGCGCGCGGATCGCCATGCGAGTTGGCTCGACATCATCTACGACGTGATCGGCCCCGGCACCGCGCGATTATCTGCTGCTCGTTGTGGCGATTCTTATGACGTGATCGGCCCCTTGGGCCGTCCTTTTGATCCGCCAGCATCCAAGCGCGTCCTTCTGGTCGCAGGCGGCGTGGGTCTGGTTCCCCTGGCGTTTTTGGCGTGGGAACATCCCGCCCGCCGTGCCGATATGGTCTTCCTGATGGGCGCGGCAAGTGCCGCGCGCCTGCCCGATATGTCCGCGCTTTTGCCCGCTGATTTGCCCCTTCATATCGCCACGGACGATGGCAGCGTGGGGCATCTCGGTTTGGTCACCGAACTCATTGCCGAACACGCCCTCCCAAATGATATGACTATCCTCACCTGTGGCCCCCATCGCATGATGGCTCGCGTCGCCGATATTGCCGCGGAATTAGACGCGCCGTGTTTTGCCTCGCTCGAAAACCACATGGCTTGCGGTTTTGGGGCTTGTGTCGGATGCGTGGTCGAATACAAAACCTATGAAACCGAAGACCGTCGCTATCGCTGCGTCTGCCTCGAAGGCCCGGTCGTCAATGCCCACGATATTGTTTGGTGAAACAGCACCGCGCGCGATCTCGCCCAGCCTGCTTGCGCGGATGGCTCTGTCCAATAGCTTTAGCTGATGGTTTCTCGTTGTGTGGTTTTGATTTATGTACATCTCTCAGTTATTTAAGTTTATCCCCTAAAATTGAATAACATTTTTGATTCTTAAAAAAACTTTAAGTGGCCATCCGTAAGTTTTATGATATAATGATAGGTTGGAAATCCGTCTTTAATAGACTGGATTCCCGCGTTCGCGGGAATGACATCCGCTGTTCATCTATCAAAAAACTTATGCTTACCGACTTAATTTGGAGGGAGAGACGAGAGGGATGGATGGAGAGATCATTGGGGCGTGGCCGCCTCTCCATATTAAACGCGGCCTTTAATATGGGCGAATAAATGCTCCATATTAAACGCGGCCTTTAATATGGAATCGCTAGGGCATTATACGAAACGCAGCCTTTACTATACGTCCGCTGATTGACCATCTACGAGAGAGGGTATGTTACATGGAAAACCGTTCCCAAGCCTCAACCCGATCCGGGCGGTACGTCAGACAGATAGACGGCTACCGGGCATTCGTTCCGATGCCGCTACCGCCTGATCCCCCGGTCCGAATTACCGGCAAATTGCAAGCGTTACTCTCTGAGGCTGACCGGTCACTGGGACGTCTTGACGGCTCCATCCTGACGTTGCCCAACCCCGACCTCTTTGTGTTTATGTATGTGCGCAAAGAGGCGGTGCTGTCGAGCCAGATTGAAGGGACGCGAAGCTCATTACAGGACGTGCTAGTGGCAGAGACGAAAGTCTTCAGTGCTAACAGGGCGCGGGACGCAAACGAGGTGATAAATTACATCGGCGCAATGAATCACGGTCTCGAACGTCTCGGCGAGATCCCAGTTTCGGTGCGGCTCATCCGCGAAATACATGCCAAACTCCTGCGCCGGGTACGCGGCTCTCACCTTGCGCCGGGCGAATTGCGAACCAGTCAAAACTGGATTGGTCCCAGCGGTTGTACGCTGAATGAGGCTGATTTCGTCCCACCGCCGCCTCACGAAGTGCCCGACGCTTTGGGAAAATTAGAGACCTTTCTCCACGACCCCGGCAATCTCCCCGCGCTCATCTGGATTGGGTTGGCCCATGCTCAGTTCGAGACTATTCATCCTTTTCTCGATGGCAATGGCCGTGTAGGCCGGCTCCTCATCACCTTTCTGCTCTGCGAGCGAGAGTTACTGCTCAAGCCGGTTCTCTATCTCTCTCATTTTTTTAAGCAGCATCGACAGCAGTATTATGAGGAACTGCAATCGGTGCGCGATAGTGGAACTTGGGAAGAGTGGCTCACTTTCTTTTTCCGCGGTATTGTCGAAGTAAGCAGGCAGGCGACTGATACTGCACAGGCAATACTCACGCTCCGCGAAGAACATCGCAGTGTGATTACCGAGAATCTGGGCTTTGCTGCCGGCAACGGCCACCGCCTACTGGAACATCTTTACAAACAACCAATCGTTCGGGTAAAGGATGTTGAAAATTTGATTGGAACGACCTACCCGGCAGCCAATAACCTGGTCGCCCGGATGGTCAATTGCGATATTTTGCAGGAACTCACCGGCCAGTTTCGCAACCGGATATTTGGGTATCAGCGTTACATTGAGTTGTTCAGCGAGGGCACCAACTAGGAAAGCCCAGTATGACCACCCACCTCAAACCCTATCCCCAATACAAGCCCTCCGGCGTGGAGTGGCTCGGCGATGTGCCAGCGCATTGAGGCGTGCGGCGGCTGGTCGCCAAAATCCAATATCATTTCCCACTGACTTTTGGTGCAGCGCACGCTGACCCGGGGCGTGCATTGATTTTTGAAACATGTCCAATTCTATCAAACAGCCAAATCTCTCGACAAAAATCGCCAAAGGGCTTACACTTAGAAACCCCGTCGTGATGGCGTCGGGCACCTTTGGGCATGGGGCTGAATATGCGTCGCTCTTTGCGTTGTCCAAAATCGGCGGTTTGGTCACCAAAACGATCACGTATCATCCCCGAGCGGGCAACCCGCCGCCGCGCACGGTTGAGACGCCATCGGGCATGCTCAACGCCATTGGGTTGACCAACCCGGGCATTGACGCGTTCATCGCGGAAAAAGTTCCGCTCCTGGCCGCGCTCGATACGTGTCGCATCGTCAGCATTGCGGGGACATCGGATCGGGAATTTGCCGCGATGGCCGCTCAATTCAACGGCCTTGAAGGCGTGGACGCGCTCGAACTCAATATCTCATCGCCCAATATGAAAGACGGGGGCATGCTCTTTGGCTGCTCTGAGCGCGCCGCGCACCATGTCACGCGAGCCGTCAAAGCCGCATCGCAATTGCCCATTATTGTCAAGCTCACGCCCAATGTCACGGACATCGCTGCGGTCGCGGCTGCGGTTGAAGAAGGCGGGGCGGATGGCATCGCCCTCATCAATACCCTGTTGGGCATGGCGATCAACCCGGACACGCGACGCCCCCTCTTGGGGAATATCACAGGCGGTTTATCCGGCCCGGCGATCAAACCCGTTGCCCTGGCCATGGTCTGGCAAGTTGCCGAGCGGGTCTCCATCCCGGTCATCGGCATGGGCGGCATCACCACCGCGCGCGACGCCATCGAGTTTCTCATCGTCGGCGCCTCTGCCATTCAGGTCGGCACCGCCACCTTTGTACGCCCGCTTGCGGCTCTGGAGATTCTCAATGGCATTATCGACTACTGCAAGGCGCGCCAAATGCACCGCGTCTCTGACCTTGTCGGCAGCGTGCAGGCACCTGCTGCGCCCTAAAATTTTCCATCTGCTCTGCATCGCCCTTTGCGTCTGCGTGTGTCTGCCGGGTTGCTCGTCGCACCCTCGGTACCGCGCCAAACCCATTACCCAAAAATCCAAGCCCAAGCCCGAATCCAAACCCCGAACACACCACCCCTCCCTATACGACCCCACCCAGCGACAGCCATACAAACCTCACCAGATCGGGTACTCCTCCTATTACGCGCACAAATTTCACGGTCGCCCAACTGCCAGTGGCGAAATTTTTGATATGAACGGTCTGTCCGCTGCACATCGCGACTTGCCCCTTGGCACGATCATCCGCGTCACGCACTTGGGCAATGGCAAATCCATTGTTGTCAAAGTCAATGATCGCGGCCCCTTTGTCGAAGGGCGCATCCTCGACCTCTCCCTCGGCGCGGCCAAAAAGCTGGACATGGTCGACGAAGGCGTTGCCAAAGTCGAGATTGAAATTGTCGAATCCGTTGATTAAGCGCGCTTGGCATCCCAGTGTTCGTACATATCTGCAATCACATCGTCAATGGGCGCGCGGTGGGTTTCAACGTCGTGAATGGGGGTTTGCACCTGATCGAGCAGGGTGGAAATGGGGGTTTGCGCGGCGTCGAAGGTGAAGTGGTGGCGGTTGCTTTCGCTTTTGATGAATTGAACACCCGAGAGGTGCGGGGGAGATGTGTGGGCGGTTTCGATGGTGAGGTAGCGGCGGTCGCCAAATTGACGACGCAATTGTCGAAAGTCTCCGTCAAACGCGATGTGGCCTTTGTCGATCATGACGATGCGCGCGGCGAGTTGTTCGAGTTCGTCCATGTCGTGGCTGGTGATCATGACGGTGGCCCCTTTTTCCGCGTTGAGGGTTTTGATGAAGTCGAGGATGTTGCGTTTGGCGAGCACGTCAACGCCGATGGTGGGTTCGTCGAGAAAGAGGATTTCGGGTTCGTGCATGAGCATGAGCGCGAGATCCGCGCGCATTTTTTGCCCGAGGCTGAGTTGACGCGCGAGGCTGTTGAAAAATTCGTCGATGCCGAGCAGGGCTTTGACAAAGTCGAGCGTAGATTCATAGCGGTCGCGGGGGATGTCCCACACCACGCGCTTCCATTCAAAGCTGGCTGCGACGGGTTGGTCCCACCACAGTTCGGTTCGCTGACCAAAGACCACGCCGATGCGTTTGACGTATTGCACGCGGTCTTTTATGGGATTCATGCCGAGGCATTGAACGGTACCGGAAGTGGGTGCAAGAACGCTGGAGAGGAGTTTGACGGTGGTGGATTTTCCCGCGCCATTGGGGCCGGCATACGCGACGATTTCGCCGCGGCGGATGTCGAGGTTGACCGTTTGCAACGCGCGAATTTCTCGGATATTGGGGCGAAACAGGTTTTTGAAGACATCTCTTACTTTTTCCGAACGCTGGCGTTGGTAGAAAATTTTATTGACCTCGGTGAGTCTAACTGCGATGTCCCCATCCGAGGTAGCGCTGTGATCCGGTTTGTTCATAGTGTTGCATGCCTTTTTTGAACGCAATCCATGCGATGATCGAAAAGACGAGCGCGACGAGCGGGGTGTGCCAGAAGTTCGCTGGGGCAATGCCGAGCAATTGGCGGCATGGATACCAGGCGACAAATCCAACGGGTAAGATGGTGATCATGCAGGTGAGCACAAACGCGCTGAGGCCATCCAGTGGAAAAGATTTGAGTTGGTACATAAAATTGACCGCGCGGCTGCTGATTTCTTCGGCGGCGACCGGCGCCCAGAATGCCAGACTTCCCCAGGCGAAAGAGAATGCGAGTACAATGACGCAGGAGGCCGTGAGATTGCAGGCAAACACGAGCCACCACTGTAGGGTGAATACCATGTCGAGTTGGTAAATCGCCCATGTTGCAATGCCCATGCCGGTGAGCAGAGACCACGAGCCAGAAAACGGCATAAACCCCTCTGTTAATAGGCTCATCCACACGGGTTGGGGTTGCACGAGCGTGTGATCCATCTGACCGCGGCCAATGCGGCGGCTGATGTGGAGGACGTTGTAGCTAAATCCCATGTCTAAGAGGCCGCGCACGAGCGCGGCATAACCGAGCATGAAGACAATTTGATCGCGCGACCACAGGCCAATGCCCTCAAACCGTTCGGCCAAGAGAAAAACCGCGGTGACGCCTGCGAGATTGAGGATAATGTCGGAGATGATGTTGATCGAGAAGAATCGAAAATCCCGCGTCATCCACATAAAATCCAGATACGCCTGCACGCGCCAGCGGGCAATGAGTTTTGTCACTGTGTTCACAAGGCTCACCCCCCGTGAGAGACGAGGCGTTCTCGATTGGCATTCCAGAGCAGATGTGCAAGCGGCCAGAGCGCGATGGCCCAGAACGCTTGAAGGCCGATGAGGAACGCGGGATCACCCGTGCCGGTATAAACGCGCAAAGGCGCGGAAGCCAGCGACGCAAAGGGCAAATAAGCGAGGATATTGCCCATGCCCCAGGGCATCAGTGCCAGTGGAATGATGGCGCCCGACAATAACACACTGACGGCATCTCGAATTTGCATCAAGGCATAGACACTTTGCTCTAGCAAGACCATGAGGCTCGCAAAGATGAAGTCAAAAGCCGTGCCAATGGCCATGCCCAGCATGAGACTACACCAAAATAAAATGCCGGCAGTTGCACTTTGCGGAAGGGGATTGACACCCAAAAGTGGGGCCATGCAAAAGAGGGGCAAAGAGAACAAGACCAGATTGGGCAAGCCCGCGCCAAACATCTCTGCGGTGAATTGACCGTAGATGCCCACCGGGCGCAAAAAGCGATTGGCGATATCCCCTCGCCAGAGTGCGCTGTCGAGACCTGTGCGAACAGACATCTGTCCGGCAAAGACTTCGGCAATCAGGGTATAGGTGAGCACGGCATGGCGCGTCATGCCCGAGATCGCGCCAGTCTCGGGCAATAATATGCGCCACAGGGAGAGCAGGAACACCACGCGCAACAGGCGCAACCCAAAGCCCCCCGCAATGACCCACCCTTTGTCATTGAGGGATCGGGTGGCGACCATGACCATGGTCTTGAGATGTTTATGGGCAGTGGCGAACATTTTGTGATTGGCGAGATGGCGTTGGAAGACGGGGCATACGACGTGTCAATCCACTGTCATTGACCCGTTTTGGATCAAGCCCTGAAGGAAGGATGAAAGATGGCGATAATGGGTCAAAACGAATTGCGTTCTTACGCACAATACACCCGGCAAATGGGAGATGATGAAATCGCGCATCAGCGAACCGCGCTTGGTGAGCACCTGATAGGTGTGCCGGGCGGCACTTTCCATTCTCGTTGTCTAACCTGATTCGAGGTGATGACTCAACGTTCTCAATAGACGCTTGTGACGCTCGCCCGAGATGGGACCTATAGAGCCAAGCACGCGATAGCGCGGTAACACAGCGAGAAAACCGAGTCGAATCAGAGATTTTGCTCGCAGACCACTTGACTTAAAATCCTCGTCGGTGGGCGAGATAATTTCGTCAAAACCCTCGACATACTGGTGTAATTGTGTGCTTACGCCACAAACGAGGAGATCGCGATAGAGCGGCATTTCACGTAGAAAAACGGCAGGTCTATCCTTTCGTTCTCCATTCGTCTGAGGGACTGGTGTAAGAATGATGTCACCTTCGTTCATAGTCGGGATTCACTGTTTTGAGCAAAGCAGATGAATACTCGGGTTCATCATTTTCATAGGCGTCTTGCAGTTTTTCATTGGACAGACGCGACCAAGATGGATGCTCATGGTCAGATGCTTCTTTTGGCAGAATCGTGACAATCAGTTTCGCATTGGGTTCCAAGTCCCATGGTTCATCCAAACAAATTCGCTCACCGTCAAAATGAGCAGGTACAGCTATCATTGGCATAATCCATTCCTCCTTTGCTGCTCCTTTGCTATTTCATCCACGCTGTATTGAAATGCGGAAACCTTGGCTAGCCAACTGCGACCTCCACCTGCGTTACGTACCCTTCCTCGTGTAGCTGATGCTGGATTTCGGTGGCTGAAGCCATCTCGAAAAACAACGCCAACGCCTCCTTCAAATTTTCCCGCGCCTCAGCCACGGTTGCTCCTTGACTCGCGATGTCCAACTCAGGGCAGAGGGCGACATAGCCCTCGCCTTCGCGTTCGATAACGGCTGTCAACTGTCTGGTCATCACCAATTCCCATCTTCTGATTTGACTTATTCACATGGATGAACAGGATTTTAGGGTTCAGTTTTCATATTGCCGAGGAACTGCGCGACTTGCTGGCGCAGACCTACGCCCAGATGCACCGCCAACCAAAGAGCGTCGCTGTGGACGAAACCACCGCCGACTGACTGCCACACAAGCGACGACCATACGGTAGTGTATCCAATGGCCAGTTTGAAATCTCTAACCAGAAGTCAATATTTTTTAGTCTTCGCTCGCCTTTTGTATAGCTTGTCACTGTGCTCCGTGTAGATTCCGTCCACTCCATTGACGATTTGTTACCAGTGGCTATTCTGCCCTTGGTCAGGAAAGGTTACGAGAACGTGATCTGCAAACGTATTCCTCTTATGCTCGGAAGCCGTGATCTTTCCCTGATTCTCCAATTGTATAAGCACTTGCTTATAGTTCTGCTTCGTGTAAGGCCGGTTCACGTTATGTTGCTTGTATATGTTGGACATCCTGAGTGTCTGTCCGGCAAATTCCTTGAGGAGCATGTCACCTAAGTCGTCAAGGGGACGTAAGAATTCGAACAAAAATGGCTGTCGGGTGTCAACCGGACTATACTCGAAAGTCGCGACTTCCTGTTGAGCGTCAGACGACTCTTTAGCCATAATCTCCTTCATAATTTCATACCCTCTAAAATTCTTGCTCACAAAGATTAGATGGTGACTTGGTCTTGAGCCGCAACTATCCTTGAACCGGAATGGCAGAACATATTTTTGTCCTGAATCTCGGATTGCTTGGCAGAGTTCCTCAATAATGGTCAATTCACGATCTTGTGGGGTAAGCGGGTCAAGCTTTGGTCGCAAATTGTCAGCTCTTTCTTTGCCGAACAATGCATTCATATGCTCTCGTACTGCATCGTTATTCAGACCCATGTTAATGCGATTGTAGTTAAAGAAAAAAATACAGTCACACCCCCAATCTTTGAGTACAGACTTGAACAAACGAAGCGAAAGCCCCTTGTATCCCCAGGGATCCAAAAAGAATAGCGTTGGAATGAATCGCATCTCCTCAAACATCTTGACGATTTCTTCTCCAACCTCTTGGGTTTCTACTTGAGGTTGGTATTTGAGCGTCTCTACAGAAGGTAACTCTTTGATTGCCTTCTCCAAGGAATTCGTATTACACTCGTCTTTGTCGTTGAAAATCGTCACTAGGCACTGACGTAACTGGTCATCGTTGATTGCCTTCTCAAGAATTTTCAAAGGCGTCGAGATTGTCTCATCGGAGTACCTTCCTGGCCCAGCGAACAGGTCGATATAAGCGATTTTGTTCTCCTGATGTTGGCGATATTTGTTCTGAGTGCTAATCATAACCTTTGACCACGCGTCGAAATATTTCGCCACAATGGCGGACTTCACTTGCGACTGCTGTTTGCTCTCATCAAAAAAATTTTCGTTTGTCATTGTTATATGCTCTCATAGAAGTGCTAATACTCGCAACTCACCGGAGTTTTGTATCCTGTGCCCAAGGGCCAACGTTAGACAGATCATTTGCATTGTCTGCTGGCGCGCCAGCCACTTGCAACGGCACCTCGATTTGCTGGTCGGCTTCCATGTCCTGCCTGCCGCGCCAGCGGCGCAGGCAGGTTGGATACGCCAACCATTGGCGTCCATCAAGGGTATTGCCGCCCGCCTTGGGGGTGCGCCCGCCCCATTGCTTAAAAAAGAAAGCCACGCGCTGAGCCTGACATTGGTCGCGGATATGCCGCAACCATTCGACACGCACCGGCCGCGCGCCAGGGCCACTCTCGCCCCCGGCAATGACCCAGTGAATGTTCTCCAAGTCCATCGCGCCGAGAGGGCCGATCAACGGCTCATAAGAGACAAAGCGCACAGAGGCGTTGGTCTGTTTCAGGTGCCGCAGGCGCGTCAAGGCCGCGGCATTTTCAATGGAGACGCCGAGCCAGATATGCGGGGGAGCAGCTTGGCCCCCGTAGTGCTGATTGACGAAATCGCGCATCAATGAACTGCGCTTGGTGAGCACCTGATAGATGTGCCAGTCCGCACGCTCCATGGTGTCGAATACGCGGCATAAGTACTCGGTGGGAATGTCCTTGTGAAAAAGGTCGCTCATCGAATTGACAAAAATGAGTTGTGGACGCCGCCAACGCACGGGTTGTTCGAGACGCTCGGGGCGAAGGGTGAGTTCAAAGCCGGTCTCGAAAGGGTGGCCCTTGACGCCTCGGAAACGCTCGGACAGGCGCTCGGCATAGCAGTGGTCACACCCCGCGCTGACCTTCGTGCAACCGGTGACCGGGTTCCAAGTGCTGTTGGTCCACTCAATGGTGCTGTTGCGAGACATGGAGGCTCTCCGTGTACCTACCTGCCTGCCCGGAACGCGGCAGGCAGGTCGAATTCATCAACGCAGGTGCTGAAGCGAATTTATCCAGTCTAAATAGCTGCACATAAGTATAGTATATTTCCGATCAGAGGTCAAGATGGAATCGCCTGACAGCAAGGCGACTTGATCCGTAGTTGCCCCTGTCTTGGCCCCGGCGCGGACTACACGGTGGTATTGACGATGGCCAACTTGGGCTAGGGTAATGATCGGCGAGATATTGAGTACCCAACTCTCACTCACGGTTCACTTCCTCCGCTATTTCGTCCACGCTGTATTGGAATACGGAAACATGGAACCGACCAAGGGCCGCGATAAATTCGCTGCGGGACAGACCCGAAATTTCGGCTGCTCGGCTTTGGGAAACCCGTCCCATCTCGTACCAAGCGGCAGTCAAACGCAACTCGCGGGCGAAACGCTCTGGGTCTTTCCGCACCGACGAAAGCACATCTTCTGATAGTTCAAAAGTAACCGTTACCATAGCATTTTCCCCTGATTGACCAATCTCTCTAGGCGATTGAAGAACTCAACGGCGGTTGGATGCGGTAGCGAATTCGTCGTAGAATACGGAGACTCCCCGGTTCTGGAGTACTCGTGCCACCTCTTCAACGTATTCACGCTGTTCGCCAGCGAAGGATAGTGCTACTTCATATTGTGCATTTTCGTTCATTAACCTATCCTCCTTACAATTTCTCGTCCCACACCCGTCCTATCGCATCCCGTATCTTCTTCTCAAATCGCTCAATCAATTCATGGTTGGCGTCAACCAACGCCTGCTCTGCCTCTATCTCCGCGACGATAGCTTGTTGCGTAGCAAGCGATGGCAAAGGAATTTTGTAATTTTCTATCACTGATCTCGGAACCCGCTGCAATCCGCCGGTTCCCGTCATTTGCGGTATCGCCCATTTGCGAAATGCAGGAGTAGCTACGCATAGAAATATCCATTCGGAGAGCACTCCCTTAGTCGGTCTCAGAACGTAGAACTCACTTGAACCGAAGCCAATTCCGTTGCTCAATCCTTTTGCGATCCCTGCCTTGCCGTTTTCAAAACATGGCGTCACTTTTGCGATAAGTACGTCATCGTCCTTGAAATATGTATAGCTGGAACCAACCTCTTTCAGGCATTTGTAATCTTTCGGAGCAAAGTACATCTTATTTTCGCCCATGTCGGACATCGGCACGAAGGAAACGATTGTTGCTCCGTTCATTGCGGCTATTTCTGACTTTCGCGGATTCACAATACAGGTCGCTCTAACTTTCACCATCGGCCACTCCGGATCAACCACAATCTGCGGCCGGTAGTTGTCGATGACGGCACGCGCCCCGTCTATCATCTTCTGATACCCCTCAATCTCGGCGACGATTTCCCGCTGCACTTCCATGGGTGGCAAGGGGATTTGGATTTCTGATAACTGCCTCTTGGTAACACCTTGTATCGTGGAACCTTGACTAACTTCCTTGAACTTCTCAACCCTTTCCTTGAGGATGTACACAAGATAATCGGCATGGATGCCCTCTTTTACAATCAGCCCTTGAGAGTCCTGACTAATACAAACATCAAAGTCATTCCTAAACAGTTTGCCCAGCCCCACTCTCGTTACAACGATGACATTCTCTTTCCTGATTAAGTTGGTGGCCGACTCGCGGATAGCTTCTTCTGTGATATACTTTCGTGGTTTTGCTGTCTTGAGGTCTACAATATCCGCGCTGGTGATCCATGGAATATCTCCGTTCCAGTAGGCTTCATTCTTTGTCGAAGGTGTACCGCCGCTTAAAATATCATCACAAATATCACTCAATTTCGCCATCGGCCACTTCATACTGGCGTAATTAGTCGTTTCCCGATACCGCTCGCCACTCAGATTATACTCCCCACCCGCCGCAATCTTCTCCTTCCCAACGATCCTCCCCAACCCCGGCGCAAAATCGTCCACCGCTTCCCCCACCCGCAGCCGCCGCAGATATTCGGCAATTTCATCCTGCACTCGCGGCAAGTCATTCTCCGCAATCTCCCGCCGCTGCGCCCCCAAATCAAACCCATCGTTCTCCACCTTAAAAAAGGCAATGCGATCCGTTTTTTTCGCCAGCACCTTGTCCAGTATCAGCACGGACGTCTTAACGCCTGAATAAGGCTGAAATACGCCCGCCGGCAGCGAGATGACGGCCACCAGATAATTTTCCACCAGCATCTTCCGCAACTGCTTGTGGGCACTCTGGCTCTGAAAGATAATGCCCTCCGGCACAATGATACCGGCGCGCCCGGTAGGCGTCAGATGCTCGGCCATGTAATCGACAAACAACACTTCACTGCGTTTGGACTTGACCGAGAAACGATTGTGCGGACGGATGCCGCCTTTCGGCGACATGAACGGCGGATTCGCGAGGATGACGTCCGCGCGCTCATTCCAACGCTCCTCGCTGGTCAGGGTGTCATACTCGTAAATATGCGGATCCACAAAGCCGTGCAGGTACAGATTCACCAGCGACAAGCGCACCATATCGGGCGAGATGTCGTAGCCGTTGAAGTTGGCGGCGAGTCTGCCGCGCTCGTCGGGCGTCAGGACGCTGTTGCCATCCGCGTCCGTGTTGGCGTTCAGGATGTGCTTGTAGGACGAGATGAGAAACCCGGCCGTGCCGCAGGCCGGGTCGAGAATGGTTTCGTCTTTCTTAGGATCGAGGATGGCGACGATGAAATCAATGATGTGGCGCGGGGTGCGAAACTGCCCGGCATCGCCCTGCGAGCCGAGCACAGAGAGCAAGTACTCGAACGCATCGCCGAGTCGCTCGGAGTGGTCGTATTCGAACGCGTCGATCACCTTGAGGAACGCGCGCAGGGTCTCCGGGTCTCGGTAGGGCAGGTACGCGTTGTTGAAGATGCTGCGGAACAGCGGTGGGATACCGGGATTCTCGGGCATTCGGGCGATGGCCTCCGCGTACAGGTTCAATGTCTCGTGACCGCCTAGGCCCGCGCGCATCAGCTTTGCCCAGCCATAGCGGGCGAACTCATCGGCGAAAAACCCGCGCTGACCGCCCAATGCCTCGCTCTCTGCGTCCATGTCGTCCATGAACTTGTAGATGAGCGCGATGGTGATCTGCTCCACTTGGCTCTTGGGGTCGGGCACCTTGCCCACGAGAATGTCGCGGGCCGTGTCAATACGGCGTTTGGTTTCAGTGTCGAGCATAGTGATTTCCTTTAAGGAGTGATCCACGAAGGACATAGAAGGACATGAAGGACATGAAGGACATGAAGATTTTTCTTCGTGTCTCTTTGTGCCCCTTCGTGGATCATTCATCCTGTTTATCCATGTTTGAACCCTCTACGCGGAAAACTGGTTCAAGGAGACGTAATCCTTGACGTAATCGGAGACGATGGTGAGATACTCCTCGGGCACCAGTCTGAGGTCGTCAAGGGAAAAGACAGGATTGGTGACCAAGGCGGTATAGCGCCCGCCATCCATGATGTGTCGAATCTGGTCGCTGGTGATATACGCTTTGAAGTAGGTCTTGATGGCAAGGATATCTCCGGCTGCTTCGGGTTGACAGTCGGCGACGAACTTGGCGAACTCCTCTTCCAGCAATTCATCTTTGGACTTGAAGCGCGGAATGAGATCAAAGACCTTTTCCAGAATCTCGCGGAGGGTCAAGCGTCGATCAACAGCAGCGGCGCGACGCAACTTGTCCAGCGTGTAGTACTCCTCGGGCTTGTTGAAGACTTCGCGGTTGACGTAGTCGATAACGCGATCCCACTGACGCGCGTCCACAGCCTCCGCGATGATCTCGTCTTGGCGCACAGTGTCCGCGAATCGGTCAAAGAACATGCGGTCAATCCGCATGCCCTCCAGCCCGATGCGTTCCATTGTAAGCCCCACGAGCGCGTCCTGCCCCGGGTGCTCGTAAGTGCCGAGACGCGTCGTCGAAGCGTCGCCGCCTTCCCGGCCGCGGCCATTGCCTTGTCGGTGGGGCAATGCCAACACCTCGTCGTAGTTGAATTCGGTCTCAAAGTATTCGCAGTTGCCAAAAAAGTCGAAGAGCTTGAACGCGGTCTTCTCCGGTTCCGCGACGCCATCTTTCAGGCTGTCGTCGAGAAGCAGGTCGAGAAAGTTGTGCCGCCGGGTGCCGCGCCCCTTGATCTGAATGAAATCAGTGGGCGAGAACAGGGGACGGAACAGGCCGAGGTTGAGGATGTCCGGGCAGTCGTAGCCGGTGGTCATCATGCCGACCGTCACGCACACGCGAGCTTTACTGGTGAGATATTCGGATAGAAAGTTGCCCGAGCCGAGCAGGTTGTTGTTGGCGAAGTTGATGGTGAACTGCTGGGCGGCCCGCACTTGTGACGTCACCTGCACGGCGAAGTCCGATTGGTACTTGCCGGGAAACATGCGGGCGGCGATGTCGTTGAGTATGTTGGTCAGCCGCGCGGCGTGGTGCTGGCTGACCGCGAAGATGATGGACTTGCCAATCTCGCCGCTGACCGCGTCGCGCAGGGCATTTGCCATGAAAGTCTTGCAGAAAAGCACATTGGTTGCCTCAGAGAAAAATTCTCTCTCGAACGCGCGCTGCTTGTAGGCCTCCTCCTGCGCTTCGCCTGTCTCGTCATCGGTGTACGAAACGATAAACCCCTTGTCAGAGAGGAGTTGCGTGGTCACGTCGGTGCGGGCATCGACCACGGTCGGGCTGATCAAGACGCCATCCTTCACGCCATCCAGCAGCGAATAGCGGAAGGTCGGCTCGCCACGCTCGCAACCAAAGGTGCGGTACGTGTCGCGCAGCAGCCGCCGCTCAAAGGCACGGGGGTCGCGGATGGATGGGTCGGCATGGTCAACTCCCCGCAGATAGTCGCGGGGGGTTGCCGTGAGTCCGAGTTTGTAGCCGATGAAATAGTCGAATACCGCGCGGGCGTTGCCGCCAATGGAGCGGTGCGCCTCGTCGGAAATCACGAGGTCGAAGTCTGTGGGCGAGAAAAGCGACTGGTACTTGTTGTTAAACAAAAGAGACTGCACCGTGCTGACCACGATCTCGGCACTGCGCCAGTCATCGCGCCGTTCCTTGTAAATCACCGTATCAAAGTCATTGGCGAGCAGTTCCTTGAACACCTTTTCGGCTTGGTTTTCCAATTCCAGTCGGTCCACCAGAAAGAGCACGCGGCGCGCGTTGCCGGTGCGAAGAAACAGCTTGATAACCGCGGCAGAGACGAGTGTCTTGCCCGTGCCGGTGGCCATTTCAAAGAGAAAGCGGTCGCTGCCCGCGGTCACCGCGCGCTGAAGCATGTGAACGGCGTTCAGTTGATAGGGACGCAGAAAGCGCAATTTGTGAGCCTGGATGTAGCCGGGGCGCTCGTCTTCGTTCTTCCACGCTGCTTCCGCCGCATAATTGGGGTGCTGGGTCAGGGCGATGTAGTCGTTGTCAACGGGTTCATCCACGAGCCGTTGCGGGTTGAGGCTAACCTGCTGATAGCGGCCCACCGAATCCGGCGTCGGAAACGCGGTGATGATGTAGGGGTTGCCGCGTTCGAGGTCCCAGAAGTAGTGCAGATTGCCGTTTGAGAGAATGACGAAGCGGCAGTTCAGGGAGCGGGCATACCGGCGGGCCTGTTCTTTGCCGACCAGGGGATCCTTGTCTTCCGACTTGGCCTCTAGCACAATGAGTGGAAATCCCTTATCGTCGATCAGCAGGAAGTCGATGAACCCTTTGGACATCTTCTCGAAATTGTCGCCGAGTTCGTCAAAGTCGGACCTCCGGATTGTGACGCCCGGTTCGAGGCAGATGTTGGCCGGCTTATCGCCTTCGGCAAAAAATCGCCAACCGGCCACCTCGAGCAGCCGGTTGATCTTGATGCGGGCAGTGGCTTCTTTGATGTTGGGTACCTTCTTGCGTTATGTGTGACATGAAATAGACAGGAGGAGGTTCCAGGGCTATGTTGAATTGTCCCCACAACAACAGCTCTGTAGAGAAAGGAACCTCCCGATGTACAATTTAGAACTTTTTGTCATTGCCATCTCCTGTTTTATTGCGGACGATCTCTATCCAAACCTCTGCCGCGCCATCGAAAAACCCCTCGTGTTTGAAATATGGACCCGCAAAGAACTACCCCAGTGCTGCGAGATATTCTTCTCCTCTGTGCTCGCGCAACCATCCCTTGAGCGGCACATCGGCCTCTGTGGGTTGCCACCATCCTTTGACATCCACGCCATCGCCGAGCAACTGCCGACGGATGGGATCGCATTTGCACAGCATGTCTTCGGGCATCAGGTTGTAATCCAGCCCTCGCAACCAGCGATAACTGTACCCAAAAAACAGCACGCGGCGCGTCACATCAGACGTGTTAAACCCTCGCCTGTGCCACATCCTGCGGTCGAACAGCACCGCGGTGCCCGCCTTGACGCACACGGGCAACACCCCCTCGCCCGAATCGCATCCCATGGGCTTTGCGTCCAACTTGTGGCTGCGCGGCACGATCTCCATCGCGCCGTGTTCTGGCGTATCGACATCGCTCAACCAGTAACTGATCTTCAGCGACAACCGCGGATGCGGGCGTTCCATCTCGGGCACGGGTCGCCCGCCGTCTTGATGCCATCCGCTCTTGCGAATCGCGCCCCCTTTTTGTTCGGGTGGATACACAATCAAGTGGGAAATATAAAGCTGGATATTCCACCCTAAAATATCCCACAACAACGGAAATGTCTTGGGATTGTCCAGCAAATCCAGAAACGCATCGTCTTCTACAACCGTTCGAAACTTAATCAGCATATCATCCAACGCCAACCCCTGTGCTTCGCGCTCTCTGGCTTCCACCCGGTCAACCGCTTCATTCAATCGCGTCAGCATATCGTGAGACAAGGCGTCTTCAACAATCAGATATCCTTCATCGTCAAACTGCCTGATTTGCGCTTCTGTGGCGCAGTATTGCAACCAGTTTTTTGCATCCATTGTATCTCTCTCCTCTCAGCCTCGCCGGCTGATCATTATGGTGGCACAGTTGGTATTTTGTGCAATCACCGGTGCCAGTTGACCAAATCGCCTGCGGTTTTTGCCCACGCGCTCCAAACCCAAAACCACCAGATCAAAGGTGTTTGCTCGACGCGCAATTTCTTCGAGGGGTGTCTCGTGGCGCACCGCCAGCGCTGAGGCGCGGGTGGGAACTTCCTCATTGGCAAACTGCGCCAATCTGCGCTGTGCCCGATCGCGCTGCAAATCGCTGATATGCTCGGGCAACACCTGCAAAAATGTGACCTCGCGTTTGCCCGTGCGGCACAAACTGCCCAGCAAACGCGCGCGAAACTTGTCGTGTGCGCCGAGGCCGCGCGTGGGCACCAGCACGCGACGCACAGTCTCCAAGTGCCAGCCCGAGGGCGCGTGCAACACCACCACATCGCACGCCACAGAACTGATGAGGTCTTCCAAATAGGTGCTGTTGACATCGCTCAGGCCCAACAACAAACTCTCGCAGCGATGCACGCGAGAAACCCGCACGATCTCGGGCCAGGGCTGCGGCGCAATGGTCGTCAATGCCTCGGGCGACAATCCAGCGGCAAACGAAGCCGTTACTGCTTCTCGCAACACGGCTTGTGTATCGCGCAGGGAACGCGGGGGGTCGCCCGTCTGCCATCCGTCTTCGGGCGGGGCCACCACAGACAACAACAACACGCGCCCCACCCCCGGCGGCGCCAGCGCGTGTGCAACCGCGACCATCGCAGCGGCATTTTGAGGGTTCGCCACGGGCACGAGAACCAGCGGACTGCGACCGCGCATTTGAAGCAATTGGGGATCGAGCGCCTCGGCCGAGGCGTCGACGACGCGCGCGCGACGCGCCAACAATGCCCAATACAACAACCCGCCCAACCCCAACCACACCGCGGAGATCAACCCCGCGGTTGGCACAGACACGGCCTGAAAAAGTGCCAGCCCGGCACAACACACCCCCCCGGTTACGGGGATGAGCGGGAAAAATGGCGTGTGGAAGGGCGCGGGTGCCCGCCGTCGCCTGCGGGCCAAAATGCTCGTCCAGTGCGTTAGGGCAAAAGAAATGAGAAAGATCAGACTCGCCACTGCGCCGGCAGCCGCCACATCGGGCACGACCAGCAGCAGAATGACCATGGTCAGGGCGCTGACGCCTATGGCGGTGATGGGCGTGTGATAGCGCATGTGGACCTCGCCAATGGGCGCGGGCAGGGTGCGGTCGCGCGCCATGGTCAGAGCCACGCGGGACGCGGCCAGCAAATTGGCTTGGAGCGCGGACAGCATAGATAGAATGGCGGCAATCAGCACCAGCCAGAACCCGGTCTCACCCAAAAAATGGCGCGCGGCCAGAGCCACCACCACCTCGGGATGCTCGGCACTCAGGACACCAATGGTCTGGCCCTGTGGCACACCCGCAGTGGCGATCACAAAGAGCAAGGGCAAATAAACGCACAGAGCGGCGGCTAGGGACAGCAGCATCGCGCGTGGCAATGTGCGCTCGGGCGCGCGCACCTCCCCGGCGACCGCAGCGATGAGATCAAACCCCTGGAGGGCGATAAAGGTATAGCCCATCGCCTTAAAAAACCCCACCGCGCCGTGGGTAAAAAACGGCGTCAGGCTCGCGCGCGCCGCGCCCACACTGCTTCCCGTGAGTGCCCATGCGCCGCCGCCGATGAGCACGGCAAAGACCGCCATTTTGCCAAAATTGATCCAGTTGCCACCGCCCCCACTCGTGCGAATGAGGCTGAAAGTATAGCATGCCGTGGCGCCGACAGCCAATGCCGTCACCATCGCGTTTCCAACGAGCCATTCTGGCCCGGCACCAAAGAGAAAACGCGCGCATTCTTGCAGGGCTATCGCAGCGTAAGACGCAAACCCCAAGGCATAGAGCACGCCCGCGACAATGGATGCAAACCAACCCACCCAGCCAAAGGCAAAAGCCGAGCGCACGGACAGCACGTTTTTGGCAAATGTATAGGTGCCGCCCGACTCGGGAAACGCGGTTGACATCTCGGCAAAACTCAGTGCGGTCAGCACGGCAATCGCGCCATTGGTCGCAAAAACCGCGAGCGCGGCCGGGCCCGTGGTCGCAAACGCCACGCCCGCAAGTGCCAGAATGCCCCCCCCAACAATCGCGCCAATGCCCACACCCGTTGCACCCACCAGACCCATTGAGCGCGCGATGGTCGTCTCGTTGTTCATGTCTTTGTCGTCCCGTGCGCGGCTTTGGGAAAGGGGGCTGGCTGATGAAATTCGCGGTTTTCGATCTCGACACCTTCCGGTGGAAATGCCGTGCATGGCTCGCTGTTTTTCATGCCCCAGCAGTGCATGGGGCGCGCGCGCCCGGCATTAATTTTTGGATTTGTCCACACGCCCGCAATGGCAATGCGACTGTTTGGACTCGGGTTTGGCGGGCTGTAATGCCACAAACTGCTGTGCCAACACACCACATCGCCCGGATTGAGTTCCATGTGTTCTATGCCGCATTGGGCGATTCGCGCGTTGACGAGTTCGCGGGGCAACTCGCCGTGGATGCTGTCTTCATACACCACATGCGGTACAATCTCGCCCTTGTGGCTGCCGGGAATAAACTGCATGCACCCATTTTCACGCGCGGCCGGATCGAGTGCCATCCACGCATTAAACGGCTCGGTTTCCCCATCGCGCCAGAGGCCGTTGTCCTGATGCCATGGCGTCGCGCTGCCGGTTTTTGCCGGCTTGACAAACACGCTGTTGAACTTGACGATGATATTATCGCCCAAAAAATACCGCGCCATGGCGAGCATCTTCTCGCCCGTGTGAAAGGTATGCCAGATCAGGGGGGATTCCACACAAAAATTGCCCAACTTCCGAAACCGCATGGCCCGCGCGGCGGGGGTATCGCCCACGGGATCCATCGGGTCGGCATTGGGTCGGCCACTTGGCTCGGGTTTGAGCAACTCATTTTTTATGACGCCGCGCATGTCAAACGCGACATCTTCGGATACGACTTTTCGCTCGATAAAAAATCCCTTTTCTCGCCACTGCTGTTTTTGCTCATCCGTGGGTTGCCAATATTTCATGCCATCCATCTCCTTTGAAATCCGTTGTTTGCGTGCAAAACCAAAACGACGATGGTAACAATTTGGGTCGTGTGAATGATTGCCCACAAGCGGGGTACACATGGCGACAGCCAGTTTCAAAATCACAACGGGGTGCCGTGATCATCGCACGAGGCCGGGCAAAGGATGCTGCGAGTGCTCGGCGCGCCGCGAAACCACGAGAACCCAAACATTTAGCGCAATAAATAATCCGGACTGTCCGCGTTTGTCAAGTTTTTAGAATGGCTCGGATGATAGATTTTGGAGTTTACAAAGTTGAACTGGTCCATTAAATTGCCTCTGAGATCCACTCGAATGTTACATCCACACAATTTTTACAATTTTTTACAAGTCGGGATAACCCTATGTCTCAATTCATGTTCAATCCAAAAGGCACAACACATCTCACGCAGGGGCAGGTGGCGCAGTTTGTGAAGGACGGATTTATCGTGGTTCCGGGTTTGATCGATCCAGATCGCGTGGGCGCGGGGCTGAAGGAGTTGAAAGATAAGACCGGGATTGTGCCCGATGATTTAAAAACATGGCCCACGGATAAGTCGGGTATGCACGTGGGGCAGGAAGGCGTTGCGTTTGACCGGTCCGTATGTGTCTCGCCCCGACTGGAGGCTGTCGTGCGGGAATTGGCCGGGCCAACTGTCACATGTGAGCGGGGATTGGGCCCCATTTTGCGGTTTCCGCAATCGGGCAGCAAGCGGTTTGAACCGGGTGGGGCGCACATCGATGGCACGCGCCAGGGCAATGGACTCACGATGTATCCGACCCATTTTTATATTTTGGCGATGGCCTATCTGACGGACACAGATGAACACGACGGGGCCTTCACGGTTTGGCCGGGCAGCCCGCGACAGGTGTTTGCATGGGCTTATTGCAATGGCGTAGATTTGGGGGAGAAGTGGCGCGCAACGGGCAGTACGGGCGCGCCGGATATTCCGCTTAACGATCCGATTCCGGTCGTTGCGCGGGCGGGCGATGTGGCGATTTGCCATTATTTGATGGTGCATGCCAGTTCAGCCAACCGCGGCGACCATGTGCGCGTGGGGCTTCACGGGTGGCTAAAGGCAGTTCCCGAATATCAATATGTGCCCAAGACAGGGCCGCCACAACGCGACTGGACGCCGTTGGACTGGATATTGAGAACGGACAATTTGCCATGAGAAAGGAGGTCTTCAAGTTGCTGAGATTTTTAGTTGGATGTAGTTCATCGCAGCGAGGAGTTATCTTCGCGCAAATTGGAACCACAAACAAAGGAGTTGACACATGAAGCGAATGTGTTTGCTGTGTATGCTTTGCTTTTTCACGGTATCTCAGGCTTTTGCAGGTACCACGGGAAAGGTTGCCGGCGTGATTAAAGACGCCCAATCCGGAGAGATATTGCCCGGCGCAAACGTCGTCGTGATGGGCACCCGTCTGGGTGCGACGACGGACGCTGATGGTGCTTATTTCATTCTCAATGTCCCACCCGGTCTGCTGGAAGTGCAAGCCTCAATGGTGGGATATACAAAGGTCACAAAGACCGATGTCCGCATAAAAATCGATCAGACCACAAAGCTCAATTTTGAATTGAGCGAAGAGACCCTCGAAGCGGCTGAGATTCTGGTGGTGGCCGAACGCCCCCCCGTAGAACTGGACCTCACGGGGAGCAAGCAGGCGATGACGACGATGGACCTGGAATTGAGCTGGGCCAATTCCGTGGAAGAGGCCGTGGAAACCCAATCTGGCGTGGGGGTTCGGGGAAGTATCCGCGGAGGATACGGCTTCACCGCCGCCTATATTATAGATGGTGTGGATGTGCGGGACGGCAATACCCAATCCAGCTTTGTCGTGACCAATACCGCAGCCATTCAGGAAATGGAAATACTCACGGGTGGATATAACGCAGAATATGGCCAGGCCAACGATGGAATCATCAACATCGTAACGCGATCAGCGCGAGACCGCTGGCACACAACTGCCAAAACGCGCATGCGCCCGCGCGGGAAATACCACTGGGGCCGCAATATTTACAGCGAAGAAAATGTCGAGAATCAGGTAATCACCAAAGAGTACTTCGACAACAACGACATGGGGGCATCTTGGAATAACTACTGGCGAGAGCAAGGCACCGAGCCTACGGCTGAGTTCAACTGGCAGAAATACCAGGAATTCACAACGCCGCCAGAGACGATGGGCAATTACGCAGATCTGGATCAGTGGGAGTGGGAAGGTGCTATGTTCGGTCCTCTTTCCTCCAATATGGATCTGATGTTAAGCGGCAAGTATTTGCGAGGTGTAACCAGGTGGCCGAGCGTTTTCAAATACAGCCCCGAATGGAGCGCGCTCGCCAAATTGAATTACAACCTGACTCAGAATACCAGAATCACGGCGTCGTTTAATCACCAGGGCACCGATAACAGCGGTCAGCCCAGGTTGACTTATATGTCGTCCGACGATATGGGCGGTTCAATGGGGAATCTGCCGTCGGGGGGGATTCGATCGCCATATCAGACTGAAAAATGGAACTCAAACGGCAATTCCGTGATTACCGGCAATAACTCGCGCGTGCCTCCTCCGCAGTATATCCGGACGAATGCGGCAATGTTAAAACTGACGCACATCTTCAGTCCGCGCACATTTATGGATTTCCGCATTCAGCACTACCGAATGGATTACGACGCGCATTACGAGAACCTGGATACGAATCCCGTCTTATTCCAGGATCAACTTGATCGAACCCCGGTGTTTTTGGAACCGACATGGTTTCCCAGTAGTCCGGTCAGTACTGGCGGACGGCGGTGGCAATGGCCGAGAGATAACGCCAAAATGTTCGCCAATACCTGGCGCACGACATTCCGATTCGATCTGACCAGCCAGGTCAATGAACACAATCTGTTTAAGACGGGCCTATCGTTTGAGCCGCAGTATATCGATACCTGGATCGGTGGGCAGTTTGGATCGGCGTCACAACCGTTTAACAAAGTGCCAAACCGGGATTATCGCCCGTGGGATTTCACCGCTTATGTACAGGATCAAATTGAAGCCGAAGGCATGATCGTAAACCTGGGGTTGCGTCTGGACATGTTCAACGCCAACCGGAAGATAAATTACACCCTGTGGGATCCCTACGCGCTGTCGAGCATCACCGATGGAAATATCGCGGGTGGAATTTTGTCCTTCGATCAGGAAGGGCCGCATGCCGTAGATACACCGCTTCAGGTCGCGTTATCACCGCGTGTGGGCATCGCGCATCCCATTACCGCCAGCACGGTATTGCACTTTATGTACGGGCATTTCAACCAGCGTCCGCCCTGGGTAAAAATTGCCGGAAATAAAGCGATCTGGAACCGCGGGGCACCCTCTGATCCGAGCGTTCAACTGCCGCCCAACTACGATCCAAATCCCAACGAGGATTACAACTATATCCACTGGTGGGGCACAGGCGGCAATCCGGAGATCGGATTCGAAAAGATGATCCAATACGAGGTTGGATTTGATCAGGATATTGCCGGTGCGCTCGGCCTGGATGTGACCATGTATTACAAGGACGCCAAAGACCTGACAAGGCGGGGTTTCCGACAGGGACGCGAGGAAGAAACCGGCAACAGCTCAACGCTTCAGGTCAATTTGTTTATGGATCCCAACAATCCACAGAAGCAAACACCTCAGAGTGGGTTTACCAACCGCGGCGCGTGGTCTATGCAAGGTGCGCGCCTCGATGCCCGCGGCCTGGAAATAGAATTGAGTACCAAACGCTGGCCCCAGGCACAATTCCAGATCAAGTACGACCTGTCCTATTCCAGCACAGGTGCTTATGGTCCCATAAGTCTCTACATCCCCATACCACAACCAGATGGTTCGGTCAAGCAACTCGGACGGAATAGTTATCACGGGTCCGGCGAGAACAATCTCGAATTGTGGAATCCACACAATACCTTAAAGTTCAATGCATTGCTCAGTACGCCCAGCAACTATGGTCCGGTGATGGGGAACTGGTTCTTGAACATGCATTACACCTATGCTTCCGCGCAGCGATACACCTATCATCCGCCCGGCGATACGAGCACCGAGCCGCTGAACCGGTCGTGGAAGCCCTATCATCGAACCAATTTGCGACTCTCGAAGCGTTTTGGACTGGCGGGCGAAATGAAAGGCGAATTCGCCCTGGATGTACACAATGTCTTCAACAACAAAATCCTGAAACTGTTCGGCGGGCAGGATTTGTTCAACTACATTGAAAAGGGTGAAATGCCCGTGTTGAAAGCCACCTATCTGACGCCAGATGGTGCTTCAGCCGAATGGGTAGAGCCGAATCAGTGGACGATTTACCGTCCAGACCTAAATCCGAGAGAGTTGTTCTTCTCGCTGTCGATTGATTATTAGCACAAATAGCCGGGTGTCGGATGGGCGATATCCGGCACATGAGTTCTCAACACTCTCAAAACAATAAAGGAGTATTAAATGAATGCGATACGCAGGCTTCTCCCACTCTGGGTGATGTGCCTCGTGCTGATGTTATCGGAGGTTGTAAATGCTCAGGTGCCCGAAAGTCAACTCGTGGGCAACAACCCAATTGAGTTTACCGCCGGAAGATTGTGGTGGGGCACGAGTACCGCGGCAAATTACGCAGAGACGGCGATTCCCAACGTCCTTTCGTATCCCGGCTATTACCAGGCACCGGATCACATGGATATGATTGCACCCTGGATCTGGGTCAACAATCAGGGGCGGCGGGTTAAGATCAATTTGACAGAACGGAGCATTGTATCTTTTGGCGGTGCTGTACAGCCCATGGTCAACAATTACAATTACAATTTTGTGGGACCGGGCGGCACCAACGAGGCCGAGCAATGGGCCGAAGGGATCTTCCAGACCTTCAAAATGGATCCAGCCAGCCCTGCTGATGTAATGGGAGCGATGCAGATCACCACCAAGACAATGGTGTGGAGCGTGCCTAAGTACGACGATTTTGTCATCCACAAGATCAAAATCAAACATGTGGATGACGCACCGTTTGAAGATTTCTACATGTGTTTTCCCGCTCAGGTGCAATACAACAATGGCCAGATTGTAAACAACGCCTTCAAGTTCAAGAACGACATGCAATTCGACTGGGATCCGGAACGGGAGATTTTTATATTCTACGACGATGTGCAATGGCCGACCACGGAAAGCGCGCCTATTTCGTTTAGTATTTTCGAGCCGCCGGGAGACGTGACGGGCGATGCGGGCGACCCGGGCAATATCACCGAGGCAGGGTCTCTGGATCGCAGACTTTACGAACCGGAAGCCCGGGCATGGGGCATTGTAAATCTGACTTACAATGGCCAACCTGACGAACCCCATTACAATATCCTGGCCGCGGCCGAGTCTGGCACGCGAACGGGCAACTTCGCAGGGAGGATGAGCGATGCTCGCGTACCAGCGCGCGAATCCGGGCGTCTGTGGGCTGGGCAAAGCTGGGAACAGGATTTGCTGGCATTTTCACATGATCAGGAGCGGGCGAGTTGGCTGGATTTGTGGAATGATTCAAGTCGTCCCAAAGACGGATCGGTAGATGGCAATCTCTTCGAGCGATCCCCCATGCTGTATTCCTACATTGGCCCCTACACGTTTCAGCCCGGCGATGAAATTGAACTGATCATCATCTATTGTTTTGGCGAGATGGACCGCAATGTGTCGCAGCGCGGTGGCTTAGAAGCTGTACAGCGATACCAAGCAGAAGGTATTGCCGCGTTGAGGCAAAACTGGGATTCGGCTCTGGAACTGATCGCCAACGATTACAAGCTACCCGCGGATCAGTATCCGCCTCCTCTTGTTGGAACCCAGCCATTTGTTGAAGACGGATACCCCAAGTTGGTGGCTGAACCATTTGCCGATGCCAGTACCGGGTCACAGGGTTTCACCTTGACATGGCAGGGCGTGCCGGACAATTACCAGGATCCGGGAACAGGTGAAAATGACTTTGCCGGATATCGGATTTACCGGTCAGAGATTCACATCACGGGTCCCTGGGAACTGCTTGCGGATATTTCCGTTGCGGAAGCCGCGGCGTATAAGCAGGGCGATAAGATCGTTTTTCAAGCCGAGACCGATCCCGGTATCCCCTTCCGCTTTGCGGTGACCTCCTACGATACGCACGGACTGGAAAGCGGTATAACAGCCTATACGTTTTTCGCTGAGGAAGCTCCCAAGGCACCTTCAGATGATATGACTCAGATCCGCGTCGTGCCCAATCCATTTCGCCAGCGAAGCGGGTTGCTGGATGCGTCTCAGAACAATCGCTTGGCCTTTGTGAATATCCCGGCCAAATGCACCATTCGCATTTATACGCTGGCGGGCGATCTAATAAAAATTATTGAACACGAAGGTTTTGGCGAAACCACCTGGGGCAGCCAGGCCGATGGTAATTATTTACAGACGGACTTTTCCGAAAGCCCGGCGGCCGGGCTTTACATCTATCACGTAACGTCTCACGTGGCGGGGCAAGAAGGCGCGTCTCACGTTGGGAAATTCATGATCATTCGATAAGCGGAGGATATAATGAAGCGTTTTACAATTAGCTGGACAATGGTCCCGATCCTTTTGCTCGTGGTGGGATTTGCAAGTGAGGGGTTCGCGCAGCGGCGGTTCGAGGCGGAAGTGGGACCAGGTATTGAGACACTGCCCTATAGCCGCGTGGGGCGGTCAGGCTGGCAATTTGCCAAATTGCCCACCTCGGCGCGCATGGCGAGTCTGGGAGGTATTGCAACGGTGTTGAGCAAGGCAGATGCCAATAGTGCATTGACCAATCCCGCAGCGATCTCAGATGTGAAAAATACCAGCCTGTCGGGCAGCAGCATGAATTGGATTGCCGACATCACCTATTATTCCGGCGCGGTGGTCAAAAATTTTGACCAGTGGGGCGTTTTTGGTCTCAGCGTCTGTTCCCTCGATTACGGGGATATGATACGCACGGAAAACCAGGAACTGTTTGGCCCCGGAGGAGAAACACTGGGCCGCACCCAACCCGTTCTAGAAGGCTTGGGCACATTCTCGGGCGGCGATCTCGCCGTGGGCGTCAATTACGCCCGGCGCATCACAGACCGATTGCAGGTTGGCGGCACGGTGAAGTACTTTCAGGAGACGTTAGACGATGCTACCACCGGCAACTGGGCCATTGATATTGGCACGTACTATTATACCGGGATCAAGAGCCTGCGGATTGCCATGCTCGGGCAGAATTTTGGTCCCGATACCGAGTTCACCAAATACGACGAACAGATTCAAATTCCGCCATCGCAAGTGCGGATGCCCATGGTGTTCAAATTGGGCGCGGCGATTGATCTGATCGAACAGGCAGAGGATTATCCGCATCTCCTCACGCTGGCAACCGAGTTTACGCATCCCAATGACGGGAATGAAAAAATGCACGTGGCCACGGAATACGGATTTCGCGATATGGCGTACATCCGCGGGGGGTATCGCTTCAATTACGACGAGGAGGGCCTAACCGCTGGCGGAGGCCTTCATCTGAAGCGCGACCGCTATGGGATCAATGTGGATTATGCCTATATCGACTTTGGTCGTCTGAGTTCGGTGCATGTGGTGACGGTTGGGTTTGAATTTGGAGAGTAGATTGCATATCTCTCTATGACAAGGCGCCTGACGGCGTATTGCCCGTCCGGCGCCTATTTTTTTGAAAAATGCCGTAGGAGGGGGTGAGGATGAACAATAAGAACCTCCAGAATGGATATTACGACATGCAGGGCAACCCGCGCGAAAATTTGATCGACGCAGTCACGGACATCAATCGGGCAGTCTATACACATACCCCACATCCCGGTACCGCCGAGGATCTCCGTGCATTGAAGCAAACCCTGTTCGAGACCTGGGACAAATACCAGCGCGGGGGCTGGTAAATCGCGCTAAAAGGGCGATTGGGTAGCCTTCTCACCTCTCCTGTCTCGTATCTTTTGGCGGATGGGAAAAGACAACAGTCACTGGATTCTGACTTTCGTCAGAATGACGATGGGCGGATTTGACCGCTGGATATGGACAGGCACAGGGCCTGTCCCTACGGGGTGTGGGGTTGCCTGCCTGTACTTCGACAAGCTCAGCAACACGGCAGACAGGGGTGGACTGACCACTGACCACTGACAGAAAGGACTCACCATGACCACTGAAAAACTCCCCTTGACCGAGGCGCAGGTTGCACAATACCACCGCGATGGTTTTTTGCTGGCGTCTGGGTTGATTTCCGAGGCGATTGCACGCAGGGGTGAAGCGGCGATGTGGGAGGTGATGGGGATGGTGCCGGATGATCCAGGCACATGGGACAATTTTTTGGATGAGGCGATTGCTTCCGCGGTTCAGGCGGGATTTCAACCCAAGTCGAGATTGTTCCAGTTTTTTGGCCATCAACATCCGGATTTGCTGGCCTGTTATACGCCCGAGATGCTGGCTGCGATGGCGCAGTTGACCGGCAAACATCTGGATTTTTTCGATCCTCCAAACGGAACGCTGATTCAAAATGTCTTTCCGTCAGCGGGCGAATGGGCATGGCGCGGGGCGCATTTTGACGGCGCGGTGAAAGACAAAATGCACCGGACATTTCCCGGCCCGTTTGTCATCAATTCGATCATCTATCTCAACGATATTGAAAAACACGGCGGGGGAACGGTTGCATGGCCGGGGTCGCACAAACCCGTGCGCGCGCTGGCAGAATCCGATCCCGAGAAGTATGAATACATGTGGCGACTGTCCCAAGACCTGTCCACCGTGGAGATCGGCGACCCGGTCGAACTGCAACCCAAGTGTGGCGATATTCTGTTTTTCGCGCATTTTTGCGTCCACGCGGCCAGTAAAAACGTGCGCGATATGCCCCGCTTGGCACTGCGAAGCAGGTGGTAAAGGCGAGAGGCGGCAACCCCTGTCTGAATCAAGATTTGCAGGATGAAAAGCACCTGCCATCAAGTCTTTCACCATTTCGGCAAACGCCTGCCTCTGCGCTATCAGCAGACAGGCGCAAGCACAACGCAATAATCTGGTGCATCTGTATCGAAAAAAAGGTTCGCCATATTCTATACAGCGATGGGCCGAGTTGTTTCGCCATCCCAAGTCAGAAGATTTGCTCGTGCAACTGTCCGATGAGGCTCTAACGGCGCACCGAGCAGAACGGACGCAACCCCTCAAGTGAGTATAATCCGAGAACAATCTCACCATCCCAATCAAATTGTGCGCGTGCGTTTTCGCGTTGCGCTGTCTCGCATCCATCGGATGGGCTTTCGTCAGCGGCTGAGTGCTGATATTAGACAACAAAGGAAAATCATATTATGACACGAACTACGGCAAACAGGTTGCGGTTGCTGTGCGTTCTCGTATTCGCTGGAGCAAATTCAGCGAATACTCAAACTACACAACAGATCGCCAAGCAGGCTTTCGGTTCTACTGTACTGTTGGTCATGGAGGACGAAAACGGCCAACCGATTTCCTTGGGCAGCGGCTTTTTCGTCCGTGACGGAGAGATCGCCAGCAACCTTCATGTAGTCGAAGGTGCTAAGCGAGGATACGCGAAACTGGTTGATCAGAAGACAAAATACGATCTTGAAGGTATCACAGCAGTTGATCCTGAACGGGATCTGGTCATGCTCAAGATCTCAGCCACCAGTGCGTCGGTGCTGCCCCTTGGTAACAGTGACGCTGTACAGGTTGGAGAATCTATTTACGCCATAGGCAACCCACAGGGATTGGAGGGGACATTTTCGCAGGGAATCGTGAGTAGCATCCGCGAGGTTGGCACCGATAAACTTCTACAAATAACAGCTCCGATCTCGCCAGGTAGTAGCGGCGGGCCTGTGCTAAATACGGAAGGAGAAGTCATCGGTGTTTCAGTAGCAACCTTCCGAGGTGGGCAGAACCTGAATTTTGCAATCCCAGTGAATTATTTGAAGACATTGCTTGAAAAACTTGGTTCTGTGAAGCCGCTGGCACAAGCAAAACCAACCAAGGCCCAGCGTTCGATTTTGGCAAATCTCGGAGGCCGTAGTTCCAAAGGAGTTGTCGGCAGTCATTTCGCGTGGGATAATATTCCGATATCCGGATATTATACGTTTTCTGTTCGCAATCAGCTACGTAGTCCAGTTCGAGATGTTGTCTGTCTGGTTGTCTTCTTTGCGCGCGACGGGCTGCCAATAGAAGCTGAGATAGTCACGGTACCTGGCCCGGTCGGTGGCAATCTCGCTCGGCGTTCAAGGGAAAGTGGACGTCTGGAAGCATATCAAGTGCGGAATCTAACGGCGAAGACAGAGATACGAGTCTTGGACTTTCGGTTGGATGAATGAGCCGATTTCCAAAACGTGTGAAAGAACTCATCCCTGTTGAAACACAGTTTGCGTTTTGCGCGCTGTTGTATCCGCTTCAAGTGCTTCAAATTCACGGCAGACGTGAAGATTTTCCTGCCGACATTTTTGCGAGGCTCTTTTGAATTGTTCGGCGAGAAGTTCCCTCTGACTCAAGTCCGCTTTTGAAGCGGACAGATCGTGTACCCGTCTTTGTTCAACATCTCCCAAACGCTCTGCAATGCGTTTATCTGCGACTGTTCTGGGCGTAAAAATCACTTTCCCACCCTCGTTGTTCAACCCGCAGATAATCGCTAGGGGAAAGCCCGAGATCATCGTGGATAGGCTTTGGAATCGTAACTTGGCGACTGATGCCGATCTTGACAAGTGGCATGTATCTCTCTTTTCTTGACAAAAATTGGTTTTATTTTTCTGGATAATGTACAGATTCCCACGATCGACCTATGGCGCAATCCCAATACAGTCACGACATGCCCCGCACGGAAGATCCGATCAGAAAAACCGCTGTATTGGCTATGGTTGGCACGCTGGTATTCACATGTGCGATGTCCACGTACATCGAGTTGAGTACGCGGTCGGGCTTGCTGGCAATGTCCAATCTGCCAATGACCGTATTATTGCCCTTTGTATTCTGGCTCCTGGGCAATTCCGTATTGAAACGTTATTGGCCCCGACTGTCCCTGTCCGCAACAGAGATGCGGGTGCTATTTTGCCTCTTGTGGGTCGGCGGCTTATTTGCCGGTTTTAACTGGGCAACGCAGTGGGCTGGCATGATGGCCGCACCGCGTTATTTTGCCTCGCCAGAGAACCGCTGGGAAGAACTGTACTTTGACGACTTGCCCAATTGGATGCTGCCGTTAAACAGTCCGGGCGTGGTCGATGGCTTCTATCAGGGACTATGGTCAGGCGTACCCTGGGGCGCGTGGTTGGGACCAATTTTCTGGGCGGGATCCATCGCCCTATCAATCACAGCCATTGGCCTGGGATTAACCGCATTATTCCAAAAGCAATGGGCGCAACACGAGCGATTGGTCTATCCACTCGCCGAAGTATCCCTGGAACTCACCGAAGGATTTGATCGAAAACCGGGTTGGCCTGCCTTTATGCAAAATAAGGCATTTTGGGCAGGGTTTTTTATCGCAGCATTTCCCCTGCTGTGGAACATCGCAGAATACTTCATCCCCGATTTTCCCCGCATTGCAATTTTTGACCCCATGTTCGGGCGAACCGGGCGCAGAGGCGCGCCCCTATCCCGGTATTTGCCGCCCTTTGCCTTCTCCTACCGCATCCTGCCCACGCTGATGGGATTTACTTTTCTGTGCGATCTAAACATCCTGTTCAGCATCTGGTCGGTTTATCTCGTAGGGCTGGGGGCACAATACGCCATGAATCGCGTGGGGTTCACAGTGGGGATGAGCGGGCAAGAAGCCGATGCGGGCGTCATCGTGAACCTTTTCTCGAACGGGGCGATGTTAGGGCTGGCTCTCTGGGCGATATGGGCAGCACGCGGGCATCTGAAACGCGTCTGGAGACAGGTTCGCAGTCCAGTTGCAGGAGAAGTGTCCGAAACAACGATTCTGTCTCCGCGTAGCACTTTGCTGGTGCTTGCGGGTGGGTTGATCTATATGGCATTCTGGCTTTATCAGTCGGGCAACAGCCCATCAACACTGATATTGTGGATGGCGGCATTCTGGATTGGCCTTTTTGTATCGATGAAGCTCGTAGCCGCCACAGGTTTCGCCTATTTATTTCCCTTTTGGGCAGGAGGAACAACCATACTGGGCGATATATTTGTGGGCACGCGCAATATGTCCACCCCCACGCTGGTAAGCACGCATATGGTGAATCACCGTTTGCTGGCAGGCTGGCGCGTGCCAACAGCGCTTCCCAATATAGAACGGACGATGGCGAGATCCACTAAGACAAACCGATTGATCTGGATCGGCGTGCTCCTCGGCGTGATCATTGGTGCTTCTTATACGGTCTGGCTGTGTTATACCTGGGGCGGTGCCAGTTTCCATTCCTGGGCACTGGAGGGTTCGGCGCGCGAGCGGTATAATATTATTGCGGGAGCGGTTGGCGATACGGACCGATCTGTTCCAGATATGGAAAAGACAGGCGTGTATTTGTTGGGCACCCTGGGTGCGCTAATATTTGCCGTACTTCAGGCGCGGATCCCGTGGTGGCCCATCCATCCCATGGGATTGATGGTGATGTATAGCTGGTATATGCGCATTTATATTCTGGACATTTTCCTGGTATGGCTGGCCAAGCTGCTGGTGCTGCAATTCGGTGGGATCTTGCTCTACCGGCGGGTGCGCCCGTGTTGTTATGGGCTGATCGTGGGGTTTGTCTTTGCGATAGGGATTGCATTCACGGTCGATGTGATCTGGTTTCCGGATCAAGGGCATGGGGTTCATGGATGGTAATGAATGGACGAATGGACGGAGTGGTGTACCTGTCTGCCCTGCCTACGGCCGAGGGCTTTCGGCAGGCCTACCTGCCGCGGCGCAGACAGGTACACCGTTGCACAGATGAACCCTTTGCACTTTGCACTCTCGCTTTTCATCTGCGTTCATACTCGCTTCGCTACGTTGCCTGCCTGTCGCGTTGCTCATGGCAGACAGGTAGGCTATGCCTGTGCTGTGGTTGCACTTTCTTTTTCGGAGATTCCCATTGGCTTTGTCTTTTGCACAAAAGGCGTTATACACAGCGGCTGAATCCAAGGCGGTGTCGTGGAAGGCCGTGGTGGCGGGGCTGTTGTTGATTGTGGCGTCGGACTATTACATCAACTGGTCCACAGTGATTTTGCGGGCGTCGAAGAACAACAAGGCGCTGTTCCCGATGGGGCTGTTTTTTCCATTTGTGGTGCTGGTGGTTGCCAATTTGTTGGTCAAGCGGACAAATCTGCGGTGGGCACTCAATCGGGGCGAACTGTGCGTGGCACTGGGCATGGGGCTGATCGGATCGCTGTTCCCGTTTTACGGACTGGCGTCTTATGTGGTGGGCACGATTGCCGCGCCCTATTATTTTGCCACCCCGGAAAACGGCTGGGCAGACCTGCTGCATCCCAATATGGTCTCTTGGCTGGTGATGAACAACGAAGACAAGGCGGTGACGTGGTTCTATGACGGACTGCCCCCGGGGCAGGGCATTCCCTGGGGGGCGTGGGTCGTGCCGGTGTTCTGGTGGATGACGTTTGTGGGCGCGGCGGCGTGCGTGGCGCTCTGCTCGATGGTGATATTGCGAAAACAGTGGGTCGAAAATGAACGGCTGGAGTTCCCGCTGATGGATGTGGGCCTCCGGGTGGCACATCTGGATGAGGGCGATGCAGGCGTGCCCGCTTTGCTCAATCAGCGGATTTTCCGCGTGGGGTTCTGGATCGGGATTTTTGCGGTGGCGTGGAATATGGTTTCGTATTTTTATCCGTTGATACCGGGGTTGCCGACGACGCACACCGAGGGGCAGTGGTTTCGGTGGCTGGAGGGCGCCAAGCCTTTCTGGGTTCAGATCAGCATTTACGTGGTGGGGTTTGCGTATTTTGCACGGGTGGAAACCCTGTTCAGTTTTTGGTTGTTCTTTCTGTTCACAGAGATTGAGGTGGCGACTTTTGACCGGCTGGGCATCGCGGCCGGGCACGGGGGCGGCGAGGCCGTGAGGTCACAGAATTTCGGGGTGCTGTGCGCCTATGTGATGTTCGGCCTGTGGATGGGGCGGGCGCATTTGAAAGCCGTGTTTCGGAAGGTCTTCAAGGGTGCTTCCGATGTGGATGATTCCAGGGAAGTGATCTCGTACCGCGCAGCGATGATCACTCTGGTGGCGGCTCTGCTGTATATGGTGGCGTGGTTGTACGCGGCGGGCATGGAAGTTCGGGTGGCGGTTCTGTACTTGTTTTTTACGGTGGTGGCTTATATTGGGATGGCCCGATTCGCGGCGGAACTGGGGTTGCCTTATGGGGATATTGCCTACCATTCAATTACATGGACGCCGCTTCACATTATGGGCGGACAGACCGCAGCGGCATCTACGTTGACGTGTCAGGGGTACCTCTGGGCGATGTTTGGGAAGACTCGGGGGTTTCTGGGGCCGCCCATCGCGCAGATGCTGAAATTGACCACGCCGTTTCGGTTTGATAGGCGACATCTGTTCGGCGCGATTGTGCTGGCCGTGGTCGCGGGCGCGGCATTTGCCGTGTTGCATGCGATATCCATGGGCTATTCGTCCGGGGGGTTCAATCTGCGAGCGGCGTGGAATTTGTTGATTGGACCGCAGCGGTCTTATGATATGTCGGTGACGTGGATCCGCAACCCCGAGGCCCCGGATGTGGAGCGGATGCTGTTTATGGGGTCCGGCGTGCTGATCACGGTGGTACTCACGTATTTGAAATACCGGTTCGTACACCTGCCGCTCCATCCGGTGGCCCTGATGTTGCAGGGCACTTATATGGCGCAGAAAACCGTGTTTTCAGTCTTTCTGATTTGGGTCTATAAATCAATTGTGCTGAAGGTGGGCGGGGCGCAGCTCTACAGAAAAGGACAGCCGTTTTTTATTGGCTTGCTGATCGGATATGCCGTGGCGACATTTGCCTCGTGCGTGGTAGATAGTTTGTTCTTTTTTGGCCGGGGACACCTGGTACACGGGTTTTGAATTGTAGGGTTGTAGGGCGGGTTTGTAACCCGCCCGCCTCGTCGCATCGGAGCGCGTTGTGGCACAAACTGTCAGTTTGTGCATGTTCCTGTTGCAGTTGGCAACACCTGTTTGTCGCGACTGCGCAACATCAATTGGGGGCATTGTTTGATGGTTACAGTTGACTGTAGAATGTATGGTTTGACCGAGGAAGAGCGCGAGAAGTATGCAAAGGACGGGTTCTTTATTCGTTCAAATGCCTTTGACACAGATGAGGTTGACGCGTTGCGCGACCGAGTTGAAGACTTGGTCGCACTCATCGAGACCTCTGATGTGTTGACAGAGAAACAGAAGCAAGTGATTTTGAAACGCAATGTCAAAACGGATGTGATGTCTGGACCTGCATCGCTAAACAGTATCTGGCGACTGCACACGTTCAGCGCGCTGGTGCGCTCGCACATCCGCGATCCAAGGCGGCTGGATGCGGTGACAGAGATCGTGGGATCGGATCTGTTTTGTCCAAACGACCTGTATTTTTTTAAACCCCCAGGCACGGGGCGGCCGATTGCGTGGCATCAAGATTCGTGGTATTTCCGAAATACTTATGTCAGCAGCGTGGGCGATGCAATTGAGCAAGCGACGATAGGAACCTGGCTGGCACTGGATGATGCAGACGAACAGAACGGGTGTTTGTGGGTGATTCCCGGCAGTCACCGCTTGGGGGTGGTGGATCACAGCCAAGTGGAAAGTGATGATTATTTGCTCCAAAAAAGAGTGACCGCGTCGGACGAGATGGAAGAACGGGCAATACCCGTGGCGGTGCCCAAGGGCGCGCTGGTGTTTTTTAACAACGCGCTATTGCACCGCAGCACACCCAACCGGTCAGACCGGTTTCGGCGGGCCTATATCGTGCATTATATGAAGGCGACGATTCGGCATATCAAGAACACGCAATGGGTTCTTGAAGGCACGCAGCACTGGGGTACAACCGAGATGTACATCTGCGGGCAGCAAGTGCCAGGGTGCGTGCAGACAACGCCAGAAAAAGAGAGCATGGACTGGGACAAGGCTCTGGGGAGAACGTTGACAGAAGACGATATTCGGGTTTCAGGAGCATGTTAAGAGAAAAAAAAATGGCAGATAGGCGGCCCAATATCCTGTACATCATGACCGATGACCACGGAACCGGGGCTTTGAGTTGCTACGGCAGCCAGATCAACCAGACCCCCAATCTGGATCGGATCGCCCACGGTGGGATGCGGTTGGACAATTGTTATGTCACCTACTCTTTGTGTTCGCCCAGTCGCGCGTCCATTTTGACCGGGAAATACGCCCATCTCCACGGGCAGACGTCAATTGGCGGGAATATTTTTGACGGGTCACAGCAAACATTTCCCCGCCTGTTGCAGGCGGCGGGATACCAGACCGCAATTGTTGGCAAGTGGCACTTGCACAGCATCCCAACCGGGTTTGATCACTACAGCGTGATGTGGGGGCAAGGTTCTTATTTTGATCCGAAATTTATCGAACCCAGCGATCATGGCCCTGTGTGGAAAGAGAGCCGGGGGTATTCGACAGACTTGGTGGTCGACAAGTGCTTGGATTGGCTCGCGGGATGTGATTCTGAAAGCCCCTTTATGTTGTTGTGCCACTTTAAGTCGCCCCATTACAACTGGGAGCCGGACGAGAAGCACAAAGCGATGTTTCAGGATGAGACGATTCCAGAACCAGAGACATTTGACCACAATTTTGGAGACAGTCCAGTGCCGCCCGAGGCATTGCAGGTCAAGCTGGAAACCGTGCATGAACAGTGGAATATCACGCACTGGGACGAGATGCCCCAGGGGTTGTCTCTGAAGGATCAGAAGCACAGGAATTACCAGTACTTTATCAAAGACTACCTCCGCTGTGTGGCATCGGTAGATGATAATGTCGGGCGGCTTTTGGATTACTTGGATGAGCGGGATTTGGCCGAAAATACAATTGTGGTCTATACCTCTGACAATGGAATGTTTCAGGGCGAACACGGTTGGGTGGATAAGAAGATGATGTACGAGGAGAGCCTGCGGGTTCCGTTTTTGATCCGGTATCCCGGTGAAATTGCAGCGGGATCGCATGCGGATGCCGTGGTGATCAATCTCGACTATGCCCCGACATTTTTGGAATACGCGGGCCAGGTCGTGCCGGCAGATATCCAAGGGCGGAGTCTGGTGCCCCTGCTAAGTGGAAATACGCCAGAGGATTGGCGCGCCGCGTTTTACTACCAGCATTTTGACATCCACCCGGATGGCGAGTTGGCAAATTGTGGGGTCCGCACCAGGGATTTCAAATTGATTTGGTACAACCACAACTACGATCACTACCAACTGTTCGATTTGAAAAACGATCCCAGCGAGACGAGAGACGTATCGGAAGACCCGGAATACGTCTCAACCGCGCGCGACATGAAAGCTTTGCTGCGAGCAGAACGCGCAAAAGCGGGCTTGACGGACGCGCTGGAAGATCGGATTTTTAACAGCGGGAACGTGCCTCAGACACGCGAGCAGATGAACGCGCTGTTGGCGATGATAGACGCGAATACACATAAGGCGGGGCAGGGATGAACGCAGATAAACGGGAATGTAGAGACGGATCACCGTGCCTGTTGGGAGAAAGAAGACAATGATGAAATTATCCGGACAGATCGCGATTGTGACCGGCGCGGGGCGAGGGATTGGGCGCGCGATAGCCGCGCGGTTCGCGGCCGAGGGTGCTCATGTAGCACTCGTTTCGCGCACGGCAGAGGAACTCGATGCACGTGCGCGTGAAATCGCAGACGCAGGGGGTACAGCGAAAAGTTTTGTGGCCGATGTGGGCGACCTCGATCAAGTGCGGGCCGTGGTTGCCCAGGTTGAAGGCGCGCTGGGGCCTGTAGATGTGTTGATGAACAACGCGGGTGTACACAACGGATTTGGTCCGATCTGGGAAATTGACCCCGACCACTGGTGGATGGATATGACGGTGAATGTGCGGGGTGTGTTTAACTTCTGTCGTGAGGTTTCGCGGCGCATGGTGGCGCGGCAATAGGGGCGGATCATCAATATGATCGGAGGAGGTTTTTCAGGGCCATCGCCCAATATGTCGGGTTATGGCGCGAGCAAAACAGCCGTGATGCGACTGACAGAGACCTTCGCCGCCGAGTTGCAGGAACACAATGTGAAAGTATTCGCCATGGGGCCTGGATTGGTCAAGACGCCGTTGAATATTGCGAACATGAAAAGGCCAGAGGTGAAGAAGTATGTGGATTTGAAGGGCGCGTTTGACGCGGGCAGAGATGTGTCGCCAACAGTGGCCGCGGATATTGCAACAGAACTTGCGTCCGGGCGTTTTGACGCGTTGACAGGCCGGGGGGTGCGTCCCAACGACGATTTTGACTGCCTTGAAGCCAATGTGGATCAGATCGTGAAACGGGATTTGTTGACCCTGCGTTTGAAAACATAATACGAAAAGAAAGAGAGGTGCCTTATGTCAAAAAGAAAAAAAATCGTGCGGTCGGAACCCTTTGTCATCAACAAAAATATGGGCAGTCCGCTGGCGATATCCACCAGAGATTTGACGCCCAAAAATGCGGATGGTCTCCCAGTGGTCTTGCCGACGGAAAAACAAAAATACGATTTTGATCGCAAGGGTTGGCTTTTGATTCCGAGCGCACTCTCAAGAGATGAATGCGACGACATGCGAACCTTTGCCGAGCGATTGGGCACAGACCCCGAAAGCGTTCCCGAACACGAACGCTGCCCGCTCGGTGGGCCATTGCAGAAATTGGCCGATCATCCCGTTGTTGTGGGATTTATGAATGAGTTTTTGGCATATCCACCTCTGGCCAATCATGAGCGATATGGATTTAGATTGGAGACATCCCATCTGTTTTACCGCACGGTTGAAATGCCCGGGAAATTTAATCCACATAACGGCAATGGCCTGTTTCGCATGCCGTGGGATTCCCACTACTATCGGTGCATCCCCGGCAAAGCCTGGAGCGGTCTAACGCGCGTGGTATGGGAATTTAATCCAGTCAAAAAAGGCCAGGGCGGCACCTTATTTGTCACGGGCAGTCACAAAGCCGCGTATCCAGCACCCGAATCTGTCCGCGATCCCGATTCAACCATGTGGGAAACATACCACTGTCCGCCCGGATCGGTGTTGTTTTTCACAGAGGGACTCACGCACAGCGCACATCCGTGGACCAATGCCGAGAATGATCGGTTGGCTGTTTTCAATCTCTACAATATTGTCGCGAGCCGATGGCATTCGTGGTTGCCCCCCCAAAAGCTCATCGAATCTATGCCCCCCCTCAGACAAACGCTTTTTAGCGAACCGTATAATGAAAAAGTGGATACATTTTTTCCCCGCACAACGGCTTATGCGGACGAGTGAGCAAATATTTCTCGACCGCGTATTGTGATCTCAGCATCCCGGCCGAGATCACGACTGACTTTTTGATCATTGGAGACCGACACATGAACGACAATGGAACAGTAATACCTTATATCATCGATAAAAATCTGGGTGGCCCAATGGCCGACTACTCAGATGTATTGCCAAAGAAAAACGGCGATGGGTTAGACGTCATCGAGCCGACCGCAGAGCAAAAGTATCGATTTGATAAAGACGGGTGGTTATTAGTCCCCGGCGTTTTGAATGAACAGGACATCAAAGAAATGCGAGAATTTTGTATTCAACTGCATTTCGATCCCGAATCGCTTCCCGAACACGAGCGCACCCCGCTGGCAGGTCCAACGCAGAGATTGATAGATCACCCTCTGGTGGTGGGCATGTTGAATGAGTTTATGGCCAATCCCCGGTTGTCGAGTCCCAATTGTTATGGATACAGTTTGGGCAGCAATGGGCTGTGGTATAGAACCGCACCTAGTCGGCGAAATGAAGGCAAAAGAGAAGTCCGCACGTTTAGCCCACACAATGGCAATGGACTCTATCGCCTGCCCGGCGATGCACACTTTTACAACGCCTTTCCCGGCAAAGCCAACAGCCCGCATACGCGCGTGATTTGGGAATTGAATCCAGTCAAACACAAACAGGGCGGCACACTGCTCGTAACGGGCAGCCACAAAGCTGTGTACACTGCGCCCGACGAAATTCAAGACCCCGATTCCAGCGTCTGGACGACCTATTCATGCCCTGCGGGTTCGGTCCTGTTTTTTGCAGAGGCAACCACACACAGCGCGCATCCGTGGACGAATAAAGAAAATGATCGCATTGCGATTGCCAATCTTTACAACTTCGTGGATGGCGGTCACGCCAGACGATTGCGACCCGATCCTCGCATTCTAAAATCCATGCCCCCAATTCGCCAAACCCTGTTCAGAGAACGGTATGCCGCGCGAAATGTCGTTGGATAAAAGTCGTAGAAAAACAGATGTAAAACAATGATTGGAGATGTTGCAATATGAACGGATTTCGGATTGGCATTGTGGGGTGTGGGGGGATAGCACATCGGCATCTTGCGGGATATCGGAAAGTCGCACACGATCTGGGAGAAATCGTCGCGGGATGTGATATAAACAAAGAAAAACTGAATGGATATTGCGACAAATACGACATTCCCAATCGCTTTACAAATGCGGCAGATCTGATCGCATCGGGAGAAGTTGACGTCATCAGCCTATTAACACCACCTGCTGTGCGCCATGACGTGATTTTCCCCGCGATTGAAAGCGGAATCCATCTGCTGGTCGAAAAACCATTTGGCGAGACATTAAGCGATGCGGTATCCTTTGTCGAAGCAGCGGAAAGAGCGGGCGTAACCCTGGCGGTAAACCACCAGTTGGGATTTATGGAAGATGTCGTCGCAATGCACAATATTGTCAATTCGGGTGATATTGGCGACGTGCGTTATATATCGCACGACGAATTAAAAAATCGGACACAGGTGCGCGGGTGGCGAAGCCGGGAACAGCGTCTGGAAATCAGCATCTTTAGCATTCACCTCATCGATCGCATCCGCACATTGGCGGGCAACCCTCCCCAAAGCGTATCAGCCGTCACGCGCGCTTGGAATCCGGATGTCAAAGGCGAAACCTTTACGAGTCTGACAGTACAATTTGAAAATGGCCTCGTCGCAACCATGATATCCAACTGGCATTCCATGACCCTGTCAGAATGTCGATTGCGCGTAGATGGCACAAAAGGATCGGTGCTATCCGTCAAAAAAGTCGTACTTGCCGACGCAGCGACATTGCATATCCATCCCCTGAACGAAAAAAAGGAAACACGCGAGTTCTCTCGCGAAGGGGCTTTTACACACGCAATGGGTGAAAGCATGAATCATCTGATGGACTCGGCGCGGCGCGGCACAGAGCCAATGCACAGCGGGCGGGGAAATTTATATACCATGCAAATTGTCGATGCGGCCTATTTGTCGGCACAACGCGGCGGACAGAGGGTAGAAATCGCGGAAATAACACGCTGATGCAAAACAATGATAGGCGGTATGATAATGACCACAAACCCTGCATCCCATAGTCGCAGGATAGAGGAGGCCAAAAATGTTGACACGAAAGCAATGTGAATCATACCAACGCGATGGATATCTTTTAGTCCCCAATCTTTTCTCAAAAGATCAGCTTATGCCAGCACTTGAAGCCGCAGAACAAAATGCTTATGGCAAATCTTTTGAAGAATTTAATGCCGAGTTAGATGCCCATCCCGAAATTGAAGAAACGCTGATCAGACCAAAAGGACGTCGCGGATTTGGCGGACCTCGAGCGCAGTTCCACGACATACCAACGGGTATTGACGCCATTGATCGGACCATTGAACACGAACCGTTTTTAGACGCCCTATCCCAACTCTTAGATACACCCGACATGCACTACCACCACGGCTTTGTATATGTCCGTAGCGGGTGCTTAGACCGAGGAACGCCCAAAGATCCTTGGTCGGGCTTCCACATTGACTGGGCAAAACCCCTGCTGCCCCCGCACCCAGAATGGCAGCGCTACGGCCATATCCAGGCCTGGGTTTATTTGACCGATAACGACGCAGACTGCGCCCCGGTGCGCGTATTGCCCGGCGCGCACAGCAAAATGGGCGAACTCATCCGCGAGCCACTCGGCACAGAACACGCATCCTATCGCTTTGACGACATTCGCAAACTCCCAATCAAATTCGAACCCCTTACCGCCATAGGAAAAGCGGGAACCGTACTCTTTTACAGTTCACACATGCCCCATTCGCCACAGGCATTCACCAACCCGAAAAAACAACGCGCCATCCTCTTTTTTGCGGTGGGCCGCGCAGACACCAGCACATGGACACTCACGGAAAAACGAGACATACAAGAACGCCAACGCCTGCGGCCCTTCTTGACAAAAACCACAGCAAGAGTTCGCAGCCTCTTTGGCTGGCCCAAACCCGGCGACGATTTTTACACGCCAGAGGCACTTCACCTGATTAAAAACGCATATCCAGAAATGGATCTCAGTCCATACTAAGTGGTATTTTCAAATAAATTCGATTGCATTTTTTGAGTGCTTTTATTCTCTGGATTCCCGCTTTAGCGGGAATGCCGTCCGTTGCTCGCCACTCCTGCGAAAGCAGGAGTCCAGTAGGTTAAGTCAATAAACTGATTTGAAGAACCACTAAGGAGCATCGCGTATGGCAGAACGCTGCAATGTGATTCTGATTTTGACGGACGATAGGCAATGTGGGTCTGGAAAACATATTTGAGGGGAATACGAAATGAAAATTACCGATCTGCACGTGATGCGTATGGGCACGCCGGGACAGGGTGGGACAAACTGGACGTTTGTGAAAATTGAGACGGATGCGGGTATTTATGGGTGGGGTGAAGCCAGTTTGCAGTTTAAGGACGAAGGGTTGATGGCGGAGTTGGGGGCGTTTAAGCGGTTTTTGATGGGCAAGGATCCGTTTGAGATCGAGCGGTTGTGGACATCGCTGTATCGGCGCGTCACATGGTCGGGCGGGCCGGTGACCACGAGTGCGATCAGCGCCGTTGATCTGGCGTTGTGGGATATCAAGGGCAAGGCACTCGGTGTGCCGGTGTATGAGTTGCTCGGCGGCAAGTCGCACGATAAAATTCGCATGTACGCCAATGGCTGGCCGCGCGGCGGGATGACGCCCAAGGGGATTGGCGAAGAAGCGAAAAAGGTGGTGGATCGGGGCTATACCGCGTTGAAGTTTTATCCGTTTGGTGGCGAGCAGGTGGCAAAGATCGAGCGCATTGAGCGCGGGGTCGCGCTTGTGGAAGCCGTGCGGGAAGCGGTTGGCTCGCAGATTGAAATTGGGATCGATATTCGCGCGCGGTTGAATATATGGAGCGCGCGGCGGGTCGCACGACAATTGGAGGCGTTTAATATCGCGTGGATGGAAGAACCGATTTTGTGGGACAACCCCGAAGCACTGGCGCGATTTGCCCGCGACGCGCGCGTGCCGATTGCAACGGGCGAGCAATTGTACACGAGATGGGGATTTCGCGCGTTGTTAGAACAGAATGCCGTGGGCATTATTCAGCCGGATATCTGCCATGCGGGGGGGATAACCGAGTTGAAGAAAATTGCGGCCATGGCCGAGACGTATTACGTGACCCTCGCACCCCACAATTCCAATGGGCCGATTTCGACCATCGCCAGCCTGCACTTGGACTTGTGCATTCACAACAGCTTGATGCAGGAGATCTTCCTGTCGTCCATTGATCTCTACAATGAGGTGCTCACGCAGCCCATTGATGTGATGGATGGATATTGCATGCCCCCCGAAGGCCCAGGCTGGGGCGTGGATTTGAAAGCGGATGTTATCGAAAAATATCCGCCCAAGCCATTTACGCCTGTTGAATCAGAGCCTTATGTGGCGTTTTAGGCGAAAGGCGCGAGAAGTGAGATGCGAGAAGGCCCCCCAACCCCCATGTAGGGGCAACCCTTGTGGTTGCCCAATCTTCGTTCAGGACAGTTCCCGGTTGCCCAATCATCATTTCAAAATACAAGACGTAAGGCGTGAGAGAGATGGATGGCGATCCCTTTGGGTCTCGCCGATTGGGGTGGGCGAATAGATGTATTATATCACTGAGGAGGAAATGATGGCAATTCAAATTCCCGAAGGTCCTTTTGAGACGAATTGGGAATCGCTTTCAAATTATCGGGTGCCCGACTGGTATCAAAACGATAAGTTTGGCATTTTTATTCACTGGGGCGTGTATTCGGTGCCCGCGTTTGGCAGCGAGTGGTACCCGCGCAATATGTATCAGCGGGGTTCTCCTGAATTTGAGCATCACCTGGCGACTTATGGCGAGCACAAGGCGTTTGGGTATAAGGATTTCATCCCGATGTTCAAGGCGGAGAATTACGACCCCGATCACTGGGCGGATTTGTTTCGCAAGGCGGGTGCCCGCTTTGTGGTGCCGGTGGCTGAGCATCACGATGGGTTTGCGATGTACGATACGGATCTGTCCGAATGGTGCGCGAGCAAGATGGGGCCAAAGCGCGATTTGATCGGCGAGTTGGCCGAGGCGGTGCGTAAGCAGTGGTTGGTGTTTGGGGTGTCAACGCACCGCGCGGAACACTGGTGGTTTATGGATGGCGGGATGCAGTTTGATTCGGATGTGCAGGACGGACAGTACGCGGGTTTGTACGGCCCGGCGCAACTGAGGGATAGCCAACCGAATGAGGAATTTTTAGATGATTGGCTGGCGCGCACTTGTGAACTGGTGGATAAATATCAACCGCAAATTGTGTGGTTTGACTGGTGGATTCAAGAACCTTCTTTTGCGTCTTATGTGCAGCGTTTTGCGGCTTATTATTACAATCGAGGGGCCGAATGGGGGCGCGGTGTGGCGATCAATTACAAGTACGATGCGTTTCCGCCTGGGGTTGCTGTGTACGATGTTGAGCGGGGGCAGTTGGATGATATCCATCCGCACTTCTGGCAAACCGATACGTGTGTGGCGCGGAAGTCCTGGGGGTATATTGACGGTGAACGGGGGTATAAAAGTGCCGGGCAGCTAATCGGCGATTTGGTGGATATTGTGAGCAAAAACGGCGCGCTTTTGCTCAATGTGGGGCCGCGAGCCGATGGGACAATTCCCGAAGAAGAGGAGGCTCTGTTGCTGGCGATTGGCAAATGGTTGCAAGTGAATGGCGAGGCGATTTACGATTCGCGGGCGTGGAAGGTGTTTGGCGAAGGCCCAACAGAGGTGACCACAGGTGCGTTTACAGATACGAAGCGACAGATGTTTGGCGCGCGCGATATTCGCTTTACCACCCGAGGGGACGTGCTGTATGCCACGGTATTGGCGATACCCGAAAAGGACGAGGTGACGATCCAGTCGCTGGGGTCTGCCATGCGTTTGTTGACAAAGCCGATTGAGAAGGTGGAACTGTTGGGCGCCAAGGGCGCGCTGAAATGGTCGCAGACCATGCGCGGGTTGAACGTCAAATTGCCGCTCGAGAAACCATGCGAACACGCGCTCGTTTTGCGGATTACGCCAAATAATTGAGGAAATCGCGCTATGGCATTTACCGATCAAATACACTGGTCGTTTCAATACGACGGAAGAAGTCAGGCGCCGCATTTTGGCAAACAGTTGATGGCGATACTGAACAGAGGCACTTCAGCACCTGCTTTGCGGCAGACAGATCAAGCGCAGGATGCGGACAGGTACACGGTCTTGCCGAATTACTGGAAGGGATATAAACGCGTAGGTGAGATGGCAGGGGATTGTGATCTGGCGATAGGCGAGGCGGTGATTGATCGGAGGTGCGAGGCGTCGGGAAACTGGCGGTATGAGGTTCGGTATGTGAATGCGACGAGTGGTGAAAATTTGCACCTTGACTTTTGCTGTGCGGACGATGACTTCCGCACCCTGCGGGATACGTGGCGCGTCACAGCACGCAATGGCGCGGGGGATGGATATCGCCAATTTGCAGGCGAAGGACGCATCACATCGCGGGGCGACTTCGCGCTTGTGGTCAATGATGTGGTTTTGCCCATCGGGCGTTTTGACGGGTCGCGTCCCGTGACCTGCAACTGGACGCTGTTTGATGTGATCCCCAATCTCGCCCATCGCTTAAAAGCGTCGGGCGAACAGGTTGCCCTTGGGATTTTGGAAGACCTCGAAAAAGTGCGCGCCCGCGCGTGCATTGGCTTTTTGGAAGATTGGGTCCTGCCCCTTGACGAGGAGGCACTGGAACTCTCTGGTTTTTTTGTTTATGGCGTGGGGATGCTGCCTTCGCATTGGTGGGTGGATCAACAGGGGCGGGTGGTGATCGCCTCCACGACATTTCAAACCTTCGCGTTAGCAGGAGGCGCGGCATGAGCGACCGCCCGAACATCCTGTTTATCAATACCGATCAGCACACTTGGGATGTGATATCGGCTTATGGCAATACACATGTGAAAACGCCAAATATCGATCGGTTGCACGAGAACGGCATGTCATTTATGCGATCTTATTGCAGCGATCCGGTGTGCGCTCCTGCGCGTGCGAGTTGGATGACGGGACGCTTTACGTCCGAAGCCGGCACCCCGTTTAACGGCGGATATTTGCACGACGACATGCCCGATTTGGGACAAATTTTGACGGCCGGTGGATATCGGGCGATTCACTGCGGCAAATGGCATGTGGATGGTCGCGATGTACACAGCAGTTTTGACGTGTTGTATTATGGGCAAAGGCGCGTTGGCGCGGGCGGGGGCGAATATTACGATTCGGCAATGACGCACGCGGTGGTGGATTTTTTAACGGGCTATGGCGATGCCGATCCGTTTTATCTGCAAGTGGGGTATGTCAATCCGCACGATATCTGTGAGTACGGTCACAATTTTGAAACAAAAGAGATGCCCGATGCCGTGGCCCGCGGGATGCTCAGGGAAGCGGATTTGCCGCCCCTGCCCGAGAATTTTAACTACGATGCGCGCGAGACGGTTTTGCATCAAGTATGCAGGCGCGTAGATGACTGTCTGATTCACTGGCCGATTTTGCGCGCGACAAAAACGTGGTCTGCGCGGCAATGGCAAACGTTTATCTGGCATCATCACCGGTTTGTGGAAAAGGTGGATGGCGAAATCGGCCTGATTTTGGCGGCACTTGGGCAGCGTGGCCTGGCGGATGATACCGTGATTATTTTCAGCGTGGATCACGGCGAAGCCTTTGGGCAGCATCAGACATTCCAGAAGTTTTCCCTTTATGAAGAGAGCATTCGCGTGCCGTTTATCGTATCTACACTGGGTCGCAAGTTGCATATTCCAAAAGGTGCGTTTGATCAGCGGCGTTTGGTGTCGGGCGTGGATCTGCTGCCCACGGTGTGCGACTATGCCGGGGTCAATCCGCCCGATCAAGCGCGGGGGATGAGCGTGCGCCCGCTCGTTGAAGGGCGGGATGTGACTTGGCGCGATTTCGCGTTTGTCGAGAGCAATTACTGGGGGCGCGCCCTGATTTTTGATCGGTATAAATACGTTTGTGAATACATTCCCTATGGGGATGACAAAGACCTGTTGCCGCCGGGCCCCAATCCCCATCGCATTGGGCTTGAACAACTTTTCGATTTGCGGGACGACCCCGCAGAGACGCGCAATGTCGCTTATGATAGGGAAGCGCGCGATCTGTTGATGCAGTGTCGCCACGCATTGCTGAATTTTGAGGGGGGATTGGAACGACGGCGCATCATGCACGCGCGGCCCGCGCAGCGAATTGGCGAATGGGCAAGGCGGATTCGCGCGCATTGGGACGCGCATCCCGAATTGGAAGCGGCGAGGATTGGGGATTAAGTAGGGGCGGCCCCCTGTGGCCGCCCGCAAGTGGCAGATTAAAACAGAAAGGACCAAACAATGAACACGCCGGATTACACGTCGCGCGTTCCGCGCTACGCATTTCCAAACGCGCTTGAAGAACAGCGTGCAGCACTTGAGACGAATCCGTTGTTGCAGCGGATGAAGGACGCGCGGAAAGGGTATGCGGGCGACCCGCACAGGCCCATCTATCACTATGTGAATCCCGAACACACGCTCAACGATCCCAATGGGCTTTGTTTTTGGCAGGGGCGATGGCATTTGTTTTATCAGGCGTATCCCCCGGAAGACCCGCGTCAGCACTGGGGCCATGCGATCAGCGACGATTTGATCCACTGGGAAGATTTGCCCTACGCGATTTATCCCCATCCCGAGCGGTGCTGTTTTTCGGGTGCCACGCTCGTGGAAGACGATCGCGTCATTGCCATGTATCACGGGACAGAAGTGGGCAATATGGTGGCGGTGTCGCGCGATCCCCTGTTGCTGAACTGGGAGAAAGTGAGCGGGCGCGCGGTGATTCCGATGCGGAATCCCGACGGCTCTGCGCCGCCCTATCGGGTATTTGATCCGTGTATTTGGAAACAGGGCGACTTTTATTTTTCGCTTTCGGGAGGCACCTTGCCCGGGCCGGGTGGCAAGCGCACGCGCGCGAATTTTTTGCTGCGGTCACCCGATCTGGCACATTGGACGTATTTGCATCCGTTTGTGGAAGACGACCGCTTTACACTGGTCGGTGACGATGGCGCGTGTCCCTATTTCTGGCCCATCGGAGATCGGCATATCTTGCTCTTTTACAGCCACATGAGCGGGGGGCAATATCTGCTCGGCGATTACGATACATCGCGCGACAAGTTTGTGGTGACCGCGCACGACAAATGCAATTTTGGCCCATCGGGGCCCTGTGGCGTACACGCGCCTTCGGCAACGCCGGATGGCAAGGGCAATATCATTGTGATTTTCAATATGAACCCGGGCAAGCCGACAAAGAATTGGAACCAGATTATGACTTTGCCCCGCAAGTTGACCCTCATTGGCGAAGAGGATTTGCGGGTTGAGCCGGCAGGGGATGTGGCGTCGCTGCGCCGCGATCACCAGCATGTGGATGGGATGAAGCTCGCGGCCAATCGGGAGGTGGTGCTCGGCGATGTTCGGGGCAATGCGATGGAGATCGCAGCCGAGATCGATCCCAAGGGCGCGCCGATGGTCGAGATGGATGTGTTGCGGTCACCAAATGCGGAAGAGGTGACGCGCATCATGTTTTTCAAAGACCGCGGGTTTAGAAATCGAGAGTTGAACACGCAGAAGAGCTCGATTACGATTGATTCGTCGCGTTCTTCAATTTTGCCCGATGTACGCACCCGCGCGCCCGAGACGGCTTCGGTTTATATTGCGCCGGATGAGACGTTGAAATTGCGCGTGTTTGTCGATAAGAGCGTGGTGGAAGTCTTTGTGAATGGCAAACAGTGCGTGGCGTTGCGCGTTTATCCCGGGCGCGAAGATAGCGTTGGCGTTTCCCTGCGCTCACAGGGGCAAGACAGCGAACTCATCTCGCTCGATGCGTGGCAAATGGCGGATATTTACGCATAATGAGTGCTCCTTCATCTTCATACCGCGGTTTGGAAGGGCTTCCAGGCTTCGCCTGCGGCCGCGGCTTGGCGTTCCAACTCGCCGCGCCAACCGATGACCTCACCCGCTTTGACGCGCTTGATGTCAAACGCCGGATACCGGTCTTCGAGCGCGTCTCCGAGTTTCTGGGTTTCAGCCCAGCGGTCCCACGCGGTCTTCATCCACTCGTGTGGCAAAGCTGCTCGCACAGCGGGATCGAGTTGCCACGCATGGCGCACATCTGCCACCGATGGCTCCCCGGTGAATGGTCCCGACCACTTTGACCACCCGATAGACAACGTGTTGCGCTCGCGCTCGGGGACGGTGTGTCCCGTGTGGATGGTGGTGCCATTGCGGATGAGGGCTTCCCCGGCTTTGAGCCGGATTGCAACTTGCCCTGGCAATGGGTCCTCGCCGTTCCAACTGGGTGTGTGGGGTACCCCCTGTTCTTTCATCGCTTTTGGCAGGAGCACGTCGTGCTCAAACGTCGTGCGCCACCGGTTGTGGCTGCCGGGTACGAGTTCGTGGCACTCGTCGTCGGCTAGTGCCAGGAACATGCTGACGCCGTTCCGCTCCGTGATAGACTTGGCGTTCTTTGCGCGGATTTCTTTCCAGCGTTCTCTCTCGACCTCCTCGGAGTACGCCTCAGGGCCTTCCCCTCGTACTTCCCGCTGCGCGAAATAGGGCTTCCCGGTGCCCCACCACGTCACGTCCCGGTGCCAACTGAGTTTGTTCTCGCGCTGCCGGGGATTGCACCACAGCAGCAATCCACCCATTACCATATCCTCTGGCTGGAGCCCATGACACCAGGAGTAGATGAAGTTCAGAAAATCTGGCGAGCCGTGGAACTCGGCAAAGCTCGGCTCTCCAAAAGCGGGATGGATGAGTCCGCGGATCGCCCACGGTTCGTCGTTTCCGGTGCGGTGTACGTATCCCTTTGAGCAGTTGATCTTGCTGTAGCCATTCTCTGGCGCGCCTGCCTCAGTAACACGGCGGCCCGCGTCGCGGAGAATGGGGATCCACGGGTTATCGACAAAGTCGGTGATGATGACGAAACCGTGCTCCTTCAAGTGTGCCAACCGCTCTGGCGTGGCGCCGGGAGCCGCCAACTCGGGCACGGCGTCGGCAAAGGCCGTGGCGCGATAAGACTCAGACGCGGATGGTGATCGGGCGTTGTCCATTTTTACTCCTTTCGCCCCTAGCAAACCTGTTGTCTCAGTGCCGGGGTCCATTGTGACGGTGAGAGATCGACTTTCTCTGCGATACGAGTTATGGCATGGAATCGCAAATTTGTCAAGGGTTTTGATATTCGCATGGCGGAGAATGCTGCGCGCGACAAAGAGAATAGAAGATTTGTTTGACAACCGTATGTCGATCCATTTAACTTAGCGTGTAACAGATGGCTCTATTTATTGTTCATTGTTTTGGAGGTCGTCATGAAATTGAGCGAGCGTCAAAAGCGATTCTTTTTCGAAGAGGGCTATCTCAAAATTTCGGGCGCGGTGCCCCGCGCGATGGTGGATGCGGCGCGGCAAGCGATCAATGCCGAAATTGGCAAGGGGGATATCAATCCGTTCTCCGAGATCAATGCCACACCGGTGATTACAGACCTGTTCAACAAAACGCCCGTGTGTTCCCTGCTCGAATCCGCGTTGGGAGAAGGCAATTTGCAGCGTTGTCAATCGGGCGGTATTAAGCTCAATTTTCCGCGTCCACCCGGAAGTGCGGCAGGGGCGTTGTCAAAGAAAATTGGATGGGGCAGAAGTGGCGGGCATCTCGATGGGATTAAGGCCGTGGGCGACCGCTTGCGCGGGTTGCGCGAAGACGGGACGTATAACCGCAATTTTACCTCGTTTGCCGTGGTGTATTTGGATGATGTGTTGGTTCCCAACGGCGGCAATTTTACTGTGTGGCCCAAGTCGCATCACTTTTTTGAGGACTATTTTAAGGCACACGGGCATCAAATTCTGAATGATCACATGCCCCATGTCGATCTGCCCGAAGGCCCGGTATCTGTGACCGCTGAAGCGGGTGATGTGATTTTTGCCCATCACATGATGGTGCATACGGGTGGCCCCAACACATCGCCAAATATTCGATATGCCGTAATTTTCAGAGCCAAACACGCGCGGATTGACGAAATTGGGTTTGACGCGTTCACGAATATATGGCGCGAGTGGGATGGGGTGCGCGAAGCCGTTGGGATTGTGTAAAACCATCACTGAAAGGAGACCGTTATGAAACGCCAAACAGCGTCTGAATTTGATCTGGAACTTCTCGACCTTTACGATGAGTACGTTCACGGGGACATCGATCGGCGGGAATTTTTGGACAAGGCAGCGAAGTTCGCTATCGGCGGACTCACTGCGACAGCGCTGTTGGACAGCCTCGTTCCCAATTACGCGCTTGCGCAGCAGATCGCCACAGATGACGCGCGCATCGACGCGGCGTATCGAGACTATCCATCGCCAGAAGGACATGACGAGACGCGCGGTTATCTCGTCGCCCCTGCCGAGGCCAAAAAAAAAGTGCCCGGGGTGGTTGTGATTCACGAAAATCGCGGCTTGAATCCGTACATAGAGGATGTGGCTCGCCGCGCGGCCGTGGCCGGTTTTTTGGCCTTTGCCCCGGATGCGTTGGCACCTTTAGGCGGATATCCCGGCACGGATGACGAGGGGCGACGGATGCAGCGGCAATTGGATCGCGATAAGATGACAGAAGATTTTATCGCGGCTGCGCGTTTTTTGCACACGCACCCCAAATGCACGGGCAAAGTTGGCGTGGTGGGTTTCTGCTTTGGCGGCGGCATGGCGAACGCGCTCGCCGCGCGCATCCCCGATGTTATTTCTGCTGCGGTTCCCTTTTATGGGCGTCAACCCGCGGCCGAAGATGTACCGAAAATTAAAGCTGCTTTGCTCATTCACTATGCGGAATTGGACGCGCGCATCAATCGGGGGTGGCCGGCTTACGAAGTTGCACTCAAGGAAGCGGGCGTGAATTATACGGCGCATATTTACGAAGGGGTCAACCACGGGTTTCACAATGATACAACGCCGCGTTATGATGAGGCGGCAGCAAAATTGGCATGGCAACGCACGATTGATTTCTTCAATGAGACATTGAGAGGATAGCAGTCAGCGGTCAGCAGAACGAGCGAGGATATTTTGGGGTGGATGCCTGCCTGTCGCCTGCCTACCTCAGGTAGGCCTGCCGAAAGCCCTCGGCGGTAGGCAGGGCAGACAGGGGATGGGGGGGTGTGAAAGCCAATGGCTTCCTGCCTAGGAATTATTCATGAACGGCATTGAATACATCGCGCAGATTTTGAAGCGAGAAGGGATCGAATGGATCGCGTGTTTTCCCAGCAATCCCTTGATTGAGGCGGCGGCCAAGGTTGGGATTCGCCCCATCGCATTTCGCCATGAACGCGGGGCTGTGATGGCGGCGGATGGGTTTAGCCGCGTGAGCAACCGACAGAAGTTTGGCGTTGTGGCGATTCAGTCCCAGGCCGGTGCAGAAAACGCGATGGGTGGGCTGGCCCAGGCCTATGCCGACAACATTCCCATTCTGGTTTTGCCGGGTGGCGTGAGACTGAATCAGATCGCGGTGCGCCCCAATTTTTCTGCCACACAGACGTATCGCGGGTGGGTCAAGCGCGTTGAGGCGATTTATCGCCCGGACGATGTCGGCAATGCGATGCGGCGCGCGTTCCACGCGCTTCGCAATGGGGCTTCTGGTCCGGTGGTGGTCGAGATGACTTCCGATGTTTGTGCGCGGGAAGTGCCTGCTGATGCACAGAATTATCATTCGCCCAAGCGCGTGCGGCAGGTGCCGGCAAGGGGGGATATCAAAGATGCTGTCAAGACCTTGCTCGCGGCGAAAGCACCCGTGATTTGGGCTGGGCGCGGGGTGTTGTTTGCCGATGCGACAGAGGCGTTGAAAGCATTGGTCGATCTGACCGGCATCCCCGTGTTTTGCACCATGCCCGGCAAGTCGGCTTTTGATGAACGCCATCCAGTGGCCCTCGGTGCCGGCAGTGGCGCGACCACCTTACCCGCGCATCGATGGCTTAAAAATTGCGATGTGCTGCTCGCGTTGGGATCCAGTTTGACGCGTTCGACTTATGCCCAACCAATCCACCCCGGCAAGGTGCTGATTCAAAACACCGATAATCCAGATGATATCAACAAAGACGAAGCCGTGGATATTGGATTGGTCGGCGATGCCAAGCTCGCGCTGCAAGCCATGATTGACGAAGTGAAGGCTCAAGTTGGTGAACGGGGTGTTGATGGGGCTGATCGGGTCGCGGCTGAGATCGCAGGTGTGAGGAAACAGTGGCTCGAAACGTGGACACCGCTGCTGACATCGGATGAAGAACCGCTCAATCCCTATCGCGTGATCCACGCGATCGATAAGACACTCGATCGCGAGAACAGCATTGTCACGCACGATGCCGGTGCGCCCCGCGACTCGATTGTGCCATTTTATACGGCGACCACGCCCCACAGTTATATTGGCTGGGGCAAAACGACCCATTTGGGGTTTGGCATTCCCCTGATGATCGGCGCTAAGTTGGCCCATCCCGATAAATTTTGTCTCAATTTGATGGGGGATGGGGCGTTTGGCATGTCTGGGCTGGATGTTGAAACGGCTGTTCGCGCGAATGTTCCCATTACCACGGTGCTTTTGAACAACGGGGGCATGGCGACGTATCCGGGCGGATTTCCCGTGGCGCGCGAACGCTACGGCGTTTCGCTTATGCAGGGCGATTATGCCAAAATTGCCGAAGGGATGGGCGCGGCTGGCCTCACCGTGACAAAAGTGGGCGAGATGCAGGCGGCACTGCGAGAAGCACAGGGATTGAATGCCGATGGCAAGACCGCGTTGATCGATGTGCATTCCAATATGGAGGGCAGACAGTCGCGGTTTTAATTAGCGATAGATACTCGCGGCGGCGAATGAAAACAGGAGCCCATTCTATTTTCGAGTGGGCTCCTGTTTTTCCTCATGGAAATGCCGCGGGGCAGATGAAACTAGGTGAGGAAACCGGAGGCAAGGTGCCGGATTGTAGCTTCGTTTGGCAGAACAACGAACTGTTAATCCAAAGGTCACATGGACGAATCCAGCTAGGGGAGTAGTCTTTATTTTTTGGCAATGTGCATCAAGTTATTGGGATTCCAGATTTTCTCCGCTAACGACTGATAGAGTGCCTGTCGTTGGTCTAAGTCATCTTTTTTAAACTCGCCTATATGGCTTGAACTTAAGATTGTTCTGCTCTCTGAATCTTTGGAAACCTGGGTTGTGGAGATAAGCGTTTTTGTGCAGACTCTTGGGCAAAAGGAGAAGTCCGCCGATTCTGTTACGATATTGAGCAAAGTCCGTTAGATGGCTGAATTCATCTTCATGACGCTCATACTTGTCTGCCCAGATGTGCTCTATTTCGTACCCTTTGTTGCCTCGTTGTCTGTATTCCTCATAGCGGGATGGTTCGCCAGATCTGGTCTCTACAAAGTCGGTCATACGTGCCAATATGCGATGAATCTGTGGACCATTCTGCTGATGTAAGAAGAATGAATTGTTAGACATAAATGTTTCTGTATCTTTTGCGAGACACTTAGTGAGTATCTCGGCTAGATCACCCGCTGACTTTCCTCGTATGCTCCTTATCATCGAAAAAACTTTACCTCGCATGGAACGCTCGGCGGTTGATCTCGAATTCCAAATGTGGCGAGTGATTAAGATGTCAATAAATGAAGCGACTACACGAAGCTTGCATAGAATCTCATCTTCAGTGTCGGTATGCACTAATGGTGCTAGCAACAACGGATATTGAAGCGTGAAATTATTATCTGCGTTGTAATAAATCGCTTCGCGTCCATCTTGCAGCGTATTTGCTGCACAACGAATAAAAATATACCACTTAGCGTAGAATTTGAAGTCCTCAATGATGAAGTTGAAAAAATCTGTTGATTTGCGAAGATTTAATTCCTTCGCCTCAGATCGAACCCATCGGTGGAACTCTGAGCCGATAACTTCGAAGTGAAATGTATGATCAGCGTACTGACTGCGTAGCCAACTTTTGATTGCATCGGCATCTTCTTCCTTGCCAAGTTTTTGCAACTCAGAGATGCGAGACCGCCAAGCATTATTGGCACAATTACGTTTGTCAGTGTCATTGATATTAGCCAAGAGATATCCTTTAAGCATATCTGTGGGTGTGTTAGTGAGAGCCCACGGTCATTCATCGTCTCGAAAATGGTGTATGCGTCCTTATCAGAATCAGCAGTGATTTCGACGAGATGGACATTATCTATGAGCCAGTCAGCGAAATACGGCAGGGTATTTCTATCTTCCGATACGCTAGCGATTGTATCTGGAAGATGGGCCTCAATGTCTTGGTAGCGGTTCAGAATGTTGACAACCGATTCAGGTTGACCTTCCTCGTCAAAAGTTTCTCCTGCCATAAGTGCTTCCATACATGTATCGCGTTCTTGAACATTGAGATTGAATGAATGTTGGCCGTACTGCCTTGACGAAATCATGTTGGCAATTGGCTGTTTATCCTCGTCGGGGAGTTGATGGTATATGTTGATGAGTAACAGCGTTAGAGTTGTAATACGTTGCTGTCCGTCAATGATGAACTTTTGACCATCCTTATCACTACTGATGATGACAGACCCGAGAAAGTAGTGCCCATAATTTCCGACTTCTTTGCGAGCGTGGTTAGGCTCGTAACTGTCCAAGAATTTTCCGCACAGATCATTGATAAGCTCAATAACCTGTTTCTTTTCCCAGCGATACTCTCGTTGGTAGTAATCAATGGAAAATTTTACTCCGTTGAGCATGGAGTGGATGCTTTTGGCATCGCCGCGTATTTCTTTCATCGGTTCACCTCTCTAATAATCTTGTTGAAAATTGTCTAAACCGTTGCTACTGCCATCATCTCCGCGCCGCATAACTCCATTGTAGCCTCAATGGTGTGACATGAACGTATGGTTAGAAAAAGAAAATGTCAGCATTTAATCATATCCATCTGCCTCGTCTCTCACCTTTTCGGGCGGGCACAAGGCACCGCCCCTACGTTCTCGCCTCTCACCTCTTACTTCCCTTTGCGCCCGCCTCTGATCTCTCACCGCTGAATTGAAATCCTACCTGGCGTTCATCACGTCTCTGACACCCGCGATAATATTGTTGCGATCTGGAAATACATGGTCTTCGAGCCGGGGCGTGTAGGGGATGGGCACGTGCAGGGCGCAGATGCGTTTTATGGGTGCTCTCATTTTTGCAAATGTATCTGCATCTTCCGCGGCAACCGCGGCGATTTCGGCTGAGGCACCAGCAGTAGGTCCCGCTTCGTCCGCGATGACGAGGCGGCCAGTTTTCCGGACGGATGCGCGAATGGCATCGCGATCGAGCGGCACCAGCGTACGCGGGTCGAGCACTTCGACGGAAATGCCCTCTCGGTCGAGGACCTCGGCCGCGGCCAGTGCTTCGCGCACGAGCCATGCCAGCGCGACGACCGTCACATCCGCGCCTTCGCGTTTGATGTCTGCTTTGCCCAAGGGCAGGATATATTCTCCTTCGGGGACGGTGCCTTCAACATTCATGAGGCGATTGGATTCAAAGGAGATCACGGGATTGTCGTCGCGAATGACCGTTTTGAGAAGCCCCTTCATGTCGTAGGGGGTTGCGGGCAAGATCATTTTTAACCCCGCCAGATTCATAAACATGGCATAAGGGCTTTGGGAGTGTTGCGCGGCAACTCTTCTGCCGCCGCCGACGGACGTGCGGAAGGTCATGGGGAATTTGGCCTGCCCGCCGAACATGTAGTGAATTTTGGCCGCTTGGTTGACAATCTGGTCCATAGCCACAAAAGAAAAGGTGACCATACTCCAGTTGATGATGGGGCGGAACCCAGATCCGGCAGCCCCAACAGCGATACCGGTGAGCGCGCCTTCGGCGATGGGGGTGGCGCGCACGCGCTCGGGTCCAAATGCTTTGACGAGTGCTTCGGGCGCATCAGTTGACAGGTGAAATGTGGTTGGATCGCGCCGCATTTCTTCTACGAGTGCTTCTGTTCCGGCTTGTGCATAAGAGATTTTTCGCATGGTGTTGTCCTTGGGGTCACTCTGCAAATACGTCTTCTGTGGCTGCTTCTAAATCTGGAAATGGACTCGCTTTGGCAAATTGCACCGCGTCTTCAATTGCCGCGAGGATTTCCTCGTCCATTTTTTGCCACGCTGCTTGCGTAAGGCACCTTTGATCCATCAGGTTTGCGACAAATCGCTCAATGGGATCTCTTTGTTTCCACGCCTGAATTTCGCTTTGCGGCCTGGGATCAGATCCGCCGATCCGTTCGGTGTGCCCGCGCCAGCGATAGGTCTTGCATTCGATCAGGGTGGGGCCTTCGCCATTGCGCGCGCGCGCGACCGCGTTTTGCGCCGCCTCGTAAACCGCGATCACATCATTTCCATCTACGACAATGCCCGGGATATCATACCCCGCGGCGCGCGCGGCAACATCGCGATGCGCCAGGGTACTCGCTGCGGGGGTGCTGGCGGCGTAGAGGTTGTTTTCACAAACATAGATCACGGGGAGTTTCCATGCCGCGGCAATGTTGATGGACTCGTGAAAAGGACCTGCATTTGACGCACCGTCGCCAAAAAATGAGACGGCAACGCGCGCGTTGCCCTCGAGCTGCGCGGCGAGACCGGCACCGGTTACAATGGGGATACCGCCCGCGACAATGCCATTGGCACCGAGCATGCCAATGCTGAAATCCGCGATGTGCATGGAGCCGCCTTTGCCTTTGCAATACCCGGTCTCTCTGCCGTAGAGTTCGGCCATCATGCGCTTCAAGTCCGCGCCCTTGGCAATGCAATGCCCGTGCCCTCGGTGCGTGCTGATGATCTGATCGTCCCTGTTGAGTGCTGCACATATCCCCGTGGCGACGGCTTCTTCACCGATGTAGCAATGTACGACGCCATAGATATTTCCCGCGCGATACTCATCGGACGCGCGTTCTTCAAAATGCCGGATGGTTTGCATGGTGCGGAGCATGTGGCGTTGTGTTTTCTCGGTCGGTGTCATGGTATGCTCTCTTTAATTTGACGTGCGAGTGGACGATTCCAACCCCCAAATCGCCTCAAATCTCATGGTTTTCTCGTCCCGTTTATGCGGGTCTGTCGCGCTTTTTCACCGGTGCGGTGCGGCTGTCGATGCCGGGCAACATTTTTGATGGATCTCGGGTGACAATGACATCGATGATGGTGGGGATGTGGCGATTGGCAATGCCTTCGGAAAAAGCGGCTTGCAAGTCTCGGGGATCTTCTACGCGAATGCCCTGGCAGCCGAGTTCAAGCGCGACCTTTGCGTAATGGGTCTCGCTCAAATCGCTCGATTGATAGCGGCCACTATACATGTTGTGCTGGAGGGCTTTGACATAGCCCGAGGCCGCGTTGTTGACAATGGCGAGGGTAAAGCCGAGTTCGAGGCGGCGAGCGGTTTCGAGTTCGCCCAAGACCATGTTGAACCCCCCGTCTCCGGTCAGCCCAACAACGGGTGCATTGCCCGCGGCGAGTTGCGCGCCCACAGTGCCTGGCAGCCCGTAACCGATGGATGCAAATCCGCGGTTGGCAATGTACCCGCGCCCCGCTCGGGTTGTATTGTAGAGCAAGCCGGTCCAATGTGCAGCAAATCCCCCATCGACGACGAGGATACCGTCTTCGGGCATGGCGTTTTGCAATTCCCGCACCAGGCGCGCCATGTTGACGGGTTTTTCGTCAGCGGCGTAACGCGGTTCGGCTTCGGCGCGCCAGACAGCCATGCGTTCTGATATTTCGGTCAGGTAGGTCGCGCGACTGCGCTGCATGGTCTCTCGATCAGGGGATAAACTATCGTGAAGATCGCGTAGCCCTTCGGCGGCATCGCCCCAGAGCGCAACGGCGGTGGGGGTGGTGCGCCCGATTTCTTCGGCGACGATGTCGAGGTGGATAAACGGAATGTGGCGCGGGACGAGGGCATAGCGTTTGGTGGCGATTTCGCCCATTTTGCATCCGACCGCCAGAATGCAATCAGCGGATTCGATCAGGTCGTTGGCAATGCGCGACCAGCGCCCGAATAGCCCCACGCTGAGCGGATGGGTACAGGGGATCGCGCCTTTGCCGCTGAGTGTTTGGGCGACGGGCATGCTGAAGGTTTCGGCGAAGTCCCGAAGTTCGCGATGCGCGCCCGAAAGATGGATGCCCCCGCCGGCGAGGATGATGGGGCGCCGCGCCCGACGCAGTCGCTTAGCCGCGCGCGCAATGGCGTCTCGGCCGGGGCGCGGGCGTTGCGCGGGCATGCAGAGGGTTTGTGGATCGACAAAAAAATCCGCTTTGGCATAGGTGTATTCGCCGTGGGCGATGTCTTCGGGAACGTCGAGCACGACGGGTCCTGGTCGCCCGGATGTGGCAATCTGATACGCGCGTCGCACGAGTTCGGGGATGCGCGAGCCTCGTTCGATTCTCAGGAGGGATTTGGCCGCCGGCGCGAGGATCTCGGTCTGGCGCGCTTCTTGGGTCATGTTTTTCCAGGCGTGATCGCGATGGCTGTTGCCTACGACAACGATGAGCGGAATGCCCGCATTGAGAGATTCGACCAGTCCCGTGACCAGATTCGTCGCGCCAGGCCCGAGCGTGGCGTCACATATACCGGGGCGTCCGCTCACGCGCGCCCATGCATCAGCCGCGAAGATACCGCAACGCTCATCGTTGATCAAGGTGTGTTTGAGGCCCAAGTCGCGCACCGCGTCGTAAAAGGGGAGGAGTTGAAAGCCGCCCATGCCAAACATGGGTGCCGGGTCGTGGAGGCGGAACATTTCGGCAAGGGCCTGCCCGCCATTCATGTTGACAACCGAAGACATAGAAATACCACACGCAAAAGGGCGTTCACTTGGTAGGACGAGGGTGTAACCAGCCGCGTTTATCCGCGTTCACCTGTCTGCCGATAGGCAGGTCGGTGGTTGCGCTACAAACAGAGTCTTTCTGCAAATTCGGGGACGGTCATGCCCGCTGCGACGCCGCGTTTTTTTGCTCGTGAATTGACGTGCGAGAGCATACCGCATTCCCAGGCAGAAACCGCATCGCCAATGCAAGCCGTCATGGCATTGACTGTTGCCGCTGGAACCCCCGCGCGATCCAAGATATCGAGACGCCGGATCCCCGCGCGATCAATGCCGACACCTGCATCGTTAAACACCGCGCCTTTGGCCTGCGCGGCAAGGCCATAATCGGGCCGGCCCGCAATCGCGCCACCGTGCGATCCGGTGATGACAAATGCACCTGCATCGTCAGGGGTGACGAGTGATGCAGAGTCACATGCGATGGTGTAAAGGGGTGCCTTTTGCAAGACGCGCCGCGTTTCTTCGTCGATCGGCGTATCGCCTTTGAATATCTCGCCGTCGCACAGGATTTCGGCTGCTTTGCCACACGCCTGACCTTTTTTGCAGCCGAGGGCGCGGGCTATTTCATTGCAGTAGCTAATGCGTCCGCGTTTGAGCATGTCTGTGCCATCGCCGATGCGCGCGGACGTGTGGGCTGTTGTTGCCGCGGCCATCCCAAGCGTTTGCAGATAATCGAGCGATCCAATCCCCGCACGATTTTTGCCAACGCCCGCGTCGTTGAAGATGACTCCTCGAAGACCCGCCCGCGCGGCCAGATACCCGCAGTAGCATCCCCCGTGAGAGCCGGCAACGAGAACCGTTCCGCGCACCTGCGAGCCGAGTTTTGTAATGCTATCGGCAACTTGAATGGCTTCCATGATGGCCTCAATAGGTGTGAGATGCGCGCGGTGCAATTTATGACAGTTATTCGCAGAAACAAGGGATTTGATGTATTTATGTATTTTCACGGATACTTTTGTTGGCTTGAAGACTGTTCGCGTTGCCAAAAGGCAGACGACAATCTGCTGGCAAAACTCGGCCGTGGTCTGAAAATCCGCTTGACAACATTTTTGGATTCGTATAGCTTTTTGGTGTTGGATCAGGGCACGAGTTCACAGGTGGGCGATTAGCTCAGGTGGTTAGAGTGCTTGCTTGACATGCAAGAGGTCACTGGTTCAAGTCCAGTATCGCCCACCACTAAAAATCGACAAAATGGGTTACGCAAATTTTAGCGTGACCCATTTTTTTCTGAAACAGTGCGGCAAGAGCCCAGATTCGCCGAGGGGAGAAGTGCATAAATAGCCTAAGAGACCTCGACAGAGGTCGCGTTGTTTCCCTAAGCCAACGCCATTTCCAATGTATGTTTTCGTTTTATCCAGTCGGGGAGGAAGTGCTCGAGTAGGTTGTAAAACTCCGTCCCATGATTGGGATGGAGTAAGTGGCATAGTTCGTGGATGACGACATATTCAATACATTCTCGGGGTGCTTTTATGAGTTCCAGATTCAATGTCATTCCGCCTTTCCTGCTGAAACTGCCCCAGCGCGTTTTCATCTTGCGAATTTTAAGGGCGGGTTTGTCTGCTCCCTTTTTTGGAAAGCGATGCCAGCATTCCTCAAGCACTTGAGAAAAGTAAATATCCGCTTTGCTTCGGTACCACGATTCCAGTAACATCGCGATGTGCTCCGGCCTGTTGTCAACCGCTATAATATAAAAAGAACCGCTCTTTAACAAAACGCTGTCCTTTTCAGACTGCCGTATCTTGAGCCGATACTTTCTGCCGAGGTAAAGATGGCTTTCCCCACCGACAAACCTCCGTTTGGGGGTGCGCGGGTCAAACTGCGCGAAATAGCGAATCTGGCGTCTTATCCAACGCGCGCGCTTGTAAATGCGATGTTTAATAAGGGCTTCATTCGTTCCGAGCGGGGCTTTCACCACCACCGAGCCGTTGGGGTGAACAGCGATTTCCAGGGATTTTCTTTGAGAATAAGTCAGATGATAGGAAATGGACTCGCCGGCGTATGTAATGAGGTGCTTTGTTTCCGGCATTAAGCCTTCCTCCAGAACTTGGCTATCTTCATTGTTCGGCTGATGATTTCGTCCATCTGTTCCGACGATAAATCAACACCATGCCCGTCTTTCACATCATCGAAAAAGAAATCATCAATTTCATTTTTTGCGACATTTTGCGCGTTGCTATCGTTCCAAAAATCCACCTTCCAGTTATTTTTTATCGCGTTTTGAATGGCCAGTGCCGTTCTTGTGGCAATGGCATCCATCTGGTTTTTATCCATGTCGATCTCTGTCAAACAGGGTTTGACCGCCCCAAAATACGCGCATGCCTCATCGTTGTCGCGAATATCGTCGGGCACATCGTCGCGTTGTATGTTTGCGACCCTGTCGCGGATATCACTCACGTTCTGCAAATACTCGAGGTCTGATAGCCGCTGCTTCCTGAAATCATCAATGGCGTCTTGAATGAGTTTTGAAAACCTCTCGTAAAAAGCCGGGTCTTTCTCCATGTTTTCAGTAATTGCACGCTTGGTCGCATGGGCGATCATATCGGCCCTTGCCGCCGTAGTCTTGGTTTGATAGACGCCTTGCTCCTCTTTGACCATCGCGAATGTGTGGTCGTCAAACATATTCACGGGGTCGTTTAAGCGAGTTACCTCGTCAGCCTGAATATGCCTATCCAGCAACTTTTTAATTAGGGGTTCGTAATCGCGGTAATCAATGGCTTCGGCGTAGCGCAGTTTGACCGCGGCCTTCAGTTTCTGAAAACGCTTGAGATCGCCTTTGTAGCGTTTGAGTTGCTCCTCGTCGGTCTGCATAATGAACTGCTCGGCTGAAAGCGCGATGCCAAGGGTCTTGCTGTATTCTGCGAGGCGTTCATAAAAGTCGTCCCGCACTGCGTCATCTGCCAGCAGCACTTCGTAGCGTTCTTCGTCACGGGAATTTTTGATTTCCTTGAATATGTCCCAAAGGTCCGAATAGCGCTGTGGTAGCTTTGCCACTTCTTCATGGATGGATCTCAGGAAAGCGACCAGGTCGTTTCCGTCAAAACCCGAAAGCGCGTCATAGGTGTGCAGTGCGTTGTCCAGTTCACCCAACACATTGGCATAATCGACGATGTAGCCAAACTCCTTATTTTCGTACAGACGATTGACTCGGGCAATCGCTTGGAGCAACGTGTGTTCGCGCAATGTGCGGCACAGATAGAGCACGGTATTGCGCGGCGCGTCAAATCCGGTGATGAGTTTATCTACCACGATCAGGATTTCCGGGTCGTCTGCTTGTTTGAACCGGGCGATGATTTGCTTATTGTATTGGTCTTCGGAACCATAACGGGCCATCATTTTGTTCCAAAAAGCGTTGATCGCGCTCGTCTCATCGCCCACTTCCTCATGCCCTTCCCGCGTATCTGGCGGAGAAATAACGACCTCCGACGAAACAGCACCTATTTCATTGAGCGATGCGTGATACTTCAGCGCGGTCGTCTTGTTGGGTGCTACAAGTTGCGCCTTAAATCCCGTGCTCTGCCAAGTTGAGCGGTAGTGTTCGCTTATGTCAAACGCGCACATATAGACGACCTGATCGGCCTTGTTCAACTCTCGGGCGCGGGCGTATTTTCGCTTCAGATCCGCTTTCTGTTCGTCTTGCAAGTCTTCGGTATGGCGCCTAAACCAGAGGTCGATGGCATCCCGATTTTGCTCTATCTCGACATGTCGCCCTTCGTACAGCAAGGGAACCACCGCCTTGTCCACAATCGCCTGCCGGACGGAATAATGCGGTTCGATCAAACCGCCGAACCGGGCAAAGCTGTTCTTTTCTTTTTTCAGCAACGGCGTGCCCGTGAAACCGATATAACAGGCTTTGGGCAACATAAGTCTCATGCGCGCCGCAAGGGAACCGAAGTTTGTGCGATGGCTTTCATCTACGAGGACGATAATATCCGCGGAATCATCGACGTATTTCTCAGCAGAAAGTGCCTTGTCGAATTTGTTGATCAGCGTGGTGATGATGCCAACCTTGTTTTTGAGGTGTCTGACCAGATTTCGCCCGCTCGTCGCCCGCTCCATGTCCAAACCGCAAGCCGTGAAGGTATTGCCCAGTTGTTTATCGAGGTCCTTGCGGTCTGTAACCAGAATCATGCGCGGGTTGATCAAATCCGCACCCAAGGCCAGGGCGCGAGCCAGCATGACCATGGTGATGGACTTCCCGGACCCCTGCGTGTGCCAGACGATACCGCCCGTGCGGCGTCCTTCGCTGTCTGTTTGCTCGATGCGCTTCATGGCCGCGCGCACCAGAAAGAACTGTTGGTATCGGGCAATTTTTTTGACGCCAATGTCAAAGACGGTGAAGCCGTACACGAGTTCTAGCAGACGCGCTGGCCGACACAGACTGTAAAGGCATTTGTCTTGTTCTGTCACCAGTCGGTCGCCATCGCGCGCAAGCGCGTCAAAGTGTGGCCGCGCCAGGGCAAACTCGCCGGAGAACAGGGCGTCTTGGTCTCGATCAGAAAGTGCTTTATTGATGCAGGCGTTCACATCGCGCTCGGCATCTTCGACCTCGCGCCAGACGCTCCAGAACGCTTTTGAAGTCCCCACGGTTGCGTACTTTGCCGCGTTCTTGTTCACCGCCAGCAAAACTTGTGCGTACGTGAAAAATCGCGGGATGTATCCATCGCCCTGATTGCGAATGTTCTGAGACACCGCTTGGTCCACCTCTACATCAGGTGCTTTGCACTCGATCACGACTAGGGGGATGCCGTTGACGAACAGCACAATGTCGGGTCTTGCGGTCTCTGTGCTGCGGGCGCGTTCAACGGAAAATTCCGCGACGACGTGGAATGCGTTGTTGGCGGGATTTTTCCAGTCGATATAGTTCAGCGTAAAACTTTTGGCATCGCCTTCAATCGTTTGCTCAAGTGCCGTGCCCAGCGTCATCAGGTCGTAGATCACTTCGTTTGTTTTTTGCAGGCCGTCATATTGGACGTTCTTGAGTTTCTGAATGGCGGACTGAATATTCTCCTCGCTGAACAGGTACTCACCGCCCTTGTAGCGAATGCGGTTTATTTTTTTTAGCTGGTCGCGCAAGATGTTTTCCAACAGAACATTGGAAGTGCGACCGCCGCGCTGCGTCATCGCTTGGGCGGGTGGGAGATACTTATAGCCGAGGTTGATCAGTTGTTGCAGGGCAGGGATCTGGGAAAGGTATTTCTCGTTGAAGGGGAAGGTGGGCATTACTTTTTTCCTGTTTATCGGCAGATGGCACAGATGGGTGCAGATAAATTCGTTGCTAGGAGGGGGCGCATAGTTTTGGTTTGATAAGGTTGGAGGGCAGCGTTTTTGTTGTTGGTCATATTACCGTTTCCAAGTACTTGAGCCGCACGGCCGGCAGTTTTTTCAGTTGCTGGTTGAGCGGATCGACTTCAATGCCGAGCGACTCCAGTGCCGTTATCCCGAGCAACGGCTCGGCGTTTGCAGCACCGAACAGAACCGTGCCGCCGACGATCTCCCCCATGAGTTCAATGCGAGCAACCGCAATGTCCATCACGACTTCACTGCCGTCGGCCAATAGGTACGTCCGCTGGGCTTCGGGTTCCAGGCCGATAGCCTCTAAGTATTGTCGCGGGACGAGGCTGTCGGTCGCGTCCGTATCAACCAAAAAGAGTCCTTCCCAACTTCTGTTGCGGTCTGCCGGGTTGCTGATGATTACATTGGCGTTGACTACACCCATTTTTGTTTTCCTTTTAACCGATTTCTAAATTTTGCAGATATTCGGTAATCAATGCAGTTTCTGGATAATTGCTGAGTATTTTGAGAGTGGCATTTACTTCCTTCTGTTCGGCAATCCATTGTTGTTTAGGTTCAGAGTCCTTCAATTTAATATACAAGCACTTTATCAGTCTATCTTTCGCCTCATGGTTTGAAAGTATTTTCATTATCGTACTAAGACGTTTAGTCTTGAGACGAAACTTGTAATCGTCATCCAAAAAACATTCTAATAACACACCTTTCAGTATATTATTAGGCCAGACATTAGGTTCTTCAATCCATCTATTAAGAAACCAAATAGCATCGCGTGCATCTCCATCAGCAGCTTGCAAGATATTACGGCCAAGTATTTGGGCTTGCTTAGGAGTCAATTTTCCAAAGTTCTTCCCGTCAATTCGCATTATTAGTTGCATTGCTTTATTTTGCTTGTACCAGTTATAAAATTTCAATGCTTCTATAAGTTTATTGAAGAATGTAGATATTTTCAGGCCTGATACTTGCAGAGTTTCCCATTCGCTGGCCTTAATAGCCTTTTCAAAGTTGAATTTCTGTCTGTCATTAAGTACTTCCTCGTCACACAGATACTCTAAATCACTTAGGTTTGATGGTATAGATTTCGAGTTTTTTATTAGATGGGAAACAATACTATCTTGTGCATTCTGTCCGATTTCTTTGAATAACTTAGAGTGTTTCGCTAATATTAAGGACAAGATATTCGGATATTTCATAAAGAGATCATGCCACTGATCAGTACTATAAATGCCGCAGCCTACAATCTCTATGAATTTCCGAAGAAACCAAATTGCTCTGTTCTTGAATAACTTGAGACTCAAATCGTGGACGATAGGCTCAATTTCCTTTATGTACTTTTCTACAAGATAAGTATAAACACTATCATCGAGTTTTGGTGTAATATCCTCTGCGTGTCTCCTGACAGTGGGTTCGTAATCGTCGAGATAGGATTCTTCTTTTCTTAATCTGTCGATCAAAGAAGCGACATATCCCTGTTTCAAAGTGGTGGGTTTAGATAGAACCTGATCGACTACTGTGCATGCAGCATGTATGACCTCTTCCACAGAAGGTGCTTCTTCATAAGGATGCCCAAATATACAACGCATCTCATATATGTGTTCCAATTTTTGATATGCGGTATCAGACACAAAGCCATATTCTTGGGCTTTAGAGAGAATAGTTTTGTCAATACTCTTGTGTTCTTTCTCTTGATTTTCTAATTTACCAACAATTTTTCCAGCGTTTTGATCTCTAGAGGCGGCCTCTTGGAATTTACGTTTGAGGGATTCCAAACACGAGAGCCATATTAGAATATAGGCACCTCTGAGTGCTCTAACTCGTGCAGATTTGACAGCCTCATCAAAAAGAGGTTTGTCAGCATCTGCACGCACTTTGTTCTGGTATTTAGATAAATCAAGCATGGCCTCGTTACTCATTTTACCCTCCACTTGCCGGTCAGCAACTTCTGCATCAAGCCGCGTTTTTGTGTGCGGTGTTTTTCGGTGAGTCGTTTGAGCAAGTCAATTTCACGCTGTGTTGTGTTTAGCATGTGAGCAATTTTTTTTTGTTCGGAAAGAGGTGGGACAGGGATTTTAATTTTTTGATAGGATTCAGTCGTCAGCCCAAAGCGTGTAATCCCATTCGCAAATCTATAAAAGTCATTCTTTACTCTCGGAGAAGTTAAAGCATAACAGATATATTTTCCCGTTACCTGTTTCTTTGGGCGAAGAATTGTTAAATGATAGCCACACAGCAGGTTGCTGATTGTCTCTTTAACATACGCAGGAACACCGATATCATCAGGTGTTTCAGAATCTTTGGTAATGATTACATCGTCTTTAATAATCGAAAATTTTTCTATTTCTCGAGGTTTAGCTGTGGCAGTCATAAAGTTGATTTTGGAATCAATGGAATGGTTGTAATAAACATCTGTGTAATTGCACAATTTGACGGGCAACTCTCCATCAACGGTTTTTTTGTCAACAGGGCTGGTAATAACCTCACAAGTATCCTCCAACCTCCCCTTTCGCCATTCGGGATTGTCCTGATAGTCGCTGATGAGCCTTTTCAGCAACCACTTAAACCGCATCTCCTTCGCCGCGATCAGGGCTTCGGTTTTCTCTATCGCCGTATCCCATGTTTCCAGTAAAGACGCAATGGCTTTTTGTTCAGATAAGGGAGGAATGAGAATCTTAAAATTGGGGATATCCGATGAATTGATGGCAGGGTAATTAGAACCAACATTAACGGCGTAATAGATTGCCAGCATCTGGTGACTGAATAACATTTGAAATAAATATGCCGAATCCAAGAGATCGGGTTTCGGAGTTAGAACTGCAAAACCAGTTGACACAATATAATCTTTCACTTCATCTCTAAAAATATAGAACCCTTGCAAATTCGGGCGAACAGTCGCCAATAGTACATCGCCCCGTGTTACTATTCTTCTTGCCCTTGAGGGAGCTTCCGAGAATTTGCATTTTTGCGTTTGAAGCAATTTGCCTCTATCAATGTCTGATAACGCGATGTAATCAAAACAGTAATTATCAAGTGTTTTGGACGAGAGTGTTCTTTTGTCTATTGAGCAAACCTCCCCCAACCTCACTTCCCGCCACCCCTTTGGCAACGCTTCATTTTTGACTGTTTTTCTAATCATCCCTTACCCCTCGTCTTTTCGGATCGCTTACTGTTCCAGTTTCTTGATCTCTTTATCAAAATCAGACTCAAATAGCCGATCTTGAATAATGCGATATTTCTCAAACTCGCTTTCGGCATGGGCTTTGGCAATCTCAGCACTGACTCGTCCGCTATCTTGCAAGATCTGGCGGTCAAAAGCCTCGAGAAATATATCGAGCCGTTTTGACCAGTCCGCCATTGTCATGGGTATCTTGCGCCGTGCCCGGTCTTCGGCGAGGTCAATATAGGCATTGACGATACGCCCAAGAGATTCAAGCTCTTCTTTCGACAGGTAGTTTTTGGCGACAGACACATCAGACTTCAGGATTTTGCCGTCAGCGGCAGTTATTCGGAATTTCCGAATAACTGAATCTGATTGTAATTCTCCAGACTCAAAGATATTTTTCAGGTGCTCGTTGATCGTTGGAATGCTGACATCAAATAACTCAGCCATGAGTTTTTGCGTGAGCCAGATGGTTTCGTCCTGATAACGCACTTCGATCCCATCTTCGCCGGCTTGATTGGTAAAGATGAGAAATTCCGCGGTGCTGTTGCGAATCGTCAGGCTTTTTGAGAGTTTCTTGCCCATGCCTTTACTCCCCTGTTATCTGTAACTGCCCAAATCTGCACGCTCGCCCCCTTGCGCGAGACTGACGGATTGTCTGCGTCATCTGCGGATCCCTTTCAACAACCGCCCCATCTTCCCCCGCACCGCGCGCAACGCCCTCTCCAACTCCTCTATCTCAACCTCCACCGCATCAATATCGATCTCCGCCTCTTCCTCAAACGTATCCACATAACGCGGAATGTTCAAATTGAAGTCGTTTTCCGCAATCTCTTCAAAAGGGGCGAGGTGCGCGTATTTGTCCACATCTTCGCGCGTTTTATACGCGGCAGTGATCTTTTCAATATGCTCGTCCAGCAAGGTGTTTTGATTTTTGCCGGCCTGGTATTCGCGGCTCGCATCGACAAACAAAACATCCGTGCAGGTCGCATTCGCGCCCCCGTGTTCCCGCGAGCGATCAAACACCAAAATGGCCACCGGTATCGAGGTTGTCGGAAACAGATTGGCCGGCAAGCCGATGACTGCGTCGAGCATGTTCTCTTCGATGAACTGTCGGCGAATGCGCCCTTCCGCACCCCCTCGGAACAAAACGCCGTGCGGAACGACCACCGTAACCCGCCCTTCTTTTTCTAAAGCCGCTTCCACCATGTGACTGATAAAAGCGTAATCGCCCTTGGACTTGGGCGGCACCCCGCGCCAGAAGCGGTTGTACCTGTCTGCCTCGGCATCTTCCGCGCCCCACTTGTCGAGCGAAAACGGCGGATTGGCGACCACATGGTCGAATTTCATCAGTCGGTCGGTTTCTACCAGTGCCGGGGCGGTGAGGGTGTTGCACCATTCAATGCGGGCGGCATCTGCGCCGTGTAGAAACATATTCATACGAGCCAACGCCCAGGTGCTGCCATTCACTTCCATTCCGTACAGGGCGTAATCTTTGCCGCCCACCGCGCGCGCGGCTTCAATCAGCAGTCCGGCGGAGCCGCAAGCCGGGTCGCAGATGCGGGTGCCGGATTGGGGCGCGCACAGCTTTGCCACGAGTTCGGACACCTTGTGCGGCGTGTAGAACTCGCCGGCCTTCTTGCCCGCGTCGGATGCGAAGCGTTCAATCAGGTAAATGTAGGTGTTGCCGATCACATCTTCCGAAACCCGGCTGGGGCGCATATTTAATTCGGGTTTGTTGAAATCTTCCAACAGCATTTTCAGACGGCGGTTGCGGTCTCTGGTTTTGCCGAGATTGGCCTCGCTGTTGAAATCTATATTGCGGAATACTCCTTCCAGTTTCTCTTTGTTCGCCGTTTCAATCGCCTCCAACGCGATATTGATGCGCTCGCCGATATTGGCTTCTGAGCGCTGTGCATAGAGGTCGTAAAAGCCGCTTCCTTCTGGCAGGACAAAACGCTCGTTTTTCAACCTGCGCCGGATGCGTTCATCGTTGCCGCCGTATTTTTTTTTATATGCCTCGTAGTGGTCTTTCCAAACATCAGAAATGTATTTGAGGAACAGCATCACGAGGATGTAATCTTTATAGCCAGCCGCGTCCATCACCCCGCGAAAGGTGTCGCAGGCCGCCCAAGCGGCGTTGTTGATGTCTTTTTGTTGGATTTGATCGCTCATATCTTGTTACTCCGATTCTGTTGCCAAACGCATCTGAATGGCTGTGACTAATTTTTCCCTCTTTTTTGCCAAATCCCTCATCAGCCTTTGTTCCCCATCCGATAATGTGGCAAGGGCGACGATGTGCTCCTGAGTGGCCACAGTGGGCAGGGGAACTTCCAAAGCATCAAGGGCGGACTTGCCAATTATAGTCATCGACAACGGCGTTACTTTTTTAAAAAATAATATACATAAAATCTCGTTTTAGTAGAACCTCGGCAGATGGATGGAGATGTTATTCCCAGGGGTGGAGCACGATTTTTGCGGCTTCGCCGGCGGCCAGGAGACCGAATGCCTCTTGGATTTTGCTCATGGGCATCACATGGCTGATCAGCTTGTCAATGAGGGGGGATTCGGCGATCACTTGCATTACGCCTTCGTAGTCGCGGAGGTTGTAGAGCCAGGTGCCGCACACATGTAGCCCTTTGCGGATCATGTCCTTGCTCACTGTGATCGGCAGTTCATGGGAACACTCGCCGACGAACGCCACCCGTCCGCGCCGGCGCACCGCGTCTATGCACAGCCGTTCGCCGGCCACCGAGCCGGAGCAATCTACCGCGCAATCCACGCCGCGGCCGTCGGTCAGTTCGCGGATGCGCGCGAGCGGATCAGCCGACGGATGCAGCACTACCTCTGCGCCCAATTCGCGGCCGAGCGCGGCGCGCCATGGCGCCGGCTCCGCTGCCAGGACCCGCGCGCCCCGGAAGCGGGCATTGATGATGCCGCCGAGTCCCACCGGACCGAGGCCCGTGATCAGCACCGTGTCGAAGGCTCCTACGCCAATGGCCTGCATGCCCCCGAAGGAGGCACCGATGCCGTCAATCGCCATGGTCGCCTGTTCGTAGGTGACGCGGTCTGGGATCGGCAGCAAAAGCCATGAGGGCTTGACGACATAGTGGGCGAAGGTGCCGCTGCCATCGCGGGTGCCGGTGAACGCGGCGAAGTCGTAGGTGTTCTCGCAGTAGATGTAGTCGCCCGCGCGGCATAAGGCGCAGGCGCCGCACGGGTACTGCGGCATCACCGTGACGCGGTCGCCCACCTTCACGCGCCCCGGCTGCGCTATCGCCACCACCTCGCCGGTGCCCTCGTGCCCGATCACGTCGCGGCGGTCACCGGCCAGCCAAGCCTTGTATTCGGTACACATCGCCGCGGCGTGTACCTTCACCACTGCCCAGTCCTCTTTGGGCTCTGGCACGGGTGCCGGCACCACGTCTGCCCGCCGCTTTCCGATGATTCTCGCTTTCATGCCCATCTTCCTTTCAGAATTCACCCCGCGCGCTTCCTGACATCATATTTCTTCCAGTCGGGCACATGCACGGTCATCAACGCTTTGAAGAGCCGGCCGTGATTGGGCACGCGCAGGTGCAGCAACTCGTGCGCGATGACAAAGTCCTGGAATCCCGCTTCCCGATCGACCAGATCGACGGCGAAGGTCACGATTCCCGACGCGGAGCACGATCCCCACGTCCGCGTCATGCGCTGAACGCGAACCCCCCGCGGGCGCAGATGACCTTCAGAAACGCGGCCTGAACTGGCTCGTCTATGGGCGAACCCCCCGCGGGCGCAGATGACCTCGCGGGGTTTGTCACGCGTCTGTATCGGTGTCCGCGTCCAGAATAATAAGGATGGCGACGATCTCGCGTTGTTCGTCAATGATTGGTAGTGGAACGCTGTGCTCATTGATCATTCCTTGGGTTATCAACGGTTGTCCCGCCAGACGCTTAAATCGATTCAGGTCAAAGTGAGTAAGGAACGCTTCAACAAACTCTAAGTCCGCATCTTCGTTACGCCACTCTTTCACATAGAGTGCATTATCAGTCACCCAGATTTTTCCTAATGCAATGTGTACCGCACCACAATACTCGCCGACCCGTCCAATAACGAGGGTTTGGGGAGCATCCAAATACCACTCGTCGGCGAATCCCATCACGCCATTTCCACCCAGAACCGGAAATGGCTTTTCATCATTCGGGAGATCAGACAAGTTGCTTGGCCGCTTCTTTCCACTGGTGAGTTTGAATATCTGGTCACAAGGGGTTAGCTTCCAACTCTCTGGCATGGGGCCAATCGCCGTCTCTTTCTGCGCCTCGCCACGCAGCGCGTTTGAGGACCTCCCCACCTTCAACCAACTTCTCCGATTGGGCTATTGCCTCATGCACAAGCCAAAGTAGGTCGGCAATCCGTTGTTGTTCATCGAATGTGAATGCGGGCACTTCAAATTCGCGTATGTGTGCCCATGACGTCCTCGGATGCTGGACACCTGTGGTTCCCGCGACAGCATACTCGAGGAAGCCGGGGAAATGGAGAACCGCGACAAGGAATCTCGGTTCCACGTCTGCTTTCGCACGTAGTACAAGTAGTTTCGTCGTGCAAACGCCCGCCTCGTCAGCGAGCACGGCTTTGTCGAGATACGGACGGAGTTTCCCGTACAGCACGTCACCGGGTTGGAACGCGGATGTGGTACTCCGCATGGCCGACGCTTCGACGCTTGCCCGCCGCCCGTGCGAACAAGCCGCCCTGGGGTGAGGTGTTCAAGGCCAAGATAGAGAGCATCTGGCCGTGCGCTAGGTTTGATTGGCTCCGAGATCAGATGGCACAGGTCCGAAAGGCGAATAGTCGCGTCTTTCATCACGCTAACTCCCTCAGTTTTTGGAGTACTGCGTGAAGGTCTGCTGAGACTGCTGCCTCCTCAGCAAGGATGGACTCAAACCGCCCCACAATGTCTTGGAGATCGGCTTCATTGCCACTCACCGCCTGCCCCCCCACCCATCGGCTCGGACTTAAGTTGTAGTCGGCTTTCTTTGCCTGTTCTCGGGTGATGACGGCGATTTCGCCCTCAGTTGGCTCGCCTTTGAGGAAGGCCGTTGCCAATGGGCGAATGTCCTCTTCCGGGATGAAGTTTTTGGGGCGGCCCTTTCGCACGCGCTTGCTGGCATTGAGGAACACCATTTTATCCTTGCGCGCGGTTGGTTTGCATTTTGACAGCACCACGATCACGCCGGCGGCACTGGTGTTGTAGAACAAGTTGTCCGGCAGGAGGATCACGCTGTCGATCAGGTCGCGCTCGACGAACCACTTGCGGATATTGCGCTCTTTGTCCTCGTGTTTGGCCCCAGAGCCGCGGGTCACCGCGCCGGTGTTGAGCACCACCGCGGCTCGTCCGCGATCGTTCAGGCAGGCGAGGGTGTGCTGGAGCCACGCCTAGTCGCCCTTGCCGGTGGTGATGCCCGCCCTGAGTGCGGAAGCGGTCGAACGGGTCGTTGGCGAAGGTGTCTGGGTTGAACGGCTGATTCCACATGGGATTGGCGACTACGATGTCGTGTGTGGCAATTTTGCCGGAGGCGGTCTTGAACTTGGGGTTGATCATGGTGTCGCCGCGGGCGATCTCCACTTCCATGTCGTGGATGATCGCGTTCATGTGGGCGACGGCGTAGCTCTCGGCTTGCAACTCTTGGCCGCAGAGCTTGAGTGGCACGCGGCTGGTGGGGTTGAGTTCGCGGGCGACGAGTTGGAGTTTGACGAGCAGGCCGGCGGAGCCGCAGGCGTAGTCATGGCATTCCTCGCCGGGTTTCGGGCGCGTGATGTGCGCCATGAGGAAGCCGACTTTGGTCGGGGTGAAGAACTCTCCTGCGCTCTGCCCGGAACCTTCGGCGAACTTGCGTAGCAGGTACTCGTACGCGCGGCCGAGGAAATCGGGTTGTACATCGGCGAGGCCGAGCCGGTAACGGGAGTCGGAGAAGGTCTCGATAACCGCGGCGAGTTTCGCCGGGTTGATGTCGCGTTCGCGGTTGCGCTCGGCCGCGAAATCCACGAGATCGATGACCCCGGAAAGGGAGGGGTTCTGCCGCACGACCGCGCGCACGGCTTTGGTCAGATGCTCGCCGATGTCCTTGGGCCGGGTGTTCCGGCCCCGATCGTCGAGCGGCCACGCATAGCTCTCGCGTCCGCTGACGACGACCCACCGCGCCTCCGGCGGCAGGTAGAAGCGCAGCAAATCGTGGTCGCTTTCGGCGATCTCCTTTGCGACTTCTCGGTCGCCGACCTCCTCGGCCAGCCGGTCGATCTCGTCGTCGAAGACATCCGAGAGCCGCTTGAGAAAGAGGAGGGGCAACAGGTAGTCCTTGAGTTTCGCAGCATCCTTTTCCCCGCGGATGGAGCAGGCCGCGTCCCACAACATTTGTTCCATGGTCTTCGTGGAGGCGGTTGCGGTGCCAATCTGTTTTCGCGTCACGCGCGCCGCGGCTGCCTGTTGCTTTCCGATGATTCTCGCTTTCATGCTCATCTTACTTTTCTTGACTTTTAGATACGCGCCTGCGGAATCTGGCCGTGCAGATGGTCCAGGATTTCTGTCACGCTGTCTTTGGGCCGGGTGACATCAAAGGGAAAACAGAGCAACTTCAAATCGCCATCAAACTCATATGGTGGCAATGGGTTCCAAAATCGCTCTGTCTTTGGATAAACAAGCGCGACTTGCTTGCAGTGATACTTTTTTCCATAAGCGAACAACTGGTACAGATCGGCTTGGTCAATCCCGTGCTTCGGGTCGTTGGTCTGCTCGTTGACGCGCTTCCATTTGGTATCCAATATAAATTTTGCCTTGTCGTCGAAGATCAGGCTGATATCCGGTTTCATTGCAAACGCGTCAAGGCCTTGACCATCCCTGACCAGATACTTTAGTGGACCCTGAGCGGTCACGCGGTAGTCTTTCTGGTGACGGCGAAAACTGTGCGTGACGAAGTCCTCAAACACTTTCCACATCGGAAATAACAGGGTCTGGTTGACGTGTTTGCCGGCAAATGTGGTCAGGCCGCGATCAAATAGGAACAGCCCAACCCACTGCATCACCGCGTCGTAATGCTGAATTGAGCGATCCACGCGATGTTGATGCCAGTCGGTTTCGGGGCGCGCGGACTGCGGAACATCGGAAAAGCAAATCCGCAACTGATGGAGCAACTGTTGGTTTCTGGGTTGCCGCACGGAGCCGGAGCCGATCAGTTTGTGAATGGTGCTGCGAATCAGACGATTGACCGGGCGGTCGGCGGTGAACTCGTCATAGCCGACATAAAATCGCGCGCGGTTGACCGCATTTTCACGACTATGCTGAGGAAACAGGATTCGCCCGCGCAGGCAAGGCAGGTTGTCTTCCACGGGTTGATAGTGACAGGCGAGGCCGCGTTGGGTCAGCAGAACGAGGTGGGTCAAAAACAGGTGGACAAACACCTCCAGCATATTGAACCGCCGCACCGCGTTGATACTGCTCTCGTTGAACTGCGCGGATTTGAACCCGCGCCAAGCCCGCAGCATGTTGAAAAAAACCTGTTTGGTCTTTTCCATGTCTTCGGCGAGATCTATTTTCGGCAGAATTTCGAGCACGGTTCGCTTGCGCGTTTCGATAATACCAACGTAGTTTTGAGCGTACAATTGGTTGTTTTTTAACGCCAAAACGGGTCGGTAGTTACCCTGTCCATCCGTTTGATTGGCAAGAGCGAACTCCTTCAGGTCTTTCTGCTCGTCCTGGTCGAGACCCGTCAGTTCTTCATGTTCTCTAATGACGGGCATCGTCAGGTGTCCTGTTCGGTTTCATTGGCGTCGCCTTGTTCTTTTTCGTAGATCGCTCGGTAACTTCCCGGGCTTTTCCATTTATCATCATCAGACAGTTCATAAATTTTTCTTTGTTCATCAATCAGAACTGAATTTTTGAATAGATCGCTCTCAACGGGGATTTCGCGAATAAATTCATTGCGATTCAATACCAGGTCGATTTTCTCCCAGTGGTCATAAAAGTATTCCTGCAACAGGGGGATGATTTTGGTTTTGAAGGTTGCCGCGAGGGCGTCCATATTATCAACGCCAATGAAATACGTGTGTCCGATCTGATGCTCCCGATCGAGCAGGACGCGGATGCGTTTGTTCATTGCAGCGAGTAATTGCTGACAGTTCACGCCTTCGATAGCCGTGCTGATAAGGTCATGGGATGAATTTGGCATCATTTCGACAAACTCGAATCGTCGCCGCAGTGCGGTGTCCAACAGGGCGATGGAGCGGTCAGCGGTATTCATCGTGCCAATGATGTAGAGGTTGTGCGGCACGCCAAATTCCTCTTTGGAGTACGGGAGCGTAACGCTTGCTTCATCATCCTGCCTGAGACGTTTGGATGGCTCAATCAGCGTGATCAACTCGCCGAAAATTTTGGCGATATTGCCGCGATTGATTTCGTCAATGATCAGAACATAATTTTGCTCCCTATCATCACGAGCCCGATCAGCAATTTCCCTGAAAACGCCCTTGGACAGTTCGTATTCAACATTTTTGCTCTCATCACCAGCCAGAACGGGCCTGATGCCCTCAATAAAATCTTCGTAGGCGAAGTTCTGATGAAATGTCACCATTGCAATCTGACCGCTTGCTTTCAATTCATTAAATCGCCGCTTTACGCCTTCACGGTCTTCACTTTCAACCTCATGCAAAGACTTGCGCTTGATAATCGCCACAGCATAATTGACGGTATTCCAAGTCTTACCTGTTCCCGGCGGACCATAGAGGATTTGGTTCAAAGGATGTTTCACTCCCGGTTGCTGTCTGATCGGATCAAGTTCAGAGTCGTTTTCAGAAAAATTTCCTGTCAATTTTTTGATTAAGTCAAACGATGGTACGTAACCCTCCGTTTTTTCAAAAGCCGAATATGTACTGCTACCCGGTTTAGTCTCTCTAAAAGCAAACTGTTCCGTCTGCCCATATAACGAATGTTTCGATTTGTTGATCCACAAGACATGAATCCTGCTGTTTTTTAACGGGCCTAACTCGGCATAGTCATTTTTTTTCACAATGCCAATCGCTCTTCCTTTCTTGAGTCCCGTTCTGACCAGAATAATATCTCCTCGCTCGGGCTCAGTTAGAGGATAATCCCCTTCTTTTCCCCACGATTTTCCAGACCCCGGCCCGCCAGTATAAACCCAGTTGTTTTTTTCGAAGTTGTCCCAATTATCGGTTCCGTCGTCATATACATTAGTGCTTATCTGGAAAAATTTACTGTCCGCCTTCTTTATTATTTGTTTTGATTTTTGTAGCCATAAGAATATATTGATTTCATAAGGCCGGCACCTCGGAAATGCTTTCTTGAGGTTTTCCAGAACAGACAGATACTCTTGAAGACCATTTTCCTTGATCATCCTATTCTTTACCTTATCTATATCTATTTGCAGAATAGCTTCTGATACAATCCCGGTTGAATCATCCACGGGCAGGAAGTATTCAGGATTTATCAAGAATAGTGTTTGCGTCAATTTCGTAACCCCAACGTATGTTATTTCCAAAACTTTCTTAAAATCATTCGGTTTAATCTTTGGATCATCCTCTACTGCTTGCTTGAACAAACGCCAAAGCAAATCGGGATTAGAGATTTTGCTGTCATAAAAAAGAAGGTTAAAGCGGGGATCGGGAGTGGGAAAAATATAGTAGTCTTTTATACTCGTATCGGGTAGCGAACTTTCAATTTCAAATACATCGCGAACACTACTGTACACTGTCTTCCTTTGATTAGATGTATTTTTTGAAGCCAAAAAATAAAAGAACGAAAAGGGATCAATGTTCTCATCACCAAATCCAAGTAGATCGGGCTTTTTATATTTCCATTCCACCTGCTTCGCTTTTTCAATCAGATATTTTTCGCCTCCTTCGGCGATCTTCTCCGCGAGTTCCTTGAACCACGGCACCCAATCGTATATCTCTTTCATTTCACTCTCTCCGTTTGTTTGATGGATTCAATGACAAAAGTGTTCAGTACACAAAGGCAATTCGGCTCAATGTAATCAATCGTGCGCGAGGCCCATAGCATTGAGCCAAGTGTCCGCATCGCGTTTGCGCGTGGCGATGGATAACGGCGAATACCCGCGGCGATCTGTGCTATTGGGATTCGCGCCCGCCGCAGCCAAGAGGCGAATGACTTCGCGGAGGTTGTCCTTGTTTTTGATGGTCGAGCGCAAGGCAGTCAGGAGCGGGGTTTGGCCTTCGTCATCTTGCAAATCGACTTCGGTGCCGTGTTCGAGAAGCAGAGAAACGATATTTACAAAGCCCGCCTTGGCAGCACAGTGCAGCGCGGTCTGCCCCTTGTGGTTGCGCGCATTCACGTCTGCGCCACAATCGATCAGCGCGCGGATACGGGCAACACTGCCGCCGCGGTCGCCGCGAGACTGAAAGACGATGGGCGGCCAACCGCCTTCGGCGTGATTTGGATCGCAGTTCACGCCGTGGCGTGCGAGCAGGGCGATGATGTCGGGGTTGGCGAGACCGGAGCGAGGCGATTCAGCGGTTGCCGGATTGAGGCCAGCGGCGATCAGTGTCTTCAGGATGTCTGCGCGATCCCGCCAGATGCAGAACCGCATCAGCCAGTAGGCATAAGGGCGCGGATCTGCGCCGCGCTCGAGCAGTGAAGAAACGATGCCCAAGTGCCCGGCACTAACCGCGTAGTGCAACGCTGTGGCACGCACATTGGAATCGTGCTGTGCGCGCTCTGCGGTAACGAGATTTGGATCGCGTTGCAGGCACTTGGCAACCGCACAGCCATCACCGAGATAGGCAAACGTGTAGATATCGGTGGTGGCACCCCGCGCCAGCAACGCATTGGCGACCGAATCGTGTTTTTTGAACCGCGCCGCGCAATAAGGCGAAATATCCACCAACAGGGGCGTGAAATGACAGCCCCAGGCATGGATGTCCGCACCGAGGTCAAGCAGCATTTCGACCATCGCCAGCCGCCCTCGGTAGGCCGCTTCCCAAAGCATCGTGCGCCCGTGCGATCCGACTCGCAACAGCCAATCCGGTTTTTCTGCCAGCACCCGGCGCACAATTTCCAAATCGCCGCGCCCAGCGGCAGCAACGCCGATCTTCAAAAAATCACTAACCTTACCGGTGAGCATAAACTTTCCTCGTCAACTGTTTTTTACACATGGTCATGCGATTTCCTCGTGGGTGACAGGCTCTGCTTTTTTCGCCACCTCCAAGATGGCGTCCAGCACATGGGACACCTCGGGATCAATCAGGTCTTTTGGCACATATCGCACGAGGGTGTGGTAATTCGTCTTTCTCATGAGGTTGGGCGTGTCGAGTTTTTTGAAGAAACTTTCAAACAGGGGGGCGAGGAAATCGTCACTGACCTTTGTATTTGGGTCCCAGGGCGATCCTTTGCCAAGGGTTGCCAGTGCCCGCTCAATTTCCGTGATGGTTTCTTCCATCGCGGTCTTCCATTCAGATGCAAATAAGGGTCCCCCGGTTTGTTGCTCACCCATGTCTTCTGCCCATGCCATGAGCACCTCTTTTTTGCAGAGATAATTCTCAATTTCTCGCTGCTTCCACATGTACTCCCGCAGGTCAGGAGAATTGAGACGTGGTTGGTCCATGTGGTCAAAAAGTCCAAACCCAATCAAATTTTGCTTTGCCTCTTTCAGCCCATAAAAATGTTCACGCGCTTTCCCCGGTTGGTTTCCAACATATTTCACAAAAGGACGCTCCAACACATCTCGCGCTGGATGATTGAGTTCCTCGGCATAAGCCTGCAAAATGGCGAGGTCGGTTGATCCTTCAAGGTAGAGCACCCAGCCATTTTGTTCTGCCTGATAGTATTGCTCGAAACCAATAGATTCGAGAGATTTTAAGAGTTGGTTTCCGCGATCATCAATTCGATGCGGCGCGCCGAGGAATGCGACCACAACATCGCGATTGGCTGCCTCATTCAGAATGACCTCAGAATGGCTGGCAGCAATAATCTGGCTGTTCTGTTGGAAGGCTAACTCGGTGAGGGTCTGGTAGATCTGTCTTTGTCTGAGAATCTCGAGGTGTGCATCGGGTTCATCGAGCAGAAGCACGGATTCGGGATGTGTTGTGAGATAGGAAAAGAGAAGCAGCGTTTGCTGAAGACCCCGGCCAGATGAGGAGAGATCAAGACGCTTCCGAGCGCGATCTCTATAGGTCATCTCAATCTCGCCGCGTTCTGGGATATAAACGGGCGCATCGAGTGAGACCCCAAACAAGTCATGAATTTTCTCACAGACCGTCGCCCAGATTTCTCCGTTTTGTTCTTCGCTTGAAAGTTGGTAGCAGATATTGCGGAGGACTTCAGCGGTGCGCCCTTCTCCAATGCGGACATTGATGGCACCGGGGTCAAGGCGCGTTTCGTTTGGCGCGAGCCCCGACATGGGCGGAAGAAACGCCACGCGGAGATTATCTGCCTCATCGGGTATTGCCAAACGCTCCGGGTTTTTCCCTTCTGTCAATCGAAGTGGACGGCAGTAGAACGATTCCTCGTTGGCATAATCGAATTCAAGGCCGCATGTCCACGCCTGTTCCCGAGTCACGCCTTCCACGAGAATATCTATCCGAATATTCTGCGTTTGCTGCCGACCCTTGACCCGTTGAACATCGCGGACGCGCAAATTTTGCCAGAGCAAATTCGCATGCGGAACGGGAATAGAGACCAGGTCCCGCCGATTGATGACGACTCCCGGACGCTTTTCTGGTTTTGTTCTCCCCTTGTATTTTTCCTGCCAGCGTTTGAGCCCCGTATCCCAAAGAGCAAGGGCTTGAAGCGCGGCTGTTTTGCCCGAGTTGTTCGGTCCAATAAAAACGACAGGGTTGCCAAGTTCTATCTCAACATCCCCAAAGCGTTTGAATTTCCTACAGATCAATTTTGTCAGCATGTGCCCTCCGAGATAGCGTAAATTTTTCACACAAACCTGCCTGCAAAGCCTCCGCATCTGCCGCGGCGGTCTCAAGGTCTGGAACCCGACCGAAGTTTGGCAGGTGAAAATACAATGCCCCTCTTCTCAAGTCAACCAGCACCGGACTTCAGAATGTCCATTCAAAGAACGCTTTGGGAGAGGTGGATGAAGCCTTGCAATTCATTCCGGCCTTGGCCATATTATCTAAACAGCCCGTCGTTTCGACAGGCTCAACGGCCGGCTCAAGGGCCGGTTCAGTGTCCACAGCGGCGTCATGGGCGATGATCTTAGCCTCTCCGTCGCTGACACACGGGGAGTACGTCAACATGCGAGAAATGAACTGGCCGAATGCGCCCCACTTTTGCTTCACATAACAGGAGATATTCATGCCATTTACCGATACACAACTGAGACAATACGATCAGGAGGGGGCGGTGATTGTCGATAGCCCGTTCACCACCGAAGAGTTGGACCGAGCCGAAGCCGCGTGGGATCGGTTGAAGGAGCGCGGGCACCCGCCTTATGAAGACCCGGACTACGTCGCCGTCGTCCAGCATCCCTACTTTGAGGACGTTGCCAAGAAAGTGCTGCGCGCCGATGCGGTACACCTGTGGTGGGGGTTGTCGCCCCATGAGCGCGCTCCGGCCAAAGCCCCTTTTGCAAGCCCTCGTGAGCAATGGGCGAGCGGATGCCACGTGGATATCCAGGCGACCTGGGAGGATTTTCAGGCGGTGCCCCGCCGGATGCGCGCGGAGTTGTGGTTCTGGCTCAATGACGTGCCCGAGCATCGGGGCGCGATGCGCCTTCTGCCGGGCAGTCATCGCCCGATTATGGAACACTGGAGTCGGGTTCTGACGCCCGAGCACAAGGCGATGCTGCCCCGCGTGCATGGGCTGCGCCCAAATCCGACAGACACGGCCACGGCCTATCCCGAACATGTGCCCGATCTGGAGGATACGCCATGGCTGGCGCAAGAGCCGATTCCCGCTGTTGCGCGGCGCGGGCAGATTCTGATTCTGTGCAGTGCGGGACTGCACGCCGCCTGGCAGAACGAAGACACGGTGTCTCGCAAGGCGATGGGCACATCGTGGATCGCTACAGGCGTGTCCTGTGGGTTGCCAAAGAACCAGCGCGATTCCCTGATGGCGTTTTTCCCCCGGCTGCGAGAGAAGCTCCGTCCCGATCGCGCGCATATTGTGCCCGAGGATTTCGACTGGCTCTTTGAGAGTGACTACGAGCCGAAATGGCGCGAGACCTTCTTGGAAAGATAGTCCACTCTTCAGAAACCCCTGGCTTTGCGGTAGGCAGGCCGTTTCTTTGACGCGGCTGCCCTGTTGCGAACGGTCAATTCACGGGTTGATGGTTGGTCGAAAGGGATAGGGCGCGGTTGCGTTCGCGGAGATAAACATCGGGGGACAAAAAACCGCGTGTGTACAGATCGGACAGGAGGGCATCGCGGCGATGGAGCGCGGCGATGGGGTCGTTCACGGGAAGGATCGCGCCCTGGGCGATGTCGCACAGCAATAGGATTTCCCCAACCGTGAGCTTGGAATGGGGAATGCCAAAATGGTATGGAGCGGCTCGTTTGATCCCCCGCACAGGGCCAAACGCCGCGTGGTGTAGATAGGCTGCGACGCGCTTTTCCTGCGATGTGAACGCGAGGAGGATGCCAAAAGCCAAATCGCGAATGGGTTGGCGGGGCGCGAGGGCTTCGGCTTCGGACAGGAGGCGCGTCAGCCACGGCGTTTTGGCGCAGGTGTGATAGGCCGCGATCAAACGGGATATGTCGGCGACATCAGATGCGATTGGGGGCACGATGAGGGCGCGGTGAAATGCCTTTTGATGCCACATGACGATGAGAAACAAACAGATGATCAAGGACGTGATGATGGCCAGGCCGGGAATGTGTCGGGCAAAGAAGGTCATAGGTCACAGGGTGTGTTCAGCCTGTGTGACATGCATATCTGTCACCGTGTATATGCGATAGGGGTGAGGGGGATCGCGAAACGCGCGGGCCGTCGCGAAATAGACGTGGTCTTCAGACCTGAGCGGCTCCCCTTTGTGATAGTGCCCGCTGAGGACGAGTTTGGGGCGCGAGTCCGCGAGCAGCGCGGCTTTTAACTCGGCGGCATTGCCATAGCTAAAGGGATAATCTGCGTTGCGTTCGGGAAATATCAGATAGTGTTGCAGATGAATTTGCGGGCGCGGGTCGCTGTCTGACAAGACGGATTGAAACCGCGCGTGTTCTGCCCCGACGCGCTGCGGTATTTTCACGGCATCATGACCCTCTAAATCGTCGAGAAAGATGATCGCGCGAAAGCCACGCACATCAAAATCGAGGGGTTGATCGCAAAAGACGCGGCGAAAGGACGCGGGATGATCGTGATTGCCATACAGATATGCGATGGGACAGGTGAGGCAGGCGAAGCATTCGCGCACCAAGTGGAGATCTCTTTCTCCTCGTGCAACCGTCGTGGGATCGCGCAGTGCATCGAGGGGATAGTCGACGAGATCGCCCGTGACCGCGACTAAATCGGGTGTATGCGCGGCAATTTGACGCGCGGCTTCGGATATGAGATCCGGCATGTCTTGGACATCGCCGCCCGATAGGTGGTGGCGAAGGTGGAAGTCGGAAATGTGTGCGATTTTCATGGGGCAGTTGTCCGTTGTCCGTTCACGCAACCTCACCGCCCGATCTGAGTCTGAGGCATGAGGGGAAGCGTCTTGGCTTTGGTTTAGAGGGGGTTACTTTGCTGCCTGTAGAGCAGGTAGGGCTATCAATTTCAATATATACAGAATGCGGGATGCGGTAAAGATTTGTTTCGGGATCCCGCAAGGAAGACGGGCGCGATGTCGTTTTGAGGCACGCCTGCCCGACTTCGGCGAGTCGTCGGCAGGCTGGTGCAAGCGCGACGCAGTAATCTCGGCATGTGCTGACAGGGGAGGTGCTTGGGAATTACAAATAACTTTGTGTGAGAAATTGATGTTGAGCAGCAGAGGTAATCTGATCCGAGCCGAGACAATGTGAACAAATGCCAGAAACGGGTTGCAAAAATGCGGGATATTTTATATATTGAACTCCGTTCAGGTTGTTCTAACATTCACTCAAGAAAGGGGTGATTCCAGGCATGCCTGGTGTCCTCGTACGCGATGATGAACCGTTTGAAAGAGCACTCAAGCGGTTCAAGAAGGCCTGCGAAAAAGCCGGTGTTATTTCCGACATGAAGAAAAACCAGCACTTTGAAAAACCAAGTGACCGTCGGAAACGCAAAATTGCCGCCGCAAGACGCAAGCGGGTCAAATTGGACCAACAATACACCCGCTAAGTCTTTCGCGATTTCTCAGATCGAGCGATAATCACCCCCGGGTGGCTATCGCTTTTTTGCTCTCATCTTTAACATCTCACAATGAATATCATCGATCTCACTCTCGCGCTCGGCCTCTTTTGGTTTGTCCGGATGGGGTGGCAAGTTGGGCTGATACAGAGCCTGGGGATTTTGATCAGTTTGATGTTGGCATACGGTTGTGCCCTCGCTTATGGCGAATCCGCAGCGCGCGCGGTGTTCGGTTCAACGGAAGACCTCAGTGGGGGTGTTGCGCTGTTCGGGTTCATTGCGGTATTTGCGGCTGTCTTGCTGGCATGCTATTTGGTCGGTCGCTTCCTGTGCAGCGTCCTGCGCGCGTCTCCCCTAGGCGCGATTGACGCGTTTGGCGGTGGTGCTTTGGGGTTGGCGCAAGGGATATTGATCGTGGGTCTGTTCACGGTCTTTATGCGCGCAAATCCCATCCACAGCCGCGCACCCGAACTCATTGATCAATCCGCCTTGGGGCCGCGGCTTCAAAAAGCCGCGCATGTGATTGCCGATAGGGTGCAGGCTCTGTTTCCCAAAGCAAAAACCCTGCTCGAAAAACTGGGCCTTCAGGTCTCAGACACGCCGCCTCTGATTGAAAAGCTGAACAAAGAAGCCCGTGAGGCACAAAAAAAAATCAACGAACTGCTCGATGAATCGCAGAAGTCCAAATAGTTGCGAATCCGCGCGGCGTCGCGAATAATCTATGGAACGCGACCAACTGCTTTAGCCCTATCTATGGGTAGGCAAGCGTTCATCATGTCCTGCTCCAAATCCGCGCGCGCTTTTTTTGCCGCCATAACACACAGAGACGCCCCATGACCAGCGATCTGCTCATTGCCCCGGGCAAATACTGCAATTCTCTCACGGCATACGCCCGTTTCAAAACCCGCGAAGTCGATATCGGTGGCGTGCCACTCGGCGGCGACAATCCCATTCGCGTGCAGTCGATGACCACGACCGATACGATGGACACCGAAGGCACGGTTGCTCAGGCCATTCGCATGATCCACGCCGGGTGTGAATACGTGCGCGTCACAGTGCCCAGTCAGAAAGAAGCTCGCAATCTCGAAAACATCAAAAGAAAGTTGCGGGCTTCGGGCTACGACACCCCGTTGGTGGCCGATATACACTACACCCCTCACGCGGCTGAAATTGCCGCCCGAATTGTGGAAAAAGTGCGCGTGAACCCCGGCAATTACGCGGACAAAAAAAAATTTCAGATCATCGAATACACCGACGCGCAATACGCCGAAGAATTGCACCGCATCCGCGACAGATTCGCGCCGCTGGTCAAAATTTGCAAAGCTTATGGCACGGCCCTGCGGCTTGGCACCAACCACGGTTCGCTCTCAGACCGCATTATGAGCCGCTTTGGCGACACCCCACTTGGCATGGTTGAATCTGCCCTCGAGTTTGCGCGTATCTGCCGCGATCTCAACTACTGCGACATCGTGTTTTCCATGAAAGCCAGCAATCCCCAAGTGATGGTTCGAGCCTACCGCCTGCTGGTACACAAAATGATGGCCGAAGACATGAATTATCCGCTCCATCTGGGGGTCACGGAAGCCGGCGATGGGGAAGATGGGCGCATCAAATCGGCTGTGGGGATTGGCGCGCTGCTCGAAGACGGTTTGGGCGACACCATTCGCGTGTCCCTCACGGAAGCACCCGAAGCGGAAATCCCCGTGGCGCAGGCACTCGTCGCCCGCTATGGCAACCGCAAAGGCCACGCGCCCATACCGGATATGACCGCGTCGCCTATCGATCCGTTTGCATACACGCGCCGCGCAACGCGATGCGTTGAAAAAATCGGCAATGCCAATGTGCCAGTCGTCATTGCGTCTTTGAAAAACCCCATCACCCCCGAGTCCCTTCAACCGTTGGGATATGCGTACGATGCGGCGTTCGACAAATGGCATATTGGCGACATGGCGGTCGATTTCATCTGCGTTGGCGATCGCGTCTTGGATTTTGAACTGCCGGGTACACTCGGCGTCATTCAAGATGCCCGCGCTTGGTCGCCTGCATCCACTGCATATCCGATTTTTTCTGCGGAGGCTTATGTGCAATCCGAGCGGCGATCTGACCGCATGACTTTTGTCTGCGCGGAACTCGCGGAACTCGCCGCGCCTCTCGTCAACGCGCTGAGGGCCGACCCTTCTGCAGTGCTCATCTTGCAGACCCACAATGCCCACGCCATGCCCGAACTGCGCCGCGCATTCTGCTTGCTTGCAGACCAAAATTGCGACATTCCCGTTGTCATCCGCCGAGTGTATGCCGAAACGATCTCTGAGACCTTCATGCTCTGTGCGGCCACAGACTGCGGTGCTTTGCTCACCGATGGCCTCGGCGATGGCCTGTGGCTTGAAATGGTGTACAACTTCGACAGAAGTTCGTCTGACCGAGTTGATGCTCATACCCTCACCCGCACGGCCTTTGGCATTTTGCAAGCCACGCGCACGCGCATTTCCAAAACCGAATACATCTCGTGTCCTTCGTGTGGTCGCACCCTGTTTGACCTCGAAGAAACGACCGCGCTCATTCGGTGCCACACCAACCACCTCAAAGGCGTTAAAATTGGCATTATGGGCTGTATTGTCAATGGTCCGGGGGAAATGGCCGATGCGGATTACGGTTATGTGGGCAGCGGCCATGGCAAAATCACGCTCTACAAGGGCAAAGACATCGTCAAACGCAATATTCCCACAGAAGGCGCAGTTGACGAACTGATCGACCTGATACGCGACAGTGGCGATTGGGTTTCGCCGGGTTAGCCGGCCAATAGCCCGTTGTCAGTTCACCCAACCATTGGCGACAGGTGAACGCAGAGACGACGCCATGTCTTCCCGCCCTGTCCCGTCTGTGGCAAATGATTAAAACACTTGACAGGCTCATTGCTCGGTCTATATTCCCCTCAAAATTTCCGAACACGCCATCGCCAGATGGGTCGTTGTGAAGCCTTCCCACCGCCGGCCCCTATGCGGGTTTCCTTCTTCATTTTTACAGAATTTCATTTTGCGTTTTGTATCATGAAATGTTGGTTGGGCAACCACAGGGGATTGCCCCTACAGGGGGGTTGGTTGGCCTTCTAGCGTTTTACGTCTCGAGCCTTTCTCGAGCCTTTCCGGGAGATTGAATAATGCCACGCATTCCAGAATCTGTCATCGATCAGGTGCGCGTGTCTGTTGATATTGTCGATGTGGTGGGCGACCACGTTGCTCTGACCCGCCGGGGCAAAAACTTTATTGGTTTGTGTCCCTTCCACGACGATTCCAAACCCTCCTTCAATGTTTCGCAAGAAAAACAGATCTACAAGTGTTTTGCCTGCGGCGCGGGTGGCAATATTTTTACATTTCTGCGCGACATGGAAAATATTAGCTTTGTCGAAGCGGTTCGCAAACTCGCGGATCGAGTTGGTATTGCCCTGCCCGATGCAAAGCCAGAAAACCCCCAACAGCAGAAAGTTTTTGACCAACTCTATCGCGCCAATGAACTCGCGGTCAAATACTTTCATCACTTGCTGACGCGAGACGATCGGGCCTCTGATGCAAGGGCTTATCTCAAAGATCGCGGCATAACCCGCGACATGATCGATGCTTTTGCCATCGGTTACGCGCTCGATCAGTGGGATGGTTTTTTTCAGGTCGCCACTCGCCGGGGGTTCTCCCCGCAGAGCCTCGAGCGCGCGGGTCTGGTCTTGGGCAATCAAAGCGGCAGCGGTTTTTACGACCGCTTTCGCAATCGCATCACGTTTCCCATTTATGCGGCCACGGGTCGCGCGGTTGCTTTTGGTGCCCGCTCGCTCGATCCCGGCGCGCGAGCCAAGTACATCAATTCGCCCGAAACCCCGGTGTACAACAAGAGTGCTACCCTGTACGGCCTGTGGCACAATCGAGATGCTATCCGCAATGTGGGTACAGCACTCGTTGTTGAAGGGTATATGGACCTCATTGCCTTGGCGCAGTGTGGCATTGAAAACACCGCCGCGTCATCGGGCACAGCACTCACGCTCGACCACGCGCGGTTGCTCAGGCGTTACGCGTCCAAAACCATTCTCATTTTTGATGGTGACGCTGCCGGTGCCACCGCGGCGACGCGGGGGATTGGGTCGCTTTTTGAAGTGGGCCTCGAGGTTCGCGTTGTCACTTTGCCCGAAGATCACGACCCCGACAGCTATGTGCGCGCGCATGGCGCGGATGGTTTTTTGCACCTTATCGAAAAAGCCGCGCCTGCTCTTGATTTTCTCATGCAACAATTTGCCACGCGCGACGACCTATTGACCATAGATGGCAAAACCCGCGCAGCACACGCACTGGCCGAACTGATCGGGCGCGTCAAAGACACTGCGCGCAAACAATTTCTCATCAAAGACGTCGCGGAAAAACTCGGCATCGGTGAAGAAGCCTTCATTCGCGTTGTTCAAACCCAACGCCGTTCTGCAAGACCGCAAAATGGACAGACAGAACCCGAACCTTATGATGCAAGGCCACGCTCTGAGCGCGAATTGATCACCCTTATGATGCAGCATCCCGAAACCGCGGATAAAGTGTTCCACAAAATTCCGCCCGACAGTTTTACAAACAGCGCGTACAGGCAAATTGCGACTCTGATGGCTCGCAACCGACAACAAAAAAAAACCACTGAGGCCACGCACCTCATCGATCAGTGCGGCGATGATCGCCTCAGTCGCATTTTGACCGAGTTGTCTTTGGAAATCGGCATTGCGAATCCGGATATCGATATTCCAATTCGAGATTATATTCACCAGTTTCAACGCAAAAATCTCGAGCACCAACTCGACATGCTCGAAAAAAAGTTGCGTCAACCGCTTTCGCCCGAGGACCTGCGCGCCACGCTGGAGAAACACCGCCAACTCACCGCAGCGCGCAAAGCAATGATCGAATGAATTTCACCTCGGGTCAAAGTCTCAATTTTCGGTTGCACCGCTGGTCTTTGTTCTTTATCTTTGATTTGGCATTGGATCAGAACATCCGAATGTTTGGGCGCATAGCTCAGTTGGTTAGAGCGACGGACTCATAATCCGTTGGTCCGGGGTTCGAGTCCCTGTGCGCCCACCAATAAATTATCCGGCGGCCATCTGGTGAGGGCACCGTTATTTTTTTGACACGCGCGTAAAACGCATTATTTTGTGGGCGATTTTTCAACGTATTTGGTTCTGTCATGCGGAGGGAATTGCGAGTGCAAACCATTACCAAAGCGGATTTGGCAAAAATACTTGCAGATGAAACCCATTGCAAAAACACACTGGGCAAACAGGCTGTAGATATACTCTTTGAAACCCTTGCAGACGCGATTGTGGAAGGCGAACGGATCGAAATTCGAGGCTTTGGCAGTTGGGACGTCAAGCACACCAACGCCCGGCCTCACGCGCGCAACCCCCGAACGGGTGCCGAAGTCTTTGTGCCTGCGCGACGCAAAGTGGGGTTTAAGCCCGGCAAAATCCTTCGAGACGCACTCTCAATACCCCTCAAAGACCTTGAATAGCAAGACAAAATCAGGTGAGACGCGAGAGGCAAGACGCAAGTCAAAAGCTCTCAATACCGCTTGCAGGGAAAAAAATAAAACACCGCAATATTGCGGTGTTTTATTTTTAGACTTACCACGCCTCATAGAGGGCTTCAATCTGCTGTTCTACCAGACGCAACCGATGGCCGAGGCGATCTCCGCGCTTGAAATCTCTTTTTTTTACAGCCGAGGCGATCTCCCGTTCCAAGCGCAGTTTTTTATTTTTCAACGCCTCAATTTGTTTTTCAACCTCAGAATCTATTTCTCCATTCGGGATTTTGCCCGATCGCCGTCTTGCCCAAAAATCTGAGAAATTGCCGGCAGGGGATTCCAAACCTAAGTCGCGCACTTCAATCACGCGCTCGGCGATTTTATCGAGAAAATAGCGATCGTGTGAAATGACCATGAGTGTACCGTCAAAGTCTTCGAGCGCGTCTTCCACTTGCTCGCGGGATGCGATATCCAGATGGTTGGTTGGCTCATCCAATAACAGCAGGTTGGCCGCAGACACCATCAACCTGGCCAACTGAACGCGGCTTTTTTCACCGCCGCTTAAGGCACTAACTTTTTTGTCCAGATCGCGCCAGGAAAATAAAAATTTGGACAGTACCCCAAACCCCTGATCGCGGTTCAGTCCGCCCGACAAACAGATCTCTTCGAGAATGGTGCGATTGCCATTCAAGGTCTCGTGTTCTTGGGCGTAATATCCCACTTGAATGCGTGGCCCGATTCGCATGGTGGGGTGTTCCCAGACCGCCTCGGCGACAATGTCCTTAAACAGCATGGATTTGCCCGTCCCATTGCTCCCAATCAGTCCGACGCGCTCACCCGATTAGCACCAGCAAATCGACATCTCGAAACAGGGTGCGCTCGCCTGCTTTGCGTCCGTATTTTCGCAATTCTAGGGCAACTTTTCCGCTGCCCTGAGTTGTGCCAAATGCAGGGTCAATGCGCTGGCGATCCATGACGGGCCGATGGATCCGATCCATGCGCCCCAGCATCTTTTCCTTGTTTCTCGCGCGCCGTATATTTTTTTTCCGCCCCACAATTCAAAACGCGCGATCATCTCCTCCAGGCGTTGAATTTCCTTCTGCTGGTTGTCGTATGTTGCTTTTTGTACGAGCAGTTGACGCATTTTTTTTCGCGATAGGTCGAATAATTTCCCGAATAAGTGCTGGCTTTTCCGTCTTCAACTTCCACAATCCGATCCACCACCCGGTCCAACATATAGCGATCGTGTGATACCAGAATCACGGTTCTGTCCAAATTTTGCAAAAATGCCTCTAACCAAGATAATCCTTCAAAATCGAGGTGGTTGCCCGGTTTCGTCCAGCAACAGCAGATCGGGTTCGCCCAGCAGCATTTTTGCCAACCCTATCAGACTCTTTTCCCCGCCGCTCAATACCTCGACGGATTGGTCGCGCCAGGCTCCTATCCCCAATCCATCTATGACCGCATCAATTTTTGCCTGACAGGCATAGCCATCTGCGCTTCCAGGGTACGCATTTCGCGCTGCATCCGATTGACGGCTTCAAATACCGAGGCGATTTCTTCTTCAACCAGCCTTCCCGCCCGAAATTTCAGGTGCTGGGCGAGATAGCCCGTCGATGCGCCTTTTACCCGACTTACAGTTCCAGAAACGGGTATTTCAATGCCTGCGATCAGTTTCAAAATGGTGGATTTTCCACAGCCATTCTCGCCAATCAAACCGATCTTTTCGCCTTTTTTTGCCTTAAAAGACACATCGATCAGCACGTCTTGACCACCGTAATTCATGGCAATATGATGTAATTCCAAAATGGTCATCGGTCAAACCTAGATGTGAATCGCGTCTTTTTCCACATTGAGCGCGGCTTCTTTCAGGGCTTCTGAAAGTGTGGGGTGCGCGTGTATGGTTCTCGCAATATCCTCTGCACTGGCGGAAAATTCCATTGCCAGCACGCCCTCCGCGAGCATATCGGAGGCGCGTGCAGCTAAGATGTGAATGCCCAAGACGCGGTCCGTCTTTTCATGCGCGATGATCTTCACCTGTCCATCTATCTCTTGGAGGGTGTGCGCGCGGGCATTGGCAACCAGGGGGAATTTGCCCACCTTGTAGGGAATCTCCCGCGCTTTGACCTGTTCTTCTGTGAGGCCCACCGATGCCAGTTCTGGATGCGTGTACACCACGTTGGGAATCGCGTCATAATTGACATGCCCCGCCCGTCCCGCCATGCGTTCTACCGCGGCCACGCCTTCTTCTTCTGCCTTGTGCGCCAGCATGGGGCCGGGAATCACATCGCCGATGGCATAGACGCCGGGCAAATTTGTCTCAAACGCTTCATTGACCAGAATGCGCCCGTTATCATCCATCGCCAATCCCACATCTTCGCCCCCCAGGCCATCCGTATTGGGTTTTCGTCCCACAGCGACCAACAATCGATCACATGTCTCGGTCATCGTCTCGCTGCCTTGCACGAGTGTCACGGTCACTTTGCCATTGCAAATTTGAGCCGCCTGGGCGCGCGTTTCAAACGAAAACGCCATGCCCTGTTTTGCCAGCACTTTTTGCAATCCGCGGGACAATTCGCGATCCATTGTCGGCGCGATCTCGTCGAGAAATTCGACCACATGCACTGCTGCCCCAAGGCGATGCCACACGGATCCCAACTCGAGGCCGATTGCGCCTGCGCCGACAACAATCATTTTTGGGGGCACCTCGTCCAGCGACAAGGCTTCGGTTGAACCGATCACATACTCGCCGTCATAAGGCAAATTGGGCAATTCAATCGCGGAACTGCCCGTTGCAATCACAATGCGTTTTGCCGAATAAATATCCCCTCCGACTGCGACTTTTCCATCGCCCGCCAACCGGCCTAGACCCGCAATATGCGTCACGTTGTTCTTGCGAAACAGGCCGCGAATCCCGCGCGTCATCTTTTGCACGATATCGGACTTGCGTTTCATCATGCCCGACAGATCCAGTTCTACACCGCTGGTCTTGACACCGTGAACCCGCAGCGCTGTCTCTGCACGGTGAAACAATTCGCTTGATTCCAGCAGTGCTTTGCTCGGGATACAGCCCACATTTAGGCATGTGCCACCCAATGCCCGTTTTTCGACGCATGCCACATGCATGCCCAATTGCGCCGCGCGAATGGCCGCGACATATCCGCCTGGTCCAGCACCGATAACGATGAGATCGAAGGTATTGTCAGCCATGAGATATTCCCTAAATGCGGCGAGGAGTGAGGAGTGAGAAGCGAGGAGTGAGAGGGCCACTCCTCCCATCCATCTTGTGTCTTGAAACGATGATTGGGCAACCACAAGAGTTGCCCCTACATGGACCGCTGATCGCGTTTAGACCTCTAGCATCATGCGTGCAGGGTCTTCGAGTAGGTTTTTTACGCGGACGAGGAATGTGACCGAAGTCTGACCGTCGATCAGGCGGTGATCGTAAGTCAAAGCCAGATACATCATCGGTCGGACAACCACCTCATCGCCCACGGCAATGGGGCGGTTTTGAATGGCGTGCATGCCCAAAATACCCGTCTGAGGGGGAGTGAGAATGGGCGTTGACAACAGGGAACCAAATACGCCGCCATTGGTAATTGTAAACGTGCCTCCGCTCAACTCATCCAACCCCAACTTGCCTTCTCGCGCGGACAGTGCCACGCGCTTAATTTCGGATTCGATGGTGGCAAAAGACATGCGCTCTGCCGATTTCAAAACAGGTACGACGACGCCCCGATCGGTACCCACTGCAATGCCCATATTGACATAATCGCGAGAGATAATGTCGGAACCATCAATACTGGCATTTACATCGGGGTATTCCCGCAAGGCAATGACACAGGCGCGAACAAAAAAGGACATCAACCCCAGGGATACGCCGTGTACATCCGCGAATAGCTCTTTGTATTTGGCACGCAAATCAAAAATACCACTCATATCCACCTCATTAAAGGTGGTCAACATGGCCGCTGTCTGCTGTGCTGAAACCAGACGCTGGGCAATGCGCGTGCGAATTTGGCTCATGGGCTCGCGCCGCTCACCCCCACTTGAAGCGATTGTCGCAGGAGGTGGCGCAGGTGCTTCAGATGCTTCGGGTTCAGGCTCAGATGCCGCGGCATCGAGACGCGCCAGCACATCTTCTTTGGTCAGCCGTCCGTCTTTTCCCGTGCCTGTTATGGTTGCGGGATCGAGGTCGTGCTCTGTCACCAAGCGACGCACTGCCGGACTCAAACCATCTGCCTGTACAGAGGCGGGCTGATCTGTTTTTTCAGGCGCGTCGGCGATAGGGGTGGCCGTTGACGCGCCATCTTCATCGTCGGTAATTGTGGCGATGGTCTCACCGATTTCAATGGTCTCGCCATTGGCCTTCAAGGTTTGCAGCACACCCGCCGAAGGCGCGGGCAATTCGACATCGGCTTTGTCCGTTTCGATCACCGCAAGGGGTTCATCGACAGATACGGCCTCGCCATCCAATTTCAACCACTCAACCAAAATGGCGTCGGTCACTGACTCGCCCAAGTCGGGCAAAACCACATCAACTGGCATGGGTCGATCTCCCTAATCTCAAAATTCAAAAGCAACCACATAAGAACACAGATGAACGCAGATGAATAACTATGTCGGCTTCGCGCGTGCGTCTATTTGCAGTGCTGTTTCCACGATCTCTTGCTGTTCGACCAGATGCACCGACTGAATCCCCGTGGCCGTGGCAGCCGTGGGCTTCCGCCCGAGATAGCGCACGGGATTTTTGTTGTCGAGCAATCGGCGAATTTTTGGCTCCATAAAATCCCAACTGCCCATGTTTTGCGGCTCTTCTTGCCCCCAGAAAATATCCGCATCGCCATATTTTTGCAGCACAGCACCCACGTCATCCCACGGAAAGGGATAGTGTTCCTCAATCCGCACCAGCGCGATCCGTTCCTCGCGTTTTTTGTCGCGTCCCTCTTTGAGATCAAAAAAGACTTTTCCCGTGCAGAAAACCACGCGTTTCACCGCACTGGGATCGGGCTGTGCAGGATCGTCTAAAACCGGGTAAAACGCGCCCCGAGACAAATCGTCGAGGGTTGAGGTTGATTCTTTGTGGCGCAACAAACTCTTTGGCATCATCAGGATGAGGGGCTTGCGAAACTTGCGTAGCATCTGACGGCGCAGCAGATGGAAATACTGTGCAGGCAGGGTGGGGCAGGCCACCTGCATGTTGTCTTCGGCACACAGTGCTTGAAACCGCTCCAGACGCGCGCTCGAATGTTCAGGTCCTTGTCCTTCAAACCCGTGCGGCAACAGCATGACGAGGCCGCTCATCTTTTCCCATTTGGCCTCTGAACTGGAAATAAACTGATCGATAATGGCCTGCGCGCCATTGGCAAAATCGCCAAATTGCGCTTCCCAGATCGTCAGTTTGTTGGGGTTGGCATAACTCACGCCAAATTCAAAGCCGAGCACCGCCAATTCCGAAAGCATGGTGTTATAGACCCTGAATCCGGCCTGATCATTCGCCAGATGGTTCAGCGGGGAATAGATCGCGCCATTTTCGACGTCGTGCCACACGGCTTGCCGATGGCTGAATGTCCCGCGCTGGGCATCTTGCCCGGCCAATCGCACTGCAAACCCATCGACCAGCAGGCTGCCAAAGGCGAGCATCTCAGCACAGCCCCAGTCCATCGGCACAGTGCCGTTGACCATCTGCATGCGGTAGTTGAGTTGGCGCACCAATTTGCGATACGCGTGAAACTCATCGGGCACTGTTGTCGCCTTTTGGGCAATGTCGATTAAGCGCGACCTACACACCGCGGTTTTCGCGGTGCGATCTGTTCCCGCCTTTCCGTATCCCCGCCACGCGCCGCCAAATGCCGGCGCGCGCGGTTTTGGCGTTTGATTTTTGGCATGGACATGCGCGGCGTCGAGCTTTTCTCGCACCGCGCGCTTCATGCTGTTAACGTCTTCTTCCGTTGCGATATTTTGTTCAATCAGGCACTTGGCATACAGATCGGCGACCGTGGGATGTTCGGCGATTTCCGCGTATTGTAGGGGTTGTGTGAAAAAGGGATCGTCGGCTTCATTGTGACCATATCGGCGATAACACCACATGTCGATGATCACGTCGTTTTTCACAGCCTGACGATAGGCTATGGCCAGGCGCGCGGTGTGTACCACGGCTTCGGGATCATCGCCGTTGACGTGAAAAATGGGCATTTTGACGATCTTGGCCACATCTGTTGGATACGATGTAAAGTGAGATTCTCGGGGCAGGGCCGTAAACCCGAGTTGATTGTTGACAACAATGTGGATCGTGCCCCCATTGTCATAGCCATCGAGATGGGACAGGCAGATTGTCTCGGGCACAATGCCCTGCCCGGCAAATGCGGCGTCGCCGTGGATGAGCAGGGGGACGATGTGCTCGTGTTGAATGTCGCCTTTGGTCTCTTGTTTCGTGCAAACGATCCCTTCAATCACGGGGTTGATCAATTCGAGGTGACTCGGGTTGGGCGTCAATCCCAAATGCACCTCGTGCCCATCTCGCGTGATGTATTCATGGGCAAATCCCATGTGGTATTTCACGTCGCCCGATCCCTCGCTGCGGGCACCCTCAACGCCCTCAAACTCGCTGAATATCTCCGCATAGGGTTTTTGCATGACATGCGTGAGCGCATTGAGCCTGCCGCGATGCGCCATCCCCATCACTATTTCTTCTACCTGTAACGCGGCACCCGTTTCGATCAGCGCGTGCAGCATTGGAATGAGTGCTTCGCCGCCTTCGATGGAAAATCGCTTTTTTCCAATGTATTTGGTGTGCAAGAATTGCTCAAATTCCCGTGCTTCGATCAGTTGTCTCAAGAGGTCGCGGCGTTGTTCTGCACTGAATTTTGGACAATTCAACGTCGGCTCCATGCGCTGTTCCAACCACTCGTGCTGGCTCTTATATGGAATCTCGGTGTATTCTACGGCGATAGAACCGCAATAGGTTTGTCTGAGCTTTGCGACGAGGTCGCGCAGCGTGCCATCCGTGGGACCAGCAAATCCGCCATTGCCGACATTTTTATTGAGGTCTTCTTCTGTAAAGCCGTATTCGGACAACTCCAACAGCGGGTAGGGTGGGCGCTTATACCCCATCGGTGCGATGTCCGCGACCATGTGCCCCCAAGAGCGATAGGCATTGACCAAGGCCATGGCACTTTGAAGCCTGGTTAAATCATTGCGGGTGTATTCTTCCCAAGTGCTATAAGCATTGACCAATGCTATGGCATCTCTCTCATTCCGACTTTCGAATGATGTGTCTCGAGTCGCTTTGCCCGGGGTGGCGTCATGCTGTGCCCCGAGATCGAAACCCGCAAAAAATGCACGCCATTGTCCATTGATCAGATTTGGATCTTTTTGGTATTTTTCATACATCGCTTCGATGTAATCGGCATTTGCAGTTGCAGCAATGTCGAATGACATGATAACCCCCGCCTTTCTGAGTGTTTTGCAAAATCTAAAAAAGTAATGTCCGTTTTGCACCATGTCAAGGTCAGGTGGCAGTGACAAAACGCGCGAACCGCCTGCCCAAGGCAGGGCAGACAGGGCTTTGAGCCGGGTGGATGCGCCCGATCTCTGAAGGCCAATAACAAAAAATTCGGGGGCCGATCCTCAAAGAACCGACCCCCGCGCGGAAGCTGACTGACCGATAAGATAGGCGCGTTTTGTGACAATTGAGTTTCGGATAAATGACAGATGCGTCAAATTGACTTGGGAACTTCAAAAAACACCAGATTTCCCGACGCCACATCTGCCCAATCGTCAATGGGCAGATCAATGCCTGCGACGCCGCACGTCGGCACATTGGCGATCACAGACCCCGTTAGTTTATTGACCAATTGAGTCATATCCGGGTTGTGTCCGATGACCATGACTTCTCGGTAGCGGTTGTCGGTTTGTCGAATCAGATCCAACACATCGTCTTTATCCCCCGAATAAATGCGCTCGCGCCATGCGATGCGATTTTTGGGAAATTTGAGTGCATTACGCAATCGCTTGGCCGTCGACCGCGCGCGCTTGGCCGTGCTGCACAACACGTAATCTGGGTCCACTTGCCATACCCGTCTGAGGTGTTTGCCCATGCGTGGCGCGTCTTTTTTGCCGCGCTTGTTCAGTGGTCGATCAAAATCAGCCAGTCCAAAATAGCTCCAATCCGACTTGGCGTGCCGCACGAGATAGAGCCGTTTCACAATGGGTCTCCTTTCAAATCATCCTTTTTTGGTCTTTCCATTGAGAGCCTCTTGGAATCATGGGGGTGTGCGCTCATAAAAATATACGCAACAAATGGGCTTTTACAACTCGTTTTAAAAAAATAATGTCATCCTTTCAGTATTTTCCCGAAACCGATCCTTTCCATTGACCTCTCTGACAAGCCTGTCTATGAATGCGGGCGTAGATAGAGTGGAACAACGCGTGATGGATGTGGGGATACGACCGCTTATTTCAGGCACAGAAAAAGGGCTTGCGATTTATCTCGCAAGCCCTTGTTTTTATTTTGGTGCCGAAGAGGGGATTCGAACCCCTACACTCTTTCGAGTACTGCCCCCTCAAGACAGCGTGTCTACCAATTCCACCACTTCGGCACAAAACCTATGGCGAGGTGCTGCCGGTATCGGTCGGTGCTGTTTGCGTTGTTCCTTCGGCGGGTGTGGTTTCCGGTTGGGGAAAGGTCAAGGGCTGAGGGATTTGCTGCGTGGGCATCTGCCCCTGTTCCATTAACCGCTCAGCAGCCGTTGAGGGTGCAGAATCCGGCGCGCGACCCGCGTACCAAAGCCCAATACAGGTCAACGCAAAAATAATGCCCACATACGTCGTCACTTTCGCGAGCAAGGGCACGGCACCTCCACCGCCAAACATCGATGTGCCACCGCCCATGCCGCCAAAAGCACCGCCGGACAACCCGCCACTTCTGCCGGGCTGCATCAAAATGGCAAAAATGAGAATCAGACAAATCAGTACGTGAACAACCAAAAGGAAAATTTCCATATCACCCTCTATACAGCCGCTTTCACAATGGCGGCAAAGGCGTCGGCTTCTAGTGAAGCCCCGCCGATCAGACCGCCGTCGATATTGTTTTGCCCAAACAACGCCGCCGCATTGTCGGGCTTCACAGACCCACCGTATTGAATGCGAACCGCCCGCGCGACATCGCCGCAATAAAGTTGGACCAACACTTGGCGCAAAAACGCATGGACGGCTTCTGCCTGTTCGGGTGTGGCGGTCAGGCCTGTGCCAATGGCCCATACAGGCTCATAAGCCAAGGTCATATCCCGCGCGTCGTCAGCGGAAATGCCATTGAGCGCGCCGCGGATTTGCGCCTCAACCACCTGCTCGGTCACATCGGTCTGACGCTCATCCAAAGATTCGCCAAGACACACAATAGGCTTTAATCCAGCACTCAGGGCAGCCTTTAAGCGGCGGTTTACAGTGTCGTCTGTTTCGCCAAAAAATTGTCGCCGTTCAGAGTGACCTAATATAACGTATTCGCAACCGCAAGTCAACAGCATGGGCGCGGACACCTCACCCGTAAATGCCCCCTCAGCCTCCCAGTACATGTTCTGACCGCCCAGGCCAATGGCAGTACCGCAGATCACGCTTGCAACCCGTTCCAGAGCTGTAAAGGGTGGACATATCACCACATCCACACCTGTCACTCCGGATAGGGCATCCACCACGCGCCGCGCAAGGGTTTCGGCTTCATCCGGTGTTTTATTGAGTTTCCAATTGCCCGCCACAAATGGCGTCCGCATCACTATTTCCTTTCAAAATTTGAGCCTGCGCTACGCCGCGACCTTTCGGCCCTAGTCTTCATCCTCTTCCCGATCTGAAAGTGCCGCCACACCGGGCAGGGTCTTGCCTTCTAAAAATTCCAGCGATGCGCCACCCCCGGTCGAAACGTGGCTCAATTTTTCTGCCACGCCAAAATCCGCCATTGCAGCCGCGGTTTCCCCTCCGCCGACAATTGTCGTGGCGCCGCGTTCAGTCGCAGCGACCAGGGCGTTGGCAACCGCGCGCGACCCTTTTGAAAACGAATCGATCTCGCACACGCCCAAAGGGCCGTTCCACACCACGGTTTTGGCGTTTAAGACCACATCGGAAAATCGCTTCCGCGTTTCAGGCCCGATGTCGAACCCTTCCATGTCTGCTGGTATTTGATCTCGCGGCACAATCTGTGCGGGTACTCCTTCGGCCATCTTTGCCGCCACAACCGTATCTGTTGGCAAGATCAGGTTCGCGCCTTTGACCTTTGCGCGTTTGAGCAAATTGGCGGCGACTTCAACGCGGTCTTCTTCCAACAGGGACTTGCCGATTTCCAGGCCCATCGCCACAAAAAACGTAAATGCCATGCCGCCGCCAATGAGCAGGGTATTGACTTTTGAAAACAAATTTTCGATCACGTCAATTTTGCCAGAAATTTTTGCTCCGCCCATCACCGCAACATAAGGCTGTGCTGGATTGGCCAATGCCGTGCCCAGATAATCCAATTCTTTCTGCATCAACACACCCGCAGCACAGTTGACAAAATAATGGGTCACGCCCTCAGTGGAGGCATGCGCGCGATGGGCACTGCCAAACGCATCGTTGACATACACATCGCCCAGTTCAGCGAGTTGGGTGGCAAAGCCCGGCGCGTTGTTTTCTTCGGCGGCGTGAAATCGCAAATTTTCGAGCAACACAACCGACCCTTTGGGCGCGCGTTTCACCGCTGCGATAGCTGCTGCACCCACGCAGTCAGGGGCCAGTATGACCTCGCGTCCCAACAGGAGTTGCAGGGCTTCGCCCACGGGTTTCAGCGATAGCGCGGGCACGACATTGCCCCCCGGGCGGCCCAGGTGAGACATCAGCACGGGCTTCCCACCGGCATCCAGAATGTGACGGATTGTGGGCAATGAAGCCCGCAGGCGCGTGTCGTCTGCGACCTGTCTATCTTCAAGGGGCACGTTGAAATCCACGCGCACCAAAACGCGCTTGTCTGTCAAATCCAAGTCTGTTATGGACAACTTCGCCACGCCATCGCCTCCTCAGCGGACTGGCACCTGATCCGCTCATCGCTCCCATACGATGTGGTCGTTGATATCGTGCTTCTCATAGGTATTCAAAATATCAGTGCAGAAATCCGTTAATTTCTCGTTTCCGTCTGCTTTCGCATACCCGTATAAACGGATAAACATTTTCTTTTTTCCTTCTGTCTGTTTGAGCAATTCTTGGGTGAAATTGTGCTGCTCACACTGGGATTTGTTCATTGTCATGACACATGGCTTGTTATCTTCCTTTTTTTTTAAGTGTTTGCAATTTTCATAGAGCTACTGGAATTTCTCAGATAAGTTGCTTGAAGTCCTCAATGAAATGCTCAAACAGTTTGACCTTGTCGCTTTCCTCGATATCTGCCTCTGTTAGCACATAAGTGCCATCAAGGTCAATCTCTACAATAGCTCTTCCTTTTTTTGCAGGAAATTTACGCGTCAAGGTTCCATCTTCGTCAGGGGTGATAAAATAGACCTTGATGTGTTCTGTGAACTCATCTGCCAGAAGTTTGAGCTTCCAATAGCCTGTCTGGGCAATCCGTTCTCACAACGTAACTTTGATTGAGATGAGAGCGATTACGCTCCGATTTTTGGGATTGTAAACGACAATATCAACATCGGGGAGATGTAACCCAAATTCGTTGAAATCAATTGCCAAATTTCGTTTAACTCGCGTTAGTTCTAGCGACAGGTTTTTACTTCGCTCTAATTGATTGCCATTAACCACCTTCATGCCGAGGGCTTCAATGGAATCGGTGATAATATGTTGGATCAGCTTTTCAAAGTTTTTTCCCTTAAAAGCGCGCCAACTCTGTTCATGATCGCCTTCAGGTTTGGCTTCCAAAAAATCCTGTTTATGACGCTCTTTGGCATCCCGTAAAAGTTGAGAAACCGATTTGTAGGCTTCCGCCCCCTCCATCACCAGCGTCTGCCTGTACATATTTTTTATATCTTCAAACTGCATGGTGCTACTCCTTTAATCCGATGACAATATATTCCGTTGGATACGCTTCTGAGTCTGCCTTGTCCTTACTCGCAAAGCGACCCGTTTTTTCATCGCGTTTCTGCGGGAGTATCTTGAACGGGATTTCCCGCTTTATGAGCCTGTTGAGTTTAAAGCCCGAGTATTGCAAGGATTCAGCAAATGCTTCAGCGTTAAGTATAGCAACGCCCTTTAGCTTCGTATTCCCGATGACATAGCAACATCTGCCCCCCGGTTTCAGGATTCTAAAACTCTCGTTAAAAACCTCCTGCATGTCTATAAAAAAGGCTTCAATTTCTTTTGCCTTTTTTTTGCTCTTGGATACCATCCCATCGACAATGTCGGAAGCAATTTGACTTGATAGGGACTTGGCTTCGTACTGTTTATAGGACGTTCCGATAAACTGTTTCTTGTACTCCTTAAGGTCATCTGCTAAATCTAGCCAGAGTGTTGAAAGTTGATGGAGGTCTGCATATTCGTAACTTGTCACATAAGGGCTTGAACTGACAATTAAATCAACGCTGTCATCGGGGACAGGTTGTGTTTTGGCTGAACCTATTTGGATGTTGAGATAGCTCTTTTGATTTTCTTTGACGGGAGATGGAACCACCTCGTAGAAATACGCATTTCCTTTTAGCATTTTTGACAGATGCCTTTTAATCGCATCATAGGGAGGAGTAGGCCGCTTCTTCATATCTCTTGTTGGTTTCGTACTGCTCTGGCTCCAAATTGAACACGTCTTGAGCACATTACTGAATGCAACAAGAAGAAAGGATTGAACAGCAGAGTCCGTTTCATCGAGAATTAAGGCTAGGATTTTGCCCAGTTCGTCCCGCACTTCCTCTGTGAACCAGTAGTCAATTCGTTCTAAGTGTTTTTCTGGAATTTGGGGGTGTATTTGGCTTTTGGGGAAAAGGCAACCTTGCTTTTCGTCCTGGAAATCACAAATTCTCGACAGAAGATTTTTCACTTTTTTTTTCAGATAGTCTGGTCTAATAGGCGTTGCTTTCGCTTTGGTTACCAAATGGGCGACTTTATTGATATCTGTACCGCTGGCTTGAAAACCTCTCGATATCGCGCTAACAATCGTCGTTCCTGATCCCATGAAAGGATCATTTATACTCGCTGTGCTGTTGGCTACGTAGCAATCCATTAAGTGCTCTACTAACTGTGGGATAAACTTAGCGGGATAACGGTGGTACCCATGCGTCCATTTCCCGGTGTCTGAAGGCTTGCATCCGTTGAACGACCAGGCTTTATCAATAGGTGTCTGGTTAAACCATTCGAGAATCTCATTAGGGGACATGAATTAGCCTCCTTCTCAAAGCGGTTTCTATGCGATAAACTATTGTAGGTCTTCTTTAATCCGTTCGAGTTTTCGGAGATTGTGCTGTTCGACCAAATCCTTACGCAGAACGTATGCGGCATCTAGTTCGTAAAGCACAATGGTTTTACTCTTATTGGGTTTATCACTTATGAGAGTTCCATCTTTATCAGGGGTAACAAAGAACGCTTTGATGTGTCGCGTCGTAGGGGAGGCGCGCAACCTCAACTTCCAATATCCCGTCTGAGCAATGCGCTCTCGTAGCGATGTTTTACAGGAAATGATGGCTTTTACGGAGGCATCGGAAGGATAATATACGACAATATCAGCATCTGGTAGGAAGCATCCATGAATGCCGAAATCGACTAAAATATTGCGCTTAACTCTGTCGAGTACTGCGTCTTTTTGTTGGGATACAAGTATTGAGCCTCGAACCAACTTAAGCGGGAGTCCTGCCCCGTCAATAAACCTAAAGAGGATGTGAAACAAGAGCTTTTCAAAATTTTTGCCGCTCCAAGAACGCCATGATTGACCAATGTCTATTTTAGGGTTTGATTTCAACTTTTCCTGTGCATACAATTCTTCAGCTTCAGCAAGAATGTCGGGCAGAGCTTCGTAGGCTTTCGGGTTGCGTTTGAGGTGCTGGTCGTAGAGGTCCGCAAGGTCTTCAAATTCAAATGGCATTTAGTCCGCTCCAAGTAAAAGTGTGAAGGTTAAGTGTTGTGTTCTTCTGTTCCTGTCCATCTGTCGCCCTGCCTCGCGATTGTTTTCACATCTCTGCTGAGTTAGCTGTCATTTCGTTGAGGATGGCGGAGTATCTCCGCGCTTGTCATCGGACTCTATTGCGCGGCATTCTTTTAAGGCATCAACCCAGGCCGCAGCCTCGATCACTGTTTCCAGTGCATGATCGACGATGATCCACTTTTTCATCACCTCCATCCAATACGCCCGTACATTGGGAGCGGTAGCCTCATCAAGCTTTGTGTGTGCCCACTCCGCATCAGTTGCCAGTGATTCCCGGTACTCCTTAAGGTCAATCATATTGTTCATGAGGCGTCTCCTCTTTCTTTTTTTTGGCCTGTTCCCATTATCTAAGTAAAAAATAAAAGCGGTAAGGTCAAGCGTTGTGTTCTCTTATGACCCCTGACCCGCGGTTGTTTTCACATCTCTGCCAGTTTTGCGATCAGGTCCACGCAGCGATTTGAATAGCCCCACTCATTGTCGTACCATCCGCACACCTTCACCATGTTGCCGGCCATCGCGGTTGTGATCAGCGAATCGAAGATGCAAGAATGGGCATTGCCCACAACGTCGGCAGACACAATGGGGTCTTCGGTATATTCCAAAATGCCTTTCAAACGCCCCTGTGCGGCAGACTTAAACGCGTGGTTGACCTCTTCTGCGGTGACCTCCTTTTTGAGTACCGCGACAAAATCGGTAAACGAACCATCTGGCGTTGGCACGCGCACGGCCATGCCGTCGAGTTTGCCATTGAGTTCGGGAATGACCAATCCCACGGCACTGGCAGCACCTGTTGTGGTGGGAATCATGGACAAGGCGGCAGACCGCGCTCGGCGCAGGTCCGAATGGGGCGCGTCGATGAGACGCTGATCGCCCGTGTAAGCATGAATGGTGGTCATCAGGCCGTGTGCAACACCAAAAGATGCGTGCAACACACTGACCATAGGGGCCAAACAATTGGTCGTACACGAGGCATTGGAGATGACCGTATCGTTTTTTGTCAACACATTGTCGTTAATCCCCATCACCACCGTGGGCAAATCCCCTTTGGCGGGTGCGGAAATGATCACTTTTTGCGCGCCATTTTTTCCCAGATGGGCACTGGCGGCATCTCTATCGGAAAAAAAGCCCGTGGATTCGACCACCACATCTACCTTCAATGACTTCCAGGGCAATTGGGCAGGATCGCGTTCGGACAAAACAGCCACCTCTTTGCCATCCACCACGAACGCGTCGCTAGATGACGGACCGCCTTGCAACGCAACCTGCCCGGGATACCGCCCGTGCGTGGAATCGTATTTGAGCAAATGCGCCAGACTCGCGGCATCGGTCAAATCGTTGACAGCCACCACATCGATCCCCCGTGCCACAGCCGCGCGAAATACCAACCGCCCAATCCGTCCGAATCCGTTGATGCCTACTTTCAATCCCGTCATAATTTCCTCCAGAAGTTAGCACAGCCCATCGGCGTGTTTATCCAAAAAATACTTTGGCAATGTCGTAAAGTCCCATATCCACGGTACGCAATTTCGACACGGCTTCTTTCAAATCGATCGCGACGATATTTTGCCCGCGCAGTGCCACCATTTTGCCAAAATAGCCTTGGCGCACCAGGTCAATTGCCGCGATCCCAAATCGCGTGCCCAGCACGCGGTCATACGCCGAAGGGCTGCCCCCGCGCTGGATGTGCCCCAGCACGGTTGCGCGGCTTTCATATCCCGTTCGTTGCTCAATTTTATCGCTCAGCAAATTGCCAATGCCGCCCAGGCGCACATGCCCAAACGCGTCTTTTTCGCCCGACTGCAATACCATACTGTCATCGTCGAGCTTGGCGCCTTCAGCGACCACCACGATGCTGAAGGTCTTGCCGCGCGCATGGCGTTTTCTGATGGTATCGCACACGTCATCCAAATCAAATGGCACTTCTGGGATCAGGATCACATCGGCCCCCCCGGCAATGCCCGCTTCCACGGCAATCCAGCCGGCATGGCGGCCCATGACTTCGACGACCATCACGCGGTTGTGAGATTCCGCGGTTGTGTGCAGCCGATCAATCGCTTCCATCACGATGTTAATGGCCGTGTCAAAACCAAAGGTCTGATCGGTGCCCTCTAGATCATTGTCGATGGTTTTGGGCACGCCGACCACCATGATACCCTGTTCTGTGAGGCGATGGGCCACCCCGAGCGTGTCATCGCCTCCAATGGCGATCAGCGCGTCCAGGGCCATTTTCACCATACCCGCTCGAATGATCGCGCCGCCATCTGCGCCGTCTTGGTACGGATTTGTCCGCGACGATCCCAAAATCGTTCCACCGCGCGGCAAAATCCCCGAAACAGCGTTCAAATCCAGTGGAAATGACTTGCCTTCAATCATTCCTCGCCATCCTTCCTGCACGCCTACCACTTCGTAACCGTAAGTTGCAATGCCTTTGCGCACAACCGCGCGGATGACCGCGTTAAGACCTGGGCAATCGCCGCCTCCCGTCAGGATACCAACGCGTTTTATAGACATAAAAGCTCCTTTTGCACAATCCTCGATGAGCACAATTGCCCGAGTCTCGCGAGATTTTCAGAGCCATAAAGTCTAAAAAATTGCAGCGTACCTGTCAAGCCTGTTATCCATTCGCAGGGGCGCGCGCAATCCATCTAAAACGGGCGTCAATCCCCTGATTGATCCACGTCTTGAGACAGATCATCCGCGTCTACTGGCGGGCTGGCAACAGCCCCCACAGACACGCGTTGCGCGCCCGCAGACCGCAGTGCCAAAACACATTCATTGAGCGTCGCACCTGTGGTGATGACGTCGTCAATTAGGAACACGTTTCGCGCGTCAATGGACGCGGGTTTGCGTACTCGAAATGCCCCCATGACATTGTGTTGGCGTTCAAGAACGCCCAAGCGCGTCTGCGTCGGGGTTGCCCTCACCCTATTCAGGGCGTTTGCAATCACCGGCAGATCCAGTACTCGTCCTGCGGCCCGTGCGATCACTTCACTCTGATTATACCCGCGCGCTCTTTTTTTTGCAGCATGGAGGGGCACGGGGACAATCGCGGTGTGCGGTTCAACCACGGTCGCGATCCGCTGTCCCAAAGCCTTTCCGAATAACTGCCCAGGAAGGGTTTTGCCCCGGTATTTGAGCGCGTGAATCAATGACCGGACACAGTCGTTAAATTGATATAGAATAACCGTTTGATCAAATTGATATTCCAAACTCGCGCGGTGTAATTCCGAATCCCAAATCTCGAGATCGCTCTCACACGAATCACATAACCCCGGCAGGTCGGGCAGAGGTGCTTTGCAAATCAAACAGGATGATGGATAGACAAAATTGAGTGCTGCTTTCCAAATTTTCCTCGCTGCGCGCACGATCTTTCTCCTTTCCGGTTGTTGCTTTTTTTGTATTTTAGGCTACGACTTTGACTCATCCCCTTCCCGGTTATGTCATTCAGGGTCAGATTGGCTTTGCGAGTCGCTTCAGTCCCGCCCTCCCCTTTGCGGATTCCAACCTCCCAGTTCAGAACGCCTTTCTCTCTCTTTTTTCATTTTGGAAAGGAGTCTCACACTCACGCGGAGATTTGCCGTGTCTCTTGAAAATGTCCGGGCTGTCGTGTTCGATTTTGACGGCACCCTTTTTGACCTGACGCCCGTTGTACATGCCGCGCGCAAGCGCGTGGCTGCCTTGCTCTTTTCAAACGGCTTTTTTGCCTCTCGGGCCTACGCCCTCCAACGCATCAATACGCTTGAGCACAAACACGGTCCTTATTATTCCTCTTCGCCTTATTATTTTGCCTTTTTCGATATCGCCAAAGCAGTCTTTAAGGACAAACCCGATCAGGTGCGTCGTTTTCTCGACAAACAAAATACCGACCCGGAAGCCGAGCCGGTCGAAGCCCTCGTAGCTGAAATGGAGCGCGTTTACAATGCCGAAGAAGTCGAAGACATTCAGCCCTATCCGGATGTCTTACAAACCCTGCGAGAATTGCGCGCCTCGGGCTACAAACTGTTTTTGGTCACGCTGGGCAGATCGCGTCGTCAGCGCAACAAAATTGACCGCCTGGGCATCGCCCCGTATTTTGATCGCATCATCAACGAAGGCCCCCCCGCACACGCCTATTGGTTTTCGGAACTCCTGGAAAGCCACAACTTGTCTCCCGACCAACTCGTCGTTGTGGGCGACCGCACGCACGATGAAATCCGCGCGGGCAATCGCCAGAATCTCACCACAGTGTGGTTGCGGCGCGGAAGATTTTCCCGCGAGACACCCGCTTTAGGGGACCGCCCCGACTATGAAATCAAATACCTCGCCCAACTCTCTACGTTGTTGCACTTGTCGCGGCTCGGCAAAACGCCCGATCAATTCAAGGTGGCCGTTATCGGCGGCGGAACCGGGTTGCCCACGGTTTTGCGCGGGTTGCGGCCCTATACCCGTCATCCAACGGCTGTCGTTGCCGTGACCGATACCGGTGCTTCCTCGGGGCGCATCCGCTGGAATTTGGGGGTGCAGCCTCCCGGCGACATTCGCAATGCCCTCACGGCACTCGCGGATCCAGAACGAATATCGCGGGGACTTTTCAATGTGTTTCAGCACCGCTTTCCCAACAGCGAACATGAATCCGGTATTTTTAAGAACGACCATATTGGCAATTTCTTGGTCGCCGCACTGACGCAGCAACTCGGGGATTTTCACGCGGCAATAAAAACAGCCAGCGACATGCTGCATGTGCAGGGCGCGGTTTTCCCGGCCAGCAACGACAATGTCGATATTTGTGCCAAACTGGTAAACGGCGAACACCGCTATACCGAATGGATGGTCAGAAAGCCCGGCAAGCCGCCACTCGAGCGGGCGTATCTCGTTTCCAACGACGCGCTCTTGCGAGAACTCAATCGCAAAGGCAGCGCGCTCTCGCGCGCGGTGGATCTCGAAACGGGACAGGTTGAGGTGCGCGCGCGCGACGGGCGCGACGTGAAGTTGGAACGCAATCGGGCGAGCGCGCCGCGCGGGGCCTTGCAGGCTATTGCAGACGCCGATGTCGCGGTCATTGGGCCGGGCAGTTTGTTTACCAGTGTGATCACCAATCTCCTCGTGCCGGACATTCAGCGAGCACTGATAGATCGCACCCAGGGCAAAACCATCTATGTTTGCAATATCGTCACCCAACCCGGGCAGACCGATCATTTTAGGGCTTCTGACCACCTCAAAACCATCCTCAATCACGTTCCCGAAGATCGGTGTCGCGGCATGGTCGATCACGTGCTGGTGCAGGATCCTCGCGTTTTCCAAACGCCTAAAAGCCACGCCTGGCGCCCCCTGCTCAAGCAGTACAAAAGAGATGGCAAAATCCTCGTTGAATGCGATTCAGAAACGCTCGACGCCATGGGGGCATGGACTCGCGCGGACTTTGTAGAGGAATTTCATCCCGATGCCACCGCGCGCGGGGTGGGCGATTTTATCAGCCATGACCCGGCCAAAGTCGCGGATGCGATATGTCGCATTTTCTGCGGGCTGAGCGTGCCCGACTATTGGGGCTTGGATTAGCGGTCAGTGGTCAGCCCACCCAACCACTCCCCACCGGCAAGACGCGAGACGCAAGCGGGATATCCCGCACTGCCTCCAAGTTGTCAGTCCCCTGCATTTGTACCTCGTTGCGTAGATTATTCGCTCGGCTCGTTGTCGGGTGTGGCTACGCCCTGGGTTGGCTATTGCCATGCCTACGGCGTGTGCCCGTGCGCTGATTCGCAGGTTTATTATCATGACCGAAAAAATTAGAGGCATTATTTTTGATCTCGACGACACCCTATTTGACTGCACAGGCCAACTCACGCAACCGGCTCAGCGCAGAGCCGCTCAAGTCCTCGCTGCCGCACATCCCGATCTCTCAATTGAGGCCGTGTGTCAGCAGCAGGTGTGTCTGTCCCAAACGCATGGGTCTTCAGGGGCTATTCGCGAGATCGGCACGCAATACCATCTTCCGCCCGACATCGCCAAACGGGCACTCGATGCGTACAATTCCCGCGATGTAGAAACCATCGCGCTGTTTCCCGATGTGCCCTCTACCCTCGCGACCCTTGTCCAACGCGGTTATGCACTCGCCCTTGTCACGGCTGGACATCCCGAGCGGCAGGGAAAAAAAATTCGCCTTCTCGGCTTGTGCGATTATTTTGGCGAAGTTGACAACACGCTCATTTTACACGACAACCGAGATGGCAGTGATAAGGGTATATCTTTGGCGCGGGCAGCAAAAACACTCGCGCTGTCCCACGCGCAAATTCTGTGTGTGGGCGACAAACTCACCGACGAAATTGCCGCGGCCAACACCATGGGTATGACCACTGTACACCTGCGCCATGGGCGACAGAAACACAAAAAGCCACAAAGCCCAATTGAGCGACCCGATTGCGAAATCGATCGCGTCTCTCAACTGCTGTCTCTCTTGCCTTGAACGCGAATCTCATCCCCGCGTTTGATACCGAGCACCCGGCCTGCACTGCCTCCGCGAACCGCGATTTCCAATGTGTCCAAACTGCCGTAAAGTGCCAGTGCGTCTGCCACCTGGACATGGGCATAAGTTTGGGATATCCGATCAAAACAGGTCTTGCCTGCAACGATCTCAAAATTTCCCTGGGGATATTTTTTATTTATTTGCGACCGCGCAATCATTGAAATGGCATTGCCAAAATGGTCGACGCATACCACCTGACCCCTGATCGCATCGGCATCTTCTTCAACGCTCCACAATTCGCATGTGACCGGGTCTCCAATTTCTGTCCCCACCTCGTCACACGACGCGCCCCTGAGCAAATGCGCGCCCACCGGCGCAAATACATCTCGTCCGTGAAATGTCGAACTGACCACGGGGCGCATCAATGCCGGATTTTCAATCGCCACAATGCGCCGCACGACTTCGCGCTCGTAAACAGCTGAAAACAGGCCATTATCCGGGCCGACATAAAAAAATTGCTCTGTTTCAACGACAATGCCCCTGCGGTCGCTGCCCACCCCGGGATCAATCACGCCAACGTGGATGCTGCCCTGTGGAAAAAAACGGCATGCACAATACATGGCAAAGGTGCCCGCCGCAATATCCTGGGGCGGCACTTGATGGGTAATATCTACAATTTGGGCTTCTGGCAGACAGGTGAGCACCGCGCCCTTCATCGCAGCGACATAGCCATCCGAGAGACCAAAATCCGTTGTCAATGTCAATATTCGGCTCATAATAAGCTTTCAGCGGTCAAACGTCTTTGGAAAACCCATAATCCAGGACCAAGGATGTGCCCGTGCCGCAATAGGGGTCGAGCAGCCACCCGCCTTCAATGCCATACCGATCCAAAAGTTTTCTCGCAATTTGCGGAATCATCATCGCGGGATAATTGTGAAAACAATGCGTGGATTCTTTTGTATTCGCTTTTCTAAGATCCCAGGTTTCATCCTTGTATTTGCGGTTCATGACCATCCCTCAATGACACGACATACCCTTCTGTTTGATCTCGGATAACTTTTCTCTCAAAACTTCGACAAGTTCAGTAGGCGTACTTCGATTGTTCCTGAGCCTGCCGAAGGGCCGAATGTCTGATCGCTAAAAGACATTGGCTTCTTTCATGCTCAAGAACCGCTCTGATCCCACAATCAGGTGGTCCAAGATCTCAATTCCCATGATCTCGCCGGCCTGCACCATGCGGCGCGTGAGTTCAATGTCTTCTCGGCTCGGGGTGACATCCCCGCTGGGATGGTTGTGCGCCAAAATCACACTTGCGGCAGATGACCCCACGGCGGGTGCAAATACTTCTCGGGGATGCACGAGAGAGGCGTTGAGCGAGCCGATGGATACATCTTCGCGGCATATCACCTGATTGCGCGCATTGAGAAAAAGGGCGACAAAATGTTCCTTGCGCCGATCTTTGATATCGGTGAGCAGCCCGACAACATCGGCTGGACTGGTAATTGAAGGCGCGATCCCAAGGCCCTGATTAAGCCCTCGTTTTGCCAGTTCAAATCCCGCAATCAGACCCGCGGCTTTTGCCCGTCCGATGCCCTTGATTGTCGTGAGGTCTTTCAGGTCCATTTCCACGAGTTTGTCAACCGAAAACCGTCTGAATATCTCGCGGGAAATTTCCAGCACGTTTCGGCCTTCGTATCCCGTTCGCAGCAAAATAGCCAGCAATTCCTCATCGCGCAATGCCTCGGGCCCCAAACGCTCGAGTTTTTCTCGGGGCATATCCACATCGGCCACGCCCGCAATCCGGCCTCTTTGTTTGACAAAGCCATTCATTTTTGATCTCCTCGATGCTGTTTTTTAGGACATTAGGCAAATTCAATGCCGTTGCTTATGAATCCTGCAACCTATTTATTTATAGATGCTTACGTGTTGAAACTCAGCAAATCTTTGCCCCACAATGTTCAACTTATCCCCCGAGATGTGAACACGCTGTTCAGCAGGTACAGACAAAAACGAGGCACATCTCTCGACACGCACCTTCTACAAGTGACCCAGCCGCGGATGACTCGGTGGTGTCTTGATACATAATAGGCACTTGGACTCGATTGTCAACTTGAGTTGCAATTGAGACAATACAAGGCTATATTTCTACTCCGCGAGAGGGAAAGGCAGATGCGGCAGACGCGCGCAAAGAGAGGTGACCGACAAGCGTCGTTGGGGGTGGCGCGTGTACGTCTGTTTTTGTCGTGTACTGTAAGATGTCTCGATAGGTTTTGATGATGAGGCAAGCCCATTCGGTCTGATCAGGGTCGGGATTTGTGGGCGACAAAGCTTCATCGCAAGGTGGATGTCGTTTCCAAAGCATTACTGCGGGAGGAAATTCGAGACGCTGTTCTGAAAGCAATGATTGTGGTATGGGGACGGTAGATCGCTTCAACCCAAACCCAAATCCAGACCCAACCCCAAATAGAAAGGCATATTATGGACCTCACCAAACAACCGCCTCGCCGACCGACCAACACCTCAATGCTCGGCATTGTGGCACTTGCGCGTCTGACAGACAAAGCGCGGGCGCACAAGGCTGGAACCATTGGCGAACACCTGTATGGCGAGAACTCGGGCTTGGACAAAAGAGTGCTTGCATTTCTCGGGCTCACGCACGATGAATTTGCCGATGCCGCGCAGGGCATGAACGACGCGGAACTCTGCGATTGGCTGCGCGAAACCGCCCCCAAAACTGAAAGTGAAATCCAAGCGTACAATAACGACCTCCTCACATGGGAACCCTTTGACGAGGCGAGCCGTCAACGCTTAAAAGATCGCCTTGAAAAATACAACGCGGATCCCGACAAGGTAAAAACCATGCTCCAATCCATGGAACTCGACGACTGGGGTTGTTTCCGGGAGACCGATCTTACCCAACGCCCCCCGCGCACGCCCTATAATCGCGATGTCGCCGGCATTTACGGCGCGGCGCGCATGGGCGACAAAGCGCGCGCTGCAAGAAGTGGCAAACTCAACGACTACATCTACAACTGCCCCATTGACGAGGTCATTCTCGACTTTCTCGACATATCCGCTGAAAATTTCCAGAATGCCGCGTATCACCATGTCAATGACATAGAACTCGGCGATTGGGTTCTCGAACACACGGACCGCACCTCGGCTGAAATCTCGCGCTTGAACGCCGCCCTCTCTCAAAAGGGACCCGAAGGCGAACAACAACTTGAGATTTTCAACACAACGCTTGACCGGGTGGCCCCTGGTCGCGCGGATATCACCACTTGGTTTGATCTCCTCGACCTTGACGACGCACACGCCTATAATGTGGAATAATGTCCGAACCTACGTCATCGCCTATTATCTCACCGTTTACAACTGGGGTTCCACCTCTGTCGTACTCAATCTAAACGGGTAAATCCCGATGTCTATCTTTGGGCGAACACAGGGGCCACGTCCCTACGTCTTGTATCTTGAAATGATGATCGGGCAACCACAAGGGTTGTCCCTACATGGACTGCTGACCGCTGATAGATCCTCTCACATCTTACGTCTTTCCCATGCTCACTTCCGACCTCTTGCTCGTTCGCCGGCGCGGGCCGTACCTCGAGCCGCGCTATGTGGACGCGACAGTACCCAACATCATTGCTTTGGCAGAGGACATGATCAGCATTTTTACCGATCACCAGGGCAAATCGCGCGGTGAATTGCACAGCGCGTTGGATGCGCGCGCGGCTGAGGCAACGGACTATCGCGTTCAGCGCGGCCTGGCCAAATTGCTCGAAGACGACCGTTGTGAGTTTCGCATTGACAGCATCGCCGAACCCGAAGAAATTCGCGCGCGGGTCTTTGGCCTTAGCCGAGAAAATCACCCCATTGTGCGCGAACCCGACCTCCTCTATCCGGTCACGCGCGCGCATATTCTCGACCGAGTTGCACTCAAATATCAGACGTCTGCTGAAAATATCGCGCACAGCCTCTACGCGGACCTGCCCGGCAACCACTATCTCGACCACTTTGATGCCCCGGATCCCGCGTGGTTGCTCAACCGCTACAATGTCGCGCTCGCCCAGGCCATGTTCTATCGCTGCACGCGCATACGACTCTCGGTGCATCGCAACTTGCCCGTGCGCTACAAACAGCTCTTCAAATTCATCAAATTTTATCGCCTGATCCACGATATCCGGGGCGACCGAGACGCGGGATACGAAATTGTCCTTGACGGCCCCGTAAGCCTGTTTCGCCTCTCGCAAAAATACGGCATTCAGATGGCTGTTTTCCTGCCCGCGTTGCTCTTGTGTACCCGCTGGAAAATGGAAGCTACGGTCAAACTCAAAGACGGGCGCGAAGGCGACTTTGTCCTCGACGACACCCACAATTTGTTTTCGCATTACAAAGACCAGACTGTGTACGATTCTCTGCTCGAAGAAACCTTTGCCGCGCGATTTGAAAAGGCCAAAACCGACTGGGAACTCGAACGCGAAACCGAAATCGTGAACCTCAAATACACGGTCTTCATACCCGACTTCGCGTTTCGCCATCCCGACGGTCGCACGGCATTGCTCGAAATCGTCGGTTTCTGGCACCCCGATTATCTGAGGCGCAAGCTCGACAAACTCCGCCGCGCCAGGCGCGATGACCTCGTCGTCGCGGTCTCCCGCGACCTCAATGTTCGGGAAGAAGATTTCAGGGATGTGCCCGGGCATGTCTTCTTTTTTAAAACGCGCATCCAGCCCAAAGATGTGATCCAACGCCTCGATCAAATTCGCCCTGAAGACTGTGTAAACGATTGAGCATAGCCCTAAAACATCGTATATTTTGTCGCTGAAACCTCTATCCTTTCAGCAGCATCACAAAATAGATATTCCCTTGAACCCGCATCCCCGTATCTGCGGCCCAAACCCATCTCAAAGGAGTGTATCATGCACAGCGTATTCGCCATTCACGTGCTCGCCCTTGCACTGCTCGCCTCACCCGTGTTCGCGGGGTTCGCGCGCGTCAACGCGCCCAACCCCGACGATCCCATGGACGTACACATCTACAAACTCGACAACGGCCTCGCGGTTTATCTCACGGAAAACCGCGAAGAACCGCGTTTTTACGCGGAAATTGCCGTGCGCGCGGGCAGCAAACACGACCCCGCCGAATCCACGGGCCTGGCGCACTATTTGGAACACATGCTTTTTAAGGGCACGCAAAACATCGGGACACTAAATTACAAAAAAGAAAAAAAACACATTGATCGGATCGTCGCGCTCTACGAAGAACACTTCAGCGAAACCGATTCGGAGAAACGCAAGGCCATTTACGCGGAGATCAACAAAGCGTCTCAATTGGCCGCGCAATACGCCATCCCCAACGAACTCGACAAACTCTACAAAGCGATGGGCGAAAGCGGCCTGAACGCGCACACCTGGCACGAAGAAACCGTGTACAAAGTGGGGTTGCCCGTCAACTATCTCAAACACTGGGCAAAAATTGAATCGGAGCGGTTTCAAAATCCCGTGTTTCGCCTGTTTCAACCCGAACTCGAAGTCGTCTATGAGGAAAAGAACCGCACCTTGGACAACAAAGGGCGGCTCATCAGCCAAGCGGTCAACAAACGCCTGTACAAAAATCACCCCTACGGGCAGCAAACCACCATCGGCGAGGTCGAGCACCTCAAAAATCCCTCGCTCAAAAATATGTACCAGTTTTACGACACTTATTACGTGCCCAACAACATGGCGATTTGTATTTCTGGCGACATCGACATCGACGCGACGATTCAACTCATTGACGAACATTTCTCAGCGTGGAAAGCCAAAGACATTCCCGTGCTCAACCCTTGGGAAGATCCCCCCCCGCAAGGCGTTGAGCGCGTTACGGTCAAATTTCAGGGCGAAGAATACGTCCTCTTGGCCTTTCGCACCAACCACCGCAACCACCGCGACGCCGAAGCCCTGAAACTGATCGATATGATCTTGGACAATCGCACGGCGGGCCTCATCAACCTCAATCTCGTGCAACAGCAAAAAGTCAGAAATGCCGGCAGCTATCCCTACTTGCACAACGACTACGGTGCTCAATATCTGTGGGGCATTCCCAAAAAGGATCAAACACTCGCCGAGGTCGAGCAACTTCTGAGGGATCAGATTGACATGATCAAACGCGGCGAATTTGATGAAAGCCTGCTTTCCGCCATTGTCACAGATTTCAAAAAGACGCAAAAACAGGGGTTGGAATCCAACCGTAGCCGCGTCAGACAGATGACCGAGGCGTTCCTATCCTTGTCCGAGTGGGACCGCGCGGTTGCCGAAATTGCCCGCATGGAAATGATCAGCCGAGAAGATATCGCGCGCGTGGCCAATCACTATTTTGGCGAGCACTATGTCGCGGGCTATCGCATTGACGAGCAACACGAACTTCCCAAAATCGAAAAGCCCCAAATCGACAAAATCGACATTGATCCCACGCGGCAATCCGAATTTGCAAAAGAGGTGTTGGCTCTGTCTGCGGATGAACTTTCTCCGGTATTTGTCGCTGATCGAGACTACACCATCGCGCGCGTGCGGGACGGCGTCAAACTCTACTATGTAAAAAATCCGGTCAACGACCTCTTCGCGTTCGCGCTCAGCGTGGATATAGGTACGTATCAAGACAACCGACTCGGCACGGCCAGCGCGCTCATGGACAAGTCTGGCGCGGGCGACCTGTCGGCCGACGCGCTAAAAAAAGAATGGTACAAACTGGGGACGGACTTCAGCATTGGCGTGGCAGACAACGAAACCAACATCCGCATTTCTGGTCTGGATGAAAATTTTGAGGCATCTCTGTTGCTGATGGTGAACTATATCCAGAACCCGACCGCGGACCAAGCCACGCTCGATGAACACGTCAAAATCGCCCTCGCGCGACGCGAAGACGAAAAAAAAGACCCCCGCGCGCTTCGCAATGCCCTGCGTTTCTACAACCGCTACGGCGACAACTCGAGGTACAAACGCCGCATCTCGTCCGACGCCCTGCAAAAACTCTCGGTTGCCGAACTCCACGGGCTGATATCCAGCCTGCCTGCGTACGAACACACCCTGGTCTACGCGGGATCCAAACCGCTCTACGAAGTCCTCGCCGCAGTTAAAACGCACTTCGCCATGGAAGGCGACCTGAAAACGCCCTCCGCTTATGAACATCTCATGACTCGAATGCCGGGCAAAACCGAAATCCGATTCTTTCACAAAGAGACTGCCCAGTCGCAAGTCTTTGTCGAATTTGGCGATGTTGCGTTCGACGCGTCCCTCCGCCCGGCCATTGATCTCTACAACGATTACTTTGCCGGGGGCATGTCCGGCATTGTCTTTCAGGAATTGCGCGAGGCCCGCGCGCTGGCCTACGCCACGTTTGCGCGGTATGATCTCGGCAGTCGCAGCAACGATCAAAACGTCATGTGGGGCTACATTGGCTGCCAAGCCGACAAAACCCCCGAAGCCGTGGCCGCGCTGGTCGATCTGATCGACGACTTGCCCGAATCGCCCGAGCGTTTTGACGAAGCCAAGAAGTCTGTGATCAACCGATATCGCGTCGCCAAAATCAAATTCCGCGACCTGCCCGGGGTGTTGCGTATTTGGGAACGCCGCAACCAAACGCCCGACCCGCGAAAAGAGCGATTTGATCACATCCGCCGGGCCGACATGCCGCTCATGCTCGATTTCCACAAGCATCACATTGCCAATCGCCCCAAACTCATCTCCATCATGGGCGATACCTCCAAATTTGATCTCAACAGCTTGAGCACCCTCGGCGCGATTACGCCCGTCACACTGGACGATCTGTTTGTGCAATAATTCCTCAAAACAGAAAAAACGCAAAAGCGTACGCGTTACTTGTTGACACGTACGCTTTTGTATTTATCATGCTTTGGATTAAAAAACCACTTGGTTTAAGGAGACGACAATGCGCGCGACGCAATCCAAGCACCTGCCCGCCGATCGGCAGGCGGGGATGAGAGACCCGGTTTTCTCACGGATCCGCGTCCACCTGTATCACGGCGATGCAATGGAGGTTTTGGGCGAAATGCCAGAAGAAAGCGCGGATATGATTTTCGCGGATCCGCCTTATGGGTTGTCAAATGACGGGATGTCTGTCCACGCGGGCAAGCGCGTCTCAGTGAATAAAGGCGCGTGGGATAGAAGCCGCGGCGTTGAGGCGGATTTCGCTTTTCACAAAGCGTGGATTGCGGCTTGCCGTCGCGTGTTAAAACCCCATGGCACGCTGTGGGTCTCGGGAACCTATCACTCCATTTATGCGTGTGGCTTTGCCTTGCAGGTCGAGGGGTGGCATCTGCTGAACGAAATTTGCTGGTACAAGCCCAATGCCGCGCCCCATCTCGCGTGCCGGATGTTTGCCGCGAGTCACGAAACCCTGATTTGGGCGCGAAAAACCAAAGCCGCCAAACACACGTTTCACTACCGGGAAATGCGGTGCGAAAGCGGCAATTGGGATTTTTTGAAAAAGGCCAATCGCCAAATGCGGAGCGTTTGGGGGTATTCAGAGGAGCGAGACGTTCCTACGACTGCATGGGCTTTCAACACGCCGGGGCAGGCGGAAAAAGTTCACGGCAAGCATCCGACGCAAAAACCCTTGCAATTGCTCGAGCGAATCGTCCGCGCGTCCACCGATGCCGGCGATGTGGTTCTCGATCCGTTTTGCGGGAGCGCGACGACCGGCGTTGCGGCACTCCTACACGACAGAAAATTTATCGGCATAGACGCTGACAGAGATTTTTGGAAAAAACTGGCTATTCCGCGATTGGAAGATGCACTGCGCGCCCATGCGAACTTTTTTCGCAACACTTCAAACAGCGACCGCGGATATGAAAACAGCGAATTGGCATCCAAGCAGGAGAGGCTTTTATGGTGAGACGCGATTTCGATGCCGAATCGTCCAAAACTCGCGGCTGGAATGCAAATTTTGAAGCATACCACATTGGCGAGCACGATTTTGACGATAAGGACAATGATGACAGCATCTATCTGCTGAAATCGGCGCGATACTCATGTTGGCGTGGATTATATGCTGGTCAAACCGAAAACTTGAGCAAAAAGGCTACATGAGGATGGCATTATGAAAATCACTGAAGTCAAGACATATCACTTGCGGTATCCATTGGGGGAAAAGTTCGCAAATTCGGGCGGGTGGTCCACGAGCCGCAGGGCACAGGTCGTAGAAATCGCCACAGACAATGGCTTGGTCGGCTGGGGTGAGGGGACCGGAGAAGTCCAGCGATCTGCTGTTGACGCGCGTCTTGTGGGGCGCAGTCCATTTGATTATGGTGCAATTTGGCAGGCGTTGTCTGATGATGGGGTGAGTCCGCGGGCGATCAGTGGGATAGATATCGCGCTGTGGGATTTGATGGGCAAGGCACTTGAGATGCCGGTGTATCAATTGTTGGGCGGGAAGGTGAGAGACGCGATTCCAGCTTATGCAAGTGGGTTATTTTGCAAAGATCGCCCCGATGTGACACAGGCACTTGTCGATGAGGCAAAAGCGTATGTCGATATGGGTTTTCCAGCGGTAAAAATGAAGATTGGATTTGGCGCGGCTTATGATGTCAAAAATGTAACTGCGGTTCGGCAGGCCATTGGCGACCATGTGTTGTTTGCAGTGGATGCCAATTGCGGATATGATGTGGGTACGGCCATTGATGTGGGCCACAAGATCGCACACAATGATTTGTTCTGGTATGAAGAGCCCCTGCCAACAGATGATGTACACGGGTATCTGGAGGTGAAACGCGCGGTGCCCATACGCATTGCGGGCGCGGAAGGCCTGGCCGGGCGTCGGGCGTTCCGCGAGTTGATTCAGCAGCGGGCATTGGACATTGTGCAGCCCGATATCAGCATTGCAGGTGGGTTTAGCGAATGTCGCCATATCGCGGCGATGGCGAGTGCAAATTACGTGCGGGTGTTGCCGCACATGTGGGGCGGGCACATTCGGCTGGCGGCCACAGTACACTGGCAAGCCACCCTTCCGGACGCGCCAGATGTGCTCAATCCGATTCCATCCCTGTTTGAATACGATATGACGGAAAATGGATTGCGTACAGAATTGGCGGTCAATCCGATTCGGGCGGTGGATGGCGCAGTGCCCGTGCCCGATGCCCCGGGATTGGGCATTGAAATTGATCGAGGCGCGCTGGAAAAATACGCGGTTTGACACGGAAATTGGAATTTGATAATACGAGGAATTGACGATGAAAATTCACGAATATCAAGCCAAAGAAATCCTCAACTCTTTTGGCGTGCCCGTGCCCCAAGGCGGGGTTGCCCGCACGCCCGAAGATGCCGAAACCATAGCCAAAGATCTCGGCGGGCAAGTGGTCGTCAAAGCGCAGATCCACGCGGGGGGGCGCGGCAAAGGCGGGGGCATCAAACTCGCAGCCGACCCTGCCGAAGCCAAACGGGCAGCCTCCGAAATCCTCGGCATGCGCCTCGTCACGCCGCAAACGGGTGCCGATGGTCAGCAAGTCAAATCCGTTTGGGTGGAACAGGCCACGGATATTGACCGCGAATTGTACATGGGCATTGTGCTCGACCGCGCGCTCGCGCGTCTGGTCGTTATGGCGTCTCGCGCCGGCGGCATGGACATTGAAGAAGTTGCCGCGACAACCCCGAAAAAAATCCTCAAAGAAGTCGTCCATCCCGGCGTGGAACTCCAGCCCTTTCAGGCGCGGCGGCTCGCCCTTGGGCTCGGTCTTGAAGGCGATCAACTCACACGGGGGGTCGCATGCATCACCGCTCTGTACAAAGCCTATCGGGAAACCGACTGCTCGCTTGCAGAAATCAATCCCCTCGTGGTGTCCAAAAGCGGCGATGTATTGGCTTTGGACGCCAAGATGACCTTTGACGACAACGCCCTGTATCGCCATCCCGAGATCCAAGCCTTGCGCGACCTGGATGAAGAAGATCCCCTCGAAGTTGAAGCCTCACATTTCGCGCTCAACTACATCAAACTCGACGGCGAAGTCGGCTGTATGGTCAATGGCGCGGGTCTGGCCATGGCCACGATGGACATCGTCAAACACGCCGGGGCATCGCCGGCCAACTTTCTCGACGTGGGCGGAGGCACCAATGTCGAGCGCGTCAAGAATGCCATGCGTATTCTCACGTCTGACCGCGATGTCAAAGCCGTGCTCATCAACATTTTTGGCGGCATTGTGCGCTGCGACCGCGTGGCAGAAGGCGTTGTCGCGGCTCTGAAAGACATTCAAATTGACGTGCCCCTGGTCATCCGCCTGCAAGGCACCAACGCGGAAGAAGGCGCGCAAATTCTCGAAAACTCGGGTCTTGAATTTACCGTTGCACGCAAACTCAAAGAAGCCGCCGAGGCCGTGGTCGCCGCGGTGCAAGCCGCGTAAACCAATAGGTAACTACGAAAAACGCGAAAGCCGCAAAAATTGTTGTCGCCGCGGTGCAACGCTACGAAAATCGCGCACGCCTCACGCGAAGCATGGCGAAGCCACACCACAACGTCAGTAAAGGCCGCGAAAATCGTCGTCGCGGTGCAATGTGCAGCATAAACAAATGGCCACGCCAAAAACAAAACGGGTCGCCACAATCCTTACGAGGAGCACAGAAGACACAGAAGGGCGGCTGTTGTTGCTATCGTTCAAGATGGAAAATAAAATCAAAGCAAAAAATAGAAATGGGACGCATTGTGACAGCGCGCCCCATTTTTTGTGCCCAACATTGACGATATGGCAACAATCCAAGACAATCTGACAAACCCAGTAAAATATCGAAAAACCCGACTTGAAAATAAACCCTTGTTCTATATCAAATTACAAATTTTGAGATCTATTGGTATATATGTTGCTTTATAGAATACCTGTTCATCATCACACCAACCCAAATTAGAGGTTTTGTTATGCCGACGTATGAATATGCGTGTACTGCATGCGCTCACGAATTTGAAGCCTTTCACGCCATCACTGCCCAACCCATTCGTCTGTGTCCCGAATGCGGCGAGCAAAAAGTTGAACGTCTCATCAGCGGGGGCTCGGGTCTCATCTTTAAGGGATCGGGCTTTTACATCACCGATTATCGAAGTGACGGATACAAAGAAGCAGCGAAAAAAGACAGGGAAGCAGCCAGCGGGAAAAAATCGGACGACAAGAAATCAAAGTCCAAAAAGACATCCAAAACAAAAAGTTCAGATCCCAAAGCAGCGTGAAAAATGGGACCTAGACCGCAAATCCTTAACCAAACTGATCGCACAATCCTTTCACAATCATGTCCCGTGCTCCGACACGGGATCCAAACAGGAGACTCATGCAATGGATAAAGTCATTGGCATTGACTTGGGAACCACAAACTCGTGTGTCGCGGTGATCGAAGGCGGGGACCCCGTGGTCATCCCAAACGCAGAAGGGGGGCGCACCACGCCCTCGGTTGTTGCATTCGCGCAAGATGGTGAACGCCTCGTCGGTCAGGTTGCCAAGCGGCAGGCCGTGACCAACCCGGGCAAAACCATTTACTCCATCAAGCGGTTTATGGGGCGCCGTCTCGATGAGGTGAGCACGGAAATTTCCGAAGTGCCCTACAATGTCGTGCGCGAGGCCAATGGATTGGCGTCTGTGCAACTTGACGACAAGACCTATACGCCGCCGGAGATTTCCGCGATGGTGCTTCAAAAAATGAAGCAAACTGCTGAAGATTATCTCGGCGAGACCGTTACGCAAGCCGTGATTACGGTGCCTGCATACTTCAACGATGCACAGCGACAGGCCACCAAAGATGCCGGCAAAATTGCTGGCCTCGACGTGTTGCGCATTGTCAACGAGCCCACTGCTGCATCGCTGGCGTATGGCTTGGACAAAAAGCACGATGAAAAAATCGCGGTTTACGACCTCGGCGGCGGCACGTTTGACGTTTCCATTCTCGAACTCGGCGATGGCGTCTTTGAAGTCAAATCGACCAATGGCGACACCCACTTGGGCGGCGATGATTTTGATCAGCGCGTCATTGACCATCTGGCCGAAGAATTTTTGAAGGAAAACAGCGTGGACTTGCGGCAAGACCCCATGGCTTTGCAACGCCTGAAAGAAGCCGCGGAAAAAGCCAAGTGCGAACTGTCGAGTTCCGCGTCCACGGACATCAACCTGCCCTTTATCACAGCCGACGCGTCTGGCCCCAAACACCTCAATGTCACCTTGTCGCGCGCCCGATTTGAGCAACTCGTCGACGACCTGGTCGAGCGCACCAAACAGCCCTGTATCCAAGCCATTCGAGACGCCGGACTTTCGGCCTCGAATATCGATGAAGTGATTCTCGTGGGCGGCTCCACGCGCATTCCCAAAGTGCAGGAAGTTGTGACAGAAGTGTTTGGCAAAGAGCCGAACAAAGGGGTCAACCCCGATGAAGTCGTCGCCATTGGCGCGGCCATTCAGGCGGGTGTGCTTTCGGGCGATGTGACCGATGTGTTGTTGCTCGACGTGACCCCGCTTTCGCTGGGCATTGAAACCCTCGGCGGTGTGATGACGCGGCTCATCGACCGCAACACCACAATTCCGTCGAAAAAGACCGAAGTGTTTTCAACCGCGGCCGACAGTCAGCCCTCCGTGGAAATTCACGTTTTGCAAGGCGAGCGCGATATGGCGTTGGACAACCGCACCATTGGTCGCTTCCACCTCGACGGCATTCCGCCCGCGCCGCGCGGTGTGCCGCAAATTGAAGTGACGTTTGACATTGATGCAAACGGCATTCTCAATGTCTCGGCCAAAGACAAAGGCACGGGCAAAGAGCAAAACATTCGCATTGAAGCCTCGTCGGGATTGTCGGAAGCGGAAATTGATAAAATGGTGAAGGATGCCCAGGCCAATGCGGCCACAGACAAAAAGAAACGCGAATCCGTGGAAACCAAAAACGCGGCCGAGCAACAGGTGCATCAAACCGAAAAACAGATGGAGGAAATGGGCGACAAGGTCAGTGCCGAAACAAAGGCCAAAGTGACAGAAGCCGTTGACAAAGTCAAAGAAGCTCTCAAGGGCGACAATGTCGACGCGGTCAAATCGGCTAACGAAAATCTCACTCAGGTCTGGCATCAGGTTGCGAGTGAACTCTACCAGCAAGCTTCGGCAGAAGGCGCGCCCCAAAGTCCACCGGGCGGTGAACCAGAAGGCCCAGAAGGCCCCAAGCAAGGCGATGACGGGGTTGTGGATGCTGATTTTGAAGTGGTGGATGAAAAGAAAAAGTAACCCGTGGACGCCATCACAAAACGCCGAGGGCTTTTTGCCTTCGGCGTTTTTGTTTAAGCAGTACCTCTCGCGGCTCGCGTATTGGGCAACCACAGGAGGTTGACCTTACATGGACTGCTGAAAGCTAAAAGCTGATCGCTACGCTTTTTCGATGGTCACGCGGATGGCACCTAGCGGTTTGATAAACGAGAACCTGACGGTCTTGTCGCGCGCGTCAAACCCACCTGTGCCAACATCTCGGCTCGACAACTTTCTCATAAAATTTGCGACCCAAGCCGCGTCGCGTTTCCATTGCGGCACGGCATTGCGGACAAATATTTGCACCCATTTCGCATTGTGATCCACGTCAGCATCGGATACGCCGATCACGGTTACCATAATCTCAGACCGCAACAAATCGGTCTCTGTCCCCCAGAATTCCAGCACCACTTGTCCGCTGCGCGTGGCGCCGATGTGGCGCGGCTGCCCTTCGAGAGGCTCTATTTCTTCCAATACCAGATCATCGGGCATCCCGGCGAGCATGCCATCAATGGAGAGCGCATCGGGCGACTTTCGCGGTGGTTGCGTTGCAATTTTGGGCTGAGATGGGCGCGTTGCGGGTCGCTTTTTCCATGTGCGTGAAGTGCGGGTCAAATCTTTTTGCAACGCCGCGCGCACGGCTGCGGGATCGCCGACATAATTCCCGTGTACCCATCCCTCAGTTTCTCCATCAACGCGCACGCGCAACCATGGATCGCTTTTTTTTTCGACTTCCAATTCGCGACCGCGCTGCAAACGCCCGATCACACGCGATTTTGTCGTGGGCTTCTCTCGCAAATTCAACACCGCAACCACCACATAGACCTTTTCGTTGAATGCGAGATAACCGCACCCACTCAACCCCGCGCTCAGTACAGAAAAAAGGCCGACAAAAAATTGATCGGCCAGGCCGTTCAACCGCACCATCGATCATCCTCCACTTTGTGGATATTTTTTGTGACGGGTTGAAAATATCCGAAATGCGAAGACTGATCAAGGGCTAAATTCGCAACCCCACTCTGCCATCATCACGCCACCCGTACACAAAAGGCAGCAAACAATCCACGCATTGCCCGCGACCGCTTGCTGCCTATTGTCTGCCAGATTCTTCCCTTTCGCTCAGCCTTATTTTTCACTCGCAGCCACTGTGTTTTTCAATCGTCCAATCCCCGAGATCTCGATCTCCACCTGATCGCCCGGTTTCATATAGGTCCCCGTTGTATTGCCCACGCCCGAAATGGTGCCCGTGCTGATCAGATCGCCCGGTTCGAGTGTAATAATCGCGGAAATGTATTCGATGATTTTGTCGACCGGATACAACATTTGTCCCGTGTTGTTGTGTTGCTTGCGCTCGCCATTCACATACGTGCTGATGTCGAGCGTCTGTGGGTCTGTGATTTCATCTGCGGTTGCGATCCACGGGCCCTGCGGCGCGAAGGTATCCAGCCATTTGCCGTTCAACCAGTCAAACCATTCGTCTCTCGGCCGGCTGTCTGTGCGCTTCACAATTTGCAACTTGCGCTCGGAAACATCATTCATCACCGTATAACCCGCCACGTACTCCAGCGCGTCTTTTGCCTGCACGCCCTTCGCATGTCGGCCCATCACCACGGCCAGTTCGCCCTCCCAGTCCACACCTTTCGCAATGGGTGGAATCAAAATTTGATCGCCTGGCCCGATCACGGTTGACGTCGGCGGTTTCATAAACACGCGCGGAGTTTCTCGATCTTGAATTTGCATTTTGACTGTGCCGCTCTCTTCAATGTGATCTTGATAATTGCCCGCCAAGCAGAATAATTTGCGCGGATTGGGCACGGGCGCGCGCAATTTGACCTCGTCGATCGAGAAACTGATCTCGCCATCGGCTTTGCCCTGCAACCGTTTTTCAGCGTCTGCTACTGCTTGTTGTGCCGCGAATTGGCCGTCTGCCCCGGCGTCCAACAGGGTCAGCATGTCCGTGAAAAAGGGGCGCGCGTCGCGCTTTTGCGATCTCGCCAGTGCCCTGTCTGCCGCGGCGAGATCGACAATGATCGCGTCATCTGCGACCACTGCGCCAATGGATTCTTTACTGCCGATTGCATACGTCGCGAGTTTCATATTTTTCTCCTTGGAAAAGTTATTGGCGTCTTTCAAACGAGGGCGACGCGGGATTGCTGCATTGTGCTTGCTCGCGCGTGTCTGCCTTCGCGGGAATGGTGGGCGCGCGGTGCCGGACAACACGAGCGGAGACATCTGTTCATGTTGTCCATGGGGCGGTCACCTGCGGATCGAGACCGTGCCGCCACTCGATTCTGTTATTTTAACAGGTGTTGCACCCCACGAACTGAAATATCGCCGTCGGAACGGGCGTGGGCGGTTACGGTTTCAGTCAATATAGCGATGATATCAGCACCACTGGAAGCCCGCAGGTCGCCCTGTTGACACGTGAGGTTGTCCGCGTTCACGTCCGCGCTGCTGCTGGCGTCAATGTCCAATCTGTCGTAGGTGCCCGATAGGACCACATCTGCGCTGCTGCTGGCGTCAATGTCCAATCTGTCGTAGGTGCCCGATAGGACCACATCTGCGCTGCTGCTCGCTTTTACGGACACATCGCCGCCTGCGACTTCTTCTGCGCGGATGTCACTGGAGGAGGAAGCCTTGATGGCAAGATCTCGGGTTTTGATGCCCTTCGCGGTTGCGATGCTGCTGGAAGACGCGTCAAAGCGGTCAATACGGGGGGCGGTGACGCGCACCGTGTAGGTGGGTACGCGTTCGCCATTGATTTTGATCACGCCATCACTGCGCTGGAGCGATCTGCCCTTCCATTGATCTTCGGGACGAGTGGCAATGAGCAGGCCATCCTCCACCTTGATATCCAAGCCGCTGAAATCGCCGCTCTCCGTATGAGCCACCACACTGAAAGCCTCGCCCTGTGTGAGTTCGACGTCAATGGCGACACTGGCACGCACACCGGTAAATCCGCTGAAACGGTACACTTTGGACGGCACTTCAGACACCTTGGACGGCATTTTAGGGTGACAGCCTCCGAGTGCCGATATTGTAATCAAGACGGTCAGATACCATCGTAGAAACTGCATGAGAACTCTCCCTTCTTTATTGTCCCGCCTGGTGTGCGGGCCAATTGCCTGCTTTTCTAGTTTCTGTTTTTATTTTTTGCCTCCTTCCGTTCACACGTCGATGTCGCCGCTCAATGTAACCACCTCGATATGTTTCTGTTTTTATTTTCGGCCTCCTTCCGTTCACACCCTGAATGCCGCCACCACGTCTTCATCCAAATCCACGCCCAGTCCGGGGTGATCTGTCAGATTTAATGCGCCCTCTCGAAACGCCATGTCATGTCGTGCCAATTTTCGCGCCAAAGGAGAGGGTGATCGCGTGTATTCTGTCAGGGGTTGTTCGCTCGCCGCGGCCCATTGCGCGGACGCTGCCAACAAGACCCCGGTGCCAAAAGCGTGAGGCACGGCCCGCGCGCCTGTCTCTTTCGCCAAATGTTCAATTGCCAGTCCGCCGGTAATGCCACCCACGCGTCCCAAATCCGGTTGCACAACCTGAAGTTTTCCGTTGTGCAATAAATCCGCGTACTCGCGCACCAAGGTCATCGCTTCACCACCTGCAATCGGAATGGACGACTGCGTTGATAGTTTGCAATACCCCTTCACATCAAACGGATGCAATGGCTCTTCGAGCCAGAACACATTGTATTTTTCAAATCGCGCCACGCGCGTCAGCGCGGTTTCTGCATCCCACGCGCGGCCGGCGTCCACCATCAAATTCACGTCCGGGCCCAAAGCCGCCCGTGCCGCGGCTACCAAAGCCTCGTCTAACTTCTCGTCTGGACCCATCGGCGCCCAACCGTACTTTACAGACCGGTACCCCTGTGCCAAGAATTGTTTTGCGGATTCTTGCACCAACTCTGGACGCGCGGGCCACAACACGCTCGCATAAGCCGGCACGGCATCTGCGGCATCTGCTCGCAACAGCCTGCGCACGGGTTTGCCTTCGGCTTTGCCCCAAATATCCCACAGTGCCATGTCAATGCCACTCATGGCTTGTCGCGCCACGCCGCCTGGGCCATACCACGATACCCCTTCGATCATGGCGTTGTGAATCGCGTCAAAATTTAGCGCGTCCATGCCGGTTACAATCGCCTCCAATCCATGGCGAAAGGGCGCGGAGCGCGGGGCTTCAATTACTGCTTTGGCGACATAGGAACACGACACGACCTCGCCCAATCCCACAATGCCCTCATCGGTATGCACCCGCACGATCAGGCAATCTTGAGTCCCATCAGCCGCCTCTACAACCTTTGGCAACCGCAAATGAATGGCTTCAACACGGGTAATTTTCATGAGTTCAGTTTTCAGGTGATTGGGCAACCACAAGGGCATTTGTTCCAACTAATTGTATCCGTCTTGGTCTATCGTGCTTATGTTAAGGGATTTAAGCCTCTCTCAATCAATCCAGGATGTGCCCCATGCCAATTCCTACTGCTCCCCATATCGATACGGCTCGTGCGCTTGGCGATATCGAAGGTTTTCTCAAACAGTGTATTCGAGCCATGACCCCTGACCCGAAACCCGAAGGGCCTGGTCGGCCCCGCGTGTTGCCTGCCTTGGCCTTGTGGGCAGGCTTATGGGTCTGCCTCTTGCGCGGCTTCCAAAGCCAACGCGCCATCTGGTGGTTGCTGTCCGAGCGCGGGTTGTGGTTTTTTCCGCGCTTTTGTGTGACCGATCAAGCGGTCTATAATCGGCTTGCAAACGCTGATACCGACCGCGCCAAGTATGCAGTACGCTTGGTCACCTTTTGGCAGGGACGCACTCAGCCGCACGCGTCTATGCTCGACGGTGGGACATTGAGATGGCCTTGGCCTTAGTCAAGCAGCATCTTCACCTGCGCCTGTTGTGGTCGTCCAAGGTGGCGGTCATCCAGCAACAGATGTGGGCAACGGTGATCATCGCGCAAATCTTGTAAGCCCTGCGCCTTGAGATTGCCCATAAAGCCGGCGTGAGCCCCTTTGACGTGTCCATGGCCTTGTTGGTTGAATATGCTCCCCGCTATGCCTATGAAGGGCGCGACCCGATAGCCATCTTCGTTGAACGCGGGCGCGACTTGGGCTTTATTCGGCCCTCCCGGCGAATGCGTATCCGGGCACCGACCCTGGCGCATAAGGCCATGCAACAGGCACCGCCTGGTTTAGTGCTTATCCGGACGCCGCGCTATGCCCAACGCAAGTGTGCCAGACGACCCAAAACCGCACAAAATGAGAATTAGTTGGAACAGATGCCACAAGGGTTGCCCCTACATGGGGTTGGGGGTTAGGGGGACCCTTCTCACTTCTCGGCTTATCCCTTTTGCAACGCCCGCCATCGGTCGTACAATGGGCGCATCTCTTTGGGCAAAAACTCGCGCACATTGTCCGCTAGCATCCACTTCAGTCGCTCGTCTGTCTCGGTGGGTTCGCCGCCTTGTGTGTACATGTTCCAACTTCCGGCCAGGGTCAATCGCTCTACGTCTTTTTTCATCACGCCGCGATGAATCAGATTGCCACTCCAAAACGCGGTTTGCCCGGCCTTGAGGGGCACGGCATATTGTCCTGGAATATCGTCGTGGCGTTCCTCCAACAGGCACCTGCGTTCGTGGGGCGTGCGATACCTTTTGTGGCTGCCGGGTACAATTTGCAAACAATAATCATCCACGAGTGCTAGGTGCCACTTCAAACTCCGCTGCGGGCGATTCAAAATTTTCATTTCCACCTGATACGATCCGTCGCGTTCATTGCGCCCAAAATCCCGGTGCCAACCAAACCCGTAATCCGCCTGGTATGGATTTGTGAAAATGAGCACGCCCCCCAATTGCAACTGCGTGCCCAAAAAAGGGCGCACGTATTTCATCACGGGGTCTGACATCAAATAATCGGCAAAAATCGGCTCGTTCATCTCGGGCGCAAACAACCCGCGAATTGCCCATGGTTCTCTGTCCGCCGAGCGATGGGTGTACAAGTCCACTTCGCCTGCACGCACTTTTTGCTTGGCGCGAATCGTCGCCTCCAACAGCGGGTCTAACATATCTGGGTCCACGGCGTCATCTACAACGAAAAACCCCTGCTTCCTGTACTGCCGTCGCTGCGTGTCGCAAAACATAGCCGCCTCCTTTCATGTGCGGCGCAATATAGGCGCGTCTCGCTGCAAATACAAAAAAAAAGCGCAGAGGTGTTGTTCTCCTCTGGCTTGCATTTTCTTTTTTTGGACATTATTTGGGATTCCATTTTCTGGTCTCGATCCACCCGTTTTCGCATCGGGGGGAATCGCGATAGCCTGCGTCGCGGTGTTTTAAGACCGGTGTACATGCTCGGCCGTTTTCACAACCCGACCACTTGTTTTTCGCCACCTCCTGTGTTAAATTCCACAACGGGTAGGATGCACCAACCCGCGCGGATGTGCCGCGCGAATTTCTTTTTTTGAGTTGACTTATGAGACGACAACGAGCCCATCTCATTTTGGGTGTTGATGAGGACGCCTCAAAAGAGGAGATAAAGCGGGCGTTTCGCCGCTACGCGCTTAAGCACCACCCCGACCGCAATCCGAATAATCCGGATGCCGAAGAGGAATTTAAGAAGGGCGCCCATGCCTATCGCGTGCTGATGGGACGAGAGCAGTCCGATTTGGATGGGTTGTTCGATCAGTTTGAGAAGATGGCGCAGTCCTTTGAGAAGATGGAGCGATCCTTTGACAGGTTTGAAAAGCGATTTGACGAATTTGAAAAAAATATGTCGCAGGGGTTCGACAAGATCGACACCCATTTGTCTCGCCTGTTTAAGTGGGTCATCATCCTGATGATTTTTTTGACCGTATCGTTGGGGCTTTTGATTTGGTTCGGTTTTTGAATTTTATTTTCTGTCGCGCCAATCCGTTGTGCGGTGGAAGATGCGACCTCAGCGCGCGGCTCGATCTCCCGCTCAATAAACAGTGGCGAGTCAAGATCATTGTGCTATCTTCTCGAGGATACAGAGTCTTGCGGTGTGATACGGCGTCGTCAAGCGACTGAAAGGAGGACGATATGGTTGGCCCTCGGTTGAGCGATGAGGCGTTTTTTGCGGCACTCAATTTGTCGCGCGCAGATATGATGGCTGTCAAAGCGGCCGTAGAGGTTCGGGATTGGGCGGGGGCGCGGCGTGCGTTTGCAGAACACATTCGCACGCGGGAATATCCGAAATGGTTTTCGGACTGGCAAAATCGGTCAGAGCCACAAGACCGCGACGCAGAGGTTGAGTTGGTGCGCGTGGGAGACCGCGCGATCAGAGATGTCGATCTCGAAAAGGCCGACCGCATTGTGGCGAATACGCTGATGAGTTGCGATGTGGAAGAAGCGTTTGGAGACGCGATCAATTGGGAATTGGATCCGATCAATTACAGGGAATGGACGTGGCAATTGTCGCGCCATGCGTTTTGGGTCACGCTGGGACAGGCGTATTGGAAAACGAGCGATGAAAAATACGCCGAGGCATTTGTGCGGCAGATGCGGCACTGGGTTGAACATGTGCTGATGCCCGTGGGGGAGGATGGCAACACATGGAAAGACGACGCGGAAATGGGCCCGGAGCGCACGAATTGCTGGCGCACGATAGAGTGTGGGATTCGGATGGGGCAGACGTGGCCGGCGGCGTTTTATTACTTTCTCTCATCTGAAACCTTTGCCGATGACGACGTGTGTTTGGTGGTGAAAAGCATGGTTGAACACGCGCGGCATCTCGCGCAATGGCCGCGCAGTGGCAACTGGCAGACGATGCAGGCGAATGGACAATATCACGTGGGGGCGTTGTTTCCCGAGTTCAAAGAAGCGGCGAGTTGGCGCGAGATGGCGATGCAGTCGCTGTATGCGGAATTGGACGATCAGGTTTATCCGGATGGAGCGCAGATCGAGTTGTCGAGTGGGTATCACCAGGTGAGTTTGCGAAATTTTGTGATGGCCCTCGCGATTGCGCGATTGAATGATTTGCCCGTGCCAACGGATTACGTTGCAAAATTGGAGCGGATGTACCACTACGACCTGTATCTGGCCATGCCCAATTTGCGTTTGCCCGCGCTCAATGATGGCGGTCAAACAGACATCGCGCCCTATATGCGGGGTGGGTTCAAGTTTTTTCCAGAGCGGACGGATTTTCAATGGGCGGCGTCTGGACGTGCAAAAGGCACCGCGCCCGCGACGCGGTCGTGCGCGTTTCCCTACGCGGGGCATTTTGTCATGCGCTCGGGATGGGAACCGGATGATCGCTATCTCTTTTTTGACGGCGGACCTTTTGGGTATGGGCATCAGCACGAAGACAAGTTGAATATCGTGCTTTACGCACACGGTCGCGTGCATGTGGTGGATCCGGGGAATTATCCCTACGATTCGTCACAGTGGCGCGCGTATGTCCTTTCTACCCGCGCGCACAATACGGTGATGGTGGATGGGATGGAGCAAAATCAGCGCGGGAAATCGCGCGAGGAATACGTGGTGTCCAAGCCTTTGCCGCACACGTGGATTTCCAACGCAAAGTGCGATTACGCGTCCGCGCGCTACGATCTGGGATATGGCCCGGATCGGGACGAGACCGTTGTGCATACGCGGTGCATTTTGTTTGTCAAACCCGAGTTTTGGATTGTCACCGACATTCTCAAATCCTTGGATGAGGCGTCTCACACGTACGAAGCGATGTTTCACTTGGATGCGGATGACGCCGACGTGCTGGAAAATGGGCGCGGTGTCGTGACAAAGAACGGCCCGGGCGAGAGCAACTTGGGCATTTATGCCCTTTCGACAAAGCCGATGGACGCCCGCATTGTCAGTGGACAGGAAGAACCGACTGTGCAGGGCTGGATCCCGCGCGGTGGCCCCTATCAGTGCGAACCCATTCCAACGGCGATTTTCAAAACAGAGGGAAATGGCCCCATCGCGATGTCATATCTTTTATATCCCGTGAAAGCGGGAGAAGAATCGCCTGTGACACATGTGGACCACATGCCCGTTGTGGGAGACCATGGTCGCCTTGCAATAGCCGGACGGGTTGCGCTGCGCGACGGCAGGGAGATTTATTTTGTGCAATCAGAAGTTGGCAAAGGTTGGATACGCGCCTCTGAAGGGGAAACAGATGCCGAAGCCGGCGCAATGGTGTTGATCGACGGATGGGTCGAAAATTTGGTTCTCGTGAATGGACAAACTGTGCGGGTCTATGGGCAGGAAATTCGGGAGGGACAGATGGCGTGAGGCGCGGGTCAGTTGTCAGTTCCCCGGCACCGCCACCCCATGGGGCACGTCGACCACCTGTCTGAAAGTCGGAGGCTGTTATGAAATCCTTCAACAAAATTCTCATTGTCGATGACGACCGCGATGTTTTGTTGGCCGCGCAACTCTTTCTCAAACAACACGCGGAACGCGTGGATATCGAAGTCGATCCCAGCCACATTCCCAGCCTGTTGCACAATGACGCGTACGACGTAATCGTGCTCGACATGAACTTTGCGCGAGACGCCACATCGGGCAAAGAGGGGTTTTACTGGCTGAGTCGCATTCTCGAAATAGATCCTTCGGCCGTGGTCATTCTCATCACGGCTTATGGCGGCGTTGAAACCGCGGTGCAGGCCATCAAAGAGGGCGCGACCGATTTTGTGCTCAAACCGTGGCACAATGAAAAACTGCTCGCAACCCTCTCTGCTGCTGCGAGGTTGCGGCGGACGCAACTCGAAGTTGAGCAGTTGCGCGCGCAACGCGAACAACTCCGCGCGGATCTCGATGGTCAATTTCCCGACATGGTCGGCACATCACAGGCCATGCGCGCGGTTTTTGACGCCATTCAAAAGGTGGGTGCTACCGACGCCAATGTGCTCATTCTCGGCGAAAACGGAATCGGCAAAGACGCTGTTGCCCGCGCGCTGCACCGCCGATCTGCCCGCGCATCAGAGGCGTTTATCCGCGTGGACCTCGGTGCCATCTCTGAAAGTCTTTTTGAAAGCGAACTCTTTGGGCACCAAAAAGGCGCGTTTACAGACGCGAAAAAAGACCGCGCGGGGCGTTTTGAAATCGCGTCGGGCGGCACGCTGTTTTTGGATGAAATTGGCAACCTTTCGCGCCCACTCCAGGCCAAACTGCTCACGGCACTTGAAAACCGCACTGTGACCCGATTGGGCAGCAACAGACCCATCGCCATTGATGTGCGTTTGATCTGTGCCACCAACATGCCCATTCACGACATGGTCGCCCGCCAGGACTTTCGACAGGATCTCCTGTACCGCATCAACACGGTTGAACTCCATCTGCCGCCGCTGCGCGATCGCCTTGACGACATTCCCCTGCTGGCGGTCGCGTTTCTCGAAACTTACGGTCAGAAATACAACAAGCCGGGCATTGCCATTCGACCCGCGGCACTCGCCCGCCGCGCCCCGACTTTCAAATTTTTCAGATCGCGGAACTCTTTGCCCGCGTCGTTTTCCTCATGCGGACCGAATGCGAGAAAAATAATATTGTCCTGCACACGGCAATCGTCCCTCAAACCCTTGAACTCACCGCGGATCCCGATCTCATCGAACAAGTCCTGATCAATTTGATGCAAAATGCCGTGCAAGCCCTTGCGGGCCGCCCCCATGCGCGCATGGATCTCACGGCTCAACTCGATGCGCGCGGGCGCGTTGCGATCCGCGTGCGAGACAATGGCCCCGGCATCTTGGAGGATGTGCAAGCCCGCGTCTTCATCCCCTTTTTCACCACCAAACGCAATGGATCGGGCATTGGCCTTGCTCTTTCTCGGCAGATCATGCGCGTCCACCGAGGCACGATCAGCGTCCAATCCAAACCCGAAGAAGAAACATCGTTTACCCTTCGGTTCTAAATCCCCATTGTTGACACTGCACACGTATATGTGCATATTTGATCATGAAAAAACGCGATCTGGAAAAAGCCTTACGCCAGTCGGGTTGGCACTTCCTTCGTCACGGCGGAAAACGCGACGTGTGAACAGACGGAGAATATGAAGAAGCCATTCCGCGTCACAGAGAAATCAACGACAGATTGGCAAAGGCCATTCTTCTCCGAGCAAGGAGAAATTGATATGCGGTTTCAAGGCAAAGTCTATAAGGACGGAAAATTCTGGCTTGCAGAAATCCCAATTCTCGACGCGATGACTCAGGGATATACGCAACGAGAAGCATGTGTTATGGTCAAAGACCTGCTGGAAACTTTGGTCAACCATCCAAAATTTTCGGTTGAAGTGCATCCTGTCAAACACGGCAATTTTGAAGTCAGTTCTTCGGATACGCGCGCACTGATCTGCCTGTTGCTCCGCGGTCAGCGCAAAAAAAGCGGTCTGTCATTATCGGAAGTTGCCCAACGCCTCGGTGCCAAATCCCGCAATGCGTATGCGCGTTACGAACAGGGCACATCCGTGCCTACACTTGAGAAACTTGACCAACTTCTAAAAGCTGTTTCTCCGGATGGCGATTTTGTATTGCACCAGACACAGTAAAATCTAAGCGATGCTCACATGGGGGACAAACGCGCGTCCAACGCCTCGGTGCTCGTTGAACCGTCTGGCATCTAGCGGTCAACAGATACGTTGCCTCGAGTAGCGAGGTGATCTATCAGGAGAAAAACGATGAAAATGCTATTCGCCGGTTTTTGCATCCTTGCACTACTCGCCAACAGCTATGCCAGCGGCCCTTATCAGGCAACGGGTATTAAAATCTGCGAAGTCGATCAGACCAGTGCCATTGTCTGGACGCGCTTGACCAAAGATCCCCAACGCATGGACAAAAGCCATCCCAAGCCCGTGGTGCGCTATCGAAATCCCGAAACGGGTGAATTGGAGCCGCGCAGGGGGCGACGCAACCCGAAGCCCGTTGTTCTCTTTCCCGACAATTCCGACATCCACACCATTGAAGGCGCGGTTCCCGGCACATTGGGGGATGTGCGCCTGCGGTATGCGGTTGAAAAATCCGCCCAATGGAAAACCACGCCCTGGCAATCTGTTGACCCCCATCGCGACTTCACGCGGCAAATCAAGCTGACCGGTCTGCAACCCGGCACGAGCTATCAAATTGAAGTGCAATCTCGCGCAGAGGCAAATGGACAAACGCTCTCGGGCCATTTTCGCACAGCACCGTCCAAAGACCGATCTGATCGCGTTGTTTTTCACGTTTCCACCGGTCAAGCTTACGGTGATCAAGACGCACCTCAAGGGGGCTATCGCATTTACGCCAGCATCTTAAAACGCGATCCCGATTTCTTTGTGCATACAGGCGATATTGTCTATTACGACAGCCGCGCCAAAACACTGCCTTTGGCGCGGTGGCACTGGGCGCGCATGTACAGCTTGCCCACCAATGTCGCATTCCATCGGCAGGTTGCCAGTTATTTCATCAAAGACGATCACGATACCTGGATGAACGATTGTTGGCCAGGTCAACAAACGCAATTTATGGGCGAATTTACCTTTGAACAGGGCTTGGCTGTCTTCCGCGAGCAAGTTGGCATGGAGGGCCTTCCTTACCGAACGGTTCGATGGGGAAAAGATCTGCAAATCTGGATGGTTGAAGGCCGCGACTTTAGAAGCCCCAATACCATGTCAGATGGCCCTGAAAAAACCATCTGGGGAAAAAACAAAAAGCCTGGTTCAAAGACACGGTACAGGCCTCCGATGCCACGTTCCGCATTCTCATAAGCCCCACGCCACTGGTTGGCCCTGACCGCCCCCAAAAAATGACAATCACGCCAACGAGGGGTTTGCTCATGAAGGCAATGAGTTGCGCCAATTTATCGCCGCGCAAAAAAATATGGTTGTTGTCTGTGGCGACCGGCACTGGCAATACGTCTCTGTTGATAAAAAAACAGGTGTGCGAGAATATTCCTGTGGCCCTGCCAGCGACGAACACTCCGGCGGATGGTCCAACGACAATCGCCTGTCCGAGCACCGCTATCTCAATGTCATTGGTGGCTTTCTGGAAGGCGTGATCGATCGCGAGAACAACACCCCATTCTCATTTTTCGCCATTTTGGGGTGGATGGCAACTTGCTCCATGAAGATCGCCTCATAGCCCAACCGTAACTCAAATATGACGCCCAATATTTTATTCATACACGTCGATCAAATGCATGCTGATGCGATTTCTGCGCTCGGCTGCGAACATTTGCACACGCCTGCGATTGACCGGCTCGTGCGGGAAGGCTACACCTTCACCAAAGCCTATTGCGCCATGCCGCAGTGCTGTCCGTCGCGCGCGTGTTGGTACACGGGCCGCATGTCCAAAGAACACGGGGTTGTGGTCAATGCCTATCCCATTGACCCCGGCATTCCGGATCTGGGCCAGTGGTTGCGCCGCGAAAATTACGAGTGTGTGTACACGGGCAAATGGCACGTTACGGGCCGCGATTTGCACGCGAGTTTTGACGTGTTGCAACCGCAGCACGGCATGGGGGAACTCAACGATGGCAATGTCGCCCGATCCGCGGTTGCCTATCTCAAAAACCGCACGCCTGACAAACCCTTCTTTTTAAATGTGGGATTCCTGAACCCCCACGACTGTTGTTTCCCGGCTATGGCACACGGCGGCCCTGGCAAATACGGCTTTGCACCAAAAATTGAAAGCCATCTCCCGCCGCTTCCGAGCAACTTCGACGATGAATACGCCCGGCGCGGGCGACTCAATGTCCGCCAGTGGTCGCGCCAAGACTGGCAGTATTATATTTTTCAGTATTACCGCATGGTTGAAATGGTCGATGCCGAAATCGGTCGCGTTATGGACGCGCTGCGTGCATCGCCTTATGCCGGCAATACCCTCGTCATTTTTGCGTCTGACCACGGCGATGGCCTCGGTTTCCACGGCAATACTAGCAAAGGCTTCCTTGAAGAAGAAGCCTTTCGCGTTCCCACTATTGCACGGTGGCCTGGACAGATTCCCGAGGGGGTGCGGGATGTCGATCACCTCATCTCGGGCGTTGACATCGCCGCCACGATATGCGACTATGCCGGCGCGCCGCCTTTGCCCAAAACCACTGTCGCACGCTCATGGCGGCCCATCTTTGAAACGCGCGATGCGCCATGGCGCGACTACGTCATCGGCGAGACCTCCGTGGGTTCTCTATCGGTTGCGGTGCGCGATGCGCGCTACAAAAGCATTATCGAACGGGACAACACGCGCCTTTACGACCTGCGGAACGATCCGCTTGAAATGTACGATCTCGCTGATGACCCACATCATGCAGATATTGTCGCTCGGCACCGGGCGCATTTCCGCGAATACATCTCCCAAATTGAACTGTATCCCGAGCCGGAAACCGGTCTTGAGTCCCTGTCTGCCGCTGGACAGGCAGGTATGAAACGCGGCAATCTTTATCGCGACTACATCGACTGGTATTGTTCTGTACTCAATGAGGCATGACTTTATGGCAATCGATACCATCGGCCCCTATGCCGTCAAACCCATTCGCGATTTTCTCGCGAATTTCGCGCCCGTTCAGAAGGCTATTGCGGATCCTGAGCATGTCACGCTGACATACGACATTCTCAACTGGTGCTTTGCGCCCAATCAACCACCCCCATGCCCCAACAGCGTGTATGGCTCTCTCACCATTGCGCGCGAACAAGGCCCTGTGTATCACATCCATCAGCGGACCCATATTGGCGGTGAACCGACCCTTTTTAAGGCTGAGTTGATCTGCAACCCGGATGATACCCTCAAATTTTGGACGCTGTACACCTATCGCGCGGATGCCGATGGCAACCCGATTCCAATTTCTGAATTGCGCGAAACCTGGGAAAACGACAATGGACATATCCGATCTCGAGATGGCGCATTTCAATACCGCGCAACGCGTCCTGTGTTTAGCCATTGGATGCTCCCTCATCTCTTGCTCACTCAAAAGCGACGCCTCCCTATCGCATTCGACATGCTCCAGGATCTCTCCCTTTTCCGTTCCAACCATCAACTCGTTCCCGATGGTCGTGTCGATCTCGATATTGGATCTTATGACACATATACCCAAACGGGCGACGGCATTTTGCCCATCCACTACTTGCTGGATGAAAACCGCTGCCCGCAACTCATCACCTTTGGCCTCATTGCTTGGGCACTGCGGGATGCTGATTCGCAAAGGGAATTTCGATGAAAAAAGCCGTGTACGCCGCCAGCTTTGATCCCGTTACCAACGGCCACCTGTGGGTTATTCAGCAGGCTGCTCGGCTTTTCGATCAGCTCGTTGTCGCCATTGGGATCAACCCGGAAAAAGACTACACTTTTTCTCTCCAAGAACGGCTCGATCTGCTCTGCGAAACCACATTTGAGTTCGACAACGTCGCGATATCGAGCTATGAAAATCAATTCCTCGTCACCTATGCACGCGACATGAGGGCAGACTACATCGTGCGCGGCATTCGCACGCAAACCGACTATGAATTTGAACGCAGAATGCGCTATATCAACAGCGATCTCGACAACACCATCGCCACCATCTTTTTGATGCCCCCGCGAGAGATTGCCGAAATCAGTTCCAGTTTCATCAAGGGCTTGGTCGGGCCTGCCGGTTGGCAAGAGGTCGTGAAACGCTATGTTCCCGAACCCGTGTTTCACAAGTTTATTGAGCATTTTGATAGATGATGCACAAACGAGCGGTCTGTTGCGAGGAGATTTTCGTTTTGGCCGCATCCATTTTCGATTGATCTGTTGGCGTTGGTGAAAATCAAAAAAGGGTTATGCCGAGCGGGCATAACCCTTTATTTTTGACGTGAAGGGTTGGAAGTCTGTCAATTTACACTTATCACATCCACCATGGGCTTGCGCGGGCGTTTCATCAGGGCGGTTTCCAGCACCTGATCCATGTGCGATGCAAATACCAGGCGTATGCCCTTGCGCGCGGTATCGGGTATTTCGCGTGCATCGTTGCGGTTCGCTTCGGGCAAAATCACGATTTTGACTCCTGCGCGGTGTGCTGCCAAAACTTTATCGCGCACACCGCCAATGGGCAACACTTTGCCGCGCAGTGTGATTTCGCCCGTCATTGCCACATCTTTGCGAACAGGGCGGTTGGTGAACGCCGATGCCAGCACGGTCGCCATGGTAATCCCCGCGGACGGTCCATCTTTGGGCACAGCACCTGCGGGTACGTGAACGTGGACGTCCTTTTTTTCTTGAAACTGCGCGCCCAACCCCAGTTCATGCCACCGCGACCGCACATAGGTCAGTGCCGCATGGGCAGACTCTTTCATCACATCGCCGACCTGCCCGGTCAGGTTTAACCCGCCCTTGCCGGGCACGACGGATGTCTCGACAAACAGGACATCGCCGCCGGCAGAGGTCACGGCGAGCCCGGCCGCGACCCCGATCTCGTGATCTTCTTCAGCCACTTCGTGGCGGAACCTCTGCGGCCCCAGGTATTCGGCGACGTTCTTTTGGTGAACGCGCACGCGCCGCTTGCGACCTTGAGCGAATTTGCGCGCGACCTTGCGAGACACGGTTGCTATCTCGCGCTCCAGATTTCGCACCCCGGCCTCGCGGGTGTAGTGCTGAATCACCTCTCGTAGAGCCGCCTTGTCAAACGACATGTTTTTTGCGGTCAAACCGTGTTCTTGAATCTGTCGTTTCACCAGGTACCGACGAGCGATCTCCATTTTCTCGGCTTCGGTATATCCCGACACCTCCAACACCTCCATCCGATCCATCAGTGCCGGTGGAATTGTATGGAGCGAATTGGCAGTCGCGAGAAACAAAACCTCTGACAGGTCAAAAGCAACGTCCAAGTAATGATCCACAAAGGTATTGTTTTGCGCCGGGTCCAACACTTCCAGCAAAGCCGCCGAAGGGTCGCCGCGAAAATCTGCCCCCAGTTTGTCGATCTCATCCAACATAAACACCGGATTCTTTGTGCCCGCGCGTCGCAGTCCCTGAATGATGCGCCCGGGCAATGCGCCGATATAGGTGCGGCGGTGCCCTCGGATTTCCGACTCATCGCGCACGCCCCCCAGTGACATTCTCACAAACTCGCGGTTGAGTGCTCGGGCGACGGATTTGCCCAGTGACGTTTTTCCCGTGCCCGGCGGCCCAACGAGCAACAAAATGGGGCCGCGCATATCGTCTTTCAGATGGCGCACGGACAGGTACTCCAGGATGCGCTCTTTGGGTTTTTCCAGTCCGTAATGGTCTGCATTCAAAACGCGCTCGGCCTTTGTCACATCCAATTGATCGTCTGTCTTTTTGCGCCACGGCAGTTCGACCAACCAGTCCAGATACGTGCGCGACACGGTGTACTCGGCAGAGGCTTCGGACATGCGCGCCATGCGTTTGAGTTCGCGCTCGGCTTCTGTTTTGGCTTCTTCGGACATGCCCGCAGCTTCGACCTTTTGGCGCAGGTCTTCAAGTTCTGCGCCAACATCTTCCCCTTCGCCCAATTCGTCTTGAATGGCCCGCAGTTGCTGCCGCAAAAAATACTCTTTTTGCGCGTCTTCCATGGTTCCCGCGGCTTCCGAACTGATCTTTTGTCGCAATTCCAAAATTTCGACTTCGCGATTTAAAAACTGATTGATCGATTCCAGTCGCCGGTGCAAATTGAGTTCCGTGAGAATTTTTTGTTGCTCTTCAAAACCCACATTGAGGTGCGAGGCGATAAAATCTGCCTTGTGCGTTATCTCTGAAAGGGCGTCCAATGCTTCTCCCACTTCTTTGGGCACATTTGGGGCGAGTGCCACGGCTTTTTTGAACTGGCCAAATACATTGCGCGACAGGGCTTCCAATTCTGTATTTTGATCGACAACGGACGCCACCTTTTCAATTTGCGCGATGGGAAAGGGCTGCGACTGCAACACGTCCTGAAGAGCTAGCCGCGCCATGCCCTGCACGATCACCTGCATCCGGCCGTCGGGCGTCTGCGCGGACCTCGCGATGTAGATCGCTGTGCCCACCGGATATAGGGACTCTCGGGGGTTCTCTTTCTCGCGCGCATCTGCATCGCGTTCTTCCAGTGCTCCAAAAATGGCAACCACCTTGTGACCGGCGTCTATTGCCGCTTGCGCGGCCTTTACTGCGCGTTCCTCTTCCAATAACAAGGGGGCAGCCATGAGGGGGTAAATCACCACTTCAGATGTCACCAGCATGGGCAATTCGGAGGGAATGCGATACGTTTCAATTGCGTGTACACTTGTCAGGGGTTTGTCGTTTGCCATTTCTATGCACTCCTTGAATGATTGAGTACGGATATTTTCGCAACCGTGAGATTATGATAAGCAACATCTGTACCAAAAAACGGAAATTCAGCTAATTAACTGATTTACAATGAAATATCAAAATTTACGCCAGATATTCAATCCGATATTCACCAATCGATCTCCTGTCCTCCGTCAGAATGGCAGTCGGATTCATGATCTTTCGCCACATGTTATGATATTATTTCACGCTGGAAATACGTTCGGGGTTTCGCTATATTGATAGGGAAAACCTCGCTTTCCTGCCCCTCTCCTGCGAGGTACAGGCGTAGCCGACAACAAAGTAAAAGACGCGCGTGTCACGTCACCGGAGACATGCACCTGAGGACCGTTTAAGGATGGCTTCCACTTATCACACGCTCATCATTGGCGCAGGCATCAATGGCCTGTGTGCCTGCTATCATCTCTTGCGTCAGGGTTTATGCGATATTGGCCTAATCGAACAGTTTGCACTCGTGCATTACCCGCAGCGCATAGCGGTGTGAGCCTGCCTGTGACTTACGAGTTGATCCGCAAATCTATTCCCTTTAGTGATGTGAAGACCCGACCGGTCAAGTGCAAAAGGCAAGTCACTAAAGGGGCTTGAGAAGCCACCAGCGAAGCCCTAATAGGAAAAGCCCAACGGTTTGAAGGAGGCCGTTGGGCTTCAAACAAAATAGAGAGTAGTGACACAACAAGAGGAGCACCGTTAAATATGTCCAGTGACTGCGTAAAAAACAATACCTAAATATTCGTGCAATGTCCGAATCACCATCTTGTGTCGAAATTGCAGAAGAACAAACAGGTTACACTCGAAACCATTCAGATCCCAATAGGCTTGTTGACTCACGCCTATAAACTTCGCGGGAGCCATCCACTGTTGCTCTCCAGTAACATTTGCGGGGTAAACTTTCGGAACGCCTGCCTTAATAAATGCCTTGAATTTCCGAAACATACGATGAGAGTCTGCTACCAAGATTACACTATCCCAAGAATTGTCCCTACACAATTTAGCGAGTGAGGATGCTTCAATTAATGTGTTATTAGACTTACCTCTCGGCCATATAGTGGCAGCAGGTGGTATTGAAAGGGTCTGGTGTAAGTAGGAAGAATAGGGTTCTCTATTTGGGACGAATGTAACTATTTTTGATGCTAAGCCTGCATGAAAGAGGTCTGCACCTAAGTCAAAACTTAGAGGAAAACTTCCCATTCCGCCGATATCGATAACATCCGCGGGCCTTGGAGTGGAAGCAATACGGAGGGGATAGTCAAAAATAAAACATACGTTGGAAAATGATATTAGCAATATAAAGCAGGAGGGAAGAATTATTCCCCATGTCAGTACCAACCACCGCATTGATGCCAAGCGAGTGTTGGGAGTAGCAAATGAAAGGACAGGGAGAATTAATACCAAGACACAGAATGCGAACTTGCTAAGCCATTCCTCGTACACCCTATGGGCCGATCTAAAATCGAAGATAAATGTCTCGCAGAATACTATCTCGCTAGCCCAAGTAGCTACCAAAGTATAAATAACAAAACAAAAAGTCTTGAGTAATTGTCTATAAGCACAAATTATCATTGACGATTTCGACATTCGTTCGGTCTTGTCCCCTATATGAGGATGCTTCGCATCTTTTTTTCGCCAAAGGCTGAAAAAGAGCCACCCACTTTGTGGGTGGTCGTTTACTCCTGGCGGAGCATATTAACTGGGTCTGCGGACCAGGCTTTGCCAGCTTGATAGCCTACGATTGCTAAGGTGACAATGATGCCCGAGACCGCTCCTATAACAAAAACAACCACACTCTGATTTATTCGGTATGCAAAACTTTGCAACCATTGCTCCCCTGCATAATAAGCGAGGGGAAGAGCCAATACATAAGCGACCGCGATTAACTTCATGAACTCTTTTGAAAGCAACATTAAAATATCTACAAGGTTCGCGCCCAGTATTTTTCGGATTCCAATTTCTTTCATCCTTTGTTCGGCACTGAAATTTGCAAGACCAAACAATCCCATACAAGCAACAAAAGAAGCGAGAAGTGTGAAGATTTCAAGAACACTGAAAATCTTGATTTCCTTGAGATAAAATCCTTCAAGTTCTTCGGTTAGAAACAAGCTTTCAAAGGGCCGGTTTGGGATGAATTGTTTCCACTTTGACTCCATGAAATCCATTGTTGATGAGACGTTCTCCGATCCAATTTTGACTGACAGCCAATTCCATTTTTCCTGCCATTTGCATATAAAAATTGGCTCTATTTCTTCGTGAAGAGACCGCAGATGAAAATCGCGCACGACCCCAATGACTGTCCCACGACGACCAATAAGAGGCCATGTAAATTGCTTTCCAACAGGATCTTTCCATCCGAGTCGTTTAACAGCCGTCTCGTTGAGAATAAACGCTTCGAAAGAGTCGCTTGCAATATCCTTATTCAAGTTTCTTCCATCTATCACGTCGATTTCGAATGTGTCCAAAAAATCTTCATCTACTACCAGAAGTCTCATTCTGACCTCTTCGCCTTCAATTCCTTCTGGAATGACAAGCTCACGGCCTCCGCCATACCCGAGTGTGGCTTGAGATGCGGTTGCACGGTGAACATTGGGATGCTTGAGAAATTCCTGCTTGATAAATTCATACTTACTTGTGAGGGAGCGGTCTCTTGCAAATAGCGGCATCATCATCACCATCTCTTTGTTGAAACCAAGTTTTTTGTTTTGGATATAATTCAGTTGCTGATAGACCACGCCAGTGCAAATTATGAGGGCGATAGACACACAGAACTGAAAGACGATCAGAACCTCTCGTATGCGAACACCTTTTGAAGCGTTTGAGTGCTTGCCACTTAATACCTGTACGGGTTGAAAACTTGACAAAAAGAAAGCGGGATAGCTTCCAGCGAGGAATCCCATCAGCACGGTAAGGACGATCAGGATGAGGATGTCAGAGACGCCGAAACGCAAGTCAACGCCCACAAATTGTTCGAATGTTGGCAGGACAAGCTCAATGAGTCCAATTGAAAATAGCAAAGATAGGGTCGATACGAATAGCGATTCACTGAAAAATTGGTTGATTAATTGAACTTTGTGTGCGCCGACGGTCTTGCGAATGCCCACTTCCCTTGTCCTTTTGGCTGAACGCGCTGTTGCCAAATTCATAAAGTTCGCACAAGCGATTAGGAGAATCAGAGCACCGATCGTAGCAAATAAATAGACATAGGTAATATTTCCCCCACCTATTAGCCCATAGTCTGAATATGAGTAGAGATAGATCTGGCGAAAAGGTTGCAGGTGATACGTTGTGTTCGCACGCGTTTCAAGATCAAAATAGCGAGTGGTAAAATCCGGTAATTTACGCTCTAAATCAGCAGGGGAAGTGCCTTTGGAAAGCAAGAGATAAGTTTTGACAGGGCGAAAGGAAGATTTGCGCCATACCTCCCAAACCCTTTGCATAAATGGTGAAGAAGGAACTGTGAACGTCAAAAAGTCAAATCGAAGTGTTGAATGACGTGGCAAATTTTTCAAGACGCCTACTATCTCATAATCTCCCCCTGTGTAACGACCTTCTACAGTAACAATCTTGCCGATGGGGTCCTCGCTACCAAAATACTTTCGTGCAGTGGTTTCCGTAACGACCACAGAATAAGGATGTTTCAGTAGAGCTTGATGATCGCCCTTGAGCAAAGGAAATGTGAACACATCCAAAAAACTACTATCAGCAACCCAGAATCTCTCACGGAATCCCTTATCTTTGTACTGAACCCAAGAACCACTGGTATAGGCTCGGGTCATCGCCTCAATTTCGGGGAAGTCGGCTTTGAGAGCAGGGCCTAAAGGTCCCAGAGTGCCATACCTGAAGTAAGAATCCCCAGACGTTTTATTTTTTATCTGTCTCAATACCCTGTAAATGCGCTCTCCTTTGAGATGATGTTGATCAAATTTTATCTCATGCTGTATCCATAAGAGGATGAGGCCACAGCTCGCCAAGCCCACCGCTAATCCGACTACGTTGATCAATGAATAAAGTTTGTGATTGCAGATGTTTCGAATGATAATAATGAGATAATTTTTCCACATAGAGAGACCTTTTTATTTTAGAGCCACGGCCCGATTAGTTCTCCAGATTCTGGATGATTATATCTGTCATATTTTCCCATCTGTGCTCCGAAATAGGATTTACCGTTTTACCATTATTAAGGAGTTCTTCAATCACCTGAACTGCTGCTGCTTCGGAAGGCCATTTTAAAAGGCCTTCTCTAATAAGATCTCTTTGAACCCTCATGTCCAGTCTTCCGATATACATTGCCGGTACCCCTAGAACGGCAGCTTCCCTCGCGACCGTCCCCCCCGAAGATACGACACAGCTTGCATGGTACATTAGCGAATGCATTTCGCTGGTGGACTTTTGGAGTACTTTAGCTGATCTCATAAGGAGAGGAATATGATCAGCACCTTGTTCTACTGAAGCCACAATGGGATAATTTCTACTATTTAGGTATTCAACTATCCTCTCCAAAGTACTCTCGTGATTGTGTTCCCAACAATCGAGGCTAACATGTGCGATATGGCGAATGAACACATAACTTTTTTTTTTAACTTTTAGATCATTCAGAATCCTCGTTGAAGGTTCGAAATCATATAAATGTGCCAGTTCTTTATATCCGTTGTAAGTCACCACATTTTTTCCTTTTACCCCTAGGCTTTCAGGGACGACATACTTTGAGGAAAACAGCCTGCATAATTCAAATAGAGAGCGGTATTCATAGGTATCATAAAAAATGACTGATTTCTTCAGAGATAATCTTCCGGCGATAGCAGCATCTAGACCTCCATGGCTTGTAATCACATCATAGGGGTTTCGGAAACGTTCCAAAATTAGATATCCAACTCTTAGGATCAGTCCCCAAAATTTTCCTAAATGCGTAGGATAATGTTTACTCACAACTCTTATTGGCACATCTAGTTCCCTAGTCGCGAATTCAACAAGATCGCCGCGAGGTCTGACTAAAATTGTTAATTTGTGCTGCTCTTTCATTTTGGCAATCGCGTTTTTAAAGAACATGAGATGAGCAGGATGCACTATGTCGAAAATTATATGCATATATTCTGTACTTGCCGTACACATCCTCGCAGGTCAAAAAGTTTGAGGAAATGCCAAGCACCTTTTCCCAATCCTATCAACAGTTTTAGAAAAGTGATTTGACAAAAAAGTGCCGCTCACGCAACTTAGGGATCGAAAATCACCAAATCAACGATACCCTAACCTGGCGAGACAGCACCATGAAACTGGCTATATTGATACCATGTAACGCAACCACAGGTTTCCTTTTTAACCAGAATTTTGGGTGAAATAGCTGATGGAAAGTCAATTCTGGAAGGAAAGACTTCGTCAGATTTTTGACCTTAATTGATTGCATTATGACCTTTTTAGGACTGGAGATGAAATAGATTGATCAAAAGGATGGAGGATTGTACTATGGGGATACAGCCCATGATTTGTCACCATAGAAGGGAGGCGAAGCGATGCAACTCTATAATCCTGCCATCGAAGCTGAGATGCGAACGTTTTACAATAGCTTATCCGAGAAAGATCGTCGGCGTTATGCAGCGATTGAGGCCCGAAAACTTGGGCACGGAGGAATCAGTTACATTTCCCATGTCGTAGGTTGTTCTCGCAATACAGTGGTGCATGGCTTACAGGAATTGGGCGATCCAGAAGCCATGTGTCAGTCTAGGATTCGTCAATCAGGAGGTGGGCGCAAACGCAGCATTGCAGTTATTCCAGACCTAGAGGAGACCTTCCTGCGGATCGTGGCGGATCATACCGCTGGTTCTCCGACCCAAGAGACGATCAAATGGACCAATCTCACCCGACAAGAGATTGCCGATCAGTTGGCTCAAAAAGGGATCAAGGTCAGTGAGAAGATCGTCAAGCAATTGTTAGAAAAGCACAATTTTGTACGTCGCAAAGCGCAGAAGAAACGTCGCACGGGGGAGACGAAAGATCGGGATGAACAGTTTTTGAAGATCGCACATCTAAAAGCCAAATATGCAGACAGTCCCAATCCGATGATCAGCATCGATACAAAAAAAAAGAGTTGATCGGCAATCTGTATCGACCAGGCCACTTATATGAGAAGGAAACGGTAGAGACCTTTGATCACGATTATCCTTCTCTAGCCTCAGGCGTGGTCATCCCGCACGGCGTTTATGATGTGAAGAAAAATCGCGGGTATGTGACCCTCGGCACCAGTCACGATACCAGTGCATTTGCCGCAGACAGCTTACGCATCTGGTGGAAAAAATATGGGCAACGTGCCTATCCGGAGGCCACTTCGATTTTGATTCTGTGCGATGGCGGGGGCAGCAATAGTGCGCGCAGTGATCTGTTTAAGACCGACTTGGAACAGGTTGCACAAGAAATCAATTTAGAAGTTCGTGTGGCGCATTATCCACCCTATGCGTCCAAGTATAATCCCATCGATCATCGGCTGTTTCCCCATCTGCATCGGGCTTGCCAAGGTGTGATCTTCACCCACATTGAACTCGTTAAAGAGTTGATGGCCAAAACCAGAACCCGGACAGGACTCCGTGTGTGCGTGAATATCCTCGATAAAGTTTACCAAACAGGTCGAAAGGTCGCTGACCATATTAAAGAGCAGATGCACATTATCTTTGACGATGAATTGCCCCAGTGGAACTACCGATTGCTACCTCAACAAGCATAAACATGGTCACATTATTCAATCACTGATCCTTAGTAGATCAATAAAGGGTTTTCAACGCCCACATCCTACGGACAAATATCAATAGAAAATGATTCACCTATAAGGGTGCCCGATCTTTTATAAAGACCTGTGGTACTGTATCACTCCCTTTAAAAATTCGAATCCTCAGATTGGTGAGAAAGGACCGGAAACATCGAATGATGATAAATACCACCGTAGCAACAATAATCAACGTATTCAACCACAAGGTTCTGTTTTTGATATAGAAGAGATCGCATGTCAGACCTAAATCTCGATGATCTTCTAAATCCATGACTTGAGCGAGACCTGTGATGCCTGGTAAGATGCTATAGCGTTTTTGAAATTCGGGTAATCTCTGCATGTAATAGTTGTGAAGTCGCTCTCTCAATGGCCTAGGTCCGATATAAGTCATTTCTCCTTTGATGATATTAATTAATTGTGGGAGTTCATCGATTCCTACTTTTCTAATGATTTTTCCCACACGAGTAGTATATACCTCTTTATCAATAAGCAGAGAATAGATTCGATCAAATTCTGATGTAATGCTTGGAGAAAAGCCGCATGGGCCGGATCAGATAGTGTAGGTAAGAAAGTGGAGGAGGGAGTCTTAAAAAAGCCCGGTCTCCCTTTCCTGGTAGAAACAGATGGCCTCCATAATGATGGAGTTTATTAAACTTTGTCTCCAATAACTGAGCCTCGAGAAAAAGAGCATATTTAGCTGGAACACCTGGCAGATTTCTGTGGAAGAGCCGATGAAAAATCTGTACCGTCAAAGATTCTATTTTTTTTTCAGCTTTAATTTCTATTAAGACGTTTTTCGGTAAATCAGATCCGATGACCATATGTGCAAGCAAGAGCCCAAGGTATACAATCTTCCGGATTCTCAATCTACAGGCATCCTTCATTGCCTTATCCCAATCAAATTGAGGGTTGGCTCGGATAAATTCAGCGATGTCGCAAATTAACTGAAGTTTATACCAAGCATCTTTTGTTCCATGAATACAAAGAAAAAAAAGCAGATCGGAAGGAGAAAAGGTAAGAACTCGTTGATTTCTTATCTTCATATAAGAAAGTCGATTCCAAAATTCTGTGTCAATTTGTCTTGGGAATCTCCTTGATCGAATACTCCAGTGCAGATCAAGGTAGATCCTACCTCTAAGTGCTCCCTCTGTATCAAATTCAAATTCAAGACGTTTATCGTCTGTATGTTTGATAAAACCGCATTCATGTTCGAACCGAAAATAAAAAGCCTCTTCCCTGTCCGACATCAAATCAAATCCAGGTTTGTATTCTGAATTTATAAGCAGATATTTCGCCTTAGGGAGAGCCTCCTTTTTGATAAGAATATCTAGATCAGAAAATGCACGTATAGGCAAGTCGTGATACAGAAGGTTAAGAAGGGCAACACCTTTGAGAGGAACCACACTAATGTTATTTTGGTTGAACAGGGTGATAATTTTTAGCAATTCGTCGGTAAAGCATTGATTCCGAGTCTTTACCTGGTCGAACTGTTGCCTCAGGGGTAATTCAATATCTTCGGGTAGGATTCCTGGAAGGATGCAATTGATATGGTAGAACAGAAAGGACCTGATGGCCCAATGTTGCTTATAACTCAAAATGTCCATCAACTTATCCCACCAAACGCCCGCTTCAAGAATCTGTCGGATACGCATCTCAATCGCGGGAGTTAAATTTACTCTTGTACAACACAGGATCAGTGCGATTTCGGGATCTTTTAAGTTAAAATCTAAAGGAACAGGGTTTGATTTCATTGGAGCCACATTTCCTTGGATAGAGGGGAGTGGAGTTCTTCCGTTTTGGTGGATGGTTTAGGACTTGGGATAGGATTCAATGCCGTTCTTTCATAATTGATGGACGAGGAGTAGTTGATGGCTGAGTATTGACGATGGGGATTATACCATCCCTCGGCATATCTGAAGGGTTCCAGTTTGGCTTCTTTGTGCGTGCGGAAGCACCGGTGGTCAAGGAGTTCATATTCGAGGGTCGCGAAGTAAGGATTCACACATCGCGTTGTCAAAGCAGTCTCCAGCCGGTCCCATAGATGGACACACTCTCGCTTCTGGCACCGCTTTCCGAAATCTAAAATGTATACTGAGACCCTTGATCGGAGTGATGAATGATCCCTTCTGGCTGACGCTGCCACAGAGCCATATTCAAGCCTGTGCCGAGGTGGTGCTCAAAGCGTTTGGTTTATTCTCATTGAAGGCTCAAAGGCAGATCACACAGCTAAACAGCATTTCGGCATTTTGAGGTATTCATCAAACCAGACGATGATGCGTTCCCAATAATCTATCTGGTTGGCATATCCCCACTCCGACGGTGCGTGAAGTTCACCCTCATATTTTGCATAGGCTACCTGTTTCCCCAATCGGCGGAGAGCCACAAATACTTCGTCGGCTAGAAAAGACGGTACCGCGTAATCAATAGCTCCGTGAATGATCAAAAGTGGCGTTTGCACCCTATTGAGATAAAAGATGGGAGAATTTTCGATAAATCTATCCCGAAAGTCCCAGGGTGTACCACCCATTCTCCCTTGACCTTCTTCAGCCCATGGAATACCATAGGTTGATCCATCTTTTCTCATCGCATTGTACATACTAATCAAATTGCCATGTCCTGCACTGATTACAGCGGCTTTAAAGCACGTTGTTTGGGTAACCAGAGCGAGAGTACTATATCCTCCATAACTATGTCCCATCACTCCAAGCCGATCTGGATCAGCAATCCCCATCTCGACAGCTTTGTTTACACCTGGAAGCACTGTCTTTGCAATGTCCTGCATTGGTGTTCCTACCTGAAGAGGAGCATCAGGACAAAGAACCACATATCCGCGTGTAGCGAGAAGTTGTAAGTTATAAACGCCAGGCCCTTCTAGGCCAAATGTATTTATCCTGTTTGACCTCCAACTGCCGCCATATACATAAACTACAAGAGGATACTGTTTCCCTGTTTCATAGTTGGGGGGAAATAACAATGCGCCTCGCAGCGTTTGGCCTTCCATATCTCTCCACTCAATGAGGCGATTCGTTCCTAAGGTAGCTCTACAAAGCGATGGGTTAATGTTAGTCAATCGTCTTGGATTCCGGAAATCAATGCCTGCGATCCAAATATCTTCACTACGTTGAGCATCTTGTCTGGTGTAGACTATCCGCTGGCCACCATCAGAAACATCGATCATGTAGATGGCAGGGGAACCGAATTTCGCGTCTTCTTCCAAAACCTTTGATGACAGCCCCGTGGTCAGATTCACTTGGTAGATTCCGACACGTTTGGTTTCTTGGTGCTGGGTAATTAGAAACAGTGACTTTTCTTTTTTTGGAGAGAAGCGTCCTCCTTCTACCGGAGAGACCACCTCCACTAAGTTTCGATCCGAGATATGTGTAACAGGCACTACTGTTGCATCCGATACTGAAATACGCCACAGTGTGTCAGAGACAAGGAAGTACAGATTTTTTCCTTCAACATCCCATAAAGGCGGACGGTAGATGTGGGAAAAATCGGAATGTGACCTCTTAGTTAAATTTTGAGGCTCCCCTTCGCCGGCAGACACGACGAAACAATTTCCCCTTGATATGTAACTCAGCAACTTACCATCTGGAGACCAACTAACGGAAATTCCTCGAGTTTGTTGGATCCCTGGCGCAACAACCTTACTGTGTTTATCAGATAGAGAAACAATGATAAGATTATAGGTGGGCCCCTTCGGATCGGGTCCGGAATACTCCTTCAAGATCGTACAGGCGACCTTTGTTCCGTCGGGTGATATCCAGTACCCAATTATTTTTTTTTGGTATGCGACACGCTCTACTTTTTTCGTAAAAACGTTAACTATGGCAAGATCGGAAAGATAAATATTAGTGATAGCAACGTTCTGTACATTGTTCTTCGGAAGTCTCGGAGTGTCAAGCATTTCGGGTACTTTAGGTGAATGATAAACAATAACTGAAGGCTGAAGATCACTTTTTTTATTATCCATCTGCTTTGAATGACCTATGGTGAGATCGAAGCCATCTTCAAGGGTCGTGCCTTCTGGCAAGACTTTGCAGAGAATCTTCTGGCTATCTGGCGTCCAACGAACGACTTCGGAACCATAGTAGGAACGAACGATAACGTCTGATATTCGCCTCAATCTATCAGATGATCTTTCCCACACCCAGAGCTGCGCTTGGCCATCTCGGTCCGAAAAAAAAGCAAGGTAATCCCCATTGGGTGACCAAACTGGCCCCCAGCTATTGCCCTTCCCTTGTGTCAAACACTTCGACTCGCCAGATGACGTATTGGTGATCCAGACATCACAACCAACTCTTAGTTTGGGAGTACCTGAGGGGCTGAAAAAGCTATATCTTTTGTCGCCTATTGGCTCCCTCCTAAATGGGTCTTGTATGGTATATGCAACCCATACGCCGTCAGGAGATAGGTCAATCGGTGTATTCGGCGAGAACGACAACGATATAACTGTATCTTCAATGTCTAAAGCCATCTTAGCTCCAATTTATCGGTTTTGAGGTAGTGTTTTGTCCTGGAAATAGCTTTATTTGGTCGTTCAATAGCTGAAGCTGATCATAGATTGCTCTTGTTATCTCAGGTAAAACATCGAAACGTTTGTAGTATTGGATGGTATAAGTTGGAACACATCTCAACAGGAATGCGTACTGTGAAAGCAATTTGCTTGTATTTAGCAAGTCATATACGGCCCAGAGTCCGTGGGTATTTTTTAAAAGAAGAGATACTGCATTTGCTCCAACCTCACGCCTAACAGAAATTCGATCGGATGATTCCGGTACAGGCAACGACTGTAGCACAAAGAGTGCAGTAAGTGGACCTGCTTTACGTACACGACAGTCTGTTTCTATTGGCACCCAATACTTTTCTGCATCTGGATAAATCTCTTGATATTGAGTACAATCCATTGCACGGGCTTCAAGAGACTTTTTAGATAACCTCGAGTGTAAAGATACCGAAGGGGTTGCAATTATCTTTCTGTCTGTGAATTGTACCATTACAATATCATCGCTTCCAAACTTAGCACCATGGTCCATCAGTGCCCATAGAAGTGTTGATTTGCCAACGCCAGGAGGCCCCAAGATACATATTTGCTTACCATGAATTTCAACACTCGCTGCATGCAGAGGGATACCTCCTTTAAAAAGCGTGCAGATCGACATTCCTAAGCCTGTCGTATGAATCTTTGCTATCGCTAACTCTACCTTGTCTAAATCGTTAAAGTCAACGACAATAGTGCTGCCTTTTTTGTCAATATGCATTCTAAAGCTATTCGCTGCACATACCAGAGTTCCGTTACCAACATCATAGCTACGTAACGCAAAACCAGGTATACGTCCATTTCCACTCTGTAACCTTCCTAATTGGAGTACTTGAGAGAATTCATTGAGAAATCAAACTCTTTTTCGAATATAGAGATGGGACGCTAGTTTGTCGATGACGTTACCCTGACTATATGAGTCACATGGAAGGCGCAAATCGCTTTCCACTGAAAACTGGTTGATTTGATAAAAAAAATAAGGTCTTGCGGTCATTGCTATAACCTGACTGGCTTCGTCTCATAGCCTCAAATTTGAGTTTGTGTCGTAATAAACGGTCTGCTTCGGCGTGCGACCATCGGTCTGATCGTGTAATTCCAATCGCCATGGAGCGCATGCGCCGAAAGATTGACATGCGTCCATTACATGATGTGTGACTTTAAATAGCCAAAAGGAGGCTCCTTGGCCATCTTAAATTGTTCGCAACTAAGTGAGGGGTGTGCATAAATCACCCGCAAGTGGTCTTGATGTGTGCTATGGTTCGGATTGGCAAGCCCTATACGTTATTCATAATCATCGCCAATTGCAAGGTAAAGACCGCCAAAGCAAGGGATGTGCGTACATTTTTTAAGCCCCGTATGACCATCTGTTTGTGATTATTTGTAGCCCCTGTCAGCTTGGCAATCAGATCGAAAATAGGCTCAATGGCTATCCTGCGAAGTCGACCAAGGTCTTGATTTTTTGGTTGTTGCAGGAAGCCCTGCCTGTCGGCAGACAGGGATGATAATTTTCTGCATAGCGTCTCGTGACCCATTTCAAAGCCGGACAGAGCAAGACCACGCCTGCTGTCGCCCACTTTTGGATACGCCTGGCTTGGGTTGGGTATAGCATCATCAGCCCTGACGCTGTATGGGGCTAAAGAATTGAAAATGGCGGCTTCTTTCTTTTTTTAGACTTGGCTTTCCGAAACCGATGCGGATTCGACTTGCACCAGTCTTGGAAAGCCATTTTCTGTGCTAGTACATCGTGGCAAAAAAGGTTCGCCATATTCTATTCAGATTATATGCCGAGTATCCAACGGCTAAGTCCTTTTAATGGACTTACACAGCAGTACAGCCCTTGAATATATATGGTGTAAAACTTCTACCACGATGCACTAGTCAACGGAAATCTCGGTCTCGGAACAAGCTGATCTCGCTAGATGCGACGGTGACCGACCCCGTTCTTGACCGAAGACGGTGTATATTGTGATCCGGCAGAAACCAAACGCCGCTTCCGAGGCTGTGGAGAAGCGCAAGACGCCAAAGTATAGGAACGTCTCATCCGACGATATCATCCGGTTTCCGGATGGAAATCCAATCACTCATGTCCCCATTGACTCAGACGCACCCAAGCCAATGACAGTGCATTCGGTATGAACATGGTTTTTCTGATCAACCATCGGCAGTTCGGTGCTACCACCATTGCACGGATCTGAACGGATCTAAAAGGATCGGTGGCAGGTTGAATTGCTCTTCAAAGCGTTGAAGCGAAATCCCAAGGTGAAGACCTTCGTGGGCACGTCCACCAACGCCTTAAAAGCTCAAATTTGGACAGCAATGATTACCATGCTGTTACTCAAATACTGTTGGCTTCGTTCGCGTCTCAACTGGGCCTCGTCAAATCCCGTCGAGCTACTGAGATGGAACCTCTTCACATACCGTGACTCGTGAACCTGGATCAACAATCCATTTGAAGAGAGTTTATGGCTTCGTCAAGACCTTGAAAGAAGTGCTCACCGAATGGTGTTAGTTTTCCATACCGATATACAGTGTCGCGTCCCTGAAGCAGCAGCTTTAACTCCTTATGGAACTTTGGTTCCAATGACGCCGCCCATGGAAGACCACTACAGATCGCGTGATGATAGAATTTTACTACAATAGTGAACGCATGGAGTCCATAAAGTACTCCGCGGACAGGACGAGGATCTCTCCGCCAAGGTGATGAGACACGCTCGGTAACGTCATTTTTAAGGAAAGGGGAGAGCCGAGTCAGTGCCATGAAACGCTTATGCGCATTCTCGTGCAGCAGATTGGCGGCTTGCTCCGGAATATCAGGTGGTCGGATACGTAGTATAGAAACCCCTGCTAGATTTTCATTACTCGAGTCCCACACCAACTAAGTCAAAGGGTACCACAACTTGTGAAAAACTCAACAGGTCAGTATAGGCTTCGGGCCAAACATCTTTAATTCCTTGGACGGCATCGCCTAATATTCTAATTACTTCAGAATCTTCTGTATTCCCAAAGGTTAATTTCTCGTTAGGTGCAGGACCTCCACCCTTGATAATCGCTTCGTTGATAGTTTTATGTGACGACTCTAGTGCCTGTCTCAACGTTGCCTCTCTGTTGCAGACTTGAATACTAGTACCAGGGATACATTTCCGTTCCCCTATCCCCCAATCACCAAAGATCTCCTTTGGAACGGCCTTTTGTACATCCATCAAACTATCAAGAGGCAACGAAATTGTACTCTTCTCAGGACAATCAATCTTAACGACTCCGTTGCACAGTATGGCAGCGGCGTAAGCATAGCGACATCCGGGGCCTCCTTGAATGTATCGTGAGTGGCGTGGAAATCGAACTATCGCAGTTCTATCGAAAAATAAAGGAAGACGTGTTGTCTCTACACCTTTCTGCAAAGACATAAATGTATATGCGTTAGCGAAAGTGCTGAGTCCAACTAAATCTGAACTATCTAGATGACCGGACTTATCATAAGCCAAGCAACGTTCCATACAAACTGTAGCGTTACTCAAGTTGTAACTCCATAATAAGCAACCTCGCTCAAGTGGTGTATATTCATTCAGTGCGTCAATGAATTCTGCGATATAGTAGTGCTTGTAAAGTTCCGGAAATATATGGTTTAACGCTAAAGAAGCTAGCTGCAATCGACGTGTTTCCACGCGTCCCACAACCTCTATGATCATTTGGTTAAGTAGAGGATCCTGGGGTGGCATTGCAAGATCATGCTGTACAATCGCCGGTTTCAACCGTTCTGTGTTTTGGTATGAAGAAACCTCAAGGAAAGACGGCATCTTGATTCATCTCCACGCTGATCTACGAAATAGGAACAAAGAAACCCACCCAGTTGAGTGCAAAAAGACTGCTACACTCGACTGTAGAGCTGACATTGAGCAGGTCTAAGTTGGAGAAATTTGATAAATCTGACATACGCCTTTACCAAAGAGTCTCAGGATTTTGATTCTGAGATCCGTGAGTCCATCCATCATAGTGTATGTCTGTGTCGGCGTGTGTAAGATCACGCGATGAATGCCGTCTAAGACCTGAAATAGCCATCGCAATGTGGGTTGCGCTGTGGGGGTTGCCGATTTGATTGGGCAACGTATCGTGATGTTTTGCTAAGGCGTCACGCGTTCGGTGCTGGGCAATAGAATAGACCAACAGTGCCAGGGTCATCACCATTTGTGGTGTGTTATGTTAAATCGTTGTGCCTGTAAATGCCTGCCTGTCGGCAGACAGGAAAGAGGGCTTTTTGCACCGTGTCATACTCCCGATTTTGTGCCTTATGCAGGGTTTTTTTTGCCCGTTGCTCTGCGTGCTTAGAATAGACAACCAGCCATCTTTGAGGGCTCGCATAATGGGAGAGTTCGACGCGCTGATACGCCAGTGATGCATCTATAAAATCCCAAGTGTCAAGGCCCCAGGCCTGTTCAATGACATGCCCAACGACTTTGATCGTTTCGGGTAACCGCGTGATAAAGGACAAACGCGACAAGTTGACCGCATTGTCTTTTGTGTAAAGCTTGGCATCTGCCACAAGATAACGCGGCGCATCGGCACCTTGAAATTGCTCAATTAAATCTGCTGCACGCGCTTCAAAAACCTTGGTATCCGACGCGTTGCCATGCCAGCTTTTACACACCAATGAGATGCCCCCATTTTGGCTGACAATGGTCTCCGAAACGACCTGCTTCAAGTCGGGATCCTGTCTGCTTGCCAACGTCAGGCAGGGATGATCTTTTGAATAGCCTCGCACGATGCGGATGGCTGATTCATCGCTATCAGGCATATAGGCACCGCTCAAGGAAAAAGTGGTCGTATCGAGGCTGTGAAACCGAAAGTCGACAGCTTCTTGGTGGCAAACATCAACACTGATTTCACTGAATCACACATCACACCCATAGCGATACACTTTGTCCAAGCTACGACCTAACTTGAAGCGGTTGAAGTGGTCTGCCTCAACACCGGGGCAAAATAACACCTTTAGGGGCTTATTCTGAAAAAATTGGGGAGTTAAGCTCATCGGACGATCTGAAAATCCCAGACCATTGAGAATCATGCCTGCGATAGCTTCACCCGTCGTAATCTCCTCCTGATGGTCTCTCTCGATGCGCGAATCAATCAACTCCCTGTCTGCCCTACCTATCGGCAGGCAGGCGACAGGCAGGAATGAGACCCAAATCTTTGATAACACCAGCAATAATACCAAGATGGTCTAAACGCTCTACGACAACTGCGGGCATCTTTACCTCCTCTGTGGGGACTATCTACCCACAGAAGGGTAATTCTTTTTTTTAGCTGCTCAATGTCAGGTAGAGGTATATTCAAAAGTTGTAGATAAAAAAAAGAAAAGAGCGTATCCTTTGATATGTCAAAAACCCAAAATCCCTCACGCGAGGGGGAAAGGACACGCTCGTGAAAGAGTATACCCCATTCGAAGTCGAAAGTATAGTGCAAGATACACTGACCGAGAGCCTTGAAGACGTCTTACGCGCAGGTGCTCGTAAGATGCTGCATGCCGCCTTAGTGTATTTGGATCCATTTACGTACGGCGAACCCAATTGAATCAATCTTTGCCACCGTACGCCATCGCACGCGACAGACGAAAGGGTGCGGATCGGTTAAGGCCACGATGACCATGGTGTATAAATTGGCAATTGAGGCTGAAAAAACTTGGTTGAAGTTACGTGGTTACAAACTCATTCCCCTGGCCATTGGCGGGATGACGTTCGAAGATGGGATCTCAAGTCAGCTACCTAATCGTCAAGGAGGTGCTCAGACCCATCCGCAACATTTGACAATATCTCTCGACTGTAAATACAAATCTATCAGCTATGGTAGCTGGGATGGTTTGTATTGGTATCCTCTGAACCTTGAGTACTGCCTAGTGCTAAGGTCTTCACTGTTCCATAAATGATCATTTCTGGTGCCCGATACAGACGACGTTTTCGAGCTGGCTCTTCGCGTTCACCAGTCGGTTTTTTTTTCAGCATTAGAGTCACCTCCTTTCAGTTATCAGGTAGTTTACATTTTCTTGGCGATGTCTTATAGTTGATGTATGACAATCCAGGATGCGAGTCTTTCCCTCCGACAGCTCAGGAGATGGTGAGAAGAAGGGCAGTGAAAGCGGTCGACGATCGTGGCTTAAAGCAAACCGAGGCCACCCAGACTTTCGGCGCAAGTCACGTTGGGATCTCCAAGTGGGGATAAGCAAGTATGGAGAAAAAAGACGGGCGAGGTCTCATGGGGTAGAAGCAGGGACGACCGGCTCAACTGTCGTCGCCCAAAGAACAGCTAAGGCAGGCCAAAAGCATCATTCGGGACGCTGTACGGTTCAGAGAGAAGCTTCCCTTAACGCAACATACCACCTGCCCACGGCAGTCGATGGGCCCATAATACCAATGTCAGCGCACCATATAAGGCTGGATCGAATACTTGATCTCCCAAGGAAACTCTGTGAATTGTCTTGATAAGCCGCTCTGCATTAAGAAAGGGAGAAATAATATCAGGCATGTTTGCCACTAAGTCCTCCAACTGGGAATGATGTTTTGAAATCCCGGAAAGAAAAAGTCGCGCGCTCCTACCTTTATCTAGGCGCTGTCGTATTGGTTCTGGAAGAATACCCTTCATTGCGGCCCGGAGCAAGAACTTAGGCTGACCAAGGCCAATCTGGTACTGTGGCGGAGTAGCCAACATGAATTCTATAAGGCGGACATCTGAGAATGGTTCGCGCGTCTCAAGACCTGCTGCCAGTACATCACCCCCTTGCGCGGTGACACAATCTGTATGCCATCGCATCATTTTTAGTAATTTTCGTCCCCGAGGGTCTGGACATTCGCGTCGGAAGTAGACGTCATCTGCCTTTAAACGTAGCTTCTCCTGTTTCCAGACAACCGGCGTAACCCATGGTATAGAGGACTCGTCTTGAGGTGTGCCTACATAGCGATTCTTGCTTGGACCCAACGCCCAATAGAGGCTACGAGGCAGAGTGACGCCGTGGATCTTCCGCCAAAGGCGGAGTTCCCGCAGTAGTTCGAGAAGGGAGAGATCAGACACGTACTATCTCAGATAGCTCGTATCAGCACACATCAGATGGTCACCAAAACAACCAGGTAGGTAACCTCGCGCCCCTAACTCCGACGCAATGCGCCAGTGTTTATTTCGAATTTGCGGAAAAACAAGAGGAGGTATAGTAGGTACACTTAGCCAAGAACGTGAATTGAAGGCACCATCAAACGCGAGATTCTCGTCGCGTGACGTATATATCATCTCAATCATGGGGTACTTTCGGACTACGAGTTGTGCATATTCACGTTCATCTACGTCTGTATATTGGTCTGAGTAAATATGAAAACAATATATAGGGTATGACTTCCCCTCCTGCTTCCAGATTTCTGCTGCTGCACACACAATAGATGAGGAATCAAGCCCTCCACTGAGATCAAATAAAAGGGGGCGATCGGAATTTAGACGGTCCCGTACTGCTTCAAAAAACAAACTCCGGAAGTGCTCGGAGTACTCTTCCTGTTTTTTGTACTTCAGCATTTCGCGAGGAGTTGCTTTCCAAAATCGCACAACTCGGATACGCTGACGGTCAGCAATCAAGTAGTGGCCGGGGAGAAGCTCCTGGATGTCACGGTATATCGTCTTGTCCCAATGCCCTTTACCTTGTGTGAGCCAAATTGATATCCAGGCATCATTTAGGTGCCTCGACACAGTATGATCTTCTAGGAGTTGCCGTGGCTCCGAAGCGCATAGTAATCGTCGATCGTCGAGATGGTAGAAGAACGGCCGAAGTCCCGATGGACTACGAACACCTATCATCCGGCGTTGTCGAGCATCCCAGAGCACGAAAGCAAAATCACCCATCAACTGATCAACGCAGTTTTCACCCCAAAGGCTATATGCGGCTGCGATCAGCTCCGCGTCACTCCCCACCTCAAGCAATATTCCGTGAGCTTCGATCGTGTGTGTGAGGTGTGCTCGGTTGTCGAGTCGAACATCAGCCGCGACCCAATATCCGTCGGGAGACCAGTGAAACGGTCTCACCTCTCGTGCAGTCTTGTCTGTTTCATGCCAATCCGCAACCCCTAAGCCTATCTTCTCAAAGCAGCAAAAGCCAATAACACTCCCCCGATGGCTCATCGCTCTAGCCATATTGCGTAAGAGTTCTTTATTAACTGGTGTATCACATCTCGGGTAGATAGCGCACATGCCACTCATGAGGTGCTCCGTCTCGTTGAATGAGTTGACTGCTGGCCACCGATGCGCATAATGACAGACATACTCTGAAGCATAGTAAGTCCAGTACAGGAACTCAACCCAGCACGCCAGTAGATGATTTCCGATCCACACTCAAGCCAGATATGGGCAGAAAAAGGAAACTTATAAACACCCATAACAAAATCTGCCCTGATATCTCGTCGACGTAACATCCAGCAGATTGCTAGAGATTGATGAAGGCAGGCGGCCCTAAAAGGCAGGAAATGAGCTACATCGCCCACGCAATTGGCCAAGTGCCGGATTCGCGGATCAGATTCTGTGACCATTTGGTGTGCGGTTTTACCCTCTAGGAAGCGTCCAATCCGCCGAAGGCCGAAGAACTTGAGTGCGATCTCCAGGCCTACAAGCATAACAACGGCCTCTAGCCGTACCCAAAAGTCGAATCTCTCCATCAGTCTTTTACGGCCTGATGCGCTAGCAGTATTCAAGAATCTGTCTCTCCACCAGAGTATCTATGAACTTCAATAGATCTGACCTTAGCTGTTCAGAATCAACTTCATATTCCGCTTCTAATTCCCGAGCTGTCTCTCCCAGCGTGTTGCCCTGAACCAAGCACTCCCACATTCGCGTTGCTACTTCATTAAGACCAATAAATTCTTCGCTCTGTGTATCGAGAAGCACCGCTTCACCATCCACAGTCGTGTCGGTAACATTGGCAGGCCTCACTGAACGGTCCATTCTACACATCAGTATCAATCCCCTTTTCATTATTTACCCGCAGAAGAAACCATATCGAAGTTTTGTCCCAGCAGGTTGCGATAGACGGGATACTTGTGATTGGCGTGGGTACACCTTAAACTTGCACACCATCCTGGCACAAATGCCTGCTTTGCATATCAACCTGGCCACGCGGTTTTCACTACAAGATCTGCTCTGAACCTTCAGATCTTTGGTAATCCGCGGGCATCAATCGATCACCCTGCGGTCCATCATCGCACAAGATCGTGCGCTCCTCTTGCACAAGCGCGTGATCGCGGGCATTCCCACAAGCAGGACATTCAAACCTCATTTGGCATTCGCCAAAAGCCGTCTTAAACTTACCCAAATACATCACAGCACCACACATTTTACATGGGCGTATTTGCGCGATCCAACCCTCGTGCTTACAACGCCCGTGATAGGATCCTCCGCGCGTCGTTTTTCTTTTTCCACAGCAAACTTGTGTTAAAAAAATATGATAAAACGTTCTGGGTTTCGCTATATTGATAGCGTTACACGGTCCTGAACAACGCCCCAAAACCCATTGCAATCACAAACCATGTCTTCCACTTACCACACCCTCATCATTGGCGCGGGTATCAATGGCTTGTGTACCTGCTATCATCTCTTGCGCCAGGGTTTATGTAATATTGGCCTGATCGAACAGTTTGCACTCGCCCACGACCGGGGCAGTTCACATGGGCACTCGCGCATTACTCGCAGTGCTTATGTGAACGCGCATTATGTGCGCCTCATGCAAATCGCACACCGCGAATCGTGGCCGCAACTCGAACGCGACGCAGGCATACAACTCATCTATCCTGCACCCGGCTGTTTTTTTGGCCCGCCTGATGGCAAATACACAAGCTATGCCAAAGCCGTGACAGATGTCGGTGTTGACGTTGAATTGCTCACCCCGGAAGAAGGTCGCAAATGCTTTCCGATCTTTCGCTTTGAAAACGCGGCCGGCGTTCTCTATGACCACACGGCCGGTCTCGTCGCGGCCGAGCAGACCGTTCAATCTCTTATCCGCCTCATTCGCAGGCAGGATGTAGAAATTCGAGAAAACGCGACTGTTCAGCACGTTGACATCACCCGCGATCCCATTCGCGTGGAAACCTCTAAAGGCGATCTCGAAACCGAGTGCCTCATTGTCACGGCAGGTCCATGGGCATCGCGCGTTCTTCCCATTCTCAGATCGCGCGTGACTGTGGCTCGCCAAACCGTTGGTTATTTTCAACTTGCGGGATCACGGGAACAATTTCAACTCGGCGCGTTCCCGGTTTGGGGCTACCTGCTCGGCAAAGGCGATATGGGGTATTACGGCCTCCCGCGGTTTGGGCGCGACGGGATCAAACTCGCCAAACACATTGTCAGCGGCGTTGACGATGATCCCGACGATGTGCCCACGCAGACGCCCAAAGCCGCGCTCGACGACCTTCGCACCTTTATCAAAGCGCAATTTGTTCCGCCTGTTGAGCGCGTCATCGATTGGGAAACGTGCCTCTACACCAACACTGCCACCGAGGACTTCATCCTCGACATCCACCCCGACAATCCCCGCGTCGTCATCGGTGCAGGCTTTTCGGGGCACGGTTTCAAGTTTGGGCCTCTCACGGGCCGCATTTTGTCTGAACTCGCCCTCTATGGCAAAACATCGATACCCGAATTTGAGGCGGGCAGAGAGATGTTCAGAGCCACAAAAAGACCGAGACATCAAGACGCTTAATTCACCCCAAGCGAAAGGCTGCGAGGTGTTGCTAAAGAAATTTTACATCGCATTTTTGATCTGCCTGATCTCAACCTGTTCCCTCGCCTATGACCGCGATCGCTGGGAGAGTTTCCCCAGCATGAATTACGTCACCTCCATAGCCGAAAGCCCAACTGTGATCTTTGTGGCGACCACTGGCGGCATTCGCCGATATGACCGGTTTGCCAAAACCTGGCTGGCGCCATTGACAACCCTCGATGGCCTTCCCGACAACCGGGTACAGCGCATCGCCTACGATCGCGACACGGGCGACCTCTGGTTTGAAACGCCTTCGGGTGCGGGCCGGTGGCTCACGGGCGTACAGAGCGTCATACGAGGTGGCATACTACCTGGGCATCTCAACAGACCGCGGTCGGTTCCCAAAATTCCACCTGTTTTTCCGCCCTTTGGCTATTATCTCGACGATCGCCATGTCATGGGGGGCCAGCGCAACTATGCCATTACAGATGTACTGATCGACTCTTGGCGCAACCTCTGGATCGCCACATGGGGCCTGGGCGTGGGCCAAGCCGAACTCATCGACGGTCAACTTTCATTTTTTAGCTCTGGTCCGTTAGAAGAAAATGTCACTGCCATTGCGCGCGATGGCGATGCGATTTGGATCGGGGGCGCAGACACCTATCGCGCGCCTGCGCGCGGCATTACCCGATATCGCCCGGCCACGAATACATGGGAATATTTTGAAGCCAACCGCATTATCGGTCTCGACGACCCCCAAATCATCGCCATATTGCCCGACAGCAACAACGTGTGGTTTGGCACCCACAATGGCCTGATGCGGTATTACAAACGCACCGGGCAATGGTTCACGTATCGCGAAACCCGTCTTTGGGGACGGGTGCATGCGCTGGCGCGCGACAACAACGCCCTGTGGATCGGATCGGAACGCGGTTTGGCAATGCTGGACATCAAAGCCGACTCACTTGACCTCGTGTCGGGAAGTGAATACGCGGTTATCCAAGCCCTGGTCGCAGGTCCCGAGTATATATGGGCGGGCACGCAAGCCGGTCTTTTTCAATGCGCCCGAGGGGATCGCACTTGGCGGCCTGTGCGCGATGTCGATCACATTGCCAAACGCCGGGTGCGCGCGCTGGCGATGCACGACAATGATCTGTGGATCGCCACAGAAGCCCCTCCCGCGGCCGTGCAATATCGCCCAACAGAAAACACTTGGCGCGAGTATTCCCTCGCGGAAATAGGGGGGAGAGACCGCATCTCAATTGAGGCTGATAGCAATTGGGTGTGGGTTGCCACGGGCGCGGGGGCCTTTCTCCTTGACGTGCCGCGCCACCTCTGGACACACTACACGATGTACGACGGTCTTATGCACACGCGGGTACAGGTTGTTCTTCGCGATGGCGCGCACGTCTGGTTTGGCACTGCTGAAGGACTCAGCCGCTTTTATTGGCCACACAGCTATAAACGTTAAAAGAAGGCTCGCGGGAGGGGCTTTACAACTGATGTTGCGCTGTGTTTTAGGCGAGCAAACGCGCGCGCCGAAGCCCCGAGCCTGCGAAGGGGAAGCGAGAGATCCCGCCCACCCCTCAAAACCATTGCGAATTTCGATGAACTGCTGGCGCAGTTATTCCCCGTTGCGTAGATCGCTGTATAAGTTGCGTAACTCTATTACAATACACAGAATTAGGGTTGCTAAAAACAAAAAAAAGTGCGTGACATAAGACCTTAAATTTGTTACTTTTGACCCGTGTGGCATCCATATAAACCAACACCTCAGCAGATTGGCAAATCTAATGAATCCTCATTTGGATCAAACAGCCATTCTCATTTCCCCCGCCAAAAATACACCCCGTTGATTCATCTGGCGGCTGTTTCATACGCACATGGCGTTTGAGTAGCCGCTTTTTTTTGTGAAATGAGCATCCGTGAAACCCGCCCTTGGACTCATTGAAATGTTGGGTTTTGTCGGCGTTACCGAAGCAGCCGACGCAGCGACCAAAGCAGCGGCCGTTGAGTTGTCTGCTGTTGAAAAAATAGAAGGTGGTGTGATTTCCATTCGCTTTTTAGGCGATGTAGGTGCTGTGCAGGCCGCGGTTGAAGCCGGCGTGCAGGCCGCGCAACAGGTGGGCACTCTGGTGGCGCATCACGTGATTCCCAACCCACACGAAGATCTCGTGCGCGTCTTTGGATTGGCGCGAAAAACAGCCGAAATGGATCTCGAAAATCTATCTGTACATCGCTTGCGCCAACTCGCTCGTGAAACGCCGGGCCTGAGCATTCAGGGGCGGGAAATTTCGCGCGCAAATCGGGCGCAACTGCTATCTGAACTTCGCCGAGCAAAAAGCAATCAAACCGGCGTTTAATGCTGGAGCAAACACCATGCACACCGAATCTCTTTGGACAAAAATCAAGCAAGGGCTTCGCGATGGCGCGGCCACAGCAACGGAAAGAGCCGGATACCTGGGCCAACTCGGTCGCGCGCGCCTTGATATTGCGCGCACTCGCCACAAGATTCACGATACATTTACTGAACTTGGCGGACAGATCTACGACGAACTCAAAGACGATAAAGCCGCGGCCCGGGCACAAACTGAAACCGTTCAAAATTGCATCCAGAAAATCAGTGCTCTGGAAGAGCGATTGCAAGATCAAGAGAAGCAATTCAAGGCATTACAAAAAGCAGACGGCGCGACCAACGCTTAGAAACTTCTGTGCCCCACCAGCTAGCAAGTTCACGCCCGCCACAGTGTCGGGAACAGGGAAGAGATATGGCACTGCAACCGGGCAAAGACAGGAGGTACTTATGTAAAATTCTCCCTCTGTTGTTTCTTAGACCTTTGTCTAAATCCTTTATCCTTGCAGGAAGACAAGCCTGTAATCTACCTGCACAAATCCCCTGTGCGAAGAAGGAGAGGTTGACGAAGTGCCAAGACTATCTAAAAGACCTTATGCTCGTGAAGACGAATCACTGGATCAGTATCTGCAAGAAATTGGCGAAGTCGCTTTGCTCACAGCAGACCAGGAAGTCGTGTTGGCCAAACGCATCAAAAAGGGCGATCAAGGTGCCCTAGAAGAATTGACCACAGCCAACCTGAGATTTGTGGTAAGCGTCGCCAAGCAGTATCAAAACCAGGGCCTTTCGATGGGTGACCTGATCAACGAAGGCAATCTTGGACTCATCAAAGCCGCCAAACGCTTTGATGAAACCAAGGGTTTCAAATTTATTTCTTATGCCGTGTGGTGGATTCGACAGGCGATTTTACAGGCTCTGGCCGAGCAATCCCGCATTGTTCGCCTGCCGCTGAATCGGGTTGGCGCGCTCCACAAAATTGGCAAGGCGTCGAGTGGTCTCGAACAGGAGTACGGGCGCGAACCGAGTCCGAGTGAAATCGCCGATGAACTCGGCATGAATGATTTCGAAGTGCGCGACACCCTCAAAATTTCGAGCCGCCATCTTTCACTGGATGCGCCATTCAAAGATGGCGAAGACAACAACCTGCTCGATGTGCTGGAAGACGGCATGCACCCCCCCCCCGATGACCCACTTCTCGATGACGCACTCAGACGAGAAATCGAAAAAGCCCTCGCTACGCTTACTCCCCGTGAAGCCGAAGTCATCACACTCTATTTTGGCATCAATCGCGAACAGCCACTCACCCTCGAGGAAATTGGCGAACGCTTTGGATTGACTCGAGAACGCGTGCGGCAGATTAAAGAGAAAGCGCTTCGGCGATTGCGCCATACCTCGCGCAGTCGCCCGCTCAAATCGTATCTGCATTGACGCGCACTGCAATTCCAATAGGCCACAAACGGGTTCTCCCGATGTGGCCTATTCTTTTTGCGTGCAACTTTCGCTTTTCTCGCGTGTATAGTAAAGAAGCTATTGGCAGTTGGCGGCCCGTTCCTCGAAAGGTCGGGTTGGTTGCTAACGCCGACCCCTACATCCTTGACTGATTTTTCCAGAACACATACATTCGGTCTGTGAAAAACAAACCCGTTTCCCGCTCACTCCATCGGAGAAATACCCATGTCTAACCGCCATTTTACCAACTTGCTCGTTGCCCTATTTTTATTTTTGGCGTGTCGCCCCGCCCCTATTTTTGCTCGAGATGAAGAAAAGCCCGAACCCGCAATGATGGATGGCAGTGGGGTGACAACTTGGATTTTGAAAGGGAATAAAATTTATTACCTCAAATGGGATAGGTCGTTTGAGCAAGCGCAGATTTACGGCCCCCGTGAACTCGGTGGCAACAGCGATGAAACCACAGAGCCACTGCTTATGCAGAGCTCGGGCGATTTTGCATGGATACTGCGGGGCGATGACGTCTATTTTGTCGCTGCAAAACGCGAAGGCTCATTTGTCACAATTGAAGTCGAACGCCCCGAAGAACTCCCGGATTCAGACCAATCCGAACCTGTTATGATGTCCGGTGGAGGTTCTATGGCTTGGATTTTGAAAGGCGATAGTCTCTTTTATCTCAAATGGGATCCCGCATACGGAAAGGCGCAAATCTATGGGCCCGAAGAACTCCCCGACAATGACTATGGCCCCTCTGAGCCCGTTCTCATGCACGGCGCGGGCAATGCCGTATGGGTCTTGCGGGGCAACGAAGTTTTTTATGTTGCGGCCAGAATGGATGGTACATTTGTCGATATTGAAATTGAGCGACCCGAGGAACTTCCAGACTAAGACCCCCTACTTGTGAGCAGAAGTCTTATGAAAGAATTTGGACAGCACAACAAGGCCGTCGCTGGTCTGGTCTTTGTTGTTACGACCTTCGTCTATCTCTCAACACTGGCGCCCACTGTTGCATTCTGGGATTCTGGCGAGTTCATTACCACGTCCTATACATTGGGCATTCCCCACCCGCCCGGCGCGCCGCTCTATACCTTGCTGGGGCGCATTTTTTCCATGTTGCCGTTTGGGGAAATCGCTTTCCGCGTGAATCTCTTGTCCGCGACCGCTGGCATTGCCACTGTTGTTCTCATCTATCTGTGTACCGTCCGTTTGCTCTCCACATGGCTCGATCGCGAAAATCCCGTCCAACGAATCGCCATCTTGGTGGGCGGTGTGGTGGCTTCCCTCAGCACGGCCTTCTCTTTTTCGTTTTGGAACAACGCCATCGAGGCCGAAGTTTACGGCTTGTCGATGTGCATTACGTTGCTGTCGGTTTGGGCCGCCCTGCGCTGGGATGACGCGCACAAAGACCACAACAGCGACCGCCTCTTGCTCTTTATCGCGTATCTCTTTGGACTCGGCGCGGGCGTGCATCTCCAGTGTTTGCTCACCATTCCCGGCATCCTCATTCTGCTCTTCACCGATTTGATGGAAGACCGTCCACTCAAGCATCAGGTACTCGTGGTCGTGGGTCTCACCCTCTATCCCTTTTTATCTGTTGTCTTGCCCGCCCCGGTCGCCGTGCTCATGACCGGTGCCATCATTATCGGGTTGCTCATTCTCAGGCCCGCCTGGCGCAACCCCCAATTCTGGCTGTTGGGCATCATCCTCGGCGGGCTAGGCTTTTCCACGTACATCGCCCTTTTTATGCGATCGGGGCTCAATCCCATCATCGACATGAACGACCCGGAAACATGGGAAAATTTCAAAGCATTTCTCGGGCGGCAGCAATACGGCATCCATTTTCTTTTTCCGCGTCGCGCCGAACCCTGGGCTTTTCAGTTTAATATTTACATCAAATACTTTCTGCAACAGTTTCCGTTTTTCGATGGCATTCCCGCGCAATTTCGCCGCGCGGTAGATGTTTCTATCAGCCGATATGAGACCATTCACTATTCCTTGATCACACTGGCGCTCGGCATTGGCGGTGCTGTATATCACTTGCGTCAGGACTGGAAACGCTTTGCCTCTGTCTTTGCCATGTTTGCCCTTATGGGCGTGGGTCTCGTGCTCTATCTCAACATGCCCGATCCCGAACCCCGAGAGCGCGAATACATCTTTGTGGGGGCGTACACATTTTTTGGGATTTGGATGGGCATTGGTGCCGCGGGCCTCATCGCCTGGGCGCATAAAAACATGCCGTTGCTGACCTTTGCCACTGCTGCTCTCATGCTTTTCGTACCTACGGGCATTTTGATCGCAAATTATCACGTACACGACCGCACGGGCGATTTTGTGCCTTATGATTATGCCTATAATATCATGGAGACATGTGAAGAAAACGCCATCCTCTTTACCAATGGCGATAACGACACCTATCCGCTGTGGTTCCTCCAGGGCGTTGAGGGCGTGCGAAACGACATTCAAATTGTCAATCTGAGCTTGATCAAGACCCCCTGGTACATCAAGCAACTGAAAAGGCTCGGCATTGAAATCGGGCTTACGGATGAACAGATTGACAAATGGCTCACGGGTCTTCCGTGGGAAGATGACAGGGGCATGAATGTCGCAGGTCTGACACTTGAGGCGGCAGATATTCCCAAAGCCGAGTATTATATTGGTAGCGGTAGCCAGACGGTTCGCGTGATCGAATCCCACACGTGGATGATCTGGAAGATCATAGAAAACAATTGGGAAAATCGCTCCATTTACTTTGCTGTCACTGTGCCTAGTATCAACATGGCGGGTCTGGATCCCTATTTATCTATGGAAGGTATGGCCTACAAATTGGTCAAAACCCGCGCGGATGGGCAGTTTGACGAACAAAAAACCAAGCGCAATCTGCTCGAAGTCTATCGGTACACGGGCGTCGCGGACAGCACGGTTCACAAAGACCCTGTTGCGCGCCGCTTACTCAGCAATTATCTGATTCTCTTTGATGGCCTCACCCGCGCGTATATTCAACTGGGGAGGTACAAAGACGCTTATGATATTCTCATCGATCTCGAAAAACTCGTGCCTCCTTACGCGCTCGACATACCAGAAACCTGGCAACTCGTTGGCAGACACTATCGCGATCTCGCCATCTATTTTGCCGAATCAGGTGACATACCCCTCGCTGTCTCCTCGCTTGAAAACCTGCTCCGCCTGGGTCCGCCCATGGGAAATCCCGAAGACATACACGAGCTCATAGACCAATGGAAATCGAGGACAACGCCGGAAAACAAAAAAAAAGATAGCAGGGGACCTGAAGATCTCATCATGCCATAGGGTTCAAATTGCAAGGGCGTGCTCAAAAATTGAGCACGCCCTTTTTTATTTGTGAGACATACAGTACAGGCCTGTCTGTCGGCAGACAGGTGCCTCGTTCAGGCTCTACAATGCAGCGAAACGCGCAACCCCACGTCCCTCTTATACCGATCTGATTTCATGTTGTCCGCATTACACCTTTGATTTCCCTCGGTCCTGATGCTATTCCCAATTCCCGGCGATCAAGCCGCGAAACATCCTACCGTCATCGCATCAACTTGGTATTGCGTCTTACCATTGACCGCTTTTAATACTCCCACTGCTCATATACCCTTTTGATAGGTATCTTGTTCACCCATCGCCGCATGAGCACATATCCCACAATAAATCCGGCAATATGTGCAAACCACGCCACGTCGCTCGTATCACTTGAAACGTTGAGCAACTGAATGACAAACCATCCACCCAATACAATCAGCGCGGGCACGCGAAGGACAAAATAAAACATCAGTACCAGAATCCGTGCTTTGGGAAACGCAGCCAAATATCCGCCCAAAATTCCCGCAATGGCCCCACTAGCACCCACCATAGGTATGGTAGATTCCGGGTCGGAAATGACGTGTGCCAGCGTTGCGATCACGCCGCACAAAAAATAAAAGAACAAAAACCGCGCATGGCCTAGGGCGCCCTCCACATTATTCCCAAAAATCCATAAGTACAGCATATTGCCGCCTAGATGGAATATCCCACCGTGCAGAAATATTGACGATAGCAGCGTGAGATATGGCGAGACAGGCGTGGGGGAAATCGCGTCGACGCCGTGCATCACCTCAAACGGAATTGCCCCATACCGCGCGCTAAATACGTGAAACCCGACATCGCCCAACAGCCATGCGTAAACAAAAACACCCACATTGCACAGTAAAATTCCAATGACCAACACGGGCACATGTCGAGAGGGAGTCTCGTCTTTGAGGGGAATTATCATCGCTATTTTATTTTGAACGCTGTCGTGCGCCGCGATTCATTGCCACAGATGTCGCGCACCACGACTTCCAACCGATGCGGTCCAGAAGTCAGGGGTTTGCGCGGTCTGGCAAACAGGCGGTCTTCTTCTGGGTCGTATTCCACAATCAGGGCCTCGCCATCTATTTTCATCGCAATATCCTCTTCGCGCCAAATACCCGAAGACACGTCCTTTACATAAGCCACGATCGCTGGCTGACGCTCGGCAAGCACAGCGCCATGGGCGGGGATCACTTTGGAAATTTCGGGCGGCACATCGTCGGACAGCAAGGCAAACAGGCCGAAGTGCTTCACTTTGCCAGTTACAACCCCCCGCGTTGAATCGCGTCCCATATCCACAAAAACCCAACCCTTTTTCTGGTTCCACTCGTAAATGCCGAGTTTTTCTATCTCTCGATGATCGCGGGGATAGACAAACGCGAGCTCTGCCTCGTGAAATGCAACATCCTCCGGCATTATTCGATACGCAGACCCCACGATGCGCGCGTCCGAGATTGGGCTGTCGGGCACAATGCGTCCAAAAAGGGGTTCATAAACGCCGCCTTTCTCAAATCGCGCCCGCACAAATCCGTCATCAGAACGCATTTCTCCTCCGTCTGCTGTCACGGTTTGCTGGATGATCCGCACCTGCTGCATCTGTCCGGTTGCTTCAATTTGTACATCGATGTCATCCGCGCGCGTTTTATCAAATGCAAAGACAACCTCATAGGTTTGCAAACCCGTTTGGCGAACCGCATTGGAAGACCGCGCCCGCACGGTTGGCATTGCCCTCAGCATCCGATTGGCCTCGATGCGAACAACGGCAAAGGTGGGAAAATACGATACTTTGCCCATCACCTGTGCTGAATCTTCACGGGAGGCAAATGTCTGAAATGCTTCTAATTTACCCGCGCCTTGCACTCGCATCCGAAATGCCGGCGCGCGCGGCAGGGTGTGTCGCACGATATTGCCGCGCACCTCGCGCCAAGGTTCTGCGATTGTCCAGGTTTTTCCGCCATCGGCAGATTGATCGAATGCCACGCGACGCGCGGCCAAAACCCGCGCCTGCACCTGCACAGTGTGATCGGACCAGACGGTCTTCAGGGCGTGAATTTCTGGCTCTGGTGCCACCCGCACGACCACCGCGCCTTTGGCGCGATTCCCCTTCACATCTTCGGCAACGACCTGCACGCGATGCACCCCCGGCGAAAGTCCGCGTCCTGCCTCTTCGGTCTTTATCCCCGCGAACAAAATGCCATCCCCCACCTCGTAATCGCCGTAAAAAGGCAGGCGATTGCCCGGTTTGCGATACAGGCTGTGAAACCGCCCCAAACCGCGTCGGCTCATAAAAAAGTCATAGGCCAAGACTCCGTGGCGCGTCACGTCGTATCCAAATTGCTCGTACGTCTTTTGGAATATCTCTTTGCCATTCACCAGCAGTCGCAGCCGATACGGAGCCAATCGGTTTGTGAGCCGAGAGGCATCGGCGCGGTCAAATACCTTCACGCCCACCCCTACACGGCCCCAGACCGCCACGGTATCGGGACGCGTGAACTGCTTCTCATTATCGCGCGGTGCCAGCGGATATGACGCTGGATTGTGTCCGCCATTGACCCGCGCGTCTGCATCTAAGGGCACCAACCCAATCGCCTGTATGGTTGGCGGCAGTGCGTCTTCAATGTCAAATCCGTGGAGGAGTGGATTGATGGGCTGATGGTCCGCATCGCGCAATTCAAAATGCAAGTGCGGAACGCCGATGCCCGTGCTGCCCGAATACCCCACGATTTCTCCGCGCTTGACGGGCAGTTGATCGGGACGAAAATACAGATTTACGCTATACGCCCCGCGGCGCGCTTGTTCTCGTTGGACGTGTTGCTCAATGCGCTCGGAAAACCCCGACAAATGCGCCCAGAGCGCGAAACGCCCATTGTTGAGTTGAACATATACCACCCGGCCGTATCCCCATGGCGACGTGCGAACCCGCCAGACGTGCCCATCGGCAACCGATGTGACCGCATACCCTTCTTTGCCCCACGTTTTCAAATCAATCGCCGCGTGCAATCGCCCACCTCGATATTCGCCAAACGTCGACGTCAGTGCCGGGGGCGCGTCCATGGGCCAGTGATAATCCTCTGCGCTCGCGGAAACGATGTGGGATAGGAGAACAAAATGTATGGCATAAAAATGGATCATGAATTTTCTGAATGTAAAAAGCGGTTGGGGGCAAAAGGCGAGACGCCAGAGGGCCGCTATCCGGCCCACAGACAGCTATCAGCCCGCCCAACCCCTCTGGTTGCCTGCTCATTCAAACTCGCGCCCTGAGCATGTCGAAATCCACCCTGCACTGTGAGCCTGTGTTGCTCAGTATAGGGCTTTTCCACGCCCTCGTCAAGCGACCGCCTAAAAACTGAATTGGCCTGCGCTTGTGGAAAAAAATCTTGCCAGTACAGAACCCAATAAGTAGATTACAAAATGCAGTGGCGCGCGTTGTACGCCGCATCCCTCGCCCCATCCGCACGGTTGCGTGGCATCCCGTAAATCCCGTTTCTATCTGGAGGAAAAGTCTCAATGCTCTCCCAAATGCGTAGTGCGTCTTTTATCAAGGCTATGATGATTATTGTTGCCGTTGCTTTTGTCGGCCTGATGGTGTTTGAATGGGGCGCGGATTTTAGCAGTCGAGGCTTCGCCAGGGTTGGCGACACTGTCGGTTCAGTGAATGGACAAGAAATTTCCATCAAACAATTTGAAGCCGAAATACGGAGCGACCTGCAGCGGGCCAAAGCGCGGGGCAATCAAGACCCCGACGTCAGCCAGATTATTTCTCAAACCTGGGAACGCGTGGTTACGCAGACCTTGATTGGGCAACAAATTGACAAATACGGCATTCGCGTTTCCGATGCTGAGGTCAACCACATCAACCGCACGCGCCCCGCCCCATGGATCCAACAGCAAGAGATTTTCCAGACGGATGGCGCGTTTGACTTCGCCAAGTACAATCAATTTCTCGACGATCCCAACACGTACAGCGATCTTCGGATGAAGCAATTCGTCTTGGCTGCCGAAGACAATGCACGGAACCAATTGCTCTCGCAAAAACTCGAAACCCTTATTGCAGGCTCTGTCAAAGTGACCGACGCCGAGGTCAGACAAACCTATATTGAACGCAACGAAAAAGTGCGCGTATCGTACATCGGCTTTGATGCCAACGCCATTCCCGACTCGCTGTCACTGATCGCCGATGCCGAAATTCAGGCTTATTACAATGACCACCGAGACGAATACCAACAAGATGCCGCTATACGCGCGGCTTATGTGTCGTTTCCCAAAACGGCAACCGCGCGCGATGAAGCCGAAGCCAAAGGCGAAATTGATCGCATTTTCGAAGAAGTCAAACGCGGCGAAGATTTTGCCGAACTCGCCCGCGTGTATTCCGATGGCCCCAGTGGCCCGAGCGGCGGCGACCTCGGCTTTTTTGGTAAAGGACGCATGGTCAAGCCCTTTGAAGATGCGGCCTTCGCGCTCAAAGCGGGCGACATATCCGCCCCGGTCAAAACGCGGTTTGGCTGGCACATTATTAAGGTGGAGGAAACAAGGGGCATAGCCGATAGCCTCGAGGTTCACGCGCGGCACATTCTCATTGAAGTGCGCCCCGGGCGCGACACCCTTGACAGTTTGCGCGTGCTCGCCGAAGAGTTTGCAGAAATTGCCGAGGATATGGGGTTTGACAAAGCGGTCAACCAGAAAAATTTGCAAAGTCAGGACTCAGATTTTATCACGCCCGGTAGCTTTTTTCCACTTTTGGGCAACAGCACGTCGGGCTTGGTCCACAAATTCCTGCGCGGTTCTCCCGGCGACATTTCCAGCGTTTATGAAAACGATCAGGGCATCCACGTTTTCGGTTTGCGAGAAATCCGCGAGGCGGGGCCTCGCCCTTTAGGCGAAGTCGAAAAGCGGATTGAGGCCAGCCTCAAAGAAAAAAAGAAAGTTGCGGTTGCAGCCGATCGGTTGACCGAAGTGATGGGGCAGATCAAGACGGGCAAATCACTCGAAGCCGCCGCTGCATTTTTTAATCTCGAGGTCCAAACACCGCCGCCTTTCGCGCGAGCGGGTTTTGTTCCCAATGTGGGCAGTCGCAACGCATTTGTCGGCACCGCCTTTCGCTTGTCAACGGGCCAGACCAGTGAAATCGTCGCGACCGATCGCGGTGCTTATATTCTTCGCGTGGATGAAAAGCAACCTGTGGATGAATCGGAATCGAAAAAAGAGGCGTTATCGCAGCAGGTGCTGTCACAAAAACGCCAGGAAGTTATCGCTGCTTGGCTTGCGGATTTGCGAGAAAACGCGGACATCGTCGACAATCGCCACTTCTTCTACGCCAACTATTAGAGGGTCGGAAACGTGACCCGCGCCATTCGCCTTGCCTTAGCGCAGATCAATGTCACTGTGGGCGATCTCGCAGGCAACCGTCAAAAAATTCTCGACCACATGCACAACGCGCGCGGTTTGGGTGTGCATATCGTCGTCTTTCCCGAGCTCGCCATCCCAGGCTATCCCCCCGAAGATTTGCTCTTCAAACCCCGGTTTATCCAGTCCAATCGCAGGGTGCTGAAGGACCTCGTCGGCGCGACGCAGGGCATTGCCGCTGTTTTCGGATTTGTCGATCGCCACGACGACATCTACAATGCCGCAGCCATTGCTTGCAACGGGCATCTGATCGACGTGTACCACAAAACCTACTTGCCCAATTACGGCGTTTTTGACGAAGACCGCTACTTCCAATCGGGCAAGACCGCGGGGGTGTATCGCCTCAACGGCGTCACGTTTGGCGTTACCATCTGCGAAGACATCTGGTATCCCGGCGGCCCGGCGCGGCAGCAAGCCCTTGCAGGCGATGCCGAGGTGCTCATCAACATTTCATCCTCGCCCTTCCACGATGGCAAAGAATTGTTGCGCGAGCAGATGATCGCCACGCGCGCCACTGATAACAGTGCTGTCCTCGCGTTTTGCAATCTCGTGGGTGGACAGGATGAACTGATTTTCGATGGCGGCAGTTTGATCATCGATCAAGAAGGCCGAGTCATTGCGCGGTCTCCCCGGTTTCGGGAAGATCTGCTCGTGGCCGATATCGATGTCGAAGCGGTTTTTCGCAACCGCTTGCACGATTCGCGTCGGCGCAAGGAAAAACGCGATGTGTGCCCGGCTCGCGCCATTGACCTGCCCGACTTGCAACCCCAATCTGCGTTCCTCGCGCCGCGTCAGTCGCCAGACTTTCCGCGTCCCACGGTTCGCCTCAAAAACATCTACGATGCCCTCGTATTGGGCACGCGCGACTACGTGTTGAAGAACGGATTTAAAAAAGTCTTCATCGGGCTGTCTGGGGGCATTGACTCGGCACTTGTCACGGCAATTGCCCGCGATGCCCTTAAAAAAGAAAATGTCGTGTGTGTCACCATGCCCACCCAATATTCGTCAGAGGGCACGTTTCATGACGCCTTGCAGATGGCGGGCAACCTCGATATTCGCATCCTCACGCTGCCGATTCAGGCGTTGTTTGACCAATACCTCGGGCTCCTGTCCGATGAATTTGGCGACCTGCCGCCCGACACTGCCGAAGAGAACATCCAGCCGCGCGTTCGGGGCACTTTGCTCATGGCACTGGCCAACAAATTCCGCGCGCTCGTGCTTGCGCCCGGCAACAAGAGCGAACTGAGCATGGGCTATGCCACGCTTTACGGCGATATGGCCGGGGGGTTCGCGGTTATCAAAGACATCTACAAAACCCTGGTTTATGATCTCGCGCACTACCGCAATGGCCTGTCTGATCGGCCCGTCATTCCCGCTTCCATTATTGAAAGGCCGCCCACGGCCGAATTGCGCCACAATCAGAAAGATACGGATAGCTTGCCCCCTTATCCCGTGCTCGATCCCATTCTCAAAGCGTATGTCGAAGACGACGCCAGCCTGCAAGACATCGTCGCGATGGGCTATGACGAAGCACTCGTCACCCGCATTGTCCGCACTGTGGATATCAACGAATACAAACGCCGCCAAGCCCCTCCGGGCATCAAAATTACGCCCCGCGCGTTCGGGCGCGACCGGCGGTTGCCCATTACGAATCGCTGTCGGGAATATTAGGTGCTGGATTCGATCCAAAAAGCCCGCTGAAGCCCACTCGCCAATTCGCGTAGAATCAGTCATACAAAAAACCGATCTCTGAAGTTACGGAGATCGGTTTTTGCATTCTCATCCTAAATTAACCCAAAGTGCCTATAAATCATGAACAAACATAAAGTCAGAATTTGATGGCGGGTGTAGGCCGGCAGCAAATAGGATTCGGCTATGTATAAACTGGCTCAATGCCGAGTTCGTCCAGCAGTTCCGTCAGAGAAATTTTCCGAATACATGCAAGTTCGGTAAGACATCTCAGCCGTTCCGTATCTTGTTGTTCAACTCGATCTGTCAGTTGAAGCAGTTCGGCGTATTCGGATTGGGTCAGTGTTTCGGCTCGTCTGCTAGCAATAAGTTCCCGATACCGATGGTGTAACGCCTTGGGCATCTCCCGATTGATCTTCCGAAGCAACTCGGCCTCAGTTTTTGACACTTCTGGTGCCGTGCGTTTTGCCTTGAGTGTCAGCACCTGCGCGGTCAAAGTTTCCAAATCTTTTTGGGGCAACTGCTCAGCAGCTTTGATCAATTCATCAACTGTAAATGTTGCCATTTTTAAACTCCAAATTTCATACCCTGAAAATAGACATGTTGTATTGAACGCAAAACTGGCGGTAAAGATCAGAAAATCGCCAAATCCAACCGTGCCATCGCCATCTAGATCGTACTTTGCGTCTTATCCCCTATTTTGACATGGGCTAATCTATCCGCATGTCAATTAGTGGCTTTAACGCGCTTAAAACGCCTTTTCAATGCTTTTTACACGGCATATATCAGGGCTCTTTGTTTCATCTAGGTACACCTCTGCAACAACACTAAAGTTTTGCACAGCACCATTGCCCGCTAAGCTATTCAATCCACCCTGACCTTTCCACCCAATGAGTACATCCCCACGCGCTACAACGGTATTGCCGCTCAAAAACTCCACTTGAAAATTTATAGGTTCAAGATAGTCCCGATAGCTGCGTCCGTTGTTTTGGACGGTCACTTCGCACAGATGTCTAAAAGGGGCATCATGCAGCGTTGCCGATATAACTTCAATATCCAAGTCATTATCCAAGTCATCTTTGTCATCTTTTGGCGTCAGGCATTTGTCACCACCACAAGCTATCATGAACAAACACGCCATAAAATACACAAAGAGAAACCGCATAGTAATCCTCCCTTTTGTTGATTGAAACAATATGATAGCCCATACTCTACCCCGCCCATGTTGCTTTATCACACCATAATTACTCCTTATCGATGCGACTGGCAATACTGTGAACAAGCAAAAAAATTAAAAAAAAGCACGCTCTATTCAGACCGTGCTTTCTCAACATCTCCATTCAGCCCCCGGACACCCGCAGCCGCCACAACGCCCGTGCCAGCGCGGCTTGGGCGCGTTCCACATCTATATCGGGCGTGCGATGGTCCAATCGTTCGCGCGCGCGGTCTCGCGCGGCTTGGGCGCGTGCCACGTCAATTTCATCGCCAAACTCAGCCACCTCTGCCAATATCGCCACACCATCCCCCGATACATTGGAAAATCCGCCACCTAGGGCGAGCACGCGCTCGGTGCCATCGGCTTCCCGAAAGCGCACCCGGCCAATGCTCAGCGCGGCCAGCATGGGTTGGTGACGGGCTAGCACGCCAAAACTGCCGTCAATACCCGGTGCTTGAACATGTTCGATTTCGCCGGAATACACGGTCTTTTCGGGCGTTGCGATATCCAGTTGAAAAGTTGGCATTTTAGAATCCGTGAGAGGTGAGACGGCCACTCCCCTCATCCCCAAATTGTCAGCCTCCTCCCACCACCTAATAAGAACCGCTGACTACCTTTTACTTTTGTGTTAATCTGTGGTTGCTTTTCACCTCTTACGTTTTTCCTCTTTTCCTACAATGTCTTTGCTTTCTCGACAGCCTGCTCTATCGCGCCGACCATATAGAATGCTTGCTCGGGCAGCTCGTCGTGCGCGCCTTCGACGAGTTCTTTGAAGCCGCGCACGGTGTCTTCTACCTTCACGTATTCGCCGGGAATGCCCGTAAAGACTTCGCCCACTGTAAAGGGCTGTGTGAGAAACAACTGAATGCGGCGCGCGCGCGCCACGACGAGGCGGTCTTCGTCTGACAACTCGTCGATCCCGAGAATCGCGATGATTTCGCGCAAATCGCGGTATCGCTGCAAAATCTGCTGCACTTGCTGTGCCACATGGTAGTGTTCATCGCCGACCATGCGCGGATCCAGAATGCGCGAAGAAGAGGCCAGCGGATCCACTGCTGGATACAGCACCTGATCCGCAAGGGCGCGGTCGAGCACAATGCGCCCGTCGAGGTGCGAAAACGCGGTCACCACACCCGGGTCCGTGTAATCGTCGGCGGGCACATAAATGGCCTGCACAGACGTAATGGATCCCTTTTGCGTGGTCGTAATGCGCTCCTGCAACCCTCCCATTTCGGTTGCCAGCGTGGGCTGATACCCCACGGCCGATGGCATGCGGCCCAACAGGGCGGATACTTCTGCGCCCGCGAGAATAAAGCGGAAGATATTGTCGATAAATAGCAACACATCCTGACCGTGTTCATCGCGGAAATTCTCGGCCATGGTCAACCCGGTCAAAGCCACGCGCTGACGCGCGCCGGGCGGCTCATTCATCTGACCAAATACCATGGCGGTCTTGTCGATCACACCGGCTTCGATCATCTCGATCATCAAGTCATTGCCTTCGCGCGTGCGCTCGCCCACGCCGGCAAAGACCGAATACCCGCCGTGCCCCGAAGCCACGTTGTTGATGAGTTCTTTCAGCACCACGGTTTTGCCCACGCCTGCGCCGCCAAACAGCCCCAACTTACCGCCGCGCGCAAATGGACAAATCAGATCCATCACTTTGATGCCCGTTTCGAGCATCTGATCGGATGTCACTTGTTCTTCGTGTTTGGGGGGATTGCGGTGCAGGGGCAGTCGCGGCGTATCAAAAGGCAACGGGCCCTTGCCGTCAATTGGTTCGCCAATCACATTGAACAAGCGACCCAAAACGCGTTCGCCCACGGGCACGGTAATCGGCTCGCCGAGATCCACCACCTCGGTGCCGCGCACGAGTCCGTCTGTGGCATCCATGGCAACACACCGCGCCATATTCTCACCCAAATGTTGCTGCACTTCAAGCACCAATCGAGGGTCCGTGCCCTGCACCTCTAGCGCGTTGTAAATGGGGGGCAGGTCGCCTTCAAATGCCACATCGATCACAACGCCCACGATTTCTTTGATCACGCCTGTGTTCATATTGGCCTCTCCACTACTGTGCAACGGCTTCGGCGCCGCCGATAATGTCCATCAGTTCCAGCGTAATTGACGACTGGCGTTCTTTGTTCATCTCGCGAGTCAACTCATCGATCAGTTCACCCGCATTTTTGGTCGCGTTGTCCATGGCGCGCATGCGCGCGGCCTGTTCACCCGCATTGGATTCCAACAAGGCGCGCCACACTTGAAAATTCACATGACGCGGCACCAGCGCGTCCAACAACACTTCTGGAGATGGTTCAAACAGATAAACGCCCGAGGCCTCGGGTTCGCGGGGCGCGATGGGCAACAACTGTTCTGAAACGGGCTGTTGTAGGGCAACCGAGACAAACGCATTGTAAATGAGCATCACGCGGTTGATTTCACCGGATAAAAATCGCGCGACGGCATCTGTGGCAATCTCGGCAGCCGATGCAAACGTCAACGCGCGAAACACATCTTCGTAGTCATTGAGCAACTCGCAATTGCGAGTTCTGAAAAAACTGCGCGCCTTGCGCCCCACCGCAATCACACCATCATCGGGCGATATCGCATTGAACGCGTGACGGCAGGCATTGGTATTAAAACTGCCGCACAACCCGCGATCGGACGACAAGACCACAAACGCGGTGCGGTTGACCGCGCGCGCGGTCAACAGGGGATGTGAAAGCGAATCCATGCTGCCGCTGAGCCGTTGTAAAACGCGGTTGAGTTGCCGTGCATAAGGGCGCGCGGCCGCGATGGCTTCCTGCGCCCGCCGCATGCGCGCGGCTGCCACGAGTTGCATGGCATTGGTCACGCTCTGAATATTTTTGATGCTTGCAACACGCGTTCTCAGTTGTCTTAGAGTTGCCACGGTTGTTCCCTTGTAAGCGGTCAGCTATCGGCTATCAGCGGTCATCCCCTTCCCGTTCACCCCTAAAGGCGAGCGGCGAGAAACCGCGCGATCTCCGCCTGTCCTTTTTATGTCGAAACCCGGAACTCACGCTTGAATTTTTCAATTATTTTTGTGAGTTTTTCGGCATTTTCGTCGCTCAAATCCTCGCTTTGGCGGATCGCTTTCATCAGCGCATTGTCGCGCATAAATGCCAGCAATTCTCGCTCAAAGCGGCGCACATCTTCTGTGGGCAAATCACCTACCAAATTGGCTGCAAAAAGTGCCACGGTCAGTTCTTCCAGCGACATCGGCGAATACTGATCCTGCTTGAGGATTTCGATCAACTTCTCACCGTGATTCAACAAATTCTGAGTTGAGGCATCCAGTCCTTCTGTGCCAAACATCGCAAAGGCTTTGACTTCATTGTAGCGCGAAATATCGGCCTTGATCGTTGTGGACACCGCCTTCATCGCACTTGTTTGCGCGGAACTGCCCACGCGCGATACCGATGCGCCCACATCCATTGCCGGGCGGATGCCCGCGTAAAACAATTCGGGCTTGAGCAAAATCTGCCCATCGGTAATTGAAATTACATTGGTGGGCACAAAGGTCGATACATCGCCCTCCAAAATTTCAATGACGGGCAATGCGGTGAGCGAACCGCCCCCCTTTTCATCGCTCATTTTGGCCGCGCGCTCGAGCAAGCGCGAGTGCAAGTAAAACACATCGCCCGGATAGGCTTCGCGGCCCGGCGGACGGCGCAACACCAGGGACATCTCGCGGTATGCCCACGCCTGCTTGGACAGGTCATCGTAAATAATCAGGGCGTGCTCGCCCTTGTCGCGGAAATACTCACCCATTGAGCAACCCGAATAGGGTGCCAAAAACTGGAGCGGAGCCGGTTCACTTGCGGTGGCGGACACGACAATGGTGTATGCCATCGCGTCATTGGCCTCCAATTCGGCCACGACCTTGGCCACGGTCGAGGCCTTTTGCCCAATGGCCACGTAGATGCACTTGACATCGCTGTTTTTCTGGTTGATGATGGTATCGACACCAATGGCTGTTTTTCCGGTTTGCCGGTCGCCAATGATCAACTCGCGCTGGCCCCGGCCAATGGGCACGGTTGAATCGATCACTTTTAACCCGGTCATCAGGGCTTGGCTCACGGGTTGCCGGTCGATCACGCCCGGCGCCTTGCGTTCAATGGGCAGCACGGCTTCGGCGTCAATTGGACCTTTGCCGTCAATCGGCATTCCCAATGGATTGACCACGCGGCCTAAGAGGGCCTCGCCCACAGGCACTTCGGCAATGCGTGCAGTGCGTTTGACTTCGTCGCCTTCGCGGATCAATGTGTCGTCGCCAAACAACACACATCCCACGTTGTCTTCTTCGAGATTGAGGGCCATTCCCATAATGCCGTGGGGAAACGCGACCAGTTCGCTGGTCCGCACATTGCCCAACCCCTGCACGCGGGCCACACCATCGCCCACTTGCTGCACCTTGCCGCTTTCATAGACATCAATTTCGGTCTCGTAATCCAAGAGTTGCTGTTTGAGCAGTGCCGAAATCTCGTCGGGGCGAATCTGTAAATTCGTCGCCATGTTCTGCCTACCTTATCTTAGCCAGACGCTGCCGCAACCGATTGAGTTGCGTTGTCAGCGTGCCATCAAATACGCGATCGCCGAGCCGCACCGCAAACCCGGCCTTCACATGTTTATCTACGGTTGTTTCCAATTTCACCCGTTTGCCAGAATAGGTCGAGAGCTTTGCAACCAATCGCGCTTCCTGATCGGAAGACAGGGGCGCGGCAACTGTCAGTTGGGCGGTGGCCTCGCCGCGCCGGTCTTCCAAAACAGATAGGAAATCCGACAGCAACTCGGGCAAAATGCGTTCGCGGCGATTATTGCAAAGCACGAGCAAAAACCTAAGTGTCACATCCTGAATTTTCCCGGCGAGCAAGTTGTTCAAAATCGCGTGCTTTTGTTCGGATTGCATCACGGGATCTGCAACAAATTCCCGCAGGTCTTCCGAGTCGCGCAGCAAATCCAACACTGCCCGCGCATCGGCTTCAACACGGTGCAATACCCCGCTGTCTTGCGCGGCATCGATCAATGCGCTGGTATATCGGATGGAAACGGCTGACTGGCTCACAAAAAATTCCTTCCCAATCGGCGAGAGGCGAGAAGTGAGAAGGCCACCCATCTCCTCTTGCGTCTCGCGTCTTTCGGGTGTGGGATAGTTGGGTGGACTGACTGCTGACCGCTGACTCCTCAATTTTCCCGTATATCTGGCATGCGGTTGATGAAATCGTCTGCGATCTTGCGGTTGCGCTCGTCGTCCAAATTTTCATCTAGCAACTGCCCCGCGGCGAGAATGGCGAGTTCGGCTGTTTGCTGACGCAATTCCCAAAGGGCCTGATTGCGCGCTTGCTGTATCGTGCGCTGCGCCTGTTCGATGAGTTGTTGGGCTTCGGCCGCGGCGCGTTCTTGCACTTCGCGGGCAATCCGCTCTGCGTCTTCGCGCGCCTTGTGAATCGCGGCCTGGGCCTCGGCCTGCGCGCGCGCGAGTGCCTGCTTGTTCTCTTCGGCGGCCTGTTGGGCTTCGGCGCGCGCTTTATCGGCCTGCTCGAGTGCTTCGCGGATGCGCGTTTCTCGCTGGTCAAGTGCCGACAACAACGGGCCCCATGCCCATTTCTTCAACACGAGCAACACGAACACAAATGTGATGAGCGTCCAGATAATCAAGCCTGTGTTTGGACTCAACAAATCCATGGTTCTGTCTCTCTTTCACGGCGCCTTGTTCAAGCGATTTATTTAAACACCAACAGCACGCAGATCACCACGCCAAACAATGCCACGCCTTCGACCAATGCCGCGGCAATAATCATCGTTGACCGAATATCGTCAATGGCTTCGGGTTGGCGGGAAATGCCTTCGACCGCGCTGCGACCAATTTGACCAATGCCCACGCCCGCGCCCAGCGCGGCCAAACCCGCACCAATTCCGGCCGACAGGTAACCATAAGCTTCAGGGGCAAGACCTTCCACAGTACTCCTCCTTATGATAAGGACTATCAATGCTCCTGATGAATACAAAGGCCGACAAACAGGGCGGTCAGGAGCGTGAATACATAAGCTTGAAGAAAACCAATAAAAATTTCGAGCAGATACATCGCCAGAGCAAAAGCGATGGAAAAGGGGGCGATAACAATTGTTTTGAGAATAAAAATAATGCCGATCAAAGACAGGATGACCACGTGACCGGCCAGCATGTTGGCAAAGAGACGAATGCACAGGGCAAAGGGCTTGGTCAACAGGCCCAAAAGTTCCAGCGGAATCATGAGGGGCAGCAGCGCAACGGGCAGATTGGGGGGGATCAGGCCTTTGAAAAAGCCGAACAAGCCGTTGTGTTTGATCCCCGCGCCGAGCATCGTCGCAAACGAAATGCCCGCCAGTGTCGCGGTCACGTTGATATTGCCCGTCGCGGTTTGTCCAAAGGGAATCAAGCCCAAAAGATTGCAGAACAAGATGAAAAAAAATACCGTCATCAAAAACGGCATGTATTTCCGCGCGTCCCGCGCGCCCAAATTGGGCACGGCCACATCCTCGCGGATAAATACCGCGATGGCTTCAATCGCATTGGCAAAGCCCGAAGGAACGAGACCGCGTCGCTTTGTGGAAATAATGAGGGAAACAATGAGCAGTAGAGAGGCGACCCACATCATGACCAAGTGACCGGTCACGGACATGTCAATGCCAAAAAGCTCAAATTGGGGGAGGGGAATATGGAGGGGCCCGAGGTGAAGTTCGCGATGGTCTATGATGTGCTCGAGGATGAAACTGCCGCCGGTTTGCTCCTCTGCCTGTGCTGCCATCTGTCAGACTCCTATTATGCTTTGCCGGACAGGCGTCCGACAAAGAATCGGATCTCTAAAATTTGGAACACTACATAAAAGAAAAACAGGGAAAGAGTCAAGCTAAAAACGTGAAGTTTTACTAATTTTAGAGCGAGGAAAAAGAAAATCAGTACAATAATAAGGCGAACTCCTGTACCCCCGAATACGACCGTCATAAACGCCCAATTATCTCGCTGCATGCCCCACAGCGCGAGCCATGCACCGGCTGTTGCATTTAGGATGCAAATCGCACATCCCACCCCTGCTGCAATCAGAACATCCATTCCCTGCCACAGATACAGCGGATACCCGCCCAGGCCCCACAAGGCCAATAAAATCGCGGCGACTTGTTTGGCGAACGCGCTCACGCATCCTCCTCTGATTTGCGGTCCATCTTTAAGACCGCGCGAAAAAAATGGTAAAATCCCGCGGCAATGCCAATCAGACCCCCGACTAGGGCCCATACGGGTGACGAATCAAATTTGCCATCCGCCCAATGTCCCGCAAATACACATACCAAAATTGTGGCGACAAATTGAATGCCCAGCGTCAAGTAGGCACTGACGCTGCGATAGGCTTTCCCCATCCCCGACTGTTTGTTAGAATTGCGTTTGTCCATGCTGATTTACCAATGATGAACCGAATGTCCACTGTCGGGAAACCAAATCGCATCTACGGTCGCGGAAATCGCCACGCCCAAAATAAAACCGACCAGAATGCCCAAAAACAGGGGTTGGCCTTTGCGGTAGAATGCAATGCCACCGATGCGTAGGATGAGTAACTTACACAACCACACGAGGAAAATTGTAAAAATCGTCCCTCGCACGGCCTGTGTTTCCATAATGGCAAACCCCACCGGATGCAATGGCCACCACGACACGCGATATCGCAACAACGTCAAAAGTGCCATTCCCACGGCGCCAAAACCAAAAAACCCGATTCGGCTCCAATCCGGCGGCTCAAATGTTTGCATCTGCCGAATCCAGTAATCAAAAATCCGCGGGTGCGTGCGAAACTCAAACGCCCTGAAATTATACGCGCCGGTCTCGTAGCCCAAATACAACGTAAATGCCACCGACGAAATCGCCGCTGTTATTCCCGCGAGCACCAGCGCGAGTGCCACCATGCGTTTGCGTCCTTTAATGGCTGCTGTAATCCACGAACAATGCGCCATACTCGCCATGGCCAGACTTTTGGCATCTGTAAAATACGCAAAGGAAAACGCGAAATTTGCCATACTTGCCGCGGGAATATTCGCCGACCCCAGGGTATATAGGGCGAAGGTGGGCGGCATCAGGGACCCCCGCAAATACACCAACCCGCTCTCGGCAATGACTCGGGCAATGCCCACGTACAAAATCCCCATGCCGATCAAAAAGGGCGCGATGACATGCCATGCCATGCCCGATGCGTGCAACCACCCGATCATGAACAACACCCCAGCCAATCCGCCGATGCCCGCGGTGTGGTAGGACATCAATTCTTCGGCATCATCCAACTTTTTTCGTCCTCTGATCGCATGCCAGACGCCTTTCAAGTGCTCGCGGCCCATCCACAATCCCCAGCACAGCATCAATGCCAATGCGCCAAATGCCTGCCATGCATTGGCCGCGTGTGTTGACGACCACAACCCCGGCGTCCCAATCGCATATCCGATCCGATTAAAAACATATACTTCGCCCACAATGAGAAGATAGAAAAACCATATCGAAAACAGCACGTCCAAGCTCGTCCAATACGCAAATCCCGCGATAAAAAACTGAATCCCAACGTAAAAATACCGATCCGGAATATACCGGCTGATATGCAAAAACGCGACGCCGTCGCCTGCTCGCGTGATCGGAATTTTTGGAAAATCGGGGATAAAATACGACAGAATATTCCAGCAAATCACCGTCAGTGGAATTGCCATGCCAATCCAAAATGCCGAACGCCCCACCAGTGGGGGCCACACTTTTCCGTCCTTTTCTCGCACGAGTTCCAACGCCACCTGAGCCGCGGGAAACGGCAGTTTTTCATGCTCGGACCACTGCCGCCGCAAAATCACCGCGACGCACAAACACGTCCATGTAATTGCACCTGCAAATGCAAACCACCAGAACAGCGGTGCCATCCAAATTTCCCACGGGACTTCGCTCCCGGGCGGCAGGCCCTCGAAAAAGAAGCGCATCGCCCCATTTTCATCTGTGGGAAACAGCCACCCCGGCAAATGCGGATGCAAAAATTCGGACCAGCGATTTTGCGCGGAGGCAAAATAATAGGGCGTGGCCAGATGCCCCATAATCAGCCCCGTAAAATTCATCAACGGAAACAGGGCACCCACCAATCCCATTGAAAATACCACCGCCATCTCGAGGGGCGAGAACGCAGCGCGCGGGCAGAATTTTCGCAACAACACATTCAACCCGAGCGACAGCACCACAAATGGAATCATCAATGCCATCGCCATGTAGCTGAACACCATCTGGTTGATGTGAATGACGTACAGCCCATAAATCGGCCATGTATTCACGCTTACCACCAGCATCAGCCCCAGCACCAGGCAACGAACCGTCACGCGATCGCGGTTGGGCGAGGTTTCAGTTTTATTTTTGGGTTGGGTCAGTGCCATTGTCAGTGATCGGTTACCTCGCGTTGCTGCTCCTGTTTGCCCGCGCCGCGCGGCGGGCATCCAAAGTCGAGTCTAAATCTAATGCTTTTTTTTTCAGGTCTTTTATTTTTTTTGTACTTTGCAATAGAAAAGAAGTGTTCGGTTTATACTTTTGAAACATTGGGCACATTTTTTGGGTTTGTTTTACTCTTTTTTATTTTTCAGAAATCCGAATGAAACATCCGCCTCATATATTTGGGCGCATTGAAAAGGAGCGGGAGAGTGATCGCTGAAACACGAGAAGAAAGGAGCAAACTCAGAAGTCAACGTTCAAAGCAAAAGGATAAATCAGTCTGTGGCTCGTGTGTACGCCACCCAAGTTTGGCACGCGGGTCATCGCGTATCTGACAAATCACAAACTCATCAGGAGGAAATCATGGAGAAGTTGTTCGGAATTTTGCTCGTGGGAATTTTGTTGGTCGCACCGGCAAACGCTCAGGAAGATATCTCGGTCAGTATCACGCTGGATAGCTATTCGGGATATATTTGGCGTGGTGGTGTGATCGGAGCCGATGACAAAATTGTGGCCCAGCCGGGTATTGAGGTGGGATTTGGTGAATCGGGTTTTACGTTGGGTGCTTGGGGATCGTGGTTTGTGCAGGACCGCATTGATAACACAAATCCCGATGCACAAACCCAAAATGCCGATGAGCTTGACTTTTATGCCGACTATTCGAGGACGTTGAATGAAGACAGGGGCTTGGGCATTTCGATTGGTTATATTCAATATGTGTTTCCCAGTGCATCTGAAGACGAAAATCACTCAGAAGAAGCTTATATCGGTCTTTCTCTGGATAATGCCCTCGCACCTGCGCTGACATTTTATTACGATTTTGGTCTGGCTGATGCATGGTATGTGTCTTTGTCAGGTGGCTATGACATTCCGCTCGGCTCAGAAGATGGACAAGTGTTGAGTCTTGGTGCAAGTGTTGCCATGAGCAATTACGAAGATGAAACGGGTGCCAATAAAACGAGCTTTAACGATATCACGGTTACAGCTTCTCTCAGTTGTAATGCTTGTGCAATTTTAATTGCGCCGACCATTGGGTTTAGTTATGCCGATAGCAAAATCAACCCCGACAACAGTACTTTTTGGGGTGGCGTGAGTATCGGCTTTTCGCCGTAAGTCATTAATCGCTTTCTCGGTCTTGGTCGGCATTTCTGGTTTGCTTCGTGGCGTGGTTGATCAGGTGCGATCAGGCGAGATGGGGGAGACCTCAAAAGGTCTCCCCCTTTCTTTTTTTAATGCCGAGGATGGCGTAGAGGTGAGAGAGAATGAGGTTGGCGGCGATGGTGAGGTCGCGATCTCCGGGAACGATGAGATCGGCGTGTTTGCGGGACGGTTCGACATAAGCATCGTGCATGGGACGCGCGGTATTGAGGTATTGATGGGTGACGGATTCGAGGGTGCGCCCGCGTTCTTTTGTCTCGCGGTTGAGGCGACGGATCAAGCGAATATCGGATGGGGCATCTACGAAAATTTTCACGTCCATGGCCTCGCGCAGGGTTTGTTCGGTCAAGATGAGAATGCCTTCGACGATGATGATGGGGCGGGGAATATTTCACGGGTTTTGGAAGTGCGGGTGTGGGTGGTGAAGTCGTAAATCGGTGTGGATAGGGACACTGCCCCTACGTCTGTTTTTGAAAGGATACAAATATATGCACATTGTCGAAACAGATTTAGAAATTCAGCGCGAGCCGTTTGCGCGCCCCTTTGCGTTTAAGGGGTCGGCTTTTCACGAGAAGTGGAATCTCGTGGTGCGTTTGAAAGATGCCGATGGGTATGAGGCGTTTGGTTTGGGCGGGTTGGCCGTGTTGTGGTCAGATGCTGCGGTATTTGCCGCGCACACGGAAATGGGTGGCAATTTGCTTCAGGCGTCTCTTTTGGAATTTGCCCTGCAGCGGGTCAGGGATCGAGAATTTGCCGATCCGATGGCTTTGTTTGACGCGGTTGAAGGCGATGTTTTTGCTTATGGCAAGGCGATTACGGGGCATGGGGATTTGCGTCGCACATTTGCGTTGATTGCACTGGTGGCGCTGGACAATGCCGCGTGGCTTTTGTATGCAAAGCGCATGGGATTGGCGGCGTTTGATGCCCTGATTCCAGACCCTTTTCGCGCATTTTTATCGCATCGCCAATCGCATGTGGCGCTCGTGCCCGCGGTGGGTTATACCATGCCGATGGACACATTGCGGGCGGTTTTAGATGATGGGGCGTACATACTGAAAATTAAAATTGGACATCCGGGGGATGAAGCCGACATGGTCAGAAAAGATATGGACTGTCTGTCGCGGGTGGATCGGTTGGCCTCGCGCTATGAGACGGAGATGACGGATTCGGGTCGCGTGCTTTATTATTTGGATGCCAATGGTCGCTACGGCAAAAAAGACAGTCTGGCGCGCGTGTTGGATCATGCGGACACCGAAGGTTTTTTGGATCGCATTGTGTTGATTGAAGAGCCTTTTTCGCGTCCCGCGGATGTGGATGTACGCGGCTTGCCCGCGCGTTTTGCGGGGGATGAGAGTCTCGAAACGGTTGCAGATGTGAACACCCGTTTAGAGCAGGGATATGGTGCTGTGGCGATCAAACCCGCGGGCAAAACTCTGTCCTTGGCTTTTCGCATGATTGAGGCGGCAACGCGAGGTGGGGTGCCGTGTTTTGTGGCGGATAATGCGTGTGTGCCCGTGCTGGTGGAATGGAACAAAAATGTGGCTGCGCGATTGCCCGCGTTTCCCGGTGTGAAGGGGGGGTTGATGGAGTCGAATGGTGCGGAAAATTACGGAACTTGGGCGCGCATGCTTTCGGAATACCCGATGCCCAATGCGTCGTGGCTGCGACCTCGAAGGGGTGCATTTGTGTTGGATGAGGATTACTATTGTCAGAGCGGAGGGATTTTTGAAGAGCCGACGGTGTACACGCGGTTATTGCGGAGGGCGAGGAGTGAGGAGTGAGAGGCGAAAAGCAACCACAGATGAACACAGATGAACGCATAGGAGCGGTGCCTCTGTGCCCGCCCAACCGAAAGGATCAGCGATTGACCAAACAACCCGTGATTTTGGATACGGACCCCGGCGTGGATGACGCGCTGGCGATCATGCTGGCGTTGCGGTCGCCGGAGTTGGATGTGAGGGGGATTTGTACGGTCAGTGGCAATGTGCCTTTGGACGTTGGCACGCGCAATGCGCGGGGGTTGCTCCACTTGTTGGCGCGGGTCGAGATACCGGTTTTTGCAGGCGCGGAACGTCCCTTAAAACGCGACCCTGTGTTTGCGACCGAAGTTCACGGGACAAGCGGAATGGGGCAGGCCAAGTTGCCGGAAATGGATGGAAAACAGCAGGCTGTTCCGAGAGGTCAGGCGGTTGATTTTTTGGTGCAAACGCTGTCTGATCAACCGGGGGAGGTGGCGGTTATTGCCGTGGGGCCGCTAACGAATCTGGCTTTGGCCGAACAGCGCGTGCCCGGCGTGCTTCAAAAGGCGAAGCAAATCATTGTGATGGGCGGAACAATTGCCGAACCGGGAAATTCGACGCCCACGGCGGAGTTCAATTTTTATGCCGATCCGCACGCTGCGCGCACGGTCGTGCATTCGGGTGCGGCACTTGTGCTCGTGCCATTGGATGCCACACGTCGGGTGATGGTGTCCGAATCGGATATTGAGACGCGAATCGCGCCGCTGAAAACAGCGATGTCGCGATTTGTCGTGGATGCCGTGCAGAATATGCTGACACTTTGTCGGCGAATCGGGCGCGAGCCGATTGTGTATTTGCACGATCCGCTCGCGGTCGGCGCGGCTATCGCGCCCGAGTTGCTCGGCGTAGAGACCTTATCTCTCGATGTGGAAACATCGGGCGATCTGACGCTGGGGCAGGTGGTGGCAGACCGCCGCGCCGCGCCCCTAAAAGGCCATCGCGGAACGCCTGTTGCGTGCGCGATGCACGTCCATGCCGAAGCGTTTTTGTCGCTGTTTTTGGCGCGGGTTTTTGGAAAAAAATAACGGCCTTCGCGCCCGTAAGGATGAGTTGACGGTTCGCCGAAACATTCCACTCTCGTTTTCTCAGATTGTTTCGGCGGTTTATGCCGCTTATCCAGAGATGAAATTGAGCCATTATTGAAACAGCAAAAGCCTCGGTTCACTTTTGAGCCGGGGCTTTTGTCGTGTTTCTCTGTGGCATGGATAGCTAGGGTTTGGCTCGCAGTTTTAGGTAACTCTCGTAGCGTTGATACGCGATTTTGCCGGCATTGAGGGCAGCTTTGACCGCGCAGTTGGGTTCGTGAATGTGCGTACAATCTCGAAAGCGGCAGTCGGCGAAATGCGGGTGAAAGTCTCGAAAGAGCAAGGGAATGTCTTCGGGTGGGATGTCGTAGAGGTAAAACTCGCGCACGCCGGGCATGTCGCCGACAAAACCCCCTCTATCGAGGGCAACCAATTCGGTGTGGGTCGTGGTGTGCTTGCCTTCGCCCGTGGCTTTGCTGATCGGCCCTGTACGCAGGCGTAATCCGGGTTGCAACCAGTTGAGCAGGCTCGATTTTCCGACGCCAGAAGGCCCGATAAAAAGGGTGACGCGCCCGCGAAGAAGGTTGTAAAATGCGTCTTTGCCCGCGCCGGAAATGATGCTGGTATAGACGACGGGATACCCCATGGCCTCGTAGGGCCGCATGGCCCGATGCGCTCGTGTTTCATCGGTGAGGTCGAGTTTGTTAAAGCACACGGATGCGGGTATTTGTTGCCACTCGGCAATGCCCAGCATGCGGTCGAGCAGGTGCCAATCCGGTTTGGGTTCGCCCGGAGAAAAGACAGGTACAACCTGATCGACATTGGTGGCTATGAGTTGCTCTTTTTGAACCCCGCCAGATGCGCGGCGAGAAACTTTGTTGCGCCGGGGGCACACCTCGCGGATCATGCCCGTGTCGGCGGCACCAGCGTTAAAAACCACGCGGTCCCCAACAGCAACCGGATCAATCACGCGCACCCGTCTCACCGACTGCACGCGGCGGCGGCGCGATCCTGGCGCGGCTTCGGGATATTTGAGTTGTTTTCGCAAGCGACTGGATAGGGCGCATGTGACCACGCGATCGGTGGTTTGGACGACATAGTGGCCGAGGTGATGGCGGATAACAGTGCCTTTATCGGTGGATTTAGATATCATAACAGATGTTAGTGCTTGGATGCAAAATGAATGGGCGGTCCTCGTGTGATGGGCAAAGCGAACGCGCGTTCCGTCTCTTGTGACATGCCCAAAGCTAAGTATGTTCCATTGTGGTGTTGTGCATGTGCGGGCGTGCTTTGGGCCAAGATGCGAAAGCCCGTTGGTTTCGATAAAAGGTAATGGGAATCAACCGCCGAAGCAAGGCGCGAAACACGTGGGGGCGAAGGTCTATCGCATACAAGTCCCCAAATTTCAATGTGGACAAACTTTTGGTGTATGCCGTATATTGGACTTCACATGCAATACGCATCCGGTACTACATCACGTCATCCCGTCTGACACCATGACGGGACATGCTTCAGCACACGCCTTGAGGAACCCAGCAATGCCCGAAATACAACAAAGACAAAAACTGCTCTTTCTCTACCTCGGCAATTCCAGTCTCGAAAGCGAAGTCATTGCGTGGTCGCTTTACGATGGCAGCACCGATGAAGTTTTTGAAGCTGTAGGTGAAAATGCCGACCCGCCCTACACCTCTGTCCTCGACGCCATGCGCGATGGCTGGCGCGTGATTCAAGTGCCTTTTCTCAAAACACCGCAAGTTGGTCGAGAGTACGAAAATGACTATCTCGACTTTGAATTTGTCCTGGAAAAAATGGAGGCGATAAATGGATAAAAATCTCTTGCTCACGTCCGTTGAAATGGCCCAATTCGCGAGCACGGGTTTTCTGCGTTTTGACAATCTCGTACCGCGCGAACTCTGTCGCGCTGCTCACGAAGAAATGAGCACGGGCAAGCTCAAACGCCGCGCACCAATGGGCGCGCCTTTCGGCGAGGTTTGGCCTGAAGAAGCCATTGGCAAGGTCTTTCGCCTGCCCAAAGTGGAAGCCATTATCCACAGCTTGGTAGGCCCCAATCCGCGATACGATCACCACGCCGCGCACCTCACGCCGGCAAACACGCGCAAAGGTGCCAATTTGCATCAGGATGCCGAATACGATATTCGCAGTCTGCATTTCGACATTCAAATCTCCTTCTTCCCAGAGGATACCCCACTCGAAAGCGGGGGCACGCTCTTTGTGCCCGGCACCCAATTTCGCCGCGTTCACGAAGCGGAAATCAAACGCTATCAAAATGTCGTGGGGCAAGTGCAAGCTGTCTGTGAAGCGGGGACTATGTTCTTCTGGCACACCAACATCTGGCATTCAGCTCGCAGCAATTTTACCGACAGGGACCGCTACATGTTTAAGTTGCGCCTCAATCCCACGGTTCGCCAACAGCGCCTGTGGAATACCGATGATATCGATAGCCCCGAAGTTGTCCAAACGCTCAATCAGAAAATTCCCTGGCACGGGCAACGCCACCGCATCGAACTCATGAATCGCATCAAATTTTGGCGTTTCCTCAGCGGAGACCCCGCGTTTGACTTGGCCCTTTGGTGGGGACGCGTTGAAAACACGCCGGATATCATGCATCCCGAACAGCGAATCCGCGCGTAAAACTGAGGCGGGGGAGGTTATTCATGCACTTGTCTATGCACAACTGGATGCGTTCGGAACCCCTCGAAGTCACACTCGAGCGGTTGGCAAAATTTGGCTATGAGAGCATTGAACTCAGCGGCGAACCCGACCGCTACGACACCGCAGACGTGCGCGCGCTGCTCAACAAATACAATATCCGCTGCTGGGGGGCCGTCACCCTGATGATGGGCGACCGCAATATGCTCGCCAAAGACGAGGTGATTCGCGCCCAATCCGTGCAATACGTCAAAGACTGCGTCACGATGGTCAAAGAACTCAATGGCTACGAACTGACCGTGGTGCCAGCCACCGTGGGAAAAATCGAGCCCGATGCCACGCCTGAAAAAGAATGGGAATGGGCTGTCGCTGGCATGCGGGAAGTCTATGATCATGCGGAAAAAGAAGGGGTTCGCCTTGCCATTGAACCTATCAATCGCTTTGAGACGTATTTTATCACCCGAGGGGCTCAGGCACTTGCCCTCGCCGAAGCGACAGGTGCCAATTGCGGCGTGTGCTTAGACGCGTTTCACATCAACATTGAAGAGGCCGATCCCCATCAGGCCATTCGGGAGGTGGGATCTCGCCTCGTAGATTTTCATGTGGCCGACAACAATCGCATGGCGTGTGGCCTCGGCAATTGGGATTGGACAAAATTGGTCGCAACGCTCAAAGAGGTGGGGTACGATGGCGCGCTCACGGTCGAATTTGTCGCGCCAATTGACCGAACGCCTGCCAATCAATATCCCAATGCCGTTGAAACCGATCCGGTTGACATCACACCCGAAGAACTCAAATTCATCCAAGATCACGGCAGTAGCCTTTTGAGTGAAGCATTTTACACCTTCCTCGTGAAAAAAACCGCCGAGACATTATTGCCTCTGATTGCATAGACGAATAGGCGAATAGACGCAACGGTGTACAACTGCGTCAGAGTTCATTGACGAATCGCTGATGGCTTGTGACTCTTAGCTTGGTCGCGCGTGGGCATGTATAAGAGGTACGCTCTTGCGCTTTCACTCTTTGAAGGAAAAACATGGCCCAAAAAATTCTCGTTGCCGATCATCTTCAGAATCCCGAATTTGAATCTGAAGCGCGTGCAAAGGCTCTTGACAGGCTGCGCGAATACGTCGAGGTCGCATTTTACACGGTGCCCGAATTCACAGCCGAACACGCCGAAGGTGTGGTGGGCGTTTTGGCTGATTCCGTTGTTTTCACGCCCCAATTCTATGCGGCCGCGCGCGACCTACGCATTGTTGCGCGCTGGGGTGTTGGGTTTGAAAAAGTCGATGTCCCACGCGCGACCGATTGCGGTGTTCTCGTCACGGTCGCGCCCGTCCACATGGTCGCGGTCGCCGAATATGCAATCGCCCAATGGATGGCCACGCTCAAACGCGCGTACACCTTGAACCGAAACAGCCATGCGGGCGATTTTCAGATCATAAAAACTTATGAGGCCCAGGGCTCGACCCTGGGCATTTGGGGACTCGGGCGAATTGGTCAGGCGATGGCCGAACGCGCGCGTCCTCTTCTCGGGGATTCGGGACGCTTACTCGTTTGCGATATTCGTTCCGATATTTGCGAAATTGCCGCTCAATACAATGCCGAAGTTGTGGATGATCCCCGGGATCTTTTTGAAGCGTGCGATGCCATCTCGCTCCATCTATCGGGCGATGAGACCGTCGTCACCTACGATTTGCTCTGCGCGATGAAACCCCATGCCTCACTCATCAATCCCTCGCGCGGAAATCTCGTGGATGACGAGGCCGTGAACCGCGCCATCAAAGAAGAACGCCTCTATTATTACGTCGTTGATGATCCAGTCAATCAAACCCGCGCGATTCACAAAGACCATCCCCGAATTATCTGCACCAATCACAACGCGGGCATTTCGGTTGAATCCGCGATTCGCCTTGACGAATGCTGCGTTGCACAAATTATCGACACTATGGAAGGTCGCACGCCCGATCATGTGCTCAATCCCGATGTGCTCGATCATCCGCGCGTTCAGGGGTTCCTCTCGAATCGATGATGCGCTTGCCCGCCAAACCATCTAGCACTTCCAGACAGCGCGGTCGCCTGTTGTTTTGGTTTCTCAAATCGCTCACATAAGCTTCCCATTCTTTTTTTGACGCACGAGTGTGTCTCGCACCTCGCGCAGATAGGTGCCGGCTTCTTGATAACCGGAAACTTGGACGCGGCTGATCGCAGACTCAGCCTGCGCTTTCCAGATCTCTATGGCGCGGTCGGGATATTTTTCTTGGATAGCCTGGGCTACGTCAAGCGATGATGTGGGACTATGGCCCCATCGGTACTCTATGTTGGATTCTCTCAGATCGTACCATTTCAAAACCTCTGCGGGGGGTTTTTTTGCGATGGCAATGGCGATCAATGTCTGGGTGTTGGGCCTCTCTGAAGGTTGAATGTCTTTTTCAAATCCCGTAGCTGGTAAAGGCCATCTGCTGTCGGGTTCTCCTTTTCGCTTTCTGCCCCTTGTTCGCGGCAGGTATCCCGTTTCCAGAAAGTAGCGCGCCCAGGCTTTGACCGCTGGTCGCTTACTGGTCATTCCCTCTCCACAAAATTGATCAAACCCGATCCAGATCCCAAATTACCATCACCACCATTTTTTATGCCTACGTATTTCTGTAATTTCCCAAGTTTTCTCTATCATATTCTCAATACTTTCCCGGTATTTGGCTACTGTGGCTTGTAGCTTTTCTTTTCCTTTCGAGTTGGGTTTTGGAACGGGAATTCTTACTCTGGCTAAATCACTGGTTCGAATTCTGTTGTGAGAAGCCGACGTACCAGAGGTAAGGCTTCTGATCTGGGCTTGAACGAGGCCGATAAGAAGCAAGAACACAACAGAATAATTATCCAGATCACCATCAGATTTCATGATTTCGAATTCTGTAGAGCACGTCAATGGCATACCGAAATCAGGCACCACGAGAACTCTGGGAATCCTCGGGTTGATTTTCGAAAGTAAAATTTCACCTGGATAGCATCTAAGCCCCGGTGTTTTCGGCGCATAGTCAAGCATTGAATTGACATCCAACATGCCTTCACCAATGACGTGCCGAACGCTTATACATTTGCTTTCAGGTGGACAAAAATCTCGTTTCCTTTTTTGTGATAGAAACTCGACCAAGTCGCTTAAAAGAACAGCATGATAGTCCTCGTGTTGCTCAATTGAAATGATAGACTTAAATCGGTCTGCGCTGTAATGATTTGGCGTCCAAGTGGTATTTATCACCTCAGAATAGTCCACTCGGATACATGAAGGTTTAGAACATAAAATGCGATGCTTAGCATTTTTGCGTGACGCGTCAATTTTATAGCATCGAGCAATATTTTCTAAATCATTCACCCCCTTTTTTATTTTTTTAAAAACGCCTTTTCTGGAACTGACCTCGAAACCCAGTAATTCTGATTTCGCCATAAAAATATCAGAAGGTTTTGCTTTGGCCGGATCTCGTTTGAGTATATGCAGGATGGCTGTTTTAGTACGCGTTCCCGCCTGGGCAAAAGTAACACTGGGAAGCTCAATAGTCGCTTTGACTATGACTTTATATTTTAGTCTTTCCCTCAAAATTTGTGCTGTATCTCCTGAAGAGATGACACTGTCGGGGACGATAATCAACAAGTGTCCACCTTCTTTCAAAAGAGATAATGACCTGTCAATAAATAGCAATTCAGAATCAACATGAATGCCAATGTTTTGTCCCAAATCATATAAAAGAGGCAAGTTCTCTCTGCCAGCTTGAGCAATATCTCTATTTGAAAACTAGGCATTGAATGGCGGATTAGACAGTACGATATCCATTTTCCCGTTGCATTTGTCTAAGGGAGAACCCGGAAGGATTGAATTTCCAATTGTGATATGATAATCAGCCGCTTGAAAAAGAACCATGTTCATTCTGCAAAGACGTACCATGCGATCAACTTTATCCTGTCCATATAGTTTAACATGGGCTGTCAGTGAGTCTTCCGTTTTGGCGACTCGTTTGTAAAAGGCAGTCAGGAATGATCCAACCCCACAGGAGGGATCTAAGACGCGCAATGTCTTTGGTAATCGTCCATTGTTCTCTCTCAAAATATCAGACAAGGCGATATCTACCATGAAATCGACAACCTCGGGAGGCGTCATATATTGGGCATCCTCAATATTGCTTCGGAAGTTATCTCGGACAAAGTGCCCAAAGGCTTCATTTAGAATGTCGAAAGGTTTATTGCCTTCGGCATGTAGAAATGCATCTTCAAGTGAATGTCCAATCAGGGAAAGCAATTTTTGGGCAAATAACCTATCCGTCTCATGCAGTGAGAGTTGCGGGTTGGCTCCAAATATTGATGAATCATCTTGGTTGCGATAACAGGGGAGTTGTGCAGTTTTTTGAAACTTATTCTGCAAAATCTCAACAATATTATTGCCGTTACTGAACAGTTCCATGCCTAAGTTAAAAAGGGAGGGAGAATTTGGAATCAGCCCTTTTTTTTCTGCGACATAGACAGCGATGATTTTTACTACTTCATCAAGTTTTGCATTTGAATCGTCAAATCGTCCAGATTTGTGAAATTCTTCCCTTAATGAAGAAAGAGAACGATACAGTTTTTCATAGCTATGCTCCAATACGGCCATTTGAGTCTCCTTAAAATGATAGATATTATAGACATCTAAATTACACGAATACTCATAATCTACTTTTTCGAGAAATGTGTGCGTCTTGGTATGAAAAGAGGAAAAACGGAGAAATTACGAGCAATAACTTCCAATTGCATCCGCCACGAGGGCAAAATTCTAATGAATTTAGGAATACATGTGGGAATCTGAATTATCCATTGCTGTTCTGTGCTGAATTTGCGGCGGGAGAATATCAGGTGAAAACTCACCGACCAGAAATTTTAAAAATCGGTTTATGCTCCAAAGCTGACTGATCACATCTTTTGGACAACGCCCTCCCAATTTATACTCAGATTTTTCAAGGTGAAAATTAAAAACACAGCATCGTTTTAAGGCGGCCCGTCTTGGGCTGCCTTTTCTAATGGGATTGGCGGGTAAGGGTTTCTTTCAAGGCAAGATATCTACTGTCAACCGATCTGGCTGATCTGGTTTGCACGCCCACAGCATCTTTGGATCGCATACTCGGGGTGCCTGAGGTGGATGCTCTGGTAATGTCCAGTCGGGATTATACTGGCGGATGAGGGTCGCGACATTTTGATAGGCAATTCGGTCTTTCAAATCATCGTCGCAGTCCGCCGCTTCAATTACCCGCTGGAGAAAGCGATAGTCGTAATACGGCAAATCCGCGCCAAAGATCAGCCGCTCGCGCCCCACTTTATCGGCAAACCATTTGAAATCCCAGATGGAACTCCGGCCATCTGGATATTGAACGACCTCGAACCAGAGATTGTCGTGCTGTGCCAGATGCTCAGCCGCCCACGTACTGGCGTGAACGATAAACTGTGCATGGGGAAACATCTGCGCGGCGCGGTGCATCAATTGGTCGTGCCAGTGCAAATTGCACAGGCCGTTTCGCGCGGCCGCCACCTCTATCATCGGAAATACTTCTTCCCGCATCGGCGGATGCCCGACCACGCCCACCAGCCCAAGTTCATCCATCGCCTTTTCCGCCTCATCGATCCCGAGTTCTCCAAACCGCGGCTCGATCAGTGCCATCCCAATGGGAAACACCTCTGGAAAATTTTTGCACGCTCGGGCTATGGCTTCGTTCTGTTCTCGGATGTCTCGGATTCCCCGAACAATCGGACTGCCCACAGCCGTTGGCATTGAAATGGCCGCATAAACACCGGTCTCGGCAAATCGGGACAAACACATCTGTACATTCTGCCCCACGGTGGGCACGCGGTCAAGGGTTCGTCCGATGTGGTTGTGACAACAGATATACGGTCGCATGACAGTTCCTTTCAAAGTTGCACTGGGCGGGGATATATTCATAAATTCATCTTTACATCAAAGAGCCAATAACATAATAACATAAAAAAATAAAATAGTCAGATCGCATTTGGCGGTCAATCAGCACTCTGCACTTCAAAAGGACAATCCCCATGCGCGATTTCCCATCTCCTCGCTATCCTTCTCGATGCAAGCGCACCCATCGCATCTGTGATCTTCGGTCCGATGAGTTTGCAGTTGTCGCCGGACGCCTTGCAGGTCGAAACATGCTTTCCGATGAGACGGGAACGATTCGCCTTTGTTTTTCTCGCGCGCCCCATGCACGTCCCGGGGATATTGTCGAGGTTGAAGGCCGTCTCAAAGATCGCACCTTTCACGCGATAGCCCTCCGAGTTCTCGCGCCTTCCCGTTATCCCGTCTCCTCTTTAACGACTAGGGTGCAAGCCAATCTGCGTAAACGCGCCAAAATTGTCGCCGGTATGCGCCGCTTTTTTGATCAAAAAGGCTTTGTCGAAGTTGAGACTCCTGTGCTCGTGCCGCAACCGGGTATGGAACCGCACCTCGAAGCCTTTCAAACGACGGATGGTATGCGGCTGTTTTATCTGCATACCTCACCTGAATATGCGATGAAACGCCTCCTCGCGGCTGGATTTGAACGGATATATCAGATTTGCAAAGCGTTTCGCCGCGAACCTTCGGGCAGCATGCACAGTCCCGAATTTACCCTGCTCGAATGGTATCGCGCGTACGCGGATTACACAGATATTATGGTGGATATCGAAAACCTGATCGCCCAACTCGCAACTGATCTGCACGGCGAGCCTGTTATCCGGACCGATCGCCACACCGTTGACCTCACCCCCCCATGGCACCGCCTTACCGTGCGAGAAGCCCTCTCTCACTACGCCGGTATCACTGCTGATCCCTATTCGGATCCCGCCGATTTTATCGGGCAGGCGCGCGCTCGCGGGCATGGGACAGTTGACAAAGACGATCCGCCAGATCTCGCATTTTTCAAGGTTTTTCTCGATGGCGTGGAACGACACTTGGGCACGCAAAAGCCCACGATCCTTTGCGATTATCCCGCCCCTATGGCCGCGCTGGCCAAACGCAAGTCCAGCGCACCGGACTTGGCCGAAAGGTTTGAGGTTTATATCGCGGGTGTGGAACTAGGCAATGCCTTTACAGAACTCAACGACCCCGACGAACAACGCCAACGCCTGAAAAAAGAAGCCGCCCAACGCCTCAGGGAAGGCAACCCAGCCTACCCCATAGACGAATGCTTCCTCTCGGCACTCGAATACGGCATGCCACCTTCCGGGGGCATTGCCCTGGGGATTGACCGCTTGGTTATGCTCCTCGCAGGGGCATCCTCCATAAGCGAGGTGATGGCCTTTCCCCTGTCTGATTGTTAACTGTATCCGGATTGTTGCTCGATATAAAATAGGGTGGAAGACGTTTGTCTCCCACCCTGTATCGGGCTCTGATTGTTGGCGGCGATTGCGCCGCGTGTGGAAAACGATCACCCGCCTGCGCCTGGTCAGGCACGCAAACAGAGGGTCGTTTACTCCCCTTCCCCGATGTTATTCCCGGCATTCACCGCACCGGGACAGGTTAATCATCCCACTGCAATGTCCCGGCACTTTGATAATCTGTCACGCGCGTCTCAAAAAAATTCTTTTCCTTCGCCATGTCAATGGTTTCGCTCATCCACGGAAAGGGATTCCGCGACCCATACACCGCTTGCAGCCCAATCCGTTCCAGGCGGCGGTCCGCAATAAACTGCACGTATTCGCGGAATAACCCTTCATTGAGACCGAGCACACCGTCGGGCAAACAATCCCGTGCATAGATCACCTCGTATTCCACGGCTTCACAAATCAGGTCATAGATATCGCGTTGCAACTTTGGCGTCCAGATCTCTGGATTCTCCATTTTGATCGTGTTGATCAAATCGATCCCAAAATTCAGGTGAATGGTCTCATCGCGCAAAATATACTGGAATTGCTCGCCAATGCCCGTCATCCGATTCTGCCGATGGAAGGAGAGGATCATCACAAATCCACTATAAAAGAAAATCCCTTCCATAATGACATAAAAACCCACCAGATTTTTCACAAATTTTTGAATGCCGTCTATGCTTTGGGTTGAAAAATTGGGATCCAACACATCTTCGGTCAGTGCCATCACAAATTTGTCTTTGCCTTCAATAGACGCCACCTCGTGATACATGTTAAACACTTCGCGTCCGTCGAGGCCCAGGGATTCGACAATGTAGTGAAAGGTGTGCGTGTGAATGGCCTCTTCAAATGCCTGACGCAACAGATATTGCCGCGCTTCGGAGTTTGTGATGTGCTTAAAAATTGCCAACACAATGTTGTTGCCGACCAAACTCTCTCCCGTGCTGAAAAATCCCAGGTTGCGCAAAATGACCTGTTGCTCGGCATCGTTGAGTGCCCCCGAGCTCGTTGAAGGGGCACGCCAGAGTTCAATGTCGCGCTGCATCGGCACTTCGGTTGGCATCCAGTGATTGGCACACCCGTTCAGATAGTGCTCCCATGCCCACTCGTATTTCAGCGGCATCAATTGGTTCACATCCACCTGCCGGCAATTGAGCAACCGCTTGTCTTCTGGATTGATGCGCTTGCTCAGGTCATAGGCATCGCCACCATCTCCACAACACAGTGCGGACGATACACCTTTCGCCCCAACGGACGAAGGGTTGTTGGGGTGGGCCGCGCGGTATTCTGTCTGCGCGCGACTCGTCGTTGAACGGCTGACCCCTGTGCCGAGCACTCGCGAGGTATCGGCGAACTCTGACTTCTGCCTGTAGTCAGGCCTGGTCGGCGAGCTCAGTCGACTCGTCGATGCTTCGGCTGGCTCGGCAGTCGAGTCATCGGGGTTGTGCATCGGTTCTTCAAACACCAGTGACATACAATAACTCCTTTCTAAAATCAATAGGTTCTAAAAATATCACGGCACGGCATCATTTGCGAAAGTCGCTTTGATTGCGCCTTCGACATGATTGATCCTTTCCCCATGGCTCAGGCCGTTGCTTCAATGATGGCTTCGCGGAATTTCAAAAAACTGTGCGAACGACTGCGACTGGGATCAACATAAGTGCCAACAACACGGGCCGCTTCCACCTTACGCAGCCCAGTCTTGAAGTAGCCATGCCCTTTGCGATACTCGAGGAATCGGAAGGGCTTGCCATAACGCTTACGTCGCCAGTGCAACCACTCCGCTATCACAACGGGCCGGTTCTGGATTTCGTCAATGGCAAGGTGATAGGTGATCAAAGGGGTGCCCGGCAGTTCGCGGTACTTGAGTTCGATGACAATGGGACCGGTGCCGCCGCGAGTACGCAGTTCTTTGGCACGTCCACGCCGGTCCCAAGCGCGGCGCAACCCCACCTCAAAGCATTCAGACAGAAACGCGAACACATCAAATACCGTGGATTTGCCGCTGCCGTTAGGGCCGAGTAATACCGTCAGCGGCGTCAGGTCTTTGAATACCACCTCGCGCAACGCGCGGAAGTTCCGCACCTTCAGGTATTCCATGCGTGCCGGTGTGCGGGTTTGTGAGGTGGATAAATTCATGTCTTTTTTTTTGCGGCGTATTGGGCGCAATGTCTGACTCAATGGTTAATCCCAATTTAGCTTCGAGACGAATTCCTTGAGATCATCAAGCCCCTGGTTACAATCCTTAGCAGTCTCGCCAAAGATACCACACTTTACGAACGGCGACTTACCTTTCAGTTTGGAGATGGACTCCTCAATCTCTTGCATAATACGATGTCTATTTTCCTTTCGGTACACAAACGCGCCCGAAGGCACTTGGTAAGACCGGTTTGGGGCTCGGGGAGATAACGCTTCAAACTCGCGACAGCGGCCTCGGTTGAAAGCGGGTGAGTCATCGAATACTCTTTAATGGATTCGACTTTTTCTTCGATAGTCTGAAAGAACGTGTCGGCATCTTCGATCATCACCTTATGGGCGCTGCGGTGGGTGATCAGTTTTTGAGCTTTATCGCTGGCTTGTCCGCGTACTGTCCAGTAAGTAGAGAACCGCCGGGACGGAGCGCGACATATCGCCTTGCGTAATGCGTCGTCCCAGTCGGCAGACCAGCCACATACAATCAGACCGAACTCATCAAAGATATGGTCTAAGAGTTGGTCAAATTCCGGAGGATACTCTTTGAGTTCGTCGGGCGTATTCCGAATACGCGGATCGAGGTAATCCCCATGGATCTTGAACACGCAGCACGGAGTATGAATAAGCGGACGCATGCCTTTTACATCGTCAGGTGAACTCAAAACCGTAGGTACAGGTACAACCTCTGCATTTTCCAATGCCTTTTCTATTAGGCGGTCAAAGTTTGTCGTGATGATGACCTTGACGAAGCCCTCCGCGACCAATTGTGCAATTGAGCGATGCACTGTGGTCGGCTGCTTCGCGCCTTCCTCACGTTCCTGTTCGTTTGGCTCCCAGTAGGTACGCAATAACTGCTGACGCTCGGCGGGCGTCTTGGCAAGCATGTCAAGAAGCTCAGAATAATCAGGTGGTTTTTTGAATTTGTTCAGATACCATTGCTCCGGATCAGGTTTGCACTTTTCTTTTTGCGGCCCCGCGAGCCTCTGAACCAAATCGAGCGTTATTTCCCAACCGGTTGGAATCCCTGCTGCCCGTGATACCCCCGAGCCCAGAAGAAGCGCGTACACGCCGGGGTTAGATTGTATCGAGAATGCCAATGAGTCAATGGGATCAATCATGCTGTTTCAGTCTCCCAATTTCTGGTTTCAACCCGCTTTTCCAAAATCGCTGGCAAAGATCAGAAAATCGCCAAATCCAATCGCGCCATCGCCATTCAGATCGTACTTCGCTTCATACCCCTCGTCGCCTTGATTTAACCCAAACTGTTCGATAAATAGCAAAAAGTCGGCAAAATCAATGGTACTATTGCCATCAAAGTCAGAAGTAGGAGGGGGCGACGTGATGGGCGTGACCATACTACGACATATTCCACCTACCTGCCTGTCGCTGATGGTAGGTGTGGTACTATACAGAAAAAAAAGGAAAGGTGCTTCTTCGTCCTCTTCGTTCTGAGGTGAGGGGCCTGTGAAATCCCAGGTTATGACGCGATCATCCTTCCCTGCCTGTTGGCAGGCAGGTGTTGTGTGCCTATGATGCACCGATCAAGAATTTTGCTCATGCCTGTCTATATTTTGCCAGCGGCAGGTTTGCCTGTCCATGTGGCCTCAAAGGTATCCTGTCCACCCTCCTTGCTGTTGTATGTGAGTTTCACATGGACGGTAAAGAGCCAAGGGTCCCGTTCTATAGATGTCTCGAATCTCAGGCCTGGGGAGGGTGATGGAAAGACCTTCCTGACGTTCATATCTATAACCCCCCTGAAAGGGATGAGTGCGGCCGAACCTGGGGTTGTCTGTCGTGTAAAGGATCTGCCCTGCTTGGCTACCCGCAGGGACATCCTGTTCTACTTCTGTCTCTTTGATGGTGACAACGATCGCATCCGGATGTCGCCAGATTTTATCCGCTGTCTCATCATAATAGACCTCTTCCCAAAGCGCGTCTCCATAAGCATCCAAGAATACAATTGACAGCCTCATGCTCGTAGGATTTTTCCAAACGCTGAGGGTCAAGTCCTTCATGCCGCCGTCAACGGGGGATTGTTTCTCTTGCACGGGTGGTGGGGTGGGGGCAAGATAGACGGTATCATGAACCACAATGGTTCTGACAATGGTGGTTTGAACCCGCACGGTATCGCGACAGGGGACGCCTTGTTTGCCAAATTCACTGCTGAAGATGAGGAAGTCCTGAAAATTGACTACGCCATCTCTGTTGAGATCGCCCTTGAGACAATCTGCATTTGCAAGGCTCGCCATAAATACGCATACAAATGCGACAAACCATGTCTCGAGTGCTTGAATCTTAGGAACTGCTCGATAGACCTTTGCGGCCATGACATCTCTCCTTTGTGAATGGGCGGCCCGCTTGTAGGTGGGGTACAACGTATATGCTGAAGTGCCTCTATTCGGTAGCAAGCTCACCCGGGGGTTTTCGTTGCGCCTTTGTTTGGCCCTTCGCCAATCAGTGCTTCAATTCTGTTTGTCAGATTCTTGCGAAACTCGTCAAATTTTTCAGGTTCCCCAATGATATGATTGTATTGCCGCGTGTCGAAGTGTAGTTTATCTACCATGTCGTTCCGGCATGTGAAAATTACGGGCAGGTTGAGGCCGTGTGCAAATCCCGCTTCGTAGTACACGCCACCTCGCGCACCATCGCCTCCATGTGTGAAGTCTGCTACCAAGAATCGAGAGCGTCTGATTTCGGCAATAATTTCATCGTCAATTTTATTGGCGTGCGGTTTCTTATCTATTCGCATAGGGGTATATCCGGCTGTTTTTATGGCGGGTTCGATTCCCTGTTCGTAAAGGTCGTTCATTTCTTCGCTGAACCACATGGCCACAAAGCATTGCGCTGAATCCTGATTTGAAGCGAGGTCCGCGATATGACCATATCCTTCAACTGTTACTTGGAGATAACCCACTGAACGCAAAGTATCTCCCAAAGCACCGCCAATCCAACCTCTCTTTTTTAAATACTCAGCAAGAAAAAGGACTTCTTGCCAATCTGTTGACTCGGACCAAGCCATTGCACCCTGACACATCGGATCACTGTTGTCGCCAATATCTAAATCATCTCCTACCCTGTTTGATTTGTTTGCAAAATACCTGAGAAGTCTCTCCGCACGTTTGTGAACAGGGAGAGAGGGTTTGTTTTTAGCCTCATTCACAAGATTGATCGTTACCCTTGGACATTCGACTCCTTGTATTCGTTGGTCAACGAGCATGGTGGTCAGTCGTGCTTTCTCGGGGTCTTTTAGTTTGCAAATTTGAGCACTAAGACGTTGCAACTGTATATCAAGGTCGGATAGCTGATCGTCCGAAAGTTGTGCCTCTGAGGTAATCTCAGAAATCTCATAAGCACCACCTGCCCGATCAGAATTTTTCACGACTATTTTGATCCACTTATTATGATCCTGAAGAATGGTCGCTCTATAATCTTCGCCCCAGATTGGACATACGTTTAAGTTATTATTGATCATCAATATTGCTCGAAAAAAAGCAAGAGATAGGTTCGTTCAGCTACACTGCCTATCGCAATCGTACACTTTTTTAAGCGTATCCGGCGCGTTCCAGACGTGCTAACCAGTTTTGAAAATGTGGACACTCCGCGCGGATTGCAGCGAGACCGATAGCCAGCGCGGCGAGTGTTCCCATGAGCGGCTTTTGGTATCCTGGTACCAGCTTTTCGACACGCTTGGAAGGTGCGGTGAGCGGCGAATCGTCGATCTCTTCTGGGCTCTCGAAAGCGTCGCGGATATTCTGAAATTCCTGGGCGAGATCCGGGCGATCAATTCCTTGACTGAATGCCTCACAATCACTGAAAAGCAGGGCCTCAAATTCATGCATCATCAGATATGGAACGAATCGGTTGGGGTTGAAGCTGCCGCCCATCTGCTCGCAGACATCTACCAAGAGCGCGTTCTCAACTGTACTCGCCTTCTCGGAAAATGCCAAATTGTCGGTCATTTCGCGCCCAGACCAAGCACCGGGGCCACTTTGAGGTAGCCCGTAGTAGTCCACCATCGTGCTGACCATGCACGCGGCGTCTTCTCTGAGGTGATTCAAGATGCCCTTTCTCACAGCAGGCCAGGCCCTGATGCCACCGCGTCGGTCACGCTGGAGGACGTTTCCCATTAGGCGGGCACTGACCAAGGCATAGCCACAAGCGTAAAGATGCGGTGCAAGGACATGGTTTACAAAAGCCTCTTCGGTTTCGCCCTCAACGTGAATGAGCAATCTGGTCATTTTGCCAATTCTCTCTACTCCACAGCGGGGCGGCCGCCAATCTCGTTTTTTTCCCAGAGTTGACCGAGGCCATAGTCCTGTAACCACGTCTTCAGGTTGGTTACATCAAGCCGCGTGAACTGCGTTTGTCCATCTACGCGGTCAGCTACGAGGACGTCTTCGGGTCGGAAGTGATCGAGCAGCAAGGACGACTGCGTGGAAAGAATGATCTGGGTCTTGGCCTGCTTCACAAGCGAGGCCAGCATCGCAATCGCATAAGGATGCAATCCAAGTTCCGGCTCGTCCAACAGAATGATGGATGGGCGAAGCGACTCTGGCTGAAGAAACAAGGTTGCCAATGCGATAAACCGCAAAGAGCCGTCAGAGAGAGAAGACGCATCAAAATACGCGTCGGAACCTTTATGACGCCACTCAAGGCGAATTTTGTCTGCGTTCAGTGCTAGCGGTTGTAGAAAAAAATCATCGAAAAATGGCGCGATCTGCTGCACTGTGCGGCGGATCAGATTGTATGACGCTTTGTGCTTCTCGTGCAAATAGTACAGAAATGCCGCCAGATTGGAAGCATCGGTACGCAAATAGCGGTTGTCATTCACATCGGCGGTCTTTCGCATCGGAGAGGTGGCACTCGTGTCGTGGAAGTGGTAAACGCGCCACCTATCGGTATGGTCGCGGATAGAGGCGTTCGAGAAATGATCAGATTCTGAAAATGGATAGAGCGTGTCGGTATCTGTTGCGCCCAGTTTGATCTCGTACTGATTTGCTATGTCGTCAAATGAGATGCGAACGATCAATTCCTTTGTTGTCTTAGAGCCGAAATGCAGAATTTTATCTGCACCGCCGGCTCGGCTCACATAATTCTGAAGATTCCCCGAGCAGATGGCATGGAGGAACGAGAATACGCCGATGAAGTTTGACTTGCCCGATCCATTTGGGCCGATCAAGATGTTGATTGGGCCGAGTTTCAGGTTCTCGATGGAACCGATGCTCTTGAAGCCCTTGATGGTCATGTAATCAAGTGCAAACATAGGAGAACTCGGTTTATGTGCGGATGGTTGTACTGTTCACACCTCAATGAACGGTTCGGCATTATGCCTCTACATCTCGCTCTTCTTTCTCTGTCAACACCACATGCGCTGCTCTGATATTCTCTTGGAACGATTCTGGCACATCATCCCATACAAAGACATCCACGCGAAAGGGCAGGTCGCTTTCTTCATACGCCTCTCGCAAATCTGAAACCTGCCTTTTTTGATCCGGCGAGGCAAAAACCACCATATCTAGATCGGAGTATCGGCGGGTGGTCCGCGTCACGCGAGAGCCATAAGCCCACACCGCAACATTCGGCAGATGCGTTTTCAGCAGACCGAGGATGCGGTCGCGCTGGTCGGGGGTGAGATCTATATCACGATTCCGTCCCATTTTTCTCCGCTCATGGTTTGATAGAGATCAATGGCATCGTGAATAAAATCGTCCATGATCTCCAAGCGAGAAGCGAGAAGTGAGAAGCGAGAGGGCCGCCCATCCCATCCACCCCAATACGATCACGTCTTGCGCCTCCGTTGGTCAGGCACAGGGGCATCGCCTCTACCTTTTACTTAGCGTATTGTATCTTGAAATGATGGTCGGGCAACCACAAGGGTTGCCCCTACATGGACTGCTGGTTACGGATTACAGGCTACGGACTACTTGGGGTTGGGTGGTCTTCTCACGTATTGTATCTTGAAATGATGATCGGGCATAGTAGCCCATCTGTACCAACTAATTGTTTCCATCTTGGTCTATCGTGCTTATGGTAAAGGATTCAATCCCCTCTCAATCACTCCAGGATGTGCCCCATGCCGCTTCCTACCGCTTCCTCTATCGATACAGTTCGTGCGCTTGGCGATATCGCAGGTTTTCTCAAACAGTGTATCCAAGCCATGCCCCCTGACCCGAAACCCGAAGGGCCTGGTCGGCCCCGCGTGTTGCCGGCCTTGGCCTTGTGGGCAGGCTTATGGGTCTGCCTCTTGCGCGGCTTCCAAAGCCAACGCGCCATCTGGCGGTTGCTCTCCGAGCGCGGATTGTGGTTCTTTCCGCGCTTTTGTGTGACCGATCAAGCCATCTATAATCGGCTTGCCAACGCCGATACCGAGCCGTTGGCGCGGCTGTTTAGACACATCAACACCTTGCTGGCTGCCCGCTTGCCACAAGAGACGTGGCCAAACTTAGCACCCTTTGCCGAAGGCGTGGTCTGTGTGGATGAGAGCACGTTAGACACGATGAGAAGAAAACTCCCTGCCCTGCGCGATGTGCCCAAGGGTGATACGCGCCTCCTGCCGGGTAAAATGGCAGGGGTCTTTGACGTGAGACGCCAGCAATGGCACACGCTTCAGTTTCATCCTCGTCCTTGCCAAAACGAAAAGGTCGCTGCCCGCTCCTTAGTGACCGACTTGCCTGAAAAGACCTTAATCCTCGCGGATTTGGGCTATTTTGGCTTTGCTTGGTTTGATTGGCTCAACGACCAGAACTATTACTGGCTCAGCCGGTTGCGGGCGAAGACCAGCTATGAAGTGATCCATACTTTCTATCAGGATGACCAGGTCTTTGATGGCTTGGTCTGGCTGGGGACCTACCGGTCAGACCGCGCCAAGTATGCTGTACGCTTGGTCACCTTTTGGCAGGGACGCACTCAGCAACGCTATATAACCAATGTGTTAGACCCGACCCTGTTCTCCCTCAAGGCCATCGCACGCGTCTATGCCCGACGGTGGGACATTGAGATGGCCTTGGCCTTAGTCAAGCAGCATCTTCATCTGCGCCTGTTGTGGTCCTCCAAGGTGGCGGTCATCCAGCAACAGATGTGGGCAACAGTGATCATCGCGCAAATCCTGCAAGCCCTGCGCGTCGAAATTGCCCATAAAGCCGGTGTGAACCCCTTTGACGTGTCCATGGCCTTGTTGGTTGAATATGCGCCTCGCTATGCCTATGAAGGGCGCGACCCGATAGCCATCTTCGTTGAACGCGGGCGCGACTTGGGCTTTATTCGACCCTCCCGGCGAATGCGTATCCGGGCACCGACCCTGTCGCATAAGACCATGCAACCGGCACCGCCTGGTTTAGTGCTTATCCGTACGCCGCGCTATGCCCAACGCAAGTGTGCCAGACGACCCAAAACCGCACAAAATGAGAATTAGTTGGTACAGATGCCCCAAAGGTTGCCCCTACGGGGTTGTGTGGTTGGTCTTCTCCCGTCTCACCTTTTCACTGGCACGCTTCACATGTGCCGTCTGTAATATCACACGCTATATCCCTTTCTTGTCGATAGGCATGCTGGTCTTGTTGATGGGCGGGGCCTGGATTGATTCTCTCTAGGTCAGGCGTTGATACTCGCGGGAGAGGGGGGTGAGGTGGCATTTCTGGGTTGCCGACAGGCAGGCGCGATTCGGCAGGTGTGGGTGTTGCGTTTGCCGAGCGGGGTATCGCTGCGTCAGCAGTTTCAGCAGGTGTATTGACTTGAACCATGTCAACATAGGTTTCGCCGCGTTGAACATGCACGTCGCTCGAAGCCGACTTTGATTGCATCCATCGGGGTTGCATGCCGCGTTTGTTGATATCCATCGTCGATTTCTCGATCTGAGTGGCGGCCAGCGACCGCAAATAATACGTGGTCTTCAGCCCGCGCACCCATGCCAATTTGTACATTTCATCGAGTGCCGTGCCGCTGGGTGATGCGATGTAGAGATTCAGGGACTGCCCCATATCAATCCACTTTTGCCGGCGACTGGCGCATTCAATGAGCCACTCGGGTGCCACTTCAAACGCGGTTTTGTAAAGTGCTTTTACCTCTTGCGGCACGCGGTCGATCTCCTGAAGTGAGCCATCGAAATACTTCAGGTCATCTACCATTTGATCGTCCCACAAATTGCGCGCTTTCAAATCGTTGACCAGATACGGGTTCAACACCGTAAAGTCACCCGACAAATTTGCCTTCACATACAAATTGCGATACATTGGCTCAATGGACTGCGTCACCCCTGAAATATTCGAAATGGTGGCTGTGGGGGCTATCGCCATCACATTGCTGTTTCGCATGCCGTATTTGGCGACGGCCTCGCGCACCACATGCCAATCCAATCGCGTGGACATATCCACTTCAAAGCAGGTGCTGACGTGATTTAAATCCGCGTGCGACCCGCGTTCCTCGCGCAACAATTTCAACGTATCAATGGGCAACATGCCGCGATCCCATTTTGAACCGGGATGCGACTCATAAGTCCCGCGTTCTTGGGCCAGGCGCGTGGAAGCCAGAATCGCATAATACGAGATCATCTCCATGCTCTCGTCGGCAAATTCGACCGCACCTTGCGAATCGTAGGGCAAATTCAACAGGTAGAGGGCGTCCTGAAATCCCATCACGCCCAAACCCACCGGACGATGGCGTTTGTTGGATGTGGCGGCTTCTTCTGTGGGATAAAAATTGATGTCGATCACATTGTCCAGCATCCGAAGCGCAGTCGATATCGTATCTTCCAACACCTCGCGATGCAGCCCCCGTATGGAATCACTACGAGGCAGTCCCGTGTCCGCGATATGCGCCACGAGATTCACGGACCCCAGGTTGCACACCGCGGTCTCTTCGCGGCTCGTGTTCAACAAAATTTCAGTACACAAATTCGAGCTGTGGACAACGCCCGTGTGATCCTGCGGCGAGCGGATGTTGGACGGGTCCTTAAACGTAATCCACGGATGCCCGGTTTCAAACAGCATGGACAACATCTTGCGCCACAATTGCACAGCATCGACCTGGCGATACTGTTGCAACTCGCCGGCTTCAGCCTTCTGTTCGTACGCGATGTATGTCTCTTCAAATGCTTTGCCATACAAGTCGTGCAAGTCGGGCACTTCGTCGGGGCTGAACAGGGTCCAGGTGCCCTTTTCCATGACGCGCTTCATAAACAGATCCGGGATCCAGTTGGCCGTGTTCATATCGTGCGTGCGGCGGCGGTCATCGCCCGTGTTTTTACGCAACTCCAGAAACTCCTCAATATCCAAGTGCCACGTTTCCAAATACGAGCACACCGCGCCCTTGCGTTTTCCGCCTTGATTGACGGCAACGGCCGTGTCATTCACCACTTTTAAAAATGGGATCACGCCTTGGCTCTTGCCATTTGTGCCGCGAATATAGGCATTTGTGGCGCGCACATTGGTCCAGTCATTGCCCAAACCGCCCGCCCATTTGGACAATTTGGCATTGTCGGAGACCATTTTGAAAATGTGTTCCAAATCGTCTTGCGCGGTTGACAAATAACACGAGGACAACTGCGGATGCAAGGTGCCGGCATTGAATAGGGTGGGTGTGGCAGAAACAAATCGGAAGGAAGAAAGCACCTCGTAAAATTGAATGGCGCGCGCGTCGCGGTCGTCTTCATCCCACGCCAAGCCCATCGCCACGCGCATCCAGAAAAACTGCGGCGTCTCAATGCGCCGGTCATCCACGTGGAGCAAGTAGCGATCAAAAATCGTTTGCACACCCAAATACGCAAACTGTTCATCGCGCTCGGGTTTGAGAGCCGCCGCGAGACGCGCCCGATCATACGCGCGCAATTTTGGATCTAAACGGTTGTTCTCAACGCCCGTTTCAATAAATGCTGCAAAGCCCTGCCGACACGCCTTGTCTCGGTCTTCAACCTCGGGTTTGAACCCTAGGGCGTGGCGATAGATCACATTGAGCAACAAGCGCGTCGCCACCTTGCCATAGTCGGGTTCTTTCTCTACGCGACTGCGCGCGGCCAAAATCATGGCCCGTTCAATATCCTCGGGTTTGATATCGTCGTAAATCGACCGATAAATCTCATCGAGCAAGTCTTGAGCATCCACTTCATCGAGACCCTCACATACGGAAAACACCTCGGCGCGAATGCGACTGGCATCTAGGGGTTCGCGCTTGCCATCGGCTGTTTGCACGCGCAGTTTGGGTGCATTGGGATCCTCGGGTTCTTCTTTGCCGCTGAGCACGCGGGCTTTTTTGTGATCTTCGCGATAGACAATGTAGCGGCGAGCAACCGCAAAATGCCCTGCACGCATCAACTGGATTTCGACCTTATCCTGAATGCGCTCGACACCCACGCTGTCGTCTGGCGCGCGCAACTCATCGGCGATCTCGGCGATCACTGCATCGGTTAGTTCCGACACATCGGTTGTCATTTTGGGCGGCAATGCTTGCTCGCTGGACAAACCCAACTCGGCTCTAAATGCCGCCGCAATGGCGCGTTCAATGCGCGTGCGGTCAAATTCTACATCCCGGCCATCGCGTTTACGCACCCCAAAATTGATAGCCTCAACGACTTCTGCCATGCATGCCTCCCTCGCAAATATTTGTGGTTCTTTGTTAAGGTGTTGAACAGAACTTGCTGGTTCTAAAAAAAAAGAAACCCACACCCAGGGTATAAAAAGCACTGTGGGGAGGGTTAAAAAGATGAAATTGGGATTTGGTTTCAGACGACAAATCGGGAAAACGCGAGGTGGGAAATCCGAATCGCAGAAAAGGGGAGAGACTGCGACCAGCGGATGGGTTTTCCCAAAAAAAAAGCATTAACGCAAAGAAACAAAAGCGGTTGCCATGATTTTTATTTTCCCCGATAAACCAACCCGGCGAGAAGATTTGGAAGAGCATTCATTAACAACCGCAAGCACAATATATGGTGGGTTTAAGAATAAGTCAATACAAAATATATGCAGTTGTAACTTGACTGGCGTTGTGCTGCGCGTGCGCTCAATTGCCTGTATATACGAGATTTAGAACAAAAACTGTCTCGTCTCAGATGAGCTGGGCACGCTGTGATCAGCGGCATTCTGCGATTGATTTTCCCGGAAAAAAATCCTTTGACTCAAGCGATAAAATGCCAAATATTCTGGAGAATACTGACAACCATGATTAGCCACAAAAGGCACAAAAGGCACAAAAGCAATAAAATGCTGAATACTCTGGAGAATACTGACAATCCTTAAGAAACTTATAGAGAAGTCCGGGGATATGAGATTCTTCACTCTGCTACGCTACGTTCGGAATGACAGGCAGACATAACTGGCGTGGTTCGTGTTTTGAGAGAAGCAAAAAAACTCAGTGTAGCACTGAAGTTTATCAAGTGCTCAGTCAAGTTGCATGCCTGCAAAACAAGTTGAAGCGGATTGCCTTGGGGCGGAGGGACGGGGGTTGAAAGTTGAAAGCTAATCGCTAAAAAGGAGGAAATATGGACGCCCATTTGCTCGCGTCGCTAACACAAACCAAAAAGGCCAAGACGCTGCGTGCATCGTCCTGGAATACCAACGGACGCAATCAGGATGCATGGATGATTGAAGGCGGCGAGACGCGCGTTTTGGCCGATCTCAAAGGGCCGGGGTGCATTACGCACCTTTGGATGACGCAAAGTGGAGAGGGTGTATTCCGCAATGTGGTCTTGAGGATGTTTTGGGACGATGAAATCCATCCGAGTGTTGAGGTCCCGTTGGGAGATTTCTTTTGTTTGGGACACGGCATTTCAGCGTCTTTTCAATCGCTGCCCTTTTCTTCGTCTGTCAATGAACCGCGCGAAAATCAGTTTGGCCCCCAGGCCGCGCTCAATTGCTATTTGCTTATGCCTTTTAATATTTCGGCTCGCATTGAAGTGACGAATGAGGGTGCCGCGACTTATCGGCAATATTTTTATGTCGATTACGAAGTATATGACGAGACCTGGGGAGAAGATACGGCCTATTTTCACGCGCAATTTCGGAGGGAAAATCCCTGCGATGGTTGGGGGCATGAAATCCGCGTCAATACGCCCGAGGCCAATATCGTCAATATTGGGAAACAGGCGTGGGATGAAAATTACGTGATTCTGGAGGCCAAAGGCACCGGGCACTATATTGGATGCAATTTGTCGGTGACCAACTTCCAGGGCACATGGTGGGGCGAAGGCGATGATATGATCTGGGTGGATGGATACAAATGGCCGCCGGATTTGCACGGTACAGGCAGTGAGGATTATCTCAATCAGGCGTGGGGGATGCAGGACAATGCGTTTTTGATGAATGGCTCGTCGATCTACGAACAGAATACGGGTGGCTATCAGACATCCTATGTTTTTCATTTGACCAATCCCGTGCGGTTTCAGAAAGAAATTAAGGTGACGATTGAACACGGACACGGCAATCATCTGGCCAATGAAATGGCGTCTGTGGCCTATTGGTATCAAAAAGAACCCCACCAAAAATTTGCGATTCTCCCCGTGCAAAAGCGACAGCCCGTGGAAAGGTTGCGCGAACGCCGCATCGTCGACTGGGCACAAGACCGCCAAAGTCAAACGCCGCAGCGCGAGGTGGAACTGAATGCGGAAATAAAAAAGATGAAGCAGGCGTGGGCAATGAAGAATGAATCGTGAATGGAGATCGCAGCATGATGCTGGAAACACAATTGAAATTGGGTTTGAACGATCAGGGGCGTTTGCTCACAGATGAGGAGTTTGCCGGGGCAGAATACGATGCGCCTTATCGGTACGAGCGCGTGGAAGGGAGGCTTGTGGTTATGTCGCCAAGTGGCAAGACGCATTTGGGTTTGGTATGGGCGATTCTAAAACACCTCTCCCTTTACGATGCGACCCATCCGGGCATTATTGAAATGGCCGCGCCAGAAGCATGGATCCGCACCCGAGAAGGACGGGATCGCATGGCCGATATCGGCGTTTATTTCACAGAAGATGAACCGCAATCCGATCGGCAGTACGAAAGGATTCCCCGCGTTGTATTCGAGGTGGTCAGCAAAGGCAGTGAAGAGCGAGATTATATCGTCAAACGCTATGAATACTTTGAGCATGGGATTTGGGAATACGTCATTGTCGATCCTTTCCGAAAAGTCGTGACGGTTCTCTCGAGCGGAGAGCGGGATTATCGGGCGCGCGAATTGAGAGATGGCGATGTCTATACGTCTGACCAACTTCCTGGGTTTGAACTTTCGATCACTGATTTGCCTTGGTAGGTCATTTTTTTTCGCTCCGAATATCCTGATCGGAGCGTTGCTTTGTGGAAATTTAAGCGGAGAAAACGCTTTATGCCCGAACACATTACCATTCTCGGCGGGGGCAACACGGCGTTTGCCACGGCTGCGAATTTGACTCTGAAAGGGTTTGATGTCACACTTTGTGAATTGCCAGACTTTGGGCAGGTGCTCGATCCCGTGCGAGATAGGGGTGTGATTCATCTGGTAGGGGTTGAAGAGACGGGGGCTGCCAAAATTCAATGTCTGACCACAGATTTTGACGTGGCTCTGAATGCCTCGGATCTGGTTTTGGTGATTGTGCCGGCTTATGCACACAAACCGTTTGCGATGGCCTGTGTACCCCACCTGAGATCCGAGCACACGGTTGTGCTGATGCCGGGCACCTTGGGCACCTTGGAATGGGCAACCCTGCTGCGCGAACAGGGGGTCGCGGGGGTCGCACTTGCCGAAGTGGATACCGCGCCTTATGTGTGTCGGAAAACAGCACCGGATACCGCGACGATTTGGGGCGCGGTGACCGGACTGGGATTGGGGGTTTTGCCTGCCACTGAGACAGACCGCGTGCGCGACCGCTTGGCGCCTTTGTTTCCGGGCATTCAGACGCATCCAACCGCAATGGCATGTGGTCTGTCTGCGATGAATCCGGTCGTGCATCCCGCGGGTGTGTTGATGAACGCGGGGCGAATTGAATATTCGCACGGCGAGTTCTATTTTTATGAGGAAGGCGTTTCTCCATCTGTGGCGAAGACGATTATGGCCGTGGATGCGGAGCGCCGAGCCATTGCAAAAGCCCTAGGTTATGATCTCGTCGCGGCGGATGAGGCGTTTTATCGGGCGGGTTTTGGCCCTCAGGGCGATTTGTGGGCAACGATTAACGGCAGCCGGATGCTCACGCAACTCAAAGCACCGGGGGCGCTCGAAAGCCGCTGGCTCAGCGAGGATATTCCCTATGGCCTTTCAACGTGGCACGATGTGGGCGCGCAATACGGGGTAGATACGCCTTTGATGCGCGGGTTGGTGGACATCGGGTCTGTGGTGATGGGATTTGATGGATGGATTGCAGGGCGGAGCGTGCGCGAATTGGGGATTGGGGGGATGGATTTGAATGCTCTGAATGCGTTTTTGCACACGGGTTTTGGGACGCGTGATCGGTGAGGACAGCGGGGACGAAAAGCAAACGCAGATTAACACTGATAAATACAGTTGACGTACTCCCCGGGCCAATCGTGTTCATCCGTGTCTGTAACCTCAAACAGCAACCATTCGTTTGGATATTTATCGAAATACGGCGCGATCAATATATCTAAATTGAGGATCATCTCGCCCCCGCGGCGCCTGTTACAAAATTGTCTGTCACGCAAATAAAGTCAGAGTTTCGCACAACGTCAAGCGTCGAAAAAAAAGAAAATCGCGAGAAGTGACAAGCAGCGCGGTGAGTCGTTTTTCAAAAGGAGCAAACAATGTCTGGGATAGACATAGAACAAATCGGATGGAAAGCAAAAAGTAAAACCGGGGTTGTTGCCGCGGGTGGTGCAGGTGCTGTTGCCGCGGGCATTGAAATTTTGGACACGGGCGGCAATGCGGCCGATGCAGCCGCCGCAACCATTTTTGCCCTCAACGTCACCGATCACGGCGCGTGTTCTATTGGCGGGGAAGTTCCGCTCCTCATTTACAGTGCCAAAACCGGCGAGGTCAAAGCCTTGAGCGGACAGGGGCGGGCGCCGCGTTCTCGAAAAGCGATTGACTGGTATATGAAAAACGGCATCCCCGGCGATGGCGATATGAAAATGGCGCCCGTTCCCGCTGTCGTTGATCTGTGTATCACAACGCTCAAGCGATACGGCAGCATGTCCTTTGAAGACATCATCGCCCCCGCGCTTGCCCTGCTCCACGCAGGCAAAGACGAGTGGCATTCCAATCTCGCCCTGACGTTGCACAAACTCATCGAAGAAGAACACCTCGCCTCGGGCAGCCGCGAAGAAAAACTGCAAGCGGTCGCCGATCGCTTTTATGGACGCAACCCATATCGCAACGATATTGCCGAAGCACTCGAAGCCTTTTACATCGAAAAAGGAGGCTTCCTGCGCCGGGAAGACCTCGCCTCGCATGTCACCACCATTGAAGACCCGGTCGCGGTCACCTATCGCGGGTACACCATTTGCAAATGCGGTCCATGGACACAGGGACCTTATCTGTGTCAAGCTCTGCGCCTCCTCGAAACATTCGACCTCAAAGCAATGCGCCACCTCTCTGCCGATTATATCCACGTCGTCACCGAAGCCATCAAACTCGCCATGGCGGACCGCGACGCGTATTATGCAGACCCCGATTTTTCAGGCGTGCCTATGGGCGCGTTGCTCGCTGATGCGTACACCGACATGCGCGCGCGCCTCATCGACATGCAAACCGCGTCTCTCGACGCGCGCCCGGGCGATCCCTATCTCATGCACCCCATCAAAGCAGGCGGTGTTTTTCGCCCCGGCACGGGCGGCACGACAACCTGTGTCGTGGCCGACCGCTGGGGCAATGTCATCGCGGCCACGCCGAGCGCAAACGTACACCGCCCCAGCATGGACGGCGGCAGCACAGGCGTCACGTATGGCAATCGCCTGCGGAGTCTCAACACCACATCGGGGCATCCCAACTGCATTCAGCCGGGCAAACGCCCGCGCATCACATTGACGCCTACGTTGGTGCTCAAAAACGGGCATCCCATTCTCGGCATCAGCGTTGCGGGTGGCGACCTACAAGATCAAGTCACCTTAAACCTGTTGCTCGATTTTATCGAATTTGACATCATGCCGGAAGAAGCCGTTACCGCGCCCCGTTTTGCCACGGCCCATCACCAAGACTCATTTGACCCCAATCCCAACCGCGAGCAAACCTTTAAACGAGCCGGCGCGTTGACCCTCAACCATACCATAAGTCAGGATGTGCAAAACGACTTGGGCAGACGCGGGCATCAAATTGAAGCAAAATCATCCCATATCGCCTCACCCGTCATGGTGTACATCGATCGGGAAACGGGCGTGTACTACGCCGCAGGCGACCCCAAAGCACGCCGTCACGCCGCGGGGTTGGGGGCGGGCTGACCGCTGACCGCTGAACCCCGATTGCTGATTGCTTCTCAACAGAAAGCTCAATCTCCCGTGAGCAAACGTCCCGAGAAATCAACACCCACCGCGCAGCACAGTGTCGCACTGATGTGTTTTTTTTTATCGGGATTTGCCGGACTCGTTTACGAAGTCGCATGGATACGCCAGGCCGCGCTTTTATTTGGTTCAACCGCGTTTGCGGTCAGCGCGGTCTTGGCTGTCTTTTTTTTCGGCCTCGCTATCGGTGCTTATCTCTTCGGGCGCCTCGGTCAACAAACACGCCGCCCCCTCATCCTTTTTGCACGTATTGAAATCGGCCTCGCCCTTCTCGCCCTCCTCAGCCCTTATGCCTTTGACCTCGCCGACTTCCTCTATGGCATCGCTTACAGAATATTGAGCGATGATCCCATCCTCCGCTTCGCAACGCGCCTCGTGCTCGTCGCATGCATCATCTTGCCCCCCACCATGCTCATGGGCGGCACCCTGCCCCTCTATTGCCGTCAGTATGCGCGCAACAGCGACAAAATCGCCCACGCGGTTGGCCTCCTCTACGGCGTCAATACCCTGGGAGCCGCATTGGGCTGTGTGGCTACGGGATTTATTTTTTTGCCCGACCTGGGACTTCGCGGCGCCATCTCTATCGGCGTTGCATGCAATATCCTCAGCGGTCTCGTCGTTCGGGCCATTGCCCAACGCGAGGTGTTTCTCCCGCGCGCTTCACAGCCGGCCCGCGCGGCAAGGGATAGCAGAATCACAGGCGTTCTCTTTTTTGCGGTTGGATTTGTCGCCCTCGGCGCCGAAGTGCTCTGGGTGCGTTATCTCGGCCTTCTCATCAGCAATACGGTTTATACCTATACGCTCACCCTGAGCGTCGTCTTGGTCGGCTTGGTTCTCGGCAGCATCCTCGCGTCGCAGTTCTCCGACAGAACAGAATCGCGGGCGCAATATTTTGGCGCGTTCCAAGTTGCAACGGGTCTTATCGCGCTCGCCACCTTGATGCTCCCGCCCGAAACATGGCGAGAATTGGGTGATGATCTGTACATCTACTTTGCCGTACTGTTGCCGCCGGCTGTGTTGAGCGGCGCGGCTTTTCCCCTTGCGATTCGCCTGTCAACCCACACTGCTGAACACACCACCCGCGTGGCTGGCAACCTCCTTGCCGTCAACACGCTCGGTGGTATCCTCGGTGCTCTCTCGGTCGGATTTATCGGCATTCCCTTTTTCGGCACTGAAAAAAGCCTGCTTTTCATAACCGGCGCGAACCTCGCCATTGGCATTTCCGCATGGTTTTGCTTGGATCAAAAACACCGCGCGTTCAGCTATGCAGCCACGCCGATCGCCATTTTGATCTATCTCGGCATTCCGCATTACACCCAAACGCAAATCCCCGCGGATTTTATCGGTGAAGGGCGAGACCTCATCGCCTACCGCGAGGGGTATGGCGCGAATCTGGCCGTTGTCCAACGCGATGGGGATCTCGAACTCGAGATCGACCGCTGGTGGCAGGGCGGCACCAAAAAAACCCACCAGATTATGGCCGCACACGTACCCATGCTCCTGCACCCCGATCCCAAGCGCGTCATCGTTGTCGGCATTGGCACGGGGCAAACCGCCAATCGCTTTCTCATGTATCCCATTGACCAACTCGCGTGTGTAGATATCGAACCCACACTTTTCCCATTCATTCGGCAACACTTTGAAACAGACTGGATGCGCGACCCGCGCGTGCAAATCATCTCGGAAGACGGACGCAATTATTTGCGCCACACCGCAGCAACCTATGACATCATCTCACTCGAACTCGGGGAAATCTCCCGCCCCGGCGTCGCCTTTTTTTACACCATTGACTTCTATCAGCGCGCGCGCCAACGCCTGCTATCGGGCGGTTATCTCGTCCAGTTTGTGCCCCTGCGCTTTCTCACGCCAGACCAGTTCCGCGGCATTATCCGCAGTTTTCTAACGGTATTTCCGCAGAGCATTTTGTGGTACAACACCTCGGAACTCCTCCTCATCGGCACGATCGATAGCGCCTTTAACATCAAACCGATGCACATGGACAAACGCATTCACACCGATCTCCAATACAGCTACTGGGGCGGTGTCGAACACCACCTCAACCAACCCCACGTCTTTTTTGGGGGCTACCTGATGGGGCCTGCCAGTCTGTCGATCATGACGAGTCGCGCCAACACGTACTCGGATAACCGCCCGGTCCTCGATTACGAAACCGCCCAAAATGAGCGCACCCATGAACCCGCTTTTATCGAGATGCTCGCCAATCACCTCGATCCCATCCATACCCTGATCCCCGGCGAGACGGATGCGCGCATTGCCGCGATTCAAAACAAAAATCTGCGGGAGATTGCCGCTCGCGTCTTTGTCCGCCAAGCAATGGAACTCATCCCGACGCAAAATCATTCGCGCATTGCAACCCTTTGTGCCGAGGCCATCCGGTGCCATCCCGAATACCTCGATGCCCACCGCATGTTCGCGGATGCGATGATGCAACTCGGACATTTGCAGGAGGCCGAAAAACACTACGCCCAAGTCCTGCGCCTCGATCCCACAGACGCGCGCGCGCTGAATGGGCGCGCGGTTGCATTTCATCGCGCGGGACGCCTTGAAGAGGCGGTCCGTCACTACAAAGAGGCCATTCGCCACCACCCGCACCAGGCCCTGTCGCAAAATGGCATCGCCATGGCCCTTCACAGACTCGGACGCCTTGACAAAGCCATCCATCACTACACAGAAGCCATCCGCCTGCATCCCGACAGACCCGACACCTATGTTGATCTCGGCACGGCTCTGGCACAGGCTGGCAGATTGCGAGAAGCCGTTCCACATCTCAAAAAAGCCCTCGCACTACAGCCCAACTCCGGCAGGGCACAGCGCATCCTCGAGCAGATACGCAGAGGAATGAGGAATGAGGAATGAGGAATGAGTGGTTCTTCAAATCAGTGTATTGACTTAACCTATTGGACTCCTGCTTTCGCAGGAGTGACGAGCAAGGGACGTCATTCTCGCGAACGCGGGAATCCAGACAATAAAAGCACTCAAAAAAAATGTAATTGAATTTATTTGAAAAACCAATTAAGAACTGATGTTACGCACATGCGTTGCTTGTTTAACAGCTTATGATGATAAACCATCGTTGGTTGCCTTCCATGCGTTGGCTACGCCATGCCTACGGCGTGCGGCGACCTACTTTTTTGCGTGCCCAAAAAAGTAGGCCAGCGGGGTACAACTGCCACAGCAGTTCAAAAAGGGCACTCTCAAACGCCGAGAGGCCTGCCTGTCGCGGACGGCAGACAGGCTTGCACCGCGCGAACCGCTTTTGTCGCAGCACGACATGCGCCGGCCTTCAAAGTGGATTGCCAAATGGGTATGGGGTGCAAGATGGACTTGCGCGCTGTGAATGATGATTTTTTTATTGTCTTTTGTCATGGTATTTTTTTTGGCTTATTTGAATACTGCGTAACGTCGGTTAAGAATTAAGATTTGGGGGTGCTTGAAGTATTGGCAGAAGTTCTATCTGAATTGCGCGGAACGACTGGAGGCGATTTATGAAGCCCTTATCCGAACTTGAAAAGCGGGTGGCGCAAGCGCAGGCGGGGGACAAAATTATCTTGATCGATGGGATCTATGGTGGTGAAAGGTGCAAACTCGCGGCAGAGGGGACCGCAGACCGTCCGATCACAATCCAAGCAGAAAATATCGGGCAAGCCGTTATTCAGGCCCCATTGTTAGTTGAGGGAAATGACATCAGCCTCGTGGGGCTTCACTTTGTCGAGAAAGGCAATATAGAAATTCGGGGAAAGAGATGCCGCATAAGCCGCTGTGTGATGACAGATGTTCGGGCGGGCAAATGGATACGCGTGCGGCCCGAAAGCCAGCAAATTGAAATTGACCACTGTCGATTCGAGAACAAGACCAACAACCGCGAAGAGACGCGCGGCTGCCAACTGATGCAGATTTACGTTCGCAACCGAGGCGAAAGACACCACATTCACCACAACCACTTCGTCGATATCGCGGATGGCAAAGCGAGCAATGGCTACGAAACGCTTCAACTCATCACAGAGGGAAATCCGTTTGATCCAGCACCGGGCGACTGTGAAACCATCATTGAATACAACCTCTTTGAACGCTGTAATGGCGAAGCAGAAATCATCTCGGTAAAATCCAACGGCAATCTCCTCCGCAGAAATACATTTCGCGACTGCCGAGGCGCGTTGGTGCTTCGGCACGGCGATGGCAATGTCGTCGCGGAAAACTTCTTTTTTGGCGATGGCGAACCCCGCGCCGGAGGTGTGCGCTTGCAGGGCACCGATCAGGTTGTTGTGAACAATATGTTCCGCTCGCTCCATGCGTTTGGCGTCGCGATGATGGATGGCGCGCATGACGATCTGTACGTGCGAACAGAACGCGCACTTGTTGCTTTTAATACCTTTGCTGGATGCCGTGCGGCATTGGTCGTCGGCTTAAACCACTCTAGGTATCCCAATGGCACGCCACCCAAAAATTGTGTGATTGCAAATAATGTTTTTACATTGGCGCGATCTGACGTGCAGGCAGGTTTCAAGACCGTGAGGCTCGTGCAAGACGACGAGCCAGTTGATTGGACATGGGAAGGAAATGTCACGGACGGCGATCTGGGAATGCCCGCTCGCGGGGGCATACAAACCGAGACACTCGATCTGGGTTATCTGTCCAACGGCGTTGTTGCACCGACCCCATTGAGCGTTCTCATTGGAAATGCCGCGGGCAGTTATCCAGATATAACAACAGATATTTTGGGGCATGCGCGCGGCGAGCACAAGACAGCTGGTTGCGTTGAGTTCCCCGCGCGTGTGGAAGACGGCGGCCCTTTGACGGTGACAGATGTGGGGCCAGGGTGGTAGCGGATCATACGCATCGAGCTATTGAACCCGTGCATGCGGCACCCCATTCACGGGTTTTTTTTTGCAAAATAAAAATGCACCGACCTAAAAAAACTGAAAAAAGTAGAAATACGCGGTGCAAATCAGACTTATGCGGAACCTTTTTGAATGGCAATGACAGGCGCGCTGGGAATATATTATCAAAGCCGCTGACAAGACCTTGGACAAGTCCCCTGTCAGCGGCGGAGTGGCATCTCAAGCTGACAACTTGAGAACACAAACACAGAGTAACGACCCAAAGTGCAATTGTCAATCACGAATGAGCTGATGTTACGTCGCTTTGTCAGCCAGCGGCCGGAGATGAACGGCTGCCGCCTGCCTGTGCTTCGACACTTCGACACACTTCGACAGGCTCAGTGTCCGGCTCAGAGACCGCAAACTCAGCAACACGGCAGATAGGGAATCAAGTGCTGTGCCTGATGGACTTTGGCTGACCTGCTTGCCGCCTGTTTTTTTATTGAATTTCTTCATCCTGTCCATCCTGTCGATCCATGTTTATTGGCTATGAATGCCTAAGGTCAGTTACTTAGTTCAAGTTGAGATTGGATTAAAAAAATAAAAAGGGGGGCCTAAATTGAAAACCTGGACGAGCAGAAAATTCTGATTGCAGATCATGATCCTCGCGTCATATCGTCACTTATGGGATTCTTGCGCGATGAACCATACAAAGTCTTCACTGCACCAAATGGGATAGCAGGTTTTGAAATTTTGAAAAAAGAGAAGATTGACCTTGCTGTCGCTGAAATGTATATCGCAGGTCTCAATGGAATAACACTTTTGAAGCGCGTACAGGCAGAGAAAATTCAGACCCATATCCTGATCATAGGTGGGGTCGCGCGCTTGGAAGCAACAGCAGAAATACTCCAGACCGGTGCTGTCAGTGTCCTTGATAAACCCATCGTAAAAGACAAATTTTTGGCAAAGATCAAAAAATACATGCCTTCACGAGATAGGTGGAAAACCTTGTTGGAATCATTTTTGGACGCGCATTACAGCAACCCAGACCTAAAATTTGAAGACCTCATGCGCGACTTTCGGTTCTCGAGGTCGTATGGTTATGCATTGTTCAAAAAGCATTTTGGCAAGCCTTTCCGGGAGCAATTGCGGGAGGTCAGAGTTGCACATGCACAGCGTTTGATAAAAGAACCGCTGTTTGTGAATGAAATCGCAAGCGAGTGTGGGTTTCGTTCATCCAAGCGTTTGTGTGAGGCGTTCAAGAGGATCCATGGCGTTTCTCCTGTTGCTTATCGCAACAGTTATGAGCAAAAAAAATTAAATGTTTGAGGTATTGTGATGGAAAAAAAACGCATTGTTTTCTTTAGCCAACACTTGTTAGGTGTTGGCCATCACTTTAGAAATATTCAGATCGTTCGCACATTGGCTAAAAGCCATGAAGTCTATTTTGTAGATGGCGGGCGCGAAGTCCGTCGTATTGATATACCTTCGGTTATGACTGTTCGTTTGCCAGCCCTTTTTAAGGATTTAGCGTCACGTCGTATGGTATGTGAAGATCCAAAGCTTAGTCTGCGGGAGGCTCAGGAAAAGCGCAAGCAAATGCTGCTCAAAAAGATTGCACAGATATGCCTAGACATTTTTGTCATTGAACTTTTCCCATTTGCCAGATCTAGGCTGTACAAAGAGTTAATCCCTGCGATTCAAAGAGCAAGGGCTATAAATCCAGAAGTGAAGGTGGTCTGTTCCGTACGTGAAATCCTAAAAAAGGCACCCAAAAAAGAACTTGCCCACAAAAAACCACCACATCCGGAAACTTCGTTTTTTGTACCCAAGATGATTTGGTATGCAGTTTCTTTTTGGCGTAAGGACGAAAAAAACAAAAGGTTGGCACGATTGTATTACGAGCGCGTTGTTCCTGTGTTGAATAATTATTTTGATTACGTCCTCGTTCATGGCGATCCAAGACTTTTTCAATTGGAGTCATTTTTTCCCTGGATAGAGAATATTGAGATTCCAATTGAATATACAGGCTATGTCTCTGAAAAATTAGAGAGCCGTGATTGCCATGCCCAAAAAATGATAGACGAGCAGGGGCCTTATGTTTTGGTCAGTGTTGGTGGCGGCATACTCGGATGGGATTTGATTGCCAAAGCGGTAACTGCCTGGAAGATACTGCGCGAGGATGGTTACGTCGAAAATATGAAGATGGTGATCTTTGCTGGGGTTTTTATAAAGGACGCCGAGTATGATGCCATAAAAAAAATGTGTACGGAAGATGCCTTTTATCTGTCGAGGTTCACAAATAACTTTCTTCAGTGGATGCAGGGTGCGGAATTGTCTATCAGTCAAGCGGGCTATAATACGTGTATGAATGTCCTGGAAACAGGTGTGAAAGCTATTTTGGTGCCGATTCCAGCCGGAACAGACTACGATCAAGCACCTCGAGCAGAGAAGCTTTCCGAATTAGGTATAGCGGAGATGATACGCTCTGAAGAACTAACATTAGAGCGAATGGCAAACGCAATTTTAGAGCGTTTAGAAAGCCCACGGGTGAAACACAACATTTTGCTAAATGGTGCCGAGCGTACTGGACAATTGTTGTCAAGTCTATAAAGGCAACGTATGGCGCGGTGTACAAACTTGCCACTGACAAGAGAATGAAGACCCCCGCTATTCAAAACGGCCACACAACAATTCCTGTAGATATTGTAGATATTATAGATGATTTTAAGGGAGCAGGCTTTGGATTTGTCAAACGATTTCTCCTTCTCATTTTGCTATCCGTTATCGCATTGATTGCAGGTATCGTCTTTCTAGTGTGGAATATCGGGATGAATGTAAATGTGGAAGGAACGGGGGTTATTGAACCTTCAGGTCGTTTTGAAGTGAAGACAAAGCTTTCGGGAATAATAAATGAAGTCTATGTCGGTAGATGGGACAAAGTGGCAAAAGGAGACCGGCTCCTTAAGTTAGAAAGCAACGACTGGAAAGCCGAATTAGAGAAGGTCAACAAAGAGCGGGAAATTAACAGAAGCAAGATGGCAGAGATAGAGGAACAGATGAGATCAGAAAAAAAAATTCTACAAAGTGAGATTCATCAAACTCAATCCGAGATAGAGACATTGCGTTTGCAACTAGAGCAAGTAGAACGGGAGTATAAACTCGTTAAAAAATACAATCTCGTGAATCGTAAGTCATTTCAAGAAATCGATCAGTTGCTACCCATAAGACTAAAAAGATCTATGTTGAGACAAGCTCAAGCCAAATTACAAACAGACCGGGAAAGATTGGAAACTGTTGACCGCAGACGACGAGAAATTCAGACATTAAAAAAAATGAATGAAAAGCTGAGAGAAGACCAACAGGTCTTGCTGCGTCGAATAGCAAATACCGTGGTTTATGCATCCGTATCTGGCACGGTTTTGACTGGCGATTTAGAAAAGCGAGTGGGTGACCATCTCCAAATGGGCGAGGCTGTGATGGAACTTGCACGCTTGGGCGATTGGCAGGCAAAAGTGATGATCAAAGAGACAGAGATTCACAAAGTGAAAGTCGGGCAACCTGTGAATCTTTTTGTAAACGCATTTCCCCACATGGAATACAAGATTTTTCAAGGCGTAGTCACAGAAATTGCTGCACAGCCTGTATCGGCTAATCCTTCTCAAGAGGCACAAGTTTATCCGATAAAAATAACGATCTCGAGTTCCGAAGTTTCTATAAATAATAATACATATTCGCTTGCTTATGGCATGAGCGTTGAAGCGAAGATAGCAATAGAAAAGGGAAGAATACTCGATCTGATATGGAGCAGATTTCTTCGTATGGCCGGAAAAATCCCTGAACACGATTTCTATATTTTCAAACCAAAAAAGGCGAATTGATACAACAAAAAAGAAAGGAGGCAACCATGGGAGCGCAGGCGTCTCGCCTGTATCGTCTTTTGGAATTGACATAACTACAAGGAGAAGAGGAGAGTTCATCAGTTTTTGAACACTCTCTTTCAAAACTGACGCACTTGGAAAGGGCGTGTTCTCATTCTTTCAAGGAGGATGTTATGAAAAAACTTGTGAAACGCATGCTGAAACCTTATCATCTGGAATTGGGATGCGTTGAAGCTTATGGAGATAATACGTCAGCACCAAGTGATACCACAGCGACGGTGAACTACGATTTTTCGGGAACATATCATCCCGCACAGGATTCGATGAATGTTGAGGTTGTAAGAACTGAAATCAAGACTGTGAATGGAGATACGGTTAGTACACAGAGGGACACGTCTAACAGGGTAATCACCCCAGAGGTTGTAAAAGAAGAAAAAGGATGGTGGGGAAAAAGGGCGTGGGATGGAATGGTGGAATGGATATTTAGTGATGAGGACGACACCTAAACCAGTCTCACCATCGTTGAAATAACGCTGTATCTTCTCTTCTCTTTGTAGTCTAAAATTCATTATCGGGGTCTATCGCTTTGAGTGCCTACCTCAAATGTAGGCCCCGATTTTGCATAGACGAAGGGGTTTTAAGCATGCAGAAACGAATATCTATTCTATGCATGATGGCCGGTTTGTTGCTACTTTCTGCCTGTGCAGATACGTATGACATCAGACTGGAAAAAGGATTCGAATTTTTCGAGCAAGAAAAGTATCCGCAGGCTATTGAATTGCTTCAGGAGGTTTTACAAGACGACCCAGAAAATATCGATGCTCTACTGCTTTTGCAGGCTGTTTTGTGTGAAGTTGGAAACTTCGAGCAATCTATTGCACATGGAAAGGCGGTCTTAAAAATTGATCCCAACATTCAAGCATACCAGAATTTGGCTTATGCATATCGCAGACTGGAGCGAAACGAAGATGCCATCAGAAGTTACAAAAGCCTGCTCGCACGCTCGCCAGAGAATGAGGGGGCAAATGAGCTACTTGGACTAACTCTGGCAGGGCAGAGCCGATATGAAGAGGCAATTGAACCGTTGGCAAAAGCACTTCGTTTGAAGGGTGAAGATACACTCCTATTACAGACGCTTGGCATCTGCAATATGAGATTGCAGCAATATGAAGAGGCGATAGATGCGTTTGAGCGAATTATCAAAACTGAGGAGACGCCTGAACTTTTGGCAAAAGCAAGGCTTAAGATAGGCGATGTGTATTACACAATGGGAGATTATGGCAAAGCTATTGAGCAATATGCGATGATTGCATTGGAACAAGATCAGAGCACCTACCACTTGGCACAACACTACATAAAGGCATTAAATCGTGTTCCTGACGATAAAAAAAGAAAAATTATTAATGGCGTTCCAGTTCCGTCTTGGAATTACAACCTAAATACACTGGGTACGTGTGGCTCAGCAACGCTCAAAATAGCATTAAATTTTCTCAATGATTCTGTTTCCCGGAAATCAATCGCAGAGGCTGTGAAAGATGATGATGGGAGTACCCCTTATGCCCTTTGGAACTTTGTAGTTGAAAGAGGGCACAAAGCTTACCTGGGGAAAGCAAATATTTCAAATATTAAATATTGGATCAACCGAGGCTACCCGGTTCTTGTACTCATTCTTGAACCCGAATATGGTTGGGGACATTTCATATTGGTCGTTGGGTATGATGAATTTAAGGACGTTCTTATCATACATGATGTCAATCATTGGATTGAGGAACGCGAAATGCCAACGCGTGACTTTCAACATGCCTGGAATTATTATGATCGAACCGCCCTTTTCATCTTTCATAAGAGTGTTGACTTGCCTCATAATTTTGAGGCGGATATTTATGCTCAAAATTGTCTGCAAACTTATAAAGGTCTATTTCTTTTTTATTTGGATAGAGAAGGCTCCTTGAGAGAACTTAAAAATGCGGTATGGAATCAGCCGCCCTTGCCAGGCACTTATGCCTTGCTCGCCAGGATTTATGCCGATGATCCCTCAAAAAACGCGAGAGCCGATCAATATCTTTTAACAGCCCTCACAATGGGACCTTCTAATGGCTTTACCTTATTAAACGCCGGCGTATTTTACAAAATCCGTAATGAAAACGCAAAAGCACTTTCTGTTTTCAAAAAGGGACTGGGATTTTATCCACGCGCTTATGAACTGCGTCAAAAATTAGCTTCTGTCTATATCAAACTGCGAGATCACGCTAATGCAGCGATTGAGTTGGAAAAATTAAAAAAACAGTGTAATCGAACAACTTACTGTCGCGATCAAAAGCAAATCAATAACGACCTTTTCATGAGTTATCTATTTTTAGAAGACTATGGAAAAGCCATTGAGGCAAATCAAGAGCTTATAGGACTCTCATCCACATCGAAAGAAAAATTTCAGGCACTTGGAAAGCACGCAGGTTTGGGCATCTTGAACAAACAGCCTGAAGTTGTAAGAGAATCCCTGCGTCAGGTTCTGGACCTCTTGCCCGAAGATGATCCCAAACGACAAGGGTGGAAAGATTTACTTCGGGCTATGGATAAAAAGGGAATGCGTGTCGATGTGAAATTGGAAAAGGATACAGAGCGCGGGCAGGTTAAGTTTGTTGAGTTTTACGCGATAAAATCCGATGCGGTTGCAGATTCTGTTGCCCCTGTGCATTGATGATAGCGGTTTTTCGGCAGTGTTTGGAGGGTATCTTGCAGAAGATTGCACATATCTTATCATTGCTGCGTGGACATCGGAAGATGATCATGCAGACCTTGTTTGTCAGTGCCTTTCTGATTTGTTTCTCCCTTCTCCCACCCTACTTTACAAAAGTTCTCATCGATAATGTCTATCCCAATAGAGACGCCAACTTGCTTTTTGTCGTGCTCGCTTCCACCGCCTTCATTTCTATTTTTTCCAATCTAATATCCTGCCTAAATGGCTATTTTGCTCACAACCTCAGTATGAGATTGAGCCTCAAAACGGGTTTGGAATTTTATCATCATATCGGATGCCTCAATTTCAGTTTCTTCGATCAAAGAGAAGCGGGTGAGATTATATCAAGATCAAGAGATGCGCTGTCATCCGTAGCGGGGATTATGAGTATCATCAGCACAACATTTATGAGTGTGGGAACGCTGCTCGTGTTCCCACCTATCTTGTTCTATATGAATTGGAAATTGGCCTTGCTAAGTCTAGTCGTGTTGCCGTTTGATGCTGTGATATCGTGGTTCATGTCGAAATATACGGCTAGAAGAACCAGAGAAATTGCCGAGACGAATGCAGAAGCCTCTGCAAAGCGGATCGAATTTATCTCGGGAATCAGAACTATCCAGGCCTTGAATATAGAAAACGATATTTTTTTGAAAATTAAAAACCTCACCTTGGAATCGGCGAGGATACGACTGAACATGTATTGCTGGCAGGGTGCATCGGGCTTTCTGCTTAATGCCCTTCATGCCGGTGGGACGCTTCTGTATGGCTGGTATGGTTGGACGCAGATTCTCTCTGGATATATGACTTTAGGAAGCTATTTGGCTTTTACTGCTTACGTAGGCTATCTCTCTAGTCCAATGCAAGGCTTGCTGAACCTTCTGATGGACTTTCGCACAGTTATTGTCCACATTGATCGCTTTCTCGAGGTTTACCATATTGTACCAGAGATAAAAGAGGTTCCAGAGTTACCCGAACTCCCGCCACTTGAAGGACACATTGAATTTCGCAATGTATCCTTCTCCTATAAGGACTCACAACCCATTTTTAGCGATGTCACCGTTGAGATTGAGAGTGGAAAGACCACAGCTATTGTGGGGAAAAGTGGCAATGGAAAAACGACATTTGTACAATTGATCCCAAGATTTTATGATCCGCAAGCAGGTACAATTACCATTGATGGATATGATATCAGACAGATGAAACTATCTTCTTTGAGAGGACAAATTGGTCTTGTTCAGCAAGATCCATTTTTATTTTTTGGCTCAGTGTTTGAAAACATATCCGTGGGAAATAACAGCGTGGAAACATGGCAAGTGGAGGAGGCTGCAAGGTTGGCACATGCACATGATTTCATCCAAGAATTTTCAGAAGGGTATAATACCCAAGTGGGAGAACGAGGCGCGCAGTTGTCGCAGGGACAGAAACAGAGGATCGTGATCGCTAGAGCCATTCTTCGCAATACACCCATTCTTGTTTTAGATGAAGCAACGTCAGCTTTGGATACGGAATCCGAAACAAAAATTCTACATGCTTTACAGGAGATCAGGAGAGAGAAAACAACGATTATTATTTCCCATAGACTGTCAACAATCAGGCACGCGGATCACATCTTGGTCATTGAAGATCATCGTGTGGCAGAACAAGGTACGCATGATGAACTTATCCATCATGGTAAAGTGTACAGTCATCTTTATGGATGATCGGTCCTTGGGTTTTAATGCAGAACAGATAAGTTGGATTTTGACACATTGGCAGGTAGCAAGTGTAACGAGATAAATCATGTAGCACATGTCCTCATGCGTTGGAGAAACGAGTTATGAGAAAAGAAAATCGCGCTCGCATCCGGGTTGCCATTATCGACAGCGGCATAGACGCATCGCATTCAGGTGTGGGTGAAATTTCGGGTGGGGTTCAGATTTGGATGAGTGAAAACGGTGAGGTTGTGTTGTCAGATGATTATTCCGACTGTGCGGGACATGGCACGGCGTGTGCAGGGATCATCCGAAAGAAGGCACCAGATGCAGTACTGTATAGCGTGCGGATTTTTGATGACTCGTTGATGGCGGATGCACGGGCACTCATCGCGGCGATTCAGTGGTGTATTGACAACGCGGTGGATGTGGTGAATTTGAGCTTGGGTACGACGGATGTGACGTTTAAGACTTCCCTTCAGGCAATGTGTCGCAAAGCGGCTGATGCTGACGTGATTCTCGTGGCAGCAGAGAGCAATGATGGGCGCGAGAGTTATCCGGCGGTGTTTCCGGAAGTGATTGGGGTGGCGGGTGGTGCGATTGTGGATTTAAGTACGCCACAACATGCTTATGAACCCAACGGATTTTATTATCGCACAAATCAGCGCGTCGAATGTGTGGCGCGCGGCGATGAACAGCGCGTGTGCTGGCTGAATGGCAAATACATCATGACCGGCGGCAATAGCTTTGCCGCGCCGCATATCACGGGCATTGTGGCGTGCCTACTGAATAAAGTCTCCCCGATAGAATCATTCGAGGACATGCCTTCAGCACATGCATTGAAACAGCAGACAAAATGTTCAGTTCAAGAGATTCGGTTATTACTACAAGAAAAAGCCTTAAGAGAAATACCTCAAAACCAGAACACCTCCAAGCGCGGTCGTCCAGCACAGCAAAAAGTTTTTCAAGCGGATTATTCCTGGATCAAAAAAGCCGCACTGTATCCGTACAACAAAGAGATGCACAGCTTGGTGCGCTATCGCGGTATGCTCAGCTTTGAGATCGTTGGCGTTGGCGATCCGCTTGGCAAGGGGATGGGAGGCAAAGATGCGGGCAAAGTGATTGATGAACCTCTTGCACATCTGCGGATCAGCCCGAACATTCGCCGCGCCATGGCAGATGCGGATACGCTCATCCTGGGCTATGTGGATCAACTCTCACGCATCCGCAAGCGCGATTTGCTCAGGGAATATGTGCAATTGGCACTGGATGTCGAATGCCATGTGTTCAGTTTCCAAGCACTTGATCCAACGCGATATGGCGACCTGTATGACTTGGCAGACAAAAAGGGTCTGCGTCTGACCTATCCCCACATTCCGCGAGAAGAACTTGCACACGCACTTCAGCATTTCAACGCGCTCCCATCTGTGGATGTGCCCGTGCTTGCTGTGATGGGCACGAGTTCGCAGCAAGGCAAGTTCACCTTGCAACTCGCGCTCAGGCGCAGGCTCATCCAAAAAGGCTATAACGTCGGGCAGATCGGCACTGAACATCACGCGAGGTTATTTGGGATGGATGCAGCTTTTCCAATGGGCTATGCCTCACCGCTCAATCTTCCATTTCAACAGTACGTACCGTATTTAGATTACAAGATGCGAGAGATTTGCCAGCACAGGCGGCTCGACATCATCCTGACAGGCTCTCAATCGGGCACAGTTCCCTATCATGTCCAGGAACACAGCACACATTGTCTATCTTCGCTGGCGTTTTTACTGGGTGTGAAACCCGATGCCTGCATTTTGGTGGTCAACAGCATTGATGCAGAGGCATATATCCGCGATACGATTGATGGCATACGCGCGGTGTGCAAAGCCCCGACCCTGCTGCTGGCGATGGGGGATCGCGAAAAGCACATCCGAATGGCTTATGGGCGCAAGATGATCACGCCTAAAAAGATGGCACAATCCAAAATTGACCATCACCTGAAAAAATTAGAAGACGCGTTTCAATTGCCTGCGATAGAGATTCTTTCCAAGACAGGTCAAGAACGTCTCGTGAAAACTGTGGTCCAATATTTCGCAAAGGATGGCACATCAGCGGCGATAACACAGGAGGGCTTATGTCCATAGAAGAACGGGTCAAACAGGTGATCATTCGCACCCTGTCTCTTGAAGTTGAGACAGAAGAAATTGACGATGCAGACGCGCTTTTTGGCGGTGATTTGGGACTCAATTCAATGGCGACGATCGAGCTCATTGTGGGCTTGGAAGAAGAATTTGGCATTGAGGTACCCGATGAGGATTTGCGCGTGGAACTGTTCGATAGCGTGCAGACCATGGCCGATTATGTTCGCAACGTACTTCACAAAATACCTGCTACACCACAGGTAGAATAGATTTTTCGCTCGCCCTCGGATGACACAGCTTTTGAGACAAACCATGCAAAAAACACTTCCCATAGCGATACCGCCTGTCATCGGCTATTTGCACCACGCCTATCCGCTCTCCATCCTCGCCAATTGGACAGCGTACCTGCCGTGGTTCCACAGCCAGTACATCCAACTCTACTGTCCGCACAACCTGATAGAATGAACTAACGGCTGAGATTGATTGTGATTTTTGATTGATTACTCGCAGTTTCTGTGTTGAAGATCGGAGTTAACCATTGATGTACAGGTTGGCTCCGATTCGCGTCCGTGGGTATGGGTGTCGTTTTGCTTGAGATTTCTTTGGGAGTCCGTTATTTTTTGAGGTCGATATCAGGAGATGGAATTGAAAATTTTAGATCGGGTAGGTCGTAAAAATGATGAGGATGCTGGTCATTTTGTGTTTGGTACTTGGGGAAATGAATGCCTTGGGTGAAGAAAACAAGGATGCTCCCCAAAAAAAAGAAAGCGAGAAATGGTATGGGATCATGGCCGGTCTGTCGCAATTCTACTTAAAAGATGAATTGGGTTCCTACCTGCGATATGAGGATCAGATCCCATCTTTTGCTTGGCTCTCTCTAACCCAAGGGGAGAAAAGCCTGGGTTCCAGTTTTGTCGCATTCGGCCGTGGAAACCTCAATGCCTCCGAAACAAGCGTAAGTATCGTGTCCATCTATACTGAAGAATTACATGGTCGTTATTTGGCCTCATATCTCGGAAAAAAGATAAGGTTGGGCATGATGGCAGGCCTGGCGACGGGAATATATGTCAAAGAATATGTCCACCCTCCGATACATTCCCAGCTCATTGGGGATGTAGATTTCAGCCTGAGTTTTGCAATTGTTGGCGACTATCATCTCAACACGCGACACCATCTCAGGGCATATACGGGCAGCAATATGGTGTCGTATTACCTGCCACACGCATCCGGTATCGCATCCGCTCGGGAAATCTTCGCGAATTTGCTGAATGGTGATCTGGTATTATGGAACCGCTTTCTGCGTTTCAATATCGGGATTCACTATGCAAACCGGCTGTCCTCATCCATCAAGTTTTACGCGCACTATCGCATGGATTTCCAACGCGCACGAAGATATGAACGCACGGCCGCAATGTTCACGCACAATCTGCTGCTCGGCTTCGCTGTTAAGGTCAAATAACATGAAACGCTGCTTACGCACATTCTGTATAGTGATCACCTGTAGTTTTCTTTTTTCCTGTGGAAAGTCAATTATAGGCGGGGACCTTGACTTATCTCCCGAACACAACTTTGAAATTTTCTGGCGAGAATTTAATGACTTTTACGCCTTGTTTGAGATCAAAAATGTCGATTGGGACGCGCTTTACAGGGTTTATCGTCCCACTGTCACGGCGCAAACGACGCCACAGGAACTTTTTGAAATCCTTTCCGCTCTGTTAGAACCCCTCAATGATCGGCATGTCAGTCTTCGTTCGTCATTCGCCAGGTTTTCATCAGGGGCCAGCAGTGCTGCAAGAGATACAACTATCATGCTTACGTCTGTGGATTTCAAACAGGGTCATCTTCTTTATGGTATCATCCAAGATCATATTGGGTACATCTTTATTCCTGGATTTTTAACTGGGTCTGTTAAAGACTGGGAACGCGATATTGATGCTGTATTGGATCAGTTGTGGAATACTTCTGGCATAATCATTGACCTGAGATGGAACCCCGGTGGGTTTTCGGCCAACGCCAGAACTGTCGCGGAGCGTTTTACGAATACAACCCATGTATATGGCTATGCACAATTTCGCAATCGCCCCAATCGGTCTGACTTCGCGCCTCTTTTTGAACTGCAAATAGGACCTGCAGGCGCGCGGCAATATACCAACCCCATAGTCTTGCTCGTTGGGAAAAATACCGCAAGTGCGGCTGAAAACTTTGTTTTAGCTCTTAGACAACTTCCGCATGTCACGGTCATTGGAAATCCCACTGCAGGTGCGCTTGGATCCCCTAGGCGCGGCCAATTGCCCAATGGATGGGTTTATCGACTCACAACGGAAAAGCTCGTTTCGGTGGATATGATAAGCTATGAAGGCACCGGTATTCCTCCCGATATTGCGGTCAGTCTCTCCGATTCCTCCGACGCAGAAGACCCCGTGCTCGAAAAGGGCATTGAGATTTTGACGGGGAAGTAACAAAAAAGGTATAGACAATGTTCATCAGATATCTCGGGCTATTGTTTTGTCTCGTTGCTGTCTTCTCAGACTTCTCTGTCTGTGCTCAGAGTGTCGCACAACTGCGCCAGAGATCAGGCACAATTGAAGGGGAAATCGCTCAAATCAGGGAACGCCCCTTTAAGCAGTCTATTCGTGTGGGTATTCAAAATGCTTCAGAACTTGAAGCATATATCGACCGGCAGTCCGCGTTACAAAATTCAAGTCTGGACTGGGCATACTATGATCGCGTGATTCGAAAACTGGGTCTGTACAGGGGAAACACCATCTTAGACCGTTCTGGATTTATTTCCTTTTTTAAGAGCCAAGTCGCTGCATATTACGATCCTGATGCAGATACATTTTATTTGATTATGCAAAACCTACCCACAGATTTGTTAGACGGTCTCTTGGCCCCATGAGCTTTGCCACGGTCTTCAGGATCAGTATTTCGATCTCAACCAATTCCTCTTTGCCCAAGTCAGTACTTTAAGTACTGACGAAATGCTTGCTCGTCAAGCTGTCGTAGAAGGAGAGGCCACTTATATCCAGACGATTTGGATACTGCAAAATCTGACTGGACAGATGCCTGACGATGCCCTCCTACAAAATGTAATAGATGCACAAACGCAGTTGGATGTTGAAACACTCCGCGAGGATATGAAAGCAATTGCATCCTTACAGGATGATCCACAGGCCGCTATTGAGACGATAGATACGCTTCTTGATTTTATGATTTTGCAGCAAATCGGCGTTTATCAACTCGGAATGAATTTTGTTTATCAGATTCAGAAACAGGGATGGGATAACGTTGACCAATTGTACACACAGCCTCCTGTTTCAACTGAACAAATTTTGCATCCTGCAAAGTGGTTGTCTGGCGAAATACCCGACCAACTCACTTGGCCACCATTTGAAAAAGAAGCCATATTTAATGAATGGGATCTATTAGACGAAGACACCCTCGGAGAATTCATGTGGCGTGTTATTTTTTTCGAATTTGATATGGAGCACCGCGGTGAGGTAGCGGCAGCAGGATGGAACGGGGATCGGTATGCGATTTTTCAGGCGCGAGAGGGCATGGGCTTGCTTTTCCTGCTCTATGCTGTCTAGGTTTTATCGTCATCTTCTCGCATTACCTCTTCGCTTCTTTGCACTCCGACGAACAGGAGATTTGACCACTCGGTTCAAAGAAAATACAACAATTCAACGCCTGTTGACGGGTGCCACAATATCCGGTATCCTTGATTTTGTTATGCTGTTTGTCTATCTCGGGTTGATGTTGTACTATAATTTGAAACTCACAGGTGTTGTACTCATCTTTCTACCTCTTTCAGTCGTGCTTACTTTGGTCTATACACCGATACTGAAGTCTATAAGCCAACGGGCTTTTTTAGCGCGTGCAGAACAATCTTCAGTTCTTATAGATTCACTCCGTGGCATAGAAATTGTTAAAACAGGTGCAATAGAGCAACAGACCCGATGGTCATGGGAAGAGCGGTTTACGAAGGAAATGAAAATAGGATTTCACGGAATCAAGATGCAGATTCTTTTCGGCATGGGGAGTGGCTTGATAAATCTGCTTAGTAGTGTGGTGATATTGTGGTATGGGGCAACCCTTGTCATGGATGGCGAATTATCGGTTGGGCAATTGATGGCGTTTAACACACTAATAGGCAGTGTCATGGGGCCAATTATGGGTCTTATTGGACTGTGGCCACAGGTTCAAGAAGCTCGGATTGCAGTGGATAGGCTCAATGACGTCTATGATACCTCACAAGAATCATCGCGGCACGGCAATTTTGCTGTCACTCTAGATCGGATCGATGGTCGTATTGTATTTGATCAAGTTTCCTTTCGTTTTAGAGGAGACCAAAATCATGGTGCGTGATCAAGAAAAGCCTTTAAAGTATGGCATGAGTGGCTTTGCAGAGGTTGTCACTGATCGGGTGTCTTTATTGATGTTTATTCTTAAACCTCTCCGCCAACTTCACGAGTCAGCAACTTTTAATGCACAACAAAATTAATTGAGATAGATCAAGATGACTGATGTATCTATTGCACAGGTCAATGAGGAAACAGTGAAGCTTTCGGACTGGATAAGGTCTTTGGCTGTATCAAATCAATTCGAAATTATTGAGAGACTTGGTCGAAGATGTCTTATCAGGCAACTTGCATTGGAAGAAGGTATAAGAATAAAAAATGAGGAGTTACAGCAGGCTGTAGATGACTGGCGGTACGAACACAGATTAGAACGGTCAGAACGAACTAAAACTTGGTTAAATAGAAAAGGGATCACTTTTGAGGATGTGGTGCTTGAAATTGAGTACAAATTGCTAAAAAAAGAATTGGCTAAGATAAAGACAGAAGACCGTATCCAATCCTATTTTATTGAGAATAAGTTAAAGTTTGATGAAGCAGAAGTGTATTGGATATTTGTCGCAAATGAAAGTATAGCTGGAGAAATTTACTTGCAAGTTAAGGAAGACAATGCCGATTTTTGTAGGTTTGCAAGGCTTTATTCTGAAGATGTAAAACCAAGTTATCGGGTGGCTATTTAGGAAGATTAAGGCGGTATCAGTTGCCGAAGGGGATTTCTCCACGTGTGTTTGCGAGTGATCCGGGAGATGTGCTTGCGCCTGCCAAAGTAGCAAAGGGATATGCCCTTTATATGCTACAAGAGTTTTTTCCTGCAATGTTTTCAGACACCGTAAAAGAGGAAATTCAGAATATCCTCTTTGAAAGTTGGATCAGAAAGAAAATGAATCAAGCCGAAATTCAATATCCCCCAATGGATCTGTTGCTTCCCTAAAAATCAGTGAACTATCTTGAGATTTTTTAAGAGTTGTTTGGGGTACCTGTCAATAACACCTTTGCCACTTAAGTCAAATGCCTGCTGTGATCGCACGCGGTTGCGAAATCTGAAAACTGAGACGAAACCTGTGAATGGCAAAGTAAACTGCCTGTGGCGGTTGTACCCCATTCACAGGTTTTTTTGGGCCGTGATTCAATTAACGATTTGCCACAAGAGACACGAGTGAGGCACCTGTCTGCCGTGTTGCTGAGTTTGCGGTCTCTGAGCCGGATACTGAGCCTGTCAAAGTGTGTCAAAGTGTCGAAGCACAGGCAGGCGATTGGCAATAGCCCGTTTCAAAATCACAACAGATTTTGATAGCTTGGCGGAGAGTGGTCTTTCAAATCAGTTTGTGACCCATTCTTTTTGCCTGTCATTTCCCGTCATCCCCGAGTGATTTTATTGGGAATCCATCATCCGATAGCCTGAATTACTCCGTTGTAATTGTGCGTACTCGCCTCCGCGGGAATGACATCTGTCTAATTTGTCAATGCATGTGCTGACATGGGTTAAGTCAGTAAATTTATTTGAAGAACCACTGAGCTCAAGGTCGAAATCTTCTACCCTTGGGATGGCAACAAAAATCCACTTGTGTTCTGAATCGGATGGTCGTTGAACAGAAGCAAACGGGAGCGGAATCTTGACGCAAATATTTACTGTTGTTAAGATGCTTCGGCCTTATTGGCGGTTTATCATTCAGTCGCTTTGTGTTGGCATCCGGATGGGATATGATTTTCAAGCGCGTTTTTACAAACATATCCAAACGTTGGATTTCAGTTTTTTCGACAACCGAGAGACAGGTGAAATTATATCTCGATTCAGGGATATGCGGAGTTCAATTTCCAGTGTCATCGGTCTGATCAACACGCTGATTCTCAATTCGCTCCAACTGGTGATCTTTCCGCCCATTCTGTTCTTTATCAATTGGAAACTGGCTCTGATCAGCCTCGCTGTTTTGCCCTTTGATACGCTTTTGGTCTTGATTTCGAGGCGGTTTATACGCAAATATACCAAGGAGATTGCGGAACGTGCCGCAGACTTATCGGCAAAAAATTACGAGTCCATCTCTTCAATGAGAACAGTACAGGCTTTGGGCTTGGAGACATCATTTTTTGATAAGGTGCATGGATTGCTCATCATTCTTGCAAATTTAAGAATGAAGTTATCGCTGTTTCAGGGAACGACGGGCTATGTCAACACCATCATTAAAACGGGTGGAACGCTTGCCTATGGGTTCTATGGGTGGTACGAGGTGTTATCTGGAAATTTGACGTTGGGCAGTTATATGGCGTTTACGGGCTATGTGGGATATCTGTATGGCCCCATCAAAAGTCTCATTGGCTTGTTGCGCCGCATTGAGGCAACGCTGGTTCACACGGATCGCTTTTTTGAGGTGTACAACATCACGCCTGATATACGCGATGAACCGCAGTTGCCCGAACTCAACGAGGTTCGAGGCAGGATCGAGTTTCGAGAGGTCAGTTTCTCATATCAGCCCGACAGGGTGGTGTTAAACAAGATCAATCTCGAGATCGACGCGGATCAGACCGTTGCTATTGTTGGCAAAAGCGGGTCGGGCAAATCAACCCTGGCGAAACTCATCCCGAGATTCTACGATCCAGTGGATGGTCAGGTCTTACTCGATGGGGTCGATATCCGGCACTATCGCCTCAATTCTCTGCGCCAAAACATCGGCTTCGTGATGCAGGGAAGCGCGCTGTTTCAGGGGAGCATTTTGGAGAATCTGACGTTTGGCAAACCGATTTCCATGATCGATGTTGAAGCCGCGACTCGGGCCGCGTATATCCACGATTTTGTCACGCGGCTGCCCAATGGCTATCACACGGTCATCGGCGAGCAAGGCGCGCAACTGTCCGAGGGACAGCGGCAGCGGGTCGCACTCGCACGGGTATTGCTTCAGAACACACCCATCTTGATTTTAGATGAACCCACCGCCGCACTGGACAACGAATCTGAGTTTTATATCCAAGAAGCGATGAAGGAAATTTGCAAACACAGGACGGTCATTGTCATTGCCCATCGCCTGTCCACCATTCGACGGGCAGACAAAATCGTTGTCCTTGATCAGGGAAGGATAGCGGAGGAAGGTAGGCACGAAGTGTTGATGATGCAGGATGGGGTTTATGCCATGCTGCAAGAGAGAGCCGCGAGGATTTGATATGCTGAAAGCAACGTGCCCAAACTGTGGATATAAACGTCCTTGGGAAAGAGATGACTGGTGGAAATGGAAACCTAATCCCACCTGGCCCTGTAAGCAATGTGGCATCAGGCTTGAAATGGATCGTAGAAGAGGGTTCTTGGTGCTACTCATATATTCGGCTTTCTTGTCATTTTTTCATTTATGGGTCCAATATTGGAGCTTTCTTGTCTATTGTTTTCTGCCCGTTGGCATTTTTATCATTCTTTCCTTAAAGCGCGTTAAAATTGTGGAATCTGCAAACGAAAATTCTGACACTGATAGTCCACAAAAAGCACCTTTTGACAAGGAAAGGAGGTAAATGAGAAGTCGCTGCATGGTGCTTTATTTTTTTGGTGAATGAACAAACATTCACCGATTTTCAATCTTCACAACATTGGAGGATCACATGCAGAAGTTGGTGAAAAAAACGCGGTATTACCAGACCATGATGCCCGTTGAGGCGTATCACGAAGAAGAGAAGAATGATTTGCAAGAAGCAATTAGTATTGCTCTCGGAGTTGGAGCTATTGGAGTTGAGGCCGCAGTGATGGCGGGCCTCGTCAGCAACCCTGTTGGCCACACTCTAGCAATTGGTCTTGGTGTCGCAAGTCTCGCAAATACTGACACTGGGCGTGAAGTTATTGAAACTTATGGCGAACTTCAGTTTGATCAGGCCGCTACTGAGGCACAAGCAGGAGAAGCCCTAAGAGAGTTGGTCAGTGATGCAAATGATGCCATTATGGATGGGTTTATAGAATGGAGTAGTGACATTGACTACGACGACCCAAACGTACAATTATATGGTGAATAAGGCAATCGAAGTTAGGTGTCTTGGCCATTCAAGTGAATCTGCATCTCGGCTTGTGCGTTAAAGACGCGGTATAAGTCAGTTTTTGGATCATAGCAGGTATTGCACTCTTGTATATTTGAGTGCAATACCTGCCAAGTCGCATAGTCATTTGCTGACAAAATATATTCTGAATGACTGCCCCATCTCCTCCCAAGCCTGATAAAAAAATAAGAGAATTCGTATGCTTAAATCGTTTTCACACATCAAGACAAGAAAATTTTTGATTCATTTTCTCTGCTTTTTTGGTGTATTGGTGTGTAGTCATGGTATTCCAGAAATGATCGATCATAATGATGCAAGTACCATAAAAACTATTCATTTTTTAGCTATTTTGTGTTTTGTGATCGGGTGTATATTGTTCAACCTACGAAGACCCGGTAAGACCTTGGGGGAATTATTAGGGATCAACATTGCCTTTTCGAAATGGGAAGTTATTGCCATATCGGTTGGAAAATTCTTGCTGATTGCTGGGCTTTCGGTTTTAGTTTTTCAACCTTTCTTTGGGATAGGAGGGGGAAATTATATTTATTCAGTACGCAAAAAATTAAATATGGGGCATTTTCCATTTGATCTGGTACCTTTCATTAAATTGGTGATTTTAGGTCCAACAGCAGAAGAGTTGTTTTTTAGAGGCTTTTTGCTGCAAAGGCTTTCGTTCAGGTGGGGATTGAAAGCTGGATTATTCATTTCCGCCGTTATTTTTGCTGTCGCGCATCCCAATATGTTTAGTAGCTTGATTGCGGGTCTCTTAACTGCGCTTATTTATATTAAAACTCAAAATATCCTCGCGCCAATCTTGTATCATACCCTTTATAACGTTCTCATTTTTTTTAAATTTTTCCTCATCTACGGTTTCGCCAAGTTGGAATCATTACTACACATCAATGTCTCTCTTACCCTCTTTGGCCTGATCCAGGTCACCCCTGGTCTCTTGATCACAGGTTACTTTATTTTTCAGCTTTGGCCTGTCTTAAACGAGTCGCCTGATCAGCGGGTGAGTCGGAATAGTGATAATGCGATCAAAACAATTTCTTAGAGAAGACTGGAAATCCTCATCCAAGATGGAAAATGAAATATGTCAATAGGCTAAAAAGCATTTACACCTGTCCAAAGTGTGGACATTTCGTTGGGTGGCGACGCAGATTGACTTTTAGTACTTGAGTGCTGCGTAACGTCAAATTCAGAGTGAAGTTAAGAAAGGAGAGACATGAGTATGAAAACGCGAATCATTATGGGGGTGGCCGCATGGGTTTTAATGGGGGTTCTGAATGTTAGCGCAGATGAAAAGCCTGACTCGACTGCTGTATCCTTGAGAGCGGATATCAAACGCCTCATGGAACTAACTGAGGCAGGCAAATTGGGCATACAAGCTATGAATCATGTAATCGCAAAATTCAGGCAAGGCCATTCGCATACCCCTGAAAAGTTCTGGCAGTATTTCAAGGCGAAAGTTGATCCAAATGATATTATCGAACTGATCATACCCATTTATGAAAAGCATTTCACCCACGAGGACATCAAGCAACTTATTGTATTCTATGAGTCTCCCATCGGGAAAAAGTTGATTAAAACCCAACCCCAAATATTTCGGGAAAGCCTGGATGTGGGCGCAGAATGGGCGCAAAAGTTGGGTAAGCAGGTCATTGAGAAACTTCGAGAAGAAGGGTACTACAAAAAATAATCAATAATCTATGCGTCACACCATTTTGGGCCGGGCCAAAAATTTACTGACATTACGCAGTACTTCAGATAAGCTATCACAAAACGCCATCACGAACAGTCCGCAAGTCCATTTCGCAACGAACATCCATCTTGCAGACAACGAGGTGCGACCTCATGAAATACAAATGCAATTTCCATGATCTAAACGGAGAGGGGGTCAAAATTGCCATCATTGACAGCGGGATTGATCGGTCTCACAAATTGTTGCAGCATGTGAACAGAGGCATCTGTTTTGCGCTTTCTTCGGGTAGCATTCATACGTCTCAGGACTATCGAGACACATCTGGACATGGCACGGCGGTTGCGAGCATTATACAAAAGAAGGCACCGGGCGCAGAGCTATATGCCGTAAAAATTTTCGACCAATCTTTGATTGTCGAACAAAAAATTCTGATCGAATCCATTTGCTGGGCAATGGATCAAAAAGTCGATATTATCCACCTGAGCCTGGGCACAACAGACGCGCAAGTCAAACATCGTTTATTGGAGGTCTGCAAGCGGGCAACAAAAAAGGGGATCGCAATCGTCGCGGCCGAACACAATTCGGGAAAAGAGAGTTACCCGGCCTATTTCTCTAATGTCATCGGTGTGAAAGCGGGAAAGCTAAAAGGGCGTTACAATTACCTCTTTCGCGCGGGAGAGTCAATTGAATGTATTGCACCGGGAACAACTCAGCGCGTTCTTTGGGCGGGTGGGCGCGAGCATATTGTTGAAGGCAGCAGCTTTGCCGCGCCCCACATCACGGGCATTGTCGCGTTAATTAAACAAGCCTTTCCCAAAGCCGTTCTGAATGAGATGAGGCGTATATTGGCCGCGAATGCCGTGCGCGAGGCGCGTCAAAAACGCCCGTCCGGTCGCGGGACGCTCTCGCAACCGAGACGCCCCAAAGCTCTGCAATTCTTTGATCCAAACAAAATCAAACGCGCGGCGATTTATCCCTATAACAAAGAGATGCACAGCTTGGTGCGTTTTCGGGACCTATTAATGTTTGACATTGTGGGCATCGCGGATCCCATCGCCAAAGGGTACGTTGGGAAAGATGCGGGCGAGGCAATAGGCATACCGCCCGTTGGCATACGGATTCAGCCGCGCTTTCGAGAGATATTGAAAGATGCGGACACACTCATTCTGGGCTATGTCGATGAACTGAGCCGAATCACCAAACAGGATGTCTTGCGCGAAAGTATCAAAAAAGCCGTCAATGCCAACTTAAATGTGTTCAGCTTTTTGTCGGTTTACCAAAAGAGGTTCAAAGGTCTGATTGAAAAGGCACGCAAAAAGAACCTCTGGATCTATTCGCCTGATATTCACCAAAACGACTTGCTCAAAACCCTTCAGCCCCACCATTATTCGCCTGTTGATGTGCCCGTCATTGGTGTTTTTGGCACGAGTGCCCAGCAAGGCAAGTTCACTGTTCAACTCGCCTTGCGGTCAAAGCTGACAAAAGCGGGATATAAAATTGGGCAAATCGGTACCGAGCACCATGCTCAGTTATTTGGCATGGATGTGGCGTTTCCGACGGGATATGCTTCGCCAGTGCAATTTCCGCTACAGCTTCACATTCCCTACTTAGATTTCAAAATGCGCGAGATATGCGCCAATAAGAAACCCGATTTAATGCTTGTTGGGGCACAGTCGGGCAGCATCCCTTATGATGTCCATGAGCATGGGAATCACACGCTTTCAACCCTGGCGTTTATGTTGGGCACAAAACCCGACGCCAACATATTGGTCGTGAATAGCGTTGATGATGGCGAGTATATACGCGATACCCTGAACGCCCTGAAGGCGATTACCAAAGGCCCCGTTTTATGCCTTGCAATGAGTGACAAAGAAAAACACGTTCGCACCGCTTATGGTCGGACCCTGATCAGTCCCCGTCAAATGTCCAAAAAAGAAATTGACGAGAAATTGGCAGCGTTGGAAAATAGATTTGAGATTCCAGCCATAGAGATTGTCTCAGAGGAGGGACAACAGAGGATGGTTGACGCCATCACGACCTACTTTGCAGATGATCAATGAGGTAGAGACGTATGCAAAATGAACTCAAAAAACAGATCAAACAGACGATTGTGCGGGCCTTAAACCTTGAAATTGAGCCTGAAGAAATTGGCGATAACGATGTCTTGTTCGGTGGAGAAATGGGGCTCAACTCAATGGCCATGGTTGAACTCGTCGTGGGCTTGGAGGAGGAATTTGGCTTTGAAATCTCTGATGAAGACCTGCGTGCCGAAGTTTTTAAGAGTGTGCAGACGATTACAGACTACATTCATTCTGTGCGCGAGTGCGTTTCGACTGCCACATGAAAATTAGACAGATCATGCAAAAAGTACTTCCCATTGCGACACCTCCGGTCATCGGCTATTTGCACCACGCTTATCCGCTTTCGATCCTCGCCAATTGGACAGCGTATCTGCCGTGGTTTCACAGCAATTATATTCAACTCCACTGCCCTCAAAACCTTCAGAATTTGAGCCATGACCGAACCATGAAATTCAATTTCTATCGCAGCCCGGATCAGCGTCTCGCGTTTTCGCCCTATCTGAAGGTTCAACTGCTGGATAGAGATCTCATTTTTAAATCGCCCAAAGACATCGCGCCATTCCTCATTGCCTGCATTGACAAAGGCTACTATGTCCAACCTACCGTTGATGAATATTTTCTACCCGACAGCCCTGCGTATCAAAAAAGACGCTTGATCCACGAAACCCTCATCTATGGCTATGACAAACAGACCTTTGTCGGCATGGGATACAACAAATACGGCGATTACGCCGGGTACCAAATCGCGTTTCCTGAATTGAAACAAGCGATTGTGCATGCCGACCTGACAGGTCATTACGACCCTGATGGATTGCGGCTGTTCAAGTATGATCCGAATGCCCAATACAATTTTGACATCCACTTGGTGCGGATACAACTTAGGGATTTTCTCTGTGGGCGGAACACGTCCGAACGCTTTCGCAGGCTTGCAAATCCCGCAGATGGTGCTTATGGATTGGCGACATATCCTTGTCTGAAAAGCTATGTCGAATCCTTTTTGGTTTCTCTGTTCTCTTTCGACATTCGACCCGCTCATATCCTTTGGGAAAACAAAAAATGCATGGTTTATCGGCTTCAATACATGGAATCACGAGGCTATTTGAAGCCCGAAGATGGATTCTCTGTTCAGTATGATGAGTTGGCGCGAAAGACCGGTATGCTCCGAATGATGTTGCTCAAATTCAAACTAACGCGCAGTGCGGGACTCATCAACCGCCTGTGTTCACATTTGGACAACATCGCAGAAGTGGAAAAGCGTCTTCTTCAAGATTTATTGAAAAAGCTCGGGACAGTTTGTGATGAATCAACAGAACTATGCATTTGATACCAATGTCTGATTTATCCGCGCTCATTCGCTCAGAGTGACTGTGCAATGCCTGTGCTGAAGTGCATCTATTCAGTATCCCCCAAAACTCATGAACAACTACTTATCTTGAGATTTTTTTAAGAGTTGTTTGGGGTACCTGTCAATAACACCTTTGCCACTTAAGTCGAATGCCTGCTGTGATCGCACGCGGTTGCGAAATCTGAAAACTGAGACGAAACCTGTGAATGGCAAAGTAAACTGCCTGTGGCAGTTGCCTGTCTCTGCCAGGGGCAGACCGGTACCCCATTCACAGGTTTTTTTGTGCCGTGATTCAACAAACATCCGTGAAGTGGTGCGTGCTAATAGGCTTGACAATGGTGACGGTAGCATATAAAGTAATCAAAGCTCCCAGGCAAATCCAATAGATGTGTTGCGGCATGAATGATTGCAAGAGGTGATCCGTGCCCCAAAAAACTATCCGAAGTACTGACCCATGGAAAACGCATGAAAATTAAATCTGTGAAAGTCGTTCGCATCAAACGGCCAGGTGCAGATCAGACCACAACGGGTTCCGGCACGACGCTATCTGCCTCAACAGGTGCCCGCCCTAAAACAACGGGATACAGAAAGGCGTGGCCCACGCAAATCGAAGTGGCCAATCCTATGTCCAAATTCCCGCGTTTTAAGGCGCGCCGTCAGCTTTACAGTGCCAAACAATGGTCCAGTTTCGCGGTCAAAGTGACCGCTGAAGACGGTACATGGGGACTTGGCACCGCATCGGGACGGCCCGCGGCAATGGTCGTCAAAGATGCTTTTGCCCACATCTTGGAAGGAGAAAACTGTCTGGCAATTGAAAAGCTGTGGGATATGATGTTTCGCGTGTCCAAGTCTTTTGGCACCGTGGGCATTGCCTCGGTCGCCATGAGTGCCGTGGATCTAGCCCTGTGGGATTTGGCTGGCAAATTGCAGAACCAACCCGTGTATGAACTCTTGGGCGGCCCGGCGCGCGACCGTCTGTTTGTGTACGCCACTGGCGACGATGTCGATTGGTACAAGGAATTGGGATTTCGCGCGTTTAAGCTGCCCTGTCAATACGGCCCGGTGGATGGCTTGTGGGGGGTGCGGGAAAACGAGCGGCGAATCGCCGAAGTCCGCGAATTGATAGGCGACGGTTGCGAACTCATGCTCGATTGCTATATGGCTTTTGATGTCGAATATGCGGTTCGCCTGGCCGAGCGTCTGCGCCCTTACAACCTGCGCTGGATGGAAGAATGCCTGATCCCCGAAGATGTTGGCGGGCACATTGAACTCAAAAAACGCCTGCCGTGGATGGCTCTGGCCAGCGGCGAGCACTTCTACACCCCATACCCCTACCAATTGATGATCGAAAATCGCTGTCTCGACATACTCCAACCCGATATTCAGTGGGTGGGCGGCATGACCGCGTGCATCAAAATTTGTCACATGGCGGCCGCGGCCGGTTTGGAAGTTTGCCTGCACGGCGGGGGGCGCGATGCGTACGGTCAGCATTTGAGTTGGGCAATGCCCAACATCTCTTGGGGTGAGTATTACATCGGCTCTGATCCGGGCATCCCACTTGAAGAAGTGGCGCAACCCGGCGCGCAAGTGCCGCGCAATAGCTATCTGGAATTTACGCCCACAGGCCCGGGTTTTGACCTGGGCATTGAAGAAGAATGGCTGGTGCCGTTCCAACCCTAAGAATCGGCTAACGCTCGGAAAAAAATAAAAATGGACAAAACGATCATTTCAGTCGCGGTCGTGGGGTCGGGCCCCACCAAAGACATGAATCCCGCTGTACCCTATACGCCAAAAGAAATCGCCGAAGCGGCTATCGAATGCCACAAAGCAGGCGCGGCAATCACGCACATCCACGTGCGCGATCCCAAAACCGGCATTGTATGTTCGAGGCTCAACCTTTTCAAAGAGGTGGTTGACCGCATTCGGCAAGCCTGCGACATTGCCATCAATCTGACAACGAGTGGCGGAAATATCAAAGGCGACAACATCATCGAAGAACGCCTTGAGCCGGTCACCCTGAAACCCGAGATCTGCTCGCTCGATATCGGCTCATTGAATTTTGGTACGCGGGTCTTTATGAACCCACCCGAGTGGGGGATTGCCGCGGCAAAGCGCATGCGCCAATACCGCGTCAAACCCGAAATTGAAGTTTTTGACGCGGGTCATATACGCCAAGCACGACACATGATTGACGATGGGTTGTTTGAAGCCCCGCCCTTTATCCAATTGTGCATGGGGCCCGGATGGGGCATTGAAGCCACGCCCGAAAACCTGGTTTTCATGAAAAACCTCTTGCCGCCCAATGTGATCTGGTCCGCGCTGGGCGTGGGCAAAGGACAGTTGCCCATGATTGCGATGGCCTTTTTGATGGGCGGGCATATCCGGGTGGGGTTTGAAGACAATATCTATTTGCGAAGGGGCGTGCTGCTCAAAAGCAATGCCCAAATGGTCGATCTGGCGGCGAGTCTCGTGGAAAAACTTCAGGGCGAAATTGCCACCCCAAACGATGCCCGCGAAATGCTCGGTCTGACGTATCCTTGAAAGAGGTCAGCGGTCAGGCCACCCAACAACCCAATCATCATTTCAAAATACAAAACGCGTGATTCACAAATTTGCTCCAACCACTTTGCACTTTCTTATGACACAACACGCAGTCGATATTCTGAAAGGCACCACAGAAAGCCGCGTGGATTGGCGCATGCTCAACTGCCACAAAATTGGAGGCGAGGTTGGACGCTTGCGATTTCGCGAAATTGCGATCTATTTTCGCAAGCCCTTTGTGCCCGGACAAGCGGCAGAGGTCGATCTCGATTTTGTTCAGCATACGGACAGTTTCCACGGTACTGTCCGTTTCTATCACCGCAACGCCGATGGCACGCGCAGCGAACGCATTTCTGTGGCCATGGAAACGCGCGGGCTTTTGGCCGACAACGCATCCGACACTTAGACCGATCATGGGGAACTTGCAATGACTGACAAAGAGAAATATTTTTGGGATCTCACGGGATATCTGATCGTTCGAAATGTCCTCACAGCAGAAGAAATCGCAGAAGCCAACGAAGCACTTGACTACGCGAAAAAGGATGTTCCGCAACCCCAAAAAGGACGACGGGACTACACCGCCTTAAAAGGCACAGCAGCCAGATGGTATGAGAGCCACGGCTTGGGAGAGGAAGGGCACGGTTTGCTCACATTACCCGCGCCTTATTGCGAGCCTTTTCGCAAAATGCTCGTGCATCCGCAAGTCGTCACGCGCCTCAATGAGATGTGCGGTGTTGGTTTCCGACTAGACCACGGGCCTCAATTCAACAATGCCGTCAAAGGCACTGAGGGCCTGACCCTGCACGGCGCAGGCGAACCCCATAATCCGGTGGTTGGATACCACCATCAAAATGGCGCGGGTCACTGCAACGGCGTCACGGTCACCTGGAATCTGACGGACAGCCCCGCTCATGGCGGTGGCTTCGTCTGCGTTCCCGGAAGCCACAGGAGCAAATATCCCATGCCAATGGGCGTGCGAACCTGCGAAGATGACATGGGCACAGTTGTTCAACCCGAAGTCAAAGCGGGTGATGTGATTTTTTTTATGGATGGCGCGCAAACCCACGGCACGCATCCCTGGGAAAATGACCACGAGCGCAAATCCGTGCTCTACAAATACGCCAGCCGAACGGCCACACGAGGGGGTATTGCAGACACTGTCGCACCCCCAGAATTTTATTGGGATGCCGAAGTGGTGACAGGCATGAGCAAAGCGCAACAAGTGGTTATGTGGGGGCCCTTTGCGGGCGGCAGACGAAGCGGACTTCATCTGACATGCACGCCCGATGGCGTCGTGCAAATCGAAAGGTGATCACGCGCTGTGGCTGCGCGCGAGATTAGGTGGGAAGTTCTGCGAGGTGGGCAGTATCGTTGAGGGCAATGACCATGGGGTCGCCTTCGGGGTCGAGTTGAAGATGATGGATCGCGGTAGCGCAACACAAGAACTGGGGCTTGTGCTGATGTTCGGGCGCGTATCCCATGATCGCTTGTAGGCAAGCGACAATCGGTCTGCGGTGTGTGATGCACGCGATTTGCTGATTGGGCGATTGGTTGACGATTTGGCTCACCGCGCGGGCAACGCGAGTGTACATGTCGGCATCTGTTTCGCTGCCCGGCACGCGCGCCTCTTCTGGGGATTGCCCTTCAATAACGCCGGGATAATATTCTCGAGCCTCTTCGCAAGAGAGCGTGGCCAGGTCCCCGCTTTCAAGCTCGCGCAGCGCATCTTCTATTTCGGGCACGACATGAACCAAATCGCCTATCCGTTCGGCTGTTTGGCGGGCGCATCGCAGTGGACTGGTGTAGAGGCCGCAAATGTCAAAGTCACTTCTCAGGCGTTCGCCAATGAGTAGGGCTTGCTGTTTGCCCCGATGCGAGAGGGGCATGTCTGCCCACCAGCCATACAGGCGTTCGCCATCGCGTTTTACAGCCTGTCCATGACAGATCAGAATAAGGTCGGTTGGCACACAGACTCCTTTGTTGAAGTTAATAGACGCAACGGGGTACAACGGCGACGCTTCATCAGCAGTTCATAGACGAGACGCTCGCACGGATTTGGGGTAGGGTGGGGTTCGCAGCATTGATTTTTGCTCGCTTTTTTGTTTGATTTTTGATGGGGTTTTGGTGATGTTTGGACAGACAACAGATTGTTATGCGGTTTTGAGGTCCAAGGTACAAGTGTCAGTCTTCTCATCCCCACCGCCCAAGTGGTCAGTCAGTAGAGGCAACTTCCTGTGGTTGCCCCATCACCGTTTCAAGATACAAGGGGTTGCGTATGAAATCAATGGTTCATAAGGCGATGTTTTTGGTCGTGATGGTGGCGATGTTTGGTCGGGCAAATGCACAGGTGGATGTCAAGGCGGGCGGTGGGTTGCTTTTTGATCCCACACGCTGGGGCGGGCACCTGGCAATAGAGATTCCCATTGGCGATACGTATCCGACATATCTGGCACCTTTTGTTGAATTTTATCGGAAGATCGGCATCTCGGAAATCCCAGCGGGTATCAGTTTGATTTACAAAGCCCCGTTGTCCGATCGCTATGGCACGGTGTTTTTTGGGGCGGGCGGTGGGGTGTTGCACGCGCGGGGGTTTCCGCTGTTAATTGACACTGTACTCGGCCCCGTTATCACTGATGAAACGGGAACCAGAACCGAAGCGATGATTGCCGCGGGGGGCGGCGTTCTGTTTGATGTTGCCGAGCGCGCGGGCGTGTTTGTGCAGGGCCGATGGTTTCGCGCGTTTGCGTCTGGTTCAACAAATAATTTCGCATTGCACGCAGGGCTAGAGTTCAGTTTGGGTGAAAGATAGTGCTTTGGTACTGAGCGATCAGAAGAACTTTGAAATTATCCAAGCCGGGGCTTATGCCTCGGCTTTTTTGTTTTCGAACGGAACCCTTCACAAAGCTGACCGATGGCGCAGAAAATCGATCAACAAGCGCACGCCAACGCCCGTGGCACCGATGGCCGTGTCGGGCTTGGCAGAACCCGTCCAAGCAGTGCCGGCAATGTCGAGGTGTGCCCATGGGAAATTTTGGACATAAGCTTCGAGAAAAGCCGCGGCCGTGAGTGGGCCTCCCGGACGCCCGCCCGAGTTTTTGAGATCGGCCACATTGCTTTTGATGCGGTCTCTGTGACCGTCGAGGATGGGAAGATGCCATGCAATTTCACCCGTGCGATTGCCCGCCTCGTGGATTTGGGCGATGAGGTCATTGTCATTGCCCATCAGGCCACTGGCTTCGTTGCCGAGTGCGGTGACACATGCACCGGTGAGCGTGGCGAGGTCAATGGCTGCTTTGGGCTTGTAGCGCGCACAGTATGCGATGGCGTCGATGAGCGCGAGGCGGCCTTCTGCGTCAGTGCTGTGAATTTCAACGGTTTTCTCGCCGAGGGGATGCAAGATGTCGCCAGGCCGATAAGCTCTGCCATCGGGCATGTTTTCCGCGGCGGCGATCAGGCCGATGACGCGGTGGGGGAGATCGAGTTGTGCCACGGCTCGCATCGCGCCAATGACGGCTGCTGACCCACACATATCGAATTTCATATCCCACATGCCGTCGCCGCCTTTGAGTGAGATGCCGCCCGTGTCAAAGGTGATGCCTTTGCCAATAAAGACGATGGGCGCGGCATGGGGATCGGCCCCAGCGTGTTCGAGGATGATAAAACGAGGCGGACGCGCGCTGCCCTGCCCCACCGCGCTGAGCGCGCCCATACCTTCGTCTAAAACGCGCTGTTCGTCAAAAATTTCACAGGAAAGCCCCGTTTCACGGGCCATTGCTGAAACGCGGTCCGCGAGTACCGTCGGTGGCAAGTCGTTGCCGGGGGTGTTGCCCAGGTCGCGGGCAAAACACACGCTTTCCGCGATGATTTGACCGGCATTCGCCCCTGATTTGACAGCGGCTTGTTTGGATGTATCAAATTCGACCAACGTAAACGCGTCGAGACTTTTGAGATCGCCATCGCCCGTTTTGTAAGTGGTGAATTTGTAATTGCCGAGCATCACACCTTCCACAGTGGCCTGTGCAGCGTCTGAAATATCGAGACCACCTGCACCGCCGCCGTGGATGATGGAGGCGAGCGTTTTGGCACCGCGTTTGAGAGCTGCTCGGGCCGCAGACGCAGATGCCAAGCGCGCGCGGTCGCATGAAAAGTCCTCTCGTTTGCCCAGGCCGACGAGGATGATGCGCGATGAGTCCACGCCCTCTCGGGGATACAGCACCGCGGTTTGTTTGAATTTGCCGCTGAAGTCGCCGCCCGCGATGAGGTCGGCAATCAGACCATTCAGCGCGCGGTTGGCTGCACCGGTCGCGCCGCCCGGTTCTGTGACGCCTTCAAAGAGGTTGAGCACAATGGCGTCTGTTTTCTGTTCGAGAATGTTGCCAATGGTGGTGGAGATGGTCATGTGAAAATCCCGTTTTGAGATGTGTCAAAAGGTGAGGGCGTCCAATTCGATGTTCAGGTCTGGGAAAATGCCGGGTTGAAAAATGTCGTTGGATTCGACAGTTGCCGTGCGGAGATAACCGTTTTCCGTGGCGCGGTATTCTTCAATCCCAGGCCCTATTGGATCGACGATCCAGTACCAGGGGATGCCGATTTTGAAGTAGGCATCGAGTTTGGTGAGGTGATCGCGACTGGCTGTAGAAGGTGACAGGACTTCGACGAGGTCGGGCGCACCATAGACGCGGCCATCTCGAATGCGGTCGAGGTGGCCGGTGGCGACGAATACGAGGTCGGGTGCATAAGCCAGTTCGCGGTCTTCGTCGAGTACGACGATGATGTCTTGACTGACGCGGCCCAGGTTGTTTGCTCGGATATGTGGGCGCAAGATGCCTGACAGTAGGAGACGGAGTTCATTGTGTTCAAATGTCGGGCGCATAAGTTCTATCAACTCCCCGTATTCGAGTTCGCATTTCAAGCCGGTTTCGTCTTCATCCGTGGCGAGAAATTCCGCCAGAGACATTTTGCGGACAGGCGATGCGGTGGGTGAAGCCATAAGAGTACCTCCTTTAGCTGACAGCCGATAGCTTTTAGATCCCTCTATGCGAGAAATGGATTGATGCGTTTTTCGCGATCAACCGTTGTGTCTGGTCCATGCCCGGGGTGAAGAATTGTGTCGTCGGGAAGGGTGAGAATTTTGGTGCGAATCGAGTTCATCAGCGTTTGTAGATCTGCGCCCTCGAGGTCGGTTCGACCAATTGAGCCAGCAAAAACTGTGTCGCCAACAATGGCGTGGCCCGGCCATGTGAGCGCGATGTTGCCGGGCGCGTGACCGGGTACATGAAGAATGTTCAGGATTTCGCGGCCAAAGGCAATGGTGTCACCTTCATCGATGAAACGCTCGACCTCGGGCGGTGGATCGGTTTGAAAGCCGAGAAATGCTGCAATGTCTGCGAGCCCCTCGACCATAAACATGTCGGCTCTGTGGATAGCGAATCGCGCGCCTGTTTTTTCTTTCAGCGATGCGACCCGTCCAATGTGGTCAAAATGTCCGTGGGTGGCGACTATTTCAATGACGTCGATGTCGTGGTCTTCAATGAGCTGCAGAACGGTGTCGATATCGTCTCCGGGATCGACCACAATGCCCTCGCGCGTTTCTTTGCAGGCGAGGATATAACAATTGACTTCGAGCGGACCAACAATGGTCGATATCAAGATCACGGCGATTCCTCACGCGATTTTTACTTCTTTGCCCTTTTCTTGACTGCGATAAATGCCATCGAGAATCGCCATGACTTGCAGCGATTGTTCCGCGGGCACGGGTGAGGGCTTGCCTTCGGTGACCGCACGGGCAAATTCAACGCATTCTTGTGCGTGTGCTTCGCGTTGGTCGCGGGTATTTTGCAGGGTGCGGTTGTAGTGTTGTTGCGTGTCGTAGTTGCTTTGGTAAATTTCGCAACTCGGCCAATGACTGCCCCCTTTGCTGCCATAGAGCCACATTTGCATGTCTTCGCCCTGTGTGTTGTGATGCAGCAGCCAACTGACTTCTATGATGAGGGTTGCCCCATTTTCAAAACGCACAAAGGCCGCGGCAAAGTCTTCGACATCGAACTGATCTGATGGGATGTGCCCGCCCCAATTGCTAAATGCACCTTCTTGGTGGGCGATTTCTGCACGCGCCACACCAGTGACAGCCACGGGTTTGGGGTTGTTCATAAACCAGAGCGTCAGATCGAGGATGTGAACGCCAATGTCAATACAGGGACCGCCCCCGCTGTGTTGTTTTTGAATAAAGCCCGGCGTGGTTGGCGCCGCCGCGCGGCGCAGCATCCAACTTCGCGCGTGGTAAATGTCTCCGAGAACCCCTGTATCGAGTTCGGCTCGCAGGGCTTTCGATTTGCCCGTAAAACGAAAATGCTGCGCTGTCATCAGGGTCTTGCCCGATTTGTCGCGCGCGGCAATCATGTCTTTGATGAGCTCGGGCGTGGGCGCCAGGGGTTTTTCGCAAATGACGTGTTTGCCCGCTTCGAGCGCGGCAATGCCCAGCGGCGCGTGGTAGTTGTTGGGGGTGCAAATATCGATGATATCGATATCGGGATTTTTGAACAGGTCTTGCGGGTTGGTGGCCAGGAGGGATACGTCGTTGGTCTCGCCCCATTTTTTCAGCACCTCTTCGTCGATATCGCTTCCGGCAATCAGGTCGGCATGTTCAGAAGCCCTCCATCCCGGAATGTGCGTCCGCGCGATGCCGCCAACGCCGATGATGCCGACTTTGAGTTTGTTTGCCATGATGATCCTTTCAGTTGAAAATCGCGAGATATTCGCTCGAATATTGCAGGAAAAAAGATAATATCGCAGGGCATTGAGGGAAAGGTTTTTTTGTGACGAGAAGGGCATTTTTACCTTGACATCTATACAAATGTTCACTATACTTATGGCGGTTGGAGAATGGCATATCGCGGTCTGTAAAAATTGAGTTTAGAAATTTTTTTCCGATTATCTACTCCAAAAGGAGATGTTTCCATGAGACGCATTGTTCCCATGTCGGCTATCGGTTCCCGGTCAATCGCTCAATTTTGTCAAGAAGTCAGCGAGGTGATTAATCGCGTTCGCGCCGCTTATGGTCCCATTCCCATGAAAGCCGTGGCTGATCTGCCCGAAGTCAAGGCCGCAGAAGCGACCATTGAGCAGGCCGCGCGATTGGTGCGTGGTGGCCTCGAAAACGTCGATGTCTGGCGCGGCGCGCTGGTGGTTTACGAGTTGACCTGGATGTCTGCCCTGAAAAAGGTGCGTCAATCGGGTAAGTCCGCGGCTTGAGTGTCGTTCTGGATAAATATACAGGAGGATGTTATGCAAATTCGAGGATCGGATTTTGTGATGTATCCGGTCAAGGATATGGCGCAAAGTCTCGCCTTTTACCGCGATACATTGGGCATGGTGGTCGAAAGTGAATATGGAGACGTAGGAGAAGGGGCGTGGGTCGAATTGACCGCATCACCGACCACGCTGGCACTTTTTCAACCCCATGATCCGCAAGACTGCCCGCCCATAGGCGGCGCGGCTATTGCCTTGGCGGTTGAAAATGTGGATGCAGCGGTTGGCGAATTGAAGGAACAAGGCGTACCGGTACTTTGGCACTCGGAGTCCCCAGTGTGTTATTTTGCGGTGATCCGCGATCCCAATGGCAATGGGGTCATTTTGCATCAGCGCAAAGATGGGATGTGCGGATGAGTATTGCATGCAAATGATTTTTCAAATACCATAAAAGCCGCGTTTGCCGCGCGGCTTTTTTTTTACCAGCAAAAAACAAGCGAGGGAGACAGAATGGACGTAGGGTTGCAAAACAAGCTGTATTTTGGCGACAACCTCGATATTCTGCGCGAACAGATCGCGGATGAGAGCGTGGACTTGATCTATCTCGATCCGCCGTTCAACTCGCCACGTACAACGTGCTGTTCCGCGAGCAGAGCGGCGAGGAGTCCGCGGCGCAGATCACGGCGTTCGACGACACTTGGCACTGGAGCCTGGAATGGGAAATACATCTGCCGAACGCTTGGGCTATCCCACGCAGAAACCCGAAGCTCTGCTCGAGCGCATCATCAATGCCAGCAGCAACGCGGGCGATGTCGTGCTCGACCCATTCTGTGGGTGTGGGACAGCGATTGCCGTTGCCGAGCGTTTGAAGCGCAGGTGGATCGGCATAGACATCGCGCACTTGGCTATCTCGCTGATGAAAAGCCGTCTCCATGACACCTTTGGGGAACAGCTTTCAGAATACGAGATAGTCGGTGTGCCGCGAGACATTGAGAGCGCGGAGGCATTGGCGCGACAAGACCGCTACCAATTCGAGTGGTGGGCCTTGGGCTTGGTAGATGCGCGGCCAGCAGACAAGAAGAAGGGCGCGGACGCTGGCGTGGATGGCTATATCAACTTCTTTGATGACGACAGCGGCAAGGCAAAGCGCATTGTCGTGCAGGTCAAGAGCGGGAATGTGACCGTGTCGCAGGTGAGAGATTTGAAGGGGGTAATCGCGCGCGACAAGGCGCAGATGGGCATTTTCATCACGCTGAAACCACCTACTCGCCCGATGCGTCAGGAAGCAACGGCCTCGGGCTTCTATGCACATGGGCATTTTCGCAACCAGTTCCCGGGCGTGCAGATTCTGACTATCGAGGAACTGCTCGCAGGCGCAGAGGCGCAATATCCACGCTACGCACGCCAAGCCACATTCAAGCGGGCACCGCGCCGTCGGCATGAGGATGGCGGACAATAGGATGCTTTTGTTTTTCACAATCCAAAATAACGGTTACTGATGTTACGCAGCATTCAGATAAGCTATCGGAAAAATGACAAAAGCCATTGAAAAAATCCATCACCCAAGGCATGGCGTAGCCAACGCATGGTGTGGTCAACGCATGGGGGGCAACATACGCTGGTTTGTCATCCTAAGCTATGGGACAAGCAAGCAACGTGCGTAACGTCAGTCATTAAGATCATTGGATGCGCTTCTATTGAGGACGACAAAAGCAAGGACCTATTCTCCGCTGTTTGAAATCATGGGTTTTTCCGCGCGCGCAAGTGCTAGCGGTGAGTCCTTCATGGGCATCGCCGTATTCAGGATTTCGACATAGGCGTCGTAGAAAGTCTGAATGTTTTCGACATAGTGTACGGGTTGCCCGCCCCGGCAGAAGCCGTATCGCGCCCGGTTGTAGTAAGCCGGTTGAGAAAGCAGGCGCATCGCCCGTTCCACATGACCGAACCAGCGGTTGGCATCCCATCCTTTCTCCCGCGCCAAGCGACGCGCATCGAGCACATGCCCATACCCGACATTGTAGGAAGCCAGCGCGAAGCGAATCCGCACTTCCATCGGCAACTTGAGATCGAACCGGTCGATAAGGTGATGCATGTACTTAACGCCCGCGTGGATGTTCTCATGGGGATCTTGAAGGTTCGTAAATCCCAACTGCCGGCCCGTGCTCGGCATGACCTGCATCAGGCCCCGCGCGCCGACCCAACTGACGGCCTTGGGATCGAATTTGGATTCTTGGTACATCTGCGCGGTAATCAGACGCCAGTCCTGCCTGTATTGATAGGCGTATTTTTTTACGAGGTCATCATAAGGAGACAACTGCCCGCCCAAATCGACCCGCATGGAATCTTTGGCTCTAGCAATGCCGCGCGTGTTCTTAAAATATCGCTTTTTCATCATGTTAAAGAACAAACCGCCTTTTTCCTTTTTAATGTATTGATTGAGTGCCGCCAACAAGTCCGAATTGCCCTTGCGTACAGCCCATCCCAGTGCTGTCGGCTTGATGCTGAACGCGGCTTTGAGTTGGCGCCCGTACGCGCGTTCCACATCGAGCAAATTGGAATCGCACATGGCGATGTCATAGAGGCCCTCTTCAACTCCGGTCAGGATGTCTTCGGTTTCTACATTGTTGGGTATCCGCGCAATCTCAATGCCCTCTATGGAATCCTGCAACGCGGTCAGCGTCAAAAAAAACGAAGAGCTGGAACGCACATGAACCGTCCGCCCAGCCAGATCCGCCAAGTTGGCAATCGAATCTTCATCCGCGCGCACCACCACCAGTTCATTCACCTCATTATAAGGCCGGGTAAACGCCGCGTGTGCTTGGCGTTCCGCGGTGATCGTCATGGCCGAGGCCACGACATCGCCCTTGCCTTCATTCAAATACGATAGCAGTTTGGCATGGCTGTCCGGAATGACGATTTCGAGGCGCAAGCCGTGCATCGCGGCGAATTTTTTCATGAGCTCGTATTCAAACCCCACCTGTAGGCCCCGGTGAATAAAATAGGTCATCGCATTGTTGCGCGTGATCATCCGCAACCGGCGACGTTTTTTCAGGCCGGGCAGATCGTCGGTAAATATTTGCTGGCGATGGCGCGTAAACTGATGTGCCAGCAGATACTCATCCACCTTCATCTTGAGCTTCGCATCGCCGCGTCGCATCATCAGGGCGAGCGGGCGATCTTTGGCCACAACGAGTGGTGTCGCGAGGTTGTCGTAATAACCGGCGATGGCATGCCACAAATGCGCGTCGCACAAGGTCGCTGCGTATTCGCCCCGTGCTACGCCTTCGATCAGGCTTTCGGTGTTGAGCGTGTCAGGCACGGTGTGGATATGCAAAGACGGCACCTGCTGCTGAATATCCACCAGAGTCTGATAGTACGAACTGGATGGCCGCACGCTGATCGTCATGCCGCCGAGATCGGCTATCGTTTCAGGCAAGCTATCGCCCGACGCTGTCACCAGATATTCATCTATGTACAGATACGGCACCGAAAACGCCGCTAGCTTTTCTCGCTCTGGCGTAATCGTCAAGCTACCGGCGATGATGTCGCCCTCGCCTTTGAGCAGTTTGTCCCTCATCTGGACATAATTTTTGGTCTTTACGAGTTCCAACTTCAGCTTGAGTGCTTGGGCTAGGCCGCGGGCGATATCATAGTCGAGCGTCACGGGATCCGCATGCCGAGGCATATAGGTGATCGGCTCTTGGCTGACGATGACCCGCAACGCGCCGCGGGACTGCAATTGTGGAAGATCGCCGGTGTATTTGGGCGGCGCAGGCACGGGTGCCGGTGTAGGTTGGCTGCATTGTACAAAGGCAGATAGGGCGATCAGCCCTGCGGGAATAACGCGGTGCAACATACACATCTCCTTTCGGCAATTAGCAGTTGGCGGTCAGCAGTCAGCTCGCCCCCAAACCCAAAGTCAGCGGTAGGCGGTCAGCCGCAAAAAGAAGGGATTACGATCATTGTCGTAATCCTTTTTGGATGGCAACATATCTGTGACAATTTAACGAACGAGTGATTTTGATTTCCCGCACACCCGTTTGGCATCCGCGAACTTGTATTCGCCAGATTGTCTCAATTCTTTCTCCAACGCTTGGTAATGGGCGACTAATCGACTGACATCGTGCCCAAACCGCGCTGAAATTTCATGGCGAATGCGGCGGATTTCATTGATTTCTTCATCTGCCATTTTAGTCCTCGCCTCCTAAATAATTCAATGGTGTCGTCAATTCCGGCACGGGTAATCCTAGTTCTCGATTGATCTGCCTGATGAGATGAATCTTGTTGGCATTGGCAAGATGCTTACAATTCCAAGTTAGAAGTGCATCCACATTATGAAACGAGGCAATTGCCAAGTGAAGAGCGTCACCAGACGGGTCTTGAGGCATTACCAACCTGTCAATATAGATTCGCGCAATTTTCTCAATATAGCCTGTAATTGACAACAGTTCGACATCTTTGAGCAAGCCAAGACGATCTTGAATTTTATCACTCGTCCCCTGCTGAGTTCCTCAATGACAGCAACACTTGATGTCAAGGTAAATATGCCAGTATATTCGTTCCACCATTGACGAGTCCACTTTTGTCTGACACGGGATTCTTCGTCGGTACGCAATGTATGGTAGAAACTGGGAATTGTCGTTTCGATGTATATGCGTTTCTGAATTTCCCGATTCATTAAAATTGGTCCCATGAAGCCGTGATAGTTCACTCATATTGCTTAAAAATGGATCGCACCCTCTTTTCGTTGTAACTCTTATTTTTTTGAGAATATCCTGAATTTTACCTTGATAAGCAAGATTTTCCTCTTCTACAATCCACCCGCTCCAACTTGCCAAATTAGTCAAAAATTTTCTTTTTGCCCGTCTATTCTGATACCCAGCAGATAGATAAGGTAGAGCATTGAGTACAGCAATTGTTCCGGCAGCGATAAGTTCTTTTTTTGTTTCTACCCTCCTTCTATGCCTTTTCTGCTTGCCTTGGGAGAGCAGTCCCATTCGTTCAAAGAAATTGAGCGAATCGTGGAAACGTCTATTAAGGTGAAGTTCCGCTACATTGGAAACGAAGGATGAAAGGTTCAGAACAACTTCATTATATGCTTTTTTGCTGCCCAAAGGGTGATGCACGTTCTGATACCCACGGCTGAAAGTTTGTTCCGTGCTTTGGAGTTACTTTGAAATTTGAGCCTTTTTGTCCGGTGCAACCAATTCAAATTTTTCACTCATGGAACTATTCTCCTCTAAGTTTCCCGCTTTATCGGCGGGTCGGATACAAAGCTTTTAACGACCGCGTCGACAGATTCCAGCGTGCGGAAATACGGAGCGTTTTAACCGCCGCCAAGTGCAAGGAGATTCAGAAGACGCGGCTCGATCAAGCGGCGGGTTCGGTCCGTGAGCCACAGGTATTGCTCGGCGCTCCAGTAGTGGCCCTGCGGCGGCATTGAGTCGCACAGAAGCGCGTCCAGCGCGTCTTGGGAGGTCGTGCGTGCTTGCGTCATGGTGTCATCCTCGACTGCGTGGTGGAAGTACAATATCCGGCATGAGCGAGCGGTAAAGAGAAACATGGATTGAGTTATTCCTCGCGGTCAATTTCTTTTTTTTTCTTTGTCTCCGCGTCTGATCGGGCGCACCGAAAGCCCAGGGAGGGATAAGTTTTATGGGGCTTTTCACCCCTGCGGCGCGCCATGTGGATGTGGGGCGCGCTCCAACCGCCGCCCCTTATGACGCGCTTTTTCCCGGCTTCTGGCCCGGTGGGATTGTTGAGGGGAGACACGCGGTAATATTTTTCATCAAACCAATCCCAACACCACTCCCACACATTGCCCGACATGTCGAGCAGGCCCTCACTGGTAGCACCTTCGGGGAAGGTGCCTACAGGGAGCGGGCGACGGGTTCTGGCTTCTCGGGTATTTGTTCGCGTGACGTCAAAACGGTCGCCCCAAGGGAAAAGGCGGCTGTGTGTACCCCGTGCTGCGCGCTCCCATTCTGCTTCGGTGGGCAGGCGTTTGCCTTTCCATGCACAATACGCATCCGCGTCTTCCCACGAAACACCCACAACGGGTTGATCGGGGGCATTGTATTTGGCATCCCGCCAGTACCGGGGTGCCGCACGCTTGGTGCTTGTCACAAATTCTCGGTACTGTGCATTGGTGACTTCGCGCGTGTCAATCCAGTAGGCGTCGAGATGCACTTTGTGTACAGGAGCGTTTTTGTCTCGGGTATCTCCCATGAGAAATTGGCCTGCGGAAATCCGCACCTCGGGTTTGTTTTGAACATCGGAGGCCCCTGTCGGCCTTGGTCTGCGCGGTTCAAATGGGGACCGTCCATCGATCGTTTTGATGCTCAACTTGGAAATTTCGATCCGGCTGGAAGGCAGTTGAAGCGTAATAGCAGTCGCGGTCTCTTGAATCAGTTCGCCTCGCACAACGCGGCCCGACTTGAGGATGACTTCAACTGCCCAAGTTGTGCTGATCAAGCCAGACAAGACCACCAATACGATTGAGAAGATATACCGCCGCATTTCGCCTCCTTGGCGATTGGGTTATCGCTTTCTGTTCGCGCCTTTGAAGTTAAGTATTTCGCGATATCTTGTCCAGTTTCGTTAGACCATGTTTGGGTTCGCACAGGTTAGCCCGAACCCGATGGCATGTCGTAAATTTTGGCTGGTTGACCAGCAGGTAGATCATAAGTGCCCAACTCGCGCAATTCTTTGGGAATGACAACTCCGGCAGATACGATCAGTTGCATGGCTGCCTCGACTGTGAGCGCGGTTTCCCTGACTTTCTCGGGCGGGAAAATGACCATCCAACCCGTTACTGGATTTGGCGATGTGGGCACAAAAACACATCGCCCCATAGTGCCATGGGCGTCGAGTTGGATTTCGCCTGTGGCAAACCCGAGTATCCAGAGTCCTTCTGAAGGATATTCGACGAGCACGACCTGCCGGAATCCGGTTTTTTGTACTTGTCCTGAATCGAGTGAAGGAGCGATGATTTGTTCGATAAACTGTTTAATTGGACCATAGATATTGCCCATAACAGGCAGGCGGGTCAAAAATTCGTGCCCGTGACCGATGATGCGTCGACCAATCATATTGCCGGCAACTATCCCGGCAGCCCAGATAAGCAACAAAGTCAGCACAATGCCCAACCCCGGCAGATCGCCATGGATTTGAAAAACTCGGCGAATGAGCGGCTGTGCAAGGCCATCAACCCAAAGGAAAACCGTGCGTAACACGAGAAAGGTGACCACAACGGGCACCAAAACCGCGACGCCCGTCAGTGTTCTGGCGCGCAAGGCTGTCCAAAGACGCTCTCGCAAAGTTGACCGGGTCTGTTCTTTTTTCCTTATGTTGCCCATCTATCCCCTTTCATGCGGCGGATAAGACAGATCGAGGGGTGTTTGAAACCTCAATCCATTCGCTAAAAGCTGAAAGCTACTGACTATTGAGATAACGCTGAATGACGCGGCGGGCGCGGTAGGTTTTCACGCGGCTGACCCAGCTTTTTTTTGGATATTGGGCTGGATCTATGTCAATTTCAACGGTGTCGCCCCAGGCCAGTTTGGAAAATGGATGCGCCCGCGCGCCGTTGATACGGCCGCCTTTGCATTGCAAGCCGAGGTCGGTATGCAATGCAAAGGCAAAATCGACGATGGTCGCATCTTCGGGCAAAATAAAGGGATCCCCCCTAGGCGTGAGCGCGACAATTTCTCGGGTAAAGAGAATGCGTTTGAGTTCTGACATCAGGTGATGGGACGCCGCCGATCGGTCAGGCCAGTCGGCAAAATCGCGCAACCAGCGCATGCGGCGTTCTTTGTGCTGCGCGTCTTCGCGCAAAGAGAAGATGCCAAATTCCGCGAGGCGATGCATTGCGGGTGTTTGAATGCGGAATTCGTAGTGCTGATCCCCGCAGAGGACACAGGTATGCAGGGCCTGATAGCCATTGCGTTTGGGTAGGGCAATAAATTCTTTGAAATGCTCCATAACGGGCGTGAAGTGCTCGTGCAAAATGCCCATCGCCAAATAACACTGACGGCGACGCGAGACAATGACTTCAACCGCGTAGCGATCGCGGATTTGATCGAGTGGGCGATGTTGCATTTTGCGATAAATGCTGCTCAAACTCTTCGGTTGCACGCGCACACTTGTCCGCACGCCGTTTTCATTGAGCAGGTTTTGGATAGTGCTCCGGAATTTTTGGAGGTGTTCGGGCAGTTCGGCACTAAATTCGGCTTGTATCCGATTTGCAATGCGCGGTTCGAGGCACCAAAGACTGCGGTCTTCGAGCTCGCGGCGAATGCGTGCCATGCCCAAACAGTGCGATAGGGGCGCGTATATCTCAACGGTTTCCTGTGCAATGCGTTGTCGCCTGCCCAGGTCGGCAATGCCGTCCAGGCTGCGCATGTTATGTACGCGATCCGCCAATTTGAGAATGAGTACGCGCGGGTCTCGTCTGGCATACGTGAACAGACGTTGCAAGGTGGCAATGCGCCTCTCCACGCGGCTGGCTTTTGGGCCGCGCACTTTTGTCACGCCACTAACGAGGGTGGCAATGGTTTTGCCAAAGGTGGGTTCAATGTCTTCGAGATCCAGAGCAGAATCTTCGACCGCGTCGTGCAACAAAGCGGCAGCCATCATTTCGGCATCGCGCGCAAAGCCCAATTCAGAAGCCAAAATGAGGGCCACGCCAATAGAATGGGTGATATACGGTTGTCCTTCATCGCGGTCTTGGCCTTCGTGGCTGGCATTGGCAAAGTGATAGGCATGCCCGACGAGCGGATGGTTGTGCGGGGGAATTTTTACCAGCAATTCCCGCAGGGGTTCGCGTATGGCAGTTTGGCGTTCCGCATTCATGATCTGCTCGCCTGTTCGACTCGGTCGAACCAGTTCGCGATGGTTTGCAATAAATTTTCCGGTGCTTGAAAAGCCCGATGTTGCACCGGCAAGGCATCGAGAAAGGCCCGCCCATAGAAGGTGGATAAAACCCGGCTGTCAAAGACGATGACGACCCCGCGATCGGACTTGTTGCGAATCAGGCGACCAAAACCCTGGCGAAATTTGAGAATGGCTTCGGGCACCGAGTAGTGCAAAAAGGGATTTTTGCCCTGTTTTTCGATCTCTTCCATGTGGGCCGCAACGAGCGGCTCAGACGGCACGCCAAAAGGCAGGCGCACAATGCCCAGTATTTCGAGGGCTTCGCCGGGGATATCTACCCCTTCCCAGAAACTGCTCGTGCCCAAGAGCACCGCGCGGCGGTGGGTCTTAAAGCGATCCGTAATGCTGCCGCGCGATCCGTCAATGCCTTGCCCCAAGAGGAGGATGCCCTCGGACGTCAGATCGGTTTTGAGCGCGTCATAAGAGCGATTGAGCATGCTGTAGGACGTAAATAATGCCAGCGTTCCCCGCCCGACTTTGCGCGCCAAATCGCGCAGCAAATCATCGACAGCCCGTTGAAAATCCAGGGATTTCGGCGACGGCATAAATTGCGGCACGCAAACGAGGGCTTGTAAATCGTAGTCAAAGGGCGAGCCGAGGCACCGCGTTTGCACGCGATCACCGGGCATGGCGTCGAGGCCCATGCGCCGAAGGAAGTAGATGAGTTTGCCGCGAATGCCCAGGGTGGCCGATGTGAAGACGATGGTGTGTACCTTGTCGTAGAGCGCGTCGCGCAGGACCTCGGCCACGTGAAGCGGCGCGGAAAACAGGCGCGTATCGCTGCTGTTTTCTCGGCTGGGCAATTCAAACCAGTACACGCATTTATCGTCTTCGGGACGCGTCAAGTGGTGGAGGGTGGCGATCAGGTCGCTGCATGCCTGCGCGCGGCCCTCGAGTTCGTTGACGAGTTCGTCTTGGTTGGGAAAGGCGTCGTCGGGCAAATTTTTGAGCCAGTCGCACAGATTTTTTAGACTGTTTTCGAGTTCGGATGCGGCTTCGTGAAAAGCTTCAAGGCTGTCGCCGACGTCTTCAAATGCGTTTTCATCCGGGCGATAGCGCACTTTTTGCGTGTAATAAAATTTGCGATGGCCCTGTTTGCGCCGCAAAAGTCCCGTGAGGTCTTCGTAAAAAATCTGCGCTTTGAGATAGATGTTTTCAGCGGCGTTCATCGCGCGCGCAATGCCCGCATCAAACGCGGCAAATACATTGTCTTTGAGGTCGGCCACGCGGATCCAGTGGCGCAACGCGGGCAGGGTTCCGGTGCTGTTAAAGCCGGGGCTACGCACTTGATCGGAAAAATTTTTGATGTGCCATATCGTGAGTTCGCTGCCCAAATATTGCGCGGCGATTTTTTCTATGTTGTGGGCCTCGTCGAGAATGAGGTCGCGATATTCGCCGAGCACGGCGTTTTCCGAGACAATATCGGAAAAGAGCAACGAGTGATTGACCACCACGACATGTGCTTTTTGAGCGGCGCGGCGCACGTTGTTGGAAAAACACTGCCCATTGGTGCGGCACCTCTGCGAGCGGCAATACCCCGAGTCGGAACACACTTTTGCCCACAAGCCGGCCGCGCGGCGCATATCAAAGCCGTGGTTTTCCGAAATGTCGCCGGTTTGCGTTTGCTCTGCCCACACAACCAGGGGCAAGGCGGCGATGCGCTCGTCTTCGCCCAAGAACGCATCGACATTGGCGAGTGCCGCATGCCATCGATTGCGGCAGATATAGTTGCCGCGACCTTTGAGCAAAACATAGCTAAAGGGCACATCTAGGGTGCGCTCGAGCTGGGGCAAGTCTTTGAAAAACAATTGTTCCTGAAGGTTTTTGGTATTGGTGGAAACAATGACGCGGCAGCCATTTTGCGCGGCGTGGTGAATGGCCGGCGTGAGATAGGCCATGGATTTGCCCACGCCTGTGCCCGCTTCGGCAACGAGCAACTGGTTGTCGTTAAACGCTTCGACAATGGCGCGCACCATTTCGATCTGTTCGGCGCGGACTTCATAGCCATCGGTTTGGCGGTCAAACGCGCCACCCGGTTCAAACAGCGCGCAGAGCATGTCCGCGTCGAGGGGATCCCCCGCATCGGTTTCCGCGCGAGGTTCGTCTCCCCCCACATTGGAAAGGGGAAGGTCATCCGCGCCGCCGCCGCGCATGTGCCTCATAAATTCACTTCTGACCGCTTCGTTGCCCAGATCGACAAAAATGTCGAGCAAGGAACTATTTGTGCCTTGCAAAAGTCGGAGGATGCTCTGCTTGGCCTGTAGCGATGCGTTGTGCAAGACACCGATGACGCCTGAGTAAATGCCCGATAGTTGTTCGGCATCGCAAAGGGCTTTGTGCGGCCCCGATGATGCGACGTCAAAAAAAGCCGCGAGAGCATTCGCCCGATGATCGGACACATGGGGCAGCGCGATCCGCGCGAGGTCGCGCACACTGTGTATGGCGGGCAAGTCCGCCGCGCAAGATAAAAAGCGGGCTTCAAATCGGCCGTGGTGTGCGATGAGGGGCAGGTCACCGGCAAAGGCCATAAAGTCTTCGATAGCTGCGCTGAGGCGGGGGGCGCGCCGCACGTCTTTGAATGCAATGCCCGTCAGGTGGGTCGTCTCTTTGGGCACGCCCATTTTCGGGCGCACATAAGTCTGAAATCGATCGACGACTTCGCCCTCTTTGACTTTGACCGCGCCGATTTCGACAATCTCGGCTTCTGTCGGATCTAGCCCCGTGGTTTCGAGGTCGAGGGTTATGAAGGTGTGGAGAATGGACATAGGGAAAGGTCGGTGGTTAGCCGTCAGCAGGCAGCGAAGCGAGTAACGCCGCCCCTCCTCGCGCGTCTTGGGTCTCGCGCCTTTGCGGGGTTGACGCTTTGCGTTCTGTGCAGTATCATAAATGCCGACCGGTTTTGATTCTCCGGTCGGCTCTCGTTTGGTCATGCTATGAATTATACATCAGAAAGCCCTGAATTTCAAGCGTTAAGTCGTCATTTAGGACTTTTTGATATATTGCATAGCCACTCTAAACGAAGGGGAGGGCGTCAAAGGAGCAGCCTGGTTCTCCCCTTCCCCCGTCATTGCGACATGGTTTAGCCGCCTTCGGGCGCAGTTTTTTGCGCCCAACACCACAACGCAGTCATCCAGTTCGCTTTTCACACTTTCTATTCTGCTATAAAACTTCCAGCCAGCGACTTAAAACAATTTGAGGGATAGTATGAAAGCATCGGTTTATTTGGGGCCCGAGCAGATTGAACTGCGCGATATTGCAGAACCCAAACCGCGGGATGATGAAGTGCTCATCAAGGTGATGCGCGCGGGTTTATGCGGCACGGATTTGCACATTTATCAGGGACACATGGATCAGCGCGTGGAAATTCCGCTGGTGATGGGGCACGAGATGTGCGGTGAAATTGTGGATGTTGCGGACGATGCCGAGTTCGCCGTCGGCGACCGCGTGGTGGTTGAACCCACGGTGGCATGCGGTGCGTGTGCCGCGTGCCGGCGCGGGCATCGGCATATTTGCCAGAATCTCAATTTTTTGGGCATTGACTCGGCAGGTGCATTTCAGGCTTTTTGGAATGCGCCAATCAATCGCCTCCACCGCGTGCCCGATGCACTCGACGACGATATGGGTGCCCTGATTGAACCGCTAGCCGTGGGCGTACACGATGTGCGGCGTGCAAAAGTCAAATTGGGCGACCGCGCAGTTGTGATTGGCGGCGGCCCGATTGGAATGCTGGTCGCCATGGCGGCCCGATTGGATGGGGCCGAGGTGGTGGTTTCCGAAGTAAACCCCTTTCGATTGGCAAAAGCGCGCGCCTTGGGCTTTGGGGTTGTGAACCCCTTGGAAACCGATCTTCTCGCATACACAGAAGATTGGACCGAGGGCGCAGGCGCGGATCTCGTGTTTGAAGTCAGCGGCAGCGCGCTCGGCGCAAAGGTCATGACCGCGTTGCCCCGCGCGCGCGGAACCATTGTGTTGGTTGGGGTACACGCCGAACCCCCACCTGTGGATTTGCAGCGTTTTTTCTGGCGGGAATTGCATCTGGTGGCGTGCCGCGTCTATGAACCCATAGATTTTGAACGCGCTATTCGCTTGGCAGCGTCTGGTGCCGTTGATGTCAAGGCTCTGGTGACAGATACATTGCCACTGGACGATGCGGCAAAGGGATTTGAACAGATGGCCGCAGGCGGCGAAGTCATGAAGGTGCTGTTGGATTGTCAAGCGTGATCTCGGCAAGAGGCGAGACGTAAGACGCGAGAGGGATGCCTGCCTGTGCTTCAACTCTTTGACACACTTCAACAGGCTCAGTGTCCGGCTCAGAGACCGCAAGCTCAGCAACACGACAGACAGAGGGCTACGCAGTTGTACACCACTCCTTAGATTCGTAGATTCGCCTTGGAGTCATCATGGGAATTTTAGATCGGTTTCATTTAAGCGGTAAGACAGCACTGGTAACCGGATGCAGGCGCGGGATTGGTCGCGCGTTCGCTCGGGGGTTGGCCGAGGCAGGGGCTGATATTGTGGGCGTGAGCGCGTCGCTGGCATTGGGCAGTGCAGTCGAAAAAGAGGTTACAGCATTAGGACGCGATTTTCGAGCGTACAGATGTGATTTTGCTGATCGGGACGCTCTGTACGCGTTTGTCGCACAGGTAAAGGCAGATGTCGCTCAGATCGATATTTTGGTGAACAACGCGGGCACCATTTTGCGCGCACCAGCGGTCGATCATCCCGATGAATACTGGGACAAAGTGATTGAAGTCAACCTCAACGCGCAATTTGTTCTCGCGCGCGAGTTCGGCAAAGAGATGGTGGCGCGCGGACACGGCAAAATTGTTTTTACAGCGTCTCTGCTGAGCTTTCAGGGGGGAATTACCGTGCCGGGTTACGCCGCTGCCAAAGGTGGGATTGCAACGTTGACGATGGCACTTTCAAATGAGTGGGCGAGCAAGGGCGTAAATGTCAATGCCATTGCGCCGGGCTATATTGCAACGGACAATACCGAAGCCTTGCGCGATGACGCTGTGCGCTCCGAACAAATTTTGGCGCGCATTCCACAGGGACGATGGGGACAGCCTGAAGACCTGAAAGGCGCGTGTGTGTTTCTCTGTTCGGACGCGGCCAATTATGTCAATGGCGCGATTCTGACCGTAGATGGCGGATGGATGGGGCGCTAAGTGGTTCATTTGGCTTTTGTGGGGTTGACCGATAACCGCTTTACAACTGCTCTATGTCAATGCTGCCGTTGAGCGTTTGGAGTCGAATGCTGGGGCCATTGCCGCCATTGAGGTCGCCGCGGATGGACTTGCCGATGCGGCCTTTGACCACAATTGGAAATTCCGTGTCAATATGTCCATTTGAGGTTTTGCCCTGGATGTGGCCCTGAAAGCCTGAAGGAAGCGACAGTTGTAACCGACCATTGATAGTTTCTGCTCGAATGTCGTCCTGTATTTGCTCGGCAATTTCGATTTTAACGCTGCCATTCACGGTTTTGGCGTTCACGCCGCCGCGCATCTCCGTGAGGCTGATTTTGCCATTCGTAGTTCGCGCATCAACCGCGCCGCGCGTGCCGTTCATTTTGATATTGCCATTTATGGTTTCACTTCTGGCATGGCCTGTGGTCGGTGCGATTGAGATGTTTCCATTGATCGATTCGAGGTCGAGGCGCACGCTTTGGGGCACTGTGATCGCGTAGCTGACGCTCACATTCCGTTTTCTAAACAGTTTCCACATGTTGTCGGGATGTTGGGTGCGAATCTCAAGGTGCCCATCTGTTTCTTCAATCTCAATGGTGGTGATTTCGAGCAGTTCTTCGGCGTCTTCTTCACTGTCCGCTTTTGCTTTTTTGACCGCGCGGACAAAGACCTGATCGCGCGCCCAGGTCTCAAGCGCGATTCCGCCATTGCGAGCGTGTACAGAGAGCGTTTTGCTGGGGGTAAAGTCAAAGGTATATTCGACGATTTCTTCGCGCGTTTCCCCGGCATGGGCCGGGAATGTGAATAATGCAACAAGAACGCAGGTGAAAAGCAGGCACGAGGTCATAGCGAGTCTCCTTATAACTGTGGGTTATGAAATGCAAAAGTTTAGATACCTTTTTTGGATTAGACTGGCTGACCCATCAAGAGTTTCGAAATTTTTGGGCGAAAAGGCAGGGGCGTCATTTCCAAACGGATTCCAGGGGGTCTTTCAGGAGGGGTATGGTGCGAGATGAGATGCAGCAGATTCCCAACGTCGGGCACCGCGTGGTGGTGGTGGGCACATGCGGTTCGGGCAAGACGACCTTAGCGGCTGAGATCGCCCGACGACTGCACGCGCCCCATGTAGAATTGGATGCGCTACACTGGGGGCCAAACTGGACAGCGGTCCATATCGGCGTTTTCAGAGCGCGTACAGAAGAAGCACTCAAAGGTGATATGTGGACGGTGGATGGGAATTATAGCAAGGTGCGCGATATTGTGTGGTCACGGGCCGATACAGTGGTGTGGCTGCGGTATTCGCTTCCCGTCATTTACTGGCAACTCGCGCGGCGCACCCTCAAACGGGTGTGGCGCAAAGAAGTGTTGTGGCGGGGAAATACAGAAGCGTGGCACCATGTGTTTTCACGCGATTCCCTGTTCTTGTGGGCAATCTCTTCCAATCGCAAACACCGCCGCCGTTACCCGTTGTTATTCGAAGATTGCGATCATCTACAGGTTGTGATACTCAATTCGTCCAGAGAAACGCGCCAGTGGTTACAAGAGACTTTCCCCTAAAAATACCCGAATCGCCGCGTGAGCAGCGGCCTATCCTGACGCCAAAGGCATTGACGGTTGGGGTTTTGGCCGTCATTGCGGTGAATCTGTTGGCGCCGTTTTCTGAGTGGATTGTGCGCTCGACGCTGTTGACGACCAATTATTTTCCGTTGGGCTTGGCGTCGTTGTTCATTTTTGTGGTTGTGGTTTTGAACCCCATTTTGAAGGCTGTGAAGCGCGAAGGAGGGTTGACGGGTAACGAATTGGGCGTGGTCTATATGATGCTTTTGGCCGCAGTATCGGTGCCGACTTATGGGGTGACCGGCTATGTGATTTCCGTGTCGGCTTCGCCCTTTTATTTTGCAACAACGGAAAATGGTTGGGCCGAATTTGTACACGACCATGTGCCCCTGTGGGTTGTGCCCGGAGAAGGGCGCGAGGTGGCGTGGTTTTTTGAGGGCTTGCCCCCGGGCGCGACAATCCCATGGGGCATGTGGGTCATGCCCCTGTTCTGGTGGGGATCGGTGATTGTCGCAACCCTGGTGCTTTGTATGTGTCTCATCGCCGTATTTCGCAAGCAGTGGGTCGATAAAGAACGGTTGAATTTCCCCTTGGTCGATGTGCCGTTAATGATGATGGATGGCGCGGAAGACAGTCGCCTTCTGCCCAAGTTTATGCGCGGTCGATTGTTCTGGATCGGCTTTGGCATTGCCGCAGGCAAAATTGCGTGGAATGTGCCGGGGTATTTTTTTGAGGGTTGGCCGAGTATTCCGGCCATCCGATTGAGCATTCCGGGCGGGCAGGTCTGGCCGGGCATTTCGACCAATCTATCGTTGCCTTTGGTGGGGATTGCGTATTTTGTGAATGTGGATGTGATTTTTAGCGTGTGGTTTTTCAATCTGCTTAATATGGCTGAGGTCGCTCTGTTTAACCGCACGGGATTCACCATTGGCACATCAGAGGTTTATTCGGTCAGTCCGGCGGCATTGGCATGGCAGGGGTTTGGGGCGTTTGCGGCCCTTGTGCTGAGCGGTGTTTGGGTTGCACGCGAACATTTGCGCGGGGTGTGGCGAACCGCGATGGGAAAAGGCAATGGGGTGTCTGACCGCGATGAAATCATGGGCTATCGCACGGCACTGCTCGGCATCGCGCTCGGGGTTTTCTACATTCTGTTCTGGTTGACGCGCATTGGGATTCACCCCGGTGTGGCAGTGTTGCTTCTCTTTGCGGTTGTCGCGCTTTACGTGGGCCTCACGCGGATTGTCATTGAAGGTGGGCTGGTTTTTGTGCGCGGCCCACTCGTGCCGCAGGCGTTTGCAATGCACCTCGTTGGCCCGGCAGATTTGACGGGCGCAACCATGACCGGGCTCGCGCTGTCCTATGGATGGGCGTGCGATCCCATTGCCACCTTTATGCCGTTTGGCGCGAACGCGGCCCGCGTACACAGCGATAGGCAATTTCAGCGCGGCGTGTATCTCACCGCGGTTGGATTGGCCCTGGGCCTCAGCCTGATTGTGTCGTTTTATTTTTCGCTTAAACTGGCCTATGCTTCGGGCGCGTACAATTTTGGCGAGTGGGTCTTTCGGCGCGGCGGGCAGGTGCCGTATGATACAGTCGTGGCAAAAATGAAAGCGGCAGAAACACTGCGGTGGGGTCACTTTGCGTTTTTGGGCATGGGCGCGCTCGTGACGGTTTTGCTGATTTACTCGCGCCACCGGTTTGCATGGTGGCGTTTGCATCCCATCGGGTTTTCAATTGCTTCTGTGGGACAGGTGAAGTGGACGCTGTTGTCGCTATTTGCGGCCTGGGCCGTCAAAGTGCTCGTGATTCGCTTTGGCGGCTTGCTGCTCTACAACCGCGCAAAGCCCTTTTTTGTCGGTCTTGTCTTGGGGCACTTCTCGGGTGCTGGGGCGTCATTTCTCATCGATGCGTTGTGGTTTCGCGGACAGGGGCACAGTTTGTATTTTTGATTTGCAGGGGTCAGCTATCGGGCAGCAAAAGGCGAGACGCAATCGGGACCAAGTGAAGGCAAACGGGTATCACATGCAGACAGCGTGAAATCAGAGCGGGATTATTCAGTACAAGCACTTTGACTGCCTTGGGATGGAGGCGAGAAGGCCGCGCGGGCGCGGTCCTATCGCGCCCAATACCACAACGATGGGAAGGCTGACTTTTACTTTGCAGGGAATAGATTCGGTCGTATCTTCTGGTTTAAGCATATCTTCTAACGGAGGGGCGCGATGGTACTCTTTGGTGCGAGCCTCTATCTGATTTTGTTCATTTTCGTCTTGTATTTCGTCCGTTGTGCGCGGGGCAAATCCCTCGACGATTTGTTTGCAGCGCACGACCGCGCCCACCACCGTGTGCAACAGATAATCGAAAAACATCCGACCGGCGGCACCTGGGCGCAGTATCTGGGCTGGACAAAAGAAGAAGGCGGTCGCGACAATGACATATAGCGACAAAGATCTCAGGCGTCGCCTGCTGTTGGGCGAGGACAGCCACTGGGAATTTACCCGCTAGCCCCCGCCCTCGGTATGCGGACAAGTGCTTTGCGGGTGCTCATTTACTACTTTGGAGGTTTGTGATGAATGTGATTTGCGTGTGTCTGGATACATTTCGCGCGGATATCGTGGGCCCAAATCAGAAACTGAGTTTTGTCGAGACGCCCAATCTGGATGCGTTTGCCTCGGAGTCCGTGATCTTTGATCGGGCTTTCGGGGAATGCCAGCCGACGTTGCAGACGCGGCGAAGTTTGTTCACCGGCCGGCGCACCTTTCCGTGGCGCTACAATTTTGACCGTCGCGGTCACTGGCATCACGCGCCGGGTTGGCACAAAATTCCGCCCGATCAAGATACCCTCGCGGAAATCCTGGTGGCGAATGGATATATGACCGGGTTGGCCGCGGATACCTATCACATGTTTAAACCCACGATGAATTATACGCGCGGGTTCGTGACCTATGATTTTATTCGCGGACAAGAGAGCGACAACTGGCGGTTTGGCGCGCGGGAAGCAATTGAACATTTACTGCGCCCGCATGTGCGTGAACCGATCAACTGGGACCGGCATACCGGGCTGATGCAATACATGTTCAACCAGAAATTTCGACAACGCGAGGAAGATTACAGTTGCGCGCGCGTGTTTCAACGCGCGGCGGATTGGCTGAGCGAAAACGCGGGCAACGCGCCGTTTTTCCTGTGGGTTGATTCCTTTGACCCCCACGAACCATGGGATCCGCCTCGGGCTTATGCCGATCGGTATATGCCCGATTGGGACGGAAAGGATTTTATCACCCCCGGTGCTGGACGAGAAGGCGATGGGTTGAGCGACGCGGAAAAGGCGCGAATACGGGCACTCTATTTTGGCGAAGTCACGCTGGTGGACCGCTGGGTGGGGCACCTGCTGGATCGGGTGGATAATCTGGGGTTGAAAGACGATACAATCGTGATGGTGATGTCGGATCACGGCACACAAGTACTGGATCACGGGCAATTTGGCAAAGGACCGGATCGCCTGCATCCGTACAACACGCGATTGAACTGGATCGTGCGGCATCCCGATGGACGCGCGCGCGTTTCGGGTTTTGTGCAGGCGCACGACTTGTTGCCCACTGTGTTGGGCTTGCTGGATATTCCGTGCCGTGCGGTGGATGGGATAAATATCTGGCCGCTGGCGACAGGAGAGGTGGACGCAGTGCGGGATCACGTTGTGATAGGGTGGGCCGGTTTTTCAAGCGGTCCCGCAACGGGCAGGGCATCGGTGCGCGATGATCAGTGGAATTATACGGTGAGTTTGGATGATACAAAAAAAGAAGAGTTGTTTGACCTCGCGGCCGATCCCGCTGAGAACACCAATATCGCCGCGGACCATCCCGATGTGGTGGCTCTGCAAAGGTCGCGCATTCAAGCCGTGATCCACCAACCCCTGCCCGCCACGTTCAACGAGGTGTGTGACCCCGCACCTGCGCCGAGTGTTATGTTTGTGCAAGGTAGAAAAAGAATGCGTTAATAACCGAATGCAAAACAGGTTACAACGAGAGTTACAAGAGATACAATCACTGCATAACATCAGTTTTTTTAATAGCTTCTCAATGTCTAGCAATAAGCTCACGAACGATAGGAATCAATTCCTGGGGGATTTCTATAACCGTTTGGGCTGAATAACCCCCAAATGCGACTTCGTCTTCAGCAATGGCTTCATCCTCTGTCTGTTGCTCGTAGTGAGCGATGACCTTCCGAATCCGTTTGTCATCCCAATTGGGGGGGAATTTGCTTTGTTTCATCGTCTTCCTCTCCTGCGTTGGCGTCGTTGATATGCCCTTAAGGGGTTCCCTTTCAATTCATAAGCTGTAATTACAAAGACACTATCGGGTTGGGGGGATCTGGAACGTAAATGACTCGCAGGTAGCGTCCCATTTGCGTTTGACCAATGGCGACTCGTGAGTCTTCACGTCCCGATCGGTCTTCGCCCGGATTCTGTAATACTTCCTCAACATCATCCTCATCAACATTATGGTTGTAAATATGAGGCAAACCCGTTTCTGGATCAATGTAAAAGCGAATATTCATTTGCCAACTCGAATGAAGGCTTCTCGATCAATATATGGCTCACCATCCTCAAGAAGCATTTCTATCTCTTCTTTCAAATTCCTACATTACCCCTTAATCCCGATCATCTCTTAATCCTACAAATCCCGATCCGTTTTTGCAGTTTCCCACGCACGCCAATCGCTGAGAAAGCGTTCCAGGCCGATGTCAGTTAAGGGATGTGTGAGCAACTTGCCCAAAACATCGGGCGGGAGTGTTGCCACATCCGCGCCGGCAAGGGCGCATTCCACAACGTGTTTGGGCGACCGCAAACTCGCGGCCAGCACTTGCGTTTCAAAGCCGTAATTATCGTAAATCTGCCGAATCGTCCGAATCAGTTCCATGCCATCTTGTCCCAGATCATCCAAGCGGCCAATGAACGGGCTGATATAGGTCGCCCCGGCCTTGGCGGCCATCAGGGCCTGATTTGCGGAAAAGCACAGCGTCACATTCACGCGAATCCCGTCATCCGAACACGCCTTGAGTGCCTTGAGCCCATCCGGCGTAATCGGAATTTTCACCACCACCTGATCGTGAATGCCCGCATTGCGGCGCGCCTCGGCGATCATGCCCGCGGTATCGGTACTCACGACCTCCGCGCTCACCGGACCATCTACAATCTCGCAAATTGCGCGAATAATGTCTTCAAATTCTCCCTTTTCCTCGGACATCAAGGACGGGTTTGTCGTCACGCCATCTAGCACACCCATCGCCTGCGCTTCGCGGATCGCGTCCAGATTGGCTGTATCGATAAAAAATTTCATCACTCCTCCTCAATTCTCAAAACGCGCGCGCCACCAAAAATGAACACATGTCTCTGAGCACTTCTCTCGCTTCTGATGGCGGCAAATGGACGAGGCGTGCTTCGGCAGATTCAGCCCGAGTTTGGCAGACCTGTTGCGCCTTTTCAATCGCGCCATAAACCCCCATCAAGTCAATCATCCATTCAATTTCATCCTGCGATGTGGCATCTCGATCTCGGTCCAGAATTTCGCGCGCCTTTTGACTTTCTTCCGGCGTACACGAGTTGAGCAAATCGATCACCATCAACGTGCGCTTGCCTTCGGCGATATCCCCGCCTCGCTCTTTGCCATAGCCCCCGGACGTGATAGCCGGAGCCGTGGTGGCATCGCTGTCTTCAACGACGAGATTGAGCAAATCATCGCGAATTTGAAACGCAACCGCGATGGCTTCGCCAAAATCGCCAATCGCCCGTTTCATCTCATCGTCTGCACCCGCAATGATCGCGCCCATAGTACAGGGGCCACGGCCGCTGTACCATCCGGTTTTGCGCCGCAACATGTCGATAAAGTGATGCACATTGGGAATGACTTCCGCCTCGATCCAACCGATATCCAGTGCTTGTCCCTCAAATGTCCTTTGCGCGCCCTCGATCATTTCTCCAAGCAAATCGAGCGTCGTTGCATCTCCCAAAATTTTGCGATTTGCCTGCAAAATTTCAAACACCTTGGAATACAGCGCGTCGCCCACATTGATGCTCAGTGGAATCCCGTGCATGCGATGCAAACACGGCTTTCCGCGCCGCATCAAAGACGCATCCTCAATATCGTCGTGTACGAGGGCAAACGACTGAAACAGTTCAAACGCGGCCGCGGTTCGCAATCCCGCAGCGGGATCTCCGCCAAAAGCTTCAATGCTCAAAATCACCAGTGCGGACCTGAACCGCTTGCCACCTCGTTGGGGATAATCGCGCATGGGCGCGTACAGAAAATCAACCGGCTCTTTATCCATCGGCAGAAACCGATACATTTCCTCGTCGATGCGAGGCACCCAGGTTTCCAGATAATTTTTTAGACGCGTTTCCATGCTCATCGCTTAAATCCCTTCACTTTTTTTCTAATTTTTGCCTTGACATTTGCCGCCAAAGGCCGCACGGGAATTTTCGCATCGCTGTCACCCTTCACTGCGCCTCCATCCGCGAGGGATATTTCAGGGCGCGGATGTTTGGGGACATAGGGTTCTTTTTTTAGCATCGCATGCAGCAAAACGAGCGATGCTTCTTTGTCGGGAATGGCCCCTCGCGCATGGCCATCGCCGACGGAAGGCACGGGCGCGCCCACGCACGACGGACACCCCGCTTCGCATTCGCATTCCGACACAACCATCCAACAGGCCGTCATGACGTCCTCGATCATCTCGTAAGCTTTTTCCGAAAACCCAATGCCTCCCGGATGCCGGTCATAGACAAATGCGGTCGGTCGGCCCGTATTGGAACTATCGACAGTTGTGCCGATATCCACAACATCGCACATCGCAAACAAAGGCAGCACTTCTCCCACCACATTGGCAATGCCTTTGAGTCCTTCAGACGGCACGCGCCCATATCGCCTGCACCTGTTCAGCCCTGCCTGAGGCGGCACAATCCAGCAGGCCGCGGTATCGAGCGTGCGCTCGGGCAAATCGAGATTTTCCCAGCCTATACTGTCGCGGTGATCGAACTTCACTTTCTTAAACATTGTCACCAGCGAAGATACGGAAACATCGCCAAAACACACGTCACTGACGCGCCACGGCCCGGACATCTCTGTATTGTTCACCGCAATACTCGTCTCTTCAACAGCCTGCGTGTAATAGTCCAGTGCCTTTTGGCTCACGCGTGCAATTTTGCGCGCTGTGTCGAGTTGATCGACGAAGTACGTCTGCCCATTGTGCAAATAGACCGCGTGCTTATGCACCTGAAAAAACGCGCCAAATTCATCCAGCGAACCGATCACTTGCGGGCCGCCTTCGGTCTCGGCGATGATGGTATAGGTCGAATCGCTGATATTTCGCAAGCCCATCTCGGCTGCCGGATACCCCGCGCGGCTGTAAAACCACTGCCCATTGATCTGGCGCGCTATCCCTTCGTCTGCCAAAATCTCGAGTAGCGCGCCCGTAAATTCGCCCATGACTTCGCCTTCTTCGCCCCGCACGGGCAACTCGCGCAACGCACACCGCAAATGCCCCACGACGAGATGCGGATTGTTGGGGTCGATGATGGCGTGTTCGGGCGATTGTCCAAAAAAGTAGGCCGGGTCGCGCATCAAAAATTGATCGATGGGCGCGTTGTGTGCCACAAAAACCACCAGAGACGCCCCAGAGCGTCGCCCGGCTCGCCCGGCTTGCTGCCACATGCTAGAAATACTGCCCGGATAGCCCACAATCAACGCCGCATTGAGGTTCCCAATATCAATGCCGAGTTCCAGGGCATTGGTACTCACCACGCCCAACAACTTCTCCTCGAACAACTGCCGCTCAATTTCTCGCCGTTCAGAAGGCAAATACCCCCCGCGATACGCCCGAATCGCGCGCGATAGCGCGGGATTCGCGAGCGACAAATCTTCTTGCGTATAGCGGTAAAGCACCTCTGCGGATGTGCGCGCCCGCACAAACGCAATGGTCTGCACGCGGTTGTGAATGAGCCTTGCGAGCAACCACCGCGCCTCGGTATTCGAACTGCGCCGATCACTCGTCGTGCCTTCGAGAAAAGGCGGATTCCAGAACGCGAACAGGCGTTTGCCCCGCGGCGACCCATCCCGATCGATCAAAGACATGGGCCGTCCCGTCAAGGCTTCGGCGTGTTCTTTGGGATTTGCTATTGTTGCCGAGCAACAGACAAACTGCGGACACGCCCCATAGTGCGTACAAATCCGCATCATGCGCCGCAGTACATTGCTCACATGCGAGCCAAATACGCCCCGATACGTGTGGATTTCATCCAACACCACATAGCGCAGACGCGAAAAAAAACGCGCCCAACGCGGGTGATTGGGCAACACACCCTGATGCACCATATCGGGATTGCTCAAAATCACCCGACCCGCTTCGCGCAGGGTCCTGCGTAGGTTGGGCGATGTATCCCCATCGTAAGTGCCCAGGGGAAATTTTAATTGTTCGTTCAATTCGCCAAAGCGCGCCAGGCCGCGCGCTTGATCCTGTGCCAATGCCTTGGTCGGAAAGAGATACAGCGCGGTGGCTTGCGGGTCGGTCAGCAGGGCTTCCAGCGTCGGAATCTGATAACACAGGGTCTTGCCACTCGCGGTTGCCGTCACCACCACCACGCCTTCCCCTCGCCTCAGCGCGGATAGGGCATCGGCTTGATGCGTATAGAGCCGATCAATACCCTGTTGTTTCAAGGCATCGGAGATCGCGGGATGCAACGCACAGTCATCGCCGGCAAATTGGGCGTCTTGCAGCGGCCTGGTTTCGACGTGGACAACCTGACCGGCATACCCGTAGTCGCTGCGAATATGTGCGATGAATCGATCAAAATCCATTGCGCGCGTTTCCCCCTAATAATCATCATACCTGTTGGCATAAATATTGAGCAACAGACCGCAGAGCACCATATTCATGATGAGAGTAGAACCGCCATAGCTCAAAAAAGGCAAAGGCAGGCCCGTGACGGGCATGATGCCGATGGTCATGCCGATGTTGACAAAAATGTGAAAGAACAGAATGCTCGCCAGACCAATAGCGACCAAACTCGAAAAGCGACTTTTGGCCTGTAAGGCAATAGATAGGGCGCGCCACAAAATAAACATAAACAAGGCCAAAACAAAAAAAGCACCGATAAACCCAAATTCTTCGCACACAACGGCAAAAATAAAGTCGGTGTGTTGTTCGGGCAAAAACGCGAGTTTGGTCTGCGTGCCTTCCAAAAATCCCTTGCCCTTGAGGCCGCCAGATCCAATGGCAATTTTGGACTGAATGACCTGGTAACCCGCGCCGAGTTTGTCCATATCCGGGTTGAGAAAGGTGAGAATACGGCGTTTTTGGTAGTTGTGCAGTTTGTTTTCCCACACATAAGGCGCGCAGATCGCCACTGCGAGGTTGACCAACAGCAAGACGCTTGCGGTGAACAAGCGGGGGTGCTCAAAGAACAGGCTGCCGATGAGCACGAGCAGCAGCGGAGCCAGGGTCCAGGGATGAAAGGCGCAGACGAGGGTGAGGACGGGAGACAAGAAAAAAAACAAATGCAGGGGTCTAGTACCAGCCCAAAAGAACATGGGCAGGATCACAGCACTAAAAACCAGGGCCGTGCCCAGATCGGGTTGCTTAAAAACGAGTAGGGTGGGCAAGAGGGCGAGAAACAGTGGCGGGACAAAGGCGCGCGCGCGAGTCAGGTCGCGGTTGCGATAGGCCAAAAAGCGTGCGATCACCAAGACAGTCGCTATCTTGGACAATTCGGAGGGTTGGATGTGCAGGGGGCCAATGTCGAACCAGCGCTGGTCGCCCACTTCGAGTACCAGTATCAAAAGTACAACCGCCAGGCCGTAGAAGATATGGGCAAACGCATAAAAGACTTTGATGGGAATAATCAGTGTGATGCCCATGGCAACAAATCCGATCAGCGCCCAAATTATCTGCTTTTCATAAATATTGCCGGCCAGGCCAGAGTCCCAATTGTAACTGGCACTGTAGATCGTGGTGATGCCCACCCCAATGCCCGCGCATATCGCAGCGACGAGGCCAATATCGAGATCGCGCCGGACAAATCGAGAAAGGTTCACAACTACCTCGAAAGGTGAGCAGATGCCGTTTTGTTATCGACAACCCATCCATCAGTGGGCTGTGGCGCAACGTATTCAAAATAGGCTGCGAGCGTTTTTTTGGCAATGGGCGCGGCAATTCTGCTACCCGCGCCGCGGTTTTCAACAATGACGGCAACGGCAATGCGCGGGTTTTCAACCGGCGCGAATGCCACAAACCACGCGTGGTCTTCGCCGTGGGGATTTTGCGCGGTGCCGGTTTTTCCCGCAACTTCGATATCGAGTAAACGCGCGGCCCGGCCCGTGCCGCGCGGGCTGTTGACCACATCCCGCATCATGCTTTGCACGGTTTTGATGACCGATGCTGAAATGGAAAGCGACGCGGTTTGGCTCTTTGTGCCTTTGATCACATAAGGCGTGGGCAGTTGCCCTGTTGCCAGCGCACTCGTATAACGCGCCATCTGAATGGGAGTTGCCAAGAGTTCCCCTTGCCCAATGGTCAGGTTGAGCATGTTGCCCCTTGTCCACGCGCCGCGCCGTTGTTCGTAATAGGTGCGGTCGGGCAGCAGACCGCGCGCTTCACCACTGTCTCTCGCGATGTCGATGTTTGTCGGTTCGCCAAATCCAAACATGTGTGCATATCGATGCCAGTTTTCAATGCCGACTTCGAGACCGAGTTGATAAAAAAATACATCACACGATTTTACGAGGGCCTCGCGCAAATTGATTTTTCCACAGCCTCTTCTGTCGTGACATCCAAACCTGCGATTGCCAAAAACCATGCCCCCCCTGCACGGTCTAAAGCGATAGTCCTCGGCTTCGAGAAGGCCCATGTCTAACGCGGCAATTGAGGTGATCATTTTGAAAGTCGAAGCGGGGGGATATTCGCCCTGAAGGCTGCGGTTGAGCAGGGGTTTGGATGGATCGACTTGCAAGAGACGCCATGCTTTGGGGTCGCGAATAGAACGCGGGTGAAAACCGGGTTTGCTGACTATGGCGAGGACTTCGCCCGACTGCGGGTGCATCGCCACTAGACTGCCGCGCATGCTGTCGGCAAACGCGCGCTCAGCAGCCTGCTGTACGCGCCAATCGAGCGTAAGCCATATATCTTCGCCGGGAATCGGAAGGGCTGTTTTTTCGGGAAAACTGCCCACTTCGCGCCCCTTGGCATTTACTTCGATATATTTGATGCCCTCTTGCCCCCGCATTCGGTCTTCAAAGAGACGCTCAATACCGCGTTTTCCAATCTGATTGTCATAGCGATATCCCAGGGTTTTCAAGTGGAGATATTGCGACGCGTCGATCAGCCCCACATAGCCCAAGATATGAGGTGCTAGGGGAAAGGGCTTCGACAACGCGGCGGATGGATGGTCAAAGATGGGATAGCCCCGTCGGGCTTCAATTTGGATTTCTACACCTGGTAAATCATAGCGATTTTCTTCGACAATGGAAACGGCTTCAAAATCCACGTCGAATTTGAGCTTGACCGGATCGTAAAAATGCCGATTGCGCGATCTCAGTTTTTCTGCGATGGTTTCACAGGGCAAATCTACAATTTGCCCGAGGTGTTCAATGAGTCCATTGCATTCGTCTTCTTCAATATTGGGCAAAAAGCGCGGGGGGATCACAGAGATGGTGTAAGACGGGCTGTTATCGACCAAAATGACGCCATTGCGGTCGCGGATCAGGCCGCGATTGGCCTGGATGATGACGGACTGCATGGTATTTTTTTCCGACTGGATGCGATACCGTTCCCATCCGGCAATTTGCAGCATATACAGGCGAATGCCCAAGACGCCAAAGAGAAACGCGATCGCGCCGAAAAGGATGTACATCCGACGTTCTCGAATGTCGCTGTGTGTGAAGTCATTCTGCATGGGGTTCCGTTCTGCGGACGCGGGTAAAAACAAACGATAATGCCACGCCCAACGCGGCGGTGTAAAGACTGGTGCCCAACCCAATGCTCAAAATTTTGATCGGGTCTGAAGTAAAGAGAAAAAAAATGACATCGTGTAACAGTGTTGCAGCAAACAGAAGGACAGCCTGTACTTGCGGGGTTTCTGCGACAATGCCCACGCGGCTGTATCCCACGCCAAAACCAATCAGGCTGTTGCCCAAGGCATTGATGCCCAAACGCGCGCCGGGGTCGTATATGTCGATGAGCAAACCCGATACAAAACCCAGTGCCGTCGCTTCAATTTGCCCCCGGCTGAGGGCGATAAAAACCAGCACCATGATGACGAGATCTGGCACAATACCATAAATGGCAAAGGTGTCAACCCAGGATGCCTGGAAAAGCAGAGCCAAAAAAATGAGCAGAATATTGCGGGCGATGATCATAAGCAATCGGCTTTCAGCAGTCAGCTTTCATCCCCCACATCTCCACCCCAATTGACAAGGCAAAGGGCCGGTTGGTGGTTGGGAGCAAGGCGGGCTAACCGCTGACCGCTTGGGCGGCGAGGCGGCGGAGCAGGGCCAGCCTTTTATTCTGCAATTTCCCTGACGCGAATGCGCCTGCCGGGGCGCAAGCGCGACGGACTTTGAATGCTATTCCAGGATTGTAGGGCTTCAACACTGGTATCAAAAACGCGCGCAATTTCCCACAGGGTATCGCCGGCGCGCACCGTGTAAAAGATGGGAGAATCCGATGCGCCATCTTTGGGCAACCACAAGGTGAGACGGTCACCCGGATGAATGGGGAGAGTGGTATTGAGATCGTTCCACGCGCGCAGGTGTGAGACCGTGAGACCCTCGCGTTTGGCGATGTGCCACAGGGTATCGCCGGCGCGTACCGTGACATTGACCTGACGATAGTGTTTGGGATCGGGCATGCGATCAATATTTTTATTTTTTCTTTGCCTGCCTGCATCAGCCAAGAGTCGCGCGCCCGGATACAGTGGAATGCTGATTTTTTGCCCGATTTGCAGACGGCGCGGATTGGTAATGCCGTTGGCTTCTTGGAGTGCTGTTTGCGACACCCCCACGCGGTACGCAATCCCCGAAATGGTGTCGCCGCGTTTGACCACATAATCGACCATCTGAATTTTTTTGTGCGCGGGTACTTGGGCATAATTGGCTCTAAATTTCGCGCCTGTGCCCTTGGGCACGCGCAAAGCATAAGCGGTTCGTCGCGTTGCGGCCGGTGTATATGCGCGGCGCAGTTGGGGGTTGAGCTGTCGTATCCAAGTATATGTGGTGCCCGCGCATTCTGCCGCCAAACGCAGGTCCACGGGTTCGGTCACCGCGACTTTGTCATAAGATAGAGGAGGCTGATAGACAACATCTTCAAAGCCGAAAAATGCGGGGTCTTTGGCTATGACGACAGCAGCCATAAATTTGGGCAGGTGATTGCGGGTTTCTCTGGGCAACGCGTCAATTTTCCAAAAATCTCGGGTTTTGGATTTTGCAATGGCGCGATCCAAGCGGCCCTGCCCGCAGTTGTAGGCCGCGATGACCAAACGCCAATCTCCAAAGTACTGGTAAAGATGCGTGAGATGTCGCGCAGCGGCCCACGTGGCTTTTTCGGGTTCCATGCGATCGTCGACATAAGTACTGCGCCGCAGGCCATAGAGCAAGCCGGTGCGGTACATAAATTGCCACATGCCCAAGGCATTTGCGCGCGAGCGCGCGCGGGGGTTAAATCCGCTTTCGACGAGGGCTTTGTACGCGAGGTCTTGGGGCAGACCATGTTTGCGGAAAGCCATCTGGATCATGGGCAAATACGCGGTGGAGCGAGACAGGCTGCGACCAAAAAACTCGCGCCCTTCTGTACAAAAAAAGTGGATGTAAGCCCTGACTTCGGGCGTGAGGTCAATGGGTATATCGGCCCGCCCGGCCAGCGTTCTCATTTTGAGTTCTCGATAGTGCGGATGGGGCGACAAATCAGCAGCTACAGATTTGGGAAGCGCATTGAGCAGGGTTGCCAAAGGTGCATGCACAGATATGGGCGTGCGGGGCAAGATCGCGTGATAATGCTCGAGCGTGAAGCGCGTCAGCGAGGCCAATTTTGGGGCTGTTTCGGGTTCGGCAACAAAGTGCTGGCGCAAGATGTGAGCGGCCGTATCGAGCAGGGCGCGCACGCGCTGGGGCCGGCGTTCGATAGCGGCGTTTTGAAGCAGGTTATAGAGGCGATCCCGAGTGGGTTTTGGTTTTGTCTCTGTTGTGACTTTTTTTTGCATGACTGTTTCGGCCACTTCAGATATGGGCGCGGGAACAAGAGGCGCGCGCGTGGTGGCGCACCCTCCTAAAATCATGGCCGCGATTAGACACAGATTATGTCGCGGGGAAGTTTTGATGTTATTGGGCAGATTTTGCCTGTGCGATAAATGTCGTTTCATAGCCTTTTTTTCCTCATCGAGAAATTTTTTCACATCTTCGCGCGTTTGGCAATTGCCAACGCGCACCTTATGGGCGAGAGATTCAAAATTGATCACAACATCGTCGCGTCCGAATTGGACACGCGCTCGCGTTTGCACTTCTTTTTTCGCGCGTCCTGTCGACAACGATTTTTAGCGGGCAGGGATCTGGAGGCAACACATGCTTTGGGGGATGGGAGGGGCTAAAGGGCAGTACCTGATAGCCTTTCACACTTTAAGCATGCCGGTAAAATTTGTCAATCAATTTGTGATAAATCAGGGGTTTAGCCAAACCACCGTTCAAATATTTCTGCGTAATTGCCCTTTGCCACGCCTTTTTCCGTGATGATCGCCGTGACGAGGTGGTTGGGGGTAATGTCAAACGCGGGATTGTACACGCGGATGCCATTGGGCGCGATTTGGCGGCCCATGCCGCGCGTGATTTCTTCTGTCTCGCGCTCTTCAATTGGAATTTGCGCCCCGCTATCGCGTTTCATGTCAATCGTAGATAGCGGGGCAGCCACATAAAAAGGCACCTGATGCGCTTTGGCCAAAACAGCCAGACCATAGGTGCCGATTTTGTTGGCGACATCTCCGTTTTTGGCAATGCGGTCCGCGCCGACCACGATACTGTCGATATTTTTATCGCGCAACACCGCGGCGGCCATGCTGTCGCAGATAACAGTGACGTCAATATCGCTTTGGTTCAATTCCCATGCGGTCAAGCGCGAACCCTGTAAGAGTGGACGGGTTTCGTCCGCGTAAACAGCGACTTGTTTGCCCGCTTCAACCGCGGCATAGACCACGGCTAAGGCCGTGCCGTAATCCGCCGTGGCCAATCCGCCGGCATTGCAGTGGGTCAGCACCGTGGCCTTTGAAGCCAGCAAGGACGCGCCATTGCGACCGATTTGCCGGCATATCCGCTTGTCGTCTTCAAAAATTTCATGGGCTTCTTTGAGCAAGCGATCTCGTTTTTCAGCGGGTGAACAGTCGGCTGTTCTGGCGAGGACCTTTTCTTGGCGCTCGAGTGCCCAAAAGAGGTTGACGGCTGTAGGGCGCGTCTGCGCGAGTTTTTGAATGCCTTTTGCGACATACCTATCAAAATCGGCATTCCGATCAATCGCTTCTTGCGCTGCAATGACGACCCCATAAGCGGCTGCCACGCCAATTGCAGGCGCGCCGCGCACTCTCAAGCTGACAATGGCTTCGGCCACCTCATCGACATCCCGACAAACGATGAATTTGTATGCTTCGGGCAATAAGGTCTGATCAATCAGCCGCAAAGCATCATTTTCCCAGGTGATGGTTGGAACGGGCATAACATCTCCAATGGTCGCGAATCGCAGGTCAAGTGTTTATCAATACATCGTCTTCAACGCGCGCTATCGGCGCGATGCGCCACAGGCGTTCCAAGCCGTAAAACTGGCGCGAGTCTTCTTGAAAAATGTGTACAATGATATCGACAAAGTCGATCAGCACCCATTTTCGCATATCATACCCTTCGACGTGATAGGGTTGATGCCCTTCGGCCTTGAGACCCTCGATGACCGCGTCGGCTAAGGCGCGAACATGCACGTCGGAAGTCCCCGTGCAAATAATAAAGTAATCGACAAAATCGGCTGTTTGGCGCAGATCGATCACGACGATATCTTCGGCTTTGCGCGAACGCAACTGTTCAAGGCATGCACTGCGAACTATTTTGGTGGTATCTGACAAAGTGAACTCCTTGTAAAACGAGAAGCTATCCGCTATCAACTTACTCAATCCAGGGCGAAAGCCGTGAAGCCCAAGGCATTCGGTGGTGTTCCTCTCCTCGGTCACACGACCCAAAGCGGATCGACCAACCGCCCACGGGAAACTTGCGTCGCTGCGTCGCGACAACCCCTCGGTAGTGACAGTTTGTTGCAAATACGCTTATTTGAAAGACCACTCAGGAAGTCAACTTGCCAAACAAATATTCCACCTCTTCTTCTTTGGCCAAGGCGCGCTTCCCGATCCATCCCTCGCCAAAATACAAACACAAGCCGACCAGAATTTCGCCCCCGGTATAAATCGCAAAGTTATTTGTTATTTGCACCAAGATACCATAGGTCAGCAACCCGCCCAGCAGGGCCAACACCGCGCCCCGAGCAGTCGGCTTTCGAAACAGCATGCCCAACATCAATGGAATCGCAATGGGAGACAGAAGTGCTCCAAAAACTTGGACGGTTGCCGTGAAGACTTTTTCCGCGCCTTTGCTTTCCGCGATCACAACTCCTGTGACAATCACCGCCAACCCGAAAATCAATGTGACAATTTTTCCCGCCCGAAACAGTGCGCGCGGTGTCCATTCGCGCTGGGTATTGCGCTGATAGACATCTTTTGTAAACACGGCGGCCAAGGCATTGAGATCGCTGTCAATCATCGACATGGTCGCTGCAAACATCGAACAGATCAAGAGGCCGATCAACCCGGGCATTAGCCCGGAAAGCGTGCGTTGGGCCATCAATACGTAAGTTTGCTGGAGATCGAACCCGGGCAGAGGCGCGAGAGAAATCGGATCGAAATATTCAGTGAGCAACAAAGGCGCGGCCCAGGCCGGAACGAAAATCACAACGGGATACAACAGGTAGAGAAATCCCGAAAGCAACGCGGCTTTCTGCGTGTCTCGCGGATCGGATACGGAAATAAAACGCTGTGCCAAACCCCAGGTGGCCCCGTTATAACTGAAAATCACCACCACGAGATAAACCAGCCAGAAGTCCGCCCCAATGCCCGCTTCTGCATTGAAAAACGCGCCGCGCTCAGCGGGCAATCGCTCCCATAAGCCGTACCAGCCCCCCACGTTGTCGAGCACGAGAAACAGCACAATCAAACTGATGGTCAGTTGTACTACAAACTGGATCAAATCGGTCAACACTGCCGCCCACAGCCCACCCAAAAGCACATAGCCCACAGTGATCCCCCCTGCCACCAGCACAACGGGCAACACCGCCCAACCCGTAACCGTTTGCACCACCACGGAAATCGCGTAGAGCTTGATCCCCAAATCCACAAATTTGATGCCGATACCCGAAAGTGCCACCAAAAAACGCACGGAATTGCCGTATCGCGCTTCGAGGTATTCCACGGGCGTTAGCACCTTGAGACGAGACCAGCGGGGTGCCCAAACGCAGCAGCCGATCATCATGGCAATAAAACACGACAGGGAAAACAGCGTCCACATGCTGAATCCCGCGATGACCGCCCGCCCGGCAAAGCCCACAAAGACCACGGCACTGTATCCAGAGACGTGGTGAGAAATGGCTGCCATCCACCACGGCAGGGTGTGTCCGGCCGCAAAATAGGCATCCACATCCCGAGATTTTCGATTGGCGACGCCGCCCACCCAAGCCATCAGCAGGGCATAGAGGAAGATGACGGCAAAATCTGCAAACGATAACATATCCGTTCCCACAAATGGCGTAAATTCACCCCGGCAATCCCGCGATCAGGTCCTCTGATGTCAAAGAATAGTGGCCGAACATCTCCAAAAAGAGCACTGCGCCTCGCGTCTGCCCGAGACTTTCGCGCGTCTCAAAAGACTCCATCCCGGTGGTGCAGTCCCGCAGCAAGATCACGTCATACCCGCGGCGACCCATTGAGAGGGTTCCGTAGTCTCTCATCAAAATGCAGGCATTGGTATTGAAGCCGAGAAAAAAGAGGAAGAGAACGCCCCGCTGTTTGCACCAGCGGTGGAGTTCCTCTCCAGTGGCAATGACGGCCTCACGGGCTTTCACCTGCACCATGGGGTGTATATCAAGCCGTGCGCGGATCTCGCGCAATTCTTCCTCGCGCGGCTCCAAAGGCCGCGCATATTCCTCAAATTCCTCCGATTTTTCGAGAAACGCGCGAGGAGGCCAATCATCTCTGCCATCGGCAGACACCTCATCTTCCCCAATGCGTTTTACCCATGACGGATGACCTTCGGCCAAGCGAGGCGATGGGGCGTGAACTATCGGCATCCCCGCGTTTCGACACGCGTTGAGCAAGGGCGCGATCTTGTGGCACACGATCTCCTCTGACCGAGCTTCCGTATCCTTCAGGTAGTGATGAGACCATACATCGACCAGCACCAAAGCTGTCCGCGCCATCGGAATTTCCCAATCGAGATGGGCATACCCCGTATTCGCCTCGGTCCAAGTCACTCCCGGATCTACGTGCCAGCGATAGTAACGCGGCCTGATTGCGATTTTGCCCTGCATTCTGCCTCCTTCATGCAATGCGCTTGGATTGTCCCCGACCAACTGTATGCGTCCGCGCGGGCATGTCTCTCTGTACAATAGTCACCTCTGCGCGCTCCGAACTGGAAATGTACAGTGCTCCGTCGGGAATGGCATCTACCCGCGCGTCGCCGGTTATGTTCAACATTTGAACCGCGCGGAGCAGACAGGCAGATTCACCACCGATGGGCACGCGATAATGCATGTGGTCGCCATGCGTTTCGAGCACAGCACCGGGAAAAACGGGCACCTGTTCGGGCCTGGCCGCGCGAAAAGTACACATCCGGTGTTCGCGCCCAAAATTTGCAGCCGCCAAAAATCCCTCGGACAGCAGACCAACGCCATCCTCTGTGCCAAACAGAACCTCGAAGACGGCATCGGGCGTGTTGGCCGCAGTCTGTTCGGGCAGCAATAGCGCGGCGAGACGGCCCGCCGCTTCGCCCGCGCGAAGCGATTTTTCGCCTTTGAATCGAGAAAGTGTGAGATCATCGGCAATGGCCCGATAGGGACTAAAAAAGTGCCGATTGTGATAGATAGCCTCGCCATCGCCGGCAAATCGAATGCCCAAGCGGTCATCCACATTGAGCCACGACGGATGGCCCAAGCGGTCGATCACATCTTCTGCTTCGGACTCCCCGTGCCAACCCGCGTATCGGGTCTCGCCCTCGGCGCGATACAGTGTGCGCGCCCCTCGGCAGTTGGGTGCCAGTTGCGAAAAATGCTCGTTTGTAATCCGCAGAAATCCCTGATTCAATTCTTCCAGCACCAGGTCTTCCATCGCAATGAACTTTTCGAAAGACAGCGCGCGCCCGTCCGGCAGGCTGGCAAAGAGCACCTGTTGGCGCAGGGATTCCTGGCAGCGGTCTATCGCCAGCGCGGCGGCAAAGCTGTCGTCGTATTCGGCAACGCGTATCGTTTTGAGGCGGTGGCTGTCGGGGCGGTCTCGCACAACGGGCGTGCCGAGCCATGTGTCTGAACACGGGGAGATCGTGTAAATCCCCTCTCGCGTGAGGGGCAGAGCCATAATCGAATTGCGCCAGGCAAAAGAAGTCTGTCCGTGCGAATGCCTGTGGTGTACAAACCCCGCGTGGGGAAAGTGGCGCACGCCCGACAGCCGGGCTTCCATTTCCGCGCGCCGCGCGGGCGATGGGCCCGGCCCAAATAAGCGATGCAAGAGATACAGGCCGGCCGCGCCCGAAATTGAGACCTCTCGCATAATCATCGGATCTTGCTGATCGCGCGCGCGCCGTGCGAGGTCCGCGTCGTACATCCGCCCCCCATTTCCTCGCTGACGACGCTCGGCATTTTCCAGCCCCAGGCGTTCTAGTGCCGCGGCATCTGCATCGTCGAAAAACACCGCGGCAATCGCGTGCGCGGCAGTGCTCGCAAAAATATTCAAATAATGCCAATCCATACCCTGAACGGCCTGAGCATACCCGCCGCCATCGGTCAGGACCTTCAGATTCTCGTATATCCGCCGCTTATTCCAGAAGAGTTCCGGGGGCAACTCGCGTCCCCAAAGCCGATACAAACAGCCCACACTCATCAGCGGCGAAATGCCCGAAGCCGTATAACTGGGATGCACCATCCCGTGGTTTTCCGCGAGATAATCGGGCAACGCGGTAAAAATTTTCCCGGTCAGGGCTCGGGCCGTTTCGCCGCCCACCCGCCCGAAGTCTTTGGTATCTTGGGGCGTAGCACAGGTGGAAAACATCCACCGGCGAAGCGTTGCCTCCCAGTCTGCAGCATCCTCGTGCCCAGACAAAAAGAGCAAACAAGACGCAAGCCCGTGAGAAGTCCACGCATTTTCTTCCATCTGCGTATCCGTGTACACCCCGCTTTTGGGCACCATGCCGCCGAACCGCCCGGCGTAGTCTTCATGCACCCGGGCGACCATCATCCACGTTTCTTCGTCCATCCATTCCCGCAGCAGCAAACAGATGCGCGCCAACCCTGCAACCGTGCTGCCGCATTGGCTTTCGCGGAAAAAGCCCTGCCCACGCTCGCCCCACTTGGTGCCGCAATTTTCCGCACGGCCCAGTCCTCTTTGGGGGCGCACGCAGTCTTCGGGGCCCGTATCGTGCGTAAAACACAAATACCGCACCCCCTGAATTGCCATCTCCCGCAGGGCGTCGCGGGACACGTCCGTAGATGCCCCGTCGTATTCGGGCGATGTGCTGGCATAGGCAAAGGTCTCTGCACAACTGATGGTCTCGATCCCATACCAGTGACACCCGCCAAAAAAATGCCCACAGTTGGGCCGGTCGGGCCAGTCGGAAAAATGCGCGACACCGGTTGGAATCCACCGTTCGATCATCCGAAGATAGCGGCGGCTCATCTCGTTTTCGGCGTCCGGAAGTTCGGGATGCCGTCGGTCTGTGGTATCGGTCATGGCGACCATGTCTTCCTCCTGTATCAGTTTTCAGGGATCAGGGATCTGCGTTACTGACGTTGTGCCCCGCGCGCTGCCCCCCGTCTCCTTCACCCTCAAACGCCCCAGACGCGAGAGGGCCATCTATCCTCTCTCACATCACATCTTGTATCTTGAAATGCTGATTGGGCAACCGTCTTGACCCTGGAAGGGGAAGGAACTACTTGGGGTTGGCCCTACATGGACTGCTTGGGCAACCACAAGGGTTGCCCCTACATGGGGTTGGGCGGTTGGGCGGCCTTCTCCTGTCTCACATCTTGCGTCTCACGCCTTTATCCACTGAAAATCAACGGTTGAGCGCACGGTTTCGGGCTTTCCATTGACAACGCGAAGGTGAACAATATTTTCTATCTCGCACGGATCGCCTGGGGAAAAATTATATACAAATCCCTTTCCGTAATCCTCGCCAGACTGAAGCCCGCGGATAAAGGAGGTGTCCCCCACTTCCACGCGCACCTTGCCTTTGCCCACGGGCGATATATCGGACACCGCGTAACACGCATCTCGAATCCCGTCATTTAGGACCCGGAGTTGGGCCCCGACGAGTCGTTCGTCCGGCGGCAGGTCTCCTGCAACCTCGACCCAGGCCGGCCCGGTCTCATCCCGGTGCAAGTCCGTTATTGCGCCGCGATAAAGCGGCGCGTTCACCCGCAGAGTTCCGAGCGGGGTATTGACATGCGTTCCCCCCACCAGAAAAATGGATAGTTGACCGTCATCAGTCTGAGAGATCACCGCAAACCGCCCCGCCGCTCCCACACCTTCTCCCAAGTCAAATGCGCGGTTTGGATCATCTGATGACAAAATCCGATCTGCCCGGCCCGTATTGGCAACGGCCCGTATCGCCGCAGCCGTCAAATCGCCTTTGTCCAACCCCAGATCCATGCGGGCAACATCTGTTAGATGCGGTTGCCCCTCGGTGAAAGGCTCTGCAATGGACGCAAACAAGCTCTGCGAGTCTGACCCGGAATTGTGCAACAGCACATAGCGAATGCGTCGGGGATTGCCCGGCTTGTTTTGCGGCGGATCGCCCCATGCCAGTGCCGCGTCTTCCACAGGTGACAAGACATGATAGCGCAGATGCAGCGGCTTTTCTCCAATCTGGGTATTCCACGTATCCACCAGATGCCAGTCTGCCCACCAACCCGGCGCCGGATCAATGGCGCGGTCAACCCCATAGAGATAGGCAAACCCACTGCCCCGATAGCGTCCGTCGTTTGGGCCGTCGTAGTGTGTGCCAAAAGAAATGGCTTCGCCCGCATACGTCCCCTCCCGTTGCCGGATCAGATCAATGCCCCCTGTGGTCACATCGCCTTCCCCGGCGTGGAAACTCATCACGTGGTCGCCTCCGCCATCCACGCGAAAAAAATCGACCAGATAAGACGCGGTCTTCGACACATCCACCATCGCCAGCGTCCGCCGGTAATCGCGCACATCGGGATACACTTCGGGGGAAGAAACTTCGACAACGCCCACGCCCTCAGAGGATGCAAAAAACTGGCAGTGCCCCACCCAGTTCACTTCCTGCTGTTGCCGGTTGACCATCACCGTATTGTGCGAAATCGTATTCGTGGTCCAGCCCGCTCGCTTGGGCCACTTGTTGTCGGCATATTCCGGATACCCCAAATCCGGCAACACGTCCATGCCCCGGTAATACATCCCAAAATTCAACCGATCCTTGTGACCGTGGCCACCGTTGCGCCCGTAATACAGCCATGCTGCGCGCTGATCGTCCTCGGTGCCGTGCCGAAACACGGTCAACCCATATCCATTGAGATTTTCGCTCGTGAGTTGCAATTCGCCCCGCCGCTCAACGACCTCGTGCACGGCCTCTTGAACCGCCTCGGGTTCGGCATCAAAAATAGAGGTATGCAACCCATCCACGCGGTCGCCGTTCAATTTGTAGGCCAAGCGGGCGAGGCCGGGGTCGCCAATGCGAACAAAAGCGTCGAGAACGGTTTTCATATCCACGTTCACCATCCCCGCGCCGCCCGTATTGCCCGTGTCTCCGATGTGGGGGGTATATCGATCCAGCGCGGTGAGGCGATAGGGCGCGCCGAACATCCGCTTGAGGCGGGGATAGTCCCGATACAAATCACAGTCCCGATATTTGCGACACCGATCCAGCACCCATGCACAGCGGGCAAATGCGGCCATCCATCCGAAGCAATAGCCCGGTGCTGCCTCGTTGCCCACCCCGTCTCGATCCACTTCTCCGATCAAGGTCGCCGGGATGTGCCCGCCACCCGTGCCCCGCGATTCCCCAGGATCAAAAAGCCAGTCCAATGCCTTGGGCGTTTCCTCTGGGTCGTCCAACACCGCTGCTGCTGTCGCCATCGCGGTTTGCGTCATCCCCTCGTTGCCCCGGATGCGCCGATCTCGACACGAAATAATAAACTCTCTCAGCAACCCCTGTTCGATGTTCTCGCGGATATGGGCAATGCTCGACTTGGGCTGTGCAATCTGCCAGGTCCTTGCCTTCTCCGATAAAAATTTGACCAACGCCTCGTCGTCTGCCATTCCCTCGTAAATCATGTCGTAGGCCAGCGACAAAGCCTCTGCCATCCCGTTTTCCCAGATGCAGCCTTTGATGCGCCCCAGGCCGGTTCCTCCATCGGAATTGTAAATCCCCAGATCTGAATAGGGCGTCAAATCCATTTCGGGATACACGTCTGCAATGCGGTCCAGAATCACGGCCCCTTTGTGGGCATACGCCGCATCGCCCGTGTAGAGATACGCCTTGCCAAGTGCTAGTGCCGCCTCGGGCAGTGCCGTCCATGTGCAATAATGGCTGTAGTAGGCTGCGAACCACCAGCGGTTTCCCTCCGCGTCGATCCACCCCATGCCATCATCCACTGCAAAATTTCGCAGTGGTTCGTCGCGACCCGCGCGTTCGGCATTGAACAGCAGGGATTCGTCGGCCAGCCCACGGTCAAAGACCCCGCGCGGCCCCAAGCCACTTCTGTGAAATGCGTCAAAATCGTTCTTCGGCCAGACCTCTCCACACGACGGGCATTCCAGTTTCCAGGGCCGCGCCAGCGACACATTCCACGGGTAGTTTCCAAACGCATAGACATCGCGTCCGCACGAGGGACAGCCGAGATCCGCATTGACGTGGATCCCCCTCGGTATGGACTGTCCCGTGACCAATTGCCAGACTTCCTCATCGCTTCTCGCCATCCAGGTCGCGCAGGTCTCGATCACCGCGTCTCGCTCGGCCCGCGCCCAGTCGTAGCGCGCGATATTCCGCCGCGCGTTGTCCATCTCTTCGGGGGTATAGAACACACAACGCTGTTTGCCTGCCATCGCGATTTCTCCTTAAACTTATGGCGTGCCAAAGACTCGCACAAAAATCAAAAAATCGCCAAATCCCACCTGCCCGTCCAAGTCCAGGTCAAAAGGGGCGAATACGGTCGCATATTCGCCCACCACTTTCCCATAAGCCTCGGCGAACAGGATAAAATCTTCAAATCCTATTTTCCCATTGCCGTCAAAGTCTGCACTGCGAGAGGTACTCGCCTTCAGAAAAAGCCGTCGGACAGTCCTGAAGATCTCGTCATCGGGTACTTTGGGCAGGGCATAAGTCACCACGCCCTCGCAAAAGCCCTGTCGCCTTTGCACCAGTGCCATTTTCACCTTGTCTCGGATGCGGTCGGGCGTAGGTGGTTCCCCGTTCCGTTTTACAAACTGCCTCGGATTCGCCGCAATCATCACCACCAATGGAATGCGATACCTGCCCGCGCCCCGATAGGCAGGCTCAAAGTTCACGCTCCAGTGCCCCTGAACCGCCTGTTGCCATGCCCCCTCTGCCACGAGGCCCGTTACAACGGGTTCTTGTACTTCCACTGTGACGGGAAAGTTGGACACGCGCTTGCGGTCATAAACCCGAATGGTTAGGGTTACATGTGATTTTTGCCCCACCCACGGCGCAAGGGACAAATCCACGGTTTGCCAGACGCGTTCCCCGCCGGCCACGTCTTTTTCCCACACCACCTCGTCATCGACGAGCACTTGCACGAAATGGTAGCCCGCTGTTGGTCCCTCATAGCTGTCTTGTTGCGCCAAGCGAAGCGCGTAGTGCCCGGCCGCGGGCACTACGCGAAATCGCCGTTGGAGACGCGCGTGGTCGCCCACTGCCGAGCGCGTGCGTTGGGGATGGGAAAATTGCCATAAGGCAGGCGCGTCCCACTGGTCGTTCAGCAACTGCCAGGCCCGTTGCACGGCCTGATCATCTTTGGGATAGGCCGCCACTACGCCATCGATCGCGTCCCCATAGTCCACCGCAAATGCCTTGTCCAGTTCTCGGTAATACATCAGCGGCCAGAACCCCATGTTGGGATTGATGCCCCGTGCCCGACCGCGCATGCGCGATACGTACGCCGGGGTAAACACATTGCGATTGGCCCAAAAGTCGTCGATCACAAATGCCTTCAGATTGGCGTGGTCTATGGACAGGCGGGCGATCTCTTCTGCCCAGCGCACGTAATCCAGCCGAAACGGCTCCGAATACCGCGTCCCGTAAAGCGGCGGGCTTTCCGACGGCGGCACCAGATAGACCCATGTGTCGATTCCCGCTTTTCGCGCAGCAGGCAAAAATCGCTTCAAATCGTCCCAATCGGTTTCCCTGTGCCAAATTAAAAAAAAATAGGTGTTGACGCGCAGTTCAGACAACCGGCGCACCAGCACTGGCACATCTACCCTGCCGTCGGAGCCTCTCACTTCAGCATTGTAATCGGCCAGCACAGGCGGCGAATGGGCCTGCACACCTCCCGCGCTGAACACCAGCAACAATCCGATTGCGAAACGCACCACAGCACCTCTCAAAAAATAAAGCCATCAGCCATCGGCATTTCACCCTGACCGCACAATTTTTGTGGCTTATCATCCCGATATATCACTATATTAAACGCACGCAACTTCAAAATGCAAAGAAAATCGGGCTTGCTCCAAACGAGAATCTAACGCCCGCGCGAAAACGCAATTTGCCAGCCTTTTAGACATTGTTATGGCCCTTCTCCAAACTCCGCCTTCTACATCTGGGGATGCCCACAAAAAAGCAGCGCGCATCACGTCCCGCAGTATTGTTTTCGGCCTGCTGATTTCCTGTCTGGCCAGTGCTTGGGTCACCTATTCTCGCACGGCCGCCAACACGTCCTCGGTCAACATCACCCACCTACCCGTTTCCATCTTCGCCATCTTCCTGTGCGTTTTTACAGCCAATACCCTCCTAAAAATTCGATTCGGCAGACCGGGTCTGGCCCCTCGAGAACTGACCGTCATCTTCGCCATGGGCTTGATCGGTGCCATCATCCCCGCGCGCGGCCTCACCGGCATCTGGCTGGGGTTGATGGCCGCGCCCTATTATCTGGCAACGCCGGAAAACGGGTGGATCGACCATGTTCAGCCCTATCTCCCGCCCTATCTTTTTCCATCCAATGAACATCGCCAGACCACGTTTCTCTACGAGGGCTTGCCTTCTGGCGTCCCCATCCCCTGGGAAGTCTGGATCGGTCCGATTTTTTGGTGGATCACCCTTATTCTGGCCGGTTTTGTCGCGTGTTTCTGCCTCGTGGTTATCCTGCGCCGGCAATGGGTCGAAAGCGAACGCCTGGACTATCCCCTGCTCGCACCCATTCTCGAAATGGTTGCCGAAGATCGCGACCCCTCGGCGCGAGGCGGCTGGCCCCACCTCTTTCGGGGATACCTCTTCTGGATCGGTTTTGGACTGGCCTTTGGCATTATCGGCTGGAACATCATCACCTATTTTTATACCACGGTTCCCCGCATCAGCATGAGCCCCAATGCCGGGCTCTTCTATTTTGCGCGCCTCTTCCCGCCCCTGTTGACGCACATCAATACCTATACCATCGGCTTTGGATATTTTGTCAACCTCGAAATCCTCTTCTCAATCTGGCTCTTTCACTTCCTGCTGATGGGCGAAATCGCCCTGATCCGAAAAACCGGCTTTCAGTTTGGGCGGATGCACCAAAAAGGCGGCGGATGGGGAGATCCCTTGGTGCAGTGGCAGTGCATGGGTGCCCTTTTTGTGTTTGTTGCCTGGGGACTCTGGACCGCGCGACGCCACCTGAACGCGGTCTGTCGGAAAGCTTGGAAAAACGATTCTACTGTGGATGACGCGGATGAACTCCTGTCCTACCGCACCGCAGTGATCGGTCTGCTCGTCGGCGTCGCCTATATCATCGCTTGGCTGCTGAAGGCGGGAGTCGGGCCGGGCCTCTTGGGCATCACCATACCGGCCGCCATCGTCATCTACCTCGCGCTCGCCCGCTTTGTGTGCGAATCGGGCACCCTTTACCTGGGCATCCCCACAACCCCTCTCGACATGGGATTTCAACTCATCGGCACCATCACCATCGATCCCAGAACCATCGCCGTGGGATCTACTGCCCACGCGCTGCGCTGGATGCTATTTATGCCCGCGCTGTCGCAGAACGCCAAAGTCCTCGACCGCGTGCCCGGCAACAAACGTTCGCTCTTCTGGGTCTTGCTTTTGGGGTTGATGGGCGCGCTTTTGGTCAACATCTCTATGGTACTCTATCTGGGCTACACGCACGGGGCCTATAATTTTACAGAATATCCCTTTACCCGCTACGCGCCCCGCCTTTACGACGCCATTGTCACCAAGATCAAATCCCCCGAACCGGCCTCGTGGGAACGGATGGTGCTGTTTGCGTTTGGGGGCCTCATCTTTGCCATTCTCACCGGCCTTCGCTACCGCCTGCCATGGTGGCCCGTCCACCCCGTGGGATTCATCATCACCACCACCAGCATTCTCCACGAAATTACCTCTCTCATTATCGTCTGGCTGTTCAAAGCCATTGTCATCCGGGTGGGCGGTGTCTCCCTCTACCAGAAATATCGCCCGCTCTTTTTTGGCATCATTGCCGGCAGGGCCACGGGCGTGCTCGTCTCGTTTATCGTCGATCTGATCTGGTTTCCCGGCGGCGGTCACGGCGTACATGGTTGGGCTTGATGCGCCGCACCTAAAGCGATAACATCCACACAAAAGCCCCGTCTGACAAAAATCAGGCGGGGCTTTCAATCAATAGTGCGGGTATCTGCCATCTCAGGCATTCTTCAAGGCGTTCACCGCTTCAATCAATCGCCGGTCAGCCTTGTAGCGCAACTCCAAAATCACGTCTATATCCGCCAGTGCGTTCGACTCGGCCTGCAACCGGCACACGTCAATGCGGTCTGACAAGGCATTCATCACCACATCTAGCAACAGCAAATCCGCGATATCGTCGGCGACCATACACTCATCGGCCAAAACCTTGCGGATCATTTGCAGCGGTTCTTTAAGCATTTCCGCGTCTGGAATGGATTCCCGTTTTCCGCGATCGACCAACTCGGCCGACAAACTGCCCAAAAAGCCCTCACTGAGAAAACGCCGCGTTTTATCTTCTGTCCACGATTGCGCCAAAATGCCCGCCAGTTTGCGCGAAGCCTGATCGGGCTTCTCATCTCGACTGCGACCACTTGAAGACTGCCGCTTGTTCTGATCGCTCTTTTCATTGAGATTGCGTTCTTTGTCCGAGCGATTTGAGGGGGTCTCTGGCTCTGATCCGGCAGGTACTTCAGCTTCGTCTGCACCAGCATCCTGACGCCGAATGGGTTGAACTGGCGCACTGACGCCCGCGCGGTCTTCCCAGCCGATTGGCCCTGACCGCTTTGAACGACGCCCCCATTGCATTTCTTCAACTTGCATGCTTTCCGGCGTCTGCCCGGCCGCTTCTTCTTTTTTCTCTTGGTCAACAGAAGCCGTTGCTTTGACCTTTTTTTTCTCTTTCACCTTGCGCGGTTTGGATGGTGGCGTCCCTGCGCGCGCGCCATTCTCCGCGGTTTTTTTGGCCTTTTTTGCGGGTTTCTTGGCTTTTTTTGTGGGTTTCTTGGCCTTTTTCGCGGCCTTTTTGACCTTTTTCGCTGGTGCAGAAGATTTGGCGTCGCCTGAATCCTCTTTCTTTTTTGTCTCGCGCTTTTTCTTCACCGGCTTTTTGGCGGTTTTTTTTGTCTCGCGCTTTTTTGATGGCTGTTTTGCTGTTTTCTTTTCCAATGTTGCGTCTGGCGTTTCCGCATCCGTTTGAGATTTTGTTTTTGCCATACTATCCTTTCACAATGGGGTGAAAAATATCGAACATTTATGCTCCAATATAGACAAAACTCACCACAAATTCAAACAAACAAAAAAGGGGCTGACCATTGGCCAACCCCTCGTGGACATATTTTATTTGTTCGCCCGATTTAGTGCATGTGCCCGTGATCGTGGGCGGCCGCAGCATCTTGTTTCTCTTCTGGCTTATCTGTTACCAGGGCTTCGGTTGTCAACAACAACCCGGCGATAGACGCTGCGTTTTCGATTGCAGTACGCACCACCTTTGTGGGATCGATCACACCGGCCTTCACCAAGTCTTCATACTGCTCGGTGCGGGCGTTAAACCCAAAGGCCCCTTTGCCTTCGCTCACTCTTTGCGCGACGAGGCTGCCCTCTAAGCCGGCATTATCGGCGATCTGGCGCAGCGGTGTTTCCAATGCGCGACGCATAATATCTACGCCCGTTTTTTGATCGCCATGCACATCTGTTTCGTTCAAAGCACCGATACTGCGCAGCAGAGCCACACCCCCACCGGGCACAATGCCTTCTTCAACCGCCGCGCGCACAGAATGGAGTGCATCTTCGACGCGGGCTTTCTTTTCTTTCATCTCTGTTTCGGTTGCCGCGCCAACATTGATAACGGCCACACCGCCAGCCAATTTTGCCAATCGCTCTTCGAGTTTTTCGCGGTCATAATCAGAGGTCGTCTCTTCAATCTGCCGGCGAATCTGAGCCGTTCGCCCCTGAATGTCCGCGACAGAACCCGCACCTTCTACAATCGTGCTGTTGTCTTTGTCAATCACCACGCGCTTGGCCTGCCCAAGGTCGCCAATCTCGACATTTTCGAGCTTAATGCCGAGATCTTCTGTAATCACACGCCCTCCTGTAAGCACGGCAATATCACCCAACATCTCTTTGCGGCGGTCGCCGTATCCCGGGGCTTTCACCACACAGGCAGCAAGTGTGCCACGCACTTTGTTGACCACAAACGTAGCCAGGGCTTCGCCTTCAACATCCTCGGCGATCACCAAAAACGGCTTGCTCGCGGCGGCGACTTTTTCGAGCAACGGCAGCAAGTCTTTCATGTTGGACAACTTCGCTTCGTGAATGAGGATCAGCGCGTCTTCCAACACGGCTTCCATGTTCTCTTGATCGGTCACAAAATAGGGCGACAGATAACCGCGGTCAAACTGCATCCCTTCGACTACGTCCAGCGAAGTCTCGATGCTCTTGGCCTCTTCAACTGTAATGGTGCCGTCTTTGCCCACTTTGTCCATGGCATCAGCAATAATATCGCCAATGCTGCTGTCACTATTGGCGGAAATTGTCCCCACCTGTGCGATGGATTTGCGGTCTTTCACCGGCTGGCTTTGGCTTTCCAGCACGTTGACCACGACTTCAACAGTCGCATCAATACCGCGCTTGAGATCCATCGGGTTGGCGCCGGCGGTCACATTGCGCAAGCCCTCGCGGAAAATCGCTTCGGCCAGCACAGTGGCTGTGGTCGTGCCATCGCCTGCAACGTCAGAAGTCTTGGAAGCGACCTCCTTGACCATCTGCACGCCCATGTTTTCGTAAGCGTCTTCGAGTTCAATTTCTTTGGCAACGCTCACGCCGTCTTTGGTCACTGTGGGTGACCCCCACGACTTGGCTAGAACCACATTTCGCCCGGCAGGCCCCAACGTGGATTTTACGGCCTTGCTCAAAAGCGTGACGCCACTGAGAATACGCTCGCGAGCATCAATTCCATAGGCAATTTGCTTTGCCATAACGTCAATCTCCTTCTCCTATCGCGTTACTGAATAATGCCCAATACATCGTCTTCGTTTGCGATTACATAATCATCGCCATCAATTTCAATTTCCGTGCCGGCGTATTTGCCAATCAAGACCTTGTCACCGGGCTTGACCGCCAGAGCAATCACATCTCCCTGCTTATTGCGTTTGCCCGAACCAACGGCAACGACCTCGGCTTCCTGAGGCGTTTCTTTGGCTGTGTCGGGAATGATAATTCCCCCCTTCACTTGCTCATCGGCATCCACCCGCCGCACCAAAATGCGATCGGAAAGCGGACGTACATTCATCGAGAAACCTCCTTGAACGACATCGGGTTAAATGATAAATCTGGTCTTTTAGCACTCCGTTGTGCAGAGTGCTAAAGGCGAGGGCAAAATATACAGACTCGCCCTTATTTGTGCAAGAAAAAATAATAAGGCGTGAGAGGCGGCTGAAAACTGATAGCCTCTTACCCGATATCAACCAACTTTTTCTTTTTTTTTCCCAATACTTTTTCTAGATGGGCAATTTGCTCTTTGAGCAATTCGGGATTTTCCGGCGCGCCTGTTTCTTCTGGCGGCGGTGGAATTTCGGCCGGCATAAGGGCGTCTTCCCAATCGCCGTATCCGCCCTCCATCGAAATCACCTTCTCGTATCCCATCGCCCGCAAAGTTTCACCGGCCAAAAGGGACCGCACCCCGCCTGCACAAATCACAATCACTTCGCGCGACTTATCAGGCATTGCCGATTCGGCCTGAGACTCCAATTCGCCGCGGGGAATGTGTACAGACCCCTTTAAGTGCCCGCGCTCCCATTCATCCAGACCGCGCACATCGAGTAATACGGGATCATGGCCCTGTTCCAAATAATCGTGGACTTCCCGCACGGTCATTTCCGGAATATTTTGGCGCGCGTCATCCAACAAATTTTCACGCGACTTCATACGCGGTTCTCCTCTTGCTTTTCAAAGTCTTCCGTGGCAATGCTTGTACTTTTTTTTACTGCCGCACGGACAGAGTTCGTTTCGCCCCACCTTTTTTCCTACCCGCACCGGCTGTTTTTTGGGCATATCACCTTCCGAAGAATTGGCGGTCAATTCATCGGGGGCCGCGCCCGGTTCGGGCATGCCGGCAAATCCCATCCCCGTTGCGTCGCGGTGTTCCAATGACAGGGGTATGGGTTGCCGGGCGCGCGGGCGCGCGGGGGTCTCTTCAACAGAAATGCGGAAGAGCAACCGCAATGTCTCGCGATTGATGTCTTCGAGCAGTGCCACAAACATCTCGTACCCTTCGCGCTTGTATTCGATCAAGGGATTCTTTTGCCCATAACCGCGCAGGCCAATGCCCTCTTTCAGATCGTCCATCTCGCGGAGGTGTTCTTTCCACTTTTCATCAAAAACGCTCAAATAAATTATGCGTTCGATCTGCCGCAGGCGGTCTTCCCCAATGACTCTTTCGCGGCGATCATAAGCTTCTCGAACCCCGTGCAACACGCGATCGCGCAATCCCGCTTCGCGCAACGTGGACAAATCTTCATCGGAAATAACGGGTGCTTGCAAAAACACACGGCGCAAATCGTCCAACAAGCCGTCGAAGTTCCAATCTTCGGGATGCGCGTCCGGAGGCACGTGAATCTCGAACAACGCATCGACTGTGTCATCGATCATTTCGCTGATCATCGCCGAAATATCTTCCTCTTCCAGCGCGTGTCTGCGCCTGTCGTAAATCACTTCGCGCTGTTGATTCATCACGTCGTCGTAATCTAGCACCTGTTTTCGAAATTCAAAATTGCGCGCTTCAACCCGCTTTTGCGCGGTCTCAATGGACTTTGTCACCCACCGGTGTTCGATCACTTCGCCTTCTTCGGCACCCAAGCGGTCCATCACGCGGGCAATGCGCTCAGATCCAAACAAACGCATCAAATCATCTTCTAATGAGATGAAAAATCGCGAACTGCCCGGGTCGCCCTGTCGCCCAGAGCGCCCGCGCAACTGCCGATCAATGCGCCGCGATTCGTGTCGTTCGGTGCCAATTATGTTCAATCCACACGGGACTTCATCCCGACACCCATAGTCGTCGATGTGCGGACACAGAGGGTGGTCATTGTTGGGGCTTGCAATCAAAGCACACTGATGCCCTTCCGGGGCTTTCACCACGCCGGGACCCAGTTTGATATCCGTGCCGCGTCCGGCCATATTGGTTGCTATCGTCACCGCACCCGGTTGCCCGGCCTGCGCGATAATCTGCGCTTCTTGTGCATTTTGCCGCGCGTTGAGCACTTGGTGCTTAATTTTTTTGCGCGACAGCATCCGCGAAATGAGCTCGGACGTCTCAACGGAAATCGTGCCCACCAAAATCGGCAAATTCTGTTCGTGCAAATGCATAATTTCATCGATCACGGCATTGTATTTTTCGCGTTTCGTGCGATAGATCCAGTCATTAAAATCAACGCGCCGCACCGGCTCATGCGTTGGAATCGCCACCACATCGAGCTTGTAAATTTGATGAAATTCCTCGGCTTCTGTCTCGGCAGTTCCGGTCATGCCCGCCAATCGGTCGTAGAGCCTGAAATAATTCTGCAACGTAATCGTCGCCACGGTCTGCGTATCGCGTTCCACCTTCACCTTCTCTTTGGCTTCCAATGCCTGATGCAAACCATCGGCAAAACGGCGCCCGGGTTGTGGCCGCCCCGTAAATTCATCGACGATGACCACCTTGCCATCGTCGATCATATATTGCACATCTTTTTCGTACAGAGAATACGCCTGCAACAACTTTCGCACGCTGTGGATAGACTCGTTCTTCTGCGCGTAATCCTGATACGCGGCTTCCTGTAATGCGTCATTTTCCGCGTCTGACAGCGATGTATTCCGTTGGATATCCCCAAGCACTTCATCGAGATCGGGCAGCACAAAATCGTCTGGATTGCGGCTGATTTCATCGCGCCCCTTTTCTGTCAAGTCAATAATATGACTTTTTTCATCAATGCTAAAATACAGGTCTTCGTCCAATTCCCCCGTGCGCTTGTCGCGAATATAATCGGCCTCAACCCGCTGCACCAAGCGTTTGACACCCTCTTCCTGAAGCTGTTTCATAAAGCGCTTGTTCTTGGGCATGCCGCGTTGCACCTGCAACAGCAAAATGCCGCCATCGTATTCATCGCCCGACTCGAGTTCTCCTTCTGCCCGCTTCAAAATATCATTCACGACACGGGTTTGCGCGCGCACCAATTTTTCGACCAGGGGACGCATTTCTTCATACCGATGCGACGTGGACTCGGGCACGGGCCCTGAAATAATCAGTGGGGTGCGCGCCTCATCGATCAAAATGCTATCGACCTCGTCAATAATTGCAAAATAGTGCTCGCGCTGGATCAAATCTTCGGGATGAATCGCCATGTTGTCGTAGAGGTAGTCAAAACCAAACTGATCCTTTGTACCATACACGATATCCATACCGCAGGCTTCTTTGTGGTCGCACGCGCGCATGCGATATCCGCCCGCGCCATCTTCTTCCATAATAAATCCCTCCACACCCAATGCGCGGTCCTGAATCACCCCAATGGTGAGACCGAGGAACAAATACACCGGCCCCAGCCACATGGCATCGCGCTTGGCCAGATAGGAGTTGACCGTGACCAGATGCACGCCGCGTCCCAGCAAGCCATTCAAGTACAACGCCAGGCCCGCGGCCAGCGTCTTGCCTTCACCGGTGGCCATCTCGGCGATCTTGCCCTGATGCAAAACCGTGGCGCCGATCAATTGCACGTCGTAGGGGATCTCGTGCCACACAATTTGATCGCCCGCCCGATCCCATGATTTTTTTCGTTCCCTAAACCGACGACACGTCTCCTTAAAAACCGCAAACGCTTCCGGATGAAGGTCATCGAGCACCTCGCGCTCAATGTCCTTAATTTCGGCTTCGGCCTCGGCAATGGCTTCCAACTGTTCGGTGCGATCTTCGTCTCGCTGTAGCGCGGCCAATTCTTCCTTAAGCTGAACCAGATGCTTTTGTGCATTGGCGGTCGCTTCGGCAATGCGCGCGCGGAATGCCGCTGTTTTTCCCTGTAATGCTTCGTCAGACAAACTGGCATATTCTTCGTAGAGTCGGTTAATTTCATCGACAACCGGCAGTATTTTCTTTGTGTCGCGGTCGTGTTTGCTACCGAAAATTTTTGTTAGAAAATTCATTGCAAGTCATCCTGAAATAATTCAGCAGTCAGCGAGAAAGGCGCGAGTCATAGTCCCCAACCCCTCTGTGCCTCTCGTGTCTCGCCTTTCTTCCCGTCCCTCACATTCCCACTTCAATGCGCTCGGCCAAAAAAGGCGGAAGTCCCGCCGCTAAAATTTTGGCCTGTGCCGTTGCCACATCGTAAGACACGCGATGTAACGCGAGGTTCCCGTTTTCCCGATCCCATACTGCAAAGGCCGCCCGCGCATCCCCATCGCGGGGTTGTCCGACACTGCCCACATTCACGAGATAGCGGTCATCATCGAACAACGCCACTTCTCCTTCGCGTATCAGCATGGTCTTTTGAGACGCCGAACACACAAATGCGCGATGGGAATGACCGACAAAACACATCTCAAAGTCGGTTTGGACGAGCATCGCCCAGCCATCTTCGGGGTCGAACAAATAGTGCCACAACTCGGGCTCAATGGGCGAAGCGTGGGCATAACAGCAAGCGGCTTCATTTTCAAAGGGCTGATAAGAACGCAATAACGAGGCGTTTTTATCACTTATCACCTGAACAGTCCATTGAATGGCCGCCAGTGCCACGGGATTAAAAAATCCCGGATCTTCCAAGCCAACAGCCGCCCAATCGTGATTGCCCGCCAATACGAGATCTGAAACTTCGCGCACGCGTTCAACACAGGCATTGGGATCCGCGCCGTATCCAACCATATCGCCCAAACAAATAATCCGATCTACACGCGCTTCTGCGATTTTTTCCAGCACGGTTTGAAGGGCTTCTAAGTTCCCGTGTACATCTGAAAAAATCGCAATGCGTCCGAAGCTATCCATTGGATTGTTCCGCGGTCATCAGATATTCTTTGGACAGGACATCCAAAATGCCATTGATAAAGCCGGAAGCCTTGGCTTCGCTAAACTGCTTGGCCAGTTCAATGGCCTCATCAATGGATACTTTGTGGGGAATATCTTTGAAATAGCGCATTTCCGCAAGGGCCATCCAAAGCACAATGCGATCGATGCGCGAAACCCGATCCAATGACCAATTCTCCAGCACAGGCGCGATCGACGCATCCAGTTCTTCGCGGTGTGCCCAGGCGGTTTGGGCGAGATTCATCGCGAAATCCGACGCCGACGCCGAAAGCCCAGTACGCACGCACATGGCATGCGCGGTGTGTTGCACGGGATCGCCCACACTTGCGGTCCAATACAGCGCCTGCAACGCAGCCTGACGCGCTTTGCGCCTCGATTTAATCACTTTCGCGCGCCCAGGCAGCGACAACGCCAACCATTTCAATCGCGCCCAGCGCGGCATCCCAACCCTTATTGCCCGCTTTGCTGCCCGCCCGCTCAATCGCCTGTTCAATGGTATCGGTTGTCAAAATCCCAAACATCGCAGGCACACCTGTTTCGCGCCCCACAGACGCCACGCCTTTTGCGGCTTCGCTGCAAACGTAGTCAAAATGCGGTGTGCTGCCCCTCACCACGACGCCCAAACAGATCAGCGCGTCATACCGACCGCTTCGCGCCATCTTTTGCGCCATCATGGGAATTTCAAAACTTCCCGGCACCCACGCGACATCCACGGCGTCTGTATCGCCACCGTGCCGCGCGATGCAATCGAGCGCGCCGCCGAGCAATTCCTTGCCGATAAACGCATTGAATCGGCCCACTATAATCCCAAAACGCTTGCCCTCTGCCGACAATTGCCCTTCATAAATTTTGGGCATCTCGGTCTCCTCCGTCGCGCAATTTCAGATCGCCTTCTCTGAACAAATGCCCCATCTTTTCCCGCTTGGTTCGCATGTAAGTCACATTCCATTTGTTGACCTGAATGGCGACCGGCGTGCGATCGACAATCTCTATCCCATAAGCTTCCAATCCCACGCGCTTAGACGGGTTATTGGTGATGAGTACGACCTTTCGGATCCCCAAATCCGACAAAATTTGTGCACCAATGCCATAGTCTCGTTCATCCATCTTAAACCCGAGTTTCAAATTGGCTTCGACAGTATCGTATCCTTCTTCCTGCAATTTGTACGCGCGCAATTTTGCCCGCAATCCAATCCCCCGTCCCTCCTGCCGCATATACACGAGCGCGCCGCGCCCTTCTTTTTCTATCATCTCAAGGGCCGAGTGCAAATTCTTCTCGCAATCGCACCGCAACGACCCCAGAGAATCGCCCGTCAAACACTCCGAGTGCATCCGCACCATCACGGGCGCATCGCCATACAGATCGCCTTTTACCAGTGCAACATGCTCGCGTTCATCCACATCGCTTTCGTACAGGTGTAGTTGAAACGCGCCAAACCGCGTGGGCATATCCACCTGCTCGACACAACGCACGAGTTTTTCGGAACGATGGCGATAGGCAATCAGATCGCGAATGGTCATTACTTTCAAATCAAATTGCTCGGCAATGTCCAAAAGCTGTGGCAAGCGCGCCATCGTGCCGTCTTCATGCAGGATTTCACACAACACACCGGCGGGATATAGGCCGGCTAAACGCGCCAGATCGACCGCTGCTTCTGTGTGTCCTGCGCGCCGCAAAACCCCACCGGGCATGGCGCGCAGGGGGAAAATATGCCCCGGTCGTCCAAAATTCTCGGGCCGCGATTTGGGATCGACAAATTGCCGAATGGTTTCCGCGCGATCCTGTGCTGAAATACCCGTGGTCACGCCGTAGAGCGCGTCAATACTCACCGTAAACGGCGTGCCGTGAAGCGCGGTATTGGCATTGACCATCATATCCAATTCGAGTTCTTTGAGACGGTCGGGCGTTGCGGGCAAACAGATCAGCCCGCGCCCATAGCGCGCCATAAAATTAATGGCCTCAGATGTCACCTTTTCCGCGGCCATAATGAAATCGCCTTCATTTTCGCGGTCTTCATCATCGACCACAATGACGATTTTGCCCGCGCGAAAATCTGCGAGCGCGTCTTCAATTTTTGCAACTTGCGATCCGTTGTCCATACGCCTCTCTCATGTAAATGACGGGGTGCCCATCATCGATCGCAGGCGATCTTCTGTGAGCGGCATCCCGTTCACCTGCACCAACCGGTCCAAATAGCGCGCGATCATGTCCACTTCGAGATTGACCCTATCCCCCGGATATTTTTCCGACAATGTCGTAACTGCCAGCGTATGCGGAATGACCGCGACGGAAAAGGTGCGATCCGCGACGGAAATCACGGTCAGGCTAATCCCGTTGACCGCGACAGAGCCTTTCTCGGCAATGTAGGGGGCGAGGCCATGCGGCACTTCAAATTCAAACACAACCCCATCAGCGGATTCCGCGCGGCGTTTCACGCGCCCCACGCCATCGACGTGCCCGGCAACGAGATGCCCGTCGAGGCGGTCGCCGAGTTTCAAAGATCGCTCCAAATTGACGCGACTGCCCGCGCGGCAATCGCCCAATGTCGTTCTTTGCAGAGTTTCTGCCACGGATTCGACCGCAAATGTGCGAGCATCGACATGCACAACCGTATGACACGCGCCGTCAAGGGCAATGCTATCTCCCGTCTTTACACCGTCGAGCACCTGCTGCGCGGCAATTGTCGTGCGCTGATACCCCGCGCGCGATTCCACGCGCCAAATCGTTCCCACTTCCTCTACAATGCCCGTGAACATAAGTCCTCATCTGCCTTTGCGCGCTGTGAACAAAAAATCATCGCCGATGGATTCGACGCTCACATCTTCAAGTGCAATCGCATCGGTTATCGAATCGATATCCAACGGCCCAATAGACGGCAAGCCCGCGCCCAAAATTTTGGGTGCTACAAACACAGCCAATTGATCGACCAATCCCAAGCGCAATGCCGATGCAGCCACGCGACTTCCGCCTTCGATCAGAACGCGGCATAACCCGGCCCGAGCGGCTTTTTGCAAGATCATCTTCAAATTGATTTGACCATCCCGCGACGGGAACTGCCAGACCTGCGCGCCTTTGTTTTTTCGCGCTCGGATGCGTTTTTTGCACGCGCTTTCCGCGGTTGCCAAAACCAGAGGTGCGCCGCCAAAAATTTTGGCGTTCAACGCGATTTTTAGTTGCGAATCCAGAACGATCTTTGTCGGACTACATCCCTCGACGTGCCGCACTGACAAGTCGGGATCATCGGCCATCACCGTGCCGCGCCCGACCAGAATCGCGTCGGCATCCGAGCGGAATTGATGCCCGAGCACTCGCGCTGCCCTCGATGTGATCCACCTCGAATCGCCCGTGCAGGTGGCGATATTGCCATCCAGCGTTTGCGCCAGTTTGAGCGTCACAAAAGGCAATCCCGTCGACCGATATTTGATTTCGGCTTCGTTCATGTAGCTATCAGCTTTCAGCAGTCAGTCCGCCTCCCACCTCTCGCTTCTCGCTTCTCGCTTCTATTTCACCTCAAAAACGGTCTTTCCAACCCCCACATTGCCCAGTGCATCTTCTGCTTTCACGACGAGCGTATAAGAACCGGGGCTCAAATTTTGAATGGAAAAATGTAGTCCCTCTGTGGGCGAGTCAAAAATCTGGTCAGCGGGAAAGACCACTTTCCAATCGTCGGAATTGAGGGAATAGGCTGCCTTGTGAATCGCAGTTGCAGCGTCTTTGATGGAACCGGTTACGGTCACTTGTTTGCCAGCCTGCCGTGTCTCGCGCAACTGCACGGTAGGGGCCGAATTATCAATGTCAAAGGGCGTGCTGATCGCCTGTGCCATCAATGCCTGTTCCGGGGGATTGTCCAATCGGTCTGAGGCTGTGACCTTCACTTCGACCCGCCCATCGGGCACGGCTTCGGTGTTCCAAAAAAAATGCGGCGCCTGCAAATCGTCTTCCAACAATCGCCAGTGCGATTCGCCGATGCTTCTGAAATACAGGGCATAAACCAAACTATCGCCGTTGTCATCGCCGGCAGTCCAATTGATTTTCCACACACCTTTGCCCATGATGTCGCCGTTTTCACCCTCATTGCCAGACGGGGTCGCTTCGGCTCTGATCCGCAATATTCTGGGATGAACATTGTCCTGTAAACCCGCGAGTCTGATGGAACGCACCAGAGGCGTCGCCCGTTCCGATTGCGTCTTGAGAATCAACCGATATTGCAAAAACCGCGCCGCGCGGCTGACAATTTGTTCGCCTGATGTGGTGATCGGCTTGGACCAGGCACTCCACGTATCATCGGGTTCTTCGCTGTTGCCCGCCCGCGTTTGAACCACCACAGCGGTTTTTGACGGTGCTTCGTTTTGCCACCAGACGCGCCCCCAGTGCGATACCCGATCAAAATCGTGGGGTTTGGAAACGAGTTGCCCTTCTTTGACAAGCCCGTTTTCCAGCCGATAAATTTCGCCGGACCCGCTACACCCAATCCACAATCCGTTTTTTTGCGCGGCAACCATGACCCAGGGGTTGACATCCTTTAATACCACGAGCAACGTGACATTGCCATCGGGCCAGATCCGATACACGCGCCCGCGCTTTCCCGTCACCACTTTCACGGTTCCATGGGCATCCACCACAGCGTCCAACAGCATCGGGTCATCGGTTTTCCAGAGTGGCATTGCCGCACCCGACGGGCGGATCGCATACAGGGTCGCGCCCGATTGATCCGCGCCTTTTTTTTGTCTGCCATTTCCTTCGGGCCGACTGCCTTGCGCCATCGCCGTGGCGTAAATCACGCCATCGCCGCCCACGCTGAGCGAATGAATCTCTTTTTCTGTGGCATCGTAAAGCACGTCTGCGCCCCCTCCATCGCGTATTCGATACACCAGACCGCTGTTATCCGTGCTCGCATAGACCTCGCCCGATGCACCCCGCGCGAGCGACACTACATTGGGATCTTTGCTCGCGTAGAGCTCAACGACCTCCCCCCGATTGTCAATGCTCAAAACGCGCCCTCGGTCGCCGCCCGTGCCCGCGTATAATCCGCCGCCCGGACGCGCGAGCAATGCAAATACATGGCGATCCCCCGTCTGACAAAACTCAGTGGGTTCTTTGCCAGACGCGATGCGATAAATCAGTCCGCCCGGCGAGGTGCCCGCATAAACCGCGCCATCCGAGCCAATCGCCAGACTAAAAATGTGAACCTCGGGGGAATCCAATACCAATTCTGCCCGATCGCTGCCGGGTTTGAGCGCGTAAACGCGACCTTCATTGCCAGTTCCGATATACAGGGTTTCGTCCACATCCACAGCCAGTGCCCACACAAAGTCTTCACCCGTGTCCGTTGCCAGTTTATAGGTTGGCGCCAACACAACCGCGCCATCTCGCGTGAGCGACACCCCGTCGGGTTCTCCTTTTTGGAAAGCCGCCTGTGAATCCTCTCGCCAAATTTTGGGCGATACCGCCGCGGCCGTTGTCCACAAAAAAACATAGAGCAACAGGCACGTCCCGGCACGTCTTAAGCCGAGACTTGTCGCGCGCGCCTTTGAGTTTTTATCGCTTCTGTTCACGGGAACCCCTCCCATCTAAAAAAATGGGCCCATCGTCTTTGCCCACGTTCAAAATCGCCATCTGGCTTCCGATCAAGACATAGTCGGTCATCACATGCTTTTGACCATAGACCGACTGCTGAGACTTTTTCACGACATCCGACCCGCGCGCCAGTGCCAGTGCCGACATGACCGACGCGGGCAATCCCGAAATCGCGCGCCCGCGCATCGTCACACCGGGACGAGCAGCCACAAACCGCGCGACGAGCACATCATTGCGCCCGGTTTTTGTGATCAAATCAATCAGTTCATCTAGCGTTTTGGGTTGATACGCGGTGTTTTTCACATCCTGCAACCGCTGTTCACGCTCGTTCACAACTTGCAACATCAAACGCCCTGGCGCCATAAACTCGGGGATCGGCAAGACAACATCTAAGATCTCGCGCGTGCCCAGCAGCGGAGCCAGCGCGATAGAAGCCCGCACGGTATCGCCCGGGTCGTAGTGCGAACGATCCAATCGCAGCCCCTCGATACGCGCGCTTTGGGTGCGTTCCTCAACGGATAACTGAAACACTACCGAGTCAATGGAGGCTTCGACAAAGGGATTCTGAATCACCTGAGTGAGGGGTTGTATCAACCCTCTCACCGCCAGCCCAAGCCCCTGAGTGCCCGCGTATTTGTTTTTTACATCCACGCGATCGCGTTTGGGCATGTGTAGCGTCAGTTGCCCGACAACCGTGGTTTCGCCGGTCAATTTTTCAGCGGAGATAATGGAGGTCGCCACAGCCATACGCACCAGCAAAGGGCCCAATTCTCTGTGGCGAAAGACATCCATATTAAACGAAGCGTCGCGACCGGGAGATGTGACAGAAATCCGCACGGGCATCATGTCCGCTTCGGAGCCGACCACCCCGGCAATGCCCGGCGCGCGGTCTTGCAAAATCACGCCGAGATGCTGCGATGCCGTACCCAACTTAAACGATAGCATCTGGCTGGAGACCACCTCGTGGATAAATGCCGCGGTCATTGCCATTGCCGTGCGCCCGCCAAACAACATGGGATGCCCAAACCCCACCACGCGATCGCCTACGCGGTGTGTGAGCGTGCCAATGCCCGTGACGCTGAGGTCGCCCCGAACCAATTGCACGCCCAAAGGCGCGCCCGGTTCAAATGCCCCCGCAGACAGCGATGGATCTGTCCCGCCGCCGCCCTGCATGGGCAAAAAGCCGTATTTTGCCAACTCTGCGCGAAATTCTGTCGCGACTTGAGGGGCAAATCCCGAAAGCATCAAAGGGATACTCACGGGTTTGAGCACTCCGCCGCGCACACCCGCGATTTGTCCATCCCACGGCGCAGACCCATAAGTTGCGCGCGACAAAGTGTCCAAAGACGCGCGTTGCAGCACGGTCATCATCTCCCCAATCGGCGTGATCCCCGCAATGGGCTCTTCGGCAAACGCACCAATGCTATAACCCACTGCGCCAATGAGCTTACCCTCAATATAGACTGGACTGCCACTCATGCCGGCGATAACCCCGGTTTGCGCCAAGGGGCCACCGGACAGCCGAGCGAGAATCATATCGCTTTTGGGGCCAAAAACATTGCGTAAAATCCCCAAAACTTCAACGCCAAATGTGTCGATGCGAGTACCTTGAAATACCGTGCGCCCCACGCCTTTCATGCCGCGCTGGATATCCTCGACCGGCATATACAATTCGGCGCGGCTCAACCCAAACAGCATGCAGGTTATCAACACTGTCAAAAATCGAGAAAACATGTGGTCAATTTCCGCGTAGAATGGGGTGAACAGAAAGTTTTTGTCTCGTGTTATTATACCGTTTTTTGAGGCGGGGAACAAGTTTCTTGTAAAACGCATCAAATCTGCGTATCAGAAAAAATATGCAGATTACCTTGCTCAGCGTCGGCAAGCCCAAAGACGCCCATTATCGAGACGCCGCGCAAAATTATATCAAACGGCTGAAACACTACGCCGCATTTGATGAAATTGTCGTGCGCGAAGAGCGCGTCCGCAAAAATGCTCTTGCGTCTGATATTCAAAAAAAGAAGGCCATCGCCTCCTGCGCGCCCTGCGCCCCCATGTTGTGGTCGTCGCCCTCGACCCGTCCGGGAAATTGTGCAGTTCCGAAACGCTGGCCAAGCGTCTATCCCATCTGAATGCCGAAAGAAAAAGCCGCCTCATCTTTCTCATTGGCGGCCCTTTTGGGCTTGCTCCTCGCGTTCTGTCGCGTGCAGACTGGCGTTTGTCACTCTCACCCATGACCTTCCCGCGCGAATTGGCGCGCGTTATCTTGCTCGAGCAACTCTACCGCGCGTTCACCATTATCAGAGGCGAAAGTTACCAAAAATAAAAAAGCGATCCACATTCGGCGACCCGTCCGCCCCCTTTTGGAATGTGGTGAGAACGCTGACCCCGAACAGTTGACCGCTCAAACAGCCCGGGGGCGAGGAACTCGCACAGCCGGGGAGAGATGATTCTGCACCGTGGAATCCGGCTGTATCGAGCGCAACTCGCCCCCGGGTTTTAACATGTCAAAACCAAAATGGCAAGTTCACTTCTACGGCAATAATGGCATTCAAGCGGGGATTAAAACGGGGAGTTCAAAAAAGAAAAGCAACGCTCAGATGACGGAGAAAATCCGATGGGGAATCGGAGTCACCTGAAGACAGCCCTAATATAAGCCATTGTTTTTCTTGAGTCAAGAGTCCTTTTTTTATTTTTAACCACAGCGCGCCAAAAACAGACGCACGGGCAGGGGTGGGGCAAACAGGCGTAGCCTCCCCGTCTGCCGATAGACAGGGCCCTGCGTGCCGTTCTCGCGGATTCGTTTTACTGTGGATTCTCACCTCAAATCGGTCGCACGCGCCAACAAATATGACACACCGCCCGGCGTTTGCCGCGGCGGTTTTTTGTGGCGCGATAACGCGCGCTGCGCGGTTTTGCCGCAACATGGCAGCAGAGAGATTTGAGCGGGCAGCCTCCCGACTGTTGAACGCGCGCGAGCAGGCCATTTCTCACGCCTTTTTATCGCCTGCGCGCGCTATCTTAAAACGGTTCTTCATAACCTTTTTTTTCGAGACGCCCATGTCCGAACAGCGCGACAGCCAACGTTTTCAGACCCGCGATGTGCTCACCCTTTCTGGAGGGCACGCCGTGCACGATACATACAGCGGATTTTTGCCGCCCTTGCTGCCTCTTTTTATTCAGACGCTGTCTTTGTCTAAAACCGAGGCCAGTTTGTTGATGGTGGTCAGGCAGGCCCCTTCGGTGTTTCAGCCGATTATCGGGCATCAGGCCGATCGCGTGAATCTGCGATTGCTCGTGATTTTGGGGCCGGCAATCACGGGCATTGCAATGAGCCTACTCGGCATCGCACACGATTATCTCACGCTGGTCGCGCTGTTGTCGATCGCGGGTTTTAGCTCGGCTGCTTTTCACGCGGTTGGCCCGGCACTGGCCGGAACGCTTTCGGGTTCCCACTTGGGACGCGGCATGGGCTTGTGGATGTTGTGTGGTGAACTCGGTCGCACATTGGGACCCATTGCGATTGTAAGTGTTATTGGCCTGTGGGGAATGGGTGGGACAGCCTATCTGGTTCCCGCAGGAGGTGTGGTTTCGCTGGTGCTCTTTTTTCGGATGAGAAGCGTTGCTGGTCGCGTCATAAAAATGTATCGCGCGCTGCCGTGGCGATCTGCACTGCAACGCATGGCACCGGTCATGGTACCGCTGTCGGGAATCGTGTTTGTTCGGGCGTTTATGATGGCTTCCCTGACCGCGTTTTTGCCCACCTTTTTGAGCGAAGAGGGCGCGAGTTTGTGGCTATCGGGGGCCTCTCTCTCCGTGCTGGAAGGCGCGGGCATCGGCGGCGCGCTGCTCGGCGGATGGCTAAGTGATCGATGGGGACGCAAACGAGTTCTCGGCTTTTCCATGATTGTGACCCCTGCGCTGCTGTTTGTATTTCTCGAAAGCGAAGGCTGGGTCTTGTTTCCCATTTTGGTGGTTTTGGGATTTGTCGCGCTCTCCACCGGCCCGGTGGTGATGACGATGGTCCAGGAAAGCTGCCCCGAAAACAGGGCATTTGCCAATGGGCTTTATATGGGCGCGGGATTTGCACTCAGAGGGGTGGCAATGTTGCTGCTGGGCATGATGGCAGATGCTTATGGGTTGCGCCGGGCGTTTGAAATCAGCGCACTGCTGATGGTGATTGGGGTTGTACTCGTTTGGCGAATACCGGGCAAACGTCCGTGAGACACGCACCCAATCGCCCCCACCGCATCCCAGTTCATGTCATCTGCTGTTTGCTCTTCCTTTTTTGATGATGCCGGTCAGTCTCTACCGGGCCCGCACCCATCGAAAAGGATTGTCTTAAGCCTCATAGTTTCAGGTTCGGAAGAAGGACAACCAGCGACGCGGCGGCCTGACGCGCTTGCCTAGAAACTCCTCCAGCACCTCTCGTTTTAGAACGATCTGATCAGACACACTCGCGGTGTCGTCCAGTATCCAGTCCGGTATGTCGGCTCTTGTGCGGTTCGACGCCATGATGTCCACGGCGACGATTACGAGGTCGCCTGAGATGGTCCAACTGCCAGTGCCAGGTCTGCGTTCATTGCTGAACTTGTCGGGATGCAAAAGACTGTTCAGCACCAACCGGGGTCTTTCGAATGCCCGCCCTTGATATTCACTCAAGGTCATTGGAGAACACCAGTCGGGCATTTTGGACCCAGATGGCAGGTTGTCCTTGAAGATGCGACACAACGCGGTTGAAGACAGCTCGAGTGCGTCCACATCCTCGTCTGCCGACGCAGATGATTCGCAGATGATGTCCATTTCTTTGAGCATCTGCCTTAGATACGCTCGATACAGGGCTGTGGTCAGTCTGTTGCGAACAGACGCTACGGACCTTTGGAGTCTGCGGCGGGCCGAGGGCTTATCGCCCGGAAGCGACGTTCTCGTGTAAATCATCAGGCACCGCTTTACGATCTCAGGTGGGAAACTGCGCGCCTCGGCGTTCATGGACAGCGCGAAACACGGATACTCAGAACAGTGGATCGCCTCGTCCTTGATGATTTCCGGAGCGTGGCGATTGAAGCGATCGCGAGTCACATCATCGAACACAACCGGAAATCGCTTATAGGCTTCTTGCAGACCGCGCAAGTTGCTACGTGTGAAAGACTGCGCCTCAACAATCCTTGGGTAGGAGAACATGGACGACATCAGGGTCTCGATGAGGCTACTTTTTCCGCAGTTGCTCTGGCCGTAGAGCACGGCGAACATGGGCTGATCGAAACTAAAGATGCCTTTTCGGAGAGCGGCGTTGCGTAGGTCGCACATAAGCGGCGAGAAGTAGAACCAGCACATAAAGGTGAAGTAGTCGCGCTGCAACCTGGGAACATCGCCGACAAAGCCGTTCTCATAGTTGCCAAAAAACTCGAGCCATGCATCAACGTCGCTGCGTACCTCTGATGGATCGGTTTCGAGACGCATATCGCTACTGGAGAGCGTAAAAGCATCGCCGTTGCGTGAGAGATATGTGTCTGGGCCTTCATTTTCGTGCCGGGAGGTCATGATTCGGGTCATCTGCTTGACGATATTTTTGGTGAACCTGATATTGCCGTTACGGTCAGTGCGAATATCCGCCAATGCCTGCCGGCGACCCGGTTTAATTCGCTCCACCTCCGAGAGTACATGAGGAACGCGGACACCGAGTTCGCTCTTATCTTCGACAGGAACGTATATAGACACACCTTGATGGTTGCGCTCAGCATCCTTGAGAACAGGCGTCTCTCCGATGGGCATAAGTTCGGCTGGAATGGGATCCTCTCTGAGAGCGATCTCGCTCGAGGCGATGTTCCGCACGGCTTCGTATTGACGGGTGTAGTGTTCCCATGCCATGTCATCATTGTCGAAAACGATCAGAGTCTCCGCCTGTCTGCCCGAGAAAGCGGTCTCAGACAAATTGGCCGAGCCGACAATGACGCGGCAAATCTCATCCCGTTCCAGCAGGTAGATTTTGGCATGTGCGATGGCGTCCTTGACGACGTAGAAACGCGCCGCTCCAGCCACGGATCGGTCATAGATGATTTTTCTCCGTTCTTCCGATAGCCCTTTGATTCCGACGAAACCCTTGTTTAAGCACTCGTCCACAATGCTCTGGAACGCCAGTATGTCGGCGGCAGCATGGTTCAGGATACCGTTGTGTCCAAAGACACACTCGAAGTCCTCGTAGTTGAAGTCTCTCAGCAATCCAAGAATCATTGGGATGCTCGGCGTGTAGGTGAGCGCACGCATCGAAGAAAAGCTCCCGAACAAGGCGTCTCTGCTGAATCTCTCTGAACGCTCGGCGCATGCATAGACAACCTCCAGTCCATTGCTCCGCGTGCGGGAGTCTGGATCGTCGAATGTAAATCCTTGCTGGGTATCCATTTTTTAGCTCTCAGTTGCAATGCTTCGGATAGTTTTTTGGTGTAGAGGTTCTTTGAAATCAACAGGTTAGATGAGGCCAACGGAATGCCCATTAGTACCACTTCTCCTTATCTACGACATGGGTCAGTTCTTCGCCTGCGAGGAAGCGGCGCGCGTTGCCGATGAGCACCTCAAAGCGACGCGCGTTGATGTTGCCGGCGTCCTTGACCGCCACATGGGGCGTCATCAGCACGTTGGGCAGTCCCCACAACTTGTGCTCTGAAGACAGCGGCTCTTGCTCGAACACATCCAGGCCCGCGCCTGCGATCACGCCCGACTCAATGGCATCGGCGAGGTCATCTATCTTGCACACCATGCCGCGCCCGATGTTGATGAAGTACGCCGATGACTTCATCAGCGCGAAGCGGCGCGCGTCGAACATCCCCTCGGTCTGCGGCGTGTGTGGCACCGTCGTTATGACAAAGTCGGCGCGCGGCAGCAGGGCGTCAATCTCGTGCGGCATGTGAAATTCGACATAGGGCAGTTCGTACTCGGGCCGAGGCTCTATGCCGATGACGTCCATCCCAAGCGCGTGGCACAAGCGCGCTGTCTCGTGCCCGATGCCACCGACGCCGTTGATAAGCGCTGTTGCGCCGGCAAGGGCTATGTACGGCGATTTGCGTGCGTCCTTGTCCCACACTCTGCGCCGCTGCGCGTCCATGTACCACGGCAACCCGCGCGCCAACGCCAGCAGAAACATCAGGATGTGGTGCGATATGTGGTCGAAGTATATGCCGCGCGGGTTCGTTATTGTCAGCGGGTGCTCGGCCAACGCCTTGTAGTAGTATCCGAAGAAGGGACCAGCGTCTGGATTGTGCAGCCACATGAGTTTTTTTGCGACAACGAGCGCAGCCGGCGGCACCCAGCCGAACGCGGCGTCCGCGTCGCGTATGGCCTCTCGGGCTTCCTCGTCGGTCTCGGGCGATACGACATCGTACTCGGCGATCGTGTCCGACAGACGGGCGGCGAATGCGCGCTTGCGGTCATCCTGTGGCGGCATAAATACAAATTTGGGCATGATCTATAGTCTCCTGTTCCTCCAACTCGTGACACTTATCAGGGCAGCTCAATTCTCCAACCGCGCTGCCCATTTAATACATCCCGCAATGTGCATCCGAAACCAATCTTCGTGCCACAGCGCATCGGGATGCCCCAGAGCGGTGTACATCACGCGCCCTTTGCCGTATTCGTGACACCATCCCATCGCGTAATCGCAATCGTCGCGGTTGCCCTTTTCCAAATTCACTGTCTCATTGTCGATCCGCATCAAAACATGCGTCTTGTTGCGATCGTAATTTTTAAACGTGTAAATTTCATCTGTCACCCGAAAATAGTCGCCGAGCATCTTTGTTGCCGGGTGATCTGTATCCTCAACAATAATTCCCACCTCCTGATGCCAGGGATGACCATTAAACCATCCGCCTAGCATCTCGCCGTATTCGGGCCAGTCATAACACGTATCGGTTGCATTGTGAATGCCAAAAAACGACTTTCCATTGCGAATAAAATCCAAAATCGCGGCCTTTTGTGCATCGCTAAAGGGCAAATTTCCGGTCGTTGCAAATGCCAGAATATCAAACTTTTCTAAATTCTCAGCCGAAATGCGATCTAACCGATGCGTGGTTAAAACCCGCCATCCATTCTCTTTTCCAATCGCCTTTAAGGCCACTTCTGCGTCGGGCAAATAACTGTGTTCAAAACCCGCTGAATGCCGCAAAAACAAGATGTTCATCTTTTTTCCTCATTAAGTTTGAAGCACGCGAAGTGCGAAACACACGGCGTGCGCGTACTTTTTATGCCACGGCTTCTTCGCCTAAATGTTCACACAGCCACCCGCGCAAAGGCACATCTAATCGCTTCGGCGGGTGTTGTGACCGAGGGTGCCCCATCCGTCCGTTGCCATCTCAAAGGGGTGAATAAAGAGATGCTGAAAATTGGTTCGCAACAGATTTTGTCTCAAAAGTCGTTGCAACTGTTGTTCCACAGCCCGCTTGAGATTCTGAACCGTGGTGTTCTTTTCTCGGCTGCGCTCGAACTCGCGCTTCAAAAGATCGAAATCAATTTGGCTGATGTCATAAGGATATGGATCCTCGGCTGCTCTATCGATCACCGTCTCAATCGCCCGGTTCACGCCCAAGAACTGGTGATTGCGGGCGAGAATCTTCTTCGGCTCGCCCGACGACTCGTCGAACAGGATGAAATTCTCCACAATGTCCATAAAGTCGCGAGCGTTGCAAACGCCCTTGAGCAGCGTCTCCATAAACGCAGCCTTGAGGTTGCGGTGAATATTCTTGCACTCGATAAACAGCAGCGGCAGGCCATTGACAAAACCGATGATGTCCGGCCGCCGGCGATAGAGATCCCCGCGCACCCACAACTCGCGCACGCAAAGGAAATCGTTGTTTTCCGCGGTCTCAAAATCAAAAACCCGTAGCCGCGCCCGCACCCGCTCGCCCTTCGCGTTGCGAAACACCACCGGCACGCCATCCCGCGTCAACTCGTACTTTTCGCGGTTGGCCGCGACCATGCTCTGCGAAGCCACCGCGGTCATCTGCCGCACCGCGTCATCATAAGCGTCATCGGGCAGATCCGGATTCAGCATAGCCAACCGCTCGCGCAACCGGCGCGTCAACACCACTTCGCGATCAGACGCGCGACCCAACAGCCCGTCCGGCCCGAAATCCTCGCTGTTGTGATCATATACAGACGCCCAACCGAGTTGCTGTTCCAAATAGTCAGCCGTGGTCTGCTGAACGAGCGCGTCTTCAGTGAATGGTAACATTCTTTTAGCCTATTCCAAACCTTCTAGCACACGCCATACTTTTCGATAGATACTACCCTCTCGTTCTCCGAGAGCCTGACGCCACGCCATTTCATCCATGTTGCCTAAATGGCTTCTTATAGTTGCGAGGGGTCGCTCCAACCAATCCCCCAGGCTTCCAGCAAGTCTTGCTGCCGCTGATCTTGGTACACCAAGCAATCGAAGTGCAATGGCTTTGTCAGAATTGACACCGTAATAAACCCATGATGGAAGATTTTTAAGTGTTTTCATCTGTTCTTCTGTTAATTTGTTTCCTGTGATTGAAAGCAAGGCTCCCAGGCCCCATGCTGATGTCTGCGTCAGTTTGCTAAACAGATTTTGACCGCACTTTGTTATCGCTTGCACCTCGTCGTCTCCATCTCCCTGGAAGTAATGTTTGGCAATATCTGGGATGGGTGCGCCATTTACCCAGTCCTTAATGATCAGCGCTAGTTTGTCACCGTCAGGTGCTGAACCACCGGTAACAGCTTCAAGATTTTCGCGCAATTCAGGCACGCGGATCAAAATTCCCATCATTTTCCGCAAATCGTTGTTTCCTTGGCTGAACAACGATTCAGCGTTCCATGTATCTGCTCCGATGCGTTCCTGCCCCGCCGCCTGCAACACAGTCCGTATGCTTTGGAGCGAAAAGCCTGTGCTATCCACGAGTCCGATTGGTTGTCCAGGCTCTTGAAGGTATTGCGTATAGGTGTGAACACCTTCCAAAAGGCTATCGGCGAGAGTCGTATCTTGGCTCCGCAGTTTTTCGAAGCCGAATGTATTTCGAAGTACCTGCTCAATCTCGTCTGCAAACCTCTCTGGTTTTCCCATCTGTCGATACGTGTGAGCAAGATATTGAACAAAAGTTGACCACTCTGGATGTTTATTAACAATTCCTTTCAGGTCGTCCAACAATTCGCTCGCTTGTTGTGCTAGCACAATCAAGGCAGAATTTAGGTCGCCTGATTGACCGTTGATGAATTGTTGAAGTGTTTCGGCTTTTTCGGAATCCTCGGCGGCCAATGCGACAACGCCCAGATTTCCTTGGCCAATCCGGCCGGCTCTCCCAGCTATATTCCAGAAGTCCTCGGGTGGCATATCCACGCCGTACGGATACTGGTGCGACGCCATCACAACTCCGGTAACTGGAAAATTGACGCCTTGTGCAATGGTTGTTGTAGCAACTAGGAATTTCAATTCGTCTGTCTCAAAGAGCCATTCCATCAACGCACGCACATCATCGGAAAGCCCTGCGTGATGAACGCCTACCCCGAAGGACATCAACTCAATGAGCGGAAACGACTCGCCGAATTCCATCTCAAGAAATTGCCGTACAAGCTTAATATTCATTGAAGGCTCGCTACGATTATCAGATATCTTGAAGCGCTCGGCTAGCGACCAGACCCAATCGGGCCGGGTATGCATTACGATTATAGGCCCGCGCTTTTGGAGTTCCTGAGCGGTGACCGCTGTCAATGTACTCAGTGTAGATGCCTTGTTGTAAGTTGATGCTATCTTTTTGTTTTTCGGCAAATCGAGAAGTTCATCAACTGCCAAAGTTTGTCTCGTGGTATGGACAGTTTCCATGCGCAGCCGATAGTCGAAACTTTGTTGGTTAATAGCTTCGCCTTTCTCAGCTTGAATGATTCCTATGACCCGATCATTGGGCTGCCAGTCCAAGGCCAAACTGATGTCTTCAGAATTCTGTCCGCCCAACCAACGCGCAATCTCTCGTGCATTGTAAATAAAAGGAGTTAGCAGTAGGAATTGCGCTCGCTGGTATTCGCTATTGATCGTAGCAAGCAAAAGTTCGAGTTTGAGCCCTCGGCGAACATTCTGAATGTTGTGGGCTTCATCAACGATCACCAAGGTCAATGGACGATTAATTTCGGTCTCCCAACCCTGACGAAGCATGAGGTCCAGCTTTTCAGGTGTCGTAACCAATACTCGAAACGCTTTTGACTCATCGCGTTGGTGCAGTAGATCGGCCTCAATATTGTCAATTTCAAGTGCGGGACTTACTTGCTCAACGATGATATTGAGTGGTTCCATGTCTCGACGGAGTTGCCGGGCAATTTGATTTACTAAGGTGCGTGTTGGAGCCAAATAGGCGACCCAACCGCGCTCATGCTCGAATTGGTTTAATGCCTGTAGCATTCGAAATTCGGCGATTAACGTCTTACCGCTAGATGTGGGCAAACTAACAACAACCGCGCGGCGGCTTGAACCCAGTAGGCCTTTCTCCGCCAAGGTCCGACGCTGCGGTGGGAGCACATCGAAAATTGCGCGATCACCTCGGCCTCGATCAACCAAATTTTGTACAAATTGGGTAACGCGAGAGTTGACAGCGCGTGTAACAGTCCAGATCGAATTCTCGGCCATCTGCGACGCACTCGCAGCAAGCAATTGACTCAGCAACTCCAGATCGATCATCTGTGCTTGCTTGCAGACAGCCAGTACTCGGTCAAAGTGTGTATCGAGCAACGGGTGTATCTGGTATCTTCCGTCCACGACACCATCGGTCATGTAATAAGCGAATATCTCAGCCGCCTTAGCTAAGTGGTATAGTCCGATCAACTCCAGTGCGGTCGCCTTGGCCTGGACGGGCTCTATTCCTTCGAGATGTTCCCTCTCAAAATCAGATTGAGCATCACGCAGGCGGGATATTCGCTCCAATACTGCGTCGCGATCCGACCATCCATCTTTGCGAATAAGTCGTAGCCAAACATCCAGGACCGTCGCCCAGGTACGCCTACGCCAATTTTTCGAATCAAGGGGAAGATCGGGCCAAGGCTCCTCTTTCATCCATCGTGCCGCATGAGATCCCTTGTCACCCAATACGGCGAAGGTTCCGGCTCTCAACAAGAACATCCCCGCGTCAAGAGCGTCAGTTGGTCGTGGCAAGACGCGAAGCAGATGAAATGCATCAGCGGCAGCGAGTTTCAATTCCTTTTGTTTTGCCTCATCGTCCTCAATGTCCTCAAGCACAAGATCAAGCACAGTTATTTCCAGCAGTTCGGCAGATTGCCGGATCAATTCATCGTCCACTTGGTAGGACGCATTGAGCAGTTCGTGGAAAATCTGTGCGTGTTCAGCTTGTCTTAATGCCTGTTGGCGTGTTTCGCTGAGTGTGTCAAGCAACCAATGGCTCATGACCCACCTCCCGATACGCGAGATGGAAGATCAGCAATTGTGCAAGGCAGATAAATTGCGATCAAATAACACATTGTCGGGACTTGTAATGTCCCTGCTAACGTTTGTCCTCGGGGTCGCAAATCCAGTTCATTGGGTTGCGTATCCCTGATCAAAATCCCAAAGAGGGCAATAGCCTTGTTTCCCGAATAAAAAAAAGTCCAACAGCCGCTTTAAAGGATGCCTCGTATTGCGTGTTCTTGCACCTAGGCAAAAGCCATTTGAGAATTTGACAAATTCGAGACAAGTCGTTCGCCAAAACGTCGATCTGATGCTTCATACCGCTCTTACCACTCATCACTTGCGGCGGATGACGGTTTTCACTGGAAGATTTCACTTCTCCAAGCACGAGGTGCTCAACCCCGTTGCTGTTTTTTTAAACCCGACCAAATCCGCACCTGGAAGGCTCGCATTGGAATTCCGTTTGTCGCGCTCCATGTTCCATGGCCAGATGACTGCGTACTCGCGACTCAAGTATGCTTCGGCTATGGCTTCACCTACTGCCCAGTCCCGTTCTTCAGGAACTATAGCGTCCAGAATGGCGTCAAGGCTTTCGTGACCGAAGCCCGTACTGGGTAATTCCCGAAGATATCTTTTAAATTCGGCGGTTCCCTCTTCATCATGAAGCCGTGATAAAACATCGTTGGACATGAACGAGTTAAACTCGTCGTCATCCTCCATACTCACGCCCCGCCATGAAACTTGCCGGTCTTGACCTTCGTAGTTGATGGTTGTTAGGGCAGACTCTGGCATACAGCCACCTCTCCATTCATCAACCGCGGCAAGAGCAGGTCGCGGGCCTGCTCCAATAGTTTGTTTTGTTCGAGAAGCACTTTTACTTGGTGAAAATTGTGCGACACTAATTCTTCAAACATACTCACAATAGTACCTTTCGGAACGAGTAATGGCAATCTTTTTATATCTTTCGCGTATCCGGCGTTGGCCCCAGATGCACTGATAGTGATGACTGGTCCAACCACGTTGGCAGTATCGTGGTAATAGGCTGGAGATAAACCGCCAGCGACAACCGGCACAGGGCCGTCCTTAGCTGAATCTTTGGTAATGTTCCGTCCCTTTGTTACATCCACTATCTCGCCCAACGTTTTCCGCTCCCACCCCTCCGGCACGCCATCAATGATTTTGGCGTGTTCATGGCCGGGAAAGCGCAGGTGGACGAACCACTCCTTATAGATAAGCCGCGCTGCCTGTTCCAGCAACTGAATCCGCCGCCGGTTGTTCTCGATCAGGTCGTCGTACGCGGAGAGGATTTCAATAATTCGGTCTTGTGTTGAAGGCGATGCCACGTTGACCTTGAGTCGCAAAGCGTTTGTCCTGTTCAGACCTGGAACAGCAGCATCGGTGTTCATCTGAGGAAGTGGCAACGTTTTCAATAGGTAATAGACGTATCGCATCCGAATGTCTTTGCACTTAGACACGACGTAATAGGTCGTATCAATTGGATAGAAATCCCGGTCTGCCCAATGCACAGCACCAACCGTCCCTTTGCGACCAACTACCACTCCCGGACCATGCACAAGAGCCGTATTGTGGGTATCGATCACGCCAGCCGACCCATACACCGGCACGGAACCTGTCTTGCGATTGCGAGCCGGAAGTCCCTTTCCGTAGGCAAACTGCACAAAATTTCCAAGAAATCCCTGCTTCATACCCACCACTCCTTGAAAATCAAAACAATGCCAGCACGTTTCTTCTCCATAAGGATAGGCATTGTGCTGCTGTTAGGGTACCACAACCGATAAATGCTACAGCCTGCCTTTTCATCTCTCTTTTCAGGATATTTGTTGTTTAATAAAATCTACCATGGCCTCCTTGGAGGGTAGCTGCACCTGATAGCGGGAAACGAACAGATGGTTGTCCATTCCTGATAAGGCATATTCAACAAGGACATGATTTTTATCGGTGCAGAGCAAGATACCCACCGGTGGGTTGTCGCCTTCAACCATAATGTTTTCCTGATACCAGTTCACATAGGTATTAAGTTGCCCGAGATGTTCATGTTTGAATGCCTCCAATTTTAGCTCAACCAACACATGGCATTTGAGTACACGATGATAGAAAACCAGATCAACAAAGAAATGCTCATCTCCAATTAAGAGGCGTTTTTGTCGAGATTCAAAACAAAAACCGTGACCAAGTTCCAGCAAAAATTTTTCCAATTTGCTGATCAGACGGTCCTCCATGCGCGACTCGCTCATGACCTCGGTGGACTTGATGCCGAGAAACTCGAATACATACGGATCCCGGATAGTGAGTTTGTTCTCGTCCCGTTCGGCAGTTCTGTTGACAATCTGTGACAATGCTGCCTTGTTCTCGGACAATCCTGACCGCTCATAGTAAAGGCTGCCAATCTACCGCTTGAGTTCGCGCACTGACCAATTTCCCCGGATACACTCAATCTCATAAAATTGGCGTTTTGTCGCATCTTCGCATTTAATCAGTTCTATGATATGGCTGAATGAGAGTCGCTCAACAATCATTTCTGGCGGTGTGACGGAAGTGGACATTTTTGCTTGGTATTTTGAAAGTGCCGGCAATTTGGAAATCAGCGATTTCCGAATCTGCGGATAGGTCGTGTAAAACTGCCTGCACAACCGCAAATAACGCCCTGTATAACAACGGTCCAGCGATTTTTGCAATCCGTCGGCCAGTGTTTCAATCAGTGCTTGTCCGTATTGCGCTCTATCTATTCCGCCCATTTCATATTCAACAATGTAGCAACCGATGAGCCAGTTGCGAACAGTGAGGCAGACATTGACCGCCTTGGATGCCTGACTGACCAACTCGCTGTGGGCAATCTGAATTGACTCGAGCAACTCGGCAAATGTCGCTTGTATTGGGTGATGCTTCTGACTCATACTCCCAACTCCTTGAAAATCAAAACAATGCCAGCATATTCATTTCACACGTCCCCATACATCTCCGGATCCGGTTCAATCTCCACCACCTTGCCGTCGCGCATAATGACAACACCGGTGCCGGTCTGGCGTGCGATTTGGTGCGCGCGGCGGGCGGCTCGTATGAGCGCGGCCGGCACAGCCTGCATGTCGGGATCTGACAGTTTAGACACAGGGATTTGGTATTTTTTTTATCTGTTGTTCCCTCCTTCATCTTCCAAAACAAGCCTAACACCGCTGTTGTTGAACTTTTGCCAGTAATCAACACCATGGCAATAGGTATCGTGAAAATTCCGCAAGCCGGCGTGAAAACGCCGACGAATAACCGATTCAGCGATATGGTGTCCACCTTGTCGCACCCGCAACGCCACGCGCTTGATCGCTTCTTCGGGTGTTGCGAGCGATAGAAATATCAATTTCGTTAGGTATGCCCTTCACCGTTCAACTCTTCCTCGATCTCTTCAACGCTTGGCAGGCTGCCCTTCAACTCGTCCGGCGGCAGTGTCGCGTCGAAGTTGGTAACGGCCTTGCCCGCCCGCTCGTGTAGCTTTGACTCGATCTTCAGAGCCATCACGTTTCGGCTCCAGCCTTCTTCGCGTGCTTTTCCTGCGTACCACAGCCGCGTCTCCGCGTCCGCGAGTTTGTTCAGGAGGATCACATTGTGAGACCAGGGAATTTGTGCAAGTACCTCTTGCACAATTTGGCGGTCGGGCCAAGCCGCGGCAAAAGAACGCATATACCTCAGGTTGCGGGGCGACAGGCCACGCATATCCGGGAACGCGGCGCGCAAATCGTGGGACAGGCGGTCAATAGACCTTGGCATCCCAGCCTTCGCGTGCTTGGCGGTCCAAGATCGTCCGTCCGATATCCCAATACAGCAGCACCAGCGCGGTATTCGCCGCCAGCACAACGCGCAGGCGTTCCGTGCGGATGCGCTCCTTAATCTCCGCGAAGGCAGGTGCATAGCTTGCCGGCAGGTGCCCGCTCGATGGTGGCACCGGGAAGGACGCGCCCTCGCGCGCCCGGCCTTTCGAACTTCGCTCGTCAGCGTCACCCAATAAATCCGCTCGCTTTTTCATATCCCCAACGCCTCAAAGTTCTTCCCAATTGTCGTCGCCAGTGCCACTGCCTCGGCATTGAGTCCGTCCAGTTCGCCGTGGATTTCGCGCAGAGCCTCTGCAAAATCAAAGTCTTCGTCCTCTTCTTCCGGCGCAACGCCGACGTAGTGACCGGGGGTCAGGCTCCAGTCATTGGCTGCGATCTCGGTCTGATCCACCAGCTTGACCAATCCCGCAACATCGCGCAATTTCGCCTCGGGAAAACGCTCGGTCAGCCAGCGCACCTGAGCCTCGCCACCGCCAGCACTCGACGCTTGAGACGACATCACAAAACCGGCCCGTCCGCTCTCGTTCAGGTAGCGATAAAAATAGCTGATCCAGACGTAGTTGCCGTTGCTGACCTTCCCCTTCTTGTTGACGCCGGGCAGGCCGAATGGCAGGCGCGGATCGGTCTTCACCTTGCCGGCGTCGATCTCATCGACATTGAAAGGCGTATTGGCCATCACGTAGTCGGCCTTGCCCAACAATTCGTGAGGGTCCTCGTAATAGGTAATGGCTTGCCGGATATCGCCCTCAAGCCCATGCACCGCCAAGTTCATCCTGGCCAAACGGATGGTGGTGGCATTTTTCTCCAAGCCGCGGAAGGTGAGTTGCTCGGTGGGATGCTGCCCGTGCTCCTCAACCGTGCGGGCACTCTGCACGAACATGCCGCCCGAGCCACAGGCCGGGTCGAGCACATAGGCGATCAGTGAAACCAGCGAGATCGGCGTGAAGAACTCGCCATCGTCATGCGCCTTCTCATCCGCGAACCGCGTGAGAAAATACTCGTAAATACGCCCGAAGACATCGCCCGAAACCCGTTTCAGTTCGTCGGGATTGAGCGTACGCAAGAGTTGACCGAGCACCGCGTTGTCCAATTCCCAATATTCGCTCATGGGCAGGGCACCTCGCAAGCTCTCGTAGTCGGCCTCAATAGATGCCATCGCTGCGATGATGGCTTTGGCGCGGTCCTCGCTGTCGGACAAGCCGACGAGATGGTCGAACTGCGCCTTGGGCCGCAGAAAGATGGCACTCCGCTGTGAGAAATCTTCCTTGCTGAGGGCCCGTTTCTGGCCTCCGCGAGTGGGCAAACCGGCCTCAATATCGTCCTTCACCGCCAAGTAGCGGCTGTACGCGTGGCGCAGGAACACCAAGCCCATGACCGGAAGAAAATACTCATTGCTGGCGTATTTAGAGTTGGCGCGCAAAGTATCTGCCGCGCCCCAAAGCCGCCGCTCAATCGCTTCAATATGTTCGAGTTGGGACAAAGCTCACGTCCTCTCTCATTCAATAAGTTTTGGAAATCTGACGCACAGACGCATTCTACCTATCGGTAGGCAGGCCACCTCTCATAGCACGCCACAAGCGGTGTACAACTGCGAAGCAGTTTCAAAGGCACAGAAGGCACAAATCAGGCGATGTGATCTTCCCTTTTGTGATTCTTGTGCTTTTTGTGGCTAATCAGTTAAAAATGTCTGCCTGTCGGCCCGCCTGCATGCGGACAGGCAGACAGATCCGAACTATTGTTGTAATTCAAACCCGCCCCAAAACGCGCGCCCCCACTCGCTTTTCGCATCGTCCCAGTCGTCGCGCCACCGAAACAGCGTTTCGCGCAACGCATCCAACGTGCCGGCGTGCGCCTCATCGTACGCCAGATTGTGCAATTCCAACGGATCGTTTTCCAGATCGAACAACTGCGTGGTGCGACGCCCATTGACCGCGTATTCAATCAGCTTAAACCGCCCGTCTTTCACCATGCGTTGCCACCCGCGATATGCCGAGAACAGGGTCTCGCGCACCTGCTCATTGCCATCACTCAGCGCGGAGACCAAACTCGTTCCCTCCACAGAATCCGGCGTCTCAATCCCGATCAAGTCGCACAGCGTTGGGAAAATATCGAGCAAATACACATACGCGGTTCGCCGCTCACTCGCGGGCACGCCCGGCCCGGCAAATATCAACGGCACGCGCACGCTGTGTTCGTACATATTCTGCTTGCCAAAAAGCCCGTGCTGCCCTACGGCCAAGCCATTGTCCCCAGCAAAAACAACAATCGTATTGTCCGCCTTGCCACATGCGGTAAGCGCGTTCAGCACCCGCCCCATCTGCGCGTCCAAATGCGTAATCATGGCGTAGTACTCGGCAATGTGTCGTCGCACTTTGTGGGGGTCGCGGGGAAAATCTTCGAGCACCTCATCGCGCACCTTCAAGTCGCCATTGTCAAACGGATGCCCGCCCATAAAATTCTCGGGAAGTGGAATATCGTCGGGATCGTACATATCCAGATACACTTGCGGCATCGTGCGCGGGTCGTGGGGTGCCATAAATGAGAGATACATAAAAAACGGATCATCGGAATCGTATTGCGCCAACCAGTCAATCGCGCCTTCGGCAAACAACTCGCTGGAATGTTTGCCCGCGCTCACGTGGTCGCCCCTCCGAATTTTCAAGGCATTCGACTGAGACGCATTGGGGCACTGCGGCAAGACCGCATCGTATTTGCCGGTCGGATCATAATCAAACGCGGGCACATTCCAGTGGTCGTCCATCCCACCAAAAAAAATCTCCGCGCCATCCGAAAAGCTGCGCGCAAACGAAGCGGGGCCATTGTGCCATTTGCCCGTGCCCCAGGTGCGATAGCCATGGGCTTGTAAATGTTCACCCAGCATCACATGGGCATCGGGAATGTCCTGACCCGCGCCCTCGATGTGAAAAAGCGTCCGCCCCGTGTGCAACATCGCTCGACTGGGCATACAAATCGCGCCCGATGTCCCCCCGGGAATATGCGCGTGTGTAAATGCCGTGCCCGCTGCGACCAACCGATCCATCGTCGGCGTTTGCACATCCGCATTGCCCAGCGCGCGAATCGTGTCAAATCGCTGATCATCCGAAAAAAAGAACACAATATTGGGCTTCTGATTGCTCATGTTTTGGTCTCCAAAAAAAGTGGTCAGGTGTTAAGTTATTAGCGGTCAGCGGTCAGCCCGCTCTTCTCACTCCTCACTCCTCGCTTTTTACGCGAGCAATAAACCTTTCTCTCGCGCCAAAGTCAAGTTCGCAAGCGACCACTCTGCTTTCGCCCCTATTTCTTTCTGCTTTCTCTCGACCTCACCTCATGCTATATTGCGACCAACAACCATCCATTTTTCCGAGGCATTGTCCCATGAAAACGATCTTTTATGCACTCATCGTCTCGTACACCGCATTGACGGGCAGTTTGTTTGCCCAGCCATTCAACAGAAAGGAACCCGCTATGAAGTATCACATGTATGTCGCGGTCTCCGGAGACGGGAAACTCCTGCGTTATGACATGGACCCCGATACCGGCGACCTCACACTCATCGAAGAACTCCCCGCCAAAGGCGGCATTGGTCCGCTTTGCACGGACCCACGGCAAAAATACCTCTACGCTGCCTTGCGCGCATCCAAAGAACTCGTCACCTACGGCATTGACCCGGATACAGGTGCTCTCTCGCGCATCGCCTCTGTTCCCTTTGACGGGGGCTCTTGTTATATCAGCACCGACAAAACCGGGCGTTACCTTTTTTCCGCGTACTACGGCGAGGGCGCAGTGGCCGTCAATGCCATTGACACCAACGGCGCCGTGCTTTCTCCGCATCGCCAGTGGATTCCCACCGACGAACACGCCCACTGCTTCTTTTCCGACCCATCCAACCGATACTTGTTCGTGCCGCACACCATGCCGCCCAATGCCATTTATCAATTCACCTTTGACGAAACCACAGGTGAGTTGGCAGCCAACGCGGTCGCGAAAGTCGATGCGCCCCACGGCGAAGGCCCGCGCCACTACGAGTTTCATCCCACCTTGGACGTGGTTTACGTTGCCAATGAAAATGGCTCCAGCGTCACGGTCTATGATTTGAACCCCGACAACGGCACCCTCACGCGTCGTCAAAATCTGTCAACGCTGCCAGAAGGATATGCCGCGCACAACACCTGCGCCCAGATCCACATGCATCCCTCGGGCGATTTCCTCTACATCTCCAATCGCGGGCACGACAGCATCGCGCGCTACGCGGTTCAGGACGACGGCACGCTCAAATCACTCGGTCAAACCCCCACAGAACCCATCCCGCGCCCATTCAACCTCGACCCCGAAGGCAACTTCCTCTTTGCCGCCGGTCAAAAATCAGACAAAATGGCCGGCTACCGCATCGACCCCGAGACCGGCGACCTCACGCCCCTCAAAGTCTATCATGTGGGCAAACAACCCATGTGGATTATGATTCTCAAACTCGGCAAAAAGTGAAGCCTCTATGCCCGAAGTCACCCCGCGCAAAACCATCTTCTCGTGGATGATGTATGACTTTGCAAACTCATCCTTTGCCAACAACGTCACCACGTTTATCTACGCTGCATTTTTTACCCAAATTATCGCTAAAAATGAAGTTGTCGGCACGGTTTTATGGTCTCGAGGCGTGGCGATCATCATGCTCGTCGTCGCATTGCTGTCGCCCCCCCTCGGCGCGATGGCTGATCAAGTTGGGTATCGCAAACGCTTTTTGATGTTGACAACACTCCTCTCGGTTGTCTTCACCGCGCTGCTCTATTTTCCGCAACAAGGGCAAGCCACCTTCGCCCTGACCCTCTACATTATCGCCTGTGTCGGTTTTGAAATGGGCACGGTGTTTTACAACGCGTTTTTGCCCGACATTGCCCCGCCCGAGCGCATGGGCCGCATTTCGGGACAGGCATGGGCCGTGGGTTATTTGGGGGGCCTGCTCTCAATGGCCGTTCTCATGTTTGGCTTTGTCTCGGCAGACACCCCGTGGTTTGGCCTGTCCAAAGAAACCCACGAGCACATCCGAGCGACAAATATCGGCGTTGCCATCTGGTTTGCGATCTTCAGCATCCCGGCATTTCTCTATTTGCCCGAAACGCCCGCGCGACACACCAGCAGCAAACAAATACTGATTTCTGCTTACCGACGCCTGCTGCAAACGTTCCGCGAACTCCAACGCTACCGCGAAATTTTCAAGCTGTTGCTCGCGCGTTTGGTCTATAACGATGGCCTGACCACCGTCTTTGCGTTTGGCGGCATTTACGCGGCAGGTACATTTGGATTCACATTTGAAGAGGTCCTGGCCTTTGGTATTGTCGTCAACATCGCAGCCGGCATCGGCGCGTGGTGTTTTGGCTTTCTGGACGACCGCATCGGCGGCAAACGCACCATCCAAATCACCCTGATCGGATTTGTCATCGCGGCTGCCATTTCCGTCATCTCCCACGAACAATTCTATTTTTGGATTGCGGGCCTTTTGGTCGGATTGTTTGCCGGACCAAACCAATCGGCCAGCCGCTCGCTCATGGGGCGTTTTGTGCCCCGCAAAAAAGAAACCGAATTTTATGGCTTTTACGCGTTTTCGGGAAAGGCCACGGCATTTCTCGGCCCCATTTTGATGGGCGTCATCACAGAAACCTTTCAATCTCAGCGCATCGGCATGGCGACTATTGGTCTGTTCTTTGTCGCGGGTAGCCTCCTCTTGCGAACCGTCAACGAACAAGCGGGCGTCCGCGCGGGCCGAGAAAAAACGCCAGTGGGAACAAAACTTTGATAGCGAAGAATTTGAACGATTCCACTGAAACGTCGACTAAAAAAAGCCTCTCGTTTTGCGAGAGGCTTTTGCAATTTTAGGGATTTCTGGTTAGAGTCTCAGGCGTGAGGAATGCGAGCCAATTCTGGACTGTTTCCATGTCTCTTCTTGCCTCAGTAACACTGAGGTTATAGGTCTCGGAGAGTGATCGGGACGCGCTTGGCACATCCATGTTATGCAACTGTATCACGGTGTTGGTGAAGGGTGCAGCGAGCAGACAAGCCGATGCCCACATTCGGACCTGTTCATCGGTCAAGCCTGGAGGGATTAGAAGATCTTGGATGTCGCGCCGCGCCTCTCGTTGCTCGTCGAATGAAGCTATCTCGTCTTTTCTGCCTTGATAGGAGAGTTCCAAATTCCGAAAGTCACGAGTCGCTGGTCGCCAAGTGTCAAGCCGGGGTTGGCCGCCAGTTGCGTTTCTCGTGTCTTGAGCACCAATTTTAGCTATGGATTCCCAATGTGCGAATTCCTTATCGCCAATCTCTCTCGCTCCTTCAAATAGGAACTGCTGAAAGGCATCTACATTGAAGTCGTCGCCAGGGCGACATAAAATCTCCAAATTAGATTGAATTGACCAACCCAATGCAGAAGATGTGAGGTTCGCAGACCCAACGAGGATCACATCATCAATTCGATAGTACTTGGCGTGAAGTGACGGGTGGAGCCTGAATGAGCCTCCACGCTCAGCGACAATAGTGCGGCATTCGGTGTCGGACACACCTGCAACGAGGTCGTGTGGATTCCATCTCGTAATGCAGATGAGAGATGCTGCTGGACTAACGTCGGCCAGAACCCTAGTAAAAGCATCAGCCTTGATGTACGGTGCCGCGATAATGAGATGTTGGGCACCTGAACAAATACTGCTCAGCATGTCTCCTAGCCGCCCGTACATTCCTATCCGTCTCTATCACGCAGTTGATTGATGGCCTTGTCCACCTGACGACCCCAATTTATGGCGATATCCTGAATACGCCTTCGCTCTACATCGGATTCTGTCTGGTCTTCCATCCGCGCCCAAGACGACAGCAATAATCTGATGGCGACAATGGACTGGAATGCCGGGTCACTCTCGTCACTGTTCTCATCAAGTCGGCCTTCAATATGCTTGAGCAAGTCGTAGACCGGGTGATCAGTATTAAGTTCGATATGGAGAACACCATGTTTTGAGCGCACTCTAAAAATCTGGGATCCGTCAAGTTGGCTTGGATTGAATTGGTATGAGAGATCTTCCCTTACTAACATCTTTGCAAGTTCTTGGGCTTCCTGCTCGGTCTGACCAGATTTAATGAAATCTTCCGTGAGACCTGCTTCCCGCTCTTGGGATGGAATTTGCTCACGATCTCTATCAGTCTTGGTTGGCGTCTCAATACCTGCATCTATAGCGTCTCGATCTGCGTCGGTTGCCGTCTTCACAGCCTTATTTTCCGGGCTTCTTCTACCACCTCCATTCTGTGGATCGCGTCGCTGTGCAAACATCTGCCTGATTGCTTGCATCATGGCACGTGTTTGGTCTCGGATATCTCCTACTATGGTGTAGATTATGTCGTCGTCGACTCCCATCTCATCTAGTATTACCTGATTGGGACGGTCGTCACGGGCGAGCGTCTTCGCAGCATGTGTGAAGTTCGCAGCCATCTGCTTGTTGTGGTCCACGCCAAACAACTCGTCGCAGCTACGCCAGAAAAGCACTTCACAGCCCCACCAACGATTCTGTGGATTATCAGCACTGCCACCCTCCCTGAGGAAGGCATCCTCGAGAACGATCTCTCTGTCCTCCCGGACGACTGATACGCCAATGTTGTGCCTCGCGTGCCTGCCGCGAGCAGTGTTACCTGGATTCTGCGTGACCTGATCTGTCTTCAATGCCTCGGGCTTGACAATTGAATACTTTACTTCAATAGTCACCTCTCGATCATCTACAATAGTATTATAGTACTTCGTATCGCCCCATTGGGTGAACATCGCTTTCCTATCCCATGGCTCCTCAGGAGTAGACGTAGGTTTCATCAAGTAGAGAGGGTCATTCGCAACAAATTGCTTCGCATTTTCGCGTTTGGTAGGTTGGTTCTCAAGGAAAGAAGCGGCTCGTATTATGTGTATTTCAGCCTCAATGTAGTGCCGATGGATACGCCCGACTTCTCGGGACGTGTTGTCAATTATCGCAAGGGCAGTTTTCCACTGAATCTTGTCCAGTTTGCTCCATACGACGAGAGTACCTGAGCGATTTTCATAGATTTCATTGCTGCCAGCACTCCTCCATATCTCAGGTATAGGTGTTTTTTGGTCGGGAATGGGAACCTTGTGGTCACCTTGTTCAATGTTGTCGGCGTCAATGCTGGAGTGCCATACCGAAGAATCCAAGCCGTCCTGCCAAGTCCACACATCCACTCTCTTGCATTGGGACATCGATGACGTGGGAAGGCCCATGCCATACTTGCCGATTCCGCTTTTGGAATTATGTCGGGTGCCCCCTCCAAACTTGAGGGCATCAAAGAGAGTCTTCACGTCCATCCCGTCGCCATTATCCAAAACAGCGAGTTGAGAAACTCGCCGTCTCATCTGCGATTTTACTCTCTGAGACTGCTCCATGCAGAGAAGATCAATCTGTCCGGCGTTTGCCTCTATTGAGTTGTCGATGAGTTCGGCAACGGCATACGCGGTGTTGTGATACCTACTGTCTCGAAGAGCCCGTATGGTGAAATTGCCCGGAAATAAGCTGCGATCTTCATCTTTTAGTTCGGCGAGTTGGTCGACCATAGTTCCTCCCAATTTGTGAAAGCATCAGTCACAGACCCAAACCCCGGAAGGTTCGTATCGGCAACGGTGAGTATCTCAGCTTTTGAATTTCCACCAGCCCTAGGGCCGCGCAGTGCTCGTCCCGCCATTTGCGAGTAGAGCACCAGCGAAGTGGTCGGACGAGCGATGATGACGCATCGCGTCCGGGGGGCGTCGAAACCGGTAGTGAGTACGCCATAGTTGAATATTACCATGTGCTCTCTGCTGTCGCTTTTGAAATCCCTGATGATAGCCCGGCGATCTTCACTAGAGGTGTTAGCGGTAACCACGTCAGTTAAAACTCCTTTATCCCGAAGGAGTTTGTTGCATTCCAGAGCACTCTCTACCGACGGGCAAAAAACAATGGTGCGAAGGTGCCGCGCAGCCGCAGCCTCGGCGAGTTCGACGATCTTGAGTGTGCGCTGATTGTTGCGGCCTAGGTTGTCGAGGTCATCCGTGCTGTAATCCATACCGGGTTGAGGATCAGCGATTGGAGCATTGGAGTTGAAGCTGATTGGTACAAAACGTGGATCGGCGAGGTAGCGGTTTTGGATCAGATAAGTAACAGGGCTATCGTGTCCCTTTGGGTCTATTGAAACCTTTTTGTGATTGAACATGTTGGCAAGTCGATAATCTGCGTCCGTGAGATTCGTAGTGCGCCCTGGCGTGGCCGTAAGGCCGAGAAGTGGCGGCCTTACACTACATAGCTGCTCAGTTATGAAGGAGTAGGTTTCCGCAACTGCCTGATGAGCCTCGTCGAAGATGACAGCCGCGGCACAGTGTGCAAGGTGTGCAAGGAGGGTGTTGTCTTGGAACGTAGCGGAGCGCAGTTTGGCAAGACCTGTCACTAGGAACCCGGATGGGAGACGCCTTAGATCAAGCGACCGACTGCCCCAGTGTCGGTGAATGCAGGCATCTCGCCGTCCCAAATAAGTCCAAGCGTCTGAGAGTTGGTCTGCCGCCTGTTCGCAAAGTTCCTCTGTAGCCGCCAACCAAATGACAAGGGAGTTATCGGTATCTTTCTCGTTGAGCAGGTGACAGGCCGTATGGGCTGCGATTCTGGTCTTTCCGGCACCGGTAGGAAGATGAGCGACGGCTCGACGCTCAGGCAATGATAGGGCACGGACGATGTCGGCCAGCACCTGCCGCTGGTAGGGATATAGCGGATACTTGGGACTGACTGTCTCAGCGTGTGTCTCAAACACCACAGAGTCCCTCGCATTCCTCGTTGAACGGATTAACCTCCTGTCTGCCCTGCTTACCGCCGATGGATTTCGGCAGGCAGGCGACAGGCACGGCATTCGACTCCTGCGCTTCTTCTCGTTCCGAGATGACACTGGCGAGGGGGCGACGCGCGGCATGAAGGTACGGACGACCGTGCAGCAATTTCCTCACTGGATTCTTCGTACTGTGGCGAAGCCATCGATCAAAATGCACAGCCTCGTCGTAACTGGCCGGTTCAGACTGCTTCAGTTCCAGCCAATGTTCGTCTGACCGATAAGGACAGATGACGCAAGCAGACCGGGGCAGGTAGCGGCCTGGATACTCAGAGTCGAACCATTCAACGCAATCTCGGCGCGTCATACCAATATCCACCAGCGGCCAGCGGTGTTTGACCCATCGTTCCCGACTCGGCTTCAGGCGGCTCACTTCGTCCAGCGAAATTCCGATCCACATCTCGGCGTGGGTGCCCTTGGGGAATGGTCGGCCACGCTGCCCACCCGCGAGTGCCCTGATCTCTCGATAAATCGGCCTGATTTTGTAGTGGTTGGTGCATTGCCGTCGCAACATGCCCTTCTTCCCGTCCTCATTGACCGTGAACAAGGGAACATCAACAAAGTGGTGTCCCGACGCCGTGCGGCCCCTTTTGATATTGGTCTTTAGATCACCTTCGGACACGCGAATCAGTGGATACTCGAGTTGCTCCTCGAGCCAATCCAGATGTCGGTATACATAATCCGGCTCCCATTTGGTATCAGCGAAGACAGCGACGTCAGGCTTGGGATAACCCAACTCAACTAAGCGAGGGTCAGCCCTCGATAAGAGGAGTGCCAGAACTGAACTCTGCACACCAGCCCCTAGGCTTAGGGCACGATAGGTTACGGTGCTCGTCTCCACGACCATTTTGGAAGCCTCCTTAATTTTAGTTGTGCGACAGATGTCTGATGTTTAGGACAGATGAACGATACACGGATTATGGTCACTAGCGATAATAGCGTCAAGAAAAATATGGGTCAAATTCTTAACGATACCACGGTTTCTATAAACCGCTGTCCGAAAAGCCTAGATAAGATAAAAAAAAAAGCCTCTCGTTTTGCGAGAGGCTTTTGCAAGCGCGCCATGATTCAGACTGTCGCCTGCAATGCCCTCAAATAATTCAGGGTATCTCGAATACTCGCCTCTGTTGTATCCGACGCGCCTTTCTCCACACAGAGCGGACCTGTGTAGTCTGCTGCGTTCAAAATTTTCAGACAGGTCTTCAAATTATACCCCATTGTTTTGCCATCTCGCGCCCATACTTGCGCGCCGCTATCACTGTAATTGAACACCTTGACATGACATGAAAACGCCCGCGGTGCCAGTGCGCGCATGCCGGCTTCCCAATCGCCGTCGGGAAAATTTGCCGTATCTGGACAGGTCGCAAACCAGTCTGAATCCACGCCATCCAAAATCCGCTGCAAATTATCAGACGAAGACGACACACCGCCGTGATTCTCCACCAGCAATTTCACCCCTGCCCGCTCGCCTACGGACACCAACTCTCGATAGCCCGCAATCACCCGGTGCATGGCCTCATCGTCATCTGCGTGTCCCGTGTTGATCCTTATGGCCTTAGAACCCACTGCCGACGCCGCGTAAAACCACTGCTTCAAAGCCTCCAAATCCGTGCGGCGCACGGCCTGATCCGCGCCTGCGATATTGCCCATATCCACGGCAATATTGCGTACGGCGAGCCCATTGTCAGTCAGTCGATTCCGAAGATCATTCAAATACTTTGCATCCTGACTCGCAAAAAATCGCGAACACAACTCCACGGTTTTCACCCCATGCGAGGCACACACCTCGGGAAATTCCAGCAAGGTCAACGACTTCTCCCGCAGAATTTCACCACTGAGTACCCATCCTGCAATACCGAGTTCACATTCCATCGTCATTTCTCCTGATAAAAATAAGCGGTCAATCTCTCGCCTTTGAGCTTTCAGGCTAAAGCCCTGCCGCCTGTCTTTCATCTGCGTCATCTACAGATGCTTCGGGCCGGCTCTAAAATAATGCCCGTCGCACCTCGCGTCAACACGGCCCGCAACAGTCAACCCTATTGACAGACTTGCTCCGCATCCTATATTCTTAAAAAACGTTCTCCTCGTCAGGCAGGGCAGACAAGTATCGGCAGACGACACAAGGAGGTTGGCTTGAAATCCGTTATTGGCGTCATATTGGGCGGTGGTCAGGGGGCGCGCCTCTATCCGCTGACCAAATACCGCTCCAAACCCGCAGTGCCTCTGGGGGGCAAATACCGTCTCATTGACATTCCCATCAGCAACTGCCTGCACGCTGGCATCCAGCGCATTTACGTGCTCACCCAATTCAACTCGGCCTCTCTCAACCGCCACATCGCACAAACCTATCGCTTTGATGCCTTTTCAACCGGCTTTGTCGAAATCCTTGCAGCCGAACAAACCCAAGACCGCCTCGACTGGTACCAGGGCACAGCCGATGCGGTTCGCCAACAACTTCGCCACCTCATGTACAGCCCGATGGATCAGTGCCTCATCCTTTCGGGCGACCATCTCTATCGGATGAACTACCGCGACTTTATCGCCACACACGAAAAAAAACGCGCAGACCTCACCCTCGCGGTCAAACCCGTGACGCGCGAAGCCGCGCCCGAACTCGGCATCCTCAAAGTGAATGACGCGGGCCGCATTATCGACTTTGTTGAAAAACCACAGACCGACGCGGAATTGGACGACCTCAAACTCGATACCAGTTACAATCCCGACGAAGCCTATATGGCCTCCATGGGCATTTACGTTTTTAAAAAAGAAATTTTAAGAGACCTCTTGAACACAAATCACGGCGATGACTTTGGCAAACACATCATTCCCGCCGCGATTCACAGCCACAATGTCTATGCCCACCGTTTTGAAGGATACTGGGAAGACATCGGCACCATCCGCGCGTTTTACGAAGCCAACCTCGCGCTCACCTCCTCTGATCCCCCGTTCACCTTTTATCACCCCGGTGCCCCCATCTACACGCACCCGCGCTACTTGGCCGCGGCAAAATTGGATGGCTGTCACCTCAAACAATGCAAAATTGGCGACGGCTCCGACATTCAAGACGCGGAAATCGAACACGCCGTCATCGGCATTCGCAGCATCGTAGGCCCCCGCGTCAAACTCACCCATACGGTCATGATGGGGGCTGATTTTTACGAAACCCCCAAAGACAAAACGCGCAACAAACAAAAAGGCATCCCAAACATCGGCATTGGTTCGGGATGCGTGATTGACCGCTCAATCATCGACAAAAACGCACGCATTGGCGAAAATGTCACCATCCAGAATGCAAAAAATATCCGCGAAGCAGAACGCCACGCCTATACAATCCGCGAGGGCATTGTGGTCATTACAAAAGGCGCGATCATTCCTTCGGGAACCGTCATTTAAGTCGTCATTCAGGAGGTTGTGGATTCAAGCATGCCACAACATGCTTTTCATAGATTGCGTCGTCACTCTGAGCGAAGGATCGTGACGTCAAAGCAGTGGCCTGCCTCGTCATTGCGGCATGGTTGAAGCCGCAATCCAGACCATAGAACTGACAGACAGCGACTTTAGGATGAAAACCCCCGTGACATATTCGCAAATTGAATTGGAGACCTTCATGACTGCCGCCCTTGCCGAAGGCCGAAAAGCACTGCCAGCATGCTTGCCCAATCCACCGGTTGGGTGCGTACTGGTGCGAGCAGGAGAAATCATTGCTCAAGGGCATACCAACCCACCGGGTCAATTTCACGCAGAGGCAATGGCACTCGCCCAAGTAGATGGTTCATTGGGCAATGTCACGGCATTTGTAACGCTGGAGCCATGCGCTTTTCACGGGCGCACGCCCTCGTGTGCTCAGGCACTTGTGCAAAGAGAAATCCGAGACGTATTTGTGGCACTGATCGATCCCCATCCGAGAAATAGTGGACGCGGCATTCGCATCCTCCAAGACGCGGGCATTTCCGTGCAGGTCGGTCTATTAAAGGAGGAGGCCGAGAGGGATATGGGGCGGTATTTCACCAAAAAGAATGATTAGCCACAAAAGGCACAAAAGGCACAAAAATCACAACAGGACGCTGTGATCATCGTATGAGGCCGGGAAAAGCCTGTCTGTCCTACCCTACCAGAGGTAGGCAGGCGGCAGACAGGGATGCTGCGATCACTTGGCTCATGCCACGAAACAACAAGAATCTAAACAGTTGCAAAAAAGGAAAATTTCGATAACATCAGGAGGCAAAAATGAACAACTGGATGGACACGTACGAAAAGCGAATGTATGGTCGCATGCCCTACTGCCTGCTCAGGCCCATTGACATCGCAGATCACCCCGACAGGGCGTATCCCCTCATTCTCAGTTTGCACGGCGCGGGCGGAAAAGGCACAGACAATGTGAAAAACCTGCGCCACTGGAACGAGACATTGGCCGCGGAAACACACCGTCGAAAATATCCCGGCTTTGTGCTTGCCCCTCAAACGCCGATGCGCTGGCTCATGCCCAAGACCATGCCCGAGATCACGCCAAAATATATCGACTCGCTTTCCGCTATTTGGCAAGCGCGCGTGAAGCGATTGCTGGATCGAGGCGATGATCTCACAACGGGCGATTTGGGCGCGGCATTTGATCTGCTTGATGCAATCTGCGAGGCGTTCCCCATTGATCGCAATCGCGTTTATGCGCTCGGGCATTCCATGGGTGGGTTTGGCACGTGGAACGCAATTTGCGAACAGCCCGACCGCTTTGCTGCGGCAATTCCGTCGGCTGGCGGGTGCGAACCCTGGAATGACATCAGCCGAATTACAGACGTTCCCATCTGGGCATTTCACGGCGACGCGGATCAAACCGTGCCCGTCGATCTAACGCGCGACGCTTTTCGCCAACTAAATGCGCGAAACGCCAATGCCAAATACACCGAACTAAAAGACATCGGGCACAACGCGAGTGCTTATGGATTTGCGTACACAGGCGACGATCCAGCGCGCGGATTTGTCACACACTTTGCCAGCGATCGATGTGACAAAACCGGACATATATGGGATTGGCTGTTTGCACAACAACGCGGGCCATAGGCCGGCGCGTCCCTATTCCCCACCATAACCGATACAATAGAGATGTGTGGCGGTGCGAATAAAAAGCTGTGATCCAGATGACACGGGCGATGACAGCGTGTACGTGCCATCCAGTTCATTGGTGCTCAACACCTCAAACTTTGGACCAGCAGCCAAAACAGTGGTCACAGCGTTTTCATTGAGGAGAAACACCTTGCCATCGGCTACATGGGGGGACGCGCTCACAATGCCTTGTGCGGTCCGTTCGGGGCCCCAGACCACCGTGCCGGTCTTGGCGTTGAGACACGTGGCGCGACCGCGATCATCAACCATATAGAAGTATTTGCCATCACACGCCGGCGTGGGCACATCCGGCGCGCCAGCACCCGTCCACTTCCACACCACATTGCCAGAAACATCGCCCGTGCCCCCCGCAGACAGGGCCAGCAGGGGCCGTTGTCGGGTGGGGGCATAAATCATATTGTCGATCACAACTGGAGACGCTACGATCCGATAATTGCCCCTCTGATCGGGATTCAACCCCCTGGCCCGCCAGATTTCACGGCCCGTCTCGGGATCGTGCCCCGTCACATAGTCCCCGCCCGTAATAACGATTTGGGTCTCGCGATCGCGTTTTAACAGCGCGGGCGTGGTGTACGCATCGGGAGATTCTCGAAACGCGTCTGTCGCGCGTTCTTCGCGCCAGACTTCCTCGCCATTCTTGGCGTCGAGTGCAAGGATGTACGAGGGATCATCCGTGTAACTGCCGTGAAGGACTTGGATGATGAGTTTGCCATTGTGGAGAATGGGCGAAGAAGCATACCCAAAGTTTAGGCCGAAGTCGCCGTAGTCTTTTTGCAGGTCGCGCGCCCACACCGCTTTCCCTTCCATGTCCAAACATGTGACAACGCCATTGCCCGTAATCGCCCACACATGCTCGCCATCCGCAACCGGAGAAGACGACGCGTTGTTGTGCTTGCGCCAGAGCCTGTTGCCTTCAGCCAATTTGAAACGCCAGATTTCACTGCCATCTTTTTTGGACAAACACAAGATGTAAATTTCCGAGCCGCCCGGTCCGCGCTCTTCTGGCGTGCGCGCAGGCGATGGCGAAGTGAGGAAAATGCGGTCGCCCCAGACGATGGGCGTGCCGCCGCTCCAGGAAGGCAACTCGGTTTTCCAGATCAAATTTTTTGTGAGGCTCCAGGACGCGGGCAGATTTTTGGCCGTGCTGACGCCGTTTTGATGCGGCCCGCGCCACTGCGCCCAGTTCTCCGCGCGAACAGCGAGCGGTACAAGTGCCAAAAGACAAACTGCTTGAGCGATTTGACGAACCATGGTGATGTCCTCCTGAAGGGGTGAGGGCTACATGAGACAACAGGTGTGATTTTCAGTTTTGTTTTCATCCAATTTGACGGATATTGCTCTTTTGTTGTTCCTTTGTATCCCTTACAGGACAGGCTTTGTGTGCAGAAGCGGTATCGGCAGACTGGTACACCGATCCGACAAAAATTCAATTTACTCACTGATGTTACGCAGCAACAAGGGCCTCACAACATCCAATCCTCATTGTAGTTTGCAACCCGCCTCGTCGCAGGCAGGGCAGATATGGGTCCCAATAAATTCAAAAAAACTTCTAAAGTCCACAAGAGGATGACATGCAGCGTCAACCCAATATTTTGGTGTTCATAACCGATCAACAACGCGCGGACACGATGGCGTGTTATGGCAATGACTGGATTCGAGCACCGAATATGAACGCCTTGGCCAACGAGAGTTTTGTCTTTGAACATCCCTATTGCACGCAGCCCGTATGCACGCCCGCGCGTGCGACCTTGCTGACGGGTTTGTATCCGCATTCCGCCGGGATGACCAAAAACAACATCCTCCTCGATCCAGCGATCAAATCCATTGCAGAGATGATATCAGACGACTACCACAAAGCCTATTACGGCAAATGGCATCTGGGCAAGGAAACAACGCGCCAACACGGCTTTGACGAATGGTTGCCCGTTTTTGAATTGCCCTGGGTCATTGACCATCCGAATACGCCATATCACCAGTTTTTGTTGGAAAATGGGATCGCGCCAGATAAAACAACCCAAGCCGGTCACCGCGTATTCTCGGCGCAGTTGCGCGCAAATTTGCCCGAACATCTGTCCATGGTGTCTTTTTTGGCCGATGAGGCCGCGCGGTTTTTGATGGCCAAGCGAGACGAGCCATTTATGCTACAGGTGCATTGTCCCGAGCCACATCCCCCTGTTTCGGGGCCGATGAAAGATGTACACGATCCGAATGAAATGCCGGTTGGTCCTGCATTTACGCGCTATCCCCAAGGCGCATCGCTCTTTAATAGATTGAGGGCAGAGCGAAATATACAGCCCGATGGATCCGTTGAAGAACAGCGGGCCTCAGAAGCGAAGTTACGCAAGTTTCGGGCGGAATATTACGGTACAGTGACGCTGGTTGATCGGGCACTGGGCAGGTTGATGGACGCGCTTGAAAAATCGGGTCACGCCGACAATACCGCGGTCGTGTTCAGTTCTGATCACGGCGAAATGGCCGGCGACCACGGCATGAGGGAAAAACGCGCATTTTATGAAGCGTCTGCCAAAGTACCATTCCTGATGCGGATCCCCTGGCTTGGGCGCAAACACCGACTGGTTCCGGGCAATATCAGCCATATTGATCTGGTGCCCACCTTGTTAGACCTCATGGGACAACCCGTGCCCGACCACTTGCAGGGGGTCAGCCGGGTGCCCGTTCTCGAAGGCGAGGAAACGCTCGTTGATCGCGATGTTTTCATTCAGTGGAACGGACTGGGAGATCGCAACCTCGGCACACCGCAGATCAATTTGATCGCCACTCTCCCATGGCGTTCAATTGTAACAGCTGACCGATGGAAACTCAATCTGTGCACAGGCGATCAATGCGAGTTGTTTGACTTGAATCGCGATCCCCATGAACTCGTGAATCTGTTCAACGACCCCGTCCACAGAGATCGCATCCGCAAAATGACGGCAAAAATTCGCCTCTGGCAACGCGAAACAGGGGATGACGCGCCATTACCCGCAGTGTAGAATCATTTTTTTTAGAGAAATCATGAACGCAATCAAAATGCGAACGGTTGGGCGAACCGGGGTCAAAGTCACCGAAATGGGTTTGGGCGGCGCGCCTTTGGGCGATTTATTCGAAGCCGTGAGCGAAACACAGGCGCAAGAAACATTGCAAGCCGCCTGGGATGCGGGGGTTCGATATTTCGACACGGCCCCGTTTTACGGCTATGGCAAAAGCGAACATCGCTTCGGTCACTTTTTGCGACAACACGCGCGAGGCGATTTTGTCATCTCTACCAAAGTGGGGCGGGTGTTAAAAGCCACGCGCGACCTCAAAACGTTTGACAAACAGATGTGGGTTGGCGGCTTGCCCTTTGACCATGCCTTTGATTACAGCTACGACGGCATTATGCGGTCACACGAGGACAGCCTTCAGCGATTGAGCTTGCACGCGGTGGAACTGCTCCTGATTCACGATCTCGATTACTTCTTTCACACCACCGAAGACATGGTGACCGCTTCGCTGGCGCAACTCTACACAAGTGGCTGGCGCGCCCTGCACGAACTTCGCTCCAGCGGACAAATCAAAGGCATTGGCGCAGGACTCAACATGCTCGGCCTCATTCCTCGATTTCTGGACATGATCGATATCGACTTCTTCATCCTGGCAATGCCCTATACCCTCCTCGACCAGGACCCCTTGGATGAAGAGTTTCCAAAATGTGCAGCACGCGGCGTGGATATAATTATCGGTTCCGTGTTTGCCTCGGGCATTCTGGCGACAGGTCCAGTGGCAGACGCATTGTATGCCTATGCCCCGGCACCGCCGGACATTTTGGAAAAAACGCGAAAAATTGAAGCGATATGCCATGCCCATGATGTACCACTTCCTGCAGCCGCCATCCAGTTCCCTCTGGCACATCCCAATGTCGCCGCCATCATCCCCGGTGCCCTGAAGCCCGAATACATCCGTGCAAATATCAAAAATTACCAGCACCCCATTCCCTCAGACCTGTGGGCAGAATTGAAAGTCGAGGGTTTGTTGCGAGAAGACGCGCCCACTCCCGTTTGAAACCACAGACCTGTCTGCCGATGCTTCAACGACTCGACGACTCGACTGAGCACTTCGACAGGCTCAGTAGCCGCACTTTGATTGTTCCTGCGCCTGTCGAAGGAAGGAAACTCAGGACCCGCACTTCATCGGTTTTCCCTTTTGTGATTCTTGTGCCTTTTGTGGCTAATCATTCAAATTTATGACCGAAAGGACTTTCCCCATGAAAAAAGTACGGTGGGGCATCATCGGTTGCGGCGATGTGTGCGAAGTGAAAAGCGGACCGGGATTTTACAAGGCAGACCATTCAGAACTCGTCATTGTCATGCGCCGGAATGCCGAAAAAGCGGCGGATTTTGCCAGACGCCACCGCGTATCGCAATCCACCAACAACGCCGATGAGGTCATACACCACCCCGATGTCAATGCCGTGTACATCGCCACGCCGCCCTCCTCACACTGCGAATATGCCCTCAAAGTCGCCGAAGCGGGCAAACCCTGTTATGTCGAAAAACCCATGGCGATGAACCACCGCGAATGCGTACAGATGGTCAATGCCTTTCAGGCGAAAAACACCCCGCTCTACGTGGGCTATTACCGCCGCGCGCTCCCGCGCTTCTTAAAAGTGCGCGCGCTCCTTCGAGAACGCGCGATAGGGACGCTCACTTCTGTTCACATCGTCCACTACGCCAAACTCGACAAAAATCCCGAGAACTGGCGTTACGACCCATCCATCGCCGGTGCTGGCCTATTCCTCGACCTCGCATCGCACGGTTTCGACCTTCTGGACTTCCTCGTCAGCCCCATCACCCGCGTCAGTGGCTTCGCGCGCAACACGGGCGGAACGTACGAAGCCGAAGATGTCACAACCGCTGCTTTTGAATTTGAAAGTGGCGTCCTGGGCACAGGCACCTGGAACTTTCACGCGGATCATGCGGACAACCGCATCACATTTACAGGCTCTGAAGGCGAGTTACAAACGCCCATCTTTTTCGACACCGACATCATCCTCAAACGCGGCAACACACAGGCGTTAAGCGACAACCAACTGACCGCACTGCCGAAGGATGTGTTTGAAGACCTCCGGGGCGTAGAAAGCATTTCCGCGCCCAACCCGCCACACGTCCATCAACCCCTGATACAATCCATTGTCAATGAACTGCGCGGCGAAGGACAGTGCGTATCCACCGGCGAAACCGGCGCGCGTGCCTCTTGGGTGATGGATCAGTGTTTGATCACCTATTACGGGGAGAGGTGAAAGATGAGAAGCTATCGGCGCATAGATTTCAGCCTTCAGCTTTCAGCCCCGCCCCACGACCACTAACCGCTGACCCCTGACAGGCGAGAAGGTGGCTCAACCCCCTCGCGTCTTGCCTTTCCAAACCAAAAGGAGATTTTATGCAACTTTTTGACGGCAGTACTCTCAATGGCTGGGCAGCCACTGGCAATCCCGATGGATGGATTGTGGATTATAGCTGTATCTTTTGCACCGCAGAAAAAGGGCAATACCTGTATTACACAGAAGACCAATTTCAAAACTTTGAACTCTCGCTCGAGTTCAAACACCCGCCCAAAACCAACAGCGGGGTGTTTTTTCGCTGGACCGATTTGGACAACCCCGTGCAAACGGGCATTGAAATTCAGATTTTGGATACCTTTGGCCGGGAACCCGCAACCGTCAAATGCTGTGGCGCAGTCTATGATTTGCAAGCCCCCACGCGCAACACCTGCAAACCCGCAGGCGAATGGAATCACATGATCCTCCGTGCTATGGACAATATCATCCGCGTCACCTTAAACAGCGAGCAAATTGTCGATATGGACCTCAATTGCTGGACCACACCGGGGCAAAATCCCGATGGCACACCCAACAAGTTCAAACGCGCGTTCCGCGAAATGACCGAAGCCGGTTACATCGGGCTTCAAGACCACGGCGGGCAGATATGGTTCCGCAATCTGGAAATCGAAAAGCTGTAACACAGGCGCGATTTTCTTGCGGCACGCAGCATAAAAAAACGCCAAGGATCGTTCAGAATCCTCGGCGTTTTGTGTGTTTTTACCACCGTACACAACCAAAATAGAAATATTCCATCGCATCTAAAGCATAGACAGACGCGCCCGCGCCCAAACCGCTGCCTCTTGTTCAAGCCTTAACCTGATGTCTATGGACGCACACAGGGATCTCCTGCGTTCTCGCCTCTCGCCTTTTATCTAAACAAATATCCCGTCTGTTCCCTCGCGAGGCTCAGGACATGGTTTAGAGCGGGGGTTGTGACGCGCTTGTAAAATAGGCAGGGTCTTTCCCGTCCTAAAGAAGGGGTTTTAAACACGCCCTCTGTCCGATGCAGAGGGCTTTTTTTTGCCTAAATTTTGACCGTCACAACACAGCTATCTCACCTTAACAGGAGGTCGCAAAATGTCCACGCGAACAGCACTTATTACCGGCGCGTCCCGCGGTTTGGGGCTTGCCCTTGCGCGAGAACTCGCACGTCAGAACTGGCAGTTGGTCATTGACGCAAGAGGGGCGGAAGCACTCGAACGCGCGCGCGAAGAATTGGCCAGAAGGACGGCGGTCATCGCCATTGCGGGCGACGTGACAGAAGCCGAACACCGGGCAGCACTCGCACAGGCAGCACATAGCCTGGGCGGCTTGGATGCTGTGATCAACAATGCAGGCATGCTGGGGCCGAGTCCTCAGCCCGAGTTGCTCGATTATCCCCTCGATGTTTTGGCAGCGGTTTATCGCGCCAATGTGATCGCGCCTTTGGGCATCCTGCAAGCGGTTCACGACGCGTTAAAGCCCGGCGCGCGCGTGATCAATGTCACTAGCGATGCCGCGCGCGAGGCGTATGTGGGTTGGGGGGGATACGGATCTTCCAAAGCCGCGTTTGAACAGCTTTCAAACGCGCTAGCGGCAGAACGCCCCGACTGGCGCGTCTATTGGGTAGATCCAGGCGATATGCAAACGCAAATGCACCAGGAAGCATTTCCCGCAGAAGACATCAGCGACCATCCCTTGCCCGAAACGAGTGTGCCGAGATTTGTCGAACTTTTGGAAGGTCATTACCCAAGCGGACGATACGCCGCGCGCGAAATGACCACTGACCACTGACCACTGACCACCAAGGAGTTTTCCGATGTTACATACCGTATTGCCCATTACCATGATGGATTCAAAGCTGGACTCTCTGATATTTGATCTGCCATCCAATTTGGAAGCCGCTGAACCGCCCGAGGCGCGAGGCCTGAGACGGGACGAGGTTCGGTTGATGGTCTCGTGGCGGGGTGACGACGCAATTGAACACATCGCGTTTCGCAATTTGCCCGATGTGCTGTGCGCAGGCGATGTGGTCGTCATCAACACCAGTGGCACGCGCAAAGCGTCTTTGCCCATTGTGCGGTCTGATGGTTTGGAACTGAGGCTGCATTTGTCAACGCAATTGCCCGCGGAGATGTGGGCGGTTGAAGTACGCAAACCCAATGGCGTGGCAACGCAGCCTTTTTTTCACGCCCACACAGGCGAGATTTTTGCATTGCCCGGCGGTGGGACAGCACAATTGCACGCGCCTTATCGCCCCGACTTGCGGCAGGATCCCAACGCGGATGTTCGCTTGTGGGTTGCAACGTTGAACTTGCCTTGTGATGTCGATGCGTACCTGGAAATTTATGGCATGCCCATTCGGTATGGCTATGTGCAGGACGACTGGCCGATTGCGTATTATCAGACTGTCTATGCAACGGAAGCGGGCAGCGCGGAAATGCCCTCGGCCGGCCGAGCATTTACACCCGAAGTCATCACAAAATTGGTCGCAAAGGGCGTTCGGATTGCACCGCTGATTTTGCACACGGGTGTGGCAAGTCTGGAAGTTGACGAACCGCCTTATGAGGAGTATTACCGCGTGTCGGCTGAAACCGCGCGGGTGATCAACGACGCGAAAAAAAATCGCGACAGGATAATCGCGGTTGGCACAACCGCGGTGCGGGCGCTCGAGACCGTTGCCGATAAAACCGGTCGCGTCTCTCCGGGTGGGGGATGGACAACCCTGGTGATTTCTCCTGACCGACCCATGCGGGTTGTAGATGGTTTGCTGACCGGCATGCACGAACCGAGTGCCACACATCTGTCTATGCTCCAGGCATTGGCGGGTTTAGATCACGTCAAGCTGACTTATGAAGCCGCACTCGATAAACACTATTTGTGGCACGAGTTTGGCGACCTGCATTTGATTTTGCCCTGAACACGCGGTATATTGAGCACGCGATACGCGCGACCTTTGCACTTAAAAAGGAAAAAATATGTTTAAGATTCGCGAGATTGACGGCAAAATTCGCAGTGCTTATGGCATGACAGTTGCCGACATAACGGGCACAGGGCATCTGGATATTGCGGTGGGATCGACTGGGATTTCGATGATCGCGCTGTACGAAGGCCCTGATTTTGAGAAGCGGGTGATTTCAGAAGCGCATCCTGGCACCATTGCGCTGGCCGCGTTCGATGTCACGGGCAATGGTCAAAAAGACGTGATTGCAGGGAGCGGATTTGGGCGCAGGCAGCGGATGCCATCTGAGTATTTGCACTGGTTTCGAGCACCTGAAGACGGCGATATTTGGACGCAGCATTTTATCGACTGGGTGCCCTATTTGCATCGCATTGCCATGGTGAATGTCAATGGTCAATCCCTGCTGTTTGTGGCAACATTGCAGGGCCGTGGAAGCCATATCAATGACTTTGATGCGCCGGGTGCATTGTGGTGTTATCGCGCGCCACGAGATCCGGTGAATGAGGCGTGGGAAAAGCGATTGATCGACGGGCATATAAAGCTCAATCACGGCCTGAGTGTGTGCGATGTAGATGGCGATGGGCGCCTGGATTTGTTGCTCGGCGCGCGCGATGGCCTGCTCTGGTTTGAACCCCCCCAAGGGGACGGATTCTCGGAAAATTGGCAGCGATGGACCATAAGCCACCGCGAAAGCAGCGAGACCTTTGCCGCAGACCTAAATGGCGATGGCGTCAATGAGGTGCTGTCAATTGAGCCGTGGCACGGCAATGAACTCGTGTGGTACAAAGCGACGGGCGATATCCGGACAGGCGCGTGGGAACGGCATGTGATCAGCGACAAACTCAATCGCGGACATTCACTGTGGTGTGGCGATATAGACAACGACCGCGCCCTGGAAGTTCTCGCGGGATACAACGGCCCGGGCACGGCCCTGAATATCTATCGTCCAGAAAATTTAGAAACGGGCGCATGGCGCGTTGAGCAAATCGACGACGGCATTGGCATGGGGCAGATGGAAGTGGTGGATATCAATGGCGACGGCAAATTGGACATCGCTGCAAGCGGCATGTCAACGGGCAATGTGCGGTGGTATGAACAAAGGTGATGGGGCTTTTCAGCAGTCATTCGGGATTTTATTCGAGGCTGTGTAAGTTTGTGCGACCTACCCCCTGTTATTCGCCCCGTTTCAAAACTTACAGCAACATCAGTTCAGGAGGCAATGGTTATGGGATTGCAAGCCGGTGCTGCAACGTCGAACATCACGCCCTGGTTAGGGGTCACAATGCCGGGGAGTTTTCACGCGCGATATGGCGAAGATGTACACGATGAACTGTTCGCCAAGGCATTGGTGATAGACAATGGCAATGTGCGGATAGCTATGGTGACCTGCGATTTGATCGCCATGCCCGAAGAGATTGTGAACGCGGTCAAGGCGCGGATTGAAGAACGCTGTGGCATTCCCCCCGCGCGCGTCATGGTCAATGCAACCCATACGCATTCGGGAGCTGGCGTGAGCAATCTTTTGGGTATGGGTGAAAATGAGGGATACGCGACGTGGTTACCCCTAAAGGTCGCCGATGCCGTGGCGTTGGGCACAAAGCGCATGCAGCCTGCCCGAGTTGGGTTTGCCAGTGTGAAGGAAGACCGCATCGCGTTTTATCGACGCTGGCGGATGAAAGATGGAACGGTGCGGATGAACCCCGGCGTGAACAATCCAGACTTGGTCAGTCCAGTGGGGGAGATCGATCCAGAGTTGGGCGTGATGTATGTGGAGGGGGTGGATGGAACGCCGATTTCTGCGGTGGCGAATTTTTCACTGCACTATGTGGGCACGGGAAACGCGGGAGACGTGTCGGCAGATTACTTTGGGCAATTTTTTTCTTTGATGCGGCACTATCTGGGTGGAAACTGCGTGCCTTTGCTGTGGAATGCGGCGTCTGCACAGATCAACAACAATGATTACAGTGGCGAGCGCGTGTGGCGCGACCGCGGCTACGCGCAGGCAAAGCGGATGGCAAATGTTTTGGCAGGCCATGTGCTGACAGAGATCCAGTTGATGGAGATGCGCGAAAATCTGACACTGGGGGCAGCGACGGAAAGGCTGAGTTTTTCGAGAAAAGTGATTACAGAAGGCGATCTAGCGGTCGCCAAACAGATCCTTGCAGGTGGATATGACTACGACGAAGGGCCATTCAGTTGGGTGGTCGGACAACCCGTGCCAAAAGACCGCGTGGCAGTGTATGCGAAGCAGTGTCAGCGTCTGGCAAAATTGCCCGAACTTATGACAGCACCCGTGCAGGCCCTGCGCCTGGGCGATGCGGCGATTGTGGCGTTGCCAGGTGAAATTTTTGTGGAAAGCGGTTTTCGCATCAAGGCGCGATCGTCGGCTTCGCCATTGCTGTTGGTGAGTTTGGCGAATGGCTATATTGGATACGTGTGTACAGATGAAGCACTGACGCGAGAAGGTGGATACGAAACCTGGGCCGGCATGTCTTCTTTAGGTGGGGTTGGAACCGCACCTGCACTGGAAGAATTGAGCCTGTCGCTGTTGCGCGCGTTGGAATTTTAAAAAGCCCATTGCAGATTTTGTGTATCGGGGTATATTTTTTTTGGATCGTTTTGACCGACCACTGACCGGGGATATTATGACGGGCGATTTTACAATTGCAGGTGTGACATACCGCTCGAGATTGTTGATCGGAACTGCGCGTTATCCCAACCTACAGGTGATGTTGAAGTCCGTTGAAGCCAGTGGGGCAGAGATTGTTACGGTGGGCATTCGGCGGCTCGATATGCATGATGAATCTGGCGAGGGCGTTCTCAATTTGATCGATCGATCTCGATACACGATTTTGCCAAATACAGCCGGATGTTTTACGGCTCAGGATGCCGTGCTTACCGCGAGGTTGGCCCGTGAAGCACTGGAAACCGACCTGATTAAGTTAGAGGTGATTGGCGATGAACGCACCTTGTTTCCAGATGTGACGGGGTTGCTCCATGCCGCTGAGACGCTGGTGAACGATGGGTTTACTGTGCTGCCCTATTGCAATGACGATCCCATTACCTGCAAGAAGTTGGCAGATTTGGGGTGTGCCGCTGTGATGCCGTTGGGCGCGCCCATTGGTTCGGGAATGGGGATTCGCAACCCCTACAATATTCGGATTATTCTGGACTCGGTCACGGTGCCAGTTATTGTTGATGCAGGCGTGGGGACGGCGTCGGATGCTGCGCTGGCTATGGAATTGGGGTGTGATGGCGTGTTGTTGAATACCGCAGTCGCAGGTGCGCGGCATCCCGTAAAGATGGCTCTGGCCATGAAAAAAGGGGTTGAAGCCGGGCGATGGGCTTTTGAAGCCGGGCGGATTCCCAGAAAGCTGTACGCAACCGCCTCGACGACTATGGAAGGACGGGTGGAAGTGTGAAACGGTATGCTTTGCCGCCGCTTTATCTAATTGCCGATCGGGCGACATGTGGCGATCGGTCGCTCTTTGATGTGCTCGCGCGGGCGTTGGATGCCGGGGTGCGGTTGGTGCAACTGAGAGAAAAAGCACTGTCGCGCGATGCGTTAAAAGCACTGTCCGAGCGGGTGTTGTCGTTGATTGCGCGTTACGATGCGATGCTGTTGATCAATGAATCGCAGTTGTACACCGCTTCGGCAACAGATGTTGCGGTGCAAATCGGCGCGCAGGGTGTGCATTTGCCCAGTGGCGCGTTGCCGCGGGCGATCCGCCGGCGGGTTGCATCGCTGTCCTGTCGGACATTTTTAATCGGCTATTCCGCGCATACCCATGCGGAATTGGATCGCGCGGCGGGCGCGGATTTTGTCACGTATAGCCCCATTTTCACCCCGGGATCCAAACCCGGTTACAATGGCGCGAAAGCAGGGCTTACGGGATTGGCACATGCGGTGACTCATACTCACTTACCCGTTTACGCGCTGGGCGGAATAACGCCTACGCGCGCGTCCAAATGCCGCAAAACCGGATGCGCGGGCGTCGCGGCGATGTCGGGTATTTTGACCGCGAAAGATCCGGGCAAAGCAGTATGCGAATTTTTAGCGGCATGGCGGGAGAACTAAAAAATGAAACAAGTCCTCACAATCGCGGGTTCGGATTCCGGTGGTGGCGCGGGTATTCAGGCAGATTTGAAAACATTTCACGCCCATGGCGTGTTTGGCCTGTCTGTGATTACATCGGTGACGGCTCAAAATACACAGGAGGTGCGCGCGGCTTATGATTTGCCCGAAGAGATCATCCGCGCTCAGATAGGTGCTGTATTTGACGATTTTGAGATCGCCGCGGTCAAGACGGGGATGCTGTCTTCGCGCGCGATAGCAGAGGCAGTGGTCGATGAGTTGACAAATCGCAATGGGCAACCGCTCGTGGTCGATCCGGTGATGATTTCGACCAGTGGGTTTCCGTTGCTCAGGGACGACGCCATAAAATGCGTTACAGATCGCCTGTTGCCGCTTGCTACAGTGGCGACGCCCAACTGCTGGGAAGCAGAATTGTTCATCAACCAAAAAATAAAAACGCCAAAAGATGCGGGAATTGCCGCGCGGAAAATTGCCGATTTAGGCGCGCGTGCCGTGTTGGTCAAGGGAGGGCATTTGGAGGGCGCGGCAGTGGATGTGTTGTGGGATGGCGACTGTGAAACGATTTTTGAAAGTGAACGCCTGAATACCGGGAACACACATGGAACGGGATGCACGCTGGCATCGGCGATAGCAGCCAATTTTGCGAAGGGATACGGGTTGCACGATGCGGTAGACAAGGCAAAAAATTATATTACCGAAGCCATCCGACACGGTCTGGACATTGGCAAAGGCAAAGGCCCCACAAATCACTTTTATTTTTTAAAAATTATACCACAAAATAGCCGTATTCCCTTGATAGCCAGGACGCGAAATCCATGAAGAACGCAACGTACAGAAACACAATCGCCCGTCTAATCGAGACGGCACCCTTTGAGATTGACCCTGACGTGCAAATGAGCGGACGCCCGCCTACGATGGCGAGTTCAATGTTTCTTACGAACAAAGAGCAGGGCGACTGGGCAGAAGAGATTGTCCTCAACGCAATCAACGAATACTCTCAAGAATACTGTGCCATCAAGTACGGTCGCGCGGATTCTCTATCGGCCGGCGACCCCGGGTTTGCCGACTTTTACGCTTCTTATCTTGACGAGTTGAACACGATTGGCAAGAAACCAGACCTTCTCGTCTATAAGCGGTCTGACGTTCCAGAGCATTATAACCTGGATGATGATGAGTTCATTCGGAACGCGGCAGCGGCTATTGAGGTTCGTTCAAGCAGTTTCCTTGCCAACAGGTATTCCTCATTCATGGAGAACAGAACGCGCGATGCGGAATCCGCCATTCATCAAATTCAAAAGGAAATTCTCGCGGAACCCTATTCGAGCCTGCTTTTAGAAAAAAGCCCCGAACTTCATGAAATGATACAAAACGCAACCATCAACACATTTCGGGAACTGAATTTCAGGCGGAGAAGTTGGTATTCGACTCAACCTTTGCGAGAGTTAAGCGCGCTCTTGAAATTTCTGAAAGAACAGATGGCGATCCTTCACAAACGGGACTATCTCAGCATCACACCCAAGATCGAAGACTTGGCACTTGTCAATCGTTGGATTCAGCATTTCGGAGTGAGGCACTGCTATTTGCAGGTGTTTTTTGACAAAGCATACGTTATTCCGTTCCAAGATATTCTGAAAATAACCTCCAACTCGAAAAACGAAGGTGTGGTATTCTCCATAGAGCGAGATGTCAAAAATCAGGGTAAGACGACTATTAAGATCAACGTTCAGGTCGAAAAAGAGATTTTGGGTAGGATTGATATGCCACAACACTGCTCTGCCTTAAAAGAATTGGCGCGCGGGCGTCTTCTGTTTTATGTCACTTTCCACGGAGGGCGTGGATACCTCGACCCGGCTATCTTCTCTCGGGAGATATTGAATGTCCGCCAATCACATTAAATACCTGCGAAGGGTCGGCGAGAAGCATCGGAAAGAATATGGGCAGTTCTTCACTCATCCCGAGGTGGCTCGGTTCATGGTGCGATGGGTCTTGAAATCCGGGGAATGGATGCTTTTCGATCCCGCCGTCGGATTGGGTGCTTTTTTCGATTCCGTTGCCGATGACCCGAGCATTGAGTTCGCCGGGAGCGAGATCGATCCCAAAATTCTCGACTTCTGGACAGACGAGGTAGCGGCGCGGAAAGTGGAGATTGCGAATGAAGACTACCTGCTCTCGTGGGGGAAATCACACGCCAATATCGTCTGCAATCCACCTTACATGCGCTTCCAAAAATTTATTGATAGAGACGCTGTGTTCCGCGCGTTTGTCGATAATCTGGGCTTGAGATTGTCGGGATACACGAACACGGCATCCGCATTCCTGCTGAAGTCGATCTCCGAACTGAACGGCGCGGGCCGACTTGCGTATCTCATGCCCCTTGAGTTCCTCAACACGGGATACGGAAGCATCGTTAAGAAATGCCTCATCGAGAACGGCCACCTGGTCGCCATTATCGAGCTCAACTGCGAGAAAGACATCTTTCCCGATGCAATAACCTCGGTTGGAATCATCTTGTACGATGCCTCCCGGCACTACGCCCACGTCGATTTCCACACCGCCGATGCGATTCCTTCATTGGCGCGCATCCTTGAGAGCGAACCAACCGCCCGCGTTGCATGGGAGCAACTCAATCCCAATTCGAAGTGGCTGTCATACTTCCAGACGATCCCATTTGTCGTCAATCATCAAAAGGCCGTGCCGCTGAACCATTATGGTCGCTTCAGCAGGGGCATCGCCACCGGAGCCAACGAGTTTTTTGTTCTGAGGCCATCCCGCGCGAGAACCCTGGGCATCAACGGCTCAGAGGCCGTTCCCTGCATTGCGAAAAGCTCTCAAATTCGACAACCCGTGTTTGGTCGCGGAGACTACGATGCTTTGGTCAGAGACGACGCGCCCGTTCTGTTGTTCAGCGTCAACAAGAGGCATTCGAAACGCGCGGCGGCTTACATTCGGAGCGGGGAGCAAAGGGGTTATAACACGCGCTTTCTAACAAAAAGCCGAAGCCCCTGGTACAAGACGGAAACCAGGGAACCCGCACCGCTTCTTCTCGGCGTCTTCTCACGCGGCGGTTACAAAATTATTCGCAACAGAAGTGAGGTGTTGAACTTGACGTGTTTTCACGGGTTCCGGCCAAACATCTTTGGCATGGCATATCTCGACCGCCTGTTTCTCTATCTGGCATCTGCGTCGGGACGAGACATCGTTTCACTATCCGCTCGGAGATACGGCGATGCGCTGGACAAATTCGAGCCGAACGACCTGAACAACGCGCTTGTCCCAAGCCAGCAGGTGTTTGATGAACTGTCTGCCAAAGAGGTCGCAAAAGCTGTCCGCCATGTGGAAAGTACCGGAAAATCGCCTGACTGGATAGACGCTTTCTTTGCAAAATTGAAGACGCCAGCCGATGGTAAGTTTCTTGGGAGGAATGTCAATGACACAATTAACCTTGCCCGCTGATAGGGAGAGACCAGAAATTTCGAGGCACTTTCATCCCAAACAAAAAATAAGTGTGATACGGGATGACGCGCTCAAGACGTGTCAAAAACTGCCCGATGAATTTTTCAGTCTTATCATCAGTTCGCCGCCGTATAACATCGGGAAAACTTACGAAAAAAAGATCGATTTGGAGTCTTATTTAGAAGACCAGAAAATCGTCATAACCGAATTGGTACGCATGCTGAAATCGGATGGCAGTCTGTGTTGGCAAGTGGGGAATTACGTTGATAAGGGCGAGGTTTATCCGCTTGACATCTACTTTTATCCCGTGTTCAAAAGTTTGGGGTTGCAACTGAGAAACAGGATCGTATGGCATTTTGGACATGGGTTGCACGCCAGGAAACGCTTTTCTGGCCGGTATGAAACGCTGCTTTGGTTCACCAAGAGCGAGCATTACATTTTCAATTTGGATCCCGTTCGCGTGCCGTCTAAATATCCCGGCAAGAGGCATTTTAAGGGACCTAAAAAAGGGATGCCCAGCGGCAATCCGTTGGGCAAAAATCCTTCGGATTTCTGGGCGTTATTAAGATCGGAATTTGACGCATGCGTTTGGGATATTCCCAATGTCAAATCCAATCACCCGGAAAAAATATCAGCACATCCCTGTCAGTTTCCCATTGAACTCGTGGCGCGATGTGTCTTGTCCATGACCCGTGAAGACGATTGGGTTTTGGACCCGTATGGCGGTGTGGGAAGTACAGCAATTGCGGCACTCAAGCACAACCGCAGAGCCGTGTTGATTGACAGGGACGAAATATTTTGTGACATTGCCCGCGAGCGCATTGTAGATTTTTACGAGAGAAGGCTAAAAATGAGATCGATGGGCAAGCCCGTGCATCAGCCTTCGGGGAATCAAAAAGTCTCTCAAGTGCCGATTGAATGGGGAAGAACGTAAAATGATCATCGCTGGAGCATATTCCTTCAAGGGCGGATTGACACAGATCAAAGACAAATATCCGCATCTATTGGATGAAATTTACGCAGTCATTGATGCCATCGATGCACAAGAGCACAAAACAAAAGAGAGCAAAGAGAAAACGATGCTTGGTAAGTTGCTTTTTGACCCCTCTTCATTGAATAAGACAGTTAAAAGGGAGTTTGAAAGCAGGTCATGGGTCTCTTGTAGAATTAACTGCGACTATCCAACGCAATTCTATACTGAAAAATTTCGAGAATCGCTTAAAAAAAAACATGGCAGCATATCTTATCAAGAGATGGATTTTATGAAAGAGCAGTTAGGCGTTGAAGTTCAGTTTGGTAAATATGCTTTTATGGTGTACAACATTTGTGCGAAGATGACCATATTCAGCAATTTAGGTATCATAGAGATGGGCGTGGAGATCGTTCCGATCAAACAGTTTGCCGATGAAATGTCAACCGGTGTATCGTATTTTGAACAGTTTGTGTGGGACTTGGAAAACCGGGGCGTTTCTGATATAGATATACCTGTTCTGATTTTGGGTATAGACGCAACTCGGACTTTAGAAAAATAAAATACCCCCAAAGAAACAAATAAAGCTCAATTCAAAAATTCTAAATTGAGCCTTTATTTTTTGGATGGCACTTCGGCGAGGGCATCGCCACCGAATTCAACGCGTTTTTTGTTCTGAGGCCATCCCGCAGAGAAAGTGACGCTGCGATGAAAAAAATTGGCAAACTTCACGTGATAACCGATGTTGTTTTTCAAGACCGCTTTTCACACAGAACACTGGCGCGAATGGCCGTTGCCGGAGGGGCCGATACCATCCAGTTTCGGCAGAAAGAGGGATCGACGCGCGCGTTGATCGAGACCGCCATGGCAATGAAAAATGCGTGCGGCGATGTGCCCTTGATTGTGAATGACCGGGTCGATGTGGCGATTGCTGCACAGGCAGATGGTGTGCATTTGGGGCAAAGTGATTTCCCCATTGAAAAGGCGCGCCACCTGCTCGGTGAAAACGCAGTGATTGGCGGCACGGCAAAAACGCTTGCACAGGCGCGGCAGTGCATGGCGCAAGGCGCGGATTACATCGGTTTTGGGCCGATTTATGCCACCGGTTCAAAGGCCGATGCCGGAATCGCGAAGGGTCTGGATGGCTTGCGCGAGATGGTAAATGGCGTAAAAATCCCGATTATTGCCATTGGAGGCATTACGAGAGAAACCGCTGGCGAGGTGATTCGCGCGGGCGCGCACGGCATTGCGGTGATTTCAGCCGTGTGTTGCCAGATCGATCCCACAGAAGCGACACAGCGGTTGATGGATCAAATTCGCAAAAAAAACAAAAAATAAAATTTATTCTAAGTGCTCAACATCCGCTCTATCTTGTGTGCGACCAGATGTTTTTTGTTGCGGATCAGTCCTTTTTTTTCTATAAACGTACCTCGTGCGCTCCATAACGACCGCGTACCTGATATTTTTTCGCTTCTTCAAAAGTCACGCCTTGTACAGGAGCAACACCAAATTGAATGATGTTGCCTTTGTTTTGGAAAAGACTTTGGGGTATGTCAGATTCAGAAAATCCAAACATCAATAATGATTTTCGCAACTTGTCGATATTTTCTGGCGTTCGTGCATAAAAAATATCGATGTCTTTGGTGAAACGCGGATGACCGTAAAATGCAACCGCATATCCGCCTGCGATCATATAATGCACATCATTTTTTTAGAAACCCTAATAGTTTTTCGAAGTCGGGCTGGATAGTCATATAAAAATTTCCCGGATTGGATTCGCAATTGCTCTACGAGATCAAGGCGTTCTTCAAAAGTAGAAGCCTGATTTTCTTTTGCTTTTTCGCGTAGCTTTTTGACTGTGATTTTCATAGCGCGTTTATCCTTTTGTTGTTTGTGGTGATCAAATATAGATATGATTTTGTCTAAAAGCCATTTGATTATTGCACACGGGTTCTATAAAGAGAGGTTTGGATGAATAAAAAACGGGCCGATGTACCCGATTTGCTCCAGATTGGCGGCGGGTTGAATGCAGGTGTATCGCGGGAAGTGTCGCAAAAAACCGGCGTTCCCGAAGCCCATGTGTATGGCGTGGGGAGTTTTTTCAATCTGCTGTCCGATCCCGACAAGAAAGTGCGGGTCTGTACGGGGTTGTCGTGTCGCATGGCGGGTGCGGACCAGGTCATGCAGGCGATGGAAGATGCAGACTTGCCCGCGATCGGGTGTTCGTGCCTGGCAGCCTGTGATCGCGCACCTGCGGTATTGCGAGATCGCGATGTGTTGCCCGCGGTCTCGGTTGAAGACGTGGTACGGGCAAAAGGCGATTGGACAAAGCTCATGCCAAACATCGCGTCCAATGGCACGAGTTGGTTGGGGCATGCGGGCCCAGGTGAAGATGCGGACACCATGGCGATCAATTTGTTGGGTCGGGGAGATGGATCGGCAAAAGCGTTTGAAAAGGCCGTGAAAATGCGTCCCGAAGAAATTATCGGAGAAGTAGAGGCGTCGGGGTTGCAGGGCCGTGGGGGGGCTGGGTTTTCAGCGTCTTTTAAGTGGGGCGCGGTGCATGCGAAAAAAGAGACCGCGCGCTATGTGATCTTAAATGGCGATGAAAGCGAACCCGGCACATTCAAGGATCGCGAAATTCTGATGCGTCGTCCCGACCTGGTCATCGAGGGATTGGCAATCGCGGCTTATGCTGTCGCCGCGCGGGATGTCTATTTGTACCTGCGGGGCGAGTTCGCATTTCCAAAGGCATTGATGGCAAAAGCCATTGCAAAATTTGAATCGCAAAATGCGTTTTTCGATATCCGCTTTCACATGCACGCTGGACAGGGCGCGTATATTTGCGGCGAAGAGACCGCATTGATCGAGGCATTGGAAGGCAAGCGCGGGATGCCGCGTTTGCGCCCGCCCTATCCCACGGAAAACGGCCTGTGGGGCAAGCCCACACTCATTCACAATGTGGAAACCATTGCGTGCGTGCCCGCGATCATCTCAAAAGGCGGCGATTGGTTTCGCAATTTGGGGCGCGTAGAAGCGGGATCAAAAGTGTATTGTATCAGCGGGCATGTCAAATGCCCCGGCGTCTATGAGTTGCCGTTGGGCGTGACCTTAGATGAATTGGTGCAAACCGCGGGCGGATATGTCGGAACGCCCAAAGCATTTAGTCCGGGAGGGGCGAGTTCGGGCTTTTTGCCGGCGAGATACCGCGATCGGGCATTGGATTTTGAGACCATGAGTGGATTGGGCAGCCTGCTCGGCTCGGCAGGCGTTGTCGTGTTGAACGACACCGTGGATATGAAATGGGCCGTCAGCCAACAATTGCGGTTTTTTCACGATGAAAGCTGTGGGCAGTGCGCGCCGTGTCGGATTGGCACGCGCTATTTGAGCGAAGCTCTAAAAAATTATATTGACAATCGAGAGCAGGACGACAAACCCCACTTACGCCATGCAGCAGACGTGGCATGGCAGATGAACGAAGGATCGATATGCGGGCTGGGGCAAATCGCATCGCTCCCGCTGACGAGTGCCCAAAAATTTTTCCCCGAGGAATTTGATGAATGAATTGACCTTAAACGGACAGACCGCGCGCTTTGTCAAAGGCGAGACCTTGCTGGACATTACATCTCGTCACGGTCTGGAAATTCCAACCCTGTGTCACGACCCGCGCTTAGACCCTGTGGGCGCGTGTCGCACGTGTCTCGTAGAAGTCGCAGGCGAGCGGTTGATGACGCCGGCCTGCGCGCGCCTAGCGCAAGCCGGTATGGACGTGACAACTGAGAATGCGCGCATTGATCGCCACCGTCAAACCCTGATGGCGCTCTACATGACCGATCATCCGCACGAGCGCGAAATATCCGAAGTCGGTTCGCCGGATTTTTTGCTGGATATGGCCGCTCGGTTTGACGCGCCCATGGATTGGGGCTGGATGCACCCGATGCGAAAAGCCCGCGAAGATCGCAATCCCTATGTGGATTTCAATGCCGATACCTGCATTGCGTGTGCGCGGTGCGTGCGCTATTGCGAGGAAATAGAAGGCGTTTCGGCCATCGCGCTTGTGGGCAGGGGGTCGCACACGACCATTTCCACGGTGGATGAAAAATCGCTGCTGGATACCACATGCGAGTTGTGCGGCGGATGTATTGACGCGTGTCCCACCGGCGCGATGAATGAAAAGCTGCCCCTTACGCGCGGGCAAAAACCCGAACGCGAATTGCAAAAAGTGCGCTCGACCTGCAACTTTTGCGGGGTGGGCTGTCAGGTCGATCTCAATGTCGATCCAGACGGACGAGATGGCCTCGGCGAGATTGTCAAAGTCACGAGCCCACCGCCGGGCACGACGACCAATGACGGCAACTTGTGTGTCAAGGGCCGATTCGCCTACGACTTTGTCCATCACAAAGATCGGTTGACGCGGCCGCTTGTGCGCGGCGATGACGGGGCGTTGCATCCCACGACTTGGGACGATGCGCTGCAAAAAGCAGCAGAGGGACTTAGGGGCGTCGCAGCGCGACACGGCGCGGATGCCGTGGGGTTTGTGAGTTCGTCTCGATGTACAGTGGAAGAAAACTATCTCGTTCAAAAAATCGCGCGCGCGCTGTTTCGGACAAATCACGTCCATCAGTGCGCGGCAACGTGACACGCGCCCACTGTGGCCGGTCTGGTCAACACATTTGGCGCGGGTGCGATGACAAATTCAATCGGCGAAATTCGCGATGCGGATTTTTTGTTTGTCATCGGCAGCAACACGAGCGAAGCGCATCCGATTATCGCCATGGAAATGAAGCGCGCGGTTCGCAAAGGCGCGACCCTCGTCGTCGCCGACCCCAGAGCGATTTGGATGACGTCCATTGCCCAAAAGCATCTGCAACTCAACCCCGGCACCGATGTGTGGTTGCTCAACGCGATGGCGCATGTCATTGTGACAGAGGATTTGATCGACCGAGAATTCATCGCGCATCAGACGGAAAATTTTGAGCAGGTGAAAGAAACCATCGCGTCTTACACCCCCGAGGAAGCAGAAGAGATAACGGGCATTTCAGCAGACGACATTCGCAGCACCGCGCGGCAGTATGCAACAACGGAAAAAGCGGGCATATATTATACCTTGGGCATCACAGAGCACGCACACGGCACGGACAATGTGTATGCGCTCGCCAACTTGGTCTTGATGACCGGGCACTTGGGCAAACCCGCTACGGGCATGAATCCGCTGCGGGGGCAAAACAACGTGCAGGGCGCGAATGACGCGGGTGCCACGCCCATGTTTTATCCGGGTTATCAGCGCGTGGATGATCCCGAAGTGCGGGCAAAATACGAAAAATCGTGGGGCGTGCCCTTGTCTCCCGTGCCGGGCCTAAACCTCAATGAAATGATGAAGACAGCGGGCGAACAGATGCGCGGCTTTTTTGTGATGGGTGAAGACATCGCGCTGTCCGAACCCAATGTTCTCCAACTGGAAAAGGGCTTGAATAAGGTCGAATTTATCGCGATGCAAGATGCGTTCATGAACGAAACCGCGCGGTTTGCCGATGTGATTTTTCCCGCAGCCGTATTTGCCGAAAAAGAAGGCACATTCACCAATTCAGAACGCCGCGTCCAAAGGGTTCGCAAAGCCGTTGACCCCCCCAGGCAAGCCCTGCCAGACTGGAAAATCCTGACCCTGTTGGCGAATAAAATGGGCGCGAACTGGTCGTACAAAAACCCGTCCGAAGTGTATGATGAAATGGTCAAAGACGCGCCCCAATTCGCGGGCATCAGTCACGAAAAGATCGACCGCACGGGCGAAAACAGCATCACAGGCGTACAGTGGCCGTGCCCCGATCCGGCGCATCCGGGCACGCAGTTTTTACACGAAGATGGCATCTTGCGCGGCAAGGGATTATTCACTCCCGTGCATTATATTCCGCCGGCAGAATTGCCCGATGAAAATTACGGTCTCTTTCTGTCAACGGGGCGCACGCTGTATCACTACAACGCGGCGACACAGACGCGCCGAGAGTCTGGACTCGATGCAAAACAGGCCGAAGCCTTTGTGGAGTTACATCCGAGCGATGCGCGAAAACGGGGTATTTATCCCGGCGATATCGTGGAGGTGACAACGCGACGCGGCAGTGTGCAGGTGCGTGCCATGGTGTCGCGGCAAGTGCGCCCTGGATGTATTTGGATGCCCTTGCATTTTGCCGAAGCGCGCGCCAATGTGCTGACCAATGACGTGGGCGATGCCGTCACCGGAACAGCCGAGTACAAAGTCTGCGCGGCAGAGGTGCGATTGGTCGAATCCATGCCCGATAGTGAAACACTCTTTCCGGGCAGTTATTACGATGTGCGAGGGCCAGAGTTGTAGTGCGTGGGCGATTGAGTAACTCATCGCATTTCTAAAAAAAAGCCGCGAGTACAACTCGTGGCTTTTCTCATGCGATTCAACAAATTCCAAATTTCACTTACTGACAGTCCGGCAATCCAAGCCCTATCAGGTCATTTACCTCAACATGACGCAAGGCCGGTGGGATACATCCGGTCAATTTGTTGCCGTTGACGAGGTTCAACCTTTGACAGGGTCACCAGGGCATTGTTATTTGTCTTGAAGGATGTAGAGTATCAAGTCACTCGGCGGCGGAATTTTCTCTCGGGGCATGTCCCGATTGCGACCCAATGTTTCCCAGCGCAATACATATCGCTCACCGGGCCGCGTGCCCGACCCGCGCGCATAGCGCAGGTTGACTCTCATACCTGGATAATGAGATGTCACACGCTTCAATTCATCGGGAATCGGGTTCTCAGGCGGTGGATATCTCCCGATCACTTGCAGGGTTTGGGGATGTAACTTCCAGATTCCCCGTCCTTCTTTCACATGCGCATAACTCATACTCAGGCCCCCATCGGCTTCCGCCTTGACGCTGCCCAAGCGGATTTCTGCGACAATCGACCCGCCGCCGCCAAATTCCCACCGATAGGTCCAGTCGCTCACCTTGTACAAAACCCATTCGCCATGTTCCAACCGCGCACAATAGGCTTGCGTGTATCCCCCTTCGTCGTGTTTGTGATAACTGATCACCGCGCGCTTTTGATCGTCAAAACCCAATGACTGCGTCATGTTGATCAACCCACCCCCTGGCGGCACGGGATCGACGATTGCACCGCTTGCTATGGTAATTGGCAAATCCAGAGCATCGCCGCCACCTGTTTCCCATGCGATGAGGTCGCGACTGCGGGCATACGAAATACTGTGATTGGTTGCAGCATCGGATGTATTGCGCCACATCCAAACCATGTGGTACATCCCATCGGGGCCTTTCAGGGGCCCGCGCGCATAGGCATTCATCCGACCCAATCCGTCTAATAAAGGCGTGTCGTGCAAACGGCGCCAGGTTTTGGTCTCAACATCATACACATTGTAATAGTCAACCCCATCGCCACTACTGCCGTCTCGGTACCGGAAAATCAATTCATTATTCGGGCCGCGCATAAACACGGGATAGGTGCAGCGGTCTTCGTTTTTGCCCACCATAAAGTCCACGCGTTCAAAACTCGTGACATCGAGCGGTCGCGTGGTGCGAAAATAAATCAACGGATCCACATGCATATTTCCGCACAGGTGAATGTGACCGTCGTCGTCAATGGCCATGGTCAATGAATTGTGGCTGTCCCATCCGATTTCCGACGACAGTCGTCCTCGATTTGCCAGCCAGACTCCTTTGGGCTGTGCCAATGTCCATGTTTCTTCATCCAGATGGCGCATGCCCACTGTCATTTTTCGATCGGCATTGTAAAACGCGATAAACTGTACCTTGTCATGGGTTAACAGATCAAATCCGACGGGATGCCCAGACCAGACTGTTGCGACAAAGATCGAACCGAGAATTTCCATATCCAACGCCACGGGCGTCTGATTGCTCGCTTCCACTGTCACGGCAATCGTCTGCGTGGCGGTCAAGCCCCCCGGATCAGTCGCGGTCACGGTGATGGTCGCACCGCCCGCAGCCACCGGGCTGATCGTCACCTCGCTACCCGCCACACTCGCCGTCGCTATCGCCTCATCATCCGACGCGGCGGTATAGATCAAGGGGTCGCTGTTCGCGTCGCTGAAATTGCCCGACACATCCACCATTACAGAATCATCACCCACCGTCAGCATCACGGGATCGAGCGTGCCCACCGCCATGGGCACTTCTTTGGCAAAGTGGCTGACCAAGATCAGAAAATCACCAAACCCAATCTCGCCATCGCCATCCAGATCGAATCGGTCTTCATACTTCTCATCGCCCTGACGCGACCCGAACTTGCCGACAAACAGCAAAAAGTCGGGAAACTCAACCTGGCCATTTTCGTCAAAATCGGGATTGGCACCGGATTGCGGCGCAACGCTGGCCTGAAGCGGTTGCATCAGGAGGCCGATGGATAGGATTGAAAAGGTCAGGAGCAACTTCCGCATAGAATTTTCTCCTTCTGTATTTCACTGGCATCTCGGAAGCCCCAGTGGCTTTGAGGTGGCATTCGTCGCATCGCACGGTCAGCGATGCGATCACGCAGGTGCCAGTGCTTTTCTGGCCGCTTTGGCCTGAGGGGAGTTGGGGTCGCGTCGCATCGCGCGCTTCATCGCAATGCGCGCGCGTTCATCTCCCACTTGAGCCAGATCGAGTGCTTCGGCAAATCCCTTTTCCGAATAGCTGAAGTCGCGGGGGGTGGTGGGATTGTTCACGTTTTTCCAGTAGTATTGCAAGTCGTGGCTTTCCCAATCTCGATAGACATCTTCCCATTTGAGGTTGTTGAAGACATTCAGATGGGGTTCGAGCATGTGCTCAGACAGGGTATCGCCGAGTTTTTGATAGCGGTTGTCGAGGGAGACGCGGAGGCGGTCTTCGGTGAGATTTGGCAGAGCCCGATGTACCGTGAGTGCCGGGAAAATCAGGGTATCGCCGATTTCGTAGTCGGTGCTGTGCCATTCGCCTTCCAACTCGTGGGGATGGATGCACAGGCCGCCTGCGCCCAAAGAAAAGTGGTGTTCCATAACCGCGTTGATTTTGTGAGAGCCGGGCAACACGGCGAGCCCGCCCAGTTCAATGGGACAGTCGCCAACAGGTGCCCAGCAGGTGTAGGTGTCGAAGTTGCCCTGAAAGTGTACAAAGTCCTGGTGAACCGGTGTGGTATGCGCGGTGTATTTGGGAAACCACAGGCGAGCGACTTTGTGCGGATGCGGGAAAACAGGCCCATCGATCACCTTTTCGAGCATGTCGATCACCTCTGGTTCATGGGCGATGCGGTGAAACGCTTCGAGCTTGTACACCTCGTGATACACGTCGGTATATTCGGGATCGCCTTCGGTGCATTGCGCGGTAATATCGGCAATGCCGTCTATGGGATCTGTGCCTTTGACGAGCCAGGGCGTCATTTTGTCGAGCATTTGCCGCCGCAAATCCCAGAGTTTGTCTGGGTTCTGCAATTTGCGAAAAAAGAGATACCCGTCTTCACGGATGCGACGCCGCAGTTCTTCGGGATCGCCGATCGCGTCGTTGGATGCGCGAAATTCTTTGACTTGGTCAGTCATGGTATTCTCCTGTTGTGATGGGGCTTCTTCGGCGGTTTTCACTTCGGGAGATTGTCTCCAAGTCCCCATGCGAGACAATATCTGATCTGCAACACCGGGATTCAACCCAATTTTTTTGATTGGAACGCGTTCGACGGACGCGCGGACCAAACGTCGGTTCATACCTTCCGAGCGGTCCTTGTTACGCGCGTTCATGCTCTGCTCGCATCGCGTCAAAAAAGCGCACATCGATTCGCGCCAGATCGATCACGGTTTCCACCGGCTCGCCGCTGTACTCGCTGTGGAAACTCACCGGCCCTTCAAAGTTCAGTCGATCCAGGGTTTTCACCACTGCAGGCCAATCGCCAAACCCCTGTCCCAAGCGCATCGTTCCCCCCGTGGGCGCGCCCTGCACGGTTCGGCCTAGGGGTCGCTGGCGAATCAAATCCTTAAACGCCAGTACTGAGAGGTAGTCGCGCACGATATCCAGTGCCATCTCGATTGGCTCGCCGCATATCGACAGATGCCCCGGGTCGGAAAACACGCCGATGTGATCGGGATTGAACCCCTTGACCACGTTCATGATCGCACACGAATTTAACCCCATCGACTTGCCCGAATGGTTGTGTACCACGGTTTTCACGCCGTATTTTTCCGACAATTTCTCAAATCCTTCCATCCATCTTCGGATCTCATCCAATTGATCCCAGTAGTGTTTCTCGGGCGACCAGTGCCAGTAGCCCAGTTTCACATGCGGCACACCGGCTCGGCCTAGCGCGGCGTAATAACGCTCGGCATAATCGATATCCGGACGACTAAAATCGCCGGGTGCTGTCACCAGCGGAATGCACAGGCCCGCCGCTTCAAATTGTTTGCCCGCATCGGGCAGTGCCTCAGCGATATTCTCTGGATTCACGGGATATCCCGGGCGCACACACAAATCAGCCCCTTGCACACCCACAGATTGGAGTGCCTCGATAATTTCGGGAATATCCATGCCTTCAAGGTGCTTCGTGAACATTATGTACGTGAGTTTCATCTCATTTCCTTTCTTTGGGGTGGTATTCGCGTTTGCAAGCACACAGGATACCCAATTGCGCGCCTGAAATCAACGACGATGTGAAAGCCCTGCTGCTCGATTTCAGATATTCACGTCGAAAAAAAACGCCCTGTTCTGGGCCGTAAAGAACAATGTCTGATGGACGGGGTTTTACAAGTGTGACCACAGTGCGCGGCAAAATTAGGCGCGCAGGCGCGGCCTCGCGGTCTGCCGATCTCGCGGATTCGTTTTGTCGTTGTGAATTGTGACCTCACTCCCACAGCCTTCTATCTAGACTGCGATACTGAATGGACTCAGCCACATGGCGCGACTGAATATCGCTTTCACCTTCGAGGTCTGCAATCGTGCGGCTCGCTTTTAATATTCGATCATAGGCGCGCGCGGACAATCCCAATCGCGTAATCGCCATCCGCAACAACTCCTCGCTCTTGCTATCTATTTTGCAAAACATCCGAATCTCTCGCGGGCCCATGTGCGCGTTGCTAAACAGATCTGGATAATCTCCAAATCGATCCTGTTGTATTTGTCGGGCAGCTTGCACGCGCTGGCGAATCTCTGCCGATGACTCGCCAGCGGGTTCATGGGCCAGATCTTCGTAGGGCACAGCAGGGGCTTCGACGTGAATGTCAATGCGATCCATCAACGGGCCTGAAATTCGATTGATATAGCGCTGGATCACAGGTGGCGAGCAGATGCACTCGTGATTTGGATCGCCCAAATAACCGCACGGACACGGATTCATCGCGCAAATGAGCATAAACCGCGCGGGATAGGAGAGGGATATCGCCGCGCGCGCAATGGTCACAAAACTGTCCTCTATGGGTTGGCGGAGGGATTCCAGCACCTGTTTTTTAAATTCGGGGAGTTCATCCAAAAACAGCACCCCGTGGTGTGCCAGTGACACTTCGCCCGGCCGGGGATAGGGGCCACCGCCGATCAATCCCGCGTCTGAAATCGTGTGGTGTGGCGAGCGAAATGGCCTCGTTGCCACCAGTGCCGTATCCGGGGGCAACAATCCCGCCACCGAATGAATTTTGGTCGTCTGAAGGGCCTCATCCAATGTCAGGTCGGGCAAAATGGTCGGCAATCTTCTCGAGAGCATGGTCTTGCCCGATCCGGGCGGCCCCATGAGAATCGCATTGTGCGAGCCTGCTGCCGCCACCTCTAGCGCGCGTTTTGCGTGCTCTTGCCCGCGCACATCCTTAAAATCCACCCGATGCGTCATGGCCTGCCGAAAAATTGCTTCACTGTCGATTTCAAAGGGCATGATGTCGCAATACCCCTCCAGAAAATCCAGTGCCTCACTCAAATCGCGCACTGGCAAAACATCCAACCCCCCAGTAATCGCGGCCTCCCGCGCGTTTTCCACAGGTATGAGCAACCCCTTTAAGCCGGACTTTTTGGCTTCTACGGCCATTGACAGTGCGCCGCGAATTGGACGCACTGTGCCATCCAAAGCCAATTCGCCCAAGATGAGGTATTGCGACAACCTCTCTGGCGAAATGGAATCGCTCATCGCCGCGATAATGCCAATGGCTATCGGCAGATCAAATGCCGAGCCTTCTTTGCGGATGTCCGCGGGAGCCAAATTCACGGTAATGCGATTGCTCGGAAATGTTCGCCCGGCATTTTTAATCGCGGCCATCACCCGGTCTCGGCTTTCCTTCACGGCACTATCGGGCAACCCCACCACTGAAAACGCGGGAATCTGGTGCGAAATATCCGCTTCAATATGCACGATGTACGCATCAATACCCAGCGTTGCACAACTCGATACGCGCGCGGTCATCAAAACCTCCTTGCCTGAAATTTTCGCTGCGAAACCAACCCAAAGCGACATGAAAATTAGGCAAGGAATATGCCAGAATCATTCAGCGCGTAACTCGTTGTCACAAAAACAAATACACAATATCAAAGCAGATGTGTGTTGGACGAGATGTTCACAACGGGCCTCTTGGACAGAACAGAATGTGCAAAAGGAAGTGCAGGGGTAAACCATTGCCCTTGCACGTCGGTTAAATTCGTGGGATATTGTCTGGGCGTATTGGGGCAGGGGATGGGCTGAAAGCTGAAAGCCGATTGGATTTCAGCTGCGGATAGTTTTGATTGTCTCTCTTGGGAGGTTCTTTGGCAGCATTTGAAGCTATGCTCTTGGGATTGGTGCAAGGGCTGACCGAATTTTTGCCGGTTAGCAGTTCGGGACATCTGGCGTTGGCACAGGCCATGTGGGGCATTCAAACCGATGATGTGACCTTTGAAGTGATCGCGCACTTTGGCACGTTGCTGGCTGTGGTCACCGCATTGCGAGGGCGAATCGCGGACCTGATCGCCGGGTGTTTGCGGCGAGATCGCGCGTCGTGGCACACAGTCTGTTTGTTGACGGTGGGCAGCGTGCCCGCTGGTGCCGTGGGGATTTTGTTTAAGGACGTGCTGACCGCGGCATTTGCTAGTCCAGTGGCTGTGTGCGGATGCTTGGTCGCGACGGGATGTATTTTGTGGAGTACGCGGTTTGCGCGGACCGACCGCGTGGAAATCGCATTTTTAGACGCCATTTTAATCGGTTTTGCGCAGGCATTATCCGTGTTGCCGGGGATTTCCCGGTCGGGGTCAACCATTGGCATGGGTCTGTGGCGCGGGTTGGATGGCCGCGAAGCCGCGACCTTTTCTTTTTTGATGTCGATTCCCATTATTCTGGGCGCGACGATATTGGAGGTTGGCGGTTTGCTGGTCCATCCGCCGGAAATGAACGCGTTATGGCCCCTGCTGATCGGCGCGGTTGTGGCTTACGCGTCTGGCGTCTTCGCGATTCGGTGGCTCTTGGGGCTGATCCGCGGAGGGCGTTTTGCACACTTTGCCTATTATTGCTGGCTCATCGGTCTGGTGGGCATGGCTTATTTTGGAGGGTGATCACCTCTATGCGATGCTTGGTTCTATGTTGGATCGCTTTACTGGCGTTGTGCTTCGCGTGGATCGGTTGTGGGGGTGACCCCATTTCGCCTGAGACCGAGGCCCTGTCGGATTTTATGTCGATTGCCAATGTGCGCCGCGAGGCAATTCACAACGCGGCGGGTGACATCGTGGGGGTCGATCTCTCGGCAGAGGTCGTCAATACGGGGCCGGTACCGATTATCAGTCCTTTTATTTTGACGTGGAGATTGCGCGGCTCTGACCGAGGAGAAATTGCCCGTGCAACCCATTGGTTTTCCGGATTTGGCGCGGGAGAGGTGCGGGGGATTGTGTTGACCATGACATTTGCCCCGCGTGCGAACTTGGCGGGGGTGCAGGATGTGGTGACGTTTGATTTTGAGGAAAAGAGTCAGTAGCCAGCAATCGCAGAACAAGCTGTCATATTGTTTGGATTATATTATGAAAGCAACTGACATTCATGCTCTATCTCCTCCTCTTACGTCTCGCGTCTTGTATCTTGAAATGATGATCGGGCAACCACAGTGGGTTGCCCTACATGGACTGCTGGTTACTGACTGTCCTGACCCTGGAAGGGGAAGGAACTACTGGCTACTGGCTACTGGTGGGGTTGGGTGCCCTTCTCACCTGCCTATCGGCAGACAGGCGTCTCGCGCCTTGCCTTGAGGGGTTTGGGGTTGGGCGGTGGCCCTCTCACTTCTCGCCTCTCGCTCCTCGCCACTTGCCCAATGTGGTTTTGGCGTGTATATTGTGCGTCAAATGCACTGCATTGCTTTTTGGGAAAGAGAGGACACCGCGATGAAATACATCATTGGATTTTTGTCTGTCTTTTTTCTTGTTGGATGTTCTAAAGACAACGCGACCTGATCGCGCGTTTTTGTATCTGAAGATTTAACCATTTCGGGCAACCCATCTATTGTGGGCGAGTCCACTGGTACGCTTGAAGATCCATTGAGTTTTGTCCGCATTGAGGGTGCGGTTGACAGTCAATCGGGTTTGAAACTCACGAGTCTCAAGGTGCTCGTGCGCGTGTTGGGCGAAAATGCAACCCCATTGGGAACGCGCGAAGAAGCGTGTTCCCCTGCTGAAATAGCCCCCGGTGGGTCGTGTACTTTTCTAACAGGCGTTGTATTGGACAGCGTGGATTTCAGGGCGAGTCAAACGATTGAGATCACGCCAGGTTGCGATCAAGGTACTGGCAAATTGCGAGCCATTCCCGTGATTTGGCCAGATCCCTTAGAAAGGAGATTGTTGTGGCAGAGGTGATTTTGTCGGGTTTTGCCGATGAAGGACCGGTGAGCAAGCGCGCGGAAGAGCAGTTGACCATGATGCGCGCGCTCGGTCTGTCTTATTATACGATTCGGTTTATTGACGTGGGCAATGGCGTGAAGAATGTGATGGAATTGACCGCGCAGGAGATCCAAAGGCTTCAAAAGTTGCACCGCGAATTTGGCATTGCCGTGTCGAGCATTGGATCGCCGCTCGGCAAAGTGAAGTTGCTCGACGTAGATGACGGTACGGACAACCGGTATGTGCCGTTTCGGGAATATCTGGATACAGAAGTCAAGCGGGCCATTGAACTCGCGCACGCATTTGATACAAAGCTCATTCGCGGGTTTAGCTATTATCATCCCGCTGGAGCCAATCCGTGGGATTATTTGAATCAAGCGGCAGATCAGCTTTCAGAGATTGTGGCGCTGTGTGCAGCAGAAGGTCTGGTGTATGGCTCTGAAGTGGAATCGCATTTGATCGGCGGCGATGGCGAAACCCTGATCGCGCTGCACGAAAGGATCGATAATCCCCATACCTGTATTATCATGGATGTGGGCAATATGGAGAGCATGGGACACAGCCCGGATAGTGTTTTTGCCGAGTATGTAAAAACAAAACCCGGCTTGGGATGGATTCACATTAAAGGGTTTAATGCGCCGGGCAATCGACCGATGTTGAATCGCGCGAAAAAGCGGGGATTGACGCGGTTTATTCCCGTCGATCAAGGCGATGCCGGGCACGAGATGGTTTTGCGGGATTTTAAGACACTCGTGCCGCGCCTCCAACGCCAATTTGAGAAGATGGGTGTGCCGGGGGTGTTTATTGACTTGGAACCGCATGTAAAGGGCGGCGGGCAATTCGGTGGCTTTAGTGGGGTTGATGGTTTTGGCGTGGCATTCCGCGCGTTGTGCAATTTGCTGGATTATCTGGGATATGCCTATCACCTGTCGGGGTACGAAGATTTAACGATGCCTTGAAATGGAGGCCGGATATGAAAATTCGGTCAACGCCCAGAGAAAAAAATGCTGGACGAGTGACACCCGCCGAAACACAGCGTTGGGCGCGCGATGGGTATTTTGTGCGCGAAAACGTATTTTCACATGAAGAAAATGACCATCTGCGGCAAGTGGCCGAAGATATTGTCGTGGGGAATCGCAAAATGCCCATGGCCCACATCGACCGAAATGCTCTTGTCCGAGATGGCAAAGACGTGCGATCCGGCATTTACGGGATGCACAAGATCCATCATCCCAGTTGCTATATCCCAGAGTTTCTCGCGCGCGTGCGCGACCCGCGCCTGACAGAACCGCTCGTGGATATCCTCGGCCCAAACATTTTGGGCATCAACAACCTCTTTATTTGGAAAGCTCCGGAAATCGGGTTGGAATTCCCCTGGCACCAAGACAAGTTTTACTTTCGCAGACGGTTCAAAACGGCAACGACTGTCGGCACTTGGACAGCAATTGACGCGGCAGATCGCGACAACGGGTGTTTATACGTGATTCCCGGCAGTCACAAACAGGCCATTTCCGAACACGACGACATCGTGGGGGCACAGCAAAATGAATTTAAACTCGCCCGCAATGCCCGCGATGAGGACGGCGTTGCCGTGGAAGTGCCACCCGGCGCAGTGATATGGTTCCACTCTCACCTGCTGCACAAAAGCACAAACAACCACAGCCAGCGATTTAGACGCAGCTATGTGTCGCACTACTTGAGCGCGCAAGCCGAATGGGCCGATGCAGATCAAATTGGCAAAGGGCAACCGATCATGTGGGTAAGAGGGCGAACCTTTCCCGGCAAAGTTCGGGAGGTTGAACGAGACGTTCTTCCGGTTCACGACTAAACAACGAGGTGAAAAATGGCAGATAAAATTCGCATTGGGATTATTGGTGCGGGCGGGATTTTTCGCACCCGCCACTTTCCGGGCTTGGCAAAAATTGACGATGCCGAGGTCGTGGCAATTTGCAACCGCAGTGAAGCGAGTGCCGGCGAAATTGCAGCCGAATTTGGATTGCGTCCCGACCTGATGACCGATCCCCACGCGCTGATTGACCGAGCGGATATCGACGCGGTGATGATCGGCACATGGCCGTATAAACACTGCGAGTTTGTTTTGGCGTCTTTAGACGCGGGCAAGCATGCATTTGTACAGGCGCGCATGGCAATGAATTTGCGCGAGGCCAACGCGATGTACGCAGCCGCAATGGAATCGCATCTCGCGCACCAGATATGCCAACCGCCACACGCCTTGAAAGGCGACTGGTTTGTGCAGCGGTTGATCCGCGATGGGTATGTTGGCGATGTTCGCAATATCGCGGTGCGCTCCATGACGCCTGGGGGAATCGATCCCCAGACGCCCTTGCACTGGCGGCAGATCGGTCGATTTTCCGGTTTGAATACCATGAGCATAGGCATGTTGGTCGAGTTTGTGCACCGCTGGTGCGGATATACGGCGTCCGTGTCTGCCCAGGCGGAAACCTATGTCACCGAGCGTTCTACCGAGGAGGGCGTCGCGTCGGTGGACCGTCCGGACACGGTGAATATTTTGGCGCGAATGGAAAGTGGGGCGACCGCGGTCTATCTCTTTTCCGGCGCCGCGCATCACGCACCGGGCGAGTGCATTGAGATTTACGGCACGGATGGCACCTTGGTTTATGAAACCTCGCCCGTTTTAGATGAGCAGCGGATATGGGGTGCCCGCGCGGGCGATGGTGCGCTGAGGGAATTGAAGATTCCAAAGGCCGAGATGCGCGCATGGACGGTTGAGGCGGATTTTATTGAGATGATCAAAACGGGCAAACCCGCGGAATCGACGTTTTACCAGGGCGTGAAATACATGGAATTTACCGAAGCGGTCTTCCGATCTGTCGAACGGGGGGCAGTGGTTCATCTGCCCATTGTCGATTAAAGTCCGCATAGCTTAGCCCACCTGCCCGAGGACGCGCGCTGCCGTCCGAAGATCGAATTTCCGCTCACCCCGGCGAGATACTCCAAAGGGAGTTTCTCGCTCCGCCTCATGGCGTACTTATTGGGCTTTGGCCCGAACAGCCTGACGAACCCGATCATCGATGAACCCGCTCAGCAATCCACTCAATGAGCACTGTACCCTATTTTTTCTTGACAAGCCATATCACTTGCTTTAGGTTTAGGCCAACTTCAAAACGCATTCCCTCGCACTAATCTCTGCATCCTATCCCCGTACTACCCAATTTTCAGCAATCTTCTCGGCCTCATCCCAATCGCATATCCACATCTCCACACGGCATGGTGCTTTTCGACATGCATCGTTTTCCCTCCTCTTTCCATCCCATTAGGAACTCCACAAAATGGCAGTGATCCAAGAAAAACTGAACATGTTTGAGTTGCAAGCACTCAGCATTCCCAAACTCAACAAGTACGCGCAAACACTCCATATTCACGGTGCCAGCGGCCTGCGAAAGCAAGAGTTGATCTTTTCGATTCTCCAGAGTCAAACCGCAAAAAGTGGACAGATCTTTGCACAGGGCGTTCTCGACATCCTCGAAGATGGATTTGGCTTCCTCAGATCGCCAAAGTACAATTATTTGCCTGGCCCCGACGACATTTATGTGGGGCACTCGCAAATCAAACGGTTCAACCTGCGAACCGGAGACACCATCTCGGGGCATATTCGTCCCCCAAGAGGCGACGAAAAATACTTCGCACTCATTCGCGTTGAGGCTGTCAATTTTGAAAATCCGGAAATCGCCAAGCAAAAAATCCTCTTTGACAATCTCACGCCGCTCCATCCAGAAGAACGCATTGACCTCGAGTACGACCCTCGAGATCTTTCGACTCGCATCATGAATCTCCTCACGCCAATTGGCAAGGGCCAACGCGGCATGATTGTCGCGCCCCCTTTTACGGGCAAAACCATGCTCTTGCAAAAAATCGCCAATGCCATAACCAAAAATCATCCGGAAATCACGCTCATTGTTCTCCTCATTGACGAGCGTCCCGAAGAAGTCACAGACATGACCCGTTCGGTCGAGGGCGAAGTTGTCAGTTCGACCTTTGACGAACTCCCGACCCGACATGTGCAAGTTGCCGACATGGTGATTGAAAAAGCCAAGCGATTGGTTGAGCACCAGCAGGATGTGGTCATTTTGCTCGACAGCATCACCCGCTTGGCACGTGCGTATAACACGATAGCCCCGCACAGTGGGCGCATTCTCAGCGGTGGCCTTGACGCGACAGCCATGCAGTGGCCGAAACGATTTTTTGGCGCGGCGCGCAATATCGAAGAAGGGGGCAGCCTGACCATCTTGGCCACGGCCCTTGTCGAAACCGGCAGCCGTATGGACGAGGTGATCTTCGAAGAGTTTAAGGGCACGGGCAACATGGAACTCAAGCTCGACCGCAGGCTCTCCAATCGCCGCGTCTTTCCAGCCATTGACGTATCCATGTCGAGCACGCGCAAAGAAGAACTCTTGCTGAAAAAAAAGGAACGCAACCGCATTTGGATCTTGCGTAAATTGCTCAATCAGATGCAACCCTTGGAAGCGATGGAATTTTTTACAGAACGCGCCAAAGAAAACAAAACCAACGAAGATTTCCTCAATGCGATGAGTGAACCGGTGCTTTGAGCGCGCTTGATTCTTTCGCGATATTTTGATATATTTTTTTGTCTCCGCACGTTACACAGCCCATTTTTTGAACCACTCGAGGACATAACCATGAAACCTGGGATTCATCCAGAATACCGCGACGTGATCTTTGAAGACGCCAGTGCCAACCCGCCATTTCGGGTCAAAACGCGTTCGACGCGCACGTCTGAAGAAACCATCCAATGGGAGGATGGCAATACCTATCCACTGATCAAAGTTGAAATCAGTTCGGCCACCCATCCGTTTTTCACGGGCAAAATGATGCTGGTTGATACTGCGGGCATGGTCGAGCGCTATCGCCGCCGGTATGGCCTTGTAGATCCGGAAGAAGACAATACAGACAGTTAGCACGCGCGATCTACGCGCAAAAGGGGTGAAACAGCCGCACGCCGCGACCGTTTCGCCCTTTTTGCGTGATAAGCTCTCTATCAGTTTTTAGTCTCCTCCCTTCCGCCCCACCGGCGAGACGCGAGAAGGCCACCCAACCCCAAGTAGTCAGTGATCCGTAACCAGCAGTCCATGTAGAGGCACCCCCCTGTGGTTGCCCGATCGTCATTTCAAGATACAAAACGCGAGATGCGAGAGCCGTCCCTGTCTGCCGACAGGCAGGCATCCCTCTCCCGTCTTGGTCTCGCCATTATTGCTGACCGCTAAAAACCGAGGCTTCACGATGTTTGAACAACTCGAAAGCATAGCGACCCGCTATCGCAAACTCGGCGAAGAAATGGCGAGGCCCGAAGTCGCCACGGACCCTGACCGAGTTCGCAAACTCAGCAAAGAATATCGCGATCTCGAAGAAATCGTTACAACTTATCGCGAGTATAACAACGTGCGCGAAGACTTGGACGATGCCCATGACATCATCCGCACCTCAGATGATGCCGAGCTCATTGACATGGCACAGATAGAAAAAGAGGACCTCGCGCAGCGGGAATTGCACCTGCGCGAAAAGCTCAAGGTGCTTTTGATCCCCAAAGATCCCAACGATGGCAGAGATACCGTCGTTGAAATACGCGCGGGCGCGGGCGGCGACGAGGCCGCGCTCTTTGCCGCGGATCTCCATCGCATGTACTCGCGCTATGCCGAAAACACAGGTGGACGCTGTGAAATCCTCAGTTCAAATTCCACGGGAATTGGCGGATACAAAGAGGTCATCTTTTTGGTCGCCGGCAATGACATTTACGGCCGGCTGAAATACGAAAGTGGCGTACACCGGGTTCAGCGCATTCCCGAAACCGAGTCGAGTGGTCGCATTCACACCTCCACGGCGACGGTTGCCGTTCTTCCCGAAGCAGAAGACGTGGATATAGACATCGATGCCCATGATCTCAAAATTGATGTTTTCCGCTCGTCAGGCCCAGGGGGTCAAAGCGTCAACACCACTGACTCGGCTGTTCGCATTACCCACCTGTCATCGGGTCTTGTCGTGACGTGTCAGGACGAAAAATCTCAGCACAAAAACAGAGCCAAAGCACTCAAAGTCCTGCGCTCGCGCCTGCTCGATCGGGCCATTCAAGAACAACGAGCTCAAACTGCCGCTGACCGCCGCTCACAGATCGGCAGCGGCGACCGAAGCGCGAAAATTCGCACGTACAATTTCCCCCAAGGGCGCGTGACCGACCACCGCATCAAACTCACCCTACACAGGCTTGAAGACATCCTCAACGGCGATATCTCGGAACTCATCGACGCGCTTCGCCTATCTGACCAAACGGAAAAACTCAAGGACAACCACAGCACAGCCTAAAAGTGCAAAGTGCATCCATTCGCATGTCCTCGCCAACCTCCATTCGGCATTTTCTGATTTGGGCGAGCGATCTCCTCGTCAAAGCGGGTGTATCCAGTCCCTGTGTGGATGCCGAATGGACACTCGCCCATGTGCTCAAATGCTCGCGTTCAGAACTGCATGTGCGGTCGCATCAACCGCTTACTGCTGCACAAAACGCGACCTTTCGCAGCTTGATTCACCGCCGCGCGGGTCGCATGCCCTTGCAACACCTCTTGGGCAACACCGAATTTTACGGCCTCCCCTTTTATTCCTCGCCCGATGCTCTGATTCCCCGTCCGGAAACAGAGACCCTCGTCGAAGTTGCCTTTGACCACTTAAAAGACTGCATAAGTCCTCGCATCCTCGATATTGGCACGGGGTCGGGTATTATCGCCATTGCACTGGCCAAAGAACTGCCAGAGTCGCATGTGATCGCCGCGGATATCTCGCGCAGAGCACTTTGCCTGGCCAGGCAAAACGCCCGTCTCAATGGCGTTTCCGACCGCGTCTCTTGGGTTCAAACCGATCTCCTCACGGCCTTTGCAACGCCAGAGTACTTCCACGCCATTGTTTCCAACCCCCCTTATATTCCCAGCCGCGCCATTGACGCGCTACAACCCGAAGTCCGTTTCTGCGACCCGCGCATTGCCTTGGACGGGGGTGGCGATGGTCTCGATTTTTATCGCAGAATCATTCCCCACAGCATCCCTTTGCTCGCACCGGGCGGGTTATTGGGTTTTGAAATCGGCCATGACCAAGCCGGTGCTGTCACTCGTCTGCTGGCGCGACAAATTGCCCTGACCTATGTCGCCGCGCACGAGGACCTGTCTGGGCATCCCCGCGCGGTGATCGCGCACAGGCAAATCTGATCGCTTTTCCATTCAGACCTCTTGTGTTGACTTTTCGCGCCTTTTTTGTTACTTTCTCACGCCTTTTTGTTGTAAGGATCCCGTCCTTATTGTCTCACCCTTTCTCCAAACAAACGCGCCATGTTAGACCAAATTTTCGCGCCCATCCAGCATCAGATCGCTCGCTTTGAAGACCGCCTCGAAGAAGTTATGCTGGCCTCTGATGTGGGGGGTATTCAAGACATGGCTTATCACGTTGTCAAAAATCGAGGCAGGCGATTTCGCCCCGCGCTTGCATTGTTAACGGCTCAGGCCGTGGGCAAGTGTTCAGATGCGGTGATCGATGCCGCGGTGGGGGTTGAACTGATACAAACGGCATCGCTCGTTCACGATGATGTGATCGACAACGCGAATACGCGGCGGGGTGCCGATGGCTTGCATCTGCAATGGGGCAATCGCGCGGCCATTTTGATGGGTGATTTTCTCTTTGCCAAATCCATGCAGGTGCTCGTCGGGCTCAACTCTTTACCGGTTATGAACGCCACAACCCACGCGATTCAGCGCATTGTCGAAGGAGAAATTCTCGAAGGCGAAACATCCACTTCGGGCGAATTGTCGCTCTATTTTCACATGATCAACAACAAGACAGCGTCGCTGCTCGCCTTGGCCTGCGAGTTGGGCGCGCTTTTGGGAAATGGATCGCCCAATCAAGTGGCGTGTATGTCGTCTTTTGGCAGCGAAATCGGCGTCGCGTTTCAGATTATCGACGACGTGCTCGACATGATGGGCAGTGCAAAGCATCTGGGCAAGCCCGTGGGCAACGATGTTCGAGGAAAAAAGTTGACCTTGCCCCTCATTCGGGCATTGGCAAACTGCGAAAACGGAGAAGCTGCACAGATTCGCACCAAAGTACTCAATGGCGTTGAAACCGACAGAGATTGGCGGGAAGTCCTTCGCTTTGTCCAACGCTATCGGGGCATAGAGGCCGCGCGAGAAGAAGCGCGATCTTATGCCCAATCCGCACTCAAAAGCCTAAGTGCCCTGCACACCTCGAGGGCGCGCGACGCCCTCACCTTGGCCGTTCAACACGTGGTTGAGCGCGACCGATAAATCCATCCCATATAAGGAGTACCTCCCCGCGATGACCCGAGAAAACTGGCGTTTGTCAATGATAGGCGCGACCATTGTGCTCGCGCTTTTTTATCTCTATCCCACGTATCAATTTTATTACGCGCCTCCGGAGAATTTAGACCAACTGGCGCGCGTCAAACAGAAGGCCATTAACCTGGGTCTGGACTTGCAAGGGGGCATCCACCTCGTTCTCGAAGTGGATCAGTCCCATCTTTCGGACGATGAAAAAACAGACGTCGTCGCGCGCGCCCTTGAAATTATCCGCAATCGCATCGACCAATTTGGCGTTTCCGAACCCATTATTCACCGCGAAGGGGATTGGCGCATCGTGGTTGAATTGCCGGGCGTGCAAGATATTGAACGCGCCAAGGGCCTGATCGGCAAAACCGCGCGTCTCGAATTTAAGATCCTCGAATCCGACGCCAACCGCGTGGGTCTGATCGAAAAAATAGAACGATATCTGGCGGCACAGGCCCCTGTTGACAGCGCGAAAGCCGATGATCCGCTCTTTGGGCAAACCGCTGACATCCCATCTCTTTCGCGCTATGTGAGCTCTTATGGCCCAGACCTCGTGGTTCTGGAAGACAATATTCTCACGGTGCGGGAAATTTTGAATCGCCCAGGTGTGCAAAAGCTGATGCCACCCGATGCCCAATTCCTCTGGAAGTCCAAGGTCGAAGAAATGGGCGATGGACAACTCTATCGCGCGCTTTACTATGTCAAACGGCGCGTGGAAATGACGGGCGAAATTCTCTCTGATGCGTCTGTCACCACCGGGCAATCTTTTGAAAATGCCGGTCAACCCATTGTCAATTTTACGACCACCAGCCAGGGCGTGCGCGTCTTTGGACGGGTCACAGGTGCCAATGTGGGTGAGCGCATGGCCATCATTCTCGATGATCAGATCTATTCCGCGCCCACGATTCGCTCCAAAATCAGCCAGGGATCGGGCATTATTGAAGGCATGGGCAGCGTTGAGGAAGCCAAAGATCTCGCCATTGTCTTGCGCGCGGGTGCGCTGCCCGCGGATGTCCACATCGTGGAAGACCGCACGGTGGGGCCTTCGCTGGGGCGCGATTCAGTTGAACAAGGCAAAAATGCCGCCGCGATTGGCTTGGTCATTGTGATCGTCTTCATGATCGTGTACTACGGGTTTTCGGGCATCGTTGCCGACCTCGCGCTCGTGCTCAATTTGGTCTTTGTCATAGCCATTCTCGCGGCGTTTCAAGGCACGCTGACCCTGCCTGGTATCGCGGGGATTATTTTGACCATTGGTATGGCCGTGGATGCCAATGTGTTGATTCTCGAACGCATCCGCGAAGAATTGCGCGCGGGCAAAACCGTGCGGGCAGCCATTGACAATGGGTATGCGCGCGCGGTGCAGACCATTGTCGATGCCAATGTGACCACTATCATCACGGCCATCGTGCTTTATCAATACGGCACCGGCCCTATTAAGGGGTTTGCCCTAACCCTAATGATCGGAATTATCTCGTCCATGTTCACCGCCATCTTTGTCACGCGCACGATTTACGACGCTATTATCTCGCGCCAGATCAACCCCAGCCTGAACATTGGCAGACTGCGCGTTTTTGGTGATACCCACATTGACTTTCTGGGGATTCGACGCGGTGCTTTTGTTTTTTCGATTGTTCTCATTCTGATCGGCTTGGGATCTACCATCACCAAAGGCGGTTACAATCTGGGTATTGACTTTGCAGGTGGCACCTTGCTCGAATTGCACTTTGAGCCCGCGGCCTCTGTGGGCGATATTCGCCAGTCTTTGGGCGATATTCGCCTTGGGGATCGCAGGGTGGATTTGCGCCACAGTGAAATCAAAGAATTTGGCTCGCCCAACGACATCCTCATTCGCGTGGAAGAAGAGGCCGAAGGCACGATCATCGCGGATGCCATAAAAACCAAGCTCAAATCCGATTTTGCCGGCAATATTCGGGATGTGGCTGAGTGGTTGCGCCGTCAGGAAGCGGTTGGCCCCAAAATTGGCGAAGAACTCAAAACCAATGCCGTATATGCCATCCTCGTCTCGATGATCCTCATTATTGTTTACGTGTGGTGGCGCTTTAGGCAGATCGAATTTGGGATTGCAGCCGTGATTGCCCTCTTCCACGATGTGATGATCACCCTTGGGATCTTTTCCGTTCTGGATTGGGAAATTTCCCTGGCCATTGTGGCGGCGTTGCTCACTATTGTGGGCTATTCCCTCAACGATACCATTGTGGTCTATGACCGCATTCGAGAAGATCTCAAGTTGTATCGCCGCGATGCGTTTGGCACGGTGATCAACCGCGCCATCAACGAATGTCTCAATCGCACAGTGCTCACTTCGGGCACCACCATGCTGGTCGTTCTCTCTCTGATTTTCTTGGGCGGCGAAGTGATCCGAGACTTTGCATTTGCCCTGCTCATCGGCGTTATTGTGGGAACGTACTCCTCCGCTTTTGTCGCGTCACCCATTGTGGTTGAATGGCACAACCGCCGAGCCGCGAAAGCAAGGCGCAATCGCAGTGCGGCTTAGCGGCTTTTACGGCACTGATTGAGAGGACGTGTGGGACGCATTGCGCGCTTTGAATGAGGTGCAAATTTGAAACTTGCGCGGCATAAAAAAAAGCACTTGATCAGATGAATCGATCAAGTGCTTTTTTGCGGTCTCTAATGCCGATCTGGTTTCATGTTGTCCGCATGTGATACCCTTTTGCCTTTATCCGATCCCGATGGTATCCTCCCATTCCCGGATCCCATGCCGCGAAACATTCGGGCATCATCGTATCAAATTGGCGGCACAAGACGGGCCTGCCCCAGCTTCGCACACAATTTCTCGTTTCTCCAGATAGGCCCGCGCAATATCGATGATGAGGGCGATGTCGTGTCGCGCATCCTCGACAGGCGTGCGGCATGGCTCGCCCTGTGTGATGCAGGCGTGGAAGTGGCGGAGTTCGCGCACAAAAGGGCTTTCCCAATCAATTGCGGGCCTGCGCGTGCCGTGAGAGCCGTTGGCGTGGATTTCCTGTATGTCGAGCGTTGACAGGATGCCGCGTGAAAAGCCCGTGGGGTACGACAGGATGATGCGTTTGGCGTCTTTGTGGATTTCCAGCGTCTCCTTAAAATGCCAGAGTTCGGGCAAATCGATCCATGTGGCGACACACCGCGCATCCGATGGATATTGCATGATCGTCGTCATTGCCCGACCACTTTGCCACACTTCGGTGCTGACCACACGGGTTGGATTGCCCAGCATGAGGCGCAGACCGTAAAGGTCGTGAATCATACTGCCCGACAAGGTAAAAAACGCCCGTGCAACTTCATCCGACACCTCCTCACCCACGGCCTGTTTCAATGCCGCTTGGCGCGCTTTCTGACGCGCGGGTGCAACTTCGGGTGGCACGTCGTCAAAATAGGTCAATTCAAACTGTTTTAAGTGCAAACTGTTGTTGGGATGCAAGTGATTCACTTGCACAAAACGCACATCATCCGCATCTCCTACCTCGTGCTGTGCCACTTCAAACGCCGGATCGTAGCCCTTCATATAGCCTACCTGCCCCACGGCACCCGCGTCTTCTTTTGCAGCGCATATGGCGTTGGCTTCCTTGAGTGAATAACACATCGGCTTTTCAATGAATACGTGCTTGCCCGCTGCAAACGCGGCCACAGCCAGTTCGGTCTTGGGATCGGTATGGCACAAAATCACCGCATCGACATCGGGCGCGTCCAACAATTCGCGTGGATCGGTGGTGGCGTTCGGCACTTTGAAAACTTCTGCCAGCCACCTCGCCAATCCCGGAGAAATATCACACACCCACCTCACGTCATACAGCGCGTGCAAACTTGCCAGATTCGGCATGTGCTGCACCTGTGCAATTGCACCGCATCCAATGATACCCATTCTGATTTTAGACATGATAGCCTTCCGCGAAACGAATTAACGGAACTGGGGACCTGTCTGCCCTGCCCGCGCCGCGGGGTTTTGAGATAAATTTGGCATTGTAGTACTAACCCCTTTCCAGCCAGCAACTGACTCGATGCCCCGATGTGATTTCGAGGAGTTGCGGTTCTTCGCGGCACTGATCCATCGCATGTGGGCAACGCGGCGCGAAAGCACAGCCCTGCGGGATTTCAAAGGGATCGGGGACCGCGCCTTCGATGGGCACAAGGCGGCGTTTTTGGCCCACTTGTGGAATGGAGTTCAGCAAACCCTTGGTGTAGGGATGACGCGGGGTTTTGAAGATGGTGCGCGTGTCGGAATATTCGACGATTTTGCCCAAATACATCACCGCCACATCGTCGGCCATGCTGGCGACCACGCCGAGGTCGTGCGTGATGAGCACAATCGCCATGCCAATGTCGGATTGGAGTTGGCGCATCAGGTCCAGGATTTGGGCTTGCACTGTCACATCGAGTGCCGTGGTTGGCTCGTCCGCGATGAGCAAACTGGGATTGCACGAGAGAGCCATTGCGATCATCGCGCGCTGTCGCATACCGCCCGAGAGTTCGTGCGGATACGCGTCAACCTGACGGTCGGGACGCGGCAGACGCACTTTGTTGAGGGCATCCACAGCACGTTCACGCGCCTCGCTTTTATCGACCTTCTGATGCAGCATAATCGCCTCGCCGATCTGATTGCCCACCGTGTGTACGGGGCTGAGCGAGGTCATAGGCTCTTGAAAGATCATGGCCATGTCGTTGCCGCGAATGTCGCGCATTTGCGGGCCTTTGGGATTCAATTGTGTCAGATCGATGGGATCGCTTTCGGCATTTTTGCGAAAGAGGATCTGACCATTTTCGATTTTGCCCGGCGGACTGGGGATGAGGCGCATCGCGGAAAATGCCGTGATGCTTTTGCCGCATCCCGATTCGCCGACCACGCCGAGGGTTTTTTGCGGAATAATGGATAGGGATACGCCATTGACCGCGCGCACGACGCCGTCGTCCGTATAAAAATAGGTTTTGAGGTCGCGGATGTCTAAGAGCGGTTGTGTCGCGGTCTGCGTCATGGAAATTCCTTACGAGAGCGATCCACGCTGCGATCAGGTGGCTCCCCGATTGAAACATTCGGGGACAGGTTTATCTGCTTGAATACGGGTCCGCGGCATCGCGCAGCCCATCGCCGAGGAAATTGAACGCGAGTACCGCGATGATGATGCAAACGCCGGGCATGAGCAGCCATGGATAAAGGCTGAGGGAGTGAATGTTCATCGCATCGGACAAGAGCAATCCCCACGATGTCATGGGCGGTTTGATGCCCAGGCCGAGAAAGCTCAATGTGCTTTCGCCGAGAATGAACCCCGGAATGGCGAGGGTTGCGATCACGATAATATGGCTGAACATGGACGGAAGCAAGTGACGAAAAATGACGCGCGTATCTTTGGCGCCGGCCACGCGGGCGGCCAGCACAAAGTCGGCCTCGCGGATGGACAGGGTTTTGCCGCGTATTTCACGGGCGAGGCCACCCCAACCCACGAGCGCGAGCACCGTGACAATGCCCATAAAGACCAGATGCGAAGGCCACTCGGGGGGCAATATGGCACTGAGAGCCATGAGAATGGGAATGGATGGAAACGCGAAGATCAGTTCGATGATGCGCTGGATGACGTTATCGACATTGCCACCGTAATAGCCAGAGATCACGCCGAGGACAGAGCCAAGGGTGAGGCTGATGAAGACCGCGAGCAGGCCAATGGTGAGGGAGACGCGCCCACCTGCGATGATGCGCGAGAGCATGTCGCGCCCAAAACGGTCCGTGCCCAAGAGGAACATCGGGTTGCCTTTGCCGGTGCCGAACAGGTGGATGTCGGTGCGAAAGAGGCCGTAGAAGGTATAGTCCGCGCCTCGCGCAAAGGGGTAAATAGGATAGCGCGCAGACGCGTCTTCGGTATAGGTTTTGATGCCGGTTTGGCGGTCAAAAGCCTTTTTAATGCCATAGACAAAGGGCCAGTGGATGCCGTCAGCAGAGAAGATGTGAATGCGTTGCGCCGGCAGATGAACGTAGTTGTAATAGCGATGCGCCGGGTCGTGCGGTGCTAAAAATTCGCCTAGAAAGACACATACATAGAGAAAGAGAACCACGTATCCACCAATAACACCGGCGCGGTGTTTTTTGAAGCGACGCCAGATCAGCTCGTGCTGTGAATAGGTGCCCGTGGTGGTTTCTTCAACGCCTGCGCGCTCGCCGGGCGGGGTTTGAACGATACTACTCATAGCGAATCCTCGGATCGAGCCATGCCAGAAAAATATCTGCCAACAGGTTGCCGATGAGCAAGAATGTGGCGGATAAGATCAGGAATGCTCCTGCCAAATACATGTCTTGAGAGGTGAGCGCGGTCAAAAAAATGGGGCCGGCAGTCGGCAGACCGAGCACAATGCCGGTCACAACCGCGCCGGAAAGCAGATTGGGCAGCTCGAGGCCCAGGCGACTGACCAAGGGGTTGATGGCAATGCGAACGCCGTATTTGACGATGACTTTGCCTTCTTTGAGGCCCTTGGCGCGCCCGGTTTGAATGTGCGGTTGGCCGAGGATATCGAGCAAGTTGCCGCGCATAATGCGGATGATGCCCGCTGTGCTGCCCGTGCCAATGACGAGAATGGGCACCCAGATATGCGCGAGCAGATCGACAAATTTTGCCCACGACCACGCCGCGCCGATGTATTCGGGAGACAGGAGGCCCCCCACAGATTCGGCTTCAAAGACCGCGATTTGGATGAACATAATGACCAGTGCCAGCAAAAAATTTGGGGTGGCTAGGCCGATGAATCCGAGAAAGGTAAAGCCGTAATCGCCAATCGAATATTGTCGGGTGGCCGAGTAGATGCCAATGGGAATGGCGACGATCCAAGTGAAGATCAATGTGGAGAGCGTAAGCGTCAGGGTGAGTCCCAGGCGTTCAGCCAAAAGTTCCATGACGTCCATTTCGTACGTGAACGATTGCCCAAAGTCGCCTTTGCTGATGATTTTCCAGATCCAGCGCACGTATTGGACATAGATCGGGTCGTTGAGGCCATAGCGTTCGCGCAGGGCGTCAATCTGCGCCAGCGCGCTTTCAGACCCAAGTTCGCCCTGCTCGGCCAATTCCGCGAGGCGAGAGGTGAGCATATCGCCCGGCGGTGCTTGAATCACCGCAAAGCTGACCATTGAAATCAGGATCAGCGTGGGGATCATGTGCAACAAACGGCGGATGATGTAGTTGATCATAGTGGTCAGTTCGCCCAACACCACCCTGGATCAGGATGCTCAGGATGGAAGGATTTTCAGGATTATTGGTCGGTTGCCAGTGGGGAGTGGTCAGTTCGCCTGTCCGCTCCACTGGAAGGGCGTGAGACCTCTGCCTTTGGCCCTCTTTCTTGTAGCGGAAAGCTGATCCCTATTTTTTTACAAATATCTGTTCGTGAAACACGGGACGGCCCCAGCCGCGATGCACGTCCGCGGCACTGCCCTGAAATGGGACATTGCCCAACCGCGTGCTCGCACCCCAGATGGAATAGGCAGATCCAACGACGATAACGGGCACATTGTCGGTGTGGAGGTCGCGGACTTTTGTCATGTTTTTATGTACGGCAACGGGATCGACAGTTGTCAATACTTTTTTGATGCGGCTCGTGGCTTCGCGCAACCACGCGGGGCCTTCTGTGGAGGCGTTGCGGTGCCAAAAGGGGACGGTGGGTGCCATAATGGCCCAGTCATTGAGGCGTCCCAGGGGATCCGCAGGGCCTTCGAGCCCCCAGTGGTGAATGTCAAATTCGCCGTTGAGGCGGCGGGGCCAGATGATGTCGCGCAGGGAAATGTTCAGGTTGGCTTTGATGCCTATGTCGCGCCAGTGTTCGCCCACGAGTTCGGAAACATCAACGCCAACACCGGGAATGACGTCGATATTGAGTTCAAAGCGCGACCCATCTTTCAACTCGCGCCAGCCATCGCCATCTGTGTCGCGGTATCCGGCGTTGTTGAGGAGGGCGCGGGATTTATCGGGGTCGAATCGGGAATACGTGAGATAGGCCGCTTCGGAGTAGTGCGGGTTGGAGGGCGCAAAGGAGTACCCCGCGGGCTCGAGGAGGCCGTGATAGACGATTTGGTTGATTTCTTCGCGGTTGATCGCGTGCGACATGGCAACGCGCACGTCGCGGTTGCGAAAAGCTGCACGCAGCGCGGGCTTGGGGGTATCCCAATTGAGGTAATAGGCCGGACCGCGATCTGGGCCGGTGATCCGCAATTTGAATTTGCCCTTTGTTTCTTCCGCGCGCAGGGTGGGAAACATGTTGATGCGGGAGTAGCGGCCAAACAGGTCAAGTTCGCCATTGACAAATTTGAGCAAAATAACCTGTGGATCTTGAATGATCGCAAATTCGAGGCGGTCAATATAGGGCAATTGATTGCCCGCGGTATCTACCTTCCAATAATAGGGGTTGCGCTCATAAACAATGCGTTGCCCGCGAATCCATTCGACGGGAACCCAGGCGGATAAACGCGGCATACCGGGTTTCATAATGAGCATGGCATTGGTCGCTTTTTCCCGAAATTCCTCATAAGTTGCTTCGGGATTATAGCGCGGGTGTAAGTGCGACAGATGGTGTTTGGGCTGTGCAATGACATCTGAACACAGGGCGTATAAGACGCGGCCGAGGGGTTTGGGCGATGAGACTTTCAGGGTGTGATCATTGATTTTTTGGAGGTCAATAGGCTCGCCATCGACGACCCACACAGAGGGAGGCACGGGTTGGTTGTGCGGGCGGGCATTGTCGTCAAAGGTCATGTCGTAGTACCAGAATAAGATGTCGTCAACAGTAAATGGCACGCCATCTGACCATTTGATGCCCTTGCGGATTTTGAAAATTGCGGTTCGGCCCTCGTCTTGAAATTCAAAACTCTCCGCGAGGTTCCGCTCGATGCTGTCGGGCAAGGGGCGCGAAAATCCCATCAGGTTTTCGCTCAGTGTTTTATTTGCGCCCGCTGTTTGGATGATGTCGCCCGTCAGTGCTCTTCGCAACACGCCGCCGTACTGTCCGATGGTATCCATGGGCACGACGACGAGCGGATTTTCCGGCAGGCGTTCAGACACCGGGGGGAGTTCCCAGTTTTTGACTTTTTTTCCGAGGATGGGGGCTTCGCCAAAGGTGCGGTTGATCAGAATTGCCGGATCAATCTGTTTGGGCGCGCGCGATTCTTGAATCGCAGCGTTGGATTGCACCGCGTTACCCACTTTTGCACGCTGCCCCGGGTCGGACGCCAGACAACCAAAAAAAAGAAAAAAAATGAAGCAATAGATGCGTTTCATAAGGGCTTTAACTTAATGTATCCACTTCCCGAATGCGAGTGTTTTCTATACCTTGACGGATCGGCTGTTCTGCAAGTATATTTGTCTTATGATTTCTGACGAGATGAGAAAACGCATTGCCGTGCTCAATCGCCGCGATTTGAAACACGAAAATGAGGTTTCTGATCCCAAGCCGCGATCGGCACCTGATCACGCGTCTGTTGCAACAGGTCGAGAAAGACGCGGCGCGAGCGCGATGGCTCCCACGTCCGATGCGCGATTGCACCTCGCGCTCAACGAAGTGGTACAGGGTGAAGAGATCCACACGCCTGCGGGTGCATTTCTGCTGATTGAACAGACCATTCAAGAAGTGTTGCGCGGCGGACACGCGTTTGGCGAGCGATATGAACGCATAATCCGCGCGTTACATGCGGGCAATGTGCCGAGTGATCGGTATGATACGTTTCATCCCCTGATCGATGCCAAGGCCAAAGATGTGATGTACGTCGATATCGAAACGACGGGATTGTCGGCTGGCACACCGCTGTTTTTGATTGGCGTGTTGGGGCATTTCAACGGCGAGTTGCACATTGTGCAATTGCTGGCGCGAGATTATACAGAAGAAGCCGCGCTGTTGACGCACTTCGCCACATTGTTGAATGCGTCGCGCGTGGTGGTGAGTTTTAATGGCAAGAGCTATGATTTGCCCTATATCCGCGATCGGTGTTTGTTTATGGGCGTGCCCTTTCGGCTGCAACAAGCCCATATTGATATGCTCCATGTGGGGCGTCGTTTTTGGGGACGGCAATTGCCCAATTGCAAGTTACAGACCCTAGAACGCTATCTTTGTCGCCGAACCCGACGAGGCGATATTCCAGGCGCTGAGATTCCCGATGCGTATCATCGCTTCGTGCGTTCGGGCAATGCCGTGCAGATGCGCGATATTTTGTATCACAACGCGCTGGATCTGCTGACGACAGCAGAGGTGTTGTTATTCGCGTTGGAAGGGCGAGGAGTGAGTGGTAAGAGCGGGGAGTGAGAAGTGAGAGGCGAGAAGTGAGAAGTGAAAGGCGAGACGGCCCCCCATCCCGTCTGCCCCAAGGCCACGCGCTTTGACAGGCTCAACGTAAAAGGTGCTTGTTTTCCGCCTACCGATACTGATTGCTGTCCGCTGATAGATGGGCAGGTAACAGGGACGCTGCCCCTACCTCTCACCTTTTGCCGCGTCCAATATGGCGTTAAACGTTGCGCTCGGGCGCATGGCTGCGGTCACTTTTTTGGGGTCTAGAAGATAATAGCCGCCCATATCAACGGCTGATCCCTGCGCGGCATTGAGTTCATCGATGATCGTTGTTTCACGTGCTTTGAGTTGCAGCACCAATCTGGCAAATCGCGCTTGAAGTGCCTCGTCTTTGTTTTGCTTTGCCAATGCCTGTGCCCAGTACAGGGCGAGGTAAAAATGGCTTCCGCGGTTGTCCAACTCGTGTACCACGCGCGAAGGCGACTTTCTTTTTTTCAAAAACTCGCGCGTTGCCGAGTTCAGTGCGTCAGCCAAAATTTTGGCACACGCATTGCTCGTTTTACGCGCCAGGTCTTCCAGCGATGCGGCGAGTGCCAAAAATTCCCCGAGGGAATCCCACCTCAAGTGCCCTTCTTCTACGAATTGCTGGACGTGCTTGGGGGCCGACCCCCCCGCGCCGGTTTCAAAGAGGCTTCCCCCTGCCAGAAGCGGCACAATTGAAAGCGTCTTTGCACTGGTGCCCAGTTCGAGAATGGGAAACAGGTCCGTGAGATAATCGCGCAACACATTGCCCGTGACCGAGATGGTATCCACGCCATTGCGCGCGCGTTTTAAGGTTAAGCGCATCGCTTTTGTGGGCGACAAAATCCGGATGTCTAAACCACTCGTATTGAGTGCTTTCAAATACGTATTGACTTTGTCTATCAGGTTTTTGTCGTGCGCCCTGTTTTTATCCAACCAGAAAATAGCCGGTGATCCCGTTATTTGCGCGCGATTGACCGCGAGTTTGACCCAATCCCGTATCGGCAGGTCCTTGGTCTGACACGCGCGCCAGATATCCCCTTTTTCCACTTTGTGCTCGAGCAAGACCTGCCCGGACGCATTGACAACGCGAACCCGGCCGTTTGCGCGCATTTCATAAGTTTTGTCGTGCGATCCGTATTCTTCTGCCTTTTGCGCCATCAACCCCACGTTGGACACATTGCCCATGATGGTCACATCAAAAGCTCCGCGTTCTTTGTGAAAGGCAATCATCTCTTGGTAGATCCGCGCATAACAGCGGTCGGGAATCGTGAACACGGTATCGCAAAGCGCGCCATCAGGTCCCCACATTTGCCCGGATTCGCGGATCGCAGTCGGCATTGAGGCGTCAATGATCACATCGCTGGGCATGTGTAAATTGGTGATGCCGCGGTCTGAGTTGACCATCGCAAGGGCTGGACGCTGTGCATAACAAGCGGCAATGTCCGCTTCAATTTCTGCGCGTTGCGCGTCGGGCAGGCGTTTGATTTTTGCATACACTTCGCCAATGCCGTTGTTGGGATCGATGCCGAGTTCATCAAAGACAGCATTGTGTTTTTCAAACACATCTTTGTAATAAACGGAAACGGCATGACCAAAAAGGATCGGATCTGAGACCTTCATCATGGTGGCTTTGAGGTGGAGCGAAAATAACACCCCCTTGTCTTTTGCATCTGCGAGTTCCGCCTCGTAAAACGCGCGCAACGCTCGACAACTCATCACCGCTGCATCGACGACTTCGCCGGCCTGAACGGGTATCTCCGCTTTGAGAACCGTTGTCTTTCCATCGCCATCCACAAACTCAATTTTGAGTGCGTCCGCTTCTGCCACCACGACGGATTGTTCACTGCCGTAGAAATCGCCACCGCGCATACACGCCACATGTGATTTGGAATCCGAGGTCCATTCGCCCATGGGGTGCGGGTTGTTTTTGGCGTATTCTTTTACGGCTGATGCCACCCTGCGGTCCGAGTTTCCCTCTCTCAAAACCGGGTTCACAGCACTTCCCAAAACCCTTGCATATCTGTCTTTAATTTTTCGCTCTGCCCGAGTTTTTGGTTCTTCTATATAGTCCGGAATATCATATCCCTTTGCCTGCAATTCTTTGATTGCAGCGGTCAACTGCGGCACTGAAGCGCTGATGTTGGGCAGTTTGATAATATTGGCTTCGGGTGTTTTTGCCAGTTTCCCCAACTCCGTCAACGCATCGGATTGTCTTTGGCTCTCCGTTAAGTTTTCCGGAAAATTTGCAATAATTCTGCCCGCAAGAGAAATGTCTTTTGTTTTTATTTTAATCCCGGTTGGTTGCGTAAAAGTTTTGATAATTGGGAGCAACGAGTACGTTGCCAATGCGGGGGCTTCATCTGCTTTTGTATAGACGAGTGATGTCATAAATATTCCCTGAGTTTTTGGGGTGACAGATATGTGAGACAGGTCTTGAGAGGCGTATTATACCAGCAGGAGAACGCGTATGTCAAGCAGATAAAACTCAGCGGCCCCGAGCCCCGCGGTCACCACAGGGCAACCACAGGGGGTTGCCCTATCACCGTTTCGAGATACAAGTGGTCAGCACATGCATTGCTTGGGGCAGGGGCTGAATAGCTGATAGTCGATACCCGTCTGCTGAACTTGTCGAAGCGCGTCGAAGAACGGTTTTACTCGGTTCGCCCCTTTGTCCCTTCGCTCTGATTCGTTTTTTCTTGAATTTTTGATGGAATAAAGCCTTTTTGTAGTGTTCATTTTTGTCTGCAACCGAGGAGGAAAGGCATGACGAAGCGATGGGTATTTGCTTTATTGTTGACCGCGTATATTGGCGCACAACAGGTCTGGGCAGAAACTGCACTGGGGTTGCCGGTTGAAGGTGTTCAGACAATTGTGTTGAGCAATGCGGTCGGCAAGAACCAGATTCGGTTTGTGAGCACAGCACCGATGGAAGAGATTCACGGTACAGCGTCGGGGATTTCGGGCGCATTGAGACTGGATCCAACCCATGTAGAAGGGATGACCGGAAAAATTGAGGTGAAAGTTGCCAGTATGGAAACAGGCATAGAGAAGCGCGACGAGCATTTGCTCGGCAAGGACTGGCTGGATGAAAAACAGTTCCCGGCGATTGCGTTTGAAATTGTGGGAGTAAAAGATATATCTGTGGAGGCAAACACACACAAGGCTGCCATTCGCGGGATGGCACTGGGCGCGTTTTCACTGCACGGCGTAGATAAGGAGATGGAAATACCGTTTGAAGCGACGTATTTGTTGGCGTCGGATCAGACAAAAAAACGGGCGCCGGGGGATTTTTTTTGGGTTGAGGGGGCGTTCCAGATTGCATTGAAAGATTTTGGTATTGCGGGTGCGCGCGGGTTGGTCGGCAGCCGCGTGGGGACGGAGATCCACTTAAAAGCGAACTTTTTTGGTTCAACCGTTGTCGAGGAGGGCAAGTAATGGCGCGGACATGTAAAAAGTATGTTCCGATGGGGGGTAAACAGGAAGGGGAAACCTGTCGGTCATGCGGACGGGATAGACAGAGAAGAGAAGCGGGGTACAACTGCGCCCGCAGATCATTTTTGACGCAGACTCTCGCACTCGTAGGGGGGTGTATGTGCGCCGGATGGATTGCGGGATGTGAGACAGATGTGTTGAAGTCGTCTGATATTGCCGTGCGGTTTGATGTGGCAAGTGCGCCCGCATTGGCACAGGTGGGCGGTGCTGTCAAGCGTATTTTTGACGGGCAACACGGCGGAGAACCCGTGATCATTATCCGTCTTGCCGAAGAAGATTTTTTGGTTTTGAGTTCTATTTGTACGCATCAAGCCTGTGAGGTGAATTTGCCGGGCGAAGGCAATCCGCAAATTTGGTGCGACTGTCACGGCGCCGTGTTTGACAGAACAACAGGCGCGGTTCTGCGAGGGCCGGCAACCGCGCCCTTGCCGCGATTTGAGAGCACATACGACAAGGGAACGCAGACTTTGACGATTCAATTTTGATGAGAAGTTATCGGATAAAAATATGGGGGTAATCTGTCTTTTGAACCCTCAGAACGCTATTCTCATCATGCCATCGTTATACCAGTTCACAACAGCGCCGATCCAAGTCATCATGGATCGGCACTGTGTTTTTCCGGTCAAGTATTACATCAATTTTTTGCGTTTTGCGAGATAATTGAAGAGGGCGGTGTCAAAGGGTTCTGAGGTTTCGAGGAGGACGTAGTCGATGAGGGCCTCGCGGCATTCGCGGCGAAAGCGGTTGATGAGGGCTTTCATGTGATCGCGATACGCAGGCGCGATATGCCATGGTTCGGTGGCGATTTGCGCGCCGGATTCGAGATCGACAAAGCGCGTTTCGCGATCGAAGTTGAGGTCGCGCTCTCGAGGGTCAATCACGTGGAAAACGATCACTTCGTGGTTGCGGTGGCGAAAGTGTTTGAGGCCGTTGAGCAGGCGGTCTGGATCGTCGAAAAGGTCGGAGATGACCACGACGAGTCCGCGGCGCACAATGCGTTCGGCCAGATCGTGAAAGGCGGTGGCCAGATCGGTATCGGTGCCTTCGGGATGGGTGTTTTGAAGCGCGGTCAGCAGGGTGTGCAAATGACTGGTGACGGATCGAGGCGGCAAATGCGTTCGAATTTGGTCGTCAAAAGCGATCAGCCCCACGGCATCGCGCTGGCGCAACATGAGATGGGAAAGGGCCGCTGCGACATAAGATGCGTATTGGAACTTGGTGATCGACCCCGAGCGATAGGCCATTGAGGCACTGGCGTCTATGAGGAGATGGGATTTGAGATTGGTTTCTTCTTCGTATTGTTTGACGTAGAGCCGGTCGGTTTTGCCAAACACCTTCCAGTCCAGATCGCGCAGCGGATCCCCCGGCATGTATTGGCGGTATTCGGAAAATTCGACCGAGAACCCGTGGTAAGGGCTTTGATGCAACCCGGTAATAAATCCTTCAACAACCAAGCGCGCAATCAGGTCGAGACGCGAGAGACGAGAGACGACTTCGGGGTTGAGGTATTCTTGCGCCATGAGTTAAAATCAGTGCAAAAGTCCAGCGTGTAAAATCAGGTATGCTCTACAATCCCAAAGCGAGGATCAACCAGCCTGCAACGGCCCCGCCGACAACCAACCACACCGCTCCTATGCCGCGCCACAATCCCAAAATGATCGCCCCGCCTGCAATCACCGCTTTGGGTACCGAGTCCAGCGTTAAATAGCCCAGTTCCACTGTCACCGCGGCCATCAATCCCACGGCACACACATTCACCGCGTCGAGAAAAGACGCCACCCATTGCGATTCGCGCAGCCGGGGCAATACGGGATTTAGCGCAGCCACAAACACAAATGACGGCAAAAAAATCGCGCCAGCAGCAACGAGTGCCCACGATACCTTGCCATCGCTGACGAGATAACCGATAAAGGCCGCTGTTGATAATACCGGACCAGGCGTAAACTGACCGATGGCAATGGCCTCCAGCAATTGCTTCTGCGTCAGCCAAGCATATCCATGCACGAGTTCTTCTTCTAAAAACGCGACCAGCACGTAGCCACTACCGTAGAGAATCGCGCCGATTTTCAAAAAGAACAGCCCCAGTGCCCACAGCGTTGGCCCGCCCCCGCCGGCCACCACACCTTGACTTGCCAGCATTGACAATCCGGTTCCTGCCATCGGCGCGACAACAGCCACATGGTCTCGGTCATTTGACCGCGTCATTTTTAGCCAAAACATCCCCACGATCCCCCCGCCGATGAGGGCGAGCACACCGCTAAATTGCGTGAGGGATACCAGCATCACAGCCACGCCCAGAAAGCTCAGTCGCCACCCCTTTACGGCTTTTTGGCCCAATCGCCACAGCGCGCCCAAAATAACGGCCAATACCGCTGGCTTAATGCCATAGAGCAAATCGGCAACTTGGGGGATGGCCCCATAAGTCACATACGCCCAGGCGAGCAACGTGGTCAACGCAATGGCGGGGAAAATAAAACAGGCACCAGCCAGCAACAGACCCGGCCAACCGCCGCGCAGAAACCCCAGGTGAATCGCCATTTCCGTTGAATTTGGACCGGGGATAATACTCGTCACGCCAACGAGATCTAAAAATCGCTCGCGCGATAGCCACGCGCGCTTTTCAACCACCTCGTCTTCCATCAACGCGATATGCGCGACTGGCCCACCAAAACCAATCACACCCAGTTTGAAAAACAATGCCGCGACTTCGCGCAATCGTCCAGAACGCTTCTCATCTGCCATATATCGCCTCACTGTCAACGGGAACTGCAAACAGTATCTACCACCTTAGAAAGTACCTGCAAACCATCTTCAAGGGCGTCTCGTGCAATCGTCAATGGCGGAGAAATTTTCACGGTTTGCCCCCACGCGCCCACAGGTGCAAAAAACAGCAACCCTTGGTGAAAACAACGCAACACAATTTCATGTGCCAGATCTGAATCGGGTTCTTTGCGTCCGGCTTTTACCAGTTGCACGCCGGCCACAAGTCCCTTGCAGGTCACATGCCCGACCACATCGGGATGCGCGGCCTGAATTTTTTTGATGCCGTTCAACAACACTGGCTCGAGCCGCGCGGCATTGCCCGCTAAATCGTCTTCTACAATTTTTTTCAAACTCGCCAGTGCCGCTGCACAACACACGGGATTGCCCGTATGCGTGCTCGTCATCGATCCAGGGGGATAGGTGTCCATGACTTCGGATCTGCCGATCACGCCCGACAGCGGCAGCGAACTGCTCACGCCCTTGCCAAAACATATCAAATCGGGCGTCACGCCATAATGCTCAAACCCCCACATTTTACCCGTGCGCCCAAATCCCGCCTGGACTTCATCAAAAATCAACAAGGCCCCGTGTGCTTTGCACCACTCTACCAACGCCTGTACATAAGGCACAGGCGCGAAATCGGGACCTACCCCCTGATATGTTTCCAGCATCACACCGCACACATCGTCTGCGTCCAAACCCTTGTCTACAAGCGAAGAACAAAAAAAGTCAAAATCCACATTTTTCGTCCAATATCCATCGGGAAACGGCACTTGCACAATCGCGGGGTCTTCATTGCCGATCCAGTCTTTTTGCCCGTGCATCCCGCCGACTTGCTGCGCGCCCAGTGTGCGCCCGTGAAACCCGCGTTCAAAACCCACAAAACCGATCTTTTTTTCCCTCCCCGTTGCAATGCCGTGCGTGCGCGCCAACTTCAGGGCATTTTCAGTACTTTCAGATCCCGTGGTCAATAAAAAAACTTTGTCCAACCCATCGGGTGCCAGATCAGCCAGAAATTCGACGAGTTGCGCCCGCTCTTCGCATGGAAACACATAATTGTGCAACAGTCCGCTGTTCACTTGATCCACAATGGCCTGTCGAACCTCGGGCATACCGTGACCGGCATTGGTCACTAAAACGCCCGAACTCCAATCGAGCCACATATTGCCGTAGGCATCATAAACCTGACAATCCTCTGCGCGGTCCCATACAATAGGCGGTTGTCCGCGCATGGAAATGGGTTCGATTCTGTGCAGCGTTTTTAGTGTTGCCACGGAATTTGGATGGGGCAATGGCGTCACAATCCGCCGATATTTTGTGTCAACCTTTGGCACATCAACGGGGGTAATATCAAATTCTTTTCCCATCACAACTCCTGTTTGGCGGTCAGCGGCAAAAGACGCACAGGCGTGCCGCCGCAGGCATGGCGTAAGCCAACGCACGGCGAAATCCAATGTATGACATCGTCAAATCCCACCTGCCTATCAGCAGACAGGCAATGCAGCGAAGCGAGTATAAAAGGCGAGAGGCGAATCGAAACAGAAGATTAGATACTGTATTTATTTTTTTTTTCAAAAAGCATTTGCTGGAACGGTTTGGCGTCTTCTGCATATCTCATCCCGCACTCTGACCTTAGTCTCTCAAGTGCACCGCGGTGAAATTCGGGTGAGATCTCAAAGCCGATGAAATGTCTGTTGAGCCGCTGTGCGGCAATGGCTGTCGTCCCACTTCCCGCGAACGGATCGAGCACCACTTGGCCTTCCCTTGTTGTAAGCTTGATGAGAAACTCAATGAGTTTCAAGGGCTTCTGCGCCTCGTGAATTTTTTGTTCGCCCTTTTGGAAACCAAACGCCAAAAAATTTGTCGGATTCGCGCCGTGGATCTGACACGCTTTTAGATTCATCGCGCCCACGCCGTGCTCGAGGATGTTGTCGGCGATGGTGCCGCCGATCTTGTAGGGTTTTGTGAACCATGCTATCGGTTCATATATAGGTGCGAGGTTGCCCAAACGCCAGCCACACCACGCTTCGGCCTCAGCCTCCAATCCGCGCCGTTCAAAGACAATGCTCACCCTCTGCGCCCGATGGTGCGCTGACGCTTTTTTCCAGGCGAGAATATCCTTGAGAAGGAAACCACTGTCTTCAAAAGCATTGACGACGCGGTGTATGGTGCGCCGCGCGCCAAAAACGAAGAGGGACGCGCCATTTTTCATTTTTGGCAGAACCATGTCAGCCCAGCTTTGACACCACTGCTGATATTCTCGTCCGATGTTCCTATCGGCCTGCGACCAGCCATTGATGGGCTTGCCCCGCCGCTTAAAGGCAGACTTTTCCACCTGCGCGGGCGACTGCCCCAACAGCGCAGAGTTCGTATTGTCGTGCAAAACATCCCAATCATCCAAGCTGATGCCGTAGGGAATATCCGACAGGAAGAGTTCAATGCTGTTGTCCGCCAAGTGTGGAATATGATCTCGGCAGTCGCCTCGTGTGATCTCGTCCAGATATCTTTCGTTCATGCCAACCATCACTCCAAGCTAAGAATCTCGTTTTTGGTAACGGATTGAACCGTTTGAATTTTGTTATCGAGTTTTCTCCACTTCAGCACTTCCTTTATCGCTTCATTTCGGGATAGTCTCATAATTCGCTCGCGCTCCGCAGCGAGAAAAGTAAGTGCTTCGTCTCTTGAGATGAGTATAGATTCGTTTGATGCGCGTTTCTCATCCCGCCATATTTCACCGATTACTCCATCAAAATCTAGGAGTGTGCGATTCACTATCTGCCAGTAACTGACTGCATCCTTTGACGGATTCATCGCCTCAACCGTTCTAAATATCTCATGAACCAACTCTACCACCTTGTTCTGTGTTGACTCTTGAGCATAGCGAGCAAGCACAGCCAAATGTGTATATGTCGCAATGCAAACGGACAGTGCCGCGGCCTGTTGGTATATCTGACTTGTTCGAGATGGCAATTGATATACTGGGCAAACAACCATCGCATAGGGCTTCCCGTGCTTCCAATTGTCCATTGCCTGGACTTTGAAATCCTTCTGATTCTTCGCTGTGCGACTCAGTCGAAATGCTTTTGCATCGGCGACAAAACTGTAATCCTCAGCGATACACTCAACATCAGCCACATTCGCTCGCTCTTTAAGAACCAAACTCGTAAATCCCATTGCTGTGTATGCCTCATGGATCACAACATCGGTATATTTGGCGTAAAGTTTCTCTTCGCTGGTGTCATGTCCATAGCACTCTGGAATTGCGCCGCACAAACGCAGATGTCCAAGCAAGGGATCAATCCCATACTTTTGGATTTCCCGGTATAGTCCCTGCTCAATTCTTTCCGCATCAACGCCAAAATCGCCACTCAGCCGACTTATCTCGTCAATCCAATACTTTCGGTTTTCCACTTGCCCTTTGGTAATCAGCATAATTCTCATCATTGAACCCGTTTCCGATAGCAAGACGCCCTTCTGTCGCGCCTCAAAATGCTAAATGTTCATTACACCGGTTGATCGTATATCTTCTCAAATACCGCGTTGGGGCCTTCATGCGCGCGATTGGGATCGACAATGACAATGCCATCCCGACCAAATCGCGCGGTAACGGTCGCGCCTTTGCCGTCGCGGAGATACTCAAAATTGCGATCGCGGACAATGCGTGCGGCATCGACAATTGCCACGGCAATCCGCCCATCTTCGGGCGTGGGGTAAATCCCTTTGACATCCGCTAAACGGTCTCCCAAAAACTTCACGCGACAGACAGCGACCAATGCCGCGGTGATGCTATCTATGCCATACCCGACATAGATCTGCGAGCCGTCGGGTCGCTCGACATCGCGCGTAAAATGGTTGTTGGAACTCTGGCTGCCGCCGCGCGTGTACCAAAAGCGAAACCCGCGATACTGCTGGTCGGATTCCACCTTGCCTTCGGTGCCAACAATCTCGTGGCCCTGATTGACCGGACCTTCAAAATCGTCGGGCGTAATCCAATTGTTGTGAAAATAAATGCTCATGCCATTGTCAAAATCCACGCGCACCTGCACCGCGTCATAGGCGTCAATCCCATCGCGCACCAGACGCTTTTTTTGCCCCACCGCGGTGAGCGATACGGGCTTGCTCCGATAGTAATTGTAAAACAGATCGACCCAGTGGGGGCCCACATAAGAAAACGGGTCGCTGTCTTCGACCCACTTAAACGTGCTCGTCGAGACTTCAAGGGGCTCTTCCAACATCGCCACTCCATAAAGCGGCTCGCCAATGCGATTGGCAATGTCGCGCTGAATACGCAGATGATCCGGATCGTAGCGCTTGTGCATATCCACCGCGCATACCAGGCCTTTTTTATTGGCGATATTGACCATCTCATCGGCTTCTCGAATCGACAAGCACATCGGTTTCTCAGTCATCACATGGGTGCCGTTGTCCAACGCGGCCAGCACCACGGGCGTATGTAGATTGTCGGGCGTGGCCACGGCCATCACATCCAGAGCGGGAAAATCGCGCAACACGTCTTCCCAGGGCGTTTCGCCCCAGTAGGGCTTGGGCGCATGCCCGGTCCACTGCACGAAATTGGCCTTTGCACGCCGCGCGGACGCCTCGCTGCGCGTGCCCACGGCCACGAGATCAAATTCGATGTCGGCCAGATCGCGCGCCCAGTCATCGAGCCCCACGCGCCCCATCAGGCCGCTGATACCGTTGCGTTGCAAATCCGCGTACGCCCGAGCGTGAATATCGCCACCAAACATCCCGGCGCCGATCAATGCAATCGTCACCTTCCTCGCCATCTGCTACTCCTTCCAGTTTCGCACCAACCGGTGCTATATCTTCAAAATCTCATTTTTTTCAGGGCATCTTGCAAAATATGCAAAACAAGCCCGCGCGTATCCGGAGCCTTGGGCCCCCAGTTCGGGAACGACATGGCGCGTCTTGCCCGCGTGAAATCAGTTCGGTATTACATCGGCCCAATGCGTTCAGGGCCTTTGTCCATTGCGAGCATTGACGCATCAAAACTGCGCTGCATCAAATCGAGTTTCACGCCCACATGATCGGGGCTGTCCCACAAATTGTCAAATTCGCCCGGATCCGCCCCCAAATCGTAAAGCTCACCCAAGCCGTGTCCGTGATAAACCATGATTTTGTACTGCCGGTCGCGATACATCGTGGCAAAAGTCCCATCGGCCTGATCCAGCGCGTTGTAATATTCACAGCGCACAAAATCGCGGTGTTCATCGGGCGGTTGCTCACCGTTCAGCACGGGCAACAAAGAACGCGGTTGCATCCGGTCGGGCACCTCGAGGCCGGCCAGTTCTAGCAAGAGGGGGGCAATATCGCGCAATTCGACGAGGGCGTCGCTCCTGAGATCCGATTTCACGTGCCCGGGCCATAAAAAAATGAGCGGCACGCGCACCAGTCCTTCGTAAAATCGACAGCCTTTTTTAAGCAACCCGTGATCGCCGAGCATCTCGCCGTGATCGCTCGTAAAAATGATCAATGTGTTGTGGCGTTGTCCGGTTTCGTCCAGTGCCGCGATCACGCGCCCCACCTGATCGTCGATCAACTTGATCATCGCATAATAGGCCGCGATGAGTATTCTGACATCGCGTTTCGAGAGCCTTTTGCCGGGCGTGTGTGGAACAATCGGATTTTTGATATTCAGCGCGTCGGGACGCCGCGCTTTGGACTGAAAATCAATGGCCTCGAGTTTCTTTTGCTGCGCCAGATCGCTTTCTCGAAACAGCGGGCCGTTCACCTGTTCGGGATCGAACATCTCGCGATATGTTTTGGGCGGATTAAATGGCGGATGCGGGTCGTAGATATTCACGCAGGCCAACCATGGTCCCTCGCGCGGCTCGCGCATAAACTCAATGGTCTTTTCCGCGCACCACGTCGTCTGGTGAAATTCTGCGGGTACGCCATTGGGATTTTTGATCAAGTCGCCCAAAACCTCGCCTTTTGACCGCACCCAGTCGGCATAATCGTGCCCTGTTTCCCAATCGTCTCGCGGTGCATGGCTGTATTGCCAGTATCGATAACCATCATCCACTCGCTTTTCAATGCGGCGAAACGCGCTCGACAGATGCAATTTGCCGATCAACCCGCAATCGTATCCATCGTCTGCCAGCATTTTGGTGACCAGAGGTGGCGCGTCTGGAAAATGCGAATTGCCATTGCCATTCACATGCACGGCACTCGCATACTGCCCGGTCAAAAAACTCGCCCGACTCGGCGTGCAAATCGGACTTTGACAGTACGCATGGGTAAATGCGAATCCCCCTGCGACCAAGTGGTCGATATTGGGCGTATCCACATGGGGATTGCCCAACGCGCCAATGGTATCATACCGCTGCTGATCCGTGCAAATCCACAAAATGTTGGGTCTCAATCCTCTCATGAGTACTCCTTTGAATAGATGAATAGACGCAAAATTTTACGCCCCTGCGCGATCCACCAACTTTACGCCTTCTCGCATCCACTCGCGCAAGCGCGTGATATCATTTGCCGCGCGCAAAGCGATATTTCGCGATGCTCGATAGAGATCTAAATTGTGAATCACAATCTCGTCCGTAAATATACCGGCTTCGGCTATCACATTGCCATCCGGATAAATAATTTTTGACTCGCCATGCGAAGACCCCGCGCGATTGATATCCGAAGGATCGGCGGGCGCATTGGCCATCACCACGTAAATGTCATTCTCGGTTGCCCGGCTGATGGGCATGGCGCGATAGGCCGACAATTTGTGCTCTGCGGTCACAGAACTTTCACAACTGGAAAAAAAGCAAATTTTTGCACCGGCCGCGGCCGGCAATCGCACGAGTTCGGGATAGCGAATATCGTGACAGATCAAAAAACAACAGGGCACCCCACACAATCGGTAAATGGGCAGATGTTGTGCGGGCGCGCACCAGCACTCACCTGCCAGATGAATTTTGCCATAGCGACCTTGCACCCTGCCATCTCGGTCTATGGCGATCAAACTGTTGTAGCGTTGCCCGCGTTCGAGATGCGTTGAGCCAACGACTGCGGCAATGCCCATTTCACGACACGCGCGAATAATGCGGCGTTCGGCTTTTTCAATACGCACTTGATCTAGACTCGACCAAAAATCAGGTCGGTTGCAATAGCCGTATAAAACGCCTTCGTGAAATGCCGCTACATCTACTTTTTTGCGCGCACAAGTTCTCAGACGCTCGACAATCTCGCATGTGTTTTTTTCGATGTCTTCACCGGCGTGAATCTGACATGCGGCAACGCGCAACCACCTTCTGGACATCACTCATCTCCCGATCAGAAATTCAGACGCGAAACGGTCGCAATATAATCACTATGCGCGAGAAATGAAGGAATTTTTGGGCGCCAAGTAAAATTTGGTTTGGGAGGCCCTGTGTGATATATTACTCAAGTTTGAACAAGGGGTTGAAGAGCTCATTTAGAAAGCGATGAACATCTCGCCAATTTTCAGAGGAGCATTTTATGGCAGAAACAGTTCCCGGGGAAATTCCCATCGCCATCCATGACCCGTATCTCTACAGCACAAATAGACGGGCCGACTATCTCGATACCCTTGCCGATATTGATGACTGTCAAATCGCCCGTTTTCACGACCAGGGATACCTCGCCATTCGACGGGCATTTACGCGGCAACAAATTGAATCTGCGGGCCAGGCGATGTGGCACCTCATTGACGGCAAAAATCCGGACTTTAAGGGTGTACAAGCCGAAGCCGACATGCGCGGACGTTTTTCTGTGCTCAAAGGGGACGCGCGCCGCGATGCCGTGCGTAAACTTTGGAAATTTGTCGAATACGATGAGCGGCTCTATGCACTCGCCCACGATCCAAATATTCTCTCTGTCCTCGCCCGCATGATGAACGACACCCCCGTGCTCTTTCAAGACATGGGACTGATCAAGCCCCCGCGCGTGGGTCGAGAAAAACCCTGGCACCAAGACTGCGCTTATTTCAATTATCCCGTTGGCACCACCGTTGTCGGGGTCTGGATTGCAGTTGATGCTGCCACAGAAGAAAATGGGTGTTTGCACATCATCCCCGGATCGAATCAAAAAGGTCCAACCCCGCATTTTAAGCGGCGCGACTGGCAAATATGCGACACCGAAGTTGCCGTTCCCAACAGCGTCACTGTTCCGCTTGGCCCCGGCGGTTGCCTCTTCTGGCACGGCATGACCCATCACGGCAGTCCAACCAATCGCTCGACCCAGCACCGCAGGGCTTTGCAATATCATTACCGCCCGGAAAGTGCCATCGCGTTGACCACACGAGAACGCCTGTCCATTTACGGCGGCGACCAACTCGGCGTGACGTGCTAAAGCCGTCCCACCCTTTCCGTGCTATTGGGGAATAGGCAGTGGATTAGCGGTCTCACTTGCCAGAGAATGAATTTGGGAAATGACAAAACAGCACGGCTTCGCAAAAAATATTGATGCCAAAGCCGCGCGAGGCGACGCACCAAAGAAGAAGACTTCATTTGATCTTGTTCTTTTTTATTTTTTGATCTGCGGCTCTCGCGGGAGCAACACTTGCGGTTGTGCGATGCGACGGCGTTGGGGCGTGAGTCGCTCGAGCAACTCCCGTGAAGGCTGATACCCGTGCCGGAAATTTCCCCACGAAGGGCCGTATCGATACACGACAATGCGCCGAGTGCCCGCGTTGATCCGCTTTGCCGATCCGTGTGAAATCCCATCGACAAAAATGAGTGCATCGCCCGCGTTCATAAGCAGTTCAATCGCGCCGACAGTGCCATCTACCGACCGGTTCTTTCCCATCCTCTGTTTGTCGTAATGCGGATGCTTAAAATTCGATTTGTGGCTGCCCGGAATCAACATCGTCCCGCCGTCGCCAGGGCCAATGTCTGTTAGGGCGATCAGCACGTTGACTTGCCCGCACATAAACCGCCCGCCGCGATATCGGAACTGATTTCTGTGGATGGGCGGAAACCCGCCCGAATGCAACCCAATGGCCTCACCCGGCTCGCGAAAATTGGCAAAACATTCGTCGATAAACACGGGGCCATGGTGATGGTCAAATGTGCCTTCAGCGCCGATGAACAGTTTTACGTGCTCAAACCACGCCGGATGATCGATCAGCTTTTCATAAGGCTCGCCTGCCTCATAAATCTGCTGATAGTTGATCCCCGATGTTGCATCGCCATACGCATGGCCGTGAATATAGCCATACCATTCCCCCGGCTTGAGCGCGGGAATTTCGTCCAAACAATCGTTTAATGCCTGAACCTCATCCGCGGTGAGCGCGCCCTCCAACTGCAGGTAGCCGCGCAAGTCAAACAGATAGATATCGAGATCCGAAACCATTCTCACACTCCTTGTCAACACCCTCTATGTCATCGGGCATTATGATAATTCCTTATGCCTTGAAAATCCACATTATTTTGCAGTTGGCAAATGACCCCAGATGGGGTTGTGAAAGAAACTTGCGGCGGTGACGGACTCGGCTTTGCAAGCCATTATTTGGAAACGCGCGCGATAAGACGCCTGCCTAACGCGCGCCGCAGGCAGGGCAGATAGGTAAGACGCGGAGGAGATGCGTGGCTCGCTCGCGTCTTATCGCTTATGTCTCACCGATCACCCTATTCTCACTTGCTTCATTGTCATTTCCGCCCTATACTTTGGAAATGGGGAGATCGTCACGCAACAGAGATGTTCGACGAGAAAATATGGAATGCCAGAGGCCCAGAGATATGCGGCATGAGCAGGGGCGAAGTCGGGCGCGTGCTTTTCGCGCGTCTCAGACTCGGGAGGCGCGCGGTGAACGAACCCCATGGGAACTGCTCACCGCCACAGAAACCCTTGAAACAACGCCACAACCCCAACCCGCAGACCGGCTGACCTTGCAAAAGCCACTCGGGGTTTTGTTTGACTTGGGCGACACGCTCTTGACACATCTCGGGTTCGATCCAAAAGCGGGTATTGTCGCCACGCTGAAAATAGCAGACAATCCATCGGGTTATACGGCGAGAGACATTGGCAGACGCATTGAAAGGATGAATCGCGATCTCATTCCGCGCCGCGAAAAAGCACAGGTTGAATTTCATCCGCACATTGTCCAGCGCCACATTTACGAAGCCCTGCACATCACCTTTGACCGCACACATGAGGAAGTTGAGCACTTGTTTTGGCGCGCTGCAATGTCGTGGAGACCCGAACCGGATGTGGAAAAAGCCCTCGAAATATTGACAAAAAAAGGCATTCCAATGGGCATTGTCAGCAATGCTGCATTTTGCGGCAGAACGCTCTGGTGGGAAGTTGAACGACAAGGGATTGCGGATTATTTTCGCTTTCTCATGTCCAGTGCCGACTATTGGGTGCGTAAACCCCATCCCCTCATCTTGGAAACAGCCGCGGCCAAACTCAGGATTAAACCCGCGGATGTGTGGTATGTGGGCAACACGCCGCAGTACGATATTGCCGGTGCGCACAATGCGGGCATGGGCGCGGTGTGGTACAACCGTTTGGACGCGCCTCTCGATGGGCCTGCACCGCATGTCGAAATCAAAAACTGGCGCGAATTTCTGTACCTGATTGAACAATATTGATTGTGTAAATGATCTTGATCGCGGCTTGCCGTATCGCATTCATTCCTGTCTGCCGAAATTCAAAGGGGAATTAACCATGTCCAATTTTTCGATATCAGAAGCCGTTGACAACGCATTTCAAAACCACGCCATTGTCGATATTCATACGCATCTCTACCCCTCCTCTATGGGCGCACTTTATTTGGCTGGCCCCGACGCGCTGCTGACCTATCACTATCTCAAAGCCGAATGTTCGCGCATGTTGCCCGAAGGTGTGGCGGTTGACGCGTTTAACACCATGCCCGCTGCTGAACAGGCCGACGTGATCTGGCAACAACTCTTTGTGGGCGACAGTTCGCCGATTTCCGAAGCGCGATTGGGCGTCGTCACGGTCATGAATCGCCTGGGCCTGAATCCCCGCGCAGACGATCTGTGCGAATTTCGCGCGTTCTATAATTCAAAAATACCCGAAGACTACACCGATATGGTCTTTGAAAAAGCCCGGGTCGCGTGCGTTTATATGACCAACGACCCGCTCGATGATATCGAAGGCGCGATGTGGCGACAGGGCGTTGACATCGACCCGCGCTTTAAGGCTGTCTTGCGCCTTGACAGCGCGCTGGTGAATTGGCCGGCCCCCGCCGACAAACTGCGCGGTTTGGGTTATGATGTCGAAGATAGTCTGTCCGACAAGACCTTCTCAGAACTGCGGCACTATCTCACTGATTGGATCAAAAAGATGGACGCGCGATACATGGCCATATCACTCCCTCCAGATTTTGCGTATCCCTCTGAAGACAACATCGCTCAAATGATGGGCCATGTGGTGTTTCCCACAGCCCGTGAACTCCAGATTCCCTCGGCGATGATGATTGGGGTCACGCGACAGGTCAATCCACTGCTCAAAGACGGTGGCGACAGCCTGGGCAAATGGGACATCACCAACCTCGAGCGCATCGCGCGCGATTGGCCCGATGTCAACTTTCTCATCACACTGCTTTCGCGTGAAAACCAGCACGAACTCTGTGTCACGGGACGGAAATTTCCCAATGTTCACCCCTTTGGTTGCTGGTGGTTTTTGAACAACCCCAGTATCATCCGAGAAATCACAGCCGAACGCCTCGAACTGCTCGGCACCAGTTTTGTCCCCCAGCATTCCGACGCACGCATCCTCGATCAGTTGCTCTACAAATGGACGCATTCCATCGACGTCATCGCGCCCGTCTTTGTCGATAAATACGAATCGCTCCGCGCGGCGGGCTGGCCCCTCACACAGAGCGATATCCAGCGCGACATCTCGACCATGTTTGGTGGGGGCAAATTACTGGACTAATGATGTGATGCGCGGGATCGCAAAAACCAATTCCCCGTCCTGCCGAGTATGTCTATGTGGGGGCCTGCCCTGAACAAAGCGTTGGCAATTCGCATCTCGCACTTTGCACTTGCGGATGTCTTATCTTTCGCGCTTCCCCTTCGCAGGCTCAAGGCTTTGGTGGGCCTGCGAAGGAGGTGCATTTTGAATTTTTCAGACCATTGATTCAAGGAGGGATTCATGTCGGAAATCGTAAAAGTGGGCGTGCTGGGGTTGGCACACGATCATGTGTGGTCAAATTTGCGCGCGCTCAAGGCATTGGACAATGCCGTGTTGATCGGGGGGGCGGATGGCGATGCGGATTTGCGAAATCAATTTGTTGAGCGGACAGGGTGTGAACGGGTCTATGATGAGTTTGGCGACTTGTTGGACAATGAGGCCCCGGATGCGGTTTTTGCATTTACCCCTACGGCGCATCATGCCGATGTGGTGGACTTATGTGCGCCGCGCGGGATTCACGTCATGGTTGAAAAACCGATGGCCGCGACCTTAGAACAAGCAGACCGCATGTTGACGGCCGCGCGACAAGCGGACACGGTATTGATGGTCAATTGGCCGACAGCTTGGCATCGCGGGATTCGCACGGCCTATCGCTTGGTGCAAGAGGGCGCGATTGGTCAGGTGTGGCAATTGCTGTGGCGCGGTGGGCATTGTGGGCCGGACGAGTTGGGGTGTTCCGAACAATTCTGCGATTTCCTGTTTGACAAGCATCTCAATGGCGCGGGGGCGTTTAACGATTACGGGGGATATGGGGCGAGCCTGTGCGTGTTGTTTTTGGGGCGGCCCCATCGCGTCGTGGGGATGGCGGGGCGGCTGTTGAAGACGCATTTGCCCGTGGACGACAATGGGATGATGATTTTGCGGTATCCCAATGCGATGTGTCGGTTGGAGATGACTTGGACAGAGGCCGTGCCGCACAAGCCCCCGCACGATGTGGTGTTGCACGGGACCGAGGGGACAATTATTGCAGGGGGTGACGTGGTGTTGTACACGCGCGATGATAAAGACGGGGAAACCATTGCGCTGGACGTGTTGCCCGAAGGGGAAGGCGATGGCCCCGAGCATTTTATCCATTGCATTCAATCGGGCGCGTGGCCCGGTTTTGTGACCTGCCCGGCGCGCTCGCGCCACGCACAGGAGATTATGGAGGCGGGGCTTATTTCTGCAACCAATGGCATTGCCGTGTCCTTGCCCATTGAAGATCATCTGTTCAGGGACTAGCGGATATCGGGCGAGTTTAGAGCGCGTGGACGCGCTGCCCAATTCTGCGGATGTAAAAAGCCCCCGCAAAACGCGGGGGCTTGTGCTTGCCCGTGCCGGATGTCCGGCCGGCGAGGGGGCTTTGTCTGGGTTCTGTTTACTCCACTTCCAAGTCTTCAGGGGCGAGTTGATACCAGGATATGTCTCCCGATTCGATGGTGTTCAGTATCCGGTCGTCTTTGTACACGCCGGCGACGACCGCACGAGCGCGTTTGCCTGTGAACCGGGTCAAAAACGCGGCGTTGCGGATGGCCCGCCGCGCGTCCCGCCCATTGGCCGTGAAGGAGACTTCCACGGCAATATAGCAGGTCTCGCTGTCCTGATCCGTAGCTTCCACGATCATGTCGGCTCTGTAAAAACTCCTGCGTTCGTTTTTGGGAATGTCCGACACATTTTGGGCTTGAACTAGAGAGATGAGCTTTTCTTGGGACAAGATTCTCGCTTTGGTAAATCCCATATCGTGGGCAATCAAGGCGGCGTTTCCGATTGCGGCGTTTCTGGCGTGGGCACCTTTGAGCACCCCCATGCTGTCTTCGACCCTGCCTAGTCGGTTTTCGACTTTGTCGAGTCGATTTTCGATTTTCGATGGCATCCAAACGCTTGTTCGTGGTTTCGACAAACTTGCTCATCTCGGCGACGAACTGGGTGAACTTTTCTGGTAGTTCGATCAGTTCGCGGGTCAGAAGCCGGGCGCGCAGGGCTTCAACCCATTGGGGATGTTCATCGAGTATTTGGATCAAGTCTTCTACGGTATTGATGGTAAACATCGCGATTTTCTCGCTCAGCAACAGAGATGATAGCGCGTTGGAAAACTTCGGATAAAATGTCTATCAAGTATAACGTGTTCTGCTCGTTTGTGCAACGATCTCTTTGGCGGTTGGCGGGTCGAGATGCACGACATGGGGTTGTGCGTTCCTGCGCGCGGCAGCACGCGCTCACTTTTCTCGTATCAGGAGATGGCAGCATGGCCATGCGTTTTTATTTTTTTTTTCGCTGATAGCAGTCGCAATCCCTCATCTTATACAGGCACAGGTCAGTGGCACTGTGGCACAGGTCGCGGGCGATCTCGTCTATGTGAAAGGGCTTCGAGATTCGCCCACTCTGGATGGCAAACTGCGGGTTTCTGATGATCGGGGGACGATTTTGCAGGTGATCAAGGTGCTTCCCAATACGGTGGTTGCACGCGTGGTTGGGGAGACTGGCTCGCCCGTAAAATTTGGCGATCGCATTCAGGTGATCGATGGGAGCATCGCGGGGTCGCCGCGCAGGGTGGCGAGCGCGACGCGGGTCGCTGTTGCACCGCGCATTGACGGGCACTTGGACGACGAGGTCTGGGGGCGAGCAAAAATTGTGGAGGGCTTTGTTCAGCGCGATCCGGAATACTGGATGCCGGTGACGGAACAAACAATTGTGAAAATTATTTATGACAATAAAAAAATTTATTTTGGCTTTGAGTGTTACGATAAAAATCCCGAGTTCATCGTGACCAATAACATGCGACGAGATGCACAGCTTTCGGGCGATGACAATATCCAATTGTTGCTCGATCCGTTTAATGACAAACAGAATGGGGTTTTTTTTGTGGTCAACGCGCTCGGCGCGCGGGCGGATATGCTTTTGTCAAATGAAGGGCGAACCACCAATGAGGATTGGGATTGCATCTGGGAAGCGCGGTGCAGGCGGCACGATAAGGGCTGGACAGCCGAGGTCGCGATTCCGTTTGATCAACTGCGTTTCAACCCGTCTGATGAGATGGAATGGGGCATAAACCTGGGTCGTTACATCGGGTACAAAAACGAAGAAGTTGCGTTTATTGTCGGGCGGCACACCCCCTCGCCCCGGCGGCGGTATCAGATGACAGATATGGGGGTGTTGCGCGGATTACAGGCCGTAAAAAGAAAGCGGTTGTTTCAAGTCAAACCCCATCTGTTGCCGGGTACTTCGAATGATTTTGCAGGCGATTCCGATGAGCATGGCACGTTTGAAGCGGGCGCGGATGTGCGCTATGGCCTGACGCCCAATCTGGCATTGGATGTGTCTTACAATACGGATTTTGCCCAGGTCGAAGCCGATCAAGAGCAAGTGAATCTGACGCAATTTTCTCAGTTTTTTCCCGAAAAGCGCGAGTTTTTTCTCGAGGGCGCGCAATTGTTTGATTTTGGTGAAGCAGCGACCGTTCGCGGGGGCGATGTGCGGCCGCCAACGCTTTTGTTTTACAGCAGGAGGATCGGTCTGGACAGTGGACAACCCGTGCCGATTCTTTTGGGAGGCAAGTTGACTGGCAAGACCGGGCGCACCAGCATTGGTGCGTTAAATGTTCTGACGGATTCTGAGCCCTTGGACACGGGTATGTTGCCGCGCAGGAATTTTTCCGTGCTGCGCGTCAAACGCGATGTGCTGACGCGATCCAATGTGGGGTTTATTTTTGTGAACAAACAAAGCGACATCTCCGGAACCGGATGGGGTGTTCACAACCGCGCAGGGGGTCTGGATTTCAGTTTTTCGCCCACAACGGCTGTCAATGTGCGGGCATTTTACGCGCGCACCTGGGATTCGGCTCAGCGCGATGTGGATGATGCGCGGTATCTTCGCCTCTCGTACAGCGGAACCAAATACACCGGCGCGGCAAATATTTTGGATGTGGAAGACAATTTTGAACCCGAGGGTGGGTTTGTCAATCGCCGGCGCGGCATCCGGGGGTTTCGGCGTTACAATGTCAATCTGTCCTATTTGCCGCGCCCCAAAGTGGGCAATATCCGCAATTTGAGATTTACGCCCGATATTCAGGTAATTGCCGACGACAGTGACGCGATTCCGTTTTGGCGGTTGCGGTTGGATGGCGTGCTCGCTTTTCAGACCGCAGATCGCTTTTTGTCGCGCTTGGAGAGAACCCGCGATGTCGTCGCCCGGGCGTTTAGACCTTCGGACAAGCGGCCCGATGTCGCCATTCCACCGGGGACGTACACCTTTACGTCGTTCAGGCTGGGACCCGACACGGCAAATTATCGCAAATGGCAGTTGGATTTTGATTTTCAGGTGGGCACTTATTATACCGGGCACTTGTATCGCGTGACCGCAGAAAATGCCTATCGGCCCCAGGGGCGATTTGGCATTGAACTGATTTACGATGGCAGTTGGATGCGTTTGCCACAGGCCAATCTCAATATTCAGGCATTGAGCACGCGCGTGATTTACTCGTTCACAACCGATTTCTTTTTTAAAATTTTCGCACAGTGGAATAATGACAGCGAATCAGTGGGCGCAAATTTTTTGCTCAATTACCGGTTCCGCCCGGGCAGCGATATTTTTTTTGTTTACGATCACGGGTTTGCAACGGCTGACAATTTTCACCAGACCAACCGCGCAGTGTTGCTCAAGGTGTCGTATTTGATCGGCTTGTGAGGTTTTTCAATGTCGATCGCGAGAAACGGACGAACAGCTATGCGCAACGCATTATACATCCTGATGTTCTCAGCACTGCTGGTTTCAAGTGTCAATTCGGAAATGTTGGCTCGCGTGAAAATTGACGACAAGTGGGGATATGTCGATTCCCGCTTGGATGACGCAGGTGATTGCTTTCCGTTTGAACTGAGCGGAGTTCATCGCTTGATTCATCGTCCTCATCTCGATCCATTGGTCTAGCGTCTGCGGAGGGGATTTGGCTTCTGATTTTTTTCGTGATATCTCGTCATTTTTTGCCTGCCGGCAATTTGTCTTTGGATGCACGTCCGTCTATTCTTACCTTGTTGTTTGCGAGCGCGAGCCAAACTGTATGACTTTGGAGGATCGTTGACATGGATGATTTTTCTGCCAACCGACCTGTGACAGCGAGGCGGAATATGGTGTTGACGGTGGGACAGGACGAGGGGGATTTGCAGGGGCGCGACGATGTGGTTTTGCAGGCCGGCGCGGACTATTTGCACCGGTTGGGCGGCGGTATTTTGCAGATTTTGCCGGGGACATACGCGATGCGTAACGCGCTTTATCTGCATCCAAATTTGACTGTGCGCGGGTCGGGCAGCGCGACGGTGTTGAAGAAGGCCGCGGGGGCTTCGACTTCATTGGTACGAGATTCCGATTGGTATGAAGTGCGGGTCGAAGTGGCGGACGCGCGGGGATTCAGCGCGGGGTGCGGGGTGATGTTGCGGTCTTATGGCGATTCGGGGATGACGGTGGTAAAAGACACGGCGATGGCGGTCGAGGGGCGGGTGATTTGGCTGAGCAAACGCATGTACAAAAATATGTGGCTGGATGAACGCGCGACATTGGCGACGATTTTCCCCCTTCTGACAGCAGAAGAAGGGGTTTGCGATGTCACCGTTGAGAATCTGGTTTTGGATGGCAACAAGAAAAAAAATGAAGAGATCAATGGGAACTATTCGGGCGCGGTGTTTTTGCAGCGCTGCCACCGCTACACCTTTCGGAATGTGACGGCGCGCAACTACAACGGCGATGGGTTCAGTTTTCAGGTTTGCGACGATTTTGTCTTTGAAAATTGCGTGTCGAAAAACAATGCCAATTTGGGATTTCATCCGGGGAGCGGGTCGCAGCGGCCGCGGTTTCGCAATTGTCGCGCAACGGGCAACAGTCAGGGCATTTTCTTTTGCTGGGGCGTATCGGATGGCGTGGCAAAAAATTGCGTGTGTTCGGACAATCGGGACTTTGGCATTTCAATTGGGCACAGGGATACGGACAACCACATCGTCAATTGCGAGATCGCGCGCAATCGCAAGGTCGGGGTGTTGTTTCGCGCGCCCCTATCCGAGTTTCGCGGCGCGCACAGAAACGCGATTCATGCGTGTGTGATCCGCGACAATGGGTTTGCCGAGAACGGGTATGGGATCGAGATTCGCGGCGCAACGCACGACGTGGAGATTCGAGACAATCGGATTGAGGATTCGGGAAAAAAGCGGCAGAAGGTCGGAATCAAAATCGAACGAGAAGCGCGCGGAACCGCGATCGATGGGAACGCGTTTATCAACATGGAATCGAATGTTGAACGCGCGCGCGGCGGAGGGGTCGGGGGATAGTGGATTCGCGGTTTCGCCCAAAGGAGTTGCAGATGGACAATCCCAATCTGATTTTTATTTTGACGGACGATCAAGGCCATTGGGCGATGGGATGTGCCGGCAATTCGGAAATTCGCACGCCCAATCTGGATCGATTGGCTGCAACGGGATCGCGCTTTGAGAATTTCTTTTGCGCGTCGCCGGTTTGCTCACCTGCTCGGGCTTCCATTTTGACGGGACGCATTCCGTCGCAGCATGGGATACAGGATTTTTTGCGCGCGGGCAATTCAAATATCTATGGCGCGGATGATCAGGCCATCGAATATTTGGCGGGGCAGACAGCTTATACGGATATCCTCTCTGAACGGGGTTACACGTGTGGTTTGAGTGGCAAATGGCATCTGGGCTATTCGGAAAAGCCGCAGAAGGGGTTTGTGTTTTGGGATGTTCATGCAAGTGGCGCAGGGCCGTATTACCGCGCGCCGATGATTCGCGAGGGCAAAGCGTATCAAACATCGGATTATGTGAGCGATTTGATTACGGACAACGCGTTGGGATTTTTGGAGATGCAAAGGAGCGCGGATCAACCGTTCTGTTTGAATATTCACTACACAGCGCCTCACGCGCCATGGGGGCGCGAGCATCATCCGCCCGAGTTCTTCGAGGATTATTATCAGAATTGTCCGTTTGAATCCACGCCTGACGAACCCATGCACCCGCAGCAGTTGTCGAAGAAGGGATCGTCGGGTTCTCTTGGATTTACCGAAGAAACGCGCAGAGAAACGCTCAGTGGCTATTTTGCGGCCATGACCGCGATGGACGCCAATGTGGGCAGGGTGTTGGATTGGCTGGAAGACAAGGGGTTGCGGGAGCAGACACTCGTCGTTTTTACGAGCGATAATGGGATGAACATGGGTCACCACGGCATTTACGGCAAAGGCAATGGGACGTTTCCACCCAATATGTTCGATACCTCGGTGAAAGTGCCGATGATTGTGTCGCATCCCGGTCGCGTTTCCGAAGGCGCGGTCATTGCTTCGCTGCACAGCCATTACGACATCATGCCGACCTTGCTGGACTATCTCGATGTGGAAACGCCCGACGAGGTGTACAACGGCGACGACTCGACTGAGCTCGCCGAAGTCCGCCGTTTATCCGATTCCCTTTCCGGCCGCAGCTTTTCCGTGTTGTTGGAAGGCCGAGCATTGGATGGCGATGATCGAGTGGTCGTGTTTGACGAATACGGCCCCACGCGGATGATCCGCACGGCGGCATGGAAGTACATACATCGCTATCCCTTTGGCCCTTGCGAACTTTACGATCTGGTAAATGATCCGAATGAACAAAAAAATTTGATCCACGAAAAAAAATACCAATCTGTTCGGGAATGGTTACAAGGCGATCTCGAGACGTGGTTTGCGCGCTATGCCGATCCAAAGCGGGATGGCTCGCGCGAGGCCGTGATGGGCCGAGGGCAGTTGGATGTTGTCGGGCCGAGGGCAAGGGGAAGGAAACGGTTTGGCGATGATGTGATTTTTGCGCGTGATGCAGTAAATGGCGGCCGATAAGGAGTGTGGATGGACAAACCCAATGTGATTTTTGTTTTAACGGATGATCAGGGCTATGGCGATTTGGCCTGTCATGGGAATCCAATTATTAAAACGCCGAATTTGGATGCGTTGCGCGATGAGAGTGTTCGGTTCACGGATTTTCACGTCGCTCCCATGTGTACGCCCACGCGCGGGGAATTGTTGACCGGGCAGGACGCGCTTCGCAATGGCGCCACATTTGTGTGTATGGGGCGGTCATTGCTGAATCCCGAATTGCCGACTATGGCGGATATTTTTGCCAGCAATGGCTATCGCACGGGTCATTTTGGGAAATGGCACCTCGGCGATAATTATCCCTACCGGCCCCAGGATCGGGGATTTGGGGAAACGATTCACCATCCCGCATGGGGGATTACATCGGTTGCGGATTATTTTGGCAATGATTATTTCGACGATCACTATCGACACAAGGGCGCGATGGAGGCTTTTGAAGGGTATTGCACGGATGTGTGGTTTGACGAAGCGATGAAATGGATACGCCAACGGGATGATGCGCCGTTTTTTGCGTACATCGCCACCAATGCACCCCATACCCCGCTGTGGGTTCCCGACCAATATCGCCAGCCCTATCTGCCGCATGTCAGTTGGAATGTCGCCAGTTTTTACGGCATGATTGCCAATATTGACGAGAATATGGGCAAACTCGATGCCTTTCTCCGTGAAACGGGATTGCGCCACAATACCCTTTTGATTTTTATGACCGATAACGGGACCGCAACGGGAGAGACAGTGTACAATGCCGGCATGCGCGGGAAAAAGACCACGCTGTACGAAGGCGGGCACCGCGTGCCGTTTTTTATGCGCTGGCCCGAAGGTCAGTTGGGCAATCCGCGCGACATTCCCGATCTAACGCACGGTCAGGATGTATTGCCGACATTGATCTCCTTGTGCGACCTTGACGCGCCCGAAAATGTTGCGTTTGATGGGGTTTCTCTATCCGGTATTTTGCGCGGGCGAGAAAAATTGGCAGATCGGATGCTCGTCGTGCAATACGGTCACGCGGTGCCGACCGGGCACCGAACCACGTGCAAAGGCAATGCTGTAGTCCTGTGGAACCGATGGCGTCTGGTGGATCACACCGAACTGTATCACCTCGACGACGACCCCGGGCAAGCGCAGAATATTGCTGACGAACACCTCGATGTGGTGCAAAAGATGCGGGCGCATTACGATGCGTGGTGGGATGATGTGGGCGAAAATCTCGGCATTTACTTTCCCATTTCCATTGGGGCAGACGAGGAAAACCCCACGCGATTGTCCAGTTGCGATTGGGTGGGTGTTTATTGCGACAATCCCAGGGGTGTGCGCGGGTGCGTGATGGACAGTGGCATCTGGCACCTCTCGGTCGCGCGGGCCGGCAGATATGACATCACCTTGCGACGCTGGCCCCGCGAATCCGGTCTTGCGATTACAGCACCCGCACCCGTGATGGAAGGCGTTGACGGCACCTTGTTGGCGGGCAAAGCACTTCCCGCGGTGCGGGCGTGGATGAAAATTGGGGACGCGGAACGCGAATTGGACGTGCGGCCCGATGATCTGGCTGTCACATTTACAGTGGATTTGCCGAGCGGCCCGGCGACATTGCAGACGTGGTGGCTCGACGCGAATGGCAATCGCCTCGCCGGTGCTTATTACGCAACGGTTGAACGCGTACACGAGTAAAAAAATGAATTACAATCCGGAAAATCCCCTCATCATCCAGAGCGATCTCACGGTTCTCGTCGAAGTCAATTCGCCCAAATACGAAGCCGCGCGAGACCGGCTCGCGCGCTTTGCCGAGTTGGAGAAAAGCCCCGAGCACATGCACACCTATCGGGTCAATCCCCTCTCGCTTTGGAACGCGGCCGCGGCCGGCGTCACCACCGAAGAAATCATCGCCACCCTCGAAACCTACGGCAAATACGATATTCCCCAAAATGTGGGCGTTGAAATCCGCGAGGCCATGAGCCGCTATGGCAAAGTTCACCTGGACCGAGAAGATGACGCGCTTATTCTGTCTTCTGAAGACCCGCTGATCATCGTTGAAATCTGCCGTCACAAAATCATTCAGCCCTATATTGACAAACAACTCGACGCTCGCCGCGTCCGCGTTTTGCCCTTCTACCGGGGACACCTCAAACAGGCCCTCACGCGCATCGGGTTTCCAGTGAAAGATCGCGCCGGGTATCTCAAAGGCAGAATGCTCGCATTTCGACACCGCCAAATTGCCCTGTCTGGACGGCCCTTTGCGCTGCGCGATTATCAGCGCGAGGCCGTGGATATGTTTCACGCGGGCGGCGGCCCAGATGGCGGGAGCGGCACGGTTGTCTTGCCGTGCGGCGCGGGCAAAACCATTGTGGGCATGGCGGCTATGAAAACCCTTCAGTGCGAAACCCTCATTTTGACCACCAATATCACGGCTTCGCGCCAGTGGAAACAAGAACTTCTCGACAAGACCAGCCTCACCGCGGATCAAATTGGCGAATATTCCGGCGAGCGCAAAGAAATTCGGCCCGTCACCATTGCCACCTACCACATCCTGACCTATCGCAAAACCCGAGATGGAGACTTTCCCCATTTCGGTCTTTTTAATCAGGGCAATTGGGGGCTTATTATTTACGATGAGGTTCACCTGTTGCCCGCGCCCGTGTTTCGCTTCACTGCCGAGTTGCAATCCCGCCGTCGTTTGGGTCTAACCGCTACGCTCGTGCGCGAAGATGGCCTCGAAACCGATGTTTTTTCGCTCATTGGCCCCAAACGCTACGATGTGCCCTGGCGAGATCTCGAATCGAGCGGCTGGATCGCCATCGCCGAATGCTGTGAAATCCGCCTGCCACTGCCCCAGGACAGACGGCTCGACTATGCCGTGGCGAATAGACGCGCCAAATTTCGCATTGCATCGGAAAATGCCGACAAAATCCACTTGGTCAAACACCTGATCGCAAAACACAAGGGCGAACAAACCCTCGTCATTGGGCAATACATCCGCCAAGTTGAATCTGTTGCGCGAGAACTCGGCGCGCCGATGATTATGGGCAAAACCCCCAGCGAAGACCGCGACCGCCTCTACGACGCGTTTCGGCGGGGCAAACTCGCGCTCCTCGTCGTGTCCAAAGTCGCCAATTTTGCCGTTGACCTGCCCGACGCCAGCGTGGCCATTCAGATTTCTGGCACGTACGGTTCTCGGCAAGAAGAAGCGCAGCGCCTCGGGCGCATTTTGCGCCCCAAATCCAATGGCGGCCTGGCGCACTTTTACACGCTTGTCACGCGCGATACCCGCGAACAAGAGTTTGCCCGCAATCGCCAGACCTTCCTCACCGAACAGGGCTACCGCTACACGATTCGAGACGCGGCCGATGTTTTTGGGGACGAATAGACGCACAGGCGGGGCCCACAACGCGGCGAAGCGAGTAACCCCTACTCGTTACCCAAAACCAGTGTGAACTTCGATGGACGACGAAAATCGCGCGAGCGAAGTACAACGCCAGTAAAAGACGCGAAAATCATGACGGAGACGCCGCCTGTGCGTAGATGACCTGCTATCGCAGCCTGGCTTGGAGCGTGCCAGTCCAGGGTTGTACACCGCGCCGCTGGTTCGCAACTTTCGGAGTACCGCCGTTATCGCCTTTTGCAAGACCAAATGCTATGCCGCGATTGAATTGTCTCGGCCCGTCAACTGCCTCATCACTTTTGCGTCTGTGCTGCTCGGCGGTTGGTTGGGGGTTCGCGATGTCACCGAACCCCTTTTGTGGGCCGCGCTGTCCGCTGCCCTGATTGCCGGGGGAGGCAACGCGCTCAATGACCTGTGCGGCGTCGCGGAAGACCGGATCAACAAGTTGCATCGGCCGCTGCCTTCGGGTCGCCTCTCCCCCGCGTTTGCGCGCATGGAAATGGGCGTCCTCCTAATAGCGGGCCTGTCGCTGGCGTTCTCGCTGCCAACGCCTGCGCTCGCCATTGCCGTGGTCGCTATCGCAAGTCTGATCTTTTACAATGTCTATCTCAAGCGCGTGCCGTTGATCGGCAACCTGGTGGTCAGTGCCCTCGGCGGTCTGGCATTTCTCTACGGAGGCGCGGCCGTCCACGCGCTGTCTGTCCCATGGCTCATTGCCGGCTTTGCCTTCCTGTTTCACTTGGGTCGTGAACTGCTCAAAGATCTCGAAGATCGCGCGGGTGACCGCCGGTTGCAGGGCGGCACTGTGCCCATTTCCTGGGGCAAAAACCGCGCGCGCGCGCTCGTCACCAGCACCTTTACCGTTCTCATCGTCACGACTCCCTTGCCCGCGCTCATGGGCGTTTATGGTTCGGTTTATCTCAGCCTGATTGTCCTCCTCAATTTCCTGATTCTCTTTGTCCTCATCCGCCTGTGGCAGAACAACACCGCGCTCGGGTTTTTGAGCACCCTGCTCAAGGCGGGGATGCTACTGGGACTCACTGCGTTTCTTTTTGCTTAGACGCGATCCCTTGACACGCCTGGGACTTCTTCATAATCTTAAAATCGATAACCATAGCATCGAATTACAGTGGATTCCGGGAGTTGCCGAACACAGGAACTGTGAGGCCGGCCGAGATGGAGATAGCTGATGATTACGCTGATTGAAGCCCTGAACTACCGCTGTTTACGGTATGTGCAGAGACCTTTGAAACCGTTTCACGTCTTGGTCGGCCCGAATGCGTCGGGTAAGACAACCTTTTTGGACGTACTCGGTTTTCTGAGTGATTTGGTATCTGAGGGATTGGAAGTTGCCCTGTCGGAGCGCACTTCGAATCCCGAAGAACTCCTCTTTCGACGGAAAGGCGATAGGTTAGAATTGGCGATTGAGGCACGGATTCCCGATATGCTACGGGAATTGACGGCAAAACCAGATTTGGACACGGTAAGGTACGAGGTAGCTATCGGTTTTGGTGAAACACAGCGCCAGTTCGAACTCAAGGCCGAGACACTGTTATTAAAAAAGGCCAAGGATTGGAAGCCACGGCAGCGCTCATTATTCCCCATGTCTCCCAAGGTGCCAGATTCACTGTTAAGCAAGACCCGCCAGCGAGACAACAAGATCGTCATCAACAAAGTACGAGGTGGGAATGACAATTTCTATAGCGAGACTTATGATCGTTCAGGCAGGGGCTGGGCACCTTCGATCAAGCTCGGGCCACAAAGATCGGCTCTTGCCCACCTCCTGATAGACGAAAACTCTTTTCCCGTGGCTATATGGTTTCAAAAATACCTGATCAACGGCGTGCAGAAATTCATACTCAATAGTCTTGCTATCAAGCGCCCCAGTCCTCCAAACCGGGCTGCGGGTTTTTTGCCAGATGGATCAAATCTTCCTTGGGTTGTCGCTCGTCTGCGGCAAGAAAATCAAGAACGACATCGCGCATGGATCGCTCACCTGAGAACGGCCCTCCCCGATCTGGTGGACATCGCAACTTCTGTGCGTGAGGATGATAGGCATTGTTATATGATCTACGAGTATGAGGATGGGCTAAAATTGCCTTCGTGGTTGGTTTCCGATGGCACGCTCAGGCTTACAGCACTCACCTTACCTGCATATTTATCCGACCTTCAGGGTATCTACCTGATAGAAGAGCCTGAGAACGGGATTCATCCGAGAGCTGTGGCAACCGCGTATGATTCCCTCTCCTCAATGTATGAAGCCCAGGTGCTATTGGCGACTCATTCGCCAGTGGTACTGAGCACAGCCAGTCTGGGCGATGTGCTGTGCTTTGCCAAGAATGACAACGGTTCAACCGACATCGTTCTTGGCTCAGACCATCCCTTGCTTCAACAGTGGCAAGGTGAGGTCGATCTCGGTACATTGCTCGCATCGGGAGTTTTGGGATGAATCGGAAAGACCTCATCGTTCTCGCTGCTGACAAAAATATCGAATACGCACTGAAGGGACTGTTTGAGAGGCCGCAAGCACTGGATATCAGGCCAATTAAAGCGGACATTTTTATTCATCCACAACACGACCCCGGCTGTACACGGCACGGTGTTGCATTCCTGTCCAACTTCTCAAAAAATTATCACTATGGTCTGCTCATGTTTGACTACGAAGGCAGTGGAAGAGAACAGAGGCATCAGCCACAGGAATTGCAAGAGACTCTCAACAGAGGATTTGACAGTTCAACGTGGGGTAAGCGGGCTAAAGCAATCGTTTTATCACCGGAGCTTGAGGCATGGGTCTGGAGTGGTTCCCCCCATGTTGACGATGTGGCAGGATGGAAAAACCGACAGCCTTCGCTAAGGCAATGGCTGAGCGAACAAGGCTGGCTTCAGCCCGGTGAGGTCAAGCCCAATAGACCTAAAGAGGCATTTCAAGCGGCCTTGCGCGAGGCACGGATACAACGCAGTTCGTCCCTATATCAGCAGATTGCACAAAGGGTTTCCCTGCGCCGATGTGCGGATAGATCATTCCATGAATTTCAAGACATTCTGCATACTTGGTTTCCGCGGGATAGTCAGCATTAAGGACTGGTGGCTCATACGGTGGATTGTCTTAAAACCGCGACTGTAAAAGTAAAAAGCAGACGTAAACAGTCAAAATCGTACAAAAATTGAAACAGATGAACTGCGATAGCAGTTCAACCCGTCTCTACTATCCCAGGATACGTTTCTTTCATACATAACTCCAGGCAGGGTCAGATGCTGACCCCTACCTCTCATGAACCCCACCGACCGCATCGCACAACTCGTTGACCAACTCAACGAACACAATTACCGATACGCCGTGCTCAATGACCCTATCATTTCCGATCGGGCTTATGACGAGCTCATGCGCGAGTTGATCGACTTGGAAGCGCGGCATCCCGATTTGATCCAGCCCGATTCGCCCACGCAGCGCGTGACCTCCGATTTGACCCGAGAATTTCCAACCGTGCGACATGAGGTGCCCATGCTGAGTTTGGACAACACCTATTCGGAAGACGAACTCAGAGACTTTGAGACCCGCATTCGCCGCGAATTGTCCGACGAGACATTGCAATACGTCGCCGAACTCAAAATTGACGGCGTTGCCCTGAGCCTGATTTACGAAAATGGTCTGCTCACGCGCGGCGTCACGAGGGGCGATGGTACGCAAGGCGAAGATATTACCCCCAATGTCAAGACCATTCGGGCCATTCCCATTCGCCTCACAGATGCGTTGCCTTACTGCGAGATTCGCGGCGAGGTCTATCTCGATCACAATACGTTTGGCGCGATCAATGTCTTGCGAAAAAAAAATGGAGATACGCCCTTTGCCAACCCGCGCAACGCAACCGCCGGCTCGCTCAAATTGCAAGACGCGCGACTGGTTGCCGAGCGTCGCCTGAGCTTTTTCGCTTACGCGTTTCGCTCGCCTCACACGCAGCCCTTGACCCACAAAGAAAATCTCGACTACACGGCGCACCTCGGCCTGCCCGTCAACCCCCACCGCGTCCTGTGCGAGAATATTGACGACATTCTCGCATGCGCGCGCAAATGGCAGGAAAAACGCCCGGATTTGCCCTACGATATCGACGGGATTGTGATCAAAGTCAACAGCATTGTGCAACAAAACAAACTCGGTGCCACATCCAAAGCTCCCCGTTGGGCCATCTCCTACAAATATTCTGCCGAACAGGCAGAAACCGCACTCCATCACATTGTCCTTCAAGTTGGGCGCACCGGCGTCATCACCCCGGTGGCGAACCTCGAACCCGTGCAGTTGGCTGGCACGACGGTTCGCCGCGCCACGTTGCACAATGCCGAAGAAATCCAGCGCAAAGATATTCGGGAAGGCGATACGGTCATTCTCGAAAAGGGCGGCGACGTCATTCCCAAGGTGGTGCGCGCGGTGACGGGCAAACGCCCATCGGATGCCGTGCGCTATGTGTTTCCCGAAACCTGCCCGGTTTGCAAATCTGACCTTGTGAAAGACGAGGCCGAAGTCGCCATTCGCTGTGTGAATCCCAATTGTGCCGCGCAGATCAAAGGCCATATTCGACACTTTGCCTCGCGCACGGCAATGGATATCGAAGGTCTGGGGTCTGCCCTTGTCGAACAACTCGTCGATAAGGGTCTCATCTGCGATGTCGGCGATCTCTATAACCTCAAATTAGACGAACTCGCCGACCTCGAACGCATGGCCGAAAAGTCCGCCCAAAACGTGCTCGATGCGCTCGACGCGAGCAAACAACAACCTTTCCACCGCGTGCTTTTTGCCTTGGGCATTCGCCACATTGGGGCCACGGTTGCGCGCGCCCTAGCCGATAATTTTCACAGCATTGAACGCTTGCGCGAAACGTCGCCCGAAGACATTGAAGCCGTACACGAAATGGGTGCCGCCATTGCAGAGAGCATCCACACGCATCTCAACGATGACGGCAACTGGGCCGTTATTAAAAAACTTCGAGGCGCGGGTATCACCCTCGCGTCCGAGACGCCAGCGGATACTCGCCCCAAACCCCTGGACGGGAAAACCGTGGTTGTCACCGGCACGCTCTCGCGCTGGGGCCGCCAACAAGCTCAGGATCTCATTCGCGCCCTCGGCGGCAGGCCCACGTCCAGCGTGAGCAAAAAAACCGACCTCGTCGTCGCAGGTGAAAACGCTGGATCGAAACGCACAAAAGCCGAACAACTGGGCATTGAAATTCTCGACGAAGAGGCGTTTGTCGAACGCATCGGAGACGCAGGCGCGTAATTGCCTCGCCCGGCTTTTTGCTTGACAGTCCTACTTTATTTTATTACTCTTGATCCATACTGGATAAAAGCACTCCAGCGCATGCAGTGGGGCCGTAGCTCAACTGGGAGAGCGTTTGACTGGCAGTCAAAAGGTCGGCGGTTCGATCCCGCTCGGCTCCACTTTTTTTTGGCACTTACACACAAATTTTGTAAGTGTCTTAATTTTTGGGGATCTGGTATTGACCCCCCACGATTCACCAACTTCCCATGAAACTCCGCGCCGCGCTTACGCAATATTCGTTTAGCACGCTCTGTCAACTCGCCCGCGATGCTGGCGTTGATCTACACCGGAGCAGCAATAAAACTATCCTCACCGATGTGCTCTGCCGCGCGCTTCCCGAACCCGAGCGGGTCGCCAAGCGTCTCCGCGCGCTGTCAGATGACCAACGCGCGATGGTGCAGACCCTCGCTGCTGAAGGGGGCGAGCTTTTGGAAGAAGAAGCCATTGAAGAACTCGCCCATGGTTTTCTGCCCCGTCTCCACGCACAACTCAGTGCCCTGACCGGTCTCGTGTTTCGAGACGCTCACACATTGGGCGATGATTGCGTTTTGATCGGCATTCCCGAGTCGCTGCTCAAATCCATTCCCATTCCCGACGCGGATCAGGGCCGATTGCGAGCGGTGATGAAACCCGTCTCGGTGGGGTTGCTCCGCGCGTTTGCCGATCAAATTGGCCTGCGCCTTTCAGATACGCGCAAACCCATCGTGGGCGATGCCATACGCGATGCCCTGCTCACGCCCAAAACCCTGCGCGCCTATCTCGCCGCGCTCAGCGAAGATCGCCGCGCCATCCTCGATTTATTCCTCCCGTCGAACGCGCTCACACGCCGCGAAGTGGCCGAAAAATTGGGAGAACCCGCAGCGCGCGAGTTGGAAGACATGCGCTGGAAGATGCCGATCTTTTACGCGCCGCACCGCGATCTCAATGCACCCGACGCCGCCATCTATTTGGCTTCGGACTTGCACGTTGCTTTGTCTAAAATCGCCCGATCTCGAGGCGGGCAACTCGAAAGCAGCCTCGACGATCTCATTGAAACACCCGCCACATCCCCCGCGTCAATATGCGAAAATTCTGCCTATCTCATGCGAGACCTGACCACGTTGCTCGGCATTGTTGCGCGGCGTTTGCCCCGCCGCCTCAAGCACGGGGGCATCTCGAAGAACGATTTGCGCGACGCCAGCAAATTCTGCTGCGTCCAGAACGATCCGGGCTATATCGAATTTCTCACGCTTTTTGCCGAAACATCGGGTCTCGTGCAACCCCGTGGATCTGCTTGGCACATCGCGCCCGATGCCGGCACTCGGATGGGACAAGCCATTGCCATACGCAAGGCGTGTTTTGGCTTTTGGCTTGAGAGCGACCGATGGAATGAGTGGTCTGCTGACCGCACAAGAGCCGCTAGCACGCGCATGAGTGAACTCAAAAATCTCCGCAGTGAAATCGTGTGCAGCCTTCGGCATTGCCCCGCCGACACTTGGATGACCTATTCTTCGTATTATCAGTTCCTCACGCGCATGTCAGAGTCCTTTCGCCATTTTGCCCAAGATCCAACGCATAGCGGCACCACCGCGGATGAACTGCTGCGCCGCATTATCAGTGGCGCGCTCACATGGATGGGCGTTGTTCGCGCGGGCAATTTTCCCTCGTTCTCCGCGCCCTTGCCGCGAGGGCAACACGCGGTCTTTCAGATCACGCCTGTAGGCCATGCCATCTTGCACAACGCTGGCGATGACGCGCTGACCGAATGGATATCCCCGCAAAATTCAGACGCAAAATTTGTTGTACAGCCCAATTTTGAAGTCTTAGCCCCGCCAGACCTCCCCTGTGTGTATTATCTCGATCTCTGTGTTGTGGGCGATCTCAAGACACAGGATGTGATGGCGTGCTTCCATATTTCTCGCGATTCGATTCGCCGCGCGCTCGCACGCGGTTTGTCCGGGGACGAGATACGCACTTTTTTGACCCAATACAGTGCCAGCGGCCTGCCCGACGTGGTCGGTGCTTTGATTGCCGAGTGCGAAAATAAATACGGCGAGATCGAAATCATTCCCGCCATTGGTTTTGTCAAAGCCGCGTCGCGCGAATTGCTCGACGAACTCTACGCGCAGTCCCGCATTGCACAGGCATTGGGCGAGCGCCTCTCCCCGACCATCGCCCCGCTCAATGATGCGACAAGTCCCGAGTCCCTGATTCAACTGCTTCAGCAACAAGGCTATCTGCCACACCTGTCACAGACAATGGATAGCTATTTAGAAGACTACCACCATGTCGTGTTTACGTCTTCTGAACTTTCCGATCTGGTGGCTTATCTCGAGGTCAGTTCCGAAGCGGTGCTGGCACGCACGCCCCCGCTCAATGAAAATCTGGGGCATCTCATTTCACGCCTCAAGCGCTCGTTGCGCTATGCCCTAGACGAACCCCGCCAGCAGGCTGCAGATCGCTATCGCGAGGCACTTAAACAACTTACAGAACTCCGCGACAAAAAGTAAGCTCTCCCCGTGCGCGGATTCGTCCACGCGCCAATTTTTCTTGCCCATGCGTTGTTTCTGCCGTACCATGAAATATCTATCCATTAATCGCTGACCGCTGGCGCGCCTTGTTTTGTGGCAGGGCGCCTGTTTTTTTGGAGCGCGCGATGACGAGCGACAACACACTTGCAATAGATATTGGGGGCACTTTTACAGATGTCGTCTTGAGGAAACGCGCTTCGGGTACACTGTCTGTTGCAAAAGTGTTGACGCGGTATCCCGACCCTTCAGTGGGAGTGCTGGAGGGTGTGAAACAAGTGCTCGGGGAGGTGTGCCCCGGCGCGATAGGCCGGGCGATTCACGGGACAACGCTGGTGACAAACGCGCTGATCGAGCGCAGAGGCGCGAAAACCGGGTTGATCGCGACCGCGGGCTTTCGGGACGCGCTGGAAATTGGGCGCGAAGGGCGCTACGATATCTACGATTTGTTCCTAAAATTGCCCGAACCCCTGGTGGAAAGGCGGTTGCGCCTCGAGGTGCGCGAGCGGCTCTATGCGCGCGGCGACGTGATGACGCCCTTAAACGAAGGAGATGTGATCAAAGCCTGTGAGGTGTTGCGCGAAGCCAAGGTCCGCGCGGTCGCCATTGCTTTTTTACACGCTTATGTCAATCCCGACCACGAGCGACGCGCCGCAGAAATTGTGCGTTGCCAATTGCCCGATGTCGCGATTTCGGTTTCACACAGGGTCGCCGCGGAACTTCGGGAATTTGAGCGCACATCCACCACGGTCGCCAATGCTTATGTGCAACCCCTGGTCGAAAAATATCTCGAGCGTCTGGCGCGGGGGTTGAGGAAATTGGGGATCGTGGCACCGCTGCATATTATGCTTTCAAACGGCGGGTCGTGTTCTGTGCAGACTGCCGCGCAATTTCCCGTGCGCCTCGTGGAATCCGGCCCTTGCGGCGGCGCGCTCGCCGCGGCGCATTACGGCAATCGGGCGGGCTATCAACGGATTCTCGCGTTTGATATGGGCGGCACGACGGCAAAGGCCATGCTGAGCGAAAATGGCGCGTTCCCCATTACGACCGAATCAGAGGTGGCGAGGGTTTATCGCTTCAAACGCGGCAGTGGGTTGCCCCTTCTCGTGCCCGTGCTCGATATGATCGAAATTGGGGCGGGTGGGGGTAGCATCGCGCATACGAGCGAACTGGGTTTGCCCGCGGTGGGGCCGGAAAGTGCGGGCGCAGATCCCGGCCCTGCATGTTATGCGCGCTGCGGGCGGTTGCCAACTGTAACAGACGCGGATCTTTTGCTGGGCTATTTGAGTGCCGAGTATTTTTTGGGCGGGCAGATGGCGTTGGATGTGGCGTCGGCGGCCGACGCTGTCGATGATTTTGCTCGATCCACCGCGCTGGATCGCATGCGCGCAGCGCAGGGCATTTGCGATTTGGTGAATGAAAACATGGCCAATGCCGCGCGCGTTCACGCGGCAGAGCGCGGGATCGATCTGAGTGGGTATGCCCTCGTTGCAACGGGCGGTGCCGGCCCTGTTCACGCATGCGGCGTTGCGATGCGGTTGGGGATCGATCGGGTGATTGTGCCTCCGGCTGCCGGCGTTGGGTCGGCTTATGGCTTGATGCTCGCGCCCATTGCTTTTGATTATGTGCGGAGTTTTGTGTCGCGCATCAGCGGGTTGGATCTCGATGTCGTCAATGCGCTCTACGCGGAGATGGAAGACGAGGGGCGCGCGCTGATGCGAGAGGCCGGGGTTCATGCATCTGAGATTCGCGTGCGACGCACGGCTGACATGCGCTATGTGGGACAGGGACACGAGATCGGCGTGCCCGTGCCTTTGGGCGCGCTCACCGAAAATTCTGATGAGATGCTCCAAGCGGCTTTTGATGCGTCTTACCGCAAAGTTTATGGTCGGATATGCGAGGGGGTTGCGGTGGAGGCGATCCACTGGCGCGTGACGGTTTCAGGGGCAAAACCCGAGATTTGCGACCCCGCGCCCGTTGGGGAAATCGCGGGTGATCATCTGCCTGTGGCACGTCGCGCGGTTCTTTTTGAGCGACGCGAGCACGAGGTTGCAGTCTATAAGCGGCAGACACTCACTGGGGGGATTGCGATAACCGGCCCTGCCATTATCGAAGAAGCCGAATCCACCACGGTCCTGCCGCCTAAATGGGTGTTGCGCGTCGATGACACGGGCAATCTCATCCTCATCAGGGAGGGCCCATGACGGGACGTGCGATAGATGCGGTTGCGTTGGAAGTGCTGTGGAATCGGCTCATTTCAATTGTCAATGAGCAAGCCGCGGCTCTGATGCACGCGTCTTTTACAACAGTGGTGCGCGAAGCCGGCGACCTGTCTGCGGGGGTGTTTGACCGCGCGGGCAATATGCTGGCGCAAGCGGTGACCGGAACGCCGGGGCATATCAATACGATGGCGAATTGCGTGCGGCATTTTGTCAAACAGCATCCGATTGACACCTTGAAGCCCGGCGACAGTTTGCTCACCAATGATCCGTGGCTGGGGTCGGGGCATTTGCACGATATTACCGTTGTCACACCGGTTTTTTATCGGGGCAAAGGCGTGGGGTGGTTTGCCAACACCTGCCACGCGATGGATATTGGCGGGCGCACCCTGGGGGCCGGTGCCCGTCAGGTGTATGAAGAGGGCCTAAATATTCCAATTGTAAAATTGTTCAGCGAAGGCGAGATCAACCGCGACCTGATCGCCATTGTGCGGGCCAATGTGCGCGTGCCCGATCAGGTCGTGGGCGACCTGTACGCGCAGCAGGCCGGCAATGATGTGGGGGCGGTCAAGCTGATTCAGGCGCTTGAAAACTACGACCTCGCGGATCTCGAAGGGCTATCAACGCTGATTTTAGACCGCTCAGAAGCCGCCACCCGAGAGGCGATTTCAGCGATTGCAGATGGCGTTTATGAAGACGAGGTGGAAATTGACGGGTATGACGATCCGCTCGTTATTCGCGCCAAAGTGATTGTCAAAGATCGCAGCCTGATTGTGGATTATACGGGCACATCGCCACAAGTCGATCGCGGGATCAATGTGGTGTACAACTATACCCATGCCTATACGACCTATCCCCTAAAATGCGCCATCAGCCCGCATATTCCCAACAATGAAGGCAGCTTTCGCCCGATAGCGGTTATCGCGCCCGAAGGCTGCATCTTAAATGCCCAATTTCCATGCGCGGTGGGCGCGCGGCACTTGGTCGGGCATTTTCTTTCACAACCGCTGTTTGGGGCGCTGTCTCAGGCGATTCCCGATCGCGTGATCGCCGATGGATCCGCGGGGCTTTGGAATACGCAGTTGGAGGGCATAGACCGCCACGGCGAACGCTTTGCATACATCTTTTTTTCCGCCGGCGGCATGGGCGCGCGTCCCAATGACGATGGCATTTCAGCAACGGCTTTTCCCAGCGGGATCAAAGGCGTGCCCGCGGAAGCGATTGAGTCCGTGTCGCCGGTCATTATGCACAGGCGCGCGTTGATCCCCAATTCTGGCGGCGCGGGCACGTTTCGAGGTGGCCTAGGGCAAGAGATGGTCTTGTCCATCGACTCTGATCACCCGACGCTGCATTCGTGCATGTACGATCGCACCCGCTGTGCCCCGCGCGGGTTCCTGGGAGGGCGCGATGGGATGTGCGGCGAACTCTTTTTGTCGGATGGTACGGTGCTGCCGCCCAAGGGGCGTTACGAGCTCCAGCCCGGGCAATCGGTGACATTGCGTATCCCCGGTGGGGGAGGCTATGGCTCGCCCGATGCACGCGATCCCAAAAAGGTGCTGGAAGACGTCAAGCAGAATCGGATATCGGTTGCATCTGCGCGCGCGGATTACCGCGTGGTAATCTCTTCTGATGATCCGCGCGAAGTGGATGTTGAAGCGACAACCCTTCTCAGGCAAAAAGCAAAAAAATGAAATGTACGCTCAGACCTGCATGTCGCCCGCCTCCGGTAGGGCAGACAAGGCTGATCGCTGTCTGTTAGCCTTTTATTTTTTGTTTATGGGTGTCCATCTGTGCTTGCTTTTAACCCTTAATGATAGCTGACATGACAAACAAAAATAAAACCTATCCCCCCGTGGCCTTGTGGCGGGCGTGGAAGCGAATTTTTGTTTTTACTCAGCCCTATGCGTTGCGCCTCATTCTGGGATTGGTCTTTACCGCATTGGCGACGGGGGTATGGTTGCTGATCCCGCTGGGGTTGCGGTCGTTGTTGGATTCCGTGTTTGAGCAGGGCAACAGACATCAGTTGGACGTGCTGGCCCTCGGCATGCTGGTGCTCTTTGTGTTTCAGTCGCTGTTGCACATGGGCAGCCATTACTGGATTTCATGGGTGGGCGAGCGCGTGGTGACTGATCTGCGAAAAAGAATTTACGCGCATCTGCATGTCTTGGGGCTTCGCTTTTACGCGGATCACCGGTTGGGCGATCTCATGTCGCGCCTGACCAATGATGTTGGGGCCATCAGAAATGCCGCCACGGGCGTTGTGTCGCAGGTTTTGATGACCGCGATTTCCACCGTGGGGTCTGTTGCGGCAATGGTTGTGCTCAATTGGCGGTTGAGTCTCGTGGTGTTCGCTGCCGCGCCCGTTGCTGCTGTTGGGACGCGTTATTTTGGGCAGCGCATCCGCAGTCTGTCGCGGATGGTGCAGGATCGGTTGGGCGATACAACCGCCATTGCCGAAGAAGCCCTGTCGGCTATCCGCGTGGTCAAGGCATTCGCGCGCGAGGGTTTTGAGGTGAATCGGTTTGACGAGGCAGCGGAAGACCTGTTTCGGACGTCGCGGTATCGGGTGGTGATGGAAGCGATATTTTCTGCGAGCATCGCGTTTCTTTTTTTGCTCGCCCTCGTGGTAATTTTTTGGTACGGGGGCACCGAGGTGCTGGCTGGACGGCTGTCGGCTGGCGATTTGGTGGCGTTTATTTTTTACGCTATGAATATCTCTCGATCTGTGATGGGCATGGCGCGTCTCTATGCGTCCTTAAATGCTGCGGTGGGCGCGTCAGAACACATTTTTGAGTTGCTCGAGACCTCTCCGGAAATTGCCGATGGAAGGCGGGCGCGTGCGCTTACAGATGTTCGCGGCGCGGTGGCGTTTGAAAACGTGTGGTTCGCGTACCAACCCGACCGCCCAGTGCTCAAAGGGATTTCGTTTGAAACCCTGCCCGGGCGGACCATTGCCCTGGTGGGGGCGAGTGGCGCGGGCAAGACGACGCTGATGAATCTGATTCCGAGGTTTTACGATGCGATGGCGGGCATTGTGCGCGTGGATGGCCTGAATGTGCGCGACGTGCAGATTGTCTCGCTGCGCCAACAAATCGCGCTCGTATCACAGGATGTCGATCTATTTGGCACCTCGGTCGGCGAAAATATCCGATATGGGCGATTGGACGCCACCGATGACGCGGTTGAGCAAGCGGCCCGAGATGCCAATGCCCACGATTTTATTGCGGAACTGCCGGGCGGGTATGGCGCGTTGGTGGGCGAAAAGGGCGTCAAATTGAGTGGGGGACAACGGCAGCGCATTGCCATTGCGCGGGCATTGCTGAAAGACGCGCGAATTTTGTTGCTCGATGAAGCCACCTCATCGCTGGACTCGGCTTCAGAGGCGCAGGTGCAACAGGCATTGGAACGGTTGATGGCGGGTCGCACGACGTTTATTATCGCGCATCGGTTATCGACAGTACAACATGCAGACCGCATTCTGGTGCTGGATCGAGGCGAGGTCGCGCAGTGCGGCAGCCATTGGGACCTGTTCGCCGAGGATGGGCTTTATCGCGAGTTGTGCGATTTGCAATTTCGGAATCTGGAAGAGGAGCGGACAAAATGCAATGAAATGTGACTTGCATTCGCAAAGGATGTTACACGGCTTAAGGCGTTGGTGAGCCTATTGAGCGGCGCCGCACGTAGTTGTCGGGGGTGGTGCCGCCGGCTATCGCCATGCCTACGGCTCTCGGGGGATGGAGCCAATTGCGTAACATCGGCGATTAAATGTCAAGGGCATTTTTTTCAGGAGGCGTGATCTTATGGGCAAAATTGGATTTATCGGCTTGGGAATTATGGGGAAACCAATGTGTCACAACCTGTTGAAGGCCGGTTTTGACGTGACATTTTACGCGCGACGAGACAGCATTGTGGCCGAGATGGAACGCGGGGGGGCTACTTTTGTGCCCTCATCGCGGGCCGTGGGCGAAGCAGCGGATATTGTCATTACGATTGTGACGGCTGACCCCGAGGTGCGCGAGGTCATTTTGGGGGATCAGGGCGTTTTGGATGGGGTGTCCGAGGGCGACCTCATTGTGGATATGAGCACGATTTCACCCCTGACCATTCGGGATGTGGCCGCGCGGGCAGCGCAAAAAGGAGTTCGCGTGATGGATGCGCCGGTCAGTGGCGGCGATATTGGGGCGATTAACGGCACGTTGACCATCATTGCAGGTGGAGACAAGGCCGACTTTGATCGCTGTCAGGGCATCTTTGACGCGATGGGCAACAGAGAGAACATCTTTCATGTGGGGGGTGTTGGCGTGGGGCAAACGGTTAAAATTGTCAATCAGTTGATCGGCGGCATCACGATGGCGGCGATTTCAGAAGCCCTCGCCCTCGGCGTTAAAGCGGGTGCTGATCCAGAAGTGATGCGGCAGGTGATCAGCGTGAGTTCGGGTAATTCGGCGGCTTTTCAGTCGCGCGTTGCGGACTTTTTGCTCAAAGGCGAGTACGCGCCGGGGTTTATGCTCGATTTGATGAAAAAAGACATCGGTATTGGCGTGGAGATGGGGCGCGCCCTGAATGTGCCCGTGCCCATGGGGGCGGTGGCTTATCAACTGTATGCGGCAGCGAGCAGCCTCGGCGCAGGGGAACTCGATTTTTCAGCCGTGTCCAAGGCCATTGAGACCCTATCGGGTATTGATATCAGCGGAGGTGATTAAAGACTGGACAGGGTGCGCTGTCTGCATTATTTTTTTGAGAAAGTGTTAGATGAGTCCCCGGATTCTTAGAGAAGGCAGTCTCATTTTTTGGTTTCACAGTTTTGATGCGCTTCATGAGAATCGCGCCAGTGTTCATGTGGGAAGGGAATGCAAGATGACCACAATGATGCCAAAGTCCGGATCGAACCCGCTATCCAAGTTGCGCGTTCTAGCCGCACGTTGAGAGCACATGAATTAAACCGGGCGTTGAAGATTATTGAACAAAATCAAGCGTTTTTATGGGAGGCATGATATGAATACAGAGGTAGAACAAACTGAAGAACGGATTGAAGTGAAATGGTATGATATCCCATATCCGGCTTCTGCATATACCTTTCCTCAAGATGCCTGTATTCATCAGGTGCGTTTTGACGATGTGTATATCCATCTCGAATTAACGGATGGACGCATTCTTTCCATGCCCCTGCAATGGATTCCAACGCTCTATCACGCATCTTCCGATGAACGCGAAAAGTACGAGATCGATCAAAGCCGCACGACACTCTTATGGGATGCTGACAAGTGCGATATCAATGAGGAACTCCACATTGCAGACTATCTCGGTTCTGGTAGAGCGTAAAATTTAAATAAGAAAGTAGTTCTGACACAAACAAATTTCAAGGAGGAAGAATGGCGACACAACGAGAAGACTATCTGGGCATAACGGATTACAAGGTCGTGGGGTCGCGGCCCGTGCGACACGATGGCACGGACAAGGTGACGGGCAGAGCGATTTACGGCACCGATCTCAATTTGCCCGATATGCTCTATGCCAAAGTCTTGCGAAGCCCGCATGCACACGCTCGGATCAAATCCCTTGATACGAGCAAGGCCGAGGCCCTTGAGGGCGTGCGCGCGGTGGTCACGGGGCGGGATTTGGCGCGAAATGCCGAGGAGCAGTTGGCGGATTTGGGCGAGGAGGTGGTGCGGATTAAGGACATGTGCGCGGCTGTGCTTGCGCGCGAAAAGGTGCTCTATCAGGGGTATCCCGTCGCGGCTGTGGCAGCGACCAATGTCCACATTGCCGAAGAAGCCCTCGATCTGATCGCGGTCGAATACGAGGTGCTGCCCCATGTGCTAGATGTTTTGGAAGCGAGGAAGGACGACGCGCCACTGGTACACGAAGATCAAAGAACCAATTCGATGGGCGAGAAGAGCGATAACTTCAGCAATGTGGCGTCTCATTTCCGCACGGAATTGGGCAATGTGGCGCAGGGATTTGCCGAAGCCGATGTTATTGTCGAGCGCGAATTTCGCACGGATATGGTGCATCAGGGCTATATTGAACCGCAAAATGCCACGGTGTTGTGGAATGCCGATGGTCTGGTGACAATATGGTGCAGCAATCAGGGCGCGTTTGGCGTGCGGGATCAGACCGCGAAAATTTTGGGTATTCCCGTGTCGCAAATCAAGGTTGTCCCCCTCGAAATTGGCGGCGGCTTTGGGGGCAAGATCAAGGCGTATTTGGAGCCGATTGCAGCCCTGTTGTCGAGAAAAACCGGACATCCCGTAAAAATGATCATGACCCGAACCGAAGTCATGCAGGCCACGGGTCCGACATCGGGGTCGTGGATTCGCGTGAAAATGGGCGCGACCCAAGATGGCAAGCTCGTCGCCGCGGAAAGCGAACTGGTCTATGAGGCGGGGGCTTTTTCTGGCAGCCCTGTGGGCGCGGGCGCGCGCAATATGTTGGCGCCTTATGTCATCCCGCACGTCATGGTCGATGGGTATGATGTGGTGGTCAACAAGCCTTCCACATCGGCTTATCGCGCGCCGGGCACGACCAATGCGGCCTTTGCCGTTGAGACCGTTGTCGATGAAATTGCCAAAAAATTGGGGATCGACCCGCTGGCTTTTCGCCTGGACAACTCGGCAAAAGAAGGCACGCGCAGGGCCGATGGGCCGGTGAATAAGCGCATTGGACACGAAGAATGCGTGCGCGCCGCGTTTTCATCCGACCACTATCAGACCGTACTCAATGGCAAATATCGCGGGCGCGGGGTGGCGTCTGGCTTTTGGGGCAATGGGGGCGGCGTGTCGAGTGCGGCGGCGAGTGTAAATGACGATGGCACGATCAATTTGGTGGAGGGGTCAACCGATATCGGCGGCACGCGCACGTCGGTCGCCATGCAGATGGCCGAAGTGTTGGGCATTTCCGAACAGCAGATTCGCCCGCAGGTGGGCGATACGGATTCGATTGGCTATACGGGCGTGACCGGGGGGTCGCGCACGACCTTTGCAACGGGTTGGGCGGCCTACAAGTGCGCGCAGGATATCAAAGAACAGATGAGGGCGCGCGCGGCGATGATGTGGGAAATTTCAGAGGATGATATCGAGTTTGACCAAGGGGTGTTCAGGTCGAAATCCGATCCATCCAAATCGATCACATTTAAGGATCTGGCCGCCAGGCTCGATTCCACGGGCGGGCCGGTGATGGGGCGGGCCACGGCAAAGCCCACAGGTGTTGGGGGGGCGTATGCTGTGGCGATTGTGGATGTGGAAGTCGATCCGGACACGGGCAAAGTCGATATTTTGCGCGCGTCGATTTTTCAAGATGCCGGGAAAGCGATTTATCCGCCTTATGTTGAAGGGCAGATGCAGGGCGGCGTGGCGCAGGCGATAGGGTGGGCACTCAACGAAGAGTATGTCTATGATGAAAATGGCATCTTGCGGAACGACAGTTTGCTCGATTATCGCATGCCGACGTGTTTGGATTTGCCCATGATTGAGACGCATATTGTCGAGGTGCCCAATCCGGGGCATCCTTATGGGGTGCGCGGGGTGGGAGAGGTTCCAATTGTGCCCCCCACAGCAGCGGTCGCCAATGCCATTTACGATGCGGTTGGGCTGCGCCTGACCGAGTTGCCCATGTCGCCGCCGCGCGTGTTGTGTGCCATGTGGGAGAAAAACGGTGGGCATGGCGCGGCATAAGTCCGTAGTTCCTTCCCCCTTCCAGGGTCAGGACGGTCAGTAGCCCCGCCGCCCCCCCGTGTTTTTGGATGGGGCGGCGGGGGGGCTTTGCGTCTCTGCGACCCTGCATCATACTCACCTGACAACCCCGAGTGGCGCGAAGGGCCTGCTTGAACGGTAGGGTTAGGCGGGGTAACTGCTCACGGATTCTTGAAACAGGAGTTTTGGACATGCCCGAAGTGTGGATTCCGTCGCTGATGCGGCAATTGACCGATGGCCGGGAAAAAGTGATCGTCGATGGCAAGACATTGCGCGAGGTGATCGAAAACTTAGACGCACAATTCCCCGGTATCAAAGATCGCGTGGTTTATGAAAATTACCGGATCGCGCCGGGGTTGGCCGTTGCCATCGATGGCATTGTCACCGAGGAAGGTTTGCGGACGCAGATCTCACCCGATAGCGAAATCCATTTTGTGACTTCAATTGCGGGTGGGGCGGGTTCTCGGCAAAGTGGGCGAGGCGTGCGCGGTGTGGAAAGAGATAAACCATATCTGTCCCCTCCCGCAAAGAGGGTCTTGTTAATCGATCCTCCTTTCAATGCGTGATAAAAACAGGGGATTGAAACGTGACCAATACAACGTGGTTTCGATTGTTGGGGTGGATGATCTCGATGGGGATGGGATGGGTAGGGCAGGCCGAGGGGCTCTCACAATTTGCATTGCTCACGGGCAATCGGTGTATCAACTGCCACATCAGCACACAGGGCGGGGCACAGCGGGATGAGTTGGGGCAGTATTCGATGGATGGCGTGGGGTTGCTGGCGCCCAATTACGTTTTGCCGGGCAAGACCGCTTATGCCGATGGCCTGCTGCTGATGGGTGCGGATTTGCGCGGGCAAATGGCGCGGTCGCATGTATCGCCCGATGCCGAGCGTCGGGTGTTTCCGATGCAGGCCGCGCTTTATGGCGTTGTTCGACCCTCAAATGCCCTGAAGATCGAAGGATCGTATAATTTTGGCCCCGAGAAATACGATGGACAGCGCGCGTGGACCGCGTCGGTGATTTATCAGCCCAATTACAACTGGCCTGCGTTGCGCGCGGGGCATTTTCAGCCATCCATTGGCATGCGGTATGACGATCATACGATGCTGGTGCGGCAAACGCCAGATGTTGCCGGGGCCGTGTCGCTCATCGCGCCCAATTACGCAGAGTATGGCGCCGAGGTGCATTACTATAAAGCGTTGTGGCTGTCGCTGACCGCAGGTGTTTATCGCGCGCATGCACTCTCTGAAAATACCGTGCGAGACGCCGATGGCACTTTGGTATCTTTGATCGAAGATCGCGATAAGCCGTCATTTTTGGGTCGCGTGGTTTTGTGGCCCAGGTTGGTTGAACAAAAGGTGAATATTTATTTGGGGGGATCTTGGCTCAAAAATGGCGATTTTCTGATGACGAACATTTTTGGCGGTATTGGGTTGCAGGACATGGTCGCTGTCATGGTCGAATATGTCTTGTCTGATAAGGATGGTGCTCGCAAGACAAAAACCGCTTCGCTCGATGTTTCTTTTCAAGCCATGCCCGGATTGCTTTTGTTTGCGCGGGGGGAACGCGGCGAGACGACGCATCGCCGCGCGTCAGAGAGCCATCTCGATTTGACGACGCGGCAAGCCGTGTTTGGTGTGCAGATGTTTCTGACGCCGCAAATTGAGTTTCGACCCGAATATCGCGTGCTCGATACAGAAACATTTCGCTCTTCGCGGTACGCGTTGCAATTACACGTGTTTTATTAGCGCGAACAAATGGGCAAGGGCATTCCCAAAATAACGGATATTCGGGGAGTGAGCCATGTGGAAAATCGTCAGCCTCATTGCGTTTGTGCTCGCGATTGGTGTGGCGGCGAAATGGGTGATGGATGGGACGCAGGTTTTTACGAAAAACAAGCGGCAAGTGATGGTGGTGGATGACCTGTTCGGCACTGAGAGTATCGAGTGGAAGGAGGGGTTCTGGTTGGGGCTAGATATGGCAGCCCCGGCCGCGAGTGCGTTGATCGCTACGGGTATTTTGGGTTTGTACAAAAGCAGAAAATGACTTCTCAAAACGCAGGGAAATTTACGCATGAATGAGGCGAGCCATGTGGCTCGCCTCATTTTTTGTCCCTTAAGGCGATGCACCGGCTTTTTCAAGTTTAAACGTCACTGGATGGCCTTCAATGTCAAGGGCATTTCCCGCCACTTCGTCTGCGCGAACCCATGATATGCAAAGCGTCTCACCCATGATGTAGTCTTGGAACTGATCGAGCGCAGGACGCAGCGCATCGGGCGCGCTGTATGTCACTTTGATCCGATCGGAAACATCCAATCCCTTCTCCTTGCGGATGTTTTGAATGACGTGGACGATCTCGCGCGCTTGACCTTCGCGTGCCAGATTTTCATCACTATTCAAATCCAGAGCCACTGTAATATCTCCTTCATTGGCCACGGCCATCCCTTCTTTTTCTTTTCGCTGGATGAGGATATCGTCCGCGGTGAGTTCTAAGACATCGCCGCCATCCAATTCCAATCTGTGCGCGTGGCCTGCGCGCAGGGATTGGATTTCTTCAAAGGTGAGGCGGGCAATTTTCCCTGCGGCCACTTTCATGTTTTTGCCTAGGCGCGGCCCCAGCACTCTGAAGTTGGCTTTTGCAGAGAGGGTCACGACTTCCTCTTCGTTTGCGCGAATCTCCACGCGTTTCACATTTAATTCATCCGCGACAATGTCTTGCAATGCCTCGAGATCTGCGCGCACATCGTCGTGCAAAGACATGAGAATGACTTGGCGCAGGGGATGTCGGGTTTTGGCATTGGCTTGGCTACGCAAGTACCTGCCCAATCCGACCGCGGTTCGCGTGCGCGCCATCTGCTGTTCGAGTTTTTCGTTGAGGTCGGCTTCGATCACGTTGGGATAATCACACAGATGAACGGATGCGGGCGCGTTGCTCGCGCGCAAATTCCGGTAGATGGTTTCCGTGACAAATGGCGCGAAAGGGGCGAGTGCTTTGACGAGGGTCAACAGCACGTGGTAGAGCGTGGCATAAGCAGACAGTTTGTCGCTGTCATTGTCGCTTTTCCAGAATCGCCGTCGGCTGCGTCGGATATACCAGTTGGTCATGTCGTCAATAAAGGTTGCAAATCGCGCGGCCGAGGTTTGCAGATGACAGCGGTCCAGACCGCGGCGAATATCGCGCACCAGATGGTTTAAGCGGGCGCGAATCCAGCGGTCGAGCGGATGGTCTGACCGCTCAGACACGGGCTGCCAGTTGTCTGTCCGCGCGTAGGTGACGAGAAAGCTATACGCATGCCACAAGGGCAGAATGACGCTGCGCATTGTCTTTTGAACGCGTCTTTCCGAGAAGGCGAGGTCTTCGCCGCGCACCACAGGTGACGAGAGCATGTTGAGGCGCAGGGCATCTGCACCATAGGTGTTCATAATGTGCAGAGGATCGGGATAATTTTTCAATCGCTTGGACATTTTGCGCCCATCTTCGGCCAAGATCATGCCGTTGACCACGACGTTTTTAAACGGAGGCCGGTCAAAAAGGGCAGCACCGAGCACGACGAGGGTGTAAAACCACCCGCGCGTTTGGTCTAACCCCTCGGCGATAAAATCGGCGGGAAAATGCGCGTCCAGCCAGTCTTTGTTTTCAAACGGATAATGGCGTTGTGCATAGGGCATTGAGCCGCTTTCAAACCAGCAGTCGAGGACTTCGGGCACGCGCCTAAGGGGCCCGGTTTCGCCTTTGATGATGACGGGATCCATAAAGTGTTTGTGGATGTCGTCAAATTTTCCGCCGGTGCGTTCTTCGAGTTCGCCAATGGATCCCACACACAGGGTTTCGCCGGTTTCTTCGTTTCGCCACAGGGGAAGCGGGCAACCCCAATAGCGATTGCGGGAAATGGCCCAATCCCGCGCGCCTGCCAGCCACTTGCCAAAGCGCCCGTCTTTGATGTGTTCGGGCACCCAGTGGATTTGCGCGTTGGCACGGAGCATTTTGTCTTTGATCTTTTCGATATCGACAAACCACGTTGAGATGGCTCTGTAGATGAGGGGTGACTCACACCGCCAGCAGTGGGGATAGCTGTGGTGATGCGTGGCGCGGTGTACGAGCTTGCCCTCTGCTTGCAGGCGTTTCACGATGTCGTTGTCGCAGTCTTTGACAAAGCGGTTTTCGTAGTCGCCAACGTCAGCGGTGAAGCGGCATTCCGCGTCAATGGGGCACACCGCGGGGACGCCGTGCATGCGCGCGGCTTTGGCGTCGTCTTCGCCAAAGCCGGGCGCGGTATGGACGATGCCCGTGCCGTCTTCGGTGGTGACAAATTCGGCTGTGATGACGCGGAACGCGCCTTGGTTCCGCAGGGTTTCAAAATAGGGAAACAGCGGTTTGTATTGCAGGCCGAGCAGGTCTTTTCCCTTGACCGTTTTGACGATTTCGGGTTTTGCGTCGGGATAATACGTCTCTGCGCGCGCGGCCGCGAGAACGTAAGTGACGTTCTCATCTTTGACATAGACGTAGTCCACGTCTTCGTGCACGGTCAGTGCCAGATTGGACGGCAGGGTCCACGGCGTCGTCGTCCATGCCAGAAGATAGGTCTCGAGTTCGCCTTTGAGTTTGAAGGCTACGGTGATGGACGGGTCCTGTACGTCTTTATATCCCAGATTGGCTTCAAAATTGGACAGGGGCGTGGCATCTTGGGGACAATAGGGCAGAACTTTGTGCCCTTCGTAGATCAATCCCTTGTCCCAAAGCTGTTTGAATACCCACCAGATCGATTCCATGTAGTCGCGGTCCATCGTGCGGTAGCCATTTTCAAAATCGACCCAGCGCCCGATGCGTTTGACAAATTGCCGCCACTCGGCAGTATATCGCAAGACAATGCCTCGGCACGCTTCGTTGTAGGCTGCAATGCCATAAGCTTCGATTTCGCGCTTGCTGTTCAAGCCCAATTCCTGGCTGAGTTCGTATTCCACGGGCAATCCGTGACAGTCCCATCCAAACGCGCGGTCGACGTATTTGCCGTTCATGGTTTGATAGCGCGGGATCACGTCTTTGATGGTACCGGCCAGCAAATGTCCGTAGTGTGGCAGGCCCGTTGCAAACGGCGGGCCGTCGTAAAAGACGTATTCGTCATTGTTTTTTCGGATTTTGAGCGATTGTTCGAATGCGTTGATTTCATCCCAGAAAGCGAGCACTTTTTCTTCCTCTTTGGGAAAACGCACATGGGCATCCACTTTTTTGAACATTAAAAACTCCTTGGTATGCGGTAAAATGTGAGATGCGAGAAGTGAGAAGGCCCCCCAACCCCAAGTAGTTCCTTCCCCTTCCAGGGTCAGGACAGTCTGTCCAGGTAGGGGCAACCCTTGTGGTTGCCCAATCATCATTGCAAGATACAAGACGTGAGAGGGCACTCTCCTGCCCACGCAGGGAAAAAAACAAAAAAACCGCCGCGACAAACGCCGGGCGGTGTGTCATCATACAAAAAGTATATCGTTTAAGACAGACAACCCCCCACGAGCGTTTCCACAGCGGATGTACGCATTATCCCAATGGCACTGCCCGGTGTCAGATCACCTGTCACCCGGGCAGGACCCTTTCTCAGTTGTGAGGATGTTCGATGGGTTGCGTTCATGTTCAATCCATTTTCCACAGTACGCGACAAGGCGATAATTGTAAATTCCATTTTCAAATATGTGCGATTAAAATAGGAGATTTTGCATTTTTTGTCAAGCATCCGCATGGCACAATCAGCACCTTCTGTTCATGGCAATGTATTCTGTCATACATTACGGGATTGCGTATCCAAATTGATCGGCACCGCGTTTCGCACATGCAAATCGCGCTGTGGAATTTGTGGTTCGGGAGTTGATCGAATGCCCAACGCGATGGTTCCAACGACGGGTGTTTGCAGGCATAGGCGCGAATAGCACAACAAACCACAATTGCTCGTTATCCGACAACACAGTATTACCGCTTGACCATCAATCGCCTCTCGTTATTTTTTGAGAGTCGTTTTCAATATTGCATTGGAGGACTAACGAGATGAGAGAATCAATAAAGAAAAAAATGCCCCATTCCCTTCAAGGCGTTTGCGGACTTTGAGCGGCTTGAACATGTCAATCCCATCATTGCTTGCGACCCGCGCAACTCGGTCGGCGAGTGGCGAACCCTTAGCCGCTTTTCCTAGGCGAGCAACTGCTCTGCGTTTTCCTGAATCTAGCCGGGATAGTCAATCCGCAGATATTTTTATTTTTTTTTGAGTATGTCAAACTTTACCGTATCTGCGAAACAATGGCCTAAAATTCTCGCATTCATCATGTTTGATCAAATGCGCTGGAAAGTATCGCGTTATAATAGCCCCCTTAATTTGTCGATTCGTCCATTCGCCCATTCGCCCTCAGAGGTTTACAATGAACATCATTCTCTTACTCATCGACACCATGCGCTACGACTATATCGGCACCAACGGCAATGACTGGATCGAAACACCCAACCTCAACCGCTTAGCCTCACAATCTTGGTGTTTCGATCGCGCCTTCTCAGCAAGCTTTCCCACCATCCCCTATCGCACCGATGTCATGACCGGCAAATACGGCAGTCCGTTTCACGCCTGGAAGCCACTGCCCTTCAACACCAACGCGTTGCCATCTGTCCTTGGCGAAGCAGGCTACGCGACTCAACTCTTGCACGATACACCCCACCTCGTCAACGGGGGTCATGCCTTTGACTACCCATTCCACACCTGGACCTTCATTCGCGGTGCCGAGGTCGATCGTTCCTGGATGAATGACGAAGCCAAATGGCCTAGCAACTGGGCAAAAGATCAGATCTTTGACCTCCTTGAAGACGAACTCCCAATACCAATCATTCAATATACCCGCACCAACCGTGGCCGCGACAACTTAGACGACTGGAACTGCGCCAGACTCTTTAACACAGCAGCTAACTTCTTACGCGACAATAAAAACCGAGAAAATTTCTTTCTTTGGATCGACTGCTTTGACCCCCACGAACCCTGGGACGTACCGCCCGAATTTATGCTCAAATACGACAAAACCCCTGGCTATGATGGTCGGATCGATCCTCGCACATTCAAGGGAGGGAAGCAAACCCGCAGCAATCCCGACCTCCCCAACGAAGCCAAAGCCCGCATCAAAGCGAGTTATGCAGCCAAAGTCACCTGGATGGACCACTGCTTTGGCCGCTTCCTCGAAGCATTCGGAGCCACAGGCCTGTCCAAAAACACTGCGATCATCGTTGCAGGCGATCACGGCACCAACGTGGGAGAACGCGGTAAATTTGGCAAAGGCGCACCCGTTCGTGAACAAGAAATCCACATCCCGCTCTTCATCAAAACACCCGAAGGAGACAGCGGTCGCAGTTCCGCCATCTTCCAACCGCAAGATTTCTTCGCCACCATCGCCAACTTAGCAGGCGCGCCTATTCCCGATGATATCGAAAGCTACGACATCCTCAACGCTGCACGTAAAAACAGCCTGGGCAACCGCGAAATCGCTCTGGCAGGCGTGGCTCGCGGCAAAGCGATGAAACATCTTCAACGCGGCTACTTTACTGTCTTCGATCGAGAAGGCTATCTCGAATGGCACCCCAACCCCCAAGACAGCATCCTCACTCCCTACGGATCTCTGGACAATATCACTTCTGAAAATCCCGCTCGCGTTCAGAGCCTTCACACCAATGGCCTCGCCGAACTCGAGCACCGCAAAGCCGACCCCATCTTCATCAACTGGCTCAAAAATGGTGCCCCCGGTAATGTACCCGAATGCAGCCTCTTCGACGGCTACCCCGGCCCTGAAGGCTTCGAAATGTACTCCTCCAGAATCTACAAAGGCACTTAACTCCGATAACCGCCGTTCGAAAAGTCAACCGCAACAGAAGAAGGAGACACTTATGGACGCGAATCCAAACAAAGCAAATTACGAGGTTACCCCGAAAAACCCGCCGAACGATGGGATTCTCTTCGTCGATCACGCCCAGACGGGAAGAAGCGGAAATCTCGGGCACGCACTCGTCGAGTATGAAGACGGGAAGCTCCTCGCCTTTTATCCCAACTGCTCCGATGGCAACAAAGGTCACTCGGCCGTGGGATGGATGGAATACAAGCGTTCTCTTGACGGCGGCGAAACGTGGGGCGAGAAGAACGAGCTTGCCTATTCAAAGAACCTGTTCAACGCGGGGCAAGCGGGAGGGCCGAACACCGAGAAATTTTCTGCCTTCTGCGAGAAAGCGGTCCTGACAGACAAGGGTGAAATCGTCCTCTTTTTTCTCGTGTGTAACATCGCGAACGACGACATTTGGAGGCGTTTTCAGGTGCCGACTTACATCATCAGTACCGACGGAGGATACACGTGGAGTGAGCCGTATGAACTGTGCGACAATCGGGGGAGGCTCTACGATGCACGGTATTACAACGGAGAGATACTCGCACTCCACTTCAAGAACGACAATGAGATCAAATTCTTGGGCAACAAGGACGAACACGTGTATCAGTTGTACGTGAGCAACGACCGCGGCCGGACATTCTCAAAGCGCAGTGAACTTCCCTTTGACACTGCCGGGAAATCGTACGGAACCATGGGGATGCTCGATTCCGGAAGCATCGTCGTCTATATATACAACAAGGACGCTGAGCACACGATGGACTATGTGGTGAGCGACGACGGAGGTCGCACCTGGTCCGACCCGAAGATCGCACACTTTCGAAAGAAGATCCGGAATCCCCAGTTGGCCTTGCTAAACGGCTGTTATTTCATGTCCGGACGGAGTGGACATTACGGTGAGGCAGAGGAGAAGGGTCACTTTGTTCTGTATTCTTCACGAGATGGTCTTGCCTGGGATGACGGCATCTACTTAAGGATGCGCGAGGCGGGGACCGGAGCGTATTCGAACAGCATCGTGGTCGGTTCACTGAATCCCCACAAGCGGAGACGGTTGCTGATACAGGCATCGCACGCGTATGAAAAGAGCCAGACCAACATCCTTCACTGGTGGATAGACGCGAGATAGAAAGGCAGGATGCTAAAAGTTGTACGATCTGCAAACCGACTCGGGCGAGATGCAAAACCTCGCGCACTTTCTCGAATACCAACCGCGCATCGCGGCCATGCGCCGACACATCGCCGAGATGATTTGCCATACAGGCCCCGGCCCCTACGACTGGTGTTTGCAAGTGTAAAAGGAATGGAGCATGAAAAACTCTCTCCGGTTCATCCAAGTGAGATGGGAGAATCGACAACAAAAAAAAACGCCCCATTCCCTTTGAGGCGTTTGTGGGCTTCGAGCGGCTTGAACACGTCAACCTCATCCTTTCGCCTTCAAGCCAAGGCTTCAATGATTACGCGGTGGTGGTTGCACTTGAAGAATAAAGTCTTGACAAATGGATGGATAAGGCATATTATGTTTCACCGCGTTGCGATGTACCCTTTTGATTCTGGAGCCGTTCCATGTTGTTCTTTTCGCCTGCAATGCAAATGTCGATGCCCGTCGTTGTACGGATTGCGCGCGTTGTACATTCCCCGTGTGGGCGAGTGCATGGATAGCGGATCATTTGAGTCTTTTGACACTTAAAAGCCGTTGGAATGTTCCGTTCCGGCGGCTTTTCATCATGGAGAGGCAATGTTGAAACGGGTGATTGGACAAGCGCGATCAATTCGGATTTTGACCGAGTTGATCGAAAAGGATAGGATTCCGCACGCATTGTTGTTTTTGGGCACGTCTGGCACGGGCGCGGTGGCAGCAGCATTGGAGTTTGTGCGGGCATTGCACTGCCGGGCGGATGGTGCTGTTGCATGTGGGCGTTGCGCGGCCTGTCGCAAGGTGGCAAATCTCAATCACCCAGACAGCGCGATGCTCTTTCCCTTTTCTTTGAGCGTGAAAGAGGACGCTAGGCAAATGGCGTTGCTTCAAGTGTGGCAATCGCCGTATCGCTATCCATTGCCCGATGACCATGCGACGATTGCAATTGATCGCGTTCGGCAGATGCAGCGGCAGTTTACGCACCGTGCGTTTGCAGGCGGCTGGCGCACGTCCCTTATCTTGCATGCGGATCGCATGCGCGCGGAGGCGGTCAACGCCATGTTAAAAACGCTGGAAGAACCGCCTGTTCGGTCGCTGATGATTTTGGTTGCATCCCATGTTGATGCCTTGTTGCCAACCATTGTGTCGCGGTGTCAGTTTGTGAAATTTCCCGCGCTTCCGCCCCAGGATATCCGCGCGGAGTTGGCGGCAAAGGGCATTGACGAAACAACGGCAGATTTTATTGCGCGCACGTGTGGGGGCAACTTTCGGCGGGCATTGGACATGACCGAAGGACATGTTGCAGACAGGCAGGATCGTTCGTTTCGGTTTTTGGATGCTCTGCTGTGGGGCCAGGACGAGCGCACGTTTGAAGCCCTTGCAAAACTCGACCGACAAGAGGCATTGGATATTTTGGCAGGTGCAGAGGTCTGGCTGAGGGACGCGCTGTTGTTGCAATACGGTCGGGCCGAGTTGATGGGCAATGTCGCGCAGGAGGACAAGGTCAGGCGATTGGCAGAGGTTTTTGATCTCGATCACCTCGCGGCAACGGTGAAAAAGATCGAATCCCTGCGAGAAATGAATCACCGCAATGTGAACATGAACCTGGGGCTGATCTCGCTTTGGCGGCAGATGAACAGCATTCGCGATTTTGCACCGTTTCGGACCTTTTGAAGGGATACAAAACAATGGGCACATTTTATATTTCCACACCGATTTACTATGTCAACGATGAACTCCACATCGGCCATGCGTACACGACGATCATGGCCGATGTGCTGGCGCGCTTTCATCGGTTGATCGGCGATGATGTGCTGTTTTTGACCGGTACCGACGAGCACGGGCAGAAAGTGGATGAGGCGGCCAAAAAACGCAATCTATTGCCGCAGGCACATGCGGATGAAATGGTGGTGCGGTTTCGGGATTTGTGGCGGGTATTGAATATCTCTCATGACGATTTTATTCGCACAACCGAAGCGCGGCACACGCGCGTTGTCACCGAAATTTTGCAACGCATTTACGATGCGGGCGAGATTTATGCCGACAATTATGAGGGATGGTATTGCATACCCGACGAGCGATTCTGGACGGAGAAGGACTTGATCGATGGCAATTGTCCGGATTGCGGGCGACCCACGGTGAAGATATCGGAAAAGAATTACTTTTTTAGGATGAGCAAATATCAGGACTGGCTCATTGAATACATCAAAACGCATCCCAATTTTATCCGACCGGAAAAGCGCCGCAACGAGATTCTCGGATTTTTGCGTCAACCCTTGGGCGATCTGTGTATTTCCCGACCCAAGTCGCGCTTGGCCTGGGGGATTCCGCTTCCTTTTGATGACGATTACGTGTGTTATGTGTGGTTTGATGCCCTGATCAACTATATCACGGCACCGGGCTATCTCGCGGATGAGGCGCGCTTTGCACACTGGTGGCCTGCGTCGTGCCATCTGATTGGCAAAGACATTTTGACCACGCACTGCGTGTATTGGCCCACGATGCTCAAGGCGATAGGCGTGCCACTCCCGGAAACGGTCATGGGACATGGCTTTTGGCTCGTCGATGAAACAAAGATGGGGAAGTCCCTGGGCAATACGATCCGACCACTGGCCCTAGCTGACAAATACGGCGTGGACGCGCTTCGGTATTTTTTGGTGCGCGACATGACCCTGGGGCAAGATAGCCATTTTAGTGAGGAGGCTTTTGTCCAGCGTTACAATACTGAGTTGGCGAATGAGTTGGGCAATTTGCTCAATCGCTCGGTGATCATGGTCGCGCGATATCTGGAGGGAATTGTGCCAGACATCGACCGCGATCACGCGGTGCTCAACGCATTGAAAGCGCGAGCAGATGAGACGCGCAACGCGGTGGGCGAAGCCATCGATGCGATGAATCCCAATGCCGTGCTGAACGCGATCTGGCACTTGGTGCGCGAAGCCAACCGATTTGTTGAAGTGCAGGCACCCTGGAATTTGGCGAAAGACAAAAGCAAAAGGGCCGAACTCGAGGTGACCCTTTACGCGCTGCTGGAAACTATGCGGCACCTGGCTGTCTTGTTGTTCCCGGTGATCCCTTCAAAAGCGCGAGAGATTTGGCAACAACTCGGCGCGACGGGATCGCCCGAAGATGTTCATTTGGACGATTTGAAAACCTGGGGCGGTCTGGACGCCCATTTGCGGGTCGCGCCTGGGGATCCAGTGTTCCCGCGTCTTGAGGAGGTCGATGTGAAGAAAAAAAAATCAAAAGAAGACGTGATTTCTTTTGACGAATTTCAGAAGCTCAAATTGCGCGTGGCGCGCATTGAAGCCGCCGAGCGCGTAAAAGGGGCAGATCGCTTGCTGCGTTTGCAAGTTCGTTTGAACGATGAAAAACGCCAACTCGTTGCCGGCATTGCCGAGCATTACGAAACCCATGCCCTCATCGGGCGGCAGGTCGTGGTGGTTGCCAATTTGCAACCCGCGACCATTCGCGGCGTGGAATCCCAAGGCATGCTTTTGGCCGCTGCCGATGATCGCGGCCTCGCGCTCTTAGCACCGGACAGCGAGATCAGCGATGGCGCCGAGGTTCGGTAACCGCGGTGAGATGCAAAGAGGTGAGAGACGAGATCCACGAAATGAGACAAGTAGTTATTTATCCGGGCGAAGATGGCTATTGGGTCGCTGAATGCCCGAGCTTGCGCGGGTGCATCAGTCAGGGAAAAACGAAACGAGAAGCCATCGCCAATATCAAAGAGGCTATTGAGGGATATGTTGTTTCTCTCGAGGAAGATGGACTGCCCGTTCCCAAAGAACACTTTGAGGCATTGGTCGTAGCCGTATGAGCAGATTGCCTAGGATTTCAGGGAGAGACTGCGTTAAAGCACTTGGCAAAGTTGGGTTTTATCTGAAGCGACAGCAGGGGAGTCATCTGATTTTGCGCCGAGATGATCCTTTTGCTCAGGTTGTTGTTCCCAACCATAAGGAATTGGACAGAGGTACTTTGCGTGCCATCATCAGATAGATGAGTTTGTGCGCTTATCGCGATAGTTGCAGCGGTTGAAGGATGTTTATCCGTAGATTGGTAACGCACACATGGGATATTTCGCAATGCTTATCGACTCACACGCGCATTTGATGTTTCCACAGTTTCGGCATGATTTGGACGATCTTCTCGCGCGAGCGCACGTCGCAGGAGTGGGACAGATCGTGAATGTGGGCACAAATCTGGAGACGAGCCGCGCCGCCATAGCCCATGCCGAGGCATATCCTGATGTGTTTGCCTCGGCGGGATTTCATCCGGCAGATGCTGGAAAGGCGGATGGGGCGGCGATGAAAAAATTGCCCGCGCTTTTGAAGCATCGCAGGGTCGTTGCAGTTGGAGAGACAGGGCTGGATTTTTATCGCGATTACGCGCCGCGCGAAGTTCAGGAACGGGCATTTCGGGCACATATTCGTCTGGCTCGGGACATAGGCTTGCCGCTGATTATCCACAGTCGGGCTGCGGAAACGCATGTGTTAGACGTATTGGAGGAAGAAGGCGGATCAGAAGTGGGTGGTGCGATGCACTGTTTTGGCGGGAATGCGCAGGAAGCCCGTCGCGCGGTTGATCTCAACTTTCACATCGGGTTTGGCGGCATTGTGACCTATAAAAATTCGGGCGCATTGCAGGTCGCATTGGGCGTGCCCGTTGAGCGGTTGATTTTGGAGACCGATTGTCCATTTCTGGCGCCTATGCCAAAGCGCGGCAAGCGCAATGAGCCAGCCTATCTGCGTTATGTCGCCGAGTGCTTGGCCGATGCGGGATGGGGAGATTTTGAAACGGTGTGCCGGCAGACCATGCAAAATGCCCAGACCTTGTTTGGATTGACATCGTGAAATCGAGAAAGAGATTGGGGCAGCATTTTCTCACGGAGGGCGCGTCTGCTGCGCGGATTGTAGATGCTGCACAGATAGGTAAAGAGGACCTGGTCATAGAAATTGGCCCCGGCCGAGGGGCACTGACTGGCCTTTTGGTTGAGCGGGCAGATCAAGTGATCGCCATCGAGATCGACCGCGCGTTGTGCAGCACGCTGTCCGCGCGATTCGGTTCGCGATTAAAAATTGTATCCGATGATGTCCTGAAGGTCAATATGCCCGCGCTTGTCGAAACTTCAAACAGAGAAAAGGCGATTTTGGTGGGCAACTTGCCCTATCGCATTACGGGCGCGCTCATCAGGCAGATTACAGATGCGCGCAAGGTGTGGAAACGCGCGGTGATTACAGTACAGCGCGAGGTGGGACAACGCATGATCGCACGACCGGGAAATAGATCCTATGGTGTATTGTCCATTGTGACGCAGGTACGGTGCGCGGCAAAGCGGTTGTTTGATCTGCCGCCCACGCATTTTTTTCCCGCGCCCAGCGTGCATTCGTCTGTGTTGATGCTGGATTTTGAAGCGACTTCTGCTTATGATATTGCAGATGAAAGGCGTTTGTTTGGCGTTGTGCGCGCCGCGTTTCAGCAGCGGCGAAAAATGGTGCGTAATGCCCTTGCGGGTCTGGTGGATGACGAGATGCTGAGGGAAGCCGACATCGATGGTCGCGCGCGTCCGGAAACCCTATCCATAGATGGATTTGAGCGGATTTGCCGCGCGCTGGGCAAGAGAACGCGGTGACTGATTTGGATCGGGGAAGAACGGCAGTCGAAACAAGCCCCACTTTATAGAAAGGGATTTCCGATGCCCATTCCGCAGTCGGATAAGATCTGGTTTAACGGAAATTTTGTGAATTGGGACGATGCCAAAATTCACGTTCTATCCCATGTGGTACACTACGGTTCGAGTGTTTTTGAAGGGATACGCTGTTATCGCACCGCCAAAGGGCCGGCGTGTTTCAGGCTGCGCGATCACGTGAACAGACTTTGCGATTCGGCCAAAATTTACCGCATGGAGATTCCGTATAGCCGAGATGAACTGGAAGACGCCATTTTGGAGACGATTCGCCTGAACGACCTGCAGGCGTGTTATGTCAGACCCGTGGTGTTTCGGGGATTTGGCGAATTGGCCGTCAACCCCCTGCCCTGTCCCGTTGAAGTGGTCATTGCCGTGTGGGAATGGGGCAAGTACCTGGGGCCAGAAGCCCTGGAAAAAGGCGTGTCGGTTCGGTTTGCATCGTGGAACCGCTTGGCTCCCAATACCATGCCGTCGCTGGCCAAGGTGGGGGCAAATTACATGAATGCACAACTGATCAAACTGGAAGCGATGACCGATGGCTATGCCGAAGGCATTGCGTTAGATACACAGGGCTATGTGAGCGAGGGCAGTGGCGAGAATATCTTTATGGTGAAAAACGGGCGGATTTACACGCCTTCTACCGGGTCGTCCATTTTGCCCGGCATTACGCGCCATTCGGTGATTACACTCGCCCGAGCGTTGGGCTATTCGGTGACAACGCGGCCCATTCCGCGCGAGTCCTTGTACATTGCCGACGAGGTGTTTTTTACGGGCAGCGCGGCAGAAATCACGCCGATCACGGTCATTGACCATATTGAAATCGGCTGTGGCGCGCGCGGCAAAATCACGCAGAGACTTCAGGAAGTCTTTTTTGGCATTGTGGAAGGGCGAACAAAAGACAAATACGGCTGGTTGACGCATGTTTAGGGAGTGCAGAAGTGCAGGGTGCAGCGTGACTGAGCACTGAGCCGCACCTTGAGCCCGTCGAAGGGTGACGAAGGGACTCGTGACTGTTTTTGGGTTGGGTGGGCTGACCGCTGACCGCTAAAAGCTGAAAGCTAACCGCTATGACAAACGAGAAAATTGCAGTGATTGGTGCGGGCAATATGGGGGGGGCGCTGATGACCGGTTGGATTCGTTCGGGGCAGATCGCGCCTGAAAATATCACGGCGGTGGATCTGGTCGCCGAGGTGCTGGATCAAAGAAAGCGCGAGTTGGGCGTCCGCGTTGCAGCCGATGCGCGCGAGGTGGTGGGCCAGCAGGACATCGTGGTATTGGGCGTAAAACCGCAGTCGTGGAAGCAAACCGTTGCGGGATTTCGGGATTTACTGCACCGAGATCAGGTGATCATTTCCTTTATGGCGGGGGTGCAAATTGCGGCATTGGAAGCAGAATTGGGCGCGTTGCCCGTCATTCGCGCAATGCCCAATCTGCTCGCGCAGGTCAATGCCGCGGGTTCGGGGGTGTGTGCTGGCACGCATGTAGGTGACGATCACCTGCGTTTGGCACTCGCTCTGTTTGATACTGTGGGCGCGGGCATTGTCGTTTCGGAATCGCAGATGGATGCCGTGACCGGGCTTGCCGGTAGCGGGCCTGGGTATGTGTACGCTATAATTGACGCGCTGGCAGATGGCGGGGTGCGATCTGGTTTATCAAAAGATATGGCTTTGACACTCGCAACGCAGACCGTATTGGGCGCGGCACTTATGGTCGCTGAAACCGGCGAGCATCCGGCAATTTTGAAAGATCGCGTGGCCTCCGCGGGGGGAACGACAATAGCGGGCTTGCACGCGCTAGAGCAGAGGGGGATGCGCGCTGCGTTGATGGAAGCGGTTTGGGCGGCAACAGAGCGATCGAGAGCACTGGGGCAATGAGATGATTGCGATAGTTGACTATGGAATGGGAAATTTGCGGAGTGTTCAAAAGGCATTTGAACGCGTGGGCGCGAGGGCTGTGATCGCGAATCGACCCGAAGATATCGATTGTGCCGAGCGCGTTGTGCTGCCCGGCGTGGGCGCGTTTGGCGATGCCATGCACAATCTGAAAACAGCGGCGTTGATCGCCCCTATTGCAAAGGCCATTGCAGAGGGCCGCCCATTTTTGGGCATCTGTTTGGGATTGCAGTTGATGTTTGCCGACAGTGAAGAAATGGGGTGTCACCGAGGGTTGAACGTCTTACCCGGAACCGTGAGGCGTTTTCCCGAAGGGCAGCGCGTTCCGCAAATTGGATGGAACGAGGTGCGGATGCAGCGAGAGACCGCGCTGTTAGACGGCGTGCCCGATAGATCTTATTTTTATTTTGTCCATTCTTTTTTTGTCGCCCCTGAGCGCGATGAAGATGTGATCGGCACGACGGATTACGGGATCGATTACGCGTCAATTGCCGGAAGTGGTCGGGCTTTTGGCGTGCAATTTCACCCCGAGAAGAGTCAGGATGCTGGCTTAAAAATTTTGAAGAATTTTGCGGAGAATGTGTAGGGTGCTGGCGAAGCGAATTATTCCGTGCTTGGATGTGAAAAACGGGCGCAATGTGCGCGGGATCAGGTTTTCGGCTGATCAAGACGCGGGCGATCCCATCGCGCTGGCGAGGCGCTACGACGCAGAAGGTGCGGATGAACTGGTGTTTTACGATATTACTGCGTCGGCTGAGAAGCGCGAGATTGTCGGCGAACTCGTGCGCCGCGTGTCCGAAGAAGTGTTCATTCCCTTTACGGTTGGCGGAGGCGTTCGCACATATCGAGATATTCGCACGATTATCGAAGGGGGCGCGGAAAAAGCATCGATCAATTCGGCAGCCATACACACGCCCGAAATTGTGACACAGGGGGCCGAAAGTTTTGGGTCGCAGGCGATAGTGGGATCCATCGATGCGATTCGGCGATCAAATCCCGATCGCGGCGATGACATGCGCTGGGAAGTGGTCATCAATGGGGGGCGCACCTATACCGGAAAAGACGTCCTCGAATGGGCTGAAGAGTTGGTGGGCCGCGGCGCGGGTGAACTCGTTTTGAACAGCATTGATGCAGATGGGACAAAAGATGGCTACGATATCGAGTTGAACCGCATGGTCGCCCAACGCGTGGATGTGCCCATTGTGGCGTCTGGAGGTGCTGGCGCGCCCGAGGATATGTATGCCGTGCTGTCCAAAGGCAAGGCGAGCGCGGCACTGGCTGCATCGATTTTTCACTACAATCAATACAGCATTTTTGAGGTCAAAACCTATCTTGCAGAACGCGGGGTGCCGGTTCGCCCGAAAATTGAAATTGATCTGACATGAGCAGAGCGAATAGACGAATAGATGGAGTGGTGTACCTGTCTGCCGAAAGCTCGCGACAGGCAGGCAACTGCGTCAGGCAGTTCATAGACGAATCCCCGTCCTACCCCCGAAACTCCTGCCTGTCGCCTTGCTCATGGCAGACAGGGCCACGCAGTTGCTAGCTTACCGAATAGGTAGGTACATCGTTCCGCAGATTCGTATCAGCAAAGCAAAAGCAAATGGCTGAGATGGCATTCAAAAAAGAAAATGAAATTGACCGCAAAGCCCTGTTTGCCGCCGTGCGTCGGGTGGTGGTAAAATTGGGCACGCGAGTGGTGACGGCACGCGGCAATGAATTGAATCTCGCGGTGATTGACCGATTGGCCGCGGATGTGGCGTCTGTGAGAGGTCGCGGTGTACAGGTGGCGATTGTGACATCGGGTGCCGTAGGTGCTGGCATGGGGCGACTGGGGTTGGATAATCGGCCGAGGCGTTTGTCCGAGTTGCAAGCCACGGCCGCGGTGGGGCAGGGATTGGTGATGGATGCGTACAAACAGGCATTTGATGCACACGGTATTTCAGTGGGGCAGGTGCTGTTGACATCGGATGATTTGGACAATCGCACGCGGTATGTGAATGCGCGCAATACATTGGATCTATTGTTTCGGTATGGCGTGGTACCCGTTGTCAATGAGAACGACAGTGTGGCTGTGGAAGAATTGCAATTGTCCGTCGGCGAGAATGATCGCCTGTCTGCGCTCGTGTCGCATCTGGTGGGTGCGGACATTCTCGTGTTGTTGACCGATGTTGATGGGTTGTTTTCGCACGACCCCGCAAGAGATCCCAACGCGCAATTGATTCGGTTTGTGCGCGGCGTGCCCGAAGAACTCTACACAACTGCGGGGTCTTCGGGCAGTGCATTGGGGCGCGGGGGAATGCACACCAAACTCAGGGCCGCCGAAGCCGTGATCCACGGTGGACAGCTGGCGTTGATCGCCAATGGACGAGCAAATGGCTTGCGCGAAATTTTGGACGGAGCAGACTGCGGTACGTTATTCGTGGCGGACAATCGCAGTTTGAACAGCAGGGGGTTGTGGCTGGCGCATTCTCGAAAGCAGGGGTGTGTGGTCGTAGATGACGGCGCAGCGGCCGCGGTGAGCGACGGGGGCAAAAGTTTGTTGCCTTCGGGCATCGTCCGCGTGATTGGGGGGTTTGATGTTGGCGAACTCATAGGCGTTGAAACCGAACAGCGCGTTGAAATCGCACGCGGTTTGACGCGCTTTGGAGCCGATGACGTGCGGCGTATTCGCGGAAAAAAAACGCCGGAAATTGCACAAATTCTCAAGATAAACAACGGCGCGGTAGTTATTCACCGCGATGACATGGTCGTGTTAAATCGGGAGTAAAGGCCGGCGGGTACCGCCCGCCTTTAGATGTGCGGCGAGGTAACAGACAACAGGCAACTACCAGTTATCAGCCATCAGCTTTACTACGTTGTGCTTCGCCTGTCTGCCGACAGGCAGGCGTGCAACCCCTGCACCGCCACCCCAAAGCGGGCGAGTTGGGGCTGACCGCTTCTAACAACAGGAGATTGCATCATGCGCTCATTTTATCGCGGACAAAGTGCGGTGTTGCCGGACAGTGGACGCGGCCGCCTGAACAAATTTCTGATCTTTGCGCCGGTGGTGCTTTCCATTTATTTGATTGCCGCAGGCGACAGTGGGTTTTTTCAACTCTTGGTGCGCGAGCAGCAAATTGCCGCACTGAAACGGGAAATTGCAAGCATTCGCCAGCAAAATGCGTTGTTGGAACGCGAGGCAACCCTGTTGGAAGACAATTTGGCTGAAATTGAACGCATTGCCCGAGAACGCTACGGCATGATTTATCCGAATGAATCGGTTTATATGATCTACACCAATTCCCCAACAGAATTGGAGACGCCGTGATTTGCCAGACCGATGGACTGGTGTTGCGCGGTTTTCGCATGAGTGAAAGCAGCAAGGTCGTGGTGCTGTTTTCGCGCGATTACGGCAAACTGCGCCTCGTCGCCAAGGGCGCGCGACGGCCCAAAAGCAAATTTGGTGCGAGTCTTGAACCCATGACGTGGGGACACTATGTCTTTTATCGACGAGAGAACCGAGAGTTGCAAACCCTCAGCGAAGGCGATATTGCCCACGCGTTTGAGGCGGTCAAGCAACACTATGGTCGCATGGCTGCCGGAAGCGCGATATGCGAATTTTTGGACCATATTACAGAAGACGAGGACCGCAACCCCCTCTTGTTTAGCATCGCGCTTGAAGCGATGCAATGGGTGGGAAAGATTTCTGAGACCTCTCTGGATGTACCGGTGTGGTATTTCCAGATTCGCGCTGCGGGCGCGGTGGGTTATCGCCCGCATGTGAGTGGTTGCGTTCAATGCGGCGCGCGGCTCAAAGGGCGACGCCTGGGGTTCAGCCCCGGCCTGGGCGGCACACTGTGTGGCAACCACGCGGGCGCGGGCATGCGCGTGCAGTTAAAGACCGTAAATTTGATGTCGCATCTTCAGGTGAGACGCCCCGACCGCGTTGACCTCGCGCGATTGCAGGGCATTGACCGCGCAGAGGTAACGCGCGTGTTGCGCGCGTTTTTTGATCAACATATCACATCGCGCTATCGGCCCAAGGCGCTGGATTTTTTTGAACGCTTGCGCGCGGCAGAACAGTCGGTGCCCTATCGCGCGGGGGAATAGCCCAATGCTCGATCATCTCTTGAGACGGTGGTTGGCGCGCGAAAAGCCATTGTTTTCCAAATTGCGCGCGGTGCCCTTGTTTCGGGATCTGAACCGCCGAGAGTTGCAGGAGGTGGTGCAATGTCTGGAAATTCGCACGTATTCAGAAGGCGATGTTGTTTTTGAACAGGGTGCGCCGGGGGATGGCGTTTACGTGGTGTTGGAAGAGCGTGTAGAGATCATTCAGAAAGACGGAGAAGATGGCGAGAAATGCCTGCTTTCCCAATCAGACACTTTTTTTGGTGAGACCGCGCTTTTAAGCGATGCGCCGCGAACCGCTTCAGCCGTGGCGACCCAAGGCACCCAATTGGCACTTTTTTCTCGAGACGCGCTGCTCTATTTGGCGGAACAGCACCCGCGCTTAGGCGTGAAAATTGCCCGGCAACTTTCAGAAATCATTGCCGAACGATTGCGTCGCACCAATCGCAGCTTGCAAATTGCCCGAGACGAACTGGCGAAAAAAAAAGAGAACGAGGAAGACGACTCATGAACGACCCCTCTTCTGGCGGCATGGGCGGTACTCAGATTTTGCGTATTGTGATTTTTTTTGCCATGTTCATTGCGGTGGGTTGGCTGCTCTACACCATTCGCAGTACTCTGGCACCTTTTTTTTTGGCCTTTGTGCTGTCGTATTTGTTGATGCCCATAGTCAATTTCCTCGAATCCTATCGCGTCCATCGCCTGGTCGCCGTGGTTGGCGTCTTGATGACTGTTTTTGCCATTGTGATCATTCCACTCATTCTGGTCGCGCCCATGATTGCGCGAGGTGCAGAAGACATGGTCAAGCGCATGATTGGCGAACAGGGCACCTGGCACTGTGTGATAAAAAATTCCGGCGATACCGCGCTGACAATTGATCGCGTTGAGAACCAATTGGAAGACTTTGAAGTAGATGGCCTGTTTGAAGGAGATGCCCGGTCCCTGAAATTGAACCCTGGGGAGCGGGATACATTCCGCGTGGTCTTTTCTCCCCAAGCTGACAGCGCGCGTCGCGACACCTTAAAACTCTACGGTTCGGCCGGTGGACAGCAAGGAGTCGTGACTTTGACCCTCGCGGGTAATGTTTCAGATACGCTGGTTGCAAAACCCACGCAGTCTGTTTCAGACACGTTGGATTTTGGCAAATCCAAAATTTCAATGTCGGCAATGCACCATGCGTTTGGCACTTACAAGCCAGGATATCTGGCATTGGTGAAGTCCTATACTAAAACCTTTCAGGCCAAACTCGAAAAATGGATGCCCATGATCAAAGAATGGATGCCCATGCTCGAAGGCAAAGATGTGATACACGCGCTCCATGCGCGTTTGCAGAGCATCGCCACGGATGTGTTCAAGGAAACACCCGGATTGATCGGACAATTGCTGTCGGGGCTTACATTTATCATTATTGTGCCCCTCGTTTTGTTCTTCTTTTTGGCAGAAGGAAAACGGATCAAGCACGGGGTCATCGAGCTGGTGCCCAATCGATATTTTGAACTGGTCTTGAACCTGTTGTATCGCATTGACTTGCAATTGGGTGGGTATATGCGCGGTATGGTATTATCTGTGATGATCGTCTCACTGCTGTCTATTACCTTGCTCTATATCATCGGTATAGAACAATTTTTGGTGATTGGCCTCCTCGCGGGGTTGGCCAATGTGATTCCCTACCTGGGGCCTTTGATCGGGATTATTGCCGGTGTCATTGCCGCTGTATTGCAATATTCTGCGCTGAGTGTGGCAGTGGTTTTTCCCGTGGTGGTTGTTTTTTTAATCGTACAGGTTATAGATAATGTCTTTGTCGCTCCCGTGGTGGTTGCGCGCAGTGTGAATTTGCATCCTCTCATCGTCATTTTTGCGGTGCTCGCCGGCAGCGAGTTGTTTGGCGCGGTTGGCATGCTGTTGGCCGTACCCGCAACAGCGGTGATCAAAGTATCCGTACAGACGATCTACGAGGCATTGCAAAGTTATTCGGTTTAGTGTCCGTTTACAAAATGTGAAGGAGTCATAGAGACGATGAAGAATAAAGCTTTGGCGAGTGCCTACGATCCAAAAGACATTGAGAAGACGTGGTATGACTTCTGGCACAGGAAGGGCTATTTCCGCCCTGAGTTTCGGGCGCAAGGCCCCATCTATACGGTGACGATTCCGCCGCCCAATGTGACGGGGGAGTTGCACCTAGGCCACGCGCTGCAACACGCGATTCACGATGCGGTGATTCGCTACAAGCGCATGCGGGGGTTTCGCACGCTGTGTTTGCCCGGCACGGATCACGCGGGCATTGGCACGCAGATGAGGGTGGAGCAAGATATCTGGAAAAAGAAAAAAAAGACGCGACACGAGTTGGGGCGCAAAGCCTTGTTGAAACGGATATGGGCCTGGCAGGAAAAATACGGCAGCACAATTTTGCGACAGTTGCGCGCGTTGGGCTGTAGTTACGACTGGTCGCGCGAGCGATTTACAATGGATGAGGGCTATGCGCGGGCCGTGTTGGAAACATTTGTGCGTTTTTACGAGCGGGGTTGGATTTACCGCGGCAAGCGCGTGGTCAACTGGTGCCCGCAGTGTGGCACTGTAATTTCCGACCTCGAGGTGGAAGAAAGAGAAGTCAATAGCCATCTGTGGCATATTCGGTACAAAGGCATTGATCGCGCGCCCGATGTGGTTGTGGCGACAACGCGCCCAGAAACTATGTTGGGCGATACCGGGGTGGCCGTGCATCCATCCGATGCGCGGTGGCGCGACGCGGTGGGGAAACGGGTGATGTTGCCGCTTATGGATCGGCCGATTCCGATTGTGGCAGATGACTATGCCGATCCGGAAATGGGGAGTGGTGCGGTAAAGGTCACGCCCGCGCACGATCCCAATGATTACGAGATAGGGCAGCGTCACGGTTTGCCCGAAATCACGGTGATTGGCCTGAATGGCGAGATGACGGACGAGGCGGGGGTGTACGCGGGGCAAGACCGGTACGCGTGTCGCAAAGCTGTGGTGGCGGCACTCAAAAATTTGGGTTTGATGGAAAAAGTTGAGGATTATACCCATGCGTTGCCGCATCACGATCGCTGTGGCACGGTGATTGAACCCATGTGCCTGGAACAGTGGTTTGTGGCAATGCGCGATTTGGCCGATTTGATTTTGCCTTTGATGCGCGAAAAGAAGATCGCTTATGTGCCGGATAGGTTTCGGGAATATTCAATTGAATGGCTGGAGAATATCCGCGACTGGTGTATTTCAAGGCAACTGTGGTGGGGGCACCGCATTCCGGTGTGGACGTGTGAAAATTGCAGCGAGGTGATGGTGCGCGTCGCCCATCCCGAAGTGTGTACAACGTGTGGCAGTCAAAAGTTGGCGCAAGACCCCGATGTGCTCGATACGTGGTTTTCCTCGGCTTTGTGGCCCTTTGCAACCCTGGGCTGGCCCGAAGACACTGCGGATTTGAAGCGGTTTCATCCGACGGATTTGATGATCACGGGCCGGGATATTTTGTATCTGTGGGTGATTCGGATGATCATGACGGCTGTTGAATTTGTGGGCGAAATTCCGTTTAAGACTGTGCTGGTTCATCCCACCGTGCAAACGCGCGACGGCAAGCGCATGAGCAAGTCGCTGGGTACAGGTGTAGATCCGCGCGAACTGATTGAACGCTACGGCGCAGATGCCACGCGGCTGTCGCTTTTGTATCAATGCGGCAGTTCGCAGGATATTCGGTTTGATGCCGATGTCAAGGACAACGAGTTGCAACAGTCGCCCATTGCAGAAATGTGCCGCAATTTCTGTAACAAAATTTGGAATGCCGCGCGGTTTGTCCATCTCAATCTGGCTGACCGCAACATCCGCGATGCCGCGTTGCGCGCCATACCCGAACCGATCACCGATCTTTCTGACCGGTGGATTTTGAGTTTGTATCACCGCACGGTGTTGCAGGTTACGCGGGCTTTGGAGACGTATCGCTTTGACGAAGCCGCGCGCGCTCTCTACGATTTTGTGTGGAACGCGTATTGCGATTGGTATGTGGAAATGGCAAAAGTGCGCCTGCACGCGGAGCACAGTGCCAGCAATGCCGACGATCAAACCGCACGTCAAACCGCGCAGTCGATCTCGTGCGTCGTGTTGGAGGGCACGCTGCGCCTGATGCACCCCATCGCGCCCTTTATTTCCGAGGCGTTGTGGCAAATGTTTCCGCGCGAAGGCGAGGCGTTAATGGTCGCGCTCTGGCCCAAATGCGATACCGCGCGATTTGATCGATCTGCCGAGCGAGAGATGGCATTGGTGCAAGATGTGGTGGGTGCGGTGCGCCATATCCGAGGCACCATGCGCGTTCCGCCGGGCAAGCGCGTGGATGTGGCACTTAAGACGGATTCTGAGAAGGCGCAGGCGATCTTGACTTCTGTTCAGCACTATGTGAAGGCGTTGGCGCGCGTTGAAAATCTGACCCTTGGCGCGGATTTACAACGTCCAGCAGCGTCTGCGAGTGCCGTGGTTGGCGATGTGGAAATTTTCGTGCCCTTGGCCAATGTGATCGATCTCACTGTGGAACGCCAGCGATTGGAGAAGGAGATCCGCGGACTGGAAAAGGCACTGGTCGGACTAAAAAAGAAACTGAACAATCCGGGCTTTTTGAACAATGCCCCCGCAGATGTGGTGGCAAAAGAACGCCAGCGCCAGCGCGAGTATCGGGCTTCACTGTCGAAGTTGCGGGAAAATCGCGCCGTGCTGACGGGATGAAAGATCGGGCTTTCAAAGAGAGGTGTTTATGTCAGACGTCAGGTTTGGGATCATAGGGCTTGGGCGTGGACGCACGGCTGCAAAGCAGGCGGCGGCAGCAGCAGGTGCCACTTTGACTTGTGTGTGCGATTTGCAGGAAGACAAGGCCAGGGCGCAAGCCGAAGTGCTTGGATGCGATTGGACAACGGATTATAAGGCGATGATTGCGCGCGAGGATATCGATGCGATAGGCATCTATACCTCTAGTGGCACGCATTGCGATTATGCCCTTGAGGCAATCGCCGCGGGCAAACATGCGTTTGTCACCAAGCCCATGGATATTCTCGTTGGAAAATGCGATGCGGCGATTCGGGCAGCAAAAGACGCGGGGAAGGTTCTGGCGGTGGATTTTGGGAATCGCTATGCCAGATCAAACCAGCAATTAAAGGCCGCCCTTGATCGGGGGATCATCGGACGGATTTTTTTGGGCGATGTGAAGATGAAGTGGTGGCGCGAGCAGAGTTATTACACTGGGGGCTTTCCCGCAGGATGGCGCAGCCGCAAAGAGACGGAGGGCGGTTCGATTGCCAATCAGGGCGTGCATTTTGTCGATTTGATCTGCTGGCTGCTCGGCCCGGTAAAGGAAGTCTATGGGCGGAGTGCAACCATGACCCACGATATTGAGACAGAAGATATTACGATTGCACAGTTGACTTTTCAAAGCGGTGCATGGGGACTGATTACGACTACGACATCGAGTTATCCGAATTTGGGCACACAGGTGGAGATCAGCGGAACGGAAGGCACGGTGCGGTGGGATCAGCGCGGCGGCGTGGAAGTGATGACAAAAGATGAGGCATCGGTGGACTTAAGTCAGTTTGAAGTGCCCGACGCGCCCGCGGATATTGCAGAGGATATGGTTTCTGCAATCACAAAAGGGACGCGGCCTTTGGTGCCGGGCGAAGAAGGCCGAAAATCCGTCGAGGTTTTTTGCGCTGCTTATGCCTCTGCAAAATCGGGCGTGCCTGTGGTTATCGACCAGTGATTGCGTGGCTGTCTGTCGGTTTGTGTGATAGCGTCGTATGTTGAAACAAATGCCAAGGAGGTCATCTCATGCATGTGCCCCCGCTCGCTCGGTTCGACGACCAGCACCACGACCAGTTCACGGCGCAGGGCTACCTGCGCTTGGGCCATCTTTTATCGCCTGGAGAACTCGCTGCCTTACAGCAGCGCATCGACGATATCATGCTGGCTCGCGTCCGCTACGACAATATGCGCTTCCAGATCAACCCCAAAACCCCTGGCACTCCCCTGAGCCGAACTCTGGGCAACCAGAAGCAGACCCTCAACTACCGGCGCATTGACGATCTCGAACAAGACCCCCTCTTCCTCGCCTACATGCAACACGCCCTCATCCGCCAGATCACTCGCCGCTACATCGGCAAAAACGTCTCGGTATTCCGCGCCATGTTCATGAACAAACCCGCCAAAAGCGGCACCATCTTGCCATGGCACCAGGACATCGGCGCGGGGTGGCGCATTGATACCAACCCCATCATCACCATTTGGACTGGCCTAGACGCGGCCACTGTAGCCCGTGGTTGTATGCAGATTGTGCCGGGCAGCAATAACCTGGGCATTCTCAACGAGCGACATTACACCTCTGAAAAAGATCGAGCCAAGTACGCCCGGCCCGAGGCCGTGATCGATTTGGAGACCGAGGCCGGAGAGGCTGTCCTGTTGCACAACTTTCTGCTCCACCGCTCGGGCGTCAACACGACTTCGGCACCCCGGCGGGCGTTCAGTGCCACTTATATGGACGCTCGCACCCGTTCCTTGCGTACGGGACAGACTTTTCCAATCCTCTTTGGCAGAGGTGCCCTCGATCCGGCAACCGTGGCGGGTAAGGCGGCCGATCAGGTGCAGGTCTTCCACGGTTGAGTCGGGAGGGCGCGGCGCCTAACCCCCGCGTTTTTGTGTGAGAAATTTAAGTAGGCGTTGGATTTATGTCGCTGGGGAGATATAATTTTTTGGGGTTTCAAACATGTCTGAACGGCTGGAAGCAAGGCTCGGCAAATTGCTCATAGAACAAGGCTGGACAATTGCCGTTGCAGAAACCACGACCGGGGGGCTAATTAGTGCTCGCATGATTTCGGTTCCGGGCAGTTCGGCTTATTATGAGCGTGGGGTCATTGCGTATAGTGGGTCGTCTAAACGCGAGATGCTGGGGATGGATGCCAAGGTGATGAACACGCACGGTGCGGTGAGTGCAGAAACCGCACGCGCGATGGCCATGGGCATACAAAAAGCGAGTGGTGCAGATTTGGGATTGGCCGAGACCGGAATCGCAGGCCCTATTCGCGGACAGTCGCCCAAACCCATCGGTACAACGCATATTGCACTTGCCAGCGCGACGGGTGTGGTGTGTGAGGATTTCCAGTTTGATGGGAACCGCGATGCCATTCGCAGGGCAATTGCAGAGGCTGCCTTGCAAATGGTGATTGAAAAGGCAAGAGACCCATGCAACGCCACCTCCTGACCGGTCAGCAGCCAGTAGATAGTCCGCCCAATCCTGCTCCAAACGGATGCGCCTACTGTCAGGCGGGTATTGACAGATGAGGCTGATCGCTTCTGAGCAATTTAGCACCTATTGGGGTATTTAACGCCATTCGACGCAATATAGATTCAAACGCGCGCGCTCAACCCTTTCATCTATTCCCCCGTGGCAAAGCGCGGGGTCACACGGGTCGCGGATCGCCAACCGCCATTCCCCATTGATTTTTTGCTTTCTCAGGTGTATTTTCTTTGCAGGACACATGTTCGACAAAATCTGGTTTTTGGAGGTTGTTATGAAAATTTCAAAAAAGATCCGCGGCGATGTCGCAGTCTTAACCCTGTCGGGTGAATTGATGAGTGGCCCCGAGGTTGCCCCATTTCAAGATCACATTAAGAAACTTGCAAATGAGGGGCAAAAAAAAGTGGTGGTAGATTTTTCAAAGGTGAGATGGTTTGGCAGTGCCATGTTAGGGGTGCTAACCGCGAGTTTGACGACGTTGCGCGGTGAAGGCGGCGATTTGCGATTGACGGGTGTTACCAGGAAGATTGAAAGTATTTTGATGGTGACGCAGTTGGCGAATATTTTTAAGACCCTGGATACGGTTGATGCGGCTGTGGAAAGTTTTGCAAACCACGACGCATAGCGATTCTTTTTTTGATTGCTTTTTGTAAGTCACAAATGGTCAATGCGTCACAGAATTGACAATGGATTTCACAAATCATTGGAAATCCAATTTTTGAACACTTGTTTGCCAAATTGATGAGAGTGAAAATAGACATCCGCGACAATGTCGCGGTTATGACCGTGTCGGGCACCTTGATGAGCGGTCCCACAGTCGTTCCTTTTCAACACTACGTTGAAGAAGTGATGGCCGATGGCATTGCAAATGTCGTGGTTGATTTTTCCAAAGTGAAGTGGTTTGGCAGCACGATGTTGGGGGTGTTGGCGGTCAGCTTGGAGATGGTGCGAAACGCAGGGGGAGATCTCAGGCTGGCTGGCCTTGCAAATCGGATGGAGAGTTTGATGATGGTCGGCAAGTTGTCATCGCGTTTCCGCACGCTGGAATCTGTCGACGCGGCCGTTAAAAGCTTTGTGTCTGACCCGCCGATAAAACGAGAAGCCTAAGTGCCTCTTTTCCTCAAAACGCGCTTTGCTGCGAAAACGCGGCTCTAATTCCTCGGCAGAGGTGCCGACGAAGGCGATGAAATTTTGGCGCGTGCTCGCCAAGGCGTTATCCGCGATCTCATGACTCGTCTTTTCCTCTTTCCCATCATCCTGCTTGTCGCGTGTTCCGGAACCAATCCCGAACTTGAACATCAAAGGGCAAAAGTCACACGGGCCCAAGAGACGCTCCGCGAAGAACGCATCCGCCTGCAAACCCTGCGCGACAGCCTGAAAGGCGAAATCCGCCGCAATATCGCATTGGGCATCCCAAAAGAACAGGCCGAGAAAATAGAACGTACCCGCATCAAAGTTCAGGAAGCCATTGTCACAGCATCAAAAAAAAACCTGGCGGCCCAGCGCGCGTTTCTCGATTCGCTCACAAAATATCCGCCATGAGGTTGCGATCATGGAGTCTGCAATATTAACTTGCCCTAATGCCCCAAATTTGACATATTGTTCAAGTCTGTACACCTGATTTTCACATCGTTGCCGAAGTACCGACAAAATAGAAATATTCTACCGCATCTAACGCGCGAATAGATGAATCTCGCCCTACCCTCCAAAATCATTGTGAACGTCTGCGAACGTCGATGATCTGCTATCGCAGTTGTACACCGCTGCGTAGATTCGCCAATTCACACGCCATTGCTCAAACAAGAGGAGGAGCATCCGTGTCCAGTCACCAAAATTTACCTGTTGCGCCCAAACTTGCGTATGCCTCCACGGGACTCAAACCGTATATCCCCTCGGCAGAACAGCCCTGGAACGAGTACCGCGCGGCCCACCTCTTGCGGCGCACCCTAATTGGCCCAACGCCAACGGAAATTGCAGAAGCCGTGCAAAGTACGCCGGAAGCCGTTGTTGACCGCCTGCTGGAAATGCCCTTTTTGCCCCCCAATCCGCCCGATAGTTGGGTTAATGACGATCCCTATCAAAGCCCCGATCAAGCCCAACGCCGAATTGAGCGTCAGCGCGTTGACCAAACCCGCGCATGGTGGATGGCACTCATCGTCAATCAGGGGTTTTCAATTCAAGAGCGCATGGTGCTCTTCTGGCACGATCACTTTGCCACCCAAGCCAAAGATGTCAGACGCCCTCAGTGGATGTATCTCCAAAATTTCTTGTTCCGCAAGTATGCCGTGGGAAATTTCAAAACACTCGTCAAGGAAGTCACGACCGATCCGGCCATGATCTACTACCTCGACAGCAACACCAACAAAGTGGGCAAGCCCAATGAAAACTACGCCCGAGAACTCATGGAGTTGTTTACCATGGGCGAGGGTAGCACCTACACAGAACACGACATTGGCGAAGCCGCGCGCGCGCTCACGGGTTGGATTGTTGTAGGCAAAAGACCGGTTTTCCGAGAAAATCGGTTCGACAAGGGGCAGAAGGCATTCATGGGGCAAAGCGGCAATTTTAATTTTCAGGACATTATCGACATCATTTTTCAGCAACCCGTCACAGCCGAATTTATATGCGGCAAACTCTACCGCGAATTTGTCTATGAATATCCCGATCAAAACGTCATCTCGGAACTCGCGCAAATCCTGCGCGACAACAACTACGAGATCAGGCCAGTGCTCAAGAAATTGTTCTTGAGCGAACACTTTTACGATCCCGCCCTCATCGGTGCCAAAATCAAAAGCCCCGTTGAGCTCGTCGCCGGCACCGCGCGCAGTCTGGGGTTTACCGCGGGCAGTCGCAAGAGCATTAGCGCGGAGTACCTCGTCTATATCGCCAATGTTTTGGGTCAGAAACTGCTCGACCCCCCCAATGTGGCCGGTTGGCCGGGGTATCGCATCTGGATAAGCACATCGACATTGCCCGAACGCCACAAAATGACCGATGAAATGGTCGATGCCAAACCGCGCAATCCCAATCGCTACACCATTGTCAACCCCGATGTCGTGGGATTCGTCAAGGCATTTCCCAAACCCTACGACGCGGAAGAACTCGTCCGCGCACTGGGCGAATGTCTGACCCCTTTCCCTGTTGACGAGGATCGTCAGGACATGTTTCTCGCCACGCTGCTCGAAGGCGCGGATGTGTACGACTGGAATCCCGACGACTTGGCAGCACCCCGACGCATCAAGAATATTCTCAAACTCATCTTTGAGTTGCCCGACTACCAACTGAATTAGAACGTGGCATCCGTATTTAGCCCTAGGAGCTCGTTATGAACAGACGCGACTTTATGAAAAACGCAAGCCGAGGCGGTGCCGGGTTTGCTCTGGGCGGTTTTATGACGCGCGCTTATGGGCGCGCCGAAGCGGTTGGCCCCCTGGCCGCGGCAGCACTCAGCCAGACCGACCGCGTGCTCGTGATTATTCGCCTCAATGGCGGCAATGATGGCCTCAACACGCTGGTCAATTTTGAAAATGATGCCTATTACCAGGCGCGTGCCGCCATTCACATCAAAAAGGGAGACGCGCTCAGACTCACCGACACACAGGGCCTGCATCCGCAACTCACGGGGTTCAAAGAACTCTATGACGAAGGCCAGTTGATGATCATGCAAGGCGTGGGATATCCCAACCCCAATCGCTCGCATTTCCGCTCGACCGATATCTGGATGACCGCATCGGACGCGGATGAATTTTTGACGCACGGTTGGCTGGGTCGCTATCTCGAAACCCAAGCCACAGGCTTCCCCGACACCATGCCAGAACATCCCCTGTCAGTCGATATCGGCCCCGTGCTTTCGCTGGCACTTTTGGGCAAAAACGGTGCTATGGGCATTGCACTTCGCAACCCCAAGCAATTTGTCTATCTCGTGGAGCGGGGCAATAAAATTATCGAAGATGGCACGACCCCCACACCGGCCGGATTTGAACTTGACTTTATCCGCCGCATCAATTTTGAATCTCTGCGATACTCCTCGGAAGTCAGAGAAGCCGCGAACAGAGGCTCAAACAGAGTTGAATATCCCTCCAATAATTCGCTCGCGGATAAACTCGGTCTGGTCTCGCGATTGATCGCCGGCGGTTTGAAAGCCAAAGTGTATCTGGTTTCGCAAAACGGATACGACACACACGCCAATCAGATCAACCGCCACAACAACCTGATGAGAGATCTCAACAATGCGGTCACGGCTTTTGTTCAGGACCTCCGGCAGCATCAGTTGCAAGATCGCGTGCTCGGCATGAGTATTTCGGAATTTGGTCGCCGTGTAAAAGAAAACGGCAGTGCGGGCACCGATCACGGCACATCAGCGCCTATGTTTTTCTTTGGCACCTCGGTCAACGCGGGCATTGCCGGGATGTCCCCCAATTTTGAACAGGTTGACGGGCGTGGTGACTTTTTTCACGACTATCACTTCCGCCAGGTCTATGCCTCGGTGCTCAACCAGTGGTTTGACGTGTCGGAAAATGTGATATCGAGCATTTTTTCGTCCAATCCCTCGCTCATTCCCATTCTCAGATCCATACCCGATCTCGCCAAAGTCGATTTCAATGCCGATGGCAAACTCGATTTTGCCGACTTTATCGAATTTGCACAGGCTTATGGCAGCACCGAAGCCAAATACGACTTAGACGGCGATGGTAGCGTTGGATTTGGCGATTTCCTAAGATTTGTCGAAGCGTACCGAAACCGTTAAAGGCGCGACATTGTCTGAAACTATAAAAGCCTCGGTTACACACCGGGGCTTTTTGCGGATAGGGGCGGAACCATGCAAAATTCCAAACGCGAAATCGCAATCTCCAATCGCTATCTCTACTACTATGCCAGCCTGTTCAAACGCATCTATGGTTTCATCATCCGAAAGGAACACGGAAATGACGAGCGCTATACGGGCCGTTTGGACGAAGATGCAGTACTGAGTCCCATTCCCGAGGATCCCACTTATACCGAAGACCGCTCGGAGCGTTTGCCCGGCACGCCTGTTGTAGGTGAAATTGTCCTCTTTCGCTTTCGCAAGCGTCTGCTGATGGGAACCTGTCAGGCCGTTTTGCCCCGCAAAATTGCCGAGATCACTGTTTTATCGGAAGATGGACGGCACCTCCGCTTTCACCACACAAATCTCGTTTATCTCACCGGCGTCTCAACACGTGATGTACCGCTTAAAACGTATGCGATGGCCGCCCGCGCGTTGAGCCGGGAAATAGACCTCAAAGACGTGTGGGAAATCGCCGTTGAATCTGCAACCGCGCTGTCGCATGCAGAGATCGCCGATCTTTTTTTTAATGCAGATATCGACGCGACACAGTGGATTGCCCTCTATCTTCACCTGCACAGTGCCTGTCCTTATTTTTCCCCTCAATCTTCCAATTCGTATTCTCCCTACACCCGCGATCAGGCATACTTCCGCAGTCAACACGCCAACCGCAGAAAAGATCGGGATGAAGAACGAGAAGAATTTGTTCACGCCATGAGGAATGAGGCCGAATCCATTGCAGAACACACATTGACACAACGCCAACAAACCTATTTGGAACAGATTCGACAATACGCATTGTGGGGCGGGCAACGCGCGCCCCAAGCCCAATCACTGCTCGCTGAAATCTGCAAAACCAAAAAAAACCGCCAAAAATCAGCGGTCACATTGCTCATAGAAAAAAAGGTGTGGGATCGCGATCAGAATCTCGATCTGCTCCGCGCGGAAATCCCAACGGCATTTTCAGACGCTGCCATCCGCCAAGCGGAAGCCCTTGTCTTCACAGTTGGCAACCGCAAAAAACAAACGGTCTTTGTGATACATCTTCCCGATCACACAGACCTCGCCCTCTCATTTCGCCGCTCGCTCTTTGGAGGCGCGGAGTTTGGCGTACACATCCCGGACATCAGCAGTCTCATCCCCAAGGATTCACCCATCGACCGCGACGCTGCCGAGCGCATGGCGCGCATCCCCTTTCCCGATCGCCCCATCCCCATGCTGCCCACGCGCTTTGCCCATGACTTGGGGCACTTCCAATACGGGAAAGGACATCCAGCACTCAGCATCTTCTGGCGTATCAATCGGGATGGCAACCTCAAAGATTTTTGTGTCGCGCAGACGAATAGTGTCAACAAAGCAACCCTTTCGCCTGAAAACATCGATCAGGCTCTGATCGATCTCGCTCACCCGCAGCACCGCGCCATTCAGTTCTTCTCGCAATTGTCCACGCGCCTCTGCGAAAAGCGGCAAACAGCCATTCACTGCCCTGACGAACAGGTGCCCCAAAACCACGCGCATTGCATCGCGCGAGAATTGCGCGTGCTCGCGGGTGTGGCTGTTGGTCGGTGGTGCGATAATAGAGGGGTTCCCGCGATTTACGAAATGCGCGATCCCATTGAAAATACCGAGTCCATCATGCAGATTCCGCACCCTGTTGTTCGCCGCCACGAACTTCACCGCCAAACCCCTCACACGGACCTCAACACGCGCTCCAGCATGCATCACGGCTATGGCATTTCACATTATTGTCCCATCACCCAACCCACCGCGCGATATACCGATCTGGTGATGCAACGCCAAATCGATCACCACCTTCAAACCGAGCAATCCCTGTACTCGGTTGACGACCTCAATACCCTTCGCTATCGCATGTGGGAAACGCAGAGCATGATTGACGGTCTGGTTCACCGCCATACCCGCAACTTAATATTGCAATCGTGGGAAAATCAGCTCGGTCGGGAATTTCGCGCGGTTGTTCTCCATCTCAAAATGCGCGGCGTCCTCGTCGAACTTCTCGACTATCCCTTCAAAACCGTCATCTATCCGGGTTATCCCGTAGCGGTTGGAGACGAAATTGATCTGCGCCTTACAGGTACTGATCGCTGGAAAGGCTGGGCATACTTTACGGTGAAAGAGCGGTCAGCGTTTAGCGGTCAGCGTTTAGCGGTCAGCGTTTAGCCCCCCCATCTCAACTCCCAATACAATCTCTCTCTTGAGAGGATTAAAAAAACAAAAAGGCCGTCCAAAATGGACGGCCTTTTCGCGTCTTATCTATTCGCTACGCTCAGGACAGGTTCTCTCGCCTACCTGCCTTCCCACGCCGGATACAAATCGTGTTCAATGTCCAATAAACTCAAAATTCGGCCAACGATGAAATCGGCTAACTCATCAAATGTTTGCGGCTTTTGATAAAACGCGGGCATCGCTGGCACGATGGCGGCACCCGCTTCGGTCGCCGCCACCAGATTGCGGAGTTGAATCAAATTCATGGGGGTCTCGCGCGGTACGATGACGAGCGTCCGGTGCTCTTTCAATGTGACATCTGCGGCTCGCTCGATCAAATTGCGCGACAACCCATGCGCTATGCCCGCCAGTGTTTTCATCGAACACGGCACCACCACCATGCCGTCTGATCGCGCCGAACCACTGGCCAGCGTGGCCGCGAGGTCCTTGAGCGGATGTAGTGCCAGATGGTCTGTTGAAACACCGTAAAGTTCTCGAATAAACCCGCCAAAATTTTGCTGTTTTCCCTCAAAGTCTCCCTCATCCCGCAGCAACATCCAACCAAATTCGGATATCACCACATCCACGGCAACCTCGTGCATCAGCAATGCACGCAAGGTACGCAACGCATAAATTGCCCCACTCGCACCTGTAATCGCAACCGTAATTCGTTTCATCATAAAGCTTTCAGCCCTCGGCATCCCGCTGTTAAACCCACGGAAAAAAATAGAAATATTCCACTGGGAGACGGAGTGGATCGATTACACCAGCACATCGGCCAGCGTTCCCGCAAAATACACCAGACTGACCACCCCATTCACCGTCAGGGACGCCATGCCCGCTTTTGACAACTCGCGGTGTCTCACCAAGTGGTGCTCGTAAATCAGCAAACCGCCTACGACACAGATGCCAGCCCAATAGAACGTGCCCAGTCCATAGACCTGCCCCACGCCCACCATCAATCCCAAAGCAATCAGATGAAAGACTCGCGCAATCCACAATGCGGGGCCAATACCGAATTTTTGGGGAATTGAATGCGCGCCAAAGCGTTGATCAAACTCGGCGTCTTGGCAGGCGTAGATCGTGTCAAAACCCGCGACCCACATCAACACCGCGCCTCCTAACAGCAAAATTTTTGGATTCAGTTGTCCCGTGATCGCAATCCACGCCCCGACCGGAGCAAGTGCCAATGCCAAACCGAGAAAAAGCTGCGTTGCCCACGTAAATCGCTTTGTGTAAGAATAAAAAAACACAATGCCCAATGCCGCGGGCGACAGCATCAAACACAGGGGGTTTAACTTGTGGGCAGCAAAAACGAGTATTGCAGCAAAAACGCATACAAACACTTTCACAGCACTCGGGGAGATGACCCCTTGGGGCAACTCGCGATTTGCCGTGCGCGGATTGGCTGCGTCCATTTTCCGGTCCACAAGCCGATTAAATCCCATTGCCGCGCTTCTCGCCCCCACCATTGCCACCGCAATCCAGAGCACTTGTTCGGGCGAAATCCCATGCGACATAGCCGCCAGTGCCGCGCCCGAAAATGCAAATGGCAAGGCAAAAATACTGTGGCCGAATTTAATCATCCGGGCATACGTGACAATACCTTCAATCACCACCGCGCACCTCTTGTGCAAGCACGGATTCGGTCTGCATTTCATTGACAAAGAGAAATTTGCCCATATCTTCCTTCAACAATTGCTCCTTGGCGTTCAAAAGCTCAAGTCCATATCCCGATGCAACTGTAAGATTGGAGAATTACAGAATCTCTTTTTTTTGAAAACGCAACCCACTGTCCTTGCCCTATTTCTGTCTGATAAACTTTTGCAATCGGCCATCCGTTTGTACTTCACCCACATACAAATCGCCGTGTGAATCCAGCCAGATGCCGTGCGGACACTTCTTGAACTCACCGGGGATATCGCTTTCAACGCCCCGTCCCCACTCGGACAATTTCTCTCCGTCAACCGTCCAGATGCTCACCCGCTGATCCAATTCCGCGATATAGACCACGCCATCTTCGTCGTCGATATACACGGTATCGGGATGGTGCAAGCCCGTCCACTCGCCTTGAAAATTGCCCTCGGTATCGAAAAATTGAATGCGGTTGTTGCTGCGGTCTGCCACCCACAAGCGGTCGTCTTTATCGACTCGCACACAATGCACCAGATCAAATTGCCCCGGCCCTGTGCCCGGTTCTCCCCAGGACTTGATCAACTCGCCTTCGGGCGTGAACTTGTGCATTCTCGCGTTGCCATATCCGTCGGACACATACATAAACCCCTGAGAATCAAACGCAACATCGGTTGGCAAGCGAAACGGCTCGCCTTCGGCACCTTCCCGATCGGGCGTTCCCACTGTCATCAACAACTCGCCTTCGGCACTGAACTTGCGCAGACAATGGGTGTTGCGCTCCACGCAATAGATATTGTCTTCTGCGTCGATATAAATGCCATGCGCGTCTTTCAAGATCTCTTCGCCCCAGGAAGACAGAAAGTTGCCCTCGCGATCAAAGACCACCATCGGGTGCTCGCTGCGGCTGTACACATAAACGCGGTCTTGCGAATCAACAGCCACCGCCGGTATCCATCCAAACGACCAGCCTTCGGGCAGCGTCCACCAATTTTTCTGCACCGCATAAACGTAATCGCCCTGGCCAAATGTCATCACGTCCTCCTTAGTTTAAGACCATGCCAATTTTTCTTAAATCACTATTATTATACACAAAAAATGGGATGTGTGATCAAAAGAACACCTATCCCGTTCACTTGATCCATACGCTTTAGAATATCCCGAATCTGCAAGACGAGTTCTCGATGGCAAAGGGGTTCGCGATAGAATTGTCCACGCTCATCCTTGAAACCCCTCGTGTTCCGTATTATATTAGGCGGTGAGAGGTGAGGAGCGAGGAGTGAGGAGTAAGAGGGGCCACTCCCATTCCCGGTGCCCGCGCCGCGAAACATCCGGGTATCATCATATCGAATTGGTATTACATCTCAGGAGACCATATATGTCGTTAGAAGAACAATTTCGAGAAGAGGGATACGTCGTTGTCAAAGGCTTGCTCGATCCCGAAGAGGACATTTATCCCTTGCAAGAAGTCTATACCGAGCTTTTAGATGCTCTTGCGCGCATTTACCTCGTTGAAACCGAGGCTCCTGGCGCGTTGGACAGATTTGATGAGATGTCCTTGCCCGAGCGATTTGCCATGTCGCTCGGTGCCAGCCGGGGAACAGTTTTACACCATCTCGACCCCGTGCTCAATCTCTTTGTCCCGACCTTTCAATGGCGCAAAGACCTGCCCGATGCGCGCATTCCCGAAATGTTCGATCTCATGCGCCATCCCAAAGCCTTGGACGTTTTGGAAGTCCTCATCGGGCCGGAAATTGCCGCGTCGCCGATCTACCATTTCAATCTCAAGCTCGCGCCCGATCATCTCAAACTAGCCGATAAAGTGGCCGAGTCCGTCGGCGCGAATCTTTCACAGGAGGGATTTTATGCGTTTCAGGTCGGCAAAACCGGATGGCACATGGACGCCATCTCGGGGCTGAGGGATTCTCACGAGAGCCAGATTGTCAACGCCTGGATCCCGATAACCCATGCCACCGCAGAGAACGGCTGTTTGGTGGTCATTCCCGGCAGCCACAAATATGGCGTGCAATATCGCCCCTATTCAGAAGATCTCGACGCGCAGGGCGTTTTATTGCTCGTCGAGCCCGGCGACATTATTTTTCTCGATAACAAAGTGATGCACAGTTCTGTTCCCAACATCAGCCGTGAAGACTATCGTTGGGCGTATAATTTTCGGTACCTGCCGATAGGGCAACCCTCGGGCCGCCCCTTTATACCGGGCTTTGTCGCGCGAAGCCGCTCTGCGCCCGAAACAGAACTGCACAACGCGTATTTGTGGCGCGCGATGTGGGTGCGCTGCTTGGACTATCTCACCGCAACAGGCACGCCCACATCTTATGATGGCGTGAGCAAAATGGGCCTTGAAGAAGCGCGGGCAATGACCAGACACTGGAACGAACTCGCGCCCGATGTCCATGGCTGGTTGCGCCTGGGAAAGGATTGACATGGCAAAAATAAAAATCGGTATCATCGGCCTCGGCTCTTTTTGTTCTAACTATCACATCCCCAATTTGCTCAACAGATCCGATGTGGAGATCGCGGCTGTTTGCGATATTTCTCAAGCGTGTTTGGACGCGCGGCACAAGGGCCTTGCCCATAGCCAAATATTTACCGCTTACCGCGACATGCTCGATCCCGATCTCATTGACGGCGTGTTTGTCAGCACGCCCAATCACGTGCATTTCGCGCCCTGCAAGTTGGCCCTCGAGCGGGGCATTCCGACCATCGTTGATAAACCGATTACCGTAACTGTCGAAGATGCCGAGGCCCTCGTCGGGTTGAGCAAATCGCAAAACTGCATCCTCATGACCGCGTTCACGCGCCACTTTATGCCCAGCACCGAATACGTGCGCCGGCAAATCGCGTCGGGGGCCATTACTCCGCAAATGCTCACCGCTGTCCAGCGGCGCAGTCCTGTCAAGCGCGGCGTGCAAGATGGCGGCATGCTGCATCGGCGCACCATTCACATTACCGATGTTTTGCCGTGGATCACGGGCAAGCGCATTGTCAAAGTGGAAGGCAAAATTCAATATGAGCATGAGACCGAGAACACAGAGGAGGCTCTCGTCGATATGCGCGTTGAACTCGAGGAGGGGTTGCCCGCCCACCTGCTGTGTATCAAGACCTGTGACGAATACCAAGATGAGGTCACTTTGTACGCGGACAAACAGAGTTATCGCCTCGAACACGACCGCCTCTACACGATGACGCGACGAGATGGCTGGCAGCGTTCGGAAAATCTTCCCGAATACGGCAACTCATCCGACCACTTCATCGAGGCCATCAAAGCATGTGCTGACACGGGGTTAGTCAGCAGCAACGCGCCCGCACCTGACGCGCCCTTTGCCGACCTTCACAGCGAAGATGGCTTGCGAGCACTCCGCGTTGTCTTTGCCATGCACAAAGCCGCACAAACGGGCTGCGCGGTAGATATACCCTAATCTCCGCGACAAAGTAACAATGCGAATGACCAAAAGAATTTTCCTGCCCCATGTTGCGGTGATCGATGCGGGGCTTCGCGGCGGGAGTGATCGCGGCTAACCGTGCGGATCAGCAGTGGGACGGGCATGCACTTGGGGATGGCTTGGGGGGCAGGCAGAGTTAGGGAAGGTATCGCGCCTGTGCGTTTTTGGTGGGAGCACGTCTCGGCTTGCGCGTCATTATCGTTTCAGGGGCCAGGAGTACGTCAATCCGTGGGCAAGACATCAATGGTCTGTCCGTCGCGATAGGCAATGGCATCTTCAATCATGCGGATGATGTCGTATTGTGGATCAAAGCCGATCATGTGGCGCGCTTTTGTCAGGTCGTATTCATAATGCGTGGGCGCGCTGTGTAAAACGGCTTCTTGGTAGGGGATGTGCAAACGCTGTGACAGATACGGAATGGCTTCGTCCCAAGTAAATGGCCGCGGCCCCCCGAGTTGCAGGACGTGGCCGACAGTTTCTAATTTGTTCAACACACAGATACAGCCGTGTACAATATCGCGCACATCTGCAATGTGTTTTTTGTAGGGGCGGCCCTTCATGTCTTTGAGGAGCAGCAGGCGTTCTTCGCCATGCCACAGGGCTTGGAGTTCGGGAAGTGCTTTGAGTTTGCTCAGGTAAAATTGGCGGAAGTCGAGGATTTCGCCCGCGCCAACCACCATGCTAAAGCGCAAGATGGTGACGGGCAGATGGCTGGTGCGCCAGTACCCAGAGCACATTTCTTCACCCACGGATTTGGACAGGGCATACCACCCGCGCGGCTCTCGGCGCATCGCATCTTCTCGAATGGGTTTGTCCATCCCATCGGGCGGGTACTTGGCATAGAGCGCGTCTGTGCTGGCAAAGACGAATTGCTTGAGGGTGTTCTGTGCGGTTGCGGCTTTGAGCATGTGGAACGTGCCGCGCAAGTTGATCTCAAAGTAGTCGTTGTCCGTGAACGGGCCGCCACCCTGAAACGCCGCGCCCAGGTGATAAATCACATCCACGCCTCGCGCGACTTTCTGCACGTCATCAAACTCGGTCAGGCTGCCTTCCACAAGTTCGAGATCAATATCCTTAAACTTTTCAACGCGCGGATCCTTGGCCCAAACAAGCCCGCGAACCCGATGCCCCTGTTCAACGAGCCGAGCCGCCAAATTCCCGCCGATGCGCCCGGTGATGCCGGTGATGAGAATTTTCATGGGGGGCCTCGTGCTAAGTTTTGGACAATGTGAAGGTTCTAATCGCTATTGGTGATGATTTCTCGTTTCTCTTTTTATTCTGCCTTCGGCGACCTACTTTTTTGCTTGCCCAAAAAAGTAGGCAAAAAAGGGCACTCTCAAACGCCGAGGGGCCTGCCTGTCGCGGACGGCAGACAGGCTTGCACAGCGCAAAATACTTGGGTGCATACACGACATGCGCTGGCCTTCCAAGTTGGATGTAAAATGAATGTGCAGTGGTTGACGGACTTGCGCGCTGTGCCTGATGGCTTTAACTGATGGTTTGTTGTGATGGCTTTTTGCGTCTAAACTTTTGTTCTTTTTTTATTTTATTTGCAGTCTTTTCGGATCGTATTCGTATTTTTTAAGCAAGCTTTGAGCAAGGGTGATAGTTTGTTCGGAGTTAGAATGTACTTCAATATAGAGACCTTTTTTTAGATCTCGTGGACTCCAAAAGTCCTTACCTGATAATATATGTACTGGTGTCCTATCAATTAAGCTTCGCTTGCCTCGGCTTACTCTTACAGGACAGTCTGAAGGTTTTAACGCTCCTTGGTCGATCAGCCAATTCGCTGTATTTACGAGAATTTCATAAACATATTTCAATTCATAATTCTCGTTGCCAATTTGCATCCTTTGGGGTTTTTGGTCCTTGCTCCCGGTCTGGCGTTCGGTTTTGGTTTCAGGTCGTTTTGCAGGCGGTGGAACTGCTGGTTCCGATTCCGGGGACAGGAGCCATTTTTCCTGATGAGAACGCATGAATCGCAAAATTTCATCACCCTTTGGCTTAAAGCCACACATTTTTTCCGCGGTTTCTGACAAGAGATCCATTAGTATTGAATCAGGCTCTTTAACAACGCTATTCCAGGCTTCGGGCAGTTTTTCGCCTATGATCTTCTTTCTTTCTCTGCGCGCTAAAATTGACTCGGCGTGCTGAATGGCTTTGCCAGTCCCAACATTTTGCCGAGAGAGTAAAAGGACAAATTTGTCAGCGATATCCTCTATCTCTTGCTCTAAAATATCAATGGTGTAAAATTTGCGATCATTCCAAGCACCCGGTTTTGTGGGAAGATAGAACCACCACGCAATCCCATTTGTCAGAATTGCCAACTTAACACCTTCGCGAAAGGAATAATCGAGGAGTTGCTCTTGGTGATTTTCCAAATCCTCTTGGGGTTTCTTGGCTTCAATAAACACTTCCACTTCATTACCGCCATTGACCTGAAGGGCATAATCAACCCGCCGAGTCTCAATGCCATACTCTGACTTAATCTCATCGTAACTGTAAATATCCCAACCAAGCGAACTCAAGATACGTAAAATGATTGTCCGTTTGGCATCATCTTCGTTAAGTGTGGAAATATCGGGATATTTTCTGATTTGCTTTATCGCATCGTTTAGTGCCTGCATCAGTCGCCCCCCATCATAAATTCCGCATAAATTACTCCTTGCAAATAACCGCTATCTCGAGAAAAGTCAACGACATTTTTACTTGCTTCGCGTGCTGATATTCCGTTCTATAACCACAGATTAACACGGATGATCTTTGCTTTTATCTGCGTTCATCTACCCCTACCTATCGCCTGTCTCTGGTAGGGCAGGCAGGTATCGGCAAAGTCTGCGTTTATACTCGCTTCCCCTTCGCAGGCTCAGGGCTTCGGCGCGCCTGTGCTGTGGTTGCTACTGACTTACACCACGTCAGCACATGTTTTGATTTTTTTCGGAGGTCTAAATGATACCTGCTATTTCGCGTGATGAACTGAGCGCGCGCATTGGCAAAGTGCCGCGCGTGTTGCTCGGGCATTTGCCCACGCCGCTCGAGTTTTGCAAGCGGTTGACAGAATCGGTTGGCGGTCCGAAAATTTACATTAAGCGCGATGATTGTACGGGCCTGGCTTTTGGCGGCAATAAGACGCGGCAGTTGGAGTTCACGATAGCACAGGGTCTGGCGCAAGGAGCAGATGTCCTAATCGGTGGCGCGGGGTCTCAGTCCAATCACTGTCGGCAGTTGGCGGCAGCATCGGCAAAGATAGGTGTGGATTGCGCGCTGGCATTGGTGAAGGATCACAAGAGTGGCAGTACGCAGGGCAATTTGCTGTTGGATGACTTGTTGGGCGCGTGCGTTGAACTGGTGGATGTTGACACACAAGAGTTATTGGACGATGCCAAGCAAGCACTAGCCGCAAAATTTGAGCGCGAAGGCCGCAAACCCTTTGTGGTGATGCACGCGTGCAATCGCCCGTTTGGCGCGATGGGTTACGCGCTGTGTATGGCCGAGATGATGGATCAATTTGATGCGATTGGTGAGACGCCCACAACAATTGTTCTGTGTTCGGGCAGTTGTACACAGCCGGGCTTGATCTTTGGGAAAACCGTTCTGGGTCTGGACATACGCATTGTGGGCGTCAGGCCCATTTTGTGGTCTTATGATATCAAAGATGCGTTCTTGGGGATATTGAGACAAATGGCGAAAATTTTGGATCTGAATGTCGCGTTTGATGACGCGATGATCGAGAATGTCGACCGGTATGTCGGCGGGCGGGGATACGGTTATGACACGCCCGAAGGAAATGCGGCTTTGAGGCTTATGGCGCAGCGAGAGGGGATTTTGTTGGAGCCGATTTACACGGGCAAGACGCTGGCCGGTTTGATCGATATGGTCAACCGGGGCGAGATTGGAAAAGATGAAACCGTAGTGCTGGTGCATACCGGGGGGACGCCCGCGCTGTTTGCATACTCAGAGGAATTGTTGCGTTGACGTACTCCCAAATCCGAAGCATCGGGAGGCATGCTTTGCGCGCTTGCAAATCCCTGTCTGCCAAGGTGGAAGTCGTTGGGATTTACGGGCTTTCTCGTTCATTTTTTTAGGAGCTACGCGATGCCTGGACTCACCTCAGAACAAATCGAATTTTTTCACTTGAATGGCTACATCGTCATTGGCAAACTTCTCGAAGACGCGCACATCGAAATATTGCGCCGGGAATACGACCGCGAATTTGAAGCCGCGCGGAAGAACAATCGCTTCCGCAACCTCGCGATCAGCAATACCGACGATCTCAGCGCGAAAAACAACGCGCCCACACAGATGTTGCAAATCATGCAAATGTGTGAGCGCAACATGCACTATCGGCACCTCATCTATTACGACCCCATTCTCGATATCGCGGAATCGCTCATCGGCCCCAATATTCAACTCTACCACGATCAGGCACTTTTCAAACCCGCGCACAACGGCGACGCTGTCTTCTGGCATCAGGACAATGGGTACTGGCAATGCACGCCGTCCAACCTGGTTTCGTGCTGGGTCACGCTGGACCATGCCGACGCGGAAAACGGCGCGATGCACGTCATCCCCGGCTCTCATCTTCGCGCATTCGCCCATGCGCGGGCATCTCAAACCGACGCGTTGTTCGACATCGAAGACCAAGTCGATACATCCAAAGCCAAAATCATCGACCTGCCCGCCGGCGGTGCCATGTTTCACCACTGCCAAACCCTGCACCACACACCGCCCAATCACACCCCTCGCCAGCGTCGCGCGTTTGCCATCCACTTTATGATCCCCGGCACAAAGCGCGGAAAAACCGGGGACGCCATGCCCGTCTCATTCAGCCGTCCCATGCTGCGTATGCACATCTGAAGTCAGCGGTTGGGGATAATCTCCTGTGGTTGTCCTATCGCCGTGCGGATCAAAAAAAGGGCGAGTTCAAAAACTCGCCCTTTGGTATAACTGCTGTATGGTCTCGGTTAATTGTTTGAGCCATCGGTTGCAGCCGAGTGCCCAATCGTCACGCGAATCACACTCTCAACCGAGGGCATGTCGTCACCCTCTGCAACGCGCACGGTATTGTCCGAATCCGGATCGCCCGTGTTGGGGCCAGATTGACGGGGTGCCTGGTCGAGGCCAACGCCGAGGGGTTGATTCACTTCTGTCCCGGCATCCCACAACTGGATCGTGGACGTAATATCGCCCGCTATCGGCGACCCATCGGATCCATACAGGACAATGCCTTCTTCATCTGGGGCAAAGAACAGGTCATTGGACTGCACGTACATCGTTGCAAACGACAGCCGCTCTCCTTCTGATGCACTGAAGCTAAAGGTATAGGCGCCAGGGAACACAGGTCCAGGGCCTTCTGCGCCCTCGGGGATGGCAAACGCCCCACTGCTTGACACACTGGGATGACCTGCCAGCACGCTTGCTAGACCACTTGGATCGCCATCTTCTGCTAGGGCTTCTAGGCCCTCGCCGCGATCCGGCGCACTCGCTGTGAACAACACGCCAGCACCTCAATGCACGGCAAACACGCCCGGTGCCAGCGGACTTATCACACCCGTGGATGAAATATTCTCAATACGCACGGTAAAATGGGTCTGCGGTTCTGGTTCCGGTTCCAACCTGGATTGACCCCGTCACGCGAGCTTTCCCGCCAATGGGCAAATTGAGCAGCACCTTGTAACCCGCATTCACCGGAATGCTCGACCACGAACCGACCTGAACCTCATCCTGCCACGCGCGCGCCCGATAATAACCCGTCACACCATTCCCGGAAAGCGTCAGTTCTGCCTGACCATTCTCATCGGTTAAAAATCAATGTGACAGCGAACTCTGCATAATCGGCTGCTTGTCCGGCAATGGATCGCGCAAATTCTACGGCTGCACCGCTGACAGGTTCGCCGTCTTGCGACAAGGTGACCACCACCGCATGCGGCGCTTTCTGTTGTGCTGCCAATTTACTCAGTGGCTGTCCGACTTGGTCGTCTGCCTCTGTCCTTTGCGACTGGGTGACGCGTTCACCGCCACAGCCCCACATCAGGCCAGCAATGAGTACCGTGACAAACACACTGCGAATACCGCTCGACATAACGACTCTCCTTTGCAAGACGGTTTCCCCGACTACATTGCGAATTTAGTAAAATATAACAGAGGCTATTTTGTTTGTCAAATAGAGTATCTTTTTAAGCTGTTGCCCAGTCAAAGATCACCGCGAGGCGTTGGGTCTTTTTGTGCAACAGGTCGCGATATGCCTGCTGGCACCTTTCGGGATCGTATTTCGTGTAGATGCCGTGGACAGTGACGCGTCCTTCAGCCAACCATTTGAGGGCACCAGCTAAGTTTTCAAAAATGCTGTTGGTGCGAAAGTCTTCGGGTTGGCGCGGCAATTCCCATTCCCAACCGCTGCGAATGACGACGTAGTGAAAAAAGATGAGGCGGTGCAAATCGTGTACGGGCAAATTTGTGTATTGACGCCATGGGGTGGCAATGCAAACGACTTCCGCGCGTTTTCGCACCGCGCCTGCTGCATCGAGCAGAGCCTGTTCGTGACCCGAGCATTCAAGGGCGAGTTGGAACTGGCCCGCGAGGTCGGCATTTTTCACAGGAACGGCATCTAGCACATTGTGAATGCCCGTTTCTGAGGCGATTTGCCGCCGCGATGCCACCGGATCACAGGCATAGACTTCGTAACCGCAGGCTTGAAAATTTTTGGCTGCGAGATGGCCGACCAAGCCGAGTCCGGTAATCAGAATTTTGGCGGGCGGACGCGCCGCGGTCGTTGTGAGCGCGGTCATTGAGACGCTCATCATGCGGGCAAATACGGCTGTTTCTGGCGCGAGGCCCTCGGGCAGACGAATCACCTGCGCGGCCGGCTTTCGCTGGTATGTGGCGTGATTGCCCATGCAAAAGACACAGTCGCCCGGGGAAATGCCCGCAACATTTTCGCCCACTTTTTCAACTTTGAAGGCCGCCGCGTACCCCGACTGTTTGGGAAAGTTAGTGCCGAGATACCCGCTGTTCAATTCCGTGCCCGCGCTGATCAGGGTCGCCACGGTATGCCCCGCGACTTCGTTTGCACCAATCGCGTCTGTATCGACTTCAATCGGGAGCAATTTGGCTGTCTCGCGTTCGGTGAAAGTGACAGCGTATTCGTTCATGTCGCATCTCCTTTGGGGGCCGCCTCTTGATAGGCTGTGCTGTGCGGATTAAGTTGGTGGAAGCCAAGTGTGGATTTTAGACCTATCTGCCCCGTTCCGTAGATTCATTGCGGTTTTACCCGAAAGACGTCGATCACAATGGGAGGCGAGAAATCAGTGTACGATTATTTGCTCGTTGTGGGCCCAGGGCGGTCAGTGTTCTTTAGGCCGCTGCGTGACGATAAACACAGCCCGCAATTAAGCGAGAAAAATACGGCATTATTGGAGGCTTCATTTATCGCATGTTGTGATATGATCAATCGCTCTTCCGATCGCATTGGAGAGCGTATTTACTTCCGCAAAGCCGGGTCGCCTCAACCCAAATCAACGATATGATTTTTTTCGCAACTGCCTCGCAAAAATTTCGATGACCTGCGCCAGTGTTCGGCTCGTATCCCGCGTTTCGGGCGTCTCATCTGCAAGGGGTGTTTCGCTGACGAGTTGATACATCGCTGCTGCCCCTTCATATATCTTTGACGTGAGTCCCAAATCGCCAAATGTCTTGGCAATTTCCTCCATCTCGCCTACCCACCGCTTGGCCTTTGTCGGCATTCCCGGCAGGCCGCGTTCCATGCCCGCCAATCGATCCGCCTGACTCAGTTTTAACTCGGCGATCAAACCGTCGTACAAACCCATTGCCCGAGCCGCGATGAGCAATTCCGTTTGAAGCGCAGTCGTCCCTTTGGTCTGTGCGGCGTAACACATTTTCAAGCCCGATGCCTGTCCTATCTCATCACCGACTTTCCGCACATCCAGCCCGTAATCGTTCAATTTTTCAAAGCGCGACGTGTCCGCCCCCGAACAATAAAACCGCGTGCCGCCCGGTTTTCGAGGCGGGCCACCGATAATACCCGCATCGACAAACACACTGCCCGCCTGTTCGATCACCTCGCCAATACGCACAGCCGTTGCCGGCGCGATGGCATTGCAATCGGCATACACCATTTGTTCACGCGTTTCTTTTAGCGCGTCCGCCACGCGGGCCGCCACCTCCTCTGCTGCTGCTGGTACGAGAATGCACACCAAGAGCGAAGCCTCGCGCACCAAATCCGCGTATGTGGATACATCTTCAATACCCGCGATTTCCGCGAGTTTCCGCGTGCGCTCACTGCGGGCATTCAGGCAGGTTATCACGCGGGCGCCGTTGGCTATTGCCACTTGCCCAACCACATGTCCCATATCGCCGGGACTCAGTAAACCGACTGTAAGAGTTGACATTACTATTTCCTTGTGCGGTAACGAATGTACGCGCGGAGTTCAACTGCGATAGCAGTTTATCGGCGCACATCTCTACAGACATATACCGGACTCACCCACGCCTTTCCGCCATCAATTTGCGTCACGCGAGCCCAATAGGGATGACAGCCAGGGAGCAACTGATTTTCGCGATATGTCAATGCAACTTCGCGTCCAATGCCCACAGGCATGTGCTCAAAAACCACCTGCATATCAATGCCACCGGCATCGATCACAACGGCCCCTTTTGCAATTTCTGCAAAGCTCAACGCATGCGACAACACGGGTGTCTCAAAGTCGAGCGTTGCATTATCCGGTGCATCTAGGGTCAAAATGATGCCATCTGCATCGCCCGTTGTCACCGAAGTCCACGCCACAGATTGATCGGCGACAGACTGAATGCCTTCAGAGGCGGAATCAAAAGCAAACCCGCAGGCATCTACAATGCGCCCGCGATTTAGGCTCACCTCGCCGTCCCATCGCACCAGTCGATTGCGCGCTCGGATGCGCTGCCCCGACCACGCAATCCGCACGCGATTTCGTTGCCGGGGCATTGTCTGCGGATGGGTGTAAATGATTTCCGTTCCCCTGAAAATATCCACTTTTTCAATCGGTGCCGTGCCCCAAATTTTCACGGCGATTTCGGGTGGCGCATTCACTTTCAAATCCGATCCCATGGGTTGCCCGCCCACGGTCATCTCCACCCGCATACGCTGTCCGTTGGTGCCATAGCACCGCCTTGCCTTTATCGCTTCCCAGAGTTCTTCCCGCGTCAATTCTTTGGCATAGACACATGTAATCCCGCCGTAAACGCCAAACGCGCCACTGCCCGGATGCGCGGCACCAGGGCGGCCTTTGTGATCATCGCTGCCACAGGTGAATCCCACGCGATAGCCTTTCTCGAGGGCCTCTTTTAAGAACCACTCAAATTCGCCCCACTCCGATAAGACCTCGATCACAGCTTCCAGATTCGGATCGTGCCACGCCAGATTGGCATAGCGCCCGCCCACGTGTGGTATCAGGAGCGCGTCCTGCCCATGGAGTGCGCGGTAGAGATCCGCGATGTGCGGACAATCCGTATCCATATCGGCCTTATCCTCGATCAAGACATGGCTGGAGCGGTGCAACGGGCCGTTGTCGCCGGGATAATAGACATTGCGATCGCCGCCCACAGGCGTGTTGCCCGACCATTCCCAACCGACAAAGGCCACAAATTTGCCCGCAATATTCTGTGTATTGGCCTGGTATTTGATCTCATGCCAGACGGTCTCTGTAATCTGAAAATCATTTCCCTGATGCCCCGCAAAATCCACCCATGCTTTTTCTCGCGCAAAGCGAAAATACGACGCCACTGAATTGGTGCCCACTGTCTCTTCGCTCTGCCCGTGCAAATCGCCCCAAAAAGGCTGCACGTCTTTGCGCGTTTCGAGGCTTACCAGCGGATTGCCTTCTGCCTCAAAGCCCCTCGCTTCATCCTTGGCCCGCACGCGATAAATACCCGCTTTGGGTGCTGTCACCCCTTCAAATCGCATCACCCCGCGCTGCTTGGACTCAAACACATGCGTTTCGGGCAATCCCACGAGCCCATCCGCATCAATTTTGACTTCGCCACGGTAGTCCGCACACGGATTGCCCCACGCATCTTCGGCCTTCACACCGATCCAAGTCGCCTCTCTCGGCGTCGTCTCGGAAGGCCCCAACACGATGAGATGATCGGGCGCGCCACTCACAATCTGCACCTTTGGCGAGGGCACTTCTGTATAGACCCATGTCCCGCACCAATCAACCGACACCCGAAATTCAAACGCATCCTGACAAAATGTTTGCGCGTGGCTACCCACACTTCCGCCCGATGTATCCCCCAATACCAGCGTTACAGTATCGCCTTCCGCCAATGAATCGTCAAACACGTCAATGGTCACGCAATATCGCCACGGTCGAATGTACCGCTGTCGGTCAAATACGGCTTTCAACGCTGCCGATCCCGTCGTCGAGACTGATGTATAAGCAGGCGCGGTTGGATCGTCAAACTGCGGACGCTGCCAGTCGCTCACATCGCGCCACGCCATCTTGATCACCCCGCCGTCGTCAATCCCGTATTTACCCACGTGATACACAATGCGCCATGTGCTCGTTTCGCCAGCCACGACCTCACGGTCTGGATCAATTTCTGCCCAGCCGTAATATTCGCGGATCTGTTCCTCAGTCATGTCGTGTTTTTCGATCATAAAAAACCAGTCGTCCGCAGCTAGTTACCCCACACTGCCCCAAGCGGTCAGCTATTGCGCTGCACGAATTTCAAAATAGCAAATCCAATCGCGATTACAAGCACTTTCCCGCGCATTGGCAAAAGCATGAGAATCTGAGTATATTTTGGTGGCAGGCGATATCAGTGCTCAGCGGTCAGCAAAACAAGCGGGAAAGCTGAACGCTGAACACAAGTCAAGCAGATCGCGACCTGTTCGCCTTTTACGCTGTATTTATCGGGTAGATAAACATGAGCTTTATGGTATAATGGATTACTGCGTTGTGGTGTTGGGCGCAAAAAACTGCGCCCGGCGCGTGGGGGCTTACACCATGCCGCAATGACACGCCAAAAGGGCGCGGCAGGCCTACCTGGTGCCGCGCGCATGCGTTTAGAGTGACTGTGCATTTATACCAAAAGCATGTTGTGGAATGCTTGAATCCACAAACAACACCTGAATAACTACTTATACCAATCAGATATGAAAACCTTGCATTTGTAATCAGACTTGAAATGCCTATTTCGTGTGCAATAATACAGCAGTCAATTTTGTTCTCGAAAATGGGCTACAATACAATGCAAAGTTAATTTATACGATTGGTATTAATTCGTGGTTGCTTTTAACCCTTAATTCGCATTATCAGCATATCACAACGCACAGGTGGTTGCCAATGAATGAAGACCTTTTTTTTCAACCCGTATCACAAATTACTCGGGAAGTAGCAGAAGCCCCCTTGGCTGACCGCATGCGCCCCCGAGTGCTCGACGATATCGTGGGGCAGGATCACCTCGTTGGTCCGGGCGCGCCCCTCCGCGCGCTGATCGAAAGCGACCGCTTGCCGTCCATGATTTTCTGGGGGCCACCAGGTTCGGGAAAAACAACATTGGCTCGGGTCATTGCCGGCACGACGCGAAGTCGCTTTGTATCTTTTAGCGCGGTCACCGCGGGGATCAAAGAGGCGCGGCAAATTATTGCCCGTGCGCGAGAAGAACGACGCCTGGGCAAACGCACCATCTTTTTTGTCGATGAAATTCACCGTTTCAACAAAGCGCAGCAAGATGCGTTTCTGCCCCATGTTGAAAATGGCATTGTCACCCTCATCGGTGCCACCACTGAAAATCCCTCTTTTGAAGTCAATGCAGCCTTGCTTTCACGCGCGCGCGTTTTTGTGCTCAACCTGCTCAATACGTCTCATATTCGGCGGGTGCTCGACCGCGCAATCGCCAACCCGGAACACGGGTTTCCCAATTTGCAGATTCACGATCATGCGTTAGATCTCATCGCCGAAACCGCGGAAGGCGATGTCCGCCGGTCTCTCAACGCGCTTGAAACCGTTGCAGCAGTAGCCGAAGCCACCGGGGGCGAACTCACGCTTGAAACCGCGCGCGAAATCCTCGGTCGCAAATCTCATCTTTACGACAAAACAGGAGAAGAACACTACAACATCATCTCGGCCTTTCACAAAAGCCTTCGCGGCAGCGATCCGCACGCCGCGCTGTATTGGCTCGCCCGCATGATGATGTCGGGCGAACACCCGCATTACATTTTGAGGCGCGTGATCCGCTTTGCCTCTGAAGACGTGGGCAATGCGGACCCACGCGCCTTGCAAGTTGCCCTCAATGCCCGCGAAGCCTACGACTTTTTGGGCAGTCCCGAAGGCGATTTAGCCATTGCACAGGCCACTGTCTATCTCGCCACAGCCCCCAAAAGCAATGCCGTTTACACCGCCTATTGCGGCGCGCTCACCGATGTCGAAAAACACCCCAACCTGCCCGTGCCCCTTCACATTCGCAATGCGCCGACAAAACTCATGAAAGACCTCAATTACGGCAAGGGGTATCAATACGCACACGACGATCCCAATGGGTACATCCATCAAGTGTATTTTCCCGATAACTTGAAAGAACGCACGTATTATCATCCCACAGATCGCGGCTATGAAAAACACGTTCGCGCGCTGATGGATTGGTGGAATGCACTGAGGAATCAAAAATCTTCTCGATGAGCCTTTAGTCCAAGCGCAGCGCGTAATCCGCGCAAATTGTGCCCGATAATTCACAAAACCTCCCAAATAAATGTCCAAAAGTGCATCCATGCCAGTGTAAGAACGAGTAAAGTCCATCTTGACAAAGCACCAACAGTTCCGTAGCATTTAGAATTGCTGCATTCATCTCTATTTGAAAGGAGGAAACATGGAACTTTTGATCCTCGCGCTTACGACAAACAACATACCCGATTCGCCTCCGGTGGGGTACTGACGGCGGTTTGGTCGTTTACAATCTGTCCGTCTCTGTCATATCGCTTCTCCGGAGCCGTGGGTCTGGTATGTCTGGGGTTTTTGTGACATATCCATTCCCTAGGAGGAGACGAACAGACACATGTACAATCCTGATTTTTGGGAAGTTCAATTAGATCAATCAGACTTGGAAATGATGCCGGATGCCGTTGGCCTGTGGTACGAATCGCCCGATGACCAGAACTCGCGCTATGCTTGGGAAGACCAGGTCGGGCACCTCATCCCGCAGATCGATACCCTCTTAAATCGGTCCCTCACGCAAAAACAATTTGAAGCCACGGTATTGTATTTCAAACACGGCAAAACCCAGCGGGAAATTTCCGAAATTATGGGCATTTCCCGAAGGGTGGTCAGCCAGCACTTGTTCGGCATCACGCGGAACGGAAAATCCGTGGGCGGCGCAGTCAAAAAACTTCGCAAACTCTGCCGCAAACACGGCATTGTTATCACAAACTAAAAAAACGCCTGGGCGTCTCGTTCAGGCGTTTTGATTGTTCGCATCGGGGTCTAGGAGGGATAAACCCCCGCGCGCATTGCTTTCAGAAAAAAATGTTACAGCATGAAATATCAAAGACTTAAAGACTTGTTGATAACGGCACTTTCTATTTTTGGAACAGCCGTGGCGCCACAAGTCACAGCCTTTGTTCTATTCGACACTCTCCTGCATGATTTCAAAAAAATGTACTGAGTTCTGAAAAAAACTGCATCCACTCTTGTGTTTAAGTAGCCGAACCAACAGGTTGGTGCGGTTTGCTGGTATATCGGCATTCACCGCGCAAGACGCCTTCCGGAAGCGGATTCGCGCCTATCGAAAGGAGGTTCAAAATGTTGCATTTTAACCCGGAGGTGATCGCCTGATTTTTGGGGCGTAACCCTTCAGACGTTGGGCCGGGGACATCGTCCCTGGCCCTTTTTTTGTCGTCAGTTCCTCTGCCGGTTTGTCCCGATTGTGCAAATATTCCTGTCTCGCCATCATGGTCAAAATGCCTACCAAAAGGCTGACCACCAGCACCAATCCCGCAGGCATAAATTTTCGCGTGCGAATAAACCGACTCGTGAAAATGCCCGTGAGCAACAACCCCACAAGTCCGCCGGTCAAAAACCCAACCGCGGGGTTGCTCAGGCTCTGCCAGAATCCAATGAGTACACCAACGCCGCTGACCGCGCCTGCAAACAAGGATGCAGAACTCCCGGACTTTGCCTTCCCAATTATTCCGCCAACGATCAACAATACACCGTAAATTGCCAATACCATTTGTGCCGTTTCAATCATGAAAGTATCCCCTGCTCGCCCAAACCTTCTTCGCCAAGGCTTTGGCATCATCGGATGGTTCGATCTCGCCGAGAATGCTGCTCGACGGTTGTCCTGGTCTGTTGCGCGCGGGATCGGGCGACCAATCATCCCGTGCGTATTTTTTTCTAATGGACTCGTTGCGAAAATCGGGTACTTCCATCGGCGCCGAATCACTGAGCGTGGACCGCCATGCTTGAATACCCGCAATGCTCATATCGATCCCGCGATACACATCGAGATACGGGTGCTCGCCCGTGCGAATCGCCTCCGCGAAATGATAGCTCGTGAAAAAATCTCCTCCTCCGTGCCCGGCTCGGGTTGCCCGCTCGTGATGCACGGGAAAATCCGGTCTATAAACCATCTCCACCGGTTCCCCTTCGCGCTTTTCCCATGGCTCTTGCCACACGCGCAGCCGCTGCTTGTCGCCGTGCCGACAGTTTTCCATCACGCCCTTATTGCCGTGAATCCTGACGTAATTGCCGTGTCCGCGCAGCGCGCCGTGCAGGGACTTCACCACGGCATCATTGTCCATCCGGCAGATTATCACCGCCGCTGTATCCGCGCGGTTCATGTGCAGGGTTTTGCTCGGGTCATCAAAATCGTAGGGAATGACAAACCCATTGACCTTTACCGGGCGCGTATCGGTAATGTACATCACCGGCGCAATTGAATGCGTGCAATAATACGTCGCGGGAATCCAGTTGCGCCAGTGGTCGCGGCCACAGCTACGCCCCAATTTTATTTTCGGGGGGTCGGGATGCACGTACTCGCCTTCTCCGTACTTAAACTCCCCCACATGTCCCGCCCGGTACAGCCGCCTCATCTCCTGATTGTAGATCATATAGGGATAATTCTCGGCAAACATATAAATTTTGCCACTGCGCTCCACGGCCCGCGCAAGTGCCACGCCTTCGCCCAAGGTATGGCATGCCGCGGTTTCACTCATGACGTGCTTGCTCGCTCTGAGGGCCTCAATCGCAAGGGGCGCGTGTTCGTGGAAGTAATTGGCGAGCACTACGGCGTCCATCTCGTGTTCCAAAAACGCGCGATAATCTGTGTACGTCGATACCCCCAGCGCGTTGCCTTCGGGGGCCAAGCGCGCTTCCCACGTATCGCAAATCGCCACCAGTTCCATCCCGGTTGCCGCAGCCACCTGCATAAATGACCGCCCGCGTCCCACGCCAACAACGCCCACGCGAATCGGTTTCTGTTTTCTGTGTTTTTGCGCCATAACAAAATTCTTCTCAGCCGTAAAGCCGGATATCTGGCACCGAGTCGATCACCCCGAGTTCCGCGCCATAAGCATAAAACCGCCTCAAACCTTCCAACTCGGCATCGCCCAAATCGTAGAGAATATTTCGGGTGAGATATTCGGCATAAAAAGCGTGCGGCAATGTGCGGGTTTCCGCGGCGTAGTCCGCTGCGATGCGGGAAATCAAGCACCGACCTTGTTCTTTGGCTTTGACCAGTTTGGAGATATCATCGGGTGCCAATGCACCTTCTCGCCCGGTCCAACAGGCATAAACAAAAGGCAACGCGGTCATATCTGTCCAAAGTTCGCCCAGGTCCAAGACCGGATGACATTTGCGGTGCAATGCCAGCGCGGGGTCGCCGATCAACAAAGCCGCATCTGCTCGTTTGAGCATCTGCTCGACATCCGGGGCGTGAAAAAATACCTTTGGGCGACAGCCAAATTGTCGCGCCAATACGACCTGCGCCAGCACCACTGATGTGCGCGATCCACTGTCTAGAGCCAGCGTTTGAATTTCTTTGGGTTCTTTGCCCAGCACGATAAATACGCTGCCAACCGCACCGTTTGAAACAATGCCGACATTGGGCACAATTCGATAGGCTTCACGCCCGCGCCCAAGTTCTACGGCGGGAATCAATGCCACGTCGGTTTCGCCTTTGTGCAATCGCTCCGCGCATATTGACGGCACATCGTAGATCAGTTCAAAATCGTGGTCTATCGCGCGCGTGCGAAACACCTCGACCAATGGCCGTGTGTTTAAGTAGGACACCACGCCCAAACGCACCCCCATCGCCACTCCTTGAGCCTTTAGCTAGTCAGCTATCACGGGATATCAGAGTTCAGAGAGTGGGATTTCTAATCCCGGAAACAATCCCGGCTTGAACACATCCGATTCAGCCAGGGTCACTTGAAAAATAGGCACATCACCCATCAGGTCAAAAGCCTCTAATATTTTTTTTCTGCATCAATAATCCAGTATTCTTTTACGCCAAATTTGGCATATATTTCCATATTATCGACCCGGTCTCGACGCATACTTGAAGCAGACAAAACTTCAACCATTAAGTCGGGCGTGCCCAAAATATTCGTTTCAGTGATAATATCCAAGCGGTCTTTGGCGATAAACAGAATATCTGGCTGGACAACATTTTCGGCATCTGTCTGTCCTCCCAGAATAACATCTATCGGTGAACTAAAAACTCGCCCAAGATCTTTCTGTTTTACAAATATACGCATCAAACTCGTGAGTTCATCGCAAGTCCATTGATGTCTCGGTATTGGTGCTGGTGCCACAGTCAATTCCCCCCTTAAAATTTCAAATCCAAAACTGTCCGGCGGGGTGAGATCGACGTAATCCTCGTACGTCCACCGCTCTTTTTTTTACCACCATGTCGGTTGCCATAAGATACCTCCAATATCCTACTGACTGATCCCTAATCCAAAATCTCGTACCGCGTATTTCGCCTCACGGGCGCGTATCCCGCATCCCAAATGAGGCGTTGCATCTCCTGAAGCGTCATTGCATCCGTATGGCTCGTGCCCGCTGCACTGACCACATTTTCTTCCATCATGGTGCTGCCAAAATCGTTTACGCCATATTTTAAGCTGACCTGTGCGACCTTGGTGCCCTGCGTCACCCACGATGCCTGAAAACTTTTCACATTGTCCAAAAACACGCGCGCAATGGCAATGGTTTTCAAATAGTCAAACCCGCTTGTTTTCACGCCATGCCATCGCCCCCGGTCCTTGGCAAGGGCCGTGTCATCGGGTTGAAAATTCCACGCAATAAATGCGGTAAAGCCCCCGGTCTCATCCTGCAACTTGCGAATGTGCGTCAGATGTTCGATTCGCTGTTCAAGGGTTTCTACGTGTCCGTACATCATGGTTGCCGATGTGTGCATGCCCAAGGTGTGTGCAATGCGGTGTACTGCGAGCCATTCGTGGACGCGGTCTTTGCGAAATCCGATGATATCGCGCACCTCATCCGACAAAATTTCCGCGCCAGCCCCTGGAATGGAATCCAACCCGGCATCGCGCAACCGGCGAATGCAATCTTCGAGTGACAAACGCGAAATATGTGCGATATAAATGATTTCTGTGGCCGATAAACAATGCTGATGAACTTGCGGATAGCGATTGCGAATAAATGAAAAAAGGTCTTCGTAATAATCCACGCGGAGTTTTGGATTCAAGCCCCCTTGCATCAAAATCTCGCTGCCTTTTGGCGCGTTGCCACCTATGGCGATGAGATCGTCAATTTTTTGAAAAATTTGTTCTTTGGGCAGTACGTATCCTTCATTGGATCCCGGCGGACGATAAAACGCACAAAAATCGCACTTCACCCAGCACACATTCGTGTAATTGATATTGCGCCCAATATTGTACGTCACTTGGTCTTCGGGCCATTTGCGCCGCCGAACCACATCGGCCAACAAGCCCAATTCGGTCACATTTGGATGCGCGAACAAGCGCATGGCATCCGCTGTGGAAATGCGCTCGTCGTCATATACTTTTTTGGCAATGTCGTCGATCATGTCTCTTTCCCATGGGTTGCGGGATACCGGAGTTCAGTGAGGGAGATTTCCATTCCCGGAAACAATTTTGGCTCGAACACATCCGATTCGGCCATGGTCGCTTGGAGGACGGGCAAAAGCCTCTCGCATTTGTCATCGCACACCTCGCTGAACGAGGCTCTGTGGGAGAGGCGATGTCACGAAATCACGGGTATTGCGTCTGAAATCCCGACGGGCGTTTCTTCTGCGATCTCCCGATCGGTCGATAAAACGCGGTAGAGATTATCTCGCTCGACCGGATCGCGCCCGGCTTCTACAATGCGCTTGACGAGTTGCTTGCGCGTGAGTACCTGGCGCGTCTCTCGATATGAACGCCGCGTAATTTCGTATTCTTGAATCGTGCCGTCGATATCGTCTGCACCATACCACAGTGCCACCTGTGAAATCTCGATGGTATTCATAATCCAAAAGGTTTTGATGTGCGGGAAATTGTCCAGCATCAACCGCCCTACGGCAATCTCTCTCAAATCCATGATGCCGGTTGGGCCGGGCAAATGCGCCAACTCTGTGCGCTCGGGATGAAAAGACAGGGGGATATACGTCAAAAAGCCACCTGTCTCGTCTTGTAATTCGCGCAATCGCACGAGGTGATCGATGCGTTCTTGCGGGTTTTCAATATGCCCATACAGCATGGTCGCATTGGTGGGCAGGCCAACTTCATGAGCCGTGCGCGCCACCTCGAGCCATTGTTCGGAATCCGCCTTGGTCCAGAACAAATCTTCTTGCACGCGGTCGCTAAAGACTTCCGCGCCTCCGCCGGGAATGGACGACACGCCGGCCGCTTTTAACTCGCCCATGACATCCTTCAGTGGCTTTTTTGCGATGCGCGCAATCTGCACCCACTCAATGGCCGTGAACGCTTTCACCGCCACATCGGGACGCACGTCTTTAACCGCGCGCACGATATCGAGATAATACGAATAGGGTAACTTGGGATTGACGCCTGCGACCATGTGGATTTCAGAAATGGGCAGGTCAATGTATTGCAACACGCGCTTTTGAATATCTTCGGGCGATAACACATAGCCGCGCGCGTCTTTGGGCTTCACGTAAAAGGAGCAAAACCGACACAACTTGTTGCATACGTTGGTATAATTGATGTGCTGGTTGCGGACGTACCAGGCCGCATTGCCGCACTTCTGCTCACGCGCGATATTGGCCAAATACCCCACGGCATTGAGATCGGGCGTCTCGTAAAGCCGCATGCCATCTTCGGCAGAAAGTCGTTGCCCCAGGTTCACTTTTTTTTCAATGTCTCGGAGATCATCGGGAATTTTCGGTCTCACACCTCGCTCCTATGGCGATCAGGCTAGCTGCGATCTGAGCTGATTGGCTTTAAATTTTTCATCATCAAAGTAACTGTCAAAGTCCAAATAATGAGACATTGTGTAAATATTGCCTTTGTTATCTTCAACTTCGGCAATGACCTCAAATTTGCCCCACAGCCAAATTGCCAACTTACAGTTTGGATTTGATAGGCTTCGTTCTACACTATTGCGCTGAACTTGAAAGGTAGAGTGCAAACCGCGATTCCATGTGCATTTTCAGGAAAAAAAGAAAGAATGGAGGTAATGAAAGTCATCTTTCCTGTAACATTTCCCGCGCGTGTTGCATCGTTAGATCTGAAATTTCTTCGCCGCCCATCATCAGGGCGAGTTCACCTGCGCGCGCGTCTCCATCTAGCGGAATAACCCGCGTGACCGTGCGTTGCTGAGCCACTTCTTTCCTGACTGAAAAATGCCGATCCGCCATTTTTGCAATTTGCGGCAGATGCGTAATTGAAATGGTTTGATAGGCTGTTGATAGATCGCGCAATTTTTTGCCCACAACCTCGGCGATGCGCCCGGAAATTCCAATATCAATTTCGTCAAAAATCAGCACCTGCACCGAATCGGTATGCGCCAACACGGTCTTCATCGCCAGCATAATGCGCGAAATTTCGCCGCCCGAAGCCACTTTTACCAGTGGTCGAACCGCTTCGCCCGGATTTGTAGAAATAAAAAATTCGCCGCGCTCAACGCCGCGTGCCCCTGCTTCAAATCGCTGCCCATCGCATTCGATCAGACCGCGGGGATCTGTGCGCCGCACCAGTTGGACGTCAAACTGCACGTCGGGCATGCCCAATTCGCGTAGCGCGCGAGCTATTGCCTTTGACAATTTGTCCGCCGCGCGGTGTCTCCCCGTTGAAAGTTTTTCACAACAGGCGGCAAACGCCCGCGTCGCGTCGTCAATTTTGCCTTGAATATTCTCCAAAGAGGCTTCGAGTTCGTCGGACAGTGCCAGTTCTTTTTCTGCTTTTTTTTGATAAGATAGCACACTTGACAGATCGCCGCCGTACTTTTTTTTTAGCGCGTTCAGGGTTTCCAAGCGCTCTGTGACTTCCATCAAGCGTTGGGGATTGTGCTCGACGCGATTGGCATAATCCCCAAACGCGCGCGCCAACTCCTCTGCCCCATAGCGCAGCCCATTGAGTTCTTCGGCAATCGGCTCCAAACTCTGGTCTAGTTGCGCGGCCTCTTCTAAAAGGTGCGCGCCTCCACCGAGTTGATCGGCCACCGACTGTTCGCCTTCGTAAAGTACGTGTTCGATCTGAATGGCGATCTCAATCAGCCGCTCTGCATGCGAAAGCACCGCTTGTTCCCGTTCCAAGCGTTCATCTTCCTCTGGTTCTGGCTTTGCCGCCTGGATTTCTTCGATCTGAAATGTCAACAGTTCGCGCCGTTCGCGCTGGCGCTGCGCCACCGCGGTTTTGTCAATCAGCCGATTTTGCAACCGCACTACCCGTTCATACTCTTTTTCGACCTGCGCGCGCGCCATGTGCAAGTTGCCAAAACCGTCTAAAAAGTCCAAATGCTGATCGACATTCAGAAGCGATTGGTGCTCGTGTTGACCGTGCAAATCAACCAGCGCGCGGCCCAGGTCGCGGAGTGCGCGCACGGGAATCGCGAGGCCATTGGCATAACACCGACTGCGGCCTTCTGCTAGCACGTCACGGCGCAAAATCAGTTCTCCCTCTTCTGCCTCAATGCCCATGGCGTTCAGGAGTTTGATCACGGGGTGTTTGAGATAAAGTTCAAAGATGGCTTCTACTGTGCATTTTTTTTCGTTTGTGCGGATCATATCGGGACTTGCCCGCATTCCCAGCACGAGACCCAGGGCGCCCACCAGAATGGATTTCCCCGCGCCGGTTTCACCGGTAATAATGTTTAACCCCTTGCCAAATTCGACTTTTAGATCGTCGATGAGGGCGTAATTCATCACATGTAATTGACACAACACAGCAGACTCCTTCACGCGTCTCGACGGTCGAGGCTCCAGTCCAATTTGCGCTGCAACAGATCGTAAAACGTCAATCCCTGCATGTTGATAAAGCGCACGGGCTCGGGTGCTCGTTGGATAGTCACAGATTCTCCTACCGCGAGCGGACACACGGTGCGCCCGTCGGTAGAGAGCATAATTTCATCGGACTGCTCGGCCATCACTTGAATCGTCACCAACTGATCACTGGGCATCACCATAGGGCGCAAAGAGAGAGAATGCGGGCAAATGGGCGTGGCGACCAGCACGGATAAATTCGGATGCACAATGGGGCCTCCCGAAGACAGACTGTAACCTGTGGATCCCGTGGGCGTTGCCAAGATCAAGCCATTGCCGTAAAAGGAACTCACGGGCAAATCGTCCACCCGCATCACGACCTGAACCAGACGCGCGGTGACACTGCGCTCGATCACGACTTCGTTGAGGGCAAACGCGTTTTGCGCGCGCGTTTGCGCGTGCAATGCAATCCGCTCTTCAACCGTATAATCGCCGCACAACAGCCGGTCGAGACCATCGTCCAATTCGCGGGGTTCCGCACCTGACAAAAACCCCAACCGCCCCAAATTCACCCCCAAAATGGGCGTGCTGTGCGGATGAACCACATTGGCTGCGCGCAACAAGGTGCCATCTCCACCCATGGCCACAATCATATCCGCGCGCGCGGGAATCTGATTGACCGCACAAAACCAACTGGGATCGGACTGGCAAATTTGCCGCAAGTTATCGGCGATCCGCACCTCAATGCCCCGCTGATGAATGCGCTCGGCCAATTGATCGACCACCACGCCCATGACCGGTTGGGTCGGATTTGAAAACAGACCGATGGATTTCATTCGTCTCCAAAATTTTCGTCGTCAAAATCCAGCGACACCAGTGCAAATTCGCCATCGCTGTCGCGCTGCAACACTTCAACCCGTTGTCGGGCGTCTTCGAGTAAACTGCGACAGCGATTGGAGGCCTTTAGGCCTTTCTCAAACACCTGTAGCGCCTCGGACAAGGGCAATGTGCCTTTCTCTAATTGATCGACGGCTGTTTCCAATTGCTTCAACGCGGTTTCAAATGTGGGATCTTCTGTCTGCTTTTTAGCCATTGAATTTGTCACCTCATGGAATGGACTTGACCTTTTCAACCCGACAGGTCGCTTCGCCTTTTGCAAACCGGATGGATAGGCGTTCGCGTGGGATTAAAACACTAGCATCAGACACAACCGAACCATCTTCTCGCTGGACGAGACCAAAGCCTCGCCCGAGTATCGATAGTGGACTGAGCGATCCGAGTATGCCAGTGAGCCGGCGATAGTCGGCCAATCGGTTTTCAAACAGCCGGCGCGTAAACGCGTATAAATCACTGTGTAATTCGTCGATGTGCTGCGCGTTCTGAGCTATCAAATCGGACAACCGCCGCATCCCATAGCTGTCTTCATAGGATTCCAGCAGGTCTTCATTTTCTTTCAACAACCGCTGCATAGCCGCCTGCGCTCGCAGGGTGAGCCGCCCGACTTGTTCGCGCACATCCAAAACATCGCGCACCGCAATTTCAGCAGCAGCAGAAGGCGTTGCCGCGCGCACATCAGCGGCCAGGTCCGCCAGTGACACATCGATCTCGTGCCCGACGGCTGAAATCACCGGAATTTCAGAATCTGCTATTGCCCGCACCACCTGCTCGTCGTTAAATGCGGCCAAATCTTCAGCCGAACCCCCGCCTCGCCCGACGATCAGCACCTCTACCTCGCCAAAAGCATTGAGATTGGCAATGCCATGTGCAATATCTTCTGCCGCGCCAAGCCCCTGCACTTGTGCCGGACGCAAAACAATGCGAACAGCGGCAAACCGTCGCTTCAACACGTTCAAAATATCTCGAAAAGCCGCACCGGTCTGCGAGGTAACAACCCCAATGCCCGTGGGATATTCGGGCAGAGGCCGTTTGCGATCTTCGTCAAATAGGCCTTCTTCTGCCAGTTTTTTCTTGAGGTGTTCGAGCGCGACCTGCTGCTGCCCTGTGCCTGCGGGAAACAGGTGTGACACATTAAACTGATATTCACCCCGCCGTTCATACACCGTCAACTGACCTTGGGCCAACACGGCCATCCCCGCTTCGGGATGAAATGCGGTGATGGATCGCGATCGCCACATCACACAGCGCAATTGACTTTCGCGATCGGAGAGCGTGAAATACCGGTGCCCGGACGCGGGCTGAGAAAAGGATGTCAACTCGCCGATGACCCACAGGGGCGGAAATTGCGTCTCGAGGGTTTGCTTAACCGCGTCCGTCACGTCCGATACCGAAAACGGGTGTTCCACCTCATCCCTCCTCAAAATTGAGATTGAGTCGCAACCGTTTAATATGTCGCGCATGCCCAGAGCGTTCATCCACATCTATTAGCGCGCCGCAGAGTTTTACATCGCCGGTGGCGGGTGCAAAGCGCGTGGGCATCTGATTTATAAATCGGTGAATCACAGGGGCTTTTTTCGTGCCAATCACTGAATCGTGAGGCCCGGTCATGCCGACGTCTGTCATATACGCGGTTCCGCCGGGCAAAATTTCATTATCGGCGGTTTGAACATGGGTATGCGTACCCAAAACCGCGCTGACCTTGCCATCCATATAGTGCCCAAAAGCAATTTTTTCCGAGGTCGCCTCGGCGTGAAAATCAACGAGAATAATCGGGGTTTCTCTGCGAAGTTTTTCCACGGCGGATTGCCCTGTCCTGAAGGGACAATCCAAGGCCATCTTCATATATGTTCGGCCGAGCAGGCTGAGTACGCCCACAGAAATCCCATTGCGAGCGGAAAAAACCGCAGCACCGGTGCCGCCGACTGCTTCGGGGAAATTGGCCGCGCGCAAAATTCGGTCGCCCCTTTGGATATAGTCAATCGAGTGCTTTTGGTCCCAGACGTGATCGCCCATAGTGATCACGTCGGCCCCGTAAGCATGGAATTTTTGTCCGATTTTTGCCGTAATACCAAAACCACCCGCCGAATTTTCGCCATTGACAACGCAGAAATCAATGGCGTGCTGCACGATCAGCCGAGGAATCCAATACGCGGCAGCGCGTCGGCCAGGCCTGCCATAGACATCACCTACAAACAAAATTTTCACACACTCCCCAATCGCTTAATGAAAAAAAATAGCGTCGTGGGCAGTTGCACCCCGTTCCGCTGATTCGCTCTTTTCTCATCGCGCAAAATCAACTGATCGCACTTCGCGAATCACGGTCACTTTGACCTGCCCCGGATACGTCATGGTTTCTTCTAGGCTTTCGGCAATTTGGGCAGAGAGGTGCTCGGTGTCTTCGTCGCTGATTAAGGCGCAGTTGGCGATCACCCGAATCTCTTGACCCGCTTGAATGGCGTAAACCGCATTGACCCCTTCAAGCTCTCGGGCCGTTTGCTCGAGGTGCTCCAATCGGCGCACATAATTTTCCAAGACCTCGCGCCTCGCGCCCGGCCGAACTCTCGAGATGGCGTCTGCTGCATCGACCAGCACGGCAATTGGCGAGGCCGGCTCCGCATCGTCGTGTAGGACTTCAATCGCGTTGATCACCTCGGCACCTTCGCCGTATTTTTTTGCCATATCCGCGCCATTTTCGCCGTGTGTGCCTTCAAATTCGTGATTGAGTCCCTTGCCGATATCGTGCAGCAAACCGGCCCGTTTGGCAAGTTGTGCATCCAGCCTCAAATGCGTGGCCATCATCCCGGCCAAAAAAGCCACCTCTTTGCAGTGGTTCAACACATTTTGTCCATAGGTCGTCCGAAATTTTAATCGCCCAAGACATTCGATCAGGCGGTCATGCAAGCCGGGTATCCCCATGTTAAAGACGGCCTCTTCACCTGCCTGTCGGATCAATTCCCGCATATTATTTTCCGATTTTTCAACCACTTCTTCAATCCGGCCCGGATGAATGCGTCCATCCATTAAGAGTTGCTCCAAAGCGGTTTTGGCAACCGCGCGGCGAATGGGATCAAACCCTGATAACACCACGGCTTTGGGGGTATCATCGACGATCACGTCCACGCCGGTACACGTCTCGAAAGACCGGATATTACGTCCCTCGCGCCCGATAATTCGGCCTTTCATATCATCGGTGGGCAACTTGACCACTGTCACGGTTGACTCGACCGTGTAATTGACCGCCAGTCTCTGAATCGCACTTGCGATAATTTCTCGCGCTTCGTCATTGGCCCGTGCTTGTGCATCTTCTCGAATTTCTTTTACGCGCCATGCGACTTCACGCCGGGCTTCGTCCAGCAAATTTTCCATCAACTCGCGTTTGGCCTGTTGGCGTGTCAGGGTAGCGATGCGTTCTAATCGCGCGTTTTGGGCCTCCAACATCGCTTCTAATTCCAGTTCTTTGACCGCGAGTTCGTCCTGCTGCTGCACCAGTTGTTGTTCCAGTTCCTCCATTTGTCCAGATTTTTGGTTGAGCAAATCCGCACGCCGATTCAGTTCGCGCGACATAAGACCCAACTCTTCTTCTTTCTGGTGCATTTTCTCGTGGCGATCTTCTAGTGCTTTCTCGGCTTGTACACGCTCGTGATAAATCAGGTCTCTGGCTTCTAAAAGAGCGGTGCGTTTTTCTGTTTCTGCTTCTTTTTCTGCATCTTCCAAAATTTTTTCAACCGAGGCTTCGGCGCGGTTGAACTTGCTGTGGGCAATTTTGCTGCTGATCAACAATCCCAAAAAAAATCCCAGCACCAACAGCCCGGTGGAAAGCACCATCACATACACTGTTTCCATGGCCTTCTCCATTGATTTGATGGATTTACAGGGGCGAGGTAATTGCCAACATCCAAAAGAAATCCCCACCGCGCTTGTGCTCAATTTTTAAGGACAAATGCGGCGGGGTTCATGACGCTGTGAGATATCCTGCTCACATCCGCATGGTGCGATTTAGTGAATCTGCGAGTTGATCGGCTTTCGCTCGTGAAATCCGATCTATCCGACGGCGATCTTCCTCGATCTTGAACAGATCATCTGCCAAATTCACAGCGGTTAAGACAGCGATCTTCGATAGTGTGTGCAGTGCAAGTTCGTTGGCTACTTCGCGCATTTTCTGATCGATATAGCTCGCTACCTCGCGAATGTGATCGGGATCTGTATCGCTGGTAATGCGATATTCTGAGCCAAATATCTGAACGTTCACGTTGGACAAATCAGACATCACCCATTTTTCTCGAGGTTCAGATAATCGAGACGTTGCAACATTGTCTCAATATTGTTCAGGATTTCCGCTTTATTGTCTATCAGAGACATATTGTCGTTGTAGATCTCTTGCAGTTGATCTCGATCGCGACGAAGAGCCACCAGTTCGTCTTCAAGGCGCGATATATCTGATTGCAATGCCTGACTTTGTTGCTGCAATTCGGCATTTTCGTGCCGCAAATCTTCAATGGTAGCAACCGCGCGATCAATTTCTGTAACGAGTCGTTCGACGCCCTCGCTCACAGTATCAACGTTGTCCAGTGCATCTATGTCGTCTGCTACTTCGACATCGTCCTCTGCATCAACGTCGTCCTCTGCATCGTCGTCGTTCACTGCATCAACGTTGTCCAGTGCGTCCATGTCGTCTGCCACTTCCGTGTCGTCTGCTACTTTGACATCGTCCTCTGCGTCGTCGTTTACAACTTCGACATCGTTTACAACTTTGGCGTTGGTGTCCATATCTGCTCCTTAAAAACAATCAAAAGCTGTTGAATACAATGGCAATTTAATATCATCTCATCCGAAAGTCAAGCCTGTGCCACAAGGATTTGACCTTTATACAAAAAGCGAAATCCGAGCACGGTGTGGATTTCGCTTTTTTTGAAACCCCTGAGATGGTCAGGCGTTTTGCTTAACCCGTTTGGCCAGGGCAGCAAATGCGTTGGCATCTGTTACGGCCAGATTAGCCAATACTTTGCGGTTGATGTCAATACCGTCGCGTTTCAAACCCGCCATAAACCGACTGTAAGTCAGTCCGTGTTGCCTAGCGGCGGCATTGATGCGGGTAATCCACAGTGCCCTGAAGTTTCTTTTTTTTTGTCTGCGGTCGCGATACGCGTATTGCAATGCTCTATCTACAGCATTGCTGGCTGTGCGGAGCAACTTGCTGCGTCCACCCCGATAGCCCTTGGCCTGTTTCAAAATTTTTTTTCGTCTGCGTCTTGAAGCAGGACTATTGGTTACTCTCGGCATTTTGATCTCCAATGAACAAATTGATCACTTCTACATAACTCCGATGTCAACGGGGTCAGATACTGAGCATTGTTAAGACGCCAGCAGGCGATTGACGCGATCTTGGTCAGAGGCGTGAATATAGTCTGTCTGACGGAGGCATCTTTTGCGCTTGCTCGTCTTTTTGGTCAGGTTATGCGCTGCGGTGGCCTTGCGATAGCTGATTTTGCCAGAACCGCGTTTTTTGAAACGCTTTTTGGCACCGCTATGGGTTTTCATTTTGGGCAAGACAAACTCCTTTGGGAACAAATTAAGACTGAGATTTGGGCGCCACAATCATCACCAGTTTTCGCCCCTCGTCGCGGGGATGCGTTTCGATCTGTCCGACATTTTGCAAATCTTTTTCAATGCGTTGCAATAAGTTGCGGCCCAAATCGCGATGGGCATTTTCTCGGCCAAAAAACTCAATGGCAATCCGCACTTTGTGGCGTTGGGTCAAAAATTTCTCGGCGTGTCTGAGCTTAAATTGATAATCGTGATCGCTGATTCGAACCCGCATCCGAATTTCTTTCAACTGCGTGGTGCTATGGCGATTTTTTCTGGCCTTTTTTCCTCGCTCATACCGATATTTGCCGTAGTCCATAATCCGGCAAACAGGTGGCTGTGCATTTGGCGCAACTTCGACCAGATCGAGCCCGGACCTCTGAGCCATTGCCAATGCCTTGCTCGTTTCTACAATACCCACTTGAGCACCCGATTCACCGATCAAGCGAATCTGCGGAATGCGAATCTGCCGATTCACGCGCGGGCCGAGTTCCCGCCTCGTATCTCGACCTCTTGAACCTCTATTGATACGATCACCTCCATAAAAGTTGGGACATGTCTCGTAGGGCGTCACAAACGCACGATGCGTTATGGCACTTGTTTGGATTCAACCTCTTGCTTTATACGCGCGATTATATTTTTCAAGTTCAGCGCGCCCAAATCCCCCTTGGCATGACGGCGAACCGACACCGTGCCATTTTCAACTTCCCGCGCGCCAACAATGAGCATGTAGGGCACTTTTTGAACCTCTGCCTCTCGAATTTTGTAGCCCAATTTGGCATCCTGATCATCTACTTCAACGCGCACATGGGCACCTTGAAGCGCATCGGCAACTCGCTGTGCATAGTCGATAAAACGATCCGATACGGGTAAAACAACAGCCTGCACAGGGGCCAACCACACGGGAAAATTGCCGGCATAATGCTCAATGAGCACGCCAAAAAATCGCTCCACTGCTCCCAAAAGCGCGCGGTGTACCATATAGGGACGGTGCATCTTGCCATCTTGTCCGGTAAAACTCAAGTCGAATCGCTCGGGCAGGTTGAAGTCAAACTGAATCGTCGAACACTGCCATTCACGCCCCAGTGCATCTTTAATTTGCACGTCAATTTTGGGGCCGTAAAATGCACCGCCACCTTCGTCAATGCCATATTCGAGGCCCTGTGCATCGATGGCGGCTTTTAAGGCATTTGTGGCCATATCCCAATCGCGAGGATCACCTACGGCCTTTTCGGGGCGCGTGGAGATATCGATCTTAAAATCTTCAAGACCAAATGACCGCAAAATGAACAGGGTAAAATCTATGGTCTGTTTAATTTCTTCGTCGACCTGATCTGGGCGGCAAAAAATATGTGCATCGTCTTGTGTAAATCCGCGCACCCGCAAAAGCCCGTGCAATGCCCCCGCCTGTTCATAGCGATACACTGTTCCCATTTCTGCCCAGCGGAACGGCAATTCGCGGTAACTTCGACGATGGCTTTTGTAAATCATGCAGTGAAAGGGGCAATTCATGGGTTTGGCGAAATATTCCTGTCCGTCAATATCCATGGACGAATACATATTCTCGCGAAAAAAATCCAGATGCCCGCTCGTTTCCCAAAGTTTGGACCGGCCAATATGGGGAGAACCAACCAGTTCATACCCGCCATCGAAATGGGCACTGCACCAGAACGCTTCAATCTGGTGACGAATTTGCATGCCCTTGGGATGCCAGAGCACCAGGCCGGGGCCTACGTTTTCATTTATCGAATACAGGTCTAACTGCGTGCCCAAAGTGCGGTGATCTCGGCGTCTGGCTTCTTCGCGTTTATCGAGATATGCCCGCAATGCTTTCTTATTTGGAAATGAAATGCCGTAGATGCGTTGCAGCATTTTGTTGTTTTCATCGCCCCGCCAATAGGCCCCGGAAGCGTTCAACAACTTGATGGTCTTAATACGCCCCGTTGACGGTAGATGTGGCCCCCGACATAGATCAAACCAATGGGTATTTTTGTAAATACTCACGGTTTCATTGGACGCAATGTCGTCTAAAAGCTCGAGTTTGTAGGACTCACCCAAATTTTGAAACCGCGAGGAAGCCTCCTCGCGCGAGACTTCCTCGCGCAAAAAGGGTTGGTCTTCTTTGATAATTTCCAACATTCGCGCTTCAATTTTTTTGAGGTCATTGGGGGTAAACGGCCGATCGACATCAAAATCGTAATAGAATCCATTTTCGATGGGCGGACCAATAGTTATTTTGGCATTGGGAAACAAGTCCTGCACGGCTTGTGCCATCACATGCGCTGTGCTATGCCAGTAAACCTCCTTGCCTCCGTCGTCGGAAAAAGTCAAGATCTCAACCACAGCATCTGACACCAGCGGGCAATTTAAATCCACAGTCCGGGCGTCAATGCGCCCGGCGATTGCTGCGCGGGCGAGGCCGGCACCAATGGATTTGGCCACTTGTAACACAGTCGTACCACACGCAATTTCTCTGGTGGAACTGTCGGGAAGTGTAATGGTTATGGAATGATTTTCGGCCATAAAAAATCGCGCCAGGAATCGCCGGCGCGCGAGATGAAAAGTCCTGGAACTGTTCGGTGTGCCGTTTCGCCCGCAAACACCCCTCAGCAATGAGATCAAAAGATAAAACCTACCAAAAGTCTGATAAATCTATGATAAGAAAATCTGAATGTCAAGTGAAAATTCCCCTTATACAGGTCGCAGCACGCGGAAAACATGACTCAATTCCCAAATTCCCAGTCGCAGTCTCATGTTTCGTCCAAACCCAATCCCGTCAAATCTGCGATATGCCCTGCTTGCTCGGCTTCGTATAGCCGCCAGATCACGCGCAACCCCTGCAAACTGCTCCTGCCATCTGTCAGTGGTGTCTGTCCGGTTTCAATGCAATCGAGAAAATGGGCCATCTCATTTTCCGTGTGTTTGCCAGGTGCCGCTTCGAGTAAAACCCGATCTTCCCCTCGCATAATATGCACGAGTTTGCCGCCTGAGAGATCGGCATCGAGCAAACCTTCTGTGCAATGCGCGTGAATCGCATACCGCAAGCGGGTGCCCCGCGCGCCCCAGGTGCCAAAGTGATACCCCAGGCGGCCCCCTTCAAATTCCATCGTCACATTGCTCGTGCCTTCTCGTTCCATCCACGGCGTACCCAAATTTGTACCCATGTGCATGCCCTGCACGGGTCGCCCCAAAAACCAGAGCAGCAAGTCAATATAATGACATCCATGGCTAAACAACTGGCCCCCACCCAACCGCTCTTTGCTCGAAGCCCAGTGGTCGGGGGGATATCGCGTGAGTTGCTCGGTCCAAATCGACACCTGAAACACATCGCCGTACGCGCCTTCATCTAGGAGTGCTTTCAAACGCTGCACGATTGGATGAAAGCGCATGCAATAAGCGATCATCAGCACTTTGCCCGAGTTTTCCGACGCCTCGATCAGTTCTTTGCAGGCCACCTCGTAATTGGCCATGGGTTTTTCGAGCAACACGTGAACGCCTGCATTGAGACACGCTTGCCCCACGGAAAAGTGCAAATGGTGGGGTAGCGCGAGCAATACCGCGTCAACCGAGTCTAAAATCTCGCGGTAATCTGTCGCCGCGATTGCGCCCGGAAATTGCTGCGCCACGCGCGCTGCGCGTTCTGGCACCACATCGACAGCAGCGGCCAACGCCACCCGATGGCGCAAGGTGTGAAACCGTCGCATGTGCGTGCCTCCCATGCCGCCACATCCGACCATACCCAGTTTGATCATATACCCATCTCCCTAAGGCAAGTGCAACATTTTGTGAATGCGACACGACAACCGCCAGTTGGGATGTCGAGACAAAATTTCCAATGCCTTGTGAATGTATTGGGGTTTGCTCGACTCTGGCTGCAAATAAATGTACTGCGCGCGGTCTTCATCGACCATATCTTCGCGGAATGCCTTGCCCACGATGTATTTGAGTTCGGTGATACGCGTCAAGCCTTCGGCAATTTTTTGGCTTTTGGGCGATACGGTCCAATGTTCAATTAAATCGCACAAAACTGGATCGGGATCAATCGTTCCATTTGTTTCGATGTGCAACCGAAAACCCGCACGGATCAGTGCCCGACAGAGCGACGCAATATTTTGCCCCAGCGGTTCGCCACCGGTCAAACACACCCACTTTGCCGGGTGACGCTCGACTTTTTCGACAATTTGTGCAAGGGTCATTTCCCGAAAAGTATCGAACTCTGTATCGCAAAAAAAGCAGCGCAAATTACAACGCGCAAGCCTGACAAATGTCGTGGGTTGCCCCACGCGCAGGCCCTCGCCTTCTATGGAGTAGAAAATTTCATTGACCTGTAAGACCTCGCCATCGCCGCGCCAAACGGGCATTTGGTCTTTGGATGCAGAAGGCATCGTGTTCAAGCCTTTGGTGAGGGGAATTGCGTTCTTCCATCCGCAGTGAGTTTTGAGAGGGGCAAAATTCAAATATATCTCACACGTGCCATATTTGCAAGCCCTGCTCCAATCCAAGGGGACATCGGCAAAGCACTTTCCCGCGAAGACTGTGCGACATCCGCAAGAAAAAATACTTGACATATCATTCCATAACGCCTAATTTCCCACAACTTAACTGAATTCAATTAAATATGTAGTGAAACGCAAGAGGCCCGCCATCCACCCCTGAAGGCGATTTGTTTTCCTGACTGCTGACCACTGACTATCTCTCCCCCATCGTTCCCCCGCCACTCCCCACAACCAGAATCTCGACCGAATTTAAAGGAACGATGTCGCATGCCTGAACAAACCCCTCCCTTTGTTTTTGCGACGCCCACGGGCATTCTCAGTGGGCGCGACCGGGGTGAAGTACTGCTCAACCGGCTCATGGCATTTATGCAAACAGCCGATGACGATGCGGTCACGCCCCTCGACTTTGCCAATGTCTCGTTTATCGATATCTCCTGCGCGGACGAATTGCTCTCCAAACTCCTCATGCGTATTGGCAGTGGCGAACTTGGCAATCGCTTTGCCTTTATCCAAAACGCCAACGATTCCGTGCGCGAAACCTTTGAAGCCGTGCTCAAATTGCGCAACTTAGCCGCGCTTTTCAAAGATGACGGAGGCGATATTCACGTGCTCGGCGTGCTCAAAACGCCCATTCGAGAAGCCCTCGACGTCGTCCTGATCCGAAAAAAAGGGACTTCTTCCGAGTTTGCCCACGCCCTGAGTAAAAACATCAACATCGCATGCAATCGGCTCAATGCCCTTCAAAAAATGGGTCTCGTGTGCCGCGTGCGCGACGGCAGTGTGCCCGGCGGTGGTCGGCAGTTTTTTTATGAATCCATTGTGTGAAGCTTTTAGCTATCAGCCCACCCATCCTCCCACCCCAAGGCAAGACAGGTGCTTGTTTTGCTGACGGCTGACGGCTAGCTGCTGATGAACTGTTGAGGCAGTTGTACCCCGTGCGCTGATTCGTTTTCAGGAGTCTCTTATGCTCGACTACAGTTTGCTCAAACGCCAGATTGACCAGATGGCAGTTGATGCCAGAACCCTGCAAGACGACTTTTTTGCCCGCATTGATCTCGCATGCGCTGAAATGGATCGCTGGGAAGAGGCATGGGAAACACTGGGCATGAAAATTGAGCGCAGCCGCACCTCTTGGTTGGTCGCCCAACCGGGCGGGCCCATCACCGAGACCTGTCCAAAACCCGACCGTCCCAAAAAACTCACCGTGATTGCTGCCGATGGGTCTCAAATTTTTCCCGACCGGCACGAAGTCGCCAGTTGTTTCCTCATCAACATAGGCTATGTCGTCATTCATTACGGCAGCGGAGAACGGCCCGTGTTAAACAGCGAACCTACGCTCTTTTACGATGAAGAAGACCTCTATCAAGAATGGGCGGGCAAGCGCAGCGCAGTGACCCGCGAAGTCGTGGGGGTGCGGCGCAATGCCATGGAACTCGAAAAGGTTGTCGCCCTCTCTGCTGAGGCGCACGCAGAAGGAAGAACCACCATCGGCCTGACCGATGGAACCCTGATCTTGTGGATGCTCGAGGGTAAACCCCATGATTTCCGCCGCGAAACCCTTCAAACTACACTCGCCAGTTTTGAGCGTCTGCGCGCGCTCCGCGTTCCCATTGCGGGTTATATTTCAGACCCCGGCAGTGCCGATGTGCTCAATGCCCTGCGCGTGGGTCTGTGCCCCGAACAGCCCCCCAACTGCGACCGATGTCCATGGAAAGCCGCGGAAGCGCAGCATCTCCTCGATTTTGATGGCGATTCCGACCCCCCCGCGCCCATTCCCTGCGAACCCATCGCCGGCGTGACCGACGACATGTTGTATGCCCGCAAACTCAAACGCGGCGAGCGCAGCGGCGTTTATCGCAGCGCGTCCAAAATCCTTGACGACTACGGCCCCCACCGGATATGCTTTTTTTACGTACACACCGGTTGGGAAATTGGACGCGTGGAAATCCCCGAATGGGTCGCCAGTGATCGCGACTTGCTCGATCTCGTCCACACTACCGTTGTCGATCAAGTCGATAAAGGGCGCGGATATCCCGTGGTCTTATCCGAGTCCCACGAACGCGCCATTGTGCGCGGGGCCGACCGCGACATCTTTTTTAAGTTCTTAAAAGACGCCTTTGTCAAAAACGATGTCAAAATCGAACAGTCGCTCAAACAACTCAAAAAAATGGCTGCGGCAGTATAAGTTAAAAAAAAAAGAAATGGCGAAAATGATAGAAGAAGGGTTTTTTGTCGATGACTGCGTAAAGTTTATGTCTCGGATGGACGAGAAATCCATTGACTTGACTGTGACATCGCCACCCTATGACAATTTGCGAAACTACAAGGGCTATTCGTTGGACTTTGAGACTATCGCAAAGCAGCTATATAGAGTGACAAAACAGGGGGGCATCGTTGTCTGGGTCGTTGGGGATAAAATCAACCGCGGGCGAACCCTAACCAGTTTTAGGCAAGGAGTGTTCTTTCAGGACATCGGCTTCCAGATGCACGATGTCATGATCTACCACAAGAAGAACACGCCTTTTATGCGGAACAACGCGTACACAAATTGCTATGAGTTTATGTTTGTGTTGTCGCGGGGCAAACCGAACACGTTTAACCCCTTAAAAGTTAAAACGGTCAGACATGGCTGGGAGATGCTGACGCACAACAAGGGGGCAGATGGGGTGAACAAGAAGGTGCTCAAAGAACTCAAGCAGGAAAAGACCCGTACAAATATCTGGCCTTATGCCGTTGGTTATGGTGGCACGACAACCGACAAAATTGCGTTTGAGCATCCAGCGGTCTTTCCCGAAAAGTTAGCGGAGGATCATATCTTGTCTTGGACAAATCCTGGGGATATCGTCTTCGATCCCATGTGCGGAAGTGGTACGACGGGCAAAATGGCACTGAAGCACAATCGCAGGTTCATCGGGGTGGATATCTCCAAGGAGTATATTGCGATTGCAAAAGAACGCGTCTATGGTGGACAAATACAGATGGCAGGGGTAGTTTAATGGCTGAGATTGAGACGAAAGATTTCGTCCTCGCAACGCGATCTGTCAATGGGATTGTCGTAAACTCCATTGGAATAATCAACTCGGTTTGTCCAGAAGGTGCTCTGGTCTATTTTTTCGGGAAAAACGAAGTGGTCAGGGCACCCTTTGACGCGCTTTCGGTCATAGATGTCGATAAGACCGGGAAAGGATACGTTGCCAATTCGCTTCGCGGCTGTGAATCAGAACTTCATGCCACACTCGAAGATTGGATTCTCGCGGGCATCCAACTCGGACATACACTCCCCGTTATTTCACCATAGAGGTCTCGCATGTCACTCGCGCAACTCGATCTCAGCGAATTTATTGGCGAAATCATCGAAAGTTCCACGTCGCAATTCACGTCTGAAAGCCGAGAACTCAATGGCGCGCCGCCATTTGGGTCGTTTGTCAAGACCCATGGCGCGCTGCCTGTGTATGGCTTGGTCTTCAATGTGTGTACACACTCGATTGAACCCAACCGACGCGCTACGGCTTATGGTCTGACCGAACAGCAATTGCGCGAAGAACAACCGCAAATTTTTGAACTTCTCAAAACCGAATTTGAAGCTGTCATCATCGGCTACGGCGACGACCGCGGCCCCCAACAGGTCTTGCCCCCGCAGCCGCCTGGGATTCACAGTTTTGTGTTTCCCTGTACCGAATCCGAAGTTAAAGCTCTGACCAACAACGGCGATTTTCTCCGCAGCATTTTATGCGGCAATCGCCTGCCCGCAGACGACCTCATCATCGCCTCGGTACGCAATGCCTGGGCAGCCCGCGCTTTTGATATGCCCTATTTGGTGGGCATTGGCAAAGACTTGTGTCGCCTCATTCGCGACGACTACGACCGCCTCAGTTCTATTATGAGGCGCATTTCACAGTGATAGTGGTCAGGCAGGCTCAGCCACCCAACCTCACCGCCCAAGCGGTCAGCGGTTAGCTGAAGGCTGAAAGCCGAAAGCCGGTAGTTATCAATTATGAATGATCTCTGGAACAATCTAAACGGTTCGCCCAATATTCAGAATTTCGGTGAAATTGGCGTTGTCACACGCGGGTCTTTGACCGAAGGCGTTGAGATGAAACTCAACCCCAACCGCAGCGTTGAAGATGTCAAAGCCGGCAAATTTGTGGTCATTGCGGGATATAAAAATCAGTTTTTCTCCATGATCACGGACTTGAGTCTCGATGCCACCAATCCCGAAATTTTGCTCTATCCGCCTCGCGATGGCGATCAGTTGTTGCACAGCGTTCTCAATGGATCCAGCACCTATGTCACCGTCGCCTTGCGCCCCATGCTCATGCTCGAACAGGGGGAAGAAATCGTCGAAGAACCGCGCCCCGTCAAAACCATTCCCAGTCATTTTTCCAAAGTCGTTGAAGCCGAAGAAGAAGACGTATCGCGCGTTTTTGGCAGCGAGGAAAAAGACGACCGCTTTTTCAACATGGGCACGCCGTTGGACATGGACACGCCGGTGTGCATCAATCTCAATCGCTTTGTCGAGCGCAGCAACGGCATTTTTGGCAAAACGGGCACGGGCAAATCTTTTCTCACGCGCTTGGTGCTGTGTGGCCTGATCAAAAATCAAAAAGCCGTCAACCTCATCTTTGACATGCACAATGAATACGGTTTTCGCGCGATGAAAGAAGGCGGACGCGGAAGCAGTTTTGTCAAGGGCCTCAAGCAACTTTTTGGCAATCAGGTCGCGCTTTTTTCTTTGGACCCCGCATCGTCTCGACAGCGCGGTATTCAGCCCGATCACGAAGTCTATATCACCTACGATCAGGTCGCGGTTGAAGATGTCGTCGCGTTGCAAGACGAGTTGCAACTCAATCCCACCGCGTCCGAATCGGCCTATCTCGTCTATGCCATGTACAAAAACCGGTGGCTGCGTCAATTGCTTTCTGTCGATGGCCCTGATGTCGAGCAATTTGCCGAAGATATCGGTGCCAACAAAAGCTCTCTTTCGGCCCTGCATCGCAAACTCAAACGCATTGAGACCTTTCCCTTTATGGTCGACGGCCTCGACGGCACCGACGCCGTCGATACCATGATGGACTACATCGACCGCGGCATTCACATTGTGCTCGAATTTGGCCGGCAGACCAGCATGCTCGCGTATTTGCTCGTGGCCAATATTCTCTCTCGCCGCATTCACGAACAATACGTCACAAAGAGTGAAAAGTTCTATGCCTCGCAAAATCCCGAAGACCAGCCTCGGCATTTGGTCATCACCATTGAAGAAGCCCACAAATTTCTCAACCCGGCCACGGCGCGACAAACCATTTTTGGCACGATTGCCCGAGAAATGCGGAAATACTACGTCTCCCTCCTTGTCGTTGACCAGCGCCCCTCGGGTATTGACGAAGAAGTGCTCTCTCAACTCGGCACAAAGATCACGGCCTTACTCAACGATGAAAAAGATATCCAAGGCGTACTCACAGGGGTGTCCAACGCCAATGGTTTACGCAGTGTTTTGGCGAGCCTTGACTCCAAACAGCAGGCCCTCGTCTTTGGGCATGCCGTCCCCATGCCCGTGGTGATCAAAACCCGCAACTACGATGAAGCCTTTTACAAAGCCATGGGCGACTTATCCGATGCGGAAAAACTGGAAAAAGCCGAAGCAGCGTCGGCAGCCATCTTTGGCGATTGAACGAATAGACGAATAGACGGAGTGGTGTACCTGTCTGCCGAAAGCTCGCGACAGGCAGGCAACTGCGATAGCCCTGTCTGCCCTACCTGTTCGGCAGGCAGGCGACAGGTAGGAGTTCATCTACGAATCCAGCCATCCACCCAAACCTCTGCCTACCTGTGCGCTGATTGATAAAAATGACATGAAACTCATCGTCCAAATCCCCTGTCTCAACGAAGAAGAAACCCTGCCCGTCACGGTTGGCGATATTCCGCGCGAAATCCCCGGCATTGACAAAGTCGAGGTCTTGGTCATTGACGACGGCTCTACGGACCGCACCTCTGAAGTCGCCCGAGAACTCGGCGTGGATCACATTGTCACGTTCCCCAAAAATCGCGGCCTCGGCCACACATTCAAAACGGGTTTTGACACTTGCCTCAAACTCGGTGCGGACATCATCGTCAACACCGATGGCGATAACCAGTACTATGGCCCCGACATAGCCGCGCTCGTTCAGCCCATTCTCGAAAATCGCGCCCACATCGTCATTGGCGATCGCCAAACGAGTGTCATCGGTCACTTTTCTTTTTTTAAGCGATGGTTGCAGCGTTTGGGCAGTCGCATCATCAGTGGTCTCGCCCATATTGAGGTGCCCGATGTCGCCAGTGGTTTTCGCGCGTTTTCGCGGGATGCCGCCCTGCATCTGTCGATGTTTGCGGACTTTGACCACACCGCTGAGCACGTTGTGCAAGCCGGTCAAGACCGTCTCGCGGTTGAAAGTGTGCCCATTCGCACCAATCCCAAAACGCGCGAATCGCGTCTTTTCACAAACTTAGGCGAATTTGTCTTTAAGTCGGGTATGATCAGCCTGCGTACGTACACGCGCTATAAAGCACTCCGCATTTTTTCTGTTTTTGGTGCTGTTGTTTTCGCTTTGGGCACGTTAATCGGCCTTCGTTTTCTCTATTTCTTTTTTTTGACTGACGAAGGCGAACTCCACATTCAATCGCTCATCCTCGCTGCAATCTTCCTCCTCGCTGGGTTCCAGATGTTCCTCACCGGCATTGTTGCTGACCTCATAGCTACCAACCGCGCCCTCCTCGAAGATGTTTCCACGCGCGTGCGCTATATGGAACTCAAAAAAAAATCATCCCAGACAACACAAATGGAATGACTTTCGCCTCACGGCGTTTTGAATTTTCTGGCTCGCATCTCCTCACTTCGGACAGTTTTTGAAAAAAAAAAGTGCTGTTCACGCAGATTGGGGTCAAAGAGGTTCCAAGTCCCTGACCCAAAACAGGTAAGACAGCACAATCGAAGTTCGCAGTGGTTTTGGAGGGTAGTTACTTGCTTCGCGGCATTGTGGGCTGCGCCTGTACGTCAATTCGTCCAGGGCCGTTCCTCACTGGCCACAACTGCTCTGTGGAGTGGGCGTCGCGGGTTGGGCGGGCAGAAAGAAACCGATTCCCCAACTCAAGTGCATCGTCGCCAGGATCAGCGGAAGGAGGATGGCTGCGGTGTCCCGGCGGCGGATGCCGACGACGACGGAGCCTAGGACCAACGCGGCGATGTAGAGGAGCGGCAGCACCAACGCGGCACCTGAAGCACCTATCAACCCCAGCAGGGCTGAACCTGCCAAACCCAACACGATCACGGGGGATGCGACATGGCGTGCGCGCAGTTCGGACAGATTTCGTCTCAGCACCACCGGTTTCCAACGGCCATAATTGAAGTACTGCCAAGCCAATGCTCGGAGGTCGCCGCGCGGCCGGTAGAAAGCAATTAGATCCGGGTTGAACCACACCTTCTCTCCGCGCTGGCGCAGACGCCAGTTGATCTCTGAATCCTCGCATCTGGTCAAGGTCGGATCGTATCCTCCGACGGCTTCCAACGCGTCGTGCCGAAACACACCCAAGTACAAGGTATCCGCGGGACCTTCGGTCTTTCCCAAGCGATAGCGGGCACCTCCTGCGCCCAGGGGGGTGGTAATCGCCATGCCCACTGCGCGTTCAAAGGCGGTGTTTCCGATGGGTTGTTGCCGTCCCCCTACAACGGCCGCGCCCGTTCTCTCCAAAATTTTGACCGCGCGCCGCACGTATTCCTTCGGGAGCGTCGTATGGCAGTCGCACCGCACCACAATCCGGCCCGTCGCCACTTTGAGGGCCGCGTTGAGGGCGTACGGTATTGTCTGTTCCGGGTTGGGAATCAACCGCACATCCGGGTATCGCCGCCTGACCACCTCGGATAACGCCGGTGAATCGGAGCCGTCAGCGACAATCACCTCTATGTCGCCCGCGTAATCCTGCGCCATCACAGAATCAAGGGTAGTAGAGATGAGGGCCTCGGCATTGCGGGCCGGAATAATAACCGATACAGAAGGCAGTTCTCTGACGTTCCGTGCGTGGCCTCGGCAACTGCTCGTGGATTCTGTCATTCGATAAGAGCGTTTCATTTACCTGTTCCATGGTGGGCGTTGTTTGTGCCAGTGAATGGCCTACGCATCCCGTCCCTCCAACTCTGCCGCGCCGCTGTTCAGGTGCCTCGCGCATTTAATGGGCCTTTTCCTCGGTGAGGGAACACACCACTATCGCCCAAATCGCAACGCCCGAGAACACCATTGGGAACAATAACATCAAAAAGTTGCCTAAAAAATAGGGTATTCGCAGACTGATTGCCTTCTAAAGCCACATCAAACCCCATCATATTGAGAAGATTTCCGCCTATGGTCAAAGCTATGGACTGACCGACCTTCACCATCCACCAAGAGACCGATCCAAAAATCCCTTCCCTAACCGGGTATTTTTTGTCCCTATTCTATTACCGCTGTTGCAATTGCCTTGTCGCTCTCGCCATCATGCGTTTTTGCCTGCCTGCAAACGCGCGGCTTGGCTGGCAGAACCGATGTGCAGCGTGTTGTACGCATCTTCTGAGGACTTGAATGGCCCGTCGTACTCTTTGCGACCATGCCAGTTCAAATTCGTGTACATCGGGTTGGCGTGCCCCACTTCTTTCTCGCGTTTGGCAATCCACGCGTCCATCCGCCCGCGCAGCAGTGCCACCACCGCGGGTTCTTTGTCCGCCAGATTGACGGTCTCGCCCGGATCCTGGATCAAATTGTAAAGTTCCACTTCGGGCTTAAAATGGAAATCGGGTTCCAATGCCACAATCAGTTTCCACTCGGGCGTGCGCCAGCCGTGTTTACGCATCCACGTACACTCGGTAATGTAAAACTCCGACTCGTGCGTCTCGCATTCCCCTCGAATCATCGGCATCAAGCTGCGCCCATCAAACGCGATCTCTGTCTGCACATCTAAAAGCTGCAAAATCGTCGGCACCAAATCTTTGTGCTGATTGTAGCCATTCACGCGCAGGCCTTCGGGCAGTCGCACGGGCAGTCGCATCGCCAAAGGCACTTTTAGGGTACACTCGTATATCCCGTGGTGATCGAAATAACAATCGTGCTCATCGAGCGTTTCGCCGTGGTCGCCATTGATCACCACCAATGTATTATCTCTCAGGCCGAGCTCATCAACACGGGTCAGCAGCCGCTGAATACACGCATCCATATAGGCGATTTCGCCGTCGTATTGTGCCACCACAAAATCGGCATCGGTAATGCCCGGCGGCATCCAACTCAAGTGGAAATCGCGGAATGGCTTAAACGCCTTCACCGGATCCATCGACGTTTTGGATGGATCGCATGGGTCTTTGCTGTAAAACATCGAATCAAACGGGGGCGGCGGCAAATAGGGCGCGTGCGGATCCATGTGTCGGAAAAACAAAAAAAACGGCTTGTCGCCCCCGGCCAATCGCTCCAACTCGGGCAACGTCACCTCATTGAGCAACTCGGCTTTTCGCAGCGGACGCTCGTCCCAACTTCCCCACGCCCTAAAATTCACATACTCGTCAAACCCGCGAGAACTCGGATTTCCCGTAAACCCCACACACACGGTCTCATAGCCCTCTCCGCGCAAAATCTCGGGCAAGGTCGTGACTGCATCCGTCAACCCGCCCCTGTGACGGAGTGCCACCACATCGGTCGAAAAACAATCCATCCCCGTCAGCATCGAGGCATAAGCCGGCGTGGTGGGAATGTGCGCGCTAAACGTATTTTCAAACAAGACGCCCTGTGTGGCAAACTTGTCGATATTCGGCGTTGTCAGCCGATGGTACCCATAACAACTCATGTGATCCGACCACAAACTGTCAATGCCAAACAAAATCAAATTCGGTTTTGCCATGCCAGTCTCCTACAAAAGTAAGCTATCAGCGGTTAGCGATCAGCCCCCCCAAGGCGATACAGTTGCTTGTTCTGCTGACTGCTGAAAGCTCAAAAGCCTGCAACGATCTTTCGGAATCCATCGCCATAAGATTTCAACGTCCCATCCGCGTCGTGATCGCTTCCGGGTTTGTGAATCACTTCGACGGAAAAGAACCCGTCAAATCCCGCGTCGTGCAACAATTTTAAGGGCGTGGCGTGATCCAAGTCGCCTTCGCCCAGACCAACTGTTGTAATCCGTCCATTTTCCTTGTCATAACGTCCGTCGTGTGCGTGTAAGTGTTTGGTCATTGCCCCAATCGCCTGCATGGTTTCTTCGGGCCGCTCCATGTAACGCTGCGGGTGCATCAGGTCCCACAGCACGCCCAAATTGGGATGATTCACCTTTTCGACCACCGCGCGCACCTGCGCGGAGACACACCATTCGTCGTGCGTTTCCATCATCACGACGACCCCGCGCTCGGCCGCGTGATCCATCACGCGTTGATATGCTTCGGCCGTGCGGTTCACCATCCAGAACACTTCGCCCTTACCGCGCGCGCCGCCAAATGTGCGAATCAACCCCGCGCCCAGATCAGCCGCCAGATCGATGGCTGCATCGGCCTCGGCAATGGACTGATCCAAAACAGCCGGGTCTTCAGCCGCAAACTTCGCCCCGGTCGCCACACAGCATATCTTCAAACCGGCATCTTCAAATTTTGCCCGCGCGGCATCTCGTTCATCCGCAGGCATATCCAGTTCAAAACCCGAGGCATGGCCCCACCCGACGCGCGGCTCCAATCCCTCAAATCCATAGCGTTGCATCCCGTCAATAATCTGATCGACAGACCAATCGGGACACACACTCGTCATTGTTCCCAGTTGAATCATCGCTCGCTCCATTTTAGTTTCAGCGTCATCCGCGAAATATCGAGACCTAACCTAATGCGATTCGCGGGCTATCGCAAGCGAAAAAGGAGATCAAACAGCCATGTTTTTGCGATGCGATGGATTAAATCCTCCTTTGGGAAAACGCGATACATCGCAAAATCAACCACCTTGACAGCATGTAGAAAGTCGGCTATTTTGCAGTCCGATTGCAAAACAACTCCGGTGTCTGCACTTTGACTTTCGACCCATCTGTGACTCAGGACCCACTTATGATCCCCGATCTTTTTCCGCTCAAACCCCACCTTCGAGAAACTGTCTGGGGGGGGCGCAACCTAAGTTCATACTACAACAAAGCCCTTCCTTCAGACGTGCCAATTGGCGAATCATGGGAGGTTTCGGCCAATGAAGATATGCCGAGCGTTGTTGCAGAAGGCCCATTCGCAGGACAGAACCTCGGTGACCTCGTCGCGGTGTATGGCGCAGACCGCCTCGGCCAGCGCGTTGTCCAGCGTTATGGCGCGGCGTTCCCCCTGCTCGTCAAATTGATCGACGCCCGCGAGGCCCTCTCCATCCAGGTACATCCCGACGATGATTATGCCCGCGCGGAAAATTTGGGCACTTATGGCAAAATGGAAGCGTGGTACGTGCTCAAATCAAACCGCGGTCGCGTGGCTTGCGGTCTAAAAGACGGCGTTGACAAACGCAGCTTTGAATTGTCCATTCGCGAAAATCGCGTACAGGATACCGTGCGATTCTTCGATGTGCGGGAAGGCGATGTCGTCTTTGTGCCGCCCGGCACGGTACACGCTCTGTGCCAGAACGTCATGATCTACGAAGTACAACAAGCCAGCGACCTCACCTTTCGCATCTACGACTACAATCGCTTTGGCACCGACGGCAAGCCGCGCGACCTGCACATTGACCGCGCCCTCGACGTCATCGCCTTTGGCGCGCCCGCGCCAGAACCCCAACACTGGACCGATCTACCCGGCGCAACGGACGCGCACGCCCTACTCGTCGGAGCGGGGTACACTTGCGATAGCGGGTTATCCGAACACTTCCGTCTCGAACGCTTTGCCTCTGCGGGCACTGCCCAACACACCTATCCCACCTTTGCGACACTTACTTTCATCACAGGGCAGGCCAGATTAAACGACGCGTTTACCGCTCAAACAGGCGACACCTTTTTTATTTTTGCCAATCGCACCGTCACGGTTTCACCCAATGAACGGGCGGAATATCTGATCTCATCCTGCATTGTGTAAATCGCTAAACCTGTGCTTCGCCGTAGAGGTTGATGCGTTCGCGAGTTGAAGTATTATGGTGTCATGCCGGGGGAACCGCATATTCCCGAAAAACAAGTGGTGGTGGATGGGTTTTTGACGGTGTTGTCCAACCGAGGTGGATTTATAGAATTTCACGCGCAACGCTACGATCATTTGCAAAAGGGCGATCCCATTGCGGATATCACCGATCCATTTGGTAATGTGCTCGAGATCTTGCGCGCGCCCGAGGAATCGATTTTCTGGTCGGAAAATCTGCTGCCGATGGTGGCGACTTTGGGAAAGAATATCCGGTATATCTAAAGTGGATGCGTGCGGTGAACAATGAGATATTTGAAGGTGAGAAGATGAAGAATTAAAAAAATATGTGGGTTGAGTTGCAAGGCAATTATACGTAAATTTTGCATTATGACGTTCAAAATTTCAGAACATGCGCGACGTGAATTGTTGCGCAGAGGAATTCCAGAAACATGGGTTCGCAATATTATGGAAAATCCAGGGCAAATTGTCCCTGTTCGAGATCGAAAGAAAGTATATCAGTCCCTGAAAACGTTGAAAGGTAAGACATATCTTGTGCGTGTCATTGTTGCCGATGATAAATATCCATGTGTTGTCGTTACAGTTTATCTCACAAGTAAAATTGGGAAGTATTGGAGGCCAACATGAAAGTGAACTATGATTCTAAAGTTGATGTGTTGCGTATCATCTTGAAAGACACGCCTATTGAGGAAAGCGATGAGGAAAAACCAGGTGTAATTCTGGATTATGATAAGGATGGAAATATCGTTGGACTCGAAGTTTTGGATGCTTCTTTGCGCGTAGAGAATCCCAAAGCTGTTGAATATGCTGTGGAGTAAATGGTTAAACCTGTGCTTCGCCGTAGAGGTCGATGCGTTCGCGAAGGGAGGGCTTGAGAAAGACATCGTCGAGGGGCAATTGAGAGAAGGCGCGGGCGAGGATTTCGACCTGTGTGGTCACGTCGAGGCGGTAATCGAGAATGATGCGCTGTTCCCCGCGCACACTGCACAGGCCCCCGCTGCCGCCCATGAGATCTTCGCGGGAGATGGGAATGTTCAGGCGATGGGCGAGGGCTTCAAATTCTTGAAGCAGTTGGGAATCGGTCATAAGAGTGCTCAAAGATTGGTGTCCGATGGGTCGAAAATATAGCGGGTAAAAAGAAAATACGCAAACGGATCGGCGAGGGTTGATCCGTTTTTTTTATGCCAAAACATGTTCTGCGATGTATGCCTTCAGGCCGGATAAGGTATTTGGATCGCCGGGAAGGATCGGGAGACCGCCGATGCCGTGGGACAGGCTGGTGTAGAAGGCGTGGGCGTGGTACGCGGGATCTGCCGGGCCGGGAAACAGGACAATGGCACTTTTGAGGATGCGTTGAAAATCTGTGGCTGTCACCTGACCGATGGCGTCTCGATAGGCGTGCATTTTGTCAATGTCTTGGCGCATGGGAATCCACGTTCCATTGTGATCTTCGCGGCGATATTTGGCGTCGAACGCGTAAAGCGCGCGCGCGGTGTTCGCTGCGTGGATTTCGATGATGATATCGGGCCTCAGGTCGTGCGTGAGCGCGCGCCCCGACGCGGCGGTATAGGTCGGGTTGTAGAGGCAGCGGATATGGCATGTGTGGCGCTGAAGGTGTATCGCAGAGGGTTCGCCCTGAGTGGGGGAAACGCTCAGGGCGCGCTCAGTCAGGTGAAAGAGGTTGGTGTCTTGGATCGGGATAAAGCCCATGTTGCACAAGGTGTGGACGAGGGTGAAATAGATCCAATATTCGTAGAGGGTAGGTGTATCGCGAAAGGACAGGTCAAAGGGGCCGCCGATACAGGGGGCGAGGGCGCGGTTGAGCGCGCGGATCAGGGCAAAAGCCGTTTGGTAACGCGCATCGAGGTGGACGGGCATGGCGTCGTGGCGTCGCGCGGGTGGCAAAGGGAGCAAACGCAGGCCGCGATTTAAGTGTGTTTTCAGGCGATGGCCGAGTGCCGTATGCGCTATGGCCTGCGCGCGGCGAGACAGACGCTTTAAGTGTGCAACGAGATGGCGATTGAGCGGCGTGTCGATGTCGGGGTGGCAATGGGTTTCGCGCACATGTGTACAGCCGATGCTATCCGTCAGGCGCAGGAATGGGATATGGGTTGCGTCAGATGTCCAGAATTGCGGCGAGCGGATCATGTGCGCGATGGCAGCGGGGTCTCGCCCGGAAGATCGATCAATCGCGCAGGTGCGTTGAACGGTTTTGAGATGGCGATCCGGGCGTTTGAGGATCGCGTGCAACGTGCGGGCGAGTTGATTCAAGAGGTGATCGAGCACCTGATAGAAGTCCAACGCGCCGCCGCTGGTATCTGTCAAGTGGGTTGTGATGCGGGCGTGATTTGGCAGAAGGTAGATGAGTTCACGGCTGATGCGTTGGATATCCTCGCGCATCGTCTGATAATCGGTTTCGTAGTTGAGGCGCGAGGGGCGAACTTCGAGATCGGCCAAAAGGATGTCGGCCTGGCCCGAGCGAATGCAAAAGCATATCTGTCCCGGGTGGTCGCCGGTTGCGATCCGGCCCCACAGCGCGCGCGCATCGCGGATAAAGCCGAGGGTTTCCGCGAGTTGGTCATTGATATAGACCGAGATGTTTTCGCGGTTGAGCGGGCGGATGAGGCAGTTGCATTCGGTGGCTTCGGTGAGAGGGTCGCCGTCAAAAATCACATTGCCCCGCACGGGTGAGAGCAAAATGCGGGCATGGTCGTTTTGCGCGACAAGGCCCTCGGGTGTTTGTACAAAGGACGTGCGGATGTGTTGACCTGAGTTCATTGATGGTGTAAATTCCGAAGAGGTTTCTTTTTATTATTTTCTCGAGGTCGCGATGGCTATCCATGTTACGATAAAAAATATGCCGCCCAAACTCTACAAAAAATTGAAGGCGCGCTGCCGCACACCTCGAAAAGCCTTCATGGCTTTTCCCGAGACAGTGGTTCCCCCTGAAAATTTTTGGTTGAGGATGAAGAGGAGGTATTGTGATTCGTGCCATTTTGTGGGATAACGATGGGGTGCTAGTGGATACCGAAGGTCTGTACTTTCAGGCGGGACGGGAGATATTGGCGACACAGGGCGTTGCGCTGACGCGGGAGGATTTTGTCGAACAGTCGTTAAAAAAGGGACAAAGTGTATTCGATTTTCTGCCCGATCAAGATGCCGAATTGATCGATCTGTTGCGTTTGAAACGCAATGCGCGGTATCGCGCGTTATTGGACGAAGGCGTGCGAGTTTTGGATGGCGTGGTCGAGACACTCAGTGCCTTATCTGGCCGCGCGCTGATGGGGGTGGTGACGGGGTCTCGCAAGGATCACTTTGATATTATTCACGCGCAGACGAATTTGCTCCAATTTTTCGAGTTTGTGCTCACGCGGGAAGATTACAAAGAATCGAAGCCCCATCCGGATGCGTATTTGACAGCCATGCAGTCGCGGGGGCTAAAACCCGAGGACTGCGTTGTCGTCGAAGACTCTGAGCGGGGTTGCGTGGCTGCATCAAAGGCCGGGTTGCGCGTGCTGGCTATACCGAATGCGTTGTCAAAACACGGCGACTTCTCGCCTGCGTATAAAGTATTGGACTCGGTGCGAGAGGTTGTGGTTGAGGTCGAGAGGTTGTGTTGAGCGTTATTTTTGATCTGAGGAGGTGTGTAATGCGTGAATTGAAACACAATCCCCTGCTGGCAAAAGAAGGCTTGCCGCGCTATGATGAGATTGAGCCGGAGCACGTCGTGCCGGGGGTGAAGCAAGTGTTGGCAGAAGCCGAGAAACAGATTGCGGATCTGGAGCAAAATTTGACCCCTACATGGGATGGGGTGCTCGGGCCGCTTGGAGAGATCGACGTGCCTTTTGCTTATGCATGGGATCCAGTGGGTCATTTGATGAATGTAAAAAATTCGGATGCGTTGCGCCGAACGCACGAGGAAGTTTTGCAAGATGTGGTGGCCTTTGGTTTGCGCGTGCAGCAGAGCAGGCCAATTTACGAAGGCTTGGTGGCGATTCGAGAGGGCGAGGAATGGGCAAAGCTCGATGAGGCGCAGAAGCGATGTATTGCGTTGAGGATTCGCGCAGCCGAACACGCGGGCGTGGGTTTAGAAGGCGAGGCAAAGGAACGCTTTAATGAGATCGCCAAAGAATTGTCGCAGATCAGCACGGATTTTTCCAACCATGTGCTGGATGCGACCAAGGCTTACGAGTTGATTATCGAAAACAAAAAAGATACAGAAGGCTGGCCGAACAGTTTGCGACAGGTGGCCGCGCAGTCCTACCGGCAGGCCCATGAGGGTAGCGACGCCACGCCGGAAGACGGCCCGTGGCGCGTGACATTGGATTTTCCGAGTTTTTATCCGTTTATGCAACACCATCGGGTGCGCGCCCACCGCGAGCAGGTGTATAAGGCGTATATAAAACGCGCGTCGTCGGGTGAATGGGACAACAGCGATTTGATTGCTCAGACCTTAAAGTTGCGCCAAGAGCAGGCTGCGCTACTGGGTTTTGAGACGTATGCAGACTGGAGCTTAGACGCCAAGATGGCGCCCGATGTGGGTGCTGTCGCGCGCGTGATCGGCGAGTTACAGGCCGCGTCGCAGGTGCCTATGGAAAAGGATTTTGGTGAGTTGCAGGTACTGGCAAAGGCGAGTGGTCAGGAAGAGGCGGTGATGCACTGGGACGCGTTGTTCTGGTCAGAGCGGCTGCGCGAGCAAAAATTCGATTATACCGACGATCAGTTGCGCCCTTATTTTCCCCTGCCCAAAGTGCTAAATGGCCTGTTTGCACTGGCGGAGCGGCTGTTTGATATTGAGATTGCGCGGGCAGATGGCGAAGACGCGCACAAGTGGCATCGAGATGTGCAATTCTTCAATGTGCTCCGAGATGGCGAGCGCGTTGCGTCGTTTTATTTGGATCCCTATTCGCGTCCGGCCGAAAAGCGCGGGGGCGCGTGGATGGACGATTGTTTGGGGCGGCAATGGCTCAATGGCGAACTTCGCTTGCCCGTGGTGCATCTCGTGTGCAATGGCACCCCGCCTGTGGGCGATACGCCGTCGCTGATGAGTTTTTCAGAGGTGGAGACTCTGTTTCACGAGTTTGGACATGGGTTGCAGGGCATGTTGACAACAGTTGATTATGCCGATGTAGCGGGGTTGCATGGGATAGAATGGGACGCGGTGGAGATTGCCAGTCAGTTTATGGAAAACTGGTGTTATCACAAACCCACGCTGATTGGGATGACCGCGCATGTGGAAACAGGCGAGCCTTTGCCAGATGATCTGTTTGAGAAAATTGTTGCCGCGCGCACGTTTCAGGCGGGGTCTTTGATGATGCGCCAGTTGGCCTTTGGCAAAACGGACATGCTGCTGCATTCGGTTTATGATCCACACAGAGAAGAAACGGCTTTTGAGGTGGCAGATCGGGTCAGTGCAGAAATGTCGGTGTTGCCCCCGCTGCCAGAGAACCGCTTCTTGTGTTCATTTTCGCATATTTTCGCCGGAGGATATGCCGCTGGGTATTACAGCTATAAGTGGTCAGAGGTGTTGAGCGCGGATGCGTTTGGTGCATTTGAAGAGGCCGGGCTAGATGATGGCGCGGCGGTGAAAGCGATCGGGCGCAGGTTTCGGGATACGATTCTCGCATTGGGCGGCAGCAAACACCCGATGGATGTATATCGGGAATTTCGAGGGCGTGAGCCGAGCACCGAGGCGTTGCTGCGGCACAACGGACTTTTGTAATATTGCGATACAAGTATTTTGGCGAGGTCGAATTTGGTGACCCCCAAGGCGATCAGAGATCGAATCAACAGGCCCAGAGAAACAGAGGGATCGCCCGCTTTGATTTTGGCAGCGCGAGATTAACTGGATTTGAGGCGCGGCACAGTCAGCAGATAGGGGAGAGCAGTATGCTGGAACTTATTTCCAACTGGTTACTCGGTTTGGGTATCGCCCTTGAAGTGGCTAAAAATTGGGTAGCACCTTTGGTGGTTGGGCTGTGCATTTTGGTGCTGAGTGTGATTGCCAATTTTGTCGTGAAGCACCTCGCCCTGCGAACGCTGAAGTACCTGATTGCAAAAACGCGGACGCACCTGGATGATGTGATTGTAGAGCATCGCGTTCTGGATCGGTTGGCGCACCTGGTTCCGGTGCTGGTCATTTTTATTTTGGCCGATATGCCATTTGCAGGAATGCCGGCAGCAGATCGGGCTTATTACGTGGCGATGATTCAGGGTGCGATGCGACTTTTTATCGTGATCATTGGCGTCCGAGTGATTGATGCTTTGCTCAATACTGCGCTGTCTGTTTATCAAACATTTGAGGTTTCGCGCGAAGTTCCCGGCAAGGGTTTTGTGCAGGGATTGAAAGTGCTGACGTATTTTGTGGGTGGCATTTCAATCCTCTCGATTTTGCTGGATCGCAGTCCCCTGTATCTCTTGAGTGCGTTGGGCGCGTTGACAGCCGTGCTTTTGCTGGTGTTTAAGGATACGGTCCTGGGATTGGTGGCGGGCATACAACTGAGTGCAAATAAAATGGTGGCGGTGGGGGATTGGATCGAGATGCCCAAGTACGGCGCAGATGGGGATGTGATTGAGGTGGCGTTGACCACGGTGAAGGTGCAGAACTGGGACAAGACGATTACGACGATTCCAACGTATTCATTGATCAGCGATTCGTTTAAGAACTGGCGGGGCATGCAAGAGTCGGGCGGGCGTCGAATTAAGCGGTCGATTTCAGTAGATGTTCAGACAATTAAGTTTTGCGACGTGGAGATGCTGGCGCGGTTTTCGAAGATTAAATACATTGCGGCGTATATTGAGCAAAAAAAGGACGAACTGGCGAAGTTCAACCAGGAGCAAGAGGTGGATGAGTCGAGTCTGGTGAATGGGCGGCGCATGACCAATGTGGGCACGTTTCGGGCTTATGTCGTCGCGTATTTGAGAAATCATCCGAAGATCAATCGCGAGATGACGTTTTTGGTGCGGCAACTGGCACCGGGCGAACGCGGCTTGCCGATTGAAATTTACGTTTTCTGTAGCGACACCGTGTGGGCGCATTACGAGGCGATTCAGGCGGATATTTTCGATCACATTCTGGCGGTGGTGCCCGAGTTTGATCTCCGCGTATTTCAAGCGCCAACGGGGCGTGATTTTAGACAGTTTTCAACAAGCATTCGGAAGCATTAACCGCGGGGCGTTGACTTATGCCATCACAAACCGACCAACTCAAACAACGCAATCGCGAGCTCTCTATCCTCAACGCCATTGCCCGAGCACTCAACCAGTCTGTCGATCTCGATCAGGCTTTGGAAACAGCACTTGTAAAAGTCGCAGCGTTGCTCAATTTGAGCACGAGTTGGATCTGGCTCATGCGCGAAGACACAGGCAAACCCTATCTGGCTGCCGCGCAAAATTTGCCCCCTGTATTGCGCGACAATCCGGGCAAAATGGGCGGCTGGTGCTATTGCTTGGACACCTATCAGAAAGGCGATTTGAAAGGGGCCGCGAATGTGAATGTCGTGGCGTGTAGCCGACTGAAGGGGCTTGTGGAAGGCACAGACGGATTGCAGTATCACGCGAGTATTCCCCTGTATGCACACCAAAAAAAGGTGGGTGTGTTAAATGTGGGCAGTGCCGAGTGGCGCGAACTTTCGAAAGAAGATTTGCGCTTGCTCAATACCGTGGGCGATTTGATGAGTATTGCAATTGAACGCGCGCGTTTGTACGGAAAAAGTGTTGAAATTGGCGCGGCGGATGAGCGTTTCCGACTCGCGCGGGAAATACACGATACCCTAGGCCAGAATCTGGCGGCGATTCTCATGCGGTTGGAGACCTTGGATGCTTTGCTCGAGGACAACGCTGATCGCAAAAAGCTGTCCGAAACCGTGCGCGATGCCATGGTGTTGGCACGCGATAATTTGGAAGACGCGCGGCGAGCTGTGCTGGATTTGCGCGCGGCACCGCTTGAGAATCGCACATTGACCGAGGCGTTGGAGGCGTTGGGGCAAAAAATTGGCGACGCGGCAACTCTCGATGTGCGCGTCAAAAGTGTTGGCGGATATCCCCTATCCGTGAGGATAGAAGCGAGTTTGTATCGCATGGCACAAGAGGCATTGAACAATGTCGCGCAGCACGCAGAGGCAAAAACAGTGCTCATTGAATGGGTTTCAACGCCGGAATACGTCCAGCTTAGGATTGAAGACGATGGCCGAGGATTTGATCCTGAAAATGTAGAGGAAGGGCGATATGGGTTGGTTGGGCTGAATGAGCGGGCGCGTTTGCTGGGCGGTTCATTTGCAATTGAGAGCGCGCCCGATCGCGGGACGCGTTTGGAGATTCACATTCCTCTGGCTTTAGGTACGCCAGAACATGCTTTGGAGCGCGAGATATGAGCACACCCATTCGCATTGTGGTTGTGGACGATCATCCCGTTGTGCGCGATGGCCTGATTGCCATGCTGAATACGCAGTCCGATTTTGAGGTGGTGGGGGAGGCCAGCGATGGCAAAGAGGCATTGCAGAAGATTGCACAACGCGATCCCGATGTGCTGTTGCTCGATTTGGAGATGCCGGGGATGGATGGGATTGAGACGCTTCGGCGATTGCGAGACCCGCGTGCCAGCGTGCGCGCGATTGTGTTTACGGTTTTTGATACGGATGAGCGCATCGTGCAGGCGATGCAGGCCGGCGCAAAAGGCTATTTGCTCAAGGGCGCGCCCCGAAGCGATGTGTTTCGCGCGGTGCGCGTGGTGTATGAAGGCGGGTCCTTGCTCGAACCCTTCATCGCGTCCAAGCTGTTGGACAGTGTGAACAATCCGGATGCGTTGACCGCGCGGCAAAAGGAAGTGCTCCACCTGGTCGCAACAGGTCTGTTAAACAAAGAAATCGCGGATCAACTCAACATTTCTGAACGCACCGTGAAATTTCATGTGAGCGAAATTCTGGGCAAACTCGGCGCGGGAAATCGCACAGAGGCAGTGGCTGTTGCGACGCGGAGGGGGTTGATCTAAAAAGGCGAGTTTCGCCACAAGCGGGGTACAACTGGCGATAGCCAGTTTCAAAAGCACATAAGACACATTTGAATTTCACTGCAAATTACACACATTGTGTGTAAACTTAAGGAGGAATTATGAAAGCGTCTATTCTCGACTTAAGACGGCGCATGAAAGATGTTTTGCTCGCTCTTGACCGCAACGAATCTGTCACCATTTTTTAGTGCGAAAAAAAGCCATTCTGTCTCCCATTCGACAATCGACACAACAATCTGTAAAAAACCCTGAAGCTTTTGGAATGTGGCGAGAAAGAAAAGATATGGCTGATGTCGATGCTTATATCCGCGATTCGAGAAAAGGTCGCTTGAATGATTTTTGATACTGATATTATGATATGGGTTTTCAGAGGCCACGAAAGGGCTGCCAAACTTGTTGAAAGTATCAATGATCGTCAGATATCAATTATTACTTATATGGAATTTATCCAGGGTGCGAGAAATCGACTGAAATTAAAGAAGATCAAGAGTTTTATCAATGATCATGCCTTTCAGACGAGGAATCCGTACCGATGATCTCGGACCTCGCGGGAGATCAAGAGTTTTATCAATGATCATGCCTTTCAGACTCTGCCTCTTACTGAAAATATCGGACACAGAGCGTCTGTATATATGGAAGAATATCCCCTTAAGACAGCACTGTATCTGGCAGATGCATTGATTGCAGCAACCGCTGTTGAACATCATTCAACACTTTGTACAGCCAATAGAAAACATTACCGCGAAATCAACGAACTCAATCTAAAAATCTTTCGCCCCTGAACCGACAATAAAACCTGCCTGTCGGCAGACAGGTTAAAAGTTGTCCCTTTTGACTGAAAAACTAAACGATAGGACTAACAATGGCACATTCGAAACCCAACCTGCTCTACATCCACTCTGACCAGCACGACCCTTATGTCACGGGTTGCTATGGGGACAAAGTCGTTGCAACTCCCCATCTCGACGGGCTCGCGGCAAATGGTATTGTTTTTGAAAATTGCTACTGTCCCTCGCCGATATGCGTGCCCTCGCGCATGTCCATGCTGTCTGGACGCTATCCCCATGAGAATCAAGTGTGGACCAACGCGCACATCCTCCACTCGGGTATTCCCACTTTTGCCCATGCCATGGGCGTGGGCGGTTATGGTCCCGTGCTCATCGGGCGCATGCATGCCAATGGGCCAGACCAGTTGCACGGGTATGCGGAACGCCTCATCGGCGATCACGGCCCCAATCACTTGGGCGGGCGCGGCGTCAACCACGGGATGCTCTCGGGCACGGCAGGCCCTGGGCGCGTCAGCCTGCGGAAATCGGGGATTGGGCAAAGTGCCTATCAGGTGCACGACGAAGACGTCACCGCGGCAACGGTTGCCTATCTCGACCGATTGGGCGTCAAGAAACGCGCCGGACAACCCGCGGAGCCGTTCTCTTTAACGGTTGGCTTTATGCTGCCTCACCAGCCTTTTGTCGCGCGCCGGGCCGACTACGATCGCTATGACGGTCGCGTGCCACCCCCCGCGGTCTCTGTCCCCTTCTCCGACGACCTGCATCCCCACATCAAGTCCTGGCGCGAACACTGCGGCATTGCCCATGTCACAGCGGCCGAGATCCATCGCGCGCGCACGGCTTATTGGGCTCTCGTCGATCGCATGGATGCCATGATCGGGCAGATCCTCGCGGCTCTTTGCGACAACGATTTGATCGACAACACCCTGATTGTCTATATGTCGGATCACGGGGAACAGGCCGGCGAACACGGCTTGTGGTGGAAGCAAACTTTTTACGAACATTCCGCCAAAGTGCCCGCCATCCTCTCGTGGCCCGGTCACTTGCCCAAAGGCAAACGCTTTGACCATGTCATCTCGTCGCTCGACCTCAACGCCACAATGCTCGAAGCCTTGCAATGCCCGGAACTCCCGCATGCTCGCGGTCGGTCACTCCTGCCCCTGATGCGCGGCGAGAACGCCTCATGGGACAATGTCGCGTTCTCTGAATTTTGCCAAGATCGCGCAGGTGGCGGCGGCCCCTTCCCAACCGAAGGCGTGTACCAGCGCATGCTCCGGCAGGACGAATGGAAATTCAATTACTACCACAATCAGCCCTGCCAACTCTTCAACCTGCGGGAAGACCCCGACGAATTACACGACCGTGCGGACGATTCCGCATGTCAAAGCCTGATCAAAGACTTCACCGCGCGCGTCCTCAACGGCTGGCATCCCGAAGCCATTGCATCGCATATCGCCGCGCAAAACAAAGACCACCGCATCCTTTCCGCATGGGCGCGCCACACCAAACCCGCAGATACGGTCCGCTGGGACTTGCGCCCCGAAATGGATTATCTGGAATAGTGCGCGGAGCATCATTCAATGGACAATTTTGCAGGCCATCATGTTCACCTGAGAACGGAACGCTTGAGGCTTCGGCCATTTGAGGACATCGATTTTGATCTTGCGGTGCCTTTTTATTGCGATCCCGATTTTCTAAATGCCATGGAGGGGGAGCCGCCTGATGAACCCGTGACAAGTGACTATCTCAAACGGGCGGGCGAGCACATGGCAAAACAAGGCTTCATGTTTGCAATTGTGGAAAAGGCGAGCGGACGAACCATTGGCGAGGTGTGTTTGCAGGAGATGAATTTGGAACGGGCAAAAATCAAGGGCGAGAAAGTGATGCGCTTGCCCATTGGGATCTGGGACAAGTCGCTGTGGGGCAAGGGCTATGGAAAAGAAGTGGTGCGGTGCATGATGGCGTACGCGTTTGGGGCATTGGGCATTGATCGGTTCTGCGCGGTGGATGTCCGTGCAGACAATGCGCGTTCAAAAGCGTTGTGGTGGTCGTGTGGATTGACCGTCTCGAGGAAAGTGGATGGCGGGAAGTGGCTGGATTTTGAGATCACGCGATCAGAATACGAGCAGGCCAATCAACGCGCCCCTTGAATGGCGTGCGGGAAAAATTGCGTTTTGGGATTTTCTATGAAAACCGGACTGACCCGACTCGACGGGGTGTCGTGGGGCGGATTCGTGATGTTTGCCACCAGCGGTGTGGTGACGCCGATATGCCTGCCCGAAATCGCCGAAACCCTGTCCATTTCCCTCTCTGAAAGCGGCGGTCTGGAAACCGTGCGTCTCCTGCTCCTGCTCGTCGTCTTAATTTTGACCGGCATCCTCGCACGCAAATGGGGAAAAAAACATCTTCTGGCTTGGGGTCAATATCTCACCGCCATTGGCCTGCTGATGATCAGTTATGCCCACACCTATCCCCTGGTGCTCCTGTCGCTCATGGTCGTCGGCATTGGCGGTGGATTCACCGAAGCCCTCATCAATCCCTTGGTCGTTGACCTTCATCCCAAAAACTCGGGCAAATACCTCAACATCACCAATGCCTTTTATCCCATTGGCGTGGTGGTTTCCGCGCTCCTTTTTGGCGAACTTTTAACCCTCGGTTATTCATGGCGAATCGCGTTTCGCATTGCGGCAGCAGGCGCGCTTTTGATGGGTCTGTTGTTCCACATGTCGCGTTTTCCCGTGCCTTCGGCAGGCCGGCACTCATCCCTACACCTGATCGCACAAATTCTCAGCGCACCCCAATTCTGGCTCTTTGCCATCGCCTTGTTTTTGGGCGCAGGGGTTGAAGCAGCATTCACATTCTGGAGCCGCAGTTATGTGGAAACCTATCTTCAAGACGTGCCGCGCGCCGGTGCAATCGCGGTCGTGGTCTTTGCGGGCACCATGGCTATCGGACGCTTGCTTTCCGCAAAATTGTCCCATAAGATGAGCCTGAAAACATTGATGATCTGTTCGGCTATTCTCGGTGTTGGCGTCAGCAGTGGCATTCCCTTTTCAGAAAGCCTGATCGAATTTTACGCGCTGCTCGTTTTCGCCGGGTTTGCAACCGCCTGCTTCTGGCCGACCCTTCTGGCCGAAGCAGCAGACCGTTTGCCCGTTGATGCCACCATGATGTTTGTGATGCTCGCGTGTTTTGGCATTGTCGGATTTGGCATCACGCCGTGGATTATGGGCATCATCGGAGACAGTGCCGGCTTAAAAGCTGGGTTTTTACTTATTCCCGGTTTCTTTATGGGCTTGATCGTCTTCCTTGCTGCAATAGCTATCAGCGGTCAGCAGTTAGCGGTCAGTCCGCCCCGCAAAGACGCGAGACGCAAGACGTGAGAGGTAATACCAATCGTATGAATTAACTTTGCAGTATCGCCTACGGGTCTTTTTTTTTATAAAAACAACGACCCGTAGCGTCTGCCTTTGTGTACCAGATTGGTCGGCGCAAACCGCTTGTTCAATCCTTTTTCGCGACTCGACCGCCCCGTGTCTGTGCGATACTGCAACGTGAATCGCATCAATTGTGCGAGCAGGTCAAAACGCACCTCTGCGTATTTTGGATCGGCCCAAACATTGGCGATCTCGCCTGGGTCATTGCGGTGATCGTACAATTCTCCTTCATCTAACCCGCCGTAAAACACCAACCGAAAATCTCGCGTGCGAATTGCCGATACCTTGCCTGCGGGGTGAAACTGTTGTGCAGTTGTACCCCGCCATCCCCAGTCCCACTCGCAAAACGCCGCGTCTTTGCCCTCTGTCTCGCCAGTTACAACAGGTGCCAAATCGCGTCCATCTCGCGCATCGGGAATGGGAATATCGCAGAGATGGCACAGCGTGGGATACCAATCCACCGATTCGACAATCGCATCACACGTCGCGCCCGACGGGCCACCCGGCCAGCGCAAGACATAAGGAATGCGGTGAATTGAATCGTAAATCCCAAAATTCTTGTGGAACAACCCGTGATCGCCTGCAAAATCACCGTGATCCGCGCAATAAAACACCACGGTGTTTTCCAACTCACCCATTTCGTCCAAGTAATCCAGCACCCGTCCAATCTCAGAATCAATCGCTGTAATCAACGCGTAATAGCTCGCCAGACAGCGCTTTAACCGGGCGGGATTTGGATCGGCCAAGGGATACCCACATCCTTTGGCCAATCGCTTTTGCATAAACTCGGGCTTGCCGGCAAAGCGATGCACAAAATAGTCAACCGCGCTTTCTGGCAACACCATCTCATCGGGATTGTACATATCAAAATGCGCTGTTGCAGGCGCGATCGGTGCGTGTGGCCTTTGAAAACTCATGTGGAGAAAAAACGATCGCTCGTGGTCCCGCGCCTTCAAAAATGCCAGCGATTCATTGCCCGTATAGTGCTCAATTGAATGCCGATATGGCAATTGGGCCGGCGCGCTGCCATCCAGCGTGTATTCCTGTCCGGGTTTGGCCGAGCCTTCTTCGTAAAAATCCGATAGCCCCAGGTCTTCCAAATATTTGAAATAGTGTGTCTCTGTCGGATCCGTATGCGTGGCGTCGCACAAATCTGTATATCGAATGCGCTCAAACCCATCTGCATCCCAGCGCCGAACCATGTGCGCCTTGCCGATCACGGCTGTTTGATACCCGTATTTCCGAAACTGACACGCCAGTGTATTGGGGTTCGCTTCGGGGATTTCCGCATGATCGTTGCCAAACATCCGATGCGTGTGGCAATACTGCCCGGTCATAAAACAAATCCGCGACGGCGAGCAAATCGGATTGTTGCAAAACGCATGTGTAAATACCACGCCTTCATCCGCCATGCGGTTGATGTTGGGGGTTTTCACATTGGGATGTCCGGCAAATCCCGTGCAACTGGCATTGTGCTGATCCGACATCAACCACAACACATTGGGTCTTTGAGCCATAAATTTCCATCCTTTCAAAAAAGTGCAGCGTGTGTTGATTCGCCGACTGTTTGCAGAATATGGGGCAAATCGTTAAATTGATTTGGTGCGGCGCGCGCGCCGCACTTGTTTTCAAACCGCTCTTACACTGGGGAAGGACATCATGTTCACGGAATTAAACCACTGCTTTGACGCCATCGCCCTCCGCGTGCCCAAAATTTTGCTTCCAAATCCCGAAATTGATTGCAGCAAATGGGCAGTCATTGCCTGCGACCAGTATGTACACGACAGGTCGTATTGGGAAGAGGTCAAAAGCATTGTGGGGAACACGCCCTCAACGCTGGATCTCATCTATCCCGAAGTCTATCTCTACGACGATGAGCACAAAGAACGCATTGCCCGCGTGCACAACAACATGAAACGCTTTGTAACCGATGGCATTTTCCGCGACAAAATCGAAGGTTTTTTGCTCGTGGATCGCCTTCTGCCGTCTGGAAAATCGCGAAAGGGACTCGTCGTGGCTCTGGACCTCGAGCACTACGACAGCCGCAGCCAGTCAAAAACCCTCATCCGAACAACCGAGGGCACCTATCGCAAAAACCTCGACGCGCGTTTGGAGGTTCGGGGCAATGCCTCGGTCGAGTCCCCCCATATTCTGGTGCTCATTGACGACCCTCAAAAAGAAATTATCGAACCCCTCTTTGAAGTGGGCTATCCCAACATCGTCGATTTCGAACTCATGATGAATGGGGGACGGCTCAGGTACCAGTTGATCGATAGCAAAGACGACATTGCGCGCATCGCGCAAAAACTCGCCAAACGCATTGAACCCGATTACATCAACGCAAAGTACGGGATTGAAAACGAAACGCTCCTGTACGCGATGGGCGATGGCAACCACTCATTTGCCGCCGCGCAAAAAGCTTGGGAAAATATTCGGTCAACAGTCGTTGACGGGCGAGGCATCGCGCGACATCCCGCGCGGTATGCGATGGTCGAGTTGATCAACCTGCACGACGATGCCATAGATATAGAGCCAATCCACAGGCTGATCGCCCCTGTTGATCCAACGACCACGTGCAACGCGATGGTCGCATTGCTCAATGAATCTGCCGCCCGTGCGCGTTTGGAAAAGGTCTCATCAACTGAGGAACAAAATCAACGCATCGCGATCCTGGGATCTGAATCAACCCATTGCTTGCCCTATCGCGCCGCGGGGAACATGGGCATTCTCGTGGTCGAAAATCCATCTCAAAGGACCATACCCGAAACTATGGAAGCCGCGCTCGACCTGTTCACGCGAGAAAACACCGAAGCCGAAGTCGGGTTTATCCACGGCGCAGACGTGATTGACGACCTTGGCAACAGACCTGATACACTCGGTTTTTACATGCCATCCATTTCAAAAGACAGCGTGTTTGAGTCTATTGTTCGCTATGGCGCGTATCCCCGCAAGTCCATATCCATTGGTCACGCGGACGAAAAACGCTACTACATGGAGTGCCGCAGCCTCGTCCCGTAACTCGAGGATTTACATGGGGAGCACCATCGGGATCACGTGGGTATCACATGCGGACAACACGAAATCAGGGCGGTATAACACCTCGAAAAGACGCGCTTGTTTCGATTATCCCATCTGAGTGAGTCTAACGATAATTCGCGGTGATTTCAATTGCAATCTGAGGTATGTATGGCTGAGAGATACGATATGATCATTGTGGGGGCCGGCCCGGCGGGAGCGACCGCGGCGTTGTACGCCGCTCGCGCGGGGTTGCGGGTCTGTTTGGTGGATAAGGCGCGGTTCCCGCGGGACAAAATTTGCGGGGACGCGCTATCGGGCAAAGTGGTGTCGATTTTGCACGAACTCGGTTTGCTCCACAAGGTGGCGCGACTGCCGGGCGCAACGATTCGGGAGGTGGTGTTTGGCAGCCCGGATCACGTGGATGCGCGCGTGGATTTGCACCGGTACGATCATCGGGATCGGGCAACGGGCAAAATTTTGCCGATGGAAGGGTTTGTCATTCGGCGAGAGGTGCTGGATTATTTTTTGTTTGCGGAAGCGCGGAAAGTCGTCCATGCGTGTTGTGAGGGATTTGCGGTTAAAGACTTGATACGAGAAGGCAAGCGGGTTGTGGGTGTGCGCGGGATGGCAGATGGAAGAGATCGAGAAATACTGGGACGCGTGGTATTGGGTTGCGATGGTTTTAATTCTATGGTGGCGCGCAAAGCGGGATTGTACGCGCATGAATCTGTGCATTGGGTGGTGGCAATTCGGCGTTATTACGAAAATGTGGCGGGCTTAGGGGATCAGATCGAGTTGCATTTTGTAGATGAGGTGTTGCCCGGTTACTTCTGGATTTTTCCGCTGGAGAATGGATCGGCCAATGTGGGCATTGGGATGCGTCACGACGTGCTGAAGAAACGGAGGGTGGATTTGAAGGTGGCGTTGAACGAGGTGATCAATCGGCCGCCTTATGCCCATCGGTTTAAAGATGCGCGTCCGATGGAAGAGCCTGTGGGATGGAATTTGCCGGTGGGCAGTACGCGCCGGAAAAGTTATGGCGATGGGGTGTTGCTATTGGGCGATGCAGCGGGATTGATCGATCCGTTTACGGGTGAGGGCATTGGCAATGCGTTGTATTCGGCGAGATTTGCCGTGGCCGCGGTGAAGGCGGCGATTGCAGCGGATGATTATTCAGCGGATTTTTTGAAGCGGTATGAAGACCACTTGTGGGATGCGATTGGCGACGAGTTGGCGACGAGTACGCGGATGCAGAAGTTGGGGCAGTGGCGTCCCCTGCTCAATTTTACGATTCACAAAGCCGCGCATAACGACAAAGTGCGGGATTTGATCTGCGGGATGATGGCCAATGCCGTGCCGAAAAAACACCTCGCGAACCCGCTGTTTTATCTCAAGCTGTTGTTCAGTTGAAACGAGCGACAAGGGGGGATCCGTGGTCCGTGGTCAAATGATGATTGGGCAACCACAAGGGTTGCCCCTACGAGGTTGGGTGGACTGACTTGGACGGTCTTCTTACCTTTGAAAGGCCCAAAATCATGAAACGAATTTTGATATGCTGGATCGGCAACGCGGACTTGCAAGCCTCAGAAGGGGTTGAAGACGATGGCATTGGTGGGTTATCGGCTTTCGCCGCGCGGTGTTCTCCAATGAAGCCGGGCTTGGCAGTGCTGCTATCGCGCACTCGATCTCGCGCACGCCCAAGCCCGTGAGCGAGGGGTTTGTCGCCTTGTTGGAGCCCTTCATTGACACGGCGGTGATCTGCACCATGACCGCGCTGGTCATCGTCACCGCAGTGTGCGATCCCGCGCTTGCTGGCAGCGACATAAGCGGCATTGAGTTGACCACGCGGGCGTTTGTATCGACGCTGTCCTGGTCGCCGATGCCGCTGGGTGCCGCGGCATTGCTGTTCGCGTATTCGACGATGATCGCGTGGGCCTATTACGGCCTGAAGGCATTCACCTACATCGCCGGAGAGGGCCGGGCGAAAGACCTCGGCTTCAAGCTCTTTTTTGGCCTGTTCGTGGTGGTGGGATCGAGCGTCAATCTCGGTGCCTTGGTTGACCTGTCGGATGCGCTGATCTTCACGGTCGCCATTCCGAACTTGCTGGGACTGTACTTCCTCGCGCCAGTGGTGAAAAGGGAACTGGACCATTACACGCCTGAACGCGCGGTCAAATGATGAAACTACCCGTTGATTGGACTGGATTACTGCGTTGTGCTCGGCTTCTGTCTGCTGACAGGACGAACCGCTGACCGCTAACCCCTTGGGAGATTGGGTTGGGCGGACTAACCTCTAACCACTGACCTCATGAATACTCCAAACACAGCCCTTGCAGTTCAAAACCTCACCCGCACCTACGCCAGCGGGGGGCATCCCCTCACGGTTTTAGACAACGTCACGTTCACCATCCCCAAAGGCCAAACCTGCGCGATTGTGGGCCCTTCGGGCAGTGGCAAAACCACGCTACTCGGCCTGTGTGCCGGGCTTGACCGCCCAACTTCTGGCACGGTTACCCTTCACGGCTTGGCTCTCGACATTCTCGATGAAGATCAGCGCGCGGCCGTTCGCAATGAATACGTGGGATTTGTCTTTCAGAGCTTTCAACTCATCCCCACCCTCACCGCCATTGAAAATGTTATGGTGCCCCTTGAACTGCGCGGGGAAACCGGTGTGTTCGACGATGCCAGAGAATGGCTTGACCGCGTGGGATTGGGCGACCGGCTGACGCATTATCCCACTCAGCTTTCAGGTGGCGAACAACAACGCGTGGGCATTGCGCGCGCGTTCATCAACCGACCGCGCATCCTATTTGCCGACGAACCCACGGGCAATCTCGACGCGGACACCAGTCAGACCATTGTCGATCTGCTCTTGAACCTCAACCGCGAAGCCGGCACCACCCTCATCCTCGTCACGCATGATCACGACCTCGCCGCGCGCACGCAGCGCATCATTCGCTTGCAGGGTGGCAAAGTCATAGATCGGGATTTGCGGGATTAGAGGATGGGGAGGATCGGTTTGGACAATATAAATCACTTGTACTTCTGCACTTCTTATGAATCGAATCACCAAAATCCCACTTCTCAACGCGTGGACATGGCGCATGGCTTGGCGCGATAGCCGCACGTATCGCCGGCGGTTGTTGCTCTTTATTGCGTGCATTTTACTCGGCGTGGGAGGGCTCGTGGCTGTTCGATCTTTGGGCGACAACCTGCAACGCGTTGTCGATAGCGAAGCCCGCACACTCTTAGGGGCAGATCTGCGCGTGAGCAGCCAACGCGCGTTCTCGCCGGTGATCGATTCGCTGTTCACCTCGTGGGGCGGCGCGCAATCTCGCGAAGTGCGCTTTGCCTCTATGGTCTTCTTCCCTCAAAATGGCGGTACACGTCTGGTGCAGGTGCGCGCACTGCAAGGTGCCTTTCCCTATTACGGCACATTTGAAACCGATCCATCAGAAGCGGCAAGAACATTTCAGCAGAACGCTGTGGCTTTGCTCGACGACGGCCTCCTCCTCCAATTTGGCGTTCAGGTCGGCGATTCTGTGCGCGTTGGCAATCACACCTTTGTCATTGGCGGGCGGATAAAAAAAATATCGGGCGAGGCCATGGCCTTTGCCACGGTGGCACCGCGCGCGTACATTCCCTTGTCTCACCTCGCGAAAACGGGTCTGATCAAATTTGGCAGTCTGGCGTCCTACATGGCCTATTTCAAATTTGATCACCACAAGCGAGTCGCATCGATCCAGCACCAACTTCGCCCCTATCGCCAAGATCACAACCTGCGTACCGAAACCGTTGCCAGCCGTCAACGGCGCCTCAACCGCACATTGGGCAACCTCTATATTTTTCTCAGTCTGGTGGCGTTTGCCGCGCTCTTGCTCGGATGTATCGGCGTTGCCAGTGCCATTCACGTGTATATGCGACAAAAAATAGCGACCGCTGCCATCATGCGCTGCATGGGTGCTCAATCGGGTCAGGTCTTGTGCATCTACGGCATTCAGGCCATTGCGATGGGCCTGGTTGGCACGGGATGCGGTTCTCTGCTCGGCTTGGGCATTCAGTATCTCTTGCCCGGGGTTCTGGCGCAAATTTTGCCCATTGAACTCGATATTCAGATCTCCTATTGGGCCCTCATTCAAGGCTTTGGCATCGGCCTTTCTCTGTCGCTGCTCTTTGCCCTGCTCCCCCTGTTGCCCATTCGCAACACCTCGCCCCTACACACCTTGCGCGCATCCTTTGAAGACGCGCGAACTGAGCCTGTGCTGACGCGCTTTAAGTCAGTCATAGACCCCCTACAACTGATAACAATAGGCGGCATAAGCCTCATCGTTGTGGGATTGGGCATGGCGCAAACCAGCAGCGTCCGCGTGGGGCTCGGCATTGCCTTGGGATTTGCCCTCGCGTTTGGCTCGCTTATGGGCGCGTCATGGCTCATCATCAAAACCGTTCGCCGCTTCTTTCCCACCTCGTGGCAATACGTGTGGCGGCAGGGCTTGGCCAACCTCTATCGCCCGCACAATCAGACCGCGATTCTGATGCTCGCGCTGGGCCTCGGCACGTTTCTCATCACCACACTCTATATCGCACAACACGCCCTGCTCGCTCAAATTGCCATAGCAGGGCGCGACAATCGTCCCAATTTCGTGCTCGTGGATGTGCAAACCGATCAAGTTAAAGGCGTGCGCGCGTTGCTCGGCAAACAGGACCTGCCCCTCATTCACCATGCACCCATCGTCACCATGCGCCTGACGGGCATCAAAGGGCAAGACGTGCGGTCTTATGGCAAAACACACGATGTGCCGCGCTGGGCCATTCAACGCGAATACCGCTCTACCTATCGCAGTCACCTGTTCGATTCAGAACGCCTCGTGGCCGGCACATGGATCGATGCGGAATGGACCGAGGAACCCATCCCCATTTCTTTTGAACGCGGCATTGCCCACTCGCTTCGCGTTGCCCTCGGCGACACCCTGACCTTTGACGTTCAGGGCGTGCCGGTTCGGACTACGGTACACAGCCTGCGAGAAGTTGATTGGCAACGCATTCAGCCCAATTTTTTTGTCGTGTTTCCCAAAGGCGTGCTCGAACCCGCGCCTCAGTTCCACGTCTTGACCACGCGCGTCAACACCGCCGAACAATCTGCTGTTCTGCAACGCACACTGGTTCAACACTATCCCAATGTCTCGGCGGTAGACCTCGGACTCATTCTAAAAACCGTTGACGATGTGCTCTCACAAGTTGCCTTTGTCGTGCGCTTTATGGCACTCTTCAGCGTGATCACGGGACTCATCGTGCTGACTGCGGCTGTCACCACCAGCCGCTACCAACGCATGCGGGAAGCCGCCCTGCTGCGCGCCCTAGGGGCGTCTCAAAAACAGATTCGCCGCATCCTCTTGATCGAATACACCTTCCTGGGCGCACTCGCTGCCCTGACCGGGCTGATCCTTTCCATTGGCGGTGCCTGGGCCGTCACCTTTTTTATTTTTGATATCGACTTTGCCCTGCCCACCGTAGCCATTGCCAGTGTCTTTGCCCTCGTCATCTTGCTCACGATCCTCGTTGGCATGCTCAACAGCCGCGGCATTGCCAATCGCCCTCCACTCGAAATCCTGCGCGCCGAAGGATAGGGAGACGACCAATAGCGGAGCGAGCAATGGCCGAGGGCAGGTCATCTCGCCTCTTGTCTTTTATTTTTTAGGGGTGTTCATCTGTGGTTGCTTCTCCCCGCAGGTTGCACCTGTCCTGTGTATCCACGGCCATCACATGTTTCAGAACGGGTTTGAGCGCGCGCCACACGGTCTCTGCGACAATCCGATGTCCTTCGGCATTGGGATGAATGCGGTCTGGTAGGTTCAGCTCTGGAATCCCGCCAACACCTTGTAATAAAAAGGGGATCAAAGGCACGTGATTTTTTTTTGCTAGGGTTGGAAATACCGCGCGAAAGGCCGCCGCATAAGTCTCGCCCAAATTTGGCGGTGCTTCAATACCCACAAGCACGATTTGAATATCCGGATATTTCTGTCTCGCCTGGTCGATAATTCCCTGCAAATTTTGCTGCATCTCAGACACGGGAATCCCGCGCAAGCCATCGTTGCCTCCCAGTGCGAGCACCAGCACATCGGTCTTTCGCCGCAGCAACCAGTTGACCCGCCGCAAACCACCGGCCGATGTCTCGCCACTCAGGCCGCCATTGACCGCGTCAAATGCCCAGCCGAGCGAATCGATCTTTGTCTGAATCAGCGCGGGAAAAGCCCGAGCTTCGTCCAAACCATAACCCGCGGTTAAACTATCCCCCAAAAACAAAATCGTTTGGCGATCTGCTTCCGCGCACGTTGTCCATGTCAATCCGAGCAACACAACCGCGAAAAATCGCTTCATGTTATCACCCCCATTTTTTGGTCTTTGGTCTTGATCCCGAATACGAGATTGGCTATATTTTTTTTGACTGGCCTACAAAAAAACAATTTTTCGGAATGCTTTGCGTTTCAGCGGGATCGCCACACCAGTCCACGAGGCACCTGCTTGTTCCTTCGCCAAATTTGGCGATTTGGTGGAGGGATAGGTAGGTGCTTTTTGTATTTTAACACAGTACACAACAAAACGAATGTACGCAACGGCGTACATTCGCACGCTTATCTGCCCTTGGCAGAGGCGGGAATTTTGGGTGGCAGAGCGACAACAGAACTGCGGGTTGGCCCGAAGCACGGCCACCGGGTAAAAAAAAAGAAAGGCCCTCGCGCGAGTTTTTGGCGGGACAGCGCGAGGACCCCAGATCACACCGACAGATACGCGCGGTGTGTTGATGCTTTCGGGTCAACTTTTTTGGCCCGCCCAACCGCGCAAAACCTCTCCGCACAGTACACGGCAAGAATAGACGCACAGGCTAACCACCCAACGCTTTGCGCGCGTCTGCGGCATCTGTCTGCCGACAGACAGGCTTTGCTGACCGCTTGGGAAGGGGGTTGGGTGGGCTGGACTGGCTACGAGTTCTCATTTGTGACGTGGCGATTACGCATTGTGTTTCAATAATATAGGGTTTTTATGGTCTGTGTGTGACGCGAATTTGACAAAGCCATGCAAAGAGAGTGGCGCGCGTGGATACTTTTGAGGATGGCGAATGACTGAAGATTCTAAGTGGCGATTTGAGATTGCAACGCGCGTTGCCGCGTCGTATCGGAAAAATCCAAAGGTTCGCGCAATAATGGTGGCCGGGTCGGTGGGACGCGGTGTGGCGGATCGGTATTCGGATTTGGAATTGGATGTGTATTACGCGGAGCCGCCCACAGAAGAGGAGCGGATTGCCGCTGCAAGAGAGTGTGGCGGCGATGGCGTCGAACTCTGCGCGGATGCCATTGAGTGGGAAGAACAATTTTATGTCAATGGACTTCACACAGCAACGAGCGCGTTTCTCGTATCCACAGTGGAGTGGTTTTAGAAGAGACGATTGTGCAATGCCGGGTGGATGAAGATGCACAGATGCGCCTGCATTCGATTTTGCATGCCAAGACACTGACGGGTGGGGATCTCGTTGAAGGTTGGCGGAAAAGGGCCGCGCAATATCCCGATGGATTGGTGCATGCCATGCTGGCGGAGTATGTGCACTTCCGAGGATTTGGCTATGCCGAGGATATGTTTGCAACTCGCGGCGATGCCTTGGCCCTGTATGAAATTTTTGTTGGCATCGGACAACAGGTTATGGGGGCATTGATGGGGCTGAATCGGATGTATGTGCCCGCGCCGGGGGGATTGAAGTGGATGGATGAATCAATTGCGGGCATGGCGATTAAACCGATGGATTTATCGACGCGAATAAAAAAAACGTTTCGGATGGATCTGGCAGATGGCGTGCATGCGTGGCACAGATTGATTGATGAGGTAATGGTTTTGGTGGATCAGCACATGCCGGCGTTTAATACAACGCCATATCGAGAGCAACTTGTAAAACGACGGCAAGTGTGGTATAATTCCCCTGCTAGTCCGATTAAGTGACAGGTGAACACTTTGCTAACGCCTGCCGCGCGCATTGAGGTTTAAGATGGCTCAGCTTCGCGGGATTGTGGACCGCATTACATTTCAAAATGAAGAGACGGGATACACAGTTGCCCGTTTGCAGGTGGAGAGGGGTGCCCGCGCAGGATACACAGATGGTCTGGCGACCATTGTAGGGAAAATGCTGTCGATAAACCCGGGCGCGACCGTGGTTTTGGAAGGCGAATGGACAACCCACAAACAATACGGCGCGCAGTTCAAGATTGCGTCCTATCAGACGGTCCATCCCTCGACAGTGGAGGGGATGCGACGGTATTTGGGTTCGGGGTTGATCAAAGGCGTTGGACCCGTGACGGCAAAGCGGATTGTGGATCACTTTGGGCGCGAAGCCCTTCGGGTGATTGAGAGCGATCCCGAGCGATTGGTCGAAGTTGAAGGACTGGGAGACAAACGCGCCAAATGGATTATCCGAGCGTGGGAAGAACAGCGCGAAATTCACAATGTGATGTTGTTCTTGCAATCGCATGAGGTGGGCACGGGATACGCGGTCAAGATATGGAAGCGGTACGGGCATGAGGCGATTGAAGTGATTCAGCAGAACCCATACCGCTTGGCTGTGGATGTTTGGGGCATTGGATTTTTGACGGCAGATCGCATCGCGCAAAAAATGGGCATTCCCGCGCATTCAGGCCGGCGCATTCAGGCCGGTATTTTACACGTGCTCAATGAAGCAGCAGACAAAGATGGGCATGTTTTTTTGCCCGAGGACGCGCTCATTGACTCCTGCGCTCAGGCCCTCAGTGTGCCCGTGGATGCCATCGCACCGCGTGTGGCCCAATTGCTCTGCGACGAAGCCATTGTCGCAAATGACGGGCGGGTGTATTTGCCGCATTTGTATTATGCCGAACAGGGCGCGGCAACGCGGTGCTATCAGTTGTCGCGGGTGCAGCGCATTGAACTGGGCAATATCCCGGCGGAGATAGCCGCGATTGAACGGCGCGATGGCGTGACCTTCGCGCCCGGTCAAAAGTTGGCCTTGCAAAAGGCTCTGTCGCACAATTTGCTCGTGCTTACAGGTGGACCGGGAACGGGCAAAACGACGACCATCAAGGGGCTGATCGCGCTTTTGGAGGCGCGAAAAAAAAAGATCGCGCTGGCAGCACCCACGGGACGCGCGGCCAAGCGGATGTCTGAGGCCACGGGGCACGAAGCCAAAACGATCCACAGATTGCTGAAGTTTAGTCCGTCTGAGATGGCATTTGAGAAGAATTTTGAGAATCCGCTCGAGGTTGAAGCCCTGATTGTCGATGAGATATCCATGGTCGATACCGTGCTGATGAATAGCCTGTTGCGCGCGGTTCCCATCAGTGCTTCGGTGGTTTTGGTGGGCGATGTCGATCAGTTGCCGTCGGTTGGCGCGGGCAATGTGTTGCAAGATGTGATTGCATCGGGCATGGTGGAGGTCGTGGAACTCAATGAGATTTTTCGGCAGGCGCGAACGAGTCGCATCATTACCAATGCCCATTCGATCAATCTCGGCGAGATGCCCAACTTGCAAAATGACCGCGGCGCGGACTTCTTTTTTTTAGAGGTATCCGAACCCGATCTGGTCGTGGAGACGATTTGTGGGTTGTGTGCGTCGCGCTTGCCGCGCACGTATCGCTTGGACAGCATTGAAGATATTCAAGTGCTGGCGCCGATGTATCGGGGTGAGACGGGCGCGAACAATCTCAATCGGGTCTTGCAAGACCGCTTGAATCCCTGTCTGCCCGCGTCTGACAGGCAGGCCCATCAACAGGAGATGACGCTGGGCGGCGCGCGCTTTCGGGTGGGGGACAAGGTGATGCAGGTGCGGAATAACTACGACCGCGATATTTTTAACGGGGATATTGGGCGCGTTCACGAGATAGCAGATGAGGTGTTGGGCGTGCGCTTTCAAGACCGCGTCGTGGCGTATGAGTTTTCAGACTTGGACGAGTTGGTGCTGGCCTATGCCATGAGTGTACACAAGAGCCAGGGCGCGGAGTTTCGCGCGGTGGTGATGCCCCTGACCACGCAACACTACATGATGTTGCAGCGCAATTTGTTGTACACGGCAATTACTCGCGCGCGGGAACTGGTGGTGATCGTGGGCACAAAACAGGCACTCGGCATGGCTGTTCGCAACAATCAGGTCGCCTTGCGACACACGACCTTGGCGCAACGCATTCAGGCAGGGCTTGTCGATAAAACCGCTCAGGAGACCTTGTTGTAACGCAAGTGCTTCCGCCACGTTGCGACGCAAATTTGAATAAGGATTTATGAGCGAGGGCGGAAGCGTCCATCCAATCGGGTGGCATTCATGCGCGCGTTATATTGTGGCGCGAAATTTGACAACCGAGTTGAGGATAGAGCTCAAATTCCCTTTGGCGCGGATGTCCCAACGACAAAAAGCCTGACGGAAATGATCCGTCGGGCTTTTATTTTTTGTAGAGGCGAATGCGCGCGCTGAGTTTTTGGGCAGAAACAGCACCTTCGCGCAGGAGAATCGCGCGGTCGGTGGAGACATCGACAAGGGTGGAGGGCGTTGTGCTGGCGGAGGGGCCGCCGTCGAGAATGAGGTCGAGGTGATCGCCCAGCGCGTTTTGCACTTCGGATGCGGAACGCGCCGGGCCATGGCCCGAGCGATTGGCACTGGTGCTGGTCAAGGGGCCGCGGAGCGCGGTGAGCAATCGCGCGGCGATGGGGGAATTGGAATGGCGAAGGGCAATCGTGTCGCGTCCCCCGAGCAAGGCGGGTGGCAGATCGGGATTGGCTTCAAAAACCAGGGTCAACGGCCCGGGCCAAAAAGCGCGGATGAGCGTTTGCGCGGTTGGAGAGATGGCGCGGGCGAGCATTGACAGATCGTCTGCATCGCGAATTAAGAGGATGATGCCTTTGTTTTGTGCGCGCGCTTTGGCGGTGAAGATTTTTTGGATCGCTTCGGAACAATAAGGATCAGCACCCAAGCCATACACGGTCTCGGTCGGATAGGCAATCAGGCCGCGGTTTTTAATGATATCCGCGGCCCGGTGGATGTTTTGAAGGGTTGGCGTAGCGATCATAGGGATTGGGGATGTGGAGATGGCGCGGCGAGGAAATGGACAGTCAAGTGACGCGAAGGGACTACTGACTCGCTTCATAAGCATTGACAAAACGCAGGAAGTCGCCAAAGCCAACCGTTCCATCGGCGTCGAGGTCACAGCGAGCGTGGGCAGAATCAAACTCGGTGACAAAAATCAGGAAGTCGCTGAAGGTGATCCGACCGTCGGCATTGAAATCAGCGGATTTTGCATGCGGAGCAGCAGGCGGTGAGCGGGTCAAATCGAACAGAACAGAAAGTTCTCGGATTCTGTGATTTGCCGCGTCTGCAATGAGCAAGGTGCCCGTTGGACTAAGAGCCAAACCATGCGGAGCGTTGAGACTCACCGCGAGGCCGCCGCCTTCTTCGAGGTCGAGTTGTCCCAAACCCGTGCCCGCTACGGTTTGGATCAGGCCGCTATTCAGGTCGAGCAACCGAATGCGGTGGTTATCCGTATCTGCGATGTAGAGGTACCCCCGGGCGTCAACAGCTATGCCCTGCGGGCGGTTGAGTCGCGCCCGCGTGCCGGGGCCGCCATCGCCGGAAAATCCGCCCATGCCCGTTCCCGCAAGGGTGGCGATCAGACCGCTGGAATTGACTGTGCGGATGCGGTGGTTATCCGTATCTGCGATGTAGAGGTTGTGTTGTGCATCAATGGCAATGGCACTGGGGCGATTTAAGCGCGCATGGGTGCCCGCGCCGCCGTCGCCAGAAAACGCGCCCTGATCGGGATTTCCACTGCCTGCAACCGTCGTGATGGTGCCGTGGCGATCCACTTTGCGGATGCGGTGGTTATCCGTATCTGCGATGTAGAGGTTGCCGCTTTGGTCAACGGCGAGACCCGTGGGGCGTCTCAAGTTGGCGTTGGCAGCGCGTCCCCGGTCGCCGCCAAACTGCCCGATGCCCGTGCCGACAATATCAAATAGCACGCGATTTTGCACCCTGCTCACGACGTGATTGCCCGTTTGACTGATGATCAAATCGCCCTGCACGCCAAGGGTTATGCCTTGAGGCGCGGCGATGTCTCCTCCCTGCCCCGTTCCCGCGATGGTCCGAATTGTGGCTGTTTCCACATCGATGAGGCGAATGCGGTGATTTTCCGTATCCGCGATATAAATATTGCCCAACGCATCGGACAAGACGGCTTGGGGGTGCTGAAGAAGCGCGGCGGTTGCCGCGCCGTCATCGCCTTGGAATCCGCCGCTTTCACCTGAACCTGCGATGGTACGCAGGGTGAGGGCGTCTTGTGCAAAGGGTTTGATGAGTTCAATTTCAACGCGCCCGGGGGCGAGCCCCTCACTTTCAGCGACGATGACCACTCGCCCGGGGTCTTGCCCCGATCGAAAACGCGCAAATGCCATGCCATCGCGCACCGCAATTGAATCGCTGTCCGCGGGTTCTGACCCCTGCGAAGGGATGATCAGCCCGCTGCCGCTCTCAATGCGGAATCGCACGGCTCGGTCGCTGGTCAGGGCGAGCCTGTTTTCACGGGTGACGATCTGCGCGATGAGTTCGATTTCAGAGATGCCATTGCCCAGCAAGTGGGTCGCTTCGGCGGTTAATCGCACGCGCGCGGGGAGCGACGGCGGTTGTTCGGTGATATCGAGGACGCGATTGACCGATAAATCGTCGGTGTCGCTGCGAAGTTGCTGGACAATGCCACTAGGCCAGCGCAGGGAGAGGACGTCGATTTGTTCGGCGTTGCCCACGCCAAACACGGCGAACAGCGCGTCCTGAGACAAAAAGGACGCGCCGCCCGTTATTTCGCGAAGGGCGCGGCGATTGTCGCCATAGCCAATTTCGAGGCGCGTGCCAATGGCATCGGTGCTGCTTGTTGTGCCAGACAGGCGAATGGCGATCCAATTGCCATCGGCCTCTTGGTTGCGATAGAGGGCGTCGGGACCATTTTGGACAGCGATGTACAAATCGAGCCCGCCGTCGTTGTCGTAGTCAGCAAGGGCAACACCTCGGCTATCGGCATTTGCGGCAACGCCCAACGTGTCGGCCATATCTACAAACGCGCGCCCATCCCGATTTTTGTAATACAAATTGGGCTGCCCGCTGTTGGTGACGTAGAGGTCGAGAAAACCGTCGTTGTCAAAATCGCCCCATGCCGCGCCGCGCCCTCGGCCGCCGTGGGCGAGATCCAAGCTCGGCGCGCGATCTCTGAATACGCCCTTGCCTTCGTTTGTATAGAAACGATTATTCGCGCCAAAATAGGGGATGAACAAGTCGAGGTCGCCGTCGTTGTCAAAATCGCCCCATGCCGCGCCAAAACTCGGCCCGGCATCGGTTGGACTAAACGCGGTTTCTATAGACGTAAAATGGTCGCCATCGTTGCGAAAGAGGCGGTTGGGGCCGCTGTTCGCCAAAAAGAGGTCGGGGTCGCCGTCGTTGTCAAAATCGCCCCATGCGGGTTGAATGCCACTTTCTGTGTCGCCTATACCCAAGCTGTCCGCGCGCTCGGAAAAGCCATTGCCATTGTTCTGGTAAAAGCGATTGCCGCCAAAGTTGGCAACGTAGAGGTCGAGGTCGCCATCGCCTTCGTAATCCGCCCATGCTGCGCCATACCCGTCGCCTGGATCGGCAATGCCCATGTGGGATGCGACATCGGTAAATGCCGCGCCATCGTTGCGAAACAAGCGATTCGGTTCACCGAAGTTGGTGACATAGAGGTCGAGGTCGCCATCGCGATCCACATCGCCCCATATTCCCGCGCTTCCATCGCCAGTGTCGGCAATGCCCATGTGGGGTGCGACATCGGTAAATGCCGCGCCATCGTTGCGAAACAAGCGGTTCGGTTCGCGGCTGCGTACGAGATAGAGGTCGGGGTCGCTGTCGTTGTCAAAATCTGCCCATGCCGCGCCAAATCCCGCGCCCATATCGCCTAGCCCCGTGTTGGACGACACGTCGACAAATCCGCCGGGTTTGGCCTTTTGCCCAATGCCCTGCAATTGGAGGGTGACAGTGGGATTTGCAGACGCGTTGCTGAAAATGGTGAGCGCAGCTTGCTGAAGGCCTTCGGCCTGCGGGCGAAAGGCAATGGGAAGTTGTTGGCTTTGCCCCGAGTCAATCCGCAAGGTGTCGGTTTGTTCAACGACAAATTGCGAGTCGGTCGGCGCGGCGTGTGGCACGACCAACACACCGGCGCCCAGGTTGGAAATGCGTAGCGACGAGGTTTGAGATTGTCCGATGGCGGTGCGATCAAAAATCAACACATCGGACGGAAAGAGTCCGATCTGCGCGCCTTCTCCCACACCTCGCACGTGGACGGTGGCAAAAGGCGCGCGCGGATCATCGGTAGTGATGGTGATCAGACCCTCTGCAAGCCCCTCTCGCGTGGGATCAAACACAATTTCAATTTTTGCTGTTTGCGCGATGTCAACGTCAATGGGGACTACCGATAGGACGCGAAACGCGGGATTATCGAAATTGACTGTTTCAATGCGAACGGGCAAATTGCCTCGGTTTTCAACGAATAGCCCGTTCACAGCCGGGTCGCCAATGCTGACTTTGTCAAAGTCAATATCTGTGGAGATGGCGTTGAAGACAGGCATGCGAAACCTGGGGTCGCGCAGTTTGCGGATGCGGTTGCCGTCGATAAAGATGAGGTCGGCATTGGCATCGATCAGCAAGCGCGCGGGTTGCTGCAAATCGGACAGAAGGGCGAGCGTCCCATCAGAACCCGCGCGCGCAATGCCGGTTCCCGCAAGAGGCAATACATGGCCCGTTTCCGCTTCAACCACGCGAATGCGGTTGTTGCCCGTATCCGCGATATAAATATCGCCGTTTTCATCTGTGGCAACACCCAAAGGCGCGAAAAATAACGCACTTTTTGCCGGCCCCCCATCGCCCTTGTACAGATCGCCCGAGCGATCTTCCACAGGGGTCGGTGCCCGCCCGGCCACGGTGTTGATCACGGCAATGATGGTCGTGTCTTGCACGACTCGGCTGACGCGGCGGATGCGGCCATTGTTGAAGTCGGCAATTAAAAGGTCGCCATTGCCCGCAATCGCCAGTTGTTCGGGGGTTAAACCCGCCCGATTTGCGGACCCGCCATCCTGAGTGCTCGACGCCTGGGCACTGCCATTGCCCGCAACCGTGCCGACAATATTGGTCATCAAGTTGAGTTGCCGCACGCGGTTGTTGCCCATGCCATTTTGATCGAGACCGTCTGAGATCAAGAGGGCTGCATCGCCCAACATCGCCAGCGCGGTAATTTCGTGGAATGTAGCTTCCAAAGCAGGTACCAGATCATTGAACCCGCCGTCGCCCGTGCCCGCAACTGTGCTGATGATGCCGGAGGGAGCAATGCGGCGGACGCGGCGATTTCGAGCGTCAGGGCCACCGCTGCTGAGATAAATGTTGCCCGCGCTGTCAGCCGCGATGGCATTGGGTGTATGGAGCATGGCACGCGTTGCCGGCCCGCCGTCGCCCGAGAATCCAGGTTCCCCGGTACCCGCGACGGTTGTGATGATGCCTGTCGTCGCGTCCACCCGTCGAATGCGGTGGTTGTCCGTATCCGCGATGTAGAGATTGCCCCGTGCATCGAGGGCGATGCCGAGCGGGCGATTGAGCATCACATCCGTGGCCGGCATATGGTCGCCATCTTCCAGACCCCCGCCGGCAATGGTGACTATGGTGCCAGGTACCCGCGCGGAAACCCCGCTTGCCAATCCCGAAATCAGGAGGCTGTATATGATGATGTGAATAGAGCGCATGGACAGTTGTCAGTTGTCAAAGGCGTAAGACGCGAGAGGTAAGCACAGGCGTCGCCTACAACGCGGCGGTGGGTGTACAACTGGCCGTTTTTCAGGCCAGTTCACCAAATAACGCCACCCATCCGCACAAATGAATGTCGCCGGAGGTGGGTGACCGCGCCGTAGAAATTTTCTCGTGTAGTTATCTCGCGTCTCACCTTCCCAAATAGAGATCCCTCCCCCGGGCGAGGGCAGCAATTTTTTGATCGGCCACTGAACGTTTGAGCATCCAGAACCCGCAATCGGGGTGAATGAATGCGATGCGGCCCGAGCCGAGTTCTTTTTCTGCGCGGTCGAGGCGTCGGGCAATTTGTTCGGCCGTTTCAATGTGGTTGATTTTGATATCCACCACGCCAATGCCGAGTTTGATGCGCGGATCAATTTCTTTGAGGGCGATCAGGTCATCGTCTGGGCGATGCGCGAGTTCGAGCACGAGGTGATCCGCATGCAGGTCGCTGAGAAACGCGACGAGCGCGCGCCATGTGCCGCGTTGGATCGTTTGCCCGCCGTAGTTCCCAAAACAAAAGTGAACGGCTTTTTCCGTGTCGGGATCGACCGCGTCGAGCACTGCGTTGATGGCTCGGGCTGCAATGGGCGCGTCACGGGGGTTGCCCGGGATATTGGCTTCATCGACCTGTACACACGCGCAGGGCAGGCCGCGCACCTGATCGGCCAGCACATTCGCCACGCCCATGAGCAGGGCGTCAAAGTCGCCGTAGTAATTGTCGAGCAAGGTTCGGGCGAGCATATAGGGACTGGTGAGGGTAAATTTGAAGGGGCCGCCCGCCACTGCTGCCGCGCGCGCGCAGTCGGATAACAGGTCGAGCGTACCTTCCGAGAGTTCGCCCTCGACAACCGCAGCGGGTTTGGCGCGAAAGTCCATGGATTGGTGTTGGCGAAATGCCTCGACTTCGGTGCGTCCAAAATCCGCGCGCGTCCCCCCCATGGGGCGCACGAAATACTCGATCATGCCATTGGTTTCGGGATGGTTGATGTCAAATCGGTACAGTTCGCCGTCGGTGGGCAGGTCAATGCCGGCCTGCCGCTGGATGTCGAAGATCACGCGCGTGGCATCGACGACCGCGGTTTCGCCGCTCGCGCCCAAGAGCCAGTCGGGCAGCGGATAAGACCCCACCGTGGTGGTGAGGATTGTGGATTCTCGGGGCAAGTTTTGCGTTGCCTTCAGGGCTTCAATGGCGTTTTCAGACATGGGATACCTCTTTTGGCTATTGGCGGTGCGGTCACGGGTCAGCCCGTCCATCCCCTAACCCCCTTACCTCTCACTCCTCACTCCTCGCTTCTCGCGCCTTATGGCGTCGAGTTTCGCCCGATTATCGGGGGTCAGGTTCCTCATGGCTTCAAAGACAAAGGCAAATAAGCAACTCAATACCAGACTGAGACCGCCGGCAATGGCAACCATGAGGCTGCGGCGCGGGTAACTGCGCGTGTCAGGAGGTCGGGCAGGATCCAGAACAATGACGGTATGCGTGCCTTTTTCATTTTCAAATCGGGTTTTTTCGTATTCTTGTTTGACAAACTGATAGATGGCGTTCTGGATTTCAATATCGCGGATGAGTTGAAGCGCGGTCAGGCCCAATGCGGGCAATTGCCGAAAGGGTTTGAAAATCTCTGGCAATTGTGCGGGAGGGATAGCATTGCTTTCGGCACCGGAATATTGGCCCATGAGCAGGTTGTCGAGCACCTCGCGCGTGGTTTGAATTTCGAGGTCGAGCTTTTTGAGCTCGGGATTGTCTGCGGTCATCAGTTGCGATTGGACGTCGCGTTTGACAATCAACTCTGCGAGCGAGCTGATAAGGGTAGATGTGATTTCCAACTGTGTTTTGGCCTGGGCTTCTATGTCTAAAACCATGTGCGTATTCTGAAAATCCCGATAGTGCTCCTCGGCTGCGAGCATGTCCTGTTTGGCTTCTTTGAGCCGGCCTTCGAGGTAGGTGAGATAGGCGCGCGTTTTCTGTTGGTTGCGCTGTTCAAGCGCGCTTTCGAGTTCTTCAACAAAGGCATTGGTCAACGTGGCCGCTAGTTCAGGGGTGTCGGCTTCGTAAGAAATGGTGAGGAATTGCTCGCGCGAGAGATCGATGATCAAGCGGTCGGCGATCATATCGAGCAACTCGCTCTGGTGACGGGCGCCATAGCGCGTGGCGAGGTCAAAGCGTTTGGCAATGGCCAAGCGCACGCTTTCACTTTCAATGACGGGTACAAATTCCATCGCAGACACGGCCTCGCCGCCTAGGCCCATCAGGTTGATGGGCAATTCTTGCAAGAGGACAGACAGACTACTGAGACCGCCGCGGTCATCTTGCGGTGGATAGATTGTGGCGTGCGCGCGGTAAGCTTTGGGTAAGATGAGAGAAATGCCCGCGGTTACAAGCGCGACGGCAAAAAAGCATATCGAGATCATGCGCCGCCAGCGCACGAGAACATAAATGTGATCGAGGATATTGCGTTCAGGTTCCATGCGTTGTCAGTTGTCAAGCCATCCAATTTCCAAGGGTCTATGTAGGGGCAACCTCAGGTGCTGAGTGCTTTGTTGCGCGGAGGAACGACGAAAATCGCGCGCGAAGCACAACGTGAGTAAAAGACGCGAAAATCACGACAGAGACTCCACCTGGGCGTCGATGAATTGCTATCGTTCGCGATTGATCAAAACAATGGTGAAAACGAGCGATGCAATAGAACCGAGCATCGCAATGGCTTCTCGAGCGATGCGGTAGCCCTGCCCGGGCATGCTTTCCCGCGTGGGCACCACAATCGCGTCGCCTGGGCGCACGGGTGACGTTGCACTGACGCGGATGGCGTTGCCCGTATTGCCTTCAACGATGATGAGGTCTTTCTGTTTTGCGCGCGTGTTAAAACCGCCGGCGAGGTCAATATAACCGCCGACTGTAAGAGCCGCGTCGTAGGGGATGTTCGCCGGTGCTGTGACAGCGCCTATCACGCGCACAGAAGGTACAAATCGGGGAATGCGAACCACATCGCCATCTTGCAGGAGAATGTTGTGCCGCTCGTTGCCGGCCATAAGAGCCGCAAAGTCAATGGGCAAACGCCCGGAAAGTTGTTGGGTTTTGAGGGTGACGAGGGCTTCTTCGGCGTCGGTGCGCTGCGCGCGGTTAATGTTGAGCAATCGGTCGAGCGCGAGATCATCTTCGGTCTCTGTCTGCCCTTCAAAATTGACCTCGCGAATGAGCGACGCCTGAACCACAGATGCTTCGGGCGTGAGTTCGGCATGGCGCAACAATTCTTTGAGGCGAAGCCCCTCTTTCAGGGGAAACGGGCCGGGGAATTGCACTTCGCCCTGGACGTAAACCCATTTTGTTTCGCCAATAACATAGAGTTTGTCGCCGATTTGCGCAGGAATGTTCGCTTCGGGATACTCTGAAAGGTCGCGGGGGAGGTCGAGGGTCATAGGCGTCCAGTCGCCATCTTTTGACAGGCGCAAAAGTTGGGCGCGCGTCGGGAGGGCATGCGCGCGCAGGCCATTCCCCAAAACAATGAGATCGGCAATGCGATCACCGGGCGCAAATTCATAGCGGCCAGGGCGCTGTACCGCGCCCATGACAGAGATCGAATCGCCTGTGGCAGGGGGCACCAAGATTTGTTCTCCATCGAGCATGAAGGGGTTGTACTGTTCTTTGCCCGTGCGGTTCCACAAGGCGAGATCGACTCTGCGCCCCGTGTCGCGCCAGTGTCCATTTTCATGACGCAGGATCCGAATGTTGCGGCTGGATCCCTGGCGGTCAGAATCGTTGATGAGGCCCCCGGCTTTGAGGATGAGTTGAGACGCCTGTTCCACGCCATTGACGCCAACAGCACCGGGTATGTGTACTTCGCCAATCACGTTGATGGGAAATGTGCGGAGGTGCGCGAGGCTAATGGTGATGTCAAGTTGATGAAAGCGTTTTTTTATGCCTGCTTGGATGGCACGATGGGCTTCTGCAAGCGGTGAAAAAGCAACGGAAACAGGGCCGACAGACGGAATGAGCAGACTGCCGCCCGCGCCAACGGGAATTTCCAAGGTTTCGATTTCTTCGCCTGTGTTCACGACAACGGAAAAGACATCGCCGGGGCCGACAATATAGCGCCCCGAGCGAATGACCGCATCGTAAGCCGCTTTGCCAATGCTCTTGATTTCAACCGGTTGTGCGGCGATGCCTTTCTCTGCTTCTTCGAGAGAAGACGAGGAAAAGGGCTTGATGGACTCTCGGCGTTCAGGTTTTTCCTCGGTTTGACGCGAATCGCGGCGATGGCGAGATTGCGCGTGTGCAGCGAAAGGGTAAAACGCAAAGTCAAACGCGAGCAGGCCCACGAGCGCGATGTAAAATACGCGCATCCATCGCCCTGGATATGCCATAAAGACGATCATGTGATGGTGACTCCGTAGGGATCAATTTCGAGGACGCGATAGCGAGCGGGGCTGTTTTGGGTCGCCCAAATGCCGATCATAGCTCGTCCGATGGCATGGGCATTCCGCGTGGTGAGTGCAACCATGGTTGGCCCCGCGCCGGAAAGCGCGGCCCCCCAGGCACCTGCTTTGACTGCTGCAGCGAGTATCCCGTCAAATCCGGGGATGAGTTTTGCCCGATGGGGGTGATGCAGGCGATCTTGCATGCCAATGGCGAGGTGTTCAAAGTTGCCCGTGATCAGGGCGGCGGTCACCAAGCACGCGCGGCTCGCACTGAAGACCGCGTCGCGGTGAGAAATGGTGTTTGGCAAAACGTGCCGGGCAACTTCGGTTTTGAGTTCAAATTCGGGAATGGCGACCACGGCGCGCAGTTGAGCGGGGGGCAGGGCGCGCACGCATGCCACGCGGTTGCCGTCCATTGCAGAGGCGGTGAGGCCGCCGAGCAAGCAAGGCGAGACATTGTCGGGATGGCCTTCAATGGCGGTGGCGATATCGAGGATTTCCATCTGTGAAAAGGGGTCGCGCAAGACGCGGTTGGCCGCCACGACGCCAGCGACAATCGCGGTTGAACTGCTGCCCAACCCCCGTGCGAGGGGCACGTTGTTTTGCATGCGAATCTCGAGGCCGGGCAGGGTTTTGCCTGCGCGCTGCGCCGCAAATTGGGCTGCGCGGTAAAAGAGATTGTCTTCATTGGCGGGCAAAATATCCCGGCCTTCTCCCTCGAGCGAGAACGATGCGCCCGGTTGGGAACGAGTGCGTACCGCGATGTCATTGTACATGGACAGGGCCATTCCGAGGGCGTCGTACCCCGGGCCGAGATTGGCGGTGGAACCTGGTAAGCGAATGCGAAATTCCATTTAGAGTTCCTGCACGAGTTCGGTGCAAACCCAATCGGCGAGTAGGAGACCCCGCCGCGTCAGGCGAATGCGGTTGTCGGTTTGTTCGATCAGGTTTCGGTTTGCCATCGCGAGGTATTGTTTGTGGATTTTTGGATGGCGCGAAAAGTCCGCGCGAAATCCCCTGCGCTGGCGCAAACCGAGCATGATGCGCTCGATCAGGTGTTGCATCGGTGTGAGGATTTCTTCGCTTTCTACGGCATATCCGGTCGCCTCAATGCGTTGGATATACGTTGTGAGACCGCGCACATTCCACGATCGGCGATTGTCGAGATAGGAATGGGCAGACATGCCAATGCCCAAATAGGGACGGTCGCGCCAGTAATTGAGGTTGTGACGCGACGCAAATCCCGGTCGGGCAAAATTGGAGATTTCGTACTGCGCGTACCCGGCGGCTTCGAGTTGGTCAATGGCGTGCAGATACATCGCGGCTTGGTCGGCTTCTGGCGGCAGAAGCAATTGTCCCTTGTGCAGGCGGCGTGCAAAATTCGTCTGGGGTTCAATGGTGAGGCCATACACCGAGAGGTGTTCGGGGCATAGGTCAATCGCCCGCTGAAGACTCATAGCCCATTCTTCGGGCGTCTGCCCCGGCGCGCCAAACATGAGGTCAAGGCTGATGTTCTCAAACCCCGCGTTGCGAGCCGTGTGAAACGCTGCGATTGCATCTGAGGCCGTGTGAAATCGACCGAGTGCTTTGAGCGCGCGGTCTGTGAATGCCTGCACGCCCAGGCTCAAGCGATTGATGCCGTATTCGCGCAATGCTTCAAAGTGTTCGCGATCATTCGGATTGGCTTCTGCTGTGATTTCCGCATGGGACGCAACCGCGCGTTTCACGCTCGTCAGGATGCGCGCCAATTGCCGAGGCGGTATTGCCGAGGGCGTGCCCCCACCAAAGTAAAGCGTGTTGAACACGGGCGGTGTTTTGAGTGCCCGCATGCGGTTTTGCATTTCGACGATTACCGCATCGGTATATCTCTGTGCAAGATGCGTTTTGCCCACGACAAATGCAAAGTCGCAATACGGACACCGCGAGTGACAAAATGGAATGTGGATGTATAGGCTGAGGTGCATTGGTCAGAATCAGTTCTGCTCACACATTTTTTTTTGGGTTAGATGAAGAAAACCGATAACCGATGCGTTTGCGCCATCTGCCCCGGCTATAAAATTTGTTCAATCAGACGCGATCGCGAACTCCTGTGCCTTTGGCAATGGATTCTATATGCATAATTTCGCTGATAATTTCAAAATCCATGCCACTTATGTCGTCAAGTCCAAAATCGCTATCATTAAGACGCTCAAGCCTGTATGCACACAGACAGGTTGAGGTACATGGCATTTTTCACTCCACGAGCATGCCAATGCGACGCCAGCGGGTGCGCGCTGGAAAATGGAGCAGATTATAGAGGGCGATACCGGGTAGCGAGGTCAGGTTGCTGTACTCGGGGCGATTGGCATCGGGTGCCCAGGACCAGTAGAGAATAAATGCTTTGCCCCGGATGAGGTCGCGCTTGAGAAAGCCCCAGTATCGGCTGTCTTCACTGCTGTCGCGGTTGTCGCCCATAACGAAATAACAGTCTTTGGGCACCACTCTGGGGCCGTAGTTGTCGCGCGTGTTGGTCAATAATTTCCGTTTGCGAATCGCGGGGTCAATGTATTTGGACTGGGGCGGATCAAGGGTGCGTTTGCCATTGATGTAGAGTTTTTTGTCTTTGATTTCAACCGTTTGACCGGGGCCTGCAACAATGCGTTTGATAAAGTCGCGCGATGGGTCTTTGGGATATTGAAAAATGACGACATCCCCGGGATCCGGCTCTCGCAACGCGGGCAGGCGAATCCCGGTAAAGGGGATGCGCGCGCCATAGATAAACTTGTTGGCCAGCAAAAAATCCCCGATCAGCAGGGTGTCTTTCATCGATCCCGACGGGATGCGAAATGCCTGCACGACAAATGTACGGATAAAAAGCGCGATCGCAAACGCGATCAGGATGGCTTTGATGTATTCGGCAATCACAGAGCTTTTTTGTTCCGTTTGTTTCATTGGTGGTTGCTTCTCGCCTTTTACAACCCCTCCCAATATTCCCACATATCATCCGGCGTTTCAAACTGCAAATCATCCCAATTTTTCCACTTAAATCGCGCAAAAAACCCCATGCGGATATCTCGACTACAGTTCTTACTCGCGCTGTGAACCATCAAGCCGTGCCAGAAAATCACCGTGCCCACGGGGCCTGTGATTTCCACCGGATCGGGCAAATCAATAATCGTTCCGATCCGGTGGGGTGATGGTTGGGCGGGGCGATCTCTAAGCTGCCACCGCTTCTCTTCCCAAACGCGCTTCGATCCACGCCTTCAAAGGCACGTCTTCGGGCTTGGGCGATGTATAGCCAAATCCGCCCGAAGGACTCGCCCCCAGCAGTTGTCTGCGAATGGGATCGCTGCGAGCCATAAAGTGATCCACCGTCATATTGTCGCGAGGGCGCAGCCAGCGATAGCTATATCCGTAAAACAGCGTGCGCCTTGGCCCATGCCAATAGTTGGCGCTGCTCGAATGCCAGATACGCCGATCAAACACAACAGCACCGCCTTTGGGCACACAGACTTGCACACCCCCTTCGGGCATTTCCGCGCGGCTTTTGCCCGGAAACGCATTGACCAAATGGGAACCGGGAACCGCGACAAAATTCCCGCGGCCAGGTTGCGCCGCATCCGTCAAAAAGAACGCGACTTTCAGCGAAATTCTCGGGCGGGGATTGCTCTCAATATCGAGATTGAGGCGGCCACTATCCTGATGAAACCCCAACCCCGGCCCATCCTTTTCGAGCGATTTTCCAGGGCCAAGCGGAGGCGTCACAATCATGTGAGAATGATAAAGCTGAATATTCCAGTTCAGCAACCCCCATACTTTTGGAAAGGTCTTGTACCAATCGAGCAATTCCAAAAACAGATCGTCCCGACCGATAAAATCCAGCATATTGGACCGCGCATCCGGCCCAATGCCCTCTCGCTTGCGATACGCCCCATCCACCCGATCCACAACCGGAATCAATTCATCCACCAGATCTTCTGGCAACACATCTTCGAGCACGAAAAATCCATCGCGCTCAAACTTCAGTCGCTCCTCTTCTGTCACGCAATAATCCAAACATCTCTCGTCCATAACAACGCGCCTCCTCTTTTTAGAACTCCGTGTGAGAGGGAGAGCCTTCTCCCCACCAGCAAAATTCGCCTCATCGCCGAGGCGGGAAGCCGCTCCTGCATGCTTCCTCCAATATTGCGTCAGTTACGCATGCGCCTCCTTCTCCAATGCGGCCAAACGCGCTTTTTGTTCCATCAGCATCCGCTCTCGTTCGCGGCGGAACTCGGTGTAATACTGCTCTCGTTCACCGGTAATTCGGTAATCCAATCGCTCGACGCCCAGCGCGTTCAACACGACCTTTTCGACCAAAGAAAAATCATCGGGATTCTCGCGGTTGAAATTCATGGGTTCTTTGAACGCAACCGGAGGATTTGTGATGAATCGCGGTCGCCCCGAGGGATTTGGCGCAACAGAGTGCAGCATATACGGATGAATGAGATACACATCGCCCGCATTCCCGGTCGCTTCGACAAACGCCTCACATCCTTCAATCGTTTTTCCAAACACACCGGGTTCTAGCCCCTCGGGATGATCGTACAGATATTTCGCGACTTTGGGAATCGAATCCGGCGCGAGATACGTGCCGCCGCTATTTGGCAGCACATCATCCCAAACAACCACGGTCAACAGACCCTGATCTGGACTGTCCAAAAAGTGCCGAAAGAAATTTCCGTCTTTGTGCCATCCCCCGCGCTTTGCCGATGGAACCCAAGGGTTATCCGCGTCTTTGTTAAAGTTAATGATAAACCCATCCCCCCACGAAGGGTCTCCTTGAATGCGTTCAGCACCGCCCATCACATCACAGATCCCCTCCCAGGCCTTTGGCGCGAGCTTGGCAACTGCCCGCCGGTTTATCGACGGCATGTGAACGCGGTCTTCTTTCCAAGTCGCGGGGTCATCCCTGTCATATCCCAACCGCACATACGCCAGATCGAGCCAGTCCTGAATATCCGCCTTCCCAAAACACCCCGCCAGTTTCACATACCCCTGCGCGACAAAATGCGCTGCCTGTGTGTCTGTCAATACTTTGAATGCCATAAAACCTCCTTCGCGATCTATTTAACGCCCAAGTGCCGAAAAAAGAAGGTCAACATCGCCTCGTTGACCCCGCCCGGCGGTGGCGACCCCGCCTTGGACAAATACAGTCCTGCCTCAACGCCCATTTCATCGCACCGTTCTTTGATCGCAATTGCATGCTTGGGATGGTGAACGTAATGACCGCGAGTCTGAGGCATGCCATCCTCATGACTGGAAAACAGAAACACGGGGGGATCGTCTTTTGTAATCAACCCACGCATATCCACATCTGCCCGAATTTGTCTGCCCTTTTCGGTCTCAACTTCATCATAACTCGCCAAGCCATAAAACGTGGGATCATTCGGATAAAATTTTTCAGCAGGCACACCGAGCACAGCCCCCCATTGCAAAACATCGTAGGAAAACTGTCCATTGCGAGACCCCGCAGCCACAAGGCGCGATGAGTGACGAAGCACGGGATCCTCGCTGCCAGAATCAGCCAAGTCATCGTGAAATGCCAGCCACAGCGACGTGCCCGCGCCGGCAGACCCGCCATAAGAAGCGATGCACTCGGGATCGACATGCCACGCTTTGGCGTTGTGTCTGATGAACTGCACCGCTCGCGCAGCATCGCGCAATATATCCTGTATCGGCGCGACCGTTCTGAACCTGTAATTGATCGCCGCAAACGAAACGCCCTTCTCTAAACACGCTTCAACAATCGCATTGTTGCGAATACCCGTCTTATCGCCGCTGACAAACCCACCGCCGTGGATATAAATCAGAACGGGGGCTGGCGCGTCTGATGCGGCCTGCCAAAAATCCAGCACATTGCGTTCGTGTGGTCCATAAGCCACATTTTCAAAGGTGGGCGGCGTTCCTTTTTGCTGAGCATATACACCCGTTGTCGCCGCAGTCAGGATGACAATAATTCCCCAAAACCATCTCCCGACACACATGACCGTCAACCTCCTATTCTTAAAATCTGTTGGAATCCAACCCTCCACGCTTCTAAACCTCAACGACCCATGGAACCTGCTCAGGTGCCACCCCGTGTTCCTTTGCCCAATCCGCGATCGGATACGTATTTGGCCTGGCACGCCAGTTGGGATTGTCACTCAATTTCACATCCAAAAGTTGCTTTTCAATATCGTCTAAATCCGCGACCACGTCATCATCTAAATTTTCCAGATAAAATCCGTTCCGAATCCAGTTATAACTGTACCCGTAAATGACCACTTTGGCCGTGCGGTGGCTCAAGTTCGGTGACTTGGTGTGAAAAATGCGATTCTCAAAAAACAATGCATCTCCCGCTTTGCAAACGGGTTGCACCACCTCGGGTGGGTCCACTTCTCCTTTTGGAATGCCGAGCGGATTGTTGAGCACATGACTTCTTCTCGCAAACCGCGTCATTCCCGAATCGGGTTTTGGAAAATCTGTCAGACAATAACACACCTTGATCCCGACACGCGGCTGATGTGCATGCCCGAGTTCCTGTGTAATGCCAATATCTCGATGCCAAGTGCGCGTGGGCTCCGCAGTTTCGGCATCTTCCGGATCTTTGTAAATAATCGCCGTATTCTGTAAGTGAATATCCGGACTCAAAAGCTGAATCACCAGAGGCACGGTTCGCGAATGTGCAATCAATGACCGAAATACGGGTTCCTCCACAATCCCCGGCCGAAACTGCTTGTATGCCCTCCCTTTGTCATCATAAGTCGCCATCATCTCATCACACACTTCTGTCAACCGCGCAATCTCCTCAGTTCCCAAAAAACGCTTCACCACCAGATACCCTTCCTCATCAAAAAACCGCCGCTGTTCATCACGCAATTTTACAAAGTCCATGATGACATCCTCCCACTGGCTTTCATTGCCTTTCAAGCTGCACGCGGCACTTTCTCCTATATCCCTTCCCAAGAGACCTGTGACCAAACAACTCAACCTCTTACCCATCACCACAGACACCCAACACTGAGATACGCTCAAATGCAAACGCATCAACGCGGATGAGATGGGGATTCCGGAACCGCCGCACACAATCAAATGCCACAACGCAAATTGTGCAACCCCTTTCAAACCCCACACATAAAAAAAACTCGAGTGCCGGAAAAGCACCCGAGTTTTTTGTAATCAACTTCTGTGTGAAGGATGGCGTCTTTACGTCATCAACTTAAACCGCTCGCCTTCCCAACCGGGGAACATCGCACTGTCGTGAGAACGATCAATATTCAGATGCTTACCGGCCACATCGGCAAACACAGATCGGAAATCAGTCGTCACGGGCAGATCGCGTCGGTCTTCAAGCATATCTTTCACCAACTTCTCGGGCACTGTGCCGTGAACTTTGCCACCATTGACCTGATTGCCCAGCACAAACAAACACGACCCACGGCCGTGATCCGTGCCCAGCGAACCGTTCTGATGCACTGTGCGGCCAAATTCGGTCATCGTCATCAGCACCACGTCGTCCTGATGCGTGCCCAGATCTGTCCAAAAGGCCGCTATCGCCTGCGACAATTCTGTGGCTCTATTTGTGAAAGAACCAGATGTTGTGCCCTGTTGCACATGCGTATCCCAACCGCCTGTCTCGGTAAAGGCAACCTCGAGCCCCACATCCGATTTGATGAGCATGGCAATCTGTTGCATCCGACGGCCCAATGCCGTGAGATTGCCCGATGCATTAGTGGGATACTTCGCGCCATTGGCGGGCTTGTAAGTTCTCAAATTCGTTTTCTGCAACATCTCGATAGCATCAAAGCTCTCATTGCTCACCCGCTGAACCAAGCGTTTGGCACTTCGGGCATACATGGCCTCGAAACCGGACTCGATCTGCTCGGTGGCTTGCTTATCGTTTGGCACCTGAATGCCAAAGGATCGCAAATCATCGACTGCAATCGAAGGCACATCGCCGTAAAATGCCCGCGGCAATGCTCTGGTCAGTGCCACGGACCGAAACGGCGTGCCCTCGTGACCGAGCAGGCCCACTGCGCGGTTGAGCCACCCGGACTGCGTGCCTTTCGCAAACGGCGTGCCCGTCTCCATATAATCTTGGGCGTCAAAGTGCGACCGCGTCTTATTGGGAGAACCAACGCCATGGACAACGGCCAAGCACCCTTCCTTGTACAGAGGGGCCAAATCTGCAAATGCGGGATGCAGTGCAAAACGCCCATCCAGATCGGTCAACTTATTGTCCGAATCGCTCATGTTCATAAACAGATTCGGACGCGCCTCGGCGAGCGCGGGATCGTTAAACGGCGTCACAGCCATCAAACCATCCATGGCACCGCGCTGAAAAATCGTCACCAGCACTTTGCGGCGGCTGTGCGCCAACGGGTTGTTCGCCGCATCGGCGGCGCGACTCAAAAACAGCGGCGTGCCGCCAAACGACATGGAAAACAATGCCAACCCACTGCCTTTCATAAAGGCCCTTCGCGTCCATTCCATAACAGCCTCCTTTTTTTGGTTCAACTCCGATTAGCGGTATTGAAATTCAGGGGATCCGATCAACAGGCTGACCACCTGAATATCTTTGCGCTCGGTAGCCTCGGGGATCATGTCTTTGATCTCAGCGGCAATGGCACTCGTATCCTGCGTCGGCAGCAACAACTTGCCATAAACTGCCAATGCCTGATCTGCGGATTCCCAATCTCTATTTTTGGGCAATCGCTTCAGCACGACCCCATTAATGCGACCTGTGGCCAGATGAATACCAAAGTTCATGCGGGCGATCAGAGTACCCGAATTTGTCCACGACTCGGCATAGTCGGGATAACCCGTGGGGGGCACATAGCCGTAAAGCGGTTCGCCCATGCGATCAAACCAGCGCATCATCGGCTGTGGATTCTTCACATCGGCTTCCAGCGCGCGAAGAGAACTGACCGCCAACTCAAAGGGCGATTTCATCTTGCTGCGCGTTTTGGCCTCGGCCCAAAAGGCACGCGATTGCGTCAATGTGCCCATCACCGCGGCCAAATCCCCATTGGTTTTGGCAAATGTTTCGGCCATCTCATCGACCAGATCCTCTGACGGTTCATCGTTGACAAATCGCCGCGCCAACTTGGTGGAAATAAAACGCGCGGTTGACGGGTGTTCAGATAGCATATCCAAAACGCGCTCGCCTTCTTCCAAGCCGCCACCTGCCGGAAATTCTTCACCCAATACCACTTTGGCTTTTGAATCGTGCCACGCCTTGCGGAACAGAAATTCGCCTTGTCGCACGAGATTTTTATTTCCGTTTGCGATTTGCTTCTCGACATTTTTGCGCCCATTCCCATAAGGCACCACAGCCCATCCGGTCAACACGCGCGCAACCTCGGTGACATCTTGCTGCGTGTATCCCCCATCCACGCCCAGCGTGTGCAACTCCATCAATTCGCGGGCATAGTTCTCATTCAACCCGTACTTGCGTTTGGGTCTCGGAGGGGCTTTCGCCTTCGCAGGGGCCTTTGCCATGCTCTCGCCAGACATCATCCCGCCATCCATTCCCATCTCGCCTTCATCCATGGCCGGCTTTGCTTTTGCCATGGCCTGTTTTGGCGGAGTCTTTGGCGGGGGGGGAGCCATGCGCGACTGCGCGTTGTCCAAATAATACAACATCGCGGGATGTTTGGCCGTCGTGCCCAAAATCGTGCGGAATTTGCCCAGCACATGGGGGCGAATCGCATCGCGTTCATAGGAAAGCACCCGACTGCGCGCCCCGCCATCGCGCGTTGTCACATTAAAGTGATTAAACCAGAAATCCGTGAGCACTTCGGCGAGTTGGTTTTCACTGTAAACCGCCCGCATCACTTTCTGCCCCCGAAGTTCCTGATTGGAGAGCATACCATAAGGGCGCAAACCGTGCTTCTCTCGATACGCTTTCATCTTTTCATTCATCTCTTTGCGAGGCGTGTTCGCCGGATCCAGCACCCCTTCTCTCTTCATCTTATTGCGAAGCCGCCCATTTTGCAAATAGACTTCACTCATTTCTGCCAGCGTCATTTCCAACGCCGGAAATGCTTTCAGGCGTTTGTCCAACTCGGGATCCGGCAAATTGGCCGCCAACTGCTGCGCCAACCACTTTTCTGGTCCCATCTTTGCCACTTTTTCCACTTCACCCGGCCGCGGGCCAAAGGCAAAGCGATCCAACAGATACGCCGCAGCCTGCTCTTTGCTCAACCCTTCTTCCGCATAGGGCAATTTCATCTTGCCGGCATCAGCCGAAGCCCCTGCGAGTAGCGCACCGCAGCACAATACAACTACAGCAAAACGCAATATCATTGCGAACCTCCTTGAAAAGTTCCCCGTGGGAACGGCCTCTGGAAATTAATTCTTTTAATATAAATCATAATACCCTACCAAGCAACTCAAAAATGTTTAGAACAAATCGGCTGGAACGGGCCTAACGACAATTGAGTCAGCCCCAAAGCCCTCCAGTTCCTGGGGATTCAAAGGGGCTTGCTTATACTCTAGAACATAAGACCCGCCACCTTGCGTCAGATTTACCGTCAAAATATCCCCCTCCTTGCTAAACTGGACATCAGAGTCCGATACATACGTCAGGCTCATCCCATCCGCCGATGACCCGCGCAGGGTACCTGTCAGCACCGGCACGCCATTCTGAATCACATAGCCGGCACGTCTGTTGAAGAACCGAGATTCATCCGCGTGCGTGGAAAACTCAAGGGGGGTGCTGAACGTGATTTCCACCAACCCATCTTCGATGATCACGCCATTTTCGATCAGAGGATCCACCACGCCAGCGGCCGGCTCGTGTCCAGAAGGCATGCGGTGACGAGGGCTACGCCGCTCCAGAATCGGCGTCCACTGCACATCCAGTGCAGCCGGAATACTCGGAAATGGCGCATCAGGATCCATCCATGTGCCATTGAGGTGTGCATCTTGCAATGCCCATGTGCCAGAATACGGTGGCGAATGGGCATCCAGTTCGGCAACCACATCAGCCGGGGGGGCATAAGCAGCATAGCGTATGCCCTGACCGTCCTCTACCCACATGGTCATGCGATGGGGCCGAGGGTCTTCCCAGGGCCATGGACTATTAAAATAAATCGCGGTTCGGTTGTTGCGATTTTGAAACGAGCGGTTGTCCGGCTTCTGATCATTGGCTATCGAAATGCGAACGCGGCCATCCCCCAGCACCGTCACATTGCTATTGGTCTCGGCGTCAGCCAGCACGCGCACCAAGGTATTGGGCTGATTCAATGCCTGCGACGCATTCGGCGGGGCAGCACGCGTCAGGTTCCCCAAATTGTTGCCATTTTCACCGATCAGCGGCAACCTGGGACCAGCCTGCCAAATATAAAACGCACCGAGTGCCAAGCGGATGCGCTCCACATTATTTTGTGCGTACTCAATGCGAAACTGGTCGCGCGTGGCCTGCGCGGTGCGCGAATAATGCCGCACGGTCTTCTCATACACCACCGACGCCATTGGCGGTGCGGTAAGCGGTGGATTATACACAAATACAACCGTGCCATAATCAGAGGCCGGTGCCGTAAAAATCACATGTCGGGGCGTGCCCTGAGGTGGGTCCGCAATGTCTATGGCACCGCCCCCATTCGTCCCAGAGATCAGCCGATAGCTACCGCGCCACTCTTCGGCAGGCTGAACCGGGATGTCTCGGCTACACCCCGTCGCACCCAACAGACCAACCAGACAAATTAATAAAAATTTACGCATCTCGTGATTCCTCCTGTTCAGCAGATAGCGGTCAGCGATCAGCTTTTAGCTCCATCACCCAATCCTGCCTTGGGGTGGTTGTGCGGGGTCTGACCACTAACCACTAATCACTGACCACTGATTTTAGAACGTCCCCGAAAGGGTCAAACGCAATGGCCGCTCCTGGATCTTTCCGCCGATGTCGCTATACGAAACATCCACACTCAACTTGCGCTCTTCGCTCACATTCAAATTCATACCCGCGCCCACGCTCCAACTCTCCACATCGTAGCGGAACTTGTAACCCGCGCGCAGAGCCAGCATATTTTGTATCCACAACTCACCGCCGATGTGATCGCGCTCCCCATAGTCGCGGTAGAACACGTGTTCATAAGCACCGGTCAGATAGAGCGGGTCGCCCTCTTTGCCCAGCACTTCCATCGCAAGGGCTAGATTGTAAAAAAACGGCAAGCGATAATCTTCGGTCAACACTTCCACATTGCCACCCAAGTTGCTGATGGTCATGCCCACGCGCAAGCTCTTGAAGCCCGTGTAAAAAATGGTGCCAATGTCAAATGTCGTGGAACTCACATGGGTGACATCGTGAAGTTGTGACCGGGCATATTGCAAGCGAAAACCAAGGGAAAATTTATCGGTCAACTGCTTGGCAAATGACAACCCAACAGAAAAATCACCGAGCTCAATATTGCGACCCGTGCCATTGGGCTGCAAGGGCGTGGTCTCTTCCACATCCGGATAGGTGAACGAGCGAATCGCTATGCCCACAACCCCCACGGGAATGCGATAGGCAAAACCCGCTGCTCCCAGCCTTGTGCCAACTAGCCACTGATTGTAAGACGCCACATACCCCGCATGGTCGATATGCACCAACCCGGCTGCATTCTGAAATATCGAGTGAATATCGCGCGACGTGCCCACATTGGCATCGGCCATCCCTGCCAAGCGCGCGGATGCGGACAACTTCAAAAGCGTAAAACCACTGCGCGCAATGCGGTTGCCCTTATCGCCTTCCGAGCGAAAATGCCCATCCCCAAACACCGGCTCCAGGTCCTCGGTTTCGCTCGTGAGGGCTTGTGAATCCTGCGCCATAGCACTTGTAGGGCAGAGAAAAAGCGCGATAGCTGCCATCCAAATCAATCGTTTCATCATTTGCTCCTCGCTCATTGATTAATTGACAATCACAAACAGACCCTTCTGGATCTGCCCCATACTTGCGGGATGGTGCGATTCAATCGCCCAGATATAAGCACCGGCATTGAGACGACCGCGCGTATTGGCATTCAAGCCCACTGTGTGGGTATCCCATTCGATCTCTGCACGCGCCACCGGGTTGCCCCGCTGTGGATCGAGCGTATCAAAGGTTTGACGCCAAGCCAGGTCCCCGCTGAGCGTGTAAATATACAGCGTACACCGACTCGGCACATTGATCCACCGAATGCGAGGGGCACCATAGCTGTGCTCATCCCTGCCCTGCACCCAAGGGTTGGGCACCACGCGAATCGGCAAAGACATATTTTCATTTGCATCGTTGAGCAAGGCAGATGTCAAACGCGGCACAATGCCATCGGCGGGGAACAAATACTGATGGCGCTCATCCGAGTGCCCGGTTTCCAAGCCCTGCTCGTCATACGCGCGTATCGAATAGTGGTGAATAAACCCGGGGTCCGGCTCTGGATCGATAAACGTGTACATGCCCCAACGGAAAGGACCATCGACCTCCGCCTCGGCGGGTTGTTCCTGGCCTTCTGCCCAGGGCTGATTGAGAAAAGTTGCACCTGCGGGCACGCCTGCGGGCAACTGCCGTTCGCCTTCGGGGCCCTCGGCCTTGGGGATCGTGGCCAGCAATTTCCACGGGCCGGCCCGCATAAATTCAGAGCGATAGACCCGATACCCCAGCACATCGGGGCGCCCCAGATCCGGATCAATCGCGGTATCGGCAACACCCGACCAGTTCAGTTCGATATTGCCATCCAAGTTCGTCATCCCATTGACCTTCACATCGGGCGGTTGATTGACTCCGTCAAACCCCAAGTCATACAACTTTTGCGCTTCATTGCCATGTGCATAGATCGCTTCGAGACCCAGTTCCAGTTCATTGACCAAACTCTGCTGCTGCCAGTTCCACTCATAAGGCCGCGCATAACCCTCGGTATCCATGCGATACTTCGCCGAATTGGACGCCATACCCCCCACATAAGCAATCACCACTTTGGCCTTGTCCCCAGGACTTAAGGTATAAGGGCCATAAACCTGTGCATCGATCCACGCACCCAGTTCGTCATTGTTGTGGCTCTGCACCATCCGGTCGGTCTCGTCTTCCCCGAGCACGCCGGCAGCATCGCTGTAAATATCAAATAATTGACGCTCGCCATGCGTGCCCCCATGCGGATCATCACCCAAAGCCGAAGAATACATGCGCCACCTGAACACGGTGTGCGGCTGCGGCCCTTGTGGCTTTACATAACCGCCTCTTCTATCCAGTGCATTAAACGGATGATCCGATGTGCCCGTGGCAATTGGCATCATCCCGATATACTGCGGAGAAAGCAAGGTGCCATCCTGTAAATTGGATGTGGATACATACTGATGTTGCGCGCGAGAGCGGGTGTAAGGCTCTCCGTAGTCATTCCACAAGCGGGCAACCGCATCGCCATCATACACATACGTCAGGTGCATCGGCGCGCCCTTGTAGTTGAGGGCATACTCTGGATGGTCGTAATTTTTTGCCTGTGTGTAACGCCAGTAATCATCTTGTGTTGAGGGCTGAACGAGATTCCAAGCATTTGAGTTCGATCCGCCAGCAGGCACCCACTCAGCACCGGTCCTGCTGGTGATGAATCCGTTTTTGACCACGATATAGACTTCGTCGAGTTGCTTGGGATAGCCGGGATCGGCACTGCCATCGCCGTCGGCATCGCCATTGTTCCAGAACTCGATCTCGGTGATCAAAAAGTCATCGTAATCACCTGTGGTCACAATCGACGACTGCTTGCCATTGGGAGACGGCACCGGGATCATCACGTCATTATCCGTACCAGGCGTGGAATACGCATGGATCGACCGCTTCACCGAAATACCCGAAGCCTGTGACCAACCCGTCACCAGCAGATTCTCACCGAACAACTCGGGCGACAGGCGCGGATTGTTCGGCCTGACGCCATTCGAGCGCATCTGATTCAACCCGGCGCGCACTGTTCTGTAGGACGACTCCAGCATCTCCTTAAATGCCTCTTTGTTCAGCGGATAATGCCCAAAGCCCCAGTTGTAATAATCCATTGGCTCCACTTTGTCGGGCCCGGGTGGAAAACCCCGCTGCCCCAAACCGCCATAAGTACTGACGTCAAATTGGTATTCGACAGCCTCGCCATTTACAAAGTGACTCTTGATCTTCATGTTCCGCATGCGCGGCCAGTAAAGCGCGGCATTCTGTCCGTAATTGAACAGATTAAACGGACGCCCACCAGACCGCCACACAGACCGCCAGATCGGCGCAATGCCTTCGACATTGTTGCGCGGATTGTGCTGGATCGGAAAAATGTCTGCGGTCGGCTGGCGGGGGCCTCCCTGAGAGACAAACTTGCGACCATCGTCTGTACGCGCCATCACCCACACGCCATTGCCCCGCGAATTGTCCGGCCGATTCACGCGGTTCACAATGCCCGCCCGATAGGTCGAGGTCCACCGCCCGGGATAGGACATGCCCACTTCAACTCCAAAGGTGCTGCCACCATCCAGTGAGTGCCCCAGGGTGCCATTGTTCCGCATCGACAGCCAGAGTTTTGCGCGATTGGTCGTGCGGCGGCGCGTGCGCTGCTGCGCGTCTGCATCGATTGCTGTCCACAATTCCGATGCCCCCCACAGCACGACAAACGCGAGCAACACCCGTACAAATCGCTTCCAAATCCGTTGCATAAGTTAGCTCCTTCTTAAGAATACCTAATGCTATTGGGAATCGTCACTCCCGCGAACGCGGGAGTCCAGCGACTTTTGCTTTTCTCATCGCGATCTGGATTCCTACTTTCGCAGGAATGACGCCCAATTACAGATCAGGGGTTAAAATTTCATCCGCAAACCAAAGTGGAACTCGCGCGGCGAATCCTGAAACCGCAGATAATCGCCCACATCGCCAAATTCAGTATATTCGGGGTTGTCCGGCAATGGCGTGTAAATCACACCCCATTCCACGTACTCGGCCCCCACTTCCACCAACTGATTATCCACGCGATAGCTGATGTGCGGATCTTTCTGATTGAACAGATTGAACGCTTCGAAGAAGGTCGTCATGCTCACGCGCCTGTTGAACCGAAATGTCTTCTCAAAGTTGAGATCCGTGCGCGTGTGGATCGGCCCATTGTAAAACCCTTCACCGCCTTTTTCGGGCGGCGAATAGAAGAACCGACGCCCCGTGAACAGGCGATACACCACATTCAGGCGCAAATTCTCAAACGGACGGAAGCCCACAAACCGGGGGCCAAATGCTCTGGGCGAGGAAAACATAAATGTCACCGTGCCAAAGTTGGTTCGGTTCAAATTGGCCGGGCGAAATTCCTGAGACTGGTTAAGGCGCTGTAGCCAGGTACTCGCTCCCTTGCCGTCCCAGTTGACCAGGCTGTTTTCAGGATCCAGCGACCAGTTGTTGCGCCCAACACCATCTTCGACCTGTTCGATATGATTGCGCGCTTGACTACCAAAAGCTTGTGCGCGGGTAAAGCGCGTAATCCCATCCATCGGCCTGGGAAATTCTTCGCCCGTATCGTTGCCATTGACGATACCGAGGCCAACAACACCTTCCCCAACAAAATCGCCGTCGCCATTGGAATCGTGCGTCCACTCATACCAATAGTGCGACAGGAAGTTGCCATCGTTGTCGATATAGCCGGCGTAGTTACCAAAGTTTGACGGATTCTTCGTCGCCAGTCTGTCTGGGTTGATATAGTGTGAGCCGCGAACACCCGATTGGCCATTTTCAACCCACTGCACGTTGTACGCAATCGTAAACGCGGTCATGTGGTTGAATTTCTTCTTCAAGGACAATTCAAAGCCGCGCGTGTCGCGGTTGTTCGTCTGACCCGATGCTTGCACCGAGCGGTTGTGCTGCAAACCCTGAGACTGCATCCCGTAATTGCCACCGCTTCGGCGGTTGACCTGTTGCTTGTAATACGCGGTCAAACCCGCGGTGTAATCCGTGATGAAGTTCCAGTCTGCACCCACTTCAAAACTCGTGGTCACCAGCGGCTCGATCTTCGGCCATCCCCACTGCCCCGCATCCACGACATCCTGCGTATTGAACAACTCGGATTCGTCGATCCGACCATTTTGGTTCACATCATCAAAATTCTCTTCGGTGCGATAGCTGTGTGAGAAAATCCACCAGAACTGCTCGATCTGTTCAAACTTGCCAAACGTGAAGTGCATCGCGCTGCTCTCTGTAATCGGATGCGACACCCCCACGCGCGGCGACAACACATGGATCGAGCTCGGGCGATAGGTTGGGATATTCTCGACTTTTGTCGGATCGTGATACTTGTACAGAGGAATAAAATGTTCCGATTGTGGCATCTCGGTATTCGGGCTCCAGCGCAACCCGCGCAAGCCCACATTCACCACAATCCCTTCAAACTCCATCTTGTCCTGAAAATACACGGCATATTGACGCGGCACCACGCCGATGCCGGGATTGTTGAACTGGCTGTAATACCGTTCAATCAGGCCCCTGATGTCGTTTTTGTTGCGGGAGAAGCCCCAGTTGTCGAAAAACAAAAAGTCAATCCCGGTTTTGATGAAGTGCCCCTTGGTCACCTGGCTCGAATAGTCAAACTTGAGTTGATAGCGATCGCGCTCTGAATTTGTCCAGTTCACCACCGGACGACCAATGTAAAACCACCCGGACTCATTGCCAATGCCCGGCTCGACGTAGGGCTGATCCGTATTGACCGGCAATTCCGTATTTATCTCAGATGTGCGCGAATACGAGAACCGAACTTCGTAAAACGTGCGCGCGGATAAGGTGTGCGTCAAAGACGCATAATTCATAAAATCGCGCGTGCGCCGCTTGCCCGCCCCCGAGTATTCCGCAGGCACAAAGAGATTGCGCCCCGAAGAGTTCATATTCTTGCGCGAACCCTGCTCAATTCTCCGAATGACCCCGGCATTGTACCGCGAACGCTGATTGAATAGAGAACCGTAGTTAAATTTGATGTTGCTGCTCGAGCGATAGGTCAGCTTGAAGTTCGTGCGGTTGTTGAACAATGACGTCGCGGTTGGTGCTGGCAAAGACGACGGATTGCGATTCATTGAAGACGTCAACGTGAACCCCATCTTATTCATAATCGGGCCGCCCAGCATCGCTTCGCCGCGACCGCCCCACACACCCGTGTAATCCTGGCGAATGTGAAACTTTCGCTGGACATCGTCGGCGGCAAACTGCGTATCGGTGATTTCACCCGTTTCATTGCTGTGCCCCAAAGTCCCATCGGGGCCGGGGAACCACGCTTGCAAGTTCTCCCATTCGCTGTTGCCCCACTGCATCTTGCCGCGATGCACGGGTGCTTCATACACATTCGCCCCCCAGTGCTTCTGCCCAGGCGGCGTGATGCGATATTCGCCCCTGCCCGTGTACTTCTGGCCCCCTTCTTTTGTCACCACCGAAACAACGGAACCCGCATTGCCATACTCCGCGTTCATCCCGCCACTCAACACCGTCAGTTCTTGCACGGCACTGGTGTTCACACCTTGAAACCGCGTAAACCCGGCGCGCGCGTCGTTGTTCACCACGCGCACTCCATCCACCATATACGCGGTCTCCCAGAAGTTGCCGCCGCGAACGCTCTCTTCCTCATCGGGCGTCACACCCGCCTGCAACTCCACAAAATCCGACATTTCGCGCACGATTGGCAACGACTCGATCTCTTCTGCCGTGATCACCGACTTGCTCTCGGTTTTGTCGTGCTCCACGGGCGGACGCTCGGCAACCACGATCATCTCGCCCAGTTGAAGGGCTTCTTCCTGCACTTGAAAGTTCACCATCGTGGTGTGATCTACATTGACCACCACACCCGTGCGAACAGACTTTGAATATCCCATCATCACGGCTTCGATATCATACGTACCGGGTGGGATATTGATGATGAAGTATTCTCCCTTCTCGTCGGTGATCCCGGCGCGTTTCACACCGTCAATATCGATCACCACATTGGCACCGGGCACGGGATCACCTGTCACCTCAGCGACCCTACCGCTGATTTTACCCGTCGTGCCCGCATCTGCCAACCCAGTGCTGATCAGCAGCGCGCCCAACAGGCTCCAACAAAACACTAATCGCTTGCCCATATACGACCCTCCAAAAAAAGGTTGTGAATTAAAACCCCGTTCCATGCTGGAAAACGGAACCTGACGGACCGTTTAATCAAAATAGTATTTGAAACTCACGCCGGCATCCAATGTCCATATCGGAAACGCCTTGTTCAGCCCCCATGAGGTCAACGGATTGATCTCGCCAAAGATCAAATTGTAACGCACGCGCAAATCAATGCCATAAGACGCCCCTATCGATCCCTCCACACCAGCACTCACGGGAATGGTCCACGCTGTGCGGGTATCCTCTGTGGGCTCCTTCCCATACAACAACACCTGACCATTGACAACCTGACCGATGCTGTTCTTTTGCGCTTCAGTCATAGTCGAAGCATCTAAGTCTGGACTGCCGGGATACACCAGCAGAACTTGCACGCGTCCATCATCCACCTCCTCGGGAATATTGGGATTGGTTGGGATAATCAAGCCATGCTTCACCTTGTGGCTATAGTCGTAAAACCCAAGCCCCAAGCCCAAATACGGCGACCACTTCCGATCAGACATCGTCTCGGCATTTTCCCTAAAAAACCACAGCCAATTTGAGGACACACTGTTCCAGGTCATCTTTGAATCGGCATCGGGGCTTGGAACCTGACGCCCGTGATATGCAAATGTGCGACCGGGAAGATTTGAACTGCGAAACTTCGAGTAGTGATACTCCACCTCTGTGGTCAGACGCGGCGAAATTACATAACTCACATTCACACCGTATTTCAAATCGCCCGAATACCAGCCATTCAAAGGGCCTGTTGGCTGGTGATAATTCACCAATCCGCCAATAGCCCACATGCCCATATCGCGGGCGTCAATTGAAGATGCCAATAAGAAAATCCCGGCGGATAAAATCAAAGACAATCTTTTCAAAGGTGCCTCCTTTCGGACGAATCGGTTTGAGGGATCAAAACAGGGTGAATAGTATAATATTCAAATAAGCATCAATACAAGTATTTATTTTTTTAAAATTGACGTGGATTACTGCGTTGTGTTTGCGCCTGTTGGCATGTCTGTGATTCGACTCTTTGATTTCGCTCAGAGACCGCAAGTTCAGCAACACGGCAGACAGGGCATAGGTCTAAAACATCAGCAATTTCTTCTTGAGGGCGGATCGGATGCTCGTTCATCGCGCATTCGGAATCTAACTCCTGTTTCGGTCCATCAAGAGGCGCGTCCGAAACGCCAGGGGGTTGCTCACAGGATTCAGAACTACAGAACCAATTATTAGTAAATTATTAGTATTAGACCACAAAATCAACTTTGGCGTTCCGATAAAAATGGATGAATGGAAACGCGCATGGGCTCGCAGGCAGGCGACGCGCCGGAAATCATCTTACGAGATGTGCCGGCTTTCGCCAGAATAATTTTTAGACATCCTACAATAGCGACAAAAAGACATTCAAAACACTTATAAATCACAACGCAAAAAATAAGAATACCTGAATTGATCTATTAATTGATAGGCAACAAAATAATAAAGCTCAAGCGATCTTGTCAACAAAAAATTTTACAAAACAAAACGCATGTTCCCATCTGTGCACCTGATCGCTCGCTCTGCTCATTGTCGGATGTGGCGGTGCCATGCCTGCGCGTGCGCCCGTGCGCTGATGACTGCTACCGCGGTTGTATCCCGTTCTCGTTTTGTTGCGTTGTGGGCTATGTATGTGCGTCAATTCGCCTCCATCGTCTTACAAATCCGCAATGCGGGTAATGTCTGCCGCGTTCAATTTTCTTTCAAAGCGGGGGCCGTATTTGGCGACCACGCGCGAGGAAATATAAGTTGCGAGCCTCGCAGCCTGAACCGTGTTGTAGCCATGGGTCACAGCAAACAAATAAGCGCCGGCGAACGAGTCGCCCGCGCCATTGGTATCTACGGCTTCCACCTCAAATCCCGGCGCGTGCAACGCGTCGCCACCGTTGCAAACCCAGGCTCCGTCAGCGCCGCGCGTCACGGCCAAATCGTCCACCTGACCGCTCAGCGCGTCAAAAGCCTCTTCGGTTGTATCGGCATGGGTGAACATCTTGGCTTCATCTTCATTGCAAAGCAGCATATCCACACCTGCATCTACCAATGCAGCCATTCTGTTCTTAAAAGCTGCCACAATAGACGGATCGCTCAAGGTAAGCGCGACCTTTGTGCCGCGCGCATGCGCGATCTCTTGCGCCATTTTTGCCGCTTCAAAACCATCGTCTGCTGCAACCAGATAGCCTTCAATATAAATGAATTGGCTGTCGGCAATCACGGCTTCCTCGATCTGATCGGGGCCAAATGTACTCGTAACGCCCAAAAATGTATTCATCGTGCGGTCGGCATCCTCCGTAATCATCACCAGACACTTGCCCGTGATCCCGGCCGCGCGATTTGACAGATTGGACGCCACCCCTGCCGCGCGGAGATCGCGAAGATAAAAATCGCCATCTGGATCTTCGGCCACTTTGCATCCGTAATATCCCCGACCGCCACAATTGGCCAGCGCGATCATCGTATTGGCCGCGGAACCGCCCGACGAGCGCGCCATTTCTCGCTCGCCCAAGGCGCCGATCAGCGCGCGCTGACGGTCTTTTTTAATCAGGGTCATCACACCTTTGTCGATCCCCATCGCCTCGAGAAATAACGGGGATACCCGATACTGGATATCCACCAGCGCGTTGCCCAACCCGTACACATGGTATTGACGCATGACCTCTCCCAAAAAAATAAAGCCACACGGCCTTCAAATTTGTTCAGATTGTCGGCTCTGTGTGATACGTGGTTTCGCGCCCCGTGGGCGATCCGAGCATGACTATTAGACTTTTCTGCCGCCAAAGACAGCGAGTTCAAAAAGCTTGAAATAACAATCTACGTCTGAAAAACCAACGGCTCTGAGCCAGCGGCATTGATCTTCAACGGGCGCGAGGATATTGGCTTGTTTGTCGTCGCGATAATAATACGCCCGCGCGATTTCACTGCGAGATGCGTTTGGATCGCGCCGCGTGATGGTGGCATAGAGCGCGTCGATAAATCGATCGTCAAAGCGCGTCTCGACCCATTTTGTCGGCGAGCGCACATGCTCGACATTGATGAACACGCCATTGGGTGCCAACAGGTTAAAAATTTCGCCATAGATTTCGCGTTTGCGTTTGTCGCTTTGGTGGTGAATGGAAAAACCGGATACAATGGCGTCATAAGGCGCGTCATCCGCAACCCGCGCGACCCAGTTGGGTATTGCATAGTCACCGATTACAAAACGATGTTTTGGGGCTGCGCCGGCAAAACGGTTCTGCGCGGCTTCGATCATGGTTTCGGAAAAGTCAAAAAAAACGCCGCGCGCGTCCGGGTGGTGTTCTATCACCGCAGCGCCGAGTATGCCATCGCCACACCCCAGGTCGAGCACGTTGTCGATCTCGTGATCGTCGGCATTGATCACGCGGCACATGACGTCGATCTGTTCGTCAGATAGCGGAATGGCCTGCCGAATATCTCTGACGTATTTCTGAGCCAGATCCCGCGCTTGCCAGGCCGTGTCTTTGCGTTTGCTCATGGGGATGCCATTTTTCGCTGTGCCAGATAGTCGCGTTTGATGATGGCGTAAAGTTTCAAATCGCGGAAACGCCCTTTGACAAACGCGACTTCGCGCAAGATGCCTTCAAAGCGCATCCCGCATTTTTCCATCACGCGGGCAGACCCGATGTTGGGGATTCGGCAACGCGCGTCAATGCGGTTGAGGTTCATGTGTTGAAATCCAAAGTCGATCAGTGCGCGCGTCGCCTCGGTCATATACCCCTTGTTCCAATACCCTTTTGATAGCACATAACCGAACGTTGCGCGGTAGTGTGTTATATCCCATTCACAAAATTCGTTCAGGCCGATCATGTGATTGTCCTGCCGGTGTACAATCGCCCATGGTGCCGGTTGCGCCTGTTTGTAACGGGTGAGAATCCGACCGATAAATTCCCGCGTGTCATCCGGCGATTTGTGGGCGTCCCATGTGACATAACGCGCGACATTTGGATCGGACGCCCAAGCATAAAAATCGTCGAGATCGCTTTCACGCAACTTCCGCAACAACAACCGCTCGGTTTTGAGCGGTTGCAAATCCGTGTAAATGTCAGAGATATTCATAAGGCAGTAAGACGCGAGAAGTGAGAGGCAAGACGTAGGGGGCAACCCTTGTGGTTGCCCGATCATCGTTTCAAGATACAAGACTGACCGCTTCTCACAAGACCCGATTTCGATGCAGACACAAGAGCGACAGCGTGCCTGCAAGAAAAAAAACAACGCCCGATACAAACAGTGCTGTGCCGAGGGAATACGTGTCATTGATCCAGCCAATCACGGGGCCGAGGAGCACGAACATCAGGCGTCCGACGAGGTTTTTGACCGAGAGCACCGTGGCGCGGATTTCCGAATGCACCAAGCGGTTGATGTAGTCATTGAGTACGGGGCCATTGATGCCGCGCACCAGAGAAAAGGTGAACAAAATCGGCAGGGCCCACAGGGCGTGAAAATGGCTCAAAAGCAAATAGGCTACCGACGACAACAGGATGAGCGATATCAATGCCCATCGCCGGCCGAGAAATCTCTCAATGCGATACGCCACCAGCGCGAATACACCGACTGAAAAATTCAAAACGGCCCATGCAATGCCAAAATACCGCAGGGGCAGACTGACCGTTTGAAAGTAGGGTTGCACAAACCAGACCATCACAAAGGTCGATAGCCCCACGAGAGACGAATAGAGAATCAGCCATTTGATCTCCGCGTGACCGTGCAGCGCGTGGCGCACGATTTTGAGGATGCTTCTAAAGCTGCTCTCGCGCTTCGCAATTCTATGTCGCTTTGGCTCAACGAGTGTGCATGCAATGGGCACAGCGAGTATGGTGAGCGCGGCTTCGACATAGAGCGGCGTACGCAAACTGATCAGCGCTAGTTCCCCGCCAATAATCGCGGCAATACTCTCGGAAAAGTTGCCGACAGAACCCAGGCGGCCAGCGTATTTTTGATAGCTATCTTCTCTTTCGAGTTCGAGTAAGGTGTCGTAAAGCAGCGCATTGTCTGCCCCCGAGATCAAGCTGCCCCCAACACCGAGCAACGCTTCGACGAGCAAAAATTCCCAAAACGTATAGGCCGTTGCATACAGTACAAATGCAACGGCCCCAATCGCGCTGCCGATGATGAGGGTAAATTTGCGGCCCATCACATCCGCGACATATCCCGATGGGACTTCAAGCGCGATGAGCGATGTCGAGAACACCGCTTGCAAAAGCAGGATGTCTTGCATGCCGAGTCCGTTTTCCTGAAAAAATGGAATGAGCACGGGCATGATGAGCAACATCCATCTCAGGGCTTTGTGGACATAGAGTTTCCAAATATTGTGGTGGAGGGCGTTCATTATTTTTGGTCAATATGCCATCGAAAAAACAATCGAAAAACCATGAGATAAAACCATTAACAAAGCCCTCACGCACAGCGCGCAAGTCCGTCTCGCACTACACATCCATCGTGCATCTAACTTTGAAGGCCACTGTCCCTCGTGCGACCACAAGAGCGATTGACCTGCTGTGACAGTTGCCTGCCTGTCGCCTGCCTGCCTACCTCAGGTAGGCCTGCCGAAAGCCCTCGGCGGTAGGCAGGGCAGACAGGTACCCCGCTCGCTTCTTTTTTGCGTGAGGAAAAAAGATGAAAACGCGAGTAATCCGAGCGTTTGACGCCGCACGCCTTAGGCATCAACGCATCAAAGGCAACAGACGATGGTTCATCACCAAACGCTTCGGACAAGCAATGCACAATATCCGTAGGTATCTTTAATACCCCACCGCCAAACCATCCTTGCGCGGATCAGAAGCCGCGCAGTAAGCCTCGTCGAGTTTGTAGATGAGTTGGCCCCCGCCGTATCCAATAGACCGCGGGATTTGAATGGCGTGCCCTCGCGCGCGGAGGTCGTCGAGAACGCTGGCATCTACGCCGGGTTCGATCCCCACGTGTGTGCCGCCCAAGACCTGCCATCGGGGCGCGTCGCAGGCAGCCTGTGGATTCTGACCATAAGCGAAAATCCGAATCATCATCTGCGCGTGGCCTTGCGGTTGCATGTGCCCTCCCATCACGCCGAATGACATCGCGGGTTGGCCCTCTCGGGTCGCGAATGCCGGGATGATGGTGTGATAGGGCCGCTTGCCCCCACCCACGCGATTGGGATGGCCTTCTGCAAGGACAAACCCCGCGCCTCGGTTTTGCATGCTGATCCCCGTATCGGGAATGACAACACCAGAGCCAAAGCCCATGTAATTGGACTGAATGAATGAGACCATCATGCCGTGTTCGTCCGCGGCGGTGAGATAAACCGTATTGCCGCGCGGCATGCCAAAAGTGGGTGCTTGCGCGCGTTGCAGATCGATTCGCTGGGCGCGATGGGCCAGATAGTCTGGATCGAGCAATTGCGCGTATTCAATGTCCCGCGCATTGGGATCAGAGACGTATCTGTGCGCGTCGGCATAAGCCAATTTCATCGCTTCGATCTGGAGGTGAAAGCTGTCTGCCGAGTCAACGGGATACTGGGGCAGATCCCGGTTTTCGAGTATGCCCAGTGCGATGAGTGCCGCAATGCCCTGACCATTTGGTGGCATTTCGTGCAGGGTGTGATCTTGAAAATCTATGGCCATGGTATCGACCCAATCCGCCCGGTGATCGGCCAGGTCTTCTTCTGTCATCGCGCCGCCGGTATGTTTTGCATGGGCGGCGATTTTTTCTGCGAGATCGCCCCGGTAAAACGCGTCCCCTCGTGTTTCTGCAATGCGTTCGAGCGTGCGCGCTTGCGCTTCGCATGTAAATTTTTCGCCAATTCTGGGCGCGCGACCACGGGGCGCAAAGGTCGCCATCCAATTGGGCATATCCCTGTAATGACGCGCGGCGTATGCCCAACTGCGCCCGGTGATGGGCGAGACAATAAAGCCATTGCGGGCATAGTGAATCGCGGGTTCAAAGAGTGCTTCAAAGGGCAATTTGCCAAAACGCTCTGAAAGCGCGGCCCATGCCGAGACACAGCCGGGCACTGTGACCGCGTCCCAACCGCGCTGCGGCATTTGGTCGTGCGCTGCAAATAATTCGGGCGACCAGGCTTTGGGGGAACGCCCAGATGCGTTGAGCCCGTGGACGCGTTTGCCATCCCACAAGATGCAAAAGGCATCGCTGCCTATGCCATTGCTGGTGGGTTCAACAACACAAAGCGTTATTGCCGTCGCCAAAGCCGCGTCCGCGGCATTGCCGCCTGCGAGCAACATGCTCATCCCCGCCTGAGCGGCCAGCGGTTGCGAGGTGGCAACGACATTGCGCGCCATCACGGGCATGCGTTGGGAAGAATACGGAAAAGACCAAGACAGTTCGGGCATGGGATCGCATCTCCTGCGATATCAGTTCAAGTTGATTTCTTTGAGTCGCTCCGCAACCTGATTCTTCAGGTCGTCGCTGTCAATGGGTGCGTGCAGGGGTTCTGTGAAATTGAGGCGGTACCCATTGGGATCTATCACTATGACCTCTCGCGCATTCCATGGGCGGTTGTGTGGTCCGGAAATCTGGACATTGCCATGGCGTCGCACCCGTTTGGCAAGCGCGTCAACCGATTCGCGCAGCACTGTAAAATTGAGTGTGACGCCCGCGCCTCTGATCGTCGCTCTCAATGCGTTTGGCCCTTCCTCTATCAGAATCAGATCCGCATGAGGTGCCCAGCGCAAGTGCGACATAATGGGATCGCCATGGGCGCCGGGCATTTGTGAGATCAGAGAGAAACCGAGGGTATCGCAATACCAGCGCGTAGATATCTTGAGGTCATTGACCATCAGCGTTGTGTAGGACGGCATTTGGTAGTCGAGATCGGGTTCCACCTGCGTGTCCTTTCTCCCGTGAGGGATTAAATATTGTGAGAGGTAAGACGCGAGACGTGAGCACAGGCGTAGCACTGGATTAAGGCGTTCCAGTGCAGGCTCTGCAACGCAGCGGTGGGTGTACAACTGGCCGTTTTTCAGGCCAGTTCACCAAGTAACGCCACCCAACCCCAAGTAGCCAGCCAGTGGTCAGCAACCAGCAGTCCATGTAGGGGCAACCCCTTGTGGTTGCCCGATCATCATTTCATGATACAAGACGCGAGACGCAAAATCCACGAAGGACACGGGTGTTGTGCAACTGCGATAGCAATTCACAGATGAACATGGATGAAAGGCGAGAGGTAGAGGTGGTGTCCCCGTGCCCGCTCCTACTTCTCACGTCTTACCGGGGTGGTGTTGGGCGGGGGTTGACCGCTGGCCGCTAAAAGCTGACGACTAAAAAAACCCGCCGAAGCAAATTCAGCGGGTTCGTTTTGGATAGACTGTTGTTTGCATTTAAGTCTGTATCATAAGAACCCGCCCGCATGCCTTTGTGGTTACGCCATGCCCCATAAAAGTTGCGAGATTGAGCCCACTTTCCGCGGATATCTGACCATTGGCACGAGCAGATGATATCCGCGCATTTGAACTGTTGTCGCAGGCCTGTTCAGCTATTTTTTCGCAGGGCTTCAGGGCAAGGCTCAAGGCAGGATCGTACGCCTCTTGTCGGGGGTCATCAATCGGGTGGGGTGATAAAGTCACGTTGCGATCTCATGCATGATGGTGAACAGAATGGATTAGGCGCAGAAGATATAGCGGGGATTGGGTAAAGTCAAGCGGGTTTTTGCAAAAAATTGGCATCATTTTTTCCCATACAGATATTTGTCGTGATACCGGGCGACTTCTGCATCCTCTCCTTCTGCGATGCCTACAATATCCCACAAGAAATCGTCTTTCTTTGGGATCTGAATTTGTAAAGGGATACCTTCTTTTTTCCCAGTTCCGCCACAAGGAACTGCATCAACTTAAACTGATCTGCATGGGGGAGAGATTTAACGATTGGAATGACATCAGTGATCGTCATGGCATACCTCAGATAAATGGCCTCGCAAAAAATGGCTCACTATACAAGAATACAAGACAGTGCAGGAGCAGACTTCTTTAAGCATTTTCTGGGCAGACTGCATAACAAAAAATATAGCATCACGAGTGGTTCTTCAAATAAATTCGATTACGTTTTTTTTCGGTGCTTTTATTGTCTGGATTCCAGCGTTCGCGGGAATGTCCGTTGCTCGTCACTCCTGCTTTCGCAGGAGTCCAGTAGGTTAAGTCAATAAACTGATTTGAATAACCAGTAAATCGCTCGTCAAAAGTCCTTTCCCATCCCCTGACAGATTTGGATAACGGATCTGCTCATTCCCTGTTGCGCGTCTGAGGGCGGAGGCTTTTGGTGAAAGGTGAGATCGGCAAACGCGCCCGTGACTTTGCTGCGCGTGTTGTCCGAGTCGGACATGAGATAGACGCGCACAATTTCAGCGGGTTCTTCTTTGGGATAAAAGCGTTTGAAATCGCGATAAAAATTGCGCGATTCGCCGACCCATTGGTTGGCGTTTTGGTCACCACTTTCCGCGACAATGCGATACCACTTGAATTTGAGCACCCATGGCACCACGGTTGTAACCTGCGTGAGCGCGGTGTCTTCGGGGAGGGTGCGCGTCCAGAGGTAGGCGATTTCCCGCAGGTCCCCTTTGGTGTTGAGAACGGAAATCCCGACCTTGGCGGCAAAATCATCGCCCGATTTCTGGATTTCGCCTTTGCGATTGGCCGTTTGCCTGTCGTCAATGGTGTTGCTGACGCGCCAACGCCACGAAATGTAGGGATATTCAGTGGCAGAGATGAGGTCATGTTGATCCTGAGCTTGTTTGCGGATGTTTTTTTCAAATCCCCTAGGCGGTCGGTCGCAGCGTTTGATCCAATCCTGACCGCGATCAACGGGCAAAGCCGTGCCGTTTTTTGTCGGCACCTGCCAGAAGAGCGCGGCCGCATGATCGCTGTGAATCGCAAACACGCCATTCTGATGCTGTGCCGTGACATTTTCGCGGCATTTGTCCCAATCGCGGCGAAGCCAGTCCGCGCCCATATTTACGGCAACGCGGTCTTGTGCTTGTACAATGCATGGAAAAATGGCGAAGATCAAAAGGCTCGTCTTGAGCAGTGTCGAAGGACTTGTCTTGAGCGAAAGAACAATGCGAATCACGGGGCTACCTTTTGTTAAGTTCTGAGAAGTGTTTAGGTTGTGTTGCCGACCACAACGGCAAAATGCACAAACTGACAGTTTGTGCCACACCCGCTCGCCGCTTTGATCGCAGCACAAACGGTTCGTTTGCGTGATTGGAACGACCCGCAACAGCAAAATGGCAACACGATCTAGAACCGAAGTGTGGCGATAGCTGATAGGTTTCCGTTGCGATCAGGTGCCAGACCCATTGAGAAATTGCGAATTTGAATCTCATAGGCAGCGCGGGACCGCTCGGACATGATCGTAGCCCCGACGAGCGGGCAGATAAGCAGAGAGGGCCAAAGTATTCCATTTGTGGCCCCTGTCATTAAAAAACCTGCTCCGGCTCCCAAGAGGCTGCCTCCTATTGTATTGCTGAGTTGATCATGTGAATCAACTATGCTCACACCCATCGCTACGCCGAGTGTATAGCCAACTGCGAAACCTAACACAATAGGTCCCAAGTGACATCCTAGATCGCCATATCCACAATCTTCCGTATCAGCCGCGGCACCGCCAAATGCCCCAGCGAATCCGAGAGTGCCCCTCCAAGCGTACCGCTGAGCAACTTTTTGGCAATACGGACTGGTCTATTCTTATCCTCTTTGTCCATCTTATGCCCCTGGGCAATGACCCGCTTGGCACGCTGAAGTTAATTCGAATTATCGCAAACCATCAGAACGTCAATCCTATCCAGCGGAATTATTTTTCGCAAACCGCCCCGATAAATCGTCAACTCGGCGTCATCCATTGATCGGACAAACCCCTCTGCGATCTCGGTCTTGCCATATTCTTCTCGGTACGTCACCTCAACGTATCGGCCCTTGGCGACGACCACTTGCCGGGCGCGTTCTCCGACATACCGATCAACGCCAGCAATCCCCTCGGGTTGATCATTTTGAGCATTGTTCTCTGTGTCAGCATTGTCATTTTTATGTGCATAACTGCCTCCCAACAGCACTGGCTTGGATGGATGGAACGACTGAGCACGCATCGCATTGAAAGCATCTCCTGATGCGGCTGAAAAACTCATCGCGAGTAAGCCGAATGGGATGCAAAATATTCTCATGGAATCACCTCATCTTTGGGTTGACACACTGTGCGAGTGGTCTGCCTGTGTGAATTAAAACCACACATGTAGAAAGAATGCCACACTTATGCGCGGTTTTAACGGGAATTTTGTTCAATATCGGGATACGTGCAATTTCTGTTCCAAAAAAATAAAAAGCGCGACGGGAAAAAAACCCGCCGCGCTGTTGCGGTCAAGCGACAAACTGAGGCACTATTTTTTTGATGGCTGATGCTCAGGTGCTTCTTTCGTGTCAGATTGATGTTCTGACCGGTCATGATCATGCATCCAGCCTCGGTGCCCGCGGAAGCCACCGCGTCCTCTGAACCCGTAACCGCCGCGCCCGCGAAACCCTTTGCGCCCCTTTTGCATGAGGTGTCTGTCACCGAGTTTCTCCCGTTGTTCGGGGGTGAGGGCGTTTTTTACTTCCACGCCGCGCTGAATTTCGCGCGCGAGAACTTTGCCCTTGGCCGCCATCAGCGCATCGACCTTCGCTTGAATGTCAGAGGCTGTTGGATTGTCCTGATTGCGGAGATCGCGCGCATCAACCATCGCTTTTTTGGCTGCCGCGTGCAAATCGATCAGGGCTTTTTCATGCTTGGACTTGATGTCCTGCATCTTTTCCTTTTGCTCGTCTGTCAGGTCCAGATTCGCCATAGCGCGCTTGTACATGCGTTTGCTCCTTGTCATATCCAGGTTCGCCATGGCGTGCATCCGCCTGTGTTTGCCCCTTTGAACTACTGCTCGCGTTACAAAAGCCACGCATCCAATGACGAGAACGCCGATGAGTGCATAGAGAATTTTGCGTTTCATTGTGCTTACTCCTCGTGTGTGAACAGCAGCGAATCGTGCTGTCTATTTGTGGTGAAAAGCGACTATAACCCTCTGCCGCGCTCATGCCGGCTCGTGTTCACAGCGCGAAGGTTATGGACTGCGGTGGGGGCCGGGTGGAGGGCCTCCGGGAGGACCGCGACGGCCGCCACCTCGACCGCGAAATCCCCGGTGTTTGTTTCTTTCTTCAAATAATTCAAATTGCTCAGGCGTGAGAATGGTTTGGAGTTTTTCGCGCAGTTTTTGCTCCTGCAAATGCATGTGTTCGCCAATTTGCCGCCGCATGTTTTCGATTTCTTCGTGGTTTTCTCGGAACGCAATCTGGACAGCTTTTTTTTGTTCGTCCGAGAGTTCGAGATGATGGCTGAGTCGTTCGACCACGCGCGCATAAGGGCTGAGTCGTTCAACGCGCGGGTACGGACGCCCGCGCGGGCCGGGTGCGCGCAAAAATCTGCGTTCGGCAATCGCGCCACACACCAATCCAATGGCAAAAATGCCGAGAAAAAAGAGAATGGCCTGTGTGCGAGGTGAAAACGAAAGCATGGCAAGTCCCTATTCAGAATAGATGATCAGGCTGTCTGTTTGGGTTTCTGACAGAACCCATTCGGTTTGCGAATCGAAATAATCCGCGACAGTGACCGTATTGGCTTCGGTATTTGCATTGCCCATCAGCGCCATGAAGATAACAGCAGCAGCAGCGGTCAATGGCATCAGGCGTTTGCCCGCCCAAGCCATACTGCCCCACAGGCTTTCTGCCCGGATACGCGCTTGAATGCCATCCCACAACCCAGGCGAGGGGTGCGGTGGACGCTGGCGCAGGCGTTTCTGGATATGGCGGTGCAAGTTGTATTCCGCGCGCAGGTCTGCATTTTCATGGATGCGCGCGTTGATTTCGCGCGCGTGTTCCGCAGACAGGTTGTCGTCAATATGGTGCAACAATTTATCGCGGTCGGTCATAATTTTATTCCTCCCCTTGCCATTCGCGATACAGAGGCATAAGCAGGTCGCGCAAACGCGCCCGCGCCCGCGAAAGCCTCGATTTAACAGTGCCAATGGATACATCTAAAACATCGGCGATTTCTTCTTGAGAAAGGTCTTCGATATCTTTGAGCACCACCACCGCGCGATGGTCGGGCGATAGGTGGTTGAGCACGTTTTGGATCTGGTCGCGCAGGCCAATGCGTTCGATGTCATTTTGCGGTTCATCCGTGCCCCAAAACCGGTCGAGTGCCATGGCGTTTGTCTCTTGCAGGCCTTCGAGAGAGATGCGGTCGGGCCGGCGTTGTTCGCGCTGGGCAGCCGTGAGGCAAACATTGGTGGCAATGCGATACAGATAGGTGTAAAAACTCGATTTGCCTTCAAATTTCTTCAGTGATCTATAGGCTCTGATAAACGCTTCTTGCGCCGCGTCCCTTGCAGATTCGCGATCGCCAACAATCGAACAAGCCAAGCCGTAAATTCGATCTTCATAGCGTTCAACCAAGTGGCGGAAAGCCTTCACATCGCCCTGTTGACATTGGCGGATCAGATCTTGTTCATCGCGCATTCGGAATCTAATTTCTGTTTTGGTCCATCAAGAGGCGCGTCCGAAACGTCAGGTGGTTGCTCACAGGATTAGACCACAGGATCAACATTGGCGTTCCGAGAAAAATGGGCGAATGGATGGAACGGGGACAGGTTGTTTTAGGCAGGCGATAGGCTGGAGATCATCTGCGAATGGACGCAAACGCGCAGTGCCTGGCCCGAGGAATGAGGGGCGCGAAGAGAGATGAAGCGAAAAGCTGATCGCGCCCTATTCGGTGATAATATCGGCAAAGGTCATACCCGAAGGGATCATGGGCAGCACGTGTTCTTGATACGGCACAATCACATCGAGCAGATAGGGGCCGTTGGACGAAATCATGCGGTCAATGGCGGGCGCGACTTCTGGTTTGTGCATCACGCGTTCAGCCGGCACGCGAAACCCCTTGGCGATGGTGACGTAATCGGGGAAAATCGCGTGATCCGGTGGAATGCTCAGGTCTTCGTGTGCCTGCGCCGCTTCCGGGTCGCCGATGAAGGTGTGCCCGCGATTGCTTTTGTAAAACCGGTCTTCCCATTGCACCACCATGCCCAGGTGCTGGTTGTTGAGAATCATGGTTTTGACGGGAATTTTTTCCGCGTAGAGCGTCGCCAACTCCTGTACATTCATCGCGAAACTGCCATCGCCATCAATGTCAATTACGAGCGCGTCGGGAAAGGCCAATTGCGCCCCTAGCGCGGCGGGCAAACCAAACCCCATGGCACCGAGGCCGCCCGACGTGAGCCATCGACGCGGTTCGTCAAAGGGATAAAATTGCGCGGCCCACATCTGGTGTTGCCCCACCCCCGTGGAGATAATGGCATTCCCTTCGGTCATTTTGTACAGCAGTTCAATCGCGTACTGTGGCAAAATGACATCGTCGACATCTTTGTATTTGAAGGGGTGTTTTGCGCGCCAGGTTTCAATCTCATCACACCAGACCTCGTAATTGCCCGGCACGACAATGCGGTTGAGTTCTTGCAGGGCGTATTTGATGTCGCTCACGATGGGCAAATGCGCGACTTTATTTTTGTTGATCTCAGATGGGTCAATGTCGATATGCACGATGCGACCGTGTTTGCAAAATTCTTCGAGTTTGCCCGTGACTCGATCGTCAAAACGCACCCCAAATGCCAGCAGCAAATCCGCGTGGTTGATGGCATAGTTGGCATACACCGACCCGTGCATGCCCAGCATTTGTAAGGACTGAGGATCTGTTTGGGGAAAAACGCCCAGTCCCATGAGGGTTTGCGCCACGGGGATGCTCGTCTTTTGTGCAAACTCCCGAAGTTCTTTCGACGCTTCGGCTGTCACAATGCCGCCGCCGGCATAAATCAGCGGACGTTTGGCTTCGGAAATCGCCTGAGCGACCTCTTGAATTTGCGCGCGGTTGGCGTGTAGATGGTGAGGGGTGTAACTGCGAATGGCAACGGTCTCTGGAAAATCGGGCACGCAAACGCTCTGCTGCACATTTTTGGGAATATCGATCAGCACAGGACCTGGCCGCCCAGACGAAGCAATATAAAATGCCTCTTTGACCACGCGCGGGATGTCTTCGATGCGGTCCACGAGATAGTTGTGCTTGGTAATTTGTCGCGTGACTTCAATAATGGGGGTTTCTTGAAACGCATCGCGCCCGATGACCGCGGTGGAGACCTGTCCCGTGATGGCAACGAGCGGGACAGAGTCCATTTTGGCATCGGCCAGTCCAGTGACCAAGTTGGTGGCCCCCGGCCCAGAGGTTGCCATACACACGCCGACTTTGCCCGAGGCTTTGGCATACCCTTCAGCCGCAAAAATTTCGCCCTGTTCGTGCCGGCACAACACGACTTGGATGTTGGAGCGGGTGAGGGACTGGTGCATTTCCATGCTGGCGCCACCGGGATAGCCGAAGAGAACTTCCACGCCCTCGCGCATGAGACTTTCAACGAGAATGTCGGCACCGCGCATTTCGCGGGCTTTGGGGGTGCCATTGCCATAAGCCTCGGCCTGGGGTTTGGTCGCCATGGTAAGGCTCTCCTTTTGAGGTTATGTTAAAAGACAAAACAAAAAAACCGCCATCGCATACGGGATGCAATGACGGGCAAGATGTTTTTACGGTGCAATCATCAATCCCCCCATTGCATGGGTACAAGTACGACAACACGGCCTAAGGCCGTTGTGGTTGCAATAAGGGATGTGGTGATCGAATGTGTCATGGTCGCGCTCTTTGATGAAGCAAAAAAATACAATCTTCGTCTGGTTCTGTCAAGAAAATTGGGGAATTGATGGGCGAGGTAATGGAGACGGGCGACTGGCGCACCTCTCGCATCTTGCCTGCGCGCGCGACTTGATGTAGGCCGATTGCCCTGAAGACTGCGACCTCACTTCTTTTCTCTCGCTTCATCCAAGCTGTTAATGCGGTCTCGAAGCTCAGCGGCGCGTTCAAATTCTTCGTTGTCAATTGCTTCGAGCAATTCTTTTTGTAGGCGTTCGGATGCCGTGAGGGGCCGCTTTTGATCGAGTTCTTCGAGCAATTCGTTAAGAGATTCGATTGAGCGACGTTTTTCGGTGAGAAATTCTTCTGCATCCACGTCTTCCAAGTTTTCAATTTTGTCGAGAACATCCCGGATAATTTGGATGCCCGCCATGAAGTCGTCATCTTGTGTTGCAATCATCACGCGCGCAATGGCGTGGATACGCAAAACATAGGGCCACCACTTTTCGAGGTTGAGGCGGTCCTTTTCTGTGGCTGCGTATTGGTTGACAAAACGGAACAGATCCATGTTGCGCTCTGTATCGCGGATGACGCGGTCGTAATCTCGTATTTGAAGCAAAAAAACATATCGCTCATAAAGCATGCGGCTCTCGTCAAAAAGCTCGCGACAGTGCGCTCTTTTCAGTGAAAAACCATCGGTTGTCCCGTGTTTTTCAACGAAATGATGGAGCCGGTCGTGAAAATAATCTAGAACAAACGCGCTGTTGTGCGGCTTGCGCCCATCGGGACGCCCGTCGAGTTCCATCTGTAAAATGCCTTGAAATGGCCCCTGATCTATGCGTACCTGAATTTTTTCAATGCCTTTGGACGAGATAATTTTGCGAATATTGTTTTTTGGATCATAGGGCCAATGGCGCAGCAAAGGGCTAATATCTTCGATCATGGCAAACTCCCTCTTGTGTGTGAAAGCATTATCCTTTGAACTATCGACTGCAGCGCGATTTCCTTCGAATCGCTCAGTACCCCCGAGCCCGGTTACTCGCCTCGCTTTTTCGTTCCAACGGCTTCTCAGACTTTGGCGAGCGGCTACTGAGCTTGTCGAAGTGCGCGGTTGAGCCATCGCAGTTATACGCCGCTTCCGGATTATAGAAACAAAACACCCTTTTGGACCTATTGTGCAACAGGCTTCAATCTAATTGCATTTGGATGCGGACGCAAGTATCATAATGATTGATCAATTGGGAATTAAGCGCGGGTAGGCCGTGCCCGTCTGGGGCGAGAGGTCTCACATCACAGGCGCGGCCTACACTGGACGAGGCGAATGAGAAAAGGCAAGGGGTGAGTGATGCAGGAAAAAGGAAAAATGGGATCAATTCATGCGGCGATTGCGGGATTTTTTGGGTTTGATGCACAAAACACAAATTGGCGCGCCGAAGTGACAGGTGGCGCGACGACATTTGTGGCCATGGCTTATATCGCGGCGGTGAACCCAGGGATTTTGTCCGATGCGGTGGGCGAGGATTTATTGGGGGAGTTGGTCTTTGCGACGTGTGCTTCCGCGGCCCTTGCAACATTTCTGATGGGGCTTTTGGCAAATTATCCGTTTGCCCTTGCGCCGGGCATGGGCCTCAATGCGTTTTTTACCTATACCATTGTGTTGGGCATGGGCGTACACTGGAAGTTGGCTCTCGGCGTGGTACTGGCGTCGGGGCTTTTGTTTTTTTTCTTGACTGTGTTGCGCGTGCGCGAGGCGATTATCACAGCCGTGCCCGAACCCCTGAAACGAGCTACCGCCGCGGGGATTGGACTGTTTATTGCGTTTATCGGGCTGAAGAACGCGGGTTTTATCGTGGATGATCCGGTCACTTTGGTCAATCTAGGCGATGTTCGCACCGGGCCGGTTGGGTTGGCACTGGTAGGGCTTTTGGGCACGGGCGTGATGCTCGCGCGCGGCATTCGCGGCGCGATTTTGTTGGGCGTGATGGGCGTGACCGCGTTGTCTATGGTTCTGAACATGACGCCGTGGCCCACGGGCGTAATCAGCCCGCCTGTTTGGCCGACGCATCTTTTTGGCGTAGCCATCTCTTATTTGCCGCTGGCATTTCACACGGCATTGATTGAACTCGTCTTTGCGTTTCTCTTTGTCGATCTGTTCGATACCATGGGCACACTGGTGGGGTTATCTGAGCGCGTGAGATTTTTGGACGCGCGCGGGCAATTGCCGCGCGCCAACAGGGCACTTTTGGCGGATTCTGTTGGAACTGTGTGTGGCAGTGTATTGGGCACTTCGACAGTGACGACCTATATCGAAAGTGCCGCGGGCATCTCATCGGGCGCGCGCACGGGTTTTGCCAGTTTGGTGACGAGCGGATTATTTGTCGGCGCATTGTTTGTGACCCCTTTGGTGCAGGCTATTCCATCCTTTGCCACGGCACCCGCGCTCATTGTCGTGGGCGTGCTGATGATGGCGCCTGCCGCGCGAATTGCCTGGGATGAGGTGTCGGATGCCGTGCCCGCGTTTTTGACGCTGATTGCGATTCCCCTCACCTTTAGCATTGCCGATGGGCTCGCGCTGGGATTTGTCGCATATCCCATTATCAAGCGATTGAGCAAGAAAGGCCATGAAGTGCATCCCCTCATAGATGTATTGACCGTTATTTTTTTTGCCAGGTATGTATTTATGGCGTGACCATGCGCGGATATACCCTTCGGGACAACCCCCTGCGGTTGGCCTTCTTGTGACCTCTGTACCTGTTTTTGTACGTGACATTTATACTGTTTTTATCTATATATAGCCCAATATCGGGTGGCTGTTGAACGGCTTGTTAAGGCGATTTCAAGGAGGACTTTATGCGTGCATTGCGTGTGGTTTTTGCGGTGATGTGGAGTGCTTGTTCGGTCTTGGCTCAGGGTTTGGGCGGCCTGACGGGAACGATAGCAGACGAGACTGGAGAAACGCTGTTCGGGGCCAATGTCGTGGTCAAAGGGCCGGACATTGCGGGCGTGCGGGGCGCGATCACAAATGCACGGGGAATCTACCACATTGACCGCTTGCCGCCGGGCATTTACGAACTCACCATCAGTTATATTGGGTATGAAACGGTGGTTGTACAGGGCGTAGAAATTCGGGCAGGCGAAAGTATGACGCGCGATTTTACCCTAACCGCTGTGTCGCTGGTGGGGCAACAAGTTGTGGTGTCGGCATCGCGCAAACGCGAAAAGGCACTTGACGCGCCCGCGTCAATCGCCATGGTCGATGCGGCTGAAATCAGAGACCGACATGTGACAACGCTCAACGATCACGTCAAAGCCCTGCCCGGCGTTGACTATTCTCAAACGGGCCTCGCGCAAGGCAATATGGTGGTTCGAGGATTCAATAATTTGTTTTCTGGCACCTTGCTCACGCTGGTGGACAATCGCATTGCCCGCGTCCCATCTCTGCGTTTCAATGCCTCTTATCTGATACCGGTTACCAGCGATGACATCGAGCGCATTGAGGTGGTCTTAGGGCCTGGCTCCGCGCTTTATGGTCCCAACAGCGCCAATGGCGTGATGCACATTATCACCCGCTCGCCCATTGGTTCAGAAGGCAATACGGTTTCCATCTCTGGCGGCGAGCGCAGTTTGCGAAAAGTGGCGTTGCGACATGCCAGCAGCTTTAACGACAAAGTGGGGATCAAAGTTGCGGGCGAGTATTTTTCGGGTCATGATTGGGAGTATGTCGATCCCGAAGAAGTGGCCGCGCGCGGGTTTAATCCGCGCGATTACAATATCCGACGGTCTTTTGGAGAAGCCAGGCTCGATTTTCGCCCCGCAGATGACCTGACGCTGATCGGTTCCGCGGGTTATGCGACGACGAGCAATGTTGAATTGACGGGTTTGGGTGCGGTCCAAGCCAAAGCCTGGACGTATAATTTTCTGCAAGGGCGGTTGCTGTATCGCGGGTGGTTCGCACAAGTTTTCTACAACAAGAGCAATGCGGGGGACTCGCGCTTGATCCTCGCGGACGACCCCGTTGTAGATGAATCGTATTTGGTGGTCTTGCAACTGCAACACAGTGCCAATTTGGGCGCGAAACAACACTTTGCTTATGGTGCTGATGTGCTCATCACCCGCCCCAAGACAAAGGGCACTATAAATGGGCAGAATGAAGACATAGATAATATCAATGAATATGGGGTGTACCTGCAAAGCGAAACGAGCCTGAGTGATCAAATCGATGTGGTATTGGCCGGGCGCGTGGATAAACACAACCAACTCGAAGCCCCGGTCTTTTCCCCTCGCGCGGCACTGGTGGTCAAACCCACGCCGCAAAACACGCTGCGATTGACCTATAACCGCGCATTTGGCACACCCTCAACCAACAGCTTGTTTTTGGATATCGTCGGCATCCCCGACGCGTATGGCCTAGAGGCAATTTTCAGCCCCGTATTGGGATTTAGTCCCGCGATGGATGTCCGCGCGCAAGGTGCTGTCACCGGGTTCACGTTCCTGCGAGACAGCGACGGGTTGCCCATGTTTCGGTCTCCTTTCGCGCCCGTCGCGGGTTTGTCGCCAGATGAGTATTTTTTTCTGCACGATCCTCGGGCCACCAATTTGATGTGGGCGGCGGCGCGGGGGGTCATTCTGGACGGCTTTGCGTCGCAACTGGAGCCGCTGGCAACGGGTCTCTTCATCGAGCGGCTCGGCCTACCCCCTGAGCAAGCCGCTGGCGTGGCAGCGCAACTGGTCGGTGATTTTCCAGGGATTGTGCCAGAGACCCTGCCGGGATTGCAAAATACGGTTGCCACCTTAGATCAAGAGGAGCGCGTGTTCGTTCCCGTAACCGACCCTGCCCGTGCGGTTGAGGATATCAAACAAATCGAGTCAACCATTACAGAAACCCTTGAAGTGGGCTACAAAGGCATTGTGAAAGACAAGTTGATTCTGGCAGCAGACGTCTATCAAACCAGGATCAAAAATTTTGTCGGTCCCTTGCGGATTGAAACGCCCAATGTATTTCTCGCAGCCGATCCTTTGCGGGCGGCACTCACAGATGCGTTTAACCAAGCCCTAAAAGATCCCGCCAATGCGAGCCTCGCCATTGCCATTGGTCTTTTAGATCAGCTCAATGAGCCAGCGTTGGGGTTGGTTGGCAATGGCGACGGCAATGGCGTAGATGAGTTGACCGAGTTGTTTGTGTCGAACACTGTGGCGGTTCCCTTTGGCACCCTATCTGCCGATCAGGCATCTGATCCTTCTGCGGTGATGTTGACATATCGAAATTTTGGTCGGATAACACTTTACGGTGCTGATCTGTCTTTTGCCTATTATCCCAACGACACATGGACTTTTATGGGGAATTACTCCTATGTCAGCGGGGATCTGTTTCCCAATTTGGACAATATTGGCGACATTGCTCTCAATGCCCCCCAACACAAGTTTAACATCGGCGCCGAGTGCAAATTGCCCCATGCCCCGCTCACGATGGGTGCGAAATTGCGCTATCGGGGAGCTTTTCCCATGAATTCGGGGGTGTATGTCGGCGATGTCGAGGATTATACCGTTGTGGATTTGAATGCCGCGTATCAGGTGCCCTTTTCAACCGATCGCCTGAAGATGACCGTGAGTTTGGACGCCAGCAATGTGCTGAATCAGAAATATCGATCATTTGTTGGCGCGCCACTGATCGGGCGCATAGTTTCGGGGGGCTTAACAGTTCGATTCTAATCACTGACGTTACGCAGTTATTCTCACACGCGAGCCTTGTTGTACGAACATCGCATGGACATTCACGCCGGCCCATAGCGCACTCTACAAATTGCTCCATACCACAAAGAAAAGCGGCCCATGTCTCTCGACATCGACCGCTTTCTTTTTTTGTTCGGACACTTTTTTTTGCAGAGCCACAGAAGGCACAAAAATCACAAAAATATAGGATAGCCTGCACCCCTGCCTGTCGGCCCGCCTGCATGCGGACAGGCAGACAGGTGTTTTGTGCCTTTTGTGCTCCTCGTAAGGATTGTGGCAAGCCATAAGAGGGGGAGGTGGCTCTTGGGCGCCCGATTTCCAAAACTGTCCGAAGTATTGTTTTTTGTAACGTAAAAAAAATAATTGTGAAACTCGGATGGCTAAGGTGCTGGGACATCGCCCCGTATCTCGCGTATCAACATCTTCTCAAGGAGAATAGCACCCATGATACCGATCCCTCCCAGTACAAACAGATGAAACGCGCGGTTGACAATATCGAATATTGGGGATTGATCTGTAAAGACGATTTGCCAAAACAAGTAGAAACACAAGTGAAGCCATGCCGCACAAGAAAATGTATATAGCCCAAAAAAAGAAAATACCATTCTCTTTGCAGGGACGGAACCCGTGGTTGATTGGCGAATGAACGCGGAAACTATCGTCGCGATGGAAACGGCGATGGCCAATGTGATATATAGCTGCATCGGTGGAAACTCAGACATTGGCAACTCCTACCGGCTTAAATTTGCAGTGCTGGATGAACCGAACTTTCGCGCAATGTCCTTTTTGTATTCGCCAAGAACGACATCCGTCACATGTTCGAAATGCTGCTCTGGTACCTCGGTGCAGTCGATCTGCCTGAAGTTTCGGTCACTGGCCCCCAGATTGTGCCGCGACAAATAGGCTTTCTTGCCGTCGTCGATGATCTTGTAGTGAACGCCTCTCGTCCCCATTTTCAGTTTCGGATCGGCAAGCAGGTCTGTGGTTGCTTTTTATTTTGACTCTGCAATGCAAATATCGACTTCAAATGCGCTAACGGGATAGTTGATGCTCCAGGTTTCGAGGACGCGGGGATGAATTTCCCCGATGATTCCGTAGGCGTTTTCGCCCACGCATATCTCGCCACTGCGCCCGGGCAAGAACGTGGGATGATCAATCGGGGCAATGGTGTAGTCAAAGTGAAAGTAATAGGACAACACCTCGAGGTAGCTTTGAATCGCGGACAAATTGGCGTCGTCGCTGGCTTCGAGCGCGCAGAGATGAATGTCTGTGCGGGTGCCGTAATTTTCGCTGGGCGCGAGCACCCCCACTTCGCCCACTTCAAAAATTCGGTGTGGGTAGCGCGCGCGACGGCTCGCGGCTTCGGTTTTGAGCAAGCCGGGCAGCAGAGAACCGCGGAGAGCACTGTAGCTTTCGGACATGGGATTCGAGATCGAAATCATCTGCGCGTCGGGATTGTTCATGTCCAGTGTCTGTTCTTTTTGCGAACAGAGAATGGGCAAAAAGACCTCTTGAAACCCACTTCCGACCATGAGATCGCGAAATTGGTCGGAAAGATCTTCTTGTGGCGCGGCCTTGCCAATGCTAAAATCGCGGGGCATTTCGGGTTCAAACGCGTCATATCCCACGCCGATCACGACGTCTTCGACAATATCTATGGGGTGTAGAATATCATCGCGATAGGGAGCGGGACGCGCGTTGATGGTCTGTTCGCGGATGTCGATGTCCCGATAGCCCATGGCATTGAGCGCGGTTTGAATCTCATCCATAGAAATGTGTGACCCAACGACTTTGTGAATCTCCTGAACATCGACTTGCCATGGCTGGGTGAGGTCGCATGGACAAATCAGGGTTTGTCCTCGCGGCGTGTCGTAGGGATATCGCACGGTGACGGGATAAATCGCGCCGCCGCGGTCTGCCATGTTGACCGCCATAATCGCCACGGAGAGGAGAATCGCGTCGAGTTCGGGCCCCGTTGCTTCGCAAAATAAAAACGCGTCGCCCACTTCCACGCGCCCCAAAGTCTGGCTGTTGATCACGGGAGGCATGGAAAGCACCTCGCCGCGCGCGTCGCGTATCAGGGGAAATTGATCCTTGCCGTCGAGAAGGTGGGCATAAGTTTGCCCTGTGGGATGGTCGGACAAAATTTGTCGCAGGGTCATTTCGCGTTCAAACTCGAGCGGGACAAAGGCTGTGGCGTCGGGATCAACTGCGTCGTATCGCACGGGATATGCAATATCCGAAGCGTCGTAAATGCCCATGGCAACCGCGCTGCGCCCGCGCCCGTACCCATCCGCGAGTTTTTCCTGCGCTTCGATGAGGGCATCGAGCGCGGCTTCGTCAACCTGAATGCCCGCACAGGCAAAGGCGGCAATGTAGGGGCGGATGTTTTGCAGACCGGGATCGACAATGACTTCCCGTTCTCTGGCTGTAGGCGGGATACCCTCTTGGGCAAAAAAAGAATAACCGGGCTGAGACGCTTCCCGATGGCTTTTGAGCAGGCGCGCAAGGCCCTCGGTTGACCACAGGTCCGGGCGGTTGGTGTCTTTGAGCTGAACGCGGAGGGTATCGCCTTCTGCCGCGTCAATTTCGGCCTTGGCGGTTTCGAGTGCCGCGCTCAGGCTTTCGAGAGAATAGGCTTGTCCCGCGAGACGTTCGAGGTCGGATTTGTCAACGGTAATTTTAGGCACTTTGTATTCCTGACATGATGGACTGATCTTGCACATGGTTGGGTAAATCAGTCGCTAATATAGTTTTTTGTCATGTGTTGTCAAGTTTCAGAAGGAGGAATGACGGGGGCCCCTTTGCATAGCACGCGAACGATAAAAGCCCGCGTGAACTTCTGTCGAAGCCTGGCCTGGAGCGTGTCAGTCCAGGGTTGTACACCGCTGCATTGCGAACCCGGGCTCGTGTTTTGTGACAAAACAACAGGACAAAAAACCGCTCTCTAGAACTTCAAAGAGCGGTTTTTGCGAATGCCAGTTCAGAAGTGTTAAAGCGTAAAAGGGCAAAGAGCTATTTTGCCCGTCTTAGGAGACGAAACCCCATGCCGCCGTTGCGGGCGTCGGGCGAGTTGCCGTGGCGACCCGCCGCCCCGTACGACGTGTTCCGAGCCTGTCGACGGCCCCCTCGGATCCGTCGACGGAGAGCGACTATAATAACCACGATCATACCTATCCTGAACCCACTCCCAAACGTTCCCATGCATGTCATACAAGCCCCACGTGTTCGGACGCTTAGTCCCAACCCGATGACCATACCCCTCACCCACATCCCACGCATAATGCACCAATTGGCTCTCAGCATCACCAAACGACCAACGACTCGAAGTCCCCGCACGACACGCATACTCCCACTAATCATACACACCTGATGAAGACGACGCGTTCAGACGGCGGATAAACGCCTGAGCATCATCCCCAGAGATATACACCGCTGGATAATTCCCACCTGAGCACACAAAATCCCTATCTTTCATATAACCCTCATCTTGCTGAGCACGCGCACTCGTCTTCGGCATTAAAAATCGCGACCAGATGCTGAGATAACTCTTACGTTGCCAAGGACGCGCACCCATCACTGCCTCCCCCTGATCCTGCGTCACCGCATACTTACCCAAATAGAATCCCTCGCTGATCGTCACTTCATGCACAGGCCCCTCATCACTATACCGACCCGGTTCCGATGAAGGAGAACCCATCCTAAACGTGCCAGGTCTTATCCACACCATCTCCACAGACGCACCACCAGGTACGGATCGGCTCTTGGCACCGATGGCTTGACGCGCCGCGCCGTTGAGGTGTAGGCTATGCCTGTGTGTTGATGAACTGCTATCGCCGTTGCCTGCTGGCTTAGGCGAGCTCAGTTGCGTCTTTGAGTCGTCGCTTGCCTACCGCGTATTGCGAACCAGATCCAGATCCGTGCTGAAGAGGTCGCGGATGTCGCGGATGCCGAGGGCGACCATCGCCATTCGGTCAACGCCCAGGCCCCACGCGATGACGGGAACATCGACGCCTAGGGGCTGTGTGACTTCGGGGCGGAAGAGGCCCGCGCCACCGAGTTCGATCCAGCCGAGAATGGGGTGTTTTGCCTGCAATTCGACCGAGGGTTCGGTGAATGGAAAATAGTCGGGCACGTAGCGCACGGCTTCGGCTTGCGCGATTTCGAGGGCAAAGAGTTTGAGCAAGCCGAGGAGGCTTCGGAAGTTTATGTTTTCCCCCAAGACAATGCCCTCGACCTGCGTGAAGTCCGCCGCGTGGGTGGCATCGACATCTTCGGGGCGGAAGCAACGCGCAAGCGCGAAGTATTTGCCCGGGATATTGGGATTTGAAGCCAGGGCGCGCGCGGAGAGCGCGGTGCCTTGGCTACGCAAGATGAGGCGACGCGATTGCTCGGGATTGAATTTGTAGCGCCACCCGCGCGAGCCTGTGTCCCCGCCGCTTTCATGGGCTTTTGCAACGCTGGAGAAATCGGGTTCTTCGGCTGCTTTGGCTTGCGCGGGTTCGGTGATGTAATAGGCATCGTGAATATTGCGCGCGGCATGGAACTGCGGCATAAACAGGGCGTCCATGTTCCAAAATTCGGTCTCGACCAGCGAGCCTTTCATTTCTTCAAAACCGAGTGCCATCAGACGCCGGCGAACACTGTCGAGATACGCCTGATAGGGGTGGTGTTTGCCAATAAGCACGCGAGGCGGTTTGATCGAAAGATCATATCGGCGAAAAGACGCGCCACGCCATGTGCCTTTCTGGATCATGTCGGGCGTGAGACGAGAGATTTCATTGCCCGTGAGATTGGCTGTGACGATTTCGGCGAGCACCCGTTGCCCTTCTTTTGTGAGGCGATAGGTGCGCTCTGTGCGTTCGTCGAGGCGAACAGGTGCTTTGCCCCCGCCGCGTTTTCGCGCGTTGGATTGAATGTATTGGGCAATGTCCTGAGCAAAATCACCGAGTTCTATGTGGGTCTTTGCGTCGGAAAATTGAGCGAAAAATTCTGGCACAAGGCGATCTATAAAAAAGGAGGCGCGAGTTGTATCAGCAATGACAATCATTCCTTTGTCGAGATCGATGATGCCGTCTCTTTTCAGGCCGCCAAATGCACTGCCCCACGCTCCTTTGTCAAAACGCGGATCGGCTTGCAGGTCTTTGAGTGTGACCCGTCCCGCGCCTGCCCGAGTCAACAGCGCGGTTTCTGGCGTCGCGCGTTTGGCGGCAAAATCCCGTCCCACGTCAGTCAGTGCAACCATGACGCGGGTGGTTTCGTCGGTGATTTCGAGCAGGTGTTTGGAAATGAGCCACTCAATCGCGCGGCGAACCTGGCCTTCGCCCATACCGCGTTGAAGTTGGATGTCGGACTGTTCGGCACGGATATTGTTTTCGTATGCGCGCAAAATGCGAATCTCGAGGGCGTGGAGAGATGACAGGTCGATCAAGAAAAACTCCTTTGGAAAGTGGTCAACGGATGAGAAAGGGTTGTGAGGCGACAACTGACCGCTTGGGGTGGACGATGTGGATGGGCGGGGTTCTGCAACCGCGATTAGTTGAGCGATTTGCCAAAGGATTGGACGAAGATGAGGAGATCGGGAAAGTCAACCGCGCCGTTGCCATTGATATCGTATCTGGGATCGGGCGAATTATAAGCCCCCACAAACAGGAGAAAATCGGCAAAGTCAATGTTGCCGTCGCGGTTAAAATCAGCTTTGGCGTTGGCGGACAGGACTTGGACAGTGCCAGAGATCGACAGGGTGTGTGTTGGCTGGTCGGGGTCATTGCTCAAGATGTCAATGACCCCCGAAAATGGGCCTTCTGTGGTGTTGCGGAAGGTAAGCGTAACCACAGCCGAACTGTCGGGCGCGAGTGTGAACGCAGCAGGTGAAAAGGTCAGCCCCTGGAGATCGCTTTGAATGCGCGCGGCGAGCGGGCCGGTGCCTGTGTTCTCGATGGTGAGGGTTTGTTGAACGGTTCGCGCGGCGTCGAACGCGCCGAAATCAACGGCAGATTCTCGGACGGCGAGCACGGGCCCAGGCGGTGGTTGGACCGTGATGGGCGCGATGGTAACTTCAAATGGGTCGGCATTGGTGAGAAAGACAATGCTGCCCGAGAGTGTTCCCGTACTATCGGGCGTCAACGTGATGTGCAGCATGCGCGATTCCCCGGGCGGAACCGCGAGGGGCAATGGAGCGGTAAAGGGGGCAAAGTCGGCTTGCAACGCCGTGATCTCAAAGGTGGCATTGCCGGTGTTGGTCACGGTGATTTGTGCGGTGCGGCTATCGCCTAGTGCGATGATGCTGTCAAAAGAGACGGGGTCTGAAATGGGCGCAACCACCGGTCTTTGGGTCATTTGGGGCAACAGGTCGCTGATCGCGCCTTGTGCAGGAGAAGTCGAAGTCACGCGCCCGAGAAAGCGCACAATCCCATCGGGATCGACCACAATGAGATCTTCGCGGTGGAATGAGACAGCACCCCCCGCTTTTTGTAGGAGCGGAAAGCTGATGCCCGCGCTGTTGCGAAAGCCTGTCAATTGCGTCTGACTGCCGTTGTAAACGTCGAGACCGAGCATGGCAATATTGCCGTTGCGATTGCTTTGCCAAAAATTTTCGAGTGACGGACCCGCCGCTCTACAGGTGGGTCAGTTGTAGCCGATGACCGCGAGGACGAGCACTTTGCCGCGGTAGTCAGACGCGCGATGGGTTTGTCCTTCGAGGCTCTGGAGGACAAAACCATCAACCGGTTGCCCAACGGTGACGGCGGGGGCCGACCCGACGAGCAAGAACAGAACGAGCAAGATGGTCATTTGGCAATGGCGCATGGTATTTATCCTTCTATCTGAATGGCGGGGTGTGATTTGAGTTCAATTGCGGCCAGAAGCCGATTTTTGCTCATGACCAGCATATCTTTTTTGTCAGTATAGACTTTTACCTCATTTATGCCATTATCAACAATACGTTGCCCGATCATCGCTGTGAAACCATCGAGATTTTTACCAGCAGTTACACCAGCTCTATTTCCTCGGTCATTTACTCCGCGTTTCTTTGGGCTTTCAGCAGCCTGAAGACGAGACCTCCTGCGCCCGCATCTCCAGCATCCCCCACACCAGCCAATTCATGCGCTGCGATCCCGCCAAGTCAATCCCGCCAGTGCGCCCGGCTTTCTCGACGCAGACGGGTCGCCCTCAATCCAAGCTTCCCCTCCATCTGTCCACACCTCTTTTTTCCAGATCGGCACGGTCTGTTTCAACCGGTCAATAGCGTAGTGACACGCTTCCAAAGACGCCTTGCGATGGGGCGAAGAAATCGCGATCAACACGCTGATCTCTCCAATTTCCAACCGCCCGACCCGATGCAACATGCCCACGCAATCCACGTCCCACTTTGCTTTGATCTCATCCCCAACTTCCCGCATCTTTTTTTCAGCCATTTCTCGATACGCGTCGTAAATCAGATAAGATGTCCCGCGCCCTTTGGTATTATCTCGCACCACACCTGCAAATGTCGTCACGGCACCATCCGAATCTGCCAGCACCGCATGGTACAACGCATCCGGTTTTATATCTTCGTCCTGAATTTTATACACATCATCAGCCATAATAAATTCCTCTAAAGCTATCAGCGGTCAGCAGTTGGGGGTCAAGAGCCAGAGAGGCAGGTCTTCGCGCCTTCGCGTTCCTTATGTGTCTTAAAAAAAATTCGCCGCTTACCGCCTTTTGCGTCATCAAACAAGCCCATTCCGCGTTCCGCAAATGTGAACGTTGACCCCCAATGCCTGCATCATGGCAACTTTTACGGCCAATGCCTTGTTCGCGGCCTGTGCGGATTCCCCATAGGCGACTTGAATGTGGTTGGCTTTGTGGCGAGCCATCATCTGATCGCGGGAGATGCCGTAGGTGACCGCGTGCATAATGGGCCACTGCGGGGTGGTGGCTTGCCAACGGCGGTGGGTTTCGCGCGGCGGGAGCGCGACGACGCCCCCGCGCCCAATGTCCATGTGTAGTTCGTCGTTCTGAACGAAGACGCGGCTCCAGACGATTTCGCCGGGTTTGCTCACGCCTTTGCAGGTGCCCCCGCCGAGGGGGAAATACATGCTGGGTTGGCGTTCGGAAAAGGTGCCTTTGTAGCCGTCTATATAATGTGCGGGGGGCGCGCCGCCCGAGATGAGGAAAACCCACACGTAGTCATCCAGGCCGTTTCCCCGGTAGTGTTCGCCCCAGCGAAGGTCGTGCAGGGTGTTTTCCGGGGGCTGCCCCAAGGCGCGCCAGATGCGGTTGGTGATCAGGCCATCGAGGCCCGCGCATTCATCGACTTCGTTGAAATGCGGGAGTGCCTCGCCTTCGTAGAGCACCCGACCATTGCCGCGCGCGCGGACGGGAGGGCGGTCTGCGTTGTTGAGAATGCCCTCGACCAGATCCGATGCCGGGCACAGGTCTTTGAGACCCTGTTGATATTGAATGCCTATGGTGGCGCATCCAAAATCATCGGCAATGCGGATGGCGGCAATGTACATTTTGCACTGCGAATGGATTTGGTCGTCGGTGAGTTCATCGGCTGCATTTGCGCCGGTGACAAAGGTGAGGCCCTTGTCTTCGAGCCATGCGCGAACAGCGCGCGCTTCTTCGTCTGTGACCGTTTGCATCTCAGCCCACAGCGCGGATTGCGAGAGGCGTTCTTTGAAGACGCCTGTGGGATTGAGCAAGTGGTCGGGGATGATGGCGTTGAACATGCCCATGCAGCCTTCGTCAAAGACGCCCATAATGGCTTTTTCGCGCTGGAGTTGTTCGGCGAGTGCCCGGCCGAGTTGGGCTTCGGCTTCGGGCAGGCGGAAGGTATCGGCATCGCGCACATGGGACGTATCGTGGGTGACGCTGCCCGTGGTGAGCCATTCGCGCAGGCCGCGTCTGAAGAAATTGTCGCTAAAGTCCAAACTCCACAGGGTGCTGTATTCAACGCCGGCTTTGGTGAGCGAGCCATTGAGGTTGAGCATGCCGACCAGGCCCGGCCACTGTCCAGACCAGTTGGCGAGGGTGAGCACGGGGCCGCGGTGCGAAATCAAGCCGTGAAGCACATGGTGGCTGTATTGCCAAACGGCCTCGGCCGCGATCAGGCGCGCGTTGGGATGAATGTTTTTGAAGACTTCCATGCCCTCTTTTTGCGACCCGATAAAACCGTGTTGCTCGTCTGTTTTGTAGGGATGCCCGCGCCGGACTTGCCATCCCTCGCGCTGGATTGCGGCTGTAATGGCTTCTTCCATGGCCTGTTGTGCAGGCCAACACATCTGGTTGGCCGATAAGCGCAGATCTCCATTGGCAATGAGCACGACTTCGTTTTTTTTGGGTACTTCGGGTTCGACGAGTTCGGGAAGTTGGTAAGCCATTGTGAATCTCCTTTTTGGACAATCAATGAGATACATAAGTCAACTTTTTCGCCATTCAAGTGCTTTTTTTGCGTTCTATCGCTGTAAATTGATGGCACTGTGACTCGACATGCGCCCAACGCCAAAGCTGTTGGGATGAACCGCGACCCGATTGCAATATTCGGGCACATATTTGCGGTTACAAACCTCTCCTCACACAATATCCAACTGCGCTGGGCACCTGCTTTCACGGTGTTATAGTGTGCTTTTTTTAGCGAAATGCCTCTGTGGATGTGCTGCCAAACAGAGGAAACTTCCGACATGGCAAATGGCTAAAATAGCGGATAAAATCTGAAAAGTCAACTCTCTGTCTGCGCGGCATCAGGCCGATGCACCGGCGTAATTTTTAATGCCGCGTTTCCAGAACCAGCGCGAGAAAGCACAGAGAAAGACACAGAGAAAGCCCGATGTGATCAGGCTTTCGGGAGTCAGGCGGCCAGAGAGTGCTTCGGCTGGCACGGTAATGGCAAATGCCACGGGCACGAGGAACGTGAGGATGTAACGCAGCCAGTGCGGATAGATGCCAATGGGCCAACGCCCGGCCTCGTACATGCTTTGGAAGATGACGAGAATATTTTCGATCCGCAAGAACCAGAAGGTGAAGGTGGCGAGCATCAGCCAAAAACTGTAGATGATGCTGCCGCCAGTGCAAAGCACAAACGCGAAGGCAAATGCGTCGCGCAGGCCGACATCGAGCCCCTTGTAGATCAGCGCGGCAATGAGCACGCCCATGCCGAGCAAAACATCGCTGAGTCGCCAGATGCGGATTTGTGAAATACTGGCGAGGAACTGGGCGTCGCACGGTTTGGTGAGGGTGTAGTCGAATGTGCCGAGCCGCACATCTTCCATGAGTTGGCTCATGCTCGGATGAACGACCAAGCGAATCACGCCGCCCACGAACATAAACACACCGAGCAGGGCGAGGATATCAACAGCTTGCCACCCGCCGAGGGTATCGGTGTGCGAAAACACGATTGCCAACCCCGCGATGGCCGTGCCCAGGTTGAGAATGGATTGCAGAAGTTGGACGTAAAAGTTCACGCGATAGGCCATTTCGTTGAGCATGCCAATGCGGAAAAAGGTCCATATCAATTTGACGTAGTGCATAGATTGTAGGGACGGCCCCCTTGTGCCCGCCTTCACGATCCAACCGCCGAATATTTCTTTATCCCCGAATGCCAAGTGAGTTTGATCAAGACAAAACCCGCGATCAGCCAAACGGCTTGCATGGCAAATCCGTTCGCGATCTGTTCGTGTGAAAGACGACCGATCAGGAGTTCAACGGGAAATGCAATGGCCCAGCGAAAGGGCAAGGCGTCGGCGAGAAGTTGGATGGGGCCGGGCATCAGATCGATGGGCGCGATGCGCCCGGAAAGAAACAGATTGAGGGTGAAATACATCTGGTTGATGGCTTCGTTGCGCGTGGTCCAAAACGCGACGAGAGAGAGGGACCATTCGATGAAGAATCGCATGAAAAACGCAATGCCCAGCGCCAGCAAAAAGAGGGCGAATGTCTGGATATAAAAGGTGAGATTGGGTTGAAAAAGAAAAAAGAACACAATCGCTGTGGGAAAGATGATGACAGCGGTCATGACTTTGTAGGCGATGTTCTCGGCAATGTCCGCATGGATGGGGTGGATGGGCTTGAGCAAGAGGTTGGAGAGTTCGCCCTGGCGAATGCGAAAATCGTAGATGTGCATGATCCAGGAAAAGGTGAACTGGTTGACGAGCATGAGCACGAGGTAATAAGCGGCAAAGTCCGCAGGCGAATAGGACCCCACATTGCCCCCGCGCGCCTCGGCAACTGTGGACCACACGGTAAGATAGATGATGGGTTCGAGAATCCGCCCGATCATCCAGATGCTCATAGCCGCGCGGTATTGAAACTGGTTGAGCAACGAGGTTTTGAGAAAAGCCCAGTAAATCGCGGGATAATATTTCATCGGCTATCGGCTCCTGCCCGTGCGTCGGTTCGTCGATGAACTGCTAGCGCGCGCAGTCGCCTTCCTATCGCCTGCCTGCCGAAAGCCCTCGGCGGTAGGCAGGGCAGACAGGTACCCCGTTCCGCAGATGACGCCCCGCGCGCCGATAACCTGCTGACGCAGTTGGATCCCGTTCCGTCTATTCGTGCATAAAAAAACGATCCGTATCTCGAGGCGGGGTGGTGCCCAAAGATACGAGAGCGAGAAGCAGCGCGGAAACAGGGACAATCACACCCGCGGGAATCAAGCCAGTGCCGCCAACGCTATACGCGCCTTCTACAGTCAGAGAATCGACATAAAAAAAGATCCACAGACCAATCACACCCAAAATCGCCGCGGCCGCGCCCTGCTTTGTGCTGCGCTTCCAATACAGTGCGCCGACAAACACGGGCACCAATCCCGCAAAACCCGTGAGTGACCACGCGCCGAGTTCAAAAATCGACCGCGTTGTAAACAGCGACGCGACAAAGGCGAGAACGAGGAATGCAGCGACAAAAACGCGCCCAAATAAGACCTGCTGTTTTTCGGACAACTGATCGTCAAATCCGTAAAACCGCACGATATCTTCGGTAAACATCGCGCCCAACGCGAGGGTTTGAGAGTCGAGCGAAGACATAATCGCAGCAAAAACACCCGCCGCCAAGCACCCGGCCAGCACCCCGCCCGTATGCGCCAGAATGAGTTCAATCAGGATGGGGCCGTTCAGCGGTGCTGCAAAATCAATGCGCCCAACCATCCCCAAGGTGACGCTAGGCATCCACACGGCAGCAATACAGAGGGGATAGAACACAATGGGTGTTTGAAACGACCGCGCGGTGCGAGCGGAAAGCCAATGCCCGTAAATATGGGGAAATGCCGCGACACTGATGGGCAGCATGAGATAGGAGAGCATTTTGAAAGTGACATAAGAACCGCTGCCAAAAATCACAAATTCGGGATGCCTATCGCGCAGCGTCGCCATCGCCGCACCGACCCCCCCATAGTGATCCATAATCACCAGATAGGCCACCAGACCCACGAGAATAAACACCGCTGTCTGAAAGGTATTCGCCCAAGCAGTACTTCGCATCCCGCCATAAGTCACATACAAAAATGTCACCCCACACACGATCAAACTGCCGACCCAGCCCGGCCAGTCCCCGCGCGTAATCGCCATGAGGGCATCGCCCCCACCCTTGACCCCAATCAGGATGTAGGGCAGCATCAACACCACCACAACCACAAACAAAAGCGTTCCCAATGCGGGCGATGTATAGCGATCTCTGATCAGTTGGATTTGCGTGACGTAGGAAAACCGTTTGCCCAACCACCAACTTCTCGTGCCCAAATAATAAAAGAGAAACGGAATCAGAATGGATGAACTCGCGCCCATAAGGCCAAAAACAACAACCCCTTGCCGATGGGCTTCCCCAGATGCCCCGAGCATCGTAAATGCCGTCAAATTGGTGCCCAACAGCGTCATCAGCAACACCATAGGCCCAATGCTTCGACTTGCGACAAAATAATCTTCTCCCGTTGCTCGAAAAAGCCGATGCCCCAGCGCGCCGACCACGAGCACAAGCACGAGATAAATTGCAACAACAGCAATAATCACTCTGCATCCCCCTCATCCAAATGATGCGGCCAGGCCCGGCGCACAATCACCACCATCGCGAGTGTTGCCACAACGCACAGGCCGATGTGGTAGAGCAAATTGATCGGCAGTCCAAAAATCAGCGCGTCATCGTCCCACATCCAGAAATTTAAAAATAGAATCAGCAGCATGAGCAAAACGCCCAAGGGCCAGGCCTTTGTCTGTTGTGGCATGAAGTTTCTCCAGTTGGGGTCGGCAGTCAGTTATCAGCCCATCCAACCGCTCGGACGGATTGGAGGGGTTATGGGCTTTGCGCGCCTTTGGCTTCAACGTACACGGCGTACAAACGCGTGCCGCCGGTCATGAAGAGGCGGTTTTTCTTTTTTCCGCCAAAGCAGAGGTTGGAGCAGGGCTCGGGCAAGTGAATTTTGCCGATGAGATCCCCATTGGGCGCGAAAATTTTAACCCCATCATCTTCGGGATTGCCCCAGCCCGAACTGCTCCACAGGTTGCCGTCCATGTCGCAGCGAATCCCATCGGCAAATCCGGGCGCCATATCGACAAAGACGCGACTGTTTTTAAGGCTGCTATTTTCCACATCAAAAGCGCGAATGTGTGCGGGGCCTTCCATGCCGTGCGAGGCACCGGTATCCGTGATGTAAAGGGTCTTTTCATCGGGCGAGAAACACAAGCCATTGGGACGCACAAAATCGTCGGCGACGACCGCGGCATTGCCAGTACTGGGCTCGAGGCGATAGACCTGAGTGGGCAGTTCGCATTCGGCAATGTGGCCTTCGTAATCGAGCATAATGCCGTACCCCGGATCCGTGAACCAGATACTGCCATCGGAATGCACCACAACGTCATTTGGCGCGTTGAGTGGTTTGCCCTCAAATCGGTCGATGAGAACGGTGATGGTGCCGTCGTATTCGGTGCGGGTGACGCGGCGCGTGCCGTGTTCACAGGTAATCAGACGGCCTGCTCGGTCGCGGGTGTGACCATTGCAATAATGGGACGGGTGGCGAAAAACACTGAGGCTGCCATCGCTTTCGCTCCAGCGCATGATGCGATTGTTGGGAATGTCGCTGAAGTACACACAACGCGCGTCCCCAAACCACACGGGGCCCTCGCCCCAGCGCAGACCCGCACAGAGACATTCGACCGCGGCATTGCCAATGGCGTATTTTTGAAAGCGTTTGTCCAAAATTTCAATGGCGGGATCGGGATAGCGCACAGGCCGACCATCCCATGCACGGGTTTGCCAATCGGACATTTTTTTCCTTGTACGAGGAAGTGTGAACAAACGGGGATTTGGGGAGGGGAAAGGAAGGCTGAAAGCCGAAGCTATTTCAACGAAAATTCAATCGGCATAAACATCCAAACTTTGCGGCGTTCTCCCTTGTGCTTACCGGGGCGAAATCGAAATTGTCGCGCTGTGGCGATGGCTGATTTCCTGAAAATTTCCGGTCCGTGTACATACTGAACGTCTTCGACATTGCCCTCTTTGTCAACCAGCACTTTGACCGTGACTGTGCCTTCAATGTGTTTTCGCTTGGCCTCCGCGGGATATTCCGGCACGACAATTCGGTTTGGATGCGGCTTGTAGTCAACGTCGATATAGTTGAGCGGTTCGTCTGTATAATCCATGCCCGGAACACCTGCCAAATGGGGTATCGCAATGGTGTCGAGATCCAATTCGGTGGATTCAATTGTGATATCTTCGGGGACTTCCTCGCCCTCAACGGCCAAGGGCACTTGAGGACGCGGCGGGGATGGCGGGCGTTTTTGTTGACTTGTTTCTGGAATATGAGGTCTAAAAATCTGCGTGGGCGTTGGACCCAGGCGTACGGTAGGGTGGTATTCGGGATAGATCCAGACAACAGCGGCGAGAATGGCCAAGCTCAACAGGCCCGCGCGCATCGCGTTCGGCCAATAAAACAACTTCAAATCAGCAGATGGATTTTTTGATCGCGTCGCGATCTGCACATCGCAAGGCTGGGCGGACAATCGCTTTTGAAATTTGCGCTGCGCGAGGCGGGCCTGGTAAATTTGACTGCTCAGGGTATTCCCAAATCGAATCTGAATGAGGTTCATGCGATTCCTGCTTAATGAACAGTGGGCTCACAGAGACATACCTTAAATTCACCAAAAAAAAGAAAGTTCCAATCGCTTCGGAGGGGGTGTATGATGCAACAATTTATCTGAGTCTTTGGCGTTTGTCCAGTATTTTTCCAATCAATACGCCTGTGGGACTGCTATCAAACCAGTTGTGTTTTGGGGCGATGAATGGTAATATACAAGGCGAAAAACAAATCTGCACAAAGGGTACAATTGCACAGCAGGTCATCGAAGTTCGCAATGGTTTTGGGGTAGGGCGCAATTACCCACTGCGCTTCGTTGCCTGCCTGTCTATCGCCGCGCGCCTGTGCGTCCAACTTATTGGAGGGAAAAATGAATCGTCAAATCACGCTGGCTGCACGTCCAAAAGGGTTCCCCGTGCCAGATGATTTTAAGCTCGTTGAAACGCCCGTGCCCGAGCCTGGCGAAGGTGAGGTCCTGTCAAAAACGCTGTTTATGTCGGTCGATCCCTACATGCGCGGGCGGATGAATGACCGCGCATCGTACGCGGCGAATGTGCAAATTGGCGAGGTGATGGTCGGCGGCACCGTGGGGGAGGTCATCGCGTCAAACGATCCGGACTTTGAGGTCGGCGATATTGTTCACGCTCAAATCGGATGGCAGGCTTATGGCGTGTCCAAAGGATCAAATTTACGCAAAGTCGATCCCGACCTCGCGCCGGTATCAACGGCCTTGGGCGTGTTGGGCATGCCGGGCCTCACCGCGTATTTTGGCCTGTTGCACGTGGGGCAGCCCAAAGAAGGCGAAACCGTGCTGGTGACGGGTGCTGCTGGCGCGGTGGGATCCATCGTGGGGCAAATCGCCAAAATCAAGGGCTGCCGCGCGGTGGGTGTGGCTGGCTCACCCCAAAAGGTTGCCCAGGTGGTCGATGAGTTGGGTTTTGATGCCGCGTTCAACTACAAAGAGGTTGATGACTACAGTGCCGAACTGCAACGCCAGTGTCCCGATGGCATCGATGTCTATTTCGACAATGTCGGCGGCGCGATCTCCGATGCGGTATTTCCCCTGATGAACCTGCGCGGTCGCATTGCGGTTTGCGGGCAAATATCGCAATACAATCTGACCGCCCCAGAACAAGGGCCGCGGATGATGTGGCACTTCATTTCACGGCGATTGACCATGCGCGGGTTTCTGGTCTTTGACTTTGCAGACCAGCATGCCGAAGCACTCAAACAGATGGCCGTTTGGGTCAATGAAGGCCAGATCAAATATCGGGAAGACATCTGGAAGGGCTTAGAGAACGCGCCCCATGCATTTATCGACATGATGCGGGGCGGAAACATCGGAAAGCGCGTGGTCAGGGTTGCGGATGAACTGCCATCGCATTTATACACCGCTTGAGGTAGAGATGACAGATTATCAGATCGAACATTTTCATCGCCGTGGATTCTTTTTTATTCCAAATCCCATAGACGCTGAGGTGATGCTCGAGATCGACCGACGCAAGCGAGCGATTGAACCCACATGGTTAAACGCCGAGTCGGCCGAGGGGTTCAATCGCGGCGCCTGTCAATTTTTTATGGTCGGCGAGCCGTTATTACAGGCGGTAGAGCATCCACATATTGTGGATATGGCGCGGCGCATTTTGGGGTGTGAAGATGTCCATGTGGGTGCGTGTGGGTTGGGCGATGCGTCGAAAATTGTGTCGGCAGATGGGCGCGTGCACCAGCAAGTCCACTGGCACGCGGACGGGGGGCCTGATGTCGAGCAAGTGTCGCTGCGTACCGCGTTAGATCGACACGACCCATCCAATGCGCCGCTGCGCGTCTTGCCCGGCACCCATGTCAGATCCCGCGAGGACGTGGAAGAAGAATTGCGACAAATCGAAATTGCCACCGGACAGCACGACGAGATGCCCGAGTTGTTCTTCGCCAAACATCCCCTTGAAGTGGAAGTGATTCTGGATCCGCGCTGGTCGCTGGTCTGGACGCCGAGTTGCTGGCATGCCACAGGTGTGAAAACAGCCGCGGGACCGAGGCGCGCAATGGCGTGGAATTACTTTCCGCCCAGTGGCCGCAAGCGAGATGTGGACGCGCTGAAGCACGTGATCGAAAATTGGGAAGAATGGTCAGACGCTCGGAAGCGGCTATGGGGACTTGTCGCGTAAAATCACCAGCGCGCCGATGGCATACATCCCGCTGCCAATGAGAAAAATCCAATCCGAAGACAAGTACATCTGCTGCGTCATCCACCCCAGCACAGGCCCTGTTGCCGAGCCGAGATCAGACGCGGTTACATATCCCGCAACAGAACGCGAACCGCGCACCCCCGCCTCGGCTGTCATCACCACCGTTGCCCCCACGCCACAAAGAAAAAACATCACCACGCACAACGCCAACAAACCCGTATGTGATACAATGCACGCCGATAGCATTGCCAACACCCCCCCGGCAAAATAAACACCTGCACTCCACCGGCGCCCCAATCGGTCGCTAATATGCCCCAGAAAAGAGGCACCGATTGCGTCGATAACCCATCGCGAAGACAGCAGCGCGCCGTTCAATGTGGCCACGCCAATGACCATGCCCGATAGGGTTAGGGATGTGCCCACGGTTTCCACGAGAACCACCCCCAGCGTTGACATCATTATCCCCGGTCCAACGCACCCGATCGCAAATCCGCAAATCATCAACTCGGGCACCCAGCCCGAATCCTCTCCTTCCTTTTCTTTTTTTTCGTCGTGCAAAACAGCGCGCCGAGCCACCCATCCCAGGGGCGTTCCCAGCAAAGAGATGATCGCAAACAAAAAGAGCGTGAGCGTAAACCCGATGACATCATGGGCCAGCGCGCCCCCCAAATTACCCCCCATCGACCCAAGGCGCGATATGCCATTGTAGTACCCCATCCGCCGACCGATCACAGAGGGCGGCGTGGTATTCACCACCGTCATCAAACCAATCTGACGGATAAACGACCAAGACAACCCCCAGAGCATGCGTGCAATAAGCAAGACGGAAAAGGACGTCACAACGCCGTAAACAGCCGTCAAGGCCGCACCGAGAACCAGGGCATACGTGAGCAAACGCGTCACATTATAGCACTGGCACAATTTTTCGGCCAAAGCGTTTGTCAGGAGGCGCACCCATCGGTTCACCGACAAAATGAGGCCAACCTGATAGGGCATCAACCCAAGCTCTGCATAATGCGTTGGCAACACCGAGTACAGCATCTGGTCGCCCAACAGGGAAAATGCCGTAGCCAATGCAATGAACACCACAGCCCGCGGCGACTGCATCAACGCTCCTGTGAGAAAAGGAGTGAATCGGGTTTGACCGTCTTACGGATGATGCGCGACATTTTCCCCGCGATGCTCGCCGTCGATAAATGCCTGCGTAAATGCCGCCACTTGCACAATCGCATCTTCCACCAGAGCGGCACCTGCTTCTGCCGTCGCTTCCAAAGGCTCCTTGTCCTCTTGGTCGCGCATCGCATCGTGCCGCACATTTTCGGGCCACAGTGCCAGCGCATAAGCCGTTTCAAACTCCTGTGCGTGTCCCGGATAGTGCTTTGTTTTTAAGTTTTGCTCGGCAACATCTTTTGACATCAGATCCCAATACGAAGCCCATTGCAAATTCACGTCGGGGCGGTCGATCTTAAAAAACAACCGCCACTGATGAAAAATGCCCCGCAAGGGGGCCGCGTTGCCGCCGTGACCGTTCAGCACAATGACATTCTTCACCCCGTGCCGCACCAAACTCTCTATCGCGTCAAACAACACGGCCAACCACGACCCCGGTTTGGCTGTCACGGTTCCCTTGTGTACCATGTGATGTTCGGAAATCCCCACAGCCATCGGCACATTCACAATCACTTTGGGATACAATCGCTTGGCTGCCTCCACTGCCACATGGGTCGCCGAAGCGATATCGTGCTCCATTGCCAGATGCTCCAAATGCTGCTCATTGCTCCCCACCGGAAGAATCGCCGTCTGAAATTCTCCCCGCGCCAAAGCCTCCCGAAACTCCCGTCGCGTCAACTTCGCCAACAAAACTTGCTCGACCATGCTCATTTCTCCTCGCGCGTTAAAGATCGTGCGACGCGGTCTGTTGCGGTGGTGCCACCTCGCCTTCCGCGTCCTTCTGCATGGCGCTGCGGCTCAAGCCCCGCATCGCCCAAAACATCGCGTAAATTGAAATGGTTGCCCAAACAAATGCAATCGGATAGGCCAGCACCGCAATGCCGAAATACCCGGCCAAAATCCCCGCATCTGTCCGCTCTGTCTGCATCCACAAATCCGTGCGAAAATCGTACAAACTGTACAAACACAACACCACCCCAATCCACGTTGCCAACACATGGGCAAGACGCCCAAATCGAACCGTCACGACAATCAATACGAGACCGCAACCCACCCCAAAATAGAAATCCAGTGCCCCATAAGGCGTGTACAAAACAGCTATCCCAATCTGCACGGCGCCGATCAGCCCGAGCAATATCCTCTGCGCGCTCAGCCATCTGCCCGCATAAATCAGCAATGCACCCAGAACAGCCGACCCCACATAACCCGCCGAACTGATCAGCGGAAAAATCCCCCCCCGACTGATCACATGCCCCGACTCATTCCATCGCACGCGCAGTTCTGCCACCTCACCTCCTGTCGCAATGGCCATACTCGCATGCCCCATCTCGTGAATCCACACCACAAATACGCGAAAGGGCTTCACCGCCGGCGTATCCCACAAGGCCAGCGCGACAACCGCCAGCAACAGATGCAACCAAAATGTCCGCATCACATGCATCATCAGCCACTCCCAAACCCAAAAGCGATAGCTTCACGACCACTGCTCTGTATATGCGCAAATCGGGTTCTGCACACAAGACAAAAAACGACCCACGTCATGACTTGTAACCACACAATCCACTGTCTTTGACTGGGCAACATGAGATCAGCAAGTCGCGGATTTTCGATCTTTTGCAAAGATACCCCATTTGACAAGTAGAGGTTTATGGTGGGGCTGTACTTTGCAAGCAAAAAGGCTTATGGTCAAATCATAAGCCTTTTTTATTGTCCGGATTCCAGATTCACAGACGCGACTTACTATTTATTCACCACTGCGGAAGCAGCATCCAACCTCGCGCGCAACGCGGCGTCCAGCACCCATCCCACACCCCCGATATTATCCTCCAAATGGGCAAGCGTATCGCCTCCCGTAATCGCCACCGTCACTTCGGGATGCGACAAGACCCAAGCCAAGGCAACCTGCGCGGGGGTTTTGCCCAATTCATCCGCCACCTCAAACAAAGATGCTATCGCCTTTCCCTCAGCACTCGCCATCACCTTCGCGTATTGATCCCGCCAGCGTTTCGCCCACAGCGACCCCTTGGGCGGCGGCGCGTCCGGTTTGTAAAATCCGCTCAACAGCCCCACGGCCAATGGACTGTAAACCATCACCCCCAACCCCTCGCTGCGAACAAATGGGAAAACCTCCCCCTCCAATGCCCGGTGCAGCAAATTATACGGGTTCTGCATGCACATATACGGCACCAGATTCAATGCGTGCTGAATCCACAGTGCCTTACACACCTGCCATGCCGCATGGTTGCAACACCCAATATACCGCACTTTGCCCTGGTGTACCAAGTCGTCCAGGGCGCGCGCGGTCTCTTCAATCCGCGTCGATTCATCGAAATTATGCACCAGATACACGTCAATACAATCGGTGTCCAATCGGCGCAAAGACCGCTCCACTTCCCGCATGATGTGATATCGAGATAGACCGTGATCATTCGGTCCTTTGCCGATCCGACTGAACACTTTCGACGTAATCACCACGTCGTCCCGCTTGCCCTTCAACGCCTTGCCCAACACCACTTCTGAACGCCCGACATGCGTGCGATCATCCCCGGGGCCATACGTATTGGCACAATCGATCAGGTTAATGCCCAGATCTATCGCCCGCTCGATCACCTTTTGTCCTTCTGCCTCATCGGCCTGTCCGCGAAACCCCAGGCCCAATGCCAGCCGACTCACCTTCACACCCGCAGAACCAAAATTGACATACTCCATAACATCTGCTCCTGTTAAACGCGATTAAACGGTCAGGGCACGCGCACTTTGACGCGCTGAATTTCATATAGAGGTTGTCATCCTTATATAATACCATTTTAGGTGAAAACACAAACCGCCGATGCATGACAAATTTGCCAGAGCTTATGGGTCGGCGGAAGCCCGATTTGATCTGGACGATAGCGGACGTGTGGATTTTGCAGATTTTCTGCGATTTGTACAAGATTTCGGAAGTGCCGGGAATTAACAAATACGATGTTGGTATCACATAGGAGGTTACACTATGAGGATTGTAGGGCTTGCGATTGTCGTGTGTTTGTTGTGCGCTTCGAAAGCGAATGCGTGCAGTGCGGATTTAGATAAGGATGGCGAGGTCGGATTTTCTGACTTTCTGATGTTGGCTGCCCAATTTGGCCAAACGTGTCCACACGCAACACCAGATACCCTGGGCGCGTTATCCGTAGAGGCTGGCTATGGTCGGATTGTGCTGCCGGGTACACAGGTGCATCTCAGTGCCACGGTTGCCAATGGTCCGGGTGCCTGTGTTGTGTGGCAGCAAGTGCGCGGGATGGCGGCGGCGATCAGTTCTACAAATACGCGCCAGACAACTGTTACCATTCCTGTCAACGTCAACAGTATGGTATTGGTCGGGTATGCTGCTGACGGCTTTCCGGTCTATGTCGCCAGCGGACCTGATGCTCCCAAGGGAAGTTGGGAATTGCGTTCGGGTACGCGAGAGAGCGAACTCGGAGGTGAATACGATGGCACGTTTCGGGAGGATTGGCAATACGTCGAGGGATCGGGCGATCTCGACCAGTGTAATGGACGTTTCGGAATTACGCCCGAGTTTCCAGAGGGAACGTACCATTACTATCTCACCGACGACTACCCTTATATACCCCGCTGTGTGTGGGGGACACCTGATCCTTCGTTCCGACAACGTCGGGCCGGCGGTCCACCTTTCAGAATACATCCACCGCACCGTCACTGACGCGACAATGGTCTAAAGCGGCTCTGCGAAGTGCATCGGGAAGAGATTTGATCTGTGGAGAAGGGAATGCTGAAACACAAATCCGGTTAAGCGCGATTAAAACAGGTCATCATTTGCCTTCTGCATAAACCGCTTCCCGCAAGCCCTTCAAATATCCCACGGCAAAAAGGCGCGCAATGCCGTGCTCATCGCCAAAGCGATCATCCCCCATCTTGGGGTAGTGATCTGGGCGGCACACGCCGTCGAACTCGATGTCCCGATACGCGCGCAAACACGCCACGAGGTCGGTCTTGCCATCGTCGTGAAATGTTTCTTCAAATTGCTCAGGATGACCCACAACGTCGCGGATGTGCAAAAAATGGATCTTTTTTTGGTCGCCAAAATGCCGAATCACCCCGGGCAAATCATCCGTCATCAGGGTAAAATTGCCTTGACAAAGCCCAATGCCATTCACCGGGCTCGGCACGAGGTCAACGAGTTTCTGATAATTGTCAACGCTGCTCATAATGCGTGCAATGCCGCGGATGGGGGAAAGCGGCGGATCATCCGGATGCAGAGCTAGCTTGACGTCGGCTTCTTCGGCTACGGGGACCACGCGCTCCAAAAAATACTTCAGATTGTCCCACTGTTGTTCTTCTGTCACATCCGCCACATCTGTCGCTTGCTCGGCAATCGGCACGCCGTCAATATTGCGAATCGGACGCGCCGCGGGATCGCCTTGTGATGATAGCGCGTCGAGATCAAATCCACTCACATGCGCGCCTCCGCGTGAAGATATGGACCGCGACGTCCGCATCACCCCCAAAATCGGCATCCACGCATAGCACCAAACCGGAATCTCCAACTTGCCCATATTCCTCAGCAGTTCGCAGACCACCTCAATTTCTCCGTCTCTTCCCGGCAAGCCCAACTTGATCTTTTCCATGGGCGGCCGCGATTCAATGACCTCGAGCGGAATGCCACCCGCTTCGTATTCGGCCTTTGCTTTTGCCAATGACGTATAGCTCCATGGCTGTTCCTCTGGCTCTGCGTCCGGTTTGGGGCGCAACCCAATGCCTCCGACCGCGCCTTCGACCCCGCATTGTTTCATGAGCGTCCACCTCTGATCGGTCTGTGGCGGCGTCATAATGGCAATTCTCAACATGACCATCTCCTTTCATTGTGTAACCCTCCCCATCAAAACCCAATATATACAGACACAACGCCACATGCGACAAAAAACATCACCTAGCAAATCGCTTTCGAGAAGCGATTTGCTTGCATATATTTGGATGAATGGACAGAATCTACGTACAGACAAGCCAGCGGATATTTCTAATTTCCCATCACAGGAGGTCATGCCATGACACCTTGGAAAACGCTCGCCCTCATCTTGCTGATCGCAGGCCCGCTCGTTGCTCAAGAGCAATCTGAAAATCGCAACCAAAGCGCGACCGAGCGTTTTTTTGCGCGCCATGACAAAAATAAAGACGGCAAATTGTCGCGCGAAGAATTTCCCGAACGACAACGCCGCCTGTTCGATCAGATCGACGCGGACAAAGATGGCTTTGTCACGCGCGGTGAAGACGTGCATTTTCGCAACAACCGACGGAGGCGTACCGTGAACATACCAGAAGGCGTAACCGTCCACCGCGACCTGATCTACGGACAGGTTGGAAACAGAAAACTGCCCCTTGACCTCTACCTTCCGCCCGATACATCCTCTCCGGTGCCCGTCGTCTTGTGGGTTCACGGCGGCGGTTGGCGCAACGGCGCCAAAGGCAATGGCGGGCGGGCACTCAACATGACCCAACGCGGATTTGCCGTCGTGGACGTGGAATACCGCCTCAGCGGCGAAGCCCTCTTTCCCGCGCAAATTGAAGACTGCAAAACAGCCATCCGCTGGGTCAGAGCAAATGCAAAAAAATACAACCTCGACCCCGACCGCATCGGCGCGTGGGGGTCGTCTGCCGGCGGTCATCTCGCGGCCTTGATGGGCTTAACGCACGATGAAAATGTATTTGAAACACCTGACCACAGCCCGTACTCGAGCCGTGTGCAGGCGGTCTGCAACTGGTTTGGCCCCACGGACTTTTTGCGTATGAATGACTTTGAAGGCCGAATCGATCACGACGCAGCCGACTCCCCCGAATCCCGCCTGATCGGTGGCCCCATTCAGGAAAATAAAGCGAAAGCCGCCGCGGCCAATCCCATCACTTACGTCAGCAAAAACGATCCGCCCATGCTCATCGTGCACGGCGAAAAAGATCGGGCAGTTCCCTATAACCAAAGCGAACTTCTCTATGATGCGATGCAAAAAGCGGGGTTGGACGTCACCCTCTACAAAGTCGTCAATGCCGATCACGGCTTTCGCAACGCCACGCAAGACGACGCGGCATCGCTCTTTGAAATGTCCGCTCAATTTTTAGAAAAACACCTCAAACCCCAAAAAGCCAATCATTGAGATCGGCAGAACAATCTACTAACCCCTTGGAATAGGAAAAGTGTCAATGGATCAGTCAATCAACATCGGTTTTGAAGATCAATTGTCCACAGATGAGCGGCACATCTATCCGCGCTACATGGGATTCAGGCCCGCAGACGGTCAGGTGTGCGATGTGAATCCGCCCAGGTTCAGTTGGCCGTTTGATCCAAATATTATTCCGCAGGGGCCGCTGTCGGCAAGCCGAAGATTCAGACTCCGAATTGGGCGCACACCCGATCTGAAAGATCCAGTCGTGGATGTGAAGCAGACCCCGTATAATTTTTACAACGCGCTTCCGGTCTTGACCGGCGCGCGCAAGTGGTTCTGGCAGGTGACCTACGATGTGGGAACGTCTCGCGAGCACGAGAGCGCGGTGCGGAGCTTTGAACTTTCGTCCGATGCGACCTCATGGGACCGCACGGCAATAGCACAAGCGATATGCGGGCATCCAAGAATCATTTTCACGCCGGAAAATATCGAAGCTCTGCGCGAACTGCAAGACAAAGATGTGGCATGTGCAGAGATTGCGAGACAGGCCCTTCGCCTTGCGGATGAGACCCTGCAAGCAGACTGGTTTGCGGATTTTCCGGAATCCGATGCTTCGGCAGGCTCAGCAACTACAGACTTAGGTGCCCATGCATCCCCGCATATCTATCCCGAATGCGCGCAATTCCTCGCGAATATGGCCTTTGCCTATCTGCTCACCTGCGATGAAAAGTACCTGGCGGTGAAAGACCGGTTATTGACCATGGCGCGCTACCAACCCGGCGGCTATTCCTCGCCCGAGGGCTTTGCAGATGGCAGTAAATTCTGTACGAAAATCACAGAATTTATGGGCGTGTGCTTTGATTGGTTATACCCGGTGCTTTCTCGAGACGAGCGCGCGACGATCATCGATGCGCTAGACTGGCGAATCGCCCATACCCTGAATGAATATTCCTGGCTGCACAAAGGCCGCGTTCGCGCAGATGGCATTGCCGTTGCGCCGGCCTCCCATCCGTGGGAAAACATTACTTGGACCCTATCTGGCGCGCTGGCCGTTGCCGAGCATTCGGATGCCGCGCGGAAATTTTTGGAACTCGGCCTGCACTACATCACGGGCGTGGGCACTGGATTTGGCCCGGACGAGGGCTGGAACGAAGGCGTTTCCTACAGCACCTGGAAATTCAGCTCTTTGGTCGCCACCTCGCTCTACGCCGCGATGACCCTGCCCGCGCTGCGCTTGGAATGCAATCCATTTTACCGGGGGATGGGCACCTTTCTCCTGAATCTGGCACCCGTCGGGGTGTTGCGCCCCGCGTGGGGCGACATCGCGTTTCAGTACCGCTACTATGAGCGCGGGCAACACGCGTACCGCAGAAAGCTGGCCTATTTGACGGGCGATGCGCGCGTGCTGGCCGCGTGGAAGGCGTGGAAACGGGCACTGGCAACGGGCGAGGTGCAACCCCTGAATCTGGGAGAACCAAATATCACCGAGATCACGGATTATCCCCGCCCGTGGATCGAATACGCGTTGAAATATTTCTTTGCCGAGCCCAAAGCAGCATCCAAACCCCCGCGCACGCACCTCTTGCCAGTTGCCGGATGGGCGATGGCCTATTCAGCACCGCCAGAGACGCTCGAGTCGTTCCGCAGAAGCGTGGGATTTGTATTCACCTGCCGACCGCGCGGGGGGTATAGCCACAGCCACAAAAGCAATGGCGGATTCGAGTTGTTTGCCTACGGGAAGACCATTGCCACGGGCGGAGGAAAAAAGAGCAATCGAGATCCCGTGTCGCGGTCGAGCCAGTCGCACAACGTGGTGTTGATCAACGGTGAGGGACAAAGCGAAGTGCCTGGCTCAGCCGAATTTCCCAACGCGGGACGCATTGTGGGGTGGAAAGAAACGCCGGAAATGGTCTATGTGTGCGGCGATGTGCGAAATGCCTATCTCGAACATCCCCATCTCGCGCGGTTTTACCGTCACTTCCTCTTTGTAAGAGACCGCTACTTTGTCGTCTTTGACGACCTAGCCCTCGCATCGGATGCCGCGGTGTTCTCTTGGCTGTATCACATCCAACCCGATGTGCCCGTGACGATATTGGAATCCGCTTTTGAATATGCCATTGGCGGCGTGCAGGTGCAGGTGCACCACCTCGGGGAGACCGGCCCCTTGAAAATCGAAAATATGCGCGGCGAGGAAGGATATCGAAATCCCATCACCGGCGCGGATCTATACGGCGAAATTGAAGCCCGCGCGAAGGCATCCAAAGCGACCGAGATCTGGGAAGGCACCCCGCGCGTACACAACAACCTTTGGGTATCGACTAAACCGCGCCGCGAGGCCAAATTTCTCGCGGTCATTGTGCCGCATCGGGAAGGCGAGCCCCTGCCATGCGTGCGAAAGGTGGTGCCCAATGTGATCGGGGTGTCCCCGCAAGACGGGAGGGAGGATGTGATTGCCTTTGGAAGGGCGTGGACAGGCGCGTTTGTGACCGTTGATTATGAAGGCGTGGTCAATCGTTAGAAGCGTCTTATACCTATCCTACGTGATACCCGCGCGTTTTTTGTCGATCAAAAAAGGAGAACACCGCAATGCCGCAGATCAAAATTGGCAAGGGCATTGGCGATATTGCAGCGCGTACATTGCGATTTTATCGGCAGATTGGGGTCGATGCGGTCGCGATGCCAACGCGATGGCGAGAAGCCGAGGGAACGGGCGAGCGCAAACTGGTACCACCGACGCAGACGGGGCCAAAAGGCGCCCGAGAAAGGGTGTGGGATGAGCGGGAATTACAACGCATCACGGCGCGCATCAAGGCGTTTGATTTAACGCCTCTGATCGCTGGATTGGGGATTTCGGGGCGCGTCTTAATGGGCAAACCGGGGCGGGAGGACGATTTGGAAATGATCAAAGCCAATATCGAAATAGCAGGGCGGCTAGGACTTCGGGCATTGCATTACAGTTTTACAGCCCTCAGAGCATCAGAGGGATATACGGCGAGGCGAGGTGCCGGGCGCGGGCGCGCTGATTTGCGAGATTTTGACTACGAGCGGATTGCAAATTTGCCCCCTCTCAGTTCAATCGGGCGGATTGGCATGGATGAAATGTGGGACAATCTGACCTGTTTTTTGGAAGCGGTGATGCCAACCGCAGAGAAGGCGGGCGTTCAATTGGCCGCACATCCCAATGATCCGCCCGTTCCAGAATATCGCGGCGTTGCCCAACCTTTGAGCGATGTGGCGGGTATGCAACGGTTGATCGAAGTGGTGGACAGTCCGTCAAATTGCATTTTCTTTGATACGGGCGTAATGACGGAAAAAGGCGCGGATGCCGTCGAGATGATTCGCTATTTCGGGTCGAGGAATCGCATTGGCACCGTGCATTTCCGAAATGTGAAAGTAGATATTCCGCGGTTTAAGTATCTAGAGACCTTTCACGATGACGGCGAATGCGATATGTTTGCCTGTGTGCAGGCGTTTCACGAGGTGGGTTACGATGGCATGATCGATCCCGACCACACACCGGGCATTTTGGGCGATACGCCAGACACGCGAATTGGATGGGCATTTGCCATAGGTCAGATGGTGGCTATGCGCGATGCTGTGGCGCGTCACGCATAAAAAAGCAACCCCAATGCGAAAAGACACTGGGGCCATGTGTGGTGTTAAAGTGCGCCCAAAATCCCGATGGCAATTAGGAAAGGGCTTCGCGGCTCAAGAGGTGGCAAACTTCAATGCCATCGTCCAAATCTTCCCAATAAATGGCAAAACCGCCCGGTTCTATTGACCAGTTCGCGCGCTGTTCATCGGTTGCATTGCACAACCAATCCAACCAATAAACCGCGTCCAACATGAGACGGATTTCGCGCCCATCGCTTAAGGCGACATACAGGAGGTTATGGTCAAACCGGAGGCTCGTTGCGCTGACTGTCTTTTTATAAGTTGAAGTAAGCATTCCAGGCGTCCTTTAGTTGTTCTATATTTTTTTAGGTCAGGTTCAAAATGTGGTTCAACTCTGCCCGGTGGTATCCGCGATTGTACTCGACAGATACCGGTTGCAGCCAGATTTTCGCTACCTTTTCTGCACTGATAACATGCATATGCGGAGGTTCAAATCGGTCTGATGAGTAGAAGCGAAATCTGTATCCGTCAATGATGACTGTTGGCATGTCTTCAACCTGATGCCGTGAAAAAAATCGCGTCTCGCGCATAAAAAAGCAACCCCAATGCGGAAAGACATTGGGGCCATGTGTGGCGTTGTGGGGGTATTAGAAACTGAGAATGCCATAGACCAGAGCAACCACAAAAAGTGCGCCCAAAATCCCGATGGCAATTTTGAATTGCAGGCTGATTCTGTCTTCTTCCCGGTCGCGCAGTTCGTTAAAGGTCTGCATGGCTGCCTCCTTTGGATGGGACATATTGGTATGTGTTGTAGATAAAATATACTAATTTTTTCTATAAAATCAATGGGCTTTGTCGTATTTTGTCCGATTGCATCGCCTCGCCGAGGCGGGCATAGCCGGGGTTGAGATGTCATGCTCGGAGAGATATGCGAATGAAGTTGGTGGTCGTGATTGTAATGGTTGCGGGCGCGCTCGTGATTGTGGGTGCGCTAGGCGGTATTTACTATCTGAGAACCCATTTTCCCAAAGTGGATCCGCCATCTGATATTCGCGTGGCAAGAACACCCGAACAGATCGCGCGCGGGCGTTATTTAGTCCATCACGTGACGGTGTGTCTCGAGTGCCATTCAACGCGCGATTGGGCGCATTTTTCCGCGCCACCTCTGCCGGGGACCGAGGGCAAAGGCGGCGAAGTATTTTCCGAAGCCGCGGGATTTCCGGGCACTCTGATCGCGCCCAATATTACGCCGGCCGCTTTGGGCAATTGGACAGATGGAGAGATCAGTCGGGCCTTTGTGAGTGGGGTGAACAAAAACGGCGATCCCCTCTTTCCCCTGATGCCCTATCGCGCGTATCGGCACCTGATGCCGGATGATGTCGAGGCCATCGTGGCATACCTACGCACATTGCCGCCCATTGATCACATGCCGCCGCGCTCCGCGTTGAATTTTCCCATGAACTGGGTGGTGCGCGCGATGCCAGCACCTTATGAACCACCCAAACCGATTGATCGCTTAGACCCTGTCGTGTATGGCAAATATTTGGCGACCATTGCCGGATGCGCCACGTGCCATACGCCCCATGAACAGCGGCAGCCCATTGCAGGCATGCAATTTGCCGGAGGATTCCAATTTTTTTTGCCCAATGGGAAAATCGTGCAGTCGGCCAATATTACACCCGATCCAGACACGGGCATTGGGCACTGGAAAAAAGAGTATTTCACGGGGCGCTTCAGGCAATTTGCCACAGAAAAAGCAAAGCGAATTCCACTACAGGATGGCCTGAATAGCGTGATGCCCTGGACGATGTACGCGGGCATGACAGATGAAGACCTGAGTGCCATTTACGACTATTTGAGAACGGTCGCGCCCATCCGAAATGCCGTCAATCGATTTGTCGATCCCTAGTCCGCACAACGGAGCAAAAATGAATACGGGTTCCGGAGTATGCGATTTTGGTCGCGTCAGGGTGTGGTATCACTGCCCGCAAGCCCGCCTTGTCGATTTGCCAGTCGTGTTTGCCCTGCACGGCGCCTCGCGCAATGCCAGCACCTATCGCGATACATGGGCACGCTATGCGGATGCACATGGATTTTTGTTGTTGTCCCCAGAATTTTCGCTGGCGAATTATCCAGATGACAGGGCGTTTAATCTCGGCAATGTGTTTGCCGAAGGCGGTGCGCGAAACGCCCGAGCCGATTGGTCTTTTCAGGCGATTGAAGGCATTTTTGATTGCGTTAAAAAACGAGCGGGACTGCGCGCATCGGCCTATGGATTTTATGGGCATTCAGCGGGCAGCCAATTTGTCCATCGCTTTTTGTATTTTATGCCTCGGGCGCGGGCGCATGTCTTTGTTGCGGCCAACGCCGGGTGGTACACGATGCCCACATTTGACCGCGTCTATCCCTATGGATTGGCCGGATCGGGTCTGACGGTGGCAGACTTAAAACGGTCATTGAACCAGCGGGTTGTCGTGCTCTTGGGCACCGATGATGTGGATGTGAACCATCCCAAATTGAGACGCACACCGCAGGCGATGATGCAGGGCGCACACCGCTTTGAACGCGGTCACACATTTTTTTACACGGCAAAACGAGAAGCCGAAGCACTGCGGGTCCCATTGAATTGGCGATTGGATACCGCGCCCGACGTGGGACACGACAATGAGGGCATGGCAAAGGTAGCCGTTGCGTATTTGACTGGTAAGAGGTAAGACGTGAGAAGGCCACCCCCAACGAACCCCGTAGGGGCAACCCTTGTGGTTGCCCAATCATCATCCTGTATTCGCCCAATAAAAAAACGGCCGCGATAACCGTGATCGCGGCCGTTTGTGTACTACAGTCATGCGACCTCCTATGTCAGACGATCGGGGGAGAGGTCCTCATGCTGCCCGATCGCGCACTACAGATAGGTGGCATAGTGACCTCCTCTTGTACGTGTTGCGGCCTGTCACTCCCACTCGCGGTTCGGTGAACTGTCTGTATGCCTCGTGTTTGCGCGGCGGTCTTTACGGAAATGGCTTTCCGAGCCGGGTACCGAATGGCGATAACGAGTCCGGCAGGTCATGAGGACCGATGTGAAACACGCGGGCGAAAACCTTTTCGAGCGGCTTGCCGCCTGACGCTTTATGTCGTCTGTGCGCGAAAGAATATAACCCGATAGATTACGGGATGTCAAGGGTTAATTTTGAGATTTGATTATAAAAATTTTTAGGAAAATTTATGGACTGTGTGATAGTGCTCAAGCACTGTTAATCATTGTACCTCAAAATCCACCGCATTGAACTCATCAAAATGAAAGGGACGAACATGGCACTGACAATTGACGAAACACCCGCACGGCCAGGGGAATGGGGATTTAGACCGCAGGGTGTAACGACAGAAGAGACGCCCCCGGCATTTGTGTGGCGCCCGCAGGAACATGCGACGAGTTATGACATTCAGTGCGCGCGCGTGGCAGATTTTTCCGAGATTGCATACGAGGCACAGGGTGTGACATATACGGTTCACCGCCCGGCAAAGGTGTTTGAATCGGGACAATGGTATTGGCGGTTTCGGTTTGCCGATGGGCGTGGGCATGTGTCACAGTGGAGTTCGGGGCGTGCGTTTGTGATTGCCCAAGGCGCACGGGCATTGCCGTTGCCCCAACGCAGTGAATTGATCGGACGCATACCAAAAGGCCATCCGCGATTGTTTGTGCGGGCAGAGCAGTTGGATGCCTTGCGCGCGAGGGCGCGGGGAGATCTGAAACCAATTTACGACGATCTGGTTGCAACGTGCGAAGATATATTGGCCGATGTTCCATCGACCAAAGAACCGCCTCTGTACCCCGAGGGAACTGTTCGATTGAGTGAGGAATGGCGGGAGATCTGGTGGGGCAACCGGATGTACACAATTGGCGTGTTAAACAGCGCGGCGACGCTGGCGTTTACGCGGCTTCTGGGCGGGCAAGACCATTACGGTGAGAAGGCGAAAGAACTGCTGCTGGCGTGTGCCGAATGGGATCCTCTGGGGGCGACCGGGTATCGGTATAATGACGAAGCAGGCATGCCCTACAATTATTATTTTTCCCGAACCTATTCGTTTGTAAACGATTTGTTGCGCGAAAAAGAGCGCGAACTGTGCCGCGAGGTGATGAAGGTGCGAGGGCGGGAAATGTACGATCATCTGGCGATGGAGATGCAGTATTTGTGGCATCCCTACGGCAGCCACGCCGGGCGCGCGTGGCATTTTTTGGGTGAGATTGGCATCGCGTTTTTGGATGAGATTCCCGAAGCCGAAGAGTGGGGGTGGTTTGCAATGAACGTGTTTGCAGCCGTGTATCCCGCGTGGTGCGACGAGGATGGCGGTTGGCATCAGGGATTGCAATATTGGGCGAGTTATGTTCAGCGCTTTACGTGGTGGGCAGATATCATGCATGCGGCAATGGGGATCGACGCCTATGGCAAACCGTATTTTGCACGCGCTGGCGATTTGCCGATGTATTTTCAGCCACCTGGGACGCGAGGCGGTGGCGTGGGCGATTTGACGACCATGAGAACATCCGACCAAAATTGCGATTTGATGCACACCCTGGCGGCTCAAGCGCGCAATCCATACTGGCAATGGTACGTGGAAGCGCATCCTAAAAAAGTGAAAGCCGAAAGTGCCGATGAGGCGAGGGCGCGCCGATTGAATGCTGTCGGTGCCGGGCAGTCGCTCTATATCGACTTTGTGCGAGGGACCTTGCCAAAGGTGAATGCAAAAGTACCGACGGACTTGCCTTCTTCAAAGTGTTTTCGCGGCACCGGGTTGGCGGTGATGAATTCGGATTTGACGGATGGCAAGAACAATGTGGCGATCATTTTTAAGAGCAGTCCACTGGGGTCGCAGAGCCACGGATTTGACGCACAAAATTCATTTTCACTGTTTGCCTTTGGCGAGCGACTGTTGATCCACACGGGCCAACGCGATATTCACGGCAGCGACCACCACAAGAACTGGATGCACCACACCAAATCGACCAATTGCATCACGATCAACAATGAGAGTCAGTTGCGAAACCACGCGGCAGCCACAGGCGAAATTTTGGATTTTCGCACATCAGCGGACTTCGATTACGTCTCCGGAGAAGCGGCCCCAGCCTATCGGGGAAAACTGAAGCAGTTCACGCGGCAGATTTTGTTTGCCAAACCCGATGCAGTGGTGATTTGCGATACGGTGGTGGCAAACCGGGCTTCGATATTTCAATATCACTTACACGCTGAGACAGAAATGGCGATTGATGGACAGACAATAAAAATCACAACCGGTGACGCGGGGTGTGTGGTATCTCTGTTGCATCCGGCAGATTTGCAGATCAGCCAAACCGATCAATTCGATCCGCCGCCAAGAGATCGGGTTCAACTCACGGAGTATCACACCACAGCGGAGACAACAGTACTCCAAAAAGAGGCGATATTTATCGCGGTATTAAGACCTCACAGAGTGGGCGATGTGCCCAAAGGAGAACCCGTGCTGCGCGACGGTCGGATTACGGTGCCACTGCCCAAGGGCGCGCTGAAGGTCTGGGTAGGCGAAACATTGCGCGCGGAGAGAATGGATCAAAACGCGATATAAGGTTTTATGACGCGGCAGTGGGATACGACCATAAAAAAAGAAAGGTTGTTTGAATGTACGGCATTTAATTTTCGCGCAAGGGTCGGATCCGGGATACAACATGAGTGGAAAGTTGATTCAGCGCGAAGGCAAATTGTTCATGGAGTGGTTGGATGCCCCGCCCGAGAAGGGGCATTGGCGCGGATTATGGTGAGGGTTTGCGATGAGGGGTCGGCGAGTTGTATCGGGCATTTCAACTCGGAGAAGGTATTGACAATCACTGTGGCCCCGCGCTGGCAGCAGTGGAAACGCAGATGCGCGTTGGGTGGGCGCGTGCAAAGAATACCATAAAATTGCTTTGATAATGCCATTTTTCGTGTAACGTTATGTTCGCTGTTGGGAATTGCAGTGTAACAAAATATTTACATTCACAACGGTCAGTCTCAACCATAACAGTTGGTCATTCTCAACCCTAGCAGTTATAAACTAATACCAATCGTATGAATGAACTTTGCAGTATCGCCTACGGGTCTTTTTATTTCGGTAAAAACAACGACCCGTCATTCCCGCGAACGCGGGAATTGAGTCTATTGGACGTATGGAAAACACACATGCAAAGTTTTTAATTTGGATTGGTATTACAAATGCTTTGTTGGGTCTGGATGGACGCCGGGAATTTACACCCCTGCTCATTGCCGTTGGAAACAAATTAGACAGAGAGTCGATCTTCCAAAAAAACACCAACAATAACTCAGGACTTGATACCCCATGACTTTTTTGAGTAAAATTATTTGGCTCCGTAGCTTCGTCGCGCTCTGGTTCGTGGAGTGCAAACTGTTCGTGCGTCAGCCCATTGCAGCCTTATTCACATTTGTGTTCCCCCTCATCATCTTTCTTGTATTCGGTTCTATCTATGGGCAGAATCCGATGCAGGATCGTCCCGACATGCGCTATATCGATTTTTATGCCCCTGCACTTATGGCTGCATATATTGGGCAAGCCGGCCTGATCAGCCTCACGAACTTCTTGGCTGAATATCGTCTGGTCGGCATTTTGAAGCGCTATGTTGTCAGCCCGCTCTCGTTGGGATTCTACCTTTTTGTTCACATCGCTATGCAAGCAGTCCTGTTTATCTCTTCTACTTTGACCCTGTTTGTGATTGCAGAAATCGTTTTTGACATTGATTTCCGCGGGCATTGGGCAATTGTCCTGTTCGTGGGCTCACTTTGCCTTTCGTGCTTTTTTGCTCTGGGTTTCATGATAAGCGGGATATTCAAATCTCCAAGGAGCATCCACGCCATGGGCCAATTCTTGTTTTTTGCCATGTTCTTCAGTTCGGGGGCCGTCTTTCCCAAGCAGATGTTTCCCGATTGGCTACAGATGTTAAGCCTCGTCTCTCCGTTGACCCATGCTGTCGAGACCTTCTCCGGGGTGTGGCTCGGAGATGCGCTCTCTCAGTACACAAACTCCTTGCTATTTCTCGCAGGTATAACCGTGTTGTCGTACCTGATCTCCATCCGAATATTCAAGTGGGAGGTATAAACACCTATCCCATCTCCGACAGTCTTTTTCCATCCATCCTGTGTCATCAGGTTTTCAATCTTATGGTTTTTCAATTTCGGGTCGAAAGGAAATCATGACCTCAACTTCTCATATCTCATCTCCGGGCAACGGCTACGGCGATCAAACGCCCATCCTACAAGTCAATGCCTTGCAAAAAAAATACGGCAAACTCGTCGCCGTTCAAGACATCAGTTTTGCCGTATATCCGCAACAGGTTTTTTGCTTGGTCGGCCCCAATGGCGCGGGTAAAACATCTATCATAGATTGTATTGTGGGCCTAAAAAAGCCAGACAACGGGAATATACACTTATTTGGCGAAAATATCCCCAACTTGCGATGGCGCAAAGATATACGCACCCGAATCGGCATCCAATTTCAAGAAGATTCTCTCTACGACGATATTCGGGTCAAAGAGGCGTTGCGTCTCTACGCAAGCATGTATCAAAATCCCGTTGATCCCGATGTGTTAATAGACAACTTTGAGTTGCAACGCCAAGGGAAAACCGCCTACAAAAATTTGTCGGGTGGAGAAAAGCGCAGGTTGCTCATTGCCATTGCCTTGGTGGGCAATCCCGAACTTTTGATCCTCGATGAGCCATCGAGCAACCTTGACCCGCATTTGCGGCGGCAACTCTGGGATGTCCTAAACAGGTACCGCCGTCAGGGCCTCACCATTGTCATGACCACCCACAACATGCGGGAAGCGCAGCAGTTCAGCGATATTGTCTGCGTGGTCAACAGGGGGCAAATCGTCGCCTCGGGTTCGGTGCCACAATTGCTCGAAAAATTTCATCTCAACCTCAAAGTAGAAGTCAATGCCGAAGTCGACCCTGAAGCCATGGCAGGCTGCTCTGGCGTAACGCACGTCGATGTCAACGCCCAAGGCGTATGCATATACGGCAAAGATGAGGTGTTCAAAGACGCAGTTATCCAACGGCTGAAAGACTTGGGCATACACCAGTTGGCAATAAAAAATTCCGATCTTGAAGATGTGTACCTATTTGCCACGGGAAAACGATATATGCGATACGGACAAAAAAACGCAACAGAAGGGCGGAGCACTGAGTCTGAGGCCCTTTTGTCCGAGGGACAAGAACTGCTCCAAAATGCCATCGATACATCCGATGTCGATCAATTATACAAAGCGCGAGAACGGTTTGAACGCGTCTGTGCGGCGGGCGATCACGAAGAGATCGGGCTGTATTATCTGGCTTTGTGCGAATATCGCCTGCTAACAGTTTTTGATATTGCCCATAGCGAAAAGGGGCGATGTATCAACCGAGCGATCAAGTATCTCAAAAAGGCCACGAATTTGCTAGATACGTTTGCCGACGCGCAGACCCTCTTGGCCATTTTTTATTTTCAAAAAATGCACATGAAGCCTTATTTGGGCATGGTGTTGGGGCCTCTGAGCGCGAAAATTGTTGAAAAGGCCAAACGACTCGAGGGCGACAATCCCCGCGTTGTCATGAGTGATGCCATAAACGATTACTACACCCCTCCTATGTTTGGAGGAGATAAGGAGCAGGCCATCGTTAAGATCGAACGCGCGGCGGACCTGTTCTCCAAAGAAGAAGTTCGCGACGCTTTTCAGCCCACATGGGGTCACGACGAAGCCTATATCTATCTGGGTTTTTTTCGGCAGGAAAGAGGAGATATCGAGGGTGCGAGAGAAGCCTTTGCCAAAGCAAATAAAATAAACCCCAACAACGATTGGGTAAAATCTCAGTTGCTACCGGAATCGGAACGTTAAAGAACACCATGCATACCCTCACATTTATAGCCCGATGGTCGGGTGCAATCGTCCTCTTGTGTTTCGCTATGCCCGCCTTTGCACAGGACTACGCCTTTGTCCAGGGCCAAGTGGTCGACGAGACGGGGCGAGCGATGGCTTTTGTCAATGTGCAAATTATCGGCACGACGGATGGCGCAATCACAGGGCGCGATGGACGCTTTGCCTTTTCCACTCAGCACGTGGGAAAACGCGACCTGAATGCCTCATTCATCGGCTATGAACCCGCGCGGCAGACCCTGCGTCCTGGCTCCGGGCCATACCACAACCGTTCGCCTCGTCCTGCGCCTCGCCTTCATTGAACTCGGTGAAACCGTCACTCAGGAGAATACCCATGCGACACCTTCTGCTCTCACTCGTTTTTATCCTCTCTCTCGCCCCTGTCGCCTTCGCCCAACCCGCCGCCAATCTTCTCACCAGCGGCAAAAATATCCTGCAACAGGGTATCAATGAGGGCAATCTCGACGCAATGTACGCCGCGCGCGCGACATTCGAGCGCGCCCTGGCCGATACGGGTCTGTCCGCTTGGGGCCATTACTACATCGCCCTGACTGACTACCGCATCGCCAACTATCTATTGGCTCAAGGCAACGAGAACAAAGATCAGGCCGCTAAGCATCTCGAAGAAGCGGTCAAGCATTTGGAAGAGGTCACCCGAGAAGAGGTCGCCGAGAAAGATGCCAAAACGACCGCAGCCGAAGTCTGTGCCTTGCTCTCAAGCGTGTACGGGTGGCAAATTGCCCTGAGTCCTATCAAAGGCATGTTTTTGGGGCACAAAGCTGGGACTGCCCTCAAAAGAGCCGAGCAACTCGCGCCCGACAATCCGCGCGTGGTCCTAAGCGCGGCCATAAATACTTTTAACACGCCCAAGATATGGGGTGGAAGCAAAGAAAGAGCACTGGAGGGATTTCAGCACGCCGCAGAACTCTTTGCCAGAGAAAAGCCACCCGAACCCATCTATCCCACCTGGGGACACAGCGAGACTTATGCTTGGCTGGGTATCGCGTATCTGGACAGGGATGAGGAGGATTCCGCGCGAGCGGCTTTTGAAAAAGCACTTGAGATTGACTCGAATAATGATTGGGTCAAATATGAACTGCTGCCAAAGGTGAAAGGGTAGCACATGCACAACGCATTGCCAAATTAAAAACGACCGCGAGGTGTTTTGTCTTGTGGTCGTTCTGCTTTCAGAAAAGGGTTGACAGCACCTTTGTGGCGTATTTTTTTCGTAGAAATGGAAGCAGTGTACAACTGCCATCGCAATTCAATGGCGAGCGTTTAACCGGAAAGGAAATCGCATGTCTGACGACAACATCATTCGCGTGGGCATTGGCGGTCAGGGGCGCAGTGGATACAATATTCACGCCAACTGGTTGCGCCAAGTGCCCGGCAAATTCAAAATTGTGGCCGTTTCCGATCAATTGCCCGAACGGCGGCGCGATGCCCGCGAACAATTCGGCGCCAAAGCCTATCGAGATTGGAAAGCCATGATCGAAACGGGCGGATTTGATCTCTTTGTCAATGCCCTGCCCCAACCCCTGCACCCCATCGCCAGCATCGCCGCGTTCAAAACGGGTTGCCATGTCGTGTGCGAAAAACCCATCGGCAAAACCGTGGCGCAATTCGACCGCATTGTTCGGGCAGCCCAAGACAACAGTCGCGTCTTTGCCCCTTTCCAAAACAATCGGTTGCAACCCTTCTTTGGCAAAATGCAAGAGATTATCAACTCGGGCGTTTTGGGCAAAATTGTGTACATCCGATCCTCTTGGGGCAGTTTTGCCCGCCGCTGGGACTGGCAAACCCGTCAGGAAAACTGGGGCGGCGGCCTGCTCAACACAGGTCCCCACGCCATCGATCAGGCCCTCTGCCTGTTTGGCTTTGACCGCACCCCGCGCGTATTTGCCCGAATGGACTGCAACAATCCCTTTGGTGGCGATGCCGACGACCACTGCACGGTCACATTATACGACCCCAAGCGGCAGGCGCCCCAAATCGACATCGTCGTCAGCAACTACCTGCATTATCCACAAAGCGATACATATACCATCAACGGCACCTACGGCGGTCTCACAGGGGGGGCAATGGCGCTCAAATGGCGTTATTTTGACCCGGGAAAAGCACCCAAACACGACATGTGGACATGGTCAGTAAACCGGCAGTACACCCGCGAGGATCTCGACTGGATCGAAAAAACATGGACGCTTGAAGAGGAAAAGAAAAAGCATGCCACGGGTGACACCCGCGCCTCCCTTGAAAGCGGTCCCGAACGATTCTACAACAACATCTACGACGTGCTCAAAAACAACGGGCAACTTCTCATCACACCCGCGCAGGTGCGCGAGCAAATCGCCGTGATAGAAGAAGCCCATCGACAAAACCCACTGCCGAAAAAGGCGAATAGACGCACAGGCGGAACGCCTACCTGTCTGCCATGAGCAACGCGACAGGCAGGCAACGCAGCGAAGCAAGTAATAGACGGGTTGGCGTACAACCGCGATAGCAGTTCATCGCCGCCCCTGTCATCCCCGGTTCCGCGGATCTGCTAAAGGAGCCCCCATGCACATTTTAGATACCCATCAGCACCTCATCTATCCGCGCAAATATCCCTATTCCTGGACAAATGCCCTCGCGCCACTTGAAGGCAATGCCTTCCACATAGAGGACTATTTGATCGCGGCAGAGGGCAGTGGCATCGCGCGCACCATCTTCATGGAAGCCTCACCCGATGATCCCCACTGGCAGGACGAAACGCGTTTTGTCTGCGAATTGGCCGAACAACCCCATGCCATCATCGAGGGCATCATCGCCAACTGTCGTCCCGAATCCCCGTCAGGATTCGAAGCTTACCTCGAATCCGTGCAGCATCCCAAACTCGTCGGCTTTCGCCGCATCCTGCACACCATGCCCGACGACCTCTCCCAATCGGATCACTTTGCAACAAATATCCGCCTGCTCGAAAAATTTAACCTCACCTTTGACCTCTGCTTCCTCGGCCGACAACTCCCCATTGCCCGCGCCCTTGTGCAAAAATGTCCAAACGTGCAATTCATCCTCGACCACTGCGGCGTTCCCGATATTGCGAACAACGCAATGGCCCCATGGCGAGGTCAGATCGCGCAACTCGCCGCCCTCCCCAATGTCGCATGCAAAATCTCTGGCGTGCTGGCCTATTGCGCCCCGGGAAATGCCACCATCGAAGCTGTGCGCCCCTATGTTGAACACTGTATCGAAAGCTTCGGCTGGCATCGCGTGGTCTGGGGCAGCGACTGGCCCGTTTGTAACACGCGATCCAATCTAAAAACCTGGGCACAAATATCGCGCGAAATCGTCGCCCATGCCGATGGGGCAGATCGGGAAAAACTCTTTTACAAAAATGCAGAGCGGATCTATCTCAAGACATCATGCTAAACGGCCACCCGCAAAGCAGATGGCCGTTCATTTGTAAAAGGCAACACCTTGTCGTCTATGCCTCACTTTCCGATTCCATAGTCACGCCATCTCGAGCCGCGTTCTGAGAGCGGCTACCCCATCCTTTTTCCCGAGTTCATAAGCCCTTTGTGCTGCGACTATCACCATTGTCGCCATGATGCCTCCCACAACACCCGTCGATATAAAATCAATCCCAATAAACCGGAGTGTGGCTATCGCAGCTAGACCCGCTGCGACACAGCCGATTCCTACCCAGATAGACTTATTCATCAATTCTCCTATGAGCAAATTTGCTCAGCCAATGCGCGCTTTCATCCGCAGATAAATCGCTATGGCACGCTGTGTTCATCTGCGTTTACCCATCTGACCTGCCCGCCAGGTCCGGGGTTGCTTTTGGACGCAAACAGAGGTGTGCCCCTTTGTTCGCGCCACTCGCCTATTCACGCATTCGCCCCAGAATTTTCAACAAGCGATCGGGACGCCGCGTGATAATGCCATCCACTCCGCTTTCTATCAGCATTCGCATTTTCGACTCGTCATCCACAGTCCATATCTGCAATTGGATATTGTTTTTTCGCGCCCCGGATAACAGGCGGGGATGAATACCATTTATCGGCCCCATCTTCAAGGGAAATTGCAGGACCTCGACACTCGGATGATAAACCGCGCTTAAATGCAGCCAGCACAAGGCGTAGAAAACGACCCCTTCCGACATGCCCGGCGATGTTGCAACCTCTGGAAACTGCTTGCGAAAACGCTTCAACGTCACACTGTCAAAACACGCCACCAACACGCGGTTCTGCATCCCATGTCGGCGAACCGCGTTGCCAAATGCCGCGGCAATATCTGGCTCTTTCTGCTTGATCTCAATGGTCATTCGCATGCGCGGAAAAGACGCGAAGACCTCGTCCAGCGTGGGGATCACAATCCCTTTCCCGCGAAAGGGAAAGGTCGCCCCATCATCGGGCGACCACCAATACCCCGCGTCCAACTGCTTCAATTCTGCAAGCGCGAAATCATTCACACGTCCACTGCCATCTGTCGTGCGCGCCACTGTCTCATCGTGAAAAATCACCAAATGGCCGTCCTTTGTACTGCGAATATCCATCTCCAGCATATCCACGCCGAGATCCACCGCGTGTTGAAACGCATACAGTGTGTTTTCGGGCCACAACCCCCACCCCCCTCGGTGTGCAATCACTTCAACACCCGCGTTTTTTTCCAAAAAAGGATGATCGGGCATCGGTTCTCTCCCAACCGCTAGTACAACACATAGCACAGTGGGCAACAGAATCAAAATGATCAGCATTTTAGTGGATCGCTTCACAGTCAGGCCAACACATCGGGAAAGCCCAACATCCGCTTGGCTGTTCCCCCCATAATTTCTGCCCTTTGCCGCGCGCTCAAATTCGGCAATAACTCATCGATCACCTGCACCATCTTATCATACCCCGGATCTGTTAAAATCCATGGAAAATCCGTCGCCCACATCAACTTCTCTGCGCCGAACTTGGACAGCAATGTTCCGTGCCAACCCTCCAAATCGCGATATGGCCATGCCGCTTTGCCAAACGCGTATTGCCCCGACAGGTGGACGCATATATTTGGATATTCGTGCAACCCCAGCGTCGAATATCGCGTCAGCGGCGGCACAGGTGTTTCAATGTGCGGTCGCCCTTCGTCATCCCATGAAAACATCCCCTCGCCCGGGCACATCATCAGATGGTTAAACACCGCGCGAATCTCGGGAAATGCCCGCACCATAAATGCCACCTGATGCGCGTCCCTCGCCCGAATATAAAGCCACATCACGTAATTTTTTTTTGCCGCGTGTTTCCAGATGCGATACGAGGCAAACGTCCTCACATCCATCTCGGATAGGGGATCGGCAGGCCCGCCAATCTCATTGATCCGAAACCCGATGATATCCCCATTCGCAGCCAACCGATCCATGTGATCTTCTGGCGCGTCCCAACGATCCCGAGGGATCAACCCAATCCCTAGGAACCGATTGGGATACGTCTTTAAGCAATGCTGCAAATACCGATGGTGCGCCAATTCTGCCCCGCCAATCTGCGTCAACACGGCCTGATCGACCCCGTTGTCCGCCATGACCGCCAGCAACTTTTCCGCGGTCTCTGCGCGATCAGCAGGGCACTGAGAACTCACCTCGCGGGGAAATTCATCCGAGAGCTTTTCAAAAACGTGGAGATGCGCGTCAATCATAGATCAAATTCCCGTTTTGAGACCTGGGTTTACCTCTCGTCCAAACTAAACAACCGCCTCCGGTCTGGCGTCGTGCATTGATCTGCAATGGCTGCAAATTGGTCGGGCGACACGCGGTCCTTACTCCACTTCTCATAAATGAGAATAATCGACTTGCGCGGCTTCAGCGTGCGATTGACCATCGACGTGTGCCACCCATAAGAATTGAACAACACGGCATCGCCCGCCTTGCCCGGATACACCTTGTGCCCCGGCATTGAATCAAAGGGGCGAACCACGGGACACGGCCCGACGTCGGGTTTATGGCTGCCCGGCACATACCCAAACGCACCGCCATCCGCCGGTACATCTTCAATGTAAATCTGCACCTTCATGTGTAGCGGCGTCGTATGCGGCACATCCGGATGCCACCCCACATAACTGATGGGCGAAACCGGCAATGTCCGCACCTGCGGTGCCAGCAAAATCAAGTCTTCATCGGCAAAATCCATCAAAAATCCGTACCAACCCGGATAATCGATCAAATTGACAAACACTTCGTCCTTTTCCAATGGACTTGGAATATCAAAATGCGCGGCCGGGCGCGTGCCTTTTGCAATCCCCTCCAACCACTCGCGCTTGGCTTCAGCCGCGCACCGATCAAATGCCGCCTGCAACCGCGCCAGATCGTCTCCCACAATCGCATCTTCCAAAAATAGCACCCCCTGGTCTTCCCACGCTCGCCGCTCGCCATCTGTTGGTCGTCTCATAAGTCCCCTCCTAAAAGTGGTCAGTGGTCGGCATCTGACCCCGCGCGTCCCGACGCCATCTCCTCCAATATCTGCATGAGTTGCGGGTCGTTGGGCGCCAACCGCCGCGCATTTTCAAACGCCTGCCGCGCGGAATCTGCCTTGCCCAACAAGGCCAACGCCTGCCCTTGAACAATATATGCCCGCGCAAAATCGGGCGCTTGTCTCAGCACCAGATCCAGCGTTTTTAACGCGTCCGTATAATCTCCCAGCCCAACTTGAACGCCCGCGAAATTAAAAAGATAGTCCGCATCCTCTGGCGATCGCGAGATCACCCGCGCGAGGATATCGCGTGCATCTTCAAAATTTCCCTGCCTAGAGTACACCACCGCAAGGCCGTTTAATATATCGACATCATCGGGTGCCCCCCGCAAAGCGCGTTGATAAAATAATGCGGCAGCCTCCAAATTTCCCGCTTTGTTGTGTGACGCGCCCAACAGGCACTGCAATTCTGCGTCGTTGGGGTGTAACGCCAGTGCCTGTTCTAAAATTTTTATCGCCTCTGCATTGCGCTCTGAATGAAACAGTGCCTCACCCCACCCCGTGTGAAAATCCGCCACCAGCGGGTTGAGTGCCACGGCCTGTTGCCCATGCGCCACCGCCTCATCAGCATCGCCTGCTTTCACAAGTGCCCGCGCCAAAAGATAATGCACCCGCGCATTGTTGGGAAAATAAATGAGACTCTGCCGAAAGCCCCCAATGGCCTCATCCCATTTTTCTTGGTTGTAAAGTGTCGTTCCCAACGCCTGATAGATGCGATAATATCGCGTTGGGCGATGCGCTGCCGCTTCTCGCCACCACGCTTCGGCAACCGCATACATCTGCTGTCGAAAAGCTCGTTCACCCCTGCGATAATACACCTCTCCGACAATTGTTCGCGTGCCCATAACCAGGGCGACAACCAACATCACACTGCACAAAACCATCAGGCCAACCGACACCTTGCGGGCCTCTGTGGGCAAAAGCCCCAAAGGGGTCCGTCGTTGAACATTGAGCTTTAAGGACCACACCAATCCCACCACAATCCAAAAATGCACGGCAGACGCCGGTTGTTGCAAATTGCTACTAAAACACGCGTGAATGAGGGTTGCCAGAACAGCAGCCGCAAATCCCACCCCCAAAAAAGAAGCCTCTCCCCGAATATAACGCCGCAATAAATCCACCAGTGCCCCCCCGATTTGAAACAACAAAATGCCAAACGCGAGCAGGCCGAGCAATCCCATTTCTGCCCACACTTCCAAATATTCATTGTGGGCACTAAATGCCATCAACTCTCGACCACCGCGTTCCATGCGCTGTTTCACCGCCAGACTTTCTCGACTCATAAACCGGGGAATCGAAAACTCATAATTGCCCAGACCCACACCCAAAAAAGGCCGATCAAAAATGAGCCGCACCGTATCGCGCCACAAGTTCACGCGCTGCAAGCTAGAATTGTCTTCCAATTGAATGGCGTCTTCAACCCGGTCTGCCATCTTATCCCAGTATTTGTCGACCAAATACCCCACGTGGCGATCCCTTCCCGGCGCGCGCGCATCCCCTCCCCCGGCGTGAACAGCCCATCCCAATCCCGCGATAATCGCCAAAGGGATCGCGAAATCCACCAGTCGGCGTTCGGCCTGAAAGTGTCGCATCCACGCCATACCCGCCAGCAAGGACAGGGCGGCCACAGCCCCTATCCAGCCGCCCCGGCTGCCCAACACCACCAGATGACACGTCATCAAAAAACACGCCGCGCCAATCCCCACCCGTGCCCGCAATCCGCGCGCCACAAAGAGCATGGCAACCGCAATGGGAAAAACCACATTGTAATATTGCGCTATAAAGTTGACATTGCCAATGGTGGATACGGGCATTCGGTCGGGGTACCCAAACCCGTAAATGCCATTGTGCTGTGACAATCCAATTATCGCAACAATTCCGCCCGTCAACACCATAGTACCTGTGATTTTCTCAATCTGATCGCGGGTCTTCACCGTGTGAAATACCAAAACAGCAAGCGCGAAAAAACAGGCCTGTCGAAACAAAATGTCCAGGCCCTGAAAAATGTTATGCGCCAAAAACAGAGAAATAAAACCGATTGCCAACAACCCCAAAAACGCATAGTACAACGGTGTATCGACAATCGACACCTCGCCGTCTAAAACCATGCTCAACAACCACAAAATTGCGAGTATTATAATCAACACTTCGGCAAAAATCAGCTTGGGCGTGCCATAGTCTTGAATAGCTGACGAAAATATCAACGGCACCACCAGCACCAGCACTTGAAAGCCGCGCACGACCATCAGGCGCAACCGCGCGCCCGTAAAACCCCATAAGGTGTTCGTGGATTCGCCCATAATCAATCCGGCAAAAAGTCTCGCAATCGCGCGTTGACAACGGGATGGCGTTCTGCTTTCAGCCGCGTTGTGATAAAAAAAATGTCCGACCCGTGGTTCAGGTCGCGTTTACGGCACGGGCGACCAGCGCGGGAAGCGCGCGCCGATGGGGATATCGGGAATGGCATACGCATGGGACCCATCGACATGCATCACCATAATGGTCGAAAACCCCTGGATCAAATCCGTTGCAAAATTGTGAAATTCAAACGCCACTTGCTTCCCGTCGGGCGACCACGTGGGAAAACGCACGGCCTCGAGGGGTTGGGAAAATGTGAGGCGGCGCATATTGGAACCGTCCCGATCTATCACGTAAATCTCGTACTGCGCCAAGGGCGTTCTGCCGCCCATTGACGGGCCTTGGTGGCGGTTGGATTCAAACGCGATCTGCGTCCCATCGGGCGACCACGCAGGTGCCGCATGCAAGGCGCCGCTGCCATCGGTCAAACGCGTCGCGCCCGTCCCATCGGCATTGGCCACATAAATATCGATCCCCCGCCCGCGATGTCCTGCCTGATAGGCAACTTGAGACCCATCGGGCGACCACACGGGCAATTGCTCTTCCATATCCGTATGGATCAGCACCCGTTCACCAGACCCGTCAATATTGACCACATAAATATCCCAAAATGTCTCTTCGCTTCGCCATGCCTGATAGAGAATTTTCTGTCCATCGGGCGACCACGACGATGCAAAATCGCCACCCGAATCTTCAACCACACTGCGGATATTGCTGCCGTCGGCATTCATAACAAAGATATTAAAATTGGCATTGCCACTTCGGTTAGACGCAAACGCGAGTTGCCTGCCATCGGGTGCCCACGACTGCCCGGAATATGCGGCCAAGTCGTCTATGGGATTGAGATTGACCGCGTTTTTACCGTCGGGATCTACGATGTGGAGATGAAAACTACCCGTTTGCAGGTTTTGCCTCAAATACGCGATTCGTCCAGGGCCTCCTGGCACCGGTTCTGGATTGGATTCTCCCGGCGTCGGCCCTGACGGAGGCGTGCTCCCACAAGCCCAAAAAGCCAAAACACAGAGCATGCCCGCAACAATGCCCCTGAAATAAGACCATGGGGTACAAAACATTTGGAATCCTCTATTCGTCCAGTCCGTTTGCGACTTTGTTGATCGCGTTTGCGACATCGCGAATATCGCTTTCGTCGAGGTGCTCGTGAAGTCCCCACACAACCACAGTACGCAATGCCTGTACCGCGCCCGGAACGAGTTCTGGAACATAGTGATACTCGCGGCTCGTCACGCCGTGGTGAAAGGGAAATCCGCTGTTGCCGTAGGTGCGTTTTTCAGTCAGATAATTCCCGCGCATAAAAATCGGTTCTTTGATATAATGCGCGCCCATGGATACGCCTTCGGCTCGCACCGCGTTGCAAAATTCATCGGGATCGTGCCCCGTGACGTGAAAAACGAAATTCCACCACGAAACTTCGCGGTCGTCTTCAGGGGGAATCGGCCTTACACCCGGCGCGTCCGCGATCAGGTCACACAGCAACGCGCCCAAGTCATGGCGTCGTTTGACCACGCCGCGCACCTTTTCCAACTGCGCCAGCCCAACCGCGCCCTGCATCTCGGTCATGCGATAGTTGGGCGCCACAAACGCGTGATCGCGCTCGCCCATATATTTATAGTCCCATCCCTTGTCGGAAAACAACTTGAGGCGAATATGGGTTTCTGCATCATGAGTGACCGTCATCCCCCCATCGCCCGTGGTCATGTGTTTGGACTGTTGCAGGCTAAAGCAACCCATCTGCCCAAACGTGCCCACATAGCGCCCTTTGTATTTGGTGGCGTGACATTGGCTGCAATCTTCAATCAGCGTGAGGTGGTATTTTTCCGCAATTTTCACCACATCTTCGACATTGCAGGGGCGGCCAAACAAATGCACGAGAATGATTGCGCGCGTGCGATCCGTGATATTGGCTTCAATGGATTCGGGGGTCATATTCATCGTCAGGGGATCGACGTCGGCAAACACGGGCACGGCATTTTGAATCAAAATCGGCATCACACTGCCCGGATCCGTAATGGGCGCGGTGATGATCTCGTCGCCTGGCTCGGGATCGACAACCCCCACCGCCAGGTGGATGGCCGCGGTGCCACTCGTCGAACTCTGTGCATACCCCATGCCGTAAAATTCGGCAAACTGCCGTTCAAAATCCGCGACATACGTGCCGCTCTTGCCAAACAAATTTTGACTGCGTACCGCCTTCAACAACAATTCCTCTTCCTTTGTGCCAAACGGCGCGCGGGTGGGAAAGGGCGCAGTCCGCGTTTTCTCCCCGCCATAAATCGCCAATTTTTCGTTCATATCATCCTCCGATGTCCTATGCCGCTTGTAAGGGGGCCAATTCTTGAGGATCCAATAAGGGTAAATTCAATTGGTCGAGAATACCATTGATCTGATCCAATGTAACTTCGCGCGGTGCCGTAATCTCTAACCCAATTGGACGACCATCAGCCTGATAATCCACGAGCAGACCCGATCCCATAAGCTCTGTCCTGGCACTCTTAGCACCGGATTCTCGCGGCAAATACAAATAGGCTGCAAGGGGCCTACCCTTGCGAAATGTCACTCCCAAATATCGCGCTTTCATGTGCCACCTCAAATGAGAAAAGCGGTGATAACCACCAATAAGCGATCCTCTTCATCTGGCTCAACAATAATTATCCAATCGTCTCGACGATGTGCGCGTTTGAATCATATACCGGACTTCGATTTCATCTGGCTCAAACACGCGATCTAGCATGTCTCTCAAATCAATTTCAGTGAAATTTCTTTCTTCCATTCGTTTTTCAACATGTGGTGTTATTTCCAGTTCCCAGTGCCACCACATCGGCCCAGTCATCAATTCTCCTATTCATACCGCAGGGCATCTGCCGGATTTGCGCGTATCGCTTTGAGGGCCTGCAGAGCAACTGTTGTGACCACCACGAGAAATAGCACAAGGCTGCCCAGCAAAAATGTCCCAACACCCAATGCCGCGCGGTACGCGAAGGTCTGCAACCATTGATTGGTCGCGTAATGCGCGATGGGAAATGCCATGAGGCTCGCAAGGGCGAGATAGAGGACAAATTCCCGCGAGAGCAGCGATAGAATTTGAGCCTGCGACGCGCCCAAGACTTTGCGAATCCCAATTTCTTTAGTGCGTCGGGCAGTGGCCAATGCCGCCAGCCCAAACGCGCCCAGTCCAGCGATGAAAATAGCAAATCCCGTGGCGTATTGAACCATCAGGTTCCAGCGTTCTTCTTTTTTGTATTGTTTGTCTAAGTCGTCATCGAAAAATGAAAATCTGAATGCTTGGTTGGGCGCGACTTTTTCCCACTGTTCTTTGATAAATGCAATGGTGCCCGGCACATTCTCGGGATGAATGCGAACCAACAAGCGCGATTTAATTGTAGAGAGGCGCAGAATGGCGGGTTCAATTTTGTGATGCAGAGAGCGAAAATGGAAATTCTGAACAACGCCAATGATGGTCTGGAATCGCGTTCCGCTTTTGATTGTCTTGCCAATGGGGTCTTCTATCCCGAATTTTTCGACCAGTGCCTCGTTGACCATGATCGATTCTTTGCCATCGGTTGGAAATTCTTCGGAATATGCTCGACCTGCAACGAGTGTCATATCAAGCGTTTTGAACAGATCGTAATCAATCGAAATGTTTTCAACGGTTTGCTCTGGACTTCCTTGATAAGTGACCACAGTTGAGTAACTCACATTGTTGTTTAGCTTGTGATTGAGCCAAGTTGTGCTGATCATCGCGGGAAGAGACCGCAAGGCATCCCGAAAAACGGTTGGTAGGGTTTTGTTTTCTTGTCTCAGTGCATGGGTCGAAATGGCGACGACGTGCTCGGTCTCATACCCCAAGGGTTTGCTACGCAAAAAAGCGAGTTGCTTGCCCATCATCAGGGTGGTGATGATCAAACATATCGAAAGGGCAAACTGAAAAATGACCAAGACTTTGCCCAAGCGATTGCCCGTTTTAATTTGCAATCTGCTCGTGATGATTTGAGTTGGCTGCAATCGGGACAGGATAAACGCGGGATATCCCCCTGCGGTGAGGCCAACGAGGCTGACCAAAAGAACGAGAAACGCGAGGGTTGTGACATTGAAACCATCGCTCAAAGACAGGGACTTCCCGGCCAGATTGTTGAATGTTGGCAAAGCGAGTGCGGATAGGCCAATGCCGGCGATGAGCGCGATGACAATGAGCAAGACCGATTCCCCGATAAATTGTTTTGCGATCTGCATGCGTTTCGCGCCAACCACTTTTCGCAAGCCCACTTCGCGCGCCCGCGATGCCTGCCGCCCAATGGTCAAGGTCGTGAAGTTGACACAGGCGATAAACAGCACCAGCACGGCAATGCCCGACAAAGTGTATCCATAAACGGGATTGCTTCGATCTTTTACATATATGTTTTGATCGAAGTGCATTTGCGTAAAGGATTGGAGTTTGATTTGGTTCTCGCTCTTTTCCCCCCACCAAACTTTGGCATATCTGGCAAATTGCTGTTCCAGACTGTTCGGATCTACATTTGGAGGAAGCATCATATAAGTATCCAGATAGTAGAGATTCCATTGGTTTGGGGCTCGCATCGAAGTACTCGAGAATCTCATGGGTTCAAACGGCAATAGCACGTCAAATTGAAGCGTGGAGTTTTTGGGCACATTTTTTACAATGCCCGTGATGGTGTAATTTTGAACCTCTTCTCCGCGCTGAATGGGAAGGACTTCCCCGACCACATTGGCATTGTTGAAATACTTCCGCGCGGTTTTTTCCGTTATGAGCGCGGAATACTTGTCGTGAAGGGCTCGAGCAACGTCGCCATGAATGACTAAAAAAGAAAAAATTTCGAGGAAGTTGGGATCGGTGAACCCCACCTTCGCTTGAAAAGCGCGGTCTTCTGTACCAATTTTTCCCCTGACAGACCTGAAACGAACAGTCTGCATGTCTGGAAATGCTTCTGTTAGTGCCGGCCCGAGGGGGTCTGGCGTCACACCGCGAATTTTGTATTTGCCCTGCACATAAACCCGATAGATGCGGTGCGCGTTTTCGTGAAAGGTGTCATAAGTCCATTCGTTTTGCACAAAGAGGAACGTGAGGATGCAGAACGCGAGGCCAATCGCAATGCCGATGATGTTGATCGCCGAGTACACGCGGTATCGGGCGAGGTTGCGAATCGCGGTTTTCAGATAGCTCTTGAACATTTTTCTGTCCCTCCTATGGCGAGTGCAGAGTGCAATGCCCCTACCTGTCGCCTGCCTGCTCCTGTCTGCCAACAAGCAGTCCTGGGCACTGATCCGGTCTTCACGCAAACGGTCTGCGCTCGTCTTCCCAGTTTCGACCAATGGGCCGAAGTTGCCCGCCGCCGCTGACCGTGTAATCGCGTCCGTCTTTGTCGGGAATGGTATAGGTCGCAAACCACGTTTCCATCTGCGTTTTCATCGTTTTGATGCGGTGGGCGTGCGCGTTGTCATTGACGAGATTGCTGCGTTCGTCGGGATCGTTCCGCAAATCGTAAAGTTCGTTGGGGCCGTTGGGATAGCGGTGTACGTATTTCCATTCGGCAGTGCGGATCATGCGCGTGCTGCCGTATTCGTCATAGATAACGACATTGTCGCGCCCGGTGTCTTCTTCGCCTTTCAACGCGGCGAGGAAAGATTGCCCGGGATAGTTGCGGCCTTCGGGTAAGGGCAGGTCGAGATAATCGAGCAGGGTGGGCATAAAATCGTATCCCGAGGCCATGGCTGGTTGAACCCCGCCTTCGGGGATGACGCCGGGATGGCTGGCTAAGAAGGGCACTTTGATGGAATTTTCATACATATTTAAGGGCCGCGTGCCATTGCCCTTGCCCCAAAAGCCGTGATGACCACAGGAAAAACCGTTGTCGGACGTGAACACAACGAGGGTGTTGTGGCGAATCCCTTTGTTTTCAATTTTGTCGAGAATGCGCCCCACGTCATAGTCCATCGCCGTAACCGCAGCAAAATAACCCTTGAGGCTTTCGCGGTTGCCCAAATTGCCGCTCAAGCCACCCGCCCAGGGATGCGGGTCTTCTTGTGGGCAGGATTTGAATGGACAATCGTCGTAGGAATCGACAATGTCTTGGGGATGTCCACTCCACGGACTGTGGGGCGCGGTGTAGTGAACGCCGAGGTAAAAGGGATGGTCGTCTTCCGCGTGACGGTCAATGAATGCAAGGGCATCGTCTGTGATGGCGATGGTGACGTACCCGCGCACCGTGACGAGTTCGCCGTTGCGTACCAGTTTGGCGTCGTTGTACGGCCCCCCGCCTTTTTCGTGGGCAAACCAGTGCGAGAACCCGTGCTGGGGCAAGGTGCTGTTGCCTAAGTGCCACTTGCCCGACAGCCCACATGTCCAACCGTGTTCGGCCAGGATGTCGGTATAGCATATTTCGTCCTGGAGATACGAGGCTGCATCTGGCCCCGTGTTGCCTTCGCGGATCCAATCGTGTACGCCGTGCTGTGAGGGTATGCGCCCGGTGAGAAAAGACGCGCGGCTAGGCGAGCACACGGGGATGGTGACAAAGAAATTGTCGAAGCGAATGCCCGTGGCGGCAATGCGGTCGATATTCGGGGTGCGGATTTCTGGGTTGCCATAACATCCGGCAGCCCAAGGGCCCTGATCATCGGTCAAAATAAAGATGACATTTGGCGAGGCCATTGGCTATCCTTTAAATAAATAAGAGGCAAGAGGGGCCACTCAGCCCAATAGCCTCTAGGGCTTAACGCGCAGATTGCGTCCGCGATCAGTCGCCTCGCCTGCCGATAGGGAGGGCAGACGAGCCGGGCAGGCGCGCCGGGCGCAGTTTTTTTGCGCCCAACACCCCAGCGCAGTAATCCAAAAAAAGACCTCTAAAACGCGACGGGCACAATGTACGGGTATCGGCGAGGGTTGTCAATTCAATCGGTACGGCGGACAGACATAATGCCAATTTGATACGGTGATGCCCCGATGTTTCGCGGGGATACCATCGGGGCCAAGTGAAGGCAAACGAATATCGCACGCGGACACCATGAAATCCAACTGACAAAAAAAGCCGATTGCTTTTGCAACCGGCTTTTTTTTTGATATGTGATCATTCTGCTGCGCGATGCAGGTCCGCGCGAAACGCTCCCCGTTCTCGACCGATGATGCGGTAGAAGCAGGTAATGAGATCTTCGAGGATGTTGTAGGTGATGGGGACGAGCAACAGCGTGATGACCGTGGCAAAGAGAACGCCAAAACCCAGCGAGATGGCCATGGGCACCAGGAACTGCGCCTGAAGGCTTTTTTCAAACAGCAGGGGTGTGAGCCCGAGAAATGTCGTGAGGGATGTGAGGAGAATGGGACGAAAACGAACAGTGCCCGCTTCTCGGATGGCAACGGAAAGCGCGTGCCCCTGCCCGCGCTGTTTGTTGATGAAATCGACCATGACCAGACTGTCGTTGACCACAACGCCCGTGAGGGCAACAATGCCAAATCCCGAGAGAATGGTGAGATCAAACCCGAGCATGACATGGCCCCAAATCGCCCCGACGATCCCAAAGGGGATGGCACTCATCACAATGAGGGGTTGGGTATAGGATTTGAAGGGAATCGCGAGGAGGATATAGATGATGAGCAGCGCGATGGCAAAGCTATCGAGCATGTCGCTCAGGGTTTCGGCCTGTTGTCTTTGCTGGCCTTCAAAACCATAGCGCACGCGGGGATGTTCGGCCAGGATTTGGGGCAAGACCGCGCGCGTGACATCCGCGAGTATCGCGTTTGCATTGGCGATGCTTTGATCCACCTCTGCGGTGACATTGATAGCCCTTTGGCGATCCGCGCGGCGAATGGACGCATATCCCCGGCCGAGTTCGGCCCGCCCGGCAATTGAGAAGGGCACTTCGCCACTGCCGCGCGTGCGAATCCGCATGTCTTCGAGATTGCCGAGAGAGCGGCGTTCTGATTCGGGATAGCGCACCATCACGCGAATGTCGTCGCGCCCGCGCTGAATGCGCTGTGCTTCTTCGCCGTAAAACGCCTGCCTGACTTGGCGCGCGAGGTCAGACAGGGTGATGCCCAGGGTTTCGGCTTGCCGCGTGAGGGAGAGCTTCGCTTCCCGTTTGCCCGAGCGAAAGGAATCCGAGATGTCAAAGACGCCGGGATAGTCACCCAATTCGCGCTTGAATTTTTCCGCGACTTCGCGCAGTTCACCGTAGTCAGGGCCTGAGAACTGGATGTTGATCGCCTCCCCGGTTGAAAATAGCGAGGATGCGTAGGTCAGTTCCACTGCATCGGGGATGGCGCCGCTGAGTTCGCGCCAGCGTTTGGCGATCTCCTCGCTGCCGATGTGGCGGTCTTCCGAAGGCACGAGTTCGATGTTGACTTCGCCCAAATGTGCCGATGAAAATTCGGCATTGCCCCCCGCGTTCTGATTTTGCGCTGCGCGAAAGGGTTGTTCCCCCACCGATGCGAGAACGTGGCGAAAGACCGCGCCCAGTTTATCGCCTTCGATCTCGCGTTTGAGCCGAAGCGCGGATTGTTCGAGGCGGCGCACCGCGCGTTGCGTGACCTCCGCGGGCGTGCCCTGGGGCATGGTGATCAGCGCCACGACATTGTCGGCCTCAATATTGGGAAAAAAGACGAATTTGATCCACCCACCGACCACGAGGCCCGCGCTGAGCAAGAGCGCGGCAATGCCCGAGGCGAGGGTCAAATACCGCCATTGAAGTGCCCATTCTAGGAAGGGGCGGTAATAGCGGTTGATAACCGCGAGCAAGCCATTGGACACGCGATCCTGAAAACGCTGCCACAGGCTCGCCAGAGTGCGTTTTTGAGGGGCATCGCCCTCTCGACCTATTTTGGCGTGCGCGAGGTGCGCCGGCAAAATAAAGAGCGATTCGATGAGCGAAAAGATGAGGGTGAGAATGACGATCTGCGGAATGAGTTTCATAATTTTTCCCATGTTGCCCTCAACAGTGAGCAAGGGCGAGAACGCCGCAATGGACGTGAGGATGGCAAAGACCACGGGGACATAGACCTCGCGCGCGCCGTCAATGGCCGCGCGCACCCCGCGTTTGCCCATCTGATAGTGGCGATAGATGTTTTCACCCACGATGACCGCGTCATCCACCACAATGCCGAGCACCACGATAAATGCAAAGAGCGAGATGAGATTGATGGACGCATCGAGAAAGGGCATCAGGCCAATCGCGCCGAGGAATGAGATGGGAATGCCCAAAGCGACCCAAAACGCGAGTCGCAAACGCAAAAACATCGTCAGCGCGATAAAGACGAGGACAAAGCCCATCTGTCCATTGCGTAGCATGAGATCTAGACGCCCGCTTAAAATGCGAGAAAAATCTGCCCACACCGTGAGTTTGATGCCATCGGGCATGCGCGCCTGCGCTTCGTCGATATAGGCTTTGACTTTTTCGGTGATGTGCAGGGCATTTTGATCCCCCACGCGATAAACCTGGACAATCGCGGTGGGTTCCGCGTCAAATTGGGCAGACTGATCGGTTTCTGCAAACCCGTCGATCACCGTCGCCACATCCCCGAGTCGCAGGTGCGTGCCATCGGGCCGAGTACGCAAGACGAGCGATTCAAATGCTTGCCCGCGATAGGCTTGCCCCTTGGTTCGCAACAAAATTTCGCCGCTTTGTGTGCGAATGCCGCCGCCGGGCAGGTCGAGAGAGGAACGCCGGATGGCCGTGGCGATTTCGTCAAAGGTGAGGCCATAACGTCTCAGGTCGTTTTCCGAGACTTCAACGGCGATTTCATGCGGGCGCACGCTCGCGAGATCGACCTGTGTGATGCCGGGCAGGGTCGCAATATCATCTCGGACTTGCTCGCCAATTGTTTTGAGGGTTTGCTCATCGGCTGGCCCCGAGATGGCAATATTGATCACTTGGCGGCGGTTGGTGATTTCCCGGATAATGGGCTTTTCCGTTTCTGCCGGAAATGTGGTGATGGCATCCACGCGGGCTTTGACATCGTCGAGCAATGTTCGCAAATCAGTGCCGGACTCGACTTCGATGTTGACCGTTCCTCTGTTCTCCGATGCCGTGGACGTGATGCGGTCAATCCCGTCCAGACCCTGCACGGCTTCTTCAATACGCACGCAGATGGCTTCTTCGACTTCCTCGGGAGCAGCACCCCGATAGACCATGGAAATATTGATCACGTCCGACGAAAACTCTGGAAAGACTTCCAGGCGAATGCTGGAAACGAGAAAAAGACCCCCGCCCATGATCAGCACCATCAGCAAGTTGGCCGCCACGCTGTTTCGGGCAAACCACTCAATGGCATTTTTCATTGTGTACCTCCACCGCGCGTCAGGTCATGGATCTCTGGGTCCGATAGGGTGGCGGTGCGGACGCGCATGCCATCGACGACCGTGTCGAGTGGCGATATGCAAAGGAGTTCGCCCGATTTGAGACCGCTTCTAACAACGACTTTTTCCGCGTCCGCGCGCAGGATGTCAATGATGCGATAATAGAGGCGATTGTCTTTCACCACGAGAACGCGATTTTTGCCGCGCAGGGCAACGCGCGGGATGACCGCGACGTCCTTTGCGCGATGCCCGAGGATATCTGCCGTGACAAACATCCCCACGGCCAATGGGGGGCGCTCGGGATCGCGCTGATGGTACGGGTTATCTACCCGCCCGACGAGCGTGACCATGCGAGAGCGCGGGTCGATCTCGCCTTCAACGCGCACGATGTTGCCCATATAGGTGTGTTTCCGCCCGGCATACGTGGCGTGAAAGCGCACATCGGGGCCTGTATTGGCATCGGGCAGATGGCGAAAGGACAGGGGCACATCCACATAAGCGAGTTGATCATCGGGCACGGGCAGTCGCACTTCGGCATAGTCCACCGCGTAAACGCGGCCCACGGGTGAACCGGGGGTGACGTATTGCCCCACATCCGCGTTCTTGACGCGCACGCGTCCGGGATACGGCACTCTGATTTGCGTGCGTTCAAGGTTGAGGCGCGCGCGGGCAAGCGCGCCGTTGGCAGCCGCGAGGATGGCGCGCGCTTCGGCGAGTTGTGGCACGCGCAAAACCAAGTCGGTTGCCTCGCCACTGCCGACGCGTTTCCATTCGTCGCGGGCAAGTGCGGCTTCCTCTTCTTCGCGCGCCAATCGCAACCTCGCCTGCGCCACCTGAACCTCTGCCTGGGCAATGGCGACTTCGTAATCGCGCGGGTCAATGGTGAGCAAAACCTCGCCTTGTTCAAAAAATCCCCCATTGACAAACCCGGGCGACACGCCGATGATTTGACCTGCAACCTGTGCGACGAGCGTGCTTTCCGTGCGCGGGACAACCGTGCCCTGAGCCGCAACCACGAGCTGAAAGTCCGTGAGAGAAACGCTTTGAACGCGCACGAGCGGAAGAGACACTGCTGGCGGTTGGGTCTGCACGACCTCCTTGCTTTTGACAAGCGCATAAGCCCCTAGCACACCGATGTGCAGGACGAGGATGGGAAATAGAATTTTGCGGTTCATAGCGTGTTTTCTCCTATTCGCTGATTCGTCTATGACTTGCTTCTCGGCGTTGCCTGCCTGTCGCGTTGCTCATGGCAGACAGGTACGCCATTCCGTTGATGAACTGCTGATGAAGCGTCGCAGTTGTACACCGCTCCGTCTATTCTCGGGGGCGTTTGAATGCTTTTAGAAACAGAGAATCGGCTGTGGCCTGAAGAATCATCAGTGCTTGCTGATGGTCGCTGGATTGTTTCACGAGGCGTTTGGCAGTTGTTTCGAGCGTTTGGAGTGCTTTGCTGGCATTGTCCTGGGCGCGTTTGAGGTCGTTTCTCAGCGCCGTGATCAGGCGATTCTGGTCTTCGATCTGACGCTCTTGTCCATTTAGCTGCTCGTTTGCGCGGTCGAGACTTTGTCGCGTGTTTTGCAATCGGTCGCGGGTTGTTGCGTGCTGTTCTTCCTCGCGCGCGAGTTGATTTTTGGTCGCTGCGTGAAGCGATCTCTCGGTGTTGAGGCTGTCCCGATACGCCAGATGCGCCTGGGTTTCCCGATTTAAGTTGCCTCGTGTGAGGTGCAATTGGTCGCGTGCAGCATCGCGTTCTGTCCGTGTGCGTCGATGGTGTGCGATCTCATTGGACAGTTTGCCGCGCACCTCAACTTCAGATGCAGTCAGATCGGCTTTTTCCATGATTTGGGCCATGAGACGGTCGGTTTGTTCGCCGAGTTGCGTGCGAAAAGCCGTGAGTGTTTGCTGGGACCGCGCTTGCGTGTTTTCAAGTATTCGCGCTTGCTGCGTGAGGGAGGTTTGCAAGACCAGGATCAAAAAGCTGGTCACAGTGACAGAGGCGTAGCCCAAAAAGCCGTAGAGCCACCGACCTTCGAGACGAAAGAAGGATTTGCCTTCAATTTTGACGCGCTCAGAAACGTGCAACACAATGTACACACCCACGCCGAGCAGAACGAGTGCGCCAAGCGTCGAGAGGATGATAATTTTCATAAACGAAGACCTCGAGAAACAGCAGTCAGGGGTCAGCAATTAGCGATCAGTTGCCCCTCCCACATGGTCACTGATGTTACGCAGTATTCAGAGAAGCCACACAATGCACCATCACTAAAAACCATCACTAAAAACCATCACTAAAAACCATCACCCAAAGCCAGCACGCACAGCGCACAAGTCCGTCTTGCACCCCATACCCAGTTGGCAATCCACTTTGAAGGTCAGTGCATGTATGTCGTGCTGCTACAAAAGCGATTTGCGCTGTGCAAGCCTGTCTGCCTACCTCAGGTAGGCAGACAGGGCAGACAGGTACCCCGCGGGCTTCTTTTTTCGGCAAGCAAAAAAGAAGTCGCCGAAGGCATTGGTGTGGTCAACGCATCGGGGCAACACACGCTGGTTTATCATCCTAAGCTATGGGACAAGCAAGCAACGTGCGTAACATCAGATGGTCAATTAAGGACAAGTATCTCTGGTCAGCAGGCGTGAATGTGTTTTCTTTTGATACACTTTGCCGCCGACCAGAGTGGGATTCTTAAAATCCCGGTGCAATGCCGTGTCTCTAGAGACCAATACTTTTACATTTGCCACAAGGGCTAATGCAATAATATGCTCGTCATCTGATTCTATTTTTTTTTCAGTTCATTCTCTTTTTTTACATCTTGAGCGGGCGTCTCTTTGAGTTTTCCGGTTTGTTGGAGTAGTTTTATCAAATCGGTCACTTCCCCTTTTTCCCATTCTTCTTTAAATTTCCCGGTATTGGAATAAGCTATTTTGCCATTCTTTTTTTTCACCAATTCCACACGGGCTGCATATCCTCATTGCCCTGATCCTTAAATTCACCAAACATATTGGCGTCCAGAATAACACACATAAAATTAATCCTCAAAACCCATGAGCCGGCGGTATTCTTCCGTGAAAAAACCTCTGTAATGAGTTGGCACGCCAATCATATTCGCCATCTTATCAAAATGGATATTATGTACATTGACAACGCGTCCCTTGGGTTCCAAATATATCAACGACACATCTTCGGGGTTGATGTTGCCTTTCCGAATTTCAATGCGCGCGCGGTCAACCAAGTAGTCGCTATGCGTTTCAACGATGAACGATTGTCTGCCCTGGCTCGTCAATTTAGCCAGCAAAGAAGAGAGCTGCGCCTGCGCCTTTGGGTGAAGATGGAATTCTGGCTGTTGAAATAAGAAGGTTCGTCTCGATCCTCTACGGCGAGAAATATTAGGATCTAAAATACGCACCAAAATCGGCAAAATTTGACTGACACCGTAGCCGACATCCATGATATTGGAACTGGGGCCTCTCACCTTGACTTTTAGTTGGAATGGGTCGCCCATGGATCCGCCGAGGTTTTTAATTTTTATGTTCTGAAATAATCCCGAACGCTCGCCAAATGCGATCAACTGATGTTTCAACCCTTCCCCTTCGTCTCTTTTCATCGCTTCTGTCCGCATCAAACGCATCGGCACATCACTCCCTTCGGGGTCATAAAATTCCCGGGTCGGATCATAAGTCCGTTTAGGGCGTGAGCGGATCGGCGATGTACTAAATGCGGATATGTGGTCCATAATTTCCAGAATGCCTCTGTCCTTTTTTTTGTTCTCTAACGCATCACTGCCTTCAGATTGCTCTGTTTCCCTGCGAATCAAACGATACAGATGCAATAAGGGCTTATACCGAACAAGATCAACACGGTGATCAACATCAACATGATAGTGATTTTGTTTTTTATCAAAGTCAGCTAAACGCATACCACCTTTCACGCTATCTCTAATCTTAAAAGCGATCTCCCCATCCGTGAATTTGATTGTCATTGACTTGAGGGCGGGTTCAAATCCATCCTTTTTTTGTACAAATTCAACGGTATATTCGACATTTTCACGACCGCCAAAAACAAATCCCAGCTTAAAAGCTTTTTCCCTTTTTGTGCTGTTTCTGACAATATCCTTAAAGATGCCCATTGAATAAGGCTCTGCATTAAAATCTATTTCTCCATCAGTCAAATAATTTGCCAAGACCTGGAAACACGCCAGCATTGTCGTCTTGCCGGTGCTGTTTTCACCCACCAAAAAAGTCAGGGGCCGAATGTCAAATTGCTGGTGTCCGGCAAAGCAGCGCACCTCTTCCATGGTAAATTGGGTGATGTTCATTTTGTCACCTCTTGATAATAAGGATGGACTTTGACGCGGACCGCCCACTCGGTCCATTCCCGCTCGAGCGCCTTTGCCAGTTCCGGATATGCCCCTGATAGATCGCGGGTTTCACAGCGATCTCTTTCCATATCGTAAAGTGCCCAATCTCTGTTGGGATACCGGGTATTTCCCCGCAACAATTTCCATCTTCCCCTGCGTATGGCACTGGCATCAAAGTGATCAAAACACAGACTGCGCTCGGGTAAATTTTGTCCATTGAACACCGGTACGAGGCTCATTCCCTCTTGCGGGTGGATGCGTTCGTCCTTGTGCGTTTCGGGATATTTGGCTTCGGCAATTTCGCACAGCGTCGGCATGATGTCGAACAGATGTATGGGGGTGCGAACCCACTGGTCGGGCTGTTTGATTCCTTGGGGCCAATGGGCAATGAATGGACTGCAATTTCCGCCTTCGTGGTTATAGTGTTTGTACATCCGCAACGGCGTATTGCTCAGGCATGACCACGCGCTGCCCACAGCGTGATACGTGCCCGGCCCGCCCACCTTTTCGAGATCCGATCCCGTGTGGAGATGGGTGACCCCCAGCCTGCTGCGCTCGTCAAATCCAAAAGGTCCCCATTCGTAACACGCGCCATTGTCGGTCGTAAATAGGATGAGTGTGTTATCCAACGCCCCGGTTTTTTCCAAACGGTCGATTATTCTGCCAACGCCGCGATCGACATGCTCGACCATCGCGGCAAAGACCGCCATGCGGTAGGCGAGATCCGCCCGCCGATCATCCGGCAGATCCGCCCACGCGGGATTCTGTTTGCCGCCATACCCATTTGCTATGGCGGCATTTTCTTCGATGGGGACAATAGAACGCGCGGTGAACTGCCAGTTCTCTGTTGCCAGACCGGATTTCTTTTGACGCGCATAGCGTTCTCGACGCAACACATCCCAACCGCGACGGTAAATATCGAGATATGAATCGCGGGTTTCTGCCGGCGCGTGTAAGGGAAAATGCGGAGCCGAGTGGGCGAGATAGAGGAACCACGGCGAATCGTTTTGCCGCGCCTGAGTGATAAATTCTATGGCGTAATCGTTGAAGGCTTCTGTGGCGTAAAACGCATCAGAGGGAAAAGAAAGTTCGGGCGTTTGGGATTCGGGATAGCGATGATAATGGCCCTGTTCCCATTGGGGCGCGCTGTGACCCTTGACAAACCCGTAGTATTCGTCAAATCCCCGGTCTATGGGATTGAGTTCATCGCCAACGTGCCATTTCCCAACCCCATAGGTGTTGTAGCCCGCGGTTTTGAGGACCTCGGCCAATGTGACGCAATTGTCATTCAAACGCCCCAAATAGGCTGGCCCCAGATCCGCGGTTCGGTCTCTTCCCGTAAAATTGGCGATGCCAGCCTGGTGAGAATACAGGCCGGTGAGCAGCGAAGCCCGCGAAGGACAACAGCGGGCAGCGTTGTAACTCTGCGTAAATCGCAGGCCATTGGCCGAGAGGCGATCCAGATTGGGCGTTCGAATCTCACCGCCATAAGAACCCAGATCCGAATAGCCCAGGTCATCTACGAGAATGACGATGATATTGGGTTTTTTCATGTTTCACTCAATTGACGCGGCGTTCCCGTTTTGGATATCCGAGGGATTTATCGACTTCGTTAAAGAGGGGCTCGCCCGCCAGATAGCGTTTCAGATTCTGACAGAAAAATGCGACGGTTCTGTTGTGGCGATTGGGGGAACCGCCGGCCGCATGGGGCGTGACAATGGCATTTTCCATATCCCAGAGCGGGCTGTCCGGAGAGAGCGGTTCTTTTTCGAACACATCCAGGCCTGCACCGGCGATTTCGCGGTTTTTGAGGGCTTCGACCAAAGCGGCCTCGTCAACGATGGGACCGCGCGCGGTATTGACCAGAAACGCGGTGTTTTTCATCAAGCCCAATGCGCGGGCGTTGATGAGTTTTTCGGTTTCTGGCGTGTACGGCACGGCAATAAACACGACATCGGCAATTTGCAGGCCTTCATCCAGGCGATCCATATCCCAGATCGCCTCGACATAATCGGGTTTGGCACCGCCCTGAATATCCAGCGCGATCAGACGCGCGGCATAGCCCTGGGCGAGTTGTGCATAGTATTGACCGATACCCCCAAATCCGACAATGAGAATGGTGGCCCCCAACAGGTCGGCAAGTGGCGGACGTTTCCATGCGTGGTCGAGTTGATGGCGAAAGGAAACGTGAAGCCCGCGCGTGAGAGCTGCGGTAAGTGCCCAAGCGTGTTCGGCAACCTGAACCGCATGGACGCCGCTGGCATTGGAAATAACGATGTCGCTGTCGGCAACTTCGGGAATCAGGGCTTTGTCCATGCCCGCACTCGTGGATTGAATCCATGTGAGATTTGGCGCTGCGCGCACCATTTCGCGCGTAAAAGACCCAAAGATAATCTCGGCATCTGCGACAGCGTCAATGGCCGTGCGATGATCGGCCATCACAACTTCGGCATCGGGAACCGTGTCTCGAACCTGTTGGCAAAGTGCTTCATCAACGGGGGGGTGTAAGACAATTTTCATCTCGATCCTTTCTCTGTGTGTTTGCGGCTGATTTGTCACTGTGGAAAATACAGGACTCCGGTGGATATATCAAGTTGAATTGCAACGCGAATTTGCATATCGTATAGGGATGTTGCACAGCGAAGCTTTTACGGGAATGGGATCAACTGTGGCGCGAGATTGGGTTGTATTTACTTTTTTCGGTGCTGTGTCTGCGGTGATCACCGCGTGCATCTGCGCGGTGATTTTGCGCTGGCGAGTTCTGGATGTGCCCGGTGAACGCAGCGCGCATATTCGGCCCGTGCCCACGCTGGGCGGGTTGGGCATTCTGTTGGGAACGGGCGCGACACTGGCTTGTGGCGGGCTGTTTTTTCCACTGCCGCCAATTTGGCCCGCGCTGAGTATTGGCGCGGCAATTCTCTGCGTGTTGGTGTACGACGAGATCCGCCCCCTGGGTCGCATGGCAAAGTTGGCGATTCAATGCGGCGCATCCCTCGTTTTGATCGGCGGCGGCGCGGTGCTCCATCGCATTGACCTGCCCATTGGGGGGGCGTTGCATTTGTCGTGGGCTGCGATGCCACTGACATTTTTGTGGCTGGTAGGGGTGCAGAATATTTACAATTTTATGGACGGCCTGGATGGCATTGCGGGTGTGGAAGGATGTTTGGTGAGCGGTTTGATCGCGGGTTTGGCCCTTTCTTTTTTTCCGAGTCTGGCACCTGTCTGTTTTGTGCTTGCGGGGTCGGCTCTGGGATTTTTGTTTTTTAATTTTCCTCCCGCACGGATTTTTATGGGCGATGTCGGGTCGCACTTTTTGGGTTTGATGTTGGGGGTGATCGCGATATGGGGAGAATCGGAAGGCGTGCCATTCTGGATTGTGATTTTTTGTTTGGGCACCTTTTTATACGATGGAACATATACGCTTTCGCGCCGATTTTTTCGCGGTGAAAATATCACGCAGGCGCATCGGTTTCATCTGTATCAACGCTTAAATCGCATGGGGTGGACACCGCGTTCTGTACTGGGTTTGTACGGTGGTTTTACGGTCCTGTTGGGCGCGGTTGGGTATTTTTATCTGTTTGGATATCCCGACCTGGCACTCGGCCTTGGATGTGTGGTGGTTGCGCTGATGGTGATCGGCACGGCCTGGCTTGAAAGGTGCTGGAACCATCTCTCCTCGTGAACGCACTTTGTAGGGGAAATCGATGTGGGAAATTGAGTTACGAAAAAAATAAAACAGCGGGTACTGTGTGTACCCGCTGTTTTTGTTTGGCGATCCGCGATCGGCCTTCGCCGATCGCCTGTCTAATAATTGTAGCCCCGCTCGTCGTGGAGAGAAATATCGAGCCCTTGAGTCTCTTCTTCTTGCGAGACGCGCAGACCGACGACAGCATCGATGATTTTGAGCAAGACAAAAGAAACCACGCCGCAATAAACAATGGCGAAAATGACCGCCTTCAGTTGAATCAGAAATTGACTGCCGATGGTCACGCCCTCGGCCAATCCCTGACCGCCCCAACTTTTGGCGACAAAAATACCACATAGCAGGGTGCCAATAATGCCGCCTATGCCGTGAACGCCAAAGACATCGAGAGAGTCGTCGTAGCCCAATTTTTGTTTCAGCGAAGTGCTTGCCCAAAAGCAAGCCGCGCCAGCAGCAAGGCCGATGACAAGAGCACCCACAGGACCGACGCTGCCCGAAGCCGGTGTAATCGCACCCAATCCGGCAATGGTGCCAGTGACCGCGCCCAAGATACTGGGTTTGCCGAGTTTGATCCACTCGATAAACATCCAAGTGGAGGTGGCAACTGCTGCGGAAATCTGTGTGACGAGCATGGCCATGCCCGCGGCACCATCGGCAGCAACAGCACTGCCCGCATTAAACCCGAACCAACCCACCCACAGCATCGAGGCTCCGATAACCGTGATGGTCAGGCTGTGAGGAGCCATCAGCGTATTGGGATAGCCCTGGCGTTTGCCAATGACAAGGCAGGCGACAAGCGCGGCAATACCCGCGTTGATGTGTACAACAATGCCTCCTGCAAAGTCGAGCACTCCCATATCGCCAAAGAAGGAGCCATCCCCACCCCAAGTCATGTGACAGATGGGCGCGTAAACGAGGATGGACCAGAGGATCGAAAACAGGATCATAGCCGAGAATTTCATGCGCTCGGCAAAAGCACCGACAATGAGGGCAGGTGTAATTATAAAGAAAGTCATCTGGAAGGTGATGAAAACCGTTTCGGGAATAGTGCCAGACAGGCTGTCGGCGGTCACACCGGACAAGAATACAGTGCCCAGGCCGCCAAAAAAAGAGTTGAAATTGGTAATGCCGGCTTTCATGCCATCGGTGTTGAAGGCGAGGCTATAGCCGAGAATGATCCAGACAACGCTCAACAATGCGGTAAGCGCAAAACACTGCATGAGGACAGACAAAACATTTTTGGTGCGTACCAAGCCGCCGTAAAAAAGTGCCAGACCGGGAATGGTCATAAACAGCACCAGCGCAGTTGCCGTAAGCATCCAAGCTGTGTCGCTGCCGTTGAGTGTGTCTTGGGCAAGCGCGAGATTTGGGAGTCCCAATACGAGCGTGAGACTTGCGAGGATTTGGATGTGGCGTTTCATATTTGTGATTCCTCCAAAGTTTGTCTCAATACTTCAAACTGAGTAGCCGAACTTAAAAATTAAAAAACTGCTTTTCTCAATGTCCTAAAGCGCATTGGGTCCTGTTTCGCCTGTTCGAATGCGAACAGCCTGTCCCAAATCCGTCACGAAAATCTTCCCATCGCCGACATGGCCCGTCTTGGCTGCTTTCGTTATCGCATCAATGGCGCGATCAACCTGATCGTCATCAACGGCGATCTCCAGTTTGATTTTGGGCAAAAAATCAACGACATATTCGGCACCGCGATAGACTTCTCGGTGTCCTTTTTGGCGTCCAAAACCCCGCACTTCCGTGACGGTCATACCTTGGATGCCGATGTCGCCGAGGGCTGCACGCACAATGTCCAACTTGTGAGGCTGGATGACTGCTGTGATGAGTTTCATATTACGTCCTCCTCATAAGGTTTACGCATTGCGGATGGCGATCGCTTTTCGATCCATTTCCAACACCGTGGTAGTATAAAACTCGATTTTTGAAATTTAAAGAAAAAAAGAAAGCGCGCATCGCAGAAAAATGCGCTTGGGGGAAAGCATGTGCTAAAGATGGCTACAGAATTTTTGTTACGCAAAATCCCTGATAGATGAGCTGTTATTCAAAAAAAAAGGGCGGACACATAGTGACCGCCCTTTTGGTTTTGCCGACAGTTTTTAATAATTGTAGCCCCGCTCGTCGTGGAGAGAAATATCGAGTCCTTGGGTTTCTTCCTCTTGCGAGACGCGCAGACCGACGCCGGCGTCGACGATTTTGAGCAAGATGAAGGATAAGACCGCACAGTAAACAATGGTAAAGACGACACCGACGAGTTGAACAAAAAATTGCCCGCCAATAGAATCGGCACTGAGTCCCTGTCCACCGAGACTTTCAGCAGCAAAGATGCCCGTCAGCAGCGCGCCCACAATACCGCCTATGCCGTGAACACCAAAAGCATCGAGGGAATCGTCATAACCCAATGCGCGCTTGAGACTGGTGGCTGCCCAAAAGCAGAGGACGCCAGAGGCAAGACCAACGACAATCGCGCCCATAGGTCCTACGCTGCCCGACGCCGGTGTAATGGCGACGAGACCCGCGACTGCACCCGTGACCGCGCCCAAGATACTGGGTTTGCCGAGTTTGATCCATTCGGCGATCATCCATCCCAATGTTGCAGATGCAGTCGCAACCTGTGTGACGAGCATGGCCATGCCCGCGGCACCATCGGCAGCAACAGCACTGCCCGCATTAAACCCGAACCAACCCACCCACAGCATCGAGGCTCCGATAACCGTGATGGTCAGGCTGTGAGGAGCCATCAGCGTATTGGGATAGCCCTGGCGTTTGCCAATGACAAGGCAGGCGACAAGCGCGGCAATACCCGCGTTGATATGCACAACCGTGCCTCCTGCAAAGTCGAGCACTCCCATATCGCCAAAGAAGGAGCCATCACCGCTCCATGCCATGTGACAGATGGGCGCGTAAACGAGGATGGACCAGAGGATCGAAAACAGGATCATAGCCGAGAATTTCAGGCGCTCGGCAAAAGCACCGACAATGAGTGCTGGGGTGATGATGGCAAAGGTCATCTGGAAGGTGATGAAAACCGTTTCGGGAATGCTGCCCGAAAGACTGCTGGCCGTCACACCGGACAAGAACATAGTGCCCAAACCACCCACAAACGAATTGAAAGTAATCTTACCTGCTTCCATGCCCTCGGTGTTAAAAGCAAGGCTATAGCCAATGATAACCCAAACTAGGGTCATAATGGCGGTGAGTCCGAAACACTGCATGAGGACAGACAAAACATTTTTGGTGCGTACCAAGCCGCCGTAAAAAAGTGCCAGACCGGGAATGGTCATAAACAGCACCAGCGCAGTTGCGGTCAGCATCCAAGCTGTGTCGCCCGCGCTGAGTTCATCCGCGGCAAGGGCAGCGTTGGGCAAGGCCAGCAACAATGCCAAGCCGATGAGCAGAGTAAAGATGTTATGGCGTTTAATCATTGTATTCTCCTGAGATATGATTGTGGCATTTTACAGGGCCTCGGGTCCTGTTTCGCCTGTACGAATGCGGACAGCCTGTCCCAAATCCGCAACGAAAATCTTCCCATCGCCGACATTGCCCGTCTTGGCAGCACCCGCTATCGCATCGAGCGCGCGATCAACCTGATCGTCATCAACGGCGATCTCCAGTTTGATTTTGGGCAAAAAATCAACGACATATTCGGCACCGCGATAGACTTCTCGGTGTCCTTTTTGGCGTCCAAAGCCCCGTGCTTCTGTAACAGTCATACCTTGGATGCCGATGTCGCTGAGTGCTGCGCGCACATCGTCCAACTTGTGAGGCTGGATGACTGCTGTGATGAGTTTCATAAAGGAACTCCTCCCTGAAATAGTTGGGGTGGCGTAAGTTGGCAACGAATATATCGGGTGTACATTTCTTCGGAGTTTCCGATCTGTTAAATATGTATTACATGCGGTCGGCCCTCGCTCCTCGCCTCTCGCGATTTTTAAAAGCCAAAAATCGCGATTTACCGTATATTGTTTCGAGTTTGGAAACGCTGTTGTTTCACGGGGAGCGCATGTGGGTAAGCGTTTAGAATTTAAGTACAAATTGCACGATAGATATCCTGTTCAATCTTATGACAACGCGGATGTGTGGGCCGGTAACCTGACGATTGAGTTGGACGGTATTCAATACAATACAACCATGGCGCGGGCGTTTTTAGCACCTGATGGTGCGGTACAAGCTCGCGTCCGAGCCGAATTATTTGTTGCGGATATCGATTTATCCATGTGTCGCACACGCGACATTGACGCCCGTTTGTGGACCGATGCGAATGATCGCGGCTTTGTAGATGAACGGGGTGCATTTCGCACAGGTGTAGGCTCTCATGTGCCCATGTCTCTGCTTGTGGACCGAGAGGGCATGCCCGTGCTCTCGGGAAATAATCTGGCGTTTGAATCGGAAGTGATTCAGATCCATCAAACGGGCGTTTTTCACTATACGGTCGAGTTTTCGGCCGATGATAAAGTTCTGTCAGATCCCTCAAAGGCATGGGTCTCGGTCAATGACATCGCGTTGAACCGAGATGGCGTCATCGCGATCAGCCCCGAACAGATTCGCCGGGGTCCTTCCATTACCGAAGTCTGTGTGCGAAAAGTGGGCGCGCACACAGATGCAGACGGGCAATTTGTGAGCGGTACATTTTGCGCCGTGACGTCGCGCTTGAAAGAAATGACGACAGATGTGGTGTATTTGCTGCCTTTTTTTGAACCCGGATTTGGCGATTTGCACACCGCACGAGATGTGCGAAAAGGCGCGTTGGGCAGCGTCTATGCCGCAAAGGATTTTTATCGGATCGATCCCGCGCTGGTCACGCCCCCGGAAGAAGTGGATATCTTTTTCCTAGTGTCGGATGGCCTGATCGTCGATCTGGATTTGCGGGAATTACTGCACGAGCAAAAGTTGTCGCGCTTGCGTAAAGTCAATGATTTTAACCATTTCCGAACATTCAAAGAACTGGTCCATTGGGTCGGGCGCGACGCGCTGATACAGCTAATTGGGCGCGCGGAATTGCGCGCGCTCACGCGGCGCGCGCACGCCTTGGGCAAGCGGGTAATTTTCGATCTGGTGTTGATGCAAACCAGCCGCGATTGTCCGCTGATCGAACAACACCCCAACTGGTATGTCATGGATGAACGAGGACAGCCAAAAATCCATCGGATTGCCTGGCTGGTGTATTCGGATGTGGCGCTGCTCAACTTGTCGTTCAACAAGCCCTTGCAAAACTATCTGTCGGGAATCGCGCCGTTTTGGATGCGTACATGCGATTTGGATGGGGTGCGGATTGACGCCAGCCAAACTGTGGATCGGCCATTTCTGAAGCAGATCAAAAACCGCATTAACGCGGTCAAACCCGACGCACTCGTTTTGGGCGAAACCCTGTGCGATTTAAGCGAAGCAGTGGATATCCCCGTGGATATGATCTACGCCTTGCTGGTGGATCTCCATCGAGATGCCGAACGCGGGAATCCCTATGCCGACTTTTTGGAACGCACCTTTGGCGCGTTTGCCCCTCGCACCGTGGCAATGGCCTATTTTGAGAATCACGACAGCCCACGCGCCACGAAAATTTGGCGCGAACGCTATGAATTGTGCGGCCTGTGTGAAAAGGCTGCACAGGTGATGGCACTGCGCCGCAATATCCAGTGTTCGCTCATCAATGCGACAGCGGGCACCGCGCGTCATGTGAATTTGGCCTATGCTTTAGAGTGGGGATCCGAATGGGGCGAGGAGGTATGCACGGATTTTGAAATGCCCACCGTGTTGCATCCCGAATGGGCAAAGCGAGAACCCCATGCACAACTCGTTGCTGCGTATCGGGCTTTGCACAAATTTGTCAGCCAATGCCCTGAATTGCAAACCGGGCACATTTACTTTTTTCGCAATGTGGATCCCGAAGACCGCGTTTTTGCCTATCTGCGCTATACCCCGCATTCGGGATTGTTGGTGGCACACAATCTGGATCCACACGTTGCCCGAAAAATTGTCTGCCCAGTCCATCAGGTGCCAGATGTTTTGTTAGAGCGTATAGATCGCGTGCCCGTGTACGATACATACAAATTCCTGAAATCTCCTACCCGTCATCCAAGAGCCGCAACACCGCGCAGGCAAAGAAGCGGTGTACAATCCTGTCAGGGTGCCAGGCCAGAATGCGACAGCCGTTCGCCTTCGCGCGATATCGCGCTGACGGATACAGGAGTGTACATGGGTTTGCAACCACTTCAAAGTGTGGTAATAAAACTGACGTTTCGCAGCCAATAAAGGAGGGCAGACTTGAACATTCTCGTAACAGGTGCCGCGGGATTTATTGGATTTCACCTTTCCAAGCGATTGCTCGAAATGGGGCATTCAGTGGTCGGATTGGACAATGTGAACGATTATTACAGTATCCAACTCAAAGAAGACCGCGTTGCGATCCTACAGGAAATGGATAGATTCAAATTTGTTCGCATAGATATCGAAGACGAAGATGGGATGGCAGTCCTTTTCCGCACACAGAACTTTTCTCATATCATCAATCTGGCCGCTCAGGCGGGCATGCCCTACAGTCTGAAAAATCCCTCGGCTTTTGTCAAAAGCAATGTGCTGGGTTTTCTCAATATTTTGGAAGGATGCCGCCATTGCGGCATCGAACATCTGGTCTATGCGTCGTCGAGTTCCGTTTATGGCTTGAACACCACTACGCCCCATGGCGTCCATCAAAACGTCGATCATCCGATCAATTTATACGCGGCGACCAAAAAAGCAGATGAACTGATGGCGCATACGTATAGCCATCTGCACGGCATTGCGACGACGGGGTTGCGCTTTTTCTCGGTGTATGGCCCGTGGGGCCGTCCGGATATGGTTGCCTACTTGTGGACCAAAGCCATTTTGGAAGATCGACCAATCAAAGTGTTTAATTACGGCAAAATCCGCCGCAGTTTCACTTATGTCAGCGACATTGTCGAAGGCGTGGTTCGCATCCTGGCAAAACCCGCAGAACCCAATCCCGGGTGGACCGGACAAAGCCCGGATCCGGGATCGAGCGCGAGCCCATATCGCATTTACAACATCGGCAATCGCAATGTCGTTGAATTGGTCGATCTGCTTTCCATATTGGAGGATTTGTTGGGGAAAAAAGCCGTTCGCGTGGATTTGCCGGCGCAGCCGGGGGACATACCGGACAATGCAGCAGATGTTTCTGCCCTGGTTCGAGCCATGGGGTACAATCCCTCCACGCCCATAGAAATCGGGCTTGCAAATTTTGTCGCATGGTACAAAGACTATCACAACGTAAAATAATTTGGGAGATGGCTTATGAACGCAGTACAGGAGTATCCCGCATGGGCAGATCAAATCGACCACGAGATGCCTTTGGCGTCATGTGATCCGGAAAAAATTCTGGAAAAATTAGATCTGTCGGGTTTGGAAGCGGCGCAACAGGCCGCGGATTCCGCGGATCAAACGCGCGCACTTGCGGTGTTGCGCGACCATTATCGGGCGAAATATCCATTGGGCGAGGCGTCTGGCGAAGGCGACTTGGAGACTGCGAATAAAATTTGTCGGCGCGTCATTCAGTGGGGGCCTTATGAAGAGGCGGATTACGGCGAGGACTTTGACTGGGAATGGGATCCTCGCGGCGACATCGAGTGGGTCGCCGCGGTGTACCGCTTTTATTGGGCCGCGCCGCTCGCTCGGGCCTATGCCGCGACGCGCGAGGAAAAATACGCCCAAACATTTGTCGATCTGACAACCGACTGGATTTCAAAACACCCGCTGGAAAATCACACCAAAACCCATCCGATCTACGCGTTTTGGAAAGGGTTTGCATGGCTGGATATTCAGACGGGCATTCGCGCGACCAATATCTGTTCAGCCTTCCGCAGTCTGGTACACGCCGAGGCATTTACGCCCGAGTTTCTCCGCATGTTGCTGGCAAGTCTGTACGACCATCAGATCAAGACAAAGCGGATTCCCATGGGGCTGATTCACAACAAGGCCGTGTTTGAACAGCGGGGATTCATTAATATCGCCTACACATGCCGCGAATTTAGAGAATCGCGCGACTGGATGACATTGGCACTCGCCCGCGTCGAAGAGAATTTTCTGGCGCAAACGACAACCGATGGGGTTCAGCGAGAGTGGTCCTTTGGGTATCATCAGGGCGTGTTGCGGGATGCAATGGAGATTTTTGGACGCATGGACGCGTTTGGGATTGAGATTTCAGACGCGTTTCAAGATCGCGTGCGATTGATGCACGACTATATCTTTTGGATTGCGTCGCCCGATTTGGGCGCGCCGATGTTTGGCGATGGGTCGCGTCCGCTGAAAGAGACGGATGATCGCTCAAAATGGCCGCTCTATCACGCGCTTGTCGAAGCAACAGAATTGCTGGGCGATCCCAAATACGCTGCTCGGGCCACTTTGAATCGCGCGCTGTTGCCCGAGCAAAAGAGTCGTGCATTCAAAGAGGCGGGGATATACGTGATGCGCGACGACTGGGGACCCGATCAGATTCACATGGCGCTGCACGGTTCACCGCCCGCCATTTCGAGCCACGATCAGCCGGATAATGGGACGTTCGAATTGTACGCTTACGGACGCTGGCTGATGCCCGATACGGGTTTTTATACCTATGGTCACGATGCCGAAGGCCGCGCCTGGCACCGACAGACGGCCGTGCATCAAACCCTGACATTGGATGGCAAAGATACATCCGATGATGGGCGCCATCTCTTGTGGGCGTCAGAAGGGGCGGATAGCGATGTGCTGGTCGTGGAAAACGGATCGTATTCGGGGTTGATCCATCGCCGTTCCGTGTGGTTTGTCAACCGGCGATTTTTCGCGTTTTTGGACGAAGCGATTGGCAATGTACCTGGTCAACTCAATTTGCATTTCCAGTTTGCGCCGGGCGATGTGATGTTTGACGGAGAAGGAAGGCGAGCGTTTACGCAATTTGACGACGCCAATGTGCTGGTGCAGGCCGCGACAAATTGTGCGGCATCTCTGGCAGAAGAAGAGGGTTGGTTTGCGTGGGAATACGGGGATCGCACACCGCGCAAAGCCTTTCGTTTCGCGCTCGACAATCAGGCCCCCACCGCATTTTTGACGGTGGTCGCACCCTATCGCGGCACAGATGTACCCGACATTTCAGCCGAATTGTCCGAGGCATTTCGCGCCGGCGATGACCGCGTTGAGTTGACTGTTGATGCCGATGAAAAAACCTGGACGCTCGGCAGGGATCTATCTTCCGGCGAGGCATGGGTGCATTAAACAGGAGGCGTTTTTTTATGATTCACGACAATGTCGAATTTCACAATGTGGGTGAATTGCGAAAAGTTGAGGGATTGGCAGGACTTCGGGTGCAGCGCGTGTCCGAAGACGTGCGCTTGTGTTTAAATGCGCGAGCGCAGGAACGCATGTTGAGTCCGGCCGGGTCGGAAATCCGCTTTGTAAGTGAAGGCGATCAGGTCAATGTGACACTATCGAGCCCGGGCGGATCGGCTGAAGTCATTCCATTTTTTGGCCCCTTTCAAGGACAAGGGCGTTTTCACATCGGGAAAGAGCCAAAAACATTGAAATTGACCTATCCCGAAAGACTGAAGACCATAGAGCCTGACGCCTTGCGGGGTCAGCCTTTTTCGCGCGATGTATGGCGGTTGACCCTGAGAAATACCAGTTTGCACTATCACGGTATTGAAGGCAAGGGGCTTCGCCCGCCCACGGTTGAAGAACTGCCAAAGCGGCGGTATTTGAGCTATGGCACTTCAATTACACACGGCGCGTCGGCCACGGCCATGCATCTGACCTATGTGAGTCAGGTGGCATGGCGTTTGAGGGCGGATTTGATCAATTTGGGCGTAGGCGGTTCGGCTTATTGCGAACGCGAATTGGCCGATTACATTGCCGCGCGCCGCGATTGGGATGTGGCAACGCTGGCTTTGTCGGTGAATATGATGGGGGGCGCGTTTTCCTTGGAGGAATTTTCCGAGCGCGTGACGTATATGGTACACGCGGTTGCAGGCGCGAATCCACACCGCCCCGTGGGGTGTATTACGATCTATCCGCATTTTAGAGAATTTTGTGGCGATGTCAAAGAGCGCGAACGCACCGCGGCCTTCAGGCAGGCATTGCGAGAAGCCGTGATACATTGCCCCCACAAAAATGCACATCTGATTGAAGGCACAAAAATGTTGAGCAATATTGGTGGGTTGACCGCGGATCTGATTCATCCCGGCGATCACGGCATGATCGAGATGGGAGAGCGCGTGGCAAGGCGGCTGAAACCTCTACTGGGATCGGGATTTTCGGGATGAAAACATAGGGACCCTTGTGCCTGCCCTGAACGATTACAGGTGGCAAAATCGGTAATCGCGAAAAAAAGCCCGACGAATTGTCTCGCCGGGCTTTTCTCATTCGTGGATTGCACAGGCTCAAAGCAGTCCCCACAAAATGTAGAGAACAACCGCGGTGCCTGCCAAGGCACCGCCATAACAGAGAACGGGCAACGCGCGGGCAAGGCTGTGAAGCCCGAGTTCCGCGAGGGTGAATCGAATGCGGTGGGCCGCGTGGAAGAGGGGGAAGATCAGCAGGATACAGAGGTAGAGCTTGACAAACGGATTTTGGAGCAATCCTGTCAGGCGTTCATAAGACAGGATATCCGTGTCTATAAGCCCGAAGGGGATCGCCAAACCACACAAAAAAATGTGGATGGGCACCAGGAGTGCGGCGACAAAACCGCCTTGCGAAAACATGCCCCACCAGAAAGGTTCGCTTTTGTCTTCTTTGTAGTTCACGGCATTATCCTCGGTCTAAAGGGTCAAAAAGAGGTAGGCCACGACGAGCGTTGCAACGAGCCACGCGCCATAAGCCCCCAGTGCGACAAAAGTGGTCGGCAGGGTCTTTTTGCCAATTTTAAAGACCTGTATTTTGGCAACCAGTCCCAGCCAGGTCCAACTGTGGTACAGGGCGAAGAGTAGGGCAATGACAAAAAAGACAATACAAGGGCCCGACCTGAGAAATTCCTGAAACGCGCGGTGTTCGTCCGGCCCCTTGGTCAAGAGAAAAATCTCATAGACAAAGCACAAAACGTACAGCGCGACAAATACGCTCGTGAGTTCGCGCACCATGAACAGGAAGTATCTGCGATTGTGCAGCCACCAAGTTCGAGACATGGGGCGCGAATAGGTTTTCGTGGTTTCGGAGTCGAGCATCATGTTTTGTTTCCCCATGGCATGATAAGCGATTTGAACCGATCCGTTGTCGTTGCCAATTTGGTGCGTTGAATGGCTTCTGCGGGATCGACGTGTTTGGGACACACAACAGAGCACTCACCGATATACGTGCATTCCCAGATGCCTTCTTTGCTGGCAATGACGTGTTGACGCTGTTGCGCGCCTTCATCTCTGGAATCGAGATTGTAGCGATGAGCCAGCGCAATCGCAGCGGGACCGATGAAGTCGTGTTCAAGGCCATAAACGGGACACGCCGCGTAACAGAGCATGCAATTGATGCACTGGCTAAATTGCTTGTAGTCTTTGAGCTGATCCGGCGTTTGGAGGTATTCTCCTTCGGACACGGATTTTTCTTCTTCTCGAATAATCCAGGGCTTGACCGCTTCGAGTTTGTCCATGAAGTCGGTCATGTCGACGACGAGATCGCGGACAATGGGGAAGTTGACCAAAGGCTCCACGCGCACGTCGTTGGGGTAATAGTCGCGCAACATCGCCGCACAGGTGAGCGTGGGTTCGCCATTGACCATCATGCCGCAACTGCCGCACACGCCCATGCGGCAAGACCAGCGGAATGACAGCGTGCCGTCGATGTGGTCTTTGATGTGGTTGAGCGCGTCGAGAACGACCCAGTCGTCGCGAAACTCAACGCGATACGTCTGTTCGGTTGGCGCGTCCTCTTCTTCCGGACGGTAGCGCAATACCGTGATTTTGATGGTCTTCAGATCGCTCATAAATTTTCCTTTAATGGGTGTAGCGTGATGGAAGTGTCTATATCGGTGGGGCTATGAGCCTGCCACGACAATTCAATAGCCCAAAATGAGAATATCGCCTTGCTTCGAGCGTGTAACTAAACCGCCAACCGTGTAGTCAGCCTCGTAACTCGTTATGGAATATTCAAAGGGGATGACTTCTTCGGGCGAATCGCCTTTTACATCGTCAACAAAAGTTTCATCTGATTCTTGCAGGGTCATCGCGACAATTCCATTGTCTTGGGGTGGGCGGGTGGAGACTGAAAGCTTTAATACGTCCGTTCTTCCGGCTCCCAGCGCGTGAGCGTCACGGGCAGGTACTCGATGCGGGGGGCGCCATCTGTTTGATAGGCGAGAGAGTGTTTGAGGAAGTTTTCGTCGTCGCGTTCTTCATGGTCTGACCGCGCGTGAGAGCCTCGGGACTCGCGTCGCAAGAGGGCCGCATGTGCAAGTCCTTCGGCAACGTCGAGCATGTAGCCCAGTTCGAGGGCATTGACGAGTTCGGTATTGAAAACGCGCGAATGGTCGTCTATGACGACATGTTCATAGCGCTCTTTGAGGGTGCGAATGGTTTCACAGGTGGCTTTGAGCGCGTCCTCGGTTCGGAAAATGCCCGCGCCTTCTTCCATTGTCGCGCGCAGATCATCGCGAATGTGGGCCACGCGCTCTTTGCCGTTGTTGTCGCCAAAGAACTGGGTCTCAATGCGTTTTTGCTCGTCTCGCGCCATTTTGCCCAGCAAATCCGAATCTACAAAGTCGGTGTCGGCAGCGTATTGCGCGGCGGATTGACCCGCGCGCGCGCCAAAAACCAAGCACTCGGTGAGCGAGTTGGACCCCAGGCGATTGGCGCCATTGAGGCTGACACATGCGGCTTCGCCAGCAGCATAAAGACCGGGGATAGGCGTCGCGCCGCAGATGTCGGTATGCACGCCGCCCATGCAATAGTGAACAACCGGCCGCACGGGAATGGGTTCATAAACGGGGTCAATGCCCACGTAATTGCGGGTAAGCTCGCGCACAAAGGGCAGTTTTTCGTCAATGACTTTTTCGCCCAAGTGCCGAAGGTCGAGGTGAACGTAGCTGCCATCCGGTCCTTCAAAAGTGTTTCCCTTGCGCTGTTCAAAAAGAAAAGAGCGAGAGAGAATATCGCGCGGGCCGAGTTCCATTTTGCCGGGCACGTACTCGCCGAGGTATCGCTCGCCTTTGCTGTTGACGAGGTGGCCGCCTTCGCCTCGTGAGGCTTCGGTCATCAAGATGCCCGTGCCGGGCAAGCCCGTGGGATGATATTGTACAAATTCGAGGTCCTTGAGGGGACAGCCAATGCGGTAGGCAAGGGACATACCGTCGCCGTTTTTGATGGCGGCATTGGTGGTAAACGGGAAAATTTTGCCCGCGCCGCCCGTGCAGATAATCACGGATTTGGCGGCAATCGCATAAATGCCGCCCGAGCGGATGTTGAGCGCTGTGACGCCGCACAAGTTCCCATCTTCGACGAGCAAAGACGTGACAAACCACTCGTCGTATCGGGTGATGGCATCGTATTTGAGAGACGTCTGAAAGAGCGCGTGCAACATGTGGAAGCCGGTTTTGTCGGCGGCATAGAGCGTGCGCTTGACACTCATGCCACCAAATGCGCGGACGCTTATGCGACCATCTTTGTCGCGGCTCCAGGGGCATCCCCAGTGCTCTAATTGTATGACCTCGTCAACGGCTTCTTTGACAAAGGCTTCGACCACATCCTGATCACCCAAGAAGTCGCTGCCTTTGATGGTATCGTAGGCGTGCAGATCCAGGCTGTCGTCTTCGCGCATGACCGCTGCTGTGCCCCCTTCGGCAGAGACAGTGTGACTCCGCATGGGATAGACTTTGGAGACCACACCGATATCAGCACCTTCATAAGTTTCCGATGCGGCGATAGCAGCGCGCAGACCCGCCCCCCCGCCACCTACCAAAAGCACGTCGTGTTTGGGGATATTCATAGAGACCTCGTTTAACTGTGGCTTGAAAAGAACAAGGTTTAGTATAACTTTTCCTTCTCATGTCGTCAATTGGAAAATTGAAGCATGACCCGTCTGGACATCGGCATTGGCGACGCCCATGCGTAGATGAACTGCTGACGCAGTTGCCTGCCTGTCGCGAGTTTTCGGCAGACAGGTACCCCGTTGCGTAGATTCGTCCAAGAACCCAATCCTAAAGGTCGCTCTGCTCGGTGATGCTGAACAGAGAAATTTCGGCCTTGACCGTTACGGCATTTGTACCTCTATTCCTAAAAACGATGTAATAGACATCGCTATCGTCAATGGAGAAGCGAAAGGTCTCGCCAGGGGTTTCGCCCGGGCTAAAAAGCACGCTGGGGGTTCCCCCTTCTCGCCAAGTCTGAAACTCGGATTCGTTCATAACGGCCATCTGAACGCGGCCATTCTCAACGCTAAACTCGCCTTGAAGAACGACGTTTCGCTGTATGTCTGTATCGATGGTAAAGAGAAACTCGATAAACGATCCGCTCGGCAGATCAAATGTCTGATCGACGATGGGTTGCCCCGAGTCCGCGGGGTTGTCCTCACCGCATCCGGCGATGGCAAATATCAGATACAAAACAGGTGCGATTTTTTTCATCATTTCCTCTCTTTCCCGGCATAATGTAAAGACGCAAGATACAAGACGTGAGACGTGAAAAGGCCGCCCAATCCCAAGTAGCCAGTGGTCAGTAACCAACAGACTCGGGCCATGTAGGGGCAACCCTTGTGGTTGCCCGATCTATCAGCCCTTTCCCGAAAAAATATAAAGACGCAAGGGACACCGTCTCGTGGACCGCCTTTCACGTCAGTTCGTTTTGAAAAAACTCAATGACCTCCCCGTCGGGACCTTTGCAAAAGGCAATACGCACAGGGGTTGCGTGAGGTTCGCTGGGAATGTTGACGCTTTTGGGTTCGATGGTGACTTCGGCACCGAAGACTCGGGCTCGTTCGATGGCCGCATCGCAATCGCTGGTACGCAATGCAAAGTGAATGATCGACCCCTCTAGTTTGGGTTCGTCTGTGCCATTGGCGAAAATTTCGAGGTAATTTCCATCGCCCGTATCGAGCATAATCGCCCGCCTTTTGCCTTCGCCCCAAGCGATTTTTTTTTGAAATCCCAGGGCTTTGGTATAAAACTCAACAGACGCATCAAAATCGCATGCGCGAATTGCAACATGGTGAAAGCCACCGCCACCAATGGTTTTGTTTTTTGACATAACCAGCTCCCATTTTGTGTTGATTATTGTGTGAATTTTTGCCAAGATAGGGCACTGCGAAAATTTCGCAAGCAGATTGATGCGAGCCTGTTGGCAGACTATTTCTTCTTGGAGGGATGTTATGCACCGTCTCAAAATTGCACTCGTGGGTGCCGGGCGTCGAGGTGCCGGCGCGCATTTGCCCGTGATTGTGGCGTTGGCAGATGTTTTTGACTTTGTCGCCATTTGCGATAAGGATGAAGACACAGTCCATCGTTTGGCCGCAGAACATGGGGTCAAAGCTTATACGAGTGTGCGCGACTTGGTCGATAGCGAAGATATCGACATTGCCGATGTGGTCGTGCCCGGCAGCGCACATCATGCGATTTCCTGTTTTTTGTCACAAGCGGGTGTGCATCAGATTGTGGAGACACCCATCGCGATGACCCGACCAGCAGCGGATTTAATGATTCGATCCGCGCGCGATGCGGGCGTTTATCTGGAGGTTGCAGAGAATTATTATCGGGCGCCAATTGAGCGATTGAAGAAGCAGGTGCTCGTGTCGAATGTCATCGGCGAGATCAGTCGGATCTATCGCATTTGCCACGAGGGCGGGTATCACGGCATGAGTTTGTTGCGCGTGTTGGCCGGCGGCAATCCCAAGCAGGTGATTGGCTTGCGCCACGAAACGCCCGTGATTCCGCACACCGATCGCATGAAACGGCACCATGAGCGCGAAAATTGGAGTTTGAGTTTTTTGGAATTTGACAACGATGTGGCCGCGCTGATGGTGTATTCCAATGTGATTCACGCGCGTTCACTGGGGCGCAAGCAGGCGGGGATGGATGAGATTGACGGGACAGCGGGCAGCATTGTCGATGGCAACGTGTATGTCGTGCCAAAAGGGGATTTGGAAACCGGGGCGCAGGGTGTGGCTTATGAACCCGTGCGGGTAAAGGAGACGGTGAATGGGACAGATGTGTTGCGAGAGATGCGCTATGAACTGCCCGGTGGCGCGATTGCGTGGGAGAATCCCTATGCCAACTACGCCCTGAGTGAAGGACGCGTGGCTATAGCCGATGAGTTGTTGAGCATTGCCAATGCCGTGCGGGAAAATCGCGAGCCAGATTACGGTGCCGCGCTCGGCCGATTGGATCAAGAAATGAATCTCGCCGTGAACGCGTCCATTGAGGCCAACCGAGAGACAATAGTATTTCCCCTGCCCGACGAGACAGACGTAGAGCGCAATATCCATCGCGGATTGGAAGAACGATTCAATTGCGCCTGGGACGATGTGGAGACCCTGGTGGATGTGTTTTACCCGAGGAGTTAGCTCGCTTTTCTCAGAAACACATGTACGCACACGCCGCAGGCATGGCATAGCCAGACGCCCCAACGCAGCGCGGCGAACCATCCGCGCCCATGCCACTCGCCTCTTATGCCTTTTGCTTCTCGCTTCGCTCGTTGCCTGCTGCTCGTGCGTCTATTCACGGAGGAAGGATGGAAAAGCCCATTGTTATTTATGACGGCGAATGTCGGTTTTGCATCTGGAGCGTCCGCCGCATCCAAAAAACAGACAAACGCGATCAGTTTGACTATTTGCCGAGGCAGACGCCGAATATTGAAGACCATTTTCCAAAGTTGGCGTCGTCGGATTTCAATACGGGCATGCGCTTGGTGATGGGCAAAGATGACATTTACGTGGGTGCCGATGCCGTGTATCAAATCTATCGCAGGCTGTCCCCGTTCTACGTGTTTGCATGGTTGTATCGCGTGCCGGTTTTGCATTTTATTTTTCGCGCGGGATACGCCCTGGTCGCGCGCTATCGCCGCCTTTCAGGTCGCGTGGCGTGCGACACGGGGACGTGTGAGTTGGGGCACGCCACAGAACGAAAAGAAAATCAAACGGCTTGACTTGGGTTATCGAAGTCGCTATTTTTTCTTTGTGTTACGCCCCAATCATCTGCACATCCTCCCGCGTTACGGGATTTGTTATGACAAAGCACGACCACATTTTGACTGACGCGATGCTCGTTTCCCGCGTGTCCGAGACAATGCGCGACGGATGGTGGCATGCCGCCGTGTGGATTGGCTGACGGTTTTTTGTATTTTTTTAAAATTCTGAATTGACCGCCGTCGGCTTATTGACGGCGGTTTTTTTGTGGCAGGCGATGGCGCGAGTGGAAATCGTTTATTGAGAATCACCACAGTACACGCCCAAAATAGCCGCACACGCGCAGCCTCCCTGTCTGCCGTGTTGCTGCGCTTGCGGTCTCTGAGCGAAGTCGAAGAGTCGAAGCACATGCGGGCAACCCCCAACGCGCGTGGCTCGCCTCTCTTGCCCCTCTGCGTTCCCTGCTCGCGGACTCGTTTTGTCATATACTATGGAGGATCAAGCGATGTTCTTGAATGCAATAACAGAACTGTTGAACATTGTTGGACGCTGGTGGTGGTCGAGCGCGACGGGAGATGTACGTCCACCACCGGGTGTTTGGCGATCTTTTACGTGGTTTGCACCGCGCGCGACCGGAAGGTGGCGCGCATTTTTTTTGCACTTGGAGTAGATGGATTGACGACTCGCTACTCACTACTGGAGGTAAAAAATGAACCGCACAATTGTTCTGACAGGCGATCGCCCAACAGGCAGAATGCACTTGGGGCATTATGTCGGGTCGTTGCAGAATCGGTTTGAGATGCAGGACGAGTGTCAGTGTTTTTTTATGATTGCCGATTATCAGGCACTGACGACGCATCGGAATCGGACCGGAGAATTGGAGCACCACATCAGAGAAATGGTGCTGGATTATCTGGCCGCGGGTTTTGATCCCGAAAAAAGCGTCTGTTTTTTGCAATCACAGGTGCCGCAACTGGCAGAATTGACCGTGATTTTTTTCAATCTGGTGACATTGCCGCGCTTGTTGCGCAATCCAACCGTCAAAGAAGAGATGGACAAGATGGGATTGAGAAATCGGGCGACCTATGGCTTTGTGGGATATCCGGTGTCTCAAGCAGCGGATATTTTGCTGTTCCGTCCGCACTATGTGCCGGTGGGCCCCGATCAGAGACCCCATATTGAACTGGCGCGGGAAGTGGCCGCGCGATTTAATCGGATTTATGGCGAGGTGTTTCCCATTCCCGATGGGGTCTATGGCACGCACTTGAAGGGCACGGACGGGCAGAGCAAGATGGGAAAAAGTTATGGCAATACAATTGATCTGTCAGATACAGAAGCGCGCGCAAAGGTGATGAACATGGTCACTGATCCGGGTCGGGTGCGAGCGACTGATCCGGGAAATCCCGGCGTGTGCTCGGCATTTCACTATCGAGAGATATTCGATGAAGAGAATGCCGATCAGGTGGCGAGAGCGTGCCGCATGGGATCGGTTGGCTGCACGACGTGTAAAGGTGCCTTGGCAGATGTGCTCAACAATTTGCTGACGCGGTTTCGAGATCGCCGCGGGGTATTTGAAGCACAGCCCGATTTGGTGCGCGATATTTTGGACCTGGGCAGTTCACGGGCGCGCATTGAAGGACAACGCACGCTTGAAAAAGTCAAGGAGGTCATGGGGATGGGATATAAATCCCTGATGGCATGAGCGGTCAGGGGGCGGCGTTCAGCTAAATGCCAAATATTTTTCATGCTGGTTTTACGCACCCCGTTTGCCTATATTGGCAGCGTTTGCTAAGGCTTTAATTTTACATGAGGAGGTCATCATGCTCGCTGTTGGTGATATCGCGCCTGATTTTTTGGTCAAAGACCACACTGGCAACGCGGTGAGTCTCAGTGATTATCGCGGCAAGACCGTCGTGCTGTGGTTTTATCCGAGGGCAAATACGGGCGGCTGAACGGCTGAAGGCGTGGGGTTCCAGGCGCGAATCCAAGACTACGCGGCCGTGAATGTGCAAATTCTGGGCGTGAGCACAGATGATGTCGCGACCAATGCCAGATTTGCAGAAGCGCAGAATTTTGACTATCCTTTGTTGTGCGATACAGAACGCGAAATCTGTCTGGCTTATGGCGCTTGTCAATCGGCATCGGCTCGCGCTGCCAAACGCATGACTTATGTCATTGCACCCGATGGCGTGATCGCACAGGTACATGCCAATGTGAACGCGCGAACGCATCCAAACGCTTTGTTATCTACAATTTAGGGATGCTTGGCGGCAGACGGATTGCATTTTGTCTGCCGCTTTGTTTGAACTGCTGGCGCGGTTGTACACCGCTTGTTGGGTTGGCTATGAATACAGTGCCCAGAGAAAACGAGATCGCTTTTTTCCGCTACAGGAATCGGCTGATGGCGGGTATGTGCGTCAATGTCTCACATACCAGAGCCAGATTTGCGGTATCCGAGCGCGCGTCGCTCAATGTGCCCCTAGAAAATATTCTTCATGCCACGGGACACATCGGAACGGACAAGGCCGCCGGCGTTGCATGGCTCGATCGGGCCAAGGATGCGAGTGCCGATATAGACCTGTGTGAAATTTGGGAACTGGTCGAGGAAGAAGACGAGGTCTGGCACATGAACGAATTGGCCGAATTGTATTACGATCACGCGCCCGCATCGGAACAAACGTCGGCCTTCTTGGTCGCTTTGGAAACCAGTGCGTATTTCGATGCCGAAGGACGGGGATTTCGCGCGGTGGATCGGGCAGAGGTGGAACGCAGACTGAAAATAGTCGCCCGCGCGGAAGCGCGAGAGACCGAGCGAGAAGCGTTTTTGACGTGGCTGAACGGCTGTCGCACTTGTACACCGCTTCAGGGCGTCCGTGACGAGTGGATTGAGCAGGTGAAAGATGTGGCTCTGTACGGCGAGCAGAGCCGGTATGCCCCCCATCTCGAACGCATGGCAGGCGAGGCCATCTCGGCTCGGCGGGCTTATGATCGCATCGCAGCCGAAGGCGTGTGGGATCCGCACGCGTTTATCGACTTGATGCGCGAAGACATCTCCCTGAGTTTTCCCGATGTGTTGATCAAAAAAGCGCGCGCGATTCAGATCGAGCCGCTTTTTGCACGCCGTCAGGACCTCACGTATCTGGACGCTGTGACGATTGACGACGCATCGACAACCGATATGGATGACGCGGTATCAGTGCAATTTCGAGAAGATGGCAGCTTTCAAGTGGGGGTGCATATTACGGATGTCGCCGCGCAGATCCCCGTGCATTCTGCCATAGATGAAGAGGCCAGAAGCCGCGGTGCAAGTCTGTACTTGCCAGAGGCCACGTTTCCGATGTTGCCGCCCGATGTGTCGGAAAATTTGGGCAGTCTGTTGCCGGGTGAACATCGGTTGGCCGTCAGTCTTTTGTGGGATGTGGCAAGAGATGGCGTTGCAAAAACGCCGACCTGGGCACTTTCTGTGATCCGCTGTTGCGAGAAGTTGAGTTACGAGGGGGCAGATGCGATTCTCGACGATGTGGCGCACCCGCACCACGCGATGTTGTCGGCTCTGTTTGACACGGCAGAATCGCTTTTGATACAGCGCGTACAAGCCGGTGCTGTGGCGGTTGATCAAGTCGACCGCCGCGTGAAGATTTTGCCCGATGGAAGCGTGGATATCGCGGTAAAAACGCGCGATTCCAGGGCCGATGTGCTGGTCAGTGAACTGATGATCAGGGCGAATGTCGAAGCCGCAAAATTGTGTGTCGATCAAAATGTCCCAGCAATTTTTCGCGTGCAAGACGCGCCCGATCTCTCCGATTTAGAACCCGTGCATAGCGAGCTATTGCACCGCTATCGGGTATTGACGCGCATGCGCGCCGCAACCGCTTCACTAGAACCGGGCTTACACGGTGGCTTAGGCGTAGAACCTTATTGCCAGACCACATCCCCGCTGAGGCGATTTATGGATCTGGTGTCGCAGCGGCAACTCGTCGCGATCATTGGCAACGAGGCCCCGCCTTATTCTCTGGGCGAATTGGCGACACTCTGCCCCGAGGTCGAAGAACGGCTTCGCCTGATCGGCCGTCTGGCACGCCGACGCGAGCGTTACTGGATTTTTCACCACCTCTCACAATACAAAGGACAGGTGTTCGACGCGCTCGTTCTGGATGTTTGGGACCGACGCGCTCGAGTCGAAGTCCTGGACTGGGCTTTGCACGTCGATGTGCGTCTGTCCGCGCCGCTCTGCGCTGGCGACCGCGTAAACGCGCGCCTGACGCGGGTAGATGCCTGGGGAGATGACATTCACTTTGTGCTGGATTAAAACGCGAGACGCAAAACGCAAGAAATCCACCCAACCCTGTAAGGGGCAACCCCTGTGGTTGACCAATCACCATTTCAAAATACAAATGGCTTTGCAATGCGATTGAAGAATGGAGTTCTGAATTGTGGGACAACCGGCAACGCGCGCGCGATGTTCGCGAATTATTGGCCGATGTGAGGGTTTTTGAAACGCTTACCCCAAATGAATTGAAACGGGTCGCGCCCATGCTACACAAGCGGTCTTTTCGGCCTCAGGAGACCATTGTGCGGCAAGGCGCGCCTGGCGGGGGAATGTATATCATCCTGTCGGGCAGCGCAGACGCGCGAATTGAAACAGCCGATGGCAAGACCGTCTATTTTGCAACCCTGCGCGAACAACAGTTCTTTGGCGAAATGTCATTGCTCAACGATAAGCCCCGGATCGCCACGGTAATTGCCCGAGAACGCACGCAGACGCTCGGCTTTTTTCGACCCGATTTGATGGCGTTGATCGACCAGTCGCCGCAATTGGGGTTCAAAATTGTGTGGAAAGTGACCCAGACGATGGCTGCCCGTCTGGCAAAGACGCTCGGGGATTACCGGGGCCTTGTGAAAACCCTGCGCGCGTTGGAAAAAGAAAGGGGTACAACGACATGATGCGCGCGAAGGGCCTGTTCTGTTTTTTGGTTTTATGTTTGGGCGGGCGCGTTCAGGCCGAGGTGCCCAATCAGGGATTTGAACACCTCACCGAATCACAGATGCCCAGTGCATGGACTCCTGTACCCGATTCTGCGCGGGTTGAGGTCGCGCGAGATCGCGTTTACAATGGCAAAATTGCAGTGCTGATATCGGGTGCATCCGCTGGTTTGATCAGCGATGCCGTAGAGATTCAGTCGGGGGCGGTTTATGTCTTAACCGGATGGGCGCGGGTGGATAGCGCGCGGGCTTTTGCACGCATCTCGTGGTTGGCAAAAGATCAGAGCGTCGTGGACGAAAGCAGTGCAACAACAACAGTAACGGGTGCGGCGTGGGCGCAATGGGCAGGGGTTTTTATCGCGCCGTCAAAGGCGTTGTTTGGGCGCGTGATCTGTCTTGTAGAGGGAAAAAAAGCGGCTTTTGACGATGTGCGTTTGCACAAAATTTCAGCGTCAATGCCCGTCGGTGTTCAATTGGACGCAGTGGATTTTCCCGTGCGTGGCGCACGCGTTTCAAGGGTGCGTGCGACCATCCGAAACAGTAATGCCCGCGATGTTGTGCTGCCGCGCCGCGCGCAGGTGACGGGGCGGGACAGGGCTGCCTCTTATGATGGTGCTGCGGTGGTTTTTGAAGCGAGTCGCGGGCACATAGACCCATGGGCGCGAGTAAAAAATGGAACCGCAACAGCCACCTTGCGCGACGCGGATGAAAATGTGGGCGGCGTCTGGGTGCGCGCGCGCTTGGCCCACCTCGTGGCCCGCGCTTATGTTGGCGATAAAAAAGCGGCCCGATTGCGCGGTCGCTTTTTTGATGCCAATACGGCACAGCCCCTATCTGCCCGGGTCATCGTCGAGGATTCTCTGGGGTCTGTTTTGCAGACGGGCTTTGACACAGAACGCGGTTTTGTTGCTCACGGCGCGTTTGCAATTGATGTGCCGCCCGAAAAAGTCACCGTGTCGGCCGCTCGCGGTTTTACGCACTTGCCGCCAGAACCGCGGGTTTTGCACCTCGCGGCGGGGCGAGAACACGCGGTGGAATTGCCTTTCAAACCGTGGACTGACCTCCGCGCACGGGGATGGGTAGCCGGTGATTTTTGCTCCCCCACTATTGCGCTCGCGCGGGGGTTGGACTGGGCAGCATGGGCAGCGGATATACCTGATGATCTGATCCTGACACTGCCCGGCAAATACGTCGAAACCCATTGGGGCAAACAATGGGTGTTGGGCACGACGGGCGTATTTGGCTCTGAAAAACCCGGGTTTGACGTGCATGCGCGCGCGCGTTTGGATCGCGGCATTGTTGGATACACAGACCTTTTGGGGATATCCGGCAGCGCCAGTTTGGCGTTCGATGTGCTCGCTGGCCCTGCTTTCGACGCATTCAATGTCGCGCATCCCAATGCACGAGCGGTGTGGTTTGCATTGCTCAACCGGGGGTATCGCATTGCGGGGACCGCATTTTCGACCCATGGCCGTTTTCGCACGTACACACATGTGCACGGCGACGTGACTGCCGATAGACTGATGCGCGCGATTGCCAATGGACAAAATATGATCACCAACGGACCGCTGATCTCGTTCTCTGTTTTTGCCGCAGGCCCCGGCAACCAATTGCCCGCGGGGCGCAAAAGACGGGCAGCGATTCGCGCTTGGGCAGCAGCAGAACCCGATGCGTATTTGACGCGCATTGAACTCATTCGCAATGCAGCGGTGGTCCAGCGGTGGAATTTGGAAGGCCAACCGCGGCAATATCGGATATCGATGACGCTCGAGGATTCTGGCAATTGCTGGTATCTCGCCCAGTGTTATGGATCAGACACGTCGCGCGTGGCTTTGACAAATCCGATTTTCTTTCACACGGAAAACTTTGTTCCGCCCCAACCGGTTCAGGCTGTTGTGCGAGGCAAAATTGAGGTGGCCGACAGCTTTTCTGTTGTGCCTCGAGCTGTTGTGCGGGTGATCGACCCGACTGGGCGCGCAGTCTTAGAGACCGCGACGCGAGACAGTACATTTCAAATTTGGACGCCCGCCACCAGCCGGATTCTCGTAGAGGCACCGGGCTACGAGGCGGCATCGCAACGCATTTTTGACCATCGGGACATTCGGCGTATCGTGCGAGACCCCGTCGATCTGCCCGACCTGAATGCCTTGGACAAACTGACCGAGCAATTGCAAGCCCTCGAGATGGTTTTTGTGCTCAAAAAACAAGCGAAAAATTGATTCCAAAAAGGATTTGTTGATGAATAAAATTCTAGTGGTTGAAGACGAGCCAGATATTTTGGAAATGGTGCGCTACAATCTCGATCAGGCGGGGTTGGACGTCGCAACAGCAGAAGATGCCGAACGCGCCCTCCTGTGGATTCAGGAGGTTCTACCGGATTTGATCATCCTGGATCTGATGCTGCCGGGGATCGATGGGCTAGATATGTGCAGGCAATTAAAACGAGATGTGCGAACCCGTCAGGTGCCCATCTTGATGTTGACCGCGCGCAAAGAGGAGGTGGACCGCATTGTGGGATTGGAGTTGGGCGCCGATGACTATGTCGTCAAACCCTTTTCCCCGCGCGAACTCGTGTTGCGGGTGCGCGCGATTCTCAGGCGCAGTCAGGGCAGTGAGCAGTGGGCTGAAAATGCCGATGTCTTGTTACACGCGGGGCAGATCGCGATTGACAAGGACGCGCATCAGGCCCTGTTAAACGGCGATCCATTGGAATTGACAGGCACGGAGTTTAAGTTGCTCACGACCTTGATTGAACGCAAGGGGCGCGTGCAAACGCGCGACGAGTTACTCGATACCGTATGGGGGTATGAATACAGTGGCTACGCGCGCACGGTCGATACGCACATCAGGCGATTGCGCGAGAAACTCGGCGAGGCGAGCGAGTGGATCGAAACCGTGCGGGGCATGGGCTATCGCTTTCGAAGGGAGAGGGTATAAGATGCGCTTGCACTGGCAATGGATGCTCACTTGCCTCGCTGTGGTGGCGGTGGTGCTGGCATCTGTGCTGATGTATCTCAATCGCGCCGTGTACGATTTTTGGGTTTCTCATCTCGAGCATGAGCTGTTGAGAGAGATGCGTTTTGCTCGCTTGCATCTCAGCGACGCGGCAGATGCCCATCGGGTACTCGACGCGCTCGTCGATGAAGTGGGTGGGCGTTTGGGCGCGCGCGCAACCCTGATCGATGGATCGGGGCGCGTGTTGGGCGATTCTGAAGTCGATCCAACTGATCTGAGTGCTTTGGAAAATCACGCGGACCACCCCGAAATCGCAGCGGCACTTCGGCAGGGGCGAGGGAGCAGTTTGCGCCAGAACAACACATTGGGCACTGAAATATTGTATGTGGCGACTGCCGTACCAGAACTCGGCGATGGACATTTTGTCCTGCGCTTGGCCATGCCCATGCGCGAGGTGGGGCATATCAAACAGATCATTTCGCGGGCCATCTGGATGGCATCCATCCTGGGGTTGGGCTTGGCGTTGTTGGTGGCTTATGGGGCGCGGCGATATGTTTCGCGCCCGATTTTAGATATCATTTGCGCGGTGCGAAACCTCGCGTCAGGGGGCTTTGACCCGCGCGCTTCGCGGATTGGATCCGCGCGAGAATTGCGCGACTTGGGCGCGGCCCTAGACGATATGCGCCGGCAAACCCAAGCGTGTATCGGGCAAATGGCGCTCGAAAAATCGCGTTTAGAAGCGGTTTTGGCGAGCATTACAGAAGCGATTCTGGTCACGGACCAAAGCGGGCGCGTCCTGATGGGCAATCGGGCGTTTGAGAAACTGTTCGGCGCGTCTCGCGTCGGGCAAGCGCGCATGCCCATTGAACTCGTGCGCCATCGAGATGTGCAAGATGCAATTGAGCAAACCCTGAAAACCGGACAGGTGATGTTTTTAGATCTGATCCGCTCCAGTGGACGAGAACGCCATCTCGATGTCCAGATCGCGCCTATTTTGCAAGATGATCAGACCTGCACGGGTTCTATCACAATTTTTTACGATATCACGGAACTGCGCCGCCTAGAGCGCATTCGCAAAGATTTTGTCGCCAATGTTTCGCACGAGTTGCGAACCCCCCTGACCACCATTAAGGGATGTGCAGCGACACTGGCCGATGGCGCCTTAGACGACAGAGCAGCCGCGCGGCGATTCGTGCAGATGATCAACAACCATGCGGACCGCTTGCACCATCTGGTCGAAGATATTCTGGATTTGTCGCGCATAGAATCGGGCGCGATCCCGCTCGAGACCTGTATGCATCCAGTACAAGAGGTGGTCAATTCGGTTGTTGGACATATACGCCCACGGGCTCGGCAGAAAGCCCTGGCCATCACTGTCAAATTAAAAGAAAATGTGCAGGTGCAGTGCGACCGCAAACTCATTGAACAGGCATTGCTCAATTTGCTCGATAATGCCGTCAAATACACGCCTGAAGGGGGTAAAATCTGGATTCAGACGCGAGATTTTCAGCGCGAGGAAAATGTGGGCAATGCTCCAGAAAGCCGTCGCAATGGACAGACAGAAGTAGGGCACTCCCCACAGACCCGCGCCAAAAGAGAAACGCGTCGCATTGCCCTAGAGGTGCGGGATACGGGCATCGGGATTCCGCTGGCGGCGATGGATCGCATTTTTGAGCGGTTTTATCGGGTTGATAAAGGTCGTGCGCGGGCACTGGGCGGGACGGGGTTGGGCTTGTCAATTGTTCGGCATATCATGGATGCACACGGCGAACGGGTCTATGTCGAGAGCGAACAGGGCAAGGGATCGACCTTTGGGCTGACACTGCCGAGGGCGTGACATTGGCTTTGATCGATCTGACCGCATTCTCCATATCCAAAAAGGGTTGCGTCAATTCGACGCAACCCTTTGCTCTTAAGTGGTCGGGGCGAGAGGATTTGAACCTCCGGCCTCCTGCTCCCGAAGCAGGCGCTCTACCGGGCTGAGCCACGCCCCGTTGAACTGCTATCGCGGTTGTACACCATTTGCTATTTTTTGAAAAAATACCACAATTTCATTTTTTTGCAAGAAAAAGATCTACGTCTGAAATGCGGCAACAGCCTCATCGACAGAGTCGTAGAGGTCAAAAATTTTAATGAGTTGTGTCTGTACAAAAACGCTGATCACATGATCGTGGGCATTGGCGAGTTTCAAATCGCCTTCGGCCTTGCGTAAACGCTGTAAAAGCGCGGTCAAAACCCCGAATGCCATGCTGTTTAACCACCGCACTCGCCCCAAATCCAAAACCACCTGCACCCCTTTATTTTCGTCGAGAAAAGCAGTGACATACGCGGCCAATTCCGACATCTCGCGGTTCGTCACCTGACCTTCGAGTTTGATAATGCGAACATTTTCGCGGATCGTTTCTTCAAAAGCCATTTTGTTTTCCTTCCTATTTGTGCCCCAAATTTCCTTGCACGCGACTGTCGAGCGCGGCCGCGAGGCATTCCACTTTCTCTTTTAAGTCTGCGATATGGCGATCGACACCTGCCCATTTTTCATCTTTTGCCAGGCTTTCGATTGTCGCGGCAACCTTCCTCACAGGGTCCGCGTAAAACAACTCGGCGTTTTCTCTCAATTCGCGCGCGCACATGCGGAGTGTTTCTGCATCGGCTGCGTCGTCGAGTCGTCTGGTCAGATCGTCCTTTGTTTTCAAAAACATCTCCGCCAAGCGCGCGAGCAGAGCCTCGTCCCCTCCAATATGTTGCAGCGATGCATCCCAGTGAACTGCTATCGCAGTTGGACACTGCTCGCGCACCTGTTGCACATCTGTTGATGCACTGCTATCGCAGTTGGACACCGCTTCCACGGCCTCGTAAAGCGCACGAGATCGAAGCGGTTTGGCGACAAACCCATCCATGCCCGCGGCCATGCAAATCTCGCGGTCGCCCTTCATCACATCGGCTGTCATGGCAACGATTCGCAGATAGCCGCCCGACATCTCCTCGCGCTTGCGAATTTCTCTGGTGGCTTCCAGCCCATCCATTTCGGGCATCTGTACATCCATCAGGACCAGATCAAAAGTGTCGTCCTTCTCGATTGCTGCCAGCACCTCCACCCCACTTTTTGCCACGGCCACCCTGTGCCCGCGCTGGTGCAACATATCCACGGCGACGCGCTGGTTGACCAGACCGTCTTCGGCCAATAAAATGTGCAGCGAGTTTCGCGCCTTTTCGGGTATCTGATCTCCCGCGCGCGAAAGATAGGGTATAGACTCTTCAAACAAGCCGGCGATCAAATTTAAGAGATCGGATTGCTTGATGGGTTTGGACAAACACCCGGCCAGCATCTCGCTTGCAGAAGAGGCATCTGACCGACCAGCCGAGGTCAACATCACCACGCGCGTGTATTTCAGCGTAGCATCCGAGGCAATCTGCCTTGCAAGCGCGTAACCGTTCATAACGGGCATTTCCGCGTCGAGCAAAACCAATGGATAGGGATTGCCCGCGCGTTGCGCGCGCAACAATTCTTCCAAGGCTATCTGACCATTCTCGACCAGAGCGGGTTTCAGGCCCTGACAAGACAGCATTTCTTCAAAAATCACGCGATTGGTGACATTGTCATCGACGACCAGAACGGGCATGCCATGCAGGGTATCGGGCAAGACATCGCGATAGGACACGCCGTTGGTCTGGCGCGAAAAACGGACGAAAAAAAAGAAAATACTCCCCTGACCGGGCGTGCTTTTGACCTCGAGTTTCCCGCCCATCAAATTGACCAGTTGGGCAGAAATGGTCAAGCCGAGCCCCGTGCCGCCATATTGCCGCGTCGTCGAGCTGTCTGCTTGATCAAACGCGCTGAATATCTGTCGCTGCACTTGTAATGGGATACCAATTCCCGTGTCGCGTACCTCAAATCTCAATTGCGCGTCGTTTTCGAGCATCTCCATGAGGTCGACGTCGATATCCACACTTCCCCGATCTGTAAACTTGATGGCATTGCCCACGAGGTTGACCACGACCTGCCGCAGGCGAATGGGATCGCCGATCAGCCCATCGGGAACTTCCGGCGAAATCCGATAGGTCAATTCGAGCCCCTTTTCACTCGCCCGAACAGCCAGCGTTTGTAGGGTATCGCCGAGCGTATCTCTCAGCGCGAAGGGAATGCGTTCCAATTCGAGCTTGCCGGCCTCGACTTTGGACAGGTCGAGAATGTCATTGAGCAACACCAGTAACGTATCTGCCGAATTGTAAGCGAGATTCGCGTATTCCCTTTGCCGCGCGGTCAACTCGGTATTGCCAAGCAATTCAATCATCCCCATAATGCCGTTCATGGGCGTGCGGATCTCGTGGCTCATATTGGCCAAAAACTGGCTCTTGGCTTGGTTTGCGGCTTCGGCTGCCTGGCGGGCTTTTTCGAGTTCTTTGTTCTGCGCTTCGAGGCGCTCGAGGTCGTCCAAACGGGTAATGCCCATCGAGACCAGTTCTGCAATGCGAGTCAAAAAAAGGACTTCGATCTCTGAAAAGGCAGAAATGCTATCGCTCAACAACGCCAATGTGCCCCGCGCGTGCGGGATATCGAGAATGCACTGAATCTCAACCCCATACCGCGCAGACATGCCCTTCAGCCCCACCGGTGTCAATCCCCCCATATCTTCTGCGAGATTTTCGCGGTAAATTGTTTTCTGCTGTTGCCACATCCGATAAATATTCGGCACTTGGCGCACCAAGCGTTTGATCTGCCCCTCTGGCATCACCTCATACGACTCAAACGTATGCGTTTCGGGATCGAGCAATCGATGCACGGCAATGGCGACAAACGATACCTTGCGCGCCCGAAGTTGATCTCGACACACGCCAACAACGGTCTCGAGATGCTCCGGGCGCGTCATCTGTTGCACCGCGCGACTGACCTGCAAAAGCGCGTTCTGAAAATCCACCTGATCGCCCAGCGCGGCTTCTGCGCGCTTTTGTGGGGTAATATCAGCCAGCGCGCCAATCATGCGAACTGGCACCTCTTCACCGGCATCAAAAAACACCTTGGCTTTGCTGCTGACCCATCTCACCTCACCATCGGCATGCACGATGCGATATTCCGTATCGTAAGGCGCGCGCCCCTCAAGGGTGTGTCTCACCTCTGCTTGTGCGCGAGCGCGATCCTGCGGGTGAACACACGCCAACCACTCGGCTTCAGAGACCATCGCCTCTCGCGGAGACAGACCAAAAAGTTCGAAATACCGATCCGTACAAACCGCGCGATCGTTCTGTATATCCCAATCAAACAAGCCAAACCCGCCGGCTTCGAGCGCGTGCGAAAGACGCTCTTCACTCCGCTGCAACGCGTCCAACGCATCTCGAATCTGTTGATAGCCGCCGGTGGTGCCAACTGTGTGTGTGTCTTGTTTGTTCATAGCCATCAGCTTTCAGCGGTTAGCCTTCTCCCATCCGCGTGGGTACTCAAAATATCTCGTCGAGGGTCAACGTGAAACCGCGCAATGTGGGCGAAGTCAATATTTCTCCTTCACCATAAGTGTTCGCAACCTCGAATCCGCGCTCGCCGATCAGCAGGAGCGTTATGGTTTTTGCGATTGCATCTACCATCCAGTACTCTTGCACACCGTATTTGGCATACAGCGTGCGCTTAAACGTCATGTCGCGTGCAGCCGTGGAGGGGGACAGGATTTCGACGACCAAGTCTGGCGCGCCCTGAATATTTGCGGAAGTGATGATGTGGACGCGCGCATTGGAGACGAAGATCAAATCGGGTTGCACCACATCCAGGTCCGACAGCACCACGTCGAAGGGCGCGTGATAGACCCGCCCCAAGCGATTTTCAGACGCGAATTGAACCAGTTTCCATCCGAGCAGAGCAGAAACGCTTTGGTGTCGTTCGCCTGGTGCAGGGGGCACAACCAATTCTCCGTCCAGAAGTTCGTAGTACTTGTCTTCCGGCGTATTCAGGTAATCTTCGTAGGTGAACTTGACTCTGGGTTTGGGGATGACCATATTTGCCGTCCTCTCTCACTGCACAAGCCGTGTGGAAAAGAAAGGAGAAAGATCAGTGAAAGGACCTCAGAACCACTTTTTTTGCTGAACCACATACATCTGCTCAAATTCCTCATCGGATTTTGTCAAGTAGATGATTCCCTCAATCAAAGCCATTATTCCGAGAATAATATTGGGGAGAAACAAGAATAACCAAGTAACCGCAAAACCGATGGTGTTGACAAGCAGATACACAAGAACTGGGCCTGTAAACCCCAGGTAAAATTTGTGAATTCCGATACCACCAAGAAAAATCCCCAACAACCCGGCAACCATATTATTCTTTGTCCCTGATGTGGTTGCACCCAATGCGAGGTACACGTTTTTGGCGTGGTCTCCATTGGCTTCAAAGTCAACCGTCATGCCACGAGAAGGCGGACGTTCGCCTTTCCAATCTGATCCGTCGAAATGGTATCTCAGATCATCAGTTCCAGAGATAATACCAGAATTCTCCTGAACCGAAAAGTCCAAGATTTGACCTTTCATTGCAATTTCTCCCTAAAAATTAGATTGTTGTAACTCGCCACTATTTTATTATTTCATTTCCCGTTCCTTGGCAGCACCTTTAACCGTCTCGCGGCTCTCCTTCAACAGTCATTTTGTGACTTCTGTGCTTTTGTGGCGAAACACTTAGCTCTCGCGTGCCACCAACCGCTATTCTTCTTCTGTTCCTTGGGGCGTCACCTGTTCTACCGCCTCCTCACTCGGGACAGATTCAAAGAGCAAATTTATCTCTTTAGCACCGTAAACCACAATGACTAAAGCAATGACAATGACAATCACAATCAACCCATTTCTCAAATTTTTCTCTTCTTCAAAACGCCGAAGAATGCTGCTGAGCTTTCGCCGTTCTGCTTGTTCCTTGTGGATCCGATCCAAATCCTTGAGATCCATAAACACCTCCTCAAAAAAAATCGGGATAGCGATTCTCCGGGGAATAGATGCTCATTAAGATTGTACACGCAATACCAGAAGTCAATAAAAAATATACTTCTCCCACCTGTTGGTTCGCGCCGCACCCACAAATACCGACCTCAAACAATTGTAGTTGACACACCCCATCAATCCATTGTATCTATTTTACGATGTGTGCCATAAGGTCGTCATTTTTGGAGATCGGACCGATGGACAATCCCCCAACTTTTGATGAAAAGGGGTACAACTGCCACAGCAGTTTATATGACGCGCTCGTTATTGACCGCAACCCCATCCATCGCCACCTGCTCCAATCCCTGCTCGAACAAAAGGGATATCGGGTCGCGTCGGATCGCGAACTGCTCGCCAGAGAGATGTCATATCGCTTCGCGATGATCGACATAGATGAATGTCGGGGTTTTGAACGGCAAATCGCACAGGCGCGGCCGAGCATCCCCGTTGTCGGTCTCGTATCGCGGGAAGAATACGCACAACCTTGTCTCAACGCAGGTGCCGCGGCAACATTGGTCAGACCCGTTCGGGCAGACCAACTCTTTGCCGTCTTGCAGGACCTACAGGGGCAACTCCAAAACGCCAGTTCCAAAACGCCTCCGATTGACATAGATGGTATCATGACACGGGTGGATGGCAGAATGCAAATCCTCAAAAAAATGGTCGATATTTTTTTTGACGAACTGCCCGACCAACTCGCCGCCTTGCATCGGGCCATTGACCGGCAATCGCCCGAAGACCTGCGCCGTGCAGCCCACGCGCTAAAAGGCGCGGTGGCCAATTTTGACGCCCCAGCAGCCTATCGCGCAACTTCTGCGCTCGAACAGATGGGCAAATCGGGCCACTTGAGCCACGCACCCACAACCTGCCAAGAGCTCGATCGCGAGTTGTCTGCTGTTCAAAACGCCCTCCAAAAACTCATCTCCTCCTCTGAACCTTGAGCGCGAAACATGTCCAAAATCCTGATCGCCGAAGACAATGGCCCCACCCGAGTGCTGGTAGAAGCCATACTCAAAGAGGCCGGATATACAACGGAAACAGCGACCGATGGGAAAAAGGCTTATGACCGAATCGCCGCAACCCCATTTGACTTGCTGCTTACAGATATCTGGATGCCCGGACTCAACGGTTTGGAATTGTTGTCAAAAATAAAGACCTTGCCCATGGCCCCGCCCGTCATTGTCATGACGTCTGACGACACCCCAGATACCCTCCTCAAGGCGATCCGCGAACAAGCATATCACTACATCCCCAAACCCATAGATCCTCAGGAGTTGATTCGCCTGGTCCAAGACGGTCTCGATGCAAGCCATCGAAGAGCGGTCATCGAAGTGACATCAGCGACCCCCAACTGGGTTGAACTTTTGGTGCCCTGCGATCAAAAAGCAGCCAGCCGGATGCGCAATTTTGTGATGCAATTGGAAGCCGACTTGCCCGAAGACTTGCGCGAAACAATTGCAATGGCATTCTATGAACTCCTCGCCAACGCCATTGAATGGGGCGGGCAACTCGACCCGAGCAAAAAGGTTCGAATCGCGTTTCTCAGATTTGCGCGCATGTTCATGTTTCGCATTGAAGACCCAGGGCCGGGTTTTGACATCGACGCACTCGACCACGCGGCCGTCAACAATCCCGACGATCCCATCGCGCACATGAGCGTCAGAGAAAACCGGGGGCTGCGCCCAGGGGGATTTGGGCTTTTGATGGTCAAAACGAGCGCGGACGAATTGCTCTACAACGAAGCGCGCAACGAAGTGGTCTTTGTGAAATACCTCGATACTCCAAAAGACATTGCAAAGTAGCGAATAGTGACATTTCAAAACGCGAAAGGACTGCACATCTCGTTTGATGTGCAGTCCTTTCGCGTTTTATTTTGTCCGCGACTCAAAGATGCTCTAAATCATCCAAATCTTTATGCCTGCCACGAGCTTGCTTGTTCAATTTCAAGTGTTCCAAATTGATAATCTGAACTTCGACATCATCTATGATATCTACAATGCGGTCTGAATAGCATGCTTCAAAGCTGAGCCCCGATAGTGTTGTCAAAAGCTCAATTCTCATAGGAGGTATGCCCATCCGGATAATCATTGTTTTTTTCCAAAAAGATATCCGCTGATAATTGGGCAACGCCAAAACCAAATTCCCTCAAGACAGCAATCAATTTTTCCGCATTTTTTTTGGCACGCAACCCATAAATCCATGTCGGCGGTTGCACGCGGGTAGCCATAATAGGCAACGGCATGTCTACCAACGAGGAGATATTCAACGCGATGTGCGTTGAGCAACTTCAAGAACTCTTTGAAGTCGAGAGGTAGTCGGATTGTAGCCATAGTTGATCTGCCGCATCAACTCAACCGCTTCCAAACGCTCGTGTGGCGTTTTAGAAAGCCAATATTCCTTTCATCTGATTTTTCAAACAGCGATGTGACCGAGAGCGTTTTCTTGTCCATTCTAAAGATATCTGCTGCATTCATAACGGTATCTCAAACCTCTAATTCTCGAGTGGTTTCACTCAACGCCCTACGCATCTCGTCCGGGGAAGGTCAACTCGGCAACGCCCGATTTGTCCAAGTCGCCCTTGCCTTTCACCTTCAAAAGCTCAAATTGGGCTTTCGTGGCTTTTGCCAGTGGAAGATCGAGACCCGCGTCTTCGGCGAGTGAGAGGGCAATCCCCGAATCTTTTGCCGCATGGTCGGCGGAAAAATAACATTCGTGGTCGCGGTGTACCATGTCTTCGCCATCGGTTTCGAGCACGCGGGAATTTGCCCCTGTTTGTGAAAAGACTTCCATGAGCATATTCAAATCGAGGCCGAGCGCGGCACCCAACCCCAAACCTTCTGCCAGACCCGCGGTGTTGATATTCATAACCATATTGACGAGTGCTTTGACCTGAGCGGCCTGCCCCGCTTCCCCGATATAGATCAAATTTGTGCTCATAGATGCGAGAATTGGGCTGGCTTGCTCAAAGACCGCGCGCTTGCCGCCGCACATCAAATAGAGCGTGCCCTCGCGCGCTTGTGTGATGCTGCTGGCCATGCACCCTTCCAAACTGTTTGCGCCCGCTTGCTCCGCGAGGCCCTCAACTTCGACGTGAATTTTTGGCGTGACGGTCGCGCAGTTGATAAAAACCTTGTCCCGCGCGCTTTGCAGCAGATTGTCTCCCGCCGAGGTATAAATCGCCCGCATCGCAGCGTCATCTGTAACCACGGTGATGATGTAGTCCGCAGCAGCCGTTATCGCGGCGAGTTCTGTGTGTGCCCGACAACCGAGCTCGCGGGCAAGTGCCGATGCCACCTCGGTGCGAATGTCATAGACGGCCTCGACTGAAAATTCCTCGTCGTTGAGATGGCGCGCGATATTTGCCCCCATACGTCCCACACCAACGACGCCGATTTTGTAATCTGAATGTGCCATGTTCACCTCGATGAGTTAAGGGTTAAAAAACAAAACACCGTATTTCCCCAAACGCAGATTTGTCGAGAACATTTCAGAATCTGCCTATTTGCCTCTGCCCAAACGTCCGAGAATGAGCACGAGCATCAGGCCAAAAAGCGCGAGGCTCAATGCCCCGAAGACCTCGCCCGACCACACCGCTGGCAACTCGTTCACTTGAACGAGAGGCACGGCCTTGCCGCGCGGATTGACCATCGTCTCCAGCGTCTTTTTCCACGGCCAAATTTTTCTGAGCGACCCCAGCATCAGTCCGGTCAACAGCGCGATGGTCAAATTGTGGTAGCGTTGCAGAAACCAGCTCAGAACGCGCGCAAAAGCCATCAGCCCAACCACAGCCCCCGCACCAAAGATCGCGATTGTAAACAGATCGCGCGTATTGACCGCGTTGAGAAGATACGGATATTGCCCCAGCAATACCAGCACAAAGGACCCCGAAATGCCGGGCAGAATCATCGCGCAAATCGCAATCACAGCAGACCCAAAAATATACGGCGGGCTATGCGGCATTTCAACAGGCACCAAACCGACCAGAAAATACGCGCCCAACGTTGCCCCAACAGTGCCCAAAAGGGTTCTCAAATCCCACTGCGGAATGCGTTTTCCCACTGTATAGACAGACGCCAAGACCAGCCCAAAAAAAAATGACCACAGGAAAACGGGCGCGTTGTCCAGCAGATAGGCGATCGCGCGCGACAGGGAAAAAATCGCGGCGAGAATCCCCATGAGAAGGGCGAACAGAAAAGGCCATCGCACGCGATTGAGCAGTGCTTTGATCCGAAACCCAATCAGAAGTCGGGCAGCCCGCGCGTCAAAGGATCGGATCGAAAGAATCAACTCTTCATAGATGCCCGTGATCAATGCCACGGTGCCGCCCGATACCCCGGGCACGACATCGGCAGCCCCCATGCACACGCCCCGCAAAGCAATGCCGAAATAGCTTCTTAAAGATCGGTTTGGACACCGTCCCACATTTTTCATTGCAAACGCTCTCCCCGTTGGACAGTACAAAACGCCACCGCTTGCCAGAATATAGGACGAGATCCCGCCGAAAACAACTGTGTTGCCGAGTCTCGCACTTCGATTTGTCCTTGACAAGGCCAGGCTTCCCGCTTTATTGTTCGCAACGAAATATGGTCATTTCGCTTTGCCCCCACGGACGTTTTGACAGGAGATTTTTATGTTGCGTACATCTATCACCCTCGTCTTTTGCGCCTTTCTGATCAGTTGCAGCGACGATACCAAATACCAAGCAGAACTCCGCGGAACCTGGCTGTTGGAGTCTCGCAAAATCGCGCCGGGTGAAATCATCCAGAGTCCCAAAATCAGCGGTCTCATCGAATGGTTTCCAACGGCTTCCAACCGAGCGCAGGTACATCTCTCAGTGACGAATGACAGACAGAGCATCCGAATTATCGATCGCGTATACGACCTTCAGGGCGCGACATTTACCTATCAATCCAAATTCAGAATTGGTTCTGTGGCTACGGAAATCTCAGATGAGGTTTATGATACAACCCCCCAAAATGGCACCGGTCAAATTTCCTCTGACGATGCGCGCGTAACCCTGACCCACGATAACGGAACCCAGTTTGAGTTTATCGGCTCACAACTTACTGTAACCTATCCAAACGGCGTGGTTGATATGTGGAAACTCAACAAAGACCAGAAAGGCGTTTTGCCCAAGTAAACGACCACTCTTTTGCGGTAAATTGTGTCTATCCTCAATGTGTTTTCACCAGCGAGGTTCAGATCGCGCCAGCATGGACATCTCACGCATTTTTTTTGCTGCCCGATGAACCAATTTCAAAAGGAGCACAAAATGGCACGAACAGTTCCCCTTATCAGTTCAGGTGTTGCGGGGCCTTTGGGCGTCCTTCACCTTCCTCGCCTGTGGTGCAAAGTCCTGTTGGGTGCCACGGGCAATCTTGAAGAAGGCTACGATCAGTGTGGGCCGGGTTACGATCAGATGGTGCTCGATGGTCTCGGCCTCGACCGCGAGGCCACCCTCGCATACCTCACCGAAAATCTGCCCTCCTATCCCGAGTTCGAAGCTTGGGTGCTCGATCAGAAAGGCGGTAGCCTCGATAGCGCTGCCGTTGCAGAACTCAACGCGGCAATTACGGGCTACATCCACGCAGACGATACCCGCCAGGCCATCCTCAGTGGGGCGGGCATTGAAGACGACGGCAGCATACTCGACGCCGTCAATCTGAACAATCTCGATGATTGGACAGCGTTTCACGCACAACTGACGAACTAAATGGTCGCTCATCTCGAAAAAAAATTCCGGCGTGTCTGCTCTGCATTCTGGGATTTTTTTTACTTTTTTCAGGAGGTCGGTATGTTGAGCAGTATTCGCACTCTTGTTGTGGTCGCCCTTGCCGCGGGGGTGATGTGGCACTGTGGCAGTGAGCGCGTGACGAAATCACTTAGGGAAGCAGACGAGCCAATTGGACAGCCGCTGAGCAAATTGGCTGTCCAACAGCACTCGTCACAGGCCGTGGTCGTGGCCACGGTGCAACAGGATGACGCACCGGTGAGCGGTGCTATGGTGGCATTTTCGCGTGCGATTGCAGGACAGGCAGCAGCGTATCAGTGGTCGGGCATGACCGATGAGACGGGTCAGGCGCGGGTGGAAATTGTATCGGAGAATGCGACGGGCTATTATCGCGCGCGTGCATCGGTGGATGGAAGCGAGATCGGTTCCTGGTTGAGCATTCCGGTCAATGGTGGCTACGAGGTGCTGCTCGATTTGCCGATAGGTGGGAAGGCGCGTGTGATGGGGTCATCCCGTCTGGCGTCAGCAGGACTCACGGGCGAGATTCCGGTTGGCTTGGTCGTGTCTTTGACAGGCCGACTCGCTTCGACGGGCATCACGATGAGACATGGCTTTGAACTCGCGCGCGAAGAGATCAACCGCTCATCTCTGCTCGGCGGGGCAACTCTCAAATTCATTATTGAGGACGACGGGAGCACTGTAGAGGGTGCTGTGGCCGCGTTCAATAAACTCATTCACCGAGATAACGTGCCTGCCATTCTCGGTCCCCCCACCTCGAGTATGACCAGCGAGGCTTTTCCCATCGCGCAAGAAAATGGGGTTGTGGCGATTAGCCCGACTTCTGCTGCGCGCGGCCTCAGCGCGCTTGGCGATTTTGTCTTCCGCGCCAGTCTCACCGTGGATAGGCTCGTGCCCGGCGGTGTTCGGACAACACATGAGAAGATGGGCTATCAGCGCGTGGCTACCCTATTCGATCAGGCCGATGTCTTTTCTCAAAGCAGCGACGAGGCGTTGCGAGAAGCACTCGATGAGAACGGCGTCGAAGTTCTGACCACCGAGACCTTCCAAACCGGCGATACCGACTTTTCCGCTCCGTTAAATCGGATAAAAGCGTTAAATCCCGATGTCATCTTTGTCTCAGCTTTGCCATTAGATATACCTGAGATTCTGATCCAAGGTCGGCATTTGGGCATTTCCTTTATTGTCACCCTGACCCTGACCATAGACGAAATACAACGGGCTGGTGCTGCCGCCGAGGGGGTGATTACTTTTTCGAGTTGGAGCAGCACGGCTGGGACGCCGGGCAATCAAACCTTCATTGAGAATTACCGCGCGAAATACGGTAGCGAACCCAATGTGTTCGCCGCGCAAGCTTATGCCGCGACCTATATTTTGGCAAAAGCCATCGCCAACGCCCAATCAACCGATGCGAGCGCGATTCGGGATGCCTTGGCAATGATCAGGAAATTGCCCACGGTTTTGGGCAATTTCTCATTTGACGCCCATGGCGACGGGGTGTACGACCCGGCAGTGCTGATCGTCAAAAATGGCAACCTCGAGGTTTTCGATCCATAAACAGGTGCAGGGATCCGAAGGCGTGTTCTCGCGGTTTCAGAGGACGATGGCAGCACGGACTGGACAGCGTTTCGCACACATCTGACGAACCCATCGCACAAAAATTCCGGCGTGTCTGCTCTGCATTCTGGGATTTTTTTTACTTTTTTCAGGAGGTCGGTATGTTGAGCAGTATTCGCACTCTTGTTGTGGTCGCCCTTGCCGCGGGGGTGATGTGGCACTGTGGCAGTGAGCGCGTGACGAAATCACTTAGGGAAGCAGACGAGCCAATTGGACAGCCGCTGAGCAAATTGGCTGTCCAACAGCACTCGTCACAGGCCGTGGTCGTGGCCACGGTGCAACAGGATGACGCACCGGTGAGCGGTGCTATGGTGGCATTTTCGCGTGCGATTGCAGGACAGGCAGCAGCGTATCAGTGGTCGGGCATGACCGATGAGACGGGTCAGGCGCGGGTGGAAATTGTATCGGAGAATGCGACGGGCTATTATCGCGCGCGCGCATCGGTGGATGGAAGCGAGATCGGTTCCTGGTCGAGCATTCCGGTCAATGGTGGCTACGAGGTGCTGCTCGATTTGCCGATAGGTGGGAAGGCGCGTGTGATGGGGTCATCCCGTCTGGCGTCAGCAGGACTCACGGGCGAGATTCCGGTTGGCTTGGTCGTGTCTCTGACAGGCCGACTCGCTTTGACGGGCATCACGATGAGACATGGCTTTGAACTCGCGCGCGAAGAGATCAACCGCTCATCTCTGCTCGGCGGGGCAACTCTCAAATTCATTATTGAGGACGACGGGAGCACTGTAGAGGGTGCTGTGGCCGCGTATAACAAGCTAATCGATCAAGGTGGCGTGTCGGCCATTCTTGGGCCCTTTACCTCAAGCGCGACCCAGGTGGTTTTTCCCATCGCGCAAGAAAATGGGGTTGTGGCGATTAGCCCGACTTCTGCTGCGCGCGGCCTCAGCGCGCTTGGCGATTTTGTCTTCCGCGTCAGCCTTACTGTGGACGCGCTTTTGCCCGGCGGCGTCAAAACAACGCAGGAGAAATTCGGCTATCAGCGCGTGGCTACAATTGTCAATGAAACCGATGTCTTTTCCCAAAGCAGCGATGCAGTACTCAAAGAAGCATTCAATGAGAATGGCGTTGAGGTGTTGACCACAGAGACCTTCCAATCTGGCGATACCAACTTTTCCGAGCAATTGACGCGGATCAAAGCACGGAACCCCGATGCCATCTTTATCTCAGCTTTGCCGCTAGGGCGAACTCAGATTCCGATCCAAGCCCGCCAACTCGGCATTCCCTTCGACATTCCCTTTCTCGTCACCCTGATGACCATAGACGACGTGCAGAACGCAGGCGCGGCTGCCGAAGGTGCGATGAGTTTTACAACATGGTATAGCGAAGCTGACACACCGGGCAATCGAGCCTTTGTCGAGAATTACCGGGCAAAATTCGGTACCGAACCCGCCGCGTTTGCCGCGCGATCTTATGCTGCTGCCCATATTCTGGCTCAGGCGATTGCCGACGCCCAATCAACGGAATCCAGTGCCATTCGGGACGCGCTAGCCCTTATTGATATGCCCACGATTTTGGGCCAATTCTCTTTTGATGCCCACGGCGATGCGGTTCATGACCCGATGGTATTGATCGTCAGGGATGGCAAATTTGAGCCTTTGCAAGTGGGCAGGGGCGAAGCGCGCGTGCTCAATGTGGGTTTTTACGCGTTTTTCGCGCCCGTGAGTTATAGCGCAGACCCGGATCCGGCTTCTCCCGGATTTAACACCCATCTCGGCTATGAAGCGGATTTGTTGACCGCTCTCGAAACGCGCGCGGAATGGGTCTTTGCCCGCCACCCCATCGCGGTGTGGCCCGACATCTGGCTGCAATCCGCTGGCCCACAATACGATATTGTCGGCGGCGGGATCACGATTCTCGATTCCCGAACCCGAGACGCCACAGACAAACAGGTGGTCGCCTTCACGTCGGGACACATCGCGTTTCGCCAGTCCCTGCTGGTGCGCGCCGAAGATGCACAACGCCTCGCCAGCCATGGCGACCTGACCCGTGAGGTGCGCGTGGGCGTACTCGCCGGAACCACGGGCGAGTTCCGCCTGCTAGAACTGACGGGCCTGGTTGATGTGCAGGGCGTGCTGACCGCGGGGGTGCGTGTCGAGACGCCACAGGGCACGGTGGTTGCCGATGGCAGCGCGGATTACGTCATTACCGCTGCTGGCGAATCGCCCAACCTGACGGGACGGCAAAAACTCCACCCGCCTTCGGACACCATGCCGCAAGTAATTTATCTCGGCGACGAAATCGGCGAGGCAGAACTTCTCAACGCCCTGAGCAATGGCAGTATAGACGCGATCGCGCGAGGGGAAATTGGCAACCGCGACGCCGCGCATGCGTCTGGCAACGCCTTTGTAGTCACGGCCCTCGATGAACAAATCGAACTCGGTGGATTTACACTTTCAGTGGCGGATGCGGCACTGGCTTCTCGCCTGGATGAACAGATCAACTATCTGACGGATGATCGGCGCATCGGCTACGCAGAATGGCTGGCAGATCCTTTGGTTTTCATGCGCCGCGCCGAGATGTGGAATCCTTAGGCAGCAATTGCACGCGACAATTGAAGGGGCTTGGGGAACGGGGGGCATCGGCCGCCCGTCGCGCTTGGGTGAGGACAGCCGTTGGACGTCCAAACAAACACGGCCGCGGGCGATGCCTGTCCCGCAAGCGGATGGACGAATTGCAACCGACGCGATCGAGCCCTGATTCGCCCCACCATCCTTCGAAAAAAAATAGAGGGCAACGAACCCGAACCCCTGACTCACGTCGCATCTGTCTGTTGGTGTTGCCCGATGAAGCCAATGACGACGCGCGAGGTGTTCTTGTCCCAGTCAAAGCCGATCCGAATGGTGTAGCGCGCATTTTTATTGCTGCCGGTTCCGATGTGCGTATGCAGCCAGAAGATCTGGTCATTGACTTTGGTGGTGTACCAGTCTTTGTACTTGTTCATCGTCATATTGCTCTGGTGACCTCTGTACCACCACTTACAGGCTTCGCGGATGGACTGGTCGATGTTTGACAGGTCGCGCTCCCCCATGCGGTACTGATAATAAGTGGTCGCCAGCCATTCCAGCGCGTCCCACACGGCTTTGGGATGTTTGAATGGGTTATCTTCAACGCGCGATTTCGCATTGAGTTGAAACAGGAGCCTGTCGTCGTATTTTTCTTTGGCGAGTCCGACAGCGTCCTGCACGTTCTCAATGGACGAGTTTTCATCTTCGTCCGCGCTTGCCGGCTCCTTGCTCGCGGCCTCAATATACGCCACGCGCCAGCTTTCCACCTCATTCCGGGTCTTGTGCAACTTGCTTTGCAGCGATTTGACCTCGCGATTGAGGTGTTGATTCTCCGATTGCAATGATTCGTAATCTTCATCGGAAAACGAGCGTCTCTCATCGGCTTGTCCAGCATCATCGGGGGCTTGGGTTTTCTGGGGCGTCTCACCTGGCACCTCACCTGTTGGCTGTCGTTCTTCCGCAGGGGTGCCGCACATCAGTTGGTCAATGCGGCTCAGGACCGGTAGGACGCGATCCTCCAACTTTGCCCGCTTCTGTCTTCTAGCCCGTTCCTCGCTTAAGACAGGAGCCATTTCGTGAACAGGTCGATACGCAACCAGCAAAGCATGCAATTCCTTTATCAGATCAAGGGCTTCTAAAATATCGGCATCCGGGGATAGGTGCGCCACAGACCACGACGCGGCATCCCGTTGAAAAAATGCCAACTCCGATGAGAACATCTCCGCGATCTCCGCGATCTCCGCGTCGAGTTTGATCGCCAGATTGCGTTGGGCTTCTTTCAAATCCCTGAGCGCGTTCAGTGTTTCGACAAACTTTGGAACCCCCTGTTCCCATTCCGGTGCATTGGCCGGTAGCGACCTCAAATATTCGAGGGTTTGCAACAAAATCTCACTCGATTTATTTTCTCGAGATCCAGGTATTTTGCCCGATATATAACACAGCATCAGGGCGACATCGTCTTTATCAAATTCGCCGTGGCATTCGAGAACTTTATCTCGCTCGCGCGTCCAGACATCGCGGAACCAGGAACCTCGAAATTGATTCTGTGAAAAATCTGGATATTCAGCCGGCATTGCCAAGTTGCCGAGGTGTTTGGCGACCACATCGCCAAGTACTTCGTGGGACTCTGCCCAGACTTTTAGAACCGCGCCCGCCAGTTTGTCCGAGTGAATCACGGCTTTCAGCACGGGTTCTATGAGAAAAGGCGGAGGGGCATTCGCGGGCTTATTTGGGAACTGAGATACTTTCACCGTGTCGTTTACAGCCGATTTGAACATCCCTTGCGCTTCTTTGGACACCTTACTTCGCGAATGAATCGCGCGTTTGACCACGGTCTGGATATAGTCAAAATCCATAAACGCGAAGATAGTCGTAATTTGCAGGCTGGCGGGTTTGTCGCTTGAGAGCGCGTCCGACATGGCACAAATCTCCTCTCTGTGAACCTCGTCCGCTTTTGCCGTGGATCGGGCATGTCGCGGATTAGGGGGACCTGGTCATCGCTGGCGTTTATCTAAAAATGTATCTCCGTTTTGGCAAGTACAAAACAAGGGGTTATGCCTCATTGCATAACCCCTGTCTTTTTATGGTCGGAGCGACTGGATTTGAACCAGCGACCCCCATCACCCCAAGATGGTGCGCTACCGAGCTGCGCTACGCTCCGACAGAGAGCCTTTTGTTGGAAAGGCAAAGTTACTCATTTTTCCAAAGGGCGTCAAGTTCTTATCTTCCAGAACTGAGAAAACTTTCGGATTGCAGATCCACATCAAAGATGCGAATAAATCGACGGGGTCTTGTCGTGTTGTGGTATTCGCCGATCAATTCGGGTATGCCATCGCCATCGAGGTCCGCATAGCCCACCTTTTCGCCAAAGCCATTGCGATATTCCCACTCCACGCGTTGATAGGTGGCATCGATGACAAACCCGGTATTGAGCACAATCTCGAGCTCGCCATCGTCGTCGAGATCGCCCACCGCCATACTCTCTCCCCAAAGCCCTTGCTCACTGCGCCATTCTAAAAACAGATTTTTGCAATCGTACACAAAAAGCCGCCCAACCTGAGCCGCGCGCGCCTGATCTGAATTGTCGCGCGCCCCACTCGGTGGTCGGTAGTTCCGAATGTCTGCCACATCTTCGCCGCAAAATACCAACTCGAGCTGCGGGTCATTGTCGATGTTTTCAATGACCATAGACGAAACAGAGGCAAATTCATCGTCTGTGCTCTGCCAGATTTGCCGAAAGTCGCTGGCGCGATAAAACACAATATCGCCAGACTCGGTATAGGCAACGATCTCGAGTTCGTCGTCCACATCGATATCCAGAACAAAAACTTCTGCAATCGCCGACCTCAGCGCAGGACTGATCCACACTTCCCGAAAGCGCCCCTCTTGCATCTCCAACATGTGAATCACCCCCTGCCGGTCGCCGTAAACGAGGCGCGGCGGCGTTTCCGCAATTGCTTTTACCGCTCGCATCTCGGGCACAAACCCCCCCAGGGAAATGGCGTCGTGGTTTTTTTCTTGCAACAGATCAGCCGCTGAGACTGTGACTGTGATTGCAATGGCAATGAACGAGCGCAAAATCTGTCTAACCATCGTGAACTCCTCAAAATACACTAAAACTGAAATAGCGTTTGGGATTTCGCCTGATGTCTTCCACCAGACTATCTACAGACGTCAGCGTGCGATCCAGATGCTCGTACACCGCATCGTCTTTCACCAGACGCCCAACCGTACCGCGCCCGTCGCGTATCTGCGCGGAAATTTCATCGAGATTGGCAAAGGTATTCTGCACCGCGACCGAAGTCGTTTCCATCTGTGCTGAAATCCGCGCGAGGCGCGCCAAGGTCACGGTCAAGTCGTTGACGGCAAGGGTCAAATTTTCGCGATTGTCCCGCATCAGGCCATGGGCATCGCCCGTCGCCAACGCGAGGCTGTCGAGCATCTCGTTGAGCGTCTCCCGATTATCGTCTAAAAGTCGGTTGAGCGTGCGGGTGGTGGTATCGACGCGCGCGAGAATAATTGCCAGATGCGCGAGGTTGTCATCGCTGGCGATGCCGTGGATTGCATCGCGCAGATTTTCGATCATCTGCCCACTTTCAGCCATCATCGCGTCAATGCCAGAACTGGAAATCCCCTGTACAAAAGCGCCATCTGCAAGATGCTGTGGCGATTTTCCCACCTGAACCTCGATCATCTGCCCGCCCAACAAACCATCGGATTTGAGCAGAAAACGCGAATCAACGGGCAGTTCTTCGACTTCGGCAAACCCGAGTGCAACGAGGGGTTCTCCCTTATCGAGATAGATAGCCAATACCTTGCCCACCCGCACCCCGCGAAACGTCACGGGATTGCCCACTTGAAGGCCCGGCACGCTGTCGAACTTGACGTGGATGCGATATCCACCTGCCGCACCGGCATAGCGCTCAGAGAGCCACACCGTGCCGATCACCAAAATAACCGCGGCAAAAAATACGACCGCGCCGAGGACAATTTCATGCTGGCGATTTCTCATATCCTATCCCAATCTACCCGCAATGAACATTTCGAAAACCTCGTTGCCAGATGCTTCGACATCTTCTAGTGCCCCTTGAACCGCGGCTTTGCCGTCATAAAGCAGCACCACCTTATCGGAAACGCGCCGGGCAAGGGGCATATCGTGCGTGACGACCACAGAAGTCACATTGAGTTCCGATTGCAATTTGAGGATATAGTCGCCCACAACGCTGGATGTATTGGGATCCAAGCCCGTCGTGGGTTCGTCGTAGAGAATAAAATCGGGTTGCATGGCAATGGCGCGCGCAAGTGCCGCGCGCTTCCGCATCCCGCCGGACAGTTCGACAGGCATCATGGCCTCGGTGCCCGCCAACCGCACCGCATCGAGGCAGACATGCACGCGCTCTGCAATTTCTTTTTCACTCATTTTGGTGTGCATACGCAAGCCAAAAGCCACGTTTTCTTTAACGGTCATGGAATCAAAAAGTGCCGAAGACTGAAATAAAACCCCAATGCGCTTACGCAGCTCGATCAGTTCTCTCCGGCGAATGCGCGCCATGTCATACCCCGCAACGACCACCTTGCCCCGCGCTGCCGACTCAATGCCAATGATATGCTTCAAGGTCACACTTTTGCCGCATCCACTGGGGCCCAAAATGGTCGTGATCTCAGACCATGGTATCTGGAGGTTCAACCCCTTCAACACGGGATGGCCTTCAAAAGATTTAAACACCTCGACAAACTCAATCGCTGTTTCCGTTGCCATAATTTTAGTACAACAAGGCGTGTGTCAAAAAATAATCGAGAATGAGAACGAGCGCGGAAGACACGACAACCGCTGCCGTGGCAGACTGTCCAACGCCCTGCGCTCCTCCCACGGTGCAAAGGCCCATATAAGCCCCCATAAACGTCAGCAACCCGCCGTAAACCATCGATTTGATCAGCCCGACAAAAACATCGTAGCCCATAAAATAGAGCTTCATGCCTTTGATTAACTCTGTGGGCGTAATGGCCATTTTGATCATAGACATGGCAAATCCGCACACAATCGCGACAAAAAAAGAATAAATCACGAGAATGGGAATCATGATCAAGCCCGCCAGCATTCGGGGCAACATGAGGTATCCCACCGGATCGACCGCCATAGACGTGAGCGCGTCCACTTGCTCGGAGACTTTCATAGTGCCGAGTTCTGACGCAACGCCCGCGCCCACCCTGCCGGCGAGCACGAGACCGATCAGAATCGGCGATAGCACGAGCACCACAGAACGCACTATCAGGCCACCCACCATATAGTCGGGCACATAAGCTTCCATCTGATAGGCGGTCTGAATCGCGATCGCCATGCCGCTAAAAGCTGAAATCAGGCAGACTAAGGGCAGAGACCCCACGCCAATGGCATAACACTGTGCGATAATCTGGTGTTGATAGAGATAGAAATGCCGCATTTCAACCGCGCACTGGACGAAATAGCAGAACATCTGGAAAATCTCAATAAAAAATGCGGCGAGTTGCCCGCCGAGAAAAGCAAATAGTCGGGTCATGGCAATTAAAAGCGCGGAAGTGGGACAGACAAAAGTGCGAAAATCACCTAAATCTACAATGCTGTGTCCATCTGTGTCAACACTCACGTTGCTGCGTTGCCTGTCGCGATGCGCCGCGACACATGTTTGGGTTTCTTTTGTCATCGGGATACAGGGCGTCAATCCATTCCTAAATTGCATTGGATCGCGCCACACAATATTAGGCATCCACGAGAATATCTCGCGCCACCTCAGCATGCGAAATGTCGAGTTCTTTCTGAATTGCGATCGACCGCCCGATAGCTGTCACTAGCCGGCAATAGGTGCGGATATCGTCGAGGTCGAGATAGCGATCCTTGCGATCCTTCAACCACTTGTCGCAGACTTGATAGCCGCCGATGCGGTAGGCGTGAACTTCCGGGGGGATAGGCCCGAAGTACTGCGTCCTGTTGACGTACATGCGTTGCGCGTCCGCGTCATAGCGAAAGCCCTTGGCCTTGGTCCGCGCGACCTTCGCATCGCCATCACCTTCAAAGCGGCAGGCCGGCGGGTCGAGTTCCGGCGACGTGAGCAGATGCAGGCCGGTCAATCGCGCGCCCAAGGCGGCGAGTTCGGCAAACAACGCTTTGTCCGCGGTGAACGGAACGCGCGGGAAATCGATCCGCAGAAACTCGGCGTACTTTTCGCGATAAGTCGGGGCGTGGAGAATGGCGTAAATATAATGGAATATCTCCTCGGGCAAAGGTGCTCGGCCATGCGCCTCTGCGAGAACCGCGACCAGTTTGGGATTCAGATTCGGTTGACGTGTGGTTGTTGAGCCTGCCGAAACATCGGACGATTCGTGGTGCGAGAACAGGTCGCTACGGTCCGCGGTGGGATAGAGGTAGAGGGGGAAGTTCACGTTTCCGCCGCGGTAGAACAGGTTGAAATCTTCTATGCTCTGTGAGCAATAGATCAGATTCCATTCACCAGCACCGACAACATGACCTTGGCGTCCAACACACAGAGCCAGATTCTCCCCAGCCAACATGTGGCGCATGACTTCGGGGCGGGGCATGCATAAGAATCCCCGCGACTGACTGGTGTAATAGGTGTAGCGCACATCAAAGGGCCGGTACAGAATCGGAACCACATGCTCGCGGAAGGGTCCGGAATCACGCAAGTCTTTTTGCGCCAGCGTCACTTTCCAATCTCGCGCATCTTTGCCGAGTTCGTAGCCCTGTCGGGCGAGTTCCGGGTCTATCCCCGAAAACGCGCGCACTGTATCCCACGCTTCTTGCTCTGACCAGCGGATCGTCAGGCGGTCGCGGGCGGTTACGATGCCGACGCTGTTGACCGGGAAGACCTCGGGCACAGAAATGAACCGATGATACCCGGCTTCGAGCTTCTCGTCGCGGAGTATAAACATATAGAACGGCGACACCGGGTTTATCCTTTGCCACTCGGTCCGGTCGCTGTCATGCGAGTCCAGCCATTCATACTTGCTCTCCCGCGTCCCGTAGCATTCGGCGTGATGGACAATGGCTTCCGTCTGTTGGACGCCGCGCTTGACAAAAAAAGCAATCGCCACGCCCTGCCGAATGTCAAACACGTTCTGATCGAGACTCCCATCCGGGCAGGTCTCTCGCTTGAGCGCGTTGCCGTGCAGGTCGAGGATATAAATATCGTCAAAGGTGTGCATCAAACTTCGGCGCATCCCGCGAAAGGTGGGGTTGTCGAGGTAACTGTGATTGGTGATCATGCCGACAACGCCCCGCCCGGCCTGCTCGATCTTCCACTGGGCAAAACGCAGAAACTTGACGTAATCGTCCTGAAGCCATTTCGGATTCTTCTCACCGAGCGGCTTGCCATCCACCTGCTTGTATTCGTCAATCAACCCCCGTATCCACTTGCCCTTGTTGCTTGAATGTCCCGAATAAGGTGGGTTGCCCAAGATGAGCAAAATCTGCTTCTCCTTCTTGACCTCGCCGGCCAAGCGGGATTCCTCGGCCAGCGCGGACAGGCCGGGTATGTTGATCTGTTTCACTTCCTCCCCGTCAAGGGTATTGGTCAGATAGAACGGCACGCGCTCGTCGTCCGTCAGACCGTGGCCGAGTTCCTCCAAAAAGAAGCTCATCTTGAGGTGGCCGACCGCATAAGGAGCCATCATCAATTCGAGCGCGTAGAAATTTTTGAGAATATGTTGGCGAATGAAGTCCGCGCGTCCGCCACTGCCGTATTTGGACTCGAACTCGGCGACAGCCTGTTGCGCGGCGCGGGCGACAAAAGTCATAGTGCCCGCCGCCGGGTCGAGCAGGGTCACGCCGTCAGAGGCAAGCCCGTCGCGCTGATCAAATTCGGTCTTGAGAAGGCCGTGCAGGGAACGCACGATGTAGCCGACCACCGATTCGGGTGTGTAGTACACCCCCCGCCGCTCGCGCTCGCCGGGATCGTATTGCGCCAAGAACGTCTCGTAAAAATGCACGATTGGGTCGCCGCCCTTGCCCTCGCGGTAATAGCTGTTCAGGATACCGGGCGCGTCAGCCACAGCCAAGACTTCAGCGATGTCATCTACGCACCAGGCGAGCGGGTCGGGCAAGTCTCCGAGCGAGATGAAGCGGAACAGGTCGCGCAAGACGCCGATGGTGTGCGGGATGTGGTCAAACGCGGCGCGGCGATTGAAGCGGTCACCGGCCCGAATGCGGGCGGCAAAGAGGCCGTAGGTAATGGTCTGTGCAAATAAATCTGCGAACTCCTCCGGCGTCAGCGAGCCGATGAGGTAGGTCTGGAATGCCTCGAAGAAACCGGCGAGCACACCGGGCGCATCCTTTTCCTGGCGGAACTGCTCGCCGATCACGTCGCGGAGGAGGCGCGTGCGTTTGGCCAGTTCGACCGCGAGGGATTCCGCGGTAAACGTTTGGGGCAGCGCAAAGTCGAGGAAGCGGTCGAGAAGGGCAGACAGTTCATCTTGATTTTCGAGCGGCGGCGTTGTCCGTAGCGCGTTGAGCACTATGGGCCGAGCGGCTAAGACCGTATCGACGCGCTCGCCATTGCGGTACAGGCGGAACTCGAGAAAATTGGTGAGAATGAGATTTGGGAACGTTGAGCGGTAACGCCGAAGTTGTTCAGAATCCTCGATGATATCCAGCCGATCTTCGGTCGGCTTCTTGGCCTCCACATAGCCAATGATGCGGTCCGTGCCATTCCACAGGCGAAAATCCGGGTTGCCGCCCTCGGTGGGCTTGGGAAGCGTGGTGACGTGTACGTGCGTCCTCGCGCGGGCAATGTCCGCGAGCATATCCGCCAGTGCCGGGTAGAAACTCTCCTCTCGCGCGTCGCCTTGACGGGCGACAGCGGCGAGGTTTTCGGAGTACGTCAAAAAGATGGTTTTGGGGTTCACGAAACGATCCTATTACCATATCAGGTCAAGGATAACCGGCTGACATTCAAGTGGACAACTTGTTCCCCACATGATCTTCCCCTTTGCAGCGATGACCTCCTTACAAATTGCCAAAACGCGGTAAATCTACACTCCCTTTTGGAATAAATCAACCCTTTTGCTTTGACCTGTCTGCCGATAGCGCAGAGGCAGGCAAGCTCAACAAAAAAAAGCGGCCCTGGCAAAACCAGGACCGCCTGTTGAGTCTGCACTCCACAGGAGATCAGACCAGATCCTCCACTCTTCCACCCGGCACTTTCTGGCGGAAATAGCGCTGCAACTTGTACAGCGCGCGGTTGCGAATCTGGCGCACGCGCTCGCGGGTAACGCCCAAAGAGAGGCCGATTTCCCCCAACGTGCGACCGTCGTGTCCGTCGAGACCAAAATACGCGCGGATGACATCGGCCTCGCGCGGGTCAAGCGAGGCAGCGAGTGACCGAGAGACCAACTCAGATTGATCGCGATCCATCACCAACTGATCGGGATCTTCTTCTTTGGCCTTGAGCAGATTCAGGAGCGGTTGATCGCCTGCCGTATCAATGGGCGATTCCAAAGACAGATCTGAACGCACACAGCGCAGTGCTCGCTCTGCGCGCTTGCGACTGATCTTCATGTCGCTGGCGACTTCGTCCAGCGTGGGCACGCGCCCCAGTTCCTGGGTCATCTGCCCCCAGCGACGCGCCATCCGATCCATATCTTCCTGGCGATTTGCAGGCATAACAACAGTTGATGTGCGCTTGAGCGCATTGAGAATGCCCTGTCGAATCCACCACACAGCATAGCTGATAAACTTAAACCCGCGCGTTTCGTCAAACCGCTTGAGGGCTTCCATCAATCCGACATTACCCTCGGCAATGAGATCGGCAAGGGGCACGCCCCGGCCCTGATATTCAAGTGCAACACTGACGACAAAACGCAAGTTTGAGGTGATGATCTTATCAGTCGCCGCGCGATCCCCTTTTTTCGCCTTGCACAAAATTTCTTGCTCTTCTTCTCGGCTCAATGGGGGATACTTGCGTAGTTCCCTGAGATAGCTCTGAACAGAAGCATCGCGCGTAGGTCGCGTGTCTTTTTGGGTGCTTTCCATGGTATCTCCTACCCATTCTTCCTGTTTTTTTTTCTCTAACACCATTTCATCACACGCACGGTCATGCTCGTACCCGACAGCATAGCGGGGGCCTGCGCCCGGCGCCGCGCAGGTTGTCAATGTCGTCATTTGCGTTTTCAATTTTTTGACCATGATCTTCACGCCCTCCCGGAAATGAGTTGATATGATCTTTAACGCCTATGGCGGTTGCAAAGTTTCACGACATCAAACCAATTATCGGGGCAATGGTGTGCAGTATTGATCACACTGTTGTGCCAACTTTTTTCTTTAACACTCAGCTTACCTACTCTGCTAAGTAGGTGAGGGATGTGCATAAATCAAAACCACACAACGAGAAACCATCAGCTAAAGCTATTGGAAAAAGCCATCACGCACAGCGCGCTGTTCCGTCAATCACCCCACAACCTACCGGCAGCCAACTGTCTAGGCCACTCTATTTCGTGCATGCACTCAAGCGGTTTGCGCTGTGCAAGCCTGTCTGCCGTCCGCGACAGGCAGGCCTCTCGGCGTCTGAGAGTGCCCTTTTTGAACTGCTGTGGCAGTTGTACCCCGCTGGCCTACTTTTTTGGAAAAAAAAGTAGGTCGCCGAAGGCATGACGTAGCCAACGCAGGGTAAGCACATAAGAAAAAAAAAATGAATTAGGCACATCCCTCAAGTAGGTAAGCATGAATTTTACGGTATAATGGAAAGTGGAAAACCCGGACTGGATTACTACGTTGTGCTCCGCGTGGCGGCTTACACCATGCCGCAATGACAGGCGCGGATCGCGTCGTCAGGCCATTTCTTTGACACCGCGCGCATTCGCTCAGAGTGACTGTGCAATGCAGGTGCTGAAGAGCATCTATTCAGTATCCCCCAAAACTTATGAACAACTACTTACGTCTTAGATACACGCCTTGCACCTAAAGGTTTCAATGCAATTTTCGTGCCCACCCTGCAATTCGTGCTTAAAATTTCACAACTTATTGTAAATAAAAATTTTATCGAGAAAATCAAAAAAGTGGATTTTTTAACGATGTGACGAAAAAAAACGGGATTGTGACATTTTGCCACAACCCGCGCCACCATGGGTTGAAAACTTTCCAATCGGCTCACACGCAATGTATATGCGTTTTCTCGCTTGCACAGCATAATGTCATACCCGCTAAAATTCAAGACAAAGCGTCCACGCAATCGCGCCGTCACAACATTTAGCACTTGACAAAACGCGCGGGCAGTGAGAGGTTGAGCGAGACAAAACCCGCGATCAGGAGGGGAAAGATGACAGACATGTCCTGTGATAGACCGAGGCCCCGAGGCGACCATCGGATGCTTTACGTGAGCGATCCTTCGACGATTGCACGCACTGTTTTGCCCGATCCAGTAAGACATGCAGACCTGTGCAAATGGGTTGATATGGTCGCGGAGAGTGGGGTCGATATGTTCAATCAAGAGGTGTTCTCACAGGGATGGACCGTTTACTGGCAATCCGAGCGTTATGAATACGACCACCGGCCTCAGCATCGGCGGTTCAAGCCATTGATCGAAGCGGGCACGCAGCCATTGAATATTCTCATCGACCAAGCGCACCGGCGCGGCCTGCGGTTTATCGCGGGCTTCCGCATGAATGATGGCCATGCCGCGCACAACAGGAGACAGGGCATCGGCATTGCCGAATATATCGAATCCAATCCACATCTGCGGTTGCACGACCCGCGCCCGGGGCAGAACTACCGGGAACCGGAAGCACTCGATTTCACGTTTGAGGAGGTTCGGGCGTTCACTTATGGCGTTGTCGAAGAGGTCGCCTGCAGTTTTGACATTGACGGTGTGGAATTGTGTTTTCGAGATACGGCTTACTTCCCGCCACACCATGCTGCCGAGCGCGCCCATCTCATGACGAATCTCATACAAAAAATTCGCGCGCGACTGCACAAACGCGGCAAAGCGCGCGGCAGAAAACTCATTTTGGGCGTGCGCGCGTACGCAACGATAGTGGAATGCGCGAATCAAGGGCTAGATGTTTGCACTTGGATTCGGGATGGGTTGATCGACTACATCAGTCCGCAGGATACGATGTATGCCGACCACAATTTGCCGTATTCAGAATGGTCGGCATTGACGCGAGAAACCAAGTGTATGCTCTATCCCGGTCTGCTTCCGTGGACCAGCTACCGCGCGCGCTACCGCCTTGGGCGAATTCCCCTGCGCCATGCCACCTGCCGCGCCTTAGTCCACACGATGTACGGCGCCGGGGCAGATGGCGTGTCTGTCTATAACCATTTTGTCCCTTCTGTGTGGCAGTCGCCTTTTTATTTTCAAGGCATGCAGGTTTTTCACCAACTCCGCGACCCCGAGCGCATCGCACGCGGCGAAAGGCATTACATTTTCGATCCCACCTGGGCTGGATTTAACGGTTTTGGAGCCGAGGGCCGGTGCAGCACGGGCGCGATCAACGCGCAACAACTTTGGCTGGCGCGCGGCGAACCGGGGGCTGCGGGTGAATTTCACTTTCAATTGTTTGAAAACTTGCGGCATGCGTATTGCGCCACGCTCCTTTTTCGGGGATTCGGCATGACCGCGCGCGATGAGTTGGCCGTGCGTCTCAACGGCCATGGGATATCCGATGATGCCATCGGTCGCACCGCATCATCTGATCGCGCCACAACCATAGACTCAACAAGAGAAAAACAGGGCAGAAACATACCGTGTACAGGTCAAGGCGGGCGGATCGAGTTTCGCGCATCTGCGGAAACACCGGCCTTTTCCACGCGCTGGTTTGTGTTATCGGCCGCGCACATAAAATACGGCGACAACTGCCTGTCCGTCGCACTTACTCAAAGCGACCCCGAAGCCGCGTCACCCACAATTGTGATCGACGAAGTGGAGGTCTTCGTCGAACCGCGTTAAAAAGTCGCACCGATTGCGAGGACTGGGTTGGGCGGACGGACAACGGACAACGAATCGATTACGAGGAACTTTACCATGACTTCTAAAGTGCGAATCGGCATTATCGGATGTGCGAGGATTTTGAATGCCCATCTGCGGGGGTATAAAATTTTGCAGGAAAACGGGTTTGGCGATTTGTTTCAAATTGCCGCTTTGTGCGCGCGCAAAGAAGAGGACGCGCATCGGTTCCGCAGGCGCGGCAAAGGCCCGGGCCCGCGCCCAGCACCGGTTGACGCGCCTGGGGATCCGCTGAACGCGCCCCATGCGTATATCAGTGACTTACATCCCGACCGCGAGGCAGAGGTCTATACGAATTACCACGCGATGTTGTCTCAAGGCGAGATCGACGCGGTGATCATTTTGACCGGGCACGACAATCACCACAGCATTGCCATCGATGCGATGCGAGCGGGCAAGCACGTTGCGGTCGAAAAGCCCATGGCGATTTCGGTGAAAGCCGCGCAGCGAATGTGTGAAGTTGCCGATGAAACCGGGAAAATTTTGAGTGTTGACGAAAATGTGAATTTCAACCCCGCCACATGGGCGAGTCGATGGGCCGTAGATAAATGCTTGATCGGCGATGTGCAGATGCTGTATCGCGGCGCGATCGGATTTCGCAACGCGCGTCCGGATCTCGTGGCCGCGCGAACGCCTTGGCGGCAGAGCAAATTGGGCGCGGGCGGGGGCGTTGCCATCGATCTGGGCGTCCACCTTTTTAATGGCGCGCGCGCGATTTGCGGGCCTGTCAAATCGGTCCAAGCCTTGTGGCGAACGCTGGAGCCTGTGCGGGTGTTGATGTCCGACGATGATCGCGCGGTGGTCGATCAAGTGGAAAATCAAGTGGATGATGCTTTTTTTGCCAACTTTGAATTTGAAGCGGGCGGCATGGGCCATCTCGCGGTTTCGAGAAGCGCGTGGGGAACGCAGGTAGGCGTGCCGGGCGGTACGAATATTTGGGGCACGAAGGGGGCGATTTCAGACGGGCGGTTGTTTGGCGAAGATGGCGCGTCGGAAAATGTGGAAGATCGCTTTCAGCGCGAGGCCGACCCATCGCGTGTGAACGAGGTGATGCCTCGGGGAATTACCGACGCGTTTGCACTTGAGAACCTGAACTGGTTGCAGGCCATTGCCGATGGCAAACCCGTGCAGATGACCGGCGAAGAAGGCGCGATTGATCTGGCATTGAGTTATGCGATTCTCGAATCTGGCTTGCTCAAACGCGCCGTGACATTGGACGAAATGCTGAAAGGTGAGGTGGAAGGGTATCAAAAAGAAATCAATGATTATTACGGATTGTAAACGCGCCGTGTTCAACCCCGCGCCAAAGAGCGGCAAAGGGAACGCTTGGGGACGAATGGTTGGGCGGCCCGACCGCCAATAGCTGAAAGCCAGAACAGATCGGGAGATAAAATGAAAATCTCACAACAACACCGACAACAGTTGGACGAGCAGGGCTATGTGATCATTCCCAATGTGCTCTCTGACTTCGAGATAGCGGACTACCGCGCACGCCTGCTGCACCTCGCAGAGGAAGAGCGAAAGGACGGTTCGGGACGGATGCATACCAGCGGCAAGGGGCAGCATGTGCGGTGGTTGGTGAACAAGGGAAAGCCCTATGAAAAGCTGGTGGCACATCCCAAAGTGGTGCCCTATTTTGAATATATGCTGGGCGAAGATTACACGCTCAGCACCCTAACGTCGAATGTGATTTACCCGGGTGCCAAAGACAATGCCTTTCACGTGGATAATGCCTTGAGCAAGATGCCGGAACCCCTGCCCGCATTTCCGATGTTCGTCAATAGCCTGTGGCTCTTAAACGATTTTACGCCGGAAAACGGGGGCACGCGGTTTGTGCCGCGCAGCCATCGGTTTTTGAAAAAGCCGCCCCCCATAGACGACCCTCTGTCTCTGTGCCATCCAGATGAGGTGCGGCTTTCAGCGCCGAGGGGATCGGTGTTTTTGTTCAACGGCGCGATATGGCACGCCACAGGAGCCAACCGAACAGATGATGCGCGGGTGTGTCTGATCTGCTTCTGCTGCCGGTCGTTTCTCAAGCCGATGTTCGATTTTGTCCACCATCTCAAACCCGAAGTGGTGGACCGCGCCACGCCGGAGATGAAGCGCGTTTACGGGTTTCATTCTCAACCTCAACCGCCAGATGCGCGCGATTTTGTCGATTTCAAGACAGATCGTGACTGAAAGCGTCTTTGGGGGTTGCCTGCTGGTCCGAGGGGGCTATGCCCGCTTGTCCTACCCTTGCCACCGAATCCCACGATACCAGCACGCGTTTTGCCGCTGCCCCTGCTATGACAAAGCAAAGCCTGAAACACCGCCTTCGCGGCCAGCGCATCCAAATGCCCAAACGATCTGTTTGCGAAAAAAGTTTGCGTATTCACCGCCGCCTGATCTGCATTCCTGCCTACCGATTTGCACGGTGCATTGCTTGTTACATCGCCATCAAAAATGAAGTGGATACAAAAACAGTGATCCAAAACGCACTGCGCGAGGGAAAACAGGTGGGCGCGCCTGTGACACGGGCAGATGGCGTCATGGATTTTCAGGCGATTGCGGGCCCGAGTGATCTGCGACCCGTGCATCACGGCTTGCGCGAACCGGTTCCAAATCCCAAAATGATTCTGCCGCCACACACATTTGACTTGGTCCTCGTTCCGGGCATCGCGTTTGATCGCCGGGGGCATCGGATTGGATCGGGTGGGGGCTACTATGACCGATTTCTAGCACGGACCAAAGCGGTTCGAATTGGCCTATCTTATGCCTTTCAGATCATAGACCGCGTGCCTGCCGAGCCGCGCGATGTGAAGATGGATTTGATTGTGACCGAAAGCGAAATCATCAAAATTTAGCCCCTCGCGGGACAATCTTAGAAGGAGAAATTCCATGCCCATACTCCTTTCACCTGCACAGGTGCGCCAAATCCTTGCACGACATCGAGCCTGGCTTGCATCAGATGGCACAGCGGGCGGGCGCGCAGACTTGGCCGGTGCAAATCTAAACCGAGCAGAATTGCAACATGCCGTCTTACAACGCGCGGATATGCGCGAAGCCGTTCTCAGTGGCGCGCAGTTGCGGGGGGCCAATTTATCAGGTGCCAACTTACAGCGCGCGCGTCTTTTACAGGCCAATTTGAGCGATGCAAACCTCGAAGGGGCTGATCTGAGCGGGGCATTCTTGCAGAATGCAACCCTCGCCAGAGCTAACCTGAAAGGCGCGCAGGCATCGCCGTCAGATCTGGAATTGGCAGACCTCAGCGGTGCAAACATGGAAGACGCAAATTTTGAGGGGGCAAAACTGGCGGGGTGCAATTTGCGCGGTGCCAAATGCAAAAATGCAAACTTTTACAAAGCCAATTTGTCAGAAACCATATTGGTCAAAGTGGATTTTGAAAACGCCATCTTGCGTACCACCGACATCAGAAAATCGGATTTGACCGACGCCAATCTGAATGCGGCCAACCTGCAAAGTGCCAGACTTCAGGAGGCCGACCTCGTCAAAGTCGATTTGCGCAACGCCAATCTCCAGCGCGCGCGCATGCAAAAAACCGACCTCTACAAAGCCCGGTTTGACAATGCCGACATGCGCGGTGCCGATGTTCGAGACGCGGTCGGTTTTTCACAAAAACATCTGGATCTGGTGAGATGGGATGAGAAGACGAAATTGAGGGACTGATGAAGCCGGAGTGGGTATCGTTTATAACAAAAAAAGCAGGTGGCCAGATAACCACCTGCTTGTATGCATGCACCTTGTAAAACCGCCCAAACCTTACACATCAAAGTAAAGTGCAAATTCGTGGGGATGTGGACGCTGGTTGATGGCGTCGACCTCGTTTTCGCGCTTGTATTCGATCCACGTTTCAATCACGTCGTCGGTAAAAACCTCTCCCTTGAGCAAGAAGTCGTGATCGGCTTCCAAAGCGTCTAGGGCATTGGCCAGCGACGGGGGCGTTTGCGGAATGGCCTCTTTTTCTTCGGGTTCGAGGTCATAGAGGTTTTTGTCGAGTGGATCCCCCGGATCAATTTTGTTTTGTATGCCGTCCAGCCCAGCCATTAACATCGCGGAGAAAGCCAGATAGGGATTGGCACTCGGATCTGGGCAACGAAATTCGATCCGCTTGGATTTGGGGCTTTGAGAATACATGGGGATACGCACCGCAGCACTGCGATTGCGCTGAGAATAGGCCAGGTTGACCGGGGCTTCATACCCGGGCACCAGACGCTTAAACGAATTGGTGGTGGGGTTGGTCAATGCAATCAGTGCATCGGCATGTTTGAGAATGCCGCCGATATAGTGAAGAGCCATTTCGCTCAGACCCGCATATCCCGATCCGGCAAAGAGCGGTTCATCGCCTTTCCAGATGCTCTGATGCGTGTGCATGCCCGTGCCATTGTCTTCAAAAAGGGGCTTGGGCATAAAGGTGGCGGTTTTGCCGTGTTTGCGCGCCACGTTTTTTACAATGTATTTGTACCAGGTCATTCTGTCCGCGCATGTGACCATCGGGCAAAATCGGATGTCAATTTCGCCCTGACCACCGGTTGCCACTTCGTGGTGATGAACCTCCACATCAATGCCAACGCCTTCCATTTTCAGCACCATTTCCGTGCGTATATTTTGCAGTGTATCGTGGGGAGGCACCGGGAAGTAGCCTTCTTTGTGGCGGGGTTTATATCCCAGGTTGGGGCCTTCGTTTTTGCCCGAATTCCAGTAGCCTTCAATGGAATCCACCCTGTGGAAAGCGTGGTTTGACCCTTCGCCAAAGCGCACATCGTCAAAAACAAAAAATTCGGCTTCGGGACCAAAAGATGCCGTATCCCCAATCCCTGTAGATTGCAAATAGGCTTCGGCTTTTTGGGCGACCGAACGCGGATCGCGCGAATAGCCGCTTTTGGTAATGGGGTCGGCAATATTACAGATCATCACCAGCGTGGGTTCTTCGAGAAAGGGATCGATAAATGCCGTGGAAGCATCGGGCATGACGAGCATGTCCGATTCGTCAATGGCCTGCCATCCGCGAATACTGGAGCCGTCGAAACCAAGCCCATCTTCAAAGGTGTCTTCTTCGATTTCAGAGGCCATAACAGTAAAATGCTGCCAGTGCCCGGGAAAATCGGTAAAGCGCAGGTCAACAACTCTAATGCCCTGATCGTTGATCATTGCAAGAACATCGTGTGGCGTTTTGGCCATATTCTGCTCCTTTCATTGTGAGAAAAGTGGCCTGTATTTTAGACGGAATGACACACAAAAGATCAGCCGTGTTTGCCGATCTAGCATATTGACGGAAATATAGACGGCGTTTATTTCCCTGTGATTTCTCAAGTATTAAATATGTGTTACGCGGTCTTCAATCAAACGGGTTTTATTATAGGCATTTCTTTGGAAGTTGCAAGACAATTTTTATTTTTCCCAAGAAAGCGGTTGCTTTTCAAGGAAACATGATCTATAATTTTTGAACTTTGAACAATGTACGATATTGTATTTCTTTTACTTCAGCGTAATGGCGAGTTGTTTATGAACAGGAGGATTTATGTCGAGGTCGCGGTTAAATTCTCGCACATTGCTAGCCGCCATGATCATTGCGTTTGTTGGGTGGGGCGGACAGGCTGATGCACGCCCTTTTCGCGTGGATCAGTTGCCGAATGGTAGTAGGTTCGGTTGCGCCTCGTGCCACATAGATGGAGGTGGCGGTGGCCCTCTAACCGTTTTTGGTAGGGAAATCAACCTCACGGCGCGCGGGCGAAATGGCAATGTTATCTGGAATGCCGCGTTCGCGATGCGCGACTCAGATGGCGATGGCGTGTCCAATGGTCGAGAATTGGGCGATCCAGATGGCGATAAGACAATTGATCCGAGTATTCAAGTGACAAATCCCGGCGATCCCAATGATTTTGTGCAGATGCAACAACCGCCCGATGGCAATATGCCTGCTGTGACTTCGTTTGTGATTGGCGGCGTGACCCTCGCAGAAGATGTGAAGAATCCGCCCGTGCCAAGTGGCATGCAACGGGTTGAAATTACATTTAACAGTCCTGTACTCCGCGACTCGGCAGGAACATTCGACATAAGAAATTTGGATCTCGTCTCATTTCCCTTTGGGTTGATTGAGTTGATCTTCGCGGCAGCAGATTTGACTGTTAGCGAAGATAGCACGACACTGACGGGCACGGTTAATTTGCCCGAAGGGACGACCTATCAGGTGCTGATTGGCATGGAGGATACCGATCCTGTTTTTTCTGAGCAACAACAGTATTTTTTGGGCACGGTGGAACTGCCCGATGCCGTTGTTTCCGGGATAGCGACATTGCCCGAGGGCTTTCATCCGAGCAGTGAACCCGGTGGTGCTTCGCTGCTAGATATTGAAGCCTATTCAAATCTTCTATCCAGGGTTGGGCAAGAGGGCTTTGATGACACTGATCTGTTTGAGCGCGCCATTGTTCGCATTTCCGATATAACTATAGCCGAATCCTTTCCAGAACAACTGGCATTTGAGTTGCAATACGTGCCGGACGGGTCTTACGCCCTGTCGCTGGATCAAATAGTGGTTGATGCACAGGGAAACAATGTTGTGCTGAGCGCGTTCGAGGGATTGAATATCGTAACGGGCGAAGTTGACCCCGATAAAGAGATTCGCATTGTCAATGGTGAAAGCGTGACCAGTTTGCAAGTCGCACTAAAAGACGTGCAGGATCTGGAGGCCATTGAGTTCAGCAAGGTGCGCGTTGAGGGTGTAAACGCCGAAAACAATCTGTTTTTCATTCAACGCGAGGGTCAACAGGTGCGCGTGGTTGTCATACCCGGAACGCCGATGTTTGACTTTGACCCCAAACCGTTCGATCTGACCGATCTTTTGGCCGAAGCTTCAGAAGGTTCGCTTCCCGGAATTGAGTTTTTCAGTCTCGACGCGCTTATGCCGGGCGATGTTGTTTCCATTCTCGGACTGTCTGTTTCCGAAGGTGTAATTCAAGCCTTGATGGTCATACGCCATACGATATCTGATGTCAATGCCGATCTAGATGGCGACGGTGATGTCGACTTTCAGGACTTCCTGATCTTTGTTGCTGCCTTTGGCACGAGTGTTGGAGATGCAGGGTATCATGCCGCGGCCGATTTGGACGGCGATGGTATGGTTGTGTTCCGTGACTTTTTGATCTTTGCCAATGCCTTTGGCGAGCCCGTAGGCGGGGGTTAATCGCAGCATCTCAAATCGGAAACAGGTTGGCGAAGCAGTCGGGCAATCTGCTTTGGGTTGGGACTTGACAATTTTTTCCCTTTCAATTTATTGACAGAAGGGGATGTTATGACCGAACTAACACAACGGGAAAAGGCAATTCTCGACATTTTGATTGGCACCTATGTCACCACAGGCGAGCCGGTGGGGTCGCGCACCATTTCCAAGATGGATTTGGGACTCAGCGCGGCAACCATTCGAAACTCAATGGCCGATCTCGAAGACAAGGGCTACTTGCACCAGCCTCACACCTCGGCGGGCAGGGTTCCCAGCGACAAGGGCTATCGGTACTACGTAGATATGCTGATGAATCGGGAAGAACTCGCCGAGGCTGCACAGCGGTCTATTCGGAGAAGTGTCGAGCGTTTGCGCGCGGGCAATGCCGACGGTTTGCTGGTGCAAGTAGCCAAAGTTTTGGCCGATGTATCGCACAATCTCGGCCTCGCGCTTGCCCCTCAATTTGCACAAGGCATTTTTGAGCGTTTGGAAGTGTTCACATTGAGCGAATCCAAGTTGCTGATCGTGATGACCATTCAGTCTGGACTGGTCAAGACAATGGTTGTCGAAATTGACTGGGAAATTGAAGACACCGAATTGGAGGAAACGCAGCGGGTGGTCAACGAGCGGCTTTCGGGACTGACAGTGGGCGAAATTATGGCGTCTGTCAAAGAACGACTCGAGTCCGCATCGTCTGGGTCGCCCAAGCTGTTGCGTCTGTTTGCCAACAGTGCCGATCATCTGTTCCGTTTTGCGAGCATTTCCGATCTGCACATGGATGGCACGCGCAACTTTTTTGATCAGCCCGATTTTTCCAATGAACGCCTGGCCGGGTTGATCGGCATGCTAGAAGCGCGTGAATACGTGGCGCATCTGTTGAGCGATCGAGCGCGAGACGCGGGCACTTTCATCACGATTGGCGATGAACACGAATCGCCCGAACTCAAAGATTGCAGTTTGCTCACATCTACGTATTCGGTGGGCAATGTGTCGGGGGTGATAGGGATTATCGGACCAACGCGCTTGCCTTATGGACGGCTCGTGCCCTTGGTGCAGTATATGGCAAATTTGACAGAAGAGATGTTGGACCACAGGTGAGGGGCAATGATCTAAGAGATCGATTGCACCGCAGGCAAAGGAGTTGTGTCGAGCTTATGGAAAAAAAGAAAGCACAAGAAACACCGTTGGAAGAAGTCGTGGAAGATGTGGATGTGCCTCCGGCAGTACCAGAAGTGGCGGATGGCGAAGAGGAGGTCAGTGAAAAGGCCGATAAATCGGAGACTTCAGAAAAAAAAATAGAAGTTACCCCATTGTTTTTGGCGCGTGAAGAAGCCGAAATGTACAAAGAGCGGTGGATGCGCCTCGCGGCTGAGTTTGAAAATTACAAAAAGCGCAGGGCGCGAGAATTTGAAATGCTCGTAGAGTCTGCCAGCGAGGATGTGATTCGCGATTTGTTGCCCGTTTTGGATGGCGTGGGGCGCGCATTGGCGCACAGCGAAAATGGGGACACGGAGTCTGAGGGGTTTCAAAAAGGCGTGAAAATGATTATGGAGCACTTTCCGCGCGTGCTCTACAATCGCAATTTGAAAGAAATTGAGACGGTTGGCAAACCCTTTGACCCCACGGTGCATGAGGCATTGATGCAAGTGCCGTCGGACATTTACGATGCCGGTGTTGTGGCAGACGAGGTTGAAAAAGGATATTGCCTAGGCGATAAGGTGTTGCGCCCGGCCAAAGTGGTGGTAAGCCAGGGCAAATCAGAGACCCCCCAAGGGGACGCCGAAAGTTAGATCGGCAAAATGACAGGGTCGCAACCGCGCGGCTCTGTGTGCATGGGAAAGGGCAATGGCGAAAAGAGATTATTACGAAATATTGGGTTTGGACCGCAACGCTTCCGAAGATGAGATCAAGAAGGCATATCGCAAGTACGCCCTGAAATATCATCCGGATCGCAATAAGAACAATCCAGAGGCCGAGGAAAAGTTCAAAGAAGGTGCCGAAGCCTATGAAGTGTTGATGGATGCACAAAAGCGACAAGCTTATGATCGGTTTGGGCACGAAGGCGTCAGCGGTGCTTTCCATGGCGGTGGTTTTCAGTGGTCAGATTTTTCGCACGCCGGCGATTTTCAAGATATTTTTTCTAATCTGGACGAGATCTTTGGCGGGGGCATCTTTGGCGATTTGCTGGGCAGGCGCCGCCCGCGGCGGTCAAATCGCGGCGAAGACCTAAAGGTTTCGCTCAGCCTGACCTTAGAAGAGATTGCCGAAGGCGCGCAAAAAACCATTCGGCTGTCGCGGTTGGCAACCTGCGATACGTGTGGCGGCGCGGGGGCAAAGCCGGGCAGCGCGCCCGTGTCGTGCGATATGTGTGGCGGTGTGGGGCAGATTCGGCAGGCCACGCGGTCTTTGTTTGGGCAATTTGTCAATGTCACGACATGCCCGCAGTGCAATGGCGCGGGGAAACGGGTGCGCGAGCACTGTAGCGGTTGCCACGGGCAGGGTCGCGTCAAGAAACAGGAGACCCTATCGGTCAATATTCCCGCTGGCGTGTCAGAGGGCAATTACATTCCTTTGCGGGGACAGGGCAATGTCGGGCCAAATGGCGGGCCGACCGGCGATTGTATGGTATTTGTCGAAGAAAAAGAGCACGACCATTTTGAAAGACACGGCAATGACATTGTGTACGACTTGCCCATCAGTTTTAGTCAGGCGGCCCTGGGCGTGGAAATAGAAGTGCCAACCCTCAGCGGCCGCGTGAGTATGAAAATCCCTTCGGGAACACAATCGGGACGGGTTTTCAGATTGCGCGGCAAAGGCATTCCCGAATTAGATGGCTATCGCACAGGCGATCAACTCGTGCGCGTGGCAGTTTGGACGCCGACCAAATTGAGCCGAACAGAAGAGGACCTGTTTCGGCAGCTCGACAAATTGAAAAACACACAACCGCCAGAGGGTGGCAAGGGTTTTTTTGAACGCGTGAAAGAAGCGCTGGGCGGGTAGTGTTTTGCAGAGAAAACAGACGAGAGGCCCCAACAGATTTTTGTTTGGGGCCGCTTTTATTTTTTGGGGGGGTCATGAAACAGGCATTTTGCGTGGGATTGTTGTGTCTGCTCACGGGATGCGCCGGGGATCAGAACAAACATGGGCAGACACCACAAAAATTGGACACGCCAATGGGCACTTGGTTTATGTATGCCGGGAGCGAGACCGGGATGCGTACAGCAGATGATCTGGACCGGGAAATTACAATCCTCGTCCTCAGTGACAGCACGTATTCGCTGACGACGATGGAGCCGCACATCCAACGAAATTTTGTGGAACAGGGCCAGGTGGCCTACGATGCGCGCAATGAACAGATCAAGTTCACGGTGCATACCGCCACGGGCACTGACTTTAGCGGCGCAGAACCCCGAAAGCTCGTGGATGTCGCGCCCCTGGTGCCATGGCAACGCGACCCGGGGACAGAATATGTCATGACGTGGCAATTGGCGCGGCAAAGCGACGCACGCGGCGAGAACGCGCGGGACGTAATGGTGCTTTCTGCGGAGGGACACGAAGCATCGTATTTTCTCCGCCTTGAAGATCGAGATAGGGCACAGGATGCTGTTTTCGATGCACAGAGAAAGAAAAAGTGATAGCGAATCTGCGAAACGGGGTACAACCCTTAACCGGCGCGCCAGGCTAGGCAGCGGTAGCAGGTCATCGCAGTTCGCAATGGTTGAGGGGCAAGGGAATGTCCATTTGTTTGTTCGTCTCATCTGTTCGTTTTACTGTGCAATTGCAACAAGTTGCTGAACAGGCGATCTGCCACGGGGTCTTTTCCCAGATTTTCCACAATGCGATGAGTACACAAAATGTACGCGCCCTGTCCGTGCGCGAGGCGCGTTAGGTCTGCGCCGTGGAAAGCGGCTGTCACGCCGATGTAGTTTTGTTTGTGTTTGAGGCCCGCGTACCAGTCGTAGGTGATGTTGCCGCAGATCCAGTCGCTTTTGGGTTCGACAATAGACCAGCGAGAGACGGTGTTGCAGTATTCCTGTCCCATTAGGCAATTGGATGGCAGGCCATCGTAGAACGGATGATTTTTGACCACATGGCTACACGGCGTCCAAAGCCCTTTACCGGAGTATAGGGAAAGCGCGAAGGGGAGTATGGTATCTTTTTCGACATAGCGATACATGCGTCCGTCGCGTTCTCTCATTTTTAGAACGGGCATGGGCGGCAGGTTGAGAAAGATGGCAGTGCCGCCGCGCGCCACCCATGCGGCGAGTTCCCGAAACCGCGCATCGGGTTGGCCGTTCCACCCGTTGAGGTTGACCAAAACGCGCTGTTCAATGGGCGTTTGGCGCGAAAAGGCAGTCGCATGGGAAACGCATCGCCCCAATGCGCCGTTCATATCGATCAGCGCGAATGGTGCGGCGGGCAGGCTGGATTTGCTTTTGTCGAGAACGTAAATGCTAGATTGGTTCTTTATCGGTTCGGAACGCTCAGGCTTATAAGAGAGTTCAATGTCGCATTTGCCCGCCAAGTTGTTGGTGTCGATATCGTAAGTGCCCAGATCGGCAATGCCCTGGGGCAGGGCTATCGGTTCGTTCACATCCAATCGCGTTTGCCCGTGGCTATCGGTTGCGCGAAGCGTTAAAGTTCCCCGCACCGCGTCTCGATCATTGACAGACGTGAGCAAAACTTGCACGCGGTCTCCGGCATACACATTTTGCTCGCTCGGGCGGATGGCGATATAGCGATCCGCGAACACTTCTTTGATGGCGTAATACGGCTTTTTGGGATTGCGAAAATTGTCGATCAGCCCAGTGCCGAGAACCCAGTCTCCATCGTTGAGCGCGTGGATGCCGATGCCCGCGATGTCGGGATTGATCCGACAGGCTTCGGCCATGAGTTTGTTGCCGATGTAGTGAATGTCCTGACACGCTTCGACAAACGCGCCAAAGGTGGGCAAGACTCGATCCGCCCCGGTTTCGGCAAAGACCGACAGATAGGAATGGTAGAGACGCTCGTGCATGCGGTAATCCGGTGTGATTGGATTGCCGCTTTTTTTGTACTGTTCAAAATTGGCTTCGAGGTCGGGGATGCTGCCGTAACCGAGTTCTGAAATATTGGTCAGCACATCCGGTTGAATTTTGCTGTTGGTAAATTGGGTGAGTTTTAGACCCCTGCGTTTGAGTTCGGCTTCGGTTTTGCCCAGGGCGAGCAGGCTGTCGTAATTTTCTCGCGCCATGGGCACGCCGGGATAGTTGTGGACATCGTTTATGGGGGTCGGTTCACAAGCACTGGGCAGATAGACGCTGCATCCGCCGGCAAATCCGCCGGCTTCGTCGATGATCATGCGCGTGGGGTCGAGTTCGCGCGCTTTTAGAGAGACGCTGTGTTTGAGGCGTTTGAGACCGTCGCGCATGATCTCGTTGAACATTTCCCACATCACAATACAGGGATGGTTGCGGTCGCGTTTGACCATTTCGACGGCTTCGTTTTCAATGCGCCGCCGGGTATCGGGCGTGATCTGCGGCCAATGGTCCATACATTCGACTGGGAGCGTGCCCACAAAGAGGACGCCCATTTCATCGGCGAGGTCATACACGATTTTGGGCTGCGGTTTGCGCCACGGACGGATCATATTGATGTTGCCGTCTTTGATGAGCGCAAATTCTTTTTTTAACAAATTGAGGTCTCTAGGATAGGCGAGTGAATGGGGATAAAACGCTTCGTTGAACGCGGTTTTGAGAACGATTTTTTCGCCATTGAGGTAAAAGTGTTTTCCCGACGCGGTGAACGCGCAAAAGCCAAAGCGCGTTTTCTCGCAATCGGATGGCTCACCTCGAAGCGCGACGGTTATGGTTGCGACATAGAGGTTGGGATCGTGGAGTTCCCAAAGTTTGTGGTTTTCAACGGCGACTGTCTCCGCGTGAGGATTGCCGCCCGGATTGAAGGTCAGGGTTTTCTTTTTCGACGCGACTGGCGTCTGTTCGTTGAACGCGGTGATCGTCCATTCGACTTCTGCGGATTGTATGTTCATTTCCGAATTTTGAAAGGTGTTGGCAATGGCGACGTCACCCGTTGCGATGTCGGTGGTGACAAAGATATCTTCGACAAAGACAGCACCGGTGGCAATGAGGGATATGGGTTGCCACATGCCGCCCGCGATGGCCCCCCGCCAGTGCGGCATGTGGTCGCGGCCCAATCCGTCGATGACCACATCGCGGGTGATGAGCGGCGTAATCACGCGCACGGCAATGAAATTTTCGCCTTCGGTGAGCAAGTCGCCGATTTCCAGAGCAAAGCCCGTATAGCCCCCTTCGTGCGCGCCAACGGCTTCGCCATTTACCCAGACTTCTGCGCGATAGTTGACGGCTTCAAAGTGAATGCGAACCGTTTTGTCGCGCCAGCCAGCTGGACGTGTGAAAATTTTGCCATACCATGCCACACCCTCGTAGTCTTGCACAAATTCTTCCAAACACGCGGGCACTGCGACTTGGACAATGTCGGCGTGCCTGTGAAAATTTTTCCGGTGTTGCCAGTGGTGCTTCTGGCCTTTGTTGTCGCGGTCAAAGATGACATTCCATGGGCCATCAAGAGATAAAATTTGTTTCATGTTAGGGACCTTGTTGGCCTGTTGCGATGATTGTGCCCGCAGGCAGCAATTGGTCAAGGCGGTCCGGCAGATCGTCGCCAATGCCGCGCAGCCACTTCACAAGCTGATCGCGCAGGTCGTTTTCAATGGCGGATATTTGCGCTTGCCCGCTCAGATTTTTCATTTCATGGGGGTCGGTCTGGAGGTCGTAAAATTCGTCCATAGCCTGCGGGTTCCAGACGTATTTGTAACGCGCGTTGCGAATCGCACGCACCTCAAAGCTGTACCCGTTATAGCGATAATAAACGCCATAAGCGACCTGCGGCCAGTCAGATGGACGGCTTTGCGTGCCCACAAGTGGGAGAAGATTGCGCCCTTCGCGCGGTTGGTCAACAGAGGATTCGGCACAGATAAGACAAAAAAGGGTCTCGCCAATGTCGAGCAACGAGACAAACGCCTCTTGGGTTGCAGGCGTGGCGTTGGGCGCGCGAATAATGAGTGGGACACGCCAGACCTCTTCGTAAAAATACGCCCCTTTGTCAAACCGATTGTGCGCGCCTTCCATGTCGCCGTGGTCAGATGCGAACACAACAGTTGTTGAATCCGAGAGGTCGAGGCGGTCTAAGGCATCGAGAACGCGCCCAATGGCTTCATCGACCATCGCGATGTGTGCGTGGGAATAGGCAATCGCGGTTTTCCATTCCTCGTCATCAAAGTGGGAGGTATCCATGCAACCCCACCAGGGTATCGCATGGAACCACGACCGCCCCTCGCAATTGTCTCTCAAATTTGCGGGCAGTTCGACGCGCGCGCGAAGGTCTTCGGCGATTTTGACGTATTCTTCGGGCAAGTGATGCGGGAAGTGCGGCGGCGCAGAAGATACCGTGAGAAAGAAGGGATTTTTTTGATCGCCCCGCGCCCACGATTCGAGAAATTTGACGCCGCGGTTCACGGTGGGAAATGGTTGGACATTTTCTTTGGATTGCGGCGAATCCCCCCAAAACGGCGCGCGCCCCCGGATGAGACGCTCGGTTTGTTTGTCGTACTGGGCGACCGTTTTCTGATAGGTGTGGTCGCCAGTTTGCGGGTCATAGGGCTTTGATCGGATTTCAACACCGGGATCAAATCCATGCGCGCCGCGTTTTTCCGGATTGATATGCCCGAGGTGCCACTTGCCATAATACCCGACGTGATATCTCATGCGAACGGCTTCGTCGATCCACGTCTTTTGATCGAGAGGCATGGATTTTTGAAGCGAATAACCCACGGATTGGTTGTCGTAAACGCCAGTTTGATGCGGCCAATGTGCCGTGAGCAGCGTGCCCCGAGCAGGTGTGCAGAGGGGGCAGGAAGTGAAGGCATTTGTGAATATCGTGCCCGCAGACGCCAGCCGATCAATATTCGGCGTGGGAATATCAGCACCGCGAAAGCCAAATGCCCATGCGGGCCACTGATCGGTGAGAATGAACAACACATTGTGCATATAGAATCCTTTATAAAAAATGGGGTGATCAGGCCTCCCCGTTCCGTTGATGAACTACGAAAATCACGAAAAGACGCGAAAATTAGGTCGAAGGCTCCGCCTGCCTAAGGCAGACAAGCCTGTGCGTAGATGAACTGCTACCCAGTTGCCTGCCTGTCGCGAGCTTTCGGCAGACAGGTACCCCATTCCGTAGATTCGTAGATTCGTAGATTCGTAGATTCGTAGATTCGTAGATTCGTAGATTCGTAGATTCGTAGATTCGTAGATTCGTAGATTCGTACAATAAACCGATCTTTATGGCATTTCGCAATTGGATTTGATCTTGATAGATGCACATAGAGTCACTATATTATACCACTTCTTACTCCTCCCTCTGCTTACACATACAGAGCCTGGCCCCTGATTACAGCACTCTGGACAGGCACTGAGGGTGTAAGCAAGAAGGTACATGGAAGGGCAGGCATTTTCCAGAACGGACATCTTATGGCAACGGCAACAACCTCGAAATCCACGCAACTCAATTTGCTCTCGCAATCCCACGCGAAGCACAACGCCAGTAAAGCCAATGGCAAAAGCAATGGCGCGCACAACTACGACGAGAGCAAAATCAAAACCCTGTCATCGCTCGAGCACATTCGGTTGCGCACCGGCATGTACATTGGGCGACTCGGATCCGGAGCAGACCCCGACGATGGCATCTACATTTTGCTCAAAGAGGTCGTCGATAACGCGGTCGACGAATTTATCTCGGGGTTCGGCACAAAAGTCGAGGTCAAAATTGACGCCAACCGCGTCAGCGTGCGCGACTATGGGCGCGGTGTGCCGCTCGGCAAAATTGTCGAATGCGTTTCTGTCATCAACACCGGGGCCAAATACAATGACGACGTCTTCCAATTTAGCGTGGGCCTCAACGGCGTGGGCACCAAAGCGGTCAACGCCCTCTCCACCGACTTTCGCGTGGTGGCGTATCGCGATGGCAAATACGCCGAAGCCCGCTTTGCACGCGGCGAGCTCATTCAAGAAAAAAAAGGCAGAACTCGCGAGCCCAATGGCTCCCTTTTTGCATTCATACCCGATCCCGAAATTTTTGACGCCTACAACTACAACTTCGAATACGTCGAGCACCGCTTGTGGACCTACGCCTGTCTCAACAGCGGCCTCACACTCGTTTTTAACGAACAGAAATTCACCTCCAAACGCGGCCTGCTCGACTTCCTCGACCGCGAAGTCGATAACTCGGCACTGTACGACCCCGCGTATTACAAAGGGCAATATCTCGAATTTGCCTTTACCCACACATCCAACTACGGGGAAAACTACTTCTCTTTTGTCAACGGGCAATACACCGTGGATGGCGGCACGCATCAAAGTGCCTTTCGAGAAGGCATCTTAAAAGGCGTCAATGAATTTTACAAAAAGAACTACAGCGGCGTGGATGTCCGCGAATCCATCAACGGCACCGTTGCTGTCAAACTCAAAGAACCCGTTTTTGAATCGCAAACCAAAAACAAACTCGGCAACACCGAAGTGCGCTCGTGGATCGTCGCTGAAACGCGCAGTGCCGTGGTCGATTTCCTCCACAAAAACGCCACAGCAGCCAAAAAACTTCAGGACAAGATCAACCACAACGAACGCCTCCGCAAAGAACTCAACGCGGTGAAAAAAGAAGCCAAAGAAGCCGCCCGCAAAATCGCCATCAAAATCCCCCACTTCAAAGATTGCAAATATCACAAGGGCGACAAACAACGCGGCGACAAATCAACCATCTTCATCACCGAAGGGCCATCCGCGGCCGGATCTATGGTCGCGGCTCGCGATGTCGCGACCCAAGCCATCTTTGGCCTCAAGGGCGTGCCCCTCAATGTGTTTGGAAAAACAAAAGCCGCCATCTACAAAAACGAAGAACTCTACAACCTCATGATGGCTTTGGGCATTGAAGACACCATTGAAAATCTCCGCTTCAACCACGTGGTCATTGCCACCGACGCGGACTACGATGGCTTCCACATCCGCAACCTGCTCATGACTTTTTTTCTGAACTACTTTGAAGACCTCGTCACCTCGGGGCACGTTTATATTCTCGAAACCCCAATTTTCCGCGTGCGCAACAGCCGCGAAACGCGCTATTGTTACAGCCAAAAAGAGCGCGACCAAGCCATCGCCGATTTGCGAAACCCCGAAGTCACTCGCTTCAAGGGATTGGGGGAAATTTCCCCTGGCGAATTTGGGCAATTCATCGGCCCCGACACGCGCCTCATCAAAGTTGGCATACGCGCGCGCGCGGCCATTCCAAACACCCTCGAATTTTACATGGGCAAAAACACGCCCGATCGAAGAGATTATATTGTGGAAAATTTGATATAATGGTGAACGGATAAAAGGAGAGAGGAGAGACCACGGGCTTGCCCCTACCTCTGCCGGCAGGCATCGGTAGGCAGGTCTGCCTATCGCCTACCCCATTACTATTCTGTTATTCATGAATATCGAGATTTATATGTTTATGGGGTTCAGATATTTGGCGGCAGGCCATTTGATTGCACCTCAAATAGGATAAAAAAATAATTTGCAATGGCTCAATTTTTTTTTATATTACGGCAGATTTTTAGAAATAATTTGGAAACATATCTTTTTTTTATACGCATTTACACCTGTATTTCGTTTTATGTATTATCGCCAAATACGCGTACGCGTTCTCATGATGGCTTTGGGCATTGAAGACACCATTGAAAATCTCCGCTTCAACCACGTGGTCATTGCCACCGACGCGGACTACGATGGCTTCCACATCCGCAACCTGCTCATGACTTTTTTTCTGAACTACTTTGAAGACCTCGTCACCTCGGGGCACGTTTATATTCTCGAAACCCCAATTTTCCGCGTGCGCAACAGCCGCGAAACGCGCTATTGTTACAGCCAAAAAGAGCGCGACCAAGCCATCGCCGATTTGCGAAACCCCGAAGTCACTCGCTTCAAGGGATTGGGGGAAATTTCCCCTGGCGAATTTGGGCAATTCATCGGCCCCGACACGCGCCTCATCAAAGTTGGCATACGCGCGCGCGCGGCCATTCCAAACACCCTCGAATTTTACATGGGCAAAAACACGCCCGATCGAAGAGATTATATTGTGGAAAATTTGATATAATGGTGAACGGATAAAAGGAGAGAGGAGAGACCACGGGCTTGCCCCTACCTCTGCCGGCAGGCATCGGTAGGCAGGTCTGCCTATCGCCTACCCCATTACTATTCTGTTATTCATGAATATCGAGATTTATATGTTTATGGGGTTCAGATATTTGGCGGCAGGCCATTTGATTGCACCTCAAATAGGATAAAAAAATAATTTGCAATGGCTCAATTTTTTTTTATATTACGGCAGATTTTTAGAAATAATTTGGAAACATATCTTTTTTTTATACGCATTTACACCTGTATTTCGTTTTATGTATTATCGCCAAATACGCGTACGCGTTGTGTGACTTGGGCATTCTTTAGAGGAGGTGAGATATAGAGACAGATTGGTTTTATGCAGTATTTCCGAAAGTCGTTCATTTGTGGATTTAGTCGCTCCACAACATGTTTTCGCAGTATGCGAAAGGAGGTATCACTTTGAGATGGGTTAAGGTTTTAGGTTTTGTCGTCGCGTGTGTGTTGGCCTCGGCAAGCACGTCACAGGCGCAGGTCGCCGGCAAGTGGGGTTTTGGCGGTTTCATCAGCTATACGAATCCCATGTTTACGTTTGGCGAGCGGTTTAATGGTGGCGTGGATAAATGGGGTCTGACTGCCAGTTATGTACGCAGTTCTCGCATGACCCTGGAAGCCGAGTATCACCATGCTCAAATGGATGGTGGCATCTTGGAAAGCGGTGAGTTTACCTGGTCTCCCAAGGCTTTGACAGCAAAACAATATAGCAGCAAAGACATCAACCCGAACAGTTCGTACACGAATCGCTTTAACAGTGTGCTGTTGTCCGGGTTGTGGTTTTTTAATGTGGACCGTTCAATGGATGAAGGGAGTTTTTCGCCTTACATCATTGCGGGTGGTGGTCTTTACGATCACAAGACCGTAGCGGAAAACATTGTGTGGCCAGGTCAGAGTCCAACCGATGCCAACAGTGTAGATCCAGAAAATGTGGATGCTCAGGGCGATATATTGCCTCAAGTCGTGCTAAACCCCCAGGAAGACACACGCACTGCTGTGACTGCGGTGTTGGGCTTGGGCTTGGAAGCCCATTTGACGCAGACGATAGCATTGGATGTGCGTGGGCGGTATCATTTCATCCTCGGCGAACTTCGGCCCTACGATGCGTGGGAGTTGCCCAAGGCTTTTCCACTTCAGATGTTCGATTTGAGTGCCGGGTTCAAGTTTTATTTTTGGGACTAAAGGAGGCATAAGTTGATGTGCAAAATTGTGAAGACACTTTCAATGATCGCATTGTCCTTGCTCGTTGGCGCGAGTGTGATACATGCCGCCACAACGGGAAAAGTTCAAGGCACAGTGCGCGATGCACAAACGGGTGAGGCATTGCCGGGTGCCAATGTGGTGATCGATGGCACGCAGCGCGGTGCGGTCACCGATGGCAATGGGTTTTTTGTGATCTTGCTCGTCGAGCCCGGCACGCATTCGATGACGGCCTCGATGGTGGGTTATGATGCCCAGCGTCAGACCGATATCAGGGTTCAGACTGACTTGACGACGACGGTTGATTTTGAGATTCGAGAGGCAACCCTGGAATTGGGTGAAATCACGGTGATTGCCGAGCGTCCACCTGTTGAGCCAGACAAGACCACGAGCAAGTACATCATGAGTGCCGAGGATCTGGAGTCTGTGCCCATCGTGCGCGATATGGGTGAGTTTATCGAGCTTCAGGCGGGTGTTTCAATTGACGCCGAAGGCGATGAGATCATGATTCGCGGCGGCGACCGCGATCATGTGGCATACATCGTGGATGGGGTTCGCATTTCAACGACTGACCACCGGGGGTCTCGCACGGGCATTGGCCGAGACCTGAACAAGAGTGCGGTTCAGGAACTTCAGGTGATCACCGGAGGTTACAACGCCGAATATGGCAATGCACAGGGCGGTGTGGTCTCGATGGTGACGCGCGATGGTAGCTCGTCATACAGTGGGATGTTGGACTATCAGTTCACCCCTTCGGGCCAAAAGCACTGGGGCGCGAATGTGTACGATTCGCCCATGCATCGGGGCAACAACCGCTGGGATGATGCCGACTGGGTTGCACAGCAGATCGAGATTCCCGCGGACTTAGATGGCGATGGTGCCGACGACGTGGTGCAGGCGCACAGGCGCTTGGACTATACGGGCAAGGTGGGGCATCGCATTGATGCCAATATTGCGGGGCCTTTGAGTCAGGACGTGACGTTTTTTGCCAGCACGATCTGGCGCAAACTGCCATCGGCAATTTTGGATGCCAATTTGACGACGCCTCCCAATACGCGCAATACCGCGAAGCTGACGTTTGCAGCATCTCCCAGCTTGAAGTTGCGCGTGGGGGGTATTTACAACCGCCGCGAAAGCACCTTTACCGGCCCAACCGAAGGCGGTCGGTTAAATTTGCGCGACAATGGTCGCAACGTCTTTTTGCACGTTGTAAATCCAACGGGCAACTTCATTGACACAGATGGGTTATTGTACGGTACAGTGACGCATTCTCTGTCTCCGAAGACCTTTTACGAAGTGAATCTCGCCTATTCCACTTCTGCACGCGACACAACGAGCTTGCATCGTCACTTTGCCGTGGGTGAAGAACTGACGTCTTCCAGCGTAAAGGATGGTCACTACACGATTTATCGCGAAACGACCAACTGGAGCCTGTACAGCTACAAGCGGTTGAGCTTTAAGGCAGACCTTTCGAGTCAGGTGAACAAGCAGAACTTTGTGAAGGCTGGCGTGGAAGTGATCCGCTACAACAACTGGTATCAGGCGCGGTGGTCGAATGGGCCCACGCACCGCAGTGTCCTTTGGTTTTCCAAGTCGTTCACAGAGACGGCATTCTGGCCGAATCAGGACAACGCGGGTCTCAATCCCATTGATTTTGGCGTTTATCTTCAGGACAAGATCGAGTTTGAAGGGATGATCGTGAATGCAGGCGTGCGGGGCGAGATCTTTTTCCAGAACACCTGGATTAAAGACACCGATGCGTGGTATGGCTTGAAGGCACCGTGGAATGGCATGACGCGCTCGGCCGTTGTTCCCGAGGCCAAGGGCAATTCGATCAAGGCGTTTCAGCCTCGCATTGGCGTGTCGCATCCGGTCACTGAAAAGAGCCTTGTGCGCTTTTTCTACGGTCGGTTTGTGCAGCGCCCGCAGTTCCACGAGTTGTTCCAGAATCAGTTTACGTCCAATGAGGCCGTGGACAACGATCTCAATGGCAATGGCGTGATTGATCCCGCCGAACAGTACAATGAGTACAACGACTCGGGTTCTCGGCACGGCACGCGGTTCCTGCCCCCTGAAGAAACCACTTCTTTCGAGGTGGGGTTAGACTGGAACTTTGTGGGTGATTATGTGCTCGGTCTGACGACCTATTACAAGGCATCGGGCAATGAGATTCGAAGTGCTTCGCAGCAGTGGATTGATCCGGAAACCGCTCAGTATGTGACTGGCGTTCAGGGGCATGGCCCGGGCAACTGGCGCGATGTGCGCGGCTTTGAGATCAATTTACGCAAGAAGTTTTCCAATATGTTCTCGTTCAATGTGGGTTATAACCTGCAGTGGGGAGACCAAGGGCGCAACAGCGCGCACCGCCGCGACGTGTGGCCCGATTCTCTCTTTGTGGCCAATGGCTACTACTGGGTAGATTGGGATGTCGACCCTTCAACCGGTGCAGAGATTCCCGTGACCTTGCAAGAGAAAGCCCGCCGCGATGGGCAACCTGAAGACTTCTACGTCATCAAGTTTGGTGCAAATGCCAATGATCGTTTGCAGTCTCTCCATAACCGTGTGGTCGGGTTTACCGGCACAGGCAGTGCGTGGTCGTGGATCCCGTGGTATTCGCACTATGCGGAACAAGGGGCGCAGTATATCGCCGATGAACCCCTGACCAACCTCGGCGAATACGACGATGAAGATAGGGAATACTGGGAACGCGCCGGCAACCATCCGGGCAACCCTGGAAGTGGCGAAGGCACATTGATGGTGGGGCACAACCAGGAATCTGGCGAGCGCACCCCGTTAACCGCTGACCGCCGCAGTTTCGGTTCGATTTCGTTTTTGTTTGCCACGCCATCGAATTACGGCCCCTTTGGCGGAAAAGCCATGGGCAATGTTCGCGCCAACTTGGTGTATCGCCTCTATACGGGTTCTCGGTTCACGTATAGCACGGGTGGGATTCAGGGCTTCCGCTATGGCCCAATTCACACGCGCGCAGACTTTAATGCCGAGAAGGTGTTTGGCAATACGTCGGGTGTGAACGTGACCTTGGCTGTTGAGGTGTACAATCTGTTCAACCAGAAGGACAACCGCCAAAATGCCCTTTCTGGTCGTGGGACAGACTTTGATTCTGATCGCTATCAACAGTATGGCATCCTGGGTTTGGAACCCACCAATCCCGATATTGTTGCGTTCAATCTGGATAACCCAGAAATCAATGATATTGGGAACTATTGGGATTCGCCGCGCGAGATGAACTTCAGCTTGCGTATTAAGTGGTAGATCACAGAAGGGCGCGAAACACCGCGCCCTTCTTTTTTCTTTTTTCTTTTTTCACAGAGAACCCAAAAATCGGGAACCTCTGACTTCAAATAGTTGTTTAAATCAAATCATACTAAGGAAAATTAATTTAGTAAGTGGGAGTCAGGGGCACCTGCTTACCACCGGCTTCACGCAGAAAGGAGGGATGCCCAACATTTCGCTTGAAGTCGCCGGGGAAAACGCAGTAGAAGTAGATCGTATCGTAAGTAAAGATGTCGTCAATCACTCCATAGAGGAGCAGTATCCATGTCTAAAAAGCTCTGGTTTTATGCCTCCGGGTTTTTCGCCGGAGTTGGCATGTGCCTAGCGGGCCTGGTCTCTCAGGCTCAGGCTCAGTGGGGCAACAATGCCAGAATTTCGATGTCTCGCGGTCAGATCGGTCACACGATCCACAACCCGGGTATGTCGGGCAAGAAAGACAACGAGACCAAGCTCGCACAGTCTTCGTTTTCTTATCCTCAGGGTCGCAATATCAAAGTGTATTCGGGCGGTTCTGAGCGCGAAGGCTGGAATGCCAAGTCGAATACAGGTGGTGAAGGTTTCTGGGTGCTTTCCAATACGGGTGGCACACCACACGGCACGTATGCTGGTGCGCGTATTTTGTCCACAGATCTGGTTAATCGCGCCCACGATATGACCAAAATGCCCGAAGCCTATCTGGGTGTTGTGGAAGACGGGGACTGGGCGATGGCGATTCGCCGAGACAATGGTTCTGATGCACCAAATATCGCGGGTTCTACGGTTGCTGATCGCAAGACCAACTGGTGGCCAAATGCTTATGGCATTGCCAACCCAGAACCTGCGACAAACATCGGTGTTGTGATCTGGAACTTCCGTTTTGGTCGCTACAACAGCAGCACGCCTTATGCTGACCGCATTGCTTCTGGCGACCTTCCGCAGTATAGCGCGCCCGCTTGGGCAGAAGCACTCTCTGAAGATGATTTCCCAGAATTGATCGGGATTCAAGAAGGCGGTTCTTCCACCACGGGATTAGAGTGGACGCGCAAGTGGTATTCTACGGCACATCCGGATCACGATGAGTATTTCATCGTTGACAACGAAGTGGTCAACAACTCGGGTGCAACCGTTGAAGGTGTTTATATCACGTTCCAAAACCGCTTCCACGCGGGTCAGGCGTCTGGCTGGCGGCAGACCTCATGGAACCACCCGCGCGACTACACGCGCGATGACTATTATCGCAACACATTGGCTGCGAATTATCTCAATGGCGTCAGCCGCGCGGATTATGTGGCGGCACTGGGCAAATCGGTTGGGTTGCAGCGCGGTGTGGATTTGGCCAATGACGGTCATTTTATGACCTATTACCACGACGGTGATTCCGATCACATTACCAATCTGATCAATGACTTGGGCGACCCCTATCGCTATTCCATAGCTCGCGAACGATACACCCGCGAGCAGACTTGGGTGCGCGAGGGGATGATTCAGCACGGTCAGTATTTCGGCCTGGGTACAGTGGATGCCATGCCGCCGTTTATGCGCTATGGCGGCGTGGATGATGAGATGTATGTCGCACCACACGACAATCCAGCCACAGCCCACGATGAGAGCATGCAGCAACCCGCTTCAGTGCTCTTCCACGGGTATCGCTCCAAGAATGACTTTGACTATCCATCGCCAGATCAAGACAGCGACGCGTTGATCTATGACTCGGTTGCCAATGGGGGCTATATAGCTGAAAATGATGCCCCTGGGCATTATACAACGCTGGTTTCCTATGGGCCTTACACGCTGGCACCAGGTGAAAAAGCCAAAGTGGTGATCGCGTATGTGGCGGGCTTGGCGGCTGATCACGCCAAATATTCCGACTACAAGAAATATGCGGCACCCTTTAACATGGGGTGGATGAATCACTACGGCGGTTTGGGTGGATCTTCGACGAAGTTGGCGGATCGCCAGCCGGAAATTCCGCTGGGTGAAGATGTGCTATTCGATCACTTTGAAAACGCCATTCAGTGGTACAACTGGGGGTATGACCTGCCCAATCAGCCGCCAAATACCAAGGTGGCTTGGGATTCCAACCTACAGGGCAAGACGCAGATCCGTTGGAGTGCCTTTGGCGAAGGAGCGATGGATCCAGATTATTCCGGTGCCGAATCTCAAGACCTACGCGGGTATCGCATCTATCGCTCGTCGGTAGAATATCAGGGCGAATGGGAATACGTGACCGAATTTTCTTTCGAGGATGCGCGTGCGGGCAATCTGCCCACTGGCATCACGTATGATCCTTCTCGCACTTGGTCCACCGTTAAGAGCGGTACGTGGCCAACGGGTATTCCACTGACGACCAACCAGTTTGTGGGTGCTGATGATCCCGCTGCTGGTGCTGAAATTCCCGGCACGTACCTCTTCGACGACAATGGCACCAATGCTGGCTTCCCCAACTGGTACAGCGTGCGTATGTATGATTCTGGTCATGCCGACTGGAATGGCACGGGCAGTGTACCTGTCTTAGAAGCCTCGCAGAGCACATCCCTGGGTTCTGTATATGGTTCCCGCACGGGCATTGTTCCCGTTGTTCCCGGTGCAGCCATTTTTGATCGCCTTGAAGAGCAGGTTCGCGTGGTGCCCAATCCCTTCAAGGCCGACAGCGACCTGAATACCTACAACCGTCAGCAGAATATGCGGTTTACCAACCTGCCTGGTCGCTGCCAGATCGACCTGTATGATGTGACCGGTCAGCGTATTTGGACATTCTACAACAACGATCCTCTGAAGGGCGAAGTGACGTATATCCAACTCGCCGAGAACCGCCCCTCCAACTTTGGTGAGGCGATGTTCCCTGGTATTTACTTCTGGAAGGTCACGTCTCTGATGCCGGGTTCGGAAGGCAAAACGCAGAAGGGCACCTTCCTGATCATCAAGTAAGGCACTAAGCGTCAGAAAAAGGAGAAAAACAATGTTGAAGAAAGCACTGCTCTTCGGTCTGGCTGTTGCGCTTGCCCTGCCGATGTATGCACAGGCTCAGGAAGTGCGCCCGACCCTCGATGAGTTGGGCCCTTTTCCGGTGGACAGGACGCGCGTTCCTCCAGAAACGGATCTGATTAAGTACGCTCGGGTTTCCACCACCTCGTATGGCTTTTTGAAGTTGACCGGCAATGCGCGCTCCGCGGGTATGGGCGATGCCTATTCGTCTGTTGGTAATGATCTGTCGGCTGTTTTTTACAACCCCGCTGGGGTGACTCAGATCGAGCGCTATGCCCTAACCGCGTCCTATCTCAAGTGGCTCGTGGCGTCTCAGTTGGGCACGTTTGCCATTGGTGCCAAGACCAATGTGGCAACCTTTGCGGTCAACTTTGCCTACTTTGCCACTGAGGAATTTGAAGAAACCACTTCATCTCAGCCCGGTGGTTCAGGGCGCATGGTCAAAGCTGGCAACCTCGCTGCGGGCTTGACCATTGCCAAGCAAGTCACGGATAAGTTAAGTGTGGGTGGCAACCTCCGCTGGGTGCAGGAAGATCTGGATTTGCAGTCCTATTCGTCGGTTGACATGGACTTTGGCACGCTCTTTTACACGGGTTTCCACTCCACGCGCTTGGGCATGTCCTTTCGCAACCTGGGTAACGACAAGGATGTGATCGGTCAGAAAGCGCGTTTCCCGACGGTGTTCAACCTCTCAGGTGCTGCTGAAATCTATGGCAACTTGGGCGATCCGATGTCGGTTACGGTGGCTGTTGAACAGATGTTTTTCACCGATTCGGTCAATCGGTACCACTTTGGCGCAGAAGCGTGGATTCAAAACATGCTCGCGTTGCGCGCCGGTTACAAGACGGGTTATGATTCTGAGTCGTGGACTGTCGGTGCTGGCCTGCGCCAGAATTTGGGCGATCAGGCTGTGAGTGTTGATTTCTCGTACTCCAAAGCCGAAGCACTCGACGAGAATCCCATCCGCATTTCTGTTGGACTCGGTTTCTAATAGAGACCAACACAGTATCACAAAAGGCTGCGGTCAAAAGATCGCAGCCTTTTTTTCTTTTTTACAACAGAAAGAACAAGAGGCAGATGCAGAAAGCCAAAGACGCAGGCAGTGTGCCTTCCGCGACGTAAAGAGAGGGACAGCGGTAAGGAGTGACCGTCATTCATTCCGGCGAGAGCTACAAAAGGCACAGAAGGCACAAAACTGGCGCGTGCAAGGGATACGACTGTCATTCTGGCAAAAGAATCCAGAACGCTCCCTTGTCTTGAAACGGTGATTGGGCAACCACAAGGGTTGCCCCTACATGGACCGTCCTGACCCTGGAAGGGGAGGTACAACTCACACCTCAAATTTTTTGCCGGACTCTTCTTCGCGTTCATTGGCGATGACGTAAAAGACCAGATCCTCGGTGTCACTCCCATTTCGAATGCGATGGCGCGTACCTGCTGGCTGGATCAAACAATCACCGACAACGGCTTCCACAGTCTCGCCCTCGCGTTGCACAACCGCTTTTCCCGACACAATAATAAAAAACTCCCACTGATGACTGTGCGCGTGAACAGGGCACGGACGCGCGCCCGGCGGCACACGGGTCAATTCAACATCGTAAGGGTGGGGATTGTCTTTTGTATTGCCCAATGCAACCGATATATGCTGGCGATAGCGTTCATAGTTGCCGTCTTGCCATTGCCATACCTGATGTTCTACGGGCACATTTTTGAGGTTAATTTTCCAAGCCGACATATTTTCTCCTTTGAAACTGGATGATGCTCTTCTCATGCACGCCTTCGGTACACGCTGGCTGCGGATTGCTTTTTTAAATTGAAAACACCTGTTCGATAACTTCCTCAATCGGAGGGTCTTCAACGGTGAGGTCAATGACGGGTAGATTGGCGAGCAATTTTCCGGTGACATCCGCGGTTTTTGTTTTCGGCACGCGGAGGGTCACGCGGTTGCCTTCCGCGGTGACGATATCGCCGTAGGAGGAGAGATCTGCGCGTTCGGTTTCGAGATCGACGACAATGGTTTTGTGGGGTGAAAAGCGTTCGATCAGCGCGCTCAGGTCGCCATCGAATAGCAACTCGCCGCGGTGAATGACAATGACGCGCTTGCAAAGGGCTTCGACATCGGCCATGTAGTGCGAAGTGAGCAATACGGTTGCGTGATGACGCCGGTTGTATTCACCGAGAAACGCGCGGATGCGGCGCTGCATGGTGACGTCGAGGCCAATGGTGGGTTCGTCGAGGAAGAGAACCTGTGGGCGGTGTAGCAAGGCTGCAGCGATTTCACATTTCATGCGTTCGCCCAATGAAAGATTGCGAACGGGTTTGGAAAGCAAATCGCTCAGGTCGAGTAAGGCGTTGAGTTCATCGAGGGTTTTGTCGTATTCGCGGTGAGAAATGCGGTAGATCGCGCGGTTGCGTTCAAAAGAATCGGCTACGGGGATGTCCCACATGAGTTGGTTGCGCTGGCCCATGACAAGGGTGATGCGGTTGAGGAAGTCTTTGTGGCGCGCATAAGGGGTATATCCAATGACTGAGATTTCACCCGATGTGGGGTGGAGTAAGCCCGAGAGCATTTTGAGGGTGGTGGTTTTGCCCGCACCATTGGGGCCCAAAAATCCGACGATTTCGCCCGAGGCAACGTCAAAGGAGATGTTTTTGACGGCTTCGACATTGCGTGTGGTGCGCGAGACAAGGCTCTTGAGGGCTGCACCCAATCCAGATTCTCGCTCGGGCACTTCGTAAATTTTTCGGAGATTCTGGACCGTGATTTCAGGCGTGCTGGACATTGAAAAAAGCAACCACAAACAGGTGAACGCATATCTGTCTGCCGATAGGCAGATGAAAGGCAATTGTAGGGGCGTGGCCCTTGTGTCCGTCCTTATTTTGACAGTGCCAAAGGTAATGCGCGTCGGACGAGATGTCAACGCTGAGGAATCAGATATTGATGGAGATAGAATTGGGTGCCCCATCTGTCGAGGTGATCCGGCCAGAGGAGGCAACCCCCGCTGATGAGCGCGCCGCGGTTGTCGATATGATCGAGCACTGCGGCTCTCATGCTGCTGTCGCGTGGGGCCGTGGAGAGATCGTGAACATAAGGGCCAAAGATGCGTTCGAGGCCACTGTATTTGCCGCGCGCATTGAGGGGGAAGAGATAACATTCGCGCTGAAAGCGCGCGATGTTGGAATTTTTGGCGAGCAAGTGCTGGTATGTGGGATCGAGAAACCAAGAGGTGCAACACAGGGCTTTGAAGGGATGGTCGGGAAAATGATGAGAAAAAAATTCCGCGCCCTGATGGAGCGAGTCGCCGCAGTCCTCAAACCCCAGTGGCCCGTCTTCGGGGATGTGAATTTCGAGGATGGGATCGCCTTCGGTGAGGACGCAGTCCCATTGGGAACGGGGCAGGGTGACAAGTTCGCGCTGGGCGTGGCCGTTGGGGTGAATGGGATTGCCGATGATGTGGGCAGGTGTTTCGGTTAATTCGGATGTCCATGCACGCGGATCTTCCCGTCCACCCGCGCCGTTGAAGTTGCCGTCAACGCGAAATGTCAAGCCCGATTCACACAAGAGACGTATTTGTGCCGCGGTGCGATAGCGGTACGCGCGCATTTTCTGGCGAAAGGGGCCGATTTTGTATTGCAAGCGTCCCACGCGATAGAGGTCGCCCCTGAGATGATTGAGCAGCCAGGGCAAGATGCGCGTGCATAGCCCCCATGCGCCGGGTTCGCCCGAGTGAAAAAAGCGGCCATCTTTGAAAACGCCAATGTCGCGGTATTGCCGCGCCCAGATGTACGTGTCGCGGCAGGTCAAGCGGGTAATCGCATCGGGTATGTTGCGCGATTGGTGATACGCGCGGACTTGCGGAATGCCCGAGAGCATGATGAGCAGATAAAAGACGCCGCCGAAATTGCCGAGAACGCGCGCGAGGAGGGGCCAATCGCGGAGGTTCTGGCCGCGCTTGTCAACAAAGAGCACGCGATGGGCATGCCATGCCATGCGCGCGAGGTCGGCGTTAGACGCGACCTGTTTGGCAGCCCGAATTGTGAAGTCGATGGCGTCAGATGGCAGGCCAGCGCAGTCGCCGTTTTCGCGAATGGCTTCAGGTTGAAGAAAGGGGAGTGTGCCGGGAAATGTTGCGACGGATTTCTCCCACTGGATATCGGTGTTTTTTAGCATGTTGGAGTACTGTGAGTTGGGGATTAGATTTTCCTTGAAAATTGTCCTGTCGCATGGTAATTTCCAAAAAACTTTTAGCCGTGTCAAAGCCATTCGGACGCGGGTTTTTTTTTCAATTTTTCACCTCTGTAGGCAGACGCACTCTGCACGGATTCTAACGCACTTTACCCTTCAAATGGAGGAATACCATTATGCCGACCACCCTCGTCCATATCGGCGTGCGCGCCACAGATATTGAAAAGACCATCCGCTTCTGGCGAGACGGCCTGGGCTTGAGTCTCGTACAGATGCGAGACAAATCCTATGACCTCACAGATGGTTACCACAATTTTCGCGTCTTTCAGCACAGCGGGCCTTCCCGCCCCGCGCACGTCAGCGGCATGCTGGACTATCTGCACATTGGCATCCGAGTGCCCAACTTGGAAGTTGCAGCCCGGCGTTTGACAGAGATGGGCTACGAAATTTTTTCCGATGGTCTGGGCGGCAAACAGCCCCTGGCACCGGACAATCTTGAAGAAGGTGCTTTCAAAGTGGAGGATCCCGATGGCATCACTGTGGATGTCACCGCCAGCGACGATCAGTGGCCGGGTACTGGTCTGATTTAATTTATGAAACGCATCATCACATTGAAACGATTGCGGGAGCACGCCAATAAATATCCCGGTGCCCGATCATCGTTGGAACATTGGGAAAAAACCACGCTTTTGGCTGAATGGCAAAATCCGTCAGATCTGAAACACACATTCAATAATGTTGACCCCGTTCAGGTAGGGAGTGGCAAAACAGTCTATGTGTTTAATATTGAACGAAACCGACATTGACTCATTGCTGCTATCCATTTCAACTCGGGCATGGTTTTTGTGTTGCATATCATGACGCACAGCGAATACAACCGAAATCAATGGAAGGCTGAATTATGAAAAGTACCATAGCGATTCTTTCCGACCCTTTGCCCAATACATTTCATGCGTTGAATACGGTTCATCCATTGCGGCCTATTCGCGATGACATTGATTATGAAAATGCGGTGGCAATTGTGGATCGGCTGGCCGTGCTGTACAAAAGAACACAGGATCAAGAAGACTATCTCGAAACGCTCAGCGATCTTATCGGCAAATACGACCATAGGCATTACGCATCGCAATTCGCCCATCTCTCTCCCATTCAGTCGCTCGAGTATCTCTTAGAAAAAAATAAAATAAACCCGTCTCAACTCGGCGAAATTTTAGGAGAATCCACCTCCTGGGTACAGAAACTTCTCTCTGGCGAACACGCGTTGGGCAAAACACATATTCTCACCTTGGCACGATATTTTAAGGTGGCACCGGATTTGTTTTTATAACTCTTGGAAGGAGTCCCCCATGAATATCAAATTGGATGGAAAAGTCGCCCTCATTTCCGGTGCGTCGCGCGGGATTGGCCGCGGGGTTGCCCTCCAGATGGGTCGCTCGGGCGCAAATGTCGCGGTCAACTATCGCACCCATCCCGACGAGGCCGAAGAGGTCGCCGCTGAGATTCGCCAGGCGGGGTCTGAAGCACTCGTCTATTTGGCTGATGTTTCTGACCGAGAAGCCGTCGACGCAATGGTCAACGCCACAGTCGAAAAGTTTGGTCGCCTCGACATTGTGGTTTCCAATGCTTATTACAGCAAACGCGAACCCTTTCTCGACCTCGAATTGGAAGGCATGCGTCGCACGATTGAGGTTACATTTTGGGGGGCTTTCCACATGGCACAGGCCGGTGCCCGCCAGATGGTCAAACAGGGCAACGGAGGCGCGATTCTCTTTATCAGTTCTGTCTTGGCCGACATACCCTTCCCAACCTCGCTGCCCTACAACGCCGCCAAAGCCGGGATCAACCAGATGTCGGCGACCATTGCCAACGAACTCGCCGAATACCGCATTCGCGCCAATGTCATCGCGCCGGGCTACACCGACACGCCGGGCGAACGTCAATATGCCACCGAAGAGCAAATCCGCGAGGCAGCCACCGCGCTGCCGTGGAAGCGACTGGGCACGCCCCAAGATGTTGCCAATGCCGCCACGTTCCTCTGTTCCGATGCTGCGGACTACATCACGGGCACGGTTTTGAGTGTGGATGGGGGATACTGGTTAAAAGTGGCGAGAAGCGAGAGAGAAGAAGCGAGTGGCGAGTAGTAAATGGCAAGTGGTGAGTGGCGAGACCCCCACTCACCCCACCGCCCAAGCGGTCAGTTGTCAGTGCAGCCTTCCGGCCCGCCGGTTGGATGGAAGGGCGGCCCTCTCGCGTCTTGTATCTTGAAACGATGATTGGGCAACCGTCCTGACCCTGAAAGGGGAAGGAACTACTTGGAGTTGGGTGGAAGGGTGGCTTTCTCACTTCTCGCCTCTCGCCTCTCGCACTTTTCCAGTGCTGCGCCTCGCCTAGGGCAGGGCTGACCCCTGACCGCCGATAGCCAAAGGAGATAAACGAATGGATACCAACTTGTCTGAACATATCAAACAGACCGCTCTGTGCGACACCCACGAACATCTGCTGCGAGAACCCGACTGGACTGACAATGGCCCCGATGTTTTACAGGATCTCTTTGGCAACTATGTGCCCGCTGACCTCATCACCGCGGGTGCATCGCCGCAAGCCCTCAGACGCCTCACTGACGCCTCAGACCCCGATCTTGCCGGACGTTTGGCCGGGATATGGGCAGCGTGGGAAGCCACGCAATACACGGGTTATGGCGAAGCCGTGCGCCGCATTGTCACCGATGTGTACGGTTTTGACGACCTCACCCCCGATGTGCTCGCGCCCGCACAGGAAAAACTCACCGAACTGCGCCAACCCGGCGGTCGATACAACTTGTTGCACAAAGTCGCCAATCTCGATCACATTCAAACCGACGATTTCCGTTGGTCCTGCGCCCCCGACGAATCTGGCCCGGACTTTTTTTTCTACGACCTTTCGTGGGCGGGGTTTTGCAACGGGCAGATAGACCAAAAATCCATTGCCGAAGACACCGGCATCGCGGTTGTCGATCTCAATTCGCTTCAGAAGGCGATGGAGGCCATCTTTGAAAAACACGCGCCCTATGCCATTGCCGTTAAAGCCCAACATGCGTACAACCGCACCCTCAAGTGGCAGGCGCGTGCGCGCGGCGATGTCGAACGCGCCCTCTACGCCACCCTCGCCTCCGAGAACAACGTGTCAGAATCTCTGCGCTTGTGCCTTGGCGACTGGTGTTGGGCGCGCGGGGTGGAACTCGCCATTGAACACAACTTGCCCTTCAAACTCCACACAGGTTATTATGCCGGCAACAACCGCATGCCCGTTGACCGCATCAAAGCGGGCAATCTCTGCGCGCTTTTGGCCGAATATCTCGACGCTCGCTTTGTGCTTATGCACATCGCCTATCCCTACAGCGATGAACTCGTCGCCCTGACCAAACACTACAAAAATGTCTGGGCCGATCTGTGCTGGGCATGGTCTATCAACCCCTACGCTTCGAGCGACTTTGTCCGCAGCTTTATCCACGCCGCGCCCATCAACAAGCTCTTTGTTTTTGGCGGCGACACCCGCTGGCCCACAAGTGCTGCTGCTTACGCGTCTCAAACGCGCTTCTGGCTCACCAAAACCCTCGAAGCCGAAGTCCGTGAAGACTACCTCACCGAATCTCAGGCCATGCATATTGCGTCGCGTGTGATGCGCCACAACCAATGCGAATGCTTTGACCTTGAAGGCACGCGGCGCGCGATTGATCGAGCAATGAAAAAATAAGCTATTCAACGTTAGTCAGTCACCTCTCCAAAAATCGTCCGAAGCAAAGAGAGAAAGAAGGCGATGCCTCCCATTGTCGTTTCCACATGGCACTTTGGGCTGTCTGCGAACCAACGCGCTTGGGAAATTTTGAAAAACCGCGGCACTGCGGTTGATGCGGTCGTGCAAGGAGTTGAAGTTGCCGAACGCGACCCGCAGGTCAAAAGCGTGGGATACGGCGGATATCCCAATGCCGAAGGCGAGGTCGAAGTTGATGCCGCGGTCATTGACGGGCGCACCCTCGGGTATGGTGCGGTGGCGGGGCTGAAAAATATTGCCACGCCCACTGCGGTGGCACGGCGAGTGATGAAAAAAACCGATCACGTCTTTCTCGTGGGCCGTGGCGCATTGCAATTTGCCCGCGCACAGGGCTTTGAAACATGTGATATGCTCACAGAGCACGGGCGAAACGCTTGGGAAAAGTGGCAAAGCGCGCAAACATGCCCTCCCGCAGATATCCACGACACCCTTGGCCTGATTGCACTTGACCAGTTCGGAAACACCGCGGCAGCCTGCACCACCAGCGGCACTGCCTTTAAGTTGCCCGGCCGCGTGGGCGACTCGCCGCTCATTGGCTCGGGCCTGTATGCCGACAATGACGCCGGTGCCGCAGCAGCCACTGGCCGCGGTGAAGAAATCGCCCGCACCTGTGGATCGTATGCTGTTGTTGAACACATGCGACACGGCAAATCGCCCCAGGAAGCATGTGAAGCTGTTGTGCAACATCTCATTGCGCGCGTGCCCGCCGCGCAACCCCATCAAATGGCCTATATCGCCATTGACAAACGCGGCAATTGGGGGGCTGCAGCCGCCCGTTCCGGATTTCTGGCAGCCGTCACCAGCCACGCGGAAAATCAACTTCACAAAAGTCGATATTTCATTGTTCGCGGCAGGGTTGTATGATGGGATTGCGCCCCCACTTGATCGGCATCATTTTGTACTTGCACCTCGCGCCTGCTTCGAGTGCAGCCCCCAATGCCACGCCCATCCAACCCGTTGTCACAGTGCCTGTTGACTCTACAGCCGCTGATTCACTTCTCTCTGCTGATCCTACAATGACCGACTCTTTGGCGTTGCCCAGGCCGAATCTCGACCTCTCGACAACGCTTGAAATAACGGATCCCACGCAACCCCCTGCCCACTGGATCACGCCTGAGGGGGACTCTACCTTTGTTTTTGAAACCTTTGACTATCCTCGATTCTTGAATACCTATCCCCACGAAATTTGGGAAGGTCGGTCGGGGTGGCGATACGCCAAAACGAGAAAAGCAGATGTCTATTATCGGATTTTAAGAGAAAGCGATAACCATTACCTCAATGGGAAAACACAGGGGAGGGCCGTCAATTTTGGGAGAGCGGCAAAACTCGTCTATCGCGGCAGAGAAATCAAAGCCAATCTGCGTTTGTTCCAAAAATTGCGATGGCGATGGCGGGTACACAATTTGCCCGAGGGGTCTGATGAAACCGCTAAGGACAAAGACGACAGCGCTGCTGCTGTGCGTCTGGTCTTTGGAACAAATCCCCTGTCGGGCAAATCCCTAAAATATATTTGGAGTGCAACCCTTCCCTCTGGCACGGTCATTAAGCGCAGAAATCGATATGCCATTGTTTTGCGCAGCGGTGCAGACCATTTGGACAAATGGGTTTGGGAAGAAGTAAATGCGTACAAAGACTATCGGCGTCTGTTCGGCGGCGATCCGCGTCCAGCAGATTTTTTGGCATTGCTCACCGATTCAGATAATACAGGGACGATTGTCGAAGCGGATTACGACGACATCACCTTCATCATCCCGAGGCCCACTGTTGAATAGCATGAAAAACGGATGATCCGCACAGAAGACAACCCGCTGGTCTCACGACTCGTTCAATACGGAGGCTACCCGTGAATGCACAACGCAAAATTTCGCGCCCATCATTATGGACATGTATTCTTGCAGCACTGTTGATTACAGCATCGGCAAACGCGCAAAATGTGTCGGTCACCGACTACAGAGTGCCCGTGAGTCGGGCGGACAACTTGCGCATCAATGCCTTGAGCTTTAACTTTACGAGCGAGGGCAATGATATCGTACATGAACAGGGTGAAGTTGGACTTGTGTACAAAAGATTCTATAGCTCCCAGTCTTTTGCGTATTTCATTGACGTGCTCAATTCAGCCTCATACATCCGCGTGCCCGACCTGGAACGCGCGGGGGCTTATGACCGCGATGGCGTGTATGAAATAACGCTCGATATGCAGTTGCAGAAGTATTTCCGGGAAACCAACGAGTTTTTCTATTCCATCAGCCCCGAGATTCTGATGCGTAGAGGCTTTGCCCGCCCCCAGGTCGACATTATTTTTGGTCTTGGTTATGGCCGCTTCATCAATGCCACGCCCCTGCGCAAAGCCGTGCGTATTGAAGAAGCTCTGTTCAAAGAAGGCGTTATTAGCGATCACCTGCCCAAAGACACCATGATCGAGCTCGGACAACTCATCGAAAAAGAAGACGAGTATCGCGACCACTACGGCGATAGGCCCTATCAGAACTACTGGTATGAAGACATAAGCAACGAAATCAACAAAACCGGTCTTGTGACTGGAGGCGGCAATCTCGGTCCCATTGCCATCTTGCGCATGCGCGACGTACTCACTCAGGAACAGATCAGCGACCGCTTTGTGGGTTGGGATATCAGCGCGGGGATTCAGCATCAATTGCGTACCCGAGAAAAAAATATAGAACGTCCTCCCCCCGCGATGGCCGTTAGTATGCGCTACTCCCGACCCGTGAGTTGGCGGATGCAAATCAATACCGATTTCAAATTTGATACCCCCACCCCCTTCAACAATGACTTCGGCAAAGCCTATAGCGTCAGGCAGAACATTGACTTTATCTACGAAATCACAAACAAAATTGCCTTTGTCACATCCAATACATTCCAAGTCAGCAAAGAAAACCAACAAGATGCCAAGTTTAGATATGTTTCAACTAGCAATTTCACATTCTTTATCGAGAACAAAATCAGTTTGGCGGCTATTGAGCAAGTTTTTAAGGAGAAGGGGTCATCATTTAGACAGAGTTTTCTTTTGGGCCTGAGCTATCGCATTTTTTAAATCGCGCCAGCGCGCGCGAAATTTAGAAGTGGGTGGCGTGGCAAAAATACTTGTGAACATAAAATTTCTCTCCTATTTTAGTGTTGTTTCTCGGCCCGCGCGATCCCAAATTGTTTGGGGATCGCGGCGGATTTATTCATCCCACAGTTGGAGGCTATATGGCAAAAGAAGAAAAAGTTGTACTCGAAGGCGCGATTGTCGATATTTTGCCCGATGGGCAATATAAGGTTGAGATTGAGGGGGGGCATCAGATTCTCGGTTATACTTCGGGCAGAATGCGCCGCAATAATATTCGCATTGTCGTCGGCGATACCGTCACAATTGAGACCTCACCTTATGACTTGAACCGGGGGCGCATTACATTCCGCGACTCTGGAACAGGTGGGCCACCCCCTTTGAGCACACAGGCAGGCGGGCATCGGCGCCCTGGCCGCGGCGGACGCAGACCGCGTCGTCGTTAAATACGCCAAAGCTCCTATCGCAAATGACCACCCGCTTTGCGGGTGGCTTTTTGTTTCTGTATTGCAAACCGAGAGTTTCGCGGGGAGGGTACCGTGCCGGAAGAAGGCAAAAATTGTGATACGCGACAATTAAAAGAAAAAAAAGCCGGACATGAAGATCTCTACGCGCTGGATCCGAGGGCTATTTGCGAACCCCCACGCGGGTTTCTTGAGACGCTGAAGTTTCTCGGCCCGGGGTTGATCCTCGTGGGGTCTGTCGTGGGTTCTGGCGAGATTATTCTGACGACGAATCTCGGTTCTCTCGTTGGATTTTCAATGCTCTGGTTTGTGCTGTTGAGTTGCTGGAGCAAGAACATCGTTCAGGCCGAACTCGCGCGTTTTTCGGTTGCTTCTGGAGAACCCTTTTTACACGCGTTCAACCGCTTGCCCGGAAAGCTGCCGGCATTTCGCGGGCAAAAGGTGTCGTGGTACATTTATTTCTGGTTGATCTGGATTATTCCCGGTCAACTGATCAGCGGTGGCATTTACGGCGGCGCGGGTCAGGCGGTTCACACGGCATTGCCCTTTCTCGGCTCGCAATGGTGGACGGTTATTCTCGCGGCGTCCGCGTCCGTAATTGTGCTGACCGGGACGTACCGGTTTCTCGAAAAGCTGATGACGGTTCTGGTGGTGGTCTTTACGTTTATCACGGTCGCATGCGCTGTTTTGCTGCAACTGACCGAATACGCGATCACCTGGGAAGAGGTGCGCGGCGGGTTGGCGTTTGGTTTTCCCGCGTTTGCTGTGTTGGCCGCGCTGGCGATGTATGGCGGCACAGGGGTTGGATCTGGAGAACAGATCGCGTATACGTACTGGTGTGTGGAAAAGGGCTATGCGCGCTTTTCAGGGCCGGCGGATCAATCCGATGCCTGGGTGCTGCGCGCAAAGGGATGGGTTCGGGTGATGCAAACCGATGTGCTTTTGACCCTGGGGTTGCTCACGTGTGCGACGATTCCGTTTTATATGCTGGGCGCGGGTGTGCTTTATCGCCTCGACCAACACCCCGATGGTCTCGAAACCATTTCCGTGCTTTCCAATATGTACACGCAGACGCTTGGAGAGTGGGCGTTCTGGTTGTTTATGGTGGGCGCGTTTTTTGTGCTTTACTCGACGGCGATATCCGGCCTGGGCGGCGGTGTGCGCGTTTTTGCCGATGGCATGTCTGTGATGGGGTTGATCGACCGCGATGATTATCGGACTCGAGTTCGCATTTTGCGTGTCTGGGCGGTGGTTTCGCCGCTGGTGACCTCGATGGCGTATTTCTTTTTTCAAAATCCCGTTTGGATGCTGACCATGGGGCATCTGTTTGGCGCGATCAAATTTCCCCTGATTGCCGGAGGGACGTTGTATTTGCGCTACAAACATCTCGATCGACGCCTGAAACCGTCTTTGAAAACCGATCTGCTGTTGTGGTTCTGTTTTCTTTTGATGATCGGTTTGGCTGCTTATATTCTGTACACGCGTTATTTCACATGAGGGGACAACAATGGCGATTCCCACATATCGATCCATCGGTGTGCGACCACTGATCAACTGTCGCGGGACATATACCATCATCAGTGGTTCGTTGATGTTGCCCGAAGTGTGCGAGGCAATGATGGAGGCGTCAAAAGCTTATGTGCATTTGGATGAGTTGATGGACGCGGTGGGCGCGCGCATTGCAGAATTGATGCAGTGCGAATGGGGACTGGTAACCAATGGGTGCGCGGCCGCGTTGACGCAAGTGACATCCGCGTGTGTGGCGGGTGACGACCCGAATAAGATCAAACAATTGCCCGATACAACGGGGATGAAGAATCGGGTGTTGTACCAGCCGGGGCATTTGCACATTTATACGCACGCGATTCGGGCGGTGGGCGTGGAGATGGTGGAGGTAGCAGATCACGACGCGATGTCCTCTGCGATTGACGACCGCACCGCGATGTTTGCGTTTTTTGGGGATCGCACGGATAACAGCGATATCCCGCTCGAAGATGTGGTGGCGATTTGTCACCGCAAACGCGTGCCCGTGTTTGTAGATGCCGCGGCAGAGCGGCCCGATGTGCCCAACGCGTACTTACGAGCAGGCGCAGATGCAGTGGCTTATAGCGGGGGCAAGTGCTTGCGCGGCCCCCAGTCGTCGGGGTTGGTGCTAGGCCGAAAGGATATTTTGCAAGCAGCTTATGCCAATGGCGCGCCGCATCATTCGCTGGGGCGGGCGATGAAAGCGGGCAAGGAAGAAGTGATGGGGTTGCTGGCCGCGGTGGAACAGTGGGTGCTGCGCGATCACGATGCCGAGTGGGCAGAGTGGGCGCGATGGTTGCAGGCGATTGGCGATGCGGTTGCAGATTTGCCATCGGTGACGACGCGCGTGCGCGCCCCCGGGCGGTCTAATGTGGCGCCGATTTTGGAAATTCACTGGGATCGAGCATCATTGCCGATCGCGCCTGCTGAAGTGCAGCGGCAGTTGTCGGACGGGGATCCCCGCATTGAACTGTTCACCCATGAACACGGCGTGGAAGTGATGCCGTATATGATGGAGCCGGGCGAAGATGCGATCGTTGCCCGACGATTGCACAAGATGTTGGCAGGTGCTTAGGCTGGGCACTTGAAGCGGATTGGGCTGGCGTGTGGTGCGCTAACAAAGCACCCATATTATTCTGATGAAAGATAGGCTCGCCGATTCCAAACCATGAGTTGCACGCGGGTGCGTTGCGTAGTCTGATGCGCGAGGAACGAGACATAGGACGCCAGAGACGGAAAGGAGGCGACGATGACGAGACGCGAATATTTGGAATCGATTATGCCAACGCGCGAGATGGTGGATCATTTTGTGACGCCTGCGAAAGCAGATGTGCCAGCAGAATTGGCGAGGATCATGTGTAACAATGCGAAGTCGGCGTTTGATCCCGAGATTGGATGGGTGGTCTGCGACGGGTTTCGCGGCGGTAGCGTGGATGGTTCGCGCGGGTTTTACGCGTACCAAAAAGACGGTGCGCGGCAAGTGGCCAATTATTCGGATCGCGCGTGTCGCATCCATACGTACGGAAACAGCTTTACGCATTGCGATCAGGTCAGCAATGGCGAGACGTGGCAGGAGTATTTGGCCGCCCATCTTTTGGAACCCATTCGCAATTACGGCATTGGCGGGCACAGTGTGTATCAGGCATATCGGCGCATGTTAATCGTGGAACGGGAACATCCCGCGGAATACATAATCTTGAATGTGTGGGACGACGATCACTTTCGCAATTTGGATGCGTGGCGATCCATTCGCATGGGACGACCGGGGCGGTTCACGTTGCCGCATTTGCGCGTGAACCTGGACAGTGAAACCATTGAGGAGCGCGAAAATTTGTGCAAGACCCCGGAAGAACTCTATCGGTTGTGCGACGCGGACTGGGTGTGGGAAACCTTTGGCGACGATCCAATTTTGCATGCGGTTATGGCGCGCAAAGGCAGTGTGGAAGATGCGTCGGCTATGGCGCGAAGTATGGGCGGGGAACTCGAAAACGCAGGCTCTGATGCAGAGGTTTATAGCCTGCATACCGAAGCGGCCTTATTTGCGACGCGGTTTGTGATTGAAAAGGCCGAGGCTTTTACAAAGGCCAATGGGAAAAAGTTGCTGGTGATTTTGTCATTTGGTTCGCGCAATATGGCCCAGGCTTTGGAAAACAAGCCCCTTTTTGATCAGACGTTTCTGGATTGGTTGACGACAAAGGGCGTGCCGGTGATCGATTTGCGCGATGCCTTTCGAGACGAATACGCAACGTATCGGGGGGATGTACAGGCGTTTTTGGTGCCGTATTACATCGGCCATCACACGCCGCGCGGAAATTTCTTTTTCGCGTGGGCAATAAAAGATCGGCTCGTGGCCTGGCTCAGCCCCAAACCATTGCCTTACAGATAGGAGGATGCTAGGAGATCCGTCATGAAACGCATTATTTCAGATATAGGCATTTTGGATGGAAAGCCGGTTATTGAAGGTACGCGATGGAGTGTTGGGCATATTTTAGGCTTGCTCGCGCGCAATATGTCACACCAAGAAACTGTAGAGGTCCGGTATTAACAGTTGAAGAAATGAATGGTGTTTTGGAATACGCTGCAAAGGAAATAAAAAACGATATTGTGATTGATGTCAAATCAAAGATGAAAGGAGGATATTTTGAGACATTTCAAAATTATTGTTGAAGGATATCCCGATGGTTATGTGGGATATCCGATTGGATTCAAGGGCGTCGTCGTTGGACAGGGAGATACTTATGAAGAGGTATTGGCGGACGTAAAATCTGCCATTCAATTTCACGTCGAGACGTTTGGTGAAGAAGCGTTGGATGAAGATACTCCCGTTCTGGAAGCTTTTTTGGTCGATGAAGACACGGCGGTATAGATGGCAAAGTTTCCCGTTGACGCACCCAAGCGAAATAGGAGGTTGAGATGAAATTCACGATCACGATTTATCCAGATGAGGATGGTGTATATATTGCGGAATGTCCGTTAATCCCGGGATGTGTGAGCCAGGGGGAGACAGAGGAAGAGGCTGAAAAAAATGTGTTGGAAGCGATCAAGGATTGTTTAGAGGTTCGTGCGGAATTGGGAATGCCTTTGACGATGACAACGCGCGAAGTTGAGGTGGCAGTTTAATGCCGCCAGTTCCTGTTCTTCGGCCTCGTGAAGTCATCCGTGCTTTTCGCAGATTGGCCTGGCGTGTGGTACGCCAACGAAGCACCCATATTATTATGGTGAAAGACGGGCACATGGCAACGTTGTCGATTCCCGATCATTCAGAAGTTGCACGCGGTACGTTACGCAGTCCGATCAGCAAGGCGGGATTGACAGTAGATGAATTTCTCGATGCAACAAAGTAGGTGCGTTTGTATGGCAACGGCAACTCCATATCTCGAATGAGAAGACGCACTGGCAGCGCGTGGTAGAATGGCTCAACCCCAAACCATTGCCTTACAGATAGGAGGATGCGATGACGCCAGAAGAAAAATTCATGTTTGACCTCGAAGGCTATTTGGTGATCAAAGATGTGCTGAGCCAAGAGGAATTGGATGTTCTCAACACAGTGGCAGATCGCGCGTTTCCCAGGGATTACGAAGATGTGGAAGCAGATGGAGATTTTGGCAATGCCAGGGGTGTGCGCCGAGCACCGAGTGTTGTGGACTGGGATGTGGCGTGTCGGAATTTGATCGATCATCCCAAGGTGTTGCCGTATCTCGTTGAACTGCTCGGCCCGAAGTTCCGCTTGGACCACGATTATGCCATTTTTATGATGAAGCATGGGAAGCGAGGCAGTTTGCACGGGGGTAAGCCGGATTTGTTTCACCACTATTACAAATATCGAGATGGCGCGATGCAGTGTGGCTTGTCCGTGTTGACCTATTTGTTGTCGGATGCAAACGCGGGGGATGGTGGGTTTGCCTGTGTGCGGGGCAGTCACAAGAGCAATTTCAGGATGGATTTGCCGCGCGATGTGCAGCGGTTTGAGCGGGTTCCGCACTATGTCGTCCAGCCAGTGGCAAAAGCGGGCGATGCGATCTTTTTTTCCGAAGCACTGATACACGGCACCCTGCCCTGGCGGGCCAATCACGAGCGCAGAGTCTTGCTCTACAAATACGGCCCGGGGCATTTAATTTCCGCGCCAAAGGGATACGACAGGTCGGCATACCAGGGCTTGACCGAACAACAAAAGCGCGTTTTGTCGCCTCCCGGCGTACACAATCGACCAGATGTCTTGGCGTGACCAGAGGTGGACGTGAGAGGGCCACACCCAACCTCTCAAAACCACGTTGCCCGCCTGTGTTTCGGCTCTTCAACACACTCCGACAGGCTCAGTGTCCGGCTCAGAGACTGCAGGCTCAACGGCAGGCTCGACGACTCGACTGAGCTCGCCGGAGTCTGAGCACTTCAATTGTTCCTGAGCCTGTTGGGTGAGCCGTGTCGAACCCTGTTGAAGGAAACTCAGTCGCCGCGCGTTGGCTATCGCCATGCCGGCGGCGGGCACTTGTGCATAGATTTGTAGATTCATTTTATTCACGAGGTCAAAATGGCAAAGACGCGACGATTGACAATGGCGCAGGCGATGGTGCAATTTATGAAAGCACAATACGTCTCGCGCGATGGTGTTGAACAGCCCTTTTTTGCGGGGATATCGGGTATTTTTGGGCATGGAAATGTGGCCGGAATTGGTCAGGCACTGCATCAATATCGCGATGAATTTCGATATTATCAAACGCGCAATGAACAAGCGATGGTACACACGGCTGCGGCGTATGCCAAGATGAAAAACCGATTGGGCACCTTGGCCTGTACGACATCAATTGGGCCGGGCGCGACCAATATGGTGACGGGTGCGGCGACCGCGACCATCAACCGATTGCCGGTGTTGCTCCTTCCGGGCGATATTTTTGCGCGGCGAAATGTGGCTCCCGTGTTGCAGCAGTTGGAATTCAACGCGTCGCAAGATATTTCAGTGAATGATTGCTTTAAGCCCGTGTCGCGGTACTGGGATCGATTGAATCGCGCAGATCAAGCGATAGTGGCTCTGCCCGAGGCAATGCGGGTTTTGACATCGCCTGTTGAGACGGGTGCCGTGACGTTGTGTTGCCCGCAAGATACGCAGACAGAGGCGTTTGACTATCCCGAAGCATTGTTTGAAAAGCGCGTGTGGGTCGTGCCGCGCAACCGACCGGATCGCGATTTGGTGGCAAAAGCAGCCGCGTGGATTCGGGCGAGTGATCGCCCCATGGCGATTGCGGGCGGGGGCGTGTTGTACAGCGAGGCGACGGATGCGTTGGCGGCATTTGTTGAGCAAACGGGCATGCCCACAGGCGAGACCCAAGCGGGCAAGGGGTCGCTGAATTACGACCATGCCAATAACCTGGGCGCGGTCGGTGTGACGGGCACGCCGGGGGCAAATATTATCGCGCGAGAAGCGGACTTGGTGATCGCTATTGGCACGCGATTGAGCGATTTTACGACGGCTTCAAAGACCGCGTTTCAAAACCCGGATGTGAAATTCATCGCGATCAACGCGGCGGAATTTGACGCGGCCAAACACGGCGCGCTGCCGCTGGTGGGCGATGCGCGGGTGGTGCTAGAAGAACTGACCAAAGCCGTGCAGGGGTATCGCGTATCCGCGGATTTGACCCATCGCATTGCGGGGTTTCGGGATGCGTGGGAAACCGAGGTCGACCGCATTTACAATTTGGGGCATCGCCCGATCTTGAGTCAGGGCGAAGTGATCGGCGCGGTGAACGAGGGTTCGGCACCCGAGGATGTGATGATTTGTGCAGCGGGCAGCCTGCCGGGGGATCTCCACAAACTGTGGCGAACGCGCAACCCCAAGGGGTATCACCTCGAGTACGGATATTCTTGCATGGGATACGAGATCGCCGGGGGGTTGGGCATCAAGATGGCCGCCCCCGACCGAGAGGTGTATGTGATGGTGGGCGACGGGTCGTATTTGATGATGGCGCAGGAGATTGCGACATCGGTGCAGGAAGGGATGAAGTTAAACATCGTTTTGCTGGACAATCACGGGTTTGCGAGTATTGGGGGGTTGTCGGATGCGGTGGGCGCGCACGAGTTTGGGACAAAATACAAGATGCGCGATGCGCGCACCGGGCAACTGGATGGCGAGAACGTGCCCACGGATTTGGCGGCAAATGCCGAGAGTTTGGGCGCGCATGTGTTGCGGCCCGAAGGCAAAGAAGGGTTGATGAAGGCGATTGAAGAAGCCAGAACAATGGATCGGACGACCGTGATCGCTGTGGAGGTGGATCGCCACGCGCGCGTGCCGGCTTATGAGAGTTGGTGGGATGTGCCGGTTGCGGAGGTCTCGACTGTGGAAGAAGTGCAAGACGCGAGAGCGGAATTTGAGGCGATGGTAAAAAAGGAGCGGTACTTTTTGTAATTTTAATATTTTATCAACGAGGTGCATGATGAATATTCCTCCGTCTGGACATTTTACACCCCTTTCGCTGGCGAGGAATTACAATGTGGATCGCTCGCGCTTGGAAGGGTTTTTTGGCAACAACGACCACTTGGACGACACGTATGGCAGCCAATCTATTCTGGGCATGCCATTTGAGTTGGGCGCGCCCAACGAACCGAATGGCATATTGCTCGACCGCGGGGCTGTCCGTGTCGGTTTGGGCGATGTGCGAGCAACTTACCTCATATTTTTACATGTGGTCGAAGATCGCGTGAGTCATTATCGGGAGGGGTTGGCTGATTTTGCCATTGATGGCAATGAACTCGGGAATCACGTATCGGATTATGTGCTGGAATACGCGGATGGCGAGACCGAGACGACCCGCATTTCGCGCCGATTTGCGATTCAACAACCCCATATTTCATGGGGCGCGAGCGCGTTTGCAGCCATGCCCGCGGCCAAACCCACTGTCGCGATGGGTGCAACAGAGGAACACGCCCTAGGGCGTCGTCCCACATCGGCTTATGGTCGCGCAGAGACGAGGCACAGCTCGGGGCGCGATGGCGCGCGGACCAAGCTGTGGGTTTACGCGCTGCCCAATCCCCATCCACACAAACCCATTCGGCAACTGACACTTGCGCCCAAAAACGAGCGGTCGCTGGTGTTGGGCATCACGCATACACAAGTTGTGGATCATCCGTTGCGACCAGGTGTGCGTCAAAAATTGAAGTTGGCATTGCCCGCCGGCGCGCGTTTGAACGGAAATGGCGAACTCGAAGAGATAGACCTCGATCTGGGCGTGGTCATATCCGCGCGGGCTGTTCTGGATTATGATATAGACCGCTGGTTGAGCGCTGAGGTGGACGTGCAGCCCGACCGGTCTTCTGCTGCTGTCGTTGTTGAGTATATCGCACACCCGCAAGCCAAGCTCTACGTGGGGTTGGGAGCCGATAGCGATACGGCCTGCGCGGTCTATGATCTGGCAGACGCGAGTCAGATCGCCGCGGTGCGCCCCGCACATCGACCCGTCAAAATTCGCGTGGTAGAGAAAGGGGGCATGCCCGTGGCAGTGCGGTTGCACATGCACGGCGAGGCCGGGGAATACTTGCCGCCGAAGGGATATCATCGCCGCGTGAACCCGCACTGGTTTGAAGACAATTACGGCGAATACGTCAATGGGCTGAATCAGTATTGCTATATCCCTGGGGAATGCGTGGCAGACTTGCCACTAGGCGATGTGTATGTCGATATTCAAAAGGGATACGAGATCGCGCCGATCCGAGAAAAATTTGTGGTCGGGCTCGACACGCATGAGGTCACATTTGAGATCGACCGCGTGCTCAAGTGGCGGCAAAAAGGGTGGGTCACAGCCGATACCCATGTGCATTTTCTCAGCCCGCAAACCGCGCGTTTGGAAGGCGAAGGCGAAGGCGTGAATGTGGTGAATTTGCTGGCGAGCCAGTGGGGTGAAATGTACAGCAATGTGTCGGATTTTGACGGCAAAACGACCTTTGGCGCCAAGGATTTTGGCGGCGATGGCGAGTTTCTCGTGCGCGTTGGAACCGAGAACCGCATGCAAGTGCTGGGACATATTTCGCTTTTGGGCTATTCCGGGCAGATGATTCACCCGCTGTGTTCGGGCGGGCCGTCGGAATCTGCGTTGGGCGACGCGCAGGAAGTGACCATGGCCGAGTGGGCGCAACAGTGTATCGATCAAGGCGGCCTTGTGGTGATGCCACACGCGCCAAATCCGCAGTGCGAACGCGCAGCAGATATTGTGCTCGGCCTAATCCACGCGATGGAGATGATGACATTTAACCCCCACAACGCACAGATCAATCCCTACGGGATTGCCGACTGGTACCGCTATTTGAATTTGGGCTACCACGTACCGGTCGTAGGGGGGTCGGACAAGATGGCGGCCGCGTCACAACTCGGCGGGGTGCGAACCTATACGCATTTGGGCGATCGCGCGTTTGACTATGAAAACTGGATGGCGGCGACAAAAGCAGGCCATACCTTTGTGACCGTGGGCCCGCTGGCAGACATTGAGGTGGAAGGACAGGTGCCCGGTTCAAAGGTGCAATTGCCCGCTTCTGGCGGGACGGTCACTGTGACGTGGCAAGTGGCGTCGGTGCGCTTGCCAATTGATCAGGTCGAGATCATTGTGGGGGGGCTAACACACGAGCAGGTGAATGTGAACAAGGGCCTGTCTGCGTCGGGAAGTGCAGACGTGAGCGTGGAAAATTCGACGTGGATTGCACTGCGGGTGCGCGGAAGTTATCGGGGACAGCACGGTGAGATCGCAGCCCACACGAGTGCCGTGCAAGTGATTGTGGCGGGAAAACCGATTTTCTCACAGGCAGACGCCACGACGGTTTTGGAACAGATCGAAGGTGCGATTGCCTATCTGGATACGCTTGCGCCGCGCCCCGAGGCCACGCGCCTGAAACTTATGCGCGCCACGCTGGAAGCCGCGCACAATCGATTGCACCAGCAGATGCACAAGCACGGGATCTATCACGATCATACGCCTCTGCACGACCACGGGCACGCTCATGAGCATTAGAGGCCCGCGATGTTTGGGTGGGTGCGAATGAGATTCTGAGTTCACATCCCACGGCTTCGGCATATTTGCGTAGGGTGCGTACGCTGGATGAATGTAACAATAACACAAAGGCTTTCTTATGACTGAACAACAGTCGTTTCGCCCTGAACGCAGGCCCAATGTGATCTGGATTTTTGGCGACCAACACCGCGCGCATGCCCTGAGCTATCGGGGCGACCCCAATGTGTTCACGCCCAACATCGACAATCTCGCGCGCGAGGGCACGCGCTTTGACTGCGCGGTGGCAGGTGCGCCGTGGTGCTCGCCTTTTCGCGGCGCCTTGCTCACCGGGATCTATCCGCATCAGAATGGCGTGACGCGAACCCCATCTCCGCTGCATCCATCAATTCCCACCCTCGCCGATCCCTTCAACGCCGCGGGATATCACACGGCTTATGTGGGCAAGTGGCATTTGGATGGGGCCAACGCGCGGGAACACTATGTTCCCCCCGGGCGCAGGGGAAATTTCCAGTACTGGATGGGATACGAGAACAACAACAACCAAAACGAGTGCTATGTCTATGGGTCGGAAAGCGAAACGCCCAATCGCTTGGACGGGTACGAAACCGATGCCTTAACCTCGCTGCTGTTAGACCATCTCGACAATCACGTGGACGGGGAAGAAGACTATCAGCCATTTTTTGCCGTGCTTTCGGTGCAACCGCCCCACAATCCTTATGTACCGCCGACCAACCCAAAGTATGGGGCGCCTCGGATTCACCCCTCAGACATCCAACTTCGCCGCAATGTGCCCGATGTCCCGTGGATCCGCCACCGGGCAGCCTTTGACCATGCGGGTTACTACGCGATGGTGGAAAACCTCGATGACAACGTGGGGCGGATTCGCAAGGCACTCAAAGACATGGGCATTGATCGCGAGACATATTTGATTTTCTTCTCTGATCACGGCGATATGTTGTGGAGCCACGCGCAGTCTGGCAAGTCATCGCCGTGGGAAGAATCGATCCGCATTCCGTTCATCATCGGCAAAGTGGGCGGTAATTATAACATGCGGACGGGTTCGACTGATGCGGTGATCAATCACGTCGATATCGCGCCTACAACGCTCGGTCTGTGCAGTATCCGAGTTCCCGAGGGCATGGTCGGGCACGATTATTCGAGCCATTGTATTCCCGACCATGCACCCGAGTTCAAAGGCAGGCCCAATAAAAATTCAGAACCCGATTCGGCCTATCTCCAGCAGATTCCCCGAAAGATGCACGCGCACACCGTGAACAAAGCATGGCGCGCGGTGGTGATGCGAGATGGCTGGAAATACGCCTGCACGCCGGGCAATGACTGGCTGCTTTTCAACACATCCGACGACCCCTACGAACAGGCGAATTATGTTCACAACAAAGCCTTTCAAAAGGAGAAAGAGCGATGCCACAACCGCCTCGCCCAGTGGATTGAAGACACGGGCGATGATTTTGAGTTGCCGGATATTGGGTTGGACGGATAGACGCACGGCGCGCGCGAGGCACAACGCCAGCAAAGCCAACCTATGGCGATAGCCTACCATGCCGACGACTCGACGACTCGGCTGAGCACTTCGACAAGCTCAGGAGCCGTTCGCCGAAATCAGGCAAGAAACGCCAAAACGCATAGCAAAAGGCCAACTCCCGATAACGGAGACTGGCCTTTTGTTCATTCAAACCTACAAAAAATATCTGCTTCAATAATTCGTCAATGCGGACTATTTCACGATGACCTCGTAGCGTTTGAGCCACGTTTCCCCTGTGCCCTCTATGACCTCATTGCCCAATTCGACGGAGGTGACGTAATGATCGGCAGGAAGGTGGCCGTGGTCAACCAGATAGTCGAGAAACTTCTCAAAGTTGAGCGTGCCGCTCAGTTGATCCTGATGGCTGGTAAACGCTATGTATTTTCCAAAAGGAAGTTCTGGATTTATGTATAGATCATGCCTCACATCGTCGATCTCAACTTGAGCAACCTGAAATTCCGGAAGTTGTGGTACGAAGGTTCGATCCACCCAAATCATAATCTCATGGGTGATATTTTCCTCTGTTGGCGGATTGTCAGGCGTGACCCACATTGAGAAGGCCAAGTTGTAAAGCCCCTGTGCGGTCATTTCTACTTCATAGTTCACCTGTAGTTGGTTAATGGACGATATCCGGCGGGGCAGATCTGATATTGTTCGAGGTAAAGGACGGCTTCCCAACGGTTTATGTCCATATATCACTTCCGGGTATGCTTTGACGTCGCCGCTTCCGAAAGGCCATCGCCATCGCCAACCGTACAGGGTATTTCCGTCGACCACGCGCCTCAACAGGCATTGTTCGTAATCCGTAATGTTCCCTCTGCCCCAAACATTATTCGAGTAAATGAAACCGGGGCTTCTCAATTCCGTATTGGGCGTACAAAAGGTCTGGACGCTGGTCGTGGGCGTTGAGGCGTTAAACTGCACCGCAATCCCTCTACCTTGAAGGGCTGGAATGTGCGTATTCAGCGATGTGCTATTCAGCGGGTTGTGCCTTATATCAACCCCGTCTCCATCAAAGTCGGGAGAAGGTGCAACGCATCGTCTGTCTGCGCCAAAGGCAGCGACAATGGGACAATCAAGAGCGCGATGGCTATAATGGCAAAAGGTGTGATCTGCTTACGCATGTTTTTTTTGCCAAAGGGTCTCATTCAGTTTGATCGAAGTCAACGATAAAGATGCGCGAATCCATTTGCGCGTCAAGTTTATTTTTTGGCCACGTTAAAAAAATACATGTGACAAATGGGCTTTTTCTATTATTTTTAGTTTTAGAAGCGAACCAGATCCTTCCACCAACACGGGAAATCGACAGATGAAATATCTCATCCCGTTGTTATTGGCGTTTGTATCAATACCCGCAGCCGATGCCCAAATGGAAAAACCGAGCGGCAATTTAGAGCGCAGAGTGAGCAGATTAGAAGGAGTTGTCGAGCAGATTGACAAACGCTTGACCAATATTGAGCAAGATCAACGCGAGATGTTAAAGCGTTTGGAGACCATGAGAAGTGAACTGAGGGGTGATATGGATACGATGAGAAGCGAGTTATCAAACGAAATGAGTACCACATTTCGGTGGCTTGTCGGGATCATCATCGCGCTTTTTTGGGGCAATGTGGGAGTGAACTGGTATTGGAACAGAAAGAACACATCAACCGAAGCCCCCAGTTCTGTTCCCCGCAGTACGGAAAGTCGCCCTGCCCGTAGTCTCGTTGTTGACCAACCATAGCAGGCGATTTATTGCGATGTGTTGACAATCGTGATGCCGATGCCTACGAGCGCGAGGCTGAGGAGGATGCCGGGTGAGATGGGGTCGCCGAGGAGGAGATTGCTGATGACGACGCCGACCATGGGCGTGATGAATCCAAAAACAGACAGTCGGCTGGCCGAATAGTATTGCAACAGTCGGGTGAGCAAAATAAAGCAAAAGCCCGCGACGACAAATCCCTGATAAAAAACAGCACTCAGGACGCGGATATCCAGTTGAATGGTCTGTGTTTCAAAAAGCGCGCTGAGAAAAAAAAAGATGGGCAAACAGGGGGCGGATTGCCAGATCAAGACTTTTCCGGGGTGCATCTTTTGTGTGAGACGCTTGAGGTAAACTTGGCGAGCACCGAGTAGCGCGGCACTTATGAGCACGAGGATGTCGCCCAAAAGATATTGAAATTCACGAAGTGATAGGCTTTCGGCAAAAATGAGCACCACGCCGAAAAAAGACAAAACCATGCCGACCATTTTGCGCGCACTGATTTTATCGCCCGGCAAAAAGATGTGGGCAAACAGGGCAGTGAAGAATGGATGGGCCGAGATAAAGATGGTTGAGCGGCTGGCCAGGGTATAAGCGGTTCCCACATTGAGCAGATATATCTGCGAAAAAAAAATGACGACAAGGCCGGCAATGCCTCGTTGTTCGTTGACTTTGAGTTTCAGTTCGAGTTTTAGCGCGCGCGTCCAAACATAGATGACGAGGCCGCCGAGCAAAAAACGCACGCCAGCCAAGCACAGCGGCGGAATGCCAAACAACCCCAGTTTGATGGATACGGAATTGCCGCCCCAAAGGATGGCTGTCAAGAGGGTCAGGAAGGTAGCGCGGGTGTCGAGGTGTTCATTTTGCACGTTCACGCTCCGTCTCTGGAACGGCGATGCGCGCGCAGAAAAACTAACAGCAGGGGAATGCCGAGCCAAAGGGGTTGCGCGATGGCTGTGAACGTGCCCATAGCACCTAGCAGTCCCGAGAGGATGAACCCCCGACATAAGGCAACGCGCGTGGCAGAAGTAACGGTGGGCAAGATATCGATCAAGCGACCGGGCAACCCGCGGGGTTGCTCATGTGCATAATATCCGATGAGGGCAACCGCCCATGACAGCAGGGCGAGGTGAATGCTGGACGCGGGCGATAAAATGTTCAGATCCATGCCCAGGTCGCGCAAATGCGCGTGCAGACACACGAGAAATGCACCATCGCGCAGGGGCCGAAGCAGGCCCACATCATCGAGTTGAGCACTCCGGCGACGCTCTGCAAATGCGATGAGCTGAAAAAATGCGTAGAGCAAGACAATGGCGATGGGATACTTAAAGACCACATAGGGAATCGCATCGTGCAAGTGGCCATAAGCGAGCATCGCCGTGCTGCTCGTGACAAAAAAAGCAGTGAGTGGAACCGCGTTTTGTTTAAGAGTGTTCATAGGCAAAAGGTGAGAAGTGAGAAGTGAGAAGTGAGAAGTGAGAAGTGAGAAGTGAGAAGTGAGAAGTGAGAAGTGAGAAGTGAGAAGTGAGAAGTGAGAAGTGAGGGGTGGCCCTCTTACGTCTCGCCTCTTGCCTCTCGCTTCTTATCCGCGTTCATCCCTGTTTATCTGTGGTTGCTTTTTGCCTTTGGGGTGGAAGGGCGGGAACTGAACGCTGAAAGCCAATAGCTGAGTATATTGCGTTGTGCTGATCTTGTCAAGGATGGAGGTCGTATTTTGAAACTGTGGATTCTGGGTTTTGTATGGGGTATGCTATGTTTTCAGGCTGTGGATGCGCAAGATTTTTTGAAAGAGATCGAAGCGCACTACAGCGCGGGCAAAATGGATGACGCGCTCAGTGTGGCCAAAGCCTTTGTTGAAGCGCATGCCGACAGTGTGTCAGCACACGGATTCTTGGGTACGCTTTACGCGGAAACCGGACAATTGGACGCCGCGGCAGCCGCTTTTCAGCAGGTGGTATCGATAAAACCCGGGTCTGTGCGTGGCTATCGCGACTTGGCTGTGGTGTACGCGCGGCAGGGCAAATTTTCGCAGGCGTTTTCCGCGCTGAGTCGGGGCATCGAGCAAAGTGACGAACCCGCTTTGCTTCTCGCAGAGCGCGCATCGCTCAATCGCGACCTGGGCAAGCGCGAAGAAGCCATTGCCGATTTTGAAGCCGCGCTCGAACGCCGTCCCGATTTTATCGAGGTGTATCAAATGCTGGCGTTGACCCATATTGCGATAGGCGATACGCTCAATGCGATTGCCATTATGGATCGCGGGCTTGGGGCGAATCCGGATAATGTGATGTTGATGGTCAACCGGGGAGGGATTTTTCACGCGCTGGGAATGACGCAGCGCGCGCTTGCAGCCTATCGCCAAGCCATTGCATCTGCGCCGGAAGATCCATCGGCCCATCGCGCGCTCGGTTTTATGGCCGCTGAAGTTGATTCATTGACTGTCGCGCAGGCCGCCTGGGAAAAAGTGCGCGATCTCACCCCCGACGACTTCGAAGCGCGCGACGCGCTTGCCCAGTTGTACGCGGCCAGGGGTCATTTTGACGCCAGTATTGGCGAGATGTTGGGCATTTTGGAGCGCACGCCCGATGCCCATCCGGTGCGCTTTCGGCTGGCGCAAGTCTATGTGGCTAGGGGAGATGTTGCACAGGGCAAGGCAGAACTGTTGGCTTGCATGGCGCGGATGCCAGATTGGATCGCGCCCTATAAGCGCTTGGCATTGCTGTATTTGGGCGAAGATAAGATCGATTCTGCGGGTGTGATCTACGAAAAGGCATTGGCAATTGACCCCAAAGATGCCGAGGTGCATAACAATCTGGGGTTTATTTATTCCGCGCAGGGCAATTTGGACAAGGCGCGGAAAGCTTATGAAACGGCAATGGCCGAAAGTCAGGACGCCAATACCCTGCGCGATGCACAGGGCAATTTGGATATTATCAAGTCTATCCAAGCGGGCAAGATGCGGGTGCGACATATTCTGGTGAAGACGGAAACTGAAGCGCAAGAAATTTTGAACAAGCTCAAAGCCGGTGCAGATTTTGCCACCCTGGCGCGCAGTTATTCCATCGATCCTTCAAAAGAAAATGGCGGCAGTACGGGATTTTTCTCACCGGGGGATTTTCACCCAGATTTTGAAGCGGTGGTCATGAAGCTCAAACCCAATGAAGTCAGTGGCATTGTCAAAACCCCTCTGGGCTATCACCTGATTATGCGGATCAATTAATTTTTGAAAGAATTTTCTTGACAAACGGCGGCGCATTATGGTCGCCGTTTTCTTTGGCGGTCAAGACAGCGGTCAGCAGATAGGTCGCACATCTTGTATCTTAAAATGACGATTGGGCAACCACAAGGGTTGCCCCTACATGGATTGCTGGCTGTCCTGAACGAAGTGAAGGCACCGTCCTAACCCTGGAAGGGGAAGGAACTACACATGAAAACTGCGCGTAGGACAGTGTTTTGGGGGATCGGATTATTGCTGCTCGCGGTGTTGATTTACGAAGTCGGGATCATCGCCGCATGGACTCAGGTGCGGCAGATGGGGTGGGGCTATGTGCCTGTTTTGCTCATTGCATTGGGCTGGCATGTGTGCAATACGTGGGCATGGGGGATGTGTTTTGAGGGGGATCGACCGAGTTTTTGGACACTCTTTTGCACCAAGATGTCGGGGGAAGCCGTTGGCAATGTCACGCCGGCTTCGCATGTGGGCGGTGAGGTTGCCAAAGCGTATATGTTGCGAGATCGGGTTTCTGTGACGCGGGGCGTACCGTCTCTGGTTGTCAATAAGACGGTTGAATTGGTGAGTGGCTTGGCTTTCGCGCTCGTGGGCACGGGTGTGGCTGTGTGCGTGTTTTCGCTTTCGATAGAAGTGCAGATTGGATTGGGGGCCGCCCTGGTCTTGGGCACGGTTGGGGTTGTGGCAGCTTATGTGTCTCAGCGTCAACATGCGTCGGTGTGGATGCTCGATGTTTTGAGCAAGTTGCGCCTCTCTTTTCTCGAGTCAAAGCGTGAAAAGTTTGAAGAAGTGGATCGGACAATCGCGTCATTTTACCGGCAGAATCGCATGGGGTTCTGGCTGTGTATGGCTTTGCACGCGCTGAGTTGGATCTTGGGCACGTTTGAGATTTATGCCATTCTCCACTTGCTGGGGCAGGCGCAATTTTTTTTGACCGCATTTTTGTTTATGTCTTTGTCATTGGTGATCAATACGGCGTTTTTCTTTATTCCATCGGGAGTGGGGGTTTTTGAAAGCGGACATGTCTTTCTTTTTGACGTATTGGGATTGACGCCGGAACTGGGATTGGGGGTTGCATTGATCCGGCGCCTTCGGAGAATATTCTGGGTGGTTTTTGGGTTTGTTTTGATGGCGATGAGGCGGTGAAGGGAGTGCCGCGATATGTTGCGATTTGCGCCGGGCTTATGCCCGGTTTTTTTTGACTTTAACGATGGCACGGGTTTCGCTTATATCAGAGAGATATTTTGCACCCGTTTGCAAGTCCTGTTTGTAACTTATTGTTTAATCGAGACATAATTTTTTTCTCTCTAAATTTTGCACGGGATCAAGGAGGGATGTGTTGTCAAAATGCAACAGGTGTGTTGTTTTTTCACAGTTGGGCGCGCTGATGGTCGCGTTGGTCCTAGTTATCCCCGCGTCCGATCTGTGCGCGAAAACTTATGATCTATCGTCGAGCATTGCACGAGCCATGCGCGTGCATCCCGGCGTGCGTGCAGCAACGGTTGATGTCGACATTGCCCGCGCGCAATTGGATCAGGCCCATGCCGCTCGGTTCTTGCCACAGTTTGAACTGAGGTTTGCGATTGGTCCCTCACCCGAAGCGCGAGGCAACGCGCTCGTCGGTCATACCACGCTGAGTCATTTGAGCGTTTTTACACACACGGAAGCCACCCTCGTACAACCGCTGTTCACATTCGGGCAATTATCCGGCGGCAAAGCCGCGGCACTGTCAGGAGTGGCCGCGCGGGAAGCGGGCCTGCGAAAAGCGCGGGGCGATCTCGAGCTCCAAGTTGCCGAGGTGTATTTCGGCCTGCAACTGGCTCAGGACCTGTGGGCACTGGCATTGGAAGCCCAACGCGATTTTCAAACCGCGCGCGATTTTGTGGCAGAGAAACTGGAAGAAGATGAAGGCGATTTTACCTATGCGGACCTAGGGCGCATCGATCGGTTTGCCTTTGACGTGAGCGAAAAAGTGCATGCCGCAGCCAAAACAAAGGCTCTCGCCGAATCTGTGATGCGCTTGCTTTTGGGATTGAGCGAAACGGATTCTCTCGCTCTGGCCGGGCCTTTGACGCCGGTTGAGGCAGATATCGCGCCCCTTGAATTTTATCTCCAACGAGCGGGAGAACGCGAAGATATGCAGCAATTGCAATCTGCTGTGCAAGCGCGCGCTTCTCTGGCCCAGGTGGCAAAAGGCGCGCAATATCCCCAGGTCTTTCTTGCGGGTCAGTTTAAGTATGTGCATGCGCCGAATCGCGACGACCAGAAAAGCCCGTTTGCCAGAGATGATTTCAACTTGTTGCAGGCAGGTGCTGTGGTGGGGATTCGGCAGTCCCTGTCGTTTGGACTGACATCGGCCAACGCGCGAAAAGCCCGTTTGGAACATCAGAAATTGGCGTATCAAAAGCAACTGGCCGAGAAGGCCGTGGCAATTGAAATTGAGAAAATTTATCGCGAGTCGATCGAAGCGCAAAAAAATATGGCGGCGGCCAGTACCGCGCGGCGCGCGACCCGCCGGTGGTTTGTGTCGGTTCGCGATGGATTTAACGCGGGGCTTGAGGAAGCATCGGATATGATCGAAGCCGCAAAAGAGTACGGCATTATTCGCGCCAAATATTTTGAAGCCGTGTTCAATTTTAACCGATCCTGGGCGAGATTACAACGGGCCATTGGGCGCCGTCTGTCGTGACTTGTTCGGGAGTTTGAGAAAGGTTGCAGACATTATGGCAAAAAAAGCCGTGATTATTGCCGCCGGGATGGGCAGCCGCTTGAGGGGTTATGGGGCGGATTTGCCCAAGCCGCTGGTGCCCCTGGCCGGTGTGCCGCTGCTCAAGCGCGCGATTTTATCCGCGATGCGCGCGGGCATTTCAGAATTTGTGATCGTCGTTGGCTATCGCGGTGCCGAGATCGTGCATGCGCTCGCCCATGACCCACAGCTTTCGGATGTGGCGATTGACTGGGTGCAAAACGAGGACTGGGCGCGCGGCAATGGGGTGTCGGTCTTGTGCGCGAAAGACCACGTTGACGAGCCATTTGTGCTTTTGATGTCCGATCACCTTTTTGATCCCGAGGTGCTGGTCAAATTGCGGCACATGCCGGTGGGGCAAGATGAAGCGGTTCTGTGTGTAGATCCCGATCTCGACGGCATTTTTGACATGGAAGATGCTACGAAGGTCATGACACAGCATGACCGCGTGATCAAAATTGGAAAGGAATTGGCCGATTTCAATGCCGTAGATACGGGGATTTTTCTGTGTAGTCCCTTTGTGTTTGCAGCACTTGAGCAGTCCATCGCACGGGGCGAAGGCTCATTGTCCGGCGGCATTCGCGTGCTGTCTGAGCGAGGCAGCATGCGGATCGCAGATATCGCTGGCGCGTTTTGGCTCGATGTGGATACGCCCGAAGCACACGTTCACGCGGAGCGCGAGATGCTTCGCCGGCTCAGCAAGCCCACCGATGGCTTTGTTTCGCGCCATTTCAATCGCAAAATTTCCACGCGCCTGTCTCGTTTCCTCGCGCGCACGCCCATCACGCCCAACCAGTTGTCAATTGCAACCATGGTGTTGAGTTTTCTGTCCGCGTGGCTGGTTTTTAAGGGCAGCACGAGTTATTTGCACTTGGCATTGGGTGGGTTGTTATTTCAGTTTGCGTCGATTGTGGATGGGTGCGATGGCGAGATTGCCAAATTAAAATTTATGGGGTCCCGTGCAGGGGAGTGGGTCGATACCCTGGCGGATAATCTGTCTTATCTCGTGTTTTTTATCGCGGTGCTCGCCGGTATGTATGTCCACACAGGCGACGCTCGCTATCCTATGCTCGGCGGTGTGATGGTCTTTCTCGATGTGTTGGGCGTGTTGCTGATTTTTCTCTATTTGAAGGTGGTGGGCTCCGGCAGTATCGTGAGTTTTAACATGGCATTTTCGAGCGACGTTCCCGAAAACGAACGCGGGCGGTTCCATCGCTTTTGCCTGTCGCTCAAATTCGTGAGCCGCCGCGATTTTTTTGCCGCCTTCTTTTGCACCCTGGCCCTTGCCAATAGCATGGCGGGCATGTACTGGTTTCTCGTGATTGGCTCTGCCCTGTTGACGGCCGGCATTTTCGGCTTTGGCGGACAGATGCTGCGCGCCCGCGGCGCGCTGCCCGGCAATGCGGACGATGCCAAGTTGGGCGAAAAAGCAGATTGAAGCCGCGAGATGAGGAGGTCGTGAAGTGCGGTTTTCGGCAACTCTTCGCAGTAACTGAATTTTTTTTTCGGAGGAACCCGCGATGAGAGTCACAATGAGGCGCGATTCAGAAAAAAAAATAATGACACACTCGATTTTTTGCCTGATCTGTATCTTTTGGGGGATAACCTTTGGTTTCTCGACTCAAGCGCAAGCAGCTAACCTGACCAAAAGTTTCGGTATTGGACTTCAGGGAGCTACACCCACATTTGGTGGCATTAGTTTTCGCTATAACGGACTGGCACCCGTCTATCTTCAAACCGTTGGACGTTTTATTCTCGATGATCAGGATAGAGACCAGATGTTAGGTGCTGGCGTTTCCTATGCCATATTCGAGCACCAAAGCAAGTGGAATATAGCCCGACTTTATTTTGCCTTAGAAGGTGGTTGGCAATACAAAAAAGAGGTGGAGCTCCACCAAGAGATTGTCAAAACCACGACTCTAGGAGTTGGACTCGCCTTTGGAGGCGAGCTCGTGTTTTCACTTGGGGGGATTCCTCTCGGCTTGAACATAGAAATTGGTCAAGGGTTTGGCAGGGAAAACGCCAATTCTCAATCTAAGAATCTCGCTGGCGTTTACATAGGAGGGGGCATACATGCCTATTTTTAGCTCTCTTTTTGATTATCTTGCTGTTTGTGGAACAGTTCGGGTTCAGTCAGGACGATGAGGGATATGAAGCGCGGTTCGATCTGGATGGTGATGGCAGGATTGGGTTTGGCGATTTTCTGATCTTTGCCAACAACTTCCTACCTATCGGCAGGCAAGTCGGCAAGGAAGTAACCACAGGCATGTCCCCTTGATTAAGGCATGAACTGGCCTGAGAGACGGCCAGTTGTACCCCGTCCCAAGGCATGTGCTGACAGGTCTTTAGTCAGTAGGTGATATTCAGTAGCAGGCTCTGCGTGGTGTAAGCCGGGATGAACGCTGATTGGTGGGGATCGCAGGTAGCGCAGAGGATGTAGCAGGTGAGAAGGACGTATCGGTTGGGAGGATGCGGGTTTAATCCGCGCAATCCTTAAATCCGCGACAATCCGCGATCCAGAGGTGTTCATGATCTAGAATTTTGTTGCGTAACAGGCTGTTCTTTCGTTTTATCCATACGCAAGTTAGCCTCGCTGCCTTGACTTTGCAAAAGAAAGATACTAAAATGTAAGCAATTCATTTTCAGTAAGTTGTGAAATTGACAGAAATTGAAAAAAAGTGGCCGAACTATTGAGATAAGAGGGGATGTGGTATGACCTTATTGTTTAGACATGCGTTCTTGGTGTTCGTTTTGATCGGTGTATCGGGCGCGTCTGATCAGGGCGATGCACTGCTCGAGATGGTCAAAAGCCGCGATCGGGCCATTCAGGACATCGTGCGTTCAGAGACCGGGGGCAGCACCCCCGAAGAGCGCGCGGAACTCAAAGCCATCGTGGGCGAGGTGTTTGATTTTGAAACCTTTAGCCGAGAATCCCTCGGGCGCGACTGGGCAGCGCGAACAGAAGCAGAACGCGAAGACTTTGTCGATGTGAACAGGCAATTGATCGAGAGAAATTACGCGGATCCCGCGCTATATACCAAAGCGGAAAAGATCGACTACACGGGCGTCGAAGTCGACGACACACAAGCCGTGGTCAAAACCGTGGTGCATTACAAGCGCGAGTCGAGCACCATCGACTACAAACTTCATCTCGTTGCGGGCAAGTGGTTGATTTACGACATGGTCATCGATGAGTTGAGCGTTGCACGCAGCAACCGGTCGCAGTTCCGCCGAGAGATCCGAAAGTCCTCTTTTGCCGGGTTGATGGATAAACTCAAAAAAAAACTGCGTGAAGACGCGTCGGATGAGAAAGGTGGCACCTAATTGATCGAAGCGGGGTTTCGCTTTTTGGCGGGTTGGACCTATCGGCACTACAAAGGCATTATTGTGGTGTCGATTTTGTTGACAGCCTTTTGTAGCATTTTTGTGTACAAACTCGTGCGCCGGCTCGAGACCGATATTGTCGCCCTGATTCCAGAAAATTATCAGAGCGTGAAGACGCTCGAAGAAATCAAACAGCGCGTGGGAGGCGTGGGCAGTTTGGTGGTTTTGGTGCAAAGTCCCAGTTTTGAGGCAAACAGTCGTTTTGCCGAGGATTTGGCGCGAGAATTGACGGACGAGAAATACGCCACGTACATCAATTTTGTCGATTACAAGCGCGACGCGGAATTTTATCGCAAAAACGCGTTGCTATTTATGGAAACGGACGATTTGGATGATATTCTCACGCGCATAGATGATTATATCGTCCAGGAAAAACTGAAATTGTCGCCGCTGTACATCGCGCTTGATGAAGAAGAGGCAACGCTCGATTTTTCGGATATTGAGGCCAAATATCGCACCGCGGAAAATGGGGATGAGACGTACTACACCAATCCAAACCGCACCATCTTGGCGTTGGAGTCCGTGGCAGCCGGTACCGTGAGCAATATCGGGTTTGCCAAAGATATGCAGCGGGTGATCCAGCGAGCCATCAACGATCTGAATCCGCGGCGATATCACGCAGAAATGGCGATTGAATACGGGGGGCCGTTCAAAAATAAAATTGACGAATACGACACGATTTTGAGCGATGTCTGTTCAACCGCGATATTTGGCGTTTTGGGCATTGCCGCGCTTTTGACGTTTTATTTTCGCCAGCCGTTGGCAGCTTTTTTTGTGGCTTTGCCCCTGGTGATGGGGTTGGTTTGGGCGTTTGCCATTGCCTATTGGGTGATCGGCAATTTGAACACGATGACGGTTTTCCTATTTGTGATTTTGTTCGGTCTGGGGATCGATTTTGGCATTCATCTGTTCGCCCGCTATCTCGAAGTTCGCATCGACAATACGAATGTCCGCCTGTCTATCGAGACGATGCTGAGCCAGACCGGACAGGCCATTTTGACCGCCGCGATGACCACGTCCATTGCGTTCTTTTCCCTGACCCTGACCGATTTCAGAGGCTTTTCAGAATTTGGGTTTATTGTGGGCACGGGCATTGTGATGTCGCTGGTGTCAATGACCACGGTCTTGCCGGCTGTTTTGGTGCTGGCGGATCGAAAGTTAAAATGGATTCGCATGCGGCATGTTTGGGGTCACAATTGGGGGGGCAAAAGCGGGCATTTTCCCTACCCCGTGGTCGTCCTCTTGTGTGCTTTGCTGATCACGGTCTATCTGGGCGTGCATCTGCGCGATATCGATTTTGAGTACGATTTTACCCATTTGCGTTCCAACTTGCCCGCATCTGTCAAGGTCAAGCAAAAGATGGCGACGATTCCGAAATACGGCAGTGAATCGCAATCCTATAGCATTGTGCTGGCCGATAGCAAATCGGATCTCGATGACGTTGTGAGGGCATTAAAAAAGAAAATGGCCGAAGATGATCCCACGCCCACGATTCACAAGGTTAAAACACTCTGGACAGAACTGCGCGAACAGGATGAGAAGTTGGACATTATTGAAGACATACGCGCGTTGGCCAATGGCGAAGGCGCGAAGTTGATCCGGGGCGAACAAAAGGCAAAGCTTGATTCCCTGCGCGACTTGTTGGATGTACAAAAACTTTCGGTCCGTGACTTGCCAGAAAATTTACTGCGAAAATTTGAGACCATTGACGGCAGTCAAGCGTACTTCGCGCAAATTGTGCCGAGCGTGCAGTTGCGCGACGGAAAAAATGCCATTGCCTTTGCCGAAGATTCGCACGAGATTCACACCGCATCGGGCAAGGTGTTTTATTCGTCGAGTTCCAATATCATTTTTGCCGATATGCTGCGCCTGATGCTGCGCGATAGCCCGCGCGCCATTGTGCTGACGCTGGTGGTCGTCCTGCTCATTGTGCTGGTTGATTTTCGCAGTTTGCGCTCCGCGCTGCTGATCGTATTTCCCCTGATCTTTGGCACCGTGTGGATGTGTGGATCGCTCTATTTGCAGGACTTGAAGCTCAATTTTTACAATATCGTCGCGCTGCCCACCATCATTGGCATGGGCATTGACAATGGGGTGCATCTCTATCACCGGTACCGAGAGGTGGGGCCAGGATCTATGCCGGTCGTGCTCAAGCGCACAGGGGGCGCGATGCTGGTTTCCATGCTGACCACAATGGTGGGCTTTTTTGGCTTGATGACCGCAACGCACCCCGGCCTCAACTCGATTGGGCGACTGGCACTGATCGGTTTGTTGACGTGCTTTGTGACGGCGGTGCTGGTGTTGCCCGCGATTTTGGAAGTGCTCGAAGGACGACGCGCAGACGCGCGCACGGATCGGGGTGCCACACGAATAAATTAAAGAAACCGCGCGAATTGGAGTTCGCCTATCCCAAAAACGCAACGCACATGACGCGCGGCGTTTTTTTGGCAATTGACGGGATGGGGGAGAAACATGATACACCGTGCGAACAGACGCAACCGGGTACATTTTTGGGGATGGATTAGCGCGATGAACTTCTATCTCGGTCTGGGCGTGAGTATTGTATCTGGGCTTTATACGTCTTTGTGGGGGGCGTTCAAAGACTCGCCCTACGAGGGTTTTAAGCCCAGAACTTTTCCCCGGAGCATTTACTTTCACATTGTGATTTTTTGCGTGTTGTATTTTGTCCCAATACCCCATTGGGCGCGGGCTTTTCAGGGCGAGACCCTCACGGGCTTTTCAGGATTGGGATGGGTTCAGATTTTTTTTCTGATCATGGGCGTGGAACGGTTTTTGGCCGAGCTTTACAAGGGATTTTTTCGCACGGAAGATCAGGACAAGTACTTCGTGCCCTCTCGCATGACATTTTTTGGGCGGTATGTTGCGAGCGATGTGTTGCGTTATGCCGTAGGCACCGCGCTGGTATTGGGCGTTTTTGCCGTGTTGTTGATTCCCGCGCGCGTCACGACATTCTGGGCCTTTCTCCTGACGGCCTATGCAACGGGTTTGCTGGTGTCCCTTGGCGGGGCGTATAAAGACGCCCCGTTTGAGGGATTTCATCTCTTAAAATTTCAGCGATCGGGCGCGGTGCTGGCACTTTGTTCTCCGCTGTTCTATTTTCTCAACGATCCCATGCATCCCATCGCGTTCGGATTTCTGGTTTATATGAATGGCGGATTGGAGCGATTTGTAGTCGAGTATTACAAAACCTATATTCAGCGCACCATGTCGGGCAAATTTCGCCCTGACTTGCCGCAAATTCAGCGGTGTATTGATACCCGAGAAAAATTCCACTACGGCGCGCTCATCATCATTGTGGGTTTAATTGTATTGTATGTGTTTGAGGTACTGCGTAGCCAGTCGTCCATGTAGGGGCAATCCCTTGTGGTTGCCCGATCATCGTTTCAAGACGCGAGATGTAAGATGTAAGAGGTGAGACGTAAGATAAGGCCCTCTTATCGGACCAGCCTTGGGGCGGGATGGGTGGGCAGCTAAAAGCTGAAAGCCAAAAGCTAACCAACATGAACTTTCACAAATACGACGCGGTTATCATAGGGACGGGGTTTGGTGGCAGTGCTTGCGCGTATGTGTTGGCTGCTGCGGGGATGAAGGTGTTGTTGATGGAACGCGGGCAGTGGGCAAAACGCGACGCGAGGGATTGGATCCCCCGCGCGGTGCTGATTGAGAAGTGCTATCAGGGCCCCTCGTGGCTTCGCGTCAAACAATATGAAGATCGCGATTTTTCAAATGTGGTGGAGAACGAAGTGGTGGGAGGGATGTCCGTATTTTACGGGGGGGCATCACTCAGGCTGCGCGAACGAGATTTGGACGCGTGGCCGATTTCATATCGGGACCTGGCGCCGCATTACGATCGGGTTGAACGCGTGTTAGAAGTACATGGGAAAGCGGGCGTTGATCCGTGCGAACCGCCGCGAACACGCGACTATGGGTACGCACCCATTGAGCTTACCCGCCCGGCACAGCGCGTTTGGGACGCGGGGCGCGCACTCGGGTATCGGCCTTTTCGCATGCCCATGGCGATCAATTTTTCCAATCGGGCGCGCACCGTGTGCATTCGATGTTTGACCTGCGATGGTTTTCCGTGCCAAATTGAGGCGAAAAATGATCTGACCATGACGTTGCTCAAATTGGCACAAGACGCCGGGGCTAAGATTTTGACAGGTGTGCAGGTCGCGCACGTCGTCCACAAACACGGGCGCGTGCGCGCTGTGGCATGCGTTGATCGGCAGACAAAAGCGACCTTTGAAGTGCCTGCGCCGGTTGCCGTTGTTGCGGCAGGTGCATTGCAAAGCCCGGCCATTTTGCTGCGGTCAAAACTCCACCAATTTCTCCAGGGCGATTTGATCGGGCGTTTTCTAATGCGCCATTGCAATGCTGTCGTGGCGGGCGCGTTTCCCTTTCGCACAAATCCCGAAGGCGTGTTTCACAAGCAGGTGTGCTTTTCCGATTTTTACGAGGATTGCCGAGATCGGGACGGCCGCGCGGTTGGGGTGATTCAGGATATTTACACCCCGCCATCCATCGCCCTGAAGCACCACGCGCCTTTTGGATTGAAACATCTCACGGCACTCGTCGCTGGCCTGCTGCAAAATCTGTTGTGCATTGCCGAAGATGAGCCGCAACCTGAAAATCGCGTCACGCTGGCAAAGCAGACAGATGCCTATGGCATCCGCCGAGTACAAATCGCGCATCAGTACACCGCGCGGGACTGCGACCGCCGCGATTATCTCGTGGCAAAGGCCAAAGGGATTTTGCGCGAGTCGGGCGCACTTTTTTTTCACACCCATCGCATCAATACCTTTTCCCATGGCGTGGGGTCCGTGCGGATGGGCGATGATGCCGCGACGAGTGTGCTGGACGCAAACGGGCGGTTTCGCGGGCTCGATAATCTGTTTGTGACAGATGGCAGTGTGTTTCCCACATCTGGCGGCGTCAATCCAAGTTTGACCATCGCGGCAAATGCCCTGCGGATCGGGCATGAAATTGTGGAAGCATTTCGGGATTTATGACTTTAGATGTCTGGGATTTGACAAAGGAACTCAATGATGAAAGAAGGCAGGCCCTACAACGAAGCCGATACGCGCGCCAAGCTGATTGATCCCGTTCTCTATCAAATTGGAGGCGATTAACCTGCTGCCCTCAGCAATCCTTCGCAAAGCCTTCAATGGCGACCTTTGATGCCGATAGTGGCATTGAAAGTCGAGTTTGTTGGCAATGGATAAATTGGGTATATTGTGCACAGTACGATTTCAGTTGATTCACGGAAATGGGAAAATCGGGCTTTGGACAGCTATACATTGTATTAAAAAGGGTTGGTCATGGCGACCTTAGACGTTGTGGAAACAAAGGTGGATAACCTTGAGAAACAGACAAGCCGTCTTGAATCCAGACAGAATGACCTTGAACAGGGCCATATAGATTTGAGAGAACGGCAAACGCGCCTTGAGGAAACCCAGACGCTTATTTTTCGGGAATTGGGGTTATTCGTGAAAGCATGGACAGGCAATTTGAAGAAGTGAACAAGCGAATTGAAGGGTTGGTGACGGAACGACGTTGGATTATTTCGACATGGGTTACTTCTATTATTGCCATTTTCGCGTTGGTGGGTTTGGCTTTGAATTTGGCGTTTTAAGCGATTTGACGGGCTATTTTGGGCAACGGCAACACCGTGCTCTGCAAAGAATCTCGCACCATAAACATCAGTCACCACATCATGTCGTGACTGATGTTGTCGTTTTGTTTGACCTATGGACGCAAGGTCAGGTTTTCAGTGAGGTATATCGTGGCAAAAGCAGCGACAAAACTATCCACCGCGCAATCCGTCAACACAGCAATCAAAAGCATCTGCGACATCATGCGGCGGTCCAACTGCGCGGGCGCGATGCAGTATGTACCAGAACTGACATGGATCTTGTTCCTTCGCATTCTGGACGAGCGCGAAGAACAGAAAAAAATGATGATTGAAGCCGTTGGGCAGCCCTAAGTCCCCTCACTTGAAACACCGTATCGCTGGCGCGATTGGGCCGCACCGGATGGCGACAAGCGCGAAGAACTTCAAGCCGGGACATTGGGCGCGTTTTTCACCTTTGTAAACGAAGACCTGCTGCCCCACCTGAAAGCTCTGCGGGCTAGACCCAACGCCTCTGCCCGACAAAAAGTTATCAGCGAAGTCATGTCCGGCATTGTGCTGGACGAAGACATTTTATAGTGACGTTTGACCTCAAAGCGGTCAACCCCAACAGCATTGTCAAAGAAGACACCCGAACACCTGAAGAACTGCTCACCATCATTGACCAAAAAGGGAAAGAAGTCGCCGACGCCCTATCCGCCCTGTAGGGGATGTAGGCTTGAACATGGATAGACAGGGTAGAGCAGAGTTTTTCACTGATGAATTTCCTTGTATAAGTATTACAAACTTGATTTTTGATTACCAAGAAAAGGGGAAATGGCCGTATTCAAAAGGGTTGTTTCCTCGTAATTGAACGCAAGTGCTTCTAACTTCCTGGCGCAACTAAAATGGAATGGGGTCTAACAAAGAATGAAGGCGTGGTCAGCATATATTCTGTGACTGAATTGGAGCGACAATGGGCAAACTCATAGCTTTTGGGTGGTATGAGGGCAAGTTCAGTCATCTCAATTGGCTGCTTCCGCTGCTACCTGAAGCCCGGCATTTCTGCGAGCCGTTTGGCGGTTCGGCGGCTGTCCTGCTGAACCGAAAACCATCGCCTGTTGAAACCTACAATGACATTGATGGCGAGGTCGCCAACTTCTTCCGCGTGCTGAGGGACGAAAAAGATGAATTGGTAGAGGCGATTGGCCTGACGCCATTTTCCCGAGAAGAGTTCGAGCGCGCGATTTGTGAGCCGACTCACAACGTATCAGACGTAGAAAGGGCAAGGCGTTTTTACATTCGCGCCAGGCAAGTCCGCACCGGCTTGGCACAGAAGGCCAGCACAGGCAGATGGGCACACTGCCGGCCAACGAGCCGCGCAGGTATGGCGGGGGCTGTCTCTCGATGGCTTGGCGCCATTGAAGACCTTCCCCTCATTGCACAGAGAATCCTGCGCGTTCAGATAGAGCACGACAAAGCAAACACGTGATCAGACGCTATGACAGCGAAGACACCCTGTTCTATGACCCCCCTTATCCCCATGATTCTCGCAGCGACACCAACGCCTACGGCTATGAAATGACAGATGATGAACACAGAGAATTGGCTGAAGTTCTCCATCAGGTGAAGGGCAGCGTTGCCCTATCCAGCTATCGCTCCAAATTGATGGACGAACTCTATGGCGATTGGCGTTGTATAGAAGCCCCTGCAAAGGTCGTTCACTCTGTGAAAACCTTCAGACAAGAACTCCTCTGGATAAACTACAGACTCGATAATGTGGAGCGTCCATGCCCAGCCCGCCAAGCATCCTTTCTATAGCGTTTCAGCGTGCGGCCAAAAGTCTCGACAAGTCTCTCATAGACGATATCGGGATGGCGAACAGCATAGCGTTCATTTGCAGGAATGTTCAGAACAGAGCAGGCACGCGGCTGTTAATGGCTTCATTGCTCGCTAAGGTCCATCGCCCAGAGGTGGGCCCTATACTGGAATAGGGGATGACGACGGACGAGATTGACCCAAGAGTTCAAGAGTATGCCAAAGGCATATACGATGAGACTGGCGGTATTGAGGTAATTATTCTGGATTGTATAGGCTTTTTGCGTCATTTCCTGCACCTGTTTCACAGGATTCGCATGAATTATCTCGAAGCCTATCAGAATCTCGTCCTCAATGAGTCGCATAGTGCCGTAAGCCAACCCTTGAAAGAGGCGTTCTTGGCTTTGCGCCAAGCGGCTGAGAGCGGCGAGTAATTCGGTATTTTAAGTCTGTACGCAGTTCGTGTTTCAGACTGGGAGCGTGTCAAAAATCATGAATGATCTGACGCACAAAAGACCGCGTATTTGTATCTTGGGTTGCGGCCATATCGGTGCGGTTCACGCGAAGAATTTGCGGTGGCGGGCGGCATTGTATTTTTGCAGTCGGTCGCGGGTCAGCGCGTATCGGTTTAATCTCAGGTTCAAGGGCCGCGGTGTTTTTGACGATCTCAATGCCATTGCAGAAAGCGATGTGGACGCGGTGGTGATTGCTTCTCCGCCAGCGCATCACAAAGATCAGGTGATTGCATTGTTGGAGGCAGGCAAGGCGGTGTTGGTCGAAAAACCCATGTGCGTCTCGCCAGAGGAAGTTGCCGAGGTCGAGGCAGTGTTGGAACGAGGGGAATCGCCCTTGTTGATGGTGGCAGAGAACTATTATTACAAACCCTCATTGGCGAGAATCAAGCGCATGGTCGCCCGAGGCGATATCGGCGAGATGCGTCGGGTTGGCGTAAAAAAGCTCACCACACAAATCGCGCGGGGGTGGAAAAGTGCTTATGGTGCTTTGTTGGAAGGGGGCATTCATTTTATCGCTCTGATTTCGGATCTGTTTGATGATGAGCCCGAACAGGTCGAGGCGATATTCCCTGGCTATTCCGGTCAGGGCCCCGAACGCGAATCTGTCGTGCGAATGATCTACGCCAGCGGTGGCAGTGGCGAATTGCACTACTCATGGCAGACGCGCAGCATGACAAAAGGCGTTTTTCAGCATTCTTATGTTGAAGGCACGCGCGGGCGCATCGTTTTTGAAAGCAACGGCATGTATATTCGCACGGGCGGTTTTCAAATTGTGTTGCCGGGCCTGAAAGATTTGATGGGCTATCGCGCGATGATGGCTGATTTTCTGTCCTGTCTTCAAAACCGCACGCGTCGGCCTCATTCGGATTTCGCACGCGCAAAACGCGAGTTGCAGATTGTGTTTGATGCGTACAAAAGCAGTGGTTAGCGGTCAGGCCGCCCAACCAACTCACTCTGCACGCTCACTTGAGCTTCGAGGGCTTGCCTTCGCGGGCGGATTGATAGACCGCTTCGAGAAGGGCCACAGTGCGGCGGCCCTCGCGTCCATCCACGGCCAAAGGCGTTCCTTTTGTCACGGCATTCACCGCGTCTTCGACAATGCTGTGAACGCGATTCTCGACGCCGTCCAGTTTTTCCCGAAGTCCTTTGCCGTAAACGGTCATCTCGCCATTCAAGACATCGTGCAGCAAAATACCGCCTTCTGTCCCGTGTACCTCCGCGCTGAAATACGCGCTTGAGGGAAAGGTTGTCGTGCCCAGAATCGTTCCTTTTGCCCCGCTCTCAAAATTCAGGATCGCCAGACCGATATCTTCGGTCTCAATTTCGTGATTCACAATGTCAATTTCGCCGTACACAGAAACCGGGTCGCCCATAAACCAACTCAACACATCGAGCAAATGCGCGCCCTGATTGGCCAGCGAACCGCCTCCATCCATAGCCCATGTACCGCGCCAACCATCGTCGTGCAAAAAATAGTCGTCAGATCGAAACCACTTAAAACGCACCTCACCCAAAATCATTTTTCCCAGCCAGCCTTTCCGAATCGCGGTCGCCACCTTGACATTGCCATCTACGTACCGGCTTTGATAGTCCACACCGCACAACACGCCGGCATCTTCACAAGCCGCAATGAGGCGATCACACGCTTTGGTGCTCACGTCCATGGGCTTGGTCGTAATCACATGCTTGCCCGCCTTCGCAGCTTCAATGCCCACCTCTGCGTGTTTGCCACTCGGCGTCATCACCATCACCACATCCACATCCTCTCGCGCAAACACGCGCGCCATATCCACAACGCAATCCGTCTCCAATTCCCGTGCAACTTCCTCGGCCAGATCGCCGTGCAGATCGCACACCACCTTCAAATCTGCACCTGCTGTCTCTTTGATCAACCGCGCCCTGTTGCGTCCCATGCCCAGGCCAATCACGCCAAAACCAACCATATCATCCTCCTTATCGCCATGCGAATCTACGCATAGGCCCGCCTACCGATAGGCAGGCCGCTCGCATCTCGCGTCTTGCCTCTTACCTCTCGCCCCGGAGGGGTGGTTGGGCGGGATTACTTGGTAAACTGGCCTGAAAAACGGCCAGTTGTACACCCACCGCTACGTTGCCTGCCTGTCGCGTTGCTCATGGCAGACAGGTAGGCGTTCCGCCTGTGCGTTGATGAACTGCTGACGCAGTTGCCTGCCTGTCGCGAGCTTTCGGCAGACAGGTACACCACTCCGTCGATTCGTCTATTTGCCTCACGCGCAATCGGGATGGCCTTCCCGCCACCGCCCAAACAGGACATCGGTCTGTCCGCCCTGATTGATCATCGACATCGCCTTTCGGGTATCCAACCACATTTGTGTCCACGCCTTTGCATCTCTCAATTCGCGTTCCGGGTGTTTTCGGCTGCGCGCCACAAAGCCCGGAAACGCCTCGCGTCCGGTTGGCTGGCCAGTGGGATTGTACCGCAGATCAAAACTCCAGCGGATCTTATCGCTCACATTGGGCAGCGATCCGTGTACCGTGCGCTTGGAAAGAAAAATGACATCCCCCCGTTTGACGGGCAGTGGCGTCATCTGTTCGACTTCAAATAGCGACTCAGGTATCTGCCGCCCACCCGCTGTTTGTGGCCCATTCCCAAAATACGACGGACAGTGCGTCAAAAGCCCGTGTTTGTGGCTGCCGGGTACGACCTTGAGCGGGCCTTGCTCAATTTCTACGTCTTCCAGCGCAAACCAGACCGTCAACATATTGGTCTCGTCTGCTTCTGGCACAACCACGCCCTGATCCTGGTGCCATATTGTCTCTCCCAAAATCGGATTTCCAAACTGATTTTTGGGCAAAATATGCTCGGGCGGTTTAATCCGCACGTGTTGTACGGGATTTGAGTAAATTTCTGCACCGATGAGCGATTCCACACAATCGAGTAACGGTTCAGCAGTAAACGCGTTCAGAACAGCCTGACCCGTCCAGAAAGGCGTATCCGCCTTCACATTTTGGAACGGCAGCGAAAAATCGAAATACTGCTTGTGTACATCGCCCGTCTCAATACAGACCGCGATAAATCGCTCGGCAAAATCGAGCTCTTCAAACAAAGAAGAAATTTCCTCTCGCTCGTACAGATCGCGCACCAGCTGATCGAGTACATCTGTGTACTCATCAATCACCGGATCCAACGCGGTTTCTGCATCCAACACGCCCTCCACCACCAGATAGCCCTCTTCTTCAAACCGCGCGATCTGATCGGCAGTTAGGCAACCCATAGTGTTCCTCCTGTTGTGGGACGCGACCCCAAAAGTCGCTATTGGAACTGAAGTCCTGTTGACTATGCAAAAAAGTCTTCGTCGTGCGGGCGCAAATCGATCTCAAACCCCCACGCGCCTTTGTCTTGATGTGCCAAATGATAGTAAGCCTCGGCAACAGCGTCAATACCCAGCAGGGATTCGCCCGCTTCGATATCTCCACCCGCACGCAGTTGCGGCGTATCGAGAACGCCATCAATAATGACGTGCCCGACGTGGATTCCCTTGGGCCACAACTCTCGGGCCAATGCCCATGCCAGGCCGCGCATCGCAAACTTGGCACTGCTAAATGCAATGGCGCCTCCGCGACCTCGAATCGACGATGTCGCACCTGTGAATATCATGGCACCCCGCCCATTTTCGACCATATCTTCCGCGGCTTCTTTTGCACAGAGAAAAGCACCGTAAGTACACACGCGCCACGCGCTTTCAAACCCCTCGGCAGTCAATTCACCAAAATCGCCCCATGTGGCGTTTCCCGCGTGATTGAGCAACACATTGACGGGCCCAAACGCTTCGCGCACCGCAGCAAAACCCCGTGCAACTTGTTCTGGGCGGGTAATATCGGTGGACACGGGCAAAGTTGTCAAACCCTCGCGCTTGAGTTCATCGGCCAGACGTTGCGTAAAAGCGAGCGACCGAGCAAACATACCCACGCGATAACCTCCGCGAGCAAATCTGCGAACCAGGGCTGCGCCCAAACCCGAACCCACACCTGTGACAACCGCAGTCTTAGCCATTGTACGCTCCTTATTTGAATTTTGTCGCGCGTTTCAAAAATGTGCAACCGCCAAAAAAATGATTGACATCGTTCACCTGCAACTCGGCAAAACCAGCGTCAGAGCACCTGGCACAATTTCAAACATCAGTTCTTTCGGGCCTTTTGCAACTTCGCCGTCAAATTGAAACCAGTCGCACTTTTGGCGCGCGATACAAATTTTTTTCGCCTGAAATATTTCGACGCCGGGCATCCGATCAAACGTGCTGTTAAAAAGCCGATACGCGTTCAACGCCATGCGAATCCACCCCGGATGGGTAAACACGCACACATCGAGAAGCCCATCATCCGGCACGGCCTGGGGGACAATAGCCGCGCCGCCGCCGTATTGCGACACGTTGGCCACGGCAACGAACAAAGGGCTGCGCTCAATTTCCCGATTAGAATCCAATTTCAACCGCAATCTCTGAGATCGAAATGAGAGCAGCGACCGCGCGGTGAGCAGCAGATAGGGCAAGAACCCGCGTCGCCCCGTCCGATTGGCATACCGATGGGCGACCTCGGCATCCAATCCAATGCCCGCCGTGGCAAAAAACAGGGCATCGCCCACGCGCCCCACATCGAGGCGCCGAATCTCTGGCTGAACAAAAGCTTCACAGGCTTTGGCAGGGTCAAAAGACAAATTCAGCGCGCGCGCAAACGCATTACCCGATCCCGAAGGCACGATGCCCAGGGGGATCTCAGTGCCGAGCAGCGCGCGCCCCACTTCGTTAATAGTGCCATCGCCCCCAACGGCCACCACCAGATCAAAGCCCGCCTGGGACGCGCTTGCAGCCAATTTTGTGGCGTGCCCCGGATACTGCGTCACTTCAATGGCAAAATCCATCTCTGCTTTTTCACACGCGGCAATCACGCGAGACCGCACATTGCGCTGCACACCTGCCCGTGGGTTCACAATGCAGAGCACGCGGGAAAATCGCACGCTCATGGACGCAAAAAATCGACCAAAGCCTGGCCGATGTCCCTCAATATTTTTGTCGACGGTTGTGAGACATCGATCTGCTGCACGATAGACTCGGGATAATGCTTCAATACATCAACCGTCTGATGGTCGTATATATCGAATCGTTTGCGAAGAATATCTTCATGGGCATCATCGATGCGGTATGCGACGAGCGCGCGGCCATAGAGTCGTCTGATCAGCAACTCTCGGTTTGGGCAATCCAATACCATGACCAATTTTACATTTAGACTTTCATCGGCCATCTGCGCCTGGGCCAATGTGCGCGGTATCCCATCCAAAATCAAGATTTGTTGATCGGGCTTAAAAGTGCCAAAATTGACCAGACGCTGCATGTGCTCTCGCCACAGCGATACGACAAAATCGTCGGGGACCAATTCTCCTTTGCGAATGCTCGCCAGTGCCATTTCCCCCGGCTGGCTATTGAGATCCAGTGCCCTGAGCATATCGCCACTTGAAAAATGGAACAAGCTCGGAATTTGCTTTAATACACTCCCCCAGGTGCCTTTTCCAGCACCGGGAGGCCCAAACAACAACACAGTCTCATACATCGGCACAACTCCCGCGTTTGTCTTTTGACAGAATGGAAATGTGGCTGTATTTTTACACGCCGCCAACCCCCGACCACTTCCCATAGGAGAACATCGTGAACCTCGACCCCACCGCCATTTCTCTGAAAAAAAATGGCGATAAAATCGAAGCCATTATCCATGGCGAGGCAGAACGCGTCGACCGCCTTGCCCGCGCGTTTCCCCGAAGCAACCCCGATCAATTCGTCAGCTTGATGGATGAATTGGGGCACGAAATTGGCATCATTGAAGATCCCAAAAAACTCGACGCTGCTTCGCGCGATTTGCTCGAAGCCGAACTCAAAGCCATCTACTTTGTCCCGACCATCACGGCCATCCGTGCCGTCGTATCCAAAGGCACGGGCAGTCTGTGGACGGTCAATACCGACGACGGCGAATATACCTTCCGCATTCTCGGACGAGACGCGCTCAAAGGCGATAACCCGCCAACACTTGAAATCGCTGATGAACACGGCAAGCGATACAAAATTGACAATTACTGGGACCTCGATGCCCAAAGCCGAGAACTCACCTCTGACCTGCTACCCGACAAAATCCTCAAGGCGCGCTATTATACCCGGTCGCTCGGTACGAGAAGCGGCAAAAGGGGGTCGAGCAGATCGAGCGGATCGAGCTCGATGATGGGCATGCGGTGATTTAATAGCGGTCAGCTTTCAGCCCCCGCCCTTCTCCCATTTTGTATCTTGGAATGATGATTGGGCAACCACAAGGGTTGCCCCTACAGGGGTCCGTCCTGACCCTGGAAAGGGAAGGAACTACTACCTCACGCCCAACAGCAATTCGGTCAGCAACTGATCCAGGTGCTCATAGCCCAGCCCAACGCGACCCATGGCATCGATGTCAAATCGCGCTTGTTTGAGTGCCTGCGCCTTTTCCCGGCTGTATTTGCCCAGATGCGTTTTATATTGGGGGTTCTGGTTTCCAATTTCTTTCAAAATCCCCTGAATTTCGGCATCTGCTTCAAATTGCGCGGCTTTTTCCTTCAAAATATTGTACGTACGCATGCACCCTGCGGCAAAATCCCAGACCCCATCTTCGTCTTCCGTGCGAAATGCGTGTGCATCAAAATGTCTCGGCCCCGCATACCCGTTGTTTTCGAGCAAGCGCACGAGCAAAAAGGCACTTTTGTAGTCCTCTGAGCCAAACCGAAAATCCTGATCATAGCGACCAAAACGCTGGTCGTTTAGATCGATGTGAAAAAGTTTGCCCGCTTCGAGTGCTTGAGCAACGCCGTGATGGAAATTTAACCCCGCCATGTGTTCGTGTGCAACTTCTGGATTGACCCCCACCATCTCGGGGTGATCCAGCGTTTCGATAAAAGCCAGATAGTGCCCGGTTGTGGGGAAGTACATATCCGCGCGCGGTTCATTGGGCTTGGCTTCGAGCGCGAATTTCAAATCGTATTTCTGGTCGCGCACATAAGCACACAGATAATTTAACCCCTCTCGATAGCGTTTGAGGGCTTCGATGGGGTCTTTGCCCACATTGCACTCGGCACCTTCGCGTCCGCCCCAAAACACATAGGTCTCTGCACCCAACTCCACGCCCAAATCAATGGCCCGCATAATTTTTTGCAAGCCATACGCGCGAATTTTGGGATCATTGGACGTAAAGCCCCCATCCTTAAACACGGGATGAGAAAATGTATTGGTGGTTGCCATGGGCACAACCATGCCGTAATTTTCCAGCGCGTTTTTGAAATCGCGCACAATTTTATCGCGCCGCCGCTGCGTGGCATCAATCGGGACGAGGTCATTATCGTGCAAGTTAATGCCCCACGCGCCCAGTTCGCTCAACCGCTGCACAATCCGCTCGGGCAAAAGCGGTTTGCGCGTGGGGTCGCCGAAGGGATCGCGTCCGGGGTTTCCCACGGTCCACAAACCAAATGAAAATTTATCGCCTCTTGTCGGCGTATATCTATTGGCCATTGGATCTCCTCAATTACCATTGAAAGTGATGGGGTGTGAACTGCCCCTCGCCCATTTACTCGCTTCGCTGCGTTGTAGGCTACGCTTGTGCGGAGAGGGTCTGCGAATACTCGGCTTGCAAAATATCATGGCGAGGTCTAACTGTCAATGGACAATTCGACAAAGCGCAAACAGGTCATCGGGAGTATGCCATCATGATCATCCGCGACCCCGTTCACGGGGATATGTCTTTTCATGAATCCGAACGCCGAGTCATGGACACGCGGCAAATGCAACGCCTGCGCGGCGTGCGCCAAACCGGATCGGCATACCTCGTTTATCCAGGCTGTGTGCATACGCGATTTGAACACTCGCTGGGCACAACCGCCATGTCGCGGCGCATCCTCGACGCGTTGCGGCGCAACCGCGCGCACATCGAACCCGAGCAGGCCCATGCGGTTGCCCTCGCCGCGCTGGTTCACGACATTTCGCACTTGCCCTTTGGACATACGTTTGAAGACGAACGCAAGCTCTTTCCCCGTCACGATACGGTTGACCGGATAGAGCACTTCCTAACGCAAACAGAAATCGCGCAAGCCCTCGATGCGTCGGGCCTGCGCGACACTGTCGTTTCCCTGCTCACAGACAAATCGTTTTCACCCGCGTGGATGCAGCAGATCGTGTCCAGCACTGTCGATGCCGACCTGCTCGATTATTTGCGCCGCGACGCGTATTTTGCAGGCTTGCGCCAGGATTATGACGACCGAATTTTTAGCACCTTTACGCTCGCCGATGACATCCTCGCCATCGATCTGACCCGCCTCAGCACGCGCACCGAGTTGTTGCACTTGCTCCGTTTGCGCTATTTTCTCACCGAGCGCGTTTATTATCACCACGCCAAAGTGGCATCGGGTGCCATGATTGCCAAAGCCGTTGAAATCGCCACCGAACACGGCCTTGTTGAAACCGACCTCTACACCCTGACGGATGATGCCCTGTTTCACCTCTTGCTCAGCTACAAAGACCCGCGCATCAACCGCCTGATCAACGGCGTTTGCGAACGGCGGTTGCTCAAACGCGCCTACGCGATTTCGACCGCTGAAATAGGACGCCGGGGGCGCGATGAATTGATCGCCACGTACAATCGATCCGTTGAAGATAGACAGCAAATCGAGCGGCAGATCGCAGACGCTGTGACCATCAATCCCGATCAGGTCATTCTCTATTGCCCAGACATCTCGGCCATCAAAGAAGCGCGCGTGCGCGTGGTCACGCGCAATGGCCTGACCCGCCTGAACGACCCGCCCGACAATCCGCCTTTTGACGTCAAAGTCGTCGAAGATCAATATGAACGCCTGTGGAAATTCTACATTTTTGCACCCGAAGGCTACCGAGAGCGCGTGGGACAGGTGTGCGAGCGCGTCTTCGGCGAGCAAAACGCCCTCGCGTAAGACGCAAGAGAGGTTTCGCCTCTCGGGCCCCGGGTGAAAGGGTGGACTGAACGCTGATAGCTAACCGCTGAAAGTTATTGCCTTCGGTGTTTGACGCGATCAAACAACGGCATATCCGCCCGTCCTGCGTGCTCCATCTTCTTGTGGCATGACGGGCATAAACTGATCAGATTGCTCAATTGATTGGCCTCTTTTGGCGAGTCAAAAAGCCGATACGGAACTTTGTGATGCACATCCATCTGCCGCCCGAGCACTTCTTCTGTCATCCCACAGGACGCGCAACAAAACCCATCGCGCGCGCGCGCCAAACGCGCCTGCGTTTTCCAATTGCCCCCGCGATACTCGGGACGGCCTTCGAGTACGAGTTCAAACGCCTCGTCAGACTCCCAATCGGTTCTGCACTTGGGACTGCAAAATTGGGCGCGCATGCCTTTTTCAACATACCAGCGCGGTTGGGCAAATCGCTTGCCACATTGCACACATCGCACCGCGATTTCGTCTTCGCGCCGAATATTCTGTTCCTCTTCAAACGACAGGCGCATCTGCGGCGATGGCGTTGCTAGATACTTTTTATTTTTCATCTTTCATGCCTTTGCTATGTGTCAGGTCGTCGCGTGCGAGTTCCTCCTGGTCGTTACGTGTTATCGTCCGCACTTGCGTTTTTTCCCAATTGTTTTACATTGATACATGAGAATATGGGTCAGGTTGAAATAAATTGCAAGTCCAGCGGTGTTACTGCCTTTTGAACTCAAACCAGAGAATCTCGTGTTTAAAAATTATCTCATAACCGCGATCCGCAATTTCTGGAGGCAAAAAGCCCATTCCACAATCAACATCGCAGGCCTATCTGTGGGCCTGGCTTGTAGCTTTTTAATTTTTATGTGGGTTGCCCACGAACTCAGCTACGATCAATTCCACGCGGAAGGCGACCGGATCTATCGCCTCATGCGAAACCATCACGGCAAAAATAAAATCTCGACTTTGTCTTCTATACCTGCGCCGAGTGCCAACTTGCTGCAAGACCGATATCCAGAAGTGACCCAAACCGTGCTCGTCACATGGAATCAGCCCATGATGTTGACCCACGATAAACAAACCTTTCGAGAACGCGGTCAGCATGCAGGCGCGGCCTTCTTCAAAGTATTTACGTTTCCACTCATCCAGGGCGATCCTGAAATAGCGATCTCTAACCCCAATAATATCGCTATCTCAGAGCGACTGGCCGAGAAGTATTTCGGAGATGATTGGCGAAACACTGCGATGGGACAGACCTTTGTCGTGAACAATTCTCACGCGCTATTGAAATACCGGGACAAAAGCTTTAAAATCACAGCCATCTACGAAAACATGCCGACGAACTCAACCCAGAGATATGACTTTATACTGCCGATTAAAGCATATATGAACGACAAAAGTTGGCTTGAGAACTGGTCTGCCAACCACCTTCGGCTATATGTTCAATTGCAAAAGAATGTCGATATCGATCAATTCAATGCCAAGATCAAAAATATCATTAAAGAGAATGACAAGACGGTCACAAGCGATGCTTTTTTACAATCCTACCAGGATATCCATCTTTATTCCGACTACAGGAATGGCAAACTGGTTGGTGGTCGGATCGACTATGTACAGATGTTCATTGTTGTGGCCGCGTTCATCATCCTGATCGCCAGCATCAACTTCATGAACCTTTCTACTGCCCGGTCCACCCAGCGCGCCCAAGAAATTGGAATTCGCAAAACCGTTGGTGCCAACAAATTGACCCTGGTGGGTCAGTTTATGGGAGAATCTCTCACCCTGACCTTGCTTGCTGCACTTCTGGCTCTGATCATCGTCACCCTGGTTTTGCCGGCGTTCAGCGACTTGATTAATCAAACCCTCACGATCAATCTCCTCAGTCTCGAGATCCCTCTAATTTTTTTTGGCATTGCGATTTTAACGGGTTTGCTCGCTGGCATCTATCCTGCTTTTTATCTTTCAAGTTTTAATCCGGTTGTTGTTTTGCACGGCAAGTTCACGCCCGGATCCGGCACGGGGCAATTGCGTCAGATTCTGGTCGTTTTCCAATTTGGCCTCTCCATTTTGCTCATTATCGGCACGTTAACGATTTATGAGCAGATCGCGTATATGCGAAACAAAAATCTGGGAATAGAACGCGATAACTTGATGTTTATGCGTTTGGAAGGCACTGCCAAAAGACAGTATGAGGCTTTCAGGCGAGAACTTTTGCAACAACCGAGCATTGTCGGCGTGACCAGTACCGGCCACAATCCACTCAGGGTGACCAGTACCGGCACGAACGCCATGTGGGAGGGCAGAGATCCCAATTCAGAACATATTTTTCACAGGTTACATGCCAACTACGATGTGGTCAAAACTCTGCAAATGGAAATTGTTCATGGGCGTGAATTTTCCAGAGCTTTTTCCGGCGATGCCACCAGTTTCATCGTGAACGAAGAAATGGCCCGGGTGATGGGCGTGGAAAACCCGGTTGGAACCCGCCTCAGGTTTGGTCGCGAAGGCCCGATTATCGGCGTGGTTAAAAATTTCCATTTCCAATCTTTGTACACCGCCATTGAACCGCTTATCATTCGTCTGGATCCCTCTCGTACCGAGTTTCTGTTTGTGCGTATTGCTGCGGGACAAACTGCTGAGGCCATTGCAGGTATGGAAACGATATTTAAAAAATTCAATTCCAACAGTCCCTTCGAGTTTTCTTTTCAAGACGAACAGTTTGAAAACATGTATCGAAACGAAAGCACGATGGGCACCCTGGCCACTTTCTTTGCAATCCTCGCCATTTTTATCTCTTGCCTGGGCCTGTTTGGCCTGGCGTCCTTCACCGCCGAACAACGCACCAAAGAAATCGGCATCCGAAAAATCCTCGGCGCATCCATTCCCAACTTGGTCATCCTGCTCTCCAAAGAGTTCATCAGACTGGTCGCCATCTCGTTTGCACTGGCCGCGCCACTGGCCTATCACGTCATGACCGGATGGTTAAATGATTTTGCCTACCACACATCTTTGGGCTGGCGCGTGTTCGTTTTCGCCGGTATCCTGTCTTTGATCATCGCCTGCCTCACGGTCAGCTATCAGGCCATCAAAGTCGCCCTGGCCAATCCCGTTGAATCCCTGCGGTATGAGTAAATCGCCAACGCAAAAAAGGCTACGAGCGATCTCGTAGCCTTTTAAGTTGTTTAAAAAATTTAATTTTTTTGGCTCCGACGGTAGGACTCGAACCTACGACCCAATGGTTAACAGCCATTTGCTCTGCCAACTGAGCTACGCCGGAACGCCATATCCCGTGAAAGTCAAATTTACGGGAAGTGAACACCAGTGTCAAGCGCAATTTTTAACCCGTTGATTTTTCAGTGTATTGGCGTCAATCGTCCACGCTGGAGAAAACCGCTACACGCCCGCTCACGCATAGGCACCTACAGATACACTCATTTTAAGCACCTGATCGCTATCCCAAACCATCTTCCTTTTTTGCGAAAAAATAGTTACATTTACGAAAGTCTTTCAATCTTACCTCTCACGCCTTTGAATGGCAAAAAAATATGAACGTAACGCGAAAGCGGCCCTACGCCTTTGGACGACGAAACGCAGCATCAACCGCGCATGTGAGACCGCCGATAATGCGGATTGCACACCGAGGGGCTTCGGGTAAGGGTCTTGCACCTGAAAATACCCTGACTGCAATCAAAAAAGCGCTTGACATGGGGGTGGATCTGGTCGAGGTGGACATCCACTTAACAGCCGATGGACATTCGGTTGTCATTCACGACCGAATGGTGGACCGCACGACCAATGGCACCGGTCTGGTCAGCACCATGACCCTATCTCAGATCAGGGAACTGGATGCTGGAAGTTGGTTTGGGGACGAATTTAGGGGCGAGCAGATCCCAACTTTAGAAGAAGTGATTTTGATGTGCCGGTACAAGGCACTGGTGCTGATTGAGGCAAAAACCGTTGAAGTAGCCGAAGCCGCGGCTGTGCGCGTGCGGGCAATGCGCGCGCAGTCGCGCGTGATGATTCAATCCTTTCACGGTGCGGGCATCCGCGCGGTAAACAGGTTGGACAGGCGCATCCCTACGGCATTTTTGATGACCGGGGGTGAAGCGACTTTGCGACGGCGCACAGGGGTTGTCAAGCGCGTCCTCAAATTGGGTGCCAATGCACTCGCGCTAAACTATCGGGCTGCACGGCCCGATCTGGTGGCGCAATTTCTGGCTCGGGCAATGGGATTCTGGGTGTACACCGTCGATAGAGAAGAGGATATGCGAGCGATGATAGAGATGGGCGTGGGAGGGATTATTACGAATTACCCGGATCGCTTGAATCGGGTGCTGGAAGAAGGATGAATGGACGAGAAATTGATACAGCGGATCGTTGCCGAAGTCGTGCGACGGTTGAAGGCACGAGAGGGTGTCGCGGCATCTGAACCGATTGATCCGCCGGTGAATTTGGTGACAGAAGAGTTGGTCAAATCCGCGATCAACCGCGGTGGCGATGCGGTTTATGTGACGCCCAATGCGATAGTGACGCCATTGGCGCGAGATCTGGCGCGGCAGCAGAAGGTGCGTCTGGTGGTGGCTGCCGAGGACGCGGTGATACGCGTCCCACAGAAATCGGATGTGGTGGCTATTGGGTCAGATCACAAGGGTTTTGCACTGAAGAAACAGATTGTGCAGATGTTGCAAGATGCCGGGCGAGAGGTGATGGATTGTGGGGTGCAAGGCCCTCAAGAGACATCTTATGTCGATATGGGAAAAAAAGTGGCAGACGCTGTCCTGCGTGAGAACCTGATGACGGGCATTGTAATTGATGGCGGTGGGATAGGTGCCGCCCTGGTCGCCAATAAAGTAAAGGGCATTCGCGCGGCCGCGTGTCGCGATGTGACATCGGCAAAGTTTGCCCGCGCGCATGTGGACGCCAATGTATTGTGTCTCGGTGGAGATGTTGTGGGCCCTGCTGTGGGCAAAGAGATTGTTGTCGTGTGGTTGAGCACGCGGTTTGAAGGCGGGTGCCATGCCGCGCGCGTTCGGGAAATTGACGCGCTGGAGAACGAGAATCGGTGAAAGGCGAGGGGGCCGTTGTGCGGGGTTCATCGGCGCAGCGAGGTACAATATGGCCTGGAGAGTTGGGTAGCGTTCGTCTGTTCGTCATTCCTTCGGCAAGCTCGGGATACCATTTTGAAATGCGCCACGGATCTTTCACACAAGGAGAACTTCAATGGGTCGCGGTGTTTCTGTCAATGCGCGCGATATTCGGCGGCAGGACTTGCATCATGTATGGCACCCGCTGATGCAACACGAGGGTCGGGGCGAAGACGACCTGCTTGTGATTGTGTCGGCAGACGGGTGTGAGGTCACGGATTCGGATGGGAAAACCTATCTCGATGCGTATGGCGGGATATGGAATGTCAATGTGGGATATGGGCGCGAGGAGATCGTAGAAGCGGTTTATGAGCAAATGAAAACCCTTGCGTTTTATCCCATCACGCAGATCAATGTGCGCGCGGCGCAACTCGCCGCGCGCTTGGCCGAACTTTTGCCGGGGGATCTCGACCATTTCTTTTTTCTCAACAGTGGTTCAGAGGCGAATGAAACCGCGATTAAAGTTGCGCGACAATACGGCCGAGCAATGTATCCCGGGGAGAATCGCTTTAAGATCATCAGCCGATATCAGGGCTATCACGGCTTCACAATGGGTGCCATGTCTGCAACCGGTCAGGTGAGACGAAGAGCGCCTTTTGAACCTCTGGCACCGGGATTTGTCCATGTTGAATTGGCGTGCAGCGCAGAAGACATCGCACGGGTAATCGAACGCGAGGGCCCCGCCACGGTCGCGGGCATTCTCGCCGAACCCATCGTCGGTGGCGGCGGCGTGCATATCCCGCCCGACGATTATTTCCCCGGCCTGCGCGACGTGTGCGACCGCTATGGTTGTTTGCTGATGTTCGATGAAGTGATCACGGGATTTGGGCGAACCGGCAAATTGTTCGCGGCCGAGCACTGGGATGTCGTGCCCGACGTGATGACCCTTGCCAAAGGCGTGTCGAGCGGGTACCTGCCCCTAGGGGCGTGCGCGGTCACTGAAAAAGTCTGGTCCGCATTTCTCGGCGGCCCGGATGAAGGCAGGGAATTTTCTCAGGTCTCCACGTATGGCGGGCATCCCGCATGCTGCGCCGCGGCACTGGGCAATCTCGAAATTCTGACCCGGGAACGGCTGTGGGAAAACGCGGAACGCGTGGGCGCGCACCTATTGAAACGGCTTAAAGCCCTGTCATCTCCGCTCGTCAAAGACGTCAGGGGCAAGGGACTTATGCTCGCGGTCGAGTTGCAAAACGAAGATGGGTCAGAACTCGATGGCGAGAGAACCAAAAAGTTTGGCCGCGCGCTTAGAGACGCGGGGGTGATCACGGGCAAAATGAGCCATGTCATGGCCGGATCTGAGCCGGTATTCACACTGTCGCCCCCGCTGATTCTAACCCCTGAGCAGGCCGACCAAATTGCAGGTGCTTTTGTGACTGCATTGCGGTCTATTTCCTGAAGGGAAATCGCGATGATCAACGCCACCCTGTGTTATGTCAAAAACGACAATAAAACACTGATGCTACATCGCATCAAAAAAGAAAACGACATACACGAAGGCAAATGGAATGGCTTAGGTGGCAAAATGGAAGCGGGCGAAACGCCTGAAGAATGCGTCATTCGAGAAGTGCGCGAAGAAAGTGGCCTGTGCATTCAAAATCCCGCTTTGAGAGGCATCCTCACCTTTCCAGAATTTGATGGCAGCAACGACTGGCTGGCCTTTGTTTTCACCGCGCACGCGTTCACGGGTGAACTCATCAACTCAACCGAAGGCATCCTGAAATGGATCGACAATTCAAAACTCCTCGATCTCAACCTTTGGGAAGGCGACAAAATTTTTCTCAACTGGCTGGAACAAGCGGCATTTTTTTCCGGGAAATTTACCTACAAAAACAAACAACTCGTCGATCACCACGTCGTGTTTCACCCATTTTAGGGCAGCCTGCTCAGGTCCGGGCAGGCCATCTCGTATGTCTCGCCTTGAGCGGATGGGAAAGGGCTGATAGCTGAAAGCCAAAAGCCGATTGCTAAAGTGCCACTTTTGCCAAGACCCTTCGCAGATAAGCGGCGTCTTCTCTTGCCCATTCCTCCAAATTTGGCGGCGATGTTTGCGCGTACCCCACTTGCCGAATAATGGTTTCATCAAATCGATACTCTGTGTGGACGGATAGAGGGCCGTCAAACCCCATCTCGTGCAACAACCCCAAACCGCGATGCCAGTCCACACAGCCCTCGCCTGCTTTTGTAAAGCATGGACGGTAACGCGGCGTTTGACCCTTTGGTTGCGGCAGATAATACGCATCCTTAATCCCCACCACCGAGATGTAATCCCGAATCATCGCCAGTCCCATCGCCCAGTCTTCCCCATCCAGCGCAAGGTGTCCAAAATCGGGGTACGCGCCCACATATCGCGGATCAAAGCCTTTGATGAGGTGCATCAACCCCGCGCAGTTGCTTCCCAAACAGGGGCCGCTGTGAATTTGATAGCACGTCTGCACGCCGTATCCTTCACTCAGAGCCACAATTTTTTCCAAATCTCTGCGCGCGGCATCCAAAACCCGCCAGTAATCATCTTTGGCTTGAAATTTCCAGAATCCAATTTTGAGACGGGGAACTCCGGCTTCGGCGCAGGCGATATAGTAATTTTTCATCTGCGGGAATTTGGGGTCCACCATGGTCACGGGCGCAGTGACCATGGGGCAGGTCGCGCCCTGACCGCGCCAGATTTCAACCGCTTTGGGCAGCACCTGTATCACATTGTCTGCATGAATGGGATGCCCCGGACGCACGCAAAGGTCAATGCCGTCATAGCCCAGTTCCATTGCTTTCTCACCCAGTTCGGACGCGGAATACTGCGCGAAAAATTTGGAGTTGATGATGAGTTTCATGGGGATTGTTTCCTTTTCGAGAGATAGTGCTGTTCTCTGCTGATGCGATTATACAACTCACGCGATTTGTTCGGCAGTCAAAATCGCGCGGATAGAGATAGCAAGTGATCCACTTGACTTGTGTGGAAAAATTGCGCTACTTGGGATCCGCAAGTTCGATCCGCGAAGGACGCGGGCGGTGTACAACCGCCATGCCTCACCAGCAGTTTCAAGGCGCGAAGAATGGGCGTGTTCTCTGCGGTTGTCGGTGTTTATTTGTGGTTGCAAAAGAGAGGTCATTATGGCTGCTGTAAAAGCTGGTTGGGCACAGTTTGATTCAACGCCGCCCTTGGGCCTTCCAATGGGTGGTCGAGGCCCGCGGTTTTCGCCTGGCACCGAGATACTCGATCCGCTGGTCGCGCAGGCGGTTGTGATTGAAGATCAAAAAGGCTATCGCACGCTTTGGATTTCAATAGACATGATCGGCATGACGTGGCACAGGACGAGTCGCTTGCGTTGCGAATTGGCCGCGATAACGGGCATCCCTTTTGAAGCGATTGTCGTCAATTTTTCGCATACGCACAGCGGGCCAATGTCTGGATTTGAGGGGTATGCGACAACCGCGACCAAGCCAAAGGCACTTGAGGCGTATGAAACCGATTTGCTGTCTCGCACGGTGAAAATGGTGCTCAAAGCCATCGAGACCATGCAACCGGTGGGCGTTTGCGTGCATCGCGGCACGTCTGAAATTGGGATCAACAGGCGAAGGCGAAATGCCGATGGCAGTATGGGGATGGGGCCGAATCCGGATGGCTACATGAATCGGGACCTTTGGGTTATGGACCTCGTCGCAGGGGATGGGCGTTGCGTACTTTTCAATTATGGATGCCATCCGGTGATGGTTTACGGCTTTGCATGGGATAGCATTTCCGCTGATTTTCCCGGGGTGTGTCGCAACCGATTGGTCGAAACCCTCGGGCCGAACACCCACGCGCAGTTCATCCAGGGGCTTGCCGGTAATATTCGCCCGCGCCGCCTGGCGGGTTTAGACGCGTTTCGCAAAGCCACACCGCGAGATGTCGCGGCGACAGGTGCCCAACTCGCCGATGATGTCCTCTCGGCGATGCGTGCAGGAGGGGAATTTTTGGACTTGGATCTCAACTGCGTATCGGGATTCGCGCTGGCCCCGCGCGATGGGAAAGCGATTCCACCACTTGCCCATTGGGAGGCACTTGCCAAAAGTGAGGCAGAACTCGAACGCAATCTCGGTGCGTACTGGGTCGCGCGTTTAAGCTCTGGCATACCACCCGCTCGGTTTTTGCCCTGGGCCGTTGGGCTGATTCAACTGGCGGAGAAACACACCATTGCCTGGCTCGGCAACGAAGTCGTCGCCGAATGGCTGCCCCTGCTCAGAACCTGGCTCAATGACCCAAATCTCATCGCCTGGGGGTATTGTCAGGATGGCCGCAATTACATGCCCACGGACACGCTCATTCCAGAAGGTGGCTACGAAGTTGACCGCGCGAATAACTACACCCAAGCAGGCCCCGGACCATTTCGGATCGGTATTGACGAAGTGGCAAAAAAGGCGTTTCTCGACCTCGCCAAACAGCTTTATGCGTAACATCAGTCAGTCCTGATTCGACCGCCTGCGTCGTCGCGCCTCGCGCCAGCGTTTGTACGCCTCTTCGTCAAACGCGATCTCGGGCACCTCGCCTTGCCATGCGCCGGCAATGATGGGCATAATGCGCGAGGTCGCCAGTTGGAAATCTCGTCCAATGGGCCTCGGATTTGGAAACCACTTCCACAGCAAAGCTCCGGCAATGCGCGGTTCGTTTTCGATTGCCTCGATCGCGACGCGCCAGCACATTTCCTGTAAGGGCCGTGCCCCATCGCCATCCACGCGATACGTCCACGGCTCTGACGCTGCTTTATGTGATTGATTGTATCCCAACTCCGTAAATACGACACTGCGATCCATCTCTTTACTATAAACTCGCAATTCCTTCACCAACCGATCCCATCCACCGCGAAGGTCGGCCTCTGTGGGACGTTCATTTTTTGAAATTGGAAAATAGCCCTGAATGCCGATCACATCCAACGCATCCCAGAATGGCACGCGCGTGTAATCCGTCCAATTTGCCGCGTACGTCACCCGCCCCTGATACACCTTCCGCACATCCGCAATCAGGGTTCGCCATTCGGCCTCGTGGTGCAGCGTCTTGTCCAATTCGGTGCCCACGACAAACGCATCGGCATCTTTGCAGGCTTCGGCCACGGCCAAAATCCACGCCCGATAATCCGACCAGAAGCGCGCCCATTCTTCCTCAGAGCGAAACGCAATGTCGCCACGCCATGCAAATCCCGACCGCCAGTACGCCAGATGTGGCTTAATGCAAATTTTCAAGCCCTGTGCATGGGCTTCTGCAATCGGGCGCGTCCAGTGCGCCGGGGGCGAATCCCCGGCTCCTTCAAACCGCCTCAGCCTCACCGACCCATCCTGAGAAATCCCCGCGTAGGGATGGATCGCCACCCAGTTTGCTCCCAGCGTCACAATATCCCGCAGCGTTGAAACCATCTCATCACCCGCCCAATCTCGCCCACCCCCGTGCGTTGAAATCGTAATTCCTCGCACCGGCAGGTCATCGTCAAATGCCTGGGATTCAAAAGTGACAAATAAACCGAACAACAAGATAAAGCAATAGCGCGGCATAACGGCCTTTCAGGTGCAACAAAATCAGGGCGCAGTGCCATGGCAAACTGCGCCCTTGATGTGGTTTGATATGACGATTATTTACGGCAGGTCGGTCGAGCCCATGCCAACGGAAATTTGACCATCACAACAGCTTGCGAAATTCTTCAATGGTTAATCCGGCGTCCCTGACAATCAGATTGTCAACGACCTCAAGATATTCGCGCATGGCTGTCTCGATGTTTGCAATCGCTCCATCTTCTGTGGCTCCTTGCGACCAACAACCTGGCAAGCTAGGCACCGAGACGCTATAGCCTTCTTCCGATTTGTGAAGCGCGATTTTATACCTCATACCAATCTCCCTCTTGCATTTATCAATTCGCATGCTCGATCACAGACTCGCGGCACGAAGGGAAATCGCTCGAAAGACCAAAAACTGCCGAAGCAGTGGTCCATTTATATCCGTCATCTTAGGGCAGGTCGGTCGATCCCATGAGGTAGCGGTCAACCTCGCGGGCCGCGCCTCGACCTTCGGAAAACGCGAAGACAACGAGACTCATGCCCCGGCGCACATCGCCTGCGACAAAGACGCCGGGGATTCGGGTGGTAAACGCGCCTTCGACGGCTTTGGCATTGGAGCGTTCATCGCGTTCGAGTTTGAGTTCGTCGAGGATGATATCTTCGGGACCGAGCCAGCCCATAGACAGGAAAACGAGATCCGCGGGCCATTCCCTTTCCGTGCCGCGCACTTCGCGGAATGGCGCGCCACTTTCCGCGGGCACCCATTCCACTTGCACGGTTTTTAATGCCTTGAGCGTGCCGTTTTCATCGCCGATAAATTCCGTTGTGCTGGTGAGGTATTCGCGCGGATCTTTGCCAAAAACCGCGGCGGCTTCTTCGTGCCCATAATCGGTTTTGAAAATGAGCGGCATTTGCGGCCATGGGTTGCTGTCGGCGCGCGATTTGGGTGGTTCGGGAATAATGTCGAACTGGTATAGGCTCTTGCAACCGTGCCGCATCGCGGTGGCCACGCAGTCCGTTCCCGTGTCGCCGCCGCCGAGTACGATGACGTGTTTGTTTTTTGCACTGATGTACTCGCCGTCTTCATGGTTGGAGTCGAGCAGGCTTTTGGTGTTTTTGTGCAAATACTCGATGGCCTGATATACGCCGTTGAGGTCGCGGCCTTTGATGGGCAGGTCGCGGGGTTTAAGCGCGCCAATGCAGAGCACGACGGCGTCGTATTCATTGAGGAGCGCGCGCGCGGGCAGATCTTTGCCAATTTCGGTACGGGTGATAAATTCGATGCCCGATTCGATCATGAGGTCAATTCGGCGTTGCACCACTTCTTTTTTGTCGAGCTTCATGTTGGGAATGCCGTACATGAGCAACCCCCCAACGCGGTCAGAGCGCTCGTACACCGCGACTTTGTGCCCGGCTTTGTTGAGTTGTGCGGCGCAGGACAGACCCGCGGGGCCAGAACCCACGACAGCCACGCGCTTGCCCGTGCGCTTTTCGGGTATATCGGGCGTGACCCAGCCTTCTTCCCAGCCCTTGTCAATGATGGAAACTTCGATGTTTTTGATGGTGACGGCAGGCTCGGTCAGGCCAAGCACGCAAGACCCTTCGCAGGGTGCTGGACAGACGCGCCCGGTAAATTCGGGAAAGTTGTTGGTTTTGTGCAATCGGTCGAGGGCTTCTTTCCACAGGCCGCGATACACGAGGTCATTCCACTCGGGAATGAGGTTGTTGATGGGACAGCCCGAAGGAAAGGGCGTGGATTCGGGCAGACGCACGCCGGTATGGCAAAAGGGAATGCCGCAGTCCATACACCGCGCGCCCTGTTCCCGGAGTTTTTCATCGGAGTGATGATGGTGAAACTCTTTCCAGTCTTTGATGCGCTGTGCGGGGTCTCTATCGGCCGGAAGTTCTCGCTGAAATTCCATAAATCCGGTCGGTTTTCCCATAGGTGCTCCTTTAGAATGAGTCGTCAGTCCCTTCTCATCCGGCCATCCAAAGGCGGGAGACGAGTAACGCCGCCCATTCCCTCTCACGCTTCAACTTCGACGCCGCGGCGAAAGGCTTCGAGCCAGGCATCGTCGCCTTTCAACCCCTCTTGTTGCGCGGTTTCATAAGCCGAGAGAATGCGCTTGTAGGGTTTGGGAAATACTTTGACAAATTTGGGCAAGGTGTCGTCCCAATGGACGAGGACGCGTTGCGCCACGCTGCTCTCGGTGTATTCGGCGTGTTTGGTGATCATGCTTTTGAGTTCTTTGATGTCTTCTTCATTTCGAACGGGTTCGAGATCGACGAGCTCGACATTGCAGCGGATGTGGAAGTCACCGTCTTCGTCGAGCACATAAGCAATGCCACCGGACATGCCGGCGGCAAAATTGCGTCCGGTTTTGCCCAAAATGACGGCCATGCCCCCCGTCATATATTCACACCCGTGATCGCCAACGCCTTCGACAACCGCGCGGACACCCGAGTTGCGCACGCAGAAGCGTTCGCCTGCCTGACCGCGAATAAATGCTTGCCCGTTGGTCGCACCATAGAAGGACACATTGCCGATGATGATGTTGTCTTCGGCTTTGAAGGTGGATCCCCCACGCGGATAGACAATCAGTTTGCTGCCGCACAATCCCTTGCCAAAGTAGTCGTTGGCATCGCCTTTGACGCGGAACGTGATGCCCGGCGGCGTAAAGGCCGCAAAAGATTGTCCGGCCGATCCCTCAAAGGTGATGTCAATGGTATCTTCGGGCAAACCATCGGGGCCGAACCGCCGCGTGATCTCGCTGCCGAGGATGGTGCCCACCACGCGATTGGTATTTTTGATGTCAAATGTCGCATGCACTTTGCTGCCATCTTTGAGCGCGGGTTCGCAAAGATCGAGCAGAATCTGGTTGTCCATGGCGTTTTCGAGGCCGTGATCCTGTTCGATCTGGCAATAGCGACCAATTTCAGGGGCAGCGTCTGGTTTTTCGAGAATGGGGGACAGGTTGAGGTGCTTGGCTTTCCAGTGATCGGTTTTTGCTTGGTGGAGCAGGTCCGTGCGTCCAATGAGTTCGTCAACCGTGCGTATGCCGAGTCGCGCCATAATTTCGCGCATGTCCCGTGCGATGAAACGCAGAAAATTGACGACCTGGTCGGGATCGCCCATAAATTTCTTGCGGAGTTCCGGATGCTGCGTGGCCACGCCCACAGGGCAAGTATCGAGGTGGCAAACGCGCATCATGATGCACCCCATCGCGACGAGTGCTGTGGTGGCAAATCCAAATTCTTCAGCGCCGAGCAGCGCGGCAATAACCACATCGCGCCCGGTTTTGAGTTGTCCGTCGGTTTCGACCACAATGCGCGATCTGAGGTTGTTGAGCACCAGGGTCTGGTGGGTTTCGGCAACGCCAAATTCCCATGGCAGACCGGCGTGTTTGATACTCGTTTGCGGCGACGCGCCCGTGCCCCCGTCAAGGCCCGAGATGAGCACCACATCGCCGTGGCCCTTGGACACACCCGCCGCGACAATGCCGACGTTGATTTCAGCGACGAGCTTGACGTTGATTCTGGCGTGGTGGTTGGCATTTTTGAGATCGTGAATGAGTTGCGCCAAATCTTCGATGGAATAAATATCGTGATGCGGCGGCGGTGAAATGAGTTCCACGCCCGGCGTGGCGTGGCGCACTCTGGCAATCCACGGATACACCTTTTTGCCGGGCAATTCGCCGCCTTCGCCCGGCTTGGCACCCTGTGCCATTTTGATCTGCAATTCTCTGGCATTGACCAAATAATTGCTCGTCACGCCAAAGCGCCCAGAAGCCACTTGCTTGATGGCGCTGTTTTTGGAATCGCCATTGGGTTCGAGGATATAGCGCGCCGGGTCTTCGCCGCCTTCGCCGGTATTGCTTTTGCCGCCCAGGCGATTCATTGCAATGGCGAGGGCCTCGTGGGCTTCTTTGGATATCGATCCATAAGACATGGCCCCAGACTTAAAGCGTTTGGTGATTTCTTCGACAGATTCAACTTCTTCTACGGAGATGGGAACGCGGACATAGTTGAAATCCAAGAGTCCGCGCAGCGTCGCCAGATTTTTGCCCTGTTCATCGATGAGGGCGGCGTACTCTTTGTACACATCGTAATTGTCCGTGCGCGTGGCATACTGGAGTTTGTGAATCGTGAGGGGATTAAAAAGGTGATATTCACCTCCTTGCCGCCACTGAAAATGACCGCCTACATCGAGGGTGCTGCCATTGACAGGAATTTCGGGATACGCATCGTGATGCCGCATCAGGGCCTCTTGTGCAATGACATCGAGACCAATGCCGTCTATGCGGGAGTCTGTCCATGTAAAATATCGGTCAATGACGTTTTTTGAAATGCCAACCCCCTCAAAAATTTGTGCTCCTCGATAGGACTTGATGGTGGAAATGCCCATTTTGGCCATCACTTTGACCACGCCTTTGGTCGCGGATTTGACATACCCTTTGACCGCGTCGCGGTAGGAGATATCGGTCAATTGCCCTTCGTTGATCATGTCCGCCAAGCTCTCAAAGGCCATATAGGGGTTGATGGCCTGCGCGCCATAGCCAATGAGCAAACAGAAGTGATGTACCTCGCGGGGTTCGCCCGTTTCAAGGGCAATGCCCGTTTGGGTGCGCTTGCCCTCTCGAATGAGATGGTGGTGGAGACCGCTCATGGCCAGAAGCGCGGGAATGGGCGCGCGGTTTCGGTCGACCCCGCGGTCTGAGAGAATGAGAATGGTATAACCGTCTTCAATGGCTTTGTCGGCATCTGAGCACAATTTGCCCATGGCTTTTTCAAGGTCGCCATCGGCCACGTCAAAGAGCATGGAGATGGTGGTCGCTTTGAGACCTGGTCGATCGACGCGGCGCAATTGCTCGAGTTCTTCATTGGTCAGGATCGGCGTATCGAGACGGATTTGCCGACAGCTTTCGGGTTCGGGCATGAGCAGATTGCGCTCGGGACCAATGGTGGCATCAGCCGAGGTGATCACCTCTTCTTTGAGGGGATCGAGCGGCGGATTGGTCACTTGGGCAAAGAGTTGTTTGAAGTAGTTGTAGAGCAGGTGCGGTTTGTTGGACAACACCGCCAATGGCGCGTCATTCCCCATTGACCCGACGGGATCGCGTCCGATTTTGGACATGGGGCCAACAAAAATTTTGAGGTCTTCAAACGTGTACCCAAAAGCCTGTTGCCGCATCAGCACCTCCGCGTGATTTGTAGGAGGGGCGATGGGTGCCACCGCGGGCAGATCCTTGAGCGAAACGAGATGTCGATCGAGCCACTGCTGGTAAGGGTGCTCAAAGACCATGGCATTTTTGACTTCGCCGTCGGAAATGACGCGGCCCTTTGTGGTATCGACGAGGAGGATGCGACCGGGTTGCAGGCGACCTTTGTACGCGATGCGCTCGGGCGCCAAGTCGCAGACCCCCGCTTCGGAACTGAGGATGAGCAGGTCGTCTTTGGTTACGTAATAGCGCGACGGGCGCAACCCATTGCGGTCGAGACACGCGCCCACAATATCGCCATCGGTAAAGCCTATCGAGGCAGGGCCATCCCAGGGCTCCATGAGACAGGCGTGGTATTCGTAGAACGCGCGCCTTTCGCGGCTCATGCTCTCGTGATTTTCCCATGGTTCGGGAATCATCATCACGGCTGCGTGCGCCATTGACCGCCCAGATAGGGACAGAAATTCAAAACAGTTGTCGAAAATCGCGGAATCCGAGCCGTCTTCGTAGAGGATGGGGAATATCTTTTGCATATCGTCTCCCCAAAGCTCTGATGCCAGCATGGCCTGCCGGGTTTTCATCCAGTTTTGATTGCCGCGCAAGGTGTTGATTTCGCCGTTGTGAATGAGGTAGCGATAGGGGTGCGACCGCTCCCATGAGGGGAAAGTGTTGGTGGAAAACCGCGAATGCACGAGGACAATCGCGGCTTCCATGCGATGATCTTGCAGGTCGGGATAAAATTCGGGCACCTGCATGGGCGTGAGCATGCCTTTGTAAACGATGGTGCGCGACGACAGGCTGGGGATGTAGAAATTTTCGTCGTGCGCGGTATAGCGAATGGCATTGGTGGCGCGCTTGCGAATGACGTAGAGTTTGCGCTCAAATGCCAGCCGGTCGGGCAGGTGGGCACTGCGACCGATGAAAATTTGCCACACCACGGGTTCACACGATCGGGAGGTGGCACCCAAATAAAAATTGTTGGTGGGCACTTTGCGCCAGCCGAGGACGTCCTGCCCTTCTCCTTCGACAATATCCTCGATGATTTGCCGCGTTTTTCTGCGAATAGACCGATCTGCGTGATCGGTTATAAAGACCATGCCCACGCCATAGTGCCCTGGATCTGGCAGATCAATGTCGAGCCCCTTGCAGACGTGTTCAAAGAACCGATGGGGAATTTGCATCAAAATACCAGCACCGTCGCCCGTGTTGTCTTCGGCACCGCGCGCGCCTCGGTGGTCGAGACAGACCAGAGATTCGAGGGCCATTTTGACGATCTGGTTGGATTTTTCGCCCTTGATATTCACGACAAACCCAATGCCACAGGCGTCGCGTTCGTATTTGGGATTGTAGAGTCCGTGCTTGCGAGGATATGCCATCAATATCTGTCCCTGATGTGTTGCGCTGGCAATAGGTGGGAAGGATCGGGATTTGGAGGCAATCCCTAGGTGCGAAAATGCCAGAACCGCCCTGCCCTGCCTCAGACAAACAGGTGTTGCCTGCCTAAGGTGGGGCAGACAGGGGCCGATCCTGGCATTTGAAAACCGGTTGTTTCAACTCAGAAGCTAATCAAAGGCGACTGCATTGATTTCGATATACTCTGTCCATTCTTCGGGCGTATCTTCTTCGGCGAAAATCGCTTCAACCGGACATTCGGGCTCACATGCCCCGCAGTCAATGCATTCTTCGGGATGAATGTAGAGCATGTTGAGCCGTTCATCTTCCGGCAAATTGGTTGCATCGGGTTCGTAGATGCAGTCCACCGGACAGACCTCCACACAGGACCTGTCCATGACATCAATACATGGCTCGGCGATGATATAGGCCATTTTTTTTTCCTTTCCTCACAATAGTTCCAATCTCATCCGGCGTTGGCTTTGCCAAATATACTTATTTGATTGGCTTTGTCAAGTTTTGTAAGTTGAAATTATGTTTGCAGGTGTGCAGAAGAAGGAGCTTTTACTTTGTCGGATCAAAGGATTCCTTTATGCGCTCATGCGTTCATCTTCCACGACATTGTCTTTCGGCGAATACACTTGAACATGTGCCCCATTTCCCAGATATTTTTTTTGCCTATCCGCCCAGTCCCTCTTGTGATAACCTCGCTGGGTGAATCAAAATCAATCAAGTCAACCTTCTGACCTTTGCAGTAAAGTCCTTGTGTACCAAAGAGCAGTGTTTTATCATATGACTCAGCCACCCGACACCATTAAGTTTCATAATTTGGGAGGTACAGTGTCTCAGGGCGAGAGCTTTCAGATCGCAGATGTAATGCTATTTAACCGAGATGTTTGGAATTATATGCGCGTTGGAAAACGCCAGATGTGATTGTTTCTGATGGGGGTTATGGTGTATCCGGCTTTAAGAGAGATGCGAAAGAGCCTTCAAAACTGAAAACATGGTATCAACCGCACATTCAGGCCTGGTCACAAAATTCAAGACCCGGCACTACGCTTTGGTTTTGGAATACAGAAATTGGATGGGCAACTGTACACCCCATTTTAGATCGCGCCGAATGGGACTATGTGTGCTGCAATCTTCCAATGCTCAAAGGTTTTCCAATTGTCACGGAAGTCTGCGTACAATACGTTAGGCGTCCAGAATTTCAAGTTGACGATCGGGTATTGAACTTGAAGGCGTGGTTGCGATTTGAATGGGAGAGAACCCAACTCCCTTTATGCAAAACCAATTCAGCATGTGGCGTTGCCAATGCAGCAACGCGGAAGTACTTTACAGTTGTGGGAGCGAGTAGATGATCTCATCTACTCAATTCCCGCGCACTTCGAAACAGAATTGCTCATAAAAGGAATCAATGTCACTGAAATATTTTCAGTAGGAGGAGCATTTGCTTCCGTTGTCGAAGCCCAGGTTGTAAATATACTCAATAGTTTGCGGAATATATGGGATCCAGATAGCGAATATGCTGATTATGCATTTGTTCAGACAATCTCAGACTTTTCCCGATGTTTTGCTGAGAAGTCTGAGAGACGAAAATGAGATAATATTCGGTATCGAACTCAAATCATGGTATGTACTCAGTAAAGAAGGTGAGCCGAGTTTTAGATATCAGGTGACTCCCGAAGCATGTGCGACTGCTGATTTCATTGTTATTATTTTCTGGCTATTGTCAGAAGTCATTGCAGGTACACCCAGGCTCCTGATTCCCTACAAAGAATCCGCGAGATTTGCTGCTGAGTACCGAAATTACTTATGAAAAACCTGAGCGAGATGACATCTTACATCTATCAACACATGCTTTGCCTTGAGGTAGAGGGGAAGGGACTGATAGCTGATCGCTAAAATCTGATCGCTGATTGCTTTTCACTTTCAAAAGAGGTTGCTATGAACAACACCGCCATGATATACACGCGCGCATGGGCAGGCGATGAAGCCCTCACCCTCACCTTTCCCAAAGGCTGGATTGTCGAAACATTTGGCCCCGAGGAACGCCCCCGAGTGACTGAGGCGCAGATTCAAACCGCCTTTGACAACCCGATCGGTTCGCAGCGGATTTCAGAGATCGCCAAAGGAAAAAACAGCGCAGCGATTGTTGTCGATGACTTGAGCCGCCCCACACCGGCTGCTGATCTCATCCCCTATGTCATCCGAGAACTCCACGCTGCAGGCATTCCCAAAAATCAAATTCGCTTTGTCATCGGTGGCGGGTCTCACCGCCCACTTGACAGAGAAGAAATTGACAAAAAAGTGGGGGCCGATGTTGCCCGCGCGCATGATGTCGCGAATCATTATTTTATGAGCGGCAACCTTCGCGCACTGGGCAGTCTGGACAGCGGCCTTCCCATTTACATTGACAAAGTCGTCGCAGATGCCGACGTCAAACTCTGCATTGGCGGCCTTTATCCCCACGGCGCTGTGGGTTTTGGCGGCGGCGCCAAGCTCATTCTGCCAGGGGTTTCGGGCTTTGCCACCATGTTCTACTTTCACACCTTTTACAAAGGGCGAGGGCACGCCATTATTGAACGACAGGCCGATGAACCCGACTGCCGAGACGCCGCCGAATCGGTTGCCAAAGTCCTCGGCCTCGATGCTGTGGTCAATGTGACACTCAATCGCAAACGCCAGATCAGCGGTGTTTTTGTCGGCGACTTCATCCAAGCGCAGCGCGTCGGCGCCCGATTCGCTCGAAAAACCTACTGCACCAGACTGCCGGCAACAGAGCAGGACCTCGTCATTGCCAATTGTTATCCTCTCGACTACGACCCCATTCAAACCGGCAAAGCACTCTGGCCTATCGGGCGATTCAAAAACGCCTACAAAGTCGCCATCAATCCGGCCACCGACGGGATATGTCACCACGGATTATTCGACCGCATGGATTACGCGCGGTTTTGCAAACTGAAATCCAAACAGTCTCGGCGAGAACTCCCCGAGCCTAAAATCGAAGGGCCGCACCAGATCGCGATGTGGTCTGAACACTTTCCAGTTGACGACTTTTACAAACGCAACCCCGACGGCGTTCTCTTCCGCGACTGGGACATGCTCTGCAATCAACTGATCGCAAAATTGCCCGAAAACGCCCGAGTCGCCGTCTTTCCAAATGCGTCCATTCAAGTCCCAAGTCCCCATGACCAGTGACCAGTCCTGGCCCCCTTGAGGCAATCATGTTGCTCGTGCTGCTGATAGACCGCTGAATTTACTTTTTTTCACGCGCATGGCGTGCTATATTGGGCATGCATTCGGTTGATCTGTCATTCAAACAAATAGGCGAGAGAGCAAAGGGACAGAAGGAATGGGGGAGATCCTTCAATGTCCCTTGTTCTCTTGTGCTACAGTGTATTGGAGGGCGTCATGTTGACACGAGAACAAATTGACTTTTACCATAAAAATGGGTATCTCAAATGCGAGGCACTCTTCAGCCCCGAAGAAACCGCGGAACTCGGTTCGGAAATGGTTCGCATCATCGAAAATTGGGGCAATGAGACCATTGGCTGGCGGGGCCCATGGCGAGATCGATATTTGCCCGAAGACGAACGCCTCAACACCAAAGCGGTCTTTATGCACAACCCCCAATTCTACTCCGCGACATGGGGGCGCGTCATTTTTAATGAACGACTGGTCGGCTGTGTGGAAGACCTCATTCGCGACACGGTACAGTGGCATCACACCGTGCTCCATGCCAAACCGCCCGAACTCGGCACGCCTTTTCCCATGCATCAGGACTATCCTTTTTACCCGCACGATGGCCCCGATTTTGTCGATTGCTTGCTTCACTTAGACGACACCCCAAAAGCGAGCGGGTGCTTGCGCGTGGTGCCCGGCAGCCACAAAAATGGCCCCCTCGTTCACGTCTTGGGCCCAGACACATCGCCGCATCTGCCACCCGATGACTACCATCCCGACAAAATCGACTCCGTTTCCATTCCGGCAAAAGCGGGAGACGTCATCTTCTTCAGCTATCAGATCATCCACTGGTCCGATTGCAACCGCACCGACCAGTGGCGAAAATCCGTCCGCTTCGGCTACCACAGCACCGAGATGCGGCCCGTGGGCAGAGCAGAAGACGACCCCTATCGCATCGATCTCAACAACATTTTGGCGCGCAAAGACAGCACCATTGTATCGGGCTTTAGAATGAATGACGCCAATTAGCGGGCGGGTTGTCCATTCCGCAAAAAAAATAGCAACTTTGTACACCAATCTCCGCAAGATGATGTTCCGCTGTTTTTGCGCGGGGATTAGGGCGTCCGTCATCGCCGAGGAAGATCAATGAACAAACCCAACATTATCATCGTGCTAGCCGACGACATGGGCTATGGTGATTCCAGTGCGTACGGGGGTTGGATCAACACCCCCGCGATGGAACTTATGGCGCGCGAGGGCCTCACATTCACCGACTTTCACGCCAGCGGTGCCGTTTGCAGTCCCACGCGCGCCGGGCTACTCACCGGACGCTATCAACAGCGCGCGGGCGTGCCCAACGTGATCAACGCGGATCCCAAACACGCCGACCACTATTTGGGATTGTATCCCTCTGAAATCACCTTTCCCAAACTGCTCAAAGAAGCCGGATACACCTCGGCCATCTTCGGCAAATGGCACCTGGGTTACGACAAAAAATTCAATCCTCTGCATCACGGTTTTGATCGCTTTCGCGGGTATGTCAGCGGCAACATCGACTACATCTCGCACTACGATCGCATGGAAGTCTATGACTGGTGGGAGGGCCTCGAACACATCGCAGAAGAAGGTTATACCACGCATCTCATCACCCAACATGCAGTGCAATTCATCAAAGACCACGGGCGGCCTACCTGTCTGCCGGCAGATGGGCAGGCAACTGCCGCGCCTCACCCGCAGTCCCAAGACGCGCGCTTTTGCCTCTACGTTGCACACGAAGCCGTACACACCCCACTTCAAGGGCCCGATGCTCCCGCGATTCGCGGGCCAAAAAAAGAAAACTTCCATCCCGATGATCCCCGAGAGACCTATTGCCAGATGATGAACGCCATGGACGACAGTCTAGGCGAGATTATGGGCGCGGTTCGAGACATGGGCATAGCTGAAAACACCCTGGTATTCTTTTTTTCAGACAACGGGGGCACCCGTCAAAACCCCGAGTCCAATGCCCCCTTGCGCGGGCACAAAGGCACGGTTTGGGAGGGCGGGCACCGCGTGCCAGCCATTGCGTGGTGGCCCGGAACGATCGCGCCCAACACGATCACCGACCAACTCGCCATCAGTCTCGACCTTTTTCCCACCATGTGCGACCTTGCGAGTGTACCTGCGCCCGACAATCACTTTGACGGCATCAGCCTCAAATCCCTCCTCATGGGCGACAGTGAACTCAATTCCCGACACTTGTTCTGGAATGGCCTTGCCATGCGCGACGACAACTTCAAATTGGTGATCGACAACGACACGCCGCATCTGTTCGATCTGTCTCAGGACATATCGGAAAGCCATGACCTCGCATCGCAACACCCCGACCGCGTACAGGCTATGTGCCACGCGATCAATGCATGGAAACGAGACGTGTCCGATGGCGCAACGCCCCAACCTGAACGCGATGTGAGCGCGCGTATTAGAATGCCGTGATGCTGTGCATCCGGCCTTGATAGTCGGAAAGGGATTTCCCCCACTGAAACTCATGGACATCGCATACCAACTTCAAGGCATCGCGTTTCAATGGGATGGGATGAGAACAAAGCTCAAAGCAACAGGCAGGCATGGCATCGCTTTTGAAGAAGCAGCCGAAGTCTTCTTCGATCCTTTCCATCAAATAGGCAATGCCTCTACCGATGATGAACAATGGGATTTCATTCTTGGTTACTCGCTTTCGCAACGTATTTTGCTGGTCGTTTATGTAGAACGAGATGAACGGACACGCATCATATCTGCGCGTCGTGTAACGCGCTGTGAAAGGAAGTTATATGAAGAAGCCTGAAGGCAAAAAAATGATTACAGTAGATTCCGTTCATTGACAGCACGCAGATTGATACGGGCAGAGATGGGTTTCGTGAAAAAAAAAGAAAAGGCGCGACTCGTTTTTTCCCCCCAGATGGAAGAACGACGACCATTCATCTTTACAAGATGAATCAAACCTTTGCTATCGGTACGCTCATATCTATCATGGGACAACAAGTTCAGTGGGGGGAAGACGACCTCAAGCGTCTTGGGCTTTTGAAATGACCTTACGGGAAAGCGGGTTTATGTTTGGGTTACACGCGTTGGATTTTGCGTCACTCGCCATTTATTTAATCGGCATTATGGTCGCCGGGTTTTGGGTCGCTCGCAAAATCAAAAACACGGGCGACTACTTCATGGGTGGGCGCAGCTTTGGCAAGGCATTTATGATTATGCACGCCTTTGGCACGGGCACCCACACAGATCAGGCCGTAACGGTTGCAGGCGCGTCCTACAAATTGGGCATGGCGGGAATATGGTATCAGTGGCTCTATTTATTTGCCACCCCCTTCTATTGGCTCATTGCACCAATCTGGCGCAGGCTGCGCTACCTCACCATTGCCGACTTTTTTGAAGATCGATTCAGCAAGTCCCTCGGTTACTTCTACGCCCTGTATGGCTTGCTCTATTTTGCCATACAAATCGGCATCATGCTCTTGGGCACCGGCAAGACCGCCAGTGCCATGACCGGCGGTGCGATTTCTCCGGAACTCGCCATCGGCGTCATGACCGCCCTCTTTCTGTCTTACGGTCTTTTGGGCGGCCTGCCCGCGGCCATCATCACCGACTTTATTCAGGGCATTTTCATCATTGTCCTCTCTTTTCTCCTCGTCCCATTTGTCATTGATGGCGTCGGCGGGTTCACGGGTCTTCATCAACAAGTGCCCATGGAAAAATTCAGCCTCGCAGCACCGGGCGATCCTCCGCTCGGCTACGATCGCATCACGGCCTTCTTCATTGTGATGGTCGTCATCAACGCACTCGTCGGCATCATTGCTCAACCCCACCACATGGAAATCGGCGGCGCGGGCAAAACCGAGCGCGAAGCCCGCGTGGGATTCACCTATGGCAACATGATCAAACGCCTCTGCACCGTAGCATGGGCATTTACCGGCGTGGCCTGTATCGCCCTATACCCCGATATTGACGATCCCGAACACGCTTTTGGGCTGGCCTCGCGCGACCTCTTGCCCATCGGTCTCATCGGCGTCATGCTCGCTTCGATGATCGCTGCGGTCATGTCCACCTGTGATTCATTTATGGTTGACGGCGCAGCCCTTTTTGTCGAAAACTTTTACAAACCCCTCTTCAAACCCAAAGCCGAAGACAAACACTACCTCGCCATCGGACGCATCATCGCCCTCATTCTGGTCGTATTTGGCATTGTGATCGCCCTCTATTTCACCTCGGTCGTCGCGATCATTCGCCTGTCGTGGTCGCTGGTGGCGTTCTTTGGCATTGCATTTTGGGGGGGCATTTTGTGGCGGGGTTGCAACGCGCCCGGCGCATGGGCGGGGCTGATCGTCTCGGCCTTGTTATTCGCCATTTCCGGTGAAAACATCATCCATTGGGAAACCCTGGGCATCCACATCGCCGGACTCAACTGGGAATTGCCCTATCGCTACGCGCTCTACATCACCGGTGGATTTGCCGCGCTCATCGCGGTGAGCAAACTCACCACACCGCAAGACCCCGAACGCCTCGACCGCTTTTACACACTGCTCCACACACCCGTCGGGCAGGAGCACAAATTGCGCGAAGCGGGTATTAAAGTGGTGTTGGAATAGAGGCGCGAGCTATTGACAAGGAATCTTTCATGTTTGGCCTTGAAATTCGCAAACCGTCAAAAGAAACCGTCGTGGGTTTTATCGTCACCTGGCTCTGTGTGATAGGCATTATTTTGCTCACCATGGCCCTCGTCCGCATTGGGGCATAAAGGAATTTCCCGTGATTCGAAAATACCGCTCTGAAGACCTCGAAGCCCTCAAAAACATCACCGTTATTTGCTTTGATGGCGTGTCAATTGACCAGAATATCGAAAAAAATTTCGGTCAATTTGCCGACACAGATTGGAAAGCGCGCAAAGCCAAACACATAGATGCAGATGTCGCGGCCAATGCCGATGGCATCTTCGTCTGCGAAGACAACGGCAAAGTCGCGGGCTACATCACCACGCGCATTGACCGCGAAAGCAAAATAGGCGGCATTCCCAACCTCGCGATCTTGCCCGCGCATCGGGGCAAAGGTCTCGGCAAGGCATTGATGAAAGCCGCCTTTGATTACTTTGAAGAACAGGGGATGGCCGTAGCAAAAATCGAAACGCTCGACCAAAATCCCATCGGTCAGAATTTTTATCCCGGATCGGGCTTTACCGAAGTCGCCCGACAAATCCACTACGCAATGCCATTAAAAGATCGCAAAGTGTAGCGAGCAAGAGGTGAAACGCAGTAGGGGCAATCCCTTGTGGTTGCCCGATCATCATTTTATGATACAAAACGCAAGACATTCACCCATTCGGCTTTGCTCGCTGCGTTGCCTGCCTGTCGCGTTGCTCATGGCATATAGGTAGGCGTTCCGCCTGTGCGTCTATTCGTCTATTCGTCTATTCGCCCGCCTTCCACACCGTCGGAAAGTGTTCCCCCCGCAAAATCTCGCCATCTTGCACGTCGACAAATTCTTTCATAACGTGATTGCCGCGTGCATCGTAATACGTCTCCTGCGTCATGTAGTGAATCGCGATTGCCCGACGGGGCCGTTTGCTCTTGTTGTCGTGCGACCCATGCCAGGTCAAGGCGTGATGATAATGCACCTCGCCTTTTCTCACGGGGCGACGCACCACCTCGATGGGATGACCTTCAAATTCTGACGGCATGGCGTCAAAGTCCTGTACTGTTCGAATGAACGCAATTTGATTGCCCCATTTGTGCGACCCCGGCACCATGCTCATACACCCATTTTCCACATCCACATCGTCCAAAGCCACCCACGCGCTCACTTCTGTCATCGGTCGAATAATCGGCCACAGCGGCGCGTCCTGATGCCATCCGGTCGTGCCCCCAATTTCAGCGGGCTTATACTGGATCTGATCGTGCCATATCCGCAACTCTGTGGCCCCGGTCAATTGCGCCATTTCCTCGACAATTTTCTGTGCATACATCAATGCCTTAAACCGCGCACTGGCTTCCCAGATGTTCACAATCTGCCAGACCGGCGCGGAATCGTCGCGTCGCAAGTTGCGCAACAGCACCGGCTGCGCCACATCCTCGCGGTCTTTGCTGGCAATCACCCGGTCCAATTCCTCGCGCAACACTTCGACCTGCGCGTCGTTCAACAACTGCCCGCCATTCAAAAACCCGTTTTTGTGAAACTCTGCCACTTGTTCTGCTGTCAGCATGGTCTGTCTCCTGTAAAGGTAAGAAGCTATCAGCGGTCAGCAGTCAGCCCGCCCAACCCCAAAAGCAAATCGGGATTTTCAGAGCCTGCCCCGTGCCTAGGACACGGGGATGAAAGAATAAACTGCTGTCCAAATTGCCTGCCTGTCACCTGTCTGCCGTGTTGCTGAGCTTGCCGAAGCATAGGCAGGGTAGGGCAGACAGATACACCGCCCGTATTTTTCGTCCTCCTTCGTCACCCTGATCTGCACCCTTCGACAGGCTCAGGGTGCAGATCAGAGTACAGATCAAAATGCAGATCGGGGTTCAGACCAGTGCTCAGTCACCCTATCCCCTGCATTTTGCACGCTGCACCAAGATATGCGAAATACAAAAAAAGACAACCATTTGCACACGGACCTTGAATGGCGTTGACTTATGTTTCTGGGCGGTCTATTTTAGGGCGCGTCAATCGCATTTCCACTCCGATAACCGAACTGGACGAGGTGACAGGCGTGAAATTTTTTGTCCGTAAAATCGCCACGCTTATTTTATTTTTTGGGGAGATTCTTATGGCACGATCAACTTATGCGGACCAGCCGATCTACTCTGTTTATCGCGCGGGAACGCCTATCGCAATTGATGGGCGTTTGGATGAACCCGCCTGGGTGGCAGCACCCGACGTGGGTGCTTTTGTCTTTCCGTGGTATGAATCGGGAAAAAAAGAACAGACCGTCGCCAAAATGCTATGGGATGATGCGTATTTCTACGTTTCCTACATCTGTGAAGACGCGCATATTTGGGCAGAACACACCGCGCGAGATTCTGCGGTGTGGAAAGACGACACCGTAGAGGTCTTTACAGCGCCCAATCCCAATCGGCCCCAGGCGTATTTTAATATCGAGATGAATGTGCTAGGCATTTTTCTCGATCAGTTTCACCCACAAGGCCCGGACGCGCCCGTGCCCGGTGAGTGGAATGGCGAAGGGATTCAGATCAAGACGCAGATTGTCGGTACATTGAACGATGACAGCGATCGAGATGAATACTGGATTCTGGAAGCGGCCATCCCCTTTCGCAATTTTGCACCCATCGCCGTGCATACCCCTCCAAAAACAGGTGACATCTGGCACTTAAATCTAAATCGCCTGGGCGGAAAAACCAATGAACAATTTAGCCAGTGGTCGGGCAGCCGCACGCCGCAACCGCAGTTTCATTCGCCAGAGGATTTTGGGCGGGTGGTGTTTTCAGATAGGGCGAGTCCATTCTGGCGGTAGTCAGTCAACGGAGGAGAGACATGTCGCAAACATTGCCATTGATCGAAGTCGGGGGTTCGCCAACCGCGCGCGGTCAAGCGCATGGCGAGGCGTTTAGGGATCGGATTCGCGATCTGGTCGCGGCCAATTTTGAAGATATGGTGCATGCAACGCGGGGATACCTGACAAAGGCGCGCGTGTATGAGATTGTATCGACTTATGAAGGGCCTGCGCGCGACTATGCCCCCGACCTGTTTGAAGAGATGGTGGGGATCGCTCGGGCAGCAGATGTGTGCGTGGCAGACGTGCTCGCATTAAACGCATTTCTGGAATTACACGATTATTATTCCGACGCGTTTGTGGTATCGGGCTGTACGTCGCTTATGGTTCCGGGGAGTACCTCGGGCGATGGGGCGTTGATCGCGCAAAATTACGATCTGTCTTCGATTTACGCCGCGGCAGCGGTCTTGATCAAGGTGAAAAATGAGCGCGCGCCCGACGCGCTCTTCTACACATCTGCCGGGATGCTGGGCTGCGCGGGCGTGAACAGTGCGGGCATTGGCGTGGTCATTAACAATCTCGTGCCCTCAGACGCGGCCGATGGCGTGGTCTATCCCTTCATCATTCGGCGCATTCTACAATCCGTGCGAATCGGGGACGCAATTGACGCGGTTGTGGCAAAACCGAGAGCGTCGGGTATGAATTACGTGCTGTGCGATGAAAATGGCGAGATTTACAACCTCGAGACCACGGCCAAAGAATACGAGGTGATCTGTCCCTTTGATGGCCCCATGGCCCATTCAAATCACTATTTGACGAATCGGCTCAAACCCTTTGAGCGGCGACAATGGGATCAACGCGGGCAGAGCATCTTGCGCTGGGGACGCGCCACGCGGTTGTTAAAATCCCGCGACCAACTTCAGGCAGATACCCTGAAAAATATTCTGTCGGATCGAGTCAATGCACCGATGGGGATATGCCGCCACAACGAGATGCACAACGGCGTTGCCTGCGGTCAGACCATCGCCGGCATCGTGCTCGATCCACCCGGGCGAAACGCGTGGTTCACCAAAGGCCCGACCGGTGAAAACGAGTGGGTGGGGTATTGTGTTGGATGCGGACTGGCGATGATCGCAAAATAAAAATCCGCGTTTTTTGTTCAGACCGTTGCGGGAGTTGGGTATCCCGACACGGTCTTTTTTTTTTGAATAATATACAAATGTGCAGTATATTTTTGGAAATAGTTGGAACGGAAGGTGGGAGAAATGCCCGTGTTGTACATAGAAGAGACCCCTGCGCGGTCCGTGCTCGTGCCTCAAAATTCGCCCGGCGAACCCATCGTGGAATACACGCTCAACCCCTATTCTGGCTGTGGCATGGGGTGTGCCTATTGCTATGTGATGAAATTTTCATTTGCCCGCGAACATCCCCAAGCATGGGGCGAGTGGGTGCGGCCCAAGATGAATGCGCCCTTTTTGTTGGGCAAGGCGCGTGCCAAAATTTACGGGCGAAAAATTTTCATGGGATCGGCAACTGATCCGTATCAGTATATCGAGCGGAAATATCGCCTGACCAGGCGTTGCCTAAAGGTGTTGGTGGATTGCAATTTGAAGGCCCTGACCGTGCATACGCGCAGCCATCTGATTTTGGACGATCTGGATTTGTTGACGCAATTTGGCAGTCGCTTGCGCGTGGGATTTTCCGTGCCGACAAATGATGACCGGGTTCGCAAGCGCACCGAGCCGAAAGCACCGAAAATCCGCGCGCGCCTCAACGCGATGAAGCGGTTGCGCGAGGCCGGCATTTGCGTCACTGCATCGCTTGCCCCCGTGCTGTATTGTCAACCGCGCGAATTTGCCGAACAAATCGCCGCCGCCGCCGATGGCGTGTATTTTGGCGCGATGAGTTATACGGATAGGACGGGCATTGCGGCGATGCCGAGTGCCAGACGCTATTTTAACAGCCCCGCGTATCGGGAATTGATCGCCGAGCTCAAAGCGGCGTTGATCGATGTGGGGATGCTGAAATGCGAGAAATGACTTGCCGTTATCTCCCGCCCCCCGCCGCTGTGATAAATCGCCTTTCCCTTTGGCTTTGGCGCACCTGCTGTTCGATGGCTTCTGGATCGCCCCAAATTTCCAATAGTCGTCGGCGCATAGTGCGGCGTATTTTCCGGTGTTGTTCTGATAGGTCGTTCAATTCCCCCGGGTCTTCTGCGATATTGAACAATTCGGGCGCATCGCCCAGGCTGATGTTGAGTTTGTAATCGCCCTTTTTGAGCATGGCCACAGGGCGGATAACACCGTGCGCGAGGTATTCGCAGAAGGCTTCATCTTTCCATGTCTCGGTCTCGCCTCCGATCAGTGGCAAGAGGCTATCGCCATCGAGAGGGGCAATGTCTTTTGATGCACCGCAAGCTTCGATGATCGTGGCGACGAGATCGACGAGGGAAACGTTTTGCGCGACGCGCAATCCCCCCGGGATATGCCCGGGCCAAACGATCTGAAGGGGCACGCGCGACGAGGCTTCATACATGTTGGACTTTCGCCACATGCCGTGTTCGCCGTTCATTTCCCCGTGATCCGACGTATGCACGATGATGGTGTTTTCGAGTTGCCCGGTTGCTTCGAGCGCATCGATGAGGCGGCCTATTTTTTCATCCAAATACGCAATGAGGCCGTAGTAACCCGCGCGCGCCCTCCGCACGAGTTCCTCTGGAAAATTGACTAAGCCAAACATAAGGCGCATGCGTTTGTAAACCGGATGCATGTTTTCGAGATGGCCTTCGGGTACGTCGGGCATGTCAATGTGATCGCGGGGATACATGTCCCAAAATCGCCGGGGGACAACGAGCGGGAAATGGGGCGCGATGAAACCGATGTTGATACACCATGGGCGCTCTGTCCGCGCGGGGTCCGTGATATAGGCGAGCGCGGCTGCTTCAACTCGATCATCCACTTCTATCGAAGTCGTCGTGCCCGGACCGGCTTCTGCGATACCCACCCACGGCTTTTTGGCTTCCACAATGCCCGCTTCCCAATTGGCCGCGCCGCGCGGAACCCCGTTTTTTGTCCACAATTCGGCATGGAGGTCGCGCGCGAGTTGCGCGCGAAAACCGTGCAATTGGTCGGGCCCGCAAAAGTGCTGTTTGCCCGAAAGGACAACATCGTAGCCGATGTTTCGCAAGCGGTGTGCCCACGTGATCGCGTCCGAGGCCATGGGCGAACCATTGTCATAAGTGCCGATGCGGTTGACGTAACGCCCGGTCATAAAGGACATGCGCGATGGCCCACAAATCGGCGAGTTGCAATAGGCATTGTCAAACGTGACCCCCATATCGGCGAGGCGTTCCATATTGGGCGATTGAACCAGCGAATGCCCGTAAACACTGCTGTATTGGGGGGCGTGCTCATCCGACATGATGATGAGCAGGTTGGGCTTATCAGACATGAAGCCTCCTGTTGTGATGAGAAGCGATCAGTTTTTAGCGGTTAGCGGCAGGCCACCCAATCCCTTCTCCCGCGCGTCTCCACGCCTTTGCATTCCATTCTCTCGCCTTACAATCTGTGTTCGCCTGCGTTCACTCCGCGTCTTGAAATATGTACCTGTCTGGGGACAGGCCGCGGTTGTGCTTTAAGCCGCGCGGAAATGTACGGCGTGGCCCTTTTCCGGGAACCAGATCACATCCAGCATCATCGACAGGGCCACGCCCATCACATAGCCGACCAGCAAACCGATGAAGAAGGGCCGGGATTTGTGATACACATAAGGACCGCCCACCTTGAGCATCACCAACTTGATCAACCAAGCGATAAACAGCGTGAAACTGCTCGCCCGGATCAACGGCACGCCAGAGAGCGCGAGGCCAACCGGATGCAGGGGCCACCACACAAAGCGATGGCGCATAAAAATCAGGCCCACCATCGCCAGACCCCCAACGCCAAAAAAGGCCAGAAATTCGGGATTCTTAACGTAAAAGGGAGGCTGATCGGTTTGCTTGACTGCCGTGGCGGCATTTTTGAAATAATTGCGCGCGCCGCGGGGAATCTCGGCCACATTAAAATTAAACGCGCCCTCGTCATAACCCAATTTCAAAGTCAAAAAAATACTCGTCACAAAACTCACCGCAAAAGCCACATAAAGCGCGGGCATCAACTTGCGGCGGTTATCCGATATCCCCTCGGACAACTTGCCCACCTGCGCCACAGCCGGCAAAAACAACCCCTTGGCATTGCCCGCGATCAAATTGGCAAATCGAAACGCCACATGCGTGGTTGGAGAAATCCCGGCATTGCCAAAAAATGGCGCCACATAATTCCATGGAATCCCCGGGATTGGCGTGTACGGCATGCCCGTATCCGACAAAATTTTCGCCATCCCGATATATCCAGACACACACGCCATCAGCAGCAGCGCACTGATGACGGGATCCATCTTCATCTGCATCATCCAGATAAACAAATACGCCAGTCCCGCCACCAGTCCGATTGCGGCGGCGCGATACGACAACATCTCATCGCGGTCATCCACGCTGTCGTCTTTGCCGAGTGCCTTCATCGCCACATCCCGCAGATGCCGTCGCGCCACCCAGAACATCGAAATCACCAGCACGACAAACGCGCCCCGCGTCTGCCACTGATACACGCCGCGATAGGCATTGGGGGCCATCGCCTTGTACCCCAACTGATTGAGCCAACCCCCTTCCAGAATAAAGACCAGATCGAACACCCACAAACTGAACAACACATCGAGACTGGCAAAATAGGAAAAGAAAATGGAAAACAGCCCCACCGACGTTCGGATCCGCGGAAATTGCGGTTCAATCGTATGCCACCTGCCCGCGTGAATGGGAAAGCGCGGAAAATTTGGCAAAAAATAATTGATACAATTCCATGCGATCATGCCAAATGCCAGGGCAAATCCAATCCAGAACAGGCGATTGTACATAAAGCCCGGCAACGCGCGTTCGCCGCCCCCCGGTGTGGACATCATATCGATCAAAGGCACCATCGCCGGGAATGCCAAGCGTTCATTTTCCACCCACTGCTTTCTAAAAATCACGGCTACACACGCCAGCACCACAAACGCAGCCGTAAACGCCATAAACCACCAGAACAGCGGCAGCACCCACACATCCCACGGAATGGGCGCGCCCTCGGGGCGACCTTCAAAAAACCACGCCACGCCGTGGCCTTCGTTGCTCGGGATCAAAAAATTGGGCAAATGCGGATGCAGCAACTCCGCCCAATTGTTGTCTTCTGTGGCATAAAAATAAGGTGCGGAAATATACCCGATCAAAAATCCCGTACTGCTCCAAATCGGCATGGTCGCGCCCACGAGCCCCATGGACAAAACCGTGTGCCACTCCCCCGGCAAAAGCGCGAAGCGCAGGAGCCTGCCCATCACGGCTAGGGCGATCAGCATGGTGATAAACGCGATGAGCATGGCCATTGGAATATGCGACAGCACCATCCGAGAGCCGTGAAAATAAAACCGAACATAAACCGCGATCACATCGAGCACCACCACGAGGAGCAGCCCCAAACCGATGGCCCTCGGCGTGATGCCGCCCCCAAGTGATTGCTCAACATGGTGCTGGCGTTCTGATACTCGTGTCGCCATCCTCGGCGTCCTCCTAAACAACTTATGGCATCGCAATAACTTGCGAAACGTATCGAGCAAAGCCACGTCGGGCACTGCGCGCCCAAAAAGACGCCGCTAAAGCGCGCGCCCGCGCAATGTCTCGCGGCACTGCCCCTCGCTATTGCCCGTCACATTATAGGCAAAGGTATTCATGCGGCGGTCGCGATTTGACCGATTCGGCCCGGACCCGTGAATGGTCAACGCGCTGAAAAACACCCCATCGCCCGGTGCCATCGCCACTGCCACCGCATCGTCCCGCCGGCGATAATGGCCCGGCAAAAACACGCCAAAACTCGTTTGCGCGCGCTCGTGTTCTTGCAGACCCCATGTGTGGCTGCCGGGAATAAACTGAATACATCCATTCGCATCGTCTGCCCCGTCAATGGCGAGTTGGCAATTCACCATCAAAGGCCGATTGTCTTCGCGTTTCCAATACGCATAATCCTGATGCCACGGAATCGCCGTGCCATCGCGCGCGGCCTTCATCAACAACTTGCTGTGATACAGTGAAATATTCGGCCCGATCAGGTCTTCAATGATATCCAACATATCATCGCAGCGCAACGCGCGATTTAACCCCGCGCTGACCACTTCACTGTGCATCAACTGTCGAATGCGCGCGGGCCGATGCCCGCCTTCAAACTCTTCCCATGAAATCCCCACGCCGTCGGGAATTTCCCCAGCCATTCGCGCGTGCAAATCCGCAATCTCGCGTTCAATATGCGAAATCTCATCGCGCGGGATCAATCCCCGCTTCAACACGTACCCGTTTTGGTCGTAAAACGCGCGTTCCGATCGCGTGAGTCCCATCGCATTCTCCTTAGACGAATTGACATAGCTGATGCGTGTACAATTTACAAAATCTAACACGCGCTTGCAAAATCAATTATACTGAGGTATGCAATGCAAGTTGAAAGTATCTGGATAAACCGCGCAGAACGAATGGTTGGGCAAAAAAATAGGAACACAGAGGGTGCGATCAACGTATAATTCAAATTGAGCCTGTGTGTCCCCAACTTGACAGCGGCTTTAGCATGTGTGTATATTACACGTCCTTTTTTCATCCCATTGGGTACAAACATAAGGAAAAATTATGAAAATTCTTTTTGCTGTGTTGTTCTGCATCTCCTTTTGGGGAAGTATGGGTGAAGCGTCTGACTGGACGCATTGGCGCGGCCCCATGCAAAATGGTGCGTCGCCAGAAACCGGACTCATCTCCACGTGGTCTGTCGAGGGCGAAAATCTGATCTGGCGGCGCGAGTTCATCGGCAGATCCACCCCGGTCATTGTCAATGGTCGGGTCTATGTCATCGGGCGCACGGGCAAAGACATCACCGAGCAGGAGCACATCGCGTGTTTTGACGCGGAATCGGGCGACCTCGTGTGGAAAAAAAAGTTCAATGTCTGGCACTCGACCATTCCCTTCAACCGCCTCGGCTGGGCAAACCTGGGTGCCGACGGTGAAACCGGCAATATTTACGCCCATCTCGTCAGCGGGTTATTGATTTGTTTTGATCCCGATGGCAATATTTTGTGGACGCGATCTCTCACCGAAGAATTTAACCGATTCTCCGGTTACGGGGGCCGTTTGCACACGCCCGTCGTCGACGGGGACCTCGTCATCATCAGCATGGGCAACCGCGGGTGGGCGGGCAAGCCCCCTTCCCATCGCTATTTTGCTATGGACAAACGCACGGGTGAAACCGTGTGGATGGCCCGTCCGGGCGGTGGGGGGCAAAAAGACTTAACCGTGTACTCCACGCCCGTTGTCACAACCTTTGACGGGCAACGCGTGTTGATCGCCGGAAATGGCAACGGCGGCATCTTTGCCTTCAAAGTCGCCACGGGCGAAAAAGTGTGGGGATTTCCATTTAGTCGCCGCGGCATCAACACCTCGCCCGCCGTGGCCGACCATCGCGTCTATGTGTCGCACAGCGAAGAAAATGTCGATAACACCTCGCTCGGGCGCGTCACCTGCTTGGACGCGCGCACCGGAAAAGAAATCTGGCGACAAGACGGCATAACCGCGGGCTATGCGTCGCCAGCTGTTCACGCGGGGCGCGTCTATGTCATCGACAACTCAGCCAATGTACATTGCTTGGACGCGGAGACGGGAAAGCGATATTGGGAGCAAAATATCGGCACAGTGGGCAAGGGATCGCCCACATGGGCAGATGGCAAACTCTATGTCACAGAAGTCAATGGCGGCGTCCAGATTCTCAAAACGCGCGATGGGGGTGCAGAAGTTCTCGAGCAAAAGAAAATTGGCATGCCCGATGGCGGGCATGCCGAAATCTATGGCTCGGTCGCTATTGCATATCGCCGCATCTATTTTGCGACCGAAGCCGGGCTGTTTTGCCTAGGCGATAAAAGCGCGCCATTTGAAGTCACGCCTTCTTCTTATGCAACGCATGAAAAAGCCCATACAGATGCCAAACCCGCGTCCATCCTCGCCATCCCGGCCGAAGCGACCCTGCAACAGGGTGAAGCATTGCCCCTGCGGGCAGAAGCTTATGACGACAAGGGCCGTTTGATCGGCAATGTTGACGCCGAGTGGTCGTTGAGCGGATTGGAGGGAGAAATCGCAGACAATCGCTTTGTGCCAGCGACCGCGCAAGCCGGTTGGATCACGGCCAGAGTGGGCGATTTAACCCGCCAAACGTGGGTGCGCGTGCTGCCGCCTGTGCCGTGGACAGAGGATTTTGAAAATATCGAGGTTGGCAAAAATCCATTGCACTGGGTGTGGGGAGGCAGCGGTTTTAAGGTGCAGAAAAAAGAGGGCAACAACGTGCTGGCAAAGCCGCCGGCCGCGCGCGGCTTGGATCGCTCAAACCTCTATGTGGCGGCGCACACCCTCGCGGGATATACCATTCAAGCCGACCTCATGGGCACGCAAAACAAGCGGCGGCGTCCGGATATGGGCCTTATCGCCAACCGCTACATCCTCGACCTTCAGGGCATTCATCAACGCCTTGAAGTGCGCTCGTGGTCATCGGATTTGCGGATGACAAAACGCGTCGACTTCGCATGGGACATGGACGTGTGGTACACGATGAAAATGAAAGTCGATATCGAAGGCGGCAAAGCCATTATCCGGGGCAAAGTTTGGAAAAAGGGTGAACCCGAACCCCATGCATGGAGCATCGAAGCAGAAGATCCCCTGCCCGTGCGCGAGGGCAGCCCCGGCCTGTACGGGTATTCTCCCGCCGCGATTTACTACGACAATGTGATGGTGTGGTAAGTCCGAGGTCCGGACAGTTTTTGCCCTGACGCACAAGTAGCCTCCGACCTTTCACGCCAGGGCATTCCCCGCTCGTGCTTGGTGTGGAAAATAGAAAAAAATTCGCATTGGCAAGTGCAACACAACCCTTAAACCCAAGAGGAAACATGAAATTGAAACGACTTTTAAGCGGATGTGTCATGGCCGGGTTGATCGCATCGGCGGGGATTGCCGAAGAGGCCATGTGGGGATTTACCCCCGACCGGAACCTCGTGTCAGACGCCAAGAATCTACCCACGAATTGGAACGTAGAAACGGGTGAAAACATCGTCTGGAAAGCCGACCTCGGCGCCCAATCGTATGCTGGTCCCATAAGAATTGGCGGCAAAATATTCATGGGCACAAACAACCAGATCGCGCGCAATCCCAAAATCACGGGCGACAAAGGCGTGATCATGGCTTTCCGGGAATCCGATGGGAAATTCCTGTGGCAAGCGGCTCATCCCAAACTGCCCGCGGGTCGCGTCAATGACTGGCCGCAGCAGGGCGTTTGCTCCACGCCGTATATTCGCGGCGATCGGATGTATTACATCTCCAATCAATGTCGCGTGGTATGCGCGGATACAGAGGGTTTTTTGGACGGCGAAAATGACGGCCCGCACACTGCAGAAAACGACACGAGCGAGATCGGTGTGGATGTGATATGGGAATACGACATGATGGAAGAACTCGATGTTTTCCCTCACAATCTGGCGGTTTGTTCGCCCGTGGGTGCCGGCAATCTCCTGTTTGTCATCACCGCCAATGGCGTTGACGAAGGCCACGTTGCCATCCCGTCGCCCACGGCGCCCAGCTTTATTGCAATCGACCTCAACACCGGCGAACTCGCCTGGGAAAAAGCCTATCCCGGGGAAAACATCTTGCACGGGCAGTGGTCAAATCCCACTTATGGCGTCATCGCGGGCAAACCGCAAGTGATTTGCCCCGGCGGCGATGGCTGGGTTTATGCCCTAGAACCCGAAACCGGCGACCTGATCTGGAAATTTGATTGCAACCCCAAAGACGCGGTGTGGGAGTTGGGGGGCCGGGGCACGCGCAACGCCATCATCGCCACGCCCGTCATCTACGACGACAAAGTCTTCATCGGCGTTGGGCAAGACCCCGAACACGGCGAAGGCATTGGGCACTTGTGGGCTATTGATGCAACGGGCAAAGGCGATGTTACAGACACCCATGCGGTGTGGCACTTTGGCAACGAAGATTACAACCGAACCATTTCAACGGTGGGCATCCGCGATGGCCTGCTCTATGCGGCAGACCTGAGCGGCTTTGTCTATTGCCTCGACGTAAAGACCGGCGAGCAGCACTGGAAATACGACACGTTCGCCGCGATATGGGGGTCGCCTTTTGTCGCGGATGGGAAAGTCTATATCGGAGACGAAGACGGCGATGTGGCGATTTTGAAAGCCGGTAAACAATTGGAAATCATCAACGAGATCAACATGGGCAGTGCCGTCTATACCACGCCCATTGCCAAAGACGGCATGCTCTACATTGGCACGCGCAACACATTGTATGCGATCAAAAAATAAACGGAGTCATCGCGACGATGGACATTCTGACAACACCTCTTGCCGACAGGGCCAAAAAAGCGCGCTACGCCCTCGATGCCCATGTGCGGGAAGTGATCGCCTGGCATTTTAATCCGGATACGGGCTGTCCATTCTGGCTGGAATTTGCACGGGGTCTGAACTTTGACCCACGCCGAGAAATCAGCGGGTACAGCGATTTGAAACACCTCGGGCATTTCCAAGACGACTGGCTGCGCGGCGGGCCGGTGCGCCGATGGATCCCCAAGGGCAGTGAAGGACAACGCACTTATGTCTTTGAAACGGGCGGGTCAACGGGTGTGCCCAAATACCGGATCAGCCAAAACGACTTTCAGATCGACTACGAGATGTTTAGCGATCACCTATCGGAAGAAACATTTCCAAAGGGTGCCGATTGGCTGATGCTGGGGCCAACAGGCCCTCGGCGGTTGCGCTTGGCCGTCGAATACCTGTGCCAAATTCGCGGGGGAATATGTTTTCTCGTAGATCTCGATCCGCGATGGGTCAACAAACTGATCGCGCGCGGCGCATTCCACGAATTGGAACTCTACAAGGCCCACGTCATTGACCAAGCCCTCACCATTTTGCGCGCCAACGACAATGTGAAGTGTCTGTTCACCACCCCCAAACTTTTGGAAGCATTGTGCGAAAAAATTTCCCTGCAAAAAGCCGGCATCCGCGGCATTTTCTGCGGGGGCACAGAGATGAACGCGCAATTCAATCGCTTTGCCCGAGAAGAACTGATTCGCGGCATTGATTTCGTTCCCACTTATGGCAACACCCTGATGGGCCTGGCCTATTCCAAGCCCCTCGAACCCGAAGACAACTACGCGATCACCTATTACCCGCCCGTGCCCCGCGCAGTCATCGAACTGGTCAACCCGCAAAATCCCGATGAGGTGGTCAATTACGATGACACGGGTCGCGTGATGCTCACCACCCTCACCAGAGAATTTTTCATGCCCCGCTTTCTCGAACGCGACGAAGCCGAACGCGCCAAACCCATTGAAGCCTATCCATGGGATGGCGTGAGAAATCTCGGTCTGTTCTCCGAGTTGCAGGAATCCGTCGTCGTCGGGGTCTATTAAAAAAACGGAATATAGGATCGCGACCCCAAAAGGCCGTGAGTCTCAGCGCGGAGAAAATACAGGTAGCGGTCTCGCAAGATATCGAGGTGCAGTTCCAACGATTATTGGCCGCGGCTGCGGTACATGGGATGGTTAGGGCAATCCCTCTTCGCGGCAGAAGGTCGAGAACGGCAGAACGCGCGTGTCGGTCACTGCATTGCCAAAATCCCTTGTGCCCACATGCACCTGGTAAAAGCGCGGAATATCCGTCCGCTCCCTGAAGTACCTGCATACAGGCGAAGCACTGAGCTCGCCACTCTTGCACTTGACGGCAAATTCCGCCTTGCCATCGCGGAGAACGACAAAGTCCACCTCGCGCTTGTCAGTATCTCTGATAAAGCGCAATTTCATATTGTACCCTTCTGTGTCCTCAACATAGTGGCAATCCTTCAGCAAGTGTCCGGCCACCGTGTTCTCGAACCGAGTACCCCGATCCGCGACCAATCCCAGAAATACAACTTCTTCTCTTTGCGGACAGCCCTGTTCCGCTTCGCTCCAAACGGCGGAATGCGGTAGCACAAGTACAGCCTTTCAAAGATCGCAAGCCAACGCGCAATGGTTTCGTAAGCCACTTGCAGGAGTTTGCTGAGGCTGTTGGCCGAAACAGGTATGCCGGTGACGACTCATTTTGACCGTGCCCTAGCAGTGCGATGGCATTAGGGTTTTTGGCGGGTCGAGAATCTGTCAAAAAGTGTCCGAACCATTGGTATTTTAGAGTCAATGAGAAACGCGCTTGCTTTTTCGGTGGGGAAAGCTACTTTGACCTGTTCTTCGGGAAAAAGGAATAGAACATGATTCACATACCCATTTTGCGCGCGGGAAGACCCTACGCCAGCCTGAGCGTGCAGGAAGTAGCACACATCCAAACCGGCGAGCCACTCGTTCAAGTCAGTCAGGCAAACCGGGGACTGATCGCAAAAGACTTAAATGCAGCACCCGCGAACAAGCGCGCCCTCAACAGGCTGAGTGTCTCTGAACTCGTAGGCATCGCCCATAAAGCCGCGCGCGGATTTGCAGAAGCCGATTTGCCAATTGGCGATCACATCCAAACGCCCGAAAACTATGTCAAACAGGTATCTGGCACAACCGGCATGCCCGAAGCACTCTGCCGCGCGAACATGAAAAAAATTCAGCGCGTAGGCACGGAAATTGAAGCCATTTTGGGCGGCCTCACGCGCGGCTTAAACCTCTCGGTGCTCGACGAAGGCTGGCGCGATCAGGATGGCCGTTCCCTCAGCTATATCTGTCAGACCGACGCCTTGGGGGCAATCCTGCCGAGCAATTCACCGGGCGTACACGCGCTGTGGGTGCCCGCCATCCCCCTCAAAGTGCCCCTCGTTTTAAAACCGGGCCGCGAAGAACCCTGGACGCCCTTCCGCATTGCTCAGGCGTTCATCAACGCGGGATGCCCGCCCGAAGCCTTTGGTTTCTATCCCACGGATCACGGTGGCGCCACTGAAATTCTGCTTCGCTGCGGCCGTTCCATGCTCTTTGGGGGCGGTTCAACGGTCACCCCATGGCAAAGCGATCCCCGCGTAGAAATCCACGGGCCTGGGCAGAGCAAAGTCATCATCGGCGAAGACGCGATAGACCGCTGGGAAGACCATATCGACCTCTTCGCGGCCTCAATCACCGCAAACGGCGGGCGCTCTTGCATCAATGCGTCGGGCGTGTGGGTGCCCGCGCGCGGTCGAGAAATTGCCGAAGCACTTGCCGCGCGATTGGCAAAAATTGTCGGGCGACCCTTAGATGATCCCCAAGCGCAAATCGCCGCCTTTACCAATCCCGCGTTTGCCGATCAAATTTCAACGAGCATCGACATCCACCTCAAGACCCCAGGTGCCGAAGACCTCACGGAAAAATTGCGCGGTGATCGACTGGTCGAGATCGACGGGTTGAAATTCTTAAACCCCACGGTCATTTGGTGCGATGATTTTGAGCACCCCCTGGCAAATACCGAATACCTGTTTCCATACACGAGCGTCGTCGAAGTTCCGCAGTCGGAAATTTTGGACAAAATCGGGCCGAGTCTCGTGGTGACCGCGCTGACAGAAGACCGTCAATTTATCGACAACTTACTCCTTTCACCCCATGTCGAACGCCTCAATGTGGGCGCCATTCCCACGCATCAGATCTCATGGGATCAACCCCACGAAGGCAATTTATTCGAACACCTGTACCGCCAGCGCGCGCTGCAATGGGCGAAACGGGCTTAGAAACTGACCTTACGCACTGGCAGGCGATAGGTAGATGAAAGACTTTTAGGTACGGTAATCAAAGACCACAGACAGATCAACATAGCTAAAAGGAGTTTCCCATCGTTGGACGATCAGCGCTTATCTTCACCTATCCGTGTGCATCTGTGTGCATCTGGGGTTCCCTTTGACTTTTGCCCCACAACGCGCGTGGTGTTTGGGGAGGGCACACTCGCGCGATTGGGAAAACTCACAGCAGAATTGGGCGGCAGCCGCATTCTCTTTGTGACCGATCCGGGGATTGTGCGCGCGGGGCTTGCTGACCGGGCAATAGCATCGCTCCAACGCGCGTCCCTGGATTTTTGTGTGTTTGATGGCGCAGGTGAGAATCCCACGACCCAACACATAGATGCCGGCGTCGCGTATGCAAAAGCGCGAAAAAAAATAGATTGCATCATTGGCATGGGCGGCGGTAGCGCGATGGACTGTGCCAAGGGCATCAATTTTATCCTGACCAACGGTGGACAGATGGAAAATTATTGGGGCATGGGCCATGCGAAAAAACCCATGCTGCCCGCCATTGGGATTCCAACCACCGCGGGCACCGGAAGCGAAGCGCAGTCCTACGCCCTCATCGCGCACGCAGATACCCACGTCAAAATGGCGTGTGGCGATCTCAAGGCGCGATTCAGAACCGTCATTCTCGACCCGTCGCTGATCAAAAGCGTGCCGAGACATGTCGCTGCCGCAACGGGCATAGACGCCATGGCCCACGCCATTGAGAGTTATGTTTCCACGCGGTGCAACGCGGTCTCTCAAATGTTCGCACAAAAAGCGTGGCACCTGCTTTCTCGCGGGTTTGCGCGCGTGCTAAAAGACGCGTCCGACAGCGAGGCGAGAAGCCAAATGCTCCTTGGCGCACACTTTGCCGGCGCAGCCATTGAAAACGCCATGTTGGGCGCGGCCCACGCCTGCGCCAATCCATTGTCCGCGCATGGCGGCCTCGCGCATGGTATCGCCGTAGGACTCATGCTTCCCCCCGTCATCCGATTCAATGGCGAAACCCATGGCGCGCGCTATCGCGGCCTCGCCCATGACGCCGATGCACTCGCGCGGAAAATCGTCTCCCTGAAAGAACGCGCGAACCTACCATCCCGCCTGCGCGACCTCGGCATAGAACGCCACAGTCTCCCAAGGCTGGCAAAAGATGCAACAGAACAATGGACAGCCGCGTTTAATCCGAGACCGGTCAGCAAAGATGACTTTCTTTCGCTCTACGAATCGGTGTATTAGAATGAACAACAACGCAATCCTCTACGTTCATCTGTGTTTATACTCGCTTCGCTACGTTGTAGGCAAAGCCTGTGCTGTGGTTGCAGTTTTTCTTTTTTGCAGTTCCGTCCATGCAAACGAATGGACGCGGTTTCGCGGCGATGCACAATCCACAGGGGTCGCAGATGCCGCCTTGCCCGATGACCTCTCGGTGCTGTGGACCGCGCAAATAGAAATCGGTATTGAATCCACAGCCGCGATCTGGCAAAACGCGGTCTATGTGGGCGGCTTGGACGAAAAACTCTACGCCTTTGATTTTGATAGCGGAGCGCGCAAGTGGACTTATTCCGCAACGGGCGAGATCAAAGCATCGCCATTGGTTTATGGCAACACCGTATTTTTTGGTGATGGCAATGGCGTCTTTCACGCGGTTGATGCCCAAACAGGCGGCGCGATGTGGACCTTTCAAACAGACGGAGAAATCATTTCATCGGCAAATGCAACCCAAGGTCGCGTCCTGTTTGGATCTTACGATCAGTTCTTATATTGCCTCACAACAGATGACGGATCTCTGCTGTGGAAGGTCGAAACAGAGGGTTATATTCACGGCATGCCGGCTATTGCACAAGCCCACGCACTCATCGCGGGCTGTGATGGCCTGTTGCGCGTCATTGACATCGCCACTGGAAAAGAGCAATCGCAAATTGCCCTAGGCGCCTATGTGGGCGCCAGTGCAGCCGTTCACCACACCCGCGCTTATGTGGGTACTTATGGCAACGAGGTGTTGTGTATTGACTTCAACGCAAAAGAAATTGCCTGGCGATACGAACATCCGCAGCGCAAATTTCCCTATTACGCATCGCCATCCGTAACCCCCCAACAGGTGATTGTTGCAGGGCGCGACAAAATGGTTCACGCGCTGAACCCCGACACGGGCGCGATCTTGTGGACCCACACCGCCCGCTCCCGATTTGAAGCCTCTCCCGTCGTTGCCGGCGCGCGCGTTTTTGCGGGCACAACGGCCGGGAAACTCGTGGGCTTAAATGTTCAGACCGGCGAATCCGACTGGGAATTTGTCGCCGGATCGAGCTTTGCCGCCTCGCCCAGCGTGGCGCGCAATCGGCTGGTTATCGGCACAACAGACGGCACCTTGTATTGTTTTGGAAAGGAAAAAAAATGAGCGAGCATATCGAGATTCCAGAGCCGGCAACAACCCGCAAAGCGTGGAAAGAAACAGACGTTGGCAGCGTGTTTGTTTCCAATTACCCGCCCTATTCTTTCTGGCGCGATGAAAACACGGCGCAGATCCAAGCGATGTTGCACACATCCGATCCAGCGGATGGCAAAACGCCCCTCGGCCTTTACATGCACATTCCATTCTGCCGAAAGCGGTGCAAATTCTGTTATTTCCGGGTCTATACCGGGCGCAACAGTTCCGAAATTCAGACGTACTTGGATGCCTTGGCAAAAGAAGTCGAAACCTACAGCACCCTGCCGCGCATCGCAGATCGCAAATTGCATTTTATCTATTTTGGCGGTGGCACGCCGTCTTATATCAGCGTCAAACACTTAAACGCCTTGGTCCACCGAGTTGAGGCCGCCATGCCGTGGAGCAATGCCGAAGAAGTGGCATTTGAATGCGAGCCGGGCACCCTGTCGCAATCCAAAGTTGAGGCCATCCGGAACATTGGCGTCACGCGCCTGAGTGTGGGATTGGAAAATTTGAACGACGACATCTTGCGAGAAAATGGCCGCGCGCACGTCAGCAAAGAAATTTACGCGGCCATGCCGTGGATCAAAGCACAGGCATTTCCACAGGTCAATGTGGACCTGATCGCGGGCATGGTCGGCGAAACGCGGGAAACGTGGCGAGACACAGTACAGCGCACCATTGATCTCGACGCGGACAGCGTGACCATCTATCAGATGGAACTGCCATTCAATACGACGTATTCGCGAGCAATACGCAGTGGCAATGGCGTGCCCGTTGCAGATTGGGAAACCAAGCGGGAATGGCACAATTATGCGATAGAACAATTTGGCGACGCCGGCTATGAAACCTCCAGTGCCTATACCCTCGTAAAAAAAGGACGCCCGAACACATTCGTCTATCGAGACGCGCTGTGGCACAGCGCGGACCTCATCGGTACGGGCGTGGCGTCATTTTCCCATGTCGGCGGCATGCATTTCCAGAACCAGACGCACTGGGGCCCCTACATCCAAACCGCTGCCAAAGGCCAACTCCCGATCAACCGATCATTTGTGCCCACGCGAGACGAGCGGCTGATCAGAGAGATGATCTTGCAACTCAAACTCGGGCGGATTGAAACGTCCTATTTTCAGAACAAATTTGGCGTCGACATCCTGCACCGATTCGGCGAGACCTATCAAAAACTCCGCGAGGACAACATGCTGTCTTTCGACTCGCAAAGCATCACCCTGAGCCGGCAGGGACTCTTGCGCGTCGACCAGTTACTCCCGGAATTTTACCACAAAAAGTACCGCAATGCCCGCTATACTTGAAAAGCCACCTGCTCAGGAGAAAACAAAAGGTGACCGATTCGATCTCGATGGCGATAAGGGATGCTGGGGATTAAAAGAGGAGAACAGCGAGATGGCTATGGCGATAATTTCGATCCAAGTCGATGAAGAGGCCGCGAAAGCATATACCGAGGTGTCCCTTCAGGAGCGACGCAAGATAGAGTTCCTTCTACGCCTTCGCCTCTAAGGCCTCACGCTTAGGCCACAACGATCTTTGAAAGCTGTGATGGATGAAATCGGACAACAGGCACAGGCTCGCGGTCTGACCCCAGAAATTTCGGAAGAATCAAAAAAACTATGTCCAGGAAAATCAGAGAATTGATTCGGGACTTAAGAAAAGCGGGATTTTACGAAATTTCTGGGTGGCGGCAGAGGATCGCATAGAAAATTTGCACATGTGATCGATACCACAAATGGGTCGAGTGGAGCGAAGCGGATCAAGTGTATATCGGCAAGTGTCCGGATTTGATCACGGGGATTCACGGCGATGATCCCCTGCAAGTATATCGAGACTTGTGCGACGTTATCGCAGACGTGATTCACCATTTCGAGTCCGAAGATCGCCCGCTTCTCGAACCTAGCGTGAGACCTGTGTCGGACTCTTTTTTTGCCAACAAGAGGCCAAAGTCCATTACTTCCTCTTATATCCGTAGGAGTACATCATGACATTCAAGCGTTATCTGTTGATCGCTGTTGCGTTTTGCCTCTCTTGCCATCCCACCCATGCCGACTGGCCCCAATGGCTGGGGCCTGACCGAACCGGTATTTCTCCTGAAACAGGTTTGTTGACCACCTGGGCATCAGACGGGCCAACGGTCGTGTGGGAAAGGGCACTCGGAGAGGGTTTTTCCGGCATCTCGGTTGCCGAGGGACGAGTCTATACCATGTTCTCTGATGCAGAGGACGAATTTGCGATTTGCCTCAACGAAGCAACCGGCGAGGAAATCTGGCGCGTTAGAACCGGTGCCAAATTCCATGAGCGACAAGGCGGGAATGGCCCGCGTTCGCAACCCACCGTGGATGGCGAGCGGGTCTTTGTGCTCGGCACCCAAGGCGGGTTGTATGCCCTCAATGCAAAAGATGGCAAAAAACTGTGGCGGGTCGATCTCCGCGACGAGCTGGACAGTCGCGTGCCAAAATTCGGTTTTTCGACATCGCCGCTGGTCGAAAACGACCTGTTGCTCTTGGAGTCCGGCGCGCGGCGAGGCACCTTTCTGGCGTTAGACAAAACAACGGGCGAGGTGAAGTGGGCGTCGCAACGCGATGTCGTATCTTATTCATCGCCCATTGCCGTCACGATGGCGGGCATTCGCCAAGTGATTTTTGTATCGGGCGAAGCCGCGGTGGGGCTTTCGCCCACCGATGGCGCACTCTATTGGCGATTTCCGTGGCACACGTCTTATGATTTGAATATTGCCACGCCAATTTTTGTGCCTCCAGATCACATTTTCATTTCTTCGGGTTACGACCATGGCGCGGCACTGCTGCAAATCGAACCCCTAGAAGACGGTCTGGGCGTCAAAAAAGTTTGGGAACACCGGGGCATGAAAAACCATTTTGGAACATCTGTTCTTCTGGGCGACTATATTTACGGTTTTGACAATGCGATATTGAAATGTATTGAAGCAAAAACCGGCAAAGAACAGTGGAAACACCGGGGATATGGCAAGGGGTCGCTCATCTACGCGGATGGGCATTTGATCATCATGAGCGACAAAGGCAAACTCGCATTGGCCGAAGCATCGCCCGAAGGCTTCCGGGAGAAAGCCAGCGCGCAAGTGTTGTTGGGCACATGCTGGACAGTGCCAACACTCGCCAATGGCAAAATTTTTGTGCGCGACATGCACAAAATTGCCTGCCTGAATGTCGCGTTTGAAAAGCGACCACAGAATCACACAGATTAAAGCGAATGGATGAACCATCGCACAGGCAGGCGTCTCACGTCTCGCCTGGAGTGGGGATGGGTAGGGGCTAACCGCTGACCGCTGATTTTCAAGGAGAATTTTCCATGCTTTTTTATTTTCGACACCTTTTAATTTTTGTCTGTGTGCTGGGCGCGGGGGGAAACCTCATTTTTGCACAGAATACAGAAGAGGATGAGAAACGAGAACGCGAAGTGCCCGTCTATGCGGGCGAAGAGATCGTGGTGACGGAAAGCAAAGAAAAAGTGCCCACCGTGAGCACCGTGGCAACCAAAATTCCCGTTCCCATCCGATTGACGCCGGGCAGCATCGGCGTTGTCAACCGCGGATTGTTCCAACACCAGAGTGGCGTGGTTTTGGGAGACGCGCTACGCAATGTGAGCGGCGTCAATATCCAAACCGTATTCGGCGTCACGGATTTCTTCATCATTCGCGGGTTCGATTCGCTCTCCAGCGGCCTCGTGCTCACAGATGGCGCGTCAGAGCCAGAAGCCACATTTTACCATCTTTACAACTTGGCGCGCGTGGAAGTCCTCAAAGGGCCGGGCGCGTTTCTATACGGGGGCAATCCCCTCTCTGGATCAGTCAACTTGAGCCGCAAACAACCCATTTTCGCAAATGCCTTCCAGATTGCGGGTTCTTACGGCCCCTACAGCACGGGGCGCGGCACACTAGACGGCAACTGGGCGAATTTGGATCGCGGCATTGCCCTGCGCGTCAATGCCCTGCGCCAGGTCTCTAATGGCTATCGAGACGACAAAGACAGCGGCCTTTGGGCCGTCAATCCCGCGGCGACATGGCGGCCCAACGACAAAACCATGGTGACTGCCAATTTCGAATATGTCACCAGCCAATACAAACCGGATTCGGGCCTGCCCATTATCGGTGAGATGGTCGCGGATGTGCCGCGCACGCAGTCGTATCAATCGCCCTTTGACACGTCGGACCAAAATATTTATCGCGCGCGCGTGGATATTCAGTCTCGCGTATCGCGGCATATCACCTTGCGCGACAAACTCTACTACACCGATTTCTCATGGGTATCGGATGGCACATTGTTCAGCGGCGTTTTTCCCAATGCCCAACAGGGTTTGGACATCCTCCGCTCGCTCCTCCTTTTAGACGACCACCAAAAAGTGCTCGGCAATCAGTTTGAGCTTTTGTTCACGTTCTCAACAGGCAGCGTTGAACACACCCTGCTCACCGGGCTGGAACTGATGCAGTGGAAAGACAAATTTACCTTAGACGTGGCCGCGCTGCCCAACATCGACGTGGCCGCGCCCACAGAAACCGCAAGCCGTCCTTTTTTTATTCTTCCGGGCCAATCGCAGGGCGCGGATTCAAAAAGCCTCGTCATCGCGCCCTATATAGTCAATCGCATGTCCTTTTCGGCACGCGCGCAGGTGTTTCTCGGCGCGCGATACGACCGCATTGATTACGACGACCCCTTGACATCTACCGCTCGCGAATACGACAAACTGAGTCCCATGGCGGGCCTGGTGGTTTCACCTGCGGACGACTTCTCGTTTTATGCCAATGCGGGCAAAGCCTTTGCCCCGCCCTCCAGCCAGGTCGTGGGGCCTCGAAAGACCGAAGAGAGCATTCAGATCGAAGTGGGCGCGAAAAAATATCTCATGGACAACCGCCTGCACGCCTCCCTCGCGTTCTACAATTTAATCAAAAATAACATCGGCATTCCCGACGCCACAGGCATCACAAAACAAGACGGGGATCAGTGGTCTCGCGGCGTGGAACTCGACGTGATGATACATCCCGCAAAAAATTGGCACACCTTTTTGTCCTATGCATTTTCCAGTGCCGAACTCACGCGCTTTGCCGAACTGATTCCCGTATTCACGCAAACGGGCGTCACATACCAACGCGTCGATAGATCGGGAAATGCGCCGGCCTTTTCGCCGCGCCACATTCTCAACCTGTGGACGGCCAAGGGATTTGACAATGGATTGGAATTTGGCATTGGCGCGCGATATGTCACCCGCCAGTTTATTGCCGAAGACAATCAATTCCAAATCCGAGACGTATTGAGCGTGGACGCCTCGGCGTCTTATACCTACGGGCGAACAAAATTTCGCATCAACGCCAAAAATTTGACCAATCGGAAATACGAAACGCGCGGCTTCGGCGCCACCTCAATTATTCCGGCCGATCCATTTGGTCTGTACTGCGCTTTTGAAATCAATCTGCAATGATCATTAGGAGAGAAGGATGACGCGCGCCGCCCTTTGCGACTTGCAATTGAAACGGCTGCGAAAAATGCTGTCTTCGGTCCTGACGGGCAATGCTTTTTATCGCAAAAAGCTCAATCGGGCGGGCGTTCAACGGGCAGAGGACATCCAAACGCTCGAGGATTACCGCCTCCTGCCCTTCACCACCAAAGCGGAATTATCGGCTGATCAGACCGCGCACCCGCTCTACGGCAGCAACATGACATTCGCGCCAGAACACTACATCCGCGTCCATCAGACATCGGGCACCACAGGTGCCCCCTTGTGTTGGTTGGACACAGAAGAAAGTTGGGACTGGTTTGCGCGCTGCTGGACAAAGGTGTATCGCGGCGCAGGCGTGACGGCAAAGGACAAACTGTTTTTTGCCTTTTCTTTTGCCCCTTTTATCGGATTCTGGACTGCCCTCGAAGGTGCCCGTTTAATCGGCGCGATGTCGATTTCTGGAGGGGCCATGTCCTCGGTGCAGCGCCTTCAGGCGATTCGGGATCATCGGGCCACGGTTCTCATCTGCACGCCCACCTATGCCCTGCATCTGGCAGAGGTGGGCCGTGCCGAAGGCATGGACATTGCCCGTGGAAGCATTCGCACCACCATTCACGCGGGCGAACCCGGCGCGGGATTGCCGGCGACCAAACAGCGCATTGAGCGGGCGTGGGGCGCGCGCTGTTATGACCATGCCGGCGCCACAGAGGTCGGCGCGTGGGGTTTTGAATGCGCGCTTCAAAACGGCATGCACATCAACGAAGCCGAATTTATTTGCGAAGTGATCGATCCCGATACGGGCGAGCAAACGCGCGAAGGCGAACTCGTGCTCACCAATTTGGGACGCATTGGCATGCCCGTCCTCCGCTATTGCACGGGAGACCGCGTCAGCCTAAACCGAGAACCCTGTGCGTGCGGTTCCATCTTCTCTCGGCTGACAGGCGGTGTGATTGGGCGCCTAGACGATGCGGTGATTATCCGAGGCGTAAATGTCTATCCCAGCGCGATTGAAAACATCGTTCGGGGATTTCCCGAAGTCACCGAATTTGCGGTGGATATTTACCGGCAACGCGAAATGGACGACATGAAAATCCGCTTGGAACTCCACCGCGGCGCACCAAGGGCCATTGCCAATGCCATCGCCCGAGAAGTACGGCATATTCTGGGCATACGCGCAGGCGTTCAAACCGTGCCGAACAACACCTTGCCGCGATTCGAGCTCAAAGCGAGGCGATTTACAGATCACCGAAAAAAAGGACAAAGAAATGACCGACCTGCTTACCAGAGCCTTTGAAGAAGCCCAAAAACTTTCCGAAACATCACAGGACGAACTCGCCGAGCAATTCCAAAAATATATCGAAGCAGAACGCGAGCGGGACGAAACGCTGGCAAAATCTCCCGATGTGCTTGCAAAGCTGGCGGATAAGGCGAGAGAAGAATTTAGAGCAGGGCGCACCAAAAAAATGGGCTTTGATGAGTTGTGACCTCTCACCTGACACAAGACTTCATCCGTTGCTTCCGAAAATTACTTGCCAGAGTCAAGGTCACTGCGCGAAAAAATTACAACCTTTGGGAACAAAATATGTCGCGTCCCAGCCTTGAGTTTAAACAGGTGCATCCAACGCACCCCATCTACTCTGTAAGAGTGGGACTCAATTGGCGGGCACTGGGCGTTGTGGAGGGTGATGTTATCCTGTGGTTCTGGATTGGGCCACACAGTGAATACAACACATTATTGAGAAATTTTTAAGTCTGACGTGGGGTTGTCTCTTGTATCATGAAATGCTGCTTGGGCAACCACAAGGGGTTGCCCCTACATGGACTGTCCTGAACGAAGTGAAGAAACTACTTGGGGTTGGGGGTTGGGTGGCCTGACCACTGATATTCAAAGGAGTCTTTATGTCCTATCGCAATGTTCTCTTACTCATTGCCGACGACTGGAGCCCCCTCGCCGGGTGTTATGGCAATGAGGTCATCAAAATGCCCAGCGTAGATGCACTTGCCGCGCGAGGCACTTTGTTTCAGCACGCGTTTTGCACCACCCCGTCGTGTGCAGCCAGCCGCGCGAATCTGCTCACCGGGCACTACAGTCACACGCACGGGCAATACGGGCACTCGCACGGGATTCACAATTTCCACACCCATCTCAACATGCCGTCCATTCCCCAACAATTACAAGCCGCGGGATTCAAAACCGGCGTTGTGGGCAAACTCCACGTACAACCCGCATCCGTGTACCCGTGGCACTACGAAGCCGGTGGCGGGCGCAACGTGCGCGGTATCGCGGACAACATCGCAAAATTTTTTGAAGCGATTGACCGCGACCAACCCTTCTATCTGCACGTTGGTTTTTCCGACCCCCACCGAGACTTCGGCAACAAACAAACCTATCCCGGCGTTCTCGAAACCGCGTATTCACCCGACGAAGTCATCGTACCCGGTTTTCTGCCCGACCATCCCGAGGTGCGCCGAGAATTTGCCGAATACTACCAATCGGTCTCTCGCCTCGACACGGGCATTGGCATGGCCGTGCGCGCCCTGCAAGACGCGGGTCGCGCGGAAGATACCCTGATCATTGTCATGAGCGACCACGGCATGCCCTTTCCCGGTGGCAAAGGATCCTCTTTTGATACCGGTCACCACTGTCCCCTCATTATCGCGCGCCCAAATGCAAAGGCCGTTGTCAGCGATGCCCTCGTCAACTGGAGCAACATCGCCCCGACTGTCTTGGACTGGTGCGGCGTTGATCCCCTCGAAGGCTTGCCGGAAAAATCCCTCGTTCCCATCCTCGACGAGACACACCCCAAAGGATTTGACGAGACCTTTTTTTCCCACACCTTCCACGAAGTCACCAACTACTACCCCTATCGCGTCTTGCGCGGGCGCAAATACAAATACGTGTGCAACCTCTATCCCGAACTCACCACCCCGTTGCCTAGCGACCTGTGGGCATCGCCTACGTGGCAGGCCATTCGCACGGAAAATTTGGAAATGGGCAAACGCCACACGGAAAAATTTCTGCACCAAGATGCCGAAGCCCTCTTTGACATTGAAAACGACCCCATGGAATCCACCAACATCATCGGCGACCCCGCGGTGCAACACATCGCCGAAGACATGCGCCAAAAAGTCCGCGCCTTCCGCAAAGCGACCCGAGACCCGTGGTGCTTGGCATCTTACCACGCGGGCGAACCGGGCATGCGGCCCGTGGTGAAGTAACCGACCCGATCGCTACAGCAAACAAAAACCCCCGCTCGGTTATGCCGAGCGGGGATTATTTTTTTTGACGCGGTCGGGTTTCCGCATCTTGCGAACTGTCAAAGCCCGCCCATTTCGCACACAATGTCAAATTCCTCTTTTGTCACGGGCAGAATGGACAATCGCTGCCCGCGCTGCACGACCTTCATATCTTTGAGCTTGGGATTGTTCTTGAGGTCTTGCAGGCTCACATAAGGCTCAAACGCCTTTGACCATTGCACATCAAAAGAAAACCAGCGCGGGTCTTCACGAGAGGATTTCGCGTCGTAATCCGGATGACCGGCATCAAATTGAGAGGGATCCGGATACCCCGCGCGCACAATTTCGACAATGCCGGCAATACCGGGTACTTTGCAATTCGACTGATAAAAAAAGGCCCGATCTCCTTTTTTCATGTCGTCGCGGATAAAATTGCGCGCCTGATAATTGCGTACCCCTCGCCAATACCCAATGCCACTGGGCCGATTGCTCAATTGTTCAAACGAGCACACATCGTATTCGCACTTCACAAGCCAATATTTTTGAGCCATTGTGTCCTCAATTGCGTTTTACCCGCGGGCGAATGCGTCTTTCCACTTTCGATAATTTGGCGACAGCGACAGCGCGCCCTCCAGCTGGGGCACGAGTTCCCCATTTTGCCCCCTCGGATCGCCCCGGTTTTCATTTACCTCTGCCAATCGCCTGCGCCACATTGCTATGCGCCCTTGATATGCCGAGTCTTTGGACAGTTCGCGGCATTCCAGGGGATCGTCATCCAAATTGAAAAACTGTTCTTTTCCCGTGTGATGAAACCAGATGTACTTCTCATGACCATCGGTGACATATTGCATGCCGTGTTTTTTGGTATAACACGTGGTGTGCTCTCCCTGCACAAACTCGCGCCACCCATCGCTCTTCCCGCGCGCAATATCCAAAAGTGACCGTCCATCCACAGACGTTGGCACCTCCACCCCGGCGGCATCGAGCAATGTGGGCATCACATCGCGCAACTCCACCGGGTGGTCATACCTCGCCCCGCGCGACACGTCGCCCCACGTATCGGGATATTTCACGATAAACGGCACGCGCGCAGATCCTTCATACGCGTAGGTCTTTCGCCAGTGGTGGTGATCGCCCATCATATCGCCGTGATCAGATGAAAAAATGATCAATGTGTTGCGATAGGTGTGCGGGTCGTGACGCCGCAACTCGTAAAGCACGCGCCCGATTTGGTGATCGATAAACGTGATATTGCCGTAATATCCCGCGCGTCCCCGGTGCGTTTCGGCATCGGTGCGACGCGAACGCGGCGCATTGACATCCGCGATTTTTTGGTCGAATTCCGCTGCCCAGTCTCCCACAGCGGCTTTGGGAATATTTTTGTTGTCAATATACATATCCCAATACGCCTGGGGCGGATCATAAGGTGAATGGGGCCGCGCAAATGAAAGCCACATAAAAAATGGTTTGGTCGGATCGCGTTGCTGCAAAAATTTGACCCCCTCGCTCGCGGTCCAATGCGTGGGATGCAGATGCTCGGGCAAATGGCTCGGCCGCGCCATCCATGAATTCCAATCAATGCTGTGATCGCGATACCCATACGCACCGTCTTTGTGCTGCTCAAAAAAGAGGTGATAATCGCTGATAAAATTTCCCATCCGCCGACCACTTTCATCCAGCACCATGTGGTGAAACCCATACAGCCTGCGCTGCGGCGCATGGTGCATCTTGCCCACAGCTTGCGTGTGATAGCCCGCGTTTGCGAGTTCGCCGGGCAATGTCGCCGGATATTCCAGGGGATCGGCACCCGTCATGGTCAACCGCCCGTGGTGCCATTGATCCATCCCCGTGAGAATCCCCGCGCGCGCAGGAGTACACGACGGCACCGATGTATAGGCGTGCGGGAAGCGCGCCCCTTGCTCGGCCAATTCATCGAGATACGGCGTCTCCAGCACGGGATGACCGTCGCACCCCAGGCAATCTCCCCGCTGTTGATCCGTCGTGATCAACAACAAATTTGGACGCTCTGGCATTTTATCTCCTAATCAGGATAAACTTCTGTCGAAGTTGCCTTGCCTCTCGCCTCTCATTCGTAATTCCCAATTCGTAATTCGCAATTCCCTCTCACCTCTTCCACACCGATTTCAACAACCGCACCCAATTCCCCGACAATACTTTTTTAATATCTTTTTCCGAATACCCGCGCCGCTGAAAGATGGGCACCAAATTTTGCAAATCCGCGATGGTATTGAGGTCGCGCGGCGATTGTTCTTGACCAAAGCCCCCATCGAGATCGGTCCCAATCCCGGAATGGTTCGCGGTGCCCGCGAGTTGGCACACATGGTCGATGTGATCGACCACGGTCTCGAGTGTCGCCTTTGTGGCCTGCTCATAACACGGCACGTCGCGCCGCCACTGCGGATCGAGCATCCACGCATCAAAAGCCGCGCCAATGACCCCACCGCGCGCGACAATCGCGCGGATCATCTCGTCTGTCAACTGCCGCTGCCCCGGCGTGAGTGCCCGACAATTGTGATGGCTTGCAGCCACCGGGCCATCGTAATAATCGAGAATTTCCCAGAACGCCTGATCGGTCGTATGGGTCAAATCCACAATAATCCCCGCTGCTTTGAGCGCGTCCAGTAAGGGCTTGCCCCGATCCAGCAACCCGCCTTCGGTCCCGGTGCCGTGACAATAAGAACTGATGCCATAATGCGAAAGGCTCACCATCCGCAAGCCCAAATCGCGCCATTCGGACACCTGATCGGGATCGAGAATCGGATCCGCGCTTTCCATCGCCAGCACCAGACCGATGGGGGTATCTGCCGATGGACGCGCCCACGCGGCAACACACGCGTCCAAATCTTCAACCGTGTGAATCTGCCGAATAATCCCGCGCCGCGCCATCGCCCGATAAAACGCGCAATGCCCCATCCCAATGCCATAACACTGCGTCTGATCCCACATCCCCGTGCGCGTCCAGCGATCATTGCGATCAATGCGCGACATCACCGTGCCAAACACAACCCCCACATGGCCTTTGTGCAATTCGGGAAACGTGGTCGTACACGACCCAAAACTCCGCGCGGTGGCGTCCGAATCGTGTACCCGCACGGTTGCAGCGGGCTGCGTTAGATCGCGGTTGACCTGAATGGCGCAAAACGCGAGATCCAAGTGGCTATCGACGACTAAATACGCGCGATCGGACATGAAAGCACCTCTTTCATTCCCAAGCCGTGGTGAAAAACCGAATCAAATTCCCATGCGCGAACGCGGCCACATCGCCTTCCCCATAGCCGTGGTCGCGCATAAGAGACAAAAAACGCTGCAAATCAGCTATCGTATGATAATCTGTGGGCGAAAGCTCCAACCCAAATCCACCGTCGAGGTCCGTGCCATAAGCCACGTGATCTGTGCTGCCCGTGAGGTCGCAGATGTGATCGATGTGTTCGAGCACCGCCTTCATCGGGCGGGTTGCCGCGGCATAATGCGTGCTCGGATCGTCCCAACACCACGCCGGAGACAGCATCTGCTCGGCAAAGACCATGCCGAGCACCCCACCCCGGTCCGCGATCGCGCGGATCATATCGTCCGACAAATGCCGTTGCCCCGGCACTAGGGCGCGGCAATTGCAGTGGCTAGCGTGTACCGGCCCCTGCCAATAATCGAGAATCTGCCAAAAGGTGAGGTCTGCCGCATGGGTGAGATCCAGCGCGATATCGGTCTCGGAGAGCGCGTCCATCAGCGCGTAGGCCGGCGGATATAACCCGCCCAACGTACCCGTGCCGTGCCCGTAAGTATTGGCGCCAAAATGCGTCAGCGACACCGATCGCAACCCGGCCGCGTGCCAGTCGCCCACCTGATCGGGGCCCAGAATCGGATCCGCGCTTTCCATCGACAAAATAAGCCCCACCGGAGTATCGTCTGATGGACTTTCCCAATCCGCGACACAGGCGTTGAGATCGGAAACCGACTTGATAAACCGAATTTCCCCACGCCGTTCCAGCGCCCGATAATAGGCCAGATGCGATTGCCCCCGCGCGTAGGCCACGTCTTGGGTACGCACGGCATTGTGCGTCTTGTCCTGCGGATTTTGCACGCGACACATAATGGTTGACAGCATGATCCCCACGCGCCCTTTTCGCATCTCGGGCAAACAAACCGTCGGCGTAAACCGCTTGGGCTGGGGCCCCCGCCGCTGTTCCAGCGAATCCGGATGGCCGGACAACCCGCCCACCAAACTGTCTTCGCGCTCGCGCAACGCATAGACAGACTGCGTGAGATCGCGCCGATAAAACAGCGCGTTATACGCCATATCGAGATGCCCGTCAATAATCAAATATTCGCGCATATCCAACATCCCAATTCAAAAATTTGCTCATTTGTGGGTAACGTACCACACAAATCGCTCAGGTGCAAGCAGAATCGAAAAACAAAACAAGACCGCAAGTCCGCCCCGCTTTTGCAATGATGGGAGAATGCGATAGAAAAACCGGGTTGACTTGACCACGACTCGCAATGAGTCCCGCAAAACGGAAATTTACAACCAAAGCCCGATACTCTTACTCTAATGAGTACCGGGCTTTGGTTGTGACGTGGCCATCAGGCGAACAGAAACGCGCCCATAACCCCGATGAAGGCGCCCAAACGATCTGCGCGGCGATATGGCTTATTTCTGAACCGTCATCGTCACGCCATTGAAAATTTCATCGCGTTTTTCCAGGACATCTTTATTGCCCGCAAACACTTGATCAAAACGTTGACGCCCTTGCTCAAGCCCTTGGCGACGCGCTTCTTCAATTTGAAGTTGTCTCGCTCTCTCAAACCAATGATAAAACAACATAACCAGTTCTCTCTATAATAAAACCCGCTAAATCACTCATCTCCTGTATGTTTGGCAGTAGAGAATTGCATACCAAACCGCACGCTTGGTTAAATCTGCAAAATCGCGATTACTTTCCCACATTAGCCCCCCGTTTCAGGCAACGGGTTTTATTTTGTCATATCTTCAATTTCCGCACGCACGCGCTCGCGCCACTCGCGATCCGCAGCAGACTCCTTTTTGCGCTTGGCCCCTCTGCGTTTATACGGCCTAGACGCGGGGTCATCTTTAACCACTTCAATAAACCGCGTGTCTTTGCGATTGCGCTGTTTCCAATACCGAACAAGTGCCCAACCCAGATAAACCATTGCACCGATAAAAATCAACAATTGTGGGGTCATATAAGCCTCCATTTACGCGGTTATCTCAAATCCAAAAATATCACAAATTACAGGGTGCGTCAAGTGGTGAATTAGCGGTCAGCAAGCAGAAAAAGGCACAAAAAAGACCGCCCCTGGGACGGCCCTTTTTCCAACAGGAGTTGCTTCGCCCTTCCAACTTCCTCGCATGCCACGCATGCACCCTGTGCGTGCAGCCACGAGACACACAACCTCAAAGCAATCCGCCAACTTGCCCCCATCAGTTCCCAACCGCACCCGTCAGCGTGTCCAGATACTCCTTGACCTTGGCGGCATTGCGGGTTGCACCCTGTCCAAGGCGACCGCTTATCAGATCGTCCCCAGTGAAGCCACCCAAATAACGGACAATCAGCATACCATCAGATAGCGCAGCAGCACTGCCATTCCCATCTACGTCCAGATAGACGGCGAGGATGGTGCCCAGGTTCTGACCCGCCAGACCGCCCACGGCCCGGCCGGTGGAAGTTACATCCACAGTCGTCGGGCTAACCGTGCCCTCGCCCACGTCGTTGCTGCTCACCCCGATGGTCACGTCCGCGCTCAGCTGGGCTGCTCAGGGTCACGGTGAACGTCTCGTCGGCCTCCACCAGAGCGTCGTCGTCAAGCTCCAGCGCAATCATCGCGGTTGTGCCTCCGGCCGCGTCCGGTCCGTGCCGGTGCTCGTCAGGTTGACGAAATCGTCGTCCAGAGAGGCGGTGCCCGCGGTAATCTTGTAGAGCAGCGAAACCGCGGCCGCGCCGGTGATGGTGTAGGAAGTAGTTGAGGCCTCCGAGCCCGGTATGTCCGTCGCGTCGCTGCACGTCGCGCCGGCGCAGGTGCTGTACTCGTAGCTGCTGATGGCGGCGTTCTCCGGATCGTCCCAGGTCAGCGAGATGGACCGATCGTCCGCAGTCGCGGTCAGGTTCACGGGAGTGCCGGGGTGCTGGTGGTCGTCGTTGATGGTGACCGTCGCGGACGCCGGGGTGCCGAACTCCACGCTGGTCGGCCGTGATCGGAATGGCGATCTCGACATTGCTGGCGTCGTCCGCGGGAGTGGTAGGGGCCGGGGGCGTCTGCGACGGGTTGCCGGTTCCAGCGAATGCTTATCCTGGCAGTGTTGGCTCCTTGGCGTGTTGAGACTTTCCACTTCTCGCCGTGCTCGTCGGTGTCGTAAGCAGGATCACTGTCGCTGCAGCAGCGTGAGCTGTAGGCGGTGGTGCCGGACAGAACGTCCCAGTTGAGATCGACCACCGTGCCGTCGTCAGAGAGCCTGGCGGTGAAGTTCTGGACCGTAAACGGTCCTTCATGCGCCCAGGTGCCCTAGGCGAGGCCTAGTAGCATCAGGATGATAGCCAACGCTCGGCCATAAAATTTGGTCATTCTGGCAATGATTATCGTCATATTCTCCATCTCTTTTTTGGGGGGTTTAGAATTGGGCAGGCACCGGGACACTAAAGAGGCAGACAAGAATGTCTCTTCTACTGCACAGGGCCCTGCCGCTACCTTTGCACGCTAATTCGCATTACTCACTGACGTTACGCAGTTGCGGCGTGTATCTGTTATGGTAGGCCTAGCCCCTGTGCCTTGGCCTCATCGGGCCGGGGCGCGGTCGGAGTGTCCCCAGAAGTCCCTTACAGCGGCGGGGATCGATGCGATGAGTCGGGTCGGGTTGCAAACCCGCTCTTACAAGTGGATTGGACGTTGTGGATCCCCTGTTGCTGCATAACATCAGTTACTCACTCCTCACTTCTCGCCTTTCATCCGTGTTCATCGGTGTTCAAAAGAGCTTTGCCCGTTTACAAGTGCTGTTAAAATCCCTAAATTGTTCCCCCTGAACGCGCCCCAAACCCCGTTGCACAAACGCACGAGAAACGCCCCATGCCCCCGCTTCACGCAGCCAAAACCTGCGAACTCCACGTCCATCCCGGCGGTTGCCTCACCGCGGAAGACCTCCTCGCGCTCGGCAAAGACGTGTATGCAGACATCGACTGGCGACTTTTTACAGACGCCTATGAAACCGCTTATGGCATGCGCCTAGACCCTATCGCGCTCTATCGCGACGCCCTCTCCGACCCGACCGCGGGACTTGCCAAATTCAAGGAACACTACATCTACGCGCAAAAAGACAGCGGCGACTTCGGGCGATTTCAAGCCAAATTCAACCTCATCATCAACCTCCTGCAACACCCCCCCACGCGACGGGAACTCCTCAAACAATCTCTCCAGCGCGCCATTGACCGGCACCGCAAAGAAGGCGTCACCTTTGTCGAATACCGCTGTGGCTGCAGCGATGACACGCGCGACGCGTTCATCGGCTTTCACCGCACCTATGCCCGCATGCTCTCAAACGCATCGCAACACAACACCACCGCGCGCTACATCATCAGCCTGCGCCGCCACGCCGCGCGCCAAGACTACGCATGGGTGCAAGAACTCCTCGACGAAAACCCCGACCTCATCCCCACCGTCGTCGGCATTGACTTTGCCCACATTGAAGAAGGCCATCCCCCCAAAGGCCAACGCGGCCTGTTCCAACGCGTCCACAGCGACAACCAACAATACCCGGAACGCGCCCTCGAAATTACCTATCACGTCGGCGAAAGCTATTTTGACAAATCGCTCGAAAGCGCGATCCGCTGGTGTCACGAAGTTGCCGAAATGGGCGCGCGACGCCTGGGACACGCCACGGCACTCGGCTTGGATCCGGCAATCGCCATTGCCCGCCGCCCCCATGCACACACGCGAGAACGGGTCGACGAACGCCGCGACCAGATCGCCTACGATCTCAGGTATGCCGCGGAACTCTCGGCTTTCGATATCCACGTGAACACCCGCGCGCTGCACGCCGAGCGACAAACCCTCAAAAAACGGGCGCGCGACGACATCGTCGCGCGCGCTTACAATCCCCAACGCCTCTGTGAAATCCGCAACCGACAGCAATTTGTGCTCAACCGCCTCACCCAACTCGGCACGGTCATTGAAACGTGTCCCACCTCCAATCTCCGCATCGGCGGGGTACCCGACCCCGCGCATCACCCCATCCACACCTTTCTCAACGCAAACGTCAACCTCGTCATCGGCGCGGACGACCCCGGCATCTTCGACAGTCCCCTCGCCAGCGAAATCAACTGGGTACTCACCCACACCCATTGGACCGCCGAAGCCCTGGAAAAACGCCTCGGCGATCCCCGGCGATTTCAACTGGGCCGCCTGCGTCCGCCCCTTTGATAGGTGGGCACAGAGGCACTACAAGGTAGACAAGAATGTCTGCCCCACCTTCTTGGCACAGGGGCACTGCCCCTACATTTGCATTACTCACTCCTCACTTCTCGCCTTTCATCCGTGTTCATCGGTGTTCATCGGTGTTCATCGGTGGTTGCTTCTCGCTTCTAAGCCTGTCATGAAATTACGTCTCCTGCCCACAGCGATTGTAGAAACACTTTCCACGGCACAATGCGAATGGGGCCGACAACGCGTTCAGCCGTTTCATTGCAAATAACCAAAGCCTTTTGGGGCGCGTATTCCTCGATAAATGCGCGCAGGGGTCGAAGAGCCGTGTTATCGACCCGGCGCGTGCCCTTGACCTCGAGTGCCACCTCGCCATTGCCCAACACAAAATCGACCTCCAACCCCGACTTTGTACGCCAAAAATGAATGTCGTAATGCAACGCGGAATAAGAAGCGTGTGCCCGCAGTTCCGTAAACATAAAATGCTCAAACGCTTTGCCAAAAAGCGCGCCGTGCGCGTCCTGCAAATGCCGTTTTTCCAGCGCGCCAGCCACGCCCACATCAAACAAATAGAACTTGGATGCTCTGGAAATGACCTGGCGACTTTGGCGCCGCTTAAAGGGTTCAACCACAGTGCCCAAAAGCGTATCAACGAGAATTTGATAATACGCTTGCACGGTCTTGGAACTCACGCCGCATTCCCGAGCAATATTGGAAAAGTTGGTCAACTCGCCGTGCGCGTATCCCATCGCATCAAAAAATCTGGAAAATCCCGGGATATTGCGCGTCAATCCCTCAGCAAAAACTTCCTCTTTTAAGTAATCCTGCAAATACGCGTTCAGAGAACGGCGGTAGTGCGCGGTGGCAAAATGATCGGGAATCAGACCGCGATTCAAAATGGTCAACAGATCTACATCGCCATCATGCAATTCATCTGTCACCAAGGGGAACATCTCGTATCGCCACGCGCGGCCCCCGAGCAAATTCGCCCGCCCCCGCTTGAGCTTTCGCGCGCTGGATCCGCACAAAATAAAACGCAACCCCTTATTTTCAATGAGCCAATGCACCTCATCCAACAGCAGCGGCACGCGCTGCACTTCGTCCAAGATAATCGGCTGCGCCAGGACGCGTTCAGATTGCGCGAGAAGTTGCTCGCGCAACAGGGCCGGCCGCCGGTTGAAATCCAGCATCAAATCCGTCTTGAGAAAATCATAGACCAGGCTGTTGGGAAACGCGTGTTTGAGATAGGTGGATTTCCCTGTTTTTCGCGGGCCCCACAAAAAGGCCGACTGTCGGTTGGGCAAATCGATTTTTAGACGCCGATCATAGTGTACCATTTTGAATGTTCCTCCAAATGGGTTGAACTATTTTGGAATTTATTTCAAAACAGTTCAATGTCAAGGCATAGATGCGCGGGCACATTTGCGCGGGTACAGGGACACTAAAGAGGCAGACAAGAATGTCTGCCCCACCTTCTCAGTAGTCTTTCAAATAAATTCGATTACATTTTTTTGAGTGCTTTTATTGTCTGGATTCCCGCTTTCTCGGGGATGACGTCCGTTGCTCGTCCCTCCTGCTTTCGCAGGAGTCCAGTAGGTTGAATAACTACTCAGGCACAGGGACCTGCCGCTACCTTTGCACGTTAATTCGCATTACTCACTCCTCGCTTGGGCACAAGACCTGACCCTACATTTGCACTTTTGATAATTTGAAACATGTTGTATGTTTAGACATATTCCGATACCACATTTTCACCCGGAGAACACCATGCACACAATTTGTTTCACCCTTCTGTTTGCACTCACAGGCTCGGCCTGGGCACATGAATATCACCGCGCGGCCGTAGATTCCCTGCCCACGCAAATTCCCGACCGCATTGTACTCAACTGGTCGGAAGATCCCACCACCACGGCATCGGTCACATGGCGCACCAATACGCGCATCACACAAGCCGAAGGCCAGATCGCAGAAGCCAATGCCTCGCCCCACTTTATCACATGGGCGAAACGCCAAACCGCGCGCACCGAAAAATGGGAACACAAAGGCTATGCCGCGCACTTTCATTCGGTCACATTCACACACCTCAAACCCAACACCCGCTATGCCTATCGCGTGGGTAGCGGCGACATCTGGAGTTCGTGGTATCAATTTCGCACCGCCTCAGCCGAACCAGATGATTTTACCTTTATCTACTTTGGCGACGCCCAAAATAACCTGCTCGCCCTGTGGGCGCGCACCATCCGAACCGCGGTGCTCGACGCGCCCGACGCGGACTTTATCATCCACGCAGGCGACCTGGTCAACCGCGCGAACAGAGACAGCGAATGGCAGGAATGGTTTGAATCGGGTGCTTGGATCCATGCAAAAATCCCCTGCATTCCCACGCCGGGGAACCACGAATACTATCGCCCCGCGGTCAAACGCCATCTTTCTGTGCTGTGGCGTCCGCATTTTACCCTGCCCGAAAATGGCCCCAAAGTGCTCGAAGAAACGACCTATTACACAGACTATCAGGGCGCGCGCATCATCTCGCTCAATTCCAATGAACGCCACAAAGAACAGGGCATCTGGCTGGAACAGGTGCTCGCAAACAACCCCAACAAATGGACCTTTGTGACATTCCATCACCCGGTCTATTCCGCGTCTGAAGGACGCGACAACAAAGACCTGCGCCAAGCCTGGAAACCCATCTTCGACAAATACGCGGTCGATCTGGTGCTTCAGGGGCACGACCACACGTACGCAAGAGGCCACAACATCGGCAACGGCGTGACCGTCCGCGACACCACCAAAGGCACGGTCTATGTCGTATCGGTCAGCGGCCCCAAACAGTACAAACTCAGAAAAGACCGCTGGATGACGCGCGGGGCAGAAAACGCACAACTTTATCAGGTCATCTCGGTCTCGGGCGACATCTTGCACTATCGCGCGATGACCGCTGTTGGCGAGCTCTACGATGCTTTTGATCTGGTCAAACAAAAGGGCAAACCCAACAAACTCATCGAGCGCGGCCCCTCGTCGTCTGAACGCCGATGGAAAAACACCCTACAAAAGAAAGACGATGACGACAAGGTCTATTGACAAATGCGCGGGCGCATTTGGGCAGGCACAGGGGCACTGCCTTTGCACGTTAATTCGCATTACTCATGACTCACCTTTCACGACTCGGCTTTCACCATGAACGATCCCATTCGCGGCATTTTGCCCGTGTTGCAAACACCCGTCGCCGAATCCGGCGGCTTTGACATAGAAAGCATGGCGCGTCAAATTGACTTTTGCATTGACGCGGGGGCAGGGGGCTTGGTCTTTCCCGTGCTCGGCAGTGAATTTCAATATCTCTCTGACCGCGAGCGTCAGACACTGGTCGAAATCGTCGTCAAAAAAACTGACCGACGCGTCGCGGTCATCGCCGGTGTCGCCGGCACCAACATCTCCACAGCCACCGAACACGCCGCCCATGCCAAGCGCGCGGGCGCCGACGCGGTCATCGCCATGCCCCCCTATATGGGCAGCGGTGGCGCGGAAGAAAACCTCCGCTACTTTGAAGCCATTTCCCGCGCGGGGCAATTGCCCATCTTTATCCAAAACGCGGGGGCAGGCATGTCGCCTCCCGCGCTTCTGCGCCTGCTCACCGAAGTCGAGCACCTCATCTACGTCAAAGAAGAAGCCCATCCCAGCGCGCATCACATCAGCGCCATCGCGGCCCAAGCGGGCGACCACTGCCAGGGCGTTTTTGGGGGCGCGTGGTGCCGCTGGATGATCTCAGAAACGCGACGGGGTGCCCGCGGCTTTATGCCCGGCGCCCCGGTCGTGGATATTCACGTCGACATCTGGCATGCCCTGCAAGCGGGCGATGAAAACACCGCGCGCGATCTTTTCGATCAACTTCTGCCCCTCACCAACCTGATCCAGATCCTCGGTCTTCGCCTCGTCAAAGAAGTCCTCGTGCGCCGCGGCATTTTCAAAACGAGCCACATGCGCGCGCCCGGCAGCACACAATTGGACCGCGACGACCACCGCGAACTCGACGCCATTTTGACAAAACTTCGTCCCCTATTCCGCGCAGACGCGCGATCCCAAAAGAGGCGATGACATGGCTCTCAAATTCATAGAAACACTCACCGGGGTCTTGGATTTTCTTTGGTCATCCTTCCTGTTGCTGGCGCCCATGCTCCTGCTCGGGCTGTTCCTTTGCGGACTGATGCACATCTTGATCTCGCGCCGAGCCATGCTCAAGTGGCTGCGCCGCGACAACTTGAAATCCGTGAGCACCAGCGCGGCCATCGGCGTGCCCATCCCGCTTTGCAGTTGTTCGGTTGTCCCCGTCGTCGCCGAGATGCACAAAAAAGGCGCGTCGCGCTCGTCTTGCATGTCTTTCCTGATCACCGCGCCGGAAACCGGGGCAGACTCAATTCTGGTCACGCAGGCGTTCTTCGGATTTATCGCCGCCATTGTCAGACCCGTCATCAGCTTCATCACCGCGGTCGTCGCCGGCATCTTCTGCATCGGCCTGATCAAAGGCGACCGCGACGGGGCAACCCCGCGCGATCACCACCCGTGTCATGACGATTGCGACCACCGCGCGCACGAACCACTGCTGTCCGGCAGCGACGATTGCTATGTCAGGCCCGCGCAACTAAAAGCGTCCCTCGTCGCGTATGTGAAAAACCTGGGCAACAGCATCCGCCGGCGGCGAGTCACCCCCGCGGATGCCGCTCCCCCAACGGACGCGTTGGACTTTGCGAAAATCGTCGCGCACGTCTTCCGCTATGGGTTCGTGGAAGTCGCGGACGACATCCTATTCGCCCTGCTCGTGGGCGTTGGCTTGGGGGGGGTGATCTACTTGGCGATTCCGAGCGACCTGATGGCAAACGAGTACGCGCGCTGGCTGTCCTACCCCATCATGGTGCTGGTCGGCATGCCCCTCTACATCTGCGCCTCCGCCAGCACGCCCATCGCCGCGGTGCTGGTCGCCAAGGGCTTCAGTCCGGGCGCGGCACTGATTTTTCTCATGACCGGCCCGGCCACCAACACCGGCACCATCGCCATCATCGTCGGGCAGTTTGGCACGCGCTTCGCGGCGGTCTATGTCGGCGTCGTCATCGCGGCGACCATGGCGTTGGGCATCCTGATCGACGCCGTGCTCATCGCCGCGGGCTGGACCCTCTCTGCCAACCTCGAAGCCTCCCATGCGCCGGCCATTCAATTCTTGCAGTGGGGCGGCGCCCTCGCGCTCATCGCCCTGATCGTCTGGCGGTTCCGCGCGGGCGCGCTAAAAAGCGGCTACCATGACCTGATCGCCAACCTCCGGCTCTTTCCGAACCGCGAAAATGAACCGACGTGACGCAGAACTTCAGAGAAGCCCTATCCGCGGACGGGCAACACAACGCGGCGAAAAACGCGCAACATCAAAAAAATATCCTCTACAGCGAATCCCCGACAGCTTTGATCTGCCGGGGATTTTTTATGCATGCTTCTTTTGTTTCGCCTTCGCTGTAACGCGCTTTGGTCTATCTCATTCCGTCCGCAGGGCATCCACTGGATTTGCCCGCGCGGCTTTGAGGGCTTGATAAGTCATGGTTGCAAGTGCAAGCACCAGAGCGAGAACACTGCCCAAGAGAAAATACATAACCTGTAAATCAATGCGATAGGCAAAATCCTGCAACCATCTGCTCGCAAACAGATAGGCAATCGGACAGGCGATCACACTGGCGACAAATACGAGCTTGACAAATTCTTTGCCCAGTAAACCAAAAATACTGAGCACGGACGCGCCCAAAACTTTTCGAATGCCAATTTCTTTCACTTTTTGTTCTGCGCGAAACGAAATCAGGCCAAACAACCCCAGACACGCCACAAAAATTGTCAGCCCGGAAAACACCGCCAGCAAATTGCCCGTGCGAATGGCCTCCTGCACCTCGGGGAAATCGCGCTTCAATGCCGGTGCCAACGCGCCAGATGCACGCGGACTGACCGATGTTGTATTCTCCATTGAAACCGCGCGAAAAACGCGATAAATGCGATCAGCATGGACGTGATGTCGGTCAAAGCTAAACTCATGCTGAATGTACAGCGCGATCAAAATCACACACGCCATCCCAATTGCCAGACCCAAAATATTAATCGCTGTCAATCCTCTGTTTTCAGCAAACTACGCAAGGCCACCGCGAGATAATTGCGAAACATATCAACTCCTCGTGCGAATTAAGGGTTAAAAGCAACCACAGATTAACACCGATAAACACAGCGTAAAAGGCGAACAAGTAGCGATCTGCTCAACTGGCGTCGTGTTGCGCGCTGCTTCTTGGCACTACCACCGAATTTTCCCCGTGAAATCAACGCCTTTTGTGCCCTTGACAATTTGCCCGATGGGGTAGGCACAACATCCCGCGCGTTTCAAGTGGGCGCGGATTCTCGCCACAGCATGTTGCGCGCAAACAAGAGCCATCCCAACGCCCAAATTAAATGTCCTCAGCATATCGGCTTCTGCAACCAAACCTTCTGCGCGAACCGTTTTGAAAATGGGGAGAACCCGGATTAAAGACAGATCGACCGCCGCGCGCAAGGTCTCGGGAAGAATGCGGGACAGATTGTCCCGAATGCCACCCCCGGTAATATGTGCCATGCCTTTCAACCCTTTGTCCCTAAACAGACCCTTTAGGGGTTTGTAATAACACCGGTGGGGCTGCATAATCGCATCGAGAAAGGACACGCCTTGAATATCTCGGTCTTTCAATCCCGGCTTGTGCCCCAACAACGCCCTGATAAGCGTATAGCCATTGGTGTGAAGCCCATTGGATGCCAGCGCGAGAACCGCGTCTCCCTCCTCAATCGCAGCGCCATCAATGATATCGTCCCTATCAACCACCCCAATAGCCGAAGCACTCAAAATATACACCCCGTCTTCGACAACCCCTGGCTGAACAGACGTTTCACCGCCCGTCAAAGTACATCCTTGCGCCTCACACGCATCGGCAATCCCCCCCACGAGAGCTTTGACAACATCGGGCTCGAGTTTGCCGCATACAATACAGTCTTGCATATAAAAAGGGTCTGCACCCATAACGATGATGTCGTTGATCAGATGGTTGACCAAGTCGTGCGCAATAGACGCGACCCGGCCGTGTTCAAACGCCAACTTTTGCTTTGAACCAGGCTCCTCGGTTTTGAGAACGAGAACCGGGTGAGTATAACCCGCAAACCGACCATCGACCAAACTGCCAAACGCCCCCAATGTATTCAATATCCTCGCGTCGCCACGCCCCACATGGGAAGCCATCTGTTTTTTGACGGCATCTGTTTCATCAATATTGACGCCACTCTTTGCATAAGATAAAGACCGGTTGTTAGACACTGCATCCCTCCCGTTGCTCTGAGCTCTTTCGTTTAACTCAATCTGCTGGTGATGTCAACTCGCCCAATACCGCGCGTCGCACGAGATCCAACCCCTGAATCACCAACCAGCGACGGGTGTAATCTGAATCCTGAAAGCGACGGCTTTCAATACATGTTTGCACATCGGGCCCATAAACCGCCATAAATGTCGCCCGACCTTCACAAGGGCCAACCATCGCCAGACCTACGCCGCGTTTGGGCGCGACCGCTTTGGCCATCGCTTCGGCCGCAGCCCGAAGGCCGGCATCTCCTATCTCCCGCATCGCCCGCGCGACCACCACCTCACCCGCGCCGTGCTCCTCAAGCACCCGCGCCAATCGCCCGTCTGTCAGCGCATCCACCACCCCAAGTGTCAGCCCTTTTTCCCGCAACAAATTGCCCACCACCTCGCCCACGGCCTGCTTTCCCGTGCCGTAAATCGCAACGCCCAACCGCCGCCTGAGTTCCGCTTCCATCGGCGCGATCAACGCGTCCGCGTCTTCCTCTGTATCCGCTTTCGCGGTCACGCGCACATCTGTCTGCCCCACATGCGCGGCCAATCCCACCGTTGGATTGCGTTCGGTCATCAAATCGCCAATCGCGCGATCGATATTGCTCTCGCCCACCGCGCACGTGCGCAACACGCGCACCTTGGTCACTTTGCACCCGCCCATGCGCGCGATCAAAATCGGGATCGCCACCTCGTGTAACATATAGTCCAATTCCCTCGGCACACCCGGAAGCGAAATCACACAGCCGCGCCCCCGAGCATCTTCACTCAAAAAACCAGGGGCTGTACCCACGGGATTCTCCAATGGCATGGCCCCTTCGGGAATGTACGCCTGCCGCTTGTTGTTATCGGCCATCGGCCGCCCAAAATTGCGAAACCGCGACGCAATCTGCTGCTCCAATTCCATGCTATAAACCAGCCTGTGCCCCGTTGCACGCGCCACGCATTGCCGCGTCATATCATCTACCGTCGGCCCAATACCCCCCGATGTCAGCACCACATCCGACCGATCCAGCGCGATATTCAAGACCGCCACAATCCGACCCTCATTGTCTCCTACCGTTGTTTTATACAACAGATCCATCCCAATATCGCGCAGTGCTCTGGCAAACATCGCGGCATTGGTATCGACTATCTCACCCAACAACAACTCCGTCCCAATCATCACAATCTCAGCTTGCATGAGGCGCCTCCTCGCCGATCGCTACGCATAATTTTCCGCGTTATCTACCGGGTCGTAACCGATTTCTTCGCGCGCGTTTTGGATATCCCAATACGCCCGCGTGTTGTCCGAAATGCCGTAATAAATCGCAAAATCGATTTTCTCGGGCGCGTCAATGCTGCGCCACGTCAATTGCACGGTGTCTTTGTAACTCAGCCATGTCGATAAAATGCGGTCGTTATTTCGATTCCGCACCGAAGAAACCGGTTGAAACGACCCAATGCGGTGGCAGATCACGGACAGGCCATGTCCATCCACGTAATATCGCCCTAGGGCTTCGCCATAAGCTTTGCTCGCCCCGTAATAACTGTCCGGACGCACGGGCATTTCCCAAGTCGTGTAAACGGGGCCTTTCTTTTCGTACATGCCGGTGACGTGATTGGTGCTGGCAAAAATGACCCGCTTCACCCCCTCGCGCTTGCACGCTTCGTAAATATTGTGCGTGCCGATGATATTTGCCGCGACGGTTTCGTCAAATGTCGCCCCACCCGACGGATTGCCCGCCATGTGTACCACAGCATCCATCCCCGCTACAGCCTCTTCCATCTTTTTCAAATCCGCGATGTCTGCCACCATCACTTCTTCGTCGTACTTCTGATCCAAAATTGTGCGATGATACAGCACCCGCAGCCGATACCGCTCGTGCAAACCATCTGTGAGCACCTTGCCAATTCGCCCAGCAGCACCCGTAATCAACACCTTCTTTTTTTTCACATCATCTCCCTTAAAAAAAGTGTTTCAGTCGCTATCTATCTGTCACAGTATCCTGTCACAGTATCATAGATCGCGGCTTCAACCCCAAAATACGACATGACGACTGAACACCAAAACGAACATCAAAACATCCGTATCAGATTGCGTCCTCGCGATCGAGTTCACGGGGCGCGACCATCACGGTTTTTTCATTGCGAATCGCGACCAGACCCGGCAGCGCCCCGCGCGGTTTTTGCACGTAGCGAATTTCCGTGTGGATGACCGGCACGCTTTTGGCACCCCGCGCTTTGCTCCAGTACGCGGCGAGGCCGGCGGCTTCTCTGAGCGTCTTTCGGGACGGACGGTCCGCCCTGCCATCGCGTTTGAGGATAACGTGCGCGCCCGCGCAACCGTGCGCGTGCAAAAAGATGTCGTCGCGCGCGGAACTCTTGGTCAGCCTGTCATTTTCCGCGTTATTCCGTCCCACGAGCACGCGCCAACCTGCTCGCGTGCGATACCGCCTGGGATGCAGGTCGCCCGCCTGGGGTTTGGACTTGGATGGCGGTCTTTTCTTGGGTGCTTTGATCACGCGCGCGGCTTCCAACTCTCGGCGCATGGCGTCGAGTTCCGTCTCCGACTGAACGCGACTGAGGCGGTCCATATAACGCTGGATTTTGTCCTTCTCCCACCGCGCTGCCTCGAGGCGTTTGGCGAGAACGCGCGCGCCTTTTCGCGCTTTTCGCGCGCGCTTGAGATACGCGCTGGCATTTTCCGAAGCCGTGCGTCGCGGATTGAGGGGAATGACCATCTCCGCGCGGGACGGGTCAAACAGGTCGGGCAGCGTGACCGCATCGACATGGGGAGGGACGCGCGCGAGGTGGCACATCAGCAAATTCCCCATCCTTTCGTACTCGTCTGCACGCCTCGCATTGTCGATGTCTGCGCGGATGCGCGCGATCTTTCGATCCGCAGTTTTCAGGCGATTTTGCAGGTCTTTTTCGAGATTTTTCTGCCGCCCCTTGCACGCGTCAGCCCGCACCTCTCTCGCGGCAACATCGGATATGGCGTCGCTGAGGGTGGGGTATGTCTGTTCGGGCTGTGTATGCCGAAGGTGCAGGGCGCAAACCGCGTCGCGAGGGTCGATGTCGCGGATGCGCGCGCCCCCGTCGCAAAATCTCGGATCGTCAAAAAAGGTGCGAATCGCTTCTGCAAAATTTGCGAGATCGTCCGCGGAAAGCGAGCGTTTCTCGATAAAACCCGCGAGGTGAAGCAGTTCGCGGGCGGCCAACGGATCGAGCCCCGCGATGTGTTGGGCCAGCGCGTTTGCGCGCGCGTCTTCCGGGCGATCGCCCAAAAAGGCAAGCGACCGCGCGGTCAGAATTCCCGGCGGAATGCGGTCGAGCGCGGGCGGCGGTTGATAGGTTTTCCCCGCGCGTATTTCCCGCACGCGGTTTTGACGCGTGCGAGTGGGTCGCAACGCCCCCAGGATTCTGTCCGTCCTATCATTGACGAGAATGACATTGGCATATCTGCCGATCAACTCGCATATCATGCGACAGTCGGTGACGGAGCCGATGCGGTCGCGTTTGCGAACCGCGAGATGCACAATGCGTTCGTGAACAACGTGTTCAATGCCGAGAATACCCGCGCCGCGCAAGTAGCGATCCGCCCAGGGAATGCGCGTGTGACGCGCGGGCGGTTGGGCAAACACCACGCGACTTCTATTTGGATGCGCGGAAAGCAAGAGGTGCCCGGCATCGCCCAAGTTCAAAAAGAGATCGTGCTGATCCGCGAGATAGACATCGCGGATCAGACGATGGTCAATTTGAGGTCGCAATTCATCGCACAATCTGCGAAGTGTCAGTGGACTGAGATTCATAGTTTTATCCGTAGGGGCGTGTCCCCCGTGCCCGCATGCGTAAGGTGGGACAGACATTCTTGTCTGCCTCTACAGTGCCCCTGTGCTCACCAAAATGTAGGGACAGTGACGCTGAAAACTATTTCGCAGAAGTGTACCAAGAAAATCAAAAAATGAAAAGCGAAAACATGAAAAATTGACCGCGATTTTCCATTTCCATTTTCCATCGGAACTGGAAATACTGATTGACACCACCGCAAACCGCCGTAAATTCTCCTCAAACACATTTCATTCCCATTTTCAACGGGATAGGCGAATAAAAAAAGAAAGGTGGAGCAGACATTCCTGTCTGCTGAAGGTGCGACGATGAAAAACCTATCATACATCCTGATGCTCTCAACCCTCCTCGTTTCTTCCTCCGATTCTGAAAAAACGGAATCGGAACAGTCAATTGTTTCCGATTCTGAAAAAGAAGCGTTAGCTCTTGTGCAAATCGGTGACAAGTATGGGTATATCAACACGGCTGGCGAGACCGTTATCAATCCGCAATTTGACTTTGCCGGAGCTTTTTCCGAAGGATTGGCTGCTGTGAACATCGGTGGCAGGTGGGGGTATATCAACACGAAAGGCGAGATTGTTATCAATCCGCAATTTGACGCCGCGTGGTCTTTTTCCGAAGGATTGGCTGCTGTGGACATCGGTGGCAGGTGGGGGTATATCAACACGAAAGGCGAGATTGTTATCAATCCGCAATTTGACGCCGCGTGGTCTTTTTCCGAAGGATTGGCTGCTGTGAAAATCGGTGGCAGGTGGGAGTATATCAACACGAAAGGCGAGATTGTTATCAATCCGCAATTTGACTTTGCCGGAGCTTTTTCCGAAGGATTGGCACTTGTGAACATCGGTCTCAAGTTCAATAGATATAGGTTGACCGAAGGTGGCAGGTGGGGGTATATCAACACAGCAGGAGAGTATGTTATCAATCCGCAATTTGACGACGCGTGGTCTTTTTCCGAAGGATTGGCTGCTGTGGACATCGGTGGCAGGTGGGGGTATATCAACACAGCAGGAGAGTATGTTATCAATCCGCAATTTGACGACGCGTGGTCTTTTTCCGAAGGATTGGCTGCTGTGGACATCGGTGGCAGGTGGGGGTATATCAACACGGCTGGCAAGTATGTTATCAATCCGCAATTTGACGAGGCCAAGGATTTTTCCAAAGGATTGGCGAGGGTGAAAATCGGTGGCAAGCTCAATAGATATAGGTTGACCGAAGGTGGCAGATGGGGGTATATCGACACAGCAGGCGAAATTGTTATCAATCCGCAATTTGACGAGGCCAAGGATTTTTCCAAATGATCTTTATGGTCAATTGTGCATGAAAAATGCCCCATCTGAAATTGCTTGTGCGACCTCGGATGGGGCGTTGTCTTGATGGCTCAAACGCGAAAGGCAATCCCGCTCACCCTTTGACATAAGTCAATATGCCGAGAATGATAACCGCAACCGCAATGACCAAAGACAGCCATTTTATGGTCTGTCCCTCCACGCGGTTAATGTCGTTCTTCAAATTGGTCTCCACGCGGTTAATGTCATTCTTCAAAGTGGTCTCCACGCGGATAATATTGTTTTCCACGCGGGTAAAGCCTGCGTTCATCTGGCTCATGAGGTGCTCAAAGCGGTCAATCGTCTGATCTTCTACCCGGCGAATGTCTCTCGCGTTCTGTTTGACCCGATCACCAACTGCAACCCCGTTCTTCTCGATTGCAATGAGCCGCTGATCCTGCTCTGCGACCTTCTGCTCGAGTTGTGCTATCTTCTCGGAATCTGTCATGGCAATGTTCCTTGTTGGATGTTAGTCAGACCTCTCAATTGTCCCGATAACATGACGCAAAGCCCCATGGAGATCAAGGCTGAATTTCGTGGGATTGGACATGAATCACAATGCGGATAGCGGATGACGGCTTGACAGTCAGGGGCTATACTGGTATTGTTTAGAAACGATGATCAGACGACCACAGGGAAGTTGTTCCTGACAACCATGGAGCTTTTAATGTCGAAAAAACAATCTCTTTCGCCTGCGGATTTGCAAAGAGACCTCAAAAATTTCCTCGAACAGAAATACGGGAATCAGGTGGTCTTTCCACAAGGAGAAGCCGCCGGAATGCAGGAAGGCCCCCGCGTGGAGGAACCCGCAGAAGAGACCATTGATTTTGACCTCAAACCCGAAGAACTAGAGGCGTATTTAGACGAGTACGTGGTCAAGCAAGACGAGGCAAAAGAAGTGCTGGCCACCAAGATATGCACGCATTACAATCGCATGAAACTCGACCGCGAAGACCCGGAATTTTCACGCAAAAATGTGGGGCACATCAAAAACAACATTCTCCTGATCGGGCCTACGGGCGTGGGCAAAACGTATTTGATCAAGTTGATTGCCCAACGCATTGGCGTGCCGTTTGTCAAGGGCGATGCGACCAAATTCAGCGAAACGGGATATGTGGGCGGCGATGTCGAAGACCTCATTCGAGAGTTGGTGCGTGAAGCCGATGGCAGCATTGCAAAGGCGCAATACGGCATTGTGTACATTGACGAAATCGACAAAATTGCATCGGCATCAAATTTGGTCGGCCCGGATGTCTCGCGCACGGGCGTTCAGCGCAACTTGCTCAAGTTGATGGAAGAAACCGATGTCGATCTCAAGGCACCGCACGACCTCACATCGCAGATGGAATCCATGATGCAGTTTCAGCGTAGCGGCAAAGTGGAGCGTCAAAAAATTAACACGCGCAACATCCTGTTTATCGTCAGTGGCGCGTTCGGCGATCTCGAAGATATCGTGCGAAAGCGTCTCAATCTGGGCACGGTGGGGTTTCAGTCCGGACGCGACATATCTCCCGAACAGGATCGCACCGCGCTTTTGCAGCATGTCAAAACAGAAGACCTGATCGAATACGGTTTTGAGTCTGAGTTTGTGGGCCGCTTGCCCGTAACGGCAATTTTGACGCCCCTGAGCGTTGGGGATCTCTACGCGATTTTGAAAAGCCCGACCAGTTCGGTCATTTTGGGCAAGAAACGCGATTTCAAAGCCTACGGCATCGACCTGACATTTGACGACGCCGCGCTCGGGTTGTTGGCAGAACGAGCCGCGTTGGAACAAACGGGCGCGCGAAGCCTCGTCAGCGTGTGTGAACGCGCGTTGCTCAAGTTTGAAAAATCACTGCCATCAACAGATATCGACGCGTTCCACGTCACGCAACAGGTGATCGAAGCACCTGCGCGCGCGCTTCAGCAGTTGCTGTTCTTGCGGGACACGGGCGCGTTTGTCGCGCGATTTAGGAACGCGTATGGCATCGCGCTCACATTTGACGACCAAGCCCTGCGAGAACTCGCGGAAAAGGCCGCGAAAGAACGCCGCACCATAGACGAGGTATGTCAGGATTTGTTCGACGATTACGGGCACGGGCTGAAGTTGTTGGGGCACACATCCTTTGAAATTACCGCAGAGGCCGCGCGCCAGCCCAAAGCTTTTCTCAATGCCTTGGTCAAAGCGTTCTATCAAGAGGACAGCGAACAGGGCAAATAGGTTTTATGCAGATCGGATTTCGCGTTGCCCTTCACTCGGTCCCGACCGCGCGTCCCATTTCCCGAGACCCCGCCGCGCAACATCCGGCCATCACCGCATCACATGGGTCTTATCTGCCAAAACATCGTGTATGACGCCATCATTTTGTCGCAACAATTCGCGGGCTGTTTCTATGGAGACAGCCCGTTTTGTCATGACAATCGCGGTTTTGAGATCGCGCTGCGCGCGGTCGAGCACTCTGCGACTTTCTTCGGGCGTCAGGTCAGACACGCGCCCCAAAATGCGTTCCGCGCGGTCCGCGAGTTTGTCGCAGGTGGGCGACAGGTCAACCATCAGGTTTTCATAGACTTTGCCCAGCCGGATCATGGCTGTCGTAGTGATCATATTGAGCACGAGTTTGGTTGCCGTACCCGCTTTCATGCGCGTGGATCCGGCAATAACTTCTGGCCCCACGATGGGAACTATCGCAACATCTGCGCGCGCGTTTTGATCCGGATTGCAAGTCAAAAACACGGTTTTCGCGCCCAGGTGGTGGGCGTATTCGAGCGCGCCGATCACAAAGGGCGTGACGCCGCTCGCCGCGATGCCCATGACGACATCATCGGATGTGCAGGCGCGATCTTCGAGGGCCGCTTTTCCGTCTTCGGGATGGTCTTCCGCGCGTTCTTGTGATCTCGTTAAAGCGGGCATCCCCCCGGCGATAATGCCCTGTACGAGGTCCGCGGACACGCCGTAGGTCGGCGGGCATTCCGAGGCGTCGAGCACGCCGAGCCGCCCGCTGGTTCCCGCGCCGACGTAAAAGAGGCGGCCGCGCTTTTGGAATGCCGCGACTACGAGATCGACGGTTTTGGCAATATCGTCTATCGCGCCTTCAACCGCGTGGGCGACTTTTTGATCTTCGGCATTGATGATTCGCAACGCATCTACCGTTGAACAGCGGTCGATGTGCATGCTGTTGGGGTTGCGCTGTTCCGTGAGCAAATCCGCCCATACTGAATCACACCGCTTCAGCACATGCTTTGAGGTCTGCTTGTTCATCTCTGTCTCCGGGAAATGCAACCACAGCACAGGCGTAGCCTACCTGTCTGCCGTCCGCGACAGGCAGGCCCCTCGGCGTTTGAGAGCGGCATTTTTTGCCTACTTTTTGTTGCTGTTGACAAAAAGTAGGTCGCCGAAGGCATCAGAGGAATCATAATCTTGGCGATTGTGAACCAATAACCCAGGACAAAGGCTCGTTGTCCCCCTGGGATTTTCTTTTTTGAAGCCCTCACCAACTTAATGCGTTTGGCAATCTCTTCAAGGTTAATGCCGATCTTCTCAATGAAATCTTGCTGCCAAGCTTCGTTACCAACGAGTTCTTTGGCCTTGTTAAGTTTGCATTCAATCTTCACGCAGTTGGTGAAGGTCAACTTCGCGTCAAACAATTCACGGATTGTCATATTAAGCCTCTAAGTGGGATTGTGTGATATACGTATTCAGACATATATATAATTTTATTTTTAGACAGGGACCCCGCTCCGTTGATGAACTGACCTGAGCAAGGGGGTACCTGGCTACCGACAGGCAGGCAACGAGCTGTTTCTCAAGCCCGTTCAACGGTCAGTTCCCATTGCGTTGATGAACTGCTGACGCAGTTGCCTGCCTGTCGCGAGCTTTCGGCAGACAGGTACATCACTCCGTCTATTCGTCTATTCGTACTTCATTCATGCGCCGAAGGGTTTGGCGCAGCGCATGAATGCTTTGTCCGTAATCTGAAAACGCGCCCGACCGCAAGTGTTTTTGGGCGGTTTCAAATTGGCGATAGGCTTGGCGAGCAAGTGCCTTGAGGTCTTCGGGCAAATTTTCAGGCGCGGGAAAGGGAGGAGGAGGGGGATCTGCTTTGGCAAAAACCTTGTTGAGGGCATCGTTGAGGTCTTCGCCCATCGCGAGGCGGTCCCCGTGAATGACGAGCACGCGCTTGAGTTCCGGCATGCCGTGTTGAGATGCCCGCAGATAGAGCGGCTCAACGTAAATGAACGAATTGCGAATGGGAATGACTAGCAAGTTGCCGCGTATGACATCAGAGCCGCGCTGGTCCCACAAAGTGATTTCTCGGGAAATATCGGTATCTTGATTGATGCGTTGTTCGATGAGCATTGGTCCGTAGATGAGCTTTTCCTTGGGCAATTTATAGACCGCGAGTTGTCCGTAATTTTCGCCATCGCAGCGCGCAAAGATCCAGCCGATCATGTTGGGTTTGTTGGAGGGCGTGGCCGGGAGCATGAGGATGTATTCTTCGCTGTTTTCATCGGGCAAGCGAGCCATCACATAATACGGGCGCATGCGAATGGGGCGGTCAACCGTGCCGTAGTATTCCGTGGGGATTTCCCACACGTCTTCGCGGTTGTAGAACACGATGGGGGTGGTCATGTGATAGGTATTGTAAAGCGACGCCTGAATGTCAAAGAGATCGATGGGATACCGCAGGTGCGCGCGCAGCGCGGGGCTGATTTCATCGGCCGATTTGAACAGGTCCGGAAAAATTGCCATATAGGTCTTGAGAAGCGGGTCGCGCGTATCCCAGGCGTAAAACGTGACGCTGCCCGAGTACGCGTCGAGCACCACTTTGACTGAATTGCGGATGTAATTCATTTCGCGCACATAAGGCCGCCCATAAGGCATCGAATAGGGAAACATGTTGGTGACGGTATAGGCATCCTGTATCCAGAGTTGGCGATCTTCCACAAGTGCCAGATAGGGATCGCTGTCAAAGCGGAGAAAGGGCGCGATTTTGTCAAAGCGCCGAGGGGCATCTTCGCCAAAGCGGGTGCCGATGTGCCGGTCGAACATGATGCGGCTTTGAGGCGTGATCGCGTCGGTAAAGACGATGAAGGGATCGGCAAAGCGCAGGGCAAACGCCACGCGCGTCAAAAACCTGCCTATGGGCACACCGCCGCGCCCCTTGTAGGTCGTGTATATATTTTCATCGCCTTTGGGATAGTCAAATTCGGGGGTGTTGGTCTGAACGATGACGTAATGGCGCATGTCTTCGCCGTAGTAGAGTTCCGGTCGGGCAACCGCAATGCCGCCCGATGTCGCGGGGGGGATGTCTTTGAGCAAAAATCCGGGCAGGCCTTCCGCGGCAATCTCATTGGCCGGGCTCATGACCAGACCGTATCCGTGCGTGTACACGAGGTGGCGATTGACCCACGTATCGCCCGGCAAGTCGCGCGGATTTCTGGCGAGTTCGCGCGCGGCCAGCATGACCTGCCGATAGGTGCCGTGAATATAATAGCGGTCCACGTCGACGCTTCGGAATTTGTAGTAGGATCGGATTTCCTGGATCTGCGAATACGTGTCCATCAGCGGGCGGCGATCCCACAGTGGAATGCTTTGTATGGTGGCCTGATTATTTGCAATGTCGCGTGCGGTGAGGTCGGATTCCCCGGGAAAAGGCACCTCTTTGATTTTGTCCAGACCATAAGCCCTGCGCGTGTAGTCAATGGCATAGCGGATATAGGGGGCTTCTCTGTCAAATTCATTGGGCCGCACGACCACCAGTTCAAAGACCATGGGGATGAACCAACTCACGACAATGAGCGCGCTGAGATAGGCCGCCGCGCCAAATCCGGGAATTTTCCAAGTGCGAACGCGCGCGTTGTAAAAGAGCAACCCCGCGAGCACGACCAGACCCGCGAGCATGAGGTGATAGGCCAGCACCTGAATGTTGAGATCCGTATAGCCCGCGCCAAAAAAGGCTTCTTTGCGAAAGGAGTAGAGCAGTTCGTATTCTTTGAGCCAATAGCCCCACGCCAGCAAAAGCGCGAGTACGGCAGCGAGAACCGAAACGTGCGCGCGCACATGCGGGGTTGTGATCCAGCGTTTGTCGTCGTATCGAATGGCTCGGTCCTGGTGATAGGAAATCACTGTGGTGATGCCCGTCACGAGAATGGCAGCAATGAACCAGCCCTGCAAAAAGTTGTACAGCGGAAGGGAAAAAACGTAAAATGCAATGTCGCGGGCAAAGATGGGGTCGGCGAGATCAAAAGAAGTGGGGTTGGCATATTTGAGGACAACGGTCCAGGCGGATAGACCAGCGACGCCCATAAAAAAGGACAACATCGCGACAATGCCCATCCACGCGTAGCGCTGTCGGAGGGGGTGATCGGGCAACATGGGCACATCGCCATCGGTGACGACCTCAAACGCCATGATGCGCGTGGGTTGCCCATAGTGCCGAGCAGCGGCAACACTGAGACCGCAAATCAGTGCAAAAACACTTCCAAATGCCAACAGGACGAGGGTTTTGGTGCGGACAATGGTGATGAATGTGTCGCGGAACCCGAGTTCTGAAAACCAGAGATAATCGGTATAGACCACCGCGAGCAGCCTGAGACCAATAAATGCTGCAAAAACAGCAAAACCCGAGAGGAGTATGATAAACGCGCGTTTTGGCATGAGAACTTTCGGTTCTTGTACAGCAGTTGTCAGTTGTCATTGGCAGGGTCTAAAGGCGATTGACCTTCACAAACTAAATCGCGACAAACGCGAATGCAAGTCGCGCGGCGCGGGCACCCAAACAACTACGAAAGTACAACAAACGAATATGTTGGACAAGGGTTTTGTCTCTGTGCCCAAACTTGACAGATATGTGCTGGAGATGTATTATAGATAGCCTCGTACGAATCCGCGATTCCCCTGAACAAACAAAAAGGCTGAAAAATGGACGTTATCGAAGAAGTGCATGCCCATCGCGCCAAACCGCGCGTCAACCCCGTGGATCTCGCGCATCGCGAGTTGCGTCGGGACGAATTTTGGCGGCACATCCCCGCTTTTAAGAACACAGACGCGCGCACCTTTCACTCGCACGTCTTTCAGATGCGCCATTCAGTGACCAGCGTGGGCAAGTTGATGGGGGCACTTGAGGGTCGGGTATCCAATGGCTTTTACCGGGAGGTCGCCGCGGGGCTACAACGCGCGCCGATGAGCGTGCGGATTTCGCCGTATATCCTGAGCTTGATCGATTGGGACGACCCGTATCGCGATCCGATTCGCAAACAATTTTTGTCGCTCAGACGCGAGCAACAGGCCGATCACCCCGAGCTCCACCTCGATTCGCTCAACGAATTGGGAGATGCCCCGGTTGCGGGATTGACGCATCGCTATCCCGATCGCGTGTTGTTTCTCGTGCTAGACACCTGCCCCGTGTATTGCCGATTTTGCACCCGAAGCTATGCCGTGGGATTGGATACAGAAGATGTGGAGAAGGTGAATCTGCGGGTCAATCGCGCGCGGTGGGACAATGCAATTGGGTATATTCAATCGCGCGTCGAGGTCGAAGATGTGGTGGTCAGCGGGGGTGATATGTATCAACTCAAAGCCGATCAACTCGAAGAATTGGGCAATCGCCTGCTGGATATCGACCACATTCGGCGGTTTCGTTTTGCGACAAAGGGCCCGGCGGTCATGCCGCAAAAACTCATCACCGATCACGCTTGGGTAGATGCGCTGACGCGCGTGGTGGACCGCGGACGCAACATGCACAAAGAGGTGGTTCTGCACACCCATTTCAATCATCCCGCAGAAATTACTGGCATGACGCAAGACGGGCTTAACCGGCTGCTGGCGCGCGGCATAACGATTCGCAACCAAGCCGTGCTTCAGCGCGGCGTGAATGACAGCGCGGAGACGATGATGCTGTTGGTCAAGCGGTTGAGTTACTTAAACGTGCAACCCTATTACGTGTTTTTTCACGATCTCGTGCGCGGCGTTGAAGATTTACGCACCACACTCGACGATGGCCTATCCATTGAGAAAGCCATACGCGGCACCACCTCCGGGTTTAACATGCCCACCTTTATTGTCGATACATTGGGCGGCGGCGGAAAGCGAGACGCGCATTCTTACGAATATTACAATCGAGAAACCGGGATCGCGGTTTACGTCAGTCCCGTGGTCAGGCCCGACACCTTTTTCTTTTATTTCGATCCACTTTGGCGTTTGCGCGAAGATGTCCAAGCGCGATGGCAGGATGATGTGGAGCGGGAAAAGATGAAAGCCGAGGCCATAGAAGCTGCCATGTAATGCCCAGCAACGGGATAGCGAATAAAGACCACAAAGCCCGCGCTCCCCATGAGCAAGGGCTTTTTTTCACAAACGAGTGTGCTCGCCTGTCACCCGCTCGCCGAAGTTAGAATACATCTGCAAGTGGCAATGTCCATCCGGGTACCACGTCGCCGCCGTCAATGCTATCGCCTTCGGCGAGTACCTGGACATCATCGAGACCGCGGTAAATGATCGCGATGCGCTGGGATGGATCGACCACAATGACCATCCGCGTGCCCGCGCGCAGCCAATCGAGGGCTTTTTCCTCCACTTCGGTCTGGCGATCATGTGGAGAAATGACCTCAACCGCGAGGTCGGGCGCGCCGGGGAAGAACCCTTCTCCATCTGTGGCTTCTGCCCGTGCGCGCGACACAAAGCTAGCATCGGGCGCGCGAACCGTATCCGGCGCCGTATCAATCATGAACCCCGTTTCTGCAGCATACGTTTCCCCGAGTTTGTTTTTTTCCACAAACTGTGCAAGACGCCATCCTATCCGCAATGCAATACGCCCGTGCTGACTTCCCGCTGGTGCCATCTGGTGCAATTCTCCCTTGATGAGTTCAAAGCGATAGCCATGGTGCGGCATCGCGAGGAGTTCGTCAGCCGTCATGGTGGCAATGATTTGTGTCGCCATACCGAAACCTTTGCAGTTGGGGTGAGAATGAAAGGTGAGAAAATAATACTCAGAACAGAAGGGCCTGTCAATCCAATGCCCCATTCAGCCAGCGTGCCAGAGCTTTATTGGGATCGGCGATTTCTTCGCGCGCGGTGTAATAATAATCTTCCCAATCGCGTTCTGGCAACCCGGTGAAGAGCATGAGATTGAGGGGATAGTGCTCTGAATCCGCGCAACGGCGGAAATCATCGCGAAACAGAAAGGTCTTTTTGCCCAGCGCAATCGCAACGCCGAGCTCGACCATCACGCCTTCATCGGGCGGCGTGCCATTGACAATGGCAAATACCGCGTCTGATGCCACGACATCGCGCAGATCTGCCTGCCCGATTTGATATGCCCATCCCGGCTGTGCCCTGTCGATCTGATTGTTGCGTTCAAAGGGTTCCCAAACTTCTGCGCCGAGGGATTCGAGCGCGCGAACAAATTCGGGCAAGAGATTCTCTTTCTGTTGCGCTGAAAAACCATAGGGACTGGCGAGATAAATCGTTTTGGGCATGGCGGTCTCCCCTTGAAAAATCGATCTGTGGATTTGAGAGATAGAGACGTATTTTTTCTGGCAAAAAATATCGCGGCACGCCGTATTTGGCAACGACTTTCACGACGAATAGACGCACAGGCCCATGCGCTGATAAACTGCCAGTGCAGTTGCCTGCCTGCCGAAAGCCCTCGGCGGTAGGCTGGGCAGACAGGGACCCCGTTCCGCAAATTCGCATGCGAGAAAAGCATGAGATTCTTACCTGAAAAGGGCAACGCGCGGTTCAATTTTATCGTGGGGGTGTTCAATGGTGGAATTTTCGCATTTGGCATATCGTTTTTAGACCCCACAACCGTCTTGCCCGTTTTTATTCGGCATTTTACGACATCTGATACACTGGTCGGTTTAGCCAGTTCCCTCCACCGCGCGGGTTGGCATTTGCCGCAGTTGCTCGTGGCGGGATATCTGGAGCGTCGCGCGCGTCGGTTGCCCGTGTACAGGCAGGCCAATTTTGTACGCATGTCGCTGATTTGGTCCATTGTACCCCTGCTCGTGTGGTATGGACTGGAGAGACCCAGCTCGGTGTTGAGCGGCTTTCTCATTTTGTATGGCGTGGCGTCGCTTTTTGGCGGGCCTGCGGGCAATGCCTATACCGACATTGTGGGCAAGTCCCTGCCGCGGTCGCACACGGGATTGTTTTACGCCTCCCGTTCGCTTCTGGGCGGCGTGTTGAGTATCACGGCGGGCGTGCTGGTCAAGTATTTCTTGCACCCCGCGAATGGCTACCCGTTCCCGATGAACTATGTCGCAATTTTCGCGCTGGGTGCCGGGATGATGAGTTTGGGCATTGGGTGTTTCTGTCTGGTTCGGGAGCCAGCAGGCGAGGTGAGCACAGCCCGCAGAAATGCCCTGCAAGTCATCCGCGGCATTCCCCGTCTGTTGCGCCGCGATCGCAATTTTGGTCGCTTTCTTCTGGTTCAAATTTTGGCTTCGGGCATCGGGTTTTCACTCCCGTTTTACGTGGTGCTCGCCCGCGAGACATTTTACATTTCCGAAAGCACCGTCGGCTTTTTTTTGGCCGTGCAGACGATTGGTGCTGCTGTTTTTAATGTGATTTGGGGGCGATTGTCTCTGAGCCGCGGCAACCACCGGGTCGTGTTGTTCGCGGTGTTGGGCGTGGCGCTAATTCCGTGTATGGCATTGGTTTTGAGCAGCCAGGCCAGTTTGTTGGCGCGCGCGTCTGAGTGGGTGATCGCGGCGTGTTTTGCACCAATTTTTCTGTTGATTGGCGGAACGACAACGGGCATTTTTATCGGATTCAAAAGTTATCTTTTGGATATCGCGCCCGCAGAACGCCGCCCAACCTATATCGGCATTACCAATACCGCGATGGGCATTGGGTCGCTCTACCCCATATTTGGCGGCGTGCTCGCCGATACGGTGCATCTGCAGGGTGTGTTTGCCCTGTCTGCCGCAACCGTTTTCGCGGGGTTTTGGCTGTGTTTTTACATGAAAGCCGCAGGTCATTAAAATTTAAAATTCTCCGAGGAGTGACGCATGTCCAAACAACCCAATATTCTGTTTGTGTTGACCGATCAGCAACGCTGGGACACCATTCATGCGGCTGGCAATCCCCATATTCGCACGCCAGTGATGGATCGGTTGTGCCGCGAGGGCGTGAATTTTACCAAGGGGTACACGCCATCGCCTGTTTGCGTGTCCGCGCGCGCGTCCATCATAACTGGGCAATATCCGCATAAGAATGGGTGTTTTGACAATGGGTTCCCACAGCCGACAGACCGGCCCTCGCTGATGAATCGCCTCGCGGAGGCTGGATATCGCTGTCACGGGGTGGGCAAAATGCACTTTACGGGTGATCGAAGGGGATTGCGGGGGTTTCATACCCGGGATGTACAGGAGGAACTCTCGGGATCCGCAGAGACAGACGATTATCTAAAATTTGTACACGCACAGGGCTTTGACCATGTACACGACGTAATGGGCGCACGGGGAGAAATGTATTATATCCCGCAAATTTCACAACTTCCCGCACGCCTTCACCCAACAGCATGGGTCGCAGACCGCAGCATTGACTTTCTGAAAAATCGCGATACGTCCAAACCGTTTTTCCTGTGGTCGAGTTTTATCCATCCGCATCCGCCTTTTTCTCCGCCAACGCCTTGGAATAAACTCTATCGCGGCACCTTGATGCCCTTGCCCAAACGACCCGATAATATGGACGATCTGTGGACGCATTTCAACCGCCATCAGAATCGCTACAAATACCGCGACGCGGGATTGGATGATCGCCTGTTGCAAGTGATGCGCGGGTATTACTGGGCGTGTGTGTCGTTTATCGATTACAGCGTGGGACGGATCATTGACGAGATCGAAAAACAGGGAGCACTGGATCAAACGCTGATTGTCTGGTCATCGGATCACGGTGAACTGCTCGGGGATTACAACTGTTTTGGCAAGCGCTGTTTTCTCGATGCAGCAGCCCGCGTGCCTATGCTGGCGCGCTATCCCGAGCGTTTTGCGCGCGGTGTGGTTGAAGAAACACCGTGCGGATTGATGGATCTGGTTCCGACGTTTTTGGGCGCAGCAGGTATTTCTCGCGACGGGGCGGATTTAGATGGTGTGGACATGGCTGACCTGGTCGGCAAAGGGAACAGGCGAATGATTTACGGGCAGATTCAGCGCGGCCAACGCGGGATGTACATGGCTTATGACGGCCATTTGAAATACATTTATTCGGCAGGCGATCAGAAGGAATATTTGCTCGATCACCGCGTGGATGCAGAGGAGACGCGCAATTGCGCGTACAATGTGCTGTACGCTTCAGACGTAAAAACAATGCGCGAAAATTTGATTGGCTTTTTTCGGGACGAAGGTTATGCCGAACCTTTGGATGGCAACAACTGGAAAGACTTCGGCCCGATTGCTGAACCCAAAAGTGCAGATGCAAATTTGTTGATCCAAGATGCGGGATGGTCCGTTCCCCTTTACGATATTCCCAACTATTCAGTCCCAGCTTGAATCATGCAGAGACAGGCACTACGGGCCTGCACCGCAATGCCTCTCGCCTTTGGGGTGTGGGCTGACCGCTGACCGCTGATTTTTGGTTATCAAATATTGCAAGCCCTCGGCAGCGATATGAACAAAAGGTTCACGTCAAAAACAGAAAAAGCCCATTTTACGGGCTTTTTTGTTTGGCATAATCGTTGCATATAGATTGCAAAAACGCTCATTCCAAACGAGGCATTATGTGCGACCATGCCCTACCCTGGCTGGTACTCTATGCAGTGCCGGGCCTGGGGCCTGCTGCCTACCGCGCTTTGCTCGAGCATTTTGAAACGCCCGAAAACATTCTTTCGCAATCTCCCAAAATGCTGCGCAACGTGCCGGGCATTGGCCCGAGTACCGCGCAGTCCATCTGTTGCAACCGCGACTGGGCATGGGCGCGCGATCAGGTCGCGCGCGCCAAAGACATCGGCCTCCAAATCTGCACGCTTTCCGACCCCCTCTACCCCGCGATTCTAACCCAAATCTACGCCCCACCACCTCTGCTCTTTGCAAAAGGCGATATGAGTTTGTGTCATGTGCCTACCATCAGTATCGTGGGGTCGCGTTCCTTTACGCCTTATGGACGAGAAACCGCACATCGCCTGGGGAGTGACCTGGGCAGCGCAGGGGTCACAGTGGTCAGCGGCATGGCCGTTGGCATCGATACCCATGCACATCGAGGGGCACTCAAACACGGCGCAACTGCAGCCGTGCTCGGCAGTGGTTTGGATTGCCCCTATCCACCTGAAAACCGCGCGCTATTTGACCAAATTTGCGAACGCGGGGTTGTTTTATCAGAATTTCCACTGGGCACTGCCCCAGAACCCCACAACTTTCCAAGGCGCAACCGCATTATCAGTGGCTTGAGCCTGGGCACGGTCGTTGTTGAAGCGGGTACGCAGAGCGGCGCGCTGATCACCGCCCAATTTGCCCTTGACCAGAATCGCGATGTCTTTGCGGTACCCGGTCCGATTTATTCGGGCAAAAGTCAAGGCACAAATGGCCTTCTGCGTCAAGGCGCCATTCTCGTGCAGACAGCGCAAGACATTTTGAGTGAAATCGAACATCAAACCACGCGCCTCGCGCAATCTCCAGAGCAAATTTCGCTTCCGAGCAGGTCCAGCGATAAATGTCCAACTTTATCTGATCGAGAACAACGCATCTGGAAGGCATTTGCCGACCTGTCTGCCTCTGAACAAGCAGATACCCCAATACATATTGACGCCCTCGCAAGGGAGACGGGATTCTCTTCTGGCGAAGCCTTGGACATCCTGTTGGGTCTTGAAATACAATGTCATGTTGAACAACTACCGGGCATGCATTTTAAGCGACAAACGTAAAAAAGAGAGAGCCTTCTTACTCGTTTACGCACGCAGGCGAGAAGGCTCTCTCATTGGCTTCGGTGTTGCATTGTTGCAGTCTAAAAAGACCGCATCAGACCCACGATTTTACCGGCGATCCGGAATGACTCGTGGCGTTTGTCCACCACAATGGGTTGATAGGCTTCATTTTCGGGCATCAGCTTGACTTCCGAACCCTCCTGATAGTAGCGCTTAACCGTTGCCTCTTCGCCGATCACAGCCACGACAATCTCACCTTGATGGGCAGATTCTTGATGGCGCGCGAGCACAAAATCGCCATCAAATATCCCGGCATCGCGCATGCTATCGCCCTCGACTTTGAGGGCAAAAACATCGCCTCGCGGCACGAAACCAGAATCGACCGCAAGCGTGCTCTCAACGTTTTCCATCGCCAAGATGGGTTCACCGGCAGCCACGCGGCCAATCACAGGCACTTCGCGCACATCGCCAGAAAGTGACGCATCGCGTGCTTGGTAATCCGTCAATTCAATGCTGCGCGACAACATAGCGGTTCGCCGAATATACCCCTTTTTTTCCAATGCCGACAGGGTGGTTCGCACGCCATTGGTTGAAGCAATGCCAAACGCCTCCATAATTTCTCGGATCGTGGGCGGATATCCATTGTTGCGAATCACCCGGACAATAAAATCGTATATCTCCTGTTGACGTGCAGTGAGCTTTTTCCGCATAACACACCTCCTTATTTTTGAATTCAAAACGCGTCCATCCACAACATGCACATTTGAATATAGTGAACGTTAGTGCATTCGTCAAGGTTTGAAAAAAAAATAAATTTCCCAAAAAAGTGTTATCCCGCCCAAAACCCCGGATACTTGGCTCTGTTTCATCCCTTCTACATTGTAAATTCCTCTGCTTGACACTGCAAATACCCCCTTGTATCTTTATCTTATCTTGTATCGTATCCGAGCCTTGAACGGAAAGAGCACCATGAAAAATCTCGCGTTTGACACGTACGTACCTTTTGCTTGGCAGGGCATTGGGCTAAGCATTCCATCGGCCTGGAACCCGGGCAAAATATCGGGAGAGGCCAACTCGGGCGAAGTGCGTCTCGACGATTCTCAAATTGCGCGCCTCGAGATCGAATGGAAAGACGCGCGAGGGGACGACCGCGTGGCACAAATTGTGGATCGCTACATCGAGGGGTTGGCAAAAAATGCCAAAAAACAAAAAAGTCGCCTGCGCGTTGAACGCAGTCCCAAAGCGATTGACCTCGACCTTCCCGCCATGCAAAACACACAGTATTTCTCTTGGGAATCGCGCTACACAGTACACACGCTTGCGACGTATAGCCCCGTCTCGGACCGTCTCATTTTTATTCGCATCATGGGGCGCACAGATGAAAACCTCAACTCTATTCTGCCCCGTGTCCTCAACACCCTTCAGGACACCTCGCCCGATGGTCCCTTTACCTGGGCACTCTACGATCTGATCTGTCAATCCCCCCCTGGATACGAACTCGAAAATTTTGAACTCAAATCTGGGCACATCGGCTTGAGGTTCAAAAAAGAAAGCACATTGCTCAATATTGACCGCCTGAGCTTGGCTCGCACAATCCTCAACGGCAGAGCACTTGATGACTGGTACATGGAATTTTTTACCAAGAGTCTTCGACACATTCAGGTTGAAACCCGTACCCAAACCAAAGGCCCCAACACCGTGCTTTGGGTCAAGGGCCATCCCAAAAATCGATGGCAGGGTCTGCTTCAACCCCTGCCCTTTTGGAATATGCGCCCCCGCCAGAATCTTTCGGGACGGATTTGGACGGATTTGGAGTCCAATAAAATTTTTGCGGTTCAGACGTTTTGGAAAAAACCCGAAGACGCGCCAGACCTCAATGCCTGTTGCAAGGACGTAACAGCCATTTCCTGACCAACAGCCCACCTGCGGGGGTCATTCGCCCACAAGCGGAGTTTCGTTATGTTATTCAAAAAACAGCCTAAAATTGGCCGCGAGGCCATGTTCAAATCCAAGCCCGTTCGCAACGCGCGGATCGAATGGGAAAAAAATGACAATGGCGAGGTTCACGTCACCCTCACGCGCGGCGATTCTTGGAAAGTGCGCACCCTGTCCAAAATTTTCTGGATCCCCAAGAAAAAAACACTGGTACTCGACGAAATTGGCGCGCAGGTTTGGGATATGTGCGATGGGCGCACAACCGTTGAAGCCATCATCAAACGACTGAGCAAATCCCACCAACTCAATTTGAAAGAGGCCGAAATATCATTGCTCGCCTATCTCAAAAAGCTTGGGCAAAAAGGACTGATCGGATTTGCCGTTGCCAAAAAAGACCTGCCCGGCAGCAGGCGTCGCCGCCGCGCCAGTGGCAAGGCATGGGGGTGAGGAACAGATACTCTCGATCAGGCGGACACAGCCTACAACCTAAACCTCAGACAAAGAGAACGCCATGAGCGAAGCCATCGTCTTTGACACGCATAAATTCATCAAGCACCTGACTGAAAATGGCTTTACCGAGCAGCAGGCCGAGGCCCTGCCCGACGAGCAAGTCAACTTGCTCAATAGCAACTTGGCGACCAAAGCCGACATTGAGGCTGTCAAAGCCGATCTGCTGAAATGGATATTTGGTCTTGTGCTCAGCTTGGGTGGCCTCATGGTCGGCTTGTTTGCACTCGGAATCAAAATGCGTGGGACAGACTAAATCCGTCCGTCTAGCGCAGGGCAGCGGCAAGGCATGGGGTGAGGAACAAAGCTCATGAATAAAAACGAGCATCAGGGCCGAAAATCGGGAACGAAAACGAGCGCGTTTGGAACGCCCGGAAGGATCAATCACGATGCCAGCGCGTTTTATGACAGCAAACTGTATGCAGATCATAAACGCCCGAAAAAAGTTGAATTTACAGAGCGTCCCATTGACAGTGAAAACATGAACAATATTTACTGTCAATCCAGTGAGCAGATGTCCGAGATACCCGACTATAGCATACACCTCATGGTGACCTCCCCTCCGTATAATGTCCAAAAAGAATATGATGACGACCTCTCTCTGAATGAGTACAGAGAACTTCTCAGAGCCGTCTTTGCAGAAACCTACAAAAAATTGGTGACGGGTGGCAGGGCGTGTATCAATGTCGCAAACCTCGGACGCAAGCCCTATATCCCACTCCATGCCTATATCACCGAAGATATGTTGGATATCGGATATGATATGCGAGGGGAAATCATCTGGAATAAAGCCGCAAGTGCAAGCCCTTCGACCGCATGGGGCAGTTGGTTATCTGCTGCGAATCCCGTTTTGAGAGATGTCCATGAATATATTTTGATCTTTTCCAAAGAGAGTTTTTCGAGAAAACGAAACCGAAAAGAAAATTCAATTAAAAAGGAAGAATTTTTAGAATGGACGAAAAGTGTGTGGACATTTCCAGCAGTATCGGCAAAAAGCATTGGGCATCCCGCGCCTTTTCCCGAGGAATTGCCGCGTCGGTTGATCCAGTTATACACATTTGAGAAGGATGTGGTTTTAGACCCATTTTGTGGCAGTGGAACAACGTGTTTGACCGCGCTCAAATCCGGTAGAAACTATATCGGGTACGATATCGAAGAGGCGTATGTTGAACTTGCAAACGAGAGAATCGAACGATATGCCGCTCAAACGAGATTATTTGATCAGTACACCTGAGCCTTTTATACGCCCATACCTCCCGTCGCCGCGATCAATCCACGCCGTGAAACCGGAGATTCCAGCACCTCCTGCTTTCCCTCACTCGCCCGCCCGATAACCCACTTTCCCCGGCCCCATAACGCGACTTTACAACCGATTATTTTTTTGCATATTTAATCTTGACATTTTTGTATGCTTAGGGTAAGTTTGCGTGATACTGACCCGTTTTTGACCCCAACAGGAGTTCCACAATGAGTTCCCAAGCCCAAGAGCTTGAAACGCTTGCAACGAGCGATTACAAATTTGGATGGGTGACAGATATTGAGCAGGAATCTGCCCCGCCAGGTCTGAATGAAGACATCATTCAATTTATCTCTGAAAAAAAAAATGAACCCGACTGGTTGCTCGAATGGCGCTTAAAAGCCTATCGCCACTGGCTGACCATGACGGATCCCCTCAAACGCAAAAAAAGCGAACAGTGGGCCATGGTCACCTATCCCGATATCGACTATCAGGGCATCGTGTATTACGCGGCACCCAAAAAAACGGGCGATGGCCCCAAAAGTCTGGACGAAGTCGATCCCGAACTTCTGGCGACCTATGAAAAGCTCGGCATCCCCCTCGAAGAGCAAAAAATGCTGGCCGGCGTGGCCGTCGACGCGGTCTTTGACAGCGTCTCGGTGACGACCACCTTTAAGGAAACACTGGCAAAAGCAGGCGTCGTCTTTTGCTCCTTTTCAGAAGCCGTGCAAGATCATCCCGACCTCGTGCGGCAGTATCTCGGTTCGGTTGTGCCGCACACCGACAATTATTTTGCAGCCCTCAACTCCGCGGTTTTTAGCGATGGGTCGTTCTGCTACATTCCCAAAGGCGTGCGCTGCCCCATGGAATTATCGACTTATTTCCGCATCAATGCCGCCAACACCGGGCAGTTTGAACGCACCCTCATCATCGCCGACGAGGGGGCTTATGTCTCCTACCTCGAAGGGTGTACAGCGCCCATGCGCGACGAAAATCAACTCCACGCTGCCGTGGTCGAACTCATCGCCCGAGACAACGCGCAGATCAAATACTCCACCGTGCAAAATTGGTATCCCGGCGACATCAATGGCAAAGGTGGCATCTACAATTTTGTCACCAAACGCGGTGCATGCCGGGGCGCAAACGCCAAAATTTCATGGACGCAAGTCGAAACCGGATCGGCCATTACCTGGAAATATCCGAGTTGTATTCTTCAGGGAGACAACTCGGTGGGTGAATTTTACTCCGTCGCGGTCACTTCCCTCAAACAGCAAGCCGACACCGGCACAAAAATGATCCACATTGGCAAAAACACTCGGAGTACCATCATCTCCAAAGGCATATCCGCCCTGCGCGGGCAAAACACCTATCGCGGCGCCGTGCAAGTGCTCAAAGGCGCGCACAATGCCAGAAATTTTACACAGTGCGATTCCATGCTCATCGGCGACCAGTGCGGCGCGCACACCTTTCCCTATATCGACGTACGCAACCCATCCGCACAGGTCGAACACGAAGCAACCACATCCAAAATTGGCGAAGATCAGATCTTCTATTGCAACCAGCGCGGCATTTCCACAGAAGACGCGGTTTCCCTGATCGTCAATGGATTCTGCAAGGAAGTCCTGGCAGAGTTGCCCATGGAATTTGCAGTTGAAGCCCAAAAACTCCTCGGCATCAGCCTCGAAGGCAGTGTGGGGTAGGGCTTAAATTTGAGGAATGAACAACATGCTTGAAATTCGGAATCTGCACGCTGGCGTGGAAGGCACGGAAATTCTGCACGGCATTGATCTCGCGGTCAATGCAGGAGAAATTCACGCCATTATGGGGCCCAACGGATCGGGCAAGAGCACCTTGGCGCAAGTGCTCGCCGGGCACGAAGCCTATTGCGTTACAGCGGGCGAAGTCATCTACCAGGGCGAAAACCTACTCGATATGGATCCAGATGAACGCGCGGTGCAGGGCGTCTTTCTGGCGTTTCAGTATCCGGTAGAAATCCCCGGCGTCAACAGCGCGTACTTTTTGCGTACAGCCCTCAATACCATACGCAGAGCGAGAGATGAAGATGAAGTCGATGCCTTAGACTTTCTCGCCCTGATTCGCGACAAACTCAAACTGGTTGAAATGGACGAAAAATTCCTCAACCGCCCGGTCAACGAAGGCTTTTCCGGCGGGGAAAAAAAACGCCACGAAATTCTTCAGATGGCCGTTTTGGAACCCCGTCTCGCCATTCTCGACGAGACCGACTCCGGACTCGACATCGACGCCCTGCGCGTTGTTGCCAACGGGGTCAACACTCTCCACAACCCGCGCAAAGCAACCCTTGTGGTCACGCACTATCAGCGCCTGCTCAACAACATCGTGCCCGACAGGGTCCACGTGATGATCGACGGGCGCATTGTGCAATCGGGCGACAAAACACTCGCCTTAGAACTGGAAGAAAAAGGCTATGACTGGATCAAAAAAGAACACGCCCGCGCATCTGCGTAACAGGAAAATCAGATCAGAGAGGACCGCGCCACACAGGGCACCTGATCACACATCGTGGATTCGCAAATTTGAAACAGACCGCAACGGTCGATCCCTTCAGGCGTTGCGTCAAACCGCAATTGCCGACTTTGACCGACTGGGATATCCCACGACCGCGGATGAAGCGTGGAAAAGCGTGAATCTCTCCGCGCTCATTGCGTCCGATTTTCAGATCGGTACCGCCGTGCCCCTTGACGACGCAGAACTGCAACCCTTCATCTATCCCGACATGCAGGGCATTCGTCTGGTATTTGTCAATGGGCACTACGCGCCCGAGCACGGCTCTGTATCCGATCTGCCAGACGGCATAACCATCTCCAATCTCGCCGATGTTGACGACCATCCGTGCGTCAGAGATCACCTGGGCAAACTCGCACACACCAAAGACCTGGCCTTCACCGCGCTCAACACGGCATTTATGCGCGACGGCGTATTCATCCGCGTGCCCCCAAATGTCGCGGTTGAATTCCCCGTGCATATCCTCTTTGTGACAACGGCTTCAGACACGCCCACCATTTCGCATCCCCGCAGCTTGATCCTCGCGGAGGAGAACAGTCAGCTTTCGCTTGTTGAAACACACGCGGGGATAGGCACAGGCACTTATTTTGCCAACGCCGTGACAGAAATCATCGCCCGCGACAAGGCCAGCGTGAACCACATTCGCCTCGGGCTACAGGGCATCGGGGGGGTGCACGTCGCCAATTTTCAAGCGCAACTCGGGCGCAGTAGCAGGATGACCTTTTGCGACTTTACCCTGGGCGGGGCATTTGTGCGCCATGACGTGAGCGCGCACCTGCGCGGCGAACGCGGCGAAGCCACGGTCAACGGGCTATATGTCCTTGACGGGTCGCAACTCGTCGATAACTACACCCTGCTGCAGCACGCCGAACCCCATTGCCCCAGCCACGAACTCTACAAGGGGATTCTGGGCGGATCTGCTCGCGCAATTTTCCGGGGAAAAATTCACGTCCATCAAAAGGCACAGCACACAGATGCGTACCAGCAAAACGAAAATATTCTGCTTTCGAACAACGCGCGCGTCAACACCAAACCGCAACTCGAAATCTACGCGGATGAGGTTAAGTGCTCGCATGGGGCAACCATAGGTCAACTCGACGAAAACGCCCTTTTTTACTTCCAAGCGCGCGGCATTCCCAAAGCCGAGGCCACGCGGATTTTGCTCCGCGCGTATGCCGATGATATCGTTGGGCGCGTGCCCCTTGCCCCGGTGCGGTCGCACCTTAGCGAACTGATCGACGCGCGGCTCGAACACATCTACGCAAAGGACATGGCATGAGTTCGCCTCTGGACATCTTAATGCTTCAACCGCCCGAGCCCGTCGCGCGCCCGGCACTGCCCTTTGACGTGCGCCGCGTTCGAGCCGATTTCCCGATTTTGGGCCAACAGGTGCAGGGGCAACCGCTCGTGTATCTCGACAATGGAGCCACAGCCCAAAAACCCCGCGCGGTCATCGATGCCCTCTCGCATTATTACACCGAACAGAATGCCAATGTACACAGAGGCGTCCACCATCTCTCACAGGTCGCAACCGATGCTTATGAAGCCGCCCGAAGAAAAGTGGCGACCTTTATCAACGCGGCCTCAGACAGAGAAATCATTTTTGTGCGCGGCACCACCGAGGGCATCAATCTCGTGGCACATACCTTTGGGCGCGAGCAAATTGGCGAGGCCGATGAAATCATCGTTACCGAAATGGAGCATCATTCCAACATTGTGCCGTGGTGGATGCTCTGTAGGGAAAAAGGGGCCAAACTGCGCGTCATTCCCATGAATGACCGGGGCGAACTCTGTCTGGATACGTATCAAACCCTTTTCTCTCCTCGCACAAAACTCGTGTCTTTTGTACACATCTCCAACGTGCTCGGCACAGTCAATCCCGCAGCGAAGATTGTGCAAATCGCGCATGCACACGGCGTGCCCGTACATATTGACGGGGCACAGGCTGTTCCCCATCAAAGCGTGGATGTGCGCGCCCTCAACTGCGAGTTCTATACCTTTTCGGGACACAAGATGTTCGCGCCCACAGGCATTGGCGTCCTCTACGGCAAAGAGACCTACCTCGATGCTATGCCGCCCTACCATGGCGGGGGCAGCATGATCCAAAGTGTCGATTTTGACGAGATTACGTACGGCGACTTGCCCAACAAGTTTGAAGCGGGAACGCCCAATATTGCGGGCAGCATTGGCCTGGGCGCGGCCATTGATTACCTCGACAGCATCGACTTTGATGGCGCGATAAAACACGAAGTCCATCTGCTGAGATATGCCCACGACGCCCTGCACAGCGTGCCGGGCCTCAAACTGGTCGGTACAGCCAAACACAAAGTGGGCGTGCTCTCATTTACCCTCTCCGACATTCACCCCCACGATGTGGGCACCATTCTCGACCATGCCGGCATTGCCGTGCGCGCTGGTCACCACTGCGCGCAGCCCATTATGAAACACTTTGACATACCCGCAACCGCGCGCGCGTCGCTGGCATTTTACAACACGCGCGAAGACATTGACGCGCTGGTCTGTGGGCTTCATAAAGTGCGAAAGGTTTTTGGCTGATGTCAGATTTGCGAGAACTCTACCAGCAACTCATTCTGGACCACAACAAAAATCCCAGAAATTTTCGCGCGCTCAACCCCGCAGATCGCTTTGCCGAAGGCTACAATCCCCTGTGCGGCGACAAAGTGCAGATCTACCTTCAAATCCATGGTGACCGCATCAAAGACATTGGCTTTCAAGGATCGGGATGCGCCATTTCCAAAGCCTCGGCTTCTCTGATGACCGAGGCCGTCAAAGGCAAAACCCTCGGCGAAACAGAAGCCTATTTCAAAGGCTTTCAAGCGATGCTCACCGACCCAACCAGCAATCCCGACCTCGACCAGATGGGCAAACTGGCTGTTTTTGCCGGGGTGCGCGACTATCCCACCCGCGTCAAATGCGCCACCCTATCGTGGCACGCGCTTTGGGCAGCCATCGAAAATGCCCACACACCCGTCACCACAGAAAGAGAGAACGCATGAGTTTCCTAAACATTTTTCGCAAAGACGTGTCTGCCGCAGCGCAGGTAGGTGGTGATTCGCCCGAAAAAGACCAGGCAACACCCGTAGCCGACCAATCTGCCGCAGTGCCCGAAGGGAAAATTCACAACATTGAAGCACCACCAACGCCATCGTCGGATGAGCCTATCGACACCGATGCTGTCAAGGAAGAAATTATAAAAGCACTCAAAACAGTGTACGATCCAGAAATTCCCGTTGACATTTACGAATTGGGCCTCATCTACGACATCAAAGTGGAAGAAGACGGCAATACATACCTTCAGATGACGCTTACCACGCCCAATTGCCCGGCCGCGGGTATTTTGCCCGGGCAGGTCGAATCTTCAGCCCGATCCGTCAAAGGCGTTTACGACGTCAAACTCGACCTCGTATTTGACCCTCCTTGGACGCCAGAACGCATGTCTGAAGCGGCCAAACTCGAGTTGGGCATGTTTTGAGTCGGGCGAAAAGCCCCGTGCGTCCATTCGCTATGGATATAATTTTGGAGAAGACCAGGCGCGAAACATCTCGTGTCTATATTTGAGGGAAGCCCCGTGTTATTGACGCTTAAACAGGCGAGCGAATGGGCATCGGAACACAGAAATAAAAACGTGACGCCTGCAAATATCTCCTATTTAATCCAGTACGCTCGGATCAAATGTATTGAAGACAACGGCGTGAAATCTATTCCCATGGAAAGCCTGATTGCGTACTACGCCTCGCACCAAAAGCATCGAGAAGTTCGCTGGAAAAAACAACTCGGAAGCGACCTGAATTGGCATCTATCCTTTGAAGACGTCAAAGAAGCGGAAACCACAAAACACGTGCACCGGCTGCATCCGTACAAGGGAAAATTCATTCCGCAGTTGGTTGAGTATTTTTTAGACAATCATACAGACGACTTTAAGCGCGACACCTATTTTCAGGAAAATGATATCGTCCTCGATCCATTTTGTGGCAGCGGCACCACTTTAGTTCAAGCCAGCGAACTCGGCATGCACGCCATTGGCATTGATATTTCGGCGTTTAACGCTTTAATTGGCAATGCCAAAGTCGCGGATTATAATTTGAGTCAATTATACAGTGAAAGCAGGAAAATTACCGCTGCCCTAAAAAATTTTGTGTTTCGCTCCGGCATCGCCAAATTTGAATCTGAGCTCGCAGAAAAGCTCGCGGCCTTCAACGCCGAGTATTTTCCGGTCGATTTCAAACACGGGGTCAGAACCGGTCACATCGATCAGAAAAGCTATGGCAGTGAGAAAGAAGCCGCGTTTTTAGGAACGTATCACCAACTCGTTGCGGCGCACCAAATTGATTTACAGATGTCGGTCAACTCCGACAGCTTTATGGAACGCTGGTATCTCCCTCGGGTTCGGGAGGATATTCATTTCGTCCACCGCTTGATTCAAAAAGTCGAAGACGAGGCGACCCATAAGGCACTGATGCTGATTTTAAGTCGCACCATCCGTTCTTGCCGGGCAACAACCCATGCGGATTTGGGCACGTTAAAATCCCCCGTGACCACAACCTATTACTGCCGAAAGCACGGCAAAATCTGCAAGCCGCTGTTTTCCATTTCGGGTTGGTGGGAGCGATATAGCGAGGATAGCGTACAGCGATGGGCTGCGTTCAGCCAGTTAAAAACAGATACTCTTCAGCACTGCGTCACCGGGGATTCTCGAACAATCGACATTTTTCAGGCCGTCAGACAGACAAATCCGCGCCTCGCTGAACTCGCGGAAAAGCAACGGATCAAGGGCATCTTTTCAAGCCCGCCTTATGTCGGTTTAATCAACTACCACGAACAACACGCCTATGCCTACGATCTGTTTGATTTTAACAGGCAAGATGAATTGGAGATTGGCCCTCTTTTGAGGGGGAAAGGTCGAGAGGCCAGGGCATCTTATGTTCGTGGGGTGTCAGATGTTTTGAGGAATTGCAAGCGATTCTTGGCAAAAAATTGCGATGTATTTCTCGTGGCAAATGACAAGTTTGACATGTACCCGACCATCGCGGAAAGGGTTGGGATGCAAATTGTCGCTCAACACAAACGGCCCGTCTTGAATCGCACGGAAAAAAACAGGGGTTCGGCTTATTCCGAGACGATATTCCATCTCAAAGAGAAAAGGACCTGATAGAATGTACTCACAACGACAGACGATGATTAAAGAGAGGATCAAGGAATGTATAAGGGCTAAGTTCCAGAGCTATAAGCCTGAAACGAGCAATATGCCATTTCACCATCGTTTGCTCGGCAAAGACCGGATGGCTTTGTATTCTTTTATGCATTCCTTGAATACGACATTTGGCATATCCATTTACGAACCCGTCGCGATTGCCCTAGCGAGTGAAAAATTTAGAGTGGCGAAATCACAAGTTAAACCATTTGATACAGTCAGCAGCGAAGCACAGCGACAAATTCAGACCATAATGAATGGGTTAATTAGAGCAGAAAGGGGTCCCAATAAATCTGTTAAAATAAAAATTAAAAAAGTCTGCTCAGTAGGAAGCTTAAACAGAGTAAAACTGACTACGGTAGATATTTGGCTGGAAAACTATGAAGGCGAATTATTTCTGATTGATATGAAGACCGTAAAACCCAACATCGGTAGTTTCAAAGAATACAAACGAACGCTTTTGGAGTGGGTGGCTGCCGAGCTACTACGAAACTCAGACGGAAAAATAAATACAATGATTGGGATTCCGTACAATCCCTATGAACCAGAACCTTACAGTTGATGGACTTTGAGGGGTATGATTGATATGAAAAATGAAATTTTGATTGCCGAAGAGCTCTGGGACTTCATCGGTGGAAAAGGAAGTTACGCAGAATTATTGGATGCCTTTGAAACAGCGGGCATGGCGTTGAGACCTGAAATTGACCGCCACTTTGAAAAATTTAGATACGTGTTTGTTTTTAAAAAATTGAAAAGGAATCGGCATGAAGTTGAGCGCGCAAGAAGAATACGGCTTGCGCTGTCTCCTGCAAGTGGCGCAGCGCGAATCTGAAACCGGTGCGAGCATTGCGATTTCTGAAATCAGCCGCGCCGAAGGATTGTCCACCGCACACGTCGGTAAGTTGGTCCGTCTCTTGCGTATCGGCAACCTCGTCGAAAGCGTGCGCGGTCAATCCGGCGGTTACAAATTGGCTCGGCCCGCCAGTGAAATCCTGATCGCCGATGTGCTCGGCGCGCTTGGCGGCCCGTTCTTTGACGACGATTTTTGCGACGAACACACGGGGCGTGAAGCGTGCTGCACACATGCCATCAACTGCTCGATTCGCACCCTCTGGAACGCCATCCAATTTGTGGTTGATCAGATGCTCGACCGCATTACATTGCAAGACCTGATGGGCGATAGACACCAACTTGAAACGCATCTCGCGCATAAAGCCGACGAACTCTTGCAGGTCACATTGCTGTGAAGCTTTCAGCGGTCAACCTGCCCACCTCGCTGGAAAGACGTAAGACGCGAGATGTGAGAGGATCTATCAGCGGTCAGCAATCCATGTAGGGGCAACCCTTGTGGTTGCCCGACCATCATTTCAAGATACAAGATATGAAGAGATGGGTAGCCTTCTCAGAATGACATCGCGCCTGCCGCGTGCGCGGTAGGCGGGGAAGCGACAGGCCTGCCCTATCCTACCAGAGGCAGGCAGGCATAACCAACCCCGCAGCAAAGCACGGGGCCAGATGCTGACGTTGACCTCTCGGGAGTTGGGATGTGAGGCTGACAACTGATAACTAAAACAGGAGAAAATGTTATGGATATCACCGTTACGGATGTTGCACAAACAGAAATCACCCGTCTGATGCACGAACAAGAACAGGTGATTACAGGGGTGCGGATTGCCGCCGAAGCAACATCTCCCTTACAGGCCAACTACCGCCTCGCTTTTGTGGCCGAAGGACAGGAAACCGACCGCGATATCGCGATTCCATTTGAGGGTTTCAACATTTACATTGACGAAGACAGCGCGCCTTATACCCAAGACATCACGCTCGATTTTGTCGATGGTCTGATGGGGCGCGGTTTCAAAATTGACAACCCACACAAAGTGCCGCCGCACCTCAAAGGCAGTGTTGCTGAAAAAATCCAAATTGTCATTGACCAAAAAATTAACCCGGGCATTGCCGCGCACGGCGGGCATGTGTCATTGGTTGATGTAAGGGAAAACACGGCCTATCTTCAATTTGGCGGTGGATGCCAAGGCTGTGGGATGGTCGACGTCACCCTCAAGCAGGGCGTAGAAGTCATGATCAAAGAAGCTGTCCCCGAAATCGAAAGCGTCCGCGATATCACAGACCACGCCGAAGGCACCAATCCGTATTACCAGACCACGCAGTAAGGGCAGAGATTCCACCTCTGCTCACAAAGGCGAACACCCGATTCCCATGCGCGGAATCGGGTGTTATTTTGAGTGCAAAGATGATGCGGGTTTTTGGGAAAATCACATGATGTCAGCCATAGACCCAAACGGCTTCAGCCGCAAGGGTCTTTCGCCACCGGCCCGCCGAGTCCATAGACGCCCACTCCGCGAGTGTATAGACCAACACATCGGCAGGCGCGGGCAAATCTACCGCATCCCATTGGACGGACCGTCGTTCAAAAGGCATTGGGGACGCGCGCACCAAAACGAGCACATCCACATCACTGCCCACCCCCCAATCGCCCCGTGCATACGAACCAAAATATCCGACGCGCACCACGTCGGGGTGTCGCTCCGCGGTCTGTTTAGCCCAGGTACGCACTGCCTTGTCCACCGTCTGTTTATCGGGCCATTTTATCAGCGGCGAAGTCAATGATTTCACGGGCATAGCGAATAGCCTCGTTGCTTTGCAATCGGCCGAAGTGTTCGAAGGGCGCGCCCTCTGGGAAGCCATTGGGATATCGCGCGGGAATGTAGAAACCGTCCAAAACGCGGCCTTTGTCTATCAGATTGTCCCCCACCGTTACGCCTTCGGGCAATTCCCTCAACAGGCGCGCCACCACATGGCCCCATGCCTCTTGGCCCATGAACAGATGCAGTGCTTTGACCGCTTTTTCAGCGGCTTGTTGCGCGGCGAAACACGCCCACTCGTGCCGCCCTGCCCCGCGGGAATCTTCGGCCTGTTCGAGGTCGCGTAGGGCTTGCGCCAACCAGTCTGTCGCGCGATTGGACATATCGCCTCTCTTATCCGGCAACTTCTTTGGCCAAGTTGACGCACTTGACCAAAAATGCGTCATAAGCGGCCTTAAACTCACTGGTGGTTTTCTGAACCGATCCAAAGTGGGGCCAGTCACGGGGTTCCATGCCCCGCGTCTGCCAACCACTCAGATCAATTTTAACCTCGTGCTCGAGAAATTCCTTTAGCGCGGGCGTCAAATCGTAGCCCTTCTGAAAATCGGGCAATTCGTAAAGTCGCTGTGCCACGCCGGGTTCGTATTCATGGCCGATTGATCCCCTGAGTTCGTCCAGATCAAAATCCGGTGCTTCTGACACGAGTTGAACCGCGCGTTGATGATTGGGAAATTCCGTATGGCACATATTTTCGCCCAAGGCGTGAAGCGTATCATCGGGCACGCGCTTGGACGCGGGCAACACATCCATCGACGCCAAAATCCATTGTGCCTGATCGTCTGACAAACCGTAGGCATCCGACAAGTACGCGACCCATTTGGACCGATTTTCAGGCGCGTAAAAAATCCAATGCACGCGCCGCGCAATGAGCGTCCCCGCTTTTTTCAGGTCGGCTTCGAGTTGCACAATCGCTTCGGAAGATTGGCCACTTGCTTCGGCGACTTTTAAGATCACCGGATGATCCAGCGACTTCAAATGGGCATAAGAACAAATCGCAGCAGCCTGTTCGCCCACTGTGCCTTCGGGTATCTCCACGCCCAGATCGGACGCGAGTTCCCTGAGCAATTCACCGGCGCGATCTGCCGACAACGCGCCAAACAGCTTTTCGGCCTCTACCTCGCGCAAGTGACTCACCAATCGGCCGCCCATATTCGTTTCATAAGTTCGCACCACGCGCTTACCCGCACGGGCCGCTCGGGCCTTGCCCTCAAACGCATCGATGACCAGTTGCACTTCCTGCGCCACGGTATAGACGACCGTGTTGTTTGTGCCAATGCCTTCGCGGTTGAGCACGGTCGTAATTTTTCGCGCGGCTTCGTGCCCGCCGCCGACCTTAAAGACAATATTGGGATCCAGCGCAATATCGCCGGCACCCAACAATTTGTCGTAGCCTTTCAAATACTCATCGGCAATGCGATAGGCGTTGCGCGCATCTTCGATGCTGGCATCGGCCTGGTCCGCAATATTGGGATTGAGTTGAAAACTCACCATGTAGTCTTTCAAGCCCGTGTGCATCGCCAAGGGCCGAAAAATTGAAAGATTGGGCCACAGCGCGATCAGCGTGGCCGCCATGACAATGTCATCGGCGTGTTTTTTTGGCTCGGCTTTCCACGCGTCGTGCCGGGCGATCTCGGCCTTGAGTTCATCGTCCAGCGACGGATCCTCGTCAAATGCCTTGGCAGCCAACACCGGATTTGTCGAGACCTGACAAAAACCATAGTGCCGCAAATACTCCAGACCGCGCGCAAAATCATTGCCGAATTTACAGACATTTTCACCGATCATCTGCCAATACACCCCGCCGCGCATCGATGTCTTGAGCAATTCCAAAAATGACCGACCGGGATTGTCCGCATCCAGATTGAACGCCACGCGCTCGGCCAACAATCCCGAAAGGCTATCGGACAGATTCACGGACTTCATATCGGCCAAAAAGCCATCCACAACGCGCGTTGCCCGACCGACGTCCACCTCGTCAACCGCGCCCAACACGCGGTCGAGTGCCGCGTCAATTTCAGCCGCACCATAGCCAACAATCTCGGCATCGCGCCCTACAAAATTCATGCCCAACTGAATCAGCGTCTTGCAAATCAGATCGCCCGAGGCACCGCTGTTTTGAATTGCGTCTAAGAGATCATCAACCCGCCCCAACAGAGAACCCGCCTCCGGGGAAATCAAAATCCGGTCCGCCACAGCAAGCGTTTGCCCAGCACCAAATGCCGCGTGTACATCTACACTCATGAATTGCCTCCTGAATCGTTGTATCCGTCAAAATCTGAACTCGCCTAATATACCCAAACACAAATCACAGACAAGAAAAAGACGCACGCATTAGCGGTCAGCGGTCAGCCCTGCCTACCGATAGATAGAAGCAGGAGAACGAACACCTTTTACGCTGAACATGACTTCGGCGAGTGGCTACTGAGCCTGCCGAAGTGCGGTCACTGAGTCTGTCAGAGCGCGTGGCCTTTGGGCGGAGGGAAAGGAGCTGAAAGCTTCTTCACCGCAATCCCAATACATCGCGCATATCGTACATGCCCGGATCGGCTTCAACCGCAAAGGGAATGGCCCGAATCACGCCAGATGCGAAAGTATCTCGACTCTGCGCGCGATGAACGACCTCAACGGTCTCGCCAATGCCGCCAAAGATGACCGTATGTTCGCCAACAATATCGCCGGCGCGCACCGCGTGTACGCCTATTTCTTCGCGCGGCCTCGCGCCTGTATCGCCATAACGCCCATACGCGCCTACCGCTTGCAAGTCGCGATCCAATCCCCTTGCTGCGGCTTCGGCCAGGGCATACGCGGTCCCCGAAGGCGCGTCGGTTTTAAACCGATGGTGCGCCTCGACGATTTCCACATCGTAGTCATCTCCCAAAATGCGCGCGGCCTCTTCGACCAATTGGGTCAACACTGTGACCCCCACACTGAAATTGGGTGCAAACACACAAGCCACCTCCCTCAGAGCATGGGTCATCGTCTCGACCTGATCCGCGGACAAACCCGTTGTGCCAATGACCATCGGGACGCGCGCGCGTCCCGCAATTTCTGCGGCCCCTGCCGTTGGCTCGGGCGGGACAGTGAATGCAACCACCACATCGACATCGCCCACAATCGCTTCAACCGTATCTGCCACCTGCACACCGAGACGCGGAACGCCAATGACTTCGCCAACATCTTTTCCGATCACCGGATGGCCTGCGAACTCAACACCGCCGCCCAAATCCAAATTTTCAGCCTCTAAGGTCAGATGAGAGATGCGCTGTCCCATCCGTCCGGCAATACCACAAATACCTACCTTGATCATAAGCACTCCCTAAAAAAGCTTTCAGCCTTCAGCCCGCCCAATCATGTGGGGGCAACCCTTGTGGCCAATCTTGTGGTTGCCCAATCATCATTTTAAGATACAAGACAGGATGGGTGGCTCTTGCCACTCACTCCTCGCTCCTTACTCCTCGCCTTTAGGGGCCATGTGAAGATGGATGCTGACTGCTGATAGCCAACCGCTGACCGCCATCAATACGCCAACCCCTCCAGTACCGAAGGATCGTTCAGGCGCCGCGCGATGTCTGTGCCCAAAAAAGACGCTGCGGGCGCGAACACCTCGGGGCTATGGGCATGTACGTCGCGGGCAATGCCCAGCACAATATCCAATCCGGCCCGATTCATTTTTCCCAATGGCTGGCGACAGGGGCCGCCCGGCATGCCCAGGATATTCATCAAAGTCTTAATCGGCAAGGGGTTGCGCGCTTTGACTTCTGTCATACCATAAGGTGTTTGTTCTTCCGACACGACGCCCACCATACCAAATAAGGGCCTCAATGCGGCATACAGCCGATCTGCTTCATCCATATCGCCGCTCTGAATGGCGTGTACCATCTGTGTCACAGCGCCGGGCGCCACATTGGAAACCACGCTGATCACGCCCGCAGCGTTGATCTCGTCGCGGGTCATCATCTCAAACGTCTTGTCGTCGTCCCCCGACATAATCGAAAACCCATCGCCACAACATGCGCGGGTGCGCGCCATATTGTCCAAATCGCCCGTCGCCTCTTTCACGGTATTCACATTTTTGTATTCGGCAAACAAGAGACCGAGATCTTCGGGCAGCAATTTCGTGCCCGACCGACCGGGAATGACGTAAGGAATCATATCCAATTCGGGAAACGCGCGGGCCACGGGTTCGATGTATTCTTTGCGAATCTCCAAAGAACTCGGGCCATTGTAATAGGGATCCACGAGCAAAATGGAATCTGCCCCCACTTGCGCGGCGTATTCGGCCGCTTTCAGTGTTTTTGCCGTTGAATTGCTCCCCGCGCCGCCAATGGCGCGGCACTGCTCTTTCGCTTGGCTACACACCGCGCGCGTAATCAAATTTTGCTCATCGCTGCTCAAGGTGGGGCTTTCAGCCGTCGTGCCACAGGCCAGAATGCCATCAACTCCTTCGGCAATCTGAAATGCCACCAGTTTTTCCAAACCGGCCTGATCCAAAGCGCGATCCGCAGTGAAGGGGGTGATGAGCGCGGTATGACATCCTTCCAACATAACAACCTCCAGTTCTGCATTCTGCCATAAAAAAAGCGCCGGCATCTCAAGGGCATCGCCAGACGCTAAACGCAGCAGAAAATCTCGCGAACAAGAGAGCACTCCCCGGGAACTTTTCCCGTGACAGTTCAGCAAATATTATTCACTGAACCAGCCCTGCCCCGCGGCGAAACAGGCCAGAACTTCGGCGGGCCATCCCTTTCCATCGGCGCTGTGGATATGCCTTTGGCAGTACCCGGTTTCGCCCCCTGCGCCGCATACTCATGATGACCCGCGCCTCTACCCTTGTGAAGGGAAAGGTAGCCAACCCAAATCGGGCTGTCAAGACCAAATTAGCCGCGGGACGCGTTGCCCAATTTCAACCTGTGTAGCGCGTCCACGACCTCGTCGTCTATCGCCACCCCCGACTGCATCCGCATCGCGCGTTCTTTGAATGCACGCTCGCCAGGAACCAGAATTTCGGTTACGCCCGCTGCCGGCGTTGCATTTTTGATGGCGCAGACGACCTCGTCTACACCCGACTGAAAGGCGTCCATGCCCAAAAAAATCGAGGGATCAACGGCCAGCATGAAAATCCCGTAATTCTTTCCCATCTCAGGCACGGGTGCGGCATTGAGCAACGCGCCAGAAAAAATCTGGATCATCACGCTTAGCGCATACCCTTTGTGTTCGCCAAATGGCAATGCCCCACCTAGGCGCGCCTGCGCGGGGTCAATCGTCGGCTTGCCATCCGGCCCCAGGGCGCGTCCTTCGGGAATCTCTTTGCCCTCGTTGAGTGCCACCAAAATCTCGCCATTGGTAATTGCCGCACACGAAAAATCCACCAATATCTGGCCCTCTCCTGCGGGAAATCCCGCCGAGATGGGATTTGTGCCGATCACAGGCTCTCGCCCGCCCCACGGGACAACGCGCGGGCCCGTGTTACACATGACCAACCCGACCAACCCCGCATTGGCAATCATCGAGGCGTAATAACCGAGCATCCCACTGTGGCTCGTATCGCGAGCACCCACGACACTCACCCCGTTCTGCTTGGCTTTGTCAATCGCGGTGCAGGCACACCGATGGGCCACCAGATAGCCCAGATTATCTCGTCCATCTATCAGGGCGTACGCCGGTGCATCTTTGGCCGCGATCATGGGCACTTGCGTACCTCGAGAGACGCGCTCGGCAATGCCGGGCAACCGAATCATCCCATGCGTTGGTCGGCCGCGCAATTCCGCTTCGATTAAAATATCTGTCACAATGCGCGCGTCCTGCGCGCCGAGGCCGCGATCCATCAGGATGGACTGGCACAACGCTCGCAAATTTTCGACCTTGACGATCATAAAAAAATGACCTCCTGAAAGACAAATGATTCGTAGATTCGCACCGCGTTTGAAGATCGCATGGATATTCGTTGACAAGATGTTCCCATGTTGTTATCCATAAACACTCGGTGCGAATACGTCCTTATGTGATGGCTTATCCGAAGTGCTGTGCAACATCAGTTTTTCATCTGCGTGCATACCCGCGCATTGTCGGGTGTGGCAACGCCTGCCTGCAGCGCGCTTGTGCTGGGGTTGTTTTTGATTTTTCATCCGAGGTCCTTATGTCCATGCCCAAAATCCATACCCTTGACAATGGCATTCGCGTCGTTGTAGAACCCATGCCTGGGGCACAATCGGTCGTTGTTGCATTCTGCTTTACCTTTGGTGCAAAAGACGATCCCAACGACAGGTTGGGCATCGCGCGCATTGCCGAAGATGTTCTTTTTAAGGGCACGCCCATGCGCGACGCACGCGCCATATTCGACGCCTTTGATGGTCTGGGTATCAGACGCAGTTCTTCGACATCTGTCGAACACACCGCCTTTCTGGCACAAGTTTTGCCCGACAAAGTCAAACCCGCGCTTGAACTTTACGCCGAACTTTTTCGCAGCGCGTCCTTTCCCGATAACGAAGTCGAGATCGCCAAAACCATCACCCTCGAAGAACTCAAACGCCTAGAGGACAACCCCATACAACAGGCCCTCTACATGGCCTACAAAGCGGGGCTCGGCTCGCCAATGGGCAGAACCCCCTTCGGTGAACCCGATACCGTATCCATCATCGCGCCTGCGGAGGTGCGCCGCCATTGGGATGTGTACTGCAAGCCATCCAATTTGCTCATTGCGGTCGCAGGCGGTTTGCTCGCCGAAACCATGATCGAGGCCATTGGCGATGTTTTTGGCGACTGGGCAGGCGAATCTCCCGACCACCTGGAACCGCATCCGATCGCTGTTGCCGACCGCAGTGTACACCACAACAAACCATCGGAACAAGCCCATATTTGCCTGCTCTCTCGCAGTGTGCCCAGAGGCCACGACCTCTATTATGCAGGGCAACTCGCCATTGCCATCCTCTCCGGCAGTGGATCGAGCCGATTATTTACAGAAATCCGCGAAAAACGCGGCCTGGCCTATAGCGTGTCGGCCTTTTATCAAGCTTACCGCGGGGGCGGTCTGATGGCCGTTTATGCAGGCACCACAGCGGACCGCGCCCAAGAAACCCTCGATGTCTGTCAATCGGAACTCATGCGACTGTGCAAAGATGTCACCGCAGAAGAACTCGCGCGCGCCAAAACAGTGCTCAAAGGCCGCCTCTTCACGCTGGGAGATCTGCCCGAAGGCCGCGCGGGAAGGCTCATCGAAAGCTTATTCCTCGAAGGCCGCGTGCGAACCATTGATGAAATTGCCGCCCGGATTGATGCCGTCACCCTCGATCAGATTCCGCAATATGTCGAAACATTTCCCCCAACGCCCAGCACACTGCTGGTTTTGGGGCCTCGCCCCCTCGACAAAAATTAACGACTTTCAGTGTCTTTGTAGCATAAATTCTCGTGAGAGATTTTACGGGATTGCCCCAAACTTATGGACGCGATTGAGGATCAGAATCCCGTTCTAACTTCTGTTTTTTGGCGATCCAGCACTTGCAACTTTTTTCGTTATTTAACACCTACTTTTAGGAGTAAACTCATGGCAATTGTCAGCGCAGCAAACCACTCTCCACTGACCGATGCAGAACGCGCGTTTTACGACGAAAATGGCTATATCGTCATCAAAAACGCCATTGAACCCATTGGTCTCAACCGCGTGCGCCGGGCTTTTAAGTGCCGCGAGGCAGAAACTCGACCCGAGAGAGAAGAAGAACTTCGCCTAGGCAAATTCCGAAACGGCTATGGCAATGGGCCGCACGCGCATACCATTCGTCCAGACCTCGACACAGACGCGACTGTTCTCGATCTGGCCAATAATCCCAAAGTGATCCCCTTTGTCGAAAACATCGTTGGGCCCGATTATCAGGTCATGGAAATGCTTTATCACAATCACCATGCGGGCACGGCCGCGCACACGACTTGGCATCGGGATTGGCCCCCGTGGACACACCCGCAATATACCCTCAAAATCAAAGTCTTTTATTTTCTCGACGACCAAGATGAAGACATGGGGTGTTTTTCCCTTGTACCCGGTACACACAAAAACCCGCATTATCCGCCCAAAGAAGCGTATTCGGGAAAGGCATTGGAAACCATGCCCAACATGAAAAAAATGGCTCTCAATGCGGGTGATGCCGTGCTGTGGAACGTCGTCTGCTGGCATACTGGATGCGCCAATACCAGCTCGAGGGATCGGCGCCTGGTCATCTATGGTTATATGCCTTTTTTCGTAAAAAAATGGATCGCCAGCCCTCCGCCGCAAAGCATTATCACCTGGGCCGACACTCCTCAAAAACGACAACTCATGGGCATTCACTGTGTTGCCGGCAGACGCAGTTGGGATCGCACCGATGTACCCTATCTGCCCGAGCATGAAGCTATTGCACTGGCGAAGAAGCTATAAGCTTTTAATGCGAATTAAGGGTTGAAATCCTGGCGCACTTGCACGCGGTAGGCTCACCATCGGTCATGACGAAAAGACAACGGGATTACTGCGTTGTGGTGTTGGGCGCAAAAAACTGCGCCTGGCGCGTGGCGGCTTTGAGCATGCCGCAATGACGATGGGTGCTCGTCACGCCTAAATGCTTGAAGCAGGCGTCCAATAGGGGCGTTGCTTTTAACTCTTTATTCGCATTTTTAGCTGTCAAGTTATCCTGATGTTGCGGTCGCCTTGCTTTGTATCCAGTCCCCCATTCCCGGATGGGTAGAGGCTGACTGCTAAATACTCAATGCTACAGGAGTTTTTCATGTCTTCACCCTTTTCCACCCATACCTTGGACAATGGTCTCACACTTGTTTTTGAAACCATTCCGCGCATTCGTTCGGCTGCACTGGGTTTTTTTATTCAGACGGGATCGCGAGATGAAGCCCCACACCTGTTGGGGATCTCGCATTTTCTCGAACACATGTGTTTTAAGGGTACGCCCAAGCGCGACTGGCAGCAACTCTCGCTCGACGTGGATGACCTAGGCGCCATGTGGAACGCCTACACATGGTGGGAGGGCACGGCCTACTTTCACTGGGTGCAAAGCGATCGGGCGATCGATTCCATTGAAATCCTCAGCGATATGATGCGCGCCAATTTGCCTTCGGATGAGTTTGACATGGAAAAACAGGTCATTCTCGAAGAAATTGCCATGTATCACGACCAACCCGACGTGCTCATCGTCGACGATCTCATTCAAGAAGCCTTTGGCGATCATCCACTGGGACAAAGCGTGTTGGGCACAGAGGACACCGTAAAATCCATCACCCGCGATCTCATGGCAGAATACCATCGGCGTCGCTATGTCCCCAACAACCTCACCTTTGTCATCACGGGCGCGTTTGACCGAGAGGAGATCACTCGCGCGGTTGAAGCCCATTGCGGAAACTGGCGTGGGTCTGATCATGCCCGCAAACAGGCCACGCCAATTTTCCGCCCGTCAACACGCATTGTGCAACGCGAGGGTGTGGCTCGCGAACACATCGCACTCGCGCTTCCCGCGCCGCCGTCATCTGACGATCACGCCCCCACCGCCGATCTGCTCGCTGTTTATTTGGGCGCATCGACCAACAGCCGCCTGTACTGGTCTGTGATTCAACAGGGCTTGGCCGATGAAGCGTCGGCAGAGTACATCAATTTTAGCGATGCCGGGCTCTTTTGCGTTTATCTGTCCGTCGATCCGCAAAACGCCCGCCAAGTACTCGACATTGTGCGACGCGAAATGAGAGACTTAAAAAACGGCATTGACAACGACGCGCTTCAACGCGCCAAAACCAAACAAGCCACAGGGATGATATGCAGCGGCGAAAACGGTCTTTCGCGCTTCTCCCAAATCGTGGGCAACTTGAGCACCAACACCCCGCTCAAAACCCTCGCGGAAGAACGCGCTGAAATCGATGCCGTCACCCCCAAACGCATTGCCTCCTACCTTGAACAATATCCCCTCGACGCGGATGCCGCGCTCGTTGCAATTGGCCCAATGGCAGAATTGGCATAAAAATTATTCCGCGAAGCAGTGTACAACTACGACGACTCGACAGTGCTTCGACAGGCTCAGTAGCCACTCGCCGAAGTCAGCAGTTCATAAGATGATCCACAAAGCGCGCCAAGTCACGCGAAGAATATCATCTGTCTGTTTGTTGCATCTCTGTTATTTCCAAAGCTCCCAGAAGATTAGACCACAAGCACAGATTCGACACTTTGAGCAAAGGATCCAAGCCGCCATCGGTCGAGCCTGGCGCAAGGACCACAAAAAGCCGTAAAGATGTCTGGACGCGATCTGTGTACTTGACTTTAGAAGACCAGTGGGATAGGTTTAGATGATCGGAGAATGTTCCGTTCAAGAAACGCACGCGCCGTGAGCGGGGATGCATTTAAGTGGTCGCCCGATTCATGTACAATATTCCAAGCACTCCGCGGATTTGACAATGTATAAAATAGCCATTGAGGAAAAGATATGCCCGTCATCAATACCATAGAAGACCTCATTCTCGTGCTGGACAAAAAACCCGAGTGGGTCACTGCCCTGCGAGCGCGACTGCTCACCCGCGAGTTGGTCGAATTGCCCGAAAAATTCGCCGCGTTTGTCGCAGCCACGAACAAGCGCTTTAACGCACTCCAAAATGATATCGGCATCCTAAGAGGCGCCCATGCCAGAAATGTCGCCCTTGAAGAGGTGACCGCTACCGCGAGGGACATGGGTTTGCGACGGACGAAAACCCTCACCCAAGACGACTTGTGGGACCTGATCGATAACGCAGACACCGCAGATCTGCCCACCAATGAATTGCGTAGCTTCCGCCGGGCTGACCTGATCATAGAAGCGGTTGACCCAAACGGCGCGACCTGCTACATCGCCGTGGAGGTCTCCTTCACCGCCAATGGACGCGACACCAACCGGGCTCTTCGCAACGCGGGGTTCCTGGCGCGGTTTACGGACAGGCGCGCTTATGCTGCCATAGCTAGCCTGTGCCGAGATGATCGGATATGGGGACGCATCAAATCCGGCGAGGTGTTCTGGTATCAACTGGCACCGGAAGCACTGGAGGCAGAATAATCAGCACCTCCACTTCCCGCCGCCCGCGTCGTCAGTCACTTGGATGGGATATGAATACCACAAAAAGCCGTCGATGTGGACATATATAATCCATAATTTCCAACAAAAAAACCTGCTTATGCAGGCTTTTTTGTAGCGACGAGGTTTGATCGACTGCGGAATGGCGTTTACATCAATCGCCAGGGCAGGGCGTATGGGATGCCAGCACATCGTTCACATCCCGCGCATCGGGAAAGAATGACAACGCGCGCAACAGCACACCGTCCATTACCGCGTCGGGGCACGAGGCCCCACAGGTCAGTGCAATATCCAAAGGTTTTTTATCGCATAACCAATTCTCGGCAATCACGACTTCGCGCAAAGTCAGAGAAAAGTGTCGAATCTCGCGTTTTGAAATCAATTCCTCAGCACCTTTCACAAAAAATGTCGGCATGGCTTTTTCACACAATTCCACAATATGCGATGTATTCGAAGAATTGTATCCCCCGACCACGAGGGCGAGGTCTGCGTTTTGCTCAATCAGTTTATAGGTTGCATTCTGATTTTCGTTGGTCGCATAACAAAGCGTGTCCGATGTGTCTGCAAAATGGTCTGCGATGCGATCTGCCCCGTACCGGTCTATGAGCGCGCCGCGAATGACCTGGGCAATCTCATGCGTTTCAGTGGCCAACATCGTCGTCTGATTCACCACACCCAAGCGAGACAAATCGCGCCTAGGGTCAAATTCCGCCGAGCACGTGTGCCTAAAATGCCGCTCAAAAACATCGTAATCGCGTGTGCCCCGAATAATATCTGCCAAAACGCGCGCCTCTTTCAAATTCAGCACCACCACGGCCCGCGCATTCTGAACCGCGTGTGAAAGCGTCGCCCGAGTTTCTTCGTGCGTGGCCTTTCCGTGAATGACCACGGTATAATCCCCATCCCCCAATTGCGCGCTGCGCTTCCACACCTTTTCGACAAACGGGCATGTGGTATTGTACTTGTAGGGATCAATGCCTCGCCGATCCAATTCTTCTTGAATTTCCACAGTCGTACCAAAAGCGGGCACCACCACGATATCTTCGGGCACGAGCACATCCCACGAAACGCGTTGTTCGCCAGAAGGCGTAAACATAAACTGCACGCCGCGATTCTGCAAATCCGCGTTCACACTGGGATTGTGAATCATCTCACTCAAGAAAAACACGCGCCGACCCGCTCGTGATTCCAAGGTTTGATACGCAATTTCAATGGCATTTTCTACGCCAAAACAGAACCCAAAATGCCGCGCCAAAAAAAATCGCACAGGCCCAAAATCCAGCACCGATGGCTGCAAATCGCGCTTTTTTGGATCAGCTATTTGCCGCGCTCTTTTGACCCGCGAAATGATCGGGCTTTTGTAAAAAACTGGAATCTCAAATTTTCGCGCCATCGCATTTCATTCCACAAAAGGAAGTTCAATTGTTTCACCTGTTTCAATGGACTGATACGCAGCCAACGCAATCTCCACGGCTGCCCGACCATCTGCACCAGACACGGGGGGATCATCGCCCGCGAGTACGGCCTCGCAAAACGCGCGAATCTCCTGGCTCACCGGGTTTTCATCTTGCGATAAATCCGACGCGGCAACCGCCATCTCATCACCGTCGTATCGCTTGTAGCACAACCCCCTCGCACTGCCCCACAACGATGGAAAAACCACCGAACCCTCGGCGCAATCCAACCGCCCGCCATAGCTCCCGATCGCGCTTGCCTGACTGGAATGCAATACACCGACCCCACCGTTTTTGAATCGGATGGACACGAGTGCCACATCTGGAAAATCCGTCTCTTTTTGCACAAACTGCCCCCCCATCGCACAAACTGATTCCGCATCGCCCATGACAAAACGCATAAAGTCAACTTCATGGGCATTTATTTCCATCAAGGTGCCACCACTTTTTGCCCTTGATTCTCGCCACGTTGCCGCCCACTGACCACTCCAACCGCCGCCCAAGCGATGCACCATCAAACACAAGGGCGCGCCCAAATCGCCTCCACGCGCCAAATCGCGCACCTTGCGATGCACTGCATGAAAGCGACACACCAGGCCAATGCCCAATTTGACGCCGCCTTTCTCGCACGCAGCGATCATCGCATCGCACCCCGCGAGCGTCGCCGACATGGGCTTTTCGCAAAACACATGCACGCCTGCTCGGGCTGCTGTGACTGCGGGATCAACGTGTAAAAACGGCGGCGTGGCAATCAACGCGGCGCGCACATCGTCGCGCGCCAGCATAGCATGATAATCGACCTCGTAATCGCAGCCCGTTTTCTCGGCCAGGGCACGGCCTTTTTCACCATCCACATCACTTACGCATACGACCCGAGCACAATCCAGGTCTCGCGCGCCAGCCGTCAGACTCGCGCCCATATTGCCGCATCCAATCACACCCAATCCGAGCTTTGCCATTCAATCCTCTCAGTTGTTCGCCCGCCCAACCCCATATCACCATCCCAATTGTCCCGTCGCTTCGGTCAGGGCTGTTAGTTGTCAGCATCTGACCACTTCTGGGGTTATGTGTGAAAGCAACTCGCCTGCCACCTCGTTCCGCTGATGTACTGCTATCGCAGTTGCCCCCCATCCCGTCGATTACTCGCGACGCAACGCATGGTTGTAGGCTACGCCTGCGCGCAGATTCATCAAGCTGAACAGGTTATACTATATTTTTACAGAAAAGTCAATTCCGTTTCAACCCTTTTCAAAAATTGCTTTGAAATTGTGCAAAATGAAAATACCATGGCTGTGAAACGCTCAACGCATCTACCCGTCTAAAGGAGCCTCCCAATGTCTGACGCCACGATGTGGACCTATCCATGGGATTTGCGCGACGAAGGTTATGACGCGGTGCTTCGCAACTTGCGCGAAGACGTCAAACTCAATGCCATCAACTTGGCATCGGCGTATCACACCTTCGACATGCTGCGCCCCCACCTGCCTGCTAACAATACCCTTGAGGTCTCGCAGGCAGCGATTTATTTTCAGCCCCAGGAATCGCTTTACCGCGCGATCAAACCGCGCGTTAGCCCCTTGATGCAAAACGAAAACTGGTGGGGAGAAGCCGTGAAAGCGGCATCATCCGCGGGTATAAACCTCAACGCATGGACCGTCTTTTTTCACAACTCCCATCAGGCACAAGCACATCCAGAATGTGCCGAAGTGCGCTGCACAGGTGACATCAGCACATCGGCACTCTGCCCGGCAAATCCCGATGTCCGCGCCTTTGCCATCGCACTTTCCCGCGACTTGGTCCACAACTATGGCATCTCACTCCTCGAATGCGAATCGCTCGCTTACGCCGGCTGGGGCCATCTGCATTATCACGCCAAACACGGCATTGATCTGGGTTCTGGCGGACACTATCTCTTTTCACTTTGTTTTTGCAATGCCTGCAAAAAACGGGCTGTGGAAGCCGATATCGACATGGCGCAATTACAACGAGCTGTCACGGCGAAAATTCGCACGGCCTTTGAAACCGGTCAACCGGTTCGAGAAACACCCGGCGCACTCAACCGCACAATACCTGGCCTTCAGGCTTATGCCACCATGCGCGAAGAGGTTGTCACATCCCTGGTGCGCGAACTCAAGGCGGCTGTTGATGTGCCCCTCTCCTACATCCTAATGGGCGACCCACAAATTACAGGCGCGAATCCCCAAGCCATTGCACAAATTGCCGACAGTGTAGAAATCCTTTCTTACACCGCCGACCCGCAACGCACCAAAACGCGCGTCGCGGAACTTTTGCCCATACTCCAGAGCACCTCCCAACTCGTCGTAGGGCTTCAAGCCTATCCACCCGCATCACCCGACGCAAAAACCCTTCGCGCCAACCTCCAAGCGGCCCGAGAACAGGGCGTGACCAAATTCGCCTTCTACAACTACGGCATTATGCCCCTTTCCGCGCTCGACTGGGTTCGTCAAGCCCTGCAATAGGCCGTAGAGTTGCAACCTTTTTCTTTTATCTTTTCCGAAAGGACATCACGGTATGCCCATCATTGACGCGACGCACCTCCGAACCTTGCAACGCGATCTGTACTGTGCTGCGGGATTTCCCGAAGATCAGGCCCACATCGTAGCCGATCACCTTGTGGACGCCAACCTCTACGGGCACGATTCTCACGGTGTTATCCGCACACCGGGCTACATTCGCGGCATCCGCGCCGGCAACATCAAACCCGTGCGCGAACTCAAAATCGTTCGGGAAACGCCCGTCTCAGCCGTCATCGATGCCGAACGCACCATCGGTATTGTCGTTGCCCACAAAGCCATGCAAATGGCCACAGACCGCGCGCTCATGCACACCATTGGCGCCGTAGCCGTTCACCGCTCCAGTCACATCGGTCGCCTGGGCGATTACCCACCCAAAGCGGCTGAACGCAACTGCATTGGCCTGCTCATGCTCAACGGTGGCGGGCGTTTTACCGCCCCCTTTGGCGGCACGGGCCGGCGCCTCCCGCCCAATCCCCTTGCCTTTAGTGCCCCTACACCCCATGGCCCTCCGCTCATGCTCGACATCACCACCAGCATGTCTGCCGGCGGCAAAGTAGATGTGTATCGCGCGCGCGGGCAGCAAACGCCCGAAGACTGGCTCATTGATGCAGACGGCAACGCGGTGACCGATCCCAATCGCTTCAAGGGGAACGACGTGGCAATGCTGCCCCTGGGCGGGTCTCAGGGACACAAGGGATATGGTTTGGGCATAATGATCGACGCCATCGCGGGCGGCCTCTCGTGGGCGGGATGCAGTTCAGAACACCCCACGCGAGGCGGTAGCGGTTATATCGCCATTGCCATCAAAATTGACAGCTTTATTGACCTCGATGACTATCTCAACGAAATCGCCCGGCTCATCAACTGGGTCAAGTCCTCACGCACCCAACCCGGCATAGACAAAATCTATCTCCCGGGCGAAATTGAACACGACACACGCGCCAAACGAGAAGTTGAAGGCATCTTTATTGAAGACGAAACCTGGGACAACACGGTTGAAACGGCAAATGACCTAGGCGTATCAGTGGTCAGCAACTTTTAGATTTCAGCCCCGTCTATCCCTTCCCAAAGGCGAGCGTGGGAGGAAGACAGAGAGAGTTTTGGGGATCCCCCGACCACTGATAGCCAACTGTAAATCCCTTGACAATGACAGGTGATTAGCGTAAAATGATTTGAGCTTCTTTGTTGACAGCCAATCCATAAATGGAGGATACGCACCGATGAGTAAGGATATTCAGCCACTTCTGGATGACTGGCCTTGTGAACCCGGCCAATTGTGTGTTCGCAAAATTACGGGGGAGGATGGTCGCAAAAAAATCCAACTCCGCATTGAAATGGGCATCTTACAAATGGGTGTCGCCGGCCGCCCCGACGGTCAACGTCCCTACGGTTATGAATCGCTCTTGCACTATTACAAAGCACAAGCGCGAAAATTCGGTGCAAAAGACTTCTCGCTCGACACGGAAGCCTGCATGGCCCTCCAAATGGAAGCTCTCCAATATTATCATCGCCGCATCAGCTTTCTCGAAATAGGCGACTACTTCAACGCAAAAAAAGACGCGGAAAGAAATCTCAACCTCTTTGACTTTGTCAAAAAATACGCGGAAGATGAGGAAGACCGTCTGGCGTTTGAGCACTATCGTCCCTTTGTCATTGGGCACCGCGTGCGCGCCGAAGTGTCGATGTATCTCGACAGCCACGCCCATGATATGGCACTGGCAAAAATTGACGCAGGCATCGACGAACTCCAATCCTTCTTTAGGGAATTTGATCGGCCCGACCTCGTCGAAGAAAGTGAAGAAATCGTCTTCCTCCATGAATGGGCAGACGAGATTCGCCGCAAACGCGATGCCCGCGCCCCTAAATCCCCGTCACAGGATCTGCGCGACCAGATCCGCGAAGCCGTGAGCCTCGAAGATTTCGAGCGCGCCGCCGAGTTGCGCGATAAACTTCTCTCGCTGGAGGGCAAAACCAAAATTTAATCCACGAGACTTTAGGCAGTTATAGACTGGCTAATGATTGAAACCCAATCTCTGATCAAAAGTGGGCGAACTCTTGAAACCCGTGAAATTTTCAAAGCAGTTCGCCCACTAATTTTTTTACCCACAAAATCGCCTGTGGTTGCCTGGCGGTGACAGTTGCCGCGCCGATATTGCCCTCGCCCAAGCGGAGTTTATTTCGCGTCAATATACCCCTCTCGCGTCAAAAGTTCGGCCATAAGGACGGCGCCGCCTGCTGCACCGCGCACGGTGTTGTGGCTGAGGGCGATGAATTTGTAGTCAAAAATGGAGTCTTCGCGCAGACGGCCGAGTGTAATGCCCATGCCATTTTCCGCGTCGCGGTCCAATCGCGTCTGTGGCCGGTCATGGCCTGCGATGTACGCCAAAAATGTTTTGGGCGAGGAGGGAAGGCCCGCTGCTCGGGGGTCGCTTTTGAAGTTCCGCCAGTGCCAAAGGATGTCTTCAGGACCAGGTTTTTGGTCGAAAGAAACAGATACGGCTGCCATGTGTCCATCGGTGACGGGCACGCGAACGCATTGGGCAGAAATGATCGGACGCCGCCTGGGCACGATTTCGGCCTTGACGATATCGCCCCAGATTTTGTGCGGTTCGTTTTCACTTTTGTTTTCTTCGTCGCCGATGTAGGGAATGACATTGTCCGCCATTTCCGGCCATGACGCAAAGGTTTCTCCCGCGCCGGAAATCGCTTGATATGTGCATACATGAGCTTTGGAGGGGCCAAATTCTGCCAATGCGTGAAACGCCGGCACATAAGGCTGAATGGAGCAATTGGGCTTGACGGCAATAAACCCGCGTTGGGTGTGCAGGCGTTTGCGCTGCGCCGGGATGATTTCCGCGTGCTGCGGATTGATTTCTGGCAGCAACATGGGCACATCGGGTGTCCAGCGGTGCGCCGAATTATTGGAAATGACCGGGGTTTCCGCCCTCGCATAATTTTCTTCGAGGTTGTAGATATCCCCCTTTTCCATGTTGAGCGCGCAGCAGACAAAATCAACCTGAGACGCGATGGCGTTGATCGCCTGCGCGTTCTGTACGACGAGGTTGGATGCGGTTGCGGGAATGGCAATGTCGCGTTGCGTCCATCGGCCTTTCACGGCTTCGCGATACGTTTTGCCGGCAGAGCGCGGGCTAGCCGCAACAGCGGCAATTTCAAAATAGGGATGGTCGGCGAGCAAGGTGACAAAGCGCTGCCCGACCATGCCGGTCGCGCCGAGAACGCCAACTTTGAGCTTGGTCATCGGATCTTCCTTTCTGCGATCTAACTGAGGGGATGGGCCGTTTGAGTTGCGCCCTGATCAACGGTTGCTTCTCCCCGCTATCTGTCTATTTCGGGCACGACAATGTCGATGCTGCCCAGAATGGCCACGACATCGGCCAGCAAGTTGCCAGGCATCACCACAGGCATGGCCGATATGTGTGAAAACGATGGGGTTCGCAATTTGAGGCGAAAGGGAATGTCGCTGCCATCGCTGACAATGTACATGCCAAAGTTGCCTCGCGGCGATTCCACGCAAAAATAATAGTCGCCTTCGGGCGGCCGGATGCGTTTGGGCACTCGGGCAGCGACAAAAGGGCCATCGGGCATGCTGTTTACGGCTTGTTCGACAATGCGAATGCTCTGGCGCAATTCCTCCATGCGAACGAGCGTGCGAGCAAAGCAATCGCCTTCTGTTTGAACGGGCACGTCAAAGTCAAATCGGTCATAGATGCCATAAGGTTCATCTTTACGCACATCGTGGGCATTGCCCATCGCGCGCAGGCAAGGGCCTGTGATGGCGTATTTTTGAGCGAGGTCGGGCGCGAAGACACCCACGCCTATGGTGCGTTCTCGAAAGATGACATTGCCAATGACGAGTCTTTCGTATTCTTTCAGCCGATCCCGAAAATAGGTGCAAAAGTTTGACACGCGATTGAGGAATACATCATCGACATCGAGACTCACGCCCCCAAATCGCGCGTAACAATACGTCAGTCGCGACCCGGTGATGCGGTCGAGGATATCGAGGATTTTTTCGCGGTCGTCAAACGCGTAGAGAAAGGGGGTAAACGCGCCCAAGTCCATCGAGAACGTGCCCAGCCAGAGCAGGTGGCTAGATATGCGGTTGAGTTCATTACAGACGACGCGGATGTATTCGGCGCGCTCGGGCACGTCAATGCCCATCGCGCGCTCAATGGCCTGACAATAGCCCACGTTGTAGATCATGCCGCCGAGATAATCCACGCGACTCGGGTTGGGTAAAAACTGGAGGTAGTCGCGGTTTTCGGCCATTTTTTCGTGGGCTCGATGTCCGTACCCGATAATGGGCTCTGCTGAAATGACCCGTTCGCCATCCAAGTGCAGTTTGATCCGCATGACGCCGTGTGTAGAGGGATGCTGCGGCCCCATGTTGATATAATAGGTATCTCGACTGTGCGGGTCTTGCTCGACCTCAAATCGGCTGTCCATTACGCGCCTTCCTCGCTGCGATAGGGATTGGGGGGATCGACAAAGTCTTTGAGCAAGGGATGACCAAAATAATCTTCTTCCATCAAAATGCGTTTCAAATCGGGATGTCCGTCAAAGGCGACGCCATACATGTCGAAAATTTCGCGTTCATACCAGTCCGCGGCGGGAAAAATCGCAGCCAGACTCGGCGCGGTTGCATCGGATGCGATGTCGACGTGAATCACGTGCCGCTGCGGGGCGCCGTAGGGGTTGTATTGATAAATCAGACGGAAAATACCGTCGGTTTCACGACGATCTTGACAGGTGATCATTTCGAGGTGAAAACCTTCGGACAGGAAGGCCTCTGCGATCTGCAAGAGGTGGCCGGGCAAAGCCGCGTACTGCATGTGAAAACCGCGCGCGGTGTATGGCACATCGGCAGCGTCCTGCACGAGCAAAGAGAGTTTGCGCGCGATCATCTGTTAAATTTCTTTCCGGCTTTGATTTTTTCTTCCAGCTTAAACAGGGCCGCAAAGAGTGCTTCGGGGCGCGGCGGACAGCCCGGCACATACACATCGACGGGCACGATTTTGTCCGCGCCTTCGACAATGGCATATTGCCCGGGATACTTAAAAGGGCCGCCATCAATGGTGCAACCGCCCATTGCAATAGCCCATTTTGGCGAAGGCATCTGATCCCACAGGGTTTGAATGGCGGGCGCCATTTTGCGGGAAATCGTACCCGCCAGAATCATGACATCGGCTTGCCGCGCACTCGGGCGAAAAACACCCGCGCCAATGCGGTCGAGGTCAAAACGCGACGCGCCTGCGGCCATCATTTCAATGGCGCAACACGCCAGGCCAAATGTGAGGGGCCACAGCGATCGGGCCCGGGCGTGATTGAGCAGGTTTTCCAGCATGTCCATGTGTACCAGCGGGCCAACCTGTCCGCGCAGGTCTTCAATATCTTTGGGATCGCCTGTTATGAGGGAGAGTTCCGATTGCGCCATTATTGGCTTCTCCAGTGCAGAACGCCTTTGCTCCATGCATAGACGATGGCGAGAAACAGAATGCCGACAAAAATCGTCAGTTCAATGAAGTCGCGCCAGATGTAGGTCCCCGTGTCGTAGATCACGGCTATGGGAAGAATGTAGAGTACATCGACTTCAAATGCAACAAAGATGAGTGCAAACAGATAATAGGCAATATCAAAACGCACCCACGCACTGCCAATGGTGTCCATGCCGCATTCATACGTGTCGTGGGATTTGCGCCCGCGCGCGCGCGGGGAAATGATCAAGGGCAACACAACGGGAATCGCACCGAGAACAATACCCGCAAGAAGCAGGCCGCCGAGAAAGCCGTATTGAGAAAACCAGTCCATCGCTGCTCGTCTCCCCTGTACAAATCAAAAATCACACCCCAATAAACCATCAGATAAAGCTATCGAACAGAGCGACTGCGCACCGCGCGCAAGCCCAATGACCCACACCCCTTAAGTTATTTATACACCTTCATTTCACCCGACTGCAAACGGCCCCAGTATTCCTTGAGCGTGGCTTTGATCTGCGGGCTTAAAATGATGCCGCCGACAATATTCGGAAAGGCCATGCCCAGGATCATGGCGTCGGAGAAACTGAGCACATTCGTCAAGGTGTTCACCGAGCCGATCACCACAAACATCACAAATATAATGCGATAAACCAGAACGGATCCCATCCCAAACAAATACTCCCAAGCGCGCTCCCCGTAATAGGACCACGAAATCATTGTGGAATACGCAAAGAGCATCACGACACCGGCTAACACATAGCTCGCCCCCGGAATAAAGGTCTCAAATGCCGCACTGGTCATGGATACGCCCTTGTCCGCAAATTCTGGATCGTTGTATACCCCGGTAATCATGCAGACCAAGGCCGTCATCAAACAAATGATCACGGTATCGACAAACGGACCGATCATCGCCACAATACCCTCTCGGGCGGGTTCGTCGGTTTTTGCCGCAGCGTGTGCAAAGGCCGCAGACCCCAGGCCCGCTTCATTGGAAAAGGCCGCGCGTCGCACGCCAATGATAAGCACCCCGAGCGCGCCCCCAAATGTCGCCTGCGGCGTAAATGCCTGGCGGACGATCTCGGCAATCAGCCCCGGCACATCCGCGATGTGGGTGAGAATAATCAAAACAGATGTCAAGACATAAAGCCCACACATGAATGGCACAATGCGCGATGTCACATTGCCAATGCGCTTGATACCGCCAATGATGACAATGCCGACAAAAGCCGCGAGCACAATACCGAGCAACCACTTGGCAATCTGTCCCTTAAAAACGGGAAAAACCGAACTGAGGATTTCAACGGTCTGGTTGGCCTGAAACATATTGCCCCCGCCAAAAGAACCGCCCAGCGTGAGGAGGGCAAAAACAACGGCAAAGGTGCGCCCCAATCGGGCGAGCCTTTTCGCACCCAAACCTTCTTCGAGATAATACATGGGGCCGCCCGACACGCGACCGTCTGGATGGATTTTGCGATACATCACCGCCAGCGTACACGAAGCGAGCTTAGAGGACATCCCAAATAGCGCCGTAATGATCATCCAGAAAACAGCACCTGGGCCACCCGTGCCAACCGCTACCGCAACGCCTCCGATGTTGCCGAGGCCAATGGTCGCTGAAAGCGCGCTGGTGAGGGCCTTAAAGTGCGAAATTTCCCCCGGATCATCCGGATTGTCGTACCGCCCGCGAATCACGTCTATCGAATGCCTGAAGCCGCGCAGTGAAATCCAACCAAAATAAAACGAGTAATAAATACCACCGCCGACCAACACGAAAATGATGAGGGGAATCCCCAAACCAAAATCGTAGAAAAATACGGAAAACAAAAAATTGGCTGCCGCGCCCATGTGCGCTTCAAAGGCATCCAATTGCGCCAATAGCCAACCGTTCTGGCCTTGGGTTTTCTGTGCAAATGCAGCACCGGACACAAACGGCCCCAGAAGCAGGGCCAACAGCGAAAACTTAAAAGACATTAAAAAAACTCCTCGTTTGAAAATGGGGCGACGCTATTGGGAGCCTTTGTTGAATTTGATGCTGCAACCGAGGGCTTTGGTCTCGGAGATTGCAATGGCTTCGCCAGCCAACAATGCGTCGAGCGCGTCTTTGAGATACGCCGCTTCCACAGCGTTGGCATCCGAGGCATTGTCGTCTATGGCCCCGTGGTACACAAGTTTGCCATGGGCGTCAAAGAGAAAGACTTCGGGCGTGCGGCTGGCGCCAAAGGCGCGGGCGACGCGAGATGCGGGATCGGCCACGTAGGGAAATTCGTAAGACAGGGTGTTCGCGCGGGCGACCATTTCTTCAAAGCTGTCTTCTGAGACGCGGGCGGGATCGTTGGAGTTGATCACAATGACGCCAAAACCCTCGTCTCGATACGCATTGCCAATCCTGGCGACGCGGTTCTCCCACTTGATCGCCCATGGACAGGAGTTGCACGAAAAAATGACCAGGGTGCCCTTCTCCCCCCGCACGCTGCCCAAGGTGTGCATCTCGCCATCGGTGCCTTGCATCTGCAAGTCGGCTGCGGGTGCTTCTGAGCCCAAGGCGAGGGGTTCGCTTTTGCCCGCTTCGGCATCGAGCCCCATCGACAAACCAATCGCTGCCGCGAGTGCCATAGCTAAGGGGTTGTACAATTTACGCATGGGATCTTCCCTCCTGTGGGTTGGTGGTGGATACATCAGTGGGTCAACACATCGCGTATTTTTGTTTCAAAGTGTTCGCGCGAAGCTCTCCCTATCCAAAAATGGCGTTTGTTGCCCTGGCTATCGTATATCCATGTGGCGGGCAACGCGCCCCACCAGTTGGGGTCTAATGTGTTGATGAATGCCATGTCATTGCTCAATTTGAGGTAAGTCGGAAAGTCAACGCCCTGCGCTTTGAGAAACGCGCGCGCGACATCGGCGTGGTCTTCAAAATCGACAGAGATAAATATGATCTTCAAGCCCTCGTTTTTGTACTGCTGATAAACAGCCATGAGATCGGGAAATTCTTCAACACACGGGGGGCACCATGTCGCCCAGACATTGACGAGCACGACATCGGCATCGGCATGTGCGATAGCCTCGAGAATCTCCTCCGCGCTCGCGGGAATCACGAGAAGGCCGGTTTGCGACGCGCGATCTGTTTTTGAAGCGCCACAACTGATAAAAAAAAGTGCGAGAAAGACAAAGAGTTGCCGGGTCAAAAGAAGCCTCCGCAAACACAATGACAACCACCAATTTTGATATGGATAGGGTGTTATCCGCCCAGCGCGTCTTTATAGGCTTGCAGGCGTTCTCGCAGTCCCTCGTCTGAAAGCGCGAGGATCTGCGCTGCCAGCACAGCGGCATTGCGCGCGTTGTCAATGCCTACGGTCGCAACCGGAACGCCCGGCGGCATCTGGACAATGGCGTATAAGGCATCCACGCCATTGAGCGCGCCCGAAGCGCAGGGGACGCCAATAACCGGCAACGCGGTGTGCGCGGCGATCACGCCGGGCAGTGCTGCGGCCAATCCGGCACCTGCGATGATCACTTTGAGGCCGCGCGCTTTTGCCGTGCTGGCGTATTCAGCGGTGCGTTCGGGGTTGCGATGGGCAGAAGATATGGTGACATCGTAGGGAATCTGGAATTCGTCGAGAATGGCGCAGCCTTTTTGCATGGTGGGTTCGTCCGATGAACTGCCCATAATAATGCCAACAACTGGCTCTGCCATAAAAATCTCCTTTGGCGATAAGGTGATCGGACAACCACAGGGGGTTGTCCCTACTGATTTAACCGGCGAATCCGCGCAGGCGTGTGGTCTGCTTGGGTTTCGCTAGAGAAAATTTTGAGCGACCGATCTTCAAGGGGCAAGTCAATGCGAACCCCGCCCTGGCGGTGGGACTCCCGCAGGGCAATGGCAACTTCGAGCGCGGCGCGTCCATCGGCCCCCGAGCAGCGCGGCGGCCGGCTGTTTTCTATCGCGTCAATGAGATCATTGACAACGGTGATGCCCTGCCCTTCGGGCCGTGCAGGTTGCGGGAAGGGCGACCGCGCCGGGATGCCCCGCCCGCGCAAGCCACCTGAAACGCGCTGGAAAAATTCAAACTCAAGCGCGTCCGATAAGGTGCGGACGCGCCCCTTTGTGCCGATGATGTCAAATTCCCACGAGGCAACACCGGTTGATGTGCTGCGAAGATAGGCCCGCGTGCCATTGTCAAAGGCGAGATAGCCATTGCCCATCAGGTCGTTGTCAGTGGCGGCTTCTGCGTCCGACGCCATTTCTCCAAAGACCCATGAGACATTGCCCCCCGCCAGATAGCGAATGGTATCAATGGCGTGGCTGCCATTGTGCGACAGGCCGCACTGAGCATAAGCTGTGATCTGGAGAATATCGCCGAGGTCGCCCGCTTCGATCATGCGGCGGGTTTCACTGAAATAGGTGTTGTAGCGACGCGCGCAATAGATGGCCAGGGCAACGCGATTTTCCCGGCAGGCGTCGACCATAGCATCGGCTTCTTCAAGGCTAAACGCAATGGGTTTTTCCGCCCAAATCGCTTTGACACCGGCTTCCACAGCGTCGAGCACAATTTGCGGGCGATAACGCGCGGTGGTGGTCACGCTGACGATGTCGGGATTTGCCTTTTCGAGCAGGTCTTTGTGGTTGGTGTACAGGTGGTGGCGATCAATGCCCCACCGTTCGCCAAACAGGGCGCGTTGCTCATCGTGGGGATCGGCCCCGGCAATGAGGTCAATTTGCGGGTGTACACAATAGGTGGGTCCGTGGCAATAGGGCAAAAAAATCGCCCCGCCCTGCGTGATTTCGTCGTCAAAAGTACTGCCCATACGCCCCAAACCAATAACCGCTGCTTTGTAAGACATGGTGCCACTCCAGAAATGTCGGGTTGTTTTACTGCGTGTTGTGGAAAGACTTAAGTTATGACGCCCAACCGCTGAATTGGTTGGCTGAGATCAAAATTTTGTATCGCTGACCCGTTTAGGCATCCAGGCGCGCCAAAACGCGGTGTCCAATATCTCGACGGAAATAGTGGTTGTCAAAGTCAATTTTTCCCACGCCTTCGTACGCGCGGGCAATAGAAGATTGGATCGTATCGCCGATAGCGGTCACGCCGACCACGCGCCCGCCATCGGTGACGAGTTGGCGGTCTTTGTACGCCGTGCCCGCGTGGAAAACCATCACGTCCCCCATGGCTTCGGCGCGGTCAATACCGCAAATGGGAACGCCGGTTTGGTACGCTTCGGGATATCCGCCCGATGCCATAACCACGCAGGTTGCCGCGCGGTCGTCGAGTTCAATGTCGAGGGCCGCCACCGAACCATCGCACACCGCCGCGATAATATCGACGAGGTCGGTTTTGAGCAATGGAAGAACCACTTGCGCTTCTGGATCGCCCATGCGGCAGTTAAATTCAATGACTTTGGGGCCGTCAGCCGTGACAATGATGCCCCCGTAGAGAATGCCTTTGTACGGACGGCCTTCCAGTGATAGGGCGCGCACCGTGGGTTTCATAATGCGCCGCACAATATCGTCGAAGAGTTCGGGCGTGATGACAGGTGCAGGCGCGTACGCGCCGATGCCACCCGTGTTGAGACCCACGTCGCCTTCGCCAATGGTTTTGTGGTCTTGTGCAGGGACAATGCAGACGATGTCTTCGCCATCGGAAAATCCAAATATGGACGCTTCTTCGCCCTCGAGCAATTCCATGGCGACGAGTTTGGCACCCGACTCGCCAAACGCGCGTTCCACCATCACTTCATCTACGGTTTTGAAGGACGCTTGCAGGGTGTCGCAGTAAATCGCCCCTTTGCCCGCGGCGAGGCCGCTGACTTTGAGATAGAGCGGGTGTTGCCATTCTTTGAGGCGTTCGCGGGCTGTTTTTGCATCCGCAAATGTTTCGTAAGCACCGGTTGGAATATCGTATTTGTGCATGAGTGCAAGGGCAAAGTCTTTGTCCGCTTCAATTTGCGCGCCCGCCCGCGTAGGGCCAAAGACCGAGAGGCCGCGTTCCGAGAAGATATCGACAATGCCATCTGCAAGGGGAACTTCGGGGCCGATTACCGCAATGTCAATGCCTTCTCGCTGTGCAAAGGCTGCGAGGCCCTCAAGGTCGCTGTCCGAGATATCGACGCATTCGGCGTGCTGTGCCATGCCCGGGTTTCCGGGGGCCGCGTACAATCGGGTGATTTTGGTGCTCTGTGCGAGTTTCCAGACAAAGGCGTGTTCGCGCCCGCCTCTGCCGACGACGAGGAGTTTCATGTGGGGGTCTCCAGATCGAGATATTGATTTTCTACGAGATACGCGCGAATGGCTTCTACTGTTTTTTTAGGACATCTTCGGGCGTTTGGGTGATGAGTGTGCCCACGTCTTTGCCTTCAACAATTCGGCGCATCATGCCTTTTTGCTCAAAGTCAAAGACGTGGATCGGCAGATGGTGGTCTCGGGCGAGAATCACCGCGGACTGATCCAGAGCACCCAGGTTTTCGCGGATGATGGTGTTGTAGTTGACGCAGCGATAGAATTTGGCATTGGGATTTTTGTTTGGGTCGTCTGTATAGATGCCATTGGCTTTGTGTTTGGCAAACAAAATGGCATCTGCACGCACTTCAAGGGCGCGCTGCACGCCGGGGTAGTCGGTGGTGAGAAAGGGATTGCCAATGCCACCGGCAAAAATGACAATATACCCTTTGTCGAGATGCCGCGCGGCAACCAAGCGAATAAAGGGTTCTGCGACCGCGTTGATCGGAATGGCGGTCATGACGCGGACTTCGGCATCGCTTTTGGCATTGAGCACGCCGCGCAGCATCAGGCTGTTGATAATCGTGCCCAACATGCCGATGTTGTCCGCTTCGGATCGCTCAATGCCCCAGCGCACGCTCTGTTCCCCGCGAAAGATATTGCCCCCGCCAATGACAATGCCGATTTCAATGCCACGCGTGTAGAGATCGAGAATTTCGTCGGCAATGTGTTCGAGGGCTTCCGGGTCAAATCCCGATTCCAAAGCACCCGAAACAGCACCGCCACTGAGTTTGAGAACAACGCGTTTGTACCGCATGCGATTTTAACTCCTCACATACAAAAATGGTCAGATACAAAGAGTTAGGGGCAACCCTCTGCGGTTGCCTTGGGCAAAGGGCTGAAAACAGATAGTTCAATATACATCAGTGTGAGATGTGGCGAAAGTGGAAAGACATTGACATTCAAAAAGTTTTCGATTTACTTGGGGCTTGACGGTGGCCACTCGCCGCCCTATTTTCTCCATGAAATCCCCAATAATTAAAGATGCCAACATGAACCCAACTGACAATGTTTACGTTGAATTTGATCGCGTTTGCAAGAGTTACGACGGGAACGCGATGGTTGTTCGCAATGTCGATCTCAGCGTCCACAAGGGCGAGTTTTTGACCCTGCTCGGGCCGTCTGGATCGGGAAAGACGACATGCCTGATGATGCTCGCCGGCTTTGAAGTACCCACATCGGGTACTATCCGCATCAACGGGCACTCGGTACACGCGCTGCCCCCGAGCAAACGGGGCATTGGCATGGTATTTCAAAATTACGCGCTCTTTCCGCATATGAGCGTGGGCGGCAACCTCGCTTTCCCGCTGGCAGTGCGTGGGATCAACCGCCAGCAGTGCCGCGAACGCGTGGCTCGCACCCTGCGCTTGGTTCGCCTCAGCGGCATGGAAGACCGACGCCCTGGGCAACTCTCGGGCGGGCAGCAACAGCGCGTCGCCATTGCCCGCGCGCTGGTATTCGAACCCGACCTCGTACTGATGGACGAACCCCTCGGCGCGCTCGACCGCCACTTGCGCGAGGAAATGCAGTACGAAATTCGGCGCATCCACAAGCAACTCGGCGTGACCGTCGTGTACGTTACCCACGACCAACAAGAGGCGATGGTCTTGTCGGATCGCATTGCGGTTCTGCGCGACGGAGACATCGAACAGATCGCCGAACCCGAGGCCCTCTACGAAGAGCCTAAACGCTCGTTTGTCGCCCGTTTCATCGGCGAAAACAACCGCTTGCACGGTCGGGTGACAAACGTAAATGGCGACTTGTGCGAAGTGAAAACCGGCGGTCAGACCATTTGTGCGTTGCGCGTCGCGCCTTGTGACCCCGGCGATGCCACCACGCTTTCAATCCGCCCAGAGCGCGTCGCCATTGCGCCCGAGCCGGGCCTATACACCAACGAACTCGACGCAACAGTTGAGGACATCACCTTTTTGGGCGACCACCTGCGCTTGCGCTTAACTGTGTGTGACCACTCGGATTTCATCGCCAAAATTCCCAACACCGCGGGGCACGGTGCTGTCTTAGAGGGCGACATGGTCCGCATCGGCTGGACGCCGACCGACTGCCGAGTGCTCGATCCGGACGACGAGGAGGATACGACGTGAACGCCAAGCAGAGAAAGCCATTTTGCATCTCGGTACTGACCGCACTGGCGATATTGACCACGGGCTATGCTATTTCGGAAGATCGACCACTGACTGTGGTTTCCTGGGGAGGCTCTTATGCGCGCGCCTGTGTCAAGGGATACCACGAAGCGTTCACCGCTGAAACAGGCATCAAAATCAATCTCGAAGACTTCAACGGCGGGTTGGCGCAGATCCGCGCACAGGTTGAATCGGGCAATGTGCATTGGGATGTCGTCGATTTGGAAGTCCACGACCTAGTGCGCGGCTGTGACGAGGGCCTGCTCGAACGCATCCCGATCACCTCGCTGCCAGCAGGAGCCAATGGAACGCCTGCGGCGCAGGATTTTCCGCTCGGAACGACGACGGATTGCGGTCCGGCAACCCTGTTCTACGCCACCATATACGCCTACAATGAAGAGCATATCCCGGGCGAGAAACCCACCACAATGGCCGATTTTTTTGACCTTGAGAAATTCCCCGGACGCAGAGGCATGCGCCGCACCCCCCAGGTGAACCTGGAATTCGCGCTAATCGCCGATGGCGTACCGCTCAACAAGGTATATCCCACGCTCAATACGCCCGAAGGCGTGGATCGCGCCTTCCGCAAGCTGGACACCATCAAAGACCACATTGTATGGTGGGAAGCCGGAGCACAGCCACCACAAATGCTCGCCGATGGCGAGGTAGTGATGACCACGGCCTACAACGGGCGCATCTTCAATGCACAGATTTTGGAAAATCAGCCCTTTGTCATTGTCTGGGATGGGCAGATACTGGACATGGGCGGGCTTGCCATTGTCGCGGGAACGCCGAACCTCGACACCGCGAAAAAATTTCTCAGTTTCGCCTCGACAGCGAAATCCATGGTCGGCCTCGGTAGCTACATCGCCTACAGCCCCACGCGCCATTCTGCGGAGCCGCTGATATCGACACACGCCGAGAAGGGCGTGGATATGAACCCCCACATGCCCAACAACCCGCAAAATGCCAGGCGCGCCCTGCGAAATGCCTGGGAATGGTGGAGCGATCATCTCGATGAAATGAACGAGCGCTTCAGCACCTGGCTGGCTCGGTGAGAGAAGTGTGTTTTATTTCTAGAGGACGGGTTTACAGATGAACGAACAGAATGTGCAAATCATCGAGAAAGACGGTCAGCCCGAATACGTTGTCCTTCCCATTGAGGATTACCGCCGCATGATTGACTTGCTGGAGGATGACGCAGATTGCGCTGCCATTGACCGCGCATTGCGTGAAGATGAGTCTGGGGACACCATTCCAGGCGAGATCGTGAATGCAATCCTGGATGGCGTTACACCCCTGAGGGCATGGCGACAGCACCGCGAGTTCACGCTGGAGATGCTGGCGGATCGGATAGGCGTCTCAAAGGAATATCTTTCGCAGATCGAGAATGGCCACAAGTCCGGAACAGTAGATCTATACCGCCAACTCTCGAACGTTTTAGACGTGGCGTTGGAAGATCTGGTTGAATGAAAAAAAAAATCAGGTTGAGCGATACAAAAAAGTTGCGATAGGTATAGTGTATGAACCAATTGCTACAAACATTAACGCGCTGCCCAAAAGTCATCATCTCCCTTTCCTCCCTCGCCCTAATCCTGATGTTGATAACAGGCTGTGGTCGCGCAGGACAGAAGGGAGGGACTGGCTCATGGTTCTCTGGCGCAAGAGTAGATACTGTTACTGTAAGAGATACCATTACCTTACGAGATACCATTGTAGTAATGGACACTGTGTTGGTTGAGAAAAAGATTATCTTACGTGACACTACGTTGGTAGAGAAAGAGGTTATAAAGAGGGTTGAAGTGCCCGCTGAGATACCCGCACATTATGAGGAAGCGTGGGAGAGACAAGTTGCCGAGTCGGTTGCACTTAGCGCTGATGAGAAGACATGCTTTTCAGGTCTGAACAGCATTGCAGTCAGCGTTGTAATGAATGAGGCGGCTGAGGGTATACTTTCCGAACAGCGCGCCAAGGACAAGTTCGAATTGACGCTGAGACGATATGGTGTGCCATTATCGGATTGGTCCAATCCTCACCTATTTCTTCATCTTGAAGCATTATGGAACGAAAAAAAAATATTCGTCGTTTACACAATAGATGTATCTCTTACAGAGCCGCTTATTTTTTTTCGAAACCAGAAACCTTACAAGCGTTTTATCACGTCGTGGGAGGCGATTTCTTATGGATATGCTGGAAAAGATGTAGCAAGAGATGAGTTCTTGAAATACATTGAGGAAAAGGCAGAACGAGTCGCAAATCTATATCTCTCAGCGAATTAGGGATACCAGTTCATCCATATTTAAGCAAGTAGTTAGCTTGTAAACTGCCCAATGCAATCAAACGAACCGACGCTGAATAGTCGCATCAATTCGGACTACCCAAAGCTAAATTATTTCGCCTGACAGTCTTGTTCAGTCGGTTATACGAACCATAATATAGGACAAAAGATGATTGACTGGGCAAGAGTATTTAACCGATTGTTTGAAATCATAAACGAACCCGGTCTCTTGTACTTTGGTGGCCCCCGGTTTATTGATACAGTACGAAAAGTTGATCCGTACTTTTCAGACTACGGACAATATATCGAGCAACGAAGGGAATCTGACGAGAGTACTGCTCGAAAAGACTACTTTTACGACATTCTTCTCAGTTTTGAAGAAACGCAAAGAGTTGAAATTATAAATGCTATACTGAGCCAAATTCAGACTCACTCACCGGACCAAGTAGCAGGAATAAAGGCCGAACTTGGCGAAATCTCGGCAGTGCCGATACCAACAATTAATCCAGAGGCTTGGAATGCTGAGAGACTAATACAATATCTTGGCAACATTGATGAAGCCATTGCTATTGGTGAATATGAGCGTGCGGTTACCCTCGCCTATACCTGTCTGGAAGGATTCCTCAAAGCGTTCGTGACCCAACATGAACCAGATCATGCCAAAAAAAAAGAAATTATTCGGCTATCTCGGGTGGTTCGCGATCACCTACGGCAAATCCAAGCGGACTATCCAGATGAGGCCTTGACTATGCTCAATCATATTGCCCACACCATTGATAGATCAAGAAATAGGTTTAGCGATGCTCATTTCGGCGAGGAGACAGGACGTTGGCTGGCGGTCTTTATCCGGGATCTGGTCAACTCTGAGATCCGCCTGCTGTTGCATTTCTTGTAGCCTATGCGAACAGAAAAACCATCGTATAACAACAAAAGAACTCGCAACAGTGTCACGAGTTTTGCCGCGAACTCGAAACTAACCTATGAAACCAAAAATAGACATCAAAACCACCGTCCTCCGCCCGCGGCTGCGCGCTGCGGGATTGGTGTTGCCGCTACTGGCCTTTATTGGCGTCACTTTTATCGCGCCGCTAGCGACGATGCTCTCGCGCAGTGTTTACGATCCGGTGGTTGCCGATGCCCTGCCCGAGACCCTCGATCTGCTGAGACAATGGGACGGAACGGGCACGCCCGACGAGGCGGTCTATAAAGCCGCCGCACGCGAACTGATCAAAGCTTATGAGGATCGAACACTGGGCCGGGTTGCCACCCGCGTCAACCGCGTGCACGCGGGTCTTCGCAGCGTCTTGACGCGCAGCGTGAGGACGCTGCGACGCATTGACGCAGGCCCCTGGCGCGACGCCATGATCGGCATGAACGCGGCCTGGGGCGAGGTGCAAACATGGCACGCGATCCGCAGTGCCGGGGCGCGTTTCACCATGCGGTACTATTTGAACGCCCTCGACATGCAACGCCTACCCGACGGTTCCATCGCCCGCCAACCCACAGAGTACCGCATCTACTTGCCCCTCTTGTGGCGCACCCTCGTCGTGAGCTTGGGCATCACCGCCTTTTGCCTCTTGCTCGGCTATCCCCTCGCCCACCTGATCGCGCATGCATCCCCGCGCGTTTCAAACCTGCTTTTAATCCTCGTGCTCATTCCCTTTTGGACCTCGCTCCTCGTGCGGACGACATCGTGGATCGCGTTGCTTCAAACCCAGGGCGTGATCAACGACGTGCTCGTCGCACTCGGGCTGATCGGCAATAGTGATCGGATCGCCATGATCTACAACATGACCGGCACGCTGATCGCAATGACCCATGTGCTTCTGCCCTTCATGATCTTGCCCCTCTACTCGATCATGCGCGCCATCCCGCCACTTCAAATGCGCGCGGCCACCTCCCTGGGCGCGAGTTTCCCCCAGGCGTTTTGGCGCGTGTACTGGCCGCAGACCCTGCCCGGCGTGGGCGCCGGATGCCTGCTGGTATTCATCCTCGCCATCGGTTACTACATCACCCCCGCGCTGGTGGGCGGCAGCAGCGGGCAACTCATCTCCAATATGATCGCCTACCACATGCAGACCTCGCTCAACTGGAGCCTGGCCGCGGCGCTGGGCGGCATTTTGCTGATATGCGTGGGCGCGCTCTATTTGTTTTATGACCGCTTGATCGGCATCGAACGCATGAGGTTGGGCTGATATGATCCCCGCACACGGCATCGGGCGGATGGCCTACCTGGGCTTTTGCGCCTTGGTCTTCGCATTTTTGATCGCGCCGATCCTGGTCATCGTGCCGCTGAGTTTCAATGCGGAACCCTATTTTACGTTCACCGAGGGCATGCTGCGCCTCAATGCAGACGCGTATTCGCTGCGCTGGTACCGGCAGATCATCGAAGACGACGTGTGGACGCGCGCGCTCGTCAACAGCCTGATCATCGGCGTCTTGGCCACGGCCTTGGCAACCGCGCTGGGCACCCTCGCCGCGCTGGGACTGTCGAGCCCCGCCATGCCCGGTCGCCGCTTTGCCATGGGGTTGCTGATCTCGCCGATGGTCACGCCGGTGATCATCTCCGCGGCGGGCATGTTTTTTTTCTATTCCAACCTGGGCCTCGCGCAGACCCACCTCGGATTGATCCTCTCTCACGCCGCGCTGGGCACGCCGTTTGTCGTGATCACAGTGACCGCTACGCTGTCCGCCTTTGATACAAACCTGACGCGCGCTGCCGCAAGCCTAGGGGCTGGCCCCCTGCGTACGTTTCGCAGCGTACAACTGCCGCTGATCGCTCCGGGCGTCATTTCCGGCGCGATCTTCGCGTTCGCAACGTCTTTCGACGAAGTGGTCGTGGTGCTCTTCATGGCCGGCATTGAACAGCGCACAATCCCACGCCAGATGTGGGCGGGCATCCGCGAACAGATCAGCCCGACCATCTTGGCCGTGGCGACTTTCCTGATCGCGTTTGCCGCGTTGCTACTGCTCACCGTCGAATGGCTGAGCCGCAAGGATAGCCGATAGCGTTCAGCGTTCGCCGCGCTGGGCTCGACCGTTGGCGAGCGGGATTTGGTCGAAGATCGGAAGCGCGGGCGCGGAGCGTTGCGTGAGGCGAAGCCGGGAAAGTGAGTGCATTCTGTGTAATCCTTCGACACCCTTCGACATGCTCAGGGTGCGGTGACCATGCTCATGCTCGTTGAGCATGTCGAAACGAGCATGTCGAAACGAGCATGTGTTTCGGCAAGCGCAACAACGCGAAACGAGCATGTCGAAACAAAAAAATAAAAAATCCTGATCATCCCGATACTGACAGAGACATGACTGATTTACAGACAATCGTATGCGATATTCTGACCTTTATCCAAGATCGGTTGTATTTCAATCGGGCAGATCTGGAGATTAAGGGACAGAAACACAATGCCGCGTTGCTGCTCAGCGCGCTGACGGGGTTGTTGGGAGGCAAAATTTTGATTGTGGGCGAACCCGGCTTGGGCAAAACAACGTCGGCAGAGTACATCGGCGCGCTGCTATATCGCATGCCGCTGGGCGCGGTGTGGGAAGCCGAGGTGAGCGGCCATCCCGAACAGACCGAAGAGAAAATCGTCGGGCGCCCCAACCTCGGCGCGCTCAATCTCGGCGAAGAAGACGTGGTGTGGTCGGCATTTTCCGTCTTGCCCGTCAAGGTCGTGGATGAAATCAATCGCTTGCCGGAAACAAAGCAGAGTTTGATTTTGAACGGGGTGGACCGCGGCAATTGGACGTATTTGAACCAGATGCGGATCAACGAGGAATACTGTCTGTTTGCAACGGCCAATTATCAAGATCGCGGAACGAATACCATCGTCGTACCCCTGTTGGATCGCTTTGATGTAATGGTGGAATCCAAATATCCGGGCGCGAATTTGTCGTGGATGATCGGAACCGAACCATCCGCGGCATATCTCTTGCGCGATGCCCAACGCGAGCAGGCCCTTCAGGCGTGTCTGATAAATCGCAACGCTGAGGCCGATGTGGAAGCGATTTGTACAGAGTATGGGAAAGCGATTTCCGAGCGTTTGTCCGTGCCCACCCTGGGGCGAACCGAACGCGAGTCTATTCGCAATGAAATGCGCGCGTTGCCTTTTCAGTCGGATGCCAGTGCCTTTGTGCGAACCTTTTTGGCCGAGTTGTCTTTTTGTTGCAAATACGGGCAAAAACGCACGAATGAAGTCTGTGGCGAAGGCTGCCATTACACGGGCTATCTGTGTTATGAGGTGCAAACGTGTCCGTCCAATCGCCTGCCCATTTCCCTGCGGCGTTACGCTCAGGCACTCGCCTGGGTGTTGCGCGATACAAAAGTCGATCTCGAACACATCCACACGGTGTTGCCCTATGCGTGCGCGCACCGCATTCAATGGCGCGATGAAGGCGAGATGCACGACCGGCGCGAAGATGTATTGCCCATCCACAGGGCGCGCGAAGCGGTTCGGCGGGTTTTTCGACGCTATACCGAGCAGAGTGACCGCATCCAATCCGCGCTGATTGCGGCCAACCGCATGGTAAATGGCGAAGATGTAAAACCCGTTCAGGGCGAACATCCGATTTACATGGAAATTATGCGCGATGTGGGCCACAACCCGAGCCGTCCAGGATTTTCGTAAGAACGCGAGGCCACCATGCCAAAAAATCCATTTCGCGAATTTGATCGGGTTCTCGCATCCGAAGTGCCTCCCGAAAAGCGCGTCAGCGGTTTGCTGTCGGCAACGCGCAATCCGTTCGCCGAGTTCGCCGACGAGGTACACCCCAAGCGCGTGATGCCCATGGATGAGATTCTCGCCGCTCACGCTTCGGCAATGGATCGCCTGACAGACGCCTATCGCGCACTCGTCGCCGAATGCGTGGGCGAGGGCATCTGGCGAGCCAATCGCAAGACCATTGCATCCACCTATGCTGCCGCGCGGCGGATCGTGGGTGAGATCGATTGGGAAATGCCCGATGTTGAAGCGTTTTGCGCGCACGCCCTGCAAAGCAATGACGACGCTTTTTTTGTGATGGAACCCCTCGGCCTGTTCTTGTCGGCTTTTTGCAACGCATCGTCCCAAGGGATTTACAACTGCGACAGCAGTTCATCGGAGATCTATCTCGATCTCACGGGTCACGATTTGCGCCTGTCCCTGATGGGATATCGCCTCCGCAAAGGCGCCACCCTGACCATTGCGGGCAACTTGGGCGACCTCACGGGCATTTCCCTCATGGGGGGGTGTTTGTGCATTGAGGGAAATGTTCGCCACTACCTGGGCGCGGGGATGCGGCGCGGGCGGATTGAAGTGTCGGGCAATGCCGGCAAATACATCGGCGAGCAAATGACAGATGGCGAAATCCACATCCACGGACGGTTGGGAGGGGTGGGCAACGCGGCAGGCGGCGCGATTTATCACCGTCAACAGATGCTCAGTCGCCAGTGATCCCGCACCGCTCCCCCAAGGCGAGTGACTTATGAATTTCAACGACATCATCCCGCGCGTTTGGCCCGCAGTGCGCCAACGTCACCTGTTTCCCGAATTGCCACTGCCAGAAGTGATTGAAATGGGTGACAAAGACGTGAGCATTCAGATGAAGGACAAAGTGATCCAGCTCAATGCCGCGCGTTTGGCCGCGCTCGCGCAGGTGATGGACATAGACGACGCCACCGCCGCGCTGTTGGATCACGGGGTGGGGCATCACGCGGTTTGTCCGTGGGATTTTGAGACGCACTTAAAGCTATACGCTGCGCTCAAGCCTGTGTTATTGGATGGGGCATTGGTCAAGCAGGTGGTCGAGTATTTCATGGACGTGGTGGTCGATACCCATGCGGTGCGCGAGCGCGCATCGAAGTTGCCCGAAGTGTATCGCCACGCGGCATCAGGTGAGGTGACAGACGTGATTCGGGCATTGTATCAGCGCCTTTGGGGCGAGAATTTGGGGGTGGAAGATCGCCCCGAAGTGGATCGACTCGCGCGCATTCCCTACCTAGATGCCCCGCAGTGGGGCGACAGCCTTCGGGCGTTTGCACAGGTGATCGCCCCGTTGATCGACAAAGAGATGGATGAGGGGCATGGACGAGGTGGCATGATGGGGGATGTGCAGCAGTATTCGGAAGGCGAACTCACCGCGGGATTGGCGCGATTTGCCGATCGGGGGTTTTACGCGTTTCGAGAGATGGTGCGCGATTTTAAGGACGAGTTGGAAGATGTCCATGCAATGCCCAACATGGGGCGGGGCACGCGCGCGCCTTCAGATGCCGATCTTCTGTTTTATATGGCGCGCGCATCTGCATTCCGCTTGCCCGTACAAACGGCGCCCCTGGAAAAAGTGGGCGGGTTGCACCCGCATGCCCATTCGCCCTGGGAAATTGGCAAACCCGTTCAGCACCTCGACGTGTGGACGAGTTTTGGTCGCGTGATGCCGGGCATTTCCCAAATGTGGAACTGGCGGGATGGCGAAACACACGGCGATGGCGATGGCGTGCCCGATTGCGTGGTCATTGTCGATTCTTCGGGCAGTATGGTCGATCCGTGCCGAGAAATATCCCACGCGGTTTTGGGCGCCGGATGCGCGGCCGATGCGTATTTGCGGCGGGGCAAGCGCGTGGCCGTTTACAATTTTAGCGACGCCCCGGCGGGTGGGAAAGAGGTGCTCGATTTTTCAAGGGACCGAAAGCGCGTGTTTTTCGCGCTGTGTCGGTATTTCGGCGGCGGCACTGCGCTGCATTTGCCCGATTTGGAACCGCTTCTCAAAAATCATGTGGATATTTTTCTCATTACAGATATGCAGATTACCAATCTCGATGCCCTGATGCAATTTCTGATCCGCAGTGAAAATCGGGTCACGGCTGTCCATGTGGCACAAAATCGGGATGCCCAACTGTTTCGCCAACAGGCCGCGGCTGCGGATCACATTTGCGTCTATGCTGTTGAACGCCCCGAGGATATTCCCGATATTGTGCTCTCAGAGGTCAAAGCGCGATTTCATCTGGGCTAATCTGGAGTTGCTTTTCACCATTTTTCTTAGGAACTATTTATGAAGCGATTTTTTGCAATGTGCGTTGCCGCTGGCTTGCTGAGTTGCCAAGCAGAAAAAAAACCTGAATTTGTAGAAGTCGATCTGGAGAACGCGCGCCACAAGCAGAGTTACGCGCTGGGCTTAAATTTGTCTGAGCAATTAAAACAGCAGGAACTGGAAATCGAGCTGGACGTGTTTGTACAGGGTTTCAGAGATGGCTATGCCGGGCAACCCCCATTGCTTTCCCCTGACGATGCCCTCAAAGTTCTGATCGAGATGAAGCAAGAGCAAAGGGCACAACAACAAGCGGAGCACAACAAGATGGCAGAAAAAAATAAAAAAGCCGGCGAGGCATTTCTCGCGGAAAACCAAAACAAAGAGGGCGTCGTGACATTGGACAGCGGCTTGCAGTACAAGGTGATCAGGGCGGGCGACGGCCCCAAACCCAAAAAGACCGATGTGGTGCTGTGCCACTATCGCGGGGCCCTGCTCGATGGCACGCAGTTTGACAGTTCTTACGACCGCGGGGAACCGGCGCAGTTTCGCGTGGATAAGCTCATTCCCGGCTGGACAGAGGCGCTGCAACTCATGCCCTCGGGGTCGAAATGGGAACTCTATATCCCATCCTATCTGGCTTATGGCGCGCGACAGGCCGGGCAAATTGCCCCAAATTCAACGCTTATTTTTGAACTGGAATTGATCGAGATCAAAAAATAAAAACGCGGGAGTCATCCCCGCATGGACTGACAGGGGATTCGTCCGTATTTATTCAGGCAAAAAATGGATGTCTTGAGTTGTTCAAAAACAATAAGTCGCTGGGGAGAGATGGGTTTTGAAACTCGACATCCTGTATCGCGACGATGATCTGGTTGCCATTCAAAAACCGAGTGGTTGGTTTGTACATAAAACCCATCGCAGTGGGTCGGCAATGTGTTGCATGCCCGTGTTGCGAAATCAACTTGGGCAGTGGGTTTATCCAGTTCACCGCTTGGATCGCGGCACATCGGGCGTGGTGCTGTTCGCGCTTCGTTCTGAGATCGCACGCGCATTGGGCGCCGCGTTTTCCGCACGGCAGATCAAAAAAGAATATCTGGCACTGGTGCGCGGGTATTTGCCGGATAAAGGACGGATTCACCACGCCTATTGTCCGCCCGATGCCACGACGCCTGTTGATGCGGTTACAGGTTTTCAGTGTGAGGGAACCGTTGAACTGCCATACCCGGTGGGGCGATATGCAACCGCGCGGTATGCGTTGATGCGCGCCATGCCATTCACCGGGCGACAACACCAGATCCGTCGCCACTGCAAGCATATTCGCCATCCCATCATCGGCGATGCGCGCTATGGTGACCGCCATCACAATCGCTTTTTTCAATCGCATTTTAAGATCGACCGATTGCTCCTGATGGCCGCGCGGATCGGTTTTGCACATCCCAACTCGACAGCGTGGATCGAGATTTTCGCGCCGATTCCCGGCGCGATTCAGCGCGTCTTTCATCAATTTGGATGGGAAGTTCAAGAGGCATTTGCAGCCTCTGACCCCGCAGAATGAAGTGCTTCAGCGCAGCCAATTGTCCATGGAAGTGACAGGACAACCACAGGGGGTTGCCCCTAACTCCTAACCCATGACATCTTCCCAATCAATTTTTAAAGCCAACCGCAACGTCATCCCCGGCGGCGTGGTGTCGGTCAATCGGGCCGTTGCCCCGGAAATTGCCTTTGTGCGCGGGCAAGGCAGCCGCGTGTGGGATGCAGACGGCAAGGAGTACATTGACTATCACGCGGCATTCGCGCCCTTTATTTTCGGACACAATGATCCGGATGTAAACGCGGCTGTGGCAAAAGTTCTAGACGATGGCGCGACGCTGATGGGATCGGGCACCAATCCGTGGGAAGGGCGTTGTGCCGCGTTGATTGTAAAACACGTGCCCGCTGTTGAAAAGGTGATGCTCACAAATACGGGATCCGAGGCGACCTATCACGCCATTCGCATCGCGCGAGCGCACACGGGACGCAACGGCATTATTGTGATGCAAGGGGGGTACAATGGCTGGCACAATGATGTGGCTTTGAATGTGATGACGCCGCTCAATGCGATTGGGCCGAGGGTTTCGCCGGGTGAATACCCCAAAATACCGCTTTCTGCGGGCGTGCCCCCTCGCGTGTTAGACGATGTACACGTGGTGAATTTTAATGACCTAGAGTCCGCGCGCTGGGTGATGCAGCGGCACGACATTGCCGCGCTGATTCTCGAGCCAGTTTTGCAGAATATCGGCGTTGTGCGTCCGCGAGCGGGCTATTTGAAAGGGCTGCGCGATTTGTGCGATGCACAGGGGGTTGTGCTGGTGTTTGACGAAGTGAAAACCGGGTTTCGCCACGCACTGGGGGGCTATCAAAATGTGTGTGGCGTGGCAGCAGACCTGTCCGTATTCGGCAAAGCGATTGCCAATGGCTATCCCATGGGCGCGATTGGCGGACGCGCGGCGCTGATGGATTATTTTGTCCACGAAGATTCCGCAAAGCGCGTGTTGATCGCGGGGACTTACAATGCACATCCAATTTCATGCGCGGGCGCGATTGCCACGATGGAAAAGCTGGCCTCGGCAGATTTTGAACAGCTTTACGCGATGGGCGAGCAACTCGCATCGGGATTGACTGCGCTGTTTGAAGAGGCCGGGATTGACGCCGCGGTCGCGCGGCAGGGGTCGGCTTTTTGCGCCTACTTTATGCACCGCGCGCCCGCGGATTGGCACGACATTGCCGAACACCACGATTTCGCCTTTGACGAGCGTTATCGCCGCGCACTGATTGAAACGGGCATTTATCATTTCCCACGGGCAACAAAGCAGGGCAGTCTTTCGTTTGCACATTCACGAGAAGACATCGATGTGACACTCTCAAAAACGCGAGAGGTTCTGCAATCACTTTGAGGAGGGTTGTATGGAAAGTCCAGCAAAAAAAGCAATTGTGATCGGGATGGACGGGGCGAGCATGGAGATTGTGAAAAATATGGTCGATTGGGGGCACATGCCCAATCTGGCAAAACTGATCGCGCGCGGCGCGTGGCGACCGATGGTGGGCGTGTTTCCCACCCTCACGCCGCCGGGATGGACTGCCGTGTCCACAGGGTCATGGCCTGGCAATCACGAGGTGATGGATTTCAATATCCGCGCATTGGGCAAGCGGCTGGATCAGACCGTATGGGGCATCAATACGGGGCTGTCCAAATCGGAGTATATCTGGAATACCTTTGAGCGCGCGGGGAAGACGCCGATTCTGGTCAAGTGGGAGATGTCGTGGCCACCCACCGTGACGACCGGGGTTCAGGTGGAAGGCACGGGGCCCGGCGTATCCAATCACCATCAGGTTGCGGGATATCATTTGTTTGTAGGAGGCAAGTGGGCACCGCGCCGCTTGGTCGTGCAGCGCGATCCCGAGACGCTGGATCCGAGCGCGCTACAAACGGTTTCGGAATTTGATCCCGTGACCCTCAGCGCGGCTGAGGGGTGGACAGCAGTGCCGGATTCTGAGAAGCCCCCGCTCGAGGTCGAGATGGTCATCACGCCCTTGGCGCGCGGGCGCGAACCGATGAACCGGGGGAAGAAAGGCACGCCAAAGCCGTTTTACGGCTTGATCTATGCGACGACCGCGCAGGGATATGATCGCGTGCGCGTATGTCACAAGCGGGACGGGCGTTCATCAGTGTGTGATCTCGGTGCGGGTGAGTGGAGCGATTGGTGGCTCGACGAGTTTGAAATTGACGGCGAGCAGGTGCGCGGTTATGTGCAGATGAAGCTGATCGCGCTGACAGAGAATGCCGATATGTTCGAGCTCTTTGTGCCGCAAATTTGGCCCCCCGATGGCTATACCCAACCGGCGTCAATCGCGCGAGAAATCGATGAACATGTCGGTAATTTTTTGCAGAACCCCGCGCGCGATGCCCTGGGCAAAATTGACGATGACACGTATTTTGAATTGCTGGATTTTCACCATCAGCGATTGGCCGATGTGGCGCAGTATTTGACGGGATCTCGAACGTGGGATCTGCTGATGATTGAGACGCACGCTTCAGATTATACGAGCCACTTCTTTTTGGGGCAAGCCGATCCGACGAGCGGTGCCGAGCAGTCGGTTTTGGCGCGGTCGCGCGACGGGGTTTTCCGCACCTATCAGTCAATAGATGGCATGATCGGGCGCATCATGGACGATATTGCCGATGAGGATACTGTCATTGCGGTGGTGGCGGATCACGGCGGCACATCCAATCAATTTCCAGCGGTCAATATCCGCAAGGTGCTCACAGAAACCGGGTTTGTGAAGTACGATGAAAATGGGGAGATCGATTGGCGCGAAACGCGCGCCTGCGACGTGGGATTGGTGCATATTTTTATCAATTTGGAAGGGCGAGAACCCGATGGCGTTGTTCCCAAACAAGATTACGAAACCGTGCGCCGAGAACTGATTGCCGCGCTGATGGAATACAAAGACAACGCGACCGGGTGCCACCCCTTCGCGTTGGCAGTGACCCGCGAAAATGCCGAGATGGTCAATTTGTGGGGCGATCTGGTCGGCGATGTGGTCTATGCCTTGCACCCCGAATTTGACGGCGCGCACGGCAAGCAATTGCCGTCGGTGAGCTTTGGCATGGGCGGGCAGCATTCGGCATTTGTGATTGCGGGCGCGGGAATTAAGCAGGCGGGCATGCTCACAAAACAGGTGCGTTCCATCGATGTTGCACCCACGATCTGTTATCTCACCGGCGTGCCCATGCCCCTGCAGGTCGAAGGCGGCGTGGTCTATGAGGCACTCGAAGCCCCGGATTGGCATCTGAAATAAGCGAGCCCTAACAAATGTCTCTACAGAGATATGCAAAGCAACAGGCAAGCGATTGAAGTGATCGGAAGCCCGAGTAGAGCGCGAAAAGTTGTACACGCTGGAGATATTCTATTTTCAACAGTGAGACCTGAAAGAAGAACGGTTGCCCGAGTCACCGAGGAACAAGAAGGAGCAATTTGCACGACGGGATTTGCCGTTCTTCGGCCAAAGGGTATAGATTCTCTGGTACTGGCACAGCTTTTAAGGACTGATTTCGTGTGCATACAAGTGCTAAAAAATAATATTGGTATCGCATAATCCAGCTATTGAGGAATCTTGTTTGCTCGACATCCTTCTTCCCATTGCGAAAAAGGATCTAAAAAACCTTGCAACACAGGCGCGAACTATTGTCCAAGCCGAATCAGAACTGGATGCACGCCGCGCAGAATTTCAGGGCAATCTTCAGGGACGAATCGCTACCTGGAAACAAAAAATCGCTTAATCCAAATGCCATACTTCGTCAATCGTACCAAACGCTGTCGCCAATATTGCATGGCGGATTCTGATGCACATGTTCAGGATATCTAGATGCAGGTGGCAATCCATAGGGTTTTTCAAGTCTTGATACAGATCTCGCAGTCGCGTATTTACAACTGCTTGTGGGGTAATGTTTTCCGATGCTGTGAATGAGACGAGCGAAATCTGTATTTGTCCCTCAGAGGGATTTTACTTCGACTTTTTTTGTTACGCCATATCGTTCAAAAGCGCTGTGCGATTTTTTCAAAGAGATTTTTGTGATTTTTATTTACGACAAATCTCTGTTCGCGATGCTATTGCAACTTTGAATTGCGTCGATCCACATGTTGGTCGTACATCGCCAACTGCTGCTCGTATTTCCACGCGTGATAATCTGCGGTCTCTCGATTGGGTTCAATTACTTCACCCGCATGACACATCTCAGCCATTGCCTCTTGGATTGACGCATACACACCCGCGGCGACCGCGCCCAAGATGGCGGCCCCTAACAACACGGCCTCGGGCTCTTTGGGCAAGTGAATGGGTCGCTGCGTTGCATCCGCGTGTTCTCGAATCCACAGCGCGTTTTTTGTGCCTCCCCCACACGCATTGATCTGCTCAATGGCGTAGCCCTGTTTTTCCATCTCGTCAATAATATTGCGCGTGCCATAAGCCACGGCCTGAATGGTGGCGTGATAGATTCGCGCCAGCGCGCGGTACGACATGTCCAGGGTTAAACCGTCCATGACCCCGCGCGCTTCCGGGTCGGCCTTGGGTGACCGATTGCCGTGGTGATCGGGCAAAATATGCAGCCCTTCTGTCCAATCTGAACGCATGCCTTTTTGGGCAATATACGCATTGAGTTCTGCGTACACCGCATGCATCTCTTTGCCGGTCAACACATGCCAGTAGCGATCTTCTTCCTTGATCACGCCAAATCGCTCAATGGTATGATCCAACAAGGCCCCGGTCGCGCTCTGCCCTCCTTCGCTCAGCCACAAATCCGGCAGCATCGCGCCAAAATAAGGCCCCCACACGCCGGGAATAAACCGCGCCTCTTTTGATACGGCCATGTGACACGACGACGTGCCGCCGATCAGTGCCAAAATCGGCTCGTCAACGCCCACGCCGATCCCCCCTGCATGCGCGTCAATCATGCCCACACCCACGGCTGTTTTTGTCGTCAATCCCATCATATCCGCGGCCTCGGCATTCAGCGTACCCGCCTTTTCCCCGGGCGACACAACATCCTCTGTCACCTTGCCGCGCGCAAACAAGTCGCCCAAGCCAATGGCGTCAAAAAACGCGTGATCCCATCGCGATTCATGCCCCAGGTAGGTCCACTTGCACACATTGGTACACAAACTGCGCCGGTCTGCTCCCGTGGCCCTGCAAACCATAAAATCCGCCAGATCAAAAAACTTGCCCGCGTTTTGCCACGTTTCGGGCAAATTTTCCTTGATCCACAACAGTTTTGGCGGCTCTTGTTCGGGCGACATCGCGCCTCCAACGTATTGCAACACATCATACCCACCCGCATTGATCCGACGCACCTGATCCAGGGCGCGATGATCGCGCCACACAATGATGTTGCGCTCGACTTCGCCCGTTTCCGACGCGGTCAGCGGGCGCGCGTCTGCGTCCAATACCACGAGTGAACACGTCGCATCAAACCCCATGCCCATCACCTCATCGGGTGAGCATCCGGATTCGGCGATTGCTTTGCGAACGACTTTGACTGTCTCAGCCCATATATTCTCTGAAGACTGCTCGTAAAAATCGGGCTTGGGATGAAACTCCAGAATGCGCGATGAGGCCGTGCCCAGCATGCTGCCATCTAAGGTAAACACACCTGCCCGCACACTGCCGGTGCCCACATCCACGCCAACCACTGCTCGATTGCCCATCACACACCTCGGTTATCACAGATGAAAAACCCCAGAACAGTATCCATCACCACAAAATTTTAGCAATCCATCCCGATGTGGCATCGCAATACAAAAATCCATCCTCACACATAGACAGCCCATGGGGTTCGGGATGGGGTTCGGGCACCACAATGCGATCCAGTTCTGCATTCGTCGCCAAATCCAGCTTGACAATCACCCGATGCCCGGTGTGAACCACCCAGATCGCATCTGCTTCTATCCGCACCACGCCGTGCGCGCGCGGCAAAGGCAATTTCAACGCGCGAATCACAGACCAATTTTCAATGCACATCTGCGTCAGGGTCTGTTCTTTCAACGTCGTCAACCACAACGTGCCCGGTTCAATCGCATCGTATTCCACGCCGTGCGTGCCTCCCCCTGTGGGCAATGCCCAGCGGTCCTGTGTGTCACCCGTCTGGGGATCCACGCGCAAAATTTCACCCTGAAGCGCGTCGGTCTCTCGCGGCATCCGCCAGCGCTTGCCCGGTCCATTGGCCGCCAGCCACAATGCCCCATCGCCTGCTGCCATGCCACTGGTATTGGACGATTCCGACGGGATATCCCTCAACAATCGCCGGTTGCCGTAATAATCGTCTTTATCTTCGTCTTTCATACCCATCAACGCCACTCGGTCAGTCACCTGATCGACAACCCACAACCCCTCGTCTGTCAATTGCAACCCGTTGGGCACGCCATAAGGTGCTCGAAATTGATTCTCAATTTTAACGTTCACGATGCAATCTCCTCCGTTAATGGTCAGCATCAAAACGCGAGACAGTACTGTCTTGCCCCTTACCTCTTACGCCTCTTGAGGTACTGGAAAATCCGCTTTGCCATAAACAACGCGATGAAACACTTGCCAAAAGGATTTGCCTTCACACCGAATCGTAAAGGCATCCACGCGCTCGACCCCCTCTCGCACGGAAACGCGACCGGGTTCGGGGTGCGTGACCTCCATCACCACATCTCCTTCTGCGGTGAGCGGTTGGATATTTTCAGCAATCGCCATCGCTTCCTGCACGCGCGCCTCGATCAGGGCGCGCGCATCTACCGGCGCCATGTGAATGGCACACAATTCGCCCAGGCCCTCTTTCACCGGCGCGGTCACAATGCCATGGACCCAGTGCTCGGACTCGGTACACGCGTGCAAATCGCCCGATGTAAAGATCCACGGAATGCCCAGATGACCACACAAATACGCGGCCATCTCCATTTCGCCCACTTCTGCGCCATTCACGCGATAAACCACATTGCGACTCATCGAATGCGCCAAGCACCCATTGGGGGTCGCGGTCATGGCGTGCATGCCCACTTGAATCAATGCATCGCACTGGGGCGATAATCCCGGCAACCAGCACGGTCGGTTGACGCCTTGCACCAACTTCACGCCCGAAATCAATTCTTCTGACAAAATCGTGCGCCCCGCGCCATGGGCGTCATTGATGATCACTTCTTCGACACCTGCGGCAAACAGCCCTTTGGCCGCCGCGTTCACTTCACCCGTCAACAACCGCTGCATCTCCGCCCGATCAAACACGCCTTTTGCCGTTGTCGCATCTTGCCGATGTCTCGGATCCCAATCATCTACGCCGGCCACGCCTTCCAAATCGGTCATCATATACACGGATTTTACGGACATGGACTCCTCCTTTGTCACATATCGATCACGCACAATTGGCAAATCCCGGACGCATCGCCGGCGCGTAAAACCCGCGCGCCATGATTCGGCATGCGCGCGATCGAAAACCAGCTGTTCCAACAGTATCTCAACGCCATCGGCCTCAACGTCCCTTCACTTACATCCCCAACATATACGAAATTTTGACGAGTACCGCGCGATTTCTCTCGTTCCACGCGCCACTTGTATCAAACGCTGGATCGTAGGCAAATCCCTGATCGAACACAAAGTAGAGATCACTGCCGGGGCGAAACCGATAATTCATCAAAATATTCACATTGGCCTGTTCCCGATCATTATTCCACTGCGCGAACAACTTCACGTAAAAGTCTGTGGAAAACGAATAGATCAACCGGTTGCTCAACACCTGAATATTGAAATTGCCCTGGGGCAAACGCAGCCAGTTGACTTCGTAGTCGGTCTCAATGGAAAGCCGCCCCGAAGGTCTGAAGCCATTTTCCATTGAAAACTTATACCGCTTGCCCGTGTAATAGGTGCCAAATTCAAAATCGAACTCCGGGCGAAGTTTCCGCGCGCGACTCGGAAACGGCCCCGTCCTAAACTTCGTAAAATTGTATGTGCCATGCGGGATAATCACGTCGGGTCGCTTTTTTGACGGCTTGAACGTGCGCTCGACCACGTCGTGCGTTTGCGTCACTTCAATGCGATACCAGTCTCCGGTCTTGAAGCGCGTATAGGTCGCCCACTGCACATCCCAAAACTTGACCGCGTTATCCCGATCTGTAATGAGCCGAACGCGAGGGCCGGTGGAAATATAGCGGATCAGATCTATGCCGGAGGGAATTCTCGCTCTTACAGATGCCTCGTATCGCCGAAGCCCCGGCAGGCCCGCGCGGCGGTTGACAAACCCGGCTCGGGGCTGAAAAAGCTCTTCGAGATCGACGAACTTTGCCGAAGCCGAATACACGCCGCCCGCATAAGTGCCCTGGAAAAATTTCGCATCGCCAGTCTCAGGCTGCTGACCCGCGTCTACAACATCCCAGGTACGCGCGTAAAACCCCTGAAAATTGAGGGCATTGGACGGTGAAAAACTGAAATCAACCCCGGCAGCCCGATTGTATTCATCCCAACGCCCCCCGGGCACGCGGGTCTGCTTATTCACAAAAATCGCACCGACATTGGATCGCGCCAGCACATCCTGCTTCACGCGAAAAACCGAAAAATTGCTGCGCTCGACAACCGTGCTGTCGGAAAAGGTCTCGGCATCGGTCAACGCATTCAAAGCACCAATGCTCGTCTTGCCCGCTTTACCAGCCAGTTTGCTCCCCAAAAGAATCGGCATGGGCTGCCCGCCTTCCAGGCCGATTCGGCGACTGTAAAACAAAATCGTGGGTGGTCGGCTGTCTCCGCCTCGTCTCGTGGCCGCCTCGCCAAACTCAAACAGATTGGATCCTTCCAAGAAAAATTCGCGCTTCTCCGGGAAAAATTGCGAGAACTGCGTCAGGTTCACCTGCTCTTGATCGCTTTCCACTTGGGCAAAATCCGTATTGTAAGACAAATCGAGCATCATATTGGGCGTCACGCCATATCGCACATCCACACCCGACTCAAAAGAGGTCTGCGCCGACGGATCATCCGCCTGCAAATCCTTCAGCACGCCGGGCAATATGTATGGTTTGACCTGAAACAAGCGCTTGGTCTTTAACGAGGTCAGGCCCCTGAGTTCCGCGAGATCTGTGGTGCGATAACGCTGCGTTGGAGACGTCAACCTCTGCCCCACAATCACTGCCGTAGATTCGGTCTTGCGGGCGATAAATCGCGCCAGATTAATGCCCCACACTGCATCTTCTTTGTCCCGAAATCGCAATTGATCAAACGGAATTGCCACCTCAACCGACCACCCCTTGTCGTGCCGGTGCCCTCGCGCTTCCCAAATACAATCCCAATCTTCATTGTAGGTGCGGCCTTCCCGCGACAGAATGAGATCGCGCTTCGCGCCCAATGCGTTGACAAAAAAGAACGCCCCGGTTTGCCGATCGTTGTACGTGTCCAAAAGAATCTGCACATTGTCATCGCCCCACACTTCCGAATCCCGTCGCATGTTATTGGCCACGATCTTTTGCGGTTCAGAGTCATAACATTCAAAACCAAAATAAATTTTCTCCCGATCGTAAAGAACGCGGGCGATGGTGCGCTCGGTGCTCGGCACCCAGTACCCCGGATCGCGCTGCACAAATCCCTCAATGGGCTTGGCCTCCTGCCATTCGGCATCGTCCAAACGCCCATCTATTTTGGGCCCCTTGCCCACGCGAACCGCATACACCGCGCGCGGTGCATCGTCAACCGCACGCGTCGCAAGCACGCGAATCCGATCCGACACCTTCACGGGCGAATCGTTTTCCCCGACCACTCGCGCCACCAGCACATCGTCTTCCAGCTTTTTGATGACCTGAAGGGTTGCCCCATCGCTATCCACCTGCAATTGACTTCCCAAAGTCGCCGCGCCATTGAGGCCAGATACATACGCGAGATCGCCCGTGATCTCTTTCACAACCCCCGCCACATCCCCCACCTCGGCTTCGGCCATCCGAGCTTGAATCCCCACAACAGTTAGAATAATCAAACACGCTCTGATCATACCCTCTCTCCTGCAAAATAGCGGTTAGATCGCCCGACCCCCCAATCCCCTCCCAGGTTGTCAGTTGCCAGTGGTCAGTTGTCAGTCCCCACCACCCAACCCAAAAGGAGCGAGACGCCTGCCTACCTATCGGCAGGTAAGACGCAAGATGTAGGGGCAGTGCCTCTGTGCCTGCCCATCGGAGACGTGAAAAGCAAGCGGTCAGTCAGTCCTATCCCCACCCCGCTTGGGCTGAATTGCATCACGTATCATCGTGCTCCTTGCTCTCTCCTACTCAAGGACGACATTCCCGGCAGTTCTTTCTGCCGCGCAACATAGCGCACGGGCTTGGTGTGCTTCTCCAAGTGACCGTCTTCGACGAGCTGATTTATCCAAGCAGTAGGAGTTTTCTTTAACGCATTAAGTAACGCATTAAGTCCGTCAACGACCTCCTGTTTTTTTTGGGGCTTAGCACAGAGATCTGCACAGAAGCGTCGCACCGATGAATGCAACGCGCTATTTAAATCTTTGGCATAATCCTTAGTAGTTGGCTGCAAAGCATCCAAGGGGGTCTCCGGCTGCGTCGCTCCTCGATTCCGCTGGGCATGGAGTAGATCCTTGATGCCATCCACATCGGTCGGATTCGGCCATGGCTTAGCTCCCATGCGTTTCAGAGCTTCAAGTCCTTTGGACGCTTTACCAGTCGAACGCACGTACGGCACAGAGTAGCTTTTGGTTAATTGCTCAATGGCACCCGCCCAGGTTCCCCCCTTGTTCTCGGTAGTGTGTACGACTAGGCCCGCATCTGCCAAGGCATAGATTACCTTATTTCGCTGCATCGCGTGGCCCACGTTGAATCCCAGGCTCGGATCATAAGGAGAAACTAAGAGTAGTCGTTCCCCTCTCAGCAGGTTTCGATGTTCGCGATTCAGGGCTGTTCGTGCGAGGTCTCCTGTCAACACTCCAGTGACCTTTCCACCGGCTTCCAGGGCGGCATTCATAGCTGTCCTATCAATGCCTCGTGCAGCCCCTGAAATCACAGTGCATTGAGCCTCGGCGACTTGGCGAGCGATCTGTTGTGTGTACTTGAGCAACGACTCATCTATGTCGCGCGAGCCGACGATGGCCAGCCCACCCGTCGTGGCGATCTCTTTTTTGCCGCAGCCATAAAGCAAGGCGGGCGCATCGCTCTTCAACCGTTTCTTGAGCATCGGCGGATAAGCTTCATCTGCGCGGCTCACCACCCAGATAGCCCGCCTCTGCCAGTATTCGACAGCTTGGGCCAGTTCGAATCCTCGACCTAGCAATGTCTTCAACCGAGTCTTGTCGATAGCCCCACCGCACTTATCAATCAGTTTATCTGCTCCCGATTTCAGCAGATTGGCTGGCTCCTTATGGGCTTCATGCAAACACTTGGCCAGTCTATGGTATTCCCGGTGGGTGAGCAATCTCACCTCGCGTTTGCTGCGCTTGACGTTCAAGGGGGCTGTCAGCAGCAATATTGCTTGGGTGTTCAATGAGAGAACCTCGTTCATGGCGTACCTCCTGCATAAGCCAGCGCGAGCGGATACACCTCCCCGCTGCCGCGGCGGCGAAGCTCCCAGGCCACGACAGTAAAGGTCCAGCGCGAGTCCACCATATCATCCACCAGGAGCACGGGACCGGGAAGCATCTCGCTCTGGTTGATGACCAGCGAACCGATAACGTTGCGTGCCTGCTTATCGCTGTTTTCCATTCTTTTTTGCTCCGGGCGTTCCTCCTTCCTCTCAAGTATTTTCCTGAAAGGAAGTTGAAGCGCGGTAGCGAGACGCCGGGCGAAGTCGGAAACCAGGTCGGGATGGCGGTGCGATGGCACTGCGGTTACCCACGTCGGAGACGGGACGGGGTGCCACTCCCGAACCAGGGCACCGCATGCATCTACGAGGTCGTCGGAAAAATGATGGTCTTGATACTTGCCTTGATGCACCATGCTCCCCCATCCGGCGTCGCCCCAGATGCACAGTGCCTTGCCCGGCTGTGCCCGATGATCACGCTCAATCAACTTGCCGGGAGGCCACTGCTTTCGCGGTTCAATTGGCAGGCTCGCGTCGCGCAGAAAGGTGATCGCATCTCGGACGCACGCAGGGGCGACCAACGTCGGCAAATCGGGCAGGTCCTGAGGCATGAAGTCGCCCGGATCCCCGTCCAGTGCTCGGATCAGGAATTCCATGTGACCGGAAGATAGTGCTACGTACTCCTGCATCTGCTCCCGCTCCGCGCGCCTGAGTTCCGTCAGCCGATGCGCCCGATCCCAGAACGCCTCGCTCAGGGTCGCGGGCGTGAGTTGCCACTTCGTGTCGAGCTTTACGATTGGCGTCGGGGACTCCAGCGAAAGTAGTTGGATGATCTTCTGTATGCGGCTGTTGCTGACGTTGACCCTGGCTTCGATCTCGCGAATCGAAAGCCCGTCTGGCACCGCTTCCAACGCTTCAAGAACGGCCGCGACCTGGTCACGGGTGGGGAACGCGCTGTCGATGAAGTAGTCGGTGATCTCGATCTCCTCCGCACCGCTCAGCAAGACGCCGTATGCCTTATTGAGTGCCCGCCCTGCGCGCCCCACCTGCTGATAGTAGGCCACTACGGAACCCGGGGCCTGATAGTGAATGACAAAAGCCAAGTCCGGCTTGTCGAAGCCCATGCCCAATGCCGTTGTCGCCACCAACGCTTTCAGTTTGTTGTCAAGCAGTGCTTGCTCCAATTGCGGGCGGCGATCCCCAGTATTGCTCGTGTACGCCTCGACCTCAATTCCCTGAGCTTTGAGCCAGCGCGCTACCAACTCGGCGTCTCGAACCGTGAGCGTGTACACAATCCCGCTACCGGGAAGTACTGGTAGCTGTTCCGCCAGCCACGCGAGCCGTTCGGCTTGATCCGGCAAGCGAATCGTTTGTAGAGCGAGCGATGGCCGGGCGAGATCGCCGCGTGAGATCTCTAGGTTCGGCCCAAGTATATCCGACAGGTCAGCCATCACGCGATCGTTCGCCGTTGCCGTGGTCGCCAGCAGGCGAAGATTGTCCGGTAGCACCCGGATAATGCGTTCGATCAGCCGATAGTGGGGACGGAAGTCATGGCCCCAGTCGGAGATGCAGTGCGCTTCGTCGATTACAAGTAGCGAGATCTGGCCGGCGATTTTTGCCAATACCTCGTTAAGGAATCGCTCGTTGGCGAATCGTTCTGGAGAGATGAGCAGTATGTCCACCGCGTCGCGACGGATGGCGTCCTCAACCTCGCGCCAACTTTGCTGATTATCAGAATTGATGGTCTCTGCAGTTACGCCCATTCGCTCCGCTGCAGCGATCTGATTCCGCATAAGTGCTAGCAATGGGCTGATCAGCAGAGCGGGCCCCATGCCCGCTTCGCGCAGCAATTTCGTCGCGATAAAGTACACGAAGCTTTTTCCCCACCCTGTCTTCTGCACCACGAACAACCGGCCCTTGCCCTGTACCACATGCCGGATGGCGTCTTCTTGACCAACTCGGAACTCCGCACTTGGAGCCGCAACGCCTGCTCGAAGCAGTGCCAAAGCACGCTCGGCTTCATACCACTTGACCGGTGTCCTTCCTTCTATGTGTCTAATATTTCTTCGCATCTTGTGTTAAAGCATGTGCTGAAACTGTCCTACCCGACTGGCGTGGCATTGCCCGCAGCGTTATACCAGTTATTCAATGTAAAAAAATGAAAATTCCGCTGGCAGAACAAGTACCGCCTTGGAGCGGAGGGGTAAAGGCTGAAAGCTGATTTCCAGCGGTCAGTTTCTTGCCAACCACCTCACTGAGTTCAACCAAAAACTTCCTTAAATGTTGCAACACTCGCCTGGAACCCATCTTCATAAGTGCCTCCCGCTGGGCGATAGACGCTTTCGTAGGAAATCGCCCCTGCATACCCATCTCGTTTCAAGGCGTCTGCAATGGGTGCCATATACGGCCCAACATCGCCCTCACCCAAAGGATAGAACCCAACGGTCGCACGCGCAATATCGGCTTTTGCGTCTTTGATGTGAATATGGCCGATATAATCCCGAATCTCATCGTAGGCATCGGGAAATGGCACATCTGTACAATACATTGTATTGGGAATATCCCACAGCAATTTGAGATGCTGACTGCCCAATTCATCGATCAACTTTCGCCCTAAAAATCCCGACGTGATCATGGCATTGTTGCCCGTTTCAACGACCAGTGTCACGCCTTCTTCTTCGGCAATTTGAACGGGTATCGCCAGCAGCTTTACCAGTTTATCCCACGCGCCCGAAGTCACAATCCAATCCTCTGCACCGTTGTACCCAAATAGGATCATCTCCTTCTTAAAACTCATAATCCTGACCAAATCAGTCCCCAGGGTTTTTGCAAGGCCAATGCACCGTCGCAATCCCGCCACATGCGCCTCAAACACATCGTCTCCCACCTCGGTCTGCATCACGGGCAAACCGCCAAAATTGTGCCGCGAAATGCACGAGACTTCCATCCCGCGTTGATCCACCAACGCCTTCATGCGCGCGATTTGTTCGGCACTATGATCCCCCACCTCTCGATCCCAAACAAATTGAAGTTCCGGGTATCTCAGATTGCATTTCGCCATCACATCCAACGCGCGTTCCAAATCCCTGCTGATCCCATCTGTAATCACACCGAGTTTCATAAGTCCTCCAGCACTCAGCCCGCCCGACCTCTCACTCCTCACTCCTCATTTCTCACTTCTCGTCTTTCTTCACTTCAATGCCCAGCATGTCCTCAAAAATTTTGATAATCGCCCAGTTCGATTCCTCGGGATGCACACTCATACCCGCCTGAAACCACTCTGCCGCAGATGACAGCGCGAACAGGGGTACGCCGCACTCGCGTCCCAGCGTCTTTGCAATGCCCAAGTCTTTATACATCGTGCCGATGCGACTTTGGCCCACAAAATTCCGTTCCATGATATTCTGCGCGGTATCCCGAAATAAAAAACTGCCCACCACACTCGTGCCGATCACCTCGTACAGGGTATCGGGCTTCACACCTGCTTTTACACCGAGGGCCAAAGTTTCAAAAATGCCCGCATACGTCACCCCGGTCAAAACGGCCAAACACGCTTTCACGGTCTGCCCAGTCCCCACTTCTTCGCCCACATGGTAAATATTCTCTCCAACCGCGTTGAGCACATCCCGTGCCCCCTCAAAAACATCCCGCGGTGCAGCGACCATCATCGTCAATGTGCCAGCCGATGCGCCGGGCGCGCCGCCGCTGACAGGAGCATCCACAACGCGAATCCCCTTCTCTTCCAGCCACTGCGCGACTTCGATCAACTCCGACCGCAAAATGGTCGCCGTACAAATAAACGTCGATCCCGGTTTCATGCTGTCCAACAATCCACCCGTTAAGATCGCTTTGATCTGATCGCCATTCATGACCATGACAAACACAAAGTCCGAGCGCGCGCCAATTTCGCCCACATGCGCTGCCGCGTAAGCACCGCGCTCGACAAAGGGTTGCAATTGTTCGGGACGCACATCGTACACCGCAAGGTCGTGCCCGCGTTTCAAAATATTCGCAGCCATGCCACTGCCCATATCGCCAACGCCAATCAGCCCAACACGCGCCATGTTTTTTCCTTTCTAAATTTGGCTTGTCTGCCTGAAGATAAAAGCCTAAACTTCACTGGGCAAACACATATTGGGAGGTCGCGATGGACAACATGCATCTCAGATGGTGGGGTTGTGGCGCGTTTGAAATTCTCTCGGGAGATGTCAACATCGCCATTGACCCGTATTTTTTTGGCGATAATCTGGAAAATGCCGAACCCATCTACGACTACATCTTTATCACACACGAACATTTTGATCACTGCCATCCCAAAACCCTGAAAAAACTCTGTTGGGGAAATCGCTTCAAAAAACTCTTTGTCAACGTGGGTTGCATCACCCCAAACGAACCCATTGACGAAAATTATGGCGACGCAGCTTTTTCTCGCGACCTGCCCATCAGCAAGCATATACCCCGAGAAAAAATTCAGGTTCTCTATCCCAAATATCTGACCGATGACACGCGCACCTTTCCCGGTCCCTTTGCGTGCGACTTGGGCACTGTGCAAATAGAAGTTGTCGAAAGCGGTGAACATGCGCGGCCCGACTTGCCCACCTGTGGATACGTCATCACATACCCCCAACAAAACGTATCGTTCTACCACACCGGCGACCTTCACGAGACCTATCCCGCGCTCGGCAATCTCAAAGGGCGCGTAGATTACCTCATTCACATGAAAACAGGGCTAAAGAAATGGCCTGTTTTCTCGCGCCTTCTCGATCTCATACAGCCCAGTTTTTTGATTCCAACCCACTATCGCACCGATCGCAAAACCGACCCCATTCCCGAAGGGCATTGGCCCCCCGATGTGACAGATGTCAATGCCTTTATCGAAAGCCTCCGCGAACACGCCGGCAACCGAACCCAAATTTTGCCCTTCACGGCCGGCATCCAGTACGAGATTGAATTGCCCCAAAAAAAAGTTGTGTGGACCTGGGATTGGCACAACACCTGGACTGTCCCCCCGTGGCGAGAGGGATAGCCATTGACTCAAGCCTTTGACGCGCGCGATCCTTCCGCGCGGTACTGTTGGATATGTTGTTCAGTAACTTTGCCCATTCCGTCCTCCTTCACGCTCCCACCCAGTGTCGGAACAAAGGTTTTACATTTTCTGGCAACCCCTCGTAAACCGGGCGCGGTACCAGTTCTTGATCGTTCTCAGTCAAACCCGTCTCTTCTACCATCATTTTTCGCTCCTCAGACCCAGGCATCAACACGCGCGTGTTCAACCACCACGGTGCATAGCGCACCACAACAGACACCCGTTCCTCCTTCGAGTGATTGGGCGCGGTTGCATGCCATATCCGACTGTCCAGCACCAGCACGCTTCCCGCCGGTCCCGTTGCATTCATCTCCGTCGGATAGGGCGCAAGCGGATCCACATCCACACTTCCCGTTGGATTCTCTGGGCATCGGTGGCTGCCCGGCACAATCAACGTGCCCCCATTCTCACGGGTGAAGGGCGACAACATCCACAGGGTTGTCACATGCATCACCGCATCTGGATAAGGCGCGGGCACATGCGCGGCGTTTATCTGATTAAACGGCCAGTCTGCATGCCACTTCCCCCGCAAATTGCCCGGGCGATTGATGGTCGCTGTTGTAAAAGACACTTTGATAAAAGAACCCAAAAGCACTTCTAAAAGAGCCATCAGCCTTGCATCGGCGAGATAGGGCGCGAGGGACTGGTCGTAGCGAATAAATCCCGGCACATGTCCGATCCCCTGCTCTGCGGCCCGCTCTCTGCCATACACCTCAGTCGAATGCGATACGCGATCGCGTATCGCATCCACCTCATCTCTTGGAATCACGCCTTCCACCACACACCAGCCATCCCTGCGGATTCGGTTTAGAGTGCCCTTCAAATCCATAACGCATCCTTTGAGGAGACGCAATTCAAAGCGTGAATAAACGAGCCTGTCCGCTAAGGGACACACCCCATCCTGTCTATCCTGCACATCCATGTTCCATGCCTTCAAACATCAAACCGGATGATTTGCCGCGCGACTTCGCCCGTGAGCAGGGCATTGAACGCATCGTTAATGTCGTCTAAGGCAATCGTGTGCGAAATCATTTCATCGAGCTTGAGATTGCCCATCAGATACATATCCACATACCGGGGCATATCCACGCGAAAGCGATTCGATCCCATGCTCGACCCCTGAATTTTGCGCTCGCGCAAAAAGTTGCGCCCCGTCAGTTCAATTTTAACGCCTTCGGGAATCATGCCAATAATCGTGGCTGTGCCGCCTTCTTCGAGCATATCAAAACACTGCTCTGCGGTCTGTTTTAATCCCACCGCTTCAAACGAATACGCCACGCCTTTGCCACCGGTCAGATCCATAATTTGCTCAACGGGATCGCCGTCATTTGCATTGACCAAATCCGTCGCGCCCAATTCCCGTGCCAATTGCAGTTTGGAAGAAATTGTATCTACGGCAATAATACGGCCTGCGCCACCAATGCGCGCGCCCTGAACCGCACTCAACCCAATGCCTCCACATCCGATAACCGCCACGGTGTTGCCCGCCTCCACTTTTGCCGTATTGAGCGCGGCCCCAACACCCGTTGTCACGCCACACCCGATCAGAGCCGCTCTATCCAACGGCATATCGTCGCGCACTTTGCAGACCGCGTTTTCATGCACTAGCAACTGTTCCGCGTAAGAGGCGAGGTTTGCAAACTGAAAAAAATCCCGACCATCCTGCGACAAGCGCGGCCTGTCCGTGTCTTTGCGCTGTGTCGATTCTCTATCTTCACACAGATTTGGACGCCCGGTGGTGCAATACCGGCAATGCCCACAGAAAACCGACAAACACGTAATCACGTGATCGCCGGGTTTGGTGTATGTCACATCCGGGCCAACCGCCTCCACAATGCCCGCGGACTCGTGGCCTAGCACGACGGGCATTGGGCAGGTGTAAAGCCCCTGCTGAAAATGAACATCGCTGTGACAAACCCCTGCTGCAACTGTGCGAATCAAAACCTCGCGCCCGATGGGATCGGCAATCTCAACCTCTTCCACACTGAGCGGCTGATGGGCTTCGCGTAAAACAGCGGCTTTCATAACAGGCCTCCTTTTGTGAATTTATGTGTACGAGTTCTATCCAACGACAGCCCCCACCCCGGCCCATTATTCGCCGCGTAGCGACAAAGATTTGAGCACGCCACTCGCCGGTCTCGTTCGGCTCGCATATCCATGCGCCCACACGGGGCCACGCGGTGTTATATCGCGCACAGCCGTGCCAAATTCCAAAGTATCCATTATTTGCGCTCCCCCTCAAAGTACACGACAAAAAACAGAAACGCAATCGCTTTACCATGATAGCACCCGTTGCTCAAATATCAAAATGCTCTCACATCCGCCCAACAATCAACTTGACATTGCCATCCATAGCAAGCATAAATGAGGGAAGCGGTAAGACATGAGAGCGGATGCCCGCCTGTGTTTCGGCCCTTCGACACACTTTGACAGGCTCAACGACAGGCTCAGTAGCCGCTCGCCGAAGTCAACACGGCAGACAGGGGTGGCTCTCTTGCGTCTTGCCTCTTGCCTTTGGCGGACACAGAGACACCGCCTCTACTTGCTGCTTATCCGCGTTTTATCTGTGGTTGCTATTTTTTTAGGAGGAGATCACCATGTTAAAAGCTGGATTTATCGGCGCAGGAAATCGCAGTCAGGGCGCGCATTACCCAAATGTCCATCGCCTGGAGCGAGATGTCGAAATGCGCGCGGTTTGTGAACTCGACGAAGAACGCCTGAATCAAGTGGCGAAAAAATACGAATTTCCGCAAACTTATGCAGACCACAAAAAAATGCTCGACGAAGCCGATCTCGACATCATCTATTGCGTCATGAATGAAAAGTGGCTCTTGCAAACCGCCATTGACTGCATGAATGCGGGCAAACACATCTTCATTGAAAAACCCCCCGGTGCCAACCTTGAAGAAACCGAGCAATTGCTCGAAACCGCCATCTCCAACGACGTCTATGCCATGGTTGGGTTCCAGCGCAGATACACCGCGGTCACGCGCGAAGCCATGCGCCTCGTGTCAAAAAAAGGGCCTGTCTCATCCATTGTCACCACATTCAACAAGCAAATGCTCGGTGGCGACGGCAGGGAATTTACCTCCACGCTCTGGAACGATGTCTGCCATATCGTCGATCTCACGCGCTACATGGCCGGGAGCGAACCCGTCGAAGTCACCGCGTATCAGGACAAATTTGGCGGCGAAAGCTACAACAACTACACGGCCCTCATCCGCTTTGAAAACAACGCCACCGGTGCCATCTTTGGCAACCGCGCATCCGGCGGGCGCGTGCTCAGGTCTGAACTACACGGCGTGGGCATCGGGTGTTACATGAAAATTCCCCAGGAGATCGAAATTCACGAAGACAATCAGGTACGCACCTTGGGGGGATGGGAAATTGACGGGGTAAAAAAAGAAGATGTTGCCAGTTACGAGGGCGTCTTGACAATGCACCGGCATTTTATCGACTGCATCAAAAACAACCAAGTGCCCCACAACGACCTGCGAGACGTCATCCACTCCATCCGCTTGGTAGATCAACTCGAAGCCAAAGAATAGCTATTAGCGGTCAGCCATCAGCCCGCCCAACCACCCCGCGGAAAGGCGTGAGACGTGAGACTGGTGGACAAGGCTGAGCCCTGACCGCTAATCCTGCCCATCCTTTCATCCCCGTGTCTAGCACGGGGCAGGCCCTGAATATCCTGATGGGTGGCCCTCTCACTCCTCACTTCTCACCTTTGACTTTTTGATGGTTTTTGCCCATATTTGACCCGTTTTGATGTCCCGACAACTTTTGCCCTGTATCTGAAAAAAATGACCGAATTGCGTTTGGAGCAACTTCTCGGCAGAGATGAGATCAACATCGACTTAAAAGAAATCGCAGCCTATCTCAATGACCAAACCGTTCTGGTGACCGGTGCCGGTGGGTCCATAGGCTCCGAACTTTGCCGTCAGATCAGTCTTTTTACGCCCCAAAAACTCTTGTTACTCGGACGCGGCGAACAGAGCATCTACACCATTCATCTCGAATGTCGCACCCGTTTTCCAAATCTCAATGCCCTGCCCATTATTGCAGACATCCGCGACTCAAATCGCATGCGACAGGTCTATGAAGCGTATGGACCAGCCGTTATTTTTCACACCGCCGCACACAAACACGTCGAACTGATCGAAGCTTTTCCAGAAGAAGTCGTCAAAAACAACATCTTGGGCACAAAAATTGTTTCAGAACTCGCCCACGAATACGGTGTCCAGCGTTTTGTGATGATCTCGACGGATAAAGCCGTCAAGCCCGTGTGCGTTTACGGTGCTGGCAAGCGACTTTCAGAATTTCAGATCGAAGGGCTTGCAAGGCGGTCTGACACGATCTTTGTCACGGTTCGTTTTGGCAATGTGCTCGGTGCTCGAGGATCCATCGTACCCCTCTTTCAAAAGCAAATCGCCGAAGGCGGCCCGGTGACCGTTCACCCCGAAGCGACCCGCTATTTTATGACCATTCCCGAAGCTGCCCGCCTCGTTATTCAAAGTGGATCGATGGGTAAGAACGGTGAAATTTTTATTCTCGACATGGGCAAATCCATACCCATTATTGACTTGGCCTTTGAGATGATACGCCTCGCGGGTAAAGAACCCGGCGTTGACATACAAATCAAATTCATCGACCTTCGCCCAGGCGACAAACTCCACGAAGAACTCCTCACGCAAACAGAAGGTGTCCGCACGACAAAACACAAGAAAATTTTTATTGCCCAACCCGATCAAATCAACCCAAACGCACTTGAAATGACGATTCAAGAGCTCGAAAAACTGGCAGAAAAAACCAAACGCATTGACATCATCCAGAAATTGGCCGAATTTCTCCCGGAATACAAACCCTCCGCGCTTTGGACGCAAAAAAAGGGCGTTATGACATAACGCCCTTAAACCCTACCAACCCCGCCTTGGGGTAATCGCGTGGGATCACTCGCCACTTGCCGCTGGTCAGCCCACAGCCACACCACAATGGGCGCGCCTGTCCATTGTTCCCCATCCTTCGATCATTTCATGAGCCATCACCAGTTGTCCTGTCCCCTGAGTACTGTGGGGATCGTTTTGATCAAAATTTGCAAATCCAATAGGAGAGACCAATTTTCAATATAATAAATGTCGAGACGGGCCATATCATCCAGCGATAAATTTCTCCGCCCACTGATCTGCGTTAAGCCAGTAATCCCCGGTAAAACATCATATCTTCTGTAATGCCACGTTTTGTATCCCTTCACTTCATCTGGCGTGTGCGGACGCGGTCCAACCCAACTCATTTCCCCTTTTATTATATTGATCACTTGGGCAAACTCATCCAGACTAAAGCGTCTCAGAAAACGACCCATGCGCGTCACTCTGGTATCGTCTTTTGCCCCTCGAAACAAAGGATCATCTGAAACATGGTACGCGTCAATTTCATGGCGTTTTTGCTCCGCATCATCACACATAGACCTCAACTTGTAAACATAGAATACCTTCTCGCCCTTTCCAATTCTCGCCTGTCGAAATAGAATGGGACCCCTGGATTCCAGTCGAATGCCAATGGCAATAAGCGTCCAAATCGGTGCTGTCAAAATGACCGCACACAGCGATAAAACAATATCCATCCCCCGCTTTGCGAGACGCCCCCAGTGCTGGAATATGTGTTCTTCAAGCTGAAAAATGGGGATATCTGCAACTTCTTCAACGCGCATCTGATGCGTTAAAATTTCAAAAAAACTGGGAATCATGCTAAATTGAACTTCTGCGCGTTCACACGTTTTAATGGTTGACGCCATCATCTCGGTATCCAAATTCATACTCGCCATCACAACTTCATCCACGCGCTCGCTTCGCAAGATAGACGGCAAATCGCCAAGCCTTCCGAGAATCTGACTTTTCTGTACCCTGTCAGCCGGCCCCTGTGGTAGCGGAGGCTCACCATTCCCCTCACGGCTTGCCTCTTTAGGGATCAAAGATAAAAAGCCAAGGGGCCGATATCCAAAAGCGATATTCTTCACAATGGCTTGATAAAAACCGCGCGCGGTCTCATCTGTCCCCACAATAATGACCCGTTTCAGCCCTTTTCCACGCCTTAAAAGACGCATCAGAAAAACAGAAAATACCCTACGCCACAGCGTTAATGCGATCAAACTCCCGGCCCAGGCCATTGCAATAACCCATCGGGAATGTGTCACCGTGTTGTATCGCGTCAGGATACCCTTTAGAGCAAAACTCATCGCCATAATGATCAAAAAGCTAAATGTGACAGCCTTAAAAATACAAAAAGCATCCTCCATTCGAAATGAAGGATGCTGTAAGCGATACATTCCGGAAGTATTGAGCATTAAAAAACCGACAAGCCCGACAAAAAAAGAAAATTGAAAATAAATTTCAACAGGCGGTGCGAATTCCAGAAAAAAAATTGTCGGGGAGATACGCAAATAATACGCCAGCAAAAATCCCCCGGACAAAATCAGTATGTCGCCAAGTGCCAGAACAGATTTGAAGAATATTCGATTTTTCATCGACTTATATCCAATTATCCACAATGCGCTTTTTCGACTGGTGACTCACCGATTTCCTACACTTTCCCGAGGCCCCGTAGCCTCCGAGTAATCCCGGGCAATGCCGCAAGCTGTCCCCAGGAGACTAAAAAAAAGAATCCTCGTAGCCAACTGGTTTAACTCTAAACGTTTTGAAAATCTTGCCAATTGATTCCCAATGGTCAAACAGCGGCGCGAACCGTCCCCAATCTCAGGTCACGCCTACTCCAATCTGGAACAACGGTGCCTTGTTGGGTATTGGGATTATACCATTTCCGATGTGATCCACTGTCTCTCCGCTTTCGTTCTTGGCAACCAAGGGCGGTTAATTTTCGAGCAGCCGCTTGATACTTCATGCAGACGATACCACAGTTTCTAGCCACACGGGACTATTCGTGTCAGAAATCTGCGTATTTTCAGGCCATGAACGTCCCAGATCCTGATACAACTCAATGACTGCGGCGAGCGCGTCTTTGACGTTTTCTAATGCTTCGTCTAATGAACCCCCTTCGGTCACCAACTCAGGCAACAGCGGGGAGATCACTGTATATCCACCTTCGGGTTGTGGGATCAGAACAAGGGGTATTTTGTAGTCCATCAAAACGCTCCAGGAAATAGGAAAAACCTCAAACAAATAATGCCCAAACGGATAACCTCAATATAGTCAGGCATCAAAAATAGGTAAAACCAAGGTGAATCGCGCGAAGTCGTTGGGATAGGTTTGAACCAGGTGTTTGGAAATCGTATCAAATTCTGCCATAAGAGATGCCTTGGGCCTGTGGAATGACGGGAGCGAATCAGCGGAACGGGGTACAACTGCGTAGCAGGTCATCAGCGGTAGGCAGGAGACAGACAGGCAACCCTAACCTCTAGTCCCTAACCCCTTGGGATTGGGCGGTAGGGCGGGGCAGGCATGGGCATCAATCTGCTTCTTTCAGATAGCGGGCCATGATGGCGATAATCAGGGTGCCAGACGATATCACAAATACCAATATGGCATAGATGAGCAGGTCCTGAATGCCAATTAATGAACTGGAGATTCCCCCATCATCCTCGTTTTCAAGTCTGTAGAGTGCCGTACTATACCCAAAATTTTCCTTGCTAAGTGCGCTGTGGAGACGACTAAACAAGTCTATGTATTCGCGCAACTTGGACAGAATAAGCGGCAGTTTCTTTTCGAGAACCTCTACGTACTTCTTATCTAAGGCCGTATCTTTATCTTTTTGTTTAAAAGCATCAATAAATGCTTGCTTTTCGGCAATCTCCAAATCTATTTTCACCTCTTCCTGCCGATGGTCAATGGACAGATCGTATAAATTTTGTCTGTATTCCAAGTCTTCGCTTCGCTTAATGAGTGTCGAGAGCCTGTCTAGGAAATCTCCACCGATTTGAAACACATCAACAGCACTCTCACTCTCAGGGACTGGACTCGTTTTGTTCGTCTTGTTCCTGCCCTGCTGAATGTAGTCCAGCAGGGTTTGGTGTATCAATTCGGATTGCTTAGCTTTGGCGTCCTTTTTCTGAATGAGTTTGCGGATTTGGTATTCGTAATAGATTTCTACAACCTCTCTGTCATTGCTTATGCCTAGTTCTTCAATGAAAGCGGTTAGAGTGGCAAGGTCGTAACTGATGATATCGGCAATCAATTTCTGGAGGCCGGGCAAACTGTAACTAGATTCTTCATCTATCACACGCTTACTATGAGGGTGTTTGAGCAACTCTTCAATGCTATTTTGTATGAGAGCAATATTTGTCTGTATCAAATCTATGGCAACCGCGTAATCCAGCACCTTATATCGCTGTTCATTAAAAATTTCTTTGGAATAGATTGGCACATCCAGCTCCAGAACACCGTACTCATCTACCGCCTTCTTCGCCCATTGGCGCGGCAAATCCTGCAAAATACTGTTTATTGTTTTCCTTTCCAGCGTACCCCATTGGGCCTCAAAAGACAGCAGTGCCGATCGGGAGCCTGCCTGATTCAGCTCAAGACTCATTTCTTGTTGCAACTTTCTAACTTCTTCAGGTCTGATATTTCTCTGATCCAAGAACGAACGGTATCTTTTGAGGATAAAGGCCTGCTCCGGTGAATAGGGTATAATTTTCCACTTCGAGATAAATTGCGATTCGGATATTCCCTGCTTGGACAACTCGTGGCTGTCGTATATCTGACTCAGCAAGTTGGGTGCAATGATGTCTGAGATATGGAACGGCGACTCATTGGGATACTGAGCCTTATCCACCCCTTCAAAGGTAAAATGAACGACCTGGCCATACGTCAAAAGGGGGGGATTCAGTAACACCTTGACACTCCAATAGCCCCAGTAGCCCACCGTGACAACCAGCACCGCGAGCAGTACCGCATAGCGCACCGCCCACACAATGCGTAAAAACTTGTGCAAATCAATGGCATCATCTTGTGCATGATGCTTTGACTGATCAATTTGATTCATGATTCTTCCTCCACAAAACGATTGATGAAAATATTTGCTAACTGACGTTACACAGCGACTGTATAACCCCCCAGGCGTCTGAAAGTCGCCTTTAAAGGAACGAGTTTCTTGCAGCAAGCTCGGGCATTAATCCGAGTTGAATACGCGTTCTTTTTTTTGCTCTTCTTTTTTTTTCACTTCGGGCAAATAGCTTTCTATCCACTCCAGAGGATATATTTGCAATTTTGAAGTCCCTTCATCAATTAAAAACTTCTCATTGCTGTACAAACTGTCTCTATAATCTTTAACCCGTCCACTTTCTATCGCCTGAGCAACTTGTTCAATGCCCTTTTCCACGGTCCACTTGGGATCCAACCCGATTATATTTTTTATTTTGCCAAAGTTTACGCGGTAGTCGCGCGGGTCCATTTCGCCTTCTCTATTTATTAATTCAGCAGAGGGAATGATGGATTTGATAAATTCACCAATTTCTCTGATGCGATAGTTCTGTTCATTCGAGCCGACATTGAAAATCTCCCTTTGCACGTTCTCCAGAGGTGCTTCGATAATTTTCAAAATGCAGCGCGCGGCATCTTCCACATGGACGAAAGGACGCCACTGTTCTCCGCCAAAAATCACAATCTCTTCATCTTGCATCGCTTTCGCTGTCAACAGATTAACCACCAGATCGAAACGGATGCGCGCGGAAAAACCGTAGAGCGTACCAAAGCGCAGAATCACCGGATGAAAATCGGGCGATGCCATATTGAGCAGCATGTGCTCGGCGGCCAACTTGCTCCGCGCATAGAGAGAGAGCGGGTGTAGATTGGAGTGTTCATCGAGTATTTCTTTACTCGCACCATACACCGAACAAGTTGAGGCAAAGATAAACCGATCAACCCGCTGACTCCTGGCGACCTCGGCAACCATTCGCGTCGCAGTCGTGTTCACTTCAATGGTCATTTTTTCGTCTAGATCACACGCGGGATCGCCGACAATCGCGCCCAAGTGAACGACAATATCCATATCCTGCATCGCTTCATAGACCCGATCGATCTGTCTGAAATCTGCCTGCATAATTTCTAATTTCGGATGATCAATGACATCTGCAATCGGATCTACGCCGTAGAGCAAAATGTCTAGCAGACGCACCGTGTAGCCCGAGTCCAGCAAATATTTCACCAGCGCAGAGCCGATGTACCCGGCGCCGCCGACGACCAAGACATGCTCGTTGATCCGCTGTGCGGTTGACGTTTTTTGCTTCTCTTCCGCATGGATCATCCATCGCCAGAGTGTGGTCCACAATCTGGAACTGCCCACGAGAACAAGCGTCAGCAGCCAAGATATGATGAACGCAGCGCGGGGGAACGCCACGTCACTGATGTCCAAACTCGCCTGCACGCCTTTGCCCACCAGGATATATAGAACAAAAGCCGAAATCAGATATCCGATGCCAACAGCCTGAAAAATAATCAGTGCTTTGTAGCGGCTGCGATAATTGCGACCGCGAGTGTAAAAACCACTCGCGGCAAACGCGATCAGGCAGATCAGTGTTATCAGCCAGAAATCAGAAAAATAGATCTCGGTGTAATGGTTGATCAGGCCCTGGTAGTCTCTGAGCGTTCTCTCCTCATCCCGCCAGACAATGTCCATGAAGCGGATAAACAATCCCAAGAGCAACGCGAGACTCACCATCAATGCATCGGCAACCAACCTGATTACAAATTTGATATTGAACTTAAAACCGCGTAGAAAGCGCACGGCCCGTTCCTCCCTTTTTCGCGCCCTTTCGCGCCTGTCTGCCATCAGGCAGGTCTTTCGTAGTTCCTTCTTAAAGTTGTAGCGTTTTGCGTACAACCCCCGCATGCACCTGAACGCGCCTTATGGCAGCAGCGATCCCCAAGCAGACCTCATCTTTCATATTTGACCAGATGGGCAAACTGAGGCTGTTGGTCGATAGATAATTGGTCGCCGGCAAGCACTGTTCAACCGGCATATATGCTCGATAGGCCATCTGCGTGTGAACCGGCGGATCGTAATATTTGCGAATATCGATATTCTCCGCTGCCAGCGCAAGTGCCAATTCATCGCGCGTCAACCCAAATTCTTTTTCGTCGACGACAATCGAGTAGTCCTTGTAAGAACACCGGTTGCCAGATGCGATCCTTTGGAAGCCAACACCGGGCACACAACGCAGTTCGCCGGTATAGATCTCGGCGATTTCATTGCGTCGCTGCGCCGCCTCTTCAACCCGCTTCAGGCTGTGAATGCCCATCAAAGCATTAAATTCTGGCAGGCGGGCATTGAGACCGGCAAATAGGCTATTGTAGTTTTTCATGCCGTATTCGCGCCCAATTCGCACGTTCTCCGCCAGATCGCCATCGTTGGTCGCGACAATACCACCTTCGCCTGCAATAACCAACTTGGTCGGGCTGAGGCTAAACACCTCAACAGTGCCGAATCCTCCGATAGGCTGTTCCTTGTGGAGACTGCCAAAGCCGTGCGCCGCATCGAAAACCAACTCGAGCCCTCGCCGGTCCGCTATGTCTTGCAAGGGTTTAATCGCGGCCGGGTTGCCGAAATTATGCACGGCGATAATCGCCGATGTAGAGGGCGTGATCGCCTGTTCAACAGCAACCGGATCCAGATTGGTCGTGCCGCGGTTGACATCCGCGAATACAGGGGTCAACCCCGCCCAAATACAGGCAGCAATCGTCGCCATGAAGGTAAAGCTCGGGGCGATCACATCGCCTGTAAGCCCCAAACCGCGCATGCTCAAGATCAAACCCGCAGTACAGCTCGAAACAGCGACCGCGTGCTCAACCTGCAAGTGCGCGGCCATATCTTCCTCAAAGTTCTGCAAATAAGTGCCTTTGGTAACCATGCCACTGGTCAGAATCTCGTTGAGTTCTTCTTCCATATCTTTGTGGGATGGGATAACCGGGCGAACAATGTCAATGCGTTCATTAAAAGCAGGTGTCCCATTCAGAACCGCAGGCAATGTGGACATATTTTTGCTCCGATTTCTCGATCGTTTTGGCGGGAACGCCGACCACTGTCACTTTTTCAGGCACACTGACGTTACGCGATACCTTCTTGTCATTCATCGGGAAATCGCGTCACTCCTCGGCATCCAACAGACGCTGAAAGGCCTCCAGATCATCCACTTGCACTGCAGCGCGATGCAATTGCTTGAGCCGTTGCAAATCGTCGATGGCAGCAATGGGAGCAGCAACGGGATGTGCTGAAACCGGACCAAAGCGGATCTCTAGCACGTCGAGGATATCTTCAACCGCACGTTCTCTGACCCCTTGCTCAATGCCCTGCTTGACACCTTGTTGCTTGAGGTATTGGGCAAATGATGATTCGCGCATAATCGCATCCATAACACCCTCCTGGGATATAATACTTCTGATGATGGTTAACTCGTATGCCAATCCACTTAAGATCGCCAAGCCTCCCAAAAAGTCAACTTTGATTGCATGATCCAAGGACACAGCATCGGTCATGCGAATGCACGCACGCAACCACGCCTCTGAAGACATACCCGCAGGACGCTTCATCAATGGCGCAAACGGTAGCAAGCCCGGATGGCCTCCCGCGATAATGTCTTGACCCTCGATCTCACTGAGCCGAATCACCTTGTATTTCACCATAACCTCATAGCCGGGCAACGCTTGGGTGTAGTGCCCCCTATCGCGCCTTCCCGCATTGGGACGCAAGTAGATCACATGGGAATAGATCGGCAAGCCATACTGCTCAATGGCGCGACCCATATAACCCGCCATGCGGCGCGGCATAGGAATGTCGGTGCTGTCGGTGGTTTGAAATTCGTGGTGTACGAGTGCATCCTCGCCGTCGATACGCACGCGAAGTAAGCTGTCGGTTTGGCGGGATTTGACCGTGGGTTGCTCAGTGTCGAGAATATCGCTGACCTCGACGTCGTCCCGTCCGAGTGTGAATCGGACGAAGTCGTCGGGGTAGGTTTGAATCAGCCGTTTGGAAATCGTATCGTATTCAGCCATGTGGATTTCTTGGGCTTGCAAAATAAAATCATTTCAGCACATGCGTTGGGATGAGCGGGCGAACAATGTCAACGCGCTCATTAAAAGCAGGTGTCCCATTCAGAACCGCAGGCAATGTGGACATATTTCTACTCCGATTTCTCGATCGTTTTGGCGGGAACGCCAACCACTGTCACTTTTTCAGGCACATCAAGTGTCACAACAGATCCGGCACCGATAATGCTTCCGGATCCCACGCTGATATTCTGGATAATATTGGCACCCATCCCTATATAAGCCAGATCCCCGACCTGCACATTGCCCGCTAGATGCACCCCCGGATTGATATTGCAGTAGTCGCCGATACAACAGTCGTGGCTAATTGTAGTGGCAATATTTATGGTTGTATAATTTCCAATAGTCACCTCTGAATTTATGACCACATTGGGAAATATGGCAATTCCCTCACCTAACACAGCAGTTGGAGAAATCCAGCTTCGAGGAGAAATCGCCCGGGTAAATTTTTGATTTCGTAGATGGATTTTCTGTACCAACTTTTGGGCAATGGCGGGACTGCCAATCGCGCAAATAACTTCTGGTGCGTCTTCAGCAGGTGCGCGATCAAACCAAGAAAAATCACCTAAAACCGGCTTCCCCGCAACGATCTTACCGTGATGCACGGGATTTTCGTCAATAAATCCCAACACCTCAATGGCTCTGTCTGGATGGAGCCGATTGTCGTCTTCGAAAATCTCGGCGACCTCCCGCGCATGGCCTCCCGCGCCCACGATTACGACCTGCCTCATAATCATCCTTCAACCTTGTTGGTGCCCTTAAATTCTTCCATCGTCACATGCGAAACGTAAAGAATTCTCCATTTTTTATCTCTGAAAAGTTTCCTGAAACTCCTCTGTAGTCGCCTGACTTTCCACAATGTACTGAGTTTAAATTATATCTCGGACGATCACAAACGCTTCTGCGGCAGGTGCCCCAACTGACGCTCCCCGCAGAGCCCCCAAACTTTTCAACGCATGCAAGGACCGGGGATGCGGAAACTCCTTTAGCTGAGAACGATACTGGGCCATGGCTTCCAACTTCCTCTTCATTTGCAATTCGCTCAGTCTTATGTAGAAATTTGGTATAAATGCAGCATCGGGATAAGGATGGCCCCAGTTAGTTTCCGATAACGTTTCATACGCCATTACAGTATTTATTGTCATTCTTCCTTGCGGGCGCGCCGCGACTAACGTCGCGTTAAATATAGCACCATGATCAAGATGTAAATCACCTCTATGAGGTGTCAAAACCGTACCAGGTTGGAATTTTTTGATAAGTTCACAGATTATATTCGCAACTTTATACTGCGGATATTGGTCCAATTGCGGCGCAGGCAAATCGAGAAAGACGCTCTCTGTCACGCCTAGGGCAAGATGAGCGGCACTCGCCTCTGTTCGGACCACTTCGACTGCTGACTCCGAGAATAACTCCGGAGCCCCAACGGACGCGTTTGTCAAAACCGCAACAACCGTCGTCCCTCCCTCCTCAGCAACCTTTGCAATCACCCCCCCGCATCCTAATACTTCATCGTCCGCGTGTGGTGCGATTATCAATATTGGCCTGGCAAAATTCATCTGAGACACCTAACCATTAATGATCCGTTGTACTATCTTCTCAACTGTGGCTAACCGACATTCCAAGTCATGTACGACCGCAGGACTTGAGACGCCAAATTGTTGACCAACCGGAAAATCTCCGTATATTTTTACCCATAGTGCTCCACATCCAGCTTGTACCAAATAATCGTCCCTGTCCTTTTTTAAAACCCGTCCCACCACACCGCGAATATTTTTCACAATTTCTCGGTCAATCCACTCTATATGAACTCGTTTTTCTTTTATGAACGCAAACGCCCCAGGATGCGGATGCATAGCACATCGAATGTCCAAAGACACCTCTTCAGCACGCTTGTACCAATCGATAAATCCATCCTCAGGTCTCCGAACTCCGTACTCACTACTCTCAGCCTCAACCTGCTCCTCCCCAACCAACTCCCCCTCTCTCAACTGTGTCAAGCAATCCTCTAAGGATAGAGCAAGATGCGTTAGAATCTTGTCTTCAACACTTGATGCCGTGTCTAGCTTTCGGTCGACTTCAAAATCCGACCGAGCGATAATCGGACCGGCATCCGCCTTGTCTCTAGGCCTAATTTTGAATAAAGTCGCTGATCCACCGGCCTCCTCAAGTACTAACCACGCTATTGGCGCGCGTCCGCGGCCCTTAGGCAGCTTAGTCGGATGAAATCCGATGCAGGCATTCCTCGCGGATTTTATAATTCCGTCGGACACCAACTGGGAAAGCCCGATGACGAAAATGTAATCGTATGCTTCAACCGCGAATTTCTCTTCCATATCGTTGATTTTTACGAATGGAAAATACTGATAACCGGCGTTGACCGCTGACTCTCGAAGGTTAACATAGCCACTCACATTCGACGTCTTTTTTGGCTCGTATCCATATACATCAACATCTTGGTAGTTGTGAGACCTTAGAGATTCTAATGCCACCTGAGTACTCCGCACACCACCGACCAAAGCAACTCTCATCGTTCACGCGCTCCCCATCTATCGCCCCAAATGACAACAAGGCACGTTCTAAACAAAATTAATAGGTCCAGGACCAGCGATTTTCTATTTATATATTCCATGTCCTTTGCCAATCTTTCCTCCCAAGAAAGCAGGACATTTCCGCTCACTTGGGCTAGCCCAGTCAAGCCTGGTCGAACCGTATGACGAATAGCCGCCGCATCTCCAAAAATAGCCAGGGTTTCCTCCAACCAGGGCCGAGGGCCAACAAGACTCATCTCGCCTATCAACACATTCAGCAACTGTGGCAATTCATCGACCTTGAATCGCCTTAGAACCTTTCCGACAGCGGTCACTTCCGAAGAATTCTCGTACACTTGTTCTGCAAAATCTCTTCTCTCTTCCGTCATGGTTCGAAGCTTTAACAAGATGAATGGCTTTCCATTGCGACCGATCCGACTCTGCAGGAAGAATATTTGTCCCCCATCCTCAATTCTGATCAATAAGGCCGCGATTATCAATATGGGTGAGAGGACAAACAAACTTGAGGCACCCAACGCAATGTCCACGAAACGCTTTATCGCATTATACATAGTGGTCTTTCAAAACCGCGATAGGCAATAGCACGGGATATCATCGTTTCTCCACTGTCGCCACGCGCTGCACGAGTTTTGCAAACTGCCGCGCGTGTTGATGGCGATTAAAATGCCGCACGACATAAGCGCGTGCCGCTTTCCCCATAGCCTGCGCTTGCAGTGGATTTTGGCTCAAGAAACGCACCGCTTCAGCCAATGATGCATCATCGCCCGGCGGGACGAAAAGGCCGCCTTCCGCAGCTTCAACGACCTGGCGGATCACCCCATCAATCGCCAGAATCGTCGGCCGCCCTGCTGCCATGTAATCAAAAACCTTATTGGGATATGTGGTGCGAAACATGGGAATGTCTTGCAATGTGGCGACGCAGGCATCAGAGGAGGCGAGGATATCCGGTATACATGCTTTGGGCTGCGGACCAGTAAACGTAACATTTGATAAGGTCAAAGTCTGCACTTGCTCTTCCAAACAGGGCCGTTCCATACCGTCGCCAACCAGCAAAAAATGAACGCCCTGCTCATTGCGAAACCGCGCTGCCGCCCGCACAATCGTGCCGATATCATTCGCTCTACCCAAAGCACCCGTATATGTTACAACAAACTTGCCTTCTAAGGCAAGAGAATCTCTAATTTTTTTTTGATCCGTATTTGGGGGAAACATATCTGGATCAACCCCATTGGCAATTAAACTTACTTTATCCTTGGAGATCCCCTTTTCAACCAAATAGTCGCGGTATGCGGGCGAGTTGACCAGCAGGTGCGTCGCTCGTTTGTAGAGAAAACGCTCCAACTTGCGGGACAGGGCGATGAGGAGGGGATTTTTCAGGATGCCCAAATCTATGGCAAACTCGGGCCAGAGATCGCGAATTTCCAGTAAGAAGGGGCGTCTATACAGCAGTGCAATAAGCCAGGCCGATGCGGCTTGAAAAAGTGACGGCGAGGTGCCCATCACGATATCTACCGAACCAGCGTGCCGTGCGGCAAAGAGCGAGGTCGCCATAAAACTAAAAAAAGACGCCATACGCCAGACAAAGCTGCGATGTAGGGAGGGATACGTATAGGCTCGCAATATTCGCACGCCATTGAGGTCTTGCTCAGTGACCAACCCTTTTTGGGGGAATAAGGGCTTTCCCGTCTGGTAGCTAATATCACTCGCTACAATGGTAAAACGATGGCCTTTCTGCACGAGATGACGCGCCAGTTCGCAATGGCGCGTGCCACCGGGCTCATCAGGGGATGTAAACGCTTGATGGATCAGTAGGATGTGCATTTGACGTGAACAATAACTATTTGAAGGGTGTGCATCATTCATTTATTTTTTTATTCTATCTTCTATGCTTCTCCTGCCTTCGGCGACTTCTTTTTTGCTTGCCCAAAAAAGAAGCCCGCGGGGTACCTGTCTGCCCTGCCTACCGCCGAGGGCTTTCGGCAGGCCTACCTGAGGTAGGCAGACAGGCTTGCACAGCGCAAATCGTTTTGGTGGCAGCGCGAGGCGGTGGCCTTTAAAGTTGGGTGCGAGTTGGACTTGCGCGCTGTGCGTGATTGCTCTGTCTGATAGTGTTATCTGATGGTGAATTGGTGTGTGATTTTGATTTATGCACACCCATTAACCAGTTATGGATTATACGGCATATATGATGCGACTGTCCAATCAATGCGGCGGCCATCGGCAGTGTGGAGATGGAGATTGCTGACCAGCGCGGTCGATGTCTGGTCGGCCAACTGCAAGTAGATTTCGCCACGCCAACGGTTCGTATCTATGGATAGGATTTCCCCTGTGTACCTCACGCGCCATTTCCCCGGCCCGAATCCCGAAATAAACCATGCGTCTTCACCATCTATTTCCGCGGCAAAGGAGACAGCGGGATGCCGGGCATAATAATAGGGCGCGTGCCATCCGCGGGCAGTATGCTCCTGCGCCCGCGCGATTGAGACGCTTGTCCGCGCAGAAGTGAGCAGGTGCATCGCATAGGAGCCGAGTTTTGTCTCCATCGTCATCTGGCCTAGTGCCTCATCCCATTGGAACGGAAAATCTGCCAACAACCAATGAAGCCGATAGCGATGCCCCGCGGAACCGTATAGCCGATCCAATACAAGCCAGCATTCATCGGGAAGCCGCAACAGGCCGCGTCGGTGAATGACCGGGGAAGACAAACGCGCGTACCCGTCGTGTTCCCCTTCCCAATATCCCAAGAAAACACACGGTTTTTTCTGCTCAACGCGCTTATGACCGCGCAACCAGGGCAGCCACATAAACCTGCCGACGCGATCCATCTGGTCGACGCCATCCACCATGACCACATTGTGACAAGCGGTTCCCGCAAGGGCATTGTTCCAGGGATCCGGCGCGTTATAGCTATACGTACCGGCGTCCAACGCGATATTCAGCCCCTGCCACCAGAGATCGACATGCAACATATCCGCTTGCCCAGGCCGATGGCGAAAATCCGCGCATCGAGTGAACATGCGGCCTTGGCGCGAAAGCAGCGTATAATATCCGCCCTCTTCTGCGGACAACTCGCGTCTTTCCGGGGGGTTCACAGGCGCGCTGAGTGCGTCAGGTCCGAAGAGCCACAGAAGATCTTCATCCCATGGGCCGATCGGAAAACACCGCTCTCCGCGTATCAAGTAATGCACGGCCTGTACTACCGGGCGGAAATCGCGGTAGTCGCAATTGCTCAACGGCAGCACCAATGCCCCATCGTTGTGCCCATAGTTAGGTGCGCTGCCAGTATCGTCATCCAGCATCGCGTAAAGCCATAAAACCGCCTGGAATACCCGCTTTTTCAGGGTATCGCTGAACGGACAGCCGGCGATATCCCCCAGGCGGATGGCCCACAGATAATTGTGCAGCATCACGCGATGGTAATTGACCGAATGCTGCGTGAACGACCCATCGTCATAGATGAGCTCGCGGGCGAGGCGCTCGAGCAGGCCGCGCCCCCTCTGTTCCCAGAATGCCGATTTTTTGAGTTCGGGAAAGAGTACACCGATCGTCCATAAGCCCAGTGCTTCGCTGATGCCATGATTGTTATACTGGCTCAGGGCATACCCGATATTGGCTTCAATTCGCTCTCCCGAAACCGCGATCATCTGCATGAGTCGCATCACGCGCTTGGGGGTTGCCGCCTCGGATTTTATAAAACCGAACAGGCCGAAGCACCAAGCCATTAACCTGAAAGCTGTCTCCTGACCGCATTTCCAGTTTGGGCCGCTCTGGGGGGGATTGTGCTGCCGCCAATCTTCAACGGCTTGCCAGAAGCGTTCAGGGATCTTTTCATCGGCCGTGCGCGCATAAGCCCGCACCATATCGTACACAAAGCCGAAGCGACTGGGTTCCCAGTGGCGTTTGATATCGCCATAGTCAAAATCTCCGATGGCACTCCAGTGTTTATCCGCGGGGATCTCTTGACCCGTGAACGGTTCGACATGCCACATGGGAGGAAAATGCGAATGGCGATACGCATGGGAAAAATACCGCAATTTCCCCTCTGTCAGCCGCTGAGTCGATATAATCGGCCCAATATCGCCCGCGTCCCATTCGGCCAATAAGGGCCTGAAACGAGCGATATTTGACATGTCAAAAAAAAATGGCCGCACGCAAAGGTTGGCCAACCATTTTTTAGACTCATTGGGCAAAGGGCGATTGAGAAACCTTTCCAATGGAAGATTTTTCCACGGAACGCGTGGCTCGCGTCTGCGTTTCCAGCCCGAATACAACTGGAATCGATATCCCGCCCTGCGGACTATCCATTTGATACCAAAGCAGTGATACAAGTGTCGCAAGGCTGTTAATTTTTGCGTAACTTCTCGATATTTCATGCGGACCATACCACAGTTTCTATCCCCCTTCTCACCTTCCGCGCGACCGGCGCAACGGCTCGCGGAGTTCGGCCACTTCAACCTCAAAAGCGACCAGGTTGCGGGTCTTCCGGCTGAACGCCACCGCGATCAGGTAGATCGATAAGCCCCGGCCTCGATACTTGGCCGCGTAGCCCCACGCTTTCAACTGCGCCAACGCCGCGCTTTCGCCGGCCTGTTCGACCACCTTGAACTCGAACAGGTACACGTTGCCGCTGAAGACCACCGCCATGTCCAGCCGCCCATGACTGGTGCTGTCCTCCACCGTGATGTCCAGCCCCAGCCCGGCGAAATAGGAGTAGAACACGCTGGCGTAGTAGCCCTCGTACTTCGCGATGTCGCTCCGCGTGTGCCACTCGTAGGGGATACCGGCGAACAACCCCCGGAACAGCATCTCCAGCCCGGCGAAGTCGTTGGCCTCCAGCAGGTCGTACAACCGGATGCTGTACTCCTCCCGGCGCGACGGATCGCCCATCAGGTGATCCAGCAGGCTCTCGTTCAGGCTCTGCTGAACTTCCCGGTTTGGGTAGCATAGGCGGTAGCGCGTCCGGCCGCCGCGCCGCTCGGTTTGATGAACGGTCAGGTAGCCGGTTTGGAACAACAGTGCCTCTGGGGCGATGTGGTTGATGTCGAAGGCGGACAGCAACCTCTCGCTGGCGAGCATACCGTCCAATTTCACGGAACTGACCCCACGCGCCACCAGCGTCTCGATCAGAAACGTGGGCGTGCCGGTCGCGAACCAGTATGCCTCGAACTCGCGGTTGAGAAACAGCAGCAGCACGTCAAAGGGGTTGTAAACCCTCTCGTCTCCCCGCCAGTTGTAGCCGTTGTACCAGTCGCGGATCGCGTCTCGGTCCAACCCCGCAAGTTCCGGCGCGAACACGGTGTCCAAGTCCGCCTCGGTGTAGCCACATAAGGCCGAATAGCGCGGGTCCAGAGTGATGTCAATGAGGTTGTTGAGACCCGAAAACAGGCTGACCTTGGAGAATTTGCTCACCCCGGTCAGCAGCGTGAACTTGACATGCGCGTCGCAGTCCTTGATCGTCGCGTACAGCCCGCGCAGAAAGTCGCGGTTGGCGCGGGCAATGTCCGACGCGTCGAGCGCGTTGAGGATCGGCTTGTCATACTCGTCAATGAGCACCGCGACACGCTGCCCGGCGCGCTCGTGCAACGCCTCGATCAGAGAGCCAAACCGCTCTGGCGCAGTGGTGTGGTCTGAGCCAATATCCGCCCGTTTTTCAATGGCGACCAATTGCGCCATCAGGTTCGCCTGTAGGTAGCCCAGCTCCTTGAAGTTGCCGCTGCCGAAGCTGAGACGCAGCACCGGATGGCGAACTGACCAGTCCCACAAAGCGTGGATATCCAACCCCAGAAACAGCCCCTCGTTGCCCTCAAACGCCTCCTTGATCGTGTCCACCAACAGGCTCTTGCCGAAACGACGCGGGCGCGACAGAAAATAGTGCTTGCCCCCGTCCACCAGTCGCTGGATGTAGGCGGTCTTATCAACATAGTAGTAGCCTTCCTCGCGAATCTCGCGGAAGGTCTGGATGCCGATGGGCAATTTGCGCCTCGGCTGTCCCGTCTGGTTGTTCGCATCCTGTTCCGTCTGCATCATGGCATTACCCAACTTCTCGATGCCTCCCAACACAAGTTCAAATCCACGGGTTATTTAGAGGAGATAAAAACCTGAAAATCGTCAATGTATATCTCTACATTTTGTTCCGTATTCGGTCCTATGATGCCAATAGCTATTCTATTTACTATATATTGGACACCTGGGACACCTGAAAAATAACGGTTAATATAATGATCAAGAGAACCTAAGTTCATACTCAGCACAGTCCAGTCGTCGCTTAATTTTACAGTATTGGAATAGGTAACTCTACTGAAATATATAATTCTAGAGGACTTTTCAACGCGAAAGCCGATAACCAATCGGACACGCGTTTGAGAATTCTTCTTTTTTTCTTTGACAAATACCCTTATGCCAGTTGGCACGGATGCCTTGGTAATATGAAACTGCTTGTTGACACACCAGTAATCATATAGCCGACCTTTGGCGTGCAGTGAATCTACCATATCAGCCTGCAAATCGTATTTAAGGCCGAGGAACTCTGCCTGCTTGCCACCGTGTGCGATATCTCTGCTCGAGCGATGTACCGAGACCACGCGGTCCCAATCCGCTCCTTTTACCCAAGGAAACAATTGAACCGTCTCATCAGCCTCGAAATCTTCCAAAATTAGATACGGTTCTCCAGTCCATATCTGCCGGACATGTTCCGAAGGCAATTCCGCAATATGACTGAGTACCTTTCCCGAGTCAGCTACAAGTGGAAGGGTTTTGCTATATATTTGAAAGGCTGCTGCGTATTTTTCAGATAGTGAATAGACCTTAGCCAATTCCAGGTACGCCTGAACGAGGGATTCATTAATCGGCGATTCCTGACTTCTTGGGAGGATAGTCTTTACAACGGCATCCAATAAGAACTGAACTTGATCGAGATGCCGGTCAGGATCTCTTGATAGAAGGGACAAAGCGAGATCAGGATATATATTTTTTTTTTTGATGAGAACCCCAGATGTTGATTTTTGTGCTCGAAATCGACAAACAGTTCGGCACTCCTTTCCATATTTTTTTTGTTGTAATGAGCCTGTGCTCGCTCATAAAGTACCAAAGTGTTAATAGCAGACGCGATACCCAGTACTGTGGCTGCTGAGGCGACAAAAAGCGTGCCATAAGGCATTGAATTGGCCAGTTTGAAAGGTCGTGCGATAAACCTGTCAATATTCGTCGATATAGCCAAATAAAGCATCGCAATGATAAAAGCCGCGCCAATTGTCCTGACCCAATCAAAATCGGGGTTTTCGGCAAAGATACCCTCACTTGCTATCATGATGAGCCAGATAAGGGTAATGATGAAGAGAATGACCTTATCGGCAAACTCTAATGATACCGGTGCATCGCCTGCTCTGATGCGCGCAAAAATTTTTCCGAGCTGGAAGAGTGCAATCAGGGCGAGCGCGAGAATGATCAGGTTATCGCAGGCTTCATAAGGCGTGGGGTAAAAACGCAATAGCAAAAACAAAAAATATAAAAATACAACGACCTTGTATCCGCCATAGCTTTTGGTCGCTTTACTTCTATGCCGCAAAAAAAGAAAGATGAGGCCCGCTACAATTAGACTAAAATGGAGCAACTGAATCCAGTTTGAACGATATGTCCCCAACAGGGGCAATAGAGATAGAATGCCCAACGGAGCATGGATGCTTAGAAGCGATTTCATAACTGGATTTGTGACCTGAAATGGGTCTTATAGGGATGACTCGGTTGGCACCACGTTGATGTGAACTATCTCGCCGATCTCAAGACTGCACATGGCCCCGAAGCATACGCGGTGTGTGCCGACCATGCTCCGCCAAGATATGGGCCAAACACCGCCGCTACGACACACATCAAGGAAAGCATGCAGTTCCTCAGCAAAGCCCTTGACCTGCTTGCCGCGGATGTTTTTGCCTCCGCCATAGAACTTGGTCGTCCGGAAATCGTCCATGACCGCGCTCTTGCCATCTGCAAACACTTCGCAACGCTCCTTCGGCAGATCCTTGTGGCCCTCGGCCAGATACTGGATGGTCGCTAGTGAGCCATCAGCGTATTGGATCGTGATCACCACGGAATCTTCCGCCACAATGTCGCGTCGATCCGAGGAAATGCTGTTAGCCATAACCGCCACCGGCTCACTGTCGATCAGTGCCGTGCAGAAATCGACGAAGTGACAGCCTTCGCCGATGAGGCGCCCGCCGCCCTCATTGGGATCCTGAATCCAACTATTAAGCGGAATGACCCCGGCATTAACCCGATAGCTCACCACCATCGGGGTATTGCGGTCCTTAAACGCAGCTTGCAACGCACGGAAATGAGGCGAGAACCGACGGTTGAAACCGACCATCAAACACGGCTGCTGCCCGGCATTGCGCGCGTCCTCTAGTGCTTGTTCAATCTCGTCGAGTTCGGATTCCACAATGCAGAGCGGCTTCTCGACGAAGACATGCTTGTCGGCGCGCAACGCCGCCGCGGTCAAGGAAGCGTGGCTGTCGTGGCGTGTGGCGATAAATACAGCGTCGATATCGTCCTTCTCGAGCAACGTCACCGGATCTACAGTCGCCATACCGAATTTGAAATGCAGTGCAGTCTGCTGCGCGCTCTTGCCGGTATTGGTGCAGACACCGGTCAGCCTGACGCCGCTCAGTTTGGTCAGGCGTGGTAGCAATACGCCCTTGGCAAAGTTGCCAGCACCGATGAAACCCACACCAACCTCATTGTCATCTGAACCGATCACATTGCCGAGGCGTACCATGCGTTTTAGAGGCGCGTCTTTTGAGTACTCCAGCAGAATGCCGAGGTACTTGGGATCGAGCGTGCTGTCCTTGGGCAACTTGTCCTCTAGCAGGGCATAAGCATCAAGCGCGTCGTCGAAAGCCAAGCGATGCGTGACCAACGCCGCCGGCGTCACCTTGCCTTGTTGCACCAAATACAAGAAACTCTCCATGTTGCGATGCTCGGTAAAGCGCACATAAGCGAAGGGGTAGTCTTGCCCTCCTTCTTCGTATGCCGGGTCATAGCGGCCCGGGCCATAGGACATTGACAGGCGTAGGTCGAGTTCTTTGTGATAAAAGGCGTCGCGCGGCACATTCAGGCCGACCAGTCCGACGGCGACCACCCGCCCTTTGTGCCGCGACATTTCAGCCGCGCTCTCGATCGGCCCGTTGCTAGACGTGGCCGCGGTGATGATGACGGCATCGGCACCGCGGCCGCAGGTGAACGCCTCGCAGGCTTTTTCAGGGCTAGAACTCACCGCGACATCGGCACCCAACTTCCGGGCGAGTGCCACCCGCTCCTGGTCGGGGTCCACACCCAGCACCGCGCAGCCATTAGCTTTCAGAATCTGCACGGTCAACAGGCCAATCAGCCCCAAGCCAATGACCGCGATGCGCTCGCCGATCAGGGGCTGGGTTTGGCGCACCCCCTGTAACGCGATCGCGCCAATAGTCGCAAAGGCGGCGTCCGCGTACGAGACACCCTCGGGGATCTTCGCGCACAGGTTTTTGGGAACGAAGTTGAACTCGGCGTGGGTTGCATAGCCAGCCACTGCCACGCGATCGCCGGGTTTCAGTCCGATGGCCTCGCGCCCGACCTCAACGACTTCACCCGCGGCGGAATAGCCAAGCGCAATGGGCTCATCGAGCTTGGCAAAGACCTTATCTATTGTGGGTTTGAGTCCTTCAGTCCGGACCTTCTTGAGTACCTGCTTGACCAAGTCGGGGCGCGTCTTGGCCTTACCAAACAGACTCTTCCTAGCTAACGCCAATGAATACTTCTCTGTACCGGCCGAAACTATGCTGCACCGCGTTCGCACGAGCACGCCGCCGCGCCCGCACGCGGGAACCGGCACTTCGGCGAGCCATAGCTCACCGGTTCGATAGGACTGAAGAATTTGTTTCATCTCGCAGTGACTTTGTTATGACACGGACTGTCCATGACGCCATAATTCGTATTCGCTTATATCAATTTCGCTATTCCAATACACAGCATACCCTCCCTTTTCTACCCGTACAGCCTTAAAAAATGCAGGATTCTTAAGAGGAGCAAACATATCTACATCAAGCAATCTCGTGATGTCATACTTTTTTTTTTCGCAATTGTTAAATTCTACCAGTAAAGTATGATCATCTATGGCAATAACTGAGCGCACTCTTGGTATCTGCATAAGCTTACTCCAGGGGAGGTAGTTTGCGGAACTCTTGAGAATCCCACATCTTTTTTAACTCAGCTTGGTTTTTATTTGCCCATTCACTGACAAGCCTTCTTGCTCTTTTGGGAAGATCTCCCTCGATCATATCTAGCGTATCAATATTAAATAAACCAACATACTCTCCATATACAGCATGAAAATGAGGTGGAGGGTGATCTCCAAAAAATAATTTTATGACAATACCGTAAAATCTTGCTATTTCAGGCATACATAAGTTCCTTCCAATTCACACTTGACACTCATAGTGGCTCCTTGTTTTTCCAACTGGGCATCAAATTCAAGCGGCTCGCCTCGTTGGAAATTGCTGTAGACCGAAGTGTCGAGGCAGAGCCGCGTCACTTCCAGAGTTCTCCATCGATCTCCCCAAACGACGCGACGGCTTCCTCAAAACGCCTGAATTCGTCCTCGCCCCAAAAGTCGGCTAAACGGCGAAGTCCATTGCTGCGGCCTCCGCTGTTCGAGACGTGCATCAACGCGAGCACGCCGCCGCGCCTGCACGCGGGAACCGGCACTTCGGCGAGCCACAGCTCACCGGTTTTGATAGGACTGAAGAATTTGTTTCATCGCGCGACTACATCTTGTTGTGATGGTGTTCACCTGACAGTTGATCAGCAGCTGATTTTCGGAAATCGCATGGGATCCACCGCCTCTCCTCTTTCGTTTTTGGCAACCAAGGGCTGTTAATTTTTGACTGATATATTGCATCTTGGCAAACCTGTGCCGGTTTTCACCGGCACAGAAATCCAGCGACATTTTCCGGATTCCGGCTTGCCCCGGAATCCGTCGTCCGTCTGACAATACATGTGCTAACCCCGCTTGGTCGGCTTAGGCCTAGGGTACGATCTCCGGGCGTCGGTCAATGAATAAACGGCACCATAGCTCAATGCACAGGATGGCGAATACCAGATACGCGCCATCTAACTTCCCTTTCCTGTCTTGTTGAACCAAATTATGCACCGCCGCCGGATGGAAGATGCCCCGGCGTCTAATTGCTTCTTCACTCAATATATCGTTGGTAAACTCGCGGAGTTCGTTGTGCAACCAGTGCCGCAATGGCACGCCGAATCCGCTCTTGGCTCGGTACACAATATCCCGGGGCAGAAACGGCTCCATAGCGCGTTTCAAGATGTATTTGCCATGGCGTCCCCGTTGCTTCAATTGAGGTGAGATCCGAGCAGCAAAGTCAATCAGATCAATGTCCAACAACGGAACTCTGATCTCAACACCTGCCGCCATGCCCATTTTGTCGGTATAGTTGAGATTGTGATCAGCCAAAAAGTGCTTCCCTTCCAGATAGAGCAGGCGATTCAAAGGGTCATGCTCATGGGGAATGTTAGTCAGTGACCGAATCAAGGACTGAAACTCATCCCGGTTGCTGAGATCAGATTGTACCTCTGGTGCGAACAATGCGTACCGGACGGGCCTGACCGACCAGGCAAACAGGGAGGCTAGCCACTCATCGCCCCGCAATTCCGCGTGGGCGAAGGCACGTCGTATGCGACGCATCGTCGTGTTACATCCGCGGGCTGAGTTCGCCCAAGTGGATAGTGCTACGCTTACGACGTCAGGCAATGATGGCATTAGACCTCGGAGACGCAGAGCTAGATGGCGGCGATACCCAGAGAAGATGTCGTCGCCCCCAGCACCAGAGAGCAACACCTTAGTTCCATCCTCTCGAGCACGCTCGGCAATGAGCAGCGCATTGATTGCGGCCAGGTCGGCCTGTGGCTCGTCGAGTTGGTAAAGCATGCGCTCGATATTCGAGATGATCTCCGCGCCTACAGTAATCTCGCGTAAGTCAACGCCTAAGTGTTTTCCGGCACGCCGGGCGTAAGGCAGGTCGGCGGGAATACCGTCAAGGTCACGACCATCTCGAAACCCAATGGTATAGCAAACCGGCGTGTATTCTGGTCGCACCTGACGCATCATGGCCACGACACAACTTGAGTCGAGCCCACCGGACAGGAACGCGGCCACTGGAACGTCGCTCACCATCTGTCGATTCACCGCTTGTTTGAGTAAGAACTGCAACTCTTCAACGAGATCGTCTTCCTTACCTTCGATCCGAGTGCCATCGTACGGCAAGTCGTAATGCCGCCAATTGCGGACAATACAGCCTTTGCGTACCAACAGGGCGTGACCTGGCTCGAGTTTGCGGACCGCCTTCAGTATTGTACGGGGAGCAGCGGTCCATAAAAATGTCAGATGCTCATCCAATGCTTCAAGATCCAACTCTCGTAAGACCTCGCCGGACGCAAGGAGTGCCTTAATCTCAGATGCGAAGAGGAATCCCTTGGATGTCTCGCAATAGTATAGCGGTTTGACTCCGACGCCATCGCGGGCCACGAATAGTTGCTTTTGACTGGCGTCCCAGAGCGCGAAAGCGTATATCCCGTTGAGCCGGTCAAGCATATTGAGACCATAACATTGATAAAGGTGTAGAAGCACCTCCGTATCGCTCCGACTCTGGAATTTGTAGCCCTTTTGCTTAAGCTCTGAGGCAAGTTCGCGGTAGTTATAGATCTCGCCATTATAAGTGATATGAAGGGAGCCTTCAAGGTTCGCCATCGGCTGATGCCCCGCTGTAGACAGGTCAATGATGGATAAGCGACGATGGGCAAGGCCAATGCCGTGTTGCTCGTCCAAAAGTTGTCCTTGGTCATCGGGGCCGCGATGGGCGATAAGTTCGCTCATCGCGGAAAGCAACGTTTGGTCGAAATGTCCGGAGAAACCTGCGATTCCACACATATCAATTACTCAGGTGTTGTGCAATACTTGTTGATAGAGAGAGATAAGCCGAGCCACCACCGCCGAATAGGCATACTCTGTTTGACTTTTGCGACGATTAAACAGGCCCATCTGCAACCGCATCTCTGAATCGGCGATCAAAATTTGCAGAGCAGAGATGAGTTCAGGCGTATCGGGGCTGCTGATAAGCAACCCGCCTTTGCCTTCCTCAATCATCTCGGGTATTGCACCAACTCGCGTGGCAACGACGGGCAAACCAACCGCCATGGACTCCAGTACCGCATTGGGAAAACCTTCAGCATGCGAGGGAAACAAAAATAGATCGCTCGCTTTCATCTGTTGCAACACAACATCAGGAGCTACTTCCCCGCCCAGCGTGACATTGGATGGGAGTGTGTGCAAATGGGGTTCCATGTCGGCCTGTACAGGCCCCAATAAAATAAAATCCGCCTCTGATAATTGTCGCGCAACGGCCAAGATCTCACGACAGCCTTTAACGGTTGTAATCCAACCGACATACAATACCTTGGTGCGAACAGATGATGCCAGGGTGCGAACGGGGCGGCGACAAAAGACCGAATCTTGAATAAAATTGGGGAGCAAAGTTGGCGCGCGTTGTTCGCCATGTTGCAGGTCAACCAGACACGCGAGAGAATCTTGATTCAGCGCAATATTAAGTGCTGCTATCCTGACCAATCTCCGCAGTGCCCACCAACTAATTCCGTTTCTGCGTCCACCTGCAAATTCTGGGATGTTCCCATGATAATGTCCCACTACCGGGACGCCCCAGAGACGTGCCAACAGAGCGCAGACCAAATCGCGAAAAATCCCCCTGGGGCTCAAGCTACAATTCAAGTGAGCTATATGGGGACGAACAAGAGTCAATTGCCAGAGAAGCGACGCTATAATACGGACGGTGCGACGTCCTTCCCCAGCCCATAAGGCGGCCATTCGAGCACGTGCTTTATTGCGAACACCCGTATCGACAACATGCATTCGATAACCATCGGGCAGACCCTGATCGACGATTCTTTGCGTCCACGATAAAATGCCACCGCTCATGGCCGCGTGCAATGGGGAAATAAGTAAAACGTTCGTTTCAGAAGGAGAGGTCATAGGTATTGAACCACAAAGTTAGATGAAGTGCCTTCCAAAGAAGAAAGCCGTGATCCTGCTGCGACGACAAGTGTTCCATCAGGCATCGCCGCAACTGCCGAGGTTCGAAAAGTCCGCTCTTGGCCACAGTACCGTCCAAAAGCACTGATTGAAGGTACGCAGATAGTGGTTTCCGCAGCCAGTAGCTATACGGTACACCGAAACCGGTTTTGGGTGCGTCGAGAATTGAGTTGGGCACCGTTCCGCGCAGGGCGCGACGTAGAATCCATTTCTTTTCTCCCCTTCGAACCTTCAGGTTAGCGGGCAACCCCAAAACATAATCAACCAAAGTATGATCGAGCATGGGAACTCGCGCCTCGATCCCATGCGCCATGGTGGCCTTGTCAACTTTTTCCAGAAATTGATTAGGTAGCAAAATGCGCGTATCCATGTACAACATGCGCTGGACGAGATCGAGGTGCTCAAAACGCCGATTCCATTTGCGATACTCGGCAAAGGGATCAGAACTCAGAAGATGTTGTTGCAGAGAAGCATCTAGTATGCACAGCGGTTTGGCCACCGTTTCTGTCGTCAGCAGCAGTGCCAAACGCAAGCCCGCATCAGACGACCCTATCGCCTGCAAGTAGCGATCACAGCGGCGATAGAAAGAATGCCATTGAATACAGGCAACCATCCACCGGGAGATCGGAACTGCCATTCGCCATAACGGAAAGGCGGTCATCACATTGTAACGTCGATATCCGGCAAAGATCTCGTCACCTCCATCACCTTGCAAGATAACCTTCGGATTTCCCGAAAGTTCATGGATCAACAGGTAAAGCGGTATATTGGCCGCGTCTCCAAAGGGTTCGTCATGGCAGGACACCAAGTGCTCAATGACGCGCTGTAGGCTGTAACCTTGAATATGGAGTTCATGGTGCTCGGTGCCATACTGCCGGGCGACTTGTCGGGCCTTGGGACGTTCGTTCACGCCTTGTTCATAATCAAAACCGACAGAGAAAGTCTGCAACCGCCCTGGTAATGCTTTGACGCCAGCGCGGTGATCGCAGAGGAGTCAATCCCACCACTGAGAAAAATACCCACTGGGACATCACTCACGAGTTGTGCCCGAACAGCCTGCTCTAGATGCTCTCGAATGACGGCAGTCGCCTCTTCAGGGCTGGCCTGCACCTGTTTGATGTCTTCAATTCGCCAATATGGCCTTGCTTGGGTGCCTGACCGATTCATCGTCAAGAAATGACCTGGCAATACTTTCCTGATGCCTTCAAAAAGGGTATTAGCACCCAAGGCATTACCATAGTAGAGATACTCGTGTAAACCAGCACTATGCACCCGCCGGGATACACGGCCCGAAGCGAGAATAGCCTTGATTTCCGATCCAAAAACTATTCCCGAGGGCAGACAATAGTAGTAAAGTGGCTTGATCCCAAAAACGATCGCGAGCCAAGTGGAGCGTTTCGGTTCTCGCATCCCAAATCGCCAGCGCAAACATGCCGTTGAAACGTCGGAAAGCATCGGTGCCCCAGCGAAGATAGGCATGCAGGACGACTTCGGAGTCAGAGCGACTCAGAAAGACGTGCCCATCGCGTTCGAGTGTCTCGTGTAAAGCTACGAAATTATAGACCTCGCCGTTATAGACGAGGGTTACTTGACCGTCAACCGATCGCATCGGTTGACGCCCGGCAGCGGTCAAATCGATAATGCTGAGCCGCGTATGGCCGAAGCTCATCGCACCCGACACCTCAATTCTTTGGTCATCAGGCCCGCGATGTCGTAAGGTTCGCGTCATGGCACGGAGCACGCCTTTGTCCATCGGAGGACCTGCAAAATCGACAAGACCACAAATACCGCACACAACTCTCTCCTTTTCAGAAATGCTTCAACAGTATCCAAAAAAAATGAATGCTGACTACGGTGCCATACCAAATCACACAGCAGAGTTTCAATTGTAAACGGGTATGACGATCAGGAAGCGTAGAAAGTATCAAAAAGGCTGGAAGAAATTGGCCGTGGTGCCGTGTCTCCAAACTAGTCGCTACGACTCCAAGTAATGTAATTATCGTGAATAGAGCTAAAAAACAGAGAGGAGGGACATCAGGGCCACCTCGGATCGTTTGTTTCAATGCCGTGTAGATGCCAACGACTCCAAAGGGTATAATCGTGGCCAGATAAAAGCCCTGATAACCTTTGATCCAATGATATTCACCAAACGTTAGGGTAAAATTATTCCAAAGAGGAATCGGGAAGACGTGCATATAGATGCTTCCAGTGATCAGACGAACAAACAGAGGTTGCCCCCCAATCACAGCATATCCTAATCCATGTACCTGTCCCTCTCCGTGCGCGTGTGCCCTATACCACTCACGACCAATTATTGCTCTCTCCGATACATATCTCAGATACTGGACGATCGTATCTGCAAAAACAACAGCAAGCATAAAGCCCAACATCATAACAATAAACAGCCTTACGCCGCCAAACTTCTTGTAGCGTGTCCAACTCACCAACCCTAATACACAAAACACAGCAGTCAATAGCACATTCGCTTTGCGAATATAGTACATAGCTAATGTTGCGAAGATCAATATAATACTCAGCAAGAGTATATTGTACATCCGAGGTAACGCGAGAGCACGAATGAACCCATACAACAGCAGGCTGTTGAGAAACAGCGAGAAACTATCACGTATATGAATGGCACCAAACAACCAAAATATGCCACATGTAGCAAATAGGAACCCAATCAATTTCAGCCGTCTTGCATCTGAGCCAAACACATATCGAGCAGTTCGAACCGTTAAGCCAGCGGACAACCCCACGAGAAAGCCGTTAAACAAGACACCTACCCATGGTTCATTCTCGAAACCGAGTGTGGTATTCAACATATACAAACGATTCCATACAAAAACGGCTAAAGGCGCATTAATATACCACTCCAAATCGTTGATAGTGCCCCAAATGCCATCAGTCGATATCGAGTAGTATTTGACCGCGTCTATTGTATTCTGTATCTGACCAAAAACTACTTGTGCATAAATCTGCGATAGACCCGTAACTAAAACACATATCGCGAAGCTTAACCCAAAGGCCCGCTGCTCGTGTTTTCCAAGAATCCGGCACAATATCAGTCCCAAAACGAAATACAGGATTAAAAATAAAAGAGGTGCCACAGTCTGATTGACTAAGACAACCAGTAATGCGGCTAAGAGCGTGAGCATTGTTGCCGCACTTAGAGAGCTAATCATATCGTAATCTTTGCCAAATTCAAAACTTTTTCCCATGGAGACTTCTGGGGCGAATTTATTTTTCCCTGTTCGTTTTCAATACTTCGGACAGTTTTGGAAATCGGACGCACAAGAGCCACCTACCCAGCTTATGGCTTGCCACAAAAGGCACAAAACACCTGTCTGCCGACAGGCAGGGGTGCAGGCTATCCTACTATTTTTGGTGATTTTGAAACTGGCTATCGCCCGTTGTATCCCGCTCGTGCCTTCTGTGGCGAAATAAAAAAAGTGTCCGAAGTATTGACTGCTTCCCCATTCTCATTACCTTTTCCAAAACGATTACCTCAACACGGATAAATTATCATCTGTAGACTTAAGTCCTCTTGATATGGAACAGAAACGTCTAAGAGCCATTATTGTTACAAAGCTACAAGAAAAAATGTAAACGCAAACGGTTGACAAAGCAATACCTACAACACCCCAATATTGGATAAAAATATAATTCAAAACAATGTTTAGGAGGAGATTTAAAAATGACCCAAACATAAGGATATAATTGGCATTCATCGAAGATATGAGGCGTACAAATAATATTCCCAATACATAAAACGGTATCTGCAATCCGTACATTGCTTGGATCTGCCCAACGAGTTGTGTATCTGTTTCACTAAATTCCCCACGTTCAAAGAGCAAGCTAACCAATGGCTCTGAAAAGACAAAGATCAGAAGTGTGATTGGGATAGTCACCAATAGAATCAACAGGCTATACGTTTTAAGAATACGTCGTACTGTAGTCCAATCCTCAACGCCTATTAATTTAGAAAAAAACGGTAACATAGCCGTTCCTATCGCGCCAGCACCAATACGAAGAATAGCAGTAACAGTTTTGTTTCCGTAATTAAGCGCGGCAACACTACCCGGAGCGAGTGCCGCTGCCATGGCACCATCTACCAACGTTGTACCACCCATGAGAGACGCCCCTGCTACCATCGGTAAATATTGGCCAATCACTTGACGCATGGCGGGGCTTTTGCAGTGCCAGCGAGGAATCAACGCTGTCTTGTACCGCTTCAATTTCCAACCCAATAGAAGTAGTTCTAACGAAAGCCCACCAATAGTGCCAACCACTAGTGCATAGATGCCAAAAGCAGAACGCCATGCAAGCAGGGCGATAATGGACGAGACAGGTACTATCATAGGGACTAAGGCAGCTAATCCGAAACGTTCATCAGCATTAAGTATCGCTGACCAAACGGTTGCTATACCTCTGATGATAATGGCTGGCAATAAAAAATAAAAAAGCCTTTGGGTCAGTGCCTGTTTTTCCGCATCAAAACCAAGACCTAAAAACGGCAAAAGATAAGGGACAGAAAGAGCAATCACTGCGGAGACTCCAATTAATAACGCAAGAGCCATAGCCATGGCCTGAGAGAAAAGGTTTTGAGCCGCTTCCGTTCCTTGTTGCTCTTGCACTTGAACATAAGTTGGAATCAAGGCGGTAGTGAACGCCCTAACGACAACATCAATTACAAATAAGAGAGGCAAAAAAGCGATGAGAAAAGCGTCTAGGGCATCTCCCACACCAAATGATGCAGCAATAACCAACTCTTTGCCCATGGATGCGATGATAAAACCAAAGTTTAGTAAACCTACCGTAAGCACCGCACCGAAAATCTTGCCCGCGGTGAATTCTTTCACCCAATGAGACCACTGACAGTACACAGCGTTGATTACTGTTTTAATATCACTACCTCACAGGTTTCTAAACTCGGTAGTTTTCAAGTCAGTTCTATGACCATGTTTCACCGCACGAGTTCGTTGAAGTCACAGCCTTGCAACGGTGCGTCTGCAATCTCACTTGTTCCCTCTTGAGCAAGTCCAGTATCAAATAATCGATCACTACGCGAATTAGCTTGTGTATTGATGACTATTTTGCCAGACATTCGTTTCGCCCTCCTTATGCCAGCCAACGCAACGCGATTTCCTTAATGTCGAACGCCTTCACTCGCTCCATACCCTTGACCACGAGGTTTCGCCGTAGGGTTTCGTCATCGAGAACTCGGGCAATCGCCTTCGTCAGTCCTTCGACATCTCCTTCCGCTACCAGTAGCCCGCTCTCGCTATCTTCAATGATCTCCGAAGGTCCATACTGACAATCGAAACTGACGACAGGACATCCATTCGCCATGGCTTCCATCAGCACAAGCGGCCATCCTTCATGACGCGAACTCAGCACAAAACACGCCGCCTGCCGATACCAAGTTTCGACATCGGCGACACGTCCCGGGAAATATACGCGTTCCTCTATCCCGAGTTCGTGTGCCAAGTTGATGAGTGCTAGTCGCTCTTTACCTTCGCCGAGAATGACCAGATGAAGGTCGGATTGATTGAGCCTGCGAAATGTCACCAATAGCCGGTCAAAACCTTTCTGCCAGACAAGCCGTCCGACCCCCAATATGAAGTGGTCCGTTATTGGTGACACCGACTTGTGTTCGATAGCCTGCCTGTCTGTCCTAGCGATCGGGTTGGGAATAACAGAAATCTTAGTGGTCGGGACGCCCATTGCTTCCAGTCCCCGTTTCACGCCTTCAGAAACAGCGATGACGCCGACCGGAAGGTGGTACAAATACGAAAGCAAGACCCTGAACACTAAGAGAAACGATGCGGGATTGTTATGTACACTCACGTATAGCCGATCCAGGTAACCCGCCAAGGCAGCGGCGACGATAGTAGGAAAATTCGCGCCTTCCATGAACGAGATAACCCGATCCGGGCACTCCCGCCGCAACAACCCGATCAGCCGCATCGCACGCGCTCCGACATTCCAGGCTTTCCTTATGGGGTTGTCCGATGCAGGTAGCCGTAGATCCACGATTTGACCTCCGTAATCATAAATCTGACCCGATGCGTCGAAAAGCATAAGCATCACATGGTGAGACTTGGCCCATTCCTTAGTCAGCACGGAAACAACCCGCTCGGCACCACCGCCCGCAAGGAGATTGGGAATAACTACAAAAATTTTCATGCAATTCCTATGGTGCTATTTGGTGAAATGAACTTCGCAGATAGATTCAAAACGTTGCTGAGCTTAATTCGGAGCAGTCCGGATGGCGATATTCTGTAGTCTGCGACGTTGTTATACATGGTTTTTCAAGTTTGTGCAGTTTTTTTGAATTGTCAGGACGCTGCAAGACATACTACTTCGGCGGTTAATTTTCGAGCAACCGCTTGATACTTCATGCAGACGATACCACAGTTTCTAGCCACACGGAGCTATTTGTGTCGGGAATCTGCGTGTTTTCAGGCAATGAACATCCCAGATCCTGATATAATTCAATGACAGCGACGAGCGCGTCTTTGACGTTTTCTAATGCTTCGTCTAACGAACTTCCTTCGGTCACCAACTCAGGCAACAGCGGGGAGGTCACTGTATATCCACTTTCGAGTTGTGGGGTCAGGACAAGATTTTGTAGGCCATCAAAATACTCCATTTGATGACCGATGTTACGCAGTAAGTGGCAATGAAACAACATGGATAGACAAAAAAATCCCATCCATCCCACTCATTCTTCTCACCTGCCGCGCAACCGACGCAACTGCTCGCGGAGTTCGGCCACTTCAACCTCGGCAGTTTGGCGGGCAGCGGCTTCACGCTGGCGAGCGACCTCGGCAGCCCGACAGGCTGCTTCCGATTCCTCCAACGCAGCCTCAGTCTCATCCAAATCCCGAAGATACTCGCCAGTCACAGGATCGTAAAACCACAGACGACCACCCTCCCAACACAAGTCCAATCCCAACACAGGACTGTGAGCACGAACCATACCCCCAGGCGTCACATCCACAGGCAGACGCTCATACACGCCGGCCACCAGACGCTCACCCGCCAACGGCTCGCCGTAAAACTCACTCTCCAGCGTGGCATCGTAACGCCAGTATTCCCCAATGCCCAACCGCGCATATAGCACCCGCTTCTCTTCCAAGTCCCGGCGATCCGTGCTCGCTGACGCGATCTCTAGCACAAAGTCTGGCACTTTCCCAACGTGCCAGGTAAAGTAGGAATTGTGGGGCCGAATGGCGTCAGGGGATACGCCAAATGTCACATAGCAGTCTGGGGCGATGCGTGCGGTTGGGTTGCCCTGTTCGTAGTAGATGAAGGTATCCCCGCTGACGATGACCTCAACCTCGCGGCGTTCTAAGTATCGCCGCAGTACGGGTGTCACCTGCTCAAATAGGGGTGCTTGGTAAAATCCGTCAGGCAAGGGTTCACCGTCCGTTTCGGGATAGCAGACACCGTTCTCGTCGATGTTGATTAAGTTGCTGATACGCGGGTAAGCCGTCGGCACTGGGGGCGTCATTGCAAACCTCCTGATGGGCGTGAGGTGGCGCAACCCCGCGAACAGGACGAACCCGCCGCGCGGTTTGAGGTACGCATTGAACAGGTCATTTAAAAATGAAAGGATGGCTTGATGCATAATGGTGGGCATAGGCAGTTTCTCAACAAGGCCATCGGTGAACTCGATCAGGCGGTTGGTTTGGTCCGTGAGCCACAGGTATTGCTAGTAGCCCTGGGGCGGCATGACGTCGCACAGGAGGGCATCCAAAGCGTCTTGAGAGGTCGTTGTTGCGGTCATAGTCTGTGTCATGGCATTTTCTCAATAAAGGGGTTGACAGGAACACGAGGGCATGCACACGCGCGCGGTTTAATCTGCCTCCTTGACGAGTACTGTCGGGAGAGGTGTGTACAGGAGCGCGTCCCTACATCCCCCACACGGTGATCTTCGCATCTCCCGCGACCTCCTCGCGGCGAAATACCTTCTCATCCCACGACTTGCCAACCCTGCGATCAAAAACCACGAGATGACCCTCCAAAACACCACACCGATCCATATACGCACGGGTCTGTTCGAGACCATCGCGCACCGTATTAATGTACACACAGCGATATTGCTCACTGCCGTTCAACTCGTCCATCAGTGCTAGTAGCGCAGAGGTCTTGCCCGTCTGACGAGGCGCGTGCAGCACAAAATACTGACGCTGCCCGATCAGCAGCAGAACCTCGTCGAGATCGATCCGTTCCAACGGCGGGATATAGTAATGAATATCCGGCTCGATAGGACCGGCTGTGTTGAAAAAACGCATGACTCGCGCCTCAGTAATCATAATCAATAGTTTTAAGAACTCGCACGGTAAGCGCATAGACATCGCGATCGAGCAATAACCTCATCTCGCCTCTGCAATCAGGATGTTCCATAAGGTTGGACTTGTTTCACAAAACCAGATTGATCTTTGACGCAATATAATCCATATCCAAAAAGGTGTCAACAAACTGCCTTTACTCGCGAACGGACACTGATCTTATGTGATCCGTGGGCCGCGAGTAATCCCGGGCAATGCCGCAGGCCGCCCCCAACAGACTCCAAAAAAGAATCCTCGTGGCCGGCTGGTTCAGCCCGTCCCAGACCAAAATTTGCAACAAAAAACCGCATACCCCAACGAAAACAGCCAGCAGCACGAGCCGTTGCTGCCGGTCCTGAGTCGTGCTAAAAACGCGGTGGAGACCAGCAAGCCGCTTGTACCAGAAAAACAACACAGCCGCTAAACTGACGACCCCTGTCTCGACCGCGAACATGAGGTACATATTCTCCGTCGTGTGTATCTGTGTGGCAATCCCCATATCAAGCTGGTAAGTTCTTTGATGTCGCTCGGTAAAGACCCGCGTGAAATTGCCAAACCCCAGCCCTGCCAACGGCTGACTGGCAATCTCAGCCGCCGCGATCTCAAACAACTTTAACCGCCCCCTGATATTGGCATCTTCAAACCGAGTGGACGCAACCCTGTCCCCGATGTAAGTTGCCGTCCGAGCTATATTTCCAGGGAACATACGGTTGACCACAGGTTCCACAAGCAAAGCGATTACAACGACCCCAATGCCTGCTTGGATACTTTTTTTTGCAGCTATGCGCCAGTGCCTGCTTAGGCCAAGCCTAAGCGCGATCATAAAAATTGCGGCGATCCAAGCACTTCTGGAAATCGTCAGCACCAGACTTATCGCCGCGGTCACGACCCCGGTCAAAAGCAACGCTCGGCGCAGGTCCGTGTGGACTATCAGGGCCTCGCCAAACAAAATAGGGGCAGTCAAGCAGATAAACCCTCCCAAAATAATTGGATTGCCGAGCATGGAAGACAGCCTATTCTTTTCGCCGTAGTAATGGGTGGAATCGTACCATTGACCCCAAAGGAAATCCACCCCCGTGAGGTACGAAATCAGGCCATAAACAGCGACGACGCCACCAAAACAAGCGACCCAGCGCAGAATTTTATACAGCACACCCGCGTCAAAACTGCGACCGATGTAAAACATGCCCACACCCGTCACCGAATAGTAGAAGAGTTTGCCCGTTCCAATCGCAGGATAATCGGCCCCGACCAGACTCAGACAACAAAACAGGAGATAGACCCCTATCGCCCAATCCGTTTTATCCACTATCTCGCCCCACCGCCGCACAGCGATCAGCCGCGTTGCCATTAGAAAGACACAGAATAGAAAAGGCAAAAACTTAAAAAAATGGAACGAAATCCTTTCTAGGGACAGCGGTTGCAGATAGTAGAAAGGCACCAGAGATATATAGCCTAGCAGGATGACAAAAATCCAATAGGACGCTCTATCTGCCCACGCAACAATAACCCTGCGGACCTGTAATGCCTTTGAGAGCATCCCCATGAGATTCCCTTCACGCACCTGAGTTTTTACTACAGATCGTAGCATGAACCGCGACTTGAATGGCCTGTGTGCCTCAGACTTCGGAATTGCCTAACTGTAAACCATTTTATCCTCTGATGGTCTCCGCTTTTCCAGTACCGCACCGCCTTGCCGGCTGCGTTGATATAGACCAGGTCGCCGTAGCCAAGCATCGGTGTTATCATCTCTGAAGACGTCTGCAACATCTCGGATAACCAGAGGATCATGATACTGGTCATCGGCGTTCAGAATCCCCACCACATCACCGGTAGCGTGGCGGATACCCTTGTTCATGCCGTCGAAGATGCCTTCGTCCGGCTCGCTGATGAGGGTGGTGATCCGGTCTCGGTACGCTTCCAAAATGTCCAACGTCCCATCCGTGGAACCGGCGTCCACGACCACCAGTTCCAGTCCGTGATCGTGCTGTTGGGCAAGGATAGATTCCAGAGCATGTCCTACATGGACATCGTTGAATACAGGTATTACAATGGAAATTTTCACAGATCCGGTTGACCTTCGAAGCTATGTCCTTACAGGACGAATATCGGGTCGGGTAGTCTTCTTTTTGTGTGTGCAGGCTTCATCGGAAAAAACTGATCTGGTTCATCACAGTCGTGCGTGAACGGTTCTGACACGGAGTCCGGGTTACTTGACTGACAAGCGCATCGCTCGCCGTCGGGCTGCGTCCGGACTCGGTACGCCGTCGGCATCCATCATTTTCGCTGCCACCGGCCGATTCGCAAGCAGTTGTTCAACAGGACCAGGAGAACCGCGTACCAGACGACGAAGCCCCACGAGACCGTGGCCATGGATTCCATAATAACGGGCCTCAGCGTTTGTGTCAACGAGATTGACAATCAGCATGCCGATGAATGCACTCAAGAACGCGGTTTTCCAAACTGTCGCTGTCGCGGACAGCCAGACACGGGCGTCATCATAACCATCAATGCGCCTGCCAGCAACGCCAGGAATGGGAATGTCCCCCTATGTCAATTATTAATTATGCACACTCCTCATTCTATCTATATATTGACTATCCCCTGAATACTCTTCAGTTTATCTCAGGCTATGCTGAGCGCAGTCCAACGTCACTCGCTTTTTCAGTACGGTGATAGGTAAAGTGAAAGCCGTTCTCAGCGAAATATTGGTGGGAATTTCTCTCTCTTTGTCCCATTTCCTCTCACATCTTGTATCTAAAAATAATGATTGGGCAACCACAGCATGATAAAAACAAACAATCAGTCCCTCCTTGAAGTGACCGATCTCAAAACCCACTTCCCGATCAAAAAAGGCATCTGGCGACGGGTTGTGGGTTATGTCAAAGCAGTGGATGGTATCGATCTCACCCTATATCGCGGAGAAACCCTCGGTTTGGTGGGCGAATCGGGTTGTGGCAAGACCACGACAGGGCGGTCGATCATTCGCCTGATCGAACCTACGGATGGCGAGATCATCTTCCACCACAACGACGAACAAATTGACCTGCGCGGTCTGAACAAAGAACGCATGCGCCACCTGCGGCGAGAACTGCAATACATCTTCCAGGATCCCTTTTCATCGCTCAACCCGCGCATGACGGTCTTCGACATCGTGGCCGAACCCCTTATCATCAATCGGGTTGCATCGGGATCGGAACTCGAAGACCGCATTGAGCAATTGCTGATCCGCGTGGGGTTGCGTCCCGATCACCTGCGGCGATACCCCCATGCCTTTTCAGGCGGACAGCGCCAGCGCATCGGCATTGCCCGCGCCCTCGCGCTCAATCCCAAACTCGTCATTGCCGATGAGCCGGTCTCTGCTCTCGATGTATCCGTACAGGCGCAGGTCATCAATCTCCTCGAAGACCTGCAAGAAGCATTCGGCCTGACCTATTTGTTCATCGCGCACGACCTCAGCGTCGTTGAACACATTTCCGATCGCGTTGCGGTGATGTATCTCGGTCAAATCATTGAAATTACCACCGCCGAGCGTCTCTATCAAAATCCCCTACATCCCTATACCGCGGCCCTCCTGTCCGCGGTTCCCATTGCCGATCCCGAGGATCAGCGCGAGCGCATCCCCCTTGAAGGCGATGTGCCAGACCCTGCCGATGCCCCGCCCGGATGCAAATTTCACCCGCGCTGTCTCTATGCCCAGGACAAATGCAGAACAGAAGCCCCTCGGCTCAGAGAAATTGAACCAGGGCATAAAGTGAGTTGTCACTTTGCTGGCGAACTCACATTCTCTGAACGCCGCATTGAATCTGCTTGAGACCTGTCCTCGAGTGCTTTAATCGGGGAATGGACACCTGTCACCTCTTGACTTGATACTGTTATTTGGCGATTTTCAAGCCATAGAGCAGGTCATCAACAAGTATTCTCTCGAAATTAGGCAGGGGAAATTTATCCCTTAAGACATGGTGCGAGACATGATATTTATCTCAACCCTGAAACGGGCCAGAGACAGCCTGTTCCAAGAGTGTGAAAGGCAAATCGCTTAGAACAATAAATTTGGAAATTTTCTGATCCGCGTCCTTTAGAGGTGAAAAATGTCTCTGACGAGAGAACAAATCGATAGCTTTCGCAGCTCGGGTTACGCCATTGTTCCCCACCTGTTCACCCGCCGCGAAGTGCGTGCGATGCGCGTGGAACTCGACCGCTTCAAACGCGAGGGGCTCCTGCGCAATGTCGCCACCGACGGCGATGGGCAAACCCATTCGCAAACGCAAATCAATTTGCAAATTTGTCCCATTACGCCCAAGAGCGCGTTTTACCGCGCCCTGCACTTTCACGCCAAAATCATCGCGTTCGTTGACCAACTCATCGGTTCTCCCTTTGTGTTCTACCTCGACCAGATTTTTCTCAAACCCGGCAAACAGGGTATCGGCACGGACTGGCACCAGGACAACGCGTATTTTAAGGTCAGTGACCCGACCAAAGGCGTTGGGATGTGGGTCGCGCTTCACGATGCGAACATTGCCAACGGCACCCTGCACATCGTTCCCGACAGCCATCGCGAAACATATCTCCACGACCGAGATCCCAACAGCGACCACCACATTCACTGCACAGTGCCCGAAGAAAGGGCCATCCCCATTGAATTGCCAGCCGGAGGGGTCGTCTTCTTCAATTTTGGCATCGCGCACCGCACGCTCGCAAATACCACAAAGAGGGAACGCGCGGGCCTTGCCCTGCATTTTTTGAACACCGACTATATTCCCGAAAATGTCAGAGGGACTCGGCGCTATACCCACCTCACAGGGCCCCTTGCCACGGGTGGAAAAAGAGAATATGGCCTCTGCATTGCCAACACTTGGCGCGGCGAAGTGGATCGCGTACTTGGAAAACCACAATACCAATCGCAGGAATGAACTTCGCCTTGTATTGTAGCCCATTTTCGGGCGCAAAACTGCACAACTGCATTTTTCGTACAAAATAGGCATTTCAAATCTGATTGGTATAAACAACCACAACATCAGTCAAAAAAAACCCATTGCTGTGCAATGGGTTTCGTTTTATGAGGCGCGCGAGGTGCTACTCTTTTGCATTTGCCTTGACAACGCGTTGGAGTTTGCGAATCTCGTGCCAAAGCACGCGAATCCTACCCTGTGTCTCTGTGGTCACGACGATTTCTTTTTCATTTGATCGCAACACGATCCCTTGAAACGCCGTGCCATCTGCGGTCTCTATCCGCACAGAATCTCCTGTGGTAACTTGCGCGGGGGAATGCACCACCTCGTAATAAAAATACGACGAGGGCGATGTGGTCTCGCATCCACATAGACAGGGACTCAAAATTGCGAATATTAGCCACCGCCTCATGATGTGCCTCGCAGGGGTTCGGCAAAAAAAACCCGCCACCGATCCACAGGTCGAAATTTCTGTTTGAACTGACGCAACCCCGATAAGCCCAAATCTCCGGCGTCATTGACGCGGCGATAAGCAGACAATTCGCCGTAGATCTGCCACCGCAAAAAATACGATAGATCGGGCACATCGGGATTGGCTTTGGCAACAAAAAAGTGCGCCAAATCGGGCTGTATATCTCCAGCGAGGGCAAATGCCTCGATCCGGCCAGCGATTTCCACACACCACCCCCGCAGCATATCTTCTGACCAACAGTGAAACTGACCGAGTGCCGCGAGCGTATAGCCCCAGTCCAACAAAAAGGGATAGCGACGCCCTTGACGACGGCGCCAATATTTTAGCAACGCGATGCAATGCGGCATATCACTTGAATTTAGCGGGCGAAAGTGAAACCGATGCGCGCGTTCAAACCGCCGCACGCGCTTGCGAACATCTCTAAAACCGCGTCCTTTGGTCAAAGCAATTTGCGATGGGTCGTAAATGTATTCGGCATCTTTTTCGCGCAGTTCAAACCTTTCGGTATTGACGTGTTGGGCATCGCAGGCGTCCATCCACAAAATTCTCGGCACGCGTCCTTTTTGGTGATCCGCGAGCGTGTCGAGAACCCTTTCCAACGCATCCGCGTCACAGGGAAGAGGGGGCAGGAGCAAGTCAATGCCGTTTGGACGCTGCACAAACAGACATGTACTCCCCGCAAACTCATCTAAACACACAATCCGATTGGGCGCGAGACTGAAAGCACAGAGAAAGGGCGAAAAATAACACCAAGCCCGTTTGTTGGCTCGCAAAAACACCTCGCGCAAATACTCGCCATGCGTCGGGTCAATAGGATGTCCGATCACTGTGTCGCCGCCTTTTGTGATCCGCGGTGTAGAGTGCTCCGTGATAGGTGCCCGTCACAAGCGGCCGAGGAGGGCCAGTGGAAATGAGGTGAATCATCTGACTGACCCCACCCAACACTTGGGCGCCGAGATATGTGTTGAACTCTGGCAAAATTTCTACGGGCGCGAAACCCATCTCGATCAACGCGCCAATGGCCCGCGCGGTTTCCGCGGGTGGCCGACGGCCAAAACTGACAAATCCCTGCTTGCCCACCTCGGGCACGAGCGCGGAAGCCCCGCGCGAAACAAATAATGCCAGACCGGACAGCGTATAGGGCGGATCCGTAAAAAAGACATCCATTTGCCCACACAAGGTCGCTGGAATATCTTCGCGCAAATCGCGCGCGACCGCAGTGCCGCGCAAGCCTTCTCGTTCATTGATCGCATTCAGAAAATCGACGAGCCGGTGGTCGCACTCCAACACGACCACCTGCCCGAGAACGATCTCCAGATGCTGCGCCAGCAACCCCACGGCCAACGATGTCAGATCGTCGTCCCCGAGAACGAGCAAATTTCGCCCCTCAAGGGCATCGTGTTCGTACAAATACACGGCGCGCTTGAGAACGGTTTCGGGCGTTGCATGGGATTGGTCGAGTTTGACATTGACCTTTGGCCGGCGCACAGCAATCTCTGCGAGGCGTTGGCGCACATCGTCCAAAACCGCGGGTGGGGGCGGCGCGCCGGGACGCGCAAATCGCTTGCGGCACGAAAGCCCCAACTCAGATTGAACCACGCTCATGCCTTCATCGGTGAGCGAGATCCCGCCTTTTCGCGTCAAAATCCCTCTTTTTTCCAATTCGCCCCGCACAGCCGCGACCACGGGAACGGGCAAGCCCACTTCTTGGGCGACATTGCGAATGGGAATCTGATCGGACACAAAAACCGTTCGCAAAATGCGGCGCACCCCCTCGGCGCCTTCGGCCAACCGCGCCTGGGTCGCCACCTCGTTCAATAACGCCCTGCCATCTATGGAAGAAATCGACTTACGCCGTCTCGGGATCAGTGTTCTGGTCGGCCTCCTTCTCGTCGCTCTCGGTCTCAATTTCATCGTCCCTCGCGAGCAAATTGTCATTGTCCTTGCGATATTTCAAAATCACATATATCAAACTCAACCCCGAAGCATAAGTTGCCTGTGCATAAGACAGTACGATACCTGTAATCACAACGAGCATAATGCCTAGGATACCCCCACCCCACATCTCTGCGCCTGACGGTGTACCTGGCGCGGGCAAACTCGCGAGCAACCGATCCCATATCTCAGGCTCAAACAAGAGATAGTGCGATGCCACGTGAAAAAGATGGGCCAGTTTAACATCCATAAACAAACCGCATGCCCACGCGGTTAGACCCACAGCGGCCAGGGTCAACGTTCCCAGCAGCATCGCGCCAACCCACACCGAAAAAATCATCCACGCCAAATACAATACCAATCGCCAGGGCTGTGACCACGTGAAAGAAAACGACTCGATCACGACATCCAATATATCGTCCTCCACAGTGCCCACAATGGCTGGCGATAGGATCAAAGCCACGACAAAGACCAGACCGGTAAACACGGCCAACAACGCGGCAAAAAAGATGGGAATGAAGCACAGCGCGAAAACCACTTCGCCCAAGACGGGAATCCATCCGGCTATCGCCCCGATCACAATGCCACCGATCACAAAAAGGGCAAACAGGACAAGTACTGCGATGGGGCCATACAGCACGGCTTTCCAGTGCGTTTTTGCAAATCCGCAAGCATCGCCAACCGAATAAAAATCATCTCCCCGAAGGTGCTGAAACGCGATTTTGCACATCATGCTGGTCGTTACAAACCCCACCGCGAGGGCAAATACCATGCCCAAAATGTGCAAGCCCGTGCCGAAAAGATCAAATTCGCCGAGTGTTGCGCCGGGAAATGGGCCATAGCGATCCCACAACACGCCGATCGAATTGCCCGCGCGACTATGTGCGATAAGCAACAGAATTGAATAACCCGCCCAGGCCGCGGCCAACCCCAACAGCCCGATCCAGATCTTTTTGCCAGACCACCCGAGTCGCACACAGCGAAACAGGTCTCGAATGTCGAAATGCAGATTCATGTCTATCTCCTGTAAAAAAACCATTGCGAGTTAGGCTCTCAACAATGATGTGGACGAGCCGCCCACGGCTTCAGGGGTCTTGTTCACCCGAAAACACGCAAAAAATAACTTCTTGTATTTTAGCGATCAGCGATCAGCAATTGGCAAAACATACCGTTCAAGAGTCGTATTGGAGCGGATGAGAGGGAAATGATAGCTGATTGCTTCTCACTGCTCGGAAGGTGAATTTTTTTTGGGCAAATTGAGCACCTCTCGCACCGCAGCCAAAAAATCGCGCAATGGCATGTGCGCGGGTTGCGCGGGTTTACCGCGTATTCTCGGAGGCAAGGGGGTGTGCCTCAGCCTGAGATTGACGCGGCGGTCTTCACCTTCACGCACCTGCACGCGATAACACCCCTGCGCCAATCCCACCGGCCACGGAAATCCAAAGTCATCGGTTCGCGAAAGAAACAGCACGGTTTCTTCTCCGACCGCAAACTGCGGCACCCCGGGCACGTACAGGCGTTGACCTTCCCATTCACCGCCGGGCAGGACAAGTATCATTTCCGAATTGACTTGCCCCTTGATCACCTCCAAAGCGCGAAACCGCGTTTGGGTAAAGATACCATCGCGATCGGGAAATACTGCATTTTCGCGGGCGAGGCACCTGACGTGTACAATGGTCTGCGCGGTTTCGCAGATCTCTTCAAAGGCAAAAGGCTTCACGGTGGTCGCCCAAACAGGTGTCCACCCAACCGCCATCAGTATCAGGGCAGTGCAGTACGTAATCGCCTGTGAAAACAATCGGTTCGTCATCGCGGCAACTCCTAAGAGGCTGTTTTCAGTTTATGGGGCCTGCTTGTCAATAGGCAGGAGTTCGTGGAAGTTCGCACTGATTTTGGTCTGCCGGATATCGTTGATTTTCATCTTTCTCAACGGGCAAACCCTGCAATTAAAGCGATTCAAACACCTGTTCTGCCAATATCAATGCCTCATCACGGCTCGCCACACGCCCTTCTAATTGGGCATCTTCGACGGCCCGTAACACTTGCTTAAACGCGGGACCGGGTGTTTGTCCCATCGCAATGAGGTCGTATCCGTCAATCAGCGGTTCGGGTCGAATGTGTTCTGCCTCCAGTGTTTCGAGCGCGGTCTTGCAAAATGTGTAATTGTCCAATGCGCCATGGCTCGACAAACAATCCAGGCGATGCAATTTGAGGTGATCTTCGAACCGGTCTGTCCGCAAAAATCGCTTGAGTTTGCTCGGGCGCATTTCCCGCACGTGCATAAATTTGTGGTGATCTGCCACCAATGCCGCGATATGCCTCGTCTGTTCAGACGAGAAGCGCAACCTTTTGCAAATTTTCTCGGCCATTTCGCGCCCCACTTTTGTATGGTTGTGAAACCGAATGCGATCGCGCACCTGATAGGTAGGGGGTTTGCCCACGTCGTGCAACAAAACGCCCATCGCCAATTCAGGAGACGGATTGTGCATCAAGCCCAACATGATCAACGCGTGGGTCAGCACATCGCCTTCGGGATGAAATTCAGGCGGCTGAGGCACGCCGTCCATGGCAACAACTTCGGGCATAAAAACCGCCATCAATCCCAGATCGATCAGCCAACGCACCCCCAAAGGCGCGTTACCTTCGGTCAGGATTTTGACGACTTCATCGCGAATGCGCTCGGGGCTTATGGTGTCAATGCTGGCACTTAGTTTTCCAATGGCCTGTCGCGTTTCGTCTTCAATGGGCCAGTGATACCGACATGCAAACCGCACCGCGCGCAACATCCGCAATCGATCTTCACAAAATCGAGCGTGCGGATCGCCAATCGTGCGGATCACCTTTTTTTTTATATCGGCCCGTCCACCCACATAGTCGAGTACCTCGTCAGCTATGGGGTCGTAAAACATTCCGTTAATGGTAAAATCACGCCTCTTGGCATCTTCTTCTTCATCGACAAACACCACCCCATCGGGGTGCCGACCATCGGAGTATTTCAAGTCGCGGCGAAAACGCGCCACCTCATAAGTATAATCACCCAACCGCACGATCACCACCCCGAAATGCACACCGACCTCCTGTGCATGCGGAAAAATGCCGATCACCTTTTGGAGATCGGCATTGGTGGCAATATCGTAATCGCGGGGCGATAGCCCCATCAACATGTCTCGCACGCATCCACCTGTCCACAAAGCGCGGAAACCCGACGCCTGCAAACCGCGCACAATTTCCAGCGCACCTGCGCGCGCACCCGCGTTATCCATCTTCCACCATCACCCGCTGAATGCGCGCGCCCAAACCGCGCAAGCGCGCATCGATCTGTTCATATCCGCGATCGATCTGTTCGATATTTCTGATCACGCTTTTACCCTCGGCACACAAAGCCGCAATGATCAGTGCCATGCCCGCCCGAATGTCGGGACTCGTCAGATGCTCGCCATAGAGTTTTGACGGCCCCACCACCACCGCGCGATGCGGGTCACAAATCACAATTTTCGCGCCCATATCGATGAGGCGGTCGAGCCAGTACATGCGCTGTTCAAACATCTTTTCAAAAAACAGCACCGTGCCCCGTGCCTGTGTGGACAACACAATGGCAATACTCATCAAATCGGGCGGAAAACCCGGCCATGGGTCGTTGTCAATGCGCGGAATCGCATCTCCGACATCGGGCATAATTTCCAACTTTTGAAAGGGCGGCACCAGAATATCCCGTCCATCGACCTCAACTTCTAGGCCCAATCGCCGAAACACCATCAAACTCTTGCGCATATTTTTGGGCGCGGCATTGGCAATGCGAATCTCGCTGTTGGTCGCCCCGGCCAGTCCGATGAAACTGCCGACTTCCATGTAATCAGGACCAATTGTATGCGTTACGCCGCCGAGTTCTGCCACGCCTTCAATAACCAGTTCGTTGGTTCCAATGCCCGAAATTTGGGCACCCATCTCGTTGAGCATCAAACACAATTCCTGCACATGAGGCTCTGAAGCCACATTGCACAAAATGGTCGTACCCCGCGCGAGCACGGCTGCCATCACGGCGTTTTCCGTGCCAGTGACACTGCGCTCGTCCAGAAAAATGTCTGCCCCCACGAGGCCTCGGGGTGCCTCAAAATCGTAAATGTGATTGGTGTGGAACCGCACACCGAGTTCTTCGAGCGCGATCAAGTGTGTATCTACCCGCCGCCGACCAATGCGGTCGCCCCCAGGTCGCGGAATGGTCGCCCGCCCAAACCGCCCCAAAAGCGGACCGGCGAACATAAAAGAGCCGCGCACTTTTCGGCACAAATCGTTCCGCAACACGGATTTATTGACACTATGTGTACAGACAGTCAGTTCGTGATCACCCGATTTGCGAACTTCTGCCCCCAGGTCGCGCAAAATTTCGACAATAACCGAGATGTCGCCAATCTGAGGCACATTTTTGAGCACCACGGGTTCTTCCGTCAACAAGGTCGCTGCCAAAAGCGGTTGTGCCGCATTCTTGTTGCCGGCAGGTACAATCGTCCCAGATAGCGGATGCCCGCCTTCGATAACAAACTGTTCCATCAAAAACGCCTCCAATGGATAACGAGGAGAGGAGAGGCGATATGCCGTTCGTGGTAAATTCGAGTATAATACAGATGAAAAAATAGTTCAAGAGTAAAAGCGGTTAAAGGACGCCAGACGCAACCACAGCACAGGCGCGCCAAAGCCCTGAGCCTGTCGAAGGGGAAGCGAGTATGAACGCGGATGAAAAGTGAGAGGCGCGAAGATACAAGAGGCCCTGTCTGTCGGCAGACAGGTGGTGGGTGGGCTGACCCCTAACTAAAACGCCATTTCCTGATACAATTGCCCACACCCGGCCGCGATATCATCTCCTTTGCTGTAGCGAACCGTTGCCGTCAATTGCGCGCCGGTCAAAATTTTGACAAATCGATCAATTGCCGTCTAGGAGGGGCGTTCATAGCGCGCATGGGCAATGGGATTCCAGGGTATGACATTGATTTTGCAGGGAATATCGCCTACGAGGTCGATCAGTCTGTGGGCATCGTCGGGTGTGTCATTCAATCTGTGTAACAACACGTATTCAAACGTGACCCACCGCCTGATCTGATCGTAATACGCCCGCACGGCCGAGAGGAGTTCTGCAATGGGCCACTTGCGATTGATGGGCATAATTTGGGACCGCTGTGCATCGGTCGTCGCATTGAGTGAGACAGCGAGTCCAATTTTGAGTTTTTCTCGTGCGAGTTTTGCAATGCCCGGCACGTGGCCAACCGTTGACAATGTAATGCGGCGCATGCCCACGGCAACCCCATAATCCAGGTTGATCAGTCGAATTGCCCGAATCACCTGATCGAAATTCAGCAAGGGTTCACCCATACCCATCAGGACCACATGGGTCAATTCATCGCCCCGTGCCCGCAAAAATCGCCGTGCATACAATACTTGCTCGACAATCTCTGCTGCCGTCAGATTGCGAATCAATCCCATGCGCGCGGTCGCGCAAAATCGGCAATCGAGCGGACATCCCACCTGTGACGATACGCACAGGGTTCGGCGTTTGCCGTCCCACATCAAAACACTTTCCACGCGCCGCTTGTCGGGCAGTTCAAACAAGAATTTCTCCGTGTCTTTTGACGAGGATTGAACTTTGCCAATGCGATTTAATTTCAAGAGTTTGAATTGTGCATTGAACCGCGAGCGCACGGTTTTGGACAAATTCGTCATCGACTCAAAATCCGTGACGCCCTTATTGTAAAGCCAGTCGATCAACTGCCGGGTTCTGTATCGCGCCAGACCCATGTCAGACACATGCTGTGCCAATTCTTCGGGAAACAACCCTTTGAGTTCAATCTTCTCAGCACTCATTTTATATCCTCTGTGAATCGGGGTATAACTGCACCAGCAGTTCACCAACGGAACGGGGTACCTGTCGGCCCTACCCTTTCTATCAGCAGGCAGGCCCATAGACCTGTGCGTCTGCGTCTTTGTGTGAGAAATTTACTCAGGCCTGCGGAATAGGTCAAGGTTTCAACGCGAGTCTTACAATATATAGACAGGCCCGATGTTGCAACCCCAATATAATGCTGTTGACCTATGTGGCAAGATGGTTTATTGTTTGACGCACATTCAGTTAGGAGCAATGACTTAACACGCCGAAGCGTTTACTTGACAAAGGTCCCTCCCCCATGCCAATGTACGATTACAACAGTCTCCCCCCCGCCCCCAAGTCGCGCGAGCAACACAAGCCGCGCAAACCGTTCCGATGGATCTTTTTTTTCTCGCTGATCGCGGTCAGCACTCTTTTTGGCGTTGGAAACGACGCCGAAGAACATAAACCCGCAGTGGAAATGACAGAAGAAGTTTCCGAAGAAGCAGATTTGGTCAACGCAGAACTCATCCTGCCCCTTGCTCCTCAGAAATCTGAATTGATCAAAATTTCGGGATACATCGAAAAAAAAGAGAACCTCACGGAAGCCCTCCTGCGCGAAGGCATTTCACGGCCCGATGTGCTCGAGCTCATCAGCGCGCTACGCAAAGGCATTCCCCGCTCGTCATTTAACCCCAATATTGTTCGGCAAGGCGACCGCTATGAACTGGCGATCGACAGTCTCTCTACCATTCAGCACCTCAAATACATCAGGCGGGGTGACCATGAAGGGGTATTTATCGCGGAACGCAGGGATGGCGTGCTCAAAGCCTGGAAAAAAGACCTGCCATTGACGCGAGAGGTCGTTGTCGTATCTGGGCGCGTGCGAGATACCATCTGGGATGCGCTTCACAAAACAGGAGAAAATCCCGCCCTGTTGTGCGACAAACTCGAATATATTTTTGAATATTATATCGACTTTTACAACGATTGCAGAAAAGGCGACCGATTTACTTTTGCCGTTGAAAAACTCTATGGCAAATCCGGTGCCTTTGTGCGTTATGGGCATGTTCTCACAGCACAGTACGAAGGCGAAAAAGAATCTTTTCAAGCATTTTTCTACATCGATCCCGATGGCAAAGACAGTTATTACGACTCGAAAGGCCGTTCACTACAGGGGCTTTTCTTGCGCAAGCCCCTAAACTTTACCCGCATCAGTTCCAAATATTCCAACCGCAGATTTCATCCCATTCTCAAAAGATTCACTTCCCATCACGGGGTAGATTATGCCGCGCCCCACGGCACAAAGGTCTGGGCCATTGCCGATGGTACGGTTTCTTTTGTGGGACGCAAAGGCGCGCTTGGCAACTATATTGAAGTCACGCACAGCAATGGCTATAAAACCGGCTATGGTCACCTGAGCCGATTTGTCCGGGGCCTAAAAACGGGGCAGCGCGTCAAGCAAAAGCAGACCATCGGCTATGTGGGGTCGACTGGTCGCTCCACGGGCCCACACTTGCACTTCAATTTTTACGCCACAGTAAATGGCAAATACAAACTGACCAACCCGACGCGAGCGATCAACCGCCCCACAGGTCGCCCGGTTCCCACAAAGTATATGGCGCATTTTCGCCGGCAGCGCGATCAGTATTTCGCGCTCTTAGACCGCGCAAGCGGTTCGGTTGTCACCGCCATATTGCCCACAGTGCCCACAGTCGCAACAGAGTGAGTCGCGTATGAAAGTGGCCTATTTCGACTGTTTTGCCGGTATCAGCGGCGACATGACCTTGGGCGCGCTCGTCGATGCCGGTCTTTCTTTTTCTGCCTTAAAATCCGAACTCGACAAACTCGAGGTGCGCGAATTTACCATCTCGCAGCGTCGGGTTGAAAAACACGGCATTGTCGGCACCAAAATTGACATTGACGCGCGGGAAGGCCACGTCCACCGCCACTTGAAGCACGTCCTTGAAATCATCAACAGCAGTTCGATATCGACCTCAGCCAAAGAAAGCGCGGGGCGCGTCTTTCACAAACTCGCCGAAGCCGAAGCCAAAATTCACGGCACGACCATTGATGCGGTTCACTTTCACGAAGTCGGGGCCGTGGATGCCATCGTCGATGTTGTCGGCGCTGTCGTCGGTTTTGAACTTCTCGGTATTGAAGCCATTTACGCCTCCAAATTTCGATTTGGCTCGGGCCGAACGCGGAGCGCGCACGGTGCCATGCCCATTCCGGTGCCCGCGGTCGTAGAAATGACAAAAGGCTTCCCAACCGAACGCACAGATATTCCCCATGAACTCGTCACGCCCACCGGTGCCGCCCTCCTCACGGCACTCGCGTCTGGCATTGGCGAAAATATTCATCTTTGCACCGAAAGTACGGGGTATGGCGCGGGCACGCGCGATGTCGAGCAAGTTCCCAATCTCCTGCGCGTCGAAATCGGCAAACTCGTCGCATATCCACAGACCGATGAACTGCACGCGCAGTTGCACCCCGGCGCGCCCATCTTGCTGGAAACAAATATCGACGACATGACCTCTGAAGTTTACGGCTATCTCATGGACCGCTTGTTTGAAGCCGGAGCTCGCGACGTTTTTCTCACGTCCGTCATCATGAAAAAAGGCCGCCCAGGCATTCAACTCACGGTTCTGGCCGACCCAAATAAAGAAACCGAACTCGCCGCGCTCATCTTCTCGGAAACCACCACCCTCGGCATCCGCCGCACACCCGTTCAACGCCACGTGCTCCAACGTCGTGCAGACACGGTTCAAACCCCTTTTGGCCCCGTCCGCGTCAAAATTGCCGACATTGCCGGCAAACAACGCGTCGCGCCCGAATACGACGACTGCGCGCGCATTGCGCGCGAAAAACACGTGCCGATTCTCGACGTTTACAAAGCTGTAAGCGCATCATAACGCGCGCCCCCCCGCACAAAGAGGCGGACAGTTGCGCGGCCAATGCCGCTCCCCCCGCCCGTGATGATCGCAACTTTTCCTTCGAGTAATCCCATTACTTTTTTTTTTCGTCGGACTTTGTGATCGTCGCGCGGGTCGAAAAGGCTCTTGAAACGCCGATGTCCTATGCTTTTGCGGTCAGCATCACGCGGCGCACGTCCATCACCTGCGAACCGGGCACGCTGAGGGCGCGCAAGGTCAGCGTGCCCCTGCCCGCGTTCAGGCGGATCGTTCCCAAGGTCAGGGGCACGAAATCCTTCACATAAGACTCGCCCTGACGCGGACATCGATCATCGCCCGCGCCAATCAGCGGTGGGTCGTGCGCGGCGGTCACTTGGCCCTGTACCTTACTCACGCCTTGCCCGTACGTGCTCTGAAACGCCAACTCCACGGTTGCCCCCACGTCGTCTTGCGGACACGTATAGTAAATCGCCGCTTCATAGTCGCCCTCTGCGCGGACGTCAATATCCCAGGTCATCCGATCACCCACTTCGGTCCAGTGCTTAAAATAAGAACAATTGGGCGCGCGGGCACTGCGCGCGACTGTCCCGTAATGCACCCCATCTCGCGCGGGCAAACGCGTCGTTTTCCAGTATCCCACAGCAAAGGGGCGGTCGTCGGTGACGGGCAACACCTCGGCGTGAAATTTCGCAACGGCATCTGACAATTCCGCGTGTGCATCGGGATGTTCTTTCGACACATCCGTTGTCTGCCCGCCATCCACAACCATATCGTATAACTTGCCCGCTATGTCCAATCGAAATCGCTGATTGCGCGCGCTCAATTGCGCGCGCTGGTGTGATAGGATGATGCGGTCTGGCCATTCGACATCCTCGCCCAACAACAGGGATTTCAAACTGCGCCCATCCAGCGGTTTTTCGCCCACCACATCAATGCCCGCCAGATCGGCAAATGTCGGTAGTAAATCAATGGCCCCGGCAATTTCTTCAAGGACTGTCCCCGCTTGAATATGCCCTGTCCAGCGCATCAATCCCGCCACGCGCACGCCTCCTTCATCCGTTGACCCTTTCGTGCCCTTCATTCCGCCATTCCATCGCGCGCCATTGGGGCCATTGTCTCCGAAGTAAAATACGAGGGTATCTTCCGCAATCTCCAAATCATCGAGTTTGTGTAGCAGCCGTCCCACATTCCAGTCGATGTTTTCACACAGCGCCAGCGCGGCCCGCGTGCGGTCTATGTCTTCCTGTTCGGGCCGGGTCGCCCGCATCGCAATCGGCTTCTCGCGAAACGGATCGTAAAACCGATCGGGCACCTGAAAGGGCGTATGCGGGATATTGTAGGGCACATAACAGAAAAACGGTCGATCCTCGGCCGCGTTTTTCGCCATAAAATCCATCGCGCGATCGGTACACTCATCCGGCAAATAGCCCTGTCCGCGCGTCAATTCGCCATTGTGCTCGAGCTCGGCATCAAAATATTGCCCCCAGTGCCCAGAACAGAAGCCGAAAAACTCGTCAAATCCCCGCGCATTGGGATGATACGGGTGTTGCGTGCCATTGTGCCATTTGCCAAAAGCCCCCGTTGCGTACCCAGCGGCCTGAAACGCATCGGCAATGGTCTTTTCATCGAGGTTCAACCGCTCGGCTCCGGTGCTCACGCCGTGTACACCGCCGCGCAGATGATAGCGTCCCGTCAAAAATTCTGCCCGCGTGGGCGCACACACCGGACACACGTAAAACCGGTCGAACCGCGCGCCGTCCCGTGCCAGCGAATCCACATGTGGCGTATTGAGATTTGCATTGCCATGCACACTCAAATCTCCCCACCCCTGATCGTCGGTCAAAATGACGAGTACATTGGGTCTGTCCATTGTCTCTCCTTTTTGCGTCTATCCGCGCGTTATCTTATCACATCGTACTCCGGATTCACACACTTATCTCCCCAGCGTTTCATCACACACCGCAATCCAATTTCGGATTCGGGATATTCGCCTTTGTCATCGGTCTGTGCAATCCACTGTGCCAGAATATCGCGGTGCTGTTGCAAGGCTTCTGCACAGTCTGGATCATCCACGAGATTTTTCACCTCATCGGGATCCGCGTGGCAATTGTAAAACTCTTCTGCCGGGCGTTCCTCTGCCCAGAAAAATGCTTGCTCGGGCGTCAGTTCGCCGTTGGCATACATCGCGCGCATCAGTTCCATATAATCCGATCCATCGCGGTACTGCGCCTGCATAAAGGGACGATCCGTCATAAAGTTCCGCACATAGCGATACCGCTGTGTACGCACCGCGCGCATCCGATCTATCGTAAAATCGCAGCGATCCTTTGCCGCGATCACATAGTCCCGCGGTTGCTCGCCGAACACATTTTGACCTTCCATGTAATCGGGCACATCAAGTCCGGCAAGCGCGAGGGATGTGGCGCCGATATCGATGCCGCTCACCAGATCAGAGCGAACACTTCCGGGTTTTACGACATCCGCATTGCCCGGCCACGAAATCATCAACGGCACTTTGTGGCCCCCTTCATAGATAAACTGCTTGTGCCGCGGCAATCGCATTCCGTGATCGCTAAACAAAAAAACGATCGTGTTCTCGCGCAATCCATCTTCTTCTAACCGCGCCAAAATCCATCCCACCTGTCGGTCTGTGTGCAAGATGCAATCGTAGTGCAGGGCAATTTCTTTGCGGATGATCTCATGGTCGGGATAAAACGATGGCACGGGCACCGAAGCGCGATCAACGCCCGGCCCTTTGAGCAACCCAATGCTCTTGCCGCCCCGAAGCTGAATTTGCCCAAAGAACGGTTGACCGGCCGGACACCCCGACCAGTCGCTTCCGTTTTTCGCCCCTTTGAAATCATTGTTCCCATCGTGATGGTCAAACAAAACATCTGATTCATAAACAAAATTGTAATGCGTCTTGCCTTCGTTAAATGTGTAATACCCCGCGTCTCGAAAATACTCGGGAATCGTCTTCATCCCCTTGGGCAAGGGGATGGCGTCGTACTCATCGCCCATGTCCAACCCGCGGAAATGGGGCTGTGAACTGAGGTGATTGTGCGCCCCAATGGTCGTCTGATACATTCCCGTAATCGTGGCGGAGCGCGAAGGCGAACACACGCCCGACGTTTGATACGCCCGATCAAATTTCACGCCCGAAGCCGCGAGCGCGTCAATATTCGGCGTTTGCACGGTCTGATCGCCATAACAACTCATCCAGGGATTCATATCTTCAAGAAAAAGCCAGAAGACATTTGGACAGGAGTTCGGCATTTTTTTTCCTTTTCGCTATGTTGTGGGCTATGTGATGAGATACTCATTGCTGGTTGGTTGATTCGATCTCCCAACTAAAGCGATTGTTGGCCGGGTTGCTGTAATCAACGTAGGTCGTCGGGTCCGTCGCGTTGAGAAATTCCTCGAGATTGGTGTAGCCGTCGTTGTCGCGATCTGTGGGGCCGTCTGTATGATCAGCCGGGTTGAGTGCGTACCGGGTCTCCCAGGCATCGGGCATGCCGTCGTGGTCGGTGTCGGTAGGCGGTTGACCGGGGGCCAGGTCGGGCCAGCCGCCGACAGTTTTCTGGGAATCAATAATGCCCGAACCTTCACCATATGAACCCCCGTAAGTGGCCGTTCCAGAACGGACCTCGGCGAGGATGCGTTTGTCGTGCGTGTCACGACGGGGGAGGATGGCACCCACACGCTCCAGAATACGCTGGTAAGCGAGCGCGGCAGAATCCGTACGGATGGGTGCGACCTCGAAAGGGCCGTCCGCGCGAAAGTGATCCAGGTGCAGGTCGTTGTTAGGATGGACACCAAGCCAGTTGTCGGCTGTGACGTCAGGCGCGCCGATAACGAGATTGCCGGCGATCCACCAGCGTTCCAGTCCCTCGGGGCCCTCGTCGCCTTCATAGGGGTTGGCAAGGCGGGTGCGAACGTCCTCACGAGTTGCAGGACCGGGCTTATAGACATTGTTGACCAGATTGATGCGAACGTCGCCCTCGCCGCCGTAGCAGGAGTTATAGCCCCAGTTGTAGATGACGTTATTTCTCAGATCGACATGCTGGACGAAAGTATCGCGTCCGGCGATGCGCGGATTGCGGCTGGAGTGGTGTGCCAGCAGGTTGTGATGGTAACTGACGCGTTTCCCCCCCCAGATGCCGCCGAAGCCGTGGGCACCTTTTACGTGCGCCGACTCCCGGAGGCTCTCCGAGATCAGGCACCATTGAATGGTGACGTCCTCTACGCGATAGACCGAGACACATTCGTCCACGCTCCAACTGGCCGAGCAGTGGTCGATGATGATGTTCTTGTGGTAGCGACCGCCGATGGCATCCATCCCAAGGCCGGCGGTGTCGCCGAGTCGGACGCGCAGGAAGCGCAGGATGACCTGGTCGGCATCGATGCTGAGCTGATAGTCGCGCAGGCAAATACCCCCACCAGGAGCGGTCTGTCCGGCAATGGTGATATAGGACTCGCTAATCTTGAGTGGGTTGCGGAGGCGAATTGTGCCACCGACTCGGAAGACTACGGTGCGGGGACCAGTGGCCTCAATGGCGGCGCGCAGGCTGCCAGGACCGCTATCGTCGAGGTTGGTGACCTCAATGACGCGACCGCCTCGACCACCGACGGTTTGGGCACCAGCTCCCTCGGCACCGGGAAACGCGGGGATGGCAGGGGCTTCGGCGCCCACGCCGACTACGGCGAATACGAGCGTAGATAAGGCGAGAAATACGGATGTGTTCATAGCGTAGGCCGCCTTATGGAAATTGGGGACTGAGCGATTATTTATCAAGGCAAGGTGGGTGAGACGCCCATTTAACCCTTTAATCATTAATCTTGTGCTTAAGCCATTCGGGTGGCCCGGATAACAGAGGTTCTTCAGTCCATGTGAACAGCGATTGTAAATCCCGCAAAATATCGTCTAGTGCCTCGTGATCGCACGCGTCCTGAGTCGGAAAGTGGGTTGTCAAACGGCTGTGCGAACTTTTGATCACCTGCCGGCGGCGCAGTATCTCGGGATAATTCGCGCCTTTCAATGTCTCTAGTGCGAACAGCGGTGCCATTGTGCCATACACCCGTTTTGCCTCTTTCAAATCCCCTGCTTCCAAAGCATGCCACAACCGCACCACCACATCTGTGATGTGACACCCCGGCATTTGCCCGGCCACGCCGCGCGGATGTTCGAGCAACAGATAACGGCCACTTGCGCCGCCAAACACGCCCTTCAATTTTGGCCCTGCCCGCGCGATCAACCCCGTAAGCATGTGCGTTGCGGGAAATGTTTCTTCCTTGACGTATTCGACGTGTTCGACTTCGTCGATCAAACGCACCATTGTGCCAATTGACAACTCGCTGCCCCGCACGTGATTCTGAATAAAAATTGGCACATCCACTTCGCGGTCAATCGCCCGATAATAGCGCACCACAGCATCTTCGTCCTCGAGTGCCTCCACGTAAGGCGCCATGGCGATCACGCCATCCGCGCCCAACGCCTGCGCGCGCCGACTGAATATCGCCGCGTGATGTCCACTTGCCCCTTGAACGCCGAGAATCACCGGAACGCGCCCGGCAGTCTGTTCGACCACCACCTCCATCCCGCGCAAGCGTTCTCGATCGGTCAAGACCGGAAAACTGCTGGCATTTACTGGCCACACAATCCCGTGCGCGCCGCAGGCCACACAAAAATCAATCACGCGCCTGAGGTCGCCCCAATCGATATCCCCATTTTTGTCAAACGGCGTTGACAGAATGGTGAAGACCCCGCGAAACGTATCCCGACTCATATTGCCTCCTTTTCTTTTTTTGATGAGAACACCCCACAAAACGCATGAAAAAAATAATCCATGAAATCGCGTCTTCAAACAAAAAAATCCCGTCGTTGCTGTTGTGCAATAGCGGGCAACATCATCCCAAAACCGCAACTGTTTCTATCCGAATTTCGGCGTAAATTATGGAATGAGATTAAAACAACTTCTCACAACAGAGTCCCCCGACGATGACAAAACATCGGGGGCTTTTTTATTTTTTTTGCAGGATGTAGAGTCTCAAGTCGGTCGGGGGTGGGATTTTTTTTCTTGGCCTGTCCCGATTGCGATCCAGCGTTTCCCAGCGCAATACATATCGCTCGCCGGGCCGCGTGCCCGACCCGCGAGCACCGCGCAGATTCACTGTCATGCCCGGATAATGCGATGTCACCTGCTCCAATTCATCGGGAATGCGATTCTGCGGCGGGGGATATGCCCCGATCACTTGCAGGGTTTTGGGATGCAATTTCCAGGAGCCCTGTCCCTCTTTTTTGTGCCAATAACGCATACTCAGCCCTCCATCGGCTTCCACTTTGACGCCGCCTAAGCGGATTTCCGCGCCAATTGACCCGCCGCCGCCAAATTCCCACCGATAGGTCCAATTGCTCACTTTGTAAAATACCCATTCGCCATTTTCCAACCGCGCACAATAGGCTTGCGTGTATCCCCCTTCGTCGTGTTTGTGATAACTGATCACCGCGCGCTTTTGATCGTCAAAACCCAGTGACTGCGTCATGTTGATCAACCCACCCCCTGGGGGTACGGGATCGACGATTGCACCGCTTTCTACGGTAATCGGCAAATCCAAGGGTTCGCCGCCACCTGTTTCCCATGCTACGAGGTCGCGACTGCGCGCGTAAGAAATACTGTGATTGGTTGCACAGTCGGGTGTATCGCGCCACATCCAGACCATGTGATACATCCCATCTGGCCCTTTCTCGGGCATGCGCGCGTAGGCATTCATCCGGTCTAACCCATCTAACAAGGGCGCATCGTGTAAACGGCGCCACGTTTTTGTTTTGACATCATACACATTGTAAAAATCGACCCCATTGCCACTCTTGCCATCTCGAAATCGGAAAATCAATTCCCGATTCGGGCCGCGCATAAACACGGGATAGGTGCAGCGATCCTCGTTTTTGCCCACCATAAAGGGTATGCGTTCAAAACTCGTTATGTCGCGCGGTCGCGCTGTGCGAAAATAAATCAAGGGATCCACATGCATATTCCCGCACAGGTGAATGTGACCGTCGTCGTCAATGGCCATGATTAACGAATTGTGGCTGTCCCATCCGACCTCCGACGATAGGCGGCCGCGACTTTCCAGCCAGACCCCCTCGGGGTGTGCAAATGTCCATATTTCTTCATCCAGATGGCGCGTGCCCACCGTCATTTTGCGGTCGGCGTTGTAAAACGCGATAAACTGTACATGGCCATCTGTCAACAGGTCAAACCCGACGGGATGCCCAGACCAGACCGTTGCGACAAACAGCGAACCGAGAACTTCCATAATGCCCTCCAGAATGACGAATCTACCCCTCTTCAATGCTTGACGCTGCAATATAGTCATTATTATGTTAAAAAAAACAAAATACATCCACTCTTTGGAAGGAGGCATCATGATCTATGAACTGCGTACCTACCGCATTCCCGAGGGAAAAATGCCCGATATTCTCAGCCGATTTGAAAATATTACGTTTAACCTCTTCGAGTGCCACGGCATTGAAGTCACGGGTTTCTGGGAAAAAACTGACGCGAATGAAATTGTCTATATTTGCAAATACGAAAGCGAAGAGGCAATGGAAAACGCGTGGGAATCTTTTCGAGCGGATCCCGAGTGGATCGAAGCAAGAGCACAAACCGAAGCCCATGGCCCCATTGTATTGGAAGTCGTTTCAGAAACGATGACCCCCACATCCTTCTCACCACTTCAGTAGTTAAGCGTGCAGCGCGTCTCTGTCAGCAGATAGGGCTGACCCCCGGCCACTTGGGATATGGGCTAAAAAATAAACCCCAGGCGCGCGTGCTTTTGGGGTTTTGCAGTGGTGAGATCCGTTGTTGAGGGTATTAGGAAGGATCGAATTTGTAGCCGACACCGCGCACTGTGGTAATGGCCTTACCCGATTCACCGAGTTTGGAGCGCAAGCGGCGAATGTGGACATCAACAGTACGCATGCCGCCGTAGTAATCATAGCCCCAGATGCTGTCGAGCAGATTCGAGCGGGTAAATACGCGGGCCTCGTGGATGACCAAATGCTTGAGAAGTTCGTATTCTTTGAGTGTGAGTTCGACAATGCTGCCCTTGACTCGAACTTCGTAGCGCGCCATATTGATGACGAGGTCATCGATTTTGAGGGTGTGGTCATCGGTGGGGCGGTCGTCGTTCCAAAGGGCCAGGCGCAAGCGGGCTTCGAACTCGCGCAGGCTATAGGGCTTGATGACAAAATCTGAAATACCGAGTGAAAAATCGAGGTTGAGTGCGGTCATTTCATCGGTGACGACGAGCAGGGAACAATCGTGGGGGTGCTGTTGTTGAAGGTGGGTAATGGCCTGTGCGAGGCGATCAAGAGAGGATTCCGGGTCAATGATCGCCAGGTCAATGCCATCGGCGGGCATGGAAGGCAATTTGCTCTGTCCGCGCAGGATCATGTGTTCGACCCGATGTCCAATATATTCGAGGTCTGATTTGAGACGCGCGCCGTGGACTTCGTCTGCGAGAAGAAGAATAGTTGCCATTCATTTAAAAAAATAAGGGGACGAACTGATGTTACGCGGTTTATCGGCAGAGGTTTTATTTCGCCACAATATTTTGTATATCCCAACTCTATGACGAGATATAGCGTTGCTGCGTAACGCCAGCGACTGAAAACAGAATGTCGAAAATTAGCGAGTGCAAGAAATTTTGTCAAGCCGTATCTGAAGCGAATTGACAAATTGACGCAGCGGGGTATAACTGCGCCAGCAGGTCATCCGCGCGCCGCACGCAACGCATGGCGTAGCCATACCCGACAACAGCAGCAAGTGAGTAATCTACGAATCGCGCAACCAACCAATCTAGGAGCACATGATGTCTTCTCCTCACGCAATCGCGCAACCCGCGTTTAGGCCATCGGTCATGGGCAGAAATGGCGTGGTCACGTCGGGCCATCACCTCGCGTCTCAAGCGGGTATTCAGATTATGATGGCCGGGGGCAATGCCATTGACGCGGCCATAGCCACCGCCGCGGCACTCGGCGTGGTTGAACCGCAGTCCTCGGGCGTGGGCGGCGATGGATTTATCCTGATCTATTCCGCTAAAACACGCGCGGTATCCGCGGTCAACGCCACGGGCGCGGCACCAACGGGTGCGACCCGAGAGTTTTATCTCAAACGCAATGGCATCCCTATGAAAGGTATCCTCAGCGTTTCCATTCCCGGCCTAGTTGATGGGTGGCTCGTTGCCCATGAGCACTTTGGCACCCGCCCGCTCGATGAGGTCTTTGCGCCGGCTATCGCCCTGTGCGAAGATGGCTTTCCGCTCAGTCACAAACTGGCGGGTAGCTTGAAGGGCGAAACAAAACGCTTTGCATCCGATCCCCATACGCGAGCCGTCTTTACCGACGACGGTCAGCCTCTCAATCCCGGCGACATCGTCTATCAAAAGAACTTGGGCAAAACCCTGCGAACAATTGCCGCCCACGGGCGCGAGGCCTATTGCGAAGGAGAAATCGCCAGAGCCATTGTCGCATTCAGCCAAGCGCGCGGCGGCTTGCTCACCGAAGCCGACCTGAAAAACCACCGCGCGCGCATGGTCGATCCCATTGCCGCGACCTACAATGGGCACACCGTCTATGAAACGCCGCCCAACTCGAGCGGTCACATCTTGCTTCAAGAACTCAATATTGTGGAAAACTTTGACCTTGCGGCACTCGGCTGCAATACGGCCGAGAGCGTTCACCTCATGGTCGAAGCAAAAAAACTCGCGTTTGCGGATCGCGAAAAATACGTGGCCGATCCCGACTGGATCGATGTGCCGATTGAGGGCCTGCTTTCCAAAGACTATGCAAAAGAACGCGCCGCGCGCATCGACCTCGAACGCGCGGCCACTCGCGTGCCAAACGGCCTTCCGGAATCGGTCGAAGATACCACCTGTTTCTGCGTGGCCGACAGAGCGGGCAACGCGGTGTGCCAACTTCAAAGCATTCAATCCGGCTGGGGATCGAGCCTGATCGCGGGCGATACGGGCATTTTGCTCAACAACCGCATGACCTACTGGCATCTCGAAAAAGATCATCCCAATTGCCTCATTCCCGGCAAACGGGTTCGCCACACCATGAACCCCGTGATTGTCGCCAAAGACAACGAGCCCGTTTTGATCTGCGGCACGCCGGGCGCAGACACACAGGTTCAGACCAATCTGCAACTGGTGACGCATATTCTGGAATTTGGCATGACCCCTCAAGAGGCCGTTGAAGCCCCTCGCTGGCGTTCCCTACAAAACCCGATGGAATCCGCGGTTCCCCACACATGTGAAGACGCGCTGCAACTCGAAAGCCGATTTCCCCATGCAACCCGCGAGGCCCTTGTTCGGAAAGGGCACGACCTCCGCATCCTCTCAGATTGGGGTGGGCCGGGCAACGCGCAAGCCATTCAAATCGATCCTGAAACCGGTACCTTGATGGGCGGGTCAGATCCCCGGCGAGATGGATATGCCATAGCATTTTAGCCTTCAGCCCACCCCATCCACCAGTCCCTAGCCCCTGTCTCTTTACACGCTGGACTTCTAAGTGAGGATCGATCATGAAAATCAAAGACATTCGCGCGGTCGCGGTGGATATTTCTCCCGCACAAAAAACAAAAGCCCGCGTCCCCAAGGTGCCCACAAAGGGCTTTATCAGCCCGATGGCGCGATATCCCGAATACGAGAAATCGGAATGGAATCCCAACTGGACGCGCGCCGCTTGTGTCGTCACCGCACAAGACGGCACATGGGGACTGGGGCTGACCAACCACAGTGGCCCGGTGCTCAACATTATCAACGACCAATTTGCCCCGTTGCTCGAGGGGCAAAATTGCATGGCCACAGAAAAGCTGTGGGACATCATGCGGCGCGCGTCCTCGCCCTATCACACCGCGGGGTTGCCCAGCTATGCAATCAGTGCTGTCGATAATGCCCTGTGGGACTTGAAGGGAAAAATTTTGCAGCGTCCGGTTTACGAACTTTTGGGTGGCCCCCAGAAAGACAGAATTTTTTGTTATGCCAGCAACACAGACCTGTCCTACGGCACGGAAAACAGCATTGAATGGTTTCTCGAACTGGGCTTTAGGGCCGTCAAACTCTTTGCCCGATACGGCACTGAGTCGGGCATTGTGGGCATTCGCAAAACAGAAGAACTCGTCGCCAAAACGCGCGAGCAGATCGGCGACGATGTCGAACTCATGCTCGATGCGTGGATGTCGCTCAATGTCGAGTACGCGGTTCGCCTCGTCGAAGCATTAAAACCGTATCGCCTCAAGTGGCTCGAGGACTACGCGCTGCCCGAAGATATGGACAGCTATATGAAAGTGCGTCAACGCGTGCCCGGTCAAATTCTCGCAACGGGCGAACACTGGTACACCATCCATCCCTTTGCCCTTGCGGCAAAGCAAGGGCTTGTCGATATTTTTCAACCCGACGTCCAATGGGCAGGCGGTATCACATCCCTGGTGCGAATATGCCATATCGCCGAAGCGCATGGGCTAACAGTCATCAGCCACGCGGGCATGAATTATCCCTACGGGCAACATCTCTCCTATGCCATGCCCGCGATCCAGTGGGGTGAGCGTTCAGAAGGGGTATCGCCTCCGGGCGTTCCCTTGGAAGAACGCGTCGCGCTGCCGGGAACGCCCGTGATCAAAAACGGTTATCTCGTTCCCAGCGACGCGCCCGGCTTTGGCATCGAAATCACCAAAGACTGGCTGGAGCAAAAAGCGATCGCGGATTAAACGGATGACGCGGATAGGTAGGCTCCTGTGTCTGTCCGAAAATACAAGACTGGAGATTACATGGCGCAATCGTGGAAACACCTACTCAACTTTCGCTGTACGCGCTGTGGAAATTGCTGCCGAGAAACCATTGTTTTGGTGACCGATGAGGACGTCCGCCGCATTATTGCGGGCACGAGGCAGACGGCTTATGATGTCGTCAATTTTTACAAGCCGAGCGAAATTGAATGGGGTAAGGACCAGCCCGGATGGATCCGTTTTAAGTCTGGACGGCGCATCATGGGATTGCGCCGCACCGAGCGCGGATGCCAATATCTGAGCGAAGATGACCTGTGTCGCATCTACGACCGCCGCCCGGTGACTTGCAGACGCTACCCTTTTGACTTGGAATTTGATGAAGATGGCGACATTGAGTTGCTCAGCATCAGCCAATCTACCGATTGCCCTTACGAACTCGATGGGTACAATCCATTGGGAGAAATAAAGGCCATTGCCAAATGGGAAGCGTGGGAAGAAGACCCCTATTACGCGATGGTCGAAGCGTGGAACAACCGCAAAAAGGCAGGTGGCAAAAAGACATTTCTCAAATTCCTGGGTTTCGATAAAGGACCACAATATAACGCCGACCATTTTTGACCGTGCAGAAGAGTTTATTTGGAACAACGCGCGCTTGCTCGAGCGCCAGTTGTTCACCTATCATTTCAAAGGCGGATCGCGCGATCAGGTGCTCGCAGTTCTTCGCGCGTATCAAAACGCAGATGGCGGATTTGGGCATGCCCTTGAGCCGGACATTCGCTGTCCAGAAAGCCAACCCGTGCCGGTGCAGCACGCCCTCGAGTTTCTCGATGCCGTGGGTTTTGACGCCGAGATGGTGCGCCGCGCCTGCGATTATCTGATGGCAATAGAGACGCCCGAAGGCGGTGTGCCGTGGTTGTTGCCTTCAGCACATCGCTATCCGCGCGCATCGTGGTGGAACACAGTTGACAATCCACCCGCATCCCTCGTTCCGACGGCCGCGATTGCCGGCGTGTTGCACAAGAACGATATTCAACACGCATGGTTGGAACGCGCAACCGCGTACTGCTGGTCGAAGATCGCGGACCTGCAAGCCGAGGAGATGCACGAAGTGGGCGCGGTGCTGACCTTTCTCTATCATGTGCCAGACCGCGCGCGCGCCGAGCGCGAACTCTCCCGTTTAATCGACGCGATGTTCGCGGCGGGTCTCGTGGCAGATGCAAATGCCACGGGCTATGTCCGCAAACCACTTGACTGGGCGGGAACGCCCGAACATCCGCTTCGCAAGCATTTTCGCGAGGAGGATATCGCTGCAAATTTGGACGCTATAGTCGCAGGGCAACAAGCAGATGGGGGATGGAATATCACATGGCGAGCCGTGAGCCCGAGTTGCGAACTCGAATGGCGCGGCTGGGTGACATTGGGCACCCTGCTCACACTCCGCGCAAATGGGCGAATAACATAGCCAATAGTCCATTGCCCCACACCCACCACCCATCCCGAGGCGAGAGGGGGCCTATCCCCTCTCGCGTCTCGCCTTTGGAGGCGGGCGAAAAAGGACTGACCACTGTTTTTTCTTGACATATTCCACCGAGGTTGCGTAAGTTGTTCAAAACTGAGACCGCTTATCCCCTATCCCCAAGTTATCTGCCATGCGCCCAATCCCCACATTGGCGATTTCCACACTGCGAAGTGCTGTACAACTGCGACAGCAGACCCCCCGATCTTCGCGCCTTTCTATCGCAGGTCGAGTCGATGCATGTCTGCTCATTCTGCGCCTTCTCCGGTTGGCGAGCCTTTCCCTCGCTATTCTCGCTCATTGAGCTCGGGCTCTTTCCCCAAATTTGCAACAACGCTCATCATTAAGGACAAAGCCTCTGACTCTACTCACAGGCCGTCGTCGCCTCATGCTCATGGAATTAGGAAATGTTGACATGACCCAAAAACACACGATATGCGCCCTGGTTGAAAACCATTTCGGCGTCCTGTGCCGCGTTTCGGGCCTTTTCTCCAGTCGCGGATTCAATATTGACAGCCTGTCTGTTGGCGAGACAGAAGACCCGAGTATTTCCCGCATGACCATTGTCGTGGGCGGCGACGACAGCGTGCTCGAGCAGGTGGTCAAGCAATTGGATCGCCTCATTGATGTCATTCGCGTGATCGACATTACGCAAGGTCAATTTGTCGAACGCGAACTCGTGCTCATCAAAGTCAATGCCGATACATCGACGCGCGCGGAAATCATTCAAATTGCCGAAGTGTTTCGCTCAAATATCGTAGATGTAAGCACCCATTCCATGACCATTGAGGTGACGGGACGTTACGATAAAATTCAGGCCATCATTGGCATGCTCCGTTCTTTTGGCATCGAAGAAATCGCACGCACGGGCACGGTTGCCCTGCTGCGAGATTCCGCGGCCCAATAACGCTGGACCCTAAAAAAAAGAAAAGGAGGTGATGCAGATGAATCCCAGTCTCGGCGATCTCACCGAAGACCTCAATCTCGTTTGGCAGATGAAAAAGATAGCCAGAGCATTTCATCTGCCCGCTCACCTCGATCTGGCATGCTGAGAGGAATACCTATGTCACATGCGAAAAACAAAGATCGCATCATTATTTTTGACACCACCTTGAGAGATGCCGAACAGACGCCGGGGGCGTCACTCGCGGTGCGAGAAAAACTCGAAATTGCCCGGCAACTCGCCCGCCTCAACGTCGATGTGATCGAGGCGGGATTTCCCATTTCGTCCGATCAGGACTTCGACGCGGTGCGACGCATTGCCCACGAGGTCGAAGGCCCTGTGATTTGCGGCTTGTCGCGCGCCATCTTCAAAGACATCGACCGCGCGGGCGAAGCCCTCAAAGCCGCGCCAAAACCGCGCATTCACACCTTTATCGGCACCTCGCCGCGACATATTGCCATGGTGGGCAAAACTCCGGATCGAGTCATGCAAATGGCTGTCGACGCGGTTGCGCGCGCTAAGTCGCATTGCGACGATGTGGAATTTTCGCCTATGGACGCTGCGCGCACAGAACCGACCTATCTCCTCAAGGTCATTGAAGCCACCATTGAAGCGGGTGCCACCACCATCAATATTCCCGACACAGTGGGCTATGCCGTGCCCGACCAATTTGGCGGAATCATTCGCAATATCTGCGAGCAAGTGCGCAATATTCACCGGGCCGTCGTCAGCGTCCACTGCCACGACGATTTGGGCATGGCCACCATCAACGCGCTCGAAGCCCTCAAAAACGGCGCGCGACAAGTCGAATGCACCATCAATGGCTTGGGTGAACGCGCGGGCAATACATCGCTCGAGGAAGTGGTTATGGCCATCAAAACGCGCGGAGATTACTTCGACCTCTACACGGATATCGAAACGCGCGAAATCGCAAATACGAGCCGGTTGGTCAGCCGCCTGATGGGCATTGTCGTTCCGCCCAACAAACCCATTGTTGGGGCCAACGCATTTGCACACAGCTCGGGCATTCATCAGGATGGGGTGCTCAAAGACCGAGAAAATTTTGAAATCATCGATCCCAAGTCTGTGGGTTGGGACGCATCGAGCATTGTGCTCACCGCGCGTTCAGGCCGCCACGCATTGCGCCATCGCTTGGAAGAACTCGGCTTTCATCTCAATCAGACAGAATTAAATATGGCCTACGAGCGTTTTGTCAAAGTCGCCGACAAAAAGAAAGAGGTCTATGACGAAGATCTCATGGCGATTGTGGAAGATGAAATCCGCGACTTTCCCACGCGCTTTACGCTCGACTATTTGCATACCGTGAGCGGTACCGGCACAGTGCCTTCTGCAACGGTTCGCATTGGCATTGACGGCGAAAACCACGTTCAGAAATCCGCCTGGGGCGATGGCCCGGTGGATGCGACCTATCGGGCCATCAAACGCGCGACGGACAATACAGACACCAAAGTTGAAGACTACACCATTCGCGGCGTGACGGGCGGCGCGGAAGCCATGGGCGAGGTCATGGTCAATGTGTCGCGCCAGGGGCGCGTCACGCGAGGGCGCGGCGTATCGACCGATATTATTGAAGCCAGTGCCAAAGCCTTCCTCGACGCCCTCAATCGCCTCGCCCTCCAGCAAGACAACCACAAGGAGCGAGAACCGACCATTTAGCGCGCAACCACAGCACGGGCGCACCGAACCCTGAGCCTGCGAAGGGGAAAGCGAGTGTGAATACACAATAGTCTGCACGACTCGCGCCGGCGAAAAGCCTTTGCCGTAGTTTTATCCGCGTTCTTATGTGGTTTAAAAAAGAGGATATCATGGGTCAGAGTTTATTTCAAAAAGTTTGGGACGCGCATGCGGTGCGCGCGCTGCCATCGGGGCAGACGCAGTTGTTTATCGGCCTGCATCTCATCCACGAAGTCACCAGTCCGCAGGCGTTTGAGATGCTCAGAGAACGCAAGTTGGACGTTGCGTATCCAGAGCGCACATTCGCCACAGTCGATCACATTGTGCCCACGCGCGAGGTCGCCCGGCCATTTGCCGACGAGATGGCCGAGCACATGATGGGCGCGATTGAAGAAAATGCCAGACAATTCGGCATCCCGCTCTTTGGCCTCGACGACGAGCGTCAGGGCATTGTCCACGTCATCGGCCCTGAACTCGGCCTGACGCAACCGGGCATGACCATTGCCTGCGGCGACAGCCACACCGCCACACACGGCGCGTTTGGCGCCATTGCATTTGGCATTGGCACGTCACAGGTGCGCGATGTGCTCGCCACGCAGTGCTTGGCGATGGATCCGCTCAAAGTGCGCCGCGTTGAAGTTTGCGGCGCACTCTGCGAGGGCGTGTATGCCAAAGATGTCATTCTCAACATCATCCGCAACCTCGGCGTCAAAGGCGGCACGGGCTATGCGTATGAATACGCCGGCAGTGCGATTGAAGGCATGGACATGGAAGCGCGCATGTCGGTGTGCAACATGTCGATTGAAGGTGGCGCGCGCGCGGGATATGTAAATCCCGATCAGACGACTTATGACTATCTGCAAGGCCGCGCGTACGCGCCTTCGGGCGAAGCCTTTGACCGCGCGGTTTCGTGGTGGCGTTCTATGGTTTCCGATGCCGATGCCGATTACGACGATGTCTATCACCTCGATGGCTCTGCGCTCAAACCCACCGTGACGTGGGGCATCACCCCGGGGCAGGCTCTCTTTGTCACGGAAAAAGTGCCCGCGCTCACGGACTTGCCCGACGACGAGCGCGATGTGGCTGCCGAAGCCTATCAGTACATGGACTTAAAACCGGGCACCGCGATCTCTGGCATGCCCATTGACGTGGCTTTTGTGGGGTCGTGTACCAACAGCCGCATTTCTGATTTGAGAGAGGCCGCCCGAGTGGTCAAAGGACATCGCGTGGCCAAGGGCGTCAAAGCCCTGGTCGTACCGGGGTCCAAATCCGTCCTCAAGGCAGCCGAATCTGAGGGCTTGCACCACATTTTTCAAGACGCGGGCTTTGAATGGCGCGGCGCCGGATGTTCGATGTGTTTGGCGATGAACCCCGACAAATTGCAGGGCAGCGAAGTCTGCGCCTCGTCGAGCAATCGCAATTTCAAAGGGCGCCAAGGCAGCCCCACCGGGCGCACACTCTTGATGAGTCCGGCGATGGTCGCGGCCGCGGCCATTGCCGGCGAAGTCATTGACGTGCGTGCGATGTGACAAAAGCCCGAGCGTGCTTCCCGACTTTTGTATCTCCGCGCCGCTGCGTCTTTGCGTTTCATCCCCACCGAGTGTGTGCGCGCGAGGCTTTGGGTTGGGCGGACCGACCACTGACCACTGAGGAGAGCCATGAATTTATCTGTGATCCAGCATATCGCGGGACGCGCGGTTCCGCTTCGGGGAAACGACATCGATACCGACCGCATCATCCCCGCGCGATACCTTCGCGCCATCACATTTGACGGATTGGGCGAACACGCATTTGAAGATGACCGCAAATCAAATCCCGATCACCCCTTTGACAATCCGGCCTATCAGGGCGCGTCCATACTCATTGTCAATGGCAATTTCGGTTGCGGGTCATCCCGAGAACACGCGCCCCAGGCCCTGATGCGCTGGGGGATTCAAGCCCTTGTCGGCGAATCTTTTGCCGAAATTTTTCTCGGCAATTGTACGGCGATGGGCGTGCCTTGCCTAACCACCTCAACCGAAGATATCGCAAAAATACAGGACGCAACCCACGCAAATCCGCAGCGGGAAATGACGGTTGATCTGACAAACAAAAACCTGGTGTTCGGCGATATGGAAATCGATCTTCAAATTGCAGAAGGCAATCGCCTCCAACTCATCGAAGGCGCGTGGGACGCAACGGGTATGCTGCTTGAAGGCCGAGATGCAGTGCGCGCAGTTGCCGATAAATTGCCCTATGTCGCGGGTTTTTAGAGATCCGCTATCCGTCCCCTCCCAACTCCCCCGGTAAGACGCGAGAGGGATGGGAGGCGTATTCGCCTCTCGCCTGTGGATGCGCGGGGCGCGACCACTGACCACTCTTTTTTCGGGAAATCGCATGCCTGAATTTGTACAAATCTACGACTCCACCCTTCGAGACGGGGCGCAGGCCGAGGGCATTTCGTTTTCGGCTGAAGACAAAGCCATGATTGCACAACGCCTCGACGCCATGGGCATTCACTACATTGAAGGCGGTTGGCCGAATCCGACCAACCCCAAGGATCTCGAATTTTTTGAACGCATGCGCGATTGCGAGTTTCGCAACGCCAAAATAGTCGCATTTGGCAGCACGAGCCGCGTCGGCAATCCACCCGAAGACGATCCGACCCTCGCCACCTTGCTCAAGGCCGGCACACAGGTCGTCACCCTTTTTGGGAAAAGCTGGACGCTTCACGTGACCGATGTCTTGCGGGCGACGCTCGACGAAAACCTGCAAATCATCGCGGAATCATGCGCTTGGCTCAAGGAAAACGGGCGAGAGGTCATCTACGACGCCGAACACTTTTTCGACGGTTACAAAGCCGATCCAGAGTACGCGCTGAGCACCTTGCTGGCCGCGCGAGAAGGCGGTGCTGAGGTCATCGTCTTGTGCGACACCAATGGCGGCACCACGCCCTCTGAAATCCAGCAGATCATCCGGGCGATTCGATTCCATCTCGACGCGCCTTTGGGCATTCACACGCACAACGACGCGGGGATGGCCGTGGCCAACAGCATGGTCGCACTCGAAATGGGCGCCTGTCATGTGCAGGGCACCATCAATGGGTATGGCGAACGCTGTGGCAATGCCAACCTGTGTTCCGTCATTCCAAATATCGAGTTCAAGTTGGGGAAAACAGCCATCGGCGCGTCAAACCTCAAAAAACTCATGGCATTGTCCCGCTTTGTCAGCGAAATCGCCAATGTTTATCACGACCACCGCCAGCCCTATGTGGGCGAGAGCGCGTTTGCCCACAAAGCCGGGGTTCACGTCGATGCCATGCTCAAACAACCCGCCACCTACGAACATTGCAACGCGGAATGGGTGGGCAATCAGCGGCGTTTTCTCCTCTCGGAACAATCGGGCGGAAGTGCTGTGGCTGCGAAATTGCACCATCTCATCCCGGGCTTGGACAAACGCCATCCAACGGTTCAAAAATTGCTAGAAAAAATTAAGCAACGCGAACACGAAGGATATGTTTTTGAAGCAGCCGAAGCCTCGTTTGAAATCCTCGCCCGACGGATATTGGGCAGCATTCGCAACCCGTTCAAACTCATCAATTACAGAACGTTCAACCACAAAAGCGTTTCGGGGTCTGATGTGGAGGCCATTGTCAAAATCGAAATCAAAGGCCAAGTCTATCACACGGTTGGCGGAGGCAATGGCCCGGTGAACGCCATGGACTCGGCCTTGCGCCGCGCCTTGGAAAACGTGTATCCCACCCTCAAAGACGTGCGCCTCGAAGACTACAAAGTGCGCGTCTTGTCCAGCGCCGAAGGCACAGCAGCCAAAACCAGGGTGCTGATCGAATCTTCTGACCGCCAGCGCGTGTGGAATACCGTGGGCGTATCCGAAAACATCATCGAAGCCAGTTGGATCGCGCTGCGCGACAGTTTGACGTATAAATTGCTGATCGACGGCATCATCGCCGTGGACCAAACGCAGACCACTGTATAACCCCTTTTAACGAGTGTCTCATGCAAATCAATTCCCGGCGCATTGACCGCCTGCCGCCCTATGTGTTTCACGAGGTAAATGCCCGCAAGATGTACCTGCGGCGCAAGGGTGTGGATATTATCGACCTAGGCATGGGCAACCCCGACCAACCCACGCCGCCACACATTATTGACAAACTCACCGAAGTTGCCCACGACCCCAAAGTACACGGCTATTCGCCATCCGCGGGCCTTCCCGCGCTGCGGCGGGCGATCTGTCGGCATTACAAACGCCGCTTTGCCGTTGATCTCGATCCGGAAACAGAGGCCATTGTCACCATTGGCTCAAAAGAGGGGTTGGCACATATTTGCCTCGCCCTCCTCGATCCGGGCGACCTCGCCATTGTGCCCAATCCGGCCTATCCCCTGCACCTCTATGGCGTTGCGATAGCCAATGGCAATGTGTTCAGCCTGCCCTTGCGCCCAGAAAAAGAATTTGTGCCCGATCTGCAGATGATCTCGCGGGAGTTGTGGCCCAAACCCAAAGTCATGATTTTTAACTTCCCACACAACCCCACCACAGCCACCGTCGATCTTTCTTTTTTTGAGGAAATAGTAGCTTTTGCCAGGCGTCAAAATATCGTTGTCATCCACGACATGGCCTATTCAGATATCGCGTTTGACGACACCCGGGTGCCGAGCCTTTTACAAGTCAAAGGCGCCAAAGAAATCGGCGTGGAATTTTACACCATGTCAAAGTCCTACAACATGGCCGGTTGGCGCGTGGGGTTCTGCCTGGGAAATCCCGAAGTCATCAAAGCACTTTCCATTATCAAAAACTACTACGACTACGGCGTCTTTACCCCCATCCAAGTCGCTGCCATTGCCGCGCTCGATGGCCCGCAAGACTGCGTGCGGCAATCGGCTGCCAGGTATCAGAGCCGCCGAGATACCCTCGTAGAAGGGCTGAATCGCATCGGGTGGCCCGTCAACAAACCCAGGGCGTCGATGTTTGTGTGGGCACCCATTCCAGAAAAATATCGACATCTCGGTTCGATGAACTTTGCCCTCAAACTCATGGAAGAAGCCGAACTCGCGGTTTCCCCCGGCATTGGGTTTGGCGACCTGGGCGAGGGGTACGTACGCATCTCTTTGGTCGAAAACGAACACCGAATCCGTCAGGCTGTCCGCAATGTCAAACGCGCGCTGTTTTGATAGCTGGCGTTACGTAGCTTTAAAAAAATTGCGTTGCCTGTCAAAAGCATCAGTGGATAATCCTTCGTATCTTGCTTTCTATGCCTTCGGCGACTTCTTTTTTTTGCCAAAAAAAGAAGCAAAAAAGGGCACTCTTCAAACGCTAGAGAGGCTTGGCACAGCGCAAATCGCTTTGGGGGTTGCACGGAGAACGGTGGCCTTCATAGTGGAATGTCGAACAGATGTGCGGTGCGAGACGGACTTGCGCGCTGTGCGTGATGGGTTTGTGTGACTGCTTTAAGTAAATGCGATTTGCTGTTGAGCGACGCTTCAGGAAGGATTATCCAAATATTTGGAGTGCGTAGAAGGCGCGGGTACCTTGACTCGACGGGGATCAGAAGATATTTTTTCGCCTACATAAAACTTGAGAGACCCGTCGATAGAAACCGCAAATCGCAGATGATTGACTTGGTTTGTCGGAGGCTAACAAAAAAATAACATTACTCCTGTCAGTGCTATCTACTATTTCGTTTCTTTCTGCCTGTTCGCAACCTAGCATTAATGGCAATGTTTTTGTTGTTAAGAGAAACGGAGATATAAAACTCGCAGCAGGACAAACCATCTATCTGATTCCCTTGAGGAACAGAGCCGACCTATTCTATCCCGCTGCGATGGCAGCATACTCAACTGTCACTGAGAATTTGAGAGATCAGCTTAAACCGTCATGTGAAGCGGCTGCCAAGTTTATAACACACGCTAAAAGCGAACTTGAAACCGATCTAAGCGAAATCAAGCAGAACGGCACTGTACCGGAGAATGGGTGCTCCGATTTAGAAGCGGAATCAAATCGCCTAGCGAACGAATACAAAAAACTTAATGAGGCTCATTCCAAAAGCGTTGCCAGCCTTGAGGCCAAGCTGCGAGACGCCCGAAATAGACGCTCGCGCAAAGTCAGTCGTAGGGCGGAAGAACCAAAAAATGAGGCACTATCACGAATAGAAGTCAGATTAGGGAGTCATTCATATTCTTGTTTAAATGAGTATAATGGCAGAATATGAGAAGTAACATACGAGGTTTGCTTTGAACTTTAAAGAAAATACCATCTATCCTCCAAAAGGCTATACCGCGGCCGGGCTTCACTGCGGCCTCAAAGAAGGCGGGGACAAGGACCTCGCGCTTATTGTCTCTGATCGGGCAGCCTCGGCAGCGGGGATGTTCACGACAAATCGCGTGTGTGCAGCACCCGTGCAGATCAACAGGGAATACCTGCGAAATGGCCGCGCGCGCGCCATCGTTGTCAACAGCAAAAATGCCAATGCGTGTACCGGAGACCAGGGCATGTCTGATGCGCGCCAGATCGCGCAGTGGGTGGGCAGCGGATTGGATATCGCGCCGGAAGACGTGCTCGTCAATTCCACGGGCGTCATCGGCGAGCCGCTTCCGATGGCGTGCCTCGAAACAGGCATTCAAAATATCATCCCACAACTCGATGTCAGGGGATGGAACGACGCGTCAGAGGCGATTATGACCACCGACACCGCGCCCAAAAAAGCATCTGTGCGATGCCAAGTCAATGGCTGTGAAATCGCCATCGCCGGGATCGCCAAAGGCGCGGGCATGATCGCGCCAAACATGGCGACCATGCTCGCTTATGTGCTCACAGATGTGGCCGTGCCCGCTGGCGCGCTCCAAAACGCGCTGTGCGAAGCCGTGACCCAATCTTTCAACTGCATCACCGTTGACGGCGACATGAGTACCAACGACACGGTTCTGGCCATGGCCAATGGCGCGGCGAGCAAAACCGAACTCGCGGGCGAAAATCTCCGCACCTTCCAGGCCGCCCTCAATGCCGTTTGCATCAGCCTGGCCAAACAAATTGCCCGCGATGGCGAAGGCGCGACCAAACTCATCGCCATTCGCGTTGACGGCGCTCCCACAGCGACCGACGCACGCACCGTGGGGCTGTCCATTGCCAACTCCAACCTCGTCAAAACCGCTGTTTTCGGACGCGATCCCAACTGGGGCCGCATTTTGTGCGCGGCGGGTTATTCCGGCGTCGCCATCGATCCCGACCGCACAGCCGTTTCAATGGCGGGCATCCCCATTTATGCCAATGGCAGTGCCCTGCCCTTTGACCGCGACCGCGCCATTGAAGCCCTCGCCGCGCCCGATATTGACATTGACATCGATCTGTCTATCGGCGACGCATCGGCGGCCGTCTATACATGCGACCTCACCTACGACTACGTCCGCATCAACGCCGAATACACGACGTGAGTCAGTCGCAAAAGGCAAAAAATAAGACGCGAACGGGGGTCAGGCTTACCCCCTTGTATCTTGAAACGGTGATAGGGCATTGCCCCTACCCTCTAATCCCTTTACTCGCTTCCCCTTCACAGGCTCAGAGCTGTGCTGTGATTGCTTTTCACTCCCAATTGTCAATTCCCAATTGCTCCGTATGTCTCCTTTTACCCAACGCGTCCTCAATATTCAGGCATCCGCAACAGTATCGGCTTTTGCCAGAGCAGGAGACCTGAAACGACAGGGCATAGACCTCATTTCCCTCGTTGCGGGTGAACCCGACTTCGAGACGCCCGCGCACATCCGCCATGCTGCAATTCGCGCCATTGAAGCGGGGCATACGCGATATACCAATCCCGCGTCGGGCATTCCCGAACTCAAACGCGCGATCTGTGACAAATTCAAACGCGACAATCACCTGCATTATTCCCCCTCGCAAATCATCGTGACCTGCGGTGCAAAACAAACCATTTTTGACGCGATCATCGCTTTGATAGAAGAAGGGGACGAAGCCATTATTCCCGCCCCATATTGGACGAGCTACGCCGATCAGGTGCGCCTCATGGGCGGGCGTCCGATCGTTGTGCCCACCGCGCCAGACGCGGATTTTTGCATGACCGCGCGGCAACTCCAAAATGCCATTACCCCGCGAACAAAATTTGTGCTCTTAAACAGCCCTTGCAACCCAACGGGAGCCGTTTATACCCGTGAAAACCTGAATGCACTGGCCGATGTGATCGCGGGGTCGGGCATCTATGTGATCGCCGATGAAATCTACGAAAAACTCCGCTACGACAACGCCGAGCATGTGTCCATTGCCGCCCTGCTGCCCGAGTTGGCAGACAGAACCCTGACCGTCAATGGCGTGTCAAAATCCCATGCCATGACCGGGTGGCGCGTCGGCTATGGCGCGGGGCCTCAGAATTTGATCGACTTGATGATCAAAGTCCAAACACAAGAAACCACAAATACCTGCACCATCTCTCAATACGCCGCGCTCGAAGCATTGACAGGCCCGCAAGACTGCGTGGAAATCATGCGACGAGCATTTGCAGAACGACGCGATCAAATCGTTTCTCGGCTCAATCGGATGCCGGGGGTGTCTTGCTTTCCCCCTCGCGGTGCCTTCTATGTTTTCCCTCGTATTTCCGAACTCATTGGCAAATCATCCCCTCGCGGGCTTATTGACAGCGATATCGCGCTTTGCAATTTTCTGCTCGAAGACGCGCGCGTCGCCTGCGTTCCCGGCACGGGCTTTGGAGCACCGGGTTATCTGCGGTTCTCTTATGCCGCGTCGGCAGACCAAATCGCCCAAGGCATGGATCGCATGGCAGAGGCATTGACCAAACTTTCATAAGGACAACCAGCATGACCGATCGATCGTATCTCGATTTTGAACAGCCACTCGCCGAATGGCAAAAAAAAATCGTCGCACTTCGGGCGCAGGCCAAAGCGGAAAACTCAGATAGGGCAGACGAAATCAAATCCCTTGAGGAACGCAGTGCAAAACTCGAACGCGATATTTTTGGCAACCTCACGCGGTGGCAAAAATACCAGTTGTCGCGCCACCCGCAGCGCCCGCATTCGCTGGACTACATCAACCTGATGACGTCTGATTTTATTGAATTGCACGGCGACCGCTGTTCTGGCAATGATCGGGCCATCGTGGGCGGGTTGGCGCGTTTTGAAGGCCGTCCCATCGTCGTTATCGGGCAACAAAAAGGGCGCGACACGAGCGAGAACCTCAAGCGCAATTTTGGCCTTCCGCACCCGGAGGGGTATCGCAAAGCCCTCAGATTGATGCAATTGGCTGCCAAATTTGATCGTCCCGTGCTCTGTCTGGTCGATACGCCGGGCGCGTTTCCCGGTCTGGCCTCAGAACAGCGCAGTGTATCGGAAGCCATTGCGCGCAACCTGTTTGAAATGGCTCGCCTTCCCATTCCCATTGTCGTTGCCATCATCGGCGAAGGCGCGAGTGGGGGCGCACTTGGCATTGGGGTGGGTGACCGCATTCTCATGCTCGAAAATGCATGGTATTCCGTGATCAATCCCGAATCCTGTTCGCTCATTCTTTGGCGCAATCGCGACAAACGCACAGAAGCCGCAGAAGCCATGAAAATCGCGGCTGATGATCTCATGGCACTCGGCATTATCGACCACATCGTGGCAGAGCCATTCGGAGGCGCGCATCGCAACTTTGAGTTGGCCGCACAAAATCTAAAAAAAGCCGTTTCAGAGGCCCTCGCAGAGCTACACAAAATTCCCCTTGAAAATCTGCCCAAATTGCGGGTTGAAAAATTTACTCAAATGGGCGTTTGGGAAGAATCCCCATGAATAGCGAATGCTTCAATCCCGCGCTGAGAAGGCTCTAAATTTTTTTGTAGGGGCGATGTACTTAAGTTTCAAGACCTTATTTTGTTTTTTCTCAAAAACCAACCGTACAGGTCAAATTAGGGATTGACTCTCTGCCTTTCACTGTATATATTACATCTGTGCTTCGGAAGAAAGTTTGGCTATATCTTCATAATTTTTTATATGGTTACAGATATTTCTTTTGCAATGCGGAGCAGCGGGCTTTCACAAGGCCCATGGGGAGGCAACCGCACGCTGTACAACCCCGCTTATCGGGATTATTCTGTTATATACGGACCTGTTGCGTCGACATTTTGCCCACGAGGTCCAGGCTTTCTCTCCTTTTTTTATTTTTGGCAAATTGCGTGGATGGAGGTTGATCAAACCTTTGAGCCCTGGATTGGTCCAGGAGAATTAGGGACTGTTCTTCAACAATCATGCTATGGTGTTACCGGGGGAGATAACGCTGTGGTCTCTGGTTGAGAAAAAGAAGAAATGGCATCCTTGATTTCGGTGCATCCCAATCCGAGGAGGCTGATGGAAAAGACGCCTCCATCCACAAAAAAGCGATCCAGATAGGATCGCTTTTTTGTTTTGTCACGCGCGTACAAATCTGCGAAACGGGGTGCAACTGCAATAGCAATTCACCGAAGTTCGCAATGGTTTGGGGTGGCGAATTACTTCCAGTACATGATTGTCGGGTATGGCTACGCCGTAGTTGGCTTTACCGAAGTGGTGCTCCGCGCGGTGGCTATTCTGCGTTTCTGTTTTGTCGTGTACTTTGTAATATCAGTTATTCTCAATCCACGGCACGACATCGATCTGCCCCCGATCTATTTTCATGGCGATTGCCCCCGAATGATCGGTTCGCCAAATTTGTATCCCCATCTTGCGATAGCGCGCCACAACTTCCGGTGCAGGATGTCCAAACTTATTGTTCACACCGCACGATATAGTCGCCACTTTGGGATCGACCCCCGCAAGAAACGCGCGCGTAGAGGAAGTGCGCGAGCCGTGGTGCGCGGCTTTGAGGATGTCTGAGCGCAAGCGCGGCCCCCAACGCACCAGCGCGTCATCTGTCTCGTGCTCTATATCGCCAGTCAACAACATCGCCATTCCCCGATGGACGATCCGGATGACGACCGAACCATTATTCAGGCCATGGGGTGCCGATCCCGAATCGGAGACATAAGCCGGTGTCGGGTGAAGCACCAGACCGCCGAGCCCCACCAGACTATCTCCCGCAGCGACAGCGCGATATCCGATGCCTTTTGCCTTTATGACCTCTTGAAGACGCCTGCCGGTAAAAGACTCGACGTGTTGCCCCGCATCGAGATAATGACCGACCGACACCTGTTGTAGGACGGAAATCAGGCCGCCAATATGATCGGCATGCGGATGGGAACCAACCACGACATCGACATGTCCAATCCCCCGACTTTTGAGAAACGGCAGGATCACGCGCTCGCCCATGTCCGTGTATTGCGTGCGAATGCCACCGTCGACCAAAAGTGTTTTCCCATTTGGATATCGGCAAAAAACAGCATCTCCCTGACCGACATCGAGGAAATAGACTTCGAGGGTGGACTCCGCGACTAAGATATTTTTCCAAACCCCGATATTTGCCACGACCAGGGCGATGAGGAGACAATACGCACCGCAAACCCGTCTGGCATGGGAGTGAAGCAGAGGCAGGAGGGACAGATAAATGCAAAAAATAAACCACGGAGGACGCGCGATGTCAAAGGCAGCCCACTCTGGCTCGGCCATGCGTTCTGCACACCCAATCGCGCCGCTTAAAACCAGCCAATTCGCAGCGTTTAAGATCGTCGCCATCGGCTCCCACAAGGCAAAAGCCAATACCGTCAGCAACCCCAACCCAACAGCGACGCCGATCAGGGGCACGACAATCAAATTGGCAATCAGGCTCATGGCTGACACCAGCCCAAAATACGATACGACAAAGGGGAGGGTCGTCACTTGCGCGGCGAGCGAAACCGCCAGAGGGCCTGCGATCCAGGTATCGCACCATCCCATTTTTTGGGGCAATAACTCGCGCAATGGCCGATAAAACACCAAGATGCCGCCCGTGGCTGCAAATGACAGTTGAAAACCCACATCGAACAAATCCTGTGGCCGCACGATCAGCAACCCCAAACCCGCTATGCCCAGAATATTGCCACCGTCTATATCGCGCTGCCCCACCATGCCCAACAGTGCGATACAGCCCATCGTTGCGGCACGCACGACCGAGGGGGGCAACCCAGTGATGAGCGCGTAAAACACCAGCACGCAGATCGTCAATGCAGCAGTGATTCCCCGCCCAACACCCAGCATCTTCAGCAAAAAAAATACAGATCCGGCAATCAGCCCCACGTGAAGGCCAGATACCGCCAGTACGTGATTGACCCCGGTTTGCGCGAACGCGGTTTTGACTTCTTGGGGCACTGCGTGCTTCGCCCCCAATAGCACCCCCTTTAAGAGGCCCGCGGGCCCACCGGAAAGATTCTGATCAATCGCGCGGCGAATGACGCCTCTGACTGGCAATACAACCTGTCCCCACCAGTTGTCTGTACCCTCCCGATGGTCAATAATCTGAGCACGCTTGCGCACCGTGCCCAAAGCATCAATGCCTTTTCGTTTCAGAAATGCCCGGTAGTCAAACGCGCCTGGGTTTCGCGGGGGGCTCGGTTGATAAAGCTGCATCTGCAATTGCATCCAATCCCTGTACGCGGGCAGTGCGGTACCCGCCTTAAATCTGACCAGAGCCTTGCCACTCACCGCGCGCACCGTGTCTTTAACCGCGATCTGAAGGACGTCGAAGACAATGCGATAATCGCCATCGATGCGTTGGGGATCTGACGCCACCATTCCCTCAATTTCGACCAGTGTGCGATCCACAGGTAAAAACTGGGCAAAGTGATTCGCATCGCGCGCCAGACTCTGCACGCCTCTCGACGCGCCCAGCAAAACGAGCAGGCCCGCAAAAAGGAGACTCATCTTTCCCTTATTCCAGCGCCGCCACACCCCCACGCCACAAAGACAAACAACGGCAAAGGCACAGAAGATGATCGGCGTCAGAAACAGTCCGACATATTTGTGCAAGCCAATTCCCGAAGCAAAGTACAGCGCAGTCCACAATGCGGGTCTTCTCATCGTTTTTCCTTTCTGATGACCCGTAACTGTGGCAATTTCCGTGCCGTCTCTCCTGGCGGGCTTATTCCGCCTTCTGAAAAAAAATTGTTCACATGTGAGAAAGAAATGTTCACCTCTTCGCCGTTGACTTTTTACAATTGGGATGGTATATTTGCAAAACTGATCGATAGCGATATGCTTTTTGTGGAAGTTGGGATCATTCTCGCTCCGCGGTTGGTGCAGGCCCCATCATGCAGATTCGCCTGACACTCGAATACGATGGAACCGACTTTAAGGGCTGGCAAATTCAGCCTGACCAGCGCACCGTACAGGGAGAACTTCAAGCACGTCTCGCGCGGCTCTATGGCACAGAGATTTCGGTCACAGCGTCCGGGCGCACAGATGCAGGCGTTCACGCACTCGGGCAGGTCGTCAACTTCACGCCCGCGCGCGCCCTGCCACTCGACCGCTTGCAACATGCTCTCAACGGCATGTTGCCCCCCGATGTTGCAGTCAAAAAGGCCGATTATGTCTCTCCCAACTTTCACGCGCGTTTTGATGCCCGGCGCCGTCATTATTTTTATCGCATCCGTTACAACAAACAGCCCATTGGTCGGCACTATGCGTGGTACCTGCGTCGCAAACTCGATCTCAATGTGATAAAACGGGCGAGTAAAATTCTCATTGGTCAGCACGACTTCACATCTTTTTGTGTGGCGGCTAACGAAAGAGAAAATCGAATCTGTCGGGTTTATACATGCAATTGGCAGCGGCACGGCGAAGAACTCACATTTTACATTTCCGGTAACCGCTTTTTGCGCGCCATGGTGCGCAGCATCGTTGGCACGCTCGTAGAAATGGGACGAAGGGCGCGACCAGCCGAAGCCATGCACGATATTCTCGATGCTCGCAACCGCCAAAGTGCCGGAGAATCTGCGCCACCCCAGGGTTTGTTTCTCGAACGGGTGATTTACGACGATAAACTCCCGCGAGGATGAGCACCGTGAAGCGCACCCTGCTGATTCTGCTGCTGGGCATATTCATCGGCTTGGGACTTTTTCCCCTGCTCAATCGACCTTTGCCCAACACGAGCACAGTCCGTGAAAGCATCGAGTCGTCGCGCCGAAATGCCATTGTTCAAGCGATTGAAAACGCGGCGCCAGCCGTTGTCAGCATCAACACAGTCTATGACCGTTATTATCCCCGATACCCCGATCGCTTTTTTGAACCCTTTGATCCCTTTTCCGACATGCAGCGCATTCCCGGAATCGGATCGGGGGTTGTGATCCAAGCCGATGGCTATATCCTGACCAGCAGTCATGTTATCGACGGGGCACAGGAAATTTTTGTAACTTTTCCAGACGGTCGCCGCTTTGATGTCCTCGATGTTTTTATCGACCGACAATGGGACCTCGCGGTTGTGCAGATAGACGCCGATAGCCTCTACATTCCCCAAATTGGGACATCGGAAAGCGTCATTATTGGCGAATGGGCCATCGCGCTTGGAAATCCTTTTGGGTTGCATTTTGAAGACCTCAACCCCACAGCCACGGTCGGCGTCATCAGCGCAGTAGACCGCATTGTTCGCCCAGGGCAAAACGAGCGTGCCCACAAAGGCATGATTCAAACCGACGCCTCAATTAACCCGGGCAACAGTGGTGGCCCTTTGGTGAACAGCCTCGGTCAAGTAATCGGCGTCAATTCATTTATTTTTTCACAGGGCGGATCCCTAGGCATTGGTTTTGCCGTGCCAATTGATCGCGCAATCCAAGTGGCCCGCCAACTCATTGACCAAGGCAGCCGCGAGTTCTGGACCGGGCTAGACATTCACAACCTCAATCCGCATATTGCGCGCACCCTTGGCGTTCCAACCATTAAAGGCGCGTTGATCACCGTTGTCGATCCCCTCAGCCCGGGCGAAAGTGCTGGGTTGATGCCCGGCGATGTGATTGTGATGGTCAACCGCAAAAATGCCCACAGTACCGATGATGTCCTCGATGCCTTTCGGTACGCGGCTGTCGGCGATACATTTCATCTCAAAATTTTGCGCGGTCGCGTTCGAAGCCGCGTATTTGATGCCCAACTCGTCTTAGAAGCCGACCCGCGCGATGAGTAATTCCCAATTGGAGCCATGTCTAATGAATGCCAAAGCAGCCCTGCCCAGCCTATTTACCGTGAGCAACTTATTTTGTGGCTTTTTATCTATTTACTATGCTGTGAACGGGCGTTTTCTCGGCGCAGCACTTCTCATCGTTATTGCGGGGTTTCTCGATGCGTGTGATGGAAAAATCGCTCGCTACTTCCATACTACTAGTTCCTTTGGCATTCAGTTTGACTCCATTGTCGATGTCTGCTCTTTTGGCGTAGCACCTGCCCTGCTCATGCTGTACTATCTCGATACCCTGCTGGTCATTCGCTGGTTGCCGTTTGCCGTTTGTTTTTTCTTTCTCCTGTGCGGTGCGCTGAGGCTGGCGCGTTTCAACGCGCAATTGAAGGGATTTGACAAAGACAATTTCTCTGGCCTCCCGATCCCAACCGCAGCGGGTACCCTAGCCGCGTATATTCTTTTTACAAAACGGGTGTGGCAGAGCAGTTCTCACGAGCCTCACATTGCCATTGGCCTGTGTGTGGTGCTCTCATTCCTCATGATCAGCACAGTCGAATACCATGCGTTTCCGAGGTTGTCTATTGAAACCAAACGCGATCGCGCCTGCCTGATGGGTTTGTTCTGTATTCTTGTACTCATGTTTTTTTATACTTATGAAGTATTTTTTCCTCTGACACTCGCCATTTCCCTATCCGGCATGCTCAGATGGTTGTATTATACCATCACAGACCGCGAAGTGGTCGATGTGAAAGATTAAACTGAAAGTGCGGTTATGAGGCGAAGAAGTACGGGAGTTCTCATTGTGGCACTCTTTGTCGGCGTGCTCGCTGGCAGCGCGATCGGCGAGGTGTTGACCGTTATTTTTAGTAGCCTCGGCCTGGAAAATAACGTGGTGAAAAAAGTGCTGATCGACTCGTACTTTTACGAGTTCTATCCCATTCGATTCAACTTGATCATTATGACCCTCACATTTGGTTTTTCGCTCGACTTCAATGTGTTGAGCTTTCTCGGTATTGGCGTCGCTTGGTACTACGTAAAGTATTCCTATTGAGTTATTTTTGGAGGTGTGACATGTTTGGCATGGGACCGTGGGAAATCGTGATGATTCTGGTCGTTGTCCTGTTGGTATTTGGCGCGAAACGCATTCCCGAAATTGCCCAGGCTCTCGGCAAGGGCATTACCGAATTTAAGCGCGGCGTAAGAGATGTTCAGACCGAAATAGAAAATAACGTCACCGCGACAACGCCACCCGGACAGCAATCCACACAGACGACCTCGGGCACAGAAACAAAATCGTAATCTGGAGGCAGGGTGGCTGACGATTCTGTTTTTTCCGCCCAAACCGCGCGGGGGCTTATAGACGGCATTTGCACGGGAACGCACACAGCCCGCGAAATCACAGAAAAAACCCTCGCGCACATCCACAATACAAATCCGCATATCAATGCCTTCATCACCATCGATGAAGAAGGCGCGCTTAAAGCCGCCGAAGCCGTTGATCAAAAGGCAGCAGTTGGCAAAGCCCTCGGCCCCCTTGCCGGCATTCCAATTGCCCTGAAAGACGTATTGTGTACCAAAGGGCTACGCACGACCTGTGCTTCAAAAATCCTCGACAATTTCATCCCACCTTATGATGCAACCGTTGTCACCCGCTTGCGCCGAGCCGATGCAATCATCCTGGGCAAACTCAATATGGATGAATTTGCCATGGGCTCTTCCAGCGAAAACTCCCATTTTGGCGCGGTCAAAAACCCGCGCGATCAAACCCGCGTAACAGGCGGATCCAGCGGTGGTTCTGCTGCTGCCGTCGCCGCTGGACAGGCTTTTATGACCCTGGGATCGGACACGGGTGGGTCAATTCGCTTGCCCGCATCCTTCTGCGGTGTGGTCGGCCTCAAACCCACTTATGGCCGCGTTTCGCGCTATGGCTTGATCGCCTATGCCTCTTCGCTCGACCAAGTTGGCCCGTTTGCGCGCACCGTCGAAGATATAGCCCTCCTGCTCGGCGTCATTGCCGGGCGCGACCCCCGCGATTCCACCTCTGCCCCTGTGCCCGTTCCCGATTACCGCTTGGCCTGTCAACAAGGCGTCGATGGCCTCACCATTGGATTGCCGGAAGAATTTTTTGGCGAGGGCCTACAACCCGATGTTCGCAATGCCGTCATGCAAGGCGTTGAAATCCTCGAAAAGAATGGGGCGTCCATTCGCAACGTTTCGCTGCCTAGTGCCGGGCATCCCGCGCGTGCGATTGCCGCGTACTATATTGTCGCCACAGCCGAAGCATCGTCAAATCTGTCGCGTTACGACGGGGTGAAATACGGCTTCCGAGACGAGGCAGAAAATTTGATCGATATGTATGTCCAAACGCGCAGCAAGGGATTTGGCACAGAAGTCAAGCGCCGCATTATGCTGGGCACCTATGCCCTCAGCGCGGGGTATTACGATGCGTATTACCGCAAAGCGCAACAGGTACGCACGCTGATCCGTCGGGATTTTGACCGCGCGTTTGAAACCTGCGACCTGATCGCTTCGCCCGTATCGCCCACCCCGGCATTTGAGTTGGGGGAAAAACTCGACGACCCCCTTCAGATGTATCTCTCGGATATTTATACCGTCTCTGTCAATCTCGCGGGGATTCCCGGCATTTCAGTCCCGTGCGGAACATCGGGCGAAGGCTTGCCCGTGGGCTTGCAGTTGCTCGGCAATGCCTTTGCCGAAGAAACCATTTTGCGCGCGTCTGCGGTTGTCGAAAGAGAATTGGCCTCATGAATTACGAATCCGTCATCGGCTTGGAAGTACACGCCCAACTGGCTACCACCACCAAAATTTTCTGCGGATGTAGCGCGGAATTTGGCGGCGATCCCAATACCCATGTTTGTCCCGTGTGTTTGGGCTTGCCTGGTGCCCTGCCCGTGCTCAACAAAAATGTCGTTGAACTGGCGATGCGCGTCGCGCTGGCCGCGGGTTGCACCATTCAACCGCGCAGCCGCTTTTTGCGGAAGAATTATTTTTATCCGGATCTGCCCAAGGGGTATCAAATTTCACAATTCCAATCCCATGAAGAAATGCCTCTGGCCACCGGCGGCGGCATTGACGTGCCCACGCCCGATGGCGATACAAAGACCATCCACCTCATTCGCATCCACATGGAAGAAGACGCCGGCAAAAGCATCCACAAAGAAGCCTTTGTCGCGTCGGGCGAATCCCTCGTCGATGTCAATCGCTGCGGCGTACCACTCATCGAAATTGTGAGTGAACCCGACCTCTCGACCTCCGAAGAAGCGTTTCACTATCTGACGCGCCTCCATCAGTTGCTCGTGTACACGGGGGTTTCCAAAGGCGATATGGAAAAAGGCCACATGCGGATCGATGCCAATGTGTCGATCCGACCGCTTGGAGAAACCCAACTCGGCACCAAAGTTGAAATCAAAAACGTCAACTCGTTTCGCAATTGCCAGCGCGCCATCGCATCCGAAATTCAGCGGCAGATCGACCTGATCGAAACCGGCGGTGACATCGAACAGGCGACCATGCTCTACGACCCCGACCGCAATCAGTTGCGCCCCATGCGCACCAAAGAAGCCTCGGACGACTATCGCTACTTTCCCGATCCCGACCTCGTCCCGGTTGTCGTAGATAGGGCTTGGATCAAACGCGTTCAGAGCCAAATTCCCGAACTGCCGGACGCCAAGCGCGCGCGCTTGGCACAATCCTACGACATATCTGCCGATCAGATCGACGTGCTCACCGCAGATCGAGACATTGCCGCGTACTTTGAAGCCACAGTCGCGGCGGGTGTGCAGAGCAGACAAGCGGGCAATTGGATCCAGGGCGATGTGATGCGCGCGCTCAAGGATCGAAAAATCGCGATTGGCGACCTGCGCGTCTCAGCCGAACACCTCGCCGAATTGATCGCGCTGATCGACAAAGGCGCGATCAGCACCACCATCGCCAGAACAATCTTCGACGACATGGTCGAAACCGGTGACACCCCGGCGTCCATTGTCGAGAAAAAGGGACTCGTGCAGATCAGCGATACCGGTGAACTCGATGGCGCAATCAAACAGATCATTGCCGACAATCCCAACGAGGTGGCGCGCTTCAAAGACGGCGACAAAAAACTCATGGGATTCTTTATGGGCCAATTGATGAAAGCCACCCGCGGCCGAGCCAACCCCAAAAAAGCCAGTCAATTGCTGCGGGAGAAACTGGAATAATTGTCGGTCATAGAACTAGATAAAAGACAGAAAATCAGCGCGGCTATAAAGTTTCACTGTGAATCAACATCAAAGCTCTTGCTTCAAATTTTGCATGGCACATCGGATGCCGATATCCCATTTCGATCTCTCCGTATATTCTCGTGAACGCCCTCATTGTCTTTGTCAAAAATCCGATGCCCGGCGCGGTCAAAACCCGCTTGCAAATGCGCGATACTCCCGAACGGGTTGCGGCATTGTACGCCGCGTTTGTGCGCGATGTGTTGGAACGGGCCGAAAGTCTTGATATCGATCAACGGGTGATCGCTTACGACCCGCCCCATGCAGAATCCGAGGTGCGCGCGCTTTGCGGTGAGAGATGGCAATACATCCCCCAAGTTCAGGATGACCTCGGTACCCGCATGCAAAACGCCCTCGTGCAACAACTCGACGCAGGTGCCTCAGCAGCCGTTCTCATCGGAACGGATATCCCCTCCCTCCCCACTCGCTATCTGACGCGGGCATTCGACCTCTTGCGTACAAAGGATGTGGTGTTAGGCCCCAGCACAGACGGCGGCTACTACCTCATTGGTGTCTCTCGACCCGCGCCAGAAATTTTCGAGCATGTCGAGTGGAGCACGCCCAGGGTTCTGTCTCAAACCCTCGACCGCGTTCAGCACGCGGGAAATACGCTCGGCCTCGTTCCCCCTTGGTTTGACGTCGATACGCCCAAAGAACTCGACATCCTCCTCGCGCATGCCCGCGCCACAAAACTCGCCACGGGCAGAGATCCTCTACCCCACACGCACGCCTGTTTGTCCGCCTTGACTTGACCTCCCCCATCGCGTATTTTTTTTCTCGCCACTCAGGGTTGTCAGCCAGCGGCCAGACAACGATATACCACGCGCCGATGACCTGCTATCGCGGCTGTACACCGTTCCGTTGATTTTGAGGGAGTTTTCAATGATCACTCGCCATCTTCTCGCGCTTTTTCTCGTCTGCACCGGCTTCAGTTCTGCCGTGGCTGAGGAACGCTACAAATTTGCCTTTGTGGCGCATGGTGGATCTGGAAATCCATTCTGGAATGTCGTGATCAAAGGCATGGAAGATGCGGCCAAACGCTATGATGTCGATGTACAATGGCTCAGCAGTCCCACATTTTCAATCGCAGACATGCCCAATTTTTTCGACGACGCCATTGCAAACAACGTCCATGGCATTGGCATCACGTGCCCAGATCCCGAAGCCATTCGGGAAAGCGTTGCGCGCGCACACGCGGCGGGTATTCCCATCATTGTGCTCAACACAGCAGACCCCAACGCGGGGAAAGACAATGCCTTGCCCACGGAATTTTACGTCGGGGCCAGCGAATACGCGGGCGGTCAATCCAATGCCAAAGCCATTCTCGCCGAGGCGAAAAAGCGCGGCATCGCGATTCAACGCGCGGTATGTCCGATCCAAGAACTCGGGCACAGCGGCCTCGAAGCGCGATTTGCCGGATTTTCGAGCGTCCTAAAAGAAAAAGGCATTGTCGTAGATGGCCTGACCATTTCTAACGACGTCGAGCAATCCGCCGGAGTGCTCCGCGACTATTTTCTCGGTCATGCACACACCAATGCCATTGCCACACTCGGCCCACTGCCAGCCGATGCCTTTTATCTTTTTTTCGAAGAAGCGGGGAAAAAACCGGGCGAGATTTTACACGTCACACACGACACGAGCACGTCTATATTTGATCACATCAAAAAGGGCTATACGGTTCAAACGGTCGATCAACAGCCCTACTTGCAGGGCTACCTGACCGTTTCTTTCCTCTATCTGCACAATGAATACGGTCTCACCCTCGCACGAGACGTGCTCACGGGCCCGTTCTCCATCAACGCCACAAATGTCGACCGCATTGCCAAATTGATGGCCGCAGGTTATAGATAGGATTTCTGTTGAAACCTCATAATGCCATTCGCGCCCGTCTTGCGCGCTCGCCAGAAGCCGGTGCTGCGGCGGGTTTTTCCGCTATCTTTCTCGTCTTCGCGCTCGCCGCGCCAGCCACCTTTCTCACCCACAGCGCGATTTCATCCATCCTCAACAGCCAAACCGTGCCCGGCATCCTCGCCATTGGCATTACGCTCCTGATGATTTCTGGAGAATTTGACCTCTCCATCGGCTCTATTCTCGGGGTATCTTCTCTCGCATTTCTCCACGCAACCGTCAATAGCGTCCCCATTTTGCTCGCGGCGGCTTTGGGGTTGATCGCCGGCAGCCTGCTCGGCGCGCTCAACGGCTTTCTGCTGGTGTGGACGGGCATCCCATCTTTTATCATCACGCTGGGGACCATGCTCGTTTATCGCGCCATTCCCCTCACGGTTATTTCCGGCGGGCGCGTGATTCGATACGCCGACTATTCGCGCCAACCGCCCACCCTCGACGTGCCGGGCCTCGTGGTCTTCATTTTCGCGCTCGCCCTTTTTTTTCTCGTGCTATGGATGATGCGGGATATCTGGCGGGCAAAAAACCCATCCATACAGCCCAAAATTTTGCTCGCCATAACCCTTCTTCTCGCCGCTTATCTCGTTCTAAAAACCCTGATACCTCGGCCTTTGGCGCCCGTCACAATTGATTTTTTTTCGCGCTCAACGGACGCATGGCGCCGTTGAACTACCGCAGCGGCATTTTTTGGTGGATGGGGCTGACTTTTGTTTTTGCACTCATCTTGAGCCAAACGCGCTTTGGCAACGCGGTGTTTGCCACCGGTGGCAATGCCCAAGCCGCGCGTTTGCAAGGCATTCGCATCGATCGCATCCGCATCGTCAATTTTGTACTTTCGGGATTTCTCGCCGCGCTCGCCGGCATTATTCAGGTGGCGCGCCTCAAAAGCGTCGATCCCCTGCGCGGTACCGGGTTAGAACTCGAGGTCATCGCCTCGGTTGTCATCGGAGGCACGCTGCTGACCGGGGGATATGGCAGCCTGATCGGTTCGGCTATCGGCACGGCACTGACCGGCATGTTGCGCACGGGCCTCGTGCTGATGCAGGTTCCTTCCAACGCGTTTCGAGGCGCGATTGGCGCGATCATGATCGCGGCGGTTGTGATCAACAATTTTGTGCGAAAAGAACGCTGACATAGCGGAGACAAATTTGGCCTTGCTCAAACTCAAACACATCGGTCACCGCTTCGGGCACATCGTCGCGCTCAAAGGCATTGATTTCACGCTGCAAGCCGGTGAAGTGCTCGCCCTCTTGGGGGACAATGGCGCGGGCAAATCTACCTTGATCAAGGTGCTCACCGGTGTTTATCCGCCCAGTGAAGGAGACATGTTCTTTGAAGACAAAGTCATGCAACTCAACTCGCCACAAGATGCCCGAGACTTGGGGATCGAGACCGTCTATCAGGACCTCGCCCTGGTGCAGGGCATGAGCATTTCGCGCAACTTTTATCTCGGCCGGGAACTCGTCAAGCAGATCGGCCCGTTCACACTGCTCGACCGCGCGGCAATGGCCGCGGGCGCGACCTCGGCCCTGCGCGAAATCGGCATTCACGTCCGCAACGCCAGTGAATCCGTCGCCCGTCTTTCCGGCGGCGAGAGACAATCGATTGCCATTGGTCGCGCCCTTCACTTTGGTTCTCGCGTGCTCATTCTCGATGAACCGACCTCTGCCCTTTCCATTGGCGAAACGCGCAAAGTGCTCGGCTACATCGCGGCCGCAAAAGAACGAGGTATGGGCGTCATTTTCATCACCCACAACATACCCCATGTCTTTGAAGTGGCCGATCGGGCAACCATTCTCAGCCACGGCGAAAAGGTCGGCGACTTTCTCATTTCCGATGTCGCGCAAGACGATATCGCAGCCATGGTGATGGGCCAAAGCATGCCCGAACACTTCTCGTCAAATTAATTTCATGTCCAAACCACTCGAAACGACCATCGAATCCACCGGCCGCAAAGTCGATTTTTCCCTGACCCAAAAAATTCTCGGGATGACCTTCCCCGTTGCGATGGGAGGGCAAATCGAGACGGCTGTGGGCATGGTTCAACTCTTTCTGATCGGGATGCTCGGCCCTGTCGCCCTCTCCGCGGTGGGCATTGCTCAGGCATTTACGCGCGTGCTTTTCACCGCGATGATGGCCATTTCGAGAGGCGCGCTCACGATGGTGGCGCAGGCCATCGGCGCGGATTCCATGCGCGAAGCCAGTGCGGCCGCCAAGCAGGCATTTTCCCTGCTTTTCGCATTCAGTATCGCGTTTGGCTCGGGCAGTCTGATTCTTTCGCCTTTCTTGATCCCGGCACTGACCTCTGATCCCGAAGTCGCGGCTTTGGGAACGCCGTACTTACAGGTTTTCTTTTTCGGCGTTCCCTTCATGACGCTGAATCGCGCGATTGCGAGTTGCCTTCAGGGTGCTGGCGATACGCGCACGCCCTTCTTTTTGAGCCTCATCAGCAGCAGCATTCAAATCGCGATGAGTTATCTCCTGATCTTTGGGCACTGGGGGCTGCCGGAATTGGGCGTTGTGGGAGCTGCTGTGGGCGGTCTTTTGGGGCGCAGTGCCGCAACCCTGATTGGGCTTGGGTGTCTCTACAGCGGGCGTTTTGCCCTCGCGCTCTTGCCCGATACATCCTATCGCTTCAATGGGGATGTGGCGCGCCGCATCCTCAAAATTGGTGTACCTTCCGGCCTTCAGGGCATTTTGCGGAACGGCTCGGGGTTGGTTTATATCCGACTGATCGCCATGTCTACACTCTCGACAACCGCGGTCGCCGCCTATGCCATCGGGAGTCAGGTGGAACACATCTTGCGCCGAACCGGGTTGTCTTATGGCACGGTTGCCACGGCCTTTGTGGGTCAGCATCTGGGCGCGAAAGACCCCGCGGGCGCAGAGCGGCACGGGTGGACCATTCTCGTCATCTCCGTCGCAACGAATATCGTACTCTCGTTCCCCGCCGCGCTATTCGCGGGATTTTTTATGGCGATATTCACCGACGCCCAAGCAGTCATCAGCACCGGCATCATCTACCTCTACGCCATGGTCATTGCCGAACCCTTTTTGTGTGCCGCCAATACCAGCAGCGGCAGCCTCAGAGGTGCCGGCGATACCATGCCTCCGATGTATTATACCCTCATCGCCCAATGGATCGTCCGCCTGCCCGTCGCGTATCTTCTGGGATTTACACTTGGATTTGACATCTATGGCATCTGGGCAGCACTCGTTGTTTACAGCGTGGTGCAAGGCGCGCTGACCGTTCGCAAGTTCGCGCAAGGCCATTGGAAAACGCACCAAATTTAGCGAGTAATCTGCGAGCGCAACGATGGTGCCGCAGGTGCGCGGTCCGATATGGCGGCCTTTCCGGCCGATGGCAATTATGCACCCGTCGCCAATCGAGACCGCACATGGGCAACCGACCGCGCGCATGCTGTTGTTGCAATAGAGAGCTGTTTCAGCACAGGCTCAGAAAAAAAAGCGATCCCTCGCGCGAGGGATCGCCTGTTTGTTTTCCTCAACCACTCATGCCCGCCACAATCTCGGCACTTCGACGGGCTTTTCAGTTACCGGCCAGTATTCTAAAGGCGCGTCTTCCCAGTTGGGCACAGCGCGCGCGTCGCGATCGAAAATGATCTGTCCCTTGCGAATTGTGAGCCGACAGATCACGCGTTGATCAGCGTCTATTCGCGCATAGCCACAATCCTCAAATGAAAAACTTCCCGTTTCGAGTGCCAGCACCGCGACATCTGCCTCAGCACCCACCGATAGCGTTCCCAATTCCGGGTGTCTGATCGCTCGCGCGGGTGCCGCGGTCGATCTGTAAATCACATCTTCAAGCGTCATCCCCATGGCCAGACATTTCGACATCGTATCCTGCATGCTGAACACGGGCCCGGATATATTGCCCATGTGCAGATCTGTACTGATGGAGTCGGGGCCAAATCCATTGGCAATGGCGCGCGCGGCGTTTCGATACCAGAAACTCGCCGCACCATGCCCGAGGTCAAACCAGACGCCGCGTACCCTCGCCTCAAACATATAGGGCTCGACGTTTCCGCCATCATCCACCACGGGAAATTGCCGCGCATAGACATGGGTGTGAATATCGCCCGGACGGAGTTTTTCGAGAATTAGCGTGGGATAGGGCCGTTCGGGCGGCCGCGGCCAAAAATCGACCATGACGGGCATCGCACATCCATCGCCCGCGTCAACGGCCCTCTCCACCGATTCCCATGGCGGATGCATCGCGTCAAACGGCTCGCGGGTCCAATAATGCGCCGTCTTAATCCCCACCACCACGTCGCTGTGTTCGCGCGCGGTGCTCGCAGCCCCATCCACGTCAAATGTCCGAATATCCTGCTCGTCCGCGCCCATGCCCGGCGCGGCGATATTGACATAAGCCAGCACCCGCGTTTTCACTTGTTCCATCACGGTTCGGCGAAAATGCGCCATCTCTTGGCACCCCGCGGTTCCCGTATCCACGCACGTTGTCACGCCCGACAGTGGAAAATGGGCATCGGGATGCAGGCTCAAACTGAAGCGTCCCGCTCCGGGCACACGGGTAAAATAGGCGTGGACGTGAATATCGATCAACCCGGGCGTCACCAGCAAACCAGACACATCCACCACATGCGCTGCTTTTTGGGGCGCGATATCCGCTTCCACCGCTGCAATTTTGCCCTCCTCAATCCCCACATCGCACAATCCATCCACCCCATTGGCGGGATCGATCACTCGCCCGCCTTTCAACAGCAGATCAAACTTCCCATCGGACATCATCAACCTCCTGTTCGGAAATACAGTATATGCGTCACAGTCGGATATTTAACGCGCGCGAAACGAGAGGGGTTTTAAGTTCTATCGCAGTTCGCGCTGCGTTGCTCAAGTACCACCCGCCAGGGCGCAAATAGTCGCTTTCATGACCGTCACCTTCTCCAGGCGTTCGGGAACCGGATCGAATCCAATGCCGGGGGTTTCATCCAGCACCACGTTGCAGTTTTCATCTTGCTCGATCCATCGGTCTGTAATGTCCTCAGCATAGAACCTGCGGGATGGAAACACATCCGCCGGATAAGTAAATCCGGGCAGCGCGCCCAATGCCGCGCAAATCCCGGCCCCCACACCGCTCTCCAACATTCCGCCCACCCAGGCCGCCATGCCCGCGTCGCGCGCCATGTCGTGAATTTGCACGGCGTTGAACAACCCGCCCACGCGCCCCGGTTTCACATTGATCGCGCGACATGCACCTATTTTTATCGCCAATTCAAAATCCCTCGGGCGTTTCACGGATTCATCCAAACACACGGGCGTTTCAATTTGGCGTTGCAACGCCGCGTGTTCGATCAAGTCGAGGTGATCCAAGGGCTGTTCAATCATCGCCAGATTGAATTGATCCAAGGCTTTGAGCGTGTCCAAATCTGTTCTCAAATCATATCCCGAGTTGCAATCCACGTGCATCACGGGATCGGGAAAAGCCGACCGCACGGCTTTGAGCATCTCGATATCCCATCCGCGTTTCACCTTCAACTTAATGCGCGGGTACCCCGCGTCCACCGCGCCTTGGATCAGGGATAAAAGCGCGTCAACCGTATCCTGCACGCCAAAATCAGCACCGCATGCCACGGTCGGATCGGTCGCCCCCAATGCCCGCCACAGCGGTATGCCTTTCAACTTGCTGTCCAGTGCCCACCACGCGGTTTCCACAGCCGCTTTGGCAAATGGATTGCCCTTAAAAATCGACAGCTTTTCCATGACTTCTTCCGCGGAATTGAGTGTTTGATGCACAATTGCAGGCAAAAAAAATTCCCGCGCGGTCTCGTAAACCGATCGGGCGGATTCGGGCGAATAGGTCGGCGCGTAAAATGGTGCTGCCTCTCCCCACGCTTCGGCACCTTCCCCCGATAGTTTCACCATCACCGAATGAATCGTGGCATCCTCGCCATAAGCCGTGCGCCACGGCGAAATCAGTGGCAATTCGACATACCGTATCTCTGCACCATCAATTTTCACACCGAGATCCTCTCGCGATTTTTAATGCGCCGATTCATCGGCTTATACCAATCGTATGAATGAACTTTGCAGTATCGCCTACGGGTCTTTTTAGTGTGGTAAAAACAACGACCCATCATTCCCGCGAACGCGGGAATCCAGTCTATTGGACGTATGGAAAACACAAATGCAAGGTTTTCATATCTGATTGGTATTACCATGCCAGAAACAGCGCGACCACTCTGCTCGACAATGCGACATTGACTCTATTGGTCCAAACATATTAACGAGAAAAGTTGTTCAATGCAAACGGCAACTGTGTCACAACTCAAGAAGAAGGTTGGGGAAATTTTGGGATGCATTGGCTATTGTGCCGCTTTGTGTGCAAAAGCCTACCTCTTGTCCGATAGGTTCTAATTGTGTGAAGGAAATGTCGTCGCCTATCCATTGCGCTATATGAGTACTTGCCTATCACCTTGCAAAAAACGATATTGGATACCATATTCCATTGTAATCGAATCTGACAACAGAAAGAAAATGAAATGCAGAGTACTAAAAACCGTTACGTGAGGGAGAGAATGGATCTGTTTAATCAAGAAGCAAAAGAATTGAAAGAAGAAACTGCGAAAGAAGCCGGGGGCGAGTTGTCCTCCTATGTCGGTGAAGCAACGAGAATCGGAGATTTGTTGTCGCTTGACTATTCTGAGGCAATCGTTCTTGTGCATGATGCGCTGAGGCAAGAGGTAGGGGGATTGCCGATGGGGTGTTTTTTGCTTGCTACCCGGATAGATCCGAAAACTAAACCTATGGCGAATAAAGAGGACACAGCCCTTATTTTGCTTCGCGTTATCGGACAGGCACCCTTGCCTAATCGGATGGATACGGATAATTGGCGGTTTGATGCGGCGCGTCGTTCCATTGATTCTCCTCAACAATGGGACGCTGACAACAAGACGGATCAGTTCACGCTTAATCAACTGCGCCATGCAGGGGTGCGTTGCAGCGTGTTGGGAACCTTTCGTTGTGTCAATAATGATAAAAAATGGAATCTTACTTTTGGCGCAGATATTTCCAACTTCTATTCTGGACAGGGGATGAAGGTCTATAAGCCGATGGGGGAGGCGTTACGCAGTATCGTCAATTTTACCAAGCCGATGGGCAATGCACATCTGCTGGCGGGCAAGCCCGTCCCGGTTGGACGAGTTCGCTACGCTTCCAGTGAGATTGCGGTTGACGATGAGCGTGAAAACGTCCCGGTGCATATCGAGCCGACAGATATGTTGGCGCGGCGCACCGCGCTTTTTGGGATGAGCAGAAGTGGTAAGTCAAACACCATCAAAACCGTTGCCTCCGCCATATTCGATTTGCGTAAAACTGATCCGAAAAAAGGGCGAATCGGCCAACTGATTTTCGATGTGAATGGAGAATACGCGAATGACAATCCACAGGATGAAGGGTGTTTGCGTAACATCGGGTCGGATGATGTTGTGACCTACGGATTGTTTACTCATCCTAACGATGAGAACCGGCGGTTGATCAAGCTAAATTTTTTTGGCGAAAATATCAGAGACTGGAGCGATGAGGAGAATGTCAGGTCCTCACTTGATATGCTGTTCGCAGGGAAAGAGGTAATTGACGAACATCTTCGAGGAGGAACTAACGTTCCGCAATACGTTAGCAGATTCATCAATACCAACATAGAACCACCATCAGATAATTGGAGTAAAGGTGCTCAGATCCGATATCAACGTAACATCACGGTGTACAGGGCTATTCTATCTGCCGCCAATTTTGCGGCACCATCTAACCTGCAAGAAGTCTACATCAAAGGTCTCTTTAGCAAGGATTTGAGAAATGCGTTGGTATCTACTGAAGACGCCAAATATAAAAATGCTGCCTCTACTTTGGGAAAGCAATCCGTCTCTTGGAACGAATTATATCAGGCACTAACGGCTTTGCAAGAATTCGTTATCGGCGGCAAACAAGGGACAGGCCATCCCAAATTTCAGGAATTTAATAAGAAATATCAAGACAGATCAAATGGGTCAGGTGAACCGTGGAACGACGATACCTTGAACGGTCTGCTTTATCTTTTGAGTTGGGGAGGCGGCGTCGGCAGAATACGCGAGTTGCAAGAGCGGCATAGTCCCGGTGTAGCATCCGACTACTCGACTGAGATAGTTAATGAACTCATTGATGGCAAACTGGTTATTGTTGACCAGTCAATTGGCTCGCCGACTGAAATTGAGCACACGTCTGAACGCATCATGTGGGAGCTTTTCAATCGTCAAAGGCAAGTGTTCACGGACCCACCGCGCAACACAAACGGCGAACTTATCCGAGACGAAAATGGCAATATTATGTCACCTCCCGATGTCATTGTGTATGTGGAGGAAGCACACAATTTGCTTCCCTCGCAAAATGCGAAATTGGACTCGATATGGGCGCGTGTAGCCAAAGAAGGCTCCAAATTTCACATCGGCTTAGTATATTCCACCCAAGAGCCAAGCTCTATTCTAGCGAATATCCTGAAGAACACCGACAACTGGTTCGTGGCGCATTTGAATAATCAAGACGAAACGCGGGAACTCAGAAAATACTACGATTTTGAGATGTTCGTTGACCAAATTCTCAAAGTCCCTGATACTGGTTTTTTGCGGATGCGCTGCTTGTCCAATCCCTATATCGTGCCGGTTCAGATCAACAAGTTCATGGTAGATCCACCGCAGGGTGGAAGGGAGGTTTGATATAGATGCCCTACGAGAATGAGAGCGCTAGTGGAGACAGCTTGATATGGCTGGAAAACAGTCAGGCGTTGAAAGAGTTCGAAGGCACTATCCTTGTGAAGGAAGGAGATACGCCAGTAGAACCGCCGATACTTCAGACGCGTCGTCGCAACTGGTATCCAAGACGGGTAATTGCCATTGATGGTTCCAATCTCATACATCGCGTCAACAACGGGTTTCCCGGCGCAGAGGCCGGATTGCTGATGACCTCGGTGGTGGCAATCAAACTGGACCAATTGAGTAGCTTGGATGCGAATCCCATTCCTCGCCCGTCATTCTTTCGCGACATCGAAAAGGCTCATACTCTGGAAGCCGCAATGCCGGGGATAGGCGTTGTTCGCAAGAACATTGATGGTGACACCCCGATAAACTTCTTTAGGCAAAAGAGTTATGACACGTTGTCAAATGCTATTGCGAACGACCATGAGACATTGCTGGAAACCATGCGTGCCATCTGTGGAGATTTCCAGTCACGAATTGATTGCCCGGCAGTAGATTGTGAAGAGAGATATAAACGGAAAAAAGAAGAATACACCTGTCATTGTGAACGGCGCGAAAAGATGTTTGAAACCGACATACTGCGTCTGCATGAATACTTTGACGGTGTCCGTACCGGAGGCGAGGCATTGGGAAGACTGCGCTCTGTCTTGGAGATTCTGATACTGCTAAACATTTTGCGTTTCTTTGTTAAAAAAAGCCCCGGGTATCTTGAGAATTGCGCTTTTGTCTTAGATGGCCCGCTGGCTATCTTTGGCACACCCGCTTCTATATTGCGTCCAATCCGCGAAGAGTTGAAGAGATTAAACAGGGAATCGCGCAAAGCTAATGGGACGGATATTGTGGTGTTCGGCGTAGAAAAGACCGGGCGCTTCAAGGAACATTGGGAGCAACTGGATTGGCAGGACAGAGTGGGGCCGGGTTCGCGCTTTCCCGATCAGACAGTGATAGCCCTGGATGACGAATATATAAAAAATAATATCGTTCCCACTGACAAAAAGGGAAAGCCTTTCGGCGAGGATACCCATTTTGGTCGAGCCATTCTCTATAAAACCAATAAAGGGGAGCATATCGTCATTCATACCGCCATGCTGAACGAACTTGCAGAAAACTTCAGAAACAATTCTCCAGAATGTTATCCCAGATTAGGGGATATTCTCGATGTCATGGATCAACTGGCAACCCACATCTATGATGGCGGCTTCATGCCTTTGGTACGCGCCCATGCACACGCCGCTATTCCGTTAAAACAAGGAACGGACATTATCAAAAGTCTGCTGGAAGACTAATGAGCAAACAAGACCTGTCTGCCGTGCCGACGGCACAGGCAGGATGGAAATACAGTAACGCCCCCGGACGTTGGGCTGGCTTTGGGCCATACTACGCGATGTTTCCCGTCAACTTTGCCCTAGAAGTTGTGGAAACGATGTCGCCCGTTGGCGGTCGTGTCCTGGACCCGTTTTGCGGACGTGGAACAGCACCCTTTGTTGCTCAGGCTACGGGACGTGCTTCGCTGGGCATTGATATAAACCCGGTCGCTTGGGTTTTCGCCAAAGTCAAAACCTCCCCTGAACCAAGCCAGCAGAAATTAGTGCATCGCCTAAGCGATTTGCAACGCGCTGTAAGTCCTTGTGATAGGAAAGCGAAAAATGAGTTTCAGAAATGGGCGTGGTCTTCAGATGTGTTAGGTTTTTTGAACGCTGCTCGGCGCATACTGAAATGGCGAGAAAACACAACAGACAGAACATTGATGGGATTTATTCTCGTCAACCTCCACGGCAGGAAAAGCGATGGCGTCAGCAACCAGATGCAGAAGTCGCGGGCAATGGGGCCTGATTACGCTGTCCGATGGTGGAAAAAGAGAGACATGCGCCCACCGGAGATATCGGCACGCGAGTACTTTCACAAGAGAATCCTTTGGCGTTACACGCATGGTGTCATAGACGATAGGCGAGCAGCAAAGATAATACGAGGCGATGCGGCAGAGATTCTTCCTGATTGTCAAGAAAAGAGTTTTAACCTTCTATTTACTTCACCACCATACTTTGGCGTCACCGACTATCGCCAGGATAGCTGGATTCGATTGTGGATGCTTCGTGAAGGTCCACCCTTACCTGACTGGAAGAAGGACAAAACGACCATCCGGCAAGCATCGTATCGCGATAAGCTATATGACGTTTTCGAGAAAGCGAGCAAATTGCTCAAACCCAATGGCGTTGTCTGGATACGGACTGACGCGAGAGCGTTTACACAAAACACAACCCGGCAAATCATTCGCAAACTTTGGCCAAACAGGAAACTGTTTATGAGATACGATCGTCCTGAAAAGCTCACCCAAACAGCGCACTTCCTGTCTGCCGCGCAGCGCGCGGCGCAGGCAGGCGGGAATACATCCGCCAAACCGGGGGAGATTGACTTCCTCATTCCAGGGAGAAGATCCTTACCCTCTCCGTTCTCAACTTGGGAACAGTTGTAAGCAGAAACCTCCCTGCCTGTACGACTGCAGACAGGTCGCGCAGCGAACAAAAAAAAGAAATGTGAGTCCCAACCCGCGATTCACACTTCCTTTTTTATAACCAATGCGTATAGGGCCACACTGTCGTCGACCGGGTAAACGACACATCCAGAAGGTGCTCGGTTTCCTCAATCGGGTCGTATCCGTAGCGCCGGACAAATTCCGCCTCGATCTTCTGCTCCAGTTCCGTCGGCTCGCCCAGCGGCAAATCCACCCACGCATTCCCCCGGCGGGCACTTTCCCGAACCGCTAGGCAAATCTCCCAATCCCTCAACGCGTTCTCATACCCGTACTGCGGCTGACCGCCCTGCGTGATCGCGTTGTGGAAACCGATCAAAATGCTCGCCTTGGCCACATCGTCGGGCGATCCAATATGCCACCGTTTGTACGGGTTCTCCCACACCACAGGGGGATGCGTCCCCACCTTTGCAACATCCAGCACAGATCGCCCGTCCACCTCTACATACTGCTCTTCAAGGTCATACGCATGGGAAGCCTCTTTGCCGTACAACACCAGTTGATTGCGGTCCAGGTATCCCTGTGTTCCTTCCACCTGCCAGCCCACCGGGAAATTTTGCGGCGTTGAAGGAAAGATCCGCGGCGGTTTCTCAAACAAACACGCGACCCCGCTGTCAAACTCAATCACCGCCTGATCCCACATCACTGTTGTCTCTATCTCTCCGCCGTACGCCTCATAAGGCTCTGTCGCCACCTCGCCACAATAGCCCAGCACCCGCGTTGCATCTGCGCCCAGCAATGAACGAATGGCGTTAAAACCGTGATACTGCCCTGTCAGGTACCACAGCCGGGCATGGGTCAACTCGCCCAGCAGCCCGGCCTCGAGAATCCGTTTTTTCAGTTGCTCCTGGGGCCATAACCACACCTGCTCTGCCACCTCCCACAACACCCCCTGCTCGCGGCAAGTCTGTGCGACCGCCTCTGCATACCGTCGGGTAAGCCCCACGGGAATCTCCGTAATCACATGCGCCCCGTGCCGCGCGGCCGTCAGCGCGATCACGCCCTGGGAATCCTTGGGGGTCATGCTCAACACCACATCCGGCTCAACCGAATCAAAAAGCGACCGAATATCTCCGTAACAACAGGCTTGTGTCATGGTTGTGGCCTCGGCCAATGCCCCGGCATTCCGGTCACAAATTCCGACCAACTCAAAATGATCCACCAACCGCACAATTGTACTGAGATACTGACGCGCCCGCGACCCCGGCTGCGCCCCAACCCCAATCACCGCAATGCGAAGTCTGTCCATTATCCTTGAACCTCCCAAACAAGTGCTCGTTTTTTTCTGCGCTGGCACGCTTTGAGCCAGTATCGGGATCGAAATATATTCAGATGGATTCGGGTTTGTCAACCGCATTTCCCCGCATCTCGCGCTTGGCGGGTGATCGCAAGGCGCGTGTCTGCACTCGGGTCTTAGATTGACTTCAACGGGGCAAGACGGTATATTCTCATCTGTTTATCGCCTCCAATTTTCTCCATTTGTCGCCCTTGAAAAACGCGATGGATCTCCAGAATATTCGAAATTTCTCCATTATCGCGCACATCGATCACGGAAAGTCAACCCTGGCCGACCGCTTGCTCGAGCAGACGCGCACCCTGACCAAATTTCAGATGCAAGACCAGGTGCTCGACAGCATGGACCTCGAGCGCGAACGCGGCATCACCATTAAGTCTCACGCCATTCGCATGGATTACACTGCACCGGATGGTCGGGTTTATGAACTCAACCTCATCGACACGCCGGGCCATGTCGATTTCTCTTATGAAGTCTCGCGCAGCCTCACCGCGTGTGAAGGCGCGCTGCTGCTCGTCGATGCCGCGCAAGGCGTGGAAGCCCAAACCGTCAGCAATGTGTTGCTCGCCCTCGAACACGACTTGGTCATCATTCCCGTCATCAACAAAATTGACCTGCCCGGCGCGGAAGTCGATCGCGTGGTGATGCAATTGCACGACTTACTCGGCGTGGAAGAAGAAGAAATTGTCAAAATCAGTGCCAAAGAAGGCATAGCGATTGACGAACTCTTGGCCGCGATCATCAACGACATACCGCCCCCAAAAGGGAACCCGCACGCGCCACTAAAAGCCCTTATCTTTGACTCCATCTTCGATCAATATCGCGGCGCCGTGGCTTATGTGCGCGTTTTTGATGGCGTGCTAAAAAAAAATATGCCCATTCGCATGTTTTCGACCCACCAAAATTACAGTGCCGAAGAAATCGGCACGCTCAAGCTCAAACGCATCCCCCAAAAAAGCCTCGCGGCCGGCGAAGTCGGATATCTGATCGCGGGCATTAAAGATCTCGAAGATGCGCGCGTGGGCGATACCGTCACCGGTTCAGCCAACCCCGCGCCCCATCCCCTGCCCGGCTATCAAGAGGTCAAGCCCATGGTCTTTGCCGGCCTCTATCCCGTCTCATCAGATGACTTTGAAAGCCTCCGCTCCGCGCTGGAAAAGCTGCACCTCAACGATGCGTCATTGTCCTACGAACCCGAAACGTCGACCGCGCTCGGCTTTGGGTTCCGATGCGGCTTTCTCGGTCTGCTCCACATGGAAATCATCCAGGAGCGATTGGATCGAGAATTTGACATGGACATCATCACCACCGTGCCCAATGTCGAATATCACGTGCGCCTGACCAATGGCGAACAGATCGATGTGCAAAATCCCGCTGAAATGCCCCCGGCGGCAAACATAGAAGAAATAGCCGAACCCATGCTCGATGCCCAAATCCTGGTGCCCTCGGAATACGTGGGCAATATTATGCGTATTGCACAAGACCGTCGGGGGCATTATCGCACGACCGAATACATCGATCCCACCCGCGCACTGTTGTACTACGACCTACCATTGTCCGAAATTGTGCTCGATTTTTACGACCGCCTCAAATCGGTCTCGCGCGGGTATGCCTCGTTTGACTACGAATACAAAAAACACCGCGCCGCGGATCTGGTCAAACTCGACCTCCTCATCAACGGCGACCCGGTCGATGCCCTTTCTGCGATTGTTCACCGCGACAAAGCATCCGAATGGGGGCGTGCATTGTGTCAAAAACTCAGAGCATTGATCCCTCGCCAACTCTTTGAAGTCGTCATTCAAGCGGCAATTGGTGCCAGAGTAATCGCGCGCGAAACCGTGCGTCCGTTCCGCAAAAACGTCACCGCCAAATGTTACGGCGGCGACATTACCCGCAAGCGCAAACTCCTCGAGCGGCAGAAAGAGGGCAAAAAGCGCATGAAGCAAGTCGGCGCAGTCGAAATCCCGCAAGAGGCGTTCCTCGCGGTCTTGCAGATGGAAATGTAAAAAAATAAGGTGAGAAGTGAGAAGGCAGCCCAACCCCTCCAAGCGGTCAGCCATGTCTGCCGCCAGGCAGGCCACTCGTCAGGATTAGGGGTCGATGCTCCGCGTGTTCGGGATGGAAGGATAAACTTCTGTCTATCCAACTTCTCAGGTATTTGATCCGCGACACGCGAACGATCTCATGCCTAAAACGCGAAAACCCCTACATTTGTCAGGCACGAATCCAAAAAACTAGGATTTCTGCACCAACAATAATGTAGTATCCCAAGAAAGGAATCTCCTCGATGTTTTGTAGATTTTCGGTTCTTTTGCCACTGTTTCTTGCGTTCCCTCCCGTTGCAGCACACGTTCCAATTCTTAGGGAAGAACGACGGAGAGACAACTATCAAATTCTATGTCCGTCATGGGGATCACATTGACTTTGAAACTCCCCCGATTCGTGTCGTAGTGTCAAGACCTGTCTTATATGGAGACTTTAACGGTGATGGCGTTGTCAATTACGACGACTATCTGATTTTTGTGTCCAATTCCAGAATGCCTGTTACCAACATGCGTGTTGCAACCTTCGACTCGGATTCTAATGGCGTCATAGAGGGTAATGACATATCGGCGTTCTTTGCCAATTATGGCAAGACTGTTCAAGGGAGTGTTGTAGATGTTCTACCCAAGAAATTGAAAGACCGTATGTCATGGGAATTGCATTCCAAATATGTCCTTCAAGTATCTCATTGATGTTCGTTTACCAGTTCTTTGCGATCTTGCAGATGGAACCAAAAAAAACAAGGCGAGACGGGATGGGCCGTCCTCTCACTTCTTATCCGCGTTCATCCCTGTGCATCGGTGGTTGCTTCTCGCCTACTCAAAGGATTTCCCATGTCCGACAAACCCAATTTTATCGTCTTAATGAGTGATGATCACGGGCACCGAGATCTGTCTTGCATGGGCGCGACCGACTTTCAAACGCCCAACTTTGATCGCATGGCGTCTCGGGGGGTCAAACTCACCCGGTGGTATTCCAACGCGCCGATCTGCTCGGCCGGGCGTTGCGGCATTCTCACGGGACGGTATCCCATTGCCGCGGGCATTCCCGGCAATGTGGGCATCACTGCCGATGGTCTGTCCCCGGATTTGCCCACCATTCCCAAAGCACTCAAAAAACTGGGCTATCAGACCTATATGTCGGGCAAATGGCACCTGGGCAATCGCGAACCCTTTTTGCCGCACAACCACGGCTTTGACCACTGGTTTGGCTTTACAAATGGCTGTATTGACTATTACTCCCACACGTGCTACTGGGCACTGGCCTCGGGGCAACAGGCTCGCCACGACCTTTGGGAAGATGGACGGGAAGTGTATCGCAACGGCGAATACTTCGTCGATCTCATGCGCGACAAAGCCATTGAATACATCCAGAAAGCCAAAAACGATGCGCGCCCCTTTTTTCTCTACATTCCCTTTAACACGCCCCACTATCCCATGCACGCGCCTGAAGAATACATGGAACGCTTTGCCCACTTATCGCGTTCACGACAACTTATGGCCGCCATGCTCACGGTCATGGACGACGCGGTGGGCAAAATTCTCGACGAACTCCAACGGCTCGATCTCTTTGACAATACCTGCATCTTTTTTCAGCCCGATCACGGCCCTTCGCGCGAGCCGCGCAACTGGACCGACGGCACAGCCCACCCGTTTCCCGGCGGCGACACAGGGGGCCTGCGCGGGCACAAAGGCACGCTGTGGGAAGGCGGGATTCGCGTGCCCACGCTCATGAGTTGGCCCGCGCGCGTGCAAGGCGGAAAGACCATTGACGAAGTCGGCATTGGCATGGACATCTTTCCCACCATCCTCACCGCCGCAGGTGGCGATCCCAACGCCTATCATCTCGATGGCACCGACATTCTTCCCATGATCGCCAACAACACACCCTCGCCTCACGACGACCTCTTCTGGACGCGCGGGCAGAGAGGCGAAACCCGCGCCATTCAGAACAACCGCTACAAACTCCTGCTTGACGGAACCGAAATTCACCTGTCCAATCTCCACACCGATCCCAACGAAACCACCAATATCGCAGGCGACGAACCCGACCTGACCAGCGACCTCCTGAACCGCCTCAACGCATGGCACGCCGCGCTTTAGGGATCACTGCCTCATCCTACAACACAGCGGTTTGCGCTGTGCCGGCTGCGCTGGCTTGGATATTCGGGCAACCGCTGAAAAAGTAAAGGACTGCATCTTTGATTTCATTTGAGGATCTTACTTACCGAGGCCAATTTCGTCGCCTGCGACACTTAGCACTCCGAGCATTGGCATCATACCCATTTGATGCTTTCCACTTAAAGGCCATACAGCATCGGGAAAACGCGACTTTTCGACTTAGGACCAACGACCGACGATATCTCCTCCGCGTTATCCGACCTGGATACAAAGCCCCTGCCGTCGTTCAGTCTGAAATGATGTGGCTGAATGCGATTACCCAAGAGACGGACCTTGTCGTTCCCGAACCCATAGCCAACCGAGAGGGGAAGTTACTAACCGTTATTTCAGTACCTGGAGTACCAGAACCTAGGATTTGCGCCCTATTTGGTTGGGTCGAGGGACGGTTTTGTGGGCAGGCGAATTTAACCGAATCACATTTGGAAAAAGTGGGTCGGCTTATGGGGGAATTGCATCATTATGCCCAAGAGTTCATTCCCCCATCCGGGTTCACTCGCATGCGTTGGGACTGTGAAGGTCTGTTCGGAGGAGGTCTCGGCGGCACACTGGAAAACGCAAGATCATTGCTCGGCGCAGAGCGGCGGGAAACTGTGGATCGAGCAATAAACCGTATAGATCGCGCGATGAGGCAATTGGGAGAAACATCATCTGTTTGGGGCCTTATACACGGAGATCTACAACAACTGAACTACGTTTTCTCAAAAGGCGAGGCAAGGGCGATAGATTTTGACGATTGCGGATGGGGATACTATCTCTATGACATAAGCACCTCTTTAGGGCCTTTGGTGAGTCGCAATGATTTCTCCGCTTTGCGCGCCGCTTTTCTCCGGGGTTATAGAAGTGTCCGACACCTGAGGCCCAAAGATGAAGCTCTATTAACCGATTTTTTGATCGCGGATCGTCTTAAATTGGCGACTTGGATGGCAGGCCGACTAGATAATCCAGGCTTACGAGACCGTGCGGTGAAATTCATAGAAGATCGCATAGACCAAATAGCAGATATGACGAAGTAGCCTGTAAATTGCCTTATCCGCCACTTTGTGGATAGAATCATTCCACAACATGCTTTCGCTCGTGCTCGGGGACAAAACCATGAAAATTCGTCACAGAGCTTACGCCTATATAACCAATGGAAGTTGCCTACTACTCTTTACTCACCCAGAGTTACCGGAAGCGGGGATTCAGGTTCCAGCCGGAACGATCGAACCGGGAGAAAGCCCCGAAGATGCTGTGATGCGGGAAGCAAGGGAGGAAACGGGTTTGACAGAACTCAAATACGAGGCGTTCCTGGCGCAAGATACCCGCGACATGAGGGATTGCGGGCAGGATGAATTACAGTACCGTTGGTTCTTTCACCTGTCTGTGGAAGGATGCCCCCTGGACACATGGAGGCATGGAGAATTGGCGGAGGACGGCTCTGTGGAAATACCGTTCGATTTTTTTTGGGCCGATGTCAGAGCACTTCCAAAACTCGTTGCCAATTACGACGACAAGATCGACTTACTCATAGCGTCAATGGACACTCTCCAGTAGCAGACCACACGACCTATAACAGATCGGCGTTGCACTAAGGATGTGACATGCCCTTTGAATGGAAGTCCCATACGTTAGAGGCGAACGGCCACCAGATGGCTTGGTTTGAGACAGGCAGTGGCCCTGCGTTGGTATGCCTTCACGGCAGTCTCGATCATCTGCTTTACCGGCCTATGGCCGAGCTTTTTGCTCAGGAGTACAGATGTGTCCTGTACGATCAACGCGGGTCTGGAAAATCAAGAGTCCCCGACTTGAGCGATGAGACAATGGATGTGCGAAATTTCGTAGCCGATCTCGAGGCACTTCGCGATCACCTGCGTCTCAAAAAGATGGCACTGCTCGGTCACTCTTGGGGGAGTGGCCTCGCGCTGCTCTATGCACAACGCTATCCCGAGAGACTTTCTCACCTGATTCTGGTCGGCCCCGGGCCGCTAAATGCCGAGATGGCGGAATATTATAGAGCCAACCGAGATCGCATGGCCTATCCGGTTACAGCGGATGAGTTCGCGCATCTAAGACGCGAGTATGAGGAGGAACGGAATCGCAGATCAGGCGTATCTAGGAAGACGGATGAGGCACTATTCAAGGCATGGGCCCCCGTGATGTTCTATTCGAGAGAGAAGGCCGACAGGTACGTTGCAACTTACCTCCAGGCCGGGGGATACCGCCGAGTCATCACAGATGCTTCAAACTTTGAGCGAGAAATGCAACTCGCTGAGGCAAAAAAGATCAAGGCCCCCACGCTCGTGGTTTACGGATATCAAGACTACGAACCGATCACTCAGGCATACGTGATAAAGGACCGCATTCCCCAGACTGAGATTGCTTTCCTGAACCGGTGTGGGCACATGACTTGGGTCGATCAGCCTGATGAGTACTTCAATGTCGTTGATTCGTTCTTGACCAGACATCGCAACGGCAACTAACACGCCCAAAAGAATGGAACATGGAGACACAGAATAGACACGATAGAACCTCTCACACATCCTGTTCATCCGCCAAGACATGGTCGGGGAGGTGCTCATTGCTGTGCAGGGTTGTCCCGACTAGTGCGTAGGTTGAAAAACTGAGAAAGAGTTGATACCAATACATCGCATTTCTCCCAAACGCGAAGGCAAGTGCCTAAAAAGGAACCCCAAACAGTGGCTTTGTCTATTTATCACTGCAAAATGTTACAATAGCCCTTCCTTCCCTTGTTGCCCATGTTTATACATGCCTGTAAATTGACTTGGTTTTCGCATCGGGTTCACATGAAAACGACAGAATATTTCAAACAGGAGGTTTTGAATAATGAATCGCACAAGTCTTTTTGGATTCTTGGCTACTCGCTTCAGTTCCCGTCCTGAGGATCTGGCTACAGAGGCGCTCAATTACATTCTTCAGGATCCCAGTGCTAGAGAGGCATTCGTTGAGTATCTTAAGAAGCCAGATCTCTCTTTCGAAACTGATCTTCGATTTCAGAGCCAAGCGTCTGACTCTGATCAAGCAAGACCTGATTTGGTTGGTATTGACTCCGAAGGAAGGCAACCTATAATCGTGGAGGCCAAATTCTGGGCAGGTCTTACAGACAACCAGCCTATCACTTACATTAAACGTCTTCCGAAAGAAATAGATAGCCTGTTGGTCTTCATTGCTCCAGCGACAAGATTTGCGACACTATGGTCTGAACTAAAAAAAAGATGCGCTGACAAGAATCTCCAGCTAAGTCAGGAGCGCGAAATCGAGGCAGACTTCCACTGTGCTTCATTGGATTATAAGCGTAGTATGGCTCTCATAAGCTGGCGCAAAATTCTTTCATACATTATACAAGCATTGAATTCTAAGCATGAAGTAGCATCGGATGCAAAGCAACTTCAAGGTTTGTGCGAACAAATGGACACCGATGCTTTCCATCCTCTTCAGTCCGAAGAAATTACCTCGGATAAAGGGCGCAGAATCTCTCAGTTCTGCGAGATCGTAGACGATAGCACAACTCGTTTAGTAGAGGAAGGAGTTGCTGATGTGAGTGACTCCCGCTCATCTAGCACTAAAGGTTTATATGGCCGATATATGCGCCTTAGAAAGTTCGGCTGTCGCCTTTGCTTTCATGCAGATAAATGGTCTCACTTTCGAGAGACACCCATTTGGTTGGAGATCCAAAGTCCAGATTGGAAATTTCCCGCAGGCATTCAAGACAATCTCGTAAGCTTACAATTGGAGAATCCGTCAAAGTTGATTAGAGGAAAAAACATGTTGTCGGTACCGATATACTTGCCTCTTAATCAAGAGAAGTCGGATGTCATCAAATCTGTTGTTAATCAAGTGAAAGAAGTGGTAATTCTTCTACCTGAAGTAGATGCAAACAGTAGAGATGATGAAGTTCAGAAACAGGAAAATCATGAAATCGAGAGAGGGTAAAACGCACATTGTTTGGGGCGAAGCAACCAAAGGCATTCCTCCCAATATGCCTTCCCCGCCAGAATACTGGCACGATATCGTGTTTTCAAGCCCGCTAATCGGCGAACTTCCTGAAACTCCCACATATATCGCTACTTATGATCGGAACACCTATGAAACTCAATCGCGACGAATTTCTGGAAACTGGCTACCTCATCGTCAAGGAAGCCGTGCCGCGCGACAAACTCGCCGACGTGCGGCAGGCGTACGAGACGCTCGTCGTCCGCCAACGCGAGAATTGGAAGGCCGAGCGCGGGGAAAGTGATCCGCCTGGGGGCGTCTGGGAGACCGCGCCGCAGCCGCGCCTGCAACTCTCAAGGCCGCCGCTCGTCCATCAGATCGACCGGGAGACCGCAGCGGCGGTTGAGGTATGGCTCGAGGAAAACATCCATGGGGTCAGTACAGCACTCCTCGATGTGGCGGATGGGGCCGTCACGGAGATGATGATGATGTGCAATCCCGTCAGGGATCACGGGCCGGCAAAGTGGCACCGCGATCTCCATCCGATTGATACGGCACCGCTTCAAGGCTATATCGATGACATCCTCGAAGGAGGCCCGCGCTACGTCCAATGGAACATCCCACTCTATGACGACAGTGTCCTCTGGGTGGTGCCGGGCAGCCATCTGCGGTTGAACACGCCCGAAGAAAACGCGCTGATGTTGGCAGATCCCCGCCGTCCGCTGCCCAATGGGGTGCAGACCCATCTTGAAGGCGGAGACGGCGTTGTCTATATCCTGCCGATTCTCCACTGGGGCAGCAATTACAGTCCAAAGATGCGGCGAACTGTTCACGGCGGTTTCTCGACCCATACGTCGGTCGACGACCTCGCATTTACCGACCATATCTCCACAGACGCGCAGGCGGCATTCGCACGCTGGAACGACCGGAGCGAGAAGATGAAGCAACATACGGAATCGGCTTTGAGGGCCGTTCTCTCGGGAGATGGTGCCGCGTATCTGAGTACCCTGGACAGTCTCCATCCGGCGCGCGCGGAGAAGGGCAGGATGCTGTCGACGGTTTTTCTTTGCAAGGCGGCACTTGCGATTCGACTGCGAAAGGATCCCCCGCTTCAGGGAATCGCCGAAGAGCTCCAACGTCGCGTGATGGGAACGCACCCCATCACGCTCAACTGGGGGCCGAAGTTCGCGGATCGATTCACCCCCGATGAGGCGCAGATGCTTTGGGACCGCTTCAGTCCGCTTGAGGCATTGCTGCAATCGGACGAGGAGCACTTTGTGCCGGGCTTCCAAGCCACCCCGATGAAGCATTACTTCAACGAGATGCCCACAGGCTATACCACGGCCGACTTCATTGCCAGTTGGACGGCCGTTTGATCCGAGTTGACACGCCCCTACCCTCTCCCGCCCTTCACACTCCACACCGAACCCGTCGTATATGTGTTGCGCTCGGAACACAAAAATTCAATCACCTCGGCCACCTCCTCTGGGTCGGAATATCGCCCCATCGCCTGACCCGGAGGGTTGGCAATAAACTCGGGCGAAAACCTCGGCACGACCATTTCCGTCAATGCGCGCCCGGGTTCCACACCATTGACAAACACGCCGTCTTTGCAATAGGCATTGCCCAACGCGCCGATGAATGAATATACAGCACCCTTTGACACCGAATACGGCACTTGATTGGGGCTGCCATGGCGCGCCCCCGATGTAATCGTCACACAGCGCCCCCAACCTCCTTCGAGCATATGGGGAATCGCGGCTTGATGAAAATGATAGACGCCGTACACATTGATTCGCATTACCCGATCAAACTGCGCCACGGGTTGCTCAAAAAACGGCTTCTCCCATCCCAAAATGCCGGCGCAACACACCAGAATATCCAGCCTGCCATACGCCTCAACCGTTTGTGCTACACACGCCTGAACAGCAGGCTCGTCTGTCACATCTATCTCCATAAACAGAGCCTGCTGTCCCAACGCTTTGATCTTTGCAACCGTCTCTGCCCCCTCGTTTGTCAGAATATCGGCAATCACAATATCCCGCCCCTCCTCTGCCATTCGCAGGGCGGTCGCGCCACCAATGCCCCGCGCCCCGCCCGTAATTAAGGCCACCCGCCGTTCCCTTTTTGCTGCAAATCGCAAATTCGACATCCTACCCTCCTCGTATTTGATTGCTCGTTGTCATTTTATCTCGTAATTTGACATACTCTCAAAGCCGAAGCCTACCTATCTGCCCTATCCGCCAACGACTCGCCGAAGTTAGGCAAGCGCACTCGCGCCCCCTCGCACCCGATAGGGCGATGAGAGGAAAATGTACTTGGAGAAGGGTGGAGGGAACACTTTTGCACTTCAGGAGCATGCTATGAAAATTGACCAACTCGAACACTTCCTTCTCGGCAACAGCTATGTCGTGCGCCTTACCACCGACAGCGGCATCTCTGGCATTGGAACCTCGGCTTGTTGGGGATATCCCGAAGCGGTTGAGCGCGTGGTCCAGGTGTTCAAAGAATATCTCATTGGGCAAAACCCGTTGCGTATTGAACACCACTGGCAGCATCTCTACCGCATGGCGCCCTTTAGAGGCACGGCACTTTGCGGCGCGGTCAGTGCGGTTGACATTGCCCTGTACGACATCAAAGGCAAACATTTTCAAGTGCCCGTCTGGGAATTGCTCGGCGGCAACTGCCGCGACAAAATCCGCCTGCACTTGCTCACAGGCGGCCCCACGCCGGAAAAGATGTATGAAAATGCCCATGCCGCGGTTGCCGAAGGCTTTACCGCGATCAAATTTGATCCGATCACGGGGGGATATCAAAACCGAGCGCACTCGCGTCTCATCCAAGATGCCGTTGACATTGTCGTCGCGGCCCGCGAGGGTGCTGGCCCCGACGTGGATCTCATCGTGGAAGTTCACCGCAAACTCACCCCAATGGTCGCGGTTGCGTTGGGCAATGCCCTAACGCCCTATCGCCTCTACTTTATGGAAGATCCCATTCAGATCGACACCATTACCACCCAGGCGGAAATCGCCAAACGCATGCCCGTTCCCTTGGGCAATGGCGAGCGTTTGACCACCATCTGGGAATTTCGCGAACTTTTGGAACACGGGGGCCCGCAGTATGTGCGCCCGGACGTGGCTTTGGCCGGTGGCTTGACCCACTGCAAAAAAATCGCTGCCATTGCGGAATCCTATCACTGCGCGGTGGTCACGCACAATTTTCTCAGTCCCTTGGGCACAGCCGCATCGATTCACCTCGACGCCAGCATTCCCAACTTCATCACACAGGAATATTCCAAAAACGACGAAGGCGAACACAACGCGGTTTACAGACGCACTTACCAACGCGAAGGCGGGTATATTCCCCTCCCCGAAGCCCCTGGCATTGGCGTTGAACTCGACGACGCCAAAATCCCCGACACCCCGTTCGCGCCCTTGACAAAAGTCAGTACACCACTGCGATCAGACGGATCTGTTGCGTATGCAGTGTAGAGATAAGGCGCGAGAGGCGAAAAACGAGAAGTGAGGAGTGAGGAGCGAGAGGATCGCCCAACCCAACCTTCCAAGTGAGCAGTGATCAGCCCCCTCCCCCTTCACGTCTCGCGCTTTTCTGGTGGGGTGATGTTGGGCGGCCTGACCGCTGATAGCTGAATTATGTCCCATCCCAACGCCAATTACAAAACCGCCATTTTCGATGCGGTATCAAATTCAGAGACATTTCTCAGGCTCACCCTAAGTCAGCCGCACCGCGCCACAGCATGGCGCAAAATCGCGGTTCGCCCGGTTGTGATTAAAAGCACGCCTCACTTCCAGATCGCGCGATTTAGCCGCACACAAGACATCTCGGAAAACATTTCGGCCGCGGAAGCGAACACCGCGCTCGATGAATTATTGGCCTTGCCGTTCGCGCAGATCCATGTGCAGACCAGCCGCGGCGACCTCCACATTCGCATCACAAAAAAAGGGCGGGCACTGTTCAAGCGCGCAAAACCTTCGCGTCCAGATGTCCAGCCCGCGCTTTCGCACAATCGCGTCAAGCATCACCCCCTATCCGATCACCGTCCAGACGCGTTTTTGCAGGGCCTCGGCATTATGGATCGCAACGGGCGCGTGCATGCATCTATGCGCGACAAATTCAAACAGATCAATGCCTTTCTCGACCACTTGCACCCGGTCATTCCAAAATTGGATCACCCGCTTACCCTCATTGACTGCGGCTGTGGCAGTGCGTATCTCACATTTGCGGCGTATCACTACTTGAACAACATCCAGGACATGCCCGCGCGACTCATTGGCATTGACCGCAACCCATCGCTCATTGCCAAATGTCGCGCCTTGGCCCATGACCTCGGCTGGACGGGGCTCACCTTTCACACGTCCAGTATCGCCGATTTCACGCCACAGACGCCGCCCGATATTGTTTTTAGCCTTCACGCCTGCGACACAGCAACCGACGACGCCATTGCCCGCGCGGTGCAGTGGAACAGTGCGGCAATTCTCGCTGCACCCTGCTGCCAGCGCGAATTGCGCGCACAACTCCGCGCGTCTGTCTTCGCGCCCGTTATGGTACACGGCATCCTCAAAGGGCGCGCCGCAGACATCCTCACCGATGCATGCCGCGCACAACTCCTGTGCATATTGGGCTATGGCACGGAAGTCACAGAATTTATCGACTCCAAACACACGCCCAAAAACGTCCTCATCCGCGCAAAAAAAACCTCCCGAACAGGTGATCAAACCGCTGTTCAGGAGTATTGCGCGCTGCGCGATTTTTGGCACATCAACCCCAGTCTCGAGCGGTTGCTCGCCCGCGAACTCGCCCCCTATTATGCAAAAAAACCCGTTTGAAAAATTCCGTTTTTTGCCATACTGTCAGAACTGATTCCCGTATCTCTGATCTGACAATGCTGAAGAAAATTGAATCGTTATCTGCCTTTGAGAGGATTGATGCTATGGACATGTCTTTACTGCAAACAGCAGTCATTGAAATAAAATCTGAGCTCGAGCAAACGATAAGCACCGCAACGTATAAAGACAAACACTACGAAAATGGTCAACGGGCTAAAGAGGCCCTCATTCGGAGTCAGAATCTCATCATGAAAATTCACGAAGTTGTCAAAATCAGTTTAGATCGAGAACTCAAAAAGTTTAGCAAACACCACACAATTTATCCGCCCTTGGGAAAACGAAAACCAGAACTCGCAATCTCAGGATACATCAAGCGCAAAAAACAGGATATCGTCGTCCTCTTTGGTCGCGGTGAACAACCTTCAGAAATTTGGGACTATTCCTTCTTACATCGAAAATTCTCGTCCACAGACCTCCTCAATATCTTCACTTTTAAGTCCGTATAGACCTTCCAAATATTCGTTCGCGTCAAATTTGGGTAGTTCTACAAACTTTGTCATTTCCTTTTCTGTCATGTCAATAATACCCATCTGTTGAATAAAATTCTTCTGATAGCATTGGTAATCGCCTTCAATTTGAAAACTCGTCAGTTTTGCATAATAATACATCACTCTGCTGTTGAGCACTTTTTCTAGCACTTCAATAGTCAGTTCACCTCTAAATAGCGAATCTCCTCTTACGGATACGGCATAGCCATTGCAGAAGAGTTGGTCACTCCTATCGAGCATAAAGTGTGGGAACCTGCTAAAAGTCTTGGTGAGAAGTTTAGGCCCTCTTGCCTCCATGCCCTGAGTTCTTCCCCATGCGTACCACCCCTCGTAATTTTTTTTCCCTTGTCTCGGCTCTCTAAGAGATTGCGGTGTTTCGACAAATAAGTATAAGTTTCTGGAAACTGTGCCTTTATATTTCCTCTGGTATCAGACGATATTTGCCTTTTATTTTTTTATATGTAAAAATAATCCTCAAATCATTGTATTCCAAATCTGCCACGCGATTCAAGTTTGCAATTTTGACCGCAGGCCGCGTGATGCCGAGTTCTACCCGATGCGTTTCTCGCTTCAAAGGATTTGCAGTACAATACCGGTCATCCCGCTTGCGTACCAAAAAAACCGTATCCTTCAAGGTTGCAAACCCAACCTTAATCGAAGCGACCATACCAAGCGGTTTTCCAGTTGATTCGATCATGTTGAGATTCTCTAAATGATTGCCTTTTGCGAGACGCCATTTGGCAGCCTTGAGATCTGAAAAAGGAATGGCTGAAAACCTTGCTTTTCTAAGATTATTGGCGCAAACTTTCTTCAGAGCATCAAATTCAAAGCTGATTTTCTTCTCTGTCCCAAGAAAGACCAAGCAAGTATAAGCACTTGCTTTCTTGAAAACTTTATAGTGGCCGAAATCTATGATTCTGCGAATACACTGATTATCCTGTAAGTATCGCCTAACCCCTTTACCTGCTAAAGACGTATAGAGATTGTTTTGGGTGATGATTGCCAGGCATCCTTTCGGTGCCAGAAGCCTGTGTCCGGCAATCAAAAAGAGAAGTGCCAAGCTGAAACTGCCATTCGCATAACCTTTGAATTTTTCCGATAGCAGTGTCCGATATTCGCTATTGAGATTCTGAAGTTTAACATAAGGAGGGTTTGTTGTTACCAGATCAAATCCTTTGTCCGCACCTGCGATATGCCATAAGTCTTCGGAAGAATCTAGCAGTGTATCGCGACAGAAAACGCGCAAAGGTGTGCCAGACAGCTTAAATCCGTGAAGAATCAGGTAAAGCTCAACCAAACAACGCGCGTGCTCAATGGCCCACGGGTCATTATCAAAACCAAATAGACATTCCGCAAATGCTCTATCTGGGGCGATTTCACTTTTCAATATTTCCGCTGCTCGTATCAGAAATCCACCACTTCCACAAGCGGGGTCACAAATGAGCGGGGCATCTTTTGGGCGATGCTGACCGATTTGCAATCCATGTCTTACCAGGTATTCAATGATAAAATCAGGCGTATAAACAGCACCCTGAGATTTGCGTCTCTTAGAATCGATCAGAATTTCAAAAATGCGTTCTATGTCTTTTATCGAAAGTTTAAAAATGGACTGATTCAGTATCTGTCTGATACGCGCCACCTCAGTTGTATTGGACGCTTCCAAAAAACGAGCCACCGAATGGGTTTGTTTGAATCTGAAAAAAGAAATTTCATTGATCTTCGCCCAATGTTGAAGCAGTGCAGCATGAATAGAATTTTCTTCGTAATCTTTTATCAACTTTGAAATTAAATCCCGTGCAGTGCGATAATAGGACACGTTAGAACCTCTCCTTTCTCGACCCAAGTGGAAAGACAAATTTCTGCTGCGTCTTTGAAGTACGAGGATATGTGGATGCTGTCAATTGCAGGGGCGCGTGATGCGCGAAGAGGCAATAACAAAAAATGCGGGACAGATGCGCGAGGCGGTTTCTGCACCGGATGGCGCAGTGTATGGGGTACCCAACCGCCCCGATGTGATTTTGCGATTGACGCGGCGCGGGGTGCAATAGGATCATTCCACCGAGGTGATCCCCCCAAGCGATGTGTTCGGCGCGGGGGATCATTTTGCGATCAGTCAAATTCCGAAAGTTTAACCGTGCGGCTTTGCGAGGCCGAAAGATCGGCTGCGAAGGTGACGCGGTGGGTTTCAAAAGCGATGTCAAAGTTGGTGCGCGGCATGGGTTCATGGGCACGGATGCCATCGACAAAGGCTTGGAACTGTGGCTCATAAGGGTGATCGGCCACATCGCCAGAGTCGATCAGCGAGGTTTCGAGGGTGCTCCATTTGTCTTTGCTCATGCCGTGTAATTTGTGGGAATAGATGCGGTTGTCGAGCAAACTGCCTTCAGAGCCAACGAGGTGAATGTGGAAGTAATAGGGTTGCAAGCAATCCACGCAAGAGGTGACTTTTGCCGCATTGCCGTTGGCAAATTTGAGGATGGAAACGGTGGTGGTGTCGTATTCGTAGGGCTGGAAGATGGCGGATTTTGATTTGGTGGCGAGGCTGGTCACTTCTTCGACCTCGCCGTCCATGAAGAACAAACACGCATCGAGGGCATGGCAGCCAGCCGTGAGCAGGCTGGATCCGGCAAAGTCTTTTTTTATATTCCAGGCAAATTGTCCATACCATGGACCAATGCCGTGGTAGTAATCGACTTCGCCGTAGTGCAATTCGCCGAGCAAACCCTCGTCGATAATCGCGCGGATCATGGAAAAGTGCGCGCTAAAGCGACATTCAAAGCAAACACAGGATTGCACGCCGGCTGCACGGATGGCGTCGCGCACCCGTTTGAGGTCGTCGTAAGACAGGCAGATGGGTTTTTCGATGAGCAGATGTTTGCCCGCTTCGGCAGCCGCGACGGCTTGATCCGCGTGAAATTTGTGTGGGGTGCAGATGTCGATGATGTGAATATCGGGATCTGCGATCATGTCATCGTAAGATTTATAGGCTTTGAGTGGGGTGCCGTATTGTGCGGCAAGATCATCTTCGCTGTGGTCGCGACGAGAACAAATCGCTGTGACATTTGCACCGCTGACCGCCTTAAATGTGTCAATGTGTGCCCCGGCTACCCAGCCGAGTCCGACAATACCGACGTTGAGATCGCCCATGAAAACCTCCGGGAATAATTGCTGAAAGAGAAATGGTAACGCAGTGGCATGAATATGCGATTTGCGGCAGATGTCAATACAAATGCACTGCCACAGTACACGACACCGCGAAAAGGAAACGCAGAGACCCGTCTATCGGCAGACGGGCGCGATGAGAGGCGAACGACAAGAGTCGTTGAGAGGTTGCCTACTCGTCCGCAGACAGGGAGGCCGCGCCTGTCTGTCCCTCCTCTGCCGCCTGTGCGTCTATTTTTGACGTGTACCGCTGTGCCTAGCACCAGGGGTTGTACACCGCTTGAGGCGGGCAAAGAGCAGAAACAACTCGGGGTTCAAAGATTTTAAGAGGAAGATGAAGGCGGATGATTTTGTGGTTTCAGGTGCGGGTTCTGTCATAGCATGTTATTTATCCTGTTGATTTAACACACCATCCCGCGCTTTGCGCGAATTCCATGTGCGGGCGGGTCGTCGCCGATCCAGCGCTCATCCGCGAGTTCTGACGCGAGTTGATACCGCGTATCGGATGAAATGCGATATTGATTGGAATGGTTGTCAGAGCTCGCATGCAGGGTGTACATTGAAAACACCAGCAAATCCCCCATCTCATATTCCGACACCAACCAGCGACCGCCCAGTTCTTTGCGCGTGGCAATCGCATCAGAGGAATACGCACCACTTGAATTCCAGTTCACATAAGCCCGCTCTTCAGGTGTCAAATTCCGATTCTCAGCCCGTGCGCGTTCTACAATGGCTTTTGCGTCGCCTATGTTTTTACAATACAAATCTACATCTGTCGCCCCATATCCCGCTTTCAGATCGCGCAACTTGTGCGACGCCTCGAGCAGCATCAAACCGCCCATATCGTAGGGCACATCGCCATAGGGAATCCAAGCCGTATAGAGGTTTTTTGTTCCGCGTCCCATATAGACGATATCGCAGTGCGGCGTCGTGGCGGTATGCAATCCGGGGCGTTTGGCTCGATACCACGTGTAGTCAAAATAGCGCACAGGGCCACCCAAAAAGGATTCAAAAAACGCCATGATAGGCCCTTCGTGAATCACTTTGTCCAAGGGCGGATTGTCGCGTGCGAGCAAGGGCATAAACGAACCCGTCGCGCGTCCGTCGATCTCCCGATCGGAGGCTGCAATGCCATCCACCGCCGGATACCGTCTGTCTAAAACACCTGCGCCCATCAGCCTGTTCATCACCTCCTGGCGAGCAGCCAATACCTCCTCTTTGTTCAAAAGGTCTTTGAAAAACAAATATCCATCATCTGCCATCCGCCGCGTGAGTTCGCCGCGGTCATCGAGCGCGTCATTCGACATCCGCAAGCCACCAAAATCGTTCGGCGACTCGCCCAAGGGTTCGCCTTTATACGTGAGCTTCAACGCGCGTTCCAATCCCATATCTGCCTCCAGAATGTTTCATTATATTGTCAATGAAAAAAAACGACTGAGAGAAACAATGAATGAAAGGATCCGTAAATTGATGATTGGGCAACCGTCCTGACCCTGGAAGGGCAACCACAAGGGTTGCCCCTACGGGGTTGGGTGGCCTTCTTGCATCTCGCGTCTTACGTCTCGCGCCTTTAACCCAAGGAGCGTTTATGATCCTCGCCAACATGACCTCACCGGAGGTCGATGCTTTGCCGCGCGATTTGATCGTCGTTATCCCCGTGGCTTCGATCGAACAACACAGCCTGCATTTGCCTGTATTTACCGACACGATGATTCTCCGGGAAGTTGTCAACCGCATTGAAAAGCGTTTGTCCAGCGATGTGCTTATTCTCCCTGTAATGTGGCTCGGATATTCACAGCATCACATGAAATATCCCGGCACGATCTCTGCGTCGTCTGAAACACACCTGGCGATTATGAGCGATGTGCTCAATTCTATGATCGCGCACGGCTTTACGCAATTTCTCCTCATCAACAGCCACGGAGGCAATGAACCCAACATTTCGGTTTTGCGCCAGCGCGTCATGGAAAAACGCGACACGGTCGATCTCTACACCACCACGCCATACTCGGGGCCGTCGGACAAAAAAATAAATGAAGTTCTGACCTTGGGCGCAAGGGGATCTGGGCATGCCGGCGAATGTGAAACCGCGATGATCATGGCGATATATCCCAATCTGGTCAAAACAGAGGCGCGACACAGGGACGGTCAGCGTCGCCGTGAAAACATCCCGGGGCTGCGTCTCTACAAGCGTTTTGACCAAAACACCGACCACGGCGGGCTGGGAGATCCACGCCCAGCAACAGCCGAAATGGGTGAGCAACTCTTTCAAATTGCCGAGGACTTTTTGGTGGAGGCCATCCGGAAAATTCGCGCAACCGGACCAGCGTCCGCGCCCCTCCAGAATGCCTGAAATAAAAAATGAGACGTTCAAAAAACGTCTCATCTATCCGAAATGGCAGAGCCAGCAGGCGGAAAAAAACACCTCAGGCTCTGTTGTTCGCTGCATAGACACGCAGACCGATCACCTAAAATGGCAAATCGTCGTCTGCTGCATAAGGCGGTGGTTCAGCAGATTCGGTCGTGCTCTGTGCAGGAGAAGCTGCCGGCCTGTCGGCAGGCGCGGCCGGAGTGGCTGCCTGGGGCGTGCCGCCGCCATAGCCACCATCCATATCACTGCGCGAATCGAGCATTTGCATATCGCGGGCAACCACCTCGGTGCTATAACGCTTCAGACCATCTTGACCCTCCCAACTGCGCGTTTGCAACTTGCCCTCAATATAGACCTTGCTGCCCTTCCGCAAATACTGGTTGCAAATTTCAGCCAAACGCCCCCACACCACAATGCGGTGCCATTCGGTGCGCTCTTGCTTTTCGCCCCCGCTATCGGTCCAACTCTCGTTGGTAGCGATGCTAAAGTTCGATACGGCAGTGCCTCCTGGCGTGTATCGAAGTTCGGGATCGGCACCTGCATTGCCGATCAAAATCACCTTGTTGACTCCTCGTGCCATACGTGGCCTCCTTAAAGAAATACCTGCCTGTCGGCAGGCAGGGATGATGTATCAGGGATCATGGCACGACCCTGTAGAACGTGTACAACTGCTATCGCAGTTCATTACTGCGAATATACTTTGACATAAGGGATTTGTCAAGGCACAAAAAGGCGAAAATCCGCGAGACCCGAGGGCGGTCCGGCCGGCCTGTCAGCAGACGGATAAGAGATAAGAGGACCACCACCCCTCGCGCGTCTTGTATCTTGAAATGCTGATCGGGCAACCGTCCTGACCCTGGAAGGGGAAGGAACGACTTGTGGGGTGGGTGACCTTCTCACGTCTTTAATCGCCCCAAAACAGATTGTGCCCTTGTCCGGGGAACCAGATGAGATCGACACCCATACTCACAATGAGCGACATGGTGTATCCCACAATCAAGCCAATGAAAAAGGGTTTTGCCCTGCGATAGAGCGCGATCCCTCCCAAGCGAAGCACAATAAACTTGATCAGCCAAGTCAAAAACACGGACACAATAGCCGTGCGCGCCGAATAGAAAGTCACCACGATAAAACCGATGGGATGCAAAGGCCACCAAGTGAATCGGTACTGGCACAAGGTCAAAATGCCCATTCCCAACGCGCCAAAGGCAATAAATCCCATCCGAAGACCGTAATGGGTCTCTTTGCCAATGTCGCGGATGGACGACACAATGCCGTCGTAGTAACGCGGTGCCGCAACCCGAAACATGTACGTTCCAAAATTAAACGCCCCGTCTTGATAGCCCAGATAAATTGTGGACGCGGACGCGGCAATCAGAGAAAACGCAAATGCAAACACAACCGTTATGCCCAACACGCGGGCGCGATTGCCCATCCCCGCGCCCAATCGCGCGGCATGCGCGGCAGCGGGCATGGTGAAACTCTTGCCATTTTGATACAGACTGCCCACCTGCTGTCGCACGGCAATCGTATTGGGCGACAAAGAATCGGGCGGTGCAAATCCCATCATGCCCGTGCCCAGGCTGCTGGGTGATTCCAGGAATACTAGCCCCGTCATCGCCACGATTTTGGCAAATCCGGTGTAAAACACAAACCAGAACACCGTGACCACCACGGCCCAAAACAGTGTCATGCCGCCCTTAAACAACCAGAACATCGCAAACAGCGAACAGGCCAAAAACGCAACTACCGCCGCGCGATAAGACATCAATTCGTTCTGATCGTCCAGGCGTTTGGGCTTGACCACCCGCGCGGACAGGCAAAATGCCTGCTGAAATACCGCCTGTAAATGGGGGCGCGCAACCCACAATCCCCACAGGCAAAAGACGATAAAACCGCCGAGTGCCTGCTGTCGCGTACCCGCGAACTCGCCCAACCCCTCGGCGAGGCCCATGCGATTGGTAATGCCCATCTGAAACCACGTGAGCAACCAGAACACCCAGATCGAGAACAAAACCTGCAAATCGGTAAAGTACGCAAACCCGATAATCAAAAAATTGAGCCGTCCGTGCAGGGAGGGCACATATCGCCCCAATGAGATATTATAATTCTGAATCCCCACGGTAATCACCGGGAAACCGGGGTCGAAATAGCCAATGATGTACCACAACACGATAAACGCGGGAATCGAAAAACCAGCCCAGAACAACGGCTGCTTCATGTAGTTGGGAAATCCCTTTGGCCCCGCGGTCTCGGCCAATTCTTCGGCTACTTGGGCAAAGGGAAACGGCAACCGCTCTTGCTCAACCCATTGTCGGCGCAAAATTGTCGCCACCGCGACCGATCCAATGCCCAGTGCCGCGATAAAACTCAGCCACCAGAACGTGGGCCGCACCCAGATTGCCCATGGAATCGCTGCATTTCGCGGCAGGCCCTCGTAAAACCACGCCAATTGATCTTCGGCATCTTCGACCACCAGATAGGGTTGAACGAGACCAAAAACGTATTCTTCCCATAGGTTTTCAGGCGTTGCCATGTAGTGCATCACGGCATAGGTCGCCAGCACGCGCCCCAACAATTCATTGATGGACATGCTCGCGTAACCCACCGCAAAAATGAAAATCAATTCCCACGCCTGCAATGGGCACCCCAGCGCGCGCAGCACGGGATTGACAATAAAAACCAGCACCAGAAACGGCATCAAAATACCCATCGGAATCATGCCTTCCACCAGTGAAATGGTGTGCATGTAATGATGGGTATAGGGAATCACCGCGTTCATAGCCACCGTGATCAACACCGCCAATGCAATGGCCCACCACGGTGACCGCTGTGCATTGATCGCGGGATTTAGATCGATGCCTTCGGAATGAATTGGCACGTGTGCTCCAAAAAAAAGGATATCCAATAGATATCCTCAATTTGACATTTTGAATTTTTAATTCGCTCCGGGAAATCCCTGTTTTCGGATGTGCTCACCAACGGAGAGCAACACCGAGACATCTGACTCGTCGAGTGAGCCATCGGGCAAGGGACCGGAATTTAACAACAAGTTGCAACCGCTTTTCCTCGCCATCGCCAAGGTCGCCCAAACCTCGTCCGCATCTTTGTGGTGCCCGCCTTCGGCGAGATACCCCCACGACACGCCTTTGCCCCCAGGCCCGGAACACATGGTCGTGCAAATTTCCATGGGCTTGTCGACCTCTTTTAGCGCGCGATGTTCGGGTGCCTGAAAATCTTCGCTGCCCAACAACCCCTGCTTGTAGGAAACCAGCACTTGTGGCTGTAGGCTGTGAATGTAATCGTAGAGTTCCTGACATCGAAATTTCGATTTGTCGCCGCTATTGGGAACGGCAACCCCATCCAGCCAGACCGCTGCCACAGGCCCGTAATTCGAGAGCAGTTCCGCGATTTGCGCCTGCATAAAATCGAGATAAATTTGCAAATTGTGTGCAGAACCCGTGGCATAGGTCGGTTCGGGCGGATCGTATTTGGGCCTTGCTTGACCCCCCCATGTGTCATTGTTGGGCGCGTGCGGATGCTTCCAATCCCGTCCATGGGAATAATACAAGCACAATCCCAACCCGCGTCGGTCACATGCTGCGGCCAATTCTTTGATCAAATCGCGCCCGGCCGGGGCATTGACACTGTTAAAATCCGTTTCCGCGGTATTGAACAAACAAAACGAATCGTGATGCCGCGTGGTGATGTTGATGTATTTCATCTCGCAATTGACGGCAAATTGTGCGATGCGCTCGGCATCAAAATGCTCAGCCGTAAAGTCGTGCATCAACTTTGCGTATTCGGCAACGGGAATCAATTCTCGCAGTTGCACCCACTCGTGCCGCCCCAACAGGGAGTACAAGCCATAGTGCAAAAACAGACCGTATCGCGCTTCGCGAAACCACTGCAGTGCCGCAGCGCGCGGATCACGGGCGTAAAGGTCGGCGTAGTCTTTCAAATAACGGGGTACATCGCTCATGAGAGTCTCCAAAGGTTAGAGATTGATGGTCAGTGGTCAGCCCGCCCGACCCCCATCCACAGCGAGAGGCGAGACAGCCTACCCTGAGTGTAGCGAATGGGTGAGACGCGAGAGGCCCACCCAACCTCCTGCTATCGCCTTTTTTATTTTTTTATCGGACAAGATCATTCTCATTCAAGATGAGAAGGGCGTCTTCATTCTGGTCAAGAAACGTGGCGATCTGATTTTTGTTTCGCAGCAACAAGTCTGCAATCTGATCCGTCCCGGCATTTCCCACATCAAGCCATACGACCTTCTCGCCCTTCTCACGCCATGTCGCTGTAAAAGGCACATTCAAGCGTCGTCGGACCCGAAGTTCATAGTCCGGTACACCTCTTTGCACCTCCTTGAGGCTCTGACCGGTAGCCAAGGCGCGGACAGCGTCGGAGTATGAGGGGGGAGGTTCCGCCAACTTGTAGCCAAATGCCATCGTCAGATGTGATTCGGGATCCGGAAGTTCGTTTATCCGGTGCTTGAGAATAACAGCAGCCGTTGCCTTTCGGTCTTCAAATGACCTGTCGTCGAGTTTAGATACTAACTCAATGATTGATATGGGAGAGTAACAGAGGTGCTCTCTAGGCTGTCTGATGTCCTCAATACTGACGCGATTCAACCCGATGTCGTAAAGCACATGCGTATCAAGGATCACGGTCTTAGCCATGTCATGCTCCTGTTTGTTAGATACCATTGGGCGAAACGACATTTGATCTATGCTTTCAAAAACTCCGGTACGCTGAAATACCGCTCGCCCGAATCGCAAATTACTGTTGCCACTCGCTTGCCAGGACCTAGATCGCGGGCAACGTGCAGGGCGACAAACACATTTGCCCCAGCGGATATGCCCGCCAAAATACCCTCCTCGCGACCCAAGTTGCGAGCCGTTGCAATGGCGTCTTCATCCCGCACGCAAACGAGCGCGTCAAAAATATCGCGGTTGAGCACAGCGGGGATAAATCCCGCGCCAATGCCTTGAATCCCGTGCAGCCCGGGCGCGCCGCCCGACAAGACCGGAGATTTGGCGGGTTCAACCGCGATCACGCGCACGTGCTCTAATTCAGCTTTTAAGACCTCGCCCACACCCGTAATCGTGCCCCCCGTGCCCACGCCCGCGACAAAAGCATCGAGGTGTCCATCTATCGCGTCCAAAATTTCTCGAGCCGTGGTTTGACGGTGTACTTCTGGATTGGCTGGATTGTTAAATTGCTGCGGCATAAAAGTCGTCTCGGGCGACGCATTCACAAGCCGTTCCGCTTCGGCCACAGCACCGGGCATATCCAGATTGCCCGGCGTTAAAATCAATTCGGCGCCATAACTTTCGAGCAACTCGCGCCGCTCTCGGCTCATAGAATCGGGCATGGTTAAAATCAGGCGATAGCCCCGAGCCGTTGCAACCATCGCCAAGCCAATGCCCGTGTTGCCGCTGGTCGGCTCGACAATGGTCATGCCCGGCTTTAAGCGACCATCGCGCTCTGCGGCATCGATCATCGCTAGGGCAATCCGATCTTTGACCGTGCGGGCCGGATTTAACGACTCCATCTTGACAACCACCTCGGCCATATCGGACGTCGCCAAGCTGTTTAAGCGAATCAGAGGCGTACCGCCAACCAACTGCATAAAATCAGTGACAACGGCGTTATCTTCGGGCATGTGCATGATCCTTTCGGCAGTGATCAGTGGTCCGTTACTCCGCACCGCCGTCCCAATCGGCGAGAGGCGAGGAGTGAGGAGTGAGATGGCTACCTATCTCCTCCCACCTGTCTGCCGACGACTTGACTGCTGACCGCTTTTTACCATCCCCCAACCTGCGTGCGGTCCACCACATCTTTGGCGAGCATTTGCAGCGCATCCCCAATGCTCTCTGCGCGCGCGAGGTCGCGTTGGCGCGCCGCATCGTAAATGCCGTAACCGCGCATGCGAGCCATTTCCCAAAGCGTTTGCTTTTGCCGCGCATCGTAAAAAACCATCTTGACAAAAACGGAAACCTGATATTGTTCGTCACCCGGTTGACCATAAGTAAAGGGTTCTTCTTTGATTTCCAGCACCGTGCCTTGCAACACGGCATCCGCGCGGTCTTCCTCGACCACGCGCAAGGCGCCATCAGAGACAAACCCCTGAATCAAACTGTCCGTCAATGCCTGATGAATGCCCGCCTCGAGACTCTCATTGTCGAGCAGCGGCACAGCCACAGAGCGAATGCCGCCGCTGCCCGTGGCGGATGTGGAATAATGAGCACAACTCAATGGCAGACAAACAATGAGCAGTACGCAACGAACCGCCCACTTTTTTTTTCTAATGGAGATCAACTTTCTTCCTCCGAATCCGCGGGTGTTGCTTCCGCATCCGCAGGGTGCTTATCTGTTGCCTCCTCTTCGGAGGCCTGATCGCCGGATGCTTCTCGGTCGTCCTTTTTGATTTCATCGACGTAATTCATCCGCAACTCAAACAACACGTGTTCCAACAGCCTTTGCTCATTGTCATTCAAGTTGCCCTTTGTTTTTTCCTCTAACATACCGAGAATGTCAACCATATTCTTCGCCTGTTCCAGGTTGCGCTCGATCTGATTGGTCACGGGATTCATCACCTTGCCCAAATTTTGCAAGGCCATGCCCTGAAACATCATCACCAACTGCATGAACAGCAATTCGCTTTGTTGATCTTGCGTCGGATTGTTTGCTCGGCCATCTTTGCGCCCTCCTTCGTTTTTTGTTTTAGACTTGTTTGGCTTAATATTTCAAAACTTTGAACCCATGTCAAGCACTGCACGCGATGTTGCGCTTTCTCGCTTTTGCCTTGTCAATGCACGAGAAGTACACGCTAATCGGCTTGCACAAAACTTTTGTTGTGGGTATTTTTTGGCACTTGAATGTTCTGGTAGAAAAGGCACTGTCACCTTCACCATTCGGAGAATTTTCCATGACCGCCGCTGCATTATACACAGGACAGCATGCCCTGACGCTTCACTTTGGGTCTGTATTACACATGGACAGGCATGAATTTTTCGATTTTTGCCAGGCCAATCCCGATCTGAGAATGGAACTCACATGCGAAGGGGCTCTGATCATTATGCCGCCAACAGGGAGCAAATCTGGACATCGCAATTTTACACTCACGACCCAATTTGGCTTATGGATGCAATCTGATGAAACGGGTTTTGGCTTTGATTCATCCGCGGGTTTCACCCTCCCAAATGGCGCTGTGCGGGCACCGGATTTGGCATGGATTCGCAAAGAGCGATGGGAAATGCTGTCAGAAGACGAGCAAGAGGAATTTGCCCCAATTTGTCCCGACTTTGTCGTGGAACTGCTTTCCCGAACCGATTGCCTTGAAACCACACAAAATACGATGCGGGAATACATCGATAATGGCGCGCAACTCGGCTGGCTCATCGATCTAAAAAAACGTTTACATCTACCGTCCAGATGAAGAGGTCGTTTGCCTGTCTGATCCCGAAACCATCTCTGGCGATCCCTGTTGCTCAAATTTGAATTTCACGTCCACAAACTCTGGGCATAGATCGCTTTCCGACGCGCTTACCTCAGGGCGGCCTGCAACCGGGCCAAGACGGTTTCCGCATCGCTATACCCCTTGGCGACAAATATTGCGGATATACCCTCTCTCACGACCAGACTCGGAAACTGATTGGCATTCATCGCCCGCCTGAGATTGAACCCGTCCTGCATCTGCTGTTCAATTTCGAGCGATGCCAGGTCTCGGGCAAACCGCCTCGTATCCAGCCCGATCTCGCCTGCCAATGCCACCAAGACTTCTGCATCCGATGGATTGCGCGCCTCCCGATAATACGCGCGCTGAATTGCCTCAAACATCTCGGTGCCCGCATGTTGCTTTTGCCCCGCGTAAAACCCCCGGCAAGAGGGATACGTACACCGTCGCGGGGTGCATGTTTCCCAAAACGCCCAGTTAAACCGCGCGCCCGTCCTCGCTGCCACATCGCGCCATGCGCGTTGGACATGGGCACGCACCGCATCGGGCATCGGCTCATCTGTATCGCGCGCCAACCCACCCATAACATATATCGGCGACAACCCTTCGGGCACGGCTTCCTTCACCTTTTCTAGCACCGGCTGAAACCCCCAACACCACGAACACATCGGATCGGCGACGTAATAAATTGTTTTCATTATTTTTCCTTTTTTCTCGGTCAGCGGTTAGCAGACGGGTGAGATACGAGACGCGAGCACAGGCGCACGCCGCACGCGAAGCATGGCGTTAGCCAACGCATGGCGAAGCCCACCACAATGTTCGTAAAGCTGATCGCTTCAGGACTGCCTGTGGCACGTTGCATTTGTCCAACATAATGGGAAATTGATATCTTGCCAAGTTCAATGGTTCGGATATGTTTGAATGCGTTGCCACAGAAGGCTTGTCTCTGCGCTATCTGGAAGAGGCAGTACAAGGCGACGAACCGCTTTTTGAAATGCTCTATCCCGCGCTGCTTTTGGGTGCCGTGGGACCGCTGGCGGTGGATAAAAATTAGGACTTGGACGAGATTGCGGCCTGTACGGTCGAGAAAATATAGAGGAGGTATAGTTATGGCGCGAGATATCAAGATCACCCGTATCATTGCGACGCATTTCGACTGCGAGATCGCCGATCTGGAGTTGGAGGAGCAATTGGGCTTTGATACGGTCCATAGAAAAGGAGGTCGTCTGTCGCAGAGTGGCGGCTTCCTGACCATCGAGACCAGCACCGGGATCAGCGGCACCGCGCCCGGCGGCATCGACGCCCGCACAGCGCAGTACTTGCTCGACCGCAATCCGCTGGACCGCGAGATCATCTGGCACGATCTCAAGCGCTGGCGGCGCGGCCAGGACGGCACGCCCCCCGGCTCGGTAGATGTGGCGCTGTGGGATTTCGCTGGCAAACTCTACGACGCGCCGATTTACGAGCTTTTGGGCGGAGGCTGGCGCAAGAAGTTGCCGGCCTACGCTTCGACCTACCACGGCGACGAAAACGGCGGTTTGACGACACCGCACAATTTCGCGCAATTCGCGCTGCACTGCAAGGAGCAATACGGCTACCCGGCCTTTAAGATCCACGGCTGGGTCAACGGGCCGATCGACCGCGAGGTGGCGGCGGTGTTAGCCATCCGCGCGGCAGTGGGCGACGATATGGACCTGTTGCTCGATCCGGCCGGGTGTTTTCCCACTGTCGAGGACGTGCTCAAGGTGGGCCGCGCCTGCGACGAGGCGCGCTATATGTGGTATGAAGACCCGTTCAGGGGCGGCGGGTTTTCGCGCTTTGCCCATGCCAAGTTGCGCGAGTTGATCAAGACGCCGATGCTGATGGGCGAACACGTGCGCGGGCTAGAGGCCAAGGCCGATACGATTACCGCCGGTGCCACCGACTTCGTGCGCGCCAATAGCAGCACCGATGGGGGCATTACCGGAGTGATGAAGATCGCCGCTATGGCCGAGTCGCACGGGCTGGACGTGGAGTTGCACCTCGGCAGTCTGGCGCACCGCCACATCATGGCGACCTTGCGCAATGCCAACTATTCGGTCTATTTGCCCAGTTTTAAGGAATTAAAACAATCTGGCGCGCAAGAGAAACTGTTTGCATCCCGTTTTTATGCTTCCTATCTTACGACATTGGCTCTAAAGCGGTACAAATTCATCCCCTTTACAAAGGAGGCGCACCCGTGAAAATTGAAGTCACCATTAACGGGGAGCATCAAAGCCACGACATTGAACCCCGGATGCTGCTCGTCCACTTTTTGCGCGATGTCGTCGGGCTTACGGGCACCCACGTAGGCTGCGAAACCAGCCTGTGTGGCGCGTGTAGTGTGATGCTCAATGGAGAGGCTGTCAAAGCGTGTACGGTTTTGGCAGTGCAGGCCCATGGTGCCGAAATTGTCACCATTGAGGGTCTGGCTCAAAATGGCGAATTGCATCCCATTCAGGAGGGCTTCTGGGAATGCCACGGGTTGCAATGCGGCTTTTGCACACCGGGCATGATTATTGCCGCGCACCAGCTTTTAGAACGCAATCCCAAACCCAGCGAAGCCGATATTCGGCGCGGCATTGAAGGCAATCTTTGCCGCTGCACGGGCTACCAACACATTGTCGATGCGGTTCAATACGCCGCAAAAAAAATGATCGCATAAAGGAGGCGCCCCATGCCTGTTAGCAAAACCGTTGGTGCCCGCATCAAGCGCCGCGAAGACCCCCGATTGATCCAGGGCCTTGCACACTACGTTGATGACATCAAATTGCCCAATACCTTGCATGTCGCGATCTTGCGAAGCCCCCATGCCCACGCGCGCATTAACAATATCAATACCGATGCGGCTCAAAATTTGCCCGGCGTCAAGTCTATTGTCACCGGCGAGGATATCAAGGACAAAATTGGCGGGATTCCCTGTGCGGCGACAGATCCCGAGGGATTCCCCGGCATCAAAGTGCCTCACCATCCCGTGCTCGCCACTGAAAAAGTGCGCTTTGTGGGTGAACCCATTGCCGCGGTCGCCGCGACCAGCGCGTACATCGCCCGAGACGCGCTCGACCTGATCGAAGTCGATTACGATCCCCTCGATGCCGTCAACTCGGCCGCCGCGGCTTTTGCCGATGGCGCGCCCGTTCTCCACGAAGATTGGGACGACAACATGGCCTTTACATGGCATATTGCCGGGGGCGACATCGCCGCGGCCTTTGCCGAAGCCGATCAAATCGTCCGCCAGCGCATTGAGCACCAACGTCTGGTTCCCAATCCCATGGAAGCGCGCGGCGTCCTCGCCGAGTACCTGCCCGGCAAAGACCAACTCACGTTATGGTCATCCACACAAATTCCCCACCTCTTGCGCACGCAATTGTCCGTCATGCTCAACATGGCCGAAAACCACGTGCGCGTGATCGCGCCCGAAGTGGGTGGCGGCTTTGGGTGCAAACTCAATGTGTACGCAGAGGAAGCCCTGCTCGGGCACATGGCAAAATATCTCCAACAACCCGTCAAGTGGATTGAAGGCCGGCGGGAAAACTTTTTGCACACCATTCACGGGCGCGACCAGACTGGCGACGTGGAACTCGCGGTCAAAAACGACGGCACGATCCTCGGACTCAAATACACGGTCACGGCTGACGTGGGCGCGTATTATCAATTGCTCACCCCAGCCATTCCCACGCTCACGGGATTGATGCTGTGTGGTGCCTACGCATTTCAAAACGTGCAGATGGACCTCACAGCCGCGTTCACCAACAAAATGGCGACCGACGCGTATCGGGGTGCCGGGCGTCCCGAAGCCACGTATCTCATCGAGCGCATGATCGACGTGGTGGCCCACGATCTGAATCTCGATCCCCTCGAGGTGCGGCGCAAAAATTTCATTGGCAAAGATGTCTTTCCCTACGAAACCGGAACCGCCATCTCTTATGACAGCGGCGATTACACGGCCGCGCTTGATCGCGCCCTCGAGATAGCCGACTACGACGCCTTGCGCCGGCAACGAGCCGACCTGCGCGAGCAGGGCCGGTACCTCGGCATTGGGTTTTCCACCTATGTCGAAATCTGCGGCATGGGGCCTTCGGCTGCAATGCCCGCCGGCGGCTGGGAAAGCAGCACGGTGCGCGTGGATCCCACCGGCAAAGTGACCGTGCTCACCGGCGTATCGCCCCACGGACAGGGGCAGGAAACCACTTTTGCCCAGTTGATTGCCGATGGCTTGGGCGTCGACATAGACGACATTCGCATTATCCACGGCGACACCGATGCCGTGCAATACGGCATTGGCACATTTGGCAGCCGCGCAACCGCGGTGGGCGGTGCGGCAATGGTTCACGCGATGGGCAAGATCAAAGACAAAGTCGTCAAAATTGCCGCGCATCTCACGGAAAGCAATCCGCAAGATATCGTGCTTGAAGACGGCAAATACTGCGTTCGGGGCGCGCCCGAATCGGGCCTCACATTGGCCGACATTGCCCAAGTGGCGCACGTTGGGGTCGATCTCCCCGCGGAAACAGAGCCCGGTCTCGCGGAATCGCACTTCTTTGAACCGCCAAACTTTACCTATCCCTTTGGCACGCACATCGCCGTGGTCGAAGTGGATGCCGAGACTGGAGACGTTGCGTTGCAGCGCTATATCGCGGTTGACGATTGCGGCAACATCATCAACCCGCTCATTGTGGAGGGCCAGGTCCACGGCGGCATTGCACAAGGCGTGGGACAAGCACTTTACGAAGAAGCCATCTACGACGAAAGCGGGCAGATGCTCACGGGGTCATTCATGGACTATGCCCTGCCCAAAGCGAACAACTTCCCGCGCTTTGAACTGGACAACACCGTTACGCCTTCGCCGGTAAATCCCATGGGCGTCAAAGGCGTGGGCGAAGCGGGCACGATTGGCTCCACGCCCGCAATCGCCAATGCGGTCATCGACGCGCTGAAACCGTTTGGCGTGCGGCATATCGACCTGCCCCTGCGCCCCGAAAAAATCTGGAAACTCATGCAGGAGAAATAACGATGACTCCCAGTACCTTTGATTATCACGCGCCCAAAACCCTGACAAGAGCGATGCGTCTGGTGCGAGACTTTGGCGAGGACGCCAAAGTCATGGCGGGTGGTCACAGCCTGATTCCGCTGATGAAATTGCGTTTTGCCGCGCCTGCGGTCGTCATTGACCTGGGCGGCATTGTCGGCTTGAAAAAAGTGATCGCGGGCCATGAAACCATCACCATTGGCGCTTTGGCCACGCATTATGCCGTTGAAAGCCATCGCCTGTTGCCGTCTAAATGCCGACTCTTGCCCGAAACCGCAGCGGAAATCGGCGACGTGCAGGTACGCAACCGGGGCACGGTGGGCGGCAGCATTGCACACGCGGACCCGGCTGCGGATTGGCCGGCAACCATGCTCGCGCTCGATGCACAATTCGACATTGCCGGCCCCGATGGCGATCGCGCGGTTTCCGCATCTGATTTTTTTCTCGATCTCTTCACCACAGATTTGCAACCCGGCGAAGTTCTCACGAAGATTCGCATTGCCACCCCGCCCCCAAATTCGGGCGGTGCTTATGTCAAAATGCGGCAGTCCGCGTCCGGTTTTGCCCTTGCAGGTGTCGCTGCTCAGGTCGTTCTCGACAGCGCGGGCAATTGCGCTTCCGCGGCTGTGGGTGTCACCGGTATTGCACCGGCTGCGTATCGCGCGCACGCGGTCGAAAACGCGCTTCAGGGACAAGGCATCGACGCTGTCGCCGAAGCCGCTGTTTATGTGACCGATGGTGTGGAAGAATTTCAGGAAGATCACCACGCGTCCGCGGCTTACCGCGCGCACTTGGCCCGCGTGTTCACACAACGGGCATTGACCCGGGCAATTGAACGGGCAAAGGTGTGAGAAGCGAGAAGCCTGTTCCTGCCTGCCCTGCCTGACGGTAGGCAGGCGACAGGGCTACCCATTTTCACTCCAAACGGTGGTCAGCAAAAGTTAAGGAGGGAATTTGAAACTCACCGGCACACACATCATCAGTGCGATTCCCGATCTCACCTTTGAACTGCTCACGGATTCCAAAGTGCTCGCCCGCTGTATGCCCGGCTGCGAAACGCTCGAACACAAAGGCGATGGCGTGTATGACATCGGCATCTCGGCAGGCATTGGCCCTATTCGCGGCAAATACACGGGCAGCGTCACCCTATCAGACCTTCACCCCCCCGAATGCTATACCATGTCGGTCGATATCAAAGGGGCGACGGGGTTTGTCAAAGGGCAGGGCGTTGTTGAACTCACATCCAAAGGTGAGCACACACAAGTGACTTTCAATGGCGATGTGCAAATCGGCGGACCCCTCGCCGCTGTGGGGCAGCGCATGCACGCCAGTGCTGCCCGACTGATGACCCGTCAACTCTTTAGAGCCATGGACGCTGAAGTACGCGCGGCCGCAGGCGAAGAAATCAAACACGGATAATATGCAAATGTATGGATACCAGTGCGATTGCTGTGACGGAACAGTACGAGCAAAGCCATTGGAACGCGAGGCATTCAAACACAAACGGGGATTTGTCATTTTAGAAGATGTCACAATCGGCGTTTGCGAGCAGCCGAACTCCTGCACGCTGTTCACGATATTGCAACGGGGGCGCAGTCTCTCGAAAGAACGGAACGCATCCCCGTGGCCCACTTTTCAAAGGCATCACACCATGTCATTTATTGATTGGGACACATATCCCGCCAACGAAGTCGCGCCCGGCGTGCGTATTCGCACGCCTTATGGCGAAAACTTAATGCTCTCTCGCGTTGAATTTGACGCGGGTGCTGTCGTACCAATGCATAGCCATCCCCACGAACAGGGGGGCGTGATGCTCGAGGGCACCATGAAATTCACCATTGACGGCGAGGCCCGCACAGTTGCACCCGGAGAAGCCTTTCTCATTCCCGCGCATGTGCCACATCGAGCCGAAGCCATAGATGGCCCGTGTGTTGCCCTGGACATCTTCTCGCCAATTCGCGAGGACTATGTCGAACTCGCCAACCGCTATATTCCGCCCAAAGACAAACCGTAACTTCTTCCACTCATGGACTACATCTTGCCTTTGCTTTTTGCTCATGCGTTCAATGCCCCCCAAATAAAAAGGGTCATGTGCCTCGTGATATTCCTGTTGGGACAGCTTTGTACACAGAGTTCTGCCAGCGACGTGCAACGGAAAATCAAAAAACTCGATATCGGCACGTATGTTGAGGGCACGTATTTTGTCGGCGCGCAAAAAAGGCGATTTCGAGGCTATATCAATCGCACACAGGGGTATGCCGTCACACTCGTCACAAACCAATTGCCCCGCAGACGCCGCATTACCTACCAGTCCATCGATCACCTGCGCGTAAAAAAAACCAAAAAAATCGCTGTCCAGTTCAATCCCCAGTCGCGCGGATTTTTGACTCGGACTGGCGTCGCGCTCGGGCACCGAGCCGTGATTGGCACTTTGGAGACCGCAGACAGCCGTTTTGCGGGTATTATTGCCAGTGTAACCGATTCGTGTCTCGTTTTGGCGGCCACGCATACGCGCGAGGAGTACAAAACCCTGACGCCCTCGGAACTCGATCACATGTCCATTAACCTGGGCAGAACGTCCCATACCAAAAAGGGATTCAAAGCCGGTCTGGTCACGGGTTTTTGCATTGGGGTCATCTTTTCCTCATCCGACTTAAACAACAGCACCGAAACCGGATGGTCAGCCGTTGCCAATCTCGTTCTCAATCCCGAAACCGTTGTTTTTTCCCTGGTCGGCGGCAGCATCGGCAGCATGATTGGCAGGCTCGCCAGTTACGATACCTGGCGGTCCATCCCATTAGATCGCCTCAAACTCACCCGCTCTCACATGCCTTTGCCCTTCTCTGCCTCTGCATCTTATTCCTTCTAATTTCTGGTCGCACAAGTCTGCCGCTCCCGATTGCATTTTTGACAACAACCTTGTAAATTTGCGCGTGGATGTTTTGCTTGTTCACAGCGTTTTTGCAGCAATTGCATCAGGGCAATATATTTTAAGTCAGGAGTTTCAAAATGGAATATCGGCAACTTGGCAATTCGGGGCTTCAGGTCTCGGCCATTGGCTTGGGCACCAACAATTTTGGCAACCGCGTTGACGCCAGGGGCACGGCCCGCGTCATGAATCGGGCACGCGACGAAGGCATTACATTCATTGACACGGCCAATATTTACGGCGGCTCCCTGTCGGAAGCCTATATCGGGCGGGCGGTTAAGGGCAAGCGCGATGCGTTCATCCTGGCGACCAAAGTGTCCATGACCATGGGCGAGGGGCCCAATATGCGCGGCAACTCGCGCCACCATATTCTCACAGAAGTTGAGAACAGCCTCAAACGCCTCAATACGGATTATATTGACCTCTATCAGATTCATCAGACCGACCCCAACACCCCAATTGAGGAAACCCTACACACCCTTGACCAACTCGTCTCTCAGGGCAAAGTGCGCTATATCGGTTGCTCCAACTTTATGGCGTGGGAGGTCTGCGAAGCCCTATGGACTTCTCGTGCGAAAAATCTGATTTCATTCTCCACGGTTCAACCCCGATACAGCATGCTCGACCGCGAAATCGAAGCCGAACTCGTGCCTTTTTGCAAGTGTTATGGCATTGGCATCTTGCCCTATTTCCCCCTGGCCAGCGGCTTTCTCACGGGCAAATACCGCCGAAATGAACCCCCGCCCGAAGGCGCGCGGTTGGCGGGAAATGACCGCGGCCTGTTCACCGATAAAAACTTTGACATCCTCGAAGCCCTGGAAAAATTCGCACGAGAACGCGACCACACCCTCCTCGATTTGGCCTTTGCCTGGCTCCTCGCCAATCCCTGCGTGTGTTCTGTGATCGCCGGAGCGACAAAACCCGAGCAGGTCACGGCAAATGCCGCAACCGTCGGCTGGCACCTCACCGACGAGGAGATGGCAGAAATCGACAACATCCTCACGCAATAAAAGCAACCACAGATGCACAACAGCTAAAACGCGAAAGGGACGCGAGATTACTTGCGTCCCTTTGCGTTATCAGCCATTGAAGATGGCGAGTCGAACTCAAACGCCACCGCGGAGACCGCATCAACTGTCGCGTCGATCGCGTCATCTGTATGCGCTGTGGATAAAAACCAGGCCCCTCGTTCTAGCGCGCGCACGCCTTTGTAATGGAGTGCTTCTGTAAATCTGATATATTGCTGGCGATCTGCCTGAAGCGCGCTGCGGTAATCGGTCACTGGGGCGTGAACGCCAAAACCCACGTGAAAAATCTGCGGAAAACCCGCAACTCGCGCGTGGATATCCGCGTCTTTCAATGCTCGACGGATGCCTTCCATGAGTTGATTTCCCCGCGCGGTGAGCACCTCATGCGTTTCTTTTTTTTGCAACTCGGTCAGCGTGGCAATCACCGCGGCCATAGACGCGGGTTGGGCATTGTACGTACCGCCGTGCATCACACCCTCGACGAACAGATCCATCAAATCGCCTCGCCCGGCCAAACACGAAACCGGGAACCCATTGGCAATTGCCTTGCCAAAAGTCGCCAAATCGGGCACCACCCCAAGGCATTGCTGCGCGCCGCCAGGTGCCACGCGAAACCCCGTGATCACCTCGTCAAAAATGAGCACGGTTTCCGTATCCGTGCAGACCTCCCGAACCCCTTCCAAATAGCCCTTCGCGGGAAAAATCACGCTGGTATTGCACATCACAGGCTCCATTACAACCGCGGCAACATCGCCCCGTTTTAGGCGCGCGCTTAGAAGTTCCAGATTGTTCCACGGAAGCACCTCGGTATGCCGGCCTGCCACCAAGTCTTGCCCCGCGCTGCCCGGAACGGGTATGGGCGCGTCAACCGGGCCATACTGATCGGACGCTGGCGCCACGGACCACAGCACACTGTCGAACCAGCCGTGGTAATGGCCCTCAAATTTGATCGCAATTGACCGCCCCGTTGCCGCGCGCGCCAATCGCAGGGCCGCTTGCACCACTTCGCTGCCCGCACAGTTAAACCGCACCCGCTCCGCGCAGGGCACCATGTCACACACCAATTTGGCTGCCGCTTGCTCAATCGCGGTTTGTCCGGCAAAGAGAATGCCAGACGCGAGTTGTTCCCGAACAGCAGAGATGACCGATTCTGGATTGTGCCCGAGAATCATCGGCCCCATGCCCAAATAATAATCGATCAACTGATTGCCATCCACATCGTAGAGATAGGGGCCTTCGCCGCGTTCAAAAACCAGGGGTGTCGGAAGTATTCCCAGCCGAAAATTGCTGTTCACACCCCCCGGCAAATAGCGCGAGGCTTCGGCGATCAATTGCTTGGATTTTTCAAAACTTTTCATGGCAATAAGCGGTTAGCAGTCAGCGGTCAGCCCTTCCGAAAAGAATTTAATGAACACTTAGAACGCTGGCAATCAATTTAGTGTTGTGGGGTTCATGGGAATTTCAAATAAATTCGATTACATTTTTTTTGAGTGCTTTTATTGTTTGGATTCCCGCTCGGGGATGATTTTTCAGGCATCCCAAAATAATTATGTCCAGACACGTATTTCGCCAACCTGCTTTTGCCAGTTCTTTTTGGGCGCGCGTCATTGTTTTCTTGACTTTCATCCACAAGTGATTCATGCATATTCCCGTTGTGTCAAGACCGCCGGGGATTTTTTGAGATTTCAACGGAGAGCCTTATGACCATTCAAGAGCAATTGCACTACGAGCAGGTGAACGACGAGTCGCTGAGTTTTCTCAAAGCGATTGGCGTGGATTATCTGACCCTCAATCCCGCGATGGATATGCGCGATGGCAAAGACCGCCGCGCATACTGGGAGGAATTGCGCGATCTCGCGGACGAGCACGGCCTGATTTTGCAAAATGCTGCCAGCGCGTGCTGGGATGAAATTACCTTGGGTTTGGAAGACCGAGACGAAAAAATTGACGCTTGGTGTATGTTCATTCGCAATTTGGGCGAAGCGGGCATCCCCACGCTGGGATACAATTTTAAGCCGATTGGGAATTTTCGCACGGAATCGGCGACGGGGCGAGGGGGCGTCAAATACAGCACCTTTGATTACGATGAATGGGCGCGAGACCGCGTGTACGACCCCGACAAAGCGATTTCAGAAGCCGGCATGTGGGAAAATATCGAATACTTTTTGACGCGCGCGTTGCCCGTGGCCGAGGAATACGGCGTGACGATGGCATTGCACCCGGATGACCCGCCCATTCCCGAACCCATGGGCGGAGCCGCGCGCATTGTGTCAACGCTGGAACACTATCACCGCATCTTTGACCTCGCTCCTAGCGAGCGCAATGCCATGCTCTTTTGCCAGGGTTGCGTGGCCGAAATGGGCGAAGATGTTTGCGACGCGATCCGCGATATTGGGGGGCGGGGCAAAATTGTGTACGTACATTTTCGAGACATTCAGGGCACGCCGAGAAGTTTTCGCGAGGTGTTTATCGACGAAGGACAAAACGATATGTACAAAGCCATGCAGACGTACAAAGCGGTGGGTTTCAAGGGGCCATTCATGATGGATCACACCCCTAGATTTTGGCAATCGGGGACGGAATGGGCGGGCCGCGCGTTTGCCGTGGGTTACATGCGCGCGCTGATCCAAGCGGTTTATGGAGAACGGTGAGAGGAGAGAGGAGAGAGGTGGGGGCAGTGCCCCTGGTGACGATTAGCTGCTTCGCTCCGCAGGCGGGCAGGCAGGGCTAAGGCAGTTCCGTTATGTAGATTCGCGGCAAGGAGGTTTACGATGAAAAAAACAGCAAAGACATTCGCTCGCAAGGTCGTCAAGGTGGCGATGATCGGCGCGGGGGGGCGGGCGCGCAGTGTACACTACCCCTCGCTGAGAGATATGGACGATGTGGCGATGGTGGCTGTGTGCGAATTGAATGACGCGCGCATGAATCAGGTGGCCGAAGAATACGACATTCCCGCGCAATACACCGATTACGTGGCGATGATCGAACGGGAAAAACCCGATGTGGTCTATGCCATTATGCCGCCGCATCACGTCTATGATCTGGCGGCAAACATCATGGATATGCGCGTCCATCTCATCATTGAAAAACCGCCTTCGGTCACGACCGAACAGGCGCGGCAGATGGCATGGCTTGCAAAAAAGAACCGGGTGATAACGGGCGTGACATTTCAAAGGCGGTTTGCGCCGGTGATCCGCACGGGAAAATCGATCTGTGAGAAAAACGGGCCGATTCACAGCGCGGCGGCGTATTTTTACAAACATGAGGTGGGTGGGCAGCCGATTTACAAAGGCGCGATGGAAAAACTGACCTGCGATGGCATTCACGCGGTGGATACGCTGAGGTATTTGTGCGGGGGAGAAGTGGAAGGCGTGGCGAGCGATGTGCGCCGATTGGATGCCACATTTAGAAATATGCACACGGCATTGGTGCGGTTTTCGTCTGGCGCGACGGGCGTGCTGCAAAATTGTTATCTGATGGGGCGACGCATGTTCACAGTTGAAGTGCATTCGGCAGGTGTTTCGATGTTTGGCGATCCCGAAGAAGGCGGACAGATCTTTGCCGAGGGCCATGTCGAACCCGCGCATGCGCTCGATCCCTGGGCACTGAGCAAGAGCCGCTCGCCCCATGTCGCATTTGGCGCGTACGCCATCAACCGCCATTTTATTGACTGTATCAAAACGGGCAGACAGCCCGAAACAAATTTTGAAGACGCGGCAAAATCTATGGCACTGGTTGATGCAATTTACGATTCGCAAATTTAAGCTGTTCCTTCCCCTTCCAGGGTCAGGACGGTTGCCCAATCATCATTTCAAGATACAAAATGGGAGAAGGCTACCCAGCCACCGCAGAGAGGACCTGATGACGCTTTCAGAACACTATGAAAAAGATGGTTTTTGCGCGGTCTTGGACCCGGTTATTCCATCCGATATTGTTGAGGCTGCAATCGAAGGTATGGACGCTGTACGCGCGGGGGAGTACGATACGGGGCATCCGCCAGAGAACTCGCGATGGAACCCCGGCGACGATCCCCATACCCTTTGCAAAATTGAAATGCCGCAGGTTGCGAGCCACGCCATTATGGACTTGGTGTCGCATCCCGCCTTGGGCAAACTCGCCGCTGAGGTCACGGGCGCGAAAATGGTGCAAGTCTGGTGGGTGCAACTGCTCTACAAGCCCGTGGGCGAACCCCAAGGCCCGCGCGTCACCAACATCGGCTGGCACCAGGACCGCTACTACTGGCGCGCATGGGAAGACGGCAGCGAGCTTTTCACCGCGTGGGTCGCGCTCAGCAACATCACACCCGATGCAGGCCCGATGCGCTTTGTGCGCGGCTCACACCGATGGGGGCTTTTGGACATTGACATGGGTTTTCAACAACAGGACCTCGATACCTTGCGCGGCGGCATCTCTATCCCGGAACGCGAAACATGGCGCGAAGTGCCCATGCTCTTGCCGCGCGGCGCGTTGAGCCTGCACGACTGCTTCACACTGCACGGCAGTGGCCCCAACCGTTCCAATGGCCCCCGCCGCAGCTTTGCCATTCACATGCGTAGCGAAAATTCGCGCCCGGTCAACGACGCTCGGCAGGGGCTGACGCGGCATATTGACGATCTATCCAAATGCCCGGTTATTTACGGGGCGTAGGAGCACCTATGAGCAATCTCTATTTGGGACTTGACGCCAGCACGCAGAGCTTGAGTGCCATTGTTATAGACCTCGACACCCGCGAAGTCGCGTGCGATATTTCTTTGAACTACGACGAAACGCTGCCGCACTATGGCACGCAAAATGGCGTTCTCGACAATCCCGATCCCAAAATTGTTCACTCGCCGCCTCTCATGTGGGTGGAAGCCCTCGACGCGCTTTTTGACAAAATGAAAACCGAGCGCGTTGGCCTCGGCGACATTCGGGCTATCTCCGGCTCGGGGCAGCAACACGGCTCGGTCTATCTCGATGCCGAAGCGGTGGATATCTTATCTCGTCTCGATCCCTCGAGATCTCTCGTTCAAAATCTCGGCGGTGTTTTCTCCCGCGCCACATCGCCCATCTGGATGGATTCCTCCACCCGCGCGGAATGCGATGAAATTTGCGACGCCCTCGGCGGTCGCCAAGCGACGGCCCGCGCCACGGGTTCTACGACCTTTGAACGCTTTACGGGGCCGCAGATTCGCAAATTTTACAAAACGCAACCCCGCGCGTACGACAATACCGCGCACATCATGCTCGTCAGTTCTTTTATGGCCTCTCTGATCGCGGGCAAAGTTGCCCCCATCGATCACGGCGATGGCGCGGGCATGAATCTGATGGACATTCAGGCGCGCACATGGCATACCCCCGCGCGCAACGCCACAGCGCCGGGTCTCTCTGATCGCCTGCCCCCGCTTGTCGAATCCCGCGCAATAATCGGGTCTGTCAGCCGCTATTTTGTCGATAAATACGGCCTCAATCCCGATGCACAGGCCCTCGTCTGGTCGGGCGACAATCCCAACAGCGTCATCGGCCTAGGGCTTATTCGCGAGGGCATGGTCGCCATCTCTCTCGGCACTAGCGACACCTATTTTGGGACGATGAAAAATTGCCAGACCGACCCGCGCGGCGAGGGTCACGTCTTTGTTTCGCCCACCGGCGACTATATGACCCTCTTGTGTTTCAAAAACGGCTCGCTCGCCCGCGAAGCCGTTCGCAGAGCTTATGGCTTGGACTGGGACGGGTTTTCTCATGCCCTCCAATCCACCCCCCCGGGCAATGATCAAAAAATAATGCTTCCCTATTTTGAACCCGAAATCGTGCCCCATGTCCTCGCCCCTGGCGTCTATCGCTTTGACCTCGACGAACGTGACGCGGCTGGCAATTGCCGCGCGGTTGTCGAAGCGCAGATGATGTCCATGCGCGTTCACGCCGAATGGATGGGCGTGCGTCCTTCTGCCATTTACGTCACCGGCGGCGCGTCGGTCAATCCCGAGATCCTGCAGATCATGGCCGACGTGCAAAACTGTCCGGTTCACCAATTTGAAGTCACCAACAGTGCGGCCCTTGGCGCGGCCCTTCGCGCGGCGCACGCGCACTGCAATGCCTTGGGTCAAAACACCTCTTGGGAAGACATCATCGCGGGCATTGCCGAACCCCTACCCGGCTCTGTCGTCGCGCCAGCCAACGCCGCGGTGTACGACAAATTGGTCAAAAAATATGCCGAGTGCGAACAACGCGCGCTCGGCATATAAATTCCCAGTTCTCATTGAAGCAAAAAACCACTGGAATATCAATACAAAATTCCTTATTTTTTTTTGGGCGGCCTTTGGCTCGTTGTAGTCGGCTCATCAACACGCAATCAAGAATAACATCGCAGTCAAATGAAAAAAGATAAAAGTGAAGAACAACGAGAATCTATTTGGAGTGTAAAGCAAGAGAATAGATACAAGTTCTCAATCTATTTTGTGATCATGTTTCTCGCTGGCGCAGTGTTTGTTTGCTGGTATGAGATTTTTCATATTACAGAAGATGATGGTCCTGAGACTGTCGTTGACTTAATAAAAGATATCAGTATGGTGGGTATCACTACTGTCACGCTGATATTCTTCATATTTGAAGGGAGAGACACAATGGGCGTCGCTTTGGAGATTTTTAAAAGGAAAAGGCTTGAAGAAGGGCGTGAAGAGGGCCGTGCCGAACGGGATGCTGAAATACGTAAGTGGTATGAGGCGGAAAAAGCAAAAGGGAATTTATCAAGCATTAGCAAACCGCCACCATTTCTTGAGCAAGAAGAACAGAAACAAGAACGGTGAAACTAGAGGTTTCGGCTCCTTTTCTTGTACAAGAATGGCGTTTTAGGTATCTGAAACTCCGCGTCCCCTCAGGTAATTCATTTTCTATAAGGAGTAAGGTGTCATGCAGAATGCAGTGAAGATTTTGGTGATGTTTTTTGGTGTAGGTGTCTTGTGTGAGTGCGAAGGGACATCGATAGAGAAGGCAAAAATGCTGAATGCTCATGGCTTGCGCGATGAGGCCAAAAAAGAGTTGATCGGCGTGATTTTTGGGAAGTCAGCAGCAGAGGATAAGGCTGAAGCATATTTTATTTTGGGGAATATAGCCTTCACTGAAAAAAATATATCTGCGGCGATAGAGACCTGGACTACTCTCGTTGAAAAATATCCCAATTCAAACCATGTCCATTTTATAAAAGATAAAATTCAACAGCTAGCCGAACATACTGAAGGTTTGATCGATGAAACGAACGATAACGTAACTGCTCGCTATTATTTGAAAAATGCTGAATTTTGGTCGAAAGATAGAAGCAAAATTTTTAGGATAGATACCAGTTGGATACCTAATTTTGAACCCGCCATTAAATGGTATGATAAAATAATTGAGGAGTTTCCAAAAACTGCCAGTGCTGAGAGAGCCTATAAAGAAAAGTTATTCACGATATTGGGGGAGTTTCCAAAAACTACCAGTGCTGAGAGAGCCAATCAAGAAGAGTTATTAAAGATATGGGGTTGGGAAGAAACAGGCCTACCAAGCGGTGTCTTCTCTAAATACATGCCACTCCTTTTAGATACATTTCAATCTTTAGAGGAGGATTTTCCTCAGTCAAATGCTTTGCAAAGATTTCGCTTTCAAATAGCTCAAGTTTATTGGAAGAACAAAAAATGGATGCAAACACGAGAATGGCTCAATCGCATTATCAATGCCCCTGGTGATACAGATAGTTTTTTTAAAGACCTTGCTCGGCGTCGATTAGAAAAAGTAGAGTATTAAAGCTTTCGCTAAAAGGTGCGCGTGCTCATACACTCGTCTTCTAGTAGAACCATATCAGTCCCCCAATTGGTTGCATAACCTCAAGTTTTTTGCTTAGAGCACGCATCAGGTGACATCACCAGTGCTTCTTCCATCGCGTTGCGGAGCGATTCTTTGGCACCGACGTGATAGAAATGCGCGGTTGTCGCTGTGGGAAAGTCAGAGAAATGCTTTGTCAGGTGTTCATTTGTGCGATATTTGTTTTGCTTCCAAGTGGAGTAAGCAAAACGCGCTGTTAAGTTTTTGACTTCTCGCGCCAATCCGTCGGCATCCTCGCCGCGCCACGAGTTGTAATAATCCGTATGTCTGTCGTTGTACGGCGGATCGAGATAGACGAAATCTGAATCTTCAATTTGGCTTAGTGTATCGCGCCAATCCTGAACAATGAAGTGCCAGTCCTTCCCCTTGATTCTCTCAACTGCCCAGGCGACTTGATTGCATATCTTGGTGATATACGCCCGCGCGAATCTTTCGGGCTTCCTACAGAATGGGACATTGAATTTGCCCTGTGCGTTGAATCGCATCATGCCGTTAAAACACGCCCGGTTCAACAAGAGAAAGTCAAAGGGTGAATGCTGTGCATTAAAACGCTCGCGCACTTTATAGTAGTGCGCTTGGCCTCTTTCACTGAGCGCACGGCCTTCTCGCTGCAAGAAGCAGCGCAAATCATAGGGATTCATGTCGCCGGTTTGTATCGCGCGGTAAAAGCGGATGATGTGTTCATTCGCATCTGCGAGCAAGGCGCGCTCTGGATTGACATTGAGAACCACAACGCCCGAGCCCAAGAAGGGTTCAACCCATCGCCCGCGTCCATCCCATTTCACATTGTGCCTAATAAATGGCACGAGCTTTGTTTTAATGCCCTGAATTTTGAGGGGTGGTGCCTTTACATGGTTTGCATTCTTATTCATCTTTATCCCCTCGGTTCTCCTGACCTGCCTTGTATTCGACAACAGATTCCCGCACAACGAGCCAGTCTCTGCCAAATTTCGCGGCCTCAATGTGTCCTTGACGTATCAACAAGCGCGTGTGCTGAATTGTATATCCGAGTTCTTCAGCAGCCTCTCGAGTCGTCATGACTTCTTGCGAAAGACCCGTCTTGCTCATGGAATATCCCCTAGAGAAATCGACAAAGATCAGCATTTGTGTCCATCTATATTCCCCAAAGAATATAGTCAGCTATTTGAAAATGTCAAGGGTCATTTCCATTTTTTTAGTACGCTTCAACGCGCAGGCCGCCGGCGTTTGTTTCATCGACTGAAGCGCGGTACGTGTGGGGCCGGCGCTGCATCCAGTTGATCCCGCGATAACACCCGCGATTCTGCGGGCAGAACCCATCCACGAGATCGACTTCAGCACTCACAAACGGTTCGCTGCCATCGTTCCACGCCAGCACATGCCCGGTGCGATCTATGATGCAACTGCCTTCCGCGCGATTGACGGCCACCACCATGCACAATTGATTGTCCAGCGCTCGCGTCTGCATAATGCCGCGAAAGCGTTGGGCGTCCCAAGAATGATCTTCCGGGTGCCACGCGCGGTGATCGCCCATGATGGGCAACAGCAAAAAGTCGGCCCCATTGAGCCCGATCATCCGCGAGGACTCAGCCGCCGAAGAATCCATACAAATATTGCATCCGATCCGTCCGATCTCGGTATTGAACACCGGGAAATCATCGCCTGGCAAAATACCCGAATCCATTTCGCCGCCCACGGCCAGATGCACCTTGCGGTATTTGCCATCCACGCGCCCATCGGGCGCGAATAACGCGGCGGTATTGTGAACGGCATCGCCATCTCGTTCGATCACCCCCAACAACACATAGGCGCCATAGTCGCGCGCAATGTCTGCAAACGGCTCTGTATCGGCGCTCGGCACGGGCACGGCCAGTTCCAATGGGCTGCCTTGAATCCCGTATTGCAATGCGATCTCGGGCAACACGATCAGGTCGGGTTTTTCTCGTTCACAGGCTACTCGGCACAAACGCGCGTAGAGATCGACATTGTCTCGAATGGACGCAAAGTGCCGGTTGCGGTCTGATCGCCGCCCGGTTGCGACACAGATTTTCACGGGTTTGGACGCTTCTGCAACTTCTGTTGCGATCACATTGGGCAGTTGCCATTCGGACGCACCCTTGACCGACCATCGGAAGGTATAGCGCACAGTCAAACAGTCGGCGCGTTTGGGCGCGGTGAGACGCCGCAAAAATTGCACGGAATTGCCGTTCCATTCGGGAAGGAGATAATCCCAGGACAGAACTTTGGCGTTGTTTCGCCGCGCGGTGTCCCGATCCAGGGGACCCCAATACGCCTCACAGCGCAACACATCGCGGGCGTGATCCACGTCTTGAAACTGTGCATGGGCAGTGATCTCATACATTTTGCCGGCCTCGACACCTGAATACGTAACCTGCCATCCGCCAATGCAGGTGCGCGTGCCATTTGCGGCAATTGCCAGCGTATCCTCACTGCGCTCTGTCAACGGCGCAGCGGTTGGATGCGGTGCCCAAGGTTCAACGGACTCAAGCTGTAAATTCGACATGGTGTGCCTCCTCAATTTTTAGTTTGGACGATTTCCACAATTTGCGAAATGAGAACCCGGCGGCAAAACCTCTGGCCTAAATCGTTGCGTCAAATTGAAGACATACTTTTGCTCTCGGGGTGTGGCATCTCTCTCGCGGTCTCTGCATACTGCAATCCTGTTGCAAAAAAGATACACATGTCGTATTGTTTCACGGAACGCATCCCGCGCGTTGGACATTAGATATACACACAACTTCTTATTTTTTCAAGTTTTATTTGTTCCAAAAGAGACGCCGCGGCAAGTGGGCACGGTTTTTGCCCCATGGTATCCAAAAACCCACACGGATGACTTTATCATGCACAAACGACCAAAAACAGAACGCGCGCTTCTCGCTTCTCGCACTTTCGCGCTCGGGGGTCAGCTGTCCGCGGTCGGTCTCTCGCGTTTCGCCTCCGGTCTTTTATCTTTGTCTATCTGTGGCTGCCTGTGGCTGCCCCTCGCTGTCGCGCCTGCGCTGGGCCAAATTGGGCGCGAGATAGAAAATATTGAAGTGCGCGGCAATGAAAAAACCCGTGTTGAAACCATTCGACAGGTCTTGCCCATCAAAATTGGGGAGAACTTGCGCGAAGGGGATATTGACCGCTGCCGCGTGGTGCTCGAGCGTCTGTTGCTGTTTCGGACGGTATTTGTCAATGTCAAACCCGGAACAGAAAAAGGCAAAGCCATTCTCGTGGTCTATGTACAGGAAAAACGCTTTGGCACGCTGGGGGGAAGTTTTGAATATTCCGAACTCGACGGCTTTGGCTTGGCCGCGGATGCTTATTACGCCAATCTGCGCGGAGAAGGCAAACTGGTCGGCGCGGCATACGGTTGGCGCGAACGCCTCAAGTACTGGGGACTTCGCTACAGCGACCCGCTCTTTCTCAAAACCAATCGGGCATTTCACGTTCGGGTCACTGGGTCTTCGGCGGATCGCGACCTCTTTCGCAGTTCAAACCCCGATATCAGGGGGCGATACGATCTCGAACGCATCGGCTTTGCTCTGGGTTTTGGTCAACCCTCGTCCCTGCGCGCCTACCATCTCGTCTTAAAATACGCTTTTGAAGCCATCCAAATCGGCGCGTTTCAACGCCCTGCGATTGTCACACGCGACGAGATTTTCGCCAATGAAATTGCAGATGCCGAAGGCCGGGAAAAACTGTCCACACTCTCGTTGCACCTGTTCAAACAACCCACGAGCGCGACCTGGGGCGCGGGCACTGATTTTAATGTCCGCCTCACCCTGTCGTCCAAAGTTCTGGGATCGGTTGCAAATTACGCCAAACTCCGCACCGAACTCTATCGACACCAGCAACTTTTTTGGGGGCACCTGCTCTCACTCGGCGTCAAAACAGGAGGCATTTGGGGGCATCCGCCCTTTTACGAACGCTTTTACCTCGATGGCGATAATCAACTCAGAGGCATTGAACGCCGCGTCATCGGGCCAGAAGGGGGTGCCTTGTTTTTTGCAGCCGAAGCCATCTATGCCATTGAACTCAAGCCCATGGGGCGGGTGTATGCCTTTGCCGAAAGCGGCGGGGTACACCGCGCGGTGAACGACAAAAATCGGCGAGATGCCGGCTTTGCCTTTGGCGTGGGCTTGTTGCTCTTTAACCGCATAGACATCAGCTTTGGGATCAACACGGGCACCCTGATCGTAAAATCACATCGCTTTGGCGGCATCAAGATCGGTCTGTGAGGCAAAGATGGCTCGGCTTTCCAACATCCCGACGCTCGTTGCATGCGTGCTCGTCAGTGCGACCTTTCAGCCCGTGTTTGCACAGCACATCCCGCAAGACAGTCTCCATGTTTATGTGCAATCCGATACCCTGCGCCTCGACGCGACCATCGCTTCCCTCTTTTCAAAACGGGCCATTGACGCGATTGAATCGGGCATGACCACGTCTATTGCCGTGCAATTTCGCCTGCGGACAGGGCGCGGGGATCATGTGGGACAGCGCGGCCTGAGCGCGCGCTTGGAACACGACATCTGGGAGGGGCAATATCGCCTCATCCGCCAATTCGCACGGGCAGACACACAGACCACGTCTCATTTTGCAGATATTCAGCGCGCGTGTTCCGAACTCCAGGGCCTTGCCCTGGCCGTGCTTCCCCTTCCGGACGTGCCCCTCACCTTGCAAGTGCGGATAGACGTGAACCCGATTTCGCCCGAGCAGCAAGAACGCACGCGACAATGGCTCAGAATATTGGAAAAAGGCAGTTATCTCGAATTTTTCTACTCGCTGGACAAACCCACATCTTCCGAATGGATTGATTTGATCAAATTTCGCCCCGGCGCGCTTCCACATCTTCTTTTGGAGACCCAGCCATGAGAGCCATCCCCTTGCGTTGGCGCATCATCGCCGCCCTGATCGGCCTGGCCTTGGGCACGACCCTCGCGCTCACCCTGCTCGCACGCCATTTTTTGGCACTCAGTCTTCAGACCAGCGTCAATGTCGAGATGGGCAGCGCGCTGACGAGCGCGCTCGCTTTGGCCAAAGAGAATTACGACGCCAAAAAACGGCAACTCCAGGATATTGGACGCGCTTTGTCTGCACCCCCTCACCGCGACCTCCATGCCCTGCGCGCGGCGTTTGCCCATGCCGGATTTGACGACCTGGCCCTGCGTATTTCGCCCATCGAACAGGTGCAAACAGACCTTTCTCAAGGCCCGGTGGTATCCAAAATCGAGAACGATCAGCTTCAACTGGTCCTCGCACTGCCCGACTCGCAACGGGCACTGATTGCTCTGCTTTCGCTGGGGGCACTCATCGACGTTGAAAATGCCGTACACACGTACAAGCATATTGAAATGGAAGAAGGCGATCTGCGTACGGCATTTTTGCTGGCGTTTCTCGTGGCCGCCGCGGGCGTGGTCCTTCTGGCCTCTGTGATTGGCATTCGCATTGGCTTTGGGATCACGCGCCCGCTTCACGCGTTGCTCAAAGGCACGCGAGAAATGGCGCGCGACAACCTGCAATACCGCATTCCCGCGGGCAGAAACGACGAGATCGGTCTGCTGATCGAATCCTTTAACCAGATGGCGCAAGACCTCGTGGAGAACAGACGCAAACGACTCGAAGCCGAGCAAATCGCGGCGTGGCGCGAAATTGCTCGGCGCCTGGCGCACGAAATAAAAAATCCTCTGACACCCATTCAACTTGCAGTACAGCAGATGCGCGACAAATATTCCGGCGGCGATCCCGAGTATCAACAATTTGTCACCGACTGCACGGAAATCGTCACGGAAGAAGTCAAAAACCTCCGATCCCTGGTTCAAGAATTTGCCAACTTTGCCCGCATGCCCTCGCTATCGCTGTCTCCCAACGACCTCAACCAGAGTGTGCGCGATGTTGTTCGCCTCTACCCAGATGCCCGCATTCACCTCAACTTAGAGGAAAATCCGCCCCTGCTCGAATTCGACGCGGAGCAGATGCGTCGGATGTTGATCAACTTAATCGAAAATGGCATTGACGCGTCTGGCAAAAACGGGCAGATAGCGATTCGCACGCGCGCGTTGAACGACACTGCGATACTTTCCGTCATCGACAGCGGGCCGGGCGTGCCCATCGAGGACCGCGCGCGCATCTTTCAGCCCTACGTTTCCACCAAAGAAAGTGGCATGGGCCTGGGCCTTGCCGTGGTACGCAGCATTGTCGAAGATCACGGCGGGCATATCTCAGTCACAAATGCCCCCACAGGCGGCGCGCAGTTCGACCTGCAATTCCCCGTTCCCGAGCGCGCCATCGCGCAACTGGAGGAACAGCTATGAGCCACAATATTCTCATCATTGACGACGAAAGAAATATCCGCCGAACCTTAGACATGATCTTATCGGGCGAAGGATATCGGGTCTTTGCCTGCGCCTCGGGGCGATCGGGCCTTGCCGCGCTGAAAAAAGAACCCATTCACATGGTCTTGCTCGATATTGTGATGCCAGAGATCAATGGCCTCGACCTCTTGCCCAAACTCCTCGACGTGCGTCCCGACTTGGCCGTTGTCGTGATTTCGGGACACGGCAGCGTGCAAAACGCGGTTCGCGCCATCAAATTGGGGGCCTATGATTTTCTCGAAAAACCCCTCTCGCGCGAAAAAGTGCTCTTGGCGGTTTCCCGCGCGCTCCAAACGCAAGAACTCGCCGCGGAAAACCGCGACCTCAAGCAACAAATTGAAGGCCGCTACGAGATGGTGGGGCAAAGCCCCGCGCTGACAGATATTCGCAACCAGATCGCGCGCGTCGCGCCGACCCAGGGGCGCGTCCTCATCCTCGGCGAAAGCGGCACGGGCAAGGAACTCATCGCGCGCGCGGTTCACAAGATGAGCCGCAGAGCGAACAAGCCCTTTATCAAAGTGAATTGCGCCGCCATTCCCGAAGAACTCATCGAGAGCGAATTGTTTGGGAGCGACCGAGGCGCGTTTACCGGCGCGATCAAAACGCGAGATGGCAAGTTCCTTCAAGCCAATGGGGGGACGTTATTCCTCGATGAAATTGGCGATATGAGCCTGTCGGTGCAGGCGAAAGTTTTGCGCGCGCTCGAGCAGGGGGAATTTGAACGGGTGGGCGGGGCCACAACCTTTCGCGTGGATGTGCGCGTCATCGCCGCGACAAACAAAAATTTGCACACCGAAGTCGCGCGGGGCAAATTTCGCGAAGACCTCTACTTTCGCCTCAACGTGGTGCCCTTGACCGCGCCGCCATTGCGGGAGCGTCGCGAAGACATCCCCGCCCTGGCCGAATATTTTTTGATCGCCTATGCGGAAGAAAATGGATTTTTACCCAAAACACTGGCGTCAGATGCGCGGGACGTGCTTTTGCACTACGACTGGCCCGGCAACATCCGCGAACTGAAAAATCTGGTCGAACGCCTCTCAATTATGGTTTCGGGCGACACCATCTACGCGGAAGATTTGCCCGTCTTGGAGGGCGTGAACATTTCAAAACCACCCGATTCTTTCCCCGGACTTGGCCCGGGAAAAACACTCCGTCAGGTACGCGAAACCGTTGAGCGGCACTACATTGCCGAGGCACTCGACCGGCACGATGGAAATGTCACGCGCGCGTCCAATGCACTGGGCATTGAACGCACCAACCTCCACAAAAAAATCAAATATTACGCGCTGGAAAGATGAACTTTCGCGTATTTTGATCGAGGTCGGGCGGAATGACTCGCTGCGCTTATGCGTTTATTCGCACGAGCTTTACAAAGCCAAAATTTTCAGTTGTTTGACCGTTGTTTCCGCGGGCAACAGATGGCCTGATGAATGATCGATGTTCTCTATTTTTCCTGCAACGCGCTGTTTTTTTTTCAGCGAAAACGAGGTTTCCATTTGCGTAAAATCCTCTGTGGGATCGAAGGTTTGTCGTGTTAATAGAACCTGGTCCGCAAATATTGAAACCCGGATGCTTACATTTTTGCCGACTGTGCTCAGGCGTTTCACCGCGATCGTCATTTCGTATTCCCCCCAAACAAAGTGCTGCGATCTTTCTGGCGTCGCGGGCTTTTTTCCTTTGAATACAAAGCGATATGCCCCGGGTTCCAAATCGTAAGCCGGCGTCGTGATAAAACCATCGCTGAGTGTTGCGGTATTGCGGATGTTGATCGTTGTTCCTTCGGGAGATCGCTTGCAGATATCCAATGCAATAACCCCGGGCTGCAATGGCTCATGTGGGATAAAATTTGCGATTATCAGGGCGGGACTCGTTGAAAAAACATCCAGCATGGTCGCGGGATTGTGTTTGATATATCCCTTTCCGATATTGCGTCCGATATAGTTGTTATCGATGTGGTGCAGGATATTCTCGCGGTGAATTTTGTCGATGATTGCTCGCTTGATCTGGATTTCCGCACGGTGGTAATTGTAAATCTGAGACACCTCGGCTGGCAAAACATAAATGGCGTCTTTTCCGCGTTGTTCCGCGCTTATGATCTCAATGGGTTGTACGGCATAGTCGCGCGTTAATTTGCCGAGATCGCGCGCATGAACCTTGAGTTCTTTGGCAAAAACGACTTTGTTCACATCCTTCATCGCGTTGATCACATCTATGACCGCGCTTCTCGTATCTCTGCTGTTGTGCAACACAAGGCCCGTCTGATAGGCGTCATAAGCGCGAGGCAGCAACAAGAGCGCCGCAACAAGACATACAAGTAGCGTTCCCATTTTTTTGAGTCTAAACCCCGTACACAAACGATTCAGAGCCTCGTGCATGGCATAAAAAGCAACGCCTACAAAAATTGCAATAAACGGATACACCTGTATAAAATTTCTGTGAAAGTTGACCGTCATGTGGCTCATAAACAAAAGATAGACCGCGGGAAACAAGACGATCAGAAACCATGGCGGTCGGGAAAGTATCCCCGCCAGACCGATCGGCAACAAAAGGGTGCCTGCCAGTCCGATATTTTGGTAAAATTCGCGCATCTGAAACGCGAGGTGATTCCATCCGGGAGTACTCGTTGCACTGGGATGCCCCATCACTTTGTAGTATATCATCTGGTATAAAACGTCTTTGAGAAAATTGGGAAAATCGAGAAGCGCGTAGGGCATCACGAAAAAAAAAGTCATCGCGGGTAGGGCGGGAATCACGAGCCAATAGAATTTTTGGCGCGCGATTTCACGCTTATAGGACATCCAAATCAGCGACGCGATGGGGAGCAAAATTACCAGACCCGAATTGTATTTTGTCGCTGTGGCAAATCCGACGCATATAAGACTCGCCATGAGATAGCGCGTTTTTTTTTCGTTGATAAACAAAAGGGAAAACAGGGCGACAAGCGCGACAAATAGGGCGACCGGCGCGTCCATCGTTACAAAACCCGAATGTGAAATATGGATCGGAAGAACAGCCAAAAAAAAGGCCGATGTGATTCCCGTCCATCTGTTGCCTATCATCTCGCCGATCAAATAGAGGACCCATACCGTTGCCACCCCCATGATGGCCGTCAAAAAGCGGTTCCAGAAGTAAAAACTCGGATGGGAAATCGTCCAATGCCAACTCGTGTCCACGCGTATATTTTCCACGCTTTCCAAATTGCCTGCAAGCGAGAGATAAATGCAGTGGAGCTTATCGACCAGCAGGTTCAAATAAATCATCAGGGAGCCGTACTTAAAAAAGTGAGGGTTGTAATCCCCGGTCTTCAGCATCTGGAGTGCGTTGCTGGCCGTCAGCGGTTCATCCCAAAAATACAAATAGGGCAAACCGATATTTAATTGGAAATAGCGCAGGACAAAGGCCAGGGAAATGACCAGCGCGAGGATCGCGTGCTGCATCTTCTCGGACGCGACAAAATCGTTCATAACATACCCAGAAATTACGCGTGCTTTTGCGCGATCAGCAGGAAATTCCACGCCTCGCTTTCCACGCGGTGCAAGCGGTCGAGAAACATCGCGCCGAGTTGGATCGCCAGAAACCCAACGCGCACAAAAGGGATCAGAGGCCCGCGTTCAAATCGCGCCAAATAATAACAAAATCGCGCCCCGGCCGTGACCCAAAATCCCGCAAGCGCGCGCGTTTTATGGACAACGAGACCCGCGCGTTCTGCGAGATAACGCAATCCATAAGGCGTAAAGCGAAAATAATCGCGAGGAATTTCGTGCAATCCCCAAATATGCGGTGCTGTTAAAATCAGATACCCACCCGGTCGCAACACGCGCGCGATTTCATCCACCGCCCCTTGTGGCTCGGGCACGTGTTCCAAGACCTGATTGCACAACACCGTATCGCAGACGCGATCCCGAAAGGGAAGTGCCATCACATCGCCCCACACATCGGCCCGTTCATATCGCCCGCGCGCCTTCTCCAGTCCGATGTATTGATGCACGCGCCCCTCAAAAATGTCGGTATAAGGTTTCGCGCCGCATCCCGCGTCCAGCAACCGACCCGTCACCCTATCGCTCACCTCGGCCATTGTCTGTCGCATGATGCGGTGAATCAACCAGTTTTTTTCCCATAAGGCAACCGGACGTCCATCGCACCCATCGCCTTCCATATCCACGCGCGCCAGGCCTTTCCACGCGCCAATCGCCAGACATCCACCCACGGGCAAACCGATCCAATTTCCCCACGCGACCGCAATGCCCAGCGCGCCGGCCACAATGCCTGCCAACCACATCAGAGCCACTGCCCTCCGCGTTGACAGCCCCGATTGCACCAACCGCTGTGCGACGTGATCTCGACTCGCCCGCACGATGGAACGGCCTTTGGCAAATCGCATCGCGCTGATAAAGACCGCCTCAAATACGGGTATTCCCAGCGCGACCAAAGGGCCGATGACGCGCGTCGCGCTCGTCGAAATATTGGCGACCTCAACGCCCATGCCACTCAACAGAAAGCCGGCCAACAGGCTTCCCGCATCGCCCATATAGATGCGCGCGGGATGAATATTATGCACCAAAAACCCCGCTAGGGTGCCTGCAGTCACCAGTGCCCAATCGCCCGCGCCCATCAACCACAAACTCAGTGAAGCAATCGCGCCGCTGCCCGCGGAAAGGCCATCTGCCATATCCAGCACATTGAACGCATGGCACATCCACACCATCCACAGCGCGGTCAGCGCGCTGTCTATCCAGACCATATCTGTCATCGGGAGGCGCGGCCCCATCCCCGCGGCCAGGCACGCAACCGCGAAGGTCAACGCGAATTTGTGCAGCGGGGCAAGGGGATGCCAGTCGTCTAACGCGCCGATAGACGCCATCCCAACAGCACCCACTAGGAGTGCCGGGGGGGGCGACGAAAAATAAAAGACAAAAAAAAGAGCGGCCAATAAAGCTGGGCCGCCCAAAGTTGAAACCCGCGCGTCAAGCCCGCCAAACCCGCGCGTGCGTTTTGCAATTGTGCGCGCAGCAGCCACAAACACAGCCGCTAAAACCGCGGCAACACCAAACAAAGTTATGGGCGTCAAAACACACCTTCGGGGTGGATTTCATAAAATACGGTCACATAATTTTATGCCGCGTTTTTCCAAAAACGGATGCGATACCGCATTCCCAAAATGACCTGCTTAGGGTTGAAAGTCGCGTATCGCCGCAATGACCTGCCCGATTTCGCTCTCGGTCATGCTCGGGAACATGGGTAGCGTCACCAGGTGGGGCCACACCGCGTCGGTGATGGGCAATGCCGCGCGATAGGGTTTGTACACCTCAAACAGATGGCAGGGTTTGTAGTGCACGCCCGCGTCGATATCGCGCTGCCCCAAATGATCGATCAAGCCATCGCGATGGGGCACGCGCGCCACATAGGCGTGCATGGCGCTGCGAACCTCGGGTTTTTCGATGGGCGTCTGCAACCAATTAAGGCCGGCAAATGCGCGTTCATAGCGCAAAAAAATCTCTCGGCGCTGGGCATTGGCCGACGCCAATTTGCCCAACTGCACCAAGCCAATCGCCGCGTTGAGATCGTTCATATAGCATTTATAGCCGAGTTCGCCCACCTCGTATTCCCAGCGCGGCTCAGCGCGGTTTTTCCGAAACCGATCCCACGTGCCGCGCGAAATGCCCATCCAGCGCAATTTTCTCGCGCGCGCGGCCAGGGCTGAATCGTTGGTGGTCAACATCCCCCCGTCGCACGTCGACAAATTCTTGCGCGCGTCAAAACTAAAGCACGTCACCGTGCCCACGCCCCCGATCATCCGATCTTTATAGCGCGCGCCGCTGGCGTGCGCGGCGTCTTCTACGACGGGAATCCCGCGCGGATTTGCAATGGCTAAAATCGCGTCCATGTCGCAGGGATGCCCGGCAAAATGCACCACCACAATCGCCCGGGTGCGCGGCGTGAAATGGGCTGCAATCGCTTTGGGATCGATATTCAGGGTTTCGGGATCGATATCGCAAAACACGGGTGTGGCCCCATTTTGCAAAATCGCGTGATTGGTTGATACAAAAGTCAATGGCGTGGTAATGACCTCGCCGCCTGCCACATCCAGTGTTTTCAAAGCCAAAAGAAGCGCGGCAGAGCACGAATTGACAGAAATCGCGTGTTTTGCCCCTACATAATGGGCAAATCGCGTTTCGAGTTCTTCGACCTTTTGCCCGGGGCCGACCCAGCCCGACAGCAACACCTCGCGCACCGCCTCGACTTCTGCGTCATCAAACCAGGGACGAAAAATGGGAATCATAGCCCTTCCTCCACAGCACCGTGAATCAAAATAAGCCAGTAAGCCCGCAAACGCGCGCGCGCCTCTGTGCGACGACCGCGGGCCAACAAAAACACGCTTCCCCAAAGCAATGCGCGCAACGTCATTTCTATGGGACGCAACACGAGGAGCACGCGCGCGGCCCATTGCCCGAGGTGCTTGCGAATCAAATAGGCATAAGACGCCTCGCTGACCACCAGCATGCGCGTCAAGGCGTGTTTGGAACTCTCGCCGCCGATGTGTAAGCCTTCGGCGGCGGGCAAATACATCACCTGCCAGCCCGCTCGGTTGAGGCGCAGTCCGAGGTCCACATCTTCGTAATACATAAAAATGGCCTCGTCCAACCCGTTGACCGCGGCGATGGCATCGTGCCGAACCGCGAAACACGCCCCGGTGACCCAGGCCACGGCTTCGGGTTTCGAGGGCTTTCGGCGTCGAAAGTTAAGCCATGGCAATAGCTTGTGCAATAGGAATTTGCGACAAATTTCATCTCTGAGCCGCGGCGCCTCGCCGCACGAGGCCGCGACCTGTCCATCTGCATCTTTCAATCGCGGCCCCACCATGCCCACGTCTGTGTGGGTATTCAAAAACTCAACCATCAAACTCACCGCATGGGGATGCAACACCACATCGGGATTGAGCACCACGACCATGGCGCGGTCCGAAACGCCCAACCCTCGGTTCACCGCGCGGCCAAATCCCAAATTTTCACCCGTTTGCACCACGCGCACCCGCTCGCCATAAGTGCCCAGTGCCGACAAACTGTTGTCCGACGAGGCATTATCGACCACGACCACATCGAGATCGACCCCTTGCTGATCGATGAGTGCCGCAACGCATATCGCAAGGCGTTCTCCGGCATTCCAATTGACCACAATTGCCGTGGCGCGCTCAGGCATTGTCTTTTTCCTCTGCGACCAGACGCGCGATCAGGCCTAAAAATGTCGCGTGAATAAAAATCAATCGGTTGGCAAAGAGCGTGGCATCGGCCATGCCATAGACCAGCAGGGCGGCATAAACCGCAATAAACGCCGCGCAAAACAGACGCACGCGGGCATTAGAACTGCGCTGGAACAATCGATATGCACGCCACAGGGCAACGCCAAAGACCCACAAAAACACCGCGATACCGACCAGGCCCATTCGCATCCCTATCGTCAAATAAACATTGTCAACCGCGCCCACTGTCAACACCTCTGGCGGCACTAGATCTGTGACCAAAAACGTCACGGTTTCGCCGTGTCCGCCGCCGAGCAACGGGCGTTGGCGCATTTTTTCTAGGGCTTTGCCATAAGAAATCAATCGCCCGGCCACGGCTTCGGTGCTGTGCGTTACGCGGTGTAGTGCCACGTCGCTGACAGCAGCGCGCGTCTGTTGCTGAAAAACGTACCCCATTGCCAGCATCAGCAGTGGAAGCAGTGCCACAGAAAAAAAACGCCTCAGGCGTCGGCCCGATGCCTGCGCGTCCAGCGCGATCAACCCGGCCAGACTGCACAACCCCACAAATAGCGCGATCCACATGCCCCGCCCCACGGTCAAAATCAACGCCAACCCGATGGGCAACATCGCGCCCCATGCCCATGCCTGTCTGTACGCTCGCGTTTCAAACAGCAAAATGGCCGCGACAACCAGTATGCCCATTGGCAACACAATGCCTTCGATCCGTGCGACCCGAACAAAACCGCCCGCAACGTCCGTGTTCACGTGAAAAAAAAATTCAAACAAATACTCGATGCCGACAATTGCGGCAATGCCCACAAACAGAGATAAAAATGTGGAAAACCGCCGCAAATCAAAAAACCACGTCACCGCGAAAAACAGCGCGTAGTACAGCGGGTAGCGCGCGTCGCGCAACATTTGAGAAACCGACTGTCCGTATATCGAGCCGAGCAAACACGAAAACACCACCAGTCCCAGCAACGCGCGCATCGGCCGATCCAAAAACGTGTGCTGTTGCCAGTTCCATCGCCCTTCCAACACCCAAGTGAGGCAGGCCATACCCAAGACCACTGCGAGAAGCCCTTCATAAAATTTAAAGTCCAGAGGCAGCAGCAAATAATCTTCGTAAAACCAGGAGGGCACAACCGCTGCTACAAAACACAAATAGAACACAGACAGCGTGAGCGAGCCAAAAAGTGCGATCACCGACAGCAAACTCAAAACGAGAATCGCCGCGAGCGCGTTATTGACTAAAAACGGCAGTGCAATCAACAACACCTGCACCAAACATACCAGAATGAGTAAGCGGTGTTTTGCAGGGTCAAAAAAATTTGTTTGAAGCATCATAGCCATCCAAATTGCCGTTACCGTCGGTCAGGGACGAGACATAACAAAGCATCAAACAGCCAGTTGGGCAGCAGAGATAAAAACAGACTGCCGCAAATGACGATGTACAGCAAAACCCGCTCGCCGTGCGATGACCTCATAATCTTCTCATACTTTGCACAAATACCCGCGCGGCAGGTGCACACAACAGCGCGTCCACGGGCAGCCGAAAGCGCGTGTGTGGAAAGAACACCACATGTAAGATCGACATGCAAATCACCAGCAAAACAAGCCCTAGGCCTTCTGGCGTGTGGCGTCGCTCAAAGGTGCCAACGAGGCCCAAAAGCAGCACTGGAACGCAAAAAAGCGCGGCAGCCAAATTGTACAAGAGGGATTCGCCCAGCACCCATGGACACCAAAAATAGAGCAGTTTATTCATGCCCAAGCTCAGATAATGCAGGGGACGCGCGGTCATCCATCCAAGTACAATGCCCGCCACCCGGCGGTCGGCCACCGCGGCGTGAGACGTATCGGCAAGGGCGTGATAAAGCCGCAAATAGTCAATGTTATTGTCGTAAATGCCGCGCCCTTCGGGATGTGCTCCCACCAGTAAATTGATCCCCAAATTGGTCGAGACGGGAACAAATGTACCAGAGAGCGCGTAATTGCGCGCGGTCCACGGCAACATAACCGAGCCGAGCACGACGGCCACAACCGCTGCGCGCGAGGCTTTCTGTACGCGGTTCAGCGGTGATTTTCGCCACCAAAAAAAGAGCACCACGGGCAACCAGGGCAACAAAACGGGCTTGCAAAGTGCGGACAGTCCCACAATGCCACCCAAGGCCATTGCCCTTGTGCATGTGCTCTTGTGCCAAAACTGGACGCAACACACAAAGCTGGCTGTCGTCAAGAATACCAGCAGGGTTTCGGCCATCAACACAGCGGAAAAAAACACAAACAACGGATAAATAGCAAACAAACCCGCGGCAGTCAGCCCGACCCATATATTGCCCATCTTACGCCCCAAAATATAGATGAGATAGCAGGTCAGGGTGCTCATGACAGCTTGGACAATCCGCACGAGAACTGGTACAGGCCCAAACATCTCATACATGCCTGCCAGAAACAAACCGTATAACGGAGGACGGTACATCCCCGTATCGGGATGCAAAACGCCCAGCGCGACAAATGCCTTTGCAAGGCCATCCCAATGCCTTTCATCAGATGCATTTGTCAAATTGGTCTGCGTCAGGGCAAATCCCGCGCGCAATAACAGCGCGAAAACGAGAAGGCCCCACAGGTACTGGCGGTGCCTCATTTTGGTATTCTCAATGCGAATGGGGTACAACCGCGGTAGAAAGGGACCGCGAAAGACGCGAAAATACGTCAGCAGTTCATCTGCAACAAGCGGTGTCTGCGCGGTGATTTCCGCGTCTTTTGCTGATGTTGTGCTTTGTGCGCGCGATTTTTGTCGTTCATTGATAGCAGGTTATTGAAGTTCGCAATATTTTGGGGCGGGTGGCCCGCTCGCGTAGGACTAGACGGGCTGACTCCTAACCGCTCAATAAAAATTCACATCCACCGCCACTGTCCACTCGTGTCCAACCGCATTGCCGCGTCCGCCGAGCAGGGGGACATTCACGCCCACTTGTCGCACATATCCGATCTGCAAAACCCAATTCCCCACGGGCTCGTATTCAATGCGGATACCAATTTTTTGGCGCGTCTCTACATCGCCCGACATAAAATCTCGCGTCCGCGCGTCCTCTAATCGCCGCCCGAGTTGGGCATCGCCCCCCACATTGACAACCGTCCCGTCTGGATTGACCGGATTTTCTCCCTGTCGTTCTCTTTCAAAACGCAAAGACGCATTCAGCCACGGCGAAAAGCGATGTGTCACCTGCCCAAACCAGCGGTCTGCATTCGGCCCGATGGGATAACCCAACAGGGTATCGTAGTGTTCAAATGTATTGATGTCAAAATTGTGGGCATACACATAGGGCTCTACGCGCGCGTATTCGGCGCGCACATCAGTATCTCTCAAGCCCATTGGATCGACCCAGAACACACCCACTTGAAGGGCAAATTGATTGGCAAACGCGCCGGGGTCAAATTTGACCATATCGTCGAAAAACCACGCGCCGTAAAGCTCCAATCCCGGCCAAAGACGCGCCGATATATCGGTGCCGATCGCCAAATTGTCGCGATTTTCCAGGTGATTTTGCGTGCCCGCAAACACGGTTACGGGCAAGACATAGAGCGGCTCAAATCCCCGGTCGCCATACACCACGGCCTCGTGCAACCCGATGCGTACCTTTGAAAACGCGATCTCCAAGCGGTGCGCGGCCAATCGTTTTTGCCGCAAAAAAATTCGCACATGCCCATTGTCAATCCACCGCCGCGTGGTATCGATTAATCCATCCCGCGCGCGCAGGGACGCGGCAACATGGGTATAGTGCAACCGCCGGTAGGATGCCCGCAACCGAAACAGCCCATAAGATGGCGCTCGGTTGGAAAGCAACAAATTTCCCGTGCGCCCGGGCCCCCAATTCAGGCTTCCCTTGCCCGCGTCCAAGCGCACCCATGAATTTGCCCAAGCCAATTGAAACGCGCTCGCTCGAAAATCCGCCTTGTTGCCTTTGAGTTGCACATCTTCGATTGGTCGGGCCAACACATCTTCGCGGCGCAGGCGCGATTGATTGCTCCACTCGCGAGCCTCAAAATGGCGCGCAAAAAATCCCAAGGCGTGGAACCGCCCCCGCACAGAACCGCCGAGATGGGTCTGAGACACGGTCTCGCGCACAAACCCATCGCCCCTGCGCGCGATCACCTGTTGCCGCGCCAGTGGTTCAAGGGTGACAGATGCCACAGAATCGCGCCATGCCCACCGGGGCTCGCGCGCAAAAGCCGCGCGGTCGGTCAACTCGGCGACATACCGGTCGATGAGTCCGCGTTCGGTTGCGGACATCGCCTGATTTGACGCGGCAGAAAGCATAGATGCAACTTGCCTCCGAGTCAATGGCCGCGCATCGGGCACCGCGATCCAACCGCGGGCATCCAAGCGATCTAACAAGAGATACACGGGATGATTCAAAGGGGCATCGGACGAGACATCTTCGCCTAGTGCTGGACTGACGGCACAAAAAAACAGCAAGACGCGCGCGAGGAAATGGGGTCGCAAGTGTCTATTTCTCAGAATATTTAGATCGAATAAAACCATGTGCCTGAATTTGATTCAAAGCGCGGTGCTTGTCAAGCATTTGAGGCTTATTTCAAGCTGTGAAACCCCTTGACTTTGCAGAAGCCATGGGCTATTTTTCGCGCCTTGTGAACAGCATCTCGGAATTTCAGCCATGCTTCCAATGCCAAAAAATGCCTCTGTCTGTGAGGACTGCGGTCTTTGTTCTTACGGGCAAAGCTGCGGGGAAAGCGATGTGATCGACCGCATTGTGCAAGAAGTCGCGCGCCAGATACGCAGTCGGGACAGCGAAGAAATTCCCATTCCCGTGGGGGTATCTGCCCGCCATGCCCATGTCGATGATGAAGTGCTTCATATCCTCTTTGGGCCGGGTCACACCTTGACGCCCTATCGCGAACTTTACCAACCCGGTGCTTTTGCCGCAGAGGAAGTCATTTCTGTTGTTGGCCCCCGGTTGCGCGCGCTTGAGCGCGTGCGGATTCTCGGCCCTAGCCGCGACTACAATCAGGTTGAACTCGCCCGGACAGACGCCATCTACCTCGGCGTTGACCCCCCCGTGCGCGACTCGGGAGACCTCAGAGATGCCGAATCTGTCACCTTTATCGGCCCCAAGGGCGCGGTCACGGTCGGCGCGGCCATTCGCGCGGCGCGCCACATTCACCTGCGGCCCGATGACGTGACACAGCACGGCCTTCAGGGACGGGAATCTGTGCGGGTGCGCGTGGGAGGCGAAAAAGGCGTCACGTATGACAATGTGCGCCTCAAAATTGACGAAAGCTATTTGCCCGAACTCCATCTGGATACCGACGATGCCAACGCGGCGGATCTCGTCTGCGGAGACACGACGTATATTTTGAAATAGGAAGCGGTATGACCGCGCTCGGCATGATCGAAACACTCGGCATTATTGGCACAACAGAAGCTGCCGATGCGATGGTTAAGACCGCGGATGTCACCATCGAGAAATGCGAAAAAATCGGTGCGGGATATACCACCACACTCGTGCGCGGCGATGTGGGCGCGGTTTGCGCGGCTATTGAAGCGGGAACAAATGCAGCCCAACGGGTGGGCGATCTCGTGGCTGTTCACGTCATTCCAAATCTCGATCCACAAGTCCATGCGATTGTTTTTCAGACACAATGATCATTTTTCAGGAGGAAGTGCAACATGGGTGAAGCCCTCGGCATGATCGAAACCAAAGGTCTTGTCGCCATGATTGAAGCGGCAGATGCGATGGTCAAAGCCGCCAATGTCCAGTTTGTCAATTGGGAGCGCATTGGCGCGGGATATGTCACCGCGATGGTGCGCGGCGACGTGGCAGCTGTCAAAGCCGCGACCGAAGCAGGTGCTGCTGCTGCTGGCAAAGTTGGCGAACTCGTTTCCGTTCACGTCATTCCAAGACCGCACGGCAGCCTCGAAAGTGTCCTGCCTATTGGCGTGCCTTCCAACGACTAAACCATGACTCTCGGCAAAGTGGTGGGAACGGTGGTTGCCACCCAAAAAGACAGGGGTTTGGACGGTTTTAAGCTCCAGATCGTCCAAACCCTCGACTTGCCCTCGCTCGAACTCAAAACGAGTTTTGTGGTCGCCGTAGATGCTGTGGGTGCAGGTGCTGGCGAAGTCGTGCTCTGTTGCAGCGGGAGTTCCGCGCGCATGACGAGTGCGACCGAAAATCGGCCCGTTGACGCGGTCATTGTCGCCATCATTGACGCAGCAGAGATCAAAGGCGAAGCGGTTTATCGAAAATAGCGGTCAGCAGTCTGCCCTGCCTGTCGGCAGAACAGGAAGCTCGCGACAGGCACAGGGCCAACCCCACCCCCCAAAGCGGATAGAGGTAAAAGGAGGCGCGACATGGCAAAGCAAACTGAACGACCTCTCGATGGTAAGGTGAATGTGATTGAACAGTGGCGTTAAAGGCCCGCGGTGGTGGCTCGTTCAAGTTGCTACTACAGAACGGCGACACCCTGACCGCTGCCTTCACGGACAAAGAAGAAATGATAGTTACCAATGCCCTGCGCCTGCATAACAGTGTGTGGCTCAAGGTCAAGGGGCCGGGTAAGTTCGACGACGCGGGCAAACTCCAGCACATCCTGCGCTTGGAGCATTGCCAACAGGTTCCCGCGCCATCCATTCATTCCGAAGAAGATTCTCCGCATAAGGACAGGGAGGGGAAAGATCCAGCTATCTCAACAGGGCAGTCAATTCTGAAAATGTTTGAAAAGATTCACAAGTCCTCGCCGGAAGGATCGTGGGACGGTGTGCCGACAGACCTCGCCGAGAATTGGCATTATTACAAGTATGAAAAAAAAAGACGAAAGGCGAAGGATTGATGAGAATCATCTTTGCAGATGCCAGTTACTGGATTGCTTTGATGAATCCACGAGATGAATGGCATGAGATAGCAAAACTTCTGAACTATATGGCGGAATACGGAGAAGAGAAGCGTAGAGAGGTTGTGGAAATGGCGAAGAATCTCAACCGCAATCCCAACGTGGAAATTGTGCGGCAGACGAGCGAACAGTTTTGGGCCGCTGTCAATTACTACAGCGTCGCGTTTGGACAAGGGATGGGGCGTTACGGATTGCGCCAGTTTCCAATTGATGGAAGCGAGAGGTATGTGGGAAGCCTTATGTGGGAAGCCTTGAGTACTGACCGTGATTTTGAGCAAGCGGGCTTCACCATTCTCATGTGAATAAACGGGTGAATACGCCCTATCCATAAGTTCGCCAAGGGATTGTTATACGAGTTGGCTTATGAACTTAGACGAAATCCAAATCCAATCAATAGTCGAACAGGTCGTGCGCGGTCTCGTGCCCGAACGCACAGCGCCTGCTGTTATTGCACCGCCCTCGCGCGGTGAAGGCAAAGGCGACGACGGCATCTTTGATTCCCTCGAAGACGCCATTGCCGCGGCGGTTGAAGCGCAGCGCGCGCTCGAAGCCCTGAGCCTCGATCGACGCCGCGACATCATCGCTGCAATTCGCCGCGAGGCCATGGCCCATTCAAAGGGCCTCGCGCAAAAAACCGTTGAAGAAACCGGCATGGGCAAAGTGCCGCACAAAATTCGCAAATTTGAGGTCGTTGTACAGCACACCCCCGGCGTTGAAGACCTACACCCCACGGCTTGGACGGGCGACAACGGTCTGACAGTCGTTGAAATGGCACCTTTTGGGGTCATTGCAGCCGTCACGCCATCCACACACCCGGTGCCCACAATGATCAACAATGCCATCAGCTTTATTTCTGCGGGCAACAGCGCGATTTTTGCTCCGCATCCGAGCGCCAAAAATGTCTCGTCACTCGGCCTTCAAATGCTCAACCGCGCCATCACCCATGCGGGCGGGCCGCCCAATCTGCTCGTTGCCGTGCGCGAACCCACCATCGAAACCGCGCAAGCCCTTTTTGTATATCCCGATATCGACCTCGTTCTCGTCACCGGAGGAGGGGGCGTTGTCAAAGCCGCCATGCAAGCCCCCAAGCGCGTGATCGCCGCCGGGCCGGGCAATCCACCCGTTGTCGTGGATGAAACCGCGGACATCGAAAAGGCCGCCCTCGGCATCATTGAAGGCGGCGGTTTTGACAACAACATCCTCTGCATTGGCGAAAAGGAAGTCTTTGTCGTCCAATCCGTGGCCGACGACCTGATGCGCCACCTCGGCGCGAACAACTGCGTGGGACTTGACCGCACGCAGATCGATGCGCTGACCAATCTCGCGTTTCCCCGCGACGCGAGGGGCGACTGGTCGCTCAATCGCGACCTCGTCGGACGCAGTGCCCATGTGCTCGCGGCTCACATTGGTCTCAATATCTCGCCGGATACAGAACTTCTCTTCGGCGAAGTTGAAAACGAGCACGACTTTGTGCAGCACGAGCAGATGATGCCGTTTATGCCCATTGTTCGCACACCCGATGTACACAAGGCCATTGACTGGGCGATTCGCGCGGAGCAGGGGTATCGCCACACCGCGGTCATGCACTCGAAAAATGTCGAGAACATGACCATCATGGCTCGCCAATGCAGATGCACGATCTTCGTCAAAAACGGCGCGTCATCCGCGGGATTGGGCGCGGGAGGCGAAGGCTATACCTCGTTCTCAATTGCCACCCCCACTGGCGAAGGCTGCACATCTGCCCGCACATTTACCCGCCAACGCCGCTGTGCCCTCATCGACTACTTCAGAATCGTATAGACCCACGCGAGAAAAACATGTTCCTCGGTCGCGTCATTGGCAAAATTTGGGCCACGCGCAAAGATGCCTCGCTCAAAGGCTTTCGGCTGCTCGTCGTTGAACCCGTTGACCACGAGAACAACCCCACAGGGGATGCCTTTGTCGCCATTGACGTGGTCAATGCCAGCGATGGCGAAATCATCTACTGGGTTGGCGCGCGGGAAGCCCCCAACGCCCTGCCCGATAAATACGGCCCGGTTGACGCGGCGGTTGTCGGCATTGTCGATCAGGTCAATGCCTGATGCGTTGGCGCGAACAGGAGGCGACGCGATGTTCTTGGCGCGCGTGCTCGGCAGTGTCATCTCGACTGTGAAACACAGCGATTACAACAGTGCCAAACTCATGGTCGTACAGCCCATTACTCCCGATGGCAAAGATGACGGCGCGTCGGCACTGGCGGTTGACGCCGCAGGCGTTGGTCGCGGCGAAATCGTACTCGTGCTCCGCCAAGGCGTCGCCGCAGCACTCGTCCTCAATGTGGAATTGCCCGCGGTGCGTTCTGTTATCGTGGGCGTCGTTGACGATATTGATATAGGGAGCTATTAGCGGTCAGCCCCGCCCAACACCACCCCAAAGGCGCCGTACGCGGCGCAGGCAGGGCAGACAGGTAGGCTGTGCCTGTGCTCACTTCTCACTTTTCTCCGTGCCTCTTTGTACCCTTCGTGGATCGCGCCTTTCATCTGCCTGTCGCGATCTTCCGGCAGACAGGTCTGCGTCATCTGCGTCATCCGTTTAATTCGTGAAGGAACTTTTCCGATGAACCTCCATCAGGCCAAACGCGACATCATCGAAGCTGGTCGCCGCGTGTACGATCGCGGCTTTGTCGCGTCCAACGACGGCAACATCTCTTGCCGAGTTGAAGAAGACCGCATTCTCACCACGCCAACGGGTATGTCCAAGGGATTTCTCAAACTCGAAGACCTCTGCATCGTCGATATGGACGGCACGCGCGTCAGCGGTCAAAGGCGTCCGTCATCGGAAATTGGCATGCACATTTTTTTGTATTGCCAGCGTCCCGATGTGCGCGCGGTTGTCCACGCGCATCCGCCAACCGCGACGGGTTTCGCGGTTGCAGGCGTTCCCCTCACCGCCTGCGTCTTGCCCGAAGTGGTCATCACGCTCGGTGCCATCCCCATTGCGGAATACGGCACGCCGGGCGGGCCTGAGATTTCAGAGCCCATCGAGCAATACGTCAAAGACTACGACGCGTATCTGCTGGAAAATCACGGCGCCACCACCATTGGCAGCGATGTGATGAACGCGTATTACAAAATGGAAACTCTGGAGCACTTTGCAAAAATCCTTTTTGTGGCAAAACAACTCGGCGGTTACAACGAACTCAATGCAGAACAGGTCGCCAAACTGGTCGCGATCCGCGACCGCATGGGGCTTCGCGGTCCCGACCCGGCCTGCGACATCTCGGACGCGCCCGCAACGCAATCCGCAGCTAACAACGGCATTCCCACGATTCGCACGTTGAGCGCGGGCGGCGCACCCCCTGCACAAACATCTCAGAACGATCTCATCGCGGAAATCACCCGCAGGGTCATGGAAGAATTGAAGCAATAATGCCTAGGAAAATTAGAGAATTGATTCAGGACTTAAGAAAGGCGGGATTTTACGAAATTCCTAGTGGAGGCAAAGGATCGCATAGGAAATTTGCACATGACAAATATCGCGGCGTCGTTACACTTAGCGGAAACCTTGGCCATGACGCGAAACCATATCAGGAAAAGCAAATTCAAAGCGCGATGCAGGAAGTTGACCAATGAAAACTATTGATCGATACCACAAATGGGTTGAGTGGAGTGAAGAGGATCAAGTATATATCGGCAAATGCCCAGACTTGATCACGGGAATTCACGGCGATGATCCCCTGCAAGTTTACGAAGACTTGTGTGCCGTCATTGCAGACGTTATTCACCATTTCAAGGCCAAAGGTTACCCACTGCCAGAACCTCGCGTAAGACCTATCTGCCATCAGGCCGGATCGCAGGATCACGGCAGAATTGAAGAGAGAAGAACATTGAGATGACAGATAGAAAAAAGAAGGCAATTTTGCAAGTGCGTAGGTGGACCACGTCTTTTGCCCTTATCGCCCTCGCGCTATTGATTGTCTCGCGGTCTGATGCACAAACATTGTCATACAAGACTTTTCCGGATTTTGACGGCAGTGGCGGGGTGGATTTTCCCGACTTTTTGCTGTTTGTCGGCAAGTTCGGGTCGCGGCAAGGCGATGCTGTGTATGAAGATCGGTTCGATTTGGATGGCGATGGCGCGATTGGATTTTCAGATTTTTTAATTTTTACTCGTTCCTACGGCAACAAGAATCCCTTTGATTTTCCGCTGCGCGCCATTTCCGCCTCGGGAAATTGGGGAGAGACCGGCCATGCTGTGGACGAATGGGAAGCCGCCGGGAGGATTGGCACACTCATACCTCTGGACTATATCGAATGGCTGAGGAGCCTGCACGTAAACTGGATCGGCCTTTCCGTCGCGCTGCACTACGATGACAGCATGGATAGCACGGTTGCGCGCGTGTACTCATCAGATGTAGATATTCGCACGTTTTCCGATGCAGCACTCAGACAACTGATCCGGGAATTTAGAAGTCACGGGATTAACGTGTATCTGACTCTGGCATTTCAAGCCCATAGTGCTGAAATCGCGGTGCGCCCTGTGCAGAGATGGCAACTCGGAGATCCGGCACCGCCTCACACCGGTGGCGTTCCTCCCGATGATCCGAATATTTTGGGGTTGATATTGCCACAATTCTGGCCGTGGCGTCCGGATCACCCGGATCACCGGCGTTTTGTCGCCGAGTTTTGGGAGACCTATACGCAACAGGCCGTGCATTTTGCCCGAATCGCAGAGGACGAGGGGGTGCTGTTGTACTCGTTGGGCACAGAGACGGATCGGCTTTTTCGAACGCGGTCAGGGGGCTACATGACCAATGATTTCGGTCCGGAGCTCAGATCGATGGTCAATCGGGTGCGCGCTGTGTACAGTGGCATGTTGACTTATGATATGCACTATGACGTGCTCACAGCATCCGATTTCTATGGACCTGGATCGGGCGCAGGTTATCTTTGGGAAGATCTGGATCTCGACATCGTGGGGATCAGCGCGTGGTTTCCTTTGACAGATTCGCGTCCCTCAGCAGTACTGAGCGTCGAAAATTTCCAAGCGCGTTATGAGCGGATATTCCAAGACTATCTCATTCCCCTTGCGGGCAGAAACCCCGGCCGGCCCATTGTGTTTACCGAATACGGTGCTATGGATGTGGTTGAAACACCTGAAAGGCCGGGGGATTATTCGGCGCAAAACCGGCGATTCGCATTTGCCGATTCCAATGGCAATGGGCGGGATGATGGACGGGAAACGCAGGCCAATATCTTTCAGGGATTATTCAATACGATGGGCAAATACCCCGGTGTGGTAAATGGTGTCTTTTTTTGGGATAATTGGATAAGCAGCGACGCACAGTGGGCTCGATATTGGGCCGGTCGGCGCAATTATGACATCCGCGGCAAGTTATCTGAGGAGGTCGTGCGCGCGGCATACCAGTCCTACAAACGAGGGGATAGTGGGAATTGAAGGTTGAGGGCTTTTGCAAATGGCAATAGGCAAAAGAGGAGCGCGAAGTCCATGTCTGAAAAATCTTTGCCCAATATCATTTACATCTTGTCGGATGATCTCGGTTATGGCGATTTGGGGTGTTTTGGTCAAGAATTGATTTATACGCCCCATATCGACCGCATCGCAGCCGAGGGCATTCGCTTTACGGATCACTATGCCGGGTCTTCGGTCTGCGCGCCCTCGCGGTGTGTGCTGATGACCGGGTTGCACACGGGCCATGGTTATGTGCGCGACAATCGCGCGCTACCCATTGAGGGCAATGTCCCCATTCCCGGGGACACGCAGACGGTCACCAAGTTGCTCAAAGGAGCCGGGTATGCCACCGCGTGCATTGGCAAATGGGGATTGGGGTATCCCGGCTCAGAAGGCGATCCCAACAATCAGGGATTCGATCACTTTTTTGGGTACAATTGCCAGCGCGAAGCCCACACCTATTATCCGCAGCACCTGTGGCGAAATGACGAAAAAATCATGCTCTACGGCAAATCGTATTCCCACGACTTGCTCACGGCCGAGGCATTGCAATTTGTGCGCGACCAGCACGTCCATCCCTTTTTTCTGTACTTGGCGTACACCATTCCGCACACCAAGTTTGAAATACCATCGCTCGACATTTACAACGACAAACCCTGGACCGAAGATCAGAAAACGCAGGCGGCGATGATCACGCGCATGGACCGCGACATCGGCGCGCTTTTGGACGTGCTGGACGATCTGGGCATTGCCGAAAACACCCTTGTTATCTTCACGAGCGACAACGGCCCGCACGGCGTTGGCAACACGCTTGAACACTTCAACGCGGCCGGCCCCCTGCGCGCAAAAAAGGGCAGCCTGTATGAAGGCGGCATCCGCGTGCCCTTTGTCGCGCGGTGGCCGGGCATGATCCAGTCCGGTACTACCAGCGCGCATCCTTCGGGATTTCAAGACATGCTGCCCACGTTCTGCGAACTGGCCGATGTCCCCATTCCCGAACCCGTGGATGGCATCTCCATGCTGCCCGCGCTCGTGGGCGATAATGCCCAACGCTCGCGCGAATTTCTCTATTGGGAGCGGCGCGGCGTCAGTGCTGTTCGCATGGGACGTTGGAAAGCTTATGTGCCCGAAGGCCATACCAATCCCAACGCGCGCGTTGAACTCTACGATTTGACAACGGATATCCGCGAACAAAGCGACCTCGCAGCCGATCATCCAGACCTGGTTTCAAAAATCCGAACTATTGTTCGGGAATCGCATCGGGATACGCCTTGGGAAACTTGGGCATACAAGGGTCCTATTCCCAATGAATATGGCACAGTTGTTCATAAATGAGGTGTGGGAAAGAGAAGATAGGAGAGAATTTAGATCGCGTGGGGGTATGAGGCGTGGTTGTCAGCAGTGGGTTGAAGCCTCGTCGGTGGCTTCGCGTAGGGCTTCTAACTCTGGCAAGATCATCAGATCTTTTGGGCGACCAGCAGCGCGTTTGGCCTCGATCAATGCTTTGAGGGAAAGCACCGCGCATTCCACCCCAAAAAGCTCGAGCAAAATAGAGGAATCCAACACCTGTTCAAAGACGCCAATACCTGCGACTTCGCCCAACAGGTCTATATCGCCCAGATCTGTTGTGAGTGTAAAATTCAGACCGCGGCGCAGGGTTCTTTCATCCCAGAAAAATGGCAAATCGTCTGGCACACCTCTCAACTGGGGATGATATGGCGCAAGTGCTTTTACCAACCGCGCCAAATTCTCTGCATCGCGACCATAACAAACATCGAGATCATAAGTCACATAAGCCGAACCGTGAACCGTCGCGGCCACTCCTCCGATCACCACAAATTTGACCTGATTATTTACAAGGCATGTCATGAGTTTTTCCAAATTAACCATGCACTTTTATCCCTATTTTTTTGCTGTGCCGCGTATCTGATCAAAAGCCATCATCTCTTGTTGCAGGCGCAACACGCGTTCTTCGGGCGTCAGTTGCAATCGCGCAATGAGCAATGTGAGATCGATGCCAAAATCGCGCGCGCGCGCGATGGCGCTGTTTGGCCGAGGATTTCGCAAACGCTCTTCTGCTGTGGATTTCAATTCTCGCTCCTTTTCATTTCGTATATCCGTTTAGGGGATAATAGTGAAATTGCTCCTGTATTACAAGACAGAGTACACGACAAATTCGCAAATAAACGCCTAGCAGACCCGTTTGCCTGTCTGCCCTGCCGCCTGCGGAGCGTCGCGGCAGGCCTGTGCGTAATTCCCAATTTGTACGATGCCCCATCGCAAAGCAACCCTCGTTATATTCTGTTGTGCCCTGACGGTGTTTATCAGCATGGGCATTCGCCAATCCTTTGGCCTTTTTTTGCCGCCGATCAGCCGAGATCTCGCCATTGGGCGCGAGGTCTTTAGCCTTGCTATCGCGTGGCAAAACCTCATTTTTGGCTTGCCTGTATTGGGCATTGTTGCAGACCATTTTGGCCCGCGGTGGGTCGTTGCAGGGGGCGCGTTGCTCTATGCGATCTGTTTTTATCTTATGTCTTTCGTCAGCACGCCCCTGGGTCTCTACACCGTACTCGGCGCGCTCATGGGCATCGCGCTCAGCAGCATTTCCTATGTCGTGATCCTCGGCGCGGTCGCTCGTGTTGTTGCTCCGGAAAAACGCGCGTCGCGTTTTGGGCTTATCACGGCCGCCGGGTCTTTTGGGACCTTTGCCCTCGTGCCCGGTGTACAATGGCTCATCTCTCGCGGGGGGTGGCAATTTTCATTTGCCGTCCTCGCGCTGATCGCAGGTGCGATGGCCTTGCTGTCTGTGGGGATTCCACATCGGCACCGAGCGCGAAGCGGTGTACAACTGCGCCCAAACCCCGCCGAATCCGGCAGCCTGTTTCAAGCCCTTCTTCAAGCGCGCGCCCATTCGGGTTACTGGTTGCTCAATGCGGGGTTTTTTGTGTGTGGATTTCACGTCGCATTTATCGCCACGCATCTGCCTGCATTTCTGACCGATCACGGTCTTTCAAAAATGGCGGGCGCGACCGCGTTATCCCTCATTGGCCTTTTCAACATCTTTGGATCCTATCTTTCGGGCGAACTCGGCGACCGATATCGCAAAAAGTACCTCTTGAGTTGGCTCTATTTGGGCCGCGCCCTCGTCATCAGTGGGTTCCTGATTGTGCCCGTGACAAATACGTCTGCCCTTGTGTTTGGCAGTTTTATTGGGTTCTTATGGCTTGCAACCGTTCCCCTGACCAGCGGCACGGTCGCTCAGATCTTTGGGCCGCGCTATCTTTCCACCCTGTATGGGATCGTCTTCTTCAGCCACCAAGTTGGCAGTTTCACAGGCGTGTGGTTGGCTGGGCGCATGTATGATGCCACAGGCTCTTATGACAGCATCTGGATTGCCGCAATTCTCTTGAGCCTGACGTCATCGCTCGTCCATCTGCCCATTGCCGATAAGCCCGTGAACTGCAAACTGCCGCCATTGTACACCGCGTCAAAGGCATGATGGCGTTGGCGATCATCGAGCACTGAGAAATCTATCGCATGGGATTCGCCATGAAAATCCTCGTTGCAAACGCCGGCTCTACTTCGTTCAAATACCGGTTGTTTGACATGACCGATGAGACCGTCCTCGCGGAAGGCCGTATCGAGCGCATCGGCGATGCGCGTTCACCGGTTGCCTATCGCATTGGCGAACGCGCGGTTGAAACCGAACAATCCCTCCCGGACTATTCCGCGGCGGTGCGCGATGTGATTGTCCGCCTCACAGATGGCAGCACCGGTGTACTCTCCGGCTCGTCTGACCTCGACGCTATCGGGTTCAAAACCGTTCATCTGCGCGGAAAAGCGGGTATTTATCTCCTCACAGACGATATTTTGCAACGCATGGCCGACTACAACCCCCTCGCGCCAGCCCACAACCCGCCCTACATCCAGGTCATTCGAATCTTTGCCCAACACTATCCCAATGTGCCCCTCATTGGATGCTTTGAATCCACCTTCCACACCACCATACCCGACTACGCCTACATCTACAGCACGCCCTACGAATGGTATGAAAAATACGGGGTTCGCAAATACGGTTTCCACGGCGCGTCCCATCGCTATGTTTCGCAACGCACGGCACAACTGCTCGACCGGGATGATCTCCGCCTCATATCCTGTCACCTCGGCGGGAGTTCTTCGCTGTGCGCGGTTCGCAATGGTCAGTCCATCGATACGTCCATGGGCTTCTCGCCGCAACACGGCATCATCAACAGCACGCGCATTGGAACTATTGACGCGTTCATGATTCCCTATATCATGGCGCGCGAAAACCTCTCTGCCAGCGAAACCAATCGCATCCTGTCTGAAGAAAGCGGCCTGCTCGGCATTTCGGGCATCAGCGGCGATGTGCGCGACCTCGAAGCCGCGGCGCAAAAGGGACATGCGCGCGCACGCCTTGCCCTTGAGGCATTTTGTTATGGAATAAAAAAAGAAATCGGCGCGTGCTCGGCGGCACTCGGCGGTCTCGATGCGATTGCCTTTGCCGGGGGCATTGGCGAGCGCGGTGCAAACGCGCGCCAGCGCGTCTGCGCCGGCCTCGAATACTTAGGCGTTCACCTCGACGAAACCGCAAATGCCCATCCGCCCGCAGAAGGCATTATCTCAGCGCCTAACAGCGATGTCGCCATCTTGATCATTCAAACCGATGAAGAGCGCATTGTCGCGCGCGGCGCAGCCGAATACTTGATCGGGAAGAGGCGAGAGATGAGGAGTGAGATGCAAGGTTCCGTTGCACTCTGAATGTTAAGAGGAATACACATGAAGATCACCGACATTCGCACCATTCCGCTCTTTGGCGAAACGCCGATGACTGGCTGGGCGAGCGAACCTGGGCCGGATGAAAACATGCACACGCTGGTCGAAATCCAGACTGACGAAGGCGTGACCGGCATGGGCAGTGTTTTTACCAGCAAAGCTTTAGTCGACGGCGCCATTGGCCTGTTGCGCCCCAATCTCATGGGCGAAAACGCGCTCGAACCCGAACGCGTATCTGAAAAACTTCACCAGATGACCTTCTGGCAAGGGCGCGGGGGTGCTGTCACCCATGCGATCAGCGGCATTGACATCGCGCTCTGGGATATTTTTGGCAAAGCCGTTGGGCAACCCGTTGCCCGCTTGCTCGGCGGGTATTACCGCGACAAAATCAAACCTTATGGATCGCTGCTCTTTGAAGATCCCGAAACATTTCCCGGCGCGTTGCAAAGCGCGCTCGACCGCGGCTTTCGGGCACTCAAACTCGGTTGGGGCGCGTTTGGGCGCGTGGATCGCCACATGGATGAACGCCTCGTCAAAATCGCCCGAGACACTTGTGGCCCCGATGTTGAACTCATGGTCGATGCGGGTGGCAGCGATGCCTTTTGGCCGCACAACTACAAATGGGCGGTCGAAACCGCGCGCATGCTCGGCGATTACGACGTCACTTGGTTTGAAGAAGCCCTCCCACCCGACGATATTGAAGGCCACATCAAATTGCGAGAACATGCGCCGGTTCCCATTGCCGGGGGCGAAGTTTTCACGCGCCGGCAGAGCTTTCTGCCGTGGATTGAACGCGGGGCTTATGACATCATTCAGCCCGATGTCACCAAAGTGGGAGGCATCTCTGAAGTGCGCCGCCTGATATGGTATGCTTATGACCGCAATGTTTTGGTCGTCACGCACGGATGGAATACCGCGATTGGCCTCGTGGCAGATCTCCACTTGGCCGCGGCACACCCCATTGCGCGTTGGGTCGAATACATCACCCCATCGCCTTATATCGAGGGCCTGGTCGCCACGCGGCTCACACTTGACGAAGATGGCCTGCTCGCCATTCCCACAGGGCCGGGCCTCGGCATAGAACTCGACTGGGACGCGGTGCGCCATTACTCGGGTCAAAAATAGGTTCTGCCAAAGCGCAACCCCAGATCAACACGGGGGGATGCAGATCGCAGGGCAGTGCCTAAATTTCCTCTAAAGATCGAAAAAATGACCATAACCGCCGCAATTCTACAACCCAAAAAAATTACAGACCGAGGGGAGCTGGCACACAGGGACCGGGTGGGATTAGTAGATGAACTGCCCTGAAAAACGGCCAGTTGGACCCCATTGCACTGATGAACTGCTGATGAAGCGTCGCAGTGGTGCACCATTCCGTCTATTCGTCTATTTTACAGGAAGGGTTTATGTCCAAATTTTTATCGCATCGAACATTGAAATACGGGTCCAATGCCCTTGCGATTGTGTTGATCGCGCTGGGCATTTTGGGGGGGGTCAATTTTTTGACCACGCGATATCACGCGCGCGTTGACCTGACCGCGCGCGGCCTTTACACGCTGTCGCCCCAAACGATTTCTCTTTTGGAAAATTTGTCTGAAGATGTCAATGTGGTGGCGTTTTTCCGCGAAGCAGAACGGCGCGACTACGAACATCTGCTCGAGCAATACGCGTATCATTCGCGGCGCTTTGCATATCGGTTTGTCGATCCCGACAGAGAACCGATGGAGGCCAAGCGATATGCCGTGACGCGGTATGGCGTTTCGGTGATCGAATACGGCAATCGGGAAGAGCGCGTTGGGGAAGCGTCTGAAAAGGCACTGACCAATGGCATTGCGCGCTTGGCAAGTGAAGACCGCCATGTGATCTACTTTGTGGGTGGACACGATGAAGCGCGTCCCGACGATCGAGCAGAGCGGGGATTTTCCGGGATCAAACAGTTGCTCATCGAAGGCAACCACGACGTGCGACCGTCCCTTGTGCTGGCGCAAGTGCAAAGTGTGCCAAAAGATTGTGAAGTTCTGATTGTGGCGGGCCCCAAACGCCCGTTTTTGCCGGCGGAGATCGATGTGGTGGCAACATATCTCAACCAGGGCGGCGCGGCGTTCTTTTTGTTTGATCCCCTCGTTGAGACCGGGCTTGAGCCGCTGTTGCGGAAGTGGTCCATTGGGCTGAGAAACGATTTTGTGGTCGATAAAAGCCAGGTGCTGCCGGGCGCGGATTTTTCGGTGCCGGTGGCGACGCATTACAGCAAACATCCCATTGCGGATAAGCACTCGGGATTGCAGACATTTTATCCCTTGACGCGCTCGATGGAACGCGTGGGGTCTTTGCCGGGTGCTGAGGTTTCTCCTTTGGTGATGTCTTCGCCTCGCAGTTGGAGCGAGACCAATTTGGACGCGATTCGCGACAAAGACGAGGATGCGGTGACATACACATCGGGCACTGATCGCCCGGGGCCGCTGTGGCTGGCTATGGCAGTTGAAGGTCCGGTCACTGTTGCTGCAAAAGCAGGTGCCGAACGGCGCGGCGCGCGGGCGCGTCTCGTGGTCTTTGGCGATTCGGATTTTGCGAGCAATCGCTTTGTGGATGTGGCTGGCAATGGCGATTTGTTCCTGAATGCGACAAACTGGTTGCTCAGAGCACGCGATAAAATTACCATTCGGCCCAAAAGCGCGCGGCATCGCCCCCTAACACTGGCTCCGGGCGATGAATTTTGGATTCAATGGGTGTATTGGCTGGTGTTGCCGACCATTCCATTTGCCGCGGGCGTCTTGGTCTGGTGGCGCAGGCGGTAAAGACGAGGAAAAATTGTGAATATTAGAGTAACAGTGATTTTGGCGGCGTTGCTGTTGGGGTTGGCGGGGTTTGTGTTGTTTTACGAGCGCCCCCGAATGGCCGAGGAGCAACGCGCGGTTGAGGCACAAAATGCGTTTATTGAAGTGAATCGGCATCGCGTTGCGCGGTTGACATTGGCCAATGAATACGGGCGTTTTGTCGCTGAGAAGCGCGGCAACGAGTGGGTCTTGGTGGCGCCGCTCAACGCGCCTGCTGATTGGATAGAATTGGAAGGCATGATCGAGGTGGCGCAGATCGTTGAACGCGGGCGGGTCGTGGTCGATGAAGGCGATTACGCGGGGGTTGCCCTCGCGGATTACGGGTTGGCACCGCCCGTGGTTGAGGTGCGATTTGAGCCGCCATCGGGTGCGCCTGTGGAGTTGTTGTTTGGCGATGATATTCCCTCGAGGCAGGGGTGTTATCTGACTTGGTCGGGCGGCAAAAAGGTCGTGTTGACGAAAAAAAAATATCGGGCGCGGTTTAATCGCCCGCTGATGGCATTGCGCGACACGCGCGCGTTTCCCTTTGATCCCGACCTCGTTGCGCGGGCGCGCGTTCAAACGCCTCAGATGACCTATGAGGTGGTTCGGGAGGGGCTGAACTGGCATCTCGTGCAGCCGATACAGGCCCGTGCGGACGAGCGCGAAGTGTTGAAGTTGTTGGCGCAGTTAAAAGACGAGCGCGTGGTGTCGTTTCACAGAGAATCGGTGGATGACCCCGCGGCTTATGGGTTCGACGATCCGGATTATCGAGTCGTGTTGCACGGGAAAAAAAATGAAGCCCCGGATACGCTGTTGCTCGGCAAGCGCGTGCCTGACCAACGCCTGAATCAGTGGTATGGCCGGGTGATGGGGCGACCACAGGTGTTTATCGCGGAGCAGTTTATGGCAGAATTTTTGAATATCCCATTGACGAAATTGCGTTACAAGCGCGTGTTTGAGTTTGATCGGACGGGCATTGATCGCGTGCGCTTGGCCTATCGAGACAGCGTGATCGACTGCACAAAAGCGGGCGATGGCTCGTGGCAGGTGGTGGCGCGGGACGGACGCGCGGTCGATGGCGTAGCAGGCGTTGACGATGTGATCGATCGCATCAATAATCTGGTCGTTGCCGAGTTTCTCGATCGAGCCGACAAATTTACCGCTTATGGACTGGATGATCCCGCGTTGAAAATTTCTCTTTGGCGGGGCGAAACCCCGATGCAGGAACTGATTATCGGGCGAGCCCACAATCGGTGGTATGGCACGGCAAAAACGCACCGAGAGGTGGTGGTGTTGCCGCATGCGGTGATGTCGTGGTTGCAACTTTACTGGGCGGCGCGAGAAGGAGCATAACGAACAGCGATGCATGCGATTTATTTTTGCGTTTTGTTCGCGTTGGGAATTGGAGTACAAGCGGTTCCCGTGCATGCGGCGGTCGAATTTTTGACGGGTGTTGACCGCGACACGATGACCATTGGTGACCCCTTTGTTTTGCGCCTGCGCGTCCATCGGGGGGCGGACGACCTGGCGGAAATCGCTTATGGAAAAGACTTTCCCGGTGCCTTTGAAATTCGGCAAACGCGCGAGGTGGAAACGGAGCAACTCGACGATGGCCGGATGCGGGAAACCCAAGACCTCGTGCTGGTCATTTATCAGGTCGGGGCGTTTGTCGTGCCGCCCGTTTCCGTGCATTTTGTCGATGCAGAGGGGGACTCTGGCAAAATCACGTCGCAACCCATCGCCGTGTGGGTGCAGAGTGTGAGGCCCGAAGGCGCGACGGATATCCGCGACGTGAAGCCGCCGGTCGCCATCGCGGCGCAAATTCCCCTGTGGTTCTGGCTGGCGTGTGGTGGACTGATTCTGGTGCTTGCGGGGTTGATTTGGTATCTTTATTGCCGCAGGCGTCGCCCAAAGGCCGAGGCTCCCGCGCCGCCCGTCAACTGGTTGGACGAGTTGGACGCGGTGAGACGCCTGGGGCTGCTGGAGCGGGAAAATTACAGGCAATACTATTCTCTGTTATCGTCTGTTTTGAGGCGGTGTTTGGAAGCCAAAACACCGGTGCATGCGGTGGAGCGCACGACGTTTGAGATCGGGCGAGATCTGCGCGCGCATGCGTTTGACGATCACCTAGTGATGGATATCGAAGGCTTTTTGAACGAAGCGGATCGGGTTAAATTTGCCAAATTCGCGCCGCATGCGACTATGGCGCGCGACGCGATGGATGGCGTGCGCGCCATTGTGAAAACACTGGCGACACCTGCCGCGACACAGGAGGCGGCCAAGTGATGCGTTTTGCCAACCCCGAGTGGCTGTTGCTCCTGTTCTTGATTCCGGTGCTCATCTATCGCTATATTGGCCGCGAGAAGCGCGAATCCGGGCGCGTCCGATTTTCTGATACGCGCGTTTTCCGGCAGATTGGCCCGTCCCTGTCGCTGAAATTGCGGCACAGTTTGATCGCGTTGCGCTGCATGGCTTTGGCTTTGCTCATCGCGGCGATGGCGCGCCCCCAGTCCGGGCGCGAAGGCCGCGAAATTTTGAGCCAAGGGATTGATATCGCGCTTGCAATAGATGTGTCGAGCAGCATGGAGGCCAAAGATTTGGCGAACCAGCGCAAGACGCGCTTGGAAGTGTGCAAAGAGGTCGTGGCGCAATTCGCGCAAGGGCGCGGGCACGATCGTTTGGGGCTCGTGGTCTTTGCCGCAGAAGCCTATACGCAATGCCCGCTCACACTGGATTACGGCGTGTTTTTGAGTTTTCTCGAAGGGGTTGAGATCGCCGGCGAAGACTGGGACGGCACCGCGATTGGTTTGGGGATCGCAACTGCCGTGAATCGGTTGCGCGAATCAGAGGCCAAAAGCAAGGTGATCATTTTGTTGACCGATGGGAAAAACAACCGCGGCGAGATCGATCCGATAACCGCCGCGCGGGCAGCCGCGGCGGTGGGCATCCGCATTTACGCGATTGGCGCGGGCAGCAAGGGAACAATTATGCGGGAAGTAGATGGGATTTTTGGGAAGCGATTCGTGCCGGTAAAAGTTGAAATTGACGAGGAAACCCTCAAAAAAGTGGCCGATGCGACGGGGGGGGCGTATTTCAGAGCCACGAGCGAGGAAAAGCTGGAAGAGATCTACGCGGAGATTGGCGAAATGGAAAAGACCGAGATTAAGATGCGCGAATACGTGGATTATCGCGAGTTGTTTCACAAGTTTCTCTATCCCGGTTTGGCGCTGCTCTCACTGGAACTCGTGCTGGGCAATACGCGATTTCGGAGGTTGCCTTAAATGCAATTTGGCGATCCGCAGGCGTTTTATTTGCTTTTGGTCGTGCCGATTTTCGCGCTCTTTTACGGGTGGGCATTTCGGCGCAAACGCAAGGCACTATATGCGTTTGGCGCGCCCGCGCTGATGAACAAACTCGCTTCGGGTGTCAGTCGGATTCGGCAGGGCATCAAGGCCGCGCTGATGTGTGTGGGGTTTGCGTTTTTGGTTCTGGCACTGGTGCAACCGCAGTTTGGCACGGAACTGGAGTTGATTCATCGCCGGGGCGTGGATCTGGTGATCGCGCTGGATACATCCCTGAGTATGCTGGCCGAAGATATTAAGCCCAATAGATTGGCGCGCGCGCGCTTTGAAATTGAAGGGCTGATCGACCGCCTTGAAGGCGACCGCGTGGGCTTGGTGGCTTTTGCCGGTTATAGTCAGGTGCTCTGTCCGCTCACGTTGGATTACGGTGCTGCAAAGATGTTTTTGGGGCAAGCCGATGTGGCCCTCATTTCAGAGCAGGGGACGGCTGTTGCCGAAGCCATTCGCACGGGCGTTCGGGGGTTTGGGTCGCAGGATGGCAAATACAAAGCCCTTATTTTGATTACAGATGGTGAAAATCACGTGGATGATCCCCTCGGCGCGGCACAAATGGCAGCCGAAGCGGGCGTGCGAATTTTTGCCGTGGGGGTGGGCACTGTAGAAGGCGAGTTGGTTCCGATTCGCGAAGGCGACCGCGTGGATTATTTGAAGGATACCGAAGGCAAGATCGTCAAGACGCGGTTGGATGAAGCCACTTTGAAAGAGATTGCGCGCCTAACCGATGGGTTGTATGTGCGCGCCAACCGCGGGGGGATTGGATTGCATGCCGTGTATGAACGGATTTCTGACATGGAGAAGCGCGATTTGGGTACGCAGCGTTATGCACAGTATATTCACAGGTTTCAATGGCCTTTGGCGCTGGCACTGGCGTGTTTTGCGAGCGAAGCCCTATTGTCTGACCGGCGACGCGCGCGAGAAGCGTGGCGCGGGCGGTTTGAAACATAGCAAAGGAGAATCTCATGTTTGACCAGGCAATTGGATTGAAACAGAAATACCGCGCGGGTGAACACGTCCTCGGTATCTCTATGGCGCCGGACACGCCAGCGGATCGGTTTGACCAGATTTTGGCGCGAGATGATTACGATTTCGTGTCCATTGACAGCCAGCACACGCCGTTGAGCGAAGCGCGCGTCGCCGCGTTTTGTGACATGGCTGCCGAGCGCGATGTGTTCGTGCAGTTTCGGATCAAACACACGCGCAATGCCTATTTGATCGGCAATTATCTCGATTTGGGGCCGTGCGGGATCGAGATTCCGCAGACCGAGATGGAAGAGACAGTTGATGACGCGTTGCACTATTTTTATTATCCACCGGCTGGGGGACGCAGTTTTGGCGGGGCGCATCGGCGAGGCGCGGAAGACAAAAGCGCGGATGAATACGCTGACTGGTGGAATAGTTTTGGGGTTTTGTGGTTGCAGATCGAGTCGGTAGAGGCTGTCACGCGTGGGCATCTGCTCGCAAAAGCGGGTGTGGATTGTCTGTCGATGGGGCCAACGGATCTGTCCATGAGCATCAAGGCGCATCCAAAGCACTGGTTGAAATCTGTGGATGATGCGATCGCGTATTTGTGCAAGTCTTTGGAAGGTACTGGCGTGGCGGTATGCCATCGCAACCGCACGCCTGAAACGCGCCAGAAATACGCGGATATGGGAGTAACTGTTTTTTTGGAAAGCCCGTGAAACAAATGGAAAAATCGCAACGACATGCAGCGGGCCGCGTCGCGTCTTTGTTTGTGAAGCCGAAGAAGGGATCGCCATTGTCCGAGCCGCGCAATGGAACACTCTTGTTCCGCGCTCGGTTTGGCATTGAAGGCGATGTGAATGCAGGTGATGTTGGCCCGCGGCAGGTGCTTTTGACATCGATGGAGACCCTGAACAAATTCACATTGCAGCCCGGGGATTTGAGGGAAAATATCATTGTCGCCGGGCTGCCGCTGGATGATTTGCCGTCGGGTTCGGTTTTGCAACTCGGGGATTCCGTTGCGGTGCGGCTAACGCATCACTGTGAAGTGTGCAAGTATATCGGGACACTGGGAGTGAAACCGATCGCGTCGCTGGAAAATCAGCGCGGGTTTTTGGGCGTGGTGTTGACCGGCGGCGAGGTTCATATAGGCGATTCCGTCAGGGTTTTGCCCGAGCGTTGCGATCCCGTGCCCGACCGCGCGTTTGACCGATTTTTGTGGGTGGTGAAGCAGATCCCGTTTGGGAAGGTGATGACGTATAAACAGATTTTAGATGTTTTGGGGGTGTCGCATTCGTATTATCGCGTGTTGCCAGCCTATATCAAACGCGCAGATGGCCCGACGTATCCCCTGCATCGCATTTTGGATTCAAAAGGGCATCTGATCAAAACGGTTTTGCATGTGGATGGTCAGAGGGCTTTGCTCGAGCGCGAGGGCGTTGCGATCCACAGTAGCGGATGGATAGACGTATCTGTATTCGGGTGGGATGTTCGAGGGATTTACTACTGATCATCGAAACAGTTCGGGGATGTGTTCGGGTGTGACATAGGTGTTGAGTTCGTCGGAGAGGCGGTCTGTTTCATCGGGGCCGATCCATTGATAGTTGAAGGTGTGGTCGGCGTCGGCACCCGCTCCTGTGACAACATGAGACCATTGGTCGGGTGTGTTGCGCGGGGCGAGAAGCAGATAGTCGTGCCGTTCGACATTGGATTGAATATAGTATTTGTAATAACAGTGAACGCCGATTTTTCGGAGGATTTTTAAGCGTCCCAGGCTCGATTCTTCATAGAGTTCGCGATACATCGCCACTTCTGGGGTTTCGCCTGGATCCAAATTTCCGCCGGGAAAACGCAATGGCATCGCAGGGGTGTCGTCAAAGTAAAGGCCGAGGAGTTTGTACCCCAAATCGCTCGGGCGAAGGACGAGGGCGAAGGCTTTTTGTTGCCAAGGGGCTTCGGGTTTGGGGGTCAGATCAACGGCGCATTCAAATGCAGCGCGATAGAGTTCCCGGTTATTCGCGATATAAGGGATTTGCCGCGCATTTTCGGGACTGAACAGATCGCGCTCGCGTACTTCTTGGGTTTTAGTAAAATTTTCAAGCGTGTCAATATGTGCCCAATAAAAAACCGCATAGGAATCGGGATGCGGATAGGCATACCTCTCGGGCTTGGGGCCGTCCACGCGCAAGTGGAGATGGGCAAAAACGCCTATCTGATTTAGGCGCGCGCCCGTTTTTTCATAAACTTCGCGCCGCGCTGCACAATCGGGCGTCTCACCTAATTTAACAGGACCGCGCGGCATATCCCAGCCGCGTGATTTGAGGTGTGTCATGAGCAAGCGATCTCCGTCGAACGCATAGACACATGTCGCGGTGATTGATTTGACGGGCGGGAGTTCGTCGGCGCGCACAACGCGGCACTGGTTGGGTTTGGGCAGAAAGGGAACATTGCGTTCCGCGCGGAGAATTGTCATGGTGGAGCCTCAAATACAGACGTGCGCGAGGGCATTGGATGCCTGCGCTGGCGCGATGAAAGCAGGCGGTGTGCGGACATGTATTGTCACAATCATAGACAGGTCGCCTGGGGCTTATGATTCATGTGGCGAGGATTTTTTTATTTTTTTAATTGCGCGTTGCAGGCTTGACATCCCTGTATTTTTTTTTAGTTCCGAAATAAAATGTTCACCATCTGAGAAAGGAAGGAAAATGGCACGAGAAAAACACACGCCAGTGGGGTATGACGACACGCCCATGTTGCGCGGTCAAGCGTGGCGCGTTCACGACAAAAATCGTCCGGCACCCCGCGCGGTCACGCCGGGGGCGAGTGCAGGAGACGCGCCGTCGGATGCCGTGGTGTTGTTTGGGGGTACGGATTTGTCCATGTGGCAAAGCCGCGACGGAGGCGCGCCAACGTGGACCGTGGAGAAGGGGTATGTGGAAGTGAATCCCCGCACGGGGAATATTCAGACAAAGGATGAATTTGGGAGCGTGCAGTTGCACTTGGAGTTTGCATGCCCGGCAGACGTGCGCGGCAGCAGCCAGGGGCGCGGCAACAGCGGTGTGTTTTTGATGGGAAAATACGAAGTGCAGGTGCTGGACGGATACGACAATCCGACCTATTCCGATGGCACGACAGGCGCGATTTACGGTCAGTTTCCGCCGCTGGTAAATGCGACGCGCCCGCCGGGTGACTGGCAGGTTTACGACATTGTTTTTGAAGCGCCGGAATACACGGGCGACGCGCTGGAGAAGCCCGCGTATTTGACGGTGTTTTTGAACGGTGTTGTGCTGCACAATCGCAAGGAGGCGATGGGGCCAACCGGGCATAGGAATGCGTCGTCTTATGACACCCCGCATGGGCCTCTGGGCCCGCTGATGTTGCAAGATCACGGCGACCCGGTGCGCTATCGGAATATCTGGATACGCCCATTGGGAGACTATGATTAAAGGGAGAAAGGCGAGACGCGAGACGCAAGAGGGCCACCCATCCCCTCTAACGGGCAGGCACAGGGCAGGGCACTGCCCCTACGTCTTGTATCTTACCGGTGGGGTGCTAACTACTAACTACTAACTGCTGACCGCTAACCCCAAAAAGAGCCGATCTGGAAATGGATCGGCTCTTTTTGCGTTCCTTCAATCCCGCGGTGTGAGCGGACGAATGCGGTCGAGATTGTCGATATATTGCCGTTCAGATTCCCACAGATCTCTTGCCTGCTGTGCTCTCAACCAAAATTCCGGCGCATTGCCAAACAGGCGAGATAATCGAAGGGCCATCAGGGGGTTGACAGCGCGTCTTTCTCCTAACAGGTCATGAATGGTTTGGCGAGAAACGCCCAGAGCAGCGGCGAGTGAGATTGCGGTCATATTGTAATCGGGTAGGAAATCTTCTCGGAGCATCTCGCCAGGATGTGTTGGCGGGATTTCGCGTTTGTGGATGTTGATTATGGGCATCTTGGGTTCTCCTAATGATAGTCCGTGATTTCGACATCATAAGCATCACCATACAGCGACGGGGATCGATGCGATGAGGCGGGTTGGGTTGCAAACCCGCCCTTACAAGCGGATCGGACATTGTGGATCCCCTGTTGCTGCGTAACATCAGTTTTTAATGTAATGTGTCACATGACAGTTGTCAAATTCACGTCGTATCTTTCTGAGTTAGGATCCGATAAGACCGTGTCGCCCTTTTGGGTTGACAGCGCGCGCGTTCCCCTGTTTTTTAGGATTGGAGAGCGGTGTACAACCGCGACAAAAGTTCATCGGGCGTCAATCGACTTTTTTAGGAGCGATAACATCATGGCGGAACTACTTCGCGTTGAACATCTTCGGGCCGAGCCGGGGCAGCGCACGGATGGCTATTTGAAGGTCGCCGAGATGCAGGACGGGTCGCCTGCGCGCGTTCCCGTGTCGCTGGTCAATGGTGCTCAGGAAGGGCCGACGTTTTATTTGCAAGCCATTAGCGATGGGGATGAGTTAAATGGCGTGGGCGTGATTCGGGAGGTGCTGAAGCGGCTGGATCCAACCGCGATGAGCGGGCAGATGATCGCGGTGTTGATCGTCAATTTCCACGCGTTTCACGCGCATCAAGCATTCAGTCCGGTCGATCTCAAAAAGATGAATCGGTGTTTTCCAGGGCGAAAAGACGGCACGTCGAGCGAGCGCATTGCCCATCGGCTGTTTCACAATGCGGTGCGGCAGGCCGATTGTTGCATTGATTTGCACCAAGGCGGGCGGCGACCGATGATCGACGAGGTGCGCGTGCGCGTGGACCGGCGCAAGCGCATTCACAGGGCGTGTATGGAAATGGCGCAGGTGTTTGGCATCGGTTACATTCTCGACCAGCGCGGCCCCGAGGGTCAACTGGCGCGCGCCGCGCCCGATGAAGGGATTCCGACTATTGATCCCGAACTCGGCGGGTGTTACGGATGGGACAAAGAGAGCATTCAGAAGGGGATTACGGGTGTCGAGAATGTGTTGAAGTATTATGGGATCATACCGGGTGAACCGCATATTCCCGAAAAACAAGTGGTGGTGGATGGGTTTTTGACGGTGTTGTCCAACCGAGGTGGATTTATAGAATTTCACGCACAACACTACGATCATTTGCAAAAGGGCGACCCCATTGCAGATATCACCGATCCATTTGGCAATGTGCTCGAGACCTTGCGCGCGCCCGAGGAATCGATTTTCTGGTCAAAAAACATGCTGCCGATGGTGGCGAGCGGCGAGATGGTAGCGACTTTGGGGAAGAATATCCGGTATATATAAAAAGTGGTACGCTTATGAAAAAGAAAAGTTTGAGCGAGCGCGACATCTGCACCAAGTTCATCACGCCAGCCCTACGCAAGGCTGGGTGGGACGAGGAGTCGCAAATTTGCGAAGAGGTCAGCTTTACCAAGGGCCGCATCATCGTGCGCGGCAAGTTGGTCTGCCGAGGTAAAGGCAAGCGGGCCGACTACATCCTCTATTACAAACCCAATATCCCCATCGCGCTCATTGAGGCCAAGAAGAACACCTACGCCCTCGGCGACGGCATGCAGCAAGCCCTTGACTACGCCGCCACGCTGGACATTCCCTTCGTGTTTTCCTCCAATGGAGATGGCTTTGTGTGCCACGATCGAACTGGGGCCGCCGCCGAAAGGGAAACAACGCTCAGTCTCGACGAGTTCCCGGCTCCAAGTGACCTGTGGACACGCTTTCGCGCTTGGAAGGGCTTGACGCCCGAAACCGAGGAAATCGTTCTCCAAGACTACTTCGATGACCGCAGTGGCAAAAAGCCACGCTATTACCAAGTCAACGCCATCAACGCCGCCACTGAAGCCATCGCCCGAGGTCGCGACCGCATTCTGCTCGTTATGGCAACGGGAACTGGCAAGACCTACACAGCTTTTCAGATCATCTGGCGACTGTGGAAGGCGGGTCTCAAGAAGCGCGTCTTGTTTCTGGCTGACCGCAACGTGCTGATCGATCAGACCAAAAGCAACGACTTCCGACCGTTCGGCCCGGCAATGGCCAAACTCTCGACCAGTGCCAAGACCATTGCGAGCGACGATGGCTCCTCGGAGAATCGCCGCATTGACACCGCCTATGAAATTTACCTCGGCCTTTATCAAGCGATTACAGGGCCAGAGGAACACCAGAAAGTTTTCCGCGAGTTATCGCCCACCTTTTTCGATCTGATCGTGATCGACGAGTGCCATCGGGGCAGTGCCGCCGAGGATTCGGCTTGGCGGGAAATTCTGGAGTATTTCTCCGCCGCCACACAGATTGGCCTGACCGCCACACCCAAGGAAACCGAGTACGTCTCCAACACCCATTACTTTGGCGAACCGGTCTATTCCTACTCCTTGAAACGGGGTATCCAAGATGGCTTTCTCGCGCCCTACAAGGTCATCAAGGTCCATATTGACCGCGACGTGGAAGGCTACCGCCCCGAAAAAGGGCAACTTGACCGGTACGGCAACGAGGTCGAAGATCGCATCTACAACGCCAAGGACTTTGACCACACCTTGGTACTGGACGATCGCACCAAGTTGGTCGCACGCAAGATTACCGAGTTCCTGAAGGAAAGCGGCAACCGCTTCCAGAAAACGATCATCTTTTGTGTTGACCGGGAACACGCCGCTCGCATGAGACAGGCACTCGTCAATGAGAACGCCGACTTGGTGGATCAGAACCCCCGCTACGTCATGCGGATCACCGGCGGGGACGCCGAAGGTCAGGCACAACTCGATAATTTCATCGACCCTGAATCCAAATACCCCGTTCTGGTCACGACCTCGCGGCTGCTCTCCACAGGCGTTGATGCCCAGACCTGTCGGCTGATCGCAATTGACCGCGTGATTGGCTCTATGACCGAGTTCAAGCAGATCGTTGGGCGGGGCACCCGCGTGCATGAGGACACCCACAAGTTCTATTTCACCTTGATGGATTTCCGGAGCGCGACAAACCATTTCGCCGACCCAGATTTCGATGGTGAGCCAGTGCAGATTTACGAACCGGGCGAGGGCGATCCCATCACCCCTCCTGACGATGTGCTAGACGACAGCCAAGATCCCATCCCCCCAGACACCTCCCAGACGCCTCGCATTAGTGGCGCGCAGAAAGTGTATGTAGATGGGGTCGGGGTGACAATCGTCGCTGAGCGGGTGGAATATCTCGACAAGGACGGCAGGCTCGTCACCGAGTCCCTGCGCGACTTCACCAAAAAAGAACTGAAGAAGCATTTCGCCAGCCTCGACGACTTTCTCAGGCAATGGAACGCGGCAGAGCGCAAGCAGGCGATTGTTGAGGAATTGGAGGCTGAAGGACTGGCACTTGACATGATTGCCAAGGAACTGGGTAAGGATCTCGATCCCTTCGATCTCATTTGCCACATCGCCTTTGACGCCAAGCCATTGACCCGCCGCGAGCGCGCCGCGAGCGTCAGAAAGCGCGACGTGTTCACCAAGTATGGGGATCAGGCTCGCGCCGTGCTCGACGCGCTTCTCGCCAAGTACGCCGATGAGGGCGTGTTCAACCTCGATGACACCAATGTGCTACGCATCCCGCCATTTACCGAACTCGGCACACCGATGCAACTGATCAAAGCCTTCGGCGGCAGGGACGAATTTTTTGACGCCGTTCACGATCTGCAATCAGCACTTTACCAGGAGACTGCTTAACATGTCCATCAGCACTTTGGTCAAATCCATCCAGAACATCATGCGCCAAGACATCGGCGTCGATGGCGACGCCCAGCGCATCGGTCAGCTATGCTGGATGTTCTTCCTCAAAATCATTGACGATCAGGACCAAGAATTGGAACTGACAGAAGAAGACTATACATCCCCGATCCCAAAGTGGTTTCAGTGGCGCACTTGGGCAGCCAATCCCGAGGGTATCACCGGTGAAAAGTTGATCGCCTTCATTGACGACGACCTGTTCCCGGCGATGAAAAATCTCCAGACAACCAGCCAACCCGGCGACCGCCGCCGCGTGGTGCGGGGCGTGTTTGAGGACGCCTACAACTACATGAAATCCGGGCAATTGATGCGCCAGGTGGTGAACAAGATCAATGATATTGACTTCAACGACCTGACCGAACGCCAGCACTTTGGCGATATCTATGAACAGATTTTGAACGGCCTGCAATCCGCGGGCAATGCCGGTGAATACTACACGCCACGCGCGGTCACCGCGTTTATGACTGACCGCATTGATCCCAAGCCCGGCGAAACCCTGTTTGATCCTGCCTGTGGCACCGGCGGTTTTCTGACCTGTTCTTTGCGTCACATGCGCGCTCGTTATGTGAAACGGCCCGAAGACGAGGAAATGATACAGACCTCACTTCGCGCGGTTGAGAAGAAACAACTTCCGCACATGCTCTGCGTCACCAACATGCTGCTGCACGAGATTAAAGATCCGAGCTTTGTCACCCACGACAACACGCTGGCGCGGCCCTATATTAGCTGGGAGAAGAAAGATCGGGTGGACATTGTGCTCACCAATCCGCCCTTTGGCGGCAAGGAAGAGGATGGAATCGAGAGCAACTTTCCGCAGCATTTCCGGACAAAAGAAACCGCAGACTTGTTCCTCGCCCTCATCGTGCGGGTATTGAAGCCGGGCGGACGCGCCGCGGTGGTCCTACCCGATGGCTCGCTATTTGGCGAAGGCGTCAAAACCCGGCTCAAAGAACACCTGATGGCGGCGTGCAACCTCCACACCATTGTCCGATTGCCCAACTCCGTGTTCCGTCCGTATGCCTCTATCGGCACCAACCTGCTGTTTTTCGAGAAGGGCGAGCCGACTGAGAACATCTGGTTCTACGAACATCTCGTGCCTGAAGGCCAAAAAGCCTATTCCATGACCAAGCCGATCCGGATAGAACACCTGCAAGATTGCATGGACTGGTGGGGCGGGGCGGAACGCAAGGGCCGCAAGGAAACAGAACGCGCATGGAAAGTCACCGCAGAAAAAGTCAAGGCACGCGGCTACAACCTCGACATCAAGAACCCACACACGGCCGAGGACGACCACGGCGACCCCGAGGAACTACTGGCCCTGCTAACTGCTGCCGAGAATGAAACAGCAGTCTTGCGCGACCAGTTAAAGACGGCCCTAGCGGAGGCACTGCTGCGATGAACACCGATCAACTGCTCACCCATTACAAAAGGATCGCCGATGCGCCGGACGCCATCCCGCGCTTGCGCCAGTTCATTCTCGATCTCGCGGTGCGCGGCAAACTCGTGCCACAGGACCCAAATGACGAACCAGCGTCGGAACTGCTAAAGCGGATTAAAGCGGAAAAAGCGCGACTGGTGAAGGCGGGGGATCTAAAGAGAAACAAGGCGAAACCATCCCGTATGGCTGATGCACCATTCGAACTTCCACAGTCGTGGAAGTGGACTGCTGTCGGCGGTCTTTTTCTTTACGATGCGGGGACAAAGAGAAAGCCAGAGAGCCTAAATCAAGAGCTATGGCTGCTGGAACTGGAGGATGTTGAGAAAGATACCGGACAATTACTCGCCCGAGTCAAAACATCTGAAAGAGAATCAAAGAGCACCAAGTCCGAATTTAGTGTCGGTGATATTCTCTATGGAAAACTACGACCATATTTGAACAAAGTTATAGTCGCGGACGAACCCGGCTACTCAACAACCGAAATCGTTGCCCTGCGCCCATATCTTCCGATCTGCTCGCAGTATTGCGCTCTGGCTCTGAGACGACCTGATTTTGTTGTTTACGTTACACGCCTAGGACAGGGAACGAAGATGCCGAGATTGCGGACGGAAGATGCTGTAATCGCGCCCTTCCCCCTCCCACCCCTCGCCGAGCAACACCGCATTGTCGCCAAGGTTGATGAACTGATGGCATTGTGTGACCGCCTAGAGGTAGCGCAAGCGGAACGGGAGACAACGCGAACTCGACTGACTGCGGTGAGCCTCGCCCGCCTGAATGCCCCCGACCTAGACCAAGCGACGTTCCGTGAATATGCCGCCTTTGCTCTTGACAATATCGTTCCACTGACTACACGCCCCGAACAGATCAAGGCACTTCGCCAAACCATTCTCGATCTCGCGGTGCGCGGCAAACTCGTGCCACAGGACCCAAATGACGAACCAGCGTCGGAACTGCTAAAGCGGATTAAAGCGGAAAAAGCGCGACTGGTGAAGGACGGTGAGATAAGAAAGCCAAAAGCGATCCCGATGCTGACAGAGGAAGAGTTGCCATTCACGTTGCCCGCGAACTGGAGATGGGTGAAGTTTGGAAACATCGCCGACTTCTCGGCTGGTCGGACCCCAACTCGAAATGAGTTGTCCTTTTGGAACACAGGCGATTACCCATGGCTCAGCATCGCAGACATGAACGATGGAGAGACACTCATGGCGACGAGAGAGACGGTTAGCGAGAAGGCGGCCAAGCAAATCTTTCGCTCAGCCCCCAAACAAATCGGCACGATGATTATGAGTTTCAAGCTGACAATCGGAAAAATAGCGAGGCTTGGCATTCCCGCTTATCATAACGAAGCAATCATCTCGATACATCCGTATGTTTCGGAGTTTGATCCTTACCTCTTCAAAGTCTTACCTTTTTTTGCTCGGCAAGGTGACACGAAAGGAGCAATAAAGGGCGCAACCCTAAATCGAGAATCAATTTCAAACATCCCGATTCCCCTCCCACCCCTCGCCGAGCAACACCGCATTGTCGCCAAGGTTGATGAACTGATGGCATTGTGTGACCGCCTAGAGGCGAGCCTTATCACCGGCGACGATACTCGCCATCGGCTGCTCAACGCCCTGCTGCACGAGGCGTTGGAGCCGGGCGGATGCGAACCGCCTTGAATCGATCAGCTAAGGAGAAATACGATGAGTGAACGCTATTCTTAAAGATCTCGGAAAACGGACAGCCTACTTCAGCCAAGCGTTTGCATTCCTTGGGGATCATCACTCTTTCTCTCTTAAATGACCAATGAATGTTCTGCCATCCTGAGGCGTATGCGGACAATCTCTCAAGAATTGGCTAAGGGATCTAATAGTGTTTCCGCTATCGCTACCAGTGTGGCTTTGTTGACCTGTCCTCTTGTCGCAGTACGAGACAAAAAGATGATGTTTTGCGCGAGTTAGTGAGACGTATAGCAGGCGTCGCTCGTCGTCTATCGCCTCACCCTCGGCTCGGCCTGGGATATATTCATCTTCCGCTGCGGCTATGATGACTGCCTTAGCGGTAAGCCCCTTCGCACGGTGCATTGTCAGGATATTGACTTTACCTTCTTCAAGTTCTTGCTCAATGTCCTCACTTCCTACCCCTATTGCCCGAACCAGTGCCTCGATGGAAGTTGCTCCAAACGCTTCCGCAGTACGCTTGAATTTAAGTAGAATGGCCTCGCGTTCCCCGTCGTCAGCAATTATGGAATCTGTGGCAGATCGAATCACTTCCATCAACTCATCGCATGTTTGGTAATTTCCACGAGTATCTTCCGGAAATAGGTCTATCAGTTGCTTCTCCACATTACTAATAGCCTCGGAAAGACGGGAGCGGTGACTCGTGGGCAGAATGTCGGCGTCGGCCCGAGCGGCAATCAATGTTTGAGCAAAATTTTCGCCACGACTGCGGGCAAGATCATAAACGGCACCGATAGCTTTTGGGCCTATACCTTTACACCAAGTCTGGAGCAGCGAGCACCATGCCAAGCTGTCCTCTTGTCTTGCCGCTAACCGTAAGAAAGCTAACAAGGCTCTTCCGTTCGCTTCGTCCAATGGGTTCGTCGTATTCGTGGCCGCCGCAACTGGTATGTTTGCTTTTTCCAACTTCTCCCGGATTGGGCGAGAAAACACCCCTTTGTGGTCAGACCGAAGAAGGACTAGGATGTCATTAGGCTGTAGTTCATGTCGACTCACAAGGTAGGTGCAGAGATAAGCAATACCTATGGCTTCTACATCCTGATTGTCAAAACGGAGGAACTCAACCTCGCCTTCTTCTGCCGAAGATTCGGGACGGAGCTTCTTCTCAATGCGCCGGTGATCCTGACGAGCAACGAAAAGACCCAAATCAAGAATACTACGGTCACATCTTTTACATATTTCAAGTTCAAGTTCTGTTGTCCCTGGGTAATCGCTAGGGAATCTACGTATGCCTTCCGGGTGAGCTTTACGGAAACCATAGATGCTTTGGTCGTCATCACCTGCAACAAATAACTTAACTCCACGCGACTCGATTTGCTTCACAACTGCAAGGTCGCAACGATTCAAGTCTTGGTATTCATCCACTAGAAGGTATTTAATCGAACCTTCGAGTTCGAAGTCCCCTCGTTGTTCAAGAGCCTTCTTCAGTTGGTAAACGAGTTCCGATCTCAACGTGTAGCCGTAGATTTTCCGATGCTCTTGCCAAGCACCTAGAAAACTCGGATTAGGAAAGCGTTTTTTCCAATCTGCCTCATCCGCAGTAAGGCTCTGCCAATCGGCAGACAGAGCATTCAAGAGATCGCGTGCGTCGCGGATGCGCTTCAAGTTAAGCAGAGCCTTTAGGTCCTCCAGAATGATTTTGCGTTCTTCCCAATCATCTGCGATTCGGAGAGGTTGAGGCAAATCCGTAATTCTGTTTTCATTTCTGATGAGTTGCCGGAGGGCAAAAGAATGAAGTGTGGAGATGTGAGGGTTTTGATTATTACCTAACTCTCTATCGACGCGTTGGCGAAGTTCCCGCGCCGCTGCCCGCGTGAATGTGAGAGCCAGAATACTTTTGGCCGGTACATTTCTTTCGAGAACCAAGAAGCAAATACGGCGCGTCAAAGTGAGCGTCTTACCTGTGCCTGGCCCGGCCAACAGTCTTGCATGACTGTCTGCATGCATAGCGGCTATTTTTTGGTCCTGCAATAGATATTCATCCCAAGCCATTAGTGTCTTCTCCTTCTATATCGTATTTTATAGGAATATCCCCTGATGGGGACGTTAGCCGGACGAACTAGATAATTAAAATACCTCTTGAAGGCACATCTGTCAAATTTGCGACTAAAATCTCCTTTTGGGGAAGCGTCCCAAAGCTACTAAATATACTGTGGAGTAACTGGAAGGCAACGCATGACGCGGGTTGTCACTGTCTTCGCCCTTTTATATCTCAAGACGCGTGCCTGAAATCGAAAAAAAAAGCACTTGAAAACGCTCAAGTGCTTGAAAAACAATGAGATAAAATTTACTGATATTTAAGTTTGCAAATCGTACATTCAGGTGCCGATGTCATAATCGGACTGCTTCTGCTTTAATTATACCTCGTATGTCGTCCACGTTCCCGTGCAGCCCAACCCGCGTCTGACGTGAAGTTCGCCCTTTGCGGGTTCGGCGACGTAGCCCGAGATGGAATACATGTCTGCGGCGCCGTGACGGCATATCGCGGCGGGGTCGCCTTCGTGGTCCGCGAGGATGGTTTTCATGGTGTCGGCGGTGATGTTGCCCCAGTGTGTTTGAACGAGGTCGCGCATTCGGTCGCGGCGAAGGCAAGAGTCCGCGAGGCTATGGGTTTCGCAGGGTGCAAATTCGGGGGTGAGGTAGTGGTTGGCGTGGATGATGGCATCGGGGTGGGTGTCGGTGAATTGCGCCACGCCTTCGGGACGGATTTCGAGGTCGGCGATTTGCCCATTGCCAAAGCAGAAGACCATGTTGCCAGCCGAGCATGTGGGGTGCTGTTTGAGGATTTGGACGCAAGAGGTCAAGTTTTTCTGTTCGAGCACGATGCGTTTGAGCGGGTAATGGGGCAGGCCCATTTGCCAGGGGCAATCGTAGAGGGCATTGGCAAAGTGGGCCAAGCCGTGCTGGTTCATGCCCGAATAGCCCAATTGCCCGGCAAAGGTGAAGATCAAGGCCCGAGGGCGGCCATCGGTGGGACAGACGCGTAGGAGAATGGCGACATCCGCGTATTCGGGGGCGAGGTCCTGATTTTGACCGGCCAAGGGATATCCATCGGCAGTCGCAGAGCCGGTGAGCGCGAACGCGGTGCAACCTTCGGGCGAAACGCCAGCGGCCTCACCGCGTGCCTGGCACAGGAGGGCTTCGTCGAAGGAAATGCCCGCGCCGTCGGCAAGCCCTCGAATTTCTTCGAGGAGAGGCGGACTTAACTTTTCAATGAGCGGGCGAAAGGCACGGGCTCTTTGGCAGAGTTCACCGCGGGGTTTGCCCGTGAGTTTTTCAATCCACAAGAGGTATTTGTGAACGAGGCTCGCGGCGTGTTTGCCGTGTTGATAGCCCATGTTGTATGCCGTGCCAGACACTTCGATGAGGGGAAACGTTTGACCGATCATTTTAGAATTACCCATGCGACAAGCCTTCGCGATTCATCCACAGGCGCATGACGGTGGGGGCTTGGCGGAGGAGATGGAGGTAAATATTGCCTGTTTTGCGTTGTTTGGCGAGGTGTTTTTTTCCAAAGGGTTTGAGGTTGAATTTGCCGGCGTTTTGAACGACGGCTCTTTTTTTGTTATCGACTTCGATGGTGAGGACGTGTTCCTGCACCTGATTTTCTTCGGCCGCGTCGAGGTCGAGCGCGCGCAGAGACCAGAGGGATTTTTCGCCCGCGGCACAGCGCTTGGTATAAGACCCCGCGCAGTGGTGCATGATGCGTCCTTCCGCGTAGAGTTGCTGCGAGGTCATAAGCTCGTGAACCCTCCACTGGATATTGCGTTTGAGTTTGGGATCCAATGCCACGTGTTCAAATTCTCGAAAGCCGGAGGAGGTCCATGTTTCAAATTCCACATCTTCCATGCCCGTGAGTTCTTGATGCCACTCGTCAACTTGGCGGATGAGTTTGTTGATGCTGCGACCTTTCATGCAAAAGTTGGGATGGGGTGGCGGGGCTTCAATTTCCGTGCCATCGGGTTGCGGCACGCGCTGAGGGGTGAATTTTTGATTGCGGATGTAGTCGATGATGGGATTGATGTAGCTGCGTTCGAGCAGGGCCTGATTGGCGAGGAATTGGACAACAGTTTCCCAGAAGGCTTCGTTTTCGAGTTTTTCGCCCAAGGCGCCGTGCGCGATGGTCCAGGTCGATAACCGCGAGCCGCCATAAGCTTCGAACTGAACTTTGCGAAGGACTTGAACGATGGTGTGGTGCGTGCCTTTTTGTTGCATGAGCAGATGCGCCATGCGTTTTGTGATCCGCATGGGCATATCGGCTGTGCGGATGTTTTGGCCCATGCCAATGTGTTTGAACCACGCTTGTTGCTGTCGCGCCTGCGGTGTGTTGCCCTGCAGGAATGCGGTAGCAAAAAATGCGGGTACGTCGTATTTCGCCAAGAGGTGACGCGCGAGGCTGTTGAATTGGTGCGCGGGTTTGGTTCCGCGCTGCCGATGGAGCAAGCTATAGGGTCGCCAATCTTCGACGGGCCGAATCCAGTCGGTGTGATTGCGAGCGAGTTGCTCAAGGGCAGCCAAGTAGGTATTGACAACGGTATGCCCAAAGCGTTTGCACGCGCGCGCGGGGCGCATCAAGTCGCCGTATTTTTCAACGTGGAGGACGAGGCGACCGAGGGCTTGTTGCGCGTCGGGATCGCCGTCGAGGTTGTTGTACATCGCGCGGATGCGAAAGAGCAAATCCGAGACGGTTTCGTTCTGGAGCTCGCCTTTGAAGGTGCGGGCGATAAATTCCGCGCGGCGGGCGTTGTGTCGCGTGCTGATTTCGGGATCGCGCTGCGCCACCTCGCGTTGCAGAAGGTCAATTTCTACCCGACGCTGAACAGAGGTTTTGTTTAGCCCTGTGTCCAGACCGTGGCGATAACACCAGAGTTTATACGCGAGCACAGAGTTGAAGCCAAGCGTCTTAAAATGGGATTTGCTTCTGTCGAGGAGAATGTTTGACATTTTCAGTGTCCAGTGGTTAAAGGCGTGAGAGGAGCTATTAGCGGTCAGCAGTCAGCCATCAGCGGTCAGCCCTCGCCCATCCACCTCTGTCTGTTGTCTGCCATGTTGCTGAGCTTGCGGTCTCTGAGCGTGTCCTTGAGCCTGTCGAAAGGAGTCGAAGAGTCGAAGCACAGACAGGAGAACATGCACCTTTTATGCTGAGCATGCTGAAGCGCATGACCTTGGGGTGGCCGGGCGGAGTGGTCGTCTCGCATCTCGCATCTCGCGTCTCACCTCTCGCCGATTCGGGCGGATGCCTGTCTGCCTGTCGCGAGTTTCCTGCCTGCCGCGCCGTGCGCGGCGCAGGCAGGGAATGGATGGGACTAAAAGTTAAAAGCTATTACATACAAAGACAAAGCTCTCTGCGATGAGGTTTCAATGGTTCGCAGTTAGCGATCAGCGATCAGCCTACCCAACCCCAAAGCCAGAGCTTGTACGCCGATGAACGCCTGCCTCTGCGCTATCAACAAACAGGTACCCCATTGCGTAGATCCGCCGATGAACGGTTACGCAGTTGTACTCCGTTCCGTAGATTCGTTAAAACCCGCGCAAAACTGTGCTCTCTCTGCGGGGCAATCCCGCTTTGGGCGCGCGTTTTAAGACGACGTATTCCAAACCGTGTTCACGGCAAAAGGCCCGTTTTTCCGGTTTGTCGCCGTCTTCATTCACCGCGTAAATATCGGGTTTGATCCCCGCGATTTCCGGCGCGGCATCCATCCACCCATCGCCAGAGGAAATGAGGCCCTGTTTGACAAAGCGGATGGATTGCACGGCGTAACGGCGTTCGTTTTCGCCAAACATGGGATGGCCTTCGCCTTTGAGCAAGCGGACATTTGCATCGTGCCCCACAACGACATACAGGTCGCCCAAATCCGATACTTCTTCAAAAAATCGGATGTGCCCAGAGTGAAGCCAGTCAAAGCAACCCGTGACAATGACCTTTTTATTTGGGGCGTTTTCATCGGGGGTATTGGTCTTGAAACGCGGATATTCCTCTGTGTCATCTGCGGTCAAAACGCGATATGCGATGTTGCGCGCGTCGCAAAAGCGTTGTTTTTGCGATGTATGGTCTCGTTCATGCACCACCCATATATCGGCAGAGATGGCAGGGGGCAGGCTGTTTTTGTCTGCCAATTCCGCGATGCATGTGACGCGGTCGACATAGCGAACCGCATCGACCATATACATGCGTTCTTCTTGTGGAAATTTGGGACTTTCTCCAGTTTGCGATTTGACGATGTTGTCGCACCATAAGAGCGCGTGAACGCGGCCATGTTTGGATGCTTCTTGCAAAAAACGCATGTCTTGCGCGCTCAGGTCGTCGAAGTGACCTGAGACTGTGACCGTTTTCATGTTATATCCCTTGGAATCTAAAACTAAGAGGCCATAAAAAATTAGCCACGTTGTAGCACTTTGTTAGCAAGGGTCATGTGGCGTATATTCTTTTGTGTAGCGTCTGAGACTTCGTCTGCACTGCTATTGGTTACATCAATAATTTGGTCGCTAAACCGAAAAAAAAATGAACTTGGTATGTGCGGATTGTTCAAAGTCGAACCGCGTTGGTTGAGATAAATGGCTCGTAATTTGAGTATCTCAAGCATTTTCAATGGCGTGTACCCATCTGTATTATCCATCTCTGAAAGATACTTATCCCGACGCCACTGTCGCTTGTGCAATGCCTGTGCATCACTCAAGCTATATTTGCGCTTCTCGCCGCAAATGATGTACAAATCTTCGATGTTGAGTTTATCTGCAATGCGTTCTCCTATCGCGAGATCGGGTGCGATATAACGCTCGATCTTCCCGATCCAATCTTCCATATCATCAGGCCCAAGTGTGAGCAATTTCTGTAGCTTTCTTCCAGAAGGGTTGTAAAAGCCGAACACCCATATTCGAGCACGCCATTTCGATATGTGAGAGGGGCCTACATCTCTTGCAGTTGAAACCGAATGGCTCGTTGTGGATTTGAGTTCTATTGGTGAAGAGTAGATTTTCCCCCGCGACTCAAAATCAAAAAAAGCATCCACATCAGAACGGCCTTCTCCTTTTCTTAGCCCTATGATCTGACACATCTCTTTTTCTCGTCGATCGTCTTGCACAGCCATTTAGCCCTCCAAAGCTCTCGATACGGATTTTGCGATTGCGTAACCCACGGGTGGACAAACAGAATTGCCGATTTGCCCGAGCATTTGGTAAGTCGCGCCTTGAAAAACCCAATCGTCTGGGAATCCTTGAAGCAGCGCACAATCTTGGACGGAAAGCCTGAAATGACCATTTTCTGGAGGAAATCTGATGGCTTCCTCTCTGGACTTCTGCACACCGTTTGGCCAAATCTGGAGTTTTTCCCACACCGTTTGACTCGCCTTGCTATTGAGTATGCTCGTCGTTTTTCTAGGGCCGGTGAAACCAGACCGAAGGGTAGGCGCAAAGCAATCAAACCCGATATCTTCTAACCCCAACGCAGTTCTCGCGCCCATTGTACATTTGCCCAAATAAAACAAGCTATCTTTGGGTAAATGGGTCGGTTCCGGAATTTTGTAGCGATGGGCTGCCCTGGGAGATCGAAAGCCAACAAAAATAACTCGTTTTCTAATTTGTGGCACGCCGAAGTCGAATGCTACAGCGTTGAACGTTATGATGTGGTAATGCGGTGTCAGGGGCGCGCGGATCACCTCATCCACATATTTCCCGAACTTTGGACCGAGCAGACCGGGAACATTCTCAGCGATGAATGCCTCGGGCATAAGCGTCAGCACTGCGCGAATGAATGCAGGCCACATATCCCTCTCATCCTTATTCCCATTCTGTTTTCCGGCAATTGAAAAAGGCTGGCATGGAGGGCCGCCGTGAATAACCTCAACGCTACCTTTATATGCTGACCAATCTACTTTTGTCACATCACCACTTGAGCCACATAGAACATGCCATTGCGGACGGTTTCGCCGCAGTGTAGCACCACAAATTTCCAAGATGTCAAAACTGGCGAGATGCTCAAAACCCGCGCGTTCAAAACCGAGGTCAAAACCGCCACCACCCGAAAAAAGAGAAAGCGTTCTCAAGCCGTGGGACCTTTGTTGGGGCATCAGTTTCTTTGGTTTGAGGATAGGCTCGTTAATCCCGCTTAGATCATGTTGCAATTCACCCTTGACCGCGGCCTTTTTTCTCCGTCTGGACCGAGCAGAAATTTCTCGGTACCAATCTCGTTTGTCCTCCGATATATCATAAGGCATTGTTTTTTCCTAACATTTTTTGGTATTATGTCCCCTCGTCATATCGAACATCAACGCGAAGCGCGCCCGGCACGGGTTCATCGGAAACGACGTAAATATACCCACCGCCACACCCCGAATACATCGCGCCGAGGTATCGGGATTGATAATATTCCAAAATGCCCATGAGATCGATCTCGATGGTTGGGTGTCGCATGGTGTGAGGCAAAAGGGTTTCCCAACAGGTCATGCATGCATTCAGCGACGCGCCCAATCCATAGGCATCTTTGGCGAGGATCGCGCGGTAACAATTTTTGCCCGACTGGCTCAATTTTTCAATCCATTTTGGGTCGAGATTTTTTTTTTCCAATGGCTCATAGCCATCGGGGCGAGGTGCAATGGGAACCATGTAGATCACCTCTTCGAGCCAGTGCGCGACATCGGGGTCGGTGTTGGATTCGATGTGAACGGGAAAATAGCCGCCCTCGTATTTACAATCGTAGTCGAGCCTGCTCACGCCCGGATAGAGCAACCCGATCATATCTTGCGAACCCGATGGCTCTGCCTTGCCTTCATTTTCGGTTGCGTACAATGCTTTCACGAGATCGGCGGATTTGCCCTTGGGGAAGTCGGTGCCCCAGAGTTTTATTGCCACATCTCTCGTACTGGTCGCCATGCCGCAGCGATTCATAAAGCGACTGGTGGGTTTGAGCGAGACCACAACCATGGATCCGGGGGGCGATGGGTTGTGCTGCGACAAAAAGGGCTGATCAATCCACCCACCGGCAAAGGCCATGCGAAAGGGCATGTTGCCAATCACGCTCGTTATGTCTTTGCACATTGTTTTCTCCAAAAAGCAACAAAAAATAAAAGGAGAGAGGAGAGAGGAGAAAGGAGTGAGTCCGCCGTAGATTCGCGTTTAACTCACCGTGCGCTCGCCCGCTTTGCGGGCCGCGTATTGCCGTGCGATCCAAGCATAAGTTTTGCCCATGCCATCGCGCAAGGGCGTGTCTGGCTCCCAGTTGAGCATGTCTTTGATCAGGGTGTTGTCGCTGTTGCGACCCGCAACGCCCTGCGGCGCGGTCAGATCGTACGTGCGTTTGAGTTTCACATCGCCGATTTCTTCGATGATGCTGACCAGTTCATTGATGGAAACGAGTTCGCTCGCGCCGAGGTTGATGGGCGTTGCAATCAAGTCGTCACAGTGCATGATCATATCCACGCCCTCGATGCAATCGTCAATGTACATGAAACTGCGGGTCTGATTGCCATTGCCCCAAATATCAATTTCGAGTTTGCCGCTGTCTTTGGCTTCAATTGCTTTGCGGCACAGCGCGGCGGGTGCTTTTTCCCGTCCGCCATCCCATGTGCCATAAGGGCCATACACATTGTGGAATCGCGCAATCGCGGTTTTCAGGCCGCGTTCTGCCCAGTATTCTTGGCAGAACATTTCCGAGACCAACTTTTCCCAACCGTATCCGCGTTCGGCCATGGCCGGATAGGCATCGGATTCTTTGAGTGCTCTTACATGGGGGTCTTTCTGCAATTCGGTGTTGTAGGCGCAGGCAGAAGACGAAAAGAAATATCGCTCTGCACCTGCCCAATAGGCTGCTTCAATCAGATGGGTATTGATGAGCATGCTGCGCAAACATTCAACCCTGAACCGTTCGATGAAGCCCATGCCGCCCATGTCGGCTGCGAGGTTATAGACTTCGACAGCGCCTTCAACCGCGCGTTTGCAATTGTCTTCATGGCTCAAATCCAAAGACAGGCTTTCCACGCCCGGCACGCGCTGATACCATTCGGGCAGGGGTTTTTTGTCTATGGCGCGCAGTCGCGTAAACCCTTGTTCACAAAAGTATCGCGCGAGCGCGCCCGCAATAAAACCGCCCGCGCCGCAAATGACAATCAGATCGTCTTTGTCGAGGGTTGTCGCTGCTGTTTGCTGCTTTCCCATGGTGAATTCTCCTTGTCCAAATTTCAAAAAGATGCTCAAAAAATGCTGCGGTCCAAGAAGCTGTTTTAAAACTCATTGCGAACCCTTTCCCGGCCCTTTCAAAAAAAGAAAAGCAATACACCACACCCGTTCCTTTCATCCATAACCCCGCACGGGGCCGGTTGCTTTTAAGGAAACCAGCGCGCGGAGTACCAAGTCAGTCTCTACGCGGTGGGGGACTGTGATGACCGGCGATATCAACTCGGCATGGCCGCCCGTCAAAACGAGTGTGGCTCGCCCGTTGGGGGCCAGTTCGCGAAACAGTCGTTCAACGGCCCCGGCGGCCCCATAAAAAACGCCCGCGCGGATGCAAGATGCGGTATCTGTCCCCACAACCGAATCGGGCGGTTGAAGTGCCACATGGGGGAGCAAACTCGTTTCATTGTGCAAAGCGCGCAATCCCATGCCCAGACCGGGCGCAATCGCTCCCCCGCGAAAAACGCCATCTGCTGTCACCAGATCCACGGTCATTGCAGAGCCAAACGAAGCGACAACCACGGCGTCCCGCGCGACGCGAAATGCCTCGCTGCCTGCCAATAACCGATCAATGCCTACATGGTCGGGACGCGGCACAGCGACCGCGATTCCCAGATCCATGCCTGCATCCACTACAAGGGGCGTGCGTGCCCAGACCTTTTGCACCGCGCGCGCGATCACCTCATCTGCGCCGCGTACGACAGAGGCAATCAAGCTGCTATCGGGGGTTCCCACGGGGGCAAAACGCGACGCCAGCAGGTGTACCCACGCGGGGACCTCTGATCGCCTAGCATCTAAGGACGCGCGCGCGATCGAGCGCCCATCATCGTATAATGCCGCCTTCACACGCGAATTGCCCACGTCAAAGACCAGCAATTTGTGTCCCATTATTCAATCCTGAAATCAGGGGTCAGCCCATCCGACCACCACCCAATCATGTAGGGGCCTCGCGCTTGCGCTCTCGCCGCCGCGCGTGCAAAACCGGTTCGGTATATCCATTGGCGACTTCGCGGCCCTTGAAGACCAGATCGAGCGCGGCTCGAAACGCAGTGCTCTGATCAAAATTTGGGGCCATGTTGCGATACGCGGGATCGCCCGCGTTCTGTTGATCGACAACCGCAGCCATTTTCTCAAATGTCGCGCGGACTTGTTCGGCACGCACAATACCGTGATGCAGCCAGTTGGCGATGTGCTGGCTCGAAATACGCAGGGTCGCGCGATCTTCCATCAGTGCCACGTCGTGGATATCGGGCACCTTGGAGCAACCCACGCCCTGATCGACCCAGCGCACCACATATCCCAAAATGCCCTGCGCGTTGTTGTCCAGTTCTCGAGCGATCTCCGCATCTGTCAGGTCTCTATCCAGCAAGGGCGGCGTCAAAATCGCATCTAAACTCGCGCGTTCTCGCCTGGCGAGTTCTTTGTGGCGCGCGGAAACATTCACCTGATGATAGTGCATGGCGTGCAGGGTGGCCGCGGTTGGCGAAGGCACCCACGCGGTTGTGGCCCCGGCTTCGGGGTGATTCATTTTCGTTTCCACCATCTCCCGCATGGCATCGGGCATCGCCCACATGCCTTTGCCAATTTGTCCTTTGCCCACCAAACCCGTCTCAATGCTCACATCCACATTCCAATCTTCATAAGCCGCCAACCACGGTTGCGCTTTGATTTCATTCTTGGGAAGCATGGCGCCGGCTTCCACACTCGTGTGTATCTCATCACCCGTGCGATCCAAAAATCCCGTGTTGATGAAAATGACGCGCGCGCGCGCTTCCCACATGGCGCGTTTCAAATTGACGGTGGTGCGCCGTTCTTCATCCATAATGCCGATCTTCAAGGTATTGCGCGCAAGCCCCAGCGCATCTTCCACGCGCCCAAACAGTTCGACTGTGGCGGCGACTTCTTCAGGGCCGTGCATCTTGGGCTTTACGATATACACGCTGCCCGACCGGCTGTTTTGAAACGCTCCATTGCCCCTTAAGTCGTGAATAGCCGCCAAGGACGTGACCATCGCATCCAAAAATCCTTCGGGAATTGCCCCGCCATCAGCAGTCGTCACTGCATCGGTATAGAGATGCATGCCCACGTTGCGGATCAGCAGCGTGCTGCGCCCCGGCAATGTCAACGCGCGCGCATCCGGACGGATGTAGTTTCTGTCGGGATTCAATTTGCGATTTACGAGGCGTCCATTTTTCTCAAAGGTCGTCTCCAGTGTGCCCTTCATCAGGCCACACCAATTGCGATACACGCGCACCTTGTCCGCGGCATCCACAGCCGATACGGAATCTTCACAGTCCTGAATCGTGGTAATTGCTGCTTCCAGCACCACATCTTTTACCCCTGCGGGATGATCTTTTCCAATGGGATGATCGGGATCGATTTCAATCTCAATGTGCAATCCATTGTGCGCCAACAACACGCTGGACAGGTCGCCATGTCGCTCTGTATAGCCCACAAACTGATCGGGATGTACCAGCGCAGCGTCCCAGCCCTCGCCCTTTGCAATGAGTACCTTGCGCCCGTGTTCTTCATTCAGGGCAAAGGCTGTGACTCCTGCGTAAGACCCATCGGACAGCGGCACGGTCGCATCCAAAAATTCATTCGCTCGGGCAATCACCTTTTCCCCGCGCGCGGGATTGTAAGTCGCGCGCTTTTGCGCGCCCCCTTCCTCTGAAATCACGTCTGTCCCGTACAGGGCGTCGTACAAACTGCCCCAGCGCGCGTTGGCCGCGTTCAAGCAATACCGCGCATTATCTACTGGCACGACCAACTGAGGGCCGGCCAATGTCGCGATTTCTGGATCGACATCGTTTGTCAACACCTGAAAGTGGTCCCCTTCGGGCAGTAAATACCCGATTTTTTGCAGAAATGCCCGGTATGCGTCTCGATCAATGGGCTGGCCTTTGCGCGCGGTGTGCCAGGCATCGATCTCGGCTTGTAGGGCATCGCGTTTTTCCAATAAACGCCAATTCTCCGGTTCTAGATCTCGTACAATCTCTCCCAACGCCCGCCAAAAGGCGTCTGCATCCACACCCGTATCGGGCGCGATTTCGTCTTTGATCAATGCGTAGAGTTCGACATCCACGTTTAATCCACCAACATCTGTTCGATCACTCATGCGTCGCTCCTTTTGAGAGTCATGTATATCCTCCTTTGCCCAATAAAATGCGCGCTTCTTCGTCATCACCTTCTAAAATCGCTCGCGTCAACCCGCAATCTGGAGGCGGCCCGCCATGGGGTGATTTGCGGAGCCAAGTCGGCGTGTAACTCAAGATCAGCATTCGGCGTTTTGTTTTTCGCGTTGGCAGGCCCCGATGCCAGAGGTTGCTGTGAATCAATACCGCGCCGCCGGCCTGCACGCGAATCACGAGTTCGCCATCAACTGGCTGATACGCGTCTTTAGGCGGTTCGCGGTGCAGCCAATTGTGCGACCCCGGCACAAGGGCCACGGGCCCTGTATCTTCATTCAAATCATCCAGATAAATCAGTGCATCCAATCCGTGTGGCCTGGAAAACCAAGGCGGCAAGGGCTTGGAAATCACGCGCAAATGCTGATGCCAGGGCGTCTGATGAGGCGTTGTAGCGGGATAACTGATCCGCGCGCTCAGCCCTCGGAGCCTGACCAGTGGCCCCATCATCGCCCGCGCCACGGATAATACAGGCGAAAATTTCAGCAAATTCAGAAATACCGGATCTTTATCCATCAAATGCCGGGGTATGTGCCCCCAGGATGGCTTCCCGCTGTCTCGAAATGTTCCCGATTCTCGTTCCTCCAATCGATCCAGCGCGTGTTGCAGGGCCTTCAAAGGCTCGCCTGTGAACAATTGTTCGCGCACCAGATACCCTTCCCGATCAAAGTGCTGCAATTCCTCTGGCGATGCGTGGACATCGATCTCATGGTGGCGATCGGTTTCGCGGGGATTCGGATTGAGGAGTTCATAAAATACAGTATGATTTGAGTTTGACATAAAAAAAACCTCGGCAGCATTTGGGGTTTGGGCTTCAAAAACAGTTCTGGCTAGTCGAGTACGTCTTCGACAAACGCGCGCAAGACTTCGGCGGTGCTCCACGCCTGGGCAAAACAGCCCCGAGGTGTATGGGGCGGGTCGCCGTCAAAAATTTCAGAGATGTGCCCGAGGCACGATTCCCGCATGTGATCCCATAACGGGCGCAACATGCGCCTTGCAGCCATACGGACGTCGGCATCTCCGCGGTGAATGCGAACCCATGCTGTGATGAATGGGCCCATCAGCCAAGCCCAAACCGTCCCTTGGTGATACGCGCTGTCGCGACTGTGCGGGTCGCCGCCATAAGTTCCTCGGTATGCCGCGTCAGAACGCGAGAGGCTTCGCAGGCCGTAGGGGGTGAGCAACTCGCGTTCGACCGCGTTGAGAACGCGGCGTTCGCGCGCGATATCGAGCATGCGATGGGGCAGGCTGAGGGCAACGATCTGGTTGGGGCGAATGGCCGCATCGGGCCCCGTATCAGTCAGGCAGTCATAGAGACAGTCGGCTTCGGGGTTCCAAAACGCACCGGCAAAGCGCGCGGCTGTTTTTTTTGCGAGGCCGGCGTATTCGGCACTGAGGTCGGCTTCGCCATATCTGTGGGCCAGATCGCGCATCACACACAGCGCGTTGTACCACAGCGCGTTGACCTCAACGGGTTTGCCGCGGCGCGGGGTGACGACCCAGTCTTCTACTTTGGCGTCCATCCATGTGAGTTGCACGCCGGGTTCTCCGGCAAAGAGCAATCCATCTCGGTCCATGTGAATGTTGTGGCGCGTTCCCCGAACAAAATAGTGGATGATTTCACGCAGCACGGGCCAGAGGGTTTGGCGCGCAAAATTGTAATCGGCCGTGTAGGCCAAAAAGTGCTCCACCGCGTAGATGTACCACAGGGTCGCGTCCACGCTGTTGTAATCGGGACTGTCCCCGCGATCGGAAAATCGGTTTGGGATCATGCCCTGGTCGCAAAAGCGCGCGCAATGCGCGAGGATGTCGCGGGCATCGTCAAATCGCCCTGTGACCAGGGCGAGGCCGGGCAGGGCGATCATGGTATCGCGCCCCCAATCTGTAAACCAGGGATAACCCGCGATGATGGTGGCGCGTGCGTTGCGGTGCTTAACGAGAAATGCGTCTGCGCTGAGGCCGAGGTGCGCGCAATCCGGAACGGTTGGGGCAATTTTGTTTCTGCGATCTACTTCGGCTCGCCGAAGGGCGTCAGTCTGATCGCAGGTGCCGGGTTCAAGGCTTGCGAGCAATTGCGCGGACTGGCCTTTTTCGAGGTCAAAGGTAAATTCTCCGGGACAATATAAGTCTTCTTGACTGTCGAGGCCGCGATAGGCTTCAGCGGCATATTCAAAGTTGTAATACCAAGTGCCCCGCGTTTGAAAGTGTCCGTTGTGCGCGATGTACAGGGGCGGGAGTTCGGGATATGGCTGAAAGCAAATCAGGCCATCTCGGATATCGACGTGGCCATTGAGCGAGTGGTTCTGGCGCGTCAAGTGGTGGTAATCGCGGAAAGCCGTGAGCGGGCGCAGGGCGAGCCTGACGGGGCGATCAACGGGGCCATACGTGATCGCAGTGGCGTTTTGGCCGTGGATCATAAAGACTTGTTTTTCAACGCACAAGTCGCCGAGGCGATAGGTAAAGATGGGATGGGGATCTAAGCGAAAGTGTTCGAGATGGCGATATCCGTGCGGGTGGGTGGCGCCGACGTAGCGGTTGCTGCTCAGTTCAAACGCGCCCGCGCCGGGCAGAATGAGCGTTTCTTCTAATTTGGACAGGGCGACAAATCGGCCGTGCGACAGGTCGTGTGCGGGGATGAGCAAGCCGTGATACCGCCGCGTGTTCATCCCGATGATGGTAGAACATGCAAATCCACCGATGCCATTGGTTTCGAGCCATTCGCGGCCCGTTGCCCGATCGAGGTCGCGGCAGATTTCTTTTTCGATGCGGATGCTCACGATCCGTCTCCGTTCACTGGGTGGCCTTTTGCGTTCCCGACGAAAGACGCGCCTATTTTCTTTCCTATCCTTGACAGCAAGCCGTTTTGTGTCTATTCATGTTTGCAGTGAACGTCTCTACCATTTTTAGCATGACCTGGTGAGACCGCTGTCATGAGATCAGAACGCCGCTTTGGCGATTACAAGTCAGATAATCATGCTTGGATCACTTTGACGACTGGCGAATATTATCCCGATATTTTACCTCAAGCATGCGAACTCTATCAACCTGTTCTGGTGGTGTTTGGACAAGTCTTGCGTTCAGCGCACTCCTCAACAGATTTTTTTTGCGTTTGAATGATGTGCGTCCTCAGTGGATGCGTGTCCAATTGATGCGCGTATTTCGGAAATATGTCAGCCCAAATACACCCGTTGAGATGCTCAAGAGGAAATCTTCGGCCCAGAAGATATGTGATGAATTTGGTGGACAATTTCGAGCAATTGCAGAAGTTCAGAAGGCGTTTGAAAGTCGTCCGTTGCCGGATGAAGCATTGTGCGCTGTCCTTTGGGAGTACAAAGATCGAAAAAAAGGTTATGACATGACAGAGCGAATGTTTCAGCTTTTACGAGAAAAATTGCCACACCTAATTATTGTTGGACCTGAAAGAGCTGGGAAGGATGTATTGCTCGGCGACGTTTTCAAAAATTATACCAAACCGGATAGACCTGTCAATTTTGTAATATTTGAAAATGAAAAACCTCTGGCTGTAGGTTTGGCTCGTTATGATTCAGACAGAGGTGGTGCTCAAGAGGATGATCGCACCGGACAGTATCGGGATTGTGCTCAAGAAGTCCTTGTCTATGCTGAGGCTCAGGGGATAAATACAAAAGTAATTTTTGTAAATGATGGGCCAGGTCTGCTATTGGGTTCAATGTGGGATGATTACGCTTATATTGAGGACGCATGGGCCGGGCGTGTCAAAGTTGTTACATTGCGCATGATCACAGATCGAATTACTTATGAATGGTTAGTTGAATCATTTTGAGGATGAGGAAGATGGCTATTGGTGTTCCGACAAGGAAAAAACAAAAAGATGAAATGACTGTTCGTCTGACTTATTCGGGCAAGAAATCTGAAAGTGATATGATGAAAACCCCAAAGTCAGAATTGATCAATATATAGAAATATAGAAAAAAACCGAAAAAGATACGGATACTAAGAACGTTCTCTTTTTTGGTGATAATCTTCCGATTATGGCTAAACTTTTAGATGATCGTTAAGATAGCTGGAAAAGTTCGGTTGGTTTATATTGATCCGCCTTATGCAACTCAGACCTCTTTCCATATCAAAGTGATTATGGATGAGATATTTGGCGCGAACAATTATAAAAACTGCATTGTTCGAAAAAAATGCAATCCCAAAAACTACACGCGCAAAAAATATGGCAATATTTCAGATTATATCCTGTTCTACACAAAATCAGATCAATGCGTTTGGAATCGCCCAATAGAACCCTGGACAGAAGACCGAGCATTAAAAGAATACCAATATGTAGAGGAAGAAACAGGACGAAGAGATAAAAAAGTACCGATACATGCACCGGGCATTCGCAACGGTGAAACCGGAAAGCCGTGGCGGGGGATGCGCCCTCCGCCCGGCAAACACTGGCAATATACGCCCCAAAAGTTAGATATGCTCGACATCGAAGGTAAAATTTATTGGTCTCCGAATGGCAACCCCGGGCGAAAAGTTTATCTCGATGAAAATCCAGGTGTGTCTGTGCAAGATATATGGCTCAATTACCGCGACGCCCACAATCAGAATATCAAAATCACCGGGTATCCAACGAAAAAAAACTCAGCACTTCTCAAGCGAATTATAGAAGCGTCTTCAAATCCCAATGATATCGTCTTAGATTGTTTTTGTGGTTCTGGAACAACGCTGGATGTGGCGCATCGGCTTGAGAGAAGATGGATTGGAATTGATAACAGCGTAGAAGCCATTCGCACGGTCTTAGATCGTTTTGCCAAAGGCACAGAGATAATGGGAGATTTCGTTTCAAAAAAAAAAGATCTCTAAACGAGATCAATTGCCTTCACTTTTTGAATCTCTGGAATGCAACAAAGAGCAAGACATAAGCGCGTCAAAACACAGACCAATCAAAAATTTTTCCCTCATAGCAGACGTAAAATGTGCAAGAGAAATCGAACACGTGGTTGATGAATGGATCAAACATCAGTAGGAAATGTGTTGCATGGTTGATTAAGCGAAATCCTTGACGGATTTTCGTCCTCTCATTCTCATTCATAATTATGCAAATCATCAGTGTAAACGATCTATAAGAGGATTTACAAAAAATGAATAATATACCAAAAGGTGGTAAAAAAAAGGATATTTAACTTGGAATCTTGAGTTGCTGGCAAAAGCAATAAAGATTACCTCTGAGGATGTTCGTGCTTATTTTACTGATGGCCGTCGGGTGTCTTTTATTTTGCAGAGAAGAATTGCCTACGAGGTCATAGGAGGAACTTTGGCAGCTAGCGAAGGAGCCGGGTTCGATCTGCGTGATAAGAAAGGGGGTAAATGGGAAGTCCGAAGTATCACAAAAAGGGGGTCTATTTTTGTCCAAGTTATATGGTAGGCTCAGGACGAAAATTTGAATTACAAGGATTTCTCAACAAACTCAATGAAATTCAAGGGTACGTCCTTTCCGATGTTCAATCTTTTCCTGATATACCTTATTGGATTATTCCAGAAGAGAGAGTTAGAAATTGGTGGAATACAAGACAACTGGGATCGACAACGAAGATATCCAGAGCGAAAGCATTACAATTAATCCGAGGGATAGAATAATGGCATCAAACGCGAGTCAAATGGCTTTTGATTTTTGCGGGGATGTGCTGCGAAAGCCAAATGACTGCCCTACTTCTTTAGTAGAGGACATTAAAAATTTCAATGCATTTGGCAAAGAGACGATGGTGACTTTCACGGAGGCCGAGACCGAGGACAATCGGGTTCGGGTTGAAACTTATGTGAACGAATTTTGGACATCCAAACAAAGAGCCGCCAATGCGCTCCACGAAATATCGTACAGGGCGTGTTTTAAGCCCCAACTCCCCAGGTTTTTTATCGAGCGATTGACCGCGCCGGGCGACGCGGTCTATGACCCCTTTGCCGGGCGGGGTACAACGCTCATCGAATCCGCGCTTTTAGGCCGCGTGCCCATGGGATGTGATATCAATCCGTTGAGTGCCATCCTCGCGCGCCCCCGTCTGAATCCGCCCACGACCGAGCAAGTTGCGGAGAGGCTGTGGCGTATTGAACTCGATGACGGGGACGAGTATCCCGAGGAATTACTGGTCTTTTATCATCCGGAAACCCTGAAGCAGATTTGCGCGTTAAAAAAATATCTGATCGACAAAGAAAACGCGGGAGAACTCGATTGGGTTGATCGATGGATCCGCATGGTCGCGATCAACAGGTTGACGGGGCATTCATCGGGCTTTTTTTCCGGTTATACCCTGCCCCCCAATCAGGCGGTCTCTGTTGACGCGCAGAGAAAAATCAATGAAAAAAGAAATCAAGAACCCCCGTTGCGAGATGTCAAAAGCCTCATCCCAAAAAAAACGCTGTCCCTTTTGAAACACTGCGACGATCAAACCCGCCACGCGTTGCGTGGCGTTTCTCGTCGGTCGCGTTTTTTCACGCAACCCTCCGACAGCGTTCCCGAAATTGCGTCCAATTCCATCGCCCTCGTCGTGACCTCCCCACCATTTCTCGATGTGGTCAACTACGCGCAGGACAATTGGTTGCGGTGTTGGTTTTGCGGGATAGATTCCGCGGCTGTTCCCATCACCATGGCGCGGAAAGTCGAGCAGTGGCAACGTGAAATGACAAAAGTTTTCCGTGAATTGGCGCGCGTTTTGAAACCGGGGGGGTACGTCGCTTATGAAGTGGGGGAAGTCAGGCACGGCAAAGTGAAACTCGAAGAAGCGGTGATCCCGTGCGGCATTGAGGCGGGACTGACGCCAATACTGGTTTTAATCAACGACCAAAAATTCACCAAGACCGCAAATGTTTGGGGCGTTGAAAACCTGAAAAAAGGAACCAACACAAACCGCGTCGCGGTTTTCAAAAAGAATGGATGACCAAAATCGGTGAAATCCCTTCGAATCCAACCTGCTGATGGGCAGTTCTGCCCACTTTCCCAATTTTAGCTGTTCCTTCTGAGGCACATTCATGCAAACTGATTTCGGCTCTGATTGCACGCCTTGCCCTTGCCTCGAATAACATCCGTACATTGCGAATAATCAGATAACCATCTTCACGGCAATCTGCAATCTGTTGCTCGCTGCGAGATGGGGCAGTCATAACGGGAGCTCCTTGTAAAAATGGGGCCAATTCACCGCCCTACGGGCTGACGAGGGAAACAATGCGCCCGCCTGTGATTTTGATTTCGCCTTCGCACCGAAGGGCTTCGATGGCGATGTCGCCGTTATCCCATAGGATGGTCCCCATGCCCATGGCCTCAATGGAGAGTTTGCCTTTCGGCACGGTGAGGGTCAGGGGTTCGGGATCTGCGCCGTGGAAAGCAGCGATGTAACGCTCGGTTTGGGGGCAGGCAAAGAGCCAAGCGGATTGGTTTCCGCAGGTGAGCGCGGCGTTTCCAACCGCAATCCGGCCCGTGCGGTTTTGACGGGCCAGGGGAGATTCGAGTTGGGGCCAGCCAAGCGGGCCTTTGTGCGTCCAGCGTTTTTGGAGTTGCCATTCCAGCAGGTCGATCTGAATGCCGAGGGTCTGGTTGTCGCGGGTGTATTCAACAGTCCAAGGTCGCGTTTTGCACGCTTCGTACGTGATGGGAGGCGCGGCTTCGTCTTTGAGCGTGCCGCCGGCGACGGTCTGGACAAAGGTTTGTACATCGGGATAATCCGCGCGTTCGGCCAGTTCCGCGTAAAAACCGCACTGGGGTTTGCCTTGGTAAAAAGAGCCGGGATGGCCCTGCTCCCAGAAGGTCTTGGACGGGCCGAGGTAGTTATAGAGTTCGAGAAAGAGATGGGTGCCGCGTTTGACCAAGCGGAGGGGGGCATTGCGGCCCAAATCCGTCAAGCCCAAGCGGATGCTCTGAAGAATGCGGTTTTGCAAGTCATCAGAAAGGATATCTCGATGCGCGATCATCAGGGGAATGAGTTGGAAAAGGCAGAACTGCACCGCGTTGAGGTCTTCGATAACTTCGTCTTCGCGCTCCCAAAAAAAGTTGCCCAAATGAGGGTCTGCCTCACGGACCTCTTGGCACGCGAGCACGGCTTCGAGTACTTTTTCAGCCAAGTCGATATCTTCGCGGGTGCCATTATCTAGAAGGACATTGGCAAATTCAGCGGCCAAACGGGGCGCGTGATAAATATTATCACCTTCCCGCCGGGCGAGCATCCGGGTTTCGGGATTGAAGTTTGGAGGCAGTGGCAGGGGTTGCGTTTCGGGCATCGTAAATTCCTATCTGAAACAATATGTCGTGAATAGCAAAGCCACTTCGCTCGGAAATGGCTTTCATTGTCGTTGCGAATATAATGCCAAATTGAGGGTCTGTGTAGGGTTTTTGAGGGTGGCAGAGACTTTCCCCTTGCACTTTCCGCTCGCGTTGGACAGATTAAGGGGGAGAGCAACCACAATGGAGCGGATCGAAGATCGCATGTTATCGCAGCAAATACTTCGTCGGTATCTGCCTTTTCTCAACTGGATTGGCGAACTCAAGGATGGGCGCGTCCTGCGCGCGGATATCATGGCCGGCGTCACCCTGTCGCTGGTGTTGATCCCCCAGGCTATGGCCAACGCGCAACTGGCAGAAATGCCGCCCTATTACGGCTTTTACGCGTCCTTTGTGCCGATTATGGTCAGCGCGCTGTTCGGGTCTTCGCGCCAACTCTCTACTGGCCCTGTGGCACTCGTCGCATTGATGGTGGCCTCCGAGTTGGGGCAACTATCTGTCGGCGAACAAGCGTATATCGCCTATGCCATTCTGCTGGCCCTGATGGTGGGCCTGTTGCAATTTGGGCTGGGGGTGTTGCGCCTGGGGGTGTTGGTGAACTTTCTCTCACATCCGGTGGTACTCGGTTTTACCAATGCAGCAGCCATCATCATCGGCACGTCGCAAATTGACAAGTTATTCGGCGTGTCGGTCGCGCGCGGGGGCGCGCATTACGAGCGCATGATACGCATGTGGGATGTGATTTCAGGGGGTTTTCACGCGCCGACTCTGATCATGGGCATATCGGCTATTGCCCTGTTGTTTCTGTTGCGGCGCATCAGCCCGCAAATTCCCAATGTGCTGATCGTCGCCATCGCAACAACCGGGGTTTCGTGGCTCATCGGGTTTGAGCAAAATTACGGCGGAAAGGTCGTGGGCAAAATCCCCCAAGGCGTCCCCGCATTTGCCGTGCCAACCCTTGACTGGGGCGTGATGCCGACGCTGTTTGGCGCCACTGTCACCATTGCACTGATTGGGTATTTGGAAACCATTTTCATTGCCAAAGCGATTGCCGCGCAGACGCGCCAGCGCATTGCCGCCAATCGCGAATTGCTCGCCCAGGGCCTGAGCAATATTGCCGGAAGTTTTTTTCAGAGTTTTCCGGTTTCCGGCTCTTTTGTTCGTTCCACCGTCACATTGCGCGCCGGCGGGCAAACCGGCTTTGCGTCTGTTGTTGCCGGGTTGGTGGTGATCCTGCTTTTGCTTTTCTTCACCCCACTCTTATACCACATGCCCTTGGCCACTTTGGCCGCAGTTATCGTGGTGTCTGTGGCCGGGTTGGTTCACATCAAACCCCTTGTGCGCGCGTGGCGGGTACACAAACACGACGGCGCGGTTGCCCTATCGTCATTCGCGCTCACCCTTCTGTTCGCGCCACACCTTGACAAGGGGATTTTGATCGGGGTGATCTTGTCTTTGGCACTCTATCTCTATCGCACGATGAAACCGCGCGTGGCCTTTCTCGCCCGCCATCCCGATGGCGCGTTCCGAGACGCAGTCGAACACAATTTGGAACTGTGCGATGCAATGGCGACCATGCGATTTGATGGCTCTTTGTATTTTGGTAGCGCAGGGGCCTTTGAAGACGCGGTCTTGGAACGGATTCGCGATCCCAAATTGCGCTATGTGATTGTCGATGCCGAAGGGATAAATGAGATCGATGCGACGGGAGAAGACATGCTGGTTCGCGTGGTGCAACGGCTGCACGAGGCCGGCGTTGAAGTGCTGTTTGCACGCACCAAAAAACAGATCGTAGATGCGCTCAACCGCGCGGACATGCGCCAGGGGATTGGGCGAGACCGATTTCACACCACCTTGGATCGCGCAGTGGCTCATGTTTGGGCTGCGTTAGAGGATCGCTATCCCTGCAACAGGGCGTGTCCTGCCGAGTGTCCACTCAATCGCCCCAAACCAGGGGCGATTGTCTATCGCGTTTAGGGACGTGCAGGGTGTAAAGAGAGGCTGGGGACTGGTTGGGCTGACCACTGAAAGGAGTACATCATGGCCGTAGAAATGCAAGGGCGCGAGTTGCAAGTCGTCCTGTCGGATTATCGCGCGCGCGTGGATAAACTCGGGAGGTATCTTTGACCTCGAGCGACGCCGCGCAAAAATTGCCGAATTTGAGAAGTTGATGGCAGCACCAGCTTTCTGGCATGATCGCGAACGCGCGCAGCAGGTCATTGACGCGTGCAATGCCGAGAAACACTGGGTTGAACGTTGGGAAAATTTGAATGGGCAAGTGGCCGATTTGGGCGTGCTTTTTGAACTGGCGCGCGAAGAGGGCGATGCCGAGTCTTTGTCAGAGGTCGCCGCTGAATTGTCCGTGACAGGTGAAGCTTTGGCCGCGCTCGAGTTGCAGCACATGTTGGGCAATCGAGAGGATCGCCACGACGCGATTTTGACGATTCATCCTGGCGCTGGCGGTACTGAAGCGGCAGATTGGGCGCAGATGTTGATGCGGATGTACACCCGGTGGGCCGAGCGGCGCGGGTTTCACACCCGGGTTCTGGATACGTTGCCCGGCGAAACGGCCGGGATTAAGAGCGCGACGATTGAGGTGAAGGGCGATTATGCGTTTGGGTATCTCAAGGCCGAATCTGGCGTACACAGACTGGTGCGGATTTCGCCTTATGATGCCAACAATCGCCGTCACACTTCGTTTGCGTCCGTTTTTGTGTATCCCGACGCGGAGGGCGATATCGAGGTGGAAATCAATCCCAATGACCTGAAAGTGGATACGTACCGCGCGGGGGGCGCAGGCGGGCAACATGTCAACAAAACCGATTCTGCGGTGCGGATTACCCACGAACCCACGGGGATTGTGGTGCAATGCCAGAACGAGCGTTCTCAGCACAAGAATCGCAATACGGCTATGAAAATTCTCAGGGCGCGACTGTATCAGCACATGCGCGAAGAGGAAGACAAAAAGCGCGCGGCACTCGAAAGCACAAAAAAGCGCATCGAATGGGGCAGTCAGATCCGCAATTACGTTTTTCAGCCCTATCAGATGGTGAAAGACGCGCGCACGGGCTTCGAGACTTCGGATGTTTCGGGGGTGATGGACGGCGACCTCGACCCGTTTATCCACGCGTATTTGCTGTTATCGTGATGTTGGGCCTGCGCCCCGCGTGAACGCCATCCCAAGGGTTTTTGCGAGCAGGCGAGGTGCTTGACTTAAAAATATATATTGGTTATAGTTACGATACTTTGGTCGCTTTTTGATACGCGCGAATCAAATACCGATTGCCAACCTTAAATGAATGGGAATATGCCTGTCGGGCAGGCACAGCCACACCTTGGTTCTTTGGAAGTAACTCTGATTCTCTCAGTGACTATGCATGGTGGGGCAAAAACGTGGATAGCGCGCAAATCGTTGGTACTAAATTGCCCAACTCCTGGGGACTGTATGATATGTATGGCAATGTGTGGGAGTTGGTACAGAATCAACTGAAGCCGTGACACAGATCGGTGCAGATGATCGTATCTTTTTTATTGGCGATCAGTGGGTGAGAAATGGCCAAAGTCGAGAATGAAAGAAAAAAAAAGATGAGACTGATTACTAATTTCGGTTGGCTCATCTTGTTATTTTTTTGGATCAATCATGGTTTTACTTTCGATCATGGAAATACGGCTATTGCAATTGGAGATGTTGATACCAAGCTCAGAATTGGTATTGCTAAGCACAATGTTGAAAAGATGGTTGTTAATAACCAGTCTTATCGGTTATTGAAACACAGGCATGCCTCTAGCGGGAGGTTGGCCGTCAATTTGCGTGAGCATCTTGACGGAAGATATGTAAGGCAGGATATATTGATTTTTGAACGTGATACTCTAGTTCAAGTTATCCAGGGATTTACTGTAGATCATGTCTGGAGTCTTGATGGAAACGCATTGGTTTATATGATGACTGATCAGCCTCGAGAGGGTCGTAACTTTGCAAATCAAATAGGGATTTATGATGCAAAAGCAAGAATGAGTGAGGTCATTATTGCAGATGTTCAACCCAAATACTTGCGGTCTTTGACCTGGGCTGAGTTTGATGGTCAAATTTACGTATATAATATTTTAAAGAAAGAGCCTGTATTCAGACTTGATTTAGATTCGAAAAGGCTTGTTTTAACAAATTACAAGGGCATTATGTTCTCTCCGGATGGAGATTACTATTTTAAGCATTCCACAGAGGGTGATCCAGTTGTTTTATATCGACGAGAGACAAATGAGGAGATCTGGCACAGTGAATCTACATGGCCATGGTTTTTAGAATTTATCGCTTGGCATAAAAACGAACAGAATGAAACCGAATTATACTTGCGGAACTCGGGGTTTGGTATTGCAGTGATTAATGGCACATCTGGAGATGAAAAAATAATCCGTGCTCCGAGGAGAGGGGCCAAACCACTCTTTGAAAATGGCCATATCTCTTGGCAATGAACATCGCGGTTTCCATAGGAATGTGTCAGACTGTATGGAGAGTTGAAGCAAACATCACCTCAATTATGAAGTTAGGACAGTGAATTGCTGTCGCAGTTGTACACGATCTATAAATGCAGTATTTTCAACGGACATAAGAGAGGTGGGGAGGCACGGTTTTGAATTGGGTTGAGGGACAAACGCTGATCGAACAGCGCGTGCAAAAGCTCGACGCCATTCGGGATTTGGGCATTGAGCCCTACCCGTATCGCTTTGAACGCACGCATTGTTCTGTGGATATTGTTGCGGATTTTGACGAACTGAGCGCGTCTGAAGATCAGGTGCGGATGGCGGGTCGGTTGGTTGTGACGCGCGGTCATGGGAAAGCGGCCTTTGCCGATTTGCGGGATGCCAAGGGCCGCTTTCAAATTTATGTCAGGCTCGACGAGGTTGGCGATGACGCGTTCGCGCTGTGGAAATTGCTCGATATCGGCGATTTTATTGGCGTTTGTGGCCCGGTTTTTAAGACGCGCACCGGGCAAATATCGGTTCGGGTGCAAGACCTCGCGTTGTTGGCCAAGGCCATTCGCCCATTGCCCGTTCCCAAAGAAGAAATGCGCGATGGCGCGCGCGTCGTACACGATCAATTTCGCGACAAAGAACTGAGATATCGCCGTCGTTATCTGGACCTCGCACTCAATCCCGATGTGCAGGCGGTGTTTCGCAAGCGCAGTGCCATTGTTTCTGCGATTCGCCAATTCCTCGATGCACGCGGGTTTTTAGAAGTCGAAACGCCGGTGTTGCAGCCACTTTACGGCGGTGCTTCCGCGCGTCCTTTTGTGACGCATCACCGCATCTTGGACATGCCGCAGTATTTGCGTATCTCCGATGAATTGTATCTCAAGCGTTTGATCGTGGGCGGGCTCGAGCGCGTGTATGAAATCGGCAAAAATTTTCGCAATGAGGGCATTGACCGAACGCACAATCCCGAGTTTTCGATGCTCGAACTGTATCAGGCGTATGCGGATTATTCAGATATGATGGCAATTGCCGAAGCGTTGTATGTCTTTGTGGCCGAAAAGGTGAAGGGCTCGACAAAGATCGCATACCAAGGACGAGAAATCGATCTCACACCGCCGTGGCCGCGCCTGCCCATGCTCTACGCAATAAAAAAATACAGCGGTGTGGATGTGGGGCGCGCCTCAGATGCCGACTTGAAAGTCGCGTGCGAGCGTTTTGGTTGCGATATTGACTCAGGGGCCGAGCGCGGGGTGTTGATCAATGCGTTGTTTGAAGCGAGCGCTGAACCCCAATTGATTCAGCCGACCATTATCACGGACTATCCCCTCGCGGTGTCGCCACTGGCCAAACGCCATCGATGCGAGAAGGACCTCACGGAGCGGTTTGAGATTTTTATCCATGGTTGGGAAGCGGGCAACGCGTTTTCTGAACTGAACGATCCGGTTGATCAGCGGCGGCGATTTGCACATCAAGAGGCTCTGCGCGATCTGGGTGACGAAGAGGCGCAAGTGCTCGATGAAGATTATTTGCGGGCGATGGAACACGGGATGCCGCCGACGGGTGGGTTGGGCATTGGCGTTGATCGGATGGCGATGTTGCTCGCGGATGTGCCTTCAATTCGCGACGTGATTCTGTTTCCCCACATGCGCCCCATAGAGAGTCGTGACGACCATGGATGAGTTGCTTCGCGCAACGGGTATTTGCAAGCACTATGTGTTGGGGGATGCTCCTGTTGAGGTGCTCAAAGGGGTTGACTTGGGCGTTGTTCGCGGCGAAATTGTGGCGGTGGTCGGTGCTTCGGGTGTTGGCAAGAGCACGTTGTTGCACATTTTGGGGGGGTTAGACCATCCGTCTTCGGGGACGGTCGTCATCGGTGGGATCGATGTCTTTGCCCTGTCAGATGCCGAGCGCGCGGCATTTCGCAACCGGCAGATCGGGTTTGTCTTTCAGTTTCACCACTTGTTGCGCGATTTTACCGCGCTTGAAAATGTGATGATGCCCCTGATGATTGCCGGTGTTTCGCCCGATGACGCGCGCATGCCCGCGCAGCACCTGCTCCGCGCTGTGGGTCTGGAAAAGCGGCTCGCGCATTTGCCTTCTGAACTCTCTGGCGGAGAGGCGCAGCGCGTGGCGGTTGCGCGTGCATTGGTGACGCAACCCGCGGTTGTTCTGGCCGATGAACCTTCGGGCAATCTCGATGTGGCGCGCAGCGAAGCCCTTCACGCATTAATTTGGGACCTCGCGAGATCCCGAGGGCAAACATTTGTCATTGTAACCCACGACCGACATCTGGCCGACCGCGCGGATAGGGTGGTCGAGATGGAAGACGGGCGTCTCGTCGCTAAAAAAACAACGAGAAACACGGGTTGAATTTTTCGCGACACCGTATTATAATGGGAATCAAAATCTATTGCTTCGCCGGATTTCTCAAGCGATCAGGCGAAAGGAGTATTGGATGAACAGTATGTTTTCAAACCAAGTGAAGCGGGTGATGCAACTCGCCCGCGAAGAAGCCGCGCGCCTAGGACACAACTACATCGGTACCGAGCATCTGTTGCTGGGCATCATACGCGAGGGATCGAGCACGGCCGTTCAGGTGCTGGTAAATCTGAAATTAAATCTCGACAACCTCAAACTGGAAACCGAAGAAAGTGTGGCTTCTTCTGGCGGTTCAATGACGATGGGTGAAGTGCCGTTTACGCCCCGTGCAAAGCAGGTCCTCGAAATTGCTGCCAATGAAGCGAGAGAAATGAAGAGCCAAGTCGTGAGAACCAGCCATCTGTTGTTGGCGCTGTTGAAGGACAAAGACGGCGTTGCCGCACAGATTTTGGTCGCGTTTGGCGTAGATCACAAAACCGCTAAGGAGGAGGTGATTGCCGTTTTGCAGGGAAAAACTTCGAGCCGGCGCGACAAGAGGAAAAGCAAGACGCCTTTCCTCGATCATTTCGGGCGCGATTTAACCGATCTGGCGCGGCATGACAAATTGGATCCGACCATTGGTCGCGATCGAGAAATTGAACGGGTGTCACAGGTGCTCGCCAGACGAAAAAAGAACAATCCGGTGCTGGTGGGCGAACCCGGCGTGGGTAAAACGCAGATCATTGAGGGATTGGCGCAGCGCATTGTGGAACGGCGAGTGCCGCAAATTTTGCTGGACAAGCGCGTGGTCACGCTCGATATGGGCGGCATTGTCGCCGGCACAAAATACCGCGGGCAGTTTGAAGAGCGTCTGAAAGCCGTCATGAATGAACTTCAGCAAAGTCAGAATGTGATCATTTTTATTGACGAGTTGCACACCATTGTCGGCGCGGGAAGTGCCGAGGGCACGCTGGACGCTTCCAATATGTTTAAGCCTTCGCTTTCCCGCGGCGAGTTGCAGTGTATTGGCGCGACGACCTTAAACGAATATCGCAAATACATCGAGAAGGATGGCGCGCTCGAGCGGCGCTTCCAGACAATCGTGGTCGATGCCCCGTCGGTGGATGAGACTATTGAAATTCTCAATGGCCTAAAAGACGGTTATGAGACGCATCACAAGGTGACATTTTCACCCGAAGCCATTGAAGCGGCCGCGCGGATGGCCGACCGCTATATCAGTGACCGCCACTTGCCCGACAAAGCCATCGATGTGATCGATGAAACCGGGTCGCGGGCGCGGTTGTCGCGGCTCAATCCGCCCGAAGATATCAAAAACCTCGAGATCGCTATCGGCGAAATTACGCGCCAAAAAGACAAAACGGTCGAGAATCAGCAATTTGAAGAGGCGGCCGGGTTGCGCGATCGCGAGCGGGCGCTCAAAAGCAAACTCGAATCCAAACGCCAAGCGTGGGAAATGCAGGTGACAGATGATGTGGTCGAAATATCCGAGGAAGACATTGCCGAAGTGATTTCGAGCATGACGGGCATTCCCGTGTTTCGGCTGGCGCAGGCCGAGTCCGAAAGGCTGATCAACATGGCGTCTGAGTTGCAAAAGCGGGTGATTGGTCAAGAAGAGGCGGTGGCGACGGTGTGTCGCTCCATCCGGCGCACGCGCGCAGGCCTCAAAGACCCCGATCGGCCCATCGGCACGTTTTTGTTTTTGGGCCCCACGGGCATTGGCAAAACGTATCTGGCACAGGCACTGGCGCAGTATCTGTTTGACGATGAAGATGCGCTCGTGACCGTGGATATGTCGGAATACATGGAAAAGTTCTCGGTCTCTCGGCTCGTGGGCGCGCCCCCCGGTTATGTGGGCTATGACGAAGGCGGGCAGTTGACAGAGAAGGTGCGCCGCCGCCCTTATTCGGTGGTCTTGCTCGATGAAATTGAAAAAGCGCATCCCGATGTGTTCAACATTTTGTTGCAGGTGTTGGACGAGGGACGCCTAACAGATAGTTTTGGGCGCAAAGTGAATTTCAAGAATACGATTCTGATTATGACATCCAATCTGGGCACTCGGGATTTGGAAAAGGCGGGCGGATTGGGTTTTGGACGGGCAGACAAAAGGTCGATGCGAAAAAAAATGGAAGAGCGCATCAACGAGGAGGTCAAAAAGACATTTAATCCCGAGTTTCTCAATCGGTTGGATGAAACCGTGATTTTCAATGCGCTGGATCGGGCAGAAATCATTCGGATTGTCGATATCGAGATCGAAAAAATTCACGCTCGCGTCGCAGAACGCGATATTGAAGTGCGTCTCACACAAGGTGCCAAGAGTTTGCTCGCGGAGAAGGGCTATGATCCCACGTATGGTGCGCGGCATCTGCGTCGCACCATTCAAAAGATGGTTGAAGACCCCTTGGCCGAAGAGATCATTAGGGGCCATTTCTCGGATGGCAGCAAGGTTCGGGTGAGCAAAAAAGGCAATGCCCTCAATTTTGAAGGGGATCCACTCGTGAAAAAAATCGCGGTGGACAGCGCCGAAATTCGGGGAAAGAAAAAAGACGATCCGACCACTTTTGCGGATGCGAACGGGGAGGATGTTGTCGGCGAAAACCCGGCGGATAGAGACAGCGCAGGCGGTTCTGTGGGGAAAAAAGTGGTGAACAGGGACAAAGCGTGATCGCGCCTTCGCGATCACCATCAACCAGGCCCGGGCAGTTGTCCGGGTCGTTTGATGTACGGTCGGAACATTTTTTGGGATCGGGCGTTTGAGGCTAAACGGGAATGCAGTTCTATTTTTTCGATGGGTATTTTGCAACGTGAAACGATTTTACAAGTACAGTTTTTGGGTCGTGATCGCACTCTTGGGCGGACAGGTGGGCGCGCAAGAAGGCCCGGTGATTCGGGAGATCCGCGTTCGGGGCAATGATTGGGTTGAGGCGTCTTTGATCGAGTCCCAGAGTGGTTTATTCGAAGGGCAGAATCTGGCGGCGGGTGAAGCCGGGCGGGTGATTCGCAATCTTTACAAGCTCGGCCTGTTTTCCGATATCAAAATTTTTTTGGACAAGGTACCGGATGGCGTGGCGGTCATTATCGACCTGAAAGCCGTGCCGTATTTGGGCGCGGTGGTTTTTAAGGGCAACCGCGCGGTGAAGGACAAGACTCTGAAGCGCGAGTTGGGATTGATCGAAAATCAGTTGATTCGGTTGCGCGAAAAAAAGCGAGCGGTCAACAAGTTGATCGCGCTCTATCGAAAAAAAGGCTATTTGCTCGCCACAGTGGATGTGAAAGAAGCGGCGATAGATAAAGAGGGGCGCTTGCCGCTGACTTTTGAAATTCGAGAGGGCGAAAAGGTCAATTTAAAAAAAATCCGTTTCCACGGCAACGCGGCATTGACCGGGAAGCAACTCCGCAAGCAGATGAAAGAGACCAAACAAGATGGTTGGTGGTTTGGGGGGGGGAAATACAGTGAAGAAACCTATCCGGACGATAGGGAATTGGTTCTGGCTTTTTATCGGCAAAACGGATACCGAGACGCGGCGATTGTATCCGATAGTTTGTCTTATGGCCCCCTGAAAAAAAATATGTATCTCGATATTACAATTGAAGAAGGGCCGATTTACCGCTTTGGCGCGGTGAGTTGGGCGGGCAATGAAAAAATTAAGGATGCGGGGATTTTTCACTTTATCGCGGTGGACTCGGGCGCGGTTTACAACGAGGAACGCGTCTCAAAATCTCGGGAGCAGTTGCACAACGCGTATATGGACATCGGGCATATTGGGGCGCAGATTTTTCCGCAACAGACGCCCGAGGAGGGCCACGTCATCGACGTGCATTTTGACGTGGTCGAAAATGATCCGTGGACGATTCGCAAAATTTTGATTACGGGCAATACCAAGACCAAGGACCGCGTGATTCGGCGCGAGTTGCGCGTGCGACCCGGGGATACGTTTAGCCGCGCACTTTTGGAGCGCAGCGTGCGCGAGGTTATGTTGCTCAACTTTTTTACCAATGTGTTGCCCGAGCCCATTGCCGTAGAAGAGACATCAGAGATCGATTTGGAGTTCACAATCGAGGAAAAATCTACGGGCACCGCGTCTATTGGGGCGGGGTATAGCGAGCGCGACAAGTTGATCGGCACCATTGGGTTGCAGATTCCCAATTTTAGAGGCAATGGGCAACAGCTCGATTTTCAGTGGGAATTTGGCTCGCGGCGCGAAACGTTTAGCATTGGGTTTACCGAACCGTGGTTTCGCAACACACCCACGAGTATTTCCGCGTCGCTGTTTAGAAGCACCTTGCGGCTGACAAATTACGGTGCGGCCGCCTTTGATCAACGCACAGAAGGCGGAGCGTTTCGCCTGGGGCGCAGGCTGCGTTGGCCCGATTATTCGCGCATTTCCGGGGGATATCGGATCGAGAAGGTGGCGTTTATCAATTTTGCCGATAGCACAGACGCGCGCAATCCTTTTTATGCGGACAATGTGACCAGCAGTGTCAGCGCGAATTTGACGCGCGACAGCCGCGATTTGCCGATTTTTCCCACGTCGGGCAGTGTGGTTTCCTATTCGCCTGCATTGGCCGGTGGCTTTTTGGGGGGCAACCGCGATTTTCACAAGCACGACTTTGTCACGAGTTTTTACTTTCCCATTTTTTGGCGGCTGGCACTCAATCTGCGGTCGCAATTGGGTTTTGTCGCCAGTTATGGCCCCTATGGGGTTCCGCCTCAAGAGTTATATACCCCGGGCGGTGTTGATATTTTTGAAGGCACTATGTTGCGCGGTTATCCGGACCGGTCAGTCGGCCCCGTGGATAGCAGGAGCATACCCCTCGGCGGTGTGACGCAGTTGTTGTTTAATGCAGAGATCAGCATTCCGATTGTGCCCCAACAGTTTTACGGTTTAATTTTTGCCGATGCGGGCAATGCCTGGGAAAATCTGGATCGGATCAGCCTGACGGATATGCGTCGGTCGGTCGGGTTTGGCATTCGGATTGTGGCGCCCGTGGTGGGGATTATGGGCTTTGATTTTGCCTGGGGCATCGATCGCGGGCATGTTGACGGTCAACCCGTAGAAATGATGACGCATTTCCAATTTGGTCCACAATTTTATTAGTTGTCAGCGGCAAGACGCGAGACGGTCACACTGGTAGGGTGCTGGGGTGGAGGGAACGGATCGCCGATCGCTAAAAGCTCTATTTTTGGAGGGAATTTTTGATGACACGCTGTCGCTTATTTTCCGTTGCGCTGTCTCTGGCACTGGTTGGCATGGCCGGTGCTGCTAGCGCAGAGCTCAAGTTGGGGTATATTGATTCGCAGAAAATTTTGGATCAGTACAAGCCCTACCAAGATGCTTTGAAGGAGTTTAACCGTTACGAAGACGAACTCGGACGCGAGATCAGCACCATGCAAAATGATCTCGCCAAGATGCAGGAGACTTATGAACGCCAGTCTCTGCTTTTGAGTGACAAACGCAAACAAGAAGAGCAGCAGGCCATTCTAAAAAAACAACAGGAATTGCAGAAATTTGTACAAGAAGCCACCGATCCTCAAAGAGGCCGTCTCGCGCGCAAGACCGCGGAATTGTCCGAGCCGATTATTCAAACGGTGAATGCGATTATCAAGCAAGTCGCCGAAGACAATGGCTTTGATTTTGTGCTCAATTCAACGGCTTTGGCATACGCCAAGGAAATACACGATTTGACCGATAAGGTTCTCGAAGCACTCGTCAAAGATCTCGAGGCCCAGGCGAAAACCAGTGGGCAGTAGTTCCTTCCCCTTCCAGGGTCAGGACGGGCAGTAGTCAGTCCGCCCATCCCTGCGTCCCAAAGGCGAGAAGCAAGCCCTGTCGCCTGCCTGCCGATACCTGCCTGCCGTCAGGCAGGGGTAGGGCAGACAGGGGTGGACTGACTACTGACTACTGACTACTGACTACTGACTACTGACTACTGATTGTCGGAGGATGCCGTGATTTTGGATGTGAAAGACATTGAAAAAATCCTTCCGCACCGCTATCCTTTTCTGCTGGTGGACCGCGTCACCGAGTTGGTTCCTGGGGAGCGGTTGGTCGGGTATAAAAATGTGTCGATCAATGAGCCGTTTTTTCAGGGGCATTTTCCCGGCAACCCCGTGATGCCGGGCGTGCTTATTGTTGAGGCACTCGCCCAGGCGGCTGCGATTTTGATGCGTGATGGACAGGAGAGCGACCTGATCCCCTTGTTTATGGGCATTGACAGGGCGCGTTTTAGAAGGCGTGTCACGCCCGGGGATCAACTTCAACTCGAAGTCGAAATCAGGCAAAAACGCCGCGCTGTGTGCAAGGGCCATGGCAGAGCCACAGTGGATGGCAAAGTTGCCGCAGAGGCCGAATTGATGGCGATGTTTGCAAAGCGCGAAGATCTGTAGGGTCAGATGCGCTATGCCCATTGAGGGCGCACAAACTCATTGGTTATTCAAATCAGTTTGTTGACTTAACCTGCTGGACTCCTGCTTTCGCAGAGGTGACGAGCAACGGACGTCATGCCCGCGAACGCGGGAATCCAGACAATAAAAGCACTCAAAAAAAAATATAATCGAATTTATTTGAAAGACCACTCATCCTCCCGTCGCAGGCAATTTTTACGCAACCCATTGCAGCATAATGGGTTTTTATTTTTTCTCATCCTCTCATTTTTTTCTTTCCAAAATTTCCCATTCCGCAAATAAGCGATCCATTTTCTGCTGAACAGCGTCCTTTTCTCGCGTCAGTTCTTTGAGGCGGTGCCAGTCGGTGGATAGATCTTCGCGGGCCATTTCTTCGGTTAGTTGCGCGGCTTTGTCCTCAAGTGCTGTAATGGCGTCTTCCAGTTGGCGTGCGCGGCGTTCCCGTTTTTGCCGGCGCCGCAGGGCGCGCTTGCGGCTGTGATAGTCGGTTTGCGTTTTGGGTGCATTTTGCACGGTCAGTCTTTCCGCGCCCCGCGTCTGACGGTGATAGGTGTCGTAGTTGCCGTCTATCAGTTGCCACTGTCCATCGCGGAGCACGAGCAGGCGATTGACCAAGCGGTTGAGAAAATACCGGTCGTGTGAAACCGCGATCACCGTTCCCTGAAAAGTCTCCAGCGCGCTTTCGAGCACGTGGCGTGCGGCGATGTCCAGATGGTTGGTCGGTTCGTCGAGCACGAGCAGATTGAGGGGCACGCGCATGAGTTTGGCCAAAGCAACGCGACTTTGTTCTCCGCCGCTGAGTGACCCTGTCTCGCGCTCTACCTCATCTCCCGAAAACAGGAAAGCCCCCAAAAAAGTCCTGATCTCCTCTTCTGGCACATGGGGCGTGAGCGACCCTATTTCTTCGAGGATACTCAGATTGGGGTCGAGGTCCTGACGGGTTTGTGCATAGTAACCGATTTCAAGGCCCTTGCCCCTGATCGCGTTGCCCGAGTCGGGCGCGAGTTGCCCGAGCAGAATTTTCAGGAGCACGGATTTGCCCGCGCCATTGGGCCCCACAATGCCGAGTTGGTCGCCTCGCCACAACGTGAAGTTGAGGTCGGAAAACAAGGGGCGGTTGGGGTATGCTTTGGTGAGGTTTTCAACTTGCAAGACGCGGTCGCCTCCCCGTGTGGTGGTGTTAAATTTAAGCTTGATGTGGCGTTGTTGCGTCACCTGGTCTATGTGGTCGAGTTTTGCCAGTGCTTTGCGTCGGCTCTGCGCCTGTTTGGTTTTTTGCCCGGCGATGTTGCGGCGAATGTACTCTTCGGTTTTTCTGATGTGTGCTCGTTGCGCGCGATGGGCTTTTTGCTGCCGCGCGCGGCGTCGTTCTTTTTTTTGGATGTAGATGGAATAGGTGCCCGAATACTGTTCGACTGTGCCGCGTTCCAAGTCCGCAATTTTGGTCACCGTGTGGTTGAGGAAGGTGCGGTCGTGAGAAATCATGACAAAAGTTCTGGCATAATCGGAAAGAAAATACTCGAGCCATTCGATGGCTTGCAGGTCGAGGTGGTTGGTGGGTTCATCGAGGAGCAACAGGTCGGGTTCTCTCGCGAGCAATTGGGCGAGTGCCAAGCGGTTTTTTTGTCCGCCGCTGAGCGCGCGGGTTGGCAATTTCAGGTCGGTTTCGCGGAAACCGAGGCCGAAGAGAATGGCTTTGGCACGGGCTTCTGTCGCATACCCTCCGCGGTGTTCATACTGGTCGCGGAGGTGACCGTAGTCGTTGAGCACCGCGTCGGAATTTTTACCGTCGGCCATGGTTTTTTCCAGATCGCAAAGGCGGCGTTGAATGGCGAGCAGATCGGCAAAGGCATCGAGTGCCGCGTCCATGACGCTGCGCCCTGGATCAAAGGTGGGGTCCTGCTCGAGAAAACCGATGTTGAGGTCGCGCTGTCGGTGTAGTTGCCCGCTGTCGGGAAGGCTTTCTCCGGTGATGAGCCGAAGCAGCGTGGTTTTGCCACACCCGTTGGGGCCCACGAGCCCGATGCGGTCGCGCGGATCAATTTGCCAGTGGATATCCGTGAGCACGTCGTGTGCCCCGTAGGATTTTCTTATTTTTTTGAGTTGAATGAGTGGCATGGAACAATAGATTTCCCCAGACAGGCTTTAGGCGCACGCCCCTACATTAGAAGTTTATCCTGATTCGCCTTTGGGTGGTGGTTGGGGGGGCTGACTGCTACCTCTCGCCGTCCATCTGCCTTGATACTCGCTTCCCCTCCTCACTCCTCACTCCTCGCCTCGCGCGGTTCAGCATCTGGCGCAGGTTTTCCGCAGATTGTCGCGCGGCCTCTGCAAAGTCGGTGTTGCGGGAAGCGTAGAGGATGCCGCGCGACGCGTTGACGAGGATGCCGCTGCCTTCTGCGTTTAGGCCGTGCTGCACGATTGTTTTGACCTGCCCGCCTTGCGCGCCCACGCCGGGCAAAAGGATGGGGAGGTCTGGGGCGATCGCGCGAATGACTTTTAAGTCGTCGGGATATGTCGCCCCCACAACGAGGCCGCAGGGCCCCGTTTGCGACCAGCGCACGGCTTTTTGGGCGAGGACCTCGTACAGCGCGCCTCGGTCCGTGTTGAGGCGCAAGATGTCAGCTGATCCGGGGTTGGACGTGAGGCACAAGAGGAACGCGCAGCCGTTTTGATAGGCCAAAAAGGGGGCGATAGCATCTGTTCCCATCAGCGGGTTGACGGTGACGGCGTCAACGCGGAGTTGTCGATAGGCCATGTACGCGTAGTGTTTGGCTGTGTTGCCGATGTCGCCCGCTTTGAAGTCGAGCACAATGGGCAGGTCTTGGGGGATGGCTCGGATCGCGCGTTGCAAAGCGTCCCAACCCGCGATGCCCCGCGCGCCAAAAAATGCAAAATTGGGTTTATACGCGCACGCAATGTCCCGCGTGGCGGCGATAATTTCAATCAGAAACGCGCGCATGGGATTGGGCTTGCCTTTGAGATGTTCGGGCAACTTGGTCAGGTCGGGGTCGAGGCCCACACACACCAAGCTGTTGTTGCGTGCCACGGCGTTGTTGTATTTTGCCGAAAACGACATCCCGCATCTCCACTGAGAAAATGGCGGACCCCTTTTGGGAATCCGCCATGTTTGAAACAAGCGGGCCTGTAAGCCGAGTTCTGTCGTTTGGTCGCCCAAACGGATGGTCATTTATCTGGGACGCCGGTTCCCCGGCGCCTCGTGCGGCCTACCCGAGCGTGATAGCGAGACGGGCCATCTCTGCGCTCCTATTTGGCCTTGCTCCAAATGGGGTTTACCGTGCCGCGCCCGTCGCCGAGTCGCGCGGTGGGCTCTTACCCCACCGTTTCACCCTTGCCCGCTGTGCGAATTACCGCACCCGCTGGCGGTCTGTTCTCTGTGGCACTTTCCATCGGGTCGCCCCGTCTGGGCGTTACCCAGCATTTTGCCCTGTGGAGCTCGGACTTTCCTCATCCCAAAAGGGACGCGACCATCCGGCCCGCTTGTCAATGGCCTTCTGTTTTTTCGACGCGTTGGCGTCGTCTTTTTTTATTCCCAAATTCGCCAAGCGGTCGGCTTCTTTGTTGCGCGCTCGGGGCACGTATTTGATTTGAAAGCGGTCAAAAATTTTGCTCTGCGTTTGGGCGGTTTGATAGAGTGGCAAAAGGGTTTTGCTTTTGACCTTGTAGTGCCCGTTCATCTGGCGCACGACGAGTTCGCTGTCGGAAAAGACAGTTACCCGATTTGCTCGGCGCTGTGCGGCGAGTTCGAGGGCTTTGATGAGGGCGCGATACTCTGCGGTATTGTTGGTGGCTCGCCCGATGTACTCGCAATGCGTCATCAAGAGCCTGCCTTCGGTTTCCATGCGAATGCCAATGCCCGCTCGCCCGGGGTTGCCCTTAGATGCCCCATCAATAAATAGGATCAGTTCGGTCAAGCCGCGCCCTCTTCTTCGCGCCACGCCAAGATGCGCGCGCAATTTTCGCAGCGCACGATGCGGTCTGCGCGTTTGACTTCTACCAAGCGCTGCGGTGCTAGTTGGCGGTAACATCCCCCACAGGCCCCTTTGTGAACCGGTACAATGGCAATACCGCCCCTGACAACATTGCGGATGCTGTTGTACATGTTCAAAAAGCTGCGTTCCACGCCGGGTTCGATGGCTGACCGTTTCTTTTCCCAGGCGCGCACATTTTTGTCTATTGAATTGAGTTTGGCTGTCAACTCGTCAATGCGTTTCCGCCGGTCTCGCTTGATTTTTTGGTAGTAATTTTCGTCCTCGCTGAGTTTTTCCACGATCTCTTCAACCATTTCGATGCTTTCCAGAATCGCGGTTTCGCGTTCGTCCTTGCGATCTTGGAGGGTTGCGATTTCGATTTGCAAGGCGTCGTATTCTTTGTTGGTTTTTACTTCGTAGAGCCGGTCTTGGTGTTTTTTAAGGTCTGCTTCAATTGCGCCGAGGTCTCTTTCGAGTGCCCGCCGGTTTTTCTCGAGTTCTTCACTGCGCTGTCGTTGGGCATTGAGTTGATCGCGTGCGTTTTGCAGTTCGTCTTCGAGCCTGCGGATTTCTTTGGGATAGTCAATTTGCGATTGGTGCAACGCGTTGATTTCTTTGTCGATTCTCTGAATTTCCAGCAAATTGTGCAAACTCTCTTTCATGTGCGAGATCTCCTTAAAAAAAGAAAAGGTGCTACCCTGACCAGGAGCACCTTTCTCGAGTTGTTTTTGCTGCAATTTGACCTCTCGAGCTGTTGGCGAAGAGGTATCAAAGTGGTGGGCGATACTGGATTTGAACCAGTGACCTCCGGTATGTGAAACCGGCACTCTAACCAACTGAGCTAATCGCCCCATTTTGTGATGATGCCGCACCGCGCGGTCGCCGTATTTTTTCATGATGGAAAGAAGGGCTTGAAATTTCGCAACGTGTTGTAATAAACAAAAGATATTTTGGGATGTCAAGCCCGATGTATTCCCGCGTGCTTATGCCGTCATCCCCCGCGTCAAAAGCATTTGGAAGTGCGCTTTGTTCCTTGCATATCGCGACAAACCGATCTATTTTTTGCCATCGGGCGGATTTTCCACACTGCGGCAGAACATCCGCCAAAGCAAGTGCCGCAACGAGGCGGGATGCTCGAGCGTCTCTCGAGCACCTGACCCGAAGGCATTGGACAAACACAAGGAGCATCTATGCAGCGGGATTATTCCGAAGTCAAAGGTCAACTGCGGAGTCAAGAGTGGTTCAACAACCCGCACAACATGGGCATGACGGCTGTTTATGTTGAACGCTATATGAACTACGGGTGGACGCGCGAAGAACTCCAATCGGGCAAACCCGTGATTGGCATTGCACAAACCGGGGGCGATCTCACGCCTTGCAATCGCGTTCACGTGGCATTGGCCGACCGCGTCAAAGCCGGGATTCGCGACAACGGGGGCATCCCCTTTGAATTTCCCGTGCATCCCATCGCGGAACAGGGCAAACGCCCCACGGCCGCGCTCGACCGCAACCTCGCGTATCTGGGGTTGGTCGAGATCCTGCACGGGTATCCCCTCGACGGCGTCGTGCTCACCACCGGGTGCGACAAAACCACGCCCGCCTGCATCATGGCGGCCTGCACCCTCAACATGCCCGCGATTGTGCTTTCGGGCGGCCCCATGCTCGACGGGCATTGGCAGGGTCGCTTGGCCGGGTCGGGCACGGTGGTGTGGGAGGCCCGCGAACGCTATGCGGCCGGTGAAATCGACTACGATGGCTTTATGGATATCGTCACGTCATCCTCGCCCAGTGTGGGGCATTGCAACACGATGGGCACGGCCCTTTCGATGAATGCGCTGGCCGAAGCCCTCGGATTGTCGCTTACCGGATGCGCCGCGATTCCCGCGCCTTATCGCGCGCGCAAGCAGATGGCCTATCGCACGGGCCGGCGCGTCGTGGATATGGTCAAAGAAGACCTCACCCCGGATAAAGTCCTCACGCCCAAAGCCTTTCAAAACGCCATTGTGGTCAACTCCGCGCTCGGGGGGTCGACCAACGCGCCGGTTCACATCACCGCGATTGCGCGACACATCGGGCATGACTTGCCGGCAACGGACTGGCAAACCTTTGGTCACGCCATCCCCCTCCTCGTCAATTGTCAGCCCGCAGGCGAGTACCTCGGCGAGGCTTTTTATCGCGCGGGGGGCGTGCCCGCGGTCATGGGCGAACTCGCCAAAGCCGACAAACTCCACACCGGTTGCCTGACTGTGGGCGGCAAAACCGTGGGCGAAAATCTCGAGGGCATTGCCATTGAAGACGCGCGCGTCATCACGCCTTATGATCGGCCCCTCAAAGAAAACGCGGGGTTTATCGTGCTCAGCGGCAACCTCTTTGAAGCGGGCCTGCTCAAAACCTCGGTGATCGGGGATGACTTTCGGAAAAAATATCTCCAGCGCGCAGGTGATGAAAACGCCTGGGAAGGCACGGCGGTGGTCTTCGACGGCCCTGAAGATTATCACCACCGCATCAACGATCCCGATTTGCCCATCGACGAACACGCCATGCTCTTCATACGCTATTGCGGCCCCGTGGGCTATCCCGGCTCGGCCGAAGTCGTCAACATGCTCCCGCCTGACCGCCTCGTGCAGGCGGGCATATCCGAGTTGCCCTGCATCGGCGACGGGCGTCAAAGTGGCACGTCTGCCAGTCCATCCATACTCAATGCGTCACCCGAAGCCACAGTGGGGGGTGGCCTCGCGTTTCTCAAAACGGGCGACCGCGTGCGCGTTGACCTCAACACGTGCACGGCCAATGTGCTCATCGGCGATGAAGAACTCGCGCGGCGCAAAAAGGACTGGAAGCAACCCGACCTGGTCCACCAAACGCCGTGGCAGGAAATCTATCGCCAAACTGTGGGGCAACTCGCGGAGGGCGCGTGTCTGGAATTGGCTGTCAAATACCAAAACGTGCGCCACGACATCCCGCGCCATTCGCATTAAAAAAGCGCGAATTGGGATTCGTGGGTTTCACTGTCGGGCGGGGGGCGATGCCGCGCGAGTGTCTGGTCTTTGTGGAGGACTTTTGCAAGGGCGATGAAATTCAAACGCTTGAGTATGTCAGCCGTAATCGGGCGTTTGGCATCCCAAAAAATGAACGCGCGCAAAAATTCGCGCGCGGGTTTTGAATTGAGCAGATCGGCGAACACCATCGCCTCATCTCGATTTGTACACGGCAAAAAATAACACGTATCGTCCACCATGGCGGGTTTTCCCGCTGCGGGTGGGATGATCGAAAATTGGATCCTTTTGTACAACCCCGAAATCGCCACCTTCCACTCGGCAAAGGCATAGTCTCCGACGCCAAAGATGGAAAAACGCGGTTTGTTTTTGTAGATCGCGCTTTTTCTTTTGTCCAATTTGTCCGCGTGTTTTGTGAGGTAAAACCACGTCTTGGGCGCGTGTTCTCGAATGATACGGGTTTCATCGCCGACTTTTTTTTGCGTGATCAAAACCCAACGCTCGGGCATTTTTGTCTTTCCCTTTGCCACATCCGAGCTTTTGTAAAGTGGAAAAACAAATTCATCTTCTATATCGACACTGTCGCCCAGACCATTTTTAAAGGTGCCATCTTCGCGTCTCAGTTCCATTATGCGCGCGCAATCGTGTTTGACGCCTGACCGCCATGTGAAAAGCCCATTGCCATCGAGATGCGACCACTTTTGGTATGTTTTCGGATCGGCCAAAAGTTCTGCATTTTGCATCCCAATCGCGGAGATTTTACACGTATCTGCAACGCCTTGGAAAACATCACACGACTTTGTCTGAGGAGGGGTGCCCGTCTTGCAGACCAACAAGCATGCGGGTGCGGAGACGCCAAAATGGGCCTTGGAATCTATAATGTGCAGACGGGTCTCTGAGATGCAAAAATTGCAATGCCATATCTGTTTCAGGACTTTTCTCGCCACCGTGGTCTTGCACAGCATCGCCAATACCGCGCGTCGGTTCTGCAATATATCGAGCAGATTTATCAGCATCCACTCGGATATATCGAAGTTGGATTTTCCGGTCAGGGCATCGAATCCCCTGTGGCCTTGAAAATTGCTTTTCACAGGCAAATTCGATCCCCGAATGCGCCCCAAACCCGAATTGGTTACCCACGGCGGGTTGCCGACTATGAGCAGAGGGTCTGGCAGACGAGCAAAAATATCTTCCCAGTTGAGTTGAAAAAAATTTTCATGTCTGAGTTCGACCCGTTCTCGATCTGTCGCTGGTAGTTTTCGCTCGAGATGCCGCAAATACGCCCGGTTAATTTCCACGCCCAGAAATTTTCGCGCGTGCCCAAAAGCATTCATAGCACTGAATATAAAGCTACCGGTACCGCACGTTGGTTCGATGACGGTTTGAGGTCGCACGCCTTGAGAATGCAGGAAACGACAGATCTCATCTGTGAGCGCGGTCGGCGTTTGAAAGTCGCCAAATTCCACGGTCTGCCTGTTGTTGCGATTTTTCGTCCTCATAAAATTTTCAATATCCCTTCTATTTGCCCGGCTCGTTCAATCAGCCTTCGATATTGAAGCCGCCACTGTAAGGCGTTGGAGATCGTGAGATACCCAATATTGGGCGGATTTTTCAACAATTCCTGAGCTATCCGACCCGCTTCAATTTCATCAATGGGTAAATTTCTGTCAAACATAAAAGCCATCAGGTCTTCTTCATTGCCATCATTTTCAAGAATTTGCCTCAAACCTATCGTTGTTTGGTAATCGGCAGTTCTCGCCTTATTGACAAAGACTGTATGCAAAAACTCAAGATGTCCAGTTTCAGACGCTTGATCGTCTTGCTTTTTATAGACGAACACCAATAGCGAATAACCCAAGCCGAAAATTTTCTGTTTTGCAGACTCAAAGGGACATGAAGATTGTGGTTGTCGAATGCTGGTTACTTTCATATCAACTTCTAGATCAGGGAAGTCTATCCCTCTTGCTGAACTTCCTTCCATAAAGGAATATCTTTGAGCCAGGTACTCCCGAAATTTATGTTCAACATAGGTTCCAACTGCTTTTCCGTCTGTGACGCCGAATAAACTGGCATGGTCGCGTGAAGACTCAATACGAGCAAATTGGTTCGCCTCTTCACAAAGCAAACCGACTGTCAATCTGGGTTTCATTTTGGGTTCCTTTTGTGACATGTATGGGGTGCTTTAAGATCGTCATTTTTTGGGTCATGTCTCTATTGAATATATATCGGAGAGAAGCGATATTGATGGGCAAAATCACGCTCAAATCCAGTCTGAAGGTTTGACGTGACAACCGACCCCATCTGAACGAAAGACGAGATGCGCGACGTTTGCGCCACTTGGGATCGGGGTGATAGGCAGGCCTATTCAAAAGGAGCGCGAATGGACAAGCAAGACGCGTTGCGCCAAGCGCGACAGCATATTGAGGCAGGTGAATTCGACCGCGCGGAGAGCCTGTGCGCGGATGTCATGGTGGTCGATCCGGTCTGTGTGCCGGCGCACCAATTGATGGCGCGGGTGTGGCTGGGGCGGAACAAGCCCGACAAAGTGCATGATCGCCTCGCGTATCGCGGGGAATTGCCCTATGACGAACACTATGTCGAGTGGGGGGTGATCGCGGAGGAGATGCCCGACTTGGAAACCGCCGCGCAGATCTATGACGATCTCTTGCAGCGGGATCCGCAACACGCCGCGGCCCTGTACCGGCTGGGCTTGTTGTGTCTTGAACGCGGCGCGCGCGATCGGGCCGTGGGCCTGTTGCAGCGGGCGTTGCGCGCGAGCCCCGAGCACGCGTCTGCCGCGTTTGAGTTGGCGCAGTGCTATGCCGAAGACGAGTTGTGGGGTCTGGCCGCGGACGCGTACGCGCGCGGCTTGGCGCGCGATCCGGGCAATGAGGAGGCCCGCACGAGCCTTCGCGTGGTGGAGGCGCGGATGCAGGAGTTGGCCCACCTGCCCCGCGGCGAGGTGCCGGCCGGGGATGCCCCCACGCGGCGCATGCGGGTGTTGTTCGCCGGGCGGGAAGGCGTGCATGCGCGGCAGTGGATAGACGAGGCCGGACGGATTGGGTACAGCCCGGTACACGAGCCGCTGGCGGATCATCTGCTGGCACTCCACCTGCAAGGCACTGCGACCTTGGGCGTGTACCCCGTGCGGGCCGACCAGACCGTGCTGTTTGGGGTGCTCGATATCGATATCCGCAAAAATGCCCTCGCAGATGGTCAGCCCATTGACGCCCGGCTTCGGGAAACCGTGCAGGCCGATGCGCGGCGGCTCGCGCGGCTGTTCGACGAGTTGCACCTGCCGGTCTATGTGGAGGAAAGCGGGTACAAGGGCGTGCATCTGTGGCTTTTTTTTGCGGTGCCAGTCCCCGCCGCGGATGTGAAGCGTTTTTTGGAGGCGGTGGTGCAGCGGGCCGGCCCCCCGTCGCCCGAGCTCCAGTGGGAAGTCTTTCCCAAGCAGGATCAGGTCGCGGAGGACCAGTTGGGCAATCTGATCAAATTGCCGCTGGGCATTCATCTGAAGACCGGGCGCCGGTGTTTGTTCACGGACGTGGATGGGCAGGAGTACAGGGATCAGGAGGGTTTTCTCCAACGCATCCAACAGGTCGAGCGCGAGGATTTTGAACGCGCGATGTCCCGCTTGGTGGCGCGGCCCGAGCAAGGCGGTGCGCGCGGGTCGGCCCAAACCGCGCGCGAAGCGTTTCCCGAATACGAGGCGCTCTTCAAGGGCTGTGAGGTCTTGGTCGCCCTGATGGAAAAAGCCGTGGCCACGCATCACCTCACGCACGACGAACGCCTCGTGCTCAAGTGTGTTTTGGGGCATTTGGGCGAGCGGGGCGCGCGCTTGATCCACAGCATTGTGGGGCACTGCTTGGATTACTCCGAGTCGATCACGCAGCAGCAGATCGACCGCACCCCGCCCTATCCGATCAGTTGTCCAAAAATTCGTCAGCGCCTTCCCGAAGTCACCTCAACGGTCAACTGCGCGTGCGTGTTTGAGTTGCCCGAAGGCGGGTATCCCTCCCCGCTGTTGCATCTGGATTCGGCCTTTACCAAGGGCCGCTCTCACAACGCGAATCGCCACGCGCCATTGGTGGATAAGTACGTGAATTTGCAGCGGGATTACCAGCGGTTGCGCCGCGAGTTGGCGCACGTTGAAGATGATCTGCGCTATGCCCTCGACTCGAGTGGACAAGACGAGTTGCGGGCTGACGGGTGGATTTTGCGCCGCGATGGCGAGGGCCGCTTGAAGGTGGAGATCGACTTGGGGTAGGGGCAACCCTTGTGGTTGCCCAATCTTGAAGGTGGAGATCGATTTGGGATGATTCTCTATGTGACGGACCAAGGCGCGGGCGTCTATCGCCGGGGCGAGCGTTTGCAGGTGCGGCGGCGCGGGGACGTGCTGGCTGAAGTGCATCTGCACGATCTGAAACAGGTGGTGCTGATGGGGCCGATCGCGCTTTCTGCGCCGGCAATGGCCGCGTTGCTCGAGCGGGGCGTGGACACGGTTTTGCTGAGTGCCCATGGTCGGTACCGAGGGCGACTGGTGGGGCCCGAGCGGCGCAATATTTTGTTGCGGCAACAGCAGTTCAAACGCTACGAGGACGCGCGGTTTCGGCTGGGGGTGGCGCGGGGCGTGGTGGAGGGCAAGTTACGCAATATGCGGACCCTGGTCATGCGCTTGGCGCGGCGGCGCGGGATGGATGTGAGGGCCGTGGCCCATGTGCTGCGTCGGTGCATTCAGCAGGTGGGGCAGGCGGCCACTGCCGAGTCCTTGCGCGGCATAGAAGGCGCGGGCACCGCGGCGTATTTTGGCGCGCTCGGGGGATTTTTCCCCGAGGCATTCGCGTTCAAGGGGCGCAACCGACGCCCGCCCAAAGATCCGGCCAACGCGCTGCTCAGTTTTGGGTATGCCCTGCTGGGCAACAGCGTGGAGGGCGCGATTTACTTGGCCGGGCTCGATCCGTACCTGGGCTTTTTGCACGTGGTCGATTATGGGCGTCCTTCTCTGGCTCTGGATCTGATGGAGGAATTTCGTCCGGTGTTGGTGGACGCGCTGGTGCTGGATCTGGTCAACCACAATCGCGTGCATCGCGAGGATTTTGACGCGCGGGATGGCGGGGTCTTTTTGCAAGGGAATAGCCGCAAGCGGTTGATCGCGGCGTACCAGCGCCGTCTCGAAGACCGGGTGATCTACCCGGTAAGCGCGGAGCGGATGGAACGGATTTCTTACCGGCGTTGCCTCGAATACCAAGTGCGACGCTTGGCTCGCGCGGTCTTGGGCGAGGAAGCCCACTACAGCGCGTTCTTGGTGCGTTGAGATGTTGGGGACGGTTTTTGAGCACCGGGTTGCGACCCAATTTAAAAAAGGCTTGTCAAAGTGACACACTGGATTTATAATGGCTTCTGCAATGAGGAATTGGGCGCGTTACCTGACCCCATTCTGGGTCGCAAATTTGTAACTGCCTGTCCCATAAGCAACTATCCAAATGCCATTTCAATAGTTAGAGCGATGTTGATTGGCTATCGTCTGTCAAAATGCCCTGAGTCGCAAAGCCACCTCAAATGGCCTGCGGCTCAACAAGTTAGAAAGGAGGGGATTAGGAAGGACTACCCGCTTACTGGGGTATTGAAACGGACAACTAAAGGGGTTGTCACGACGACCCTTATCAATATATTAGGAAGGACTACCCGCTTACTGGGGTATTGAAACTTGAAAAGAGAGTTTTGAATAGATAGTATCGAACCAAAAAATTAGGAAGGACTACCCGCTTACTGGGGTATTGAAACAAAGTGTATCACCGCGACACCAGCAATAAGCCCGCGCCTATTAGGAAGGACTACCCGCTTACTGGGGTATTGAAACCAGTCGCTCCATTCGCCATGGCGAACCATTTTTTTGGATTAGGAAGGACTACCCGCTTACTGGGGTATTGAAACTGATGTGTATGGCAAACTTGGTTGGTTATGGCCGTTGAATTAGGAAGGACTACCCGCTTACTGGGGTATTGAAACTAATCAGGGGTAAGGAACCACGAAATGCGAACTTCCGATTAGGAAGGACTACCCGCTTACTGGGGTATTGAAACTTCTATTGCAATGTGATCAAAAGACAAGGAGTGAAATAATTAGGAAGGACTACCCGCTTACTGGGGTATTGAAACTCGAGTTTGCCGCGACCGTCACAAAACTTTAGTCCGCGTCCATTAGGAAGGACTACCCGCTTACTGGGGTATTGAAACTTCATGACCGCGTCGCAGTCGTCGAAAACTATGACTGGATTAGGAAGGACTACCCGCTTACTGGGGTATTGAAACACAGTATTTGGTAGTATGCTGTGGCCCTGTCTCGCCAAATGATTAGGAAGGACTACCCGCTTACTGGGGTATTGAAACAACAAAATCAGCTTGGACAAACCCATTCACATAGGCCGATTAGGAAGGACTACCCGCTTACTGGGGTATTGAAACGTATAGCGCGTAGGGAGTCGAATATCCCACAATGTGTGTCAATTAGGAAGGACTACCCGCTTACTGGGGTATTGAAACACGGATGACCTGTTTACCATAAACACATCCAACAATACAAATTAGGAAGGACTACCCGCTTACTGGGGTATTGAAACCCGCTCGATGGGGAAAAAGCGGGCGGCGGTGCTCGTTGAATTAGGAAGGACTACCCGCTTACTGGGGTATTGAAACTGAGCGACGATGAATATGCCACGCTGGTTCTCAATTAATTAGGAAGGACTACCCGCTTACTGGGGTATTGAAACCCAGGCGCGCCGCGTTGAGCCCGAAAAACTTATCGAGATTAGGAAGGACTACCCGCTTACTGGGGTATTGAAACGCGTTGACCGCGCCGCCGCCAGTTTCAATTTTTTCACATTAGGAAGGACTACCCGCTTACTGGGGTATTGAAACTTCTAAAAGCTCCGCTCGGACCTCGGCGCCCGAGCGTGCATTAGGAAGGACTACCCGCTTACTGGGGTATTGAAACCATCATCGAAACGCTGGATGAAAGTGTTAACCCGGTCAATTAGGAAGGACTACCCGCTTACTGGGGTATTGAAACAAACCATAGGTCCAAAAACGTTTCATCGCGGAGATCTCAATTAGGAAGGACTACCCGCTTACTGGGGTATTGAAACTCATAGGACTGATCTGCGTCGTAGACCAGAACCTCATTACATTAGGAAGGACTACCCGCTTACTGGGGTATTGAAACGTTTTGCTGGGAGGCGGTTCAGGTCTTAAACTAACATCCTATTAGGAAGGACTACCCGCTTACTGGGGTATTGAAACTAATGGCAGCCCAAAACTTTTCATGAACCTCATGGCACATTAGGAAGGACTACCCGCTTACTGGGGTATTGAAACTTTGGTGGCTGATGGGCGGCATTGCTCACCAAAAAATTTTTAGGAAGGACTACCCGCTTACTGGGGTATTGAAACAGTTCCGTCAAAATTGAAGTTTGAGCAATCCATTTCTTCCATTAGGAAGGACTACCCGCTTACTGGGGTATTGACTTCGACAGGCTCAGTCACCGATGCGTGTGGGTCACTGAGCTTGTCGAAGTGAATTAGGAAGGACTACCCGCTTACTGGGGTATTGACTTCGACAGGCTCAGTCACCGATGCGTGTGGGTCACTGAGCTTGTCGAAGTGAATTAGGAAGGACTACCCGCTTACTGAGGGATAAAAACAAAAGGCGAGTACCCTAACGGGCCTGGAGGGCAGAGGAGTGAGGAACGCGGAATATCAGAAGACGTGACCCAGTGGGTAGGTATTGAACCCCCTCTCTTTTCTCACTCCTATCTATTCTCTCCTCGCCATCTGGGATTCTGTATCGGCGTAAGGGGCCGGCGTGACGCGTTGAGCAATTGTCGTACACATCATTCATTTTGGAGTTCTTCATCATGGAAACAGCGACACACCAGTCCGCGGATAAGCCGGATAAGCCGCATGTCTTGTTGACCAGCCTGGGGAAGCAAGCCATTCCAACGAAATATCAATGGGGTGAGCGTACAGTCAAAGCGTCGCTCACCCCATTGGCGTTGGTGCAATTTCTCAACCCGAAGCCGCCCACTCGCGTCGTCGCGGTGGTTACGGAAGGGGCGAAAGCTGAAACGTGGCCGAAATTTCAGCAGGGCATCAACGCCACCCTCGGCTTTGACCCGGATTTGGTTTCGATCCCCGACGGCAGTAGCTCCGATGAAATTGGTCAAATTCTCGAGCAAGTGTCTCGGGAAATTCCAGAAGGCGCGGAACTCACGCTCGATGTCACGCAGGGGCTGCGGCATTTTCCGTTCATCTTTTACGCCTTGGTGCTCTATCTCAAATCGCTTCGCAGCGTGACGATCCGCGGTGCCTACTACGGCATGATAGAAGGAACTCCGCCAAGCGAGCCCAAACCCATCATTGACTTGCAGCCATTGCTCGACTTGCCGGAGTGGTTCTATGCGGTGCGGATGTTCCGCGATCAGGGGACGACCTCGCCCATTGCGGCCCTGATTAAGCCGCTGGCAAAGAGACTAAATCAGCAAGCCGGAGAACTGTTCAGGAGTGATGACAGGTATGAGGGTAAAGAACGGAGCACCCAAGCCAAGCAAGTCAAAGCTCCCGTTGAGTGGCTCGAAAAGTATGCGTTTGCCTATGAGTCGGCTCTGCCGCTGGAATTGGGCAAGGCCAGTTGGGGACTCAGTGATTCGATTCAGAATCTCGCCACTATGAACTTCGCTGAGATTCCGCCACTTGCTGATGAACTCACATGTGCCATTGCCAAGGTGGCTGACAGGTCGGCTTTTGCACAGGCTCCAAGCAAGGGAGACTGGAAAAAGACAATCCTGATAAATAAAAAAGAGTTGAAGCGTCAGACTCAGATGATTGATTTGTACCTGGACCGCGATCAACTCCCGCTAGCGGTTGGCTTGATGCGCGAATGGGTGGTCTCCTGGGCCATGCTGCAATCAGGTCAGACAGTGGACTGGTTAAATCGGTCTAATCGACAGCGATACGAGCGTCGCTTGGGTGCGCTTGGGGCATTTGCGAGGCACAAGGCATTCAAGAGCATCGTTACGGCCGAGCAGAAAGAGTTTGGCACCTTCTGGCATCAGCTAACGGACGAGTTACGCAATGCCCTGCATCATCACGGCATGCGTAAAGAAGCACTTGAAGATCCACCCAAATCTCTTAAGTCAGTTCGGGATTTTTGGGATCGACTAAAAGCAGATCAGATTGACTGGCCACTGTTGGGCGGGGGTAAGGGTCAGGTGCTGATTTCACCGCAAGGCACGCGACCGGGCGTGTTGTTCTCCGCGTTAAAGGTCGCCCAACCCGATGCCTGTCTGGTGATTTGTTCAGCCGCATCTGCAAGCAGCATTGCTGACGCCGCCAAGCATGCGGGCTTTAAGGGGCACATTGAACGGATCGAACTGACCGATCCGCACGGCGGTTTTGATGAGATTGAGGATGCAGTAGAACAGGCACGTCCCGATCTGTTGAACGCCGACAAGGTTATAGCCAATATGACCGGTGGCACGACGCTGATGGGCCTGATTGTGCAACGCCTGACCGAAGAAGCCCAAAAGCTGGACCGCCCGGTGCGACGCTTCGCGCTCATTGACCGCCGCCCCCCAGCCGAGCAGGACAGCGATCCATTTGTACAAGGCGATTGCCATTGGCTTGACCCAGAGCATGCGTGATGTTATATAGCCATTTCCATCAAGCGATTTGTGTTCGGTACCGATTCCTTGAATGAGATGCGGATAGTATAATCAAAGGTGATTTGCAGAAAACGGAGGAGTTATATGACACGAGACTGGAAAACAGGTGGATCGATCAATAACGTGCATCGTCAGTGGAAGGATCTGATTTTAGGAGATCAATTTGGTATCACGCGGGAGGACTGGAATACTGTAATTGATCAGACCGCCGAGCATGTTCGCGGTTGGTCTGATCAAGACATCGCGGGACGTGTCTCTTGCATGGTTAATTTGCTCATACCGCGGCTCCATACGTTATGGAAAGGAAAGGGTGGCAAACTTCCATTCCGCTGGTTGCCGTGCCGTTCGCTCCTTGGAGCGACGGTTGCCGACCACGCACTGACCGCTTCGGCAATCGCGTACTGCCTTGGTTACGACAACGGTTTCCGGTCTGACCTCGAAACGTTAAATCAGCTTCGCTTGTCTGCTTTGACAGTGACTTGGAAAGACGATGGACTCGGCAAAATCTACGATGCCGTCTGGTCTGGTCTTTCGCCCATCGAGCCAAAGTCGGATGGTGATGCGCGTGAATGTATTGTGCATGCGGCGAAAACAGTGGCTTCTAAGCGTCTCTCTGTGGATGCCCCAAAGTCATTCACCGCACATCCTCTAAAACAGTATTTCAACTTGAAAGTTCGTCAAGTGGGGCTTGTATCGGGTGGCGCGACAAAAATTAAGTCCTATGTTTTTGAATCGGCGAGGTTGCCTGAAATTCGGGGGGCGAGCGGGTTACTCAATCGCATCAATATCGAAGATATTCCGGCACTGTTTGGGCGTCAGATTGAAAGTGATGAGAAGCGTTATATAGAAATTCGCAAAAAATTTCGCTGTCATATCAAACATGACCTAAATGCGCCTGAATGCGTTATATACGCCGCTGGTGGCGATTGTCTCGCTTTTACGCCCGCATCCGTTGTCCACGTTGTTGCCGATGAAATTGAACGAATTTACAGCCGAGAAACGCTCGTCGCTAATAGCGTTGCCGTCGGTGATATGTTTGACTTACTTGAGTTGCAATATGGTCTGAAACCGGATCGTTTTTGGATTAAAGAATTTCAGGAGGCGGTGGGGAATGAAGATAGTGGGATTTGCCAAATCATGGAGAGTTACTTCAATGGAAAAGAGGACAAAAACTTCCGTACCAAAAAATCCTTCGGTGAACTCGCGACGAAACTGGCAATGACAAAATTCAAGCGGCGAGAGGGAAATTCGACACCAACGAATCAAAGCATACGGCGTGATCTTCCGACTCACGTCGAAATCGGGCCATATCAGAAACGATGTGAGAGTTGCGAACGGAGACCAGCAGTGATCAATATGCCCCGAGCTCTATGTGAGGCGTGTACTCGAAAATATGTGACTGGACGAGTCTCAAAAAAAAATCTCGACTCCCATGATCTTGACCGCTATTTGAATGTGCTGCAAAGATGGCGTCCATCGAGCTGGGATGCTCAAGAAGGATGGAGTTTAACCGATTGGTGTTCGCTCTTTAAGAATTATCTTGAAGAGACGGGAAAGGTGGAATGCTACTTTGATTCTGTTGAGTGCCTCAAAAAGGTTGATGGCCCCCAAGACCTTGAAGACATCGCCAAGGCGAGCAATCCCTCCGGTTTCGTTGCATTCATCTACGCAGATGGCAACAATATGGGTGGGTATTTGGAGAATATCCGAACTCCTGCACAATACCGCCAATTCTCCGAACGGGTTTTTCTTGCAATGCAAGAGGCAGCATTTAAGGCACTGGCGAAACTCAAACCGATATGGATCGAAGATGATGGCAAGCGGTATATTTTTCCATTTGAAATCATCAGCATCGGCGGCGACGACCTCATGCTCATCGTGCCGGGCCATAGCGCGTTTGAAATCGTACACCAAATCGGTGTCAACTTCGATAGCGCATTCATGAGCCGCGCAGTGTACGAAAAAGCTGAGTGTCCAGAAAAATCGCAACGTTACCAAAGCCAGCAGTGGACAAATACTGCGAATAACAAATTGCCGAAATTTAGCATGTCCCTCGGTTTTGTCCTTGCAAATGAGCATACGCCGATTGCGTTCATGGAAGACCTCGCGGCCAAATTGCTGAAGTCCGCGAAAAGCAGGGCAAAAACCCTGAAAACGAACGTTGGTTACTCTGGGGGGACGGTTGACTTCATTTCGCTCAAATCACTGTCAATGATTACGAGCGAACTCGGCGATTTCCGCACACAGCTTTACAAGACTGATCAAGAAAATGTCCTAACCATGCGACCATTCACCTTGCATGAACTTTGTGGTTTCATCCAAACCATCCGAACACTAAAAGAAAGCAACTTCCCACGCTCGCAATTCTATCAGCTTCGGCAATCGCTCAGCCTTGGCCGCCAGACATCAACACTTGAGTATCTCTATTTTTTAAGTCGTCTTGACAAAGGGAAAATACTACAACGAGAGCTTGAGGTGAGATGGCAAAATGGTTTGGGACCGTGGTATCCAATGCTTACCAACAAAAAATGTTACGAGACCTTACTTTTAGATTTGATCGAAGCCTACGAATTCATTGATTGGCAAAGAGGAGATGATGGAGAATCAAATGGCTGAAACGAGATGGAAACTCACGGCGACGGTTGATACCGCGCTCTGCATCGGCGATAGCGGTGCTAGCGAAACAGGTGCCGATAGGACGACGATTAAAACAAGTGAGGGGAAACTTTATATCCCTGCTTCAACACTCAAAGGTATTTGGCGGCACGCCTGCGAAGCAATTGCGAGCGGTCAAGGGCAACAAGTCTGCATCAGCCCACGGGCAGAAACGATGTGCAATAACACCCCTTGCATCATCTGTCAGATTTTCGGTTCTCCGATGTTGGAATCGAAAATTTTTGTCGACGATCTGATAGTGGATACGGATTTTTTGGCAGAATCGACAGAAATTCGCAACGGTGTGGCCATCAATCGGCAGCGACGGGTTGCAGAAGATCAACGGCTCTATTTCACCGAGACCAGCCTATCACATGCTGGCATCGCGTTTTCTGGAGATGTAACAATCGTCGGTGAAGTCACGGACGATCAGATTGAACTGCTACGCGCTGGACTCAATTACATTCATGCGATAGGGACAGGGAAATCTCGTGGACTCGGTTGGCTGAAAATTCGGAGAGAGGATGTTCAACAGAATCTCAACGCCAGCACGTCAATACCGTCGGGTTCAGAGGATTTCACCGAGTTAGCGATTGAAGTCTCACTGAAGTCGCCGATTATCACAGGCGGGCGCAAACCCACAGGACAAGCTGTTGAGGCAGTTCAATACATTCGCGGTGGATTGGTACGCGGGGCTGTGGCGAAGGTGTGGCTGGCAAATTCAGAGAACGGTGAACCGGATAATAAGTTCCGGCAACTGTTTCTCGGTGACAATGCCGGCATCTTCCGCAACTGTTATCCCGGCTCAAATGTGTTGCCAGCAACGGCTGCCGGATGTAAGGATTTCGCTGGTTTTCTAAAAAATGATGATGATGAAAAGCACGGTATTTTCGACACGCTTCTCGAGCGGCTTGTCTCGGAAAAGGCGGATTGGCTCTACCAACCCGATTGTCCCCATTGCAATGGTCTCGTCGAAGTACAAGGCGGATTTTACGCGCAGTCGAATGAGTTTAAAGAAAAAAGAGCACTCAACACGCGGTTGCTCACACGGGTTGCCATCAATCGACAGCGCAAGGTGGCTGAGGATGAACTGCTTTATCACCTGACTGCTGTTGATCCAGTGTCACATGAGAAAGATGAAGAATACGCCAAAGCGATATTAAGCGGTTCAGCGCGGCTTCCTTCAAATCTCGCCAGTTCGGTTGTCGATACATTACAGAAACAGGTTCAGCGACTTGGCGGCGGGACATCTCGGGGACTCGGACGGGTTCGCGTAAAGGTGACAAAATGTGAGCGTTCGGATTCGCTGAAACAACGCATTGACAGTTTCAACGATGCGCTGAAACGGTTGTGGGATTCGTATAATCACTTGCCAACTGTCAAAATGGATGTATTTGAGGGCACCTACTTCAGCGTTGCTCTGCAATCTGACGCAATTCTGACAGCGGAAGATGGCTGGCAAAGGAGCATGGTTCTCACTGCACCGATGCTTCAGGAGATGGCGAGTTGTGATGTCCCTGCGAAATTCATCCGCAGTTTTGCGAGCTATGATTACGTTGGTGGCTGGAACGCGGCGTGGGGTTTGCCGAAAGAAACCGACCTCGCCACCCGCATGGGCAGTGTCTTCGTGTTCCATACGTCGGAGATTGACTCTTGGGTATCCGCATTAAAAAAGCTCGAAAATAGCGGTATTGGAAGTCGTCGTGAGGAGGGGTTCGGACAGATTCTGATTTGCGACCCGTTCCATCTTCGGACGCGAGATAAGGTTAAAGCAGCAGCCCCTTGGCTGAAAAATGAGGAGGAATCGAAATGAGCCAAACAGGACAAGTCTCTGAGCAGCAGAAGATTCTGGTGATGGAACAAGAGATTGGTTTGCAGATGGAACAACTCATCCCGGATATGCAGAAGATGGCGAAAGACTACAATCTCCGAGACGAAAGCTCGCCATTTCGGAACGTTTTGGACGTAGCAACAGAGCCCGGAAGCGGCATCGAAGTCACCAAAAACTTCATCCGTTATCAACTCGGCCGGAGTGGAGCGAATAAGATGTGGAGTAAATCCTTTCAAGATAAAAAATTCGCAGTCGCATTGGTTGACAAGATTGATGCGTTAGGCGAAGCGTCGAAAGCGATTGTCAAGAAGATGGGTGAACGCTTGAATACTGAATTAGACGGCTCTTGGAGTCAGCGTGTTCATCAGCGGCTTATGCAACTCTACCTCGGCAATCTCGTCCGTTACCAAGTTTATCTCGTGAGAGAGAGGGGAGGCAGGTAATGTTTGATAAATTTCAATCTCGCCTCAATTTGAAGGGCGAAATCGAAACCCTGACCGCGATTCGCATCGGTGCAGGACGCTCGACATCTCCTGTGAGTGCAGACCTTCCCGTCGTGCGGGATGCAGCGAACTACCCGTACATCCCCGGTTCAAGTTTCAAGGGTGTGCTCCGGTCTTACGTTGAGAGCGTCACTCGCGGGTTCGCGGATGATAGGCACATCGTTTGCAACCCAACCGATGAAAATGAGCAGTGCATCACACGGACGAAGATGGACGACCTTCGGAAAAAACGCCAAAAACAACGGTGGGGCGATGCACGGTTCAGTGATACAATCCTCGATCAGACGTGTTGGGTCTGCCAACTCTTCGGATCATCGTGGTATGCTTCCAAGCTTCAAATCCGCGACCTGCATGTGCAACGGGAACTCTGGTTCGATCAGTATCAGCAACGGGATGGCGTTGCGATTGATAGAGATACGGAAACTGCTTCGGAAGGAAAACTCTACGATTATGAAGTCGTTCCCGCGGGCGTCCGGTTCGATTTTCACGCAATTGTTGATAATGCAGACGATTGGCAACTCGGTATGTTGTATATTGGACTCTCTGCCTTTGAGAAGGGTGAACTGACCATCGGCGGAGGCAGCAGTCGGGGGCTTGGACAGATCGCGCTTTCGCTCAACTCCGAATGCTATATTGATAACCAGCATATCATGAAGCACCTGACCGAGGGCTACGAGGGCAAAACAGCCGATAGGCAATCGTGGATACGAGCGTTTCAAGACAGAGTCAAACAGAAATTGGAGGAAACTGATGCACAAACGGATTGTCAACCAAGCCATCATTGAATTAGCGATTTCACCCATTGGTCCGGTGCTCATCAAAGCGAGCGACCAAGGCGCAGATCCGACCAAGCCGGATATGGAGTTCGTCGAGACGTACCACGCGGGCGGGCGGAGCGTTTATCTTCCCGGCTCCTCGCTCAAAGGCGCGATTCGGGCGCATTGCGAGCGGATTGTTCGGACGCTCGGCGGCGACCGCCCTACCGATGGAAATGTTTGGGCGTGTAACCCCTTGGACGATAAGGAACCATGTCGGAAGTTGAAAAAGAATCACAAAGGAAATACCTCCGCCATCTACAAAAACTCATGCACGATCTGCCAAATTTTTGGTAGCACCGACATCGCCGCACGTGCATGCATCGCCGACGCCCATCCGGTCAACCTAGAAGAAATTCAGCTTGAAGAGCGCAACAGCGTCGCAATTGACCGCGTCTACGGCTCGGTCGCTGTCGGTCCATTTAACTTTCAAGTGCTGACAGCGGGCAAATTTACGACTCAAATCACGGTGAAAAACTTCACGACTGCGCAACTTGCACTCATCGCCCTCGCCATTCGCGATTTTGACCAACAGCGCGTCGGTATCGGTTTCGCGAAATCTCGTGGACTAGGACAGGTGAATATGAAAGTCAAGCGCGTCGAAATTCGCTACCCGACAGCGATCGTCGAGAATGAGCAATTGCAAACCCTAGGGCGTCAATCCAGACCATTTAACGACCATGTTGTCGTCGGTGCAGGAGAGCTTGTGAACGACTGGGAGGCTTATGGATTTCCCAATTCTGATACCGTTAATACAGAAGTTCAAGCGCGAGCGGATGAATTGGGTTTCGGTGCCACACTCAATTTCGAGACACCGGAGGACATCACCGCACTTTGGGTCGGTTGCGTCAATTCCTGGCATCAGATGATCGAAGGAGGATAGGTAAATGGGAACAGCAGTTGTTGCAACCGCTCGAGTGCCTGACTTACCAATGCTCATTAAGCAATTTGGGGAACTACCGATTGGAGACCCGTCGTACTACCTACTCCAACGCCCTGATAAAATCACCGATTGGAAATCAGGCCATCCCGACGCGGCGGAAATTGAAAAATATACGCTTGGCCGGTTATTTGGAGAAAATGGGGAAATTCGCTGGCAGAATACCCCCAAAGGCGGCTATGCGTTGCTCTGGTTATCTGAAGGAGACCTGCCAAGTGGATTCGAGTCGCTCGGACAATGGGATATAACCGAATCGCAGAAGGTTTTTTTGCTCGGTGGCGGCGAAACGAAACCGTGGCGAGACACGCGAATCCCCCGAAAACTCACCTATCCGATCCAGTGGCGTAAATTTCCAAAGATCCGGGTAATTCAGTACAGAGACCTCAACTCGCAGACCATCCGGTTTACGCGCTACACTTGTTTCGTTTGAGGAGGTTGAGAGCATGGCACAGTACCGACACCACAGAAGAGGACAACAATCCCAACCACCCGCTCCAAAACCGTTTGCGTTTATGCCGCTTCCCAAGCGCGTCAATCGGCAAAGCCCAACGGGACATGAACAATACCACGAAGAGCGTCTGACAGGACAGATTCAAGGGACGATTGAAGCACTTTCGCCCATCTATGTCGGCAGTGGCATCATTGACCTCGATCAGGATGAAAAACTTATCAAGACGGCAGTGCGGACGGGCGGAAAGGTTGTGATTCCCGGCAGTTCACTCAAAGGTGCGATTCGGAGCGTCGTGGAGGCGATTTCGGAGAGCTGCGTCTGCAAGGTCTCCAGACGAACCCGTCAAGCTGTGCCGAGAAAGTTTGCTGAATGTCCTCAAAAAGAACGCTTGTGCGTCGCTTGTCGGATGTTTGGGGCGATGGGATTTCAGGGGAATGTTGCGATACAAGATGCTCCGCAAATTCATGGGGAAATCGTAACGCTGCGCGTACCCGAACTTTATGCACCGGGTCGTTGTCAAAGCAGAATACGAGGTATACCGGGACGCAAGTTTTACATGCACGGGCGAGTGGAGTCAGGCAAGACACCCGTTGAAGCGTGCAAGGTCAGATCGAAATTCCGTTTCGTCGTGCAGGTGGATAATCTGACACAGGCAGAGTGGGGCTTGCTTTTGACAGCGTTAGGACACCATCCTAGTCACCCGTTCAAGCTCAAGATCGGTGGTGCAAAGCCGGTCTGCTTTGGTTCGATTGATTTCCAAATCGAACAGATTCAAGTTGGAGAACAGACTTGTGACCGATACTTGGATTGGGATGTTCAGCCGGAATTGACGATAACGGGTAGGCGATTGGAAGAGTGGACACACCAATGCACCAATCGAGAAACAAATTTGCTCATCAAGCAGGATTTATTGACCGAACTCGCTCGAATCCTCCAGTATCCCAATGACCGCAACTGTCCAACCGGGCCGTACTAAAGGAGGCATTTATGCACAGGCAACTCATGGACAAAAAACGGTGGTCAATCGCCCATGATATCGCATCCGAGCTTGTTGATCGGGGCACTGATCCGAATGAATTTGGCAAAGTCGTCGCGTTCATGCGACAGTACCGGGACAACAACGATGCGAAAAAGCGACTCAAGTTACTGCTTGAGCGGATGGCGAATAGCCGCTACTCACTGATCCGAAGCCATCAGACACAGCGATTTTATAGGAACATCCAAGATGTCTGTCAAAAACATCTCCGCAACATTGATGAGACGAAAGAACTCCTGCTCCTTCTCGGTTGGAGCATGCGGTTGATGCGCTACTATCGCGTTGAGCCGAAGTGTGCCGCCGAGGAACAACGTACGCCGCGACTAAGAAAGCATCAACGCGATCAAAAGGAATTGCAAACAAAGGTGCGTAAAGGCCAGCGCGTCAATGCAGAAGTGATTTCCTACGATGGCAGGACTGTGGTGGTGCGCCTGATTGATAACCAGAATGAAGAGGTGCAGTTTCAACAGATTGCCCCTCATAAATCGGGAGTTCGGGTAAAAGTAAAAGTGCAAGGCGTGGACAATACAGGTAGAGTGACCCGTGTCATTCCCTGATGACATGTGGGCGCGTCAAACTCTGGTAATGCTTTTCCAGTTCAGTCTTTTCAAGTGACATACAGAGGTCCCCTATGCTAAAACCCCATACGCTCCTCTGCACCATCGGGACGAGTTTGTTATATCCCAACCTGTCTAATCTCATAAAAACGCCGCAGACTGATCCGAATCGGGCCGCTTTGGCCAAGGCGTATTCCATGAAGAATTGGTCAGAGGTGGCGACCCAATTGTATGAAATCGCGCCAACCGAACGGCTCTGCGGCGCAGAGATTAACTCGGTAACAGATCTCCTCACACAGAGAAAGATTGAGAAAGGCCAACTCCATCTGCTTTTTTCCGACACGGATGACGGGCATGCGATCGCCCAAATTTTACAATCTTACTTCAAAACCGATGGCTGGCGGGTAACGACTCATCGCGTGGATGACTTGCGCGACGACAATCTGCGAGCTTTCCAGACCCATGGCTTACGCAACTTGGCAAAAATCTTTGGTGAACTGGTGCGTGAGACGGGTGGTGCAAAGTTTTGCGCGATTAACGCGACCGGTGGCTATAAAGCCCAAATTGCCATTGCCGTGCTGATGGGCCAGGCACTCGATATTCCGGTGTATTACAAACATGAACGCTTTGATGCCATTATCCCCTTTCCCCCTATGCCAGTGGCACTTGATTTTTCGCTTTGGCAGCAGGCCAGCGGCATGTTTATGGCACTTGACAAGCCCAATACTTGTGAGCCGTGGAAACAGTTTGAGGAGGATTGGGATGAACGCTTTGAGCCTCTGGTCAACCGTGAGGAGATTGATGGCGAGGTTTATCTGGAACTCTCGGCAACGGGTCAGATTTTTCACGAGACCTTCCGATCCCGTTTTCAGCAGATAAAGGCCCACAGTCTTCCACGTAAAGCAACAGCGGTCGAAACGAAGCCGCCCACTCTGCACAAACACGGATACGGAAATGCTTGGACTCCCATTTTGAAATTCCTGCAAAAGCTCACGGATGAAGTGCCTTACGTCCGATTCTGCTACACAACGTATTGGAATCCGGATCTACCTGAATCAACCCGGTTCCGGATGGCGAATGGGGAAGTCCAAGGCATATACTCAAATGGAACTTGGTGCGTGAAGTTTAAGGTGCTTACAACTGCGAATGATCAGGCCGAATTACCCAGTGTTGTGGCTGATCTAAATGACTGGCATGCTTGCCTAGCCTGACTGCGGTCTATTAAAGATCATTCCTGTTGTATTACCCAGTGTAGTGTTTGGAGAAGATCGCGATGTTTGTGGTTGTGGCTTATGATATTGCGGATGCGCGCAGGTTGCGGCGGGTGATGAAGATGATGGAGGATTACGGGTCGCGGCGGCAGAAGAGCGTCTTTGAATGCGAGTTGCCCGAGCGGCGTTTTGTTGAGTTGCGGTCCAAACTATCAGAAGTGATCGACCCCGAAGATGATCGGGTGTGTTATTATCATCTGTGTGCCGCGTGTAAAAAACGGGTTGAAGGGATTTCTGAACGCGAGCATCCCGTCCCCAAGCGCGAGAACTATGTGATTGTGTGAGCGGCATGAGATCGGTTGGATGCACGGGTTTTCGGAAGCAGCGGTCGCGGGTTTGGCTTCCACATATTTGACCATGAGCAATGGGGCGAGGGTTATTCTCGCCCCATTTTTGCGTTACCTGCTGAGGGTTGCATCAACAAATTATTTGGAAGGACAACCCGCCTATTGGGGGATTGAAACTCTCCTTTCGCGTCCTTTCGTAGTCCAGTATCAGGCGGGACGACCCAACGGGGTATGATTGAAAGGATTTTTAGGGGTTGCCAGCGATCTATTAGGACCCTATTTTTTAGGTGAGAGACGTAGCGGTATTTTTTTTACTGCGTAATATCAGCTTTTCTAAACACCGGTGGCGGATCGAAAAACACCAAACTAATTTGTGGGCTTGAGAACTCATGATGATAGAGCCATCCGATGTTGTTATTCCTTTAGAAAAGTTGACCGAGTATTTACTTGTTCCACGAGCGCGTAATGATAAGTCAAAATTTTTGGCACAAGCAGGATTCACAAAAGAAAACCCGGCTGATCTTGAACAGGCCATCCGCGATTTAATTGCTCGAAATAACGCTGTGCGGGAAAGAGAAAACAGATATGGTATATTCTATAGTGTAAGGGGTGAATTGGTGAGCCAAAGTGGCGCACTATCTGTTGTAACAATCTGGATTGTACTCACTGGAGATGAGAAATTCAGGTTTGTGACCCTAAAACCAGATAAGGATGAACCATGACAAAACCAAAACGATATGCAGAAGTGGCACTCACACGCAACATACCGAAAGAAAACTTAAAACGAGGGGATGTTGCTGTCGTGGTTGAGTATATTCCTCATCCTACGGGAGGAGAAGAAGGAGCAATTTTGGAGATTTTTAATGCCCTTGGCGAATCCACGGCTGTGGTTGCTGTGCCAATCTCGGCAATTGAATCGCGGCACGCCGATCAAGCGCGCGGGTTGGCTACCCGCCTCTTAGGGTAGGATTGAAAAGGATTTTTATTGAAAAGGATTTTTAGAGGTTGCTTCCTGTTGCGCCGCTGATGAAGCGTCCGTCGGGTATGGACTTGGATGCATGGTTGCGCCACTGTATTCACAGTACCAATGCTGTGCTGTCTGTGGGCACAACGAGGGTTTTGGACGCGTCCACGGCCGCTTCTCGCGCCGTGGCTTTCAAGGGGTCTTCACGCCGTCCGGTCCAAGGCCGGTTCGACGATGCGATTGCGCGGTGGTATCGCCTGATGGAGTGGACAGCCCAATGGCAACTGCGAAAAGAATTAAATGCTGACACAGCGGACTTTCCGAGTGACTTGTTGCCAGAGGACGCTGACGTGACCCCTAGGCGGGACGGCAAAATCAAGATCGGGCTTTGGCAGGCCTGGCAAGTCGTGAAAGATCGCGTGCCGGGACCTGCTCAAAAATTTGTCACTAATCACGGGAAAGAACTACTCGATCTACTTGAAGTACGCAACAATTCGATACTGGCTCACGGTTTTCGTCCAGTGAGCGAATCGGACTGGCAGCGGGTGCATTCGTGGACAAAGAAAAATTTTTGCCCATTCTGAGTGAATTGGCCTCCGAAGTGGGTATGAAAAACGAACCGGCGCAACTCTCGACCACACCTCCAAGTTTCAATTGAGGCAGCAGTGAAACAGGCTCGTCCCTATTTGTTGGGTGCCGACGAGGTCATAGCCAATATGACCGGTGGCACGACGCTGATGGGCTTGGTGGTGCAACGCCTGACCGAAGAGGCTCAAAAGCTGGACCGCTCAGTGAGACGCTTCGCGCTCATTGAGCGCCGCCCTCCGGCCGAGCAGGACAGCGATCCGTTTGTACAAGGCGATTGCCGTTGGCTTGAACCATAGCATGCATGCGTGATATTAGAGTGCAAGCCGTGCCCTATCGCAAGGCAGCATTGCAAGTAATGTTAAAAGGGAGAAATTTTATGGGATGGAAATTAGTCTCATTTGATACAGACCGTATCAAAGAATACGTTTTTGCAACAGGGAAGCTCAAAGAGATTCGAGGGGCAAGCGCGATTCTTGATGAATTGAATCGTTCAGATATGGTCGAAAAGAGTCGTAAATTCAATGCAAAGAGAATTTATGCAAACGGCGGCTCTGGGCTGTTTACTGTACCGGATACCTCCGCAGAGGCTCTGATGCAGGCAGTAGAGCGGGAGTATCACTTGAAGACGCGGACTGGTTCTATCACAAGTGCTGCCATAGAACTCCCTGACGACTTTACAAATCAAGATGCCGTTCAATGTTATCTTCAAACGCTTGCCTATCGCCTCCGTCTGAAAAAGGACAAAAATATTCTGAAGCAGTTGCTTTTGACGCATCCCTTTTTGAGAACCTGCGATTCTTGTGGAGAACAGTATGCGAGTCAAAGCATTACAAATCCAGAAGCTGAATTGCTTTGCGGGAGTTGCAAAAATAAACGAGATAAAGTAGAACACAAACTTTGGCATCGCTTGCTACATGACCTGAAGGCGAAAGGCTATGAGATGACAGGCAAAAACCGTCCTGAAGATTTCAATGATTTGGGCGAAATGTCTGAACCTAAAAACTACATGGGACTTATTTATGCTGATGGGGACAGCATGGGCAAGGAACTGGAGTCATTGGACAACTTGGCCAAAGTCAAACAGTTTTCTAAAGTGGTTGATGACGCTATTTATCGGGCAGTGCAAGAGGCGATTTGTGAATATCTATCTCCCGATCCCAATGATGAGCATTTCCCGTTCGACATTCTGATGCTTGGAGGTGATGACTTGGTCATGGTCACAACGGCACACAAAGCCATTGAGGTTTCAATGAAAATCGCCGAGAGGTTCAATAAACTCACCAAAGCGGGCTTAGACAAATCGTTGACGCTATCGGTTGGCGTGGCTATCGCTCATACGACGTTTCCATTTTCAAGTCTATTGACGTTAGCTGAAGGGGCGTTGAAATTCGCAAAAAAAGAAGCCGCGAAACGCAAATGGCATGGACAAGAGACAGCACAGGAAGGTCTAATCAATTTCATCGCGGTGAGTAATTCCAATAGCCTCAATTTTGACGACTATTATAGAGAGACGCTTATCAACGAAGACCAAAATCTCTATCGAACGATTCGTCCCTACAGCCTGAAAGATTTGCGATATATCGTTAAGAAAATTCGCGACTTGAAAGATGAAAATTTTCCGCGTGGAAAACTTAAGGGACTTCAGGATGCGATTTTCCAAAGTAGAAATCAGTCATTTTTAGAAGGATTGACATTTCTCAAAAGCACAAAGGATGAAGAACAACCACGGATGTTCATAGACTTTCTCGAACATTTTGCTACCAATCAACCTCCTTATCTTTTTCCCTGGTTCCGAGATGGTGACGGTTGTTCTACTCCTTTCCTAGATCTCATCGAACTTTACGACTTCATCGCAGAAAAGTGAGGTAAGTTCATGACACGAGACTTTATTAACATTGACTATCACATCGAATTTGAAACCCCTTTCCATTTCGGGACTGGATTGCGTCGCAATTTGTTAGACCGCAGTGTCTGTCGAGATGCCAATGATTATCTCTATATTCCCGGCTCAACTCTGAAAGGGGTATTGCGAGAACGATGTGAGCAAATTGCCCGACTTGCTGGCCTTTGCACTGTCAGTCCACACGACGACCGAGGAGCGATTGCCGGTTTCCGCAATAATATCGACATCGTTGACCGTATCTTCGGATCTCGATATAAGCAGGGTGAACTCTATTTTGACAATGTGACAATGGTTAGAGAAGACCAAGAATTCTTTGATAGTTCTCAAAGTTCAAAGTGCTACATCCATCTCCAGACAGAGGCACGCACGCAAACGAGTATCTCTCGACTTCTCGGTACAGTGCGTGAACAAGCCCTATTCCAGAGTGAGTTTGGCATCAAGGCACTCTGCTTTGAAGGACAAATTTACGGCTACCTCGAAGGGTTCCACATTGATCCAAATAAATGGAGTTATTCGTTGCTGTTGCTCGTTGCGGGAATTTGCGCTAGTGACCGAATTGGGGCAAATAAATCAACGGGAATGGGCAAGTATGCCTGTCAAATTCAAAAAATGAAAGTCAATGACGCAAAAATTGAAATTGAAGATTTATTGAAAAGTCTGAGTGAGTTGGAATACTATCAAGTGGCACAGGAGGAGGCAGAATGAAAGCAAGACTTATCGTTTCATCGGAATCTCCACTAAATTTTCGTGTATCTCGTTCAACGGCAAGTTTTGAGACGCTCAAATATATTCCCGGTACCGCATTATTAGGAGCGTTTGCAGCAGCGTATCGCAAAACTCGTGATGATGAAACCGAATTTACTCGATTCTTTCTCTCTGGAGAAATTTGCTTTGGTAATGTTTATCCAGCAAATTTTCAGGCGGATGAATTTTCAAACACCGATCTTCAAGACAATGAACAACCGATTAGACCAATACCGAACACCGCCCGTTCTTGCAAACGATTCAGTGGCTTCCGTTTTAAGGTAGATGAAGGCGATCAAGACCGTCACGGTGTCATGGATAGTCTCATTGATTGGGGGTTGTTTGCGTTGAGTAGGCAGACAAAGGTTGACATTCTCAACCCACATAGGAATTGCGCCTACGCCGATGCTCAAGGCGAATGTTCTGAGTTGCTCGATGCGTTCTCTGGCTTCTATCGGCGCGGTGACGACATTACCAAGATTGGTAAATCTGAGGCAAAGACGCGCTTGTTGACCCGGACGGGAATCAGTCGGGAGACAGGTACTGTTCAAGAAGGCATCCTCTACAATCGTGAAGTCCTCAATGAAGGACAATCATTCTGGGGGACAATGTCCTTTGCCGATGAATCGTTGTATGATGAGTTCTACGATTTTGCAGAGTGTGTTGCGGAGATGGGAATACTGCGGATTGGAAATAACCTGACGCGAGGGTTGGGCAAACTTGGGGTTCCACAAATCGAAAAGTTCAACACAGGTGATATAGAGTCATTCAAAAAACGAGCCTTGGCATTCGATCAAAAATTTCGCGACGAATCACAAGCTCATGCTGTTGATTTGCCACATCAATTCTACTTTCCGATCACACTCCAATCCGATGCGATTTTGCTTGATCAACAGTTGCGTTACCAAATGGCTCTGGATGGCGATTACCTGCATCGTGTCTGGGATTTAGCGGATGTCAAATTGATCTACCAAAACTCAGGTCAGCGGCGTGTAATCGGCTGGAATGCCCTTTTCGGATTGCCCAAAGCAGCGGAATGGGCAATTTCAATGGGTTCCGTTTTTCTGTTTGGATATGACGGAAAAACCGATGATTGTTTTTATGAGAAACTCTACGACATTGAACAGATGGGGATTGGCAAACGTCGGTCAGAAGGTTTCGGTGAAGTGACGGTTGCAGATGCCTTTCATTGGGAGGTCAATGAATATGAATCAACAAATGAAAATCCTTAAAGAAATCGCTCAAGTTGCCGATAACGACGATTTTTATAATCGGGCAAAGCGACTTGGAGAAATCGCTTCGAGGGCATTTGATGGTTCGAGGCACCGGAGTCAGTTGACGAACCTCGAAAACATTGCAAATTCCACGCTCAAGGTCACGGATGTACTTGACTACATCAAAAAACAGATTGCCAGATTGGACATGTGGCGCAAGGATAACTTTGGCGACAAATTGAAGAAGTACATCGAACAGAGTCTTCGCAAACGGCGAGAAGAGATTTGTGGAAGACTTAAAATTGAGGAAAATTCATCCGAAGGACAGAAGATTTACCTGAACCTCATCCGTGAATTTGTGCGTCAACTCGTCGTGCATTACGAATATCGAGTAACGGTTAGCGGAGGAACGTGATGACAGTAACAATTGAGCAAGCTCAAAAGATCCGTTTGTTAAGCGATGTCGAGCTTTATGATAAGTCAATTGAAATTGTCGCTGCCCATTTAACGACAAAGGTCTCAAAGACCCAACTGAGCGGGCTTCAAAACGCTGTTGGAGCGGGCGATTGGAGTGAAATTTTTCGCTACATTGACAACCGGCTCAATCGAAATACAACCTCCGGTGAATTGAAGAAATTCTATCAAGACCTGAAAAATTATCTCAACGAACTGCCCAAACGGGTTGAGGAAACCCAACTTGTTGTGAAACCCGAAGAAATGGGGCGTGCTCAAAGGAGACAAGTGAACGAGGAAATCGGGCGGTATGCTCACCTGTTGGCGAAGGAATTCATCCAACATTTAGTCGCTGAATACAACTATCAAAGGAGTCTATCAAATGCGTAAATACGTGTTCACTGGAAAGCTGGAACTGAACTCTGCCATGCACATCGGAGGCGAAAAAATAAATCTGCGCGGTACCGATAGTCCTGTTGTTCTTACGCCCGAAGGGAACCCTTTTATCCCCGGTTCCAGTTTCAAAGGCGTGTTTCGGAGTACCGTCGAAAAATTGGTTGGCGCGATTCCAAATCAAACGACCTGTTTTCTATCTGAGGGTGGCAATTGTCCGACCGCAGATCAGGACAATTTCAACAACCGTCGCAGGAATAAGAACTGGAGTGAAGCGAAACTCGCAAAAATCCTTGATGCCGAACTTTGCGATACTTGTAAACTCTTCGGTTCACCGTTTTCCGCCTCCAAGATTTTCTTTGGCGATCTATATGTTGATGAATGGGCCGAAGCCACGCAGGTGCGCCACGGCGTGGCGATTGACCGGGATAGCGAACGAGCGCGCGATCAACTTCTGTATGATTATGAGGTCGTCCCCGTCGGTTCGACATTCAAAATGGAAATCGTCCTGGAAAAACCGAGCGATATTGACCTGAGTTTGGCTTGCGTCGGCTTGAACGAGTTTGCAAGCGGCATGGCAGGAATCGGCGGAATGCGCTCGCGAGGTCTCGGGATCTGTCAGGTTATTGGGCTTATCGGGTACGAATTGGATCTTACGGATCTTACAGATCTTGAAAAATTAAAAAAATACCTCATAGGCAAAAAACTGGAAGACAAGATGTCAGAAATTAGGGACATTGATGGATTTCTGAAAGCGCGTATTGAAGAACTACTTCAAGAAAGTGCGTAAAGGAGGAAGAAAATGCTCAAGCGACTTGTTAATGAATGCCGTTTCAATCTTGTGATTCACACTGAAGGACCTGTGCTTGTCAAGTCGGGTCATCCTACTGTTTCCGGCCCCGACATGACACCTGTGCGAACTTACCGCAACGGCAAGACGGAGGTCTATCTGCCGGGGAGTTCATTGAAGGGCGTCTTTCGGAGTCACATTGAAAAGGTGATACGAACGCTTAACGATGGTGTCGTTTGCAATCCGTTTGTCAAGATAGAGGATAGGGCGAAGCAGCAAGGTAATCAACTTGTATGCCCCGATTACGCTGAGGTTTTTTGTGGCGATAAATTTGAGGTACGCAAAAAGGGTCAACTGCGGGTTGGCGGAGTTCAGTGGCAGCGATCTAAAGAAGATGTGTCGAATGAAGAAGTCTATCGCGATTCTTGTCCGGCGTGTCGCCTGTTCGGTTCAACTTCGTTTATTGGGCGTGTCGCCATTTCAGATGCCTACCTCGCTAAAGGCAGTCAAGAGAAAACTGAGCAACGGGACGGTGTTGGCATCGATCGATTCACCGGCGGCGCAGCTAACAGAGCCAAATTCGATCTGGAAGTCGTCTCGTCCGGCGTTGCGTTTGAGACCAACATTTACATGCGTAACTTTGAGGTGTGGCAACTCGGAATGCTGATGCTCATTGTGCAAGATTTGGGAGATGGTCTAATCTACATTGGTTCTGGTAAGTCGCGCGGGCTTGGGAACGTCAAAGGTGAAATCTCCGAGATGTCGGTCAATTATATCGGCGCAGTGAATGGAAAACCTGCCAAAGAGGTATGGGGATTAGGCAAACTCTTGGGCAATAATTCTTATGGTACGGATGCCAACGACCAAGCGACCATTCAAAACCCACCAACTGAGGAGACTTACGGCATCCGCAAAATCACCACTTTCAGCAGCGACAGTCTCAATGATCTCAAACAAACCGCCATTGGATCATTTGTCGGGAAAATCCAGTCGTGGAGCATACCAGAAGCCATGAAGTTTGAGCACCTGCAATTCCAACAGAAGGGAGGAAACAGATGACCGAACAAATCTGTTGGGGAACGACTAAAGATCTGTTTCCAATCGTTCAAGCGTTGGCTAGTCCGCCTGAATCGTTGATGATGCTTGAACGTGTGCCGAGTTCTTTCTTGTCTGATGATGAACGGGAGAAGGGAATCTGTCTGCGGAAATATGACGATGGTGAAGACTTTGAGGCTTGGGAATATGGACGCATCTTTCACGACGATTTCGAGTTGCGATGGGAAAAGCAAAGCGAGGCATTTAGCGTCGTTTATATCGGTGAACCGAAGGCATTGCAGATACCTGATACCAAGCCACTTTCAGACTTTGAGACTCGGGACGATAGCTACTATCTCTGGGGCGAAAAGATGACAGAAGATACCCTTAAATTGGTTGGTCAACCGAAGACAGCGAACTTATTTCTCGAACTACAAATCCCGCGGCTGTTGCGTTATCCTGTCTCGAATCGAAATGAAAAATTTCGCGTGAAATTATCCGCGCGACACTACCTGAATGCAAAGACAGGCGCGTTGGAATTTTACCGTTTTCGCCATCTGGAGGAAGTGTAATGAATCCCTACGATTTTGTGCCCATTGACTTGAATGATCCCCCGCAACGTCATCGCCCTTCTCGACATGATAAATTCGACGGGGTATGTGGGAAAATCGAAGGAACAATCACAGCAGAGACACCCCTTTTCATTTTTCAATCACCGAAAAAGAACAGTGGAGCGGAACCGTTTATCAAGAACGATCAGAATCAGCACATCATCCCCGGAAGTTCGCTCAAAGGGCTTTTTCGCAACTTGGTGGAGACGATTGGGAATGGCTGTTTTCTGCTGTTTGATGGGAATTATAAAAATAATGATCGAGACCGCGATAGAAGACTCAACTATCACGGAAAGTTACCGGCCCAATTCAAAAAATGTCGTAATGCCAATTTGTGCATCGCTTGCCGGATGTTCGGAAGGATTCCAGATAGGAATGAGAATTCAAACCTGCACCTCGGTAACGTTTCATTCAACGATGCTGTTGAAATTGATATCAGCGAGCATCGGGCGGTTTATACCATCGCGCTCATGGAGCCTAAACCTCGTCATCAGGCGTTTTACCTTGAGCCCTCTGGGCAACGGATTGCCGGGCGAAAATTCTACTTTCATCAACCGGGTGGCATACAGACTGAAAACCAGAGAACTGACTATAAGCAGTACATCAAGCCAGTTGATAAGGGCAGTCGATTCTCCTTCTCTGTGCAGTTCACAAACCTTGAAGCTGTCGAATTGCAGACGCTCCTTTACGCGCTTGTCCTTGAACCGGATATGCGCCACAAACTCGGTTATGGTAAACCTGCGGGACTCGGTAGCGTCCGTTTTGAAATTACGAAAATCACGCTGATTGACTACGCCCGCCGTTACACAGCCAATCAAGGAGGAAATGAGGTTGTGGAAGAAAGGCGGCTAGAAGCCTATCTATCACAGCAGACTCAACTGTTCAGAGAGAACACGAAATCTCCAACGCTCACAAAACTCCGTCGCATCTGGCGATGGGATCCGAATGACACAACTCGTTATCGTTATCCGGATCAAAAGTGGTTTCAAAACAATCCCACAACGCGGATTAGTGACACATTGTAGATTTCAAATGAGGTTCTCACTATGGCAAGAAATGTTCTGATTGCAACGCTTGGTGATTCACCAATCATCGTCACTTCAATGGTGAAGGCTCTTCAAGAGAAGATGGCGATTAAGATTGATCAACTACAGGTTATCCATCCGAAAGGCGAGCAACTAATTGGCCTCGGCTATGACATGATCGCTGATCATCTTAAAGGGAAATGCGATGTCGATCAATGTGAGCTACCATTTCCCGACACAAATAGCCACGAAACATCCATGAAGTTTCTCCAGATTTTGTCCGGTTTAATCAAGGGTTACGAAAGTGCTGGATATAATGTCTATCTCTCTCTTGCTGGTGGACGAAAGAACATGTCCGCACTGATGGCAGTGACGTGCCAATTCTTCCAGTGTGTCCGTGGGTTGTACCATATTCTGGATAAACATGAAGATAATCCCAAGAAGCGAAATTTCCATTTAATTGAGGCATTGTTTGATTTTGAGGAGAAGGAACGAAATAAAAAGTTGAGTCCACCGGCTGATGATCTGATCTTGATTAAAATTCCCTACCCTCGACTATCAAATCCTTCTGTTCTTCGAGATTATTTCAGTGGAAACCGATCTTCCATTGATGTTGAGGCCGAACTTAATGGCGAACTTGATGCGTTTTATAGTGATATTTTTCAAAAAAAGAAAACCAAACTTCTCGATGTTTATCTATCTAAAGAAGCTCACGACTTTTATCAAAAAGGGAGCGGTGATAGGTTGAAGCGTTTGAAGAATTGCTTTCGCTCAATGCAAAATCTCCAAACATTAGAAAATAAGATTCACTCTTTGCCAAATGCTAAAACAGATTGTACGTGTTTCAAAATGGGCGACACGGATGAACGTCCCTTCTACTATCAAACTGGCTCCAAAGTTGTCGTCGCTACTATAGTGCAGCATAAGTCGGAATACAAGCAAATTGCAAATGGAACGAGATCATTATATAGCCAAGATCATCCTCCCTTGATTCATGTCAATAAGCTCGAAGAAGATAGGATCCTGATTGCCCCGCTTGGAAAATCGCCCATGGTTGTTACGCAAACCTTTGAATTGCTATCCAAACGAGAAGGGGCGAACATCAAAAAGGTCATCGTGATTCACCCCAAAAATGCCGAAATTCGCAACGGAGTGAACATGCTGCGAGAAGCCTTTTATCGAAGAAAGAGAGATTTTGAACCTATTGAGATTCCGGAGATTGATGATGTCGCGTCCAACGATGATTGTAAGACCTATCTCAAAAAATTGGTCTCAGTTATTAAGGCAGCGCAGAGCGATAACTTTGATAAAAGTATCTACTTATCGTTATCTGGTGGGCGAAAGGGAATGGCCGCATTGACGCTTTTTGCGGCGCAACAAGCGAACATTGACGCGGTTTATCACACCTTAATCAAGGATATTGCCCTTGAAGAGAAAATTGAGGAAGAGACAGCGCTTGATAAATTACAAGAGCTTTCCCGAGTGGAGAGAGTCAGACGCCTATTTCTGGATGCCTACGATGAATCGAAATTTGAGTTGTTTCGCGTGCCTGTCATCCCAATATTGTAACATTTGGAGAAGATCGCGATGTTTGTGGTTGTGGCTTATGATATTGCGGATGCGCGCAGGTTGCGGCGGGTGATGAAGGTGATGGAGAATTACGGGTCGCGGCGGCAGAAGAGCGTTTTTGAATGCGAGTTGCCCGAGCGGCGTTTTGTTGAGTTGCGGTCCAAACTATCAGAAGTGATCGATCCCGAAGATGATCGGGTGTGTTATTATCCTCTGTGTGCCGCGTGCAAAAAACGGATCGAAGGGATTTCTGAACGCGAGCATCCCGTCCCCAAGCGCGAGGAATATGTGATTGTGTGAGCGGCATGAGATCGGTTGGATGGCGCGTGGGTTTTCGGAAGCAGCGGTCGCGGGTTTGGCTTCCATATATTTGACCATGAGCAATGGGGCGAGAATAATTCTCGCCCCATTTTTGCGTTACCTGCTGCGTGGTTATTCAAATAAATTTATTGACAAATGATCGACAGATGTCCTGACGCCGTAATCCAGCCTATCGGGTATGGTATGGATTCCCAATAAAATCGCTCGGGAATGACAAAAAAAAGAAGCGAATCGCCCTAGGGGCGAGAATTGATGCGGCGAGGTGGGCGGGTTGCAAACCCGCGCCTACAAGCGGATGAAAGCCCGCTCAGTTACCCGCGTCCAATATACGGCATCTTGGTCGCGGTGATCGTCAGGAATTGAACATTGGCGTCTAAGGGCAAGCTCGCCATGTAGAGCACGGCTCGGGCAACGCCTTTGACATCCATCGTGGGTTCGACTTCGACTGACCCATTGGCTTGTGGGACGCCGTTTTGCATGCGCTGAGTCATATCGGTTGCGGCATTGCCAATGTCGATTTGCCCACAGGCGATATCGTATTTGCGCCCGTCGAGAGCAGCGGATTTGGTGAGGCCAGACACCGCGTGTTTGGTGGCGGTATAGGGCGCGGAATTTGGCCGGGGGACGTGCGCGGACACCGAGCCGTTGTTGATGATTCTTCCGCCTTGGGGGATCTGTTTTTTCATGATTCTGAACGCTTCCCGAATGCAGAGAAAAACGCCGGTCAAGTTGGTGTTGACGACGGCTTGCCATTGCTCGTAAGTCAAATCTTCGAGGTTGGCGCGCGGCGCGCCCATGCCTGCGTTGTTGAAGACGACATCGAGCCGCCCGAATTTTTTTCGGGTCCGGGCAAAGAGATTTTGGACAGACGCGGGGTCGCTGACATCTGTGGGCACAACGAGGGTTTTGGACGCGTCCACGCCGGCTTCTCGCGCCGTGGCTTTCAAGGGGTCTTCACGCCGGCCCGCGAGGGCAACCGCATATCCGGCTTTCAAAAACGCGTGCGCGGTGTGTTTGCCAATGCCGCTGCCCGCGCCGGTGATGAGGGCTACTTTTTCGTCCATCGTCAAATCTCCTGGTTAAGAACCCACGCACGGTGTACCTGTCTGCCGAAAGCTCGCGACAGGCAGGCAACTGCGTCGTCAGTCGTCAGTCGTGCAAAGTGCTGCAAAGAGTTCATCAGTGCAGCGAGAAGGGAATAGAAAGGGCACGCACTTGGGCTACCGTGCGGATGGGACTTTGTACCCACACCCCGCACTCTGCACTTTGCACGGATTTTAAGGGTGAGGGTCGTCTATGAACTGCTGCTGAAGCGTCGCCGTTGTACCCCGTTGCGTCTATTCTGTGTTTGACGCATGATAACACCCTGAGCGCGCAAGTCAATCCCGATATTTTTTGGTTCTTGTTTGTCCGCGCAAGGCGTATTATCTTGCCCTACATCCTGGAGATCGATTTTATAGGAGGAGGGATTACAATGGCGATTTTGTTTGTGCGGACGGAAAATTTGGAGCGGTCGTGGCCGTTTGTGCCCGAGGCATTGCTGGCGCGGTTGCACGAATTGGATGAGGTGCGCGTGGTGCAGGTGGCGCGCGGCGCGCCGGTTGGGGGTGCCGCGGATTTGTCGCATGTATCGGCCATCGCGTTGTTTGGCGGGGTGTTGACCGAGGCGTGTTTGGCCGGCGCGCCAGAATTGAAGGCGGTGGGCGCGGTGCTGGATAATTGGGGCCATCGCCATTGCCCGGTGGATACCCTGTTTGAACGCGACATAGCCCTGATTGATGGCACGCGGGCGTGGGCCGCGTCTGTGGCGGAGGTGACGCTGGCGCTGGCGTTGAACGCGCTGCGGATGATTCCGCAATGGCACAAGCGCATGGCAATGGGCGAACGCCTGTGGAATTTTGAATACGCGCAATTTTGCGACCATCCGGATTTCGTCAATGGCACCTTGGGAACAAAAACCGTGGGTGTGATGGGATTGGGACAAATTGGCGGGCGGGTGGCGATGTGGTGCGGGGCACTCGGCGCGCGGGTGCTCGGCTACGACCCGTTTATACCCAAAGCGCGGTTGGATGAACTCGGGGTGGAAGGCGTGGAGATGGATACCCTTGTGGATGAATGCGAGGTGGTCATTGTGACGATACCGCCAACGCCTTCGGCGAGGAAAATTCTGTCGCGCGAGCGCGTGTACCGGCTGCGTAAGGGCAGCCTGGTGGTGATCACCACGCGCGCGCATGCCGTGGATATGGACGCGTTGCGCGAGCGCATTGTTGCCCATGAACTCGCGGGCGCGTTCGATGTGTATGACAACGAGCCTGTGCCGACAGACGATTTGTTGCGCAACCGGGTCAATGTGGTACACACGCCGCATATTGCCGGGCGCACGCGCGATGCGAATTTGCAGGCCGCCCGTGTGATCGCCGATGATTTTGAGCGGATATTAAAGGGCAAAGCCCCGGTCGCGCGGCTTTCGAGAGAAGCGATTGCCGTGCGCGGCGCGCGAACGGATTTGCCGGCGATGGCGTCGCAATAACAAGGAGTGCCCATGTCTCTATCCCCTGAAATCCCGATCAAAATGTACCGCGCGATGCTCCGCATCCGCGGCTTTGAAGAACAAATTTGGGAGGTCTATACCAGCGGCCTCATGCACGGTTTGGCGCACCTCTACATCGGCGAAGAAGCCGTTGCCGTGGGCGTTTGCGCCGCGCTGCGCGACGACGATTTCATCACCAGCACGCATCGCGGGCACGGGCACTGCGTTGCCAAAGGCGGCAATCTCGAAGCGATGATGGCCGAAGTGATGGGCCGCGTCACCGGGCATTGCCGCGGCAAAGGCGGGTCGATGCACATCGCGGACATGTCCGTGGGCATCCTCGGCGCGAACGGCATTGTGGGCGGTGGATTTGGCATTGCCACGGGCGCGGCCCTGTCCGCGAAAAAGCGCGGGACCGATCAAGTGGCGGTTTGTTTTTTTGGCGACGGCGCCTCCAATCAGGGCATTTTTTTTGAGGTGATGAACTTTGCCGCAATTTGGAAACTCCCGGTCATCTACGTGTGTGAAAACAACCACTACGGCGAATACACGCCCACGGCAAATGTCACCGCGGGCGAGCGCATCGCGGACCGCGCGATGCCCTTTGGCATTCCCAGCGCGACCGTCGATGGCAGCGACGCCATAGCCGTGTACAAAGCCACTGCTGAAGCCGTGGCGCGCGCCAGAAAAGGCGACGGGGCGACCCTCATTGAATGCGACACGTATCGCTATCGCGGGCACCACGTTGGCGACCCGGGCGATGGCTATCGCACAAAAGAAGAAATTGAATCGTGGATGGCAAAAGACCCCATTGAGCGGCTTCGCAAAAAAATTATAGGCGATAACCTCGCCTCTGAAGCCGAACTCGATGCGGAAGCGCGCGAAGTCGAAAAAGAAATGGAAAACGCGCTCGAAGCCGCCAAAGCCGCGCCGTACCCCGATGTTGCGGAGGTGAATCAGCATGTCTATGCGTGAAATGACGTATGGCGAAGCCGTCAAAGAAGCCATTGCCGAAGAAATGCGGCGCGACCCCACGGTCTTTCTCATGGGCGAAGATGTCGGCAAAGCGGGCACGGTCTTCAAAGTGCTCACCGGTTTGCACGACGAGTTTGGCGACGAGCGCGTCATGGACACGCCGATTGCCGAAGCGGGCCTCGTGGGGTTGGGCGTTGGGGCTGCGCTGACCGGGTCGCGCCCCATTGTGGATATTATGTTCGGCGACTTCATCACCTTGGCCATGGATCAAGTCGTCAACCAAGCCGCCAAACTGCGCTATATGTCCGGCGGTCAGGCCCGCGTGCCCCTCACCATTCGCTCCACAATGGGCGCGGGGCGGTCTTCTGCCGCGCAGCATTCGCAGAGTTTGCACGCTTGGCTAGCGCACATCCCCGGCCTCAAAGTCGCCATGCCGGCCACGCCCGCAGATGCCAAGGGCCTCTTCAAATCCGCGGTTCGCGATGACAACCCCGTGGTCATTTACGAAGACAAAATGATGTACGCGCTCAAGGGCATGGTGCCCACCGAAGGAGATCACGTCATTCCGTTTGGGCAGGGCGATATCAAGCGCGAGGGGGATGATGTGACCCTGATCGCCACGTCGAGCATGGTTCACGTTGCCCTCGACGCTGCCGACGCGCTCGCGGAACAGGGCGTCAGCACCGAAGTCGTCGATCCGCGCACCCTCGTCCCGTTCGACAGCGAAACCCCGATCGAATCTGTGGTCAAAACCACCCGCGCGGTCGTCATTGACGAAGGGCACAAGCGGTTTGGCATTACCGGGGAAATCGCGTCGGTCGTTTATCAGGGCGCGTTTGACTATCTTGACGCGCCCATCGTGCGCCTCGGCGCGATGGACGTACCCGTTCCCTTCAGCAAACCCCTCGAAGACGCCACCATCCCCACGGTAGCGGATGTGGTGCAAGCCGTGCGGGATATGAAAATTGGATAGGGGGCGCGTCCATTACCAGTGGTGAACCATGTGCCCTTGCCCCATGAAAAAGAACACATCGACCAGAAAGACCAACCCGATGCCCGCGATATAACCGAGCGTCATGCCCATAAACAACGGCAGGGCGCGGCGATAGAGTCCAATGCCGCCGATTTTTAGCAGGGCGGATTTGATCAGCCACGCCACAAAGACCGTAAATACCTGACGCTGCAAAATGCCCGTTGTGAACACGGTCAACCCAATGGGACTCAACGGCCATGACAAAAACCGGTAGCGCAGAAAACCACACAGCAGGGTGATGAGCGCGCCAATGCCAAAAAACATCAGCCTATCGGGACTGGTGCCAAAGGGATTTTGCAATTTTTTCACCACATTGCTAAAAATCACCACATTCCCGGAATTGAATGTATAGACGTTAAAATTATACGCGCCGTGCTTGTAACCCAAATAAAGCGTAAATACAGCGGAAATGACCAGCGACAACACGAGGGCGCACATCGTCGTCCAAAATAACGAGCGGGTTTTGAGCTTGAGCCTGGCGCCCATCTGTGCAATATGCGCCAGGGTGGACGCGCCGAAGGTATTGCCCAGGCCAAATGTCGAATAGGAAAGTGCCAAAGACGCGGCACTTTGTGTATCCATCTGCCGAATGCCAATCGTATAAAACGCAAAACTCTGCGGCGTAATGGGCATCCGCGCGTACGCCAGTCCCGATTCGGCCACGAACCGCGTCACCCCCACGGTCATCAAAATCAGGGCAAAGAGAAAAACGCCGGCCACGAGCGCGGACATGCCCGAGTGCCACAGCCAGAAAAACAGAAATGCGGACCCCAAAACCACGCCCCACACGGCCGCGCGATACGACAGCAATTCATTCGAATCGTCCAGGGCATCATCGCCGATAATCGCCTTGCGCCACACGTCCTGCAAATGCTCGCGCGCCATCCACACACTCAATGCCGTAAATGCAAAAAACGCGCCCATCGCTTGCCAGCCCAATGCGGCACCGCCGCGAGACCCCCAGATATCCGACGCGCCAATAGAATACCCCAGGCGGTCAAAAACCCCGGTTTGCACAACGCCCAGCGCGTAGAAAAACCACAGGCTGAACAACACGTCGAGGTGGGTGAAAAACGCGAAGCCCAAGACGAAGAAATTCAATTTGATCGGCAGACTTGGAAACCCGCGCCCAAGGGGCAATGCCCACCTTTCCATCAGCGGGATCTGCGGAAATGCGTGCCAAAAATACCCCGCGATATTCCACGCCATAACCATCAGGGGAATGCCCATGCCAGCCCAGAACAAGCGGGAGGACAAGAGGTTATATTTGCCGGACGCGGCCTCGTCCAACATCGCCAGCGGCACTTCGGTCAGGGGAAAGGGCAATCGCTCTCGGTCCACCCATTGCCGCCGCAATACGGCCATCAGTGCCACGCTGACCAGTGCCAGTGCGATCAGGAAAACGCCCCACCACGCCAGCGGTGTGGTCCACGCCTCCCACGGAATATCGACGCCCGGGGGTTTGCCTTCAAAAAAATAGGTCATCTGTTTGGCGTGGTTGGACGGTGCAGCCCATGTTGGCAATCCGTCTAATAAATAGTCGCCCCATTGATTCTCGGGCGAGGCGTAATAATAAGGCGCGGCAATGCCCCCGATGAACAAGCCCATAAAATTTGCCGCGGGCACGGCGCCTGCGATCCATCCCATGGAAAAAACCACCACCATCTCGCCCTGCGACAGCACCCATCGCGGCTTTACCCGCGCCATCAGAACATTCAGCGGCCATGCCAGCACCGTGAAAACCACCATCGTCGCCATGGGCAGATGGGCAAAAACCATGCGCGACGAATGCACAATATAGGCCGAATAAGCGGGCAACACATTCACCAGAAACGTCACCGCAATCCCCGCGCAAAACGCGCGAAGCGTGATCCCCATCCTTTCGGCAAGCGGGTTGGGGTGCTCGTTGTCAACAGATATAAATTCGGCCATCGTATTTCAACTCCTCCCACCCATCTCTAAAGGCGTGAGACGCGAGACCCATCCCAATCTACTGCAAAAAGAAGGTGTGTGCAAGAAAGCCTCTGCACACACCTGTTGTCCATGGCGGCGTGGTATTTGGCTGCCCGAATGCCCCATTATCGGGGATGCGCGGGCTGATCGCTACTCAGAACGCCCCACTCAAGGCAACGCGCAGCGGGGCGTCGAAATGGGTTCCGCCATCGCTGTACGACACATCCACGCGGATATCGCGCTCGCCAAAGGCATACCTCAGGCCAACGCCCAAACTGTAATCCTCCACATCGTAGTTGACCTTATACCCCCCGCGCAAGGCGAGCATATTGGCAAACCAGAACTCGCCGCCGAAGTGCCATCGCTGCCCGTAATCGGTCGCCATAATGGTCTCTGCTGCAACCGTCACATACATCGGGTCGCCCTGTTCGCCATAGACTTCTCCCGCCAGCCCAAAGTTGAAATTGATCGGCGGTGAAAACTGCTCGGTTTCCACGGTAATATCGGATCCCACATTGCGCGCGGCCGCGGCAATCCGCAAACTGCGATAGCCCGTGTACGCGGAAATGCCCAAGTCGAATTGGAAGGTGCTCGTTGTTTTGAGCACCAAATCTTCCTGGATCCACCGCGCCTGCGCGCCCCAAGACACTTTATCGGTCATCTGGCGCGCAAATAGCAACCCAATGCCCGTGTCGCCGCCGCGGATCATGCGCCCGGTGCCCGTGGCCTGAAAAATCGTCGTTTCTTCCACTTCTTCGGGCACAAAGCTCACCATTGAAATGCCAAACGCATTGCTCCCCCATTTGTAGGCCAGTGCCCCCGAATACAATCCCGAATTGACCAGCCAGCGCGTGTAGGACAGGGTGTACGCGCCGCCCGAAACAAATCCCAATGCACCGGGGTTGTAAAAGGACGCATCGATCCCGCCGTTCATCGCCACAAAGGCTTCGCCCATGCCCACGGCGCGGGGCGACGCGCCGATTTTGAGAAATGCCAGTGACGACTGCCCCTTCACCGGCAAAATCGTGCCGTATTCGCCAAAGTCCGACTGGGCAAACGCGGGTTGCGCTGTCAATCCGACGCCGAGTACAAGTGCCAGCAACATTCGTTTGTTCATGTCACGCTCCTTATTTTATCGAAGAATGTAAAACGTCCCGGTCACCTTTTCCCCCATGCTTTCGGGGGTCAGGGATTCTACGACGTAAAAATAAATCCCGCTGGCCACGTCTGGCGACGTCACATTGCGTTCAATTTGGAACCATGAGGCTTCGCCCGAACTCGGATCATCGTGCAGAATTTCACCCACGATATCGCCCGCCACATTGTAGATCACCACGCGACTTTTGGGGGGCAGCCCCAGGAAGCGGATCTTCTTTGAACTCTGATAGTTATAGCCCGATTCCGACAAACTGAATGGATTGGGCACCACGCGCACGCGCTTTTGCGGCCAGGACGGTGCCAGGCCCGGCTGAAACGGGCTGAGGTCGAGGTTCACGCGCTGCTCGGGGGCGGAATATCCCCCTTCGAGTCCGGCGCGCAAATGCCCCCGCACTTCTTCGGGCAAATCGGGCATGTTCGACAGGCCATTGGTCCACGCGTCGCGCGGTTTGGCAAAGGCCCGCACATTGTAAAAGTAGCGGAACCCGGCGACTGCTGTGTTGTCGCGCCACACGTATTGACCGCCCGAATAGTCCCATGTGGTCCCGGTTGTCCCTGCGGTCACCGTGCCGACGAGTTCCCATGGGCCAAACTCCTGATAGGCCGATCGGAAGACGCGATACCCCACAACATCGGCCTCGCCAAAATCGGGATGCACCGACGATTCGGCATTGTCTGCCCACGTCAATGTAATTTCCGCATCTTGATTGACCCCCGGCGCGAACTTCACATCGGGCGGATAATCGGGCAAGTCGTACATATTGTCGTAGGCAAATTGCGCGGCTTTGAGATGCGCCACGAGCGCGGCTTCTCCCTTGCTCAGCCGCGCCAATCGCTCTTCTTCGGGCAGTGGAATGTCTTTCAGACAAAACGTCTGCACGTCGACGGCATACGCGGGCTGGCCTTCTCGGGGTATGGCCTGCGCGCCCGAACCGGCGACATAGGCGATGACGATCTTGGCCTTCTCACCCACAGCCAGATTATACGGCCCAAAAGTGAGTGCATTGGCCATGGCGTTGACGACGGAGGGATTGTCGTCGGTTGTTCCCGTAAACGTTGCGTAAATGCCCTGTTCAGAATCGCTCTGCAGATTCGGCAAATCCGTGCTCAACCCCCAGAAATCGCGCGTTTCCCACCACTTGGATGTCCTGGGTTGTTCGCCTTCCGGATTGACGTATTTGCCCTGGTCATTGGCGTTGAATACGTGCGTGGGGCCGCTGTCGCGATAGGCCAAGGGGGCAACGCCCACATATTGGGGCGATCGCATTTGCCCGTCGAACACGCCGCCCGGCAGCCTTTTCGCATTGCCGTGTACGCTTTCGATATAAACGGGTTGTCCGGTGTCTTCTTCCGAGCGTTCGATACTGTCGCCGTCCCACTGATAGTTCATTTTCAAACCGACGTATTCAGCGGGCCCGTCGTAATTTGGCGCGGCCGTGTACCGATACTGATCGTCTTGCGGCTGATACGACCCGGGCATGCCAGAACCGATGCTGTTCCAATTTCCCTCGCCCGACATGCTCACCGTGAAGCCCTGAACAAACGCGAAATACGCGCCGCTTAGATGATGCCCCGCGCCGCCGTTCACATCGGGCACGCCATCCCCATCGGAATCCCCTGTGTTTTCAAATTCCACTTCCAAAATGAAGAAGTCATCAAACCCCTGATAACTCCATGCTATGGCTTTGCGCGTGATCGCGATGCCGTGTTTGGTCGTCCATCTGCTGATCACCATGTCTTCGGCGCGGTCGTCCTTATCCGCGTCCATGTATTGCCCCCACCGATGGTTGAGGACTTCATAAGGCACGCCCGTTCTGGGCGCGTCGGTTTGCAATGCCGCGCCGGGATACCAGTTGGGCATAATGGTGCCCGCGCCCAATCCGTGCGGCGGCACATCTACCGGGTAGCCCCAACCGGCTTCGGGGCTGTTGGCAATGTCGTAGTACATCGGCGCGATATCCGCCGAGGGCGTCCACGGCCCGGAATACGACACGCCGTATTCGCCGTTGACCTGGGTCAACACCCATATCCCTTCCCCGGCCGACAAATTTTGTGCCTCATTTTTTTGTTCGGCCCAGCTAAAACCGTCCTTTTTGCCAAAATACTCGATGTAGTCTGCGCCGGCCATGTTGAGCATAATGCCATTGCCCATGCCCGGATAGGTCAAGCGAGGCGTGCCGCGAGAACTGCGGTCATCCCACACGCCGCCCTGGGTTCCCTCGTTGCGAAATCCGGTCCAGAGTTGCCCGCGCGTGAGTTGCCGCAGGTTCTGCGTGTCCAAGGCATGGGCTTCAAACGCCCCCCCGACAACCGCCAAAAACAGGGCAACAGCTCGAAATTTTCTGGTCATATCACTATCCTCCAATTCTCAAAATTGAATTTCCAAACCAATTTCCACTTCGCGGGGATTGTACCTATAGCGCGAGGCTTCATTTGGGTCGCCATAGAGCAAATATTCGGTATCATCTGGCGGGGGCAGGCGCAGTCCGTATTGCACATAGGTGAAATCCGAATTTCGGCTCTCTGTGCTTTTTTCATTGAACAAATTGCTCACTTCCACAAAGAGCGTGGGGCGCAGGTTGCCAATGCTTTGAAAATCTTTGGCCGCGTACAGGTCGGTCTTCATCACCGGCGCGCCCGCGCGAAATTCTCGCGGGCCAATCGGGGGGACATATTCAAACGGCTCCCCGCTGAAAATGCGGTAGATCACGCTCGCGCGCAGACCCCCAAATGGGTTGATCGCGCCCATTTGAGGTCCATAAGCCATGGGCGTGGCATAGTACAACTGAAGCGACAACTGGTTCCTGCGTTGTCCGCCGGTTGGCTCTGCCGAAAAGACCTGTCCGTTTGAGGCTGTCCAAATGCCGTTGTCATTGGTCTTGATCGGGGGTTGCCACGGGCCTGCGCCCGGCCCTTGTGATCCGGCTTGCTCTGTCCACGCCACCAGATTTGCCTCTGCCTTGCCGCCGATGTCGGCCACTTGCTCGGACGTGAGCGGCACGGGTATTTCCGAACCGTCGGGCTGCACTTCCCAGTCGGTCCAATAATGCCCGGCAGCGATAAAATCGGCGTCGGGAAGCACATACCAGTTTGCCGAGTGTTTGCCGTAGTGAATGCCGCCCGGGTCGCGCACCCATTCGGCATTGTAGGACAAATTGAACTGAAAATTGTTGCCAAACGACTTCTTCAGCGACAGTTCGATCCCGCGCGCGGTTTGCCAGTAGGTATTGCGGATGGCATTGACCTGTGCAGATTGGCCTTTGAGCGGATCGACCCAATAGGAAATGTTGTTGCTGGCGTACAATCCCTCGTCGCGGCGATAGTGTGTCGTGATGCTGGCGGTATAATCGGCCACGAAGTTCCAGTCCACCCCCATTTCCATACTCGTCGAGCGTTGGGGTTTCATGCCATCGGACGGTTGCCGCGCGGTGGTGTGTACTTCCATTGCATTCCACTTTTCAGCGGCGTCAATTGCGCCATTGCCGTTGAGGTCGTTGTCCGGTGCCTCGCTGGAAAACTGCCTGCGATGCGTCTCGAGGAGCACGGGAAAGACGTGCGAGCGGCCGATGAAATAGTGCGCGGACAACCGATCGGTAATCGGATGCGACAGGCCCACGCGCGGGCTTAGCGCGGTCATGGTTGGCGTCTCGCCGTCGAGGTGGTCGAGTTCATACCGCGCCCGCGTAAACGTGCTGTACATCGGCGATTTGCCCAGTGCCTCACCCATTGAGCCTTTGCGCCCAAAATTGTAATAATCGTAGCGCAAGCCCAAGTTGGCGACTAGGCCGCCGTATTCAATTTTGTCCTGGACATACGCGTTCAGCGTCCAGGGTTTCACATTTTCGCCCAAGTCAAATCCATCGGCCACAAATTCGAGAAAGCGGCTCTTGGTATTGTCAAAATCTTCCCGCGTGCGGTGATACGCCCGCTGCGTGAGCACCAACCCGGTCTGGATCAAGTGCGACCGATTGACCTGACTCACGAAATCGCATTTGATGCCGTATCTCGTATCCTCCTCTTCGGTGTATTCGCGCACCAGCGTGGGCAAATTGAAAAAGCCCGCTCGATCTTTCCGCACCGCTTCGGTAGCCGCCGGCACATCTGACGTATCGCGGTCGAATTTGTTGTGGAAAAATTTCAGATCGTAATACGTGTTTTTGCCCAATGTATGCGTCAATGTCAACACCTCGAGTTGCCGCGACAAGGTGTATGTGCCCGACGCTGAAAAGTTTTCGGGAAAGAAGATGTTTTGTGCATTGTTGCGCGTCGATCCCTGATACTGATCCGACCGCTGATATATACTGAGGGCTTTGATCTTGATGTTCGCGCCGGGCCGATAGGTCAAGGTGGCCTGTAGGCGCGGGGGGTTGTCCAGCACCTGTTCCGCGGCCGGAAATCTGGCCGGGCTGCGCGAATAACTCGCACTGGCAAAATACGAAAAATCGCGTGCGATCGGCCCGCCCAGTGTGCCTTCTATTCGGTGCCCGCGCGCGTCTGTGTAATCCGCGCGCTCGTGCGCCCTGCGCTCGACATCGTCGGCCGTGCCCAGGGCGCGATCCGGTCCTGGGTCAATGTAGGTTTCGTTCACCCAATCGGGATTGTCCCACTGCACATTGTCTTCATAAGCGGGGCTTTCATACACGTCTCGGCCCCAGTGTTTTTTGCCCGCGGGCGTGAACTTGTATTCCGCCCGGCCAGAGAAATTGCCCCGGCCTTCTTTGGTCACCAAGCTCACAATGCCCGCGCCCGCGTTGCCAAATTCCGCGTTCATGCCACCGGTGAGCACGCTCAGTTCCTGAATGGCCGTGGTGTTTACGCCCGTGAGCATGCTCCTATCGACCTCAATTCCGTCGATATAATAGCCCACCTGCGTACCGGTTTGCGCCCGCGTTGTGCTGCCGCGAATGCGATTGCTGCCATCGAGTGCCATCCCCGGCTGCAATGCGATCAATTGCGACGTGGCTCGCACCTGCGGCATGGCCTGAATATCTGCCGAAGAAACCACGTATTTGCTCGATGTTTTGTCCGGCTCAACAGGTGGGCGCTCGGCAATCACAACGAGTTCGGTCAATTCGAGGCTGGCTTCCTTCAGTGCAAAATCCACGGTGGATGTATAATCCACGATCACCTGTACTTCTTCTTTTGTTTCTTTGCCATAGCCCACCAGCGTCGCTGTCAATGTGTACACGCCGGGATCGACAGCCAGAATCAAATAGCGACCCTCGGCATCGGTGGTGGCGCCTTTGCGCGCGCCTTCGAGCACGACATTGGCACCCGGCAAAGGCTCACCTGTGGCGGCATCGGTGATTGTACCCGTGATTTTTCCCGCTGTTGCCGCCAAAGCCGATGTGTCTGGCAGCAATCCCAACAGGACAAAAATAAATCCCAATATCAATCGCTTCATAACCGTCTCCTCGTTTGTGGGCTACCAGTAGAGTTTGAACGTCGTCCTAAAATCGAACATCGCAAGCGGAAACACCCCCGGCAGGTTCCACGCTTCCATAGGACGCAAATCGCCCAAGATCAGGTGATAACGCCCCCGGATATCCAGCCCAAATCGCTGCTGCACCACCGCCATGCCCAGTCCCAAACTCGCGCCCAAAGCCGTATGCTCATCTTCGATCGGTTCCAGCATCAACTCCCGATTTAGGGGTTGCTCTTTTTGGCCTGGAAAAATCAACCCGCTGATCTGATCTTGGTAATCGTAGAACCCCGCCCCCACCGCGAGATATGGCAAAAGCTGCAACTCGCGCGCGGACTTTCGGGGCTTGAGATGCGCCAGGGCATTGATCAAAAAGCTGTTGAGGTTGAACCGGGAGTTGGCATCTGGGCTCAAATATTTTTGCTTGTCAATCGGCCACGTAAATGCCAAGTCCGCGATTTTTCCGTCATCGATTGTCATGTGATGGTATTCAAACTCTATTGTGGCGCGCGAGCTGACCCGATAATTGAGCACCGCGCCGTAAACCTGAGAAGCCGAATACCGGTCGTGAAACCCCAGCACGGGCACGCTGCGATTAAAAAACACGCCCGCGCCGTACCGAGTCTCTTGTGCGGGCAAGGGCGCAGTGAAAACCCATGCCAGCAACCCCACGTTTAACATCAAATACTTATTCATCGACATGCCTCCTGTCAACAGACCGTTGTTTCCCGCGTGCAACATCTCGTCACACCGTGTTATCGCCATTGGAATCGCGGTTTTCCTCCTTTCTCTTTCTTGACAAAACCACTTAAAATTGTTAGCGTTATGGCTTCTTTGTGTCGTATGATGGGTTTCTCATCCTTCATCCGGCTACCCGGCCGTTAGCTCGATCTCGCCAAAGTTCGGAGGCTAACGGCTTTTTTTTTAACTAGCCATAGGGATTTGCCATCGATCAGGTTGAGCACCACCTGAGCCGGCAATTTCCCATTGTTCTACTTGATAAGGAATTAGTATCAAAATGTCAAAAAAAATAATACCGAGTGCAAACGCCCCGCCGACAGGCAGGCAAGTCTGCGATTGCTTTTGAAGGGGCGGCCATGGTCACAACGCGATCTAACCCTCCAGCTTTTCGACAAATCACTCCTCGCCTCAAACGCGATCTAAACCCCCAGCTTTTTGACAAAGGCCAAATTCTTCGCATGATCGGTATGCGGATCGTCGCCCGAGGGCGTTTCCAAAACAATGTATCCGTCGTAACCGATTGCGCGCATGGCCGCGTCCACCGCGTCGAAATCCACGCGGCCTTCGCCCAATGCCTGTCGGTCTGTGTCCTTGGCGTGGATCATCCCGATGCCCTCGCGTCCCAACTTCAAAATTTCCTCGGCGGGATCTTGTCCGCGCGACATTGTATTGCCGGTATCGTGATAGACTTTCACCGCGCCAGACCCCACGCGATCTAAAATCATCGCCAACTGATCCGCGCGAAATGTCGTCTCCAAATCCAAAATCACGCCTCGTTTCTCGGCAACTTCGGCGAGTGCTTTGAAGCCATCCACCAGTTGATTCCACGTCGCATCGGGCCACGCATCCATATCTTTGGGAAACATCGGCACGAGAATATGCCGCGTACCCACTGCCGCGCACGAGTTCATTACATGTGTCAAAATCGCAACGCCCTCCGCGCGGGTTTCCGCTTGTGGCATGGCGGGATGGAACTGGGCAAACACCCCCGGCGACAGAGAAGAAATCTCACGATCTGCCGCATCGGCCAATCTCTTCAACCGCTCTGCCCCGCCCTCTTTCCACAGAATATTTTCCCGATAGGCTCGCCCAATGCAAAATTCCACGCCGTCAAATCCAATTGCTTTTGCCACCGGAAATATTGTCTCCATCGGTGTGTTCAACATGGTATCGCGAATACCGTATTTCATCATAGAGCTCCTTAACTTAAAAACGCGCCTTCCAAGCGGATTTTCTCCATCTCGTCGTCAATAATCGCATGCAATACGCGCATAATGGCCGGATGATCGATCAATTTCGATGCAGGACCACCCGGCAAACAACGCGCCTCGGGTGGCAGAGAGGATTTGTCGGTACGCAATTTTTCGCACTGCGCCTTAATCGGGGCGATCTCATCTTCGCTCAAAACAGCCGAAAAAAGGATATATCCCTTCAGGTCAAACAGCGCGGTTTCCCGCTCTGTCAAAATCCGCGTCCATTGTTTTGCAGACACATCCATCGCAACCTCCTGTTTTAATACCGCTCTACCCACCACATGTCCCGATGCTTCTCGGCCAGGGCTCGAAGTTCTCGCGCCACTTCGGGATGCGCGTCAATCACATTGGTCGTTTCGTAGGGGTCATTCTCCATGTCAAAAAGCGACAATTCAATGTGCGCGGTCTCGTAGCGCCCGGGCTGCCCATCGTTGCCCTCCTCAACAAGCGTGCGGTAATCGTGCGGCAGATGCAGTTTCCACTTGCCATCGCCACTGACCACCCCGTCAAAATTTCGCGCGGTTGACACGGGATAATACGCGTGCGGGTTGGCGGCGCCCGGCTGGCGCGTCACGAGATCCCAAACATCCACCCCGTCGATGGGATAATCGGGCAAATCGGCCCCTGCCAATGTTGCAAACGTGGGCAAGAAATCCACCGAGCAAAACGCCTGATGCGAGGTTTTTCCCGCGGGAATGGCTTTGGGATAGCGCATCACACATGCCGAGCGCGTACCGCCATCAAATCCCGTTCCCTTTGCCTCGCGATAGGGGGTCTTGCCCGCGTGATTGCCATAGGAAATCCATGGGCCGTTATCCGATGTAAAAACCACGACCGTATTCTCTGCCACGCCCGCTTTTTCCAGGGCATCCACAATCTGTCCCACGGACCAATCGATCTCCATCATCACATCGGCATACAACCCCGCACCCGATTTGCCTTCAAACTCGTCGCTGCAAAACAGCGGCACGTGCGGCATATTGTGGGGCACGTAGAGAAAAAATGGCTCATCCGCGTGGCGTGCGATAAAATCGACCGCGTGCTGTGTGTACCAGGTCGTCAACATCTTTTGCTGCTCGGGCGTCACATCGTCGATGACAATCTCGCCATTTTTCCAGAACTGCAATTCACAGTCGTCAAAGTGCCGGCTCTGCGGATGGTATTTCCACATATCGTTGGAATACATCAACCCGGATGACTCGTCAAACCCCCGAGCGGGGGGGCGCGTGTCGGGGTGATCGCCAATATGCCACTTGCCAAACACTCCGGTTGCGTAGCCCGCGGGCTTGAGGACTTCGGCTATCGTGGCAAAACTGGGATCCAACCCGCGCGCCCGGGGCGGAATCGCGCCATAGACCTTGTGCCTGCCCGGGTAACACCCGGTCAGCAACGAAGCCCGCGACGCGGAACAGATTGCCTGGGGCACGTAAAACTGGTGATAACAACACCCGCCTGCTGCCAAATTTTCTACATGGGGCGTTGGATACGCTGTTTGCCCAAAGGGCCGAAAATCTGCCCATCCGGAATCGTCCAAAAAAATCACCACAAAGCATGGATTGGCAGGGGTTGAGCCAGCATTTGGTTTTTGGCTCATGATATGACGCTCCTTTCGATGTCTTCAGGATCGCACCGCGCGACCACCACGGGCATGCCCGCGTCTTATACCAATCTGAATTAAAAACTTTGCATGTGTGTTTTCCATACGTCCAATAGACTGGATTCCCGCGTTCGCGGGAATAACGGGTCGTTGTTTTTACCAACATAAAAAGACCGGTAGGCGATACTGCAAAGTTCATTCATACGATTGGTATTACAATCTGTGTTAATCAATTTTTATCGGTGGTTGCCTGTCTGCCGATAGGCAGGCTTCTCGCTCCTCACTCTTCGCTTCTTGCCTTCATCCCCAATCCTGCGTATCTTGTCCATCCATGTTTGTAACCCGCCGCTTTGCGCGATTATTATAGAATGTTCCATCCGTTTTATCAAACGCAAATTTCAGGGAGTCTTCAATGGCAAGTGTTCCCCAAGAAGCCGCGGCTCGCGCGACCGACGGCGATGTGGCTTTTTATCGCGACCATGGATACCTCGTGATCCCCGATGCACTCACCCCCACAGAAGTCGAAACCCTGCGCGCGGAAACCACGGCCATGTGCCGGGGCGCGCGCGGCGCGGTGAGTCATTTGCCCGATTTTTCGCCCGATGATACCGATGACGAGGTGATCGAACGCGTGCTTTGCATCCACCACGTACACAGAATTTCGCCCATCATGTACGACGCGCTCTTTCATCCCGTTTTGGTCAATGCCCTCACGCGCGTCATTGGCCCCAATGTCAAATGCATGCAATCGATGCTTTTTATCAAAAGTGCCGGCAAACCCGGGCAGGCTTGGCACCAGGATGAAATCTACATTCCCACCCGCGACCGATCGCTCACCGGCGGTTGGTTTGCCCTCGACGATGCCACCGCGGAAAACGGCTGTTTGTGGGTTATTCCCGGCTCGCACAAACGCGGCATTTTGTGGCCGCAACGCGTGCAGCACGACAACCGCTTTGACTGCGCGCATGAAACCTTCCGATTTCCCTACACAGACGGCGATGCCATACCCGTGCAAGTCAAAACCGGCGCGCTCGTCCTCTTTCACGGGTACTTGCTCCACCGATCGTTGCCCAACCGCGCCGCGTCCGGTTTTCGCCGCGTGCTCGTCAATCACTACATGAGCGCGGAATCCCTCTTGCCCTGGCACACCCCCGAACCCGGCGAGCGCATGGCAACGGCTGACTTTCGAGAAATCATCATGGTCGCCGGCGAAGACCCCTATGCGTACAAAGGTACGCGGATATCCGGACGGCCCCATGTGCGATCCGCCGGCGACGGCGGTTGCGGGGATGGCCGGCAGAATGTGCGGTCATGAGTTTTGATACTGATCCCCCGGTTGAGGCTGGTACGTTTTCGCAATGTCCGGGTCCGCATTGGTCTCCGCGATCAGTTTCAAGAGTGCATTGTGCAAACGCTTCGCGTCTTTGGGATGATCCGCGAGTACATTGTTTTCCTGATTGGGATCGTCGGGCATGTAAAACAATTCATCCACGCGGCGCTCTGGCATGTTGCGGCAATCGTAGCGTTCAATGCGAATCGGCTTGGGGCTTTTATACGCGAGGTCCTTGTTGGGCCAATACACCAGCGTCCATGTGCCGTCGGTAATTGTGGCAGGCACCGTGCCCCACGAGTCATTCAAATTGCGCCCGCTGATTGCAAAATCCCGGTGCCGCACAGTCTTGCCCCGCAACACATCGGCAAACGATTTTCCCTGCACGCTATTGGGCACATCCAATCCCGCCAGTTCGCAAAGCGTGGGGAACACATCTACGGGTTGCACCAGACTATCCACGCAGTTGCCCGCCATTGCCATGTCCGGGTGATAGACCATAAACGGAAGGTGAACCATCGGTTCGTAGAGCTGACCCCAATCGCCCCAGGGCTTGCCCTGTAACCCGTGATCGCAAAAATAATGCCCGTGATCGGCCATGATCAAAAAAACAGTCTTGTTCTTCAAACCCATCACCTCAACCGCATCCCACAACATCCCCAACCACCGGTCAGTCATCGTCACTTCCCCGGCGTACAAAGCGCGCACGTGCTCGCGTTCCCGATCCGTCATGTAATTGCTGAACCCATAGCACGGGTAAATAATCTCATCGCCGTCATAACCCGCGTCGTACATATCCACGTAATACTGCGGCGGATCCCACGGCTCGTGTGGGTCCCATGAATCGATCCACAAAAAAAAGCCATCCCGCACGTAATTCCGCTCCAGCCAGTGCATCGCTTGGGTGAACACGCGAGGCCCCAAATAATCGGATTCAAACAACCGCCCGCGCTGGTTTGCCAGATAGCGAATCACCCCGGGCTTGACCTTATCCAAACTGGCCGGGCAGTCGATCTTCTCCAATGCGTCGTTGATCCATGGCTCGCCGCCCTGCCCGCGAATCCACTCAATTGACCCAAATCCCCGGTCGAGAAAATTTCCCTGCGTCATAAACATCGGCGTGTCAAAAACGAGCCCCGTGGCGTATCCCGCCCTGCGAAACCCCTCGGCCAGCGTGGGCACATTGCGTTCCATTTCATCCCATGTGTGAAACGGATGCCCCCAGCGTCCGGTGAACAAATCTCGCCGACACGGCAGGGTTGGAAACGACCCCGCATACGCCTTTGAAAACACCAGCGACTCGCTCGCAATGCGATCCATATTCGGGGTCTTTGCCTTGCTGCCATACACGTGATCTGCCCGCAGCGAGTCCAACATCACGCAAATAATATTCACGCCAAGCCTCCTTTATCCTCGCAGCCGCCCGGTGCCGCGCAACACGGTTTCTTGAACCGACAACTCGTGATCGTATGAGCGGTCTGCCGCGCGCTCACCGCGAATCGCGGCTACAAACGCTTCCAATTCCAATGCGTAGAGATCCTGTCGCGATTGGCGCGCCACATCGACAAATTGAACGCCCGCTTTATACCCTTCGCGCGCGTCGTCTAAACACAGGCGAATTTTCTCCGCAGGCTCCATCGGATCCATGATCGCACTTCCCCGCGTGCCATACACTTCAAACCGGCGCGCACTGGGGCGCGGTTCCATCGCCGCAATATCCACGATGGCTATGGCCCGCTCAAATTCAAAGATGCCCACCCCGTTGTCGGTAAATCCCTCGACCTCGCGCATGTCGTTTCGCATGAAGGGCGTCACGCGCTCGGGTCTGCCCAAAAGCCAGACGATCTGATCGAGTTGATGGCTGGACAGGTCGTAAAACACGCCCCCGCGATGTACAGAGACCTTTTCTTTTTGCGCTTTCCCCAAAGACGTGGACATGTGCGCGCGGACCGCAAATACCTCGCCCAACAACCCCGAATGCACCCACTGTGCGATTTTGCAATACCCGTCGTGATACCGAAACATGTATCCCATCTGGATCGACAAGTCCTTCGCTCTCGCCATGGCGATGACCTTTTGCCACTGCGCCCAATTTTCGCCTGCGGGTTTGTCGTACCACACGTGCTTCCCGGCTCGAATAATGGCCTCTGTCTGTGCCAGACTTTCGATATTTGCCCCCTCTGACGCAATGCCCACAACAGCATCGTCGCCGAGCATCTCCGCTTCTGATTCAAACCAATAAACGCCGTCATAACCGCCCGATCGCGCCATCTCATCGCGGCGTCTCACATCGGGTTCAAACACGCCGGCCACCTCGACCTCGGCATGGGTTTGCATTGCCCGCAACTTTCCGGCTGCGTGACCGTGTTTTGTACCGTATTGCGCCATTTTGACCATTGCTCACTCCAATTGATAGATGGATACACCTCAACACATTGCAAAGACATGAGGATAATACGCACATGAACCGAAGTCAAACGCGATTAGCGGTCAGGGGGAAAGGCGCGAGAGGCGAGACGCAAGACGCGAGAAGAACACTCCGCCCCCAGTTTTGCTGACCGCTGACAGGACAACCACAGGGGGTTGTCCCTACGATGATGGGGCCACCGCAGTGGGTTGTCCTATCACTGCGATGGAGTATTGACTGCTGACCGCTCCTTCCCCTTGACTTCCGCACGACAAATCCCTAACATAACGCCACGCCTTCGCCGACCCATTTTTCGCTTTGTCTTTCGCATGATTGCCGATGTTCTGCGTCTCAATGTCTGGTGCGGCCCCCGCAATATCTCCACGGCTCTGATGTATTCCTTCGCGCAGCGGTCAGACACCTGCGTGATCGACGAACCCCTCTACGGTCACTATCTGCGCGTCTCGGCTGCCCAACACCCGGGCGCAGGCGAGGTGATGGGCGATATGGAATGCAATGGGGAAAACGTCATTCGCGATGTCATTCTCGGCCCGTGTCCTCGGCCCGTGCTCTTTGTGAAACAGATGGCCCATCACCTCGTCGAAATCCGTCGCGACTTTTTCAAACACACCTGCAATGTCCTGCTCACGCGCGATCCAATTGACATGCTGCCCTCACTCGCCCATCAACTCGAAACCCCCACCTTGCGCGATACGGGCTACAAAATGCAAGCCGAGCTTTTGCGTGAATTTCACGCCCTAGATCAAAAGTTCCCGGTACTCGATGCGCGAGAACTGCTCAAAAATCCGCAGCGCGTGCTCACGACATTCTGCGACGCCCTCAACCTGCCCTTTGAACCCGCAATGCTCACTTGGAAAGCCGGCCCTCGGCCCGAAGACGGCATCTGGGCAAAACACTGGTATCACAACGTCCACAAATCCACCGGCTTTCAACCCTATCGCCCCAAACCCGACCCCTTCCCCGAGCGGTTGCGCCCGCTCCTTGAAGCGTGTCAACCCTATTACGATCAGCTTTATGCCCGTGCCATCAAGGCTGAGTAACCGGCGTGAGGAGTATTCGTGTCTGTCCAATTGCCCGACCCGCGAAATGAAAATATCCTCATCTATGTCGGCGGTGAATTGCTGCCGCGCGAAAACGCCAAAATATCGGTCTTTGACAGTGCGGTTCAAGGCGGTGATGCTGTTTGGGAGGGCCTGCGCGTGTACGACGGCAAAATTTTTCAACTCGACGCGCACCTCAACCGCCTCTGCGATTCGGCCAAAGCCATGGCGTTTGTGGATATTCCCTCTCGTGAAGCGATCAAAACCGCGATCTTTGAAACGCTTATCGCCAATGCCATGCGCGATGGCGTACACATTCGCCTCACGCTCACGCGGGGAAAAAAGACCTCGTCGGGAATGAGTCCGCACTTTAATCAGTACGGCTCCTGTCTCATTGTGCTGCCCGAATGGAAAGCACCTGTTTATTCCTCGGAAGGCATTCGCTTGATTACAGCGTCTGTGCGCCGCAATCCGCCGATGTGCATAGACTCCAAAATTCACCACAACAACTTGATCAACAATATCCTCGCCAAAATCGAAGCCAATGTTGCAGGGGTTGATGACGCGGTCATGCTCGACATTTTTGGCTATGTTTCCGAAACCAATGCCACCAACATCTTCATCGCAAAAAAAAGGGAGCTCGTCACGCCCCGTGCGGATTCCTGTTTGCCCGGCATTACGAGAGGTGTTGTGATTGAACTGGCGCGCGACGCGGGTATTGAAGTGACCGAGCGCAATGTCTCGCTTGCAGAAGTCTATACAGCAGATGAGGGCTTCACCACAGGCACCATGGGAGAACTCTCGCCCATCCTCGAGGTCGATGGGCGCACCATTGGCAGGGGCAAACCAGGTCCCATCGCCAATTGCCTGCGCCAGAGATACGCCAAACACACCGCGGAACACGGCGAACCCATTCCCTTTTAAGTAATCAGGCTGAGATATCGGGATTTTTGCCGATGGTCAGGAGGAGTGTTGGAATGGCGATCAGGCCGAGGAGAAGGCCGGCCCACCCCGGATAGATCAGAGCCGAACCCAGATAGCCAAAAATGCCCGCGAGGCTCATGGTTGTCAAGGCATAGGGAAGTTGCGTTTTGACGTGATCCATGTGGTCACACGACGACGCGATGCTCGCCATAACTGTGGTGTCGCTGATGGGCGAACAGTGGTCGCCAAAAATCGCGCCGTCAAGTACGGCTGCGGCGGCCAATACGGTCAGCGGCAGACCCCCCAAAGCATGTGCGAGGGGAACCACCGTCGGGATGAGGATGGCCATAGTGGTCCACGATGTGCCAATTGAAAATGCGACAACCGCGGCGAGGAGAAAGATGAGAAGCGGCAACAGGCCGGGGGAAATGAGCGGGGAAAGTGCCGCTGTGAGATACGTGGAGGTGCCCGCGTCTGTGCAGACTTCTTTGATTGCCCACGCGAGGATGAGAATGACAATTGCATACCACACGCCCACAATGCCGCGCGCCCATGTGGAGACGGCCGCGGCCATAGAAATGACGCGAGCGCCGGTTTCCGAATGCGTGCGCGTCATGGCAATGGCGATGGCGAGTGCAGAGCCGAGCATGGCCGCGGTAAAGAGCACTTGCGCGGTATTGGCATGCGAAAAACACGCGCTCCAGAACGCGCTGCTCATCAGGCCGTGATCTCGCCGCGCGGCGAGGACGCGCTCGTGATTCCACGTATCAAAGGCCATGCCGCCGATAACGCACACAATGACCAAAAGCACGGGCAGGACGGCTGCCCACCAGACCGGGTGGACACCTTCTGCGGGGCCGATGTCATCCTGCGTGCGACCGGTCATGGGCATGGCATTGGGGCGCATCACCTGACCCGTTGTTTGCGCGCGGCGTTCAGCGGTAAGCATCGGGCCATAATCGCGGCGGAGATAGGCTGCGAGCAGGACAAAAACGAGGGTGAGCAGGCAATAGAAGCGCAGGGGCAGAGCAGAAAAAAAGAGTTGGTATCCCGACAACCCGGTTTTAAGGTCGGTCATCAGGTCTTGAAAGAGGCTGACTTCGTATCCAATCCAGGTGCTGATGATCGCAACGCCTGCGATTGGGGCTGCGGTTGAATCGACAATGTACGCGAGTTTTTCGCGCGAGACGTTGAAGCGGTCGGCGATGGGGCGCAAAGTTGAGCCGACGACAATGGTATTGGCGTAGTCGTCAAAAAAGATGGCGAGGCCCATAAAAAATGCCGCGAGCCGCGTTGTGCGCGCGCCCTGGGCGCGTCGGGCGAGCGCGTTGGCAATGCCGCGATTGCCACCCGAAAGCGTGGTGACGCGCACCATCCCGATGAGTCCCGCGGTGAACGCGAGGATGTAGAGTTGGAACGAACTTTCCAGAGGCGTCCAAACATAGTCCATCAGGGATTTTTGCAGGGCGATAACAGGCCAAAAATAGAGGGGTTCGCCGAGCGATGAGAGAAATCCACCTGCGAGAACAGCCAGCGAAAGCCCGAGAATCAGGCGACCGCTGATAATCGCCACGAGAATCGCGGCAACAGGTGGGAAAAGACTCCAAGCCGTAATGGGTGAAAGGACTTCCCCGCGTTGATCAGAACCGCGCGCGGCGACGAGGTGATAACCCGCGGGCGTCACCGAGCCGCGAAATACAATCGCGGCACCCCCTGCGGACACACCCGATCGGCGATGTTGCGCTTCGGCAAAGGCGTTCTGCAATGCGCGATCCGCGTCGGGTGCCAGTGTCCAACGATGATCCCCGAGATTTTCTGCCAGTTGGGGAATGGCTTTCAGGAGTTGTTCGTGTAAAACGCGCGCCCGATTGCCCGGCAAGACCGCGATGAGCAGTGCCGCGATCGCGATCGCAAAGATCACTCGGACAATTGGATTTTTCGCTGGACTGGGCAAATGGAATCTCCTTGACTGGGCGGGGTTTGAATGCCTGAGTATAGGGCGAGACACAGCGCCTGTCAAGCGGTCAGCAGTCAGCGGGTTGGGTGGAGGCTGATAGCTGAAGGCTCACAGCCTCTCGCGCCTTACCCCTTGCGATTTTATTTTTTGGTAGGAGGTGATTTCAATGTCCGCAAAAACACGTCTCTACGCGATAATGGAAAAGGCCGAGGGGGGAGATCGGCTGAGCCGCATCTTTGATATTTGTATTGTGACACTCATCGTTCTGAATGTGACGATGGTCATTCTGGAGACTGTTGAAGGGATCAAAGAAGTTTATGGGGGATTTGTCGAGATTTTTGAAGCGGTATGCGTGCTGATCTTCACGGTTGAATACATGCTGCGTATCTGGTGTTGCACAGCAGATACAAAATTCATGCGGCCTTTGTGGGGGCGGTTGGCATTTATGCTGACGCCTTTGGCGCTGATCGATCTCATTGCCATCTTTCCCTATTACATTTTTTTGCTGGTGACCATACCGCCCGATTATACGCTGCCCTTGCGCTTGCTGAGGTTTTTTCGCCTGCTTAAAGTGGGCCGCTATTCGCGTTCGATGCGGTTGTTTGGCGGGGTCATCTGGCAAAAACGCCAAGAGCTTTATATTGTTGCATTTGCATTGATACTTCTGTTGGTTATTGTATCGAGTTTGATGTATTTTGTCGAACACCACGCACAACCCGAGGCATTTTCGAGTATTCCAAAGACCATGTGGTGGGGGATTGTCACGCTGACCACCGTGGGCTATGGCGATGTGTTTCCCATCACGCCATTGGGCAAATTCCTGGGGGCATTGATCGCCGTGCTCGGCGTGGGCATGTTTGCCTTGCCAGCGGGCATTTTGAGTTCTGGGTTTGTCGAAGCCATGCAGAGATCCGATCGCGACCAAAAATGCCCGCATTGCGGGAAAGACATTGGCGACCACCTGAGAACATAGATAAACGCAGAGATGAGAAAGGAGTTGGACGATGGAATGGGTGATTGGCAGCACAACGCGACCGTATAACGCCTTGTCTTATGCAGAGGCGTGTGAACGAATCGCGCGCGCGGGATATACAGATGTGGCTGTATTTGCACACAAAGGGGCGATGCCCGTGGATTCTGAAAGCAGTGCGGCACAAGTCGCAGCCACCAAAAAAGCCGCTGTCCAGACCGGGGTCAAGCCCTCCATGTTGCTGGGTCAGGCGCAGTTGGCGCGCGGGGTGGATGGTGCTGTGACCGCGTATAAGCACTTGTTGGACAATGCCGCGGAACTGGGCGCGCAGTGGGTTTTGGAATTGGGAACGAGCAAGGAAGCATTTTACGGCATCTATCCCGAGGTGATGCAGCGGGCAGCCGAGCACGCGGAAACCGTCAACGTGGGGATTTCCCTGAAGCCACACGGTGGCATCAGCCTGACCGCGAAAGAACTGATCGACCTGTACCATCGGGTGAACCGCGCGGCATTTGCGATAAGCTATGACCCGGGCAATATCATTCACTACACGCGCGGCGAAGTGCGCCCGGAACGGGAAGTGGATGAGATCGCGCAATACACTTCAACAGCCATTGTAAAAGATTGCGCGTTGGATTCCGAGAACAATCCCAATGTGAATACAACAGCAGGCGATGGCGAAGTCGATTTTTATCGCGTCCTATCGGGATTGGTCCACGGGGGGTTTCGGGGGCCTTTGTACGTGGAATGCGTCGGCTCTAAAGATCTCGAGGGGATAGATCGCGACTTGGCATTTACGCGGGGATATATCAAGGGGATTTTGTCGGGGATGTGATCATGGGCGATTTCTTTTGCAGAGGGTGTCTGGAACTCAAAATCGGATTTGGGGAAAACACGCGTGGCGAATGAAAGTCGCACAGGGCATAAAAATAAAAAAAGGACAGGTTTGGGCACCTGTCCTTTTTTGAGGGCATGATATCATTTGCGAATAAAGAATGTCGCGGTTTTTTTTGCGGTTTGCGCGGTATTCAGGTCGGTCACTGTGACTGCGATTTCATAGTGCCCCGGTTTTGATTCGCCGGGGTCAATTTCCAGATAATTGTACTCGTCAGACTCGGCGCCCGCGTGCTGATAGGAAATCGTCACAACGGCTTTTTCTTCAATGCCGAGCAAGCGTCCGATCGCGCGGAGAACTTGCACGCGGCCGAGTTTGCCCTCTCGGGGCGTAATGCGGTAGTCCACGCGATACTTCGTCTGCCCAAAATCGCCGCGTTTCAAGTCGTACACTTCGTAGTAAATCACGACGGGTTGCCCCGCCTTATAGGTGCGAGATGGCAGTGAAATGACCTCGATTCGGCCTTTGCCAGCAGCCGAAGCATCTACTTTGACCTGTCCCGCGAGTTCTATATCGCTGATCTTCAGCCCGTGTACCGCGTAGTCTTCGACGACGAGTTCCCGCGTGTATCCTCCCGACCGCTTCAATGCGGGATGATTGATCTGAAGTCCCAAATAGTATCGCCCCGGAGGAACCTGAAGCGCGAGTTCATCTATCGCCAAGGTCCCGGCCTCGACGCGTTCCTCATCCACGTGTACCGGCATGCGCGCCAACTTGCGATAAACAGGTGTCCAACTGCTGTCGAAAAGCGCGATGCCGCGTTCAAAAACGATCTCTGTTTGCCCAGCCTCAAGCGCGTCTAAAATCGGCACCCCGTAATAGACTTCGAGGCGAGATCGATCTCCTGTGCCCCTGAAATCCGCGGAAGCAGCGTGAAAATCCAGGACACGGACGGGCACATAGTGGTCGGGTTGCGCGTTCACCGCGCGTGAAAGGACGACCTCGGGGCGCGTGTCTTCCCAAAACCGCTGGTTAAACCGGGCGATTTTCCGCGCCTGAGAGACATCGGGAAAATCAAAATCGCCTTTTGGTGTCAGCGCAGTAAAAACGACCTCAATGCCCCCGGCCACATCCGGATAGATCCAATATTCCCAAGGGGCGTCAACCGGATAAAGCGGTACCCCCCGCAAGGGTCGCTCACTCAAGCCCGGGCGGTCGCGGCCAAAGAGTTCCTTGCCGCGAACATAGGTATTGACATCATCGCTTCCGGCCGCGAAGAACACGCGATTGGGATTCATCTCAAAGTCGATGGACTCAAAATCGCTAATGGTGACCGTTTCGGCCAATTCGGATTCGATCTCGATATCGCGCGTCGAGGTGCGTAGCCGTCCGATCCGCGCGAGGATTTCCTGCTTGGCCTCGGGGGAAAGAGACGCCAACAACCGCTCCTTTACGCGCACGACATCTGGATCGGTTTCAAACCGGATGTCCGAACTTTTGCTGACGTGCGCGGGGTCGCCATAGCGAATATACACATCCCCGCGCCGGTCCCACGTCTGCCCGTCTTTTGAGTAGTGGTATAGCGCATAGACGACGCGGCGATGGTGTTCGACCAAGCGCTCATTGCCGGGGGTTGCCGGCGTGGGGTCGCGTTTTTGCCAGAACGCTCGGACAAATTGCGGTTGGTCTTCGGGTGACAGACGCTGGTACGCGGCCCATTCCTCTGGCTCGGCCACGAGTGAAATGTTTTCCGCACGGGCCCTCGCCTCGTCGCTGAGCGCGCGGAGTTCTTCGGCAATGAGTTCCTGCGCTTTGCCCGTTTCTCCGATATTGAGATACGCGTCTAGCAGCGGATGCATGCATCCGCTGCGAAAATCGGGGCGCGCGTCCATCAGGTCTCGCCAAATAACTGTAGCAGAGTCGATATGCCCTTGTTTGAACAACACGCGGCCAAAGTCAAATCGCGCCCGCGCAAACAGGGGATTGACGGCAATATGCCGTTTGTATGCAGCAGCACTTTCAGCGAGTTCACCCTCGCGCTCTAGCACGCGGCCCATCGCGTAGTGGAAATAGGGATGGGTGGGGTCTCGCGCAACAGCCGCTTTCAGGTGTTCCAGACCCCCGCCCGAGAGAAAGCGGGCGAGTTTTGCACTTATCCCCTGCGCGCCCTTTTGAAAATGCTCGACCGCGCCATCCCAATCGCGTCGCCCCATCCTCACAATGCCCATGGCATGGCGCGCGTCGGGCAAATCGGGCGCGGCATCGAGTGCTTTTCGCGCGTAAGCCTCGCCTTCGCCCAAGGCGCCGACTTTGAGCGCGAGCAGTGCTTTGGCGGCCAAGGCGCGTGGATCGCGGGGGTCTTCGTCCAAAACAAAATCGATCGCGGACTGTGCCATTCGCACGGCGAGTGTATCGGGCGCGGGCAACCGCTCGCCAAATGTTTTGTCCACGCGCTTCATGAGCGTTCTCTCGTGCCCGATGGCCCGCAACAGGGACATCTCAATATCGCGGTTGCCCAGGCCAGTGATCGATGCAATATAAGCCCGCGCAAAAACCGGCAACTGCTCGAGATAGTGCCCGTACACAAAAACAGCGCGTTCCCCCGCGCTGAGTGCCGCGTATTTCTGCACCGCCTCTGCGGTCGAAAAGCGTTCCAGAATTTTCTTTAGCACAGCCTGCTGTGGCACTGTGGGCGATGGTGCAGGGGGAGAACCCACAATGCGAAATTTGCGTTGCGCGCGCGCGACCTGATCGCCTGCGCGGGCTTCAACGCGCAGCGCGTATTCGCCCGGCGGCAGACCGCGCAGCGGAATCCCTTCGATAAATTTGGCAGCCTCTCGGTACGCGGGAAATGCTCGCGGGTGATCAAAAACGAGATGACCGAAGCGGTCGCGGATCTGAAAATGCACGCTGTGGGCGAGGCGACCAATTTCGTAGAGTTCGACATAATAGCGGAGCGTACCGCCCACCTCGACTGCGCGCGCGGGATCCGGCAACAGAATATGACCTGCCTTGCGAAAGGAATCGGATCCAGACTGGGGGGAAGGCGGATCGATTTCACGCACAAAAAACAGGTCGCTCAACGCGAGCCGACCCGTTTTGTACTCGGGCACCACCATGGGAAACACCGCGCGGCTCGCCCGCGCGGTGCCTGCGGCTTTGACCGCGAGCACCGCGCGATAATCCCCCGGCGAAACCCGAAATCGCGCGATGTCGCAAACATGGCCTTCGATCTGTTCGGCAGAAGAAAATACGCGCTCGCCCGCTATTTTCTTGACCGCGTTGCCGCGCGCATCAAACAGTTCGAGCTGTGGGACATAGCGCGCGACAAAGAGGCTATCGCTCTGCGTTTCAAACGCGAGATGCGCGGCGGGAAAGCAGATGACCACCTCTTCATAGGGCCCGTCGTCTCCGCGAAAACTAAAGGCATCAACTTTGAGCGCGAGATCGCCTTCCGAAAGCACCAGACCCTCTTCGGCCCGTGCGGACGAAAAGAAAATGAGGACAAAAAAGAGAAAGTACACGATTTAATGCCCCTTTGCGATTTCAGCCAGTCGCTGGCGGTTATCCGCCACTTTGGCAAATGCGTCTGCGGTCTGCACCACCCACTCGGCACTGGGCGCGACCGGCGTGGCGAGCCAGAAACTCGTCGCCTGCAACTGTTCGCTCACCGGCAGATCGCGCGTGGGGCGCCTCGCTTCTTGGGGCAAATCCGCCCACGGGCCACCCAAACCCTGGAAAGAGAAATCGTTGAAGAGCGGTTCCCCGTGCATCGCGCTATACCCCCACGACGTGGCTTCGCTCACATACACCCCTTCGGCAACCAGTGCTTTGATGGCGATCGAGAGCGGCGCGACAAACACGTCGGGATCAAGGGTTCCCGCGTAGAGCAGCATGCCGCCTCGCTTAGCTTTTGGATAGGTCTTTTGCGGCTCGACGCCGGGGATGGCATTGAGCAAGCTATCCATGCGGTTGAACCACGCCAGTCGCTTTTCGTTCAGCCCCGGCAGGCGCTCTAGTTGGGCGCGCGCCATGGCAATGCCCAAGGGGTTGGCGCGGTATTTGACGCCCAATCCCATGTTGCGAAGTGCTTTGAAGCGGTCGGTTTGCCACAGCGCGTCGCACCGCCCGCACTGCCCCAAAGCCAGCATGCGGTCGTAGAGGTCGTCGTCATTTGTCGTCGCAACGCCCGCTTCCAGGCCGGATACGGGCTTTTTTTTTTGCATGCTAAAGCAGCCGATGTGCCCTATGGAACCGATCATCTCGGCGCCCCACATCGCCCCATGTGCGTGGGAGGCATCTTCGATCAGGACGATATCAGTTTCGGCCACAATGTCTAAAAACGCATCCATATCCGCGGGATTGCCGTAGAGGTGTGTCACCACGATGGCGCAGGTGTGGTGCGTGATCCGCTTTTTGACATCCTCTGGATCCGCGCAGAATGTTTGCGGATCGATATCGCAAAACACGGGCGTGGCATTGCAATGCAAAATTGGCGTAATGGTGGCGTGCCATGTGGCGGTGGGCACGATCACCTCTTTTCCCGCGCGCGCGCCTGCGGCGAAAATCGCCGAGTGCAAGGCGGCGGTGCCGTTGCACATGCAAAGCGCGTGTTTGCTGCCCACAAAAGCCCGATACGCTTCGTCGAATTTGTCGAGTTCTGCGTAAGCCTCGTCCGCGTTGTCCAGCACATGGTTGACGTATTTCTTTTCCAAGCCGCTCACGCCTTCCCACGAATCATTTATGGAAGCGGTCACGGCTCTGGGACCACCGTCGATTGCCAGATCAGACATCTGAATCTCTCCTTTTCCGAATCCCAATCAATAGGCGTCTGAGTTTGTGTTCTATATGCCACAAATATTGAGCTTACGCAAATACATTGCTGAAGGCAATCCATTGCTACATGCTACAAATGTATGGAAGACATGGGAAAACGTTTTTGCCTTGATGCAATCGGATAGTATATATACTTTAGAGCATGATTTGCTAATGTTAATCAATGCTACACGGAGGGTATTGTCGTGAAAAAAACAACCCCTGTGGTACATCGCGTTCCCTTGACCAAAGCCCGCATTAATTTGGGACAGATCGCGCGTCGGGCGCACCACAACAATGAGTGTTTCATCTTGGAAAAAGACGGTATTCCTATTGCTGGCATTATGGACATAGATGATATGGAAGATTGGCTGGAACTTCAGGATCCCGAAATGCAGAAGCAGATTGCGGAAGGGCATCGTGAATATCAACAAGGCAGAACCAGACCTCTGGATGATTTTTTAACTGAACTGCGTGTCGGCGACAAACCCAAGAAAGCAAAAACGAAGTCGTAGGTTCTATCTGTAATGCCTCAACCATTTCTCATTCACGCCTCATCCCGATTTCGGCGCGATGCCCGAAAACGCCTCAGACAACATCCTGAACTGGTGGAAGTACTTGAGAAATTGCGTGCCGTTCTCGGAGAAGATCCCCACAATCGCACGCGGCGACATCACATTAAAAAACTCAAGGATATAAAGCCGGGAGAGGGTCAGTGGCGCATTCGGCATGGCGACTATCGAATTCGTTACGATATATTTGGCAGTGAAGTTGTTCTCTACTCTTTTCGCCATCGCAGAGAAATGTATTGACCGATGAACCGCGTTAGTCGGCATTAAATATAGGCAAAAAAAAACGGGACGGCAAAATATGTCGTCCCGTTTATCGCGTACGCTGATAGGTTCTAAAATTCGATATTCAAATCAAATGACATACTTTGCCGCTTGTCGTAGTGGTAAAATTCATCGTTTGAAATATTGCGAGAAATGCCGTATCCAAATGCCGTTGTGACACGCTGTGTGATGGGCAACTCCAAGCGCGCGTCAAAAAACGAATGCTCATCTTGGCGCAACGCACCCGCTGGCAAAATCGCGCCCGTGAGATCCAGTGCCAGATCATTTTTGTAAGACTGCTTTTCGTATCCGCCTTCGAGAATGATTTGAACCTGCAAGGGCAATTGCTGCGTCAGCCGCGCGGTTATCTGATCGCCGCTGTAATCGTAGCGATCCTTCAAAATATCGTCATTGCCATAAACCAAGGCATTGAACCGCGTGGGCATATCATTGGCAGCACGCAAGTTGACGCGGCGCTGATAGCGCGCCCGTATGCCCGTGTTGTCTGTTAGGGATTGCGCCACCTGTAAGCCCAAAACCACCTGCCCTTCGGACCCCTCCCGCAATTTGTAGCCCAGGCCGAGGTCGCCTCTCAAGGTCGTGCGCGTGGAAAAAAAATGGTTGATCTGAAAAAACGCGTAGTGATCGACATAGCGCGTCACAGCCAAATTTGGATACGACCGCCAGTTGAGGTGATACCCCACGCGTTTTAGGGTATGGTCGTTGCTATACCATTTGCCCTGCACGTATCCGGACAGCCCGGTATAATCATAAACATCGTAAATGGAGCGGTTTGCACGCGCAGCGAGCGAAAGCCCCGCAAATATCCTGTCGCGCGCGGCACTGTTGAGCGTGCGCGCAAAATCCACGCCCAAGCGGTTGGTTGCAAATGTCCGATCGCCATTGTCACCAAATAAAAAACCATCGCCAGAAAAAAAGAACCGCAGATACGAAGCGTCCATCTCGACGGGGCGCATCACAGAAGCGGAAAGCCGCGTGACAAAAGCACTCGCCCCGCCATACACGCCATCTACATTGGTATCATAAGTCGTGCCAACAGTCACATCTGTCAGCACATCTGCCTGAGCCGTTTCCAGCCCCAAGAGCAATAGACAAGCAAGGGTTAGCCGTTTCATACTTTATTTCCAAAAAAAGGGGAAAGGCGTTTGCCCTTCCCCGATCAACGATGATTATGAACCAGCGGTTTCGCCTGCGGGCGCGGGACCGCGGAATCCTTTGATCCCACCACGCCGACCAAAATGGCCGCGTGCACCCATTCGCCGATGTGAACGCTCGGGACGCTCAACACCCCATGCTTCGAGTTGTTCATTTACAGCGGTGCGAATGTCTTCTTTGGAGGCGTCCGATTCCCTCAAGCCATTGACCAATGCTTTGAGTTCGGCTTCCTGATCTTCGGTCAGCACGGCATCCAGACCGCGCTCGGGACGCTCAACACCCCATGTTTCGAGTTGTGCATCCACAGCCGCGCGAATATCTGCCCGGGAGGCATCCGATTCCCTCAAGCCGTTGATCAACGCCGTCAATTCGGCCTGCTGATCCTCGCTAAGCGCGCTTGCCAGACGGGACGAAAACGGAGACCGTTCGGGAAATTCAACACCCCATGCTTCGAATTTGGCTTTCACCGCAGCGTGGATGTCTTCCCGCGAAGCGTCTGATTCCTTCAAGCCGTCAACCAGTGCTTTCAATTCTTCTCGTTGCGCTTCGGTCAGCACCTTTTGGAACGGAGACGCACCGCCTCGCCCAAAAATGCCCCGGTGCCCGCGGCGATGCCGCTTTCGCGCGTTGTCATCAATGCCATCACCGTTTTCATCCACAAACACGGCTGCGTTCGTATCCTGAGCCTGCGCGTCTCGACTGCCCCACAGGGCAAAGGTCAGAGCCAACGCAATGCCATAGGTCATCCATTTCTTCATGGTCTCGCTCCTTGCGATTGGGTTGTGAACCCTCCCGTTGGCTCTGAATCGGTTTTGTCCGGCCGGAACCAAAATCCAATCTGAGCCATCAATTTGCCGCGCTTTGCGGCGACAGTGCTTTTGACAATCAGCGGGCCATTTTGTTCCCGATAAAAGCCGTCTGCTCCCGTCTTGTTTTTAGACAAAAAAATGGCTTCACGCGTTCCACCGAAAAAATAAAAAGCGATCGGGATTTTCAGGATGAAAGAATTTTCAGGATGGGAAGGTTTTTAGGAGGAAAAGGAAGTTAGGAGGGTAGAATAAACTTCTGTCGAAGCTGGGCATGGCGCGTGCTAGTCCACGCCCGTAAAGCGCGCATTGTCGCGTCAATATAGTCGCGCAGCACGACCTTACCGGTGTCCGCATCGCCGGCGAGCATACACCCGATGCCTTCTTTCACGAGTTCCTCTCGGAAGGCCGGGCGCGATGGGCACGGGCTTGTATCGTCTCTTTGAAATCTCGTGTCAGTGCCATCTCTATTCCTCCTGTCGTTTGCGCTGTTTATACGCTTGCCAAAGGTCTTGCGCGACCGCGATATCCGTCTGCTGGCGTCTCTTGCTGCCACCGCCGAGAATGAACTGAACTGTTTGTTTAAGTAGTGTAGTGTTGACATTTCATCTTTATGTCATTCTGAACGTAGCGAAGCGGAGTGAAGAATCTAAAAGGGGTTCCGCGATCATTTTTTTGTGGCAGTCCCTACGCCGGCCTCAGAATTTTATACTGATTGCCATTGCCGCGCGGCACAGTTGCTTCTTGATACGAGACAATAAACGCCCGCCGCACGCGATCTGTCTGATTGCCTTTGGAATGATGCCACAAGCACGCGTGGAACAACAGCATGTCTCCTGCCTTCACGGGACAGGAAATCGCATCGTCGAACATCAAATCGGCCGGCCCCATACACTTGGGGCATTGCCCGCCAAAATGCCCGTGCGCCACCACGCCGCCTTTGTGGCTGCGCGGCACCACCCACAAACACCCATTTGTCTCATCTGTGTCCTGCAATGGAATCCATGTGGACATGCGCGTTTTGCTCACTGCTTGGGCATTGTAATACGCATCGTCCTGATGCCAGTGGCATATATCATTGGCACGCGGCAATTTTGCCGTCAACTTGGCCGAATAAATCGAAATCCCGGGTTTCACAATATCCTCGATCAACGCCAACACGCGCTCATCTCGCGCAAAGCGACGGGTCACTTCTGTTCGCAACCCCAATTGCATGATCCACCCCTTATTGCGCCCCGTGTCCTTCTGTGTCTCCTGAATCCGGTCGATCTCGCGGTCGATCTCCGCCAGTTCCGCCAGCGGAAAAACTCCGGGCACAACCACATAGCCCCGATCGCGATAGACCGCCAATTCATCGGGCTTGAGTTTTCGCAAATCAGTTCCCGTCATTGTCATCTCAATAAACTCCCCAGATTAAACGCTCTATTCTGCGTCCTACCTGCTTCTATCACGGTGAAAAAAACAGTCAAACGTCTTTCCAATTCTCTCACATGGCTTTGCATTTCCGACGATGTGGTTGACCTCGTATTCCCTTTTTTTGCTTGTATATCTTACTCCTTTTATGGGATGTCCCCGCAAACGCTGTCTTTTGCGATCATGCGCTCTCCCCTTTGCTATCCCTTCAAAAACAACTCGACCACGGGCACTGTCACTTCGGGTTTTTGCACGGGCAATTCCAAAGTCAGGGTTTTATTTGCGAGACTGTCATCCCCGGTGTGTCCCGCGCGCGGCTTGTGAAATCGCACTTCTGACGCATCGTTCAACAACTGTGCGTATTCTACCTTGTCGGCAAACCCATCCAAATGCAAATGCCGAAACGGCCATGTGAAGATGTGTACATACAGCCGATTCGTCTCGGCATTGTAGGTCAAGCGGCAGTCTTCCGGCGTCTGAAAACCCGGCGGCGCGGCAGTACACCCGTAAATGGATCGGCTGTGCCATTTCATCCATTCGCCCATTCCGCTCAGGCAATTCAACGCCCGATCATCAAATGCCCCGCGTCCGGTCGGCCCGACATTGAGCAACAAATTGCCCCCGCGGCTCACCACGCCGATCAGCATTTGTACGAGTTGCTCCACGCTCTTCCAACTCGCCTCATCGCGGTGATAGCCCCACGATCCCGAAAAGGTCTGACACGTTTCCCACAACACGCGCTTGCCCTGATAAGTCATCCACGCGCGCGGCATAAACTGCTCGGGCGTGCGATAATCCCAACCGCCTTCCACATCGTCTAAATCCAGCCGATCATTGATCACAATGCCCGGCTGCAACTCGCGCGTCATCTGCATCAGTTCCTCGCTGTGCCAATCATCCCGGCCCTTGCCGTCAAACCCTTCGGGCCTGCCCCTTGCACCGGGCGGATAGCTAAAATCGTAAAACAGCATATCTACTTTGCCGTATTGCGTCAACAATTCGCGCACCTGACCGTGCAAATACGCCGCGTATTGGGCCTGATCGCGCGATTCATTCAGCGCGTCCTTGTCGGGATGATTCCGCATGGCGTGGATCGCGTCAATCCTGAAATGCGGATGGTGCCAATCGATCAGCGAATGGTAAAAACCGACCTTCATCCCTCGCGACCGAAAGGCTTTCACCATCGGTTTTAACAAATCCCTGCGCGCCGGTGTATTGGTCGCCTTGTAGTCCGTCAACTCGGAGTCCCACAGCGCGAACCCCTCGTGGTGTTTGGTCGTCACGCAAAAATACTTCATCCCCGCGTGGACAGCTGCATCGGCCCACGCTTCGGGGTCGTACAAATCCGGATCAAAGTACTTCAAATACCGATCGTACTGCGCGGCGGGAATTTCTTCTCGCTGTTTCACCCACTCATGTCGCGCGGGCAAGGCGTACAATCCCCAGTGAATGAACAAACCAAATCGATCATGCGTGAACCAACTCGTGTCACCTTGTAAATCTGCCATGAGTTCTCCTTTTTTTAAGCGGCTTATTACAGCATCTTAGGCTATCCTTTGAAATCAGTGTCTTGTTCCGGCGACGTGCTTTTCAACCCTTGCCATCTTCTCATAATCCGTCATGGCAATCCCCTTTCTTTGGTTTCAACTACAGCAGCAAGTTGGTGATTGACAACCTGCCAAAACGCGACAATCGCGTCTTTGTCTCCATCGAAAAAATCCTCAAAAAAACCAACCGAATTGAGCGGCAATGGATAGGCATAACGCTCGCCATCTTCGCCGATCTCTGTGACCCAATCGTCAGGCTCTCTGGCATCAACGATGTCAAACAACGAGGCGTCATAGAGAAAGGGCCTACCCGCGTCGTTCAGGATTCTAAAGTCACCGGCTTCAATTCCGATTACAACATAATGTTGATTGGGCGTGAGATCGGGATATTCGACGTTTTGTTTTTTCAATTGGACAATCATAGCGGATCAACTCGTTTTTGTTTTTACTCGATGCGACCAATATCGGGATGTTCATACCAGTGAATTTCGTATTGATGTCCGGCAACTTCAAAGCGGGGACTGCTCTTTCTGACCTATCTCGATGCGTGACCACCGTAAGCGCGAACCAGACGTTGAACATCGCGAATGCGATTGGCGATCACCCGAGATTGTGCAATCTGTTTTGATGTTGGTTCAAGAATCTCACGGACCCTTTCTTACAGTTCTGACAGTTGCACTTCTCGCCCTTCACTGGCACTTGTGACAGCCCCAAAGACCATCGACATGGATTTCAGATTGTCTTCGGCGTTGCATTCGGGTTGGCGGTTCGCTTGAAGCGCGCGGACAAATTCGTTGAGCACGGGATTTGGCCCGTCACTATCATCGAGTGCGATTTGCTCGCGGATTTGTGGATTCTGCTTGTGCTTGAGCGTGTAAAAGAGATCAAACCCCTCCCATGTAAGCGTGCCTTTGGGACCTTCGTAGCGCCATTCGCCATTGTGGCCTGCCGGCACATGCCCCATCGTGCAGCCAATTCCGCGGTGTGTGGCGACAATCCCGTTTTCAAACTTGAAAACAATCATCTGGCACGCATCGCCCTGATGCCAACCCCAGGGCAAATTCCAAGTGATGGCGTGCGCGCTGACCGGATTGGCATCGAGTGTATAGCGCATCATATCAAAGTGATGGATGCCCATGTCGGTGAGGAACATATAGGGTTGCGTCACATAGTGGCTGCCCGGATTATCTGCCCAATTGACATATAGGGAAACGTCGAGTTGCGCCACGTCGCCAATATGCTTGGCTTCGAGCAAACGCCGAGTCGTGCGGGGCAGTGCATTAAAGCGATAGTTCTGCGTGATCATGTGTTTGACACCCGCCCGTTTGCCCGCTTCAACGACGCGCTTGGCGGCTTCAAAATCATCACTCAAGGGCTTTTCGCCCAACAGATTGAGGCCGGCATCAAAGGCTTTCATCGCTATGGTTTCGTGAACCGCGGGTGGGGTGACGTCCACCGCAAAATCGGCTTCTACTGCGGCGGCGGCATCGCTGAGGTCGTCGTAGATGAGACCGGCGGGTACGCCGCGTTCTTCAATCGCGCGATTTTTGTTTTCTTCAGAGGGTTCGACATAAGCGACCAATTCAACTTCGGGGTGTTCGTCACACGCGGCCTGCCAATGACGGGCGCGGCCACCGAGACCGACGAGAATGGCTTTCATGAGAAACTCCTTTAAGGCGCGAGAAAGTGAGATGCGAGAAGTGAGAAGGCCCCCCAACCCGTCGTTCCTTCTCCTTCCAGGGTCAGGACAGTTGCCCAATCATCATTTCAAGATACAAGCCGCGAGACGTGAGAGGGGCTATCAGCAGTCAGCGGTCAGCCCCCTCCCGCCTAGCCAGTGCGTTCCCTTCCTCACCCCGCTCTGCCGTGTGCGTCCCAAATCTCCTGTTGTCAGTTGTCAGCAATTGATCCCGTGCTTCGCTGCGGGGTTATGGATGAAAGCAACTTAATGCGTCATTCCGAAACAAGAAGTTGCTTGGGAATCCCAACCTGTTCAAATTCATAAGAGGCGACCTGTCGGTTGATTGGTCAAAGTGCGCGACGCCCCAAGAGGCTAAGGATCGACCGAGAGTACCCGCTGACAATGGCATAGTTGGATTCCAAGCTGGTCCTATACGCGCCCATAGCTCTGTGCGCGGCGACGAACCCGAGGCGCGGATCACCTTGAGTCGCATTGCCCGAAGGACTCCAAAATTCGGGCCGGAGAGCATCGGTCTGTAAACAGCAGGGTGTTCGTGCGCTTTTTCGCTGGCACTGGCCAAACGATTGGTCCCCGGCAAGCCTAGCTCAGCATCCGCATTTGATCTCGATTCCAGACCGCGCCTCGTCGCCGGCCGTGGCGTAGCTGTCGCGCTTCCACCAGTCGAGCCCGCCGATCAGTTCGCGCACTTGAAACCCCAACGTCAGCAGTTTCAATGCCGTCTTTGTTGAGGCATTGCAGCCGATGCCATCGCAGTAGCAGACATAGACCTTTGATTTGTTGAGCGACTCGGTAGAATTGAAGCAGATTTCCCGGTGGGGCAGATTGAGTGCGCCCGGAATATGCTCTTGGGCATAAGCCTCCGCAGAACGGCCATCGACGACGGTGATGGGTTCGCTTTCGCCTAATGCTACGTAGAGATCCCACGAATCCATTTCATAAGCGAGTTTGCGCGGGTAGTAGTTCATCTGGCCAATGCACATAGTTTTTTTTGTTGCTGGTGGAGGGCCAAGGCTGACCGCTGATCGCTTTCTCAAAAATTATCCGATTCGACATAGGCTTGGATCAGACGGTCCTCGCCCGCTTTGCCGGGCAGGCTGATGCCGTGTTCCATGCCGACGATGCCCGTGTAGCCTTTTTCGTGTAAATGTTTGAAGATGTTTTTGTAGTTGATTTCGCCAGTGGTGGGTTCTTTGCGACCAGGGGTGTCACCCACTTGAAAAACACCGATTTCGGGCCAACAGCGATCGATGTTGGGTATGAGATTGCCTTCGGTAATTTGCTGGTGGTAAATATCAAAAAGGATTTTGCAACACGGGTGGTTGACCGCGCGGCAGATCAGGTATGCCTGTGGCGAGCCGGCCAAAAAAACGCGCGGATGGTTCGTGAGGCGGTTGAGCGGTTCCAGCACCATAACCAGACCCGATTCGTCGAGGATATCGCAGCATCGTTTGAGCAGTTCAATCACATTGGCGGTCTGATAATCCCAGGCGAGTTTCAAGTCGTACAGCCCGGGCACAACCGTACACCACCTGGCATTGACGCGCTTGGCAACTTCAATCGCATTTTTGATGTCCTTTAGCACCGCGTGTTTTGCATCTTCATCATCGCCGGCAAACGTGACATCTGAAAAAGAACCCGTCGCGACAAAAACACCCATTTCCATGTTCAAGCGGGCCATTTCTGCGGCGATTTTTTTTTGCATGTCCACTTCGCGTTTGGGCATGCCATTGTCTTCCCAAGCCGTAAAACCCTGATCCGCGGCATATTTGAGTTGGCCGAGATAGTCATTGCCCGCGCTGTGCGTGAAGTGACCGTGATGTGGGGCGTATTTGAGTTTGAACTCGTGTTGGGGCATGTAAAACTCCTTATGAAAAAAAAAAATACCCGTCCAAAACAGAGGTTTAATTTGATAGGATCACGCGCGTGTGTCAAATAGAAAATCTCTACCCGTTGCGCGTTGGGATACGCATTTCGCCTTGACAAAACGCGCGGGAACAAACATCATAACATCGGTGAGATGGGAGGCGTGAGGCGCGAGATGTGAGAAGGGCACCCAACCGCCCAACTCCAAGTAGTTCCTTCCCCTTCCAGGGTCAGGACAGTCCATGTAGGGGCAACCCTTGTGGTTGCCCAATCTGTGGTTGCCCGATCATCATTTCAAGATACAAGACGTGAAAAGCAAGTTATTAGCCCTGCGTCTTGCCTCTCGCGCCTTTCGGGCGGAGGGGTAGGGAAGAGGCTGAACGCTGACCATTGAAAGGAACATAACGATGTCCGATATATCCCATGCAATGGAAACAGCAACGCTGGGTGGGGGGTGTTTTTGGTGTGTGGAGGCAATTTATCAGGATGTGATGGGTGTGCATCGAGTCGTGTCGGGATATGCGGGGGGAGCGGTCGAGAACCCGACGTATCAGCAGGTGTGTTCGGGAACGACAGGGCACGCGGAGGTGGTGCAGATCGCGTTTGATCCAGCCGTGATTTCATTTGAAGAAATCCTGTTTATTTTCTGGCGCACGCACGATCCCACAACTTTGAATCGCCAGGGATATGACGTTGGCACGCAGTATCGGTCGGTGATCTTTTATCACAATGCACATCAAAAGAGAATTGCCGAACGATCACAGGCAGAGACAGAGGCATCGGATTTGTGGCCCGATCGGATTGTGACGGAGATCGCGCCGCTTACCCGGTTTTACGAGGCGGAAAATTATCACCAGAATTATTTCAAAGAAAATCCGCATCAACTGTATTGCATCGCGGTGATCGATCCCAAGGTGCAAAAGTTCCGCAGGTCGTTTCAACACAAACTGAGAGGTGAAGGATGAGCAATGAACCCGTTCGCGTTGGGTTTGTCGCTGCGGTAAACAGGCCAGTGCATCGTGGTATCCCAATTTTGCAACCCTGCCGGAATTGGACTTGCAGGCTTGCTGTGATTTGCAAGCGACCCTATCTGAGCGCAATGCCCGGTTTTTTGGGGCTAAAAGGTGGTACGCGAATTTATCTGATATGCTCGAGCGGGAAGATTTGGAAGCCGTGATGGTCGTGGGACCGCCGGACATGCATTTTGAGTGCGGCAAGCAGGTGCTGGCCGCGGGATTGCCGCTGATGATGGAAAAGCCACCGGCGCGTTTGACGGCCCAAGCGCGCGAATTGGCCGATATGGCCGAAGTCAGAGGGTTGGTGACGCAGATTGGTCACAACATGCGACACGCGCCCGGTGTGCGGAAATTTCGAGCGTTGATGGCGACGCCCGAGTTTGGAAAATTGCTCTTTTTGGAAAGCCGATATTTTATGCCCGGCCCCATGTGGTCGGAAAGGATGGACTATCGCGAAGGCTGGCAGTATATGATTTTTCAGGCCACGCATGCGATAGATCTGGCGCGCTTTTTGGGCGGCGAAATCGAGCGCGTGTACGCGGATTTATCGGTCGGTCACCGCGGGCGGTTTGCCATTGCCTGCGCCGCGCATTTTGACAGCGGCGCGACCGGAACGATCACGCTTACGGGTTGCACCCCAAACTGGACGTGCAAAATTGAAGCCGCGGGCGATGCGCGCGCGCATTTGCGCTTGGTGAATTTGCACACGTTGGATTTTGAACCCCACTCACCCGAAGGCGGCTACCAACCCTCCCCCGGTATTCCATCGCGGTCGTATGCGCCGGCCGTGCGCGACAATGCGGAAATGCGGGGGGGCTATTGGGGGCAAATGCGGGCTTTTGCACAGGCTGTGCGAAAAGGAGAGGCAGATTCACCCACACTGCGCGATGCTTGTCAGGCGATGGTGGTATGCGAGGCAATCTGTGATAGCATCGAGCGAAAAACACCGGTGGATGTTGAATCTGTCTGTTGAGGAGAAGAGAGAAAGACCATTTAATCAGCCACATCTGGCATCGGTGTATCGCCACTTGTCGGTGCGGTGAACGCACTGGCTGTCAGCCTTTTCAAAGCCGCGCGCAAATCATCTAAAAATGTGTAAAACAAAGGTACGAGCAGTAGCGTGAGCAGTGTTGAAGAAAGCAAGCCACCGATCATGGTGCGCCCCATCGGCGCGTAGGGCTGTCCCAAAAACGTACTGCTTCCCAGCGCCATGGGCAAAAGCCCACACACCGTTGTAAATGTCGTCATCATAATGGGGCGAAAGCGGTTCGCCCCGGCCTCCATAATCGCAGCCGTTCGGTCCATGCCCTCTGCGCGCAGGCGATTCACCATATCGACCAGTACAATCGCGTTGTTGACCACCACGCCAATCAGCACAATCACCCCCACCATGGCCAACCCCTCCATCGGCGTTTCCGTCAAAAACAGGGTCCAATAAACCCCCAGGAAAGCAAAGGGAATGGAGAACAAAACGGAAAACGGCAGCACAAAGGACTCAAACAAAACGCCCATCAACAGGAACACACAGGTCACCGCCATAATCGCGGCAAAATACATGGTCGCATCTTCTTCCCGCAACTTGGAATATTGTTCCCCTTTATCCCAGGTATAACCGCGCGGCAACTCAAAACCCTCCATCGCGCGGTCAATTTCTCCATAAAGCCCTTTGACATCCTCTTGGATCGCAAACGCCCGCACGCGCAATCGCGTCTTGCCATCCTCGCGGCGGATGGTGCCCCGCCCTTGATTCACCCGCAGCGCGGCAAAATCCAAGAGTGAAACCCGCGCGCCGGTTTCAGATGGAAATGTCAAACGCTTTAGGCGTTGCAGGGTTTGCCGGTTCAATTTTTCCAAGTACAAGCGCACCCTGATCTCGCGGTTATCCGATTGCAGGTACGGCAATTGCACGCCTTGAAGCGCGAACCCAATGCTGCGCCCTACATCCCGAGCCGCAAGCCCCAATTTTTGTGCGCGATTTCGGTCGATAATGACCTGCACTTCATCATTGGCGCGTTCCAAATCGGAATCCACGCTGATTACCGATGGGATATTTTGGAGGCGTCGCTCGACCTCTTGCAACAAATCCGCCAACACATCGACATCATCCCCGTAAATATTCAATCCCACCGAGGATTCACTTCCATCGCCGCTGCTGCTTTGCCCCTGCACAGACACCTTAACCCCCACAAATTGGGGCGCGTGCTTTTTCATATCTTCGATCACGGCTTTTCGCGAGAGGTGTTGTTGCACGGGAATCCCCAGCGCGGCGCGCAGGGATTTGTAGGTCGTGTACCACCATGCCTCATCGGTCTTTTTCAGAAAGACGTGGACATTGCCATACGCGGTGCGAAACCACACGCGCATCGTCTCAATCCCGTATTTCTCGCGGCGCGCCTCCAAAAATTCTTCCACTTCTGCGAGCGTATCACTGGCATCTTGAACGCTGAAATCCTTTGGAAACTCAAAATAAACGCGAAAATCATTGAGCATTCTGCCGCCCGAATCCCCGCGCTTAAGCCCATTCATGGGCACGCTGATGCTCCCCAACAGAACCAGTGCGATCAAGAACGCATCGCGGCGATGTGCGAGCGTCCAGTTCAACATGCGCGCGTAATACTGGCGCGCCCGCTGAATCATCGCGGAATCGACTTTGACCGCATGGCCCCCAAAACGCATCGCGGCCTGCGGAACAAAAATGAGCGCGACGAATAGCGAGCCGATCAGGGCGACCACCACCGGCACGCCAATGCGCGCCAAAAAAAAGGTCAGTTGGGCATTCCCGCTCATCAGCATCAGCGGCAAAAACACCACCACAGTTGTCAGCGTTGCCATGGTAATGGCCAGCCCGACTTCGCCGGCGCCTGTAACAGCCGCTTCTTTGGGGGGCAGTCCTTTGCCGCGCATGCGATAGATATTTTCCAAAATCACAATGGCATTATCCACCACCATCCCCACGCCCACCATCAACCCCATCATGGTCAGCACATTGAGCGACCACCCCACAAAATAAAGTGCAGCAATGGTGATCATTATGCACAGGGGAATGGCCAGCGTGATGATGGCCGTCATCCGCAACGCGCGCAAAAAGAACAGCAGGACCAAAGCGGCAAACAACCCGCCCCAAAGCCCTGTGGTCTCCAAATTTTGAATCGCATTTTTGATGTACTCGCCCTGATTAAAAAACACATTGAACGCGATCTGTCCCCTTACCTGCGGATCGCGTTCAATGTCGCGCAGCGTTGCCACCACCCGCTCGCATACCGCCACAATATTGGCACCCGATTCTTGATAGACCCCGATAGACACGGCGGATCGCCCGTCGATGCGCTGATACCACGACCGCTCGGGCACATCGTAAATCACGTCTGCGACATCCCCCAAGCGCACATCCCCTTCGGGCGTGCGAATGAGAATGTCTTTGATCTCATCCAAACTTTGATACCGCGCCAACGAGCGCACGTAAAACCGCTTGCCGCCTTCGCGCACCTGCCCCACTGAAAGCGCGAAGTTGTCCGATTGCAGCACCTGCACCATCGTGCCCAAATCCACCCCCCGCGCCATTAATCGCTCGTGGCTGAGTTCGATCATGACTTCTTTTTCGTACACCCCCCAAAAGTTCACCCTGCCCACGCCCTCAACCCGTTCCAAACGCCGTCGCACGTGCAGTTTTAAGAATTGATACGGATCGACAATAGACGTATCCAACGCAACGCCCATCCACATAATTTCCCAGGTATCGGCATTAAACTTGTACACGCGCACGTGATCGCGCACCTCCTCGGGCAAATTCAACTTGAGCCGTTCGAGGCGGTCGACGACCTGATTGTACGCCAGGTCCATATCGGTATCGGGCTGAAACTCAATGGGCGCGTCCACGCCATAAGACGCGCTGTACGTGCGGATTCTCTTAATGCCCTTTACCGTGTGCAGCAACTCTTCTAGGGGCCGGGCAATTTGCTGCTCGGCTTCCTGTGGCGAGGCATTGCGGTGATTGTATTCGATATCCACAAATAAAAACGCCGGTGTAAATCCCGAGGGAAACAATTTCACCGGCACCCGAAAATAGGCCACAATACCCACCAGCAACAGCGCGACCAAACACATCGTAACCGTGACGGGACGATTCACGGAAATGCGCGGCAACAAGGCGGATTGGCGATCCATATTTTTTCTCAAAAAGGATTAAATTTTGATTTCAACATCCCGCGATATCTATTTGGACGCATAACCCCCCAAAAGGCTTCACGCCGCTTAAAAATGCTTGATAAATCGCACGCGGCAACTTATCGTATTGCTACGGACGGGCGCGGCTTGCTCGTCTGCCGACAGGCAGGCCCGTGCTGACCATTGGATTTCCAAATCCCAAAACGCCAAGGAGAACCTTCTATGGCCTATCCCCAAAATGATCCCAATATCTGTTTGCTGTCAACCCTTTTACGCATTCCCGCGCCATCGGGGCGCGAAGAACTCATGGCAAAAGCGATTATGCAGCGCATCGCCGACCTTGACCACACACCGCAACAAGACCAGCAGGGCAATGTTTGGGTCGAAATACCCGGGCAAAATCCCGATCTAGGTCGCATCGCGCTCGCCTCTCACATGGACGAACTCGCCATGGCGATCACCGCCATCAATGCCGACGGCACGCTACAGGTGCGGGCGAGTGGCGGATTGCACCCGTGGAAACTCGGTGAATGTCCCGTTGAAATCCTGACAGATGGCGCGGAAACAGTTGCAGCCCATCTCTGTTTTGGATCGACGCATACCGTTGATCCATCGGATCCCAACACGCAATTTGCAACGGGACACAGCGGCATCACCTGGCCCTACTGCCACTTGCTCACTGGCCTGACCCCCGATCAACTCGCGCGCGCTGGCGTGCGCGTTGGATCGACCGCTGTGCCCGCGGCAGGTGTGCGCGGCCCTCACTTTTTTGGACCGCCCGATGATCCGCTCGTTTCGGCCTGGTTATTCGACAACCGAGGCGGCAGCCTCACCTTGCTGCGCCTGCTTCAACGCATCTCGCGGGAAAAAACAAAACCCCATCGTACCACCTGCCTGTGTTTTCTCGTACAGGAAGAAACCGGATTAATTGGCGCGCGCGGTTGGGCCGCTCGCAATTCAGTTGAAATTTTTATCGCGGTTGATTCGTGCCCCATGCCGCGCAATCAAGACCTCCTGCTCGACGGTCGCCCAGCGGTTTGGTCTATGGACAGCCAGACGCATTTTGACCAGGGCCTGATTGCCGATCTCGCGTCCGCGGCCCAACGCGCGGGCACGCAATTGCAATACGCCGTGTACGATCGCGCAGTATCCGATGCGTCGGGCGTTCTTCAGGCGGGGCACGCGCCGCGCGCTGCAACGATTGGTTATCCGAGAGAAAATTCCCACGGCTACGAGGTCTGCCGCCTGCGCGTTTTTGACAATCTGATTGCCACGTTGTTCTGTTATATTTGAGGCTTTTCCCGCGCGCAAAACCCCGACCCTGTAAGGGAGACAGAATGAATAAAAGCCTTGCGACAAATCTGATCGCGATCGGCGTGATCGGCGCGGGTTATGTCAGTCCCGTTTATTCCGACCATCTGCTCGCCATTGGATTATTGCAACCTCGGGCGCCATCACCAACTGGTTGGCCGTTCACATGCTTTTTGAGAAAGTGCCGGGACTCTACGGATCGGGCGTTGTGCCCAGCCGTTTTGAAGAATTTAAGACAGGCATTCACGCCATCATTATGAACCAGTTTTTTACTGCTGAAAATGTTGAAAAATTTCTCGCTGAACAAACGCGGGACATCGCAGACACATTCGACGCGGATCCCGTCATTGAGGCCGTTGACTGTGACCGCATCTTCAGTCGCTTGGTCGAAGCCGTCATGGCGTCTCCTTTCGGCGGCGTGCTCAACATGGTCGGGGGCCCAGCCGCGCTGCACCCCCTCAGAGATCCCTTTGTCGAAAAAGTTCAGGCAGAAATTCGCCTCCTGCTCACCTCGCCAAAATTTCTCAGTGCCATCCAGAAAGGATTGGGGGCCACAGAGCATACAGGCGAAATAATAGACAAAGTCAATGCCATCGTCGTGCAACGTCTAAACGAATTTACGCCCGAAATGGTCAAAACTATTGTCCAGAATATGATTCACAAACATCTGGGCTGGCTGGTTGTTTGGGGTGGGGTTTTCGGCGGCCTCATCGGCCTGCTCACCAGTTTTGTTCATTGAGCATTGCACACAGACACGCGCGCGGCTCGCTTTTCGCGCCTTCACCACTTCTCGACAAATTTCTCCACCTCGCCGAGTGCCTCTTTTTTTTTCGCGGCCCACGCGCGCAAAGATGTCGCCAAATCCGCATCGGCTTCTCGGTCTGCCCATTGTGTCACAAAGGTCAACAACCGCGCGGCGTGGGGACGGTTCAATGCAGCCAATACGCGATATGCCTTTTTCATATCGTCCAAACGCCCCATCATCAAATACGCTTCCGCGCGGTATTCAATGGCCTCCGCGTAGTTTGGATTCAACGCCAACGCGCGATCATAAGCCGTCAGGGCGCCGTCCATGTCTCCTGTCTTACGCAAGATGTAACCCAAACTGCTAAACGCCTGATAATGGGTTGAATCCAGCGCGGTCGCTTTCTGAAACTCGTCCAATGCGCGCTGGTATGTGCTCTGGATAAATCGCGCGTAAGATTCTCGATCTTCCCCTTCTGTGCCCGCCATTTTTTCTTCGTACACCCAAGCCGCGTCCCGGTGGCGCAAGCCCTCTCGATAGTGACGGATCGCGGCTTCATTTTGACCCGCTTTTGGTTTGCGAGGCGCGGGTTTACTCGGCGCCGCTAACCCATTGCCATTGAAGGCCAAAATTAGGATCAACATCCATTGCATCTTCATGCCAAACGCTCCTTTCCCATGTGTTTCAAGACCTGTGCAGATTCCCGAATGGCCTCTGCAATTTCATCTACCTTTTCCCTGTCGTTGTCCGGGTGCATGCCAATGAGCACGGCCCGGCGCAAGATATCCAGCGATTTGGGGCACATATCTTCAGAATATTCAATATTCAATGCCTTGTTCTCGGGCAGGTTAAACGGATCGAGCGCGGGATGGTGCGCGCCCTGTTTCCGCATAATGGGGTCCCATCGCGTGTAGATGTGTCGCCCGGTGTCGATGGGCAAAAACGCGCGTCCCGTCTTTTCTGTTATTTTTTTCGCAAACGCGCGCGCGCGTTTTTCCGAATCAAAAATAAATCCGACATGTGTCCCGCATTCATCATCCAGACTGTTGTTTGCGATTGACGTCAGGCCCGCGTCTTCGCCCACTTTCACCAATGTTCGTTTGTGACCGCGCATCCGGTCCAGCATCTCATCGATGCGCTCGAGTTGTGCATTGAGAATTGCCCCTGAAATTTCTGTGGCTCTGAAATTCAATCCGGCGAATTGTTCATCCGGGCGATGCTCTTCGGGATTCCAGTAATAGGAACAGCAATCCGCGGCCACTGATCCGCGCCGAAACACGGACGCATCGGCAGACACAAAAGCACCGCCCTCGCCACTGGTCATATTTTTGAAATAGTTAAAACTGAACGCCCCGGCATGACCGATAGAACCGAGCATGCGCCCTTTGTAGGCACCGCCCACGGCTTGACACGCATCTTCCAAGACCTTCACCTCGCGTTTTTCTGCAACGCCCATCAGCGCGTCCATGTTGCAGGGCAATCCCCACATGTGTACGGGAATGATGGCCTTGGTGTGCGGGGCAATTTTTTGCTCGACATCTTCAGGAGACAAGGTGATCGATTCATCGACTTCGGCAATGAGCGGCATCGCGCCCACAGCAACAACTGCGAGTGCCGTGGCCATATACGTACACGACGGCACGATAACCGAATCGCCCGGCCCGACCTTCAGGCCGACAAGCGCGCAATAAAGCGACGCCGTGCCGGTCGTGGTCATACGCACGTGAACGCCGCCCAATCGCCTGCCCCAATCCTCCTCAAACAGATCGCATTCCCCGCCCTTGCCATAGCGGAAAATTTCACCACTTTCCAAAAGTTTTTCCACGCGCTTGGCTTCGGGCTGTCCAATTCGATACATCATTGACCTCCAATTAACACTGGTAATAATTTGCCACACAAGGCACGAGCAGGGGCATGTCTGTCAACAGGTGCCTATTCGACGAGTTTGAGCCGCGCCAGCAATTCGGCGCGATTTGAGCGCGGATAGAATTTTTGTCCGATCAAAAGCAAATCCAAAATACCGCGCGGACGATCTAGGTTGACCAAAATAAAACGAACGAGGGGATCTGCCATATCGCTACATTGCAGAACCACTGCCAAAAACGCGGGTGAATGTTTTGCCGCTCACAGAGCGCGTGCCCCCATCCATATAACACACGCTGAACGCGCGGCGCGCAATCGCCGTGGTGTTCACCCCCGAACTGTGCAGCATCCAGTTGTGCAGCAAAACCGAGTCGCCCGCGTCTAAAATTAAATCCACCGGCTCGTATTTTGAGACAATGGTCTCGATATGCGCTTCGGCCAAAAACCCGGAACCGTGTTCGGGATTGACCAACCGGCGATGCGATCCCGGAATAATTTTCACGCATCCATTCTCGACCGATGTGGGATCCAGCGCTGTCCAGATGGTGATCTGCGGATCCAGGGTCAAATCCGTCCAGCGGTCCTGATGCCACACCAGCGGGGTGCCGTCATGCGCGGGTTTGTTCATAAACATCGCCCGAAAGCAATCGACGGGTGTGTCTTTGCCATAGATGTGTTCGCAGATTTCGCGAAACTGGGGTTTTTGCAAAAATGAGAGAAACAGGGGATCCAATTCCAAATCCTGAATTTTGCGGTACCCCAGCGTCGCGAGTTTATGTCCTTTGCTCTGCGGGCCGGGTTGCCCGCCGCGCTCGGGGTCAGAATCGAGTTGCATCATCACGCGATCGTAGTCGATGGATGCCGTGCCCATCATGATCTCATCGATCCGCTGCTGCAATGCCGCCAGTTCACCTTTTTTCATAACATTGCCCAAGTGAAGATACCCCTGCGTCTCATAAGTTGCCCACTGGGCTTTGGAAATATACTCGCCCATTCAGATAACTCCTTTGTGTTGTGTGATCGCGACCCCTGCCCTACAGTCCCGTAAAAAAATAAAAACGCGCGGAAGCGAGCACCCGCACGGTACGCACCCGATCTTCTCGATGGCCTTCGATCACTTTGTAGCCGCCAAAAACAGCGGCAAAATCCAGTGCCACTGCCTGTTCCAATTCCGCGCCAAAACCGAGTGTCCACGCGTCGCGGTCTGTTTCAATCCGAATATCCGGTACATCGCCCCCTCCCACATAGCGAACCGGATCGCGGTAGTATCCCCCTCTGACCACCATACCCCAACGCGAAATCACATACTCGCCTCCCACATGCAACCGCGTCGCGTTGCGATATTGCCGGCGAAAGTCATCGACATTGGGGACAATGGTTTGCGGCAAGACATCGTAAGTCGCTTCTTGCAAATCGCCATAATGCATGTCGCCACTCATTGTCAACGCGCCCGACGACCAACCGAGCCCCATTCCAAAAGTCAGCGGTTGCCGAATCTCATATCTGTCTATATAGGATTCGCGCGGATAGGTATCTGTGCGATCCTCAAATTCATCTTCAAATTCGTCCGCCAGTTCAGCCGATACGCGCATTGGCGTGGCCGCGGCCGCGGTCAGACCGAACCGAAAACCCGTCGGATGCCCGTACCGAATTCCCCCGCGCATGCCCCATGCGGTATAGCGTTCCGCCGATTCAAAACGCTGAAAAATGCGAACCGTATCCACGTGTACCTGCTGCACATCCTCGAGGGTCAATTCCTGCAAAAAGCGATTGGCTCCGCGCCACAAAAGCAAGGAGACCCCCGCGGACAAGCGCGGGGCCAGATCAATCGCTGCCCCTAAAGTCCACGCGCCCAAGGCCCCTTTGTCTTCCGCAAAACCCGCTTTATCAAAATGGACGGCCGCATCGTATCCATCGATCTGCAACCCACCGTCAAAATTCCGATTGCGCCCAAACCCGCCGGCAAAAACCAGACTTCCGCGATACGTAGGCACCGGGTACACAAAGCCCGCAGAGGCAATGCGCGTGCTGCGCGACTCATAAGCCGAAGAACTGTCAAAGAACCGCGACACATTGCGAAAGCGATCGTGCGAAACCGCCCAATAGACCGCGCCGCGCGCTGCCCGCGCCAAGCCCGCGGGGTTCCAGAACAGGGCAGAGAAGTCATCGGATACCGAAAGGTATGCGCCGCCCATGCCCATTGCGCGCGCGCCCGTGCCCGAAAACCCATCCAGAACAACCTCTTGGGCATGGAGAGATCCGGCGCACATCGCAAAAATCAGGATATGGAGGTGTTTGTGCATCATCTCATTCCCCCTCTGCGGCGCTGCCCCTCGCGCTTTTCTTCGCGCTTTTCGGACTTGCTTTTTTCTTTTGATTTCTCAGAAGTGGGCTGTGTTTTGGTGCTGCCCGAGTTGCCCGTCTTCTGCGTCGTCCTCGTCGTGGTGCTGCCCGCGCGAACAGCACTGGCCGAAGCGGGTTCGCCGCGCACGCCCGTGTACCTGATGCGCGGGCGCGGATTGGGCTGTTCACGTCGGCTCGTCCCATGGGGTCTCACCGCCGGAGTATGTGCAAGATGATGTGCCAAAATGTGCGGTTGCCACCCCTGCCACCACGGATCGTACGCGGTTGCCCACCGCGAATATTGCCAAATGAGGCGGTGCCCTCCCCAAGACGGATATCGCAGATATGGACTGTACAAATACAGCTCGTAATACGGCGAGGGCCGCCACGCAAATGGATCGCAATAATTGCGATAGTAATATTCAAATCGCTGCGCCGAATCCGCAGAAGGCGGTACGCCAGATTCAGGGCGGCGTTCTTGTTGAACGCGCGGCGGCCGAATCTGTGTATAACATCCGGCAAGTGCGATGAGACATATCAGGATCATGCAGATACGAGATGTCATGGCAGCCTCCTCAAAAAATAGTGCTTGGCAGAACAGAGAACGACTCATCCCAAAAAATAGAGCAATTTTGCCTTTTGCACAATCCCTAACAACTGCACCAGACTTTGGCCCAAAACCAACTGCATCCCCGCGACAAACAAAATCGAATAGACGATCAGATTAAACCAGCGGTCGGTAAAACGTCTGTTGAAAAAAATGCCCAATTTCACGCCCGCGTAGCTCAAAGGGGTGAGTATTGCAATCGCGACGAGGTGTTCTGTCCGCAAAATGTCCAGTCCCAAATAGGGAATCAATTTCATCTGATTGATCGCGGCAAAAAGGATCACGGTCGTTCCCACAAAGAGGTTGCGCGGCAATTTTTGGGGAAGCAAATAGATGGTGACAGGGGGGCCTCCGGCGTGGGCAAGGGTTGACGTAAAGCCCGATATCGCGCCCATAAAAATGCCTTCTGCGCCGTGAGGGCGCCGTTTTGTCAGCGCGCCCAGGATCAATGCACGCAAGGCTTGGAACGCCACAAAGAACAAACTCAAAGTGCCCAATCCGATCTGCAACACCCGCTCGCTGCTGCTGAAATACCCAAAAAACAAGGCGCCAATGCCAACGCCAAGAGCCGCGCCGGGCAACAGCAATTTGACACTGCGCCGATGAAAATGCCTGCGGTAGTGTGCAACCGCGAAGACATCGCAAACGATCAAAAGCGGCAACAAGATCGCCGCGGAATCTGCTACGGGAATGACAAGTGCCATGAGTGGCGTCGCCAAAATGCCAACGCCTCCGCCAAACCCGGCTTTGGCTATGCCAACAAAAAGGACAGCGATAACAGCCAAAAACCAGAAAACAGTCGGATAATCGGGCAACACAACACCTCCTCTAAACTTTGGCAAGGGAACCATCGGCAAACACAGAGCGTCTGAACAAAATCAGATTGACAAGCCCCAACAGTCAACCGTATCATAATCAGGCAAACGCTGATCACACCAGAGGAATAACGATGAAACATACGGCAACTGCATTGTGTCTCACACTGTTTTTGGCAACCCCGTTTCTCGCGGCGCAAGAAACAGATCCAGCCGACTTTGACGGCAATGGCGCGGTTGATTTCAACGACTTTCTCATTTTTGCACAGGGTTTTGGAAAATCAGTCGGCCAGGTCGGTTTCAACGCCAAACTCGACTTTGATGGCAATGGCACCATTGACTTTTCCGACTTTCTCCTCTTTGTCAATGCCTTTGGCAGATCTTCTGGCACAATCGACCCGCCGCCAGAACCCGATCCTCTTTTGCTCTATATCGGCGACTTGACCCTTAGCAATATTCAAGTCTTCAACACCGCGACCAACCTCCTTGACCCCGGCCGAACGCTCAGTGCCGCGCAACCCCGCGGTATCGCGGTTTCCAAGATCAACAAACGGGTTTATGTGGCAGCCATTGATACCTTCCACGCGTTTGCCGAAGATGGAACCCCCGTCTTTCAAATCTCTCTCGAAAGCCGAGGCGGATTTCGCGTTGTGCTTTCGCCCCATCACCAGTTTGCATACCTCACTGAAGAATCTGATTCGGCAGTCGAAGTCTTTGATGTCCTCGCAGGTCAGTCCCTAGACCTCATTGATGTTCCCCCTACGCCCAGTGGCATTGTCATTTCACCCGATGGCACGAGGCTCTACGTGGGGCACGGCAATGGTGCAGGCGCGGTGTCCATTATTGATGCGCGCATTCCGGGGCTGATCGACAGCATCTCTGTGGGCCAATCCGTCAGCCGGTTGGCTATCTCGCCCGATGGACAAACCCTGTATCTCAACAATAGGCACGCGGGGCGATTGCTCAAAGTCAATGCACGTACCAAAGCGATTACAGACAGCCTCTCACTGGGTCAAGCCGGTGATCTGAGCGTTCAAATCAGCGATGTGGCACTTTCCGCGGATGGCACGCGTCTCGTCGCGGCTATCAGTCGCATTTTTTTGGGTTTTGATATTTTGGGCAATACCGTGCCTGCCTTATGGGGAGGGATTGCGGTCATTGACACGCGAACTTGGACGCAAACAGCCGAAATTTTTGTCGGTGCCATTGTGGGCAATATCGGCATGACCCCAGATGGCAAAACTCTGTACGCTGCCGGTCTGGAAAACCTCGACGACCAATTCCCAGGCAATTTGCAGGTCTTTATTATCGATCTCGAAAACAACGTCACCCTGGGCACCCTGCGCGGCTTTAGCCTGCCCGTGGCCTTTTCCTTTAACAAACCCGCAATCTCCAAATTGCGAAGTCCAGAACTCATTATTTTTTAGGGAGGAACCCATGCCATTTGTCAATGTCAAAATGCTCGAAGGCCGCACGCGCGATCAAAAACGCGAACTCGCCAAAGCCATTACCGATGCGATGGTCACCATCTGCAATGCCAAAGCCGATGGCACGATGGTCGTCATTGAAGACATCCCCCGAGATCACTGGGCAAGAGGCGGATCCTTGCTCTCGGAACGATAAATAGCTTTCGGCTTTACCCATGTTGTGCTCCGCGCGTTAGCCCGCCCAATACCACGCCGCGGACAAGGCTCGAGAGGCGAGAACGCAGGTGCGTATCTCTGTCGCCCGCGGTCGGCACGGCATAGCCACATTCTACCTAGATTGGGCAACCACAAGGGGTTGATAATCGGGCAACCACAAGGGTTGCCCCTACGGGGTTGGGTGGTTTGGCCTTCTCACGTCTCGCCTTTATTGCTAGCTGCTGACCGCTGAATAGCTGACAGCGGAGACTTGACAGGATTTTGACCACGCCCTATATTGGCAGTGTGTATTTTCGAGGTCGTTTACCTTGCTGCCGAGATGTGCCGGTTGCATACAGAAAGGAAGGTTCCAATGACATTTCGCAAGCGCGGACTTATTGTTGCCCTCGCATTGGCCTTTGTTGCACTCCCATCGCTTACAAAAACTGTTGAAGCCAAAGTGACCAAGGGGGAGGCCTCTGTGGCCAAACGCTCGGGCAAACTCTACATCAACCAGCGCCAGTACGACAAGGCACTGGAACAGTATATGATCGCGGCGGAGGGACGCCCCAATGATTCCGAAGTCCATTACTATTTGGGCTGGCTTTACAGCCAAAAAGAGCTTTTTGAAGAGATGAATGAACACTATGATCAGACAACGGACAAGAAGTGGAAAAAGAAAGTCGATGCCGATCGCAAAGAACTCTGGACGCGGTATTACAACATGGCCGTTAAAGGGATGAATGCCCAAAAGTTCGACTTTGCCATTGAGCAATTCGAGCTCGCCATTACGATTAATCCCAATGAAGCCGATGCTTATGAGGGTCTGGCCATCACGCATCTCAATACGGGCAATTCAGAAACGGGCATTGAGACGTATAAAAAAGCACTTGAACTCAACCCCAGCAAAGCGCAATCCTTTTTCAATGTTGGCGGCGCGCTCATGAATGTCAACAAGGTTGAAGAAGCACTCGAAATGTTCCAAAAAGGCCATGCCCTCGATCCCAAAGAAATCAACATCTTGCAAAACATGGCCCTCGCCCAATACCGATTGGGCGACAAAGAAAGCGCCGCGGGATCAGCGGAAAAAGCACTGGCTGTCGCAGGTGATGATCCAAAAATTTTGAATATTGCTGCACAGATCTTTTTGCAGGCCGAAAACTACGAAAAATCTGCTGAAATTCTCGAGAAAGTGGTCGAAATCCAACCCGACAACATGGACGCGATGTTCAACCTCGCCATTGCCTATCGACAACTCGGCATGGGCGATAAAGCTCTCGGCCTTTTCCAGAAAAGCGTTGAGGCAAATCCCGACGATGTGGACTCGTGGTATCAACTCGGCTTGCTCGCAGACAAAATAGAATCTTTCGACAGAGCCATTGAAGCTTTTGCCAAAGTCACTGAACTCCAATCCGACAATGCCAGAGCTTGGGCTGCGTTGTCTCGCGTTTACGCGCGCAAATCCGAAGTCTCGGAAGGCGATGTCGCCGAGGAATGCGTGAAAAAAGCGACCGAAGCGTTCCAGATGTACGAGGCTCTTCAGAGTCAGAATCAGGAATAAAAGGCGCGAGATGTGGGGTGTGAAAGAGTCCAAGGCATCCAACATGGCAGAATTTGACACCGTTTCCAAACACCTGATTCAAACCTATCCCGACGATTTCGTTCGGTTTAGCCTTGGACGAGACGATGCCGAGGTCATCGAAGTCATTGACACAGAGCAACACACCGTTGAATCGCGACGGGCCGATAGTTTTATCCGCGTGCGTATCCGCGGAGAGGAGGCACTGGTACACAATGAATTTCAAACCACCGATAGCACCCATCCACCCATGTCGCGCCGCATGGCAGGCTATATCGGGCGAGGGATTGAGCATCACGGTCTGCCGATTTATTCCAACGTGATCTACCTGCGTCCCGATGCGGGGCGAAGCGACCCGGGGCACTACATCCAAGCGCGTCTCGGCTACCGCGTCGTGATTCAGTACAAGGTGATCAGGCTGATCGAGATAGAAGGCCAAAGCATCCTCAACGCCAAGCATCCGGGCTTGATTCCGTTCGCGCCGTTGATGATGCGTCCGTCGGGAATGGCTTCTGAGGCGTGGTTACGTCAATGTGTTCAAACCGCGGACGCGTTGCCAATGCACCGTTCTGTTAAGGTGAATTTTCTCACTCACCTCGCGATCCTCAGCGGATTGGTTTATGAGTCTCAAACCATTTTTAATATTGTTTCGGAGGAGACGATGTACGAATCATCCATTGTCCAACACTTTACAGAAAAAGGGATCGAGCAAGGGATCGAGCAAGGGATCGAGCAAGGGATCGAGCAAGGGATCCAAGAAAGTATCCAAGAAGCGTTGGAACTTCGGTTTCGTCCCCACGCGGTGCAACCCCTAGCCACCCGTATTGAAGCCATTGAAGATTTGCAACGCCTCAAGCAGTTGCATCGCGCGGCGATACAGGTGTCTAGTCTGGAGGAATTTAGACACCTGTTAGATGCCGTGTAGGCGACGCTGACTCCCCTCACGTCACGAAATTAAATCATCTCTGCGGGTGTAAGCAGGGGGACATGCTTTAGCCACAAGGGTTGATGATTGGGCAACCACAGGGGTTGCCCCTACATTACCGCGGGCCACAAGCATCTAGACAAACAATTCAAACGCGAAAACCCCGTACAAATGTGCGGGGTTTTCTAAGTCCATCACCTAAACGAGGAATTTTCAATGTACTTGACAGATGAAAAAGTTGCAGTCCTAGGCGCGGCAGGTGCCATTGGCTCCAACCTGTCGCAAACACTCCTGTCTTCGGGCACCGCGTTTCGCGTCGCTATGTACGATCCCTTTGCGCCGGGGCTCGAAGGTGCTGCCGAGGAAATCTATCACTGTAGTTTTCCCCATGCCGATGTCACTTGGACAACCGATATTGCCGAAGCACTCGAAGGCGCGTCCTACATCATCAGTTCGGGAGGCGCGCCGCGCAAAGAGGGCATGACCCGCGAAGACCTGCGGCGCGACAATGCGGAAATTGCCAAGCAACTCGGCCTCGACATCAAACGGCACTGTCCGGGCTGTAAGTTTGTCATCATTATTTTTAACCCCGCGGACATTACCGGCTTGACCACGCTGGTGCATTCGGGACTCGCCCCAGGTCGCGTCACCACTCTGGCCGCACTTGATAGCACGCGCTTGCAAACCCGACTCGCACAACACTTCGACATTTTGCAAAGCAAAGTCACCGGCTGCCGCACGTACGGCGGTCACGGCGAACAGATGGCTGTATTTATCGGCGGCATCCAGATTGACGGCGTGCCCCTCACCGATATCCTCGACGGACAAACCGTCAATGGCGTTGGCTTGAACGCCCGCGCGTGGGCGGGCGTTCAAGAACACGTGCGCGGCGGCGGTCTTCGCATCATTGAACTGCGCGGGCGTTCTTCTTTCCAATCGCCGGCACAACAAAGTGTCTTTATGCTGCGCGGCGTTTTGGGCGAATCCTATCCATGGCCTTGTGGCGCGTTTCTCAATGGCGAGGGATTTAAAAATATCATGATGGCGATGCCCGCGACCCTGTCTGCTTATGGCGTGCGTTGGTCCATGCCCGAAGGCACAGAAGACGATATCACCGCCTTGCGCGACTCGTACAAACATCTGGTCGCGCTGCGAGATCAGACCATCGAAGACGGGATCTTGCCTCCTCTTTCCGAATGGCATACCAGCAATCCCAATCTCGGTTAAAAAGCAAAAGGTTCTCCATGCCCTATTCTCCCATCGGTCAATCCATATATGTGCTCGACACGCCTGCCCTGCTCGTTGACCTCGACAAAATGGAAAACAATATTCGGATGATGGCAGCCCGATGTCGAGAGCGAGGTTTGCACTGGCGCCCCCATGCCAAAGGCCACAAAACCCCCGCCATTGCCCACAGGGAACTGCGCGCAGGGGCCATCGGCATCACCTGTGCCAAACTCGGTGAAGCCGAAGTGCTGGCAGATGCCGGGATCTCAGACATCCTCATCGCCAATCAAATCGTTGGGCCACAAAAGATCGCGCGCCTGGTCAATCTGCGCCGCCGCGCAGATGTGATGGTGGCTGTTGACGACCCCGTTCACATCCAGACCCTAAGCGACGCGGCCACAGGCGTTGACGTGCGCGTGCTCGTGGAAGTTGATGTCGGTATGAAACGCTGTGGCGTGCCCCCGGGCGCGCCAACCCTCGCGCTCGCCCGGCAGGCCCACGCGACGCCGGGGGTGATTTTCGCGGGCATTATGGGATACGAAGGCCATGCGATGGCACTGGATGATCACGCCAAAGAAACCGCTTGCCGAGAGGCTGTCAAAACCCTCTCAAAGACGCGCTGTTTGATCCAGCGCGCCGGGCTGCGGGTCGATATTGTCAGCGCGGGGGGCACGGGCACCCTCGCGTTTACCCCCGACTTTCCCGGCATCACCGAAATTCAGGCTGGCGGCGGTATTTTCATGGACACCTATTACCGCGATAAACTCCATGTTCGCGGTTTGGAACATGCCCTCTCAGTGCTCACCACGGTCATCAGCCGCGCGGCCCCTAATCGCGCAGTCGCCGATGCCGGGTGCAAAACGACGAGTAATTACGCGTCATTGCCCGAAGTCAAAGACCGCGCAGATGTCGTTGTCACGGGCCTGTCAGCAGAACACGCCGCGCTCCGCCTTACAAATAGCGATCTCAAAATCGGCGACAAAATTCAATTGATTTCCGGCTATTCCGACATGACCGTCTTTCTGCACGATCAAATCTATGGCACGCGCGACGATCGCGTCGAAGTCGTCTGGGATATTCTGGCGCGCGGCAAAAAACACTGACCGCGCCCACCCCGTCTGCCCCAAGGCAATGCGTGTACTGAATGAAACCCTCTCGTCTGAACAATACGGCGGGACGTGCTTCGACACCTGCTTTGCTGACCCCTGACTCATGATCTTCCTTATCTATCTTCTTTTTTCGTGTTTCGCGATTCTCCAGGCTTCAATCGCGTCTGCCCAAATCCAAATAGATTCGACATCTGTTCTTCGAGTGCAGTGCTTGGATGCCGACACAGATGCGAGCCTGCCCTATGTCGCGGTCGTCCTTCGGCGCGCGGGCGCGTTGCCCCGCGTTCACATCACAGACCTGCACGGCCGCGTTGAGATAGAAGGGCTTTCCCCAGAGGGCCTGCACATCCAAGCGCGCCGCCAGGGGTATGCCCCATTAGACACGACCCTCGTCCTTTCGCGCGGCGCGATCGCCGCCCTTCAACTTTCACTGTCACCCACCCCCACGCGCCTGCGCGACGAAACGCCCGTGCAGGCCCTTTCAGCACCCGATCTGATCCGCCGCGTGATCGCGAGCCCTCGCCTCGAATATCTCCACACGTATCGCGCGGATATGCAGACCTACGCGTTCGATGCGTACAGCAGCCAGCACGTCATCAACCGCAAAACAGCGGAAATCGTTGCGGGCCTTGAATACACCATCAAAGGCTATTACCACACCCCCGATAGTCTGGCGCAGCACATTACGGGGATACGCAATTGGGGCAAATGGCGCTTGGGCGTTTCTCCGGGCCTTACGCAAACCCCGGCCCGGGGCACGGTGGGCGACAATCCCTTTGAAATTGTGCCTCATCCCCTGTCGCGCGACGCGCTTGAACACTACCACTATGCGCGCGTTTCCACGGTTCAAGTGGGCGATCTTCACGTCTCGCGCATTGAGGTGTCGCCGCGGCATGGACGCAAGCCCGGGCTACTCGGCGATATATGGGTCGCCCGCGACGACTTTTCTCTCGTGGGCTATGACCTGCGCCTCAATTTTCCCGCGCTCAGCCAACTGCGCGACATCGATCACTGGCAGGTTTATCAGCAAAATACGCAGTATCTGAGCCGGCATTGGTTGCCCGCGCGTCAAGTTTGGACGATTAAGACGCGCGACTGGATCGCGCGAGCGACAACGCGTTGCCATCGGTACGATCTCAACGCTGATTTGCCCGCCGCGATTTTTGACGCGCCAGAAATTGTCATTCTGCCAGAAGCGACCCGACGAGACAGCGCGTTTTGGGCTGTACACATCGCGGCTCGAGATACCGCGCATTTCCATGTGCAAAGCGAACTCCTGCACGGCAATCTACCAGCCGCTTGGCAAAAACTCGGCCTGGGCAAAAACAGATGAGACGCGGGAGGTGAGACGATCAGCGATCGAGATCGATAGGGCAACCACATGGGAGATTGCTCCGACACACACCACACACCATTGACCACTGATCCGAAATGCCTACCCTCTTTCCGCATGTGCGTTTTTCTCGCGATGTGCGTCTCTATTTGATCGCCTCCGCGCTGTTTGGTTTTGTCCTTTTTGGGGGCATCTATCCCCTTTTGTACAATCTTTATTTGTTGCGCTTGGGCTATAACACGCAATTTGTGGGATGGGCGAATGCGACGGGGGCGTTTTCTTTTGCCCTATTTAGCCTGCCCAGCGGGGTATTGGGTGGGCGATGGGGCAGCCGCTTTACGATGGTTGTGGGGATCTGCGTGGCGGTGGCGGGTTTTGGATTGCTTTCACAGGCCGAGTTGATTCCTCTTGTCGCGCGCAAGTCTTTTATTTTGAGCACCTATTCGCTCGGGGTTATCGGTATTGCCCTGTTCATTGTGAATGGCACACCGTATTTGATGGGCATTACCCTTCCCGAGGATCGCGCGCTCGTTTTTGCCGTGCAGGCCGCTCTGATGCCCTTTTCGGGATTTGTCGGGAGCATGTTGGGCGGCATCCTTCCGGCGTATCTGGCAGAGATGCTCCATGTTTCCCTGGCGCAGCCGGCGATTTACCGCTATACGCTGTTCATTGGGGCACTCTGTCTTATTCCGGCTGTTTTTGCCTTGCTCGCCACAGGGGATGTCCGCGTTGAACGCAAGCGGGAAGCGGAGTACAACCCTGGACTGGCACGCGCCAGGCCGGGCTTTGACAGAAGTTCAATGGGGTCCAACGCGCCCGATCTTCCACTCGCCGCCATGGTCGTCACCTCGCTCGTTTCCATCCTTCACGTTGCGGGCGAAGCGGCCGCTCGAACCTTTTTTAATGTGTATATGGATGAGGAACTCAATGTGGATCTCTCACTGATTGGTATGCAAATCGCCGGCGGGCAACTGATCGCGGTGCCGGCGGCCCTGTCCCTCCCGTTTTTCTCCGCGCGTTTTGGCATTCGGCGCACGGTGGGCATGGTCACGGCTATTGCGACACTTTTTCTGCTGTGTATGGCGTGGTTCACAAATTGGCTCGTTGCGGGGCTCTGCTTTGTGGGGATCATCGCTATGACCGCGCTTCGCCGCTCGGCTTTTGCCATTTTTCATCAAGAATTGGTTCCCGTACGCTGGCGCACAGCCATGTCGGGGACTGTTGCTATGATGTCGGGCATGGGATATTCGGCTATGGCCTTGGGCGGTGGGTATCTGATCCCGGCAGCGGGATATTCGAGCCTCTTTCTCACCGGCGCAGTACTCACGGGGATGGGGGTATTGCTGTTTTGGATTTGTTTTCAGCGGGGGCAATGCGGTGAGTACTGAACGCTGCGGACCCCATCCACTTTTTTGCAAGTTGGCACGACCCGATGAAACGGCGATAGCGCGCGGGCAAATTGGGTATCCGCGCCGATCAGAGACCTCGAAAACCTGAAACAGGAAGGAGATTGTGATGAGACTGTGGTATGACGAGCCAGCGGAAAATTGGAATCACGCCTTGCCGGTGGGATGCGGGAAACTCGGTGCGATGGTGTTTGGGGGGGTGCGCGCCGAGCGCATTCAGATGAATGAAGATTCGATCTGGGCAGGGCCGCCTGTGCCCAAGGCGCAAGCGGGCGCGCGAGCGGTGGTTGCGCGGGCGCGTCAATTGCTTTTTGACGGGCAATACGCGGACGCGCAGAATCTGATGCAAGAACGGGTGATGGGTGAACGCATTGTCCCGCGCAGCTATCAGCCGTTGGGCGATTTGTCAATTGAGCAAGATGGGGTGGATTCATACACCGATTATTGTCGGGACCTCTCTTTGGCATCTGCCATCGCGACCACGCGGTGGGTTGCGGATGGTGTGGCGTTTTATCGAGAGGTGTTTGCCACGGCGGTCGATCGCGCACTTGTGTGTCGAATTGAGTCGGATCGCCCAGGGGCTGTGTCGTGTCGGATCGCGTTTCATCGGGATGGAACGGTGTACACCTGCGAGAGCAGTACTGAGGACACATTGGTGATCGCGGGACGCGCGGGACACGGGGAGACCCATGCGGGGGTGAGGTTTGCCGCGGGCATTCGGGCGGTTGTTGAAAACGGGCGCGTTCAGTGTGAAGAAGGGGTTCTCGCTGTTTCGGGCGCCAACGCGGTCGCGATTGTCGTGTGCGCGGATACAGACTACAACTTTGAGCATCCGGACATGCCTTTGGAAGGCGACCTGCGCGCGTTGGTGATGGAACGGGTGGCGATGTGTTGTGCGCGCCCATATCCCGATGTCAAGCGCGATCACGTGCGGGATCACAAAACGCACTTTGATCGGTGCGCGCTTTCCTTGGGGGCAGACCGATATGCCGATGTGCCCACAGATCGCCGTTTGGCCGAATTTGAACACACGTCGGACCCCGCATTGGTCGCGCTCTATTTTCATTATGGACGGTATTTGACGATAAGTTGTTCTCGTCCCGGCAGTCTGTGCGCGAATTTGCAGGGGATATGGAATGAGAAATACGAGGCGCCGTGGAACAGCGATTATCACATCAATATCAATATTCAGATGATTTACTGGCTCAGCGAGTTGGTGGGTTTGCCCGAGTGTCACGAACCATTTTTGGATTTTGCATCTAAATTGCGCGACAACGCGCGCCAAACAGCGGGGGAAGTCTATGGTTGCAGGGGCACCGCAGCGCATCACACCACCGACGTGTGGCGGTTTACCGATCCCTTTGGGCAGGTGCAACATAGCATGTGGCCGATGGGCTGCGGATGGAACAGCCGGCATTTTGTGGAGCACTACGATTTTGGCGGTTCAGAAGCCTTTTTGCGCGATTCGGCATGGCCGGTTTTAAGAGATGCCGCGCTGTTTTTCCTCGATTGGTTGACCGAAGACCCGCGCACGGGCAAACTCGTTTCCGGCCCGTCTTCTTCGCCGGAGAATCGCTTCCTCGCGCCGGGCACTCGGGACGTGTGCAATCTCGTGATGGGGCCGAGTATGGATCAGCAGATTATCTGGGAGACGTTTACAAATTGTTTGCGTTGTGCCGAGATACTGGGGCTTGAGGACCCCGTTGTGGGCGAGATCCAGCGCGCGCTGTCGCGCGTTGCGGCGCCGCAAATCGGTTCTGATGGCCGCCTGATGGAATGGACGGAAGAGTTTGAAGAGCCCGATCCGGGGCATCGGCATATTTCACATCTTTACGGGGTGTATCCCGGGTTTCAATTTGTCGATCGGGCTGATTTTTTGGCCGCTGCACGCAAGAGCATTGAACATCGCCTCGCGCATGGGGGCGGGCACACGGGCTGGAGCAGGGCGTGGTTGATCAATGTGTGGGCGCGGCTGAAAGATGCGAATCGCGCGTGGGAGGATGTGCGGCAGTTGTTGATTCGCTCGACCCTGCCCAACCTGTTTGACAATCATCCGCCGTTTCAGATGGACGGCAATATCGGCGGCGCCGCGGGCATTGTGGAGATGCTGTTGCAAAGCCACCACCATGCCGTTGAACTGTTTCCCGCGCTGCCAGACGCTTGGGCAGAAGGAGAGGCAAAAGGGCTGCGCGCGCGGGGCGGGTTTGTCGTGGATTTGGAGTGGAAAGACCGCGAAAAATCCGCGCGTCTTATTTCGCGGTTGGGCAATCCCCTGCGGCTGTTGTACGATGGATTTATCCGCGTTGTGGATGGCGAACGCGCAGTTGTTGCAGAAGGTCGGGGCGAGGTCGTTTTGCAAACCGAGAAAGAGATGGGCTACGATATCGCGCTCGATACACTAGGTTGAGATGGCGCGAGAGCAGGATAGGGCGATTTCTCTGGGTTCGAAGCGCAAGTGAGGTTTTTTCAATGAGGCGTGACGCCATGACAAACCGTTTCAGTGCCCGCGCGGATTTTGGCGAACACATCGGCTTTATCTGGTCCATCGCGGAACTGCTGCGCGGCAATTACAAGCAATCGGAATACGGCAAGGTGGTGCTGCCGTTCACGGTGCTGCGCCGGCTCGATTGCGTGTTGGCGCCGACAAAAGACGCGGTGCAAGCGCAGTTGGAAACCCTGCCCGACAATATGGACGACACCATGCGCGAAACCGCGCTCAACCTGGTCAGCGGGTACAATTTTCACAATGTCAGCCCTTTTTCTTTTGAAATTTTGCTCGACGACGCGGACAACATCGCCGCGAACCTGAACAATCTCATCAACGGTTTTTCTTATGACGTGCGCGACATCTTCATTGACCGCTTCAAGTTGCCCGGACAGATCGCCCGGCTCGATCGCGACAACTTGCTGTATCTGATCGTCAGCCGCTTTGCCCAAGCCGACCTGCATCCCGACCGCGTTTCCAATTTGCAGATGGGCTACATTTTTGAGGAACTGATTCGCCGCTTCTCCGAACAGAGCAATGAAACCGCGGGCGAGCATTTTACCCCGCGCGAAGTCATCCGATTGATGGTCAATCTCCTGTTCCTCGAAGATGGCGATACGCTCACCAAACGCGGGATCATTCGCACCTTGTACGACCCGGCATGCGGCACGGGTGGGATGCTCTCTATCGCGGAAGAGTACCTCAGAGAACTCAATCCCGGAGCCAGCCTTATCGTTTACGGACAGGAACTCAACGATGAGAGCTATGCGACTTGCAAATCGGATATGATGATCAAGGGGCAAAATGCCAAAAACATCTATCCCGGCAACAGTTTCACCGACGATGGCCTGCCCGATGCGACCTTCGACTACATGCTGTCCAATCCGCCGTTTGGCGTGGCGTGGAAAAAGGTCGAGTCCACCATTAAAGACGAGGCTCGTTATCTCGGTTACAGCGGTCGCTTTGGCGCTGGCCTGCCCCGGGTCAGCGACGGGTCGCTGCTTTTTGTGCAGCACATGATCTCAAAGTTCAATCAAAATGGCAACCGGTCCCGTCTGGCGGTCGTGCTCAATGGGTCGCCCCTTTTTACGGGCGGCGCGGGCAGCGGGGAGAGCGAGATCCGCCGCTGGATCATTGAAAACGACTATCTGGAAGCGATCGTCGCACTGCCGACGGATATGTTTTACAACACGGGCATTGCGACTTACTTATGGATCATCACCAATGAGAAGACGCCGCCGCGCAAGGGCAAAGTCCAACTGATCAACGCCACGGATTTCCACGTGCCCATGCGCCAAAGTCTCGGCAGCAAGCGCAAGCAAATATCCGATGAACAGATCGAACAGATTACGCAACTGTTTGGCGATGCTGAATGCAATCGCTTCGGCACGGGCTTTGAGGGATGTGAACGGAACGGCCGCGTGAAAATTTTTGACAATATTGACTTTGGGTATCAACGCATCACCATCGAACGCCCGCTCAAGCTCAATTTTCAAGTCAGCACGGACCGCGTTGATATTCTCAAAGCCGCGCGAGGATTTGCGCGGTTGCCAGAAGAACAGCAACAGCGGATTCTCGCGGTTCTCGCCACGCTCGACAGCAATCAGCGATACAAAAACCGCGATGTGTTCACGGGCATCCTCACAGACGCCTTTACAAAGGCACGGGTGAACGTCACGGCGGCCCAACTGAAATTGATCTGTCAATCGCTCGGTGAACGCGACGAAACCGCGGATGTTTGCCTGTCTGCCAATAGGCACGGCACCAATCGCAGGGGCGAACCAGAACCCGACCCGGAATTGCGCGACTATGAGAACGTGCCGTTGCGGGAGGACGTTGACGCCTACTTTGTGCGCGAAGTCCTGCCGCACGTCCCAGGAGCGTGGATCGATCACCAAAAAACCAAAGTGGGTTACGAAATTCCCTTCAATCGGCATTTCTACGTGTTCAAACCGCCCCGTGCATTGGACGAGATCGACGCGGAATTGAAAGACGTAACTGACCGCATTGTCGAAATGATCGGAGGACTCTCTCATGCGTAACAACGTGATCTGTAAGCGCGACTTTGATGAGGTCGTTCAGATGATTGCCGTGGCCAAACAGCGCGCGTACTCGACGGTCAACTCGATGTTGGTCGAACTGTACTGGCAGGTTGGGGCGTATATTCATGCCAAGCTGGAGTCCGCGGCTTGGGGCGAGGGGGTCGTCAAGCAACTGGCGAACCACCTCAAAACGACGCAGCCCGGATTGCGTGGATTTACGCGGGCGAATCTGTTTCGGATGCGGCAATTTTACGCGACTTATCGGGGCGATAAAAAAGTGTCACCACTGGTGACACAATTACCCTGGACGCACAACCTCATCATCCTGTCGCAGAGTAAAACCCCGGAAGAACGCGAGTTTTACCTGAAAACGGCGATCCGCGAAAAATGGAGCAAACGGGAACTAGAGCGCCAGTTTCGCGGAGCCTTGTTCGAGCGAACCGCGCTCAGCCCGCCAAAAGTCTCACCAGCGGTGCGACAATTGCATCCAGCAGCCCACAGAGTGCTCAAAGACGCCTATTTGCTGGAGTTTCTCGACTTGCCGGGCGACCACGCCGAGGCTGATTTACAGCGGGCACTCATTGCCAAGTTGCGGGATTTTCTGGTCGAGTTAGGGCGGGATTTCTGTTTTGTGGGGGCCGAGGTTCCCGTCCAAGTCGGCGATCGCGATTTTGCGCTCGACCTGCTCTTTTTTCATCGCGAGCTCAACTGTTTGGTCGCGTTTGAACTGAAGGTGGGACGGTTCGAGCCGGAGTATTTGGGCAAGATCAGTTTTTATTTGGAGGCTTTGGACCGCGATGTGAAGAAGCCGCACGAACGCCCCGCCATCGGCGTCTTGCTGTGTGCGAGCAAAGACGAAGAGGTCGTCGAGTACGCGCTCAATCGGACGCTCTCGCCTGCCTTGATTGCCGAATACCAGATGCAGTTGCCCGACAAGAAACTGCTAAAAGCCAAACTGCAAGAGTTTTACTTGCAATGCGAGTCTGCCGTGGAGGGCGACGAATGAATTTTCGGAAGTATGCGGAGTATAAAGAGAGTGGGGTTGAGTGGTTGGGGAAGGTGCCGGCGGGGTGGGAAGTTTCACTCATCAAACGAAGGTATCAGGTCACCTTAGGCCAAATGCTCAAGTCCAATCAAACATCGCCAGATGAAACCGAAGAACCCTACTTGCGTGCAGCAAATATCCATTGGCGTGGCGTGGATACTACAGATGTCAAACGCATGTGGTTCACGGCAGCGGAAAAGAAGAAACTGAAACTTCGCAAGGGTGATCTCTTGGTCTGCGAGGGAGGGGACGTTGGCCGAGGTACGCTTTGGAATGAAGAGATGGAAGCCTGTTATATTCAAAACTCGGTCAATCGCATCAGAGCGCGAAAGGATGTAGACACGCGGTTTCTTTACTACTGGCTATATTTCATCAAACATGTGGGCTACATAGATATGATCTGCAACAAGGCAACCATCGCTCACTTTACGGTTGAAAAGGTTGAGGCGACCCCGTGTGTATATCCACCGCTTGAAGAACAAAAGCAAATCGCCGCATTCCTCGACCGAGAAACCGAGAGCATTGACGCTCTCGTTGACAAGCAAGAGCACCTGATCGCACTGCTTCGGGAAAAGCGACAGGCGGTCATCTCAAATGCCGTTACCAAAGGGTTGAATCCGAAGCGGTGTACAACTGCGCCAGCAGGTCATGCGAAGATGAAAGACAGTGGGGTTGCGTGGTTGGGGGAGGTGCCGGCGGGATGGGAGGTGAAACCCCTCAAACATCTGGCGTGTATCAATAGAAGCGTGTTGTCCGAAAGCACAGACCCAGATTACGAATTTGATTACGTTGACATTGGCAGTGTATCAGAAGGGTCGGGCATCACTAAAACAGAGAGAATGAAGTTTTCAAGTGCGCCTTCTCGCGCAAGACGTTTGGTACAAGAAGGAGATGCAATCATATCAACTGTCAGAACATACCTTCGGGCGATTGCGCCCATAAAAGGGAATGCCGGGAATCTGGTTGTATCAACGGGTTTCTGCGTGGTATCTCCCCGCGACGAATTGAAACCGGCATATTGCTCTTATTTGCTACAGGCACCCTTTTTTGTGGAGACAGTGGTTGCCCAATCCGTTGGCGTCAGCTATCCTGCGACCAATGCTAGTGACATCGCCAATATCAGTATTTCCGTGCCTCCACTTAAAGAACAAAAACAAATCGCCGCATTCCTCGACCGAGAAACCGAGAAGATCGACGCGCTCATTGAAAAATGTGAAACGGCGATTGGGCTGCTCAAAGAACGCCGAACTGCTCTGATCTCCGCTGCGGTGACGGGGAAGATTGATGTGCGACGTGCGATCTAAAGTAAAGGAGCGTAACATGAGCGAAATTTCTGGTAAAGCCGGGAAGGTTCGTTGGCTGCCTTGGTTAATGTTTCCAGGGGTAATTATTCTTTGGGGAACATCTATTGTTTTGGTTCAATGGTTATTCCCTGAAATTGAGGAGCGGGGGCAATTCGGAGACTCATTGGGGGGCGTCAATGCGCTGTTTGCTGGGCTGGCCTTTGCAGGTGTTATCTGGGCGATAATACTTCAGCAGAAGGAACTTGTGCTTCAACGGGCGGAACTCGCGCTTCAACGGGCGGAATTAGAGAAGACGCGGGAAGAAATCAAGGGACAGAAGGAACAACTCGCGGCTCAAAATCAAACACTTCAGCAGCAGAGTTTTGAGAGTTCCTTCTTTCAACTTCTTGGCCTGCACAATGATATTGTCAATTCAATGGCGATTCCCCAGTCACATCATGGACGAGAGTGCTTTATTTTTTTGTTCAAAGAACTCACCCGTAATGATGCCTATGAAAAATTCTTTGCTGAATATCAGCCGGTTGTTGGTCATTACTTTCGGCATCTATACAATGTCGTCAAATTTGTTGATCAAAGCGACTTCTCCTTTGTTGAACTAAATGACCAAAAATTTGAAGCCCTGCCTGTACGTCGGCAGGCAGGAAAGAAGTTCTACACCAATCTCGTCCGCGCGCAACTGTCTAGTAGTGAATTGGGTCTTCTCTTTTACACTTGTCTGAGTGACCGAGGAGCCAAATTCAAGGTTTTCGTTGAGAGGTACGCTCTCCTTGAGAATATGCCGCTTGATGTGCTCATCAATAAAGAACATAGGAAGCTATACGACAAAAGGGCTTATGGCGAAGCCGAGTGAATGCCTGCCCTGCCTGCGCCGAGGCTTCGGCAGGGCAGACAGGGCAGACAGGGATGGAAGCAAAGGGGCAGTTCATTTGCCTCGTCGGATGGGTGCTACTCTATTGCCATCAAAGTCTGTGCTGACACGAGGTTAGAGGGGAATAGCGATGCCACTGCCTGGCGGACCCGCTAACAAGTTTGGAAATCGCTACGAACAATGGTGGACGGTCTCTCAGCTTGTACGTATCATCAATAGGGAAGCCGAGAGTATCCGAATTGAGGACCCGACGGTCGATAAAGCCGAGTTTGTAATCACTGCCGGATCTCATCGCGAGTTTCATCAGACAAAGCGCAGTGATCCAAGTGGCAAGTGGAGTCTGTCTGCCTTGAGCGACCTGCTACGGACGATGTTCGATCAACTTTCTGCAAACGATAGCACACAGTTTGTTTTTGTTTCGGGGAGCGATGCGCCGGATCTCAGAGAGCTAACCGGGCGCGCTAAGAGCGCAAGGAGTCCGAAGGAGTTTGAGTCAGAATTTATTGGACCCGAAACTCAAAAGAAAGCGATCCAAGAACTCCAAGCTATCTGGCATAAAACAGATACAGCCACGACATACTCGATACTTCGACGGATCGAAGTCCGTACAATTGATGAGAGCGGAATTAAAGAACAGGTTCGGAAATCTTTGTTGGCACTGTTCCTTGCCAAACCAAATAACGTTTGTGATGCACTCCGCAGCTTTGCTGAAGATTCAATCCACAAGGACATCAGCCGCAAGGATCTGATTTCGCACCTTCAAAGCAAGGGGTTCACACTGCGGCAACTTACCCAACCAAATGACGCCCCTTCGCTCATTGACGAAGCAACTAATCGTTATCTCGAAGTCACACGACGAAATCTGATTCAAGACCCTCTTATTCCTCGCTCTTCGACTCAGGAACTCCTTGCCAAGACCAGAGAAAATGAGAGGGGTTGCGACTGTGTTCTCACCGGCAAGGCCGGGGGCGGAAAGACGGGATGCGTAATCGAATTTGTAGAAACCCTCCGTCAAAGCAGTGATACTGCTGTACTTGCCTTTCGGCTGGATCGCATAAAGCCGGTATCATCAACCAAAGAATTGGGCGAACAGCTTAACCTCGAAGAATCGCCAGCACTCGTGTTGGCGACAGCGGCTGAGGCCAGGTCAAGTGAGGCGGTTCTCGTTATCGACCAACTCGACGCCGTCAGCACAACTTCTGGCCGCAGTTCGGATTTCTTTGAAGTTGTCGAAGATCTTTTGGATGAGGTGCAGGGTTTACGCAATAGAGTGAAATTTCACGTCGTGGTTGTCTGCCGAGAGTTTGATTGGGAGAATGATCATCGCTTGCGCCGCCCTCTTGCAAAGAATCACGCAAACGCAAAGGATCCCGAAAAAGTCTCCGTCACAGACTTCTCTCTGGATGAAGTAAAATCAGTACTCAGAGATAGCCGTTTCAAATCTGATTTATTTGATGCAAAGCAACTGGAGTTGCTCTGCCTTCCGCAGAATCTCTCCTTGTTCCTCAATACGAATTACAATCCCGACTCACAACCGCCATTCTTCTCAACAAAAGATTTGTTTGATCATTACTGGGATGAGAAACGCCAGGAGGTACATGCTGCTTCCCAGTCTGATCATTGGATGGCCGTGATTGGGGTGTTGTGTGATAAAATGACTACATCACAGCAACTTTCAGTGTCGAAGGAGACGCTAGATCAATTCCCACTCCATTACCTTAACGCGATGGCGTCGGAGAGTGTGCTTTCGTTTGATGAAAAACGTTATGCTTTCGGACATGAGGCATTTTTCGATTATTGCTTTGCCCGTATTTTTATGGCACAAGATAAATCTTTGACAGAATTCCTCACAAAGTCGGAGCAACACCTATTTCGAAGAGCACAGGTTAGGCAAGTTCTCGTTTATCTTCGCGATGCTGACCCGGAACGGTATTGTAAAGAACTCAAAGAACTACTGACAGATAAGAGGATCCGCTATCACCTAAAGGACATTGCTATTGCCCAAGCTGTTGCGATGCCAAGTCCGAAAGAAAACGAATGGAACGTGCTTGCACCATGGATCGAATCCGAGCTTGAAGCAATTAAGAGCGGCAAACCGAATTCAGACAAGTTTGCGTCCTTGGTCTGGGGCCGATTTTTTTCTTCACAGTCTTGGTTTCAGGTTGTCGATAGTAAGGGCCTCATAGCAAATTGGCTCGCATCCGAGAATGGTCGTATTGTCGATATGGGTGTGAAATATGTTGGGATTCATCAGAGATGCTCAGGCGACAGAGTGGCTGAACTCTTAGAGCCATTTGTAGGAGTGGATGGAGATTGGACTCAACGGCTTGCGCTCATTGTCCAGTGGGCCGATCTAGAGAAAAGCCGGAGGTTTTTTGATTTGTTCCTGAAGTTAATAGACGATGGGACTTTGGATGACACACGCGGATCAATTGCTGTCAACAGTACGTTCTGGGACATGATGCACGGGGTCGCCGAAGCACAGCCCGCTTGGATTCCAGAAGTAGTTTCGCATTGGTTGACGAGGCGTGTTTCTATTGTCCAAAATACTAGCAGTGGCACAGGAAAACCTAACTGGCATGACCTGTTCAACCACGATGGTGCTGGTTCAAAGTATATCGGTGCTGGTTCAAAGTATATCGGTGCTGGTTCAAAGTATATCTATAACTCTGCAACCAAAGCTCCTGAAGAATTTGTGCAGCATGTTCTGCCAGTGGTCCTGCAAATCGCCGATGAGGCCGTCTATGGAGAAGAAAGTACTCCACCAAGACGCGATGCCGTATGGCGATATCTGTTTGACAGTGAACATGTCTCAATTGACAATGCATGCAGGGATGGGCTTGCTGTCGCGGTAGAGAAACTTGCTGATAAGAAGTCTAACAGTATTGGTGCGATCTTGTCAGATCTTCGGAGCCGTGATACCTATATGGCGAATTTTCTTCTACTTCGGGCCTATAAAGCTGGTGCGGAACATTTTGCCGACGACGCTGTTTCCGATCTCTGCGACAAGACTTGGCGTTTTCAATGCGGATATTCCGATAGTCCTTACTGGATAGCGATTCAATTGATTAAAGCAGTTACCCCGCTTTGTTCCGACGAAAACCGCGCAAGGCTTGAAGAGGCTATTCTGGATTACGTTTCGGATTACGAGCGGAAAGAGAAAGGGAGGGCTTGTTTTGAGTTGCTATCGGGCATACCGATTGAATTGCGTAGCAACACTGCTCAGGCTCGTTATGCAGAGCTTGAACGGAAATTTGGAACACTGGTGGAATCTCCTCCTAGAGACATACAATCGTATGCAGTTGCAGTAGGCTCTCCAATTGAAAAGACGGCAGCAGAGAAAATGACGGATGAGCAGTGGCTCAAAGCGATCAAAAAGTATGATTCAGAGGAGGGAGAATACCAGTGGGAGAATCCTGAAAAGGGAGGTGCTCTGGAACTTGCAGAGGTGTTGCAAGAGTTTGTAAAGAAAGAACCGGAACGGTTTGCTCGCTTGAGTCTCAGGTTTCCATCGGACACAAATCCAGTCTATACAGGACGCACACTAGCCGGTCTGAAAGAGACGAGCAACTTTACCGAACTTAAACTTGAAGTGTGTCGCAAAGCATACTCCGAATTCCGCGATGAGTGTGGAAAGGAAATTTCTGACTTGTTGGGTTCTATCAAAGAGCCACTTCCCGATGACGCCGTACAGATGCTCAACTGGTTGGCAACAGAACATCCTGATCCAGAGAAGGAGTTATGGAATGAAAACGCCACGGGCGGCACACCCTACTCTGGAGGAGATATTCGTAATCATGGCATCAACACGATACGCGGACGTGCTGCCGAAGCCATTGGTGCTCTTATTCAAAGAGATTCTTCCTACATTGAGCGGTTTCGTACCACAGTCGAAAAATTGAGCGGCGACAAGAGTACTGCCGTTCGCGCTTGTGCAGCCTCAGTGCTTTTAGTTATAACAAATCACGATTGGGAATTTGCATTAGAGCAATTTACCAAACTCACCGAACCTTGGAGCAACCTAGGTGAAGACGATCGCTTACTCGCGACTCCATACGTAGATCATTTTGTATATTGTGGGCTATATGAGCACTTCGAGCGCGTCCAAGGCATTGTCAAAAGAATGTTGCGGTCAGAACTTCTTAAGATAAATGAGGCTGGTGCTCGGTTGGCAAGCCTTGCTGTACTGCTTCATCACAACGAAGCTAAACGTCTTGTGGAAGAAGCACTCCAGGGCAATCCGTCACAGAGACTCGGAGTGGCTCGAGTGGCATCTGCAAATATCGGCAAATCGGATTGTCGAGAGTGGTCGGAGCAACAACTTTTGCGACTTTTCAACGATAGTGATAGCGAGGTTCGTCAAAAATCTGCAATGTGTTTTGATAACATGAAGGAGCAATCTCTAGAGTCTTACGAAAACCTAATAGACAAGTTTTGCGACAGTGCGGCTTATGAAGAAAATTCGTCTTTTATACATTATGCCCTTAAGGAATCCTCTCACCGTCTGCCCGGTATCACGTATGTTGTATGTGAGAAGTTTCTCGAACGGTTTAGCGACGAGGCACGGGATATTCGCACGAGCCGAGCCTCAGGTGTCACCATCGTGGCAAAACTCATCCTTCGGACATATCACCAATACCAACAAGACGAGTGGGCATCTAAATATCTCGACCTGATAGACCAGATGTGTCTTGAAAGAATTGGCAGCATCAGCACCGATCTGGATAAATATGAAAGATAATACTGAACCATTAACTCTTGTCTATATCAGAAGGAGGTGGAAATGGCAAATACTGAGGTAAGGTATTCTGGTCAAATACCCGATACTTTTTTGGGCGAACTTATAGAAGTGGGGCTTAGAGAATTCAAACGTGTAATCTCAGAAGTGAGTTCAGGGAAGTACCGTACGTATGAAGATAAGCTTATTGCCATCTGCTTAGTGCAAGGGGCTGCTCAGCATATCATTGACGTTGAGGAAGATACGATATTTGACAAGAAGGTCTGCCTGTCAGAGAAGAAGATTAGCTGCAAAGGCTACAAAGTGCTGGAAAATGGGCGTGTAGTCAGTGGAATAAAGGATGTAGATATCTGCCTCTTTTTTCGAACATCGCAGCCACCTCTTCATTTTCGCAAGGTCAAAACGATTCCTTATGAATTTTCTGAGTTGGGCTGTCGTTGTGTTGACTTGATCAAAGTAGGCATTGGCAAAAATATTTTGACTCAAGCACCAACAGAGAAGCAGGTGGACATCATCAGGACTTATATGACTCAAGCACATCGAGGTATTTGCTATTGGCAAAGAAAGTCAGTAGTAGGCATCTATCCAAGAGAGATACATGGTCAGCGAATCTGGAAAACAAAGCGTTGCATCCGAAGGAGTGTTTGCTGACCGGAGGACAAGAACTTACGACAAAAGGGCTTATGGCGAATCCGAGTGAATGCCTGCTTGTCGCCTGCCGAAGCCTCGGCGCAGGCAGGGCAGACAGGGATGAAAGCAAAGGGGCAGTTCATTTGCCTCGTCGGATGGGTGCTACTCTATTGCCATCAAAGTCTGTGCAGATACGGGGTTAGTCAGGATGAAAAAAAGACGAGAAAAATTAAAAATAATTGATCTATTCAGCGGTGCTGGTGGATTTGGTTTGGGTGCAAAACGGGCCGGATTCGATATCGCAGGGTCAGTAGAGATTGATCCACAGGCGATTTCAGTCCACAAGCAAAATTTCCCAAAATCGCCGCTTTGGGAGAAAGATATCTTCACCATCTCGGGAACTGAAATGGTGCAGGCATTCGGTCTCAAGATTGGTGAGGTGGATGGTATAATTGGGGGGCCGCCTTGTCAGGGTTTTAGCCATATCGGTCATAGAGATACCCGTGATCCGCGCAATCAATTGTTTATTCACTTTTTTCAAATCGTCAACGATGCAATCCCAAAATTCTTTCTGGCTGAGAATGTACCGGGAATTTTAAGTCAAAAGAACGCTCAAATTGTCGAACAGGCTCTGTCTAAGGTGGCGCGCAAATACGAAATTTTGCCGCCTCTAAAACTGGTTGCCACACAATTCGGAGTTCCTACGACTCGAGAACGAGTGTTTTTCTTTGGATACTTGAAAGACCAAATGAAGCCCATTCGCGATGGAGAGTTTGTACCCAAAAATACGAAACCCATTTATGTGCAAGATGCTTTGAAAGGGTTGCCAAAAAAAATAGACTCTTTTTGGCTTCGGGAAGAGGAAGGATGGAGAAAAATAAAAAAAGTAGTAGCAGGCGTTTTTGGGAGGAATTTGTACGGTCGAATCCCTGATGGGGTTGGGCACAAAGAAGCCATTATGCGTCTGAGAGAAAGCAGTGAAGTATCCGGATGCCTGGGAACCCGTCATACCAAAGCCGTAGCGGACAGATACGCAAAAATTAAACAGGGTGGCGTTGATCCGGTTTCAAAAAGCTACCGTCTGAAACACAATGGATTCTGTCGAACTTTAAGGGCTGGTACGGGCAGAGACAAGGGCAGTTATCAAGCGGTTCGTCCATTACATCCCACGGAGAACCGGGTGATAACACCTAGGGAAGCGGCAAGGCTCCAAGGTTTTCCGGATTGGTTTCAATTCCATTCCACGAAATGGCATAGTTTCAGGCAAATCGGAAATAGCGTCAGTCCTATTCTTGCAGAACATATTTTACGTGTCGTAAAAAACCATTCTAAAGGAGGCTGACATGGCAAACAAGTACGAGAAAGTTGATGCCACGCCTGTCAAATCGTTTTTTGTTGACATGTTGACCAGAGACATTGAATTGGTCGATGCAATTTTAGATTTGCTGGACAACTGCGTCGATGGGATTTTGCGTCTCAAAGGAGATGACTCAGACCAAACGCCTACTCCGTATGCGAGTTTTGAGGCTGAAATAAAATTTGATGAAAATTCATTTTCCATTTCTGATAACTGTGGGGGTATCCCTTGGAGCCTTCATAGTTACGCTTTCCGGATGGGTAAGGAGGCTCGAAATAGAGATAGCGATTTGCCAACGGTTGGTGTTTACGGAATAGGTATGAAACGAGCCATTTTTAAGATAGGCAGACAGTGTTTAATATCGACCCAAAATGAAGAAGACTGTTATGAAGTTGAGATAACGCCAGAATGGATAGAGCAATCGGATAATTGGGCGTTGCCAGTATCTGAATCATCTCAACCCGATAAGGAAGATGGAACGACTATTGTTATCGGTGAATTGAATGAGGCTATTGCAACATACTTTGGCGAGGAAAAAGAAAATTTCACTCGTGAATTAACTCAAAAAATTCAGACGCATTATGCTTTTATTCTCGATAAGGGTTTCCAAGTACAGATAAATGGATCCAGAGTTGTCCCCAAACCGACTAAATTGGTTTTTGTTGAAACCAAAAATACAAAAGGAACTGATACTGCAATAAGGCCATATATTTATCGCGTAGAGATTGATGGCGTTAGTATTTTTTTGAGTGTAGGGTTTACAAGACCTATACCCTCTCAAGAAGAAATAAATGATGAACAAGACGAAAAGAGATATTCGTCACTGGATGCGGGATGGACGATAATCTGCAATGATCGCGCTGTTTTATACTGTGATCGCACAGAACTTACGGGATGGGGCGAAGCCGGTGTACCAAGATACCATACACAGTTTATCGCTATTTCTGGCATCGTTGAGTTCCAAAGCAATGATGCCTCAAAACTGCCCACGACGACCACAAAAAGAGGCATAGATGCATCTTCTGCTCTCTATCTACAGGTAAAAAATAGAATGCGAGAAGGGATGAAAATATTTACGAATTTTACGAATCAATGGAAGGGAAAGGGGAAAGAATCGCAGAAATACATAGAATCCGGAAAGCCATTGGCTTTAGATGAGACAAAAACAAAGTCTGAAAAATTAAAACTAAATCCTGTTAGGTTAGGATTGAAAGGAGAGCAATTCATGCCTAAACTCCCCATGCCCAAACCAGAACCATCTACGAAAAAACGAATATCATATAGCAAAAATTTAGAGGACATTGAGACAGTTCAAAATTATCTTTCTCTTGAAGAAGATGCTAAACCTTCTCAAGTTGGAGAAACGTGTTTTGATCAGATGTTAAGCGAGGCACAACAGTGAGACATCCTCCCTACCATCTAAGAGAAAATAAAGCAATTGATAGGTTTCTTCTCGTGGAAATCCTCGACATACTCAAAAGGCATTGTGACATATCTGATTATACGTACTATGGATTTGGGGGCCCTTTTTTAGAGGATTGTAGGCTTATTCATAATCGTTGTCCAGAAATTCAGATCGTTTCAATTGAGAAAAACCAGCAGACTTTCAAAAGACAACATTTCCATCGTTTCTCAAAAAATATAGATCTGAAATGCGAAGATTTTACGAGCTTTCTTGCAAATTTCTCAAGTACTGGTAGAGAAATTTTTTGGCTTGACTATACAGATCTAAAATTCGGACGTTTCGACGATTTTATGAATGTTTTAGGGAAAGTATCAGAGAAAAGCGTCGTCAAGATTACCATTCGGTCAGAACCGTATCAAAAAGAATGGAAAGATTTTGAGAGAGAATACGGTCAAATATTGCCACCATCAGCAAAGAAAACGGATATTGAGAGGCCATTACCTTTTATGAAGTTACTACAGGAAATGATCCAGATCGCATCGCAACAAGCACTTCCTGCATCCGGTGAAAGTGTCTTTCAACTTTTGAATTCATCTCATTACAATGATCAGACCCAAATGTTAAGTATAACGGGTATGGTCTGCAATAAGAGTGAGGTTTCAAAAATTCAGCAGTGGTTCAAAAATTGGAAGTTTAAAAATTTAGGCTGGACTGATCCTCGTAGAATTGATGTTCCTATCTTGAGTATCAAAGAAAGATTACATCTTGAAAAGTACCTACCGACAAAAACAAAAACAGGTCGTTCCCTTTCCCGAGCCTTGGGATATAAAATTGATAATTCACATTCAGAACATCTTGAAAAGTTGAGGCAATACGAAGAATTTTATCAGTACTATCCTTACTTTGCACGGGTATCAATTTGACGTGTGCCAAAGTATTGGCCGCCTTGCAAAACCTCCCTCTATTTCCAAGAACGGGCCGCACACGCCGACTTGGAGGCTTTCAACGTCTTTTGGAGACGGCCGGCAATGATCCACCACGCCCTGGGGACGACATGCTACTGGATTGAGACTCCTTGCGATTTTACGACCATTGGCCTATCGTGTTATCGGCGAATGCTGCCTGAAATTACAAAAGGAAAACACTTATGCTAAACGTCAAGGTCAAATACTTCGGCCCGCTCATAGAAGCGGATATATCCTTGCGGCCATTGACGGTCTTTATCGGGGAAAACAATGCCGGCAAGTCCTACACGGCTCTGTTGCACTACGCCATTTTTGCCTTATTCACTCGTTCTCGTAGATTCCATCGCTTTGACCTTCCAAGTCCCTTTGAACTTGGTGAGCAGGAACAAAATGAACTAAATGCTCTGTTGGCGAAACAAAAAGAAGCACACTTTGAGGAGCTTCCTAAAGGCATCCAGCAAGCGGTTGATACGGTCTTCAAACAGCTTTGTGAACAATTACCAGAACAACTAAGTCGCGAAATCCAGCGTTGCTTCGGAAGCGAACTTGCCGATCTGATTCGGCCGCGATGCCACAAGCGATTTGAACTCATCATAGAAAGCAGTCAACTGGATCTACGACTCGAATTCGGATTCCAAGGTGGACGTCTTACGCTACGGAATGCTACTTACTCCTTGACGGGAATCAAGTTTCCTTTGGACTCTCGGTACATAGCGAAAGATCATCTATACATCTTTTTGGTCAGTGATCTCGTCCAACATTGTTTGCGAGACCTCATGGAAACACCCTACTACTTTCCGGCAGCACGGTCAGGAATCCTACAGAGTCATAAAGCACTCGCAGGGGTCATGGTGTCTCGCCTGCCACTAATAGGCATTGAACCCATTGAGATCCCTCGACTAACTGGGGTCGTGACAGACTTTATAAGCGACCTGCTCAATCTTGAAAAGGGACCTCGTATAACAAGATATCGTAAATCCACCTCGCTTAGTGAAATAGCGGCATTCCTCGAACAAGAAATAAGTCGCGGGACTATCGATCTTGATCAACCTGTCTCTGGTGCCGACTACCCTGAATTTGTATATGAGATAAACAGAAACCGCATGCCAATTCATCGCACTTCCTCCATGGTTTCCGAAATTGCCCCTATAGTACTCTTTCTCAAGTACGTAATCGGCCCCAATGATATGCTCATTATTGAGGAGCCGGAAGCTCATCTCCATCCAGAAAACCAGAGAATACTTGCCCGCGCCATCAGCCGAATGGTGAATGCAGGGCTACACGTATTGGTCACGACGCACAGCGACTATTTTCTACAGCAACTCAGCAATTGCATTCGCATGTCTTCCAAGTCCAGCGTGGCCAAGAGTCTCGGCTATACCAAAAAGGACCAACTGCCCTCGGAATCGGTTGGTGCCTATCTTTTTTTCTTTCGGAAGGGCCGTCCTGGAACCCAAGCGATGGAACTATCCGTATCTAAAAGTGAAGGCATACCAGAAGATGACTTTGTGCGAATTGCGGAAGCTATCTATGACGAGACCGTTCAACTCGACTGAGAGGCGTCGTCTATCATGCACTCAAAGATCAAATTGACGTGGCCATCGGCAGTCAAGACGACATGTGAATCTCCTAGCTGTCGGCTGCATGTTGATTTGGGTAGAAATGGCAAGACTTTAACAATCCTTGATGTAGATGAATACAGCGATCTCATCAGCCACACAGGCAGTAGGTGTGACTTTCTGATATTCCTGACGATCAATAAGATGGTTGCAGCCGCAGTGGAGTTGAAAAGTGGTTCCTTTAAGAGTAGTCAAGTGCTCAATCAACTACAAGCTGGCGCGCAACAGATCAGCGAATTGTCCAAGCATTGCAGATTCAAAGTGGAAGGATTCTGCCCAATTTTGTTGCACGGTCGCGTCCGCCATGCGTCGGACTTGAAGACATTAGGACAAAAGAAGGTGTCGTTCAAAGGTACACGGTATTCAGTCATTCGGGCGAAATGCGGGAGCAAACTGAGCAAGGTATTGGATAGAGGTCCATAAAAAAGAAAGGAGCAAGCAGATGTTACAAGCTGAACAAGGTGTCGTGTAGTTAGGCCGGTGTCTAACAAGGCCGTCTGCCGCCGAAGGGGACTGCTCGGGACGGTATCCTTGACGGATGCACTAAGGTTGTATATCGTAAGATATATCATTTTCTCTGAGAGGTGAAACGATGATGAATCAAGGCTTTGTGGCCATGAGGGAGCTAGTGCTCGTTTTCGTTGCGGCGTCCATCTACGTGCCTTCTCTCTATGCCCAAGATCAACGGCTCGAACTTCCAACCTATCACCTGACCGTCGATCCCGCCGACCTGAGTGCCCTCTACCAGTCCCCCTTCAGCAATGTCCGCTATCCCGCCCAATTTTCCTTCGCGGGCGAGGTTCTCGAGTGCGAGGTGCGATTCCGGGGCGGGGTAGCCCGCTCGCAACCAAAGAAAAGCTGGAAGGTCTGGTTTGAGGATCCATCCAATCCGGTTGGAGTCAGGGAGCTCAACCTCAACGCGGAATACGAAGATCTCTCGTTGATGCGCAACGCGCTGGCCATGAGGTTGTATCAGTTCATCGGTCATCCAGCGCCGAATACCGAGCACATCAGCCTGATGGTCAACGATGACTTCAGGGGCGTCTTCGTCGAGGTAGAGGAGCCTGATCAGGATCTTCTTCGGCGGTACGACTACGAGCTCGGAAGTCTCTACAAAGCCCAGGATCACGGTGGGAATACAGCGCCATTGCTGGATTACGACACCTACTTTTCTTCGTGGAACAAGAAGGTGGGAGGTGAATCCGACTATATCGATGGGCAGCGGCTATTCAATCAGCTTCTCTATCTGACGTATGAGGATTTTGAAGATCGGATTTCCCTTCTGGTGGATGTGGAGAGTGTGCTTCAATACTTCGCGATCGCCTATGCTATCTCCAGTCAAGACGCCGTGGGGAAGAATACGCTGCTCTATTTCGATCCGAGCGGGCACTTGCATCTAATTTTACCCTGGGATCACGATGCTTCCTTCGGCAATTTATGGACCGGAAAATACCGGCCCGACCTTGAAACGGCCTCCATACTCTACCTCTACCATCTGAACCACCATCTTCTATTTCAGAGGTTGATGGAATACGACGCCTATCGCGAGTCGTTCTGGAGCAAGGTCAGCTTCGTCATCGAGCACGGATTCGCCGCCGTGGAGGCCGAGATTGATTCAACGTACGAGTTGATCAAGTCGGACGTTTATCTGGACGGAGCCAAGCTTGGCACCAACGCCGAATTTGACGCTGCGATCTCGCGTCTGAAAGGCTTTCTGGCGGCGAGGAGATCGTTCCTGACGGATTTCCCCTTTGTCAAAAAGAATCTTCTAGCGGACTTGTACTGCTCCGATCCGTTTCCCTCGCCCAATGCCGATGATCGCGGCGTGGTGTTTCGAGCCACTTCGCGCAGCCCCCAAGCCGTCATCGTCGAATACATCACGGATTTGTCGTCCTACAAGACAGGGGGAGAAGAGAGCACGGTCAAGGAACTCGCGCTGTTCGACGATGGTCAACACGATGATTTGCAGGCGGGGGACCTCGTCTACGGCAATCGTCTCGTGCTGCCCAAAAACTACACGGGCCTCGTACCCTATTCTTTCAGGGCCGGAGGCTACAGCTATCCCTCCAACGGGCTATACCACATCAATTACTGGGCCACGAAGACGTTCGCTTTGAATGTGAATCACGCCGGTATCGAGGAGTATCGACACTTGCAGATCGGAGACGTTCATCGGATACGCGATGAATACTTCATCGAGATCATCAATGCCGGTGAGTTGAATCTGAACCTTTCCTCGAACAGAGATGCCGCCGGGGACCTGTTTCCGGACTCGCCCGTCTTCGGCAACCTTTTTTTTGCTATCTCGCTGGGCGACACGATGAAGTTGCTGACGCCCACATTGACGGTGATGACGGCTCGCGTCAACGAGGCCTACAGCACTGTCGATCTTCCGAGACCATCCATTGTGATCAACGAAATCAACTATCATTCAGCGGATGATCTGGATACGGGAGATTGGGTTGAGTTGTACAATCCCAACGATGCTTCCGTCGATCTTTCCGGTTGGTACTTTCAAGACGACAATGACGACCATTCCTTTGTGCTACCCGGTGGGGCGCTCATTGAGCCGCACGGATTTCTGGTGTTGTGCCGAGATGGTGCGGCTCTCGAATCCCTCCTCGGGGTCTCTTGTGTCGGAGACTTTGATTTCGGATTGAGGAACAGTGGAGAACTGGTTCGCCTCTTCGACAGCGATGGATTACTGGTCGATTCTTTCACCTACCAAGACGACAGTCCGTGGCCGGTGGAGGCGGATGGCGAGGGTCCTACGCTGGAGTTACTTCACTATAGCCTGGACAATGCGGACCCCATGCACTGGCGGGCTTCCATCCCGGTGGGGGGCACTCCGGGTCGGGCCAACAGCGTGTTGGTGCCACCTAAAACAGATCCAGCCGACTTTGACGGCAATGGCGCGGTTGATTTCAACGACTTTCTCATTTTTGCACAGGGTTTTGGAAAATCAGTCGGCCAAGTCGGTTTCAACGCCAAACTTGACCTCGATGGCAATGGCACAATTGACTTTCCCGACTTTCTCCTCTTTGTCAATGCCTTTGGCAACTCTTTGAGCACAACCGACTCGCCTTGACGTGGCCATCGGCAGTCAAGACGATATGTGAATCTCCTAGCTGTCGGCTGCATGTTGATTTGGGCAGAAATGGCAAGACTTTAACAATCCTTGATGTAGATGAATACAGCGATCTCATCAGCCACACAGGCAGTAGGTGTGACTTTCTGATATTCCTGACGATCAATAAGATGGTTGCAGCCGCAGTGGAGTTAAAAAATTGACTGGCGTCATGTGTGCTCCGTCGTTGAGATAGCCGCCTCCGAGTTGAAGTGAAATGTTGATGTCTCAGTTGATACCGCCGAAAATCTCATTATCGTGGCCGTCCCAGAAGAACAGGACGGCCTGATAGTGGAGACGGAATTTGATTTCTACTCGTTGATTATGAGGCAATTGAGTCAAGATGACTTCAAGGCGATCCATTTCTTTTTTTTTATATTTTGACTGACCAGGAGGAGGCGATCTGCATGAGCCATATCAAGTTCAGGGTTTGCATTGAACAGGACGAGGACGGCGTCTTCGTGGCCCAAGTGCCCGCGTTACCTGGATGTATTTCGCAAGGACAGACTCGGGAGGCCGCCTTGTCAAATATCCAAGAAGCGACTGCGCTATACATAGAAAGCTTGGAAGCCCACGGCGATCCAGTTCCTCCACCAATTACAGAGGAAATTATCGAGGTTGAGATTTGAGTCCGCTCCCGATACATGTCGGCGATATATCGGCAGCATGAGGTTCCACAATGATTGGCAACCCCACATCCGAAAAAGCCTTTGAAGACGCCATCGAAGCATGGCTGGTAGAGCACGCCGGATATACCCGCGCCGACAACCGCCAGTTCGATCCCGAACTCGCTCTCGACAAACACACCCTACTGGCGTTTCTCAGAGAAACCCAACCCGACGCGCTCGACGCCCTCAAAATCAGCTACGGCAGCCATGTGGAGGATGCCGTCGTCAAGCGCATCGCGGCTGAGTGCGACACGCGCGGCTTGCTCGATGTGGTCCGCAACGGGGTGCGCGACCGGGGACAACCCCTTTGCTTGGCCTATTTTCGCCCGCCGACCCGCCTGAACCCAGAAACGGAAAAACGCTACCAGCAGAATCGCCTCACCGTGATGCGACAGGTGCGTTATGACTTGGACAGCAACCAGTCCATTGACATGCTCTTGTCGCTCAATGGCTTGCCCATTGCCACGGTCGAACTCAAAAACGCCTTCACGGGTCAGCGCACCGGGCACGCGATTCGCCAGTACATCAAAGATCGCGTACCCACAACGAAAACGCCCTTGATCCAGTACAAGAAACGCGCCCTGGTGCATTTTGCCGTCGATACCGACGAAGCCTACATGACCACCCGGCTAGCTGGCAACAAGACCTTCTTCCTGCCCTTCAATACGGGCGACAACGGCGGCAAAGGCAATCCCGATGATCACCGTTATCAGACGGGATACAAAACCGGCTACCTGTGGGAAGAGGTCTGGCAACGCGACCGTTGGCTCGACATCATCCATCGGTTTATCCACCTGCAAGTCGAGAAAATCACGGACATCGGCACGGGCAAAGCCACCACGACAGAAACCCTCATCTTTCCCCGCTATCACCAACTCAAAGCGGTTCGCAACTTGATCGCAGACACAAGGGCAAAAGGCGTGGGGCACAACTACCTGATCCAGCACAGTGCGGGATCGGGCAAAACCAATACCATCTCATGGCTCGCCCACCAACTCGCCAGTGTCCACGACGCTTCTGACCATCCCATTTTCAACTCGGTGGTCGTCATTTCTGACCGCCGCAACCTCGACAAGCAGTTGCAGGACAACATCTATCAGATCGAACACAAGCGAGGCGTGGTGGTCAAAATCGACGAAGACCGCAATTCGAGTGATCTGGCCGATGAACTCAACAAGGGCACGAAGATCATCATCACGACCCTGCAAAAGTTCTCTTTCTTGCTGGACAAAGTCAAAGACCTGTCCGATCGGACATTCGCGGTGATCGTCGATGAGGCCCACAGCAGTCAGGGCGGTCGCAGCGCGAGCAATCTTCGCCGCGTGCTCGGCGGCCTTGATGGGGCAGAGACCGAAGAGTCCGCGGGGGAAGACCCGCCCGACATGGAAGACCTCATTCTATCAGAAGCCAAACGCCGAGGCCCACAGCCCAACATCAATTTTTATGCCTTTACGGCAACCCCAAAACACAGAACGCTCGAAATGTTTGGGGTGCGCGATGCAGCGGGCAACCCGCAACCCTTCCACCTGTATTCGATGCGCCAGGGCATTGAAGAAGGCTTTATCCACGATGTGCTCAGGCACTACACGACTTACAGGACGTATTACAAACTGTCCAAAGCCATTGAAGACGATCCCGAGGTGGATGAGCGCGAGGCGAAGCAGGCCATTGCGCGGTTTATGAGCTTACACCCCTACAACATCGCGCAAAAGACGGAGGTCATGGTCGAGCACTTTCGCGCGTTCACCCGCAGGAAGATCAACGGCAGGGGCAAAGCCATGCTCGTCACGCGCTCGCGGTTGCACGCGGTGCGTTACAAACGGGCTTTTGACAAATACATCGCGGGCAAGGGATACGCCGATGTCAAAACACTGGTGGCGTTTTCGGGAACCGTTAGCGACCCAGACGTCAGGGATAAGCAGTACACGGAAGCGGGCATCAATGGCATCGGCGAATCGGAACTGCCCGCGCATTTTGCCACCCCCGAATATCAGATATTGATTGTCGCGGAGAAGTACCAGACTGGATTTGATCAACCGCTCTTGCACACGATGTTTGTCGATAAGCGACTGTCAGACCTGAAGGCGGTGCAAACCCTCTCGCGCCTCAATCGCACCACGAGTGGGAAAGTGGATACCTTTGTGCTCGATTTTGCCAATGAAATTGACGAAATCAAAGCGGCGTTTAAGCCGTATTGCGAACAGACGGAAATCGACGAACCCACGGATCCCAATCATCTATATGCGCTTGAAGCAAAACTGAAACGCGAGCCTATTTTCCGCGAGGGTGAAATCGATGAATTCGCGCGGATCTACTTCAAGCCTCCGCCGCTGCAAACAAGGCGCGATCACGGGCAACTCAACAAGTGGATCGATCCCGCTGTGGAACGCTTCCGACAGACTTATCGCGTCTTGGACTCGGACGCATACACCGAAGAAGGCGAAATTTTCAAAAGCACCCTGCAAAGCTTTGTGCGGTTGTATGGATTTTTGAGTCAGATTATTGACTGGCAAGACCTCGGTCTGGAGAAATTCTATGCCTACGCGCGGTATCTGCTCGCCAAACTGCCTCGCCGATCAGGTGACGGCCTGTTGGCACTTGACGACGAAGTCGAACTCTCGCATTACCGCAATGAACGGACATTTTCCGGCAGTGGTGCGTTGGAAGCGTACGAAACGGAACCGGTCTATGGCGCGGGCGATGTGGGCACTGCAAAAGCCAAAGACGACCACACTGCGCGTCTATCAACCATTATTGAAGTGATTAACGAGCGATTTGGCACCCATTGGACGGATGCGGATCAATTGCTATTCGATCAAATATCAGGCGATATGGGACGAAATGCGCGTCTCGCGGAACAGGCGCAGGCCAATTCCATTGAGCAGTTTAAGCAGGTTTTTGAGCCGGAAGTGATGCGGGCTTTTGTGCGGCGACAGGGCCGAAATCAGAAGATCGTGAACGACTTCATGTCTGACGAAGGCATGCGCCGCGTCATCATGGACGCCTTGCTCGAGGAGGTCTATCGCGCCGCCCGAATTTGAGAGGCCCTGACTCGCGGCGACAAAAGCAATTTCGAAGGCGAGAAGCCACCCTACCTCCGAAAACATTGCGAACTTCGCTGACCTGCTATCGCAGTTGCCTGCCTCTGCCTATCGGCAGACAGGTACCTCGTTGCGTAGATTACTCGCTGCGCTCGTTGTGCTTTGCGCGTGCAGGATGATAAAACGGGATGATGATCACCATCACCCCGTTATTTTTTTTGATCCAACCGAATTAAAATGGCGCGTCTATCACCTACCTGCCGGCAGGCACGACGCATCGGAATCCGACGGTATCGGTTTGATGGTTGGCTTTTCGGGAGGTGCGTGCGGTTGTTCTGATCAGGAAAGACGTACTGAACCACGACCCGCCGCGCACCACGCGTTCCAGATGCAAAAAGTGGGTTTTGAGCGCGTAATTCACGGGATTCTCTTTGGGACTGCGTTGGTAGTACGCACTGTCGTATTCGTCTTGGATCCATTCCCAAACATTGCCGGCCATATCTGAAACACCATAAGGGCTGCGGCCGTCGCGGTTGCCTTCCCAATAAAACGTGACGGGTGATGTGCCATTGTCGAATTGATCGCTGCTGTTGAGATAGTTGGCGCGGTTGGGATCCGGGTCCGTGCCCCACGGATAGATGCGCCCATCTGTGCCGCGCGCTGCTTTTTCCCACTCGGCTTCGGTGGGCAAGCGTCCGCCGATCCATTTGCAATATTCATCAGCTTGAAACCAGTTGACATAGACAACGGGATGGTCGGGCGGGTCGAAGTTGGGCCGTTGACGCTCGGCAATGGCATAGGGGTTCCACTGGGCATTGGTGACTTCTGTGCGGTCGATGTAATAGGCGTTGAGGTGAACCGTGTGTTGCGGGCCTTCATTGCGAATGCCGTTGTTCGCTCCCATCTCGAAGGGGCCTTCGGGGATTAAAACGAGGACGTGGGTCGTGCCCGTATGGGTTGTGATTTGAATGCCCGTTTGCGTCTTTGATATGACCGGCGGTGGCGGCTCTGAATTTTCCCGAGATGCGATGGGTTGGCTGGTATTTTTGCATCCCGTCAAGCAGGTGAAGATAACCATTAGATAGATAGACAGACGATAGATCGAGGTATTCATCGGTCACTCAAATAGAGAAATGGCGAAGTTTATGCGGGTTAATACAACGCATTGAAAGAGAAACCAACGGCGATCCGAATGCGTCCAAGAGATGATGTTTTTCACTTTTAACGGAGGGACTATCGTGTTTCGCAATTACGTGATCGTCGCGCTGAGAAATCTCAACCGGAACAAAATTTTTAGCGTCATCAACATTTTGGGGCTCGCCATTGGTTTGGGCACATGCATTGTGATCATGCTCTACATTCAGGACGAATTGAGCTTTGATGGGTGGCACGCAAAAGGAGATCGGATCTATCGGGTCATCCGGGAAACCCGAGCCGGCGGTCAATCGGATTATCTGCCCTTTACGTCGGGCGCGCTCGCAGGGGCACTCGAGCGGGACTTTCCCGAAGTGGAAAAAGCCGTGCGCTTGTGGTCGGGGGGTCTTGATGTGCGCGTGAGAGACAAAAAATTCTCCATGGATGTGTGGATTGTCGATCCCGAACTCTTTGAAATTTTCGACTTTCCATTTGTGCGGGGCAGCCTCAAAACCGCGTTTCCCAATCCAAACGCGGTCGCCATAACAGAATCCGCTGCAAAGCAGTTGTTTGGAGATGACGACCCGATAGGCAAGTCGTTTACCGCTGAAAGCAACCACCTCGGGGGCGAGCGCACTGTCACCGCGGTCTTAAAAGATGTGCCCCGCAATTCCACACTCGGATTCGGCGAAGTCGATTATATCGCAACCGGCGGCATTGCCAAAGACTCGAAATACGCTTGGGAAGATTGGATACCCACCGATGGTTGGCGGCCTGTCCACACGTATTTCCTGCTTCGCAGCGGGGCAGACCCAAAGGTACTGTCCGCGAAACTGCCCGCATTCATCGAACGCCACATGGGGGCAGAGATCGCGCGCACAAATGCCTATCACCTCCAGCCCCTCAAGCGCGTCCATCTCTATTCGAGACAAGACTACAATCTGGACTGGTACGGCGACATCGACCGCGTCTATCAATTTGGCGCGATTGCATTGGTGGTGCTGGCAATTGGTTGCATCAATTTTACCAATTTGACCACGGCACAGTCCGCGCGCAGGGCACACGAGGTCGGCTTGCGAAAAGTGTCGGGCGCGCACCGCGCACAACTGATGGGTCAGTTTTTGGGCGAGTCCGTTCTCACGGCACTGGTCGCGCTCGTGCTCGCCTTGGCTGCCGTTGAGTTTGTGTTGCCCACATTCAACGCGTTTTTCTTCAAACAACTCGCGCTCAATTTGTGGGGCGATCCCGTGCTCGCCATGGCCCTGCTCGGCATTGCCGTGTTTGTCGGGCTGTTGGCCGGTGCCTATCCCGCGTTTTTTCTTTCGGCTTATGAACCCACCGAAACGCTCAAAGGGACGTTTCGCGCAGGCGCGCGCGGGCAATGGATCCGCAAGAGCCTCGTGGTAACGCAATTTGCCATCTCGATCATCTTGCTGGCGAGCACGGGGGTGATCTATCGGCAACTCGACTATATCAAGAACAAGCGCATGGGGTTCAACATGGAGCAGATGGTCCTCATGTCCATATTCGTGGTGGATCAAGAAACGGAATTGGACCCGGGGCAAAGGCTTGCGGCCCGTTATCCCACGGTCAAACAGGCATTCCTCGCGCATCCAAACGCGCTCGAAGCAACGGCCTATCGCTGGTGGATGGGCTGGAGCGGGGGCATCATCCGGACGATTCGGGCAGAAGGGCACGAAGGCACGGACTGGCGCATGCCCTTGTTGGAGGTTGATGAAGACTACCTCGACGTGTTTCAAATTGGACTGGTGACGGGACGCAAATTCGACCCCATCGCGTTTCCCACAGACACATCTAAAGCGTTTATCATCAATGAAACCGCGGTTGCCCAACTCGGCTGGGATGATCCCATCGGCAAATCTTTTGAGTGGGTGGATCGAGCCCGAAATCGCAAGGGGACGGTGATCGGCGTTGTGCGAGATTTTCACTACAGTCCGTTGCAAAAAAAAATAGGCCCGATCGCGCTGACCTTTCGGCCGCAGCAATTTTACAACCTGGGCGTGCGCGTCAGGGCCAAAGGTATGGACGAGACGCTCGCTTTTTTTGAAAAAACCTGGAAGCAATTTGTCCCCGCGGATCAGCCTTTTGAATATCTCATGTGGGATCAGCAGTTTGAACGCATGTACAATCGAGAACGACGCGCGCAGACCCTCACATTGCTCGCGTCGGGCATGGCGATTTTGCTGGCGTGTATGGGGTTGTTTGGCCTTGCGGCATTCGCGATTGAACAGCGCGTCAAAGAAATTGGGGTACGCAAAGTTATGGGCGCGAGTGTGTCGCATCTCGTGATCTTGGTTTGCAGAACATTTGCCGGGATGGTGCTGATTGCCAGCCTGTTGGCCTGGCCCATTGCCCATTTTGCCATGCGAAATTGGCTGGACAACTTTGCCTATCGAACAGACTTGTCGTGGTGGATATTTGTTTTGAGTGGCGCGGTCGCATTGGCGATCGCGTTGCTTACCGTGGGCTACCACGCGCTTCGCGCGGCGCTGTCGAACCCGGTGGACGCCCTGCGACATGAATAGCGAACAGAAATCACAGATGAACAGGGCGTGCGTGCCATGGTAAATTCATTCCAAAAATCGCGGTGTTGAAGATATAGAAAAAAAGGTCCGCGACGCTTCTCGTCACGGACCTTTTGCATTTTTACAATGGCTCGGTTAGTCGGCGGGTTGCTGCGTCACGCGCAAATAGGGCTTCACAGCCGTATATCCGGGAAAGCGCTCGGCGGCTTCTTCATCTGAAACAGCGGGCGCGATGATCACGTCATCGCCCGGCCGCCAGTTCACTGGCGTGGCCAAACTGTGCTCGGCTGTCAATTGCAGGGAATCGACCACGCGCAAAATCTCGTCGAAGTTTCGGCCCGTCGATGCTGGATATGTCAGCATCAGTTTGATCGTCTTGTCGGGACCAATTACAAATACCGAACGCACGGTGAGGGTATTGTCTGCATTGGGGTGGATCATCTCGTACAAATCGGCCACTTTGCGATCGGGATCCGCGATCATCGGATAATTCACCGTTGCATTCTGGGTTTCGTTGATATCGCCAATCCAGCCCTCATGCGATTCGAGGGGATCGACACTGATCGCCAAAACTTTGACCCCGCGCTTATCAAATTCGTCTTTTATATTCGCCATCGCACCCAATTCGGTGGTGCATACGGGCGTAAAATCGGCCGGATGGGAAAACAAAATGCCCCAGCTATCGCCCAACCAGTCGTGAAAGTCGATGCTGCCTTCCGTGGTCTCTGCCGTAAAATCGGGCGCGACATCGCCCAGTTGCAATGACATAGCATAATCCTTTCTCTTGGGATTGTGGAGGAGAAATAAAAATCAAATTTGTCGCGTTAATATAAAATAAAACCCCAAGCTGTCAAGGAGTCAATCATCTCTGCAAGTTTGCAAACTTATGGGATTTTCCTTCTCTTTATCTGGGCTTACAAAATCCCATTGGATGAACATTGCATGACTTGATTTTAGACCGACAAATGTTTACCTTTGGAAAGCAAAAAAGTCGTCAGTTGTCAGTTACCCCGCCTCACCCAACCCAAAGGCGAGAGACGAGACGCGAAAAGCAACCCCAGCACAGGAGGCGTCTTACGTCTCACTTTCCCCTGCCTATCGGCACGCAGGTCTGACAACTGGCAACTTGGGAACCGTGGCGGCGGGGCAGCCTAACAACACATTCGGGTAGCAGATCGTGTACAAAAATTTTGCGGTTTTTGATCAAATTGGCGAGCAGTTCGATACGGGTATTCCGCAGGTGAATGACTCCCTGCAAATCCTGATGGGCGAGTTGGAGAACTTCCAGGATATTGCCCGCCACGTCAAACCTTTGCCAGGGGAAATACCCATCCTCAACGGCATTGACATCTACGGCGAAACCATTCCACTCAACGGCATTGTGGGTGGCGACCACATTGTATATGTCGATTTTAAGACGCGCTACGATCTCGACGCGCGCATCCAAAAGGCCCGCGCCAGGGGCCAGGACGATGTGCTGAAAAAACTGAGGGAATGCCGCGGCAAGGCCGGCGTTGCCGTGGCCGATGTTTCCGGGCATCAGATCACCGACGCGCTTCTCGCCGCGATGCTCCATCAGGCTTTTCTGATGGGTGCGATTTACGAAATGGACTACTATGGCAACATCACGCCCAAGCTGTTTGAAAACCTCAATACGCGATTCTACAACTCGTCGAGCATCAGCAAATTCATCACTGTGATCTACGGTGAAATATCTCAGGATGGGCATTTTCAGTTCCTATCGGCCGGGCATCCCATGCCCATGGTCTATTCGCACAAGTACAAAGCCATTGTCGAAGTGCCCGAAGACAAACTGATCGCGTCGCCGCCGATTGGCACGCTTCCTTCGAGACGCGACATTGATCGCAATACCAATGAAAGTGTGCTCGGCTTCAAAGAAGACTATCAAATTAACGAATGGAATTTAATGGGTGCTGGCGATATTCTCATTCTCTACACCGATGGCCTGGTCGAACACCACCGCAATGGCGCGTTGTACGCGCCGCGTTATCTCGAACAAAAACTCCACGAGATCAGAGACTTGACCGCCAAAGAAATTTTCTATGCCATCAAAGAAGACCTCATCGCGTTCAACAGACCCGAAGACGACATCAGCTACGTCATCATCAAGCGACATTGACCGATGCCAAAGGAGTGAAAAAAATGTACCTTTTGCTCGCGCTTATGCCAATTTGATCCGATGGGGGCCGCATGTTTCGCGGCTTGGTCTTCGGGAATGGCGCGCCCTTGGGCTCACCATGCGGACAACGTGAAATCAGATATGCCAATTTTTTGGTTTGTGGCGGTTGCCCAAGTGTCCGAATTTTGGGCTGTCATCATAATTCAAAAAAAAAGGCCACCATGCAATGATGCTGTGGTGGTCTTTTCTCATGGTGGTAATACCAATCGTATGAATTAACTTTGCAGTATCGCCTACGGGTCTTTTTATTGGTGTAAAAACAACCGCTCTATGACATAAGCAGTGCGACACTAACACAATTGGATTCTATCAACGGACTTTGTTTATCGCGCGACGTTCAAGTTGTAATACCGCGCATGCAGGAACTGACGGAGAAAATCGACGCCTTTCTCAGCGAAAATGTCGCCAAAAAAAAGTTATTTCGGTTTTGGAAAGCGCATAGACGAAATCCAAGTGAGTTTTCCGGGTCAGGAAGTCTTTACAAAAGAGTCGTTCTTTTTAGAATCAGATACCATAATAGGTTCGTTCAATTTTAAGCTGGTTAATGGAACGGGTGGCACAGCAGCGTTCTCAACTCGATTTTCTGCTGATGTTGTGACGCTTCCGGAGAGCTCGTTCATCCATTGGCTTACTAACAAACTTGCGAAGAAAGATAACATGGCAGATGGCGTATCAATTGACGGGGAACGGATCGTTTTTGCGCCAACTCTTGATAAGACTCCGCCAGGATTTAGACAAAAGAAGCTCGGCAGCCCCTCAAGAAATCCTAAAACATTCGGATTTATGGCGCACGCTGAACTGCTGCTCTGACCATAAGTAGAGTGGTATTATCCCGAAACAAACGACAGTCGATAACACAAGCTGATCGAACCCGCCTTAACTTTGTGTCTCCTAAACGGCTGCGCCTGATTGGTAAGCTAAATGCAAAAACAACGACACGCTTCACTGATATGTAGCCACATTGGACATTTCAGGTTTATCAGAAAACCATTAAGTCTTGAGAGGTATTCATGCAATCCATTATTAATATACTTACTTGGGGCATAAAGATCGGTATAATTGCCGTGCTTTGCATTTGGATGCCGATCATCCTGTGGCACAATCCTCTGTCTTTCGAATCATTTGTGAAATTAGCAGAATTGCTCATTTCGTGGCCTATAGTTGTTGCTTTCTTGGCAATGGTAATACTTACCCGCTTTAAGTGTGCTATCGCCGACTTATTGCGAAACATAAGAAGTGTTTCTTTTTCTGGGGGCAGCGTACAAACGCAACCAGTTGGACCTTCGAATACAGCTTCACCAGACGATTCGAGTATGTGGAAGTTTTCCTAAAAACTGACCACATTCGGCGGCTGATCGACGAGGGTAAGCACTACTTTTTATCGCGTCCGCGTCGCTTTGGCAAAAGCCTGTTTCTGGACACGCTGAAGGAACTGTTCGAGGGCAATGAGCCGCTGTTCGAAGGGCTTCATATCCACGACCAATGGGACTGGTCTGTTCGCTATCCCGTCGTGCGCCTCGACTTTGGCAGCGGCAACTTCAAAGAGGAGGGCTTCCTGCAGGCGAACGTGATGGAACAACTCGCGGCCATAGAACGTCGAGAGAAAATCGTCTCCGAGCACACCACAGTCCCCGGACGCTTCGCATCTATTTTCGAAATCCTTCACGCGCAAGCCGGGCAGCGCGTTGTCGTTCTGTTTGATGAATACGACAAGCCGAAGTACCGGAGATTGCGCGTGCCAACCGTGACTTTCTGCGGGGTCTGTATTCCACGATCAAGTCCAATGATGCCCATATCAAATTCACATTTCTCACGGGCGTCAGCAAGTTCTCCAAAGTACATCTGTTCTCTGGCCTCAACAATCTCACAGACATCACTATCGACTCACAATATTCCGCCGGCTACACAGAAACGGACCTCGACACGGTATTCGCGCCAGAATTGCCGGGTCTGGATCGGGATGAGATTCGCGACTGGTACAACGGCTATAGCTGGCGGGGCGATGAGAAGGTCTATAATCCTTTTGACATTCTCCTGCTATTCCGAAGGCACAGATTCGAAGCCTACTGGTTCGAGACTGGCACACCCACCTTCCTCATCTTTCGCGGCACTGGGGTTAAATATCACAGTAGAGGATAGCAGCAGTCATGGACGTGTTGATATGACCGTTCACTTCAACGATAACATTTACCTGTTCGAGTTCAAGGTGGTGGAACTGGCGTCTGAGGGGGCGGCAATGGCGCAATTGCAGGAAAAGGGATACGCGGACAAATACCGCGGCCTTGACCAGCCGATCCATCTGATCGGGGTAGAGTTCAGCAAGGATACCCGCAATATAACGGCCTTTGAGGTGGCAGGTGCGTGAGAGGTGAGAAATGCGGATGGAAGCGCGTATTATCAATGGACAAAGCTGTGTGAGCAGGCAGAGGTCAAATGCGAGATTCACCAGCTTCGGCACACGGCCGCGACGGAGCTGGTGAACAGTGGCGTGGGCGTAGGCACAGTGCGCTGGCTACTCGGTCACCGCAACTTGCAGATAACTCAGCGGTGTGCCGAACTGTCTGGTGAGACCGTCCGACATGAAAGGGATGCCTTCGCGCGTAGAAAAACGCGAGCACGGTGATCGCGAATGGCTATTTGTGGCCTGGATTCAGGCTCTACAAGCCCTATGTTAAAGAGTTGCATTCTTGTTTTTTTTTTAAGCTTTTGAAGATATAAAACCTATTCCTTGATCAATGTAGTGGGCCTAGCAGTCGGTCTGGCGTGCACCATCTTGATTGGTCTATTTGTGGAATATGAGTTGAGCTATAATCGTTTTCATGAGCGCTGACATTGTTGAATTATGCAAAAGACTTTTGATCATCGAGCAGGGAAGTCTCATTTATGATGGTCTGGTGCAAGACATGTTTAAAGAGTACGGGCAGATGAAGACAATCCAATTCAGTTTTGATAGCAAGCAGGTTCAAGAGAAAGATTTGCTTGCCTTGGGTGAACTCGTCAGTTTCGAGCATAGTCGGGCAAGGTTCAAAGTTAGGGGCGAAGATATCCAAGAAATGTGTCAAAAGGTGCTCGGTCGATTTGAGGTGAGTGATATCGATATTCAAAAGACATCGATTGAGGATATCATCTATGACCTTTTCCATAAATGATCTATCCTTGGGACCCTATTATTACAAGATCTTCAGTAGCTAGAAGTTTCCCTATGCTGTATAAGGTAAGGATTTATTCATTCCATTAGGGAGGTAGCTTGACTACTCAAATGCTTGATCATCGGGCTATTCTATCACGCAGATCCGGAGATAATGAAGATGAACGCTAAATACACAATAAACGATGTCAAACCGCGGCTGTGTTTTTTTGTCCTTGACACACCGCCAAATTTTAACTATACATGTGTTCAGTAATTGTTTGCCCAGGGCCGTGCGTTACGCCGATTGTCGTGTGGGAAGAAATCCAAAAATCTACCCGCGCGACTTGCAGCGATGCTCTATAGAAAATGCCGACTGCCCTGCCTGTGTGCGCTGCCAATTTCTCATGAGTTCATCTCGATGGCGCATTGCCCATTCTGTGGCAATTTGCCATTGATCGTCGAAAAGCTCTCAAGCCCATTCGCCTGACTGAGAAAAGCCGCATTGAAGTCGAAAAACCCGCGTATCAACCGTGGAGACCCCATGCAACGCACCTTCCAATTTGACTGCAATACCCCTCCTCTCTGCCGCTTGGGCCTGGCCACGCGCGGCAACACCCATTTGCACCCCGATGACGTCTGTTATGCTGTTGCGCGCGGCGTCAACTATCTCAACTGGTGTGGTCGTCCCGATGGCTTGAGTCGGGCCGTTGCGGGCATGGGTGCTAAACGGGAAAAAATCGCACTGGCTTGGCAACTCCAGTCCATTACTGCCTCAGACGCGGAACGGGAACTCGAAGGTGCATTGCGCGAGCTCAATACCGACTACATCGATATTGTCACCTTCTACTATGTGGAAAGCGAAAGCGAGTGGATCGCCATCGCCTCCAAAAATGGCGCGTATGAGGCCATGTCTCGCGCCCGCAGCCAAGGAAAAGTGCATTTTCTCGGCCTCACCAGCCACCAGCGTCAGATGGCTGTTCGCATTGCTGCTGGCGAACTCCGCGCACCTGCACAGACCGAATCCCGCCCTTTGGACATGCTCATGCTCCGCTACAATGCCGCGCACCGAGGGGCCGAACAGGATGTGTTCCCCCTGACCGACGCTTGCAACATCCCGGTGGTTGTCTATACCTGCCTGCGCTGGGGTGCCTTGATGAAACCCACCCCGGACGATCCGCCCAATTTTACACCGCCACCGGCAAAAGAATGGTACCGCTTTGCACTGGCTAACCCCTCTGTCGCCATTGCGCTTGCAGCCCCCAATGGCCGGGCGGAACTCGAACACGACCTCTCTTTGTTAGATAACTGGCAGGCCCCCACACTGGAAGAAAACAAAATGCTCACGGCACACGGAGATCGGGTCTATCGCCACGCCGGTCGTTTTCCATAAATCTGCTGTCGCGACATTCTCTCAATGGACTTCCCCTCGCGTGAAAAATTTGTGTCCAAAGCGGGATTTTGCGAACGCGCCAACCGCAACACACGGTGTCTCCATGCTCCAAAACTACCTCGCAGTTGCAATCCGCAACGCGATGCGCCACAAGGGCTATGCGGGCATCAGCCTCGGCAGTTTGGTCATGGGATTGACGTGTGCCATGCTCATCGTGCTCTCGGTGCGCTACGAGATGAGCTACGACGCGTTTCGTCCCCATGCGGATCGCGTGTACCGAGTTATGAAGCGGGAATGGAATGACCGCGGGCAAATCAGATGGCGTGGCGCGCTTCCCTCAGAAATCGCCGCGCGTTTGCGCGATGAATATCCCGAGGTCGAGGCCGTTGTTCAGTTCCGCAGCATCGCGTCTTGGTTTCGCGCGGAAGACCGATTGTTTCAACAGCGCCTCTGCTCGGCTGATGGCGACCTCATCGATTTCTTTGGCCTCGATATCACGCGAGGAGATGCCACCGCGCTCAAACATCGAGATGCGTCCATTGTTTTAACGGAAAGCATTGCCCACAAACTGTTTGGCAATACAGACCCCATCGGTCGCACGCTTGAGGTGCAGCGCGAGGCCGCTGTGCAGGCTTTTACGGTGATTGCCCTGATGAAAGATCGCCCGACTAATACGCGATTGGAATTTGATAGCGTCACCTTTTTGTTGATGTGCTCAAGGGACTGCGTCATTGGGTGCCCAAAGATCGCTGGCTGCGCCAAGGGCTCGTCATCGCGCAATTCGCTGTCTCCATCATCCTCATTGCATGTACGCTTGTCGTTGACCAACAAATGGATCTGGTGCGTAGCAAATATTTGGGCTTTGATCGCGATCGGATTGTCGTGGTCAAAATTTTTGGCGCAGACGCCGAGCAAATCCACTTAAACGGTCAATATAACGCGGTCAAACAGCGATTTCTTCGGCATCCCAACATCATCGCAGCGGGTGCGCGCTTAAAATACTTGCATCTCAAGATCAAACCCGACCGCATGGGAGAAACCATGGCGTTTATCAAAAAAACCTGGACGGATTTCATTCCCACGCGTCCCTTGGAATGCTTTTTTCTCGATGAGTACATCGATTCCAAATACCGACGGGAACAACGCCAGGGGCGTCTCTTTACGCGATCTGCCCTGGTCGCCATTGTGCTGGCCTGTTTGGGCCTGGCTGGCCTGGCGGCTTTTGCCGCTGAACAACGCGCCCGCGAAAAAGGATACAAAACAATGGATAATTTGACGGTCATTTGGCATACGATAGAGAACCTGAGAATGCGTTTCAAATTCAAATGCGTGGAGATTCAACAAAAATTTATGATCACATTACCCGCAAATTAAAAGAGAAGCAATTCTCGAGAATCGCCTCTCTAAAACCAGGTCAAGGTATCAAAGACCTCCCCGACCACCTAAGACCTAAATCCGGATATAGTGGTGCTTATGGCCGGTTGGATTGTGAAATGATTGCGCCGACGATTACGCGATGGGTGTTTCATCCAGGATCAGGGCGATTTTGTCATCCAAAAGAAATCCGCCTCATCACAATACGAGAGGCGGCGCGGTTACAATCATTTTCTGATGATTTTAGATTTACGGGAACGTACATCCAAAAATCCCAACAAGTGGGTAACGCTGTCCCTCCTTTATTGATGGAAGTGTTGGCTGAGGATATTAAGCGGTGTTGTGACTTTGGCGTAATAACAACTCGACAACTAAGTCCTGTGGATGCCACATTCAAAACCGAATGCTTCTTGGCTTAGATTTTTTTGGATTCTCAAGCGTTTGAGAACTTTCGCAAAAGCCTCATTTATCATAATCGCAAACTTATTGAACTGAATACTATTAGTCCACAGACTATAGTATTCGGTGCGATGTGAGGGCGGCTGTGGCGGTTGGAAATGATGGGGGATAGCGTCAGGACGTTGAAGCATCATTCAGATTCAAACAGCATCTTCATCTTATCGAAAAAGGAGCTGCCATGGCTACAAATAGAAGTTATCAAGTCGCAGACCTGTGCGACGCGGCGGCCGAGGGGAATGTTGTCAAAATTCAACGCATTCTCGATGTGCAACCCGACCTGATCAATGTACACATGGCCGAAAACGACGAACACCGCGCGATTCACTACGCGGTCATAAATCAGCACGCGGATGCGGTGCGCGCGCTTATGGAAGCAGGTGCCGATCACACTTCGGGCATCTATCCCCACCGCGACGCCACCGACGCGCTGACGATGGCCCAAGATCGCGGCATGGATGATATTGTTCACATCTTGCGAGAAGAAGACGAAAAACGCAAACTCGCGGCCTGTAAAAACATCACCATCTCGGAAGAAAATGACGCGCTCTTTGAGGCGGTTCAAGAGGGGCGAGACGCGGATGTGCGGGCGATTCTCGACCGGCAGCCCGATTTGCTCGACGCTTGCCATCGCAATGGCGGCAGTGTAATTCACGCTGCGGCATCTTATGGACGTTACCAACTCGTTGGGGAACTGCTCACGCGCGGCGCGGATATCACCCATCTCACCCCCGAGGGGCAATCGCCTCTCGATGGTGCGGTTCACAATATTCGCGGTCGCAATCGAGCGATCGACGAAGGGTGTTTGATTTGCGCGGGGGTTCTCCTTCAGGCCGGATGCGAACAATCGCTCGAATCTGCCATTGCACTCGGGGATGTCGACTTTGTCCGCGCGTATGCAGAACAGCATCCCCAACGCTTTCAATCCAATGACAGGGACCGCGACGGGCTTCTCCAGATCGCCGTGCAAAATGACAACATCGACATGGTGCGCTTGCTGCTCGATTTCGGCCTCGATCCCGACGACAGGCACCAACTTCACAACTACGAATCCAAACCCTATTCATGGGGCCAACCCCTTGCCCATGCGGCGGGTCATTCGCAGTATGAAATTGCCGAGCTCCTGCTCGAACGCGGCGCGGATCCCAATGCCAGCATTTACGCTAGTGGCAATCCCGTGAGCGCGGCGTACAACAATCGCGACAATAAAATGAAGGGCTTGCTGTTTCGATACGGTGGGGTTCTGGATTACACCACCGCCGGGCTTGAAGGCGAGACCTCGGCCGCTGCTGTTGCCCTTCAGAACGATCCTTTGATTGCGGAAAGGCTTCTGTGGGCTGCGGGATGCGGGGGCGATCCCAATATTGTGGGCATGTGTTTGCGCCAACTCGAATGGGAACCCGATGACAGCCGCTGGTTCAGATTGCTCGAGCAACCCCTTCGCCTGTGGCGCACCAACCCCCACCGCAAATTCCGCGACTTTGACCGCGCGGTCTATCCGGAAATTTTTCGCATGATCCTCGACCGCGGCGTCAGCCCCAATCTGGTCGGGCGTTTCGGGTACCGCCTTGCCCATCGCATGGCGGCCTGCGGCGTCGTGTGGGGGCAACCCATTATGACCGAACCCGAACGCATCGCGTTTGCCACCATCCTCCTCGACCACGGCGCTGACCTCGATGTGATCGACGATCTCCTGCTGTCTTCACCCCTTGGCTGGGCCGCGCGCTGGGGCAAGCGCGATCTCGCCCGCCTCTATCTCGATCGCGGCGCGGATCCCACACTCGCAGGTGCGGAATGGGCAACCCCGCTCGCTTGGGCAGAAAAAAAAGGACATGATGACATTGCCGACCTCATCAAGCGGTATGTTTGAAAGTTCAGCGCCTGTGAACTTGCACTTCACGGTCTAAACGATCACCCAACAAATCTTCGGCCATGTCGAGTTCATAATCTGCTTGCAAGCCCATCCAAAATTGTGGAGACATATTGAAATATTTCGCCAGACGCCAGGCCGTATCGGCCGTGATGCCTCGCTTGCCCAATACAATCTCATTGATCCGACGCGGCGGAACGCCTATACCAAGAGCCAGACGATTCTGGCTCAAATTCGTAGGCTGGAGAAATTCCGCCAACAAAACTTCCCCAGGATGAATCGGGTTTAATTTTTTGTTTGTCATTGTTCTTCTCCTCAATGATAATCGACAATTTCAACGTTAAAAATCTCGCCATCTCGCCATTCAAAACAGATTCTTCACATCCCGAACCCCGAGAATGCCATCGGAATTGCTTTGCGATGGCATTTTTTTTTTGTACCATGAAAGCGATGCGTGCCCAGCCACCAGAAAGACCAAAAGGAGATGTGACGTATGATTCGCGTATTGATTGGCAGTCGAAATGCAGCGGACGTCGAGGCGTTGTTGGAAGGCGCGCCCTCGGACGTTGAGGTGACATTTTTGCCCGGAGGTGAAAAGCAGGCCGATTATCTGTCTGGTATTGAAGTCCTCTTTGGCCGGCTTCCCGAATCCGACTTTGACTCGGCGGATGCGTTGAAGTGGGTTCAACAACCCCATGCGGGTGCGGAAGGGCACCTGTATGAGAAATTCAAAAACAGCGACATCGCGTTGACCAATGCCGGGGGATTGTTCGGCCCGCAAATTGCAGAACACGCGTTTGCACTCTTGCTGGCATTGACGCGGCAAATTCACACGCAGTTGGAATTTATGAAACGCAAACACTGGGCGCGCGTGCCGTGTTTGGAACTGGCCGGTATGACCATGGGCATTATTGGATTGGGCGGCATCGGACGGGCCATAGCAGACCGCGCAAAAGCTTTTGAATTTCGGGTTCTCGCTGTTGATCCCGAAGATATGGATCGTCCCGCCTCTGTCGACCGGTTGGAAAAGATGGACTATTTACCCGACCTCATGTCGCAATCCCATGTGGTCATGGTCTGTTGCCCCAGCACACCTGAAACGCATAAAATGATCGCTCGAGACCTGTTTGACCGATTGCCAGCGGGCAGTTTTCTCATCAATGTCAGCCGGGGAAAAGTGGTGGATGAAGATGCGATGGTCGCGGCTTTGCGGTCGGGGAACCTGGCGGGCATTGGGCTGGACGTCACCTACACCGAACCCTGTCCAGAAGACAGTCCGCTGTGGACCGAACCCAATGTCATTCTGACATCGCACAGCGCGGGGTCTTCACAACACATTCGGAAGCGCGCCATGGCGCGGTTTGTCGATAATTTGCACAGGTATGTGAAGGGTGAGCCGCTACGGAATGTGGTGGATAAAGAGAAGGGATATTAGCGCGGGATTCAAAGGGGAAGGGCGAGGTCTCGCGACGGGAGGCTCTGCGAAGGCAGGAGCTCTAGGCGCGGCACATTTTTTTGACGAGGTTGGAAAGACACTTCTATCAGACATAGACAAAACGCAAGCGAATTTTTTGCAAGACATGGGATTTATTCACCCAAAAAAGACGTTTTCCAAAGGTTTCCAAAATGGCGCTTTATCCATTTCAACGGCCTTTGGGCAAGCGCGTTAAAACCGCCCCACGTCCATCGCGTCGGGCGGTTTTTTCGAGCAATCTGCTGAAAGATGTCTCGGCGGTCTGCGTCCAACCAATCGAGCGCGTCCGACATATCGATCAACTCGCGTTCGTATGCCAATGACACCATCGCGTGCACGTGTGCCTCAACTTTATTGCGTTCTTTTAATTCGGTTTTTGGACACACGGTGTAGCGTTCTGTCGATAAAAAAGACGATATCCACGGCCGTGGCACCTCGCCTTGTGCAGATTCAGCGGTGGCTTTGACCTGTGATACCGCGTTCAAAACCCCATAAGTGCGACACGTCAGGGGGCGCGCCGGGTGGATCGAACACCCGCCTGCATCTGTCAAAAACGGACAGCGACGCGGGCGTTCATCGGCCATGTCCAGCAATTGCCGCTGTTTTTTGGCGTCAAAATGCGCGCGCACGTAATCCACGATATGGACGTATTCGACCGCGTAGAGCGGATACATGGTTGCAAAATCGTCATCGTACTCGGCATCTGTCAGCGCGCAACAACTCCCCGGTGCGTCGCAACCCGCGCACGAGACAGCGGGAACGCGTGCGTACACTGCGTTTAGGCGCGCGCGCGTTTGCTCAGATAAAATCGGCAATGCAATTTGCAACAGAGAATCACTCATTTTTGGCCTCTTTCTGGGGGATATGGGGAGGCTACGCCCCTGCCTGTGCGTCTATTTTTGGCGTGTACTGCGGTCGATATTATAGAATGCGTCCCGGCCGCGATAGATGGCTGCATCGCCCAATTCTTCTTCAATACGCAACAGTTGATTGTACTTTGCGATGCGATCCGAACGCGATGCGGATCCCGTTTTGATCTGACCGGCATTGGTGCCCACGGCAATATCGGCAATGGTCGTATCTTCGGTCTCGCCTGACCGATGCGAAATGACGGCCGTATATCCCGCGCATTTGGCCGTTTCAATGGCTTCCAGTGTCTCGGTCAGGGTTCCAATCTGGTTGACTTTGATCAGAATCGCATTGCCCACCTTTTTTGAAATGCCGCGCGTTAATCGCGCGGCATTGGTGACAAACAAATCATCGCCAACGAGTTGCACGCGGTCGCCCAACTCGGCTGTTAGCGCGGCCCATCCCTTCCAGTCGTCCTCATCCAAACCGTCTTCAATTGACACGATGGGATACCGATCCGTCCAGTCTTTCCAAAATGCGATCATCTGATCCGAAGACCGCTTCGCCCCATCTGACTTTTTGAACACATAGTGCTCGCCATCGTAAAATTCACTCGACGCGGGGTCCAGTGCCAGCAAAATATCGCCGCCCAACACATAGCCGGCATTCTCGACGGCCTCGGCGATCACGTCGAGTGCCTCATCATTTGAACCCAAACTCGGCGCGAACCCCCCTTCATCGCCTACTCCCGTGCTATAACCCGCGTTTTTGAGCACCTCGCGCAAGGCGTGAAAAATTTCAGCACCAGCGCGCAGGCCCTCTGCAAAATTTTTGGCACCTGTGGGCATGACCATAAATTCTTGCAGATCGACGCTGCTGTCGGCATGCGCGCCACCGTTCAAAATATTCATCATCGGCACGGGCAACTGGCGCGCAGCGGCCCCGCCAATATAGCGATAAAGGGGCATCTCGTATGCTGCGGCCGCGGCCTTGGCTGTCGCAAGAGAAACCCCCAGGATGCCATTCGCGCCGATCGCGCGCTTATTGGGCGTGCCATCGATCTCGCGCATGACCCGATCGATCCCGATCTGGTCGGATGGATCCAGCCCCACAACGGCTTTGGCAATTTTCTCATTTACATTTTGCACGGCGTTTTGCACGCCCTTGCCCAAATAGCGCGTTTGTCCGTCGCGCAATTCCACAGCCTCGTGTATGCCGGTTGACGCGCCCGAAGGCACGGCCGCGCGCGCGACAATGCCAGAACTCAAGCGCACATCCACTTCGACCGTTGGGTTTCCCCTTGAATCCAGAATCTCACGGGCGTGAACCGTCTCAATCCTCGTCATATCCCGACGTCCTCCTCTGGTATGGTGCTGGCGATGCGTTTTCCATTTTCATCGATAGTCAGGCGTATCTTTCGCAGATCGCCCATCGTCTGCTGCATTTGGTGTGACATCGTTTGTGCCAAACGATAGAAAAGTTTGAATCCCATCTCGGGGTGCGTTTGGATCAAATCGTCCAGATCAGATTTAAAAAATCCGATCACATCACTCTGTTCCACTGCTAGAATAGAGGTCTCGGGTGGCGCATCCCCCAAAGGCTCAATTTCGCCGACTAATTCGCCTGCTTTCAGAACATCAAGGGTCATCTGCCCACCATCGGGCAGATGTCGCACCACATGGATACTGCCGGAAATAACGACAAACAACCCCGACCTCGGCGTGGCGATCATGTCGCCGGTTGTAAATCGCCGGCGGTGCACAATGCGTTCAATAGTACCCAACTCTTGCCGGGTCAATATATCAAACACCGCGACGCGAGCGAGAATATTCCGCAAATTCTCTCGCCCATGACCGCGCGGCGTCAGGTTACCCCATTCGGGGTCTTCGAGATTCATGGCCTTGCTCAGACCTTTCCCTGACCGCCAGAAATAAATTTAGCCAGTTGCCGATGCAGATGCGCCCGCAGTTCTGGGTCATCTGGCTGCAATGCAATGGCTTGGCGAATGATCAGAATGGCGCGCTCGGTGTTGCCCATCTTGTAGTGCAATTCGGCCAGCGTGTCCAGATAGGCCGGCGCGTGGGGCCGCAGGCGCAAAGACCGCCGCGACAGGCGAATGCCTTCGCGCAGGTGAATCCCCTGAATGGCATATATCCACGCGAGGTTGTTCAGACTGCTGTCGTCGAGGGGGTTGAGTGCCAGTGCTTTTTTGTAAAATTCCTCTGCTCGCGCATAATCCTCGCGCTCGGAATACACATTGCCCAACTCGCCGTGCGCTCGGGCCTTTAGTTCTGATTCATCATTATTTTTTGGCTCGATATCCAGCACCTGTGCATAAGCCTCTTCCGCGCGCTCGGGCCATTTTAAGACCAGATAAAGACCGCCCAGTTGAAAATGCGCCCACATCGCCCGCGGCCATCGTTCAACGACCGTTTTCAAAAGCGACTGCGCGTCGCGCAACTGGTCGTGTGCCAGATAAAGCCCGACGAGATCGCGGTGAGATTTCTCGTGTGCGGGCACTTGTGCAATCGCTTTCTCCAACCACCCGATAGCCGCTTCTGGCATTTTGAGGGCCTCGCAGACAACAGCGAGATCCCGATAGACAATCAGATAATTGGGCGCCAATGCCAGTGCCGTTTCAAACTCGGCTCGCGCCGCGTCATATTGATTGCGCCTCAGATATGCCCTGCCCAACCACCGCCGCAAAACCGCGTCTTCAGGGCAAATATGTACAGCGGCCTGAAATATCGCCAGAGCCGTTTCACTATTGCCGTTGGCCTCGTGAGCCACAGCCCGGTTCAAATGGCGATACGCCCGATACTCTGCACAGCTAGACAAAAGCAAGACCGCCGAGAACAGGCAACAAAGAATTTTACACTTGTGATCCATAGCCACACTCCTCAACGGAAGTATAGAAATCGCAACAGGGGTTGTCAAGGCGCAAAGGCGTTTTCCCTTGACGCATACCCGCGAGCAGGTATAATTTTAAGGTCAAACAGATAGGCGAACGCGCGCCGCACGCCGAGGCATGGCGATAGCCACACCCTCTAACGCGGCGGAGCAAGTCATCTCGTCCTATCTCCCAAGTGTCATGTCAATTTTTTTGTGAGGTTTTCCCATGTCGCGCACCGATTTCTTTTGTCTTCTCGCCGCGGTACTCTGCGTCTCCTGTGGATCACACCGAGAGGGCATGCAGACGCAAAACCTGATTATTGCAACAGCCACACCCGGCGGCACCTACTATCCTGTGGGTGTTGCACTGGGCACGACTATCACGCAGAAGTTGCAACCCAAAATCGCGGCAGCGGCCATCAATTCTGCGGGGTCGGGCGAAAATATTCAGATGCTTATCAATCGAGAGGTACACCTGGCGATTCTACAGGGTCTGTACGGCGCCATGGCCTATGGCGGACGAGGAACCTATCAGGGCCAACCGGTTCGGGAGATCCGATCCATTACGATGCTGTGGGAAAATGTCGAACATTTTCTGCTCCGCGCGTCCGATGCCAAAACAGGTACAATTGAGGATCTAAAAAACCTCGGGCGCAAATACGCCATTGGCAAGCGCGGGAGTGGCACCGAAGGCGCGACCCGAACCATTCTCGCGGCTCTGAACATTTCTCCGGATGGGGATTTCACATCTGAATATCTGGGTTATAGCCCGTCTGCCCAGGCCATGATCGACGGGCGCATTGCAGGGGCGACGCTATCGGCTGGCCCCCCTGTGGCTGCTGTGACGCAGGTTTTTGCCCAACTCGGCGCCGACGAGGTCTCTGTGCTTGTCTTTGGCGATGAGCACCTCGCCGTCATCCAAAGCGTTTTTCCCGTGTGGGCGCGCTATACCATCCCGGCCAACACGTATCCCGGGCAGTCCAAAGCGATTGAGACCCTTGCACAACCCAACTTTTTGGCGTGCAGAGCGGACTTGCCCGAAGACGTGGTTTACGACATCACAAAAACCATTTACGAAAATTTAGCGGAAATTCAAAATATCCACAAAGCCACGCTCGCCATGTCGCTCGAAAGAGCCACAACCGGTCTGGCCGTTCCCCTGCATTTAGGTGCTGCGCGCTACTATCGCGAAAAGGGCATGGACATTCCACCATCTCTTGTTGGAGAATCAGGGGACAGTGCCCAGTCCGCCCAACCACCCGTCGAGAAGTGAGGGGCACTTATCGGCAGACAGGTAGGCTCTGTCCGTGGGTCTGAACCATGCTCGGAGACTGTTGACGCAATATGCCACACGCCCGTAAAACCCCATCTGGCGGTACTGACGATGCGCGTGTCCGCACCGGCCTTGAACAGGGCCTCGATGGCGACGTGACCACACCTCACCGCGCGCTCCGCGGGCGGCATCGCGCGGTCGTGGTTATTGTGGGGGTCTGCCTGTCTCTGTTTCACCTGTGGAGCAATACGCTGGGTGTTTTGCCCGAATTGCAGCGCAATGCCGCGCATTACGCCCTCATCCTCTTTCTCGGCTATCTGCTCTATCCCATCTCTCCGCGCTATGCGTCGCGCACGCAGGTCGTCGATTATATTTTGGCTATTCTATCGCTCGTGACCGCGCTTTATCTCGTCTTTTTTGAAGATGCGCTGCACGCGCGCAACGAAGTGCCGAATACGACAGATCTCATCTTCGCGGGCATTGCGATCTGCTTGCTGCTCGAAATCACGCGCCGCACAACCGGCCTTTTCATTCCGCTGCTCGCGCTTGCATTTCTCACGTATGCACTTTTTTGGGGGCGATATCTTTCCGGTATCTGGGCGTTTCCGGGCGTTTCCCTCACGCGCTTGCTCTATCGCATGTACTTCGCGCCCGATGGCATTTTTGGAACGATTGCGACCATCTCATCGACCTTTGTCGCGCTCTTTGTGCTTTTTGGCGCGTTTCTCCTGCGATCTGGCGCGGGAGATTTTATGATTCGCCTGTCGGTCGCCTTGCTTGGGCGCGCAACCGGCGGGCCGGCAAAAATGGCGGTTTTTGCCAGCGGCATGCTCGGATCCATCTCGGGAAGTGCCGTGGCGAACACCGTGGGATCGGGGTCGCTCACCATTCCCATGATGAAACGCACCGGCTTCTCGCCCACCTTCTCGGGCGCGGTAGAAGCCGCAGCCTCGACGGGGGGGCAACTCATGCCGCCCATTATGGGGGCGGGCGCGTTTATCATGAGTCAATGGACGCAAATTCCCTATCTCACGATTGTCGCGGTCTCCTTTATTCCCGCGCTCATCTATTTTCTTAGCGTTGTCTTTTTTATACATTTTCGCGCGCGCAAACAGGGGCTCGCGCCCTTGTCTGCCTCGGAAATCCCGAACATCCGCGACATTGTTTGCGAAGGTTGGCACTTTGCGATTCCCCTCGCGGTACTCGTGGGCACACTCATCAGCGGTTTTACACCCACGTATGCGGCGGCAACGGGGACCTCGAGCATTGTCGTTGCGAGTTGGTTGCATAAGAATACGCGCATGAACATCCGCGATGTTGTTGACGCGCTCGCGCTGGGTGCTCAAAATATGGTCACCACCGGCATCATTCTCCTGTGCGCTGGCATCATCGTGGGCGTCGTGCTGATGGTCGGCATTGGCATCAAATTCTCCCTGCTCATTTCGGGCATTGCCGGAAGCAGTGTCCTCATCGCCGTTGTCCTCATTGCCATCGCGTCCCTGATTCTGGGCATGGGCCTTCCCGTGACCGCGTCTTATATTGTCCTCGCGGTGCTGGCTGCGCCCGCGCTGACCAACTTGGGCGTGAGCCTCATCGCCGCGCACCTGCTGATCTTTTGGTATTCACAGGACGCCAATGTCACACCACCGGTTTGCTTGGCCGCGTATTCCGCTGCGGGCATCGCGGGTGCCAATCCGCTTCGCACGGGCATTGAATCGTGGCGCATTGCCAAGGCCATCTACTTTATTCCCCTGCTCTTTTGCTACACGCCCATCCTTTTTGAAGGGGAAATATGGCGTGTCGTCGAAACCGCGATTGCCACCCTGCTCGGCCTGCTGGCCTTCGCGGCTGCCTCTGAGGGGTTTCACATCAGATTGCTGAATGTTCTGCACCGCGTTTTATTTTTCGCAGCCGCGGTTTTGCTGCTCTGGCCTTTGTTAGAATGTCACGCGGTCGGAATGCTGCTCTTACTCGTTTTGACCGCCATACAAAAACGCGCCTGAACACAGTTTCAATCCAAGCGTGCCCACGCGACGCAAATGTATTATAATGGGACACAACAGAACCTCATGTAGGAGATGGATGATGAATCCGGAACGCGATAAACAAGCCCCATTGGCCGGGATTCGCGTCATTGACTTTGGTCATTGTATTGCCGGGCCACTGACGGGGATGCTGCTCGCAGATCAAGGCGCCGAGGTCATCAAAGTGGATCGGCCGGGCAAGCCCGATTGCGATACGCCCGCAAATGGCGTTTTTAATCGAGGCAAACAACGCGTTGCTCTCGATCTGAAAAATGCAGACGATCTCGCAAGGGCTGTGAACTTAATTCAATCGGCAGATGTGGTGATTGAAAATTTTCGCCCGGGGGTGATGCAGCGATTGGGATTGGGAGCAGAAGAGATGACTGCGCGGCACCCGGGTCTGGTTTATCTCTGTTTGCCGGGTTTTGCTTCCACAGATGAAAAAGCCTCAATTCGCGCGTTTGAAGGCATTATCAGCGCGGCAATCGGTCAATATACAGACCTTCAAAGCCGCATGTATAATGTCCCGCCTATTTATACGCCTATGCCATTGGGTTCTACCTACGGTGCTATTCACGGTGCCATCGCGGTTACCCTCGCCCTGTACGCGCGTGAAAAAAGCGCGCGGGGTGACATCATTGAGGTTTCTTTGGTCGGCGCGGCCATGTCTGCTATGGCGGTCATTTTGTTGGATGTAGCAAAAAAACCCGCGCGATACGGCATGCCCGCGCGGTCTGACGCCGCGCGAACAAAAGAAGCCGCACGCCAGATCAGCGGCGCGGGGTCGCCTTTTAGTGGCGCGTTTCGCGCCGGCGATGGGCAATGGCTCTACATCATTGCCGCGGGGCACAGCCGAAACAGCCGATCCCTGGTCAAAGCGTTGGAAGTCTATGATGATCTGATCGCGGAGGGCATGGTCGACGTGCCCGTGTATGAAAACCTCCATCTGACCAACAATATTCCCGATTCATCCCATCTGTCGAGCGCGTGGAATCTCAAAGCGCGCGAAAAAATCGAAGCCGTATTCGCGCGCGAACCCGCGCAACACTGGGTTGATGTTTTGACCGCCGCGGGTGTGCCCTGCACGATTCAGCGCACCGCACAGGAGTGGTTGCACAAACCCGAGACCGAAGAAGCGGCTTTGACCGTTGTCGTTGACGATCCCGAGTATGGCCCCATGCGGCAACTCGGCGTGCAGGTCTGGCTTTCCAAAACCCCGGATGAATGCGCCATTCCCAAACCTTCAAAGCCATTCACGGGACGCGCTGAACCCAAACCCGTGAGCGACATCGCGGCATTGCCCGCAAAACCCATCCTCGAAGGCGTTCGCGTTCTGGACTTGTCCAACGTGCTCGCCGGGCCGGCCAGTGCGCGCACGTTGGCGGAATACGGCGCGGAAGTCATCAAAATCGATCCCCCCGACCCCTACTTTGGCCCGCGCGTCTCCAGTTGGTTCCCGATGGAAGTCAGCCCCGGCAAGCGCAGCATCATTCTGAACCTGAAAGAAGAGGCCGGCAAAGCGGCTTTTATGAAACTGGTCGAAACAGCCGATGTCGTCGTTCACAACTTCCGACCCGGCGTTGCCCAAAATTTGGGCATTGATTACGACGCGGTCAAAACGCGCAAACCCGACATTGTCTATCTCAATCTGACGGCGTTCAATGGCCCGCGCCCGGGGCCATGGATGAACCGCCCGGGCTTTGATCCCCTGCTTCAGGGATCGACCGGCATACAAATGCGCTACGGCGGCGCGGACAATAAACCGGTCTTACACGGATGGGCGTCTTGTATTGACTATATCACGGGATATTCGGCGACATTTGGCGCGGTGCTCGCCCTGTTCAAACGCAGACGCAGCGGCGTTCCCGACGGCGGCGATTTCGTGACCACTTCGCTCGCGCAGGGCGGCCAACTCGTGCAGGCACCTTTTATGTATGCTTGCAAAGCCGGGGAATCGGGCGATGAACCATCGGGGCAAAATGCCGTTGGCGAACACGCGCTGCACCGCCTGTATCGCGCGCGGGATGGGTGGGTCTTCCTGGGCGGGTTGCAAAATGAGATCGACAAATTGAGACGCATTTCGGGGTTGGAGCATGCACCTGATGAAGACACGGACGCGTTTTTAGAACGCGAAATCAAAAATCGCGATGTCGCCCACTGGGTCAATCTATTTAACGAAGCGGGCTTGGCCGGGCACCGCATTGACACACTTGAAGACATTCGCAACATGTATTTGCACGAGGTGTCTGAAGACAATCTGGACGCATGGGATGACGGGCGATCTATTTCCATTGTTCGCTTCAGGGATCACCCGGTTGGCAGCGCGGTTGATCTCGCGCCGCCCGCTTATGTACGCATGAAAAACGCCCCGATTCAACTGCTCTACGCCTGCCCCAAACAGGGCGCGCACACCAGGGAAATACTCGGGGAATTGGGTTATGACGACGACCACATCGATGCTCTGATCGCACAGGGCGTCGCCAAAGCGCAGCTTCACGAACACTATTTGCCATGGTAGCGATTAGCTTTCAGCCCCCGCCGCCCGCCCCACCAAGGCGAGAAGCGAGAAGGGCACCCAACCCCAAGTAGTTCCTTCACTTCGTTCAGGACAGTCCATGCAGAGGCAACCCCCTGTGGTTGCCCGACCATCATTTCAAGATACAAGACGTTTGGTGGCCCTCTTGCTTCTCGCGTCTTACCTCTCGCCTGGAGGGGGTTGGGTGGGCTGACTGCTGACCGCTGACCGCTGATTAGGAGATATCACATGCCATCAGAGGATGCTGTTGCAAAAGCGAGAGAGAGGGCGATTCCCGTGCTCGACGCATGGATGGCTGGCTTTAATGCGCTAAATCTTCGGGCATGGAAAGCGGCCATGCATTTCCCACACTATCGCTTGGCCTCGGGGAAGATGCACCGATGGGAAGATGCGGATATGGACGATCAGTTCATCGCGCGGGTAAGGACGGGATTGGGCACTATGGGCTGGCAGCGCAGCGCGTGGACGCGGCGCGAAATCGTCCATTGCTCTGATGAGAAAATTCACGTTGACACGCAGTTCACCCGCTATCGCGCAGACGGTTCGGTCATTGCCGCTCACGATTCCCTCTACATTCTCACGTATGAAAATGGCAGATGGGGCGTTAAAATGCGCTCCAGTTTTGCGAGATAGCAGAAGGCGTGCCACTATGAGTTACCAGCGCGAGTTCGAAAGTCGGCTAAATGTCGGCGTTGTTGGCGTCGGGTCACATTGCTACAGGAATATCCTGCCCACGATGCATTATCTTCCGGTGAGGCTTAAGGCTTTCTGCGACTTGAGACTGGATCTCGCTGAAGCAACTGCAGAGGAATACGGCGTGGGGTCTTGCTATGCCCGCGCTGCGGATATGTACGCAGGTGAAGACCTGGATTGCGTGTTTATCTGCGTTTCTCCAGAAGCACATCCAGAGTTGGCGTGCGAGGCGTTGGATGCCGGCTTGCATGTGTGGATGGAGAAACCGCCCGCCACGCTCGCTTATGAAGTTGAAACGATGATAGGCCATCGCGGGGACCGCGTGGTTGTTGTTGGTTTTAAGAAGGCATTTATGCCGGCGACCCGGAAGGTGATTGAGTTGATGGCTACTGAGGCGTGTGGTCCGCTCAGAGGACTTTCCGCAGAATACCCGATGACGATTCCCGAAGATGGAGAGCAGGTACTCAGCGCGCGCGAAGTGCCCAATTGGCTGAAGAATGGCTGCCACCCGCTCTCGCTGCTTCTCGCTGTCGGAGGCGATGTTTCGGCTGTTACGATGCACAGAAGCGATTATGGCACCGGCGTGTGTATTCTCGAATTTGCGAGCGGCGCAGTGGGGTCTTTCAATCTGGTCTCTGCGCGTCGTGGATGCGAGCGATATGCATTTTGGGGGAAGCAGCATGTAACGATTGATCAATATCTCCGCGTGAGCTTGGAACGCGGTATTCCTTTTAACTACGCACGTACCCGAAATTATATCCTCCCGGGGTTAGACTCCGGCGCGGTTACATGGGAACCTCAGGATACGCTGGCGACCCTTGAGAACAAGGCGCTCTTCACGCAGGGTTTCTACGATGAGATGCGCTATTTCTGCGACTGTATTCTAAAAGATAGGATGGCAAAGATCCGATCCCTGGAGTTCGCGCTGTCTGTTATGAAAGTTTATGAGGCGGTGCTGATGTCGAGAGGGCGCAGGGTCGCGATTCCCAAATAACGATTCTCGCGGGAAAGGAGATAGAAATGGGCAGACTGCTTGAGGAGATACGCAAGGACTACGCATTTAAGCTCCTTACGCTCCTGGAGGCAGACCTTCGAGAAGATTTTCTCAAATCTCTAAAAAGAAGAAAGCGTGATAAAGTCAGCCGGGGGTATCGCGATCTATTTGGAGGGTTGGGTGGGCTGACTGCTGACCGCTGACTGCGCTAAAGGATTTTTTTATGGATCGTTTGAAAGACAAAATTGCCATTGTCACAGGGGCGGGCACGCGCGAGGTGGAGGACGGGGAATTGAGGGGCACGGGCAGTGCAACGGCCGTATTGTTTGCCCGCGAAGGCGCGAAGGTTATCTTGGCGGATATCGACGGGGAAAATGCCGAGAGAACCCGAATGACAATTCGAGGGGAAGGCGGCGACGCAGAAGTCGTTGTGGCCGATGTTTCAAAGCCCGATCAATGCCGGACCATTGTGGAAGCGGCCATCGAATACGGCGGGAAACTGGACATTCTCTTCAACAATGTGGGGGCTTATGGCCCCGGCATGGTCACGGAAATCGATGAAGAAAACTGGGATCGCATGATGAATGTGGGGCTAAAAAGCATGGCCTTTTTGTGCAAATACGCCATTCCCAAAATCGCGGCATCTGGTGGCGGTTCCATCATCAATGTCTCGTCTATCGACGGCATGCGAGCGGGCTATTCCCGCAATGTGCCCTACAGCGTTGCCAAAGGCGGCATCATCACACTGACCCGACATGCGGCTGTGCATCACGGTCGGGAAAACGTGCGCGTCAACTGCATTGCTCCCGGGCATATTCACACGACCTTTGTCAGCAATATATCCGAGGAAATTCGGGAACGCCGCCGCAAAATCGCGCCGCTCGGCACAGAGGGCAATGCATGGGATATCGCATGGACAGCCGTCTTTTTGGGCAGCGACGAGTCGCGGTGGATATCGGGAATCGTCATCCCGGTCGATGCCGGTCTTTTTGCGGCAACGCCCCTGGCAGTCGTGGATAATTTGAATGAGGCATGAACAACCATCCGCAAACCAAAACAGGAGCATCTCATGGCTTACGCATTTCAACGCGGCAAAATGTATCGCATGCCCACCCACTTTGGCCCGCTCATGGGGCCCCGCCAAGGACCGGAGGGTCGCAAATTTGAATGCAAAGACAATCCCAAAAATACGTCGATCTCGGTGTCTTTTCTCTCCAATGCGGAACAACTATCAGCCCTTTTGCCCGATTGTTTTGAACTCGGCGGAGAGCCTGTTGTCACGGTGTACGCCACTTACATGAAAGAAATTGAATGGTTGGCAGGGCGGGGTTACAACATTCTCGGCGTGACCTTTCCAGCGGTCTTCAAGGGCAAAAAAGACCATGCGCGCGGGCCTTTCCTGTCCGTGCTGTGGGAAAATCTTTGCGACCCCATCATTACGGGGCGCGAGGAATTGGGGTTCTCGAAAATCTATTGCGAACTGCCCGAACCCCGTATCACGAGCCGCGAAGCGCAAGCGGTGGCGGGTTGGTTGGGGTTCAATTTCCTCGACATCTCGGTGACAAATCTCGTGCCGAAATCCGAGAATATAGCCCCGAGCCGCGGCGGGAAAGTCGATGGCACGCTTCACTACAAATACATGCCCAGAACGGGCGCGTGGGGCACAGCGGACATCGCCTATCCGGTCATTACGCCCGCATCGGGTGGTCATCGAAAAGTTGAAGAACACCTAACCGGCGAGGGCAGCATCACCTGGAACCGGGCGAGATGGGAAGATTTGCCCACGATGTATAATATTGTCAACGCGCTCGCGGATTTGGAGGTCGTGGCGTATTTGGGCGGGTCACTCACGCGCGCGATTGGGGGCAAAGACCTGAGCGATCAGCGCATCCTGCACTAAGGCAGCATGATCGCTCCACCCGATACACTGATCGCTTGTCCGGTCATGTAATCGCCATTGGGAGACGCCAAAAATGACGCCACATTTGCGACATCTTCTGGCTGTCCAATGCGACCAAGGGGATTGTTCTGGGCGGATCGTTCAATCATTCGCGCGCTAAATTCCTCAGTCAATGTCCCCTTGGGCTTCAAGCCGCTGGCAATGCCGTGCAGGCGCTCGGTTTCAGTCAGGCCCGGACAAATCGCGTTGACTTGAATCCCGTAAGCACCCATTTCATGGGCGAGGCATTGCGTGAACCCAACGACGGCAAACTTCGACGCGCAATACGCCGCGAATTTGGCAATGCCGCGCAATCCCGCGGTGGACGCGATATTGATAATTTTGCCCCCATTGCCCCGCTCGATCAGATGCCGAACAACCGCGCGGGAACACAAAAAGGTGCCTTTGATATTCACGGCTTGAACCCGATCAAAAACATCTTCTTCCAATTCCGCAACAGGCACGCGGTCAGGCCCTGCGGGCGCGCCCGCGTTGTTGACCAGAATATCAATTTTGCCAAAACGACGGAGCGCGTCTTGTACCATCTGATCGACCTGATCCGCACGGGACACATCGACTTTTGTTGTCAGAACCCCCCGCCCCATGGCGTCGATCTCTGCGGCAACCGCGGGCAACCCGGCCCAATCGCCTCGGGCATTTGCAGTCAAATCGCTGACGACAACATCCGCGCCTTGCCGCGCAAAACGCAGTGCGATTGCCCGGCCAATGCCGCGTTCTCCCCCCGCACCGGTCACTAGGGCGACTTTATCTTTGAGATTGGGCATCCGCTATCCCTTTCAAATAAAGGTGAAACGATGTCAAGAGCGATGCCTATTATAGCAAGTCCGCGATCAGAGCGCAACCAAGCCGAAGGGATTTCTCATGGAACACACTGTTTTATCAAAAACCGGTTCAACGCGCGGCACAGCTTATGGGATGAGCAATAAAATTGTCACGCACGAGGGCAAAACGCATGTGGTGTGGCTGGATCAAATTCACAAGACCTATACAGCCACTTATGATCACAAAGCAAAAACCTGGGGCGATGCGGTCTTTGTGGCCGATGGCGATGACAATCACGCGGGCGCAGCGATGACCATGGATTCCAGGGGCTATCTCTATCTCGCGTTTGGGCCGCATCACAACCCCATGCAACACGCGGTGAGTGTCCGTCCCAACGATGCGTCCGAGTGGGACATGATCCCCCCATTTGGTGGTGTGAACGCCACCTATCCCAGTCTGGTCTGCGATGCGCGCGATGTGTTGCACGCGTGTTATCGCGGGGCATATCAGCGCGAGCGACCATGGGGTCTGTTTTATCAGAAGCGATCAGTTGATGGCGATTGGACAGCGCCGGTTAAGTTGGTTGATCCGCAAGGGCCGCCGGCTTATGTACACGTCGAGAATTGTATCCACATTGCGGACGATGTGTTGTACCTGTCTTTTCACCTCGCGCGGAGCAATGCGGATAACCCCGGCGATACAAAAGGCCGCGGATTTGGCGTCATGCGGTCGCGCGACGGGGGTGAGACATGGGAGACGGTCGCAGGCGAGACACTCAACTTACCCGCGACGCCCGATTCGCGATGTGTGATTGAATACGACGATGAGATCGACGTCCGCATTGGCAATGTGGTGTCCTGCGCGCGCGGTGCGGTATTTTTTACGGTGAATCGGCGCGAGCGCGAGGTTGACGAGACGTTTTTGTATCGCTGGCGAAAGGGAAGGTGGGAGGTCGTGTCTTTTTTGCCTCTGGCGGAGAAAATTTTTGGCCCATGCGCGATGTCAGACCGGTGCGTGTTGAGTGTGTCGCGGGATGGTGTGCTATACGCGGCGGGCGTGGTGTGTCGGCGCGGGGGGCACTGGGCCGATCCGACAAATACGGTTGTGTTGTTCACCTCGCGGGATTTGGGTGATACTTGGAGGGCATACCGAATTTCGCCAGAAGATCGGACGGTATCGGACTGGTTGCCGAGTTTGCAGCGTTGCGCGGCCGCGGTCGACAAAATTGGGGTTCCGCAGCTTTTGTACACGCATGGCGAAATCGGCGAGGGGTGTAGCCCGGATATCGACACGGAAATTCGGCACGTGTTTTTGGATGAGATTGCCCAACGCGAAAACGCGCGGGTGGATCGAGCGGTATTGGGATTGGCAAATATTGCGCGTCTGCCATTTTCTGAGGCGCAATGGCAAAAGGTGAGGGGACAAATTGAAAAACAGCACCGGCAATACGCGGCTTTGCGCGACGTGGCTGTGGGATATGATATCGAGCCACCTCTGGTATTTTTGCCGGGCAAGGTGCCAAAAGGCGAACAGCAGCCTTTCGAGCTAAGTGAAGCAAATGTCACGCGGCCAGATGCCGATGATGCGTTGGCATTTTTGCCCGCGAGTTCCCTCGCGCGTTTGATCGAACAGAAGGAAATTTCACCGGTGGCGTTGACGCGGTTGTATTTGGATCGCCTCGCGCGTTATGGGGACAAACTGAAGTGCGTGGTCACGCTGACAGAAGACCTGGCGATGGAACAGGCAAAGGCAGCCGAGTCGGAGATCGCAAAGGGCAATTACAGAGGCCCATTACACGGCGTGCCCTGGGGCGCGAAAGATCTACTGGACACAAAGGGCATTCGCACGACGTGGGGTGCCACGCCGTTTAGAGATCGCGTGGCAGATGAGGACGCGAGCGTGGTCAAAAAATTGAGAGCGGCGGGTGCTGTGCTGGTCGCCAAGTTATCACTGGGCGCCCTGGCGTCGGGCCCAACGTGGTTTGAGGGCATGACGCGCAATCCATGGCATATAGAGGCCGGATCGAGCGGATCATCGGCTGGGCCTGGCGCGGCTACGGCAGCGGGATTGGTGGGTTTCAGTATCGGATCTGAAACCCACGGTTCAATTGTATCGCCGAGTCACACCTGCGGTGTGGTGGGGTTGCGTCCGACTTATGGCCGCGTGAGTCGTTATGGGGCTATGGCACTGAGTTGGACAATGGATAAACTGGGGCCTATGTGCCGCAGCGTGGCGGATTGCGCGGCTGTGTTTCACGCGATTTGTGGGCCAGACGGAAGGGATCGCTCGCTCGTGGATGCACCGTTTAACTGGCATCCGGACGTGGATTTATCCGCGCTGCGGATTGGATATCTGCCCTCTGAGTTTCAGCGGGAAGCAGAGGGCGATGATCCCGGTGGCATCTATGCAGATGCTCTGGAAGTGATGCGCGGTTTGGGTGCCGATTTACAACCTGTTTTCTTGCCGGATGGCTATCCGGTGGATGCGATTTCAACGCTGTTGCAGGTTGAGGCAGCCGCGATGTTTGACGATGCAACACTGCGCGGCGGGTTGGATGTGATGACGGAATCGGACGAGAGTAAGTGGCCCGATAATTTTCGGGCTGCGCGTGCGGTGACGGCTGTGGAGTATTTGCGGGCGCAGCGTCTGAGGGCTATGCTGATGCGCGATGTGGTAGAAGTGATGCAAAATTGGGACGCGGTGCTCGTGCCGCGCGGCGGAAGAACGAGTTTGACCGTGACCAATTTGACGGGACATCCCGCTGTGATTGTGCCATGTGGGTTTGCCGATGGGATGCCGAGAGGGTTGACATTTTTGGGCAATCTGTACGATGAAGCAACGATTCTCGCTGTTGCACGGGCTTATGAACAGGCAACCTATTGGCACGCCATGCATCCCGCGCTGTGAGTTTTGACATCTTTTACTCATTGAGCACGGATAAGAGGAACTGTCCGTAACTGTTTTGCGACATGGTTTGCGCGAGTTGTTCGAGTTGCGCGGCGTCAATGTATCCCCGGCGATAGGCAATTTCTTCGAGACACGCAATTTTGAGGCCCTGGCGTTCCTGAATCGCTTGGACAAAACCCGATGCCTGATGAAGCGATTCAAACGTGCCCGTGTCGAGCCAGCAATACCCGCGCCCGAGCAATTCGACCCTGAGTTGCCCGCGTTTGAGATATTCGCCATTGACATCGGTGATTTCATACTCTCCGCGCGCCGAAGGCGTCAGATTCATGGCAATGTCAACCACTTGATTGTCGTAAAAGTAAAGCCCCGGAACCGCGTATCGCGATTTGGGATGTTCGGGTTTTTCTTCTATGCCTAGGACATTGCCCTTGCCGTCAAATTCGATCACGCCATATCGCTGCGGATCGGTGACGGGATAGCCAAAAATGAGACCACCTTCGGTGAGTTGTACTGCGCGGTGTAAAGTCTCGCCTAGTCCATGCCCGTAAAAGATGTTGTCACCAAAAATTAAACACACGGGGTCGCGGCCTATAAAATTGCTTCCGATCACAAATGACTGTGCGATGCCTTCGGGCCGGGGTTGCACGGCATAGGTGATGTTGAGACCGATCCAGGAACCGTCATTGAGCAGGCGCTGAAAAAGCAGCAGGTCGTCTGGCGTTGAGATGATCAAAATATCGCGGATGCCGGCCAGCATCAGGACGGAGAGGGGATAATAGATCATGGGTTTGTCATAGACGGGTTGGAGTTGTTTGCTGACCACGCGCGTGATCGGATACAGCCGGGTGCCAGCCCCGCCTGCAAGTAAAAGGCCTTTCATAGCGTATCTCCTTGAAGTTGCGCTAAAAATAAAATATGGGTACTGGCGTGCGATGGTGTCAAATAGTAACTGGTGACCGGTTGTGCAACGTTAAATAGTAGAACACATAAGTTGAGATTTGGTTCGGCTTTTGGAAATCGCAAGGAGGTGACAATGAGCGATAAGGGGTATGCAAATCCCGAGTTGTTGATCTCGCCGCGGGAGTTGCGGGCCAGTGATGCCGATATCTGCATTGTCGATACGCGGCCCACGCATGCTTATGTTGCCGGGCATATTCCGGGCGCGATTCATCTGGATCTCTACGGGATCAGTTTGAACGATACCCGCGATCAAGCGTTTGAGGCTTTTATGTGGATGCTCGGTTATTTGCTCGGCAGTCGTGGGATTGGCACGGATAGAACCGTGGTGTGGTACGAAGAAGATGCCGGGGTGCGGGCTGCGCGCGGGTTTTGGATATGTGAATACCTGGGGCACAAAGATGTGCGTGTGCTGGATGGCGGGTGCCGTGCATGGCAGGCGTTGGGCTATGAACTGACGGCGGATTGCCGGGAAGCAGAGCCTGCGGCGTTTGCCGCCGAGTCCGTGCCGGATCGTCACATGGGGGCAGATGTCTTACACGGCCTTTTGGGGCGCGATGACGTCGTGCCTTTGGATACGCGGGGTGGCGATGAGTATTACGGGCGCAATGTGCGGGCCGCGCGAGGCGGTGCCATTCCTGGGGCTGTGCATATCGAGTATGTGAACAATCTGGATGAGACGGGCGCGTTTAAACCGGCAGAGGAGTTGCGAGCCATGTACGAGGCGGCGGGTATTGCGCCCGATAAGGAAATTGTGCCGTACTGACAGGGCGGATACCGCTCTTCTCACACGTACTTGGCGTTGCGGTTGCTGGGTTACGAAAAGGTCCGAAATTACATTGGATCGTGGCAAGAGTGGGGTGACCGGCTGGATTTGCCGGTCGAGGTGCCAAAAGAGGGAGCGTAAAATGGCAGACCGAAAAACGATTTTGATGCGGGTGTTGCGCGGCGACATAACCCTCGATCGAGCAGCCGGGGAATTGGGGGTTTCGCGCGGCGCGGCGCGGGATTTTCAACGGCGATTTTTGCGGCGCAAATTGCCCAAAACGCGCGAGACAGCAAACGCACCGGTCGATCAGCCGGTGACGGTGTTGCGCGACCAATGGGGCGTGGCACACATTGAAGCCGCATCCGCGGGCGATTGCTTTACCGCGCTGGGCTATGCGATGGCACAGGATCGCTTGTGGCAGATGGATTATATGCGGCGGTTGGCGCGCGGGCAATTGTCGGAGATTTTGGGCGCAGATTATCTGGTGCAAGATCGCTTGTATCGCACCATTGGCTTGACGCTTGCGGCACAGCGCGCGGCGTCGGCGATGTCGGATGAGGTCGAGATGGCGTTGCAGTCTTTGGGCCGCGGCATCAATGCGTGGATAAAAAAAATGGGTAATCGGCGGTGTGTTGAGTTTGATTTGCTGGATTACGATCCCGCGCCGTGGACCGCGGTGGATTCCATTGCGATATGGAAATGGCGGTGGTGGATGCTGACGGGACGACTGGATATGCTCGCGCTGAATGAGGCGGGCAAACGCCATCTGCCTCCGGATCTGTTCGATCTATTTTTGACCACAGAGGCATCGGAAGAAACCATTGTGCCGTCGGACGAACCCGCGGGCGTGGGGGGGTATGACGCGGGGATTGGCAGCAACAATTGGGTGATAGGCGGGGAGCGAACCGCGAATGGCAAGCCCGTGCTGGCAACGGATCCGCACAACGATGTGAGTTTGTGCAGGCAGTGGTATCAAGCGCAGGTGCGCGCGCCGGGTATGGATGCGGTGGGCGCGTTTTTTTTGGGAACGCCGGGCATTTATTTGGGGCATACGCGCCATACCGCGTGGGGCGTGACCAACCACGCGGCTTCGGTGCGCGATTTGTATGTGGAAGACGTGTCGCGAGAAAATGGGCATTTATACCGCGATGGCGATGCATGGCGTCCGTTTGAAGTCGAGAGACAAGAGATTCTCGTGCGCGATGCAACAGCGGATGTGCTAGAGATTCGCCGCACCCGGCGCGGGCCAATTGTCAATGCGTTTGTGCCTGCTGTTGACGACGGCGATCAACCCGTTCTGTCTCTGCGTTGGGTGGGTGCCGAAGCGACAACGGGATTTGAAGCGATGCTGGCGTTGATGCGGTCGCAGAATGTCGCACAGGTTTTGGACGCGCTCGCAAAATGGCCGATGCCCATTTTGAATTTTGTGTTTGCCGATTCTGATGGACGGCTCGGATATCACGCGGTTGGGCACGTGCCCACGCGCGAGGTGGGGGATTTTGGATTTCGCGCGGCGAATGATCCCGATCACGCGTGGGGCGCGCCGCATGCGTTTGCCGAATTGCCGCATTTGGTAGATCCCGAGTGCAATTGGGTGGCGACGGCAAATAATCCACCATGGGGCGGACGGGGTTCTTATCTGAGTTTGGGGGCGTGGTCAGAGGGCTATCGGTTTCGGCGGATCAAGGCGCGCATTGCGGCATTGGAGACCCATACGCAGGAGAGCGTGGGGGCAATCCATGCCGATGTCATCCACGGACGCGGACAAGATTTGGGGCCAATCGTCGCGGAGATCGCACTGCAAGCAAAAGACAAACGCGTGCGCGAATTGGGCGCGCTATTGCGCGACTGGGATGGCGCGTATTCGGTCGATTCGGTTGCGGCATCGGTATTTACGGCGTTTTGGGAACACTGGGTGCGCCGAGTGGTGCGGGTTCGGTTTCCCGAGCATGTGGTTCAATTGGTGGCGGCGCGGGGTGGCAGTGTGGCGCGGCGCGTCTTAACGGGCAATGCGCCGGGATGGACGCCAGACGATTGGGACCTCGAACGCGAGGTGCATGAGGCATTGGGCGACGCGCTCGATTGGTTGCGCCAACGCGTGGGGCCGCGCAAATCCCAGTGGCGATGGGGGCGTTTGCACACCGTTACATTTCGACATCCCCTAAGCGATGGGGGAGCCTTGTCAAAGATATTTGACGTGGGGCCTTTTGAGTCGTCCGGGAGTGCGGGGACCGTGCGTGCCACGGGTTACAATTTTGGCAATCCATTTGAGGTGACGGCGCTTTCAACCTATCGGATGGTGGTGGATATGGCCTATCCGAGCAAGAGCATGGCGACAGCGGCCGGTGGACAATCGGGACATCCGAGCAGCCCAAATTATCGCACGCAGTCCGAATTGTGGGCCGCAGATGCGTACCACCCCCTGCTGATGGATCGGGCAGATATAGAAGCGAATTTACAGAGCAGGTTGGAACTGAATCCTTAAACGAATCGAATTGCATGCTTATGGCTACGCTTCCTGAGATTTTGGCTTCAAGAAATCGCTTGGGTTGAGTCAATTTCCGTTGGGACACAAACTCTCCCGAATCTGCGAATCTGCTGTTTTGAGCGTTTGCTCTCCTTCCTCTAAAATCGTCCTGCTCCTTGCGCGGCAATTGATAAAATGCTGCCAAGCCATTTTGTATGTGGCGACGATTTCGCGTTGAACAGATAACGGGGGAAGCGGTATTTTCAGACTCAGGATGGCAGACTGATTGACGCGGGGTCTTCCGACCCCAGTAATTTGATAGACAATTTGACCGAAAATGATATCGCTTCTCAATAAGAAAGCCAGGTACTCTTTGTCTATCTGCCATTTTATTTGTGGCAATGGTTTATCTGTTAAGTCTGGATCGTCTATCGCGCGTTCGCGTGTGCAAAATATCAGGCATTCGGAAGAAGCAAAGCCTTCATTTTCATTGTCTCGAATGAGAACGCATTTGCGTAATTCAGGTCGCAATTTGGAAAACAGAATATCTCCCGGGCGGTACAGGCGGACGTGACTTTTTATGTGTCTCCCCATCATTTGAGAAACAGTATATTCTCCTTTGTCTGGCACGATATTCGCGAGACCGATATAGTTCCAAATTTCATCGGGATCTTGTTTGGTGGGAATGGCTGTTATATTGCGCGTGACGACGAGCTCTGCCAATTTGGGTGTGGGATAAATAGAACGGCTGAGTATTTCTTCCGCAATTTTGCGGGAAGGATGGTGAAATGGAACATTGAGTCTGATTCCACGCGCCGCATTTCTGAATTGATCGGGCGAACATATAAATATCTTTGGAGCTAAGTGTGCAAGTGCGCGTTCCCCTTGTGTGAGGTATATGCTATTGGATGGCGCGATTTTGTTTAAATGATCTGAAAAAGCAAGTGAGCCACCCTCCCTGAGGTGATAAATCGCGCCTTGCCTGTCTCCGTGCATGAGCAGGTTCATTTGGGCAGTCCAGGCCATTCTTCTGTCAATTTCCAGACCCATCAATCGGAAATTATTCTGTTTATGCTTTTTCATATAGGATGCGGTTTCAATGAGAAAACCGCCACTTCCGCAGGCGGGATCACAGATAATTTGATCGGGGCGAGGTCGCGTAAATTCAACTATGAAGTTGACAACTTGGCGGGGTGTAAAGAATTGAATGGCCACGCATTCATTTGGGAATTTTCGATCTCTGTTTTATTTTTGGTCGTTCATAACAACGCGACCTTTACAATGAGGAGTTTTGACACATGAAATTGACGCTTTCGATGCCGCGCGCGCGCCCGGCGCATCTGGCGAGTTTCTCTGCCCCGGAAGGATGTGACGCACCGTTGTTGCAGTTGAAGGGCAAAGGTGAGACCCTGATTGCCGAGCGCGATCCGTGGATTCCTGTTTATCACGTCAATTTGCCCGCGCTGGACAGGGGCAGGGAAGTGGATTTTGAGGTGTTGGCGTTGGACAGTGCAGATGTGGCTGCGGGGATTGCGTGGAACAATGCCAACGGAAAGCTCGATGTTTCTCTGTCGGGATCGCCATTTATGACATTTCATCACACGACCAATTATCCCAAGCCCGTTATCAATCCGATTTTAACGCCGAATGGCAGCAATATGTTGCGCGATCCCATGGCCGCATGGGGTGAAGGCGAACATCCCTGGCAGCGCGGTTTGACGTTGATGCAGGGCGCCATCAATGGCGTGGATTGCTGGAACGAGCGGCCCAACCGACCGGGGTATGGGCGCACGGCACAGGATGCGATTTCAATTTCGCATCATCCGTTGTCTCTGGTGATCGCTTCCGAAAATACGTGGTATGAGGGCGACCGCGCGCTGATAACCGATAGCCGATGGTATCGGCTGTTTGATTCGGGGCGAGAGGCTGTGATTCTGGACATTGCGTTGATGCTCAAGGCTTCGCATGGCGCGGTGACCATTGGCGACACCAAAGAAGGCGGGTTTTTGTGCCTTCGCGTGAATCCGTCGATGAATGCCAATGCCGATGGGCAGATGTGCAATGTTTATGGCGCGACCGATGAAGAGGGGTGCTGGTCGCTGCCCTCGCACTGGATGGATTACTGCGGGCCCGTGGGTGACGAGATCGCGGGTTTTGCCATTTTTGATCATCCGCAGAATTTCCGCTATCCCACCACATGGCACGTGCGCGGTTATGGTTTGTTCGCGCCCAATTGCTGGATGTTTAAGCCCGATCACCACCTGCCCGAAGGCGCGTCCATGACGTTTCGCTGGCGCGTGACCGTTCACACAGGGGATGCGACACAGGCCGATATTGCGAATCGCTTTTTGGATTATGTGGATGGCCCGCGCGCGGCATGGGCATAACTGACATAGACATGATGGCATAAATGTACGGGCGGGTCTGCACGCAAAGCACCGTGAAACAGATCCGTCCGTTTTCTATTTTTAAAAGTTGGAATTTTATTGCGAATTTTGTCGGGTTGAGCGGAAGTTGAGGGGATCGCGGGCGCCGCGTTTTGAAAGGTGTCTTTGCCCTTCATTCTCGGATCGAATTTCTGTTCCCGCACCGCGCGATGAGGTAAAGCCCAGTGATCGCGAGGCCGAGGCTGACCCACTGATGCACGGTGAGACCCATAAAAACTTCGGGGGTAAGGCGTACAAATTCGACAAAAAAGCGTGCAAGGGCCGTCAAAACGAGATAAAGGGCAAAGGTCACGCCGGGTTTGAGACGATCGCGCAATGCCCACAAAATGCCGAAGATGCAGGCCATCTGGATCATTTCGTAAATCGGCGTGGGATGCACAGACTCGAGGGTGGGCACAAGGCCATTGGGATAGGCTTTGCCCCAGGGCAAAGCCGTGGCAATGCCGTAGCACCCATCGCCAGAGAGTTCACAACCGCCCCGTCCAAAGAAGTACCCCACAACCAGAGCAGGCGCAATGGCATCTAGGGCCGACCAATCCAGTGCCTTGTGCCGGCGAAGCGCGAGGAGGACGATCGCGGCACCGCCCAAAAACCCGCCGTACCACGCCCAACCCAAAGTGGAAAAAATCGTGCCCAAAGGATCGGCGACAAAGGTGTGGGGATATTCGAGGATGTGAAAGACTTTGCTGCCCACAATGCCGCTGATCATCGCGGCAAAAACAATGCGATCTGAAAGCGAGGGATCGAGCGCGCGACGCCGAAATTCGCGTTTGAGCACCCACGATGCACACAGCAAACCCACGGCGAGCATGACGCCGTAGATGCCGATGCGAAGGGGGCCGTATTCAAAGAGAATTGGAGACATAATATTTCTCGAGCTATTTCATTTTTTGCCACAAAAGGCACAGAAGGCACAAAGGGAAAATCGCCTGTCTGCTTACATGTTCGGCCTGTCCAAAGTATCACTGCTTTTCGAGCAAGAACAAGAACTCTCGGTTGGGTTGGTCTGCGTCGCGCCCCCATTCATTCGTCCACTTCATGCCGGCCATCACGTTCTTTTGGTACTTGAGCGCGACGACCTCTAAGAGCGTGCCATTGCGCCGAATCGCGTCATTCAATGCTTTGGCTGTCGCCCGTCCGCCAGAACTATACGACAAGATGATATAACGCGCGTGCGTCGCTTCGATGAGATTCTCAATGGCTTCGACCACAATGAAGCGACCGTTGGCACTGCGTTTGAACGCTTCGAACGCGGAGGCGGCCACGGTATCCGACGTATCCACGCGGCGATTGGCCTTGCCGAAAAGGGCGGGGTTATCAAAGAGAATAACGCTCGTCCATAAGTGGTAGTATGAGGCGTATCGCACGCGCGACGGGGGCATTTTCTCGTTGTTTGACCCATAAGGCGGATCGAAATACGCCAAGTCAACGGATATGCGGGGGATGAGATCAAAAATATTCCTTTGAAAAACGCGATGTTCCCGCGCGGACGGGAAAATATTGGGCACCTCAAGCGCGAGTTCTCTATAGGAGCGAGGCGACCAGTCTTTGAGATACGAGACAAAGTGCCCGAGGCTGTTATCGACTTGATCGAGTGCCAGAATCAGGCTCGTCAGTGCCACAGCCCTGTCAATGGGGTCGAGCTCGAGTGCTTCGATTTCCCGCCGAATCGCATCCAATTTGCGGGTATTGTGGATTTGCCACGGCCGCTTGCGCCCATCTCGCTGGATCGCGCAGCCGTCGTTAGGATATCCGCCATAGTGTTCCGTGAACCACCCATCCGCCGGGGGAAGGGCATTGAGGTGATCGATGAGCGGTTGGTAATCCGCTCGCTTCTTTTGGTTGAGCAGATAGCACGTTCCAAAAACCTTGGACCACACGGCAGTGTCATTGCACGCGACTGTATAACCCAGTCGGGCGAGTGCCTGCGACACTCGGGTCGTGCCCGAGAACCCATCCAAAACCGTCTTCGCGCCCACTTTTTTGACCAGTTGCAGGATATGCGGAAGGAGTTTCAACTTGGACCCCGCGTATTTGATCCCTTCCGTAGGCGGCGCATCGAGAACGAAATCATCAAAAAGCGGAAGTTGTGTCATGTTCTTACCCTCAACCTCTGTTCATATAGTGCAATATCTTCTTTGACTTTCGCAAGTGCTGATATATGACCTGCCTCTGAAGATACCAGCGCATGAGAAAACAGCTTGACGAGGACCTGGTTATGCGAGTAGTCAATTGAGCTAATATCCTGTTGCGGCGCGATCATCAAACTCAACGCGCCATGTCAATGCCACGCTCCATCTCATCTAATGTCCAGTGTTTGGCGGGATTCTCCAAGCGATTTAATGCCAAGTATTTATCTTCCAGTTCATCCAAGTATTCCAAGATGGCTTCCTCAATGTAGAACGTCTTGGTGCGGCCAGTCTGCGCGGCGAGATCGGCAATGCGCTGCTCGATCTCAGAAGATAAATGGACAGTAATCACGGTGATCCTCCTCAATTATGAATTACATCGTTTTGGACCTCAACCGACATGCCTTCACGCTCAACAATATCGCGGACAAGGGTTTTATCCCATCTGTGTAACGGGTAGGGACAGGTGTCCCTACAAAAATCGATACGATATCCTGTCTATCCATGTTTATGGGTCATGAATGCGTAAGGTCAGTTATTCATTATCGTTCCTTTCCGGTGACCTAACGTTTTTATTTTTTTACGGAAACAATTGACGAACCACGCTTGCGATCTCCTCGGCGGTGTGATCGGGCCGGAATAAGAAGCGCAGATCGCGGTTTTGATCGATGAGATAGATGTAGAGCGAGTGGTCGATGAGATACTCGGCTGCGGAGTCCCCATCGCTGATCTCATAGTGGGCGGCATAGCGTTTGACTACGGCGTTGATGCTGTCCTGCGACCCGGTGAGGCCCATGGCGGGCACGTCAAAGTGCGACAAATAGGTTTTGAGAATTTCGGGCGTATCGCGTTTGGGATCCACGCTGACAAAGAGCGCGGTCAGGTCGCGTGCATCTTTGCTCAAAAGCGTGTACACGCTGGCGAGTCGCGCCATGGTTTGCGGACAGGCATCGGGGCAACTGACATATCCGAAAAAGAGGAGAAATGGCCCCTGTTGATCCGCCAAGTGGAAGGCATTGCCATTGTGATCAACGAGGGTCAAGTCGCCGCCAAAGGGATACGGTTCGGCAGAGAGGGTGAGGTCGGGATCAATTTGCGGCGCGCGCTCAAGCGGTTGACAGGCCGTCAACAGCAAGGGCAACCACAGTACAGGCAGCAGCCGACAATGAGTGTCGCGCGTATTAACACGGATAAACGCAGATGGGTGAAGCAAGTAAAGTGTAGAGTACATCGCGTCGAGTGCTACGACAGCAAAGGCGCGACCTACACCCTTCGACACGCTCAGGGTGCGGTTCAGGGTGCGGCTCAGGTGCAGTAGGCGTTGCGTTGGTTGCTGAGCGAATATGAAAGCGAGTCCTTCGATCATGAAGACATAAGAACACAGATTGGGCTGGCACTGCAAAACAGATACATTCTCCAATCCCCTTCACTGTTCCGCTTGGATTGAAACAATGGGTGCCCGAACCGTTTGTACCTGACCATGTGCAAACGCGAGCGTGAGATCGAGTGAATCCCCGGGCGTCAAATCGCGTTTGAGTCCGATGAGCATGAGGTGGTTGCCGCCGGGTTGCAGGGTGGCTGAGCCGTTTGCCGGAATGGGCAAGCGGTCAATTTTTTTCATTCGCATGATATTGCCGTCGGTGGTCACAACGTGGATTTCGGCGACCTGAGCGCCAGGTGTAGAAGCAGAAATGAGCGCGGTCGCAGGGCCGCGATTGTGAACGGACAAATACGCGGCAGTGAGTGTTTGCGGTGGGATATTCTGGCGCACCCGCGCGTTTTTGATGGTGATAGCGGAAATGCGCTGATCACTGCATCCCATCCACAGAAGCAACCACAGATAAAAACAGATAAACACAAAGGGGTACACGCCAGAAGCGTGGTGCGGGCACAACATAGGCGCGAGCCGGAGTTTATATGCCTTGTCTGGATGCCCGCCCTTGCTTCCTCTAGGCGGACATTCTTTTGTCGGAGAATGAGGCATTCTGAATATCTCGATCCGAGGTTTAATCCCGCCCCTGTAGCGAGACAATAAAGATGGCGATGACCTCGCGTTCTTCTTCCGGGATTTGGGGGTAGCCGGGCATGCCCATGCCGCGTTCGTTGAGCGCGCCTTTGAGGATGGTGCGCGACACAGCCGCGACCGACCGACCGTATTTGTAAACTGTGGGATCGTGAAAATCTCGCGGCCTCGGGTTGAGCGTGCGTGCGATCTGCCCGTTGCCATGGCCGTTGCGCCCGTGGCAGACCGCGCACCCATATTTTTTGTAGAGAAACTGACCTCTTTCAATGTCTGCCACGGTGAATTTCGGTCGTTGAGGGGGGTTGGCTGTCTGCTCGGGCGGGTTCTGGCAAGCCAACAACAGGCTGAAGAAGGCGGCGAAATAGCGCATGGATTCTCCCGATGGGGTTATCGCGTAAAAAAAAATGAATATACCCAAAATGCGGGGTTTGTAAAAGCGATCAGTCGCCCCTGCGATTGGCCCGCGATTGTGGGGTGAGGTCAAACCAGGTTTCGTGACCTTGAAAAAACCGGTTGAGTTCATTGACCATAAGCGAAAAAAACGGAGGATAATCGTCGCCCGTGTTGCCGGCAAAATGCGGGCTTAGGAAAACATTGGGCAGGTGAATAATCTCGCTGTCTGAGGGAATGGGTTCGGGGTCGAAAACTTCGAGGCCCGCGGTGATGTCGCCTCTTTTGAGGCGTTGAATGAGGGCATTGGAATTGACAATCGCGCCGCGCGAGACATTGACAAAGGCCGACCCTGGTCGGATGAGGTCGAGTTCGCGTTTGCCGATCATGCCTTTGGTGCGCGGCGTGAGTGGCGCGAGGCAGACGATGACGTCGCATTGCGAAAAGATGTTGTCGATCGAAGTTTGCGTAAAGCCGACGATTTCCGCAATGTCGCGAGACAAATACGGATCATAGACCCAAATCTCGGCGTTGAAAGGGCGCAAAAAAGAAATGAGACGGCGACCCATGTGACCGCAGCCGATAAAGCCCACGCGCTTGCCGGTCAGCATGCCGCGCATGTCGCGTTTTTTTGCATCGCGTGTGTTTCCCGATATAATGCTGCGAAAGGCCGCGCCCGCGTTGCGCAGCGCGATGAGCATGAGGGCGAGAGCCCATTCGGCAACCGGATAAGACGATCCCTGTGTCGTATCCACCGTGCGAATGCCGCGCGCCCAAGCGGCTTCGAGGTCTATGCGAGCGGCAAAGCGGTCGCCTTCGAGTTCGCCAATGAATTTTAAGTTGGGTGCGCGGTGCATGATTTCGGCATTGAGGGTGGGCGACCCGTGGCAGACGATGATGGCATCCACATCTCCGACGCGTTCGGTCAAGCGGGCAAGGGTTTCGGGGTCGCGATGGGCTTCGTAAATGCCGCCGCCCTCACAGTTAAACCAATCCCATGAGGCGAAGGTTTCGAGGCGGGTGAGTTCTGCGGGTGGAATGTAGCTTTCACGGACGCGCTCGTTGAACGCAAAAAGGACTTTTGGCATGGGGCACCTCTGAAATAAAAATTCTTAAATCTTGGGCAACAACATCTGGTCATTTGTCTGCATCTGCCACTGGCGGATGCGGTCGGTCAGGTCTCGGATGCGGTCTCGGTGTTTGGGATCGTCGAAACAATTGATCGTCTCGTGGGGATCGGTATTGAGATCGTAGAGTTCGCATTGGTCATGGGCACTGAGGTTGAGTTTCCAGCGGTCTGCGGAGATGATGGATCGCCATGGCGTGCCCATGGCGGGGTTGACTTCGGCTTCGCCGGGACGCGGATGCCCGTCGCTTCGGTTCCACTGGATGAAGACATCGTTTTCGGACAGGGTCTTATCGCCCTTCAGGACAGCCACGCGGCTCTCGCCTTGCAGGTGATCGGGGATGGGTTCGCCCATGAGATCGAGGAGGGTGGGCACGAGGTCGATGTGCGAGATGTTGCCGGGAATGGCGTGTTGCTGTTTGGACAGCCAGGGGACGTGGATCAGGAGCGGAACTTTGACGGATTCTTCGTAGAGAACGGTTTTGCCCAAGATGCCGTGGTCGCCGGCCATTTCGCCGTGATCGCTGCTAAAAACGATGATGGTGTTGTCGGCCTGCCCGGTTTCTTCAAGCGCGCGGAGAATTTTGCCCACGGAACGATCAACCAAGGTCACGTTGCCGCAATAGCGCGCGCGAACCGCGCGCCAGCCTTGATCCGTGCGAAGGTCGTAGCCGTATTCTTCGGATTCCATGTAGTAAGCGGCGAGGACGCGATTGAGCAGCGAGGCATTGGCGGGAGGGGGTTGGCGGAACGCGGGGCCGACCGGGAGTTTGGCGGGGTCGTAGTAATCGTTGAATGGCCCGGTATGCGGTGGGTGCGGTTCGAGATAGGACACGGCGAGCACAAAGGAGCAATCGCCGCATGCGCGGATAAATCGCGCCGCGCGGTCGGCTTGGAAAGCGGCTTTGGTAAAGGGTTCAGGCATGCTGGCTTCCACATGGCGCGAAAAAACGCGTTGGCCTTCGGATACCGCATGGGGTTCAAAGCCATTTGCCACGAGAAAGTGGTGGTAGGCACTGAGGGATTGATGGCGTTGGGGACTTGAAAAAAAGCGACGGTAAGCATCCTCTGTGCCAACCCATTCGTCAAACCCGTGTTGCGGAAAAATTTCATCGCCGAGGTGCCATTTGCCATTGTAACAGCAGCGATAATCTGAAGACGCCATCTCGGCGATGGTTTGCACGTCTTGAGGTAGCGGGACATTACACGCCGGCACGCGGGCCGTATGCGGGTAGAGGCCACACAGCATGGTGGCGCGCGACGGACTGCACACGGGTTGGCTGACGTAGGCATTTTCAAATACAAAACTCTTGTCGGCAAGTGCGTTGAGATGCGGCGTGTCAATGTGATCATTGCCATAACAACGCATGGTATCTGCGCGCTGTTGATCCGTAAAAACAAATAACAAATTCGGCTTTTTGGACAATGGGTTCATACGCAATCCCCTCGGATATCAACCTATTTATTTTCAAGTGTTTGGTTCACGCGCCATCCGATTCGGGTGTCAGCCGCCACCGCGATCTGGGGATGAGAACCGCGATACTGGCGAGGGCGACGCACCCGACAATGGCAAAGGCGGTGCAGAGTTGAAGCATGTAGGACAGGGAAGCGCCAATATTCGGGCCTTTGGAACGGGAAAAAGCAGCGAGAAGGGCAAGGGCAAACGAGAATGACAGACGACCGATCAGGCTCTGAATGGAAAGATACGTGGCGCGGTGGTGTTGTTGCAAGCGGGGAACAGTTGCCGCGTTGAGTGGCGCGATCATCAGCGCGCGCGGCACGGAGCGGAAACCCAACAGGAGTGCCACGATGGGATGCAAAAAAAAGCCCATCGCTGAGATCAGCAGTGCCTGTATCCCCGCGCTGAGCATCAGGGCCAACCGCGTGCCGAGATGATCGCGCAGGCGAATACTCCGCTTTGCAAACCACGCCGCAATGACCATGGTCAACGCCGTGTGAAATCCCGTGACCAACGGGGTGTAGGCTGTATGTTGCCCTTCGAGCAGTTGGATGTAGGGTTGATAAAATTCATAGGGAATGTGGTTGATAACCGTCATAAAGACTGAGAACAGCATCAACCACGCAAGCGCGGGTTGCCTGAGATACGTCAAACATGCGCGAATCTGTGCAAAAAATCCCCGCGCCAAAAAGCGGCGTTTGGGGTCTCGATTCGGTTCGGCAAATGCAAAGACCAGCGCGACCGCCACACACGCGCCCAACAGAGACAGACCGTACGCGAGGCGCAAGGCAGAGGTGGCGACCAAGCCACCTATCAGGGCTGCCCCCGCAGAGGCCAGAAAAATATTGTGCGTGATGCGCGCTTCGCGGTTGGCGTACTCTTCTTTTCGATCCAAACACGCGAGCAGGTCGTAGTGAAAGGCCGTGTCCGTGCCGGATCGAAACGCCATGCTCGCGGCCAAGCCGATTTGAGCCAGCGCGAAGACGAAAAAAGAACTGCCCGCAAAAAAGAAGGCGTAGGCGAGGACCGCTGAAATATCGGAGATCAGAAGGGTCAGACGACGCCCTAGCGTATCGGACAAATACCCCGAGGGCACTTCGAGGATCACGACGGCGACATAGTAAATGGCTTCGAGGCGCAGCACCTGATCGATGGGCATGTGCTGGTTAAAATAGAGAAAAAAAACGGGCAGCCAGAAATACGCCTGCGTGATGGGCGCGTAAATCGGATACAATCGGACGCTGCGGGTGAGTTCAGAATGTGCCATCTTGATCTTGTGAACTGCATGCGCGCAGTCTTGAGATGGTCGAAACGGGCAGACTGCCGGCTTCTCGTTGAGAGGGGATGACAGACCCCTGAAGGTCTGAAACGAATCACAACGCGCTGATCATTGACTGTGCCTGAAACTGACCAGCGCGCGGTTCACCGTTCTAAATGTTTGAAAAGCCGAAGCCAAGGACGTGACCATGAAGATGCTTTCAATTCTTCTGGTAATGCCCACCAAGTACAAATCGCCACCCGCTTCTTTGACAGTTGCTAGCGATGCGGTGAGGACGCCGAGCATGGCACTGCCAAACCATTTGATGGCCGAACAATCGACAATCACGCGATTGGTGCCGCTCTCAACGAGTTTTTTGATATGCGCGTGAAACGGCAAGACCTCAGGCCCGTCCATCAGGTCGCCTGTGAGCTTGAGAATCGCGATGTTGTCCTTGATTTCTTCTTTGATGGTCATAGCTCATTCCTTTGTGGGGTGTGATTGGATGTGCTTTCCACAGCGACAACATACATTCCTGAACCCGATTTTACAACCCTTTCTTTGTGTCTTCCGCAAAAGGGACTGGCAAGGATATTGCACGCATTACAACTTGGGAGTTTATGGTGTGTAGCTGAACGACGTGTTCAAGTTGAGCCTGTGAATTGAACGCAACGGGCTTGACTTTTTACATCTTTTTTATTTTATATGCTTCGGGAATCGCATGACAGTTGGCAGACGGTTGAAGATCAATATGGCAATGCCATCTACCTGACAGATGAAAGATGGCAGCACATTATCGATCCTTGGAACCATCCCGAAATGCGAAATTTTGAAGCCCATCTTCGGGATACAATTCGACTTGGTCAACGCAAACAAGAGCCTTTGAATTTTCAGAAGTATCGATACAGCAGGCCCTTTGACGACTTGGCCGGGGACAATACGCATATCGGTGCCATTGTCCTTATCAGATTTTGGGACGCAAACGGCCGTCAGATTGCGAACAATTACATTGTCGCGGCGTATTAAAAAGAGGTCGGATAGTATGGACAAACCAAATTTCAATTACGAGAAAAAAAATGATACACTCTATATATCATTTGAACCCCCTGTGGCAGCAACGGGCATCGAGCTCAATGACCACATCCTGCTTCGGATCAACAAGGCTGAACGCAAAGCCGTTGGATTGACATTTTTTGACTATTCGATTTTGACGCAACAAACGACTCTTGGCCCTCGGAGTTTTCCCCTGACGGGTCTAGACGACCTATCCGATGCCCTGAGAGATATGGTTATGGATATTCTCCAACATTCACCCATCAAAGAAATCCTCCCGCTATCGGCCTATACACCATCTGCCATTGAAACCATTCCCATTACATCGCCGATGTTGCACAGTGCCGCGCGATGAAACATTTGACCAAGCGTGATCGCAATTATGAGTGAACGAGAAATCGGGGCACGTCGAGCGTGTCCCGATTTTCTTATGCCATGGGATCTCTTTTGAGCAAGGGCAAGGGATTGGGCGTAACGAGCACGCCGCCATTTTCATGGGATTCAATCGCTGCCCATGTGTATTCGAGGGCGGCGAGAGCATCGCGCCCCGACGCTCGGAGTTCTTCGCGGGGCACGCCATGGGCGACATCTTCGAGGAAAGCGCGGATGCGATTGGGAAATGTGGTGCTAAAATCGGTAATCCCAGAATTGTCGACAATGGGATCGGGCGCAGCACCGTGCGACATATTTTCCGGCATGGGAGCCGTGCCGGGCGCGGGCCAAAAGGTGATTTTTTCCACGCAGTTTTCAATGCAAAACGCGCCGCGCGTGCCCGCGACTTCAACGCTCCACCAACCCCCCAGACCAAAGGTGGTATCGCCTCGCTGGCTGAGCAAGTACCCCATCGCGCCACTTTCAAAGCGCGCGTGAATGCTGTTGAGAGAAATCATGAGGTCGCCCGCGCGTTTGCGGAAACTGGGGCGGTCAAAAAAGGCCTGTACATGGGTGATGTCGCCGCAGAAATCGCGCATAACACTGAAGGGATGCGTGAGGAAGGCTTTGACGTGAAAATAGGGATGTCCCCAGGATTTCGGCCCCTTGTTGGGTTTGTAGGTCGCTTCACCGCCTGCAAACCCCATTTTGTGAATGCAATAAATTTGTTCGCCCACTTTGCCTCCCGCGATATATGCTCGCGCTTTGTCCGCGGGTTGAGAGAAGTAATGGTTGAGGTTACAGCCGAGGTAGAGGTTTTGTTCTGCTGCATAAGCGACCATGTCGCGGGCTTCATCAATGTCGTTGGACAGGGGTTTTTCACACAGAACGTGTTTGCCCTCGGCCAGTGCCTCCATCGTGGGTTCGTAGTGCCAACTGCCATTTTCGTTTCCGCCGGTGGTGACGTCGACAATGTCCAAATTTTCGTTTTCCAACATGTCTTTGAGGCTGTAATACGCTCTAACGCCGTGTCTTTCAGCGGCCTTATCTGCGGCTTCCACGACAACATCGCACACGGCGACGAGGTCTGACAGGTCGTCTTCTGCATAACAGCCCGCATGCCGGTTGCCAATGCCGCCCATCCCAACAACGCCAACTTTAAGTGCCATTGTAATTATCTCCAGAAATAGGTCAAAACGTCACATGTCATTCCTCATGTCTGCCCTGCGCTCGAACCGTTCGAGCACCTCACCCAATCCGGTCAACGGCACCACCTCGCCATCTCGTCGGGATTGCCGGCCCGCTCCCCCATAGACAACCACTTTGCCCGAGATTTGCGGCAGCACCTTTGCAACCCGGTTGAGCGCATTGAAATAGTCAGAAACAACTGCTTGTTGGAGGTGGGTGCCCAGAAATCCTCGCGCTCATAGGTGAGGGATTCTTTGTCGGCCTTGCCCTCGTCATTCACGATTGTGATGCTGCTTTTCTTGCCAAAGGGCGGATTGGTCAGCACCATGTCATAGCGATCACCGGGATCGCTGATCAGACTGTCCCCAGTCTTGATCGGGCTCTCCTCACCGCCGATGCCGTGCAAATAGAGGTTCATCGCGCACAACCTGACGACGCCATCAACAATGTCCATGCCTTTGAACATGTCAAAACGCAAGAACTTCTTTTGCATCAGGTCGAGCTTGTAGTGCCTTGAAAGGTAATCGTGCGCGGGCAAAAAGAAACCGCCCGTGCCACAGGCAGGGTCGCAGATAGTCATATCGGGTTTTGGCTGCATCACCTCAACCATCGCCTTGATCAGGGGGCGAGGCGTGAAGTACTGACCCGCCCCCGCCTTGACATCCTCGGCGTTCTTTTGCAAAAGTCCTTCGTAAATCTCACCCTTGACGTCAACATTCATCCCCATCCAAGTTTCGCCATCAATGAGATTGATAACGCGCTTGAGCTTTGCCGGGTCCTGAATTTTATTCTGAGATTTCCGAAAGATCACCCCTAACATCCCATCCGCGGTGGCAAGTTCCGTGAGGATGTGGCGGTAATGGTTTTCAAACGCGTCACCGTCTTTTTTATTTAGACTTGTCCAATCAAGCGCGTTGCCATTCCCATCGGGCGGAATAATGGATGCACGATTGTAGGGCGGCTTGGTCTGTTCATCCGACATCTTCAAGAAAAGCAGGTAGGTCAACTGCTCGACGTAATCGCCATAACTGACGCCATCATTCCGAAGGACGCATAAACAGCAAACACTCCAGCGGTCGGATGTCGGTCCCGGTAGAGATCATGTCCACGGTCACTGCAACCCTGGGATGATAGGAGTTGCGAAAACTTGCGATCAGATGCTCGGGACTTTCACCTGTCGTGCGATACGTGATTTTCTTGCAAAACGCATTGCCCTTCCCAAACTCCTCGCGCACGATATGGACAATATCATCTGCGTGAGAATCATCCTTGGCAAAAATGAGCGTTTTGGGCACGTCAGACCTGCCGAAAAATATCTCCGTGAACAACCGCTCCTTAAACGTTTTGATCGCCGTCCTGATCTGATCAGGGGAAACCACCTCTCGGTCGAGCTGGCGGGACTCATACACCAAATCCTCATCCAATTCTTGTACTCCTGGACATGCCAGCCTGCGGCTTTCAGTTGCCTATCAATATTCTTTCTCGCACGCTGTTCAGGTGTCATCATCCAATTCCTGTTTTGTCAGTATTCCTTCCGCCTCGCGGATGCCTAGCGCGTCCAATCTGTCCTGTTGGCTCTTGCCTTTCACCTGTCTGTTGGCCCGCCTGCATGCGGACAGGCAGACAGGTCTGCGTTCATACTCGCTTCGCTCCGTTGTAGAGCCTGCACTGGAATGCTTTAATCCAGTGCTGTGCCTGTGCTGCGTCATCTGCGGATAATTTTCAAGCCGCGCGGGTTTTGGCTCGACTTTCTGTGAAATGGAAAGGCGTTGCTGCCCGTCCGCCCGTGGGAAGTCCAAGGGGCAGTTTCACATTCAGCAAAAAGGGGCGTTCCTCGCCTTCCACCACGTGCAATGCCCGATCAATCGCGCCTTCCAAATTCGATTCTTCGTCGACAGACATGCCCTCCACGCCAAACCCATCTGCAATTTTCACCGGATCGATTTTATCCAAAACCACGCCGGGATATTCTCCGGTCTCTTTCATCCTGCCGCCTGCCCGCTCAAAATTGGACGCCACAATGCCATAAGCTCGATTATTTGGAATCACGAAGAGCACGGGAATCCGATGATGCGTAGCCGTCCAAAGCCCGGAATCCGCGTAATACAGTGACCCATCGCCCACCAGTCCGACCACGGGCTTGTGGGGGATGCTCAGTTTCAACCCAATCGCGCCGCCAATTCCATAACCCTCTGATCCGCCGGCCGCTCGGATATAGGCATTTTGGCCCGCCCCATAAGCATCCCCGCGGCTGTCTATTGGCAGGGCGTATTGTTCGACCATCATCGCGCCACCGCCCAGACGCGCCAGAGCACGGTCAAGGGCATCCACCAGCACCCAGGGCCTAACCTGACCGCTCTGCCGCGCCACGCGCTTTGCCGCGGCTTTGCGCTTTGCGTGCAGTGCGCCCGCGTGCCTCTCCGCGCGGGCGAGGCGTTCGGCAAAAGACGCGGTGGGGCGGGCGAGTGCGAGGCGTTCGAGCGTCCTGAACTCGTCTGCCAAAACGGCCATGTCCAATCCCGGAAGATTCTTGAAATTTTCGACATCCGGGCCAATTCCAATCAGGCGTTGGGCAGCCGACAGCACATCAAAATCCTGGGGTTTCCCCCGGCCATTATGACGCACCCCAATGCACACAATCAGATCGGGTGCCACCTCGGCAACCGCCTCTGCGATCCGTCCACAGTGAAGCCGGTGGCTTTGCGGAACCCTGCGTATCTCGGGCCACGTGCCCGCAATCGCGCATCCATATTGCTCTGCCAGCGCGGCCACCCGATCTTCTGCCCCGCTCTTCCAAACCCCATCTCCGATATAAAACAGCGGACGCTGGGCGTCGGACAGCGCGCGGATAAGGGTTTCGACATCCCCATCTGCCGGATACCCCGGCCGTATGCCCTCAATCTCGCCCTCGATAATTTTTGTGGTCACTGTTTCATGCCCGAGCAATCGATCGTAAACAGCGAGGTGAACCGGACCCACCGGCGGTGTTGTAGCCACGCGCAGCGCGCGTTCAATGGCATGGGGTAATCCATCGGGTTCGATCACGGTCCAACTCGCTTTGGTAAATGGCTCTGCAATCGAAGTCGGCCCCACATTGTGCGTCAAATCCAGGCCCACGCGGTCTCCGTAACTCCCGGTATCGCCCGCAAATGTGAGCACCACCACGGGGAGGCTGCCGCTCCAGACATTGATCAATTGCCCCAAACACTGCGCCAGACCCGCGCCCAAGTGGACGACCATCACGCCCGGTTTGAGGTCGGCTTGGGTATATCCTCCGGCCATTGCCGCGACACTGCCCTCGTGAAGGGCCAAAATGCCGTGAATATTGGGGTTGATGTGGAGCGCGTCAAAAAAGAGGGCCTCCCGAGAGCCAGAGTTGTTGAACACATAGGGCACGCCCAATGCCGCGAGTTGCTCGACAATAATTTGAGATGGGGTTGCGGTAATAGATCTTTTCTGCATAGACCCTGACCTCCGGATGGGGGTAGAAAATTTCCGTTGATATGCTTACTACGATAACCCACAGCACGCGACAACACAAGCCATACCACAACAGATGAGATTTCCACGATCGCTTTCGGGATATACCTTGTTGCCATTAATATCGGCGACTTCGGGACCTATCAAATCTGCTGTATGCGGTCAATAGTCCGATACGGCCCCATCTCGGAGCCTCGCATTCGGCCACTTGAATTGACGTTCCGGATCCCGGCCGACTTCGATTGCTCGCTCTTCGTCAACTTCGACGCCCAGTCCGGGCCCTTCGGGCAACGAGACATAGCCGTCATCATCCATTTGCCAGGTCTTGATCGCGACATCTTCGGGAAGTACGCCCGTGTAGCCCTCATGGATCAGAAACATCGGTACTGACGCTGCGACGTGCAGGCTGGCCGTCAAGCCCAAGTGGGACATCGTGCAATGCGGTGCGATGGGAACAAAATGCGCTTCGGCGAGTGCGGCCACCTTTTTCATCTGGGTAATGCCTCCGCCGTGACCGCAATCCGGCTGTAGCACGTCGATCACCTGTGCTTCTAGAATTTCCCGCACTTCCCAGATCGTGCGGTCGCGCTCACCGGTCGCAAGGGGCACGGGCACCATCTCGCGGACTTTCTTCATGTTTTCTATGTTCCCCGGCACCCACGCCTCCTCCAAAAACAGCAAGTCATCGGATTTCAAATAGCCCGCGAACTGTCTGACCAGGGGCGGCGGCAGGCAACTGTGTGCATCGAACATCACGGCGCCGTCGCGTCCGACCTTTTCTCTCGCATCCTTAATGCGCTGGACGAGTGCCTCGATTTCGGCGGGCGTCCCAGCGAAGTATTGGGTGCCGCCTGGCCCGGTCTTGATCGCCTTTGGACTTGGATACATCCAGATCTTGTCCCGACATGGGCCGCCCAACAGGCGATACACCGGAACCCCGTGCAACTTGCCGCAGATGTCCCAGAGTGCCATATCGATTGCAGAAATCGTGTGAACCATCAGACCGCCGTTGCGGATGTTTCGATGCGCTCTGAACATCCGCTGCCAGAGGTGTTCCGTGCGGGTGGGATTCTCGCCAATGATCAGTTCGGAAAGCGACGCTGCCAGCGCGCAGGTCACGTTTGTCTCCATGTTGTTGATCTCTCCCCAGCCGGTGATGCCCAAATTTGTCTCGATCTTGACATATCCTTTCACGCCAATTGGGATCGCAGTCAAACGGGTAATGCGAATGCTCGATGCCCTGTCTTCGTGATCATGACTCATTTTATTCTCCCGTGAATTTTAACCGTTCTCTATCTCGCCGATCTCCCAAAAGACTCAGCCCATTATCGGCTCTTGTTCTATCGGAAAATATGGTGTATCTATCTCGCCATGTCAACCACTCCCACAAGGCGCGAGATTTCATTTCGGATCATGCCTCCATCAACTGCGAGAGAAGCCCTGGGAATCGGATTCAGTGAATTTTCGCTGGTTGGTTGCTGAGACTCGCTGGGTGCTGATATACGGTCTTTTCGTGTGCCATACCATGCGGAACAGTGGCATGTGGGGAGCGAGGTACAAAGCAATGCCTTACGACTTCAGAAGCTGTTTGTAAAACATGGATAGACAGGACAGGATGTGTAAGAGGTTCTATCGTGTCTATTCTGTGTCTCCCTGTCTGCCCTGCCTACCGCCGAGGGCTTTCGGCAGGCCTACCTGAGGTAGGCAGGCAGGCAGGCGACAGGCAGGCATGTTCCATATTTGAACGCGAACTGCGGCACAAGACACCGAGGCAACTGACCGCCGAGGGATTTTAAAATAGGTTCTCAATGAAATGCGATGCGATATATATATACGGATTTTGAATTGATCGCGTCGAGATTTTCTGCTGTGAAAAGCCATTTTTTTTTATTTTATTTGAAAGCACTTGGGCGATTATCGAATACTTTTTGATCCTAAGGGAGGTATGCCATGAAAATGCAGGCGTCGGTGCTGTTGGAGCCGGGCAGGCCGCTGGAGGTGGAGGGCCTTGACCTGGAGGGGCCAAAGGAGGACGAGGTGATGGTGCGGATGGTGGCTACTGGGGTGTGTCATAGTTGTTTACACGTTGTAGATGGAAGTTGGACAGGGTTTCCAATGCCGATGGTGCTGGGCGATGAAGGAGCCGGAGTGGTAGAGGAGGTGGGGCCGGGGGTTCGGCATGTGAAACCGGGCGACCATGTGATTCTGTCGTGGGCACCGGCATGTGGGCACTGTCATTACTGTGTGACCGGACTGTCGCATTTGTGTGAACACAGTTTGCCATCTACCGGAGTACTGATGGATGGCACGTCGAGAATGAAATTGAAGGGGCAGACGGTTTACCATTACGGTCCAGCCTGTAGCTATGCTTCTTATTCGGTGATGCCGGCCTCGTGTGCGATTCCAATTCGAGAGGATATGCCCCTGGAGGTGGCTGCACTGATCGGGTGTTCAGTGATGACGGGTGTGGGTTCGGTGATCAATACGGCGGCGGTGTCGCCCGGTGCGAGCATGGCGGTGTTCGGCGCAGGGGGAATCGGGCTGAACGTGGTGCAGGGTGGAACGCTGGTACAGGCACATCCAATTATTGCGGTGGATATCAATTCGGCCAAGCTCGAATACGCGGAATCATTTGGTGCTACGCATGCGATTGATGCGAGCAAGGATGATCCGGTGGAGGCGATTAAGGATCTGACCGGGCGTGGGGTGGATTATTCTTTTGTGGCAGTGGGTCACGCGCAGGTGATCAATCAGGCGTGGGATTGTTTGGCGCCCAGAGGCCAATGTTTGCTAATTGGTCTGCCGCCAACCGGGTCCACAGTGACGTTTGATACGGGCAATCTCCAGTCGAATGAGCGAATCCTCCGGGGCTGCAAGTACGGGAGTGCGAGGACCTGGGACGATTTCCCGCGGATGGTAGAGCTTTATTTGGCCGGGAAGCTGAAGATTGACGAGTTGGTGACCCGACGATTTGATATTGGAGAAGCAAACGCGGCATTTGATGCGCTGGCGGCCGGAGAGGTGGCACGGGGCCTGATCGTCTTCTGAGGAAAACAGACGGGGAGCGATATTTTGGGGATTTCGAAAGTGAAAGGTGTCCACAATGAACACACACCGACATCCTGTGACCGACCTCAAAGGAGGCCTGGCGTCTGCTCATGCAAAAGTGCAGACCCACTACGTGGCCTACCTGCGGGAGAAACTGGCAGAACTCCCCGACCTACGGATCAGCGACACCTTTCCCCTTACCCGAGCGGAGTGGGTAGCCCACACTGCCAGGCTGCGCCCCAGGCTGCACACAGTCTTCGATTTCCCCGAAATAAGTTGCCCCCTCTGTCCTCGCACGGTCGGGAAGATCGAGAGAGACGACTTCACCATCGAAAAGGTCATCTACGACGCTGAACCAGGGTCCTCTGTGGTCGCTCACCTCTTCCTGCCAAAGGATGTGACCTTTCCAGTCCCGGCTCTCATCTTCCCCAGCGGCCACGGCGGAAGCAAGCGCGCGTTTTACAACCACTACGCGGGCCAGATATACGCCAAAGCGGGGCTTATCTGCCTGATCCCCGACCCGGTGGGCGAAGAGGAACGGGATGCAGAGAATCGCCTGGGGATACGCGGTCACCGTCTGGATTTCAGGATTGACCGGTGCTTTGAAGTGGGCCGCTCGGTCATTGGCAAGATGACCTACGACATTGTGCGGGGCATTGACTATCTCTGTGTCCGCCCCGAAGTCGATGCCGCTCGGATCGGCTGTGTGGGCCACTCTCTCGGCTGCACCATCACGATGAATGTCCTCTCTACGGACGACCGCCTGGCCCTCAGCCTACCCGCTTCTTGGGTGACGCATTTCGACTACATTGTCGGCGACCTGAGCTGCGAATGGCGTCCTTATCGCCTCAAGCACTACGTCGATATGCCGGAACAGATCGCGATGGGCGCGCCCCGGTGTGCCACACTCATCCTGTCTGGGGAGTGGGATTATTCTCCCATTGCTTATATGGGACTCTTGGAAACCTGCCGGCAAGTGCAGCGGGTTTACGACGTTTGCGGCGTTGCGGAACGGTTCGATGTCCACATCACCTCAAAGGGAGGCCACCGGCCCTACTTCCTCAACAAGCCCGCCTTTGCCTGGGTGGAAAAGCACCTGGGCATGCCGAAATTCGACGCGGAAGCGGTGGGCCGTCTGCCGGAGGTCTATCTGGGAGATTGGACAGAGGCACACGGAATCGATATCGAGGCGGGCTATAAGAGCCACAAGCATTATGCCGGAACAGTGGTCGTCGATCTGGATGTGATGCCAGTACCGGCCGGCGAACTCGCTTGCTTGCCTCCAGGAGGCTATAAAGCACCGGAGTTTGCGATGCGGGGATGGGTGGCGTCAGTGATGGAGGGGTTGCCGCCCGAGTTGGACATACCGGAGAGACTGGAGGACTGGGAGCGGATGCGAACGGTTCTGAGGGAATCGGTGGCGAAAGTTCTCGCAGTACCCGAAGGCAGGCCGGACATTTTACCCGAAATTGTCCGAACATTCGAGGAAGATAAATTTACTGCGGAAGAGATTCGCTACGGTGCCCTCGGCCTTTCGTCCTTTCTGCTGACTCCGAAGGGTGCATCAAAAAATACAGCCTTCTATCTCCACCCAAGCCGCACCAAACAGAGCGTCCTACAGACGGGCGAAGTGCGGGACCTGCTGGCTTCTGGCACAATTATCATGGCCCTGGATTGTGTCGGTCTGGACGACAGTGGGATGCTGCTGGGAGAGCCTTCGACAACGACTAATGTACAGCATGTGATCGAGGCACTGGACCTCCTGAGACAGCGGGGTATTCAGCAGGTAGCCTGCTATGGATACGTCGATGATATTGCCTTGTACGCGGCGATCCTGGACAATCGAATATCCGAGATCGTCCTCGGCGCCAGGGGCGGAATTGAGCCGCACCACCGGCAACGCTACCGACAGGAAGGCGTTGTACCCTATATCTCCCGACATATCGGACGGCCGGGACTCCTTTCACTGATTGCCCCTCGGTCACTTACGATAAAAATTAAAGAAAGAGGGTTGGATCAGATCCGGAAGATCTACAGCCTGTACGGAGCAGAAGACAAGCTCCAAGTTGTGGGATGAAAATCGAATGGATTCAGGAATAGGGGATGTCGGGTTTAGCGGCACTGTAACAAGAGTCAAAACCGGCGATACGCACAGGCACACCGTTCCGTCTATTCGTGCTTCTTATGTAATGGGATGTTTCTATTTTTGTCGTGTTATAGAACACATACTTATACCAATCGTATGAATTAACTTTGCAGTATAGCCTATGGGTCTTTTTATTTTCGTAAAAACAACGATCCGTCATTCCCGCGAACGCGGGAATCCAGTCTATTGGACGTATGGAAAACACAAATGCAAAGTTTTTAATTCGGATTGGTATTACTTTCAATTTTACACCATCGCGTGGAAATCACTTCCGGGGTAGATCGATGCCCGCAAATCCCGCCAGTTGCGCGACCATGCGATAGGTGAGGCCCCACAGCACCGGGCGGTTGGTGCCGAGCAAATCAATGGCGGGCATGTTGTGCCAACCTTCAAGGGTGAGTCTTTGTCGGCGATCGGGATCCGCAAGATGTGCAAAGGGCGTCCAGAAAACATCGCGTACTTCGGCGTTGGGCGCGAATGCAACGCTTTGATGGATGGCATAAACAAAACAGGCAACGCGTATGGGCAGGGTCGCGCCCGCGACATCGTCGAGACGACCGAAGTATGGCGCGCGGCGCAGGTCAAGACCGAGTTCTTCGCGTGTCTCGCGCTCGGCCGTGTGTTTGAGATCGGGGTCATCGGGTTCGGTTGTGCCGCCGGGAAAGGCGATATGACCCGACCACGGATCGTTGGGATGCGCGGCGCGTTCGATAAAGAGCAGATAGAGATCATCGGGGCGCAGATGAAAAATCGCAGCGACAGCTGCCCGCGTTTTATCCGTTTCCGGACAGATATTTGGTTGATGGGCGGATAGGGATTTTGCAATGGTTTGGAATGTATTCATGTGCTGAGACAGGTTCCGCGTCCACCGTCATTTTAGGTCGCGCATCCGAAACAGCGCGCGGAGTTCAATACCTTCTTTGGCGAGGTTCTCGGCGCCGCCAGATTCGCGGTCAATCACGCATAGGGCATGCGAAACGCGGGCACCGAGGTTGCGAAGGGCTTGAGTGGAAAGGGCAATTTGTCCGCCGGAGGTGACGACATCTTCGACGATCAGCACGCGTTTGCCCGATATGTCGGGCCCTTCGGCGAGTTTGCAGGTGCCATAGGTTTTGGCTTCTTTGCGCACAAAGCAGGTGGGCAGTCCGCAAAGGTGAGCGAGCATGGTTGCGATGGGCACGCCACCGAGTTCGAGACCTGCAAGAACGTCTGTGTTGTCGGGAATCAAAGGCTGGAGGTGCGCGGCGAGTTCGCCGAGGAGTTCGGGATCGGTTTCAAACTGATACTTGTCGAAATACTCCGTCGCCATCGCGCCTGAGCGCAGGGTGAATTGCCCGGTCAGATGAGCGGTCTGATAGATGCGGCGGGCGAGTTCGAGTCGGGTCATAGCGTGGAACTCAATTTCAATTGTTGAAAGGAAAGTTGAATTGGCTGTGCAACGCTTTTTTCTACCTTGACGGATGCACAAACATGTAGCATAATTGAATTGGGAACAAGGTCGAAATTTCTCGGATGAACTTACACCACTTGGAGCAAGGAAAAGCAGCATGCCATATTTGACACAGACAAATAAAGGCGAGGAACGCAATAGACTTTATCCCGAAGATCGCCCTGTCAACGACTGGTATCGATTTGTTTTGTCCTATCCACCACATCTCGTCAAAAATTGTATTGCGCGTTTTGAGCTCGATGAAAAAAGTTCTGTTTTAGATCCCTTTTGTGGCACGGGCACAACTTTGGTGGCCTGTAAGAAACAGGGGATAAAGAGTTTTGGTATTGAGGCAAATCCCGTTGTCAAATTCGCTGCAAGTGTGAAAACCGATTGGAGTATAGACCCCGATGTTCTTATGGATCATGCCGAACGTGTTGCATCAGAAACCATAGAACGACTTTTGTCGGAAGGCATTGATGACGATCCACTCTTTCAACCCCTGGATAAAGATGAGAACACAGAACTTCGGACACTGAGCCCAGAACAGGAAAAGTTGATTATTACAAACTCAATCAGCCCTAGGCCACTGCACAAGGCTTTGACCTTGTTAAAAAAAATTGACGCATTAAAGCACAACAGATGTCGTGATTATGAACGTCTGGTGCTCGCCAAACAGGTGGTTTACACAGCGAGCAATTTGCGTTTTGGACCAGAAGTCGGTGTAGGCAAGGCAAAGACCGACTCATCTGTGGTTGGGCCTTGGTTAGCGGGTGTTAGAAGTATGTATCGGGATTTGATCACAGTAAAACCAAATGCCCATATTCCCTCAGTCGTCCATTTTGGCGATGCTCGCAATTTGAGAAACCTTTTGGAACCTCGATCTATTGATGCCGTGATCACATCGCCTCCGTATCCCAATGAAAAGGATTATACCCGAACGACGCGTTTGGAGTCCGTGCTATTGGGGTTTATGGCCGATCGAAAAGACCTCAGAACCCACAAAAATAGATTTATCAGATCTAATACGCGAGGTGTGTACAAAAAAGACAAGGATAGGGACTGGGTAGCAAAATTCGACAGCATACAGAAATTGGCAGAAACAATAGAAAATCGTCGGATCGAATTGAACAAAACATCGGGATTTGAAAAATTATATGCTCATGTTGTTCGTCATTATTTTGGTGGCCTGACTCGGCATTTAGAAAATATGAAACCCATTTTGAAACCCGGTGCTTTTCTCGCCTATGTCGTTGGGGATCAGGCTTCTTATTTTCGCATTCTAATCAAAACGGGAAAATTGCTGGCCGAGATTGCAGAGCAATTGGGGTATAAAGTATTGGATATCGATCTATTCAGACAAAGGTTCTCGACTGCGACTCAGCAACATATCAGGGAAGAGGTTGTCCTGCTGCGTTGGGAAGGCCAATCTAAGGGGTCAAAATATGTCTCCAAATAATGATCCACGCTATACACAGATTATTGCAAAAATTTTTGAAACAAAATTTCGAGAAGGTCAAAAAGTAATCCGTTTTGAAAGAACCGAGATTGTCCGTGCCGCGGAAGATTTGGGAATTGAATTGCCCAAAAACCTCGGAGATGTCGTTTATTCATTTAAATTTCGCAACCAACTTCCCGATTCTATAAGAGAAAATGCACCCGATAATAAAGAATGGGTGATTGTAAATAAGGGAAGGGCACAATATGCATTTGAGTTGAAGGGGACATCGAGGATTTTGCCCGATACAATGCTGACAATCACCAAAATTCCAGATGCGACCCCTGGAATTGTTGCCAAATATTCTTTAGATGATGAACAAGCATTATTAACCAAACTTCGCTACAATCGAATGCTTGACATTTTTGCTGGCGTCGCCTGCTATTCTTTGCAGAACCATTTACGCACAACGGTTCCTGGCGTCGGACAAATTGAAACCTCTATGTCGGCGTGAAGAAAAAAGGTGTTCACTATGTCTTTCCCGTTCAGGCAAAAAGTGGCAAAGATAATCTTGGCGTTGTACAGATTGAACAAGATATAGCATTGTGTAATCACAGATTTCCCACTTTGGTTTGCAGAGCAATTGCTGCTCAGTTTTTGAAAGAAAATGTAATCGCACTATTTGAATTAGAGTTATTAGATGGCGAAGTGCGAAAAGTCTCCGAAAGGCACTATCAGTTGGTTCCTCCAGCACGTCTTACGGATGAAGAAGTGATAAATTACCGCCTGAGACTCGATAGCCCGTCGTTATGAACGCCTGTATTTAACCGAGCATATCCAACTTATTTTCGGAGAGATTCTTGAGCGCGTTCTAAAAATGTTTGAGCCATCAATCAACATGCCTTGTGCCAAAGGAGTTACAGCGATCAAGGGCAATCTGTTTGATTTCATCGATCTCTTTGTCGGAAAGACCATCGTAGATACGAGTTGCCAGTTTCAAAAATTCCGATTCTGTTTCATCGTCAATAGTGATGCGGACGAGCTTTCCTTCGGAGATTCCGATTGTATCGGGTTGCCTGGGTCGGAACATGCCATTTTCATAGATGGCGTCAATTGCGTATTTCATCTGAATCCCTCCATGTTTTATTATCCCGCCTCCATCTCGCGACCCAAGCTCAGTCGCGGCGCAATGAAATCACTACGGCGAGATCACGGTGTGGAACTGTACCTCGCCATTGGCGATGCGGTTGATGATCGCGCTCTTCGCGGTGTGTCGGTTTTCATCATAGCCCGAGATAAATGTCGCGCCGCTGTAGTTGTGGGTCGCGGCAATCTGGTCGCGAATCGCCTCGGGCGTCAGGTCCTGTGCGCGGCGCATCGCCTGAACCACTAGGCGCAGGGCATCATATCCCAACGCGGCCCCTCCGTCGGGCGCAACGCCGAACCGCGCCGTGTACGCGGCAATAAATTCATGGGCGTCTTCACTTAAATCGCCCGGTGCGACTCGGGACGAGAAGAGACTGCTAAAAAAACTCCCTTCAAAAACCTCGCCACCCGCGGCGACCAACGCCGAGTTGTCCCAACTGTCGCCACCGAGGAACGCGGCTGTGATGCCGATGTCTTGTTTGGCCTGTCGAACCACGCGTGGGACCTCGTCAACGAAGCCCGGCACAAAGACCACGTCTGGCGCGGCACGGGCAATGGCGGTCAATTGCGCGGTGAAATCGGTCTCCCCGGACATGTAAAATTGATGCGCCACCACGTGCCCGCCCAATGCGCCAAAGTTGTCTGTGAAGGTTTGCGACAAGCCCTCCGAATAGACATCGCCTCGATGCGTGAGGATAGCCGCGCGGCTCGCGCCCAATTCTCGGGCGGCAAATTCAGCCATCACCGCGCCCTGAAAATCGTCGGTGAAAGCCGCCATAAATACAAAGTCACCCGTAGCGGTGATGGTCGGATTGGTCGCTGAAGTGGTCATCATCGGGACTCTGTGGCGTTGTGCAATTTCTGCGACGATCACCGCATGGCGCGATCGGTTGGGGCCCACGATCGCGAATGCGTTTTCTCGGACGATCAGTTTCTCGGCCAATGCGGCGACATATTCGGTATCGCTGATATTATTTTTCGCGAGGATTTGTATCGGCACACCACCATCGATGAGTTCTATCGGCATCCCCCGCACGCCTCCGGCTTCGTTGAGTTGAATAGCCGCTAAGGTCGCGCCCTCCAAACTGTTTTTTCGGTTTGGCGTGGTGTAGATAAAGCCGATTTTGATCGCGCGCTTTGGAGGCGTCAGCATGGATGACGCGGTCACGCGCGCGTTCCCGCCAATCGGCAAATTGAGTGCCACCTCATACCCGCCATTGATCGGAATGCTCGACCAGAAACCGATCTCGCGTCCATCTTGTGACGCGCGCGCGCGGTAATACCCCGTCACATTGTCCGACGCGATCTCTACCCGCGCGCGACCCTTCCCATCGGTTGATGCCAACCACGTATAATCTGCCTCTTGCCCGGCAATAGCACGCGAAAATTCTACGAGCGCGCCGCTTATCGGCGCGCCATGCTCATCCACCGTGGCGATCACCACCGCATGTAGTGCGTCCTGTTGTACAGCCAATTTGCTCAAGGGCCGTCCGGCCTGTTCGTCTGACCGCGTCACGCGCTCGCCGCCACAGCCCCACATCATCCCCGCAACAAGAGCTAGTAGCATCACGCGATACATCCTTTTTAACATCCCTCTCCTTTTTGGTTTATTTGAGGCGGGTACTCAGACCTAAAATCCTCAGCCCACCCAACCCCAATGCCAGAAGACGCAACGCGCGCCAGAATCTGGCGTTTTCGTCCGATATGTACTGTTCTTATGTTGCAAGCCGTGCCCAAGCGGTGACATGCGGCGGCAAGATGAGCGGGCGTTGCGATGCGACGACTTCGCGCCGAAGCCGCTCGGCGAGTGTCTCTATATTGACCTCCTCAGGCGTGGCAATCCCATACTCTTGTAAGAGAGGGGCAAGGCTTCGAATGCTGTTGGCGATGAATTGGTAGCCAGACCACGTTTTTGCGCCGCCGACCGGTGCCGTAAAATGCAGGGCCGGCTCGGGCAAACCCGCCTGGACAAACGCGCGGTGAAGGTCCAAGCCCATTCCGAGGTGCGTACCTGAACGCCGAAACACTTCGAGCACCCAATTGATCAGCGCGTTCATCAGGGGCGTATCTGGGTGAACGAGCACTTGGAAAGGCGTGAAATCCGCCTCTTGAAACGCGACGATACCCTCTGGGCGCAGACGCGTTGTGAGTTGTTTCAGGGCGTCTGCGGGGTCAGACATATACATGAGGACGAGTCGCCCGACAATGGCATCGAAGTCTCTACCTAGGTCCAACGTTCTCGCGTCTCCTGCCACAAATTCGACATTTGCAAAGCCCTGATCCTTTGCCCGCACGCGGGCCGTCTCGAGAATCGCCGCATTGACATCCACGCCTACGACTTCGCCATCTGCGCCGGCCAATTCCGCGGCCGCCAATGCCACATCTCCGGCACCGCTGCCCACATCGAGAATCCGCATCCCACTGCCAATGCCCGCCTCAATAAAAAAACGCCGCGTCAGGCCCTCGTAGAGTTGTGACTGTTGAATCAAACGCGCGGTCTCCTCTTTGCTGCGCCCCATCGCATATCTCGGATCGCTTTTCGGATCATTCATTAAGGTTCATCCTCCTCTTCAGGAGATCGGCACCCGGCGATGTTCCCACCGACTTGGGCAGACAAAGGGATTCAAAATAACTTTTTGTTTGCCCACAAAAGTCTCCCTGCAACGGCTCACATCCTGCGCTCGCGCAATACAGAGATAAGTTAAAAATTCACCCCAAATAGTCAACTTCTATTGTGGGGACGAATCTACACAGCGGGGTACAACTCAAAGGCGAGAATAACTCGCGAAAAAAAAGGGCCGCGCAAAATTGCACGGCCCGTGTGTATCGAGCCAACATCGCTCGAGTTTTAAGATGCGTGGGTGGGTATTGCCTCGCCACCATGCGGCTACTGCGATTTTTAATCCGCCGCCTGCGCCGGGTCATCCACCCATTGTCTTTGCCCGCGAAAGCTCACCGCGGCAATCCGCTTCAGTGCCCCGCGCAAATCATCCAACAAAACGTAAAATAGCGGAACCACAAACAGGGTCAAAGCGGTTGACACAATCAACCCGCCCATCATCGTAATGCCCAAAGGCGCGTAGGGCATTCCCATCATCGTGCTGCTGCCAATCGCCATGGGAAACAACCCAAACACGGTTGTGCAGGTCGTCATCAAAATGGGACGAAAGCGATTGTGCCCCGCGGTCATAATCGCTTCCACGCGCGCCATCCCCGCTTGGCGAGACCGATTGATCATATCGATCAGCACAATCGCGTTGTTGACCACCACGCCGATCAGCACAATCGCGCCCACATTCGACATAAAATCCATGGTCGTCCCGGTCAGCCACAACCCCCAGTACACCCCCAAAAACGAAAATGGAATGGAAAAAATCACGGCAAAGGGGAGGATAACCGATTCAAATAACACGCCCATCAGCAGAAACACAAACGTAATCGCCATCATAATGGCAAAGGTCATCGCCTGACTTTCGCGGCTGTATTGCGAATACCGCTCGCCCTTGTTCCACTCGTACCCCCGCGGCAGGGTGAATCCCTCCATCACGCGATCGATCTCTTGATACATGCCTTCGATATCGGCCTTGGTCGTATAAACGCGCACGCGCAACCGGTTGCGCCCATTGTGTCTAAAAATATGGCTTGGGCCTTTGGTCATTGCAAATGTGGCAAAACTCGACAAGGGCAACTTTTCGCCATTGTCGGTCACAAACATGAAATTCTTCAACTGCGCCAGCGACTGCCGGTCGGATTCATCCAAAATCAGTTGCACATTCACTTCGTGATCGTCTGTCTGAAACCGCGGCAAGGTCGCACCGCGCAGTTGATAGGCCAGGGTGCGGCTGATTCGCTCGGCTGGAATGCCGTGCTTTTTGGCCTGTGCCCGGTTTACGCGAATCCGAATCTCGTCTTTGCCAAATTCCAGATCGCTTTGCAAACTCGTCACCGCTGGAATTTGCTGCAATCGCCGCTCCACCTCGCCGAGCAGGTCTTCCAATTTTTCAAAATCAGGACCGTACAAATACACGCTGATATAAGGGTCTCGCCCACCCGAGCTCCTCGATTCCACTGCCACCCGAAATCCGACATAGCGCGGTACTTCCCGCTTCAACTCGTTGATGATCTCTTGGCGCGTCATCCACCGCTCGATGGGAAAGCCGATCAGGTTGCGCGTCCCGCGATAGACCGCGTACCACCACGCTCGATGCGGGTCTTCGGCGAGGTTCATCCGCAAATTGATGTAGCCGCGGCGGAAATAGGTCATGACATTTTTGATTTTGTATTTGCCCCGCCGCTCATTCACGTATTCTTCGAGATCGGTTGCAATTTTATCCATTTCTTCCAGCGAAAAATTTCTGGGGCCATACATGCGAATGGTCACGCGATTCGATGAAAACCTCATCCGATCGGTTTTCTTCACGTTCTGCAATGGAAAAGCAATGGTGGCAAACAAAACCAGCACGATCAGAAACGCATCGCGGCGATGGTGAATGGCCCAGTGGAGGCCGCGTTGATACGCGCGGCGGACAAAAGCAATGGACTTTGGGTCTGACCGCACGACTGCATCGCCAAACCGCTGAGCAGCCAAGGGGATAAACAACAGTGCCACAAACAGAGAGGCCACCAGCGCGAACACCACGGGCATCCCGATTTTCGACAGCAAAAATTTCATGTCAAAGCTGTCATTCATCAGCATCATCGGCAAAAACACCACCACAGTGGTCAGGGTCGCCATCGTGATCGCCAGTCCCACCTCGCTCGCGCCGTGAATGGACGCGCCGCGCGGGTTTTCACCCTCTGCCCGCAAGCGATAAATATTCTCTACAATCACAATCGCGTTATCGACCACCATGCCCACGCCCACCATCAACCCCATCATCGTCAACAAATTGAGCGACCAACCCATAAAATAGAGCACGGTGACCGTCATCATGACGCACAGGGGGATGGACAGCGTAATCAGCGCGGTCATCCGCAATGCGCGCAGGAAAAACAACAACACCAGCGCGGCAAACAAGCCGCCCCAGAGTCCCGTGACTTTGAGGTTGTCCATCGAGTCTTCGATGAGCTTGCCCTCGCTGTAAAACAAGCGGAACACCGCAGGGGTATTGGCCTCAATATCCTCCATTTTGGCGACAATGCGCTTGCACAGATCGACGATATTCTCACCGGATTCCTTATACACATCCAGGCCCAGGTTGCGCTGTCCATCCACGCGCCACACCCGATCTCTAGGCGGCGCGGCATACACCACATCGGCCACGTCCTTGAGGCGCACCTTCGTGTCGCTGTGACGGCTCTGAACCGCGATATTCTCAATTTCCTTCAGGCTTTGATAATGCGCCAGGGATCGCACGTAAAACCGCTTTCCCCCCTCGTGAACATGACCGCCAGACAGAGAAAAATTGTCCTGCTGCAACGCGGCCACGAGTTCATGGGTTTCAATGCCGTGCGTGCGTAGCCGCTCCTGATCCACCAGAATCAAAACTTCCTTGTTTTCAAATCCCCACACACTGGTTTTTGCCACGCCATCAACCCGTTCAATCGGATCGAGAACATGGGTTTGAACCCATTGCTCCTTATTGGCAATTCCCTCCGGGATGGACAGCCCGGTCCAGATCACCTCGGCGTCGGTTTCCTGATTCCACGAATACACTTTGATCCGGTCGCGCACTTCTTCGGGCAAATCGAGCTTGGCGTGCTCCAGTCGGTCTGCCACGCGCACATAAGCATCTCGCATATCCGTGCCGCGATGAAACCGAAGTTCGACCCCGGCCCACGGATTGCCGGCAAACGCGTAAATATCGCTGAGTTCTCTCACCGTCCGCATGTGCCGTTCCATCGGCAGGGCAATGGTGTGAAATCGCTCTTGAACCGACGCGTTTTCCTGCGCCACATCCACCCAAAACCGATTCCAGTCATTTCCCGATGCCCATGCCTGAATGGGGATGCGCCAATACGCCACCATCCCAATGACCATCAACCCCACCAGACACATCGTCACCGTAACGGGCCTCATCACCGAGATTGTGGGCAAAAGCGATGTTCTGTTTTTGTTCTGAATCATTTTATACCCTCAAAAAATAAACGCGCGAGACGCGAGATGATCTCTCCTCGGCCCGTTATTCGCTCCGTTACAGGCTCTTCCTGTGCCTGAGAGGAAAGGGGAAGGGGAGATCTTCGACGCTTGGGGATTTGACTCTCCTCGCAGGAGAGGGCGCCGAGGGCGAGGTCAACTTTGATCGACGGTACCTCTTCTGTCTCATCATATATAGACACACCTCTGATTCATTCGGTTTTCTTTTGAGCAAAAAAATCCGCATACCTGTGCCGGTGAAACAGGTCGCGGATATGGTTGAACTGTCAATATAGGGATTCGCCAGCCAATGTCTCTTTATCCCTCAACATCAAACAGAGCCACCAGCCAGTCATGTGCGCGCCAATTCTCGCACTCTAATCGTTTGACTTTGACCGAGTCCGCATTTATATTTTCACTGCTTGCCTCAATTTCCCAGAAAGGGAACGGATCGGTTGGATTGCGTATTGGGAAGGCATAAACAAAGGGCGTTGAAATGACAGATCAAGAACTGGACGAACGCATTGGACTTGCAGAGTTACGCGGTGAAATGGTGCAGATGAACAAGCGCATTGACGACCTCCGCGCTGACGTTCGCGCAGACATTGCTGACATTCGCGCAGACATTGCTGACATTCGCGCAGACATTCGGGATATGTTGCGATGGGTGATCGGCATTCAGGTCACGATGTTTATTGTTTTGGCTGGCCTGATTTTGCGCGGAATGGGATAGAAGGGGGCGATATGTTACTTCTACTTGTTAATCGCCGCTTCTCTATTTATTTCGCCTTTAATCTGTGGTTGCTTCTTGCTTTTCCCTACGGCGTGCTCCTTCGACCACCGCCATCCATATAAATCGAACTTCCAAATGCGTAAGAACACGGCTCAGAGGCCAAAAATGCGACGACATTTGCAATCTCTTCGGGTTCGGCCATACGCCCAGCGGGCAATGCCTCGCCCAGATCTTTGAGCACCGCCTCGACATTTCGCCCCTCGCGGTCTGCCCGTGCTTTGTGCTGTGTGCGGGCGCGTGGGGTATTGGTCAGCCCTGGGCAAACCGCGTTCACCAAAATGCCATCGCCAGACACCGCGTCGGACAGCGCGCGCGTCATGTTTAGAATGGTGATATTGGCCGCCCCCGTGGGAATATTGCCCCGCGCGGGGCTCGTGCCTGCCCCGCCGGCAATATTGACAATGCGGCCCCATCTGTTTTCTCGCATCAGCGGAATCACGAGTTGAGCCATCCGCAAATAACTGTAACTTTTCAACTCCAATGCCTCGGTGATCCGCGCGACATCCAGATACAGAATATCGGCATTGCGCGCAGCACCCACATTGTTGACCAGAACATCTACACCGCCAAACGCGCGGACGGTCTCACGGACGACCGCTTCACAGTTTTCTCGCAGCGTCAAGTTGACTGCAACCGCGTGCCCTTCGCCACCTGCCGCATTGATCTCGGCGACCAACGCATCCAACCTCACCTGCGTGCGCGCGGCAATGCACACGCGCGCGCCTTCCCGCGCCAATGCCAATGCACAGCACCGACCAATGCCCTGACTCCCGCCCGTCACAATGGCCCGCTTTCCCTTTAATCCCAAATCCATTGATGCACTCCAAATGTCTCGTTTTTCCCAACGCCGATTCCTCAATGCCACGAGGTCAGTCCCAGCAGCTTTTTACCCAATTCTGTCAACTTCGCGGGCTTCTGCGTGTTGTGTTCCCAATCCCTGGGATCACCCGGCCAGCGCGACGTGGGCCTGCACGCCCGCCATGCCCGAACGCGCTCTTGTCGCTCTTCTGCTTTGCGTCCCTCTGCGGGCGACATGGTAATGTATTGCGCCAAGCGGGGCCTGTTTGAGCGGTTGTGCCCATTGCCGTGCGCCAGCAACCGATGCCAGATCAAAAGATCACCCGCGTTGCCCGGAATTGACTTCACTTCCAACCCATCCAAATCCGGACGCCGAGGATCGCGATCGGGCGGTTGCGTCTCGACCCATTCTTCGAATATACTATGGAACCCCGGCACACATTGAAACCCCCCTTGATCCTCCGATGTATCCGTCAAATACAACACGCCCTGCACGCCAAAAGGCACATTGGGCACAGACGTATCCGTATCCCAGTGAATCATGCCCTCATTTTGCCAATCGGGTTTATCCGCCCGCGACGGGGGCTTCATATTCGCGCGGTCCAGCGACACCCACAACTTTTCCGTTTCCCAAATTTCGGAAAACGCCCGATGCACCCTAGGATACTGCCGGTTATCCCACAGTGCCTGATGCTGGTAAATTTCCACCATCCCCGACGCGGCGATCATCGAACACGGGTTGCCGCGCGTATAGGGTTTGTACTTATACCAATCCTCTGAATCATCGGGATTCATATCCAAAAATTCCCAAATCACATTCACCATCGCATTCAGGTTTTTCTGCGGCACGGCATTGTGGATCACCACATACCCATTCTCATGCCAAAAATCCCAATCTTCCGCGCTCAAAACAGACATCTTCTTTTTTTTTTTCGCAACTCCGCGATTTGCCATCTCATCCCTCCTAATCGGTGATTGCCAACAACTGCTAATTTTTTTTGTTTTTTTCGTGAATTCGCCATAAGCCTCCCCTCGGACTTTTGCTCCCATTTATCCCCGATGCACTGCTTTTTTCCTCTGGTGGATGAACTCGGGAGCTTCGACCATGCAGGATCCCAAAATACCGAGCGAATCCCATAAGGCACGCAGACCTGTCTTCTCGAGTTCGCAAGCCTCATCCCCCACATCGGGAAAGCCCCGCGCGTCGGGCGTGAGGCGTTCCCAGTTGCGAAAGAGGCGGCCCCAGTCGCTTTGGAGCGCATCCTGCATTCTGGTTTTGGCGAGAAAAGGATACCAGAAACTGTCGTGGTAGAGCACCGAAGCCAGATAGGCCCAGGGCGCGAGGATGGTTTTGAGTGACCATTCGATGGGTTTTTTGAGGGGGCCCCAGTAGATTTTGTGCTGCATTTTAGACGCAAAGGTCATCTTGTTATAGGGGCCGACAAAGTCCCAATTTTCTTCTGCGGCTTCTGCATCGCCGGCAATTGTGATTTGGGCGGGGTCCCCACATCCAAGGCCGAGGTCGTGTGCCATGCGAATGTATTTGATCGAGAGCGGATCAAAACCCATCATTTTGGCCGCCACCGCGTCAATGGCAACTTGATCGGCACTGGCGAGGATGACGTTTTTGGCATAGGGAATCATACAGCGCGGCCCCGGCCCATCGCCTGCAAAAGTGCCGTCCATCACGGCAAAGACGCCGCGATGGATTTTTTTTTGAATCCTCAGCAGGTCCACAAGGGTTTCGTGAATGACGGGATGCGTCCAGTGACGACGCTCGTTGAGCAAGCCGCCAAAGGCATTTTTCATCGCGCCGGTGGTGGTGGTAAAAACGTGGGTTTTGACGGTGGGGAAATGGATGATGTTTTCACCGATAAAGCGTTTGGGAATCTGAAAGCCCTTGGGATAGACCTCGTTCAGACAGAGAAAATTTTTGGTGAGGTCGCCCACGGCATCGCGCACGTTGATCCACTCTTCGCCTTCGTAGAGATGAATATTTTTTAAGCCGTGTGCTTCAATGACATGGCGGTGTTTGTTTTCTCGTTCCCCCAAACGCGCGTCAATGACCACGGTTCGGTTGTGGCAACCGTGAATCAGGTTCGGGTCGTAGCCATCCCGTTTCAGGGCGCGAATAACGCCATCGAGTTGCCAGGGGGTTGTGGAACTTCCGGGATAAAAGAAGTGCCATGAGATATTGATCTTGAGCGCGGTTTCCACATCTTTGGCAACCACATTTTGATACTCTGCCAGATTGAGCAGGCGGTGGTAGTCTTCAAAAATCGCGCGCGGCGAGGTGCGAAGAACAGCAACTTTGCTCTGCATCGGGTCTCCTAACGAATCCGCGCACAGGCATCAGCCGACCTGCCTGTGTCGGGCACGGCAGACAGGCAACGCAGCGGGTCATTGACGGAACGGGGTACAAGCCAAAGGCCGACCCCTGACGTCAAAGATGTTTCTCAAACAATTGATACGCCTGCTCGCGCATCGCCTGGGGAAAATCGTGTTCGCAATCGGGATGTGCCACGACCAGATTTTCCGCTGCGCCGTAAAGGGCATACACGCGTGCGGCGGCTTTGACAACGGCATTCACACTTTGCCATTTGAAGTTGTTATCGCGCAACGGCGCGGCAATAAAACAGGGGCGAGGGGCCAACGCGGCGATCAAATCGTGAAAATCAAAGGGGATATCCCACAACCGATGGGCGTAGGGCTTCAATTTGGGCATATACCGATTCTGCGTCCAGCCGGCGAGATCGCCGTCTTTGTAATCCACATAGGAATCCAACCCACAACTCGACACCACAACGCCGATGCGCGGCTCAAAAACCGCGGTATAAACCGCATTGTGTCCACCCAGAGAATGCCCAACCGCGCCGATGGGCCCAGGCCTGACGAACGGCAGTGTTTCCAGCAAATCAATCGCGCGCACATTGTCCCAAATCGCCTTCATGGTGCCGCTTTCATACCCCAAACCAAACACATCGGGCCAATACCCCGCCAGCATGGGATAGGCCGGTGCGAGGGTCACAAAACCGCGCTCGGCCAATTCACGGGCATAGCTCCGATTGGGGCGATCCCCCAGTCCCACCACGGTTTTATATCCCAACACCGCATGCGTCGGGTGCGGGCACAAAATGGCCGAACACGCCTGTCCATCCAGGGCGGGTTTTGGAATCAGCAAATACGCCCGCGCCCGGTCGCCGGGTTCGGCCGCGTAAGTGATCAACCGTCTCACATAGGTGCCGCAATGGACTTCTTCTGCCACATCCACGGCGAGCGGGCATCGCTTCTCGTTGCCCGGCAGTGGCCCCATAATTTTTTGCGCGGCATCGAGCGCGAGCGCGCGCGTTTCTTCCCACGCTGTCACCGAAGCGAGGGGCATAAATTGACCGTCTTGGCGGACGAGTTGATTCATGGTTACTCCCCTCACAAAATCACGTGCTCGCCGCCGGTGGTCAATCGGGCATGATCCCAGGGCGCGATCCAATCTTCGGCAATTTCCAACCCAAATCCCGGCGCGTCTGATGGCACGACATAGCCGTCTTTTGGCACGGGCACGCCCGGCAATCGCGCCACCTCGTGAAGCGGTACCCCCACGGGTGTACTCAAATGAAACTCACACAGGGTGCATTCGGGCATCGCATAGCAAAAATGCTGTCCATAAGCTGAATTGCAACCCCCGTGCGGGCTGCTCTTAATCCCGGCGGCCTCGGCGATGTGGTGAATTTTTACGGCTTCGGTCATGCCGCCGCACCAGTGCAAATCGGGTTGCACGACATCGACACAGCGATTTTCCACGAGTTGGCGAAAGGGTATCCGCGTGTGGTGGTCTTCGCCGGTTGCGATTGGGATCCATGGGACGGCTTTTCGCAATTGAATGTGTCCTTCGAGATCTTCGGGAAACAGCGGTTCTTCCATCCAGCGCAATTGATATGGCCTGAGCCGTTCGGCCATGCGAATGGCAAATTCGACATCGTATGCCATCACGGGATTGATCATCAACTCGGCGCCTTTGCCCACGGTTTCTCGGGCATGGGCGACTTTTTCCTCCATGATATTTATCCCCGCTATGCCCTGTTCATAATGCACGGGGTTCGTGATTTTAAACGCCTCAAATCCAAGTTCAATGGACCAATCGAGGTCATCGCCGGTGCAATAACACCGAATTTTTTCGCGGGATGGCCCGCCGAGCAATCTGTAAACGGGTTGGCCGAGCAGTTTTCCCTTCAAGTCCCACAGGGCGAGATCTATCGCACTTTGCGCGCAGGCCGACAAGCCCAGCGAACCGTGCCTTTTGGACGCCCGCCACATCATGTCGTTGAGATGCTCTGTGGCAAAACAATCGCGGCCTTCCAACAAGGGGGCGTAAAAAGCATCGACCAATGCGGCAACGGGTTCGCCAAATCCGGTTCGCCCAAGGCCCCATGTGCCGTCCTCAGCGGTGATTTTAACCCACACGGCCCGCCCCCCAATGCCGGGCGATTTGCTCGGCACATCGGGCGGAAACGCTGGATATTTATTCATCGGCAGGCCAATCGGCGATGACTGTCGCCAACTCGGACGGCGTGCGGGTGTTGTCGATTTCCGTTGTGGCATGGCAATATTGACAGCTTCAATAGACTTGATTTTCATTGTCCCTCCGGTGTGTACAACACGCGAAATTTATGCGTTGAGCACGGCGTTGAAAATGAGAAAAGTAACCCCCGCGCCCACAATGCCACCCGCCAAAATTTGGGGCACAGAGTGAACCCGTAGCATGTGTCGCGCCCAAGAAGCCACTCCCGCAGGTAGAACAGCCCACCAACCACTGCTGCCGTATAAGGCGATCACAACTGCACAGCCGGCCCAAAGCCCCACGGCGTGTAAGCTGATTTTCCACTGCGTCGTTATCAAGAGCGCGAGGGCACTCAGAACGGCAACACAGACCATCAGCGCGCCCAAAGCCGGCGGCGGGTGCATGAGATGAAGAACGCCGACGCCCAGCCAGGAACTCGCCATAAAAAGGAAAAGTGGGCGCAGGCGGTCGATGCGTTCTGGAATAAACAGTTCGCCGATCTCGCCCCGTTGGCGCATGCGCCAAACTACGCACAATGGAATGATCGCGCCAAAAGAGAATGCGATCAACGCGGCGATCCAAATATCCGACCCAGACGTCTTGACAGACACCAGCGCGATCACAATCGCCAAGACAGACATGGGGTTTAAGATCTGAGAAACGCGCCTTGCAAATTTCTCTTTATCCACTGCCATCCGTCCTATTGGTAGAGATTTTGCAACAAAGCGGCAGACCGGGTTGAGGCTCTGAGGTGAAGGGCGATGCTTTGACATTGACAGGCACCCCTTTTGTGAGTATACATGGCTCATCCAACGCGGGAGATTGTTTTGTCTCACGTTGCGGTTCTCGCTTTTGGTGAAAGGGAAGCGACATGCTGACGAGAAGTGACAAGAGCCGACTGGACGAACAGGGTTTTCTGCTCTTGGAAAATGTAATTTCTTCAGATGAAGCAGATGACCTGCGGGACATCGTGCTCGCACTTGCTGAAGAAGATATAAAAGCCGAGCGGGATTACGGCTATGGCGAGGGTTGCCGCCGGGTCTGGAACTTGGTGAACAAACACGAGCGGTTTGAACGGGCGATTCAACATCCGCGCGTCATTGAAGCCGAGCGGTATTTGCTGGGGGAAGATTTGATCTTGAGTTCGTTCACGGGCAATATCATTGGGCCGGGCGCGCCTGCGGGTGGGTTGCACATCGATTCCCCCCTGGGAAAACTGCCTACTCCTCGCCCATCATTCCCTCTCGTTGCCAACAGCGTCTGGTTTTTGGATAATTTTGGCGTGGAAAACGGGGCCACGCGGTGTGTTCCCGGCAGCCACCAACGGCTCAACCGCGCGCCTGAAAGAAACTGTATTTACAATGACGAAGTACAGATAGAAGGCAAAAAAGGCTCTGTAATCATTCTAAACGGCGCAGTCTGGCACGGATCGGGCGCAAACCAAACCGACCGCGAACGCGTGGGCTTGCTGGGCTTTTTCAGCCGCTCGGTGCTCAAACCCCAGCAAGATCAACTCAAACTCGCATCCGATGCAGTCTTGGATCGGGCAACACCACTTATGCGACAGCTTTTGGGATTTCATTCTCGATCTGCACAGCGAGTTTAATGTACAAATTCCCAGCGCAAAGTCAATGTTGGTTTCAAAAGGAGAATCACATGACACCTGAAACCGCCCGGAAAACGCGGGGAAATATGCTCCGCGATGGGTATTGCGTTATCGACGATATTTTGACGGACGAATTTATAGGGGAATTGCGCGAAGAATCCGAGCGTTTAATCGCGGATCACGACCCGCCCGAGGATTTCAAATACCAAGGTCAGCACGTCAATGTGCGGGGCGAAGACAATGCGATCATCCAAAAGTTGCTGGACTGGGTGCCTGCGCGGCGGGCACTCGAACAATTGGGCTTTGGCGATTTCAAAAGCAATGGCGGGATCATTATTCTCACCAAAGAACCCAAGGGGCCACCGCTCTATTGGCATCAAGACTGGATGCAATGGAACGATCCCCTCAGTTGCTCGCCATGGCCGCAGATCATATTTCTGAACTACTATCTGACCGATACCGCGGTTGAAAACGGCTGTTTGCGAGTCATCCCCGGCACGCATCTGAGGCGCATTCCGATCCACGATCAACTGGTGCCAGCGCATGAACAAGGCGCCCGATTCATAGAAGAAGATCACCCGATCATGTTCAGCGACCACCCCGACCAAGTCTATGTGCCCGTCTTTGCCCGCTCGCTGGTTCTGGGCGATGCCCGCGTGCTGCATGCCGCTGGAAGAAATTACACGGATGAGCGCAGAACCCTGATTCTGGCATGGCACAGGCGCGCCACCACCGCTGTTCCAGACGATTGGGAAGGGGATATTCCCGAAGCCATTGCCAATCGAGATCCGAATCAAAAATACCTCGGCTCGCGCATTCCCGGCGAATATCTGAGACCACAATTTTTCACATTGCAAGGCAAATAGGCTTTGCCCATGCTGTGGTTGTATTTTGGGGCAGGACGGGATTCGCAGCGTATAGACTTGACCTTTATACTGACTTTGCTCATCTTCTCGAACCCGTGTTCACCTTTTCTTTTTTTTGAGCAGGTGACGCCATTATCAAATAGTCGGCCTCGTGCAAGCCGGTTGAGTCGTTGCCGATCTGCCCGCTACTATTGACAAGGTATTGAACAGACCGCTTCCATGGATTCTACAAACAGATCCCGTGACTTATCCGAGTTTGCGAAGTTGGCGCGCCGCGCCGGCCCCTTGACTTGGGGCGTTGCCGGCGCGGTCAGTTTGGCACTGTTCTGTCTCGTCGTGGCGCAGTTAGACTGGGACTCGCTTGCCGCCATGGGTGAAATTTCATGGCCCCTCGTTGGAGCGGGCGTGGCACTGTTCGCGCTCGAAAGTCTGTTCAGTGCCGTTCGCATGTATCTGACCGCCGACGAGGGCAGCGGGTTTCCCACGGCCATGCGCGTTACCGCTTGGCACGCGATCTGGTTGATCGCGCTCCCCATGCGTCTGGGCGAAGTCGCTTGGGGTGCCGCCATGCGGCGTGCTTATGGATGGAACGCCGTCACCGCGGTCGCCTGTGCGGCGGTACAGCGCCTGCTCGATGTGGCGGTTGTCGCGGCCTGCCTGCTCCTGACGATACCGGCAACCTTCGGTCTTTATGAGGATCGGGCTGCGTTTTTCGCCTTGGCGGTCGTGGTCTGCCTGTTGGCCCTGATTGGACTAGTGACGTTGCACGTCTGGTTGCGCCTCGCTGCTAGGCTCGTCATCGGCATCGGGCGGGCGCGGGGCAGGTGCCGCCGTTTGCTAACGTCTCTGGACCAAGCGCGGTATTGGATCGAAGACGTCCGCCATCGTCGCGTCGTGCTGCGCTGCATTGTTCCGACCCTACTCATCTGGACGGCCATCCTGACTGCGTATTGGACGCTCGGCCAGGCGGTCAGCCTGGACATCGCCTTGCCCGAATTGGGCTTTGCGGCAGCCGGCAGCAACTTGGTCGCCGCATTTCCGGTGCAGTCCATCGGCGGTTTCGGCCTGATGGAAGCAAGCTTCACCGGCATCGTCGCGGGGTTCGGCGCGCCGGCCGGGACAGCCGCCCTGGCCGCCGTGACCATCCGATTGGCCTCAATGGCCGCGGCTGGCCTGTTCTGGATCATTGCGCGGTGCCGGCTAAATAACGGCGGAGGAACCTGTCATTGAAGACATCGCCGGTTTTGGTTATTTTTTCAGTATACAATGAAGCGAAGAACCTCAAGCGCATGCTGACGCCATTGATTGAGGTCGCTCGGCGGGAACGCTACGATCTCGTCGCCATTGACGACGCCTCAACCGACGAGTCGTTCGAAATCCTGAACAGACATGGCGTTCCGACAATCACCCTGTGCACAAACCTCGGCTACGGTGCCGCGGTACAGACCGGTTACAAATACGCGGTCGCCAAAGAATACGAGTACTTGATCCAAGTGGATGGGGACGGACAACACGACCCCCGGTTTCTGCCGATGATCCGTCGGAAGTTACACGACTGCGATTTCGTCATCGGGTCGAGGTTTTTGGCGCACGATAGCACGCCTTTTCCGCCGCAGAGGGGGCTGTACAAGGGAACCGCGCTGCGAAAGATCGGGATTCGTCTATTCCGTGCGTTGCTGTACGTCCTGACCCGCGCATCGATATCCGACCCGACTTCGGGATACGTCGGGATGAACCGGAAGTGCATGCGCTTCTTGAGCGGCGATCTCTATCCCTATGACTTTCCCGACGCGGACGTGCTTTTGACCCTCATTCGCAGTCGATTCAAGCTGTGCGAAGTGCCGGTTTACATGTACCACAATCACGTGAGCGGGCGGCTGCACCGGGGCGTCGCGCCGGTTTGGTACATGTTCAAGGTTACACTGTCGTTGTTTGTCTCCAGTACGCGCAAAATTTGCGGGGGGGGGGGGGGAGATAGATGGATGTGAACGTTCCCGTTCACCACGTTTATTTTGCCCTCATCTGTGGATTACTGATCTCGGGGTTCGTCATCGAATTGATTCGCAGGTGCCGGTTGCAGGAACGCTACGCCGCGTTGTGGATTATGGTGGCACTGGTGTTCATGACGTACGGATGGTGGCTTACCCCGATGGTCGCCGTTGCGAACTGGCTTCGCATCGGGGATGTCGTGTCGGTTGTACTGTTTTTCGGGTTCTTCTTATGTGCGTTGTTGATCCTGCAACTGTCCGTTAAAGTCAGCGAATTTTCCAACAAGATCAAAAATCTGGTTCAGGAAGTATCCATACTCAAGCACGAGTTGGAACAGCACAAGTCAGAGGCCGCGAAAACCGGTGGTGCTGGCGGTGAAGATATGGCCCGCACATCGGCATCTGACTTCACAGGCGAAAGGGACGGCAGCCGCGACCCCTAAATGTTGTCAGAAACCTTAAGAGACCCTAAGAAGTTGTCTTAAAAACCCCCGGTGCTGCTTTTTGGCCTGACCTTCGGGATTCACAGGGGACGTAATGAGATGCGTCGGAAGGTATTTGACACCGCGATGCATAAGGTCGCGAGACGGCGGACACCAACGAAGATGGCCGTTCTGTCCATTGACGTGGAACACGACTACAACGGCAGCCGAACCGACGCACTTGATCGGCTTCCCGACCTGCTTGACGCTGTTCGAGATGCCCGCTTGCCGTTGACAGCGTTCGTGGAAGGGTGCCTGTTCACCGAGCGTACGGACCTGTGCGCAGGCCTCGTCGAGGCTGGTGCCGACTTGCAGCTCCATTGCTACGACCATAGGGCTCCCTGCGATACGGCCGAGAGCCTGCGACGCAGCATCGCCGCGTTTGAGAAGTTTACCGGCACGCGGCCGCGTGGATACCGGGCACCCATCTATCGTCTGACAGAAGAGATCTTTTCAGTGCTGGTGGAGGAAGGCTTCGCGTGGGATTCCTCGATCCTGCCTGGCTTCGGCCTCGGCAACCATAGGAGCAAGGTGTTTCGCCGCGGCGACTGGTTCATGATCGACGATGCGCTGGCGGAGTTTCCGGTCGCGAACTGGCGCACCCTGGGGATTCCGTTCACGCACTCCTACCGGCAGCTCATGGGGCAGTTTGTCGAGTCGCTGCTCGAGCGCGTGGCGTCGTTGCCGGCACTGCTGATCTAAGACATGCACATGGTGGATTTAGTCCCCGACGGTCGGATTGGAAAATCTTCCCTGCCGCTGTGGCTAAAGGGTGCTCATGCACTGGTGCGGCACCGGCAGCGCGGATTCGACGACTTGGCTGCGCTGGGCGAACGCCTGCGGGCGCGAGGTTACGAATGGACCACCTTGTCGCAATGCTACGAACGATGCTACGGCACGGGGTGACGACCCTTCGCCACTGCTCTGCTCACGCTGGGCGTTATATTTTTACCGTCCTAAGAGGCCCTAACAAAAGGATTGCTTAACGCCTTTGGGCTGCAACGGCTACTATCTGCGAGCATTCTAAGAGCGAGGACGACGCAATGACCACAATGACCGCAACGACCACCCAAGACGCACTGAACGCCCTCTTGTGCGACGTTATGCCGTCCCAGGGCTGCTGGAGCGACGAGCAATATCTGTGGCTTACGGATCGAACCCGCCGCTTGATCGAGTTCACCGACGGTCACATTGAGGAACTGCCCATGCCCACCACCACGCACCAAATCATTATTGCCTTCCTCTATGACCTGTTCAAGCTCTATCTTAAACCTCGAGGAGGGATCGTCTTGTTCTCGGGATTGCGAATGCGCGTTCGGGAGGGCAAGTTCCGTGAGCCCGACCTCCTGCTGCTCCGCGACCGTTCTGATTCCCGCAACCAGAATCGCTTCTGGCTGGGTGCGGACCTGACGGTAGAGGTCGTCAGCTCGGACGATCCAAACCGCGATCTCGTCGCAAAACGCACGGATTACGCGGAGGCAGGCATCCCGGAATACTGGATCGTCGATTCCCGCTTTGAGACCGTCACTGTGCTCACCCTCGCCGGGGATGCCTATGTGGAGCACGGTGTTTTCTCCTGCGGCGACACGGCGACCTCGCGGCTGTTAGAAGGATTCGCCGTTGACGTGACGGCCTTGTTCGACGACGCCAAGGGATAGGAGCCACCTTGTCGCACTGCCATGAACGGTTGACCGGGAGAGATCAATGCAAACAGACAGCCACTTAATCGCGGGGCTACGAATGGTTCACCTTGCCGCACTGCCACCAACAGCTGACCGAGACGGGGCGATGAGAGGCCTGGCGATGGTGAGTTGGCTGGGATTGATGCTCCTGGCGGCACCGGCGGTGGCCGGAGATTGCGAGGATTGGCACGCCGAACGGTTTTTCGCGAGTGCCACCGTCGAGAACGTTGTCGCCTGCTTGAATGCTGGTGCCGATCCCAACGCGCGGAACGAAACCGGTGCCACCGCCCTGCATCTGGCGGCGCGGTCCAACCCCAATGCAGCGGTAATCAGGGCGTTGATCGATGCCGGCGCGGACCTGAATCTGCGTGACAACCCGGGCCGCACGCCCCTGCACCTGGCGGCTTGGAAAAACCCCAATGCAGCGGTGATCGTGGCGTTGATCAATGGCGGTGCCGATCCGAACGACCCGAACGACAAAAACCGCACGCCCCTGCATCTGGCAATCAAGAGCAACCCCAATGCAGCGGTGATCGTGGCGTTGATCAATGGCGGTGCCGACCTGGGGGTAAGAAACCAATCCGGCCACGCACTGGTTTCGAGGGGCTATCTTGGGGATGCCCGACTTGCCGACGTGGTGCAGGAGCTTTGGGCGTTCGCCGCACAGGGGAACGCCAAGGCTTGGTACGGTCTCGGCGTGATCTACGCCGAGGGATTCGGCGTGCCCCAATATGGCGTACAGGCCGCGGAATGGTACAGGAAGGCCGCCGAGCGCGGCCATACGAAGGCCCGGGCTAAGCTGGAGGAGTTGATCTCCCGACGCGGCTATACGTCCTTGCATATGGCAACCATCCGTCATTCATCCGTAGTTGCCGCGTTGCGCGCCGGGGCCGATGTCGACGCACGGGACAACGCCGGCAACACCGCCTTGCATCTGGCAGCCTGCAATACCGACGACCCGGCGGTCTTCGAAGCACTCGTCGGCGCCGGGGCCGATGTCGACGCTCGGGACGACTTCGGCGATACGCCTTTGCACCTGGCGGCCTGGTACAACACGAACCTGGCGGTGCTTGCCGCGTTGCTCGCCGCCGGGGCCGACCCTGACGCGCAAGGCGAATCCGACGCCACGCCGCTGCATTGGGCAGCGTGGAAGAACGGCGTTCCGGCAGTTCTCACACTGGTGAACGCCGGGGCTGACCCAAACGCGCGACGAAGGGACGGTGCCACGCCGCTGCATTGGGCGGTGCGGAACGATGACGTTTCGGTGCTCACCGCGCTCCTGGATGCCGGAGCGAATCCTGACGCACGCGACGCGAACGGCCACTTTGCCATGTACTGGGCGGTTCGGTACGACAATCGGCCGGCGGTCTTCGCGCTCAAAGGACTCCCTTGGACTCTGAACCGGTGACGTGAACATTGAGGATGCCCAACTGTTGGCGAGCTCCTACTTTGAGGTGTACTACCATGGAGAACAGGCTGATCTACATCAAGAAAAACTGCGTCAGTGATGATATCCGACCCCGGTTCTTTCTGCATCTCATCCCCACTGACAAGGACGCACTTCCCGATGAACGGAAGCAGTACGGGTTTGACAACCTCGACTTCTCGTTCGACGAACATGGAACTCTGTTGGATGGACAATGCCGTGCGGTACGAGAGCTTCCAGACTACGGCATAGCCACCATTTGAACCGGCCAATACATTCCAAGCGAGGGGCGTCGTACTTGGGAGGCTACGTACCATTTTCCAAAGACTGATGGGTAATCAGGGATAGTAAACAATGCGGATGCGCGACGCACACAAAGTAGCCATGGCCCGAATTTCGCCGCGGTTGGCGGCGTTGTTCCACGTTCTCGTGTTCATGTCGTTGTTGGCCGTACAGTTTCATGCCGGCATTGATCCGTCTTGGCATATGGAGACCATGCGTCCCGATGAGAGATACTATACTGATTATGCCTTGAGCGTCTTTCTTGAATCTCATTTCAACTACCGATCAGGGGAAATCGTTCCGCTTTATCCGTTGTGGCTGGTCACGTTGATGCACATTGACCCTGCCTTTTACGATTTCCTGGAGTGTACGTTTGCAAATAAGCACCTTCCCGCTTCCCAAACCGAAGCCCTCTGCAGGCCGCTGGGCAATATCGGCTACTATGCGCAAGCACTCTTGGGAAGCATCGGCATAGTGCTCGTTTGGCTCGCGGGTTGGATTGCGTCCAAACGTCTTTCGGTCGCCCACCTTAGCGCGCTGATCGCGCTCTGGGCAGATCAATATGCTGAGTATACTACCTCTATTTTGACCGAGGCTTTGGTCATCCCGCTCTTCGCCGGGGTCAACGTTTGTCTCGCTTGGCTGGTGGTAGGAGGAGGGACATTGCGGCGGAATGCGATTGTGGCAGCCGGATGTGGCATCACGCTGGGTGCCCTGATTCTTACCAGGCCGCCTTACGAGTACCTGTTGCTGATCCTACCGTTCGCGGCAATCGCCTTGATTTTTCGGGATCGTCAGTGCCATCGCGCTCACGCCATCGCCCTCGCTTGCATTCTGAGCAGTGCTTCGCTGGTCGTCGCACCCTGGGTGGTCCACAACTACCGGACCGGGGGCTTTGTGGGTCTCACAAGTGGCTATGCTTCCCTTATCCTAGCCAATCGGCTCTCCTACAATGAAATGTCGTGGCGGCAGTGGGCCGCTTCTTTTGTTTATTGGACTCATGGCGGCGGTCCGAAGCTTGCCGCTCAATTGTTCGATCAAGAAACCGTGCGTTATCTGGACGGCTCCGTTAAACGAGGTTCGCAGGCGACCCGGGAGTTTTTCAACAGCGGTGTGCCGAAGGAAGAAGGGTTTGCCCTCATGAAGGCGCAGGTATGGAACGACCTGCCAAAACATCTGGCAGTGGGCATGCCCCTGGCCTGGAGGGGCATGCAGCCCTCCACCCGCAGAGCCGTACTACGGCCGTCCATCATTCCGGACCCGTGGTTCAGTATTGCTTGCTGGTTGTTGTTGATCTTCAGCCTCGTCCGAGGCACCGGACGAAACCGGCGCGTCCTGCTCGCGTTGATGTTCTGCCCCGCCGTCATTGTGGTGCTCAACGCGCTCGTATCCGCCAGTTACTTTCGCTACAACATCGGACTGGTGACGCCCCTGTCGGTCGGTGCAGCGTTGCCCATCGTCTGGTTCATCGACAGTGCCTGGAACGGGCCGCGCCGGCGAGTGCGGTATGGTACCACGACCGGTCTTCGAACGAACGACAGAGGGTAGAGAAAAGGGAAAATCGATCTATGCAAACCGAAGCCGAAAGTCGCCTGAGCGCAGGCCACAGTCCGAGGTTCGTCTCGGCTTGGCGGTCGGTGTTGTGCGATGTCTATCGCTGGCGACGGGAGGGCCGGTTCGCGGTCGTTCCGCAGTTCTTCGGAGCGCCCGTGTTCTCCTATCTGCCCGGTCTGAGCTACGCCGACCTGAACGCCACCGAAGCGCGGGTGCTTGCGCGGGAGATGGCGGGCCGTTCGTTCAACATCCGTGCGCTGGCGGCGCCGGAAGGAGATCCCCCACTCGGCGCGCCCGCGGTGCTCCGGCTCGATCTCGCGGCCTTCGGCCACGATCGCGATGTCGTTTGGGAACAGGCTCTGAACAGGACGACCCGCAAGGCGGTCAGGCGCGCGCGCAAGGCCGGGCTCGAAGTCGCCGAAGAGACCGGGCCGGCCGCGGTGGAGGTGTTCTGCGGTCTGCTGTCCGCCACCCTCGCCCGGCATGGTGCGCCGATGATGCCGACGGCGCTGTTCGAGACCCTGATCGACCAGCTTGACGCCCGGATACTGGTGGTTCGCAAGGGCGCCGGCGGCGAGGCACTGGCGAGCATGCTCTGGCTTCGCGACGGGCCGCTTGCCTGGGTGCCCTGGTCGGGGTCGCGGCTGCGCACCGACCGGCCGGGCGACCTGCTCTTCTGGGGGCTGATTGAGCACGCTCTGGACGCGGGCGCGGCCATCGTGGACTTTGGCCGTTCCCCGGTTGGCGACGGGGTCTACCGGTTCAAGCGGGGTTTCGGTGCTGTCCCCATCCCCGTCCTCTGGCTCTCTGACCGAAAGGCCGACCTCTATCAACGATACGCGCCGGTGCAGAGGCTGTGGCGCGCGCTTCCGAAGATCGTGACCGATGGCCTTGGCCCGCGATTGTGCCGATACCTCGCGGACTACTGAGTGAGCATTCCACGACAAGCCACCATGACACACGGAGAGAGAAAAATGAGATCGTTGAGTTGTTGGAACTGGCTTCGGCGAGGCACTTGGGTAAGCGGGCGAATGAATTGGCAGGCGTTCTTCCATGTGCTTGTGTTCGCGTCCTTGCTGGGCACGCATGTCTATACCGCACTTGGTGTGCATGCCACGGTTTTCACGGCCACGGATGCCGACGAGTACGCTTACATGAGAGCCGCCTTGTCCGTTTTTCACGGGTCGGGGTCGTACTGGCTGTCGCCCCCCCCCCCCGAACGCCACCCCGAACGCCATGCGGATTTGGCCCTACTCGTCATTAGAGAGACGTCCACTCTATCCCTTGTGGCTGAGCATGTTGATGCATCTCGATCCGGCTTTCGCTGATTTCCTGGAGTACCTAGCCGAAGAAAGCTGGGATTCCGCCGGCGTGGAGCTTAGGTTGAGTAGGTTGAGGCCTGATAACCTCGCGCTATACATAGAGACACTCCTAGGTGCCATCGCGATAGGACTTGCTTGGCTCGCGGGCCGGCTTGTATCCGGGCGTCTCATGGTTGCCCATCTCAGTGGATTGGTCGCCCTCGTGGTGGATGACTATGCGTACTACAATACCTATCTTCTCACCGAGAATCTGGTCATTCCGCTCTTCGCCGGCGTCAACGTCTGCCTTGCCTATTTGGTACGTGGAAGCAGTCGAACGAAGGGACGGATAGCGGCTGTGGCGGTTGGATGCGGGGTTTTGCTTGGCGCGCTGATGCTCGCGCGGCCGCCTTATGAATACCTGCTCGCGGCACTACCGCTCGCGGCGGTCGCTTGGATATATCGAGATTGGTCGCGTCGCCGTGAAATCGCCGTTGCCACCACGTACATTCTGATCTGCGCTTCGCTGGTGGTGATGCCTTGGATCGTCCGCAACTATGCGACTAGAGGCTTTGTGGGCTTCACGGAAGGCTACGGACCGTTAGTCCTCTCTATACGGACTAACTACAACGACATGACTTGGACTCAGTGGACTGCCGCCTTTCTGTACTATAGTTCGGTAGAAGGATATGAGTTGGCGACCAAGGTGTTCGGACCTGAAGTGGCTCCTTTGCATTATAGTCATCCAGACCACTTTGAGAAACGAAGAAGCTGGGGACGTGAGTTGCTGGCGGGCGTGGCGCCGAAGGATCAGCTCGGCTTCGTGTTGGCTCGCGTATGGTCCGACCTCCCGAAGCATTTGGCTGTCTCCGTTCCCTTGGCGTGGCGAGGGATAAACAAATATAGACCGAGCGCGTACTTATTTGGCATTAGGCCGATTTGGGGTGTCATCTTTGCGTTGGGAATCTTCTGCAGCCTTGCATGGGGAACGCGCCGAAACCGAACCGTACTGCTGGCGTTGACGTTCTGCCCGGTCGTCATCTTGGCGATCCACGCGCTCGTGTCCGGCAGCTTCCCCAGGTACAATATTGGACTGGTGACGCCCTTTTCGGTGGCGGTCGCCCTGCCTATCGCTTGGGTCATAGACGGTATATTGAACAGACTGCGCCGATGGGTTCCATGGACGACGATGCCGCACGATCCGAACCGCTCCACACATTCCCGGGGACGGCCATGACCCGCGCAGACACCGAGGCCGACGCGATCTACGACGCACTGCGAGCCGATTACGGCGAGTCCAGTGCCAAGTCGTCCGGCTATCTCTCCGAGTACTCCTTTCTTCGGGAGCGGGACCTGATTCTCGATGTCATCAGCGATGAACGTGGCACGGTATTGGACATTGCGTGCGGCGCTGGGCTGGTCACCCTGCCTCTGGCGAAGGCCGGGCAGCGCGTCGTTGGTGTGGACTTCAACGCGGCGGCGTGCAAACAGGCGAGACGGAACGGGATCGCGGCGGTCTGCGGCGACGCGTTCGCCCTGCCGCTGGCAGACGGGATGGCGGACGTCGTGGTGAACGTGGAGTTCGCCCAGCAGTACGACTTGCACGCCGTCGAACGCATGCTGCACGAGGCGGCGCGGGTGCTGCGCCTGGCCGGCCGACTGGTGATCGTATGGTCCAACCGTACGGCACTGGTTCATCGGATCGCCTCCACGGCCCTGCACATTCTAAATCGCTTGTGTGGCCGGGGTTCGTTCACGTTGATCGGTCACGCGCCGTCGGAGATGCGAGCCGCGGGTGAACGGGCGGGGTTCGCCCGCGATGAAGTGTTTGCCATCTTCCCGCCGTTGGGACTGCGCCTTTGCCGCATCGACGGGCCGCTGGTTGGTCTGATCGGATCGAGTTTTGTCGGCATCTTTCAGAAATAGGCTGAGCTATGAAGATAGAAAGGAGCATCACGATGGACACCTTAAAAGTTGGAATTATCGGTCTGGGCGGCATTGCGCGGTCTCACTGCGATGCCGTTGCAACGCTGGACAACGTCGAAGTTGTCGCGGTTGCCGACCTCATTGAGGAAAAGTGCCGCGAATACATGGGCAAATACGACATTCCCAAACGCTACGCCTCACACGCCGACCTCTTGCAGGACAACGAGATTGACGCTGTCGCCATTACTTTGGGGCACCAACTCCACCATCGCCTCACCGTAGATGCGTGCAACGCTGGCAAACACGTTCTGGTGGAAAAACCCATGGCCATCAGCCTGAAACAGTGCGACAATATGATCGCAGCCGCAGCCGACAACCGCGTCAAACTGATGGTCGGCTTGACGCAGCACTACTACGGCAGCAGCATCAAGGCAAAAGAAATACTGGATTCCGGTGCATTGGGTCCCGTCATTACTGCCGTGTGTTATATGTCCAAAAACTGGGGCTATGCCGGTCGCCGCCCGCAGTATCGCAGCCGCTACCACGGCGGGGGCATGTGGTTGACCAATGGCGTCCATGTCGTGGATCGTCTCACCTGGGTGATGGCTTCACAGGCTGTATCCGTCTCGGCCGCCATTGGCACCCGCGCCCACTACCAGGCTGCGGATGACTCGGCCACGGCCTTTATCCGCTACAAAAACGGTCTGGCAGGCGTTGCTGTCGCGGTTGGATTTGACGATGGCGCGCCCAATTACGAATGTCAGGTCATCTGTGCAAATGGCACGTTGCGCTTTTGCGAATCCGGCGAAAAATACGTCAAAGTCGGCAAAGACAATCAGTGGGAAGATGTCCCTTTCGACGATCCGCCCGCGCTTATGCACAACGAGTGGAAAGCTTTTGCCGAAGCCATTGCCCTGGATATTGAACCGCCCACGCACGGCGAATGGGCGCGTCACATTATGGAAATCCTGTTCGCCGCGGAACAATCCGCCATCACCGGGCGGGAAGTCGCGTTGGAAAGCGGACCGGGCTGGTTCAATCAGCACTCCGGATCGCCGGTGACAACACAACACGGTTGGATTTGACGCGCTTATGACCGTTTTATTTGTGGCGCAGTATGGGCCTTTGGCCGCTAGCAGTCGCACGCGGGTGTTTGATTATTTGCCCCTGCTGCGCCGAGCGGGCGTCACCTGTGATGTGAGGGTGGTGACGCCCAATGGCCTCGTCAGACTCAATGACAAAGGCATTTTGTTGCGTCTTTTGTATTATGTGTTGTCCTATTTGCGCGCGTTGTGGACGGGATGGATTTGCGTTTTTACAGCCTCTCAATACGACGCGATACTGATTCAAAAAGCCTTGTTTTCCTTCCCCATACCGCGCTTGTTGCAGCGGTACAGGCACAAAATTTTTTTTGATTTCGACGACGCGATTTTTACGCTTGAAAATCCCGATGCGAGTTGGATCAATCGGTTGCGTACCCGAAGGCGCGCATCGAAGGTGCCCGCCATGTTGCAAACGGCTCACCACGCCATTGTAGAAAATGCGTACACCGCCGCGTTTGCGACCCGCTTTTGCCCCTTTGTGTCACAAATCACGGGGCCTGTGGATACCGAGCGTTATGCCCCGGCAAAGAAACCCACGGGTGAGAAGGTGGCGTTGGGATGGATCGGGAGCTCGTGGACCACGCGGTATTTGGATTTGATTCGAGATCCGCTGGCCGCCCTATCACAGCGATATCCCAATTTGGAATTGCGTTTGATCGGCGCGGGCGATTTTGATGTGGACGCATTGCGGGTGACGCGCTCGGACTGGGCATTGGAGACCGAAGTCGGCCTGATGCAGACATTTGACATTGGCTTGATGCCCCTGCCCGACGACCTGTTTACGCGGGGCAAAGGGGGGTACAAATTGCTGCAATACATGGCCATGGGCTTGCCCGTGGTCGCAAGTCCGGTGGGGATCAATCGAGAAATCGTCGCGCATGGAGAAACGGGTTTTTTGGCTGAGACAGACGCGGAATGGATCGCATTTTTGGGCGCGCTGATCGACGATCAGACCTTGCGCTGTCGCATGGGGGTTGCCGGTCGCGCAAAGGCGATCGCGCGGTATGCCCTCAAAAAGAGCGGCGAACAGTTGCTGGCCCTTTTAAAGCAAAGCAGAGCATGATGCGCCACGCTTTTACAGTCGATGTCGAAGATTGGTACCAAGGTATACCGATATCCGATCAGGTATCCGCGCGCATTGAACCGCGCGTTGAAAGATGTTGCCATCGCTTGTTGGATATCATGGCGGAATTTGGCGTGCGGGGCACGTTCTTTGTTTTGGGACCGGTCGCGCAAAATCACCCCAACTTGATACGTCGCATCGCGGATGAAGGTCACGAATTGGGATGTCACGGGTGGTCTCACGACTTGGTCTATGAGATGACGCCCGAGCGATTTCGCGAAGAAACGCAGCGGGCTTCTGCTGTGATTTCCAATGTGATCGCGCAACCCATCAGGGTATATCGCGCAGCCTATTTTTCCATTACGCGGCGATCTCTATGGGCCTTGGATATTTTGGCAGAACTCGGCTTTCAGTGCGATTCGAGTATTTTTCCCATACACAACTGGCGCTATGGGATTCCGGATTTTGATTTGGCACCGCGCGTGATCCAGACCCCTGCCGGATCGATTTGCGAAATTCCAATGTCTGTGCGCCAAGTGGGAAAGATGCGATTGCCCGTGACGGGCGGCGCGTATTTTCGCGTGTTGCCCTATTTTGTGAGCCGTGCAAATATGCGGGCTGTGGGCAAACTCGGGCGGGCTGTGATTTTTTATCTCCATCCTTGGGAACTCGACGCGGATCATCCGCGCGTCGAGTTTTATTGGAAGGCGCGCGTGACGCACTACGCCAATTTGAGAGCGACAGAACCCCGGTTGCGCCGATTATTGGCCGATTTCTCTTTTTGTCCGCTGAGTAAAATTGCAAAGCAAGCGCGAAGAGATGGGCAAGCTCAGGCAAACGCATCTCGGGGGTGAATGGGAGCGCGGGCGTGGATTTCCCATTGCCTTTCATCATTCGAGACCTTATATTTAGGTGTTTTTTGGCGGATCAGTGCGTTTTGGTGTATCGCGTTGCCAAAGAGATGGGATTGCATTTGCCGAGGGATGGGCATGGCTCGGCAATGGGAAAGGAATGAATACATGAGGTTTTTGGTTACGGGCGGTGCAGGTTTTATTGGTTCTCATCTGGCCGAACGGCTTTTGAAGCAAAATCACGAAGTTTATGTTTTGGACGATCTTTCAACAGGAGACCTGGACAATGTGCGACACCTCGAAAGCAATCCGCGGTTTCAAATGAAAGTGGGCACAGTGCTCGATCCAGAAACGCTCAGGCCCTTGGTTGATTGGAGCGATGTCATTTATCATCTGGCGGCTTCTGTGGGTGTGAATTACGTGATCAACAATCCCTTGCAGTCTTTGACCACGAATATCCGAGGTACCGAACTCCTATTGGAAATGGCGAATAAGGAAAAGAAACGCGTGCTTTTGGCTTCAACCTCAGAGGTTGCGGGAAAGAAAAATGGAACGGCGACATTTAGCGAAGACGATGATCGCTTGCTGGGGCCAACGACCGTGACGCGATGGATTTATTCAACGTCTAAAGCTGTCGGTGAAATGCTGGGATTGGCGTATTGGCGAGAAAAAAAATTGCCCGTGATTATGGTGCGTTTTTTTAATGTGATTGGCCCACGGCAAAGTGCAGAATACGGCATGGTGGTGCCCCGGTTTATCAAGCAGGCATTGTTGGGGCATCCCATTACGGTGTATAACGACGGCGAGCAACGGCGGTGCTTTACCGATATAGAAGATGCCTTAGATGGGTTGACGGCACTGATGGAACACGACCACACGCCGGGGGAAATTTTCAATTTGGGTGGCAATCACGAGACCAATGAGATTTGCATCAAGGGCCTTGCACAAAAAATTAAAGCCCTGACCGAAAGCGACTCGCCCATTGAATTTGTGCCCTATGACAAAGCATTTGCAAAGGGGTCCTACGAAGACCTCAACTATCGCGTTCCGGATTTGACCAAAATCAAAAAATTGACGGGTTATAATCCCAAAATCAGTTTGGATATCACACTGCGGCGCATCATTGAATACTACGAATCGTGATGCCCGCGCTGTTTTTTTTCGCACAACCGGCGTTTGCACTGCCCGTGGGGCCGTGTAAACGCCAATTTTTGTTATGAATCAACGCCCCAAAATACTCCACACCATGACGTGGCTCGCGCCCGGCGGCGGCGCAGACCGCAATGTGTACCTTTCGATGAAGGACATGCGAATGGATTACGAGATTCACATCGCGGTTGGGCGGCAAATTGAGCGCGATGATCTCTTAAAGCTCCCGGGGGTTTCCGCGCATATATGCCCTTATTTGGACCGAGAAATCAGGCTGTGGCGCGATTTTCGCGCGCTGCTGTGGTTTGTGCGATTGATCCGTCGCGAGCGATTTGATCTGGTTCACACCCATGAAAGCAAAGCGAGTTTGATCGGGCGCCTGGCCGCGCGATGGGCAGGCTGCAAGCACGTCATCTACGGGCTTCACGGCGTGGTTTTTAATGATCCGGGCACCCGCAGGAAACGATGGTTCTACATCGCGCTCGAAAAGATGACGGTATGGGCTTGCGATGTGATCATTGCGGTGGGGCAAGACGCGATTCGGCATTATCATCGGCAAAATATCGGTCGCGGCATGCCGCATCGGGTCGTTTACAGCGGCATTGATATCGCGGATTTTGAACGGCGCCTGCACACGGCAAAAAAACGCGCGTTTCGGCGCGCGATGGGCATTCCGCTCCGCGCGCCTGTGCTGGTCAATATTGGCCGTTTTTCGCCCGCCAAAGCACAACGCCACGCGATAGCGGCATTTGCCAAATTGCGGGACGCGTGCCCCGAAGCCCGTTTGCTGTTGGTGGGCGAAGGTCCCGAGCGCCGCGCGTGTGAACGGCTCTGTGGCGAGTTGGGGGTGGCGGACCGGGTCATCTTTGCGGGATTTTTGCAGGACGTCGCGCCGGCGTATGCGATAGCTTCTGTCCATGTGCTGTCCTCTTTGCGAGAGGGATTGTCCGGCGTTGCTGTGGAGGCATCGCTCTCGCGGTTGCCCACGGTGTCGTTTGAAGTGGAGGGCATAAGAGAGGTCGTCACCGATGGGCACTCGGGTTTTGTCGTGCCGCAAGGCGATATCGAGGCGATGGCGAGGTGTTTGGAAAATTTGATCGGGGATTCCGAGATGTGTCGGATGTTTGGAGAACGCGCGTACAAGCACGCGATCACGCGATGGGATCACCGCGTGATGGTGCGGCAATTGGACACAATTTATCGACAAAGGCTCCAGAAATGAAACCATGCAAAGTGGGGTACAACTGCGACGACTCGACGGCTCGACTGAGCTCCTCGAAGTCTGAGCTCGCCGAAGTCAGCCGTTCATCGACGCGGGCTGTCGGGCGGTTTTTCGATGTTTACGCCGCGAATTTTGATGCGATCTATGGGCATACAAAGCAACGGCGCGCGCTCGGCAGAGGGATAGACCGCGCGTTTCGGCGGGTGATGGTGAGACGTTTTGAGGAAACACTTCGGCAAACGGAAAACGAGGCGATCCATTCTGTTTTGGACGTCGGGTGTGGCTCCGGCCGGTACGCGGTGGCGTTTGCCCTTCAGGGAAAAGAGGTCGTGGGGGTAGATATTGCGTCGGAGATGCTCAACATTGCACGAGCCAATCTCGCGTCTGTGGATGTGGCATCGCGCGTGGCACTCGTTTTGGGCGATTATCTGTCTGTGCGTTTTGATCGGGCATTTGACGCGGCGTGTTTGATGGGTTTTTTTGATTATATTGAAGACCCGGTTCCAGTGTTGAAGAAATTGTCCACAGAAGTGACGGGCGAGTTTTACGCGAGTTTTCCAAAGTCAAATGGATTTTTGGCCTGGCAACGGCATATCCGATACCGCATGCGCGGGTGCCCCCTGTGGTTGTACAGCAAACGAGAAGTTGAAGACGCGCTGATCGCAGGTGGATTTGCCGGATTGTATGAGATTCGAGATTTTGGTCGCGATTGGTATGTGGTCGTCCAAATGAGAAGCGAGAATCAACGAATCAACGAACCCCAATAAGAGGACGCGAACGAAAAGGGAAAACCGAGGCCCATACAGAAGGCAATCGCTCGGTTTGTCATACCGGCAGCATTTTCCACGCTGTAATTGGGATTATAGACAACGGTTTTGCGGATAGATCGAATGCCCTCGGTGTATAGCAACTCTGTTTTGACGGTCATCGCTTCGGAAATTGCCATCTCTGTGCTGATCCCGCTGGTAATGCCAAAGTCCAGCGTTTTGAACTCAAAGCGATTTTTCCAATATCTTCTCGCTATGGGGTTTTTACCTGCGTTCCTAACTTTGAACGCCACCGTAGGCCCGGCGAGTATGGACAAAGAAGGTGCGCGACGGGGGGAGATGAGCGTGAGAACAGTCAGCCCCGAAAGCTCGATGTAAGCGATGTTTAGTTCGAGATTGTCAAAAGAGATATTGTCGCCTGCTCCCTTTGGCACATAGTCGCCACCGAATTGCAGGCTGAAGCGACCCCGTATTGGAATGACGACAGCAGCACCCATTCTGATGCTGGGCCGCGGCTCACCCAAATGCACGACATGCCCGCGGATGGTTGTTAGATTCACCCCTCCCCGAATGGCGAGTGTGGGTTGTCCAAAAACAGGGATAGAATAGAATATGGCTGCCGAGACCAGGACACCCGTAAAGTATTTCATGTCTCTTCTCTTAATGCGAATAAAGCGTTGAAATCATCGCGTCCTTAATTGAGGTGTCAATCCTCACCAAAGACACCCGTAAAAAAGAGCAAGAACCAAAAAAAAAGAACCAAAAGCAACGGGTCGCAGACTGGCAATACTTGACTTTAGGACAGAAGGGGCAAATTCGGCATTTGCCCCAAGTTGACTGTATTATCAGCCAGCATTCCGTAGGAGTACATCAGTTCGGGTAAGGATTGTCCAGGTCTTCGGTTGTTTTCACCATCCGTAGGATTACATCAGAGGGGGAGCGGTCAATCTGGTTTGGAACAAAACCGTCATAATAGATCAATAGTCCAGAAAAGTAATGGTAAGATAAGCGGATGTGTTGCCGCCCTCGTCGGATTCTTTACTAATCCTATCCTCGGCGATAGTCTGTGTAAAGTCTAACAGCGTTTTATCAGGATCAATAATACGCATGACCCCGCCGGTAACGGCGATAATGATGTCAACGGAAAAATGCTCCGCGCATATAGTCCAGAGGCTCCGGCCCATAACTTGCGGCTATTAAGTAGTTGCCGAGGCCTTTGTCGTTGTGCAATACTCTGAGTCTGAGATCGTAATTATATGTTGCTTTTATCCGCGTATCACAAAAAAAACATGCCCGTTAGAATCGTAAGAATCATCGGATAATACATGAGCAACAGTAAAATGCATCCTGTGTTTTGATGGATTATCACAGGCAAAAAAGCTGAAGGCGACAAGAATAGACAATACAGTTTTAGCGATCATGGGTTGCCTCCTTTCCTGAGTGATATAGCAAAAGGCCAAGAAATGGCAAACATCTCCCGGCCTTTTTGCTATCTGGCTCATTCACCATATTTGATTACTTGAATCGTTGCATCATGCCCCTCTACGCTGCTACCATCAATCGCGGGAAGCGATGTGAAAGGTGTGACCTTTGCTGCTCCGGGCGGGGGCCGCAACCGAAACGTTGCACCACGTTTCCAAGCACCCTGCGCGGCTTGACCATTCTCAAGCCGTGTGCGAAGCCGCTGGAATGTGTGGTTGAGGTGCATTGAGACAGCATCTTGCCTCTTTTTGCACTGATCCCATGCGTGTTTCGCGGAAAGCGCGAAAATAGCGGCTCCCGCAACACCCATGACGTAGCCCTTAAATTCCCTTTTCCGTTCAGGGTTGTTGAAAAGCCTGCCATTGACAAGATACTTCTTCCCATCGCCATTCGTCACTATGGTATTGCTCTCTCTATCGTCCGGTCTATAGTTCACGTCATGGAGATGAAAGCCACCAATGAAAAGTCCGGCACCAACGATCATTCCCAAAATAGATTCGATCATGACCTAATGCCCTCCATGCGTTCATCCAGTTTCATATCCGCAAAAGGATCGTAATTCACATTGGTCTGTGGATGAAAGTCGGTAGAACTTGAACGCCCAAAAGCAGGTTTTGTTGCGGCGGTTGCGACTGGACTATTGCCAGAGATGCCATTATCTTTTGAACAACTCATCCAAATCCCAAATCCCATTCCAACCGCGACCACCAGCACGAGAGTGCGATGGTACATTCTGTTTGTTCTGATTCCTTTTTTCAGGACGGTTCTCCAATACGGTTTTGAGGTTTGATCTACAGTAGCACCTTGAAACGCCGTGAAGTTGCCTTGCCTCCTTTCGTGTTTGAGGTGTGATATGTGGTCGTACGACGAAACTCCGCGGGGTTGCATTTCCTCCTTTCATCAAAGTTAGAACGACCTGTTCACGGCATTGTGTGTGGTGCTGCTGTCTTGCTGCCAAATTTAGTATGCTAAATCTGTGCCAGTTCAGACCAAATCGGCTACATTTTTTTGATTTTTTGAAACATATCGTTTTATTACAAGAAGTTATTCCAGAAAATTTTTTCTTGGGGAAAATCGCGATTCAAAAATAAAGGGAGTAAGTGCGCCATCCATGACGCATTTGTGGGACATTCATGACGCACTTACTGCTATCTGTTGACCAATGAAATGAATCGCACTGCGCTTGGGGAAATGAAGGAAGGAAGTCGAGAAGCCTGCCTCTGCCTATCGGCAGACAGGAAGCTCGCGGCAGTCAGGGGGTAGGCAGGGCAGAGACGACAGGGCTGATCGCTGATCGCTGTTTGGACTGGTCTGTTCGTGTAATCGTAGGCGATGGTTTTTTGTGAATCGAAAAGTGTTCACCATATTGTTGATAAAGACATAAAAAATAAAATGTACGAGTCAAAAGGTCTCGCATGTTTGACAATCGCCACCGGCGCGGCGTTTGCAATGCTGGTCTGGCTTGCGTCGGGCATCTCGTTATTGGATGACGACTGGGGCCATCTCATGCTGGCGTCTAGGGGCGTCGCGTTTGCGTTGACGACGGGATGGGAGGGCCTGGTCGGGCAGGGGGGGTATTATCGCCCGGTGGTCGTTTTATCGTTTTATTTGGACTATTTAATCGGCGGTTATGACCCCGCTGTTTATCACATCCACAATGTTGTGATCCACGCGGGATGCGCGTTTCTCATTTTTCTGTTCGCGCGATGCCTGTGCCAATGCCGCGCGGTGGCTTGGGGCGGCGCGCTGCTGTTTTTTGTGTTGCCCATTCACACCGATTCTGTTTTCTGGATTGTCGGGCGCACGGATTTGCTGTGTGCGCTGTTTTATCTCGGTGCGTTGATTTTATTTTTGAAGTATATGCAGCGCGGTTCTTCAGGCACACTGTTCGCGCTTGCCGCTTGCAGCGCGCTCGCTTTTTTTTCCAAAGAAATGGCCGTTTCTCTGCCCGCCGCGCTCGCGGTATTGGCCGTCTATTGCAAGGCGTGGAAAACCGCGCGGGCATGGCGCGGGTTGGCGGTTGTTTGCGGCGTGTTGCTGGCGTATTTTGTTATCCGATGGCTCGTGCTGGGCAGTGTGCTGGGGGGGACGCCCCGCGTGTCTGTTTTGAGTTGGGGATTGGATGGGGTGAAAGCGGCGGCAAAATTTGGGATGAGTGATATCTGGTGGTTGGGCATTGCCGTGTTGATTGGGAGTGGGGGGATTTTTATTTTTCATCGGCGATCGGACGGGCTGTCTGGCGAGTTTGTCCTGCTTTTGATCGGTCTGCTCGGCACGAGTCTGGCGCCGGCATTGGGCCATTTGCACAACTGGTATTTGTATTTGCCATCCGCGTTTTTTTGTCTGGGCATCGCCACTGTCTGGCTGGAGAGACGCCGGGCGATTCTCTGCTTTCTCTTTGGCGTTCTGATATTGTATTACGGGATGGTGATGGGACGAGAGGGCGTGTTCTGGCGAGTGACGTCAAAAATGAGCGAAAACGCGCTTGCCAATTTGATGCCCGATGCACAGGAGACCACGGGCAAATTGTTTGTGTGCAATGTGCCCTCGGCGTGGACCCCCAAAGGTGCGTTCAGTGGCAAACCGCTGTTTGCTTACGCGCTCAAAAACGCGCTTGCCCTGCGGTCATCTCGAACTGTGCGCGCGGAAATTGTGATGGTGAACCACGTCTGGTTGACAGGCGATTTTCATTGCCGCGTTCACAGGACAGATAAGGGATTTGATCTGGCGATAGAACGGGGTGGCTTTTTTTCTTTTTACGGCACGGGACGAGGGCAATCCCCGCCGTTTGCACTTGACCAAGTGTGGGGGCGCGTGACGGTTCACGCTCGGGATTCTCTGTCGGTCGCGCTGAAGGTGCAACCGGGAGATTGCGCGGTGATTTACAACGAGGGCGAATTTCAAAAGTTGTGCCCGTGAAAAAATCTCAATCTGCGCCGAGTTTTTCGGTTTCGCTCGAGATAAACGCTGTGAAGCAGTGTACAACTGCGACAGCAGTTCAACGGAGCCGAAGCATCTGTCCGACTTCGTTGGGGCATGTCTGCCTTCCCGTTCCGAGATGAAGAGGAACAACATGAAAACTTTCTGGCATTGGATAGCCGCTATGGGTTTGCTGATGGGCACGGGCGGTGTGCAGGCGGGAGACGTGCGCGTGGTGGCAACGGGCGACAATTGGGTGGAGGTTGTGGTGGATGCGTCTGATTTTGTCGCAACGTCGGGCACGCCTTATGATCGCGTGGCAGTGCCGGGGTGGATGTGGTTGCACCGGCCGGGGGCACCTGCTGTGCCTGTCTGCGGCGCGACATTGGGCATGCCCGTTGGATCGCGCGCGGTCGTTCAGGTGGTGGAGGCGGACTATGCGGAGGTTGATGGGATAGACTTGATGCCCGTGCCAACAACGCAGTGGTTGGGATCTGAGGAACACCCGTTTTCCCGAGCGACCTACGAGCGGGATGCGGGCATTTACGAGACGCCGGGGTTTTATCCTGGGGCAGAAGTTGTCGTGGCGCACACGGGCTATTTGCGCGATCAACAGGTCGCGGTTCTGTCTTTGCGTCCGGTGCAGTACGATCCGGTTGCGCGCAGGCTTCGGATCGCGCGGGGGTTGCGCGTGCGCGTGCAATTTGTCGCGGGCGCGACGCGGCCCGCGGTTCGGCCTTTGCGTGAAACAGATGGCTTTGACCCCGTCTATCAAAACGGATTGCTCAACGCGGAACAGGCGCGCGCGTGGCGCGGGCGGCGCATTGGCGCGGCAAAGCGAGTACAGGACTGGTACGATCCCACGGCGACGCATTACAAAATCAGAATTTCTGAAGATGGTCTCTACCGATTGGACGCGCGTTGGTTTTCCGAATCGGGCATTGTGTTGGCGCCGGGGGATTTGGATCAGTTGCAGGTGTTTGTCAATGGCAAAGAAATTCCGCTGCTCATTGAAGATGGGGGCGACGGGGTGATGTTTTGGGGTGAATTTCGCCGCGCGGCAGACCGGGATTTTGAAAGCGAGTACGGCAAAGCGCGCGTCTATTTCCTGCGCGTGGGGCAAGCATCTGCCCTGCGATATACACGGGTTGATGGGACGCCGGGAAACAATGCGAGCGTAATTTCGCATTTTTGGTCGCTCAAACACGTTGAAATTGATTCGACATTTGACGCCCTGGGACATGCGCGCGACGCGGATCGCGATCACTGGTTCTGGCGACGCACCGCGTCTCCGTCGCGTCCTAGTGATATTCCCACAGATGTGGTCATTCCCGTGCCTTTGCCGGGCTTGTGGCGCGAAGCAGGTGGCAACGCGATTGTTCGCATGGGCGTGCATTCGTTGACTTTGAACGCCAATATTGACCCCGATCACTACGCCGTGATCCAAATTCAAGGTGGCCCCGTGATCGCGGAGGAACGCTGGGACGGACAGGAGGCGTACATATCGACGGGCACAGTGCCTGTATCGGCTCTGTCAGATACGACGCACATCGCGTTGCGGACGCCTGGGGATCCCGCGTTTCCGCTCGCCCCGATTCCCTACGTCGATCACGTGTATTTCAACTGGGTGGAGGTCACCTATCCGCGGCACTTTGAGGCTGTGGATGGCATCCTGCGTTTTGATCCGGGCACGGTGCGTTCGCCGCGCGCGATTTCGATTGCCAATTTTGACCATGAGCGGATTTGGGTTTTGAATTTGGAAAGGCACACCGCCATTGACCACGTGCAGATTGACGGGGATTTGCGCGCGACTTTTGAGATTGCCGAAAGTGGCAATTTTGTGGCGGTAGATGCGGGCGCACTAAAAACACCGGCGCGGGCCGAGCGCGACGCGCCTTTTGATTTGCGCGGATTCTCGGGCGCGGATTACGTGATTGTTTCGGGTGCAGATTTTATGGATGCTGCCGAGGGTTTGGCCGCGCATCGTCAAGCGCGGGGGTTATCGACGCTGGTGGTCAATGTGGCCGATGTGTACGACGAGTTTTCCTTTGGACAGGTCGATGCCGAGGCGATTCGCGATTTTGTGCAACACGGATTTTACGCATGGGCAAAACGCCCCGTGTACGTGTTGTTGTTCGGGCGGTTCAGTTTTGACTATCGCAATTTGTTTGGGCAGCCTCGCGTTGCGCGCCACAACCTGGTGCCGGGCATGCGGTTTCAATCTGTGAATCGCGGCTTGGCATTTACCGATGAATTTTTTGCGCGGATGGACGAGGATTTGTTTATGGATGTGTTTGTGGGCCGATTTTCAGTGAGCCGCGCGTCACAGGCGCGCGCGGTTGTGCAAAAGGTCGTGGATTACGACGAAACGCCGCCGGCACGATGGCGCGACCGCGTCTTGCTGATGGCTAATTGGGACGAATACGGCCCGCTCAAGTTTATTGGGCCGAGCGATTCGCTGGCGACATTTACGCATGCGATTGGGCTGGAGAATTTCAAGGTGTATCACGATGCAGATACGCCGCCTGAGCCCAATGCCTCATCTCGAGAGGTCATTCGGCAGATCAACGAGGGGCGTTTAATTGTGAATTTTATGGGGCACGGCAGTGCCGCGTCAATGTCCAAATTTTTTGCCGGAACATTTCAGCAGGGCGCGTTTAATTATGTGAGCCAAATTCAGAACCGCGAACGCTTGCCCCTGTTTATCGGCATGTCGTGTCTGAATGGTTTGTACTGGGACCCGCGCATTATTTGTTTGGCCGAAGAGATGACCAACAAATCCGATGGGGGCGCGATTGCATACATCTCCGCGTCTTCGCTCGCGTTTATCAGAATTAACAACCAACTCAATACCGCGCTGTTCGAGCATATATTTGAAAATGGCGTGTTGGATTTCGGACAGAGTCTGGCGCTGGGCAAAATGACCGAACTCGCGGTTCTCCCCTCGAGCGAGTTGGGGTTGGTGATGATGAATCTGATGGGCGATCCCGCGCAGCAAATCGCGCTGCCCCAAGGCCCGGATTTTGTGCTGGATACCTTGCAATTAGATCGCCCTGGCGAACTGACCACGGGCGACTCGGTTCGGGTGACGCTGCGCGTGGGCAACTGGGGGGTCTTGCCCGACCGCAGCGTGGATGTGGTTCTGGTGGATCGCAATTTGGATTCCGCAGCGGTGGATACCCTGTTCACGGCGGCTTTGCCACCTTTTGGGACGCGCGACAGTGTAACGGTGCTCTGGCGCCTGAAGCACCGCGGCGGCCGCCATGTCTTAGAGGCGGTTGTCGATCCCAATGATGCGATTTTAGAGGGCGATGAGTCAAATAATCGCGCGGTCGTGGAGGTCGATGTTTTGGGCGCGTTGTCGGCTGTGCCGCTCTTGCCGTTGCCGAGTCAGACTGTCGCGGGGGCACTCTTGGGCGTGCGGTCTGGAGAAGATAGACGCGATCTCGTAGGCGAGTTTGAGGTGAGTTCTTCGGGTGATTTTCAAGGCGCGGGCGTTCTGCACTCGGGCCGAGTGTCGTCTGCCGAGGGCGTAATTTTGTGGCGTCCCACGGGTTTGCGGCCGGGGTCTCATTTTTGGCGTGCCCGATTGTCCGATGGGCAGACAACAGGCGCATGGTCTGATGCGCGACATTTTGTGGTGGCGTCGTCTGTGCCCGATCGGCACATGGTGTGGCAGCAGGAGGGCGATGTTGCGCTCGCTCGCGGTGTGGGCGAAAACGCGGTGCTCTTTGATGACGGTTCTGTGGGGCGCACCCTGTCTCCGCCGCCCATTCGCTTCAACGCGGCCGAGGCTTCTTTTGCCGGCGAGGGTGTGGCGGGTGCGGGCGTTGTGTGTTCGGACGGCACCTACTTGTATGTGAAGGGGTTTTATACGTCGCAAGACTTGTATCCCGGCGGCGATTTGTTTGCGCGCATTGGCACGGGGTTCAACGGCACGGTGGCGGGTCAAAATTACGGACTGGCGACCGAGACACCCATTCAAAGCATTTCCGCGACTTTTCACAGCGATGGGTTTATTTATTCCGAACACAGCACCGCGCGGTCTGTGTTGCGTATTTCGCCGGTTACCGGACGGGTTGATACGGTCGAGGTGCCCGACAAATTGCTGGATTTGGTTCGCGGATTGCCCTTTAATGCCCATGCGTTGATCACATCCGATGGCGAGTTTATTTACAATGTATCCGCGGGCGTCAATGGGGTGCGGCGCGGCGGGTGGACCGTGCGCGTATTTGACCCGGCCAATGCATGGCATGTGGTGCGAGAATTTACCGTGGCTCCAACGGAAACGGGATTTGGATATCTGTTCACAGATGGGGCCATTGCCGACGGGCGGTTTGTCTATCTGATCGAGTTTGGCACGGGGTTGACGCATCGCGTGCGCGTGGTGGATGCACAGACCGGGGTCTTTGTAGAAGAGTTTGAAAGCGATCAGGCGACAACAGATATTTTGGGGGGGCAATACGATTGGGTGAACAATGTGGTGTGGTTGGGGCAGTTGCGCGGGGGCGCGGTGTATCGCTATGCGGGGCGTCGCTTGCCCGAGTTTGGCGCGTTGACCTCTGCGGCAATTGGCCCGGCGGGCGCGTGGCACACCGCGGCGATGTCTTTGACGGGCGCAGGCAGTGCCGAGGTGAATGTGTTGGGCGAGGTTCAGGGCGATATTTTCGCGCCATTGCCAGAGTGGCAAAATTTATCGGCGGGAACGATTGACTTGCGCGGTTTGTCCGTTCCGCGATTGAAAATTCAGATCAAATTGTTCGGCGAGGAACTGAGCCGGTCGCCCGGCCTGAAAACTTGGGCCGTAACGTATCAGCCGCTTTCAGATATCGGTCTGAGCAATTTGCGGGCTGAACCACCTGAAGTAACGGAATTGCAACCCGTACACTTGATCGTGGATGTGCAAAACCGCGGGCCATTGGATCTCGCTTTGGGCGCGTCGGTCGCCTTTTACAGCGGGCCTCCTGAGTTGGGGCGTTTGATCGGGCGCGCGCGCATGCCCGAAGATAGCCCGCTTGGACGGGTTGTGCCGATGCACATGGCGTGGCAAACCGCGCGGTGGGCCGGGCAGCACACGGTGACGGCCCGGCTGGAAAATGCCCAGGGGCGGTCTGTTTTTTCGGGGCGACAGGTGATGATCGCAGAACCTGTGCGGATTGTGCGGAGTTCTGATCGCGATGAGCCGGCGATTGAAGTTGTGGCACTCGACGCGCTCGGCGAGGTGCGACCAGAAGATTATTTGCCATCCGCGCCCGAATTTCGCATTGCCATGCGCGATACCGCGGGCATTGATTTGTCGAGCATTCGCGTGTCGCTTTCGGGAGCGGACGATGTGAACTACGCGTCGGAACGGATAACAGATCGCGCGGTTAGCCCCGCGACCCTGTCGTTTGTGTACGCGCCGGGCGCGCTCGCCGATGGTGACTATACGCTCGAGGTGGCGGCGTCTGACAGACTGGGCAATGGGCCTGCAAAAGTTGCGATGTCGTTCCGGGTTTCTTCAACCTTGACGATTGAGCACGCCCTGGTCGCGCCCAATCCCGTGTCCGATGCCGGCTATTTTACCTTTATTTTGTCCCGCCCTTCAGAGGTCACGGTGCGGGTTTATACCCTCGCCGGACGGCTCGTTCAGGTCATTGAAGAGCCGTTTGCGCGCGCGGGATACAATCAGATTTTTTGGGATGGGCGAGACGCGGATGGGCATGTGCTGGCAAATAATACGTATTTGTACACCTTGACAGCAGACAATGGCGAATCGCAGGTGCGGGTCAAGGAGAAGTTGATCGTGTATCGGTAGGTAGCCCAACCCTTCCGGGAGTGAGAAGTGAGAGGGCCACCCAACCCCAAGTAGCCAGTACCAGTAGCCCATGTAGGGGCAACCCTTGTGGTTGCCCGATCATCATTTTTACCTGCCTACTGACCGATAAAAGGAGATGCCGTGTCACCTATCCGAAAAGTACTCGTCGTGGGGCTGGATTGCGCGGCGCCCGAGTTGATCTTTCAGCGGTTTAGAGATGACTTGCCCACCATCCGCAATCTGATCCAAACCGGGGTGTACGGCGACCTCAAAAGCACCATTCCCCCGATCACGGTTCCCGCGTGGATGAGTATGTTCACGGGCAAGGACCCCGGTACGCTGGGTTTTTATGGGCTTCGCAACCGCGCGGATTATTCCTATACCCGTCTGTCTATCGCCAATTCAAGACTGGTGAATGACGATACGGTCTGGGACATCGTTTCTGCTGCGGGCAAAAAAGTCATTCTCGTGGGTGTGCCCCAAACGTATCCGCCCGGGCGAGTCAATGGCTGCCTGATCGCCTCATTTCTCACGCCGAGCAACGATAGCCCCTACACCTATCCCGACGGGCTGAAAGCCGAAATCGAGCGCGTGGCCGATGGCTATATGCTCGATGTGCGCGACTTTCGCACAGAGGACAAGGCGCGGTTGCTCCGCGACATTTACGCGATGACCGAAAAGCGATTCCGCGTGACGCGGCATCTCATGCAAACCCGCGAGTGGGATTTTTGCATGCATGTCGAAATGGGCACCGACCGCATCCACCACGGGTTCTGGCGTTTTCTCGATCACACCCACCGAAAACACAATCCCAATTCCGAATTTAAGAACGCCATCCGCGACTACTACCGCTATCTCGATGGTGAAATCGCATCGCTGATCGATCTGGCCGGCGAAGACGCGGCCATCCTCCTCGTCTCAGACCACGGTGCCAAACGCATTGACGGCGGTATCTGCATCAACGAATGGTTGATCGACGCAGGATATTTGACCCTAAAAAAATATCCCCAAACGCCCACGGCATTTGAGGATATCGAAATCGACTGGGCAAAAACCACCGCCTGGGGTGCGGGGGGATATTACGCGCGCGTCTTTCTCAACGTTGCCGGGCGCGAACCCCGCGGCATCGTGCCCCCCGAACAATGCCCTTTTCTGTGTGCTGAACTCTCAAAAAAAATCGAGGGCATTCCCGATGACCGCGGCAATCCCTTGCCGACGCAGGTCTTCAAACCAGAAGATATTTACTGCACAATCAACAATATTCCCCCGGACCTGATCGTCTATTTCGGCGACCTGCTCTGGCGTTCTGTTGGCACGGTGGGTCATCGGGCGATCCACACCCTTGAAAACGACACGGGCGCAGACGATGCCAACCACGCACAACACGGGGTCTTTATCCTTAGGGATGGCACGCACGCGGGAAAGAGAGACAATTTGGATATCCGCGATGTCGCGCCGACGATCCTCGGCCTTATGGATGTGCCCATTCCCGCCGACATGCAAGGGCATGCGCTTGTCGATATCCCCTCGCCACCTGCGTCGCCGGAGGCGCGCCCCGCGCGCGCGGCCAGCGATGTCTATGCGGAAGACGAAAAAAGAGCCATTGAAGATCGGCTCAAATCTCTGGGATATCTGTGATCGAAAACGAATCAACGAATCCGCGCACGGCAGGGAGACGGATGAAAAATCGACCCATGTGGACCGCATCAAAAGGTCTGATGCTCATTTTCGCGCTGTTCTTTGTCGGTTCGCAACCTGCATCGGGCGCTGAATCTCCGTCCGATTCCCTGTCTGCCGAGTCACAGGCGGGGAATCGCCGCGTGCGCGGGGCGGTTTTGCGGTCTGTCGCGCTGCCGGGTTGGGGGCAATTTTACAATGGCAAGCGCGTAAAGGGCAGTATTATTGCGACCGTTGAGGTGGCTTCGGCTATCGCCTATGTGGTGCGTCGCAAGCAGATCAAAGATCGAGGCGTTCACGCGCGGAATATGTACTTTTTTTTTACGATTGGGATTGTGCTTTACAGTGTGGCGGATGCGTATGTCGATGCCCATCTCAGTCGGGTAGATTGGGTAGAGGTGGAGGCGGGTGTCGATGAAAATGGCGCGACAAAATTTCGGCTGAAGTTTGAGTTTTGATGGCTTGTGTTTCAGGTTGAAAATACAAAAGCCCTTCTGCGAAAAACAGGAGGGCTTTTGTATGTCATTTGGCGCGCGTCTTTGATTTTCGTTTTGATCACAATGCCTGTCGCGCGTGCCCATTGCCGACCGTACTCGACGCCACCCACAACCCGGGGCGCATTTCTAAGATCAAATCTGCCACCTTCTTCACCGCGCGTTTCACCCCCCATGTGGGACGCGGCTGACCCATTGGGGCCAGCTTGATCAAAAGCTGATCGTTCTTGCGAAACACGATCAAGATGCCGACATACTGTGCGAGTTCTCCTTCGCGCACCATCGCGGAGACAAGGCCCTGCCCGTCGGGCAATTGGCGATATGTTTCCATGAACTTGATCACCGCCCCCACATCCCGATGTGTTTCGCGCCATACCCGACCTGCAATGTGCGCGGTAAGCGACAGAATATCTCCGCGCTCGTATTCGCCTTCTAAGATGATATTTGGCATATTCCCGACCTTTTGAGTGCGCGTTTCGACTGGCAACGCGGAACGCCGACGCCACACAAAATAGTGAATGGAAGATCCCGCATCCATCGCCCTTTGCTCGTATTTGGTGGGTTTGCGCCCCGGCAATTCGCGAACAGACGCGGTCTCATAAACGGATTGCAAAAGCGATTGCCGCGCCAGCACCTTGGCGATCCACGCTACGTAATCTCCATGATCCGTGGCGATTGACACCACGCCGCCCGCTTTTAATCGCTCGCCCACTATCGCGACAAACGCGTCTTGAATCAGGCGGCGCTGGTGGTGGCGCGCTTTGGGCCAGGGATCAGAAAAATTGATCCAGACCTCTGATAAGGATTGCGGCGCGAACAAATGTTTTAACAAAAATGTCGCATCGCCCTCTATCGCGCGCACATGAGCCAAGCCCTCAGCATCAACCCGCTTCAACAACCGACGGATGGATCCCCACGCGCGCTCGATCCCGACAAAACACGCATCGGAACGCGCGGCCGCCATATCCGCCAAAAAACGCCCATTGCCAAACCCGATTTCGAGCACGAGATCGCCCGCCCGACCAAAAACCCGCGGCCAATCCACCGGCCAATCCAGTTGCAGCCATGGCACCATATACTTTTGAATGGCCTCACTCAGCGGTAAATGCCCCATGCGCGATCCCTCGACAAAATGCGCGTTCCAGTGCCCTATCCCACAAACTCATCGGCGAATTTCGGTAAAGCGTTTGATCTGATCTGTAATGGCGACTTCGGTGGGCAGGCGTTCCATTGAACTGGCGCCATAGAACCCATCGACTTCTGGGACGCGCCGAAGAATATACAATGCGTCGTCCGGTTCGGCAATGGGCCCGCCGTGGCACAGCGCGATCACATCGCTCCGAATGGACTTGCATGCGCGGCATATCGCCCTCACCTCTGCTACGCAGTCATCGAGCGTCTTGGCGGTCTGTGCCCCAATTGTCCCCTTGGTTGTCAACCCCATGTGCGCCACCACAATATCGGCTCCGGCCCGTGTCATCAGCCGTGCTTCTGCCACATTAAACGCATAAGGCGTTGTCAACATGTCCATTTCGCGCGCGGCCGCGATCATCTCCACCTCGAGCTGATAGCTCATCCCGGTCTCTTCCAAATTGGCCCGAAATAAGCCGTCGATCAGCCCTACGGTGGGGAAATTCTGAACGCCCGCAAAGCCCAAATTTTTCAATTCTTGCAAAAAGTGATCGCGCAACAGAAAGGGATCCGTCCCGTTCACGCCGGCCAGTACGGGCGTGTGCGTCACCGCTGTAATGACTTCATTCGCCATCTCTTTCACAATTTCATTGGCATTGCCATAAGCTAGCACACCCGACAAGGAGCCGCGCCCGGCCATGCGATACCGCCCCGAGTTGTAAATTACGATCAGATCGATGCCGCCCGCTTCTTCGCACTTCGCGGAAATTCCCGTGCCCGCGCCCCCGCCAATAATGGGCACCCCGTCTGCGATTTTTTTTCGCAACCGCCCTAAAATGGATGATCGGCTCTCTGCTGCCATGGTCATCTCCTCGCTATCTCGTGAAAACTCGCCACCAATGCCGCTGCAAATTCCGGATCGTTGATGTTATTCGCCAGGCGTTTGATCTGTCGATTTTCCGTCTGCTCAACGCGCGCGTCCACGGTATCAAACAATGCCCTATCCGCATCCGGATCGTGAAAGGGCTGACCTTCCGCGTCGATCGAGGACACGCCGCGTTCCGGAATGAGAATTTGAATTGGCCGCGTTGAACGGTTCAATTTGTTGGCGATCCACTCGGCAAACTGCCGATTTTCGTCCGCTGTCGTTCGCATCAATGTCACCTGTGCGTTGTGTACGTGCAGGGTGCGGTCTGCAAATTGTTTGGGCACGGTCTCCCGCGCGCCAAAATTCACCATATCCAGGGCGCCCAAACTCACGATGTAGGGAATTTCGCGGGCGAGTATGCGATCCATCCGATCGGCCCCGGCGGGAAACACGCCGCCCACCACCTCGTCGGCCACTTCTGTTGTGGTAATATCCAGGACCCCGTCGATCATCCCACTTTCCACCAACTTCTCCATCGCCTGTCCCCCGGTGCCCGTGGCGTGAAAGACCAAACAGTCATACCCGTCCTTTTCCAGAGCCTCCCGCACGATGGTCACACACGGCGTTGTCACCCCAAACATCGTCATCCCAACCGTTGGCTTGTCCTCTGCGTGTGCAACTGCATGCCCGACCATCCCCGCAATCGCATGTGCCGCGTTGCCCAAAACCTGCCGCGACACGCGGTTGATTCCAGCCACATCCACCACCGAGTACATCATCGCAATGTCGCAACACCCCACATAAGGTGCTGTATTGCCACTAGCTACTGTCGATACCATCACTTTGGGCAGCCCAATGGGCAATGCTTGCATGCCCGGCGTTATGAGTGCCGTGCCCCCGCTGCCCCCAATCCCAATGACCCCCGCCACATTGCCAGCGGCATATTCCCGCACCAAATAGGCACGCAATGCGCGCCCCATCGCGGTCACGGCTACGGCCCGGTCCGCGTGCCGCAGCACCGCGTGCGCGCCGCGCTCGTGACAGGCCGCCACGGTCTCGCGCGACACATCCGGAGATTCTCGTGCATCGCTCTGCGTGCCCACATCCACAACTGTCACCGCTGCTCCCGCGGCTCGGATGCACGCTGCGACATATCCGATCTCCTCGCCCTTTGTATCCATCGTTGCAATGGCGTAAATCCTGCCCATCATATCCTCCTTTGCCCAGTCGCCAGTCGTGGGTGGTCAAGTTGCCCAACCCCACATCCCAAAATCGCCCTTGTTTGTTTCCTTGTCTCTTTCGCGCGTTTGCGTTCCATTCTCTCGCCGGTTAGGGGTCGGCCCCTACTTGTCTTCAACTGCCGTTCCATCGAATCGCGCCCGATTCGGGAGAAGTTAGCAGCACCATCCCCTGCCTGCGTGCCCAAAGGTGCGCGGCTTTGCCCAGCACGGGGTGATCGGCATTTAGAAATGTCAGAGCCATCTCTTCGGTGCCATACTGATTCAGGGCATGGACGAGCAGGGGTTCTGCTTCGGAAATCCCATTTCGAATAAAAAAGGCGTGGGCAGCCGCTGCGATTAGGATGCGTTTCTGCGCCATAGCTTCCAGAAGTCTCTGGCTCGCCCGCGCAGAGGCAATCTCCCCCAGAGCCTCGGCCGAGCGCCATTGCACTTCCGGCTCTGGGTGGTCGAGATGCGCCAGAAAATAGGTTTCTATCCGCAGCGTCGCTTCTCGCTCTCGCCAGTTGGCATCCAGCCGGTCCAGCACCCGCACCATCCGTCGCGCCCAGATGCGTCCCTGCCCGATAACCGAAATTAGGGAATCCACCACAGACGCATCGCCGATTGATCCCAGGGCATCAGCCGCGGCCCAGCGCACTTCGGCAGACCGATCATTCAACATCTTTAGCAGATAATTGATGGCTTTGCGGTCTCGGATTTCTCCCAAAGCCTCGGTCGCAATGCGCCGAACCTGCACCGATGGATCGTCCAACTGCCCAACCAGCAAGGCTATCGCGCGGGGATCCTTCAGCACGCCCAGCGTTTGAATCGCCCCCAGGCGAAAGACGCCGGGCTTCGCATCGGCGAGAAGGGCCATCAACGGCTCGACCGCGCGTGCATCGCGCAGTTTGCCCAAAGCCAGTGCAGCGACTGAAACTGTGCCAGGGTCTCGATGTTCGAGGGCTTCTACCAGAGGATCAACCGCGCGTGCATCACGCAGTTCGCCCAGAGCCTTTATTGCCAGATACCGCACGTGCATATTCGGATCCTTGAGGGCCTTCAGCAAGGGCGGCACTGCTCGGGCATCTCCGATCTCCCCCAGAGCCTCGGCAGCTCGCATCCGCGCCATTGAATCTCCTCTCGCCAGTTGTGCCGCAAAAAAGTCCATAGCCGCTCCAGCCCCCGCGCGTTTTCTCCATTCAGCATCCATTTCCGACAACACCTGAACCACTCGATAGCGAGACGGGTTTGGCATCTGATCTTCCTTCAACCCGTCGATCAACCGATTGATCGCCTCTTCGGCGGGTACTGAAGTTTGCCAAAATGGATCAATGGCATGGAGTGCCCCCACCATCACACGGCGCAGTTCTTTGTCCGCCTGTGACAGCGCCTCAATCAAGGGAGCCAGAGCCTGCTGACTCTTCAAACGGGTCAGAGCCTGCGCGGCCACCCACCGCACATCGCGCGCGCTATCGGACAGAGCAGCGGTCAGCACCTGCACGGCGCGGTCACCGCCTGCGGCACCCAGACTTTGCATCGCCCCCAAGCACAGCGGCCTTTTCCGATCCCGGGCAATCCTCAGCAGGGCCTCTACGGCCTTCTCGCCCCCGAGGACGGCCAGGGTTTCGACCACACTCAGGCCCACCATGACGTCCGGGTCGTGGACAACCGCAATTAGCGAATCCACTGCCTGCCGGTCCCCTAATTTACGCAGTGCTTCGCTCGCGGCCAATCGCGCGGGTGCTTCCCGGTCTTTCAGGGTTTGGATCAGAGCCGGAACCGCGCGTCGGTCACCCATTTCCCCGAGCCGAATCGCTGCGCGGGTACGCTCTGCAACATTGGGATGATCCAGACGCTGTATCCATTCGTCGGCTTTGGAAGCACACCCTCCGACCAGCATGGTAAAAACAAATAGCCACAAACCGCGCGCAGTGATCACAGGTTGTCTCCTGAAAAAGGCTTTGCGTCTCGTCTTGACAGTGCCTACCCGATCCGATATCATTGTGCATTCACAAACTGTTTGTGGCGAGGAATGCGTTCATGAATCGATCCATACTGTTTGGTCTGCTGTTTGCCTGCCTCATAGTCGCCTGCGGTTCGTCTGACCGGAGCCTCCAGCCAGAAGAAATCCCGACCTTATCCGAAGGCGATATTCTGCTCACAGATGCGTTCCAGCGCGCGCTTTTCCGCATTGACCCCAGCACGGGGGACCGCACCCTGATCACCAATCGCATCGGCGGTGTGCCCCGGCAGATCGCCCGAGACGACGAGGGCAACCTTCTGCTGACGCTCTCTGAACCTAGCTTGCCCATTGTCCTCCGGTTCGAGATCCGAACCGGCGATCTTTTCATTGTGTCTTCGAGCGGCAGTCCCATCGATCCCGACGTCCCGGTTATCGGTTCCGGCCCCGTGTTTTTGGGGCCGGTCGGTCTGGTGCGAGAAACATCCGGGCAGTTGCTGGTGGGGGATCAACCATCTGCCACCGTCTTTCGGGTTGATCCCGCCAGCGGGGACCGCACCATTGTCTCTGGCCCAAGCAGAGGCGATGGCCCGTCCTTTACCGGTTTTCTCAAGCAGTTTGCCCTAGAGGCCGAAGGCGACCTCCTCGCGGTGGTTGGATCAGAGGGGCAGGGCCGCGTCTTTCGGGTTGATCCCGTCAGTGGGGACCGCACCATTGTCTCTGGCCCAGAAACGGGTGAAGGCCCCGGATTGATGGAGCCGCAAGGTATCGTTCTAAACAGCCTGAACGTCATCTTTATCACTGATATTGTCCAGGCCGCGGTCATTCAAATCGATCCGATCACCGGAAACCGCACCATCATTTCGAGCCCTTTTTTGGGCAATGGCGAAGTGCCCGATATTCCCTCTGGCCTCACCTTTAATACCCTTGACCAACTCCTAGTGGCCGATCGCACCATTGTCTATCGCGTGGATATCAATACGGGCGATCGCACCGTCATCTCAGCCCCCATCATCGGCCGCGGCGAACCCTTCCTATTGGCTGATGATATTTTTGTGATTAAGAGTAGATAAAGCAAATCTACGCATGGCATACCGCCCCGACAACGAGCACAGCGAGTAATCAGCGCAACGGGATGCAATTGCGTCAGCAATTCGCTCGTAGAGGTAGGGCAGACAAGTAGGCTACGCGCGTGCGTCTATTCATCCGCTTCGTCCCGCTCTTTTGTTTTTGAGTTCCGAATCATCTGCATGCCCCGCTGTGCGCGGGGGTGGGTCGGATCGATTTTGAGGGCGGCCTCGTAAACTTGCACTGCCTCCTCGCTGCGGCCCGTTTCCACATAAGCATCTCCGATATTGCTGTACGCATCTGCAAATTCCGGATCCCGTTCTAGTGCCTTGTGCCAAGCCTCTATGGCTGCATCCACATCTCCCAAACGCCTTTGCGCCATGCCCAGTTGATTATAGGCATCTGGTCGGTTCTTTTTTGCCTGAATTGCCCGTTCGAAATACACTTGTGCGGAATCCGCGCGGTTCTGATTGAGCAATAGCTTTCCCAGCCTCACATGTCCCTCGTAGAACCGAGGGGCCAGCGCGATTGATCGGCGAAACGCCGCTTCTGCACCCGCCATATCGCGGAACCTTTCTAGGGCGATCCCCAAGTCGAAATGCGCGGTAAACAGGGTTGCCTCCAGATCGATGGCCTTGCGAAATTGGGCTATGGCCAGGCCGAGAAATCCCCGTCGTTGCAGTGCATATCCGATCTGCAAATAGGCCTCCACATCCTCGGGATCCAGCGCATCGGCGGCTGCTTGCTCCCGCGCGGCCATGTCCATCCTGCCCATTCCCGCGTACCGCGCGGCGCGCTCCAGATGCAGCATATAAACCTCGCACTGCTGGCTTAAAGCCACCCCCGAGCGGTAAACGCCCAGCCCAATGCCGACAAATAATGCGACTATGCAGACTCGAAAAAGTCGCTGCCTGCCCCACTGCGCGCGCGCTTTTAGGAACAAGAACGCGGCTACTGATGCTGAAACAACCCCCCCCGCGAACGCCCAGGCAACAGCGGCAGAGACCAGAATCCACGGCGTGGACACCAACGCCATCAGACACAGCAACCCCAGCGGGATCAGCGAAACCAGCAGCTCGGGTCGTCCGCCAATACCTACCTGTGCTATGACCATCACAGCCGCAAACAATCCGATGATCGCCCACATCAATCCGTGCCGCGACTTGCTCTGGCCTTTGGTCGTGTCCAAAGTCGTCGAACACACACCCGTAAGTGCCAGACCGCCCAGACTCAGAATGCTCACCCAGTGCCACAGCACAAATGGCTGCGTGGGCACCACCTGTGAAATCGGCTCGGAAAACAGGTGCAAAAACAGGTGGAAAAAAGACACGCTCCACAGCGCATGGGGCCAGACCCGGCGCGGATAGGGCGTACAGAATGCCAACAAATAGGGTATGAAAAACTCGAATCCCACCGCAAACCACTCCGCAATCCCCACGGTTGGCACATCCACAAAAAATCGGTTGTAAGTCGGAATGCTCCACTGCCACCATCCCGCGGCCGCGGCCCCTCCTTCGACTCCATATCCCACCGCGGCCATTCCCACGCATGTCATGCCCACCGTGCCCATCAAATCGCCTTTGAGGGACGGTATTCGTGCCAGCACCCGCTCGGCCAGCCACCAACTCACATACAGGGAAAAAATCCATCCAATAATCGCCTGTAAAGACGCTGAAAAAATCTGTACCACCGGTTGCGTGAACACATAGGGCATCACGCCCCCTTGCGCTTTCACTGTGATATAGTGAATCGCATTCCCCCGCGCGACGCCAAACAGAAACGCCGCAAAGAAAAAACTCAGCGCAATGCGGCGACCTCGATAGTGCCACGCGTGCCACATCAGCGCAGTCACCGCCATCGCAGAGGGCACAAAAAGCAGAAGTGTGTTCATGGCTCTTTTTTAGAGCGTAAAATCCGGCCGTGTGTGAGGAGCGTGATTTTTGATAAACCAGAGATAAAGCACTCGACTATACGTGAAAAACGCCATCTGTTTTCGGTGAAAAAAAGGTTCTAGTTCCCGTTGCAAGTGCCGCAGATTGTAAAACGGCACACCGGGGAAATAGTGGTGTTCTAGGTGATACGTGGAAAACAAATAGAGAAAATCCCACATCCAATTGGATCGCATCAGCGTCGTCCAATTGGCGATGTCATCTGGGTTCACCACGTAGTGCTGCCCCAACCGGTTGACTGTAAAAGCAATGGGAAAAACAAAAAATACCGGGACGAGATGGGCTTTGAAAGCAAACCACGGATCCAGCGTGCAGAACCATGCCAGAATCCCCAGATGCAGGACGACGCCCACCGCGCGTTCTCGTTTAATCCGGCGGCGCAAGCGCGCGGGATAGTTCTTAAGGGTTTTGGCTACGGCGCGAAAATAAATGGGAAACAGCATGGGCGTGCAGTAAAGCAGCTTGAACCACGGCGAATTTTTCCGGGGTGAGAGGTGCGCGCGTTTGGGATCCGCGTGCGACGAACCCAAGTGATTGTGGTGATCCAGATGCCACCGCTTGAACTGGGAAAATGCCAGCCCGGAAATCCACCCGTACACGAGCCCCAGCAAGTCGTTGAGCCGGCGTTTCTTGCGGAAAATACACCGATGCACGGCTTCGTGCAGCAAAACGGAGAAGCTGAAAATCACGAATCCCAAGAGCACACTTGCGGGGAACCACGCCCAGAACGACTCGACATGGTAAATCCAGAGCGGCAACCCCAATAGCAGTGCTGCCTGCCGCGCAGCGATCCCAAAGTGCCGTCGCGGCCGCGGCCGGTGCAGTTCTGCCAGCCGGTCATCTCGAATGGCCGCGCGCAGCTGCCGGTTTAAGTCTCTCGCGCGGTCGTGATACGTCGGTTCTGCCATTGTAATGCTCCGCGTTACCCGATGGCAAACACGCACACAAACCCCACATGCCCCCCCATCAACAGCAAATACATGTGCTTCCATGAAACGTGGTTGGATTCAAAGGTCAAAGCCTCGGGGTGCTTCAACATCAGCCAACCCACGTACCCACCCCACAGGGCCAGAATGCCCAGCCATTGACCGCTCGGTGGCACCCACCCGCACATCGCGCCGAGGGGGATCATCAGAAAAGGCAGCACGAGAAAGGGCAACACCATCCATGCGGCGCGGCGCGGCCCCAACAGCACGGGCAGCGTCTGCATGCCAAAGGCGCGGTCTCCTTTCACATCTGCGAAATCTTTGGTATTGCTGGCACCAAACACATACAGTCCGAATACCAAGCCCACAAACCAGGGTGCCGGGTGCCATATCGGGGCTATGGCACCCCATCCCCCCACCGGGAGTAAACACCCCCGCCCAATCCCCAGGGCCAGGCTCGAAGACAGGGCGTGCCGTTTCAGGCGCAAGGGCGGCGCGGAATAAGCCAGCGTGAGACACGCGCCTATGGCAAAGATGCCCAGCAGCCGGGGATGCACGAGGTAAGCCAAGCAGAGGGCGACGACATAACACGCGCTCCCCAGCAGTGCCGCGCCCTGTAGGGACACGCGCCCCGAAGGCAAAGGGCGCGCCGGCTTATTGATCCGATCGATTTTCAAATCGCAGCACTGGTTGATGATATTCGATCCCGCGTTCAGGATTGCGGCAGCCAGCGTGCCCACCAGCGCGGCTGTTGGAACCCACCCGCCGGCAGCCATGGCCGATCCCGAAAGAAATCCCACGGCAGGCGCGAGCAGGGTGAATGGCCGCGCGAGCACCACAAACGCGCGGAATCGATTTTGTCTTCTCAAATTGCCCATGACCTGTTCCCATTCTGGGGCATATACCTATTGGGCCTTGGCGCCCGGTTCTACCACGTAAAAACGGGCTATCTTGCCCACCTCAACGCCGCGGTTGAGGTCTTTCACCGCCACGACCACCTCGTGCTGGCCAGGTGCGGCATCTCCCAAATCCAATTCTACAAAATTCTCGCTTCTCGTTTGGGTTCCCGTCTGCTCGTAGCGAATCGTCACCTCTTCTGTGCCACTGCCCGATAGCATTCGACCCAGTCCCGACAGCGCGCGGATCAGCATCGGCACATGGTTGGCATCCCGCACTGTATAGGCGACCTCGTAGCGCGTCTGTCCATAAGAATCGCGCAGCAGATTGTAGATCTCAAAATAAATAAAAAGCGACGCTCCTCGGTAAAATATCCGGCCCGGCGAGGGATCCAGTCGGAATCCCGACCGCACAAACTGCCCTGTTGCCCCCGAATCCACCAGAGCCACCGCGCGGGCTACCTGAATGCCGCTGACCATCAGCGTATCTCGATTGTATGAAACCACGGGCACAGATACTTGATAAACGCCCATCAGATCCACCTCTGGTCGCCAGACTTGAACAGCCAGCCTATAGTCGCCCGGCGGCACATTCATCGGAAATTCCTCCACCAGCACCGATCGGCTGTCGCGCGGTGCCATCACCTTGACATCGCCCTGCGCGCGATAAACCTGCCCATAACGCTCGTCGATGAGGGCCACCCGTCGCTGCACTCGCGCGGTATCGCTCGCCCCCGGCACATAGAGGTTGCGGGTCGGCACGCCCATCAGCACGCGGATCTCCGTATCGCCATCGGTCCCCTTGAAATCCACCGTATCAAAATGAAAATCCAGCGGCTCGTAATGGCTGATGTTATAGACCTCGGGCGTATCCCGCGCGATCCGAGGCATAAAGGTGGCCGGCGAATATTCCGAGAACAGCCGCGAGACGCGGAGCGTCTCGTCGTGCCTCACCCTTTCCAAGCGGTTGCGGTCTTCTGTGGTCAGAATCGGCGGCGGCGCGTAATCGTAACGCCCCGATGTGAACTCGTCGGTAAACACCACCTCGATGCCCCCACCGATGCGGGTGTAAAACCACACCTCCCATTTGATCGTCATTCCGGCAATGCCCGTTGTCACGGGTTTGTACCCGTAAAATCCCAGCGTGTCTTGGGCTGATATCCCCGCTCGCCCCATCATCGACCCCTCAAAAGGCATCCGGGGCAGGTCGTCCAGTTCGGGATTGTCTTCGTCAATGACATTGATAAACCGTTCCGTACGCACCGGAAACACCGGCCCCAAAAACGTGTGGTTTACCCCATCCGGGCCATAGAGTCGCCGGGCGAGTTCCGTCTGTAAGATCTCAACCGATTGAGGCACGTTGTGGTTCAACGCTCGAGAGGACGAGCGGTAGTCTGGCTCTCCGTATCGGATATAGACTTCTCCGCGCCGGTCCCATGGAAACTGATTTCGCCCGTAGTGTTCCCGAGCATAGAGCACCCGCCGATAGTGCTCGCACCACCGCATCAGCCCCCCACTGGCTTTTAGGGGATCCCTTTTGAGCCAGAATCGCCGCAGAAACTCTCGCCGCTGATCTGGCGGGATCTGTTGGTAGGCCGCCGCGTCGCGGGGCGTGCCCACAATCGAAATATCCCAGTAGAGTGCTTGCGCGTCTTCGGGCAGCGCGGCAATATACGCTTCAAAAGCGATCAACGCGTCTTCGAAATTGCCCCGCGCCATGAGTATCTGCCCCAGAATCATATCGCCCCTCGGGTCTTTGAGGCGACGCAGCAACTGTTTGGCCTGTGCGTGTTTGCCCGATTCGGCCAGACCGCGGATAAACAAATAAGCCGCCTCCTGATCTTCGGGACGTCGTTTCAGGTACTGGTCGAAATAGTAAATCGCCACTTGGTCCAAGCCCTCGTCCTTGTAGAGCTCGCCCAGCAGCAAATATCCCGTCGCATAGTCTGGGTCAATTTGGATCGCGCGCGCGGCCGCGTGCATGGCATTTCCGGTTTCCGACATTCGATAGAGGCGAGCCAGGTGGTAATATCCCTTTGCCCGGGTCGAATCCAGTGCGACCGCCTTTTGCAAATGGGGCCGGGCACCCCGCCAGTCGCGTTTCAAATCCAGATAGGCCAACCCCAATCCCAGGCGCGCCGCCACCCATCCCGAATCGGCCTGCATTGCCTTGCGAAATGCCTGAACAGCATCGTCGCCCTTCTTGAATAGCATGTGAAGTTGCCCGATCATGGTCAGCACCCGCGCGGGCTCGGGATGCTGCTTGGCGATCTTTTCCAGATTTTTGACGGCCCGTTTCACACTGTCTTTGTGCGCGACCTTCAGCGCGCGGGCGTAAATCGACTCGGCACTCTCCGCGCCACATAGCATTTTTGGCCAACCCAGTCCCACAACAAGGCCGATTACGAGATAGAACCTCATGCGACAAATCCTCAAGTTGCGAATCGGCGCACCGGTGTACCCATCGCCGACAGGCAGGCAACTGCGACAGCAGGCTATCTGCACACAGGCGTCTATTTGCACTTCATAAGCGGTGGGATGTTTCTGTTTTTGTCGTGTACTCGGGGAAAAAATATAGCATATTGGGGAACAGGTCAACGCTATCTCTTGGCGCGTGTTTTGGCGACACGTGAAGATCTGTGAAGATCTGTGAAGATCTGTGAAGATCTGTGAAGATCTGTGAAGATCTGTGAAGATCTGTGAAGATCTGTGAAGATCTGTGAAGATCTGTGAAGATCTGTGAAGATCTGTGAAGATCTGTGAAGATCTGTGAAGATCTGTGAAAGTGGCCCGTTGCGGGCCGAAACCCGGTTGCGTTTTTTATTGCCTCCCGTTACATTGTGCGCTGAACCATCGGCGTATCATTCGGAGCTTCTCATGCGCGTCATCATTTTGTTGCTCATCTTGGTGGTGCCCCCATCGGCCCACAGCCGCGCGGTCTTCGCGGTCTTGCCCTTTGAAGAAGCCGAAACCGATTGGCTTTCGCAGGGCATGGCGTGGAGTCTATCGGACAAGCTCCGCCGCGTGTCGTCCCTAAAAATGGCCGATCCCGACCGGCTAAATGCCGCCCTATCCGGACACCAAATCCCCGTGCAAACGCAGGGCAAAGCCCGTCAAATCGGCAAGTCAGCAGGTGCTGCATTGGTCTTTTATGGCACCTGTCGGCTTCGGAAAAATCAACTCCAAATCTCTGCCCGCGTTTTGCGGGTTGAGACCGACGAAATTCTGGAATTGGAAGTGGTCAGCGGTTCTCTCGACTCCTTATTCGCCCTGCAAGACAGCCTCATTCGTCGCTTTCTCGACCGGATCGAACTTTGCCCCACTTCCACCGAATGGCGAGCAGTTGTTCGCAAACCCACCCGATCTGTTCGGGCTTATGCCCACTGGGTGCGCGCTCGGACGATCTTGACCAGCAGCGTCAAAAACCCCGACATTGTCCGCAAGCGCCTCGACCGCGCGCTTGCCGAGGATGCCAACTATGCCGACGCACACAGCCACAGGGGGTTGCTCTATGTCGCGCAGCGTCGGTTTCGGGAAGCCCTCGACCCCCTGCAAACCGCTGTTCGTCTCAAACCCGACGACCCACTGACCCGCTACAACCTGGGCGTAACCTATGCCAGCCTGGGACGCCCCGACAGTGCCGCTGTCGCGTTCCGAGATGCGATCCGCCTCAAACCCGAGGACCCCATCACCCACTACAACCTGGGCATTCTCCATCACTTTCAAGGCAACCACCGCGCTGCCATCTCGCCCTTGCAGACCGCTGTTCGTCTCAAACCCGACTTCGCGGTGGCGTATCTGACCCTCGGCATTGCCCTGGCCCAGACGCAATCCCACACCCGCGCGGAACACGCGCTACAGGAGGCTGTCCGTCTGGCACCCAAAAACGCCGACGCCCACTACAACTTGGGCGTTGTCTATATTGAAACGCGCCGCCATGGCGAGGGCATCACTGTGCTAAAAAAAGCCATCTTGCACAACCCCGAGCACGCGGATGCCCACTTTAACTTGGGTCGAGCTTATGACGCACTAGGCCGCCGCGAGCAGGCTGTCGCCGCGTTCAAAAAGGCCGCCCAATTCAACCCCGACTATGCGGACCTCCACTTCAACTTGGGCATCGCCCACACCGAGGCAGGGCGTTTTGAGGACGCCATTCGCACCCTTCACATAGCCCGCCGGATCTATCCGAACGATCCGCTCATCCACCACAATATGGGCATTGCCTATCGCAATGCCGGACGCTTTGAAGAGGCGGAAAACGCTTTTAGAGAGGCCCTGCGCCTCAATCCCCATCTGCCCGACATTCACCTCTCGCTGGGCAGTTTGCACCTGGACAGGGGACGCTATGAACAGGGGCTATCAGCCATTCGGGAGGGCGTTCGTCTGGCCCCTCAAAATGCCGATGCCCACCGCTATTTGGGCGAAGCCCTGGCGTATTTGAAACAGCATCAGGACGCTATCCGAGCCTTTCAGAAAGCCATTGAACTCAAACCCGACAATGGCGAAGCCCATCTCAATCTGGGCATGGTCTTCTTGCAAACCGGGCAAAAAGACGCGGCCTCGGCCGCGATCAAAACAGGTCTTCGGCTCTGTCCCGGCCACCCCGATTCCGCGGCTATTGCCCGCGAATTCGCCCGGTTGCAGAACCCGTCCGAACCGGTCAGCACCTACCTGAGCCGCGCCCGCGCGTTTGAAGAGGCCGGGCTTTTGGACGAAGCCATTGACACCTACCGCAAAGCTGCCCGCCTCGTACCCGACAGTGCCGACATTCAACACGCCCTCGGCTTGGCATGCCTGCGGGCGAATCGCCCGGAAGACGCGCTGCCCGCGCTTCGGAACGTCCTTCGGCTGCGCCCGAATCACCCCGATGCCGGTCTCATCCGTGACTTCATCCGCCGCATGGAAGAGGAATAACGCCCATGAATCGCGTCGCGTTGTTTCTGATCCTGATTTGCGCGCCCTATCCTGCCGCCGCCGATGCCATCCGGTTTGCAGAGATAGCAGAAACGGCCGGCATCCATTTTGTCCACAGCACCGGCGCGAGGGGCGACTGGCACTACATCGAAACTATGGGCTCTGGCTGTGCTCTTTTTGACGCGGATGGCGATGGGGACTTGGACCTCTACTTGGTCAATGGCACCAACCTGTCCGGGCAGCCGGTCAAAGGCGGCAATGCCCTGTATCGCAATGACACAGATAAAACAATTCACTTGACTGACATCACCGAATCTTCGGGTGCCCCTGGCCGGGGCTACGGCATGGGTTGCACCGCAGGCGACGCGGACAACGACGGCGACTTGGACCTCTACGTCACGGGCTATCCCCAAAATATTCTGTATGTGAACAACGGAGACGCCACCTTCAAAGACGCCTCCCGGCAAGCCAACGCGTCAGGAGGTGGATGGAGCGCAGGCGCCGCGTTCTTCGACTTTGAAGCCGATGGCGATTTGGATCTCTATGTCGTGCGCTATCTCACCTACGATCCTGCCCGCGAGCCGGTCTGTGAACGCGGCGGCATCCGCACCTACTGCGCTCCCTATCGCTTTCGAGGTGCCCCTGACCTTCTCTACCAGAACAGCGGAGACGGCACTTATGAAGACATCTCTCGTCGGGCCGGGATCGCGGATCCTCAAGGCAAGGGCCTAGGCGTGATCACCTTGGATTACGACCGAGATGGCGACACGGATCTCTATGTCGCCAACGATACGACGCCCAACTTTCTCTACCGAAATGACGGCGACCGCTTTGCCGAAATCGGCACCCAAGTCGGCGCGGGCTTAAGCACCTCTGGTCGTCCCCAAGCCAGCATGGGGGTGGATGCTGGCGATGTGGATGGCGATGGTCGCATGGACCTCATCGCAACCAACTTTTCCTACGAGCCAAACGCCCTTTACCGCCAGCGGGAACAGGGCATTTTTGTCGAATCCAGTGCCCGCATCGGTCTTGCGGGCCCCAGTACCCTTCCCCTCGGCTTTGGCACACACCTCTTTGACGCGGACAGCGATGGCGATCTGGACCTTTTTGTCGCCAACGGGCACATCTTTCCCAATGTCTCCGACTTCTCTTCCGCAGAGTCCTACCCCCAAACCGATCAGTTTTTCAGCAATACCGCGGGGGTCTTTGAAGATGTCTCCGATTCTGCGGGTTTTACCTCGCCTGCTGTCAGCCGGGGCTCGGCCTTGGGCGATGTGGATGGCGACGGTGATCTCGATCTGATCGTGCTCATCGCCAATGCCCGTCCCCATCTCTACCGGAACGACACCTCGCAGGCCCCTGCATGGCTCATCGTCCATCTCAAAAGCAAGGCGCAGGCCGCAAATGCTATCGGTGCCCGCGTCACCCTGACCGCAGGTGGGCGCACGCAATCACGAGAAGTTCGCAGTCAATCCGGTTACCTCTCATCTGGCGATCCGCGCCTCCACTTTGGCCTAGGCCGCGCCGTGCAGATCGACCACCTCAACATCTGGTGGCCCTCTGGCCGCGCGCAATCCCGTCGCAATATTTCTCCCAACCAGGTCCTGATCATTGAGGAATAGGGGTTTAGGGACGCAGCCAAACCTCAAGGCAGGGGTTCTTCAACGTTCACAATTTGTCCTGCACGCAGGTTCTCCACGACTTGCACTGTTCCATTCGGCCAGACCACTTCTAGCCGCGTTGCCCGGTCGGCATCTCTCAGCCCGAAATGGATCGCGTATGGATCGGTTGACCCAAATCCGACGCTTCCCGGCACTTCCCGGAATAGGGTGCGGTCTCCTACTGTCAGGCGCAATTTCGCGCCCACGCCAAATCGGTTGCTCCGCTGCCCCTGAAGCACCACCCGCAACCAGCGATTCTGATTTCCCGCGTCGTTGCGGTAAAGCGCGTTCTCGAACAAATCTCCATGGTACCATCCCCCTTGAGGGGCATACACATCCAAGTCGCCGTCCTCGTCATAATCGGCAAATGTGATGCCGTGTCCCTTGCCCAGGTGGCCCATCCCCGCGTATTCGGTGAGATCCGTAAATGTCCCGTTGCCATTATTTCGATAAAATCGATTTGGTTCCAGCCGTCCCAGGTCCGGATCGCCCGTCCCGAAATACACGTCTAGGTACCCATCGTTATCCACATCGCCCACATTGCCGCCCATCACGCCGTGGGCATAGATGAATCCCGCCTCGTAAGATACATCTGTAAAGTGCCACCCTTCGGTCGGCCCTTCGTTTCGGTATAGCTTTGGCGTCGGATAGGCCGGGTCATCGGGCGGGAGATAGCCGACCCGTTGTCCTTCTAAGCTCTCCTGAAACCCGGCCAGGCAGGTGGTCAGCAGATCGAGATCGCCGTCGTTGTCGTAGTCAAAAAAAAACGACACATAGCCCCGAAGCGCGCCGCTTCCGGCCACATTGGAAGCCCGCGCCACATCCACAAATGTTCCGTCTCCCCGATTTCGATACAGCGCATTGGGCGTTTCAAAACCCGTTACAAACAGATCGAGGTCACCGTCCAAATCACAATCGCCAAAAGCTGCGCCCACCGTGCCCAAAGTAAATTGTAGACCCGCCTCATGCGTGGTTTCCACAAAGGTCCCATTTCCCTCGTTGCGGTAGTGTGCATTTGATGACCCGTCTCCGGCAATGCCATTGGCCACAAATAAATCCAAGTCGCCGTCGTTATCTGTATCGCCCCATAGAGAAACGAATCCCGATCCGCCATCATTTGCGCCCGAAGTTGCCGATACATCGGTGAATCGCCCGCCATCATTGCGGTAGAGCGCGTTTGGCCCCGGCCCTGACCACCCGCTTCGGGCAATGTAGAGATCCAAGTCCCCATCGTTGTCGTAATCTACAAAATTTCCCGAAAACCCCGAATCCACATCTTCCAACCCGGCCTCGCGGCTGATATCGACAAATCGCGTCCCGTCGTTGCGATAAAACGCCAGGTACGTATCGCACCCTTGGGCGAGCAAATCCAGGTCTCCATCGCCGTCGATATCTCCCCAAGCACTCGGGCCGGCCCCGTCCCGTTTGGCGACGCCCAAATTGCGGGCCACATCTGTAAAGCGCACGAGCAGCGGCATGTCTATTGATTCGGGCCGTTGCTCGAAGCGGTAATAAGACCACAACCACCACGGATAACCGCCCAGTTTATCGTAGGCTTGTTTCAAATTCCATTGCGTGCGTAAAAACCACTCGTCCGTTTCCGGCAAGGCCCGCAGCAAATTTAAAAATGTCTCGGTCGCTTTGCGGTAATGCCCCGCGCGGTAATAGGCCACCCCTAGCCGATCTGCCACGCGCAGATCCAGGCGGGCCTTTTGCGTCCGCATCGCCACTTCTAGGCGCTCAATTGCCGCCTCATAATCCCCCATTCTCAGCAGGGCCAGACCGGCCAAATAGAGTGCCTCTGCATCGTTCATCGTGGCGTCGACGAGTTTCTCCGCTTGGTGAAACGCACGTTCCAGCAAGATCCGGGAATCGTTCAGGGGCATGATCTGTCCGCGGCTTCCCCGCTTTTGATTTTCAAACCAGATGGTTTCTCCGCCCAGCAGCCAGGTGACGTATTCCTTTCGCACATCCAGCATCAGGGGTTGTCTTACAAGGGCGGCTTCAAATTGCGCTGCTGCGCGGGCGGGTTCCCGCCGCGATCGGTAAAGCCGGGCAAGCCACACCCGCGCCTCGACCGCGTCCCCATCGCGGGCCACCGCTTGCTCAAACGCCGCCAGGGCTTCGGGTCGGTGCTGAATCGCTAGCACCTTGCCCAGGTGCAGATAGGCCGCGCTTTGCGTAGAATCAATTTGAATACACCGGCGGAATTCCGCTTCTGCCGCTTCGTACTGCGCCCGTCGCATCCCCTCTATCCCCTGCTGAAGGTGCGTGGCATAATCCAGCAGCACACGCGGCGAAGGTCCCTTTTGCCCACCGCATCCGATTGCTAGTAAAATTAGGGATAGAACGACGATTCTCATCTCGGTCATAAACAGTTATTCGGGATTTAGATTTAGGGTTTAGCTGTGCTTCTCGCGCATCAGACCACCCGTCCGTCCAAGAGTTTCACCTGTCGATCTGCTCTATCTGCCAGATCCCGGTTGTGCGTGGACAGCACCACCGTCAATCCCTCTGTTTGGTTCATATCTCGCAACAACGCCACAATTTCGGCCCCCCGTTTTGAATCCAGGTTGCCGGTGGGCTCATCCGCTAGCAAAATCTCCGGATCGTTCGCCAGTGCCCGCGCCATAGCCACCCGTTGCTGTTCGCCGCCCGACAGGTGCCGAGGCAGGTGATCTGACCGATCTTTCAACCCCACGCGCGCCAGCAGATCCCTTGCCCGGTCGCGCTGGTGCAGCACCCGAGCAAACAGAAGGGGGAGTGCCACATTTTCCGCAGCGGTCAGGGTGGGTACGAGGCAATAATCCTGAAACACGAATCCCACATGGTGCCGACGCATGGTTGCCAGATCTCTGTCGCGCAAAACGCGCACATCTCGCCTCTGCAGTTTCAAAATGCCCGATGTGGGCCGATCCAGACATCCCAACAGGTTCAAAAGCGTTGTCTTTCCCGCGCCTGACGCGCCTGTGATCGCCACAAATTCGCCCGGTTCTACGACCAAGTCCACACCGAACAGCGCTGTGATTTCCTCCACCGGATGGCGATATATCCGCGTGAGTCCCTGTGCAAAAATAGCCGACATCGTCAACGCATCCACAAAATGGGATGCAGGCGAGAAGCCCGCCATCCCGGTATGGCCCCAGCCAGTATGCCCATGCCCACCGCCATCGCAATCCCACTCAGCAGCAGCGTCCCATCGATCTGAATCAGCGTTCCCATCGGTACAAATGGCAGCATAGCTCGCACGACCTCTGAAGCCATCTGACTGCCTAAAACCGCTGCGCCGCCTCCCGCGACACCGCCCAGGGCGCAGATCAACACGGCCTCTGCACAGATCAGGGCGAACACATCCCACCCAGACGCGCCCACCGCTCGCATAATACCGATCTCTCGAGTGCGCTCAAAGACTGAAACCAGCATCGCATTCATTACGCCGAGTACGGCTATTGCCACGCCCACGAGCACCACCACGCCGATAAAAAACCGCGCTGTGCCCAGCAGATCGAGCAAGGTGCGCTGAACCTGCGCCAGCGTGATGACCTGTACCGAAGGCATCTCGAACACCCGCGCCACAAATCCGCCCAGCTTGGACAGATCTTTTAACTTCACGCCGATTCCCGTCAGTTTCTCTTTTTTGTCGAACAGGCGCTGTGCAACCCCAAGGGGCACGAAAATGGTGCCGTCGTCCTGCGTTCCGCTACGGTCAAAAACCCCGCGCACGCGGAATATTTGTCCCAAGCCCTTGAGCAGAAAATCATCCCCGATATTCTTCCGATAGTACGCGGCCACGCTGTACCCCAAAATCACCTCATCAGTTGCCTTGTCGCTGAACCACGCGCCTCGCTGGAAGGTCAGCCAGGGTTTCATTTTGCGAAAGCTGTCCTCTATCCCCATCAGCAGAGAAAACGCCACCTCTCGATCTTCAGAAAGTGCCCCCAAAAACAGCCGGGTCGCGGTCGCTACATCCGCGTCTTTCAAAATCTCCCGGTGGATGGCTTCATCCATATACATCGGAATTACCCCCCCCTGCATCAACAGGGTCGCGGCTTCGTAAGGACACCCCTTTGAGGTCACCAGCACGTGATAACCCAACCGGTCAATGCTACAGATCAAAGAGGCGCGGTATCCCGCGCCCAGGCCCAGCAGGCTCACCAGCGCGCACACGGCCAGTGCCACGCCGCTTATGGTCAATGCACTTCGCATCCAGTGACGACGCAGTTCTTTTAGTGCCACATTTACAAATTGAAAAACGACCAAACACTTGCCCCCTTGCGATGGCATTCCAAGCCCTTTTCCAGGGAAAAAAACGACCGATGAGTACAGAACCCACCGGTCGTCTTTTCTCAGATCGGGAACGCCTGTCAGAACGCTCCGGTCACGGACACGCGCAGGGGCGCGTCAAACAGTTGCCCGAAGTTCATATATGCGAAATCCACACCGATCTTTCGTCCGCCGCCCAAATCCTTCTTCACACCGCCGCCCAGCGTCCAGTTGCCCAGGTCGTATCGCCCCCGGTAACCGGCCCGCAGTGCCAGCGTGTTGCCCACCCACAATTCGCCACCCACGTGCCAACGCTCGCGGTCGTCAATGTGATGCACCAACTCGGTCGCCACCGTCAGGTACGTGGGGTCACCCTTGCGTCCGTAAGGCTCCATGGCAAAGGCGATGGTGTAGAGCAACGGCTGGGCAATTGACGTGCCCTGCGGCAGAGAACCGGGGATCACCAGTTCTTGGTCTTTGCCGAAGTTGCGAAGGGTCATGGCCAAGCGCGAACTGCCAAATCCGGTGTAAAAAATGCTGGAAAAATCGAAGGATGCGCTGTTGATCTTGTCTTGGTCAAGTGTTTCCTGAATCCACTTTACAGACGCGCCCAGCGACAGTTTGTCCGTCATTTTATAGGCATAGCCAAAGTTCACAAAAATATCGCCAGCCGAGATGTCCCGCGTGAAACGCCCCTGCGGGTCCAAAGGCGTGGTCTCGCGAGAGGTGCCGCCGTCAAACTGGATGATCGACAGCCCAAAGGTCTGCTGGCCGTATCGCCAAGCCACCGCACCGTTGAAAAATTTCGAATTTACCATCCACCGGGTATATCCCAAGGCGTATTCGAATTGCTCGATATGGGTCAATGCCGCGGTGTTCCAGAACATCGCATTGATGTCGTCGGCCGCGGCACTAAACGCGTTGCCCATAGCAGCTGCCCGCGCGCTTTGCCCCACTTTCAAGGCGTGGAACGAAGACCGCCCGGTTCCGTGGAACTCTTTTGTCCGGTGCTGGCCCGCGCGCACGCCGGATGGCAACTGGTATTGTTGTGCCCAGGTGCCTGAATCCACGAGTCCGACGGCGAGGAGCACCGCATAGATCGTCGTCAATCGTCTCACATCCATTCTCCTTTGTTTGCAGTCGGTCTTACTGGATGATCAGAAAACTGCCCGTCTGAACCTTGCCCTCTTGCCCTGGCACCAGCGACTCCACCGCGAAAAAATAAATCCCCGGAGACGCGTAAGACGTGCCCGACCGAGCGCGTTGAGACCAACTCACTTCTGCCGTGTGCTGATCCCCGCGCGTCCCGTCGTGTACCACCTCCATCACGAGATCTCCCGAAGCCGTGAAAATCGAGATTCGGGCCAAACGCGGCAAGTTGGTGAACCGCATGCGCTTGTTATTGTCACCCAGCGCCCCAAAAGAATGCAGTCCATCGTCCTTCCAGGGGTTGGGCACTACGAGGACTTTCTCTTCTAAGGTGTCGAACCCATCCGAGGCTGCCACAACAGGGGTGAACTGACCGCCGGCAGTGTTGTGCCGCGCGGCCGCCACAATATGGCTTGACTCGAGACCCTCGCGAATGTGGTTTTGCACCACGGGAGGCAAATCCGCGAGCGTTGTCTTGACGGGCATCTGCGCGCTTGGGATCGCGTTCTTTTGTGCATTCGCGTTTTCCCAATGCGCGTGTCCCTTGGCATAGGTCACGATATTATAGCGATACCCGAATCCCGTAATTGAATTCTCATCGGCAAATGTATAAATTCCAGTCGAGGCATCGTAGTACCGAGAATCTTTTGCCTCGACCGTGGCGATCAGGTTCCACGGCCCCAAAGGCGCGCCGGCATGCTGTACGGGATCGGTCTGGATCAGCGCGGTATTCCCGTAAATTTTGTAACCGGCCACATCTCGCGCCTCGTCGCCTGAATAATCGGGATGCACCGCTTGGTCCGCGCCATCGCTCCACGATAACTCCACGTTCCCATTTGCATTGCTGCGAAGCAAAATCGGACGGTCGGTCTCCGTGCGCGCGATCGATTCCACATCGGGCGGCTGATTGGGTAGATCAAATCCCATCGCGTACAATTGACGCGCGCGGGCGATATGGTTGAACAAGATGTCCTCACCGCCGGGCACCTGCGCCTGCGCGCCCTGTTGCATGGCCCACAGGCGAAAGTCCATGGGCTCGCCGCCTGCACCCGCGTTCTCGGACGCCATGCCCGCGGCAAAAACCACCACTATTTTTGCCTTGTCGCCCGGTGCTAGCTTCCATGGTCCGAACATCTGCGAGTGGAGTTGCTCTTGCACCTCGCGCTCATCAGGGGTTGGCCCGCCCTCAATCGGGTTGTCGTCATAGGGCTTGCCCGGCGTGATGAACTTCTTCCACATCTCGTCAATCGTATCGATGGTCTCGTGTGGCTCAAACTCGATGTTCGTGCGGCTTCGACGTTTCCACCAATGTGCATACGCGGGCTGGCTGTCGGAAATATCCTCGCCCCCTGCTACAGTGCCCGTAATCGGCACATAGATTTCCGGATCATTGATAAAAGGCGGGGTCACGTCCACTGGCCCCCAGCCGATATACTGTGGCGAATACAATTCTTGCTCTGCCCGATACCCGAGCACGCCAATGGCTTCTGCACCGAACCGGGGCTCACCCAAATCATTGTTGGAACTGGTGGGCGCGTCGCCATCGTACTGATACGAGACCTTCTCGCCCCGGTACTGCCCGCTGTAATTGGCCGCCTCGGTGAACTGATACCGGTCGTCTTCCAGCCGCCGTCCCGGTTCGGAAAACCAGTACCCATTCCACTTGCGATACGAGTGCCCGGGCTTATTCACGCTGAAATAGTTCAAATACCCCATATACACTTCTTCATAGGACCGGTCAGAGGTATTCTCTACGACCAGTTCCACAAAAAAGAAATCGTCGTAATCCGGGTGGCTCCATCCATACGCGGACCGCGTAACCGTCATTCCCGTTCCGTTCGGTTCGATATTCGTATTGCTGCGCCATCTCGAAATCACGATCTCTTCTGGAAAGTGGTCGAACCTGGGCAGCGTGTACAACCCATTCTCGCGGTAGTTATTGACTTCCACAGGCTCGTCGGAAATCGGCCTGGACTGCTCGGTGATTCCGCCGCGGTCCGTGTTGAACCACACATTGGCGTCTTGGGTATCAAACCCCAATCGCTCTGCCACGATCGGCGGGTCTTCCCCGCTCTTCAAGCGCAAATTGCCCCATCCCGGCGTTAGATCTGGCACCACCTGTTCCACATCTCCGCTATTGGATACCGGCCCCGACGATGTGATATACGTTTTCCCGCTCGTATCTCGCGCCAGCACCCATACCCCCTGCCCTTTCGAGTTGTCGTAGTCCTGATCGCGACCGTTGAAACTGCCCGACGTGGAAGACCCGGTAAAAATATATGGATACGTCATTGAAGCGTTTTCCCGCGCCACATACCCTTCCGAGCCCAGGGCAAATGTCCCGCCCTGCTGTCCTGTGTTGCGAAACGACTCCGACAGTTTCGACCGGTCGATCTGCTTCATCGGCACGGGTTCATCTACCGCCTGAACCCCTACCGAAAACATCCCCGCGAGGAAAATGCCCGCAAGCGCCTTACCCATCATTCGTTGAAACATAACGTCACTCCTTATCGAGGCGCCAGAGCCAGGGACTTCTCCTGCATCCCCGGCCCACCGAGTTACATGCTCGTGCGCACGCCGAAATAGATTTCCCGGGTGCGATTCTGATAGCTGTTCCACTGATCCCAGATCTGGTTGTTGTCCCGCACCACCACCGGCGTGGGTTGGTTCTCGGCCAGACCGTACTTCGGTATGTCGTGGAAGAAATTCCACCGGCGGATGGACCGCGGCTTTTTGGCGTTGAACAAATTGGTCGCCTCAAAGAACAGGGTGGGGCGGAACTTTCCAATTCGGAAGCCCTTCTGAATGCCCAGATCCGTGCGGAATGCCGTCGGATTGGTGAACAACAACTGGTTTTTGATCAATTGGTTATTCGTCGAAGGCGCCGGCGTGGGTTGGCTGTAGCGGAAGAAAGTGCCCGGCTCAATTCGCAGCACAAGGTTCACGTTTAGATCGCTCAGCACTTTGCTCCCGCCCACCTTGGGGCCATATCCCTCGGGCGTGGCGAACAGAAACGTGATGCTCCCGTCGCCCTTGGCATCGCGCATATTGGCAGGCCCGCGCACCGAACCCACCGTGGCCAGACGCGCCGCGATATTCCGCTCGTTGGTCCATGGAAATCCAACCTGTGCATCTGGCACCTGATTGGCGAACTTTTCGGTGATCCACAATTCCTGGTTGGCGTCAATTTCCTTTTGCACCTGCTGGTCCGCAAATAGGCCGATGGCACTGATCTCGGCACTTGACAGGGGTTGCCACATCCGCTGCCCCGTGGCCGGGTCAATGTCAAACTTGAAGCGATACGCGTCTTTGGCGAGGAAGTCCGAATCTACGAACCAGCGCGATACCCACTCCCGACCGCCGTAGAAATTGTTTTGCTCCCAGTACCAACTCCACGTCGCGCGGAACGAAAAGAAATTGTTGAACCGCTTGCTCACGGCCATTTCCAGACCGCGCGTTTCACCGCTGTACGCGTTCTGATACCAGTGTGCGCGCTTGATCTGCTTCTCTACGGGATCGAACAAAAACGTGTTGTTCTGCTGGAGATAATCTTCTGTGCGGCGGTAGAACATCGTCGCATTCGCGGTATAGTCCAAAACAAAGTTCCAATCCACGCCCACTTCGTAGTTCACTGTACTGCCCGGACGCGAATTGGTTGAACCGCGCTTGGTCGAGCCCATTTCCAGGCCGCCGTAATACTCATAGGAACTATATCTGTCGTCCGCGTTCAAATCTTCGGCGATGCTTCGCCCCGAAGCCGACTGCCAGGTCTGCCCATACATCGAATAGAAAACCGGCAGCACGAAAAACCGACCATAAGAGAAGTGAATCGCAGATCGCGCGGTAATGGGGTGAGACACGCCAAAGCGAGGGGACAGCTTGAACATATTGCGACCACCCCACGTGGGGAATGCCTGTGGATTGTTTGGATACGGCGTCTGAGCCTGATGCTCTAGCGACACATCTGCATCGGAAAACCAGCGGTTTTGGGGCAGCACGGACCACACGGGCTCGGGACGCGTCTGACCGCCGTGATTAAACGCGTCCAGGCGCACCCCCAAGTTGACTACCATCCCTTCAAACTCCATCTTGTCCTGTGCATAGGCGGCAAACTGGAACGCCTTCCTCGGATGATCCCGGTAGCTATTCCACGCCGGGTCGTCCAGATTGCTGGCCCGGCTTAAATCGGGCAGTTTGACGCCGTTCACGGTCATGGCGGGCACGAAGTCCATCTGACCGTCGTTCCCCAAGCGGTTCTTGGCCGAATCGAAGTAGTCGTACATCGTCCAGACTCGATAACTGCCCGAGGTGCCACGGCTCTGTTCCTCCCATTGCCAAGTCTGGAACCAGGTTGCATCAAACCCGGCCTTGAAGAAATTTCCCTTTGTTGCTTGGCTGGAAAAATCAAACCTCAAACTGTAACGCGTCTGACGATTCAATCGGAAGTCGAGAACCGAACGCGGTGCCGCGGTGAACCACTGGTCGAAATCCTGAACCACATTGAACGTCTCTATGGGCATCCCCGTTGTATCCTGCTCGCTGTCTGAACGCGAGATACGCAACTCGTAGAGGGTGCGCGGAGACAGAGAATGCGTCAAATACGCATACACCATCGAGTTCCACTCGATCTCTTTGCCCGCACCGTCTATGCTCGCGGGCAAATATATATCCCGACCAGCCGACAATGCCGATTCCCGCGTGTTGCGGAAATTTTGGTCCCTGCCATACACACCGCCCACTTTCAGGCTGATATTGGGCGTCACGCCAAACGTCAGCTTGCCCGTGGCCTGATAATTGGACAAATCTCGAAGCGCGGGTTCGGGACGCTGCGCGGGTTGTTGATTTGTCTGGGCACTGATGTGAAACGAGGTCTTGTTCCCAACGGGACCCGAAATGGATCCCTCGAGGCGATGCCCCGATACATCCGTGTAATCGTCTGGCTGAATATGCACCAAACGGCCCGTGTCATCCGCGGTGCCGGGCAACCCGTCGGGACCAATATTCTCTTTTTCCTGCAACCAGATTGGATCATCGAGGCGGATGCGGCTTTTGCCCGTTCCTTGGTTCAGGTGAATGAGGGGGTCATAGGCATTGAATCCGTAATGCCGCTTGCCGGCAACTGTGTAGCGATACTCGAAAAATCCGTGGTAATCTCGACCACCTTCCCGCGTCACGATATTGATGATCCCAGCGTCCATATTGCCGTATTCGGCTTCGGGAACACCCGTCACCACTGAGATCTCTTGGATCGATGCGCGGTTCACACCCGTGAACAGATTGGCCGCGCGTCGGTCGTTGTTCACCATCCGCACCCCATCTACCGTGTATGTCAGTGAAATGGGCTTTGGCGTCGTCGTGTACCAGCCCGCCCGGCGTTCGCCTTCGTCCATGTTGAAGTTCCCCTGACGCACGGACCGACCGTCCTTCTGCACGCCCGGCTGTAAGCCCGCCCATTCCCGCGCATTTTTGATCACGGGCTGCAAATCGATCTCTTCAGCCGTCACGTAGTATTTGCTCGCGGTTTTGTCCGGCTCCACCGGCGGACGCTGTGCCGTCACCACCAACTCCTCGGCTTCCAGCATCGTCTCGGTAAGCTTAAAATCCACTGTGGTGGTATAGCCCACCACCACCTTCACATCTTTCTGCACCACCTTCTGATAGCCCACCAGCGAGGCTTCCATACTGTGCGCCCCCGGCGGAACCAGCAAGATGATATACGTGCCTTCTGCATCCGCTGTTGCCCCCCGATTCGTCCCTACCACTACCACGTTGGCGCCGGGCAATGGATCGCCCTTTGCATCCATCACCTGGCCCGCTATCTTGCCCGTTGTCGCGGCGTGTGCCCAATTTTGGATACCCAGAACACAAAGCAGCAAAACAGACATCATCAATAACTTTCTCGCCATCTCTCTGCCTCCTTAAATTTGGCGTGTTACCGCTACATCACATAGTACTTGACCGAAAGCCCGATCTCGAAATAGTGCAGTGGAAACGTCCGCGCGACGCCATAAGATTCCATCTGACGCAACTCTCCGATCAGCACATTCCACCGCGTGCGCGCATCCACCGCTGCGCGACCACCGGCCAACATCTCCACGCCCATACCCACGTTGAACCCCCACGCCACATCCGTATCCTCATAGGGATCCAGCATCAATGTCGGATCAATTCCCTCGCCCAAGTCCGGTTGCCCCGCAAAGATGAGACCCGACACCAAATTTTTATAGTGGTAAAACCCACCGCCATAGACCACAAAAGGCCCTCCGATCACGCCCTCCGATCCGCCTGTTCGCGCCTTCAAGTGATACAGACCGTTGATCGTAAACGCGTTGACCGTCATAAAATGGCGCGCCAGAGGACTCGTGATCCGCTGCCATTGATCCGGCTTGTCTTCGGGCCAAAAAAACGTCGCTTCTTCGATTTTGCCCGGGTCAAAACGCGTGCGGTGAAACTCCACCTCGACGGTATGGCGCGCATCCCGCGCATACGTTAGATACAGCCCAAATGCTTCCTGTGCGCGAAAGCGGTCCTTCATTCCCAACACGGGAAAGTTGAAGTTCCCGCTCAGGCCCACGCCAATTTTCCCGACCACGCCGGTATCCTGCCCGTGACCATTGGCTGGAAACACAAAAAACAGCAAACACACCGCGAACTTCATCCCTCGTTTCATTCGCAACCCTCCTGACTGATATGGCGAACGGTTTCAGACACTTTTCTCACTTTTCTCCTGCATCGCATCATTCCTTTCGGTTAAATTGCCCGCGAATTTGATAGCCCGTAAATCGGGGGATGTTATACGCATTTATTTGTTGGGCTAATAAAAACGCGCATAAAAAATTAGAATTCTAAATTTTAAGTATTAATCTTAAATATAATAATCGCTGCGCGAATGTCAAGCAATTTTATCTGCCAAAAAAATAATCTGTCGCGTCGTGTGGAACGCGAGAAAAATGAACTGGATTACTGCGTTGTGGTGTTGGGCGCAAAAATTCTTTGACGCCACTATCCTTCGCTCTGGTCGTGTACGCGACAGGAAACAACGCCCCTCACCGAATTCCAAAGGTCGTTTTTTTTGTCACTTGTTTGCCACTCACCAAATCCTCTACGGTCACCCGTACTTCTTGGTCGCCTCTTGCGGTGCTGTCGAGATTTAACTCCACATAGGAGAGGCCCCCCGCGGCATTTCCAGTCTGGTCGTAGGTCACACTTATCCCTTGTGCTCCCTCCTCTTTTCCCAGCAGGCGGCCCAGTCCGCGCAGCACGCGGGCGGCCCGGCCCTTTTTGTCTTTGGATTGGATGCGATATGTCACGCGGTAATGCGTCTGCCCAAATTCATCCATGCTCAGGTGATAGACTTCAAAATAGAGAAAGGCCGGATGCCTTGTTGGGAAAGCCCACACGGACATCGGCATCACATTCAACCCATGCTTGACAAACAGCCCGTCAGACGGTGTCGCGTCTGAAATTGACCATGCCAACTCGATATCGCTCAACTTCAGGTCGGGCGCAGAATAGTCTTCCAGAACCACCTGTTGTTTGTAGATCTGAAACCGCCGCGCTTTTGTTTCCCGAACCCGCAGACCGAGCTCATAAGTTCCCGGTGGTGCTTCTAGAGCAGCCATATCCAGTACCAGATTTTGCCACCCCTTGGACGTGTCCGCAGAGGCGCGCAAAAACGTTTCATCTAGGAAAAATTTCCGATCGTCCCGGAACGTCTGATCCACCTGAGGATCAGTGAGCGCGGCATTCCGCACCACCCAGGTACCCTCCGGATTTTTCAGCAGCGAATCCGGCGGAATGCCGCTGTAGATTTCCAGCCGCGTGCGCCCGTCCTTCCCCTTAAAGCTCGCGGTGCGGTACCAAAAATCCAGGGGCTGCGCGCGGCGGGCAAAATCGTAAAAATCCGGAATTCGCCCGGCCATCTTTGTCACCACCAGTTCTGGAGAATGGAACAAAAAATCCGTCAGATCGCGCACCGCCACATAACGCTCTTTTAACTCATTGGGCACATGCGTGGGGACAGGTGCAAAATCGAAATTGCCCTGAAAGTACTCGTCGGTAAACGTCACCTCTAGCCCCTCGGCCACCATGGTATAAACCCACGATTCCCATGGCACAATGCTGGCGTCTTCTCGGTTGGTCACGGGCATAAACAGGCCCATCGCCTGTTCCACAAACCGCTCTTCGCGCACCCGCGATAGCGAAAAACTCAGATCGCCTGTATTCACATTGCCCAGCGCGCCCAGAGCCTGCTCTTCGTCTAAAATTCGGTTCGCTTGGTCGCCTTCGCCACCGTCGGAAGCCTGCACGCGTTCCGACAGTTCGGTTCGCTCGGAAGCCTGGGCGTCTTCCAGCAAAAAAATGAGCCGAACCTCGTCCGGAGTCAAACCGAGGTCCTGTGGATCGGGTGCTCTAACGCCGAAAGCCCGGTTGCTCCGAATGGGAAATACCGGCCCCGTAAAAAATTCGCCCACCGCGTCCGGCCCGTAGAGATCCACAGCCATCCGCTCTTTGATGCGCTGTGCCTTGGGCGGCATATCGACATTCAGGCGGTTGGAAGTCGACCGGTAATCGGGTTCGCCGTAGCGGATGTAAACTTCGCCCCGCCGATCCCAGGGGTACGTCGCCTTTGAAAAATGCATGCGGCTGTGCCACACCCTGCGGTAGTGCTCGGCTTGGCGCAAAAACCCGCCGGAGACGCGCGACAGGTCGTGCCGGATCCAGAAGCGGCGCAAGAATGCCGCCCGATCCACAGCCGACGCGACGTTGGCATAAGATTCCAGTTCGGGTATGGACGCCGCCAGAGAAATGTCCCGGTACAGCGCGGCCTCTTGGGCATCGAGACGCGCGATGTAATTCCGAAAAACGCGCACGGCCTGTTCACCATCGCCTTCGTAGAGAAAAACCTGTGCTATTAGAGGCAGAAAACGGCGCGCTTCTGCGGCCGCCTCCCCCAAAGTGATCAACAGGTCTCTCAACTCGGCAAATCGCTCGTTCAAGGCATAAAGCACTCCCAACTGGTAGGCCACATCGAGGTCTTCGGGAACCTGCCGCACACAGCGTTCGTAAAGGTCAATTGCCCGGTGCCATTCATCCCTTTCGGCATGGTGTTCCGCCATAATCCTGGAAGCAGCGACATCCATCGAATCTCGTCTCAGTGCCCGCTCAGAGGAGCGTTTCAAAGATCGATCCGCTTGCATGAGGCGCGCCAGATCGAGATGATAGCGTATCTTCCGCGATCCGGGGTCCAAAGCCAGTGCCCGTTCAAAATGCTCGTGGGCATCTTCTCCTTGGTAAAGCGCGATTAGCCCCAACCCGTCGCGCGCTTCTGCCAGATTTGGGTTTAAGGCCAGCGCGTGTTCAAACGCCTGTTGGGCTTTCTTCCATTGTTTTTTTTTCGCGCGGGATTCCATGTATGCCGTACCCAACCGGGCATAGGTCTCTGCCCGTTCTGGAGCCAGGCGGATAGCTTCCTGCAACAGATTTACAGCATGCCGCGCATCGTTCATCTCAATCCGCACATCGCCAGCTATCAGCAGGGAATCCGACCGCGTCATTGGGTGGGAAAGTCGCTCTGCCTTTGCCACAGACACAGACAGGACTGTGCATATCAGAATCAGTCGCATCGCAAAAAATCGCAGGTCGTTTTTCATTTTGCCCTCACTCGATATCTTCCGGACCTCTGGACGTTTCCAATTGAAAGGTCGCGGTTTTGGTCGCGCGTTGCCCACTTCTTCGGTCTGTTGCGGCCACTTCAATGACGTATTCCCCCGGTTCGGAACCGACCATGTCAATGGCTAGGTAGTTGACCACATCGTCAGCATCTCCGGTCTGGTCGTAAGCAATCGCAATCTGCCCATTGCCCCGGTCTATACCCACCAATTTTCCCAGGCCACGCAGGACTTTCGCGCCAAATGCCTGTCCAAAACGCGGCTTCAGCCGATACGAGATCTGGTACTCCGTCTGTCCGAATGGATCGCGGGTCAATCCGTAAATTTCACAATAAATGTAAATCAGATGCGTATAAATCCGGGTCGCCAGCGGAATGACCTCCAGATTCTGCTTGACAAAGATCCCCGCTTTGGCGGTCTGTTCAATCGAAGCCGCCAGTTCGATATCACTCAGCCCGAATGTGCCGCGCTGATACGCCGGAACCCGCAAGGGCATCCCATAGACTTGCGTGCGTCCCGATCGCTCTTCAATGGCCTGTACCGCGAGGTAATACGCCCCCGGCGTCACATCTAGCACCATCACATCTGGAATGATCCCCGCGTTTTTATCCACGCGAAACACAATCCGCTTCGCGGCCTGAAACACCGGGTCGCCCGTGGCATTGTAGAGAACGGCCCCTCGGTGGATGTGGACTTCCCGTCCGTTGTATATCACTTCAGAAGTGGGAAACCCGTAGTATATCTCTACCCGCGTGCTGCCTGACGGGCCTCGAAACGTGGCGGGATAGGCCGCATACTGCAGCGGTTCGGCCAGAAATGCCGGTACAAAAGTCTCTTGGGGCCCCTCGCCTACGATCTGTTCGGGGATGAGCGGTGCCCACCTGTGGCGCGTTCTGGCTGTCATTTCTGCGGGCAATACCGCGTAATCAAAGACCCCGGCGGGCGCGCCGGGCACCTGGCGAAATACGATTTCCACCCCGTCTTCCAACCTCGGATAGATCCAGTATTCCCACGCCCGGCGATCCTGAATTGGAAAGATCGGACGCCCCAGAAATGCCCCCAGTCCTCCTGCTGCCATCGCGGATTCGGCCCGTTTTCGGATCTGTTCACTTTTCCGGCTCCGCTCGGATGATCGGTTGTGCAGGCGTTGGAACTGCCTGTCCAGTTGACGTTGCGCCCGTTCTGCGCCGATGCCCCGGTGGATCACGCTGTCGGCCTCAGCCGCGGCGTAATCCGACAGCAGGGCTTCAGCCGCCCAGGTCACGCGGTCTAACAGTCGATGCTTGACGGCCCAGGTTTGGGGAGAAGATTCGCGCCGTCGATTTCCGGACGCGCTCTTGTGGGATGGCGCGCCGTAGCGCACATAGACCTCGCCTCGCCGATCCCAGGGAAAAACCGCGGATCCGAAATGTTCCCGCGCGTAAGCCACGCGGCGAAAGTGCTCGACCCGCCGCTCGTTGACCTCTGTAATTGGCGTGGGGTCTCGGCGTTTCCAGAACTGGTGCAGAAACGCCTGCCGCGCGCTGCCCGTGGATCGCTTAAAAGCCTCTGTTTCCCCTGCGCTGGCAAGCAGAGAAATATCTTCAAACGGCGTCCGCTCTCTGGCGTTCAGACCGGCCAGATAGGTCTCGAAAAGCGTCTCTGCCTTTTCGCAATTCTTCTGTTCGAGATAAACTTCTGCCAGTTCCAACATGTATTGCCGCTGGTTCGCCTCCTGAGTCTGCATCAGCCGTGACAAGGTGCGCGTGGCCTGATCTGTTTGGGATAGGATGCGGTAGAGTTGCCCCAGTCGCCACATGGCGTCCTCGTGCGTGGGATTGATCGCCAGTTGTTTTTCGTAAAACGCAATCGCGTCTTCCTTTTTTAGCAGATCATGTTCGTACATAAACCCCAGCCGGTAATACGCATCGGGATGATCTGGATCCATCTCGACCACCCGTTCAAATGCCCGGATGGCATCGCGATTCATCAAACTCAGATGCGTCATGCCAATGTGGTATTGGGCTTCGACATAATCGGGTTTTTCGGCCAGGGCGCGGCAAAAATAATCAACCGCACGCACCCACTGTCCCTTTTCACGGGCATAGACCAAGCCCATCCCAAAATAGGCCTCCGGCATCTTTCGCTGGTATTTTTCTGCATTTCGAAAGGCTTTTCGGGCTTTGGCCAGCTGATTCTGCACGAGATACACATGCCCCAAGCCACAGTGGGTTGGGGCATGTTTTTTGTTTGCTTTCAGAGATTGCTCGAACAAAACCTCTGCTCGGTCTATTTCCCCTGCTTTGAGCGCGCGGTCTCCCAGCAGATAGAGGGAATCTGCCGCCAAAGGATCCGCCGAAGCCGGTGCAACCGCGCAGAACACCCCAAGAATCAGGACCAGAGCCATACGTCCAATATGCCAGACAAAATTCGACATGGTGACACTCACTGACGAACTGATATTACGCAACGACGCCACGAGAAGCTTTTCCAAAATACTGCGATAGCAAGCCTACGCAAAAATATTCCGCTCTAATCGGGCACTTCCACAACGTAAATCTGGCTGTTACCGGTTCGATCCGATGTGTAAATGACCCGTCTCCCGTCGGGGCTGAACGACGGATGCGGGTGAGACCACTGGGGCCCATAAGTATCTGCTTGGACTTTATCGTCATCTGCGGGCGCGGTCTCTGCCCACTGCGTTCCCCCATTGGAACTGCGCGGATAGCACAGGGTCTCGTGTTCGCCGGTCTCTGGATCGATCAGTTGCAGCCCAATATCCGGACATGTGGTATCGCACACAATGCGCGATCCATCGGGACTGGGCGAGGGATGCCAAGTATTGAACGCGGCGATTTTTCGATCTTTATCCCCGCGCACCCGAATGCTCCGCAACGCATAGGGCCAATGTACAAAAATCACTTCGTCGGAATGCCCCAGGAATGTCTCGTGGGTAATCCACACCGACTTGTCGTGTTTGAACAGCGGGCGCTCGCCGCTGCCATCAATTCGCACCTCCCACATCCTCTGATTGACATCGCTGGAATACAGAATCAGGTCGGGATCAATCGGACAGACCTGCACGTGGCCCACAGCGCGCGGGGGGTCGCGCACTATCCGATGTCCCGATCCATCTGTATTCACCGCCACCACGGCTGAATGCCCGTTCTGTTGCAACGACGTCACCAGCCGTTCTCCGTCTGCCGACAGGCTGCATCCGCCCACGCTGCCTTCCCCAAAATCGGCGAGAACGGCTTCTCCTAGCGTCTCGATATCCACTGCTCGAACCTGTCCATGCGTGTTGTAAAACACCCGCTGTCCATCCGGCCCTGGGCAGGCGGCAAACCCGCCAAATCCCGCCACATCTGTCAACTGCGTCATCTCTCCGCTCGCCTCGTCCATCTTGAAGAGGTTGGGCTGTCCAGAGCGATACGAGGTGAATACAATGGTTTTGCCATCCGGCATCCAAGACGGATTTGAAAAGTACAGGTTGTGGTTAATCGAGGGATGATCCGTCATCTGCCGGATCAATGCGCCCGTTTTTTTGTCTTTTTGTGCTTTTGCTTCCGAAGAATACGTCTGTCCTTTTGTCATGGCTGGTGCCTCCTCGGCTCAAGGCTCACTATAGGTCGTTATTCTGGATTTTTTTGACATTGCACGGTCGCGCTGAGCAAAGGGCAGGGGCGTCCGAGAAGTGCTCGTCCCCATTCCCGTCAGCGGGGTTGAAGCCGTCATCTCGTTCGTTTTTCCCGCGTTCTATTTGATCACCGCTTTGGAAAGAACACATCCACACACGCCTCCACATCAAATGGGTCGCAGCCATAATCCCGCTCAAATTTTTTCAGGAGTTCTGTTTCGTGTCTCGTCGGTTCTTTCAAAGGCAGATCCATCGGTTTTCGCCCAGTCCGTCCGGACTCTTCCACCGCCACTTGGATCTCGATATCCCGCCGCGCCCTTTGCGCGTCGTAGCGCGTGGGCAGATCTTCTCGCACCGCGCGGGCAATGCTGTCCATTTCTTCCACGATTGCCAGTCCCCCCGGCGGCGTTTTGTATTGCGGCCATGGATTCTTCCACACCAGCACTGGATCGGTTTCGACCACCATCCGCACCAGTACAGGCACTCCGTCCATCTCGCGCGTCTGGGCGCGAATCGGGCAGACCGTGGCCCGGCCTCCGTTTAAGCGCTGTGCTTCCGTGGTCGTATGCACCTCATCTTCCACAATCGTCCCGGTTGTACCATCCACCTGAAATAATGTCTTGCTCTTTCGTCCCAATGCCCGACCGTGATATATGGGAGAATAGGACATGACCGCCAAAGCACCCGTCTCAAACTCGACCAGATCCATCGTCCAATGTTCGGTGCTAAACTGCCGAATCTCGCTCACATTCACCTGCGGAATCCGCGAGTCCATCACCAAGCCCGTTACCCGGGTGGCCGCTGCATTGCCCACCATCATTCGCACACTGCTCACGATGTGATAGCCGCCCGTCTGAAACAGGGCAAAAACCCGCAGCACGTCGCCGATAGCTCCGGCCTCGATCGCTCGCCGCTTGATCAGATGAAGCGGATCTCGGCAATATTGCTCTGCCACCTCGAGTTTCACGCCACTACGTGCCACCGCCTCGATCAGCACATCTGCCGTCTGTAGGGTAGATGAAATTGGGGTCTCCACGATCAGATGCACGCCGTGCCCGGCCAGATATGCACCAATGGCGTGGTGTGAATCGCCCGGCGTGCATACCGCGGCGATATCCAGGTCTTCATTTGCCGCCAAATCCTGTACCCGCGAATACGCGCGGACCCCGTGTTTGGCTGCCACTTTTCGCGCTTTCCCCTCATCGACATCGCAGACCGCAGCCAGTTCAAACACATCCGACATCAACAGAATTGCCGGCAGCCGCACCCCTAGGCCTCGCCCACCGCATCCCACGAGGGCGATTCTCAATTTCTCTTGCCCAGTCATCCCCAGTTCCCTCTCTCTTAGAGGCTGTCTTAAAGCGCACGGCTCCTCCGCGAAACGCCCGTGCGTGGGATCGTTTATCCCAATGCCGCGTTCAGACTTTGCCCAAACTCGTTCTCGTCTTCGTTGTTGTAAAACGGCACGCCGATTAAACGGTATTTTTCATTCTCAAATCTCAGGGGTTTGCCGCCAAATTCGGAGGTGATTTCTGCCATGAAGGTTTCCTTATCGCGCGCTTCGTAACAGCGCACGATGTCGAAGAGGTTCAGCACGTCCCAACCCTCGTTGAGCTTTTGCACGGCAAAGATGGCGCGGATGCGATTGTCGCGGTCTTCGAGGGTGTTGACCAGAATCTGATAGTTTTCCTTAGATGCAGGGGTCGTTCCTTGCCCGGAAAGTCCGCGTCGAGGCAGTGAAAGAAACGGGCAAACCCTTCTTCCTGATAGGGCCGCAACTCGAATTGGGGGTTCAGGTTGTCTGTGAGGTAGTCGGGCATTTCCCGTTTCAGAAATCCCATCTGGGAAACAGAATCGAGAATCTCATACAAAAACTTATCAGCCATCACGCGCTTCTCGAAAAATAAGAAGGAAAAAGCCGCAACAAAATATTGGTATCGGTCAGATAAATCACGGCTATAAATGATCCTCGTACAGTCCTTCTCGGCTAACCGCGTAATCGGATAACGGTGGGCAATCGGGACCAACGTATGCCATAAATTCGTCGGCCAACTGATCGGCCAGGCCCTCGAATTTGTCATCAGATAGTTGTGTATTGTTATTCATTGCTGACGCCAAAATCCCCAGTCTTTCAGCGGCTTCTCGTGCAGGTCTGGTTTTGCTGCCTGCTTCTAAATCGGCAAGGGAACGCTGAATTTCTTCGGCGAAGTCCTCGCGCAATGCCAGCCCTTCATCGGGATCGTTCAACATGTCTGAGAGCGTTTGTAGGACAACTTCACGGACAAGTTTCTTAAACTCATCAATCGTCAAATCGGCAACTTTTGACTGTGTCATGATTCTGCTCCTTCCGCTATACCGACTGGTTAAGACCCAATCAACCGGTCATATTCGTCATGACTGCCAACCCAAACCCAGATGAAATCTCCGCCATCTTCAACCGCGAGTACTCTGTGAGTAAGTCCCACGCGGGCCGACCAAAACGTGCCGACCTGCTTAAAATGGAGCGCAGGATGTCTGGGGTTTGCGATGAGTCGGCAGAAATTCTGTCGCGCAACCCTTTGAACAGACTCAGGGAGTCTCTCAAAGCATCTCCAGAAGCGGGGGGTTGTGCGGTGCATCTAAAGATCCTTGAGGTTGCCCTTTTCTTTGGCTTCAAAGGCTTCGGCAATCAAGAAATCTAATTTTCCGTTTTTTGAATCCACTTCAATCCGCCGGTCCCAATTTTCCCAGTCCAGTTCGCCAAACCATTGTCTCAATTGAAGGTAATCGGTTTTGGGAAGGGCTAAAATCGCTTGCTGAATTTCCGCAATTCTCGACATATTTTTTTCCTTACGCAAACGAACCGTAGAACGGTTTGTAGTCAAGAGTGACTCATCTGTTGTTTTATTCTCCATAAAACGCTCGGTTCAACGCCTTGTCTTCCTCGCTGACGCCAAAGTCTTCGTCGTCGATCTCCGACAAGTGGACGTAGAGTTGGTTCTTGTTCAGCAGTTTCGCCAGCAAGTTCTTTTGTTTGTTCAATCCGCCTTCGGTTTTGCCGATGGCGATAAAATCATCGACCGCATCTTCTGGCACTTCGGGGTTGACGTACCAGTTGAGGAAGGAGTTTGCCGCGATGTTCCGCCAGAGTGCTACGAGTTGTTCGCATGATTCGGCGGCTTGGATTTTGTCCATGAAGGCTTGGTTGTATGGCATCAACTCGCAATAGATGAAATCGCCGCCGCCATGCCAGTTGACGGATTTGGAGATGCCGCCGGTGTCGCAGTCAACTTTTTCGACCAACTCTCCATCCACCTTAACCTTCTTGCCGATGACTTTCTTCATTCTCTCCCATGTGATCATTTCCACGTAATCCATCTGTTCAACTGTGATCCATTGACGGTTCATTTTGTGAGCAACAGCGGCGGTGGTGTCGGAGCCTAAAAAAAGTCCAAGATGATATCATCTTCGTTTGTAGCCATCTCAATAATTTTTTTGATGAGTTCTTCGGGCTTTGGCGTATCAAAAGTATTTACACTGCCAAAAAGTTTTTGAATTTCAGATCCCAAAGGAATATCATCCCATATCGTTCCATAGGGAATTCCATTTCAAACTTCCTCGTGAGTGCGAAATCTCAGTTGACCGGATTTTTTTCGTTCAAGAATATCTTCCATATCCTTATAAAGCGGAGATTCCTTATCGAGGATAAAATTTCCTTGATCCTGCGTGGCAAATGCCATGAGTTCTTCGCGAACCACCTGGCGAATCATGTCTTTCAACTGCTGAACACTCAGGGTCACTTTTGTTTTTTTTTGCTACATCATTGCTCATTTTGATCCTCTCCTTGTCAAGTTATGACATAGAAACTCTTTCCAATTCAACGGTTTGGCTCACAAAATCGATCTGCAAACGATAGTCTCGCAGCAGATGAGTGCCTATCAGAATTTGGTGTCCAGCAACGAAAGTGGCCTCTGCTTGCATAACTCTGCCATCAAAGGGAAAATCAACCAAGTGAACATCTTCCTCAATCGTTTGCCCACCAGCTAAAGCCGATACCATCCGACCCACATAACGGGCATTCAAAGCGTCTCGCAAGACTTCAGGCAGTTCCAAATCGCCGTTGAAGCCCGTATCAATGGTGGCGGTCAAATTTTGCCCCGCAATGGACAGGGTGATTGTCGGTACTTCGTCAGCCGAAACCATTCCGTGAATCACCGATGGCATCCCTTGCGAAAATAGGTCTCTGAGCCGACCCGTTGAAAGAAAAGGGGCGAGTGCAATCCCTCAGCGTCTCTTTGCAGGACAATATCTCGAATCGATTCGCCAAACCAAATCCGGCTGCTCTGCGGATCGATCCCCGCTGTTTGCCCGATTCGATCAGAGAGATTGTGTAGCTTTTGGTATGCCGCCCAGATCTGCTTGGCTTTGCGTGAATCGGCTGGCGTCCAAGTGGGACATTGCATCATCAAATCCTCTTGTATCACTGATGTTACGCATAGGCTCATTTATAAAGCCTATCCCGTTCATCTGGCGGATCGACATCTGCGACTTTTGCCATTGCCGTCAGAAATTTCTCTTTGTCCCCGCGCTTCGCACGCACCTCAAGATATGCTTCTGTCGCAATCGCAGATGCTTTCTCGGCCATTGCAGCGTGATAAACTGTTCGAACGACATGCCTTCGCGCTCGACAATATCACGGACTGTGGCGTGAAGTGAATCGGGTATGGTAATACTTATGGTTGTCATGGTCGTTGTCCTATGTGTTCAAGAAATTCCTGCGGTGTCACAATCTGGATGCCGAACGGTTCACTGCCCACAAAGTGCTGCCGGTTGAAGGTTACCATATACTGACAGCCCGCGCTCACGGCCAATTCAAGTACCATGTCATCCTCTGGATCGGGTAGAAACGGCCGCCACAAAAAGAAAATCTGCCTTTTGTTGGCCACAGCGCATAAGTAGTCCAAGATGTCTGCCAAATCCCGCTCCGTTAGCTGCGTCTGTTCAAGCATCCGTTTTGCCACAGCCTCATCACAAAGCACTTTCAAGTAAGGCTGTTCTTTATCTGTTATTGAAATAAATAACAAACCACCGTTCATAAGTAAATCAAATGCAACTTCTAGGCGGTTCTTCATGAAGGTAAGCCATGAGGAATGATTAAAATTGTCGTTGTAATTGAATCCATCTTTTCCCGTATTATACGGCGGATCAATGTAAATCAGCCCTCTGTTGGTTGTCTTTGTCAGAGACGCCTAAAATCTCAGTTACCTCACAGCCGATTGTGTGATGGCGTTAAAATGACTTCATCAATCCCACAATATCCTCGTACACAGCCAACCCGCCAAAATAGGTAAAAGCCATGCCCGAGATCACATTGATCGCCACGAGGAACCAGCCCATTTGCAATGCGCGCGGGACGAATTTGCGGTCGATGTAAATCATCGCAAAACACCACGGGCCGGCCAAGAACACCCCGGTAATGTGCAGTGGGATGGTCATAATTGAAATCGGGTTCCAGCCTATGCCATTCGGGTCTTGGGTTGCCGTCCACCATGCGTACAGAACCAATCCACTGCCCGCGACAGCGGTATATCCCAGCGTCCACTTTCGCACGTCAACCAACGCCAAGTCGCGCCATTTGGGGGTTATGGCGCGAATGCTTTCATGCGCGGTGCGAACATACAATTCATACGCGCCGTACACCGTGCCAAAAATGGCAAAGAACACGCCGAGTTTGTACAATCCCGCGAGAAAGGCTTTGACCCCCGCGCTTTCGTGCAACGCGGTCAAAAACACCACCTGATGATTGTAGAGATCCATACCCGACGGTACGATCTCTCGCGGGTGCAGCAGTGCCGCGCCCAGAATCAAGAAGGCCGCTGTGAACAACAACACACTGCCAAATGACACCAGTGTATCGACCAACGGCGCTTTTAACCACGCCCTTCCCAAGTGGATATTTTTTGGGGATTCTGAAATCGCTTCATCCCCATTGCCGCGTCTGCCGATCAATCCCCACGCTTTTTCGCGCAACATCCCCACGTATCCCACATAGTCCTGCACGCCGCCGCCAATCACCCCCATATAGGCTACCATCTCGACAATTAGCGTGCGGTCTGCAAACATGGGATTGCGCGATACCCAGTCTGGATACACGGGAAATGTGGGCACTATCGCGCCCATCAGCGCGGCGACCCAATCGGGATTTGCCGCGCCTGTCGCAATCAACATGACCAGCAGCATCAACCCCACCAGCGAGGTCTGTGCCTTTTCCAACAACCCGTAACTCTGCTTGAGGGTTAGCGCGATCAAAAATGCGATAAATACCAGCGCGATCCCGTGTGGATACCGCGCGGGATCGTCAAACAATATCCACGATGAAATCGTGCCCAGCATAATGGGCAAACTCGACAAGTAAAACGGAAAACTCACCACCATCACCGCGCCCACAATCGCCGGAAACAACCCGCTCGGGCCGGGCAGTTGCGCCCACCGTTCCATCGGGTGTTCGCCGGTTAATGTCATATACCGCGCGGCCGAATAGACTTGCACAACTTTTGTGATGCAAAACAGACTGAACGCCCAGAACATCGCATAACCAAAAATTGCCCCGCTGCGCGACGCCCACACGGTTTCTCCACTGCCAATGGTCACGGACGCAATAATCGCCCCGGGCCCAAAAAACTTCAAAAAATCGCCCACCTTTCGCGAGCGCAATGCCGCGGCCAATTCTGGAAATTCCAATGTTTTCGGTTTTGCCATGTTCTCTCCTGTTGCGAAAATTCAGCCCCCGAGTGGCTCGCTTCGGGTGGGCACAGGGACACCGCCCCTAGGTCTCACCTCACGCTCTGTGTTCATCGGTATTTATCGGTGGTTGCTTCTCGCCTTGCACCGATCATCATCTCACGGCAATCGGATTGCCGGGGGAACCCGTCCCGCCTTTTAAGCGCAAGGGCGAAAACACAAAGGCAAATTCATATACCTGATCTTTTGCCAGTTCTTCCAGATCGAGATTCTCCAAAATGTAGATCCCGTGCTGAACGATCAGCAACTGATGCACGGGAAAAGCCAGCGCGGCATCTTCGCCGGGCACGACTTCGATGCCCCACGTATCGCCTGCAACCATGACAATTTTTTGATCTACCAGCCATTTGCCCGCGGCCATGCCAATGCCGGGCTGACCGGAATTGAATGTCTCATTGTCTTTCATCCACAGGGTGCCGTGTCCTGTCCGAAAGATCACCACATCGCCTTCTCCCACCGACACATTCTGCTTTTTTAACGCGCCCTCAATGTCGCCCACGGTAATCACATACCCCACGTCCAATCGCGCCACGCCTTTGTATCCCGCCACATCGATCAGCACCCCGCGCGTGAAAAATACCCCCGCGTTTTCCACGCCCAATTTCTCCAGTCCATAAGCTTTGCTGAACTCAGAGCGCTTGAAGCCATTGTAAAACACATCTTCGGTTCCCACTCGCGTGCCAATATGCCCCAACCCGTCAAACTGCGTACCGACTTGACCGATCTCGCCGCTGAACATCTCGTCGTGCCACACCAGTTGATTTTCGCCGAGCGGTCCACCACTTGGTCCACCCACAATGGTCAAGCTGTAATGCCTTGACCCAAACAGCGGTATTCCGGGTTCATACACTTTGCCCAATTGATAGACCTTCCCGGTCTCGATCAACTTGCTCGCTTCGAGCACCTTGTCAGGTGTCAACCGATTCGCCGCGCCCCGTTGATCTTCTGCGCCCCACTCCGACATTTGGGCGTGCAATCCGACAACCAGTATCAAATTGCCCAGCAGTAGCATACACAACATGCGTTTCACGATATACCTCCTTTGGAAAATATTGCTAATCCCAACGATAAAAAAATCATAATAAGCAATATAATGTAGAAAAAAAAAACCGCAGCCATTTTATGGCGTGCGGCGTGTAGATAATCGGGAACAAGATGCGATCAGTCCTTCTCGCAAAGCGCGATGCTCACCTGCGTGCCGGGGAACATCGCAGACGGATGCACCCATGTGTGGTCGCCCCGAATATACACCCGTTCATTCCCCGAGCGAATGTGTAAACGCCCGCTGTTTTCACGGCAAATCTGTTTCACAATGTACAGGCCCAATCCCCGCGTATGGCCCCGTGAAAACGCCTTTTGAAGTGCCATTTGGATCGCCTGACCGTGCGACCATTGCGCTACATTGTGTCTCATGGACAAACTCTGGCGAATGCCAATACCCAAATCGCACACGCCAATAATTGCGAACTTTCTATGCAACTTGTGATTGACATAGCGTTGCGCCACCACAAATCCTTTGTCCCCACTGTGATCCAGAATATTGTGACACAACTCGGCCACCACATTCTTAAATCCCGTAATCTCCCGCACCGTGTAGTGCAATTCCTCACTCAAAATGGCCCCTACCCGCGCTTCAATCACACCGAGAACCTGCTCGATATCACCTCGTTGCTCAATTGTCGTCATTTCCAGCAAGCTTTCATTGTGTACCGGTGGTCGTCCCGTTTGCGGGACGCGCGCCACGGTCACATAGGCCTTCAGTGCCTCAAACACGTTCATCCGCGTCAAATAACTCTCCGTATCCGAATCCGCGGGCAGCCGACACGTAATATCCCAGTATTTGGTACTCAAATATCGGCCGATCAAACACAACATCCCCATCCCGTAAGGATCTGCAAAACTCAGCTTGGACAGATCCAAGACAATATTATCCGCGTTCCGCCGCGACCAAAACGCATTGAGGTCGCGCAGCACATGGTCGCACGAAACAGCGGACAAATTCGGTTCTGTAATCGCCAGGGTGTTGGTGTCCATCGCGCTCAGGGTGAACTTATAACGGGTCAACAGGTGTCCGCCGGCAGGGGTGTCGCTCGCTTTGGGGGGCCTGCGGATTACTCGCGCACGCGGAATATGGCTTCGCGCTTGGCTTGTTTTTTGACCTGCAAATCCGTTAGCGCGACGCCGAGTTTGTAAATGCCGCGCTGTATTTTGGACAGGTCAATTTCCAAGAAGGTGAAGTCGTCGGATTTATCGCCTGCATAAGTCGACGTGATCGACGTGCGGCTCTGTTGCCCGGCGCGGCGCAGTTCTTCGAGGGATTCAGCCATCAGGTTGCGTTCTGCCAGCACGTATTGCACTTCAAAATCCACGGGCCTTGCTTTGAGCGTTTCTTCGCCGCCGGCCATGGCATCGCCCGCTTGGGCGTCTTCGTTTGGCAAGGTGTCGCCATCTGAACCGTCGATCGCGCTGCCTAAGGTCAGCACCTCATTGCTGCCGCGTTCTTCCCCTTGTTCCTGCGCCAATTCTTCAGCCGTGGGCACGATCAGCAATCCGCCGGTCTTTTTGAGGGCCACCGCGCCAAACATCGAAGGGTCGACTTCTTCTTTTTCGGGCACGTCGATGTTGTAGGTAATCTGATATTGGGTGCGCCCAAATTCGTCTTTTTTCAGATTGTAAATTTCCAGATAGACAAAGGCCGATTGCCCAGCGCGATACGCGCGAAGGGGGTTGGGGGCAATGCGGAGGTCGGTTCGCTTTTCGGGAAAGGGGTTGACCATTTCAATCTGCTTGGCGAGCAACAAGTCACTCATATCCAAGCTCGATTCGGACACGGTCAAGAGGCGTTCTGTGCGAAAGGTGCCGATTGAGCCGCTGATTCTGTCGCCGACTTCAACCACCATGTTATACGTGCCTTGGGGAAGCGTTAGGGCGCGTTGGCTCAACAAATACTGCGGGGCATTGCCCTTTGCAGGTTGCTTTTGTCCAAGGGGTCGCACCTTGCGATAGATATCTCGCCACAGGTAATCGAACATAAACAAACCGTCGTCCATGACGATCATCTCATCGTCGTTTGCCTTTAATTTGTCCGTGGGAATGGCATAAGCGATTTCCAATCGCATGTTTTTGCCCGCGCGGAACGCGGTGATTTGATGCGGCAAAGTGTATTTGCGACTCTGGAATGGATCGACAAAACGCGCTTCTTTTTTCTTAAATGCCGCGCGATTTTGGATTTCAAAATACTCGTCGCGCATCCTATCACTCGCCCATCGCGGGTTGGTCGATTTCCTGAAGAGCGTCCCCTCGACCTGCCTTGCATCGACATTGCGCGTTCTCTGCGCGTTGGGATCCCGGCCAATGAGATCCACAGTACTGCTCGGCCCAACTTCGCCGGCAAATCCCCACCCATCTATCCCATTCACGCTTTGAAACGTGAACCGGTATCCCCCGTAGTACCACGTTTCTTTGAACATGGGAAACACGCCGGTTGTGCGTCGCTGATATTTTCCGTATTTGATATACGTTTGTCCGCGAATGGTCTTCCAGCCTTCGATATGCCGCGAGGGCACGCTAAAGCGCAAATTGGCATACGCCACGCGGCCATAGTGTTCCATCCGCCGCTCATTGTGATCGGTCAAAAACAGGGGGTCGTTTTTGTTCCAGAATCGCGTCAAGGCTTCGGAATCTTGCCACTCGCCCTTGTCGTCCACTTCCATCGCTTTTGAGATGCGCGCGCGGTCTTCTTTTGCCGCGATGAGTTCCACCGATTCCATCATCTCGCGCTGTTCGGGATCCATGGTCGCGATGGCCTGCTCATACAGTTTGTTCGCCTCTAAAAGATTGCCCCGAAGTTGATGCGAATAGGCCAAGAACAACTGCGCGTTGATCTCGTCGGGAAATTTCCGCATCATCTGCTTCATCACCCGTTGCATGGCGGGGATTCTTCTGTGCTCCAAATGAGCCAGTCCCAACAGATAATAGGAATCCCGATACCCCGCATCGATCTCCAAGCTCTTTTCCAACAGCATCACGGCTTGGTCGTATTCGTTCTTCGCAAAAGACCGAATCGCACCCCGCTGCGACAAGATCCGATCTCGCGTGATCATGTATTCGCCCAAGACATGGCGGCCCGCGTCGTAGGCTGCCTCGGCTGCATTGGGAAATTTCTCAATGACCTTTTCGTAATGCGCCTTTGCCTCGCGCTGAAATCCCCGGTTCCACAATGCCTCGCCGTGCAAAAGCTGATACTGCAAATTCTCGGGTTCAATCCGAATCGCCTTTTCACTCGCTTCCACTGCGCGGCGTCGAAATTCGGGCGTATCCAAGCGAATGTAGAGCCGGGTCAACTGTGCGAGTGCAGGCGCGTACTTGCCATCTTGCTTCAGCACCTTTTTGAATGCTTCCACACTCTCTTTGGGTTCAATCTCATTCATGCGCGACAGCGCGGCGCGATACAGCGAATCCACTTGGCTATCCGCTGCTCGTGCCGATGTTGCGATCAGGCATCCGAGTATCAAAATCGAGAATTTTTTCATGGTGATTTCCTTTTGTTGAAAGCGGTCAGGGGTTAGCAGTCGGCAGACAGGGGCTGAAAGCTGATCGCTTAAAATCTATAAAAAGCCTGTGCGTTTTCGTAGAGAATTTTTCCCAACAGCGAATCCGACACGCCCTTGGGCATGGCGTCTATGGGCGCGTCGAAGTGCCAGTGTGGATAATCCGTTGAAAACATCAGCATGTCATCCGAGCCTAGATGCCCGATGACTTGCAGCAGGTATTCAGCTTCGGCCGGGGCGTCCATGGGCTGCAGCGTCATCCGAATGTGGTCGCGAATGTATTCCGATGGCGGTCGCTTGACCCACGGAATATCGCGGCGCAACCCCTTCCATTCCTTGTCCAATCGCCACATCCAGGCGGGCATCCAGGTCCAGCCGCCTTCGATGAGCACCACGCGCAATTCCGGGAACCGATCAAACGCGCCTTCGACGACCAAACTCATCACCTGCGACTGAAACACCTGCGCCATGTCGGCCATTTCCTCGGCATAAGTTGACGGCCAACCGACCGGCGTGGGCGGCAAACTCGACGCGCCTCCGTAGTGAATCCCGATCGCGAGATCGCGCTTGATGGCCGCATCAAACATGGGGTCATACGCGCGCTTGCCATAGGGTTGATACGATCTGACCGGCACAATGACCTGCACAAAACCCGGATGATCCCCGAACCGCTCGATCTCTTGCGCGGCGAGTACCGGATTTTGACTGGGCAGGACGAGGGAGGCGCGCAATCGGTTGTCCCTGTTCAGCCATGCGTCAATTTGCCACTGGTTGATAGCGGTTGCAAGCGACGCGGCCAAATCCTCATTGTGTACACTTTGAACGCGATAGGCACACGTCAAGATCCCAATCTCGACATCCCACGCGTCCAGTGCCTGCTCTTTTAGCAATTCAAAATCAGATCCCGGCGCGCCTCCTTTCGGCTTTGTGCCTTCCCGCGCAGACGTGGGTGCCCGCTGCGGATAATCACTCGCATTGGGTCCCACAAACGCGGACTCGTTGATGTACGCCACCCAGTGTTCTTCCAGATATGGAATCAGCGTTTCCAAACTGGACACTTCATTGTGAATATCACAATCTATGATGGGGTGATAAAATGGATTGTCGGGTCTGTCATGCGCCATGTAAATCCGTCCCAATATGTAAATTCATGTAAAAAAAAAACAAGAAAATAAACCCGCCAAATACTCGAGGGCGTTGTCTCTGTTGCTTCCTCTGCCTTTGGCGACTGCTTTACTGAATTGCGGGAAGTCAGCAAAGGGCGCGCTTCACCATGTGCGCGCCACAGGCAGGCGTAGCCACATCCTACCCCTCTTTGTGCATATCTGGCGTCTTGTGTCTCAATACCCCGCTCCTCGGCAATACTGATACATCGCGGCACTTCGAGTCGCTTCATTCAGCGCGTCTTCGCCTTCGTAAATCGGTGCGCCCGGGCATGCTGTTACCCAGCGGTCATAGCCCATATCGTTGAGCACCTTGGCCAGAGCGAGAAAATCCAGTGCCTCGGCAACGCCCACAGAGACCCATGCGGGCATAAACCGCCCCTCCTCATCCCGCGCGATATGCTCATCTGCCCAATCCTGCAAATGCACGTAATTGAGCTGATCTTTGAAGTCGCGCAGCGACTGGGCAGCGTCGTAACCCCAAAGCTGTGCGTGTGACACATCAATGCATAGCTTGGCCTTCTTCACGCATCGCATGTACAACTTCCAGTCCTCCTTTGAATCCACCAACAGATTTGTGTGGATGTGATAACTCAATTCCAAATCGTATTGCGCCGCGTACTCGGCCCAATTGTCCGCTGCTTCAGCCGCGCGTTTGATATCGTCTGCATGGACAGCCCGGCCTTCGGGCTTGCGGCCGCTCATGTACATAAAGCAATCCACGCCCATCTCAGCGGCAAAATCAATCCGCCGCATGTTGCGCTCCATGTGCTCCCAACCCGACGTCTCGGGCGACCCTTGCGCCGTGTACACCGCCATGGGAAGCCCCACATTGTCACAAATTTTCCGTACTCGGCCAGCTGGCCCCAGCCAATCCAACGGCAACCGACACTCCCAACCATCCCACCCCGCTTTTTTGAGGGCCTCGAGCGACCGCTCCAAATCTGGATTTCTCCATCGCAATGCACAATATCCGAGCTTAAATGCCATGACAATCTCCTTGGAAGAAAGTGAGAAGCGAGCGGGCCACCATCCCAACCCCGCTTTTTTTTTGACGTTTGTCTGCCCGACCTGTGGCGGGCAGGCGAGTTGCTTGCATACGCAATCCCATGCGGGTTAGATGCTGAATCTGCGATTTACCATCCATGCGTCCAGTGCCCATCTGTTGGGAACCAGATCAGATCGACGACAGCCGAAACGATGATGCCGGTGACGTAGCCCACGGGCAGGCCGATAAAATACGGGGCCGCGCGGCGGTATAGGGCAATGCCTCCGATGCGGAGGAAAAGGGATTTGGCAGCCCAGGTGAGAAAAATAGAGAAACTGTAGATTTTCGGGCCAGAGGTATTTTGAAAAGCCAGACCAATCGGGTGCAGAGGCCACCAGGGCAAGCGGCTTCGCAAGCCAATGAGCACGAGGGCTTCAAAGATGCCGATAAACCAGACAGCCATTTTATACGGATCAAAAACGGTTTTTTTGTCGTTGAGGATATGTTTGGTCATGTTCTCGTAGAGGCGCACCGATCCAGAGTTTGATCGTCCGGTAAACGGGGCTGTGTGTAGATTTTGCCCGCCGTGCGCGTAGGCGAGATAAATGATAAAGAGAAAGGAGGCGAGCAAGCCCGCGGCGAATGCGAGGATGGCGATGCGGGCGATAGGCGAGGGGCGATTGCCGTGCAATTTCAGGTGGTGAGGCAGGGCGGGCCAAGCCGGAATGCGGTTGTTGCCAAAGAAGGCACTGGCGTTGACAAATTCAATACTCACAAAGTCCGAAGGGGTCAAATTGGACGTGCCGGCAAAGGTGTAAACCATGCCCCCGCCTTTGCTGTACACGGGCAGGAGGTGGGGAAAGCCACTTGCGGCAGTGAATTTGGCAACCGTGAGATACGCGGTGTAGAGCAGTGCGGTTTGCAAGAGCGCGATGGGAAGGGACATGCCCATGGCGTTCATCCAGCCGATGGTGAAGGCGGTTGCCAGAACAAAGCCAATCAAAGCCGTGCGGTAGGATACAATGCCGTCATTGTGGATAGAATATTGGCCTTCTTTGACCGCTCGCCACACGCGAGAGAGGTGCCCCCGAGCAGCCCAAACAGACCAGAGTGCCAATACGACAAGGGCGCCGTGACTTTCGAGGTTGATAATTTCAGGCGATTTTGCCTGCTGGTCGGCAAGGCCCAATGTGAAGCCCGTGCGGTCCATAACGCCGAGTTTGACGATGGCGATGAGGCGCAAAATCCAAAAGCTGAAGAGAATGTCGAGATTGCAGAAGTAGGTGAGGCCGACCACGGGGGGCAAGATGCGGAGATAAATGGGTTGAAAGTCGCGGGCGAGGTCAATTTGTTTGCTCAAATACCCGGCGTAAAGGGTGATATGGGGCAGGCCCGTGGCAAAATAGCCGAGAATATTCCACGCGAAAACGCCGAAAACAGTAAAAAAGCCCGCCCAGAAAATTTTGTTGCGAAAGATGCCGGGCACGCGCCCCGGCTGATCAAAGCCAGATGTGAGTTCTATCGCAAATTGGGCGAGCGGAAACGCGAGTCGCTCGTGGTTTTCCCACTGGCGTTGAAAGAGGATGCACAAACACAATCCCGCTGTAAAGACCGCCAGCGAGATGGCTGTCCACCAGAAAAGGGGTTGCAACCAACCCGCCCAGGGAATGAGGCCATGCGGCGGCAAACCGTCGTAAAAAGGGCGAATGACCGCAGGAGATGTGTCCGGCAAGGTCCACCATGGCAGGATGTCAAAAATGATTTCGGCCCAGCGATTTTCAGGGGATGCGTAATACGTGGGCACGGCCATGGTGCTCGTCCAGTAAGCCGCCCAACCCTCGAGGGGGATAACCCCCGCGAGCCAAGACATGCTGTAGATGACCAGGAGTTCGGTGCTCGAAAGTGCTGCTTTGGGGCAGAGGGTTTTGAGACCGATATTGGCAAACAACCAAAGGACAAAGGGCAGCAACATCGCCATGGGATATTGCGACTTGACCAGCGATGCCGACCCCATAACCAACCCGGCGTGGTCGGTGTATAAGTTGAGGGCAATGGCAGTGAGTGTGCCAAAGAGCACAGCGCGTCCCGTGATCCGCGAGGGAGCGGCTCGAAATGCTGGTTGTGAAGCGGTTGCAGCCATGTCAGTTGGAAAGGGCGAAGCGGTTAGAAAAAAGAAAGACGCGCGATTTTTTTGCGGGGGCGAGTGCGGCACTGAGGTCGCAGAGGTCTTTGTCGTGGCGCAATGGCCGGCAAAAGCGCAACAGGGCGTGTTCGCCGACTGCGTCGAGAATGGCTTGGGCCATTTCGCCATTGATTGGTGTGCGGTTCATGGTCGTGAACTTCAACGCCGTCGTTGGGCGTAAGGGGCGTTGTTCGGAAGGTCAGGGCTGAACGCCATAAGCTTTGTTGTAGATGTTGGTGACTTCGTTGAGGTTGCCGTAAAAAGCGCGCACTTCGGGGTCTTTGTGGTCGCGCCAGAAGATGGGCGGGATGATAGAGTCATTGGCCAAGTATTTGCGGTCGCGGTGGCCGTAGTAGATTTGCAGGGTTTTGCGGTGGTGTTTTGTGGGTCGCGTGGTGGCCGTGTGCAATGCCGCCACATTGAAAAGGCAGATCGTGCCCACAGGGCCGTGAATATCGGTGATGCCCCCGCGTTTGAGTTGCGCCTCGTTGTCTTCGAGAACGGGTTCGTAAATGGATTCGGGAGAAAGTGAGAAACAGTGGGTGTTGGCACAGACATCGGTGAGGTAGAGCATGAGTTGGATATAGTCCATCCGAAATGGATGCTCGCCCCAGTGGGGGCGGTCGCGGTGCCAACTGCGGTGCAACTCGCCATTGTAAGAAGGCATGTAGCGCGCGCCAATTTCGCCAAAGCAAACCGGCCCGCCCATGAGTTGTTCGATGGCGGCGAGAATTTTGGGATGACGGATCACGCGGTCAAATTCGGGCGTGGTGACGAGGGCATCGTAATTGGCCCGCTGGTGGTGGCCGTAGGGGTGCCAGCGAAATGCGAACTTGTCGCGATCGCGATCGAAGAGGGCGAGAAATTCGTCGCGTTCATCACGGGTGAGCAAGTCGGTGCGGATGATGTATCCGTGATGCCGAAAGTAATCGACTTCGACTGCGTTGAGGATGGGTTCGGCTGGATTGGACATGGTATTTCCCAAAAAAGTTCAAGCGTGCCAAATATCGACAGGCGACAATTAGTCGTAGCCTCGCGACTCAAAAAACGCATCAAACTCAATCAAGGTTGAGTTGTTTCACCGGGGGGTCAGGACTTCTCCGTTGCTGCATGGCGTCCTGCATTTTCTCGGCAATCGCGAGAATCACGGGAATCGCCACGCTATTTCCCGTCTGCTTCCGAAGCTGAGAGATGTTGACAACCATCTTAAGATCTTCGGGAAAGCCTTGGAGCCGCAAGAGTTCTCTGCCCGAGAGGCGGCGGATGCCATTGACCAAAAGATAGTTGTAAGACGCGCCGGCTCGCAAAGCGCATGAAAACGGCAATACCGATACATTGCCGCCTTTGTTTTCGTGCCAGATAGAGGGATAAAACGGTTCGACCTTGCACTTTTCAAGACGGGACCTTCGGATTCTCTCGGATGCGAAGAAACGATCATCTACCTCGTCGTCTGGCTCGAGAATTTCTGACAAGGGCTTATACGTCCCGCTTCCCATCGGAAACGTGAATGCTATCGGTTCCCGAAATCCAACAATAAAAATCCGTTCTCTCTTTTGAGGCAACCCAAAATCGAGCGCGTTCAAAATTTCGTGGTATATCGTATAACCCAGTTTTTGAAGGCGTTTGCATATAATCAAACACGTTCTGCCTTTGTCGTGACTGACCAACTGTTTCACGTTTTCGAGAAGAAACGCCTGCGGTTGCTTTGCTCGCAAAATCCGTTCTATCTCAAAAAACAGCGTGCCCCGCGTATCTCCAAATCCCTGTTTGTTGCCGATAATACTAAACGGTTGGCAAGGAAAGCCCGCCAGTAAAACATCGTGGTCTGGAATCTCGGCTTCGTCAATTTTCGCAATGTCGCCTGCTGGCATGTCATCAAAATTGTGATAATAGGTCTGCCGAGCCGGTTCGTCCCACTCCGAACTAAACACACACGCGCCGCCTAAACTTTCAAACGGAATCCGCATCCCGCCGATGCCAGCAAACAGATCAATGAATGTCCAATTGCTCGTGTTCATGTGCTGATCATTTCCCATCCATCAGATAACTAGTGGTTAGTGGGCAGTTACCCCGCACCGCCACCCCACCGGAAAGGCGCGAGACGTAAGAGACAAGACGGTTGGTGTCCCTCTCGCGTCTTACCTCTCGCCTGGGGGATTGGATGGCTGGGACTGACTACTGACCATCAATTACTTACCCCTGACCTATGTTTTCCCGACCATCACAAGCGCGACATCTGCCACATTGGTTCCCGTGGCACCGGTGATGATCAGGTCGCCTAATGGCTGAAAAAAGTTGTAGGCGTCATTATTTTTTAAGTGCGCGACCGCGGACAGTCCCATCTCTTCTGCCCGCGCTATCGTCTGTCCATCGGCCACGGCACCCGCAGCATCGGTTGGCCCATCCGTGCCATCGGTGCCCCCGCTAAACAGCACCACATTGTCCCAACCGGCCAATTGAATCGCGCCCGACAATGGAATCTCTTGATTGCGCCCGCCCTTGCCATCGCCGCGCACCAGCACCGTTGTTTCCCCGCCGGCAATCACGCATGCCGGCGCCGCAATGGGCTGTCCAGCAGTCACAATTTCTTTGGCAATGCCCGCGTAAACGCAGGCGACTTCTCTGGCCTCTCCCTCAATGCATGTGGACAACACCAGCGTGTGATAACCCAATTCTTGGGCTCTGTTATTCGCCGCGGCCACCGCCAGACCATTGCTGCCCACGATGAGATTTTGAACTCTGGACAACGCCACATCCCCTGGCTTGGGCGTATCTTCAATATCTCCGGCCAGACCGGCTTTGAGCCGAGACCGAACGCGTTCGGGTATTTTATCTGTCAATTCGTATTTGTCCAAAATATCTATGCACGTTTTAAAGGTTGCCGTATCCGGCACCGTAGGGCCAGATGCAATGACATCCATAGGATCGCCAATCACATCCGACAACATCAATGCAACAACGCTTGCGGGAAACGCTGCACGCGCTAGGCCGCCCCCTTTTAAGCGCGACAGATGCTTGCGAATCGCATTGATCTCCACAATATTTGCACCACACGCCAACAACAAACTCGTCGTTTCTTGCTTATCGGCGAGCGTCAATCCCTCAGCAGGTGCGGGCGCAAGTGCCGATCCACCGCCAGAAATCAAACAGATCACCAGCGTATTCTCGTCTGCTTCTTCCAACAAACGCACCATGCGCCCCACACCCTCAACACCTGCTTCGTCTGGTACGGGATGACCGCATTCCACCACATCAATATGTTTTAAGGGCAGCGCGTGGTCATATTTAGTATTCATAGATCCACCGGAAATGCGATCGCCCAATACGCCTTCGAGTGCGACCCCCATCTGCGGCGACGCTTTTCCCGTTCCCACAACCAGAATACGGCGATAAGTGCTTAGATCGTAATTTTGATCACCCACGCGCAACCGAGTGCCCTCTAGCGATACAAACTGCCGCACACACTGCTCGGCATCAACCGCTTTGACCGCCACATCAAAAATCTCGCGCGCATGCGCCCGCATGGTCTCTACATCAAAAACACACATCGAATTTGCTCCTTCAAAAGCAACCACAGCACAGGCAAAAGCCAACGCATGGTGTCGCCAAACCTACAACATAGCAAGTATGAACACAGATCACAGCGAGGTGATCGGCGCGTCTTTGTGAGGATCAGGTCTCTTGGTGCAGTGCATCTGCCGCGCTCACAGCAACTTGTCCACTGCTACGAGAATCCCCACCGCAGCGGCGATCATCACCCCCAACCGCAAGGTCATACGCTGCTCAAGTTTGTGCATCTCCCCCCGCAATACTGCTTCGGTCTTCTCTAAGTCGCTACGCAGTGCTGCCTCGGATTTCTCCAAGTCGCTCTCGCAGTGCTGCCTCAGTCTTCTCTAAGTCGCCTCGCAGTGCTGTCTCGGATTTCTCCAGATCATCCCTTGTCGCAAGTTCCTCACCAATACCTTCGGCAAAGATGGTGACTAAGGCTCGCGCCTGCCGCTCGTCGAAGCCGGCTTCCTCCTGTAACCGCACAGCCGCCTTGAGGGTATCAAAACCAACCATGGTGTTACTCCTCTCTTATTGAATGACAAGTGTTGTTGTCGAGCGTGCTGTCTGACCTGTTGTTTCATCAACAATCTCAATTTCCACAATTTTTTCTCCTGGTTCAGAGCGCGACATATCCAATTCAATATACCCCGGTGTTTGCGTCTCGGTGCCCACCTGTTCGTATTCAATTGAAACAATGCCCTGCTCGCGCTTTTGACCGAGCAATTTGCCCACGCCACCCAAAATTTGCGCGCCGATCGTTTCGAGATCGCGCGACCGAACCACGTAAGACACGCGGTATTGGGTCTGTCCGAACGCATTGCGTTTTAAGTTGTAAATTTCAAAATAGATAAACACGGGTTGCGCGGGCAAATACGTCTTTGAGGCCAATGGGATCACCTCAATATCGCCTTTTTGGAATCGCCTCTTGTCGGCCACATCAATGGTGGCGGCGAGTTCTACGTCGCTGATCTTCAACTTCTCGTCCACGTCAAATTCGGGTACGACGCGATGGATGTGATACACCTGTGATTTTCTCGAATGGCGATCCAAAATCTGAACCGCAATGCGATAATTGCCCGGTGCTAAAAACAAACGATCCATCTCGGGCATGTACGCATTGGGCGAACGATGGATCTCGCCCGATGCACGCAGAATCATTTCCCGCTTCGCGCGATACACGGGGTCGCCTTCGCGATTGTAAACCGCCACACCGCGATCCAAATGTGCAACCCGCTCGCCATTTTGCCCGGCCACAAAGTGCAACTGCGCGGTCGGAATGCCGTAATAAACTTCGAGCGCGGTCAGGCTGTCTTGCCCTCGAAAAGTCGACGAAGCCAAATAAAAATCCAATGGACCTGTCGCAAAGTCGGGGCGATATGTTGCCGGCGCAAACGCCGCCACTTGTTTTAAGACCATCTCGGGATGCATGTCTTGCCAGATTCGCGCAATCCGCCCTCGGCCAAGCGGCACATCGGCATAATCCCATGCTCCTTGATTCATGCGCTGTTCAAACACAACCTCTATGCCATCGCCAACATCTGCATAGATCCAGTATTCCCAGATCCCATCCACCGGATACACCGGCCACCCCAAAAAGGTTCCCGCGACCACCCGCCTCTGCCCGCTGCCCGTGCTAGAGGCGCGACGCAACTGCCCGCGCATACCCACCATGCCCGACGCCACGGCATCGGCCCGCGCCTCGACCAGCCGTTCTCCGGCTGCCCCCGCCTTTTGAATGAGCCGCTCTTTGACGGCAACCACCCGCTCTGTTCGCTCCAATTGAATATTGCCCGAACTGCTCACATGATCGGGCGCGCCATAGCGGATATACGCTTCGCCGCGCGCGTCCCACGGAAAGCGATGCGCGCCAAAAAATTCACGCGCATGCGCGATGCGGCGGTAGTGCTCCAACAACCGTTCATTGGCTTCTGTGACCGGTGCCGGATCTAACCGCGACCAAAATGTTCTAAAAACGCGCTTCCGTTCGGGCAGTGTCTCGGCATCGTTATATTGATCGAGAATGGGGCCCGATGCGACAAATTTCAGGTCGCAATATATTTCCTGCTCTTTTTCGGGTAGCTGTCTGATATAAGACTCGAACAATCGCGCCGCGTTGTCGAACGCCTTTGCTCGTTGAAACACCTGTGCCAATTCCAACACGGCCCGACGCTGAGAGTCGTTGGCAACTGTCGCAACCTCGAGCAGGTGCTGAAGTGCTTCTTGCAATTGCCCGAGCACTTTCAGATCAATGCCCAGATTCAGGCGCGCGCCGTAGTGATCCGGTTTTGCTTTCAACTGATCGCGATATGCCTGAACGGCCTTTTCGTATTCGCGGTCTTCATCTAGCAATATCCCCAGGCGATAGTTTGCATTGGGGTGTTGGGGATCGATCTTCAAGACATTGCGATATGCTTTGCGCGTCTCGCTGCTGCCATAGTCTTCCAGTGTTCGCGCCAGGTTATATCGCGCTTCCGAATACTGTTTGTCCGCGCGATTTGCATCCCGAAAATACTCAATTGCCCGTCGCAGTTCATTCTTTTTTTTTCTATAGACCAACCCCAATCCATTGTAAGCAGGCGCGTGTTTTTTGTCTTTTGCCACTGCGTGCTTAAACGCGGTTTCCGCTGCATCCAAATCGCCCCGTTTCAAATGGACATGGCCCAGTCCCACATAGGCAGAGGCGTACTTTTCATGCCGATCTATCGCCGATTGAAAAGACACAAGTGCCGCTTCCAGATCGTCGCCTGCCAATTGTTTCATGCCTTCTCGATATGCCTTTTCAGCCGCGGCAATGGCCTCCGGCGAAGTATCACCAGCCAATCCCTCTGTCGGCGCAGCCAGCGCAGCACACACCATGCCCAGTATCATCCACCGCATAAAAAGACTCCTTTTGTGGCATTTTTGAGTGCCTACAATTTCGATCCATGATACACAAAAGGCATGGAAAACACAAGCGTTAGCCCCCTGCCTCTGTATTGACTTATTGGCAGAAAAAAACGGAGATTCCAAAAGGAACCTCCGTTTTTTAGAGCCGGTTGCACGCACCATCTTTCCCCTCTCCCCTGACGAAAGAACACGCGCGACAACCGGCGAGACACATGAGAATCGAGTGTCAAATCAACCTTCGCGTTAGGCGGCAACCGGTTGTGCCTCGGCTTTGCGCCGGGCGTCTAGCCTCGCTTTTATTTTTTGGATCAATTCGGATGCCTGACGTTTGTCCAACCCCTCGCGAATCTGAGTTTCCAAACATGTGCGTTCTTTATTGGTCAGCAACGGACTGCGCCCCAAATTTTTAATCAAATCAATCTGACCGTGCGTAGCGGAATCATCGCGAAGTGTCTGTCCGGGTGTGGGCATCTGAATCTCATCTACAGAACACATCCCGGTCGCCGTGGCCAAACGCATCGCCCGGTTGGTGGCTCGTCGCGTCGCCATTTCGAGCGGATAATCTGAAAACCGAACAAAACCTTTGAGGTTTTTGGGCGTTGTGGTGCCGTAATCCACAAAAGGTCGCGCAAGGCCCTCAATCCACACTTCGCCGCGCATCACCACCAACGGTTCTTCATCTTTCAACCCCATCATCCGCCGCAAAAGGGCATATTCCTCTTTGGAGGGCATAACAGATTGCACGGCAAATTTGCCAGCCTTATACGTTTGCAACATTTTGTACTGCAACCCCGCAGACGTAATGTAGGACTCGTTCTGGATGAACACCACAAACTCATCGATCTTCTCAATGGGAAATCCTTCGGATTCTGCAATCTGCTTTGCCCTGACAGACACGGACTTGATGTGGTCAATGGATTTGGCCATGGTAATTTCTCCTTTGCTTTTGTAAAAATCGGCAATACAACGGATATTTATTGCCGAAAACGATGTGTTTGTGGCTAATTATTGCGAGTGCCCAAAGACTCAATAACCTGAAACCACGCCGATTCGTAATCTGTCAGCGCGCCGTGCCACTCAATGAGTTCTCCCTGCCCCTCACTCAAATCTCGGGCTAGGGTATCGACAGCCTGTTCGGCGGCTTCGACGCGCGCGAGGGCGTCGGGATGGATGGCGTCAAAAGGCACAGGCGGCATCTCGGCCTGAATGCGGTCGGCAACTTTGAGCAAATCCCTACTTAAATCGGACAATCGAACTTCCTCAATTCCCCGCTCATTCTGAACCACAATGCTTGCCATGGATACCTCCTATCGAAAAATAGCGTCTCAATGCTCTACACAATAATACTAAACAAAAGTATAGGTGTCAAGGAAAATTTAACAGTTTAATGGAAAACAATTAAGTTTTACGTGGTGGGACTTTAAATAGACGACCAAAATCCGCTTTAAGAAGTTGTCTTAAAACCCCCGGTGGCCTTCGCACGGCTACAAAAGCACCGGCCGGCGTGTTGGTCAACCCCCCCGTATCTCAGGATATGGGGGGGTTCCGCCTTGCCCACTACTTTGTGGATAGAATCATTCCACAACATGCTTTTGCTCGTGCTCGGGGACACACTAGGAATTTTAAAACAGCTTCTAAGGTCATGTGTGACGTTAGGGTTTGTTTCCAAGTTGAGACAGAATCAGCGTATCGAGTGTGGGCGAGGTGGTGATTTGAATTTCGACAACTAGCTGTGAAGATTTGGCGCGAAAATTTATCTTTTGAGGCCATCTATGCGGGGTGCTAAATCGCGCAGTCCTTTTTGCCCGGCGGGACCTTCGAGTTTGCCCGATCGGATGTCCATTTTGGTGGGCTTTCTCCGGGTCATTGCTACCACAAAGTCACTTCTGGACAGCACATTTGTCGTTGTCCAAATCGGCTTTTGGAGTATATTGCCTTGTGGCGGTGATCTCGTGGAAGTTAGGCGGGAATGGACAGCGACAGAATGAAAGGGGAGCGTGCGCGGTGAATACACCAAATGTCATTTTGATGATGTGCGATGATCTCGGGTATGGCGATGTGGGATTTAATGGGAACGAAGTGATTGCGACGCCGAATTTGGATCGCTTGGCGCGCCAGGGGATTCGCTTTACGCGATTTTACGCGGGCGGGCCGGTGTGTTCGCCCACGCGGGGGACGTGCTTGACGGGGCGGCACTATTTTCGGTATGGCGTGACGCATGCCAATCGCGGGCACTTGCCGGCGCGAGAGATAACCCTGGCGCGAATGCTGAAGTCCTTTGGGTATGTGACCGGGCATTTTGGCAAGTGGCATCTGGGCACGCTGGATCCCCATTACTCGGGCAAGCCCAATCGCGATGCGGCACGCAATTACGCGCCGCCGTGGGAACGGGATTACGATGTGTCTTTTGCGACGGAGTACGCGGTTCCAACGTGGGACCCTGTGCGAGACATTGATCAAAAGACCGGGAAGCGGTTGGATCAGTCGTGGGCGTCGCCGTATTACGAAAATGGCGAGTTGGCAACAGAGAATTTGGCGGGGTGCGATTCGCGGGTGTTGATGGATCGGGCGATTTCGTTTGTCGAACAAGCCGTGGGGAACGCCGAGCCGTTTTTTGCGACCATCTGGTTTCACGCGCCGCATGCGCCGGTGGTTGCTGGCCCGGAATATCGGGCGATGTACGCCGAATACGGCGAGGGTGAGCAGCATTATTACGGCTGTGTCACGGCTGTGGATGACCAGGTGGGGCGGTTGTATCAGACCTTGGAGGCATTGGGCGTGGCCGATAACACGATGATCTGGTTCTGTTCGGACAATGGGCCGGAAGGCAGGACCGGGAGGGATGGGCGCAGCCGAGGATCGACGGGCGGCTTGCGCGGGCGAAAGCGGTCTTTGTTTGACGGGGGCGTGGGCGTGCCCGCGCTGTTGCATTGGCCGGGTTATGCCGCGCCCGGGCGCGTGGTGGAGATGCCGTGCAGCACGCTGGATTATTTCCCGACGATTGCCGAGGTGATGGGTTATGAGATGATCGATGATCGACCGATAGATGGGGTCGATTTGCTGCCGATGATTGCGGGCGATATAACCGAGCGTGCAATTCCGATTCCGTATCGGTTTAACAGCTCAAAAGCGTCGATGTTTGGCGCGCCGACCATTGCGATGATCGACAATCGGTATAAGTGCTTGACAAATCTGTCGCGCGATGGCGGTGAGGATTTGTGTTTTGATATGGTTGCAGATCGCGCGGAGACGACCAATTTGGCGGCTGAACAACGCGAGCGGATGGGGCAGACGCGCGAAATCCTGCGCGAATGGCTTCGCTCATGCGAAATCAGCCACAACGGCGGGGACTACGGTGAACCGTTTGAACCCGTTGCACCGTTTGAAGAAGTGACCGGAGATTGGCCTTAAAAGGCGAGAAGTGAGAAAAAAAAAGAAGGGGTTGAGCCTGATCGCTGACCGCTACTCATTTGCAATATAGAGCGATAACTCAGGAAAGAGAATGAACATGGCGTCAACAATTGAAGATATTGACAAGCGACAAACGGTTTTGGAAACCGAACACAAAGCCCTTGAGCAACGTCAGAAAGATCTTGAACAGGGCCATGATGAAACTCGGGAACGCCAAACGCGGGTTGAGGAAACCGATAAACAGATTTTAGAGCAGTTGGGCTTTATCCGTGATGATATTAAGGATGTGAAAGAAGATATTAAGGGCGTCAAAAACGTTATCATGTGGGGAATTAGTATTGTTGTTGCAGTGGGTATTTTGCTTTTCGCTATCCCAAACTATGTCAAATAACCCAACCTGGCACTCGTGAAACAAGGCAATGCTCGTTTCGCTAAGTGCTGACTGCTGACCACTGAAAGCCGATCGCTAAAAAAATTTGGAGCACCCAATGTTTGGAGAAATTCGAAATAGAAGCGGCGAGAAACTGGATTATGCTTTTCATCAAGGGCATGCCGAGTGCAAACACATCGTGGTTATCGGGCATGGGGTGACGGGCAATAAGGACAGGCCCTTTTTGGTGGCTCTGGCGCGTGCGCTGGCGGCAGAAGGGTTCCATGTCCTGCGGATCTCTTATGCTGGCAATGGGGATTCGGAAGGGCGATTTGAGGACGCCACCATCAAAAAAGAAGTGGATGATTTGGGTTCGGTGCTGGACGCGCTGGACGGATATGCGGTTTGTTATGCCGGGCACAGTATGGGGGGTGCGGTGGGGGTGTTGCGGGCGAGTGCGGACCGGCGCATTCAATATCTGATTTCACTGGCGGGCATGGTGGATACGCGGGGATTTGCACAGCGCGAGTTTGGGGATGTGACCCCGGGTGAAGGCAATATGTGGGATGATCCCGATTGTCCGTTGTCCAAGGCGTATATGGATGATTTGACCGCGATTGACACAGTGGTAGATCGGGCGTCTCAGATTTCGGTTCCGTGGTTGCTCGTCCACGGCACTGAGGACGACGTGGTGCCGATTGAAGATTCTCAAGCGATATTTGAGAAGGCCAACGAGCCAAAGGAACTGGTCGCTCTGCGCGGCGCAGATCACGTCTTCAGCGATGATGCCGCACCTGCGATGATTCAGGCTGTTATTGATTGGATGAAAGATCAGAGATGCACCAAAAATGAAACGGAGACACCGTGAAATTCACGCGTATTACAACTGATCCCCATAATAATTGAAGGAAAGAAATATATGCCGACTATTGGAACACCGCTTTCGCCGACTGCAACCAAGGTGTTGATGTGTGGTGCGGGCGAATTGGGCAAAGAAGTCGCGATTGAACTCCAGCGTTATGGCGTTGAGGTGATCGCCGTGGATCGCTATGCCAATGCACCGGCAATGCAGGTGGCGCATCGCTCGCATGTGATTCACATGTTGGATGGGAATGCCCTGCGCGAGGTCATCGAAAAAGAGCAGCCCGATTTGATTGTGCCCGAGATCGAGGCGATAGCCACAGAGACACTCGTTGAATTGGAAGGTGAGGGGTTTACCGTGATCCCGACCGCGCGCGCGGCGCGCCTGACAATGAACCGCGAGGGCATTCGCCGGTTGGCCGCCGAGGAGTTGGGGATAACGACATCGCCTTATCGGTTCGCGTCGCATTTGGACGAATACCGCGCAGCGGTTGAGGAGATTGGCGTGCCGTGTGTGGTCAAGCCGATTATGAGTTCGTCTGGCAAAGGGCAAAGTACGGTGAGGAATGTGGCCGATGCCGAGCAGTCGTGGACGTATGCACGGGAAGGCGCGCGCGGGGGAGCAGACGCGGTGATTGTGGAAGGCTTTGTGGATTTTGACTATGAAATTACATTGCTGACCTTGCGCCACAAAGGGGGCACGAGTTTTTGCGCGCCCATAGGACACCGGCAAGTGGGTGGCGATTATCACGAGTCATGGCAGCCGCAACCGATGCGCGCGGCGGCACTCGCGGAAGCAGAGCAGATTGGCAAGGCGATTACCGATGCGTTGGGCGGGCGCGGCATTTTTGGGGTGGAATTGTTTGTGAAGGGCGATGACATCTACTTCAGCGAGGTATCCCCTCGCCCACACGATACGGGCATGGTGACTATGATGTCGCAAGACCTGTCGGAGTTTGCCCTGCACGCGCGGGCCATTTTGGGCTTGCCCATTCCCAATATCAAAGCCCACGGCCCGTCGGCTTCGCATGTGATTTTGGTGGAAGGGCATTCGCAACAGGTGCAATACGGCAATTTGGGCGCGGCACTCACCGTGCCCGATACGCAGATTCGGTTGTTTGGCAAACCCGAGGTGCAGGGGGAGCGGCGAATGGGGGTGGCACTCGCGCGCGGAGAATCGCTCGAAGACGCGCGGGAAAAAGCAAAGGCGGCTGCCCTGGCGGTGACGGTTGCACTTTGAGAGAACCCGTTTGCATTTTTTGGGTGCGTGGGAAAACCGCCGAGTTTATTGCTCGGCGGTTTTTGTTTCGGATAGGATCAGTCGGGCAATGGCGTCTTCGTTGAGGGTGATGCCGAGGCCGGGGTTTTCAGTGAGGGTAATGTGGCCGTTTTCAAGTGGCAAGGGTTCGGTGAGAAGGCCGTTGCCGAAGGGACCCTGCGCGAAGCCACTGGGGCATTCAGAGATGAAGCAATTGGGGGTGGCAGCGCCGATGTGGAGGCCCGCCAGAAGGTGGATGGGGGTACTGGTGCTGACGTGGGAGGCCCAAGAGATGCCAAAGACATCGGCCAGTTGCGCGATCCGCAGGGTTTCCGAGATGCCGCCGGCTCGGCAGACATCGGGGAGGAGGATGTCGCATTCTTTGTTGAGCAATCGGTCGCGCACGACATAGCGGTTGCAGTCTGTTTCGCCAACGGCGATTCGGATGGGGGTCGATTGCGTGAGCGCGCGATATCCCCGATGGTCTTCGGGGAGGAGGGCGTCTTCAAACCATTCGACATTGCCGAGATCTTCGAGAAAGCGGGCGAAGCGGCGCGCGTCTTTGAGGTCGAATCCGCCGTGCGCGTCAACGAGGAGCGTGCCGCGGTCCCCTACCGCGTCAGACATTTGGCGGACGAGGTGCATCTGTTCGGTTATCGTTCCTCGTCCACAGGAGGTTTTGACGACGGAGAAGCCTTCGTTTAAGACGTTTTCAATACCTCGACGGCGAGATTCAATGGTTTGCCCAGGCGTGCCCGAGGAATAGACCGGGATTTGCAGCCGATAGGGGCCGCCGAGCATGCGCCAGATGGGTTCGCCGTAGTGTTTGCCGAGCGCGTCCCAAAGTGCGATGTCAATGCCTGCGATGGCTTCAAGCGCGAAGCCCTGCGTGTGTGAGCGCAGGCGCATGGCGGAAAACATGCGGTCCCACAAGACCGCGATTGCGCGCGGGTCTTCGCGGATGAGGATGGGGGTTAAGAGATCTTCGACAATGGTTTTGACCACGCGAGGAGCGACCGGGGCGTGCGCTTCGCCAATGCCTTCGATGCCGCTGTCCGTCTGCACGCGGATGAGGGCTGTAGATCGACCTGGGGGATAGACACAGAGATGGCGCGTATCGGATCGACCGGGAAAAATTTGTGCGGTTTGGGGCGCGACTTGCGGAAACTTTAATCCAGCCGCATCTTCATACGCGCCCCGATGCTGGACGGTGGAGAGGATGTCGCAAGTGACGGCAGTGATTTTCATTTTGACCTCTTGGGGTGTGTTGTAGCGGAATATGGATGAAAAAATAGTGCGAGAACTTGCAATTTGCAAATTTCTGTTTAGAAACTGATGTTACGCGGTTCATCGAAACCCTATCTCCTGTATCTTGAAAAAAGCGTGAAAAGCCTGCCTGTCGGGGGCCGGGAGAGGGTTATACAGTCGCTGTGTAACTTCAGTCTTACAAAACCGCAAAAACAAGGAAATTCCCCACAACAAGGAGGGTCACATGCTGAAACAAATGCTTACTTTGCTGCTGCTCGCGGGTGTGATCGAAGGCGCATCAATAGAGAAAGCCAAAATGCTGAATACCCACGGCTTGAAAGATGCGGCCAAGCAGGAGTTGATCGATGTAATTTTCGGCACGTCTGGGGCTAAGGTTAAGGCAGACGCGTATTATTACTTGGGAAATATCGCCTTGACAGAGCGCAAGGTCACGGCGGCGATATCGACGTGGCGCGAATGGGTGGAAAAATATCCCAATTCTAAGCGGGTTGCCGAAGTGCAACAACAGATTGAACTATTGAGTACCGGGCTGTCTGATACACTTGATACCGTGTTGGAGAATATGGAAGCACAACTCTATTTTCTGCATGCTGAATTTTGGTTGGAAGATTATTATAAAACCCCTTTCCCAATATCCGATAGTGGCTTGCCGAAGAAAGAGATGGGGTTAAAGTGGTGGGATAAGGTTATTGCGGAATTTCCGGGCACGGCTGAAGCGGAAAAGGCGTATAAACACAAGTTGCTTTTTTTGATAGATGAAGCAATAAGTCTTCTATCCAGCAAGTTCCGAAAAGAGATAGAAGCGAAATATCGTGAAGAGGCACGAAAAGAGGCACGAAAAGACGGGGCGGCGTTGATAACAGTGATGAGCGAATTGAGATACCTTTTTGATTCATTTGAAGCGGCTTTTCCCAAATCAACTTTGTTGCAAATGTTTCGGTTTCAGATTGCACAACTCTATTTAGAAGTAGAAAGATATAAGAACAAAAAAGAAAAGGATTTTGAAGCGGCTGACCAGTGGCTTAACAAAATCATTGAAGCAGCAGGAGACGGGGATTCGTTTTACAAACAACTTGCTCAATATCGCTTAAAACATCGGTTCGACTGATTGTCGAACGCTTTGATCCGGAACAGATCATTCTCTTCGGCAGCCATGCGTGCGGAGAGGCTGACGAGCACAGCGATGTGGATCTGCTGGTCGTGCTACGTGCAGAGGTAGGATGGCCCCAGCGCGGCGATCTGATTCATCGGGCAATTGCCGAGCGTTTCGTGTCTCCGGAAGTCTTCGCGGAGCAGCGCAAAAAGGGCCAATGGATAACGTGGACCGCGCTCGCATCAAGTCGATATGAATATCGGTATCAGATCGACAGGGAATGGTGCAACGGCCCCAAAGCACCTGTTGTGTCCCATGAATTTGGATCGGAGAATAATGTCGTGGTTGTAGGCAAAAAATGAGAAAGACAGCTCTGCCAATTGCATTCCAAAACAAAATCGCCTGTCCGCGCTATGGGACAGGCGATTTTTGTTTGCTGTTACACATTTTGTCGCAAGGTCAAAGGCTCCGTGATTTTAGTAGTGCCCGATGCTGCTTCAGCACCTCGGTCTGTTGTTGCCAGGAGGCCAATACTTCTTCTTTTGTCATTTGTTCCAGTTTCTCGCGCGCCTCTGCGTTTCATTTCGCCACAGTCAAATGTTTTCGTCTTCATCATTTACGACCTCCTGAAGCGCGTTTTTAACGCTTTGATATTCCCTTTAATTTGCGTATTTTTGCGCCAAACGCAACTTTCTGGACCGATGCGTTTTAGTATCTGATGTTACGCAACGACTGTATAACCCCGACAACCGGGTTGCAAACCCGTCCCTACAAGAGGATTGGACGTTGTGGGGACTCTGTTGCTGCGTAATGTCAGTTGGTATTTTTCTGTTGTCTAGCTTTCCACGGTCATGTGCTCATGAAAATTGCCGTTCTCATTTCCGGGGGTGTCGATAGTTCTGTGGCGTTGCGTTTATTGAAACGCGAAGGTCACGATCTGACGGCATTTTATTTGAAAGTGTGGCTCGAGGACGAACTCGCTTTTGTCGGGGATTGTCCATGGGAGACAGACCTGAAGTTTGTGCGGTCTGTATGCGAGCAACTCGATGTGCCCCTGAAGGTGATTGCTTTGCAGTCGGAGTATCTCGAGCGCGTGGTGTCTTATGCACTCGATGAGTTGCGCGCTGGACGCACACCGAGTCCGGATATTTTTTGCAATCAGCGGATCAAATTCGGTGCGTTTTTTGACCGCATTGACAGCGGGTACGAGAAAGTGGCGACCGGGCATTATGCACAGGTTATATCGTGCAATGGCACTTTTCAGTTGAAACGCGCCCCGGATCCCATCAAGGACCAGACGTATTTTTTGTCGGGTATGTCTCAGGCACAGATCGCGCGGGCTTTGTTTCCCATTGGGCATTTGATGAAACGCGAGGTGCGCGCGTTGGCGCGGGATTTTGACTTGCCAAATCACGCGCGGAAAGACAGTCAGGGGATATGTTTTTTGGGCAAGATCAGGTATGCGGATTTTATTGCGTTCCACCTGGGAAAAAAAGAGGGCGATATTATTGACCGAGAAACCGGACGCGTTCTGGGTACGCATCGGGGCTACTATTATTATACCATCGGGCAGCGGCATGGCCTGGGGTTGAGCGGTGGGCCGTGGTATGTGGTGCAAAAGGATGTCGAGAAAAATGTCATTTTTGTCTCTCACGCCACGCGGCATGCGGATGAATCGCGGAACCAGTTTGTGGTGGCGAATCCCAATTGGATTTCGGAGCCGCCAAAAAAGACAGCCTTGCAATTGAAACTGCGTCACGGGCCAGAAATGATCTCCTGTCAAATTGAAACCATGGATCACAACCGATTGTCTATCACCATGGCAAAACGAGATTCGGGCATTGCGCCCGGCCAATTTGCCGTGTTTTACGATGGCGATGTCTGTCTGGGCAGTGCGGTGATCGATGAAAAAAAAGACGCGAGAGGGGGTTGCCCCTACCACACGAGGTTCATTATGGGCATTGAACAAGCGCGTGCGGCCGTTGTCGCCGGTGATGTAGATGCGCTTAAGAGGCTGATCGCGGAGAATCCAGAATTGGTAAATCAGACCACAGCTAACAATCCCCGCACGCTCCTGCACGCGCTTTGCGATTATCCCGGCCACAGACCGAGATGCCGCGAGTCTGCGGAGATTTTGATACGGTCTGGCGCGGATGTCAATGCGCGGGCAAAGTTCGCGGGGAAGACCGATCCGGGCGAGACGCCCTTGCATTGGGCAGCTAGCAGCGACGACGCGGATATGGTCGAGGCACTTCTCGATGGCGGTGCGGAAATTGACATAGATGGCGGTGTTGTTGCAAATGGGACGCCGCTCTGGGAAGCCGTGGTATTCTGCATGCAAAATGCCGCGGCAAGGTTGATCCAACGCGGGGCAACTTACAACCTGATGATCGCGGCCGGCGTTGGGCGGCTCGATCTCGTTGCGGAATTTTTCGATGCGGAAGGCCGCATAACGGATCGCGCGGGCATTCTACCCGGGTGGTCAGAACCCCGACCTGCACGAGACTGTATTGACAGTGCCTTCGGGATGGCGTGCCGCAATGGGCACCTGGAAACCGCCAAGTGGTTGCTGGAAAAACAACCGGATATCAACCGCAAAAATCCCGTTGGCGAAACGCCTTTGGATCAAGCGGTGGACAGAAAGCACACCGAAGTTGCAAACTGGCTGAGGTTCATCGGCGCGGCGCGGTCGGGGAGAGGCAATTAGGAATTGCGAATTGAAAATTACGGCCAGCGGCGCGGTTGGCAAGGCGAGCGGCGACTGAGCCCGATGGTTGAGTCTTGTCCTGTCGCTGAGCATGGGGTCTCTGAGCCGGACACTGAGCCTGTCGAAGTGTGTTGAAGAGCCGAAGTCAGGCAGGAATTTGGGGTGGCAAGGCGGGGGCTGAAACTGACGACTACTTTGGTTTTTTAGAAAGGTGAGGGATGATGGCAAGCGTCGGGCTAATTGGACACGCGGATTTTCAAAAGCACGATACCGGGAGGTCACATCCCGAGCGCGCCGAGCGGTTGAAGGCACTGCATAGACATTTAGATACAACGGGCTTGACAAAAGGCCTCGTGGCACTCAACCCCAGATATGCGGATGTGTCTTGGTTGGAAAAGGCGCACGCGCCCGAGTATATTGCACATGTGAAGGCGCGATGCATGCAGGGCATTCCGCAGATGGAAGACGCTGACACCAGGATGTGTCCGCTGTCTTTTGATATTGCGCGACTGGCTGTTGGCGCGACATTTGAAGCGATTGACGCGGTGATGGACGCGCGCGTGGATGCTGCTTTTTGCGCGGTGCGTCCACCCGGGCACCATGCCGAACGCGACCGCGCGATGGGATTTTGTCTGTTTGGCAACGCGGTCATTGCCGCGCGATATATTCAAGAGACGCATCGCATCGCGCGCGTGGTCATTGTCGATTGGGACGTGCATCACGGCAATGGCACACAGCACATTTTAGAAGCCGATCCCTCGGTGTTTTTCTTTAGCATCCACCAACATCCTCATTACCCGGGCACGGGTCGAGCGGACGAAACGGGTATTGGCGCGGGCAAGGGGTTTACATTGAATGTGCCCGTGCCCGCAGGTGCCGGCGACGCGGTGTATGTGCGCGCGTTCGATGACGTATTTTTGCCTGCGATGCGCGCGTTTAAGCCGCAGTTTGTCATTGTTTCAGCCGGGTTTGACGCGCATCGTGCCGATCCCCTGTCGGGCACTCGCGTGACGGAATCCGGTTTTGCCGAGATGACAAAGCGCGTGGTGGCTGTTGCAAATGATCACGCAGACGGGCGGCTGATTTCCGTCTTAGAAGGCGGATATGATTTGGGCGGCCTGTCGCGCAGCGTTGAAGCCCACCTCAAGGTGCTGATGGATGATGGCGTGAGAGGCGAGAGGCGAGGAGAGAGAAATGAGAAGTGAGGCCCCCCCTTCTTACCCCTTACGTCTCGCGCTCGTTATTATTTCTAAACCATATTGATATGAAAAAAACCATTGTCGCATTTCAAGGCGAGTACGGCGCGTTCAGTGAGATGGCCGCGCGTTTCTATTTTGGCAAAGATGTGCATGTTGTACCGCAACGCGATTTTGCCGCCATGTTTGCGGCTGTAGAACGCGGAGATTGCACACACGGGATGGTGCCGATTGAAAATTCATTGATGGGCAGCATTCACGAAAATTACGATCATCTGTCGGCGCACAATTTGCAGATTGTCGGCGAACTGAAATTGCGAATTGTACACAATTTGATTGTGAATCCGGGGGTGAAGTTGGAGGATATCCGCCACATTTATTCACAAGCCCCCGCCCTGGCGCAGTGTACAGAATTTATTGCCTCTCTGTCGCATGTCGAAGCGGTTATGGCGTCTGATACCGCGGGCGCGGTGAAGGCTTTGAAGGCGTCGGGCGCGCGCGACGCGGCGGCAATTGCGAGTGCTCAAGCGGCTGTGGATTACGATCTGGAAATTTTGCGCGCGGGCATTGAAAACGACCATCAGAATTATACGCGATTTTTGGTGGTCGCGTCCAAGGCTTCCGCGCCTGAAAATCCACCTCTTGAAGGGCCTGCAAAAACATCCATTGTGTTTGCTATGAAAAATGTGCCGGGCGCGTTGTTTAAGAGTTTGAGCGTGTTTGCATTGCGCGATCTCAATTTGCTCAAAATCGAATCTCGCCCCCTTGCTGGCAAGCCGTGGGAATACGCTTTTTCGCTGGATATTGAAGGCCATCTCGGGCAGGAATCCTGCGCCCGCGCAATTGATCACTTGCGGGAGATTGCGACTTTCGTGAAGGTGCTCGGTTCTTATCGGCAAGGGGATGCCGTTGAGGGAGAGACGCGGGATGTGAGACGCAAGGGTCCCCAATAAAGTCTTTTCAGCACCTGAATTGCTTCTCGCCGATTGTGAGGACTTTGTTATGAACATGGCAAACCGCATGTCCCTGTTGGGCACGGAATCCGCATTTGAGGTGCTGGTAAAAGCGCGCGCGCTAGAAGCGCAGGGGTGCGATGTGGTGCATCTGGAAATTGGCGAGCCGGACTTTGATACGCCCGCGCATATTGTCGAAGCGGGGCAAAAAGCACTTGCAGACGGATTTACGCATTATGGCCCGCCCGTGGGATTGCCCGAGTTGCGCGAGGCCATCGCCGAAGAGGTTTCAAAAACGCGACAGATCGACGTGCATCCCGATCAGGTGGTGGTGACGCCCGGCGCCAAGCCGATTATGTTTTATTCGATCCTCGCACTGGCCGGCCCTGGCGATGAGGTGATCTATCCAAATCCGGGCTTTCCGATTTACGAGTCGGTGATTCGCTTTGCGGGCGCGCGCGCCGTGCCCGTGCCCCTGACAGAGGATCGCGGGTTTGGCCTGAATGTCCATCACTTGCGCGACTTGGTGACAGAACGCACAAAGCTAATCATCTTAAATTCTCCGCACAATCCCACGGGAGGCATCATTTTAGAACGCGATTTGCGCGCGATTGCCGAGGTGGCTGTTGAACATCAGATTCCCGTGTTGTCCGACGAAATTTATTCCCGAATGGTCTATGGCGATGTGTTTCACAGCATTTCGGGCTGCGAGGGCATGGCCGATTTGTTGATTATTCTCGATGGATTTTCCAAGACGTATGCCATGACCGGCTGGCGCATTGGCTATGGCGTCATGCCCATGCCACTCGTGCCGCATTTTGATCGGCTGATGGTCAATAGCAATTCGTGTACGGCTGCGTTTACGCAACTCGCGGCCGTGTCTGCATTGAAAGGGCCGCGGGACGCGGTTGACGCCATGATGGATGAGTTTCGCAAACGGCGCGCGCGCATTGTCAAGGGGTTAAATGCGATTGACGAGATCACCTGCCCCATGCCCGAAGGTGCTTTTTACGCGTTTCCAAATATCACGGGATTGGGCAAGTCCTCTGCGGAAGTTGCAGATATGATTTTGAATGAGGGCCATGTGGCCTGCCTGGCGGGATCGGACTTTGGCGAATACGGCGAGGGATATCTGCGGTTTTCCTACGCGAACTCTGTGGAAAATATCGAGAAGGCGCTGGCGCGCATTCAAAGGTGTGCAGAAAAATTGCTTTCGCAAGTACAGAAATAGCATCCAAGACGCAAATTACAAAAGCTGGTTCAAGAGCGGTAGGATGGCATTCAAGGACGCCACATGGGGATCGTGGGCGAGGTCGGATGATCCATCGGCGAGGTGAATACAGCGCACATGGGCCGCTGCACAGGCCATGAGGTCGTAGCGGCTGTCGCCGATGCTTATGGCTTCGCGTGGAGAAATGCCGAGGGTTTGGAGTGTTCTGTGGATGAGATGGGGATCGGGTTTGATGGGGCCATCGTCTCGGCTGAACGCCACATCAAACGGGTGGTTGAGTCGGTTGAGCACACAGCGCATGGCCGCGCCGTGGTTGTTGGTGACCAAGCCGAGTTTGAAGTTGCGATCTCGAAGCGCGTGGATAAGTTCGAGCGCACCGTCGCGGATGGCGGCGTGCTGCGCTGCGTCCCACTCTGTTGCGAGCAGCATATCGCTGGCTCGTTTGCGTTGTTTTGCGGGCAAGCTGTCGATGTGTTCAATGATGGTTTTTTGGGACGGACAATTGATTTTTGATCGCAGATTTGGCCAGTTGATGTAGGGTTCTGTAAGCGTGCCGTCCATGTCGAAAATGATGGCTTTTAGCATAGCAAAGGCGAGGCGCGAGACGTAAGACGGGGACCGCTGGTCGCTATTCTCCGAGAAATACGGTTTGGCGGTCGCCCGATGAAAATGAAATCAGGGCGCGCAGCGGCTCACTGCCGTTGTTGATGGCGTGGTGGACAACGCCTGCGGGAACCCGAATGCTGTCGCCGGGTTTGAGCGAATAGCTGTCGTCGCCGTAGGTATGTTCGCACGTTCCGGAAAGGACGTAGAGGATTTCTTCACAATTGGGATGATAATGCGGTGGATTTTGCTGACCCGATTCAATGACCGCGATGCCAACGGTTTGTTCAGCATCGGGATCAATGGCCTGGCCCATGAGCCAATTGAGCGTGCCCCAGGGGAATTTTTCGGTTGCGGTTTCCGATAGCGCGGTAACGGGAGAATGCATGGCGATTCCTTTGTCGCAGATGAGTGTTCGGATTGGATGGCACAGAATATCGGCTTTTGTGCGCGATGTCAATGACTCATTTGATCGCATGTCATTGTCGGAATATACTGATTGGGTAACAGCCTGTGAGGAAGCGACATATTATCATCTGTGTTCACCTGCCTTGGGCAGGTCTGTGGTTGCTTTCAGGAGGTCATCATGAAAAAAATTGAGGCGTTTATTAAACCCTTTAAGCTCGATGAAGTGAAGGAGGCACTCACCGAACTGGGGTTGGTGGGCATGTCCGTGGGGGAATATCGCGGGTTTGGCCGCCAGCGAGGGCATCGGGAGTTTTACAGGGGCAGCGAATATCACGTGGATTTTCTGCCGAAACTCAAAATTGAACTGGTAGTCGTGGACGCCGAGTTAGACAATGCGATTGAAGCCATCTTAAAAGCCGCCAGCACAGGCGAGGTGGGCGATGGTAAAATTTTTGTGAGCACCATTGAGCAGGCGATTCGCATTCGCACCCAAGAGACAGGTGACGCGGCGTTGTAAGGTAAGACGTGAGAAGGCCCCCCCAATCCCATGTGGGGGCAACCCTTGTGGTTGCCCAATTATCGTAGGTTGCCCAATCATTCCATGTAGGGGCAGGCGGATAGGTCGAGGTTCACAATGGACATCTCAAACACATCTTGTGACAAATCAAAGGACGCGCTCGCGCGGGTGGGATTCCGAGAGCCTGAACGCGCGTGGCGCAATTTCGAAGGATTGGGCGGTTTCGGTCAATTGCCGGATGTTTTTTTTCAAGAGTTGATCGACGCGCCCGATCCCGATCTGGCACTGAATAATTTTGAGCGCGTGGCGCGGGCAACCATCAGTCGCGATGCCTTTTTCTTTCGACTCGACGCGCGGCCCGCGTTGTGTCGCGCATTGTTGCACGTGCTGGGTAGCAGCTCGTTTATGGCCGATATTTTCGTGCGCGATCCCGAAACCTTTTACTGGTTGACAGACGACTCCAATCGGATCGCTCAGTCGCGCGATAAAAAACAATTGCTGGCGTCTTTTGATCGGGCTGTCGGATCGGTGAATACGCGCGAACACAAGCTCAATGCCCTGCGGCGCGTTGCGCGGCGCGAGTTGTTGCGTATTGGCGTGGGGGATTTGGCGGGTGATCGCGCCATCCAATACGTTGCGGCTGATTTGTCGATTCTGGCGGATGTGTGTTTGCAAAAGCTGATCGATATTTTGTTGCCCGGCCTGCACGCGCGTTACGGCGTGCCCCGAACCGCAGCGGGGCAGCCAGTGGATTTTGCGATTATTGGGTTGGGCAAACTCGGAGGGTTGGAGCTCAATTTCAGTTCGGACATCGATTTGATGTTTGTTTACAGTGCCGGGGGAAATACCGATGGCGCGAAGCCGGTGACCAATCAGGAATTTTTTACCCGATTGTGCGAGCAGATCGCGCGCGCGGCAACCGAGGTGACCCCAGAGGGGTTTTTGTATCGCATGGATATGCGTCTGCGTCCCGATGGCGCGGCGGGCGCGCTCGTGATGCCCTTGAGCGGATACGAGAGCTATTACATGTTGCGAGGCGAATTGTGGGAGCGGCAAATGCTGATCAAAGCCCGGTGTTGTGCTGGGTCCAAACGCCTGGGACAGCGATTTTTGGAGATGGTAAAACCCTTTGTTTATCCGCGCCACTTTGAGACGAGCCCGGCAGCCGAGATCAACCGCATTAAAGCGCGCATTGAAGCGCGCATTGGGCGCAAGGGCCAGCGCGAAACGCATTTGAAGTTGCGCTCGGGAGGCATTCGGGATGTCGAGTTTATCGTCCAGTGTTTGCAATTGCTGGTAGGGCGCGTGCATGAGAACGCGCGTTCAGACAACACGCTCGAAGCCATTCGGCAGTTGCAACGGGTGTCTGCGCTGTCCGGAGAAGAAGCCGATAAGTTGAGAAACGCGTACATATTTTTCAGGCGTTTGGAACACCGCTTGCAGATGATGCACAACCGCAGCGATTACGCGCTGCCCAAAGGAGAGGATGAACAGAGAATTTTGGCGCGCACCATGCGGATGGCGTCTGCCGGGGCGTATCGCAAAATATTGGATTCCCATTTGAAGGCCGTGCAGGAGATGTATGGTCAGGTCTTTGCCGAGGCGCGCGAAAGCGAAGGCCGTTCCGTGGGCGCGCTGGTGAATATGAAAATAGGCGATGGAGAAGCTATCGCGCTGCTCAAAGACATTGGGTTTGATCGCCCGGAAGAAGCGCATCGCAATCTCATCTATTTGGCTTTTGGGCACGTGCCGAGGATTCGGGGCATGCACGCGCGGCAGAACTTTACAGAACTGGCACCGGCATTGATGCAAGCACTTCAGGATTCGCCCGATCCCGATCAGGGGTTGAGCAATCTGGAAAGTCTGGTGTCTGCTTATGGTGCTGGCGATATGTTTTTCCGGATTTTGACAACCCACGACGGGTTTCGCAAGTTGATTCTGTCTTTGTGCGTGGGCAGCCAATTTCTCGTGCAAGTGATCGCGCGCAATCCCGGCTTGCTCGATTGGTTGGTTCGTCCCGAGGTTTTGTATTTTGATCCCGAGGCAACGGTTTTGCATCTGAGTCCTGGCGTGGATGCCTTGCGCGAACAACTTCGCGCGCAGATCGAACGGTGCGGCGATACGCCCGAATTGGCGGGCGCGTTGAATGGCGTAAAAAATCGCGAGTTGCTGCGCTTTGGCACGCGCGACCTCGTGGGCATGACCGATACGTTTGAAACTTATGAAGCACTGACGATGTTGGCCGATGCCATTGTGCAGGTGGTTTATGAGGTGGTTTACGCGCGATTGGTCAAAAAGCGCGGGGTGCCGCGCAATCAGCGGGGCGATGAGGTCGGGTTTGTGGTGCTGGGCCTGGGCAAGATGGGCGGCGGTGAGTTGAGCTTTGGTTCGGATTTGGATATCGTATTTGTCTATGGCGAAGATGGCAAAACAGATGGGGAGCGGACGCAGGGAAATCTGCAATTTTTCATCGATCTATCGCAGCAGATGATCGCGATGTTGGGGCAAAACACCCCGCAGGGCAAGCTCTACGCGGTGGACGCGCGGTTGCGCCCCGAGGGGGCGGGCGCGCTTTTGGCTCTGTCGCTGGAGGCTTATGGTCGCTATTTGGAAACGCGAGCGTCAACGTGGGAGCGCCTGGCACTTTCTCGCAGTCGGGTCGTCGCGGGCGATGCGGTTTTGGGCAACAAGTTGCTCAATGTGTTCGAGCCTTTTGTCGTGGGCACCGGGTTTTCGGATGCAGAGGTCGCCACCATGCTGGATATTCGCAAGAAGATGACGCGCAAAGACGGCCCAAAATCTCGAAAGACACTGAGCATCAAAACAGATGCGGGTGGGATCGTCGATATCGAGTTTGTCGCTCAGATTTTGCAATTGCGGTTTGCCAAAGATCATCCGGGGCTACGCAGTGCCAATACGCCTGAGACGCTTTGGCGATTGGTTGAAGGCGGGTTTTTAGCGGCAGAAGACGCTCGACACCTCCAGCAGGCGTTTGTGTTCTTGAGGACCGTTGAAAAAGTGATCAGACGCCAAGACGAACAGGCGCGCACCCGTTTGCCCACCGAAGCCCGCGCGTTGACAGCCGTGGCGCGGGCCATGGGGTATGAGACAGCCGAGGCGTTTGGCGATGCGCTGAAAAGAGAGATGGCACGGACGCGGGCGATTTTTGAACGGGTGATAAAAAGCGAGAAATGAGAGGCCTAAAATAAAAGCGCTGCCATTGGAGTACCAATCCTATACTTGCTGACGTCATTTTGACGTATGATTTGGGGACAAAAAAATCCTATTTGACAAGGAAAAGAAATCTGAATCGGTTTGCCCATTCAGATTGTAAGCAACCTCCAAAGATGGGCACGCCAGGTAAAATTTTTGGGAATCGTTGTTTCCATCGGTTGATAAAACGCCGTACGAGGTACTGAAATGAAAAGGTGTGAATTACGCCATGATGCAGTCAGTTTTGATCGATTCGGCGGCTGGACGGGCAAGCGTTTTGCAGCGACGGGGTTCTTCCGCGTAGAGAAGGACGACAGATGGTGGCTCGTAACGCCCGAAGGAAATGCGTTTCTGAGTTTCGGGATCAACCATCTGCATCCCCAGTTGTGGAAGCAGGACTACAATCGCGAGGCATGGAAGAAGCGGTTGGGCTTAGACGATCTAAACAGCCGCGGCTTCGCGCCTGCCCTCAAAACCTGGTTCTTACAGACGTGTCGTCAATACGGCTTCAATACCGTGGGCGTTCACACGGAGTTGTCAGTCGTCAACAGCCCACAGCCATCTATGCCTTATATGCTGCCGATTCACTTTGTCGATATCCCACATTGGAAGACGGAAATACCCGACAGCCATTTTGTGGATGTTTTTTCAGACGCGTTTGCCGCGCACTGCGATCGGATGGCCAAGGCGTTTGCCGCGCCTGCAAGCGATGATCCCTTCCTGCTCGGTTATGCCATGACCGACTGTCCGTTGTTGACGGAAGAAGATTGCCGGGAACGCCCCAACGTGATTGGCGGTGCCGAGCGGCAAGCTCGAATTGGCTGGCCGCGTCGGTTGCGAAATTTGGGTGCCAACGCGCCTGGCAAGCAGGCTTATGTTCGGGCGATGTACGATATCTATCGCGGGCAGATCCGCGATTTCAACGCGACATATCGCACGCAGTTTGCTTCGTTTGACGCGCTTGAGACAGCAGAGGATTGGCGGCCACACACGGACCTTTCCAATGGCAACGAAACGCGCGACAATGTCGAGTTCCTCAAAAAAGTCGTTGCGAGATACTACCAAACCGCGCGGGAGGCGATTCAGCGATACGATGCGAATCATTTGTTTGTCGGCGATAAGATCAATGCCAACACAGATGCGCTGGATACCGTCTTGCCCATTGCGAGTCAGTTTACCGACATTGTGTTCTATCAGATGTATGCGCGATACGAGGTGCAAGCGCCAGGGTTGGATCGCTGGTCTGCGATCGCGGACAAGCCGCTGATCAACGGCGATTCGGCTTTCACGATGATTACCAACACCATGCCGAGACCTTACGGCCCCGTGGCCGACAGCCTCGCACAGCGAGCCGAATGGACCGCTGAGTTCTTTTGCAAAGCCTTTGCGCGTGCGGAATTTGTTGGCTGGCACTATTGCGGCCTGATCGATGCCTCCAACTTGGTCGCGCGCAAACAGGATCGGCAGCATTCTGGATTGCTCGACGGGTACGGCGAACCATATCCCGAACTTCTGAAAGCGATCAAAGCCTGCACACGCGAAATGTACGAGATTGCTCTACACAGCGTCTAAGGTATGATTTTCAACCAGAAAAGGTCATAACTGGCAACCAAAAGCGACTCGAACCATGACGCCGCGCATTGGCTCATGCCACGGGCATCTAAATCGCTACATTTTTTGAAAATGCGCTCGGAATTTGCACATCAAGGGGTGGTCGGATAGCGCGAGGCCGATCTGACGCCGGTGTTGGGCCAGGCGGGCTGCGATATTTTGCCAGGGATATTCCGGTGCTGCAAGGCAAATTTGGGTTGCAAGGAGATGATAGACGAGGTGGTGTGCATCGAGGCGCATGAGGATGGTTTCCACGGGGATGTGGTATAATTTGGATGCAAAATTCGCGTAGCGTCGCGCGCGCGCTGGCGTGAGAAGGGCAACAACGCGCCCGCTTGGGTTGTGCGCGCCGAGCGATGTGGTGTATTGCACTATGCGGCGTTCGGGCCAATCATAGCCAATTTTGGCGAGTTCGAGAATGATCGCCGTATCTGGATTTGGACACGCGATATTGCGCGCGTTGTAGTCGGTGGGGCCGAGCACGGGCGATGCGCGGACGAGTTCGCCGACAATATCGGCCCATGCCGCCAATAGATCGGGCGCACTGGGCGCGCCGGTTGCGAGTGTGGGAAGCGTTTCGCCCAGCGATTGCGCGATGTTGTGCCACTGTGCCCGCAAATCACCCGAGCCACATCCGGGCGCGATGCGCGGTGTGAATTTGGTTGTGTGATTGTAAAACGCTTTCTCAAGGGCGCAGAGGGCGTTGATGACGCTGTGGACAAACGGTTTGGGATCAGCGGTCTGACAGATATCGTCGAGGGTTTGATCGCCGCACCAGTCGTAGATGACCAAGCCATTATCGGGTTCGGTTGTTATGATGCGAGGGACCGAGACGCGGTTGGCGTGCAAGTGGTTTGTGACCTGTTGTTCAACCGCGAGCAGGTCGTAGGGTTTTCCGCGCGTGAGCGGTGCAAAGAGGTGGTGTTTTACCGCAAATACCGATTGGTCAGTGGTGACTTTCCAAACCGCGTGCGCCCGAGATTCGGAAACAGATTCAATTTTTTTAATCACCTGTTGAAGTTTGTCTCGGAATACGCGGCGGATGCTTTCGGTCATGATAGTGCAAATCTCTGTTGGGGATTTGCGCGAGCCCCAAGGGTTTTGATTTTTCGAAATCGCGTTTTGATCTGTTCCGGCGATGCCGTCCCTGTTGTGCCGAGTTGTTGTATGGTGATGGAAGAGGCCAACACGCCGAGTTGTGCGGCTTCAGATAGGGATGCCCCGGCGCAAAGCGCAGAGACAACCGATGCCGAAACACTGTCGCCCGCGCCCACAATATCAATGGGTGGGAGAACGTTGATGCCGGGAATGTGCGTGAGGTTTTCGTCGTTGGCAACGAGAATACCGTCAGGGCCAAGGGTGATAAAAACGGGTTTGCCGGTGCGCCGCGCAAAAATGCGGGCACATCGGTTGAGGTCGCGTTCTCCTGTGGCCTGAACGGCTTCGTCGCGATTGGATTTGAGGATGACATTTTTGAAATCGGCGATGCGCGTGCGAGAGTCGGCAAAAAACACGGTCTTGGGATAACTTTCAGCAAGGCCCGCGAGTTCGGCGACAACGCGGTCCGTAAGCACATGGGCTTCCTGTACTTGGTCGAGGGCAATGACGCCATCCACTTTGGGCAGGAGATAATGCAGGGTCTCAATGAGTTGATTTTCGAGGGCACAAGACAAAGGCTCTCGATTTTTTATGTCCATGCGTTCCATTTCCGCGCGCGTTTTTCGGTTGAGGGATTTGATATACGTCGGGGTAAAGCGGTCGGGAACTTCGATGAGCGGAGTGACATCCACGCCCGTGGCGCGCAATCCCCGTTTGAGGTCGTAACCCTGACCATCACAACCGATAATGCCCAGCGCGTACACATGCCCAACGCGGAGCGCGCAGAGGTTGGAGGTAATGGTTCCGGCCGCGCCGGGTTGGTTGCGAATGGCGACAATTTGGCGCGCTTCAAGGCCGGTTTCGATAGATGTTTCCGCGAGATCGAGGTCAATAATGAGATAGCGGTCGAGAAAGAAGTCGCCGATGACGAGCATGGTGAGGCTTTGGAATTTGGCGAGCAGGTGTTTCAGGCGTTTGATTGTCACGGCAGTTAAAACCATCCGTTCTTAGAAACTGTTTAACGCGAATCAGGACTCTCCACCGGCCCTTTCCCGCAACGGGATGGAGAGACCTGATTCCCCATTCCTTTATTGTCGGATGTGGCTGCGCCATAGTTGGCTTTACTGACGTTGTGCTCTGCGTGCGGCGTGCATCGCACACAGCCACATTTACAGCGGGGCCTTGCCATCTAGCTCAAGGGCAACCGAGTTGATGCAATAGCGCAGGCCCGTAGGTGCAGGGCCATCGTCGAAGATGTGCCCGAGGTGGGCATCACAGCGGGCGCAGGAAACTTCAATGCGGCGCATGCCAAAACTCAGGTCTTCGCGTTGGGTGATGCGCGCGGGATCAATGGCGTCAAAAAAGCTGGGCCATCCGCAATGCGAGTCGAATTTCTGGTCTGAGCGAAAGAGTTCCGCATGGCAGCACACACAGCGATACACGCCTTCATCGCGGCAGTCCCAATACATGCCGGTAAACGCGCGTTCCGTGCCTTTTTGACGGCAAATATCATACTGCTCGGGCGTGAGTTGCGCGCGCCATTCTTCGTCTGTTTTGGTGATTTTTTTCTCGGACATTGTGGCTGAATCCTCATTCTGTCAGCTATCAGCTCATCCACCTCTCTCCAGTTTTGGGGTGAGGATGTGGCGTAACTGACAACTGATTACTGGCTGACGCCTTTTAAGATGCGTTCAAGAGCGTCATCGGCGAGAGCCTGCATTTCTTCATCGGTGCGATCCTGAATGGGATGGGCGACAAAGACGCGGGCGGGATCAAAGCCCAGGGCCGTTGCTTGGGCATCGGCTGCATCGCGGAAAGGTTCGGAAGCGACAAAGACCGCGGGAATGCCGCGCGCTTCCAAATAGGTCGTGTCGTGCACACTGCACGTTGTGCAAGACCCTCAATCGGCCAGGCCTTCCACGACCACATCGCATTCCGCGGCGATTTGTTGCTGGAGTTGGACGGGTGCTGGGCGCGTGAATGTGGGTTTGATATAGCGGTTGACCGCGAGGGCGCGCCGGGTCAAATGCGATGCGATGCGGTCGAGAAACACATCGCCCCGGTTTTTGGAAATATCCAGCAGTCCAATGGTCAATCCGTCTAGGGAATGGGGGCGTTTCACGCGTTCTCTTTGGGCGGGTTTTTGCTCGGATGTGGGATCGAGCAATTTGCTCGTTTTGCTCATGGCGCAATCTCCTTTGTGGTGGATTGGCTGCCACCCCAACTGCTGATGATGGCAGAGAATAAGCCCGCGTCTCCTCCTGCGCGAACAATGTGCAATGCGTTGTCTCGAAATTTGGGCACGGTGCCTTTGCCTTTGGCGCGCGGTTCTGCAATGCCTTCTGCGATGCGGTCCGCGCCCGCGATCAGTTCCCGGACCGGGATTTGGAGATGCTGATTTAATGTGTCGCGGAACCGGGCTTTTGACCATCCCGCGTCTGCATAGCGGCGGGTGTGTTCGGGCGATATGACCAATACCGGAGGCGGGCTGTTTGCGTGTTTGGGATGGGCGTCGGCTTTCAGGCACGCGGCGAAAGATCGGCAAAGCGCGTCGGGATTTCGGGACGCCTGATCCATGATGGGGGTGACGCCACTCGCTGCAAAGAGTGAGACGGTGGATGTGTCGGACGAAAATCCCCGTTCGACAGCGAGGGATTCCCAGGGGGAGTCGTCTTCGCGTTCGGCAAAGCAAAAAGTGTATTTGCCCGGGTTGCCGAGCATGGCGCGATCAATGCCGCCAGGGATGCCGCCGCCGATGTTGCGAATCACGAGTTGAAGGGCGCGCCCGATGGTCGCGTTGGCGCGGTTGCCCTGCCCGAGCGCATTGACCCGCGCGTTCATGCCAATTTTGCGCGCGATTGGCCCGTTGACCACGATCATCGGGCCTGCAAAAAACGTCGTGGCGAGCAAGCCGTGCATGCCATAAGCTTCTGTGAGCGCGGCTTCAACCGCGGTGAGTACGACGGGCAGGTATTCGGGTTTGCACCCGGCCATCACCGCGTTGATGGCGACTTTTTCGACCGTGCAGGCGTTGTAATTGGGCGGCACCACCCCCACCAACGCATCGGGCGAGCGGGTCGTTCCACTCAACATGTGCAAAACGCGCGCTTCAGTGGGTGGCACAACGGGCAGGCCATCGGTCCAGCCGCGTTCAAAACACGTTTCTATCTCGTCTTCAAGGGATCCGATTTCAACGCGTCGAGCCGCGAGTTTGGATTTGCCAAATTGGACGGCGAGTCTTTCAGCCACGCGCGGTTCAATGCTTTTCGATCCGCATCCCGGGCGAGACTCGGGCAAGTCCGCGCCGAGCGAATTGAGTCCTGATACGGATTCCCACTCGCCGCGATGCCAGCCAACAGCCCGCGCCACTTCTTTTTTATTTTCAAAACGAAGCAAGGTTGGAACAGTCTCGATATCGAGCCGATAAGCGTGTTCCAGGCATGTGTCGTCAATCACAGTTGCGACCCCCGTGGGGAAATTGGGATTGTCCTGCGTGTAAACCGCGAGGGAACCATCCCGCTTTCCAATTTGCCTGAGTACAGGTACAATGAGCGTGCAGGTCGGGCAGTCCTGTTTCACCACTGCAATTAAGCCATCGGATTGCGTGCCCATAATTCGTCTCCTTTGAATATCACATGCTGCAAATGTAAAGGGTATGGCGTCTTCGTCAATGGCAAAAGTACGCGGCGCGATCACTGAAAATTTTACTGCTGGAGCAATGAACGCGCTTTTTGAAGGTTGGCTGGATCAATCGGAAATAATTTTCGTTCTTTTTTTTGACATCAAACACAAAAATGGTCTGTTCCCAGTGTTCTTTGGGAACGGTTTTGTCGTTGGGATCTAATGACGCCACGATATAAATTTTGCGTTTATCTCCTCCGAAAGAGACACCATCAACGGAAAGGTTTTCCGCTGTCACCCGAGTCAAGCCCTGTCCGTAGAGGTCAGAAATCCACAAACTCCGGTTGTCCTGTGATGACAGGCGTCCATCGCCATCTGCATCCTCAAGCACAACCGTATAGAGCATGTAGTCTTGCGGGTCTTCCCGGTGTTCTGGAACAATGACTTTCTGAATCAATACCTGCTGGTCAAATAACAGAAATCCACCCGGGTTGTTTTTCGAAACGAACAGAAGATTTACGGTTGGTTGGCCCAATAAGCGCGAAAATTCCGAATGCCTTCTGATGGATGGGGCATTTTCAGAATGCTTGGACGCAATGGTTATATTGACTTGAAAACCCGCTCATTACATTCTTGACAAATGCGCGATATATCATTACTCAAAATACCGATGACTTTACAAAAGAGCTTGGATATCGTCTATAAAAATCGCGGAGCACGAGGGGGGTGAATTACGGCGGAGGGGTTGTACTCTGTGTGGGCGGCGTCTTTCTCGTGCTTTGACCCCCGCGTTTTGACCCCATGGCACTTCCTCAATCACACCCCGAATCCGCGCGCCCGCGGCGCATCACCATCCGCGCTATTTTCCTCGGCGCGGTCACGGCGGCATTGCTCAATATTTACAGCGATTACACGGGTATGATATTGGGGTCTGCCTCGCTGGTCAAATCGCAATTGTCTATGGCCATGCTCTTGCCCTTTGTCGCGTGGCTGGCGATCAACCTCATGCTCAAACTCGCATGGCCGCGCATGGCCTTGTCCAGCGCAGAGCTGTTGGTCATCTACAGCATGTCGTGGATCGTGGGCACGGTCTCGGCTAGTGGCTGGACCACCTATTGGGGCGGCGTGGTCAGTACCCCATTTTACTATGCCTCGCCCGAAAACCGCTGGGAAGAAATCCTTTTTGACATCTTGCCATGGTGGTGTTTGCCCCAGGCAACGCCCGAAATTATCCGCACCTACTACGAGGGCCTGCCCAATGGCGCGAGCATTCCATGGCGCGGGTGGTTGGCGTCTCTGCACTGGTGGTTTGCCGTATCAATCGCGCTCGTCGTTGCGGGATTGTGCCTCGCGGTCATCTTTCAAAAACAATGGGAAGAAAACGAGCGTCTCACGTTTCCGCTCGCCGCGTTTCCCATTGCACTGACCGAAGGCTTTGACGAACCCGGCCGCGTCATCCCCGGCATTTTTCGCCACAAGCTCTTCTGGACGGGTTTCTTCGTTGTTTTCGGGGTTTTTGCGTGGAACATATTCGGTTATTTTGCCATCAGCTTGCCGCGCATTGGCATTTACGACGGTTATCTGACCAAAGAAGTCCCCATTGCGCGCGACTTTCCATCGTTCTATTTGCGTATTCTCCCGCCCGTTGTGGGCCTCACCTACCTGTGTAATCTCGATATTCTCTTCAGCTTCTGGGCTTTTCGCCTCATCGCCATTGTCAAAGAAGGGGTGATGCACCGCACGGGATTTAATGTCGGTCTTTCCGGACAACAGGCCGAAGCGAGTGAGATTCTCATTTTGGAATCCCATGGCGCGTTCATCTTCCTCGCGCTGTGGGCAATATGGGTGGCGCGAAGCCATTTGCGACATGTCCTCCGCGCGGCTATCATGGGACAGGCAGATGACGGTCTCATAGCCTATCGCTTTGCCCTGCTCGGTTTTATCGCGGCGACCCTCTTTGTTTTTGGCTGGTTTGTCGCCCTGGGTCTGTCTCCTTTTCTCGCCCTCTTCCACCTCTTTTTGCTCTACGCCGCGTATTTCACCATTGCCAAATACACCGCGGCCAGTGGTTTTTCCTATCTTTTTCCGGTCGGCGGCAAAGGGGGAGCAATCGTCGAAATTTTTACAGGCACTGCAACCCTTACACAAAAGAACACCGTGGCATTGGGCGTCATCAATTCCAGTGCTTTCTTTGGCAATTCGCGCATTCCCGCCTGGCCCGCGCTGCCCCACCACCTCAAGTTGCTGGGCAATGACTTCCGCCGCGGCTGGATCTTTTGGACCGTCTTGTTGGCCTTTGCCGCTGGTTTTCTCGGCTCGTGTCTTTTCATCATCTATTTGGGATATCACCACGCAGGGCAAAACCTCGGCCTTTCGGGATTCAGCGGCGCCAACATTCGCACCTACGATCGCATGGTTTCCGCCATTGTTGGCGCGGACAAAACGGTCTTTGACCCCGGCAAAATAGGGGTCTGGATTTTTGGGCTCGCGCAAGCGGGATTGCTCATGCTCCTTCGCAATCGCGTCCCGTGGTGGCCCCTGCATCCGCTCGGATTGGCGTTTCAAAGAATGCAAGGCTCTCGCGTCTATGCCTTCAGTATCTTTCTCACATGGGCGTCCAAACTCATCATTCTGCGGATTGGAGGCATCGCGCTCTATCGGCACTGTATTCCCTTGTTCTTTGGCCTGGTCATCGGTTATGTCGTGGGCGTGGGGGTATCCTCTGTTGTTGACTTCACCTTTTTTCCGGAAGACGGACACTCGGTTCACGGGTGGTAGTATGAAGAGGCGAGAGGCGAGAAGTGAGAAGCCCCCCATCCCCTTTTACGTCTTGTATCTAGAAATGATGATCGGGCAACCACAGGGGGTTGCCCCTACTGATTATCCCGCAACAACTCGGGCAAACGCGTATCGGGATCAATGCCGATGGCGTGTTTGCCATTCAAAAGCGCGATCAAATCCGCGCCCAAAAATTCGTATCGCCAGCCGGTGTGCAATGGCGTCGCTTGTTGGGGATGAAAAATGAGTGTTCTGACCTCCGCGCGAGAGGCTACCATTGCGATATCGATTCCCTTTGACAGACACCGACCGCGCAAAAACGCCATGGCGAGGTCGTGGCGCGCATCATCAACGGGATTGGGCCGCACATGCGGCGGTGGGGGTGGGCAATGGTGCTCGTCAAGTGCCACCCCGCGTCGCACGATATTTAAAAGGAGATTGCCGCACTGCTTCGCGGTTGCTCTCCCAATGCCTTGCAATCGCTTCAAAGATTGAAGCGATTGCGGTTTGCGCCGAGCAATTTGCACGATCACCTCATCGGTCAGCACCCAATTTTTGGGTCGGTCAATCTGTTGTGCTTTTTGTTCGCGCCAAGTAGCCAGTTCGCGCACAATGCCCATCTCGCGTCTGGAAAGCCGCCCCGTGCCTTTCACGCGCGTATATTGCTCTTCGGGCACGCGGTCGTCATACAACTCGGCAACATCGTACTGACGGCTTTCTTCAGCCAACCAGTCTTCTCTGCCTCGTTGGCGAATCTCGGTCATGAGATGGTCGCGCAGCGCGGGCAAAAATCGCACATCGTCCAAAGCGTACGCGCGTTGTGTGTCTGACAATGGCCGCCTTAACCAGTTTGTGCGCGTCTCTGTTTTGGGCAACTGGACATTGAGACACTTGTGCAACAAATTGCTCAACGACAAGGTGGCGCCCAAACCCACAAAACCCGCGGCACAACGCGTGTCAAATATATTACAGGGCACGGCATCTGTTATCCTCCTCAAAATCCAGAGGTCCTGCTGTGCATCGTGCAAAATTTTCACCGTATGGCGATCTGATAGCAACGCGCCCAAAGGAGATAGGTCTGGCAGTGCAACGGCATCGATCAAGTGGCAATCATCCGCTGCAAATCCCACTTGCACAATGCCCAAATTCGGATAATATGTTTGCTCCCAGACAAACTCTGTATCTAGCCCCACACAGGGCGCGTCCATCGCGCGATGGACAAGCATTTTCAGCGCGTCGGGCGTATCGATCATCTGCATAAAAAACCGTCCTGATTGGGCGTGTTCAGACCAAGAACTCAGAACATATTACATTCCACATCAAAGATCAAGAACAGAGGGGAAGGGGGAGGGGAGGCACTACACTTTTAACTTTTAGGAGGCTTTATGAACCATCGACAACTCGGCAAAGACGGCCCCGATATCCCCGTCATTGGTCTGGGTGCTTGGCCCATTGGCGGCGGTATGGGCGATTTGGATGAGAGAGATTCCATTGACACCGTGCGTACGGCTATTGACAGCGGCATTACCCTGCTCGACACGGCTCAGGCCTATCGCACCAGCGAAGCCACATTGGGCAGAGCACTCAAAGATGGCTATCGCGAGCAGTGCTTTCTCGCCACAAAAGTCAGCCGTCAATATTCCCGCAAAGACATTGAACGCGCCATTGAAAACAGCCTGCGCGATCTCCATGTCGATTACATCGATCTGTATCAAATCCACAGTTGGAATCCGCAATATTCCATTGAGGAAAGCATGGAAACGATGGCTCGGCTGCAAGAACAGGGCAAAACGCGCTTTATCGGCGTCTCCAACTTCAATGCCGCGCAAATGCAACGGGCGTACGACATTGCCCCTTTTCATTCGAATCAACCGCGTTACAACATGTTCGACCGCAATATCGAAGCCGAAGACCTGGGCTTTTGCAAACAAACCGGCATTGGCATTCTCGCGCACAGCCCCTTGGGCAAAGGCTTGCTCACCGGCAAATACACGCCCGACCACGTCTTCTCCCAAGACGATGAGCGCGCGCGTTCACCCCGTTTTCAAGGCGACCTATTCGCCCGCTATCTCGCAGTCGCGGATCAGTTACAGGGCGTCGCCGCGGACAAAAACATCTCTATGGTGCAACTCGCCATTGCTTGGCTCCTTCGCCGAGAGGAAGTCACCTGTGTGCTCGTGGGCGCGAAAAATCCCGATCAGGTCAAAGAACACGTCGGCGCAGCGGATGTCGCGTTTGCGGACGACGAATTGGAACGCATAGAAAAAATCCTGCAAGACACGCGCTGATAACCAGTAGCCAGTTACCCTGCACAGCTACCCCAAGGCGGATCGCGGATTAAGCAGATTGCGCGGAGGGACGCGGATTAAAAACGAGAGGGGCGCGGATTAAGCAGATTGCGCGGAGGGGTGGCGGTGTGGGGGCTAACCCCTAACCCCTAACCCCTAACCCCTAACCCCTGACCCCTAACCCCTAACCCCTAACCCCTGACCCCTAACCCCTAACCCCTAACCCCTAACCCCTGACCCCTGACCCCTGACCCCTGACCCCTGACCCCTGACCCCTGACCCCTGACCCCTGACCCCTGACCCCTGACCCCTGACCCCTGACCCCTAATCACGAGGTTTATCATGATTATTGACCCTCATCTCCACGTCTGGAGCGACGACGAAGAGACCTATCCCTATCGCTTGAGCCGCCCCAACCAGCCGGGTTCGGTCGAGCTCTTGTTCGACGAGATGGAAGAAGCAGGTGTGAACAAAGCCGTTATTGTTCAGCCCATACACTATCTCTTTGACAATCGCTATGTCGCGGATTGTCTCAAACAGTATCCGGACAAACTCGCGGCGCAGGCACTTGTCGATCCCACATCGCCCGACGCAGCAGATGAACTGGCGCGTCTGCACAAAGAAGAGGGATTTGGCGGGATGCGGATCCACCTCTCGCGTTACGGAGATCCGGCAGGTCTCGCTGCACGCGACAAAGACCCGCTTTGGGCGCGCGCGCGCGATCTCGGTCTGTGCTTCAACCTGTTTGGCAACGCCGAAGATCATCCGCCTATCGAGCCTATTATTGCCCGATTTCCCGAAGTCAATGTTGTCGTTGATCACATTGCCGGTATCCCCGCGGATGAACCCGATCCCAAACCCCTGCTCGCCAATTTGCTCGCCTGGGGGAAATATCCCAATGTCTATGTCAAAATTTCCAATGTGGAGCAGCGATCCAACGCCCCGTATCCGCATCGCGACACCCATGACATGATCAAACGCATCTACGATGTCTATGGCGCGGAGCGTTTGATGTGGGGCACGGATTTTCCCCATGTGCTCAAAGGCTGTGGGTACAAAGCCTCTCTCGACCTGATACGCAACCACATGTTTTTCACCGGCGACGACCTCGAATGGATCCTGTGTAAAACCATACTCAAACTCTGGTCTTTTGGTGAGTGCAGATGATGGCTCGATCCGGCTGAAGCCTCGCGCTGAAAGGTCTCGTCGCAATTTCTGCACACCCATTCTGCACTTAAATTGAAGGCCAGCGATTTGCGTTGTGGTTGCAGATGTCTCATATTAAGGAAGATCGTTCGCTCCGGCCCCTTTCTTCTATGCCGGTTTGACAATGCAATGTCGCAATTGCGAAAAGGACTGCACAAGGTGCCCGACAAATACCTGAAACTGAAAGTGATTTGCACCCGGTTGCCCGGTCGTCGCTTTGAAAACCCGCCGGATCACAACCCCACAATCAAAGAGCCCGTTTACCTCGGCATACAGCGCGGCAAAGAGGTTGTTGACCGAGTTCCCGCGGATCGCCGCCGGGTTGTGTTTTACCCCGGGTTCAAGATCGGTGAGCAACCCGATGGTTCTCCCAATTTTTTGGGGCCTTATGCACAGGGCAGGCCCAGAGACCGCTTTTTTTATTTCTCGTGGGGTGTCGTGCATCGTTCGGGTGATTTTGAGATGTTTCGGCGGCTCAAAATTCGCCTTACACATCTCGATTGGACGCAGATTAATCAGGCTCTTGAATCGGGTGAACCCATTGTCGTGAAGCTGAAATTGACGGATTCTCACGGGGGACCCCTTTGCGGTACGCCGGGTGCTTCGCGCATCACATGGCATCCCTGATACACCCAGCACAGCTTTTCACAACCAAAAGAAAAGGCCGCCCTTTGGACGGCCTTTTCTTTTTTGGTTGTGGGGACAGCGTCTTCTGATCAAGGCGTGCGCGTGGCATTGACGGATGCGCCTTGGAGATATTGACCGCAATCTCAGGCCTCCATTTCATTGTAATTAAATTCAACTTTGCTCTGCTTCAAAATTTCATCCAGAACATCATGGGTATGATTTTTTTTTGCCACTTCATCAAATCGCGCTTTTAGCGCAGGGATGTTGATTATTTCCTCAATGCAATCCATATATTTTTTTGTGATTGTTTCAACGGGAAATTGTCGTCTTGCACCTTCTTCCAATCTTTGGGTCAAGCTCTCAATAGACGCTTCAGATTTTATGACAAAAGAAATTGGGTAACGCTCGATTTTGTCAATATCGAGGAAGTACTTTCTTACATCTAAAGTTTCGGTGACATAAAAAAATCTCCCCAGAGGACGCATTACAAAGTCAATACCTCCATCATTGGCGTTGGTGCGTCCGGTTTTGTAAAGCTGTAAATTATCCGCTTCAATGCTGTCCAAATCAAATCCCCAGAAAACGATCTGTTCGCGGTAGAAATATTTCAATATGGAAAAACTCACAATCTCAAAAATTCTTGCATCAACATTTGGTTCAAGCAATCTCACGATAAATTCTCTTGCTTCCCGTTCACTCTCTTTATTCACACGCTTCAATCTTTCGCAGGTTTTGATGAAATCGTCGAAAGCACTTTGCTTGGCTCTTATGTACTGCTTCACAATGTCAATGATAGCCTCTGCAATATTGAATTTTCTACCGCTAATTTCGATCTCTAAAAGATTCTCGTTTATCCAATACCGATTCGTGTCAACATCGCGCATGATTGGTGTAAAATCGGATTTCGGATTGAGGAAAGAGCTTTCTGTATTCTTGATTCATCCTGTGATTGAGCGCATGGTTTTGTAGCTTACTGCCAAATGGAAGTGATCGCTGTCGCTTAAAGAGCACCGAAAACTGTGCGCCGGCATAACCAGAGTAGTCACCCCGCTGTGAAAATGCCCTTCAACATAGTCCTCAACGAGAACATATACGGCATAGATGTTGCCAAAATTTCCCCTGGCTTTAGAACCCCGAGTCGCCGAGACAGTTTTGATATTCAAATACTGAAGCAGTGGGCTCTTCTCATAGATGGCTTCGTATAAAGCCCCAAATTTCTTTCTTAAGATAGCTTTAATCTGTTGTGTAAAGGCGTGTTCCATGGGGGGTCTCTAAAAGTGTCAGTTGCTTTTTGGCGTTCTTCATCTCGTAAGTTCGAGGCGCGCGTTCTAATTTTTCGCCGTTATAATGTGTGGCAATTTTCAGTCGTCGCAATCCGATTTTAACATACTCCTCATCAATTTCAATGCCGATAGATTTTCTCCCCAATTTTTTGGCAACATAAGAAGTTGTAAATGTGCCTGAAAATGGATCGAGGACAGTGTCACCTGCATTTGAACTCGCTTTTATAATCCGTTCAAGCAAAGCGACAAGTTTCTGTGTAGGGTGGTTTTCGTATTCATCCATTCGATAACGGACTCTGGGAAATTCCCATACATTACCGGGAATTTTTTGGGTGTTGTACTGAGCAGGTACTGGTTTTCTATAATCTATTAGTTTTCGCTTCGCGCCCGTTTTTGCCTCCACCAGAATTTGAGCCGCATTGAAAGTGTAATGCTGTTTGTCTTTCACACCGAAAAGAATCGGCTCATACAGTGAACCGAAATATTTTTTTGCCTGCACACCCGAGCTATCATAAGACCATATAATACGTGAGAGGATATGTATTTTATTGCGAAGATAAATATCCAGATACGGCATATTTGGGGTCGCGGCCATAAGATAAAAACTACCGGTATCCTTTAGTTTTGATAGGCATAGATCAAGCCATCCATAGCACCATGCAATGTATTCCTCGTCGGACTTCCACTTGTCTTTTCTGCCGTTAAATGTTTTGCCAATATTGTAGGGCGGATCAGCAAAAATTAAATCAACAGATGCGTCGGGAATATCTTTTTTTAATGCCTCGAGCGCGTCGCCCCAAATGACCACTTGCCCATGCTTATCAAATACAGCCATCTAAAATTAAGCCTTATGCATAAAATGTTATGAAGCAAAGGAACGCCACTTCTGCAAGGAATATAGTCACTCATTGTGAGGTTTTCAAGGGATGAAAAAATACCTCTCGTCATTTCCAAATTCAAGTGTCTAAAATCCGATTCACCGTGTCAAGTGCCTGTGCAATACAATCGGGAATTGCGGATCCGCGATAGGCACTTCCCGTCAAATACAATCCGCCCACGCGCGCGGCGAGTTGCTCTATTTTCGCCACGCGATCCAGATGCCCCACATCGAATTGAGGGCGTCCTTTTTTCCAGCGAAAAATGCGTGTGAACAGCGGATCTGCCCTCAACCCCATCACATGTTCCAATTCTTCGCGCGACTGTGCGATCAGCGTCTCATCGTCCAGATCGACCACATCTTCTCGCCCTGTTCCGCCCACAAATGTACGCACCAAAACGCCATTGTCGGGCGCGCGGTGATTCAACTTTGTCGAAACCCAGGTACAGGCCGTGATCCGACGTCCTTCCCGCTTTGGCGACAAAAACCCAAAGCCCTCAAAATCGTGCTGATCTTCGACATCGGCCTTGCGATATGCCAATGAAACCGTGCCTGTCGAAACATAGCGAATCCCGCGCAGTAGAAGGCTGAGTTCGGGCGCGAAGTCAGTCACCAGATCAGCGGTTACATAGGCGGGCGTGGCCATCACCACGGCGTCTGTCCCGATCGCCTTGTCCCCTGTGACCACCTCAAAGCCATCATCCAATTTTCGCACAGACGAAACGGCAACGCCCGCGCGCAAGTCCCCATCCAAGCGCGCGGTCAATGTATCGACCATCTCGCCCAACCCGCCAATCAAGGTCTGAAACGCGGCAGGCGCGCGCGCGCGATTTTTTTTCATCGCGCGCGCGCCTTTGATCAAACTGCCATAGCGGTTCTCCATCGCGACATACATGGGAAACGCACTTTGCATACTCAATCGCTCTGCGTCTGCACTGTGAATGCCCGCCAGCATCGCCCCCCCAACCCCGACTGCTTCTTTGCCCAATCGCCGCCGAATAAAGCAGGCGAGACTTTCATCGCCCGCGTCTTTCCGCCGGGGCAGAAACAGATCCAAACCCATTCTGAGTTTTCCGAAAAACGAAAACAGGGGCGACGTCACAAGGGGCCAGAATTTTGAAGGCACCAGTGAAAAATCTTCCGGAAAGGGCACGAGTTTTCCATTTTGCACCAAAAATGTGCGCCGTCGATCATCATTTGTCGGGATCAACCGATCGCCCAACCCCAGGTCTTTGCACAACTGAATACCTGCGGTTTTTTGCGTCAGCAACAGATCGGCGCCGCCTTCGATCAGAAATCCATCTATGGATTGCGTGGCGATTTTCCCGCCCCACCGATCATCGCGCTCCAGCAAGGCATACCGGATTTTCCGCCCGGATTCTTTTGCTCTTTCCTGCAAATAAAAAGCGGTCGCAAGCCCCGCAATGCCACCGCCAACAATTGTTACGTGCATGACAAATCGCCTTTTGGCTTTCAGCGGTCAGCCCGCCCCACCCACGCCCTCTTACCTCTGTTCATTCGCAATTACTCGCTTCGCTGCGTTGTAGAGTCTGCCTGTGCGTAATTGTTCATCGCCTTTTGCCTTTTATCTCTGTTCATCCGTGTTTATCTGTGGTTGCCTGTCTGCCGACAGGCAGGCTTTTCGCATCTTAAATCACCTCTTCCACTGCATCGGCAATCGCTTCGATAAACACGGGGTCGCTGTTCATCATCTCCGTGCGCTCGAGACGAATCCCGCATTGTCGCGCGATCTCACGGCACCCGATATCAATATCGTAAAGCACTTCGACGTGATCGCATACAAAACCAATTGGCGCGACCAGAACATCGCGATAATTGCCATGCGTCAGCGCGGGAATGACATCTTCGATCTGTGGCCCCAACCAGAGTTCGCCCGTGTTTGCCGCACTTTGATATGAAAACATCCAATCTACAGGTCCGACTTGGCTCGCGATTGCCTGGGCATTGCGCTTCAATTCGTCATCGTAGGGGTCGCCCATTTTCAGCAGCCGAGCGGGCAAGCTGTGCGCGGAAAAAACGACCTTTGCTTTTTGCCGCGCGTCTTCTGAAAATTTTGCCAATCCCGCGTTCACCTTTGCCGCCTGCGCGGCGATCAAGCGGGGCTGATCGCACCACGAATTGATGGGAACAAAGTCAATCGCTCTGCCCGCTGCTTCCCGCACTGTTTTGTGATAACGCCCAATGCTCATGCGCGAATAATGCGGCGCCATCACAATGCCCACGGCCCGTTTAATGCCATCTGCCTGCATTTTTGCCACCGCGTCTGCAATCCGCGGGTTCCAGTGGCGCATCCCCGCATACACCTTCACATTCCGACCGCGCTGCTTCAACGCCGCCTCAATGTGCCCGGACTGTTCAAACGTGCGTTCATTTAGCGGGGACTTGCCCCCGATCTGCGCGTAGCGATCGCGAAATTCCGCCACAAATTCCGGCGACATTGGCCTGCCACCGCGAATATCGCTCAAATAGGCCGGCATATCGTCCAGTGAATCTGGGCTGCCGTAGGCCATGACCAGTACGCCAATGATTTTCTCGTTCATAAGCTCACGTCAATTGCTCGGTGTAGTCGTGCACAAAGTCGATCAATTTCCGCACGTTTTTCACAGGTGTGCGCGGTAAAATCCCGTGACCCAAATTAAAAATATGCCCGCGCCGTCCCTTCACCGAATTTAGGATGCGCGTTGTCTGACGCTTTACCTCCTCAAGAGGCGCGAACAACGCCACGGGGTCTAAGTTGCCCTGCACACCGACATCGTCGCCCAACCGATTCCACGCCACGTCGAGATCCACGCGCCAATCCACGCCAATGATATCGCCGCCGGCTTCTTTTAATAACTCGAGGATGCCCGCGGTGCCCGTGCCAAAGTGAATCAGCGGCGCGTCTGCTTTTTCTTTGGCAATCGCAATGGCTTTTTGCGAATGCGGCAACGCGTATTCTCGATAGTCGGCTGGACTCAACGCGCCGACCCAACTGTCAAAGACTTGCACTGCTCGAGCACCCGCTTTGACTTGCGAGACCAGAGAATCGCCAATGGCCGTGGCTATGAGATCCATCAGGCGATGCCATTGCTTTGGTTCGCCATACATCAACCCTTTGGCGATTTCGTAATTGCGCGACGCGCCGCCTTCTATCGCATAACAGACCAATGTGAAGGGCGCGCCCGCAAAACCGATCAATGGCAGGCGGCCGTTGAGTTCTGCGGCGGTCATCCGAATGGCGTCACCCGTATAAGACATGGCTTCTTGGGCGGGTTTCAAGGTCAACGCGTCGATGTCGGCCACGGTGCGAATCGGATTGTGAATGACCGGCCCTTCGCCTTTTACATAGTCCAGTTGCAAACCCATGGGTTCGAGAATGGGCAGCAAATCCTGAAAAATAATCGCGGCATCCACATTGTAGGCATTTACCGGTTGCATTGTAATCGCCGCGGCGATCTCGGGGGTTTTCACCATATCGAGAAAATCATAGCGATCGCGATACGTCCAATACGCCTTCATATACCGCCCGGCCTGCCGCATGAACCAAACGGGCGTCGCGTCCACAGCTTCGCGACGACACGCTTTCAAAAAACGATCCAACACGCGCGATGTCCTTTCAATGCGGATTAAAAGTAAAAAGCAACCACAGATTAACACCGATAAACACAGAGTAAAAGGCGAACAGGTCGCGATCAGATTTACTGCACTGTGTTCCGAGTTCCGCTTGTTTTCTGGGCGTTCTCATCTGTCTGCCGTACGTTGTAGGCGGAGCCTGTGCTGTGGTTGCACTTCTGCACTTTTTCATCTTCCAATAATGAAACCTTTGGGATCGATTTCTTCGCGCAAAACGCGCAATTCCTCTTCATCAGGCGGCACAGTTTCTTCGATAGATGCAACTCGACCCAATTCGAATCCGGTATTTTTCTGCACTTGCCCAAATGTCACGCCGGGGTGCAGGCTTTCGACCTGCATGCGACAGGTGCTTTCGCCAAAACTCAGCACAGCCAGATCCGTGATTACGCGATATGGCCCCCCGCCTTTGGGCAATCCCGCGGTCTCGCGCGCGCCCTGCCCGGTCAAATATCCGGGCGTTGTCAAGAAATCCACCTTTTCCACAAAACGACGGTGGTCGTGTTGCGTGATGACCAGCGTGCGCCAGCAAAAACTCGCAAAATCATTGGCGCCACCGCTACCGGGGAAACGCACGCTCGGGTTTTTGTAATCGCCAATGACCGTAGAATTTAAGTTGCCATGGGCATCGATCTGAGCACCGCCCAAGAACGCATAATCCATCACCCCCCGCTGACAGGCTTCCATAATATCGCACATGCTGGTCGCCATAAGTGCCCGATGCGTGGTGCGCGAATCGCCCACAGAAATGGGCATGGCAGGCAACACGGGCGCCAACCCACCCGCTTCAAAAGCCACCAACAGGTTCGGCGCGTGCGTCTTTTGCGCCAGCATCGCCGCAGCACACGGCGCGCCCGTTCCCACCCCAACAGTCGCGCCATCTTCCAGCAACCGAGACGCCACGCAAATCATCAGTTCCATTGCGTTGTGCATAGTTGTCCCTTCGCTTTTCCGTCGCTTCGCTCAGGGTTGTCAGTTGTCACGCGCTACCTATTGTCAATTTCCTTCTTTCGTCTATCTGTCAAAGTCAAATTCCTCTTGTACTTCCTTTTTCTGGCCTTGTTTCTCGCCATACAATTTCTGAACAGATTCCTCAAATTTGTCAATTAAAGGGGCATGGCGATTGAGAAACCATTTCTTGTGATTCTCGAGATATTCTTGTCTGACTTTTTCTTTTTTTACCTCCAGGGGAATGCGCGCCATTCGAGGATCGATGCTATCAAATTCGGCAAATTCACGATTCAGACGTTCCTCAATCATTTTGACATATCGCGGATTTAATTCGATACCGATGCAATCCCTGTTTAATTGCTGGCAAACCCTTAAGGTCGTGCCACTACCCGCAAACAGGTCTAAGACCATATCTCCTTCATCGGACGATGCCAGTACCATTCTCTCTATCAAACCTTCGGGTTTCTGGGTGGGATGATTTTGTCTATTTTCGTTGCAATAATGCACATGAGAAAATTGCCAAACATCTCCTGGATTTGCCCCTCTCATGTTGTTGCGCCCTCGATAGTATTTCTGAGGAACTCTTATATTGTCCAAGTTGAACTTAAACGCTTTGCTTTTGGTGAACATGAGCAGGTCGTCATGCCTTGGGGAAAACCCTTTTGTCTTGCCTTTTCCTTGTGTGTAGTGCCAGCAAATCCAACTGTTAAAAAACATCTGGAGCTTGCGGTCAAGGATATCGTACCAATAAGAAATGAACCGAAAGCCCATAAACACATAAATGGTTCCTGTTGGCTTAAGAACCCTACACGCTTCTGTTAGCCAAAGTGTTGAGAAATCGAGGTACTCGCCGAATCCCTTCCGGTCATAGTTATTGCCATATTCTTTGCCTAAGTTATACGGCGGATCAGCAATAATAAGATCGACCGATTCACTGGAGATATGAGGCAACTTTTCCAGAGCGTTTTCTTCAATAATTTGCAAATGATTCATGCGTGTTTTCTCCACGGATAGGGATGTAAAATTCACCCGTCCGACTTTATCCAACCATTCCTTGTGACGAGATTCAGCCAATCTTGGATGTTGCTTTAACATCTACTTCTGCCGTAACACCCGATTCGACTTTTCCTTCCTTTCTAAACTGAAGAATAATGTCTGCTCTATGAAGGCGTTCTTGTGCTTCGACATTAATCAAATGGTATTTGTTATCTCGGTTCTTCACGACCTCATGGAACTTCTCAAGAGCCCAAGCCTCCACAAAAGGCCCAGCAATTTTGTTGATGTTTTCCATCGGTAGCCCCAGTCTGAGGTTGGTATTAATGATGATTTTGTTTCTGCCATTTTCAATTGCTTCTTGAATAATAGACTTTACCGAAGAAATCACGAACTCCGAACACTCTGAATAGCCTTTACTTTTCTGTGGAATTTTAAACTCGAGCTCATTGTATTCCATGAAAACTCCTACGGGGCGATGCGGATAACTGCCTACTGACCGCTATTTTCCATTAAAGGTCGACACCAATTTGTGAGAAATTGGATTGCGTTTCGCTCATTGCTGTCTCCAATAGTACCTTAGGCGCGGGAGAATCAATCCCTATTTTCTATTTTTCGCAACGCTGTCAACCGATCTTCCCCGCCACAGACTTTTAGATACGCCTCAAAACAATCCACGCCGTACAGGTATTTGTCGAGGAATGCGCGATAGTCTTCCGCGTCTCGCTCCGCGTCCAACCACGCCTTGAGATGCGCTTCATCTGAGAAGTATTCGCCGGCCATGTTGCCGGGATACGATCCATGTGGTACATGACATACGGCATCGACGCAAAACGCGGGGATCACCGTTGCATTGGGTTTGTCGCGAATCTCATCGGTGCTCACAATGCGCTCGGCACTCACAATTACATGTTTAGATGCGCGGGGCAAATCCCAATCGGCTACTGTAATGCCCCGAATGCGACAATTGCCGTGCAAGTCACTTTCATGGACGTGAATAAGTGCCACATCGGGATACAGCGCGGGCACGGCGATTAGGGGTTTGCCCGTGAAGGGACAGGCGATCTCTTTGGCCGCGCTTTCTTTGAACGTATCGGTTCCCAACATGCTGCGGATGGGCATAAAGGGCACCCCAGTTGCCGCGGCCCGAAACCGACAGGCCAGCGCGTAATTTGTCCATTCACACACCGCAATCTGTCCGCTCTCCATCACTCGCCGCGCCTGCGCGGACAACCCGCGCGCTTCCAATCCCACAATATAGGCCGCATCCACCCGCGACAAAATCCGTTTTCCGCTGCGCGTCCCCGCGGCTAAAATTTGAAAATCGTGCGTGGTCGTATGACCGGCAAACCCCAGGTCCGTTCGCTCTTGCCGCACTATCTCGTGCAACAACGCCGTGGCGATGCGGTTGCCGCCAAATCCGCCAGAAGCCACATAGTCCCCGTCATGGACAAACTGGGCGATGGCGTCAGACACGGACATCAGCTTGTCTGTCAGCGCGCGCTTTTTGCGTTGAAAAAACGCCCGTGCAACATCCGGATCGGGGTCTGTGAACAGTGGCCCTCGCCCTGAATTTTCAGCATCTGCCCTCATCTATCGCCTCTTAGCGGTCAGTACTTCGCCGCACTCTGCACTTTGCACGCTTTTACAACGCGGTCCAGCCGCCATCCACCAGCAAGGTGTGTCCGGTAATGAGATCGGCAGCGGGGCTGGCTAAAAACACCACGGCGCCCACCACATCTTCGGGCTGTCCGACGCGGCCAAGGGGAATGCGGGCGAGCACATCTTCGCGCAACTGGGCGTTGTCAAATGTCGATTGTGTCAACGGGGTCAAAATAAATGTCGGTCCCACGGCATTGACCGCAATCCGATGGGGTGCCCACTCCACTGCCAATACGCGCGTCAGATTTACGACACCGGCTTTGCTCGAACAATACGCCGCGCGTTTGTAGTAGCCCACCACCCCATTTTGCGACGCGATATTGACAATTTTCCCACCCCCCGTCTCGATCATCGACCGGGCCACGCGCTGCGACATAAAAAACAGCCCTTTTAAGTTCACATCCATCACTCCGTCCCAATCGGCCTCTGTGACCTCGATCGCGTCTTTTGGGATATTGACACCTGCATTGTTCACCAGCACGTCAACCCGGCCATACGTATCGATCACTTGGCTGACCGCCGCATCAATACCCGCCAGATCCGGCAGTTGCAGTGCCAATGGCAATGCCCGGTGTTCCAAATTTTCAATCGCTTTACACACCCCATCCAACGCCCCGATCTTTTGCGGCACTTCACACACGGCCACATCGGCTCCCGCCTCAGCCACAGCCAGTGCGATCGCCCGCCCAATGCCCGAACCACCGCCTGTGACCAATGCCACTTTATCATCCAATCGCATACTGGGCAAAACCATTTGCGAAATCCTCATACGAATCAGCGAATCAGCGAATTGACGAATCGACGGAACGGGGTTCAACTGCGCGGTCAGATTTAAAGGCAAGAGCGCGATCTGTCCTTCCTGAATCATCTAAAAAAATTCCTTGATATCTGTCAGCTTATAAGGCGATTCCTCATCTTGTATACCGCGCATCGCCGATGTGAGAGATAAGTCCGTCCACGTCGCATCTTCTTCACGGCTTTTGGGTATTTTGTGCCGCTTGAGAAATTCGACAAAATCGAGAACTTCCTGTAGTACAGATTCTGGAAGCGTTTGCAAATGTTGAGCAATTTGTTCTGCGGTTGTCATAACAAAATCCCCATTTAGGGGCGAGACGTGAGACGCCTACCTATCGCCTTTACATCTCATCCGTGCGATAAGAAATGTGTTGTTCCTTATGGCGGCACGAGACCTCGCGGTCACCGCGAAAATTTTTACATCCCCAGAATTTGCTATAAGGCCCGTTGCGCCGAACCATTTCCGCGCCGCATTCCGGGCAAAGCGGTACCCATGATGCACACGCCGGGTCGATACATACCTTGAAACGGTCGACGCGCTGCATGGGGTTGCCACACTTTTGACACCCGTTTTCCGCCTGCTTGCACAGGGGATAATTGCTGCATCCGTAAAACTGCCCTGAACGCCCCTGCCTGGCGACAAGTGTCCCGGTCTTGCACGTCACGCAATGGATGAGGTCGGAAAACTGTTGCGCCAAAGGGGTTTCAAAGTCATTGAGTTCCAAGGGATATTTGTTGCGTAACAACTCATCCACAAACTCGGAAGCCTTAGCCATATCGCCGATCAAATACACGCGCTCTTTGGCGCGGGTCAGTGCCACGTAAAACAAACGGCGTTCTTCCGCGTCTCGAAAATCATCGGGCGCGGGCAACAGGGCTTCGAGCAAGGGATGAGAAACCTTCTGCGACGGAAAACCGTATTGCCCGCGTTCAAGGCCCAGGACGATGACATAATCCGCTTCCAAACCTTTCGCGCCGTGAACCGTGTTGCCCTCGATGTCCAGGGACGAAAATCGCTTTCTCAAGGCTGCCATCTCAGCCTGATTCGGCAAGTTAAAATGAAATCTGCCCAACACATAGACCGTACTGCCTGCTTTTGCCCGCGCGGCGATATGCGCCAACACACTGTCCAGCCGATCATCGCAATTGGACTCGCCCGAGGTGCGGGGCTTCTCCTGCCGCAACAGCGAGACCGCGGGCTGTTTGACTGTGGCGTGCGTGGTCAAAGGCTTTTTGACCTGCGCCGGATTTTCGAGCACAAACCGAGAGGCAATGTCGCAAATGCTATCGTTGAACCGAAACGTCTTGTCGAGAGCAGTAATTTTTGTCGGACCAAATCTCTCCTCAAATTCCGTCGTGAACCGAATATCGCTGCCCGTAAAGCGATAAATTGACTGCCAATCGTCGCCCACGCAAAACAGCGAACACTCTTCATCAGATTCTTTGAGTGCTTTGACGAGTCGCGCGCGCGGCTCGGATATGTCCTGAAATTCATCCACCAAAATATATCGCCAGGGCGAATGAAAGCGGCCCTTCTCTACATACTCGAGTGCTTGACCAATCATGTCGTCAAAGTCAATGTGTTCTTTTTTAGCCAAGAACGCTTGATATGACTCATAGATTGGCACCATAATTTTCATGGCTTGCTGCTGAACTTGATCCATCGCATCCCAAGGTTGATCTCGACGAGGCAAACGGCTTTTATACCGCTTTAACAAATCTGTGAGCAAGGGGGTAAACTGATTGATCTCACCCAATTCCCGGAGCGCGTCCAATATCTCCTCCGGCGGCAGGGGATTGAATTTCACGCCTGCTTGCGTTAATTTTTTCTCCAGGCCCGTTCGCAATTTGCCTTCGGTATGTTCGTAGTGATAGGTTTCAATCAAGCGAGTCCCGTGCTTCTCGTGACGTTCGCGCTTCCATGCCATGCCCTGGAGATATTTCTTTTGATCGACAAACGGCGCGGTCTTGCCCTCGCGGTCGATGCCCCAATGCTCAATATAGATGCCGTAATCAGGGAGATAAAAATCGGGTTGGTATTGCCGAAATTCCCGATCCCGCGTCTTATGCTCGTAATCGGCTTCGTATTGATATTTGACGCCGAGCTGAAACAGGTAATTGGCGATCCGACACTCGCCCATACCCTTTACCGTTTTCCCTTTCAGGGTGCGAATCTCATTGGCGCGAATATACTCGAGGTACTCGCCTTCGGTCTTAAATTCAAAGGGATTGAACGCTTGATATCTGTAATCGCCAAAATACTCCAGCACCCACTGTCTATAGTTCGGCATCTCAAGCCACTCCTCGAACCACTGATCGACGTGCTTTTGGAGCAATGCCCCATCTGTTGCCAGCGGCGAGATTGAAGGCTGCGCGCCTTTGACTTCCGCGATAATTTCCTTGCCCAATTTGTGGAACGTACTGGCGACGATGCCTTTTTCATCTACGCGCTCGTCCAAACGCTCCTGCATTTCTTTCGCGGCCTTGTTTGCAAAGGCCAGCATGAGAATCTGATTGGGCCTGGCTTGCCCGCTTTTGATCAAAAAACCCGCCCGCCCCACCATGGTACTGGTTTTGCCGGTGCCCGCGCCGGCCAGCACGAGATTATTGTCTTCGTCGATCACACAGGCATCGCGCTGGCTCTCGGTCAACGGGTTGTTTTCCACCCGATCAAAGTAGGGCGAAAATTGCGCTTTGAGGCGATTGACATATTGATCGCGAAAATTTTTTACCTCTCGATCAGTCCAGCGTGCGATCTGTTGCACAAATACGAAATCCGCATGGATGGCGCGATCCAAGCAGCCCTCTGCCGGCACTTTGCGAAATTGATCGAGCGTTTTCCGCGCCAGTGCCTTTGCCTTCAGGGAGCGGGAACGACGCAGATAACCCGCGTCCAGCAATTGATTGATCGCTTTGGCATTCCGACTCACCGCGGGTGCGAGTTTCTGATAATCCTGCAACCAATTCCGATAGTCCTGCAACCAGTTGAAAAACCCTCCCACCTCTGCGCGGGGCAACCCTTTCAGGCACTGCTCCCCGCGATCCGTCCTCAGCGTCAGTTCTGAAAACAGTCTGCCGCGATGTAAGGCGGTTTCTCGCGTCAGATCGTCCGTGAACACGTTGCTGCGTTTACCCCTGCCTTTTTCCAAAACCAGTCCATCGGATGAAATGGACAGGGTCGCGTTCCTGGCACCCCAAAGACGCGCAATCCAATGTGGGGTCATGCGTCTGCTTTGAATCGCATCTATTCGCGCTGTTGCGTTGCTTCCGATTACTTCCGACATTTACCAAAACCCAAAATAAAAAGTCCCCTACTTCGGAGACTTTTTGAACAAAAACAAGTACCAAACGACATTTAAGAATCTATCTCGTCAAACCCATTCACAACCCGACTGATCAATCCATAAGCCACGGCCTCATCTGGACTCATCCAATAATCTCGATCCGTATCTTCTTGCACTTTTTCGAGTGGCTGACCGGTCTCGCGGGCATATATTTTGTTGATCTTTTGCTTGATTTTCAAAACTTCCTCAGCCGTGCGTCGCACATCTTCGGCTACGCCCTGAAATCGCATTGACGGTTGGTGAATCATAATGCGCGAATTTGGCAGAGCCAACCGATCTTCTTTGTCTGCTGCCAGCATAATTACTGTCGCGGCACTGGCCGACAAGCCCGCGCTGATTATTTTAACTCTGGGCCGGATAAACCGAATCATATCGTAAATCGCAAACCCGTCGTACGCGCTGCCACCGGGTGAATTGATAAAAATTTTGATCGGTTTTTCCGGGGCTTGATGATCCAAAAACAACAACTGAGCCGTTACATGGGCGGTCAGTTTATGATCTATGGGATCGGAAATTAAAATCGTGCGGGCATCCATCAATCCCTTGCCCAAAAATGCAGTGCCGTTTTTCGACGTTTCTTCCTCTCCGTCTCCTTCTTCGAGGATCACATCGTCCTCATAAATCATTTAGTCCTCCAAAAGCAACCACAACACAGGCACGCCAAAGCCCTGAGCCTGCGAAGGGGGAGCGAGTATGAACACAGATGAACACAGATGAACACAGATGAACACAGATGAACACAGATGAACACAGATGAACACAGATGAACACAGATGAACACAGATGAACACAGGTGAACACAGGTGAACACAGGTGAACACAGGTGAACACAGGTGAACACAGATGAACACAGATGAACACAGGTGAACACAGGTGAACACAGGTGAACACAGGTGAACACAGGTGAACACAGGTGAACAGATATAATTGGGCGATCAATTTATCCCATATCCCCATTCAAGTCAAGGGGTTTGCCGTTTATTTTTCGTTCTCGAATCGGCATCTCAGTCGCCCGTCCCTATCAATTTCACTTCTGCGGTTTTACCATCTTGACACGTAAACGCCACCACGGTCTGATCGGATTGAACCGATGTCACCTGTGCCAGGTCATACATGCCGTCCAGACGCCATGACCCTTGCACCGTTACTCGAAGGGTCCGAGGCACACTTGGCTGATTGACAATCAACGTGCCGTCCTGTCGGTGCGGCGTTTGAATCTGCCAATTCCAACCGTAATCTGGATCAGATACCGAGAGCAATAAGCCATTTTCCACTTCGCGGGTCATCGCCAAACTCGGCAGATCAACCGACACAATCGGGCCCTTCGCGGGTCTTGCCCCCACGTCGAACAGGGCGTAGCCCGTGGCTTTCAAGCCGGGATGATGCACGATGTGTGCCCGATGATCTCGCTGCCAGACCACATACTCGGGCGCGTTGGCAAATTTGCGTACCCGCCACAGCGGTTGCTGCACCAGGACAGCATAGTGATAGGATTTGTCTTGCGGCGCGCGGCCGTGATCGAGATAGGCCAGTTCAAAGGTGCCCATCCCGCCGCCTTCTCGGCCAAAATCTCCAGGGGCTTGAACCCGACGCTGCACGCGCAGACCCCCCCCATCGGGGACCACATAGCCATTGCCCGACGCATCCATCATCCATGCTATTTGGTTCGTCGTGCCCGAAAAGTCGTAGGGTATTGCCAGCACCCCATCGCCATTGACCACCGTGGGATGGTTTTCGGAGATAGATGTCTGAAATAACGAGGTCGCGGTCGAATGGGCCCCCTCATCATTCTCAATACCCGATCCTAGGCAGACCAGTACCTCGTCAAAACAGAACACTGTCTTGACCGCGCGAAAGCTCGTGTTGTGTTCTGTATCGTGCAACTTCAGCGCGAACACGCCGTTTTGACCCTCTAGATTTACCCCACCCACAAATGTCTCATCCGAGAAATTGCGATCGCGCGTCCACTGGTTGAGCACGTCATGGCTCAGGCGTATCGCCGTGGTGCCAGGCCACATGCTCCAGTCCCACCCCGCTTGGACAATCCCACTTGCCTCGCGGCTGACCGGCTCACCCTTGGCGTAAATCAGCATTGAACCATAGCTCAAATACCGACCGAGTGGATTATTGCTGGCTGTCGCTTCAAAATCCCAGACGTATTTGCTCCACCCTTTTAGGCTGACCATCCACTCCTCGCGGCGGTGAATGGACAGCGCGCCATAAGGCAGGGTCCAGTGTCCCGAGGGCGCGGCTTCGGGTGCGTAATTTCGCTGTGCAAAATCCACCATCATCTGCATCGCGCCCGGCGTGTCCAGATACATGAGCCGCGCGGATACCCGTTGGAACAAACCGCCTTTTAGCAATGGCGATTCCGGTTTCCAAAGCCGCATAAACGCGCCAGATAGTTCTGCATCTATTGGGGTATGGCTCAAAGCCATATACATATACGCCGGCAAAATTTTGTCGGCCATTTGTGTGTTAAATGGAAAGCGCCCGTTGATGGCTGTCGAAATATCATAGGTATTCGCCATCACTCTGGCTGTGAGCAGTGCCTGCCTCAAGTTCTCGCGCTTGTCGGGGGCAACCGCAAAGGGGGTGTCGTGCAACAGATATACCAAGAGCGAAGCCACGTGAAACCCGTTGGGTGCATACGCGTTGGCGTAGATGCCCCGATGGTGAAACCCCGAGTAATCGGGCTTGATGGTATCCAGCCAGCCGGGCGCGATATCAAGGGCGTTATTCAGCCAAGCGACATAGCGGTGCATGGTTGCCACTTTTTCAGGCGTGTCGTCCATCATCAAAACGCACAACAGGCGGTACATCGCCACCGAGCGCATAAAATCCGCGTTCGCGCCCGGTGTCCAAGTCGGTTCATACAATTCGCCAAACATGCTATGCCATTTCAGCGTCGCCAGTTCCCGCGCCAACAGCCCATTGTCCTGCAAAATATCCCGCATCAAATACACGGCGTGGGCATAGCCGGCCAAACGCAAAAATTCGTGATCCAGCGCGCCAATGCCACTGCCGGCTGCCCATCCCTGATCGTGGAGGTAATCAAAAAGATCCAGCACGCGGTCGCGCGCTTCGCGGTTGTCATTCAAGCGATAATCCAGCGCCAGACGCAACAAGACATCTTGGAAAACACGCTGAAAAGAAGGTTTGTAGGGCGAGCGGTCGGCAAACAAGGGGGTTCCCAGAATGCGGTTGCCCTCGCGCCGGATCTCGTAAGTTGCCAAATTGCGGTGCCCGCGCTGCATATAGGTCGCGAGCGCGGCGAGCCGAATTTGCACGGGTTGTCGCGGGTCATCGTTCACCTCGTTGCCCAAAACCCAGGTCTCATATCGCTCGGCTATTGTCTGAAAAGCCCGCTGTTCTTCATCGGTGATCGCGGGCGGAAGCGGAGCTCGCAGCGTGTTTAGATGCCATTGATATTCGCGGGTTCGCGCTTTTCTTTTTGCATTGACAAATGGCACTTGCGCGTCGGCAGATCGCGTGCGGTGAATTTTTTTGACCCATTCCATCAGATCCAGATAGACAGATCCTTGAGATACGCGGTCCGGCGCATTGATTTCAAACGCGGTCACGCGTCCCTTTCTCGGCCCCGTATAAGCATCATTGCGCGCATCTTCTGGCAAATCGATCCACATCGCCCGCCATCCCGTAAAGTTCAAGCCAAACTGAAATTGGTAACGCGGATTGTCTGCCGACAGTTCGGGTTCTGTGCCAAACCGAAACGCCAGTGCCGCATCTTTCAGTGCTCGCTCGTTGTAGATCCACGCCCGAAATCCGGTCAATGCCTCGTCGCGCTCCGGCGCGGGGTCTGTGAACAACAGACGGCCCTTGCGCTGCCACGTCCATTTCAGAGATTGCCGTCCCGACTTGTAATGTTTTGTCGAGAGCGAACTGCCTGCATCCGCCCGATAGGCTATGTCCTCATCATAGCGCCAGGGCGTATCTCGTGCCACCACCGCATTGACCATGCCCATCGCGCCTCCTGCAAAAATAATGACCCATCGCCACATGTTCATCCTCCACCATTTTAACCATTGACACACGCCTTGAGCTTTGCCAATCCTTCTTTTGCCACGGCCACAGAACCCTTTTTCCAATAGCTCGGATTAAACAGTTCCAGAGACAACATGCCGTCATACCCCGCGTTTTCAAGTCCCGCGAGAATTTCCGGCCAAGGTGCCAGTCCATCTCCCGGGTAAACCCGATCTGCATCTGCGATGGCATCGCGTTTGGGCAACGCGGGATAATCATTCACATGTACCAATCCCAATTTGCCCGGCCCCAGGTGTTCCAACCCGTGAAAATGCCCGCTGCCTTTGTACATGTGAAAGACATCTGCCAGAAGCCATGTGTCCGATCGCCCGCATTCCGCCGCCACCAACAAGGCTTCGCCCATGGTGCCCAGGGTTTGTGCGATGCCCCAAAACTCCAGCAGGGGATTGGCCCGAAACCCAGCGAGGACGTCGATCAGGTCCGCATAGCGTCGCGCCACGGCAAACAGGTTGACCGCCCGATTTTGAATGCCAAAAGGCGGTGCCGCCACATACGCGCAATTGAGCGCGTCAGCCATTTCAAAACAGCGACGCGCTTCTGCAAGCCCTTTTGCGCGCGGCGCGTCTTCGGGCACTGCCCACTCAAAAAACGCGATCAAATTGACAATTTGAACCCCCCTGTCGGCTGCTTTGTGGCGCACGTCAAACAGTGTCCCGCCCGCCGAAACCCATTCATCAATTTCTCTCACCCACAACTCAATCCCATCGTACCCCGCCTCAGCCGCAATGTCGATGGCATCGACAACTGAAACCCCTTCCCCGCGAATCGTGCTGGTATTCAGGCCATAAGAAAAATCCATAGAGTTAACCCTTTTTGGATGCGCTTTCACAAGCTGTTGTTTTTATATTTTTTAAGTGCATGACAAAATTCCATAACGCATTGTGTCGCAAAAAAAACGCGCTTTTTAGCCGGCATGCACAACACGTATTTGGTCTGCATAGCACGATTTTTAAGATACTTTCTTTTTCTTTTTTTATCCACAACTTTTGCATGTATGTCTTGCACGCTTTCCAGTATCTTTCTAGTATATTGATGGCATAATTGAACAGGTGGGTAAAGGAAGCATTTCCGAACCTGTTCAGGAGACAACCTTTGAGTTGTATCAATCACACGGGAAATCTGTTATGAAACGAGACGAGATACGCGATAAGAATTGGAAGCGGGAGGTGCTGGACAAGGGATATTTCATCTTTCGGAGATTGTTGAACCAAGGCGATATTCCCGTGATCAAAGCGCGCGTTCGGTTTATTGCCGAACACGCCGACATATATGAGCGATTGGGAATCGGGCATGTGAAGGAGGATCAGCCGAATGCCTGGAATCCATTTACCGAAAGAATTTCTGATTGATGAAGATCAGGTGCGGGCGATGGCGGGTTAGGAAAATCTGATTCCTGAGGAGAAAGATGAAGTGCGTGTCAAAAAAAGTGATTTGCTGATCGGGGGCCAAATGTGTCCCCCAACATCTGGACGCTGCTATCCCCTGTATAGCCCCGCAGACGGCACATTAGTCGCCGAAGTCGCCGATGCCAGTCGGGCCTACGTGGATCGGGCCGCTGCTGCTGCGCGCGAAGCATTTTATGCGGAGTGGAAGTTCTGCGGCATTGAGCACAAGCGCGCGTTATTCGCCAATTTGAATACAAAACAGTGTGGATCTCTTGAAATTGGAGGATGAAGATCATGCCAAAGAGACCATGTTCATTTCTCCATTTGTTATTCATTTTGGGCCTTCTCCTACCGGGTCGTCTCGCGGCTTCGGTCGAATATGATGCAAAGATCCCGCAGTTGGTGTTCGCGGCGGGGGAACTAAACGATGCATTAAAAGAGGCGGGGCGGGAAAATCTGCAGGTTGCGTTGATCGTTAAGCCGGATGAGGCATTACCCGAAGCGTTTCAAATTCGGTCTGTTGGACCGACCCAGATATGGATTATTGGTACGGATGCAACCGGCGCGATGTATGGCGGTCTCGAAGTGGCTGATTTGATCCGGCTCGGTCTTCCAATTGAGGATCAGAAACGCGCTCCGTTTGTGGGGAAGCGCGGGATTAAGTTTAATATTCCGTTGGATGCACGCACCCCGTCCTACGACGACACGGGCGATTCGGCGCAGCACAATATTGAAACGGTTTGGGACTTTAATTTTTGGAAAGCCTATCTCGATGCTCTGGCGCGCTATCGCTACAATGTGTTGAGCCTGTGGACGACCCATCCCTTTCCTTCCATCATCGAGCTAAAGGGCTATCCCGATGTGGCACTGGACGATGTCTATCGCATCGGTGTCGATATTTATCCGCACGAGAAAAATAAGTGGCAGGATGTGGATTTTGACAAACCGGGCACCCTGAAGTTGGTGAAAAAGATCTCCATCGAAGAGAAAATCGCGCATTGGCAACGGGTATTCCAATACGCGGAGGATCGCGGGATTGAAATTTATCTGTTTCACTGGAACGTCTTCACTTTTGGCGCGACCGGAAAACACGGCATAACGCAGGATCAAACGAACCCCATCACCGTCGATTATATGCGAAAGTGTGTGCGCCAGGCATTGCTGACCTACCCGCAGATTGCGGGGATTGGCGTAACGGCTGGCGAAAACGCGGATAATGTCATTAAGGGCGAGCATTCGATCGAAAACTTTATCTTCAACACTTTTGGTCAAGGCATTATGGATGTGCAGGAGCAGCAGCCTGACCGCAAAATTCGTTTTATTTTTCGCAGACACGTAACAGACCATCACGATGTCACAGATGCCTTTAAGAATTATACGGGTGGCGTATTGGAAACCAGTGTGAAGTATGAGGTCGCGCATATCTATTCGATGAGAAGGCCGCAGGAGTGGGAAAGACGCATCGTGGATGATGGCTGGCTGGATAAATTCAAAGTCTGGCTCAATTTGCGGAATGACGACATTTTTGTACATCGTTGGGGCGGTCCGGATTTTGTGCGCGATTTTATTCACGAGATGCCACACGACCATTCGCCCGGCTTTTATATGGGCTCGGACGGCTATGTCTGGGGGCGCGAGTTTATTGCCAGGCATCCGGAGATGGCCGGGCGGTTGGAGATCGATAAGCATTTGGTATCGATTCCGGCTGTGGGGACAGTTGGCTTATAATCCGTTCCTCGATCGAGACTATTGGGAAGCAGTCCTGAAGCATCGTTTTCCCGGTGTCGATGCCAGGCTGCTTTACAATGCCTGGGCAGCGACTTCTGAGATTATTCCGCAGGTTAACAGATCCGTCTGGTCTGGCACCGATGGAAACTTCGCGCCGGAAGGGTGTATGCAGCGCCAGGGTTTTCTGACCGTGGATGATTACAATTTTGATCGGGAGCCGATGAGAGGATCGGGCATTCACTCCGCAACAGCGTGGGGGCAGGCTGTCGTTGCCGGGAAAAAACTGGAGGGCATCACGCCGCTACAGGTGGCGGATAACCTGGATGAATATGCGGCGACTGCCGCTGGAAGGACTTCCGGCTTTGCGGGCACAGATGGGCGATAACGCGGCGTTGCAGGAAACGCTGAATGATATTGAAAGCATGGCTTATCTCGGCCGTTATTATGCCGACAAAATGCGCGGTGCAGCCAAACTGGCGGTATTTCGCGGGGATCGCCAACGAAAGCAGTTTCACGATCAAGCCGCGGCCCTTATGTACAATCGAGGGGCGGTCGCCTTTTTCTTGCTGCGTCAAATGCACAAAAGGAGATACCATCATTGTTGGAACGAGATGCAGACGGCCGGTTAAAACGTATTGAATACCGCGGCAAATACCTTCGGGCAAGCCGAACCGGAGGGGTTGCTTTGCGTACGCAGACAAAGGCAGCGGGGGTCAACTTAACGGCCAACTCCAGTCACGGTATGCGCGTATCAACGCGGATCGCCAAAGGTACACAAGTGGCTCTGCAAAACGGGCGTTTCGTCTTGCGTGGACGCTACGGCAAAGGGCCGCTCAAACTCAATCTGTCGAAGAGCGGCCTTTCGGTCTCGAGCAGGACGTCGGTTGGAACCTTCAACTTGTTCAAACCGCGGTATTCGAGCGCCAAGATTGGAGGTATCCAGGTGCGCGGAAAGAATGCCGTCTATATTCATATGGTCGTTGCTTTGCTGCAACTGATAGTCCACCTTTTCCTCTTCCTGGTGCAGTTGGCAGTAATCCTGTTTCAGGGCGCCTGTTGGTTGATCGCCCGTCTATGGGTTTTATTGCGGCGAAGTGCTGTCATAATCCCGAAAAGGCGGGTCAGCGCGGCGGAAGCCGCATGGCTCGCTGAGCTTGAAGACCGTGAACCCGGATTGCTCAGAGAATGCCTTGAGTTCGTTTTTTTGCATCTGGCTCAAGGGGTGCCACTAACCACGGGTGCGGCAGATCCCAGTGGCGACGATCCCATCCGGCTCGTCGTCGAGCTTCTTGCCCAGCACCGTCTCAAACCCCCACTCAACCTGGAAGTGCTCTTTGGTTGCCTGGCAGAGGCCTACGCAGCCAGAGTGGGTGACGATGCCGCGCTTGAGTTTTTCTTTTGTCTCGACAAAGCCGCGGTCGAAACCGGTGGGCGCAATTTGCTTCAGGAGCGCCTGTTAAGCGTCTATGTCGATGCCTGCGGTATTGAAGACGCAGATGCCTAATTGAGCAGGCTCGGGACCGCACGGCAAAGAATTGAACCAGAACAGGAGGAATGATGAAAATTTTTGAGAAATTTACCTTCTTATCGATTATCTGCGGGTTCCTCGCCTCGTTCAGCCCGCGCGCACAAGCGAAGCCCAACATTGTCGTGTTTTATATCGACGACTGGGCCTGGAACGGATCACCGGTTGCCATGGATGACACCATGGAAAATTCCCTCATGCCGGTCTTGCAAATGCCGAACGTCCAAAAGCTGGCCAATGAGGGCATGAAGTTTCGCAATGCCTACGGATCGCCGCAGTGTGCACCTGCTCGTGTGTGCATACAGACAGGGCAGTCTGCTCCACGCAGTGGTTTCACGGTGTATCTGGGGTCAAAAGATCCCTACTTTGACACGAACAGGGAATATCGGAATTTTCCGCTGGTTCCGAACGTGTCCGATAGAGAACTCGACGAAGACGCGGTCACCATTCCCAAGGCTCTCAAGCCACTGGGTTATGTCAGCGCCCACCTTGGCAAATGGCACATGAGGGGCGATCCTGAAAAGGCGGGCTACGTATTCCACGATGGTGCTACCGATAATAATCCTGGCAATACGCTGAAGTACGGCCTGGAGAAGGGCGAGCCAACGCCCAAGCGGCTACCCAAAGATATGGCCGATCCCAAGTTGATGTTCAGCATGACCGAAAAGGCAATTGGCTTTATGGAAGAACAAGTCAAAAAAAGCAATCCCTTTTACCTTCAGATATCTCATTATGCCATGCATGCGGGTTTTGAATGCCTGGATAAAACGCGTAAAAAGTATGTGAATCACCCCCTGGTGCAGGATTGGTACAAGAAAAACAATAAAGATCCCGAAACAGTTAACCGGAGGGATGATCCCGCAATTTGGTTGGGGATGGGTGGGGACCTGGATGGTCGGATCGGCGCGGTGCTCAACAAGATCAGGGAACTGGGGATTGAGGATAACACCTATGTCATCGTAGCTGGTGACAACGGCTACCGACACGAAGAAGTCGAAATCATACCTGGCTACACGCAACCGCTACACGCAACAAAGTGGTGGTTGTGGGATGGCGGCATCCGGGTGCCCATGATTGTCAAGGGCCCGGGGATCAAACCTGGCTCAGTTTTTACCGGCAATGTGATCAACTATGATTTCTTGCCCACCTTCGTTGATTGGGCTGGGGGAGACTCGGAAAAATTGCAGAATATTGACGGTGTCAGCCTCGCGGATTACATGGCCGGAAAAGAGCCGGACGAGGCCTTTCTGAATCGCTATCTTTATTTTTATTATCCTCATTATCGGAGATCTGTGCCGCATTCGGTCATTATTTCTGGTTCGTCCAAGGCGATCCATTTTTACGAACGACCGGATATTCCGATGTTGTTTGACCTTTCTGCCGACATTGGCGAGGTCACCAATATCGCAAAGCAGAATCCGGAAACACACCAGAAACTCTACAGTGAGATGATGCGCTATTTTGAACAGGTCGGGGCACGATTTCCGAAGGTAAACCCCGATTATGATCCGGAGGTTTACAAGCGGGATAAAAAAACTAAAGAGCGCATTCAATGGGGGCCATTTGAAGGACAGCGCACGCTGGATTACGATGAAATTTAGGCGATCTCGCGCATCCCGACGTCAAAAAGAGGAACAAAACAAAAAATATTGATTTTCCATACAGTCAGTATGCAGAAGAATGGGGAGGCGGATTCAAACAATACGAAAAACCCATAACTCTCCCCTTTCTTGACGCGCCTTCACAACCATATTTTTTCACAGTACAAGACAAAAAACAAATACAATTGTTCTGCTGCAATAAAAAGGGGGAACATGGTTCAACAGGAACGTCATTCCGAACAACCTGCGGTTCATCCCCACGCCTGTGGGGAACATGGATGCGTTCTATACCACTGCCCGTACGGAATCGGTTCATCCCCACGCCTGTGGGGAACATACACCGCGCCCATCTCGACATACTGGCGGACTTGGTTCATCCCCACGCCTGTGGGGAACATCCTCCTGGGGATGTGCCCGCGGCTCGGTGGCACGGTTCATCCCCACGCCTGTGGGGAACATTGTGGTGGGATGTGTGCCGACGGTCGATGGCACGGTTCATCCCCACGCCTGTGGGGAACATTGTGGTGGGATGTGTGCCGACGGTCAATGGCACGGTTCATCCCCACGCCTGTGGGGAACATACGAATCCAGCGCGGCTTTGAGCAGATTGTAGCGGTTCATCCCCACGCCTGTGGGGAACATCGCGCATCATATCCATGCCGAGTTTTGTGGAGCGGTTCATCCCCACGCCTGTGGGGAACATGAATCCCGCAGCCGAGGAGAGGCCTTCGACACAGGTTCATCCCCACGCCTGTGGGGAACATTGGCCGCGCATGCGGTGAAGGGAAAAATTGTACGGTTCATCCCCACGCCTGTGGGGAACATCCTGCCAGAGCACCCCGGTGAGCGCGGGTCTTCGGTTCATCCCCACGCCTGTGGGGAACATGGAATCACCGATCAGCACGCGGAGATTCGAAATGGTTCATCCCCACGCCTGTGGGGAACATCCTCCTGGGGATGTGCCCGCGGCTCGGTGGCACGGTTCATCCCCACGCCTGTGGGGAACATTCAAACAATCCATCAGATGAGGAGCTCTATAAAGGTTCATCCCCACGCCTGTGGGGAACATCCCAATATCTACCCTAAGCAAGAATTCTTCACTACAATATCTTGTATGTTTGGAGATCCAAAAATCCGCTAAACTCATGTGGAAACTATTTTATCGTTATTCCGATCGGTTCATCCCAATCTTCGGCAATGAGAAACAGCCCTGATTCTTGAACCACTCTGCGTTTGGTTTTACCAAAAGTTTGAATGTGAAACCCTTGCGTGCTGTTGTCGGATGCAATGATCAAAAGACCCAAATCAGGTGCATTTCGTCGAACATACTCAATGGTTTTTTCTCGTGTTCGGCGGTTGACAGTTCCGACAAAAACATTTGGGCGAGGTTCAACAAACCATCGTTTCAATAGCCCGCGAATTGCAGGTGGCGTATCATTGGCAACAATCACTGTCATGCTAGAAGTTCCTCTATGTCTTCTGGAATTTTTTGTAAAAGTTTGTGTTTTTCAATATAGTTTTTTAGCTGTGCCAAAATTTGTTTTCCACTGGCCTCTGGATTGATGCTCAAAGTTTGAAAGGCCGCAACGAGCGTTGTCTTGGGTTTGTAGATGTCGGCAATATCAAATACAAAAGGCAATGTGCCGCTGCTGTGGATAAACCCCAATTGTGGCAAATATCCCATTGAGCAGATAATGGCCGTACACAAAGCATATAACGAAGCATTTGCGGCAGAAATTGCGCGATTGATATTGTCTGCCAAAGACCAATTTCTCGGATTGTAGTTGCGCCCTTTCCAGGTCACGCCATATTGGTGTCCCATATCTGCATACAGGTTCCGAACGCGCATGCCTTCCATCCCACGCAGTTCTTTAATGGCCTTCGACTTTACATCTACATTCGGAAATCGCCTCGCAAACATGCGTCGGGCAATTTCGGTTCGTCTCTTTCGAGACGCATGGGCCGCGGCTTGCTTTCGAGCGCGAGCATTATCATGGGTTGGCGTCACCCCAAACGCATAAAAACGCATCGCTTCTTCCCCAATCCAACAAATTGGCGTATTGGAATCGCTACACGCCTTTATCGCCGCATGTGTAACCGATGTTCCCGGCCCGAGCATGAGCGTGCTCAGTGTTGCCACTGGAATACGCATAATGGTTCGGTCAGCACCAATCCATTTCACGCTTGAATCATCTACTTCAAGGCGGCCATGTTCCAAATACAGAGGCGTCCAGCGGTCTTTTGCTAGCGTGAGGGTTTCAATTGGCGGTTTCTCAAAAACAGGCATATTAAGACGCTCCTTCAGGCGAATCATCTACACAAACCCGCCGCATAGAAAATTCGCGCGTAGCAAAATTGAGAGGCAAATCGGGCAACGTATCTGTACCCTCCCCAAAACCCTCAACATCCGTTATACGCCGCCGAATCTTACCATTGGAAATCTGTTCGAGGTGCCTGATGGCATCTTCCCGCGTCGGAAAAATGCCCTGTGCAATCGGAGATGTGGGAATACATGCTTTGCGCCCAAGCCATAAGCCCCACTTGGGGTTTCGCAAAGCCAAATCACATTGTTCAAGCAAATTGTTGTCTCCGGTTAAAAGCACACCAAACTTTGCATCAGCCAAATATTCTCGATAGGTAATGGCCGCATCCTTAGCTCGCGATCCAGATGCAATGCGTGGAATATTCGGAGAACCGGGTTCATATCCGCCTCCAACGGTGTGGTAATCAATCCAGCGACTGCTCAAGTGAAGTGAAAGAACTTCCATATTCAGTGCTGCCAATTTTCTCAGTTTGTCAACATCTGACTTGGGCACGCCCAGCGCCGCGCATAAGATACCCAGCATGCCACTTTTGGTCGGATAGGGTAGCGATGTTCGCCGATTAAATCGGCTTTGATAGCCCCATGCCTGCATGGGGCCATCGAGATATAAAACCAGCACGGGATTATTGGTCGGCATCTTTGAGCATCACCTCACAAAAATAATTCAAATCCACATCGGGAATAACGGCCTTTGTCGCTTCAATACTATAAACCTTCTTCAGATTTTCATAATGTTTGGTTAATGCGTCTCTCGAAGGTTTGATATAACCATTGTTGCTTCTAATACCATTTTCAAAGGCATTGGCGAGGGACAAAGGCTGTCCTTCTCGTCGAAGTCCCAAAACAAAAGCAGGTGGATTGTGACCAAACATAGAATTTCTACGCGCATTGGGAACTGCCAAGATCGACGCGCGAATAAACGTATTTACCACTGCCTTTTGTTCTTCAACAGAGAGATGCTTCAGATGGTCTTCGTCTGCCAACAAATCCAAATTCAAACCAACGTACCGATAATAGCACGCCGAGTTAAACTCTAACGTACCAATATGTCCTGCCCCCTCTGAGGTTTCGGGTTGCAAATCATCAACTGCTGAAAAGAAATCAATGTCGTTGCTCATGCGATGCGTGGATAAGGCATGGCTGAACAAACCCGCACCCTCTACCATCAACGTGTGATCTTTTGCCACCATACGACCAAAAATAGCAATATCAGCCATGTCACCTGGCGCGATTTCCGAAATTGCCTTTTTGAGCGCACCTGTTTTCAAGTTCACTTCATCCTTTTCTCGTATTTGTTCTGCTGCCATTTTTGCAATACCAGCTACTTCTTTCGGCGTCAAGTACAATGCAACCGATGTTTTATATCCCGCTTTGTATTTGTTATCTTGATTGCCAATAAACTTTGCGATTTTTTCTGCGCTTTCTTTGCTCTTTGCGGAATCGACATTTTCAGCTTCAAGCGCGCATCTAATTTCTTCTGCAAAATAGTGGCTCCGCTTGCCGTCAAAGAGAGTGGGGCGGATTTCTGACGCCATTCCCCGAATGGCGCGTTTCCATGACTGGCTGCTCACACGCGCACGTTGCACACCGCCAAAAAAAGCGGTTTTGGGAGCATTGAGATCATCCCGGTTGAGACAGGTCACGGGAAAAGATTGAATGATGTGAAGTTCAATGAGTTTCATGGCGTGTTCTCCTTATACGAGGGGTTGTAAAACGATCATGCCAAATCCAAAGGCTTTGGCTGGGCCGATGCCCGTCTGAAAGGCGTCTTTGAATCGGTCTCGATTCTGTACTTGCAATGTTCCGCGAAAATCCACGCAGACATGCTTTCCCGATCTATTTTTGCGCCGAAAATGCTGTGTTACGGGTGCGCCGATTTCAACATTGAGGATTTCAAAACCGTGTTGTCGCGCTTTGTTTTGCAGCCAGTCATTGAGTTGGTCTGGCTTGTAAATGGCCGTGCGTCGTCCGTTTTTCTTTCGCTCGCCCAATTCGTTGCGAACAACGCGCTTGACAGTGGGATTGGCACGCAGGTCAAAGCGATAATGTGTGTATTCAAGAAAGTTGGAGGCAATTTCACGGGTGGCCCATTCACCCCATGACTGCGCCATTGGCATACTGTCAGATAAGAGGTAAACGCAGTAATTTTGACCATAATTATCCACACGGCTCAAAAAAGGCCGCGGTGTTCCATTGGGAGCCTGAAAAGCCTTCCAAAGTGCTTGATGCCACCTATAACTGTCTGTCAACCGGTGCTGAAGTGCGTCGCGTTTATGAACCATGATTTGAGTAAGAAACGTCATGGTATTTCTCCTTCTTGCGTATTCCCCCAATATCTATTGGCCCAACGGATTTTGACAGGGTCACTCCAATAGTGTAAATCTTTGAACAGTTCTTCATGATTAATGGCAACCCCTTTCGCCTGTGTGGTACGAATGACTGTTGGCAACCGATCGCACACATCAAAAACTGAGTCACAGGATAGAAAACGTCGAAACCGTGTCTCAAAAGTCTTCAATCCATCGGCCCCACGCCCATCGCTTGTTGCCAATTGTCGCATCGTCGTGCCCATATTTCCCTCTGATGTAGCATTGGGATTAAATGCAAAACTCCCTGCCACCGTTTGAAAGATCGTGCGCTGGCGATCATTTTCCAGATTGCACCACCGGGCGATATAGGGCCACGTTCGATTAGCCGTTGTTTCACTCAGCCCTCGCCTCAAATTTGCCATCAAACCCCGGTCTTCTCGACGCGCTTGCAGGTCAGCCACAAAAGCCGCTGCTCGTTCATTTAGATTCGCCATTTTTGTCTCCTTTCGCCATCAATTTGTGCAATCCCAAACGTTTTCGCCCCGCAACATACGCCTGAATTTGTCTGGGTGTTTCATGAACACACGATTGACTATAAGCCTTTAACAACGCATTGCGAATGATACCTCGCCAGTCATCATCAACAGATCGATCTTCGAATAGCAGACCATAATGTTGATCAAGTTCTTGCCAATATATAGAGGTAGCGCGTTTGACAATGCCCTTCCGAGCGTCTTTAGAACGGGAATCATTTCCTTTATAAGCATTCACTTTATCGAGATATGTTCGCACTGCATTTGACAAAGATATGGCTGACGATTTAGCATGGCCGACATTGGTTTGATAACTTATGAGTTGTGTATCCCCGTGCAAGAGATAGGCAGGCAATGCCAAATTCCATTCAACAGCATCTTCAATAGCAGCTTGGCTTGGGCTTAAGCCACCGACCCAAACATCAAAAATACGATCTTGATCAGCCTGTTTCAAATTTCCGAGTGTCATTGCTCCGCCGGTATCAGAATCCGATTTATTGAGAACAAGGACAGACCCGAGATCGCGCCAGATGTGTTTCTCTACGGATAACTCAAGATATTTATACTCCTTCTTCTTATCACCCACAACAATAACAGTCGTTGATGGTTCTCGACAGCTTGGAGGGCCTTCAAATTCCAATGATTTAGGGGGTGGACCAATAATGCAAGAAGGCAAAACTTGGTCATTTTCTTTGTCCAAAGGATCCAGCAAAATAAAACGGGTGAGGGGAACCAACCGACCTAGATAAGTTTGGGTTGCATTTTCAACACATGCTTGATCGTCGGGAAATTGTGGAAAAGCATCCCAAACGGGTTTGCCCCAAGCTCCATTTGGCATTTTATTTATATCATCCTTTCCGAGCAGATTTAGCCAAATCGTTTCACATAACTGTCCACCTCTAACAAGCAGATGTACTGCTTTTAATGCAGGTGCAGCTTTGGTAGAAGCACTAAATTTTTTGTTGTGCCAATTTGCTTGACCTACTTTACCTCCCGTTGAAAAATTGAGAAATGTCAAAAGCTGCAAACTGACCCATCCTGCGGAATGGATGCGGCCTTCTGGCACAGATGATTGGTCAAACAACGTTTTATTATTTTCAGATGCCAGTCCAAAATCGAGTTTATCCAGTGAGGCATACTTGCTTGTTTCCAAATCTTTGATCTGCATAAATGGGGTATCGCCAAACAGGTCGAATTTTGTCTTGCGAGCGTCTAAATACGCCAAACTCTCAGGTACAATTCGAGATTTACAAGAAAGCCATTCATCTTCGTCCTCCGGGCCATTGAGCGCGGCTTGTGTAATGCAAATCAGCAAACGCATCACTGCAATGCGTTGCGGAGGGGCAAGCGCGAGGTCGCGAATATCCTCAGCCTTCTCATAAAGGTCGTTTAATCCAACTGTGCCGGTTTGCCCATCTTGAAACACAACGGGTATCCAAGAATTACCAATCAAATTCATCGTCAATCTCCTCCCATTCAGGTGCATCTTCGATTTTGTAAACGCCTTTTTGAGCGTCATATCCCAGTGGACGGATGTTGGAGCCAGTCAAATGACCATCTGAACCGATTGTCAACACAGCGACATCGCCGTACACATGAGCCTTGAGATATTTAGGGGTTCTCAGCCCGTTTTCAACCCAATAACGCGGCACATTGACGAGATTTTTGTGTAGCGCGACCGCGGTCTTAAAATTTCTCACACCGGTTTCAGCAACAACCTGTTTACCATCTGCGAGTCTCAGCGTTGTTGAATCGCGCGATTTGATTAGCAAAGCTGGCACTTGTTCATAAGCACTGTATCGCGTCACAACGCGTTCATCATCTTCAAGCGTGGGCATCGCTTCCGCGGTGCTGCCCAGTGCTTTGCTGCGGAGTTTCTCCCGTTCAATTTTGAGTTTTTCATAAAGACATGAGATCCATTTTGGTGTTTCACTGTTTGGCTGCACATAAGTTGCCTCAAGCAAACTGCGAATATCATTGGGCAACCGCACTTTCTTTTTTTTCCAAACCCGATAACTTTGCCACAACACATAAGGCGCGTATACGTTTGCAGATTTTTCCAAAGACTCAATCAGCATATCTGCATCTTCTATATCTGCAAGGTCTGGACATACAATATACAGTTCTGCATGTTCACAAGGACGTTCGCGTTCTCTGTGTCGCCACAACCGTCCCGCACGTTGCAACATCATATCTGTTGGCGCGAGATCGGTAATCATAAAATCGGCATCAATATCCACGCTCTGTTCTACCACCTGTGTTGCAACCAATACACACCCGTTTGGTCGATCTCCATTTTTTCCCAATTTTCTCATCCACTCATCTTCGAGTTCTTCTCGCCGATACACGGGAAAACGCGAGTGCAACAATCCTACATCGCCATCCTCCTCAGTCCGTTCAGCAAGCACAGCCCGATAGCTTTCTTGCGCGCCATCAACTGTGTTATTGATCCACAACACACATTGCCCCTGTTGTGCCCGTTCTACTGCGAGCGCAGCGAGTTCTCGGCGGCTTTGTGATGTAATATGCGTATAAACCGTTTGTCCTTCTGGCGGTTCCACTGCTTTGACCTCCGCCTGTTTGTGACCAAAGGTAATCAGTGGATAAGCGTCTGTTTCTGGAATTGATTGATCAAAAAAAAATGACGCTCGACGTTCGCGCGTCAATGTAGCCGACAGTATAATTACCGTGCATCCCAACTTCAGAAGCGTCTCTACTAGCGTATCCAAAAGCGTTCCAGTATAGACATCATAACTATGCACCTCGTCGAGAATCACGACCTTGCCAGCAAGGCCAAAAGTACGTACAAAATAATGCTTCACGCTCAAGACACTCAACAATGCTTGATCTATTGTACCAACGCCAAAAGGCCAAAGTAAGGACCGTTTGGCTGGATGAAACCAGGCATGGCCTGAACGCAGTTCTTCGCCACCCGCTTGAAGCCTTTGAAGCCATGCTGTACTGTGAATGAGATTGGCACCTTGATCGTCTTCCACAATTTTGTGCAGAAATTGATCAACGCGCTCGTGAATGCGGTTGCTTGTCAAGCGCGTGGGAAGCGCGAAGTAAAGACCGTGATGGTATCCTTTTGTCATCAATTGATACGCCGCATAAAGGGCGGCTTCTGTTTTGCCTTGTCCCATAGGTGCTTCCAGCACGTAAAGCTCAGGTTGTGTCACCGCTTCGACAAAATCAGCTTGTACTTGATACGGAGAATTTCCAAAAACGTCTTCAAATGAAAGGCCGGGCTTCAACTTTGGGAAAACCCAACCACACGCATCTAAGGCTTCACGCGCTTTTGAAAACACATTTGCATCTTCTTTCAGACCAGTTGCGGAAAAAAATGTCGTATCTGAACCAATCCAGTCTGAAACACATGTCATACCACTGAGCAAGGCAATCTGCTCATTTTTTGGTGGATCGGACGGCAAATTTCCGAAACGATCAAGTAATCGCTTTAATAACGCTTGCCGTTCTTTGGCCCAAGATGGCCCTCCATACGTTCCACTTGTATTTTCACACGGGTCTGTTCGCTTACCATGATGATTGCCCAATACCTTCCCCCATGCTTTCCAATCCCTTTTAGTACTCTCTCGCGTTTTATGATAGGCCCTCAATGCTGCTTCGCTTACTACGGCATGGTAAGGCTCAAAACCACTGTCATCCATTGCAGATAAACCTGGTGCGCGTTTGTCCAATTCCTCACGAGAAAAAATTTTCTTTGCAAATCCAGGGGATACTTTGCCGACATCATGCAGAGCGATTAACGCAGGGGCTTCTGGAGGAATTAGTTTCCGCATATTGGAAGGCAACCGCTTCATCAACTCCTCCGCAACTGCCCCCACATAGGTACAATGCGCTTCAACACTCAAACCAGGTGCCCCATCTTCCGTTGTTTTGGCAACACACTGATGATACGGGATGGTCGGGATTTTCTGCGTCTGTCGAAATTTAGCCATATAAATGCTCCTGAACATTCAATTTTGCTGATTGTAGGGTACTCTGTTACAGATGACTTCAGCATCTTTCTATACCCCTTTTAACGGATTTTATCAGAGTGTCCAATATACTAAACTTTTGTTCAGTTCGCAAGGTGTCTCGTCTGGAAAAGGCGTGCGTAAAATGGATTGGAGACAATGGCTTTGATTTGATTCCAAGATCATTTTTTTTCATACATCCGCCCCGCGGCGATCATATCCTTTGCAATTTCCACTCGCAAATTCTCAGGCTCTAAAACCTCGCAATCTGCGCCCCAGCCTCTGATCCACGGTTTCATCTCCAACGTGTGGCTCACCGTCAATGTCATCAGACAGCCGCCGTCTGGCAAGTCGTCCATGGTGTTGACGCAGGGCCAATCGGACTCGCGCACCCGATAAGCCACGCGAGGGGAAAATCGGAGCTTGACGGTAATGCGTTCATCGCCACCCATCACGCCCCAGGCGCGAGCGAGATAACGATAGGGATCGAAGGTGCGGCGCATCTCATAAGGCGAGTTGAGGATTTTGGCGTGTTGGACGCGCTCGATTTTGAACTCGCGAATGTCTTGGCGCAAGTGGTCAAACCCAATGACATAACAGGCATATCCAACGGGAGAGGGCTCGATAAAATAGGGATCAAAAACCCGTTCCGTTACCTCATCTGTTTGCGGGCTCCGGTAAATCAGATGTACCTGCCGGCGCGCTGCCCAGGCCTGTGTCAATGTCTCTAACATCTTCAGATAGGTCGGGTTGGGTCGTCTGCGTGCCAAAATAGCCGCTGTCTCCACAATATGTCGCTCCACTGGCACCGGCATCGCACTGGCCAGTTTGTTCAACGCGGATACCGCCTGCGGGTTGTGCTTGTCGCTATAAGCGGCGAGCAACCGTGCTGCCAGATAAAGGGCCAGTGCCTCGTTCAAGTTTAAATGAACCGGAAGCAAATTGAACTGTGCGCCTTCAACCAAATGCCAAACTCGGCCCTCTTGATAAACCGGCAGCCGTCCACTCTCCGACAACTGCACGATATACCGCCGGGCTGTTCGCTCAGACACATTGAGCAGATCGGCGATCTCCCGAGTCCGAAAGCCCTCTGGCCGTTGCCGTGCAAAAATCTGTACCTGCAATAACCGTTCATTTTTGGTCTCAGCATCCGTAATTGGCATAGGTTTCTCCGCTTTTTAGGACAATATAAACTGGAAGCGGACAGTTTTTGTCCGTTTTAAAAAAATTCACTGCACTCGAGAGGCCCAACTCGAATGCGGTTCTCAAAATTGCGCTGCATTTTCAATTGATTCGTCATCCCCCAAAACGCCATAGCCGCGCGAGGCGAGCACGGGCAGGCGCGGACGGGGATATTACACACTCGGCAAAGGTGCTGTATCGCCTGTCTCGTGTTGCCACAAGCGAATCATCGCCGCCAGATTGCGAACGCGGTCTCGGTGTTCGGGCGCGTGGAACAGATTGATTTCCTCAACAGGATCGGCATTTAGATCGAACAACTCGCACTGATCGCCCGCGCACAAATTCAGCTTCCATCGGTCGCCCGTCACCACAGAGCGCCACGGCAGCGTTGCCATCAGATTGATGTCGGGCGTCCCCAAATTGCGGTCGCCAATTCCATTCCATTCCATAAACGCCCTGTGTTCCCGCAAATCGCGTTTGCCCGTCAACGCGTCTGCCAAGGTCTCGCCCTGACATGGGTCTGGAATCGGTAGCCCGGCCAAATCCAGGAGTGTCGGCACCAAATCCGCATGACCAAATACGCCGGGGATTCGCTGCTGTTCGCGATTCAACCACGGCACATGCAGCAAAAGCGGCACGCGGGCCGATTCTTCGTAAAATGCTCGCTTTTCCCACATGCGGTGATCGCCAGCCATTTCGCCGTGGTCACTCGTGAACGCGAAAATCGTGTTCTTCATCTGCCCGGTTTCTCGGAGTGCCCGAACCATTTTGCCAATGGCGTCATCCACAATTTTCACATTGCCCAAATACTGCGCCCGCAACTTTCGCCAGTTCTCATCTCGCGTCATGTCTGAAGCCACAACCCGCGCATCTGTGGTGTTGCGATAAAAGTCTGACCGCGCGCGGTTAAACAGGGCATGGCCTTCTGGATGTTTCAAAAACGCCGGCCCCACCGGGATTTCTTCGGGGTCGTACAAGCCATCATAAGGCCCGCGATACGGCGGGTGCGGCTCAAACGTGCTGGCGACGAGCAGCCACGGACGCCCCGCGTTTTCCCGAATAAACCGCGCGGACTCATGGCCCACATAGGCCCCAATCTGGGCTGACGCGGGCATGGACGCGCGCTGCTGCGGCGTAAACCTGCCGGGAACTTCCGGCGCGAAGCCCTGATCCAAAAGCCACTGGTGATAGCCACAACCATCTGCAATACTGCACCACGCGTCAAATCCATGCTGACAATTTCCATCACTTCCCAAATGCCACTTGCCCACATAGCCTTTGCGATAGGTATTGGGCATCATTTCCGCGATGGACAAGGTCTCTTTTTTTAGCGGGATGCCATTGACCACACAGCCGTGTGTATGCGGATAAAGCCCTGTGATCAGCGATCCCCGCGACGGCGTGCAAACCGCCTGCGTCACATACGCATTTTCAAAAACAAAACTCCGCGCTGCCAGCGCGTTTTGATGCGGCGATTGAATCCACGCATTGCCATAACACGCCATGGTATCCGTGCGCTGCTGATCGGTGATGACAACCGCGATATTGGGTTGATGGGACATTGCAATTTCTCCTCAAACAGAGATGATAGACAAACTATCCAAGCGTTCAAAGTGTCGGCGATTATTGGTGAGCAACGTGAGGTTATAGTGCCTTGCTGTGGCGCCGATCAGAAGATCGAAGTCGCCAATGAGCATGCCAGTGCCTCTCAGTCTGCCTCTTTCCCGCGCACATATCCGGCAGATGTCGTCATTTGGCGTCAAGACCTCAACGCCATCCAAGAAATCCCGAAGTGCCTTTTCGTTGTTCTGAGGGGTCGTAGAATAGAACACGCCCTCGTAAAGTTCGGCCAGCGACACGACGCTCAAGCCGATACCCTCCGGTTCCAGTTCTTCAAGACGCCTGACCACCCGCTCGCGCCCGTGCAGGTGGTCAATGACCCAGTCTGTGTCCACGAGATATCGCATACATTACAACTAGGGCAGTTAAGGCTTTTAACTCAACAACGACGCGATTGGCGACGGTAAAATCGGCTCTTCTCGTTCCGACTTCAATGCCTTGATAAAAAATGGTTTGCTCCACCTCACGCCCAAAATCAATGCCTGCCCGTTCTAACTCAATCGCAAGGCACCTCTGATAAATCACTTCCTGAAATCCATTTCCAAGCGTATTGTGTACTTGCATAGCGCAACCGATAATTTTATATGTCAACTCATCCATTATCATTCTGACTATCCTCTTATTGTCTGAATCAGGATGGACAGGATTTTGGGATGTTCAGGGGTCCTTGTATCCCCATTATTCGACGCGTCTTGCTCATCCTGCAAATTCTAAGCCGAATGCTTTTCTCGTTGAATATCTCTGTCTGTGTGTTGATAGGCATTCTCATCCCCACATTCCGCCTGTCCTGGCAACCCCTATCCTGTTCATCCTCTCATCCTGCCTATCCTGATTCAGACAGGGTTTTGGCACGGGTCAAAATGTCTGCCCTGTTTGGCTGCTCGCCATTGATCTTCTGTATCGATCTCCGCGCCGGGGTCGCCTTGTTGGTTCATCCAGCGGTCGAGTTCGGCAGACAGGCATTTTTTCGCCGCTGCATGCGCGGGATCATCGGCGATATTGGTCATCTCGTAGGGGTCGTCGTCCATGTGGTACAATTGCTCGGCCGGGCGATGCAGGTAGCGATTCACCACAAAGCGCGTGTGTTCGTTGAACGTGGTATCCACGACCCAAGTTGGCCAGTACGGGTGCCATTTATTGGGCCCCATCAGATGTTTCTCGATGTAGATCGCCTCGGGCGTGAGATTGCGGATGTAGTGATAGGTGCCATCCGTCACCGCGCGAATGGGATAGGGCGGCCCTTCGGGGATGTTGTTGTGCATAAAATACGCGTATTCCCGATGGGCTTCTGCGTTGCCCAAAAGGACGGGGAGAAAACTCGATCCATCAAAATCAATCGCCTGCAGATCGCCGCCCGCGGCGTGAATCAGCGTTGGCACGACATCTTCATATTGAATGATCGCGTCTGCATATCCCGGTTTGACCCTTCCCGGCCAGCGCACAATAAACCCCGTGTGAATGCCCGTATTCCAATTCGTCCACTTGCAGCCGGGAAACTGCGACCCCTGTTCAGACGTGAAAATCACCAGGGTATTGTCTGCCTGCCCGCTCTCGTCCAGCACGTCGAGAATGTCGCCGACTTCCCGATCCAGGACTTCGATCTCAGCCAAGTATTTGGCGTAGTCTCGGCGCGTCTCGGGCGTGTCTGCCATGTACGGTGGCAACGTCAGCGCGTCCAGATCAAAATGCTCGGGATTGCCCAGCGTCCACGGCGCATGCGGCTCAAAAAGACCGACCACGAGACAGAACGGACTTTGTCCCACAAACGCGCGAATGCCCGCAACGCCAAATTCGGGATTGGGGTGCACGCACCCGCCCTCGATGCCCGGCACATTTTCAAATGGAAAACTTCCATGTGGCCCGACGTGCTTTTTGCCACAAAGCCCGACCCGATAACCGAGGTCGCCGAGATAGTGCGGGAGGCTCTTTGTGCCTGGACGCGCGGCAGAGTGGTTCCAGCACGAACCGTTGCGTACCGGGTGGAGGCCCGTATAAAGTGCCGTGCGGCAGGGATTGCACATCGCCATCGGCAGGTACGCCCGATTAAAAACCAGACCCTCTCGCGCGAGTTGGTCGATATGGGGCGTCCGTACATTCTGGCCGCCATACAGCGACAGATCGTTGTAGGTCGCATCATCTGCGATCAGCAGTAAGATATTTGGCTTCATAATCATTCCTTTGTCAGGCCCAAGCGGATCAGCAACTCTGACGGCACCTGAATCGCGCGCAATTTTTCAACCATCAGTTTCTGCATGCGGGCCATGGCTTCGGGTTCGCGGTCTGCTGCACGCGCGTCAACTCCGCTTCCGTCAAATTGCCATCCACCCAGTCGTAAGGCGCGACCGGATACTCATTGACCTCTCCTTCTGAATCATCGTAGAGCTTCACATAGTGACGCGGCGGGTCCCATGGTTCGTGCGGATCAATTGAATCGATCATCAAAAAAAAGTCTCGATCTGCATTGTGCTGAACCCAACGGGCCGCCCTTGAAAACAGTTGTGGCGAAAACCAGTCGCGTTCTTCTTTGCGGATGTATTGCACATTCCGAAAATGCGGCTGATCGGGTTTGTTGTGCGGCGGATAATTTAGTGCCCGCTGATCAAAGGTCACATCCGAATCGGTGACGTATCGGTCGCGCTCCTGTCCGCGCACCATATCAAAGCCCGAAAAGGGTCGCCAATAGCCGCTGCCCGAGTTGCTCGTCCAGTGGTGATACACATCTATAAAAAAGTAGGATATCTTGCCCGCCTCATGCACGGTGCCGCCGAGCGTCACATCATCGGGCTCTAGGCCGCCCCATCCCCGCCACGGAAATTCGTATCGCCCGGTCGCAATATCTCGGCGACACGGCAGCGTGGGATACGACGCCAAATACGCATTGTCAAAAACCGCTGCCTTCTCGGCAAAGCGGTCGATATGCGGCGTCTGAATCCACGCATTGCCTTAACACCCTACGTGATCTCGGCGCCATGTGTCCAGCACGATCAAAATGACATTCACAAGAACCTCCTCAGTCTAGATCGCGGATTTTCGCGGATTAAGAGATTTCGCGGATTAAGAGATTTCGCGGATTAAGAGATTTCGCGGATTAAGAGATTTCGCGGATTAAGAGATTTCGCGGATTAAGAGATTTCGCGGATTAAGAGATTTCGCGGATTAAGAGATTTCGCGGATTAAGAGATTTCGCGGATTAAGAGATTTCGCGGATTAAGAGATTTCGCGGATTAAAACCCACACCCCCGCACCTGCTGCGTCCTTTGTTCTACCTGCGTCGCCACAGGGCCTTCATATCCATTCGCTTTGAGTGCTCGTATGACATCGGTGCCATTTTCGCCAATTGTGACCGTGCCGATGCGACTCGCATGGTGATCCACCACGCGAACCGCATCATCGATCTGAGTCGCATTGAGCCATATCGATGCGCGATCGGGCAGTTCGGGCATCAGGCTGTCAAAATCCGCTGCGCGTTCCAAACACGTATTCACGGCATTTCCCACGTTCAGCGTGACATCCGGAATGTTTTTCAGCAAGGTGTTCACGCCGCTGACCAGTGCCTCGCGCGATGTATGTGTTCGCGCGCCGCTGAGAAAGTTCGCACACCGCAAGCGCAATGCCCGCGCCAGATGAATGTCCCACTCAACTTGCCGCAAATTAAATTGTGGATCCACCTCGCCTTTGGCATTCAATCCCGTCAAATCGCGCACATTGAGTCCCATCAATGCCACGCCCGCATCGTCTAAATAATCGCGAATCATCCGCACTGATGTCTCTGGGTGAAACGGCGAACTCGCGGTTATCGCACAGTGCAAAACCACGGCGTCAAAACCCGCTGCCGTTGCAATTTTTAGCATCTCGGGCAACGCGGCTTTGGGACACACAATCGGATCAAAACACAAACGCAAAATAAACCTCCAAAAGGTCAGTGATCGGTGATCAGTGATTCAGTGGTCAGCCCGCCCAGCCACCCCGCCGGAAAGGCGCGAGACGCCTGCCTGCCGCGTCCGCGGCGCAGGCAGGTGAGACGCCTCTCACACCCCTTCCCAATATTCCCACATGTCATCGGGGTCTTCAAATTTTAGGTCGTCCCAATTCGTCCACCGAAATCGCGCAATAATTGCCATGCGAATGTCATCGCGGCAATTCACGGTCGCGCTGTGAATCAGATGGCTGTGCCAGATCATCGCGGTTCCCGCCGGGCCCGTAATTTCTTCATAGTCCTCTTCGTCCCAACCGAGAATCTCCAGCGGCTTTGTCGGGCGCGGTTCGCCTTCGTAAATCGGCAAATTGTAAAATGACTTGCTCAAGCTCACGCGCGAATGGGTCTTGAAATAGTCCGCCATGTGTTTGTGCGTGCCGGGCCATACGCATGTGCCACCGCCCCGGGGTTTCACATCATTGAGATACAGCGTAATCCCCACGGTCCAATTATTTACAATGCCGCTGCCCAAGCCGTGACCATCCATGTGATTGCCCTTGGGGCCTGTCCATTCGCCCTTGTGTGGAAATCGCAAATTCACAGCCGCAATATGGTCATGCAAAGGGGCCAAGCGACCTTTGCCGGCCAATTCTTCAACCATGCTGTACACTGGCGAATCGTAAATCAGCGCGTGAAACGCCGCGTGTCCATCCATGCCCTGAGACCCGTCTTTTCCGCCTTGGATCCAGGTTGCGGGATCATTGCGGTCCACAGGGAGGTGATCCCAGATTGCATTGCGCGCGGCTTCCATTTGCTCATGTGTCACGCCAGCGCGTTTGGTCACATAGCCCTTTTTCCGGAACACCTCTTTGTCTCGATCTATCAAATACGCCATCACACACTCCTTTCTTACCACGAGCAGCGTGTTATCCACTTTAAGGTAGCAGAGGATATGAGCAGACAAGAATGTCTGCTCCACCTTGTAGCAGAGGACCTAAAACTTCCGATGCCATCACATGCCCCAAATGTCGATCTCAACCCCACTGCGAGACATCCGCCGCTCGTGGAATACCTTGTCGGCCCAAAGTCTATCTTCGCGGCGGTCGAAGATCACCAAATGACCCGCCTCTGCATCGCAGCGATCCATGTACTCGGCGGTCTGTTCCAAACCCTCGGCGATGGTCTGTTCCAAGCTCTTGTGGAGAATTTTGCACTCGATTACGATTTTGCATGTCCGCTCGCCCTGCGGCCAGACGATGAGCAGATCCGTACGCATTCGGCCCAAACCGTACTCTCGCTCGATGCGTCCCCCGCTGTTCACGATGCGCTGGAGGAATGCTTGAAGCAACAACTGCGGACCGGCCTCGCGATATTGAAATCGCGCCACCCAATGCTCTGAGTGCTCGCGGAAGAAGGTCTGGGACGCGGTCATGAGTTTGACCACGTTTAGGCTGCCATCGGCATTGACGTACCAAGCGGCGTCTTGATCGAACTCCTCTTGGGCTACCCAAGTCAATTCGCGCGGGACGACCTCGGCGTAGATCGGATTGGCGATACGCAACGGGGGATCTTGAGCGACGAGACCAAGGTCTCGCACATACTCCAAATCGCGGTCAATGAAGTGGCGTTCCTCGCCGCCGGTCAGGAGTGGCTCAACGACTCGCCGCACGCGGTCTTCCTTGAGTTTGTCTGTCAACTGGTCAAGGTGCGTCTCTCGGCGCAAGATGAGTTGCTCTTGGGCTTCGCGAATGGCGTCGGCGGTGATCGGGTGGCTCCGGTCTTCCGCGGCGGTGCCATAAAAACAGGTTTCATCCGCCAGCGCGTTCACCAGCCAAGGCTGGCCTTGAGTTTGATCCCAGATCGTCTTCATGGCCTCGGGCGTGAACGCCTGCCCCGTCTCCTCAGTGTGTTGGTTGAGCAGGGCACGCACGTCATCTCGCGAAAAGTCGCCCAAGCGCAGGGACCGCGCCATGATGTTGAATGCGCTACCGCCAGCGATAATCGCATTAGCCGAACTGGAATGGATGCGATAATCGCGCACATCGCGCACCCCGCACAATATCACGCTTTGCGGAAAACTCCCGGGCCGCCGGTCATAGCCGGCCCGCAACTGCCGCAGCACAGACAGGAGTGTGTCGCCGATGAGCGCGTCGATCTCGTCGATGAGCAGCACCAGCGGTTTCGGATCGGCCTCGGCCCAGCGCGTCAACGTCTCGCCCAAGGCCCCCGGCCCAAATTCGGCAAAGATACCGGACCAGGTCTTGGGCAAAAATTCGTCGCCCATTAAACGCGCCCGAGACGCAAATTCGCCCAGAATGACACGCATCGCCTGCTCCACATCTTCACGCATCGCTTGGGCACCCTCAATGTTAACGTACACACAGCGATAATCGCCCTCGGCGTTGAGCAAGTCGCGCAAGGCCAGTAGCGCAGAGGTCTTGCCGGTCTGCCGGGGCGCGTGCAGGACAAAGTAGCGTTTGTCGCGGATGAACCGGCGCACTTTGGCGAGGTTGAGCCGTTCCAAGGGCGGAATGCAGTAGTGATCCGCAGCGACCACCGGCCCACTCGTGTTGAAGAAGCGCATGACGTACATCTCCTTTATGCAATCCATACTTATCTCAGATTGATCCACGGTTCATCTTCCGACATATCGATCAGTGCAGGGCCATCGCATTTCACAGGCGACAAAATCGCCAGAAAGACCAGATCTTCATCGCCGGCGTTGTACGTTCCATGCACCATGTCTATTGGAATATGCGCGGCATCGCCCGGTCCCAGGATTTGCGAAGTTTTATCGACCCACTGTTCTGCTTGTCCCGCGATCACGTAAATCATTTCTTCCATACGTGGATGGCGATGGAATTTGTGCGCCTTGCCCGGCGGCATTGTCACCCGCACGAGCATCAGGTGTTCTGCGTCGGTCAAGCCCTCTCGACTGATCCACTCGTGCGGCCCCCACGGCAGGTCATCCACTTGCACGTCGTCTTGTGTAATAAACCTGAGTACGTCTGACATGGCTATCTCCTGTGAATTGGGGCGTCTCAATTCACTCACGCCTGTGGCAATTGCTCGGGGCTGATATCGATCTCGTCAATCAGCCGCGCCAGATCGGCTTCCACTTCTGTCTGCACATCTGAGTACGCGGCATCGCCGTACACACTGGTCATCTCTTGGGGATCTTTTTCGAGATCGAACAAATCGCGCTCGCCGGTTCGGTGGACTGCCAGCGTGTATTTTTGCGTGCGTACGCCGTAGTGTTTGGTCGGGCCATCCCAATACGCGTAAAAAGCCGACTGCCGCCAATCGCTCGGGGTCTCCCCTTCGCACAGCGCGCGAAAACTTCGGCCCTGCATGCGCGCATCGGGTTCTAAGCCCGCAAAATCGAGGTACGTCGCACCAAAATCGACATTCACCACGATATCATCGTTCACCGCACCCGGTGTAATCGCCTTCGGATATCGCATCAGATAGGGCATTTGAAGCGATTCTTCCAAAATCAATCGCTTGTCAAAATAAGAATGCTCGCCCAAAAACATGCCCTGGTCTGATGTGTAGATCACAATCGTATTGTCCGTCAACCCCTCTTCATCCAAATAATCTAGCAACCGCCCCACGCCCTCATCAATCGCCGCGATGCACCGCAAATAGTCCTTTACGTATTTCTGGTAAGCCGCGTGGATCTTTTCTGTCGTACTCATCCCCGTTGTATCCAGCCGCCCGGTGGGCCACGCTCTGCCTCGCACGCCTTCATCCATCCGCTCGGCCTGCATCAGCATGGTCCGATGGTGATTTTGCAATGCGCTGGATACCTTGTCAAACGGCTTGTAGAGATTGGACGGCTCGGGTACATCCCCATCTGCGAATAAATCCGCATGGCGAGGCGCGTATTCCCACAAGCCATGGGGAGCTTTGTGATGGCACAGCATCAAAAAGGGCTTGTCGGGGTGGCGCGCTTTCAACCAATTGAGCGATAAGTCCGTAATAATATCCGTCGCATAGCCCTCGTATTGCGTTGGCTCGCCATTGCGCGCGAACGACGGATCAAAATAAGCCCCCTGCCCCGGCAACACTTCCCAGTAATCGAAGCCCTCGGGCTCAGACCCCAAATGCCACTTGCCGGCAATGCCCGTTTGATAACCCGATGCCTGCAACTGCCGCACAAAATTGGGGTGATCGTCTTTCAGGGGTTGATTCAACCGCGACACCCCATTTTTGTGGCTGTATTGCCCGGTCATAATACTCGCCCTGCTCGGCGAACACAGCGCGTTGTTGCAGATACAATTGTCAAACCGCATGCCCTCTTCGGCAATGCGGTCGAGATTCGGTGTCTCCACCACCGCATTCAGCCATCCGTTGTAACAACCGATGGCGTTCACAGTGTGATCATCAGACATGATGTAGAGAATATTGGGGCGTGAATCAGCCATGAAAATCTCTCCATTGGTTAAGTAAAGCACGCCCGATCAAAATCTGATCAGGATAAAAAAAGAAATTGATAATCCCGTACAAAATCGATCCATCAATCCCGACAATCCTGTAAATCCTGATCGATTTCGGGAAAGGGATTATGCCACTGCCAGCCAGTTTTGCCGGTCTTTCGATAATGCTCAAGGCGCCGTATGGTGATTTCAGCAAAGATAGGGTCAATGTCAAAGGTATAAACTCGCCGATGCGATAGCTCTGCGGCAATTAAAGTTGTTCCAGAATGGGCGAAAAAGTCGACGATGAGATCGCCTTTTTTGCTGCTCGATTGCACGATGCGCTGAATCGCTTTCAAAGGCTTTTGGGCATAGCAGCCCACGACGTTTTCTTCCATTCGGTAGAACACGTGCTGGATATCGACCCAGACATTGCCGGGACGTATGGTTTTTGATTTACTTCTTTCGAGATTCTCTGTCACGAGACCATTGACTTTTTTGTAATATCCTCTGAGAATTTTTGGAATATCCGTGTAGGTGACGGTAAAATCGGGATTGCCTTTGACGTAGTGGAGCAATTCTTGCCGAACCCACATCCAGTTTTTCTGCGTGCCATAGCCCCGCTGATTGCGGAGTGTGATAAAATTTCTCGGGCGAAAATCGCGGAACGCGCGCATCAAAACCATATCGTTCGGACAGTTTTCAAGCGGAGTATAAGGACAGGGAATCACGCGCTGTGCGTGACCGGTTTGGCTGATGGGATCCATTGCCCATTGTGTGCCCTGTGCCTTTGCATCTTTGGTTAAAATTGTCCAGTGCTGATTGTGTTCAATTTCGCCACGGCTATCGCAATCTTCTTCTCGGCAGGGATAAAACAAATACAACTGATCAGTTGAACGCATGATATATTCGGGCACTTTCCATTTGCGGCTGTAAAACACTTCCAGCGTCTCGCCATCTTCCATCACCTGCACAGATTCAGGTCATTCCACCGACCTTCTGGAGGCAGAAAGTGGAATCGCGGGCGGTGTTGGTCAGCAACCATCCTTTCTCTGGACTCATAGACCGCCATCAGGAAATCGTCATCGTTTTGCACGCGGTCTCCTTCCTATATATAGCAAATTCGATGAGCCTGGATCAATCATCCAGAAAATCGCGGGCGATCCGGATGATGTAGGAGCCGTTTCCAAGATGCACTCTATTCAGGCGGCGGACCGTACACATTAAATCCGACCCGATCTTTCCCTCGCACCAGAATAACACGATGCTTCTTATAGCAGCGCACGATTGGAATCGTCATGCGAATCGCCAGTCCCAGCCGCCGCCGATCCGACCTATTGGCACTCGAATAGTGGAGCATCCGTTCTGTAAAAAGAAAAAACTGACCGGCCTTCAGTTCCATTGTCACAACGCGGTCCGGATCGATATAGAGATGGTCCGGATCGCCCTGTTCGCGAAACGCCTGATCGGGTGTGGCTTTGATATGTGGCACCATCTTCCGATGTGACCCCGGCATCAGCTGCACACAGCTATTTGTAAGATCTGCATCGTCAATGGCCAGCCAGGCCGATACATTGATCGGCGGCTCAATTTCCTTAGACCAGAAATTCATGTCCTGATGCCATGGAATCTCTTTGGCACCGGGTTCTTTATTAAAAAAATTCGACTGCCACAACACAATGTCCGCCCCGAGAATACACGCCACCCGATCCGTAATTGCAGGATGCACACACAAATCATAGATCGTCCTGTTATCCAGGTGCCGTGACTTAGTCCTGCTGACATGAAACGGCCCCTCCGCCTCAAAAATCTCGTGCTCCACCCGGGGACGAATCGCATCCATCTCCTCCGGCGTATGCATCCTATACGGCCCGAGATATCCTTCGTCGTGAAAAAACCGCACGTCTTCTGCTGTCAATCCATAGAACTTTACCATCGTCGAACTCCTCTGCTTACCACTGGGTATCCAAAATGGGCGTTCTCGTATCGAAACTTTCTCAGCCGTTCGGATACGGACACGCCTTCCCGTTGCGGATCATGAACCACCGGTCTGCATGATCTGACCCTTCCGCCACTTCATCGGGAAACGCGATCATAACGCCGCCCCATCGCGTGTGGTCGCTGAGATTTGGAGGGCTCATGTGCCACATGTGAGAATGCCATGCCACGGCATCACCCGATCCCAGTGGCACCAGCTCAGGGGGCTTATCAGTCAGAAGTTCACGCGGAATCTCGGGCTGAATGCCATCATCGTAACGGATGTGGTCGAGCACTTCTCCTTTGTGTGATCCCGGCATGAAGTGGAGACAGCCATTCTCTAAGTCTGTAGCATCCAATGCCACCCAAATGCTTAGATGGCGTTGCATATATTCCCGCGTTCCAAGGGTCGGATCTCGCTCCCATATCCAGATGTCCTGATGCCAGGGTGTCGCCTCGCCGAACCGGGCCGGTTTGGTAAAAAATCGAGACCCCATCACGCGAACATTCTCGCCCACAAAACGTCGAATGATCGCGACGACGTTTTCCGCTGTCAGCCATTCCTCCCAGAGGATATGGTTCCTGCAACTGAACGGGTCCCCCACAGCTCGTACACCATCTTCACCGTCCAGATCTGCGTTGTCGGATCGCCTTCTATCCGGGTTGAACCATTCCACTTCTCCAGCGACAGCGCGTTCAATTTCGCCTCGCACCGCCTCAATGGCTCGGTCTGTGATGAGGTTTCGGACGATCAAAAAACCTCGATCTTCGAATTGCTCCTCTGCATCTTCGGGTATGACAAACGTATCCATATACGCTACTCCTTTCCGTTGGATTCTATATTCATCGGATACGCTCTCTACAACTTTTTCTAGTGTTTTATTTTTTTGCATATTGCATCAATTTTTTTTCGTCGATTTCAATGCCCAGTCCCGGGCGGTCGGGCAGTTCGAGATAACTGCCGTTTCGGGTGAGGGATTGCTTGAGAATCTGATCGCTTTTTAGCTGGAAGCTTTGGTCGAAGTGTTCCATGATGACAAAGTTGAGAATGCCTGCCGAGAGCTGAAGTTGTGCAGCGGTAGAAAGGACGTTGCCTGCGCCAACTGCAGGGGCGAGTGGGATGTCGAAGGTTTCGGCGAGGTGGGCGATGCGCTGGCTGCCCGTAATGCCTGTTCGCGCAAGGTCGGGCAGGAGAATGTCGGCGGCATGTGCTTCTAGAACAGCGCGAAATTGATAGGCGTTGTAATATTCTTGGCCGATGCAGATGGGCAGTGTGAGGTCGCGCGGAACTTCGGCATGGCGACGGAGGTCTTCACTTGGCACGGGCGATTCGAGCCAGAAGACGTCGAATTTTTCGAGTTCTTTGCCGAGGGCAATTGCACCGGGTACGTCGTAATGCCAGGTGAGATCGACGAGGATGTCGACATCAGGGCCAACGGCTTCGCGTGTGGCTTCTACGACGGCAACGGCGGTTTTCAGGGGGCGATTGAGGTGATATTTGACCGCGTCGTAACCCATTTCAACGGCTTTGAGGGCTTGTGCAACACCGACTGCGGGCGTGGGCCCCTGAATGTTGTTGTAGATACGCACTTTGTCGCGGTAGGGGCCGCCGAGGAGGACGTAGCAGGGTACGTCGAGGGCTTTGCCCGAAAGATCCCAGAGGGCGTTGTTGATGCCCGCAAGGGCGGCCGAGAGATAACCCGAGCGGTAACCTCGACCGCGCATGGTGCCATAGGCCATGTCGTAGAGCTTTTCGCGGGCGAGCGGATTTTCGCCGATGAAAATGGGGGCAAATAGGCGATCTACGACTGCTTTGGTGGCTTCGGGAACGAGCAGGGATTGGCCCTCGCCCCATCCGACAAGGCCATTGTCGGCGGTGATTTTGACAAAGAGTGCTTCGGCATAACGCGCAGCTGCCATGTCGCCGATGGGAGGCGTTGTGTCATAGGAGAGCGATTTGCGAGGACGCACATAATCGGGAATGTTTTCAGCGATATTGGGATGAGGTAATTTGACGACGTAGGCGTCGATTTGTTCTATCCGCATCAAGGTTGCCTCTTAGTTAAGAGTTTAGTGCAAAGTAACCCAGTGATCGACCGTCTCATTAATCTCCGCAATCAGTTCTGAAGAAACAACATTCTTCAAAACGAGATATCCCTCAAAGTCAAAACGGTAGTCATCCCATGCAGCGGGCAGGAACCTGTGCCATATCTTTTCCTTTTGTATCGCCTTTTGCGTCATTCACAATGCAATTTCGCCACGGCAATCGCATCCTCTTCTCGGCAGGAATAAAACAAATACAACTGACCATTATCTTTGAACAGGTATGAATCGTGGAGTGCATCGCCTTCCCAATCCTTCTCGGCGCGGACCATATCTTCCGGGGGATAACTCGTCTGCCACGTCTGCCAGTCGCCCGCGCGCAAATCTACTGTTGAACGCATGATATATTCGGGCACTTCCCATTTGCGACTGTAAAACACTTCCAGCGTCTCGCCATCTTCCATCACCCGCACAGATGCGTGGCGCAGGCCCAATCCCCCATTGGGCAAGTGATCGCCTGCCAGCCCGGCAGCGACGAGATCTTTTTCTATGGGCGAGGTTTCGGCAGACACCCACAGGGGATCGCTCGCATTCCAACCCTGTGGCTGATCCCACGGACAGTCGGGATCAGCGGGTCTCAAAAAATACCCGCGCTGCCCCAAACCGTACCAATCGCCATTGTATTGAAACACGCGGAGATAATTTCGATCCGCAAATTTCAACCGCTTCAATCCATAACCCGCTTCGCCACCCACTTCGGGACGGTTAAAATTCAAGCCGCATTTCGATGTCGCTACAAATGAGCGCTGACTGTCATTGCTCTTCCCGTGAACGACCATGATGAAGTGTCGATTTTCCTCATCCACAATCATTTCGGGAGACGACACATGCCCTGTCAACACCAGGCCATCCACCACATCAATCGTATCCGTCGCATTGCCCAGCCTCAAGTCAAACACGCCGCGCCCGGGAAAACGCGGATCATCTAATCGACCGGCATTAAAAATCGTCCAAGCCGCCGAATCCACTTGATCTGACCACGCCATGTGAATGCTCGTCCCGTGATGCGACGCAAAATAGAGATAGTAATTCGCATTCGGATGCGCGCGGTCTTCCCCAGGCACCCAGTTGGGTATCCGAACCACTGTGGGAAACATGGCATCGCCGCGAAAACGCGAGCGATTGGGATCGGCTCCAATGCCGAGTCGTCGAACATCATTCCCATCAACAATCGGCTTGCCGTGCAATTTCTCAATCCGATAGGTCGCTTTCGCCATACGCTCCTCCCAACACAAAGCTCTTGTCCATCGCCTAGGTGGAAATGTTGGCCCTCATGCAGTCAATCACTTGTTCACGAGGCATCCGATAAACCGAGGAGAGGACAAAAGCGGTTTCGCTCAAGACGCCCTCAGGAATCTTGAGGTCATCAATTTCATCGATAATCTGAGCCGCGTGTTCGGCCATATCAGGTGGATCACCTGTGATATAACGAACAGTTACGCTCGTGTCTAGGAATCCACTCAAATGTCTCTCTCCCTTATCCCCATCTTTTCCTCTGCCCTTTGCTTCCAGGCGGCTTCCCGTGCCTCATCCCATTCCTTGCCCGGCGCGATGCTTTTCTTTTTCTACTTGGCAAGGCTGCCTTTCAGGGATTTGTTATGCTCCGGCGGGATGAATTGAATTTCTATGCGATTATCCACCACGCGCTGCAACGCAATCCACCCAGGTTCTATGCCCAGTTGTTCACGGAGTTCTTTCCTGATGACGACCTCGCCCTTGTCTCCAATCTGATCGCGAGACACCTGTTCACTGAATGACGCATCACTTCGCATCTGTTCTTGAAATTCACACATGTAACTTCTCCTCTCGTATCCCTTCCCGTTCCTTCAAAGGCGTCCAACCGCGTCCGGGGGTGTGAACTTTCGAGCGATCCCATTGTTTTCGCAATGCGGCAAATGCGTTGGGATCTCGCATTTCTCGGTCGGGATGCTGCGTATCCTGAATCACAAAATACGCCTCGCCCGGATGACACGCCATGGTCACGGGATCGCGTTCGGGCGTATAATCTTCGGGTGCTTCGCTTATGTTGCTCGGCACGCTAAAATCCTGATAGCGCAGGTCCATGCTCCACCGCACAATATCGGTCTTGTTTTTAAAAGAGGCATGTGGCGTCATGCTGGTCATAAACAAAACTGATCCCGCGGACATTTCAATGGGTATCGCGCCCTTGGGCAAATTTTCCGGCGCGATTTCCAAAAAGCCCGCGTGGCCCCCGGTGTAATGTCGCATGATCCCCTTATCCTGCACCTTGGGAATGACCCACAAACACCCATTGTCTATTGTCGCATCCACCAGCGGTATCCAGCACGTCACCATCAAATACGCATAACAGTGCGCCATAGAATAGCCCGCATCCTGATGCCAGGGCACTTCGCCGCGCAAGTAGCCCGGCACCTTGGGGCGTATGCGATAGATCGATGTGCCGACAATATCGGGGCCAACAATATCCTCAATGCACGCAATCAAGGGCCGATGTCGCAACGCGCGCAAAATTCCCGGCCCGTGAAATCGCCCCGACCAGATCGACATCAACACCTCGTGCGCGGCCTCAGGATTGTGCCGGTGGAGTTTTGTCAAGCGCGTCTCAAATGGCTCTTCCGCGAAATCGCGATCGAGTTTGCCCCCGACAATCAATTCATCGCACTTTTCTTGAATCGCGCCCGTCAATCCATCTTTCAAAAGTTGCAGATCGTCGGAGGCATAGATGGCTTCTTTGACGACATAGCCCAATTCGTTGAATTGTCGAAGTTCTCTTGCTGTGAGACCCATGATGCTTTCCTTTCCGCGTCTTTCCACAATTACATCACCACTTCTTCTCGCCCGCCAACTGACGGGGGTTGCAGGATGCGCCGCTGTTGATCCGTCAGATTGGGATAGTCGGCTGGATTGTAGTAATTCTGCGACCAAGCCGAATGTCCCGGACTGAACTTATACAGCAAGGCGCGCCGCTCATGCGTGCCTTCCCATGGCATCGTGCCATGCACCAATGCCTCTGTAAAAATGATCATATCCCCGGCTTCTGCTTCGGGTTGGTGTACATAGTGCGCCGCACGCTCAAAGCCACGCACATCTGCGGGAATATCCGCGATAAAATTGCTCTTATGCGAGCCGGGAATGCAGGCAAACCCGCCGTCACCTTCTCGGGCAGGCGCGAGGTTATACGTGAATACAGTCAATCCATTGCGTATCACGCCATCGCGAGATTTGTACCAGTGATCACCCGGCACGCCGGCCTGCAATGTCGGTCCACCGTGCAATCGACCGCGCGTTGCCCCCTTTTTCATAAAGATGCAATAATCGTGATCCGCGCGAAATTTTGGCCCTAGCAATGCAATCATATACGGCAACGCATTGGGGTGATCGAACAATGCCTGCGTTTCTGGCCCCCACATGGAAACGCGACTCGTGCGACGGTGCCCGTTGTCATCGCTTCCGTCATCGGACCATACCGCATCGGCCAACTGATTCAACGCATCCACCTCATCTGCGCTCAACACATTTTTCACGACCAAAAACCCCTGCAAATCAAATTGAAACTTCTCTTCTGGTGTCATCATTGCCTCCGTTGGTGATTAGCGGTTAGCGGTCAAATCCTCGGCCTGTATGCGTTGCGCGCTCCCCAAATTTTTATTGATCACAAAAGGGTTCGCGTTCACAACTTTTTTCGTCAAAACACCTCCTGTTCCGCGCATTCCAAACGATCTCAATTGCGTTCAATTTAATACTGATAATTCTTCTGTCAACTATTTCACAGTACACGGCAAGCGGTATTCATGTGGCCTCTTGACTGACCGCACGGGTATGCTCTGTCAACCATTCGACGAGTTGCTCGCGAGAAACTTCTCCCGATGCGATTGAAGTGCCAATACGGCATCCCGGCTGATATAATACATCAACTGAGCCTTTGGTAAAGTTCGCTATTCTTCTCGAGCACATGTTCGCAAATCTCCACAAATCTCTGCCCCCGAAATTCACCGTTTTGAAAAAAATTAATCAGGTCATCTTTCAATAGGCAATACGATCCAACGTTGCCTGCTCTGAAACCCAGATGGGGACCAATCACAATGCGTATGATCTCGGGAATGATGCCCGCAACGATGTTGAAGGTATAGGCTTTGGCCTGCTCATCATTAAGCCCTTTCAGCGTTGGTATCCGACCTGTGTGCGTCAGGGCATTACGCACCCTGTCAATATATCGAACCCGAATCTTTTGATCGCGAGTTGGGGGCGAGTCTATAATCTCAAGCGATTGCAGGAGCGAAAACAATTTGTCCAATAAAGTTGGGCCGCGGTCAATTTGACCCTGGAGCAACTAGATTGCATAGCGATTTCTATAAAGGGATACGGCCCGCGCGCGGCGAACATGATGGAGGACTGGCTTTTGCGTTAGAGATTTTTGATTGCATAAACGGCCTTCGAGATCTGTTCCGCCGCGATGGTTTCGGCCTTGGTGCCGAAACCGAGCAAAAGGGCAATATCGCAAATATTGTTCACTTCTCGCGGGATACCCCTAGACGCTCGATGCAGCGCGTCGAGCGCGTCTTCGCCAAATAAGGGCCGTTTGATCCCCGCTTTTTTTAGGCGTGTTTGTACATAAGCGCGGGTTTCTTCGCTCGTGAGCGGCGCGAGGTGATATTGGCGCGCGATCTGTTGTGCCAATTGTTCACTGCGCGCGATCCGGTCTTGGAGGTCTGGCTGTCCAATGAGAAGGAGGGTCAGAAAAAAACGGTCATTGCGTTGAAAGTTGAACAGGGCTTGCAGTTCTTCAAAGGTGTCGTCGCCTTCAATTGCCTGGGCTTCGTCGATAATGATGGCCGTGTATTTGCCGGCATTGGCGCGTTTGACGACCTGGACCTCGAGCGCGCGTCGCAAATCTGATTTTGCGTCCGATTGGATTTCAATGCCCAATTGGTTGAGCATGCCCCCAAGAAAATCTGTCGACGAGAGACTGGGCTTGGTCATAAGGGCAATTTTATACTTGTCGGGCGGCAGGTCTTGGATGAGTATGCGGCTCAAGACGGTTTTGCCACAGCCGGCATCGCCTGTGAGCATGGCGGCCCCTATGCGATGATTGATCGCGTAAAACATGTGCAACAGTGCTTTCTGGTGGTCTGCCGAAGGATAAAAAAAACGCGGGTCCGGCACATTCTCAAACGGCAGTTCTGTCAGGTTCCAATATTTTTGGTACACGGCTTTGGTCCTTTATTTTTGGTCCGAATCGCGGAGGCGAATTCGGATCGGTGGTTCAACGCTACACCCCGCACTGGTCGGCGTCGAATATAGGTACGTCGAGGCGTGTGTGTCAAGGTGAGTCGGACGGGCAACTCGAGGTCGGCAGATGCGCGTGATGGCGTTTCTACACAACACTGAAACAGAGGCACAAAATACGTTGACGAAATGTATTCAAACCCTATATTTTCCTGCAATGCGCTGGTGGTCTGTCTGTTTTGACGCTCATTTGGGAGGGTTTGTATGGCCTGGTGGCAATCCGTTTTGTTGGGTATTTACAGCCTTGTGTTTGCATTGCTGCTGCTCGTAAGTCTGCACCGACACCTGATGGTACATCTCTATTACAAGCACCGTTGCAAGCAACCCATTCCCCGCGGCACTTTTGATGAATGGCCCGTTGTCACGGTGCAATTGCCCGTATTTAATGAACGCTATGTGGTTGAGCGACTGATTCGAGCAGTCGCAAAAATGGATTATCCATCTGATCGCCTCGAAATTCAGGTCTTAGACGATTCGACCGATGAAACGACCGCCATTGCCGAGCAGTGTGTCGATGAACTTCGGGATTCGGGCTTGGATATCGCGCTGGTGCATCGCAAGGCGCGCATCGGGTATAAGGCCGGTGCCTTAGCAGAGGGCTTGCAGATTGCACGGGGCGAATTTATCGCGGTTTTTGACGCTGATTTTCTGCCCCCACCAGACTTTTTGAAAACGACAATTCCGCATTTTACCGATCCGAAAGTGGGGATGGTTCAAACGCGATGGGGGCATCTGAACCAGGATTATTCTCTTTTAACGCGCGTACAGGCCATTTATCTCGACGGTCATTTTGTTATGGAACACGGCGCGAGGAGTCGGTCGGGTTTGTTTTTCAATTTTAATGGCACGGCAGGTGTCTGGCGTCGGGCTTGCATTGATGAGGCCGGTGGTTGGCAGCACGATACTCTGACAGAAGACCTCGATTTGAGCTATCGCGCGCAGTTGGTGGGTTGGCGGTTTGTCTATCTCGCAGATGCTGTCACACCGGCTGAAATCCCCGTGGAAGTCAATGCGTGGAAGTCACAGCAGTTTCGGTGGGCAAAAGGCTCTGTTCAGACCGCGAAAAAAACGCTGAGGACATTGTTGAAAAGTCGGCTTCCATGGCGCGTGAAAGGCGAAGCCGCGTTTCATCTGTTGACCAATTTTGCCTATCTTTTGATGGTGATGATCTCGGTTCTCATTTTTCCCGCGATTGTTCTGCGAGAAGATCTGGGATGGCTCAGGGTGCTGGTGATCGATTTTCCCCTGTTTATAGGTGCTACGGGGGTGATCTCGAGGTATTACATCCACTCGCAGCGAGAAATTTATTCGAATTGGAAGTCGCGCATCCTGTATTTGCCATTTGTACTCGCCTTGGGGATGGGCATTTCACTGAACAACGCGCGAGGGGTGATTCAGGCTTTGCGCGGGCACGAGACCGCGTTTAAGCGCACGCCCAAGTATCGCGTTGTCGGGCGAAAGGGAAATTGGCGGCACAAACGCTACACCCTGCGAAAAAGCATGACGTCATTTTTGGAAATTGGACTCGGTGCGTATTTGCTCATTGCCATGGCGTATTCGATTGGGGTGGGGCTGTATTTTCCCGTGCCCTTTCTGATTTTGTTTGCCGCTGGTTTTTTCTTTGTGGGTGGCATGTCCTTGTTCCAGGGAATTTGGGCGCAGATGCACTCGCAAGTGGCAGAAATTGAAGTTGCGGCGGCAAATTGAACGAGAAATCGGGCGGCGGACGCAATGCCTGATGGGGGACCATCGGGCATTTTTTGTGCGGAACATTGCACCGCACGAACCGTCTTATAGTTACGCTGAGGCAGATGTCTGCACGTTTTATGGCGCAATAGAAACGGGGAAAACAACGGACTGGATTGCAGCGCGTGGTGTTGGTCGCGAAAAAACTGCGCCCGGCGCGCGGCGGCTTAACCCCTGCCGCCATGACGGGGTTGGGGAGAGGCGGGCCGTTTTTGTGACGCGGTTACCGTTCGCTCAAAGTGACTGTGCAACATATCCATTTTCGGTTTCTGCTTGTCTGTGTCCCGTTTTGTGGTATATTCCGAAATTTGTGGATTCACGAGCGCATGGCAATTCGATTCAAAAATCCATACCTCTGGGCATACGCCGCGGCCATTCTGGTGCATATTTTGATCCTGCTGTTGGAGAACCCTCTGTGGCGGTTTTCTGTCATCGCGCCGGAGGCAGAAGAGATACCTGTGCCGCCGCCTCTGATGTTTGAATTTGTCGATGTGCCCAAAAATCGAGACGACGCGCGGCCCGAAGAAACCCCGTTGATCGCAGAAGGGGATCGCAGATCTCGGGATCGACAGACCGCGCCCCTGCCCGAAAGCCACCTGCCGTTTTCCGATGGCATAACACGGGCAAAGGACATCGCGGCGTCAACGCGGGGCCATGCGCGCAGTGAAGCACGAGACGCGGATCGCGCGTCGGACACAGAAGCGGCAGACAATCTCTACGACCCGCAATTTAGCTTTGCGGACGTGTTGCAGAAAAGCCCCGATGAAGCGCGAAAAGAACGAGAACGCGCGGTGTTGGGCGCAGAGGTGCTGCCCCAACCGCGCGTTCAGATGGACAACCGCAAAACCCGCGCGCGGCAACGCGGCGGGTTGCAACTGAGCACGTACAACTGGCAGTTCGCGCCCTATTTGTCCTATCTCAAGCGACATATTGACCGTCATATTTTTTTGCCCCGCGCGTTTTATTTGGGGCTGATTGAGGGCACGACCACGGTGAAATTTAGAATTTGGCGCGATGGTCGGCTCGAAGGCCCCGAACTCGTCGACTATGAAGGCAGTGACATGTTGCGCGAAACGAGCCTGAAGGCCGTTGAACTTTCGGCGCCATTTAAGGCATTGCCACCCGATTTTCCCGATGAGTACCTCGAAATTGTGGGTGCTTTTGAATATATCATCCTCGGAAAAGGACAAAGGCGGCAATAACATGGGTTGGGCGCTGTTTGAACAGGGTGGCCTCATGATGTATCCGCTCATTGTGTGCTCGGTGCTGGCTTTGGGCATCGCGATTGAGCGCGGGTATGCCCTGCGTCGCCGCGCTATCATTCGACCCGAAATTGTCAATGTCATCGACAATATTCAAGGGCCGGAAGACATTGGATTGGCTCTGAGTGTCTGTCGTCAATACAAAGGCCCTTTTTCTCAGGTTATGCGCGCGGGGCTAGACAATCGGCATTTGCCCTTAGAGGAGATTCGCGAGAGCATTCTGGATCAGGGCCGTCAGGAGATGGGGGGGTTGCAAAAAGGGTTGGTGGTGCTGGAAACCGTGGCCGGGGTATCGCCGCTTTTGGGGCTTTTGGGCACTGTGTTGGGCATGATCAAGGTTTTTCAACGGGTTTCAGAAGTGGGCGTGGGGCAGGCCAATCTCCTCGCGGGGGGCATTTCCGAAGCGATTTTGACGACGGCTGCCGGCCTGTTTATCGCCATTCCATCGCTCGTATTTTACAATTTGTACAGCAGTCGCGCGGAAAGCCTGATTTTGGAAATTGAAAAATACGCCAACGCGCTCTTAAAAAAGCTCCGCGGGTTTCAAGTTCCCGACAAAGGGGAAATGTGATGCAACTGCAAACGCCTCTCAAACGCCGCCCGGCCGTCAACGTGACCTCTTTGATCGACGTCCTGTTTTTGTTGCTGACTTTTTTTTTGGTAACCACGCAATTCATCGATCAAGCCGCGCTGAAGGTCGAACTGCCCACCATGGCGCACTCGGAAAAAACGCAGCATGTCAGGCGTTATATTCTCAACTTGTCGGCAGATAATCAGATGACGCTGGATGGTCGGGTCGTCGATCTGCCGACATTGCGGGCATTACTCACGCGACAAGCGGCTGATATCGATGCGAGTGGGGGGTTGGTTTTGCGGGCGGACCGCCACTTGCCTTATGGCGATGTGATGTCGATTCTGGACCTCGTCAGAAGCGCGGGCATCAGGCGGATTACCAATGCCACAGCGACCCCCGATAAATAGCGGTTTTGCTTTGAGAGAACGGAACAATGCGCGATTCAAAATCGTCCAATTTTTCACATGTCGAAGATCTGCAAATCGTCGCTCAGGTCTTGGGGGGCAACACAGGAGCTTTTTCCGCGCTGGTTCAGCGACATCAGGAACGCGTGTACCACACGGTTTACAGTCTCGTTGGCGACCTTGACGAAGCCGACGATTTGGCGCAAGAAGCATTTCTCAAGGCATTTCGCGCGCTGAGACGATTTCGGGGGCAATCGCTCTTTTCAACGTGGTTGCATCGCATTGCGGTCAATTGCTGCTTGGATCACCTCAAGTCCAAGCATCGACGCAGCTTTGTTTCTCTGGATGAACAGCGGGAAAACTGGGACGCATTGCGGATATGGCAGGGTCGGTCCAAAGATGCAGACGCGCGCGTTGAACAGCGGGAACTTCAAGAAATTCTCGAGCGCGCGTTGAATAATTTGTCTGAAGAATATCGCGTGACATTCGTTTTGAGAGAAATTGAAGGTCTGGCCTACGAAGAAATTGCCACCTTGCTCAACTGTTCGATAGGAACCGTTAAGTCTCGCCTGTTTCGAGGGCGAACAAAACTCCGCGAAATTTTGCAAGTGCAGTACGACAACTGGATTGAGGCGTGAACATGGACGCAGACAACACCGTTGACATCAACCGCGAATTGTTGTCGGCCTATCTCGATGACGCGCTGACAGAAGCGGCGCGCGCGCAGGTTGAAATGCTGTTGCGCGCGTCTGAAAGTGCCAGGCATGAACTGGCCGAGATGGCACAGATGCGACAATTGTTTGCCGCTTGGTCTCCGCCTTCGCCAGACCGCTTTTTTGTGCGGCGCGTCGATATGCAAATCGAAAAAGAAGTGGCGCGGATGAAAAACTTGTGGCACCGAAGATTTCAAAAATTCGCCACGGCAGCCATGTTGCTGATTGCCATTGGCTCTCTGGCATTTTTGACCCAGCGGCTGAACAGGGATGTCGAGCCCATCACATTGGATTCTTTTTTGCAGGGTTCGCTCGACCGCGAGGTGCGCGAGGTTGTGAGTTTGACCGAAGACGACTTTTCCAAAGATCGCGTGCTCGATCTCGTCTTTTTCAATACCGAGCGTTAGCCTGCCCTGCGCTTATAGTTTTAGAAGGTTTTTTTCATGTTTATTTCACGCTTCCGGTTTATAATCCTGCTCGTTTTGTGTTTTTTGATAGGCGCTGTGATAGGGACGGTTTACGAGGGCATCGCGTCCGGTCATGCTGGAAAGCGGCGGGTACGCATGTCTGAAAAAGTGGGCAAGCTCGACCTATCAGAGGATCAAAAAGCGCGACTGGACGGGATCCTGGAGAACGGGCGCAAGTGTATGGTCGATATCAATACGGCTTACCGCGCTGAGTTTGGAAAAGTGAGAAACTTGACCAGGGCTCAAATTCAGGAAATATTGACGCCAGATCAGCGGAAAGAGTTTGACGAAATAATCGCCGAACAAGCCGCGCGGCGGCGTCATTCGCATAAACGCTTGGCCCCATAGTTGGCAGCGTGCAGCGGGCCTCTCGCGTCTTGTCTCTCGCCTTGAGGGGTGGATAGCTATTTCTAAGTCAGTGATTATTTACTTTTTTTGCAAAGGGAGCAGATGATGCGATCGATGTCTAATCGTCGGTGGTTTGTTCTGATTTTTTTCGCGCTTTTTGCCTGCGGCGAAGAGGAAGCCCAACAGACAAGTGCGCGCGGTGGACGTGGGGGGCGCGCGGGGCGCGGTGCTGGCGCTGCTGCCCCCGTTAAGGTTGAGCCTGTCAAACGCGGAGATATTTCTTCGTATATTCTCAAAAACACGACGCTCGAAGCCGAAAGATGGGTCGACGTGAGGACGCGCACAACCGGGCAAGTGATCGCGATTCTCGCGGAAGAGGGCGATTCGGTAAGCGCGGGTAGCGTGCTCGCCCGGCTCGATGCCGACGCTGCCCGGATCAATGTTGCACAGCGAGAAGTTGCCCATCGAGAAGCCAGCCAGCGGTATGAACGAGAAGACGCTTTGTTTCAGCGCAATCTGGGCAGCAAAGAGGCTTATGAAAGTGCCAAAACGCAACTCGAATCGGCCAAAGCACAACTCGAACAAGCCAAACTCACGTTGAGTTATACCGCGATTACAGCACCCATTGCGGGGATTATGACACTGAGAAATATCGAGGTGGGCAATATGGTCACCAACAATCAGGTCGTGGCCTCGGTCGCCAAATTTGATCCCCTGCTCGCGCGCATCCAAGTGACGGAAAAGGACTTTGGCAAAATTACAGTCGGGCAGATCGCGCGCATCACCATTGAAGCCGCGCCCGAAAGAGAATTTACGGGCACAGTGAAAATGATCAGCCCGGTGGTGGATCCCGAAAGTGGCACGGTGAAAATAACCGTTGAGATACCCCGAGCAGATAAAAGCCTGTTGCGTCCGGGGATGTTTGCTTCGGTTTATATTATCACGGAAACGCGGCAGAATACCCTGGTGATTCCCAAAAAAGCCCTCGTGCTCGAAGGGGAAGGCAACCAGGTTTTTGTTTTTGAAACCGATCCCGAAACCGGACGCGGGCAGGCGCGACGAAGGCGCATTGAAATCGGGTTTACAGACAGCGATCGCTTGGAAATTCTTTCGGGCCTTTCTCCGGGTGAGCGAGTCATTATGGTCGGGCAGGAAGGGTTGAGGCCCGGTTCTTCGGTGCGCCTCGTAGGAGAGGCTGCGCCTCCCGCGTTTGCCGAGCGCGGTGGTCAGGGAAGACAAGGGCGCGGGCAGATGGGGGCCGGAGGACGCCGGGGTGGCGGTGGTACGGGCGGTGGACAGATGGGTGAAGGCGGACGGCGCGGTGGTCGTCAAGGCGGCGATGGTGGTTTTGCCGGCGGTGATCCCACGGAGCGCGTCAAACGCATGCTCGAGCGTTTTCCCGAAGCAAAAGCCGAATACGACAAGCGCGTGAAGAGCGATCCCCAACTGGCAACCGATGTGGACAAACTCCGCGCGTTTATGGCTGAAATGCGAGAGAAGGGCTTGATTTCCTCGCAAGGCGGATCCGGGCGCGGTTTTGCCGGTGGTCAGATGGGGCAAGGCGATGGACAGATGGGCGAAGGTGGACGCCGAGGGGGGCGTCAAGGCGACTCAGGTGATTTTGCCAGTGGCGGGCAGAGAGGTCAGGGCGGTGGTGCAGACGGTGGTCAGATGGGGCAAGGCGGGCGGCGCGGTGGTCGTCAAGGCGGCGATGGTGGTTTTGCCGGCGGTGATCCCACGGAGCGCGTCAAACGCATGCTCGAGCGTTTTCCCGAAGCAAAAGCCGAATACGACAAGCGCGTGAAGAGCGATCCCCAACTGGCAACCGATGTGGACAAACTCCGCGCGTTTATGGCTGAAATGCGAGAAAAGGGCTTGATATCCGCGCGAGGCGGACGGGGGAATTAAGACTTATGAAACTGATTGAATTTTCGACCCGGCGACGGGTAACGGTAACGATGTTTGTGGCGGCGGCAGTGCTCTTTGGCATGGTGGCTTTTCAACGCCTATCCATTGACCTCTTACCCGATATTACGTATCCCACCCTGACGATACGCACGGAATACGAAGGCACGGCGCCTTCAGAGATGGAACGCCTCATCACCGAGCCAATTGAAGGCAGTGTGGGCGTGGTCAACGGGGTTATCCGCGTCACCTCGGCCTCGCGCCCTGGCATGTCGGACGTGGTTGTGGAATTTGCCTGGGGTACGGATATGGATTTTGCGTCGCTCGACATTCGAGAAAAGCTCGATCAGGTGCGCTTGCCCCAAGACGTGAGAAAACCCGTGTTGCTGCGGTTTGACCCCTCGCTCGACCCCATTATGCGTATCGGACTCTACGGCGAAGAAAGCCTGATTGCGCTGCGCCTTCTGGCAGAAAAGGAAATCAAGCCCGAACTAGAAAGCCTTGAAGGCGTGGCGTCTGTTCGCATCAATGGCGGGCTAGAAGAAGAAATTCAAGTTGAGATCGACCAGCCCAAACTGGCTGCCTTACGCATTCCATTGGCGCAGGTCGTCAATCGTTTGGCGCAGGAAAATGTGAACTTGACCGGTGGCGAACTCAAAGATGGCGAAGCAGAATACTTGGTTCGCACATTAAATGAATTTAAGGCCATTGAAGAAATTCAGGATATTGTGGTAGGGCAGCGGCAAGGCACAATTGTCACCCTGGCCGATGTGGGGCATGTGAGGCGGGGGCATCGCGAACGCACGGTGATTACGCGCATCGATCGGCAAGAGAGCGTTGAACTGGCCATCTACAAAGAGGGCGATGCCAATACGGTAACGGTTGCGCTCGCGGTCAAAGAGGCCATTGAGCAATTCCGACGGACATCTGGCGATTTGCTGGGTGCTGCGCGCATGGAGGTGGTGTCTGACCAATCGACATTCATTCGAGATTCGGTTTCCGAGGTGCTCAACACCGCTATTTTGGGCGGTTTTTTGGCCATTATTGTGCTCTATCTGTTTTTGCAAAGCCCCAAAAGCACGAGCATCATCAGCGTCTCGATTCCCATTTCGGTCGTGGCGACGTTTTTCCTCATGTACGTGTCGGATGTGAGTCTCAATATTATGTCTCTGGGCGGGCTTGCCCTGGGGATCGGCATGCTGGTCGACAACTCTATTGTCGTACTCGAAAGCGTACAGCGCTATCAAGACGCTGGCATGAGTCCGCGCGAAGCCACCAATCGGGGGGGGTCTGAAGTGGGGCAGGCCGTGGTGGCTTCTACCATGACGACGATATGCGTATTTGTGCCCATTGTCTTTGTCGAAGGCATTGCCGGGCAACTCTTTCGAGATCAGGCGCTGACTGTGACCTACTCGCTCGTTGCGTCCCTCTTCGTCGCCCTCACGGTCATTCCCATGCTGGCTTCACTGGAATTTTCATGGATCGGCGAGTTTGCCGCCGTAGAACAGCGAAAGCGGGAAAGTGGGCACAAGGGCGGGGTCGAAGCACCTGCCCGCGCCATGGGGGTGTTCGGCGCGGTTGTGAGATGGTTTGGGCGCAGTATTCTGGCCTGCCTGGCACCTCTGTTCTGGCTTTTTGACCGCGTGATTGGGCGGGCTTATCTGGCCTATCCGCACATTATCCGGTGGGCACTCAGGCATCGCCTCGCGGTGATCGGATTGGCTATCGCCCTGTTGGGTACGACCGCGACCCTCAGCGAGCGACTGGGCAGTGAACTGATCCCGGAAATGAGCCAGGGGGTCTTCGCGATTTCAGTCGAAATGCCGCTGGGCACGCCCCTCGCCGCGACAACGCAATCCATTCAAGCCATTGAGCAGATCGTTCGCAGCCAACCCGAAGTGCGCTTGGTCTATAGCATTGTGGGCACGCAATCCGCGTCTGGGGGAAGCGGAGGAGAAGAACGGGAAAATGTGGGCGAGGTCAATGTCGTGCTCCACGAGGGCATTATTCGAGATCGCGAAATTGCCGTGATGGATCGCCTGCGCCATGAGATCATGGAAATTCCCGCAGTCAATACAAAATTTACCCGGCCGTCGCTGTTTTCATCCCGCACGCCCATCGAAGTGGAAGTCGCCGGTTACAATTTGCAGTCGCTCCAGATGATCGCTGGGGAAATGATGGCGCGCATGCAAACCATTCGCGGATTGACGGATATTAAGACGACGAGTGAGGGCGGTACACCCGAAGTGCAAATTCGCTTTGACCGCAAGCGCGTGGCGCAGATGGGCACCACGATTAATGCCATTGGCGAGATTATCCGCAATCAGGTTCAAGGAGAGGTCGCCACGCAATTTACCCGCGGCGATCGACGGGTCGATATTCGCGTCCGCGCCGAGGAAGAACACCGAAGCACGGTGGATGATTTGCAGCGGTTGATCATCAGCCCCAACAATGCCCCAACGCCCGTGCCTTTGAGTGTGGTCGCGGATTTACAGGTCGAGATGGGCCCCGCAGAAATCCGCAGAATTGATCAAGAGCGCGTGGCATTGATTTCGGCCAATTTCGTAGGGCGAAGTCTAAGTGCTGTTGTCGCAGACCTGGAACGCGAAATTGATCGGGTCGAGGTGCCCGCCGACTTTACCATTAAGGTGGGTGGGCAAAACGAAGAGCAGCAGCGGTCGTTTGAAAGCATGCAATTGGCTATTGGGTTGGCAATTTTTCTCGTGTACTTGGTGATGGCCTCGCAGTTTGAATCGCTCGTTCATCCCTTCGTGATCATGTTTGCCATCCCCTTTGCCCTGGTCGGCGTTTTCGCGCTGCTCATCCTGACCGGGCAGACCATCAGTGTGGTCGTGCTCATTGGTTTGATTATGTTGGCCGGCATTGTCGTCAACAATGCCATTGTGCTGATCGATTATATCAATACGCTGCGACGGGATGAGGGCATGCCCAAAATGGAGGCCATTGCAGAAGCGGGCAAAGTACGCCTGCGTCCCATTTTGATGACGACCTCGACAACGGTGCTCGGTTTGTTGCCCATGGCGATGGGCATTTTCAATTTTCAGCCGCTGGTCAAAAGCGTTGAAGGCGCGTTGGGCAACGTCTTATCCGGGCAGGCATTCGCCTCGGTCATGGCGGTGGTGGAGATGGTCTTCCCGGTGGGACAAGGCGCGGAGATTCGAGCCCCGATGGCCATTACCGTTATCGGCGGTCTGGTCGTCTCAACCCTGGTGACCCTCGTCCTGATCCCAACGCTGTATTCGCTCACGGACCGCAAGGAATAGCATGGAGCCGACCCAAAGCCGAGATGAGGCGTTTGCCGAATCGCTTCAGAGCCATTCGCTTTCAGAACTCGAAGACATCTACGCGCATCTGGATCGCGACCTCTTTCCGGAGCGTTTTGAACAGGTCAGAGTCGAAATTGAAGCGCGTCTCAAAGACTTTGATTCAAACGCTGCGGACATGCGTATGGAGATGACGCCACCCGGGATTTTGAGACGCGTCACATCGAGCGCGATTGATTTCTCTATGCAGGTGCTCATTCCTTTTTTGATTTTTTATTTGATCAAAAGTGCCCTTTTTTCCAGCGCGCAAAGCCCAGGTGGTGGGCGCGGCGGACGGGGGCGTGGCGGCGGTGGCAATCAACCCGATGGTCTCTGGTCAGACATCTCGGGTTTTGTGGGCAGTGCTGGAGAACTCGCGGTTGGATTGATCGAAGGAGATCCCGCAGCACAGGCCAAGGCGATGGTGATCTGGCACGATTTTGGAACTATTTTGGTTATTCTACTCGTTTTCCGAGTTTTTATGACCTTGTCGGGGTGGGCGCGCGCCGGGTTTACGCCGGGGATGCGCGAATTGGGCATTCGGGTCGAGCGCGTTGGGGGTGGTGTTCCAACCTGGCCTCAGGCCGTGGGCAGGTTTGTGCTACAGCCTCTGTTTTTTGTCGCGACGCTGGGACTCAGTGGATTTTGGATGCTGTGGGACCGCGACAACCGCGCGCTGCACGATAAAATTCTCGGCACAAGGCTCGTTCGCGCGTCGCGCACATGGGAAAAGACAGAAGCCGAGCGGAGATTTGAATAGCAGAGGAGAGGCCGAGGGCTGATGCGCCAAGATGGCTTTTTTTACGCTTTATGTCAGTTATCCGAAACTTTTGGTCATGTGCTTTCGTCTAAACCCTCGAAATATTGGGAAGGAGCGCGAAGATGTACAGATGGATGTATAAAGGGTGTTGTATTGCGCTGGCAACCGCATTCTTTATCGGGTGTTTCGCCCCTGTTGCCGAAGCGCGGTCTTTTTTTACGGCTCGGCGCACATTTGGCGTTTTGTTTCTGGGGGGCAGTGCGTTTATGGCCAAGCGCGCGATTGATTTTAAGCGCGATGCAGACGATATGTACAACGCCTATAAGGTGGCGGCTACTGCTCAGGAAGCGGAACGGCTGTTTAACCGCGCGAGCGATCGCGACGCCAAGAGCCAGATAAGCGTTGGGTTTTCTGCAATTTTGTTGATCAGTGGTTTGCGTTTGCTCATGCACAGCGGCGTGGATGACCAAATGCCCAAAATTGATCGACGAGTCAAAATTGATCTCAAGAGCGATATTCGCACAAGGTCTGTTGGGATTGCCTTGAAGAAGAAATTTTAACCGTCCATAAAATGCCGTTGGGCCACGAGGAGATTATTATGAAGCATTGGTGGATGCGCCGACTTCCAGTCGGCCTTTTGGGAATTGCGACACTTTTAATGGCGATGTGGGGATGCGGACGCGAGCGCGTAAATCCAGTTGACACAAATTTTGAGGGTAGCGCGGCTTTGAATCCGCCGGGCAATATTCGCGCCCAAGGCGATATTGGACGGATTGCGTTGAACTGGAACCCGGTGAGCAGCACTAGCCTTGCCGGATACGGTGTCTGGCGTTCGACATCGGCTACGGGAGACTTTGTGCGGTTGCAGGGCGAGGCATCTGACGCGGAGGTGACGACAGCACGCACGACATTTGTGGATTCAACGCTCGATATGCAGGTGTCAAAAATATACTTTTACAAACTCAATACCGTAGATGTAGATGGGGAAGTGAGTGAATTTTCCGCGTTTGTAAGTGCGGAAGCACTCGATGACACGCGCGCGCCGGGTGTACCGACGGATCTGGTCGCTGTCACCGCTGTCAATGCCGCGCAGGTCACGCTGGGCTGGTCAGCACCTGAAATGGATGAAGGCAATCAGGTATTGACCGGGCTGGATGGGTATAAAATTTTCAGGATCAAAGATTCGCAGGGCAAACTCCAAGTGCAGGGGCCACAGGAGGCTCTGGTTGCACTCGTGACAGATCTGGGCATTGATCTCGATGATCTGGGGCAATTGTCCGAAGATTTGAAGGGCATTTTCGTTCAACTTGCAACGTTGTCGGCCGACCAGACTTTTTTTGTCGATACCGACGCCCTTGAAGTTGGCGTGCTGTACGTGTATCTCGTCTCTGCTGTTGATCCAGAGGGCAACACGGGGCAGGCCGCGCTCGTTTTGGTGACCATACAAGAACCGGGCGCGGGGGTGTCGGTGCCTGATGGTTTGCGCGCAACGCAAAACGAACAGGCGCGCGTTGTCGTGTCGTGGAATCCCGTGGCTGATCCCAATTTGCTGGGCTATCTGGTTTTGCGGTCCCAATCGACGCAAGGTCCTTTCGCCCCCGTAACGAGCGATACGCTCTTGACCACGGGTCAGACGACGTACGTGGATTCGCTCGTCGTGCCCGATGAGGTGTATTTCTACAAAATTCAGACCGTTGTGCAGGATCCTCAGCTCGGGCTGTTGCGCAGTGAAAGTTCTACTTTTATCGACGGACAGGCCATTGTCGATCAGAGTTCGCCGGGCGCGCCCTCGGATCTGATTGTCAGCTTAGACGATGATCACTTTCAAAGGGTGACGCTTAGTTGGACCGCGCCCACAACGGACCGCAATGGCGATGACCTGACCGGCTTGGCTTCTTTCGAGATATTCCGGTCGCGCGAGACGAGTGCTTCATTCGCGCTGATAGAAACGGTGCCGGGCGATCAGTTCCATTTTCTGGATACTTCTGTCGATTTGCTCACGACGTATTTTTACGCGGTCCGAGCCGTGGATCCAGCGGGCAATGCCGGGCCTCGGTCTCAGGCGATTTCCGTGAGGACCAAGGGGTTTGCCGTGCCGAGCAATGTGCGCGCCACGGCTGGCGTCCAGAAAATTACGTTGACGTGGTCGGCAAATAGCGAACCGGAATTGACGGGATATGAGATACTGCGCTTTGCGGATCCCACCCACGAAACGCCGGATCAGACCTTCGGTTCTGTGCTGACGACGTATGTGGATACGCCTGTGACTGCCGCACAGCCGTTTGTGTATCGCGTGCGCGCGGTCGGCCCGTCCAATGTGAAGAGCGAACTGTCGGCCTTTGTCTCGGCACAGGCCGAAGAGCTCGCCCCGGTTCTGGCGGCGCCGAGCAATGTGCGCGCCACGGCTGGCATTGGGCATATTACCATTTCGTGGTCTGCCAATACCGAGGCTGAATTGACGGGTTATCGCGTGCTGCGTTATGTCGATCCCGCTCAGACAACGCCGGATCAGACCGTTATCACCGTGCAGACGACCTATGTTGATTCGCCCTTGGTATCGGAACAGACCTTTGTGTATCGCGTGCAGGCTCTTGGCGCGAACAACGAAGAAAGTGAGCCCTCGCTGTTTGCCTCTGCGATGGTCTTGGTCGATGATGCCGCCCCTGCAACGCCCGGCTCGTTTACGGGCATTGCGAAAAGCGGCTCGACGATTGAGTTGCGCTGGAACGCACCGAGAACCGACGCCAATGGGGGCGACCTGACCGGGGTTTCCGGCTTTGTGATTTACCGCGCATTGGGCACCGCGAGTTCTGGACTCACTGTGCTGATACGCTTGGATGCCGCGCAGCGAACCCATCTCGACAGCGACTTGGAAGACAATGCGATCTATATCTATCAGATCTCGGCCCTTGATGCCGCTGGCAATGAAAGCCCGCGCTCTAACACGGTGTCCGTGAGAACAGAAGCGCGCATCGATCCCCCCACGGGCCTCCGCGCTGTTTACAATGGTGCCGAGGGAGCGGTGAATCTGAGATGGGCCGCGCCCGATTTGTTCGACAGTTTCGTGATCCAACGGGCAGAACTCACCGCGGGTGGCACTTCGAGTCAGGGGTTGGCCTACAAAACGCTGGACTTCGAGCATCCCACCACGTCATATACCGATAGAGATGTTACAAGTGGTGCCACGTATATCTACCAAGTCTTGACGAACTACAAGGGACGAATCAGCGATCCCTCAGAAGTTCCGGCGGTGGTTAAAATTCCATAAGCCCGCAACGGACGAAATCAGACAGCGTTCTTCTTTTGAAGGACGCTGTTTTTTTTGGCGCATAATCTACGACATACAAGGGGTCGCCTGTCGCAATTTATGCGTCAGGTGGCAGAGCCAAAATTTTTATCACAATTGTAATTGATTTTTTATTAACAAGTTATGAGTTGCACACGCGTTGGCACAGATTGTGCATTACGTCTCTTGTAAAACCATTTATCCCACCTCGGAGGTTCTATGAGAGACATATTGATTATCGACGGAAATCCACAGCGCGCTGCGCAATCCGCGCGACTGCTAGAAGACATGGATGCAAACGCGCGCATCGCGGGTTCTTTTCGGGAATGCCTAAAATACATCGCAACGCGAAGCCCCGATCTCGCGCTCGTCGCTGAAACGCTCCCAGACGCACGGGGATTGGCGTTGCTTCGCGAGTTTGACGGCATGTGTCCCGTCGTGATTGTGGGGGAATATATGGCATCTGACAAATTGCTCGAGGCCTTGTCGTTGGGCGCGCGAGATTTTCTCGTCCATCCCCTCGATCTCCAGACGCTAGATGTTCTGATCGCGCAATTGCGTGTGGAGGGTAAAATTTCGAAGCGGTATCTGCCCCAGCACGACGAGGCCGAGTCCTCCAATGAGATGGTGATTGGATCGTGCCCGAACATGTTGTTCGCGCTCAAACGCGCGGGCCTCGTGGCGAGAACATCGGCTTCGGTGCTGATTTATGGCGAAAGCGGCACCGGAAAGGAGTTGATGGCGCGGGAAATCCATCGGGCTTCGGGACGGTCAGGGGCATTTGTCGCGCTCAATTGCGCAGCGGTGGCAGAAGGCATTGCCGAAAGTGAGTTGTTCGGGCATGAGCGGGGCGCGTTTACCGGTGCGGTGACGCGTCGCATCGGGTGTTTTGAACAAGCCGATGGGGGCACGCTTTTTCTCGACGAAATTGGCGAGGCGTCGCCCGCGTTTCAGGCCAAGCTCTTGCGCGCGTTGGACCGCGGCGAATTTGTCAGGGTGGGCGGGCAATCGCCGGTTCGCACGCAGGTTCGAGTGGTTGCGGCCACCAACTGCGACCTAAAAGCCATGGTCAAGCGCGATGCGTTTCGCCTGGATCTGTTTTACAGACTCAGCGCCGTGACCATTACTCTGCCGCCGCTGCGAGAGCGTCGCGAAGATATTCCGCGCATTGCCCAAGCAATGCTCGCGCGGTTGAAAGGCGATGCGGGCGTGGCGGTGAAAGGGGTGTCTGAAGCGGCTATTGAATATCTCGTGGGGTATGAATGGCCGGGCAATTTGAGGGAAATGCAGCACGCCATCTACCGCGCGGCCCTCGCCTGTCAAAAGGGCGTGATTCGCCCGGAGCATCTCGATGATCTCAGTCCCCGACAGGGCAGCGCGTCGAACAGGATTGAGACCCTGAGTGAAATTGAGCAAGCGCATATTGAGCGCGTCCTGATCGCAACGGGTGGCAACCAAGGGCGCGCCTGTGAGTTGCTCGGCGTATCGAGGCCGACATTGAGGCGCAAAATACGTCGATACGCACTTGAAAGCGCGAAAAGCGGACAGATGGGTTCCCCTTGACTTGCGAGATGGCGCGGCGGATCATGGTGGCGAGTGATCGGCTTTTCATCTGCACCTATTGGAGGGATTATGGGATTTCTCGTTGATCTCGTTTGTACAAAAACCGGAAAAACGCATTCAAAGGACCAACTCTGGAATTTGAGCCCAGAAGCACAGGCGCCGTTGTTTGCCCGATACGACCTCGACGCGGTTGCAAAGGCCATGTGCCGGGAAAAACTCGCGGGGCGAACGCCGACGATGTGGCGTTATGCCGAAGTTTTGCCGGTCGAAGACGCGCAATTTCAGGTGAGCCTCGGCGAGGGATTTACGCCCTTGTTGCACGCCGCGTCTTTGGGGCGCAAGGTCGGGGTGCCACAGTTGTACATCAAGGACGAGGGGTTAAATCCGACGGGGTCGTTTAAGGCGCGCGGCATGTCCGCGGCCATTTCAAGAGCTGTGGAATTGGGCGCGTCGGCTATTGCAATTCCCTCGGCCGGCAATGCCGGTGGTGCCGCGGCCGCTTATGCCGCGCGGGCGGGTTTGCCCGCGCATATTTTTATGCCCAAAGACGCGCCCCAGGCCAATTATATCGAATGCAAAGTCCTCGGCGTCCATGTTGAATTGGTGGATGGTCTGATTTCGGATTGCGGAAAAATTGTGGCGTCGCGCAAAGAAGCCGAAGGCTGGTTTGATATCTCGACGCTGAAAGAGCCGTACCGCGTGGAGGGCAAAAAAACCATGGGCTATGAATTGGCCGAACAATTGGATTGGACATTGCCAGACGTGGTGATTTATCCAACGGGTGGGGGCACGGGATTGATCGGCATGTGGAAGGCATTTGACGAAATGGAACAGATGGGATGGATTGGGCGAGAACGCCCTCGGATGATTGCCGTGCAAGCCGCGGGATGCGCGCCCATTGTTCGAGCGTATCGCGCGGGAGATACACATGCCGAACCCTGGCGCGATGCCAAAACAGTTGCGGCGGGTCTGCGCGTGCCCGCTGCTGTCGGCGATTTTTTGATCCTCAAAGCCATTCGAGAAAGCGGGGGATGCGCGCTTGCCGTCACCGATGATGAATTGATGGCATCCACCTCGCGAATGGCTGCCGCCGTGGGATCATTTCCCGCGCCCGAAGGCGCGGCCACCCTCGCTGCCCTGGAGAAACTCGTGGCGCAGAATCTGGTGAGTGAGCGCGACCGCGTGGTGTTGTTCAATACCGGGACGGGGCTAAAATACATCGAACTGTTTCAGTAGCGAGGACCGCATCCGCGGCCGCGTACCCGCTTCTGACAGCGCCTTCGATGGTCGCGGGCAATCCGGTGTCTGTCCAATCCCCTGCGAGAAACAGATGGGGGTGTGGCGTGTGGGTTTTGGGTGCTGTTAGACCGAGCGGCAAGGTGCAAGTCGCGGCGCGTTGGCGTATCACTTTGGCGTGTAGAATTTTGGCGCGCTGGCTTTCGGGCATGACCCGACGGAGATCTGTGCGAGCGATGGCGATGAGTTCGCGGTTCGACTTGTGTACGAGATGATGCGCTGCGCTGGCAACGAGGGAGATCGCGCCTCGCGAGGCGCGATCGCAGTCCCCATAGAGCGCGGCTTTGTTAAACGCCCAGTCCATGGTCGTGTCCAAAAGCCCGCAGATGGGGTCTTGGATGAACGGCCTGTCGAACCACAAGTTGACGGAAAGAATGGGCGATGGCTCGTATTGACAGAGGGTGTGGTGGAGTTTGGCAAAGGTTTTTGCACAGATCATGCGGGCGAGTGGCGCCGGGGGAACGGCCGCGATGCACACCTCGGTTTTGATTACCTCTGCCGAGCGGGTCAAAAGGCGAATGCCCGCGCGGGTCGGGGCGATAGATGTCACGCGCGTTCCGCATTGGATTTCGCCGCCCCGCTTGAGGATGTGTTCTCGCGCGCGATGGGCAAACAGGTCGCTCAAGCCCGTCTGTGCATATCCCAAACGCGCGCCATCGGATTGCCAAAACGCTTCTTGAAGCACGGCTTGCAGGTGGCATGCACGGGCATTTTGTGGGCGTTGGTTGAGGGCGGCGAGACACAGCGGATCCCAAAACGCCTGTCGCATGCGCGGTTTTTGATCGCAGTGGTCGAGCCACGCATCGACCGCGAGACCGGGGTCGAGATCTTTGTGCAACTCGGTGCTGATTTTTCTCAGGGGCGGGATATCTGTCCAGCGGACCGCGCGGAATCGCAGAAAGCCAAAGAGCACATTCAGGGGCGCGGGCAAAAAAGATGGGAAACTCAGTTTGCACGCGCCGCGAACAGCGCGGCGAACCGCGATGCTGAACCGCGGTTGAAACACCACGTCGCCGCGCGCGCCAATCCGTTGGAGAAAGTCGAGGGTTTCCCGGTAGCATGCCATCAACAGGTGTTGCCCATTGTCCAGGGTATCGCCCGTGACCGCGTCTGTAAATGAAAACGCGCGCCCGCCCAAGTCCTGCCGTTGCTCCAAAAGCGCGACCGGACAGCCGGCGTCGCCCAGGCGGATGGCTGCGGCAAGGCCGGCAAACCCACCCCCGATGATGGTTACGCGTTTCACCGTTGTCGCCCGCCTCTCTTGCCGAGCCAGTAGCGCAGTGCAATGCCGAGTTTGTGCAGGTTGTTGAGGCGGATGGGGGGTTGAAAAATGTCGTAGTTGGCGCGTTGGATTTTCACGAGGAGTTGGGCGTAAATTTTGCCCATGATCTGCGCGGAAAACATGGCGGGGCGGTCTTCGGCGGGCAGCAACTGGTCGGCTGTGCGATAGTAGTGCCAGGCGCGTCGGCTTTGAAAGCGCATCAGATCGATAAAAGCGGTGTTGTAATCTGCCCGCGCAAGTGCCTGTTCTGTATAGCCAAAGTGCGCGAGGTCCTCTTGCGGGAGATAAATGCGGTTCTGCTGCCAGTCTGTATGGACATCTCTCAAGATATTGGTCAGTTGCAGTGCGAGGCCCAGGTTGACCGCGTAGTCGCGGGTCTGTGGATTGCGGTACCCAAAAATTTCAATGCAGATCAAACCCACGACCGATGCGACCCGATAGCAGTATGCTCGCAGTTCGTCAAACGTGGCATACCGATTTTTGGTCAAGTCCATTTCAACGCCCGCAATAAGAGACAGAAAATGCGCTTTGGGAATGGGAAAGTCGCGCAGTACCGCTTGCAGGTTCTGCGCGATGGGATGGGTGGCCTTGCCCGCGTAGCACGCGTGGAGTTGCTCGCGCCAGATATCGAGGCGGCATCGGGCTTCTTCTGGCGAGGCCGCGTCATCGACCATGTCATCGGTGTGTCGGCTAAACGCATACGCGGAAAAAATGGCCTCGCGCTTTTTGCGCGGCAAAAAAAGAAACGCGTAGTAAAAATTGGTGCGCGCGCGTCTCACGATTTTGGCGATGTGTTTTTTGGGGTTCATGGTCGGGGGCCTGAAAAGAACAATGTTTTGAACACGAGGGAGAACAAATCGCGTTTTGTGAGCGCGGGGCGTCGATGAAACACATCGTACTCGTTGCGGCGAATTTTTTTGAGGATGTGCAGGCCGCCCAGATAGGTCCATCGCAATTCCAAGCGCAACCGCCCATGCACCATATTCAGCAAGGGATACCCCTGCAAAAACAGGGCGTGTGTGCGGGTGATGAGCGCGTCCAACAGGTTGCAAAATTGCTGGGTGACGCGCTGGCCGCGCAGGTCTGCACTGCCGAGGCCGAACCGCTCGAGGTCGTATTGGGGGATGTAAATGCGCCCGCGCGAAAAATCAATGGCGATGTCCTGCCAGAAGTTGGCGAGTTGCAGCGCGCTGCACAAGGCGTCGGAATGTTGCGCGTAGCGCGCGCCGCGATAGCCAAACAGATGGAGGATGAGCCGCCCGATGGGGTTGGCGGAAAACGCGCAATACGCGAGCAAGTCCTCGTGCGTTTGGTGGCGATGGGTACTCACGTCCATGCGAAAGGCCGTGAGCAAGTCTTTGAGCCATTGCACGGGCAGATCGTGCGCGCGGATGGTTGCCGCCAATGCCGTAAATATCGGGCCAACCGGATGTGAGAGGCACGCATCGAGGCGCGCGTCCCACTCCGCGAGGTGGGCGAGGCGTTCCTTCGGAGTGAGACCCGGTTCGTCGGCAAAATCGTCGGCTGTGCGCGCAAACGCATAGATGCTATACACATGCGGGCGCACCGCTTTGGGAATGAGGATTGACCCAACGGGAAAGTTCTCGTAGTGGGCACGGGTGAGTGCTTTGCAGTGGGCGTAGGCGTCTGCAATTTTGGATGGGGTCTGGGGCATGGGGTGAAGATACACCAGCGGTGTGGGGAAAGCAACCAGGATCAGGATTTACAGGTTCGCCTTTTACTCTGTGTTTATCGGTGTTCATACTCGCTACGCTACGTTGTAGAGCCTGCATTGGAACGCCTTAATCCAGGCCTTAATCCAGTGCTACGCCTGTGCTGTGGTTGCTTTTTACTCTCAAAAATAAAAGGGCCGCCCAGTTCATTGGACGGCCTTTTCTCTTGTGTGGATCAGGATGGACGGGATGAAAGAAACAATCTATCCGTTGAGATGTGCGCGGAAATTTGGGCACCTGAGACCCGAAGTGCAGGGGCTGTGTTGCAACAGCTTGATAAGCGTGACAATCACGCCTGATTGGGCAATCATGGCACCGATCATCCATTTCAGCACGCTGGCACTGCTCGATTCGATCTTGGCCTCGGTTGCCAACCGCAGGGCTTCAATGTCCCGCTGGACAAGGGCAATATTGGCTTTGGTTTCTCGGCGCAGGGCTTCAATCTCTTTTTTCACAGCGGCAATGTTCGCCTTCGTCGCCAAGTTGCTGTTGAGCAACGTGACATGCTCATTCGCCAGTGCCTCGGCCTGTAACTCGGTAAAGCCGCTTGCCGTCAGGTGCTTGACGAATTTATGCGTGTCAAATGCAATGGCTTCGCTCATGGCATGGCTCTTGTGAAGGGTGAAAAGGTTCAGACCGATGAGAGACCGGCATACCAATCGATCCAACTGGAACATGCTCAGAAATTTCGCGAGTTAATATAAGCCCGTCAATCAGCCAGTCAAGGGATTTTTGCCCCTACCGGAAAATCGGGCAACCACGAGGGTTGCCCCTACCTTGCATTTTGTGGCTTGTGTGTGTATCTTTGCTCGCGACTTAAATCCCGAAAATTCCGATCCATGGAGGCGCGATGTTTGAATCGTTGGAAATGGCACCTGCAGATCCCATTATGGGTGTGAACGAAGCGTATAAAAATGACGCCAATCCCAATAAAATAAACCTCGGCATCGGCGTGTACAAAGATGGCGATGGCAATACGCCGATATTTGAGTCTGTAAAAACCGCGGAAGAGCACCTGTTGGCGCGGGAAGACACCAAGGATTATTTGGGCATTGAGGGCGATGCGGCATACAATCGGGCCGTTCAGGTGCTGCTGTGGGGGGAAGATCACGAGATTGTGACCCGCGGGCGGGCAGGCACCGCGCAGACGCCGGGCGGGACTGGGGCCTTGCGAATTGCAGGCGATTTTATTCATCGGCACTTTCCCACTGCCCGCGTGTGGCTCAGTGACCCCACGTGGGCAAATCACGCCAAAATTTTTGACTCCGCGGGCGTGCCCACAGCGACCTATCGCTATTACGACCCCGCGTCTTTCGCCCTGGATTTTGACGCCTTGATCTATGACTTTGGGCAGGTTCCCGCCGGCGATGTGGTGTTGCTACACGGGTGTTGTCACAATCCGACCGGGGTCGATCCCTCAGCCGAGCAATGGGCGCGAATAGCCGATGTGATGGCTGACCGCGAGGTAACGCCACTCGTGGATTTTGCCTATCACGGTCTGGGCAATGGACTCGCGAAAGACGCGGTTGGCCTGCGCGCGCTGAGCAGGGCTTGCCGCGAACTCTTGGTCGCCAGTTCTTTTTCCAAAAACTTTGGCCTCTACCGCGAGCGCGCGGGCGCGTTGACGCTTGTGGCGGAAAATGCTGTTGCTGTTGAAAGGGTGCTGAGCCACATCAAGATCTGCATTCGCACGAATTATTCCACCCCACCGTCGCACGGCGCGCAGGTTGTGGGCGCGGTGCTCAACGATCCGGGCTTGCGCGCGCAGTGGGAAGGCGAAGTCAAAGCCATGCGCGATCGCATCAATGGCATGCGCGCCTTGTTTGTGGATACCCTGGAAACAAAAGGCGTGCGCCGCGATTTTTCGTTTATCGCGCGGCAGCGGGGCATGTTTTCGCTTTCCGGGTTGACCCTTCAGCAGGTGGAGGCGTTGCGCCAGCGGTTTTCGGTTTATATGGTCGGTTCCGGACGGATCAACGTCGCGGGGATGACGAGGGATAATGTGGGGCCGTTGTGCGATGCCATCGCAGAGGTATTGGCGGATGAGGCTCTCTGCCGATAGAAAGGAGCGGTTATGAAGCGGAGTACGCCAGCAGGTCGGCTCAAAGCGCGCGTGGGCATTGTCACCGGGGCGAGCTCTGGCATTGGGCGCGGCATTGCATTGGCTCTCGCGCGAGAAGGTGCGTATGTGGTGGTGGCAGATATTCGCGAAGCACCCAAAAGGGGCAAATATCACGAGACGGATTTGACCACCACGACGGTTGAGGAAATCGAAACCCTGAAGGCAAGGGGGATTTTTGTGCAAACCGACGTATCGGATGACGAGGCGGTGAAAAATCTGATCGACCGGACGGTTTCCGAATTTGGGGGATTGGATATTCTGGTGAACAACGCGGGCATGACCATTCCCGGGGGCATTGAGGAGACGTCTATTGCCGACTATGACGAGGTGATGGCCGTGAACCTGCGCGCGCTTTATGTGGCGAGCAAGTTTGCCATGCCACACCTGAAAAAGCCATCGGGCAGGATCATTCACATTGCGTCTGTACAGGCGTATGGCGGGGGCGGGGGCCCCGCTTATGCCGCGTCAAAGGCGGGCGTGGTCAATCTGACGCGAGATACGGCCTTGGAACTGGCGCGATTTGGTGCAACGGTCAACGCGATTTGTCCGGGGTACATCGAAACACCCATTCAGGATTATCTCACGCCACAGGACATTGCGGACAGCAGAGCAAAAACGCCGTTGCCCCGCTTGGGCTTGCCCGAGGATATCGGCAAGGCCGCGGTGTTTTTCGCGTCAGATGACGCGGCGTGGATCACGGGCACGGCCCTGCCCGTGGATGGCGGGTGGATGGCGTCCATTTTCTAATCGCAATAAAAAAAATCCCGCAACGCCAAAAGCCCCCTCCTTGCGGTGGGGCTTTTTTTTGCACATGCGCCTATGCCTTATTCATCTGCGTTTATCTGTGGTTGCGTTTGACTTTCTCGACTTCACAAAAAGTCCATGTCTGCGCCGAGGTGCGCGGGCAAAACGCGTTGGGCGTATAAGTGCCGCCATCCGCGCGGGGGTATTGGCGGAGGTACAAAGGCTTCGCGGCGACGCGCCAGCGCGGCAGCATCCACGAGCAAGTCCAGGCGGCGTTCTCTGGCATTTAGCTCGATCATATCGCCATCGCGCGCGAACGCGAGCGGGCCGCCTGTGGCGGCTTCGGGAGAACAGTGCAACACCACCGTGCCATAAGATGTCCCACTCATGCGCGCGTCGGAAACGCGCACCATATCTTTGATTCCTTTTCGCGCCAGATATTTGGGAATCGGCAAAGAGCCTGCCTCGGGGAATCCGCCCCCCACGGGGCCGGCATTTCGCAGGATCATCACGTGATCGGGCGTGATATTGAGGGCGGGGTCGTCAATGCGCGCGGCGGCATCCTCGGGCGAATCAAAGACAATGGCGGGCCCCCGGTGCATGAGCAGATCGGGAGAGGCCGCGGCGGCCTTGAGCACTGCGCCTTCGGGGGCGAGATTGCCGCGAATCACAATGAGCGCGCCCGTGTCGCCGAGGGGGTTGTCCAGCGTGCGAATGGTGGTTTGCCACGGCTGAGGGGATTGAACAGTTTTCAGATAATCGCCGAGTGTTTGACCCGCGAGGGTGGGCACAGAGCCGTGCAAAAGGGGTTCGAGGGCTTTGAGCAAGGTGGGAACGCCGCCTGCCCGGTGAAAGTCTTCCATATATCCCACACCTGCGGGTTTGCAATCCACGAGCAAGGGCACGCGTTGTGAAATCTCGTGTAGGTCTTCAAGGGTGAGGCGCGTGCCCGCGCGGCGCGCGATTGCCAGCATGTGAACAATGGCATTGGTGGAGCCGCCCAGAGCATGGAGCACGGTGAGGGCATTGAGGAATGACGCGCGCGTGAGTAGATGCGCGGGGCGGCGTTCCGCGCGGGCGAGTGCGACGGCTGCGCGCCCAGACCGCACGCCCACGCGCGCGCGATCGCCCGTGCCCGAAAGGGGTGTTGCCCCGCCCGAAACCATCAAGCCGAGGGTTTCGACCACGCAGGCCATGGTGGACGCGGTTCCCATCACCATACACGTTCCGGGCGTGCTGCAAAGGGATTGGGTCACACCTTCGAGTTGCGCTTCGGTGAGTTCACCCGCGCGGTAATGCGCCCAATACCGGCGGCAGTCTGTACACGCGCCCAAGGATTCGCCTTGCCACGCGCCGGTTCGCATCGCGCCCGAGACGACCTGAATCGCGGGGATATTTGCCGAGGCAGCACCCATCACTTGGGCGGGCACGGTTTTGTCGCACCCCCCCATCAGCACCACAGCGTCCATGGGCTGCGCCGCGATGAGTTCTTCGGTCTCCATGGCGAGCAGGTTGCGAAAGAGCATGGTGGTGGGCGAAAAGAAAATTTCATTGAGGGAAAGGGTGGGAAATACAAGGGGCAGACCGCCGCGTTGGAGCACCCCGCGCTTGACGGCTTCGATCAGGCCGGGCATGTGGCCGTGGCAGGGGTTGTAATCAGAGGCAGTTGATGCAATGCCAATGACGGGGCGCGTCACGTCTTCTCGATCATAGCCCGCGGCCGCGAGAAATGCCCGGCGCATGTATTTGCTAAATTCCGGGTCCCCATAGTTGGTCAGGTTGCGGTAAATGCCTGTGTCTGCTGGTCTGGTCATGGTATTGGGTGAGGGATGTGTCCGTTACGGTAGGGCCTGGCCTCTGTGCCTAGCCCAATCGGTCCGGGTCGCGGATCGGATCGATCCTGGGCGCGTCCCTTACAGCGGTGGGGACCGATGCGATGAGGTGGGGCGGATTGGACGTTGTGGACCCCCTGTTGCTGCGTAACATCAGGTGTTAAGTGCGGAAAGGCAGAGGGCTTCTCATGCGCTCCTGTTTGGCTGGACGCGGGGGTGACAATGCGAAATTAAGCGTTAAAAGCAACTCCCCCACTCTGGACGCCTGCTTAAAGCATACAGGCGTGACGAACACCTATCGTCATTGTAGCATGCTTAAAGTCGCAGTCTAGTGCTGCACCTATGCTCACGTCTTGTATCCCATCTCTTACCACTCACTTCTCGCTTCTCGCCTTTGGGCTAGGTGGTTGGGGACTGACAACTGACAACGGGCTACTGAAATTGAAGCGCGCGTTCTGCCGCGCGGCGCATGCCGCGGATGATCTCCGCGGCGAGTTGATCGATGTTTTGGCGCGTCTGATTGAGATCTGCCCGAGCCAGATCCGCGCGATCAGCTGAAGTCGCGGAGACGTAATATTTGATCTTGGGTTCGGTGCCGGACGGCCGAACTGTGACCCTCGTATGTCCTTTTTTTGTCAAGGTGAACGCGAGGACATTGCCGGCAATGCCTTGGATTGCGCGCGCGGTGCCGGTTTGAAGGTTGTGTGCGGTATTGGTCTGGCGGTCGATCACTGCCACGACTTTTTGCCCGCCAATTGCGGTCGGCGGATTTTGGCGCAGACCGCGCATGATCTGGGCGATCTCCTCATTGCCCCGCGCGCCTGTTCGATAGGTGGATTTCTGGATGTCGCAAAAATAGCCGAATGCGCGATAAATCTCATTGAGGTAATCCCGCACCGTGCGATTTTGCCTTTTGAGTTGGGCGGCGCACGCTGCGAGCAAGACCGCGGCAATGGCCGCGTCTTTGTCGCGCGCAAAATCGCCGAATAAATAACCGTGGCTTTCTTCGGTGCCAAAGACAAAGGTCTGATCGTTTGACAAGTTGTTGATGACGTCGCCGATATACTTAAATCCGACGAGGAGGTCGTCAACCGGCGTCATGCCGAAATGCTCGGCAATCAGGCTGATCAGATCTGTGGTGACAATGGTTTTGCACACGATGCCTTTGTCTGGCAATTTGTTCTGGTTTTTGAGCGACGCGAGCACATAATGACACAGAATCGCGCCGATCTGATTGCCTGTGAGGGCGAGTTCTGCGGGGGTGGCATGCCAGCCGTTCTGCGGGTGGGGCAACGCACACCCTAGGCGGTCCGCGTCTGGGTCGCTGCCCAGGACGAGATCTGCATCGGTATGTTCGGCTTCTTCAATGGCCAGAGCAAGCGCGCCGGGATCTTCGGGATTGGCTATGCCGCCTGCTACGGTCGGGAAATTGCCATCGGGCGTGTTTTGCGCCTCGACGAGGTGCAGACGGGTGTAGCCGAGTTTTTGAAGCGCGGGCATCACGCTCGTCGCGCCAACGCCGTGTAGCGGCGTGTACACAATGCTTATGTCGCGGGCGTCTGACAGGGAGACGTCGGCCAGTTTTTCGATGTACTGCGCGTCGAGTTTTGCATCGAGAGTTTGGATCAGCCCCTGTGCGACCCCGGTCTCATAGTTGATTTTGTTGAGGCGTGTATTTTTGACGGTGCTGGCTTCGGCGATGATGTTTTGATCGTGCGGCGGCACGACCTGACCGCCATCTGTCCAGTATGCCTTAAAGCCATTGTCAGCGGGCGGGTTGTGGCTCGCGCTGATGACCACCCCTGCAATGGCTCCGGTCTGCCGAAGGGCAAAAGAAAGCTGGGGCGTTGCGCGAGGGCCGTCAAACAGGCGCGCGACAATGCCATTGCCCGCGATGACCGAGGCGGTTTCTCGCGCGAAAATATCCGAGTTATTGCGCGTGTCGTGCGCGATGACTACGCCCATGTCTCTGGCGGTTTCAATGCCCGATTTGAGGATGTATTGCGCCAGGCCCTGCGCTGCTTCTCCAATGGTTCTCAGATTGATTCGATTGGGGCCAGGCCCCATCTTGCCCCGAATGCCACCCGTGCCAAATGCAATGGGCGCGCGAAACGCATCCTCGAGTTCGTCTATCTCTTCTGTTTCAATGAGCCATTGAATTTCCGGTACAAAGTCGGCAAAGGCCGGATCGGTCAGCCATTGCGAAAGTGCTCGATATGCCGGGGCAGAAATCCGTTTCTCTGCCGCCCAGTTTTTGACTTGTTGAAGTGCCGTCATAAAGGCTCCTGTTCATCGATCCGGTTCGTTTTTCCGATTTTCCATGAGACGATAAAACTGACAGAACGCTACTTATATTGCAATCTACAGCCCATTGTGTCAAGTGCAGAGGCAAAACTGCTTGACTTTAAGACTCTTTTTTCCCCTATTTTTGCAATCCCATCCCTCCCTACTTGCGCGTTTGCGTTTTCTCGTTTTTCATCGGTGGTTGATTGGAGTGCATCATGCTTGCGGCAATTCTCATCGGCCTTGTGCTCGTGCTGGGTCTTTTCCTCGCTGTTCTGGTGCTTTTCTTTGTTTTGCCACTCCGGGTCGGCGCAGCGGGTTTCTACCGCGAAGCGGGCTACAATGTGTCTGGTTTTGCGCGCGGTTGGGGCGGGTTATGTGGCGCTGTTTGCGAGTTTGACGAAAGAGGGTTGCAAGTGCGCGTAGTTTTGGGGTGCTGGACCGTGTGGCGTCCGAAAGAGAAATATTCCGCTGGGGATGCAGAAGTGGATATTTCCGCTGAACCAGAGCGGGATACACGGACCAAAAAGGCAGACGCGGCGGCAGCGGCAAAACCCTCCTATTGGTCGCGGTGCGTGCAGGCGAAACAACACCTGCGCTATGCCGCGGCCGCGCGCCCCATTCTGATGCGGTTTGTGACGCGTGTGTCGAAAATGATTCAATTTCAGCGCGCGGCGTTGGATTTGGAGTTGGGGGTGGGCGATCCCGCTTTTACGGGGCGTCTCTTTGGATATGTTGAAGCGTTTAAGCGCGTCGTTGGCAAACGCGTTCGCATTTCCCTGACTCCGGATTTTGTGCAGCCGCGCTTTGCGGGGTCGGGATCATTGCGGTTCTCAATTTATCTCTATCGCTTGTTATTTGCTGCGCTCGCTTTGGCCGCGCGCGGCGGATTCTTGGGCGCGAAGATCTGGTGGACACAGCGCAAAGCCAAACGCGTCGCGCGCGTCGCGGGTTGATCCTATGATCCGCGAAGGACACGGGCGTTGTAGTTGCTGTTCATTTGCGTAATCTACGTACAGTTTTCATCTGGGAGGCGACATGGCAATTGAAGATGTGGTGCGAACGATGTTACACGAGTTGCGTGAGATCGTGAAAACCGAAACCGTGGTGGGCGGGCCCGTTGTCGCAGGCGATATCACCATTATACCCGTGTCCAAAATTTCCTTTGGATTTGGCGCGGGAGGCGGGCAGGGCGCGAAAGACGACGGAGGCAGTGGCACAGGCGGCGGGGGATCTGTGCAACCCGTGGCCTTTATCGTCATTCAAAAGGGCAAAGCACAACTTCTTCCCCTTGAAGACAAGAGCATGTCGCTCGGGGATTTGCTCAAGTACGCGCCCGATGTGCTCGAAAAAATTAAAGCGATTAAGAACAGGCGCAAAAAAAAGAAAGAGGATGCAGGTGAGGAAGGCAAAAAAAAAGAGGAAAAATAACAACCGGTGGATCATAAAACGGGGTGACGCTACTTGAGACCTTTAACGATTCAACCGCATACCCAAAACGCATCCGGTATTTTGCCTTGTTACAAAACTCAGGAAATTCTCATACGGGCCACAGAACTGGGAACGTTGCCCTATGTGAAGGCACCTCACCTTTTGTTTTTAGACAAACACAATGCCCTGGTTGCGTACAAACGCGGCACCCGGCACAACACAGAACCAGTGGCTGACTGGGAGATGTTTCGGTACGATCCCACCACAGGGGCGATTTCGGATCGGAAAATTGTAGCGCATCTGGATGGTTTCACGATCCAGAACGGAGAATTTGCCCGATTCTCCAATGGCGATATCGGCCTGTACATGGATCCGCATTTCCCAGACTCGAAAGATAAATTCGGGCTTCTTGCGTATCGATCTTCGGATAATGGTGTGCATTTCAAAGGCGGGGAAAAACTCGGGGACATCAACGGTACAGAGTATGTATATGCGTTTGAATGTCTGACGGAGGGCGAGGCGACCTGGATGCTCCTGACGCCTTACCGGCATTATCGGAATGGCAGTCCCAATGTGGATGTGGTTCGATCCGATGACAATGGGGAGAGTTGGCAGTTTGTGGCTAATCTCACAAAGACCTTTGGCAGCACCCCTATCAATGAGACGTCCTTCATACGATATGAAGACGGATACATTTTAAGCACACGAGGTCTGGATGGCATCCAACGGATGCATTTTACCGATGGGGCGTTTCGTTTGATCAGAGAAGTGAATCTGACGGAGACCTATAAATTCATACGCGCCCAGATAGGTAGGCCACGACTTTTCAAGCGAGATGGCGGGTTCTACTTTATTGGCCGAAATTACATGGATTCGATTGGTTGAGGGTTTGGCCTCATTTTCCTTTTTGGGACATCCCGCACTTATGCTCTCGAATTTGAACCAACCCCTGAGAACCCTGCCGGGTATTGGACTGAAGCGCGAAAAAGTGTTGGAAAACGTCGGCATCGCCGCGGTGGGCGATCTCCTGCTGTATGTGCCCTATCGGTATGTGGATCGGTCCACCGAAGTTGGGATTGCACATCTGCCGCTCGATCGGGAAGTCACCGCGGTCGGCGAGATTGTGAGCATGCAGGTGATCCCGGGCAAGCGCAGGCACTTTGTGATGACGGTTGAAGATCAGACCGGATCGGTTGTGTGTACGTGGTTTGGCGGAATCCAGTATTTCAAACATTTATATCGCGCAGGCGATGTCGTGGCACTAGGGGGGAAATTGACGCGGTTTGGGCGCACCTTGCAAATGGTGCATCCGGAAATAGAAGTGCTGGCAAATGAGGGCGAAGACAATCAGCGGTTGCATACCGGGCGCATCATCCCACTGTATTCGACGACGGCAAAGATGAAGGCAGACCGGCTCACGGCACGCGCGCTTCGCCGCCTGTTATTCGCGGCGTTAGAAGCCGTTGGCGATGAGATCGAAGAGCCGTTGGACGCGGAGATTCGGCAGCGGTGCGGTGTGATGGGCCTGCGCGAGGCAATTGAGAAAATCCATTTTCCAGACGCCATGGCAGATGTGGATGCCGCGCGAAAGCGGTTGGCTTTTGACGAGATTCTCTATGTCCAACTGCATATCGGGCGCAGAAAACGCTCGCGCCAACGCGCGCGAGGACGCGTTCTCGCGCCCAATGGATCGCTGGCGCGACAATTGGTGGCGCGTTTACCCTTTGAGTTGACGCGCGCGCAAGCGCGTGCCGTTGCAGAGATCGGGCGAGATTTACAGCGCCCCGTGGCGATGCATCGCCTGTTGCAGGGCGATGTCGGGTCTGGCAAAACCCTCGTGGCCCTGCTGGCGATGTTGTGTGCCGCAGACAGCGGCGCGCAGGCCGCGTTGATGGCGCCCACAGAAATTTTGGCCGCGCAACATGTCCAGACCATTCGAGAATGGGTCGCGCCATTGGGCTTGGAGGTGGCATGGGTGACCGCGCGCATGCGAAAGGCGCAGCGCGCCGAGGTGCTGGACGGATTGCGGTCTGGAGAAATCGCGTTGGTGGTGGGCACGCACGCGCTGTTGCAAGATGACGTCGCGTTTGCCGATCTGGGATTGGTCGTGGTGGATGAACAACACCGATTTGGCGTGGTGCAGCGCGCCGTGTTGCGCGAAAAGGGCAATGCGGCGCATCTTCTGGTGATGACAGCCACGCCTATTCCGAGGTCCCTATCCCTTACCCTGTACGGAGATTTGGATGTGACCGTCATCGACGCGCTGCCACCGGGTCGCATGCCCGTGCGGACGGGGTGGCGTTTTGCGCGCGACCGCGAGCGAGCACTGGCATTTTTGCAGAGCGAACTGAAACAGGGGCGTCAAGCATATATTGTTTATCCCCTCGTATCCGAGTCCGAAAAAAGCGACCTGCAAGCAGCCACTGCCGCGTGTGAAGACCTGCAACGCGGCGCGCTTTCCAACTTTCGCTTGGGCCTGCTTCACGGTCGGCTCAAGCGCGAAGAAAAAGAGGCTGTGATGTCGGCTTTCAGGCGCGGGGATCTGGATGCACTGGTCGCGACAACGGTTGTTGAAGTCGGTGTGGATGTGCCCAATGCGACGGTTATGATGGTCGAACACGCGGAGCGTTTTGGGCTGTCGCAGTTGCACCAATTGCGCGGGCGCGTCGGCCGCGGGCCATGCGAATCGTACTGTATTTTAATTGCCGATCCCCCGGACGCGCTGTCGAATGAGGCGCGCAAACGCCTCGACGCGATGGCGCGAACAACGGACGGATTTGAGATTTCGGAAGCCGATTTGAGCATCCGGGGACCCGGCCATATTTTTGGCACGCAACAAGCCGGCTTTCCGCGGTTTCACTTTGCCGATCTCGCCCGCGATGGCGCGGTAATTGCCGCCGCGCGTCGAGAAGCACAGGCACTGTTAGATCGCGATCCGGACCTGGCCTCTTGCGCGGTGTTGAGACGAGAATTAGATGCGACCGCGCTCCACGACATGCAAATTGTGGAGGCGGGGTGAATGAGCGCGATGGCCGTAGAGAGTCGGGCTTTAGCCCTTGCGATGCTTCGTTTTGGGCATTAAATTGAATGAAGCGGTCGCGGATGATATTCTTTTTATTTTTTTTTCCTGCCGATAGGCAGGCATTTTCCCAAGAGCGGGATGGATATGGCTGTCAAAAATCCTCCAATGGCGTTATTTGGCGGCGATGTCGAGAAGATGAGTGCCGCGCGTTTGTCCCACATCGGCAAAACAGAGGTTGCTTACACAACTGCCCGGAGCGTGTTGACCCGCGCCACGGGGTTTCTGGATGCTTATGACTTCTCTTTGAACCCGTATAGTGGCTGCACTTTTGGCTGCACCTATTGCTACGCGGCTTTCTTCAGCCGCTCAAAGGAGAAGCGCGACACTTGGGGGCATTGGGTCGATGTCAAGGAGAACGCCGTTGAGTTGCTGGCAACGCGCAGGTCGCCGGCGTTGACGCCTGCATTACCATGACGCCGCTGCTGTTGGTGAGCAAGCCCGATGTTTTCGCGGACAGCCTAATAAAAACGGGTGTCAGAAAATTCATCGCCCATCCGTTCCATTTCCAGCGAGGCAAATTCGTCGCCGCCACCCGCGAGGAAGCGTTCGATTTGATGGCAGAAAAGCTCGGCTGCGATAGACACGCGTTTCAAGATAGATACTTGGAACACTACCATGACGTGTTCCATATTTTGAAAGATAGGTTGCCCGAGATAGGCGAAGGCAAAGACGGCTTCAAACCGTCCTTCTAAGAAACAATAGGAGACCCGACCTTGTGGAACACACCCACCCTGCACATCGCGCTGCTTGGCACGATTAATCGCGATACCATTCACACCGCCGATGGCGTGACAACCGAAAGCTACGGCGGTTTGTTGTACAGCATCTTGGCACTGGGCGAGATCGCGCCTCGTGCGGCGATTTATCCGATCTGCAATGTGGGGGCAGATATGGAGGCCGTGGTGCGGGAAAAGCTCGCGCCATATCCCCACGTCAAATTCGATGGCATTCGGTTTGTATCGAGCAAAAATCCCCATTGCTTTTTGGATTACGACGCGCAAGGGCGCAAACGGGAAACCCTGCAAAATGATGTCCCACAGATTTCCTTCCAGCAAATGAAACCGTTTTTGGATTGCGATGCGATGTGCTTCAATTTTATCACCGGGATGGAACTGGCACTCGAAACCGCGCAGCGCGCGCGGCGATCGGCCACGGGTTTGTTGTTGATGGATGTCCACAGCTTGACCTTGGGCATGGACGAAAATCGCCGCCGGTTCTGGCGCGTGCCTGTGCAGTGGAAAAAATGGATCGGATGCGTGGATGTCGTGCAGATGAATGAACAGGAGGGCGCGTTGCTCGCCGGCGAAACCCTGGATGGACGGGATGCAACGATCCGTTTTGCAAAGCGCGTGCTGTCTGCGGGGCCTTCGGTCTTGATGCTTACGCGCAGCCATCGCGGTTCTGAGACAATTTTTCAAAATGATCGCGCGGATATCGCGATCGATCGGTTCGACGCCGCGCCCACGGGCGAACCCTGTGACGAAACCGGGTGTGGCGATACCTTTTTGATGGGCTATACCTGGGCCTTTTTGCAAACGGGTGATCGCACCATTGCCAGTCGTTTTGCCAACCGCGTGGCGGGCATCAATGTGTGTTTGCGCGGGATTGAAGGCATTGGGCAAATAGGCCAATTTTTAACCCCCGAAGACCTGCCTGTGCGGGACGCGCAGACGGGTCGATGTGCCGTGTTAAACGGCGTTTTCCCCGGTCCTGAAAGGAGGGCCTGATGCAAGAATATCAGTTTCCAAATCGTCCGAATTTCGATTTGCAATTTAACCCGAAGATGATCTATTACGGGTTGATTGTGCTGGTGTTGCTCTGGTTGGGCAGTGGCATCTATACCGTGCGACAAGATGAACAAGCGGTGGTGTTTCGATTTGGGCAGGCAGTGAAGCTGGCCGATCCTGGGATTCACTACCATCTGCCCGCGCCGATTGAGCGCGTTGAAAAAGAGCGCGTGTCAGAGGTGAAACGCCTCGAGGTCGGTTTTCGCACCATCAGCGTAAGCCCCACGCCGAGGTATCAAAAGGTGACCGCCGAGTCCATGATGTTGACAGGCGATGAGAACATCGTGGATGTGGAGTTGATCGTTCAGTATCGCATCCGCGATTTGCAGAACTATTTGTTTCAAGTCAACGATCAGCGAAAAGCCATCAAAGATGTGACCGAGGCGGCATTGCGTCAGGTCATTGGGCAGCATACCATTGATGAGGCACTGACCGAAGGCAAACTGCAAATTCAGGAAGAGATTCAGCAGCAGGTTCAGAAGGTGCTCGATCTCTACAACCTCGGCGTGCGCGTGGATCAGGCCAAGTTGCAGACGGTGTCTGTACCCCAAGAAGTCGATTATGCATTTAAGGATGTCGCCAGCGCGCGAGAAGACCGCGAGAAACTTCGCAATGAGGCAGAAGCATATCGCAATGACATCATTCCAAAAACGCGCGGTGAAGCCGAAAAGATGATTCGAGAAGCCGAAGCCTATAAGGTGGAGCGGGTCAAGCGCTCACAGGGCGATGCCGACCGCTTTATGGAGGTGCTGAGAGAATACCGCAAAGCAAAAGACGTGACGGAAACGCGCCTCTACCTCGAAACAATGGAAAAAATCCTGCCCGACATGCAAAAGTACATCGTCGAATCCGATGGCAAGGGTGGTATTCTCAATGTTCTCAATCTGCAAAAGCCAATTGGAGGAGGAAAGTAAGATGCGTAACTTGGTGACTCTGGGGGTCATTTTGATCGCAGCGGGTATTTTGCTGCAAGCGTCGTGTTATATTGTGGATGAACGCGAGCAGGTCGTTGTCACGGAATTTGGACAGCCCGTTCGCACGGTGCAGACCCCGGGCCTGAATTTTAAGATTCCGTTCATTCAGCAATTGCACATCTTTGAAGATCGCCTGCTGTACAGCGATGCCGATCCGAGGCAGATTTATACGCAGGATAAGAAAAACCTGATTGTCGATAACTTCGCCCGGTGGCGCGTCTTAGAACCATTGAAATTTTTGGTGTCTGTGCAAAATGTGGCGTATGCACAATCGCGCTTGGATGATATTATTTTTTCCGCGGTGCGAGAAGAACTCGGGCAACGCACGCTGGAAGAGATTGTGGCTACGAGCCGCGAGGAAATTATGAAAAAAGTGACGGAGCGGTCCCACGAGACCGCGCTCGCACTGGGCATTGATATCGTTGATGTGCGGATCAAACGCGCGGATTTGCCGCTGGAAAACAAAGCCAATGTCTTTGATCGCATGCGCGCAGAACGCGCGCGGCAGGCCAAGGAATACCGCGCGGAAGGGGAAGAAATTGCCACGAAAATTCGCGCGGAAACCGACCTCGATGTCAAGACCCTCACATCCGAAGCCCTGCAGAAATCCCAGTTGATTCGCGGCGAGGGCGATGCCGAGGCATTGCGTATCTATGCCGATGCCTTTGAGCAAGACCCGCGTTTTTTTGAATTTTGGCGCACCCTCGAAGCTTATGAAAAAACCTTGGGCGAAGGCACGACGGTTGTGATCCCTCCCAGCAGCGACTTTTTCAAATACCTGGGCAAAGGGCATTCACGGTAGCGACGCACGCCTGTTCTGCAAATTCGTCAATTCGCACATTTTCCAAGTGAGGTAAAAAATGGCAGATAAAATTCGCATCGGCATCATTGGTGCGGGCGGTATTTTTCGGAGTCGGCATTTTCCGGGGTTGGCAAAAATTGACGCGGCCGAGGTCGTGGCGATTTGCAACCGCAGTGTGGCGAGCGGGGAACAAGTGATCGCGGAGCAGAGCCTGTCGGCCGAGGCGATGACCGATCCCCATGCGTTGTTGCGCCGAAGCGATATCGACGCGGTGATGATCGGCACGTGGCCCTACAAGCATTGTGAATTTGTTTTGGCGTGTTTGGACGCGGGCAAACACGCGTTTGTACAGGCGCGCATGGCGATGAATTTGCGCGAGGCCAGACAGATGTACGCCAGATCACAGGAGTCCAATTTGGTGACGCAAATTTGTCCGGCACCGCCGTGGAAGGGCGGGCGTTTTTTGCGGCGGTTGGTGGATGAGGGGTATTTGGGCGATATTTTTCACGTTTATGTGCGCGACTTGGGCGGTCGCTATTGGGATGCGGGCGAACCTTTGCACTGGCGACAGATCCGCCGGTATTCGGGGCTGAACATTCTGGGGATGGGCATTACTGTTGAGCGCGTGGCCCGCGTGTTTGGGTATATGGCGACTGTGATGGCGGAGACTGAAATTTTTACCCCAATGCGATCCCTGCCTGACGGGTCTGGCTATGGGCCGGTTGAAACGCCGGATATGGCGCATGTCATGGGCAAAATGGAAAATGGCGCGCGCGCGGCGTTTTTGTTTTCGGGTGTGGCGCAATGCGGTGGCCCGTCCGTTGTTGAAGCCCATGGCAGCGAAGGCACATTGAGCTACGATATGGAATCGCAAATTCTCGGCGCGAAGACGGGCGATTCCGGCCTGAAAGAAATTCCGATTCCCAAAGATGAAGTCGCCGAATGGACTGTGGAAGCCGATTTTATCCATGCCATCAAGGGTGGCCCCCAGGGCGATACCAGCTTTTACGAGGGGATGAAGTATATGGAATTTACCGAAGCGGTTCACCGTTCGGCAGAGCGCGGTGGGGCAGTTCGGTTGCCGTTGGTAGATTGAAAGAGGGCCAAACTACGAAAGGCGCGAATTGAAGATGCCGTCGTTGGCTATGTCCAACGTGTAGATGCACTGCATATCGCGATTGCCACTGTTCAACGAGTGGACATTTTGGTAAGTTGGAATTTTCAGCGGTATCCCCCTTGGAGATTCGCTCTCCTCAGGAGGTGTATTATGAAGAGGAAACAGGAGACAAAAACAAAAAGATCGCAAGGAATCATTGAGAGACGCTATCGCGAGATCATAGTCCAACTTCCCCGCCCCGAGGCAGTTGCTTTGAGTGTCAAAAAATAATACCGAGGATATCTTACGTTGATCAAGTTGGTGGCATTTGATTTGGATGGGACGATCTTAAATCACGCCAATACGCCGTCGGATGTTTCGATGGCGGCGATTCGAGCGTTGTTGGATCGCGGCGTGGCTGTGGCGTCGATGAGCGGACGCAATTTTGAGCGCAATCAAAGTCCGTTCTCGAGCCATCCCGATGTGGCAGACGCGCTCTATGTGGGGTGTTACAATGGGGCGATGGTTTTCGCGCCAAAATCCATGCAGAACCGCCGTCAGATCATGCACGAGCAGCGTTTGCCCGATGATGTGTTTTTGTCGCTGATCCAATATGCCGACGAACGGCTGATGAATTTTGTGTATTGCCGCTGTGATCTGGATCCCGAGGGGATCCGCGAAGTGTATATGACTGACCGCACAACACAGATGAGTCGCGCGGTTGCCGCCATGACCGATATGATCTACGATGTGGATGCTGATCTGGCACAGCGGATACGGGCAAAAAAGTTGACCGCGCCGCCCAAAATTATGTTATTGCCCCAAGTCGGGCATGCAGACGAGACCGTTGGCGATTTGAGAGGTTTATTTGGCGATCAAATTTATATGGCATGGGCCGTGGTGGGGCGCATTGAGGTGATGCACCCAGATGTGAACAAAGGCGCGGCACTCGCGGCGATAGCCAATCACCTGGGCATCTGTCTCGACGACGCGATGGCCGTGGGCGACGGCAATAATGATTTGCCCATGTTGCGCGCGGCCGGAACCGGTGTGTTGATGGGCAATGCGGATGCGGCAACACATCGGGCCGTGGCAGGGGAAGATATTTTTCACACCGATCACATCGAAAACGACGGTTTCGCCAAAGCCGTGTATCACTATGTGTTTGGAGGGTAAGACGCGAGACGCGAGGAGTGAGACGCGAGGAATGAGGAGCGAGAGCCCCCCTCATGTCTTGTATCATGAAATGATGATCGAGCAACCCCTGTGGTTGCCTCTACATCTTGCGTCTTACGTACTTACAAAGGATTCTCATGGGACAGACTTTGGATATTGGACGGCGAATTGAATTGCTGTCGATGGACGCTCATTTTCGCGATATCACAATTGGGCTGTATCGGCAGGAAAACGCGCGGGGCGCGGTATTTGGCGTTCACACGTATAGCCAACTGGATGGGGCACAAGCGCGGATTGATTCGGTCAAACGGGCGATGCGGGTGTTGGGCGGAATGGAAGAAACGCCCGATGGATTGTTGCGTTTCCCGTGTGGTGCCACGCATCTGCTGGCTGTGAAGCGGCTGTTTTTGGAAGCGTGCAAACAGGGCATGGATGGCGGTGTGTCTGTGCGTCCTTTGACCATTCTGGACAAGAAATCGGGATTGCATATTTCGGCAATTGCCCGATCTGATGGGGTATATCACATAACGGCTGACCGCCGTGAAAAAGGCGTGGAGCGGCGCGTTCGACTGGTGGCTGGTGGGCTTGCAAAGCTGGGCGAATTGGAGAAAGTGGCAGACACAGAAGATCAGGTGCGCTTTGATTGTGGTGTTGCACACCACGGTCTGGTGGGCGTTCTGCTCGTGCGCGCGCCCAATGTGCGGTCGGTTTTGAGAGAATTGGAACAGACTGCTAGTCGGGGTGTGCTCTCTGCACCGAGCGCGCAAAATTAGTAAGCCTTCGCGTCACTCAGGGCTGTCCCTACAAGTCTGGATCACGCTGCATTGGGAAAACACAATGACACAATTAAACCTGCCCGCTGATAGGGAGAGACCAGAAATTTCGAGGCACTTTCATCCCAAACAAAAAATAAGTGTGATACGGGATGACGCGCTCAAGACGTGTCGAAAACTGCCCGATGAATTTTTCAGTCTTATCATCAGTTCGCCGCCGTATAACATCGGGAAAACTTACGAAAAAAAGATCGATTTGGAGTCTTATTTAGAAGACCAGAAAATCGTCATAACCGAATTGGTACGCATGCTGAAATCGGATGGCAGTCTGTGTTGGCAAGTGGGGAATTACGTTGATAAGGGCGAGGTTTATCCGCTTGACATCTACTTTTATCCCGTGTTCAAAAGTTTGGGGTTGCAACTGAGAAACAGGATCGTATGGCATTTTGGACATGGGTTGCACGCCAGGAAACGCTTTTCTGGCCGGTATGAAACGCTGCTTTGGTTCACCAAGAGCGAGCATTACATTTTCAATTTGGATCCCGTTCGCGTGCCGTCTAAATATCCCGGCAAGAGGCATTTTAAGGGACCTAAAAAAGGGATGCCCAGCGGCAATCCGTTGGGCAAAAATCCTTCGGATTTCTGGGCGTTATTAAAATCGGAATTTGACGCATGCGTTTGGGATATTCCCAATGTCAAATCCAATCACCCGGAAAAAATATCAGCACATCCCTGTCAGTTTCCCATTGAACTCGTGGCGCGATGTGTTTTGTCCATGACCCGTGAAGACGATTGGGTTTTGGACCCGTATGGCGGTGTGGGAAGTACAGCAATTGCGGCACTCAAGCACAACCGCAGAGCCGTGTTGATTGACAGGGACGAAATATTTTGTGACACCGCCCGCGAGCGCATTGTAGATTTTTACGGGGGAAGGCTAAAAATGAGATCGATGGGCAAGCCCGTGCATCAGCCTTCGGGGAATGAAAAAGTCTCTCAAGTGCCGATTGAATGGGGAAGAACGTAAAATGATCATCGCTGGAGCATATTCCTTCAAGGGCGTATTGACACAGATCAAAGACAAATATCCGCCACAACGGAGACAAACATGCACGAACAGACAATCGCACCGATGAAACCCCGCGAACGCGTGTTGGCAGCACTTGAGCGCGCACCCGTGGATCGCCCCCCAACGTGCAATCCGACTTCGGTGGCCACTGTGGAATTGATGGATCTGGTAGATGCGCCGTTTCCGCAGGCCAATCGCCAGCCAGATCTCATGGCGAGGTTGGCTGCAACGGGTTATACGGAACTGGGGTTTGACACGATCATGCCGGTGTTTACGATCATTCAAGAATCATCGGCATTGGGATGCAAAATTCAGTGGGAGCAGAAGGACAACTGGCCCACGGTAAAAATGAGCGAACCGATCTGGCAGACGGCGGAGGATATCAAAATCCCGTCGAATTTACTCACCCATCCCGATACAAAATGCGTGCTGGAGGCCATTGGCATTTTGCGAAAAGTTTACGGCGATGAGGTGGCGATTATCGGCAAGACCATGGGGCCGTGGTCGTTGGCGTATCACTGTTTTGGCGTGGAGAATTTTTTGCTGTTGTCATTGGACGACCCGGATCACACGCGGCAGATTCTCGACAAATTGAAAGACGTGACCGTTGCCTTTGGCATCGCGCAAATTGAAGCGGGGGCCGATGCCCTCACCCTGCCCGATCACGCGACGGGCGATCTGGTCAGCGGCGATTATTACGACCGGTATTTGCGCGAGTTGCACATCGAGTTTGCCGAGCGCATTCCCATTCCGCTGATTTTGCATATTTGCGGGCGCACCATTGATCGGATGGAATACATCGCGCAAACGGGCATGGCGGCATTTCACTACGATTCCAAAAACGATCCCCATGAGTCGATTGAGGTGATGAAGGATCGGATTGCGCTGGTGGGCAATATCAACAACCCGGAAACCCTGTTTGCAAAAGAGCCGCAAACCGTGCGCGAAGAAGTGTATCAGAACCTCGATGCGGGCGTGCATCTGGTGGGGCCTGAGTGTGCGATTCCCTTGCAGACAGCCATTGAAAATTTGAAAGAAATCCCGAAGGCGGTCATAGATTGGCATGCGGGGAGATCACATGGCTGAGTTATCTGATATTCAAAATGCGTTTATCAGAGAAGAGATAGAAGAATTTTTGGAACGTCCCGACGAGATCCAACGCCATATCGCGCTGTTCTCGCGGGCGAATGCCGAGATGCAGGCAATCGCTGCCGCGCTGATCGATGGGGCGCATCACGAGGTGGACGAATTGACCCGCGAAGCCCTCCATGCCGGGGTGGGCGCGCTGGAGATTATGGACGATGGCTTGATCGCCGGCATGGGCATTGTGGGGATCAAATTCCGGGAGAATTTTATTTTTGTACCCGAAGTCTTGGCGTGTGCCCGCGCGATGAAGGCGGGGATGGCGCACATTGAACCCATCTTGTCGGCTTCGGGCGTTGAGCCCATGGGCACGGTCATCATGGGCACGGTCAAGGGCGATTTGCACGATATTGGCAAAAATTTGTGCATTATGATGTTGCGCGGTGCCGGGTTTGTCGTCCACGATCTCGGCGTGGATACATCGGAAGATGAATTTATCGAAGCGGTTGAAGAACACGAGGCCAATTTGCTGGGCATGTCCGCGCTGTTGACCACGACCATGCCAAATATGGGCAAGACGATTGAGGCATTTATCGACGAAGATCTGCGAGACGATGTGAAAATCATGGTGGGCGGCGCGCCCGTGACACAGGAATTTGCCGATGATATGGGCGCGGATGGCTACGGTGAAAACGCCCTCGCCTGCGTGGAATTGGCGAAGCAATTGTTGCGGGAGTGGGAGGCGGAGAATGCGTGAGTGCAGGGTGCGATCACGGATGAAAACCATCCGCAGATTACGCAGATTATGCAGGTCTCTCAGCAGTCAGCAATTAGCCATCCCAACCCCTAACCTTCAAAAAGGCGGAGGAAATCATGACCGGAATTTCAGGATTGCTCGTTCTGTTAGCAATTTCTCGCCTTCAGGGTTGGGGTAGGGCGGCCCTCTCACTTCTTACGTCTCGCCTTCGGGATTTGGGGATTGGGCGGGGGCTGACCGCTGACCGCTGACCGCTCATGGTATTTGTTATGAAAAAAATAGATCGAGAAGCCTATCAACAGCGGTTGGATCGCATGTCTGAGATTTTTGCGGATATTGTGCAGCACGCGGATGAACAGGCCTCGACGCGCTGTCCGTACAAAAATAAGAACAGCGAATGCACGGCCAAATTTGGATGTCAATTTCAGCGCAAGCCAGCACCCGATGGGGTGCTTTTTCAATGTGTTAGCAACGACAACCTCGATTATCGCACGGCTTGGGAAGCGGATCCAGACGCGTACCAAAAAATGAAAACATCGCTCAAATCCCAAAAAAAGGGAACGGGAACGATCGCACACGCGGGTCAAGTGCAGCAACTCGAAGCGCGCAAGACGATTTTTGATTATGCCGATGATCTGGCCGTTCAGGTGCCAACGTCGTGTTTTCGGTCGGGAATATGCCATGAATGCGTGGTGGAAATCGCGAAGGGGATGGCGGCGCTGTGTCCCAAAACCGAGGCCGAGTCTTTTTTATCTGACAATTACCGACTGGCCTGTCAAGCCGAAGTTGTGGATTTAGACGCGGAAGTTGCATTTGTGCCCCTGCGCCGCGCGCCGCAAATTTTGACCGTGAGCGAAAAGAAAAAGATGCACCTCGATCCCGTGGTCACGCGCAAAGGGGGTCGGGTTCTCTACGACGGGGAGGACATCGATCGGTTTCGGGGGCATATCTATGGGTTGGCGATTGACGTGGGCACCACGACAGTTGTGATGGATCTCGTGGATTTAGAATCCGGACAGAGCGTTGCGATGGCGTCTTATGAAAATCCCCAGCGTTTTGGCGGCAGCGATGTGATGTATCGCATTTCTTACGATGGCGAATATCCCAATGAGTTGTGGAAGGCTCTGGTAAATGCGATCAACCGCGAAATTCTGGTGTTGGGCGAAACATTGGGTTTTGCGCGACAAGAAATTTACGAGATCGTCGTGGCGGGCAATGCCACGATGCGCGATCTATTTTTCAGGCTCAATGTGCAGAGCATTGGACAAAAGCCCTACAAATCTCAAATTGAACACGACTATCTGACTGGAAAGCGCACCACAACCGCGTTGTGCGAAAGCAGCAGGCGGTTGGGCATTCGGGCAAATCCCAAAGCGCGCGTCTATGGCATGCCCCTCATTGCAAGTCATGTGGGCGGCGATGTGGCGGCGGATATGCTGGCCGTGGGCATGGGGGAGCAGGACGCGGTGTTTATGCTGATGGATGTGGGCACCAACACCGAGGTGGTGGTGGGCAATCGCGAGCGGTTGGTGGCGGCATCCTGTCCGGCAGGGCCGGCATTTGAAGGGCGCGGCATCGCATGTGGCATGCCCGCGCAAGAGGGGGCCATCGAATCCGGGGTGTGGGAAAAGGGTCGGTTCGCGTATCGCGCGATTGGCGGCGGCGTGCCCATGGGCTTGTGCGGGTCGGGTTTGATCGATTTGTTGGCCGAACTTCGGCGGCGCGGTCTCATGACGGAAAAGGGCGCGTTTGCCAACCGCAAGCAATTTGAAATGATGGTCGTGCCCGAGCACGGCATTGCGCTGACGCGCGAAGATGCGAGCAATCTGGCGCAGGCCAAGGCCGCGAATTACTGCGGGCAATTGATTGTGATGCGCGAGTTTGGCATTGCACCTGATCAAATCCAGCGGCTTTATCTGGCGGGGGGGTTTGCCAATTACGTCAATGTGCAAAATGCGATTGACATCGGTTTTCTGGCACCCGTGCGGGCAGATCGCATTGAAAAGGTGGGGAATGCCGCGATATTGGGCGCGCGCGAGGTGTTGCTATCGCGGAAACAGCGCGATGTGGTCGAGCACCTGGTGAAGCGGATCGAGCATGTGGAACTGGAGACGACGCCCGACTTTTTCGACGTGTTTGTCGAGGGGTGTCAGTTCAAAAGGATGAGCCTATGACATCTTTTGCAGAACGCCTTACAGATGACCGCCCGATGGTGTACGATGGGGGGTTTGGCTCGCAATTATTTGCGCGGGGTGTGCATCTGGCAAATAGTGCCCTCGCCAATCTGTCGCATCCGGGCGAGGTCGTGGCGGTGCATCGCGCATACATAGATGCGGGGGCAGATGCCATTGGCAGCAACACATTTGTGGTGTCGCCCTTGCATCTGGCGATGGCCGATGCCGATGGGGATGATGCCGAGCAATTGACCACACTAGCCGTCCAACACGCGCGGCGCGCGGTTGAAGAAAGCGGAAAAGCGGTTTATGTGGGCGGCTCTATTGGGCCATCCCCCGGCGCGATTGAAGCTGACGCCGGCGATACGGATTTTGGCATTCCCAACGCGGAGGTGCGGGCCGCGCACGAACGCGTGATTTATGCCCTGGCCCAAGGCGGGGTCAATTTTTTGGTCATCGAGACGCAGTTTTCGGCCAAAGAAGCGGCTATCGCGGTCGACATCGCGCGACAGACGGGGTTGCCCATCGCCGTGAATATGACGTATAAATTGACCCAAGACCGCAAGACGGGCGCGCCGATTTATCGCACGGATTGGGGCGTTTCGCCCGCGGATGTGCTGGATGTGCTGGCGAGTGGCGAATTTTCAGATGGCGAGAATCTGCTCGATGGCGTGCAGCTTTTGGGCTTGAACTGCGGCGCGGAAACGCGCAAGACCGAGCACACGGGCATGCCTTATGCGATTGAGGGCACGAAGCAGATGCAAAAAGCACTCGCGGATCGCGGCATAAAAAACAAGCGGTTGATGGCCTATCCCAATGCGGGGTTGCCCACGCTGGACAACGCGACCAAACAGGCGTCGTATTCCCAAGGCCCAAAGGACATGGCGCGGCGCGTGGGGGACTTGTTGGACGCGGGCGGATTCTTGATCGGCGGGTGTTGCGGAACAACGCCCGATCACATTCGGGCATTTCGCCATGTCGTAGATGCGCGATGAGGCCATTCCCAAGGAGATTTTGCGCGATGGTTGATTATTGGGAAGCATATCCGGAAGATGTCGATGTTGAAGATTTGTTTGTGGGCGCGCTGTTGGGCGGGGCAATTGGCGATGCCCTGGGCAGTTTTTGCGAGGGGTGGGCGCGGGAACGGATTTTGGCAGTGGAGGGCCTGACCGATCGCTATCGCGATCGGGTCAATCGGGCGGGCGTGGTGACGCTATCTGCCGGAGAATATACAGACGATACGCAGCAGACCCTCGTGTTGGTCGAGTCGATTTTGGCGTGCGGAAAGGTCGATCCCGAAGATATAGCCCATCGGTTTTTGGCGATGTGGCGGCGGGGAAGCCTGCATTCTTATGGCGCGGCGTTTCGAGAGACGCTGGAACGCTTGGATCGCGGGGTGGGGTGGTCTGAGGCTGCGTCGAGCGACAAACCGTCCAATGGGGCGGTCATGAAAATCGCGCCGGTGGGCCTGTGGCATTGGGCAACGGGTGAAGAGATTCGGGAAGATGCGATAGCAGCGAGTCAGGTGACGCACCGAGACCCCCGCGCGGTTGCACCTGCGGTCGCCCTTGCCCACGTGGTGGGGCATCTGGTCACGCACCGACCGCTGGACGTGCACGAGGTGCTGGACGTGGGCGAGTGGTCGGCCAGACCGATCTGCGAATCCACGGGCGCGTTGATCGGACAAATACGGTCCTTGCTGGCAATGGATGAAGCGGAAGCGTGGTCGGCTATGCAGAAGATGCCCGAAGCGATGAGAGAAGATGCCATCCCGAGCGAAGCCCAGGCGACGATTGTCGTGGCGTTAGAGGCGTTTTTGCGTTCAGGCGGAGAATTTATCCCCACGGTAACGCGCGCGCTGAGCACGGGCGGAGATGTGGATACGTTTGCAGCAGTTGCTGGCACGCTGAGTGGTTTGTATCGCGGGATGGCGAATTTGCCAGTGCATCTCGTAGAGACATTGGTTGCGCGGACAGAAATTGAATCACTAGCCCGCGAACTCTACAAAAAAACAGGTGGGGCAATGTGATGCTCAACGCCTCCTGATTTCATACACCGTTGCGTTTTTTCGCTCGGTTATCGGTGTGAATGCCCACCCCGCCCGGGGCAGACGATCAAAAAAAGGTTTGCCCACGATGCGATTGGGTTCGCAAAATAAAATGCGGCCCTCGGGCGCGAGAAGGGCATTGAAGGTGGCAATGAGGGGATCAAAAAAACGGGGTTCGTAAACGAGGTCTGCGCCCAACAAGGTGGGATAGCGTTGATTGTGAGGTGGTGCGCGCCAGTCGAGAATCGTCACGGTGGGGACGATGCCCGCAATTTGCAAACAGTTGAGTCGCGTAAATTTGAGCGCGTCGGGCTGGTAATCGGTGGCGCTGACGCGCGCGCGTTTGAGGCAGGCGATAGCCGAGACAAGGCCCAATCCACAGCCGAGTTCAAGCACCGGTTCGCCCGGTGTGAGCGGGTTATCCGAGAGCAGGACTTCGGCCAAAACGCGCGCGGAATCCCAAAGGGTGGCCCAATAAGGCAGACGCTCGTCTCGCACGTCAATACTCTTGGGATCCGCACACACCAGTTTGCCAAAGAGTTTTACGGCATCTCCAACGCAGGTGATGGATATTTTGCGGCCACAGAGATTTTGGGGGACTTCGGCAAGTCGATAGCGCGAGGCCAGTTCGCGCTTGAGGTTATAAATTTTTTGTTGATTGCTCATGAGATGTTCGCTATCAGCGGTCAGTCGGCAGGCGACGAGCAGGAGTCAGCCATTCTGACGCGCGCTGTACAACTTCGATCCTCCCATCCCGAACGCGCCGTGACAAAACCGCCCTAGTCCCTCGGCGATTCCATCCTGAACGCGCGCAGCCTGACATTCTCGTTACTGATACGCTTTCCACAGTGCCCTGTAATATTGAAGCAGACGCGCTGCGTCCGGACTGCCGGGAATTTCGGCCAGCGTATATCCCGCATAGCTTTCGGCCCTGAGGAGGGCGAAAAGTTCGCGCCATGGATAGGCTTCGTTGCACAATTCCGTGATGTGTACCAAACCGATTTTGTGTTTGAGCAGGTCAAAATTGGCTTTGACAGATCCATCTTCAACTTCGCCCAAATTCGAGTTCCAGCAAATGTAGGCATTGTCGTGATCCGCGCAATCCATGATGGTACGCATATACGCGGGTTTTTGCGTTTCTTTTCCGTGGACTTCTACTCGGATTTGCACGCCCATATCCGCAGCCGCGACCGCGCATTCGCGCACGGATGTGCCAATTTGTTCCAGTGTGTGTGCCACTGAGATGCCCTTGTCGGTTTGCAAGCCATTGGGCCGCACCTTCACGCCCGCGCAGCCTAGGTCCGCGGCGAGTTTGGCATATTTAATGGTGCCGTCAATATTTTCGCGCACAACGCCGGGGTCGTCCGAATGAAATTCAAAAGCCGTGCCCAAACCCGCGATTTCAACGCCGCCATCTTCAAATTGTTTGCGAATATCCCGCCGTTGTTCCGCAGAGAGGTGCGATTCAACGCCGTGGGCATGCGTGGTGCGAAGTTCCACGCCGCTGTAACCGAGTTTGGCACAGGTTTCGATGATGGTGGGAACGTCCCAGTCCGCGGCGATTTGGTACGTGACAATGCCCAGTTTCATGGTGTTATCTCCCGATTTGTAGCCATCAGCCGCGATTGGTCGGCAAAAATGAAGGGGCCAATAGCCGACAGTGGATGCGCTCTCGATTGCCGACCGCTTCAGAAGATAGGGCGTGCAATGAGAATGTCAATGAATTTGAGGGACTGTGGAAAATGCCTTGACGCACGTCAAATATTTCCGCATGTCTAAAACGGGTTTGGTTCGAGAAACACGGGCACAAAACCGAAATTATGAGTATATTCCCGGTGGGAAACTCGTCTGGCGATTTTTCATTGTTGGCGTGTAAATCGCCGCGTTATTGACGCGATACTTCAAAACAAAGGAGAGAGGTTATGGCTTTTGACGCGATTACTTACGGCGATGTTTTTGCGGAATTGATTTCCGAAAAGCGATTGAATCCCCTGGATGGCGGTGAAGAGAATACCGCGGCAAACAGCGCGCTCAACGCGCTGACTGTGCGGTCTGCATTTGCCGGTCAAACAGTCGTGGATGAAGATATGGCAAATGCCTGTGTTTCCGGCGTGTGGTTGTATCACAACTTTTTGGATGCGTCGCACACCATCAGCCAGGGCATTCACACCGCGACCGGAAGTTATTGGCACGGCATCATGCACCGCCGCGAACCCGATTTTTCCAATTCAAAATACTGGTTTCGCAAAGTGGGCCACCACGCGATTTTTGGCGATTTGTGCAAAGCTGCCGCGCGCATTGCAAGCGGCGTTTCCAATGCCCCTGAAATTTTGACGACGCAGGCAAATTGGGACGCGCTCGCGTTTGTCGATCTGTGTGCCGATGCGCTCGAAGGGCGTTCTGCACACGACGCGCTCTGCCGCGAGATTCAACTGCGCGAGTGGGAATTGTTGTTCGATTATTCGTATCGAAAAGCCGTGGGCGAGAATGGGCGTCGCGAGTAACGCCCCCAAGCCTTCACGTCTTGTATCTTGAAATGATGATCGGGCATTGCCCCTTGAAATGCTGCTTGGGCAACCACAAGGGTTGCCCCTACGAGGACTTAAGATGACACACAAATTAACGCCGGCGATGGCGCAGTACAAGCGTTTTAAGGAGCAACACCCGGATGCGATTTTGCTGTTTCGGATGGGTGATTTTTACGAGACGTTTTACGACGATGCCATCATTGCCTCTCAGCTTTTGGGGTTGACGTTGACCGCGCGCAACAATGGGCGTTCGGGCGGCGGTACCCCGTTGGCAGGTGTGCCGCATCACGCCCTGGATACCTACTTGGCAAGACTCATCAAAGCCGGCAAAAAAGTGGCGATTTGCGAGCAGATGGAGCCGCCGCAAAAGGGCAAAAAAGTGGTGCGCCGCGAGGTGGTGCAGGTGGTGTCGCCGGGCACGGTCTTGTCCGATGAGTTGCTCGATCAGAAGCGCAATAATTATCTCGTGGGCATTTTTGTCGGTGGCGATCAATTCGGCATGGCAACCGCAGATTTATCCACGGGGATGTTCCGCGCGTCTGAACGCGCGGCAGATGATTTGTGGGAAACACTGGCGCGCATGGGGCCGGCAGAGGTGCTGGCGCCCGAGTCATGGGTCAAAGACAACGAAGCCGAGTTTGGCGAGCGGATGCCCGGCGCATTGCTCACGCACATGGAAGATTGGCACTTTGAACAACGCTACGCGTACGACACCTTGAAGGAGCATTTCAAGGTGGCCTCTCTCAAGGGCTTTGGGTGCGATGATCTCACCGTTGGCATTCGCGCGGCGGGTGGGGTGCTGTGTTATTTGCGCGAAAATCAGAAAGGCTCGGTCTCTCACATGACGCGCTTGTCGCGCGAACGCGTTGAATCGGCGATGGAACTCGACGTGGTGACGCAGCGCAATTTGGAGTTGATTGCGACCATTCAAGAAGGTCGGCGCGAGGGCACGTTGTTTGGCGTTTTGGATCAGACGTGTACCCCGTTGGGCGCGCGCACCCTGCGCGCATGGCTATTTCAGCCGCTCTTGGATGTCCACCGCATTGACGCGCGGCTGGATGCGGTGCAGGCATTTGTCGAATCCGCGGCGTATCGGGATGAGGCGCGAGAGGCCCTGCGCGGCGTGGGCGACCTGGAGCGGTTGATGTCCAAGATCTGTTGCAATCGGGCGAACCCGCGCGAGATTGTGGCTCTGCGGCGGTCTTTGGAAGCCGTGGTACCCCTGCGAGAAACGTTGCATGCCTTTCGCGCGGATTTGCTGGCGCGCGCGCGCGATCACGGCATGCCCGACCTGAGCGAGTTGATCGAGTTGATCGCATGCACGTTGGAAGACGATCCCCCTGCTCAGACTAGCGATGGCGGATACATCAGACAGGGCTATCACAAAGCATTGGATGAATTGCGGGAAATCGCCTCGGGCGGGCGCAATTGGGTCGCCAACTTGCAGGCGAATGAACGCGAGAAAACCGGTATCTCGTCGCTGAAGGTGGGCTACAACAAGGCATTTGGCTATTATATCGAAGTGACGAAAGCCAATCAGGACAAAGTGCCCGCGTATTTTGTGCGCAAGCAAACGCTGGTCAATGCCGAGCGGTATATCACGCCGGAATTGAAGGATTGGGAGGCGAAAATTTTGGGCGCAGATGAGCGCGCCAAAGACTTGGAGCGCGACCTGTTTGCCAAATTGCGTGACAAGGTGGCCGACTGGGTGGAACCCGTGCAGCGCACCGCCCTCTCTGTGGCAGCCGTGGATGTGCTGAGCACTTTGGCCGAGGTGGCGTCATCCAATGATTACGTGCGGCCCCGCGTGGATGATGGCGTGTGCATCGACGTCAAAGAAGGCCGACATCCCGCGGTTGAGCAACTGCTTCCGGGCGGCAATTTTGTGCCCAATGATCTGATGATGGATGGGGATTCCGATCAAATTTTGCTGATCACCGGCCCCAATATGTCGGGAAAATCGACGATTTTGCGTCAGACCGGGCTGATTGTGCTTTTGGCACAGGTCGGCAGTTTTGTGCCCGCGCGCGACGCGCGCATTGGCGTGGTGGATCGCATTTTTACACGGGTGGGTGCCTCCGACAATCTGGCCCGGGGCGAAAGTACGTTTCTGGTGGAGATGAATGAGGCGGCGAATATTTTGAACAATGCCACGCCCAAAAGCCTGGTGCTTTTGGACGAGATCGGACGCGGGACGAGTACGTTTGACGGGTTGAGCATTGCTTGGGCCATGACGGAGTATTTGCACAACGCGGAACAGATCAAGCCGCGCACGTTGTTTGCCACGCATTATCACGAGTTGACAGAACTGGAGGACTTGCTGCCTCGGGTCAAGAATTACAGCGTTGCCGTGCGCGAGTCGGGCGATACCATCGCGTTTTTACACCAACTGGTGCCCGGGGGATGCGATCACAGCTACGGCATTGAAGTGGCGCGTCTGGCCGGCATGCCCGCACAGATGATCGCGCGGGCAAAGGAGATTTTGCACCGACTGGAGCAAAACGATCTGTCCGTCGGATCAAAACCCCGGCCCGACCGCGTGAGGGAAAACGGGCAGATGGCCTTGTTTGCGCCGGTTCCAGAAGTGAAGGGGGAACAAAAAGATCACCCCATGCTAGACGAGTTGCGCGATTTGGACGTGGCTCATCTCACGCCGATTGAGGCACTGGTCAAACTGGATGCTTGGAAGCGGGAATTGACACAGGAGCAATGATTTTGGAGGCCAATAAAATGGCAACCGTTGATTTGAGGACGGAAGCAAAACAGATTCTCGATGAATTTTCCGATGACCGTTTGGCGGTCGTCGTCAATTTGTTGACTTCTCTCAAAAACCGAGCGCGACCCAAACGGACTGATCTATTATCGATCTATCCGTGGGTTCATTCCCTCTCTGACGCGGAATGCGACGAATTTTTCGATGAACTCTCAAGTGCCATAAAGGGCAATGGCGCAGTTGTGGATGACGTGCTCAACGCTTGGCGGGAAACTGCAGAAATCCTAGCCGACCAAGAAACGGTGGCTGACATTGCCGAATCGGAAAAGCAACTCGCAAATTGTGAGGAGATCTCTTGGGACAGGGTGAAGCAACGCCTCAATATCAACTCGTCATAGCACCAAGATCTGCGCGGAATGGGGATCGCAAAAGACATTGTATTGGCAACCCCCGAGGACGTCGCAAAATACCAACATGTGGTTGGCACAGTCATTCGATCCGCTCTGAATGAGGGAAAAGTTTTATATGAACGTGTCAGCACGCACATGCCCTGCCTGCCGAAAGCCATCGACGGTAGCAGAATAGATAGGGATGAAACTTGGAAGTGGTTTTATGGGTCAATCACACAATCAACCCGTGGTCGCTGAGGCTGCTGAAGCGAATGCACAAGTGTTTGATCTGTTTTGCAGCATTGGCGGCTTGACCTACGGGTTGCAGCAGGCAGGCATCGCGGTCAACGCGGGGCTGGATATAGATGGTTCGTGCCGGTTTGCTTACGAAGAAAACTGCAAAGCAGATTTTATCGAAGCGGATATTCGAGATATCTCTTTTTCAGATGTTGCCCCATATCTTGACGATGCGGACTATCGCGTGCTGGTCGGTTGCGCGCCCTGTCAACCTTTTTCCAGCCATACGGTCAAAATGAAGGCGTATCAATCGGATGCGAGATGGAATCTGATCGATGAGTTTTTGCGAATCATCCTCAAGGGCAGGCCGGAGATCGTTTCCATGGAGAATGTGCCCCAACTTAAGAATAAGCCCATTTACAAAGCATTCACGCGCGAGTTAGAGAACGCGGGGTATGTAGTCTCTGATGGCATTGTCTCCTGCGCTCAGTTCGGCGTTCCGCAAAGTCGATCCCGGTTGGTTATGCTGGCGTCTTTGTTGGACAGGATCGATATGCCGAATCCTACCTGTCTGCGCCGCGGGCGCGGCAGGCAGGAAGCCCAAAAGCATGTTGTGGCATGCTTGAATCCACAATCCACAACAGTGAGACAAGCAATCGGGCATTTAGATCACCTCAATCATGGGCAAGTAAGCGAGACTGATCCTTTACATGTTTGTTCTCGATTAGCACCTATCAATCTAAAACGCATCCGCGCTTCAAAGCCCGGTGGGAGTTGGCGAGGTTGGCCGGCTGCATTACTGCCAGATTGCTACAAGAAAGAGAGCGGCTTAAGCTATGGAAGCGTTTACGGGCGTATGCAGTGGGACAAGCCGGCACCTACGCTGACCACACAGTTTTATCGCTATGGCACCGGACGCTATGGACATCCAGAACAAGACAGAGCCTTAAGCTTGAGAGAAGGTGCAATCCTCCAAACTTTTCCCGAACACTATCAGTTTGTTGCGCCCGGTGAAAAAGCGGTATTCTCGAGAATTGGTCGTCAAATCGGCAACGCTGTTCCGCCATCTTTGGGATACGCAATTGGGGAAGCAATTAAAGACCACTTGCGAAAAAGAAAAGAAAATGCCTGAACCTGAAAAACTCACTTTGGACATTGACCTGAATGTGCTCAATCACTTGGGGTTGAACCTGTATAGCAATGTCCCCGCTGTTTTGTCCGAACTGATTGCCAATGCTTGGGACGCCGATGCCTCTCGGGTGGATGTATCCGTAAAAGGACAGGATGAGAATAAGCAAATTGTCATTCAAGACGATGGCTGCGGGATGGATTACGCAGATTTGCGCGACAAATTTTTAGTCGTCGGTTATCAGCGCCGGAGCAAAGAAAGCGGGAATCTTACGCCAGATAAGGGACGACCCGTTATGGGAAGAAAGGGGATTGGCAAGTTGTCTGTCTTGTCTATTGCGATGAAAGTCCAGGTCTTTACGAAAAAGAAGGACACCAACCCTCTGGCAATTGAGTTAGAGGTTGAGCAAATCCAGAAAGCAATAAAAAAAAAGAAAAAATATCACCCTCCCGGCATACCTGTGCCTGAGGCAATTGATCTTGGACATTCAGGTACGGCAATCGTTCTGAGCGACCTCAAGAAACGGGTGAACGCATCACTGGACACTTATCTGCGCCAGCGCGTGGCGCGTCGCTTTTCGGTTCTTTCCACAGACTTTCAAGTGCTCGTCAATGGTAGCGAGATAACGCTAAAGGACAGGAATTATTTTGGAAAACTGGAATACGCATTGGTCTATGGCGACTTTGACAAGTCCAAATTTGAGCACGATGAGAAATATGTCGTTCAGCGTGCGGAAAACGTAGATGAGCAAGAACAATATGCTATACGCGGCTGGATTGGCTTGGTCGAAAAATCAGGCTCATTACAAAATGGCGATAATTTGAACAAAATATCCATTCTCGCCAGGGGAAAGATGGCATTGGAAGACATCTTGGACTCATACCGAGAAGGTGGGCTATATACAAAATACATCATCGGCGAATTGGAAGCGGACTTCCTTGACCTAACAGAGGAAGAGGATATTGCCACATCCAGTAGGCAGGATTTTATTCAGAGCGATGATCGGTTTGTTCAACTGAGAAAATTTGTTGAACAGGAACTAAAATATTTGTCAAAAGAACGAGCAAAATTAAAGAATGAAGAAGGGGCGAAGAAAGTTCGTGAAATCCCCGCACTCAAGGCATGGTACGAGTCATTGAAAGGCGATACGAAAGTTGCTGCCAAGAAGTTATTCGGCAGGATTAACCAAATTGCAACCGACGAAGACCACAGAAAAACGCTCTATAAACACGGCGTATTGGCATTTGAGCATTTGCATCATAAGGAAAAGTTAAGCGAGTTGGAACAACTTGAGATCAATAATCTCGAGGTTGCCGTAAAGCTCTTTTCCGAGTTAGACGACATAGAAGCATCGTGGTATTACCAAATCACGGAAGGCCGCTTGGATGTCATAAAAAAGTTGGCTCATCATATCGGCGAGGACGTATTGGAAAAGATCATCCAAGAGCACATTTACAATCATCTTTGGCTGCTGGACCCATCTTGGGATAGGGCGACGGAAACGTCCCTATTAGAACAGCCGGTTACGACGACTTTTAAGAGAATTTCCGACAAATTGACCGATGAAGAAAAGCGAAGGCGTCTGGATATTCGATACAAGAAAACATCGGGTAAGCATGTGATTATTGAATTAAAAAGAGGATCTGTTAAAACTTCAACCTTTCGTCTCATGGAGCAAGTCGATAAGTACATACAGGCATTGAGAAAACAGTTACGTGAAGCTAATGAAAGTGGGGCTATTGAAGCGATTTGTCTGGTAGGAAAAGAACTCAGTGATTGGGAAGATCCAGAAAGGCGCCAAGAGTCAGAAAGGGCTTTGGACGCAAAACATATCCGAGTGATTACCTATCAGCAACTTATCAAAGATGCAAAAGCGAGCTACCAAAAGTACCTCGAAAAGAGCAAAGAGAAAGGCCGGATCAAAAAACTATTAGATGAGATTGAAACTTATGATGGCCCTTCATACTGAATAAAGGAGTTCCCATGCCCACACTCGATTTCAAATCGCATGCGTCTTGATGTGCTGAATTACCGACAAATTGGGAAATGCCCGTTCAGCTTTGTACGCTACTGGAGGAGCATTTAACGATCCCCATTCAGCTAATCAATTGGGGACACCCGAATATGGGACGAGATTTTAAGGAGCATCAGATCAATATTTTTGCCGTGCCGTTCGGAGAAATCGGTTTTTCACTGCCGCACAAGCAAGCTATTCTGGAGGAATTTATTGAACACGATAAAGAGCACTATCCAAATAAGAGTTACAGTCCCTGTGTTGGGAGAAAGAAGTTGAAAAAACAAAAGCCAAAGGACAGCCGGGAAAGTGATGAAAAATTGGACGACCGCCTCAAAGGGCGTCATAAAGTTGGGTTGCCCGCGTACCCCAAAAGTCATGCAAAAGTTATGGGAATTTGATGAGGATGAAGCGTTACTGGAGGAGATAGAGGAAGATGACGTATAAATCTGAAAGGGAAATGTATCCCGATGTCCGCCGTTGGCTGAAGGATTTTCTTACGAGCCGCTTCCGAAAAACAGATATTGATATTCGCGACCTTTCACGCACCCCACTTTCCCGTTTTCTGAGAACTTATGACAAGGGCACATTCTCCGCCGAGTGGGTTACGTGGGATATTCAAGTTGATGTTGTTGGATTTGTCCACCACTCGGAACGCACTTCTTTGGCTTTTGTGGAGTGTAAAAACACCAACTTAACATTGGCGGACCTTTCGCAGCTTTTGGGTTATAGCCGAATCGCTCGACCGCTTTATTCGTTTCTGATTTCTCCCGTAGGGTTTTCTTTGACTCTCGTATCCTTGCTTCAAGATTATCAGAGACTTGACGTGCTGGAATATCACTGGGAGAAAGGCAAAAAACCAAGACAGGTCATCGTCGCTCAGTGGGATGCCGTTGCCTGTAATCTAAATCGACACGCGATGATAGGTGGTTCAGGCGTATGAGAGCGGAGATATCGGCGCGGTTGGAGGGGGGCTATAATCCTTCTGCGAGCAAACGCTAAAAAAATAAAAAAGGCCGATGCGGAATACATCGGTCTTTTGTTTTGTTGAGCGTGCAATATTACGCGCTTTGCACTTGTAAGAGTTCCCGAGCGCGGTGCGGAATTGTTTCATGCTCGAAACCCGCCAATTCGCCCATGACCACGCCATCTTCAATCCGCTGCAAGCGCGCATTGACAATTTGTTCGCACGCGGCATCGGGTCCGGGCGCGACCACGCGAATATAATTGTCTGTCAGACCCTGTAAAAGCTGCCCATTGCGCCGGTTTTCAAAAAGCACGGGCAGTGTCTGCCCGATAAACCGCGTTTGAAATGCGGCCACCTTTTGCCGCCCCAGTTCGCGGAGTGTCGCGCCGCGTTGCTTTTTCACCCGAGGATCGATCTGGTTTGTCATGCGCGCCGCGGGCGTTTTGCCGCGCGGCGAATACGGAAACACGTGCAAATACGTCAGGGGATGATGGGCAATCAAATCGCGCGTATTTTGAAATGCCGCGTCTGACTCGCCGGGAAACCCCACCATCACATCGCCGCCAATGCCCACACCGGGAATCCGATCGGCGAGTTTTTCGATCAGCGCGATATATTGCCCCCGCGTATAGGGGCGGCGCATCGCCTTCAACACGCCATCGTCACCACTTTGCAATGGGATGTGCAAATGCCTGCAAAACTTCTGGCTCGACGCAAAAAAGTCGACCATGGCATCGGTCACATAAGTGGCTTCAATGGAACTCACGCGAAAGCGTTCCAACCCCTTGATCTGCTCTATGCCCTCTAGCACATGCAGCAAGTTATGCACATCCAAATCCACGCCGTAATCGCCAATATGCACGCCGGTCAGCACCACCTCTCGATATCCCGCCGCCACCAACTTCTTCACCTGGGATAGGGCACTCTCGAGCGTGCGACTGCGGCTGCGCCCGCGCGCAAACGGAATGATGCAAAACGAGCAAAATTCGTTGCACCCTTCCTGAATTTTGACAAAGGCCCGCGCGCGTCCGCCAAAATTGTAAATATCCATATCGTGAAAATCAGCCGTGCGACTGCGTGTCACAAATGTGCGGCCCAAAGAACAGGTGTCGTTCACCAGATCCAAAAGCTGCACGCGCGCGGCTGTTCCGACCACGAGATCGACTTCGGGCATTTCAGACAGGGCAGCCGGATCGGTTTGTGCATAACACCCCACCGCGACCACGGTGCCTTCGGGCGACATCCGATGCGCTTTACGCAATGCCTTGCGCGACTGCGCGTCCCCTTGCCCGGTCACGGTACACGTATTGACCACCGTGATATCGGCCACCTCGCCAAATGCCACCTCGCGATATCCCCGCGCGGCAAATTGCTCGGCATACCACTGCGTGTCGTAAGCATTGAGCTTACATCCAAGCGTATAAAATGCAACTGTCTTTTGATCGCGCACAAAATCCGCTCTTTGAAACGGCAAAGCGTTGAGACCTTATGCCCCAACGCTTTGCAAATCACACCGATCTAACGCAGGTGCTACACCTCTTTGTCGCCTTCTGATTCGCTTTCTGATTCGGCTTTTGGTTCGGCTTTTGGTTCGGCTTCTGCGCGTTTGCGTTGGGGATGTGCTGCGAGAAAAGCGTCAATTTCGCCTTGATCAGCACCGCGCAAACGCTCGCGCACGCTCAACACAATTTTCTTTTGATCTTCATCAAACTCCACGACTTTCAGCGGCACGTGATCGCCTTCCTCGAAGTATTCTTCGGGACGTTGAAGGTCGTCAATGCCCAGTTGAGACGCGGGGACAAACCCCTCGACAAGGCCTTCGAGGTCCACAACCACTCCGCGTTCGAGCAGGCGCGAAATAGTGCCCCCCACGTCATTGCCCACGGCATAGGTCACTGCCAGTTGGCCCCAGGGATTTTCAATGGTCTGCTTGTGCCCGAGCGAGATGCGCCTGCGCTCTTTGTCGATATTGAGCACGACGACATCCACTTCTTGGCCTTTTTTGATCACCTCGCTCGGATGGCGAATGCGCTTGGTCCACGACATGTCAGAAATATGCACCAGCCCATCGATCCCTTCTTCGAGTTCGACAAAGGCGCCAAAATTGGTCAAATTGCGCACATTGCCTCGAATCAGCGTGCCAGCGGGATATTTTTGGTCGAGGTCTTCCCATGGATCGGGCTGCACTTGCTTGAGGCCCAGGGAAATTTTTTGACCTTCCTCGTCCACGCGCAAGACCATCACCTCAACTTCATCGCCAATAGAGACCAACTTGGAAGGATGGCGAATATGTTGTGTCCACGACATTTCAGAAATGTGTACCAAGCCTTCGACACCTTGTTCCAACTCGACGAACGCACCGTAATCCGTGATGCTGACCACCTTGCCGATCACCTTGTTATCAACGGGATATCTTTCCTCGACACCTTTCCACGGATGGTCTTGTAATTGCTTCATACCCAATGAAATGCGCTCGCGTTTCTCATCGTAATTGAGCACCTTCACTTCGACTTCTTCACCGATGGACAAAACGTCTGATGGATGCCCAACCCGCCCCCATGCAATATCCGTAATGTGCAACAACCCGTCTAAGCCACCTAGATCGATGAACGCGCCAAAATCGGTGATGTTTTTGACCGATCCCTGACGCACTTGCCCCACTTCCAACGTGGCGAGAATCTGTTTACGCAGCTTGGATCGCTCTTCTTCGAGAACCACGCGGCGGGAAACGACAATGTTCCGGCGATTCTTGTTGAGCTTGATAATGCGGAACGGAAACACCTCGCCGATAAATCGATCAAAATTCTTGACCTGTTTGATATCAATTTGAGACCCGGGCAAAAAAGCATCTACGCCGAACAGATCGACCACAATGCCGCCCTTAATTCGGCGCATCAAGCGACCTTCGACAATCTGGTCGGTGTCATACGCGTCTTTGATGCGATCCCACACCCGCATAAAGTCGGCTTTGGTCTTGGACAGGACCACTTGGCCTTCTTGATCCTCAATGCTTTCCAAAAAGACTTCGACCTCATCGCCTTCTTCAATCGCTGGCGGATCGCCAAACTCAGTGAGGGGAATCGCGCCTTCAGACTTGAAACCAATGTCGACCAACACGGTGCCATCGTGGATGGACAACACGGTGCCCGTCACGATTTCGCCCTGTTCGATGGTCTCTAAAGTCCCGTCGTAGAGTTCCATCATTTTTTCAAATTCTGCCTCGCTGTATTCGCGTTCATCCAGCGCGGCGAGTGCTTCTTCAGGGGTGGGCTTGGGAAGGGTATTGACTGCCATGCCAAAGGGTTCCTTTCGTGCGTCAAAAAGTCGCACAAATGAAAAAGAACGACGAACAACGTCGATCGAACTGTGCCGACACCTCAATGATCACTTCTTGCGAGAAGCGGGTGCAACCGTGCCGGCTTTCCGCCGCATCCGCTCGAGAACAGCGAGATGACGCATCACCTCATGGCTGATAAAATGGTAGGCGTCGCGTCGTCTGTTGGGCAGTTGTTCTGGAGAAACAAAAATGGGCTTGCCAAACCGCACCAACCCCCGCTCTAGCCCAAATATCGATTTCCAGATATTGATCGTGCCCGAAATATATACGGGTATCACAGGTGCCCCGGTGCGATAAACCAGCATGCCAACCCCGGCTCGGGGGCACAAGAAACCGGGACGCTTGTTGCGCGTGCCTTCGGGAAAAATGAGCACGGGATTGCCGCACTGCAAAGTTTTTGTCCAAGCCAACAGCGCGCCGCGATCTCCGCGGTGCCGATCAACGGGCATCGCGTGCAACTTGCGAATCAACTTTCCCAACAATGGAATGGGGAAGATCTCAGCTTTGGCAAGATACCAAAGTTCGCGTCCTGCCGCAACCCCAATAATAACGGGATCGACCTGAGAGCAATGGTTGGCAGCCAGAATCACAGCACCTGACCGGGGAATGTGACGCCGCCCTTCGACCCGCAACCGAAACAAACAAACGGCCAGCCCATAAGCCAACCACCAGCAAAAACGATAAAATGTCATTGCTGCCATCCATTTATGAAACAAAAAATCACGGCTCTTGTCGCGCGCGGGCAAGGGCCGCGATGCGATCCACTTGTTCTTCTATTGACAATTCTGTGGTGTCTATACACACGGCGTCGGGGGCAGGCCACGCGCCATGTCGCGACTGGGTTTGCCGGTCGCGGGCATCTCGGCTGCGAATATCGGCCAACAACGACTCAAAATCGGGAAATTCATCCATTTTTTCGAGGTCTCTGAGCCTGCGTCGCGCGCGTTTGGCAAGATCGGCAATGAGAAAAATTTTCAATTCTGCATCTGGAAAAATCACAGTGCCCGTATCTCGACCTTCTAGGACAATGCCTCCATCCTGCCCAATGGCCTGCTGGAACGCAATGAGCGCGTCGCGCACCCCGCGATGAACAGCCACGCGAGACGCAGCCTGCGAAATTTTAGATGTGCGAATGGCATCGGATATATTTTCCCCATTGAGCAGAATTTGTACCTGCCCATCTCGCGTTTCAAACGCAATATTGAGGTCTCGGGTCAATGCGGTGACGCCATCGGCATCACCGGGATCAACCCCCTGTTGGAGGGCCGCCAGTCCCACGGCGCGATACATCGCCCCGGTGTCCAGATAGAGATATCCCATCTTATCTGCAATGAGACGCGCAGTCGTGCTCTTGCCTGCACCTGCCGGACCATCAATGGCAATGACAATGCCGTTTTTACGCATAAAATCGCCCAACCCCACAACAATAGCAAAGCGGATAGCTCGTGTTCATTCGCACGGCAGACCGACCCGTTCTCGGAGCCTCTGCACTTCCCCTTGGGTCAGATAGCGCCATTGGCCTTGCCGAAGGTGTCGCGTCGTTAGACCGGCAAACTGCGTGCGGGTCAAGCTGTGCACGCGATGTCCTGCAGCGGCGCACATCTGCTTCACCTGTCGCTTTCGCCCCTCGTGAAGCACCAATTCCAATTCTGTATTGTGACGCCTTGCGCGAACAACCCGAACACGTGCAGGTGCAGAGATGCCGTTGCGGAGCTCGACGCCCTCTCGCAGTGCCCTCAATGCCGTCTCGGCGGGATGCCCGCGCACCCATGCGCGATAGACTTTTTTCACGCCATACCGAGGATGGGTCAATCGAAATGCCAGATCCCCGTCATCCGTCAACAACAAAACCCCTTGGGTATCTAGATCGAGCCGCCCGGCGGGAAAAACCCGGGCATCAATGCCGCGCAACAAGTTGTAAATCGTCTGGGCGTGATGCGGGTCGCGCGCGGACACCAGATATCCTGGGGGTTTATGCAATAAAACATAAGTATGGCGATCAACCAGTTGCACTGGCCGACCCTTGACACACACGCGATCGATATCTGGATCGACCCGCGTGCCCGGATGTGTCACAACAGCACCGTTTATTTCAACTTTGCCCGTTTGAATCAGCCGCTCGCCCGCCCGACGCGAGGCTACCCCCGCGCGAGCCAGAAACCGGTTCAAGCGCTCTGTCATGGTTGTCTCGTGCGTTTTTTTCAGCGGTATTCAAAACACCCGACAGGGGGCTGTCTTTGCCGTCGGCTATCCGTTGTTCTTCTTCGCGGAGCAATTCTTCCAACTCGCGAATCCTGGGCAAATCAGACAGGGTTTTGAGGCCAAAGTGCTTCAAAAAATCGCGCGTCGTGCCATACAACAGGGGCCGTCCTGGGGCCTCTGACCGCCCGGAAATGCGAATCAGGCCCTTTTCCATCAGCTGCCGCAAAACCCCATCGACAGATACCCCTCGAATATGCTCCACTTCGGCTTTGGTAATCGGCTGCTTAAACGCCAGAATCGCGAGGGTTTCCAAGGACGCTTGTGAAAGCCGAGGCGCGACTTTTTCGCGCATCAGTTGCCGAATCCACGGCGCAAATTCGCCGTGTATAGCCAATTGAAATCCCCCCGCGACTTCGACAATCCTGAAACTGCGGCCCGTCTGTGCATATTCCTCATTGAGATCATCGACATAAGATCGAATCTCTTTTGCCCCGGTCTGTCGTCCCAAAACCGATGACAGGCGCGACGCGCCCAAGGGATCATCCGCGGCGATCAACAACGCCTCAACAACGCCTTTGTTGCGCGCATCTTCATCGGTAGCCAAATTCGCAATGCGCGCGCGATCTGTTTCAGACATCGCCCTCTACCTCCGCGAAAGACTCCGCGTCTAAAACATCGCGACGATAGACCCATAGCTCGCCATCGACACCGGCCTGTTGAACGCTGACTTTTCCGTCTTTCATCAATTCCAGCAACGCGATAAACGTCACCACCGCAACGACGCGATGCACACTGGCGATCAATTCGCAAAATGGAACACGGCGCTGGCGGTCCAGTACAGCGAGCACGTATTCGGCGCGCTCCTCTGTGGTCACATCAACCCGCGTCACCTCGTGAAATTCGATTTTTGGCGCGGCATCTATCGCCTGCTTAAAGGCACAGATCAACTCGAACAGGCTGACGGGTTGAAATCCCACGCCTTCGGCCGCGCGTTGCTTCCGAATCTCCGCCAAATCCATCGAAGCACCCCGATAAAAAACATCGCGGTATGCCGCCTGCTGATCTTCCATCCACGAGGCCACTTCTCTGAATTGCTGGTATTCCAACAAGCGGCGCACCAGTTCTTCGCGCGGGTCGCCTTCTTCCTCTTCGGATTCTGGATCAGAGGGCAACAACATGCGCGATTTGATCCGCATCAAGGTGGCGGCCATCACGACAAAATCGCCGGCAACCTCTAAGTTTAGGCGTTGAATGAGCTCGACGTATTCCAAAAATTGCCGCGTAATTTCGGCAATCGGAATATCGTAAATATCGATCTCGTTTTTCCGGATGAGAAAGAGCAAAAGGTCCAGCGGGCCTTCGAATAACTCGAGTTTCACGCCATAAGGCGCGCTCTGCGGATCGATTTGCACCTGGGATGCCGTCATCGCGCCTCCCGATTGTGTTTTTTCATTCTCTCTCTGGCTTTGCGAGAAATCCGATTCCACACGCCGGTGAATCCCATCGCCTTTTTCACGGCAGAAAGGGTTTCGCGCGCAAGGGTCTGCGTTTTGAGTGTACCTTCGTAAATCACCTGCTCGACATATCCCGACTGCGCGGTAAAATGCGCTCGGCGTTCGCGGATTGGGTCGAGAAAATTGTTGAGCGCGCGCGTCAATTTGTCTTTGACTTCAACATCGCCTACCCTGCCCTTGCGGTAGCGGTCTTTGAGGTCGGCAACCTCATGGACATCGGGATTAAACGCGTCGTGATAAATAAACACGGGATTGCCTTCAACCGTGCCTGGGATATCCGCGCGGACGCGCTTTGGATCGGTGTACATACCGCGCACTTTTTTTTCGACGGTCTTTTCATCGTCAGACAAAAAAATCGCATTGCCGAGGCTCTTGCTCATCTTGGCCTGGCCGTCGGTTCCCACTAGGGTGGGCACATCGCCAATGAGCGGGTCGGGAAGGGGAAACACATCGCCGTAATAATGATTGAACCGACGCGCAATTTCTCGCGTCACTTCGACGTGCGCCTCATTGTCTTTGCCCACCGGCACCACATGCGCGCGCGGCATCAAGATATCGGCACTTTGAAGCACGGGATACCCAATCAGGCCAAACGGAATCGCCTCATCTGTCATATTTGCCGCGCGCGCCATCTCCTTCACGCTGGGCAACCGCGCCACGCGAGACAGTGTCACGAGCATCTCAAAAAACAAATTCATCTCGTAAATCGCGGGAATGGCCGATTGCAAATAGATGGTTGATTTCTCTGGATCTATGCCCACGGCCAAATAATCCAACACCATCTCATGGATATTTTTTCGCAGAGCATCGATGTACGCTTTTTGGGGTTGCGTGGTCAGCATGTGCAAATCGGCCACCAAAAAATAGCACTCGTAATCGCCTTGCAGGGCCACGCGGTTTTTCAAAGATCCCACATAGTGCCCCAAATGCAACCGCCCCGTGGGCCGATCCCCGGTCAAAATTCGCTTTTTCATAAGCTCTTAGCTGCCTAATCATCCATGAAGAGATAGGGGCGCCAGCGGCGGTCTGGCACGCCGATGTGATGTCGAATAAAGGTCACGCGATTGGGCGACTGCGGCTTTCGCAACAATGTCAAACCGGCTTCCACAGGGGTGTGGTCGCCTTTGCGGTTGTTGCACCTGTGACAGGCGCATACGAGATTGTCCCACGTATCGCGGCCATTGTGAGATCGCGGCACGACGTGATCAATGGTAAATGGCCCGCGGCGAATGCCACAGTACTGACACTGAAACCCATCGCGTTTTAAGATATTGCGCTTGGTCAAAGCGAGCGGTTTGGGCGGCACGCGCACATACACGGGCAAGCGCACCACGCTGGGCACGGGGAAAGAATCGCTAACCGTATGGATGCGCGCATTGCACGCTTCAACAACCTCGGCGCGGCCTCGAAAAATCAGCACAATGGCCCGGCGCACAGAACACACATGCAGCGGTTCGTAACTCTGATTGAGCACTAGCACAGACTGATTGAGCACTGTGGGCATCGTCACCGGCATAATAAAGTGCCTCATATCACACCCCCCGACTCCGATGGGAAGGCCGCGTGGGAAAGCCAACTGCTTGCGAGTCAACATAAGTCTCTATGATATATCGCATAGACCGCGAGGTGTCAAGACTTATTCACGAATACGGCGTATTGATAGTGCTGTCGCGGCGCGTTGTCTGTCATTGGGTTTTCGTTTTTCAAACTTCAGTAAAACCCAAAAGTTCAAGATTTCTGAGAATCTCCGCGTCCAACGCCGCCGACTCTCGCATCTGATCATAGAGACGAGTGGGTTATTCATCGAGAATGCCAGCATAACTCAAAAATATTGCATTATTACGTTAAAGAATCCGATCAGGACGTTAATTGCTACTGTCCGCACAGTCATGATGATACCCATTCCCGACAGAGAACTTCTGCCTGTTCCAGCACAAGGTTCGTCGCCTTTTGTTCCATTCCAGTTCAGGCGTGTCCTTGGGGGCAATTGATTCCCCGTCAATGGTGCGCCAGGGTCCAAATTTGTCCCAGCCGGACGTGAGCGTTCCACAGCGTGCCTGAATGCCGTCCAAGATGACGAGAAGTTCATTGGTGATGAACAGTGAGGGAATGTCTGATTTATATGTTTGAAAATATTTAAAGGCATGCCTGATGGTGGCATTTTCATCGCCGGGATTTTTGAGTTCTAAGACCGCCAACGGCAGGCCATTGACGAACACCACCACATCGGGGCGTCGATTCCTATTATCTTCGATCACGGTGTACTGATTCAGTGCCATCCAGTCGTTGTTGTTGAGATTCTCCAGATCCAGCAACCAAACCTTGAGGTGACGCACGCCACTGGATCCGTCCTGCCCGGCGACTTCGACATCCACGCCATCGGTCAGCAGGCGATGAAACGCGCGATTGCTGACCACCAGGTCGGGCGATACGATCCCCGCAATGCGGCGAACCGCTTCTTCAATGCCACTGCTGGGCACATCTGGGTTGATCCTTGTTAGTGCATCCCGGAGCCGGTCAACGAGCAGTACCTGCCCGTAATCTTCCCGTTCCTGAAAAGAATAAAGGGCGCATTCATAGTGAAAGCTTGCTTTATGCTCGGGAGATAGATTCGCCATGTCTTGTTGAATCTTGTTACACGAGGTTTCCCATTTTTCTAGAAGCCCCTGTTCGCGGTAATGGCGCATCATAGATAAGAGCAGATGATGGCACATGTTCCTGATGTCATTTCTATTCAGATCCCGTGCTACCATATCATAATCTGGAATAGCATCGCGCAATATCTGATTCAGCGCGGACCGGCCGAACGCGGCTTGTACCTCATCTGCTAGTTTGAGTACATTGAGATATTTACTGTCCTTATCGGGCTTTTTTCTGTGGATTTTTTCATAAAATATATCCCCGAGCTGAAGCCAGTCAGGAAAGTCAGAGCTTGAAGCACTGTTCGGTTTGGCATTTCTGCTAAACCCGGCCCCAACCATAACAGCGGCGTGGCCCGACAAGAGACGTTCTGCTATCTCGCTTAGATATGGAAGGATGACATCAGGGATCGAAGGTTTTATCGTTTCGCTCATATCGTTGCCTCTACTAGCTTTTCTGCTTCGCGTAAGCATAGTTCGCCCGACAAAAGCTGAGGAAGTAAAGTGTCACGGAGTTCAGCGAGTGAATTTGATTGAGATTCTTTTGATCCAATATATTCAAGCCAAGGATGGGTCAACATCTCGAAACTTGCCAATAATTTTTTGGGCGGAAGGACACATTTTAATTTGGCAACAACTTCTGGGCGAATAGCTGGGTAGGCAGCACCATCAGCTAAATGTGCAAAGAGGTCTATGATCTCATTTCTTGTAAGGTTCAAGTAAACAAAAGCTCTGAATCTATTGTTCTTTGGCCGCATAACCGCAAAGCCGGTGCTTCCCGTCAGGTTATCATCGTAAATATAAGCAAAAGACCTGTTACCTGGGCGAACAGTCCCAACAATTGTGTCGCCTTGTCGTAGAACTCGGCGTGCTCGGCTTGGAGCTTCCGAGAACTCGTATGGAACGACCAGATTGATCCTGCCGTTCTTTGTATTAGCCAAGTCCACATATCGGATATAATTTGGTGCTGTCTTGCTAGTCCATGATTCGGAATTGAGGGTCGCGAGTTCTGATATAGGCCCAATACTCCATCCCTTTGGAATCCAACTCATCTGATCGGTGCATTCAAATGCGCTTGGGAATAGCTGTCGGATGGCGTCTGACAGGCCCCCGTTCCCATTTCTCCCGGCGGGGGAAGTGCTGTTCAGTATTGACCTTCGGATTTTGGCGCGGGATTTCAGGTTTTTGGGAATGGGATTGCCTGCGGCCAGGACATTGTCAATGACGGGATCAAAAAAGAATGTCACCCTTGGAGAACGATGCTTTGGTGCTTGTAACATCTTCTGCACTACCAAAACCATTCAAATGCAAGGCACCTTGCTCAATGTGCTCCAAGCCGATGTAACGGGTCCCTTTTACATCTTCTGGACGAACGGTTTTTCGAATCTGATCCGCACATTCCCCAAAGGTCAAAAAGTCACTCCTCATAGCCCAGCACCTCCGGCTCTTGAGACAGCCTTGAGTTCTCGCTGAGTAAATAGCGGTTTGCGGATTTTGTCTATGTGTGCCTTGAGGGTAGGTTGTCAGTTCATAACTTTTCACATCTACACTGAAAGGCAAACTGCTTTCGTGAAACATGGTCCACAGGCGATCAAAATGTATGAAAAAAAAATGAGGCCGAGCACAACGTGTTTGTACTCAGCCGCGTCCATTGTGCCTCGGAGTTTGTCGGCAGCATGCCACAATTTGTCTTCAAACCCAATATTGGCCCCCGTCTTCGCGTGCATCGCACAAATCCCCTTTCTCACAGGTTGGGAAAGATGGCGTAACATCGGTTATTCATCGAGAATGCCAGCATAAGCATGTGCATCCATTAAAGCCTCTGTTTCGGATGGGTCCTCAAGGCGCACCTGAATCATCCAGCCCTCGGCATAGGGTTCGGCATTGACGAGTGACGCATCATCTGTCAACTGAATGTTGACATCAATCACTTCGCCCGAAACCGGTGCAATGAGATCGGACACGGTCTTGACCGCCTCAATCGTGCCATAAGGTTCCCCCTGAGCAACCCAGTTGCCGACCTCGGGCAATTCTAAAAACACAATATCGCCCAATTCTTCCTGAGCGTAATCCGTAATTCCACAGGTGCCCGTATCGCCCTCAATCCGAACCCAATCGTGATCGCTGTTATAGAGTAAATCTTCTGGAATCTCGGCCATTGGTTGCTCCTTTGCACCCATCCTGCCTGGTGAACGGGACGGTCTGAATGTCGTCGAGGTCCTTTATCAAGACCATAACAAAAGCGCGGTGGTGAGAAAATGACTCATCCTCCATATCCCAATTTGCTCACAAACTCGGTGGTTGCCCGCCCGGCTCTAAAATCTTCGTGTTGCAAGGCGTGCAGGTGAAAGGGGATGGTCGTTGGCACCCCTTCAATTACAAACTCTTTGAGTGCCCGCATCACCCGTGCTATTGCTTCGTCGCGCGTGTCGCCATATCCAATGAGTTTGGCCAACAGGGAATCGTACTGCGAAGGCACCGTATATCCCGTATAGACGTGCGAATCAATGCGAATGCCCGGTCCCCCTGGCATGTGAAAGGACGTCACAGTACCGGGCGATGGCCTGAAATTGTGCTCGGGATCTTCGGCATTGATCCGACACTCAATGGCATGCCCTTTTAGATCTTGAGCAGGTGGCAGAGACGCGCCGGCTGCAATGCGAATCTGCCATTTGACCAGATCGATCCCGGTCACCATCTCGGTAACCGGGTGCTCGACTTGGATGCGCGTGTTCATCTCCAAAAAATAAAAATCACCCGAAGCGTTGAGCAAAAACTCAACCGTGCCTACACTGGCATATTCCACGGCTGAAGCCCCTTTCATGGCGGCCTGCCCCATGCGCTGGCGCAAGGCGTGATCGACGACGGGAGAAGGCGATTCTTCGATGAGCTTTTGATGCCGACGCTGCACCGAACACTCGCGTTCCCCCAAATGCACGATGCGCCCCGATAGATCTCCCAACACTTGAATCTCAACATGTCGAGGCTGCACGATCTCTTTTTCCAAATAGAGCGCGCCCGACGTAAATGCCGCTCGGGCTTCGGCCTGCGCCATGTGCCAGGCGCGTTCCAACTCGCGTTCTGAAAACACCGTACGCATCCCTCGGCCGCCCCCGCCCGCGACGGCCTTGAGGCGCACGGGATACCCTATGCGACGCGCAACGTGTTGGGCCTCGTCATAGCTTTCCAAAACACCCGTGCCCGGTGCGACGGGCACACCGGCCTTTTGCATGGTCTCTCTCGCGATGGCCTTGTCGCCCATTTTTCGCATCGCCTCGGCAGACGGGCCAATAAACGCAATGCCACAGGTGCCGCAAATTTCGGCAAATTCGGCATTTTCGGCCAGCGGGCCATAACCAGGATGAATCGCATCGGCATTGGTGACTTCGGCGGCACTTAAAATGCGCGGGATATTGCGATAACTTTGCTCGCCGGGGGGCGGGCCAATACAAACATCTTCATCGGCCATCCCAACGTGTAAAGAATTGCTGTCGGCTTCAGAGTAAATGGCAACCGTTTGCAGTCCCAATTCTCGACAGGCTCGGATAATGCGCAGTGCAATCTCGCCTCGGTCAGCAACAAGAATTTTTTCAAACAAGGGTATGATCTCGAAAACGGAAAGGTCAATGGGCCAACCCATTCGCCGGGGAGGGCCAATTGGCAAATGGGCATCCCCGGAATGGCTACTGTTGTGGGTCGATCAAAAATAGGGGGGTGTTGTATTCAACCGGTGCGGCATTTTCGACCAGCACGCGCACCACGCGACCATCCACGTCGCACTCAATTTCATTCATAATTTTCATGGCTTCAATAATACACATGGTCTGTCCTTTCGCCACCTCATCGCCTTCTGTTGCATAAGGCGGCGCATCGGGGTTTGGCGATTGATAAAACATACCGACCATAGGCGACCGCAAGGTGTGATATCGGCCATCGTCTTCGCTTACAACACGTTCGGCCTGGGGCTCGCGCGCTTCGGCGGATGCTGGTGCTGCTGGCATTTGCACAATGGAGGCCGGCTGACTGGCGCGCACAATGCGAATGCGCCCGCGTCCAAAGAACCCGCGTTCGATTTCAACTTCCTGCACATCATCTGCGCCGATGAGGTCCATGAGTTCTTTTGCGACCTCGATCACCTGTCTAGAAATTTTCACATCCTATCTCCTAAACCCGCTCGACATAAGATTGCGTGCGCGTATCAATTTTCAACACGTCGCCAATCTCGACAAACAGGGGAACCTGGACTGTGGCACCGGTTTCTACGCGCGCGGGCTTTGTGCCTCCCGTGGCCGTATCTCCGCGCAGCCCAGGGTCAGTTTGATCGACTTTCAATTCCACAAAAATGGGGAGTTCCACACCCATTGCATTTCCTTCGGCAATCAGTACATCGACGATTTCGTTTTCCCTCAAAAGCTTTTGGGCATTGCCCACGGTTTCTGTGGGCACTTCGTACTGGTCGTAGGTGCGGGTGTCCATAAAAATGTAAAACGCATCCTGTTTGTACAAATATTGACTCTTTCGCTTTTCCAAGCGCACATTATCTACTTTGTCGCCCGACCGAAATGTCTTGTCAATCACCGCGCCCGACTTCACGCTCTTGAGCTTGGTACGCACAACCGCGGCACCTTTGCCGGGCTTAAAATGCACAAACTCGGTCAGAAAAAAAAGCTGTCTATCAAGGCGAATCACCATACCATTGCGAAAGTCAGAAGTAGAAACCATAAAATCATCCTTTGTTAGTTGTCAGCTTTACTAACATTGTGCTCCGCGTGCAACCCCAACCCCTGTCTGCTGACGACTCGACGCTTGTAAGCAGAGCGCGTGTGTAATTGTTCATCGCCTCTTGTATCTTGCGTCTCGCGCCTTTATTCCCGACTGCTCATTCCGGTAAATTGTGCAACTCGTCCAGGCGAGCAATCACATGCTCATTGTTTGGTTCGCGCGCAACGATCTGTTCCAAAACAGCGATGGCCTCCCGAATGAGGCCCTGCTTTGCGTAAAGTTCGGCCAGCGTTGTCGTGGCGATAGCAGGGGCTTCTTCAGCGGATTTCGGCCCTTGTTTGCGCGACATAACCAGTGCATCCAAATTTTCCTCGATATCTTTCTCTGCGAGATGAGAAAGATCGGATATCTGAGAAAATACCTCGGCCTCAGATGCGGCTTCTCGATCATCGGAATCAGCAGATAGGGCTTCGGGCTCGGATGTATCGCCTCGTTCATCTTCGACCCGATCGCCCTTGAGTTTGCGAATCTGTTCACGAAGCTCAGGACAAAATGGGTCGAGTGCCTGAGCCAGTTCAAAATGTTTGCGCGCGAGGTCGTCCCGGCCCAATTGCAAATCGATTTTGCCCAAATGCCAGCGCGCGGCGAGGTGATCGGCGTCCAATTGCAAGACCTTTTGAAATGCCAAACGCGCTGCTTCACAATGCCCTGCTGCCATACAGCACTTGCCCATCACCACATGCCCTGCCACATAGGACGGTCGATATCGCAATCCCCGGCGACAAATCTCAATTGCGCGCGTCACATCCCCCTGCTGTAGCAATCCATCTGCCAAGCGTGCAAACAGGATGGAGGTCGGATTTTGGGCACAGATTTTTTCGAGTTTTTTCAATGCCAACATGGGGATCAGTCGCCAAAAAAAGAATCAGCATAATAGGGAAAATGCCCGAGATTGTCAACGATAAATAGAGATTAAACCAGATGTTACGCACGGGCGCACGGCGTGGGCATGGCGCAGCCACATCCCACTTGTCTGCCGACAGGCGGGCGTCTATTCCAAACGAGATCAAATGTAAAAAATCTGACCAAAAAAGCCACTGAAAAATCAGCGAGTACTTTCAACGATGTCCGATAAATTGCCTTGTCTCATATACGGGAAATGGATATATTTCAGTTTCGCCACAAGAAACAGAAGCCATTCATAACATTGTTTAACAAGCTGTTATGTCCGCCAGGAGTACCGTAATGGACCTGTTGCGCCTGTTCATCTCGTTCACCAAAGTGGGTGTCTTTGCTTATGGCGGCGGTCCTTCAATGATCCCCCTCGTTCAAGAGGAAGTCGTGGATGTCAACGGTTGGATGACCATAGAGGAATTTACGGACGCCCTTGCGATGGGCTATGCACTTCCCGGCCCCATAGCCACCAAAATGGCCGCGTATATTGGATACAAAGTCGCCTACATTCCGGGCCTGTTCGTGGCACTATTTGGCACGGTGTTCCCCTCGTTGCTCATGATGATGATCCTCGGCTTGTTCTTCATAAACTATAAGGATACCCCGTTTGTACAAGCCATGCTCAAAGCCGTGCGCCCAGCCGTGGTCGGGCTTTTGATCGTGGTGATCTGGGAAATGTGTCCCAAGTCGGTTACGTCATGGCACACCGCCCTCATTGCGGCGGGGGCTTTTGTTGCCATCTATTTTCTCAATCTACACCCAGCCTTGGCCATTGTTGTCACCGCAGCTATTGGCCTGGCGTTTTATCGATAAAAGCAAAGTACGCGGCAAAAGTGGTCAGCGGTCAGCATCTGGCCTCGCCACACAAAATTAGTGCGGACTTCGATGACCTGCTGACGCGGTCGTGTGCTGTGCGATACGGGAAAGGCATTCAGGACAGACTATGTACACCGCTTATGCCGAAAAAACCCTCTTTGGTGAGGGCTTATCAACCGCTGATATGCGCGCGGTTCTTCAAACACCCGACAGCGATATTTTACCTCTGTTACACGCGGCATTCCAAGTGCGCCATCACTATTTTGGGCGCAAAGTGCACATCCATGTGTTGATGAATGCCAAAAGTGGCCTGTGTCCCGAAGATTGCTCGTATTGCTCGCAATCGGCCATCTCGAATGCCCCCATTGATAAATATCCCCTGCGCCCAGCCCGTGAAATTGTAGATGCCGCGCGCGCGGCCAGAGAGAATGGCGCGTATCGCTACTGCATTGTCGCGAGTGGTCGCGCGCCTACCGACAGGGAAATTGACACCATTACAGGTGTGGTGCGCCAGATCAAACGGGAAGTGGATATCGACATCTGTTGCTGTTTGGGATTGCTGACCCAGGAAAAAGCGCGTCGCTTAAAAAACGCCGGCGTCAATCGCATCAATCACAACCTCAACACCAGCAAAGCACACACCCCGCATATTGTATCCACGCATACCTACGAGGATCGCTTGGAAACCCTGTACAATATTCAAAAAGTGGGCTTAGATACGTGCTGCGGCGGTATTATTGGCATGGGGGAAACCCACGACGACATCATCTCATTGGCCGTGTCTTTGCGCGATCTCGGCGTCAATTCTATTCCCGTCAATTTCTTGCACCCTATCGAGGGCACGCCCCTAGCAAATCAAAATACCCCGACCCCACGCGATTGTCTGCGTGCATTGTGTCTGTTCCGTTTTGTCAATCCATCAACCGAAATTCGCGTGGCGGGTGGTCGAGAAAAAAACCTCCGCTCCCTCCAACCCCTGGCACTTTACCCCGCCAATTCGCTCTTTATGGAAGGGTATTTGACCACCGGCGGCTTGGATGCGGAAAAGACGCGCCAAATGATTGCCGACCTGGGATTTGAAGTCGAAGCGATTCGGGAGTCAAGTAGCTAGACCCCGCATCCCTCGGCCCAAAGGCGAGAAGCGAGAGGGCATCTCTCCCGGTGTTGCGACCTACGGGGCGGGTTCTGGCGTCTTTTGACCTTAACTACCAATCAATTTTCCCGATGTGGACTTACGAAAAAAAATACGATGTCATTGTGGTTGGCGGCGGGCATGCGGGCGTGGAAGCCGCGCTGGCCTCTGCGCGCATGGGATGTGAAACGCTACTGCTGACCATGAACCTCGACACCATCGCTCAGATGTCGTGCAACCCGGCCATTGGGGGCATTGCAAAAGGTCACATGGTGCGCGAAATCGATGCCATGGGCGGTGAAATGGCCCGCAACATCGATGCCACGGGTTTGCAATTTCGCATGCTCAACCGACGCCGGGGGCCGGCCGTGCAGGCGCCTCGGGCACAAGCGGACAAAAAAGCCTATCAGTTTCGCATGAAAGAAGTGGTCGAAAATCAGCCGCACCTCGATGTCAAACAGGGCTTGCTCGAAGACCTCGTGGTCAAAAACAGACGCATTGAGGGCGTGGTCACCAAAGCCAAAACGGTTTTTGCTGCCAAAACCGCAATCCTCACCACGGGCACTTTCCTCAAGGGCCTCATTCACGTGGGCGACTTTTCCTATAGTGCCGGTCGCGCGGGAGAGCAGGCTGCGGACAAAGCGTCTGATGGCCTCGCGCAACTCGGGTTTGAACTCGGGCGGCTCAAAACCGGCACGCCACCCCGCGTCAATGCGCGCAGCATTGACTTTGGCGCGTGCGAGGAACAGCCCGGCGATAGCGATCCCCGGCCCTTTTCCCATCATACGGACCGCATCGCGCAAGCGCAACTCAGTTGTTATCTCACGATGACCACGCGAGAGACGCATGACATCATTCGCCACAATCTGGAGCGCTCGGCCATGTACAGCGGGCGCATCCGAGGCGTGGGGCCGCGGTATTGTCCCTCAATTGAAGACAAAATTGTGCGCTTTCCCGACAAAGAAGGGCATCAACTTTTTCTCGAACCCGAAGGGTATCACACCCTTGAGGTTTATCTCAATGGCCTGTCAATGAGCCTGCCCGAAGACGTGCAGATCGATGTTGTCCGCAGCATTCCCGGCCTTGAACGGGCAGAGATCATGCGCCCGGCCTATGCCGTAGAGTACGACTATGTGCCCCCAACGCAGATTCATCCCACACTGGAAACCAAACCCATCGCGGGCTTGTTCTTTGCCGGGCAAATCAACGGCACGACCGGATATGAAGAGGCAGCAGGACAAGGCCTTATGGCGGGCATCAACGCGGCCTTGCGCGCGCGGGGCGATGTCCCCTTGGTGTTGGATCGCTCGCAGGCGTATATTGGCGTGCTCATTGACGACCTCGTGACCAAAGGCACAGAAGAACCCTATCGCATGTTCACCTCGCTGGCAGAATATCGCCTGCTCTTGCGACAGGACAACGCGGATTTGCGCCTGTGTGAACTCGCGAAAAAAATTGGCCTCCTTTCCGATGATATGTACCGTCGCTTTTGCAAACGCAGACGACAAATCAATACAGAAATTGCGCGGCTGCGGTGTGCGCGCCTCACCCCCACCGACAAAATTCAGAACGCGCTCAAAGCAGCGCATTCCTCGCGCTTGAGCCGCGCGGTGACGTTCGCCGAACTCTTGCGGCGTCCAGAATTGTCTTACGACATTGTCGCCCAACTGGCACCTGCCGGTGAAACACTGCCCGAAGATGTGTGTGAATCGGTCGAAATTGAACTCAAATACGAAGGGTATATTGACCGACAGGAAGAGCAGGTGCATCGCTTTCGCAATCTGGAGAGAAAGTACATTCCCGACGACTTTGACTATGCCGCGATCGCGGCCATGCGAAACGAAGCCATTGAAAAGTTCACCCGCGTCAAACCCCGATCCCTGGGGCAGGCATCCCGCATTCCTGGGATTTCGCCTTCGGATATCTCTCTGCTAATGATCATGATCAAAAAACGCGGAACGCGCGCATGAAACGCCACCCCGGACAAATTGAAGCCATTGTGTCGCTGCTCTCGGACGCCGCCCCCGACATCGTTGCCCGTATGCGCCAAAAACTGTATGAATTGGGGGAAGATGCCGTGCGCGATATCCTGCGTGCCTGCGCGGTTGGCTCGCGAGAGCACCGCGAAGTCTGTCGCGTGCTCCTGCGATTTAGAGAACTGTCGCTCAACACGCGCTTTCGCGACCTCACGCGCGACCCGCGCGGCGATATTGCCCTTGAGGAAGGCGTTTTTGCACTGGCGCGATTCGGGTATCCCGACCTCGACGAAAGCACCTACAAAACGCGGCTGGAACACATGGCCTTTGAACTCGCATCGAGAATTGTCCCCGGCGATCATCCCATCCGCGTCATTCGCACGCTGAACCATTATCTCTTTGACGAGCAAGGGTTTCACGCATCTGTCCGCTATGATCCCGACGACACCTATTTCAACCGCGTGCTAGACCGCAAGCGCGGCTGGCCGATCACACTTTCAGCGGTCTATCTCATTCTCGCCCAACGCTTGGAATTGTCTATTGCAGGCGTGGCGTTGCCCAAGCACTACATGGTCAAATACAGCCACAACGACCGAGATATTTACATCGATCCGCACAACCGAGGGCAAGTTCTCACGGCAAGCGAATGCGCCGGCCTCATTGGGGAAAAGATCCCCGAAGAACTCTTTTGCGAAACGAGTAATCGCTTCACACTCTTTCGCATGATGAACAATCTCAGATACACGTATCTGAACCTAGGCGACCCAAACCGCGCGCAAAAACTCGAAGATATCATGCACATCCTCGATGGCGCATAGGGGTATTCCATGTCAAATAACATCAAAATGATCTCGCAAAACCGAAAAGCACGGCGCGACTACCACATCCTCAGCACGTATGAAGCGGGCCTGCAATTGCGGGGTACAGAAGTCAAAGCCCTGCGCGAAGGTCGGGCCAATTTGAAAGATGGCTTCGCACGCATTGAAGATGGGGAAGCGTATTTGCACAATATTCACATCAGCGAATATGTGCAGGGCAATCAGTTTAACCACGACACCGAGCGCAAACGCAAGTTGCTGCTCCACCGCCATGAAATCAATCGCTTAGGGGGACAGGCCAATGAAAAGGGTTACACGTTAATTCCCCTCAAGCTCTATTTTAAGCGCGGCAAAGCCAAAGTGGAACTCGGCGTGGCGCGCGGCAAAAAGCAGTTTGACAAACGGCGCGACATTGCCCGTCGAGATGCCCAACGCGAAGTCGAACAGGCACTGAAGGCACGCATTCGAAACAGAAGATAAAAATTAAATCGCGCGATGAACAACGACGTTCCACAAACGAATCGCATTGCCCTTGCGCCCAATGACCTCGGCTATTACTACGACCCCCATGTCGAAGCGGGGCTTCACGGCGCGATCAGGCTTTCTCAAGAGGTCCTTCGCCACTGTCGATGCGGCGGCAAGTCGCCTTTTATGATCATGGATTCCGCGCGCGGCGAACCCGTGTGGTGTCCGTGTTATCCCTTTCGGATGAAGAGATATCACATCGACAAATACATCCAAAAATCGGGCATTCCCGCGCGCTTTCGCTTTAAGTTTTTGCAGGACTTCAAAGAGCGGTATAACAACGGGCAGCCCATCCCGGGCGCGCGACTGCTCAAATCTTATTTCAGCACTTTGATCGACAATATTCACGAAAAAAAAGAATCGATCAAAGGCTTTTATTTTTGGGGCAAGCCGGGCCGTGGAAAGACCTATTTTGCGTATATCTTGCTCAACGAGCTCATCTTTCAGTTTGTAAAACCCGGCAAATTCATCTCGCTCTCCAAGAGCTTTCAGGAACTCAGGCACACGTTTGACGAAGGCAGTGAAACGCAGGGGCAGGCCATGCCCATGATCGACATGTTGAGCCATGTGCCCTTTCTCGTCATTGACGACTTTGGGGTGCAGCGCAATACCGAATGGGAATTGGAAATCCTCTACAACCTCATTGACGCGCGCTGCGCCAATCGACGCCTGACATTTGTGACCACCAATCAGAAGGTGGACGATCTCAAAGAACTCGCGCAGGGTCGCATCTATTCTCGTTTTCTCGAAATGTGTCGCATCATTGAAGTTTCCGGGCACGATTTCCGCGAATTGGGCAACCCCAAAGACCAATGGATCAGTCCATGCTAACACCGAGACGAATAGACGCACAGATGCACGCCATAGGCATGCCACATCCCTGTCCTTCAAAACCATTTTTGATTTGCGGAGCACTCGCTGCGCTCGTTGTGGGCCGGCTGCGCGGCGGTGAATGGCTATCGCAGGAGCATTCATGAGCCAGCGCATTGCGCGGTTGTGCTTGCGCGCGGATGGACGCCGCGCGGATCAGTTGCGTCCCTTGCGTATTGCGCGCGGATTTATGAAGCACGCCGAGGGATCGGCGCTGATCGAAATGGGCGATACGCGCGTGATATGTACCGCGAGTGTCGAAAACCGCGTGCCCCGCTTTCTGGCGGGAAAAAAAACGGGCTGGATCACCGCGGAATACGCCATGTTGCCCCGTTCAACCCACGCGCGCAGCCCGCGCGAAACGAGCGGCACCAAGGGCCGAACCCAGGAAATTCAACGCCTCATTGGCCGCGCCCTGCGCGCGGTGATCGCCCTTGAGAACCTCGGGGAGCGCACCCTTTGGATCGACTGCGATGTATTACAGGCCGACGGCGGCACCCGCACGGCCTCTATTTCGGGGGCTTATGTTGCGGTTGCCGATGCCATTGACCGGCTCAAAAGTGAGGGCAAGATCGAAGCAGATCCCCTCGGCGATTCGGTCGCTGCTGTCAGCGCAGGCATCGTCGACAACACCCCCATGCTCGACCTGTGTTATGCCGAAGACGCAACCGCTGAAGTCGATATGAATATTGTCATGACAGGGCAGGGCGACTTTGTCGAAGTGCAGGGCACAGCCGAAGGCAATCCCTTCACCCTTGACCAGATGCAACACATGATCGCCCTTGCCCAACAGGGCATCGCCGCAATCGCTCAAGTCCAACGCGACGTTTTGGCACGATAGTAGCCAAAGCAGTGACCACAGGACGTTGCCCCTACCCTCTATGCCCACGCTCATTCTCGCCACTCGCAATCCGGGCAAGCACCGGGAAATCCAAGACATGCTCGGTTCTGATATCCAGGTACAATCCCTCGACGCGTTTCCGGACGCGCCTGAAGTGACTGAAGATGGCGACACTTTTGAAGCCAATGCCATAAAAAAAGCCCGTGCTATTGCAAAACACACGGGCTTGCCTGTTTTGTCCGATGACTCGGGCCTCGTGGTTGATGCCTTGAACGGCGCGCCCGGGGTGCATTCCGCGCGTTACGCCGGGCAAAATGCCACGGATGAAGACAACAACAACAAACTCATCGCAGCCCTGCGCGACGTGCCTGAAAACCAGCGCACCGCTCGTTTTTGCTGCGCGATGGCCCTTGCCACCCCTGATGGCCGCGTGCAGACCGTAGAGGCCGCCTGGACAGGTCGCATCCTCACAACGCCCCGAGGGCGCAACGGCTTTGGTTACGATCCCCTCTTTTACGTTCCCACCCACAACTGCACATCGGCCCAACTGTCTGCCCCCAAAAAAAATCGCCTCAGCCATCGGGGCCAGGCCCTGCGCGCCATCTTACCCCGCATTCTTGACCTCTTCAGCGCGTAGCACCGCGTCCATCCCATGAGCGATCCCACGATACCCCCGCGCCCTCCCCAACCCAAATGGCACCAGAAAAACGGAGTTGTACTGCTCTTCATCGCGGCGTGTATCATAACGGCAATTATCCTACTTCTCTACGTGCGAGGCATTGACCCCGCGCTTGCAGAATTTCACATTTTCAAATAACCTCAGGCTGACCCTGTGCGTTTTCAGGATACAGGCGCGCAAAATTCACGGATCATTAGAATTTTCTTTTTGGCGATCTCGGTAGCGGGCAATCCGCCGTATCAAAATCCACACCAGCCCAACGAGTGCGACATATTGCACAAACACCCAGAACCAACTCTCCCAACCCAAAATGCCCGGCCAGAGCGCGCCAATACACATGATGATAAACGCGTCTTCCAAAATCAGCCACAGGGGTCGCTCATTCATAAGGTTACAGTCCAATCGAGGTTTCCGCGCGCAAACGCGCGTCGCACAAAAAAGAATAAACCCGATAATTGCGATAGACCAGTTTCACGTAATTGCGGGTCTCTTTATAGGGAATGCGCTCCACAAATTCATCGACATCGCGCCGCGTCAGGTGTTTGCCCCACCGCTTTGCAGCACCAAGCCCCGCATTGTAAGCCGATAGGGCCAATCCCAGTTGCCTGTGCTCGTCTTTTTGAAACGATTTCAGGTGATCGGAAAGATGCTTGCCGCCCAACAAAATTGACGTGTGGGGGTCGTGGAGATCTTCGGTTGAAAAATTTTCGAGCTTCACGAGGCGGGCCATATTCCGTCCCGTTTTTGGCATCACCTGCATCAACCCGCGCGCGCCCGCGCGAGAGACGGCGTCTGCATTAAACGCGCTTTCCTGTCGCATAATGGCAATTACGAGATGGGGATCCAAATCCATTGCACGCGCCACCTGGTTGATCTCGCCCCAATAATACGTCGGATACAACCGCCGAAAGGATGCCCGCGTCATGGGCATTCCCTGTTCGCGCTGCAATATCACAATCCGGTTGGACACCTGAAGGGCCTTATGCATGGCGCGAACGCGCTCGTAACGCCGCATCAAATCCTCTAGTGCAAACGCATTGCGCGCGTGAATGCGCTGGGCGCGGTCGTATTCTCGCGCGGCATCTCGATACAATCCAATAGACGCCAGTGCATCGCCTTTGTGGATGTGGGCTTGGGCTGAAGGCTCGTACAGTTGACCCATAGACGGGGATTCACCTCGTTGTGGTACTTCGAGAGAAACATCTTCTGTCTTGCCCAAAACCGCGCGCGCTCGCGCGGAATAATAAGAGTTGGGAAACCCTTCTGATGCGCGTCCAATCCAGAGTTGGGCTTCTGCTTTCTGTCCCAATTTCTGATGGCACTTACCCGCCCAGTAATAGCTCTGATCGCGCATATAGTTTTCATCGGTCTGACTCGCCAAGCGCGAAAAGCCCCTCGCGGCAGCCGCGTATTGCCGCGTTTGATAGAGCGCGAACTCCGCGCGCCACGCGGCTCGATCGGCATAAGAACTCGTGGGATAGGTTTTTGCCAGTGCCAAAAACAGCTTGCGCGCATCGCGGTGCCGTCCCCGCCGCTCGTAGGCCATGCCCGCCTGCCAGAGTGCTTCATCCGCGCCTTGAGAATCCGGATAGCGGCGCGCAAATTCCCGAAACCGGGTCGTTGCGGTCAAATCGCGCCCGAGCTTGACCGCGCATCGGCCCATTTCAAACAGTGCTTTGGGCACGTGATGCACCTCAAACGCGCGTCTAAACGCGGTTTCGGCCATGCGATATTTTTGACTTCGAGCATACACATGTCCCAGTTCGTACTGCGCCTTGCCCTGCTGTGCGACATCTTTAGATTCATCGACCACGCGGCGCAACAAATCAGCGGCCCGTTGATATTGTTCCGCGTGCATACACGCCACACCCGCGTAAAACACGTCCTCGATCTCGCGCAAATCATTGAGTCCGGACAGCATCTCCCGAACGGCCGGATGTTTGGGATGGTTTTTGATCAATTGCATGCGCGCCTCTCGCGCGGCAACAGAATTTTTGAGAGCCGTCCATGCCACAACGAGCCCGGCAAGGGCATCTCCTTCGCGCGAACCCTTGTCCACAAGTGTTCGATAATATGCAATTGCCCCTTCTGCATTGCCCCGTGCGAGCGCGACTCGGGCCGCGCTGAGAAGTGCCCGATCCCCGAGCAAACTCACGGGCTCCATGTGCAGAATTTTCGCATACTGTTTTTCAGCGTCTTGCCCCACGGCTTCGGCACATTGTCCCATCCAAAAGGCCACATAATCGGCGATCTCTTTGCGCCCTGTTAAGGACTGAAAAGTCGCCAGCGCGTCTGTGTATTTGCCCAGGTTCATCAGACAAACCGCGCGCTGCAAACGGGTGGTGTGGATATCCTCGGCATCCAAATCCCCGAGCACGGATAATGCTTTGGCAAAATTTTGACGTGCAATCAGTTTTTCAACCCGAATCACGGGCTCGTACTGTTCCCCAATTCCCAAATGACCCGCCATCACAAACACGGCGAAAAAAGGGAACACAAACAGCGCGGCCCGACTCCATAGGGGAGGAAATCCATTTTTGAAAAGCGACATCGCAAAAACCTTCGACGCAACCCACGCGAGTAAGTTATTTTGGCAATTCTATGAACAGCAAAACTTTAGGCGATCATGCACGCGATGTCAAGACACAAAAAGTTGCACGTCGTTCTCTTCCGCCGTATTTTGGTGGAGAGACTTTTCTTTTTACAGGAGTTTTTATGAAAGCACTCATTCTCGCAGCCGGAAAGGGCGAGCGGTTTTTTCCATTTAATGTTTTTCGCCCCAAGCCCATGTTCCCAATATGCAATCGCCCGCTTCTCGAATGGACAGTTGCGCGTTTGGTCGATGCAAATATCACCGACATCGGCGTTGTGGTGGGGCATCGGGGTGGGCGGGCGCGCAATTATTTTGGCCATGGGCAACGCTTTGGCTGTCAAATCACTTACATCGAACAACCGCAGCCAAAAGGCACGGCTCACGCAGTGCGTCAGGCGTCCGATTTTATCGGTAGAGACGATGTTTTGGTCGTCTTTGGAGACATCTTTTTTGGTGCAGATGCAATCCCACACCTGTTGGACGTGTTCGTATCCACACCCTGTTCTGGCGTTGCGGGCATCGTGCGGGTCGACGATCTCGCCTCTCACATACGCGCCCACGTGGAAAAAGACCAGCACTTGTCTTCCTACACGTATAAACCGCGCGGCGGATCGGGCTACGCCTTGTCTGGCCTCTATGTTTTTAAGAACGAAACCTTGCCCGATCTGGACAACACCTCCGACTTTGTACCGCGAACCCCATTTGGCATCTTTCCGCCTGAAGGCCGGGAAATTTGCGACCTCATCCCCTTGCTCTACGCGGAAGGGCGCGCGCTCGTCGCGGCCCTTTTGCCCGGCCCGTGGTTCGACATGGACATGCCCTGGCATCCAAAAAATGTTACACATCTGGCCCTTGCAGAAATGGGCAATGCCCTTGCCGAATCTGTTGTTGCGCCCACGGCGACCCTCGATCCCGGTGCCAGGATTCGCGGTCCCATCTCTGTCGATGAAAACACCATCGTTGCCCGAGGTGCATGCATCGAAGGGCCGGTCTGGATTGGAAAAAATACGCAGATATTGGAAGGCTCTCACATCGCGGCGCATACGGTTATCGGCAACCACTGCAAAATTGGCCCGTTTGCCAAAGTATCGGGCGCGGTGGATACCAACTGCCACATCACCTATTTGGGCGAATTGAGCGGCATCATGCTCGAAGAGGGGCGCGTGACCCATCAGATTCAGCTTTCGGGCATTTTTGGTGAACGCGCAGAAATAGGCGCGGGCACGCAGGTGGGCACGCTGCGCTTTGACGATGCGGAAGTCGAGGTCGAGGTTCAGGGGATTCGCCGAAAAGCCCCCGGGTTTACCGGCGTGTTGTTTGGCGATTATTCGCGTACGGGCATTGGCGCGATGATCATGCCCGGGCGCATTGTGGGGCCTTGCGCGATGGTGGGCGCGGGTGTTGTGCTGATGAAAAACGCGCGCCCGTACAAGGCCGTGCTCGTCAAGCAGCAACTCGACGAAGTCGATTGGGCGCCCAATATTTACGACCGATAAGTGGGGTGAATGAAAATGCCCGCCGCCTGAACGAGATAGATCGAAAATTGCTCAAGTTGCGTTGTTTCCGGGATTAAAAACCCGAAAATGCGGGGGCAATGCCGGCATGGCACCGTCCTGCGTGGTGACAAAACCACCCACGGCATTGGCCTGTTCCGCGCATGTCTGTAGTGTTGCGCCATAGAGCAAATGCGCGACAAATGCCGCGGTAAAGGCATCGCCAGCCCCCACGGTATTCACGACCTGTTGTTTTTTTTTCATCGCCTGATAAATCCCCGCGTCACTCGCCACGCGACACCCCCGCGCGCCCAGCGTTAGAATTGCACATTGCAGGTCAAAACGCTGGCGGATCGTTGTCAAAAAGGCATCCACATCTTCAACGCCACCCACATAATCGCGCAACAAGGGCACTTCGTCGTCATTTAACTTCAGCACATCGGCCCGCGCCAGAGATTCTCGCACAATCTCATCGGTGTGATAGTGCTGGCGAAAATTGACATCGAGCACGCGCAGACAATCCGGCGCCGCCGCGTCCAAAAAATTCACAATGGCCCGATGGCTCTTCGGCTGGCGTTGATCCAGCGTTCCAAAACACAAGGCGTGGGCAGATCGCGCCAATCGCGCGAGTTCTGAGTGCCATGTGATCGCATCCCACGCCACGCCTTCTACAATTTCATAAGCGGGTTGCCCATTGACAAGGGTCACGTTCACGTTGCCCGTTGGCCGATGGGCGTGTACCTGCACCGCGTCTGTTGCCACGCCTCGGCTGTTCAAAATATTGAGGGCCGCCTTGCCCCGCGCGTCGTCTCCCACACAACTGACCAGTGCAGACCGCGCGCCCAAAGCAGCCGCATGCGCGGCAAAATTTGCCGGCGCGCCCCCCAATCGCTCGCCATCGGGAAACACATCCCACAACACGGCGCCGAGGCCGACCACAAGAGGCGGATCGCGACGCATTACCGCGAAACCTTCACGGCCTTCTTTGCAGCGGCCGAACGATAAGCGGCTTCGGAAAAGCGGGCGACCTGCAACGCGAAATCCGGGGGGGAATACCCTTTGCCATTGTTGCGGATCAGGTCGAAAAATGCCTGATCCGGGGTCGTCTCTCGAATCCTCGGGGGAATATTTAGCGGTTTGTCATTGTGCAAAACCGATTGCACCCGCCACCCGTGGAGATGGAATACCAGACAGCCCTTACTCCCGTGAATGGCGATTCGCTCGTCGTGTTTGCCCGCATTGCCAAACGCATTCAAGGTGCCCGCGCCCCCCCCTTTGAAGCGCACGCTGATCACCATATTGGTATCCACAGCTTTTCCCGCGTTCTCGACAAAGGCCGACACCTCCACAGGCTCTAACCCCGTCATCCACAACACAGAGGCGACGAGATGGCTGCCCGTGTCCATGAACATGCCCCCCCCCGATTTCTCAGGGTCTAAGCGCCAGCCGCGGATACGCCCCCAATTTTGCGTCACATAAGCCACCACGCCGCGCAACTCGCCCAGTTCGCCCTGCCGAATCAATTCTCGCGCGTAAATATAAGGGGCCATATAATTGCGCTGGTAGGCTACCACGAGATACAATTTCAATTTATCCGACAAATTGATCAGCGACTTTGTCTGGCGAGACGCGATGGTGAGGGGTTTTTCAATCAGAACGTGCAATCCCTTTTGCAGAGACAATCGGGCGTGTTCGTAATGCAGTGCATGAGGCGAACTGATCAGCATAGCATCGAGGGCTTCACCGCGCACGAGTTGGCGATAATCTTCGTAAAACGACGCCTTCGGGCCCCAGGCATCCATGAGGGCTGCTGCTTGACTTTCGTCGGGATCGGCCACGCCGATGATCTCCACGCCACCGTCTTCTTTCAGGCGGGGCACATGCGCGCGCTGCATGTTGCCACCACACCCGATTAAACCGAGTCGAATTTTCCTTTTTGCCATCGCGCAAACCTCCCGGTTGGTGTGAATCGTCATTTTAGTCCATTAAGCCGCAGGCGCGGCGACCATTGTCAACTGTTTCCGACCTTCTAGCCCGGCGATCACCGGAAACGTGCGCGATGAGTTTTTGCCCCGCGCGATATAGCGCACGGTCGGCGGAAAATAAGCATAGAGCGCCGTGTGCCTCGGGCGCGGCGACTGATTGGGGCCAGAGCCGTGTACACACAAGCTGTGAAAAAGGAGGGCCGTGCCCGCGTTTAGGGGCACCTCGATCGCCTGCGATGTGTCCAATTTTTTTCGATCTGCCAACTTCGCATCCTGGGGCCGCGCAATATGTCCCCATTTCTGCATGCCCCACTTGTGACTTTCGGGGATCACCCGAATGCACCCATTCTCCGAATTGGCATCTGTCAGTGCAATACTCACGGTGACGAGTGCGGGCGGTTCCATGGGCCAATAGGCCGAGTCCTGATGAAAACCATGCGATGACCCGTGAAACGCGGGTTTGAGCATGAGCGTGCTGCGAAACAACAACAAATCTCGTCCGATCAATTTCTGCACCACGGGCACCAGTTTGGGATGGGCAGCCAAATGCTTGAACACATTGGAAAACTCGCGCGTCTGCTCGATCTTGCGCAACACGGGCAAACCATCTTGCTGTTTGTCCTTGGCATAAGGCTCGCGCTGAAAATTGCCTGAACGCGCGTCGCCACGGGCAGCCAATTCCGCGGCCAGTACGTGTAATTTGTGAATCTCTTCTTCACACTCGGCCAACTCTTCTGACGACATCACGCCTTCGATCACGAGATAGCCCTGATCGTAGAAGAATGCCTTCTGGTCTTCCTGCGTCATTTTTCGCCTCCTTGGAAGGGATGAGAAATCACATAAAATCATAACACGATGTAAATACCTGTGTCAAGAAAAAGAAAAAGGGCGTCGGTGTGAAACCGGCCCCTGTGAGAAAGAAAGCGAATCGGCGCGCAGGCAAGACTCTGCGTGGCTTCGCGCTTCAAAGTGACGCCGAAGATACGCAACGGAGTCCAACCGCGTCCTGAGCTTTGTCTTGAACATGGACTGAAGCTATGTGAAGGCGCAGCGAAGGAACGGCCGAATGAATCCCCTACCTATCGCCATACCTGCGGCGTGGTGCGTCTGTGTGTCTCGGCAGCACCACAAAACCCAGCGAATCAACGGCCGCTGATCCAAAAAGCCCGATGCCCCCCTCAATGCGAAACAGGGGCCGCTCAAAATTGTCGCCTGCCAACCCCCCTGGCTGGAATGCGCGCTCGTCCCCATCTTGAAAAAACTCGGGCACAGAGCGAACCAGATCAAACCAGTTTTTGTCAACCGCGTAAATGCGAATCACATAAGGCCCGACAAATCCCACGGCAAACCAGGGCAAACGCACCGTGCCATCATGGGCCTCAAACGCGGGCGAACTGCCGTATCGCTCAAAATCCTCTGGATCAAAAAAATCGGAATCAGTCACGGGATCCGATGTTGGATCCAGGCTTTCAATGGCGATGTGGTAGCCACTGACGGGCAGCGGGTCAAATCGCACCTCCAAAAGCCCGGATTGGTAGGGCACGCGATTTTCAAGCGCGCGGAACACGTCGCCATCTTTATATTTTTTTAAGACGCGGGTCACCTCGAGCGTGGCGGCGTCCAACAACACGGCCTCTCGAATATCCAATCTGTCGGGGGTGAGGGTCTGCGCGCGGGCCTCGCGCCCTTGTGATCGCACATGCAACTCATAAGCGGTGTGTGGCAAAACGATCGGCGCGTTGGGCGGCGGCAAATAACGGCCCGCTTCATTTGGATCCGCGCGGTAGAAAAACGCGCGTTCATCCTGAGTGATCACGACCTCAGCGTCTGTTACCCCACTTCTTCTCGACGAATAATGCTCTGAAAAAGACGCGGCGTTTGCGGTCTGGCGGATGAACAGGTCGGGCAGCGGTTTATCGACGATCAGCACGGCATCGACAACCAGAATACCCGAAGCATCCGGGCCATAAAAACTCGATGGGCTGCGTTCGGCTTTGCACCCCGCCAGCGCGATCAAGCACCCCGCTATCACAGTAAAATATTTCATCATCTGCGTCCTTGCTGTGGTTTAAACCACGTCTGCCAGTTTCTTCACAAAAACTTCCGTATCTTCCCATCCCAAGCACGGATCTGTGATCGATTTCCCAAATATCCCTTCGTCGGGTTGTTGCGATCCCTCTTGCAAATAACTTTCGACCATCAACCCGCGCACCACTTTGTGAAGGCGCGCGGCATGGTGCCGGCTACGCATCACCTCGAGGCCAATGCGCGGCTGTTCAGAGAATATTTTGTTTGAATTGTTGTGATTGGTGTCCACAATAATTGTCGGATTATCCAAGTTGCGCGCCAGATATTGCTCGACAATGTGGATCAAATCTTCGTAGTGATAATTGGGCATGCTGCGCCCTTGATATGCCATCCCGCGCAACACCGCATGCGTCAGCGGATTGCCCGAAGTGCGGACTTCCCAGCCGTTGTAAAAAAAGACATGCGGGATTTGCGCGGCGTAAATGGCGTTGAACATCACATCCAAATCCCCACCGGTTGGATTTTTCATGCCCGCGGGCACGTCCACGCCGCTGATGGTCAGGCGGTGATTCTGATTTTCAACGGACCGCGCGCCCACGGCAATATAGCTCAGCAAATCTTCCACATAAGGCAAATTGGAAGGATAGAGCATCTCATCGGCTGCGGTCAGATGCGACTCGCGGAACGCGCGAATCTGCATTTGTCGAATGGTTTTAATCCCCACAACCATATCGGGCGTCCCTTCGGGGTCGGGCTGATGGGCCATGCCCTTGTAGCCTTCACCGGTTGTACGCGGTTTATTGGTGTAAATTCTCGGCACGAGTACCAATTTGTCCTGCACTTGCTCTTGAAGGCGGGCCAAGCGGTTCACGTATTCACACACGGCATTGACATTGTGGGCAGAACACGGGCCGATGATCAACAAGAACTTATCGCTCTCTCGCGCAAAAACAGCCCGGATCTCTGCATCGCGTTTTTCTTTGATGGCTTTCAAATCATCGGGGAGAGGCAAATCCGCTTTGATTTCTTCTGGACTGGGAATGGGCTGAATGCGTGTGAAACTCATAAACAATATCCTTCCTTTTGGGATTATATACGATAGTCCACTTTGTTCGGTTATTCCACGAAACTGTTCGCAACATCATTTATATGTTGTATTTCTATTGATCTGGTCTCATTTTTCAGCCAGTCAATCGCTGTTTGTTCGTCCTGTTCAATTGCCATTTCCACCGCTCGTTTAGCGCATTCCAATAGGTGCCTGGATTTTTTTCGCAAGTTAAAGGATTCGGTGATTTTTTGTTGGATTTGAGCCTGTTTTTTTGGGGATAGAATGGGGATCACGGTTCCCTGTACTTGATCTGGCCTCCAATGGAGAATGACCGAGCCGCCCACATCGCGGTTGACCTGTTCTTTTGTCAGTGTTGAATTGAGTACCAGCGTCAAATACTCGTTATTGATTTTATCCGTTTTGCTTTTCAATCGAAGTATGCCACCCGAAGGAATCATTTTTTTTGGCTGCTCGCGCAGGTAATAGGCTATGCCAGGCGTTGCGTCTTTGCTAAAAAGTATTTCGCCTTGCTTCGGTTGATGTTTCTGGATGTTCACATACAACGCTTCGGAAATGTACTTTTCTTTCGTGATTCCAAAAGGGCTTAAATTGCTCACGCGCACGAAGGGGATGCCTTCGTCAAGGTATTCCTTGCTTCCTACCTCAATACATTTTTTGATTTTCACCAAACTCCCCAACGTATCCCATCCGCCGGAATAGCTTTTGATGGCGTTGATAATATCATCATATTTCGGCTGGAAATACTCGGCGTCCATACGCCAGGCTTGCTGAGTGTCGGAGTACTTTCTGACAAAGGCAAGTCTGTGTTTGGGTTGCCAATTGGCGAGACCGAGTTCAGAAAGGAGGAGGGTTTGGGCTTGATGATATATGGCCTCTGATTTTTTTCTCAATTCAAATAAATTTTTTATTTTACTATCAATCTTGCTAATTAGATTATCCGAAGGTGTGTAAATAGGAATATCATAGAGCGTCTGTGGTGATATATGAGGTTGCGAACCACCATATTTACAGCTTTCAATTAGATTTTTTCCAAAGGACGTATTCAGATAAGTGGATAAATACGTGCCGGGAATTTTTAGATCTCTTATCACCAAATCATCAGCACAAGCAAATATTTCTAATGGCAACCCGAGATAAGGCGCGCATTGTCCATAATTTGCTCCTGACCTTGTTAGTGCTATGTCTCCATGTTCGAGTTTATTTTTTTTTAACTGTTTCTTTAATTTTTTTGACATAAAAACCTTGACTGAGAAATCCATAAAATTATCTCTGATGTTTTGGGCCAGTAAAATTTGAATGCCTGTTTCTTCGTATTCTCTTTTGACCTCTGATGGATGAATTATGGTTGCCCCCATTTTTCTCAACGTAGAATGCGCCTTTGAACGTATTGTTTTTTTTTTCTTCAATATTTTGGGGTGAAAAAATTCTGAGTCCAACCGAAATATAGTTGATTCCCCAGAAATGTCTTGTAAGTTGACAATTGAATGCTGCATCTTTTTCCCACCTCCCAAACAAGTGTGTTTTAATTGTTGCTATATCACAGTATCGTCACGCTAATCTTTGCAAATTCTCTGATCTTGCTGAAATCTCTTTTGTTGTAGGTAATCAATTCCGTGCAGTGTGATTCAGCAATCGCTGTATGAACACAATCATTGATGTTTCTAAAACCAACATGCTTGGCTATATCAACCGATCTCTGCAAAATTTCTATGTCATAAGCAAGCGGTTGTAATGGCATGACTTCATTATAGGCCGTGTTAATATCTTCGTGATCAATACGTAACCTTTCAAGTACAAATAGCATTTCTTGAACACCAAGCGTTGATATAGCTGCACCATCATCTTCAACCACTTGTTCGATAACTTCATTGGCTTGTTTATTTTTTTCATCCTGAACGACATAGGCATGTATCAAAACATCTGTGTCAATATAGATCATCTTGCAAGTGCCTTTTCCATATCGTTCATTTCATCGCATAGACGCGAGATATCGACGTCATCATCAACATATAATCCCCGCTTGCGATTGTTACTGATAAAGTTCTGCCATGCTTTGGCTCGCTCTGTTCTTGTCCCATCCTCTGTATTTCTCCAAAAGCTCAAATTTTCTCCCTTCGCCCACTCAATAAAGGCTTCGGCGATGCCATCGGGCAATTCGCCATCGTGGTTGTGCAAATCGTGGTCAACGATCAGATGGCCGTTTTTGTCCAACTTGTCCTGTCCGATCTCATTTTTGAGGTAGATATAATCGCCAGAGTTGTCCTTGCCACCTTTCTCGCTCACGGCAAAGAAGATGGGGTAGTCATCCACTTTGGGACAGAGTTCATCATCCCATTTTTGCACAAATAACACGCTGGTTTTGGTGCCAGTATGGGGCTTAAAGGTGTTGCCGTGTAGCCCGACCACGGCAAGGATACGCCCGCGCTCTGCGATAAATGCGCGGATATATTTGTCGGTTGTGTTGTTGAACCTGCCTTGCGGCAACACAATCGCCATGCGGCCACCGGGTTTGAGAAAGTCCAGATTGCGCTCGATAAACAGAATGTCGCGTCCGACTTTGCTTTGCGCCTTGCCGTTTGCCTTAAAGCCGAGTTCGTATTGATGCAGAAGGCGGCTTTCCTTGATGTCGCCGGCAAAGGGCGGATTTGCCATCAGAATGTCAAAATTAAACCGCTTGTTTTCGCCTTTTTCGACTCTCAGTTTTTCCAGTCGTCTAAAACCATCGCGGTAAGTGTCTCTCCATTTTACATCTTTCTCGGTTCTGTCGCTCCAACGATCAAAATCCAGTGTGTTCAAATGCAGCACATTGGTTTCGCCATCGCCTGCGATCAAGTTCAGAGTGCGAGCGACGCGGACGGTTTTTTCGTCAAAGTCAATGCCAAACACTTTTAAGACATGCTCTTTCTCTTCGGGCTTTATCTCCGCGTTGCTGAACAGGTGTCCCGTGAGCTTAAAAATGGTATGCACTGGAAAACCGCAACTGCCGGAGGCGGTGTCAATCATGTATTCACCGGGTTGGGGATTCAGCATCTGCACGCACATATCAATGACATGACGCGGCGTAAAATACTGCCCTTTTTCGCCCTTGGCGGATTTGTTGACCAGATACTCAAAGGCTTCATCTACGATCAGCAGATTGGAGTTGAACAGTTTTACATCTTGCAAACTGGACACGCAGACGGATAAATGGCTGTCAGAGAGTTCAAAAGTTGAGCCTTCTGGAAAAACGCCCGGCCATTTGCTTTTTGCCTGATCGAATAGGCTTTGTATTTTGCCCTTGAGTTCCGTATCGGTCTGTCCGGTATTTCTGAACGCCATTGCCCTGAAGCCGTCATCGGCGACTCCTTTAACCGCCGCTTTGAGCGCGTCATAATCTTGTCCATCAAGGTAATCTGGTCGCTTTGGTTCATGGACAGCCGTTTTTGTAACCTGGCGCACAAAATAATTGATAACTTCTTTGTCTCGCTGGCTGAGAAATTCATCGTAAAGTTTTGTGAATATGAGCTTGAAAACCTCCTCAAACACATCCACCCCGGCATTTGCCAGAACTTCATCTTCCATTTCCAAAATGATGTCTTTCAGGGATTTTCGCTCATTGGCAACCTTGTCCTTGATGATCAAGTCTTTCAGCGTAAAGTATTCGCTGAGGATGTCTTCAAGACTCTGATCGCTGTTTGGAATATCAGTGATGTCTTCAAAGTAATTGGGGTCTTTGCGGTGGTAATGGGAGATTTGTTCGCCGTTTGTCCACACGCCAATCGGTGCGCCGGTGGCGTTGCAATAAGATCGAAGTTGGTTTTTGCCATCCTTGAGCCTGGGCTTTTTTAATTCAACGATGATATAGGCCGTATCAAAACGGTCTTTGTCAAAGATGACAATATCGGCCTTTTTCTTTTCCCTTCCAAAGTTGACCGGATGCTCAAAGCCCAATCTGTTTTTTGGGTAGCCATACTGATCGATAAGCCTTGCCGCATAAAGCTGGCGGACTATCTCTTCGGGTTTTAGCTGAATATCCCTATTCCGCACAATACAGGTCACAAACGGGTTTTCCTTGCCTCTGGTGGTTTTGATAAAGACTTTTTCGCGCAGGGATTCAATTTCCTCTTCTGCGAACAAGGCAAGGTGATAATTGCTGTCTTTGAGTATCGCTTGAATGATGTCCAATTGTCGTGTCATTCGTTCTCCGTTTTGTTTTATTTTTCCGAATCTGCGTGGTCTTCCTCTAAGCGCAGGGACTCGTCAATAATTTGTCTAAAGATGCGTTGCGCGGCTTCGTGGGTCAAAGGCCCGCCATTCAATGCGCGAATGCGGCTGAGAATCAGGGTTTCTCGCTCGGGCGCGTGCAGGGGCAAACCCGCAGCGCGTTTGATCTGCCCTATGGCGAGGGCACATCGCGCGCGGTCATTTAACAACTTGAGAATCTGTTCATTTAAGGCGTCGATTTTCTCGCGCCAGAAACCCAGATCCTGCTCCATGCCTATGCACCTTCTCTCAAAGGGCCCATTAAAGACCCGACAAAAGCACCGATCCTGCCAACCAGATCGGCGTCCTTTTGGTACGCGCGGATCCGACGCACAATTGCACTGCCAACCACAACCGCGTCGGCATAGTGGGCGATTTCCGACACGTGTGCAGGCTCTGAAATCCCAAACCCCACCGCAATGGGCAATGCCGTGTGCTGGCGTATGGCAGAGACCTTGCGTTGAATTTCATCGGCCAATGTCTCGCGCTCGCCCGTCACTCCGGTGCGCGACACGTAATAGACAAAACCGCTGGTATGTGACGCGATCAGTTTCATTCGATCAGCGCGCGTGGTCGGAGTGATGAGAAAAATGGTATCCAGCCCGTGTGCATCCATCAGCGCTTTGTAATCGCCGCCTTCTTCGGGGGGCAAATCCAGCATCAGCACGCCGTCTATGCCCACTTCTGCGGCGCGCTTTACAAAGCGTTCTGTGCCATAGCGGTGAATGGGATTGTAATACGTGAACAGCACGACGGGTATTTCGGTTTCCGCGCGCACATCTGCAACCAAAGACAACACGCCCTCGAGCGTCGCGCCTGCGGCCAGCGCGCGTTGTGACGCTTCCTGAATCACGGGGCCATCGGCCAAGGGATCTGAAAATGGGACGCCCAATTCGAGGATATCTACCCCTTGCCGATCCAGTTCCAACACCACCTGATGCGTGGTTTTTAAGTCTGGATCCCCCGCCGTAATATACGCGACAAAGCCCGTTTTGCCCACTTTTTGCAGGTCTGCAAACCGCTGTCCAATTCGCATCATGGCATGCCCTTGTCTCATGGCCCAACATCGGCGATAAAATGTGTCGCCTGTTGCACATCTTTGTCCCCGCGCCCCGATAAATTGACAATCGCAATTTGGTCGCGGCGCATTTTGGGGGCCAGCTTGCAAACATGGGCAATGGCGTGTGAACTTTCCAGCGCGGGAATAATGCCCTCAGTGCGGCTGAGCAACTCAAAAGCCCGCAGGGCTTCTTCGTCGGTTGCATATGTATAGGTCGTGCGCGCCATATCCCGCAAATAACAATGCTCTGGCCCCACACCCGAATAATCGAGCCCCGCGGATACCGAATGCGTCAATGCGATTTGCCCATCGCCATCCTGCAACACGTAAATGCGCGCGCCGTGCAAAACCCCCAAATCGCCACTGTTAAACCGCGCGGCGTGTTCGCCGGATGCAATGCCGCGCCCCCCGGCCTCCACGCCGATCATTTCCACATCCGCGTCAGGCAAAAACGCGTGAAACAACCCGATGGAATTGCTCCCCCCGCCCACGCACGCGATGAGCACATCGGGCAACCGATTTTCTGCCTCTAAAATTTGCGCGCGGGCTTCCACGCCGATGACCCGCTGAAAATCGCGCACAATCATCGGATAGGGATGCGGTCCCAAAACCGAACCAAAAATATAAAAGGTATCTGCCACATGGGTCACCCAGTCGCGGATGGCTTCGTTGATCGCGTCCTTCAGCGTTTTGCTGCCCGAATGCACACCCGTTACTTTCGCGCCCAAGAGGCGCATGCGAAACACATTGAGCGACTGCCGTTCCATATCCTCAGTGCCCATGTAGATCTCGCATTTCAGACCGAACATCGCGGCTACGGTTGCCGTTGCCACGCCGTGTTGCCCCGCGCCCGTCTCGGCAATGATGCGCGTTTTGCCCATGCGTTTGGCGAGTAAAATCTGCCCCATGGTATTGTTGATTTTATGGGCACCTGTATGGGCGAGGTCTTCGCGCTTGAGATAAATTTTGGCTCCGCGCAGTGCTTCTGTCAACCGCTCGGCAAAATAAAGCGGCGTTGGGCGCCCGACAAACTCGCGCCAGTAGTGATCCAGTTCGGCCCAAAACTCGGGGTCACGTCCTGCCTCCCGATAGGCCACCTCTAAATCTTGCAACAGTGCCATGAGGGTTTCGGGCACATATCGCCCACCATAAGGGCCAAAATGCCCACTTGCATCGGGTAAATCCTTCGCGTTGGCGACCATGTTCTCTATCCCTTCCCCAAATCCTTTCAGAAATATCATTCAAAACAGCCCAAGGTTCTGCTTGTATCTCGCGTCTTTCCGGTGGCGTGGTGGTTGGGCAGGCTAACTGCTGATGGCTGGCCGCTAAACATCTCCAACCACTCGGTCGTAAAATGCCAGATACTGATCTCGGTTGTTGCCATCGAGCAATGCCATTGCCTCGCGGGGATGCTGATTGTGCTGACCCGTGATGTTATAGGGCACGAGAGGGCCCCACGTCATTTCGCGACGCAATTTGACAAAATGGTCTTCCAACAGCTTATAGACAGGTCTGATCCTAAACTTGGGATTCCGCAAAAAACCGAGCAACAGTTCCAGGGGGCAATTGCCCGCGCCGCGTCCCAGGCCATCAACCGTGGCATCCACCCGATTCGCACCTAAAATAATGGCTTCAATGGTATTGGCAAATGCCAGTTGCTGGTTGTTGTGCGCGTGAATGCCCACCTCTTTGCCCGTGTCTTTGGTCGCTTCCATGTATTTTCGCACGAGCATATCCACTTGCTCGCGATACAAGGCGCCAAAACTATCCACAACGCATATCGTGCCCACAGGAGTTTGCAGCAGGACTTCCAATGCCTGATCGATCTCGACCTCTTGCACAGTCGAAATCGCCATAATATTGCAACTCGTTTCATACCCTTTTTCATGGGCATCGCACACCATTTCGACCGCCTCGGGAATCTGCTCGACATAACACGCCACGCGCACCATATCGACCACGCTCTCGCTGCTCGGCAGAATGTCTTTGGCCCAATCGCTCTTGCCCGCATCGGCCATAATGGCGAGTTTCATCCCGGTCACTTCGGGGTCGTGATCTCCCGCAATTTTGCGAATATCTTCTTCATCGCTGTGGCGGAAGGCGCCAAATTCTGCTTTGGGGAACATCTCTTTGGAGTTTCGGTACCCAATCTCCATATAATCCACGCCCGCCGCGACGCATGTTTCATACACGGCTTTCACAAAATCATCGCCAAAATGGTGGTCATTCATCAAACCGCCGTCGCGGATCGTACAGTCGAGTACTTTGAGTTCCGGGCGATAAGTAATCCATGGTGCTTTCATGGGAAAATCCTTTCATTTGTGTTAATTGTGTTCATGCCCACCTCATCAAAAAGTAGCGGCGTTTGCCGCGGCGTATCACCAAAAACTTTCCAGCGAGTCTGTCAGAAGGCTTTAAGATACGCCCCGTCTCGGTGCAGCGTTGTCCATTGACGTAAATGGCACCGGTCCTAATATCTTCGCGCGCTTGGCGTTTGGATGATGAAATCCGGGCGTCCACGAGCACATCGATCAACCCCACGTCACCACCCTGTCGCGCGCAAGATGGCACATCGCTAAACCCTTCCTCGATCTCTTGTTCATTCAAATCCCGCAAATTGCCGTAAAACAACGCTTTGGAAATCCGCTGTGCCCGGGTGGTCGCCGCCTTGTCGTGCACCAGCGCGGTCACCTCTTCGGCCAGCACGCGCTGCGCCTCGCGCTTCTCGGGTCGTTCCCGCACTTCTGTCTCCAGATTTATGATCGCATCTTTTGACAGAAATGTGAACATCTTCAAAAACTTCACCACATCGCGATCATCCGCATTGATCCAGAACTGGTAGAACTGATAGGGCGATGTTTTTTTTTCATCCATCCACACCGTGCCAGATGCGGTCTTGCCGAACTTGGCACCATCCGCCTTTTGTAGCAATGGGAACGTCAGGCCATAAGCACGTTTGTTCAGCCGCCGCCGAATCAGCTCAATCCCCGCCGTAATATTGCCCCACTGATCGCTGCCGCCAATTTGGAGCTCACAGCCATACTGTTTGTGCAATTCCACAAAGTCATACGCCTGCAAAACCATGTAACTAAATTCGGTAAATGAAATCCCGGTTTTGAGACGCGACGACACGGACTCTTTTGCCAGCATGTAGCCCATTGAAAAATGCTTGCCTATGTCGCGCAAAAATTCAATCGCCTTGAGTTCAGACAGCCAGCTCAAATTGCTCACCACCCGGGCGGGATTTGATTTGGCCTCAAAATCCAAAAATTTTGCCAACTGCACGGTCTGGCTCTTGGTATAAGCCGCTACCACCTCGGGCGTATTCAACGCGCGCTCTTCCTCTTTGCCACTCGGGTCGCCGATCAACCCGGTGCCGCCGCCGATCAATCCAATTGGATGATGCCCACCGAGTTGAAAACGCCGCAATCCCAGAATCGGAATCAGATTGCCCACATGGAGGCTGTCGGCTGTCGGGTCAAATCCGCAATACAATGTCGCGGGGCCTTCTGCCAAACGCCTGCGTAGGCCATCTGTCACCTGAAAAATATAGCCGCGAAACGCCAAATCGCCTAATATGTCCACTGTTTTGTCTCCATGTCGCGCTGCTGAAGAGCGGAAACGGTTCTCCCCCTCGCCTTTCAGAAGCGGGGGCTATCGGGAGATATCCGCGCCTTTGCGCGCGTTAAAAAATGTTTCACCTTCTCGTAATCCTTCTTCCCCGGCGCAACCTCTATGCCACTGCTGGCGTCAACCGCATAGGGAGCAACGCGTTCAATCGCTTCTCGAACATTGTCCGGATTTAGCCCGCCCGAGAGGATGATGCGTCCATAAGCCTTTGCTTCCACTGCTTTTGTCCAGTCAAATGTCTCGCCTGTGCCACCGTAAGAACCCGCTCGCTCTGTATCCAATAAAAACGTATTGACCAGATAGGATTGCATGGTATGTACTTCAAAATCGCTTCCCACGCGAAGCGCGCGAATCACCGGAACCGCATGCCCTAGACAGGCTTGGGGGGATTCATCGCCGTGCAATTGAATCGCCCGCAGCCCCGCCAATTTTACAGCGACGTCAATATGCCGTTGGGATGCATTGACAAACACGCCGACGGGGGTCACAAACGGCGGCAAATCAAAAACGATTTCTCCGGCTTTTTCGGGCGCGATGTAGCGCGGGCTTTTCTCGTAAAAGATAAACCCCAACGCATCCGCGCCGTGATCGACCGCGCACAGCGCGTCCTCGCGATTTGTAATGCCGCAAACTTTAGTCCGCACCATGTCCCATGAGCTCCCGCAACTTGCCGCGCATATCTGATGCGCGCATCAAACTTTCGCCCACCAGCACCGCATCCGCGCCTGCATCGCGCAGCGCGACGACATCTTCGCGCGTGTCAATGCCGCTTTCACTGACCTTCAATACGCCATCGGGGATGTGGCTGATCAGCTCGTAGGTCGTATTCAAAGACGTTTCAAACGTTTTCAAATTCCGATTGTTGATCCCAATGATTTTCGCGCCCGCGTCGAGTGCCACCCTCAATTCTTCTTTTTCGTGTACTTCCACCAGCGCGTCCAAGCCCAAAGAGCGGCTCGTCGCCAAAAATGAGGACAGTTCTTCGCGCGTTAAAATTGACACAATCAGCAACACAGCCGAAGCACCTAGGGCTCGCGCTTCGTAAATCTGATAGGGATCAATCGTGAAATCCTTTCGCAAAATGGGCTGATCAACCACGCGTGAGATGCGCGTCAAATCATCTGCCGAACCCCGAAAGAATTTTTCGTCCGTCAAGACCGACAGCGCCGAAGCCCCATTTTGGACATAAATTTTTGCAATGCCTACCGCGTCAAAATTCGCGCGGATGATGCCCTTAGACGGCGATGCCTTTTTGACTTCGGCGATCACTGCGATATCGTCTGCCTCTGTCAGCCCCTCAGAAAGCGAAGGCGCTAGCGGCGCGTCTTTAGCCCATCGTGCCATCTCTGCAAACCGCGTCTGTGCCGTGCACTCTGCGAGGAAGTCGCGTTTGTAAGCCACAATTTTATCGAGAATTGTTCCCGCCATTGCGCGCCTCTACCAATTGCTCGCCGCGATCAGAGCCTCCAACTTTGCCAGTGCCTTGCCCGAGTCGATCACTTCGGCGGCGACCTGTACGCCTTCGCTCAAATCACTCGCCTTATCGCCAGCGACAATCGCGGCGGCGGCGTTTAACAACACAATGTCGCGCGCCGGTCCTTCCGCGCCTTTTAAGACCGATAATGTGATCGCTGCATTGTAAGCGGCATCGCCTCCTTTCAGGACGTCGCCGCGCGCTTCGCCCAGGCCAACGTCACCGGGAAAAACGCGATAGGTCGATACAGACCCGTCCCTGAGTTCGCTCACCTTTGTCGGTCCGGTCAAGGTCATTTCATCCAAACCGTCCGACCCGTGAACGACAAACGCGCGCGCTGATCCCAACGTCGCCAAAACACCCGCCAGTGTTTCGGTCAACCCCGCGCTGTACACGCCGATCACCTGCCGCGTCGCGCCTGCCGGATTGGTCAGCGGCCCCAGCGCATTAAAAATGGTCCGCACGCCAATTTCCCGACGCGGCCCAATCGCGTATTTCATAGCCCCGTGCAATGCCGGCGCAAACAAAAACCCGATGCCCACGTCGTCCAGACACGTGCTCACGGTTTCGGGAGAGGCGTCAATATTCACGCCCAGTGCCTTCAGCACATCCGCGCTGCCGCTCTGACTCGTTGCCGCGCGATTGCCGTGTTTGGCCACGCACAAACCCGCGCCGGCCGCGACAAATGCCGCGGTTGTCGAAATGTTAAATGTGCCCGAGTGATCGCCCCCTGTGCCGCAGGTATCGACAATCACATCGTGTCGGGTGACAATTGGCGTGGCTTTCTCGCGCATCACAGCCACGGCCCCTGCGATCTCATCCACGGTCTCGCCCTTTAGGCGCAACGCAATCAAAAACGCGCCGATCTGCGCGTCCGTCGCCTCGCCCGACATAATCTGATTCACCACATCAGCCATCTCATCTCGGTGGAGATCGCCGCCTTCGATCGCGTTTGCAATCGCTTCTTGTATGGTCATGATCCTCTCCTCACACAGTCAAACTCGTTGCGCCAAACACCCTCTGCAACCAATCGGCAAATGTTCTGGCAATTTCCGTATCAGGCTGCAAAACTCGCGTTGTAATGGATTGTCCCAGTGGCCTGCCGGGTTCGTCTTGCCAAGCCAAATACGTATGCACCACAGCTTTTGATCGGTGAACATCTCGAAAAGTCGCAAATGCTCTCTCTTTGGCTTCCGTTACACACTGTTCTGCAAATACAATCGCATCATCTCATCAGGCGCGAGTTGCCGACAAAAATCCTCCAACATACCCGGGTCAACGTTGTTGGGCATCAGCCAAAAACCAAGACGGGGTTTGTCCTCAACACGTTCAATAAATAATTGTTCCTCGGCGTTCCGGTGCATCCGGCAAAACATGGGGATAATTTTGCAACTTGCTCCGAACGCTTTGCCAGCGACCTTTGAGGTTGGTATCCGCGTCTAACACAACGCCGATGACTTCAGGAGGCTCGGCTTGTAACAATAATGCGCTTAAAGCATTAAATACATCGTCATCTGAGCCACAATCAAATATCGCGAAATTCTCGGGTAATTCGCACACCTTACAAAGTTTTGCATGATTATGATTAGCCACAAAAGGCACAAAAGGCACAAAGGGACTGCTTGGGGCAGACAGGGATAGGGATACTGCGATCACTTGGCTTATGCCACGAAACCACGAACCTAAATAGTTACCTCCGCTCAGACATCGAGAAAGTTTTGCAGCAGATTTTTGCCTTCGCCCGTCAAAATGGATTCCGGATGAAATTGCACGCCATCTACCGCCTGTTCTCTGTGGCGCAAGCCCATAATCACGCCATCATCGGTCTCAGCCGTAATTTCCAAGCAATCGGGAAGGCTTTCTCGCTCGACCACCAAAGAGTGATAGCGCGTGGCAACAAACGGATCGGGTAGGCCCCTGAAAACAGACTGCCCCTCGTGGTGAATCTCCGACACCTTCCCGTGCATAATGGTCGGCGCGCCAACAATGGTGCCGCCAAACGCCTGCCCAATGGCCTGATGCCCCAGGCAAACTCCCAAGATCGGAATTTTTCCGGCAAAGTGCTGTACCAGTGCCACTGAAATGCCCGCTTCATTTGGCGTACAGGGGCCAGGGGAAATGACGATCTTATCGGGCGCGGTACCTGCAATCTCATCGAGCGAGATTTGATCGTTGCGGTGCACCACCAGTTCTGCACCCAATTCACCGAGGTACTGAACGAGGTTGTACGTGAAGGAATCGTAATTGTCGATGACGAGAATCATCGCGCCTCATCTCCTCTGATGTGTGCAGCGCGGCAACAGCCCCGCGCGGATCCGTATTCACGACAACGCGCGTTTTTCAGCCATTTCCACGGCCCGAAACAGCGCGCGTGCTTTGTCCACGGTCTCCTGATATTCGCATTCCGGATCTGAATCATACACCACGCCCCCTCCGGCTTGTACATAAGCTTTGCCCTGTTTAATCACCAGCGTGCGAATGGCAATACACGTATCCATATTGCCCGCAAAGTCGATGTATCCCACTGCGCCGGCATAAGGGCCTCGGCGCGTTGTTTCCATCTCGTCGATAATCTCCATCGCCCGAATTTTGGGCGCGCCCGACACTGTGCCCGCGGGATAACAGGCAAAAAGCGCGTCGAGTGCATCCACATCCTCGTGGAGTTCGCCGCGCACATTTGAAACGATATGCATCACGTGCGAATAGCGTTCAATCTTCATCTGTTCGGTCACGCGCACCGTGTTGAACCGCGACACGCGCCCAATGTCGTTGCGTCCCAAATCCACCAGCATAATGTGCTCGGCGCGTTCTTTTTCATCGGCCAACAAATCTTCTGATAGGGCTTGATCTTCAGCCTCTGTTTTGCCTCGCCATCGGGTGCCCGCAATCGGACGCACCTGTACTATCCCGTCCTCTACTCTGACGAGCAACTCGGGCGACGCGCCCACGAGTTGATGGTCTTTCAAATCGACGTGAAACATATAAGGCGACGGATTCACGGTTCTCAACGCGCGATAAATATCCAAGGCATCCACTGTCACGTCCATTGCAAAACGCTGCGAAGGCACCACCTGAAAAACATCCCCCGCGACAATGTATTCCCTGCAGCGCGCCACCACATCCATATACGCTTCTTTACTCGTATTTGAAGTCACCGCACATGAACTCGTGCCCGGTCTTAAAGACGCAGTGAAGGGGCGCGCCAGTGCCTCAACGAGTGCATTGATACGCTTTACTGCATTCGCGTAGTTCGCCTCCAGATCGCCAGCCGTGTGTACATTGACCATCACATGCACTTTGTGCGTCACATTGTCAAACGCCAGCACCGCATCGAAAAACATCAGCAATACATCTTCCAAATGCAGATCGTCTTTGACCGTTTCGGGAATGCGTTCAATCAAACGCACGGCATCGTAGCTCACATAGCCCACCGCGCCACCGGTAAATCGGGGGAACCCTTCCACGTGGTGCGAACGGTATTTTTTTAACAACCCGCGCAATGCCTCAATCGGATCGCCCTCAAATTTTCGCACTTCGCCCGTGGGCACATCCTCAATCGAAATTTTTGTGCCGCGCGAACGAAAAATCAAAAACGGATCCACGCCCAAGAACGAATACCGCCCAATTTGCTCGCCGCGCACCACACTTTCAAACAAGAACGCATAAGACAACCGAGAGCGAATTTTCAAATAGGCCGACACCGGCGTCTCCGTATCCGCGAGGAGTTCTTTGGATATGGGAACGAGACCACAGCCTTGGGCGAGTTTCTTCACGGTTTCAAAATTGGGTTGAATCACTTGGAAATCCTCAATATCACAAGCACCACATCACAGGCGCGCCAAAGCCCTGAGCCTGCGAAGGGGATGAACAGATGGTCAAATAATCATGGGGTAAAAGTCAAGCCACAAAAAAAGGTCGTGAGCAGTTTGCCCACGACCTCATCATGTATTCTCATGCAAAACGCGCAACACTTAGGGCAAACCACAGGAGGACGGGTGGCGATAATAATAATATCGGCCATCAAATTGACGCCAAAAAGACCAGAAGTGGGTTGCAAAAGCGTTCATCGCATCAAATTCCTTTATGAGCAGGTGCGCTAAAGATTACACATTCTAAAACAAATTGTCAAGGAGGATTTTTTAGATTGCGATAAAATATCTTTATTGTTTTCTCTCTTGGACCCGACCTTGTAAAACATCTTTCGCGCGGTCTCGAATGGGATATCTGTTGTTTATTGTCAACGTGTCATGCTTGATCAGGGAATCAAGGAGTGTCTTTACTTCCTCATCCTGAAAATGAGCTAAAGCGTCTATGGCCCTGAGGCGCGTCCATAGCCCTTTTGTTCGAACAGATCGCATGAGGGTACCCTTTAAAATCTGACGTTTTTGCTGATTCGTGCTAAGAAATCCTTGTTCTTTTTTTAGCATCAATATCAGTCCCCATACCGCATCAGACTGCGAACTCCATTTACCATCGCGATTGAGTTCCTGGATGAGTACATTAAACGCAGGTTCCCCAATAGATGCTAAACCCCTTGCCGCTATCAGTCCACCTCCAAGCCGATCTTTAAGAAAAAACAGGAACCGTATGTCTTCTTGACTTGATATCAATAGTTCCAAATTACCAGCAAATGCTTCCCGCGAATCATGATCAAAACCTTCTGGTATTTGACCGGTGCTCAATCCTTTTCTCAATGAATCTACTCTGGTGACATCCCACTCGGCGATTTTCAGCAAAAGCTGTTTTGCTTGATCCGGCCAAGGTTCTTTTGGCAGTTTAATCAAGGTCGTATTCAGGAGTGCATATATTGTTTTCCAATCGCCTTTATTGACAATCGCCTCCATTGACCTAATCTCCTTTGGAGATGGATAGGATTGTTGGTCTTGACCATAGGAATTGCCAAAAAAAAGAACGACCAAAAGGACACCTAAAACGACAAAGTTTATAATTTTCTATTCCTCTCCAGAATTTAACCAAAAATTGCTTACACTGTCATCTGTCTTTTACCATCCTCGCCAATCATGATGTCCATGACTATAAAAAACGCCAGGGGGAGCGGGCCAACTATATGGAGGAGGAAGTTCATACCGAGAGGATTTTATTCATGCCCATCAATCGTGCCCACTTCAATTTTTAACTCATCGCGGTCGATCACGCGATCCACGCGGCCGTCGCGCACCCACACCACGCGGTCGGATACGGACAGCATCTTGTGGTCGTGCGTAGCCGAAATCACGGTTACACCCGACTCTTCGTTCATCTGGCGCAACAGTTCGATGATCTCGCGTCCGGTATTCAAATCGAGGTTCCCAGTCGGCTCGTCAGCCAGAATGATGGCCGGGTCATTGGCAAAGGCCCGCGCCACAGCCACGCGCTGCTGCTGACCTCCCGAAAGCTCATAGGGTTTGTGCATCACGCGTTCGCCCAGGCCGACCTGTGTCAACAGTACCACGCCCTTGTCGCGGGCTTCGTCGCTCGTCAGCCCGGCAAATACCATGGGCAAGGTCACATTTTCAAGTGCTGTCATCACCGGAATCAGATTGTAAGACTGGAAAATGTAACCGATCTTTCGGCAACGCAACCAAGCGAGTTCATAAGCGTCGAGTTGGGCGACATCGACATCGTCGATATAGACCTTGCCTTCGGTTGGCTTATCCAATCCACCCACCATATTGAAGAGCGTACTCTTTCCCGATCCAGAAGGTCCCATGATGGACAGGTACTCGCCCTGCGTCACTTCCAGGTCCACGCCTTTGAGCGCGTGAATCTGCTCTTCACCCATCACATAGACCTTCTTCACATCCTGCGTACGCACGACTGTTGCTTCTTCGGCTTCTGCCGTGGCCGCTGTTTCTGCTTTTTCTTCGATAGCCATAAAGTGCCTCACAATCTGGGGTTAGGCCGCCCAGCACCGGGGCGAGAGGAAAGGATTGACGCTGCTTTTAGACTTCTAAGGACATCGCGTCAACGGGCTCCATTTTGGCGGCGCGATAGGCCGGTAAGATGCCGCCGATCAGCGACAAAAAAGAACCAATAGCAACAGCCCAAAGACTGGCGATAAAAACTTGCATCCAGGGAATATGCTCAAAAATTACCGTGCCAAAACTCGACATATTGAGCAACGCGGTTAGCACAAACCCAACAACTACCCCGATAACCGTGCCCGCAGTGCCCATAAAACCCGACTCGAGAATAAACAGCTTAATAATAAATCCATCCAGGGCGCCCATGCACTTCATCGTGCCGATCTCGCGAAACCGCTCGGTGACAGACATCAGCATGGCGTTGGCAATCCCCACCAGACACACGAGCAATGACAACACCGCCAACCACGTATCCTTTGAGCGTTTCTGTTTTGCGGCGGTGCTGTCGGGATCAATTTCAATGCCCTTTTGTTGCAGCACCAAATTGATCCTGGGATCGCTGGCGGTCATCAACCCATCGACAATGGCATTGCCCGCCCAGATCGACATCAAAAAAGCAATGGCGAGCACAATGCCACTCACCGTAATTAAAGACCGGCCAAATCGGATCTTAACGCTGTTAAAACTGATCTCAACCGCTTTGGAAAGCGGCAGAGTAATTTGGGTCTTGAATTCGTGTTGCTCTGACATAAACGCCTCCAAAATTGACCGCATAAGTGCCCGAAGCCGCGCTCAACATAAGTGCCAATTGTCCCTCTGTCAAGCAAAAATACCAGACCTATTTGGCGAGGGTCGTCGGCCTTTTTCGCCGGAAAAAATAGAAGGTCAACAATTGCTTGACAAACAAATAGTACTCCGTCCAGTTCAATTTGCTGCTGCTGTATTGCCGATTGCGAAACACGAAGGGCACTTCCACAAGGGATTTATAATGCCCCTTGACCAGAATTTCCAGCAAAATTTTATACCCCGGCGACGTCAATGTCATGTCTTTGATGACGCGGCGATGCAGAAAAAAGTAACCCGACAGAGGGTCTTGCACGCCGGTTAATTGCCGCGCGAAAAACACCCCCATTTGAGAAATCATTTTGCGGTGCCACGCCCATTTTTCAACGCGACTTTCCGCGTCAAATCGGCTGCCAATGGACAGATCGCAATGCCGCAAACCGCGGATGAGTTGCGGCAAAGCCATGGGGTCGTGGCTCAAATCCGCATCTATCACCCCCAACAGATCTCGCTCGGCCCGTTCAAACCCCGCCATCACCGCGCTGCCCAATCCCAATTTTCCCGCGCGATGAACCACCTGCACGGGGTAGCGATCTTTGAGGGACTCGGCCACAGTGCCCGTACCATCGGGCGAATTGTCATCGACCACGATCAATTCGAGATCGATATCGGGATGGTCTTGCAGAACGCCAAACACTTCTTCAGCCAACAAAGCAATGTTCTCGCGCTCGTTGTAGGTAGGGGTAATCAGAGAAATGCGGAGTGTATGATCAGACATAGAATAAACGTCACGAATAGATCTGGTGGCGCGTGTCCTTTAACCGCCTCAAATTGCAATCGAAAGGAGCAAGCGCGATATCGCATACTGTTTTGGCAAGTGCCGTGGTCAACCCGGCTCGGAGCGGGCGCGGTGCGAGTTGCCCAAATTCTGCGGACGTCGTGGCAGACACGAGCGCGAGATCAAACCCCATCACGGCACAAATCCGCTCGACCATTTCAAAGCGCGTCAAAAAATCCGCCCCGGCAAAATGCACCACCCCTTGAAAGTCGGTCTGACACAGTTTTAAGATGAACGAGGCGAGTTCGTCGACAAAGGTCGGATTTGCCCGTTCGTCTGTCACCACGCGAATGGCCTCGCGTCTTGCCAGCGATGACATGGCCCAGGTCACAAAATTGGGTCGACAGGACGGTCGAAAACCGTACAAGACCGCGGTACGCACCACAATGCTGCGACAACGCGCGTTGAGCAGAACGCGTTCGCTTGCCAACTTGGTTTGCCCATACACATTCACCGGGCGCGCGTCATCGCCCTCGGCATAAGGCCCATTCTGTCCATTAAACACATAATTGGTCGATAAGTTCACCAACCCGCATCCGACCTGTTCACACGCCTGAACGAGATTGCGCGTGCCAGTGACGTGTATCGCGCGCGCAAGGCCGGGATTTTGCTCGCATCCATCAACGCTCGTCATAGCTGCCGCGTTGATCACCCATCGCGGGCGCGCCTGCGCCACCGCGTCGCGTACCAAATCGGGTTGTGTCACATCCACGACGAGGTGGTCCTGTTGACCGCTGCGCGACGCGGGCACGCGCGCCCAATCATCGCTGGGCGTATCGCAGAGCGCGCGCCCCAAAAAGCCGGACGCGCCGACAATGAGCAACCGATTGTTGGTCATTCGTTTTCGCTTTCCCGCACGAAGAATGCCAAGGCGCGGTTCAAGGCGCCGGCATATCCGATGCGATCTATGTTGGGGCCAATCAGAGCCGTCAAAATGCCCTTGGCCCCTTCTCGATAGCGCGACATTTTCGTGTGCTTAAAAAGCCGCATCAAAACCTGCGCGGCCACCCCATTTCCCGAAGGCAGCCACCGATCAACAGCGGGCGCGCATGCGACATCAGGCTCTGGCGTTCTATCCCGCAACGCGCCCGAAGAATCGGCAAACGCGGCCATCACCCGATCGGCATGCGCCATTGAAAATAACAGATCGGCCTGGCGGCCTTGTGCCTCAAACAAATCCAGGGCCGCGCGGATAATGAACACCTGATCCTGCAAAAAATGGGGGGTATTCTGAGATAGGGCGTGGGCAAACAAGCTGTTTTGCCGCGCAAATCGCGCCTGAATCGCGTCAAAAATTCGCCGTCCGGCGTCTAAAAATCGCTCGTCTCCGCTTTCCCGAAACGCGGCGCACAAACCCGAAACGGCCAGGGCGTTCCAGCCCGAATAAACCGCTGCATCTTGCAAGACGCGCCCCGCCGGATCGCGAAAACCCGTCAGCCCAGCGCCCAACAAAACATCGCCAGACACGGCAAATTGTTTCAGCATTGCATCGGCCAGGTCGCAGGACAGATTGACCCGCGCAAAGGCCCGCAACAATTGGGCATTGACTGCCAGGTGTTTCTCCGTATCGATCACGGGACCTCGATTTTTAAGCACCCCCTGCATATAAACCCCATCGGTATCGCGCCTCGCGCTGTGTGCAAACTGGATCAAAGGCGAATCAATGCCCGCTTCGGCGAGCGCGAGAAGACCTTCGGGGCCTGGGTTAAAACCGCTTTTTACCACTGATTTCAAACTGTCGCGCGCGCGGTGTAAAAGTGCTGTGTCGGGTTTGATACGGGGCCGTGGATATTTTTTTTTATCAAGCACGGCTCGCCGGTTGATCTCTGCCCGCTGTGCCTCGAGCATGGTAAGCCTATCGGGATTTGCATATAAAATTTGCACCCGCCGCAATAAATTTGTCAGATCCTCGGGGTCGAGATAGGTGCTGCCCGTGATCCACTGCCCGTCGGGCGTCAAGAAAGACAGGGATGGAACGCCCCCTGTGCCAAAGCGTTCAAACAAATCGGGCCGTAGATCTGCGTCGATCCATAAGGGCACGGTGTGGCGTGCAATCGCGCGTGCAATCTCTGAATTTTCAAAACACCGAGCCGCCAAATCGCGGCACCAAACCGATCGCTGTGTGTACAAAAACAACAGCATGGGGCGTCCGAGGATTCGGGCAGAATCTCTTTGGCTCCATTTTCGCCAACTTATTTTTCCTCCGTCAAGGGCTGTTACAGCGGGTTTTGCCACCTCATTGAACACGGGTATTTTCCCACAGCCGCCCCCACTGGATAAAATCCCAAACGCGATGATGATCCAGGCTTTTTGCCGCAAAACGACGCGCGCGCGATCGGTATCACATAATATCATATTGATTTTTTGTTGAGGAAAAAGCGGAACTCGCTGCATGGGAAAACGTCTAAAAACGCACAAAAAAGGCTTGACACATGGAAGGGATTTGCTGAAGTTTTCCAAGTGCTTCAGAACGGAGCGACCTGCCGATTGAAACCATCAAGATGCAAATCCCTTCAGTGGGATGGCTTCGTCGATCAGCATTATGGGAATAGCGTCCTGAATGGGATACAAATAAGTGCCATCTTCGCGCACCAAGCCCCCGTCAATCGGCTGTTCAACTCGTTGCCCGCTTCGGTTTTCAACCTCGCCTTTTTCAATCGCGCGGTTGATCGCGTCAATCAGCGATTGTTCGGCCAATTTGACGGGTGTTTTGTCCTCTGGACAGGCTAAAATATCGAGTAAGTCTCGATCAATCACGGTTCTCCCCCTTTTGCCGATCAAAAATTCGCGGTTTGAAAATAGGCAACACGCGAGTCTCAAACAAGTGGTTTTTTGGGTCTGAGCGGATGGGCAGGGACTGATAGCGAATCGCGAAAAGCCGATCGCCAATTATCAATCAGGGAATTTATCTATTGCATCACCGCTAAAGTGCTGGCTTTTTTTCATTACGCATTGAATAAATCCCGTCGGTCATCTATCCGATATCCGAGATATGCCTGCTTTAGCGCGCGATGTTAGCATGCCCCCACCCGGTTGGTGGCGCGTTCACACGTCGCTCATGACCGGGTTTTTTCATGTCTTGCAGTCTTCCCTGCCACTTTGTAACAAGGAGAACACCATGAAATGTCGTCTTATTGCCCTGTTCGCGCTCGGCATTGTCCTGATCAGCACGCGGGCTGTTGCCACTCCCGAAAGCCATGCGGCGGCCAATTTTTTGTTGTTTGCACCGTCGGCCCGTGCAGCGGGCATGGGCAATGCCTATGTTGCCATTGCCGATGACGCCAATGCCACGTACTACAATCCCGCGGCTCTGGCCTCTCTAAAAATCCGTAGCCTCAGCACGACCCTATACAAACCCGTTCCCGGATTGGCCGGCGATATTTTTTCGTCATTCGGTGCCTACACGCACCCGTTCGGTGACATTGGCAATCTGGGGTTCAGTCTCATTTACAGTTCTTTGGGCGAACAAATACGCACGGATGAAGAAGGGAATCAGTTGGGTGAGTTTAAGAGCTATGGCATGGCCCTAGGCGTGTCTTATGGCACGCATCTCTTCAAAAATCTGTCGCTGGGCATCACGGTCAAGTTCATCCACGAACACCTGTCCGACACCGGTGCGGGGATTGAGCAGGGCAAAGGTGCGGCGACCTCTTTTGCCGGCGACCTGGGTCTGATGTGGGCGGCCACAGATCGGTTGACCCTTGCCAGCGTGTTGCGCCATGTTGGCCCCAACATGACCTTTATCGACGCGGATCAGGCGGATCCTCTGCCGCAAAATTTCGTTTTTGGCATCGCATACAAAGTCCTCAAAAACAACACCTATACCCTGATGCTCACCACAGATATTTACAAACCCCTCGCCAATGACGGATTTTTTTTCCTTTATCTCGGGCTGGAACGACAGCCCTTTTGGCTGGAAGGCCAATCCGGGAGGCGATGGTTTTATGGAATTTGACGATATGGATTACCACATGGGCGTCGAATGGATGTATTACCTTTCTGAAGATTCAGCTTTTGCCTTGCGCAGCGGCTATTCCCATGACAAGGACGGCAATCGCAGATTTCTCACCTTTGGCCTGGGCTTGCAATACAACTGGGCAAACTTCGACCTCTCGTATTTTCCGAAGAACGAGGACATGCCTGCTAGCAACACATTCCGCTTCTCGGGTGGATTTACATTTTGACACAAGTTTGGCAAATGAAAAAGGCGCGGTGTACAACTGCGATTCATGAGCCACAGGGCATTTGGGAGGTCGTTTGCGCGATCCTTCCGTGTTTTGTGGTTCTTTTTTTCCACGCGACACCCATCGCGGCACAGGCCGACACTTGGCGCGTTTTGGCCGTGCGCGTTTCCTTTCCCCCCGAAAACCCCGACAACGAAACCACCAGCGGGAATGGCACCTTTGATCTCTCGGTTGAAGGTGCCGATCGCGTCTATCCCTTTGACGCGCCCCCCCACGATCGCGCGTACTTTGAAGCCCACCTTCAGGCACTCGCCAATTACTACCGCGACATATCCCGCGGTCAATTGATCATTGAATACGACGTGTATCCTCAAGATCCCACCGCGAGTTACGTTCTCGAAACGCCATTGATCGACTATGGCAATGGGCGCACGAGGCGTGAGATCAATGCGCGCGTCACGCGGCTCTTTCGGGATGGCATTCGCGCGGCAGACGTCGCGGATGGCGCGACCATAGAATTTTCGAAATACCGCGCTTTTGCAGTGTTTCACGCGGGACTCGGCGGCGAAGCAGGTCAAAAACTCAACGACGTGCCCTCGGCTTTTATTTTTCCCCGCGACCTCTTCGAACTGGTCGATGGCCCTATTTCCGTCAACAACGGCGCTTTTGAAGTGACATCGGGCATGCTGTTGCCCGAAGCCATCAGCGCGGACGGCCGAGGCGGTCTCAATGGAACGCTGGCGCGATTTTTTGCCTCGCAACTCGGCGTGCCCGGTCTTTCGGACTTTGAAAACGATCTGCCCGCGATTGGCGACTGGAGTTTGATGGATACCGGTGCCAACAATCAGATCGACGCCGCGCGACTCGGGATTCAGCCCGATGATCCCGACGCTGCTGGCACAATATTGATCGGTTTTTTGCCCAGCCGAATGATGGCGTGGTCGCGCATGCAACTCGGCTGGCTGCAACCGCTGGCGATCACCCGAAATGACACGGTGGAAATCGCCGCGTCTGGCAGCGCGTCAGATCTTCCGCAGGCTGTTCGCGTGCCCATCAGTGCCACCGAATACTTTTTGATCGAAAATCGGCTCTCGCGCCTCAGTGTTGAAAATCGCATCCCGCAAATCGCATTTTCCACTCCGCACAATGTGTGGCTTTCCGCAGATGATTACGACGCGTTTATACCGGGATCGGGCATTCTCATCTACCACATTGACGATGCGGTGATTCGGGCGAGCAACGCGGAAAAACACATCAACAGTCATCCCGATTACGAAATCGCAAACGCCCAATATCGCCGCGGCATTGCCCTTGAAGAAGCCGATGGACTCCGCGACATCGGCAATGTATCGGCCAGTCGCATCATTCAAAGCGGCATTATCTCCTTCAGCAGTATTAAAGGCGCGGCAGAAGACGCGTTTTACATCGGCAACAACGCGGTGTTTAGCCCCCACACATCGCCGAACACCCGCAGCAATTTGGGCTATGACAGCGGCATTACCATCGAAGTGCTCAGCCCGCCCGGCGAAGTGATGACGGTTGCCATCCGCTTTGCCAATCAACAGGACAACTGGCCGATCACCAACTTGAATCCCGCGCGGTTATCGCCGCGCGTCATCGATCTCGATGGCGATGGGATCATGGAACTCCTCCGCCGTTCAGAATTTCCATCTTCTGGCGCGTGGCACATTACGGGCGCGCCATACCGCGTCAACAGCATGCCCTTTGGAACGGTGTACAACGGCGATGGCAGTTCGTTTGCGGCCTCGACAACCCCTGCGATTGACGGTACGCGGCAGGTGCCTATATTTATCTCCCACCGCGCGGGTACAACCCGAACACATTGGCGGTCCGGGGATGCGATTCACGACGCCATTGATCCCCCTCATGTTTTTTCTTCAGCACCCGTTATTGCAAACTTTCCCGCGGCGAAGGTCGATATTTGGGGCCGGAGCGATGGCAAAATCGAATGGGGCCATTTTTTTTTCGAATCCACGGGTAGCGTCGCCCTTGGTGGCGCGATCCAATCGCTCGGCGTGGGCAACATCGATGGGGATTTGGACAACGAACTCGTCGCCATTACCCGCAGCGGTCAGGTCCATCTCATTCACGCGGCCGGGCAATCCCATCTGCTCGCCGCGTTCGCATCGCCCGTCATCGGCAGCGCGGCACTGGCCGACCTCGACCGCGATGGCGACGACGACATAGCCGTGGTCACCGCAGATGGCGTTCTCTCCATCCTCGACGCCCAGGGCCTCGCGTTCGCGAGCGACCCCGTGCCCGCTCATTCATCCCCTGTGGTTGCGGACATTGACGCGGACGGATTTGTCGAAGTCCTCTTTGGCGGCCAGGGCAAACTGTGGGCCTATCGCTTCAACGCGGTGTTGCAAACCGAAGGCGCGCTGGCCTTTCCGCTAAAAGACGACACGGGCCCCATTGAGGCACCACCCGTTCTGGCGGACATTGACGACGACGCATCCCCCGACATTTTCGCGGGTACGCGCGGGGGCCTCCTCTACGGCCTGACTGCCCAAGGGCATGCCCTTTCGGGCTTCCCCCTTTTACTTCCCGGCCCCATTGTCTCATCGCCCCTCATTGACGACTTGGACAACGACGGCACGTTGGAACTCGTCGTTTATACTGCCGACGGGAGCGCGCAACTCTTCCACTTGGAAACCATTGACCCATCTTATACCGGCAACGACATTATTTGGGGACAACTCGGCGGTGGGCCGGGCAACGCGGGCAAGTTGCTTCAACAGATCGGCGACGTCGCCGCGCCAACAGGCACCGCGCTTTTGCCCGCTGCGCGCGCCTACGTCTATCCCAACCCGGTGCACCATGGCGACCGCGCGCGCATCCGCTTTTTTTTGTCGCAACCCGCGCAGATCAGCGTGGCGATTTACAATCCCTTGGGCGAAAAGGTCGCGGACCTCGCACACGCCAATCCCATGCCCAACACCGACAATGAAATCGCGTGGGATGTGACCGATTATGCCAGCGGCCTCTATATCTGTCGCCTGCAAGCCAGCGATGGCACGCGCACAGAAGTGCGGTTTATCAAGGCCGCGGTGATTAAGTGAGGGGGAGCCACAGAAGGCACAGAAGGGAAAATCGGAGACCACACCTCGCGTAAAGATCAAGGAGAGATGCTATGACCAAAGAACAACGGCAACTTCTCATCAAACTGCAGAGCGTGAGAACTGGCCAGAACTGATGCGATCTTTGATCGATGAGGGCATCGATATGAACGCGAAAGATAATGACCACTGCACTGGGCGGCGGCGAGAAGTGCTCGTGAGGCAGCCGAGGTTTTGCTGAGGCATGGTGCCGATATCAACGCGAAGGATAGGGATGGCAGGACATCGCTGCAAGATGCAACCAAAAAAAATCATCTCAAGACAGCGGCATTGTTGCGTCGTTATGGCAGGTGAAGGAAAAATTCATGTACCGCAAGTTCACATACATATTGCTCATCCTCTTCGCGCTGTGTCCGCCTGCGATGGCGCAGTTTGACGCCAATCATCCCGAGTTGGACTGGCGCGTCATTGAAACCGAACACTTCAAAGTCTATTTCCATCAGGGCTTGGAAAACTTGGCCCCGCGCGCGGCGCGCATTGCCGAAGATGTGTATGGCCCGGTCACGTCATTTTACAACTTTGAACCCGACAGCAAAGTGCGCCTCATCCTCAAAGACACCGAAGACTATGCCAATGGCGCGGCGTATTACTATCACAATACCATCGAAATCTGGGTCTCCAATCTCGACTTTGCACTGCGCGGCAGCACCAACTGGCTGCCCAACGTGATCGCGCACGAATTGACGCACATCATCGCGCTTCAAACTGGTCGCAAAGCCTCGCGGCGCGTGCCCGGCATCTTGGTCAACTACCTGCGCTATCAGGGCGAGGGCAAGCGCGACGACATCCTCGATGGCTACCCCAATGTCCTCGCGGCCTACGCCATTCCCGCCACCATCATCCCCCTCTGGTTTGCCGAGGGAACCGCGCAATACATGGCACCGGAGGTACAACACGACCGCTGGGACTCACACCGCGACATGATCTTGCGCCAAGCCACCCGCAATGCCACCCTGCTCACGTACAGCGAAATGGGCGTCTTTGGTGCCAAAACCGGTCTCGGATTTGAAAAAGTCTATGACCACGGCTATTCGCTGACCCTGTTTATTGCCGACACATTTGGACGCGACAAACTCCCCGAATTGTACAGGCAGATGAATGTCTGGTGGCGCACGGACTTTGGCGGCGCGATTCGCGCAACTTTGGGCATCTCTGCGCGCGAGTTGCACGCGCGCTGGGTCACATCGCTCAAAGCACGCTATGCCAGTCAAAGCGCGCAGATCGCCACCAACCCCGCGCTGGGCGACCTCATCTGTGACGAGGGCTATCTCAACTTGCACCCCCGCTGGTCGCCCGACGGAACACAACTCGCCTATCTCTCCAACAAGGGGCGCGATTATGGGCGCACGAGTTTGATGGTCTATGCCCTTTCGGACAGCAGCACGGATGTGGTCGCGCCCAGTGCGGTCGCGGCTTTTGACTGGTCGCCCAATGGCAAACACGTCCTGTATGCGCGCCACAGCCAGCCCAACAAGTACGGCTCGCGGCAATGGGATCTCTACACTATGGATCCCAAAGCCGAAAAGTCGGGCGTGTTTCAAACTGTCAAAAATGCGGTTGGCCTGGCGCAGGCCACTTTCCCGGGGGAAACGCGCCTCAGCACGGGCTTGCGCGGCATACATCCGGCCTATTCGCCAGATGGAACGCAAATCGCATTTGTCAAAAATGGCGGGGGCAGCACCAATCTCGGTATTCTCGACATCGCCACGGGGGCGACGCGCTTTCTCACGCACTTCGCAGATGGGTCGCAGGTCGCCACCCCGCGCTGGTCTCCGGATGGGTCGCAAATTGCCTTCTCCCTCTACCGCGTTGGCACGTCGCGGGACATCGCCACCATTCCCGCAACCGGCGGCGATTACACCGTGCGCATCGCCTCCCGCGAAACCGACCGCGACCCGTGCTGGATGCCCGATGGATCGTCTCTGGTATTTGCCTCTGACCACGACGGCATTTTCAACTTGTATCGCGCCAACTTGTCCCATGGTGCAATCGAGCGTATCACCCGCGTGTACGGCGGCGCGTTCCAACCCCATGTGCATCCAGAAGGCGACCGCATCGCGTTTGCCCATTACGGCAAAAACGCCTATGAAATTCGCGTGATCGCTCGCCCATTGAATGAACCGATGGATCCCAATATCTTTCGGGTTGAACCTAAACCCTTTGTTGCCGCAACGCCCGCTCCCACACTGGAAAGCCAGCCGTACAAAAATGAATTTTCAACCACGACCATTCTCCCGCGCGTGGCGATTGACAGCGGCAAGCTCAAAGTCGGCGCGGTTGCCGGATCTGACGATGTCTTGCGAAAGCAAACGTTTCTTCTGAGTGGCCTGCTCGCCCACGATCTGGACATGGATCTGTATGCTCTTTACGAATACCGCAAAAGACGGCCCACCTTTTTTTTTCAAGCCTATCGCCTGTCGCGCCACGTTGAAGAAGACGTGGTCAGCCGGGATGAAGATTTTCGCATCTTCGACCGCACATTTACGCTGACAGGCATTGAAATCGGCGGCAAATACACCATGAGACGAGGCGGTTTGATTGACGCGCGCCTCGCGTACAACCGCACGGGCGCGGTTTTGGATCAGGCGCGATTCAACCGCCTCAACCGCGATGTTGTGGCCGCCACCACCCTCAACGGATTTGACCTCGCCCTCACCTATCGCCTCGATGCCGTAGGGCAATCGCGCGACTCGGAAATCAATCCCAGATCCGGACGCCGCATCGCGCTGCGTTACGACCGCTATTTCAACTGGTTTATCAGTGGCTTTGAGGAAAATGCCTCGCTGCTCATCGAAACCTATGACCGCTATTTCTACAACCAGGTCTCTCTCGACTGGAATGAATTCATCCCGCTCGGCCCCGGGCGCCGCGCGCTGAGTTTCCGCTTTTTTGGCGGGGTGATCGACCGCGAAGTTGACGACGCCTTTGACTTCTTCCTCGGCGGCTTGCCCGGCATGAAAGGCTATACCTTTTACAGCCTGGAAGGGCGCCGCGCCCTGATGTTGCGCTCTGCCTATCGCTTTCCCATCTTGTCGCGCATCGACCGGCAAACCGGGCCGATATACTCCGACCAACTCTACGGCGCGTTCTTTGCCGGACTGGGACGCGCCTGGGATGGCACGCCCGACGATGCGGTGCACAAACGCGGCTGGAAGCGCGAATTGGGCACACAACTGCGCTACGACGCCACCTCGTTTTATCTTTTCCCCACGCGCGCCAGCCTCGACATAGCCTACGGTTTTGACCATGTGCCTTTGCAACGGCCCGGGGATTTCCCTGAACGCAGTGGTCTGAAAATTTATTTTACGTTGTTGTTTGGCTTTGTTACAGATGTTGGGAGATGAGCTTTTCGCGATTTACCCGCCCCCAAAGTGCGTTTCCCTTCCCATCTCTACCCCACAGCGTGCAGACCGACCTCAATCTGTTGCACTATCATCCCGAGACGTTGTGGAGGTGTTGTGGTTTGCTTCCTCCAAGAGCAAAACGATCCGATCTAAACGCTTCAAAAACCCATAGAGAAAAGCAACGATCGTACACCACAAACCCACCACAAAAAGCCCTCCCGTAATCACCATCAGAATTAAATCATACCGCGTGAGTTCTGGCATATTCTCCTCCTTGCGCGTACCCGCTTGCTATTCCGGTTGTATTGCCTTATCAATAAAGGGCGTCCGTAGTCGGTGAATCTGCATCGCCACACCTGTTTGCCGACGACTCGACATAGCACACAAGGGGCCGTGCAAGTTGACAATGATCGCCCGCGACATTATTATCACGGCTAACATTTCACATTCCGTGCGGGCGTGAAAGCCAGCATCGTCTTTTTTTGGTGAAGTGTTGCTCAATCCCTTGAAGTGACTGTGCAATATAAGAAAAAAACTCCGAATGACCACTCAGCAGTAACTTTTAGAAGGAATCTATCATGCGCCAGTGCTTATGGATCACCGCGCTCGTTGCATGTTTGGGCGGTTGCAACGACACCACACCGACGCCGACCACACCCGACGCCACTGCTCAATATGCGCGCGTCGATCCCGTGTCATTTCAAACGACAGACGGATTTCTGTTGTTTGGCACGCTCTTTTTCGCTTCATACCAGACAACGCCTCGCCCTGCGGTCATCTTGCTCCATCCCTACAATGAAAGCCACGTTCAGTGGGTGGGTTTTGTTCCCGAACTCGTGGTACAACGGGGCTATGTGGCACTCGCCTTTGACCTGCGCGGACATGGGAACAGCATTTTTCGCAATGGGCAATCGTTCACAATTGCGGAATTTTCCGCCGAGGACTTCAACCGTATGCCGCTCGATGTCGCCGCGGCCATTGCATTTCTCAAAACCCGCGCGGAAGTTGCTGCCAATCGCATCGGCGTCGTCGGCACAGACATCGGTGCCAACATCGCCTTTGTGAGCGCGGGCTTGCTGCCCGATATAAAAGCGACCGTGTCTGTTTCGCCCAACTTTCGCGACAACCAAGCTCAGGAAATTCTCATTGGCAGCAACATGCCCGGTTTTGCGCCGCGCAATATTCTCTTTTTAGCAGCTTTTGGCGATGGCTATGCCTATACCTCATCGCAAACCATGTCTAGCTTGACCCAAGGGGTCACCGCTGTGATCGGCTATCAAGGAACGGGACACGGGCTCGAGTTGCTCGCAAATGACCGCGCGTGGATGGCTGTTTTGGACTGGCTCGATCAAAATCTTTAGGATCCGCTGGCAATTTACACTTCCCATACAGGAGGCAATCATGCGACTTTCAAGGTGGGTCTCGATTTTACTGATGGGCACGGCATTATGTGCTTTGGACTTGGCAGATATTTGCGCGCAGCGCGGCGGACGGGGTGGCGGGGGTGGACGAGGCAGCGGGGGGCGCGCGGATTTGCGTCCCGAGCGGCGCGGACAATACGACGACTTTCCATGGGATGCCCAAAAGCTCCTCGAAGCCAATGGACAAATTTTATCGCAAATGCCGGCTCCCATACAGGTGTACATCCTCGATCAGGCAAAAAAATGGGATGATCTGTTTCCGGTTCGCCGGCAACAACTCGGCCTCTTTTTTCGCAAAATTCTCAATACTGATCGGCGGGAATTTAACGCGGTTTTTGGCGATGTCCTGCGCGAGTTCCAGGCACTTCAGGGCGGCGCACAAGGCCGCCGAGGGCAAGGCGCGCGCAGAGGCGGCCGGGGGCGTGGACGCGGTGCGAGTCTGACTGCTAGAGATTTGTCTCCTGCTCAATATGCCATGATCGAGCGCGCGTTCCAATCTTTTGTTTTGGTCGATCAGGGCCTGTCCAAAGGATTGGTCATCGTTGCGATCACCGGATCGGAATCCGGATCGCATATCCCCGCTTATCTGACGCACAGAGGCGCGTTATTTGACCGCGTTGTTTACGACAAAAATCCGCGCGATTGGATAGGCGCTGTTCAAACGGCTTCGCCCGATGCAATCAAAGGCAAAAATCTCAATGCCCCGTCCCTGTTTGAATATCACAACCGCGCCAACAATGACAAGTCCCACGCGCGCACATTTGCTTTTTATCAGTCTGGAGAAAAGGAAATCCCGCCCGCGGGCAGCAAAACCAAGGGCTATGGCTCCAAATACAGTCCCTTTGTTGTCGACGCGCCCAGCTTGGAAAAAATCGCGGGCATTATTGAAGAAAAACTCGGCACAGCCATAAAACAGGGTAAATCGCAGCGGTATATCGACCAGATGGTCAAACCCAAGCTAACCCCGGAAGCACTCAAACTCAAAAAGATCATCAAAGACGAGGCATTTGGTCGGCTGGTATCCGGCGTACTGATGGACAGCGAAGAAAGCCGCAAACTCGGCAGTGCCTTCATCATCCATGTAGCGCAAACCGCCATGCACGCGGCCCTTCCCGATATTCTTTTTTTGGAAATGAATGCCGGCGATGTCTCTGCCGAAGCCATCTCCAAATTTCACGACACCATAAGCGCGATGGCGCGGTATGGCAACGGCGCGACATTCGCGATCTTTGATCAGCCCGCTGGCCATGCACTCATTGTGAGTCCCGCGATCATTGGCGGTCAATCCTTTGAAGGGCAAAGCCTCGAAAATATATCCGCCACCTTGGCCAAAGCCGCCGGCCTGGTCGCGGATGAGGCGCGTGGCACACCTGTTGGCGGCGTCAAAATGCGCTGAGAAGCTATCAAAGGCGCGAGACGCCTGCCCGGCTTCGGCGAGTGGGTACTGAGCGTGTTGAGTCGCCGGCAAACAGGTGAACGCAGATTTTGACGCGACTTCTAACTGCTCATTGCCAATCTGGAAATGTTGTTCGCGGTGTGTGATCATCAACTTAGGAGGAAAACATGTCAGAGAGGGAACGGCTGTTGGCGGAAATTGACCTGGCGGGATGTCCGCTGGGTACGGTGCTGGATAAGACAGAACCGGATCAAGGCGTTGAGGCGCGGTATTTCAAGGGGTGGGTGAACGCGCTGGTCGCCCCGCCCAAATGGAATATGCCGAGCCACTATCGCGTGGTGAAAGATGGCGGCGCAGAGGTGTTGGAGCACACCACCAAGTCGGATCGGTGCTTGGTGACGGGCGATCCCCTGTGGGGCGATTACGCGGTGGAAGCGCGGGTGCGACAGTTGAATGCGTATACTCAGCCGGGCAATGACGATCCCCATGCGATTGTGGCGCGCTCGGGGATTATGGTGCGGTATCAGGATTTGAGGCGGTATTATTATTTTTGTATGGAAGGGTTTGATCGGTTTGTCCTCTATCGCAGGGAAGACGAGGCATGGGCCATGCTGGCCGATGTGCCCAATGGGGTTGATCGGGCGCAGTATTACACCTTAAAAGTGGTGTGTGAGGGCGAGCGGTTTGCGTGTTATGTGAATGGCGAACAGGCATTTGTGGCGTATGACAATCGCTTTCCGTGCGGGAAGGTGGGCGTGCGGACCAACACGCGGAGTCGCATGTGCGGGGTGCGCGTCACGGCGAGTGAATCCGCAAACGCCGCGCACGCAAGTCGGTTGGACGCGTATCAAAAAGCAGTGGCAGAGGCCGCGGAGAAGTATCCAAAGCCCGTGCTTTGGGGGCGGATTGACATCGGCAAATTCTGGCCGTGCGAGGTGCGATGCGGCGATTTTAGGGGGGCGGGGCAAAAGGAGATCGTGTTGCAAAAGGAGACCGCTGAGGGGCCGCGCATTGTGTGTCTCAATTTTGATGGAGAAGTGCAATGCGATCGGGTTTTTCCCGCTGCAAAGGGATTGCAGCGATCCGTGATGCACGATTTGGACGGGGATGGCGTAGAGGATTTCATCGGCATTGCGGATCATCGGTTGAAGTTGGTGAGCGGAAAATCCGGGCAGGTGACCGCAGAAACAGAACTGCCGAAGACCGGGCCGTACATCGGGTACAGGAACGCGAGCATGGGCGATTATTTGCATTCGCTCAAAGTGATCTGGCCGTGCAAAATCAGAAAGACGGAAACCGCGCGGGATTTGATTTTGCGGGATGGCGACCGCGCGGGCACTGGGTATTCGATCTGGGCGTATGATGACAAATTGAATTTGCGCTGGCGGCAGGACGCGCACAACGCGTGGTACGGCATGTATATTTGGTTTTGCGATGTCGATGGCGACGGGCGGGACGAGATTTTGCCCGGTTACGATCTCTACGACGGAGACGGCAATCACCTCTGGACCATGGAAGGCGCGGAGTACATCGAAGATTCGGGCGGCGCGGGGCATATTGACCACGCCGCGTTTGGAGAACTGGATGGGGATGAGAGCAATGGGCCTGAGATCGGCATAGCGGGGAGTGACCCGGGGTTTTTCTTGGTGGATGCGCGAGATGGCGCGCTGCTGCGTCACCATCGCTACGGGCATGTGCAGGGAATTTACGCGGGGAACTTCCGCCCGGATTTGCCGGGTCTGGAAATGTGGATGGGCGACCGCTGGGGCACGTACGGGATTTTGAACTTGGTGAGCGGGCAGGGAGATCCGCTCTCGCGCATGGAGCCGGACAACCGCAGTCAGGGCGGCCCGGCCGTGAACTGGGGCGGCGATGGGGAAGAATTGCTGTTTATCAGCACGAGCGCAGAAGCATTTGGTTTTTACGACGCGCAGGGTCGCAAGGTGATCAAGCCCGTGTGCGAGGGCTTGCCCTTTGATTGGGCGGGCGGGATTGTGGAAGATGTGGTGGGCGATCCTCGGGACGAGATTGTGTATGTCCACGATGGCGCGATTTACATTGTAACGCAGGACGCGCCCTACAAGGGCGATCGGATCTATGCGCCCACGCGGCAGATGGATATTTCGATACCGGGATGGAAGGAACGCGATGCTTGATTTTCGCCGCGCGATCGGATGTTTGATGGCGTTGGGTTTTGGCGCGTGCGCGCCACAAGGGGATGAACGGGCCCCGTCCGCGGATTATGTCTCTGCATTCTATACGGGTGTGTACGCCCTGGAGGTGGGGGCTTTTGATCGGGCGGCGAGCAGTTTGGAGCGGGCCATTGCCATGCGACCCGACGAGCCGGGCGCATGGGCAAATCGCGGGGTGTTGCGGTTGCGGCGCGGGGATTACGACGGTGCTGCGAAAGATCTCGAGACCGCGCGTTCTCTGATGCCTGAAAACAGAGACATTGCGATGTTACAAGGGCTGGTCGAGCGGGCGAGAGGGGAACAGGACGCTGCTATCGCGTTTTTCCGGCAGGCCGCGCGACACGGGCTTGTGAAGGCGCGGTATGCCCTTATGAAAGAGGTTGAGCGACGGGGCGAAACAGGCCGTGAGGAAGCGTGGGCGCAGTTGGGCGCACTGATACAACAGGTGCCGCACAATCCCGCGCTGTGGGTTGAGCGCGCCAGGCAAGCGAGCAAACGGGGCGACGAGGAAGCTCTGCGGACATCAATGGAGAAGTTGGGCGCGTGGGCAGAAGGTTGGCCGGACGCGGCGCGGGCGCATTTGAAGTTGGAAATGACGCCTTTGCGCGCGGTGTTTTTGCACAATGTGTTGTTGCGCGTCCCGATGTATCGGCAGGCTCTGAATGCCCTGATTGTGCCGGCTGAACGCCTGGGCGATCCCGTGTTTGAGTTTTTGACGCTCAACGCGCCCTCTGCCATGGCGTCGCCGCCGGATTTGGCGACGCACTTTGCACGCGAACCCATCGCCGGTTTGGGGGGAGGCGATTGGTCTGTGCTCGCGCCATTTTGGTCGGAAGATCGCGTTGACGCGCTCGCGGCGCGCGCTTCTCAGGTGCGCGGAACAGATGGGATGTCGCTCCCCTTTCCCGGTCTGCCCGCGGCAAATGGGATGCTGGCAGTCGATTGGAACAACGATTTTGCGTTGGACTTGGCACTGGCCGGGGCAGAGGGATTTCGGTTATTTCGACGCAGCGAGGAGGGCGGTGTTGAGGATGTGACGTCGAGCATTGGGGTGGGCGCGGATGTGACCGCGATGCCCTATACGGGCGCGTGGGGCGCGGATGTGGAGATGGACGGGGATGTGGATCTCGTGCTGGGCCGTTCTGCGGGGCCGCCTCTCGTGTTGCGAAACAACGGGGATGGGTCGTTTGCCGCGCGAGAACCCTTTGGCAATGTGGACGGACTCACGGGATTTGTGTGGGCAGACAGCGATGGGGATGGCGATCCCGACGCGGCGATGCTGGATCGGCACGGGCACTTGATCGAGGTGGTCAATGAACGGGCAGGTGTTTTTACTTTGGGGGCGCAAAACGCGGTGAACGGGGTCGCGCTGGCCGCGGGCGATCTAGATCGGGACGGGCACTTAGAGCGCGTGGTTTTAGACCGCAAAGGCGCGGTGGTCGCTGTGTCGCAAGGCGAGATTCGCCATCTCGTTCAGGGCGATTCCCCGGTTGAGCCTGCCGCACTTCTCATAGCGGATTTGGATAACAACGGCGCGGGAGATGTGGTGTGTGGCAAACGCGCGTATCTGGCGTCAGAAACCGCGTTTCACGTGCTGGATGTGAAAGGACGCGTGAGCGGCGTGGCCGATCGGACGGGCGATGGGCGGCTCGATTTGCTGAGTGTTTCGGATGTGGGCGAGGCGCTACAACTGGTGAATCGGGGTGACTTGTCCTATCGCTGGCAGGCGATACGTCCGCTGGGCGGAAACGCGATGGGCGATGCGCGGATCAATGCGCTGGGGTTGGGCGCAGAGGTGGAACTCCGTTCTGGCTCGCTCTATCAAAAGCAGGTGGCGACTGCTCCCGTGCTGCATTTCGGGTTGGGGACTTATACAGGGGCAGACGTGGTGCGGATCGTGTGGCCCAATGGAATGCCCCAAGTGGAATTTGATCTAAAGGCGAATCAAGTGGTGCGCGCGGTGCAGCGGTTGAAAGGGTCGTGCCCCTGGGTTTTCGCGCACAATGGGTCAAAGATGGCGTTTGTAACGGATTTTCTGTGGCGGTCGCCACTGGGCATGCGGATCAATGCCCAAGTGGTGGCGGGCACGGCTCAGACGGAAGATTGGGTGAAAATTACAGGCGATCAATTGGGCACTCATGACGGGGGTTACGACATTCGCGTGACCGCTGAACTGTGGGAGACGCATTTTTTTGATTGGGTGTCTCTCACAGCAGTCGATCATCCCTTGGGGACTGCGGTTTTTGTGGATGAGCGGTTTGCCCGCGTCGCGCCGCGGCTGGCGGTACGCGCCACCACACAGCCGCGTTCTTTTGCCGTTGTGACAGATGATCGAGGGCGCGATGTGAGCAATAGGGTGCGGGTGCGAGATGGACAGTACGCAGATACATTTGGCCGGGGCGCGTACCAAGGGCTGACGCGCGAACACTATGTGGAGGTCGCGGTGGGAGACGAGGCACCCCGAGAAGGGCGTCTGTATCTGATCGCCCAGGGCTGGATCCGCCCGACGGACAGTTCGATCAATGTGGCGATAGGACAGGGCGAGCATCCGCGTCCTCGGGGCCTTTCCCTACACGTATTTGACGGGGCGCATTGGCGATTGGCACACCCGGACCTGGGTTTTCCAGCCGGGAAGCGCAAGACCGTGCTGATCGATCTGAGCGGGGTTTTTCCGCGGGATGTGCCTCGAAAATTCAGGTTACAGACCAATTTAGAGATCTACTGGGACCGTTTGGCGTGGGCCGTGCCCCTCAAAGACAGCGTGATGGGCGTTCAATCTGTGCCATTGGAACGCGCCTCGTTGCGCTACCGGGGATTTTCGCAAGTGGCCACGGCAGATGCGAGTTCGCCCGAAGTCCCGGATTATCACGCGCTTGGCGGAACATCGCAACTGTGGCGCGACCTCATCGGATATTATACGCGATACGGCGATGTGAAGCCGTTGCTCTCACAGGTGGATGATCGATATGTGATCGCCAATGCGGGAGATGAGATCCAATTGCGGTTTGCAGCTTTGCCAACCCCCAAAGCTGGGCAAGTCCGGGATTTTGTGTTGAAAGGCGATGGATGGGTCAAAGATGGCGATTACAACACGGCTTTTTCAACAACGGTGTTGCCCCTGCCGGCGCATGGCGTTTTGACGTATGATCGCCCGCCCAAGGCCCTTGAAGATGATCCCGTTTTTCAGCGGCATCGAGAAGACTGGCAGCGGTTTCACACGCGCTATGTGACGCCCGAGTGGTTTCACCGAGCACTGAGTCGTCCTTTTCACACTTGCGGTACCGCATTGTCGAACCGTCAGCAGGGCGATCCAATACTTGGGAATTTGACGCCCGCTCATCTCGTGGAAAAGGCCGGCATGGGGAGAGGTCTTTCTTGGCGGAGACAAAGTCGACCATGACCGCGAGCACTCAAACAAATCGCCTTGTGCGGATTTTGGCGGCACTGTTTGTCGGAATGGTGCTCGTCGCGTTGGGGTGGCGCGGTTGGCAGGGCGAGGAAGGGGGTGTCCCAACGCTGGAGCGGTATGGATTTTATTTGGAGGAAGTCGGAAAACAGGTCGGGATCGATTTTGTCCATGAGGCACCTGTGCTGGATGCAAAGCTGGATCACATTATGCCGATGATCGCGTCGATGGGCGCGGCGGTGTCGGTGGTGGATTACGACCGCGACGGATGGCGGGATTTGTATGTCACCAACAGTCGAACGGGTAGCCTGAATCGACTGTATCGCAATCTGGAGGGGAGGGGTTTTGAGGATGTGGCCCCGGCTATGGGCGTGGCGGATGTGAATCGAGATGGCGTGAGCATGGGGGCCGTATGGGGCGATAGCAACAACGATGGGTTTGAAGATCTGTTCCTGTATAAATGGGGCAAACCCGAGTTGTTTTTCAATCGGGCGGGAAAGGCATTTGAGCGTGTGACAGATGCCGCGGGATTGCCAAACTGGATCAATGCCGGAAGTGCGATTTGGGTGGATTACGATTGCGACGGGTATCTCGATCTTTTTGTGGCGGGATACTGGCCCGAATCCCTGAATCTGTGGCACTTGAAGACCACGCGGATGATGCCGGAAAGTTTTGAATACGCCAATAATGGTGGGCGAAAATATCTGCTGAGAAACCGGGGCGATGGGACATTTGAAGATGTGACTGCAAGGGTCGGGATCGCCAGCAGAAGGTGGACGCTGGCGGTGGGCGCGGCGGATTTGAACGGCTCTGGATTTCCCGATCTGTTTTTGTCCAATGACTACGGGGTTTCCGAGTTGTATGTGAACGAGGAGGGCAAGCGGTTTGTTGAGGTCGGCGAACAGGCCGGGGTGGGCCGCCAGCCCAAAAGTGGCATGAATGCCGCGTTTGGCGATGTGCTGAACTCGGGCGATCTGGCAATTTACGAGACCAATATTTCTCAGGCAGGTGTTCTCATTCAGGGGAATAATCTGTGGGTGCTCGCCGCGCGCGAAACCTTGCGTTTTGAGAATTTGGCTGGGGCAATGGGCGTGGAACTTGGGGGATGGAGTTTTGGGGCACAGTTTGGGGATTTGAATAACGACGGCGTGTTGGATCTCGTTTTGACCAATGGATATGTTTCAGCGGACAGAAATGGGAGCTATTGGTACGATTTTTCCCAGGTGGTGGGCGGGCATCGGGCGATCATTTCAGATGCGAAAAATTGGCCCTCGATGCGGGGCAGAAGTCTGGCGGGGTATCAAACCGCGCGCGTTTGGATGAACGACGGGATGGGACAATTTGCCGAGGTGGCGCGGGCAGTGGGCGTTCGGGAGCGGTTTGACGGGCGTGCCGTGGCACTGGTCGATCTGTGGAATCGGGGCGTGTTGGATGTGGTGGTTGCGAATCAGCGGGGCCCTCTTTTGGTGTACCGCAACAGAGCGCGGACCGCGGCAAACTGGATTGGATTCGACTTGGTCGGGCGGCAGAGCAATCGCAGTGCGATTGGCGCGCGGGTGCAGGTGTTTTGGCGCGGCGCGGCGCAGGTGCAGGAGGTGTCGGGCGGTAGTGGCTATGCCGCGCAAAATCAGCGGCCACTGCATTTTGGGTTGGGCGAGCGCGCTGCGGTTGACAGCGTTGCGATCCGCTGGCCGTCTGGACATGTCGAGATGTTCTATTCGCCCGATATTCGACAGGTGCATCGGCTTGTGGAGCATGGGCGAATCTCGCCCCAAAAGGCACAAAATAGGCACCTGCCCGCTGTCAGGTAGGGCCTGCCCCAGGTACCCCGTTCCGCGGATTCGTTTTGTGGGAGAATTGAAAATTGGCGCGCGATCATCCAATTCTGAGGCGGACGACGGGGGTCTGGAAATCGGTCGGGATGGGGTTGCAAAGCCGCTATTTGTCGCCGGCATTGATTACCTGCATTCTGATAGGAGCGCAGGTTTCTTTTGGCATTTTGGAAAGCCTGGCGCAAACCCTGACGGCCATCCTGAGCAGCGTGCTGGTGGAACTGATCCTGGGGCGGTTGACATGGGGCATGTGGCCGAGCCTGGCCAGTGCGTATATCACCGGCATCAGTGTGGGCATTTTGATCCGCTCGCCCCTGTTCTGGCCTTATGCGCTGTGCAGTGCGTTGTCCATTGCCTCCAAGTACGCGCTGCGATGGCGCGGCAGGCACCTGTGGAATCCGTCCAATTTTGGGGTGAGCGCGATGCTGTTTCTCAGTCCCGAAGCCGTGGCGGGTTTGAGCATCCAATGGGGCAACACCCTGTGGACGATGGTCGTTATCTGGGTCCTTGGAAGCGTCGCCCTTTGGCGATTGCGGCGGTTTCACATCTGCGCGGCATACATCCTTTCGTTTCTGGCCTTTTCCCTTGTTCGCAGCCTGTGGACCGGTCAGGCATACCTGACCAGCATCGCGCCGATGACGGGACCGATGTATCAGTTGTTCATTTTTTTTATGATTACCGATCCCAAAACCACGGTCCTAACCCAAAGAGGCCAATGTATCGTGGCTTTTTGGGTGGCTTTGGTCGAGATGATTTTGCGGCTAAACGAAGCGTTCTACGCGCCGTTCTACGCGCTGTTTTTGGTGGGCCCCACAGCAAATGCGTTTGAGATATGGCGCGCGGGAAAGGCGAGAACCTAGGCGCGTACCCCCTGTAGGCAGAGTGGGCTGATACCTGACCCTGACCGCCAAAGCGCATTCGCGAGGCGTTGGATGGCAACTGTTGGACGATTTTGGACGATATCAAATGCGGTGAGTTTGTCGCGCGCGGCGTTGACCCTGCCCGCGGTGTGGCTGATTGCACTGGGACGCGAGTATGTGTGGGAGACATCTGGTCTGGTAGCGGTGATGATTGTCAGCGATTGGATCGATGGGTATCTCGCCCGCAGGCGGGGTGAAATTTCTCAGTGGGGGAAAATTCTCGATCCGCTAGCAGATAAGGTGGCTATCGGTGCGATCGCGCTGGCCATGGTCTGGTTCAAAAATTTCCCTTTGTGGCTGGTTGGGGTCGTTTTGACGCGCGATGTGGCAATTTTTCTCGGTGGAATGTATCTGGCCGGGCAATGCGGTGTGTTGTTGGCGTCCAATTTTTGGGGCAAGGCCACAACGCTGGCGATGAGTGGGTTGCTTTTGGCCTATTTGTGGGATGCCGATGTCCTCAAGCCCGCGCTGATTAGCATGAGTGTTGTCTTGCTCATTGTTTCGCTGATCAGTTATGGACGGCGTTTTTTTGCGATTGTCAAAAAATGACGGAGGCCGCGTGCAGATCAGCGTGATTATTCCCGTTCTAAATGAAGAACCCTTTATCCGCGCGTGCTTGGCGCAGTTCCGAGATGTCGAGGGTGTGGAACTGATCGTGGTGGATGGCGGGAGTACAGATGGCACGCAACAGGCGGTTAAAGCGCATGGTTGGACGCAATGGATTCGGGCAAAAGACACGGGGCGCGCACAACAGATGAATGCCGGTGCCGAGCGGGCAACGGGCGATGTGCTTTTGTTTTTGCACGCGGATACCTTTTTGCCCTCTGATGGGGTGAGGTCGATACGCGATTCGCTGCGCGCGCCCGATGTGATAGGCGGGCGATTTCAGCTCGGGTTGTCGGAAAAAACAATTGGCTTTCGATTGATCGCTTTCCTGAGCACCTTGCGGTCTCGGTATTTGGGAATTACTTATGGCGACCAGGGAATTTATGTTCGGCGCGAGACGTTCAATGCCGTGGGGGGATTTCCTCCCTTGCAGTTGTTTGAGGATTCCGAGTTTTGTGCGCGCGTGTCGCGCGTGGGCAAATTCGTGATGCTCAATACACGCGTTTGTAGTTCGACGCGGCGGTGGCGCGAACAAGGCTTTGTCCGCACGGTTGTCTGGATGTGGGTGTTGCGCATGCTCTATACCTGTTCTGTGTCGGATGTCGCGCTGAGCCGGTGGTATCGGTGAGTGGTCAGGTGTCATTTGGCCATTCGCCTGTTACGCCAAAAATTGATGCACGCAGAAAGGGAGGGTATGGAATACAGGGCGTTTGGCAAAACGGGTTGGAAAGTCAGTGAGATAGGGCTTGGCGGGTCGTGGTTCTACGGTCGCCCAGAGATGGGGCCAAAACCGGTGTCGCATGGGGTGGCGGTGGTGGAGCGGGCGCTGGAAGTGGGTGTGAATTATTTCGATACCGCGCCGCTTTACGGCCGCGGGCGCAGCGAAGAGGTGCTGGGGATCGCGCTGTCGGGCGTGCGTGAACCGCATTATCTGGCGACAAAGGTCGGGTATTATCCCGAGCCGTTTGACTATACGCGCGATGCGGTATGGCGCGGTCTCGATGCGAGTTTGAAGCGGTTAAAGCGCGATCGCGTGCATCTTTTGCAGGTGCATGAGGCCGAAAAAGCGGGTTGGCATGGGTTGTTTGATGCGGGACGGACAGTGGAGGCATTGTTGGAGATACAATCTCAGGGCGTCTGTGAGTATATTGGACTGACGGGTTCTGACCTGAATTTGATGTCTCAGGTGCTGAAAGAGACCGATGTATTTGTTTCGGTGATTACATTTTGCAAATACGATTTGCTCACGCGAGAAGCAACAGAGCATTTGATTCCCACAGCGGAAGAAGAAGGCGTTGCGGTTATCTGTGCTTCGCCGTTGCACGCCGGGTTGTTGGGTTCAAAACGGGAATACTGGATGGCGCGCGGGCGATTTGCCAACCTGTATGGCAGTCTAAAACGGGTTGAGGAGATTGTCGAGGGCGCAGATGAAGGGATGACGCGCACGGCTTTGCGCTATTTGTTGTCGGACAATCGGGTGTCGATGTTGTTGTGTGGGGTATCCGATATCCGCGAGTTGGAAGATTGCGTGGGCGCGTCGGATGGCAGGGCATTGTCCAGGGAGTTAATTGCAGAAATTGAGGGGATTCGCGCATGAAACCCGTTCGCATAGGCATGATCGGATTGGGGCATATTCCACAGCGCGCGCATTTGCCGGCCTTGGCGCCGTGGATCGAGAAAGGCGAGGTGGTGTTGCAGGCATTTTGCGATGTGGACCAAGGCGTTGCTTCGGAGCAGGCAAAGGCGTGGGGCGCGAAAGCCATTTATACAGATCACCGCGAAATGTTTGACAAAGAGGGGTTGGACGGGGTGTATGTGTGTTTGCCACCCACCTTGCATACCGATGCGGAGTTGATCGCAGCAGAGAAGGGCATTGCCCTTTTTGTGGAGAAACCGCCGTGTTTGGATATGGCACAGGCTGTGGCGTTTTGCAAGGCCATTGACCGCGCGGGCATTGTCTCTCAAGTGGGGTTTATGAGTCGCTATTATCCTTCAGCCGAGTGTTTGAAAGGCATGCTCGAAACGCGGATTGCGCGGCACGCGCAGGTGCAATTGTTTTACAGCGGGCGGCATATTCGATACTGGACGAGTCGCATGGCATTGTGCGGGGGATCATTTGTCGAAAACACCATTCACATGGTCGATCTGTTGCGTTTCTTTTTGGGCGATATCGAGGCGGTGTCCGCGTTTTATTTTTCGCGCGAGGAAGGCGAAGGGCCAGAACCGATCAATATGCCCCATGTCTATAATGTGAATTACCACTTCAGGAGCGGCGCGGTGGCCAACGCGACGACCTCGCGGGTGTTGACCCACGTCAACACTTCGCGACGCGAGGTGACGGTGGTGGCCGACGACGCGCTTTTTGAGTGGTCGGCGCAAAAGGTCGCGTTGAATGGCGAAGAAGTCGCGGATGAGCGTGCCAATGCGTTTGCATTGCAGGCAAGTGCATTTGTCCGCGCGGTGCAAACGCGCGATCGGACAGCGATGCGCAGTTCTTATGGCGACGCCCTCAACAGTCTGGCGGCTGTGTTGGGGGCGAACGCGTCGGCTGAACGCGGTGGCGAACTCGTGTTGTTAGATGACCTGATAGCTGGCCGGGTGACGTGGTCGCCGGGGGAGGATGGATGAGCGCGGATCTACACTTTGCAACCGTGTCTGAATTGGGCGCGCGCTATCGGGCGGGCGATGTGTCGCCAGTCGAGGTGGTCGACGCGCTGCTCAGTCGCATCGATCAGTCCCGCGATCGGACAAAGGCGTTTATTACGGTGACAGCAGAACGCGCTCGCGCCGAGGCACAGGCCGCAGAGACGATGTTGCGGTCGGGGGTGGATTTGGGGCCTTTGCACGGCATTCCCATTGCACTTAAAGATCTGTTTCACACCGCGGGCATTCGCACGACATCGGGCGCGAAAGCGCGAGATCAATTTGTGCCCCGCGATTCGGCAACCGCGGCAACGCGGCTCGCTCGGGCCGGTGCTGTGTTGATGGGCAAGACCAATATGGTGGAACTCGCGTTTGGGCCTTATGGCTTGAATCCCCATTACGGGACGCCGCCCAATCCCTGGAGGGCAGATCGCGTACCGGGTGGGTCGAGCAGTGGGTCTGGCGTGGCTGTGGCAGCGGGGTTGGTCCCCGCGGCATTGGGGACAGATACGGGAGGCTCTATTCGCATCCCCGCGTCGTTTTGCGGCATTGTGGGGCTTAAACCCACATTGGAACGGGTGAGTCGCGCAGGGGCAACGCCGCTTTCGTGGACGCTGGATAGTATTGGCCCATTGACGCGGTGCGTGGAAGATGCCGCGCGGGTATTTGAAGCGATTGCGGGCCCCGACCCCGCTGATCCAGTGACAGTCAATCAACCTGCGGCAGATGTGGTTCGAGGGTTAAAGCGCGATGTGAAGGGGTTGCGGATCGGTTTTGCGCGCCACCCGTTTTGCGATGGGGCCGATGCTGCGGTCATAGCTGCGGTAGAAGCAGCGGCCGGGGTTTTGCACGACTTGGGCGTCCATGTGGTCGAACTGCCATTTCCCGAAGCGCGAGCGGTGTTGGACGAAGAACTCGAGGGGCGCGGCAGTTTGGTGATTATGTCTGTGGAGGGATATGCGTGCCATCGCGATTTGATTGCACGGCATGGCGAGATGATGGACCCGCGCATTCGCGCGCGCATTGCACGGGGCGTTTCTTTTTCCGCGCCCGATTACGCGACGGTTTTGCAACGCCGCGAGCGGTTGCACATCTCGGCCCGCGAGACCCTGCGCGATGTGGATGCGGCAATTTGCCCGACGATGCTCACGGTTGCCCCGCGCATTGCAGAGGTCGATGTCGCGCCCGTGAAGTTGACAACTCGCTTGGTGAATTTTTTGGGCTTATGCGCGGTATCCGTGCCCTGTGGATGGTCGGATGAGGATTTGCCCATTGGTTTGCAGATCATTGGCAAGCCCTATGACGAAGCCCAAATTTTGCGCCTGGCTTACGCATATCAGCAGGCAGTTGGCCCGCGGCGACCCCCGGGGTTTTGATCATGGGAGGGGGTTGAGTGGCGGGGTTGGCAACTGATTTATTTTGGCATAAATGCCGTGGTAAAGAGCAAGTTGAGATCGACTTTTTGATCGATCATACCCAGACTGTGGAGAATGTCTTGTGTCCGCTGCCACTTGGCTTCTGTTTGGGCACCTAGGCCCAATTGCTGTGTGTCGGTGCTCTGCAACAGGGGGATGAGGTGGTTGAAGTTGGCGCGGTTGAAGGCCGCGTCGCTTTCGGGACGTGCAGCCATGTAGGCTGACACCGCGTCTTTGGGATGATCGACAGCGTGTTGCCATCCGCGAAGGGTTGCGCGCAAAAAGCGTTTGACCAGATCGGGGTTTGCTTTGAGAAAGGACTCGTTGGCAATGATGTTCGTGCTATACACATCAATGCCGTAGTCCGCCAAAGAAAGGCGATTGACGGCATGCCCCTGAAGTTCGACAGTGACGGGTTGATCTTCGGTATATCCGAGCATGGCATCTACTTGACCCGCCAAGAGCGGTGCCGGGCTGGCTTCGCTCATGCCCATCAGGTGTATGTCTTCTTCGGAAATGTTTTGTCCGCGCAAGAAGGCTTGAAATTCGCGGTGCTTTGTGCCGCCGATATTGACCCCAATGCGTTTGCCGATCAGATCTGCGGGTGTCGTGATATTTTTTTCTACGAGCGAATAAACGACCACCGGGGTTTGCTGGTTGATCACGGCAAGCGATACGATGGGAATATTGCGCGCCCTCGCCATAACGGTTGCAGATCCGCTGCCTAAGCCGAGTTTGTAGGTGCCATTGCCCACGACGCGGGCCGCAGTGGGGGCGCCACTGCCTTCGAGGATTTCGACTTCAAGCCCCTCTTGTTTGTAAAAGCCCTTTTGTTGGGCGACAAAAAAGCCCGCGTGTTCCATCTGCGCCTTCCAGTCGAGAATGAACTGCACATGCGTCGTGTCTGAACTTGTACAGGACAGGACAAGGAATGCGAGGGCGCAAGTGATAATTTTTTTTGGCATAGCACGATCTCCTGTTAGCGACCCATGGTCTCGACGGCGCCACCCCATCGACGCAGGGCGGTTTTCTCAAGGCTGTCGACGAGCAAAAACAGGCTCGTGCCCATACAGCCCAAGGCGAGCAGGGCGGCAAACATCAGGTCGGTGGCCAGTTCTGAATTGGCGAGGCGAATGAGGTGGCCAAGCCCCGCGCTCGCCCCGACAAATTCGCCGACTACGGCACCGATTACGCTGAGCGTGATGCACATTTTGAGCGCGGCAAAAAGATAGGGAATGGCATTGGGCAGGCGGACCTTAAAAAATATCTGTCGTTGACTCGCTGAAAGTGACCGCATCAAGTCGAGGATGGGTTGGTCAACCGAGAGGAGGCCGCGGGTCGTGTTGATCACAACGGGAAAAAAGGAAATGAGGCCCGCAATAATCACCTTGGGCAAAAGGCCAAATCCGAACCAGATCACAAAGACGGGGGCGAGTGCCTCTTTGGGAAACGTCTGCGTAGAGATGACCAAAGGATAGAGCATGCGCTCGATTAGGCGGGATCGCGCCATGGCAATCGCGCAGAACAGCCCCGTCGACGCGCCGGTGAGAAAGCCGCCCAAGGCTTCGGTAAGCGTCACGAGGCCGTGCGAGAGCAAGACGCGATGCGATGAGGCGAATTTGGAGAGGATTTGCGAGGGGGGCGGAAGGATAAATGCAGCGATGTTGAGGGTTTGTACGACAACTTCCCATAAGCCGAGCAACAAGGTGATAAACAGCCCTGATAGGGCGTATTCTCGAACAAAAAAACGGATCAGTTTCACAGGTCAAACAAGATGATTTGCGCGTGGAGGAAACCGGCCTGACTGTGGTATTCGGGATTTTCATTCATGGCGAGAAAGAGCGGGCCTTCATAGGGCGAATAAAAATCAAAATAGTTGCCCACCGAGAGGATCGAGTTGCCGGCAACGCGCCCGACCAGGGCGCCGACATTGGTGCCGGGCAAGAGATATTGATCATCGGCGGGCCGCCCTTCAATGCCGTCGGGTCCACACCAGACAATGGTCAGCGGACGCATCTCAGGAGACCAGAGGCCCTCTGCGCTGATGATCACGCGCTGGTCTTTCTGTACCTGGAGATACATTTCTTGCCACACGGCGTTTGGACGGATGGTTTTGGTGATCGTAAATGCCACGGATTTTCTCCTTGAATTTTGGTAACTATTTGAGTTGCACGCCAAACGACGGACAAAGCTATCTCAATTTCAAAAGGCCCCCTCGCGACTAGATCATCGCGTGGGGTTTTGTTCTTTATGCCTGAGCCTGTTCTTCGCGCACGGTGTAGGAGCCATTTGGTTTGTGTTGCCTGGCAACGACAGTCATAATTCTTTTGGCGCCTTCGCGGTCGAGCGCGGGTGCTCGTTGATGGAATTGGTCAAGTGCTCTATCGACAATTTCGTCCCAACTGGCATCTGCAGTGCCTTCTTTGACTGCAAAGAGGATATTATCTGCCAAGCGGACGAGACTTTCATTGTCTATTTTCGGCGCGCTGTTGATCAAGTCCAATGCGGGATCTGGCCTCAACCTGCGCCCGAGGGTACGCAAAAGGCTTCGGGCAGATGTGGCAATCCCAAATAAATGGGCCTCGACAATTTCGACGTCTGTGCTCTGGGATTTGGTTTCCATGGCTTTTTCGCGCACCTGTCGGGTCATCACATAGAGAATTTCGGCAATCCGCAAAGCCGACCGCCGCGAGAGAAACAGGTAAAGATTCAACAAGGACAGGACAACAACGAGCAGTACAAGACTCAAATTCAAATAGGATATCATGTGCGGCACCTCCCTGGCAAACGCGGTTGAGACGGATGGTATGCCAGTGTAATATTTCCGCCGGAGATTGTCAAGGGCCTGTCGGCCCTACCCGGCTCGCGCAGGCGTGTTCTCATCGCGCGCGCGCGACTGCTGTGACGCGTTTGGCAAAGTGCGACAAGTCGTCCATGAGCGAATAGACCGTGGGCAAGAGCACGAGGGTCAGAACCGTGGAAATGGACAGCCCAGAGATAACCACCAGCCCAATGGGGCCCCAGCGCCTCGAGGTGCCTTCGGCATTGCCAAAGAGCATGGGAATGACCAGCGGCGTCAGGCCGATAATGGTGGTGGTGGCGGTCATCATAATCGGACGCAAGCGATCCTGGCCCCCGCGGATAATCGCGTCGCGGCGCACGAGCCCTTGTTTGCGGTAGCGGTTGATGTGATCGACCAAGACAATCCCATTGTTGACCACAATGCCAAAAAGCACCAGCAGGCCGTATTTGGCATTGCTGTCCATGGCGATTTTGAAGGTGTAGAGGCCGAATGCCACGCCGATGAATGCAAAGAAAATGCAGAACATAATGGTGAGCGGATGGAGATAGGATTCAAAGAGCGAGGCCATGATGATGTAAATGAGAATCAGCGCGAAGATCAGGGTCTCGTAGTCCTGATCTTGGTCGGCATTCATCCTGCGAAAGCGGCGATCCATTTCATACGTGTATCCCTTGGGCAGGGGAACGCCTTCCATGCGGGTTTTCATGATCTGCCCCACGCGAAAAACCGCTTGCTGGTCCGTGTTGGCGAAAACCGTCACGGTTGACATGCGGTCTTCGCGTCGAATTGTATTGCGCCCTGTTGTTAGGTCGAAATTCGCCAGGCTCGAGAAAGTGACCATCCCGCCATTGTCGCTTTCAAACTCCGTTGTTTTGAGTTGTTCGAGGGTGGCGCGGTCTTCTTCGCGCAAGAGCACGGTGATGTCGATTTCCCCGTCGGCGGTTTTGAAGTTGGATCCCCCGCGCGAACCCAGGGCAGAGGCGATGGTGGTTGCGATATCGCGCGGGGAAAGGCCATAGCGCTGTGCGCGCTCGCGGTTGACTGTCACGCGAATTTCTTCGGTTCCACTTTCGAGGCTGGTCTGGATTTCGTGAACGCCGGGCATCCCTTGCATGCCGGTTTCAATGTCTTCGGCCAAAATCGCCAGCGTTTCCTGGCTGCGGCCTTTGATCTGAACGCCTGCGCCCACTGCTGAACTGCCTCGCCCACCGCCGGATTTGAAACGCACGCCGGGAATGTCTTTGGGCAAGAGGGCCATCACCCTGCGCTGCACTTCATCTGTGGTCAGTTTGCCTTCGTCTGCTGGCGTGAGATAGAGCGTCAGGCGGGTGCCGCGCCGCCCGCTGTACCTGCTGCCAATGGCTTCAATGTCGAGTTCGTCTTTGCGGGCGATCAGAATATTTTCCGCGAGGATGAAAATCTCGCGCGCGTCTTCGACATCGTAGTTTCGCGGCATCTCGACCGTGAGGCGTACCGCGCGCGTGGGTTGATAGCGGAAGGGTTGTTGTTCGACTTTGCCGTAGATGTGGTTGCCGAGAAAGAGGAGCACACACGCGGCCGACAAGGTGGTCCATCGGTAGTGCAGGGTGGCAGAGACCCATTTGGCGTACAGAGCCTTGGGGCCGATTGCTCGGTAGCGGAAATAGAGAAAGAGTATCAGCGCGATGACGCCGGGAAAACCGACTTTGGCAAATGCCGGCAAGGCGCGGATGGTGTTTTCAATATCTGCCCACATGCCCGCGAAATCAATTTTGTCGAAGTCCGTGTAATAGACAAAGGCGGCCAACCCCAGCGCGACGACGAGGGCGACAATGCTTTTGAGCACGCGGTCAAGGGTGTGTCCGCCCTCGTTGAACGCGCGAGAGGCCGCTAGTGGGATGAGGGAGAGGGCAATGCAGAACGAGGCAATGACAGAGATGACGACGGTCACGGCAAAGTCGCGCATAAAGAGCGCGGTGCGCGAATCGGTGACAAAAATGACCGGGACAAAGACGCAGATGGTCGTGAGGGATGCCGCGAGAACGGGCAGGCCGATTTCATCGCTGCCCTCGAGCGCGGCCCGCTTGGCACCCTGCCCTTCGTCAAAGCGTTTGCGGAAGATATTTTCAAGTGCCACCACAGCGGGATCCACGAGCATGCCGATGGCGACCATCAGCCCCATCATGGAAATGAGGTTGAGGGTGATGTTCGATCCGAATTGGCGCATGAGATACATGATCAAAAACACGGTGAGGACGCTGATGGGAATGGCAGAGCCAATGATGATGGTGCTGCGGAAATTGCGAAGAAAAATAAAGATGGCGACCACAGCCAAGAAACCGCCCAGGATCGCGGATTGGCTGAGGCTGGCGATGCTGTCTGTCACGTCGATGGATCGGTCGCGCACGAGGTGGAGGCGGAGCCTGTCTTTGCCGACTTCCGCGTGGATGAGGGCGAGTTCGTCGCGGACGAGTTTACACACATCGACCATGTTGGCAGTTGAGGCTTTCTGGATTTCAAGGGTCAGCGCGGGGCGTCCGTCAAGTCGTTCAAACCGGCGGGATTCGGGATAATCATACGTGACATTGGCAATGTCGTCCAAAGTGAGGTTGGGGCGAATGGGCAGGTCTCGGATTTGATCGATGGTCTCAAACTCGCCCATGCTACGCACCGCGAGGCGTTTGTCGCCTTCGGTGACATAGCCCGCAGAGATATTGATGTTGTTGTTGTTCAGGGCGCGATTGATGGTGCGAAAGTCGAGTTTGTACGCGGTCATGGCTTTTTGATCGACTTCGACGAGCAGGTCTTTTTCTTGCAGACCCTCGAGCGCGACATTGGCGACGCCCTCAATGCGCTGGACTCTGGGCAAAATCATCTGATTGAACACCGTGACGAGTTCTTGGTTGTTTTCGCCAAGCCAGGTGAGGGAGTATTCGAGAACGGGAAAATCTTCGGTGTCGAAACTGTGAATGTCGATGCGGTCGACATCATCGGGCAGGTCCGCGCGCACCTGATCGAGGCGGTCGCGGATGTGGACACCGATGATATCCATATCCGCGTCCATGGCAAATTCCATCCCAATGCGGGCACTGGATCCGCTCGATGAAGAACTGATGCTTTCAACCCCCGACAGGGTGCCGAGGATTTCTTCGATGGGCCGCGTGATGAACCGCTCAATTTCTTCCGGGGAAGAAGAGGGATAATTGACGGAAACAAAGATGCGCGGAAATGTCAGACTGGGCAGGTATTCGAGGGGCAACCTGAACAGGGAAATAAACCCCATGACCACGACACTGATGGCGATCATCATGGTACTGATGGGCTTGTGAATGGCAAATTCGCTGAGTTTCATAGCGGCGTCCTCTCTGGCGACAACTAAATACGTCAACGCATTTTGGAATTGAAAGTTTGACGAAAACTGGGCTGCACTTGTTCCCTCTGAGAGACTGGCTGCCCCATGCCGATTCGCATGGCTGGCTTTACTGGCGTTGGCTTACTCGTCTAGCCACTCAAACATTTTATAGTGGTTGCCATCCATCCCCATCGCACGATAGGTTTTTTGCGCCCGTTCATTCCCCTGCTCGACATAAAGCCTGAGTCCACGCAAATTGTCCGATTGTGCGACTGCGGTCTTTAATGTCTCATACATCATCCGAAAAATACCCTGCCGCCTCGCTTGAGGAACCACGTAAACCGAATGGATCCACAACACGGTCCCATTGCGCCAGTCACTCCATTCGGGCACTGTCAGCAAACAACCCGCGACTTCGCCGTTGACCTCGGCAATCCAATACGCGCCCTTGCGCGGATCGTCAAAAACCGCCTGCACGCCCTTTTTAACCGTGAGGCGATCCAGTGCAAAATGCTCTGTCTCCCGCGCCATCTCAATCTGAAAATTCGCGATAGCGGACGCATCTGCTCGTCGCCCGCGACGAATCTCAATCTCCATGTTCTTGCTCGGCTTTCCATTTGCGATACCGCGCGAACGTTTCTTCATCTGGCGGATAGTATTTGCCCGGCGAGAGGTTTTCCCTGTCCAAGCGTCTGCGTATCCATTCTTCGAGATCGTCGTATTCAATCGCTTTTCGCGCCATTTGCGGTGCGACTTTGCGCGGGATGACCACCACGCCGTCGTCGTCGGCCACCATGTAGTCGCCCGGTCTGACGAGTACGCCGTCAACCTGAACCCAATCATTGGTCGCGTAGGGCGTTCCCACGCGGGTGCCGAGGTTTGACGTTTTGCCATATCCCCACAGCATCAGGCCATAGTCTTTGACCGTGTGCATATCGCGAATGCCGCCATCGCAGATCAAACCATCTACGCCCCGCTGTTTTAAGCGAAGAAATTTAATGTCGCCGCCAATGGACATCAATTTGGTACGCATGGATTCCATCACGATCACATCGCCTGGCCCGGCGAGTTCAAAAGCCGCGTATTCAGGTGACGCTTCTCCGCGCGGTTTTTCTTCGTCGGCATCGGGTCGCGCGGGCACAAATCGCACCGTGATCGCCCTGGCGACCAATCGGTTTCCGGGATTCATAGTTTGCACGTTGGGCATGTACGTATAACGCGCGTCGTACCCATTGCGGGCGAGCACATCGACCACAGCCGTTGTATTCACGCGCTTGAGTGCCTCGCGCGTTGCTTCGTCCAGAACATGATCGGGGGTGGGCTGTGCGATTGCCATATTTTCTCCTGTTATTTATCCGCGTCAAATCATCCCTGTGTATTCTCGTTGTCCACCGCTTGGATCAACGCGATAATGTATCCAAATTGAAATGCCCACGCCTGGGTCACGCGACTCGAGACGCCTTCGGGTGCCGAGTCATCGGGGTGGCGGGGCGCGTGGTCGGGCATCAGCATGTAGGGATAGCCCGCACGGTACAAAATTTTTACAATCCGGTACATGTTGACGTCGCCTTCATCCGGCCAGGTCTCGCAAAAGTCGTGCAGGCCGCCGCGGATATTTCTGAAATGCACGTTGAAAATTTTGTTTTTCTCCGCGAAGTATTTTACAATGGGCGGCAGTTCTTCGGCTGGATTTTCCAAGCCTTCGGCGGCCACGCCGCAGCAGAAATTGAACCCGTGATAGGGGCTGTCCACCAGTTCGCTGAATCGCTTTAGGCCCTCAAAAACGGGATAATTCCACTTTTCTACGCCGTTTAGCACCGGGGCCGGCGGATCGTTGAGGTGGCACGCCATCTGAATTTTGCATGCTTCGGCCACGGGCATTATGCGTTCCAAAAAGTAGGCTGCCCGTTCAAAAGCCTCTTCTCGGCTCACGCGACCGATTTCGGTAAGCGTCTCATTGTCGTATTCGGCGAGCGAGAACGCGCTATACGTTGTCCCGCCGCGACCCGCCTTGCGCGCGGTGCGCTGTACGAGACCGCCCGAAGGCGCGCGCAAAACGCAGAAATTGTAGTTCAACCCGCGCAGCCCGGCTTTGCTCGCGTTTTCGATGTACTGGCAGAACGTGTCGATGTCTCGGTCGCGCTGGGGATCTTTTGCCATGGGAATGCTGTCCATTGGCGGGACGTGAACCATTTCGAGTTCGACCCCATAAGCCGCGGCTTCTTCTCTGTGCCGCAGGAGGGTTCCCGCATCCATGCCATCTACTGTGGCATCAAAATGGGTCACGCCATGGCGTGCCAGAAATTCCATTTCTATCTTTGAGGTGCCAAAATACTGTGTGCCCACATACATGGTTCGCTCCTTTCAAAAAATGCAACCACAGGACAGGCGTAGCCTACAACATACAGGCGGGCCAATAACGCAGAGGCAGGCTTTTCAAACGCATTGGGGACGTGATGCACTGCGAATAAGTTGAGATGACTGTGAAATTATTTGAGCTGTTCAAACCGCCTGAACGCCGATAATTACTCTTCGGTTTCAGCGTCCTCAAGAGGATGAAGATCAATAGGTGTGAGAATCCCATAGAAACCGTATTTGATGCCCGCTCGATTTCCTTTCCCCGGCGGGAAGTATTCTTCTATAAGTGCCAATAAACGACGCCCAAATTCGGAGGCCTGTTCTTCAGATAGTCGCGCGCGATTGTGGTTGACTGACATCTGAAATGTCGAACCATATAAGCCCTCGGCAACTTCACGAAATGCTTGATTGAATTGGCTGACAATATCAGTTGGTATGGCCTCAGCACTTTGGTTATTCGCCGAAAGGGACTCTCGAACACGAATTTTACCTGTCGCTGGCAAACAACGCCATTCTAGGGGGCCAGTTTCATCTTCCTCCAAATATACGACACCTGTTTGCGCCAGTTGCCTCAAGTGGTGCAGCACCCGCGCATCGGTAACTTCCAAGGTCTGCGAAATTTGCGCAACCGACTTCCCGTCTCCGAGGATTTCGAGGACGCGCCAACGAAGTGGATCGGTGAGTATGTTCGCCCGATCATCCTCGATAACGAGTACCGTGTCCTTTGAGGAGTTGGTCGGGAAAGTCAATTCACGCCAGCCACCCATTTAGACTCTCCAATCGCATAAGGTAGAAATTGCCGTCCAAGTATTCGCTGTGATCGGGGAATGGCACAATGCACGAGCGCGGGCCATTAGGAGGGCAACTTTCCACTTCGAGCTTCACATGCCCCACACGGTGATTTGTGTATCTCCCATGCCCTCCTCGCGGCGAAATATCTTCTCGTCCCAAGATTTGCCTACCCTGCGGTCAAAAACCACCAAGTGACCCTCCAATGTTCCACACCGATCCATATACGCAAGGGTCTGCTCCAGACCCACGCGCACCGTCTGCGCCAAGCTCTTATACAATACCTTGCATTCAACCACCACACGCTGAACCTCTTGACCTGACCGACCATCCCCAAACACTGGCCAGACGCATCCGACCCAAGCCATACTCTCGCTCGATCCTGCCGCCGTGGTTGACAATGCGTTGCAGGAACGCTTGCAACAGCAACTGAGGACTGACCTCCTTGTATTGAAACCGCTCGACCCAATGCTCAGAATGCTCGCGGAAGAATGCTTGGAACGCGGTCAGCAGGTCAGCGACCTTCAAGGGGCCATCTGCATCCACATACCATGCCGGATCGTGACGGAATCTGATCTGCGTGGTGTATGTCAGGTCGCGGGGGATGACCTCTTGATAGATCGGATTGGCAATGGCGAAGGGGTGAAGGCGCACGAGACCCAGATCGCGGACGTATTCCGCGTCGTCTTGGCGGAGCATATCGGTAGGTTCAATGCCGCTGAGGAGGGGGTCGACCACGCGTTGGACGCGTTCTTCTTGGAGTTTGTCGGTGAGTTGGTCGAGGTGTGTCTCTCGGCGCAGGATGAGTTGCTCGCGTGCATGGCCTATTGCCTCGGCGGTGATGGATCGGCTGCGATCCCGTCCGGTCTTGTTCTCAAAGCAGGCTTCATAAGCCAAAGCATTGACCAGCCAGGGCTGGCCTTGGGTCAGTCTCCACACCTCGTCCAGAGCCTCCTCAGTCCATGCCTGTCCAGTCTCCTCGGTGTGTTGCATCAGCAGCGCGTGTACTTCACCCACTGTGAAATCGCCCAGACGCAGGGACGCTGCGCGGATATTGAACGCGCGGCCGCCGGCGATGATGGCGTTCTCTGCGGTGGATTGGATGCGATAGTCGCGCACATCCCGCACCCCGCACAGGATGACAGTCTGCGGATACCGGTGTGGACGCTGTGGATAGCCCGCGCGCAGTTGCCGCAGCACAGCCAGCAGCGTATCGCCGATCAGCGCGTCGATCTCGTCGATCAGCAGCACCAGCGGCCTGGCGTCGGCCCCGGCCCAACGGCCCGGCACTTCCCGCAGTGCCCCGTTTGCACCGGCCCGCTCCAGGATTGCCGGCCATATATCGGCTACGAAATGGTCTTGCAAGACCATTTCGGCCTCGTAGGCTATTTGATTCAGTATCGCCTGCATCGCTGCGCGCACGTCCTCCCACTGCCGTTCAACTCGTCCATCAGTGCCAGCAGCGCGGAGGTCTTGCCCGTCTGCCGAGGCGCGTGCAGCACGAAGTATTTTTCTTGCTGAATCAAGGCCAGGACGTCGTCCAAGTCGAGCCGTTCCAACGGTGGAATGTGGTAGTTCATGTCCGGCTTGATGGGGCCGGCGGTGTTGAAAAAGCGCGTCTCCATGTGTATTTATCCGCGTTTATACTCGCTTTGCAACCCCTGACTAACCCGGTGTTAGCACACGGTTGTAAGCGGCGTTTGTGCTGTGGGTGAGGATTTGAGACAGAGCTTTGTCGAGCCTTTGGACTGTGCGGTCAATGTTTTGCAGTTTGTCCAGGCCGAACAGGCCGATGCGAAAAGTCTGAAAATCTTCTGGCTCATCGCATTGCAATGGCACGCCAGCGGCGATTTGCAAGCCCACATCCACAAATTTTTTTCCCGTTTGGATGTCGATATCTTCCGTGTAGCTTACCACGACGCCTGGCGCTTGAAATCCCTCTGCTGCCACACTCTTGATGCCTTTGCTGTTCAACAGTGCCCGCACTTTATGCCCGAGTTCTCGTTGCTGTTGGCGAATGTTATCAAAACCATAAGCTGCGGTTTCTTTTATCGCATCGCGAAAAACCGCGAGGGCATCGGTCGGCATTGTGGCGTGATACGCATGGCCGCCACCTTCATAGGCTGCCATAATTTGAAGCCATTTGTGCAAATCACAGGCAAAACTGGTGCTGGTCGTCAATTCAATTTTTTTTAGCGCAGCGGGACTGAGCATGACCAGGGCACAACACGCGGCACTGCTCCAGCCTTTTTGCGGCGCGCTGATCAGGACATCCACGCCACAGGCTTCCATATCCACCCAAATGGCACCCGAGGCAATGCCGTCCAACACCAGCAGGCCACCAACGGCATGTATGGCGTCTGCCACGGAACAGATGTAGTCGTCGGGCAGCATGATCCCGGATGCTGTCTCAACGTGCGGCGCGAAAACGACATCTGGTTTTTCAGCCGCGATTGTCTCTACGACCTTTTCAACAGGCGCGGGTGCAAACGAGGCGCATTTTCCATCGCCTATCCGCCGCGCCTTTAAGACAATGGATTGGCTGGGCATATCGCCCATATCGAAAATTTGCGTCCAGCGATAACTAAACCATCCATTGCGAATCACGAGGCATTTTTGATCGGTCGCAAATTGTCGCGCCACGGCTTCCATGCCAAACGTGCCACTGCCGGGGATGACGGCGACCGCTTTGGCGTGATACACTTTTTTGAGCGTGGCGGAAATCTCTCGCATCACACCTTGGAATGACTGCGACATGTGGTTGAGCGCGCGGTCTGTATAGACCACAGAGTATTCCAGAAGTTTATCGGGATCGGCATTGGGAAGCAGATTTGGCATATTCGCCTCCAACTGAAAATAGCAACTGATATTACGCGGTTTGCCACAAAATACAATTCGCGGCCCCAGGAATAATCACGTTAGCCGCTCGCGTTGAGGTCATCCAAAATTTGCAATGTCTGTGGATTGCGGCTTTAAGCATGCTGCAATGACAAGGGCTTGGTTTGCGATATTTTGGGGACTGCGTAACATCAAAGAATAAAATTGGCGGTTCGATCTATAGTTCCACTTCGGCGATGGCAATGCCGCTTTCGCCTGCGACGGCATAGAGCAAATAGATGTGGTCATCCTTGACAAAAATGGCGGGGTCGCGCAATTGGTTGACGCGTCCATAAGCCACGCTGCGAATTGAGGGTTGCAAAGGCGCGTCGGCCCCTTCCCATGGATATTCTGGGCGCAAGACCTCTATGCCTTCGGTTGCACGCCAATTTTGCCAGTCGTCCGATATGTCGATCTCACTGAGCAGAATGCGTTCGGGCACGTCCCCCACCTGCGTCCAGAAAACATACAACACTTGCCCGCGCTTGAACAGTGCCGCGTGACGCATATTGGGGTTAAACAGCAACGGGCCTGCTTCGAAATGAGAGCATCCATCCGCTGACCGATAGAATTGGCCCGGCATCGCCATCCCATAGACATAACCCGCATGCCGAAAGGCCCTGAGATAGCTTTTGGCAAAGGTCTCGGGGCGCGCCTTGAACGCGATTCCATCCGCAGATGTGGCGACCCGACTCACTTGTAGCCCAAGCCCTTCAAGCCCGTGAAAATACATGACAATGGTCTGTGTCGCGTGATCGACGTGTACATCGGGTGACGCAATATGCGGTGTGGTCACTTCTGTCAACAGGTCGTGCGACAGCTTTGGATTGCCTTTTTTTGTGCGCCACTGTGCCCTGATGCTCTCGAGGTCTTCCTCGGATGCGGTCAGAGGCTCGGTGGGAAAATGTGAATCCGCGAGTTGCAAAGTGCCCGGCGGATGGATTTTCCATTGCCCGCGCAGGTCATCTGCATAAGCCAGGCGGATATAGGTGCCTTTGTGATCGGCAAAATACAGGTAATACGCACCGAGTGGATCGGCCACCCAATCGGGCACGCGGATCAGCGAAGGCCCCTGAATATTTTGCCCAATACTCGCGTGCAAATCAGGGGTAATGATGGGCGCATGGCAAAGTCGCGTCACCCGCATGTCGATCTCTCCTACAGTTGGCTCTGCCTCGCGTATTGCCTTGGGTGGGCTGAAAGCCGATAGCTTTTTCTTATTTGTGAATGAGAATCACATCGTCCCCGATGAACTCAACCTCTGATTGCCAAATATTTCCCAACCATTCAAATGTCGATTTGGAAAAAAAACAAATATGGGTGGGGTCTCTTTTGTAATGCCAGTTTTCAAATGCGGATTTATCGATCACGAGTTTGGTCATGATGCCCAATATTCCGCGCGGTTTGACGAGGCGATAAAGCCTTTGCAACTCAAATTGGGGATCTTTCAGATGTTCGACGACTTCGGTTGTCGTTACAAAATCGTATTTTTGCCGGAAGACCTCGGGGTTGCGTGCATAAAACTTGTCGTATATATCGACCACATAACCGCACGCTTGAAACATCGCGGACAATGTCGGCCCAGGGCCGCATCCAAAATCCAGACCGCAAGCCCGCTCGGGCAGACGGGCTTTGAGGGGATTGCAAAGCCGCGATAAAAATGCCCTGTACCTCGGGTCTGCGGGGTCATTTTTGTGCAAGTCATACCGCTGTTTTTCTCGTTCATCCGAAAGGTGAAAAATTTTGGGTACAAAGACTAGAGAACAATCCAGGCAAATCCGATAATCCCTGAATGCATCGCTGAAATAGGGCGTTGTTTTTTGCCCTTTACAAAGCGGACAGCTATGGTGTGCATCACACATGACCAGTCGCAAAATCTCGTTGTTTTTTTTTTCCATCAGAATATTATTACTGATGGTAGGCAGTCTTTGAGACAAATAGACGCACGAGCGCGCCGGCAGCAGCCAGGGCTGACGCATTTGCTAGAAACCATCCCGCGCGCGTACAAGGTAACAATTTATCCATTTTTTTCACACACAAAACGGAGGACTCCATGACCGGTTATGACGCAATGGCCCGTGTACTCAAGGCAGAAGGCGTTGAATTTTTGGTCGCTTTTCCCCATCAGACGCTCATCGAAGCCGCGGCAAAGGTGGGGGTTACCCCCATTATTTGTCGTCAGGAACGCACGGGCGTCAACATCGCGGATGGCTTTAGTCGCGTTTCCAACGGACGCAAGTTTGGCGTTTTCACCATGCAGCAAGGCCCCGGCGCGGAAAATGCGTTTGGCGGTGTGGCACAAGCGTTTGCAGATTCGGTTCCCATTTTGCACTTGCCCGGCGGAGAATCCCTGTCGCGGCAGGGCATTCACCCCACATTTGAAGCCGTGCGGAACTACCATCACATCACCAAGTGGGCTGCCCAAATACACACGCCAGAAGGCATTCCAACGATGATGCGTCGCGCGATTGTGCAGATGAAGAGCGGGCGTTTGGGGCCTGTGTTGTTGGAGATGCCCAAAGAGGCCATGGCCGTCGAATATCCCGGTTCGGAAGTCGCCTATATGCCCGTTCACCCCCGGCGTTCCGCCGCGGCACCCGAAGATGTGCGCGATATGATCGCGCAACTCCTCAAAGCCTCGCGGCCGGTCATCACGGCCGGTCAGGGCGTCCTGTATGCAGAGGCGACGGCAGAACTGGTCGAATTTGCCGAATTGACCCAAATTCCCGTGATGACGACGCTTGCGGGCAAAAGCGCGTTTCCGGAAGACCACCCCCTCTCGTTGGGCACGGGTGGGTTGACTCGCACGTTGATGGTCAGGCGTTTCCTGAAGACCGCGGACTTTGGGTTGGGGATTGGCACGAGTTTTACGCGCAACACATTTACCACGCCGATGCCCGACGGGATTCCGCTGGCGCAGGTGACCAATTGCGCCGAGGACATGGGCAAGGATTACGACCTTGCCGCAGGCGCGCTCGGCGATGCCAAATTGGTATTGAGACAGATGATCGAAGAGGCCGAGCGACAGGTCGGCGAAGATGGACGGGACAGCGGTGTAGGGGCGCGGGTGGCAACGGTGCGCCGTGAATTTGCCGCGCACTGGGAGCCGCACTTCAGGTCCGATGAAATCCCCATCAGCCCTTATCGCGTGATTCGAGAATTGGAAAACGCGGTGGATGTCGCCAATACCATCATCACGCACGACTCGGGCTATCCGCGCGATCAATTGGTGCCCATGTGGAAACCCATCGCCCCGCGCGGGTATTTGGGCTGGGGCAAATCGACCCAACTCGGATACGGTCTGGGCCTGTCGATAGGTGCCAAATTGGCCGCGCCGCAAAAACAGGTGATCAATTTGATGGGCGATGCCGCGTTTGGCATGGCGGGTCTGGATTTGGAGACGGCTGTGCGCGCGGAGATCCCCATTTTGACGGTTGTACTCAACAATGGCGTGATGACCAAATACGACGCGCACATGCCTTATGCATCAGACCGCTTTGGCAGCAACGAGATGGGCGGGAACTACGCCCAAGTCGGCGCGGGATTGGGCACGCACGCGGAGCGCGTGGATACACCCGCTGAGATCGCGCCCGCGATCCAACGCGCGCTTGCAGCGAATCGAGAAGGCCAACCCGCTGTCCTCGAAGTTTTGACCAAGGCCGAGGAGCATGTTCCGCGGTGAAAACGCGAGGGACGAAAGGAGAGCAGTTCAGGGGTCGCCATCGTAGCCGAGGTCGCGGACAAAGGCCGCCATATCGCGGGACGTATAGGTGAGATTCTAATGGATCAGTTGAAAGGTTAGGGGGGCGGTTGTTGAGGAATGGGCGAGGATGCCGGAATAAGAATCTGCTGTTGTTTAGCCCACATTTTTCCTCTATCGCTGGCAATGAACTTCAAAGAAGGCGTCGTCTCAAAAATCAAGGTCATCAGGTGATATGCAGTCAGAACATCGTTCTGTAAATTCTGGTCATCTTCAAGAAATTTCAGCTTTATTCCGAGTTCCCGAAGTTTTGCCGCTCCAATCCTTTGTCCATGGACATGAACTTGGCCATGACCGGGAGTATCTTCAGCATTGAAATATGCCGCTATGATATCGGCTTTTTCCTCTCTTTCTTTTTTGCTTATATCTTTGAGCATTCTTTTTTTACCCAGTTGACTACCAACTCTTTGCTGTATGCCAAAGCCTTGTCGGCTTCCAAAAAAAGCGATGGTCCCATATTTTGTAAAATGGGAGCCCAAAGATGCGCTAAGTTCGTGTCGTCCTCAATATCCTCTCTCGCCTGGTTAAATCCTTCCTGAATTGCTCTAGCTGAGTGCGTTTTATTGCCAATGATAAGTTGAGGGTCAATCGGTCCAAGTTGGCTCTGCTTGCCGAGGATCAAAAGATCACTTGCAAGACTTATCATCGCGCCGCCTGACATTGCCAAGTATGGTACGACCACATCTATTTGGTCAAACTTGGAGTGTAAATACTCAACGATGCTCTCGACGGCATTCGGGTCTCCTCCTGGAGTATGGAGTATCAAGACGAGACCGTTATCCGTCGGCACTTCATAAAGCGCGTTCATGAAACCGTTGATGTCTTCTCTGGTAATGGACACTTTATCGACGTCTTTTTGCAGGAAAGCCGATGCGTAGAAGATAACGGTAGCATCGCCGCGACGCTTTGAGATGGCATCCAAACGTTTTTTCAGTTTCTTATCAAGCCAGTTGGGGTCTTTCTGGGCTTGGAAGGTCTCTAGAAGTTCACTCCATGAAGCCATGGTTAGCCCCTTTACTTGATGCGAATTGTGTTTGTCGTCAAGGGGTGTTCCATGCTAGGAGGCTGATATTGTACTGGTTCCTCCTTCTTCTGCATCGGCAACTTGTAAAGCTCTCTGACTTCCACATATTGCTGGTATTGTTTTTTGACCTCTTCCAATGTCTCCAGGTAATCATCCGAGATTTTTTTTCTTTCAGTTTTTTCAGACATTGCGTTTCCTCCTGATTGGCTGAAAATATACATATTGATTGCAAATTTTAAGTTACCCTCACATTCGGCCGATGGCGGCCTGAATCGTCTAAACCGCCGTAAAATATAGCCCCGATAGATTTGTATGTCAACCAACAGGCTTGGCGAAATGCGCGATCTCACGGTACTGAAGCTACGGACATCGAATCTATACCGCCACCTTTGTCTCAGTATCGCCGGCGGCCAGCGCGTTCATGTAGGCGAGGATGAGATCGCGCGTGCGGTACTTGCCGAACTCTTTCTCGTCTTCCCGTCGGACGATGGGGAAGGTGTCCAGCACGTATCTGGCGTCTTCCCGCGACAGGCCGTAGAGGTGGAAATAGAGCGCGTCGAGGCGGGCGCGCAGGTGGCGGCGTTCTTCCGCGTTCCATTTGAAGGGGTCGCCGTCGCCTGCCTGTGCGTCGCACGCAGACAGGTAGCCGAGGTCGCGGGCAAAGGCCGCCATGTCGTGGGATGTGTAGGTGAGGCGGAGGACGTGATCGCGGACGAGGTCGCGAGCAGCTATAGAGCTAAATGCTCGGGCGTATTCGTCGGGCGCGATGACCGGGAGTTGTTCGACGATGTACCAATTGAGGTGTTGTCCCTGCACCTTTTGTCTAGCAATAAAATCGAACGCGAATGAATTTAGGCAAGAGTATAAGAGTGATGCCTCACTTTTGTACGTTGCAATGTCTTCACTATCTGGCATTAGTATTGGCAATGTGTTGCCGAACCCGGTTTTTGGCAAAACAGTCGCAATCATGGTGCGGATATTCGTAGGGGCAGTTACATCCTTGAAGCCTATCGCCCATCCTAACTTCTCTGTCCACTCGAAGGAGTCTGCGCGAATCCAGAATTGAGGTTCCGGTAGCCAACTCGGGTCCGCGTGCTCATCTGTGGTCGCTTCGCGAGGTTGGGCCGGGCGATTCAAATTCTCTGGGTTGACCACGACGCTAGCGGCGCGATGGTCGAATGCCTGCACCATCTTACCTTCATACAGCGGCAAATACAATTCATCACCTTTCTTCCGGCGATTGCCTTCCACAGGATAGAAGCCGTCGGCATTGAGTTGTTCAGCAGTCCTGAAAAGATTCGAGTCGTTGGTCATGTCGAACATGCGCGTGTATTTCACGGGCCAGACGCGGCGTTCTTCTTCCGCGGAGCGATCCACCAACACTGGGTGCCGCTCGTAGATGCGGCGGGTGATCTCCGCGTCCTTCCGGGTGCGGAAGATGGGCGCGGTGCCGGTGTTTGGGTTCACGCGGGCGAAGTCGTGCGGTGTCAAGGGAAAGCAGCGGTCGTTTTGGCGCCGCAATTTCTGGATGGCCGCTCGACGGGCCGCGGCGGTAGATGCGCGAGCAATGCCGGGCGCGGGTTGCGAACCACTCGACCTCTTGGAGCTTGATGCGATCCCAAGGCGGGTTGCCGATGATCGCGTCGAATCCGCCTTGCGGCCGGGTGTGCTGCCAGTGCCGCCACACGCCGGGGAACGCGACCTCCCAGTGCAAGAAGCCCTCGCGGTGGGCAATGGCTTTGGCCTCGCGCCACAGCGCGGAAAAACGCGACCCATCCGCGTCGCCGGTATCGGGCGAATCGCCTGCCCGTGCCGGCCCCCGCGCCAAAAGCCGGTACGCATTTGCCGGTTGCCTGCCGAGCGTTGTCACCAGCGACCCTTCATACGCGGCGAGTTCTCTCTTTTTTAGGCCCGCGGTTATCCAGCACAAGCCGCAAAAAAAGTTGAGCATGCCGCGCAGGTCAGCGGTGGTGTCTTCCACGTGCTCGAATAGTGCCGCGGACTCTTGCACTTCGGCCACATCCGCGTCGGACATTTCCTCGATGCGCTGCATCCCCTCGGTCGCGGCTTCGGCTCCGGCAATGGCCGAGGTGGTAAACGCGGAACTGAGCCGATGCAACTCGTCGGTGGCGTCTTTCACCCGCAGACCGATGAGCGAGTCGCCGCAGCGCAGGTGGTGGTCGAGGAAGGACAGCCAGCGGCGCGCCCACGGTAAAGCTGTGCAACCACAACGAGACCTTGGCCAGTTTGACGGTGAGGGGGTTCTTGTCCACGCCGTAGATGCAGCGTTTGAGCACCATGCGCCGGATGATGGCTTAGTCGGTGAGTTGTGCTTCGTCTAAAATCCAGTTGGACTCATTTGCCCGTTGGATGAGGTCTGTGCGAATCGCGGCCACGCGCGCCACCAGCGGCGAAACGTAGTCGCCATTGAGCCACTCGGGTATGGCCGGGACGCGCTCGATCAACTCGGCGATGGTGTCGGATAGGAAGTCCACCGCGGTGACGAGAAAGTGCCCGCTGCCCATGGCCGGGTCGAGTTTGCATAGATCAGCATTCCGCACATCCTTTGGACGGGGGTCGCGCTTGAGTTCATCGGCTCTGCCCTCAAACGCCTTCAAACGCTCTTCGGCCAGGGGTTTCAGGGTCCGGCCCACAACCAGATCGACGAGTTCCTGGGGCGTATAAAAACTGCCGCGGTCTTTGCGCGCGTAGGGGTTGGGGCGAATGGAAATTTTGCCGTTGCTGTCGCGCACGGGCATGCGCTCTAGCATGCGCTCGTAAATAGAGCCGAGTTGCTGAACGGACATGTCGCGGTAGTTGACAAAGCGGCTCGGGCCGCCCGTCTGCGTGTGGCTCAGGTCGTGGATGATCGGGGCGATTTTCACGTCGGGCAAGCGGACTTTTTTGAGCAGCGACGCGGCTTCCGTAGCGAATAGGCCGCCGTTGTAGGGCGGCAGGCCAATGGAGGGGTCGCCTTTGTCGATGAGTCTGCACAGCGTCGTCAGGTGGTCGTAGTAGTTGGTGGCGATGTTGGAGAATGTGTCCCTGTCGGCCATCCTGCGCGCGATATCGTCGCGCACGCGCTTTCGCAGGCCGTAGTCGTCGTACCGCGAGTCGTTGACCGGCAGCAGACCCCGGTCCTCGGCGTAGAGCACAAAGAGCAGGCGGTAGAGGAAAATTAGGGCGGCTTCGCGGATTTTTGACAGATCTTCTGAGGTGGCGTCTGCAAGAGCCTGTGCGAGATTTGGGAAGACGCGCTCAAATACGACGCTCGAAAGGTCTTGCGCGACCTGTTCTTCGTATCGCCGTCCCTCTGCGAGGGCGTCTTCCAAGAAAGTGGTCGTGGCACCGTCCCGAAGTGTGAACGCGTCGCGGTGGAACAGCAGATAGAAGACGCGGAGGTCGTCTTTGTTGTCAGGCTGGAGCAGTTGTGCTAAATCGGCTTCAAAGTAGCCGCTGGCGCGGGGACGGGCGCGGTAGTCATAGAGACGCCACACCCCGCCGTTGGTCAGGATGCCCCATCTCATTCGGCTCTCCGATTCGATCTCGGCGGTTGACAAATACCGGAGGATTTGACCGTGCGGGGTTCTGGTCTGGACGTTGTCGTCCTTGTCGCGGGCGTCTAAAGGCAAACCGAAACGCTTGCTCTCTTCAACTGCTGTGGCGTAGCGAAAGCGGTCTCCGGCATTGCGCTCGGCGGCCGCGCGCTGCTTGGAACTGGCGTCGGCGAAAAGCAGGTGGTCGGGAATGTCTTCGTTGCGCGCGACGCCCTGCTGCGGCAAATAGTCAGCCCATCCGAGCAACTCCAAAACCGGGCGGATCAGGTCCTGCTCGGTGACGGCTTCGTTGGGCTTTCGGGAACGGCTAAGCGCGGCGTGATGCGGGGCAACGCCGTCTCTAAACGCGGCAAACGCCTGCGGCTGGACCAGAGACGCTCGCCACTCAGCCGTGGCCTTTATGCCATCGTTGAGGAAGTGTTGCGTGAACAGTTGCCCTGTCATGTCAGTTTTTCACCAGTTTAGATCGCAAAATGGACTCGAGAAGCCGTGAAAGCAATACTGCCACGGTATGAAAGTGGCAGTATTTTTTTTGCGCTCAAGGGGATTGGAAGTTTGTCCACTCAATTTTTTAACACAACGAGGACGCGTTGGCCCGCGAGCGTGGCGTCGGAAAAGGAGATGAGGGTTTGCCCGGACTGCGCCTGGCTGAGTTCGTATTCTTTGCCTTTGCCGAGTTTGCCGTGGCGGTCGCACAGGGCGGCGAGTTTGCCCTGTACGGTAAAGGTTTCCCCAATGCCAACTTTGATGATGTCGCTGTTGTCGAGGTCGGGGAAATTTGCCATTTTGTAATTTTTGCGGATAATTCGCGAGGTGTTGAGGTAGCCCTGTTGTTTTAAGGTGTCTTCAATGCCGACATAGACGAGGACTGACTGGAGGGTTTTCTGCAATTCCTCGATTTCCCCATGGGCTTCTTTGAGGGTGTCGCGCAATGCTCGGTTTTCCACATGGGCTTTTTGCAGCGAGCTCGCCATTCGGGTGAGGCGAACGGTTTGTTCCGAGAGCACATTGTTGAGGCTATCTACGGATGTTTTGAGTTGTTCGACCTGTGTGGTGGCGCGGTCGCGGTCGGCTTTGATCTGGCCGATTTCACGCCGCAGTCTGTCGCTGAGCGCGCGTTGTTCTTTGTAGAGACGCTGGTATTCTTTCATCTCATTGGTGACGCGGTTGAGGGAGGTCAGCAACGTTTTATTGGATGTGCGGGCGCTGTCCATTTGCGCGCGCACCGTGTCAATGCGGGCATTTAAGTCGTGGATCACCGCGTTCAGGGAATCTGCTTGTGTTTCATAGCGGTCGGCTTCGGCCTCGAGTTCTTTGACATAGGGACTTTCTCGAACAATTTCATCGTCTGTTGGCAAAAGCGCGATGTACAACAGCAGCCCTAAGACGATGACCGCGGCGCCGATCACCAAGATGATATGCTTGTTGTGCTTCATGGAAACCTCCAAGAAAAAAAAGAGATGGTTGGAAAAAATAAGGGTTATGGATGTGAGAGGGCAAGGCATTTTCCCGATTAAAACACTCGGGGACGAGCCCAAATTAAGGCGATGAAAGAATGGCTTTGCGGTTGGGGAATCCGCCGCCCAATGCGAGGTGGAGGTCGACGCGCGCGGCGAGGCGTTGCCTGCGTACAGCGAGCAATTGGCTTTCGGCGAGGTAAGCTGTGCCGCGCGTGCGTAACATGGTCAAAAGGTCTGTGAGGCCCCTGTCGTATCGATCTTCTGCCCATTGACGCGTTGCCATCGCCTGTTCCGCGACGGTTTGCAATGCTGCCTCGCGCTTTGCCAAATACGCCTCTGCCGAGAGTGCATTTTCAACTTCGCTGTATGCCTGCAAAACGGTTTGGGCAAATATTGCAGCGGCTTCGTTTTCTCTGGCGCGGGTCAGGTCGATATTGCCCTGTACGCGCCCGCCCTGAAAGAGGGGTTGCGTGAGGTTGGCGATCAGGCTCCACACGCTGAAATCACCGGTGAGCAGATTGCCCAATGCGTCGCTGCTGGTTCCGCCCGAAGCGGTGAGGCTGATGCGCGGATAGCGCGCGCGTTTGGCGGCTTTGTGATTGGCTTGAGACGCGGCAAATTGGCGTTCGACCGCGATGAGGTCGGGGCGTTGGGAAACGAGGTCTGCCGGAATGCCCGCGGGCACGGGATGCGGCACTTGGGGAAGGTCGTCTGCTATGGCGAATGTGCCTGCGGGATAGCGACCGATGAGGACTTCGAGGTGGCGAATCGCGATGTCGTAGCGTTGTTCGCGCTGGTGCAGGCGGTCTCGTGAGGCCGCGAGGTCGGATTGGCTCTGGCGCGCGTCGAGCGCGGGACGCACCCCGCGTTCGTAGCGCGCGCGCACTTGTGCATCGCTGAGGCGTTTGTCCTGGTACATTGCGCGCGCGAGTTCGCGCTGGCGTTTAGCTTCAACGGCGGCAAACCACGCCTTGGCGGTTTGTGCAGCCAGCGATACGCGCGCGCCCCGGTGCATAGCTCGAGTCGCTTGATAGTTGGCCTGTGCAACCGCAGCACTCGCGCCGAGCCGCGCCCAAAGGTCAATTTCCCACGATGCACTGATGGACGTGCCATAGGTGGTGCTGGTGCTCGAAGGCACCCCATTGGTCGTCTGGGTGGGAATGGGGAATCCGATGAAGTTTTGTTTGCGATTTGTCCCCGATAATCCCGCGCTCAGTTGCGGGTACAGGGGCGCGGCGGCCATTTTGGCTTGTGCGCGCGCGGCATTGAGGCGCGCGGCAGCAGCGTGCAGGTCGTGGTTGTATGCGAGTGCCTGCGCGATCAGGCTGTCGAGATGGCTGTCGTTAAAGGTTGCCCACCAGAGGGTGTCTGCACGCGTTGTCAGGGGGGCGTCTGTTTGCCATGCTTGGGATGGCTGCACTGGGGATTGTTGTACGCGAGGTGCCGAAGCACAGGCGGTAAAGAGTGCAAAGAGCGCGAGGTATGCGATGCGCCGTGTCGCATGTCTGATCATGCTCGGTCTCCTGCGAAAGTCGCAGATGTGATTTTGCCCATGATATTCCTCCAGGCATCTGGCGGGTGAGTTATTCGCAGTAAATATATGTGGAAGCAAGTTGAATATCAAGCGGTCCATTTCCGCGATAAATTTTTTGCTTTGAGCGGTTTGTGGTCTGCCTTTTTAACGCATGGGATTGGCGATATGGCGACAGATTTTTTTGAGGGCGCGCTCGAAAGTTCAGGGGTTCACTTGGGATTGACCCTGGGATCGGGGCAGGTCTTTCGGTGGGGGCGGGATGTGGATGGGTGGTGGAAAGGCATTGCCTATGGCGTGGTGGCGCATCTCAGGCAAATAGAAGATCAGATCCGGTATCGCGCATCGTCTGATCGGGTGGCGACATACGGGGGTGAGATGGCGATTGACGCGTTTTTGCGGTGGTATTTAAGACTGGACCACCTGCCCAAAATTCGCGTGCCGCGCGGCGATATCCATTTGCGAAATGCTCGGGATTTGTTGAAGGGACTGCAATTTGTGCGACAAGATCCATTCGAGTGCATGATCTCTTATGTGCTTTCGGTTCAAGCACACATGTCGCTGACCAAAAAGCGGATCGGATTTATTGCCCGCACCCTGGGCGAAACGCGGGTTTTTGAGGGGAAAACGTACTGGACATTCCCAGAACCCGATGCGCTCTCTGGGTTGGACAGCGGCTTTTACAGGCGTCACCGGTTTGGCTGGCGGTCGGAGCGCGCGGCCAAAACCGCGCGGTTTGTCGCTGAGGCTGTGGGCGAGGGCGCAGACCTGGAAACATGGCGGTGTGTCGCCGATGATTTGCACGCGCTGTCCGGCAGTGGCGTCGGGATTAAGGTGGCGCGGTGTATTGATCTTTTCGCGCTGGATCGGCTATACGCTGTTCCCGTGGATACCTGGGTGCGAAAATTTGCCCAAGAGTGGTATGGCGTCACCGGGTCAGATGCGAAGATCTGTCAGTGGGCTGAAGCGCGATGGGGCAAGTGGGCGGGCTATTGCAACGAGTATTTGTTTGCGTATTATCGCGAGTTGCACGGCCCCACCCTGTACGATCGGGTGCTTTCTTTTTGTGCATCAGATCGACCTTCAGCCGTGATGCCGTTTGAAAAATAAAACGCGCGGGGGCTGACCGCGCCTATTCCCGCGCGTACTTGGGGTTGCCAAAGCCATCGTTGACAATGTGGGAACGCGCGGGAATTTCGGATTTGTCGGGAATGATGAGGTCGAGTTCGGTGCTGTTTTCGACGATGGTGCCGTCGCCGACGCGCACGTGATCTCCGAAGATAATTTTCCCCGGATCTCGGGAGCCGGAGCGCACGGTGCCGAGCACGACTGACGACGCGATCTGACACGCGGTGCCCGTTTCGACAAAGCCGTAAATATCTGTGCCACTGCCGATAGTGGAGCGGTCGCCAATCACAACCGGGCCGAGCAGGGTGGCGTCTGTGCCAATTTTTACAAAATTGCCAATGGTGGGATGTCTTTGTCGGGCTTTTTCTGTCAAGCCGCCGAGGGTGCAGGGGTAGATGATGCACCCGTATCCAATGACGCCTGTTTGACCTGTGGTGAGGCCCCGGTGGGGGTGTTCGAGAAAATTGGCGTCCGCGATGACGGTTTCCGGATGAATGTCGGCTTGATAATAGCGGCCGCCGAGTTCTGAGATGGCGCGCGGCAAGAGGGGGATGGGCGTGCAGTTGAAGTTTTCGACTCTGCCCTTTTTTGTGAGGGCGTGGGCGATGTCGTGGTAAAACAAAACGCGCCATCCGGGATAGACACTGGCGACGAGTTGCATTTGATATGCGAAGGCCGATTGGAGGCTTTTGCCCGCGAGAAATGTTTCGTAAGGGTCAAAGATGCGCGCGTCAATGGCGTTGTCGATGATCCGCGCGAAATCCAAGGCCGCGAGATCGCCATCGTCCAAATGGTATGTATGGCGCAAATACGCGTCCCAAACCGCGGGGTCTTTGAGCGACGCAAAGCGGTTCCAGAGCGCGCGGGTTTTCAGACGGGGCAATCGGGAAATCAGCGCGAAAGCCGATTGGAGTGCCACATTTTCAATTGGGTCGTCTTCGCCCTGCGCGGCCTGAAGCGATTGGTAGATCATGGCGTAGAGCTGATCGACAATTTCTTCGATGTTTTCATCGAGGGTCGCTTGCGCGGCCTCAGATACATTGTGAGAACCGGGCGCGACGCATTCGAGCAGATTGCCGAGTACTGTTTCGAGCAAATCGCGATTGACAAAACCGCGTCCTGAACGCTGCGAAAGAATCGCGCGATTGATGGGGTCAATCCGCATGGCGGTCAGTTCTTCCACTGTATAAATCGGTCGAATCCGATCGACGACTCCTTTGAGGAGCGGGCGTTTGCGGTTTGCATACGCCTGGTCAAATAGCGTGGTGTTGTTCAAAAAGAACCCCTTTGAAGTTTTGTTTGCTCAACTTCCGGTAGAGCGATAATGGCGCACGCCGATTTTCCAGACTTGGAGGGCGGCCATGAGAAAGACAATGCAGATGAAGGGCGCGAGCCACTGCAAGACAACCGGAAACCCGAGGGGATCGCTGCGTTCGAGTATGGCCAGTGCGGGCAGGTAATTTACACACGCGAGGGGTACGATGTAAGTGAAAAATTTGCGAAAGTACGAGCGGTAAATGGCCAAAGGATACTGCGCGGTCTGCACGCCGCCATAAGTCATGGTGTTCATCAGTTCGAGGGATTCTGTGGTCCAAAACGCAAGGGTGGCTTGCAGGACGATGAGGCCGACAAAGAGGCAGGCCCCGCCAAAGATGGCGAAGAACACGAGACAGCCCTTGGGGACAGACCACGCGATGTCGAGGGTGTGGCACGCCCAGAAGAAGATGCCCGTGCCCTGAAGCAAACGCCCCACGCGGCGGAGGGTCAATTCGTGTCCGGCGAGTTGCAGGGCCGTGCTGCGGGGGCGAAGCAAGAGGCGGTCGAAATCGCCGCTTTTGACCATGGTGCCGAAGATGTCAAAGCCGCGCGAGGTAGCGTCGGCAAATGAGAAAGCGATGTTGACGAGGCCGTAGAGAAAAGCCACTTCGGGCAGGGACCACCCCTGAATGTATTCAAATCGCGCAAAAAGCGCGGCAATGGCGAGAAATTCAATGCCGGTATTGAGGAAAGACCCCAGCGATAACATGATGAATGACGCGCGATATTGCATCTGGCTGCGAACAGATTGCCCGAGATAGTGCAGGTAGAGGCGAAGCGCGTTGGTCACCGCATTACCCTCCTTGCGCCACGAGGCGGCGAACACCGCGGTTGAGGATGAGGTGCCCCCCCGCGATCAGCGCGCCCAGATGCGCGATTTGAAACGGCAAGTGAGACCAGATTTGGTCCGGCGAGATGTGCCCGAGGTAGAAGCGGAAGGGGATGTCCACGACGTATCGAAACGGGAAGAGGTCGATGATTGCCTGTGCCCAGTCGGGGAAAAACAACAGGGGGATGGTGAGGCCGCTCAAGAGCCAGACCAAGACACCCAGAAAGAGGCCCAAGCCCTCGCCAGATATGGTCCACATGAGGGTAATATTCATGAAATTGGTGAGGGCCGCGCCGATGAGGACGGCGAAGAGCATCGAGATGAGCCAAGCACATGTGGCTGAAAAGTTGGGCGGCAGTTGCATGTCGAAGAAAAGACCGGCCGTGACGAACATGGGGATGGCGCGGAACACGCCGGGCGCGGTGCGCTGTGCAATGGCGCGGCTGTACCAAAAAAAATAGAGGTTGGTCGGGCGCAGGAGTTCATAGACCACATTGCCCGAGCGCACCATGTTGTGGATGTCCGGGTCGGCGTTGTACGGGAGGAGCATGAGAAATGCCTGACCGAGCCAGATATAGGTGACGACTTCATCGTAGGTCATGGGCTGTGCCGCGGTTGATGATCTGTAGAAAGCTTCAAAGATCATGACGCGGATGAGGCCCCAAAAGAGTTGCGTCCCAAACCCCGCGAGAGCCGCGGCGCGGTATTGCAAGAGCGAGCGAAATCTGGCAGAGAGAACCGCGATGTATGATTTGAGGACCGATGACTTGGGGATCATAGGAACCATATAAGGGATAAGTAAGCGTGCAAGTGCCATTGGGATCAAGTCCGAGCATGAATGGCTATTTTTGCGCGATGGCTATGAGTCGAAGGCTCGTATCCTTCTCATAAGGGCCAAAATCGTAGGTGCCGAAAAATTCGATTGATTTGAAACCGGCAGCTTTGAGCATGTTCTCCTGATCATCCCTCAGAAGAACATGGGCATCCGTTGTCCACACTTTGAGCTCCTTGCGATCTGCCCGATGAAAGACATCGAGTACATGATAGCGACAATCCCTTTCGCCCGTGTAGTCAATGACATAGAGCCGAGACATGTCCGCACTGCTGCGATTAAGTGCGAACCGATTTTTATCGTTCCAACGTTTATCTGTGATGCCCTGGTCGAGAACGAGAATGCCGCCCGTGTTCAACACGCCGTGCATACTTTGAAACGCGCGGCGTGCTTCGCCATCATTGGGCACGTGAATAATGGCAGCAGACCAGCAGACAACAGCGTCAAAGCGTTGAAAAAAGTGCTGCGGAAGTTCGCGGAAGTCCGCTTTGTGAAGCGGAATATCTACGCTGGCTTCGGTCAGATTGCGCCGAGCCTGTGCCAACATAGCGTCAGAGAGATCAGAGCCAATGACAGTACAGCCGAGTTTATCAAAAAGCATGAGTTCTCGACCCGTTCCGCAAGCACAGTCCAGAACGGTTTTAATCCGGTATTTGGCAAATAACGCTGCAAAGAAGGTTTCAATATTGGGATCGCTTTTGTAGAAAAGTTCATATCGCTCGACAAAATCAGCATAGATATCCAGGGCCATGGTTCGGATCTCTGTTAGCGATTTTCCGCGTAGAGGCGCGAGATGATTTCTTCGATGGGCGTGTTTTCGACAAAGAGGTCGCGCACGGGGTGCCGCGCAGTGATGCGGGCGATCAGGTCCGCGGTGGGCACGCGGTCCGGGTCAAACGTGAGGTGTACGCGGTGCCCGTCGCGCAAGACCACATAAGCGTCTGGATCCGCGATGTCTTCTGTGCCTTCGAGATCGACGATCAGGTGCCGCTCTTTTGTGACGCGGGCGCGGAGATCTTCGAGCGTGCCATCGGACAGAATTTGTCCCTGCGCGATGACCATCACACGGGTACACAGGGCTTCGATGTCGTCCATGTCGTGCGTGGTGAGGATCACGGTGACGTTTTGCTCGCGGTTGAGGCGTTTGACAAAGTCGCGCACGCTGAGTTTGGCTACGGCGTCGAGGCCAATTGTCGGTTCATCCAAAAAGAGGATGGCGGGCCGGTGGATGAGGGACGCGGCGAGGTCACAGCGCATGCGCTGGCCCAGGCTGAGTTGGCGCACGGGGATGTCGAGGAGGGGTTCGAGATCGAGCAAGGCGATCAATTCATCGCGGGTTTGCTCGTATTGGTGCTGCGCCACGCGGTAGATGTCACGGAGCAGATCAAAAGATTCAATGACGGGCAAATCCCACCACAACTGCGTGCGCTGCCCAAAGACCACGCCGATGTGCGCGACGTGAGCGACGCGCGCTTTCCACGGGACGCGCCCGAGAATTTCACAGTGACCCGAGTCGGGAACGAGAATGCCAGACAACACTTTGACCGTGGTGGATTTCCCCGCGCCATTGGGGCCGATATAACCGACGAGTTCGCCGGGTTCAATCGCGAACGAGACGCGGTCGAGGGCAGATATCTGGCGATAGGTGCGATGCACGACGCCGCGCAAAGCACCCCACACACCGGGTCGGCGTTGGGCGATGTGGAAGGTTTTGACCAAATTTTCGACAATGATGTGGGGCATAGGGGTCGTGACGTGCAGAATGCGAAGGTGCATCTGTCGCTGTGATCAAAAAATGCGTTCACAATGGGAGCTATCGCTTCTGAGATATTGCCGCGCCCAAAGACGAAATGTGTAAATCGCCTAACCCGTTGGCAGGCCCATCGCATCGGATGAGGTGATACCGCGCTAGTCTTCATACGCGATGACGATATCATCGCCATCGATTTCTACCGGGTATGTTTTGACGCGCACCTGCGGATCGACCAGACAGTGCCCGGTTGCGATTTCAAAGGCCCACTGGTGCCACGGACAGTGCAGAATTTCGCCCTCGCCGTCGATGGAAATGCTGCCCGCCCGCGCGGAGGGCGGCGCGGATGTCGTCACCCGGCCGCTGAGTGTGCCGGTGCAGAGCGGGCCGTTCTTGTGGGGGCAGATATTGCGTACCGCGTAGAATGAACCCGCGACATTAAAGACGCCAATGCCCGCGCGCCCGCGAAAGGGCACCACAATTTTGCGCTGTCCGGGCGGAATATCCGAGACTTTGGCGACGGCGATGCGCGCCATTTACACGCCCTCCATACGCAGCAGATCGAGGGCGTTGTCGGCAAAAATGCGCTGGTGCAACTCCTCTGAGAGCTTGGGAAATGTCGTGACCGGATCGTTCCAGTCAAAGTGGGGAAAGTCCGAGCAGTAGATGAGGGTTTCATCTGCGTGGAGCATGTCCAGCATCTGGTATAGATGCTCGGCGCACTCGGGCTCGTGCAGGGGTTGCGAGCCAATCCGAATGTGGTCGCGGAAGTACTCGCTCGGCAGGCGTTTGAGCCACGGCGTCTGATCGCGCAGCGCCTTCCAGTCGGCATCCATGTGCCACATGAGCGGCACGGCCCAAAATTGCTGTGCTTCGATGAGGGCAAATTTCAGATTCGGGAATTTCTCAAACACGCCTTCGCAGATCAACGACGCCGCATGCGCGCTCGCCATCAGGGGGCGGCTCATTCTGGATTCCATGTAGTAAGTGGGAAAGCCGACGGGCGTGGGGACGGTTCGGGCCGCGCCGCCACCGCCGCCCACATGGGAGACCACCGGCAGGCCGTGATTTTCACACGCCTCCCATATTGGATGATAAAACCGATTGCCAAAGGGCATCATCGCGCCCATGGGCACCATCACCGCAACGGTGTCTTTGCGATGGGCAAGTCTGTTGATTTCATCGACCGCCTGAATGGGATCGGTGGGCGAAATGAGAATGGCGTTGACGAGGCGGTCGTCATGGCGGAGCCAGTGTTCAATCGTCCAATCGTTGAACGCGCGACACAGCGCGGCCGCCCAATCTGGATCGGGCAACCCCGAATACCCGTAAAAAGGCGGTGGCCCGGTCAACAGCGCGCGGTCGAGATGCCAGCGGTCGAGATGCTCTTTCTGGAGAAACGCAATGGAAAAATTGAAATCCCGTTCTTTGAGGTCGGGGTCTTTCAGGTCGGGTCGGTTGGCGCGGTAGGGCATATTGGGATATCCGCCCCCGGGCAGATGGAGACCCTGATCGCAGAGGTGTTCGCGATAGAACTTGGAAAGGTGTGGCAACAGATCTTCGGGATGGCGAAAATTGTGGTGTACGTCGCAATCGACAATTGCAATGCCCGCTTTGGGCGCGGCGGTCCAGCCCGGTGCTGTGATGGGTGCAGCGCCTATTTTTTTTCCTATTTTGTACATTTCAATCTCCTGTATTCGGTTCTGGCGATTTTTTGTCGCCAAACGTACGGATACACGCGGGCACTTGTCAAGGCAGAAGATCGCGGGCTATTTTTGTTGACGTATCGCAATGGGCGGTTATTTTGTGTGTCCACAAAGTCATGTCCAAAGATGCTGAGGAGTGCGTTATGGCAAATAAAATTCGGGTTGCGGTGATCGGAACAGGGCAGCGAGGGCCGGCGCATGCGCGCGAGCTATTGGGGTGCGATGAGGCAGAACTCGCCCTCGTGTGCGACATAGACGAGGAGCGGGCCAAACGCGCGGCTGAAAATTTCAATGTGAATTACGTGCTCGATCATCGAGAGGCGATCGCGCGAGGCGATATCGACGCGCTGGCAATTGCAACGCATACGCGCCACCACGCGGGCGTCATGCGCGATGCGGCCGAGGCGGGCAAGCCGTTTCTCGTTGAAAAGCCGTACTGCGACAGCATTGTATCCGGGCGTGAAATTTGCGAGATCGCGGAAAAAAATGGGGTGGTGGCGATGGTGGGATATCAGTCGCGCTTTACGGCTTTTGCCCAAGAGATGAAGGCCCTTGCCGCGCGGATTGATCTGGTGCAGACCCATGTGTCGCTTCAGCGCGGGTTTTTTAACCCGCAGTACTTTTTTCCCGAACACTACAGCGGCATTATTGACGCGCTTTCGCATACGATGGATCTCGCCCTGTGGTGGACGGGCGCGCTGCCCGTGGAGGTGATGGCTCACGAGCGGTGCGGCTTGTTTAAGCCCGACAAAGGGGCCGTGGAGTTTGTCAATATTTCTGCCCGGTGTGAAGGCGGGCAGATCGTGGGGATGACGGGCAGCATGGCGGGGATACAAATGCAGAACATTTTTCAGATGGCGGGTTTGCGGGGAAATATTTCGTCGGTGGCGCGGAATCGGATTCGGTATGTGACCCATCGCGGATTTCGCGAAGACAAAACCCCGATTGATTTGCAAGCGGGCGAATGGACGGGTTCCTCGACACAAGGGACGGATATGTGGACGCATTTTGCGCGGTGCGTGCGGGAAGGCCGCGCGGATGTGTCGCCGGGCGCGAGTCTGCGAGAAGGCCTAGCGCAGGTGGCGGTGAGCGAAGGCGCGTATCTTTCGTCCAATGAAGGCAAAGCCATCGCCCTCGCGCTTTAGGTCGCGCCTGCTTTGATCGGAGAAGGGCGAGATGAAACTCAGATGTCACAATTGTCCGGACATTTTTAAATGATGAGCCACAAAACGCACGAGCCTGCCCGTCGACAGGGATGTCAGTAATTTTTGATAAATAATTCGTTACCCCTGGCGGCATGCCCCTGTCGATAATTGTTCATGCCATATTGGAGCGTCCATTCGCGTATCTCGGCAAAATTGAAGAGTTCCCGAATCACTGGCGAATCGTCGTAGGTGATAAGCCATTTGTGCGGACATTTTTGCATATCTTCGGCGAACCGCACATGGTCAAACGATGTGTGCAATGAGCCTCTCACGCCGTACAATTTTGCTGCTGTCGCCTTGTAATACGGTGGATCGAGAAAGATAAAGACATCCTCGCCCTGCCTGCCGACAGGCACGGCATCCTGAAAGAGCACGTCAGCATAATCCCCGTGCACGATTTTGACGCCGCCGAGATAGGGTGAAATGATTTTAATTCGTTCAATAGACGACTGTGTGAAACGCTTCTCGTAAGCAGATTGCGAATACCCGCCTGAATCTACTGTGCCTGAAAACGTAATGCGGTTCAAAACGAAAAACCGCACAGCGCGCTCAAATTCGGAAAGCATGTCCCGGTTCCGGTTCAGCAGATCCTTGTCCTTAGTCAGTTCAGAAAACAAAGCTCGCCCATCCGTATCGTTTGCGCGCGTCTCTTGTAGTGCATCGACCAATTCCAGAACATTGTCTCGCACCTGCTTCCAGAAACAGTAAAGATCGTAGTTCAGGTCATTGATCCAGTAGGATTTAATACGGCTTTGAAAGAGGCTAAGGCTTCGGATCGCGAAAAAGACTGAGCCACCACCGACGAAAGGCTCTCTGAACTCTCTTATGTTCAGCGGGATAAGTGGAAGGATTTGTTTCAAGGCTCGAGATTTACCGCCCGGGTAACGCAAGGGACTTTTGGCTAATTTATGCATGATGACCTGTTATCCATATCTGTAATTTGTTGTTTTCACCTGCTTCTCGGTTGTGATAAAAATCTACGGGTACTCGCCTCAAAATCGCATTGAGTATAACACCAAAGTTTAGTCTATCAATAACAACGAGGCGTTTGCCATCCATAATATCATGAGCCAGAATTTTCATTAAAAAAATCCGAGTCACTGGGCGCGAGATTTTAAAAGAGCGGTAATTGCGGTGTTTGGGGAGGGTAGAAAACGCCAATGATTACAAAGGGATTTTTCGATCTGTGATGATGTCGTAGCGTGGTACCTAAGAAAAGATACACATCTTTTTTTTGGCAAAATTCATCAAAATATTTCTGACGAACAAGCGCGTTGGCTGCCTCTTCGTCTCCATCGGTTTGTCTCAAACAATTCCAGAACAGCGCACCGATTTCCCAATCTTCAATCATCATCCTGCGTGGCTGCTTGTCGCCTTCTGAAAGAAGTTTATAGGAATATTTGTAAGGCAGTTTTCGCACAAACGAATGCGATTGCATCTCCCCTCGGTCATTGGTCTCAAAAATATTACCCTGTTGATTTTGGGCGATAATTTTCTCTTTCCAGTCGCGATCTGTTTCTCGAATCACAAAATCGACAATTTCAGCAGGTTTAAGCGTAGCGAGCGATTTGTGTTCTTCACCCTTAGCCCGTGTGATAAGTTCCCGCATAGATGTAAAAACTTCCTTCAGCACAAGGGCCTTTCGTCTGGCCCAGGCGTCTTGCGTACCCAGCACATCACCTACTTGAATAGGTTCATCAGTGCCTCGACGCGGCCGATAGCTTTCGGGGCGAAAATCCTGCGTTCTTCTTTCCAAATCAAGTGTAATCCAACTGTATTTTGGATACCGCTGATTTTCCTTCAAAAACCGAAAAGGAACGGGATAAATCCGAATCCACTGTTCGCCCTCGAGCAACCCCGCTGTACACACCAATTCTCCATAACTGCTCGAAGGCTGAGGATAGGTTTTGACCGTAATGAACACCTTTGCTTGAGGAATTTCCCGATGAACTGCTGATGCAGTTGTACACCTTTTCATTTTTGAGTCCTATAAATGAGTAACTCGGGTGGTAAAATCTGAGCTTTTTTTTAGATATTCTGTCACCTGATTGCGGTGACAGCAGTGATGATCTTTTTCAAAGCACGTCAGCGCAATGCGCGTGTGTTTGCCCAATAATGTCTTGACATCTTCGAGACGCTCGCGTTGGTTTGGTAAAATTTCTGTACGATAATATTCAAACACATCCCGATACGCCTCTGGTGAATTTAGGTTGCGCCGCAAATTTGATGGAATGCCCAACTCTGGCAGATGGTAATATTGAAGACCGGCGCGTTCTACATAACTTTGCAATTTCGTTTTGGAAAACCCATACTTCATAGAAAATGGATTTTTACGCACATCGACGAGTGCCTTGACATAATTGGTAATCAATTGATTCAGATAGGCGTCAATGCTTTTGCCTTCATATCCAATGGTGAAAAGACACGGCGATGTGTCCTGTGGCCACCACGGCTGCAAGGACGCGATTTCATCTTGGCTTAACACCTCTGAAAGAATCTCACTTTGACAGGCGTAGTCAGGAAAATCGAGATATGTTTTTCGAATGAGGGCATTTCCTCGCAATCCATTTATTTTCGCGACAAAAGTTTTAAGTGCAATTTGATCTTTGGACTTGAGTTGCTCGACGAAAGACACATCTGCTACAAATTCAAAATCCTCATTCTTGCTTAAAAGGCCCTGTGATACCAAATGACCCTTATCCCAATAAGACAAGAAACTAAACCCGCCGTATTTGTAAGGAAAAAAATCATAGAAATTTTGCTCGGTATATTGGCAAAATAAAAAGAGCAACTTTTGAAAATCTGTCCGCTTTAGTCTGCCCCCACATGCCTCAACGAGTGCCAACAGAATTTTTCGTCGGTAATACATCATCGCCCTCCACATAGAGCAATCCTATTATAACAAATGCACTTCAAAAAATTTACTATACGAATGTTCAGTTGTCAAGATTATTTTTTTCTTGAAAAAAGCTCATGAGAAGGATAATTTGAAAGCTGTTGCATTCATGCGAAAGGAGAGTTCATGAATTTCGTTCAACAAGATGCACAGATAACACCCTATTATTTTAAGGACGACGGGCGCGTGCCAAATAGCGCGTTTCCCCTGCTGGTCTATCGCGGTGCCCTGTCATTGCCCGAAGATGATCCCGCGCGGGCTTATGAACAGGTGTTTGCGGCCAATCGCTGGTCGCGCTCGTGGCGCAATGGGATATATTCTTTTCACCACTATCACGCCACAGCACACGAAGTACTGGGCATTGCAAGGGGCAGTGCCGAGGTGTGTATGGGGGGTGAACAGGGCGCGCGGTTAGCGATCGGGCCTGGCGATGTGATGGTGATTCCAGCGGGTGTGGGACACAAAAATTTGGGTGCGAGTTCAGATTTATTGGTGGTCGGTGCCTATCCCGATGGACAGCATCCGGACCTGTGTCGAGAAAATGCCGGAGAATACGGGCAAGCACTGGAGAATATCCCCAAAGTGCCGGTGCCGACTTCTGATCCCGTCTTTGGGACAGAGGGTGCTGTGATGAAGTTGTGGCGAAAATAAAGTCGTCACATAGACGATAGCACCTATCCCATTCTGCCCGTGCCTGAGAGGAAGAGGAGCAAAGCAGAGCAGTCGCGCCCTGTGGCGTAGATTTGTAGGCACGCATGAAAGTCTCCGATCGCGGGCGGCCCCACAATGGCGTGCTGTTCTTCGCGTCCTCCGCATCCTTCGTCGATCCGATTGATGGGCCTGCACGCCCTGACTTCGCACGCTTTTCTTTGAGGTTTTTATGCAACCGACAAATATGCTGTATATCATTTCCGATCAACACAACCGCAATTTGCTCGGGTGTTATGGTCATCCGATGGTGCAGACGCCCAACTTGGATCGCCTAGCCAATCAGGGCACGCGGTTTGCCAATGCCTATACCAATTGTCCGATTTGCGTGCCCGCGCGCGCGTCTTTGGCCACGGGACGCTATGTGCATCAAATTGGTAACTGGGACAATGGACAGCCTTATGACGGCAGCATGCCTAGTTGGCACCACCGCTTGCGCGAGCAGGGGTTTCACACCGCGTCCATTGGCAAATTGCACTTTAAGGGGCAGGGTGCTGATCACGGGTTTGCGGAAGAAATCGAGCCATTGAATGTCGTGGATGGCTTGGGGGATGTACTGGGCTGTATTCGAGATCTGCCTCCCTTTCGCAACAAGCGACCGGGGATCCGAGAGTCAGGACCGGGGAATTCGACGTATTTGCAATACGACCGGCGCAACGCCGATCATGCGATCAAGTGGTTGCGGGAACACAGGGACGACGAGAAACCCTGGTGCGCGTTTTTGTCGTTTGTGTGCCCGCATCCGCCGTACATCGCGCCCCTAGATTTACACGACATCTACGATCCTGACGAATTGCCCATGCCACCGCAGTGGCGAACAGACGCGTGGCCAAATCATCCCGCAATGGACTTTTTCAGGCGATTTTTCACGTTTGATCCGCAGTTTCCCGAGGCGATTGTGCGGCAGATGAACGCGGCGTATTACAGTGTGTGTACGTATTTGGATCGGCAGATTGGCCGGGTGCTCTACGCGCTGGACGAGTTGGGATTGGCAGACAAAACGCGCGTGGTTTATACATCCGATCACGGCGAACACCTGGGCGGACGCGGGATTTACGGCAAATTTACGATGTATGAAGAATCCGCAGCCGTGCCCTTTTTAATGACCGGGCCCGATGTCCCCGCGGGAAAAGTGGTGGAAACACCGGTGTCGCTCGTGGATAGTTTTCCCACCATTTTGGAAGCTGTGGGCGCAGAGCAAACCGAGGCAGATGCCGATTTGCCGGGCGAGTCGCTGTGGTCTATTGCACGGGAAGAAGACCGCGACCGCACGGTGTTTGGCGAGTATCACGCGGTAGGCTCGAAGCACGGGGCGTATATGCTGAGAAATCGGCAATACAAATACGTGTATTACGTCCATGATCCGCCGCAATTGTTCGATACAATGATCGATCCAAACGAGTGCCGCGATCTCGCGCAGTCGCCTGCCCACGGGGATGTGCTGGCGGATTTTGAACTTGAGTTGCGCGAAATTATGGATCCCGAAGCTGTGGATGCTCGGGCCAAAGCCGCGCAGAAAGCCGCGAGTGATGCGCTAGGTGGCAAAGCGGCTGTGATTCGTCGCGGGGCGTTTGACAATTCGCCCGTGCCCGGGGAAACGCCCGTGTTTCGGCAGCACGGCGCGACAGAAAAAAGAGCGCCTTCGACAGGAGATGGTGATGGCTGAGACAGTCGAGTTGTGGATCAATGGGGAATGGGTGGCGTCTGAGGCGACCGAGACGGTACCGGTTTACAACCCATCGGATGGCACGGAGATCGCGGCGACGCCGCTGTGCGGTGCGTCAGACGTGCATCGCGCGGTGCAATCCGCAGCAGACGCGTTTCCCGAATGGGCGAATACGCCGGCCGTTGATCGCGCGCGCGTGATGTTTCGGCTCGCGGCGCTGATGGAAGCGCGCTTTGAAGAATTGGCGCGGTTGGTGACGCGCGAAAATGGCAAGACGCTGGAGGATGCGCGGGGAGAAATTCGGCGCGGGATCGAGGTGGTGGAATTTGCATGTGGTGCGCCCGCGCTCTTGATGGGCGATGCGCTGGAGAACATCGCGCGCGGGATCGATTGCGATGCGATTCGGCAGCCCCTAGGCGTGTCAGTGGGCATCACGCCGTTCAACTTTCCGTTTATGGTACCGATGTGGACCTTGCCGATTGCACTGGTCTGTGGCAATACCTATCTGTTAAAGCCATCGGAGCGCGTGCCGTTGAGTGCCATTCGGATTGGCGAATTGTTGGCCGAAGCCGGTTTGCCGCCCGGCGTGTTCAATATCGTACACGGGGGAAAAGACGCGGTGAATGCCTTGCTCGCCCATCCCCTCGTGAAGACGGTGTCGTTTGTGGGGTCAACGCCTGTGGCGCGCCATGTGTATGAAACAGCCACGCGCAATGGCAAGCGCGTGCAGTCCGCGGGGGGCGCGAAGAATTATTTGATCGCGTTGCCCGACGCGGATTTGGATTCAACGGTGGCCGCGGTGATGGGGTCTGCTTATGGGTGCGCGGGTGAACGGTGCATGGCGGGCAGCGTGCTCGTTTGCGCGGGGGGCGCGGGCAAACGCTTTTTAGACCCACTCAGTGAAACCGCCCGCGGATTTCGGGTGGGACCGACTGACCGCAACGCGGATGTGGATATGGGCCCGGTGGTGACAAAGGCACATCTGGCGCGTATCCATCGGCATATTGAAAATGGACTGGCAGAAGGCGCCGAGTTAATGGTAGATGGGCGCGGTGTGAAGGTCGAAGAAACGCCGGAGGGGTTCTATGTCGGCGCGACGATTTTCGATCGGGTAGAACCCGATATGTCCATTGCGCGGGAAGAAATTTTTGGCCCGGTGTTATCAACTATGCACACGCGCGATTTGGACGAGGCCATTGCGCGGTGCAATGCGAGCGGATATGGCAACGCTGCCGTGTTGTTCACATCAAATGGTGCCGCCGCGCGCAAGTTTCGCCACGAGGTGAACGCGGGCATGGTGGGCATCAATATCGGCGTGCCCGCGCCCATGGCGTTTTTCCCCTTTTCCGGGTGGAACAATTCGTTCTTCGGGGACCTGCACGTACAGGGCGCCGAGGGCATTGCGTTTTTCACGCGACAAAAGGTCACCATCAGCCGGTGGATCGACACAAAGCGGCCATTTTTTTAGATGGGCAGATGCGATGCACGCACTTGATTTTCGGATTTGCGCGTGCAGATTCAAACGGACGCGCGATATTTTGATTTTCCAGATCGCGCCGCGCCGCGCGAGATTCTTCTCGGTCTCGAACTGCCGGTTGCCAGTCTTGAAGATACTTTGCAGGGCAAAATATGGGCTGCGCTGGACGCGGACCGACGGGCTAGCAAGCGGCAGAAAGATCTGGCCGATATCGCGCGCCTCATCGAAATCCATCCATTTCTGCGGTCGCGCGTGCCGCGCGAAATTCTTTCAAAACTCGTGTAGGGATAAAAAATGGCGAGTCGGTACAAAGATTGGTTTCGACAGGGGCAACGCGATCTCGCACACGCGCGCAGGGCAACAGGGGATGGCGATTATGAGTGGGCATGTTTCGCCGCGCAGCAAGGTGCCGAGAAAGCTGTTAAGGCTGTCTTTCTAAAGGTCGGTGGCATAGCCTGGGGGCATTCGGTGACGGCACTCTTAGAGGCTTTGCCCGATTTTCTTCCATCTCAATCCGCGCTATTAGACGCGGCGAAAGAGTTAGACAAGCATTATATTCCCGCGCGGTATCCCAATTCGCATCCTCAAGGCGCGCCGTTTGAATACTATACACAAGGAGAGGCGAATCGTGCTGTATCAAATGCCGAAAAAATCATCGCCTTCTGTTCGAGTTTTCTATCTGAATCGCCCAAAGACGATCCAACGCCTCCGGAAAGCGATGAAGATGCTGAAGTGCGATCATCCCGAGATTGAGCGCGTGATTCTATTCGGTTCTTTGCGTCGCGGCGATGCGGTTCCCGGAAGCGATGCCGATGTGTTGCTGGTGCTTCGGGAAAGCGCGCTGTCTTTTCGGGAACGCAGTGTTTATTACGCGCCCACGGGAATTGGAATCGGAGTGGATATTTTTGCGTACACGCGTTCTGAACTGGACGCGATGTGCATGTCGAACAATGCTTTTGTTTTTCGCGCGTTGGTGGAGGGCATGGATCTGGTTTGACAGCCCGTTGGTTAAACCAGCATTGGTTCGGGCATTTAGCCACAAAAAGCACAAAAGGCACAAAAGGGAAAACCACACCGCAAAGCGAAGCGAGTAACGGGCCGGGGGTAGGTCGCAAGGTGTTGTTTTTGCGATAAATTACTCAGGAGGAGACATGGCAGATGATATCAAAGCCGCGGCGAGAACCGCGCGACTGGCCGCGCTGGCATTGAGCCAAGCGACGGAAAAACAGCGCAATGCCGCGCTCGAGGCCATCGCGCAGGCGTTGATCGCGAATCGCGATAAAATTTTGGACGCCAACAGACGCGACCTAAAGGCAGCAAAAAAGATGCTGGCACAGGGGACGATCACCTCATCGCTGATCAAGCGTCTAAAAGTGGATGACGAAAAGCTGAACAGTGAAATTGTAGTCGGCGTTCACAGTGTCGCGGGTCAGGAAGACCCGATTGGCAAGACGCAGGCCGCGACCGAATTGGACGAGGGATTGAATCTGTATCGCGTGACCGTGCCGATTGGCGTGATCGGCGTGGTTTTTGAGTCGCGCCCCGACGCGCTGGTGCAAATTGCAACCCTGTGCTTAAAGTCGGGCAATGCCGTGATGCTCAAGGGTGGAAGTGAAGCCCTGCACACCAATCGCGCGCTGGCCGAGGTGATGGCAGCGGCAACCGCCGCGCAGGAGGGGATTCCCGAAGGCTGGATGCACCTTTTAGAAGCGCGAGAAGACGTGGCGGCCATTCTCGAATTGCACGATCTCATCGATCTGATTATTCCGCGCGGGGGCAATGAACTGGTGCAGCATATTATGAACAACACCAAAATCCCCGTGATGGGGCATGCCGATGGCATCTGCCATGTGTATGTGGATAAGGCTGCGGATATAGCGCGCGCAAAGCGCGTCGCGCTCGATGCCAAAGTGCAATATGTGTCGGTGTGCAATGCCGTGGAAACGCTGCTCGTGCATCGAGAAATTGCAGCGGATTTTGTGCCCGACATGGTGGGCATATACCGAGATGCGGGTGTGGAGGTGCGCGGCGATGCGACAGTGCTCGAACTGAGCGAAGGGGCTATTCCCGCGACCGAGGCAGATTGGAAAACCGAATATCTGGAGATGATTATTTCTGTGAAAGTCGTGGATGATCTCGACGGGGCCATTGCCCATATCAATCACTACAGCAGCCATCACACCGATGCGATTGTGACCGAAGACCAACAGGCTGCGAATCAATTTTTGCAAGGCGTGGATTCGGCGTCGGTCATACACAATGCGTCCACGCGCTTTGCCGACGGATTTCGCTATGGCCTCGGCGCCGAGGTGGGCATCAGCACCAACCGCCTGCACAGCCGCGGCCCCGTCGGCCTCGAGGGTCTGATCATTTACAAATACGTGGTGACGGGCGAGGGACAGATTGCGGGCGATTACATCGGCGAAGATGGCAAGGCGTTTATCCATCGAAAATTGGATGCGGTCTGGTGCCCAAAGGCAGCGGTCAGCGATTAGCCCGCTCAACCCCACCGGAAAGGCGTGAGACGGGATGGGGGCTCTCGCGTCTTGCGTCTCGCCTTTGGGCGGACAGGGGACTGAAAGCTGACCGCTGATAGCTTCTAAGATATGGAGGGATACATGATGATTGGACAATGGTTTGCTCTTTTGGGCGCGTGTGTCATCGCGTCGTGTGCGACGACCGAAACAGGTGTTGAACCCCCTCAGCCACAAGTCGCTGAAATATTGCCGATTGACCCGGCGGTGCGGTCGGGCAAATTGACAAATGGGCTTCGCTATGTGATTCGGGAAAACAAACGCCCCGAGAACCGCGCGGAGTTGCGCCTCGTGGTGGATGCGGGATCTGTTTTGGAAGATGAAGATCAACAGGGGCTGGCGCATTTTGTCGAACACATGGCATTTAATGGCACGGGCAATTTTCCCAAACATGAAATCATTGATTTCCTCGAGGGAATTGGCATGCGATTTGGCCCGCATTTGAATGCCTATACGAGTTTTGACGAGACCGTGTATATGTTTCAAGTGCCCACAGACAGCGCCGAGGTGATGGAAAAGGCATTTCGCATTTTGGGCGATTGGGCGCATCGGGTAAAGTTTGATCCCGAAGAAATCGAGAAGGAAAGGGGGGTGGTGATTGAGGAATGGCGTTCGGGACGCGGCGCGGGCGCGCGCATGCGCGACAAGCAATTGCCGGTCTTGCTGAAAGATTCGCGCTATGCCGAGCGTTTGCCCATCGGTCAAAAAGCCTTGCTCGATACATTTAAGCACGACTCCCTCACGCGCTTTTATCGCGACTGGTATCGCCCCGATCTCATGGCCGTGGTTGCCGTGGGCGATTTTGGCGTGGACTCGGTTGAGACGCTCATCAAAAAGACATTTGAGCCGATTCCAAAGGCCGAGAACCCGCGTGCGCGGACCGCCTATACCGTACCCGATCACGAGGAAACACTGTTTGCAATCGCAACGGATCCGGAAAATTCTCGGTCTTCCATTTCTGTTTATTTTTTGCAAGATGTGGTGCCCGAAGGAACAAAAGAAAATTATCGCAGCATGTTGATTCGGAGTATGTTTAACAGCATGCTCAATCAGCGTTTTAGCGAGTTGATCACAAAGCCCAATCCGCCGTTCTTGGGCGCGGGATCCCGTCGCGGAAATCTGGTCAGGACCAAAGCGGCTTACATCTTGGGCGCGGGCGTCCAAGAGGGCGGGATTGAACGGGGATTGGAAGCTGTCTTGATAGAAGCCCTTCGCGTGCAACGGCATGGCTTTACGCAACCGGAAGTGGACCGCTTAAAGATCAATATGTTGCGCAGCATTGAACAATCTTACCGCGAGCGCGACAAACGGCGGTCGCGCGGTTTTGCATCGGAATACATCCGTCACATCTTGACGGGCGAACCGATTCCGGGCATTGAGGTTGAACGCGACTTGTTTCGAGAATTGCTCCCGGGCATTCGGGTTGAGGAGATCAACCGCTTGATCGGCGAATGGATTACCAACGAGAATCGCGTGATCGTGGTCAGCGCGCCCGAAAAGGAGGGATTGCCCGTTCCTTCCGAAACGGAATTGCTGGATGTAATTAACAAGGTGCAGGAAAAAGAGGTTGCACCATATCGGGAAGATGTGTCTGACGATCCCCTCGTGGCGCGTATTCCAACGCCCGGTCAGGTGGTGCGCGAAGCGACCATCGATACATTGGGCGTCACCGAGTGGACATTGAGCAATGGGGTTGAGGTGGTGATGAAGCCCACGGACTTTAAGAACGATGAGGTCGTGTTCACCTCCTTCAGTCCGGGCGGTCATTCTCTGGCAAGTGATGAAAATTACACGGCCGCGTCTTCGGCGACTTCCGTCATGATGGAGAGCGGTTTGGGCGAGTTCAGTCAGATTGAACTGAGAAAAAAACTGGCCGGCAAAGTGGTGCGCGTGTCGCCCGGGATCAGAAGCCTCGGCGAGAGCCTATCGGGCAGCGCGTCTCCCGAAGACCTGGAAACCATGTTTCAACTCATCTACCTCATGTTCACAGAGCCGCGTGCAGACTCGCTGGCATATCGGGCATTTCTGGACCGCATGCGAGGCAGGTTGCAAAATCGAGAGATGAGGCCCGAGACCGCTTATTCGGACACGATTCAAGTGACGATGTCGCAAAACCATTTCAGAGCGCGCCCGCTGTCAGAAAAAATACTGGCGGAAATGGACCTTCAAAAATCCCTGGCATTTTACAAAGATCGATTTGCCGATGCCAGTGACTTTACCTTTGTATTTGTCGGCAATTTCGCGCCTGAAAAAATCAAACCTCTGGTGGCGACCTATTTGGGCGGTTTGCCCGCGCGCAATCGCGGAGAAACCTGGCGCGATACGGGCGTCAGACCGCCAACGGGCGTCATTGAAAAAACCGTTCGACGGGGGCAAGAACCCAAAAGCCGGACGCGGCTGATCTTCACGGGCGCGATTGACTATAGCGATCGGTTCGAGCGGTATGTCTTCGATTCCATGGGCGAGGTCTTAAACATCAAATTGCGCGAGGTGCTCCGAGAAGATGAGGGCGGCACCTATGGCGTGGGCGTCCGCACGTCTCGGTGGCGCTGGCCCGAGGGCCGATACAGCATTTCAATCAGTTTTGGATGTGATCCCGAGCGGTTGGAAGAATTGACCCAACTCGTGTTTGCCCAAATTGACAGCATGAAACAACAACCCGTGGATCAATCCTATATTGACAAAGTAATGGAGATGAAACTGCGGCGTTGGGAGACCGACAAAAAAGAAAACCGGTACTGGCGCAACACGCTGGTTTGGTATTACCAAAATGGGGTGGATTTGATGGCGCTGTTGACCTACGAAGATGAGATCATCACAAAGCTGACCGCAGAACATGTCCAGAAAGCCACACAGCAATATTTTAATCTGGAGAATTACGCGCGCTTTGTGTTGTTGCCCGAAGAAGGTGAGAGGGAAGACGCCAGAGGCGAGAGGTGAAAGGCGATCACGGATTAAACGGATTGCGCGGATGAACGCAGATGGGAGGCATGTGTCGAGAGATCCATCTCTTTGGATATTTGGCAGAAGGGCGGTCACACAAAGGATCAGATATTGATCTTGGAGTTCGAGGCTGTCCACCACAGCGTTTTTTTGTGCTTCTTGGAAGGCTTCTGATGCAATTGAACCACCCCGCTGACCTCGTCAATCTGGATAGGGAAACACATCTCACCACTTTCCCAAAAAAACACGGGTTACTTGTCCAGATTGGGCGATAGTGGTGTACTGTTGATAATTTCATTATCAAAGGAGAAACCTATGGCAGGACAAGGCTCTGCGGGGAATGTACTCGCCGCTCTGTGCAGTCTCTTTATCCCCGGGCTCGGTCAGCTATTACAGGCCCGGCTTGGCATGGCAATCGTCCACTTTGTGCTCGCTTTCGTTCTCTGGTTTTTCTTACTTGGCTGGATTATCCATCTTTGGTCCATCCTCGATGCGGCTAAATTCGTTTCCAAAACTAGCTAAACAGTATAAGGGCGAAATGAGGCCATGCCACGCGTGATTTCCAAGAAAATGTTTGGGATTTTATGGATGCTGACATGAATCGCTTGAAAAACGCGACCTATCCCGGTCGGGGGATTGTGATTGGACAAACGCCTGACCGCGTGCATCTCGTTCAGATTTATTGGATTATGGGGCGCAGCCCGAGCAGCCGCAATCGCGTCTTGGTGCGCGAAGGCGATGCGGTGAAGACCGATACCGTAGATCAATCGCAAGCCATTGATCCCCTGACCGTGTATTATCCCATCAAAGTATGGGGCGATGCACATATCGCGACAAATGGCGATCAGACCGATACAATCGTCCATGCCCTGCAAACTGGCGGGTCATTTGAATCCGCGTTGCGAACGCGCGCGTTTGAACCCGACGCGCCAAATTTTACACCGCGAATTTCTGGCCTTGTCAATTTGGGGGATTCGCAAGCCTATCGGCTGTCCATATTGAAAGCGATCGATGGCGATGCGCGTTATTGTTCGCGCCAGTTTTTCGATTACGAGACAGCGATTCCGGGGGTGGGGCATTGTATCACAACATATATCGACGACGGCAGTCCCTTGCCATCGTTTGAAGGGGAGCCATTTACAGTTGATTTATTTGATGACATACAGCAAACCGCGGACGTGTTTTGGGACCTGTTGGACAAAGATAATCGCGTGTCATTGCTCGTGAAATTCATCCGTTCCGAGACTTCCGATCTGGCGATTGTAAATAAATACGGATCGGGATGAAAAACCCGTAGAATTGCCTGTGTGCGTTTAAGTCAAACTTTCATACCAAAGGGCAAGTAGCGTGGATAGCTGACATGCTTGAACGCTTTGACTCGACATTTCGTCCAATCATTCCAGAGTTCGATCCGTCAGAGTGGGTTCCTGATCGAGATGATGACGATGATGGCGGAAAGAATAAAGAGCCTGTTCAAACTCAATTCCCGAAAACAATGGCAATCAAAGCGTTGACATTTGATGTATTTGGCACGGTGGTTGATTGGCGCAGTTCGGTTATCCGCGAGGGCGAGCGTTTGGCCGAGGCCAAAGGGCTAAATGTGGATTGGGCAGCCTTTGCCGACGCATGGCGCGCGGGCTATGGCCCGTCGATGAATCGCGTGCGGACAGGATCATTGCCGTGGACAAAGATCGATGATTTGCACCGCATGATTTTGGATAACTTGCTGGAACAATTTGGCATTCATGGGTTGACCGAAGAAGAGATCGCCACCTTCAATCGGGTGTGGCATCGGCTGGATCCATGGCCCGATGCCGTGGGAGGCTTGTTGCGGTTGAAGTCGCGGTATGTGATTGCCACGCTGTCCAATGGCAATGTGTCGTTGCTCGCCAACATGGCGAAATACGGGGGGTTGCCGTGGGATTGCATTTTGTCGGCTGAACTGGCGCGACACTACAAGCCCGATCCCGAGGCGTATTTGAAAGCCATTGAGCTGCTGAGTTGCGATCCGTCTGAAGTGATGATGGTCGCAGCCCATCCGGGCGATTTGCGCCACGCCGCGCGCGTGGGCATGCAGACAGCTTATATGTTGCGACCATTTGAGCGCGGTGCCAACGGAAAGCAGGACGTGACGTCCGATCCAGACTTTGACATTGTGGCGCGCGATTTTCACGACTTGGCAGACAAGTTGGGTTGTTATTGAGGAGAGATAACATGATTCAAAGCGGCGTAGCAGCAGGAGACATCACGCCTGAGCCGGGCCTTGTGCTTCAGGGACATTGGAACACCAACCCGTCCCATTCGGTGCTGTATCCGCTAGAGGTGCGGGCCATTGTGTTTGCCGAAGGCGACACGCAAATAGCCATTGCCACGCTGGATGTGATTGGCGTGACCAAGGTCACCACGGACCGGATTCGCGCGCAAGTGGCGAGTGCCTGTGGCATTTTGGAAGATCGGGTGATGGTGGCGTGCAGCCACACGCACTGCGCGCCTGCCACATTGCCGTGTTTGGGCATGACGCCCGATCCCAAATTCATGGATCGCATGGTCGATACCACTGTCGCGTGCATTGCCGAAGCGGCCGCGGCACGCCAACCCGTGACCTTTGGCCTGGGATGCGGATCCGCGCATTTTAATATCAACCGCCGACCGCTTCCCGGATCTTCGGGCATGACGTTGAATTACGGCGGAATTGTGGACCGCCGCGTGCGGGTGTTGCACGTGACAGCAGAAGACGGCACGCCCCTCGCCGCGTTGTTCCACTATTCGTGTCATCCGACCACACTGAGCGGTTCAAACGGTCTCATTTCGCCCGATTTCCCAGGCATTGCCCGTCGTCGTATTGAGCGCGTGCTGGGCTGCAAGGCATTGTTTTTAGGCGGGTGCTTTGGCAATATTCGGCCCGCAATTTTGAGTGAGACCGGGGGATTTGCATCCGCGACCAAAGAACAATTGGACGCTTGTGGGTACGAGTTGGGGGATGAGGTGTGTCGCGTGGCTTTGGGGTTGCATTCTGAAAGCGCAGAAGGGGTGTGCGCGCGGCGCACCGACATGGCCCTTCCCTATGGCGATCTGATGCCCGAGAGCAAGTTGAAGGAAATGGCGGCAGATGAGAGCCAACGGGGGCGGTTGTTGACAGGCCCCTGGGCAAAACGGGTGCTGGAGATGGCGGCGTCTGATGCTGTTCCGTCTGAAAAACCCACCGAGATGCAGATGATGCGCGTGGGTCCCCTCATGCTGGTCGCCATTCCGGGCGAGCCGGTGCAGGAAATTGGGCACGCGATGGAAAAAAGGCTGCGGGATGTGAGTGTGGATGTGTGGCCAGTGGGCTATGCCAATGACGAGGTGGGATATTTGTGTACAGAGCGGCAGTACGAGGAGGGCGGTTACGAACCCAATGCCTTTCTGTATTACGGAGAACCCGCGCGGTTTCAGGGCGAAGAAACGGTCATTTTGGACACGGCAGACGCTTTGGTGCGGGGGCGAGATGAATTACATTGACGTGGCTTATGGGCGAGGGACGGTATCTGTTCAGGCAGATCCCAAAATCGCGCGCTGGGATGTGATGCGACCATGTTACGCGCCTGCACTTGAAGGCCCCAAGCGGCTGTTTCACGAGGCTGTGCGCCGACCCATCGGGACAAAGCCGCTCAGAGATGTGGTCGAGCCTTCGCACCGCGTGGTGATTGCAACATCCGATGGCACCCGTCCCGTGCCCAACCGGCAGCTGATTCCGTGGCTGCTCGAAGCATTGCCCGTGTCTCCCGATCAAGTGACGATACTGATTGGTACGGGCACGCACAGGCCGAATACCGAGGATGAAATCGTCGAGATGTTTGGCGAAGATGTGGTTCGCCGCGTGCGGATTGTCAATCACAATGCGTTTGATGAAACGCAAAGCGAATGGGTGGGCAAAACCGCGAGTGGGACAGCGGTGTTTTTAAATCGGGAATACGTCCAGGCAGACGCGCGCATTGCCCTCGGGTTTATTGAACCGCACTTTTTTGCGGGTTTTTCGGGCGGTCCCAAAGCTGTCGCGCCGGGTGTGGCGAGCATTGAGACAATTTTTCGGCTGCACCGCGCGGAATTGATCGCGGATCCAAACAGCACATGGGGGGTACTCCAAGAGAATCCACTGCATCGGGAGATTCGAGAATGTGTCGCGCTTTGTCCGCCAGATTTTTTGCTCAATGTGACGCTCAATGCAAAAAAGAAAATTTCGGGATATTACGCGGGAGATCTTTCCATGGCCCATGCAAAGGGGTGTGCCGAGGTGAAAGCATCGGCGATGGTGCCGGTTGAGATGCCCTTTCCGCTGGTGGTGACGTCCAACAGTGGCTTTCCCCTGGATCAAAATCTGTATCAGACGGTAAAGGGCATTTCAGCAGCCGCGCGTATTGTGAATGACGGTGGAACCATTCTGGTGGCGAGCGCGTGCCGCGATGGCGTGCCCGATCACGGCAATTTTGCGGCGTTGATGCGCGAGGGCGATATGCCCAAAGATGTGATGGCATCGGTCTATGCGCGCGAACCGATTCTCGATCAGTGGCAGGCGCAAATTTTAGCGGGCATTTTAGATCGCGTAAATGTGAAAGTCTATACCGAGATGGATGGCGACGAGGTTCGCGCCTGCAAGCTACAGGTGATTCCCGACCTCAACGAAGCTGTGCGCGAGTACCTGAAAGTTGACGATGCGCGCGTGGCAGTATTGCCCGATGGCCCCCTGACGATTCCCCATTTGACGAGCACCTGATGGCGTGTACTGGGGACAGGTCCCTACTCGCCTCAAACAGGGCCCGCCTGTAGAATTTCATCGCTGACCCCATCTTCAAATTGCGCGAAGTTTTCCTTAAATAGCCGTGCTAAGTGCGCGGCTCTGGCGTCGTATCCGACCGGGTTAGACCAAGTGGTGCGCGGCGACAAAATACTGCCCGTGACATCGGGACAGGTTTTGGGAACGCGAAAACAAAAGTGCGGGTCTGTTTCGCATGCGACGTTTGTCAGCGATCCATTGTGTATGGCTCGAATGATCGAGCGGGTGTTGGTCAAGGTAATGCGTTTGCCAACGCCGTAGCAACCGCCCGACCAGCCGGTGTTGACCAGCCATACATCTGAGTTGTGTTGCTGGATTTTTTTTGCGAGTTGCTCGGCGTATTTTCCCGGATGCCATGCGAGGAAGGGCGCGCCAAAACAGGCAGAGAAAGACGCCTGTGGCTCGGTAATGCCCATTTCTGTACCTGCGACTTTGGCCGTATAACCGCTGATAAAATGGTACATCGCTTGTGCAGGCGTGAGTTTGCTCACCGGCGGCAAGACACCAAATGCGTCACAGGTCAAAAAAATGACGTTTTTAGGGTGGCTGCCCACGCAGGGAATTTGTGCGTTGGGAATATATTCGATGGGATAGGCTGCGCGGGTGTTTTCTGTGATGGCGTCATCATCGTAGTTGACCACGCGTGTGTTGTCGTCAAAAACGACATTTTCAAGCACGGTGCCAAAGCGGATGGCGTTGTAAATTTCGGGTTCGCGCGCTTGGGAAAGGCCGATGCACTTGGCATAACAACCGCCTTCAAAGTTGAAAATGCCGCGGTCGCTCCAACCGTGCTCATCGTCGCCGATGAGGCTGCGCTGCGGATCGGCTGAAAGCGTGGTTTTCCCCGTGCCAGAGAGACCAAAAAAGAGAGCCGTGTCGCCTTTTGCGCCCACATTGGCCGCGCAGTGCATGGACAAAATGTTTTGTTTGGGCAAGATATAATTGAGAACGGTGAAGATGCCTTTTTTCATTTCGCCCGCATATTCTGTTCCCAAAATGACCATTTCTCGAAATTCAAAGCTCAGGTTCACACTGGTGGTTGAGGTCATTTCAGCGGTGTATCGGTTGGCGGGAAATCGCCCTGCGTTGATAATGGTGTAATCCGGCTCGCCAAAATTTTCGAGTTCTGTACGCGAGGGGCGCATGAGCATGTTGTGCATGAACAGGGCGTGGTAGGCGCGGGCGCAAATCACGCGCACTTTGATGCGATATTTGGGATCCCAACCCGCGTATCCATTGACGACGTAGATGCGCTCGCAAATGTTGAGATAATCGACCGCGCGCTCTTTATTGACGAGAAATGTGTGCTCATCGAGTTTGATGTTGACGTCACCCCACCAGATGTCGCGCGCGCTGTCGGGATGATTGACGATGCGTTTGTCATCGGGACTGCGCCCGGTCTTTTCGCCCGATCGCACAACCAATGCCCCTGTGCTGGTGATGGCCGATCCGGTTTCTCGGGTGAGGGCTTCTTCGTAAAGCACGGCCGGCGAGGCGTTTCGCAAGACCGCCGGCTTGGTGATATTGTAGCGTTCCAAACTGAGTTCTGCCATTTACGCGTTCCTTATTGGAGTAGATGAGAAGGGTGGACGAACTGCTGATAGCAGACCGCTGACTGAGTCTTTAGGTGGATTGTCATGGTCGGCAACTTTGCTTTCAAGGGTGGGAAGTTGCATGGTTCAATGGCCCCAACTCAGATGCATAATCGCGAGGACCAATGGGTTTGGAGATAGTGTAGCTAACTATTTTCTCCAATGAGGAGGGCGTAAACATTGGCATTGTCAGCACGCGCTTGGTCTTGTGGATGGATGCGATAGCCAGCAACCACAGCGAGGGCATCCTGTTGGAATACACCGCGCAAAGCGTCGGCAGACTGGCGAACCCGATCAATGTCGCGTTGACCAATGTCATTGGACACTTCGACAGCCACCCAGACCAGCGCGCGGTCCTCTTTGCGCTGGGCGCGAAGAATGATGTCCGTTTCATTGATCCGAGTTTCCTGCGCGTTGCGGATCATCCCCTTGTCAAAGGCTACTTCAACCGGCTCGAAAAGTTCGGGACTGGTGTCCTGTACAGGACTTTGCATCATCTGTGCTCGGCGCAGGTTGAGTCGTTGGCTGAGAAGCGGGCGAATCCTCCGGTGGAGCTTCACTTCCAGGCTGTCTCCCTTGAGAACCGCAACGTCGGTTTTAAGGTTGGCGACATCGGTTTTGAGTTCAGCGACATCGGTTTTGAGTTCAGCGACATCGGTTTTGAGTTCAGCGACATCGGTTTTGAGTTCAGCGACATCGGTTTTGAGTTCAGCGACATCGGTTTTGAGTTCAGCGACATCGGCTTCTATGCGCTCCAAGCGTATCGGCATACCGAGAAATTCGTTGGTGAGCAACGCACGCAGCAATAAGATCTGTGCATCGGGATTGGATTGAAGTTCGGTGATGATACGAGCCACCAGGGATTCGGGATCAAGTCGTGTCGTTGTCGTTGCCATAGCTCAATTCTCCTCCTACCCAACCTTCCCTTTTCGGATATCGGCTTGAGTGTCTCGGTGGATGTCGTCTATTTTCGCCTTTCGAGTTTGCAAATCTCGTTGAACATATCTATCAGCATCACACCGAACATTTTGACGCGTCCAGAAATCAAAGATACACGCGCGACAAATCAGGGGCAAGGGAAAGTTCCCTCGCGAATGACGTGTGCTGCGGCCTCTAACACATCGGCGCCAGCACCGCCTTTGTATGCGTTTTCGCTGATATATCGCCGCCAAGTCTTTGTGCCCGGCAGCCCGGCAAACAACCCCATGAGATGCCGCGCGATATGGTGCAACCGCGTGCCTTGCGCGAGTTGATCGGAAACATAGGGCAAAAATGCCTGCAAGATCTCATGCCGAGACGGCGCTGAACGCGCCTCCCCAAAAAACCGCCGATCGACATCGGAAAGAAAATAGGGATTTGAATAGGCTTCTCGACCGACCATCACACCATCGACACGCGCCAAATGCATGGCGACCTCATCGAGTGATGTAATCCCGCCATTGATCACCACCTCCAAATCTGAAAAATCGCGTTTGATGCGATAGACCACGTCGTAACACAAGGGCGGAATGTCCCTGTTTTCCTTTGGACTCAACCCCCGAAGCCATGCTTTGCGCGCGTGAAACGCAAAGACCCTACACCCGGATTCGGCAACTGTCTCTACAAAATTGACCAATTCGTCATAAGAATCCCGATCATCAACGCCAATTCGCGTTTTCACGGTCACGGGAATATTCACCGCGTCACGCATGGCCTGTACACAATCGCGCACCCGTTTGGGTTCTTTCATCAAACACGCGCCAAAACGCCCGGATTGCACGCGGTCGCTCGGACAGCCCACATTGAGGTTGATCTCGTCATACCCCCAGTCCTCTCCCACTTTGGCACACCGCGCGAGATCGGCGGGATCGCTTCCGCCCAATTGCAATGCCACGGGATGTTCAAACGCATCATAAGCCAATACGCGCGCGCGATCACCGCGTGTGATTGCGCCGGTCGCAACCATTTCGGTATATAGCAAGACGCGCTTGGAAATCAGCCGAAAAAAATACCGCGCGTGTCGGTCTGTGCAATTCATCAGGGGCGCGATTGAAAATCGCCTGCTGCTTCCAATAGCCATATCAAACCCTAAAAAAACGAGCCGATCATACGGGATGATCGACTCGTTTTGCCTGCACAACAGCAATTATCCCGCATAAACGGAAAGCCCAACTTCACTTGCATTGACAATACTGGGGGCTGCCTGCGGGGGATTGTCGCCGAGGAAAGTCAAAATATCATCCTGATCTTGCCACGCGCCATAACCTTTCAAAACGCCAGCCACATTTGAGGCCGCCAAAGTGGCCATGCCCGAACGGGTCCAGATCGTCGCGGATGCAATATGCGGTACAATGACCACATTGGGCAAATTTTTGAGACCGGGTTTCATCAGGGGTTCATCTTCAAACACATCGAGCCCGACTCTGAAATTGGGATGGGTTTTGCAGTGTTCAACCAGGGCGACTTCGTCGACGACAGGGCCGCGGCTGGCATTGATTAAAATGGCATTGTCTTTCATCAGAGCCAGACGCTCGGCATTCATCAGATGGAAAGTGGTGTCGTCCAACAGCGGATGCAAACTCACCACATCGGCTATCCGCAATACATCCTCGACCGCGTCCAAACGCCGGCAGGTCACAGCCTCATCGCCCTGAGACGCCAAGAACTCACCATAAGCTCTGATGTAATTTTCCATGTATTCATTTGGATACGGATCAAAATAGACCACGTTCATCTTGAACCCTTCAACCATCATCTTGGCGTATGCACAGCCGATGCGCCCGGCGCCAACTACCCCCACGGTTTTGCCTGTCATCAACTCGCCCAGGTAAAGCGTGGGCAACCAACCGCGATACTTTTCCGCGCGCATAAAGGCATCGGCTTCGACCACCCGCCGCGCCGCGGAAAAGGTCAGCGAGACAGCCATTTCAGCCGTGGTCTCGGTCAAAACCCCCGGCGTATTCCCCACTGGAATGCCGTATTTTGTCGCCACCCCCACATCGACATTATTGTATCCCACGGCATAGTTTGAATACGCTTTGCCGCCCGCCTGCTTGAGGGCAGAAAACAGCTTTTCGCCCCACGTTTCCGTCAACTGCCCGATCACACCGTCGCACGCATCCCCAATTTTGTCTTTGATCTCTTCAACGCTCAAAATTTCAGTGGATGTGCCGATCTCTACGCGGCAATCCGCACCCGTGAGAATCTCGAGCCAGCGGTCGCCGGGCAATTCTTTGGTCACCACCACGCGCTTGCTGCCCGATTCGTTGTGCGTTCTCCAATCATTGGTGCTCAAAACACGTCCTCCTTGTCAATATGCGTTCAAATAAAAAATTGCGGATGTAAAATATAACCAAGCAGAGCCTTTGTTTCAAGAAAATCTCGCGGTACACAAAAACGCGCCCAAACGCGAGGGCGCGACATAAATGATTGTTTGGGTAACACTGACAATAAACACATCAGACCTTCTTGATGCTTCCTGCACTTTTTAGAATAGCATTTGCCGTATGGCGACTCTTCAGGTTATGCGGCACCAGCAAAATTTTACCAGTATGCAAACATTTCCACTTTTCGTGGGAACCTTTTGCGTTTTTCCAATACTCAAAACCGAGTTTGGAATTTTCTTTGGTGACCGTGTTGTAAAACGCGCGTGCCAAATTATGCCATCGTCCTTTCCATTTCTGATCTCTGCCACAGAATGCTCGGTATCAGATCCTTCAAAGGATATTCAGAGATATCGGACAGACTTCGATGGTTAACCATAATCAATTCAGGTGCCGCGTCCAGCATAATTTCTTCAAATTCATCGAGACTGGTGGCTTCGATATGCAAGCCCTCAATGTCACTTTGAGCATAGAAGACCTGTGCCTCATTGTCCCAGATAGCCTTCACGGTAAACGTGCGCTTCATTATTTGCTCCTTTGTGCGGCGTAGATAATCACGTTGCTGTCAATCAGCATGGGAAGGGAACATGGATACACAGGATGGACACGATAGAACCTCTCACACAGCCTGTTTATCCTGTTTATCCATGTTCAAAATGAGTTTCATAACCTCTAAACTTTTTCAGCCACGGGTGCGATATCCAAAATCTCGCGATCTAACTTAGGAGGTGTTCCCCTGCCATTGAGCCAGTAATCGGCCATTTCTTTGGCGGCCTTCATCTTGGGCCAGATCACCTCGCGATAGCCCCGCACGTCATCGGGTAGGCGCAGTACTTTCACATACGTCTCGTATTGCTCTGCACTGTCAAAATCGAACCCATCTACGAGGTCGATGTACCAGTCTCGATAGGTCTTTTCCTCGCGGTGCCATGCCGGGAGGCGGCGCAAAAAGCGCGCCCGCTTCACGATATTGAGCATCCAATCGCGCGTTTGGATATCGAATCTGATATCCAACCCCAGCACGGTAAAATGCGGGCGCGTCAGATGCCGGTAAGAAATTTTATCGCCGCGAGAGGGATCGACGTTATACCGCGCGCAATCACGGCGATACTTTTCTCGACTCGTCAAAAGATGGGCCACGTAAATTTCATCTTTGTAGGCCATCACGCGAGCGAGAAAACGCACCGCGGCATCGGTTGCTTCATACTGGTAGCGCGCGTCATCGCGCGCGTAAACCCGTTTGACGCGATGGATATAAGACTGCGCGTATGCCACGCCACCCCACTGAATCAAATCGTAAACGCCCAGAGCAAATTGCAATTTTGTCGCCTCGGGAAGGTCCCAATCCGCGACCGACTTCGAGAGGACGCGATAGGTCTCGGCCAACTTTTTGCTCCGCGTTTTCGACAAAATCTCTGCCTTATCTTCCATGAGGCCGCGGTATGTGGTCGCGGGTTCGGGTCTTGTGAACGCATCGGGATGCAGCGCGGCCTTGCGCCCCATCTCAAACGCCTTGAGGTTGGCTTCGAGTTCACTCGGTTTGATATTTTGTTTCATTGCCCACCGAATGTTCGCCAGCGTTAGGGGCAACGCGCCCCGTTGAAATGCGGCCCCCAACAAAATGCTGTTGGCATAGATCTTATTGCCCAAATATCGCTCGGATATTTCGCCCAAGTCCATCCCAAAATACGTGTCGGCATCGGTGTATCGCCGCAAGATATCCTCCAGATCATCCGTATCAAAATCATCGCGCCCAGTCATCGACAAAATGGTCTCGCGCTTGCCCGTTTCCACGACGGCTGTGGTGCGCTGCGGACTGGCTATGCGACCGGTTGCATTTGGATCCAACCCGCGCACGGCCTCCAAAATATCCAGTCCCAACAACAAATCGGCATGCCCGTAAGGCGTCAATTGCGAAATGATCCGATCATTTCTGCTAAAACTGACGTGCGAATACACACTCCCGTTGCGAATGGCCAGCCCTTTTTTATTTGTAAATCGCACGGTATATCCCTGCCGTGCGCCCGCAACGGCAATAATCGCGGAAATGGTATTGATGCCCATGCCGCCCACGCCGGCCACATACGCGTACCACGCCGTATCAAAATCGCGGCATTCGGGTTCGGGAATATCCGACAAATCAATGGACTCGGTTTGCACTTCGGGCGCGCGCGAACGGTGAACTGTGAGGCGTTCAAAAGAGGGACAGGTTTTATCGCCATTGGCAACTTCAACCTTTGTACACGCCCCATCTGCCACGCACAAAGACAGATCGGTCGCCACTTTTGGCCCGTGTAGGGTTTCTTCCACAGTCAAGCCGCTGCACCCGGTTGCCCGCGTGCATTCCAAACAATATTCACAGACCTCGGCCGCGATGTTGATATGGGTTTCTTTGGGCAAAAATCCCTTTTCCCGAGTGGTCTGAATCTGCTCGGCGCGCTGGCGACGGTGATAGGTGATGCCGCACTCTTTATCGGCAATAACGATTTTGACACCGTCTTTTATGATGGCCCGTTCCAAAACGTCGCGATACGCTTCCCTGTCTGCCGGATTCATGCGGGCGACCAGCACTGGTCCTGTCGCGCCACCCCCCAAACCGCGCACGACCTGTTCGATATCCTGGGCAAAAGTCGGGCGGCCCATCAGGTCGATATCCACCCCCGGCGTGGGCTGATGGCCCGTCATCGCGGTCGTCTTATTGTCTAAAATCACATAGGTAATATCTTGTCCGTGTTTGATCGAATCGGAAATCGCGGCCATCCCACTGTGAAAAAATGTCGAATCGCCCATAAACACGAGCTGTTTGTTGTCGATAAACGGATCGATGCCCGCGCCCGTTCCGCCACCGAGTCCCATCCCCGACAAATTGTGCATCAACCGATTAAACGGCTCGTATTTCAAAAGCGAGTAACATCCGATATCGCCGTGAAAAATCAGGTCCATCGGCGCGGTGCTGTGCTTGTGGCGCATGTAATCGCGATCTTGAAAATCGTCGATCATCTTGTCCAACACACTGGCCGAATCGCGGTGCGGGCAGCCCGGGCAAAACGAGGGCGTGCGAACCGATGCGTTCAGATCAAATGTTTTTGTCTGATCCATCAACGCCACAACCGCGTCAATGCGCGCGCGATCGACGGGCACTGTGGGATCGTCGAGCGATTTCAATACCGGTGCCAGCACCTCGAGCGCAATGCTCGGATTTAGCCCGCAACTGTCGGGGAAACCGCGGCCTTCTGGAAAGTGTTTGCCCCATATCCGAAATTCACCAATTTCGCGGCCCTGATACATTTTCTGCAACGCAGCGGTGATCTGTTCTTCCAAAAAACCGCGCTTTTCTTCTACCACATAAATTTCATCGACCAAGTGGATAAACTCGCGCAAAATTTCCGCGTCGAGCGGATGGGTCAGGCCGTATTTCAAAATGGGAATGCTGCCCCCCAACCCCACCAGGTTGAGGGCGTGTTCCAAATAACAATAGGCCAAACTACTGGTGACAAAGCCGATGCGCTTCTTTCCAGCGTTTGGCCGATATAAAATCCGATTCAGACCGTATTCTTTTGCCGAGATGAGCAACTTTGGAAAACGCTGCTCGAGCACCTCTTTTTCCTTGAGTACTGTATGGGGGGGAATAATCACCCGGTCATCTGGCGAAATCGTCAACGGATCCAACCGCACGGGATTGTGGAACGTCTTTTCGGGAAATTGATTGGCGTGTACTTCGACCGTGCCGCCTCCGTCTGCCTGATTGGACGTGACGAGGTAGGCGATGTAGAGCCGGGTTTTTTCCGACAACTCAAACGCGATTTTGACCCAGTCTTTCATTTCCTGAAAGGTGCTGGGTTCAAATACGGGCATATACAGGTGTTTGGCAATAAAACGAGAATCCGCGGGCACCTGCGTGCCCTCGGACCACGTGTCATCGCCAAATACGGCAACTGCCGCAGCACCCTCACCTGTTCCGGCCATATTGCCCAAGGCCAGGGCGTCGGAAGCGACATGCGCGCCCACGCTTTTCATCACGGCGAGGGCGCGAATGGATTCCATCTGCGCGCCATTGAGACGCGCAGCCCCCAGGGCTTCGTTGTTGGCAATTTGCACCATCACGCCTTTTTTGGTCAACAACTCTCGGATGCGCTCTGCCGCGTCAAAGACCTCTGCCACAGGGGAACCGGGATAGCCCGTCATCAACCCCATGCCGCCTTCGAGACCGCCTTTGACGATCAATTCATTGCCCGTAAAAATGCCCGCGCCGTTTTTCTGTGTAAATCGAGGATCCATCAAGTGTTTTGAATTTTGCAGGTTAAAATGCCGTGCTCTGCCAATCGGGATTGTAGATTTCGCCCGACATGGTCGAATGCACCAATTCGTAAACGCCGGTTCCGCGGCGATCAAAAAAGACAAAAATATACCGCCCCGACTTTTCGTAAATCCAAGTGTCTATGGCTTTCCCGATCGCGGCCGATGTGGTGTAGTCGCGCTCGTTGGGCGGCCCGTATTTGACATAAACACGGCCTTTGTCCGTATCGGATCCCCTGTTGCCTGGTTGCGCGGTGAACGTGTCATCGGAATATTTCATGCGCTGTAGGTGGTCGATAAGCCGTTCATTCAGGGGTGTATCCGGAGTCGGGTCCAATTTTTTCCAAAATGCCTGAAGGAATTTCATTTTCGCCCGCTGTGTTGGCAAAGACTCGTACAGGGACAGATCTTTTTCAGATGCAATGTGGTGGATGGTTTGAAAATGGCGCAATTGTTCCTGTTGCACCTCGGTCAATTGTGGATTTTCACCTTCTTCTGAAATGAGAAAGACTTTGCGTTTGTGCCGCACGTGTTCGCGCGTGCCCCGGTCAAATAACTCGATCTGCAACGCATACGCGCCGCCGGAAAGCCCCGCTGTTTCCAGCGCGTCTGTTTTCACCACGCTTTCACCGGGCTTGAGCAATCGCTTTGCCGGATACGATTTGACAACCGTCCCGGCGGTGTCTATCAAACTGTATCCCAGAACAAATGAATCTTTGGGATTGTCAACTGCGATCTTAAAGTTGTAAATCTCAAAATAGATATGAATCAGCTTGCCCACGCGGAAAAACCGCGTGGTATTGGGCACGACCCGCCATCCATTTTTCACAAAACGCCCGCCCGCGTTCACCTTTTCCAACTCTGACGCAAATACCACATCACTCACGACCAACTCGCCGCCCTCAAAATCGCGCACGCGCACGTGTCCCTCACATGTGCCCGAGAGGTCGCCATAAATATCTTCGACTGACAATGTCATGTGATAGGGGCCTGGCGCGAGATCAATCGCGACGACATCGCGCACCAGGGCCCCATTTTGTTTCAATTCGCGGATATCTTCTACCGAAACATTTCGCGTCCACAACTCTCGCGTGGCTGGGCTTCCCGCGGAATCTTGCAGAGAAAATACAAAATCAATTTGCGAAACGTATTTGCCCTCTTCGGGGACAAACTGCAATTGTCGCGCATCGATCAGCGTATAAACTTCCAAGCGCGTGAGGTTTTGAGGCCCCCAAAACGCGGCTGTTTCGGCAAAAACCTGTAGATCACCCGTTGAGCGCAAAGGCATATCCCGATATGTAGGCGCGTCCTCTTGCGCGTGGGCCATTGCCCAAGTACAGGCAAAAACCATCGCAAAATACCATTTATTGAGACGCATCATTATCCTCCATGCGAAAATAGCAATCTCCCGGCTGGTCTTAAGCGCAAAACAAAAAGTTGAGAAATGGGATCAGGCACGATTAACTCACCTGATCGGCCGCGTGGTAGGAACTGCGCACCAAAGGGCCTGATTCGACATGCCGAAACCCCAGCGCGCGCGCGAAGTGTTTCAGATCTAAAAATTCATCGGGATGGTAAAAGCGCGCCACAGGCACATGTCGAGCAGAGGGTTGCAAGTATTGGCCCACCGTGAGAATATCGGTTTCCCGGTCAGCGATATCCCGAATTGTTTGGCGCGCCTCGGTCGGCGTCTCACCCGCGCCGACCATAATGCCCGACTTTGTGGACACGTAGGGGGCAAAGTCTTTGGCGCGTTTCAAAAGCGCCAGCGACCTGTCGTATTTGGCCTGTGGGCGCATGGTTTTATACAGGCGCGGCACGGTTTCGACATTGTGATTTAAGATATCGGGGCGCGCGTCCATGACCTCACACAGCGCCTGCCAATTGCCCTGAAAATCCGGGATCAAGACCTCGACCTTCGTCTGTGGACACAACCGCCGAATCGCATTGATGGTTTCGACAAACATACCCGCGCCCCCGTCGGGGAGTTCATCGCGATTGACCGACGTGACCACAGCGTGCCGCAAGCCCATCTTCTGCGCGGCTTTGGCGACGCGTTGAGGCTCTCCCCTATCGAGTCCCTGTGGCCGACCGGTTTTCACCGCGCAGAACCCACAACTTCGCGTACACACATCGCCCAAAATCATAAATGTCGCGGTGCCCAAATTCCAGCATTCCCCGATATTTGGACAGCGCGCACTTTCGCAGACCGTGTGTAGATTGAGACCGCGCATCAAGTCTTTCAGCGCGCGGTATCCCGCGCTGCCGGGCGCGGGCACGCGAAACCATTTGGGCAATCGCCCGCGGCGCGCAGCAGGTGCAGTTTGAATATCCATCAGTCCGCGCATTGAACCCTCCGCCCGGTGAGTGTTCGCAACGTGGTTTTGGTAATTTTGACATCTGTCAGCGCGTTGTCTGCCGCGCCCTCGCGGGGGAACACGACCGTTTTGAAGCCATCGGATTTTCCAACGGCCATGCCCGTGCCTTTGCGGGCATCCCCTTGCACCAAAACCTCGAGGGTGCGACCCACATAAGTCGCGTTGATTTCTTCGGAAATGCGGTTTTGGCGTGCAATAATGGTTTCGAGCCGTTGCACCTTTTCCTCTTCTGCGACTGTGTCGGGCATCTCGCGGAAAGCGACCGTGCCTTTTCTGGCAGAATACTTAAACATAAATGCAGAATCGTAGCGCACCTGCGCCATCAACGCCAGCGTGGCCTCAAAGTCGGGTTGCGTTTCCCCTGGAAAACCCGCGATAATATCCGTACTCAAACACAAGCCCGACATTGCGGCGCGCATTGCATCGACCAGAGCGAGATAGTCTTCGACCGTATAGCTGCGCTTCATCGCTTTGAGAACGCGATTGGACCCGGACTGCACGGGCAAGTGAATAAACCGACAAATTTTCTCTTCACGCGCCATGGTCTCGATAAACTTTTCAGAGAAATCGCTGGGATGGGGCGACGTAAAGCGGATGCGGCAAATGCCATCTACGCGCGCGATCATCGAAAGCAAATCGGCAAAATCGCATGCCCCATCGCGATAGGAATTAACGGTTTGCCCCAATAAAGTGACTTCTCGAAACCCCGCGTCCGCGGCCGCCTGAGTTTGTCTGACAATTTCGCGCGCCGGCACGCTGCGCTCTCTGCCGCGCACGTAGGGCACAATGCAAAACGTGCAAAACTTATCGCATCCGCGCATAATGGTAATATAGGCATTGCTGCCTTCTGCGCGGAGGGGATCGAGACCCGTATAATACTCGCCGCGATCCAAGCGCACATCCAACGCGGAATCGCCGCGCGCGTCGGCAATGAGTTCGGGCAACCGCCGATATGAATCTGGCCCCACGACCAAATCGACATAGGGCGCGTCGTTCATCAGGGACTTTGAAACGCGCTTGGCCATACACCCCGATACCCCCATAATCAGGTCTGGCCGCCGATACTTGAGTGCGCGCAACTGCCCCAACCGGCCCCTCACTCGCTCCTCCGCATGGTCCCGAATCGCACAGGTATTCAGGACAATGACATCGGCATCTTCTGGACGCTGTGCAGAGGTGTACCCCGCCTGTTTCAAAATGCCCAGCATCAGTTCCGTATCCGATACATTCATCTGGCAACCGTAAGTTTCGATAAAAACCTTTTGCCCAGACGCGGGCGTCACAGGTATATCGGGCTCGGTTTTCACGACGCCAGCGTCCAATTCAATATCGAGCAACGCGCTCACGTTCATTTCCTTTCTACGAATCAACGAAAGTTAGGTGGTCGGGTTCGTCTATTCGCATTCTTTCAAGTGCCAAACGCATGTCTTTGATGACCTCTTCATCGCGTTCACAAAGCAGGGCCTTGTCGAGTACCTGTCTCGCGCGGTCGCCCCCAATTTTGCCTAGGGCCCAAGCCGCGTGTTGTCGCACGAGTGGCTCGTCGTCTTTGAGCGCATCTGCCAATGCGGGAACATCGGATTTTCCCCCTACATTGCCCAAAGCCACGGCAACATTGCGCAACAAGCCGCGGCGTTTGGCGCGTTTGATCGGGCTGTTTTTGAAGCGCTTTGAAAAAGTCGCTTGATCTATGCACAGCAAATCGACCAGCCCGGGCGCGTCCAAACCCTCTCGTGCTTGAAAAGCTACTTCAGAAGTCGGTCTGGCGTGCTTGCGATTCCAGGGGCAGACCGCTTGGCAGATATCACATCCGAAGACCCAGTTGCCCATGTGCGATCTCAAATCGCGCGGCACAGAACCTTTCAATTCAATGGTCAAATAAGAAATACACCGCCGCGAATCCACGACATAAGGCTCGATAATGGCATCTGTTGGGCACGCATCCAAGCACTGCGTACACGTCCCGCAGTGATCGGGTTGCGGTGGATCGACTGCCAGTTCGAGATTCAGAATAATCTCGCCCAAAAAAAACCACGATCCCCGGCCTTTGTCAATCAAGCAGGTGTGTTTTCCAAACCAGCCCAACCCGGCTCGCGCTGCAAAATCGCGCTCCAAAACAGGGCCGGTATCCACATAGACCCGTCCCTCAGCAGCGGGTTCAATGTGCTGAATTTCGGCCAGCAATTCAAACAGCCGATCTTTCATCACCGCGTGGTAATCATCGCCGCGCGCGTAGCGTGCAATCTGCCCTTTGGGATCCCCACTGTTTTCAGACCCATCGGAATTGGGTAGATAATTGAGACCCACGCACAGGACCGATTTGGCATCCGGAAGGATTTGTCGAATATCTGACCGCCGATCCAAATTGCGTCCCAAATATCCCATTTCCCCCGCGCACCCCATTGCCAACCACTTTTGATAAAACGCCCAGTGTTGCGGGGGATCTGCCGATGCAATCCCCACGGGATTGAACCCCAAACGCCGCGCCGCGGCCTTGATCCGATCGGTCATGCAGGCATTCCAAGAATAAAGGGCAGGACAACAAGGCCCTGCCCCGTGGTTTCTACATCTGACGCACCAATTTGTTGAGTGCCGCGTGAACCGCATCTACGGCTAGGTCAGCGGCGTGTTTCCGCGTGGGGGGCAAGCCACCGAGCGCGGACTCGATATCCGAGCGAGTGATTTTGCTGGCCCGAACGGGCGTTTTGCCGATTACCCATTCCGTGAGCACAGACCCCGAAGCAATGGTTGCAGCACATCCTTGCGCCTGAAAAACAGCTCGATCAATGACGCCATCTTTTATGGCGAGATGTAGAGCCAGGGTTGCACCCGAAGCTGGATTTTCCGCAAACCCCATCGCATCGGGGGCGTCCAATGTGCCGACATTGCGGGGGTGTTCAAAGTGATCTCGCACAATCGTGGAATAACTGTCAGACATGGGATTACGCGCTGGCCTGGGCGGAAGCCCCGGAGCGGTAATTGTTGTTGTGTCTGCGTCGCCCGTAGCGTCGTCCCCGGCCGCGCGGGCGGCGTTTGACGGGATGACCAGCCCAATTCGTGGCAATGGTTTGTCGAATCACCGTGACTTGCACCTCGCCTGGATAGGTCATTTCCTCGCGAATGCGCTCGGCAATTGCAAAGGACAGGTCTTTGGCCTGTTCGTCGTTCACGCGCCCGGCATTGACCAGCACGCGGACTTCGCGCCCGGCATTGATGGTATAGGCATCGCGCACCCCCTCAAAAGATTGCGCCACCTCCTCTAAATCGCGCCTCCGTTTGATATATTCTTCGGCATTGTCGCGCCGAGCACCGGGCCGCGATGAAGAAATTGCATCGGCAGCTTTGACCAAAAACGAAATCGGGGTCGATGCCTCTGCCTCGCCGTGGTGATAAAAAATTCCGTTGATCACCTCTGCGCCTTCGCCGTATTTGCCCGCCAAATGCGCGCCAATGTCGGTGTGTTTGCCTTCGAGTTCCTGATCCACGGCTTTGCCAATATCGTGCAACAGGCCACATCGCCGCGCGAGTTTTTCATCCATGTCCAATTCCACTGCCATTGCACCGGCCAGAAAAGCCACTTCTTTGGAATGCCCCAGAACATTTTGCCCAAAACTCGTGCGATATTTGAGCTTCCCAACCAGTTTGACCATTTCTGGATGCAATGCTTCAATGCCCAATTCGCGCGCGGCCCGCTGGCCTTCTTCGGCAATGATCGAATAGACCTTTTTTTTGCAGTTCGCAACAACGACTTCAACGCGGCTCGGACTGATGCGACCCTCGCGCACCAGTTGCTCCATTGCCAGACGAGCCACATCGCGCTTGACCGGATCAAAGCTGGACAAGACCACCGCCTCGGGCGTGTCATTGACGATCACTTTCACACCTGTGGCGGCTTCAAACGCAATGATATTGCGCCCCTCTTTGCCGACAATCCAACCCTTAATATTGTCATTGGGCAAGGTGATGACCGATATGGATGATTGCACGGTTTGATCTGTGGAACAGCGTTCTATTGCCTGTGCCAGAATTTTCTTGGCCTCTCGGTCAGCTCGTTCTTTGGCATGATCGATCATTTCTCGGCCGATATTTGCGGCTGTCTGTTGCAGCGAGTTTCGGATATTTTCGAGCAGCATCTCGCGGGCGCGACCCGCACTCATGCCCGAAATACGCTCTAATTGCGCGCGTTGCTGATCGAGCACATCGGCCAGTTCCAATTCTCGTTTCTCCAAACGGATGGCTCTTTGCTTCCCATCTTGTTCCCGCCTCGTTAGGTTTTTTTTTCGCTGGCTCAGTACTTCGGTCTGCTTTGCAACGCGGGTTTCTCTTTCGTGCAATTCGTCGTTTTGACGATCAAACTCGCGGCGTTTTTGGTCGAAAGCCTTTTCAATTTGAGCCTTCTCGTCATACCAGTTATTTTTTGTTTCCAAAAAAGCGGCTTTGCGATTTCGATCTTCTTTTTCTGCCAGTTTGCTCGCGTGCTTTTCAGCCTGCCGCTCAATATCTCGCACTTTTCGCGCGCTAATCCGGGTGCCCAAAAACCACCCGATTCCAAATAGGGCAATGGCAACCGCCAGCGAGATCCCATAAGTTGCCATTGGAGCTCCCTGCAAGAACATATCCATTGGAGCCTCCTATCAAAATTCAAATCCGGTCTTAGATCCATAGCGCAGGTCTGTTTGAAGGGCCATGTCGAAATGCCCCAGAAAAATTTCTGGACAGACCGCGCGGATGTGAAGTGGTGCAACACATCGCAAAAATAAAAAAAAATCAAAACCATAGACATCGTGAATTTTTGTCCCATGGGGACATGTGTAAAGGACTCAAAAGGGAGGAATCGCGATACGACCCCTCCCTTCCGCAAACGAATTTTCTACAAAGCGATGCTTAAACGCTGAAAGACTCCCCACAACCACACTGATTTTTGGCATTGGGATTGTTAAATCGAAAGCCCGTTCCCATCAGGCCATCGTCGTAGTCCAGTTCAGTGCCCGTCAAAAAAAGCGCGCTTTTCATATCGACAAAGACCCGAATGCCATAGGCTTCAATAACGCTGTCATCTTTGCGGGTTGCCTCGTCGAAATCGAGCTGATATTGAAGGCCAGAACACCCGCCACCGATCACTTTTAAGCGCAAACCGTGGTCTTCAGGGCGTCCTTCTCTCATCATGAGTTCTTTGATTTTGCCCGCTGCTGTTTCCGTGACGCGAACCATAATGCCTCCATTAACCCAATGTTTTTAGACACGCTTTGATCGCATCAAAATCGGGTAACACAGTTGGATCGTCAGACATGGAAGTAAAGCGCACCACGCCGCTTTTGTCGATCACAAAAGCCGAACGCTTTGCCACGCCTCGAAATCCGATCAACTCCTCGAATTGCGCCCCATAAGCCGCGCTGACCTCTTTGTTGAAATCGCTGAGCAGGGGAACGGCAATGTCGTTTTTCCGCGCCCATGCCTCTTGAGCAAAGGGACTATCCACGCTGATGCCCAACACCTGAGCATCGAGCGCGTCGTAATCGTCCAAGCCACCGCTGACCGAGCACATTTCATCGGTACAAACACCGGTATAAGCCAAGGGAAAAAACAGAATCACGACGTTTTTCCGCCCCTTGTAATCACTCAGAGAAATCTCTTTCAAATCGTCACCGGACTTTGATTTCAGCGTAAAGTCGGGTGCCTGATCACCCACAGTAATGCCCATGCTCGTATCCTTTGAAAAAACTTAGCGCGCGGCTGCGTAGCGGCGATTCACTTCGTCCCAGTTGATGGTATTGGTCCATGCTTCGATATAATCGGGGCGCAAATTCTGGTATTTGAGATAATAAGCGTGCTCCCACACATCGAGGCCGAGAATCGGGATTCCGTCGCCTGTCATGAGCGGATTATCTTGATTGGCCGTGCTCAAAATATCGAGCTTGCCATCTTTGACCACACACCAGGCCCACCCGCTACCAAAACGCGTTGTTGCGGCTGTCACAAATTTTTCATGCGCGGCTTCCAGACTGCCAAAATCGGCCGCGATGGCTTCGGCAATTGCCCCCGTAGGCGCGCCGCCGCCATTGGGACTCATAATTGTCCAGAACAAACTGTGGTTGGCATGGCCGCCGCCATTGTTTTGAACCGCCGTGCGGATGTCTTCGGGCACGCTGTCCAAATTGCTGATCAAACTTTCGATAGACTGGTTCGCCAACGCATCGTGACCCTCAAGTGCGGCATTGAGGTTGGTCACATAGGCATTGTGGTGTTTGGAATGGTGAATTTCCATTGTCCGTGCGTCAATGTAGGGCTCGAGTGCATCGTAAGCGTAGGGCAGGTCGGGCAATTGATAGGCCATGTTGAAACTCCTTGTTTAGAGATGAACATCATGTTGTAATACCTTCACTGAGGTCAAATTCAATATAATGAACTCCCATAAGGGCGTCAAGTCCTTATACAAACCGCTGATTTGACGTAACGTAAATACTTACAATAACTTGATATACATCTCAAAAAATCATCTAACGCGGACCCATGCGTTGTCTATCAGGCGCGCAGTGCCAAACCGCACGGCCACGGCCAGCAAAACAGCATCACGGAGCACGGCAACAGGTGTGAGGTCTTTCGAGTTGACAACCTCGATGTAGTCGATTTCTGCATGGCGCTGCGGTTCAAGCACATCGCGCATCGCCTCGATGACCTTTTGGGCACGCGTTTCACCCTGCTCGATCATTTTTTTTCCCACCATCAATGCCCGATAAAGCGCGGGTGCTTCCCGCCGCTCTTCGGGACTCAGATAGGCATTCCGCGAACTCATCGCCAATCCATCTGCTTCGCGCACCGTGGGCGCCATCCGTATCTCCACATCCAAATTGAGATCGCGCGCCATGCGCTGAATCACAAGGGTTTGTTGCGCGTCTTTTTGTCCAAAAACAGCCACATGGGGTTTTACCGCTGCAAGCAGCTTGGCGACGACTGTCGTCACCCCTTCAAAATGCCCCGGGCGACTTGCACCGCACAGCCCTTCGGTCAGATGTGCCACAGTTACCGACGTTGCAAAATCACTGGGATACAGTTCTTCAACTTCGGGTAGGTATGCGAAATGCACGCCGCATGTGTCGATCTGTTCCAAGTCGCGATCCAGATCTCTGGGATAGGCAGCGAGATCTTCGCTTGGACCAAATTGCAACGGGTTGACAAAAATGCTCACCACAACGCGGTCTGCCATCTTTAACGCCCGCCGCACGAGGCTGAGATGCCCGTCGTGTAGATACCCCATGGTGGGCACAAGCCCGATGCAGAGCCCCGCCTGTCGCATGCGGTCTGCTGCGCGGTGCATCTCGCGAACCGTTTTTACGATTTTTAGGGCCATCGCGCACCTTTGGCACTCAAATTAAATCGGCGCAACTCTGCGCTTTTGATCTTAAAACGGTGTCTATCTTGCGGAAAGCGACGCGCCTTGACCTCTTGGACGTAGTCTGCAAACGCCTGCTGCATCACGCCTTCGAGGTTCGTGTATGCTTTGACAAACCGATAGTGGCTCTTGTACACGCCGAGCATATCGTGGGCCACTAGCACTTGTCCGTCGCACATGCGACCCGCGCCAATCCCAATGGTCGGAATTGGCAAACGCTTGGTCACAACCTCGGCCACGCGTTCGGGCACGCACTCTAAAACCACACCTAGCGCGCCGGCAGACGCCAACGCTGCGGCATCTTTTAGGACATCGAGTGCGTCTTCTGCGCGGTCGCCAAACACGGGACGCTCACCGGTGCGCGTTTGAGGCGTATGGCCAACGTGCCCCACCACGGGAATGCCCTCGGCGACGAGTGCCTCGACTTGGGCGATCACATTGAGACCGCCTTCGAGTTTAACCACTTCCGCGCCCGCTAGAGCCAACAGTCGCGCATTTTCTAGGGCTTGCGCTGGCGTTTCATAAGACCGGTAGGGCAAATCCGCCATCAACAAAGCATCGGCAACCCCGCGTCGCACCGCGCGCGCGTGGTGGAGCATGTCATCCATTGTCACCTGCTGCGGGCGTTCATACCCCAACACATTGACGCCGACCGAATCGCCCACAAAAATGACATCGACCCCCGCAGCGTCCTGAAAAACAGCCGTGGGATGATCGTAACAGGTCAACACCGCAATGGGTTCGCCCCGTCGTTTCATCAGGCCGAGGGTCTCTGCTTTTACCCGAGCTCCCATAAGTCAGATCTACCTCATTTTCAAAGGACAAAAAAGGAAATGCAATCGCTCTACTCGACGCATTGACGGAACGGAGTACAACCGCGTTAGCGGTTCATTGACGCACAGGCGCGCGGATCACAACATCAGTAAAGCCAACTAGGGCACCCCCGGCAACCCCGTGCTGGAGCATGTCCTGCCGCGGCGTCAGACGGGATGGCGTTATTCAGAATCAGCGAAGCGAGTAATCCCGGCCTGCCCCAAACCCTTGTGAACTTCAATTTTTCAAGCCTCCACATGCGCTGGCCGATAATAGCGCGTGCCCGCCGGAGGCGATTTAATTTGGGCCAATAAATCCTCTAAGTCGCGCGGGCGGTTTTCAAAATTGACCTCTGACACATTGACTGCGAGCAGCGGCGTAGTCGAATAGGAAAAGAAAAAATGGTTATACGCTTCTGATAGCCGCGCGACGTAATCTTCTGTTATTACCCCTTCGTATCCACGCCCATGGCTTTTGATGCCCCGCATCAACTGGTCAACCGTCGTTTGCAAATAAATGACCAGATCGGGCTGGGGAATTTTTTCGCTCAGTGTTTCGGCCAGTCGCTCATAGAGTGCAAATTCAGCGTCGTTGAGCGTCAAGTTGGCATAGATGCGATCTCGTTGAAAAATAAAATTGCTGACCACGGCGTCTTGAAACAAATCCATCTGATGCAGTTCTTGTTGCTGCCGATACCGGCTCAACATAAAAAAAATCTGCGTTTGAAAGCCGTATCGATCTGGGGCCTCGTAAAACAAAGGCAGAAAGGGATTTTCTTCGGGTTCTTCGAGCACAAGGTGGGCGTTGAGATGATGTCCCAAGAGTCGGGCAAATCGCGTTTTGCCCACACCGGTTACCCCTTCAATCGCTATGTATCGCAATGCAAAACCCCTTGTCCTGATGATTTTGCCATCAACTGGAGACCTTCAATTTTTGACATGGGCAAATCCATGCCCAAAGCATGTGCTGAAGTGCCTTTATTTTGTGACGCTGCCAAAAATTGAATGGATTGTCCCAAAATCGGATGTTTGAGATCCGGGTTGAGGTCGCAAAGCGGTGCCAAAACAAATGCGCGCTCGTGCAAGCGCGGGTGTGGCACCTGCAATCCCGGCTGATGAATGACCTCATCGCCATACAGCAAAATATCCAAATCCAGCGTGCGCGGCCCCCATTGCGTCTCGCGCGATCGACCAAATTTTTGCTCAATTGCCAGCAGACAATTCAACAAACGCCGCGCAGAGCAGCGGGTCTTGACTTGCAGAACCGCGTTGAGAAAAGGCGGCTGATCGACCACCCCAACTGGGGCGGTTTCATAGACATCAGAAGCAGCGATAACAGCGACTTGGGGTTGTACATCCAAAACGCCTGTTGCCTCCTGAAGCGTTTTTTTTCTCGCGCCCAAGTTTGCCCCCATGCCAATGTAAGCCACCTCGTCTCTCACTTCTCACTCTCGCCTTCGAGCGGTTGGGCAGGATGGACTGACCGCTTGTATTTTGAAACGGTAATAGGGCAACCACAGGGAGTTGCCCCTACTGGTTACTGTTCTCCCCCTCGCCTCACCTCAACTTCAACGCCGTCAAAATTGATGGATACCGGCGGATTGGGTTTACGCACTCGCACCAGCAACTTTGTCAATCCCAATTCCGACTGCAACACGTCGGCGATGCGGTCTGCCAAGCTTTCAATCAGCCCAAACCGCTCACCTGTCACGATCTGCTCGACCACCTCACAAACGCGCGGATAATCTAAGCCCCGCGGCAGATCCTCGCGAGCAAATCCTCTGAAATTCCCATAGACCTCGACATCGACCTCAAACTTTTGGCCGAGCCTGGCCTCTTCTTCAAACAATCCGTGGTAGCCGTAAAAAGCCATATTTTTGATTTTAAGCACATCGTCTAACATGGCACCTCAAAGTAAAAATCAATAACTATCTACTGTTGGACAAGTTCACGCCATCGCGCAGGGAAATATAGGCTTGTATTGTCCCAATTGCAACTCTGATCATCGCGTGCAAGTTTTTATCCTAAATGACCCATTTATTGGTTCTTCAAATACGTTTATTGACTTAACCTACTGGACTCCTGCTTTCGCGGGAGTGACGCGCAACGGACGTCATGCCCGCGAACGCGGAAATCCAGTCTATTGGACGTATGGAAAACACAAATGCAAAGTTTTTAATTCGGATTGGTATTAGAATAGTTTAATGGCAATGAGGTGCGACTTTTGTAGGGGCAGGATATAGGTCAGGTAATCGGGGGCCTCTTCCATGAGCCTCTTAAAGGCGGCCCAATCCGGATCCAGGTGCCATTGTTCGACCTTGGAGCAGCCATCGACAAAGAGGAAAGCCCCTGGGACCAGATGACGTTCCAACATGGCGAACATCGGCGAGAAAGCGCGCAGGCCAAAATCTACAAAGACGAAGTCCACATGCTCGGGAAGGGCCGCGATAAAGGCATCGCCGGTCCCAGTGTGGCATTCCACCAGGTGGTCTAAGTCCGCGGCTCGCAGGTTGGCCCGAGCCGCCGCGGTTTTTTCGGACATCTGATCCAAGGTGAAGACGCGGCCGCCAGTGCGCCGGGCCGCAGCGGCCAGGTGCAAGGTGGAATAGCCGTGCGAAGTGCCAAATTCGACCAAGGTCCGAGCTTGTTGATGAACCGCGGTGAGACAGAGATAATGGGCCACTTGGGGGCTGATGGCCTTGAGGCGCATCGGATCGGTGGTGCCGGTTTCGCGCTCCTGCTGGTCGCGGCGGTGCAGGTGGACGACAAGGGCGCGTTGGGCCGGGGTGAAGAGATCTTCGATATGCACGGGAGGATCCTTTTGGTCAGCGGAGATTCGTGCCTTAAGTGTAATAAATGAGATTTTGTCAACGCATTCAAAACACCTCTCGTTGCTTTCCATCGTAGGCGTCGTGTTGTCTGCGGCGGCGGGAGATTTGGTCTTCGACGGTGTTGCGGGAGATGACTTCGTAGAGGGTGGCGTGTTTGCCTTCGCGCCGGCGCAAAATGCGGCCCAAGCGCTGGACGTGTTCGCGGATGGTGGCCGTGCCAGAGAGCACAACCGCGACATTGGCTTCGGGGACGTTGACGCCTTCGTTGAGCACGCGAGACGTGACGAGCGCGAGAATGTCGCCTCGGTTAAATGCTTTGAGGATGTCGCGGCGTTCTTTTGTGCGGGTCTGGTGCGTGATCGCAGGAATGAGAAATTGTTCTGAGATGGTATAGACGGTTTCGTTGTCGTTGGTGAAGATGAGCATGCGGTCGCGCGGGCGTTTTTTGAGCAGGTCTTCGAGCACGCGCAATTTGGCAGTCGTGCCCAGGGCGATTTTGCGATAGCGGCGATACGCGAGCATGGCCCGTCGCCCATCGCTGGAGCGCGCGGAGAGGCGCACGAAGTTTTGCCAGCCAGCAGCACTGCCCAAGCGCAGGTTTTTGGATTCGAGAAAGGTGCTGAATTGTGACCGCGCGGTTTCGTATTCCGCGCGTTCTTCGGCGACCATATCGACTTCAATGCGCTGCGTATTGTAGTTGGCGAGGTAATTGCCAGACAGGTCGCGGATGCCCTTTTCATACGCGGTTGGCCCCACGAGGTCGCGCAGCATGAGATGGCGGCCATCGGGGCGTTCGAGCGTGGCAGTCAGTCCCAGGCGATAGGGCGCGATGGAAAGGTCTGCGGCGTGGGAATAGGATTCGCCGGGCAGGTGATGGACTTCGTCAAAGACGAGAAAGCCAAAGCGGTTGCCATAGCGATCCATGTGCATATACGCGCTGTCATAGGTGGTCACGGTGAGGTCTTCGAGCTCGTGATAGCCCCCGCCGAGGATGCCGATATCGCGGGAAAATGCGTCTTTGAGCAGGTCGTACCACTGGTTCATGAGGTCGATGGTGGGCGCGACAACAAGGGTGCTGCGCCCAACTTCGGCTATTGCCATCAGCGCGAGAAGGGACTTGCCCGAGCCCGTGGGGAGCACGACAACGCCGCGACATTGGTTTGATCGCCATGCGTTGAGGGCTTCGATCTGATGGGGATGTGGGGTGTGTTGGCGATTGAAGGTGAGTTTGAGGCGGTTATAGCGCGGGACGATGTTTTTTATCCCGACATCCCGATCGCCAAATGCTTGGACAATGTCGCGGTAGCGATGCGCCTGAGCACGCCAGCACCCCACGCGGCTGTCCCAAATAAAAGGAGATGGCGGTTCATAGTCCGCTGGCGGCGTCAAGAGGACGAGGGTGCCGTCGTCAAATGCAAGGCGAATATCGGGAGGTGGGGCAGGCAAGATGAGAACCTTTCAGCGCACGGGCTATGCGCGCGGCGAGTAATCTGCACGACGGGGTACCTGTCTGCCCTGCCTACCGCCGAGGGCTTTCGGCAGGCCTACCTGAGGTAGGCAGGCAGGCGACAGGCAGGCAACTGCGCCAAGCAGGTCATCGAAGTTCGCAATGGTTTGGGAATAGGGCGGGGGTCGTCTCTTTGTCTCTTTCGCTTTTTACGGCGCGGCCAATCGAATGGCGTGATCCGCTGCGCTGAGGTATGGGAACGATTGGCGGAGGAAGGTCTGGAGCAAGGAGTATGCGGTCAGGCCCGATGTGTCGATCTGGAATTTTTGTTTGAAGAAGGATTTGCGAAATTCTTCTTGGAATGCCGCTTGAACTTCTTCGATGTCGGATTCGGGTACGATGGAAAAATCGTGTGGATCGTCTTTCATGCGCTGTTTGATGACCTCGGTGCTGGCCGTGAGGTGTACCAGAATGATGTCGGAGGGCATGTCTTTTTCCCATGCTTGGGGATTTTCGACCGGGCGCAGCAGTTCGGGGTAGTAGTAGCGTTGCCCATAGACCATTTCTTCGATGTGGAAGCCGGTGAGCAAGACGTGCTGGTATTTGTGTACCAAGCGCACGTGATAGGCAATTTGGAAACGCTGAAAACGCTCTTTGATGGCCGATGGCAATTCGGTCATGGCTTTTTGATCTGCGGGATTTGTCAGGGTTTGCTGGTCGGGAATGGAAAAGTGATCGTCCATGTGATGGCGAATACCGCGGTCCAAGCCCCATTTTTGAATGGCTTGGACAAGCGTGGTTTTGCCCGTGTATTCTGTGCCGATTGCGATGACGCGCATGTGAAGCTCCTTGTTGAAAAGTCGGTTTGGATGAGCTATATTAGCTTATGGCAACGACGAGAAAAATACAGAAAGTTGTGACAAAATGTAAAATCAATGCCCAGAAGAGCGATTTTGCCTTCTGGCAAACGCAATTTTACCAAGTTCGCCTAGATGCTTTAGAAGAGATACGGCGAGAATACAACAGTTGGAAATATGGCACTGACCTAGGATTTCAAAGCGTTTATCGCGTTGTTAAACGAAAATGACGTCCGATATCTCATTGTGGAGGGATATGCCGTCGCGTTTCACGGTTATCCGCGCTATACCAAAGATCTAGATGTTTGGATAGACCCTGCGGTTGACAATATAGATAAGTTGCTCGAGACACGCATGCAATTTGGTTTTGGATCGCTCGGTTTGAAGACCAAAGACTTTGAAAATCCAGAAGATATGATCCAACTTGGACGGCCACCCAACCGCATTGATCTGTTCACCGATTTGAAGGGTGTGAGTTTGATTCGTGTTATGAGACCAGGGCTGACATCGCAGTAGATGAAATTACAGCCCATGTTATTGATTTGCAAAGCTTAAAAAAAAAGCGACTGGGCAGCCTCAGGATATAGCAGATTTGGCGCATTTATCGTAACGGGCGTGTTATGTGGTCACAAAAAAATTACACAGTACACGACAAAAACAGAAACGCGGACGCGCGGGTGCTTTTTGTTTCGTCTGTGGTTACAAATCCCTCACAACATCAGGAGGCAACATGGCACACATTAGAAACTGGCGAGACCAGCAGCCGGAAGTGGCGCACATGAGCGCGATTCGCTGGCCGGGATTAAAAAACAGAAATGCCACCCCCAAACACGATACAGACGACTCGCCCCAGTTGCACAACCTTCAGGGCATTGTCAAACACGCCCTTCAGGGGCGAAAAACCTCTGACCACCACAAACACGCGCAAATTGAGCAGGCGTATTACATCCTCAGCGGCAGCGGCGAAGTCCTCGTCGGAGAAGACCGCTTTCCCGTCGGGCCGGGCGATGCGGTCTATTTGCCAGCCGATATTCACCATCAGATGTTCAACGACATGCATGACGATTGGCTCGAGCACCTCGTCATCAGCAAAGGCATTGACACTGCCCCGGGAGGTGCATGCGTGATTCGCAACTGGAAAGATGTTTTGCCCACGAGCGATGGCGCCGGAGCGATCCGCTGGCATCAACTCGGCCCCGTTGGCGAAGAAAACACCGGGTGCTTAAAATCCATCGCATTTATTGATCGCGAAGCCATACAACCCGGGCAGCAGAGCATTGCGCGATGTTACAACGACACAGAACTCGGCCTCTGGATTCTCGAAAACAAGGGCGTCCTCGTCACACCTGACGGCGAACAGAACATCACCGAAGGCGACGCCATTCACCTGCCCCCTGGCACGCCCTATCACATCCAAAACCCCCACGGGGAATGGCTGATCTACATGATCATCGCTGGATGAACAGTTCGCGCAGTCCACTGTGCTCCGCCGCGTCAATTCGCCTGTGTTGATCTATAGGTTGCATTATGACTCACCGCATTTCAGATTTGGAAATCGCTTCGGTTATGACCACACGGGATTTTGTGATCAGTTGCGACGAAGCGTTTCGGCTTTATGGCCTCGGGGAAATGGTCAATCCCCCGCGCGATGAGGTGGTTGCGCGCGAGGGGAATCTGGACTTTTTTCGTCTGGCATTGCCGGGCGACTGGAAGGGAAAATTTTGCGGGCAAAAGGTCATTGAAGAGCGTTCAGATGTCAAAACGGGGCGGTTGGGCGCGAGAACGGCTGTGATCGAGTTGGAAGATGTGCAAACGCGCGCGCGCATGGTGTTAGATGCCGAACACATAACCAACATGCGAACGGGCGCAGCAGGCGCGCTGGGCGCGAAATATCTGGCAAAAACACCCGTACGCACCGCTGCAATTTTGGGCACGGGACGCATTGCACAAGCATTGGCCCGGTGCATTGATGTGGCATTGGTGCCAGAAATGATGCGGGTGACGAGCAGAACGCCTGAAAAACGCGATGTATTTGCAGCAGAGGTCGCAGCGGATATCCGCTGTGACTTGGATATGGTTGAAGGCGTTGAAACCTGTATTGATGGGGCAGACGCCATTTTCGCGTCGGTGCCAACGCCTGAGCCGATCTTACACGAGGTCGAAAGCCATGTGCATATTTCTGTCATGGGGGGCGATAGGCGTACCACACAGTTGGAACCGGGATTGTTAACGCGGCGATTTGTGGTGCCAGATCACAGTGAGCAGGTATTCCTGTCGGGCGAATTTCTCGCGTTGTGCCATAGAGGTGAGACGCCCCGCTGGGTAAAAAATTCGGAGGATCGGATTTTGACCATCGGACATGCGGCACTGGGACATTTGGAACACTTGCGGGGCCAGGGTAGCATCGCGTATTTCAGTGGTCTGGCGATTCAAGACGTACACGCGGGGGCAACCGCGTGGGGAAAATTCCGGTAACGCTGTTGTTTTCGCTGAAGGTTGGACACTATAAGCCACATCACAAAAAACAGTCAGAATCAGGATGCTTAACTTCATTGTGGTGTAGGGACGAACCCTTCACAGGTGGTATAACGACATATTCCTCAAGAGAAATCACCCATGACATCCTAGCGCGCGACTTTGCCCCTTTTTATCGCAGGAGGTTTCGGCATGTCAAAATCTACTCGCGCGGTCTTGGATAACAACGGTGTCAGGCGAAAATCGATGATGGAAAAATGGTTGGCAGTGCTCGTTCTCGCATTCATTTTTTTGATTGCATCTTCGTGCGGCAACAAAGTTTTGCAACCCGTTGTTGGCGGTAAAAAAAAAATAAAAACAGAGTTGAAATACCGTTCATTTCGCCAATTTGACCCTTCGAAAGACGCCAGTCAGAGAAGGGAATTATTCTGCGCTTCTCGGATGGCGTTCGCATGTGGGCACAATATGCCGAAGGCGATCGAGCGATAAACGAGTGGGAGATTGAGTCAAAAAATTATCGCATTGAAAAGTCATCCAACAACTCGGAATTTACAATTTATTTTTTTGAACCCGTATCCACACAGATATTGCCCAGTCTGTGTGAGAATTGCATTCAAACCTCGGGCATCTCTATTTCAATGCGGAATATTTTTGATAGCGGGGATATATCGTTCAAGTTGAACGACCCCAACAACAGGTTGCCCCTGCCGTTTCCCGTATTTAAAAAGTGGACGAAGTTCACAGAATCTGAGATTGTCTATTAAATTGCCCCAACAGGTTGAAAAACACAAAAGGCAGGCTTGAAAGCCCGCCTTTTTTATTGCCTAAAAATGTGGCTCAGATTATTATTTTAAGGACAATTTGTGGCTAATAGACACACTTTCTCGATTGCGGGTTGTTTGCGGTCTCGATGTGGCTACGGTAAGACACACTGAGGTTTTGTGGCAGGAGCAGCTCCATGGCTTGGCTTTATCAGCGGGGAAAAAAGTGGTGGATCGGTTACTACGATGAAGATGGCAAGCGCGTGCGTAAATCAATCAGCGATTCCAAAGAGATCGCCGAATTGGCCCTGAAGCGAATTGAAACCGAATTGGAGCGCAAAAACGCGAAAGCGGTTACGCTTTCCCAACGCACGCTCAATGTCATTGGCAAACAACTGCGCCACGACAATCCGGAACCAATTTTGACCTATCCCGCTGTGCGAAATGCAATCAATGTTCGCGAGTTGTTCATTCGGATTTACGAAAAGTTGGGGTTTGAGGTGCTCAAATCGCAAGAGGCATTTCCCAACTATATCCTGTCGAGTGATGAACTTCCCATCCGGGCGCACGCGGTGTTGCGCAGCAGTGATTTCGAGCGCGAGAATTTCGATTGCACGGCCTGTGACAGCATTATTTGTTGGGTTGACGATTGGGAATCCGCGCCCATTCCGGTTTTGGAACTGTCTGCACACTACGATTTTTGTGGCTGATCCGCTTTTTTGGCTGCTTCCCACAAGACATCCATTTCCTCAAGGGTGGCTTCTTGCGGTGTTTTACCCTGCCGAGACAGTTCGGTTTCGATATGCTGAAAGCGCGTTTGAAATTTTCTGTTGGTCTGTGTGAGCGCGTCTTCCGGGCATATTTGGAGAAACCGGGCGAGATTCACCAGAGCAAATAGCAAGTCCCCAAATTCTTCTCGAATCCGTTCTGACGCGCCCGATGCTCGTGCGTGCATCAGTTCTTCTGTTTCTTCCCGCACTTTTTGAACCACATCCGAAATGTGATCCCACTCAAATCCCACCCGCGCGGCTCTTTCTTGGAGGCTACACGCCCTCAACAGCGCGGGCAGATACCGGGGCACGCCATCGAGCAGGGACGTCTTTTGGTCGGATTTTTCCCCGGCCTTGATGGCTTCCCAGTTTTTGAGTACTTCGTCGGGCGTATCGGCTTCTGCATCGCCAAATACATGGGGATGCCGGCGCACGAGTTTGTCGGCGATAGCCGCGGCCACATCGTCTATGGTAAAGCGGTTTTCTTCACGGGCGATTTGCGCGTGAAAGACGATTTGCAACAAAAGATCGCCCAATTCCTCTTTGATTTCGCCATCATCATTGCGGTCAATGGCCTCGAGGACTTCATATACTTCTTCAATCAAATAGGGTTTCAGACTTTGCGGTGTTTGCTCTTTGTCCCATGGGCAACCCGAAGGTGCTCTCAAACGCGCCATGAGATCGACGAGGCGTTCAAAATTGGACATATATTCCTTTCGCATGGCGTATCGCATTGCGCGATACAGACCTGTTTGCCCGACTTGGTCGGTAGGCATGCGGCAGACAGGTCTGTAAAGTAATCGGGCAAACGCCATGCGTCAACATTTTAAAAAAGAATTACCTTTTGACAAACAGCGTGGTGCGGGTTATTTTTCAGCCTCTCGGTAACCACCCAATCCTTCGGACCGTTTTTGGAGATACCACGCCCAGGCACAGGAGGCACAAAACGGGTTTGTGGCAAATCTCAAAAAATTTCCGAACCATTGGGTACCGCCATCTCAAATTTATCTGGTTATGGAGGGTTTTGAAAAATGAGTGATTCACTGCGAGAGATTATGCGGAAAGTGGGCCGCGATGACGTGCGCGAGCGCGAACGGGAAAAATGGGCAGAACGGGCAGAAGACTTGCTCAGCATCAAGGAGCGGGAGGAAGCCAAAGACGAGGTTGAAAAGCGGCACGATAAGTACCGCAAGCAGCAGGAATACGCCAGTCGCTTGGGGCCCACAGCCGAGCGGTTGCCGATTTTGAGCAAAGAAGAAACCGAGCGCAGAGCGCGCGAACGGCCCAAACGCCGAAAATATGCGTTTGAAGGCCCGATTGAAAAATTATTGGAAAAATACGGCGATCCCAAAGAAGTGTTTAACCATCTGTCCAGGGGGCAGTTGATGAAATACGAGTTGGATGAAAAAACGGGTGCGATTTACGAAAAGGGCAAGTTGATTTACGACGGTGAAAAACTGGTTTGAACAGCAACAAAAATGCGGGCCTTTCGACAAACCGAGAGACCCGCATTTTTTGTTGTGGACGCACAGGATGTCATGCAATGGTCACATCCGCGCAGAGGTAAACATCTTGAATGTCGTTGAGCAGTTGAATGCCTTCGCGCATGGGGCGTTGAAATGCCTTGCGCCCAGAGATGAGGCCAGTGCCCCCCGCGCGTTTGTTGATCACAGCCGTTCGCACGGCTTCGGCGTAGTCGCTGACGCCCGAGGACGCGCCGCCAGAATTGATCAGGCCCGCTTTGCCCATGTAGCAATTGACCACCTGATAGCGGCACAGGTCAATGGGGTGATCAGACGTGAGTTCGGTATAGACTTTGTCGTGGGTGCGGCCAAAATTCAGGGCCGTGTAACCGCCGTTGTTGGTCGGCAATTTTTGTTTGATGAGGTCCGCCCCTATGGTGACGCCGAGGTGGTTGGCCTGTCCCGTGAGGTCCGCGGCTTCGTGGTAGTCGATGTCGTCGGTCGCAAATGCCGAGTTCCGCAAATAGCACCACAGCACGGTGAACAGCCCGAGGTCGTGTGCGCGGGCAAATGCTTCGCTGATTTCGACGATTTGTCGGTTGGATTCGGGTGACCCAAAATAAATCGTTGCCCCCACGCCTGCACATCCCATTTCCCATGCTTGTTCGACCTGTCCAAAGACGACCTGATCGTATTGCGCGGGGTACGTGAGCAATTGGTTGTGGTTAAATTTGAGGATGAAGGGAATTTTGTGGGCGTATTTGCGCGCCACCATCCCCAAGACCCCCAAGGTGGTTGCCACGGCATTGCAACCCCCTTCAATGGCGAGTTTGACGATGTTTTCCGGATCAAAGTAGATGGGATTGGGGGCAAAGGACGCGCCGCCGGAGTGCTCGATGCCCTGATCAATCGGGAGAATGGACACGTATCCGGTGCCCGTGAGTCGGCCCGTATTGTAGAAGCGTTGCAGGTTGTTGAGCACGGGAATGGGGCGATCTGAATCTGCAAAAACTCGGTCGACAAAGTCGGTCCCCGGCAGCGCGAGCAGATCTTTATTTATCCGTGCATCATAAGTGAGCAAACCATCGGCGTCAGGGCCGAGGTATGCTGCGATTTTGCCAATGCCATTTTGAACATCAACTGCCATGTGGGAACTCCTCTTGAGATGGTTAAATCAGCCCGGCCACGGCGTCGCAACCGAGCATGACGTCGGCGTGGGCACTGGGATTGTAAAGGGTTTTGTGAACAAAAATCGGTGAAAGATACATGCGGGCGCGTCGCTTGTCAATAAATGCCGGGTGATTTTCTTTGCGAGTCCGGGCATTATCGGGTAGATTTGAAGCGAGAAGCGAGAAGCGAGAAGCGAGAAGCGAGAAGCGAGAAGCGAGAAGCGAGAAGCGAGAAGCGAGAAGCGAGAAGCGAGAAGCGAGAAGCGAGAAGGCCACCCAACCCCTCTCACGTCTCGCGTCTTACGTCTTACCGGTGGCGGAGTGCTGGGTGGGCTGACCGCTGATAGCGACAAGAAAGGTGATTTTTATGCACGCGATAGTGACGGGTTTTTTGCTGGTTTGCGCGCTGAGCACGCCGCTGTATGCACAGGATGGCGATTTTGACAGTCCGCTATTGGTGCAGGCGGTACAGGCGCAGGCGGTTCGGGATTATGCGAAAGCGCAGGCACTGTTTGAAGAACACATCGAGACATTGCCAGAAGATGAACAAGTGCTCTACCGCGACCTCGCGCAAGTGGCATTGCCCGATGATTTGGAGATTTACCGCGATGCGGGAAAAGAAAAACGCGATGAACTGACCGGGCGTTTTTGGCGGCGCATGGATCCATCGCCTTTGACAACGGCAAATGAACGGCTCATCGAGCATTATCGCCGCGTGGCGTATGCGCGTCAACATTACGGTCAGGATCAGTTTCCGTGGGATGATCGGGGCGAGGTGTATGTGCGATTTGGCGAACCCGATCACGTGAGCAAGTCGGGCGATATTCAAAATGAGATGGATCGCGAGATACAGGATGCGCGACAAAATTACGTGAATCGCAAACGCATTGCCCTGCGGATAACCCCCGGACAGCCCATTTTTCCCGTGCCATCTCTATCGTGGTGGGAATATTGGGTGTATGCGGATTTGAAGGGCGGCACAGAGTTTGATTTTGTGCGCTTGGGCAAGGGGAATAAGTATGAATTTGCGCCGATGCCCGATGGCCTGGGCTTGGCTTTGGCGACGGATTTGGTCGAGTATCAGAGCGAGATGGTTTTGCGACAAGTGGCCGCGGATCAGCCGTCTGTTTACGATGTGGATTTTGCAGACTTGCCCGTTGACTTTTTTTATTTTTTCGCTGGATTTCGCGGCGAAAAAGGCAGCACGCGACTGGAGATCTATTACGGGTTGCCCGCCTCAGAAATGGCGCGCCTGCCCGTGAATGACCAAACCGATCGCGTGATGCTGGATCGCGGCCTCGCGATGTTTGACAGTCTGTGGAGCGAAGTCTATCGGGTGCAGGATCAATTGACCTTTCAGGCGCCGTCAGACCAGCAAGTTTTGGAGGGCGCGTTTATTCCGGGTGTGCTGGCGTTTGAGATTGACGCGGGGCTTCACTACCTTTCCTTTCAGATTCGCGATGTGGTGTCGGGAAAATCACAGGTGTATCAGCAGGCGCTGGGTGTGGCAGATTTTTCGCAGCAGGACGATCTTCTGATGAGCGATATTGCCTTGGCATTTTGGATCGAGCCAAGTGACGCGCAAGGCCCGTTTCACAAACGCGGATTAAAGGTCGTTCCCATGGCGTCCAAAGCGTTTCGGCCCGATCAAAATGCGTTTGTCTATTTTGAAATCTACAATTTGAAACGCGATGAATTTGGTCAGACCCGATATCGCGTGGACTACACATTCCGCGCCAGCGAAAAAGGGCTTGCGCCGGTGCGCGCGCTGCGTGGATTGGGGCGTTTGTTGCGCTTGCAAGAAAAGCGGCGGGAGGTGGTGATTTCCTACGAGCAATCCGGGGATGCCACCGAAGATATGGCGTATGTCGAATTGGATTTGAAAGATGCCGAACCGGGCGGGCAGGAAGTGCGCGTCAAAGTGACGGATTTGCTGGTAAAGCGCGATGTGGAAAAGGAGATCGCGTTTAACATTGTGCCGTGAGGCAGGGGTGGTGCCCCCCGTGCCCGCCCGAAGCAACCACAGCATCTGCCAGGAGCAAAGCGACAGGTGAACGCAGATGAAAAGAGCTATTCGCAGATGAACCAAAGCTAGCAAGGTGGTCAACGCATCTCAGCAGGATTGAGGACTTCAATTTCAGAGAAAGGCGTAAAATCTTTCTCATTATACGTGTATATCTTGCTCACGCCATTGGTTAGCATGGTGGCAGCCAAGTGCAGATCGTGAATACCCGGCCTCAAAACCGGACGCTTATCTGACAGGTACAGAAGCAGGCTAATCGTTCGAGGCGCGGGGTAGATAAGAGTCAAATAGCTCGGCTTCGTAGTAGAGCCTGACACGATTAGCAGCATCGGCGGGAGCCACCACTTGTTCAGGGCCTCGACGACCCGTGTGCGTGATGGACGAAAAAAACTCGCTGAGAATCTGTGGGCTGATACAAGCGGCAAACTCGCCGCGCAAAGCCCGATCCCTCAGCGAGGAGGCTTCCTCATAGCGTTCATCGTCCCTCATCTCGGCGTAAATTAGAACATTGCTGTCCAGCAGAATCAGATCGTCTATCTTAGTCTTCATAGGCCAAGACGCGGTTTAAGGGTGCCTTGAGCTTGGTCGATAGCGGCGCAAACTCAGACGGGTCAATTCGGCGTTTCTCAATGTTCCACTCTTCCAATTTTTCGGCTCTGACGATGGGGCGATGAGTAGGCCCCTTCCAAAGCTCGATCAAGCTTTTCAAGTATTCAATCCTCTCCTGGGGTAAACCCTCAACATTGAGGTTTTTTTTTATTTTCGACCTCCTTTTTAGCACGGATTTTACCCGGCTTTGTCCAGCCATTGGCGAAATGAATAGATGCTTTGATGATACAGCATTATGAAAATATGGGCAAGAAAAGCAAAATCAGCATTCAACAAGTGGTCTCAAATTACATTTCACCACAAATAAAAAATAAAAGCCCGAGTTCGCAATAAACCCGGGCTTGTTTTTGTGTTGATTACCAATTGTATTGGACGCATCAGCCTGCATTGCCGAAACTGGCGGTAAAGATCAGAAAGTCACCAAATCCAATCGTGCCATCGCCATCCAAATCGTACTTTGCGTCGTAACCCGCATCGCCCTGAAATGCTCGTATTGTGTACTACTTAGCCCTCTCCAGAACGTTTTTAAGACGATTATGAGCCTCTATAATTGCCTGTGGAACAACTGTGCTCTTGCTTGCTCTTTGCTTTTCTATGCTAGCTAATTTTTGGGTTTGAGACACAAGCGGAGAAGTTGGTTTACTCAGAAGAAATCCACCACCATCGGATCGACCACTGTCGGACGTAAGGTCAAATATGGATGCTTGCGATAAGTCTTCGTCAGGCTCGTAGAGATATACTTTGCCAACCGCCCGGCTACCCTGAATTTTGAAGACAAAAACTTGATTTAAGATTGTACCTGTATCCAAAATAATATACTCCTCAAGATCTTTTGCATAGGTCCCTGCAACAAGTTCTCTAAACTCATCACTCCCAAACACATACAATTCCCCATCTGGATCATCTGGATCAGGTCTAATATCTCCCATGAGATAGTTGTCATCCCATAAAATAGTGATCCGATAGTGAAAAGTCCAGAACCCCAATAATAATTCTGCACGCTGGCGCTGTGGGGATTCATCGGTGGCAAAATAGACCGTGTCTGTTTTTGTAATCTCAATCGTATCTCGAACTGTGACATAAGTGGTATCATATTGGACTGTGATGACAGTATCAATCTGTGTTTCAACAATAGTGTCTTGGACTGTAACAACTCGAATAAGAGGGGCTGGAGGCGTAGGAACGGGACCTGTGCGGCCAAAGTTTTGTGTAAACTTGAGAAAGTCATTAAAGTCAACATCCCCATCCAAGTCAAAATCCCCATCAATCAGCTCAACGCGATTTGAGAAAGCAAGAAACGCCGTAGATATATCTAAAGCATCATTTTCGTGCAGGAGATTGCCTATGGATGCAGACGACGCAATGAGGGCATCTCCATCAGATAGATCTTTTTTGACCCGAAACGAGATTGTGCCCAAAAAACCAGATGATGAGTAAGAGGGCGCATTAAGCAAAAGGGCGGCAGCTAGAGACTCGCTTTTCCGGACAGTTATTTGCGTACCGTCCCATGTTGTGCCGCCTTGCAGTTCTAAGTGTTCGAGAATGTCTTTACCGGCCAACGCAAATTCAACCTGATAGCCAAGCGACTGCTTGCCACCTGCATCTGGAACAAACAACTGGATGGTTACGGTTTGTCCCGCTCGTGGCACAGGATGCGTTGTAACGCTGTCGTATCCTGTATCTAAGTTGGCATCAAATACAAGCCTCAGACCAAAAAAAACACCATAAGGTTCTATTGCTGAAATGCCGGTTGAAATTGCAAAAACAAGGAACAACAATACTGAACGTCTCATAGAAAACCTTCCGTGAAGATGGAAAAACAAATCGGCGTACGTACTGCACACACTGGGTTTTACTACTTATAGCACCCGGTTAATTATCACGCAACAGACAAAAAAATACCGAGTGCCACAATACCTATGACACCCGGTTGATTTATTGGATAGCCGGTCAAATGCCACAGGTCGCGTACTCATAATCTAGTAGATCGAGCTCGGTCCTTTCGGAGACCGAAACCATAGCATTTAACCGGCTGGAAGTTGCATAAATTTTACCCGCCCACTTCCAGCCGTTACTAAATTATGAATACGCGCCATTAAGATACGATATTAAGAGAGCGTTTGCAAGATGAAAATTGTTCGAACTTGGGTGATTGAACTCGCCTGCTAATTTTGGCGTGTCTATCAAAAACGGTTGCTTTTTATCTTTATCTCTCTATATTTTTTCGCACATAACCGAGATGACAGACAGGAAAATGAACTCGGTGCCCCGGAGGTTTGACACCATGCCAAACACCACGACCCCATTGCTCCCCGACCCCAGAGCCTGCGCGGTCGCCCGTGCGGTCTGTGACGCGGTTCACCCCCATACCGTCATCCTGTTCGGCTCGCGCGCACGAGGCGACTTCACGCCAGACTCTGACATCGACCTGCTCATCATCACTGGGCATCGCCGAGTGAATAACCAGGACTATCAATGCACCAGCGAGGCGGCGCATCGCAAAGCGAGAGAAGTCTATGGGCACTCATTGGGGGTTGACCTGGTGCATCTGACCGAAGGCGATTTCCATTACTGTCGTCGGGCGCGCAACCATGTGGCTGGGCAGGCTGTGCGAGATGGCGTTGATATCTATGGAGACAAAGTGACCTACGACAATCCTGAACCGACCAACTGGCCTGATATACGGCAGCGCATTGTCAATGCCGAGCGAGAACTCAGCGACTTGGAAAAGCTCATTGAAATCAATGCTTCCCAGGAAGCCATTGGTTTTCACGCGCAGCAAGCGATAGAGAACGCGCTGAAGGGGTGGATTTCCGCGCTTGATGCGGACTATAAAAACACCCATGACTTGGCGGACTTGGCGGCTATCGTCCGCATGCATCCCGAAGAGAAGGATACGCCCGCCGGCGAACACTTGGCGTGGCTGACCCGTTATGCGGTTCACTATCGGTATCACGGTGTGGAGGTCAGCATGGACGACCGTTTTGAGTTGCTCAATGCCGTCACCGAGGTTGTGCAAGCCATCATCGCACGCATTCGAGTGCTGAGCGGATCGGGCGAGTAGCAATCAGCTTTCAGCCCGGCCTGCCGCGTCCGCGGCGCAGGCCGCGACAGGCAAAAATGCACAAACTGACAGTTTGTGCTACCACGCGCTCCGACGCGCTAAGTGGTGTTTCAAATAAATTCGATTACATTTTTTTCAGTGTTTTTATTATCTGGATTCCCGCGTTCGCGGGCATGACGGGTCGTTGTTTTTACCAACATAAAAAGACCCATAGGCGATACTGCAAAGTTCATTCATACGATTGGTATAACCACTGATTCATGAACCAAATGACAAAAAAATATCCAGACTATTCAATTCTTCCCAGTGTGGATCGGGTGCTCAAAGCGCAAGCGATTCAGACGCTGTCCGCGCGTTGCGGGGCGCGTGTTTTGACCAACCTGATCCGAGAGGCCATTGACCGCGTGCGGGGGTTGATGCGCGATGGCGAAAGGGTCGGTGCGTCGCGGGACGCGTTAATCGCATGGATTGTCGCGGATGTGCAAACCCAATTGGCAGACCGCCTCGCGCCCAATCTCAGGCGCGTCATCAATGCGACGGGCGTCATATTACACACGAATTTGGGACGCGCGCCCCTGCCCGATGTCGCGGTGAAACAGATTGCCGACATTGCGGCCTATTACAGCAATCTGGAATTGGATTTGGATTCTGGACAGCGAGGGTCGCGCGCGACGCTTGTGGAAAATATGCTGTGTGAATTGACCGGCGCAGAAGCCGCTGCTATTGCCAACAACAACGCAGCGGCTGTTTTCTTGACGTTGAACACCCTGGCGCATGGCAAAGAGGCCATTGTCTCGCGCGGGCAACTGGTCGAAATTGGCGGGTCGTTCCGCATTCCCGATATCATGGCGCGAAGTGGGGCGCGACTCGTTGAGGTGGGAACGACCAATCGCACCTATTTGCGCGATTACGAAGCGGCTGTGACAGAACGTACGGGGGTGATGCTGGTGGTGCATCCGAGCAATTACAAGGTGGTGGGGTTTACCGCCGAAGTTGCACCCCAAGATCTGGTGGCTTTGGGGCGACAACACGGGGTGCCCATCGCGCACGATTTGGGCGGCGGTGTGTTGGTCGATCTGCGGGATTATGGGTTGCCTTATGAACCACTGGTGTCCGACAGCATTGCCGCGGGGATAGATGTGGTGATGTTCAGCGGCGACAAGGTTCTCGGCGGGCCTCAGTGTGGGATTATGGTGGGCAAGCAAAAGGTTATCGAGCAAATTCGGCGCAATCCCTTGATGCGCGCCATGCGCTGCGGAAAGCTGACGTACGCCGCGCTGGAAGCAACGTTGAAGCTATTTCTAAATCCAGAGACATTGGCGCGGGAACATCCCACATGGCGCGCGCTGACAGCATCTGTGGCAACACTCGAGGGCCGCGGTCGGCGGTTGTTGCGCGCGGTGGGTGAACTCAAAGGCTTTGCATGCGAGTTGGTCGATTCCCGTGCACAAACTGGCAGTGGCGCGTTGCCTTTGGAAGATATCCCGAGCGTTGCGGTTGCAATTTCTGGCCGCGATATCCTGGCACTCTCTGCTGCACTGCGCCGCTACGATCCCCCTGTGGTGGGCTATGTGCGCGACAATCGGTTATTTCTGGATGTGCGTACCATAAGAGATGACGAGGTGTGCATTGTGGGCGATGCCCTGAGAAAAGGAGCGAGGGGCTGATGGCGCATGTGATTGTTGGAACGGCCGGGCATATTGACCACGGCAAGACGGCATTGGTCAAGGCACTGACGGGCATTGAAACAGACACCTTGCCCGAAGAGCGCGACCGCGGCGTCACAATAGATATTGGCTTTGCGTACTGGAAAGACCATGTGACCCTCATCGATGTGCCGGGGCACGAGCGGTTTGTGAAAAATATGGTGACAGGTGTGTGTACTGTTGATCTCGCCCTTTTTGTGGTGGCTGCCGACGATGGCGTGATGCCGCAGACGCGCGAGCATCTGGGCATTTTGAATCTGCTGGGGGTGCCCCGCGGCATTGTGGCGCTGACAAAGGTCGATCTGGTGGAAGAAGCGTGGTTGGAACTGGTCGAGGAAGAATTGCGCGAGGTGTTTGCAGAGACATTTTTGGAAGACGCGCGGATTGTGCCCGTGTCGTCCGTGACCGGCGAGGGGATCGATACGTTGCGCGCGGGGATCGAAGAAGAGATCGCATGCGTTGACGCGCGTCCAGACCGGGGCGTGTTTCGCTTGCCCGTGGATCGCGCGTTTTCCGTGCAGGGCTTTGGCACGGTGGTGACGGGTACCGTGATTTCGGGTGCTGTGCATGTGCGAGACGCGCTGGTGCTTTTACCCGCGGGCAAAGATGTTCGCGTTCGCGGGGTGCAAACGCATGGACGGGATGTGAAAGTCGCTCGGGTGGGCGCGCGCGCGGCCATCAATGTGAGCGGCGTGGAAGTTGAGGAGGTGTCGCGCGGGGACCTCCTCGCGCAAGCGGGCTATTTTGAGACCACGTATATGATTGACGCGCGCTTGCACATGCTGCCCGACGCGCCCGCACCGGTGACAAACCGCACGCGCGTACATCTGCATCTGGGGCCGCGCGAAGTCTTGGCCCGCGTGGTGTTGCTCGAAGGTGAGACCCTGTTGCCGGGGGAGTCGCAACTCGTGCAGTTGCGCTTGGAAGAGCCCGGCGTGGCCGCGCGGGGCGACCGCTTTGTGATCCGGCGGTATTCACCCGTGCAGACGCTGGGCGGTGGCGTGGTGCTCGACCCGCGCCCGGTGAAGCACCGACGGTTTCGGGAGGATGTCAATGACGCGCTGCGAGAGTTGGAGCAAGACGACCCCACACAGGTCTTGTTGGCACGCGTAAAGGCCGCGCGCTGGCAACCGCGCACCGCATTGCAACTCGCATTCGAAATGGCACTGTCGGCAAGCGAGATCGAAGCCCACCTCAAAGCACTCGTGGATTCGGGCGATGTGATCCGCTATGTACAGGCGGGCAACACGCGGTATGTCCACGCGAAATGCTGGCGGGATTTGCTGGATGGCATTGGCGATGCGATGCGGGTCTTTCACGAGGCACATCCCCTTAGATCGGGCGCGCGGCGCGATGAACTCCGCGCATGGGTAGCGGGGGACCCTGCTGACGATTTGTTTGCGCACGGGGTCGAACACCTCATTCACACGGGGGTCTTAAAAAGTGAACGCGCGTTGATCAAGTTGCGCGATCACAAAATTGCATTGACGCCCGAGCAAGAGGCCCTGCGCGATGAGATTGCGCGAATATTAAAAGATGGCGGCGCGACGCCCGAGGACTTAAGGACATTGCCCGAGTCTGTCCAGGCCCGCGCGAAATCCGTGCGCGATGTGGTGGCGGCGATGCAGGCAACGGGCAGTCTGGTGCGTCTGGACGATACCTTATTATTCCATCCCGAAGTCGTCGCAGATGTGGCGCGGCAATTGGTTGATTATCTCGAAAAAAACCGCGAGATCGACGTATCGACATTTCGCAGTTTGATCGGCACCACGCGCAAATTTGCCGTGCCGTTGTTGAACCATTTCGACACGCAGGGCATCACCATTCGACAAGGAGATGTGCGGGTGTTGAACAGATGAAACCATCTGCCAGAGTTACAAGATATACAGTCGCTGCATAGCATAACGTCCGTGAGTCGTTATCTCTCTGTAGGGCGTTCGATTTTTTTATGGCACGCAAAGACATTCGGACCATTTCAATCTGCTGTGTGAAATGCAAAACACGGCTGTACAAATACCGCAAAGGCGGGCGAGGCGGCTTGGTGAAGTGCATCGTCGCGCGGATTGTGGAAGACAACACTCAGGGGGATATGCGCTGCCCAAAATGCGGACAGGGCTTTGCGCGGTTCAAGATGTATGGCGGGCAGGCCGCGCACAAAATCATACAGGGCAAAGTCTTTACAAAAGGCATGGGGAGGCGTTGACGTAATCCCAAAGCGAATTGGATTTTGCGGATAAACACGAGTTAAAAAATAAAGGCTGGTGAAATTTATAAAAACAAAGAAGCCCATGTTGTTCAGTGGTTCTTCAAATCCGTGTATTGACTTACTTAACCTAACAATAAAAGCACAAAAAAAAGACCGCCCATTGGACGGTCTTTTTTTGATTAGAATGGAATGTGTGGAAAAATTGTCAGGACGCCACCTTCTTGAACGCGCCAGACACAATGCCCGACATCCTGCGCCTGAACAAATAAGCCATCATCGCCAGGCTCAACAGCAGCACCATCCACTCGGTGAACGTGGGGATGACAGCCGCCATAATCTCGGCTACTGTGTCGCTTTGCCCGGCTTCGTTCACAGAACGCACCGCAAACGTGTACATCTCACCGGCGGCATTGTCGGGCAAGCCCGCCACAGTGAATTCGGTGACTTCGCAGTCGCCCCCGCCCGAGATGGTCAGCGCGCCTGTGCCGCTATCGACCAAGCAGTTGGCAGAGGCAGTGGCATAGGTGATCGTGGCGCCGACCAAGTTGCTCGTCGGCGGGGTCAGTGTGGGCGTGGCATCGCCGAAGGTGATGGTGGCCGGCGAGTACGCGAAGCCGGTCAGGGTCTGCGTAATTTTGGCGATGGTGATTGTGAAACAAAATATCAAGGAGAATCGCTGCTATCATCATCTATTCCTCCCCCCAATAATTTCAATAAAATCGATAAGATATAAAAGTATGTGGTACAAGTGCATGCTCCTCAACCCGGGGCGTGCGCTCGTCCAGGTCGGGCATTTTGATCTCTGTCCTCGAATTGGAGGGCATCAGGGGCAAACCGCCCCGGGTTTTGAATCTCGAACTGCCCAGCGAAGCCAGGCACTTGACCTATTTCGCGCCCACGCTGCTGATAGGCCCCTATCAAAACCTGAGCCTCGAAACTGCGGTACGCGTCACGGCTGGCGGGCGCGATTTTCCCACCGGTTATACATGTACCGCGGGGATTTCATACTTGGGCATGGGCTTCTTTGTTTTTAGGTGCTACATGGCGTAAGTCGTACTCCATTATGAATTGCCGTCATCCTGCACATGCGAAACACAACCACGCGGTGATCCAAAATATATTTAGATGGATTCGCGTTTGTCAATCGCGTTTTTTTTGCTCGGTTGCGGCGACCAGCAAAATGTCCAACAACAGGCCATCCACAATTGACAATATCTGATCCCCTGTTTACATTCAGCCCTACCCGACATGTGCGATGTCGTCAAGAGACGGCAGTAAACACAGCGAAAACTTGAGATAAGGAGGGATCAACCATGCAGACACCAACAAGAGAATGGAGACATAAGGCAGTGGATAGGCTTCCAGACAGAGAGACGGAACAACTGAAAGATTACCTCGAATTTCTAACATGGAAAGCCAAAGGACAGGAGACCTTGTCGGAACAGAAACGAAAAAATCCGATTGCCCAACGCCTGATCAAGGCAATGGAAAAATCGCCCCATATCACTCATGAGGACATCAAATCACTTTTGCAGGGAACAAAAGAAGCAAAACAGCCGACGCGTTTTGAGTCATAGAGGAACAGAAGACCAATGAACAAGTATCTGTTAGAAACCACAACTTGTAGCCATCTGATGCAAAATAATCCCGTCGTCAAGAGGCATTTGAATTGGCCTGTAACGCCAGAAACAGAGCGACGACTTTGCTCAACGAGATGATAGTGACTATATTGGTCTGAGAGTATTAACGAGAAAGGATATGCCATGCAAACCACAACTGTGTCACAACTCGAAACCTCGTTGCGCGCGTGCTTGCGTCAGGTCAAAGCCGGTGAAGAAGTGATCATTACCGAACAGGGCCGTCCCATTGCGCGTTTGTTGCCCATCGCGCATCCGGTGTCTTCCCCTGAGTATCTGAAAGCCATGGAACAAAAAGGTCTTCTCAAGCGCGGAGAAAAGCCCTTGCCCGCAGATTTTTGGGACCTGCCGCGCCCCACAGACCCCCATGCAACAGTGCGCTCGACAGTCTTACAGGAACGGGAAGAAGGCTGGTGAAATTTTGGGATACATCGGCTATTGTGCCGCTTTGTGTGCAGGAGCCTACCTCAGCCACGGTACAAGAAATCCTTGTCGGGGATCCGTCCCTTGTCGTGTGGTGGGGCACACGCATTGAGTGTATTTCTGCCCTGATACGTCAGAGACGAGAGGGTAGTTTGACACCCACTGACGAACGCGCCGCTCGCCATGTGTTGCATACCTTGACCCAAAGCTGGACAGAGATGCAACCGAGTGAGGCATTGCGCGGTACAGCCGAACGGTTATTGGCTGTGCATCCATTGCGGGCCGCGGATGCGTTACAACTCGCCGCAGCTATCCTGTGGTGTCAGGGGCTCACAACGGGACATGGCTTTGTAGCTTTTGATCGGCGACTGCGTGATGCGGGTTATCAAGAAGGCTTTACCGTTCTTCCCGAGAGGTTCTGATCGTGTAAGGGAACGTCGTCGACTAGCCATGTCCTTGGCTTTGCGGAGCAGGGCCAAGCCCTTCAGTCACAACCACGTCCAGAAGCCATCCCAGCGATTACACAAGACGCCATAAACGCAGCCGACGATATGCCGAACCAGAATTTCACTGTGAGATGCACACTGTAACACATTCAGTTACAAAAGTAGCGCATCCGGTTGTCTTTGTGCCTGGTACACTCACCGTACCTGTAATGAGTAGGCGCGAGTGTCAGGGAATCATCGCCTTGCACCGTTGCTACGTTCGAAAACCAGGTCCACGTAGTGAGGAACCACAGACTGAGGGTGAATGGCGTACTTTGCTTAATCGCTGCGTAAGGGCTACACGAGACGATATGCTTGAATCGATCCGATCTATTATCACGGGAAGTGTCGAAACGCAAACCCCAATGCCCAGTACGCTTGACGAGTTGAAGGATTACTGCACTGCTGCCCGTGATCGTTGGAAGGAATTGGTGTCGAATGAGCCTGATGACGCTCCATCTCGGTTCCCTCACGGCTACTATGAGATGGGTTTTGCTTTAGTGGGTGCGGAACCGGTGAATAGCCTCGCCGAACTTGAAAACCGTCTTGATGTTGCAAGACGGATCAAATTGTCGGGATGGCCCCCATTCTTAAATTGAAATAATATACAAGAGTGGAAGCCATATCCCTATGAAAATTCTGTAGAAGCCTGGGTTGGCCGTCCAACAAATCCCACTGGGATACACACAGATCCGTCATTTTGTGACTTTTGGCGAGTTTCACGCGATGGAAAACTCTATACGATCCGTGGATATTATGAGGATAGTCCAGAAAGTTACCAAAATAATCCTGGCCGCATGTTTGGAGTCACCCGCCCAATTTTGCGTATTGGCGAGGGATTATTATTTTCAAGCCGCTTTGCAGAAACATTTGAAGAAGTAGATCAAATTGCCATTTACTGCCGTTTCACGGGATTGAATGGTCGGTGCTTGGCCGAGGTGTCTCACGACCAGTTTATGCCTGATATTTACTACTCGCGTACGGATGAGGTCACATTGAAGAGACATATCACTCAGCAACAGGTACAAGACAATCTCGCGGAGATTATTCATCCCCTACTGTCTCCGCTCTATGATCGTTTCAACTTCTTCCAATTGCCGTTTAATTTGGTCAGTGAGGAACTCGAGAAAATGCGGAACAACCGTTACTGACGAATCTTCAAATGATAAGGCCGCTGACTCCCAAAAAAAGGTCGTACGATTTTTCGTACGACCTTCTTCTTGTTCCCATCCCTGTTCATACTCGCTTCGCTCCGTTGTAGGCAAAGCCTGTGCTGTGGTTGCTGTTCACCAACAATATCGCGCCGATCCGTCGCGCGGTGTCGGTGAAGTACTCGACTGCCTCCGCTGACAACGCCCGTCCAAGAACCGCACGTTCCCGATACGACAGCCATTTTTTGAGCACCTGATAGCCGCCGAGTTTGTAGTGCCAGACAGCGGTGGGGATATTGCGCCAGTACGCTCGGTTGTTCAGGTAGATGTCAAACGCGGTCTCGCCGAGCGCGGGAAGGGCGTCGCTTAAAGCGGCGCGCTCGTCAGGAGTGTAGTCGCGTTCAATCGCTCTGCCTGTGCCCGGCATCACTGCGCGACCCGCTCGGCCCCATTTCGCGGTCACTGCAAAATCATCGCCCGCCATATTGCGCCCGTCAGTGGTGGCGATTTCCGGATGCAATTTCCCCTGAGTGACACCCGGCACGGGCGTGTCGGGATCGAGCAGTTGTGCCAATTCGCGCCCGCGAGCCGCGGATTGGGCGAGGGTATGGGCCGCGCCTTTGGCTTTGCCATCGGGCCAATCGGGAAGCGGGATGCGCGGCCAACCCATTCTGAGCGCGTCCGCGTTGGCGTTGAGGTAGGCGGGATCGTGAAGCACGACGAGGACGTGGTGAAATACGTCCTCCACGCCAAGGTCGAGGCGTTCGAGATAGCGTTGGGCGTCAGGCGATAGGTTGGGGCGGCGTTGCACGCTGGTTCCGTCGGTACCGAGATCGTCGTTACGGAGATATGCAGGGAACATGTTAGAGCCACGCTCGATCAAGTGATGAGATCCGAGAATTTCTGTGAAGATAGCTTGAGGTTCGGTTGCTCCTCTGCGTAGATGCTGAGCGGCAGACAACCACAGGTTTCCTTCAAACACATGCGGTTTGTAGTCAGCACGCGGGCGATCAAGCAGACCGATATCTGCTTCCCAGTAGAGCCAGCGGTTATCAAATGGTCGATAGGTAAAGCGGATAAATCCAGCCTCATCTAGGCTACCGCGTTCAAGCAGAGCATTGCGCGAGCGTTGAAACCTGCCGTGGTTTTCATCGCAACAGGATAGTGCCGAGCGATCTCTTCATGGCTTGAATCCCGATTAAAATAATCTGCGATACGCGCCTTGAGTTGGTCGAGATCGACGTCAACGAGGAACGAGTCGCGATTGGTCAGAGCTCCGTGGAACCGCACTGGAAACAGAAGCTGCTCAATCCACGCTTCACACGTTTCATGCGCCATCTCGAACAGTGATTGCGTCAATAAAGGCTTGGTCTTCGCGTTCAAGGGCACTTTGGGCCACCGCAGCCGACTGGCGATGGGCTTCGAGGCGTAGGCTTTGCGTCTTCGATTTTTTTTGGGAGGATCTGATTCACGAATTTCTCCATCTGGTAAAATAAAAAACCTTTCGCTATTGAAAAAAAGCCCCTAGCTTGATATTTGTCTCGGGATTGCTGGCAATTTTCGGATATTCTGTCACGAGATCTTCAAACGCCACTATGGGCGTCACAATCGGTTCTCCCGTGAGTTTGCCCTCGGTGAGCAGCCGCCAGCAGGTGGCGTAAATGCGCTTTTCGTCCCATCGGGGATGTTCCCGATTCGGTTCGCTACACGCCCGCGAAAAAATGAGATTGGGGCGGTTGTAATGCGCTTCTGCACCCAAATCCAACCCGGCCCCATAGGGCGGTGGCGCGGCACCCGCCACCACATTGCCTCCAAATGCCACCCCGCGCACCGCGGCTTGTAGGGCGTGTACACTGGCACTGTATTCAATCGCCACATCCACCCCGCTATTGGCGGTTGCCTTTTTGATTTCCACGCCCGCATCACAGGCTGTGGGATCAAGTACCAGATCGGCACCGCAGATTTGGGCCGCCTGTCGGCGATTTGCCAGCGGATCGACCGCGATCACCGGATGTGCTCCGGCAAGTTTGGCGATCTGGACTGCCATCAGCCCTATGGCACCCATCCCAAACACGGCGACGCTGTCGCCGATCCGGACTTGTCCATCCCTGACAGCACCCATGGCAAAATCCGCTGGATCCAAACAGACCGCGGACTGCCACGAAAACCCGTGCGGCATCTTCCAGCACCGTTCTGTCGAGACCACATGGACTTCTCGAAACGGGCCGTAACCCAAAACCACATCTCCTTCTGCAAACCCTTCCACGCCTGCGCCCACTGCTGTGGCGGTTCCCACAAACATATTGCCCACGCGCGATGCCCGGCCCGTGCCCTTGCCCGGGAACACCTGGAGTTTCTCATCATATCGTCCGCGCTGACCACTATACCCTTTCACCCCCGACATCTCGGTTCCGTGCTTGGCTGCGGCGTACAGACTCTGCACCCGCATCTGTTCTTTTTTACCCTCTGGCACCTCGTATTCCCGCAATGTCATCTCTTCGGGAGACAGGGCGATCAATTCCAATGGCATAGCATCCTCCTTAGAAGCTATTTTAAGACATGGATAGACAGAGCCTGCACTGGAATGATTCTATCCAGTGATGAACCTGTCTGCCAAAGCAGCGCGATAGGCAGGCATGTGCCATATTTGAACGCGAACTGCGGCACAAGACACCGCTGCGACTGACGCCGAGGGATTTTCAAACAGGTTCTTAAAGCCAATCGTTCGGACACTTTTTTTGGATAGCCACAGAAGGCACAAAAATCACAAAAATATAGGATGGCCTGCACCCCTGCCTGTTCCCGATAGAACCATTCGGGAATGACGCGGCAGACAGGTGTTTTGTGCTTTTCGCATAAAATCATTGCGGAACATGCTTTGTGGCAAGCCATAAGAGGGGTAGGTGGCTCTTGTGCGCCCGATTTCCAAAACTGTCCGGAAGTATTGTAAAGCAAATCTACGCAACGGGGTACAACTGCGATAGCAGTTCATCAGCGCACTGATCGTTAATCCTGAAAATCCTTCTATCCTGAAAATCCTGATTCCGGGGGATGGGCGGGGTTTCGTCTATTCGCTGATTCGTCTATTTGTCCACGCGCGTGAGGGTGATGGCCGAGATGGACAATCCCGCTCGAGATTTTTTGTTGATGGATTCGGCGCGAATTTCTACCGTGTGAACGCCGGGGGTTTCGATCTGGACATGGCCGATGAGGGTTGCGGCTTCGGGAAAATAGCGCGCTTTGGGGCTGTCGCTCCAGGCGTCGGGTGTGATGGTTTTGCGGAATGTTTTGCCCGAAATGTCAACGCGCACTTTGTGCCCGCCTGTCCATTCGCGCGCGCGGCGGAGCGCGCTGGTGTGGACGCGCACTTCAAAAGTACCGAGTTGGGAAACTTTGAAGTCGCACGCAACCCAGTTGGATGTGTCAAACCAATTTTCAATCACGCCGCTTTCGCCAATGCGAAGCGGTGTTTCCGATTTGGACGCGTGCAGGGTCATCATGCCGGCGATCGCGGTGATGCTGCCATCGGCTTGTTGGAGGGCGGTTTGATCGACCTCGGGCGCGCCATCGAGATCCAGGGCGACAACCGAGACATTCGGGTCGGGGCATTTGGGCAGGCGCAGTTCCAGCATGTCGCAATCATTGTCGCGGGTTTGAGACACCGCGATGTGCGCGCGGTTGTCCGCGAGCAGGGTCGCTTTTTTGACGCGGTTGTGCAGGCCGAGAAGGACAAAACGCTCGCCGGGCCATCGGGTAAAGAGCAAATAGAGGCGGTTGCCTTTCTGCGTGATGCCGCCCCAGGGAAATTCATACGGATAGGGCGTGGCTTTGCTGTCGTAGATGGCTTCGTGGTTGGTTTGCATCCATTTGCCAATGGCGCGAAGGCGATTGACACTCGGCATCGGCACGCTGCCGTCCGCGCGCGGCCCGATGTTGAGCAGATAGTTGATCCCTTTGCTGGCGAGATCGACGAGCAGATGAAGGAGGGTTTTGACGCTTTTCCAATTGTGGTCGTCGGTTTTGTAGCCCCAAGTGTCGTTGAGTGTGGCAGGCGTTTCCCAATACCCTTCGAGGCGACCCGTGGGGATCTGATTGTCGCCCAGGCTGCCGTAGTCTCCCACGCCATTGCCCACGCGACCGCTCACGAGACAGTCGGGTTGCAGGCGATGGACGAGGCGGGAGAGCGCCTGGCTTTGTTCCAGAGAAATAGAGACGGGCGTGTCGAACCATATCAGGCCGATGGGCCCGTATTGCGTGAGCAACTCGCGCACTTGGGGTTTGACTTTGTTTTCGAGATAATGGGCGAAGTCTTTTGTCGCAGGGTCAAAATCCCAGTCATTGCCCGAGGCATTGGCGTCGTGCCAATCCTGATCTTGAGAGTAGTAGAAGCAGAGGCGGATGCCGTATTTTTGGCAGGCTTTGGAAAGGGCGGCCATAACGTCTTTGCGGTATGGCGTGGCATCGACGATGTCGTAGTCGCTGCACGGTGAGTCGTACATGGCAAAGCCATCGTGGTGTTTGGCCGTGATGACGAGGTATTTCATCCCCGCGTCCCGCGCGAGTTTGGCAATGGCATCGGCATTGAATTTTACGGGATTGAATTTTGAGGCGAGTTGTTCGTATTCCGCGACGGGAATTTCCGCGCGCCGCATAATCCATTCGCCAATGCCTTCAATGGCTTTGCCCTTCCATTTGCCAGCGGGAATCGCGTACAGGCCCCAGTGAATGAACATGCCAAATCTGGCTTCTTCCCACCAGGCAATGCGTTCATGGTCGCGCTGGGTTTGTCGCACTTTTGCTGCGGTGTTCATCGTAACTCCTTTGAAAAGCGGTCAAGCGGATGCCCCATCTTCAAACCGAGGATGATCCAACCTTCAAGCACAGATTGCAATTCCTCGCGGCACCTTTCTATGGTATCTGGCATACACGCCTTGAAAGCCTACAATCGCGCCATAGAACGTTTGATCGTCGAGGATCTCGTATTTCGCGTGTTTCATAGCGGATTGAATATATGTGGTTAGCATGGAACGCTCCTATTCTATTCCCCCCCGCTTACACCCGCGGGGACATGCCGACGTTCATCTGTAGATGCCTGATGAAAAAACGCCCGATTGATGGTGAAAGATTTGGCGACGAGGTCCACCTGTCTCAAAATGGGGGCCTTTTTTTTATTGGGGGAGTAGATGCCCATGTCGATAAAAAAGAACCGATTGAGGTCCACATCGACAAAGGCATAGCTCTTGAACGGGCCGCCTTTCCACGCGGCTTCGTTTTCCCAAAGGCCCTGAAGCACCAGGGCGAGTTTGCCCGCAAATTCGACCTGCGCCACCGCGACTTCGCCGGGCACGATGCGGTCGCCGCCAAACCACCGCCCCGTGATGTCGTCGCGCTTTTGAATACACCAGTCTTCGGTGAGTTGGTCGGGGTGTACATCCGATTCCCAATAGACCGAGAGCCAGCGGTTGGGGTTGTCTCGGGCAAGCACGACAAAGCCACTGTCGGGATAGGCTTCGAGGATGCGATAGGCAAAGGGCACGCGCACGCTCCAACCATAGGTATCGGCCAGTTCGCGGGTGATGTTTTTGCGTTCGCCAAAGCTATAGACGTTTTCTCGCACGCTGTGATCGACGGCATTTTCCAACTCGCGATACAAGCGGTCGGACTCCATGTAGAGGTTTTCAAGGGTCACCGCTAAGTTTTTTCCCGACACGACATAAAGAGTTTGATCTTTCGCCCACACGTCTTTTTTCCATGACGCGGGCGCGCGGCCATCCCGAATGGCCTGTTGCACGTCGGGGCTGAGGATGTCTTTGACGAATTGCGCGGTGGGATGATCGGCATCGAGGGGGGCAATGACCATGAGGCTTTTGCGCTGAAAGTGTTTGTGTGGGTAAAAGAAGTTGACATTGCCCAGTTCAATTTCATACACGCGCTCGGCCTGGGGCGTATAAATTACCGTTTCAAAAATTTCTCGAAGAGGGCCTTCGAGTGTCGGCCAATCGGCAGAATCCGCGAGGACGATCAGTTTGCGGGCAGGCCCGAGGGATTCGGGCAGGTGGTCGCCACATCCCACGCACAAGAGCAGAAGAAACAGAACGGATCTCATAGACAAAACACTCCTCATTGTGACACCAAAACTTCCACGTCTCCAAATATCGGATGATTGGAAAGGTCGCCTTTCAATATGTTGTATTCTATAAATTTGTCAAAAAGAGGCGTATCTTGAACCCCCACTTTTTCGAGTTGCTGTTCGACATATTCGTCGATTACGGGATCAATGTCACTGGCGATACTGTGGCGACCCTCCTCAATGGCAACTCTGGTTGTGATGCAACTGCCAGCGAAAAAATCAAGCACAGTAGAACCAGGGTAAGAGAGAGCCCGAACAAGACGCTGTATGACAAGATGGGGTTTTTGAGTCGGGTGTCCAACTCGTTCTTTTGCATTTGCATTAAGACGAGATATATGCCATACGTTAGTGGGATTGCGTCCTTTTTCAACGCTTGCTGGCCGTAGTCGCTTATCCTTGAGATAGACTTTTTTGGTTACTTCATCATAAGGCTCCCGCACGGCATCAAGATCAAAATAATATTTCTTTGTTTTGCCGAACCAAGCAATTTCCTCATGCCGATTGGCGAAGAAACGATGGGCACTCATGCCATTTGGGTAATGCCAGATGATGAGATTCACCAACAACATCTGGCTCTTAGTTCGCATGTGTGAAATGATTGTCAGGAGATCGCCCGATCCTGCCTCACCCTGGTATTGTAGTCCGCCAAAGATCGCAATATTCCCTGTTGGAACGAGCACTCTTTCAGCTTCTCCCAACCAAGTAGCTGACCATTCGATATAGTTTGAATGCTTATCCCATTCTTCCATCTGGATGTTGTATGGCGGATCACAAATAATAAGTTGCACCGAGTTATCGGGAAGCTGAGCGAGTAAGTCGCAGCAATCCATGACCAAAATGGCGTGAAAGGTTTGGTCAGGCAGAGCGTGATCAAGCCCTTCTAAAGAAGAATGGTTCACCCCGCGCTTTTTAAGGGCATTCATTCCGATGTACAGTTCGAGAACGGCAAATATGATAAAGAAATGCAAGCATCTGTTGAACAGCATGCATATTGAGGAACACACGGAAAAACAGATTTCGAGCCTGATGATTTTCGTTTGTGAATTGTCGAATAGAAAAATTAAAATCAGCTTCACTCATTCTCATCCGTGTGCTTGGTATGCCATCATCTCCTCTTGGAAATTCCAAGTCAATCTGATTGAGCAGTGGCTCGAGAGAAGAATACAATTCTCTCCCGCGCGGTGTTAAATCTAAGACGTATTCTGCATCTTCGGGATAGTTCCTATCGTCAGTGAGAATGCCAAGTTCCATTGCAGCCTGAAGTTTATACTTCACCTGTCGGCGGTAGGTTGATAAGCGACCTTTACCAAGCCCACCACGCAGACGGATATATTCATCATTGAGGTGGGTTTCGTCGCGCTGTCCTGCCCCAAAGATAGAGAGAAGCGATAGAATATGACCTATATGAGTGCCTTGAGGGTAGTGATAACTGGCTTCAGTATATTCGCCAACTTCTCTGAGAAATTTCACCCAAGACCCAAAGATTCTCATATATACAGCGGATTTATACTCGCTGTGCTCGTTTAGGTCATCTCGGCTCGGTTTTCTACCCAGGGTTTCAGCAAGGGCAAAATATGCTTCTTTCAAATCTTCTTTGGTGACCCCAAGCTCTTTTGCATCTTGTCGATTGAGAATTTCCTCAACCTCAGCATCAAAGTGGACTTCACATCCGGTTGAATATTCATACTCTATTTTTCGCTGGCGTCTGCCGCTTTCTTTAACATCCCTTATTGCCTTGTCCCCTTCACCCTTCTCCAAATACTCTCTAATAACTGCTTCGTTCCGTTCCAAAATAATAAGATGTCTTTCAAGATCATCAACCCGGTATCTTTGATTTTGGAAGCGGATTTTTGAATAATCAACATTGTCAGTAAGACCGTAATAGATAAACGGCACTAAGTGTCCTTCTTCTATAGCCTGATGAAGCGGCACTTCGTAGATTTTATTATAGCCAAAGAGTTCAAATATATCTCGTCGGTCGGTTCTATCTGGTGTAGCTGTCATTCCCACCATAAAAGCAGGCTCAAAGTAGTCCAATATCTCTCGATAAGTTGGACTCTGGCCGTGGTGAACCTCATCTACGACAATGTAGTTAAACCAATCTCGAGGAAATTTGCTCAATTCGTAAGGCTGTCTGAGGGTATCTATAGAAACTCGTCAATAAAGAGCCGTTCACTTTCTTGAGTAATTCGGCTTTTGTATTTCTTATGGTATTCTTCAAGCGTCACTGCCTCTCCCCCAAATTTTCGTAAGTCATAGAGTAGTGAAATGCAAATAGCGGATTGTGCAACGTTGGTGCGTACGAGTAGGATAACTGGAATTGGACAGGAAGGCAATGGCTCTTTATGAAACATATCGCCGAGGAAGGCGCGCGCGGAGTTGGGAAACAATTTCGTGTGGAATGCCATTTGCCCATTGGGCGAGGTCGCCCACGGCGATTTTGTGGTCGCCCTGTTGCCCGATCAGGACGACCTCTTCACCGGGGTAAATCGGCGGTATATCGGTGACATCGACGAGGATCATGTCCATGCAAACTGCGCCGACAACCGGGCAGGGTTTTCCGCACACGAGGACGCGCGCGCGGTTGGACAGGCGGCGGCTGTATCCATCGGCATACCCCAAAGGCACGAGGGCAATGCGAGAAGCGCGCGCAAGCGTGCAGGTGCCGCCATAACTGAGGGTTTGACCGCTCGCGAAATCTCGCACTTGCGCGACGCGCGCTTTGAGGGAGAGCGCGGGAGAAAGCGCAAGGTCGCCGGCGCCCTGAGCCGGTGGAATGCCGTAGGTGAGCAACCCCACGCGCACGAGGTCAAAATGCGATGCGCGCGTGTGAACCGTCATCGCGCTGTTGGCAGCATGACGCCACTGAATTGAGATATCGGCAAGTTTGGACGTGCAGGCGGCGAATATTTTAATTTGACGATGTGCCTTATCCATATCCTCTGCGCGTTCCCATGCCACATGCGTTGCAATACCTTCAAAAAATAAGTGGGGATTCGCGGCAATTTTTTCGGCGAGGCCCAAGGCGTCGTTACAAGACAGGCCCACGCGCCCCATGCCGGTATCGACTTTGAGATGCACGCGCGCCCGTGTCTCACGGCGTTTGGCCGCGGTTTCCAACGCGCGTATCGCGGTGGAACTGCCGATGGTTTGAGACAGGTTGTGGGCAACGAGGCTTTCGGCCTGTTCGGGCAGGGCGGGCGCGAGTACGACAATGGGGGAGCGAATGCCCGCGTTGCGAAGGGCAATGCCTTCTTGCGGCAGGGCAACGCCAAGGACAGACGCGCCGCCTTTGAGGGCGGCTTTGGCAACGGGGATGAGACCGTGCCCGTACGCATTGGCTTTGACAACGGCCATAACCCGGGTTTTTGGCGCGACATACTGACAAACAGCAGAAATGTTGCCCGCAATGCCCGACAGATCGATTTCGAGCCAAGCGGGACGGTCGGGTTCGGGCATTTAGTAGAGGACCTCGAAGCGCGACCCCTGATCGGGATATTTGGTGACTTCGATATGCACGGGAAATGCCTGTTTGAGCGATTCGACGTGGGTAATGATCAGAATTTTTTCAAAATCCTGGCTGATGGCCTGAATGGCTTCCACGAGGTGGTCGAGCCCTTCGGCATCTTGTGTGCCAAATCCCTCGTCGATGACCAGGGTGCGAAGGCGCGTCCCGGTGCGGCGGGCCAAAAGTTTGGACAGGGCAATGCGAATGGCAAAGTCGATGCGAAAGGCTTCGCCGCCCGAATAGAGTTCGTAATTGCGTTCGCCGAGTTCGTCGCTGATTTTGATGTCGAGGGTCTCGCGCGTGCCCCCGGTTTTGAGGTCGCGCAGAGATTCCATGGCGATTTGGGTGCGGTTATCGGTCAGGCGCGCCAGAATGCGATTGGCTTCTTCTTCGATTTCCGGAATGGCCTGTTCGATGATGAGGGCCTGAATGCCATCTTTGCCAAACGCGGTGACGAGTTCGCGATAGATGCGAATGTCGCGGTCGCAGGATTTGATTTTTTGGTCGACCGCGTCCTGTTCTGCGCGTTGCGCGTCGCAGCGTTCGATTCGATCTTGCAGGACCGCGTGTTGCTGAGACAGGTCATCGCGTTTGGCGCGCATCCCCGCGATGGTTTTCTCTAGGGCATTGGCTTCTTCAAGGGTGGATGCCGCGCGGTGGATGGCTGCGGTGAGTTCTTTCAGACGCCGTTGTATTTGCCCCTGTCGCGCGGTGAGTTCTTTCAGACGCCTCGTTGCGGCAGTGACGTGCGCTCGTGCATTGTCAAAGTCGCGTTCTGCGGCTTGCAAGCGTTCGAATTGCGCGGGCGCGTCGCGAAGGTCGGCGAGTTGATGGGAAACTCGCTGGTGGTATTCGGCATTGTAATTCAGGTCGCGGATGCGATTGCGGATTTGTTCGCGAGCGTCGCGTTCTTTGGGCGCGTATTTTTTTTCCGTAAGCCACTGCTGCGCGAGGGCGCGTTTTTGGCGAAATTCGGGCAATTCCGCGAGGATTTTTTTCCGGCGTTCTCGGGCAACCTGGAGTTCGGCATTTCGCGCTTCAACCGATTCGAGTTCTTTGAATTTTTCGCGCAAGGTGCGATGTTCATCCGGGTTGTAAGCCAGATTTTCGAGCGAGCGTCGGGCATTGGACAATGCGCGCGCTTCCGGGCTGTTCTCGGTTTGTTCGCGCAATTGGGCTTTTAGGGCGTGGATTTCAGCCGCCAAGGTCTCGCGAGTTTGCAGGGCATTTTCCGCTTCTTTCACCGCGGCTTCGGCTTCGGCGAGGCGTTGGCTGAGTCCGTCGCTTTGGGCGAGTTGGTTTTTGAGGTCTTGATAGCGACGCCGATACTGTTCGCGTTCTGCTTCGGCTTTTTGAATGTCGGATTCCAATTGCGCGATTTGCGTGCGTAGTTCGCGCAACTGATTCGAGAGTTTGGCCGCTACTTCTTCGCGGTGGGCCTGGTCGAGTTCGCTGCCGCACAGCGGACATGAAGCGTCCCGAACACTTTGCAGGGTTTGCTGTTGTTGGGCGATGTCTTCACAGGTCTGGCGCAGCGTTTTGAGGCGATCCAAATCGGTTTCGATCTGGATTTTGAGGGCACTACCTCGGCTGCGAATGTCCTCGCGTTGGGCTTCGATGGATTGGATTTGCTGGGTTTGTGCGCGCAGAGATCGCCGCGTTTCTATGCGGGACTCCCGTTCGGCTCCTATCGCATCGGTCTGGCGCAATTGCTGCGCGAGCGTGTTGATGCTCACTTGCAGTTCCGCACAGGTGCTTTCGATTTGCCGCTCAATGTCTCGAATGCTGCGCTCGGTGCGTTCCCTGCCTTCGCGCAGGGCTTCCCATTCTCGGTCTCGTTCCTTGGCGCGGCGCAATGTCTCGACCTGCGCTTGAATGGTTTGGCGGTCTGCCAAAAGCGTTTCTGTTTCTCGCAATGCGCGTTCTGCTTGCTCAACGTGTACTTGCCATTCGCCGAGGCGACGTTTCACTTCGTGGCACTGCTCCGCGATTTTTTGATCGAGTTCTCTTTCGCGTTTTTCTAGTGGTCTCAATGCGTGGAGTTTTTTTTGCAAATCCGCGTCTTCTTTTTGCAAATCCCGATGTTGTTCGGCTGCGCTTGCGATTTCGTTGCGTCTGTCGAGGATGGCGCGATAGGTCTCCACATTTTTTTGAAATTTTTCACACTCGGTTTGTCTTTCCCGCGTTTCCGATTCTACGCGCGACAGGTCCTTTTGCAGGGCGTCGCGCTCGGCTTCATCGAGTTCGCGTTGGGTATGTATTTTTTGCAGTGTTGTTTGGCGTTTTTCCGCGCGTTCCAATTCGCGCTCGACTTCACGGCGTTGGACCTCAACCTCATCGCGCTGCGCCACAAATTCACTGCGTTTTTCAACTGCCTGCGCGATGTCATCCTTTTTTGCACGGGCGGTTGCGCGTTCTATGTCTTTCTCGTGTGCATGCTTTCGCGCCAGCGCGGACAGGTCGTCGTAATGCGATAACCCCAGGATGTCTGAGAGGAGGGCTTTTCGCTGGCTCGCCTTGCAGCGCGTAAATTCGTCCGCGCGACCCTGAAGCAAAAAAGCCGAGTTGATAAAGGTTTGATACGTCATGCGCAACAGGAGGTCGATGCGGTTCTGGGTCTGGCGCACAGCACCTTGTTCAGAGAGGGTTTTGTATCCGCCCGTTTCCGGTGAGAAAATCTGGAGTTCGAGACGCGAGGTCGCGCTTTTGCCGGTCTTGCGAAAGTTGCGGCTGACGCGATAGCGGTCTCCTTCCAAGTAAAATTCAAAATGGACCTGCATTTCCGTGGCGCCAATCCGCAACAGCCCGTCGTTGGGGCGGCGTTCACTGCCGGATTTTCGAGCCTCTCCCCACAGGGCCCAGGTGATGGCATCGAGCAGGGCGGATTTGCCGTGACCGTTGCGACCGGAGATGCAGGCGACGTGAAAGCCCGAAAAATCGAGGGGCGGCACGTTTTCGCCATAGCTGAGGAAGTTCTGGAGGGAAAGGCTGATGGGAATCATTCGCTACCTCTGAGTTCGGCTTCGAGTTGCGCGCCGTAATTCTGAAGGTCTTTTCCAATGTCTGCGAGATCGGGGTGGTTTTGCAAGTATGCGTGGAGCGCGTCTTGAATGCCCATATCTTCTGAAATGCCGGCCCTCCGCTGGTGTTTTTGCACTCGGGGTTTGGGCGCGATACTGGCGATCATAAACGCGCCTTCAAGGGCTTTTTTCACGGCTTTGAGGTCAACGGTATCTGTGCGGTTGCCCGACAAATCGTAGATGACGCGCACAATGGCATCGGTGAGGGTGTGTTTGCCAATGGCTTCGAGAATGGCTGTCGTGGGGTCTTGGTCTCGGGCAATGTCAACGGATATCGTGCAAAAAGGTCGGGCCGGCGTGCGTACAAATTTGTAAGATGTGGTTCGGCGATTCGCATTCCCATCTGCCGCGCGTTCCTCGGCGCGGGTCTCAATGGCGGCCATGACAACGCCTTTGGTTTCTTTTTCTTCGCCAAAATCAATGCGTTCAATGCTACCCGAATACACGACCGGGGGTTGGGCATTGGCGTTGAGGTCTTGAAATTTGTGGATGTGGCCCAAAGCCACGTAGTCAAACGCGGAATTGGCGAGTGTGCTGGTGAGAAAGACGGGATCGCGACCAATAATTGCGGTTTGTTCAGAGCCGGATAACGTTGCGTCCGCAGCGGCCAGATGGGCCACGAGAACCGCGGGGATATCGGGGTCAACCCGGGCTGCCAGACTGTCGATCAGGAGGCTGCCTAGGTCTTGAAGTTGCGCGACGATTTCTTCTTGCGACAGGTTGTGATAGGGGCCTTTCGCCAACAGGCGGCTGCGGTGCAGCCAAGGCAGACAGGCTATTTGAATGGGCCCCGATTTTGTGCGAATTGTGATGAGGCGATCCTCAGAGGCAATGTGGACGCCTTTGGTGCCTAAGGTGCCAAAAATGTCAACCGATGAGGCTTTGCCATAAGCTACGGGGCTGTCGTGGTTGCCCGTGACCATGACCACGGGGATTTCACGGGCACTGAGCATGCGAATGAGGGATGCAAATTCGCGCTGGTGTGTGGGCGTGGGATCGCATGAGCGATAGGCATCACCGGCAAAAACAACGAGATCGACCTCCTCTTTAAGGGCTTCTTCAAACGCAAAATGAAGGCTTTTGATAAAGTCTTGCAAGCGCGTGTGAAGCCCTGTACCTGCGTCGAGGCGGCCGTAGTTTTCAACGCCAATATGGGTGTCGGCAACATGTAAAAATTTGATGGACATAGCAGAAAGGTCGAATGCGGGGCAAAGGTTGTGAGGGGAAATTTAAGGAAGAACGCGCAAAGTGCAAAGTGCAAAGTGCAAAGTGCAAAGTGCAATAGGCGAGAAGTGAGAAGTGAGTAGTGAGTAGTGAGAAGTCCACCCCACCCCAAATCGGGATATTCGGGATGAAAGGATAGGCAGGATTAGTGGCCAGGGGTCAGCTTTGTCCATCAATTTCGCATCTTGATCATGAAATGGTGATTGGTCAACCACAGGGGGGCAACCACAAGGGTTGCCCCTACTTATTTTTTGGCCCAGAACCACCACTGGAGCCCAGCGACCAAGACAGCAAATACCTGTTTGAAAGCCATGACGCTGAAGTTGTGGGCAAACTTGATGGTGAGGAACCACGCATCAAAGCCCGCACTCAGATCGTAACTTTGGGGGCGCGCGGCACTCAGCCGAAAATTTTCGACAGCATCGCATTCTGAGCCCTTAGCTATTTGGTCAAAAACGGCTCACTGGTGGCCACGAGCATCACGAGGTCTTTCAGACCATACCCCTGCGCTTTTAAGGCACTCACAATGCGATCCACCTCGGGACGATCCCCTGCTTCCAATGTGCGACCCGTCGCATAGGTCAGCATCTTCTCGGTCAGGCAGTGGGCAAATTGATCCTGCTTGGCCATAAGAATCTGCTTAAAGCGCACAATCCCATTGAACGCTGTGCCATCGACCAGCACATCTGACGCGTCCACCTTTGGCTTCTTTCGGCCGTAAGTGTAGCACCACCCCCCGATGGGATTGTAATTTTCTAGGGCAAAGCCCAATGGATCGATGTGCCGATGGCATTCATTGCACGTGGCGATCTCGCGGTGGTTAGCCAACTGCTCGCGAATCGTCTTGGAGCCTCAGAAAATATACGTGATATGTGATTTTAACTGAGGGGCGTGCATAATTCATCAGGCCGTCGCCTTGATGTGTGATATGGTTCGTATAGGCGGGATCCAAGGGCGGGTCGTCGTTGTCGGTGATGGTGAAGCTGAAGGCAGTCGAGGTGAGATTCGCGGTCAATCCGGCACTGGTGGCAGCGGTAAAAGTAACGCCTTCGTCCACTTCGTCCAGCGCGTCGTCGTTGATGGCGATGTCCGCGGAGCCGCTCATCGCGTCCGCGGCGATGGTGATGGTGGGCGGCAGGGTGTAGTCGGTATTCAGTGTGGCGGTGCCGCTGTCCCTGTGCAGGGCCACAGTAACATCGGCGGGCGCGGCTTCGTCCATGGTGGCGGTAACGGCCACCGTGCCGGTGGCTTCAGACACGTTGTCATTGCTGGAGATGGCAGTGCCGCCGACAGTGGCGGACAAGATTAGGGTAGAAGGCGTCTGTGTGGTGGGCACCAAGGCTCCGTATAGTACATCTTGCCCGCGGCCACGTCCAAGGCGGGTGAGGTCGGGTGGTGCGAGATCATGATGAATCTCTTCTCGGTGGGATCGCAAATCTCGGCTGCTTCCAATACCTGTGCATCAGGTGCTGAGGTCGGTTGTTCACATAGTGCCATGGTGCGGTCTCACAAAGTCATTGTCAGATGTCTCGGATTGGGGTAAGCCGTACTTTGATCGTCAAGTTTGTGACATCTGTGAAGTGAATCGCCAGTTTTCTCCGTCCTTTATTTTTCAATTGTTTGGGATTGGGGGAAGTGGGTAGGGGTTCTGCATTGAGAACTGTGAACGCGGCTTCGGGTGGCGATAAAATTTCTGCTTTGAGTTGCTCGCCCTGTTGCGTCAGGATCGCGGTTTGACCATCTAGTTTTATGCTGGCTTTGGTGTGCATGAACCACCACAGTTCAGACGGTGATTTGGCTGCGATGTCATCGGTAATGACGACGTGGTTTTGATCGATCACGTCAAAGGCGCGCTGTGCGCGTGTCACGTCGTCGGCATAGACGTCGGTGAGGTCGAGAACAGTAGTCGCGTGGTCGGGTGCGGATTTGAAGGTGGTGATCGGGCATTCGGCTTTGGGATTTTGATCGGGAGCGTTGCTGGGGTTGAACACGAGTGTGTTGTGCCCTTCCGCGCGGATGCGGTAAAACTCCCACCGCTGGCGTTTGTTGCGATGTCGCTGATAGGTTTCGCGTTCCGTGCCCGAGTCGATGGCCCATCGCTGCCCCAGGGCTTCGAGGATGAACGTGCCCTGATCGAGGTGCCGGTGCATGCCCAAGTTGTAATTGCCCCCGGCCTGAACGCCCAAGATCAGCGCGTTGGGGTCGGTCCACGATGTTCGAAAGGTGGCAACATCGGCTTTGCGAAAGCGTTTGTCGAGCGCGAGCACACTCGGGTCAAAGTCTTTTGCGCTGTCGTCGAACCAGAGCAGGTCGAGCACTGTTCCCCTGCCGTATTGCCTGAGCGTGTCGTAGCGAAACCAACTGTAGTGCGGCATGTCGTAGTGCGTGCCCATCCAGAAGTGCATGGGCGAACTCACGCGCCGCAGACCGCAATCGGCAAAGTCTAAACTGTAGCGGTCCGCGCCCGAAACGTAGATCTGATAATCCCCGCTTTCTTTGAATCCGGGGATGGCTGCGAGATCAAAATCCGTGCCGAGCGCGCTGAACAGGCTGGACAAAAAGAGCACGTTGTAACGCGCACCGTAATCCCAATAGGTTACGCCTTCGACGCCCGCGCCGTCGGGGGCGTAAAAATTCATGGCCAAGGGAATGCTTTTGACACCCGCGTGAAGAATTTCTTCGGCGATTTCTGGGTTCTCATCGGCAATGACGAGCGCGCCCATGCCAAGCCCGCCATTGCAGACTTGGTTCCAATTGTTGTGGTTGCGCGTCCACCAAGCGTTTTCTCGATAGGCCATCAACCCGGGTTCGAGGCCCTTTTCAATAATGGCTTGGCGGAGCACGCGCCGCTGGTCTTCTGTCCACTGGTCATACAACCAGTCGTATCCAACGGCAAAGGCATAAGTCATTTCCGCGGTGTCGAGAAAGTGATCGGGATTCCAGTCTTTGAATCGCGCTGCGGCTTCGAGTTCGGCCCATGCGCGCGCCAGATGGCGGCGGTCACCCTCCATGAGATAGACAAAGGTGAGTTCCCGCACGCGCTCTTTCACGCGACGGCTGGTGGCGAGCAACCGTTTTCCGTCCGGGATGCTGTATTTCGACGGTTTTTGGGCGAGTGTTTTTTCGGCGTTTCGCTTGATTCGGCGATAGACTTTGGCGGCGACCGTATCTCGGGCAATTTGTTCTTTGATGCGTAGGATGGTGTTTTCATCCAGCATCAGACGCGGGTGATCGGGTTTCAAGGTCATGAGAATCTGTTCTCTGGATGGGGGTGTAAATCCTTCTGCCCGTGCGGGCGACGGGGCGATGTGGGTTTGAACACTCAGCGCGAGGATGAACAGCATGCGCGGCACAATTGTTTTCATGGCGATGCCTTCCGCAGTCATAGCGTTTTGATTTCCCATCTCAACCACAGCGGGGTTCGACGTCACCGCCGAACCCCGCTGATCATTGATCATCGTCTGAGATTTTCACAGGCATTTAGTTGTCGAGATTTACCTTAACGCCTCTGTCCTGAAGGGCCTGAGCATGCGTGTTGTTCGAGGCATCGCTCAGGGGATTGCGCCTGAGATTCAGGGTTTTCAGATTGCTCAAGCCCGATAGTGCCGAGATGTCCGAGACTTTGTTGTTGTTAAGACTCAGGGTTCTCAACTCCATTAAGCCCGCCAAGTGCGAGATGTCCGAGACTTTGTTGAGGTTGAGGCTCAAGTTTCTCAGCTTGGTTAAGCCCGCCAAGTGCGAAATATCCGATATATTTTTGTTGGCGGCAAGGCTCAGGTTTCTCAGCTTGGTTAAGCCCGCCAAGTGCGAAATATCCGATATCGTATTGGCACTAAGACGCAAGGTTCTCAAATCAGTTAAACCCGCTAGGTGCGAGAGGTCGGATATTGAGGTGTTGCGCTCGAGATCCAGCACTCTCAACTTGGTTAAGCCCGCCAGGTGCGAGAGGTCGGATATCTGGTTGCTGTTGACGCGCTTATCTTCTACGCGCGCATCACCAAGATCCAGCACAGTCAGATTGGTTGCATGCTCGAGGCCAGCCAAATCGCCGATCTCTGCATTCGGCGCGACAAGTTGCTTCAACATCGCCATTTCGGCCGCACTGATCGCCTCATCGCTCGCCTTGTTCAGGGAATCTGCAATCACCGCACGCAGGTTGGCGTCAGAAATGGTCACGGTCATTTGCTCGCTCATTTTGTCAGGGCTCGCAGTGCTTTCACTTTTTTTTTCGTCAGCTTTGTGATGGCCCGCGTCACTCGCGCCATAGCTGCATGCAACGAGGAGGGCGAGAATAAAGGGGAGATGTCGGTAGGTCATGGAAGTTTTCTCCGTGTAGAGGATGAACGGGATGAACAGACGTGAAGCGCGTGCGCTGAACATGCGCGAAGTAACACCTTACGTATCATTTTCCTCCCTTCTGTAGGTGTTTCAGTGTTCTTGGGACGATGAGATTTTCTCAGGTATTCAGGTGTGCTCACTGCCCCACGACAGCGATGCCGAGCGGCGTGACCAACCCGGTGACGAGTTCTTCGGGATCGGTGCTGTCCAAGTTCGCACGATAGATTTTCTGCGCGTGTATGTCTGTCCAATACATCTTGCCCGCTGCCACATCCAAGGCGATGCCGTGTGGCGAGGTTTGTCCGGTGACGAGTGGCGAATTAGGATCATCGAGCGTTCTGGTGTTGACGAGGTTGTTTTCGATATTGGAGCCATCCAAGTCCGCACGCCGGATCCTATCTGAGCTTCTGTCCGTATAGTATATCTTGCCCGCGGCCACGTCCAAGGCGATGCCGCGCGAATCGCCTACACCTGCGGTAATGACGTCTTGGATATCGCTCGATGGAGCAGCGACCGGGAAAGTCGCCATGAGGTCAACCCGCTGGATTTTATCCGTGCCCCAGTCCGACCAATACATTTTGTTATTGACCAAATCCAGGGCGATAGCATAAGGATTATCTAACCCGGTGACGAGGTCTTCGACGTTGGAGCCATCCAAGTCTGCACGCTGGATTTTATTCGCGTTCTGGTCTGCCCAATACATCTTGTTATTTGCCAGGTCCAGCGCGATGCCCATGGGCGCGGTTGCGGTGGCAGCGAGTGGTGGATCAACGAGATTTCTGGTCTCAACGAGGGTTTCTGTGGTACCGGTGCCGTCCAGGTTGAAGCGCCGAATTTTATCCGAGTTGCCATCCGTATGGTACATCTTGCCCGCGGCGATGTCCAAGGCGATGCCGTGTGAATTGAGTATTTCGGCGGTAATGACGACTTCGATGTTGGAGCCATCCAGATTGGCGCGCTGGATTTCTCTCCCTGCACTACCTACGGGGCCGCCTTCTGACCAGTACATTTTCCGAGGTGCCTGTGCCGACTGAACTGTCACCTCAATCGTCTGCGCGGCGGCCAAGCCCCCGGGATCGGTCGCGGTTACAGTGACCGTTGCACTGCCCGCAGCCACCGGGCTGATCGTCACCTCGCTACCCGCTACACTCGCTGTCGCAATAGCCTCATCGCTCGTCGTCGCCGAATAGGTCAGGGTCTCGCTGTCCGCATCGCTGAAGTTGCCCGACATATCCACGGTCGCGGCAGCATCGCCCACTGTTAGCATTACCGGATCAATCGTCCCCGCTGCCACGGGCACTGCTTTGCCGAAGTGGCTGACAAAGCTCAGAAAATCTTGAAATTCAATCTCGTCATCGCCATTCAGATCGAAGCGGTCTTCATACTTTTCATCGCCCTGACGCGACCCGAATTTGCCGACAAACTCCAAAAAGTCGGGAAAATCGACCATGCCATTGCCGTCAAAATCGGGATTGGTACCGGATTGCAATGCAACGCTGGCCTGAAGCGGTTGAATCAAGAGGCCGATGGATAGGATTGCAAAGATCATGGCCTGTGCCGAGCGCGTGCAAAAGCCATTGGTCAGGTGAAGGCGCAACTTACGCATGGTTTCCTCCCTCTTCTTGGAGTTTAAGAGTTATTGCTTGTCATAAGGCTATGGTAACATGGAAGCCGCAGATTAGCAACAAAAATAAAGTTAAGAGACCAGAGGCAAGAGCCACCCCACCCGCGTTTTGTATCTTGAAATGCTGATTGGCAACCACGAGGGTTGCCCCTACATGGCCCATCCTGACCCTGGAAGGGGAAGGAACTACTTGGGGTTGGGGGATTGGGGGGCCTTCTCACATCTTGCGTCTTGGTTTCGCGCGTTTTTTAATTGGATTCTTCGGGTTCGATCACCTCAATGCCCATTTCACGCAAGACTTGCGCCCGATGGCTATGGATATCCGCGGTGGCGAGGATGACCCGCGCAGGAGCGATCCCGGTTGCCTCGGTGTACACGCGGTGCTTGCGTTCAAGACGCTCTCCAATGGTGCGCTGCTCAGTGGTTTCCAGTCTTCTAATTGGCGGTTGCACATGCTTGCTTGTGCTGACAAAAACATGATAACATAGAAACAGTAAATTAGCCAAAAAAAATAGCGGGCCAAAAAATATCTTGGGAGTTAAGGACTGGAGGTTAGGGCTGAATTTCTCGCGTCTAACGGCGGAGGTCAAGTTGCGCTGACCATGAGGAGGTGCGGTGGTGACTGTAGCGCGTTGACACGCGGAAATGCTCGTTTGCCCATGCGATGCGAAGGCCGCGGTTGGCGCCATTTCCCGAAAGCGCGAGGAGGCGTGTGCCGCCCCAGACATCGGGTTCAAAGTCGTAGATGCGCGCGTTGTAGGATGAGATTTTGTGGAGGGTGGCCCAAAGTGCGAGGGAGAAGCCCGTGGATTTGCCGAGGGTGAGACGAAGCCCGGCTGCGTGTCCCGAAGTACCGGCGTGCGCGCGCTGCAGCCATGAAGTCAAAGCGCGGGTGGGCCGTTTGTAGGTGATCGCGAGGCGGAGGCTTTGGCGGGGCAAGCGGCCTGTGGCACTTCTGGTATCGGCGGTGAGACGCGCGGAAAAACCCGTGCTGAAGCGGTGGGTGAAGTTGAACCGCATGCGAACGCCTCGGTCTGGTAGTGTGCCTTTCTCTGCGATGAGACGCCCGTGACGGTCGAGGGCAATATCGAGGCGTCTGCGTTTTGACACGCGCCACGTCAGGCCAAAGAAAGTGCCCCATTCGTTGTTGGGAGGCGTGCCATAAGCGGCATAGGGCGCGCCGTGCAGGCTGTGAAAATTGGCGCCATAGCGTCTGCCAATGAGGTGGAGCCGCAGGACGGGCGTGCCAGCGACGAGGCCCGCGATAAAAGCGCGGGGTGCGATTTCGCCAAAAAGGACGATGTTGTCCGTGCGATAGCGGGTATTGAGGCTGAATAACGCGCCTGCCTGTGCCGCGCTCGGCACGGTCGTTCCAACGCGGACGGGATTGAAGGCCGTATTGAGGAGTGTCAATCCGATGTGTTTTTGCGAGGAGCCGATGGCGAGGTGCATACCTGCCAGGCGTTCTCGAAGCGCGTTTTTGCGCGCTTGTGAGGTTTCGGTGTCGTGGAGGCCACTCGTGTAGATGCGCGTGCCGGAGGCGTCCCAGGTGATTCGGCCATACATCAGGTGCCAAAACAGATGCCTGTGTGAACTGGACAGGTAAATGCCGCGCAAGGCGCCGTGTTCGGTGCTGGTGCGGTTGCCCGATTTCGTGGCAGAGCGGGCGCGGGCATAGCTCAGGCCCGTTGCGATGCGGGTGCGACGCGAAAAGAGCAATCCCTGACCCCATTCTGGACGCACATCTCCCAGAATGATGTTTGCTCGAGAAAGGGGCAGGGCAATATATCCGGTGACATGATCCGCAAGCGCGGGTTCTTCTGGATCGCGTTCGGTCAGGAAAAAGGCGGATAGGCCCCGTGGCGAAGCGATTTCGAGTCGCTGGTAGAGACGCATGTCGTCAAAGCGGTTGGCGCGGTTGGCAGGCCGCGAGATGCGGGATGTGTAGTGTGAACGCCAAGGCTGCGTGGGTGCAATGGAGAGGTAGGGGGCGATCACGTCCAGGTGTTCTGCCGACAAGCCCTGCACATGGGCGAGGTCTTCGATGGTGCGATAGGGACGCCGGGCGATGATCTGCTGGACGAGTTCTGGGGTGAGCCCAGGCAGCGCGAGAAGGTCATTCGCGCTCGCTCGATTGAGATCGAGGCTGATGCCTTCGAGGTCGCGCAACAAATCGTTGAACGCTTCGGCCTCGCTTTCGGTGTGTACGACGGGCATTTGGGCCGACAGGATCGCGGGCAAACAAAGGGTGAACACCATGTGCCATGCGACAGCGCGGATGTGAAATATCTGTTCTGACATTGGGCGCGTTTGCGATATAAAATTCTGAATTTACAATAGGTTGCTTTGTTGTTGCAATCTATCTTATGCAAACGGAATGCCAAAAACAGAAGTGTGGAAGTGCAAAGTGGAGGCTTGGGCGGGCTGACTGCTTGGGAGCGGAGCTAATAACGTTCTATTCTGCCATTTCGGATCGTGAGCATATACATCCACCCATTTTCCCGAACGCCTGTGCCAAAGGATATTTTGCCCGTTGCACCGGGCACATCAGTCAGGGTTTCGAGGCGGTCTCGCAGGCGGTCTCGGCTGGTGCCCCCCGCGTTGATGCCGTGCAGGATGGCCAGCATTGCATCGTATCCGAGCGCGGCGACGATATTTTGTTCTTTGCCAAAGCGCGAGCGGTAGGCATTGACGAAATTTTGCACGGATTCGAGGCGGCTCTGTTCGTAATACTTGGCGACAAAAACCGCGCGATCCACATAATTGCCGCCGTCGCGAGCCACGTTGGCGTGGTTCCAACCATCACTGCCGAGCACCTGGGAAGGAATAAGCGCGGAGTGAAACTGCGGGGCAATGAGTAAAATGTCTTCATCGTCGCCTGCAATGAGGATGCCGTCTAGGGTTTCGACCACTTTGGGTTGCACGGTATCGGGATCAACTGCGACGGGTGAAGGAGGGGCGATGTGCATCGCACCGAGAATTAAGGCGTCAATTTTGGCGGCGAGATCGTCGGGCAATTGGAGGGCGAGTCCCGCGCTGCGGATGCGTTCAAATTGGCGGCGATAATCGGTGGTCCCCGGTTCATACCATTCTTGAATGAGCACTTCCGCGCCGAGTGCCTCGGCTTTGGCCGTAAACTCGTGGGCAATGCGGCGGCCATAATTATCGCGAGACGCGAGGGTAGCTAGCACGCGCAGACCTTGTTTTTCTACGGCGTGTTCTGCAATGCGGCGGCCCTGTGCGCCCGGCGTTGCATTGACTTGAAAAATGTATGGACTGAGGGATGCAATGCCGTCGTCTGAGGCTGTTGGGGCCACCAAGGGCACTTTTTGAGCACCGAGCAGGGTCGCTATCGGTATGGTTTCCGCGCTTGTGAGCGCGCCGATGATGGCGATCACGTCGCGTTCTTTGGCGAGGTGCTGCGCCGCGTGTACCGCGCGGATGGGATCGCCTTCGGAGTCTTCAAATACCAATCCGACCGCGTCTCGAGACGCGAGGAGATTGCGATCTCTGGCGAGTAAAATGCCGTTGCACAGGGCTTTGCCGTGTGGGCTGTCCAGCGGGGCGATCACGCCAATTTTATAGCGCGCGTTTTGGGGTTCTGAAAAGAATTCGGGGGCGATGGGTTGTGTGGGATGCTGCGAGGTGATCGGGCGTGTGGGCTCGGGCATTAAAATTTGGCGCGCGAACGCGGTCAATCCCGGCACCTCTATGACCCAAAAAAGGAGAAAAATTAGGAGTAAGGACAATTTTTTTTTCATTGGACAAAGTTGATAAAATCTTCTGGACGGAGTCGTTGAAGCCTTTGCCGGAGGATTTCGGGCGGTTGGTCTTTGGAGAGTTCAACACTTTTTTGTGCCACTTTTTTGTCGAGGTAGATCGGCGCGTCAAATTTGAGTGCCATCAAGATCGCATCGCTCGGGCGGGCGTCGAGTTCCAAAGGGGTTTCGGGCGAGGTGAGATGCAATCGCGCGCGATAGATGTGATCTACGATGTCGGTGATAATCACGTGATGCACTTCGGCTTGCAAGGTGTGTACAACCGTCTGGATCAAATCGTGTGCAAATGGACGCGGCGGTTTGAAGGCATCGCCTGCCAGATGAAGGGCCAGCGCGAACATTTCGCCTATATGAATCCATATTGGCACGCGGCGGTCGCCGTCTTTTTCTTTGAGCATCACGACTGGCTCGTCGAATTGACGGTCGATAAATATGCCTTCGATCTGAGCTTCATAAACCATGGGCGCACCCTCCGTGAGTTCGGTTGAATATAGGGTGAGGCAATCGGAGGGTCAAGGGCGATATCCCGAATATCGGGCACGGCGCACCCATTCTGCCCGCGCGATCTCAAAGTCTAGTATCTTCCCGCCATACACTTCTCTTGAGACGGTCAATCCAGACGACCACCACAACGCTTTTGAACGCTCATTATCTGCACGAACATCCACCGCGCAGATTTGTCTTTAGGTGAATATTGTGGCCCGCAAAGTTGTCCATCGGATGATTCCTCGCGCGCTTATTGCAAAACGAGTGAGACCGCAAGCCAACCGCCTACGGGGATGATGTTGGAGATGAGTTTGGGGTGGTTGGCAACGCGGCGGTTGTAGTCCTGAATGCCGCGGCGACCATCGCCTTTGGGAAGTGCCCTGTGCGCGTGCCCGTGTCCATTGGCATTGTCGGCAATGATGAGGCCGCCTGCGCGCGTGTTTTCAAGGGCAAAATCGAGGTAGATGGGATAGCTTTCTTTGTCTGCGTCGATGAAGATAAGGTCAAAGGGGCCGTCCTGTACCGCGTCTTTCATGAGCGTTGCACCGTCGCCTAAGCGCACGTCTGTTCGGTCTGACAGGCCGGCTTTTTCGTAATTGCGCCGCGCGACATCCGCGTGTTTGGGATCGATTTCCAAGGTGATGAAGTATCCATCATCGGACAGTGCGCGGGCGAGCCAAATACCCGAATAGCCAGCGAGCGCGCCAAATTCGAGGATTTTCTTCGCGCGGATTGTTTTGGCGAGCAAATACAGGGTCTGCCCGGCTTCGGGACTGACGGAAATGCGCGGGATACCCTGTTCAACGGCTGCGGGCATGATGCCTTTGAGCAGATCATCTTCGGAAGCGAAGACTTCTCGTTTGTACGCGTCGAGATCCGGATAGCTTTGTCGGGGCATGGGATTGTCCTTTGGTGAAAATGACGGGTTGCGAGGGGTTGGGCGGGCGTCTCGCGTCTTATCGCCTAGCGCGAAAACGCAATTCTTCTGCCTTCTCGGGCAGATTGATAGGCGCCGAGGATCATTTCAACAGAGACGCGCCCGTCTTCGGGGGAAACGCGTTGGTCACTCAGGCCGCGAATGTAGTTGATAAATGGACGGGGAATCGCGGCGATGCGCTCGCCCTGCCCTTTGGGAATGTCCATCTTAAATTCGGTCCATCGGTCGTCGTCGGGCCGGATGTATTTGAGCGGCACCGCGTCTTTGGGTCGCGGCGCGGAGGTGGAAGGCGCGTCGCCGTAGTCTTGGACGATGGTGCCCTCGTCGCCGTAGATTTCAGTGGTGTTGACGCCTGCAACCGTGGTGGAGCCGTTGAACAGAATGCCCATCATGCCGCTTGCAAAGCGGAAAACGGCGACGCCATTGTCATCGGGCGCGTCGTCTGTCACGATGTTGTCAATTTCGGCCATCACAGAGACGGGACGGCCAAAAATCCAGTAGAACCAGTCCGCGGCATGGATAGCGTCGTCGAAGTACATGCCGATATTGGCGCTGGGATCGAGGTGCCATTTGGACGCGCCCGTGACAAAGTGGGGATTGAGCAGCACCGGGATGCAATGTCTTCGGCGAACAACCGCGAGGTTTCCCACCACACCGCGGTCGACGAGGTCCTTGATTTTGCGGTTGACCGGGTCATGGCGCATCTGAAAGGCCATGCTAAACTTGACGCCCGACTCGTTGACTGCTTCGATGATGCGGTCGCAATCTTCAAGGGTGGTGGCCATGGGTTTTTGAAGCAGGATATTTTTGCCTGCCTGAGCGGCCATAGTCGCGTATTCAGCGTGGCGGTTGGTCTCAATGCCGATCATGACCGCGTCGATGTTCGGGTCGCTGAGCACGGCGTCTGCTGACGCGCGAAATTCCAGACCGAATTTGTCGGCATTTTGACGCCCGCGGGCTTTATTGTCGTCCCATGTGGCGACGAGTTCGACATCGTCGGCGCGCTGCATTTGAGCGCAATAGGTGTTGATGTGCCCGTGTGCGTGACTAATGACGCCAATTCTGACTTTATCCATGGATGTCGCCTCCGGAGGACGGGTTCACGTCACGTAAACAACGGTCTCATTATCGAGCGATTCAATGGCCGCGGCAATGACTTTTTGCGCGGCGAGCGCGTCTTCGGCAGAGCCGTCGATCTCATCGGGCGCGACCCCGTCGCCGACCTGGCGGAGAAACGTGCCAATGCGATCTCGGAAGGTGTTGATAAAATCGCCAAATCCCCCAAATGCAGGGTCTGTGTACACTGTTTTTTCGAGGTTGCCCGCGGGGTAGAGGGTGAGTTCATGCCACATGTCTTCAAGGACGAAGCGTCCGCCGGTGCCCGCAACTTCGCAGCGTTCCATAGGATGACCGCGCTCGATATCGTAACTGCCCGTGAGTGAGCCGACCACGCCGTTTGTAAATCGCATGTTGAATTGCGCGGTGGACCATATTGTTCGCCCCGGTGCTTTGGTGGCGAAACAGTGAACCGCTTCGATATCCCCGCAGAAATAGCGCATCACGTCGATGGTGTGGGGGTGAAGGGCTTTGAGATGATAATACGGCGAACTTTCCGCCGGGTTCATAATCCACATCGCCATATTGATAAACAGCAGATGGCCTAGGCGGCCTTCCTCAACCCACTTTTTGGCGAGCCGAGCAGCAGGAGTAAAGCGGTGGTTGAGATCAATGCCATAACAGACGCGCATTTCTCTGGCTTTGGCGACCATTTCCTCGCCGTGTGAAATGTCGTTTGAGATGGGTTTTTCGCCCAAAACGTGGCAGCCGGCTTCGAGTGCTTGCATTGTGGGCGCGTAGTGATCGCTGCTGTATTCATACCCGCCTGTGGCCACGCTTACCACATCGGGTTTGAGTTCTTCGAGCATTTTCTGGACATTGTAAAACGCGGTCACGCCCAGGCGTTTGGCGGCGGCATTGGCGCGGGTTTCGTCAATGTCGCACACGCCCACGAGCTCAGACCGTTCATTTTCAAGATAAATATCAGCGTGCCGGTTGCCAATTGGCCCTAGCCCAATGACGCATACGCGTAGCATAAGGGTTCTCCAGGTTAGCGGTCGGCTTGCTGATCGCTACTCATCCAGTGTTTGCCGCCGACGTCGACGGGCCAAGGCGCGCAAGTCGTCCACGCGATCGGATTCATCGACGATTTCAGAGCCGAGAATTTCTTCGAGTATGTCTTCGAGCGTCAGGACACCTGCCAGGCCCCCGTATTCGTCGATCACGGTAAAGAGGTGTTGCCGCTGCTCGAGGAACAGGTGCAAAATGCGGTTGAGGCTATGCGATTCCGCAACAAAATGCACGGGGCGCATGAGGTCTGACAATTTGCTGCTGCCGCGGTCGTCGGTGAGTGCAGCCAAAATGTCGCGTCGCAAGACAATGCCGACGATGTCTTCAAAATCTTTCTCGTAAACGGGAATGCGGCTGTGAGACCATATCCCGCGCCGGTTGCGGGCTTCTTCAACTGTGAGGTCGTCCTTGAGTGAAAAGACTACGGTTCGCGGGGTCATGACGTTTTCGGCGGTTTTGGATTTGAGCGAGAGGATGTTTTGGATCACGCGCGCTTCTGTGGGATCTAACGCGCCGCTGCGCCTCCCTAGGCGCGCGAGTGAAATGAGTTCTTCGTCGGAAATATCCTGTTCTTGTTGTTCTTTGGCAACCAACCGCGTCGCCAAACGCGACAAAAAAATAAAGGGGGTGAATATCCACACCAAAAGTTGGAGCGGGCGGGCGATGAAGCTCGACAGGGAGCGCGCATAAACCACGCCGATTGTTTTGGGGAAGAGTTCGGAAAAAAACAAGATGGCAAAGGTCATGACAACCGAAAAGACAATGCCTGTAAAGGATTCTCCACCTGTTTCCTCGCCGAGAACCGCGGTGGCAAACAGAAACCCCGCCAGACTCACGCCTCCGGTATTGGCAATGGTGTTCAGAGACAAGATGGCTGAAATGGGGCGATCAACGGTTTGGCGCAAGCGCCGCAAGATAAGACCGGATGTCGTTTTGCTCTGCGCCAGGGTTTCGATATGGCTGATGGGCACCGCATAGAGTACGGCTTCAAAGAGCGAACACATGCCAGATGTCACAATAACAGCAACGACGACAATAATAAGTTCGATCATGGAGGCGTTGTCTCCTCGAGTAGTGGATTTCATAAATACGGTCAGATTACACGACAAAAATAGAACATGCCACCATTGAGAAATTCGCGCACGCGAAGCACAACGTCAGTAAAACCAGCCATTGACTCGCCGAAGTCAGGCAGGCAATGCCGCGAAGCGCGTCATCTCGCCCCACCACCTCCAACCATTGCGAACTTTGATGACCCGCTATCGCAGTTGTAGCCCGTCGCGCTGATTCGCCACCGGAAAAATAAAAAGGATCACTTGGGGGCGGAATGATTTTATCTCTCTTATTTAAGCATAAATTCTTTTTCGTCAAGGTGTTTGCGAAGCCCCTGATTTCCCGTGGGGTATTTTTTCTTGCGAAGCGGATTTGAAACGCCTAAATTACGGTGGTCATCATTTTTCTCATTTACTGATCCCTGAAAAGTGCGATGAAGCGCGAAAGACTACATTACAATACGGTGCGTGAAATTTGCTTTGCACCAGAAGATATCGTCCGGCTCTCCGATGCGTTGCAAGAATGCGGTGCGCCGTGTCACATACGCCATCTGATGCCGGGCGAGCCAGATCCCGTGCGTTTGGCCCAGGTCAAAGATATCATTGAAACAGTGATGACGGGGCGCAAATACGAGGTCTTATTGCTGCGGTCGCAGGGCAAGACATTTACAGAAATCGCACTGCTTTTAGAAATTTCAAAAAGTGCGGTGCAAAGTCATTACCGCCGGGCCATAAAACGGGTGCAGCGGGCTTTGGGCATAGAACCCGGGCAAAAGGCCAAACCCCCGTCACCATCGCCCTATCCCGTTGTTTAATGCTCATTTCTTTTTTTTCCGGTTCCGCTTTGCGTGACCTGTTTTTTTTGAACGGGATTTTCAATGGCAGTATTTTTACACGCGCATTCGCGTGAGCGATTTGGACAGGTCGGTTCTTGTCTTGGGAGATTAAAAATTGAAAAAACCCCATTCTTTTAGGTACTGGCAATTGTTGCTTAATTTTATAAGTAGGAGGTCTTTTCGGCCCAATCTTCCTCACTGTGTTATTTATGCCGATGCACCTCGATGATTTCATTTTGAAAATGAGTAGCATTGTAGGTGCTTTGGCATTTAGTGGATTTTATTGGATGATTTATCAAAAAAGAAATGCGAGCACCAACCCCCAAAAAAAATAAATACCAGAAGCCGACATTTGCAAGTCGGTTTTTTTGTTTGAGGGGCTTATAGAACGCAGCGGATTTCTCCGACGCATTGTTGCATCGGGCGCGGTTGTTTCTTTTCACTTTTTAGAATTGCAATGGAACAAAACGTACAGTTTTTCCATAAAGAATTACTCACCTAATCTCGCAACGTGCTGAGCATGCGTTTGCGGGTGCTTCGCATATCTCCTTGTTTTATCGTGCCTTAGAATATTCTGAGGCATTTTTTTTGTCGTTTCGCAAAAATGGGTACGGCAATTGCAAGATACGCTGAGTGCAGACCACACCGATGATGTGAACAGAAATACAGAGATAACGCGATGAAAGTTTTACACATTCTGGATATTTCGCTGCCACATCGGCAAAGCGGCTACACTTTGCGGAGCCAATACATCGTCAACGCGCAAAAGGCACTTGGCTTTGACCCCGTAGTGCTCACGCGGTTGGGCGCGCCTGCGGCGGAACAAGTTGTGGATGGCGTCGAATACATCCATGACGTGCCTTACTTGCGAAATATCGCAGAAGAATACATGACACGCATCGCGCAACGCTTGGGCAAACCAGAAATCCCTCAAATCTATCACATGGGGTGGGTGCAGCAATTCCGCAAGCGCGTTGCGCGGGCCATTGAAACAGAAAAATCCGGTGTCTTGCACGTTGCTTCGCCGGGGGAAAATGCACAACTCGCCATTGACGTGGGGCATTCCTATGGCCTGCCCGTGGTGTACGAAGTGCGGGGCTTGTGGCACGACAGCGGCGTGGCGCAAGGCCTGCTGCATCCCGATTCCGAGGCGTATCGCCAGCAACGCGCGCAGCACGTCCATGCGATGCAACGCGCGGATGCCGTGGTGACCCTGTCCGAAGTCCTGAAAGCCGAATGTATCCGCGAAGGCATTGACAAAAATAAAATCGGTGTGGTGCCCAACGGTGTGGCAACCGAGTGCGAGGTGCCCCAAAGCCGGTCGCGCGAACTCGCCAGCCACTTGGGCCTTGAACCGACAGATGTCGTATTGGGCTACATCGGACTCGTGCGTTCGCTGGAAGGGTTGCGTTTGCTGTTGCACGCGTGCAAACGACTCAGAGGGCGGTATTCCAACCTCAAAGTGTTGATCGTCGGGGGTGGCAGAGATTTGCCCGCATTGCAACGCGAAACGCATGAACGAGATCTCCAGGACGCGGTGATCTTTACCGGAGAAATACTCCATGACGAAATTGCCGCTTATTACACGGTGTTGGATGTCTTTGTCCTGCCCCGCACGCGCAGCCGCGCAACCGAACTGGTCGCGCCGATGAAGCCCTATGAAGCTATGGCTATGCAGAAAGCCGTTGTCGTCAGCGATGTGGCAGTGCTCAAAGAAGTGGTTACAGATGGCAAAACCGGGCGCGTCTTTAAGGCAGACGATGTCGAAAGCCTCACGCAAACGTGCGCCGAACTCATCGAGCATCCCGCGCTTCGGGCGCGACTGGGGCAAAAAGGACGCGAATGGGTGCGTTCCGCGCGCACATGGGCACGGGTTGTGGGACGCTATCGCGGCATTTATGAAACCGCGAAATCCGCGCGCTTACTTCAAGAATCCGCCCCATCTGTCAAAACCTGGCGCAAACGCATTGCGTTTTACAGCCAACATTTCATTGGCGTTGGGCACCATTTTCGCAACCGACAAATTGTAAATGAACTGGTCAAAACACGCGATGTGTCTTTCATCGATGGCGGGCGCCCCATTCCCGAGGCGGACCTCGATGAACGCATCGCGCGCATTCCCCTGCCTTCCCTTCGCGCCGGCGCACAGGGCATCGAGCCTGTGGACGCGCAAGGGGATTTGCAGACTGTGATGCACGAGCGTCAGATACGGCTTTCTGAAGCTATCGAACAGATTCGCCCCGATGTGTTGTGCATTGAATTTTTCCCCTTTAGCCGGTGGTCGCTCAAAAGCGAAATCCTCAATGCAATCGTCGCGCTCAACCAAATCAAGCCCGGTGCAAATGTGGTGTGTTCGCTGCGCGATATTCCCACGCGGGCAAAGCGCGATGTGTTGCAACCGGCCATCGCGCACGCCCAACCGCGCGATGGAGACGCAATGCGGTTTTACGCCGTGCCTTTTGGCGGGATACATCACGAGCAACTGTCTTTTAATCGGCGGTACTATGAAGAGGTCGTGCCAATATTGAATCTGTATTTCGATGCGGTATTGGTGCATGGCGACCCCAAATTTTCCCGCTTGGAAGAGCATTTTCCGTGGGTTGCCGACATTGGCATTCCCGTGGTCTATACGGGGTTTGTTTCCGAGAAACTCGAAGATGCGTCTCGGCCTGAGCGCGCGCCCAATCGGTACGTTTTGGTCAGTGCGGGCGGCGGTGCTGAAGGCGTTGCAATTGCGGCGCCGTGTATTGAAGCGTGGAAACAATTGGACGCAAACAATGCGCGCGATGGCCGCGAGATGGTGATTTTTGCAGGTGCGTTTATCGATGACACGCATTTTGACGCTTTGCGCGAGTTGTGCGGCGACGGCCCGTTTCGCCTTGAACGCTTCACGTCCAATTTTTTGGCCTGGATGAAACACGCGGATTTGTCGATCAGCCGAGCGGGATACAATACTTGTATGAATGTGCTCGAAACGCAAATGCCATCCATTTTGGTGCCGAGTATTGCGATGGATGATCAGGAATTTCGCGCGCAACGGTTGATGGATTTGGGCATTGCTCGGGCCATACATCCCGATCACCTGTCTGTGACAAAGATGGCAAAAGCCATTGAAGACATGCTCGAAAGCTCTGTGCCCGAACACCATCTGGCTCTAGATGGCGCCGAGCAGACGCGAAAATTTATTGAATCGCTGGTCGGCACTTCGCGGTCAAGGATCAGTTCCTCCACACATCTCCCTTCGCGACACTCAGAGCCTTGACTCCCCTGCGACTGCAAGCTCTGGGGCGAGAAAGGGAATCTGGCCCCCTGCCTACCGAACAACTTGTCTGCCGATACCTGCCTGTCATCTGACGGCCGACAGGCCGATAGGCAAGGGTAGGCATAGGGCTGACTGCTGATAGTCCAATGAGGCAAAAAATGAAACTCTATGTGCCACATCCGTATCACGACCCCGATAAAGTGATGCAATCGGACAGCGGGGCGTCCCTGTCGGGATTTAACCATATACAGGCGTTATCGCAGTCTTGCGACGTGTATGTGCCAGCGTCTGAAGCGGTGGATTACGGCCCGAATTTGCACGGGATTCGACAGGCGTTTGAGACGATTAACTCATCCCAACAATGGTTTGCGCGGCAGGGGTTTGACGGTGTGTTGATGTTTGAACCCAAAGCGGATGATCTGGCGTTTTTCCGCCATGTGTGTCCAGCACCCATTGTGATTCGCCTGTCGTGTTCTTTTGGGCGCAATCGCGATTTTATGGACAAAGTGCTGAATTGTTATTCGCTGTTGCGGCCTTGTGATGCCCTGTCGCCCAAGTCCGCGTATGTCGCAGAAGAAATGGGCAAGTTGGTGTTTGACCCGTCGTATTTGCACCCGATTACCAATGGGGTGCATGCCGAGGTGTTCAAGCCCATGGACAAGTTGCACGCGCAAAAAGAGATTGCGGAAAAGACGGGTGATCAACGCTTTTTGGAGATGCCAGTGGTGGGCTTTTGCGGCCGGTTTGAACCTGGCAAGGGCGCGTATCCGTTTTTGCGGATGGCCGACCTGAATCCCGATGTGTTGTTTGCCGTGGTGGGCAAACAGTTCGCGCCCGTGACGCATCCGCCCAATGTGATCTTTTTGGGCGCGCAACCCTATACGCAGATGCCGCTGTACTACAATATGCTCGATGTGTTGTGCGCCCTGTCCGTGTATTCTTATGAATCGTGTCCCTCAACCGTGTTGGAAGGCATGGCGTGTGGGCTTCCGGTTGTGGCGACAAATTTTGCGGGCGCGCCAGAATTGTTGGGCGATTGTGGGCGGTTGATCGAGGTCGAGCGATTTGAAGATGAGCCATTAAATGTGACGGGATATATCGCTCCTGAAGTGATCTCAGATGCGGTGCGCGATCTGTTGAACAGCAAAGCCGAGCGCGTGGAATTGGGGCAACGCGCGCGTCAACGCGCGCTCGAATTTTCATGGGAACGCACGGCTGAACAACTCATTGCCCTGTTTGAAAATCTGCGGATCAAACGCGATGCCCCCGCGTGCCCCATTCCGATTACCGTGAACTTTACCCAAAGTTGTGATGCGTCCAGCAACCTGAAAAGCGTGTCCAAAGGATTTAACCATTTGGGCAGCGTGCAAGGCCCTTTGCCGCGCATCCCGTTTTTGGGGCAAGACATGTCCTTGATCGAAGGCTTGGGCCTTCACTTGATGCAACATGTACATCCTAACGAAGTCGAAGCCGTCATGTTGGGCTTATGCGATACGCGCGCCACAGCCCATAAAACGCTTCGCAAAATCCGACACTTCAGCGATATGCTCATGGCGCCTTGACCAATGCCAAAGAGACACTGTTTTCGCTGAGATACAAAAGAAAGGAGGTGAGAGAGATGACGAGACGCATCGCGCCAAGCCCCGGGCACTCTACATCAGTCGCGACCCCTTTGCCAATTGAAATGGCTGACCTGAACGCGCATCAAACTGTTCATGTCTCGGGTGGATGTATTTTACCCGGAGAAGATTCGGAAGACCCGCTTGAGCACTTTGAAGATATTATTGAAATTTTTGATGAAATCTATGATGCGGTAAGTTCCTGGTGGGACTAAGTGCTGATTATTCTGCACAATTCTCACGTTCCATCCACAAAGATGTACACAATTTACTTGATGAACGTTACCATTCATTTATTTTTTTATGAGGATATCATGTCCGCTATCGCTGTGAAAAATCGAGTGACCACGTATTCAGATTCAGACGCTGCTTTTGCCTCTTGCACGGCCCTGCCCATCCATCAAACAACGCTTGGCTTTGAAGAAATGGCAGGCATTGATGGCTTATGGGATTGGGGAGATTTTGCTTCTTGCATTTTGAAAGGTACTGCAGTTGGTGCTGTAAGTGGTGCTGTAGGTGGTGCTTGCGCTGCAGGTCTTCCAGGTGCTTTGATGGGTACTGCGACTGGTTCTGTAATTGGTGCTGCAACTGGTGCAGCAGCTTATGCATGGGATGAATTCGTAGGTGACAATTAGGATTATTAGCATTTTCCAATTGAGAGTCTTCTGAGCATAGGGCTGCTCAGTCTTCTTGCAAGGAAGACTCTCAACCTGAACCAATTGCTTCAAAGGAGGTCAAAAAACAAGAATCACAGGACAAGGATCACAGGTATTCTTGCACACATAACGATCTGTTCCAATGTTCTAAACTCTCGGCTTTGTCTTAGAGGTCTGAGGCAAACACATATCAATGGAGGTCTTAAATGAAACGCAGAAAGTTTCTTTTTTTTCATACTTGGCCAGGTATCATTTTTGGTGTTGTACTTTTGGGTATCCTTTTAGGGATCTTTGTTGGAACACCATTGGCGATAATCATGACACATTTTTTTCCAGAATTAGGCAGTGGTAGTATTACTGTAGGTAGTATCGTGGGTGGACTGGTTGCAGGCTTATCAGTAATGGCAAAATGGTATTGGGATTGGGCAGATAGAGTGATGGCAAAGTTCTTTGGATCCAATGGGGACAAACAAGAGTAGAAGAGGCTGTCAAGTCCGGCCAGTCAAAAGGTCATGTTAAGAGTGCAGTCCCATTACAGGGATACCAGAGTCAGTTTTGCATATAGACTTTCTACCACCACCCGTTCAAGTTGAAGATGTGAAAGAAAGGAGGTGAGTACGATGGCAAAGCGGCCGGTGACGAACCCCAAAGAAGTGCCATAGGTCTGTGCAAACCTGTCGATGAATACTGATAATACCGATCGTTTAGATCCGCACACACTGAGACGCGTTTCTGGCGGTTATCCAACCGGTCCCGGCTATTTCTCACATTCTATCGGTTCTGAAAAAAGCAGTTGATGCTGCTGCTGCGAGTTCACAGTGGGATTAAGTGCTGAACATTCTGCACAATTCTCACATTCCATCCACAAAGATGTACACAATTTACTTGATGAACGTTGCAATCCATTTATTTTTTTGGAGAATATCATGTCCGCTATCGCTGTGAAAAATCGAGTGACGACCAATCCCAGTCAAGTTTTTGCAGCCTGTTCAGATCTGGCTATTAGACAAGAGGATATGAATAAACAATCCATGACTGAAATATCAGGAGGAAATCCTTTCCTCCTAGGTATCATAGGTGGCATAGTTGTCGTTGCGGCCACAAATCCTCAAGGAGTAGTTGACGCTATTGATTGGTATGGGGATAGGGCTTCTGAAGCTTACTCTACTATTAAGGCTAGGGTGTGTACGACAATTGCTAAAATCAGCTAATCTCAACAAAATGCAAAAGGTTGCAAATTTTCGATCAAAATTAAAAACATATACTTATAGAAAATTGACTTAACCGATTATTGGCTAATTTGGGCTCACAACCTAATTATCGTACACAGCCTAATGTATTTTAAAAGGATTACACCGCTGGATACCCAAAGGTAACATCCAAATAGTTATACCTTGACTAACTCAGTGTCAATCAACACCAAAACGATATCGGATTACCTTCTTGGTGGCCCAAGAAAAAAAATAAAGAATTGTGAGGATAATATGTCGTTGAATACTGAAATCCATAAAGCGCAAAAAATTGAAGTCCGCTTGAACAAAGTTTATATGATCATTCTTTCCCTCCTTATGTTTTTTTTCACTTTGAATATTGTCATTGCTGTCCAAACTTTATCTTCCTAGGAGATTGCGTTGCGTTTCCAAGACAGTGATCGGTGGAAGTTATTGGGATGTCTTTTTTTGTATATTATTTTTCACGAATTACTGCATGCGTTTCCCGCTATGATGTGGGGGAAGGTCCCATGGCGTTCAATACATTTCGGATTCAAATGGCAATGGATGGTTTTTTATTATCATTGTGATAAACCGTTAAAAATAGGTATTTTCCGACTGGTTACCCTGTTTCCCTTAATTGTCACTGCACCCATAGCAGGTCTTATTTTGTGGTTAGACCCATCTGCTTGGTCGCTATTGCTTTTTTGTATAACAATAGCTGGATGTGCTGGAGATGTTTTGATATTTTTCAAGATCCGCCAAGTGGAAAATGACAAATGGGTTCAGGATCATCCGTCAGAAATAGGCTGCGATATATTGCCAGAATCAAAAGCTATGGCTGTATTCTCTGAAGAACACCGCAGATAGCTCAAAACATGATGCGACGTTCGGGAACCGTGGGCTATTTGTATGCAGGCGATCATTTTTTAGACAAAAGCGGAGGTTCTGAATGAAGCGCAAGTATACTCTTGGCCATACTTGGAAAGGTCTCATTTTTGGCACTGTCCTTTTGGGGCTCTGTCTAGGGATTATTTTTTCACCATTGGCAATAATCATTAAACATTTTCTTCTTCCTGAATTGAATCAAGACATAATGTCAGGCATAGGTGGGGGGTTGACGGGAGCCCTGGTCGTCTTATCATTAAAAATTGCAAAATGGTATTGGTATTGGGCAGACCGAGTGATGGCAAGGTTCTTTGGCCTCTTTAGATCCAACGGTGGCAAACAAGAGGGGTAGAAGGGGCTGTCAAGTCTAAGAAGTTCAAGCCGAGATGTCGCTGTCTTCTAGTGCTGCAATTGTGGTTAAAAAGTAAGTAGTGACAAGCCACTTTTGATTATGGGATAGGAGCATTTTATGGCACCGGCTCCTATCCCATAAAATATCAATCAATTGAAACAAAAAACGCATAACAGCACATGGAGGGAGGTTGAGATGGCGTATCCAAACTTGAAGCAGTCTATTTGGCTGATGGTATTGTTCATCCTCATCAATGTTGGGTTGGGCATATCGGTTGCCATTGTCGGCGGCATTATGGACGTGTCTTTGGACGCGAATAATTACCTGAATGGGCTTCTATTGCTGGCGAGTTTTATCCTGATTTTGCGCTATGTTTCGCATCGCACGGGTCGAACATGGAAAGATATGGTGCCGCTTGCGATGATAGACATAGACTGTGATTGGCGCGTATGGTTTTCCGTTGGGTTATCCATCTTTGGACTGGGGATTGTGCTTTCTGAATTAAATAATGCGGTGATATCTGTGATTCCAATGCCCGAAGTGGCGCAGGACATCTTCCATAAATTGGTCGGCAAAAAAACATCTTATCTGTCGTCTTTGTTTGGCGCGGTCGTGATAGCAGCTTTTGTCGAAGAGGTGCTTTTTAGAGGCATTATCTTGACGGGTTTGCTGGCACATGGCACGCAAAATCGGGCGATTATTTGGTCGGCAATTCTATTTGGCCTGGTGCATCTGAATCCATGGCAATTTTCAGGAGCTTTTATTTTTGGGCTTGTCTTTGCGTGGTGGGTCATCCAAACGGGGTCTTTGTGGCCTGCAATTTTGGGACACGGACTGAACAATTTTCTGTCCGTGACAGTTCTGCATTTCGGAGTGCCAGGTTTTCCAGTTTCGGAAGGCCTTCATGTTGTGGTCCACAATCCGTGGTGGTTGAATGTCTGTGGACCAATAGTGGCTACTCTTGGATTGTGGTGGTTTTATCGGGTGGTGAAGCGCAAAGAAAGAGATCACCTTGAAGTGTCTGCTGAACTCACAAGACATCCAGAATGCGACAACCACCTTCGGGGAAACGCATAAGGATCCATGTTGAACAGGATAACCAGAACCGCTTTGGGAACACACCCACAGAGACATCGCCGTCTAACAGTGATTCACACTTTACCCAGGAGACCATTATGAAACACATACTTCTGTCTTTACTCGCATACCTGTTGAGTACCCAAATGGCGGTAGCACAGGACACAACACAGAATGTATGTCAGCTTAATCTTCACAATTTCGAGATTGAAGATTCTACAAAAGAAGAGATAGAACTCGGCATTCAAATGATGGTCAAGATATATAAAAATGTCTTTGATCTCGATGTACCCAAAAATTTTCAGATTAAGTTTCAATTGTTTGGTGACCGTAGCGATTATATCAAATATCGAGATGAAAAGAGTAGTTCAAATTCTGCTGTGGGATATTATTCTCTTCGACGCAAAGAGACAGTCATCCGGAAACGTTGTGATTGTTGTTTTATCAAGACGGTATATCACGAAGCAAGTCACGCGATTATGCATGAGCATTTATGGCATCCCAAATGGCTGCAAGAAGGCATAGCAGAGTATTTTGAGATGATGGAGGTAGATGACGATAAAGGGGTGATTGGTTTTTCACCGGATCGCAACCGGGCGTGTCAAGAGTGGCTGCAAGAAGGACAATTGATGCCATTGGCTGATTTCTTCTCACTGTCCAAATCTCAGTTCAAAAAACAAGAATCTAAAATGCGGACCTTCGCATGGTCATTTGTTTATTTTCTGATGTCGTCAGAAAAAGGACAAAGTATTCTCAAGAATATCATCTGGGAGATGAATCAAGCAACTGGAGCGAAGCCGAGTATATGGAATAGGATCAGGTTCAAGTTGCTTTACAATGACAACCTAGAAATCATTAAACGGGCAATACCACAAGGACTTGAGAAGTTGGAGCAAGAATGGCGAGCGTGGCTACCACAACAACGAGAAAAACAGGCGTTTGTTTTTTCCGCACTCAGCCATTCCCAGTGATAGGTTGAAGAACAGAATGGTGGGCATGCCAATTGAACGCCAGTTGGAAAATGGGTGAAGACACTATGCCATCGAATGCTGAAATCCATAAAGAGCAAGAAATTCTCGAAGTCCGCTTGAACAAAGTTTATATGATCATTTTTTTATTTTTTATGTTTTTTTTTGCTTTGAATATTGTCATTGCTGTCCAAACTTTATCTTTCTGGGAGATTGAGTTGCGTTTCCATGACAGTGATCAATGGAAGTTATTGGGGTGCTGTTTTTTGCTGATTATTTTTCACGAAGCCCTTCATGCGTTTGCCGCTATGATGTGGGGGAAGGCCCCGTGGCGTTCAATACATTTCGGATTCAAATGGCAATGGATGGTTTTTTATTGTCATTGTGATAAACCGTTAAAAATAGGTATTTACCGCATTTTTGTCATCTTCCCCTTAATTGTCACTGCACCCACAGCAGGTCTTATTCTGTGGTTAGACTCATCTGCTTGGTCGCTATTGCTTTTTTGTGTAACAATAGCTGTGTGTGCTGGCGATATTTTGATATTTTTTAAGATCCGCCAAGTGGAAAATGACAAATGGGTTCAGGATCATCCGTCAGAAATAGGCTGCGATATATTGCCAGAATCGAAAATAAATGGAGGTTGAGATGGCGTATCCAAACTTGAAGCAGTCTATTTGGCTGATGGTATTGTTTCTCCTCATCAATGTTGGGTTGGGCATATCGGTTGCCATTGTCGGCGGCATTATGGACGTGTCTTTGGACGCGAATAATTACCTGAATGGGCTTCTATTGCTGGCGAGTTTTATCCTGATTTTGCGCTATGTTTCGCATCGCACGGGTCGAACATGGAAAGATATGGTGCCGCTTGCGATGATAGACATAGACTGTGATTGGCGCGTATGGTTTTCCGTTGGGTTATCCATCTTTGGACTGGGGATTGTGCTTTCTGAATTAAATAATGCGGTGATATCTGTGATTCCAATGCCCGAAGTGGCGCAGGACATCTTCCATAAATTGGTCGGCAAAAAAACATCTTATCTGTCGTCTTTGTTTGGCGCGGTCGTGATAGCAGCTTTTGTCGAAGAGGTGCTTTTTAGAGGCATTATCTTGACGGGTTTGCTGGCACATGGCACGCAAAATCGGGCGATTATTTGGTCGGCAATTCTATTTGGCCTGGTGCATCTGAATCCATGGCAATTTTCAGGAGCTTTTATTTTTGGGCTTGTCTTTGCGTGGTGGGTCATCCAAACGGGGTCTTTGTGGCCTGCAATTTTGGGACACGGACTGAACAATTTTCTGTCCGTGACAGTTCTGCATTTCGGAGTGCCAGGTTTTCCAGTTTCGGAAGGCCTTCATGTTGTGGTCCACAATCCGTGGTGGTTGAATGTCTGTGGACCAATAGTGGCTACTCTTGGATTGTGGTGGTTTTATCGGGTGGCGAATCGCAAAGAAAGAGATCACCTTGAAGTGTCTGCTGAAGTTGAGGAAACACATGAGAACACCTGTTGAACGGGATAATTCAGAACCGCTTTGGGAACACACCCACAGAGACATCGCCGTCTAACAGTGATTCACATTTTACCCATGAGGCCATTATGAAACACATACTGCTATGTTTACTCGCACACCTGTTGGGCGTCCAAGTGGCGGTAGCACAGAATACAACACAGAATGTATGCCTTGAATCTTCACAATTTCGAGATTGAAGATGCTCAAAAAAAAGAGATAGAACTCGGCATTCAAATGATGATCAAGATATTTAAAAATGTCTTTGATCTCGATGTACCCAAAAATTTTCAGATTAAGTTTCAGGTGTTTGAGAACCGTAGCGATTATATCAAATATCGAGGTGATTCAACTTCTGCTGTGGGATATTATTCTCTTCGGCACAAAGAGGCAGTCATCCGGAAACGTTGTGATTGTTGTTTTATCAAGACGGTATATCACGAATCACAACACGTTATCGACAAAGTGGGCTTTCATGAATCTTTCTCGCTTCTTTTCTAAAAACGCGGTTCGGTCGCGTTTTCCCTTTGGTGCTGTCATTTTTCTTCAAGGTCGAGCAGGGGACGCCTTTTACATCGTGCAATCTGGTCGGTTGCGGGTGGTCAAACAGGACGCGAATGGCCGTGCGGAAACCGTGGGCTATTTGTATGCGGGCGATCACTTTGGCGAGGGGGCGTTGTTGACCGGGCAGAGCCATCGGGCGACGGTGCGGGCGGTTGAGGATTCGGACGTGTTGCAGGTGCCGAAGGATGCGTTCTTCAAGGTGATGAAAAGAGAAGCGGAACTGAAAGCCTATCTCGAAGATCAGGTCGCATGTATTGCGTATCGGAATTTCACGCGCTTTTTGAAAGGGAATGTCTCGGGTGAGGGGATGCGGGCATTGTTCGCGCGGTTGAAGCGCGAGGAGGTGGCAAAGGGAAAGCCCATTGTCGCGCCGAGTAAGCGGTTTTACGTGATTGGTCGCGGTCAAGTGGAGGCCGTGTCTGAGGATGGCGACACCGTGATGTTAAGCGCGGGTGATTTTTTTGGGGATGTGAATTTAACAAGCGGTGAGCCACAGGTGATTCGCAGTCGGCGCGATTGTGTTCTTTTTTATTTAGATAAAAGCGATTTCAATAACCTTAAAAGTATGATGCCCGCTCTCGGCCCGGCATTGGAGATGGGGCGGGTATTGCGCTCGGAACAGGGGGCGAATGGTCAACAGGCTCAACAGGGCACGTTTCGACTTCTCGACAAGCTCGAAACGGCGCAGGCTCAAGATGCCACAAAGCCAACAGAGGCGCGACCTGTTGAACAACAAGACGCGGCATCCAATGCGGTCACCATCAGAACAGAGGAAACAAAACAGCAAGTGCCCACATCGTTTCGCTTTCCGTTTTTGAAGCAACACGATCAATCGGATTGCGGGGCGGCGTGTCTGGGCATGATTTGTAAGTACTACAAGATGCCCATTGGATTGAACCGGTTGCGCGATATGTCCAATGTATCGCGATATGGCACGTCCATGGCCGCATTGGCCGAGGCGGCGGAGACACTGGGCTTTGTCACGCGCGGCGTACGCACGGGGTATGAGGCCCTGAGGCGCGCGGAACTGCCGGTCATTCTGCACTGGGAAGGCAATCACTTTGTGGTCTTGTATCAGATCACCAAAAAGGACGTGAAAATTGCCGATCCCGGCGTGGGGATTCGCAAGTTGCCGCGGGCGGAGTTTGAAAAGGCCTGGACAAACATGGCCCTGTTGCTGGAATACACCGAACAAGTGGCCGAGAACGAACCCTCTCGGTCTTCTTTTCAGCGGTTTTTCCCATTGATAGGGCCCTATACCGGCATTTTGATCGAGGTGCTGTTGGCGTCTTTGGTGCTCAGTTTGTTCGGGCTGGCATCGCCTATTTTTATGCAGACCATCGTGGATCAGGTTCTGGTGCATCACGACGAGGATTTGTTGAACTTGATGCTGGTGGGCATGGTCGTTGTGGCGTTGTTTCAAATGGGCACCTCGACGTTGCGTGCGTATTTGATCGGGTATGTGAGCGCGCGGTTGAGCCTTTCGATGTTGTCCCGTTTTTATCGGCATTTGCTGGGTCTGTCCATGCGGTTTTTTGCCCTGCGACGCACGGGCGATTTGACCACGCGATTTAGGGAAAACGCGACGATTCAGCGTCTGTTGACCGGCACGACCATTTCCGCGGTGTTGGACTTTATCATGTTGTTTGTCTATCTCGGCCTGATGTTTTATTACAACTCCGAGTTGACGCTCGTCATGCTGATCTTTGTGCCGCTTTCTGTGGGACTCACGCTGATCTACACGCCCATTTTGAAATCCTTTAGCCAGCGAGCATTTTTGGCGCGCGCGGAACAATCATCGGTCTTGATCGATTCCCTGCACGGGATCGATGTGGTCAAAGCCGAGGCGGTTGAGCGCGCCACGCGATGGCATTGGGAGGGCAAGTTCACAAAGGAAATTCAGATCGGCTTTCAGCGGTTAAAAATGCAGATGCTGTTTGGCGCAGGGGGAAGCCTGATCAACTTGTTGAGCAACACGGTGATTTTGTGGTACGGTGCCTCATTGGTCATTGAAGGGAACTTGTCCGTGGGGCAGTTGATGGCGTTTAATGCGCTGATCGGCAATGTGATGGGGCCGATTATGGGGTTGATCGGGATATGGCCGCAGGTGCAAGAAGCGCGTGTCGCGCTGGATAGGCTCAACGACGTGTACGACACGCAGATGGAAGATGCGCGGCAACAGGGACATGGCCTGAGATTGAAACAGGTGGAAGGTCGCGTGGTTTTTGACGCGGTGTTTTTCAGGTATGGCGTCGGCTCTGATGAACCTTATGTGTTGAACAATATTGAGTTGACACTCGAACCCGGTCAGAAAGTTGCCGTTGTAGGACGCAGTGGCTCGGGAAAGACCACGTTGATGAAGTTGGTGCCGCGTTTGTTCGATCCTTCGGAAGGTCGCGTGTTGCTCGACGGGATGGATGTGCGAGATTTTGACCCGCATTGGTTGCGGCGGCAGGTGGGCATGGTCATGCAAGAGCCATTTTTGTTCAGCGGCAGCATTGCGGAAAACATTGCGATTGGCGAGGCAGACGCCGACATAGATCGCATCATGGACGTTTCAAAACTGGCTTGTGTACACGACTTTGTAAGCGATATGCCTTTGGGATATGAAACAAAGGTCGGCGAGCAGGGCGTGGGGCTATCTGGCGGACAGCGACAACGGATTGCGATTGCGCGGGCACTGTATCGCGATCCCAAAATTCTGATTTTTGATGAGGCGACAAATGCACTGGATACGGATTCTGAGCAGGCGATTCAGGCAAATTTGGCTCTGTTTCTGGAAGACCGCACCGCATTGATCATTGCCCACCGGCTGAGCACGGTGCGCGATGCCGATGCGATTGTGGTGTTGGACAAGGGACATGTTGTCGAGATGGGCACACACGATGAATTGATGGTGCAACAGGGGTTGTACTATCACATGTGTGGTCAACAGTTGCAGGTGGTGTAATAACGACAGTGATCAGTGGTCCGGTGGGCTAACCAATAAAATTTTTCAAGGAGGCGTAACATGATGTATCCAAATTTGAAGCAGTCGGTTTAGCTGTTGGTCTTGTGGTTTCTGATCATCATGGGTTTGACGGTCCCAATTGTGATCTTAGGGGGGCTTATTGACCGGCCTCTTCACGAGAATTTTTACGTGATCTGGCTCGTGACACTGGCGAGTTTTATTTTGTTTGTGCGCCGTGTTGTGCGCCGAAAAGGGCGAACGTGGGCCGATGTGGTGCCCTTCAAGTCCGTTCAGTGGCAATTGGATTGTGGTGGTTTTATCAGATGGCGAGTGACAAAGAAACGTCTGAAGTTCACTTTGAAGCGCGGGTTGAACGGGAGTATGTTTAATGGCAGAACCGCTTTTGGAGGCCGAGCCGCGGTCGGCCCATATCATCCAAGGACGCGATGACGCGGCAGAAGACGCGCGCGCTTTTACGGCGTCTCTGCGGCCCTTTTGGGGGCGCGCATTGCTCTATATTGTCCTGCTGTTTGTCGGCATTGCCATTGCTTGGGCGTGGTGGGGCAAGGTTGATGTGGTGGCGTCAGCACCTTTCCGGTTGGTGCCTTTGGGGCAAGTGAAAACCATGCAAGCCCAGCGAAGCGGTGAAATTGAGTTGATTGGCATTGCAGAAGGCGATCATATCGAAAAAGGCCAAGTGTTGTTCAAGCTAAAATCATGGGAGACATGGGGAGAATTGCGGGATCGGGAACAGGCCGAAGTCGCGTTTCAGAAGGCCGAATACGATCTGAAAGCGGTGTTGCCGCAAAGGGCGAAATTAAACCGCGAGACGATTGATGCACTCGAACAACGCCTGTCTGTTTTACAGCGGTTTATGGCGGCACACCAAAACGCGCTGGCAGATTATCACAGCGATGTGGGTGATGCGTCTCAAAACAAAACGGCTGACGCGAAGTTGCAAGCACAGATCGGGTTTCGTCAGGCTGAAATTGACCATCTGAAACAGCAATTTTTGCAGCAAAAGACGCTGTTTGAACGCAAATTGATCAGCCAATCAGATATGAACCGCGCGCGCGTGCAATACCTAAGTGCCTTGGCCGCGCTGCCGGGGCGCATGTCGGAAATCTACAAAAACGAAATGGCCGTGCAGGACCTCAAGCGTCAAATCATGGAGGCGCGCATTGCACATGAGCGCGAGGCATTGCAGATGCAACACGCATATCAAACCGCGCGATTGCGATTGGAACAGGCGCGCAACCGCGTTGATCGCATGTTGGAAGCCGAGTCCGATCTGATTCTGGCACCGGAATCGGGCATTGTCACACAGGTGATGGTGAACACGCTTGGACAGGTAATCAGCAAGGGGCAGCCCTTGGCTATGCTGGTTCCCGCGTCTGCACCCATGGTCGCGGAATTGATGGTCATGAACAAAGACGTTGGCTTGCTCAAACCCGGTCAGGTGGTCAAATTGAAATACGACGCCTTCGCATTTCAGGATTTTGGCATCAAGCGCGGGTGGCTCAAACACATTTCGCCCGACGCGGTTATCGACGAAATGGTCGGGCCAATATTCAAAGCTGTCGTCAAATTGGAAGAACACACCATCCGCGTAAAAGGCGTCCAAAAACCCTTGATGTTTGGCATGAAGGGCACGGCGGAAATCATGACGGACCGCCAATCGGTCTTGTTGATGCTGCTCAGTCCATTGCGACAGCTTTACGAATCGGCAAAGTACGATGTTCGGAAAACAGATCATCGGGGAGAGATGTGATCATGGCTGTTGAGGCACGCGCTTCAGAAACTGCGGATACCACATTGATTCAGGTCAATGGGATCGCGGTGTCGTTGCGCCAGGTTGTGCGGCAATTGGGCGTTGCCAATAATCTGGGGTTTTTTCAGGGGTTTGCACGCGGGGAATTGATCCGGCAACTCGCCAGGCGCGAAGGCGTATGCGCGGCGCGCGAAAACATCCAGCGCAAGGTCGATGCGTGGCGGTATCGACATCGCTTGGAGCGCGTGGAAGACACCGAGGCATGGCTTGCCCAGCGCGGCATCGCCCTTCGAGATGTGGCGGAAGATGCGGAGCGGAGTCACTTGGAGTATTTGCTATCGAAAAAAATTGCCAAAGGGCAGATCGAACCCTATTTTGCCCAACACATGCTGGAATTTGACGAGGCGGAAATTTGTTGGATTTTTCACATAGACAAAGGCGTGATCGACGAGATTGACTTGCAGATTCGGGAAGATGGCGCGGACTTTTACGCGATGGCGCGCCGGTTTTCCCAAGATGCACCCACGCGGCCAGCCAGTGGCTTTTTGGGCCGCGTGCGGCGCAAGCAGTTGCCCAAGGGCATTGCCGCGCGCGTTTTTGCCGCTTCGCCCGGTGAACTCTTTGGGCCAAAAAAAGTATCGGGCGGGTTCGCGCTGTACTTGTTGCAGCAAATCTATCCGGCAAAGCTAGATGATCGCGTTGCAAAAGAGATTCGCAAACGCCTGTTTAATCAGTGGTTGCAGCGGGAAATCCAACGGGCAGATATACGGTATCCGATTTGGGACGCGCGAAAACAGACTTGACGCACCCGACAAAGCCGTGTTATTTTTGGGAATATGGCGAAAAAAAAGGAGGCAAAAATGGCGGTTGAACCGAAGGCACTGAAATTTATTGCCACCAAAGAAAAGGGTGAGGTGTCCGCGCTGTACGCGCGCCCGCCTGGCGCGAAGGCATTATTGGTCTTGGGGCACGGGTCGGGCACGAATATGCGACATCAGTTGATGCGAGAAATGAGCGACGCGTTGAACGATGTAGGTATTGCGACCTTTCGCTTCAACTATCCCTATTCTGAAAGAGGCGGTGGCATGGATGGCGAGAAGGTGCGCTTGGCAACCGTGCGCGCGGCAATCGAAACCGCGGTGAAACACGCGCGCGGGTTGCCGGTCTTTGCCGGCGGGCATTCGATGAGCGGACGGATGATATCCATGGCATGTGCCGAAGAACCCATTGCCGGGCTAAAGGGCATTGTGTTTTTTGCGTTTCCGCTGTACGCGAGCAAGCCCAATACCGCGCGCGCCGAGCATTTGAAGGATGTCAGCGTGCCCATGCTATTTTTGTCGGGGCAGCGGGATAGGATGGCAGATCTGAAACTGTTGGCACCGGTGGGGCGAGGTCTGAAGCGCGCCGCGCTTCACGTGGTGGATACAGCAGACCACGGATTTAAGGTACTGAAACGGCGAAACACCGATGAACCCGTGATAGAAGAATTGGCAAGGGTCGCGGGCGAGTGGATGTCAAAAGACAAATAGCGTGTAAGATGCGATCTGCTTTCAAGCCCGCCCTGTTCCACCGCTGACTGATGAACATTGAAAGCCATTGACAATCTGCTTTGTATCGCATTACAATACACGACACGGTGCTTAACGCAATTTCATTTTCTCAGAGTGTATTATGAACCTCGGCAATGCCAGACTCTATTTTAATCGAGAACTTTCATGGCTGCGTTTTAATCAACGCGTCTTGCAAGAAGCCCGAACCCCCCAGAACCCCCTGTTGGAGCGGGTCAAATTCTTGGGCATTGTGGCCAACAACCTCGACGAGTTCTTTGAAGTGCGCGTCGCCGGGCTATTGCAACAAGTCGAAGCGGGTATTTCCGATTATGGCCCCGATGGCCTCTTGCCCGAAGAACAAATTTCGGCCATTGCAAAAGAAGCCCACCGCATGGTTGAGGAGCAATACGCCTGCTGGAATGACGAACTCCTGCCCGCGTTGCGCGATGCAGATGTCCACATCCGCACTATGTGTACGCTTTCCGAGCGCGAAAAAACCTTCCTCAACGACTATTGCCACGCGGACCTCTACCCGGTTTTAACTCCGCTCACTATCACCCCTGCCCACCCCCTGCCGCGCCTGATCAACAAAGCCCTTTGCATCGCCCTTTTGCTCAGAAACCGCGAAGGTGAAACCCTGCTCGGCGTCGTGCAGGTTCCCCGTTTGTTGCCCCGCCTGATTCGCTTGCCCCGCCAAGAAGATGGCCCGCGCATCGACTTTGTCTTCCTCGCGGATATTGTCCAAGCGCACATTCCCGAACTTTTTCGAGGGTATCAAATTCTCGACTCGGCTGCTTTCCGCATCACCCGAAACAGCGACCTTTATTTGGACGAAGAAGCAACGGACGACTTATTGCTCGCCATTGAAGACGAACTTCAAAATCGGCGCAAAGGCGACACGGTGCGCCTCGAAATCGAAGCCGATGCCAGTCCTGTACTCATCAAGCGTTTGCAATCGACATACAGCCTCAAAAACAACCAGATTTATCAGGTCAGCGGGCCGGTCAATCTCAACCGCTTGATGGGACTCTACAGTGCCACGCCCAGGCCCGATTTGAAATATCCCCCCTATCACCCCCCAGACCAGACGTATGACGAAGTCGAGATGCTCTTCAACCAGATCAAGCAAAAAGACATGTTGCTTCACCATCCCTACGATGCGTTCACGCCCGTTGTTCAATTTGTCAATTCCGCGGCGACCGACCCCAATGTGTTGGCGATCAAACAGACGCTCTATCGCACCAGCGAAGACTCTCCTGTGATCGATGCGTTGATTCGCGCCGCAGAGGCGGGCAAAGAAGTGACGGTGGTTGTTGAACTCAAAGCGCGTTTTGATGAGGCATCCAATATCCAGTGGGCGCGCCACCTTCAGGATGCGGGTGTCTGCGTCGTGTATGGGGTCGTGGGCCTTAAAACCCACTGCAAGCTCTCGCTGCTGGTCAGGCGCGAGGCCAACAATGGCCTGCGGCGCTATGCCCACATCGGCACGGGCAATTACAACCCCTCGACGGCGCGGCTCTATACGGACCTCGGGCTGTTCACCGCGCGCGAAGACATCACAAACGATGTGGCCGAGGTATTTAACCTGCTCACAACACAATCTGCACACCCTCAGGTCAGCAAGTTTCTCATTGCGCCCTATACGATGCTCGATGCCATCCTTGAAAAAATCGATCGCGAAATTGCCCATGCGCGCAAGGGACGCGCGGCACGCATTATCGCGAAAATGAACGCGCTGCAAGACCCCAAAGTGATTCGCGCGCTGTATCGCGCGTCCCAAAATCGCGTGCAAATTGACCTGATTGTGCGCGGTATCTGCTGTCTGCGCGCGGGCGTTCCCGGCATCAGCGACAACATCAGGGTGCGAAGCATTATCGGGCGCTTTTTGGAACACAGCCGCGTGTACTACTTTGAAAATGACGGGCATCCCGATGTGTACATTGGCAGCGCCGACTGGATGCCCCGAAATTTGCGCCGCCGCGTGGAGACGCTTTGCCCGATTGAAGACCCAGACCTGATCGCCCGAATAAAATCAGAACTGCTCAGTATATGCTTTGCCGACAATGTCAAATCGCGCGAGCTGTTGCCCGATGGCACGGACCGCCGCATCGCGCCAAACGCGGACGAACCCGCGTTCTGCATGCATGACATGCTCATAAATCTATCCCTGGGAGAAACCGTCGATATCCCCGACTTTTTTGCCCAAACACCGCCTTCAAACGGTCAAACAACCGCGCCATTGCCAAAAGAGGTCTGACTCAGATAACGAATAACACACAAAGAAAAACGCCCGGTCATGCAATGATCGGGCGTTTTTTGGCCGATGAGCAAATTGACCGCGCGCTTTTTGGCCCTCAGCCCCCACTTCGGGCGAGGATAAAAAAAAGCAAACCGCCAAACACCATCTGTTGGTCATACCCATTCCTCTTTTGGTGACAACCGCCTGTCATGCGTCGCGCGCGTCCGATTTGTCGCTGGCACTTAAATGCAGTCCCACCAGTCGAGCGACCAGCACTGCCAGATAAGTTTGCCCCCAAACGGCTTCCAGAAGGGTCAAGTTTTGCGCCATCCAACTCGCCGGCGTTATGTCCCCATACCCCAGGGTGGTGAGTGTGATAAATGAAAAATAAATCAGTTCTGAAAACTCGCCCGATATGTGATCGGGCAGTAAAATCGCATTTGGATCCACGCTGAGCAAGAGTTTGTAGAAAAATGCCCACAACAGGCCGCTGAGAAAATAGACGGCTATTCCCCCTTGGATGGTATCTGCGGTGACCATCTTTTCGGAAAAAATCCTGTGCAAAAAGACCAGAAGGCAGATTCCGTAAAACATGGTATAAACACCCAGCACGGCCATCCGAAACACTTTGGATACGGTTTGTGAAACGGGCACCGCCTCCAGTCCCAATGAAAATCCAAATCCCAGAAATCCGAGTATCAAACACAATCCAAAGAGCACCCTGGGAAGGCTCAACGTCCAAAGCACCACAGCCATAATCAACAAAAAAAGAAATGGCACAAAGGGCTGGCCCTTGCGCTCTAATAATGGCATTGCAAGAAAGAGAAAAACCACTGAAAGCGCGAGAAAGGTGTATTTGTAATCTGAAAAGCGGTACCAGAATCTCGAACCCCGTTTTTCGCTGTCTGATCTTTCCACACTTATCCTCAAAGCTGTATTGTCGTTCACTGCGCCGTCTGCGATCACCTATTTTGACGTCACGCTCGCGTACCAGTTCTCCAACACCTCGTAGAGACGCGCTTGTTTTTCTGCGTGATCGGGATTGTTCAGCAGATTATTCATCTCATAGGGATCATTTTCCAAATCGAACAGATGGGTCGCCTCAAAGCCCTCTTTCTGCACCACCAGCTTAAACGCGCGGTGGCGCACCATACACCAGGGCCGCATTTCCGAAAACACCGATCGGTCTAAGGTTTGCGACGGATCGCGCACCAAAGGCGCGAAACTGTCTCCCTCTACTGAAGGCTCGGGGGGTTGTGCGGCATAGTCTATACACGTCGCGAAAAAATCCACACCAGAGACCAAGTCTTCCACAACAGCCCCTGACGCGCCACCCGGCGCGCGAACAATCAGGGGAATCCGGCTCGACTCTTCCCATGCCTTGCCCTTGTTCGTCTCTCCGTGACTGCCCTGCAAATCGCCGTGATCGGACGTGAACATCACCACGGTATTATCTCGCAATCCCAGGCGATCCAACGCGCCCATCATCCGTCCCACATTCGCATCCAATTGCGTCACCATCGCGTAGTACGCGCGCAGATATTCATTGAGGTCGTTGCCATAGCGTTGATAAATGGGATCGTTTTCCGGAGGTTTGGGGCTTGGCGGACTGTGGGTTTTTGTATAGGGATCGACCTCAATACAATTTGGACGGCGCGCAATGGTCATGCCCCGATACATCTCGTCGTATTCGTATCCGGGCTGTTCGGGATAATGCGGGTTTTGATAGGATACAAACAGCGCGAAGCGCGCGTTTTCCGCCATTTTTTCCAGGCGCGCGATGGCGATGTCACTCGTCACATCCGTGCGGTGGTGATCATACCAGTGTTCATCGCCCGCTTCATCGTAAAATTTCACACTGTGCAAAAAATCATTGTAACACTGATATCCGATGAACTCCGTAAAATCTGCCCGCAACTCAGGGGGGACCCACACATTGCCCGTCGCGCCCAGATGCCACTTGCCCACCCAACCCGTTCGATACCCCGCGTCGTTGAGCGCGCCGGCCAGGGTGCGCGTCCCTTCGGGAATGTACCGCCCATTGCGGAGCGTATCTGTCTGCGATCCGTATTGCCCCGACACCAGCGTCGCGCGAAACGGCGTGCAAACCGGCGCGTTGGAATAACAATTGCGAAACAAGACCCCCTCTCGCGCCAACTTGTCCAGATGCGGCGTATGGATATCCTCGGTCCCCATGCATCCCATTGCAAATGCATGCATCTGATCGGCAAATAAAAAGAGAATATTGGGCTTATCCGTCATGCATTGCTCCTTTTTTTTCTTACGCACGCTGTTGCGTGCTTGTCTCAAGCATCAGGTGATGCACCTTCATCAGTTGCCTTTTCTGCCTTCGGCGACTTCTTTTTTTTGCCGAAAAAAGAAGCAAAAAAGGGCACTCTCAAACGCCGAGAGGCTTTTGCACAGCGCAAATCGCTTTGGTGGCAGTACGCGAGGCAGTGGCCTTCAGAGTTGAATGCACAATGAAAGTTGGATGCGCGACGGACTTGCGCGCTGTGCGTGATGGCTTTTCGTGATGGTGCGTTTTGTGATGCCTGCCTGTCGCCTGCCTACCGATACCTTGTATCTGTCTGCCCTACCAAAAGTAGGCAGGTGACAGATAAGACAGGGCTTATCTGAGTACTGCGTAACATCAGGTATTTAGAGATTCTTTGTCGGCAATCCGATCCATTCCAGTGGTAGTTTGTTGAACATGTAATGGCAATTTACACTGTGTATATAGGCCAGTACGTCTCTATACCCTGGCTGTTTAAACCAATCGTTTAGAACGTAAACATATTCCACCAATAATCTTAAATCACCCACCAATTTCACATACTGTTTTCGTTTGAAATCGCAGGTCTGTAATTTCTCATCAACTGAACCTGCCACCTGCTGATACTTTACTTCAATTATAAACAAGGTGTCACGACAGATCACCAATATTGCATCGTTTGGGAGCAACTTCTTAGAAATGCGTTCTTTCCAGTTTATACCTTCCTCCGCCAGATACCTATAAAACTCATGTTTCTTGAAGCATCTTGCGACCAACCTCTCTTCAAAGAAAACCTGGGCACCTGCTTTCCCCGTATTCTTTTTTTTTCGATAGCCCTGGATCCTGCTCAAAAGCTGAACCAGATCGGTCTTTTTTTCAAACTCAAGTCCTGTGATGGTATTTGCACCTCCTTTGCCTCCTTGTTTCATCACAATTCCTCCTCGAATGTTAATTTGGATGCGCAATCGGAGATGGCCCTCCTCAGACGTTTCTCAGACAAAGCCACGAAATCATCATCTAACTCACACCCGACAAACTGGCGTCCGAGTCCTATTGCAGAAACCCCAGTCGTGGAACTTCCAGCAAAGGGGTCAAATACCAGATCATTTTGACATGTGCTCGCCAAGATAATTCTGTTCAGAAGCGAAACTGGCTTTTGTGTCGGATGCTTTCCGAGTGCTTTTTCGCGCTTGTTTGGTGCGGCCATGGGCCATACGGATTTCATCTGTTTGCCGTGGTTTATTGCTTTCATCTTTTCATAGTTGAAGTAATGCTTGGATTTTTCGTTCTTCGCTGCCCATAAAATTGTCTCAGTCGAGTGGGTGAAGTATCGACAGGACAAATTGGGCGGCGGATTGGGTTTTTCCCAAGTGATGCCATTGAGCAATTTCATCCCCAATTGTTGCATCGCATACCCAACGGAATAGATGGCGTGATGCGTACCAGAGACCCAAAGAGTGCCATTTGGTTTGAGCAATTTCTGGCACCGAGATATCCAGGCCGTATTAAATTTATGATTCATCTCAGGTCCTTTTGATTGATCCCAACCTCCTTTGTCAACTTTGACCATTTTTCCGGCATGACAGGTTATACCACCATTTGAAAGGAAGTAAGGTGGATCCGCAAAAATCATATCGAATACCCCATCGGGATACTCGTTCAGGATCATGTCCATAACCTCCATGCAGTTTGCTTGGTAGAGCCAAACCCCAATCTCGTCGTCTCTAAATACGCATCTATTGGGTGAATACTCCGAGGCGTCCATGACCGTGAATGAGAACCGACTTTCGCAGTTTTGAGTATCGCATTGCATCTTCAATCTCTCCTGTTATCGCAAGATATTGTTGTGTGCTTCGCCATCATCTAGTTCCCGCCAAACGCTACCCGTGACCAAACCGCGTATTTTCAAATTGCTCAAACGGCGATGGAACGCCGACACTGTCGCCCACTTGTTGCAGCAGGGCGCGGTGCTCATCGGTCATGGGAATCCCGATCTCGCGGTGGTCTTTTTCCCATTGCCATTCCATGCCACCGGCCAACTCCGCGCGGTCGTGTTGCGGCAGGGGTTGTGTTGCGCGCGCGTCGCGGATATAGCGATCCATCTCTTGCTTGAACGCCTTGACATCTGCAAACCGCTTCACGTCAAACACCGCGATAAACGCGCCTTGGTGTGGGGCTGCGCCTTTGCCTTCACCGGTAAATTCATACCCTTCGTGCCAAATACCGGGCAAAATCCCCCCCATCGCTTGTAGCACCGCGGCCAGGCCCAAGCCTTTGAAAACCGCGGCGGGAAATTTTGCGAATACTTCCTCGCTATAGGGAATAAAATGCGCTGACATATCCATAACAATAGGGGGTTGTTCCGCAGCGGGCACGGCAATGCTTATCGGCGACCCGCCCGACGCGCTCAGGACTGTCGCGTCTGGACGCGGGCGATAGCGATGAGAAGACAGCGCCATCCCAATGCAATCGCGCGCCAGGGCCATTCGGGAATAATTGCCCGCCGCGCCAAAGTGGAAGTGATTGCGCGTTGTCACCGCGCCCACCCCCACGTTCAACGCCTTTTCAATGGCCATCTCGGTTCCCAAATGCGATGGGAAATATCCCAACCCACCATCGCCATCTATCACAGCCGTCGCGTCTGACTCAGAGACCACCGTCACATGGGGGCGCGGGTTGGTATGTCCATTTTTCATTTCGGAAATATAGTCGCGCGCTTGCCGCGTGCCGTGACTGAACACACAGCGCAAATCATTTGCCGTCAACGTGACGGCCATGTGTTGTGCATGGTCTTCAGATGTGCCCACAGCGAGAAAAAGCGCGCGAACATAAGCTTCCATTGTTTGGTGTGGCACGCGAATGCCGCGGTCGGGATGTGAATTGAATAATCGCGATGGCATGATGCCCTCCATTCTTTAGTTTTTCAGTTATTTGGCTTTTGAAACCCATTTTCCGTGCGAATCTCATGCCCTCACGCATGCCATTGGATCTGGGGCATATCGGATTTTGGCGGCGGGGGCCAGTGATGGCCGCGCTGGCTGGTTAGCCCACGGTTGGGGCCGGGGTGATATCGCCGATCGGGTTGGCCTACCAAGTGCCCATTCTCGACCCATGTTTCATCGCCCCCGTAAAGTTCGCCAATCAAAAGCTCTATCAACCGCGATAGGGTTTCGGCGCGTTGCGGATCAGACGACAAATCCACGCGCTCTTGAGGATCCATTTTCAGATCAAAAAGTTGCTGACAATTTCCCGTCGCGTAATAGATCAGCTTGTAGCGACCATCGCAAATCATCCGCGTCGCGTGGGCATCTTCGCCGACCTCGCCATAGAACCAATCCCGTTTTTGATCGCCGAGCATGGACATTCCCTCCACGGTATCGGGAATTTTTATCCCCGCGAGATCCAGCAATGTGGGCATGACATCCCGCCATCCTATGAGGCGATCGTCCACGCGATTAAACCCGACCCGCTCATCGCCAGCCGTGCCGAGCAGAATCAGGGGGATATTGCCCGACCCCTCGTAGAAAAGCCGCTTTGCCCACATGTTGTGATCGCCCAACATATCGCCGTGATCAGATGTGAAGCAAATGATGGTATTGTCGAGCACGCCCTCCTCTCTCAGCGTGCCGATCACCACGCGCAGGCTGTGGTCAATATGGGTACACAGGGCGTAGAACGCGCGCCGCGCCATCTCGATTTGAACGGGGCTGTACTTGTCGCCTCGCGCCGTTGTTGATTGCAGGCTATACGGAAGATTTTCAGACTGAACCCAGTCGCCCATAAATGGCGCGTCGATCGCCATATCCCGATAAAAATCGAGGTATGTTTGCAGTGGCACGAGCGGCGGATGCGGATGCCGATAGGACAAAAACCAGAACGACGGACGTTTTGGGTCTCGCCGTTTGATGACGCGCGCCATGTTCTGCGTCGCCCAGTTTGTCGCATGGGTTTCATCGGGCAAATGCCAAGGCACCGCGCCGTACTCGTTGTTGCTCATGCCGTGATTGAAGTGCTGCCCCGCATAGCCGCGGTCACCTAGGAAAAGCTCATAATCGTCGAGCACGCCATACTGCGTGCGTCCCTCTTCATCTAAAATCACATCGTCAAACCCAATGCGGTCTCGCTGCGGATACACATGTAATTTGCCCACGGCATGCGCCTGATAGCCCGCGTCCCGAAACGTCTGCGCCATGGTCGGCATATCGGGCATTTCGAGTTTTTCGTTAAAGACCCGATCCCCATGTGTTCGCGGCGTTGTTCCCGTCATCAACGTGCGCCGCGCGGGAATGCACACCGGGCATTCGGCATAGCAATTGGTAAAACGCACGCCGCTTTGGGCCAATTCATCTAGTGTCGGCGTCTGAATGACGGGATGACCCGCACATCCCAAAAGATGCGCCGGCCAGTGGTCTGTTGAAATCAACAATACGTTGGGTTGTGCAGACATGAGCATCCTTTCAGCGGATCAACGCAACGGGGTACCTGTCTGCCGACAGGCAAGCCCGTGCATCTATTCGTCTATCGAGTCGTGATTCAGAGACTTGACACGGTGTAAAGGGTTCACTAAGTTCGGAAATGAACTGCTGACTTCGGCGAGTCGTCGCAGTTGTACACCATCGGCGGTTGTTTTGAAAAAGCTGGGTTTTGCGGGAGATGCCCATGGCGGTGATTGTTGATGGCAAAAAAAGGATCCCCTTTCTGCGGGGCATGCTGGCACATTATTTGATCGAGCATGGGTTCTCATTTCAAGAGGCGTACAAGTTTGCAGACGGCATCCGTCGGTCACTTCAAAAAGCGAAAGACATCAATGCCGAAGATATGGTCGACCTGGTGCGCGACCAGATCCAGCGCGAGTTTGGCGACCGGGGTATTGGCGATGCCATTTTTTGGGAACCCACCTCGCGGCAGATTTTTATTGAAGAAGGTGGAGATCGCACGCTGTTTTCTCTTGAGCGGCTCGCGGATTCGCTCGAAGCCATTGGGCTAGATCGCGATCTCGCACATCGAATTGCCGCAGAGGTCGAGCAGAAACTTTCGAGATCACAAGGCAAGGTGATTAAGCGGCGACACCTTTTTGAGACAACGCTGACGACCTTACAAGATGGCTATGGTGCTCAATATGCCGAACGCTATCGGGCGTGGTATCGGTTTCGCAAGGATCGGCAGCACAAGCCGCTCATTCTTCTCATCAGTGGTGCAAGCGGAGTGGGCAAGACCTCTGTGGGATTGGCCTTGGCCAATCTGCTGAAAATTTCGCGCGTCGCATCCACCGATGCCATTCGACAGATTATGCGACTGATGATCTCATCCGAACTGATGCCCGCGTTGCACGCCTCGTCTTTTTCCGCTTGGCAACACACGGGCGCGGAGTTGAGCAATGAGCATTTACCGGTTGTGCAGGCATTTCGCGAACAGGCTGTGCGCGTGGGTGTTGGCGTGCGCGCGATGATTGAACGCGCCATTGAAGAGCACGTCAGCTTGGTGATTGATGGCGTGCATCTGTTGCCCGATTTGATCGACTTGGGCGCGTACAAAAATCAGGCGACGTTTGTCTGGATGATTTTGTATGTGGATGACAAAAAGCACTATGCCGAGCGTTTTGAATTTCGAAGTGAAGAAGCCACGCAAAGGGCGTCGCACCGCTATGTAGAAAATCTCGATGCCATTTTACAGATTCAGCAACATATCTTAGAAGTGGGCAAAGCACATCGCATGATTGCGGTTGAAAACGCAAATTTTGACGAAACCGTGCAGTCGTTATCCACGCATATTATGGATGTGTTGCGAAAACGCTACCGATAATGCAGGTGGTCGTTTATTTGCGAATGATTACGGCGTATTGAAGCGGGCCTCCGCCGGTATTTTTTATGCCGTGCAGAATACTGCATTCCAAGTGCATGGCTTCTCCAGTGTTGACGGGATAGGTTTGGTCGCCGTACAGGACTTCGCCGTTGCCTTTGATGACGTAGAAAATTTCCCAACCCTCGTGCTGGTGTGGCGGGTGGGCGCGCTGGCCGGGCCCCACTTCTGAGACGTGTAAGTGGAGGCGGTCGGCATCTGTGCCTTCGGTAAAGAGAAACCGAGAAATGCCTTTGATATCGGTGCGGGTTTTGACAGACATAAATCAACTCCTAAAGGTTAATGGAAGTGGTCGTCACGGTCGGGGCGTCCATGACCATGCCCGTTGAACTGCTGACTTTGGCGAGCGGCTACTGAGCTTGTCGAAGTACGGCTACTGAGCTTCCTTCGACAGGCTCAGGAACAATCGACAGGCTCAGTCGAGGCGTGGAGTCATGGAGCCGTCGCAGTTGTACACCGCTGCGAGATATTCGAGTGCTTTGGTGTAACTTCGGCGCTTGAGGAAATGCCTGAGTTGTGCCGGCGCGCTGTGGTCGAGGTTGCGCTGCATATCGTCGAGTTTGAGCAGGTGTTCGGCGATATTTTCTTGTTTGTCAATGGCCTCAAACATCGCAACGAGTGTGGATCGGATGTCCATGGCCTGGTTTGCTGTCATGATGGTCTCCATCGCAAAAAAGGGAAATAGAATTTAACGACAGAAGTGGCAAGTTGTGAAAACGCCCGCCGCATGGACGGGCGTTTTACGCGTTTAGAGCCTTGCCAGTGTCAGTCGCTTTAGGTCGCTTTCGCATTGAAGAGAATGTTCGAGAATGCCGCGCGGTGGTGATAGAGGAGGTAGAGTTCAAGAACGAGTAAGATGAAGCCCATGAGAAAGCCCGCTGGGTCGAGAAAGATGTGAAAGAGAAAGATATTCAAGACGATGGGCGCGAGAAGCACCAAAGCGAGCGGCACGCGAAAGCCAATCAAGAGCATAATCCCGCAGACCAACTCCACAATTTTCATGAAGTGGAACAGGTAGCCCGAGTCTAGCAGTGCCCCAAGAAATGCACCTGCCTTTCCGGCGTGCTCTGGCACAGGCAAAAAGGGCACAAAGAAATTGATGCTGAACACAGTGAAGATCAGACCCAATATCAGGCGAGCGATAAGTGATAACTTATTCATCAGGTCCTCCTTAAAAGATGGTTGATGGAAGTGGGGTTCTGCAAATACAACGGTCCAAAAAATGAGCGCGGCATTGGTGGAGACGATAGCCGCCGCTGGCGTGCATCCCTCATGAAATTGCGCTGCTTACTTTTAGCTGATCCAGCAACTGCCGTAACGACGCCTTTGCGGGATTATTCACGTATTCCCAAAAATCGCCGGGCAACCATCCGTCAACTAACTGGCTGTTGAGTTGCGCGACCATGAACCAGACCTCATCATCCAAGTGACGACGAAGAATTGTGCCGAGTTCCTGCGGGGTGAGATTAGAAACCAAGATGGCAGCATAGGGAAAAGGCGCAATCCAAGTACGGATCGCCTGGGTGGCGTTGAGTACCGCATGCACCCGCGCTTGCGGGCATCCCAGGCTATATGTCAAGAGATAGGCTTTCATGAGGCTTGTTCCTCATCAATGTTGGTGGAAGCAAGTGAATCCTTTTCCTGGGTTGAGGCTTCATGATTAGATAACTTGGGCGCAGGGTCTGAGAGTGGAAGTTCGTCTGGAGATACTGGATCGGGTAACTCCTTGGCTGCGATCATCTTCATCCGCTCGGTTTCATATCGGTATTCCTCAGACTGTAGCCGATCTGGATCAGACTTTGCAAACCGCGCATAGTGTCGATTGTAGTTAAATATAAGCCACAATGCTACGAGCACGCACGCGACAGAGATGAGAGGAATGCCGCCGATCACAAGTGTCGATTCAAAAAGCCAAGAAAAAAATAACAATGCCGGGCTGAGCAGGAGTGTCGGGACCAACGGCCCCATCGCTGTGCCTCGCTTGACGAGCAAGCTGCCAATTTCCTGTAGGCTGTCCAAAATTTTGTGAACAGACAATTGTCACTTCTCCAAGGCTGAGGCGGACTTTGCAGGCGGACCGCCTTGCCCGCGCTCGATCCGTTGAACATCGCTGCGTGTGGATTGGAGCGCGCGTTTTAAGTAAGCCAACGCGCGTCCCGGTTTGGTCTGCGTGCCACATGTGAATAGGTCAACGGCGACAAAGCCCTGCTCCGGCCAGGTGTGGATGGTCAGGTGGCTCTCCTGAATGACGACAACGCCCGATACACCGCAGGGCGAAAAGCGATGAAATGTGGTGTTGAGAACCGTGGTGCCCGCGCGGTGGGCGGCTTCAATCATAACCGTTTCAAGCGCGGCGACATCATTGAGCAACTCGGCGGGGCAGCCGTACAGATCAATGAGCAGATGTTTGCCCAGTGCAGGGAGCATAGGCTCTGGTGGAAGTGGTGTACAACTGCGATTCATTTAGGATAGGATTTGTTCGACGTATTCACGCGCAACCGCGCAAGCCTCAGCGGGTTCACCCCAAGTGACGTTTTCGAGTTCAACGACGAGTTCGCCGCGATAACCCGCGTCTTTGAGAAGACCGATAACATCTTCAAAGGGCAAGTCGCCTTCGCCAAAGGGCACGGGGGTTTCCCCCTTTTGATCTCTTAAGTGAACAAGACCCGTGCGATCCGCAAAGGCTTCTGCAAAGGCGCGTACATCAACACCTGCGGACAGGAGGTGACCGGTATCCATCAGCACTTTGGCGCGGTCGGGCAATTCTGGCAAGATGCGCCGGTAATCTTCGATATTTTCGAGCAGGTTGCCCCTGTGATTGCCCAGGTTGAGTGTAAAGTTGGGAATGCGCTCGAACAAATAATGGATGCCTTCAACAAAGTCCTCGCGCGCTTCGTCTGTGCGCGTGCCGCCTTTGAGATTGGCACACTTGAGGCGCAGGGCGCGCGCGAGATGGATGTCCCATTCAACTTGGCGCAAATTGTACCTCAAGTCGCGTTGGTCCGTGCTGGAATTGCGTCCTGTGAGGTTGCGAATGTTGAGGCTCGTGAGCGCGACCCCCGCATGATCTAGCCGCTCGCGCACCATGCGTACCGACGTATCCCGGTGAACGGGTGAGCTCTCGGTCCATGTGCGAAAGAGTTCAATGCGACAAAAGCCCGCTGCTTTGGCAACGTTCAGGGCATCTGGTAAAAGCAAATCGGGACAGACTGTGGTGCTAAAAGTCAGTTGCATAAAATTACTCCTGATGTTACGCAGTCTGACGAATAGACGCAACGGGGTACCTGTCTGCCGAAAGCTCGCGACAGGCAGGCAACTGCGTCAGCAGTTCATAGATGGAGCGTTGTACAACTGCGACGCTTCATCAGCAGTGCATAGACGCTCGCACGGATTTCTGGGGCAGGGCGGGGTTCGTAGATTTGTAGATTCGCTTTGCAGTATTTTGTAAAACACTTCTTATGGCGTCGTTGCGTAACATCAGTTACTCTTTGGAGAAGTAGTCAGTGGTCATTTGTCAGGCACCCAATACCATTCCAAAAGACCTGTCTGCCGACATCCATTTTCACGCGGTCATTAGAGATAAAGCACGATGTCATCGCCTTCGGTTTCCACGCGATAGGTGCGTACGCGCAAATTGTCATCGGTGATGGATGTGCCGGTCTTCAGGTCAAATTCCCAGTTGTGCCAGGGGCATTTGATGATTTCGTTTTCGCGTTCATGCCCGATATTCGTCTCGCCTTCCCACACCACGAGTGGGCGGATGCGCCCTTTGCAGAGGGGCCCCAGGCGATGCGGACAGATATTTCGCAGGGCATAGAGGTTGCCATCCACATTGAGGATGCCGATTTCGCGGTTGTTAACGGTCACAATTTCGCGCTCGCCCGGTGGCAAGTCCGCTGTTTTTGCTACCCTGTGTTTCGACATTAGAAGAGTCCGAGGATTGCGGCGGCATTTTCGCCCATGATGCGCTTTTTCAGGTCGTGGTCGATATTGCGAAGGACGTGACCGGGTTCGTCCCAATCCCAGTGCGGATAGTCACTGGCAAAGACGAGGGTGTCTTCGGCGTGCATCCAGCGCAGATATGTTTCGAGGTCTTTTTGCCCACCGGGTATATCGGGCATGGGTTGCGTGCCCAGGCGGATGTGCTCGCGGATGTATTCGCTCGGCAGGCGTTTGACCCACGGCGTGTAATCGCGCAACGCGCGCCAGTCGAGGTCGAGGTGCCACATAAGGCCCGGCAGCCAGAAAGTGTCCATTTCGACAAATATGAAGTGCAAGTTGGGGAATTTCTCAAACGCGCCCTCCACGACGAGGCTGGTGACATGAGCCTGTGCAATTTGGGGGCGCGCCATACGCATTTCGAGATAGTAGGTGGGGTATCCCGCTGCGGTGGGTGGTGCTGCGAGGCCCGCGCCTTCGCCCCCGAAGTGAACCGAGACGGGCAATCCGTGCCTTTCACAAGCTTCGTAAATGGGATGGTAGTGGCGGTTGCCAAAGGGCATGCGGGCGCCGGCGGGCATCATAACCTGTACAAAATCTGGATCGGGGCCGAGGCGGTCAATTTCTTTTGCGGCGAGTTGTGGATCGACGGGACAGATGTGGATCGAAGCCCGAAATCGGGGATCCGCGCTGATCCAATGGTCTTTTGTCCAGTCGTTAAACGCGCTGCAATAAGCCGATGCGTAGTCCGGGTTTGCGTGGACGGCTGCCGCGTAAGGCCCGCCGGTGAGGATCGCGTAGTCTATATCATAGACATTGAGGTGTTTCTCGATGCAAGCCCGTGGCTGATGCGCGGGGTTTTCCTTTGAATTTTCCCAAAGATCGATGCGCGCGCCGCCTCCGGGCATGTTGGTGTATCCGAGTTTGGGCATCATCGTGCCAAAGTCTTTGATGTATTCGACAAAGTGGCGCGGCAGATAGGGGTGGAGTGCGTCGCTTTTGCCCGGAGAATGGTGTACATCGCAATCCACGATTTTGATTTTTGTCGGGGCCTGCGCCCTGCCATTTGCGCGCGGTGCAGTTGCTGTTGCAGACATGGTGTCCTCCATAGGTGATTGACAGGAGAATATGTTACTTTCTCTGTTCTGTCAAGTCAAACGATATCGAATGTGCGAGCCACCACCTAGTCGGGACGCGGGGCGTTGCTCCGGGGCGCGAGGTACACTTGCCGCACTGCACCGCCTCGTTCGCGTTCCCGGTGCAAACCGTCGTTCTGTCCGTTGAGAAGGCGCGGCACGTCGCGGTTGAGTGCGGCAATCTCGTCGGATGAGCCCTGTTCACTGCGAACTTCTGTGTCAGTGGCCCGTTTCCGGGCAGCCTTTTTTGCCCATCGCCTACTGAGCGAGTTTGATTTCAAATAATTTGGGCCACCACTTGCCGGTGACAAAAATGCGGTCGGTTAAGGCGTCGTAGGCAATGCCGTTCAGCACATCGACGCGGTGAGATGAGCGATCAGTTGGCGAAAGAATGCCCGTGAGGTCGATCCATCCCGTGACCATGCCACTTTTGGGATCGATGCGGGCAATGCGATCGGTTTGCCATATATTGGCGAATATTTGCCCTTTGATGTATTCGAGTTCGTTGAGGTAATGCACCGGGCCCGCGCTGTCGGCCACTTCAATGCGGCCCGTTTCTTCAAATGTATCCGGATCCCGAAAGTAAATGGTGTTTGTGCCATCGCTCATCACGAGCTTTTTGCCGTCGTGCGTTAGCCCCCAACCCTCGGTGGGATAGGCAAATTGGGTTTGTAAGGCAAAGGTGTTTTTGTCGTACACAAAGCATACCCCCGCTTTCCAAGTGAGTTGGTACAGGCGGTCGCCAAAGACCGCGATGCCTTCGCCAAAAAAATGAGATGCAATGCTTTTCTGCGCCAAAACCGCGCCCGTGGCCGGCGCGACCTTGCGAATATTAGACGCGCCGTATTGTCCAGTGCCTTCAAAAAAAATGCCGTCTTCAAAGACCAGACCCTGCGTAAAAGCATTGGGGTCGTGTACATAGGTATTGACGATGACATAAGTATAGATGGGCGGTGCCACAGATTCAGAGACAGAAGAATCAGCACTCGGCAGGGGCGGCGTGACCGCGTGGTTGCATGTCGCAAAAAAGAACGCGAGAAAAAAAACAGAGAAAACGCGAACGCATTTTATTTTTTGGGCCATCAATTGTTTAATCCCAGATATTTTTAGATATGTTTGAGCACCTATTTTTTGTTTTATGGGTCTAGCTGTAATATACGATTATAGGGCATAATACTCAAGTACCGCGCACGGGACAAGGCATCACTGCACGAACTTCGATGGTGAGACATTCGGCATCACTCAGGGCCGGGTCAAAGCCTGCGAGTCGGAGTTTTCCATGGGCTCGGCAGAATTGAGGATGGCATTCGTCAGCGATAAAACAGTAGATTTCAAGAATAAAAAGTTCTAAATTGTACATGGGAGGTTTCTGTTGTAAAAGGGCGTCTCGGTTTGCAGACAGCGCGTCAAGATAGCCCAGGAACCTCCTTTTGTCTGTTTAAAGTCACATATCGCGTTACATGATAGGTGAATAACGTGAAATTTAGACCGTGTATTGATTTGCGCCATGGGCGGGTCGTACAGATCGTTGGTGGCACGCTGCGCGATGGCGATGCACAGCGCGCGGTGACAAATTTTGAGACAGAGCGTTCTCCTGCGGATTATGCACGGCTATACCGCGAGGATGGATTTTGGGGCGGGCATGTGATTGCCCTTGGGCCGGGCAATGAAATGGCTGCGCGGGCGGCTCTCAAGGCGTTTCCCGACGGGTTGCACATGGGCGGGGGCATCACGCCGCACAATGCGGAAAAATTTCTGCGTGCCGGGGCGAGCCATGTGATTGTGACTTCTTATGTGTTCCGCGATGGGCAGATCGATGTGAAGCGATTGGATGACATGATACGCGCAGTGGGTAAAGACCGGTTGGTTCTGGATTTGAGTTGTCGAAAGCGCGGCGATGACTATGTCGTGGTGACAGATCAATGGCAAGTATTTACGGATGTGACGGTTGGAAAAGAGACGTTGCGCGCGTTGGCCAATTGTTGTGCTGAGTTTTTGGTACACGGGGTCGATGTGGAGGGCAAACGCGCAGGTGTGGAAGAACCCCTGGTGGAAATGTTGGGCAAATGGTCAACGCTGCCCGTGACGTATGCCGGCGGGGCGCGAAAACTATCCGATTTGGATCGCGTCCACGCGTTGGGGCAAGGCCGCGTGGATCTGACCATTGGCAGTGCATTGGATATTTTTGGGGGCGACGTGGCGTATCGGGATGTCGTGGCCTGGCAGAAGAACAATTGCGAATCAGCGGACGATGACTATGGCGCGTTTTAAGGATGTGGGTGAATTTGGATTTATTGATCGCATTGCCGGGCACACACAGCGCAATCGGGTTCTGTGTGGGATTGGCGATGATTGCGCGGTCATGGCAACGGGCAATGGCCGCGTGCGTTTGGTGACCGTTGACGCGATGGTCGAGGGCGTCCACTTTGTACAAAGCGCGCCGCCAGAAAGCGTGGGCTACAAACTGCTGGCCGCGAGTTTGTCTGATGTGGCCGCGATGGGCGGCAACCCGACGGATGCTGTCGTGGCGGTTGCTGCATCGGATGGCTGCGAGGTGGGGTATGTCGAGCGCATCTACAACGGCCTTTTTGCCTGTGCAGACAGATTTGATGTGGCCGTTGTGGGAGGGGACACCACGCGCACTTCTGGGCCTCTGATATTGAGCTTGACGCTCACGGGTGACATGGCGCGAGACCGCGTGTGTTACCGCTTTGGCGCGCGAGTGGGCGATGCGGTCTATGTGTCGGGCACATTGGGCGATGCCGCGGGCGGTTTGGGCGTGGCCTTGGGTGAAGTGGATATGCAGGGCGAAGCTCGAACCGCGTTGTTACAACGGCATTATCGCCCCGAGGCGCGGGTGGATTTGGGACGGGCGTTGGCGGAAACAGACGCGGTAACAGCGATGATCGACGTGTCGGATGGGGTGGCTTCAGACCTGCCCCATATTTGTCGGCAAAGTGGTGTTTCGGCTGTGATTCGGGCAGAGGCGATCCCCATGTCGCGGGCTTTTGTAAAATTTTGCGAGACGAGCCGTCAAAAAAAGCTGGATCTGGCACTCGCCGGAGGAGAGGATTTTGAGTTGCTATTTGCCGTGCATCGCGAGCGGATCGATAGGGTTGAGGCGTTGACCGCGCGATATTCGATTTGCCGCATTGGCGAGATTGTGGCGGGCGATGGTGCTGTGGTGATAGAAAGTGAGGATGGCAAGCGCGTGCCGTTGAAAAGGTTGGGCTACGACCATTTCAGTGGTTCGCAGCCAGTTGTCAGTAGGGACAACCCTCTGTGGTTGCCCTATCGTCGTTTCAAGATACAAGGGCAGTCCCTCGTGTCTCACCTCTCACGGCTTTCGTCATACATGCGTTGTCGCCGGCGCTTTTTTTTCGCGTGTCGGCTTTTTTTTTTGAGGCGTTTTTCGATTGAAGATCGGCGGGGACGGGTTTGGATGCGCGGTTTGTGCTTTTTGTTGCGTATGTTCAGGCGGTTTTGCAAACGCTCGAGTGCGAGTTTTTTGTTGCGGTATTGCGACCGATGTTCTGTGGCGATGACCGCAATGCCCGTGGGCAGGTGGATCGCGCGCACAGCGGTTTCAACTTTGTTGCGGTGTTGACCGCCGGGGCCAGAGGCGCGCAGGGTTTGGAATTGAACATCCTTCCGGAGAATTTTGTGGTCGGTGTGTGGGGACATTTGCAAAACAATATTTGACGGCTCACTCAGGCGAGCCCCGCGCGGCGCAGGGCTTCGGCCATGGCATTGTCGCTTTGGTGTTCTTGTGATTGCTTGGACTTAAAGGCGGCCATGTCTTCAACTTCGGCCGTTTGCCTGGCTTCTTCTTCCACCGCGCGCATCGAAAGCGAGATGCGTTTTTGACGCGGATTGACTTCTCGAATCAAGGCTTTGATTTCCTGCCCCACGGAAACGATTTCGCTGGGATTTGAAATGCGTTTTCCCGAAACAAATTGCGAGATGTGTACCAGACCTTCAACGCCGGGCTCGAGTTCGACAAAGGCGCCGAAATTTTGAATGGAAACGACTTTGCCCGTGACGACATTGCCCACTCGGTATTGTTCCGCGACCTTATCCCAGGGATCTTTTTTCAGGGCTTTCAGGGACAGCGCGACGCGCTCATTTTTTTTCCCCAAATTTTTGAGACCGAGTACTTTGACGCGCACGTCTTGACCTTTTCGCAAGACCGCGCGCGGATTTGCCACACGGGTGTGGCTGATTTCCGAGACGTGTACCAAACCTTCGACCCCTCCGAGATCGACAAAAGCACCGAAATATTCAAGGCGCGTGATGGTGCCCGGTCTTTCGTCACCTTCTGAGAGTTGTTGGCGCAGCTCATCGGCTTTTTTGCGGCGTTCTTCTTGTAGGTACGCGCGTCGGGAAACAACGACATTGTTGCGCCCCCGCAACTCGACAATTTTGAAGGTGAGGGTTTGCCCCGCATAAGAAGCGGGGTCATGGCAATATCCCGTGTCAATTTGCGACATGGGGCAAAACCCCCGAAGGCCGCCCACATTGACCACGAGCCCGCCGGTGTTGAAGCCGGTGACTTTGCCTTTGATGGGAATGTCGTTTTGATAGGCTTGACGCAGCATCTGGCGGCTGGACACGCGCAGCGAAAGGGTCAGGCGCACGTCGCCATCGGTGCTGGCGACAAAGGCTTCGATGGTATCGCCGATCTCGTATTTCAATGCGCCCGATTCATCGCGCAGTTCTTGAAGGTCTATGGACGCCTCGCTGCGGCCTCCGAAATCGACAAAAGCGACGGATGCACCGATTTCGCGGAGGGTGCCGGTGATCTTGTCACCGGTTGAGACCTCGCGATAATTCCGGCTGTCGCTTTCTTCGAGCAATGTGGCAAATTCGGTGCTCGGTGCGTTGTCCGCGTATTCTTTGTCGAGTTCTTTGACTGACGGGGATTTGGCGGGTGCTTCGCTTGCGGGTGTGGCGTTGCGGGGTGTTTTGTCGGAATTGTTCATCGTTCGTGACCTGTGGAATTGTTGTTGAAAGATGGTGCAGCAAATTGGGACAAACTTATAAATCTATGAAGGATAGAAAAAATAGGCAACCGAATTTTTTTGAACAAAAAGTCGTGCGGGGAGGCTACGCCTGTCTGCCTACCCTTGCCCGTGCGTCTATTTTTGGCGCGCACTGTGCAAAAAGTGACAGTTTTATCCGCGTGAGGTGTTACAACCTAAAAGCGATGGATCGTTTATGAATGTCGAAATATTATATCAAAAATACGGCCCGATGGTGCTGCGGCGTTGCCGGCGGTTGTTGCGAAATGAAGATCGCGCGCTGGATGCCATGCAAGATGTCTTTGTGCGCGTGCTGCAACATCGGGGCTATCTGAAAGCGACCTATCCGTCGAGTTTGCTGTATCGCATGGCAACCAATGTGTGTTTGAACTGCATTCGAGATCAGCGGCTCAGCCTGCCGGGCGATGAGGCGTTGATGCACATTGCGGGCATGGCAGATCCGCAACCCCAGTTGGATGCGCGGGCCATGCTCGACCGGCTGTTTGCTCGGCACAGAGACTCCACTGCCCGATAGCAGCGCGGCGTACGCGGGCGATTTGATTCAGATTTTTTATCGCGCAGCAGACAAATCTTTTGGGGTGATTGTGTCCGTGGATGGGCGCGGCACAGTGACGCAGCACCTGCCTGCATCCGGAACAAAAGCCGCGCGCTTGATCCACGGCGACCCCGTCGCATTGGATTACGCATATCAATTGGATGACGCGCCGAAGTGGGAGCGATTTTATTTTGTGACGTCAAGTGCATCTTTTGACGTGCGCGATGTGATACGAGCAGCAAAGGATGGCCCCGATTCACTGCAAGTGGGCGGAGAATTTGTGCAATTTGCCCTAACGCTTTACAAAGGAGTGGAGTGATGTTGCGTCTGTGGACACTGTTGTTGGGGGTCGGTCTGTTGTCGTGGACTCAGGGCAAAGCGCGGCTGGAACGCAGCATGGGCATGCGTGATCCGGGCGGGGACAGCAACGCATGGATTTTTGGCTTCGTGAGCCTGTGGAAATTGGCGTAACCGCGGGTTACTGCGCGGCATCGTTTAGCAGATGGCGGACGACTTCGGCCGGGTCGCCCGTGAGGGCGAGGAGATCCATCTGTCGCTGTGCCCAGGTGGGTTGGTGGGCTATGTCGAGCACGCGCGTGAGGAAAGAGACGCAATTGAGGTGTTCGCCCATGGGCAGCAACGCGCTGACGAGTTCCTCGGTCATTTGGGGGACGGATCTGAGGTCGTGAGACGTGGAACTGACCAGTTGTGCCCCTTTGCCGTATCGCGCGGCGTGCCACTTATTTTGGCGAATGAGCATGGGGTGGCAGTCGTGTTGGTACGTTCCCTGGTCGATTTGGTCGGACAGGTGGCAAACCAAACACTGGATCAATGCGACCAACCCCAGGGTGTCGTCAAGGCATCCGGGCATGTCGCAAATGCGAACTTCAACCGTGCCAAACGTGTGGTGCGGGCGCACATCCCACCAGATTTCTCGGATGGATTCGATATACCCGGTGTCGATGAGGTGGTTGATCAGCCAGACGTATTCGCTCCAGTTACGCATTAAGGGGGGCAGGCCAGCGGTGGGAAGCCCCTCCATGACTTTGGAACGCCACGAGTGCAGGCCCGTGACCCGGCCTTCCCAAAATGGACTGTTGCAGGAAAGTGCCAATAAGATGGGCAAATAGCGCAAAATCCGGTCGCAGATCATAATGGCCTTATCGCCGCTGTTGACGCCCACGTGTACGTGGAGTCCAAATGTAACCAGTTGCCGAGCCGTGTCCTGAAGCAGATTGACGAGGCCCTGGTATCGCTCGTTGGGTGTGATTTTTTGTTCGCGCCATGTGGAAAATGGGTGTGTGCCCGACCAGTAGAGGCGCGCGTTTTCAGCGGCCGCTGCTTTGGACAGCACCTGAAGTTTGTTCTTGAGATCCGCTTCAACATCGCGGACGCTTTCGCAGACATCGGTGTTGATTTCAACGTAACACTGCATCAATTCGGGCTTGATTTTGTCCGCGTATTTGCCGGGAATGCGATTGAGAATCGCGGCATTTTTGTTGCACAAGGCCATAGTGTTGGCATTGACCAAAGCCAGTTCAATTTCTACGCCAATGGTGGGTTGAGCACTGGGATTAAATTCGATCATGGCAATCTCCATTCTTTTTGCGCGATGGGTCAAACCAGTTGACGACGCAGCGCGCGAGAATTTTGGCGCCGATAGTCAGGGCGCGTTCATCGATGTCAAAGTCGGGCGCGTGCAGCGGGGGCGCGCTTCCCGTAGCGGGCATGCATCCTAGGCGAAACAGGCTGCCGGGCACATGGTCGAGATAATTGGCAAAGTCTTCGCCGCCCATGCTCGGTTTGGCAATGGCGTGGACATGTGCATGGCCCAACAAATCAGCGGCACTTTGGCGGATCAGTCCGGTGAGTGTTGGGTCGTTGTCAACCGATGGGGGCCCCGTGAGAAAACGCACATCGATTCGCGTGTCGGTGAGCTTGCCCGCGCCATGGGCAACCTTGAGAATGTGATCTATCGCACGGGTCTGGGTCTTGGCATTGAGGGTGCGCAAGGTGCCGCGAATCAGGGCATGATCTGGGATGACGTTGGGATTTTCGCCCGCGGAGAGATGTCCGATGGACATGACAATGGGGTCGTAGGCATCGAAGTTGCGCGGGGTGGATTGGTAAAGCGCGGTGATGACCTGAGCGGCCGCGGCAATGGGGTCTCGCGTTTGATGAGGGCGCGCGGCATGCCCGCCCCGGCCGCGGATACAAATTTCCATCTGGGCGCAATTGGCTGTGAGCACGCCCTCGCGCACGCCCACCGTACCCACCGGGCGCGAGGGATCCATGTGCAGGCTGAGCAGGCCACAGACATTTTTGAGCGCGCCAAACGCGATCATATCTCGGGCGCCGCGGTTGGTCTCTTCGGCGGGTTGAAAAATCGCGCGCCAATGCACGGGCCACGGCAATACATCGGCACATGCCAAAAGGCCCAAAACAGCACCGAGCACGGTGGCGGTATGGGCATCGTGCCCGCAGGCGTGCATCACGCCCGGCACGCGACTGCGGTAGGGCACTTTTTTCGCATCTTGTATGCGTAGCGCGTCAATATCCGCGCGCAGACCCAAGCGCGTGCTTCCCACTGTATTGTCCGCGATAACGCCACACCCTTCAGGACCCGTCTGTAGATCGCATCCGGCCCGTTGCAACAAGTCGGCCAGATAGAGCGTGGTTTCCACTTCGCATCCGCTGAGTTCGGGATACATGTGTAGGTCGCGGCGGACTTCCACGATTTTTTTGCGCCGCGCGTCAATGGCGCGGTTGAGTTTCTGCATCCATTTGTCGGGCATGTCTCTAAAATAGGGATATTTGATTTTTTGCACACTATAAATTATCCAAGCGGGCTCCGTAGGCGCGAAACGCAAGAAGTAAGACGAATCCTCAAAGCCTATTTCCGCTTGACTTCGCACAGTGGATCCGCGAAATTAGGTCAGTGTTTTGGGATCATAGATGAAGGCGAGTCAGCGGTGTTCATCTGCGTAATCTGCGGATGGTAAAGAATAAGGAGCGCGTGATGTGGCAACGAAAAGTGCAAGTGCAGCGAGATTTTTTTTGGGTTGGCGTGCTTGTTGGCCTTGGGATTGGTGCTCTTGGCATGTTGGGATTGTGGTGCGGATCGGAAGCGGGCCGAAATACATGCACGCGCTTGGGCCGGGCCGTTCAACGCGTGCGCGACCGTCTCAATGGTTCAGCAGAATCTAATGGTTCAGCCGCGTCTCAGACGCCACCTGTCGAAACAGAATCTGCGGATTCGAATGAACTTTAGCACGCGTTTTTATGTGTGATGAATCTGCTTTCCAAACCCGATGGATATCCCATTTACGCTGTTGTGGAAAATGTGCGTTCACTGTTTAATGTGGGCGCGATTTTCCGCTCGGCAGATGGGGTCAATGCGTCGGGGATTTATTTGACCGGATTTACGGGCTGTCCCCCGCGAAGGGAAATCAGTCGCGTGGCGTTGGGTGCAGAAGACACCGTGCCGTGGCAGTATGAGCGGGATACCGAAGCGGTGATTGACGGCTTGCGCGCGCAGGGTGTGCAGGTGATTGCATTGGAGCAGGCGCGCGAGAGTGTTGATTTTCGCACCTTTCCCTATCACTTCCCGGTGGCTGTGATTTTGGGCCATGAAGTGATGGGCGTGTGCCCTGAAACACTGACCTTGTGCGATGGTGTTGTACACATTCCCATGTTGGGGCACAAAATGTCTTTGAATGTGTCTGTGGCCGCGGGGGTTATGCTTTATGAATTGTTGTCGGTTTTTGAGGGCGAAAAAAAATAGGGAATAATGGATTTGACCTGGCTCTTGACCCTTTGGGAGATGGGGTTGGGCGGTATTGATCACTGAGAAAGGAAGTGTCCCGATGAGTTTACGCTTTTGCGCTGTGCTGTGCATGCTCATGACCTTGAACGGGGAGAATCTTCGGGCTGAAACGCGCGTGTTCTGGGTGGCGAACGGTCCTATGGCATCGGATTTTGACCGCGATGGCAAGGTGACATTTGCCGATTTTTTGCACTTTACCAACAGTTTTAATGGAAGTCCAGAAACCGAGGGCTATGATCCGCGCACGGACTTGAATGGGGACGGCGTCACGAATTTGAGCGACTTTTTGGCGTTCAGTTCCTCTTTTGGTCAATCGCAAGCCCCTTCTGAACCGAGCGAAAATCGATATATTATTTACGTGGCCGATTCGGATGACAGTTCGGTCATGGCACTGGATTTTGACTCGCATCTGATACTCGATTATATGCCCTATCGGGGGCCGGGTGGGGTGATGGTGTCTGCGGATCAGCAGTCGATTTACGTGACAGAAGTGTTTGGTTTTTTCAAGATGGACGCGCGCCATCAGGTGCAGTTTAGCGTGCCGGTTGAATCGCGGGGCAAAGCCGTGCTGAGTCTCGATCAGACGCGGGCTTATGTGGCCGATCAAGTGCAGGACTTGGTTCGCGTGGTCGATGTGGTCAATGGCGTTACCGTGGATTCTATTTTGGTGGGCAATCGACCGATTGACGTCGCGCTCGCGCCCGGTGGCACAACGTTGTATGTAGCCAATCAAACCGATCAAAATGTGGCCGTGGTCGATCTGGCACGCGCAACGGTGATATCTACGATCACCATCGGCGCGATTCCGGGCGAGATATCCATTGCGCGGGACGGGGCGCGGGCTTATGTGACGAATTTGAACCGCGGTGTGATCTCGGTTTTAGATCTCAATGCCAATCAGGTGGTGGGCGCGATTCAGATCGATCAGGCGTTTTCATTTGGCGCGTCGTTTTCGCCCGATGGCAAGGTGTTGTACGTGAGCGCGGCGGGCGTGTTGTTGGCGATAGATGTGGCGCGCAATTTGATTGTGCGTACACTGGTTTTGGGAGATAATTCAACCGTGCTCGAGGTTTCGCCCGATGGCTCTCGGGCGTATGTCACAACGCTCTTGCGACAGACGAGCGGGCCGGGACTTAGCGTGGTGGATTTAAATGCGTGGACGATTCTCGGACGAATACGGGGGTTCCTTTTTCCGAGAGAAATCGCGTTTCGCACCGTGCCGCGGGGAACGGCATCTCAATAGAGCGAGAGGCGTGTCATAAACGAGGATTGAGAGCGATGTTGGAGCACTTACAGATACGGAATTTCCGTGCGTTCAATGAGTTAAAATATGATTTATGGGGATATCGGGTTGTCCGAGTTGGTGCCGCTGCCAGTCATGGGCGAAGGCATGACCCAAATGGCCCGGCTTGTTTTGGCCATATCTTCTGTGCCGAATGGTGTGGTACTAATAGATGAAATCGAAAATGGACTTCACCACTCCGTATTGCCCGATGTCTGGCGCGTCGTCAATGAAGCAGCCGGGCAATTTCGCACGCAGATATTTGCGACCACGCATAGTTACGAATGGATAGAAACGGCGCATCACGCCCTCGGTCCGGATAGCTTTCGCCTGCACCGGCTCGAAGTCAGCGACGCAGAGAATCGCTGTGTCACATACAAGCCGGAATCAATGAGTGCTACAGTCCGACATGGATTTGAGGTTCGATAGGTATGACGGGATCAATACAAATCAAATCGGAAATCCAACTTCTCGTCGAGGGCAATGATCAGCGCAATTTTTTTGAGGCATTCATCGAGCATCTATCGCGTGCGAATATTCAAGTTCAGAACTTTGGCGGCGTGAACGACCTATCGCGCTTGTCAACTCGCCGAGGTTTCACGAGACCATTCAAAGTGTCGGCATTGTTCGGGATGCGGAAATGTCCGCCAGGGGGGCGTTTCAAAGCGTTCAGTCTTCTCTGAGAAATGCCGTACTGCCCGTGCCGAATAGCCCAGAAGAACGCACGGGCACCAGTCCAGCGGTGGCAGTGCTGATACTGCCGGGCAATAATGATCCGGGCATGCTTGAGACGCTCCTATGCAAGAGCTTTGCAGATACACCAGAGAATCAGTGCATCAATGCTTTTTTTGATTGCATCGAGGCTTTGCCGGATGTGTCTATCAAAAGGCCGGACAAGGCCCGCGCACATGCCTACCTGACGACCAAGCCCGAGCCGCATCTTTCCGTAGGCGTAGCCGAGAAGAGAGACTACTGGGATTTGGATCACCGCATTTTTGGTCGCATTCGAGATTTTTTCAAGTTACTCTAACACCAACAGTGTGAATAATTTTGCAAATGGGCACTCATACGCAACATATATGAGTGCCTAACTTTGTTGTATGGACTGGTTTTAATTGATTAAAATTTAAGCGGCCTGAATGGTCGCTCTTTTTATTTTACAGCATCCTCAACGAACAGATCGAGACACGCTGCCATGAGAGTATTGATGCGATCAAACCGCCGCTGATCTGCCAGGATTTCACAAATGGGCTGAATATAGGGCGCGTCGACGATTTCGTGGCCGCAGTGATCGATCAAGGCCTGGGCTGCGTTGCGCGTTGTTTCCAAGTGGAACTGAAGGGCGAGAACCCGGTCGCCAATTGAGAATGCCTGGTTCTGACAGGCCGCGCTTTTGGCGAGGTGCGTCGCGCCATCGGGGAGATCAAATGTGTCGCCGTGCCAATGAAAAACTTCGCCGGCATTTGAGAGCAATTTCCCGACTTTTCCAGACGCTGTATTTTTTTTGGGCGCAATGGGGAACCAGCCAATTTCTTTGTGGTCATTTGGATAGACCCTTGCACCGAGTACCTCGGCAACGAGTTGGGCCCCTAGGCAGATGCCCAGTACCCGTATGCCGGAATCTATCGTTTGTATCAAAAATTCTTTCTCTTGTTTGAGCCAGGGGTATTCATGCTCGTCATAGACGCCCATAGGTCCTCCCATGACCACCAAGAAGTCGATCTCATCGGCTGATGGGCATGCCTCACCCGCAAAGAGCCGCGTACATGAAATTTGCGCGCGCCGCGCGCTTGCCCATGATGCCATGCTGCCGAGGCCCTCAAAGGGCACGTGCTGAAGATAGTGCAGTCTCATACAATATTTATGGGTTGTCGTGTTCTCATGGACTCGTAAATGGCGTCCAGAGTTTTCATATTGCCAATGCTGTTTTCCGGTGGGATTCGGTGCGCTTGCCCGGTGTCCAAGCAATCGCACAGATGATGGAGTTGGTTCAGGAACTGATAGACGGGTTCAAATTTGTGGGTCTCGACCCCGGCGGGGGTGTGAACCTCGAGGGCCGTGGGCTGATTTTCATTGTTCCATGCCCGTTCTGTTCGCAACATGCCATCGCTGCCAGAGATCTCAAAATATTGAGAGGAAGACATTTTGAAGCTGAAGGTGAGTTGCGCGGTGACGCGGTTGAAAAATTCAAAGAGGGCTGTCACCGTCTCATCCACTTCTTCGCCAAATTCTCCTGTGGCATAGACGCGGATGGGATCGGCGTTGGCAATGAAGCGGGCGTGATGCGTGTTGTAACAGCCCAAATCATAGACCGCGCCGCCGCCTTTTTTTTGGTTGAAACGCCAGTTGAGTTCGGGCTTTCGGCGGTCATTTGAAACGCCCGTGCAAAAGGTGCTGCGAATGTTGACCAGGGTTCCGATTTGTCCGGAATCCAAAATTTCTTTGGCTTTGAGGTGGAGGGGATGGTGGCGAAATTTGAAGGCTTCGGCGAGGAGAATGCCGTTGGCGTGGGCGCGTGCAACCATGGCTTCGCATTCGGCAGCGGTTTGGGTGATGGGTTTTTCGCAGAGGATGGCGCGGACTTGTTGCGACTTTGCAATTTGATTGCTCAAGTTGGCGTGAAAGCAACCCCAAGTGCAGATAATGGCGATGTCGAGGGTTTCACGGTTGAGCATCAGGTCGAGATCTGTATAACCTTTTCGCACGTCGAATTCGCCGCGATATCTTTCCACCGCGTCGGGTGACACATCGCAGACCGCCGCGATTTCCGCGCGATCGGATTGTGCGATGGCCCGACCGTGTGCGCGCGAAATACCACCCGCACCAACAATTCCAATGCGATAAGACATGAGAAATTCCTTTTAAATGGTCATTCAAAAGTTTGGTGGTGTTTATTCGCCACTTTCAGCGGCCTGTCGCAGAGCCAAAAACACCTCTTTGAGCGTTTGACTGACAGCCGAATCTGGCTCATTCAAAACCAATGCTTGATACGCATTGAGATAGTCAATACGGATGCGATGGAACAAATGCAGAAAGTGTCTCAAGAATCCCATACAGTCGAGAATGGCAATTTCGGTTCCGTCAGTCTTTTCATAGAATGTCGCTGCATATTCGGTCACGCTGGGATCAATGACATCCGTCGTCACAAACAGGTAGTTGTGAATTTTATTTGGTGATCTGGATAGTTTAACCACTGATGCGTCAATGTCATTTCGTGTCACGCGCTTCATCTTCATTTCGTATGCTGTAACAACAGCGTTCTCGCCTATCAAGCAAATTTCCACATCACCCAATGAACCTGTTTGCAAGTCGGCGGCAGTGTGTGGGTTTAGCGGTAACATTTTTTTACAAAGGCGTGTTCCCGCCGCTTGGTAGGCAGCCGATACGACCAAAACCGGTAAGCGACTTGCGTTTTTACAGGCAAGGTGCTGGCTTATTAGAGTAACAATAGCCTCTGACGATAATGGTAAAGCACCTTCAGTTCGCTCCAATGCGTTTAGCAACGAGCTCATGCGAGCCAGCTTTTCATCACGCAGCAGCAACAAGACACGCACAGTTTCTACAAACAGCACATCAGCGGCGATGCGTTGCTCAGACACATCTTCAAGAAGTTCAAGGGTCTTTTTGTATAGCTCACGAGGTCTGCCTATGAGTTCGCAATCAGTCGTCAATGGGTGATCTATATTCCTCAATGTCGGCGTGAGAAATGCCGTGGTACGGTTGACAGGCAAGCGATGTGCGTTGATGAACTTGGCCAGAAACCTCTCATCATAGGTACGACCAGAAAAGCTATCGGCATCGCCGATCTCAGTATATGGTTTGCGCGGATCGACATTGGGCTTGTCGAGCTTCCCAAGCAAACAGGCCATGAGCAAGCGCACTCCAGCGCGGTTGCTGATACATCGGCAAACATAGTCAACTCGCTTCCGTATCACTGGATCGAGAATAACAGTAGTGTTCAAGGTTGCCACAGCACGCTCATAGATGCCGCGCAAAATTTCTTCGGGATTCATTCAAATAGTCCCATTTGTTTTTTGGGGTCATAATTCGTCCAGAGTACTTCTTGCCGAGTACCTTTGGTCGAATGAATGGTTTTGCGCTGCCCCAACGTCTTGAACCATTTTTCCGGCTTGAATAGCGTATCCATGAATGGATGGGCATAGCCAGAAACAGCGACCATGCCGTTGCACGCATTGACAATTTTTGCAAGTTCCCAGTGCTGTTCTTCATCCATCTCAAAACCGTAAGCCTTTACATCGCCACGCGTCGCATGCAAATACGGTGGATCGCAGTAAAACAAGGTCTTAGGACTGTCATAAAGACGAATCACATCACTTGCAGGTCTGTTGTCAATCTGAACCCGCAGTAAGCGTTGTGCAATGTCATCGAGTGCTTTTACGCCGCCGAGCCAACGAGATACCACACCTGACATGCCGGCGCGGCTCGTGTTTTTGCAGTTTGCCCAACGGCCAAGCGAAGCGGTTTGGGCAAGTCCAGTTCGGGTCTGTCTCGCTTTAATATAAAAGCGTCTGGCCCGCTCAACATCGCTGATGCCATTTGTCGTTGCATAAATCGCGCGATAGTATTCTTCCCGAGAAAATGGCGTTAAAGCAATCGCTCTAATCAAGTCTTCGTGTTGGTCGCGCAAGACGCGAAAAAAGTTCACGACGTCACCGTCGATGTCGTTGTAGGTTTCAACGGGAGATGGCGGACGATTCAGCAGGACTGCCCCTGAGCCGGCAAATGGTTCGCAATAGTGATGACACTTTGGAAGAAGCGGGAGCAGCCAGTCCAAATGCGAAAACTTACCGCCGTACCATCCAAACACAATCCGCCGCCGATGGCTTCGGGGATAAATGACGTTGGTGCTCTCTTCCGACACGTCATCCAAAAATATCGGGGATGTACCTTTGCTTTTTTTTGTCATTTTTTTCCTGTATTTCTTGTTTCGTCTTCGACGACTTCTTTTTTTTGTGCCCTAACCTGTCATGCGTTGTGCCAGGCGTCTTCCCAGGGCGTGCCTTCCAGCGATTCGCCGCCAGTGTCGCGGGGGCCGAGTTGACGCACTTTTTCTTTGTATTGTCCGATGCTCAATTTATCGGGCGACAGGGAGGTTTCTTTCCTGATGGCGCGGGTAAATGCCTCGGCAAAGGTTTCGATACGGTCTTTTTCATCTTTGGGTAAGCGTTTGGGCCAGGGGCCGTCGTTGAGTTTGACCGTGCGACATTCGTCTTCTGTGGGCATGCGGTCTGGTCTCGGATAAGTCCGTAGCGCATCGCCTTCGAGAGAGTCATCCAAGCCGTGCTGCTGTTCCCAAGTGATGATTTGGTTGCGAAATTTTGCCGCCAATTCGGGTTGTTCGGCGATGAGATTGTGCTGTTCGTGTGGATCGGTTTTCAGATTGTAGAGTTCTTCGATTCCGCCGTGGGCAAAGAAGGCGTATTTGTGTTTCTGGTTGCGCGCTGAAATCCAGCGTCCTTTGCCCCTGCCGTAGTCTATGATCGCGGATTCTCGAGGCTGGCTCAAGCCTCCGCCTTTTGCACCTAAGAGGTTTGACCCCGCTAATGGGCCGAGTTCTTCTGGATACTCGAGATCGAGTTCTTCAATGAGGGTGGGAAAGAAGTCGAGCAAGCTGATGAGGTCATCGCATTTACGCCCTGCACGGGTTTTGCCGGGCCAGCGCAAAAGATATGGCACGCGCACAGAGGCTTCATAAGGGCAGTTTTTTTGTGAGAGGCCGTGTTCGCCCATCATTTCGCCGTGATCAGAGACAAAGAGGACGACGGTATTGTCGGACAGACCGAGGGTTTCGAGTTCACTCAAAATGCGACCTATGCCATCGTCAACATGAGATATGAGGCCATAATAAAGGGCGCGCAGGCGGCGCAAGCGATCGGGATCGCGATGGGCGCCGTCCAGACGCCCGCGGCTGTCGTGAAAATCAGGAGGCAGGGTTTCGATAGGGCGATTGACAAAAGGCGGAAGCTCCATGTCGGCGGGATCGTACATGTCGTCGTACGGTTCGCAGGGTGCAAAGGGTGGGTGCGGTGAGATCCAGGAACTCCACAGGAAAAAGGGTTGCTCGGCGCGATAGCGCGCGTGTTCTCGGAGAAAGTCAATGGATCGATCGGCGACCCAGGTATTTTTGTGATGTTCAACGGGTATGCCGCAGGTTTGGGGCTGAAAGAAGAGCAGATCGCGGATGCCCTTGGGATAACGGGTGCGAACCCCGTTTTTTTGCAGATAGCGGAGGTAGTCGTCATCAATCCAGTGATCAACGCATTCCTCCATGGTGAGCAGGTTTTGGAAGCCGTAGTGCCGACCGCGAAAGTGCATTTTTCCAATGCCCTGCGTCCAGTACCCGGCGCGCAGAAGAAGCGTCATGATGGTGGGTAGTTCGGGCAAAGGACCGGATAGCGCGCTGTTGTCTGTCCAGTGATGCCGAGACATGCGGTGGCCTGTGATGAAACTCATGCGCGCGGCAACGCATACAGGGGTAGGGGTGACGGCCTGCGTAAAGTGAACGCTGGAACTGGCGAGTGCGTCGAGGTTGGGCGTGCGGATTTTTGTGTTTCCGGCGCAGGCCATTGCATCTGCGCGCTGCTGGTCGGTCATCAGGACGAGTATGTTGGGGCGATTTGGCATGGTATTTTCTTTTTTAAAATGGCAAGATCTGAACGAGCAAGGGGGCAATGAGCAGCGCGGGCAGGTAGTTGGCGACGCGAATGCGCGCGAGATCGAGCAAGACAAACCCAATGCCCAGGATGATTACCCCCCCCGCGGCAACCATTTCGTTGATCATCGCATCGGTCAACAGGTTTTCAAGGTGGCGGGCCATCAGGCTGATGCTTCCCTGAACAATGAGAATGGTAAGCGCGGAAAAAGCCACGCCAAAACCAAATCCAGCGGCAAAGGTTAAGGCGACAAACCCATCGAGCATGGATTTGATCGCCAGCAATTGATAATCGCCCGTCAGTCCATCTTGCAGGGCACCCAAAATGGTCATAGGGCCGACGCAAAAGATCAGGCTGGTGGTGACAAATCCCTCGCTGAAGCGATGGTTTGAGGATGTCCCAAAACGCGCGTGAAGGGCATTGCCCAAGCGGTCGAGTTGTGCCTGAATATTGAGCAATTCGCCCATGAGGCCGCCGATGATCACGCTGACCAATGTGATCATCACATTGTCGGTCTTGAAGGCCATTTGCAGACCGACAATCAAGGTGAATAAACCCAGTCCTTTCATCAGGGTTTCGCGAATGCGCTCGGGAAATCGCTTACCCAGGACGAGTCCCAAACAGCAGCCGACGAGTACAGTTGCAATGTTGATCCAAGTTCCGGTCATAAAATTTTTGCCAACAAGCCTCCGCATTTTGCGAGGGCTTGTTTTGTTCTCGAATATCGCAAAAAAAAGCTACTTTTTTTTAAGCTTTTTGAGCAGCCTCTTCTCCAGCTTTTTGAGCAACTTCTTCTCTAGTTTCTTTTCCAATTTCTTTTTTAATTTTTTTTCCAGATTTTTTAAGATTCCCTCCATCGCGACTTTTTCCACTGGCTTTTGGACTGCTTTTTTTACTGTTTTTTTGCCCGGTTTCTTCACGGACTTTTTTGTGACACTTTTCTTGACTGGCTTCTTCACAGCTTTCTTGACCGGAGCCTTCGCCATAATATTCACCTCCTCACAATTAACTTTTGCGGGTGCATCGCACAGGTGATTCTATTGCGTTATTGGACAACAAATATAAGAATATTTCGGTCAAATAATCAAGGGTTTAGGTCCTTTTGGATTTGTCCGTGGGATCACATTGGGAAAACCACAGGAGGTTGCCCTACTGAGGTGATAGGCTGTCGCTCGGCTAGTGCGGTCTTCACGCTTATCCTCGTGATAAGTGGCCATCCGTAAGTTTTATGATATAATGATAGGTTGGAAATCCGTCTTTAATAGACTGAATTCCCGCGTTCGCGGGAATGACGTCCGTTGCTCGTCACTCCTGCGAACGCGGGAGTCCAGTAGGTTAAGTCAATAAACTGATTTGAAAGACCACTTAGAAGGCATTTAACCATAAGGGATGTGCCCACCTGAGGATGGTTGGCTCATATTGAATCTATACGGAGCGGGCTATTCCACAGCGAGCATAAGCGTGTGCTGTAGTTGCTTCTGTGATTTTTTTCTTGAATGATCTGCCGTGAATTGCTACTTTAGACTTCTGAAAGAAGAGGTCCTTTTCATGGTTGATTGCGTTATCTGGAGGGTTTTATGCGAAGGGTCATAGGGCGCATTTTGGCGTGGATTGGCGCGCTTACGGTGATGCTGATCGTTTTGCTGATCGTTCTGCTATTGCAGTCGGGCGAGGAACCCGTGCCCGATCGGGTGATTTTGACGATCAATTTGGAGCAGCGGGTTGCAGAGCATGTGCCCGAAGATCCGTTTGCCAAGTTGATGGCAGACGATGTGCTCGTGTTGCGCGATGTGGTGGGTGCGTTGGACGTGGCGGGGTCTGATGACCGCGTTGTGGGATTGCTCGCCCGAGGCGGCGGCGCGCCGATGGGCTTTGCACAGGTGCAAGAAATAAGAGACGCGGTGCTGGAGTTCAAAAAAAGCGGAAAACCCACCGCGGTTTTTGCCGAGACATTTGGCGAATTTGGCCCCGGCAATGGCGGGTATTATCTGGCGACCGCGTTTGATCGCGTCTATCTCCAGCCCTCGGGCGATGTGGGGTTGACCGGGTTGGCTCTCGAGCATCCCTTTGTCAAGGGCGCGTTGGACTCGCTGGGGATTGGCGTGCAGATGGATCACCGGCACGAATATAAAAATGCGATGAATCTGTTCACCGAAACCGAGTTCACAGACGCGCATCGCGAGGCGAGTGAGGCGATTTTGAAGTCCATGCTCGATCAGATGGTCCTGGGCATTTCGCGCGCGCGGGTTAAGACGCCTGAAGCCATGCGCGCGCTCGTCCATCGCGGGCCATTTTTGGGGTCGTCTGCCCTTGCCGAAGGGCTGGTAGATAGCTTGGCGTATTGGGACGAAGTGCGCGAACTCGTGAAGCGCGAATTGGGTAAAGAGGCCGAATTTCTGGATGTGAAGGATTACCTCAAACGCATTGAAGATCCCTATGGCGAGGGGACAACCGTGGCGTTGATCTACGGCGTGGGTCCCGTGCATCGCGGCAAGAGTGACTACGATCCCGCGCTCGCCTCGACGACGATGGGCGCGAGTACCCTGACGAAAGCATTTCGCTCGGCTGTAAAGGATAAAGAGGTGCGGGCGATTTTGTTTCGCATAGACTCGCCGGGCGGTTCTTATGTGGCTTCAGATGCGATCTGGCGCGAGGTTGCCAAAGCCAAAAAGGCAGACAAACCCGTCATTGTCTCGATGGGCAATGTGGCTGGATCCGGGGGGTATTTTGTGGCGATGAATGCCGATAAAATTGTGGCGCAACCCGGAACTCTAACGGGATCGATTGGCGTATTTGGCGGCAAGTTTGTGACAACGGAGTTTTGGGAAGGCCTGGGCATCACCTGGGACGCGGTGCAGGCAGGTGAAAACGCGCTGATCTGGGGATCGGGCGCGGAATTTACACCCGAGCAATGGGCGAAGTTTCAGACGTGGTTGGACCGCATTTACGAAGATTTTACGGTCAAAGTGGGCGCGGGACGCGGCATGTCGCGGGACGAGGTTCACGCGGTAGCAAAGGGGCGCGTGTGGACGGGCGCGGATGCACAGGCGCGCGGCTTGGTCGATGAATTGGGTGGCATGAAGACCGCGATGCGTCTGGTGCGGGAGGCATTGAAATTGGAAATAGGAGCACCCCTTCACCTCAAGGTCTTTCCCAAAGAAAAGACCCTGCTGGAACTGGTGTTGGAAAAAGGGCTGATCCACACCCTGAGCAATGGAGATGCGTTGCTGAAGTTCGCCGGAGATTTGCAACCCGTTTTCCGTTTTGCGCGCGCAGTGGGGCATCGGCGACAGGTTTTGGAGATGCCACCTATGGACGTCCGGTTTTAAGGGAGGAATCGTGATCACCGCAGATTTTGAAGCGTATTTGACCGATGATTGGTATGGCCACCCGATCACGGTTGACGCATTGCTAGAATGCGAAGCCGAAGCGGGTTTTGAGATGGCCGTGGTGATGCCGCAGACCAAGCCCGTTCCGGATAATGACGGGTTGCTCGAAAAAACAGCGGGACACCCTCGGCTTTTGCCGTGCCCGCTTATGGATCCGCATCGGGGCGAAGAAGGCCTGGCAGATCTGAAGGATTATGTGGATCGCGGTGCTCGGGGCGTGAAGCTGATGGGAGCCATCCACAAATACAATGTGGATGATCCGATGGTTATTCCGTTTGTCGAAGCCGCTCGAGAATTGGGCATTGTCGTGTCGATTCACTCTGGGCGCGACAACTGCAGTGCCGAGCGCATTGGCAAGGTGGCCGAGCGAGTTCGCGGCGTGCCGATTATTATGGATCACATGGGATTTCCAGATGGATTTGACACGGCCCTTGCGGTGTGTCGGGAATGCCCCCATGTATATCTGGGCACAACCATTTTGCGATTTCACAAGTTGTGGGCAAATAATCCCGAAGAAACCGTGCCGCATGAGGTCAAACGGGCCGTGGATGAATTGGGGGCCGAGCGAGTCGTTTTTGGGTCCAATTTGCCGGAATATCGACCGATTCAGGTCAAGCGGGCAATTCAACGGTTGGAAATGGGCGACGAGGCTGAAGCACTGATCTTTGGGGGAAATCTGGGACGGATTTACGGATTGTAGGGAGCGGCTCCAACTACTCCGCACAAGCACCTTTTATCGGCGCGCGTCGACGCGCGTTGCTCTGGGGTAGTGGGGAAGGGCTGGAAGCTTACGGCGAACTACTTAACTCACAGGAGGTTGGTTCCAAAATGATCCGGGTTGAGAATCTGGAGAAATACTACGGCGATGTCCACGCGCTTAAGGGCATTGACTTTGAGATTGACGACGGGGAGATCGTCGGGTTCTTAGGTGCCAATGGCGCGGGCAAATCCACGACATTGAAAATTATGACGGGCTTTTTGGCGCCGAGTGCCGGCAATGTATTTATGGATGGCCTGAATATTCAGGAGCATTCGCTAGGCATTCGCGAACAAATCGGCTATTTGCCCGAAATGAACCCCCTGTACGGGGAAATGAGGGTTTACGATTATCTCGCGTTTACGGCTCAAATTCGCGGCATGGAAGCCACGGATTTCAAAACGGCTTTGGATCGCGTGGTCGATCAATGTGGTCTGTACGAGGTGATTCACATGCCCATTTCCGCGTGTTCAAAGGGGTACAAACAGCGCATCGGGTTGGCCGCTGCGATTTTGCACGATCCCAGGGCGTTGATTTTTGACGAACCGGTCTCGGGGTTGGATCCCAACCAGATTGTGGAGATTCGCAACCTGATTCGAGAACTGGGGCAGCACAAGATGTTGATTATCTCTAGCCATATTTTGCAAGAGATCGAAGCCACGGTGGATCGCATTGTCATTATTGACCGCGGCGAAATTGTGGCCGATGGCACGAGTCAGGCGTTGATGTCGGAGTTTAAGGGGCGCACGCAACTGACGCTCGATGTAAAATACGCGGATGAGGCAAGCCTCGCCGGACTGTCCCACAGTGTGGATGACATCGAAGTAGCAGAGACACAGGCGGTGGATGGGCACTGTGTGGTGTCGATTGAATACGCCCGCGAGGTTGATCCGCGCGAGGCGATTTTTGAGTACGCCAAAAACAGCGGGTGGGCGATTTTGGAGATGACGCAGAATCAGGTTCACTTGGAAGATGTGTTCCGCGGGCTGACCCGAGAAGGAGGGGGCGATGAATAATGTGATGGCGATTTATCGCAAGGAAGTCCGCGCGTATTTCAAGAGTCCAATGGCGTATGTTTTTTTGGTGTTTTTCGCGCTGTTCAACGGCTATTTCTTTAGCAATACCTTCTTTTTGTTCGATCAGTCCGATATGCGGGCGTTGTTTAATATTACGCCGATGATCTATCTGATTTTTGTGCCTGCGGTGACGATGGGGGTGATCGCGCGAGAAAAGAGCGCGGGCACGCACGAGTTGCTGTCCACGCTTCCGATTAAGGATTTTGAACTCGTGATTGGAAAGTATTTGTCGGCATTTACCCTGGTGCTGGCCGGGTTGGGGTTTACGCTGGTACATTTTTTCACGCTTTTGGTCGTGGGAACAAATATTGACTACGGCGGGGTGTTCTGCGGGTATTTGGGGCTTGTTCTGGTGGGGGCGTTTTACGCATCTATCGGCACGTTCACGAGCAGTTTGACCGATAATCAGGTCGTCGCCTTTATTTTGGCCGCGGTGTTTGTGTTGGGGTTTTATCTGCTCGATAAATTGCTCATTTTTGTGCCGGTGGCCCTTGCCGGTGCTGTTCAGTTTATGGCTGTGGACTATCATTTGTCCAACATGTCGCGCGGGGTTGTCGATTCGCGCAATCTCGTGTACTTTGGCTCGCTGATTTGGTTGTTTTTGATGCTTACGGTGCGCGTTATTGAAATGCGGAAGTGGAGGTCATAATGCCCGTGATTGATTCCAAAAAGAGCTTTGTAATTTTTCTTGCGGTTGCCATCGCGCTCGTGGTGCTTGGCAATCTGGTTTCCCGAGGGTTTTTCTTTCGCCTGGATCTGACGGAGAATCAGATTTATTCGCTGTCGTCATCGAGCGTGGTGATGCTCGATAAGCTCGACGATTTTTTGACGGCCAAGGTTTATTTTTCCGAAAATTTGCCCGGGCAATACGGCAATACGCGGCGGTATTTGCAGGATATTCTCGAGGAATACGCGGCGTATTCAGACGGCAATTTTCGGTTTGAGTTTTACAGGCCCAACGACGATGAAAAATTGGCACTTGAGGCGCAAAAATCGGGTATTCAGCCCGTGCAATTGCAGGTGCTCGAAAACGACAAGTTTGAGGTCAAGCGCGTTTATATGGGGATGGCCCTGCTCTACGGCGACAAGCGGGAGGTGTTGCCGGTGATTCAGACGACCACGGGGTTGGAATACGAGATTACGACGCGGATTAACAAACTGGTCGATGACAATCGCCCGGTGGTCGGGGTGGCGACTGTTGGAGCGTCGGCGCCGACAATGGAGCGGGTGAGTATGCAGTTGCGCGACGCTTACGACGTGCGTTCGGTCTTTCTGAGTGCCGGGGTGCCCGGCGATATTGCGATGTTGCTCGTCAATGGGGTTTCCGATTCCCTGTCTGAAGATGCACTTGATGCGCTAAAGAGCTATATCAACAGGGGAGGCAATTTGTTTTTGGCGCAGGGCAAAGTCAATGGCGACCTACAGACGCAGCGCGGGATGCCCATTCAGTCCAATATTTTCGAGGCGCTCGAGCCCTTTGGCGTGAGCTTGGCCGACAATCTGGTGATGGACAGGGTTTGCGGCACGATCACAGTGTCGCAGCAGCGCGGGTTTTTGCGCTTTAATTCCGCGGTGGAATATCCCTTTTTTCCGGTGTTGCAAGTTTTTCCCGACCACGAAATCGTCAATGGCTTAGAGCAAGTTCAGATGCTGTTTTCGAGCGAGATTGTTTACGATACCGCGGATTCAACGCGCCATGTGAAGCCGTTGTTGGTCACGTCTGATTATTCGGGTGCCGCGGCCGGGTTTATCAATCTCAACCCGATTCAGAATCAGGCGTTTCAATCGCTCAACGAGCCGGGCAAAGTCGTGGGGGTGTACGCGACGGCAGTCTCAGACAGTTTGGAAAATGTGATGAGTCAACTGGTGCTGGTTTCCACGTCCGATTTTCTGCTCGACAGCGGGGGCGGGCAGGTGCCGTCCAATGGGATTTTTGTCATGAATGCGGTGGATGTCCTCATTGGGGATCGCGATCTGGTGGCATTGAGATCGCGCGAGATCACGACGCGGCCTTTGCAAAGCGTGGATGATGCGACCCGCACCACGGTGAAGACGATCAATATTCTGCTGCCCGCGCTGCTGGTCATCGGTTACGGTCTGTTTCAGTGGCGGCTCGAGAAGGCGCGGGCAAAGCGATTGGAGGCACTCTATGGGTAATCTGAAGTGGCTTCTCATCGGGATTGCAGTGCTGCTGGGGATTTACGCGCTGTTGCAGGTGCGTGAAAGCGGCTATACAACGCGCACAAGCCAAATTTTTCCCGATCATACCGATGATATTTACGGGGTTGAGATGATTGCGAAGGGCGACAGCTTGACGCTGCAAAAGAAGGATATGGTGTGGACGATTGTCGGGCACGATACCCTGAAAGTGCGAGACCATCGGCTGACGGCCCTCTTTGAGCAGGCGTTGAAGGTGGCGCGCGAGACCGTCATGACGCGGAAGGCCGACAACTGGGGCAAATACGCCGTAGATGATTCGGCTGGCACGCATGTCAAAGTGTACGATGCAAAAGGCGATTTGCTCACACACGCGGTATTTGGCAGGTCGAGTACCGACTGGGCGCGCAATTACGTGCGGATTGGCGAGGATCCAGCTGTGTATTTGACGGATCGGAGCATTGTCTATCAGGTCAGCACCGATGCGACATTCTGGGGCGAGAAACCGCCCGAACCCGCGCCCGCGGATTCCACCGAGACGCCTGGGGGTACAGAATCCGTGCCTACAACGGCGGATTCCACCGGAGCGGGAGACGGGGAATAGACGCACAGCAAGATCACAGCGGGAATCGAAAGGGGTCACAGTGTAAATACACCGTGACCCCTTTTTTTGGCGGTATCTCGGCATTAGGAACTCAGCGTCAGATCCTGGAGATACAAGTTCCGCGCCCTATCCGTGAGTGATACCGCATCAAAACCCCCGAGACGCAGAACATATTTCGCCCGCTCGTCACCCGCCATGATAAAAAATTCGGGATGGCTTTTGACGATTTGGCTGACTGTTTCAGGAGAGATATTGAGATCTCTTGCAATCCCCCCGGCGTGCGCCAATCCCCCCTAGCATGATAGATCACCTTGACAATGTCCTTGATTGTCTCTTTTTCATTCAGGTCCATTTTCTTTTTTTTTGCTTGCGGTTGCTGTGCAATATAATTAGCTACGATGTCGATTACAGCATCTTTGAACACTTCACTTTTCGGCAGGCAAGCGATAGCGCAGAGGCAGGTGCCTCATACCGCAAATTGCAAAGCATAGAGGCCCGAATCCAACAATTAGGACGCGCCAGAGGATTTTCTGGTGCGAGGGCAAATGCGGAAAACCGGGGGCGATTTTGCGGCGGGTTTGCAATTCGGCAAATTGAGGACCATGCACGAGGTAAGCGACCGCGTTGAGCAGGAATTGTTCGTGTTGAAAGCCCGGTGCATAGAGATGCTCGTTTTTGAACATTTCAGAACTGCCGATCAGCAGCAAGTGGCCTTTCGGGTTGGGGATGGGGTGCTCGAGCGTGGGTTCTGGCGTTTTGAACTCGGCCAGCGGAAACATGCCTGTGACGAGTACGGCGAGGGGGTGGTGCCCCAAAAGGAGCGAATCCGGGGAAAATGCCGATTTGGGCAACCATCCGCCCGACCAGTGGTATGCCCAGGCGCGGTCTGACGTGCTGATCAGCGGGGTTGCGGTGAGGTTGTGCGCGCGCAAGCGATGGGGGTTTGGCACAAAGCGATTGCCCCAGATGAAGAGCTGATCGCCAAGTTGCCGCGCGATGGGCAGGGTCGGTTCAAAATTGGGCCTTACCGCGCGGATGAGAAAAGGCAGTGCCACTTCTTGGGCGTCGTATTCGCGGACAGCGCGTCGATAAATCTGGGTTTCAAGGGCGAGGCGCGAGCGCGTTTGATCCATGAGGACTTCGCGCGCCTGTGCAATGCCCAGGGGTTCCAGATAGCGGTTGAGATCCTGGTATTGCGGCTGAGGCCAATACACGGTTTCAAAATCTTCGCCTCGATACTGGCGCTGTTGAATGTTGTAGTGTTGCAGCGCGACAATGGCGCGCCCACCCCGAGCGAGATGCTGGCTTAAGTGGGCGATCATGGAGCCGGCATCTCGGCGAGGTTGCATCCAGATCACAAGGTCGGTTTGCGGTGGCAGATGCGGTGCGCGCGGATCGACATAGCTTACGCGGTACCCATAAGTACGCAACAGGGTTTTCAGTTCGCTGAATACGTCGGCGCCTTTGGGAGGAGACAGGTGTTTTTGGCGATATTCATGCGCCTCGGCAGGGGATAGACGCGGGGATTCTGCGACAAGGGCAATGTGGGGCGATTTGCCCGTTGATAGACGTCGGACAGCTGTTGAGAGCAGAAACTCGAGGTGATCTGCGGTGCGGTCGTCCAAGCGCGGGATGATAGTGGCGCGGCCGGGGCCGTGCAGCAAAAGGCCGCTGAGTATCCGCTGGGAGATTTCCGCATCATTTCGCACGGTTTTCACGTCATAAGGGCGCAGGCCAAGGCGGCTGAGGTACGCGGCTGACAGGTCCTTCGGGCGTCTCAGGGTGTGGGGTATGCCGAGGTCGTTGAGTCGCGCGAGGATCTCGGCCTCTACTTTTTTGAGTGTGGGTGGCAGGTGCGCGCGGGGAGGGATGATCAAGTCAGCTTTCAGGGATTGATCCCGAAGCTGATCGCGAGAAAATGGCAGAAGGGTGTGTATTTTTTCCGCGGTGAGGTCGAAGAGTTTGCCCCCCGGAGAGACCCAGACGCGGGAAGCGATCAACAGCATCGCAATCGCAATGCCTGTACGCGCGAGGAGACTGCCGAGACCTCGAAAGCTGGACTCAGAGGCTTGCCGCACCCGTCTGTTTGCAACGCACAGGCAGACGCCCAAAAGGATCAGGGGCGCGAGGGCCACCCCAAAACCCCGCCAAATCGCGCGCGAAGTCGCGCTTAGCTGCGGTATTGGCGGCGGCGATGGTCTTGAAACGCGCCCGCGCACAATGCGATCGCGTTCGGTGAATGTGCGCATGATCGTCTGGAGAAAGACGCGGTGCGCGTAGTTGGGTTGATTCAAGATGCCATCTCGGAACGGACTGGAAGTGGCGAGCACCAAAATTTCGCCTTTCCATGGATTCCGGTGCTTGAGACGCAGCATTACATTTTGTTTGCCTATTTTGAGTGTTTCCTTTAAGTGGTCGTTTGTAAATGGCGCTGCCGGAAGTGATTGTATGTATGTCTTGTGCGTGGTTGTGCCCAAAATGTCGAGGTGATAGCCCGCTTTGGATACGGTGCGTGGATCGACTTCGAGCGCGCCCGCAGATACAAAATTCAGCGCGCCTTTCGCGGGTGCAAGAAAGCCTTTGAGGTCGTAAAAGCCGGGCATAACGCGCAGGTGAAAGGGGGCGTTGATCGGATAAATTTTGCCTTTTTGATCGCGGAAGAAGATCGGCCCATGGCTCTGGTCCATCAACAGATCAGCCTGTGGGCGTATTCCCAGCGGCGAGAGGAGCGTTTCCCAGGCCGAGTGGCGAGCATAAGCGCGGTAGGTCACGTCTCCTGCCTCATTGGGCGCGTAGTGAATGCGATAGGGGCTGCCGGCGAGGACAACTGTGCGCCCGTTGTCAATTGCGTTTTGAAGTGCGCGAGGGTTGGCGACTGTGGGATCGAGCCAAAAGATCACATCGGCGTCTGATGGCACGGCTTGGGGGTCGGCGAAGTCAATTTGCCGTACGTCACCCCATTGCCCGAGAAATTTTGTGAAGAGGCCAAACTGTTGGGGCGCGGAAACCGCAATGACAGGGCGCGGGAGATCTGTGCGCGCTTTGAGATGGTCGAGTACCAAGTGCTCGAGATATGGCAGGTCCGAGGGCGTTATTTTTTCGATCAGGATTTCGGGGTGATTGCCATAGGCAATGACGAGGGAAGACCAGATGGCTTGTTCGCTGTGTTCGTCGCGTTGAATGCTGCGTATGTGAAAGGGCGAGGCTTTTTTTTCTGCGGCATCTGCGCGTCCAGATTCACCGGGATCCACAATGCGATATTCGATGTGGTCGGGGGCCAGTGCTTTGAGGCGAGCGAGAAAGTGGCGCACAGATGTTTTCACCTCTTTGAGGTGCGCGGGCGTGTTCTGCGTGGCGAAATACGTCAGGGAAAGGGGTGCTTTGAGGTTGGTGTAAAAGGTCTGTGAATCGTCTGAAAGAGTAGGCATCACATGCACGCGGCCCGTGCCCAGATCTGCTAAAAGACGACCTGTTTGATGGATGAAGGCAAGAAGGAGAAAGAAGGCCAGGATGGGAAAAAGGCGTCGTTTCATAAATGGAATCACAGATGAACGCAGATAAGGTGAGACGCCAGGGGCGCGAAGTGGAGGTCTTTAATCTGTGCCGCGAAAGCCACTCGCCGAAGTCAGGCAGGCATCTCGCGCGTCTCGGCGCTGCCCCCGATCGCCAACTGCTTATCTGCGTTTGAGAGACATGTCATTTAGCGCGAGAAAAAAGGCACTCATCAGGGTGAAATAGAGTACAGCGGGCAGGGCAATGATGCCGCGGGTAAAGGCATTGTAGTGCGGGACAATCGAAAGCGATTCGCAGAGCAAACTGCCAATATGATATGCCGGGGCCAATCCGTCGAGGACTTCGACCACTTTTTCGTGCCCGCTCAAGACAAACACAAAGCCCAATAGCAGAGCGACGACATACGCGACAATTTGATCGCGCGTGAGGCCCGACGCAAACAGGCCAAAAGAGAGAAAAAACGCGCCCAAGCAGAAGGCGCCCAAATACGATGAAAAGATCTGACCGAAGTCTGGCGATCCCAAAAAGGCCAGCATGAGAACGATGGGCAAGGTGCCCGATAGGACGATTAGGTAAAATGCAAGGGCGGCTAGGTATTTGCCCAGTACAATCTGGATGGATTGCAAGGGCAAGGTCATCAACAATTCAAAGGTGTGTTGCGAACGTTCTTCGGCCCAGGTGTGCATGGTCATAGCCGGGATAAACGGGATGAGGAAAAAGGGAAGGCGGTCAAAATAGGGAGCCATTTCGAGCACGCCATTGAGGAAAAACGCGTTCATAAACGTCGAACAGGATACGACGAGGAAAACCGAGGCATAGACATAAGCGATGGGCGCGTCAAAATAGGCATTGAGTTCGCGGACAAAGATTACACCTGTGCCCCGCGCAAAGTCTTTTGGACGCAAGCGGTCTGACATGGGCGGGTTCTCCTTCAGACGCGAGAGGTGAGACATAAGACGCGAGAGAGCCACCCACATTATACCCCCTTCGTAGATTTTATTGCCGCACGAGGTGGGTAAAGATGGCCTCCAAATTTTTGGGCTGACCCGTTTGTCGCGCCAGATCATCTATGCGCCCATCGGCTAACAAATTGCCCTGGTGAATGATGAGCACGCGGTCGGACAGGGCAGAGACTTCCCCAATGATGTGGCTGCTGAATAAGATCATCCGATTTTCACTGAGGGATTGGATCAGGTCGCGGAATGCCAGAACCTGCAAGGGGTCAAAACCGTGCGTGGGTTCATCGAGCAGGAGAATGGACGGATTGTGAATGAGTGCAGACCCTAGGCCAATGCGCTGGCGAAATCCCGTGGAGCACTGGTCTATGCGTTTGTACAGGTGGGGGGCGAGACCGCACATGTCGATCACCCAGGCGAGGTTTTTGTTGAGGATGTCGCCCGAAAGCCCGCGCGCTTTGCCGCAGAATTTTAAGAAGTTGTCCACGCGCATGGCCTGATAGAGCGGTGTATCGCCCGAGAGGTAGCCAATTTTGCGGCGTATGGACAAGGGGTGCGCGACCACATTGAGGCCATCGATGGCGATCTGACCCGAGGTGGGCAAGATGTAGGTCGCCAACATTTTGAGTACTGTGCTTTTGCCCGCGCCATTGGGCCCGACAAATCCGACGATTTCACCCGGCGCGAGCGAAAAGCTGATGTTTTCAACGGCTCTGATCGCGCCGTACCATTTGGCGGCGTTTGTCACTTGAATCATGGGGATGGGCCGAGGTCAATTTGGATTCTCGTTCATCAGTTCTGGGCAGAGAAAGACGATGTGGCGGTACTCCCACTTGGTATCAGAAGTGCTGTGTATTATACCATAATCAGGCGTTTCGTCACGCAAAAAAAGAGACCGAGTTTTTGCGATAACTCGGTCTCTGGGTAAATAGCTGCTGTGGGAGGAAAGGACAATGCCTAAAAGGCGAAGTTGTACTTTGCGTACCAGAACGCGCCGCCAAAACCAAATGGACTGAACTGACTGTATAGACGGCCAACATTGGTCGCATTTGGATTGACGTCGGGGTAGATATCGAGGATGTTTCGAGCACCGATAGTTATCGCCGAGTTGTTGGTAAAGGCGTAGCGGGCTTCGAGGTCGAGCACAAATTCGTCGCCATAAGTATAATCATCCTCGGAATCGTACCAGGAAGCGTAATAGCGGATGCGCCCGAGGACCTCAAACATGTCGTTGACGGGATAAGTCAGGGTCAAATTTCCGCGGTGCTTGGGAAGGCCCTCCTGCAATTCTCTGATACGGGTATTGTCCAGGGTTTGAGAGTCGAATTCGGTCACTTCGGTGTTGGTGTAGTTATACGCGAGGCTCAATTCGCCCGTACAACAAAACGGAGATGTGACGACGATGTCAACACCCTGGGTTCGGGTTTCAAAATTATTGATGAAGAAGACGAACTCTTGTAGATTGCGCGCGCTGGTGAAGCCCGTAGCGAGCAGTTGTTCGACATCTGCATCCGTAAGCGTAAAGTCCTGCGAGAGTGTCAAGCGATCCTTCACCCTGATGTTGAAATAGTCAATCGTGACATTGACGGGCGGGATATTGGTGTCTATGGGATAAATGGGCACCTTAAAAATAAGGCCCGCCGTGATGTTGGTCGATTTTTCGGGCTTCAGTGCCTCGCCGCCCTTCAGTTCTGCTGCGGGATTGGTGGAGGGAATAACGCCCCGATTGATCAAATCATCGCGCGCGGCATTAAATTCAGTCGTCACGTTAAAGGCATTTTGCTGGCCAGGCGTGGGTGCTCTGAAGCCGGTGCTAAAACTGCCGCGCACGTTCACATTCTCGTTCAGGCCGTAGTTGGTCGCCAACTTGTAGTTGGTCGTGGAACCAAAATCCTCAAAGTCTTCAAAGCGCAGCGCAATACCGATCAACCAATTGTCAACCGGGTGAAATTCGGCGTCTCCATAAATCGCCCAGTTGGCGCGACTCCAGTCTCCTGCGGCGATATCACTAAACCCCGGGAACCCATTGGAAGATGCACTAAATCCCTGGCTCGCCAGCGAGCCTATTTGAAACGACTCGGACTGCCCGCGCACAATTTCAAAATTTTCAATGCGATATTCAAGGCCAGCAGCGAGGAAAAACTGCTCGCTGAACGGATACGTCACATCAAAGTTAAAATTGGTATCTGTCTGGATATAGGCTCCGGGATCAAATTCCGTGGGCGTATTCGGTCCCAAAGAGGCATTCACGGTATTGAAGATGAAGAAATCGGCTTCGTGACGCCCATAAGAGGCACTGAGGTCCCATGTCAGCAGCGACTCTGTCGTGCCCTTGATGCCGCCCAGAATCGCGCGGTCTTCGGTGTTCGCGCCAAATCGGGGGGTGAAACCACCGGCAAAGAGTTCCCGGAACGTGAATAAATTGGAATCATTGACGACCTGTTGCAATGCGGCTTGGTCTGGCACGTCGCAGACGATGGGCACCACAGGGACATCGCCACCGCTCAAATTGCCGACGAGCAAGGTTGTAGTCAGGGTCCCATTCACGCCATTGACAATGCCCAGGGCTTCGGCTTCGGCTGGGGTATAATAATTCGTGCCGTCAAACATGAGCACCGGCCCTTTGTACACGCCCCCTCGCGTATTGGGATTGCGGTAAAAGAACCCGCCTTCCACTTCTTTGCTGGCATAGTTGCCATGCCCGTAGAACTCGATGTTGTCATTGATGGCGGCGCCGTAGTTGGCAAAGAGTTTCAGGTCATTTCGAATAAAGGGCTGACCCCAGATTTGCGCGGGATCGTTCACGGCGGTATTGCCTCTTGCAATCAAACGCGCGGCATCGCCGCGCTGCGCGGAACGGTCCGTATCATCTGCGTTTCCGTATTCCACGCTGAGGTTAGCCCATGCTTTTTCGCTGCCCAGACCGATATTGCCGGCAAGAGAGTACGTGCGCCCGTCGCCTTGCTGAAAAATACCGGGTTTAATTTCAAAAGCCCCCCCTTCATAATCGTCTTTAAGTTCGAAATTCAACACGCCGGCAATGGCATCGGAGCCATATTGTGCAGACGCGCCATCGCGCAAGACTTCCACGCGCTTGAGGGCAATGGCGGGAATGGCAGAAATGTCGGGACCCTGCGCGCCATCGGCTATGCCATTGCCCAACCAGTGAATCACGGCCGCGCGGTGACGACGCTTGCCATTGATGAGCACCAGCGCGTGGTCAGGTGCCAGCCCCCGGAGGTTGGGCGGCCGGACAACGGTTGACGCATCGCTGATCGGCTGCGTATTGACATTGTAGGAGGGCACGACATTTCTCAGAAGATTGAGTACATCCGTATCGGCTTGCTTGACGAAGTCTTCGCCGGTAACGACATCGATGGGCACGGCGGACTCCGTTACAGAACGCGGTTGCGCTCGCGAACCAATCACCACCAGTTCTTCGAGCACCACGACTTCTTCGAGTATATCCGAGAACTCATTTGCGACAGCAGTTGTATCCGCGTCTGTGGCACGCTGCCCTTCCTGCGATGTGGCGGTACCACCCATGACAAACAGGGCAGCGACGCCAAATGCCAGAGATTTAAAATGAGACTTGTGTTGCATGTAAAACCTCCTCTTGAAAGCGATGTCTGTTTAGACAGGCTGATTACTTTTTTCCCATAAAATTTTCAAAACAGCGAGTTTCGACGGATAATTTAAGACAATAACACTCATTTTGTCAAGATCAATAGACAAAATATAAACCGTCTCTTGCCTGCTTCTGCCTGTTGGCAGACAGGTAAAAGTGCCCAATTTCACAAGGTGGTCCGCAATTTCATTTCAAGGCTTCATCGATCAAAAATAGATCGGTCAGCAGGGCGCGCAAATGAATTGAGGCATTTAAGTTGTCGATCAATTGAGAACTGATGGGCGATCTGCCCAGGACGAGCGCGATGCTCGCCCGTGCTTTTTTTGCATCGGCATTCATCGCGTCCAGAAAATTTTGGTAATCCGCGAGACCCTTTTCTCGCGCAATACGCGCTGCGGATTCGCCCAGATGATCGAGCGCGATCTTCATTTTTTTCAGCGATTGTCGTATCTGAGAGCCAGCGTCGTCGCGTTCCAAGCCCTGCGCGGCATAGGCCAGCATCAATTCGTAGCCCGATTCAATGGCTTCGATGTGTCGAGTCCACTCTTTGAAAACATCTGCCATGCGTTATGAGCCTTTTCTGTTTGGATCTTTGACCGCCCACTTTTCCGGATCGTGATGCGCGCGGTATTCCCCATCTGTAATCCACCCTTTCACCATCGACCGCGCATAGAAAAGTTTCTCGGGCCTTATGGCAAAATAAATGTGCATCATCACAAGCAAAATAAAACACAGGCTTGAAAAATCGTGCAAAACGTAAATGATGCCCCAGGTTTCAGCGGAAAAAAGGTATGGATCGCGCGTCCAGAAAGGCGAGTCAATTTTGAGCAGCATCAAAATACCCGTCACAATTGCAATGAGACTCATGAGTGCAACGATATGGTGATAGACCTTTTGCATGAGCCAGTATTTGCCGGGCGAAATTTTTAACGCCTCGACCGATCCCGACAGAGAAGAAAGAGTATCTGCAAATTCCCTCGGCGCAATCCACATCGCCCGCCAGTCTTGTCGGGTCAGCGCGTAAACGACGTGAAATAAAACAGAAACCGTAAAAATCACGCCGCAAACCCAGTGCAGCGTTACCCATGCAAACTGGATCCCCAAAATCGGCAGAAACCCCGTCAGCAATAAGGCGATCATACACGCCGCCATGAGCCAGTGATTGATCCGCGTAACAAAGGTATGTCTTGGCACACGCCCGGAAGCGATTGTTTCAGGAGTATTCATGACGCATAGATGATGCACGAGTATAACCGCGAGTCACAGCCGCCTGTTGCCAGGCGAAACGCAAGGCATGTGTTGAAACGACTTTATTCAGTACGCGAGCGGGCTACCCATCCGCCATCCCCCAGTTCCCAGCCCCTAGTCCCTTATTGAACTTATTTTTTTTTTTGCCAAAAGTACATGTAACCCGCGTGCAACGCAATAAATACGACGCCGGCACCTGCAAAATACCCGATCAGATCCCAGGAAAGCCCTTCTAAAACCCGCTGCCCCCAAGCATTGCTGGTGTAGCGAAAAATATCCATTAGCTCTCTCGTATGGCCCGTTTGACCAGACTCTCCATGAGGGGAATTTTAAACCCGTTGTAATTCAGGGGTGTGGCCCCTCGGCTTGCGGCACTGGCCGCGAGATCGGCAGACGCGCCATCTTGGGGACTGCCCGCGACCACTTCTTCCACAACCGTCAACCGGCGTGGCACACACGCAACACCGCCACAGGCCATGCGGATATCGGCAATGGTATTGTTGCGTACCCTCATCGCAGAAGCAATATTGACCAGGGCGAAATCCCATGTATTCCTGTCCGCTACTTTTTCAAAATAAAAACGCGCGCCCGCCCATGTATTGGGAACGACAATGGACTTGAGCAGATCGCCTGTCCGCAAAATTGTCATGCGCGTAATATCGACATCGGGGCCGATGAAAAAGTCCTCTGCCCGCACCTCTCGTTCGCCATCGCCATTCACCACCACCATACGCGCGTCGAGTACAATAAGAGCAGGTGCCGTATCCGAAGGCGATACGGCAATGCACCGGTCCGCATCAAAAAGACAGTGCTCGCGGTCAATCCCTTCGGGCGTATCCGCGTAACACGTATTGCCGCCTGCCCGATAACAATCCAGACCATACCGATAATACCAGCACCGCGCATCTTGACACACATTGCCCCCAATCGTTCCCACATTGCGGATTTGCGGGCTTGCAACATGCCGCGCCGCATCGGCCAACACACTGTACTGCGCTTTGATCGGCACACTCGTCTCGATCTCTGTCAGCGTTGTCAGCGCGCCAATCTCAATCCCGTCGCCTGTTTCGCGGATCCCATGCAACGCATCAATGCCGTTGATATCAATAACCGCGCTGGGGTTTTTCGCCCGGTCCTTAAACCAGTCGAAACTATCCTGACCCCCTGCCAATACCCAACCGCTATCGCCATAACGCCGCATTAAATTCAGCGCGCTATCCATTGTTGTGGGTTGGTACAACTCAAAATTCGCCATCATATCTCTGGGCATCTCGTTTCTCCGTGCAAATGTGGCTCATGGGCGGGCACGAGGCATCGCAGTTGTACACCGCCCGTGTCCTTCGTAGATCAAACATCGCGCCCATTCCCTACACCGTATTTACTTGCAGTATTTTGTGCGATTGTTCGCGCCCGGCGGCTGCATTGACAATGTGATCGATTGTCACGGGCGTGCGATTAAAATAATGCCCGCCCAGCGCATCTGAAATCGCGCACAACAGCGCGGCCGCGGCACATCCTTGCACAGGCTCTCCTATCCCTCTGGCGCCAACCGGGTTTTGGGGGTCGGCAATATCGACCACCTCGGTTTTCATCTCGGAAGGTACATCGAGGTAAGAGGGCGGCTTGCACTGATAAAGACCCATGTTGGCGGGCAGGCCGTTTTGCGGGTCATACACATATCGCTCCAGCGCAGCCAGACCAAATCCCATCACCGCGCCGCCTTTGATCTGCGTCTCTAGCCCCTGCGGATGCAGCACTGTGCCGCACTCTGCAACCCCCACGTAATCCAAAATCTCGTACTTGCCCGTTTCGAGATCCAATTCGATCTCGACAAACCCCACGGCCATGGCCGGCACAACGCCGTTGCGTTCCAGATTGTCTTTGGCGACGCCGATCAACCCGGTGCCCGCAAGCGCGGCCACCGAGGCTTTGGTCATGCGGTGCAGATCTTCGGGGGCTTCGTGTCCGTCGTATTTGCCACCCAGTTCAATCGCGCGTTTTGCAGCCTCTGCAAATGCCATGTATTTGGAGGCGTCTGTTTTGTGGACAACCCGTTCATCGGCCAAGTCGTAATCGCCGGGAGAACCGCCCAGGTCTTTTGCGGCAATCTCCTGCAATTTGTTCTTTGCATCCATTGCCGCGACATAATTTGTGCGCGTCATGGTGAATGAGGTGTTGCTCCCCCACTGCGCGTGGTTCCACGGCAGATGGCGGCGGGAATCGCCCCGTTCGATCACGCAATTTTCCCATGCACACGTCAGGACTTCCGCGGCTGCGCGCGCGGTTGCACTGTGCGAAAACGTACCGAGATTGCCAACGCCCGAATGAATGTGCAACTTGCCCTCTGGCGTCAGACGCACCAGACCATCATAACCGTTTGAGCCCGCCGCGTGATATGCTTGACCAACCCCCACACCAATTACTTTGGCACCCTTTCTCTGGCGGCTTTTTTGCCTTTTTCCCGCCCAATCAAATGCTTTTCCGCCTTTGTCGAGGGCCTCGCGCATATAAACGCTCGTCACCGGCCCTTGCCTGCGTCCGTATTTTGAATTGCTATCGGGCGCGTTGATGCGTCGGATCCCCAGGCGATCAACGCCCAATTCCTCGGCGGCCTTGTCGAGCAAGGGTTCGACCACACAGGCGATTTGATTTTGACCAGGACCGCGTTGCGCCCCTCTCATCGGGGTGTTGGTATAGACGGGAATCCCCCGAAAACGCATGGCTTCGGGCGTATAAACCAGCGAGACCGCATCGCCGGCAGCCGTCCAATCACCGCCGCCGCGATACGCGCCGTTTTCCTGAATCACGTACATATCCAGCGCGATGATCCGTCCATTGCCGCGAAAACCCATTCTAATCCGCCCTTGAAACCCATGGCGCGCGGACCCGATGAAATACTCTTCTGCGCGGGTAACGCGCATCATCACGGGGCGACCGACTTTTTTGGACATAAGTGGGGGAATTGCCATCGCGGGATAGGCAGTCCCTTTGGATCCAAAACCGCCGCCGCAGTAGGCCGCAATATAGACCAGATCCTCGGGTTCTATGTTGAGGAGACGGGCGAGGTCGCGCGTGGGGCGACTTTGGCTTTGCGTTGCGCCGTACACGACACATTTGCCATTTTGCCAGTAGGCCATGCACGACCGCGGTTCCATCGAATGATGCGGATTATTTGCCGTGACAAAGCTCTCGTCGAGGATCACTTTCGCGTTCTCGAACCCGTTGTCAACTTCGCCATAGGACCATTCGATTGCGGGTTTGCCCGTCGGACACACCGTTTCATCCACAAAATCTCGCGCGGTCCATTTGATTGTCTCGCTTCCCAAACGCCGGTTGCGAATATTGCCTTCTTCACGGGCATTTGTACCGCCCGGATACAGACTCTCTAAGGGATCGAGTGTAAAGGGCAGGGGTTCAAAGTCAATCGCAATTTTGTCTATTGCATCCTGTGCGGTCTGCTCATCGAGGGCAGCGACTGCCAAAATGGGGTCGCCCACATAATGGGGGTAATTGGTCAAAATGGGATTGTTTGGGGCTTTTTGCTCGGGCACCTCGTCAGCCCTTAAAATACCCACGACGCCTTTCACTTTCATCGCTTCAGACACGTCGATATTGCGAACGCGCGCATGGGGCAGGGGGCTTGAGAGCAAGCGGCAAAACACCATGCCTTCCGCGCGAAAATCCTCGGCGTATTTTGCCCTGCCCGTCACCTTGGGGGCCACATCTGGCGGCGTAAAATCCTTTCCGATCAATTGATATGCCATTTAAGAATCCTCCTTTGCCGCGCGCATTACCGCGTTTAAGTAATTGTCATAACCCCCACAGCGACAGAGGGTTCCAGACATGGCAATCCGCGCTTCCTCGCGCGTTGGATTCGCGTTGCTTTTGAGCAGTGCCACGGCAGACATCACTTGTCCCGGGGTGCAAAACCCACACTGCGGTCCCAGTTCTTCAACAAATGCCCGCTGAACCGGATGCAGCGCGCCATTTTCACCTTCAAGGCCCTCAATGGTCACGACCGAACGCCCCCGCACGCGGTGTGTTAAAATCGAGCACGAATACGTCGCCACATCGTCGATCAGCACTGTACAGGCGCCGCATTCACCCCTGTCGCAGCCGAGCTTTGTCCCGGTCAGCCCCAACTTATACCGCAACGTCATCGCCAGCGTCTCTTGCGGCAAAACATCGACGCGGCGCGCCCGCCCGTTTACACGGAGTGAAATGAGCCGCTCAACCGCGCCTAGTGCTGCGCCGCCACCCGTATCACCCGCACAGCCTCCAAACACATATCCCATCGCGGAGATAGACGCGCCTGTGGCAATGATCCCTTTGATAAAATCTCGCCTCGACATGCCCGCTCGCCCCATTGCCGCACCATCCGCGAGGACGACTTCTCGAGAGAATTTTGTATCCATAACACCTCCTCATATTTTCCTTTACGTTCTCGCTCTGTAATGCGCCCGATCAATGCCCATCGTCCACCCCAAATCTCTTCTAATGACGAGTTCGGTCTCAAGGCGATTTCCCGCTCATTGATAGCCAATCACCAAATGCTGCAACATAGATATGCGAAATAATGTCTGTGTCAAGTGAATTTCGGGTTGAAAATATCCGACCTTCGTCCTATTATGCCCATCGTTGGAAACGATCTGATCTCCGAGGTGGGGTTGTGCGGGGCTGACTGCTGACCGCGAAAAGCCGAGCGCATCATGAGCATACAAATTGACATCTCCAATGAAGCCCATCCCGATGTGCAGGACCGCGGCGTTACCGTGCGCGCCCTTGTGCTCGGCCTCTTGACCATAGCCCTCATGACGATCTACATCACGCACTTTGCGTGGAACATGATCAAAAACTACATGCCCGTATCGGCCCTGATCCCCTTTGTGGCGTGGGTCGGCATCAACGCCATCCTCAAACTCATCGCGCCCAAGCGCGCCTTGTCGCGCACGGAAATGTTGACGATTTTCTTCATGGTCTGGCTCGTGGGCAACCTGCCCACCACGGGCTGGGCGGGCTATCTCTTGGGCAATATCTCTGCGCCAGTACACCTCGCGTCGCCCGAAAATCGCGTGGGCGACGTCATTGCACCCCTGCTTCCCGACTGGCTCTTTATGCAAAAATCGCCCGTCGTCATTGGGCAACTCTACGCGGGCTTAGAACCCAACGCCTCCATTCCGTGGCAACCGTGGATCCGTCCGCTCTTTTGGTGGACTGCCGCGTGTTTGTGCGTGGTCATGGCCGGTTTCTTTTGCAGCGTCCTCTTCTTCAAACAGTGGCACGAAAAAGAACGCCTCACATTTCCCATGGCCACATTTCCCATTGACCTGTTGCGCGAAGTGCCCGGCTATCGCCTGCCCCTTGTCTTTCACGCGCCCCTGTTCTGGGTGGGATTTGGCATTTCCGCCTGTGTCATAAGTTGGAATGTCGCGGGTTATTTTGTTCACACCCTGCCCCGCATTCCCCTCTACGACCACTATGGGCAGATGGCCGTGTCCATCGGCTATCACTATCCCGATTACTACCTGCGCGTGCAACCCCTGATTATGGGCCTGGCCTATTTGTGTCCGCTCGACCTACTCTTCAGCTTCTGGCTTTACAATGTCCTCAACATCATCAAAGAGGGCCTGATGAATCAAATCGGCCTCAGCGTGGGATTGCAAGGGCAGCAAGCCACGCCGGTTGAAATGCTCGGCCTCGAATCCCATGGCGCACTCGTCTTTCTCGTGGGCTGGTCCCTGTGGGTCTCGCGCAAACACCTCAAAAATACCCTTCAGCGCGCGCTTATGAGCGACCGCGCGGCAGACGATGGAACGCCGGTCACCTATCGAACCGCATGGCTCGGCCTCGCGGCTTCGGTCGCGTTTCTCGCGGGTTGGTGCATGGCCGCCGGCATGGAACTGTGGGCAACCCTCGTGCAACTCCTGCTGATGTTCGTCGCCCTGTTCGGCGTTGCCAAATACGCCGCGGCAACTGGATTTACCTTTTTATCGCCCGGCGGCACCGGCGGCTTGGGCGCGGATAAGGGCGGCACGATGTGGATGCAGATGGGCGGCACCGCCCACATGTCGCCCGGCACCCTGACCACCATTTGGATGATCAACCGCAACGGCTTTGTCGGCATGCCCATTCGCCTCACTGCCACCATGTCTGTCCCCCACTACTTTCGCATGCTGGGCAACCACCTCAAGCGACATCCCCTGATTTGGGGCGTCATTCCCATCGCCTATATCGCGGGTTGCATCGCAACCGCCGGCGATTCCCTGTATCGCAGCTACACAGACGGCGGCATGAATGGGCCGCTCTATTTGGGCGATTGGCGACACCTCGTGCGCTTAGTGCCCTACATTGAAGGCAGCACTGTTCGCTACTTCGACCTCGAAAAAGTGGGCGTGTGGTTCTGGGGATTTGCAATCGCTGGGCTGCTCACCTATATACGCACGCGCGTTTCGTGGTGGCCCTTTCATCCTGTCGCCATCGCGTTTCCCACGCGGCGCTATGGCTTTAGCCTGCTCATTGTTTGGGCGAGCAAAGCACTCATCATGCGATTTGGCGGCGTTGCACTCTACCGCAAATCTCTGCCCTTCTGGTATGGCCTCATGGTCGGCTATCTCTTTGGCGTTGGCCTTTCCACCTGTGTCGATGCGCTATGGTTCCCCAGTGAAGGGCATTTTGTGCACGGATGGTGAAAGGCGGGAACGCGCGAGACGCAAGACGCAAGAAGAGCACCCAACCCCCTGTAGGGGCAACCCTTGTGGTGGCCCGATCGCCATTTCAAGATACAAGACGCGGGAGGCAAGAAGTCTCTATATCGCGTAATTCCCTTCATCGTAATACACATTGCGCTTCATCTTGTCGCCAGCGCCCACCCATGCGCCGCGGAACAGGGTTTGACGCTTGGGCGGCATGGTCGAAATGACTTCCCGAGGCACAGAACACATGCCCCATTTGCTGTTCACGGTATTGTAGAGATTGAACAGGCTCAACCGCGGGCGTTTTTCATTCGTCCACCGCGTGCCCGTATGACACAATGCCTCGGTGAAAACCAGTGCCGAACCCGCCGGACACGCATAGGTATCCCACACATCGCTTTCTCGCCCACTCAGCGAATCCGGCCGCGGAAACGCCGCCTTGTGGCTGCCCGTTAGCAACAGCGTGCCCCCATCGCCCGGCCCGACTTCATTGATTTCCCACACCACGCGCGTCAACCCCGAATGCACCTTGCCCGGCAGCATTTGATACAGATGGGAGTTCCCGCAAAAATTGAAATACCCGCCTCCACCGTGCGGCCTGAAATTGTCGTACCCGGCCTCGCGATAATCGGTTCGGGTGCGCTCAAACCGGAATCCATAACAATTTTCTGACGCGATACTCTGGTGCGATACCGTTTCATTGAGGATGCCCACAATCACCGGATGATCCAGCAGAATTTGCGATGGCCCACCCATTGAATTGCGTTCTTCAATGGGCAAGGACTCGGGGTCAAACCGAAACTTCATTTGGTGCTCGCGGATTTCCGCCACTTGATCATCCGTCAACAAACTCGGCAGACAGAGCCACCCTTTCAGATCGAAAAGGTACTTGTGTTCCGCGCGCATCGGCACCACAGGCAACCTATCGGCATTGGTCGTTGGCAATAAGTCACTCATCGTGTTCCTCCTTTTGGTAAAAAGTGGTCGGCGGCGAGAGGCGAGAGGCAAACACAGGCTCGTCCCCGCGGGTGTCGGCATGTTATACTCGTTTGCCTTCGCACGGTTCCGATCCTGCCCATTCTCGGATCCCGCGCAGCGAAACCTCCGGGCATCATCCCATCAAATTGGTATAAGCAGGGGCATAGCCTATAAAGTAAAGCGGCGCAGCGAGTAACGCCACCATCTCCACCCAACCCAAATCTAAGGTAAATGGAAACGAAAAAAAGAGAAACAACAAAGACACCGGGATCGCGATAGGCAAATGATGCCCCTCCTCATTTATCTACTTGATCTAACTCTGCACCTTGCACCCGGCCTTGGGGTGGTGTTGCGGGGTAACTGACCACTGCATTTTTAGGTTTCCATTTTGCATTTTAATTTTACATTTTTCGCGCATTGTTGGGCAGGTGGTCTGCTCAAACAGACTACAGGAGGTCTCATGATGAACGCGATTGCCGTGGTTGGCACGGGCTATATTGGCGGTGAACACATCAAAGCCATTGCCGCGCATCCCAATGCACATTTGCGTACCTTATGCACGACGCCGCGCAGCGAACACATTGCAAAAGACCTGCAAGCGATCTACGGCGCTGATCGCGTCGCGACCGCATACGACCGCGTCTTATCCGATCCCGAAGTCGATATCATTTATCTTTGCACCCCCAACGCACAACATGCGGATCAAGCCATTGCTGCCCTCGGCGCGGGCAAGCACGTCTTTGTTGAAAAACCCCTCGCGGTTACGGTTGAAGACTGTCAAAAAATCGTCGATGCAGCCAAACGCTCAAAACAACGCGTCATGGTCGGTCATGGGGCGCGATTTAGCAACGTATTTGAAACCATCTACCACCTCGTTCACAGTGGCACTTTGGGCGAAGCCTGTTTTGTAGAAGGCGACTACATCCACGACCTCAAACCCTTCCTGCCTCTGCCCGGGCACGATTGGTGGATGCACCCGAAAACAGAAGGCCAATTGCCCATTATTGGCGGGGCGTGCCATCCCATTGACCTCATGCGGTGGATCGCCGGAGAAATCGTTGAAGTCAGCGCGTATGGCGTGAACAAAAATATTCCCGATGCCCCGTGGTACGACACGGTTATTGCAGGCTTAAAATTTGAATCCGGCGCCTTGGGCAAATGCCTGGTTTCCTGTGGTGCGGAAATCCCGTACAACCTCAACTTTAGCTACCACGGCAGCAAAGGCTCGGTTCACAACAACAAACTCTTCATCGGCGGCATGCCCCATGTCGAAGCGTGGTCTGAACTTCCCATTGAAATTCGCGCAGAAGACCACACGTGTCCCCAGGAACTCGACCACTTTCTGACCTGTATTGCGCGTTCAGAAAAACCGCGGATTGACGCGGTTGACGCTGCCCGCTCTGTGGCGGTATGTTGCGCCGTGGTCGAATCCATTGAAAACAATCGCCCGGCAACCGTCTTTCTGGATTTTTAATATGACTATTGTGCCTCGTCCCACAAGTGGCATTCGCATGCACCGCGCGCTCGGGCATCCGCTTCCCGCATCCGCAAAACCCGAAGGCTTCACCATTCGCACGCTTCGACCCGGCGAAGAAAAAGATTGGGTGCGTCTGAAAAATGTGGCTTTTGGTGAAGAAGGGGGAAAACCCTGGACCGTGGACAATTTTCACGACACATTCACCCGTGACGCGTGCTGCGATTACAACCGCATTTTTGTTGCCCTCAAACGCGATGCCATAGTCGCAACCGCCAGCGCGTGGGAAGCCCATTACGGCGATGGCCCGGTTGGCCTCATCCACTGGGTTGGCACCGACCCCAAATACCGAGGGCGTGGACTCGGCTATGCCCTCACCCTGCGCGCGCTCAAAGAACTCGTTGCTCGCGGGTATGCCGATGCCTATCTCAACACATCTCACTCGCGCGAACCCGCGGTTCGCCTCTACAAACGCCTGGGTTTTCGCATTCTGGAGCCGCCAATGAACACCCCCATTCGCATCCTGCTCGTCGGTTGTGGCCGCATGGCTTTGAGTCATGCCAGCGGTTTGAAGCCTCTGCCAGAACTCGGCCTCATCGTGGCCGGCGTTGATCCGTCGAAAGACGCGCGCAAAAATCTGGAGATCGAATATGGCGTGTCAACCACCTATGACAACCTCGACGACGCGCTCGCACACGTAAAAGCGGATGCCGCGATCATTGCGGTGCCCAATTTCCTGCACCAAAATTACACCATTGCCTGCCTCAAAAAGGGATTGCACACCCTCGTTGAAAAACCCATGGCACTCAACCTCGCGGATGTCGATGATATGATCGCCACAGCCAAAGATAAAGGCAAATTGCTCATGTGCGGGCAGAGTCAGCGTTTTTCACCCGCGATTCGCCAAGTGAAAAAGATGCTCGAGGAAAATGCGGTGGGAAAAATTCGCCACATCATCCACCGCAGACTTGGATCCGGGCGAGGAGGTGACGCGCAAAGTTGGTTTGCGCGTCAGGAATTGTCGGGCGGGATCCTCCCCGGCATTGGCGTCCACTCGCTCGACATCCTCTTGTGGTGGCTCAATGAAAAAGCCGTATCTGTCTCGGCAATCGCGCAAAATATTGATCCGCACCCCGAAGTCGATATCGAGGACGAAGTTTCCCTCATCGCCACAACTGAAAGCCGTGCCATTCTCAACTGCGCGCTTTCCTTTCACCACCGGGGCGGCACCGACTGGCTGGTGATGGGCGATAGGGGAAGCCTCCACCTCAGCGGCACGCAAGGCCCGCTCTTGCTCAACGGCGAGGAACAGGCCATACCCGCAACCGTTCACCTCGATGGCGAACCCGATATTCACCTCGAATTTCTCACGGCCATCCGCAACAACCGCGCCCTCGCGCAAGCCTCTGCTCAAGACGTTCGCAAAACAATGGCGCTCATCTTCGCGGCCATGGAATCGGGAAAAACCGGAAAAACCACGCCTGTACCACCTTGAAAGACCGAGGAGTTCGCTATGGAACGACCACATGATGGAGACAACGGACACCGATCCGAAGGAGATGTTGAGAACCGAGTGAACGCGGGATGGGGCGATGCACGCAGCGGAATGTCCGCGTTGCCGACAGTACTCCGAACTCTGCTGTGGCTTTGGGTGTTCGCCGGGTGCGTGACCGCGGGTGCTCAGGAGCGGCCTCGCGTGGTGCGGACCTCCTCGGAGAACCGCGCGCTGTCGGTGGATCCCGCCACGACAGAACTGCGCGTCACTTTCGATCAGCCGATGGAAACAAGGGAAAGGGTCTATCGCCCGATGTTCACGTTGCATTTCCCGGCGGATCTGCAGACGAGGATCCGTTGATTGACGCAGCCCTTGAATTTTTGTCCGCGAGTGCCGATTTTAGCGGCGATGGTCGCGTTGATTTTGCCGACTTTTTGCTCTTTGTGCAACCGTTCGGACTGAGCCGAGGCGACGAAGGGTATGATGCGAGGTACGATCTGGATGGCGATGGCAGCATTGGGTTTGGGGATTTTTTGATCTTTGCCAACGCGTTTGGCAAGTAAGCGTCATCAGGCGCGCTTCGCGGTGTGCGATTCACCGCTCACACCAAGACAGTCGAAGTAGCGAATAAAAAATAGTGAATATATCCCACTTTACCCATTCCATTCACTAATATTTGACAATCTATCGTGAATATTTTACAATCTCAGTTCCTGCTTCCTGGACAAAATTGCCCGCTTTCACCTGGATTTCGAGACCATCCATCCCTTTTGCGACGGCAACGGCCGCATGGGGCGGGTCATTATCAATGTTCAACTTCTCCAACTCGGACTGCCGCGCCTGATCATCCGCAACTCTGAGAAAGAGCAGTACTATCGGGCGTTCAGGGAGTATGGGGATAGCAAGACGACAAAAACGATGGAAAGCATCCTGGAGTAAGTTCGCACCGAGGAGATTGGAATATGCCAGAACTATCTATTTCGACATGGAGTTTGCACCGAGCATTGGGCAAGGCGTGGTACGATCGCACGCCCGAGGGATTTGTGAATCGCAGCGGGGATGCGGGGCGCATACAATTGCTTGACGTTCCGGGCGAGGTGGCGTCACGTGGCATACGGCAGTTGGAAATATGCCATTTTCATTTTCCGTCAACAGAGGATGGGTTTATCGCAGACTTGCGCGCAGAATTGCACCGACACGGCGTATCGCTTTACAGCATTTTGATTGACGCCTGGGATATTACGCATCCCGATCCCGAACAAAGAAAAAGGGAACTGTCGAAAATTCGGAACTGGATTGGCGTGGCTTATGCCTGTGGCGCGGGCAATGTGCGCGCGATTGCCGGCGAAGCAGAGCCAAGTGCAGAATCCGTAGGACTGAGCGCGCAAAATCTGCTGCACTTGTCGCACTATGCCCGCGATTATGGCGTGCGCGTGATGACCGAAAATTTCAAGCGATTGACCCTGCGCGCAGCCCCGCTATTGGAAATTTTGAACCGGTGCGAGGGGAAAATTGGATTGTGTGCTGATTTTGGCAATTTCAACGGGAAACACAAGTTTGACGATCTCGCAGCGGTTTTGCCGTTTGCAGATTCTATTCACACCAAAGCGGATTACGAGCATGGGGTAATGGTGCGGGATCGCTTTCTAACTTGTTTGGATTTGGCGCGCAAAGCCAATTTCTCGGGGTGTTATACATTGATCTTCCAAGACCCCGGTGAAGAATGGACGTATCTCAACGCGCTCAAGCGAGAGGTATTGCCGTATTTGTAAGACCGTGCAAAGGAGAGTGTGATGCAACCGGTTCGCGCGGGCCTGTTTGGCCTCACGCATCCCCATTCAGAAGCCCATTTCAAGACGCTTTTGGCTTCTTCACAGGTGGCTGAGATCGTCTTGTACGATGCGGATCCCTCGGCTTTGAATGGGTTTGATGCAACAGATAAAGTCGCGGGTGCTTATGCTGATCTCGACGCGCTATTAGACGCTGAAACTCTGGTGTTTGGCGTGGCCTGTGCCCGCAATGACCAGAATCCAGCCCTTTGCCTGCGCTTGTTCGAGAAGGGCATTCACGTTATCAGCGAAAAACCCATCGGTGCTTCGGTTGCCGCTGTTTCTCGGGTCGTGGATGGCGCGGCAAAAGCGGGCGTACAATTGGGCGTTATGTATCAAAACCGCTATCACCCCGCGGCGCGAGAAGCGCGAAGACTCGTGCAAGGCGGTGCAATTGGTCGGGTGATGGCTTGCGAGTCGCGGATGGTGACGTCGCAGGTTAAATTTCGCAATCCCCAACACTGGCTGTTTGATCGATCGATTGCTGGGGGTGGCATTTTGTCGTGGTTGGGGTGTCATTATATCGACTTGTTGTGCTACGTGATGGAAGCGGATATCGTCTCTGTTTCTGCGATTGTCGATACGCTCAGCGGTGAAGACATTGACGTTGAGGATGTGGCGTCTCTGTCCTTTCGGTTTTCCAATGGCGCGCTGGGCAGTTTGCAGGCCGGTTATCAACTCTCCATCAGTGGCGCGGGGTATATGGGTCCGAGTTACGATACGTATATGGGGTTTCGCGGTCACATGGGGCGCGTATTCTGGACGCCCTCGGGCGGACCTTCAGAAGTGTATCTCGAAAGCGTTGCAACAGGCTGGCACACGGCGTCTCAACGAATTTTTGATTATACGCTCCCGCAGGTCGATGCTTATGGCGGTGCTTATGGGGTGGCGTTTTTGGATGATTTTATTCGGTCTGCCGTGGGCAAAGGCACGCCGCCCGCGTCCGGGGCAGATGCCCTAAAGGTCGCGCAGATCGTCGAGGCTGCATATCGGTCAAACGCCACGGGTCAACGGGAGACGGTATAAAGTGCGAGAGGTAAGAGGTAAGAGATAAGAGGTAAGAGGCCGCCCGATTCCAAATCCCGAATCGGGATAGACATCTTCAGTGCTTCGCTTCATTCTCGCACTTACGCACATTCGCATCCGGCGGTGAGGGGAAGGGAACGCACAAGGGGCGACTTCATAATTTCAAAATTCTCACCGCATTATTGTGCAAGATGTCTTCCAATGCGTCAGGTGCAACCATCCGCTCGAGAAATGGCAGACTCAATTGCGCGAAACACGCGCCGCGGCTGGTTCCCGCGCCTTTGCCATCCCTGCATGGACAGTCCGTTGCAAACATCAACTTCTGACTGTGGCGCGCCAAAAAGCCCGCGGCAAAATCCTCGTCCCGCGTCAGGCCGCCCAAACCCGACCCCGCGGATAAATCCGCAAACACGTTGGCATAGTCGGCCAACAGCCGATCTATGAAGCCGCCGGGTTTTACGGGGCCTGTGGGATAGAGGGTTTCTTCGGGCGCGGGCACGTCTGCGCTAATATGCGCCCACCACGATTGTGCATGGCCGATGAATTGGATGTTTGGAAATTTTTTTAACAGCACTTCGAGGTGTTCCATGCCCCAATTATACCCTTTCTCGCCTTCTTGAAAATGCCACGTCACAGGCCAGTTCAAATCATTGCAAATCGCCAATACCTTCTCCAATCGCGGATCATCCAACCGTACGTGCTGTTTCTGTTCGCCAAATCCCTTAAAAATGCCGCTGGCCGCGCGCTTTTTTAGCTCGGCCACGGCATCTTCTCGCGTCACATCCACATGGCAAAACGGGATGATGCGATCTGGATATTGCACATACGCCTCAACCACATCTTCGGTCATCCACCCAAACTCATCGTCGCCGTCTTCAATGGGCAGTATCACGGCTTTTTCTGCACCTATCGCTTCAATATGCGCGAGGGTCTCTTCAACCGACCTGCCATTGTGTGTCAGATGCAAATGCGCGTCAATCATTTCAATTCCTCGCGTGTTTAGCGGGCGCGGAGATGGGCAGGCACAAGGCACTGCCCCTACGTTGCACCCGGCGGGACGGATTAATAGGGAAATGTCTCTGAATGTTTTGCCTGTGATAGGTCGAGCAGAAATCGCGCGGTGCCTTCCACGGCCGAATTTAGGACGGTTTCTCCTTTTTTTGCCGAGGCTTTTCGCGCGTCGCCGCCGGCAGACGTGGGCAAATACAGATGCCAGGGGCGCACAAAATCTACGTGAAATTCCCGCAGGGTCTTCAATTTGGGGTGTTGCGGGGGGTTGTTGGCGATCAGATTTTCACGCACGAGTTCGGGGCGCAAAAACATCACCTGAGAGGTTTCTTCTTCGCCTGCATGATCGCTGCGATTTTCCCAAACGGCCTTTGCTTCCGCGGATGCACAAGACCCCGTGCCGATCAAACACGTAAACAGGCCATCCTGTGCGGCCAAATCGCGCTGCACCGCGCGAATGACGTCGGGGTTGCCGCCGTGACCGTTGATGAATACAATGCGGTGTACATTTTCTGCCCTGCACATCGCGACCAAGTCTGTCAACAGATTCATAAACGTGGGCACCTGCATCCGACACGCAAACGGAAACGCGCGAAAATTGTTGTTCAAACTCACCCGTTGCGTGGGCAAACACACCACGCGTCCGCCCCATTCATTGGCTTTCCGCGTGCCTCCATAAGCCACGTATTCCACTTGAAAGCTGTCCGTGCCATAGGGCAATGCAGGCCCGTGGGGTTCGGTGGAGCCGATGGGGATCACCGCGACATTGGGCGCGAGGGATCGCACGGTGTCAAGGGTCATTTCTTCCAAGATGCCCGAAAAATCGCGACGCATAACAAACCTCGTAAAATAAAGATGAATGGCATAATAGGTTGCCACGCCTTGCCTGTCAAGGCATCCTGCAATCGACATGTCTTTGTGAAAATGGGAAAAGCGTTGCATGTTGGGGAGGGGGGACTTGTGCGAGGGCTTGCACTGTATTTTTCAAGGCAATATTACGCAATGAGTAAGGGACATGGCTATGCAATGGGCACCTCGTCTGAAGCCATGGCGCATTCGCCAACTTTATCGCCTGACGCGCCACGGCATTCTCGACAAAGATAAACTCATGCATATTGGATGGGGGCTTTACGCGCGCGGCGAAGCTGTTTTGATGTTTGGGCGTGCCATGCGCGGTCAAGTCCCGTGTCCACAGTGCGATCAAATTGTCTTTCGACAGATTTTTTATCGCCAACGACAGGTGCCATCCGCATCGCACTTCTCTTGTTCCATCTGTAGAAAAAAAGTAACCTGGTGCGATTGTCGAAGCGCGCTCCGCAACCACCCGCGCTGCTTTGATTGTCGCACACTATTGGCAGGGCATTATGCAAACAACGCGCTCACTTGCGCTTTGTGCAAACGGGAGTGGACATGGCAGACGTATCGCCAATCCATCAAATACCGCGTGCGACTGCCTTGCCCACATTGCAACAACACCTTACGCAAACCCATCGCCGTAAAATCGCGCGCAGATAAAACCGCACACAAAGCCCCGTCGCATTGGGATTTTACATGTCCCAAGTGCACAAAACAAGGGCAACACAAGGCCGCTCAGTTTTTTTGCCCACACTGTGGTCAAAAAAAGAAGTGGCGGGTTTTCACAAAACGACAAAAACGCAAGGTCGAACACTTAAACTGCGCGGCATGCGGTCATGCCTTCACATGGCAAGGATGGAAAAAACAATACGACGCGTTTGCACACACGGGAAACCCCGCGCCGGTTCGCCAATTTGTGAGGCAATGGCCTCGGTGCAAAACCCCGGCTGAGCAACTCATCGCCATTGACCACCTCATCCACGCCTTGCACGGACGCGGGTCGCTCGCGCCTGTTTTTATTCGGGGCAGTCAACACAGCGTTACACAATGGCTCGATGATCTGGCCGCGCGGTGATGTTGGGGCCACGCGTCCGACAACTTGACCGATGTTGTTTCCGGTGTTATTATGCGGGCATTGTTGTGGACGCGCGTTTTTGGGCAATGGTTACAAACGCAACAGGGGGTAAAAACCGGCGATGACATTTGACCTGCTCATTCGCAACGGCACAGTCATTGATGGCACGGGGCAGACCCCTAGTTTTCAGGCCGATGTTGGCATTTGCGGGGATCGCATTGACGCGATCGGCGATTTGTGCAAGGGCGAAGCTCGTGCTGTTATTGACGCGACGGGACACATCGTTTGCCCCGGCTTCATCGATGTGCATGTCCACTCGGAAATCGCGCTTTTGACAGGCGTTCACCGCTTTGCCGAAGTGCAGCAGGGCATTACCACGCAACTTCTGTCTCCCGATGGTTTTGGCTGGACGGGGTTGTCTCCGGAACGCACGCGCGAACTGTGGACGTATACGCGCTTTTCCGTTGGCGAGGTGGATATCCCGATCGGCTGGCAAACGCCAGAAGACTACCTCTCCCTGTTTCCCAACAACAGCCCGGCCAATGTTTATCCGCAAGTGCCCCACTGCGCGCTTCGCCTGGCCGCCTGCGGTTGGGAGGCGCGCCCGGCAACGGGTGATGAAATTGCCCACATGGCCGATCTCGCGCGGCAGTGGATGGACGCGGGCGCGGGCGCGCTCAACCTGGGCCTCGATTATCAGCCCAGTGCCAATGCGGACTTTCGAGAACTCGTTGCCCTTTGCAAAGTCGTTGCCGAATACGGCGGTATTTACGCGGCGCATGTGCGCTATCACACCATTGGGCGCGTCGCGGCTTGGGAAGAGGCGATCGCGCTTTCCCACGCGGTCGATATCCCGGTTCACATCTCGCACGAGCGCGTCAACGACGAAAATGCCGATCTGCTCGAAAGCATCGATCGCGAAGATATCGACCTCACATTTGAATCGTATCTCTACCCGGCCGGCATGACCCATCTGTATATGATGTTGCCCATGAAAATTCAGGCCGGCAGCCCAGACGAAGTCAACCGACGCCTTGAAGATCCAGCGGTTCGCGCCGAGTCTATCGCGGAACTCAAAAAATGGCTTGGGCGCGGCGACCAAATCGTCGGCTACACCGGCTCTGGCAATTACACGGGTCAACACCTGTGCGATCTCGCGGCTGAGGCAAACACACCGGTTGAGGCGTTTGCTTATGATCTGCTTCTTCGCGAGCGCGAACACCACGCGGTTATCTTTCCGTGGCAGGTCAGTTTGGAAGAAGCCGAGCGCACGGTGACGCGCACGGCCACGCACCCGCGCATGATGATTGCCAGCGATGGCATTTTCAATATCCCGCATCCACATCCGCGCGGTTTTGGTTGTTTTGCTCGCGTGCTGGGTCATTTTGCGCGCCGGCGAAAGTTGCTCACCCTCGAAGAAGCGATTTACAAAATGAGCGGTTTTCCCGCCCGGCGTTTCAACATACCTGACCGAGGCGAACTCGCGGTGGGAAAAGCCGCGGATCTCGTTGTTTTCCATCCCGATACCGTGGCGGCAAAATCCACTTTTGAAAACCCAACGCTGCCCCCAACGGGCATCTTGCACGTTGTTGTCAACGGTCGATCTGTCATTGCCCATGGAGAACCCACAGGCGCGTTTCCCGGACAAGTGCTTCGACGAAAATAAAACCGCCTTGTGGAAGAGGTGTTGAACCGCCTATGCCCATTCGAGTACACATCCGCGACACACCCGACGATGTCGCCCAAACCGCCGCATCGGAAATTGTCGGGCTCATCCGTCAAAAGCCCGATGCCGTGCTCGGCCTGGCAACGGGCTCAACGCCGGTGAGAACCTATTCCGAACTCATCCGCATCAATCGGGCAGGTCTGAGTTTTGCGCGCCTGACCACCTTCAACCTCGACGAGTACCGGGGTCTCGATGGCGGGCACCGCCAGAGCTATCGCCATTTTATGAACCACATGTTTTTTGCCCGCACGGATATTCAAATCTGGAATACGCATATACTCGATGGCGCGACAAGTGATCCCAAACGCGAATGCCGGGCATTTGAAACCAAAATTCGAGCATGCGGGGGCGTGGATCTGTGGTTGCTCGGCTTGGGGCGCAACGGACATATTGCCTTTAATGAACCCGGCAGTTCACCCGACTCTCGCACGCGTCTGGTCGATCTGGCCGCAGACACGATAGCAACTAACAGTCGCTTCTTCGAGAATCTCGAAGATGTGCCCAAACAAGCACTCACAGTGGGCATTGCCACCATCTGCGATGCCGAGCGCATCCTCCTTTTGGCAACCGGCGAGCGCAAGGCGCGAGCCGTTGCCCGCGCGGTTCAAGACGCCCCGCATCCCACCTGCCCGGCGAGTTTTCTACAGACACATCCTCGTTGCACCTTTATTGTGGACAGAGAAGCCGCGTCGGGCCTCGTTTCAACTGTTTTCAACACGCGTTCCAGAAAGGTTTGCCCATGAAAAAAACGCTCGCGGTGCTCGAAGGCGACGGCATTGGTCCCGAGATTGCGCGCGAAGGCGTCAAAGCCCTTCGCGCCATAGAAAAAAAATTCGACCACGAATTTGTGCTCGAATACGCGCCCTTTGGCGCGAGGGCTTATTTTGACGAAGGCAGTCCTTTTCCCGCTCAAACGCGAGCACTCTGCGATCGGGCAGACGCCATCATCAAAGGGCCTGTGGGACTCTCCGTTGACGCCATGGACAAAATCCCTCCGGAATTGAGCCCAGAACTCGGTGCGATTCTGCCTTTGCGAAAGCGATTTAACACGTATGCCAACTACCGCCCGGTCAGGCTGCCCAAATCCCTCGCGTCATTTTCGCCCTTGCGCGACAGTGTGATCAAAGACGGCATTGACATTCTCATGATTCGGGAACTCGTGGGCGGAATTTATTTTGGCAACAAAGAAGAAGGCGCGGCCACCGACATGAAATACGCGCGCGACGACTGTATTTACACCGAAGAACAAGTGCGCGCCATTGGCAAAGTCGCATTTGACGAAGCCCGCCGCCTCGGTGCCGCGATGACCCATGTTCACAAAGCCAATGTGCTGGCGACCTCGCGATTTTGGAATGCCATTATCGAAGATATGGCACGAGAATACGACGACGTCGAATGCGTTTCGATCCTCGTGGATAACGCGGCTTTTCAACTCGTCAAAGATCCCACGCAATTCAACGGCGTCATGCTCTTTGAAAACATGCAGGGCGACATTCTCACGGATCAGGCGGGCGGTCTGCTCGGCTCTTTGGGCCTGATGCCTTCGGCGTGTATTGGCCCTGAAAAAGGCTATGTTGAACCGGCGCACGGTTCGGCTCCCGACATTGCCGGTCAAAATATCGCCAATCCCTATTCCATGATCGGCAGCATTGCATTCCTCCTCGACAAATGCCTGGGCCTCAAAGAAGAATCCGATGCTTTGTGGCATGCCATGTTTGAGATTCTCGAAAGAGGCTATGCCACCTCTGAACTCGCCGGAGAAATGACCGATCCCAAAAACGTCCTCTCCACGCGTGAGTTTGGCGACATGGTCGTCGATATTTTGAGTCATTCATGAGGGGGAAGGCGCTGCACTCGGCACTCTTCACTTCTTCAAGGAGATTTCTCATGAGCAATATCATCGCCTGCATTGGCACCTATACCCGTGAGGGGAGCAAAGGCATCTACCTCCACCGATACAATGCCGACACCGGCGAACTGACCCCTGCGGGGGGTGCTGAAAGCGAGAACCCTTCATTTCTCGCGCTTCACCCCAGCGGTCACTTTCTCTATGCCGTCAATGAAATCGGCGAGTACAATGGCGCGCGCGCGGGGGCGATTAGCGCGTTTGCCATCAACGCGGAAACCGCGGAACTCGCCTTGATCAATCGGCAATCCACCAAAGGCCCCGCGCCGTGTCACCTGAACATCGACGCGACGGGTCGCTATGCTGTTGTCGCAAATTACGGCGGCGGCAGCACGTGTCTGTTGCCCATCCGCGAAGATGGGGCATTGGGCGAAGCGTCGGATTTCGTTCAGCACGAAGGCAGCAGCGTCAACCCACAACGGCAGCAAGGCCCCCACGCGCATTCTGCAAATATCTCGCCCGACAACAAATACGTCTATGTGGCCGATCTCGGTTTGGACGAGGTCTTGATCTATCAACTCGACCTCGACAATGGCAAACTCATTGCAAACGATCCGCCGTCTATTTCTGTTGCGCGCGGTCAAGGGCCGCGCCATTTCGCGTTTCACCCCAGCGGGCAATACGCCTATCTCATCAACGAAATCGGCAACACCATCAATGCGTACACCTGCGATGCAGAAACCGGTGCCTTAACCGCGCGTCAATCCATCTCCACATTGCCCGAGGATTTCTCGGGTACCAGCCACACCGCGGACATTCACATTTCATCCGATGGCAAATTCGCGTATGGATCGAACCGCGGGCACGACAGCGTCGCCATCTTTAGCATTGACAAATTGACTGGTACCCTCGCGCTAGTCGATATCCACCCCACCGGCGGACAAACGCCCCGCAATATCGCCCTGTCTCCAGACGGCAACTATCTGCTCGCAGAAAACCAAGCCAGCGGCACGATTGTCTCGTTTGCCATCCATCGCCAAACCGGGAAATTGACAGATACGGGACACGCCGCGAAAGTACCCCTGCCCGTCTGCCTGAAATTCTTGTCGTATTGAATGCACAAAGGGTTGCCGCTATGAGACGGCAACCCTTTGTGTTTTAGATGTCGTCTTTCGGACTACCACGAATGCACCATGTGACCATTGCCGGGGAAATAGATGTGATCCACGAGCGTGGAAAGGCCCACGCCGAGGGTGTAGCCGATTAAAAGCCCGATAAAAAAGGGTTGCAAATTGCGGTAGAGCCGAATGCCGCCGATGCGTAACACAATGGACTTGAATGCCCAGACGAGAAAGACGGTGAACGCGGTGACTCTGACGGGATAGACATATCCTACGGTAAACCCGACGGGATGCAGGGGCCACCGTGCAAACCGCAGGCGCATCAGGCTCAAAAACAAGGTGCCGAGAACACCGATTGCCAAAAAACGCCATTCAACGCGCCCAAAAGAGGTCGGCTCCGATGCCCATGAGACAACGCGGTCGAACATGCGCTGGCTGTACCCGCCGAATACAAAGACATGGCGGATGTTGGCGGCGCCGGTCGCGCCGTAACAGAGGTCGAGGGTGTAGCCAATAGAAACGACAAAGCCGATGATAAACGCGAGCACTAAGGCCGTTACCATGCGGTTGCGATGCCATTGAAACGCATCGTGGATTTTGGCTGTGTGCGCCAGAGAGGGGAGGATATATTCCCGGTGGCTTTCCACGCTGTTGGCTGCCAAGGCCATGCCGACGTGATCCGGGGTTTGAACGGTTGTGCCGAGCGCGGCCGCGGCGAGTTCTTGCGTACGCAGTGGGGTTTCCACATAAACGAGGCCGGTTTCCGCGACGATTTTGCTCAAGCCAATGAAGTAGATAAAGAGCAGACCGAGTTGCACGGCAATGCCCAGCGGCGAGATGCCCAGCGCGCCCATCCATGCACTGGCATAAATGAGGGCGATGATCAGGCCGATGACAGCCGTGCGGTAAGACAGGAGTTCGGTTTTGTCCTCTGCATCGGCTCGCCATGCCGCGCGCACCACGGTCCCAATATGCTGTCGCGCCATAAAGAGACCAAACAGGGCAAAGGCGATGAACCCGCCCACCTGCTGGAGCAAAAGACCGCTGCCGAAGTCTTTGCCCACCACAATGCCCAATCGGTTTAATGTGCCAATTTCAATCAGAGAAAGCACGTGAAATAACCACACAGAGAGCAGGACTTCGAGGTTGGTGAGATACCCAAAGGCCGCCATGACAAAGTTGAATTTGATTTGAAGCGGTGGAAAGTCGTGTCCAAATGAGACGGTGGTGCGATGGGTGGGGCCAATGGGAAGAATGGGGAGGTTGTGCCAAAAGAGGGGCAGGATATTCCAACTCAGAATGAACAAGGCGATGCCAAACCCCGCCCAGAACAACTTATTTTTGAAGAATCCGATCTGCCCCGACTCGGTATCCCGAATCATCAGCGTGGGCAACTGCGCCAGGGGAAAGGCGATGCGTTCGTATTCGACCCATTGCTTACGCAAAATGACCGTGATGCAAAAACAGGCGATAAACAGCGCGAAAAAAAATGTGAACCACCAGAAAAGCGGCACTGCCCAGACGTGATAGGGGATGGGAAGATGCGCGGGCAATCCCTCCCACAGGTGGGTGATGTCGCCCGAGCGATTGCTGGGAACTGCCCAGGCTTGAATGTGTTCGTGGGTAAATTCTGCCCATCGGTTTTCCGGCGTGGCTTTGTAATAGGGACTGGCGAGAACGGCGATCAGGCGTCCGGCGACATTTTTGGTGGGAAAGGCACTGCCGATGAAGCCCATGCAAAGGATGAGTCCCAATTCGCCGGGGCGAAGCATCCAATCGTTCTGGATTCTTTTGAGCAGTGGGTTAATCAGGAAGATGAGGAGAAACGGCAGCCACAATGACATGGGCATGTGGCCCAAAGAAACGCGGGACGCGCGCAGGCGATAGGTCGTGTCGGTGGCAAACCAGCATATCACAACGGTGAGAATCGCGCCGATGACAATGGCGCGGGTGGTGATGTGGCGGATGGGTTCACCCTGTGGTGCAGGATTGGGTAAGTTCATATATTTTTTTCAAAGGCGAAGCGTATCATCTGCGAATTGATGCACAGATAATATGTCGCGTTTGGGGAGGGAATCAAGAATCTTTTGCATGTGGGGATGAGGGATAGCCGATACATACCTATCTAAAAAGGAGGGCAGCATGCCATTTCGAGTTTTTGACTATCGCAAAGACATCACCAATATGCTGGTGACACCCCAAATTCGCTCGCGGTTTTTGAAGATGGCGGTGGGGCAATTCAATCAGAGTCACACGCATGATTTGGGGCACGAAATTTTTCTGATCTTGCAAGGGCAGGCAGAGTTTGATATTGAAGGACACAGGGAAGTATTGGGGCCCGGGCAGATGTGCATCGCGCTGACAGATGAGGCGCACACAGTACGCAATGTGGGCGATGACGAGGTGATTATGTATTTATCGGTGACACCGCATATTTTGCCCACGCATACGTATTGGACCGCAGCGGGCGAGAAAGAGCCTCCGCGATTTGCAAAATCTTCCGCGTACGATCAGGCGACCGATTTGAGCGCTGGCGCGAGTGAAAGAGTCACTGAACATCTGGCGTCTGTGACGGCCTTTGTCGCACAGGCAGAGGAGGCAGCAGAAACGCAGCGCGCGCAAGTTGCGGCTTTTAAGCAAGCACTCGCAGCGGGCGATAACGCGGCCGCATTAAAGGCGCGAGACGCGATGTGGGATGCGCTGTATCCGATGTTTAAGGCCGTTCACGAGTTGGCAGATGCGTGGAATACATTCGCACATCGGACCGTGGATTGAAAAGCAACGCATTGACGGAATGCTGCGTAACATCAGTGATCTAAATTGTCACTTTTTTTATTTTTTGTCTTGACGTTGTTGTTGTTTGAGTGTATTATTTAAGTAGAACACTAATACATTATGACAATTAAACGGAATGATCTGTTATGAAAACATTTGAGTTTGATCCAAACCTGCCGATTTATCTGCAAATTATCGGCGAAATTAAAAAGCGTTCGGTGCGCGGGGTCTATTCACCGGGCGCGAAGTTGCCCTCGGTGCGAGAGATGGCAAAAGAAATGGGGGTGAATCCCAATACCATGGCACGGGCTTATGCGGAACTCGATCGGGAAGGGTTTGTGTTCACGCGCCGTGGGCAAGGGTCGTTTGTCACAGAGAAAGCAAAAAAAATTGAGACTGAGCGGCAGAATTTGGCACAGGGCGCGGCCGCGCGGTTTGTCGCAGATGTTGAAGAACTGGATCTTTCCAAAGCGCAAATTGCAGATCTGTTGCATAAAATTGAAAGGAGCTTGATATGATGATCGAGGTTCACAATCTGTGGAAGCGATATCCGGGCACCTGGGCCTTGCGGGGCATTTCCTTTCGGGTTGCACGCGGCCGCGTGCAAGGTGTGTTGGGCGAAAATGGCAGCGGGAAGAGTACTTTGTTTCGCGTTCTGGCTGGCATAACCCGCCCCTCGAGAGGCACCGCCGAGGTGATGGGGCAAAAGGTGGGCGTGAACACCCAGCAGCATGTGGCGTATTTGGCCGAGGTCAATCCGTTTTACGATTGGATGAAGGTGATGGAGCAGGTGGAATTTCTGGCGCGATTTTATCCCATGTGGGATCTGGATAAGTCGCGCAGGTTGCTCGATTTTATGGGCCTGGATGCCGATAAGAAGGTGGGCACGCTGTCGCGGGGGCAAAAGGGACGGCTCAAGGTGGTGTGCGCGTTTTCCTGGCCGAGTGAGTTGATCTTGATGGACGAGCCCTTGTCCGGCATTGATCCACCCTCGCGCAAACGCATTGTCGAAGCCCTGTTTAACGAGTTTCGCTTTGGCGATCAGACGATTCTGATTTCGACACACTTGGTTCACGAAGTGGGCGAGTTCATCGAAGATGTGATGTTTATGAAAGCAGGCGAGATCGCGCTTTCTGGCAATGCAGATGCCCTGCGCGAGGCGCGCGGGGAATCGCTTTCGGAGATGTTTGAAATGGTGGCGATGTGAGTCTGCCCGCCCGTGCAGAGTTAGGAGCATGCCATGAAATCATTTTTTGCGTTGTATGCGAAGGAACTCAAAGTGAATAGCCCCCTGTTTCTGTTTTTACTTCTTTTTGTTATGGGGATGAGTGCCTATGGCCTTAGCCGAATGGTGATTTTTGTTTACCTCTTGCTTGGGAGTATGCCATGAAACCATTTTTTGCATTGTATGTGAAGGAACTCAAGGCGAATAAGATCCTGTTTCTGTTTTTGCTTCTTCTGATTGTGGGGATGAATGCCTATGGCCTTAGCCGTACGCAAGGTGTTTCGGATATCAGTTTGGGCGTGGTTTGGACAATTGTGACCGTTTGTATCTTGGTGCTCAGTCTGCCCTTTTTGCTGGCGCATGCCTTCAATACCGAGTGGAAAGCAGAAACGCATTATCTTATGTTTGCCCTGCCGGTTTCCCAATACGCCGTGATTCTGGCAAAAATCGCTGCGGTCGCGAGTGTGGGCTTTGTCGGTGCCGGGATTGTGATTGGCAGCATATATTTATGGATGGTGAGTACGGCTGACTTGCCGACAGTAAAAATTATCTCATTTGGAGACACAGCGGTTACGGCATTTTTTGATGTTGTTTTTCTGCTTGGTTTGCTATTTGTGACGTATATGATTTTCATTTTCGGCCTTGTGACCGCGATGGAGGGGGTGAAGTTTTCGGTTAAGCGGTATCGGGGATTGACTGCGGTTGTTTTCTTTTTCATATCCGTATACTTATATGGCCGATTTTTTGTGCAAGGAAATGAGGCGTTAGACTTTTTAGGGGAAATTTCAATTTTTGCCTATACCATTCTAATGGGTATCCTCTTTCTGATCTTTGGGCTTGTGGTGTATGAAAAACGCGCCGAAATCTGAGCACTTGACGCGCGAAGATGCATATCTCTATTTCCGGGGTGGCAATACTACTGGCGACATCGCGGCATAAGGGCGGGAGGCGAGAAGTGAGGGGTGCGAAGGGCACTCAACCCCGAGTAGCCAGTGCCAGCTGTCCATGTAGGGGCAACCCCCTGTGGTTGCCCAATCTGGTGGACAGTCCTGAAAGGAGTAATCCCATGGTCTCTATTTTTCACAACATCCTCGGCGTTGCGCGTTATGAGCGCAGAATGCTCTTGCGAACCACAAAATTTCGCATTTTGGGCGGCCTGGCTTTGGGCATTCCCGTTTTTCGCGGCATTTGGGCGACCATAAATGAGACTGAACAGATCGGAACAGAATTTTACATACTGTTTATTGTGTACATTTTTTTGCAAACCCTTTTCATTCCATTTCTGGTGGGATCTTTTAGATCGGCTGACGAACGTGCTCATATTGATGAAGTGGTCGCCGGACGTCCCATTTCAACGGCTGAACTGGTAGCGGGGAAGTATTTGGGCGTTATCAGCGCGCTTTTCTTTTTGAGCCTTGTCGTGCTGATTTTGATCTTGGGCATACAAGTGGCACTGATCAGCATGACGGGCGATCCATTTACCATAGAACCCTATCTCTTATACCTCGTGTTCATGAACCTGCCTGCCCTGATTTTTTTGTCTTCTTTGACATTTTTCTTAGGTGTCTTGCTGCGTCGGCCAGCGGCGGCGGCCTTGATCGCAACCGCGTATTTGTTCGTCGTCATGTTATACTTGGGCGAACGATATCCCGGCATCTTCGATTTCATTGGTATGTTTTTCCGCATTCATGTTTCGGCTCTGATGGGCATGGGAGATATGACGCAAGTGGGGTTGCAACGCCTGTTTTACGTGTTGCTCGGCATGGGCTTTTTGGGCTTTGCGATAGACCGATATCCCCGGCCGGCACATTCCGCGACTGCGCGATGGGTTGGCAGGGGGTGCGCGCTGGCTGGCTTTGGTCTGGCTGTTGGTCTTTACTTGTGGATGGATGCTGAAGCACAAGATGGGCAAGTGTATCGCCAGTTATTGCTCGCGCAACAGGAAGCGGTTGCACATATTCCCATTGCGGAAACCACCCATTACGATCTGGACGTGACGCTTTTGGACAAAGCCCCGCTTGCCGCGTCTGGCACGATCACCTTGCGAAATAAGTTTGAAACGCCGCTCGATACGTTGATTCTTTCGCTCAATCCCGGACTCAAAATTCAGAGCCTGACGCGCGGCGATGGCGGTGCGATTGGGTGGGAGCGGACCGGAAGCGTGATCCGCGTCATGCCCGACACGCCACTGAAATCGGATCGTGAACTCGATCTGACGCTGACCTATGCAGGTGATATTGACACGGATGGATTTGATCTCAAGCGTGAAAAAGGCAAACCCAAGTTGCGAAAAGATAGGGGACACAAAGGCTCTCTAACGGCGTGGATCCGCGACAAGTCCATCTTTTTGCCGCCGCGCAGCCGCTGGTATCCGATTACAGGCGTGGATTATGGCTATGAAAACATGTTGCGGAATACTTTCATCCACAATGCGCGGCCAGTCTCGTTCTCAACGGCAAATTTGCAGATCACATTTCCCAAGGGCCTCGAAGTCATTACCCAAGGACAGGTCGGCAAGACCGATACGCTCAACACGCGCGTGACGCGCCAATGGGTCGTTGAAAATCCCGTGCCTGTTCTGTCGCTGAATGCAGGTGTCTATCGCGTTTATCGCGCCACCATTCACGACATCGCCTGCGCGCTTTATGTCCATCCATCGCATTTGCGCCCAATCCGGTTTTTTGAAGGCATCCAAAAAGAAATTGTGCGTTCGCTCGGGCAAATTGTGGATTTCATGGAACAGGAATCGGGCATGAAATACCCCTATCCGAGCCTGTCCCTGGTGGAAATTCCCTTTCACATTCAGTGGTATTACGAAGGGTGGGAAGAAATGGGCGGCCTAACGCAACCGGGCGTGTTGATGATTGAAGAAGATAAGCTCATGGGGCCGTGGTTTACCCACGATTTTAAGCGTTCTCAAGAGCAATCGAATCGAGAACCTAAAAATATTAAAAAAGACCTTTTGGTGCGCGCGGTTTTATCCATCTTTTTCTTTGAAGAAAATTCTTCGGTCATAAATTTCGATGGGCTGTTTCGCAGTCCTGTTGTTCAGCTTTGGGCTTATGACAAGCAGTTTGTGGGCGACCATGATGCTCTGCTCAAAAAGGGCATGCCCATGTATCTTCAGAATGCGTTGAGAACCAAAATGACATCAGCTTTTTACCCAAGCCAGCGACACAACAGTGACAGAGAGTCCGCATTGATTGGCAGACAATTGAGAGCGTGGAACAAACTGGTTGCCAAGATGCAGCGAAGGTCGTTTGCCGATTTAGACCCCGAACAGGACGCTAACCTCTATCGCCAAGTGCTCAACGTGAAGGGGCCCGCGCTCTTTGAGATGATGGCCTCCTTCTTGGGTGAAGAAACATTCCGCACGGTCTTAGCCGACATCAACCAGAAGTACAAATACAAAGCCCTTGACTTTGCAACCTTTGAACGCGTCGCTTTAAGTCATATCTCAGATATGGAAGACCGCCTGAGATTGCAGCGTCTGGTCAACGACTGGATATATGGCACAGAAATCCCGGGCTATACCTTGACCAAGGTCAAAGCCTTAAAGGTAGATGATGGCTCAGGGACGCTGGTCTATCAAGTGATGGTGCGAATCAAGAACAGCGAACCCGGCAGGGGCTATGTGCAGATTACTGCCACGGGTCAAGAGGACGAGGCTGTGCAAGGCGTGGCACTTGAAGGCGAGCAAGAGATTGAGGTGTCAATGGTGCTGTGGGAGCAGCCCTTACGAGTGCTGGTCGAACCCTGGCGCGCAACCGCAAACCGCTCATCTCTCCTGTGCATGTCCCCCAAGAGGTCACGCAAGGCGTTCCAGTGGCCTATCTCAAAGATGTGACAGATGAAGAAGACGCCACAGGTGAAGAGGCTGCGCCGCTTGAGATTGTGGTCGATAATGACGACAAGGGATTTTCCATGCCCATGCGACGCGTGACGCGCTTCTCGCGTCCTGGGTTGAAAGGAGACAACTGGCACGAGCGCAGTTTGTCGAAAGCCTATGGGCGATACGAAAAGAGCTATCGGCAGAAGCAGGCCGGCGATGGCGCGCAGCCGGCCGTGTGGACTGCGCGCATTCCCAAGGGTGGCGAGTTCGATGTGGGGTTCTATTTTCCCGATCCGGCAACAGCCAAGCGCGAGCGCATCGGCGCGAGTTTTACGCTCATGGTTTTTTGTGGTGGCAGGGTCGATACGCTCAAACTGGCACGCGATCAGATGAAAGGGGGTTGGAATCACTTGGGGCGCTACAGATTCGCGGAGGGTGAAGAGGCCACAGTTGAACTGTCTGATCGCGCGGCGGGTCGTCTGTATGCCGATGCGGTGCGTTGGCGGTTTGTGGATAGGCATGTTCCGTGACGCTTCCCGTTTTACACCACAACGGGACATGCCTGCGCGAGAATCACGTCACAACAGGCTTTCGACTCGCAACCTCCGATGCCTTTGGGCGATGAATTGCCCGCGTTTATGTTGGGCAACAGCAGGAGAATGGTTTATGACAACGCGATTCGGATGGTTATTTGCCGTTTTTTTGGTGGCTGTGCCGGCACAGGCAAAAGTGATTCGGGGCAGTGTGACCGACGCGGCAACAGGGGAACCGCTTCCCTCGGCGACCGTGCATGTGCTCGGCACTTATGACGGTGCGATCTCAAATGCCGAGGGCAAGTATGTGCTGGACTTGCGATCTCTTCCCGCGGTGGTTGAAGTGCGTTATATCGGCTACCGGTCACAGCGGATTGACGTGACCGAAGACGCAGCCGATGTACACCATTTCGCCCTGGATCCCGTGCCCATTGAAATGGAAACGCTCGTGGTGACGGCTGAGGATGGTCAAAAAATTATGCGTAAAGTGATCGCGCAAAAGCAAACGTGGTGGGACAGGCTCAAGACGTTCCGCGTGGCGGCTTATGCTCGGTTTGTCTTTCGCAGAGCGTCTGAGATCGTGGCGATTACCGAGAGTCTGTCCGATGGGTTTTGGGATTGGCAAAAAGGGTGGCGAGAGGTCGTCGTGGATACGCGCGTGACCGAGAACTTGAATTTTGCTGGCTTTGGCGAGCTCGTATTGCCCGCGGCCGCGGGTGTGAATTTGTACAACGATGAAATAGAACTCGGCGGTCATCACCTCGTCGGCGTCACGCATCCCGATGCCCTGGCGCACTACAATTTCGTGCTCACGGGCCGCCGCAAAATGGATGACCGCATTGTTTACGATATTGACGTGAAACCCAAACACCGCCTCAAGACGGCTTTTGTTGGTCGCGTGGCTGTGCTCGACAGTGTGTATGCTCTCCTAGAAGTGGAACTGACGCCCAATCAGACGTTTTTGTTTCCGCCGCCCATTCGCGGATGGACGATTTCCATGCGTCAGCAGTTTAGCAATTTTGGGGGGGATTACTATTTGCCCATAGGCTGGCAGTCGGACGATAGAATTGGAATCGGGATCATTGGCTTGCAATTTCCGCCCATCGCGATCCAACGCATTTCTCGTTTGACGGGGTATGAGGTGAATGTCGCATTGCCGGACTCGCTTTACGAACAGCGGGATCGCGCCACGTTGGAGATGCGTTCTGTGCGGGTTGAACTGGTGGTGGATTCCGCGCGGGTTGAACAGGATAGTTTACTGGTTCAAACAGCCCTTGCCGTGCCATTAAGTGACATTGAGCAAGAAGCCTACGCGCGCATTGACAGCACGATGACGCTTTATGAAGCGTATAAACCCAAGGGATTTTTGGCGCGTTTTATCAAGACCAATGATAACCAAAAAAAGGAAAGCAGCACCAAAAAGAAAAGTGGCAAGAGTCGGCGCAAATTGCCGATTGGGATGGATTCCGATATATGGTTTAATCGCGTGGATGGTGGGAGTCTGAACGTGAAAGTTTCCGTGGGATCGACTCGCACGCGAGCGGCTTTTGTCGGTGGTGTCGCGCATAACTTTGGTTTGAAGCGATGGACATTTGATGGCGAAGCAACGTTGCACTGGGGGCCGAGCAAAAAGGGATGGGTCTCGCTCAAGGGATATCGCGGCACACAGACGCGCTATCGGTCAGGGCTGTACGATCGCGCCACGGGCGGTATGCGACAAGTTTTCGGTTTTGAAGATTATTTCGATTATTTTTGGCGCGAAGGTGTGAACGGAACTGTGGGCTATCGGTTTGGTCATCCGCGGAGAGTAGGCGTGCGGTTGAGCGGTGGGGTAAATGTCGCGCAACACATGTCGGTGGATAAGACCACGGATTGGCACTTGTTTGGCGACAGGGATGAGCAACGGCCAAATCCGCGTATTGACCCGGGGAATTTGCGATCTGTGGTCTTTCGCGCGGACTTCGAGGGTGAAAACGCAGGGCCTGCATTCCTTTTTGGGCAGCGCAAAGTCGCGTTGGAGGTGGAACACAGCCGCCCGGGATTCGGGAGTGATTTTGCCTTTACGCAATATCGGATGCGATTGGATTGGCGGATAGAGACGCTGTTTAAGCGGCGTCTGCTGCCCAATGTGCTCGATGTGCGCGTGGTTGGCAGTGCGTTCACCGGAACCCTGCCTCGGCAACGCTTTGAGATTCTGGATTTAGGGTTGCTGGGCAGGTTTTCGACCTTTGGGGGATTTCGCGCGCGAGTGGGCCGTCCCTATGAAGGCGAGAACGTGTTCGGTGTATTCTGGGAACACCATTTCCGCACGATTCCGTTTGAGTTGCTCGGCTGGCGGTGGGCTGCCGAGCGCAACATCGGGTTGATTGTGTATGGCGGGCACGGGCGCACGTGGTTTGGGGATCGCACCTTGGCGGGCTTGGATTACGAGCCGCAGTATCTCGACCGATTTCACCACGAGTTGGGCGCGTCAATTAACGGGCTGTTCGATCTGTTTCGGGTGGATTTTACCAAGCGGTTGGATGCGTCGGGGTTTTATGTGAGTGCGGGGATCGCGCGGTTTTGAGGCAGATGGATAGCTGTCGCATGCATCCCCGGTAACATTTTGTTGTCGGGGATTTTTTGATTGCTTAAAACAATGGCGAAGGGTGTTGCGATGCCCTATATTAGACGCGTGTTCAAAGGAGAAAAAAATGAAATATCGCACATTGGGGCGCACGGGGCTGAGGGTTTCGATTATGGGCATTGGCGGCGGTGGGCCCACGCAACTGGGGCAAAAGACGGGCGTCGATCAGGCGGGCGTGAATCGATTGATACATCGGGCATTGGATCTCGGCATTAATTTTTTTGATACGGCTGCTGCTTATGGCGAGAGTGAAACGATTCTTGGAAACGCTCTTCGAGGCGTGCCGCGCGACGATTATATTTTGGCGACCAAATTTCACGCGCATCGCGGCAACGGAGATCTCGTCGAGCCGGGCGATGTCGTGGATTCCATTGCGCGCAGTCTGAAGCGTTTACAGGTCGATTGCGTCGATGTGATGCAGTGGCACGGCGTTCGCCCGCATCAGTATCGCGACGCCATCGCGCGGCTGTGGCCCGCTGTGGAGAAACTGAAAGATCAGGGGAAGTTTCGCTTTATCGGGGTGAGTGAGACTTATGCCGAAGACCCCAAACACGAGATGTTCTCGCTCGCCCTATCCGATGATTTGTTCGATACGGCTATGGTGGGATATAATTTGCTCAGTCCAACACCCGAACACGCGGTCTTGCCCAAGTGTCGGGAATTGAATGTGGGCGTGATTTGCATGGTGGCGGTTCGGCGGGCACTGGCGCGACCCGATGTGCTCAAAGCGCGCGTTGCCTACGCAAAGGCCAAAGGCTTGATTGCCCAAGACGCGCTCAAAGATGAAGACCCGTTGGGATGGCTGGTCAAAGGCGATGTCACGTCATTGCCCGCGGCGGGCTACAAGTATGTGAACGCGCATCCCGCAATGGGCGTGGTGTTGTCGGGAACCGCGAATATCGATCATCTGGAAGAAAATGTGAACGCGATTCTCGGCCCGCCCCTGCCGGATGAAGATATGGCGCGGTTGCGGTCTATTTTTGGCAATGTGTGGGAGCCGTTGGGAAATTAGCCCGTCCGTAAACATCTGTGATAGCTATAGGAAAGGTAAGGGCTTGTGACATGAGAATAAAATATTGGCGCGTTGCCTTAGTTGTTTGGATGCTCCTCATTTTTTTGGCTTCAAGCAGCCTGCTATCGTTCGAAAATACGAAAAAAGTACTCTTTTTTTGCCCCGAAAGCGATGCCAGTACCCTGATCCATCAATTGTGCGAATTTGTGCATGTTGCGATACGCAAATTTGCACACATAGCAGAATATGCTATCCTGACCTATTTGTGGTTTCGTTCTCTGTGGACAAAGCCCAACCGATTTATCTCCTGTGTGCGGTGGAGCGTTCTGCTGTCCATTCTCTATGCTGTGTTGGACGAACTTCATCAACATTTTGTACCCAATCGCGATGGGCAATTGGCCGACATCGTGTGGGACAGCATAGGGAGCATCGCCCTGGGGTTAATTTTGTGGTATGTGAAACAGAGGGAAAAGGGGCAATGGATTTTAGGAGCCCTTGGCTGTTACCGCCAAGGGAAGGGGTTAAAAGCCGATTGCTGACCGCTATTCAACAGGACACCTATTATGACCAAATCTGGAAAAATTGAAAAACCCAATATTCTGTTCATCCTCGCCGACGACATGGGTTGGGGAGACGTCAGCTATCACGGCTCGCAGATCCGCACGCCCAATATTGACCGTCTCGCTGCCACGGGCATTGAACTCGACCAGCACTACGTCTGCCCCATGTGTACCCCCACCCGCACATGCCTGCTGACGGGCCGCCACCCCGGTCGCTTTGGACGCCATGCAACCGTCCCATCCAACGCGCCCGTCCTGCCGGATGGCTACGAAACTTTGGCCTCATCTTTTCGCAACGCGGGGTACGAAACCGCCCTCTTTGGAAAATGGCATTTGGGATCATCTCCCGAATACGGTCCCAATCAATTTGGCTTCAATACCGCCTACGGGAGTTTGGCCGGCGGTGTTGACCCGTATAGCCACCGCTACAAATCGGGCCCTTATAGCGTCACCTGGCACCGCAATGGCGAACTCATCGAAGCGCGCGGGCATGTCACGGACCTCATCGCATGGGAAGCCATTCAATGGATCGAAGAACAAACAGGCCCCTGGTTTTGCTATGTGCCGTTCACCGCTGTTCACACCCCCATCAAAGCACCGCAGCACTGGATTGACCGCTATTCAGACCGGTGCTACGATCCCGACGACAACAAAGATCGCTCATTCAAAACATACTCGGCCTACGCCAGCCAAATGGATGGCGCCATCGGTCAACTCGTCGAGGCCCTCGCCCGCACCTGCCAGCGCGAAAATACCATCGTCATCTTCTCATCAGACAATGGTGCCATCCCTTCATGTCCCCTTCACGACACCGACAAGTATCCGGGCCGCCACGAAGAAATGCCCCGCCTGGGCAGCAACTTGCCCCTGCGAGGCAAAAAATCTCAACTCTATGAAGGCGGCATCCGCACGCCATCCCTGATCAATTGGCCCTTTCACCTCCCACCTGGAAAATGCCTTCACCCCCTGCACATGACCGATTGGATGCCAACCCTGACCCATCTCATCGGCTATGCTCCCAGCACCGATCCCCAATGGGACGGGCAGGACATCTGGCCCCTGCTCACGGGCGACATTGCCCTGCCGGAAGAACGGTCTATCTTTTGGAACTTCAGGGGATCGTCCTTTGGCATGCGTATAGGCCCTTGGAAATTGATCTACGAAGAAGGCCAAGCACCCGAAGAAACCGAACTCTTTCACATCGGTTCCGATCCTTGTGAAACGACAAATGTCGCCTCCACCCACCCCGATCGCGTCCATCAAATGCTCGAACAAATTGCCGATGCGCGAAAACTTGACGACTGTTCAAAGAGGCGAGACGTAAGACGCGAGACGTGAGAAGGCCACCCAACCATGTAGGGGCAACCCCAAGTCGTTCCGTCCCCTTGCAGGGTCAGGCCCAATCACCATCCATGTAGAAGCAACCCCAAGTCGTTCATTCCCCTTCCAGGGTCAGGACGGTCAGTTGCGCTGCGCCGCTGCTTTCCACGCCTCGTATTCGACCCGCGCTTCATCCGTGAGGGGATAATACTTCCGCAGGTCCCCGCCTCCGGCGAGTTTCATCCGGCTAAAGACCTCCCACTCGGCGTGTTCGGTCGCGTTTTCAGCCAATTCGGTCGCGAGTTGAATCGGCACCACCACAGCACCATCGTCATCCGCGATCACAATATCGCCGGGCATGACTAGCGTGCCACCACACGCTACTGGGGCATTGACCGCAAAGGGGAAAATATCGGTTTGCGCGTGAAAATTGGGCGTCGTTCCCTTCAGCCACAAGCCGAGGTCCAGTTCCCGCGCCTGGGGAAAATCGCGAATACAACCATCGACAACAGCCCCCTGGCCGCCCTGACCACAAAAATAGGTCAGCATCATCTCGCCAAAAACACCACTGCTCATATTGCCTCGCGCATCGACCACGATCACATCGCCCGGTTGGGTGTGATACAGCGCGTGGCGATGCAATTGTCTTTCGGGCCCCTGATATTCACCCGATGCATGCAAATCTTCTCGTTTGGGCATAAATTGTAGCGTCAGTGCCGGCCCACATATAGATTTGCCCGGTGTTCGGGGCAAGGGTCCCAAAATCTGAGGATCGCGGATGCCCAGCTTAAACAACTCCCCACTGGCTGTGGCACTGCCAATCTGTGATAACGCGTCAATCAACGCGTTTGGCGGGCGTTCTATATCCCGCGTTTGAATGGGTTCCAAATTCATTGCTCGCTCCTGTTTTGAGTGTTTGAAAGAATTGGCGAAACAGACAGGGCCTTCTAATTGTACTGCGTAACATCCGTTGCGGATCGGGTGGCTCTCTCGCGTCTGGCCTTTGGGGGGGCGGGAGGGGTATTTGCGCTGCTACTGAAATCTGATGCGTTGGCTACTGCCATGCCTGCGGCGCGCGTGTGCGTCTTTTCACGGTTGACAAAAATCTGATTGTTCAGTTTGTTCAGTATTTGTTTGACATCTTTCCATGCCGTCTGTGATACGGCTTCTCAAAACCATAATTTTTTTAATTGTCCACAGGAGGTCCCATGCTCGGTCTTATCGGACTTGGACTTGTCGGATCAGCACTGATTGAACGCTTCCGAGATAGGGGGTTAGAGGTTGCAGGATATGACATTGATCTCCAAAAAATAAAGGCTCACGAAGGCGATGGGTTCACGCCGTGCAAATCGCCCGCCGATGTCGCTGGCAAAGCGCGGCGCATCGTCCTCTCACTGCCCGACTCACATGTGGTCAACGACGTGGTCACCGGTACTAAAGGCATTCTGTCTGCGGCATTTCCCGGCGCGATCATCGTCGATACCACCACAGCCGATCCGCAGATGTCAACCGCCCTTGCCAAACGCCTTGAAAGCCGAAGCATTCGCTTTCTCGACGCCACCATTCTCGGGTCCAGCAAGCAGGTGCGCGAAGCAGATGTCCTCGTGATGGTTGGCGGCACGTTGCCCGTCTTTGAGTTGTGTACCGACATCTTTGACGCCTTTGCCCTCAAGACCTTTCACATGGGGCCTTCGGGCAAAGGTGCCGAAGCCAAACTCATCGTCAATCTCGTGCTCGGTCTCAACCGTCTCGTGCTGGCCGAGGGGCTCGTCCTCGCCCAAAAAACAGGCGTTGACATTGACGTTTTGCTCGATGTCTTCAAAATGGGCGGGGCGTATTCGCGCGTCATGGACATCAAGGGCGAAAAAATGATCACCCGAGATTTTACCACACAGGCCGCATTGGATCAGCACCTAAAAGATGTGGAACTCATTCTCGATCTCGGCGCGCGCACAGAAACGCCATTGCCCGTCACTGGCCTCCACGCGCAACTCCTCCGCACAGGCGTCGCGCTCGGCATGGCCGAACAGGACAACTCCGCCATTGTAGAAGTTTTGAGAAAAATGGCGGGGATTGAGTGATTTGATATACAAAATGGATGAGGTTGATGACGCCATAGATGGGGCTGTTGGTGACACGACTTTAGAGGATTTAATCAAAAAAGCCAGTCAACAACGCGATGCGTGAACTCGCAGACCATAATCAACGATAAGGAGAGATGCATGATCATCGACACTCACGTTCACTTTTACGACACCACGCGCCCCGGGGGCGTTCCGTGGCCGCCCAAAGACAACGCCTTGCTCTATCGTCCCATTTTGCCGCACCACTTTGTTGAACGCACCGCAAGAATGGGCGTGACGGGCGCAGTTGTCGTTGAAGCCAGCAAATTGGTTGAAGACAATCAGTGGATTCTGGACCTCGCAGCCGACAACCCCTGCATTGTCGGCTTTGTGGGCAGTCTGAATCCCAGGGACAAAAATTTTGAAACGAACCTCGACCGTTTTTCAGCCAATCCACTCTATCGCGGGATTCGCCTGGGACTTCAGCGCGGCAGCCTCAAAGATCAAGACGCCCTCGTGCCGCAACTCGAAAAATTAGCCGAGCGCGACCTGCAACTCGATATCATGACCAATGGCAAACAATTGCCCATCAACACGGCTATTGCCGAGCAACTTCCCAATCTGCGCCTTGTCATTGACCATGTGGCGCACGTTGAAGTCACCGGTGAAGCACCCGATTCCAAATGGGTACACGGCATCCACACCATTGCCAAATACCCCAATGTGTATTGCAAAGTGTCGGGCATGGTTGAACGCGCAGCGCAACAACCCGCGCCCGACGACCCGGCTTATTACGCGCCCACCCTCGATGTGTTGTGGCGCGCGTTTGGCGAAGACCGCTTGATCTACGGCAGCAACTGGCTCGTGTGCGAACGCGCAGCACCCTACGAAACCGTGCTCAACATCGTCACCCACTATATCGAAAAGAAGGGGCCAGAAGCCATGGAGAAATTCTTCTGGAAAAATTCAAAGGCTGCGTATAAGTGGATCCAAAGATAATGGCGGGGATGAGGACGAATCTCGCGTCTTGTATCTTAAAATGATGATCGGGCAACCACAGGGGGTTGCCCCTACATGGACGGTTGGTTTATGTCTTACCTCTCGCCTCTTGTATTTCCGGGCGGGCACAGGGGCACCGCCCCGACATTCTCACCTCTGACTGCTTATCGCGGATAGCTGCCCGCTTCAGTACGTCGCCCCGGTAGAATCCACCATTGGCACGAACCTGACCGGCACGATGTAATCCTGTTGCAATTTGCCCTTCTGCTTGGTTAGCAGAACCAATTCCTGTGCGTCGCGTTGACCCACCGGAATCACCATGCGCCCGCCTTCGGCGAGTTGCTCTTGCAGAGGTTGGGGGATTTGCGTTGGCGAACACGTCACAATAATCGCATCAAAAGGGGCATGTTCCGGCCATCCTTTGTACCCATCGCCAATTTTCACTGCGACATGCTCATACCCCAACGCGTCGAGCAAATTTGCCGCGCGCTTGCCCAGCACTTCTACGATCTCTATGGTATAGACACTGTCGCACAACTCGCCCAGAATTGCCGCTTGGTACCCCGAACCCGTCCCAATTTCCAGCACCTTATCCGACCGCTTCAACTTCAACACTTCCGTCATCAGTGCCACGATATACGGCTGGGAAATGGTCTGCCCTTCGCCAATCGGCAACGGATGATCGCGGTACGCGCTGGAAGCATAGGCCTCGGGCACAAACCGATGGCGCTCCACTTTTCGCATCGCCGTCAGCACCTCGGCGTCCTTAATTCCTCGATTTTCAAGCTGTGTCTTTACCATGCGTTCTCGCAATCGCGCCATAATATCTTGCGCCAACGATGTGAGAGGCATTGCCATACCCACACACAAAAGCACCAAAATTCGCATCCCGCGCACCATACACCTCCTGTCCAATGCCGCATGCGGTCAGGTCACCACAAACGTCGCTTCAACTTCTGCACTCTCTTTGTATCCAATCCGAATGGCTTTTGCCCGAATTGTCGTCTCGCCCTTGGGCAATTGAATCGGTTGGGAATACAATCGCCAATGTCCATCTCCGTCGATCTGATACGCCATGGACGCGCCTTGTGTCCCGCAATAAAATTGCACGACCATCGGCCCCTTGAAGTTTCCGCCTTCGGGCGCGGCCTCTCGTCCGGGGCTTTCTTCGCAAATGGGCACAAAGACCGGCAAGCCCGTCTGGGGTTGTTCTGTGCCCTGCCACATGCGAAACACCATCTGGTCTTCGGGCACGTCGCCCCAAGTGTCGCATTTTGCGCGCCACTCGTCCAGGGCTTGGCGCAAGCGGTCTAAGGTCTTGGCATGCGCGGGATTGTCCACCAGATTGTCGATCTCAAACGGGTCGTTCTCCGTATCGTACAGTTCTTCTGCTGGGCGTTTTTGAAACATCGCATTTTGCGGCCCTTCCAACGCACCTGCCAGATGCAGTCGCCACATCTCTTGCATTGCCGGGTGGCGGTTGCGATAGGGAATCCACAACAAATAGGGGTTTTCCGCCATGTAATTCCGAATGTACTTAAACCGTTTGTCCCGAACTGCCCGCATCATATCGTAAGATTCATCGTAGCGATCCCGCGTTGCAAAAATGTATTCCCTGTCTTTTTCGCGCGGCCCCACAAAAGGTTGCCCCTGCATGTGCATTGGAATCTGCACGCGGGCCAATGACAGGACCGTAGGCCCCAGATCGATCATGCTCACCAACCGATCATTCACACTGCCGGGTTGCAATTCACCCGGCCAGCGCACGATGCACGGCACGCGAATGCCCGCGTCATAGGGCCATCGCTTGGCGCGCGGCAAGCCTTCGCCGTGATCGCTCCAAATAAACACAATCGTACTGTCCGCCAATCCATCGTCTTCCAATTGCTGCAACATCTCGCCCACCCACGCATCATTGTCCGCGATGTTGTCGTAGTGCCGCGCCAATGCCAGCCGAGCTTTGGGCGTATCGGGAACATAGGGCGGCAATGTGACCGAATCTGGATCGGTCGTCACCTCGGCTCGCTTCTCGGGCCACATGCCGCTCTCGTGCGACACGGTGCGATTAAACACGGCAAAAAATGGCGCGCCCTCGGGGCGATTGCACCAGTGTGCTTTGGCGCTCAAGTCATCCCACGCGGTAATCGGCGGGGCAAACTGATAGTCGGTCTTGGTATTGTTCGTACAGTAATACCCGGCCATCCGCAAATATTCTGGAAAACACTTCACATAATGCGGCGGCACCACATCGTAGGGCGTGGGCATTTGTGGCGCAAAATCATTGGTATGGCGCACCCGCATGTGCTGCGCGCCAATGGCCGTTTGATACATGCCCGTAATAATCGCCGCGCGACTCGGCGCGCACACGCCCGCGGTTGAAAACGCATTGGGATACCGGCAGCCTTCCGATGCCAATTGATCGAGATTTGGCGTGCGCGCCACCGCGTCGCCATAACACCCAAATCGCGGGCTTGTATCTTCTAAAGACAACCACAAAATATTCGGTCTATCGCTCATCTCCCATCCTTTGTATCAGTTCATCTTTAGATTGAATAACATCGTTCATGCTCTCCGTCTCCATTCTCAACGCAGATGTGAAACATGATGCACAATTTTTTCATGCCAAGCAATCATTGTTTGATTGGTTCGCCCTCCCAGCGTGCCAGAGCCGGTATATCCCAAGAAATGGGGCCAGGGAATGCGCTTTCTACCAAAAAGGGGATCGAATTGTACATCTCATTCGATCCCCTTTTTAGCCCGTCTCAGGGTCAGTAACACGGTTATTTTTTTGGTGACCCCGAGGGGAGTCGAACCCCCGTCTCCAGAGTGAGAGTCTGGTGTCCTAGGCCACTGAACGACGGGGTCACCCAAAATTGCGCTGGCGAAAAACCTAACAAAGTCCAATCATTTTGTCAAGGATGTATCGGACTCACTCCACAAGGGCCTCATAAACCAAGGGCTGAAAGTGTCTGGCGAGATTGCCCGATCCGCGCAGTTGCGTCCACACCATGGAAATCATCTCGTTTTGGGGGTCAATCCAGAAATGTGTTTTGGCAATGCCAGACCAATAGTACGTTCCATTTTTGTCCTGCCATTCGGTCGCGGTTTCATCTACGATGACCGCGAAACCGTATCCAAAGCCATCGCTGTTGCGCTGGCGGTGTCGATAAGGCGCGGTCTCGGGCAGGTGATTGGCGGTCATGAGTTGGACGGTTTCGGGTTTCAAAATGCGCGTGCCGTATAATTCACCCCGATGGAGCAACATCAGGGCAAAGCGGAGATAATCGCGCGCGGTGCTCACCAAGCCAGCACCGCCGGATTCCCATGCGCCGGGCCGCGCGTTGCTCTGATTGTTGCGCGGCTCGAGTTCGCCCGCCTTGTTCGTCCGATAAAGTGTGGCCAAGCGGTGGCGTTTTTCTTTTGGCACGTAAAAACCCGTGTCGAACATATCTAAGGGCATAAAGATGCGCTGTGAGAAAAACTCCCCCAAGGACATATTCGAGACGACTTCGACCACGCGACCGAGGATGTCGGTGGAGACGCTATAAACCCATCGGGTGCCGGGCTGAAGGCGCAAGGGAAGTTGGGCGACCTTTTGGGCAAATGCGGCGTTTGATTTGGACGCAAACAGGTTTGCCGCGCGGTAGAGGGAATCGACCGGTGTTTGCCCAAAGATGCCATAGGTCAATCCAGAAGTGTGCGAGAGCAGGTCCGCAAGGGTGATCGCGCGATCGGGCGGCGTCAGGGTTGGATTTTTCGATCCGCCACCCGTATAGACTTTTGTATCTGCAAATTCGGGGATAAATTTGGACACCGGATCGTCCAGTTTCAGTTTGTCCTCTTCATAGAGCATCATGATGGCGACACTGGTGATGGGTTTGGTCATGGAATAGATGCGAAAGATGGTATCCTCGGCCATGGGTTTGGACAGTGCCCTATCGCGGAAACCCGCGGTTTGGAAATGGACAATGTTGCCTTTTCGGGCAATGAGCGTTAGAATGCCTGCAAATTTCCCAGAATCGACGAGGGCTTGCATTGCGGGTTGGATTTTTGCGAGGCGTTCTGCGGAAACCCCCATTTCTGCGGGATCTGCATAGGGAATTTCAGTGGCGAAGATCGGATGGAGCGAGAAAAAAACAGCGACCAGGACAAATGTGAACTTCTGCCGAAGCCTGGCCTGGAGCGTGCCAGTCCAGGGTTGTACCCCGTTTTGCAGGACGCGCGCCATGGTTGTGGTCTCCTTCATTTTTGAGATAAAAGAAAGGGTTACACCGTTGCGATGCAACCCTCTTTCTTTTCTTGGTGCGGACGCCAGGATTTGAACCCGGAACCGTCTGATCCGTAGTCAGGTGCTCTATCCAGTTGAGCTACGTCCGCTAAATTCAGGTACTTATGAGACGCCCAAAGATATCAAAAGCGCGGAGGGCTGTCAAGCGGAAACAAGGTGTTGTGTCAGATAGCGAATCGCAACCCAAACAGGGAGTTTTGGGTTGCTCTCAAACCCGGAATGTATAATTATTGGGAAAGAGTAGGGGCAGTGCCTCGTGCCTGCCCCAAAAAAAGGAAGCGAATATGAACATTGAAACGCGATTGATTCACGCGGGTGAAGAAGACAAGAAATACGATGGGGCGGTCGCGCTGCCCGTATTTCAGAGTGCCACGTTTGCGTATCGCGGTGAAGACAGTTACCACGATCTAAAATATATTCGCCTGAACAACACCCCCAATCACGTGGCGGTTCAGGAGAAATTGGCGCGGATCGCGGGCGGTGAAGCCGCGGTGGTCACGGCGTCGGGGATGGCTGCGATTACCACCGCGTTGTTGACCGTGTTGAAAAAAGGCGATCACCTGCTGGCACAAAATTGTCTCTACGGCGGCACGCGATCTTTTTTTGCGCGCGATATCGCCGATTTTGGGATCGATGTGGATTTTGTGCCGGGAAACGCGCCGGGTGTATGGGAAAAACGGGTTCGGGCTGAGACGCGCGCCATTTATGTCGAGACCATGAGCAATCCCCTCTTGGAAGTTGCAGATCTCGATTCCGCGGTGGCATTTGCCCAATCCCATCGCCTCATCTCTGTAATTGACAACACCTTTGCCTCGCCGGTGAACTTTCGGCCCTTAGAGCGGGGCTTTGACTTGTCGTTGCACAGTTGTACGAAGTATTTGAATGGGCATTCGGATATTGTGGCGGGCTGTGTGATTGGGGCGGGCGATTGGGTGAGGCGCGTTACGCACCGCTTGAATCACTTGGGGGGGTGCCTGGATCCGCACGCGTGTTTTCTGTTGCTGCGCGGGATGAAAACGCTGGCGCTGCGCATGGAAAAACAAAACGAAAATGCACAGGTGCTGTCTGCTTTTTTAGAGGCGCACCCGGCTGTGGCGCGCGTGAATTACCCGGGGTTGCCCAGTCATCCGCAACACAAGCGGGCAAACGCGCTTTTTGACGGGTGTGGCGGGGTCTTGAGTTTTGAGGTGACGGGGGATTGCCGCGCGGCCGATGGGGTGATATCGAGATTGCAATTGCCCATTTCCGCGCCGAGCCTGGGCGGGGTCGAAACCCTGATCACCCGACCCGTGCAAACGTCACATGCGGGGTTGAGCACCGAGGAGCGACGAGCCGCGGGGATTTCTGATCGGTTGATTCGCGTGGCGGTTGGCATTGAGGCAGCAGCGGACTTGTGCGCGGATTTTGAGCGCGCGTTGAGCGGTGTTTAGAGGCTGCCGATAAACCAGGGGAAATGACGATGCGTGATAAGGTCAAAATTGGGATGCTAAAGGCGATGCCACAGAAGTGGGATGTCGCGGGAAATTGGGCGGTGTTTGAGGGACAATTTGAGGCACACGGGGGCGATGTGGATGTGTTTGTGACGCCGGAATGTTTCTTGGATGGGTACGCGGTGACAGAGGCCGATTGGACGGCCGCGCGCTTTGCCGAAGTGGCGCAGGACGTGGGCGAGAGCGGGTATATTCGGCGGGTGTGTGAGATGGCGCGCGCGTTTCAGACGCATGTTGTTTTTGGGTTCAGTGAAAAACGAGCGGGGTATTTTTACAATACAGCCGTTCTGGTGAATCGCGCGGGGAAGGTTGTGGGAACGTATGATAAGACGCATTTGCAGGCCCATGATCATCGTTTTGTAAGAGGCAATGACTTGCCGGTATTTGATCTGGATTTTGGAAAGGTGGGCATGGTGATTTGTGCAGATCGGCGATGGGCAGAGTCGATTCGCACCTTGCGTCTGAAGGGCGCGAAAATCTGTTTGATGCCGACGTATGGCATGTGGCACGAAGACAATGAGTGGTGGATGCGTACGCGATCCTATGAAAATCAGATGTTTGTGTGTTTCACACATCCCAATGTGGCTCTGATCACAGATCCCCGCGGCAAGTTGGCGGCGAAATTGCAATCGAATGTGCCCGATGTGTTGATCCACGAGGTCGATCTGAAGGATGTGTCGGATGAGAACCACTTGAGCAATCGACGTCCCGAACTCTACGGGGTGATATCCGACGTTGCCCACAGGTCGCGGCAGCCTGAATTTTTGTCCCCAAGCTATGGAGAACCGTGAGATGAGGTATCGCGTTGGACTGATTGGCAATCGGGCACATCAAAATGTTTATGGTCCGATTTGGCAAGCGCGAGAAGATTGTGAGATCGTGGCTGCTGCCGAACATCATGTGGAAAAGGGCCGCGCGCTGTCTCGGATTTACGGCCTTGAGGTGGCGCGGGAATACGACGCTGTTCTGGAAGACCCGGACGTGGATATTGTGTCTGTTTGCACGGATTTTTATCTCAAGCGCGCCCTGATCAAAAAGGCACTGGCATGTGGCAAGCACGTGCTGGTTGACAAGGCGATTGCGCGAACCGTGGTTGAAGCCCGAGAAATTGCCGATGCTGTCGCGGGCGCGTCAAACAAGGTGGTGCTGGCGTATCCCACGCGGTTTTCACCGACGATGATGCGGCTCAAAGAGGCCATTGACAGGGACGAGTACGGGTGTATTTCCGCGTATGCCCACAACAGCGTGAAGCAGTTTGCCGGCGATTTGATGGCTTATGTGAGCTATCCGACGCCGGCCGTGCAGAATGGCGGGGGGGAGTTGATGAATTTGGGCAGCCATGCCGTAGATGTTTTGCTCTGGCTTTTTGGGATGCCCGACCGCGTGAGTTGTCAGGTGCAAAATGTGTACTTTGAGGAATACGGTGCATTTGGCACAGAGGATATCGCCACGCTCTGGTGTGAATATCCCCATTTTACCGCGACGCTGACGGTGGGGCGGTCAACCGCGCCACGCGAGGATGCCACGTTTGATTGCGTCAATCTAACGGGTGATGGCGCGTGGGTTCAGGTGGATCGCCTCGGTTATGCTGTCAATGGCGCGGCGGTCGATATTCCCCCGTGCAACGCAACGGGCGCGGCGGGTTGTGTGGCGCATCTCATCGATTGTATCGAGCAGGATGCGACGCCCGCGACCAGTGCGGGAAATGGCCTGTCCGTGGCGTGTCTGACAACCGCAGCCTATCAAGCCGCGCATCAGGGCAAACCCGTTGCATTGCCCTTGCAAGATGAACGCCATCCCCTCATTGATGCAGAAGATCACGTGGTTGATCGCTTTCTGGATTGAGATACGGTCTGCAACCCGCGTCACGATATTTACAAGGCCCGTGGGACAACTTGCGAACGGCGCATGTCGTAAAGATGTCGCCCCGGATCTTGACCTTGTGCCGCAGACTGCCGATCAGGTCGGCGCACTGATGGCCATAAGGTATGACGCACGCGACCGGCTTGCCGCCCTTGGTGACGACCAACCCATCGGCGTCCAATTGATCCAACAATGTCAGACACTGTTCTTTGAACTTTGCTGCGCCAATCGTTTTCATATCTCGTGCTCCATTTGAAATAGGCATAAAAAGCAATTAGACGACTACCTGCCTGTTGCGAGCTTTCGGCCCCGTTCCGCAGATTCGTAGATTCGCTTTACAGTATTTTGTAAAACGCTTCTTATTGCGTCGTTGCGTAACATCAGTAAGTAATTTAGGCAAAAAATGAATGATGCAAACTCCTCACGCCAATGTAGGCGAACCATTTTCTGAGACAGGAGGAATGAGATGAATACTTATCGCGCTGTGATTGTGGGGTTGACGGGTATTGGGGCGAATCGCCCTGAAGAAGTTAGAGGGCCTGTTTTTGGTGCCATGCCGTCATCGCACGCATCGGCCTATCACAAGCACCTTCAGACCGAAGTGGTTGGGGTGTGCGATTTGCGCCGAGATATGCTGGACGCGTTTTGCCAGCGATGGGGCGATGTTTGGCCCGATGTGAACACTTATACAGATTACGGGGAGATGCTCGACCAAGAGCAGCCCGATTTGGTCAGCGTTGTGACATCCGATCACGCGCACGCGGATATCGCGGTGGCCGCGGCAGAGGGATCCGCACGGGCGATTTTGTGTGAAAAACCCATTGCGACAACTATGGCCGATGCCGACCGCATGATCCAAGCTGCCGAAGCAAATAACACGCTGCTTTCGATTGAACACACGCGCCGGTGGTATCCGAGTTATTTACAAGCGAGGGCGATGATTCGGTCTGGTGAACTGGGCCGTTTGCGAACGGTTGTCTGCGATCAATTTGGCCCGCGAGCGATGATGTTTCGCAATGGCACGCACATGATCGATATGATGTGTTTTTTCGCGGACGCGAATCCCGCGTGGCTGGTGGGCGAGTTGGAACCCGGATTCGAGCATTTCACGGAGTACAAGGGGGACGGGGGGCACGACCCGGCGACCGATCCGTTTGCCTCGGCTTATATCCATTTTGACAATGGCGTGCGCGCGTTTTACAACTGTCGCAAGATGGCGTTTAATGGGTCAAAATTTTCCCTGACGTGTGACAATGGACGGATTGAGATTTCGGATCAGACGTTTGAGGTGATCACACAGCGAGACTCGCGCTGGTGGTCGCATGCCGAGGTTCCCATCGACCCTTATATGGCGACCCGACAGAGCGGCGCGGTCGCCGAGCTCGTTCACGTTTTGGAACGCGGGGGCGCGCTTGTTTCGCCAGGGCGCGAGGCGCGAAAGACGCTTCAAATTATGCTGGGCATCTTGGACTCCCACCACGCGGGCAATGCGCGGGTGGATTTTTAACCGCTCAATTGATTGTCAAAATCTGCATATCAGTTTCGAGTTCAAAGTGGTCGAATTGGCACCGGAGGGCACTGCGATGGCGCAGTTGAAGGAGAAACGCTACGCGGACAAATACCGCGACTCGGGCGAGCCGATTCATCTCGTTGCCGTAGAATTTAGCCGAGAGACCCGCAACTTGGTGGCGTTCGAGACCGCCCTCGCATGAGGCATAACCAACTTGATGACCGCTCGCCGCCATCGAGATCCATGGCGGCTGTGCTTTCTGAATTTCTGTGACTGTGGTTATGGTGACGGTGCTTGGATGAGTTCCAAGTCGGGAATATCGGAAAAGTCGCGGTCGTGAGATGCGAGGGAGCAACCCAGCATAATCGCGGTTGCAGCAATCCATGCATCTGCCTCCCGCATTTCTCGTCCCGCAGACTTTCGCTCGCTACGCAAGCGGGCACATGTGGTCACCCGTTCAGGGGTCGGCCAAATAACCTCATACTGTTCGAGATGATGCGCGAACTCGTTCTTGCGTCTGTCGCCCCAACCCTTTGTATACGCGCCGTACCAAAGCTCTTCCAGTGTCTGGAATGAGATGAGCACGCGGCGATCTCGAATCAGGTTCTGGTAGTACAGCGCTCTGGTATCTTTATTGAAGATGTATGAAACGATATTGGTGTCTAGGATGACCAATTTGAGGGTTCCTTTCACCCAGCATCTCGGCCTTCGTGGATGATGGCAATGAACTCATCTACGTCGAAAGGTTCGCTGGCGGTAACAACCTTTTCAGGGTCAAAAATCTTCGGGTTGGGGTTGCTATGGAATGCCTCGAGGTCAAACGGCTCTGACCAAGACCGCGTGCCGGTTACGCGTTCCACATGAATCACATCCCATTCGTCATTGTCTTTGAAACGGCCGCGGCCTCTGATCTCGACATACTGCGTCGCCAGCCGGCGCATGTCGTCGTTCAGTGCTGGATCGAAACGCAACGGCACGATCGCTCGGGGGATGGCGTGCAATTCCGCGGTGCCGCATGCCCAGTTGACTTCCATCAGTGCCGAGCCGGTGGTGCCTGGGGTGATAAATATAGGAGATTAAAGGGCCAAGGAGAGTACTGTGAACAGAGAGCTAGGTAGTCGTCCCGTCGTATACTTGGAGACGACAGGGGTGAGTTATCTTACAGCCAAGCCGAGTCGCGATGTCGTCATAGCGGGGCATCAGCAATCAACCCAAGAATGGTGGGAAGATAAAAAACAAGATTTCAGAGTTGTTGCCTCGCAACTTGTGATCCAAGAGGCAGGCAGAGGTGATATGCAGGCAGCTCAACGCAGGCTGGACATTTTGAAGGGAGTGGAATTGCTTGAGATCACTCCAGACGCGACGACCTTGGCGCATGCTTTGATAGAGAATGGAGTCGTTTCTAAGACTTCACTTGAGGATGCTTTACATGTTGCTGTCGCTGTGACCAACGGCTGTAAGTATCTGATGACGTGGAACTATCGCCATTTGGCCGGCGCAGGCGTAAGGGCGCGAATTGAGGTATTTTGTCGAGATGAAGGATACGATCCGGCGATCATTTGTACGCCGGAGGAACTTTTGGAGGATGAAATATGAAGAACGATCCCATCGTCGCAGAAGTGCGGCGAATTAGGCATGAACATGCAGCGCGGTTCAAATACGACTTGAACTTGATCGTGCAAGATCTCAAAGCGCAAGAGCAGGCAAGTGATCGATCCTATATCAACTTGCCACCCCGCCGTTTGACCGTTCAGCATGCAAAGCCACAAGGCACGCATCGCACTGCTTGAGGAACAGCTTAAACAGGCAAGCGACGAGAAGATACGGAGAATGCGTCAATCGCAAATTGACCGCGCAGAGGCCGACTACACCAGACGCATCCAAAATCTTGACAGTGCCATGGAGAGAGCGGATATCATTGCCGAGCCGGTGGCGTATGGAATTTTAACCATAGAGGAGGCACAATGAAACTGGAAGAATTACGAAAGAAGCGTTTGAAGTGGGTAGAGGCGAACCGTGAAAACGACTTTGAAGATGGGATCAAGCGTTTGCTGACGGACCTATACCCGGATAATGCACACTTCATTTATGAACTTCTCCAGAATGCCGAGGATGCCCATGCAACAGAGGTTTGCTTCATCCTCAAAGAGGACGGCGTCGAATTTGAGCACAATGGGGATCGTCTATTTTCGATTGAGGACGTAGAGGCCATTACAAGTATCGGTGTCAGCCACAAGAGAGACGACCCCACCAATATCGGCAAGTTTGGTGTTGGCTTTAAGGCTGTATTTGCCTATACCTCAACGCCTGAAATTGCATCGGGCGAATATCATTTTCGCATCCGCGATTTGGTCGTGCCCGATACAGATGGACTTGCCCCCTGTGCCCTTGGCGAGCAAGAAACCAGGTTCTCCTTCCCTTTCGATAATCTCGCAAAAGAACCCCAAAAAGCTGTTGCTGAAATAGAAAAGAATCTTCGGAAGTTGGATGAAGGCGCGCTGCTCTTTCTCAGTAACATAAAAAAAATAAAATATCTACTGCCTGATTCAACCTTGGGTTTGCTTGAGCGGAGAGAGGCAGATGAAAACCGAATTGAGATCGTTGTCCGGCATCCCGAAGACTCGGAGCCTGCTTCAGTCGTTTTTCTCCGCTTTGAGAAGATGGTTGATGTGAATGACGAAGACGGCAAACCCAAGTCTTGCCGAGTTGCTGTTGCTTTTGGCATGGAGAAAACTCAAGGACAAGAATGGAAAATCAGGCTATTGGATCGAGGTCAGGTTTGCATATACTTTCCTGCTGAAAAGGAAACGTCCAATCTGCGGTTTCATTTGCACGCGCCTTTTGCTTCAACTGTCGCCCGCGATAGTGTAAGGGAGTGTGAAGCCAACGATGATTTGCGCGATCAACTTGCGGAGTTGATCGCCGAATCAATGACCGCCATACGCGACCAAGGGTTATTGACGGTGAGGTTTCTGGCAACGCTCCCTAATAACGGGGATAACCTGTCTCCATTCTACAAGCCAATCATGGATAGACTGATTGAGACATTCCGAAATGAAAACCTGACCCCGATGAAACAGGGAGGTCATGCTGCTGCGAAGGGTATATTCAGAGGGTTGGCGCGACTGTCCGATCTTATCAGCGACAACGATTTGGCAACAATTCTTGGAGAAGATTACTCCCCGCCATTATGGGTTGCCAATCCACCACAACGAAACCAGCGGGAAGATAATTTTTTATCCATGCTGAATATCTCCGAAATGAGTTCTGAGAGATTCGCCAAACTGATTACTGGCGATTTTTTGACGACGAGAACTGACGATTGGATGATCCAATTTTATATATTTTTGGATGGCGCACCTGATCTATGGAAGAGACCTGATTCTATCTTGCGCCAGAAAAAAATTTTGCGCCTTGAGGATAATTCACACACGCATCCTTTTCAGCCAGACGGATCTATAAATGCTTACTTACCATCCTCATCAAAAACAGAACTCTTAACTGTCAAGAGAGATATAGTCAACGACAAAGGAGCAAAACAATTTCTTAAAAATCTTGGTCTTTTAGAACCCGATCTGTTCACTGAAGTCATTGAAATATTGTCAAAATATGTTGCGGAGCCGAATATAGGATTGTGTGAGAACATTGAAGATTTGAGAAAAATAGGAAAACTTTTAGAAGATACATCACAAGCCGATATGAATGATCTAGGGAAGTTGAGAATTGTATTGGCTAAATTAGGATTGGAGAAATACTTGGAAAATTTTGAAAAATTTGACAGCCACTTAGTTTTAAGAATAGTAGTATCGTCTTCAATCAAGATTATCCGTGCCATTGATAGCAGTAACAGGGAAAATTACAAAACCCCCAAAGAAGTTTATTTTGATAGTGATGAATTGCACATGTATTTTCAAAACAATGCAAATGCTTGGTTCGTTGCCAAAAGATATCCTGAAGATTTGGAACGCTTATTTGCCAAACTACAGATTGAACGGGTGCCGAGGATCGAACAAAAAAATAAAAATAGTGCAGGGTACGTCCCCATCCATGATTCTCATGGTCGGCACGAGAGAGGACTTGACGGATTTGATCCTGATATGCGTGTTGATGGTTTGGAATGCGCGGTATCTGATCCAACCTCTGAGAAGAGTGCATTCATTTGGAATAAAATAGCGATTCCAAATTCTGTTTACATTCGCGGAATTGTGGAAAAATCAACAAGGCAAACTTACGCGGGTAGGAAAAAAGAGAAGCAACTATCCGAGTTTGGCAAGTTATTGACAGACACCGCATGGTTGCCGGACTTGAACGGAAAGATGCACAAACCGCGCAAACTTACTCTTGATGATCTGCCCAAATCATTTGCTCGCGATGAGAAATTGGCAGACCAACTCGGTATGAAGAAGGATGACGTCGCAAAACTTGCGGAAAAAGCTGGCATATCGAAAGATGTTCTTAATCTTGCAGAGCGTATCGAGAACGCCCCACCTAAACTAAAAAAAATAAAGTCCTTACTTCAAGGAGAGAACAAGCAGACTCAACAGCCTGAGAGTATCCCCAATGACTCAGTAGTTGACGGATCCCCTCATAATAGTGGTACGGGAGATGGAGATTCAACACAAGGGGGTGGCACGCCCGGCGGGAGCGGCGGTGGACATGGGGAGAACGGTGGTGGCGGAGGGGGAAGCGGCAGAGGCTCTCACACAAACGGTACGAGCACAGACGTAAATGACCGTACCAATGGTGGTGATAACAGCAGTGGAACAAAGCCGTTTATCTCTTACATTGGGGTGAGTCCGGATGAGGAAGACCGTGATCTAGATGGACTGGAACACTCGGCTCGGATGGACCTCGAGGCAAAAGCTATTGACTTTATCCTGTCACGCGAATCCGATTGGCAGCGTACACCTCGAAACAACCCCGGCTTTGACCTCTACAAGACCGATCGGCATGATAATCAGATAGCTTGGTGTGAAGTCAAGGCAATGAGTGGAACTTTTGATAATCGCCCCACAACGATGACGAGAAGGCAATTCGAGGAAGCGCAGGAGCGAGGTGGAGCGTACTGGCTCTATGTGGTGGAGAATGCTGGTACTGACAGCCCACGCATCGTCCGAATACAAGACCCCGCTGGCAAAGTTCGCACGTTCACTTTTGACAAGGGCTGGCTCAATGTTGCCAGAATTGATGAGGAATGTTAGGCCATCTGACGCCGTTCATCTAATTGAAAAGTCAAAACAGAAACACTTTAATCCAATGCGACGAGATGGAGACACAGGATTTAGCGGGATGTTAGGATCGACGATAGGGATAAATGTCGCCAATGGACATTGCCATATCTATGAAAGGGGTGCCTATCCGATTTGCAGAAACCTACTGGCGGGATATGAAAACAATTTTGCAAGAAAGGATCAAAATTCTACGGAGGCATACAATGACGCGGGAACGCGATAAGATCGTTGAAACCATTGTCCGCGAGACCCTTGCGGAACGCTTCACTGACGACGAGTTCGTGTTCGACCCTATAGTGGTCGTTCCGCTTGTGGATGAATTTGGCGATGGCGACGGGGAAGAGTACCTTCGCATTATCATTGTCTTTGACGGCGACCAGAAACGGCTCGACCCCGGCTGGACCTCCGGCTTAATCAGGCGCCTTGAGCCAAAACTGATTGAGGCGGCATAGAAGAGTTCCCCAGCCCCTCATTTGTCGAGAAATCCGAGTGGTGGAGCCTGTATCACAAGTGGCAGCGACTTCACCCAGAGGTAAGCGTTGAAACCACTTGATTTTATCACTACAGCCATCCGGTTTGTCGAGATACTCCAGCGGGAATGAAAGCGATTCTACACAAAATGAACAAAACAGGAGCAGTCAACATGGCACTGACCGCACAAGAAGTCTTCGCCGAAACCGTTCGTACTCTATCACCTGACGAACAGTTTTGCCTTGCAGCATTGATTTTACAAAAACTGGCACAATCCGAGGTCGCTGTTGTGGACCGGAGTGACACTTGGAGCGAACAAGATCAAAAAGACTTAACCATCGCCTCCTTACAGTACGCGGCGGCACGCTATCCAGAGGAGGAGAACCTTGTTTAATCCGGGCGATGTGATAGTGCTTGACTTCCCTGGTGTGACGGGCGTCAAACGCCGGCCAACAGTGGTCGTTTCCTCTTCGGTTTATCATGCCTCGCGGCCTGATGTGGTCGTCGGTCTGATTACGAGCCAAACCGCGGCACTTGGGCCTACAGACTATGTATTACAGGATTGGTCTCAGGCTGGCTTGAGGATTCCCTCAGTTTTTCGCTGTTTTTTTGCCACTCTGTCCCCCGCATCCGCCATGCGTTATGCCGTGAGATTCTCCAATGCCACGAGATGCCGGCACAGGATTTTGCCGCGCGCGGACAGGGTATTGTAAATGGCGCGGGGCATTTCTCCGTCTCGTTGTGGTCGGTGAAACCAAGGCGCGTAGTAGCCCACACTGGTCATAATCCGCGCGTCCCGAGAGGTATTGGCTGTGCCGCCGTGCCAGCACCGCACATCTCGAATCATCGCCGATTGGGTCGGAGCGCAGGCGATGGCGCGCTTCATCCAGTCGGGTTCTTCTTTGAGCGTGGGAATGGGATGGCGCGAGCGATGGGTGCCGCGGACGAAGCGCGTGGCGCCATTTTTGGCATTGAAATCGATCATGGGAAAGTTGACGACAATAAATGGCGTTGGAACATCCATGATGGTTACGCGCTGTTCGGGATCGTTGATCACGTCGTGCATATCGCGGTGGAGTTTCTGGATTTTTGCACCGGGCAGGGAATAATCACCGCCCGCACCGCTGCAAGTGAACTGGGTGCTGTTGAAAATCGTTTCGATGATCGGGAGAATCGCGGGCAGATCGACGAGCATCGCCCATTCGGGATGGTGAATCTGTGAGCCAAAGGAATAACGCGCAAAGCCCCTGTTGGCTTTTTCCAAGGGAATGGCCGCGGTCTGCTCTGCAACGACGCGATGCGCGCCTGCTTTGAGAGAGGCGAACTGTTCATCGGTCAGCGCATTGGCGACAACGACCAATCCGTCGCGCTGAAAGATGGCGGCTGCGCGAGCGGTTTCTGATGGGTCAATGAGTTCGAGGTCGAGCATGAGATCTCCAAACTTAAAAGGAGGATGTTGTGGTCAAAAAAAAAGAGATTTTAGAAGACGCTTATGGGCCGGGCAAATACGATCCCGCGCTTTACGACTATGCCCACATTGCCGAATGCGTCAACGGCTTTGAAAACGTGGGCGATGGGCAGATTGCACAGTTTCACGCTCAGGGTTTTTTGGCGATTCAGCGCGCGTATACCCGCGCGCAGGTCGACGATGCGATGACTGCGGTCAAGGCATTGATCGCAGGGGGCAATCGGGGCGTTCAGTTCGAGCGGGGGATCGCGCAACAGGCGAAGCGGTCAGTGGGGCATGCGCGCGAAGTATTGGTGCGAAAACTCACGCGATTTGTCGGCCTCGATCCGCGTTTGGACGCGTTTGGCGAAGACCCTCGCCTGCTGGATATTTTGACGCGCATCATGGGCGAACCGCCCAAATTATTTGCCGATCAGGCGATGCTGAAACCCCCGGGCATTGGGCGAGAGAAGCCCTGGCATCAGGATCACGCTTACTTTAACGTGCCCATGCCCACCTGCATTGTGAGCGCGTGGATTGCCCTCGATCCCGCGGATCCCGAAAACGGGTGTATGCACGTCATTCCCCAAAGTCATCGAAAAGGCCCTGTGGTGCATTTCAAAAGACGCGACTGGCAGATTTGCGATACGGATGTCGCGCGCCATCGCATTGCCGCTGTGGCCCTGCAACCCGGCGGGGTGTTGCTCTGGCACGGGCGATTGCACCACGGTTCTCCGGCCAACCGATCCAACCGCCGCCGCCGAGCATTGCAACTGCATTATGTTCCCGAGTCCACCGAGACCATTTCCACAGAAGAACGCCTCGCGGTCTATGGCAGCGAGGGCAAGGATGTTGCGTGCTGAGTGTGGGATGCACAGTGCAAAGGCGCCCTAAGCCACTCCCTGAGTTGCCCCTGAGCCTGTCGAAGGGTGACGAAGGGACTCACGACTATTTTGGGGTCAGGGCTAACCACTGGCAACTATTTCACCTCGCGCGCGGCTTCTTTGGAACAGATCGCTTCATTCCCGGCAATGGCGACGCGCATGGCTTTGAGACCGTCTTCGTGCGTGACGCTGAATGGCGCGTCGTCAATGCAGCGGGTCACAAAATCGCCGAGTTCATGTTTGTAGGCTTCGCCAAATCGGGTGATGAACACGGGTACGTCGGGGCCGTAATCGCGCAAGGTGAAGGTATCTTTGTATATTGCGCGATGGATGCCGTAGGCTTCCACGTCAACCCTGAGCGGATTTTCCTGAAAGTGGCCCACGTGAATCACGCCGCGGTCGCCGTATATCCATGTGGCGTTGCGATACCCCGCAACGTGATTGCGGCTGACCGTCACCTGGCCGATCAGGTGACCGGGGAACCACATCTGCAAAAAGACGTCGTCATAGTCTTCCTCGACCACACTGATGGTGCTGTTGTAAATATTGGATCCCACTGCGGCGACGCGTTCGGGCATGGGGGCATCGATCAGCCAGAAAATTTCGTCGCAATTGTGAACGGCCGCGTCGATGAGCAACCCCGCGCTGTTGTACCCAACGGGCGGGGGGATCGGGTCTTCGAGCACCGAGATGATTTTGAAGACGCGGCCAATGGATTTTTGATCGAGCAATGCTTTGGCCTTGCGTAGCGGCGCGTCAAAGCGGCGCATAAAGGCTTGCATCAGCGCGTTTTTGCGCGTGGCATCGCGGTTGAGGTGCGCGACAAAGGCTTCGGCAGACGCGAGCGAATCGGTCAATGGCTTTTCCATCAGCACGCGATACCCCGCGTCGATGAGGATTCGCGCGTCGCGTTCATGGTCTTCTGTGCGCGACGCGATGAGCGCGGCATCTATGAGATTGGAGGCCGCGAGGTCTGACACGTCATTGAAGTCCAGAATCTCGGTGGCTTGGTCGGCCTGAAGCATTGTTGCGATGCGTTTGGCCGTGTCGCGGTAGGTGTCCGATACCGCGACGAGCGCGCAGTTGCCCGTTTCACGGGCGAGTTCCTGAACATGTCGGGCGTGAAAGATGCCAATGCGCCCAACGCCAACGACGGCCATGCGAATGGGTTTGTTCATGCTGAGGTTCCTTAACAGATGCGTTTTGTCGTGTCCCGCGATTTTTCTATCAAAAAAATAGCGAGACATGAACCCTGTCAACCATATTCTGGAGATGCATGATGAAAGTCGCTGCAATTTTTGGTGAACGCGAGGGCGGTGTGATCGATGTGCCAGATCCAAAGCCAAAAGACAATTGGGTGCTGGTAAAAGTTCACGCCGCGCCGATGTGTACAGAGTACAAGGGATTTGTGGGCGGCAGAGCAACGACCGCTTTGGGGCACGAAGCCGCGGGCGAAGTGGTCGAAGTCGCCCAACCTGCGCGCGTGGCTGTGGGCGATCGCGTGGCTGTGATGCCGCAATATCCGTGCGGCGTCTGTCCGCTGTGTGTGCGCGGCGATTATATTCACTGCGAACACAATGTCAATTTTGATGAATTTACGGGCGGGGCAGAGGGCCGAGCGACCATGGCGCAGTACCTTTTGAAGCCCGACTGGTTGCTGCCCAAAATTCCAGACGACATATCTTACGAACACGGGGGGATGGCCTGCTGTGGTCTCGGTCCCACGTTTGGCGCGGCACAGCGCATGCGCGTGGATGCTTGCGATACGTTGATGGTCACAGGTCTGGGGCCCGTGGGACTGGGGGGCGTGATCAATGGCAAACACCGAGGCGCGCGCGCGATCGGCGTGGATATCAATCCCTGGCGGCGCGAGAAAGCACTCGAGTTGGGGGCTGACGAGGTGATCGATCCCGCAGAAGAGAATGCCTTGCAACAGATTATGGCCCTTACGGAAGGCGTTGGCGTGGACGCGGCTGTGGATTGCTCGGGCGCAGTGCCCGCGCATCGGCTGTGCATCGACGCTGTGCGACGGCGTGGGCAGGTGGCTTTTGTGGGCGAATGCAGGGAGGAAACGCCCTTGTCCATCAGCCGAGATATGATTCGAAAAGGAATCTCGCTCGTCGGTTCATGGCATTACAATTTGCAAGATGTGCCCAAGATCATGCAGGTTATTCGCGCAAATGCAGACAAATTGGATCGCCTGATTTCCCATGCGTTTTCGCTGGACGAGGTGCAAAAAGCCTGGGAAGTGCAAACCACGGGCGCGTGTGCGAAGATCGTTTTGAAGCCGTGGTGAAAAGCAATTGGAGGATATACTCCATGTTCAAATGTGCCATTATCGGTGTAAGCGGCGGACGCGCTCGGGGGTTGGCAGAAGCGTATCGACATGTGACGCGCGGAAAACTCGCGGCAATTTCCACGCGGACAAGAGAAAATTTGCACGCATTTGGCGATGTGTTTGAGGTCGAGATGCGGTATTTGGACTATCGCGAGATGTTGGAAAAAGAAAAGCCGGATCTCGTGCATGTCAATACCCCGCCGAGCGTGCGATTGGAAATTTTTGAGGCGGCTGAGAACGCGGGGGTTCCCGCGGTGCTGGTGGAAAAACCCGTGGCGATTCAAGGCGAGGACTGGCGCGCGATCGGGGATTTTGCAGCAACGGCAAAGATCAAAATCGCGGTCAACCACCAACTCCATTTTCACCCGCGCAGACGGCAATTGCAAACTATCGTACGCGAGGGAAGAATTGGCGATGTGCGATTTATTGACGCGAGTTGTGGCATGAATCTGGCGTATCAGGGCACGCATGCCTTGCAGGCGATAGCCGCGTTTCATCCGAGCGGTGTCCCGATCAAAGTGATGGGTCAGGTATCTGGCGCGGGTGGCTTGGCGGATACGCCCAAGAAGCATTTCGCGCCCGATCAGTGCATGGGGGCGATTGAATATGCCGATGGCTTGCGCGCGCAACTCATTTCAGGCCCGTTTGCCCCGCGCGTGAAGAATGAAGATCGCACCAATATTCACAAGCGGGTCGCGGTGTATGGCGCGCGCGGGTTTGTGCATTGGACGATGTGGTCGTGGGAGGTCTGTATGGATGGCCGCATTGAAAAGGGCGCGCACGAGTATCCGGATGAAGATATCCTCGGACAGGCGGCCATGACCGATGCGATGCTGGCATGGGTTGAAGATGATGCCGAGGTTCATCCTTTGAATCTGGATCTCGCCTTGCGCGATTTCAATATTATTCTGGGCATTTACACGAGCGCGTTGGCGCATCAACCCGTGGATTTGCCCTGCGATCCCGCGGATGGCCTGCTCGATGCGTTGCGCGCCCACCTTTTTCAGTCCCAGGTATAATCCGTCGCTCCGGCTTCACAGGCAAAGGCAGATTCGATCATGGTGTTCAAATCGCCTTGCGGACAATAGCCGATCAGGCTTTTGGCTTTGCCAATGGCGTGGTCATACACGTATTGAAGGGGAACTTTGATCTCGAGGGGATCAACCCCTCTTTTTTTTCCGATCAATCTCGCGCCTTCGGGAAATGGAAAGGGCGCGGGCGCGCCGGCATTGAACGATTCGCCCAGTGCCGCGTCCGATTTCAGGGCGCGAACCAGGCAATGGGCAATGTCGCGGGCATCCTGGGGTTGATAGAGCCACGGGCGTCCGTTTTCATCGGTGATGCTACACGGTTGATCCGGGGAAACGGCTTTGGCTTCGATGTCGTGCCAGAGTTCGCTGCCGTCGGGCATGTGGAGTTCGGTGCCGGGCCTGCTCTGGCTTTTTTTTAGCAAGTTGACCACGCGGGCAACGCTGAACTGATTGAGGATTTTGGTTTCGGACAAGACGTGACTGGGGCGCACAATAGAATAGCGCAAACCCGTTTCGCGCGCGGCGCGTTCTGCCATCAGCTCACCGAAATATTTGGACAGGGAGTATTCGCTGTCAGGGCGTTTGGGGTGCAACTCATCAACCGGGTGATACGCGCAAGGGATGCTTTCGCCATTGTTGGGAAACACGCCCGAGGAACTGGTATAGACATAGCGTTCGAGTTTGTCGGCAAAAACCTCGCACGCGCGCGTAACCTGAAGGTTGATCTGGTTGTTGTGTTCAAAGTGAGGCCCGACGAGGTTGGCCGTGTGAATGACCGCGTCCACGCCTTTGACCGCGTTCACAACATAGTCGAAATCGGTCAGATCGCCTTCGCGCAGTTCAATGTCGAGGCCATCGAGGCGGCTGCGCGCGGGATCGTCGGCGAGAATGGTGCCGCGAACTTCATCGTTGTGGTCGAGCAATTGGCGCGCGAGTCGGCAGCCGACTTGTCCGGCGGCACCTGTGACGAGAACTTTCATGAGACCTCCTGTGTGGTTTGGAAAAGGCGCGAGACGCCTGTCTGTCGCGGCGGGCGGGGCAGACGGGTTCAGACGCGAGCGAGTCGCTCAATTTAACTCGGGCTTCACAATAACGCCGTCAATTGGATTCGTCAAGCGGTTCTGATGTGTTGTATCGCAACGATTTAGGTTCTTGCGGTTTCACGGTCCATGGGCTATTATACCCATCGGTATGTCTCATTCGCCCTCTGTTGTGTTTTTTGGAAAGGCTCTCTTATGCGTATTTTGTACCTCGACCTCGATGCTTTGAACCCCACGCATTTGGGCTGTTATGGGTATCATCGCAACACGTCGCCAACAATAGATAAAATTGCAGCAGAAGGCATTCGATTCAATCGGGTTTATACGACAGACGCGCCCTGTTTGCCATCGCGCACCGCGCTTTATTCCGGGCAATTTGGCATTCACTCGGGCGTGGTGGGGCACGGTGGCACCGCGGCAGAGCGACGGAATAATGGGGCAGACCGCGGGTTTAGAGATCGGCTGGCCTCGGAAGGCCTGGCCGGGTTCTTGCAGCGTCGGGGGATGAAGACATCGATGATCAGCCCCTTTGGGCAACGGCATGCCGCGTGGCATTTTTACGCGGGCTTTCACGAAATTCACAACATGGGCAAAGGGGGCATGGAATCGGCTGAAGACGTGACGCCCGTCGTCGAGAAGTGGTTGCAGGACAATGCCGCGGGCGACAACTGGTTTTTGCACGTCAACTATTGGGATGTACACACGCCCTATCGCGCGCCCGCGCATTACGGCGAACCGTTTGCCGATGACCCTCTGCCGGACTGGTTGACCCCTGAGTTGCTGGAAGCACACAAAAAGCTCGTGGGTCCCCATACCGCGCAGGATATCATGATGTGGCACGACCAACCCAATCCGCGCTTTCCCCGTCACCCGGGACGGCTGGACACCATGGATGATTTGCGGCGGATGATCGATGGGTATGATACGGCGATCCGCTATGTCGATGATCAGATTGCCATGATTGTGGGCGTTTTAGAAGGCAAGGGCGTGCTGGACGATACCGCGATCATTATCAGCGCGGATCACGGCGAAAACATGGGCGAACTGGGTATTTACGGCGAGCATGGCACAGCCGATCAGGCGACCTGCCACATTCCGATGATTGTGAAGTGGCCGGGCGGGCAGTCTGGAACCACAGACGATGGGTTGCATTACAATATTGATCTGGCACCCACATTGGCCGATCTTTTGGGCGGGCAGAAACAGGCGTTGTGGGATGGCAAAAGTTATGCCTCTGTGATTGCCGATGGCAAAGGTGCCGGGCGCAGCGAATTGATTTTGAGCCAGTGCGCGCACGTCTGCCAGCGCGCGGTTCGTTTTGACGACTGGATCTATATTCGCACGTATCACGACGGATATCGGCTCTATCCGCGCGAGTTGTTGTTTAATTTGGCAGACGATCCACGGGAGACGCGCGATGTCGCCCCCGAAAATCTCGATATTTGCCGCGAGGCTGTTTATCGGTTGATGAACTGGCACGATCACATGATGGAAACCATGCCGCGGCCCTATGACACTGATCCGCTGTGGACAGTCATGCAAGAGGGTGGCCCCATGCATACATGGGGTGCTCTTGAAGATTATTGCCATCGCCTGGAAAAAACGGGCCGCGCGGAAGGCGCGGTTTTGCTGCGCGAAAAATTCCGGGATAAATACCGCCATCGGTGAGGTGAAAAGCGTTCTGCCTGCTGACCGCTAAAACGAAAGGAGCAAATCATGCTTAGTCGAGAACAGATTGCGTTTTATCACGAGCGCGGATATCTGGGTGTGGAGAATGTGCTGCGCGCGGAGGAGGTGGATGAACTGCGGCGGATTACCGATGTGTTTGTCGAAAAGTCGCGGGAGGTCGCGGAACACACCGCGGTGTTCGACCTCGAACCGGGTCACACGCCTGAAAACCCTAGGCTGCGGCGGCTCAAGAGTCCGATTGAGCACCATGAAGTGTATCGCAAGACCCTGCATCACGAGAAAATTTTGGAGATCGTGTCTCAGTTGATCGGGTACGGTCTGCGGTGCAATGGCAACAAGTTGAATATGAAACAGCCCGGATACGGCAGCCCGGTTGAGTGGCATCAGGATTGGGCGTTTTATCCGCATACCAACGACGATTTGCTGGCTGTGGGCGTGGTGCTCGACGATATGACAGAAGAGAACGGCCCGTTGCTCGTGATTCCTGGCTCGCACACAGGGCCGGTGTACGACCATCACCTCGACGGACATTTTTGCGGCGCTGTAACCGACCCGACATTTAGCGACAAGGGCACCGTGCCCGTGATGGTGAAGGCCGGTGGCATTACGATTCACCACGTCCGCATGCTGCACGGGTCCGTGTCCAACACATCGGACAAACCCCGGCGACTGCTGCTGTTTCAATATTGCGCGCTCGATGCGTTTCCCTTGCATGGGTTAACGAATTGGGATGCGTTTAATGAGACCATTGTGCGCGGCGCGCCGACCAATATCCCTCGGGTGGCCCCCGTGCCGGTGCGAATGCCATTCCCGGGCGCACTCCGAACCGGGTCTATTTATGAGTCGCAGACGGTGTTGAAAGACTCGACATTTCAAAAAAGATAGTGTGGCATGAAACGACAGATAACGGGATTCTTCCGGGACGAGCAGGGGAACTGGATCGCGGAACTCGACTGTTTCCACAGGCAGCATGCGCGCCACAAACCGCCTTTTGTCCTGCGCCCCTGGGTGGAAACAGAAGCGGGCAGGAACAGCCAACTGGGCGAGATGCTAAATTGCGTGCGCTGTGATCGCTTGGAATTTCCGGAGGGCTTGACATGCTACAAATCCACGCCCGAGTTTACCGAGACAACCGTTCCAAAGGGCCTGCTGAATGACCACGCCACTCGCCGAGGCACCTGGGGCATCATTCGCGTTCTTGAAGGCAGGCTGACTTACACGGTCTGCGATGAAGAAGCGAAAGTCTTTCATCTATCTTTGGAAACCCCCGGCATTGTGGTTCCCGAGCGGCGTCACTATATTCAGCCCGAGGGGAAAGTGAGATTCCTGGTAGAGTTTTATTCCAAAAGTGAATAGAGGAGAGCAGGCGGGTGCCCCTTATTGTTCGGTGCGTCAATCCAAAGGTTAAGGAGATAAAAATGAACCGGTTGAGCAAGTCGATGCGGCAGCAGTGGCAGGAGCAGGGGTATTTGCATATCAAAAACGCGATTCCCAAAGGTGAAGCAGCGGGCTATCTGGCCTCGGCCAATGACGCGATCGCGCGGTATGAAGCTGAAAATCCCCATGCGCGCGAAAAAGGGGTTTATACGATTATTCAAACGCTTTTCCGCACAGATGGGATCGACGGGCTGATGGACCACCCCAATTTGTTCGGCATCATTCTCGACTTGATGGGGCCGTATCTTCAGATTATGGGATCGCAGATTTACGTGCGCTATCCCAATGACAAGGACGATCACCTGATCGGCTGGCATACCGATGCCGGGCGTTCATTGGCGCAAATTCGGGTCACGCCGGATAGCTTGCCGTTAAATTTTAAGATTCAGTTTTTCCTGACCGATATTCTCGACGAAAATTGTGCAAATTTCTGTTTGGTGCCCGGCAGTCACCGCCGCGCAATGCCCAATTTGCCGCGCCGTGAAACGCCGCCGGGGGCCATTCAACTGATTGCCGAAGCAGGAGATTGTGCAATTTTTCCAAATACCCTGTGGCATGCGGTCGCGCCCAATCATTCGGACGTGGTGCGGCGCAGCATCACGTTTCGGTATGGGCAGATGTGGTGTCGGCCCTACGATTACGAGACGTGTCCCAAAGGCGTTCTGGCGCGCATGACGCCGCGCCGCCGCCGGTTGATGGGCGATATGGGCGCGAACTATACCGCGACAGATTACTTCAAACCGCACGATCAGATTGCGGTGATGATGGATGGGTTGGATTTCAAATGTTCCAATGTTTAACAGAACGCAAGATCAGAAAGCCTCGGAGCAATCCGAGGCTTTTTTTTTGCGACACTTTTGGGATTTATCTCCGTCTTTTATTTCAAAAACGCCTGGCGGACGAATCTACGAATTGTATCTTGAAACAATGATAGGACAACCACAGAGGGTTGTCCCTACGGGAGTAGGGTTGGGCGTGCTAAAAGCTGACCACTATGGAACAGATTGAAGACAGCGAACTCATTGCTCGGATTTTGGACGGTGATCGCGGGGCATTCGCGGTTTTGGTGGATCGCTATTCGCCACAGGTGTACGCCCAAATTGCCCGATCCGTGCGATTGGTTGACGACATTGAAGACTTGGTTCAGATCGCGTTTGTCAAGGTGTACGAAAACTTGCGTCAACTCCGTGAGCACGATCGATTTCGAGCTTGGTTATACAGCACGGTACGCAATGCGGTCAATTCCCATCATCGCCGTCGGGCAGTGCAGTTGCGGTTGGAAAAGGCATTCTATTCAGAGCCTGACGTGTCAAGAGACGCGGAAGAAGAAGTTGAATCTGTCGTGCGATCCGCGCTTCACATCCTGTCGGCAGAACATCGCCAAGTGATTGCCTATCATTATTTTAAAGGCTATTCTTATGCGGAAACAGCCGACCTGCTGGATCTCACGGTGGAAACGGTGCGCGGCCGCCTGAGGCGTGCCCGTCTCAAATTGAAAGGAGCGTTGAAAAAAATGTCGGATATTCATAAGCAAACTTTTGAATTGGATCGCGAAGACTTAGACGCCCTCAAAAAAGTGGGCGGCTTTGTGAGCAATGATGAGAAACGCCCGATCATGCAGGGCATCTGTCTCGACGTGGGCGGTCGCGCGATTGCGACCAATGGGCATATCCTGATCATTCGCACGTTGAAAAGTCTGGTGGGACTGGCATCGCCGATTGTCGTCGGCCCGTGGTCAGATTGTGTTGAACGGCTTGCGCGCGATACCGCGACCCTTAAAATTTCAGAGGCGACCGCGGAAATTCAGAGTAACGGTTTTGGCGTTTCGCTGCCGTTGATCGAAGGGCCTTTTGTCAAATACGAGCAGGTGATTCCGCGAGAAGATCCCGTGATGCGAATTTCTGTTTCGTCAGATCTGTTGGCGCGCGCGATGGATTTGCTGGCAGATATGATGGACGAGCGTCACCCCGCGTCAGACGGGTGGCAATACCGCCCTCAGATGGCGTTGCATCTTTCGCCGCTGACGCAGACGGTGACGTTTTTGACCGCGCGGGATATGGGGTATAGCCGTCCCGTGGCGGATGGCAAAGTACAGTCTTTTATCGAATCGAAAGAAAAAGTCTCTCCAGGTGGAGCTGTGGACTGGACGTTTCAAGTGCCGATCAATGCCAAATTTGAAGTGCCATCTGCAATGCAGAGGCAAGGACTCAGGCTTGGCGTGAACTTCGCGTATTTCAAACAGGTCTTGCAGGCGTTGGCGTTTGAAGCCTGCGATGAGATGGTGCTGGAAATTAGGGGATCAGAAAAGGCAATCCTCTTTCGCACGCCTTTGAATGCGGAATGGCTGGCGTTGGTTATGCCCATGAGGCTGAAGAAACCCGGTCGGAGGTGATGAACAGGCGACTTTTTGAAATTGAAGAATGTTTCCACATGGGTATATTTTGTGCAGGAGGTATTATAGATGAAGACCACGCCGTACTTTCGCAACCGAACGCTCAAAGATCGGCCCAAATTGCAGATGCAATTGACCGTTATCACGCGATTGAACAGCAGGCAGATGGCCGCACACGGCGATGGATTTACATTTCTGAAATTGACAAATATGTTCGCGTCATAGTTGAGGCCGATGGCGAGACGATCCACAATGCCTTTCAAGAACGCACGTACACGCGGCAACACAAAAGAAAGGGTTTATAATGAAATCTCTGGAGTATTTTTTTAAAACCGATACGCTTCATATTACGCTGAGTGCAACGCCCGCATCGGGTGGCGCGGAAAATGCCGGCGCAGATGGCGAACATCGAGATATTATTCTGTCCTATAATGGGCGCGATAAATTGGTGTCGATCTGAATGACATTCTTTTCGGGCATGGAAAAATCATCCGCGGCAAAACAGAAGTCATTTATTCAATGAGAGCATCGGGGATCAATGTTGGCAAACAACAGGGGGCAACATATCCGCTACACAACATGGCCTGTTGCCCTTGCCATTCAAACTCAAAATCAACGGTGTAACGTTGACCAAAGCCATTCGCGCCTTCCCATAGTACAGGATATCTTCTCATGTTGCAAATTTTGAAAAAGGGGTTATCTTGGTCGGGTTCAATTCACTTTGGGACAAAGTTTTTTGGAGGGCTACACATGAACATCATTGTGGTCATGTCTGATACACTGCGTTACGATCATCTGGGATGCCATGGCAATGCATGGATCCGAACGCCGCACATAGACGCGTTTTCCAAACGGTGTCTGGTATTTGACCGCGCGTATCAAGCGTCGTTTCCAACGATTCCCACGCGCACGGATATGATGACGGGCAAGTTGACATTTCCCTTTCGGGGATGGACACCTCTTCCCGAGGATGAGGTGATCTTGTCGGAATTGCTCACCAAAGCGGGTTATGTGACCATGCTCTTGTGCGACACGCCGCATTTGGTGAGAGACGGGCACCGGTTTGATCGCGGGTTTTTGGGCTGGGAGTGGATTCGAGGGCAGGAGGGGGACCGCGCAATTACCGATGATGTACCCGTGCCTCTGCAAGCCGCGCCGGAAAAAATTCGCACGGCTGAGCGCATGCAACACTATCACTATCGCTGGCGTGCCGCGCATTGGAAAACCGAACGCGACACCTTTGTGGCGCGCACCATGCAGCGCGCGGCAGACTGGCTGGAAGCGAACCATACCCATGAGAAATTCTTCTTGTACATCGACACGTTTGACCCCCACGAACCCTGGGATCCACCCGCGCATTACGTGGATATGTACGATCCGGGATATGCGGGCGACGTGATCGACCATCCGGTTTACGGGTATTGCGATTACTTGAGCAAGGCAGAGATCAAACACGCGCGAGCCCTGTATGCCGGTGAAGTGACGCTTATGGACACTTGGGTCGGCCACTTATTGGAAAAAGTGGAAAACTTAGGTCTTTGGGAAGATACAGCGGTGATTTTTATGTCCGATCACGGGCATTATATTGGCGACCACGGGCGCATTGGCAAAAGTGGACAGGGACCCGATGGCGACTGGCCCTATTACGAGGAAGTCTCTCACACGGCCTTTATGGGCTATGTGCCGGGCAGCAAGGCCGCGGGAACGCGCGCGAAATTTTTGACGCAGCCCGTCGATTTTATGCCGACAATTCTGGATCTCGCGGGCGTGGAGAAACCCGATGGATTGCACGGCATTTCAGTGGCCCCCATCTTAAGAGGCGGAAAAGCAACAGAACAGCGCAAAGTCGCGGTGACATCGGCAACACTGCCAACGCGAGAAGGCCGCAGTGTGTGTTCTAGCATTACAGATGGCAACTGGACATTGCATTATCGGGGTCCCAATTGGCCTGCGGAATTGTACGATTTGCGAACCGATATCGCGCAAAAGAACAATGTGTATAACCCAGAAAATATGGATGTGGCACACCGACTGCACAAAGCGTATCTGGACGTCTTAAAACGCGCGGGAACGCCCGAAGAAAAATTTGCATTGCGAACGGAATTGCCCTGAAAAAGTAGGGGCAATCCCTTGTGGTTGCCCGTAGCGGTTCCCTGTGCCCGCCCATAGATACGACAGGCAGGTGAACGCAGGCATGTCCATGTGAAAACAGGAATGAAAGGCGGTGCTTGTGCTCGCCCATTGAAAAACCCCCCGTAACACGGTTGCGGGGGGTTTTTGGTCGGTGTGGGAGGTTATGAATCGGCGGTTTCTCGCCGCATTTCAAAGATGCGTAAGACGATGTACATGCCGAGGGAAACGATGAAGAAGACGAGTAACATCCAGGCGATGGATTGCAGGGACTCGATGATGGTGCGGTAGATTTCGAGCACCCAGCGTTCGGTGGTGAGTTCAACGGGTTGGATGTCGACGGATTCACCTTGGGGACGATGGTGCTCTTGAGGTAAAATGTAGCGTTCGATCGAGCGGATGCGTACACCCCCGGAAATGCCGACGACGTAGATGGCAAATTTCATGTAGCGCGCCCACGCGCTTGCTATGGCATCGTCAATAAGCCGGTGGAGGATGCTGTTGATGGGGTTGTTAAACGCGCGGGCGGCGATAAAGGATACGAGGGTGGCGACCGCGAGGGTGATGATGAGGAGTGTGAAGAACATGGGCGAACCTCCTGAATGATGGTCGCGGGATGGATGCGCGGTTGTTGGTAAAAGTATGGGGTTTGAGAGAAAAGATCAAGGTCAAAAATGCCCATTTACTCATTTCTCAGGGTTTCGACCGGATTGGCGCGCGCGGCTTTGAGGGCCTGCATGCCAACGGTCAAAAGCGCGATTGAGAGCGCGAGAAGGCCCGAAAATACAAAGGGCCAAATACTGAGGGGGGCGCGATATGCAAAATTTTGCAACCAGGTATTTGTCGTATAATACGCAATGGGCCAGGCGATGAGGTTGGCGCCGAGCACGGGTTTGAGAAAGGCTTTTGACATCGACAAAACAAGGCTCGAAACAGACGCGCCGAGCACTTTGCGAATGCCAATTTCGCGCTTGCGGCGTTCAGCCATAAAAGTGCCCAGACCGAACAAGCCCAAACACGCCAGCAGAATGGCCAGCCCTGCAAAGGCCGTGGCGATTTGTCCCATGTCTCTTTCAGCCCGATAAATCGCGTCGAGTTCTTCGTCGAGAAATGTCGACTCAAAAGGTTGATCCGGGGGCATAAATGCGTTCCATGTCTTTTTGAGAAAGGCCCGCGTGCGTGGAAAATCGCGCACGCGCAAGGCCAGATAATTGTAAAACCACTGGCGATAGGCAAACGCGGCCGGTTCAATGCGCTGGCGCAGGGAAGCGTAGTGAAAATCTGAAACCACGCCAATCACGGTCCCTAGAGCGTCGTCTTCTGAACGCGCGCGGCCAAGACGCCGCCCCACGGCGTTTTGCACGGTCCAGCCGAGGGCGCGCACAGCGGTCTCATTGAGGAGATAGGCATGCGTGCGGTCGCGCGCGTTCTCGGGTGAAAACGCGCGCCCGGCCAGAAGGGACACGCCGAGGGTGCCAAAAAAATGTTCGTCGGCTTCCTGTACGGGCATCTGCCATTCGGTGTGGTCGTGGCCTTCGGGCTTGACAATACGCACAAAACCGCCGCCATCTCGCCCGGGCAAAAAGCGAAAAGCAGACGCGGAAACAATATTGGGATGTTCCAAAAATGCCTGTTTTACGGTCTGATAACGCGATACGAGCCAGGGATCGCGATTGGTCTTGCTCTCGCGATCCATCCTGAAAATGGGCAGCAAAACGAGGTGTTCTTTGTCAAAGCCGAGATCTTTGCGCTGAATATAGTCGAGTTGCCGATAGACGACGTCTGTGACAATCACGAGCAAAATGGCGATGGCAAATTGCAGGATAACGAGCCCCTGCCGAAGGCGCGTGCCCGATAGGCGCGCGATGCCTTTGAGCGCGTCAGACGGTGAAAAACCCGAGAGGTAAAAGGCGGGATAGAGTCCCGCGATGAGACCGACCGCAAGCGCGAGAAAGACGAGATCGGGCAGCAGGCCGATCGGGATTTGCGCGTGGAGAGGGTCATGCGCGCCCATGGGAATGCTGATTTCCGACAGCACAACGCGCGCCAGGGGCACCGCGATGATCAGCGCGAGAAAAGCGAGCAAAACCGTCTCGCAGAGAAACTGCTGAATGATCTGACCGCGCTGCGCGCCAACGACTTTCCGCATCCCCACTTCGCGGGCGCGGTTCATCGAGCGCGCGGTGGCGAGGTTGATGAAGTTGATCACGGCAATGGCGAGCACGAGCGCGGCAATGGCGGGAAAAAGATAGAGCATATCGACATTGCCGCCCGAGTGCAAATTGTAGTCGCGAACGCTGTACAGACGCACGCGCGCAAGTGGCTGCAAGCGATACGACAGAATTTGGCGCGCGTCCGCGCCCATGTGCCGTTGGATCATGTCCGACAGTTTTGTTTCGAGTTCTCGCGCGTGAACCCCATCTCGAAGCAGCACAAATGTCTCAATGCCCGCCTGTTGCACGCGCGCTTGCCATTGCGTCCAATCGATCTCGGCCTCTTGTGTGCGCCCATCGGTCATGTGCAGCAGATCAAACTGAAGGGACGATGTTTTGGGGGGTGTTTGGAGAACCGCGGCGACCGTATAATCGCCGCCGTAATACCGCTCCCGAATGGTGATGACTTTGCCCATGGGGTCATCTTTGCCAAACAACCGCTCAGCCGCTGATTGCGTAATCGCAATGCGATATGGCTGCTCGAGTGCATGGGCATGCCCGCTCGAAAACGGGAAGTGAAACACCTTGAAAAAGCGGTCGTCAACTTGGCCTTGCACAAGGGTCAGCGAGCGATCCTCATAGCGCACCACAACGGGATAGATGCGATTTTTGGACGCCAGTTCAACTTCGGGCATTTCCGCTTCGAGCGCGCGCGCAAGTGCCCCCGACGTCAACCACCGCACCTGCGTTTGATCATTGCTCACCCGTTCCCTCAAAATGCGATAAATGCGATTGACTTCGGGATGAAAGCGATCATAGCTCATCTCGTGATGAATCGCGACAAGTGCTATCACACAACACGCCAGTCCCACAATGAGACCGATCAAATTGATCAGGGTATCGCGTTTGTGCGACCGCAGATTGCGACATGCGATGGTGCAATAGTTGGAGAACATGGTGGATCAGTGGCCAGCGGTTCGCGATCTCCCCGCATCCGACCATCCCTTCAATTCACGAAACCGGTTGCGGCGACGCGCGATCTGGCATTTCTTCTTCCTCGCGTTGGCGTTGGCTTTCTGGGTCAACCCATTGGCTCACGATCAGTGAAATCAGGGCCAGAACAGCACCGCTGAAGAAGATCACCTCATACCCAAAATAGCTCCACGCAAATCCGCCCAAGAGCGGTGCTGCGACAGAGGCCACGTGATTCATGGTCACGCCCATTGCCAGCGACGGTTTGAGATCGGACTCGGGCGCGATTTTGTGGAGATACGTCGTCAGTGCGATCCCGCCAAAAAAGATGAGATTGTCAATACAATACAGAGCGTAGAGCGTTGGGCGATGCGTCACCACCGCGTATCCGACAAACACAAACGCCAACCCGACATAGCTGAATGACAACATCTTGCGCTCGCCGTACTGATCGACCAACCTGCCCATCGTGGGCGCGGTCAGTGTAATCAAGGTCTGGTTTATCAGCACGAGAAACATCGTCGTATGCACGGGCATGCCGTGTACCTTGACCAATGCAAAAATCGCAAAGGTAATGAACATCTGCTTGCGTAAGCCCTGGAGAAAATTCAGCGCGTAATACAGGCTATATCGCCGCTTGAACACAAAACTGCGCTCGTGAGCGGGGCGTTTGTGCGACGCAAAAAAAATGGCAAAACCACCGCCCGCGGTTGCAATACCCGCCATGATGAACAGACCGTTGTACCCGACAAAGTCGTAAGCCATTTTACAGATCAGAATGGACAGCAACCAGGCGATGCTGTTCACGCTGCGCAACTGCCCCAACCATTTCCCCTTTTTTCCCGTCGGCGAAAAGAGCAACGCCATTGACTGTTCCATCGGGATCCAGCAGTGAAAACCCACGCTCCACACCAGCGAATACAGAGCCAGCACAAAAACCGAATCGACCTGGGCATACGCCGTGATACCCGCGCCCATAATCACCAGGGAAATGGCAGCCACGACCGGGGGCGCGAAGCGCACCATCAGCGCCACAAAAAACGCGTTCATAAATCCCGGCACTTCGCGCAGGGCTTCCACATATCCCAATTCGCGTGCTTCGATATTCAGACGCTCAACGATAAAATTGTTGAACAGCGTCAGTTGCACGCCAAAAAAAATGCCCTGTGAAGCAACCGCAACGGCCAGCAAGCGAAAGTCTCGATTCCATTCGGAAATTGGATTGTTCAAGAAAATCCCCTCTAAAGACAGGTTAAGACGCGAGAGAAGGCCACCCAACCATGTAGGGGCAACCCTTGTGGTTGCCCAATCAGCATTCGCGGAAGCGCGCAAAAAAAGAGGCTGAGGACGGGCTTCTACCCCACAATTTTGGCAACTGCGCGCGCGTTAATCCGTAGGGTTCGCCGCGAAAATGCCCGAGATCGCGCGGCGTGCAAATTCGCGCGATCTGTCCGCTAAGTCAAAGGAAAACGCGGGGTGATCCAATCGCTTGCGTCAGACAAAGGATATAGTACATTACACGCGCGTTCAGCATGGGCATTTGCCCGATCATCAACCCTTGTGGTTGCCCGATCAGCATTTCATGATACAAGATAGGAGCCATACCATGATTCAAATCGCGAAGGTCGAGAAGCGTTTCAAGAGCCCTGGCCCGCAACCCAATGGTTTGCAGGCAGCCTCCGATGGTCTGTGGATCATCGATCAGGTGGATTTGAAAATTTACAAAGTGGATTGGGAAACGGGTGAGGTGCTGTTTGAGGCGCAGACAGATACGGCGCATTCAAGTGGGATAACACTCGGCGGCGGGCATGTGTGGATTGCGTCGACATTTGAATTGCAGATCGCAAAGCTCGATATGGCAACGGGAAAGACCCTTGCAAAATGCGATTCCCCAGGCATTGGCATTGCATCGTGGCGCGAGGGCATGGCAGGTGCCACGCGGACCGGAGCGCACGGGTTGGAATGGCGCGCGGGCAAAATTTATATTGCGTCGCCCCCCTCACAACACGTGCATGTGGTGGATGCCGAGACATGGACGGAAGAACACGCCTTTCGCACGCCGGGCTTACGCAACCACGGGTTGGCGTGGGAAGACGACAAACTGTGGGTGGCAGACACGTCTGCGGGTACTGTGAATTTGCTGGATACGGCAGATGGTCGGGTATATCACGTCATCCGCGTGGAAGCCCCGGATGAAGTACACGGCCTGACCATGCACGACGGCGTCCTGTGGTATTGCGATGCCCACACAGGCGATATTGGCCGGTTAATTGTGACGTAGCGAAACACTTACAAATGAACAAAGGAGCATTGCTCATGACCGCTCGAAATTGCGAAATTGCGGATGTTGAACACATTCTTTTGCACGTGCCATTTCATCCGCGCTGTGCAAAGGTGAAACAGATTCGGGTGCCGTTTTGGGCACTTGTGGATGTGTGCAAAGTGACGACAGCGGCGGGTGTGGTGGGGTATGGCGAGACCCTGACGCGATATACGTGGGGGCAGTCGAATGAGAAGCAATTTGCCCGTGTGCGCGGCAAGAATGTGTTCGATTTTTTGTGGGACGACAGTTTGGGCGCGGGGTTGCAGATGGCACTTTTTGATGCAGCGGGGAAAACCCTCGGCGTGCCGTGTCACAAATTGATGGGGGTGCAATATCGAGACGCGTGTCCCGTGTCGTGGTGGTCGCAGGACCGCACGCCCGAAGAATGGGCGATGGAAGCGCGGGCCGCGGTGAATCACGGGTTTACGACGATGAAGGTGAAGGCGCGCCCGTGGTTTTTCCCCGAAGAACAATTTGAGGCTGTAAGCAAGTCTGTGCCGGGTTATTTTCAGATCGATGCCGATTTCAATGCCCTGTTGTTGGGGGTGGATCACGCCGCGCCCTTGATTCGGCGCTTGGAAGATATGTATCCTCATTTGGCGATGGTCGAGTCGCCGATTCCGCAATACGATGTGGCGGGCAACGCGCTGTTGCGGCAAAAGATCGCCAGTCCAATTGCCATGCATTTTGGCAATCCGCCTTTTATGACCGCGGTGCGCGAACGCGTGTGCGACGGATTTGTGGTGGGGGGCGGCGCGAGTCGCGTGATGAAACAGGGCACGTTGGCCGCGGAGGCGAATTTGCCGTTCTGGCTGCAATTGGTGGGGTCGGGATTGACGACGATGTGGGGCGTGCATTTGGGGGCGGTGCTGTCTCACGCGCGCTGGCCCGCGATTCCGTGTGTGAATATTTGGGCGCATCCCCTGATTGAGAATTTCAAAGTGGAAGGGGGGCATATTCGCGTGCCAAATGCACCGGGATTGGGCATTGAACTGGATTGGGATGTGATTGAGCGTTATCGCGTTGACCCCGATTTTAAGCTGAAAGCAAAGCGTCAGATTCACACGATATGTTGGCCCGATGGCCGCCAGACGCATTATCCAGATGGGCACTATCGCGACGATTTTTCAGCGGGACGCCTCACGGGGTTTCTGCCGGGCATTCGGCTGGAATTAAAACTCGATGACGGCTCGGAGGCGTTTGATCGCGCGTATCGGAAACTTTTCGGCCCGCCTGTCGGCAAACAAGTAAGACGCAAGACGCCTATATATCGGTAGGCACTTGGGGCAGCGCGGCAGAGCAGTCTGACCGATGATAAATAGCGTCTAATTTTCCAGCCCTTCGAGAATGCCTTTGAGATAGCCGATGCTGCGGGCGGCAATGGTTTGTGGATCGGGTTTGAAGTTGAAGACTTCGACCGATACATAACCCTTGTAGTGGCGGTCTTTGAGCGCGCGAAGGATGGATCCAAATTGCAAATCGCCAAATCCCGGCCCGCGCAAATTGGGGTCATTGACGTGTACATGGCGCATGGCGTTGCCCGCCTCGGCAATCACATCCACATGGGACTTGCTTTCGGCTGCGGCAGCTTTGGTATCCACCATCGTTTGGAAATTTGGGTGATCGACATCGGCAACCATTTTGAGGGCTTCAGAGATGGAGGTCAGAATATTGGTCTCTTTGCCGGTCAGGGCTTCGATGCAATAGGTGACGTCGTTTTTTTTCATCTCTCCGGTGCACTTGGAAAATATATCAACGGCATACTGCCAGCATGTGTTGCGATCCCAGCCGTTTTGAATATTGCGCTGGGCAGGTGAACCGTGGATCATCACTCGCCCGCCCAAATCGCCACAGAAATTGATCAACGCTTTAATATAATCCGCTGTTTTGTTGCGGATAGTTTCGTCTGGGTGCGTGAGATAAAGACCCGGTGGACTGGCGAGTAGCCAGTGGAGGCCGACGATTTCGACACCGGCTTTTTCTGCGGTTTTGCGGATGTTGCTGCGCTGTTTGCCCGAGAGGTCCACAACGCTTTCCGCCAACGTAAAGGGCGCGATTTCAACGCCATCACAGCCGATTTCCGCTGCGTAGTGAAAGACCTGCTCAATTGTCCAATCCTGAAAAAATTCATTGCACACGGCGAGTTTCATGATGCGGTCCTTTCTGTTGGGTTTGTTCGCGTTCGATGGGTTTAGAATATAGCGGAAGATGCCTGTGGAATCACGCAGAATTTTATCTCGCCTAAAAGGGCTTGACATGCTGGGGGTTTTCGCTACCTTATGGCATCACAATGGGGTGGATTATCCAAGAGGAGAACACAATGGCTCATGAATCGGCTGCTCGTGCCGCAGAACTACTGATCGACAATGAAGATTATATTATCAACGTCCAAGAGGTCTGGAAGACCTATCGGATGGGCGACCAGGAAGTGCATGCCCTGCGCGGTGTGAATCTCAATGTGATTCGGGGTGAGTATTTGTCAATTATGGGGCCTTCTGGATCGGGCAAAACCACGATGTTTAACATGGTCGGCGCATTGGATACGCCCACGAAGGGCACCGTCTTGGTCAACGGCGCCAACATGGGCGACATGAGCCAAGGACAAATTGCGTATTTGCGCTGCCACAGTGTGGGGTATATTTTTCAGTCGTTTAACTTGATTCCAGTGATGACCGCGCTCGAAAATGTGGCTTTGCCCATGGTGTTTTCGGGCATGTCGCGCAAGGAATACGAAGAAAAAGCCGCACACAAATTGTCGCTGGTGGGCCTCGGCGACCGCCTGCATCACAAACCTTATGAGCTATCGGGCGGGCAGATGCAGCGCGTGGCGATCGCCCGAGCCATGGCCAATGATCCCGATTTGATTTTGGCCGATGAACCGACTGGAAACTTAGATTTGAAAACCGGGCAGGAAATTATCGAATTATTGCTCAAGATGCAGGGCGAAAGCGGTGTAACCATTGTGACCAATACCCATGACCACAAGATGCTGGGGGTGTCTGATCGCGTGGTTGATTTGCGCGATGGACAGGTTGAGCAGGTAAGACGCCGCGATGAGATAGAAATTCAGGAAGGGCGCATCGAGGGCTTTGACCCAACGGCTGAGTAGCCGACATGCTCTTTCTGGAGAGCGGCTTATGAATCGACAAAATCTCGACCCCGCACGAGAATTTGCCCGCCAAAGCCAGCAGGCAGAAGATGATCCCGATGTGCCCAAAATTTATTTCAATGGGTTTTTGAGTGCAATGTAATGTCTGTGAATAAATAGGCCAACGCAAACTCGTGCTCGATAGACAAACAAAAAGCACCGCTGATGAAGCAATCAGCGGTGCTTTTATTTTGGTGCATAAACATTGGCGTAAAAAATGGTGGCTCCCGGCGGAATTGAACCACCGACACAAGGATTTTCAGTCCTCTGCTCTACCAACTGAGCTAGGGAGCCATCATTTTTATGTGCGGTGAACAAATCTAACAAAACGGCTAATTTGTGTCAAGGTTCTCGCACGCAATTTTTTGTTTTTTCGCAGCGGTATTGCGTTGCGACCCTGATCCCTATAAATCATTTGACAAATATATGTGGTAAGGGTATAATCTGAGCCGACCTTTTGGCGCGTCCTCTGTTGTCCTATCTTCTGATATCTTTCCCCCCCCTTTGCGGGATTATCGACCCGTTTTTACCTTCTCTTCACGCCCATGGCTCTCAATACACAACATCTTCAGGCAGACGTTGCAGACGCGAGTTCGCAACCCGCAGTCACCGTGCGATCGGTGGGATTGGGGCTGTTCCTCGTCATCGCCCTCGATGTGCTGGCTATTTACGTGCGCTATGTTTTTCACGGTTCTTTAATGACGTATAGCCACATCCCAATGGCGATGCTGATGGTGCTGATGATCATGATGTTTGGGCTCGCCGCAATTGCCAAAATGACCGGCTGGGTGCTTTCCAAAGGCGAATGGCATGCGATTTTTGCGATGGGCATTGTGGGCGCGTCACTCCCGTGTTTTGGCCTGACGGGCTATTTGATCGGCTACATCACCGCGCCGTATTACTTTGCAACGGAAGAAAATGAGTGGGCCGAGCACTTGCACCCCCATTTGCCCAATTGGTTGCTGCCCAGCAGCGAAGGCAATGCTGTCGCATGGTTTTACGAAGGCTTGCCGAGCGGTGCCGAGATTCCTTGGGGAGTGTGGGTGTTGCCCCTGTTTTGGTGGACGACAGTCGTCGCCGCGGCATTTGTGATGCTGGGGTGCGTGGCGGTTATTTTTCGCAAACAATGGGTGCAAAACGAACGCCTGGTTTTTCCCGCGGTGGCGCCGTTGATCGATATGGCTTCCGAGCCGGGCGATGGCAAGGGGTGGTTGCCCGAATTTACGCGCAGTCGGTTGTTCTGGATCGGGTTTGCCATTGCGTTTGGGGTGCTGGCCTGGAATTGCATCAATTATTTTTTGCCGGGGTTTCCGCGTTTTCCCATTTATCGGTCGCGGTGGTACTGGATTGATCGGCACTGGCCGCCGATCAGGGGATACTTTGGCATTTTTACGATCTTTTTTTCCTATTTTGCCAGCTTGGAGGTTCTGTTTTCAATCTGGTTTTTCGATTTGTTATTCATCGTAGAAGGCGGCGAGCTCAGAAGATTGGGCTATAAAGCCATCACGCCTTATTATCGCACGGGCGTGTATTACTGGCAGACTTTCGGGGCATTTACCGTGTTTGTCGCTTCGACGTTCTGGGTTGCGAGAAAACACCTGCGCGATGTGTTCATGAAGGCCCTGGGGAAAGATCCAACAGTGGATGACGCGCACGAGTTGATGCCTTATCGCGCGGCTTGCATCGGTTTGCTGGGCAGTTTGGCGTATTTGTTTGTGTGGCTGGTGCAGATGAATTTCGATCCCATGCTGGGGTTTTTGCTTCTTCTGGCCGTGATTTTTGTCTATACGGGGATGGCGAAGATCCTCGCGGATACGGGCATGCCATTTACGAGCACACCTATTGGGGCGTTTAGCATGGTTGCGCCGTTTTTTGGGCGGCGCAATATCCCGCTTCCCACCCATGTGGCGTACCGCTTTTCGGGGCTGATCGCCGGACATTTTAAGGGGTTGTTTTTGCCTTCGCTTTTCCATGCCGGGCGCGTCGCCGAGGGTGTTCGCGGGGATCATCGGCGGCGGCTGATGGGCGCGATGGGGTTGGTGTTTATCGTCAGTTTGCTGGTCAATATGCTGCTCACCGTGTGGTTGGGTTACGAACAAGGGGCTTACAATTTCAACAGTTGGGAGATCACGCGCGCGGCCGAACGCCATTTCCAGGGGACGGTGAAAGCGATCAAAAAACCCGACGAGCCTCCGTTTTATGAAAAACATCCCGAGGAGGCGGTATTTTTGGGGATTGGCGGCCTGATGATGGCGGGCTTGATCTACATGCGCTATCGCTACGTGTGGTGGCCGCTACACCCGGTAGGCTTGGCGATTTCGGGTGCGTATCTGGCTAGGCGCACCAGCTTTACAACTTTTTTGGCGTGGTTGATCAAGTTTGTGATGATGAAAGTGGGGGGCCCAACGGTTTATCGCAAATCCAGACCCCTGTTCATCGGTTTGCTGGTCGGATATATTCTCGGCGTGATTTTATCAACGGGTATCGACATGATCTGGTTTCCAGAACGCGGGCATGTGGTACATCGCTATGGATAATTATCGCAATCTCATCTCGTTTTGCCTCGTCGCTTTGGGGCTTGTTGCCACCGCGCTCATGGTGGCCGGACCCGATCGCGTCAATGTCCATTTGAGCACCTTGTTGGGCTTGGAATTGCCGGACGCGGTTCCGCCCGTGCCCGTTCCGCGCGCAGAAGAGGTCAGCGCGCGAGTCATTGACGCGGTGCGAGAAGATGGGATCCGCGACCTGATGGATCGGTTCACGCAATACGATTCGCGCGTGGTGGGCTATCCCGGCCATGAAAAAGCCGCGGATTTTATCGCATCCGAGTTTCGGCGTTTGGGATTGGAAGACGTCGAAGCCGAGACGTACCGCGTCGCCGTGCCCATAGATCGCGGCGGCAGCTTAACCGTGGAAGACACCGGCGAGATGTTTGCCATTCACGGGATGTGGCCCAATTTGATCAAGACGACCACGTTGCCCACAGGTGGGGTGCGCGGGCATCTCTTGTGGGGTGGTGCGGGCGATGTGTCTGCGCTCAACGGGCGCGAGATCGAAGGTGCTGTGGTGTTGATGGCGTTCAATTCGTGGAACAACTGGCTCAATGCCGCGATGCTCGGCGCGCAGCAAATTGTGTTTATCGAACCGGATTCCACGTTTACCGCGCAGGCAGAGACCAAATTTTTGCAGGTGCCCAACGGGGTTGAGCGTTTTTGGATCGATAAGGGCAGTGGTGAAAAACTCAAGGCATTGATCGCCTCCCCGGGCGAGGTCAATGTGGCGTTAAACGCGCGCATGGATTGGGAAAAGGTCGAGACGCGGAACATTTTGGGCTATATTCGCGGCACCGATCCCGCGTTGCGCGAAAAGATCGTGGTGATCAACGCGTATTACGATGCGATGTCTGTGGTGCCTGCGCTCGCGCCGGGCGCGGAGATGGCGTGTGGCATTGTGGGTTTGATGCAGTTGGCCGAATATTTCGGCAAATATCCGCCCAAACACACGCTGTTGTTTCTCGCATCTTCTGGGCACCACTTGGGCTTCAGGGGCATTTGCGATTTTTTGAGCAGGCATTCTCGAAAAGAAAAGCATTTTGCCGAACTGATGACCGAACCCCTCGACCTCCCGCTGTTGATTTCTCTGGATCTGACGAGTCAGACCGATGAAATTGGGGTTTGGAACAGCACGCGCAATTATTATTACAAGCGTTTCTTTACGCCATTTGGCAAGTCATTTGTGCATTATTCACAGGCGATAGCCGAGCATTTTGATCTGGATCCCGCGGATGCCCTCATCGACGGGATCAATCCAAAAGGCGGCATGAGCTGGGACATGTACGTTCCGGGAAAAATCCTAAAAACAGATGGCGAAGTCTTTTTGGAAGCGGGAACGCCGGCGCTGTCTTTGATTACGGTAAACGACGCGCGCTTTCGGGTGGATACCCCGCTGGATAAACCCGAGTATGTGAATTTCAAAAACCTCACCGGGCAGGTTCGCATCCTCGCTGGCGTGCTCGATCTGGGATTAAATTCAGAGGATTTTTTGCCCGATTACAAGTTGGATCCCGACGATCGCATGCGCGGGTTGCGGGGGTTTGTACGCACGTTTCCCCGGCGGAGCATTATACCCGACCGCCCTCGGCCCGGCGCGATTGCTTCGCTGCGAATGGGCATTGACAAATCGGTGAAAGGCGTGCGCCGCGTCTATTACGACATCGCGGATGAAAATGGCGAATTTTATATGCCGGGCATTGCCGAGCGCCGCGTGGATGTGAAAGCGTTTTACATGGATCCGCAAAGCGGGGAAATTACCTACGCGCCCAATCACGGGCGTCAGGCGCGCATTTATCGGGGCGAGTTCGACATGGACTGGTGGATTTCCAAGCGCACGCGGATTTTGTTCCCGTGTATTGCAACGGATTTTTACGATACGGTCGATCCCCGGTATCTCACCAAGTTGTCGAGCATCAGCGTGCTCGGCCCCGGCAATACCGCGCCGCAGGAATACGGCTATGCCATTGGCTTTGGCTCAGATGAACCGGTTGCCACCATTTTTACAACGCCGGGCGAGCGGGTCAAAATTGTGATGCGGGAACGAGAGATCGGGGTGCGCTATTTGTTGCTGAACGCGAAAAGTGCCGAAAGCGTGGAAATCGCCCACGGCGAGGGTTTTCAAACCGTGAAACACGGGTCGTTTATTCGCTCTTCGTTCCAGGCGGCAAAAGATATGTGGACGCTGAACGAGGCGCGGATGCGCGAATTGGAAAAGTATTCGATAGAAAACCAGCGGATGACCAATTTGCACGCCCAGGCCAAACACCACCTGGATCTGGCCGAAGCCGCGATGAAAGACAAACGCTGGGATTTGTTTGTCAAGCATACGCGCGCGGGCATGGGTTTGGAATCCAAAGCGTATCCAGACGTAAAAGACACGCAAAACGACGTGATCCGCGGCGTGATTTTCTTTATGCTGCTGGTCATTCCGTGTGCATTTTTTGTCGAGCGGTTGGTTTTTGCGTTTTCCGATATTCGCATGCAAATCGGGGGGTTCGGCGCGGTTTTTGTCGTGATCTGGCTGTTTCTCTCGCAGGTGCATCCGGCTTTTGAACTGTCGAATCCCTTTGTAATTTTGCTGGCCTTTGTGATCTTGGCGCTGGCGATTTTCGTGATTTCCATTGTGTCGAGCAAGTTTCACGAAAATATCCGACGGCTGCGCACAGAAGAGGTCTTGTTGCACGATACGGATGTGGGGCGGATGAGCGCGTCGGTGGCCGCGTTTCAGTTGGGCATTGCCAACTTGAAGAAGCGCAAAATGCGTACCTGCCTGACCTTTGTCACGCTGGTCTTGTTGACATTTACCGTGTTGTCTTTTACTTCGATCAAGACGACGCTGACGTTTTCGCAACTCGCCTTGGATGTCGAAGGCAAATACCCCGGGATGTTGATCCGCAGCCAGTTTTGGGGGCCGCTAGAAGACACGGCTTATGACTATGCCCGCATCAATTTTTTTGATCAAGGCGAAATCGCGCCGCGCAGTTGGTACGTGACGCGAGACATGAAAAAGACACCCATTGAAACGACGGAAAAATCGACCAAAGTGCTGGGCATTTTGGGGCTGTCGGTCAATGAACCCTCAGTCACGAAGATCGATACGCTGTTGCGTCACGGGCGTTGGTTTAAAGAGGGCGAATTTGCGTGTATTTTGCCCGGCAAGATGGCCGAGTTGCTCAATGTGTCGAGCGAAGAGGTCGGGAAAAAATACGTGCGCTTGTTCGGCAAACAGTTGAAGGTGGTGGGGGTGATCGACGCGGAAAAAATGCGGAATCATCTGGACCTGGATGGCGAAATGTTGAGTCCGGCCGATTTTAAGCTGACGGATGAGGAAGTCGTCGCGCGGATAAGCCAGCAGGAAACGCGGGAAAAACAGGGCTTGGAACAGCCGCAGCTCGAGAACATGCCGTTTGAGCACATTGACCCCGACGACATCGCCATTATTCCCTACAAGATGTTGCGCGAAGTGGGCAGCCCACTTCAATCCGTGGCGATTCGTTTGCGCGATGGCATTGACGTCGAAGCGCAGATCAAAGAATACGTATCGCGGTTGTCGGTGGTGTTGTACGCGGGCATTCCCGAGTCCGATGGCAGCATAAGGGTGGCGATTTACAGTTCGCTGGGGTGGGGGCCACTGCCCGGCATGGCCAATTTGTTTGTCCCCATTCTCGTGGCCGCGCTGATTGTGCTCAATACGATGATGGGATCCGTGTACGAGCGGTTCCGCGAAATTGGCATTTATTCCTCTGTGGGGTTGGCGCCCGTACACATCGCGTTTTTGTTTATTGCCGAGGCGTGTGTTTACGCGGTTTTGGGCACGGTTGTCGGGTATCTTTTGGGGCAGGGCGTGGCCAAAATTTTGTTGTGGCAGGGGTGGTTGCAAGGGCTTTCCGTGAATTATTCGGCCTTGTCAACGGTGCTTTCTTCCGCGCTGGTGATGCTGGTGGTTTTGCTGTCGTCGCTCTATCCCGCGCGCCAGGCGTCCCTCATGGCCGTGCCGGATGTGACGCGCCGTTGGAAGTTGCCCGCTCCGGATGGCGATCACTGGCATTTTGAGTTTCCCTTTACCGTTGGTGGCAAGGACGTGTTTGGGCTGTCGGTGTTTTTGGTGGATTATTTTGAGTCGCACATGGGCGAGTCCATGGGCGCGTTTTATACGAATGGCGCGCGATTTGGCTCGATTGAAACGGAATCGGGACGGGGCTATACGATTGATACGACGATCTGGTTGGCGCCTTATGATTTGGGCGTGCGTCAGCAGGTACACTTTGAAGCGGTTTCCACAGGTGAGCACGATATTTTTGCGATGACGCTGACGATAGATCGGCTTTCGGGCGATGCGGCTTCGTGGCGGCGGGGCAATCAAGGCTTTATGAACGCGCTTCGCAAACAGTTTTTGATCTGGCGCACGATTGAGCCTCCCGATCGCGCCAAATACACGGAAAAAGGGCGAGAATTGCTGTCTGCTCAAGTGGTCAACGCATAGCATTAATCACGACACAGGGAAATTCATGGCTTTAAGCAATCTTTTGAGACGCAACAAAGACGCCAAAAAGAAAAATATTCAGTTTGAAGAGATCGAAGAGTATCGCGACCTGCTCGACGATCCCGACGAATTTGTCGATGGCTTCAATATGAAGACCATCGTGGGGGCGTTGTTTGTGTCAATCGTGATGGTGCCCGGCAATATTTATCTCGACCTGATGATCGGCGGCTCGATTGGCGCGGCCGCGCAGTGGGTCACGATTATCCTGTTTATCGAATTGGCCAAGCGCTCGTTCACAACGCTCAAGCGGCAGGAAGTCTATCTGCTGTTTTACGTGACGAGTTCGCTGGTCAATCGCGAGTCCAATGCGTTTGAAGGTCTGCTGTGGCATCAGTATTTTGTGCAGTCGCCCGCGGCCGTACAATTTGGCATTCAACAGGCATTGAGCGAACTGTGGTGGTGGGCGCCCCCGGCAAACTCCGAGGCTCTGGTTGAGCGCACGTTTTTACACGCGGACTGGTTCTGGCCGATTACATTTCTGGTGCTGGGCACGATTATGGGGCGCGTTGCGTGGTTTTCTGCCAGTTATGTGTTGTTCCGCATTACGTCCGATTACGAAAAATTGCCGTTTCCATTTGCACCTATTAACGCGCATGGGGCCATGGCCTTGGCCGAAGAAAGCAGCGGAGATATCACGTGGCGTTGGCGCATGTTTTCCATTGGCGCGGTGATCGGCGTGGTGTGGGGGATGCTTTATGTGGCTGTGCCGGCCATTACGGGTGCGTTTATGGAACAGCCCGTGCAACTCATCCCGATCCCATTTGTCGATTTCACGCAATATACCGGATATTTTTTGCCCGCGACGCCACTGGGTTTCACCTTGCACTTAGGGCCAATTTTTGCGGGTTTTCTCGCGCCCTTCTGGGCCGTGATGGGGGCCTTTATCGGGGTGATGATTCACACGATTGCAAGCCCTTTCTTACACCACTATGGCTATATGCCCCACTGGTTTATGGGGATGGACACCATCCAGACGCACTTTGTGACGGGCATTGATTTCTGGATGAGCTTTGGCATTGGCATTACCTTTGGCATTACTGTCATCGGGTTCTATCAGGTGTGGCGGGGCGTGCGAACCGCGCGGATTGAAAAGACCGAGGAGGGGTCGTGGGAGACGCCGACCGGGCGGGGCGATTTTAAGATTTGGATCTGCGTGGTGTTGTTTTGTTTGGCGAGTTTGTACACCATTGTTCTGTCAAAAATTCTGTTTCCGCAGTTGGTGACCATCACCCTGCTGGTCTTTTTCTTTATTTTTGCATTTGTGTACACGCCGCTCATTTCGTTTGTCAATGCCCGCTTAGACGGTATGGTGGGGCAAAACGTGAGCATCCCCTATATTAAAGAAGCCACCATTTTCCTCAGTGGTTTCAGGGGCATTCATATCTGGTTTGTGGATTTTGGCTTGGATAACTACGGCGCGGCAGCCCAACGCTTCAGGGAGATCGAGCTGACGGGCACCAAATTTACGAGCATCTTAAAGGCCGAATTTTTTATGGTGCCTCTGGTCTTTATCACCAGTTTTATGTACTGGTCCTATATCTGGAAACTCGCGCCCATTCCGTCCAGTTCATACCCCTACGTACAATTGTTCTGGCCTTTGCGCGCGCTTCAGCGATGCGTGTGGATTACCAGCACCATGCGCGGGGAAGTAGATTTTTCGCAAGAGGGTATCGTGACGTGGACGCCGGCCAATTTGTCGAATAATGCGTGGTGGTACTGGCGGGTGCGGGCAACGGCTGATAATCCAGAAGACGTGCCCGCTGAAGCGCGCAGGTATGGCCCTTGGTCAAACACCGCGCATTTCTACACCAATTTTGAAGACGCACAGCCCCCGCCCTATCCGGCGACAACGATGAGTCGCGCGCCGCCCGATATTTCCGAGGCATTGGCACAAGGGTTGCCTTCCGCGCCCGAAATACGCAGTGCAGACAATGGCATGCACGTGAATACGCCAAATCCGGAAATGGTCATTTCCCGGGCGATGGATCCCCAAGGGCGAGAATTGTTCTATCAGTACGAGGTCGATCAAGTGTCTTCTTTTGACGGCGCGTTTTTGCAGTCGTCTGACGATCAGCCCATTTTGTTTGAGGCTCTGAAACCCTGGGTTATTTTTACTGGCTTTGTCATTTGCCTCGTGTCATTCGCTTTCCTTTCCGTGTTTGGGTTGCCCATCTTGCTCATCTTTGGCTATGTGCGGAGTTTGACCAATATTCCGCATTTTATGATCACCGAGATCATCGGCGCGTTGATTGCCCGCTACTATTTCTGGAAGCGTTTTGGAAAAAAACAATGGCGCCTGTACGCAACGGTATTGGCGGTGGGCTTTTCGGTGGGTATGGCTCTCGTGGGTATGGCGTCGGTGTCTATTGCCATGATCCAGAAGTCGGTATCGGTTTTGTTGTTCTAACCGCATTCTAAAGGCTTAATCTGTGCGACAAAAATCCGTTGGTGATTGGCATATCAACGGATTTTTTTTGGAGAAACTATGGCTGATGAACATTTTTTGGTAACGGGTGCGTTGGGGTGCATTGGCGCGTGGGCGGTGCGTAACCTCGTGCGCGAAGGAGTGCCGGTCACGGTATTTGACTTGGCGACTAAGCCGCGCCGGTTGCAGTTGCTGCTGTCGGATAGCGAACTGGCGCAGGTGAATTTTGTCGCTGGCGATATTGCGGATTTGCCCGCGTTTGAACGCGCGTTGGACGAGCATGGCATTACGCATGTCATTCATCTCGCTGGGCTTCAAGTGCCGTTCTGCAAAGCCGACCCGCCGCTCGGCGCGCGCGTCAATGTGGTGGGCACGGTCAATGTTTTTGAAGCGGTGAAACGACGGCGGGCGCGCATTGGCAAAGTGGTCTACGCGAGTTCGGTGGCGGTTTTTGGCGCGCCCGAAGACTACGCGCCGGGCACTGTGATGCGAGATGATTCCGCGCGGATGCCCCATACGCATTACGGCGTGTTCAAACAGGCCAACGAGGGCACCGCGCATGTGTACTGGCTGGACGCGGGTCTGCCGTCCATTGGGTTTCGGCCCTATGTGGTCTATGGGGTGGGGCGCGACCAAGGCATTACATCGACGCCCACAACGGCTATGCTGGCCGCGGCGGCCAACCTGCCCTATCGCATTTCTTATGGCGGACGCACGGTCTTTCAATATGCCGATGATACCGCGCGCGCGTTTATTCAGGCTGCCCGCGCGGATTACGCGGGGGCCGGGGCATTTAATCTGGGCGGATTTACACCGGATATGCAGGACGTGAAAGATGCGATTGATCGGGCGGCGCCCGAAGCAGCGGACAAGATTGCGTTCGAAGATACTCCATTGCCATTTCCCCAAGAGGTCGATGGCAGGGGATTAGACGCGGCGATTGGTGCGGTGGCGCACAGGCCCCTGATCCAAGGCGTGGGCGAGACTGTGGCGATGTTCCGCGCCTTGATCGACGCGGGAAAAATTGATGCCAAAGCGTATATTGCAGCGCGATCGTGAGGACTGGATATGGCAGAGCAATACGATGTATTGATAACAGGTGGCCGGGTGGTGGATCCGGCAAATGGCGTGCATGGCGCGCTGGATGTGGCGCTGAAGGACGGCAAGGTGGCGGCTGTTGGCCGCGATTTGGGCGATGCCGATTCCGCGATCGACGCCGTGGGGTGTCTCGTGATGCCGGGGTTGATCGATTTGCATACCCATGTGTATAAGGATGTGTCGATATTTGGGATCGAGGCCGATGACTTGTGCCCGCGCACGGGCGTGACAACGAGTGTTGATACGGGGACTGCGGGATGGATCAATTATCGCGGGTTGGAGCGCTATGTGATCGAGCCGTCTTCCACGCGCATTCTCGCTTATGTCAATCTGTCGGGCGTGGGGTTGCCCTGGCGGCGTGGCGAGATGGTGTATGAGGGCTATGTGTCGGCGAGTGAATGCGCGCGCGCGGTTTTGAACCATCCCAAAACCGCGCTGGGCGTGAAGGTGCGCTTGTACAAAGGCGTGGGCGGCGATGCGGATGTGCGCGATTTGTTGCACATTGCCCTCGAGGCCGCCAATCGGTGTGAAAAACCCCTGATGGTGCATATCAGCAACGCGGATGTGCCCCTGCGCGACTTGATCCAACCCCTGCGTCCCGGGGATATTATTACCCACTGTTTTCACGGCACACAACCCGCGTCGATTATCGACCCCCGGGGAAAAGTGATTTCCGAAGCATGGGATGCGCGCGATCGCGGGGTGATTTTTGACATTGGTCACGGGTTGGGCAGTTTTAGTTATGACGTGGGGCGCGCAGCCATAGAAGATGGATTTCCACCCGATACCATCAGCAGCGATATTCACTCGATGAATATCGATGGCCCCGTCTATGATTTGCCCACGACGATGTCCAAGTTTTTGAATTTGGGCATGTCGCTCGAAGATGTGATTCGACGCGCCACCCTCGAACCGGCGCGGGTGATCGATCGGGGCGACGATCTCGGGCACTTGGGTGTTGGCGCGGCGGGTGATGTCGCGATTTTTGAATTGGAAAAGGGCACCTTTGAGCTGACCGATTCTATGGCGCAGGTGCTGATGGGCGAGCGGCGTTTGGTTTGCCGGGCGTCTGTTCGAGATGGCAAAATTTGGTGGCAAAATAGAGGAATTGCACATGGATAGATGGGATGCAAAGCGGATTTTCTTTTCTTTTTGTCCCTCCTATTCGCGATCGAGGAGGTTGTTTTATGTATCGACAAAATGGGTTGGTCAATCCATTTGTTCTGTCTGATGGCGATGGTTATATGTGGCTGAAGGGCAACTTGCACGCGCATTCGACAAATTCGGATGGGCGGGTATCGCCGCAGGAACGCGTGGATGGGTATGTCAATCAGGGCTACGATTATTTGTGTCTGTCCGATCACAACGACATCACATTTGTCAACACCCTGACTTGTCCTGAAAATTTCACGCTGATTCAAGGCGTTGAACTGCATCCCGACAATCCCTTTGGCGGCGAACGCCACCACTTTGTGGCACTCAATGTCGCGGAGGATATGGATGCTCGGGCGATGCCGCCGCAACATGTGATCGATGCGGTAAAAAAACAGGGCGGTTCCATCTGGCTCGCGCACCCGCACTGGAGCGCGGTCAATATTTTGCGAGATACAATGCCGCTGACGGGGTTGGCCGGAATTGAAGTCTTTAATACGACCTGTCGGTGCGCCGGGCGCGGCGAATCTTCTGTACACTGGGATGATTGGATGGATTTGTCGGGACAATTGCGACCCGCAATGGCCAATGACGATTCTCACGCGGCCGATTCAGAAGATCGCGATACCTATCAGGGCTGGACAATGGTGCGCGCAAGGGAACGGTCGCCCGCGGCAATTGTCGAAGCATTGGAATCTGGCGCGAGTTATTCGTCAACAGGGCCAGAAATTTTCGACATTCAGTTGCGCCGCGCCGGGGAAAAGCGCGCGGCTGAAGCCACGGTGACATGCTCGCCTGCACAGCGCATTGCCGCAGTATTAGATTCGAGAGGAACCGAATACCACGAGGGCGGTAAGTTGTTTGAGACCGCCACATTTGAACTGCGACCTAACGCAAAACACGTGCGTTTCGAGATTATTGCGCCAAATGGCAACAAGGCCTGGTCCAACCCCTTTGATCTCACCGCGCTTTAATGGCAGCGGTGTGGGCAACCGATCCCATCAGATGGTATTGAGGGGCAAAAATAAAAAATAGAAACGCAATTGGTTCCACTGCGTCCAGGCGTTGATTGAGGAGCACCGTGATGACACTGACAGCCGAGCAGGTCGGACAGTACGAGCACGAAGGATTTCTCGTGGTCCGCGAGTTGTTGACCAATGCGGAAATTGAGACGTTTCTCGCCGGCGACAAACAACGCAAACCCCGTGCATGGCGAGAATTGGGACTCAGGCGTTACGCGGCAGATCCACACTGGCGATATCTGGCCATGCACCCCAAAATTTCGGGTCTTGTTGAGCAACTGCTCAAGGGGCATCCGCGCGTCGTGCAAACCATGTATATGAACAAACAGCCCCATGGCGGAACCGGTGTGGCACTGCATCAGGATGTGCATTATATTCGGAACGAACCCGAGACCTTGATGGCGTGCTGGCTCGCGTTGAATGATACAGACCGCGACAACGGGGGGTTGTGTGTGGTGCCGCGCAGTCACCGGCGACCATTATATGAAACCGCGCGGCCAAAAGACAGCCGCGAACACGCAAGTTGGGAGAAGGTCTATCAGATGCGTGGGCCTGATGGACATGCGTGGGATGAACCCATGCATTCGCACGAGGTGCAGGGTCTAAATTTGGATGAAGTGGTTTATTTGCGCGTGCCAAAGGGTGGCGGGGTGTTTTTTACGAGCCGGACGATTCACGGATCGTTTGCCAATCGATCATTGAATCGGCCCCGTCTCGCATTTGCCACGCACTACGTCAAGGATGGGACCTGGGTTTATCGGACGGATATTCAAGAGACGGTGTTGGTAAGGTAAGAGGTAAGCAGCCACATAAGAACGCAGATATTGATCACTTTCTAGTGGCAGTGTGGTGCTCTCGCATCTCACGTCTTTCCGCAGGTGGATTATGCTCACACAATTGGAAATTACATCTCGGAAAACAGTGCTCAATGGCAAATCATTTGGTGCTGTGGGTGCTTATGAAGCACTTTGTGGCCATGCGCGGTTTGCTATTGATCCCAATCGCAAACAAAACAGGGCGATTGTCGATCTGAATCTGGCACCCGTTGATGAGAACGGCCGGGTGATTTTTCGATCAGATGTGTATGTGCTCAAGCCGGTTGATGTCGTTCGGGGCAATGGCACGGTATTTTACAATGTGGTCAACCGCGGGCGAAAAAATATCCTGCCCATGTTTAATCTGGCAACGGGATCGAATATGCCCGACACTGCCGCACATTTTGGCGATGGCTTTTTAATGCGGCAGGGTTATACAGTTGCTGCGTGTGGTTGGCAGGCCGATGTGCCGTCTGAAGCGGCTGGCAATCCCCATTTGATGACACTGGACGCGCCAATGGTCGATGCTGTCGGGCCCGTGTCGTGTGAGATTGTCGTGGATGCAAAGACAGATTTGCATTCGCTGGGCAGTCGCTATCACGTTCCTTACGAACCCGTGCAAGAGGGCGATGCCGTGCTCACTGTGCGGGCTTATCCATATTGTGAACCCGAGGCAATTGGGCGAGCGCAATGGATGTTTGATCGGCTGAAAGACGGCCGCGCTGCGATCCGATTTCCGCAGGGGTTTGACCCCGGGCGCATTTACAATCTGGTTTACACGGCAAAAAATCCAACCGTGATGGGAACGGGTTTTGCCGCAACCCGTGATTTTGTATCGTTTCTGAAGTACGAAACGGAGGACAATCCCCTGGGCGGTGCGATTGAGCGGGCTTATGCTTTCGGGTCGTCGCAAAGCGGGCGTTTTTTGCGGCACATGTTGTATGAGGGCTTTAATCGGGATGAAGCGGGCCAACAGGTTTTTGATGCGATATTTGCCAATGTCGCAGGCGGCGCGCGGGGATCATTTAACCATCGGTTTGCACAGCCATCGAGACATGCCAGCGCGCACTTTGATGCGTTGTATCCCACCGAATGGTTTCCGTTTACAGATTTGCCACAAACCGATCCGCAGACTCAGGAAAGGGGCGGTTTGTTGGATCGCTGTGACGCCGCGGGTGTGACCCCTCGCATTTTTTATACCAATACTTCGACCGAATACTGGAACCGCAGTGCGTCTTTGATTCACACGGATGTGAGCGGACAAGAGGATGTCGCGATTCATCCTTCGGTTCGCATTTATCACTTTGCAAGCACAAAACACGGACCGGGTGAAGTCCCTGAAAAACCGCGTCGGACAGTGCCGCCCAATCCCGTGAATTTTCGCTATGCAGCGCGCGCACTTTTCGTTGCATTAGACCGTTGGGTGCGCGCGGGCGTTGAACCTCCTGAAAGTCGGTATGGTCGCATTTCGGATGGCTCTTTGGTCGATGCTGCGGACTTGAAATTTCCCACCATCCCCAAGCGGTGTACAACGGCGTCAGCCGTTCACTTGCAAAGTCCTGCTCGCATGCGGCGACCCTTGCGATTGAACTGGGGGAACAGATGGGATGAGGGCATCATCGATTGGGAGCCGCCTGAAAAAGGGCGTCCTTTTGGCGTGCGTGTGCCCCAGGTGGATGAAGATGGCAATGAGGTCGCGGGCATTCGCCTGCCCGAGGTGACCGCGCCTTTGGGAACGTTCACGGGATGGTGCTATCGACAACACGGCGCGACCGATGCCCTTGTGGGGCTTGATGGGATGTGGGTGCCGTTTGCGCGGGATGAAGATGAGCGGAAAGGAGACGCGCGACAATCGATTGCCAAACGCTATCGCACCCGTGAAGCGTATTTGGGCGATGTGGTGCAAGCCGCGCTGGAACTGGTGGATGAGCGGTTGATGTTGCGCGAAGATGTGCCCCGAGTTGTTGAACGGGCCGGGGCGATGTACAATTGGGTGATGAAAAACGAAGTGCGGGCTGACAACTGATTGCATCACAAATTTCGTTCTGCCCATTTGACTCGTGATCTGTAATCACTGGGGGCTTTTTATGAAGCGCGTAATCAAACCCGAAGGTGCACATCATATTGAGATCGAAGACGTGCCTTTACCAGAGATTCGACAAACAGAGGTGCTGATTAGAACAGAACGCACGCTGATCAGCAGAGGATCTGAGATCTGGCGGCGGTATGTGCGAGAAGAGGCGATTGATCCCAAAATCATGGGGTATTCGCTGGCTGGTACGATTGTGCAAGTGGGCGCGCAGGTCGATGATTTTTCCATGGGGGAGCGCGTAGCGGCTCTGGCACCGCACGCCGAGTACGCGGCTGTTGAGGTTGTCCATGCGCGCAACAAACCGTCTGTGGTTTCGCTGCCCGATGCGATTTCATCCGAGGCAGCGACCTTTTGGCCCCTGCTCACGAGTTCGGTGCTGTGGATGCGGGAAACCGGGGCAGATAGGGAACATACTATGGCGATATTGGGACAGGGGTTGGTGGGAAGTTGCTGCATGCAAGTCGCGCGGGCGTTGCACAATTGCCGAGTGATCGCGGTGGATGCGTTGTCCCTGCGTTGCGATTTGGCCGAGCAGTTGGGCGCAGATGCCGTGGTAAATGTCAATCAGACGGATCCGATTGCAGCAGTGCGGGATCTCACAGGGGGTCTGGGCGCAGATGTCGTGGTCGAAGCCGTGGGCGGACGCGCGGGCGCACAGGCATTTTTGCAGGCGCAAGATATGGTGAGCGCGGGCGGATTGTTGCAGGTTTTGGGGTTGTATGAAGGTGAACCCCTACCGCTTGATTCGTCAAAAATTCAGGGCAAACGCTTGGTGGGGGGGTATCTGAATCGCATGCGCCGGCCACAAGGGTCGGATTTGGCTATCCAATTGTTGATGGAAGGAAGGATTCAAACCAACGCGATGGTGACGCATCACTTTGGTTTTGAGGACGCCGCAGAGGCGTTTGATCTGCTGTACACGCGCTTGGACGAAGCAATGGCCGTGGTGTTGGTGTGGAAGGATTAAGCGATCAAGTGATGTATAAATACGAGATCATTCTCTATTGGAGCAATGAAGACCGCGCGTTTGTGGCGGAAGTACCAGAGTTGCCCGGATGCATGGCGCATGGGGACACGCAAGAAGCCGCGCTCAAGTACGTCAATCAAGCAATGGAACTCTGGATTGACACCGCGAGAGCGTTCGGCGATCCTATACCAGAACCCAAAGACGAGCGTCTGATGCTGGGTGTAAGGCCATGTATTGCGATCGCTTCAAAGACCCCGTAAGAGGTGAAACATGGAATTCAAACATCTAAACAGTGCGAACAGTAGCGAGAATGACGAGGCTCTCAATATCACCCTCGGAATCGAAGAGGAGTTTTTCCTCATCGATCCAGAATCCCGCGATCTGCTTGCGGATCCGGATCTGGGCATTTTCGAGACTTGCAAAAAGAACAGCGGGCCGCACAAGGTCATGCGGGAGCTCCTCCGCAGCCAGATCGCGACCAATACCCGGGTCTGCGAATCGGTCGCGGACTTGCGCGCCGTGCTATGCGAGACCCGTCGGATAGTGGCCGGCGCGGCAGAGAAGTCGGGGCCACGCTGATAGCAGCTTCGACCCATCCCTTCGCGGAATGGCGGGCGCAATTGACCACCCCCAAGGCGCGCTACGAGCACTTTGGGGTGGTCCTCTTTCAGGAAACCCTGCGCCGGTACCTCATCGGTGGCATGCACATCCACGCCGGCTTTGGGGATCCGGATTCGCGCATCCGGGTCATGACAGCACTTCGTCGCTATCTTCCGTTGCTCCACGCGCTGACGACCTCATCTTGAAATTGAGAAGGAACCCAATTTCATGCCGCCACTTCAACCCCAAATATCCTCGCGCAAGCGCGGGACGAGCACGACAGCGACACTTGCAGCGGGCATACGCGCGCATCATTGGCAGTGGAACAAATCCCCGATTTTCTCTGACGATTATGCGATTGACATGTTGTCGCTTTTCTGGCGTCTCATGGTCGAGAACAGACTGCTCAACTGGATCGTGGTCCACAGGCTGATGCGCGCGTTCCATCCCATACACACCGAGGTCATTCTGCGGATGTGCTATGCCGAGGACGGTCTTCAGGCGGCGATATCCGAGGGGGTCAGCCAATATGTGATCCTCGGCGCCGGGCTCGATACGTTTTCCCTGCGCCACAAGGAACTCGCGGACCGCGTGCGGATATTCGAGTTGGATCATCCCGCGACTCAGGAAATGAAACGGAAACAAGTGCGCCGTGCCAATGGCGATATCCCACCCAATTTGGTGTTCGTTCCCATTGATTTCGAGACTGACCGCCTGAACGAGGCACTCTCCCGCGCGGGGTTCGATCCGCAGACACCCGCGTTTTTTTCATGGTTGGGGACAACGTATTACCTCACAAAGGACGCGATACGAGAGACGCTTGGCTGTGTTGCAGACGCGGCCGCGCCGGGCAGTCGCATCGTTCTCGATTATAAGCTCGCCAAGCATCTCATTCCCGAGTGGGGCTTGTCCCTCGCGGACAAGCTGGACCGCCTCGTGGCCCGCCTTGGGGAGCCGATGATATCCGAGTTCACGCCCGAGGAATTAAATGCCGAGATGTCGCGCCTGGGTTTCGCGGAGATGGAGACCCTCTCGCCCGAAGAGCAAAAGCACCGCTATTTACAGGACAGGCGCGATATGGTCGATCCAGCACCGCATTTTTCATTCGCGCTGTTTCGCGTGTTGCCGCATTGAAAACTTCGCAAATTGGGGCATGAAGCATGCTCGATCAAAAGACATTGGACGACATCATCAGGCGCATTGTGGCAGTCGCCCAACCGGAGAAGATCATCCTCTTCGGATCCGCTGTTCGAGGTGGCATGGGGCCCAATAGCGATGTTGACTTGCTCATCATCAAGGAGGGCGCAGACGCGCTCACGCTCATGGCCCGGATATACAGGAAACTGCATGGCGTCGGTGCCGCGGTTGATGCGATCGTGGTCGCCCCCGAGGATGTGGCACGCTTCAAGGACAGCCACGCGCTGGTCATTAAGCCCGCCCTGCAAGAGGGAAGGGTGATATATGAAGCCTCCTAAACGTTTTCCTCCATCAGAAGATAATGATGCCTTGATCTGCAAAAGCGAGGCATAGAAGGAACACTCACCATGAATGCTGATTCCATATACTTCAGGGGACATCTTTGTTTTCAAAAAGAGTGGGCTGGCTTCGATACTATTGAGCCTATCAACGTCATCATCGGACGTAATAACTCTGGAAAGTCGCATCTCTTGGATTTGGTTGAAGCATTATGCGACGGCACGCTCGAAAGCCGCGGTTGGCAATATCGGCGTCGTGGCGTGTTAGATGAGAAGTCACTGAGAAGTAAGTTTCTCGAAAACACGAGCGGAGGTGAACTAGGAGGGAATCACTGGGCCGGTCATGGGAAACATTTTGTGGGCGCGACGATAACATGGGAAATCAACTCAAACGGAGACCTCTTGAATGCAGCCTGCCCCGATTGTAATGAACTCTTGACCGATGCCCGGCTTTCAGTCATAAGAGAAATTTTAAAAGAAAAAACTCACCCGCTTAACGGGAAATTATTCTGCAGACTTCTTGCGGATCGAGATATTAAGACCGAACCGCCGGAGGTTAAGCTAATACTTAGACCTGACGGGAATGGAGCATCAAACATAATACGGCGTTTCATCGTTACCTCTAACGAACAATTCCCTCGAGAAGTTATCCAGCGCGAACTTCTGGAAGGACTGAATACGATTTTTGGAAATGACGGCCAGTTTTCAGAAATTCAGGTACAACTTCATGATGATGAAAAAGCAGAGGGACCAAAAGACCACTGGGAGGTCTATCTCGGTGAAGATAAGAAGGGTTTGATTCCTTTGAGCAAATCCGGAAGTGGACTAAAGACCATTCTTTTGGTTCTGCTGAATTTATTGGTCGTACCTAAGATTGAGAACGAAAACCAAAAGCAATCTGATTTTGTATTCGCTTTCGAAGAACTGGAAAATAACCTTCACCCTGCACTTCTACGGCGGCTTTTTCAGTATATTGAAGAATACGCCCTAAACAAAAAGATACATATTTTTTTAACAACTCATTCAAGCACAGCACTGGACTTCTTTGGAATGTCGGAAAACGCTCAGATAATCCATGTTGTACATGATGGCGAGTCAGCTTGTACGACAGCAGTTTCAGCACACTTTGATCGCCTCGGGGTAGTATCCGAGTTGGGTGCGAAACCATCGGATTTGCTTCAAGCAAATGGCATAGTTTGGGTAGAAGGGCCATCAGACCGAATTTATCTTAATCGCTGGATCGACCTCTATTCGGAAGGCCGTCTTCAGGAGGGACGAGATTATCAATGTGCATTCTACGGTGGATCGCTTTTGGCACAGATACAATTCAAACCGCCCGAGAAAGCAGAAGCCGATCTTGTAAATCTGCTACGGGTTAATCCGAATATCATTGTTGTGTGTGACGGAGACCGACCCGCCAAAGGTTCTGATATAAAGGGTAGGGTGAGGAGAATTAACGCGGAGGTCCAGGAAATACCTAAAGCGCATATTTGGATAACTCGGGCTAAGGAAATTGAGAATTATATTCCCAGTTCTATCCTCAAGAAGGCTTTAGACCTTTCATCGCTTCCTGATCCTGAACAGTATGAGAACTTTTTCCCTCGTAGAGGAGGAGCACGGCGCAAGTCATATATCAGATCTAATATGAAACGGCGCAATGTCGATAAGGTGGACTTAGCCAGGTCAAGCGTTCCACACATGACGAACGACATAATGGCGGATCGATTTGATTGGAAAAAAGAAATAAAGAAAATCGTTGACCGTATAGAATCTTGGAATGCTTGAAGGGCATGAATCACGTTGAAGTAAAACCAAAACTGCTGCGTTGGCCTGAGCGTTAGCGCGCTTGCAGCCCGACTGTGATGCCGCCTGTGCCAGATTGTGAACACGGAGAAACCGATGAAAAAGCTCAATGCTGACGATCCCAAGACCTGCTCGGCAGATGTCGTGGCTGAGAATATCGAATACTTGAAGGCCCTATTTCCCGAAGCCTTTACCGAGGGGAAAATCGACTTTGAGGTGCTCAAACAGCTTCTCGGCGGCGCGATAGATGAGCGCGAGGAGAAATACGGCCTCAACTGGCACGGCAAACGCCGAGCGCGCCAACTCGCGCTGGCGCCGGGCACCGGAACCTTGCGGCCGTGCCCAGAGGAAAGCGTTGATTGGGACACTACGCAGAACCTGATGATCGAGGGCGATAACTTGGAGGTGCTCAAACTCCTACAAAAGAGCTACACCGGGAAGATGAAGTTGATCTACATCGACCCGCCGTACAATACGGGAAAGGATTTCGTCTATCCTGACGATTACCGCGATGGCGTTGGAAACTATCTCAAACTCACAGGTCAGATCGATGGCGAGAATTGCAAGCTATCTTCCAATACAGAAGCGTCGGGACGGTTCCACACGGACTGGCTGAATATGATGTATCCGAGGCTGAAAATAGCACGGAACCTACTGACATCCGATGGAGCTATTTTCGTATCAATAGACGAAACAGAGCATACACGCCTTCGAGTGGCAATGGACGAGATCTTCGGTCAAGAGAACTTTGTTGCCGACATGGTGTGGGCTGCAGGCCGAAAGAATGATTCAAAGCTCATCTCCATATCTCACGAATACATCGTTTGTTACGCACGCGACCAGGGATACCTGCGCGAGCAAAATACGCTGTGGCGACAGCGCAAGAAGGGGCTCGATGACATCTACGCGCAATACAAAAGACTCAAGAAAAAGCACGGTGGCAATTTCGCGGCAATGACCAACGCACTGAAGCAGTGGTATAAAGATTTGTCCGATAACCATCCGGCAAAGGTGCATAGACACTATTCCCATGTTGATGCGCGCGGTATCTACTTTCCCGACAATATCTCATGGCCCGGAGGCGGTGGACCGAAATACGAAGTGCTTCATCCGGTAACTCAGAAGCCTGTTAAGGTGCCTGCTGCAGGTTGGCGGTTTAGTCAACCTGAAACTATGCAGCAGTGGATAGATGAGAGTAGGATACACTTTGGTAATGATGAGAACAGTGTCCCATGTAGAAAATCCTATTTGAATGAGCATGAGTATCAAACCCCTTACAGCGTCTTCTACCAAGATGGAAGAGCCGCTTCTAAACGCCTGCGGTCTCTGATGGGTGCGCCCTGTTTTGATTATCCGAAAGACGAGCAAGTGCTTCAGGAAATCGTCGGCATGGTGACATCCGAAGACGATATTTGCTTGGATTGCTTCGCCGGTTCTGGTACGTTCTATCATTCTGTCGTCGCGCAGAATGCGATGGATGGTGGTAATCGACGTTGTTTCTTGGTTGAACTCCCCGAAAGGCTCAATCCCGACCGACGCCAGCAGAGGATTGCCGCAAAATATTGCGATTCTATCGGCAAGCCGCGCACGCTCACTGAACTGACAAAAGAACGCCTCCGCCGCGTGGCGAATACGCTCAGAGACGAGAATCCGCTATTTGCTGGCGATCTCGGCTTTCGCGTCTTTAAGCTCGACACGTCCAATATTCGCGCATGGGAACCCGATCCCGACGACTTGGAAGGCACGCTACTTGACAGCATTGACCACATCAAACCGGATCGGAGTGAAGAAGACATCCTTTACGAGTTGTTGCTCAAGCTCGGCCTCGATCTCTGCATGCCCATTGAGACTCGGGCCATCGCGGGCAAGGCCGTGCGCTGCATTGGTGCCGCGACATTGATCGCCTGCCTTGACGAGCGCATCGCTCGGGAGGAGGTTCAGCCGCTGGCCCTCGGAATTTCCGACTGGCATGCCGAACTCGCTCCCGCCGGCGACATCACAGTGGTCTTCCGCGATAGTGCCTTTGCGGATGATGTCGCCAAGACGAACACGGCGGCCATTCTGGAGCAGCACGGGCTTGGAAATGTGCGGAGCCTGTAGGCACGATATCAATACTTCGGACAGTTCTGCCGTGTTGTGCGTTTTGTGGCTCATCATTGAAAAATGTTCCAACTATTGATATGAAACTCCATTTTGATCCCAACCTTGATTTTCAAATTCAAGCGATTGAAGCGGTCTGCGATCTGTTCCGCGGGCAAGAGGTCTGCCGCACGGAGTTCACTGTTACGCCAGACCTTGCGGAACGCCAGCTTAGCTTTGCCGAAAACGATCTCGGCATTGGCAACCGCCTGAGCCTGAGCGATGACGAGATACTGAAAAACCTGAACGATATACAACTCCGCAACGGGTTGCCCCCCTCGGATGCCATCACCTCTAGCGATTTTACCGTCGAGATGGAGACGGGCACCGGCAAGACTTATGTTTACTTGCGGACGATTCTCGATCTAAACAAACGCTACGGCTTCACCAAGTTCGTCATTGTCGTGCCGTCTATCGCGATCAAGGAAGGCGTCTATAAGTCGCTCCAGATTACTGAGGATCACTTTCGCACGCTCTATTCGGGTACGCCCTTCGAGTACTTCCTCTACGATTCCAAAAAGCTCGGTCAAGTGCGGAACTTCGCCACCAGTCCGCAAATTCAGATCATGGTGGTGACGGTAGGGGCTATCAACAAGAAAGACGTCAACAACCTCTACAAGGACAGCGAGAAAACGGGTGGCGAGAAGCCGATTGACCTCATTCGAGCCACGCGACCCATCTTGATCGTGGATGAGCCTCAAAGCGTAGATGGCGGCCTAAGGGGACAGGGGAAGAAGGCCCTCGAAGCCATGAATCCACTCTGCACGTTGCGCTACTCGGCGACGCACACGGACAAGCACCAGATGGTCTATCGGCTCGATGCAATAGACGCTTACGAACGCAAATTGGTCAAGCAAATTGAAGTGGCTTCGGCAACGGTTGAGGACGCGCACAACAAGCCCTACGTCCGCCTGTTATCAACGCGCAACCGGCGCGGCGTGATCAGTGCCAAAGTCGAACTCGATGTCGAAACACCCGGCGGGGTCCGGTGCCGAGCGGTCGACGTTCAAGATGGCGACGACTTGGAGCAAGCCACCCAACGCGCGATCTACCGAAACTGCCGCGTTGGCGAGATTCGCGTCGAAAAAGGCAACGAGTTCGTTGAACTGCGCGTACCGGTCCGCGATCACTATCTCCGTATAGGAGAGGCTTGGGGCGATGTGGACATGCTCGCCGTGCAGCGCGAGATGATCCGCCGCACCATCCGGGAGCATCTCGATAAGGAAAAGCGGCTCTGCCCACAGGGGATCAAGGTGCTCAGTCTCTTTTTTGTTGACGCGGTGGATCGCTACCGGCAGTACGACGAAGACGGCAATCCCGTCAAAGGCGAATACGCCCGCATTTTTGAGGAGGAGTATCGTCGTCTCGCCGTGCATCCAGATTACCGCGCGCTTTTTCTTTCCGCCAATGTCAACGCGACCGTTGAGGAGGTGCATAACGGCTACTTCTCCATTGACAAGAAGGGCGGCTGGACAGATACTGCGGAGAACAACCAAACCAACCGCGACAGCGCGGAGCGGGCTTACAGCTTGATTATGAAGGAAAAGGAGAAACTCCTCAGCTTGAACACGCCCCTCAAGTTCATCTTTTCTCACTCGGCCCTGCGCGAGGGATGGGACAATCCCAATGTCTTTCAGATCTGCACACTCCGCGACATTCGCTCAGAGCGAGAGCGACGGCAGACCATCGGGCGCGGCCTGCGCCTTTGCGTGGATCAAAAGGGAGAGCGGCAGCGCGGTTTTGAGGTCAACACGCTCACAGTCATTGCGACAGAGCGTTACGAGGAGTTCGCGGAGAATCTCCAGCAGGAAATTGAGGCCGACACGGGCATCCGCTTTGGCATGATTGCGCCTCATCAGTTCGCGGCGATTCAGATCGCGGACAAAGACGGCCGAGGGGCATCGCTTGGCTTCGAGCGGTCGAGGACACTGTGGGAGCACCTAAAGGCCGAGAGGTACCTTGACGCGGAAGGCAGGATACAGGATTCTCTGAGGAAGGTGCTCGAGGACGACACCCTTGCCCTTCCCGCGGGCTTCATTTCGTATCGCGAGAAGATCACCGAGGTGCTGCATAAGTTCGCCGGGCGTCTGGAGATCAAGAACGCCGACGAGCGACGCGCGGTGCGCCCGCGGCGGGCAGTGCTTCACAGTGCCGAGTTCGAGGCACTCTGGGACCGCATCAAGCACAAGACCACGTACCGCTTGGAATTTGACAACGAGGAGTTGCTCCAAAAGTGCATCCAAACACTTTGCGACGCGCCGCCCATTCCAAGGACCCGCCTCCAGTGGCGCAAGGCCGACATCGCCATCGGCAAGGCCGGTGTGGAAGTGACCGAGCGCGAAGGGGCAACCACCGCGGTTCTGGGCGAAACCGAAATTGAACTTCCCGATGTGCTCACCGAGCTTCAAGACCGCACACAACTCACGCGGCGAAGCATCCAGCGCGTTCTCGCCGGGAGCAAACGTCTCGAGGATTTCAAGCGCAATCCCCAGCAGTTCATCACCCTCACCGCGCAGGCCATCAATCGCTGCAAGCAGCTCGCCTTGGTGGATGGGGTCAAGTACCAGCGCGTCGGAGACGAGTACTACTATGCCCAGGAACTCTTTGAGCACGAAGAACTCACCGGTTACTTGAAGAACACGCGATTGGAAACAAAAAAATCAGTTTATGAAGCCGTCATCTACGATTCCCACACGGAAGCCGCTTTTGCCGACCAACTGGAAAAGAACGCCGCGGTAAAGGTGTACGCCAAGTTGCCGGGATGGTTCCAGGTCCCCACACCGCTCGGTGCGTATCGCCCGGATTGGGCCGTCTTGATCGATTCTGAGGCGGGTGAGCGGCTGTACTTTGTGGTCGAAACCAAGGGCAGTGTCTTGGACAGCGATCTTAGAGGTACCGAAAATGCCAAGATCAAGTGTGGGCGAGCGCATTTCCGCGCGCTCACTGTAAGCGAGTCGCCAGCGCGGTACATCGTGGCGCGATCTTTGGATGACGTATTGGCGCACTGTGGGGGCGATGGCCATTCATGACTAAAAAAGACAGGAGCACGGATGAAGAACGGATTTTTTAAGGGACATGGGTTGGGCAATGATTATATTGTGATGGATCCCAAAGACCTGACGTTTGCGTTGACGCCTGAGCGCGTTGCGAAAATTTGTGATCGCAACTGGGGCGTTGGAAGTGATGGGATTCTGACATTGGAAAATTCTGGCCGCGCGGATTTTGGGTTGCGAATCTGGAACCCGGATGGCAGTGAGGCGGAAAAATCGGGCAATGGGCTGAGGATTTTTGCCCGGTATTTGTATGCCACGCGCAAAACGCGCAAAACGTCATTCTCGGTTGATACGCCGGGGGGATTGGTTCACATCGATTTGCACATTGACACATGGGGCGATGCGAGTGCGGCGACCGTGGAGATGGGGCGGGCGACCTTTGACCCCAAGGCATTGCCGTGTTCGCTTGAGGTGAAAGAATTGCTCGAACAGCCGATTGCCGCGGCGGGTGAAGAGATGGTGTTTACGGGCGTGAGCGTGGGCAATCCCCATTGCGTGGTGTTTAAGCCCAAGGGACAACACTGGACGCGCGGCGATTTGTCGCGCTTGGGACCCGCGTTGGAAACGCACGGGATTTTTCCGCGGCGGACGAATGTGCAGTTGGCTGTGCCCATGGGTGATCACGAGATTTTCATTCTGATCTGGGAACGCGGCGCCGGCGAAACGCAGGCATCGGGATCTTCGTCTTGCGCTGCGGCCAGTGCTGCGGTGCGTTTGGGATTGGTCGCATCACCCGTGACGGTAGAAGCACCCGGCGGCGCGTTGACAATTGATGTGGATGACGCATTTAATCTGACGATGGCAGGGCCTGTGGCAGAGGTTGCGCGCGGGACCCTCAGTCCGTCCTTTTTGCGCGAGATCCGCGCGCGGGTTTGAATTGTTTGAAAGGAAAATACCATGTCTTTGGATGCTCTGGCTGAGATTTATGAGGCGCAGGGGTTTTTGACACAAGTCGATGTGTTTTCAGAACGCGAGATCGGACAGTTTCGCGCGTCCTTTGACGCATTGGAAGCGCGCGAGGGGAAAGAGAAATGCCAGATTGGTTTGCAGGGACGGCATTTTGACGAGGCATTCATCTGGCAACTGGCAACCGATGCGCGCGTCTTAGACGTGATGCAGGCCGTGATGGGCGACGATGTGATGCTGTTGTCAACCCATTTTTTTTGCAAATATCCCGATCCAAAAGCAAAGGCATTTGTCGCCTGGCACCAGGACATTACGTATTGGGGGCTCGCGCCGCCCATCGCGCACACGGCTTGGATTGCCATTGACGACGCGGATGTGGAGAATGGGTGTATGCGATTTATTCGCGGATCGCACGCCCATGGAATTGCAATGCACGGCGAGTCGACGCGCGAGGGCAATTTGCTGAGTATTAACCAGGAGATTCCCGATGAGTACGTAGATGACAGTGCAGCGGTCGATATCGCGCTGAAAGCCGGGCAGATGTCGGTACACAACGGGCAGTTGTTTCATGCGAGCAATCCCAATCGGTCAACCCGGCGGCGGTGTGGGTTGACGGTCCGGTTCATTCCGCCCGATGTCAAGCAGACCAATCTCAACTCACACAAGCAGATATGGCAGCCCATCTTGTTGCGCGGCAAAGATCGCTTTGGGCATTTTCCAAAGGCAGAGATGCCGTTTCCGTTAGGTGCTTGATTAAGGAGCAGATATGGCAAAGAGAAAAGTGCTCATCACTGGGGGCGCGGGGTATGTGGCCGGGCGGATGTTGCCCGCGTTGCGCCAGCGGTATGACCTGACAATTTTAGACGTAAAAACGACCAATCGCGAAGGCGAGGAAGTCGGCGATGTCGCAATTGCGGATTTGACGAATCGGGATCGAGATGCGTATCGGGCGCATTTCAGGGGACAGGACGCGATCATCCACTGCGGATTTGTGCGTGCAAAAGACGCGGCGGACCGCTTCCGGGCAGAGATGAACAACATCGACATGGCGCACAATGTGTATCAGACGTGCGTGGAGGAAAATGTTCGCCGCGCGGTGATCATCAGCTCAAATCACGCGGCAGATTATTACGAAAATTTGATTTGGGCGGGCAAACAAGAATTTGTAACGCCAGAGATGTACCCGCTTTCCGACAATTATTACGGCTGGGCAAAGGCGCAGTACGAGTTGTTGGGCTTCACGTATGCAGCGGGATTGATGCATGAGGGCAAGAAATTGGAAAATGTGCAGATTCGAATTGGCGGCCCGCGCGAGACCGATATGGATCGCGCCAAAGCCAGCGATTTGAAGCGCGTGCATCGCGGGTTAGGGGCTTATTTGAGCATTCGGGATCAAGTCCAATTAATCGTGAAGAGCATTGAGGCTAAAAATATCGAAAATGACCACGGCATTCCCTTTCAGATCTTTTACGGTATCAGTGGCAATTCACACAATTTCTGGACGATCTCAAATGCGCGAAGGAAAATTGGCTATGAACCCGAGGACAACAGTCAAGTGAAATTTGCCGTGCAGTTGAGCGAGGTGTTGTTGGAGGCGCGGGAAAATTATCGGGAAGAGCATTGACCATGGGCGTGCAAATCGGCGGGGTAAATATTCACGGGCACACCGCGCTGGCGCCATTGGCGGGCATTACCGATCGGTCTTTTCGCCTGCTGTGTCGGCAACAGGGCGCGAGTTTTGCCGTCACGGAAATGGTCAGTGCACAAGGCCTGGCCGAGGGCAGCGAAAAGTCGAGTCGATATCTCGATTTTGAGGCCGATGAGTTTCCGATTGCCGTGCAGTTGTTCGGGTCAGAACCCGACGTGATGGCCGAGGGGGCTCGGGTTGTGGCAGAGCGAAACCCGGATATCATCGACATCAACTGCGGGTGCCCGGTAAAAAAGATCGTGACGCGAAATGCAGGCGCGGCCTTGCTCAAAGTGCCCGAGCGATTGGGACAGATCATTGCGGCAATGGTGCGCGCAGTGGAGATTCCCGTGACGCTGAAAATTCGAAGTGGATGGGCGCAAGCCGATCAGGCGGTTGCAGTTGCGCGCATAGCCGAAGATTCGGGCGCGGCGGGCATTGCCGTACACGGGCGCACGCGCGAGGCAAAATTCTCGGGGAGGGCGGACTGGGATATAATCGCGGAAGTCAAAAACGCGGTTTCAATTCCCGTGATTGGCAATGGCGATGTGCGCGGGCCGGAGGCAGCACAGGAGATAATGCGGAAAACCGGGTGTGATCTGGTGATGGTGGGGCGATGGGCCATTGGCAATCCGTGGATTTTCAAGCGCGTGGAGGTGTTTTTGCAAACGGGAGACTTGTTGCCAGAGCCCGCGGATGAAGACCGCCTTGACATGGCTGTGCACCATCTCAAGGCGTCCATCGCGTTCAAGGGCTTGCGTTATGGGGTCCTCGAAATGCGCCGCCACCTGTCGGCATATATCAAGGGCGTGCCCGCCGCGGCGCGCTATCGCCGCGCATTGATGACAGAAGACGACCCGCATCACCTGACGGATTTGTTGTGTCGCATCAAAGCGGAGGTGGCCGCGTGACACCTGAACGCATACGCGCGCTGTTAGAGGCCGTTGAACAGGGGCAAACAGGTGTGGATGAGGCGGTTGAACAACTCGCGCACTTGCCTTTTGAAGAGCTGGGGTTTGCGCGCGTCGATCACCACCGAACCCTGAGGCAGGGGTTTCCCGAAGTGATTTTTTGCGAGGGAAAGACCGTTGAGCAGGTGGTCGCCATTGCGGATCGCATTGTGTCATCGGGCGCGGCGCTGCTGGCAACGCGCACACATGCGCCGATGCGGGATGCCCTTGTCGCGAAATATCCCGGCGCGAAGGTCAACGCGCTCGCGCGCACGGTGGTCGTCGCTGGCGAGGTGCCCGCTGCGGAAACAATTGGCGACATTCTGGTCGTGGCCGCGGGGACATCTGATTTGCCCGTGGCAGAAGAAGCCGTGGAAACCGCGCGGGTGATGGGCAATGTGGTCGAAACACTTTACGATGTGGGCGTTGCCGGGATTCACCGCTTGCTGGCCTGCCGAGAACGTCTGGCGTCTGCCCATGTCATTGTCGTTGTGGCCGGCATGGAAGGGGCGTTGCCCAGCGTGGTGGGGGGCTTGGTCGACGTGCCGCTCATTGCCGTGCCGACCAGCGTGGGATATGGGGCGAGTTTCAACGGGTTGGCAGCGCTGTTGGGCATGTTGAACAGTTGCGCGGCGGGCGTGACCGTGGTCAATATCGACAATGGATTTGGCGCGGGGGTCGCCGCGAGCAAGATCAATCGGCTTCGCGCGGGGTGACGCGTTGCTCGCAGGAAAACATAAAAAGGCGCGGTTCCTGTATTCGGGAACTGCGCCTGTGTTTTTTGACAGATGTGCGAGGCCATAATTTTCGACGATCTCCTCCACACGCTCAAAGTCCACAAGCTGTGCTCGGGTGACCGCGCAACGGTTTTCATACGCGCTTAAAACTCGCCGACGAAAATTGGCATCTCTCGCGTAACGACTTACATTTGCGACAATTCGCTGTCTTTCAACAGTGAGCGATGCGATGTTCTGTGGTACTATTTCGTCTAATCTGACTGCTCTTTCAATCAAATCAAATGCTGGAGCATCGGTGCCAAGTTGGTGTAGGACATTCGCATTGCGTATGTAGTTCAAAAATTGATCGGGACGAAATGCAATAGCGATTTCTCTATTGTCCTTCACTTCAATGTGAAAGACAATCCATCTTGCAAGGCAGCGTGGATAGAAGAGATATTGATTTGTACAGAAGGGGAGCCTGCTGTAAAAGTACGATGTCTCTGAATATCAAAACCCGCGAACATATCCAGATTGGGAAAGTAACCCAGTAGCGTTGTATAACCGTTTGGATTGAGGCGCAAGGGAGAATCCACCGAGGTCATTTGGATGCGATGTTCGTCAGGCAAAGATCGGTGCCCGCCGTGTGTCAGTGTCCAAACATAGACCCAGAAAGAAAATGTCTCGTCCAAATGTTGAACGGCAAATTCTCTGGGGTGGATGCGTACATGGTCGGATGTATAAACACCTGTTCCTCCTGATTGTTGGATGGCATTGAGGATAGAATCAACTAGGACGGAAGGAGAAACAGCAGGCATATTTTAAACCTTGGGTTTTTTTGAGGGTCTTTTCTTGCCACCGTCTTGAGGCAATGGATTTTCACCTGTTGTGCTAGGCCCATAAAGCGGCGGGATGCGAGAGGTTGTAAGAAGATGCTTTCTTCGTTTTGTTTTTTATTTTTGTATCAAAGCGAAAGCGTGCGCCTTTTAGATATTCTTCGATAAGTTCGCAGCAAATCCACCTTCTTTTGAGTCTTTCTGCCACTTCTCCAGTAACACAGGATCCGGCAAAAGGATCAAATACGAGGTCATCTCGATCGGTCAGCATCCTGATGAAATATTCTGGAAGGTCGGCGGGGTACCGGGCGGGATGAGGTGGTATCCCATTTGCTTTGCAAAGCCTGAGATAACTAGAATTGCTTTCGGTATTCGCAATTGCGATTAAGTTCGGGGGAATCGCAGCCCCATTATCAATAGAGAATTTTGCACTGATGTCGTGACCGCTCGGTCTCAATTTGGCGTTGTAACCGTTCTTGAGAAGCCCCTTCATCGAATCGCTATATGGAACCAGAACCCGGCGATTACTGGCCTTGGGCCATGGCGTGGGGGCAAGCCACCAGATGCAATCAATCGCATCTTTAACCCGAACGCGACGAATATTGACCCATTCCGCTGGCGTGGGAAGTTTCGATGGATTCCACCAGAAAAACTCCTGTGCGAGATGAAATTCAAACTCCTTACAGAGCATGATCAAGAGTTCGTAATGGTAAAGCGAGCGGGTGGGTTGTCCGGGTATCCAGGAACCGCCAATGTCTATGACCATTGAACCGCTGTTTTTCAGGACGCGCCGAAATTCCGCCGCAAAAGGTCGGAACCAGTCGAGATACTGGGCCGCGTCGACATTTCCGTAGTCCTTTTTTCGGACTAAGCCAAATGGTGGAGATGTCATAATCAGATCAACAGAGTGATCGTCAAATGTGGACATTAATTCAAGTGCATCTCCGAGATACATTCGTCCGTATTTTGTCTTGTGAAAAATATGCATAACCGCGTCCAAATCCTTGTCTGTCGGCCTATCTGCCAAAGCAACGCGACAGGCAGACAGAGTTGCAAAAAAGAGGTCGTGAACAAGTTTTGGCAATCAACCGGGAGGGAAACATGGCAAAAATGAACGGCTGCTGGCACAGTGCTGGATAAGATGGAACCGGGAATCAGCGAATCCCTAGCCGAATATAGTGCGACATCATAGATTGTCAAGGGCTGCGAAAAAAAGAAATTGCCCGATATCCCAAACCCAAAGGTATGGGTTTTGCAGCCTTTACTTGTCGCGTGGATTGCGGAGGGGGTTGAGAAGGCCCATGCGATTGGCATAAGCGAGGGGTGTTCCGTCCGCGTGGCTCAGTGGCCTGGGGGGATCGGTTTTGGTCGTGGCTTTGCTGACGATGAAAAGCGCGAGAAGTCCGATGGGTACAGCGAGGAGGTCCGCGGGTTGATCGGGCGCGATTTTGAGCAAGACGAGCCAAGCAACACCACCTGAAATCATCGCCCAGATCGCGCCCGAGCGATTGGCTTTGGGCCACCAGATACCCGCAGTGAAAGGCACAAAAAGGGTTGCCAGCAAGATGGACCAGGAATTGACCATCAGGGTGTAAACCGTGTCGTGCGACAGGGCGAGATAGAGCGCGATAATGCCGAGGATGGGAACGCTCAGGCGGCACAGGCGAAGTTGGGTTTGCGCGTCGATGTCGGGGTGCAAGTAGCGGATCAGATCGTTGCCAATCACGCTGGCGGGCGCGAGCAACGCGCTGTCGGCACTGCTCATCAGTGCCGAGATCAACGCGCCGATAAAAACGGCCATGCCCAGTGGGGGAAGATAGGTTTGCGCGAGTTTCATCATAACCTGCTCGGGGTCTGCCAGACTGGGAAAGGTGAGGGTGGCTGCCATACCCAGAAAAACGGGCAACAGTCCAATGGTCAGATAAATTATGCCAGACAGATAGGCACTGTTTTGGGCGACAGATTCGCTGCGGCTGGACAGGCTGCGCTGCAAGAGATCCTGCCCGGCGAGATTGCCCAAGCCAATCACCAACCACGCGCGGGCATAAGTCGCCCATGTGTTCAGATCGGCATCGCGGGGATAGAGATAAAATTGGTCATCGGGCAATTGCGAGCGAATCGCGGCCCATCCCCCCATGTCGTGCAGGAGAAGGGGCGTCATAAAGATCAGCCCCAAGGTCAAGACGGCAACTTGGATAAAGTCCGTGAGCGTCACAGCCCACATGCCGCCCGCGGTGGTATAGATGAGCACAATGGCAGCGCCGAGACAGGTGCCTGCAACCGCGTCCAATCCCGTGAGCGCGTAGATAATTTTGCCAAACCCGACCATCAGCGATGCAACCCAGCCCAAATACGCGGGAATGGTGCAGGCGGCAGCGAGCGCGCCGGCTGTTTTGCCAAATCTTCGTTCAAAAAATTCGGCAATGGTTGAAACGCCCATGCGGCGCATCATACGCACGTAGAACAGGCCCGCGAGGAACAGGCACAATGCCGCGCCAAAAGGGTCGGCAATAACGGCCAAAAAACCACCTTTGTAAGCCGCGCCCGCCGCGCCGAGCACCGTGCCCGTGCCAAACCACGTGGCGGCAAGTGTGCCCGTGGTCAGCCACATGCCCAGACGCCGACCCGCAACGACAAAGTCGGCAGAATTTTTGACGCGCCGGCTGGCATAGACGCCGACCAACAGAGTGAGCAGAACATAGAGACACAGAGCAGCGATGATGGGCATTTGGGACATGGAACGCCTCTTTTATTTTTTTCGACCGTACTGTTGCAAAATCTCGATCAATTTTTCGTGCGGCAAAGCGGGCATGACGCGGCCATCGCGCCCCGCCATAGCTTCAGCCACGCACATGGCATTGACAATGGCCTCTTCGGCGGCTTCAATGGTGGCTTGAAAAAGCGGGGTGAGGCGGCGGTCGCGCAATGTTGTGATGGTATCGCGGTCCGCGCGGGTGCGAGACACGCGATACGCGGTTGAAAAGGCGATGGCAAAGTCGCCGCTGCTCGTGCGGGAAACCGTGCCCGTGCGCCCAATGCCCAATGCCGCGCGTTTGCACAGGCGGCGCAATTGGTGCGGCACGAGGGGCGCGTCTGTGGCAATGACCACAATGATGGAGCCGCCGCGCGCGGGCGCGGGCCGAACCGGCAATTCCCGTCCTGCGGGAACGCCATCGATGACGAGTCTTTGCCTGCGCCCGCAGTTGGCATTGACGAGCACTCCTACGGTATGTCCGTCGGGCACAACGCGAGAGGCCGTGCCAATACCCGCTTTGAATTGGTACGCGCGCATCCCGGTGCCCGCGCCCACCGAGCCTTCGGGCACCGGGCCGCTCGTTGCCGTTTCAATGGCTGCCACAACGTGGTCAACCGTGACGTGTCGCCCGGCAATATCGTTGAGGCCCCCGTCGTAACATTCCGCGACCACGGGCAGGGGAACCCGTCCTGTCCCCTGTTTGAGCATGTATGCGACCACGCCGCTGTAGCCCTCGCCCACAGAGAGCGTGTTGGTCAGCACAATGGGTACTTCGAGTTGACCGCGCTCGTTGACCCATGCCATGCCCGTCATTTCACCGTTGCCATTGAGGGCTTCGGCCGCGGCAAATACCTGATTGTGATAGATATCCTCGCCGTGCGGAACGATGGCTGTCACACCCGTGCGAACCGGGCCTTTGCCCACGACGAGTTTGCCATGGCCTTCAATTAAGGTGACGTGACCGACGAGAACGCCTTCGACATCGGTGATGGCGTTGTATGTCCCGGTGGGCAATGTGCCAATTTGAATGCCCAAATCTCGGGCGCGCGGGCGCTGTGCCAGAGATGGGGTTGCGAGCAGCAAACTGAGGAAACAGATCTTGCATATACTGGCGAGATTGAATGTCATGAGACACCTCTTAGACGAATCTACGCGCAGGCGTCGCGCGTATTCTACGGAAGGTGGAGCAGACATTCTTGTCTGCCCATAAACATCAAATGGAAACATCCGTTAATCTGCGTTCGTACGCGGCTCATGACGTCGATCTTTCCATGTAAATCCACGCGCGGTGCCCGCCAAGCCAATCAAAATAATATAGGGGATTTGCACGATCTCCCAAAATGGAAGCATTGGGAGAAGGTCCAGGCGTTTGAAGGTAAAAACGCCTTTTCCCACAACGAGCGCGTCGGCCAGTATTTTGCCGCCCCAGCAGATCAAGGGAAGCCTGTATTCGCCGTGCATCAGGGAGAGGATCAATCCGATGGGGATGAGCGCGTTGACCAAAAAAACCACGGCCATATACGCAAAAAAAACGAGATTGAGACGCAGTTGATACGCGGCGTTGGATGCCCACCGCTTGCGTTGCTGCCACAGCGATGCCGGCGTTTCGGGCCGATGGGTCGTTGTGAATGCGCCAGGGGCTGTGGCAAACGCCACGCGCCCCTCCCATGCTTTGTGCAGCAACTGAAGCAGCAACACGTCGTCGCCGGATGGTCGGTGTGAAATGTCGCGGAACCCGCCCACGCGTTCAAAGAGACATTTGCGATAGGCGAAATTTTGTCCCGACGCGGCCAGGGGCATGCCCAACCCGGCAGCACCGGCAGCAGCAGCCATGAGCGCGAGAAAATCATAAGCCTGTAAGCGTTCAAAAAACGAGCGCGTTTCGCAAAGTTGCGAAAAGCCAATGACAACGCCAACATCAGCCGTCATGTAGGACGCCATGCGCGCAACCCATGTGGGCGGCAGCGTGCAGTCGGCATCGGTGGTGAGGATCCAGTCGCCCCGGGCGCGCTGAATGCCAACGGACATCGGTCGTTTTTTTGCCACCATGTCCGGAAAGCGATTGTCGATAGACAAAAGGCGCAGGTTGTTCATGCGTGTAGACGCGACAATCTGGGATGTGTTGTCCGTCGAGTCGTCATCGACGACGAGGACTTCAAATCGGTCGGATGGGTAGGTCTGTTGTTTGAGGCTATCGAGACATCGCCCGATGTAATCCGCTTCATTGCGCGCGGCAATGACGATGGATATAAGTGTCGTTTCCGCAGTGCGCGGCTGTTTGTCCAGCCGAAATAACCCGAAAAAAAAACACAGCGCGACAAAGGCGTATAAGCCCGCAGAGAACAGGAATAAATAAAGGACGAGATCCATAGCTTAAGGCGCGAGAAGTGAGAAGCGAGAAGTGCGGGGGCCACCCCATCCATCTCCAAATCAGGATATTCAGGATGAAGGGGGGGCGGGATTGGCGGTCAGGGGCCATCAGTCTCACACCTTACCTGTCGCGTTTCGCGCCTTTCCGGTGGGGGTGTTGAGCGGGCTGATCGTCGATAGCTTATCCCACCTTCTCTATATCGTAAAACATGCCTTTCACGCCTTCCGAACAATTGTTGCATATCGGGATAGCCGCGCGGTCTTTGAGAATGGCATTGCGAAAGGCGGTGTATTTTTCTCCGGTCCAAATCCGGTCAAAGTCCGCTTCGTCGAGGGCATCTCCGAGACCGTAGTGAACATCTTTGTCAAAGCAGCAGGGCGATACCGCGCCATCCCAATTGATGACGGTACTGTACCAGAGATGCCGGCACGTATTGCGGATTTTGCCTTTGGTCGAGAGATGGTCGGCATTGTAATCGTAGCGGCTGAATTTTTCTTCGGAAGGCAAAAAGGTCTCAGCATCGGATTCGGTATAAACCTGAGCTGTTTTGAGCGACAGGCGATCCACGCCCAAATTCCGAGCGAATGCGCGCGCGGTTTCGATTTCGTGCTCGTTGTGTTTCATAATGATAAATTGCAAGTGGATTAGGGGATGGTTGCTTTGCAGATCGCGTTTGGCCTGAATGAGCAGGCGAATGCCATTGAGCACGCGATCAAAATTGCCCCCCACGCGATACTGCACATAGCTTTCGGGGGTGACGCCATCGAGGGAAACGACGAATTCGGACAAGCCAGAATGGACAATGTCGCGGGCGATTTCTCGATTTTTGATGTAGTGAACATTGGTGCTCGTCAGCGTGGGCACGTTGTGCGCGGTGGCCAATCGGATCATGTCGGTGAGGTGCTTATTGATAAAGGGTTCGCCCTGGTTCCACAACATGAGGAGCAGAAGGTGATCGGCCTGTTGTTCAAAGACGCGCTTGAAGTGTTCATACGGCATGACGCCGCGCGCGCGGGTCATGTCGCCATTGCCCGAAGGACAAAGCGGGCATTTGAGGTTGCAGAAATTGGTGGGTTCGACCATGAGCACAAAGGGTTTGCCCATGCGAATATCTCGCCGAAACACATTGGAGAGGGTGTAGGACGCGAGCACTTTTGCGACATTCCACACGCGCCGAGGCGTGATTGCGCGATGATATCGCATAAAGGTTTCGGGTAGCAACTTGATCGAGAGCATATTATTTCCATTTGAAGGGTGAAAACGCGCCGAGCGCGCACACGATGACAATATAGGGAATGAGCAGGAGTTCGAGTATTGGAAACCACACGAGCAACTTCGAGCTCTTAAAGCGGATGGCGGCAAAAAGCAAAAAGATCGCATCGGCGGTCATTTTCATCGCCAGGCAAAGGCCAATCGCATAAAACAATTCCGCATGGATCCAGAAAAGGATGGGCAACGTCGCCAGGATGACGTGGAATATATACATCGCACACGCTAGAATCAAGGTGGGAATGCCGCAGTGAATGGTTTTGGACTGGTAGCGCACTTGTCGGTCGATGAGATTGTCCGCATGAGAGGCCGAGGGTACAAACGCGTCCTCGTCCGCGTTGAACCGAATTTTCCACGCGCTTTTTTGCGTGAATTGCCGCATGAGCAACACGTCATCTCCCCCGATAATATGACCGACGTCGTCAAAGCCGCGGACCTCATCAAAGGCTGATCTGCGGTATGCCAGGTTGCGCCCCGAACAGGTGAGCGGAAACCCCATGCCCGCGCTGCCGGCTGCAAGCGCGGAGACAATGAGTGCTTGCAGGGATAGCAAGCCCGACAGTGCCTTCTCATTTTGTAGCAACGGGGCATGACCGATGACCATACCGACCTGAGGGCCAAAGTGACCGACGGTTGAAGCGATCCAACGGGGACCGGGCCGACAATCCGCGTCCGTGGTAAAAAGAATCTCGCCCCGCGCGCGTTTGATGCCATGCCACAGGGCATTTTTTTTTGGACAATCGCACAGTTGCCGCGCGACAGATACGCAATGCACATGGGGCAAGCGGCGCGTCCATTTGCCGATGCGAACAGCCGTGTCATCGGTGGAACGGTCGTCGACAACGATAATTTCCATGTGATCCGCGGGATAGGTCTGCGCGGCCAATGCTCGCACACACGCATCGATATTGGCGGCTTCATTGCGCGCGGGAACGACAACCGAAACGGATGGATGCCGCGCGGCTATGAGACGCGGTCTGCGAAACATGCCCAGTGAAAAAATCGCGATGAGCAACATGTACACCGCGCAAAGGCTTGTGGTGAAATAGATTGCGATGTCAACCATTGTGAGGTCTCTTAACCACAGATGACGCAGCATAGGTGCAAGGACGACCTAATCGACAAAGGTTAGGTCGCCAATGGATGAACGGCAAGGATACAGACTCATCATTCAACTCTACTCAAGGATGTAGGCTAAATGCTTTAGGATTTCCTTCCATTCCTTTTCGACGAGCAGTTTAACAAGTACTTGTGCTTTGATGTGGCCGCTATCATCAGCAAACCAATCTCGGTGGTGCTTCGATACTCGGTTACGATACCCTGGACCTTTGCCCCATTCTGCGTCACACCCATTCCAAAGTTGTGCATCGGACTTCATATACTTATGGATTATCCCTCCCAACTGTTGGGTCTTGAAAAAAAGAGCTTCGGTTCTGGACTCAAAAATCCGTCGGGCCTGCTGCACCAAACTAAAAGCCTCCTTCAATTCAGAGTCTTGTTGGTGCCGATTGCCTTCAATATGGAGTTGAGTTCATCGGAAGATACGGCCCGTTCACCTGATTCTACGCGAGAGAGAACTGCTGGGCTCCACGTCACCTTTTGAGCCAGTTCATTTTGCTTGAGACCGGCTTTATCCCTGAGACGTGCTAGGTACTTGCCTACTTCTACATCAGTGTTCATGCTATCCTCCTTGTGAAAGTTCGAGAAACGTTTTTGGAACATATGAAAAAAAAATTGTCTGTCAAAAACTTTTTCTACAACGTTTACAAATCTTTTTTTTGCCACGGGTGTTAAAAAGACACGTCATAAACAGTACTTTAGCGGATGGGTAGCCCAAAAACATGTGACAAATTATGAGGGTGGCATCATCGGGCACACTCAAGGGAGCGGAAAAAGTCTGATAGGACCAGGCTAGAAATAAAAATTACTACAAATCGGTTGACATGTGGTTGTTATGCGGGTATAATCGGGCTAAGTTCTGATAAGCAGGTATGCATATAAAATCAAATGGGAAAAAGAGAAGAAATGGACATGAAAGCAGTGTCTGACCAAGTTGAAGAAAAGCTATCCGATCTTTTCGAGGAATTGGGATCGGGCATATCCGAACGCGAAGATTCCCGAGCCTTCGGTGCTATGATCGAAAAAGAATCACGGACAACTGGGCGCGCATTTGCTCAGAACTGGGCTATACCGCTCTTGATCGACCAGGCAGACGTACGATCTTTGACTTCGCCTTTCTGGAGGCTGGCTTCCTTGTTGGTATCGACGTTAAGACCAAGGACTTGACTTGGACTTGACCCGCTATTCTGACGGAGGCATCTGTGCCGTTGGGAACCTCCTCAAGTTTCTAGCAAATGACAATGGAGTCTTTCTGATCGCCGAGTTTGGGCACAACAAGTCGTCAGAACGAAGCGATAAGCGCGATATTGAATACATCCGTGTTGCGTTCATCATGCTTCCTCAGAATGCTTACAGAATCGAGTCGAGAATCTCGGCACTGGTCAGGTCCGTCTCAACCACACGGTCAACCAAGTTTGGGACGAAATCGCTTGGGATCGGGATATCGCGGAATTCTATTCAGCATTATCAGAGGGTCAGTCGTGACGCCATGAAGCGAATCGCAGCACTGGAGGATTTTAGGAAAAATGGTTACAAACATTTCACATTCGCGCGACGTTGAGGTAGGGCAAGTTTTTACTTCGCTTAGGTGGGCAGAATGGCTCATTACCCGGTGGGGCATTTTTGATGCATGGATCGATGGGGCTTCTGTCTGTGACCCAACTGCGGGACAGGGTGCGTTTGCGCTTGCACTGTTCCGTCTCGCCAGATCAAGAGGCATTCGCGTGTCGCCAGAGCTTCTCTCGCGGCTGACTCTGATCGAGATACGTCCGTCACACCTTCACGCTTTCGAGCGCAAGGCGCGTCAAAAATTCGAGATTGACTTCCCCTCATCCCGGCTTCTTACTTTGGATGTGATCACAGATCCCCCAAATGCTGAGTACGACATCCTGTGTGGCAATCCGCCATGGTCGAATTTTACCGATTTGTCTGATTCATCCAAAGAAAAACTCAAGCCTCACTTCATAGCCGAAGGCTTGGTGCCCAACAAAAAACAGGTTCTGCTCGGTTCCTCGCGCACCGACATCGCGGCCTTGGTGTTGAAGGTCGTTCTCGGCAAGTTGCTGTGCAAGGGGGGTATCGGATGTTTTTACCTGCCGCTCTCCCTTTTTTCTGGCGGCGATGCCCACATGGGATTCAGGGATTACATTGCTAATCATAGGAGATTCGCAGTGGATGAGGTGTATGAATTTACCACGACGAAGGTATTCGAGGGCATAGGCACGTCTTACTGCTGTGCCAAGTTTCAGATGGATGTGCCGCACAAATTCCCCGTTAAGTATTTCAGAGATCAGAGTGGCAGCGGGATCGAATACCGCGCGCTTCCTCTCAAGATGCCGAGCGATCCGTGGCGCGTGCTTCAACATGGGGACACTGAGGATCTTGACAGTGCTATTGAAGTCAAACTGTCTCCCGACCAGAAACCCCGCCAAGGCGTGAATACTTGTGGCGCGAATGCGGTTTTCATTTTCGAGGATAAGCCAACGCACCTGCCCGAGGAATTTCTCTTTCCGCTTGCAACAAAGGAGGTATGGCAGGAGCAGGACTTGGCCCCGCACAAATGGATTTTGCTCCCTTATAATAAAAATAGAGGAAGACCTCTTGCGTGGTCCGACATTGAGCAACACGCGGAACTCAGACAATATCTCACCGAAGTGAGAGGCGAACTCGAAGATCGGAAGGGCACCTTGATTCGCTCGGCCATTGGCAAAGGCGTCTGGTGGGCACTGCTCGGCGTTGGCCCATATTCCTTTGCTCCCTACAAGGTTATTTGGGAGGCGTATGGTAAGCGTCACTTCGATCCCGTCATCTTAAACAGCGAGGATGGGCAGGTGTGGCAAGCGAATCAAGCCATGCATGCCTTCATCCCTTGTTGGAACGCGGCCGATGCGAAGCGGATTCGATCTGCACTCCAACATCCCGGTATTCTCGCTTTGTTGAGACAACTCAATGGGGAAGGGAAATGCAATTGGGCGCAGCCGGGTAAGATCAAGAAGATCCTCTCCATAGGAGAGCCAGAATCCCATCAACTCTCACTCTCGCTAAACAGAGGAGAAAACCGTGAATAAAATTTGGATTGTATTGCTGCTGGTGCTCGGTGCTTTCGAGCAGGTTCAGGCGCAATTGCCCGATGCGCCTAATAACGTGCGTCCCCTGATGGTTGGCGATGAAATCCCCAAGCTGACGCTTATGGATGCGAATGGGCGCGCGTTTGACTTGGGCGCGCACAAAAAGCCGACGGTTTTGGTTTTTTATCGCGGGCACTGGTGACCGCATTGCCGACGGCAGTTGGGACAACTGCAGGGACTGAAAGCACAGTTGGACAGTTTGGGCTTTGAAATCATTGCGATAGCACCCGATCCGCCCGAAAAATTGGCTGAGGTGCGCGACCGAGTGGGCCTCTCGTTTATGCAGTTATCCGACGAGGCCTTCAATGCGGCAAAGGCATTTGGCATTGCGTTTTTACACAACGGCAAACGCCCGTTGCCCGTGCCCTCTGTTTTTGTGATTGCACCCGATCTGAAAATCCAATTTCAATATGTCAACCCCAATTATCGCGTGCGTATGGATGGCGATGTGCTCATGGCAATGGCGAGAACGGTGGCGCGCAATTTTGAAATTGGGCGGTAATCTACAAAAAGGGCTTTCCATCAACACGCCATTCTGGTTTCGAGGAACGCTTGCCCCGCTGGGCAAGCGCAGTTTTCGCTACCTGCTCTTGAGCAATACGCTGTGGTGGCAGGCCATGTGGATGGAAATGATCGTTGTCGGGTGGCTCGTTTTAGAGATGACCCACTCGGCGTTTGACGTGGCACTCGTCGGATTTTACCGATCCATTCCCCTGTTGCTCACCGGGTTTGTCGCCGGGCCATTGGCCAATCACTTTGGCCGGGTTCGCGTCGTGATTTTCTCCCAATGGGTCAGTGTCCTGGTCATCGCAATCCTCGGCGTTTTGCTTTGGGGCAATCGCTTGGCGTTCTGGCACATTGCGCTGGGCGCGGGGCTGTTTGGCACGTCGTGGTCTCTCAACTGGACGGCTCGCCGCGCGCTCATCCCCGACTTGGTCGGCAAGCAACGCACCGTTGAAGCGATGCTGATCGAGAGTTTCACGCAAAGCATCGCCCGCGTGATCGGCCCTTTTTCCAGCGGATACATCTATGCCCTGTTTGGTGTGAAAGCTTGTTATCTCACTATTTTTGTCGTCTCACTCGTCTCTTTCCTGTGCATGCTTTGCGTCAACGCGCCACATCGCCCCGCGGTTCTCAAAACCTCGCCGTGGACCCTGATGCGCGAGGGTTTGAAATACATGCGTACCAGCCAACCCATTATGGGCACCTTGCTCATCACCGTGGTCATGAATTTTTTGGCCTTCCCCTACCAGACCATCCTGCCCATTTTCACACACGACATTCTTCACAAAGGCCCGTTTGAATACGGCGTGCTGGGCGCGTGCAATGGGATGGGCGCGTTTTTTGGCCTTTACGCAGTCAATGTGTTGCGCTCGCGCCTCAGTCGCGGCTGGATATTTTCCATTGGGTCTATGTTTCAGTCCCTCGCGCTGTTCGCGTTTGCCTTTGGCACGTCGTGGACATGGACATTCGCCCTGTTCGGGACGTCATTTTCTATGGCCTATCCACTCGCAATTTTTTTACTCGTGCTTTCCGGTTTGGGCCAGGCATTTTTCAGCGTGATGCAAAGTGCCATTATCCTGACCGCTGCCCGCGACGACATGCGAGATCGCGCCATGGGCACCCTGGTCCTCGCCATTGGCACAGGCCCGCTTGGTCGCCTGCAAATCGGCAAACTCACCGAGGTCTATGGCGCGCCCATGGCGCTTGGATTACACACGAGCGTCGCCATTGTTGCAACGGCTCTGATCGCGGCCCTTCTGCCGGGGTTTCGCGCGCGCTTGGGTGAAAACGGACACCCAAAAAAGCCCCGCAGATGATTCTGCGAGGCTCGTAAAAACAATCGGGCATGGCGAATTTTACTCGCTTTCTCCCAGGGCCTCTAGGTCGGCCAGATCTTTTTGACGACCGGTAAGGCGTTTGTTTGTCACCAATTGAGATCGCCCGATATAAAAGACCTCGACATCGCCATATATTCCCGTTTCCCGGTTGTCTGCTACCTCTTCCCACGAAACGCCCGTGATTGACGTAAGCAGATCAACGCGCACGGGAGGGTATCCGAGTTGAATGACTTGATCAGGCACTGTAAAGTCCGTTGCGGTCAGACCCAGATTTCCGAATCCAAACTCAGATAGAGCGTCTAAAATTCGTCGTGCATTGTCGGCTTCTGACCGAATCAAAATGTCTAAATCCCCGGTGTATCGCGGCGCGCCATAATATGAAAGCGCGTAAGCTCCCACGATCACATATTCGACATTATGCGCGTTTAACAACGCGAGCAACTCTTTGAAGTCTTGCTGTGCTTCCATGTCGTTGTCGCCTGAGAAAATCTACGGCCAAAACCCGCTCTTCTGCGGGCCGACTTAGCCAATAAGCCAGATCTTCTTTTGCCTGAGTATGCGTTGTCAGGTTTCGCTTTTGAACGACTTTTTGTATCATAGGGTCGGTTCCCGATTGACTTCTTCCAAAGCCTCGCTGATACCGCGGAACAAGGTAGCAAACTGTATATACCATGTCAATACGCATATTTTTTTTGGTCGCAACGCAAATTTTTTGGGGGGTATTCTCTATGCAGGCACAAGAGCATCCGGTTTATCAGGTGAATTTAACGGCGCAGGACGTCGCGCGTTTGAAGCGGCGCGTGCGACCGGTGATGGCACTTTCCGAAGCGGAGATGGTGGCGTTGATCCCAAATAAGACGGGATTTCGGTTTGTGGGATGTCCCCATTGCAATGCCGGTGCTCAGGAGGGGCAGTTGCGATGGTCCGTAAAAGACCCGCATCGCGTGCAGTGCCGCTATTGTGAGATGGCATTTCCCAATGAAAAGTATCCCGATGATCAAGTGCTCGAGGTCGTCAATCCGATGGGTGAGACCGTGCGGTATCCGTTTTGGGAAGATGAGACGGGATATCGGTATCATTTTCGGGCAAAGGCGTGGCGGGAAGCGCGCGGGTATTTTGCGTCGGTCGCGGAAAATTTGGGACAGTTGTATCAAGTGACTGGCGATCTTGCGTATGCCAGACGCGCGGCGCTGATTCTGGACGCGTTTGCCCGGTACTATCCGGGTTTTCTGGTGAGTCGGGATTGGCCGCACGAGCAAAAGGGATTTGTATTTGAACCGCCCTATCTAAATAATGGCGGGAAGTGGGGGCGGTGGCGGCACGATGAAATGCCGACCAATCTGGTCATAGCCTACGATGCGATTTGCGCGAGTGGCGAACTGGAACGCTTGTCCGGCTCGCTGATGGTTGATGTGAAAAGGCGCGTTGAGGACGACTTTTTTCGCGGGGCCATTCGCCAAGATCAATTTCACGGCGTTATCTATACCAATGCGAGCCCTCGGATTTATGTCGGGTATGCGGTGATCGGTCGCGTGCTAGGTGATCCCAATCTGGTACATGAAGCGGTTCGGCGCAGTATCGGGCTGTTTGAGCGTCAATTTTACGCGGATGGATTCTGGCATGAAGGCAGTCTGGGGTATCACCGGATGACCATGGTCGGGATGCAGGAGGTGTTTGACGCGCTGAAGGGGTATTCCGATCCGCCGAATTATGTGTCGGACGATGGCGTGCGATACGATGATCTGGATTTGGCGCGCGACATTGCCATTGTGAGAAAGGCTCATCGGCTTTTGGATATTTGCAGATATCCAGACGGACGGTGGATCCCGATGCACGATGCCTGGGCGCGGTTGGACAATCGGCGGGTTGATCCAAATATAAAACCGCTTGCCCAGTCGCGTTCGACCCTGCTGCCCGCTGTTGGACACGCGTGGTTGGGCCGTGGAAAAGGCGAACATCAGGTGCAGGTGCATCTCCACTTTTCGGGTGCTTACGGTCACGCGCATGCCGACAATTTGAACCTGATCCTCTTTGCCAAAGGACGTGAACTGCTTTCCGACGTGGGCTACACACACACCCGCTATCGAAAGTGGACGCTCAGCACATTGTGTCACAACACCGTGGTGATCGATGAAAAAGAACAGGAACTCTCCGGCAAAAAGGGCGCGACAGACGGCTCCCTGATCGCGTGTGAATCCGCTTATGACGCGGTGCAATGGCTGGAAGCGAGTGGCGCGCGCGCGTATCCCGAACTCGCCGAAGAATACAGGCGATGGGTCATGCTCATCAACGCAGGGGGAGGGGATCACTATGTGGTCGATCTGTTTCGCGTCCGGGGCGGGGATCAGCGCGATTGGGTCATACACGGCAGCGCGGATTGCGACATGCGGGCAGCGGTCAATGTGCCGTTGCAAAACTATGGCGAGAATCTTCTGCCGGGTGTGAAGGTGCGATTTCCCGAACACGAGCGCGATCGTGGGGACGCGGAGGGGCGAAACGTCAATTACGCGTTTTTCCAAAATGTGTTGCATGGCAAGGGCGCGAAAAATGCGCGCGTCACATTTCACGGGGACGATGCGGTTGCCGTGCATATTCATCTCATGGGACTGAAGGACAGCGAACTCTTTGTAGGTGACGCGCCCTCGGTGCGGCGTGCAGACGAGGATGAACCAATGCTCGATCACTTTCGCATGCCCATGGTGATGGTTCGGCAAAAAGGGCGGCTATCGAGTCAATTTCTCGCGGTTCACGAACCGTTTCGAGATGAGGCGTTCATAGATTCTGTCGAAGCGAAAGATATTGGCGAGCGCGGCATATATCTGAAAGTGCGCCACCGAGGAGTTGAGGATCACATTGTTCTGCGCCCTGGTTCGGAAATATTTCGATCTGGCGATCTCATCTTGCAAGGCGAAGTCGGTTTTGTGAGGGAGCGAGATGGCGAGGTTCATCAAATGGGCTTGTGGGGTGGGGAAAAGCTGCAATGGCAAACCGCGCGCTTAACAGGTGGCGGAATTTATGAGGGACAGGTCACGGATGTGTTGCGAATACAGGATGGCGCGCCGTACCATGCACTCATTGTGAATGGCTTGCCTGAAATTGACGCTATACACGGGGCCATTGCCGTGGTGACATTTGGCGATGGGACGACGCGGGGGTTGCGCGTGCAACGCGTGGCGGACAGCGAGGTCATTCTCGAAGACGATCCCGGTTTTCGCATGACAAAGACGGGCATGTCGCATTGCTTTTTTCCGCTTCGATCTGTTGAAGGCCCCGTGCGATTTCAGATTCGAACATCGGCATTTGTCACCCTTCGAGAGGGCGTTGTGAAGAGGTCTTCTGTTGGGGTATGTGATTTTCAGATAGAATAGAAACAGTACTTCGGACAGTTTTGGAAATCTGATGCACAGACGCATTCTACCACTGCTCACAACTCGCCACAAAGCATGTTCCGCTAAAAAAAGGAGAAGGCAATGACGGACTATATTGAAAAACCCGATTTGGGGTATCGCTATGAGTTTGCGACCGATGAACTCGACGCGATGTCCGCGTGTTTGGACGCGCATGGGTTTGCGATTATTAAAGATGTGTTGCCCGAGGAGATCGTCGAGGGGCTGAAACAAGCGGTGTATGAGGGCACGGATCCGGATGGGACATTGACGCACGGGCAGAGTCGCACGCGCCATGCGTGGATCGAATCTGGGCCGGACGCGTGGGCACTTTTGGAATACGAACCGTTTATGTATATTCACCGGCATTTGATCGGCACGGATGATTTGACGGTGCATCGCTCCGCCGCGATCATCCGCATGTCGGGGTCCCAGCCCGTGGGTTGGCATACGGATTGGTGTGGGTTTTCCGATAAAATTGTGAGCACGGGCGATGTGTTGAACCGCGGGCTTTGGCCGTCGGGCAAGTGGTTTTATCTGACGGGATCGCGCCCGGTTCACGGGGGTCTGTGCGTGATCGCAGATTCTCACAGAGAGGATTGGGAAGGCCCCGAGGGGTTTTGGTTGACCGCGGATCGCCGCTCATTTTATCCCGAAGGCGAGGTGGAGCACCACTACGCCGGGTTTGATGTTCCGGGGTTGGTGCCGCTGTTCACCCATGGGGGCGATATGATTGTGTTTGCCCATCGCACGTATCACGGCGCGTTTCCCAATCGGTTGAACAATACGCGACTTTCGTGCGCGATTGGGTTTCGAGACCGCAATCACCGAATTGATGTTCCTTGGGAAATCCCGGAATCGGGCAAGTGGTTTTTGGCGCGTTTGCCCGATCATTTGAAGAAATACACCGATGGCTATACGAGCATCGATACAAATTGGCGAGGCTCGTGATGGGCACATTTACACTCTGGGCCGGTGGCGACGCACATGTGGGAACGGATTTGCGGCATGGGCGAAAGAGTTTGGAAACAGCCATTTTGCAGGCAGAGCGGGATTTTGAATGGGATGTGATGCTCGACATTGGCGATCTATCCGGCGCACAGGAACCGCCCGATAATGAAGAAGGCGAGGAAGTGGTTCGGCAATACAGTGTGTCCACCAAACATCCGCGATCGCACTTTTACAATCTCGTGGGCAATCACGATGCCAGTGGTCCGGATGAAGATACGCAGTGGTGGTTTCAAAAATGGGTGGATCCCATGGGTGTAAACTCTGAATATTCGCGTGTTTGCGCGGATCAGCGACCGTATCCCATAACCGGGCAATGGGATCGCTATGCTTTTGAGGTGGGCAATATCCTGTTCCTGTGTATGGGCGATCGCAATGATGGAGGGCCACCCGTAGGACGCGGAAAAAGGGGCGGTTATCCGGCAGGTGCGGTCACGCAAGAGACATTTGAATGGTGGCGCGATATCGTGCTGTCCAATGGCGATAAAATTATCATCTCGGCACATCACCAGATGTTAAAAGAGACGACGGTTGCTTCGCTCGACTGGGTGGGCGTGGATGAAGGATATCACGGTCGTTTTGATGACGGCGCCCCCATAGGTGCTTCGTATCTCTACTGGGTGGGAGGCAAACCGGATAGCGGACAGTTTGAAAGCGTGCTGGACGATAATCCCGGCGCAATTGACATCTGGCTGGGTGGACACACGCACACAAATCCCGAAGACATGACCGGCGGGCGTTCGCATGTAGAACAGAAGTGGGGTGCAACATTTATTAATGTCGCTGCAATTTCAAAATTTCACGGGCAAAAGAACGTGCCGATGAGTCGCGTTTTGACCTTTACAGAAGGTTGTGATCGGGCAGATGTAAAATGCTATTTGCATTCCGATCACTTTGCACCTCAGGGATGGTACGAACCTGCCCGACGAACTGTACCTCTGAAGATGCCCTTCTCTTTATAGGTTCTTCTGAATTTTTAATTCTCCATGTCCGATCCGCTGATCATTCTGACCGCCACGGCTTACGAACAACAAAATTTGCGCGAGGGCCTTCGGGATGTGACCATCAGGCGCGTGGGGCATCGTTCCCATTTTTGCGGCATGCTCGCCGCTAGGCCCGCGGTACTTGTTGAAACGGGCATTGGGGCGGTCAATACGGCTCAGGCACTTAGCGTTGCCCTGCAAGAAATCAATCCCACCCTCGTTCTGCAACTGGGCATTGGCGGGGCCTATCCCGCGTCTGGCCTCAGCGTGGGCGATCTCGCGCTTGCCACCGAAGAAAACTACGGTGACTTGGGCGTTATCACGCCTGCCGGTTGGTTTCCCGCCAACGAAATCGGCATTCCCGTTTTATTGACCCACCGCGACTATTACAATACGTATCCCCTCGACGCCGATCTCGTCGCCAAAGCACAACGCACACTTGAACAGTCGGGCGAATGCGCGGTACAAGGGCCTTTTGTCACAGTGCAACAATGCACGGGCCGCACGGACATTGGAAATGAACTGGCCTCGCGTTTCAATGCGATATGCGAAAATATGGAGGGTGCAGCCGCCGCGCATATCTGCGCCCTCTATGGCGTTGCATTTCTCGAACTGCGCGCCATCAGCAACCGGGTTGAAGACCGCAACAGAGACGCCTGGGACATTCCCCGATCTGTCCAGCGCGTGCAAACAGCCGCGCGAAAACTCGTTGAGGGTTGAAAGCTGATGGCTCAATAGGAGATTCACCATGTCCTGCATTTCGCTCGGCTATTCCCCGTGTCCCAATGACACGTACATTTTCTACGGTCTGGTTCACGACAAAATTGACGGCGCGCCAAAATGCCGAGAAATTCTCGAAGATATCGAGACTTTGAATCGGATGGCGGTGGCAGACAAATTGGATGTGACCAAAATCTCATTCCACGCCCTCGCGTTTCTGCGCGACCGGTATTGCCTGCTGCATTCGGGTGGCGCGCTGGGCCGGGGGTGTGGCCCGCTTGTTGTCGCCTCTGACGCGCTCGCTCCCGGTGACCTATTGGGCAAACGCATTGCCATTCCCGGCACGCTCACCACAGCCGCGCTCTTGCTTCGCCTGTTTAATCCATTGCTCGACGATCTCGTTGTGTTGCCCTTTCACGAGATTATGGCTGCCACGCAAAAACGCGAGGTTGAGGCTGGCGTGATCATCCACGAATCGCGGTTCACCTATCCCGATTACGGTCTGCACAAAGTGATTGACCTGGGCGACTGGTGGGAAGCGAGTACGGGGCATCCCATTCCGCTCGGCGGCATCCTTGCCCGGCGCGATCTCGGAACCCAGAACATCCAACACATCGACCGATCTCTCCGAGCCAGCGTGGAATATGCCCATGCCCATCCCGATGTGGTTAAAAACTACATCTGCCAACACGCGCAGGAGATGGACGAAGCGGTGATGCAACAACACATCGATCTCTACGTCAATGATTACACATTGGATTACAGCGCAGATGGCGAGGCTGCGATTGCCGATCTTTTTGCGCGGGCAGAAGCAGCGGATATTGTCCCGCGGTGCGATCAGCCATTGTTTGTTTGACGGCGAATCGCTTTATTTTATAGCTTATATTGTCCAAATACTGATGTTATGCAGTTTTTTAGACGAATAGACGAATAGACGAACCCCGCCTGACCACCCAACTTTCGTAGATTCGCAGATTCGCTTTGCAGTATTTTGTAAAACGCTTCTTATGGCGTCGTTGCGTAATGTCAGTAACTCAGGGAGGCGAACTCTATGGCATACAAAAAGAAGAAGCGAAGAAGGAGAACTCAGCGCGTACAAGGCGCATCCAAATTCGGAGGTGCATCGAAGAAGCAAGGCACATCCAAATTGGAAAAGGGCCTTTGGGTAAGCCAGCGGATCATGGGCATGGTTTTTTTGGTGGCCGGGCTGACCAAGATATGGGAGCCCGTGCTCTTTTTTTGGGAGGCCGCGCTGCAGGCCCGGGTGTTCGTCGATCAAGGAGCTTGGGAAAGCGTCGCCAGTTTGGCATTGCTGCTGGGTCCATTGGAGTGCGTGGTGGGTCTCGCGCTCTTGGTCAATTGGAAACCGCGTCTCGTTTTGCCGGTGAGTGTAGCGATGATGGTGTTTTTTATTTTTCTCACGGCTCAGGCATGGAAACGGGGCGCGGGAGAAAGTTGCGGGTGTTTTGGCACCTTGGTGGATCGGTCGCCGGGCGAGGCCATGGTGGAAAACGCGCTCATGCTGGGGCTGTTGGTCTTTTCTTGGCGGGGGCTGTGGGGGCGCCCTGTGGCACCGCGGGCATGGTGCCGATGGGTGGTCGTGGTCGGCGGATTGGCTTCCCTGACCGTGCTGGGCTTTCGCTATGTGCCCGAGCGCGATCGCATCGCCAAATCAGACCTACAGGTGGGCATCACGTTGGGCGATCTGTCCCTGTTGGATGCGGACATCGATTTGACCCGAGGGGCCTATCTGGTGGAATTGTTCAGTCCAAAGTGCAGATATTGCCAGCGGGCCGTGCCCAAGCTCAATGCCTGGTCCGCGGATCCAGACGTGCCCAAGCTGATTGCTGTGAGCCAGTTCAGCAAGGACAATCCCTTGATCAGCCAGTTCAAAAGGCAGTTCCAACCGCGCTTTACCATAGCCGCGCTTTCTCTCGCGGATTTCGCGCGCTTGACCCAAGGGCATGGCTTCCCGCGGTTGGCGTATATCGTGGATGGGGTGATCGAGCGGGTGTGGGAGCACGGCGCGTTTCCGTCGCTGGAGGAGTTGAAGCAGTTGTAAGTGTCCTATCAGCGAATCAGCCGACGAATTGCTCAACGGCTGATGGCTGACCGCGCCGGGCTCAGCCAGTTTGGAAGACCTGAATTTTAACGCGATCGACCTCTCAGAACTCGCCCCTTTGGTGGCAAATACGGGATTGGGTGATGTGGACGAGGTTAATGCGAGGGGCAATCCGTTCGTCAAAGCCCGTGGTGAGGTTAGAAAACCGTTTGGGGTTGAAGAATCGGAGGCGAATGGTTACATTTACCACAGGCGAGTAGAGGTGAGAGAGGGTAAAAAGTGACATTGGGAATTGTGGCAGAGAATATGGTGTATGGGAAGGATTTCCGCTGGATACTGAAAGACATCGCTTCAGCACATGCATTGCAAAGCTTTTTGAGGAGTGAGAAAGATGGCTCTGTTGACAGATGAAGAATGGGGCATCGCGTTGGTGCATTGAGTTAAAGTTGGCAATGCTTATGAGGTCTCGGGCATTCCCGTCTCGCTGTTCCTTGACGCCAAAGGCGTGATCGTCCGCCGATACGTCGGTTCGCGGAACTATGAAACGTTCTTAGACGCGGCGCGGGAGGCGATTGGTAATTGAAAATACGCGATCAGCCGTTAGCTATCAGCCCACCGAGGGATAGGTGGCTCTCGCGAGTGGACGGATGGCTGGTGGCTAACCGCTATGTGAAAGGAATTTGACACATGTCGCGACCAAAAATTGGATTTATTGGGCTGGGGATTATGGGCAAGCCGATGGCTGGTCATTTAATGGATGCCGGGTATGAACTCATGGTACACAACCGCAGCCGAGATGCAGTTGACGAGCTCATTGGGAAAGGGGCGACAGAAGCCCGCTCGGGCAAGGCGGTGGCTGAACAAAGTGATATTGTCATCACCATGTTGCCCGACTCGCCCGATGTCGAGCGCGTGGCGTTGGGCAAAGGAGGCATTGTTGAAGGCGCGCACAAGGGCATGATTTTTGTTGATATGAGCACCATCGCGCCCAGCGTCACGACACAGGTGGGCGAAGCACTCGAAAAAAAAGGCGTGAGAAGCCTCGATGCGCCCGTCAGTGGGGGCGATATCGGTGCCCAAAATGCCACCCTGTCCATTATGGTTGGCGGCGAAGAAGATGTGTTCAATACCGTCAAACCGCTTTTTGACATCATGGGCCAAAGTGCCATTTTGTGTGGGCCCCTCGGCGCGGGGCAAACCGTGAAAGCCTGTAATCAAATCTTGGTTGCAGTGACCATCGCCGGCGTATCCGAAGCGTTGACAATGGGTGCCAAAGCGGGCGTTGATCCGCTCAAAATCGTTCAGGTGCTCAGCGGGGGCCTCGCCCGCTGTGGCGTGCTCGAGAACAGGGGCGAGCGCATGGTCAATGGCGACTTTGAGCCGGGCTTTCGCATTCGTCTGCACTACAAAGACCTCAACATCATCCAAAAAACGAGCACTGATTTCGGCGTGCCTTTGCCCGTTACCAGCGAGGTTTTTGAACTTTTCAAAACCGCGATGGTCAAAGGCCGCGGCGAACTCGACCACTCGGGTTTGCTCACGGTTGTGGAAGATATGTCGAATATTCAAGCGCGCACGAGACAAAGCTGACCAACCACTCTCATTGCTTTACCAAGAAACAAAAACGAGGCGATTTCCCTTTGAGAGATCGCCTCGTTTTCATTGGCCCAAAAATCGTAAAGTTTGTCTTTAACCCAAACGATTATTCTCTAGTTTTCCTCTCCAGATAGTTCAAGTGCGTACTGTTTAATTTGTATGGATATCCACATACCGGCGTCAGTGAGTCGCTCAAGCAAGGGGGAGATCGTAAAAATTAAGTTCTGTTTTTTACTCAACATCAAGATGCCAATGGTACCTATAACGTGTAGCCCTAGAGCTTCAGCGGCATAGCGGGCCTCCAAACCATCCAAGATAATTTGGTCAACTGATGTTTCTCTTGCCAATAGAATTGATGCACCATTGCCCAAAAATTTTAACTCACTTGGAATGGAACGGCTATCAGGTTTTTCAATGGTGATCCAAGAATAGTCCTTTATATTTGCAACAGAATGTCCCGTTGATTTTCCTCAATTCAATTCTTGTTCAACAGCATCCGCTACCAGAACTTCATCAAAAAGTTTCTGGAGAATATCCAATTGATCAAGGCAAAAAAAGTATTTCAGTGCAGATGTATCAACCACGCATCTTTCGGGCACTCTCAAAGTCCTTTTTTGGGGCTTCACGAGTTAAATTTGCGACAGGTACTTTGTACGAATTCAAAATATCAAAAAAAGCCACCCTACCCAGACCTGCGAGTTCTGCGGCTCACCCTGAGGATAAGCGACCAATTTCATATCGCTTTGCTGCTAAAAGTATCCGTGCTTCCCGTGCAAATTCATCAGGCGTTTCTTTTGGCGCATCTAGAATGCTAGCAGGGCATGCAATCGTTATAGACGACATCTTTAGCATCATTCGTTGTCTTCTTTTGAGTTTGGCGGTCATGTACACCCCGTTGGCGTTGGTAATCCCGCGATCTTACACGCGCCATCTGCCGGGCCTGCGGAAAACAGGTCGTAAATGGTATCGATGTCTTTCTCGGTCTCTTTGCACAACCGGCGGATCAACGGGGCGATCTCAAATTTTAACCAGTAATTGCGGATGTAATACACCACCTGCCAGTGGTCTTCGCTCATGTCTTCAATGCCATCTTGTCGGGCGAGGTCGCGCGCCACGTCTTCGTCCCACAACTCGGGCTGTTGGATAAACCCATCTTCATCCACCTCGATTTCTTTGCCGCCCAGGGTCACAATTTCATACGCCAACGCCGCCTCCTGTTCGCCCGTGTCGTTCGGCAATATCGCTCAGACCCTCGATCGCGGTCTCAATCTGTGCTTCGGTATTGAAAGGCCCCAGTGAAATCCGCACCGTACCCTTCAGGGCTTTGGTGCCCAATACCTCGTGTACTTTTGGCGCGCATTGCAATCCCGTGCGCGTCGCCACGTTGAATTTCACGTCTAGCAATGTGCCCACATTGTTCGCGGTCATCCCTTTAATATTGAGCGACAGCACGGGCACGCGGGAATCGATTGAACTTCTGGCGAAGTTGCCCTCCGTTTCTTGGGCGCAATACACCATACACCCATCAACTTCTCGCAGGCCATTGACCAGTTGTGCGAACAAAGCCATTTCTCGCGCGTGGATATTTTCTATGCCTTCGCGCCGAATCCATTTTTGTGCAGAAAGCAACCCCGCAATGCCCATCAGATTGCCCGTGCCACACTCCAACCGCCAGGGATACTCGTCTAAGTGATCGGGATATTCTGACCGCACGCCTGTCCCGCCATATTGCAGCGGCGCGACCGATACGCCCTCTCGCACATACATCCCACCTGTGCCCGTTGGTCCCATGAGGGACTTATGCCCGGTAAAGCACAAAATATCGGCCTGCATCGCCTCCATATCAATGGGTAACACCCCCGCTGTTTGCGCCGCGTCAACGCAGAAAACCACGCCGCGCGCGCGGCAGATCGCGCCGACCGCTTGCACGGGTTGCACCGTGCCCAGGACATTGGACGCATGGGGCATCACCACGAGTTTTGTATTCGGTTTGATCGCTTTGGCAATGTCTTTTGGATCGACAACGCCATCCGCCCCAAACCCCACATACGTCGCTTCAATCCCCTCGTACTTTGCCAGATGGTAAATAGGGCGCAAAACCGAATTGTGATCCAGACGCGTTGTAATGACGTGATCGCCCGCGTTCAACGTGCCCTGAATCGCGATATTCAAGGCGTCTGAGGCATTGTGTGTAAATACCAAGTGGTCGGGACTTCCCGTGGCACCAAAGAACGACGCCAATGCCGCGCGCGCTTCGGCGACCATCGCCTCGGCCTCTCGCGCCAAATCTGTGCCGCTGCGCCCGGGATTCACCCCGTATTTCCGATAAAACGCCAGCGCGTCTTCCAGCACCCCAGAGGGCTTTGGAAACGTCGTTGCCGCATTGTCCATGTAAATTAAATTGGGCATAGATCAAAGTGCAAGGGGGCCTATGCTGCGGTTGTTTTTCATCTGTGTAATCTGCGTATATGCAATTTCAGCGTAAAATTTCCGTTTAGACAGAAATGCTTTGGGGCGCGTCTTTGATTTCGGCTACACGTTGCCTCCTGTGAGTTACCGAGATTGTTCTGCCATTGCTAACTGCATACAATCGCATTGTTCACCAGTTCATGTACACCTGTAATTTTGAGTGGCATATTGTAATGCCGCGCAATTTCTTTGAGTTGCGTGCGGCACTGCAAGCACGAGGTGGATACGATTTTCGCATCGGTCTGGCGCATTTGCTCGGCTTTCTTTTTTCCCGAAACATGCATCCGAAACGCGCGCACCGAGCGCAGAGCCGACAACCCACCGCCACCACCGCAACACCACTGCGTGTACCCGCCATCGGGCATCTCGCGGTAATCCGCGCAGGCCGCTTTCAAAATCTCTCTCGGCTCTTTGACAATCCCGCATCCGGCGGCGAACTGGCAAGCGTCGTGATAGGTCACGGGATCGGGATTTTTACTCGGATCCAATTGCAGTTTGCCCTCGCGAATGCGTTGCGCGGTATATTCAAACCCACTCGTAATCTCAAAAGGCAATGCCCCCCACCAGTGCCCTTCGCTCGCCATGAACTTCATCACCCGATACGCGTGTCCACATTCGCCCATCACCATGACCTTGCACCGCAGTTTTTCGCACGCGTCGATGTAGTGCTTGTTCTCGTACTTCATCGAAAAGTTGTTCCCGGTCGTAAATCCAAAATTCGATCCGTCAAACGCCCGCGAGCTCATGGTCCAATCCGCGCCTGTTGCGTGAAAAATTTTCGCCATGCCCATTAAATTTTCAGCATAGACCAGCACATCGCCCGACGGTGGCAAAAAGAAAACTTCCGCGCCTTCTCGGTCTAAGGGAATGGAAATGTCCCGACCCGTCTCTTCTTTGAGTTCCCCTTCGATAAATTGAATCGCATCGAAAAATGCCTCGGGCGACGCGCCTTCCAAATTGCCGGTTTCAAGCGAATTGCGGGTGCCCTGGGCGAGTGAGGGCGGCGTTAGGCCCATCAAATCGACGAGTGAGCGTCCCACGCGCGAGATCACCGAATGATCGATCCCCACGGGACAAAATGCCGCGCATCGCCGGCACGTCAAACATTCGTACACGCGCTGGGCAAACAACTCGGCATCGTCGTTTTCAAAATCTGGCTTTGGAAAAATGGCGTTCCAAAATCGCCCCCAAAATGTGGCGTACTTTTTGTATAGGCGAATCACTTGCCGAGAGCGTTCTACCGGATGCATGCGCTTGTCGGGCTGCCCGTAATACACCGGGCATTCCTGCGCGCATACCCCGCATTTGGTACACGTATCCATGTACAGACGCAACGCGGATGGCTCGTCCTGAATCTCGCGGACAAACGGGTCCGACTCGGCAATGCGCCGCATATACGTGCCGACCAATCCCGGGGGAATGTACTTCTTCTCGCGTTCTGTCTGATTCGGCTTTTCCAACGCTCCATTCCTCTGTTGTACACATGCGATAGCAGTTCACACGCGCAGACGGGGATAGGTCGCATAAACTTAAAACCGCTTCTAAGAGGCTATCCCGAAACTCCTAACACCGACTTATGGGTTTATCCTGCGAATCCTTCAATCCCGATCCAAATTCACCCGCATAGGTATCGGAGGTGCCCAAAAATTCGCGGCTCAAAAAAATCCCACCCGAATGCAGCAGATGGGAAAACGGGATCACAATCAGCAAGAGGTGTGCAGAGAGCATGTGCCAAACAAACATGCGTTTCACGTCAAGAACTGTCGATGTGCCCGTCAACAGCGCGGATACATAGCGGCGCAAGGTTTCTGATGTCACGCCACCGTCTAACATCAGGAGAAATGCCGTGGCAGAAAAGCACAAGAGAATGCACTCTGCCAGATAGTCCCGAAAATCTGTAATCTCTCGCACGCGCGGAACGATCACTCGGCGAAGCAACAAATAGACGCCCGAGGTGGTCATCAACCCACTGCCGGCCAATGCGACATACAGGAAGAGCCGATCCAGGTTGGGCGACAAAATCGCGCGCGCATGCGCGATGATCACCAGAAACAGCCCCAAATGCAGGGACCAGGACCCCAACCACAGCACTTTGTCGCGCTTATAGAGGCCAGAAAAAAAAACAAATCCCATGATCGCGCGTTTCCATTCCAACCCCCGCGCGCGCGGTCGCCCGGGGAAAATGTGAATGGTTGGTCGATACTGCCGCTTCCACACGCGATACACAGGGCCCCTAGCATCGGGCAACAGCTTGAGTGCCGGGTTGTAAAACCGCGTCCACACCCATATTCGCACGCCCAACATGATCAGATAGAAAGGGCAAGCGAGATATGGCAAGCGATACAGCACAAAAAACTCGAAAGCGTTCATAGCGGTCAGTCCCAGTCTCTCAACCCCCTCAGGGGAGACGCGAGACGTAAGACGAAAGACGCGAGAAGCCCACCCAATCCCCAGTGATCCGTAACCAGCAGTCCATGTAGGGGCAACCCCCTGTGGTTGCCCGATCATCATTTCAAGATACAAGACGCAAGACGCCTGCCGATAGATAGCAAACAAGTAAGAGGCTATGCGTTGTCAGCGGGTTCACTTTGTCCAACTCATCACTTCTTCGAGGGGCTTCCGCCTCGGTTCTGGGATTTCATCGGGATATCCGGTGTAGAAAAATCCGATGATGTATTCTGTCTCGGCGTTTACGCCCAACATGTCGTAGGTACTTTCTTCCAATGTGATCGGCCCCGTGCTCCACTGCATGCCAACCCCTTCTGACCAGGCGGCTAATTGTACATTTTGCATGGCACAACACGCAGCCGCGTAATCTTCTCTGTTCTTGACCTCGTCGCCATCTTGCAAACACGCTACGGCAACAATTGTTGGCTTTGACATAAACTTGGCATAGCCGGCGTCTTTTAATATTTTTTTGGCATCGTCGCTGGCACCTTCAGCGGCTTTTGCCTCTTGAATTTCGCTGTAGCGTCGCGCCAGTCTTTCTTTTGTCTCTTCGCCCAACACCACAAACCGCCACGGCTCTGTCAGATGGTGATTGGGTGCCCACAGCCCAGCTTCGAAAATTTTTTTTATCACGTCTTTGGGCACGCCACCCGGCTTAAACTTAAAAATCGTGCGCCGCGCGTGAATAGCTTCCAGAATGTCCATCACTCACCTCCCATTGGAATTTCTGTGAAAAATTGCCTTTGAAAAATACGGCAGAGCGAACAAAAAACAAAGGAGAAAAAAGAACGATGCGGCGGGTTCTCCTCGCTCCTTAGATTGTCGCATTGACCGCTAGAGCAGCCTCGAACGATGGGCAATCACACAAACAGCCAGCCTGAGCGATCATTGCGCGCGGCGCACCCGCGCGATGTTTTCTTCAAACAAGTCCTCAATTTGATGGGCATGTGTTTTGAGGAACTCGTAATTTTCCAAACGCGTCGCGGTAATCGCAATCAAACCCTTTTCGGGTTTTGCATGGGGTAACACATTGGGATGTTGTGCGAGAAAATCGTGGAGCTTGAACGGATCCATGAACGAAAAATCCATCTTTGTATCGGTCAAACGAATCTTCGCAACCGTATGTACAGGAAGGAAATAGATCACAGCTCGATCCAATTTCTTCACGACATCGTCGGGAAGTTCGGGCACGAGATCGAGAAAGGTGTTACCGTCCATGCCAAACGCAGTGCCAGTAAAATACATGGTATCGGACGCGGCTGCGATATGCACCCGCATCGCGCTTTCTCGCCCCGCCTTCTCAATTTTTACCCACGCGTCATTCGCCGCGTTGTGCCAAGTTCCCGTGAATAACTCCGGATCAATTTTCCGCGCCTTCGGGAAAAACCGGCATAACAAAATTGGCAACACCAAAATTGAAATCCCCACAGCTAGCCAGCGCAAGGACAATTATTGCAAACACCATGCGCGGATATTTCACAACGACCTCCTTGTACAAGTGATCCAAAAAATACATCTGTCGCAATTTACAAAAGATATATTTTGTCGCAAATTAAAAAGCCTTTGAAGACACGCGCTTCAAAGGCTTTATTTTTTGGGGGGGAGAGAGGGAATTATCCCGCTTCTGCATACGAGATGAGTTTGCGCCTTCGAGAGGGATGGCGCAATTTGCGGAGGGCGTTTTCTTTGATTTGGCGCACGCGCTCACGCGTAAGGCCATATTTGTGGGCAATGGCCTGAAGCGTCCAACTGAGCCCACTGAGGCCAAAATAGAGACGAATAATGTCGGCTTCGCGATTGTCCAGTGTATAGAGCAGATCGCGGACTTCATCTCGCAAGGCATTGTGAAACATCTCAGCATCTGGGGCGGCTTGGTCTTCGTCGGGCATCAGATCGATGAGGGGGGTCTCTGTTTCGCGAATTGGTTTGTCCAAAGAAAAGACAACCGGGTTGTGAGACAGCATATCGATGACTTGATCTTCTGTGATGCGAAATTCATTGGCGATTTCTTTTTCGGTGGGCATGTGGCCTTCATGGCATTGATACTGCTCGCTAAAATTTCTGATCCGACGCAACAGAGCCGATCGATTGATGGGCAACCGGATCAAATGCCCCTGTTCCGCGAGCGTTTGTAAAATAGACTGGCGAATCCACCAGACAGCATAAGAAATAAATCTGAAACCGCGCGTTTCATCAAAGCGTTCGGTGGCTGTGATGAGGCCCATATTGCCGGCGCTGATCAGGTCGGCCATGGCCACGCCTTGATTGCGATATTTCAGAGCCACATTGACCACAAAACGCAAGTTGGCTTTGATCAGGCGATTGCGCGCTTTGATATCTCCGCGCTTCATTTTGACGGCGAGTTCAAATTCTTCGGCTATAGAAAGGGGATGAGAATTGGAGAGTTCTTTGAGATAGTGTTTGAGGGCAGTATCTGATTGTTTGAATGGGGCGTTGACCATAACCCAACTCCTTGGCTGAACAAAACGCAAAATCGTGACACCCAAAAATAGAACATCATTGTTTCTCGCATATTAAGCGCAAGTGAAAATTGGGTTACGTGGGTGCGGATTTTTCACCACATCACGCGAAACCGCGTCGTCGCAATGGCTTGCTCCAAAGTGTGCAAATCTTCGACCACCACGCGCAGGGCTTTGGGGCCTGGCATGGTTTTGTCCAAGGCCAGAGCCAAAAACAAGGGCTCCCAGTCTCGGTTGCCGCGCTGTTCATAGGACACGGCTGTGGCCCAGTCCGCTTGCGCTGCGCCGTCGGCATTGCTCAGTGCCTGCACCTGAAACGTGAGCCTGTAATGGGTCGCGCCAAAATTGTCGCGCTGCAAGTTGTAAATCTCAAAATACACCACTGCGCGGCCGTTGTTTTCGTATTGTTGGAGGGGATTGGACAATACGAGAAAGCGGTTGCGCCCAAAGGGGCGGTCTTCGCGCGCTACCACGCGCCGCGCCATCAACAAATCGCTGATATCCAGTCGATCTTTTGAAAATTGCCTCACATCGAGCGTGTCTCGAAATGTGCCCACGGATTTTTTTGCTCGATCCTCAACTTCCGCAGAGAGATAATAACGCCCGGCGTCCAAACTGAGGCGATTGCCCGCCAGCAAATAGCCCGTGCGAACCGCGTCGTACCTCACGATTGGCAGGTGATGCACCCGCCCGATCTCTCGACGCAGCGTATCCCATTCGGCATCAAAAAGGAACAGGCCCTGGCGCAAATTGACGCGCTTGACGCCCGCGCGAAGTTCTTTTATCTCCACCTCTTCGGCGTCCAAAGCGTAATACACTTCAACTCGCGCGCTGTCTTTTTCCCCGCGAAACTGCGCCACTTGGTGGGGCACGTCGTATCGCTGTTCCCAGTACGGGTCTCGAAAATGATCGGGGTTGCGCTCGACAAACATCTCAAAGCTCAAGGGATTAAACTCAGAATCCAACCAACCCAGGCGGAAATTCCAGTGATCGCGCGTATCTGTATTTTCAAAAAGGATGGTAAAGCCGTCGTATCGCCACAACTCTTTCCGGTGCTCGTAGTAATGCGACATCGTCTGCCACCGCGCGCGCCGAGCCAGATAATCCTGCATATACCCGGGCAAATCCACGCCCGTGTGAAATTCCGCGGGTCTCGCCACCAGAGCCATGGGATGACCATACCGAATATAAACCTGTCCCTTATCCGTTGTCCATCCGCGAATGCCTTTTAAGGGATCGCCAAATCGCAAATTGGCATACGCCACGCGCCGACAGTGTTCGAGCAATCGCTCGTTGTATTCGGTTAAAAACAAAGGGTCTCGCCCGGTCCAGAATTTGCGAATGGCCGCGCGATCAGGCGCGGTCGAATCGGGGTCGGCCAGCAAAAACACCCCCATCATAAAGCGTTGCTCTTCTTCTGGCATGCGCGCAAGCCCCTCGGTATAAGCTGCATAAGCACGTTGCAACCGGTTGTCCGCTTGATAGCCCAATCCCACAAAAAAATGGGCATGGGCATTGTCGGGATGCCGTTGCACGTAATTTTCAAATAGGGGAATCAACTCGTGGGGCATTCGGCCTTCGTAATAGACCAGACCCAATAAGTGATGCGATGCCCAGTGGTCGGGGTCTTGATCAATTGCGCGCGTCAAATATCCAATCGCCGCGTCGCGCGCGTCAATGCCGTAATTTTCCAAACTCAATGTTCTGACCGTTCTGCTGGGTCTTTCGAGATCAGAACTGTAATTCACAATTCTGCGCTCGCCCTCCAGATACCGCGTCATATTCCACATCTCAAAGCGCGCCGCCCAATACAAAGGGCCCACATTGTCGGGGTCGCGGTCAATGCCCCGTTTGGCATAGACAATCGCGGTTGTCCGCCGCCCAATGCGCCAGTAATACTCGGCCAGCGAGGTCAAAATGTCCCCGTTATTCGGCTGTTTTTGCATGGCTTTTTTTAACCAACGCTCGGCATCGTGTACATACTGTTTGTCCCGAACCATATACAGCGCGCCCAAAGCGTGGGCCGCGCGTCCCGATGGATCGCGTTTGGCGGCCGCTTTCAACAGCGATACGCGATCATCAAACGCGCGCGCGGTATCGGAGGCCGCCGCGATTAAAGAATCGACATTTGCCCACACCACACCTGTTGGCGCGACGAGCACGACCACGAGCAGCATTCGCAATGCCATTCCAATTCTCCTTTGTAAAAAACTGATTGAACCGCTAAGTTGCACAGAAGTTGCCCGTAAAGATACGAAAAACCGCCCGTTGTTGCCGAGCGGTTTTAGCTTTGGATCAAAATTTGGCGATGATCAAAAAAAAGTGCCCCTGGCAGGACTCGAACCTGCGACCAACGGATTAGGAATCCGCTACTCTATCCTCTGAGCTACAGGGGCATCACCGACAACCGACAATATAGCAGATGTCTGAACGGGGTTCAATAGCTGATCAGCGCGTGAATGGGCCAATCCCTCAGTTTTTTGCGTCCATCCAGAAAGCCCAATTCAATGACAAAAGAAATGCCGACAATATCGCTCTTGAGTTCAGATACGAGCTGGCAGGCCGCGGCCATGGTGCCGCCCGTGGCGAGCAAATCGTCAACCAGCGCGATCTTATGTCCTTCGGCAATGACATCGGTGTGAATCTCAATCCTGTCCGTGCCGTATTCCAGGTCATACGCCGCAGAAATCGTGTCTGACGGCAGCTTGCCGGGTTTGCGAATGGGCACAAACCCCACGCCGAGTTTGAGGGCGAGTGCCGTTCCAAAAATAAATCCGCGCGACTCAATGCCGACAATGAAGTCCACGGTGCCATCGCGATAGGGGTGGGCGAGTTTCTCAATTGTCTGGCGAAAAGCCTCTTGATCCGCGAGCAGCGGCGTAATGTCCTTAAACACGATGCCCGATTTTGGAAAATTGGGCACATCTCGAATAAATGTCGTTATATCCACGATCTTCTCCTCGCATTAGCTATCCAGCGCGTCTGCCAACACCTCGGCCGGATGGCGGGCCGCGCGCCCTGTGGCGTGGGCAATCTGTTGCCGGCACGACAAGCCCGCCGCGGCAATTTCGGTGGCGGCATCTGCATGGCGAACCACGTGAAGCAGGCGCGGTTCGCCCACTTTAAGCGATATGTCGTAGTGTTCGGCCTCATAGCCAAAAGACCCCGCCATGCCACAGCAACCCGATTGAATGGGGGTGACGCGAAAACCTTTGGGCAATCCCAAGGCGGCCTCTGACGCGCCCATGCCCCACAGGGCCTTTTGATGGCAATGCCCGTGCAGCAGAATGTCTTTTTTCAGGTTGGTAAAGGGCGCGGAAAACTCGCCCCGTTCGGAAAATGTCTGCACAAACGTTTCAAAGGTATAGATATTGTCGGCGACCGCGCGCGCGCGCGGATCGTCGATCAAATCGACATATTCATCCACGAGCATGGAAACACACGAGGGTTCAAAGCCCACGATGGGATACCCCTGTTCGATATAGCGATACAAATTTTCAATATTGAACTGGGCATTTTCTTTGACGCGGTCGATATAACCACTCGAAAGCAGGGGGCGGGCACAACACCGCTTCACAGCCAAAATCACCTCGTAACCCGCGGCTTCAAACAGGGCCGTGGCAGCCTTGCCAATTTCGGGATGGTGGTAGGTCGTGTACGTATCGCAAAAAAACACAACCCGCCTGTTCTCTTTGCGCGCGCGGCGCCGGGAGAACCAGTGTGGAAATGTCTGGCGCGCAAATGGCAGCATATCCCGCGCGGGGGCAATCCCCAGACGCTTCATCATCCATTTTGAAATGCCCGCGTTGCCCAACCCATTGGCGAGGGGCGCGATAAGGCATCCGAGTTTGCCCATCATTTCGACATTGCCAAATAAAACAGACCGCAAAGGTCGCCCGTGTTTGGCGTAGTAATGCGCCTTAAATTCGTATTTGATCTTTGCCATATCTACATTGGACGGGCACTCGGCTTTGCAGGCTTTGCATTCCAAACAGAGGGCGAGCACGTCGTTCATACGAGGATCTGTCAGCCCGCCTTCCCACCGCCCGGAAATGGCCGCGCGAAGCGCGTTTGCCCGCCCCCGCGTGGAATGTTCTTCTTCCAACGTCGCCATGTAAGACGGACACATCGTGCCCACCAGCTTTTTGCGACACGCGCCCACGCCATTGCACATTTCGACCGCGCGGTGAAATCCCCCATCTGTAGAAAAGTCGAAATGGGTTTCAACTTCGCGCGCGCGATAGTCCGCGCCATAGCGCAAATTTTCAGTCATCATCGGCGCGTCGACAATTTTGCCGGGGTTCATCAGCCCCATGGGGTCAAACGCTCGCTTGACCGCGCGAAAGGCTTTGTAAAGTGCCGGGCCAAAGAACGCTTTGTTCCAACAACTTCGCACCAAGCCATCGCCGTGTTCGCCGCTCACAGCGCCGCCGTATTTCATCACCAAGTCGCACACGGCTTCGGCAATAAATCGCATTTTGGCAATCTCGTCCGCGTCCTTGAGGTCGACCATAGGCCGAATGTGCAGCAGGCCCACGCTGGCGTGGGCATAATACCCCGCCCGCGTATTGAGTTTTTTCATCAGAGCTTCAAATTCAGCGATATAATCGGGCAGCCGCTCGGGCGGCACCGCGGCATCTTCGACAAAGGCGACGGGTTTGGAATCGCCTTTTACGCCCATGAGCAAGCCGAGTCCGGCCTTGCGTACATTCCAAACATTGGCTTGCTCGGCATCGGAGATCGCCCGAGAAAAAACGTGCTCGAGATGCAGATTGCCCAACAGGGTTTCGAGTTCGTCCAGTTTGCCGACCAGTTCGCTTTCCGAATCGCCATAGTATTCAACCGCCAGCACAGCCTCGGGGTCGCCCTGCACCCACGAACGCATGCGGGACAGTTCCACAGATCCTCGGGTCTGATCCAGAATCATCTTGTCGATCAGCTCAATGGCTGCCGGACCCGTTTCCAAAATCCGCGCGACGGCCTTCATAGACGCGATCAGGCTGTCAAATTGAACAATGCCCAGCACCTTTGCCCGGGGCAGGGGAATCACCTTGAGTTTCGCGGCGACAACTGTCGCCAACGTGCCCTCAGAGCCAATGACGATACGCGCGAGATTGAAGGGCTGCTTTTTGATAAATTCGTCGAGATTGTACCCGCCAACTCGCCGCAAAATTTTGGGGTATCGCCGCTCGATCTCCGCCGCGTGCTCTCTCGCCAAGCGGATCACTTCCCGATACGCCTGGCCTTCGAGGTCCTGTTGCTCGCACTTTTTTTTTACCGCAGGCTCGTCCAGTTCCCCCACCGTCGTTTCTGTGCCGTCGGACAAGATCAGATCGAGTTCCAAAACGTGGTCGATGGTCTTGCCGTAAATGACCGAATGCGTGCCCGCAGAATTGTTGCCCACCATCCCGCCGATTGTCGCGCGGCTACTGGTGGCGACATCGGGCGCGAATTGCACGCCGTGGGGCTTGAGAAAGGCGTTGAGTTCGTCGAGTATCACCCCGGGTTCGACCTCAACCCACCCTTCTTCGGCATTGAAGTCGAGAATGCGATTCATGTATTTCGACACATCCATCACAATGCCATGGCCGACCGCAGCACCTGCAAGCCCAGTCCCGCCGCCTCGGGGGATGAGGGGCACGCCGCGTTCATGGGCGAGGCGAATCACTTGCAAAACATCCCGTTTGTGCTTGGGCAAAACAACGCCAACAGGCTGAATTTGATACATGCTCGCGTCTGTGCTGTACAGAATGCGCGACATTTTATCGAACCGCACTTCGCCCTCAATTTGCTGCATCAGCATTCCCGCAAGATTCATCGGCACATCCTCTCTCTCAGTCTTGCAAAAAATCGCATATCGATGTTACGCAGTAAGTGGCAATAAGACAATAGGATAAAAAAATAAATCCTATCCATCCCGATCATCCATATCGCCTTCCGCGCAACCGGCGCAACCAACCTCCCAGCATAAGTCCAACCCCAGCGTGGGGCTGTGACATCGCACCATCCCATCAGGCGTTACGGCCAACGGCAGACGCTTATACTCACCCGACATCAGATGTTCGCCAACCAACGGCTCCCCGTAAAACTCGCTCTCAGATGTGGCATCGTAACGCCAGTATTCTCCAATGCTCAATCTGGCATACAGCACCCGCTTCTCATTCATATCTCGATCTGCCGTGCTCTCCGGCGCGATCTCCAGCGCAAAGTCCGGCACTTTCTCAACGTGCCAGACGAGGTAGGAATTGTAGGGCAGAATGGCCTCATCGGTTACACCGAACGTCACGTAGCAGTCCGGGACGATGCGCGCTGCCGGATTGCCCCGATCGTAGTAGATAAACGTATCCCCGCTGACGATGACCTCGTCGCGACGCATCAAGTATCGCCTCAGTACCGGCATCACCTGCTGATATAGCGGTGCTTGGTAAAAGCCATTGGGCAAGGGTTCACCGTCCGTTTCGGGATAGAAGACGCCGTTCTCGTCGATATTGGTCAAGTCGTTGACCGGCGTGTGAACTGCCGCCGGCAATTTGGTTGTCATCGCGAACCTCCCGGTGGGTGTGAGGTGGCTAAATATACATTCCGCCATACAGTGGGTCAAGGCGCGTGGTTTCTAAAACGCTTGACCCCAACGACTAAATGTGTTATAGCAGTATTTCTCGAAGCAAAAAGACCGCGTTTTGTCTCAGAACTGAGAACGAGGAGCTTTTCATGGCAGAAACACTTGCAATAGATGGCGGCGTTGCCGTGCGCGATACAGAAGCATCGCCGTGGCCGACATGGCCCGCCAATACAGAACGGGAGTGGAAAGAAGACATTGCGCCCATACTCAAGGAAGTCTATCTCGGGCAAACCGAAGGCTTGCCCGCGCCTGTGGGACATCGCTTTGGACAGGCATTTGCCGCGTACTGCGACGCTGCATTCGGCGTGATGATGCCCAGTGGCACCACATCAATTGCGGCTGCATTGTCCGCGGCGCTCGACCTCGATGGCCTCGTCAATGGCGGCGACGTCATCATTCCCAACTACACCTTTATCGCCACGGCAAGCGCGCCCCTGTCGGTGCGGTGTTCGCTATCTCTGGTCGATATTGACCCCGTGAGTTTCACCATGTTGCCCGAAGCGGTCGAAGCCGCCATCACAGACGAGACCGTCGCGCTCCTTCCCGTGCATATCGGTGGACACCCGGCCGATATGGATGCGCTCAACGATATTGCCCAAAGATACGACCTCAAAGTCATTGAAGATTGCGCGCAGGCGCACGGCGCCGAGTACAAAGGTCGCAAAGTGGGGTCGTTGGGCCATGTGGGCGCGTTCAGCTTCCAATCGAGCAAAAACCTGACTTCGGGCGAAGGCGGATGCCTCCTCACGAACGACCGCGATATCCGAGACAGGGCATGGGCATTCCGCGATGTGGGGCGGCGGCCAGGGGGCGAGCGATGGGAATATCCCCGCCTGGGCTGGAATTACCGCACGTCGGAGTATTTGGCCGGCATCCTCTTAAAGCGACTGCCCAAACTCGAAACGCAAATTGATTTGCGAAATAAAAATGCAGCCTATCTCGCCAAGGGGTTGGATGAAATTGGCGGATTGCAACCCCCGCGATGGCACCCTTGGGTCACGCAACACGGGTATCACCTGTATATGATGCGCTACAACCGCGCGGCATTCGGCGGGAAAACCCGCGATGCGTTTATCGCGGCCTTGCGCGCCGAAGGCATCCCCTGCACGCCGGGATATCAGCGGCCTTTAACCGATGAAGGCGGTCTCAAAACCGTTGTGGAACGGCATCCACACCTAATTCGCCGCTTGCCATGCCCCAATGTGGAAGCAACATGCGCGTCTAGTGTCTGGTTGCAGCAAAACCTCTTGCTGGGCGAACAGGAAGACATGGACGATGTTTTGACGGCAGTTTCCAAAATCAAACGCGCGTTCACGGCTTGAGACGAGAAGGAGTAACGAATGTTACGCAGCGACGCCAAAAGCGAATCTACGGAGCGGTGTAAAACTGCGTAACAGTTCATCTGGGAAAAAAAACAAAATAAAATCCGCATGTCAGCCGAAAAAAAACATCTTCTGCTCATCCCCATCGTTCTCCTCGCCATTGCTGCGGGCTATTGGTGGGGTGCCTCTTCCGCAGAAAAACCTCCCACGCAAACCCCTTCTCCCGCTTATGAAAATCGCCTCAATCGGGAACTCAGCCCCTATTTGCGCCTCCACGCACACAATCCCGTCGATTGGTATCCCTGGGGTGAAGAAGCACTGGCAAAAGCGCGGCAGGAGGACAAACCGATCTTTCTGTCGGTCGGTTATTCGAGTTGTTACTGGTGCCATGTCATGGAACGGTTGGTCTTCTCGGATGCGGATATTGCCCACCTGATGAATCAGTTTTTTGTCAACATCAAGGTTGACCGCGAAGAACGCCCCGACATCGACGAAATTTACATGACCGCGACCCAACTGATGACCGGGCGCGGCGGATGGCCCAACTCTGTTTTTCTCACCCCAGACCTCAAACCATTTTTTGCCGGCACGTACTTTCCCCCGGAAGATGCACCTGGTCGCCCGGGCTTTCCGCGCGTGATTCAAGCCTTGCATGTGGCGTGGCAAGAAAACAGACAGGCACTTGAAAAACAGGCCGACCAGATCGCGCAATCTATCGCGCGCATGCACACAACGCACAGGAGTGCCGAGAACGCGGAAGAAGGTCTGATCGCCAAAGCCATTGACCACATTGAAACGCGATTTGATCCCGTCAACGGCGGCCTGGGCGCGGCACCGAAATTCCCGCCCGACCACGCGCTCGGCCTGTTGCTGACGGCTCATCAACGCAATCAGAATGCAAAACATCTCGCGATGGTTGCCCAAACCCTCAGCCACCTGGCGCACGGCGGCATCCGCGATCACCTCGGCGGTGGCTTTCATCGCTATGCGACAGATGCGCGATGGCGCGTGCCGCACTTTGAGAAAATGCTCTACAACCAAGCTCTTCTCGCCCACAACTTTCTCAGAGCCTATCAGATCACAGGAGAAATGGCCTATCGCATTGCAGCAGAAGAGATACTAAACTTTGTTTCGAGCGATATGACAGATCTCAAAGGCGGATTTTATTCTGCCCTCGACGCGGAAACCGAAGCAGAAGAAGGCGCGTATTATACATGGACCGAGCGAGACATTCGCCAGATTCTCAAACAAGACGCCGTCTTCTTTTTGTCGTGTTACGCACTCGCGCCCATGCCCGAAGGCGCGGCCCGCGTCATTTACAAAGCCGATACAGACAGCGCGCTGGCAGCCCACCATCAAATCGACCGCGCAACCCTGCACACGCGCCTGGCCCCGCTCAAAGAAAAACTCCTAGCCGCGCGCGCCCAACGCGCGCGCCCCCTCCTCGACGACAAAATCATCACATCTTGGAATGGCCTCATGATCGGCGCGTATGCCCGTGCGTACGAAGTCCTCACCCGGCCCGAAGACCTCATCGCCGCGCAAAAAGCCGCTGATTTTATCCGCGATAACCTCCGCAATTCAGAGGGCGACTTGTACCGCATTTATCGCGAAGGACAACGCAAGGGAGAAGCCTATCAAGAAGATTACGCGTTTTTGATCGCCGGCCTCCTCCACCTCTATCGCGCAACGCGTTCCGGTCGCCATCTTCAGGACGCGCTTTTGCTTGCAGAACGCATGCACACCGCGTTTTGGGATACTGAGAATGGCGGATATTTTTTTTCGCGGGATCAACGCGAGATGATTGTCCGCACCAAAAGCCCCTATGATAGTGCCCTCCCGTCTGGCAATGCCGTTGCCCTGCACGTCCTGTGGGAACTCTATGCGCTGACGCGGAATCCCCAGTATGCCCAACGCGCCATCGCGCTCACCCAAAGTTTTGCCCCGCTTGCGAAGAAAACCCCGGGCGCGTTTCTGCACTTTATCCACGGCACCATGATGGCACCGTCCATCCATCCCATCGCAACGCGCTCGCGGGATAGCCTCGTCGTGGCATCGGCAACGGTCGTGGCTTCTGACGGGCAAACCCTCACCGCGAACGTGCGCTTGAACATTGCGTCGGGGTGGCACATTCAAGCATCCCATCCCACCGATGAGAACCTGACCCCCACGCGTCTCACGCTCGACACGGACATGGCCACCATCACCCGCATTGACTATCCGCCATCCCAAGACCTCCAATTTCCCTTTGCCGAGCGCGGCCTCGCGGTTTATACAGACAGCCTCAAGGTGCCCTTGGCCCTCGCTTTCAAGACCCGCGCACAAGCCCTCTCGTTGCTGCTCACCTATCAAGCGTGCGACAGCACGCGCTGCCTGTTACCACAAACACAGCGCATCGCACTGGATATACCGTAAAAAAAGCACCCGACTGGGTGCCTCACGGGATTGTTAGGGGATAGGGGCAACCCCATTTCGGGGTTGCCCCATCGCCGAACGCCCGAGATCCGCGATTCACGCGGTATTGTTTTTTGGCGAATATTCGCGGTTTCCACCGGGGCCGCCGCCAATCGCCCATGTGCCTCGGAACAGAGATTGGCGTTTGCGCGGCATTGCCGCGATGGTTTCATGGCTCAAGTTGAGCCGATGCCATTGTGCCCAGAGCGAGTTGTAACAATTAAAGACAGCGCAACGTGGATTGGATGACTGGATCCAGTCGTTCGCCGCGTGGACGAGGCTTTCGGTAAATATAACCACCGAACCCGCCGGACAACTGTAGTCCTCCATTGCCGCTCGCATGTTCATCTCCCACGGCGATCCGCCGATATTGGGCCGAAATGGATCGGGGCCCCCGTAGTTGAAGTGCGCTTTATGTGACCCGCTGAGAAAGGATGTGCCGCCTTTTCCGGCTTCCACGTCCTCGAGTTCCCACACCACGCGGGTAAGTCCAGAGAATATTTTCCCGCCCGCAACTTGATACCGCATGGCGTTCGCCTGCTGAGGTGGACGCACCACATGCGGCATACCGTTGTCACGTCGTTCAGATGTGCGCCATCCGGGGTGTCGTACGGTGGTGAAAGATCCTTCGCATCGAAAACTGTAGCAGTCGTCCATCACAAAAGGCGTTTCCGACAGAATTTCGGTCAAAATTCCCACGATTGCCGAATGGTCGAGCAAGTTCTGAAGGGCACCGCGATAACTCTGTCTGGCACCGCCATATACCTCTGCTCTCATCTCCTCAATTTCCGCCTTCGACAATACGGATGGCAATAGAATCCAGCCGCGGAGGTCGAAGAAAAACTTCTGCTCAGGGGTCATCAGTTCTGTCTGCTTTGGTGTTGACATCGTTCCTCCTTTGTGTCGTGAGCTGCCCCAGCCTCTCTTTTTGCCTTGATCGCCTGTGCTGCGTTCACCTGTCTGCCCTCCCCTATTCAGTCGCGTTGGGACAGGACATCGCGCTCGTAGGCTTCTACGTCATTGAGCCAAGCCGCGCCAATGGGCACATTGGCTTTGAGGCAGCACATGTCCCACACAGCGGAAAAGGGCATGGTTTTCATGTCTTCCATGAGCGCGAGTTTTTGCGCGCGTTTGCCTTTGGCTTCGAGTTGGCGCAGGCGGTCGGTGGGATCGACGAGGCCATAGAGGAGGGCTTTGCGGGTGGCGCGCGTGCCAATGACATAAGCGGCGATGCGGTTGATGCTGGCATCGAAGAAATCGAGGGCGAGATACATGCGGTCAATGGCACTGTGGCGGGCGAGTTCGAGAAAGACGTAGCGCACGTCGTCGCTAAAGAGCACCACATGATCGGAGTCCCAGCGAATGGGACGGCTGGTGTGGATGAGCAATTTGTCGTGGAATGCAAAGTGGGCTGAGAGTTTGTCCGCGATGGATTCGGTGGGATGAAAATGCCCCATGTCGAGGCAGAGGAGTTTGCCCCGGCTAAGGGCGTAGTTGGCGTAAAAGTCATTGGATCCCACGGTGTAGTCTTCCATGCCGAGGCCAAAGAGTTTGCCTTCGACCGCGTCCACGCATTTGGGGCCGACGCCCAAGCGGTCGTCAAAAATCGCGTCATAAGCTGCGACGAGACGCTCGCGAGGGGTCCACCGATCCGCGGGGTGGTCTTTGGCGCCGTCGGGAATCCAGTGGTTGTTGACCACGTCATCGGCCAGAGCCTTGCCAATGGCTTCGGAGATGCGGCGGCTTGCAATGCCGTGCTGAATCCAGAAGTCGCGAATGCCCTTGTCGGGATGGCTGAGGGTGAAGCCGTCGTTGGCTTTGGGATGTGCGAAGTAGGTGGGGTTAAAGTCAATGCCGATGTCATGCGCTTTTGCCCAATCGATCCAGGCGGCAAAGTGTTTGGGTTCCAGTGCGTCGCGGTCGACGATTGCGCCATCGGTCTCGCAATAAGAGGCGTGGATGTTTGCGCGATGTGGGCCAGGCAGAAGGGCGATCGCGGTTTTGAGATCGCGGCGCAATTCATCCCCATTGCGCGCTCGGCCCGGGTAATTGCCCGTAGCCATAATGCCCCCGCCTTCAACGGCTTCGTCTTTGACTTCAAAACCGGCCACGTCGTCTGCCTGCCAGCAGTGGAGTGAGATCGGCACTTTGAGTGCTTTGTCAACGGCCCGTTTGACGTCAACGCCAAACGCGGCGTATTGTTCGGCGGCGTGCTCAAAATTGGCTTCGATCTGCGCATCGGTAATCGGTGTTTTGTAAGCCATGAAATCTCCTATTGAATCTACGCATGGGGTACAACTGCGGTCGCAGGTCATCTACGCATGGGGTACCTGTCTGCCCTGCCTATCGCCGAGGGCTTTCGGCAGACAGGAACACCACTCCGTCTATTCGTCATCGAATCACCTTCACCTCGCGCAAATACCGCTCTAGTGCCGTGTCCACGCGCTGGCCTGTGAAATCGAATGCAACAGAATTGGATGCACTGCGGAGAAAATGGCGAAACGCGACCTGCCTTTCTATGGCGACGAGATAGGTGCCTGTAGAGTCGGGTTTTGCCGAAATGTTTAGATTTGCGATCTCTTTTTCCCCGCGGTCAAACGAACAGCCTGCTGTCAGGTACATTCGCGCGGAAAGGACCGCACGGATCTGATCTCGTGACAGGCGCGCGAGCATAATGGGGGGCCTGTATTGTCGAAGCCGGTAAATGTCTTTCAAGACAATATCGCCCGCGGCAAAACCGCGCGTATCGCCATTGCGTTCGAGAAGTGCAACATCGGCCCGCGTTTGATGCAAGACGGCCCGTCCGACCAGATCGCCCAACGCGGACCGCTCGTCTCGCGCGTTGGACAAGTGGCGTTCTGTGCGACAGATCACCTCGTCCAAGGGTTCGGCGTATTGATCGATGAGGGCTTCGATCTCGGGGTCGCTTTCAATTTGTCCACCAATGGGCAACAATCTGCCATCCAACCGCGCGACCCGATAACCGCGCGGTGCCTTTTTTAGTGTCACATCCACGCGGCCCAAAAACTGGTAATAATGTCGCGCTTGCACAATGGACACGCGTCCGTCCCCATTTGCCCGTGCAATGCGCGAGGGGGTATCCAATCGCGTGTGCGAGTCGCCGCCCACAATCAAATCCAATTCGGGAACCGCCGCGGCCAACAAACTGTCATTCTTCGCGCCAATATGCGTCAGGGCGATCAAAAAATCGACCTTTGGGCGCAGTTCTGACGCGTATTGCTTCGCGGTCTGCACCGGGTCATTCAGCGTCAGGGTCTGAGACGACTGGTGCCACGGGCGAATGAGGCCTAGCCCCAAAATGCCCACTTTCACGCCTTGAATCTCTTTGATCAGATAGGGCGGGAAAATTGACCCCTCGTGATGCCGATACGTCACATTTGCGTGAACAAAGGGCGTGGCGACGCGCGATGTTTGTCGCTGCAAATTCTCAATGCCAAAATAGAACTCGCCATTGCCGGGGGTAATGGCGTCAAAGCCCATTTTTTCAAACGCCAGCAGATTCACATAGCCGCCCGTGTAAATCACCACCGGTTCTCCGCGAGAAAAAATATCGCCCGCGTGCAAAAGCAGTACGCGCCCGGGATTTTCTGCGCGAATCTGCTTGACCAGCGTTGACAGGCGACCTATTCCGCCGGTGCTTCGGCCTTCCCAATTGTAGGGCGACAAGTTCCCGTGTGTGTCATTGATATGGAGCACGACGAGGTCAAGGGTGTCCGATGTCCAAGCGGAAATCGACGGGAAAATGCACATGAGTGCGATGAGTATTGTTTTTTTCATGATCGCCCCCAAACAACCGCAAATGAAAATCAACCACAGCACAGGCGCAACCTATAACGCAGCACATGAACACAGATAAAACGCGAAACAGGGTGGTCTGTCAAGGAAAAAGGCGATGGATTTTAGTGGCAAATTTGGCTATCATAGATCGCTTGGATCATTGGACAAATCGCGCGAAAAGGAGGACTGCATGAGGCGACCGAATGTGTTGTTGATATATACGGATCAGCAACGGTGGGATGCGATGGGCGTCAATGGCAATGCCGATATTCAGACGCCCAATTTGGACCGTTTGGCACGCGAGGGGGTGAACTTCGATCACTACTTTGTCCAAAACCCGGTGTGCATGCCCAGTCGGGTGAGTTTTTTGACCGGGCAATATCCTTCAACACTCGGCATTACACACATGGGCGTGCCCGTGCCCGAAGACTTTGTGACCTTGCCTCGGTTGCTGCACAATTCGGGCTATCATTCGGCAAATATCGGCAAGTTGCACTTTTTGCCCCATGCCAATCGGGATCATCGAGACGTGCATCCCAGCTATGGATTTGACCATCTCGAGATCAGCGATGAACCCGGGTGTTATGAAGATGCGTATCGCGCTTGGGTACGCATGGAAGCACCGGATCAACTCGATCATCTAAGTCTGGGACTGCCTCCCTTGGCAGAGCGGTGGCATTTGATGATGGGTATAAAAGACGGCATCTCCCATCCCGATGAACGCTTTCCCAAACACCCCATTGCGTTTCTCGGGAAAGATGATTATACGCACACGGCGTGGGTGGCGAGTCGGTCAATTCAATACATGAGAGAACGCGAGAGAGAAGGCCGCCCGTTTTTGTGCGTTGCGGGGATTTACTCTCCGCATTCGCCTTGGGTCGCGCCGCAGCGTTTTTTGGACCTGTACGATCTCGAGCAACTCGCTTTGCCCTTATTTCCACCAGAGGTGGATGAAAAGCGCAATGAAAATCACTTCAGCGACCGAGAACTCGGTTTGGCGCGGCAGGGATATTACGGCATGGTCAGCGAAGTGGATCACCACGTGGGGCGCATGTTAGACGCGCTGGATGAGTTGGACATTGCAGATGAAACACTGGTCGTCTTTACCTCTGATCACGGCGAGTGGCTGGGCGAACATTTGCGCTATGGCAAGGGCTATCCGGGGCACGATTGCGTGAGCCGCGTGCCGATGCTGGTGCGCGTGCCTGGCAGGGCGAGTGGGTGCCGCGTTTCGAGCCTTGTCGAAGGAGTGGATGTGCTGCCCACCTTGCTCGAAGCATGTGGTGTACCCGTCCCCCCCCTTGTGCAAGGGCAATCGCTATGGCCTGTTTTAAGTGGGGGCGATGAGCCCAATAAAAAGGTGGCACTGATGGAAGCGACGGGCTGGAAAATGATTCGCTCCAGGAACTATCGCTATGTCGCGCATGCCGATAGACGGGAATTTCTCTATGATCTGAATGCCGAGTGGGGAGAGTATCGCGATGTGTCGAAAAATCCAGACCATGCAGATGCCCTGACAGAACACCGGGCGATGTTGATCGAGCGGCTAATAGAAATGGAGAGACCGAGGGAACGGATTTGGGGGTACTGAAATTGCATCCACAGACCTGTATGCCGAAGGTTTAGGCCCAGGTTTGAAACCTGTCTCTACACTTTACTTTAACAAGAGGTTATTGTGAAAATTACAGACATACAAAAGACGCCCTCTTTGGGCGCGGCGTGTCGGCATTGGGCATTGTTAAAAGTGATCACAGACGACGGGATCGAGGGGTTGGGCGAGTGGCGAGGCGGACAATCGGTTGACACCTTAAAGCGCGCGTTGATCGGGGAAGACCCGACCAATGTGAATAAGTTGCATCAGGATCATTTGTGGCGCATGCAGGGGCAGGGCGCAGGCGTGGAGATTGCGTTGTGGGATATCAAGGGCAAGGCGTTGGGCGTGCCGATGTGCGATTTGCTGGGCGGGAAGTTGCGCGACAAGGTGCGGATGTATTGCGATTGCCATGCGGGCGCGTACTGGACAAAGGAAGATTATGACCGGCGCTGGGCTGAGGTGCGCGCATCGGGCGAACTGCATGCGGTGTATGAGACAGCGGCATATCTGGCGCGGGCAAAGGAGCGGGTTGCCGAGGGATTTACGGCTCTGAAGTTCGATCTGGATGTGCCCAACCCCTGGAAGATGGATGTGTACGATCGGTCTGTCAGCCGGCGGCAACACGAACACATTGTGACGACAATTGAAGCGTTGCGCCATGCGATGGGGCCGTATATTGATTTGTCGATTGACCTACACGGGTCGTTTAACACGATCGATGGCTTGCGGATTTGCAAAGATGTGGAGCATCTGGACCTGCTGTGGTTGGAAGACCCGATTCGGTGGGAGTGGGGCAATGTGGACGCCCTGGCAAAAATTTGTATGCAGACGAAAACGCCGATTTGTACGGGCGAGATCTTTTACGGCGCAAAGCTGTTTCGAGAGTTGATGGAGAAGGGCGCGTGCGATTTGCTCGAGCCGGATATTCCGCGCAGTGGCGGGGCCATTGAAACGCGGCGCATCGCGGAATTGGCCGAAATGTATCACATGTCGATTGCGCCGCATTATATGGCGAGTGCGGTCGCCGGGATGGCCGCCGTACATATTTGTTCGACCATTCCCAATTTTCTCGCCCTGGAATATCACTCGGCCAATATCCCGCTGTGGTCGCGCATGTTGAACATCAAAAATCCGATTCAAGACGGGTACATCGCGGTGCCAGATGCGCCGGGATTGGGCGTTGAATTGGATGAGGAAGAGATTTTAAGGCACCTGCCCGAGGGTACCGTGTTGTGGTCTTAAAAACAGAAAGGACAAAAGATGCAATTTCCATCCATTCGTCCACAAGGCGGCAATTACATTCGCCCGCTCAAAGGAGAAGTGCTCACCCTGTCGCCGCCGGGGTTTAGCTGGTGGCGGGCGGGAGATCGAGATGCATGTCAGTATCGCGTGGTTGTCGCGCGCGATGGACAATCCTACTACGAATCGCCATTGCTGCCCGATCCCATTCACCATCCAGACCGCGTTTTCGCGCCCGGAAAGTACGACTGGCATGTGCAAGCCATTGTCGATGATGCGGTTCATGCCCGCTCGGAGCGTCGTGCATTTGAGATTGCCGATGGCGCTGCTGAACAGCCATGGCGAGATCCCGCTGCATTGCTGGCAAATGTGCCGTCAGAACGCCCGCGTCTGTTTTTTTTGGCGTCTCAGATGGACGAGGTGCGGCGTTCCCTAACGACGACTCGGGCTGAGGCTTATGAAGCCTTGAGAAAAGAGGCCGACCACGCGCTCACGCTCGAGCCACCCCCAGAGCCGGACTACGATCAGATCGCAGACCCCGCCGAGCGCAGGCTGGCCTATCATGCGTGTTTTTCGACCATGCGAAAGTTTCACGATGGGGGGATGCGAAGTCTCGCGCTGTTTTATTTGCTGAGTGGAAAGAAACGGTATGGCGAGGCCGCGCGGCGGTTTATTGTCGACGCCGCGCGGTGGGATCCCGAAGGCATTTCTTCTCTTCTCGCGCCTTATGGCGATGAAGTTGGCTTGGGATTGCTCAGAGCGGGCGCCGAGGTCTATGACTGGATCTTCGATCTTTTGAGTGAAGACGAGCGCGAACGCGTCGCGGGTATGCTCCGCGCGCGGGCAGACCAGATGATTCGCAGGCTAGAAAAGAATGATTACGCGTTCAAGCCCGAGGGCAGCCACGATGGTCGCCTGCCGGGCTTTCTGCTCGAACACGCCATAGCATGCGCCGAAGACAAGCGCGCGGTTTCATGGGCGGCGTACGCGCTCAAAATTATCGCGACAAATTTTCCCCATTGGGCGGGATATGAGGGGGGATGGGCGCAGGGCGTCCCTTACGGCATGTCTTACAACTCGCGGGATGCGATGCCGTTTCACGCATGGAAATTGGCGACCAGGCACGATATATGGCTCAAACCCTATTATCAGAATATGCCGTGGTTTTTTTATTACGCGGTTTCTCCCGTGGGCGAAATTATGCCCTTTGGCGATACCGAAGACCAACCCGTTCGCCCCGCGCAGGCGAGAACCTTTCTTCAGTTTCACGGTCTCAGGTTGCAAAATGATCGGTTGCGCGCATGGGCAGATCACGTGCGCGATCAAGAAGGTCATCCCGCGCCTCTCGATCCGTTTCCGGGCATTCTGCTCGAGGATAAGCCCATCCCGCCCACGGGAGATTCAGTGTCGCAAGATCGCGCGTTTCGAGGCGTGGGTTGGGGCGTCTTGCACAGCGATATCGAGCATCCGGATCGAGATTTGATGGTGCTGTTGCGGTCATCGCCCTTTGGCGGCGTGAGCCACGGTCATGCGAGTCAGAACGATTTTGCGGTGATGAAAGGCGGGCGCGCGTTAATCTGCGCGGGTGGCCTGCGCTTTCCGCATCACGGCACGCCATTTCACAACGAATACGCGCAGCAGTCGATTTCTCACAACTGCGTCTTGGTCAATGGCGAAGGCGCGATAAACCGCGATGGCAACCGCGGGGGCGAGATTATTGGTTTTAAGACCACAGAGCCGTTTGGCTATCTGTGCGGCGAAGCGGAAAACGCCTACGGGGATCGGTTGAAGCGGTACAGGCGACATATTGCGATGATCCGCCCATCCATTTTCATTCTCGTGGATGAATTGGAAGCCCCCGATGCCTCGACATTTCAGTGGCTGCTGCACGCGTTTGAAAAATTTGATCTCGATTTGGACGCGGCGACAGTCACAGCCAACCGCAAAGGGGCGTCATTGAAGGGGCAGCTTTTTGGATCAACAGATCTTCGGCTCAGCCAGACCAATGCATGGCCCGTGGCGCCAGACAAAGGGTATCCCACGCTCGAGCGGGAACTTCCGGAAAAGTGCTGGCATTTTACAGCTAAAGCCGAGACCGCGGCGAGATGTCGCATCGCCGCGGTCTTTTCCGCGCGAGGGCCCGATGAGCGCGATCCCGAATTTTCACTGGCGGTATCAGATGGTCAACTCGCGCTTTTTGCGGGGAATACAACGGCAGACGTCAAACTGTCACCAGATGAACGCGTGGTGCTCTCTCTGTCCTCTGGATCCGATTTTTTGACCGTTCAGTCCTGATTGGTCAAGGCGAAGGATGTTTTCGCACATCCGTTGACAAACAACGATATTCTCTTTTTCGATCGTGGCAGATGTCTTGCCCACAACGTTGGAAGGGCTGTTCTTTTTTGGCATGCGTTTATTCGGGATATTCCTAATGATGGTTTCTCGGTGCGAAAATCCATGCTGACCGAAGGCGAAAACGACAAACGCGTCTGTCGGAAGGGTCACGTCTTTCACCCTGCGATTGCCAACCACATAGCAAATCGTCGCATGCTTTGAAAGCAAAGGCGCGACAGAACTGATGCTGCTTTGGAGGTCAATGTAGAATGCCTCGACCTGACGCGCCCGTTTTTCATCGGCAGAACGGATTGCTTCAATCGCCTCGGCAACTGGAGAATCACACAATTTTTGTTCTTTTTTTTTCCCACCCATTGAGATTTGGTCAACTTTTCGCGCATCCTGCAAGCCGATCCAATCGGCTGACAAGCGCGAGAACTGCCCGTAAGCAACGGTTGTTTGCGAGTCGCCATAAGGCGGAGACGTAAGAACCAAATCGAATCCTCCCAACGGTTGATTTTCGGGCACTTCGCTGTCCGCCGTATTCCTGCTCGAAACAAATACCTCGACATTTTTTCTTTTTTTGAGATACGCCTCAAAACCCCTTCGATTCCTGATGAGCTTACTCTGAAAAATGCCAAAAATATCCGGCTCAAAATGCGCGATTTTCTGAGGCGGCATGCGGTGCAACTTAAACTCGCCATTTCTCGTATAGGAACATTCCCGCACCGTCTCGGAAAATGCAACCCACAAGAAATTGCGAACCGCTTCATCTTCTACGGTATTCATGTAATTCCGAAGAAAAGAGAGGCATCGCGTCACATCTTTGGAGAACCAATACGCCAGATTTAGGACATCGGGAACCGGTGTGTCAGGTACATTCTCGGAGAACCCAATTCGAAAGATCGCGTTGTTCAAATCCTTCAAATAACGATCGAGTGTTTGCAGATCAATCGGGCTCGTCTTGGCCGTTGCGATCAGCCGCACGAGGGGGTTAATATCGCAGCCAACACTGTTCATACCGAACATGGACGCCTCGACCAAGGAGGTGCCCGTGCCGCAATAGGGGTCGAGCAACCATCCGCCTTTGATCCCATACCGATGCAAAAGTTTTCTCGCAATTTGGGGAATCATCATCGCGGGATAATTGTGGAAACAATGCGTGTCTTCCTTGGTATCCGTTTTTCTAAAGTCCCAGGTTTCATCCTCGTATTTGCGGTTCATGACCGTCATAATATCTTTCCCCTCCTTCCAAAGCAGAGGTTTAAGAATTTTTCGTCAATTCTAAACCCCGTTCCATGATTTCTTACCGCATCATTCTCTCGCAGGTGCATTCTCACATCAACGACGACAATATCCCTCCGAATCAACTCTAAGAAATTGTCCTCATGCGGATTCATCAGGAAATATGCTTCGTTAAACCAAAACTCTTCCTTTTGATTTGAATTGATACGGGTATCTGCGCGAACAAGAACCAAAGCGGGCATCTTTTTTGTGAATGTATCAATCAAGCTTTTTCCATGCCACTGGGCAACAAGTGTCTTATCCACATGACAAAGCTGAATTGTTCCCGCCTCAACTTTCAGGTAAAGGCCCTGATTATTTGGCTTGCTGTTCACTGTGCAGTACAGAGAAGGTCTGCCATTCGTATCGACATAGCCATATTCCCGAATCAGATCCCTTTGTTTTGTCTTCCAAACGCCGCGATTGAACGTGAACATGGTGACGCGATTGGTGGTTTCTTTCCTCTGAGATTTGATCTCTATGGTGCCGAAATCAGGGGTCTTCAAGTTATTTTCCTCTAACCCAAGCAGCGTCTCCAGTGTATAACCGATGCCTGTGTTGCCTCTCCTCAATGAAACAACGTATCCTTGATGCTTAATCTCAGACAGCTTTTCTCTTAACTGACCTATATTCATTCAGTCTCTCCAGGTTTCCGTCCATTTTGAGCTATGATTCAAGTTGGCGAGATAGTACGGCACAAAATATAGCGGATATGCTTGGGATTTTCAAGGATGCTCCAAAGATTGAGCAGATCGCCAATTTGAGAGGGCAATCAGGCCCACTGCGAACAGGGCAATGCCCAGCAGATAGACGCGGGCATCTCCCGATGGGGTGAGGAAGAGGAGCAAGGCCGCGGCGATCAGGAGGATGCGTTGATAGGTGGGCAAACGCGCGAACGCATGCCCGGCAGCGGCTGCGGATAGGGGAAAGATGCCGAGGACGACGATGAGGATTTTGGCAATGATGGCGGAAAGGTCAGAGGAGAGCAGCAGGAGTTCGGGATGGAGCACAAAGGCATAGGGGAGGGCAAAGCCGACGAGGGCAAAGCGAAAGGCCGTGACCCCGGTTTGCATAATGCTGGCCTTTGCAATGGCGGCGGCGGTGTACGCGGCCAGTGCCACGGGGGGCGTGACCATAGACATCATGCCAAAGTAAAAGATGAAGAGGTGCGCGGCCAGGGGCACAATGCCGAGGTCGCTCAACACGGGCCCGACCAGGGTCGCCATGAGCAGATAGCAGACGGCTGAGGGCAGGCCCATGCCCAGGATAATGGTGGAAATCATGAGGAGAATGAGGGCGAGGATGATGTTGTTTTGCGCCAAAGGCAACAAGGTGCTCGGGAGTTTGGTGCCGATGCCCGTGAGTGTGACAACGCCGATGATGATGCCCACGCAGGACGCCGCTGCAATGAGCGAGACTCCGCTGTGTGCCGCGCGTTCTAACGCGTTGATCAACGCGCGAGGCCCCGCGCGCGTTGCGGTGCTGAACGCGCTGGTGATAAGGACAAAGAGCAGGGCGATGCTGACGGCTCGGAAGGGCGTGTATCCCAAAACGAGGAATAGGATGAGGGTGATGAAGGCGACGAGGAAGACGATGCCTTGGGCTTTGGGAGGGCGTTTGGCGACTGCTCGATCTGTTGCAGACGCGCCAATGCGTTTGGCGTGAAAGTGGACGATGAGCAGCAGGGCCGCGTAATAGAGGAGTGCCGGGATGAGGGCGGCGGTGATGATTTCCAAATAGGTGACCGCGGGTTCGACGATTTCGAGCATCATGTACGCGCCCGCGCCCATAATCGGGGGCACGAGCGCGCCGCCAGAACTGGCCGCGGCTTCAATGCCGCCGGCAACGGTGGGACGAAATCCCGTTGCGCGCATCAGCGGGATGGTAAATGTGCCGGTGGTGGCTGTGTTGGCCACGGCACTTCCCGAGAGGGATCCCATCATGCCCGACGAGATGACCGCGACCTTGGCCGGTCCTCCGGTGCTGCTGCGAAACATGCGGCGGGCCGTGTTCAGAATATATCCCGTGGCGCCGGTTTGTTCGAGCACGGTGCCAAAGAGCACGAAGAGAAAGACGTAGGTGAACATGACTTTCAGGGCAATGCCAAAGACACCCTGAGTGTGCAAGTAGGTCTGAGAGACAATGCGCTCCCAGTTGTATCCGCGGTGGGGAAAGAGCCAGTCGGGCAGGGCATATCCGAAAGCCGCATAAATCAGGAAGGCGAGTGCGAGCAGGGACAGGGTGAGGCCAATGGCGCGCCGCGTGGCTTCGAGGACGAGGCCGAGGCCGATGAACCCGACCGCGTGATCGAGCGCGTGTTCGAGTCCCGCGCGGTTGCCGAGGGATTGCCCGTTGAGCCAGTAAAATTGAAAGCGGGCATCGGTTTGGGTGAAGACATACCCAAAACAGAAGACGACTGCGAGCAGAAAAAAGAGATCGAGGATTTGGAGGGATTTGTTGGGGTGGATCGGATATTTGAGAAACACGAGGCTCAAGCCCAGCAGGGCAAAGACCGACAACTGCGCTTGCGGTGCGAGTTGGGGATGGTTGACCTCGACCAGAATGAAAAGACCGAGCAGCGCGGAAAGGATGCGAAACAGGTGGGAATGGAGGCGCGTCATATAGCCTGATTAATTCAGAACTCTTGTGGTTTAATTCGGCCAGATGTTGATTTCTTTGAAGTATTTTATCGCACCCGGATGAAAAGGCGTGCCCGTGTTTCGGATGATGTTTTTGGGATTGATGGCTTTGCCTGCCGGGTGTTTTTTTACGACTTCTGCGCGGCGTTCATAGAGGGTTTTGGTGAACTTGTAAACGGTGTCTTCGTTCAGGCTTCCCCGCGTGATGAGGTGCATAGAACCGACGTTCATGCCTGCAAAGGCTTGGGTTTGCCCGCGGTAGGTGTTGGCCGGGATGGTTGCAGAAAAAAAGAAGGGATAGGTTTCAAAGAGGCGTTGTTTGGCCGATTCTTCGTAGGGAAGAAAATAAAGGGCTTGGGACGCGCTGGCCTGGGTGATGGACGCGGTGGGCACTGCACCCCCCAAAAACGCGGCCGCGGCAGATCCATCGGCGAGCATATCCACGGTTCCCGCCTGCGTGTTGTAGAGCGGTGTGAAGTCGTCGTAGGTAACGCCGTGTGCATTCAGGATGGGTTTGAGAAAGTATTCGAATCCCGCGCCCGCCGGCCCAACCACCACGCGTTCGCCTTTGAGGTCGCTCAAACTTTTGACGCCCGAACTTTGGGGCGCGACAAAGAGGGCGACATTCGGCGCCAATGTCATGACCGCGTTGATGTCCTGTTTCTGCCCCCATGCACCTTCCCCGCGCACGGCAAAATAGGAGATGGCGGCATTGGCCAGGGCAAAGTCGAGTTCCCCGCTTGACAGGCGGCGAATATTTTCTTGCGTGCCTTTGGTGGCTTCGGCAGAGACCGTCCATGGCATGTGATCGTCAACGACTTGGGCGATCGCGCCCCCCACCACAAAAAACGCCCCGCCCGGCGGCGCGGTTCCCACGCTGAGGAATGTGTCTGCCCGATCCTGAGGCGCGCCACATCCGATGAACAGGGCGATTGTGAAGAGGCGCGCGGTTTGAAACGCTTTTGCGATGCGTTGCATGGTGTGTTCCTCCATGTTTTTTGGGCCGGTTGTCCAGTATCCACAAATTTACAGCATTATACACCCAAAAGCCATTTTAGGCGACCACAATTCTCAGGGGTCAACAACTCGGTTGTCTTGGGGTAGAGGGGATGGGCGGACGCAATGCGAAATGGTTTGTCAAATCAATTTGCCCACATTTTTGGTCCTATCCGTTTGAAAGCCCGCGAAATGCTGTTCACACCATTCGCGGGCGTTTTGGAACATTTGAAGCCACGGGGAGGCATGAAAGTCGCGTTGCCAGTGGGGCGGCATATAGGCCCATTGCCACTTGAGGAACGCGCGCTCGGGATGGGGCATCATGGCGAGATGCCGGCCATCGGGAGAGCAGAGCGCGGCAATGCCGTGCGGCGAACCATTTGGATTAAAGGGATAGGCTTCGGTGATGGCATTGTCGTCATCGACATAGCGCGCGGGCGCGAGGTTTTCCGCGATGACGCGGCGGCGCACATCCGCGCAGGGGAAAAACGCGCGGCCTTCGCCGTGTGCAACCCAAATACCGAGGGATGCGCCGCGCATGCCTTTGAACATGATCGCGGGGCTTTCCCGGATTTGCACGGTGGAAAAGCGGGATTCAAAACGCGCGGATGCGTTGCGAATAAACCGGGGTTGCGCGGCATTGGCAAGGCCCGGGAAGGGCACCCATCCGAGCAGTGCCATCAGTTGGCAGCCATTGCACACGCCCAGGCTGAAGGTGTCGGGGCGATGGTAGAACGCGTCAAACTGCGTGCGAAGAACGTCGTTAAAGCGAATCACCCCGGCCCAGCCTTTGGCCGAGTCGAGCACATCGGCATAGCTAAATCCGCCCACAAAAGCAACCCCTCGGAATCGATGGTCGAGGGCAATCGCGCCAGATAAGAGATCGGTGGTGGTCACGTCCCAGGGCTCAAATCCCGCGGCAAAAAACGCAGAGGTCATTTCGCGATCCCCATTGCTACCCTCTTCGCGCACGACGGCAACCGCGGGTTTGCGACGGGCATTGAGCACCGCGGGGGAGGTGGGCATGGGCGCGAAGGGCACGGTAAATCGGGGCCCCGTGCGAGCGTGCAGGGACGCCTCTTCGCGCGCGACACAAGCGGGATTGGTTTGTTGCCGTTCGAGTTGGAAACTCGTGGCTTCCCACAGGTCGCGCAACGCGGGCATGCGCGCGTTGAGCGCGCGCTGATCGTTGACGGAAATTTGAATATCGGGTCTGGCGGTCACTTTGCCAATGGTTTGGACAGGCACCGCGGCTTTTTCAAAGGTTTCGCGGACAGAGGTGAGGTTTTGGGATTGCACTTCAAAGACGAGGCCGAGTTCTTCGGAAAAGAGCGCGAAAATCGCATCCGCGCGGGTTTGCAGATCGATCTCGATGCCGCAATTGCCCGCAAAAGCCATTTCCAAAAGCGCGGTGACCAGGCCCCCATCGCTGCGGTCGTGTCCCGAGGCAATTTTATGTTGGGCAATACAGGATTGGAGGGCGGCAATCGCGCGCTTGAGCAGGGCCGGGTCATCGACATCTGGCGACGCGTCGCCTAGTTGCCCATAGACGTGGGCGAGGGAAGAACCGCCCAGGCGGTGTTTGTCCGCGCCGAAATCGACGCAGAGTATGACGCCATCGTCGGGATATTTAAAATCGGGCGTGACGGTCTGCGTGATGTCGGGACAGGTGACATAGCCCGATATGACGAGCGCGCCGGGGGCTTTGACGGTTTCATCACCGCTATCCCTCGGCGCGATCGCGGCCATCGAGAGGCTGTCTTTGCCACCGTCGATGGCCATGCCCAATGCGATCAGGATATCCGTGAGCGCGCGGGCCGCATCGCAAAGCGCGGCGCCTTCGCCGGGCAGTTTGGCCGCCCACATCCAGTTGCCCGAACACTTGATGTCTTCGATGGCACTCAGGCGCGCCCAAGTGATGTTGGTGAGCATTTCGCCCACGCACATGCGCGCCATCGCCGCCGGATCGATGAGGCCCTTGATCGGTTGTTCGCCAATCGCGGTGGCCGCGCCGGTCGTGCCAAAGTGGCTTTGTGCGATGACCGCCACATCTGCTGCGGTCAGTTGGAGCGGCCCCACGCATTGCTGTTGCGCGACGAGGCCGGTCACGCTGCGATCCACTTTGCTGGTGAGAAATCGCTTGGACCCCACAGAGACGAGGCGCAGCACGCGGTCGAGGGCTTCTGCAACGGCCAGGTTTTTCGGCAGGACGAGTGCTTCTGTGCGGATGGGAAAGCGGTCGAGCACAAAGGGTTTCTGTGGCATATCGCCGAGCACGTTTTTCAGGTCGAAGTCAACCGGTGTGGTCTTATCTCTGCTGTCGTGGACAACCACGCGGCCATCGCCGGTCACTTCGCCGACAAACGCATAAGGGATCTTTTCGCGCGTGCAGAGGGTGTCGAAGAGACGGGCGTGTTCGGGACGGATGAGCAAGGCGTTGTTTTCCTGATATTCTGCCCCCCAGATTTCGAGGACGGACAGGGTTTCATCGCCAACGGGCACCGCGCGAATGTCGATGCGCGCGCCCGCGGGGTCGACGAGTTCCTTGAGTACATTGCAGTTGCCTCCCGCGCCCTGGTCGTGGATGCTGACGATGGGGTTTTGATCGCCGAGTTCGACACACGCGCGGATCACGCGATTGAGTTTTTGTTCCATTTCCGCGTCGCCGCGCTGCACCGCGTTGAAATCGAGTTCGGCTTCGTTTTCGCCCTGCACCATGCTCGAAGCCGCGCCGCCCCCCATGCCAATGCGATAGGCCGGGCCGCCGATTTTGGTGACGAGCATGGGGGGCGCGGGCGTTTCTTTTTGCGTGTGTCGCGCGTCCATCTGACCGATGCCGCCGCTGAACATGATGGGTTTGATCCACTCTCGGCGTTCCCCATTGGGCAAGCGCGTTCCATAAGATCGCGCGAAGCCCTGGATGAGGGGTTCGCCGAATTTGTTGCCGTAATCCGAGGCGCCATTGCTGGCTTCAATGGCAATTTGTAAGGGCGTGACCAGGTTGTCGGGATACTGAAATTCGGGGTCTTCCCAGGGCAATTCGTATCCCGGCAGATAAAAATTGCCCACGCAATACGCGGCTGTACCCGCGATGACCAGCGCGCCGCGCCCCGTGGCCTGCACATCTCGGATGCGCCCGCCCGTGCCTGTTTCCGCGCCCGGAAAAGGGGCGACGCCCGATGGAAAGTTGTGCGTTTCCGCGGTGAAGATAATGTCGCATGTGCGCTCTGAGATTGCAAACCGCGAGGGCTTACCCACGCGGGTGGGCACAAGGGTGCGAATGGGATAGCCTTGGATCGCGCTGGAATTGTCTTTGAAGGCAATGGTGCTGTTGTTGGGATTGGCTTTGAGGGGCGATTGGATCATGGCGATGAGGTGATCGGGCATTGCTTCGCCGTCGATGATCAGTCGCCCTTTGAAAAACCAGTGCCGGCAATGTTCGCTGTTGGACTGGGCAATGTCAAAGCATTCGACGTTGGTGGGATTGCGCTTGATTTTGTCGAGGAAGAGATCGGTGTAATAATTGAGGTCCCATTCGTCGAATGCGAGGCCCATGGTGCGATTAATTTTTTCGAGCGCGCGGCGCCCCTCTTCGATCAAAGGAATCTCGAAGACGGGTTCTATCTTTGCGTTGGATTCAAAGGACGTCAGGGGTTGGGAATAGGGGCATTCGGTCATGCGGTCGTGTACGAGGGACAAAAACACAAGTTGTTGATGTCGGCTGAGACATGGGTCGGCTTTGACGAGGTATCGCCGCGACCGTTCGATGCGCGAAACTTGCGCTAGACCGCAGGCGTGGCAGATGGCCGTGGCATTGGTGGACCACGCAGTGGAAAAATTCATGCGCGGCCCCACTTCGAGGAGCGCGCCCGGCCCCGCGAGAAATGACTGCGCGGCAAACTGGTCTGCCTCAAAGGTTTCTGAGAGCAGATAGGTGAGGCGGTCTTTCTGGTCGCGAGAAAGCGGCCCGCGCGTTTGCACGTTGAAACAGTATTCGGTTTCGATGTCTTGAATGCGCGCAGAAACGCGTTGCTTTGACAACTGCAACAAGGCGCGTTGCTGCGCGGGAGACAGCGCGGGGGTGCGAAAAAAATGCTTCAGGCTCATCGGGGCCTCAGTAAATGAAATTGTTGTCTGCTTCTTTGAGCGGGGGAAGGGTTTGATCGCGTTGGGAGAGGATCGGATTTTTTATGGGCCATGAAATGTCCAAGTCGGGATCGTCCCAGGCAATGCCGCGATAGGTATCTGGGGCATAGATATCCGTGCATTTGTACGTGAAGCCCGCGATCTCGCTGAGGACGCAGAAGCCGTGTGCAAATCCCGGCGGGATGTACAGGAGTTCAGATCGCGCTTCTGAAAGACACACCCCGGTCCATTGACCATAAGTGGGAGACCCCTGGCGAATATCGACCGCAACATCGTATATTTCGCCGTTGAGAACTTGAATGAGTTTGCCCTGTGCGCGAGGGGCTTTCTGATAGTGCAATCCGCGCAGCACGCCGCGGGTCGAGCGGGAGTAATTGTCTTGAACAAATGGTTCTGAAATGCCATGGGCGGCGAAGTTGTCGCGTTTATACGTTTCGACAAAAAAGCCGCGCGCGTCGGGAAATCGCGTTGCGCGCACGAGGATGACATCGGATATGTCGAGAGGCTCAAATTCAAAAGGCATAGGATCGGGATTGAAGGATTAGAGACGCGAGATGCAAGGGCCACCCAACCCCTCTTGCGTCTTACGTCTCGCCGGTGGGGTGGTGGGGACTGACCGCTTATATCTCATCCACGAGTTGCGGCGCAAGCCCTATGTACGATTGGGGCGTCAGAGTTCTCAAGCGTTTGAGGTCTGCTTGCGGGAGATCATCGAGGGTGTTGAGGAAACTGTCGAGATCATCCCGAGTCAGGTCTGTTCCTCTGGTGAGAGCTTTCATCTGTTCGTAGGGGTTTTCATATCCGGCTTTTCGCATGACGGTTTGTATGGCTTCGCCGAGGACTTCCCATTTGGTTTCAAGGTCGCGGGCAATGGCCCGTTTGTCAATGGCGATTTTACCCATGCCTTTTAGGAGCGATTTCAGGGCGAGACACGCATGCCCGATTGCCGGCCCGATGTTGCGACTGGCCGAAGAGTCGGACAAGTCGCGCTGGAGGCGCGAGACGGGCAATTTGGTCGCGAGGTGTTCGAGCAAGGCCGTGCTGACGCCCAGATTGGCTTCGGCGTTCTCAAAGTCAATGGGGTTGACTTTGTGGGGCATGGTCGAGGAACCGACTTCTGAGGCAATTGTTTTCTGGCGAAAATAGGATCGGGAGATGTATGCCCACATGTCGCGTGCAAAGTCGAGCGCGATGGTGTTGAAGCGGATGATCGCGTGAAAGACTTCGGCCATGTAGTCGTGCGATTCAATCTGCGTGGTGAGGGGGTTGAAGCTGAGGCCGAGGCAGTGGACGAAATCGCGGGCGAGGGTTTGCCATGGCAAATTGGGATAGGCTGCCACATGCGCGTTGTAATTGCCGGTGGCACCATTGAATTTGCCGAGGTATTCGAGGTGGGTCGCCTGTTTGATCTGTCGCTGCCAGCGATAGACAAAGACCGCGAGTTCTTTGCCCATGGTGGTCGGTGTGGCGGGTTGCCCGTGCGTGTGCGCGAGTATGGGCACGTCCCGCGTGTCTCGGGCGTATTGTGTGGCGATGTGGATGAGTTGTTGGGCGAGCGGCAGAAAGACCTCTTTGACCGCGGCTTTGAGCATGCGCGCGTGCGCGAGGTTGCTGATGTCTTCGGAGGTGCAGCAAAAATGCACGGCTTCGCGCACATCCGCGAGTGAGGTTTCCGCGAGGCGTTCCCTGACGTAGTATTCGACGGATTTGACGTCGTGGTTGGTGACGTTTTCAATGGCGACAACGCGCTGGGCTTGTTGTTCGTCAAAGGTGTCGATCCACGATGTCAGTATCTGGTGTTCCGCGCGGGTAAACGCGCGAACATGCGTGAGTTCGGGACGCTCGGATTGAAAGCGCAACCATTCGATTTCGATTTGTACGCGGTAGGCGATCAGCGCAAAATGCGAGAGACAGGGCGCGAGGTCTTGCAGGCGATTTGTGTAGCGATTGTCGAGCGGGGAGAGTGCGGTGAGGGTCATAGGCGGGTTCCTTAGGTGAGGGGCAACAGCGCGAGACGTCTCGCTCAGAACCGATCTTCGGGGTCGCCGTATTCGAGGGGGTTGTCGTCGGGAAATTCAAAAACATAGCCACAGGGGCATATCGGATGATCGGCCTCGCGTGGGGTGTTGCACTCGGGGCAGCGTTCAACGGGCTTGTGGAGATATTTGATCAGGACGACGACGATCAGGACGGTGGCAAAAACAATGGTGTGGAACATGGATTTGGAACCACAGACGACACAGCTTGCTTGTTTAAAGCATCTGGTCATGTCCCTTCGCTCCTACCGCCGAGGGCTTTCGACAGGCAGGCAACTGCGTCAGCAGTTCATAGACGCTCGCACGGATTTCTGGGGTAGGGCGGGATTCGTAGATTTGTAGATTCGCTTTGCAGTATTTTGTAAAACACTTCTTATGGCGTCGTTGCGTAACATCAGTGAATAAGTTCAGGGGATCGTACTCAAGGTGCGGGCTAAAAAAAGGCAGGCGGGAGCAACTCCCGCCTGTTTGGGTATTTGATCAGGTCGTGCCCATATCGCCTTCGCTTGCAGCGGCTTTGGCGGCCGCTGATTTTTGTCGCGCGTTGATGATGAGTTGGTCAATGCGGCCCTGAAGGGTTTTAATATCTTGCTCGAAAGCGTCGAGTTCTTTGACGAGGTCATCGAAATCGAGCCTGATCGCGTTCGCTTTCCTCAAACCCATTGTGTTTCCTTTCTGATACGAGATGGCATCAGGGGAGAGAGGGGAAAGTTTGGGAAAGGGAATAGGAATATAGGACAAGCGCGGGACAGCGTCAAGGGGGATAATGGCGCACCCCATGGCTGGCAAATAAGCGGAACAGGTACAACTGCGATAGCAGTTTATCTACGCACGAGGTACAACTGTGGTAGCCCTACCTATTCGGTAGGCAGGGCAGTCAAGGGCAGGATTCGTCTATGACTCGCTACGCCTGCGCGTCTATGAACTGCTGGTGACGCGTCGCAGTTGCCTGCCTGTCGCGAGCTTTCGGCAGACAGGTACACCACTCCGTCTATTCGCTCGCGCGTCAATTTGATCTCTGGTGGGCATCGCGGGTTGGGCACCGGCTTGGCCAACCGCGAGGGCACCCGCGGCGCACGCAAAGCGCGTGGCGGTTTCAAGGGGTTGGTTTTCGCTTAGCGCGCAAGACAGCGCGCCGTTGAAGGCATCGCCGGCACCTGTGGTGTCAATCGGGCGGGTCTCAAAAGCGGGTATGTGCAGGGTTTGATCTGGCGTTGCCAAAAACGCGCCCTGTGACCCCAGGGTGATGATGGCGTTTTGAGCACCTTTTTGGAGGAGTTTGTCGGCTGCGGCCGCGATGTTTTGTCGGTTGTTGGGGGCAATGCCCGTGAGGAGTTCGGTTTCGGTTTGATTGGGCGTAATGAGAAACAGGTGGGGCCAGATTTCTGCTGGCAAGTCTGTGGCTGGCGCGGGATTGAGTACGACGCGGGTTTTGTTTTTGGTTGCCAAAGACGCGGCATGCGCGACAGTCTCAAGTGGGGTTTCGAGTTGGAGCAAGCATATCTCTGCGGTTTGATACGCTTGCGCGCGAATGTGATCCGGTGACAGAGCGGCATTCGCGCCTGAAGCAACCACAATGCTGTTTTCCCCACGGTCATCAACGAGGATGAATGCGATGCCGGACGCCAAACGAGGATCGGACGCGATCCACCGGGTATCGATCCCTTCGCGCTGAAAGGCCAACAGGGCTTGTTCACCAAAATCATCGCGACCAATGCACGCGATAAATGTGACCTGCGCGCCTGCTCGGGCCGCGGCAACGGCTTGGTTGGCGCCTTTGCCGCCTGCCGCGGTAAAAAATGTGCCGCCGAGTACTGTTTCACCCGGTGTTGGCAGTTTGCTGGTGCGAATAACCAAGTCTGTGTTGGAACTTCCGATGACGAGGACGTGGGGCATGGGATCAGGATAAACTTCTATCGAAGTTGTACACCATTATTGTAGGATGAGAGGATTGCAGGATTGCTGGCGTTAGGCTTGGTGTGTGGTATATGATTTCCCATTCCATTTCGGCAACATAATAGGCTTATTATATTTTGTCAAGTTGGCACCTCAAAGCTAGTTGCGAAGGTTTTAGAGGATGGGTTGGTGAACCCATTTGGGGTTGAAGAATGGGAGGCGAATGGTTACATTTATCGCAGGCGAGTAGAGGAGAGAAGGAAGTGATCGGTATGTCCACCAAAGCGAGGCCTGGGAGGACAAAGGCAGGATACCGCCTATGGGATATCTTTTTGCCCTTATCTGGGCAGCGATGTTGAACTGACCGATGAGCGAGCATATCATATAGCCAATCGGCATCCAGACCTGCTTCCAGAGCATCGACACTGTATCGCCGACACTCTGGCTGCTCTCGATCAAGTTCGTCGAAGTTCTCGGTCCAGAAATACACAGTTGTTCAGTCGTTGGTTTGAATTTTTACATGGGGGTAAGTATGTTGTTGTCGTTGTGGTTAGTGACCCTGCCCCTTTGGCGCGTCATTGGATTATTACGGCTTACATCGCCAGAAGATTAGCAAAGAGAGGTGACATCGAATGGAAACGAACCTGACCTTTCAATATGACCGCGAAGCGGATATTCTGTATATCAATACCTGTTCTCCGTATCCAGAACAGGAGAGCGAGGAACTCGAGGATGAAATCATCGCGCGGTTCAACCCCGAGACTGATGAAATCGAAAATCTCGAAGTTCTGTTTTTTTTTACGCGCTTGTTACGCAAGGAACTGTTTTCCCTGCCGGTTTCCGCTCGTTTGCATTTGTACAAAGCGTGATGGGCAGGAAGTGATCTCCTCACCCATCAAAGCGAGGCGTGAGACGAGATGAACGAATTTGAAACGAAAGTTCACCAACACGACATCACGCTAGCCCGGTTGGAAACGCTGATTGAACTGTCCCACAGATTCGCTTGCACAGGCAAAAACACTTAAATTCCAACGGGAGGGAGAACCCATGCGTAAACGAATTTTGTCAATCCTATCAACAATCGCGCTGTTGATCTACCCGCTGTCGCTGTCTTCACAGAACAGCTTTTCCCTGTCACTTGACTTGATTGCCGATGGGGGCGCGGGCAATCAGCGGGATGACGGCGTCACTTCGGGCACGGTTTCTGGACAAGGCACAACCATTGCCGTTGAAGTTTTCGCAACGGGTGTGACGACATCGCTGATAGGTTTTGGCGTTAAATTTGACTTTGATGCTTCGCTTTTGACGTTTAGCAAAGCTGAAAATAGTGCGTTTGCCTTTACAATTCCAGAAGCGACGGGCATGCACTTCGCGGCAACTTCACCTGTTACATTGGATGCGTCGGGTTTTTTGGTACGCGCGGAGTTTATCACGGCTGTGGATGTCGCGGGGCGAGAGTTTTCCATTGGCATTGAGTCGGTTACACTTGCTGAAAGCATTTCCTCAAGCGACGAGATTACGACAACAAACGCGATCGCGTTTAATGCCACCCCGAAGCCTGCCAGCTTTTCCCTGTCGCTGGATATGGATGGTGCAGCAGGCGATCAAGCGGTCACATCTGTCAATGTATCTCCTGACCAAGTCGTTGCCATTCAGCTTTTTGGCACAGACATTCAGAATGCGACCGGTATTTCTGCGCGCGTTGAATACGATGCGAGTCAAGCGATGTATGAGGGGTTTGATGTTGGAACTGTGTTGCCCAATGCCCAAGTGCTTCCCGAAGAGGGTGCGAATCCGACCTTTGTGCAGATTAACATGGTGTCTTTTGGGGGACAAGCCACGGTCAACAGGGGTCTGTTGGGCACGATTCGCTTTCGCACCACCGCGTCGTTTACGGGCACGGCGATTCGTCTGGTGCGCGCGGAACTCGGTCGGGGTGGGCAATTTGAACGCGTGACGCTGGCAGTGCGGGTTGAGTTGCAATTACAATCTGTCCCTTCTCCGGATTTTGATGGCGATGGCATGGTTGGATTTCGAGACTTTGTGCTGTTTGCCGGCGTGTTCGGGTCCCGCCAAGGAGATGGAACGTACGAAGCAAAGTACGATCTGGATGGCGATGGCGCGATTGGATTCTCAGATTTTGTGATCTTTGCCGCCGACTTCGGCCAAATGATAACATCCCCGCCTGTGCCCACTACGGGAGTGAGCATCCCGGATGCCGATTTGCGGATGGCGATTGGGTGGGCACTGGGCAAGGCCGCGCCGATCACCAAGGCGGACATGGCGACCTTGACGCGCCTTGAGGCAGAGAACTCAAACATCAGCAATTTGACCGGGCTTGAGTTTGCAACTGGGCTTGACACGCTGAATCTAGGTGATGAGTATGTGTCTCGCATTGGTATAGTCAACAGCAACAGCATCTCGGACCTCTCGCCCCTTGCGGGTTTAACCCGTCTGAAATGGCTGTATCTTGACAATAACAGCATTTCGGACCTTGCACCTTTGGTGGCAAACACGAGATTGGGGAGTGGCGACGAGGTTGATGTGAGGGGCAACCCGCTGAGCGAGACTTCGATCAACACGCACATTCCCGTGCTTCAGCGCAGAGGAGTTACAGTTATTTTTCGATGACATAGTCGTCACGGCCGATGGAGAGCCGTCAATCTCCAACGACACGAGCCTGCCGCCTGTCTGCCGCCGGACAGGCAGGCGTTCCGGGCAGGCAAGCCCCCGCAAGTGGTGTACAACTGCCCTACCCCTGACTGCCGTCAGGCAGGCATTCAACCCGTGCTTTCTATCAATACTTGCCAGCCGATGAAACCTTTGCGCCGGCGCAGAAGTTTGAATTCTGCTTTACCCCATAGGTGCATCGTCGTCGATTACCAAAACCGTCATGCCGATAGGCTCAGCCATTCTTATGTCCTTCCTCTGAAATGGGTCGTGTTTACCAATCATTCTCAATTGTATGATTAAGGTCTTCGGAAAATAAGACAAGGTTTGTAAAAGGCAAGGCTACTCTTTCAGAATATGGGTATGCCGTACCCGATTGCTTGGGATTACTTCTTCAACTTCCTTTGTCGCCAACCCAAAAAATGAGAATCTAAAAAACTGCTTGACAAATTTAGCATGCTAAATATATTTAGCATTATGTCACCAACCAAAGACAATCTCGGAACCTTTCTGGCCTCAGCGCGAAACAAACTGGGAATGACGCTGCGGGCCGTAGAGGACGAAACAGGAATCTCCAACGCCTATCTAAGCCAGTTGGAACATGGTAAAATAAAGATGCCGGCACCTCAGAACCTGTACAAGCTCGCCGAACTCTATCAGGTGCCCTATGATCTTTTGATGGAACTTGCCGGTTATCCTGTGCCGAAAACCCAAGCGGAGTACAACTACGATAGCAGTTCATCGGCTGAGTCGCGGTTCGCTAGCGATGCCTTCGCCGCTCGCATTGGTGCAGTCACAGAGGAAGAGGAGGAGGCACTCATCGAGTATTTACAATTCATCCGATCGCGGAAACGGAGGCACTGATGCGGTGGTCCTATTCAGCGAGCCGCTCGTTTCGCCAGTGCCAACGGCAATGGTTTTTCAAGAATGTCATGGCGAGCGCGAGTGCCAAAGATCCATTTAGGAAGCGGGCCTACTTGCTCAGTAAGCTCCAAAGCATAAGTGCCTGGCGCGGTAGAATCGTCGATGACGTGATATCAAAAACGTTCATTCCGAATCTCAATCGCGGCATCTCTTTCACCTTAGAAGACGCGAAGAATCGCGCCCGCGACTTGTTCAACCGGCAGCTTGCCTATGCCCGGCGTCATCCGATTACCGCTTTGAACCTGCAAGTGTCCAAAGAAGGAGACGATTTCGCGGTTTTTCACGTCATGGAGTATGAAGACGAACTCCCGGAGCATGAAATCAACCGAGCGTGGTGTGAGGTCGAAACCGCTTTGGTCAACCTGTTTTCACTGGAAGACATCAGACTCATCCTGAAGTCGTCTGATTACATCGTCTCGCAGCGTGCGCTTCAGTTCACGCTAATGGACGACGTGACTGTGATCGCCTACCCAGACGCAATTGCGTTTCGTGGCGATGCTCCACCGGCGGTCATTGACTGGAAGGTTCACGCGTTCGGCACGAATGACGCTTGGCTACAATTGGCTATCTACGCGCTCACGCTCAGCCGCTGCAATCCGCATAGGGATTTTCCAAGTGGCTTTGAAACGCAGCCTCAAGAGTTAGCGCTCTATGAAGTCCAGCTCCTGACTAACGTCGTGCGGCAATACCCGCTTGAGGAAGAACAAATCATAGAGGCGGAGGAATATATGATCAGTTCTGCCTACGAGATTGCTTGTCTGATCGAAGGCAAGAAATACGCTGATTTAAGTATCGAAGATTTTAGGATCGCTACGTATGCAGAAACCTGCCAACGCTGTGCATTCCGCGCCATTTGCTGGGAGAAGCCACATGTTTATTGAAACGAATTGCTTTCGCATTGACGGTCTGGCCGCGTTAAGTGCAACATACCGATTGTACCAGATCGCCAACCTGCACCGAGATAATCCAGACTATTATGGCAATGTGCAACGGCTCATTCGGCGGTTGAGCTTTCAGATGAAGGCACCGGTGACGACCTACGACAGGGATGGCGAGACCTTTTTGGTCATTCCAACCGGATTTGGAGATCCGCCAGACCACGTCATGCTTGTCGGGGTTGTTGCTGCATTGAAGGAGACCAGAGATGCTATCGATCTTGATTTCACAGTAGCCCGTCCGGAGCTTGATACTGTCCGACTACGCTTCCTCCAGTTCATATTTCAGGGTATGCTCTGGAAGAATTCGCGTCTCTGGCTGCCGGGCGCGGGGAAGCCGTTCTTTTTTAAGAAACCGGCTAAACAACTCGACAAGACCGACCTCTATGAGGGGTTTGCTGTGCGTGCGGCGCTGCACCCGGAAGGTGGGTTCGGCCTCGTCGTAGATCTGCGGCATAAACTTGTCTTAAGATTGCCGCTGCCGGTGCGTGCGAAGAGAGGACAGATCAACGCGCTCAAAGGTCGGTCGTGCGTCTACAAAATGGGCCACAACTGGTTCGAGGTCACTCTCGACGGGCTCGCCGACTTGAGCGTGGGTGAGCCTTCAATCCAGTCTGAGGGAAAAGCGGTCAGTTTGATCGATTACCTGCACACGAAGTCTCGGAAACCCGTGCCGGCCTCAATCGCGAATCTCTCGCCAGACGGTGCCGCGATTTACTATAGGACGAACGGACCGGAACAACGTTCAGCACCCGCAGCACTCTGCCATCTGATCGAAGACACACACAGCCGAGAGGGCGCGAGGCATCAGCGTGAGACCGTCATTGATCCCTCTGATCGGCACCGCCGGATTAACCGACTCGTTAGAATGTTTCTGAAGCAGGTGCAGGTCGGAGACGTCGTTCTCTCGGTTTCGGACCGGGCGGGGCGTACAAGAACAAAACCGTTCTCGCCGCCCAACTTGCTTTTCGGCAACGATAAGACACTTTCACTTGACAGGAGCGAGCGCGACGCGGGCTCTGCTCTTAAAAATTATGGACGGCGCAGGCTGACGCTCTTGAAGGACGAGAAAGCAGGTTTCTTTGAACAGAGTCCTCTTGATCGGCAATATCTTGTACTGCCCAAAAGTGTCGAGAGTAGTTATGGCTCGCAGTTTCTCAAGTATCTCAAGGGACAGGTAGATAATCTCTATCCAAAAGGTGGGGGCTACGATCCTGAAGTTATTGTCTATGACGATCTCAACATCAAACGTGATTTTGTCGGCCAGTCCCGTGCGATTAGAGAAGTTGTAGGAAGCACACAAGTTAAACCGGGTTACGCGCTCGTAATGGTGCATCGCTACGATCGGCGTCCGCGATCGGCGGACCAATTGGCAGCGTGGGCGGTGAAGGAGTTTCCGCAGCGATTTGACCTCAAAGCAGCCGTGATTCACACAGACATGGCAAAGAAGGCATACGGTAGTATGACACGCGGAAACTCAACGCGTTATGTCGTAAAGTCCGCGGAGCGCGGACGCCTCTCCGGCTACCTGCGCAATGTCGCGATCAACAAGATCCTGCTCACCAACGGAAAATGGCCGTTCATCCTAGAGACGTCTTTATACGCGGACGTAGTGATCGGGATCGACGTGAAGAATAATACCGCAGCCTTTACCCTGATTGCCAATGGAGGAAAAATCGTCAGATTCTCCACGAGTTCGTCGCGGCAAAAGGAGCAATTACTCAAAAACCAGGTCGCGCGGTTTGTGAGCGATCTCGTCCGCAAAGAGGTATCCTATTTCACACAGTGCCCGAAACAGATCGTCATCCATCGCGACGGACGCGCTTGGCCGGCAGAAATCGAAGGGCTAAAAGAGGCGTGCGAACGGCTTGCGGTAGAAGGTCATCTTGGACAGGATTGGCAACTCACGGTCGTCGAGATCGCCAAGTCTGCACCAGCACCGCTACGATTGTTCGATGTAAAGCCGTCGAGAAATGGACAAGGGCTCCATGTCGAGAACCCGATGGTCGGTAATTGGGTACCAACTGCTCCAAACGAGGGCTACGTCTGCACCACCGGGCGTCCCTTCCAAATTCCGGGTACGTCCAATCCGCTCCACATCCGAAGGGCGGCCGGTGAGATGCCCATTGAACACTGCCTATCGGATGTTTTTTCGCTTAGCTGCCTGACGTGGACTCGACCAGAAGGGGCGATGCGTTTGCCGATTTCGACTAAACTTTGCGATCGCAGTCTGTTCGACGAAGCCGCGGAATACAATCAAGACGCCATTGAATTTGAAAATGCCCGTTTTCAGGAGGAGGAGGCAACATGAGTGATTTGAGTTTGCTAAGGGGAGTTTATGCCGATGTAGAGGCTTATGGCACCCTGATAGACAAAGTAATCGAACGGCTAGGATCTAGGGGGACAGGTCCGCCCGATCCGGAGCAGAAGAAGCTCGGAAGACTTCTCATCAATGCCAGTGATCAGGGCCTCAAATCGCAGTCTCTTGAAGCACTGACTTTAGACAGCTTGCTCCGGTCAAATACCGGCGAGCCTTTCGCCAGTCTGAATCTGAAGCAACTTGGCGAACAACTCCTCAGCGGCCAAGTCGATGCCAGCTATCACATTCAGCTAGAGACGCTTGCCCAACGACTGGAACAGGAACGGGCGGAAATAGCCCGCCGACTCCGGAGGCGCTGATGATCGAAGCCTATCTCATTGGATCAATTGACCAATCGATAGAGCGGATACGGCAACTGCGCCAAGTAGTACAGGGACCGTATCGGCGAGAATACGATGGCTTGCGCCAAATATGTTTGATGCATCTTGACGCTGCACACGCAGCCCTCCAATGCCTTGCTGAAGAGACAGTCGTTGATACAGCCCTACAGACTCCTCGACGTGTCAGAGAGTTCAAACGTATTGTGGAACAACTCGAAAATGTTGAAAACGTCGGCGCATTTGCCCTTAGCAGAGTGAGTCCAGATGACGATTTTCTCAACCACCTGATCACGGATGTCTGTGACGAAATCAAGTACCCCCTGATTCCTCCAGTCGTCAGCCATATATCCCAAGATTATTTTCATATATATCTCGACTTCAATCTCCTTTGTCTCCCTTTGATGGAGAGTCGGTTTCTCCTTCATCTACCCGATATTTATCACGAACTCTGCCATCCATTTCACCATAAGCGGAATACCGATCTTCCGGCACTTGAATCGTATCATGCCGCCTACAAGCAAAGCCTGTTCGTGATAGCAAAATACTTCCGCGACGAGATCGCAGCCGCTGATCGTCTGCCCAAGTCGGAGAGCAAGATCTACCAACTCCAATTATGGCGCACCTGTTGGGTCAAATACTGGATGCAGGAATTCTTCTGCGATTTGTTCGGCGTACTGATGGCAGGGCCGGCCTTTGCTTGGTCGCATTATCACCTTTGCGTCAAACGCGGCGGTGATCCCTTTGAGACGCCTTTAATGTTCGTGTCAACGCATCCGGCAGATGATGTGCGGATGCACGCAATGCTAATGATGTTGACTAAAATTGGCTTTCCGGCGGAGGCGAAGCAGATCGAGAGAGCTTGGCGGGATTTTGTTAAAATTATGGGTTACGATTCAGAGGCTGAGTATCGGCAGGCTTACCCGGAGATCCTGTTGACCAAAATCGTCTCAATAGCGCGGGAAGGCATCGAAGGGACTGGTGTGATGACGGCAAAGCCAGATGCACTGAAGCCGATTGTCGGTCTTCTCAACTCCGCATGGCAAGAATTTTGGCGAGCACCAGAAGGCTATCAGGCTTGGGAAGCGACGCGATTTGACGCCTTACTTACACTTGAGTTCGCGGCATTGAGGCGAAGCAAAAGGCATCGGGTCGGAACTATGTGCAGTATCCATCCCATTCGGTGGTTGCCCAAGTCGAGTACGACTGCACCCTGATCCCTGAGCACCTCCTGCAGATGGGCAACGACGGGCTAGAGGAGTTACAGTTCATTTTTGACGTGTAGTCGTCACGGACGATGGAGAGCCGTTAATCTCCAACGACACAAGCCTGCCGCCTGTCTGCCGCCTGTCTGCCGCCTGTCTGCCGCCGGACAGGCAGGCGTTCCGGGCAGGCAAGCCCCCGCAAGTGGTGTACAACTGCTCAAATGCGGGGGCTTTTTTTTGCTAAACACAGGCGAGCACAGGGAAGATGGGCATGCAGATAAAGGTTGTCATTCTTGACTTGATGGGTGGGTTTGCTTATGTTGTGAGAGCCTTGCAAGTTCGGGTATTGTTGAGATCACGCGCGGAGAAAACGCGCCCTTTTTTGTTTGAGAGTAACCATTTAGGTCATTTGAATGATGAGCCACAACAGGCAACAACGGGCCATAGCCAGTTTCAAAATCACAACAGGACGCTGCGATCACTTGGCTCTTGCCGAAACCACAAGAACTTAAACAGTTGCGTTTGGGAAACAGGGGAACATTCCTGAATCTGCATCGTTTATCAGGCAGGACAAAACACATGTGAAAGAGGATCGGGAAGCGGGCGATTCTCATCTCGGGATGATGCAGATTGGCGGGTTATGAGACGATTTTTACATATCGGTTGTGCATTGCTGCTCGCGTTGAGTGTGGGGTGCGCGCAAAAAAAATATCGGCGGTTGAGTCCAGAGGTTTATTACAAAGCCGCGCAACAGGCACTAAAAGACGAGAAGTGCTACGATGCCGAGTTGTTGTTTAGAAACATGCTGTCGGATTTTCCCGGGTCTCATTTGTCGGATGAGGCGCAATTTGGGTTGGGCAAAGCGTTCCAGTGCCAAAAGGATTATGTGACGGCTGTTTTTGAATACGAGCGCGTGCTCAATGAGTATCCCGTGAGTCCCTATGCTGCTGAAGCGCGATTCCAGATCGGCGAGTGTTATTATCGGGATACGCGCGATATTCACCGCGATCAGGATGAAACGCACAAGGCGATCCGCGAATTTGCGCGGTTTATCGAAGACTATCCACAAAGCGATCTCGTGCCCCAGGCAGAGGCGAAAATTGGCGAATTACGCAATCAACTCGCGCGCAAGGACATCATGATTGCACACAATTACGTCACCTGGAAATACTATACTTCGGCCGAGCTCTACGCCAAAGGGGTCTTGACGGAGTATCCCAACACAGCGGCCGCGTTAGAGGCGCGCTTTGTGATCGCACAGGTCAAACTTAAGACCGGGAAACTCGACGAGGCACTCGATGAGTTGGCGTTGTTGGCGGGACAGGACCTGCCCGAAAAATTGAAGGCAAAAGTGATCGCAGAGATGGAAAAAGTCAAAAAAACGCGCGCCAAATTGCGCGCTGAAAAACCGTAGGATGGCAAGACGCGTGGGCATTTTTGGCGGGACATTTGATCCCATTCACGTTGGACATTTGATTGTCGCGCAGGACATCATGCTGCACTGCGCGCTCGAACGGGTTGTGTTTATGCCTTCGGGTGAACCGCCGCACAAACGCAATCCCGACATGGCTTCGGCTGAAGATCGCGCGATGATGGTGGGTTTGGCCGTGCGCGATTATCCGGGGTTTGAACTGAGTCGATTTGAAGTGTCGCGCCCCGGGAAGTCTTATACGGTTGATACCTTGCGCCACTTGCGTCGGAATATGGGCGAGGACACAAAGCTCTTTTTGATTATTGGGGCCGATAATGCCGTTGACATGGGCGAATGGTGCGATCCCCAAGGCGTATTGGAGTTGGCTCACGTGCTTGTCGCTGAACGCCCGGGTTTTGATCGCGCGCGCATTGATCCGGCTTTCAGATCCCTGATGCAGTTTGTTGAAACGCCTCTGATGGATATTTCATCAACGGCTATTCGAGAACGCGTGCGGAACAAAAAGCCCATTTCTTTTTTTGTTCCCCATGCCGTTGCAGACTATATTGGAACCCACGGGCTGTATCTTAAGAGGTAGAGCTATGAGCAAAAAAAAACGCGACGATGCATGTTCCAGACTGGGAGGAATACCCGAAGCGCGGATTCAGCGTTATTTCTGTGTGGATGATGACGAGTGTCACGCGCTGGCGCGGGTGTCAAAAGACGCCACAATCCTTTCCAAAGAGGCCAAAGAAATTGTCGTGAAAGACGAGGTCGTCAAAGGGTGGGTGGTGGAATTGGGCGTGCCTGCCACCGATGGCGTGGTTCGCATGGACCTCGTGGCAAAGCCGTGATGATGGTGCAAGGTCACAGTACATAGTGCCAAGCTGACTCCTGCACGCGCAGCACAACATTGGGAAAGCCGATTGCGTTATGTCCCATTCTGACGATTTTCATACGACCAAAGTGACGATCTTCGGTGTTGAATATGCACTCAGCAGCGCGGAGTCGGAGCAGTATACTTCTAAAATTTCAGGTTTTGTCGATCAAAAAATGAACCGGATTGCCAAGGCTGAAAAGATGGGTGATACAACTCGGATTGCACTGATGGCTGCGTTTGAAATTGCCGATCAAATTATGCGTCAACGCACCCAGCGCGAAAAAGATCACACGCGCACAGCCGAAGCGATCAGGCGTTTGGAGTTGCATATAGATGATGTGAGAAGTGAGAAGTGAGAAGCGAGATTGGGCAACCACAAGGGGTTGCCCCTACATGGGGTTGGGTGGCCTTTTCACGTCTCGCGCCTTAGAAACCGATATTTGAAAATGGTAAATAAAATTTTCCACCCTGCCTTGAGGGTGCCTTTTAGAGTGCCGGTAATTTTGGAAACCCCGATGCGTTTTCGATAACTTACTGGCACTTCTTGTATTTTTAACGCCTGCCTTGCTGCTTTGACCTGCATTTCCACTGTCCATCCAAACGTTTTATCCCGCATATCCAAGTCGATCAGTGCCCGATAGCGAATCGCCCGAAAAGGCCCTAGGTCTGTATAGGACACGTCAAAGAGGATTTTGATGAGACGGGTTGCCAGACGGTTGCCAAAACGCGCCTGAATCATCAGCGCGCCGGGTTCGCTATTGCCCAACGCGCGCGAGCCAATCACGAGGTCCGCGCGGTTTTCCAAGATGGGCGCAATCAGATCTGGCATTTCGTTGGGGTGATCGCTGTAGTCGCCATCGAGAAAGACGACGATGTCGGGTTGGTTGGTCGCTGCAATGCCCGCAAGGCAAGCAGAACCGTACCCGCGGCGGTTTTCTCGAACAACCCGCGCGCCCATTGCCGCGGCTAATTTTGCGGTTTGATCCGTGGATCCATTATCGACGACGATAATTTCCGCGGGCAAATCACTGGGAATGTCACCTATGACTTTTTTTATGGCATCTTGTTCGTTAAAAACCGGAATAATAACAGAGATGTGGGGATGGCCGGGCATGGGATGTGTCCTCTTCGGCGAATCAGCGCGCAGGTGCAAAGGTACTTGCTTCGCGGCTATGAACTGCTGTCGCAGTTGTACACCGCGCCGTTGGTCGGTCACAAGATAAGGAGATTCCATGAACGTGTCAGATATTAAAAGCGTGGGCGTTGTGGGAAGTGGACAATGGGCATTGCCATTAATTTCGCGCTTGGTGGTTATGCGACGATCATCAGGGATCTGAACGATGAGATTTTGCAGAAGTCGAGAAAAAATATCCAAATCGCGGTTAGCGTTTTTCGGCTTTTTGCTTGACCCTATTCGGGCTTTGTTGTAAGTTTTAGCGATTCAGACATGCTGATAAGTTATTGAAATATTATCTTGTCTAACAGTCAATTACTGGAATCGAGATGGATGTCATAAGTGGGGCACAAGTCGAGGGGCGGCGCAGTATTGCGCGCGTTGAGACCGGTTTACAGATCCGTTTGGTGCACGCCGATGGAATTGGGGAAGCGATTGGGTTGCTTCCCGGCGATGTCTTGGAAACCATCAACGGACACCCCGTGCGCGATCCGATTGATTACCGGTTTCACATCGGTGAGGAAGACGTGTTGGCCGCGGTGCGGCGAGGCGAGGATCGATTTCTATTTCAGATTGAAAAAGACCTCGAAGACGATTTGGGCGTGGATTTTGAGGACATGCCCATTCTCAAATGCGACAACAAGTGCGTGTTTTGCTTTTTGCATCAGATGCCCAAAGGCATGCGTAAAACCCTGTATTATCAAGATGACGACTATCGTTTGTCTTTTTTGCACGGAGCTTATGTCACGCTCACGAACCTGTCTGAGGATGAATTTCAGCGCGTTATCGACCAGAAATTGAGCCCTATGTACATCTCGGTTCACGCCACAGATCCCGCATTGCGAGGCGAGTTGCTCGGTCGCGGGCGGGCGACGCCTGTTTTGGATCGGATCGATATTTTGGCCGCGCATGGCATTCAGATGCACGCGCAGGTGGTCTTGTGCCCGGGGATCAACGATGGTCGGGCACTCAAGCAGACGGTTTTTGACCTCGCAGCGCGCCATCCCCGCGTTGCGTCCGTGGGTGTCGTGCCCCTGGGCTTGACCAAATTTCGCAAAAATCTTCCCGCGTTGCACCCGGTGACGGATGCCGACGCGGCCATGGCCATCCGCCAGATAACCGCATGGCAGGGGATGTTAAAGCAACGCCTGGGCACGCGCTTTGTGTATTTGGGCGATGAAATGTATTTGATGGCGGGCGAATCGGTCCCGCGGAAATCTGAATACGAAGGGTTTCCGCTCGTGGAAAACGGCATTGGCATGGTGCGCCGCTTTGTCGATGGATTTGGGCATCGGGTTGGAGAACTCGAGGTTTTGGCGTTGCCGCCGCAGCGTTTTGTGATCGTCACGGGCGTGTTGGGCGTGCATTTTTTGGACGAGATGGTCAAACGCTTGAACCGCATTTCGTGGGTTGAAGCCCGCGTCGTGCCGGTTGTCAATCACTTCCTCGGCGAAGGCATAACGGTTTCTGGGTTGCTCACGGGCGGCGATATTGGGCGCGCGCTGACCAATGCTCAGGTCAAAAGCGATGAGACCGTTCTTTTGCCTCCCAACTGTCTGAATCACGAGGGATTATTTTTAGACGATCTCTTGCTCAGCGACCTGGCGCAGCGGGCGAAGTGTCGGGCTGTTGTGGGCACTTACGATCTGGTGGAGACCGTTCAAAATGCGGTTGGCGGCGTGTCTGCGCGTTTGGGCGCGGGCAGTGCGGTTGTGGCGCACCCGTATATTTCGCCGCATCAGATGGAGAATTAGGCGATGGGCGTCGTAGCGATTGTGGGCAGGCCAAATGTCGGCAAATCTACGCTTTTCAATCGGCTGATTGGCGAGCGCAAGGCCGTGATCGATGCTTTTCCAGGGGTCACGCGCGACCGCAACTACGCGCCGTGTACTTGGAATGGCAGAACCTTCACGCTGGTCGATACGGGCGGGTACGTGCCCGATGCGGGTGAAACCATCTCCGATTTGGTTTCCCGACAGGTCGAGATCGCCTTAGGTGAAGCAGACCTGTTGCTCTTTGTGGTTGACGCACAGACTGGTCCTACGGATTACGACGAAATCATGGCGCGTAAGATCCGCGATTTGGGCGCGCGGTATCGGCTGGTTGTCAACAAAATTGACCGGAATGAGGACGAGGCCGATGGGGCGGCGTTTTACGGACTCTCGCTGGGCGAACCCCTGCTCGTTTCCGCCATCAACGGGCGGCTATCGGGCGACTTGCTTGATGAAATCCTCATGTGTTTGCCAGAAAGGGCAGGCGATTCACGAGACGCATTGCCCCCGCGAATCGCGGTGTTGGGCCGCCCGAACATGGGCAAATCCACCTTTGTGAATCGCCTGCTGGGGCGAGAACGGATGGTGGTGAGCGAGATTCCCGGCACGACGCGCGACGCCATTGACCTCCCGATGCAGCGCAATGGACAGGCATTTGTCCTGATCGACACCGCGGGCTTAAGACGGCGGACGCGCGTCAAAACGCAAGTTGAGTTTTACAGTTCGCTACGCACGGTGGAAAATATCGAGCGTTGCGATGTGGCAATTGTGCTGGTCGACGCGGTGGAAGGATGTACCGTACAGGATGTCAAAATTGCAGAACGCGCGGTGACACTGGGCAAAGGGGTCATCGTGGGCATCAACAAATGGGACCTGATAGAAAAAGATGACCGCACAGCCGACCGCACAGCCGACAAAATCCGGGCGCGCTTTGTACATCTCGAAAACTATCCCCTTGCTTTTTTCTCCGCGCTGACCGGGCAACGCGCGTGGCGCGTCATCGACCTCGCTTTGGACGTTGCACGGAAACGCCGTCAGCGCGTTTCAACGCGCGACTTAAACGCGTTTTTGGCGCGTCTCAATGCCACAACTGCGCCGCCGAGAAAAAATGGACGGGTCTTTCGCATGTCCTTTTGCGTGATGCCGCGCAGCGCGCCGCCAACCCTTCTCTTTTTTACCCGGCGGCCCAACGATGTTCCCGTTCACTATCGCCGGTTTTTAGAGCGCAAGCTCAGGCAGGCGTTTGACTTTTGCGGCACACCTATCCGAATCGCATTTAAAAAGAAGTGATGTCTATGCGTCCAAGAGGCCTAAAAAAGCTATATTATTCAATTCGCGAAGTCTCAGAACGCACCGGCGTAGAGCCTCATGTCCTGCGGTTTTGGGAAAAGGAATTTTCTCAACTGAGGCCCAAGCGCGGTCGGTCGGGCAATCGCGCGTACACCGAACGCAATCTCAAGGTCATTCTGGGCATTAAGGATTTGCTCTACGTCCAGAAATACACGATTCAAGGGGCGGTTGAAAGGCTGAAGAAAGACCCCGGTTTGTGGCAAAATCAGAGCATAGACGGGGCGACTTCCAACGCGGAAACTCCATGGGTTGAATTGCGGCGCATGCTGGTCGAACTCAAGCGGTTGTTAGAAGGAGAGGACGAGGCAGATGCTGGGAAATAAAACTTGCGTGATGCCATCTCTTTTTCTATATTTAGCTACTCATTACGGAGTGGGCTTCTGCCCACTCTTTTGAGTATAAGGGGGCATCTTGCATTATCCCATGTCTATCGAAGATACCCTTGCCGATCTGATTGTTCCGCTTCTCAAGCGTCGGGAGATCGAACTGGTTGAATTGGCTGTTTCGGGTGGGCACAGACGGAAAATTGTACGCGTCTTTGTCGACCATATGGACGGCATTACCATTGGCGAATGCGCCGCACTTAGCCGCGAGATTGCAGATGTATTTGACACGCGCGATCCGATTGATGGCACTTATGTCCTCGAAGTTTCATCGCCGGGGTTGACGCGTCCCTTGAAGACAGACCGCGATTTTGAGCGGGTGGTTGGCAAAACCCTTCGCCTTGTAGTGAATGGCTTGGGGGTTGCAGTCGGCACGCTCTTGCAGGTCAATCCCGATCATCTCGATGTTGAATTACACGGTAAGCGATGCGCGATTGAACGCGCAAAAATCCAGAAAGCCACGATAAATTTTGAGTTGTAATGGAGGATTCGCACTTGAATTACGAAGTTCTCGAAGCCTTAAGACAAATTGCCCAAGAAAAAAATGTCAACCGCGATCTGGTTGTTGAAACCCTTGAAATGGGGTTGATCTCTGCGGCGAAAAAGCGGTTTGGAACTGGAGATAATGTGGAGGTCAACTTCGACAACAACTCGGGCGAGATCGTCGTTGAAGCAATAAAAAAAATCGTTGAAGATGACGAGGTTGAAGATATGGGCCTTCAAATTGGCGTGACGCAAGCACGCGAAACGGACGCCGCGTCAAAAGTCGGCGGAGAATTGAGACTCCGCCTCAATTTTGCCGACTTTGGGCGCAATGCAATTCAAACGGCCAGGCAAGTACTCGTGCAGCGGGTCAGAGAAGCCGAGCGCGACAAAATCTACGAAGATTATCAAGGGCGCATCGGAGAAATTATTTCGGGAACCGTGCAGCAAATCAGTCGGGGGGATATCCTCGTCAACTTGGGGCGGACAGAAGCGATCATTCCGCTCAAAGAGCAAATCAGAAAAGAACGCTATCGGCAGGGCGATCCCATTCGCGCTTACTTGCTCAATGTGTTGCGCATAGCCAAAGGCCCTCAGGTGGTGTTGAGCCGCACGCATCCCGTATTTCTCGAAAGGCTCTTTCAACTTGAAGTCCCGGAAATTTACGAAGGCGTCATCGAAATCAAAGCCGTGTCGCGCGAACCGGGCGAGCGGGCGAAAATTGCCGTGCATTCCAACGATGCGCGCATCGATCCCGTGGGGGCTTGCGTGGGGATGAAAGGCTCGCGCGTGCAGGCTGTCGTGCGCGAACTGAGCAATGAGCGCATTGACATCGTGCCCTGGAGCGAAGACGAAGCGATCTTTTTGTCCCGCGCGTTGAGTCCAGCCACGGTTCGCCGCGTGGTGATCGACCGACGCGAGAAGCGCATGTCGGCTATTGTCGATGAGGATCAACTTTCTTTGGCAATTGGCAAGTCCGGGCAAAACGCGCGTTTGGCGTCGCAGTTGACCGGCTGGCATGTGGATACCATGACGGAAGGCCGTTACGACGAAATACAGGCCGAACGTCTGGCGACGACCGTGCCATTGGCCGAAGTGCCCGGCACGGGTCCCGTGACGCGAGACCGCTTGGAGGGCGCTGGCATTTTGTCTGCCAATGACCTGGCCCGCGCATCTTTTGAGACGTTGCTCAACGTGCCCGGCGTCGGCGAAGCTACGGCTGAAAAACTGCGCGCAACCGCGCGGGAACTTGTCGATGCAAAGGTATCTGCTTACCGCGAAGAACAGGCGCGTTTGCAAGCAGATGCACAAACACAATCCCCTGAAGACACATCTGAACGCGATGCATGATCGGAGGTGAGCCCATTGGCAAAGACAAAAACCAAAACAGCATCGAAAAAAAAACGGGTTTATGAGGTGGCGCGCGAGTTTAATTTGTCGAGTGTCGCCATGGTTGAGCAGATTCGAAGCCTCGGTTTTGAAGTCAAAAATCACATGGCGGTTTGCACGGTGCCAATGGTCAATGCAGTGCAAAAGAAATTTGATTCAGAACGCCAAGAGACGCGGCGAAAACTCAGACGCAAAGATGTGCAAAAAAAAGAACGCGAGCGCCAAGATCAAAAACCCCGCACGAGCAGGCGGCGTGCAGTTCGATCTGCTGCAAAGATCGAGACCAGTACCGAAGCCAGATCGCGCCCGCGGCGGAGAAGGCGGCGAACCGACTATCCGACGGTTGTCGTCGAAGATATCAGTCGGGTAGCCGAAGTCAAAACGCCAAAAGTTGAGGAAAAACCCGCGGATCAAGGCGCGCCCAAGTCCGAAGCAAAGCGGGATAACAAAACCCGCGCGCGGCCGCCGCGCAAACGCCGCCGCAGACGCAAGCGCCCCGTGGTTGATGCGCGCGAGGTATCGGAAAATGTTCGCCGAACCTTGGCGCAAATATCGAGTGGCACAACGCCGTCACGGGTGCGTCGCCGCCGGCGTCAGGACAGTGAAAATCTCGATGACGCCACCGCTGATAGCGGTAGCCAAATGCTCAAAGTCAATGAGTTCACAACCATTGGCGAACTAGCTGCCCAGATGGATGTGCGCCCCACAGAAGTCATCACACAATGTCTCAAATTGGGCATGATGGTGACGATCAATCAGCGCCTCGATATGGACACCATCACACTCGTTGCCGATGAATTTGGTTTTGGCGTTGAGCAACTCGAAGAATACGGCGAAGAGATATTGGAAGAAGCGGATGCAGAAGTATCCGAAGCCAGCCTGAAACCCAGACCCCCGGTGGTAACCATTATGGGGCATGTGGATCACGGCAAAACATCGCTTTTGGATTATATTCGAGAGACCAACGTCATGGAAGGGGAAGCCGGGGGCATTACGCAGCATATTGGCGCCTATCACGTCGAACTCGGCGATGGCCGAGAAATCTGTTTTCTCGACACGCCAGGGCACGAAGCGTTTACCGCGATGCGCGCCCGAGGGGCCAGCGTGACTGACGTCGTCGTTTTGGTCATCGCAGCAGATGACAGTGTGATGCCACAGACCGTAGAGGCCATTGATCACGCCAAAGCGGGCAGTGTACCGCTCGTTATTGCCATTAACAAAATTGACCTGCCAACTTCAGATCCCGACAAAATTAAACGGGAGTTGACCGAGCACAATGTCGTGGTAGAAGATTACGGCGGCGCGGTTCAGATCTGCGAAATTTCAGCGAAAACCGGACAGAATATCGATGCGCTGCTCGACCTGTTGGCACTTGAAACGGAAATGCTCGAACTCAAGGCCGATCCCGATAGGCGCGCCAAAGGCACCATCGTAGAATCAAAACTCGACCGCGGACGGGGGAATGTTGCCACTGTGCTCGTGCAAGAAGGCAGGCTAAACGTCGGCGATCCGTTTATTACAGGCATGTTCAGCGGCCGCGTTCGCGCCATGTTCGACGAGCGCGGTTTCTCTATAGAGACCGCCGGACCTTCGCGTCCGGTTCAGGTGCTCGGCTTGGCCGGGCTGCCTCAGGCAGGGGATGCATTTCACGTGGTTGAAAATGAACGCGAAGCCCGCGATATCAGCCAGAAACGCCAACAACTCAGGCGCGAACAAGAATTTCATCGGGTGCGCCGCGTTTCATTGGCCGATATTCACAAGCAAATTGAAATGGGCAATATTGAAGAACTGCGCCTGATTGTCAAAGGCGATGTCGATGGTTCGGTCGAGGCTCTGCAAGACGCGCTCTTGCAAATTGAGCACGAAGAAGTACATCTGACGGTGATTCATCGCGCGGTGGGTGCCATCTCTGAATCCGATATTTTACTCGCATCGGCCTCAGATGCCATCATCATCGGATTTAATGTGCGCCCGGATGCAAATGCACGAGAGGTTGCCGCGCGCGAGCGCGTGGATATTCGTTTGTATCGCGTGATTTACGAAGTCGTCGAAGACATTCGCGCTGCCCTTTCTGGGTTGTTGGCACCCAAAATTGAAGAAAGCGTGCAAGGCGAAGCCCAGGTGCGCGAGCTTTTCCAGGTGCCGCGCGTCGGCACGATTGCCGGATGTCTGGTTTCTCAGGGTCTCATCCACCGCACGACCAGCGCGCGCGTCTTGCGCGATAGCGTCGTGGTTTATGAAGGGCGGATTGGATCTCTGCGGCGTTTTAAGGACGATGTCCGCGAAGTGCAAAACGGCTTTGAATGCGGCATTGGCATTGAAAACTTCAACGATGTCAAAGTCGGCGATGTCATTGAAACTTACGAACGCGTTGAAACGTCTCGCACGATCTCATGACCATTGGTTTTTGTCGTCTCGATCTGTATTTGCCCGAATGCACCTCGCTGAAGCAGAAACGCAGTGTACTCAAGCGGGTAATTGCGCGCACGCGCAACGCATTTAATGTCTCTGTTGCCGAACTGGCCGCCCACGATCTCTGGCAAAACGCGCAACTAGGCGTCGTAATGGTTGCCAATGAATCCCGCTATGTCAATCAGGTGCTGTCAAAGGTGGTCAATTTGATCGAGCGCGAGGATCGCCTGATTTTGATGGACTATTCACTGGAGCTTCTCTGACATGCCATCCTATCGTCCAGAAAGTGTGGGAAAAGCCATTCGAGTCGCCCTAAGTGAAATTTTGCACACGGAAACCCGGGATCCCGGCCTGGCCGATGTCACGATTACGGCTGTCAAGATGTCTCGTGACCTCCGCACGGCCAGGGTTTACGTCAGTGCTATGAGCGGCACGCCTGCACAAACACAGGTGTGCCTCATAAGGGCGATGTCTTTTTTGCGCCGCGCGCTCGCTCAACGCGTTCCGTTGCGACACGTGCCCGAGTTGGTTTTTGCCCCCGATGAGTCCATCGCGCGCGGGGCGCGCATCGATCACTTGCTCGATGGTCTTAACGCATAAATGGCTTCCATCAACGGCTTTCTGGGCATAGACAAACCCGCTGGCTGGACTTCGCAAGATGTCGTCGGCTGGGTGCGTAGGCATTTTGGCGTGAAGAAAGTGGGGCATACAGGCACGCTTGATCCCATGGCCACGGGCGTTCTGCTGCTTTGCCTAGGGGCCTATACGCGCTTCAGTTCGCATGTGACGGGAAGTGATAAGCACTATCGCGCGGTTGTTCGCCTGGGATCGACGACCGATTCGCTCGATGCCGATGGCGTGGTGACCAGCAGATCGGGAGATGTGCCAACCGATTGCGCGCAAGTCGAGGCCGCGGTTGCCGAATTTAGAGGGGAAATTATGCAAGTTCCGCCTATGTATTCGGCCATACGCATGCGCGGGCGCAGGCTTTATGAACTCGCGCGCAGAGGAATTGAGGTCGAACGCCCAGCGCGCAAAGTGTGCGTCCACAGGCTCGATATCTCGGCTTACACGCCACCGCTCTTGCACCTAAACGCACAGTGTTCTAAGGGCACTTATATCCGGTCGCTTGCAGACGATATTGGCAAAAGGCTGGGGTGTGGGGCGCATCTCGCAACGCTTTGCAGAACCGCGGTTGGACGTGTTGAGCTGGGGCAATGCGTTGCAGTTTATGATCTCGAATGCACAGAGCGACTATCCGACGTGTTGCTCGATCCGCATGTCGCTTTATCCGATCTGTCATCGGTCTGTTTGACCGATGCACAGCAGGTGCGATTTTCACATGGCAATCCCGTGTCCGATGTTACATCAGATGTGCAGGACATTGTAATAGTGCAAAATTGCCGAGGCACCGTGCTCGGTCTCGGTCATATCGTCGCGGGCGTCTTGAAGCCCATTCGCGTAATCCAAAACCGATGATGCGCACCATAATGCTCGAAGAACCGGTTGCGTTTGCCCACCCGGTGGTCACTGTTGGCACATTTGACGGCATTCACATCGGGCATGTCTCTGTCATTGAAAGCGCGGCGCGAGCGGCGCGAGCGCGCAAGGGCACATCGGTTGTCGTCACTTTTGATCCCCATCCTCGCCAGTTTATCGACGGGGTGGACGCGCCCGGGGTGTTGACATCGATCGAGGAAAAACAGCATCGCCTCGCGTCTTTGGGGGTGGATATTTTGGCTGTTGTGGGGTTTGACGACGCGCTTCGGCAGTTGTCTCCCGAGGCATTTGTCAAACGCTTTCTGGTCGATAAACTCAGCGCGAGGGCGGTGATCATAGGATACGATCACGGGTTTGGAAGGGCTCGGCAAGGCGGGGTTGAGACGATGAAAAGGTTGGGCAAGCGGTTTGGTTTTTCTGTTTTTTCTCCGCCTGCTGCGTGCATCGCCGGAAAACCCGTGAGCAGTACCCGGATTCGCAAAGCACTTTTAGACGGGGATATGGACGCGGTCATTCAACTTATGGGACATCCCTATCCCTTGTGGGGACGGGTGGTTGCGGGCGAAAAGCGGGGGCGAGCACTGGGTTTTCCCACGGCCAATCTCCTGTTTGAAACGCCGGGGAAGCTCTTGCCATCGCCGGGGGTTTATGCGGGTATTGCAAAGCTGGATCAGACCCACATCGCGGTTGTCAATTACGGCAAACGCCCGACATTTGGCGGACGAGCCGCGCGTTGTGAAGTTCATTTGCTCAATTTTTCGCGCGATCTCTACGGAAAAATTTTGCCCCTTGAAATTTATCATCGCATTCGCGGGGAGCGCGAATTTGGCAGCAAAAAAGCGTTAATCGAACAGATTCGAGCAGACATACAGACCGCGGAACACATCGCGGCGTCATACAGATGGAGGTAAATTTTGGCGTTGACCAAAGAAGATAAAGTCGAGTTGATCGCGCAATACGGGCGCGGAGGAAGCGATACGGGATCGCCACAAGTCCAGATTGCGCAACTGACCGCGCGCATTGCACAACTGACCGCACACTTTCAAACCCACAAGAAAGATCATCACTCTCGCCGCGGGTTGCTCAAACTGGTTGGGCGGCGGCGGCGTTTGTTGCGGTATTTGCAGCGCGTCGATATAGAAGGTTATCGCAGCTTGATTGCGGCACTGGGGATTCGCGGTTGAGTTTTTTCCTGTTCCAGTAGTTGGCAGTCTCTCTGGCCTTTTGTCAGGGCACTGGGACAGATGTGTTTTCAAATTAGGAGATAGAATGAAAAAAAAAGTTGAACTGGAATATGCCGGGCGTCCGCTGTCCATTGAAACGGGTCGCTTGGCCAAACAGTCGCATGGCGCGGTGTGGATGCAGTACGGCGAAACCATTGTGCTGGTGGCTGTTGTCTCTGATAACAGACCTTCGGATTTTGATTTTTTTCCGCTTCAGGTCGATTACCGCGAAAAACTCTATGCCGGTGGGCGCATTCCCGGCAATTTTTTTAAGCGGGAGGGCGCGCCGACAACAACGGAAAAATTGCACGCGCGTTTGATCGATCACCAAATTAGGCCTCTGTTTCCCCGCGCGTATCAATTCGAGACGCAGGTTTATGTCACCGTGTTGTCGTTTGACGGGGAAAACGATCCGGCAGTGCTCGCAATGACCGGGGCTTCGGCCGCGCTGAGCATTTCGGATATTCCGTTTGATGGGCCCATTGGGGCCGTGTGTGTCGGGCGAGTTGATGGCGAATTTAAGATCAATCCCACGCTTGCCGAACTCGAAGATAGCGATGTCCACCTGATGGTGTCGGGCAATCGCGAGTCGATTATTTCGGTTGAAGGCGACTTTTACGAAGTCCCTGACGGCGATGTGGTCAAAGCTTTGCGCGTCGCGCAGAAAGGCATTGTGCAACTGATTGCACTCCAAGATGATCTGATCGCCAGCGTTGGAAAAACCAAGCGATCTTACGATGAACCCGAAGAAAACCAAGCCCTCGTCGCCGCGGTTGCCGAACGCGCGGCCGCGCGCGTTCGCGCGGCCAATCGCATGTCGGACAAAACTGCGCGCGCAAATACCCTGTCCGAGATCCGCGCCGATGTGCAAGACGCACTCGCAGAGCACTTTCTAGAGGGCGAAATTGGCAATGAAATCGACCACCTGATCAAAGCGGATATGCGCGCGATGATCCTCGCGGAAAACCAGCGCATCGATGGGCGCGATCTCGACGGGGTTCGGCCCATTGACATCGATCTGGGTGTGCTGCCTCGCGCGCATGGATCTGCAATATTTACGCGCGGTCAAACGCAGGCTTTGTGCGTGGCAACCCTGGGCAGCAAAGATGATACCCGAATGATCGACGATCTCGAGGGCAAATCGTTCAAGAGCTTTATGCTCGATTACAATTTTCCCAACTACAGTGTGGGTGAAACAGGGCGGATTGCCGCGCCTGGTCGCCGCGAGGTGGGGCACGGTGCATTGGCGGAAAAAGCACTCGAGCCCGTTGTGCCCCGCGAAGATCATTTTCCCTATACCATTCGGCTGGTTTCTGAAATTTTAGAATCCAACAGTTCGTCTTCAATGGCGACTGTGTGTGGCGGTTCTTTGGCCTTGATGGACGCGGGCGTGCCCATCAAAAGCCATGTCGCAGGTGCCGGCGTGGGCTTGGTCATGGAGGGGGCGCAGTGGGCCTTGCTCACAGATATTTTGGGCGAAGAAGACCATCTGGGCGATATGGACCTCAAAATCGCGGGGACGCGGGAGGGTCTAACCGCGATTCAGATGGATATCAAGATCCGCGGCGTGAGTTTTGAAATACTCAGTGCGGCTTTTACGCGCGCCCGAGACGCGCTCAACCACATCCTTGGTCTGATGGAAGAAGCCATTCCCACGCCGAGATCCAGCCTGTCCCAATACGCGCCGCGCATTTTGTCCATCCGCATCGATCCGTCAAAAATCGGTGCGGTTATTGGCCCGGGCGGGAAAACCATTCGCAGCATTGAAGAGACAGGGGCAACGGTTTCGGTCGAAGACGATGGGCTTGTCACCGTGACCTCTTTAGATGCACAAGCGGGTGAAACCGCCCTGAGCATGGTTCAAGCACTCGTCGAAGAGCCGGAAATTGGACGCATTTACGAAGGCACGGTGCGGCGGATTACAGATTTTGGCGCGTTTATCGAGATTTTGCCGGGCAAGGACGGGCTTTGCCATATTTCCGAACTTGAACACCATCGGGTGCGCCGAGTCAATGACGTGCTCAAGGATGGCGAAAAGGTGCGGGTCAAAGTGATCGATATCGACGGTCAGGGCAAAATTCGACTGAGCCGCAAAGTGCTTATCGACAAACCCAATGGCGGTTCAATTCCGCGAGGCAGGCAACGCTTCCCCCGAAGATCGTGAAATTACAAACGCGCTGGGAAAAAAACAAGGCGACCAGTCTGCCAATAGGTGGTACCCGGTCGTCTTTCGTCTTTTGAACACCTGCCCTAACAAGAGGGAGAGAGATGGTGAATCACAAACCCACTGCTGTGAAAGCCGCTGAAATTGGACGCTACCAGATTGAGTGCAGTTCAAAATCCGGAGACATATACATCCTCGACACGTCAACCGGTGATGTCTGGATATTATTCGTCGGCACTCGTGAGAACCTGCAAGACCACCCCGGACTCAATTCGCTCAGCGGCGCGCTGATTCACTTGGGGCGATGTGAGAGAGACAACGGACGAACAGACGAATAGACAATCTAAGAAACTTACTGTGAAATAAGAACTTATGATTTAACACCGCCAATACAGTTGTACAAAGAGGAAATGCATGCCAGATATCATCAGGATAAACAACGTGAGTGCCTATGAGGGGCGAGAAGTTGTGATCGAAGGATGGCTAGACAACAAACGCGCCAGTGGCAAATTGCACTTTCTTCAGGTGAGAGATGGATCGGGCACGATTCAGTGCGTGGTTTTTAAGAGCGATGTCTCGCCAGAAGTTTTTGAACGGGCTTCGGATATCGGGCAAGAGTCCGCATTGCGCGTGGTGGGCGCGGTTCGGGCAGACGCGCGTTCGCCCATCGGGTTTGAAATTGGCGTCAGCGATCTCGAAGTTGTGCATCGAGCAATGGATTATCCCATCGCGCCCAAAGCGCACGGCACCGCGTTTTTGATGGACCATCGCCATTTATGGCTTCGGTCATCGCGCCAACACGCCATTTTGAGCGTGCGCGCCGAAATTATCAGAGCCTGTCGCGAGTATTACGACACCCATGGCTTCGTGCTCATCGACGCGCCCATTTTTACACCGTCATCCTGCGAAGGTACCAGCACGCTTTTTGAAACCGATTATTTCGGCGAGAAGGCTTATCTGACGCAGAGCGGTCAGTTATATGTGGAGGCGGCGGCTATGGCTTTTGGCAAAGTGTACTGTTTTGGCCCGACTTTTAGAGCCGAAAAATCCAAAACCCGGCGTCATCTGACCGAATTTTGGATGATTGAGCCAGAGGTGGCCTATATGGATCTGGCCGGCGATATGGACCTCGCCGAGGACTTTATCTGTTATGTGGTTCAAGGTGTGCTCAAAGCCTGTCGGTCACAGCTCGAGTATTTGCAACGCGACCTCGCGGTCTTAGAGCGGGTGCAAAAGCCCTTTCCCAGAATATCGTATTCGGATGCCCACCACATGCTGAAAAACGCGGGTTGCGATCACACATGGGGAGAGGACTTCGGTGCAGAGGATGAAACCGTGTTGGGCAATGCACACGATCGCCCGGTGATTGTGCATCGCTATCCGGCAGCTTGCAAAGCGTTTTATATGAAAGGGGATCCCGAAGATTCCGAACTGGCGTTGTGTATGGATGTGTTGGCCCCCGAAGGATATGGCGAAATTGTCGGCGGGGGACAGCGCGAGGACGATCTGGAGGTCTTGCGGCGGAAACTCGCCGAACACGGTCTTGACGAGGTGCCGTTCCAGTGGTACCTGGACCTCAGGCGCTATGGATCGGTGCCACACGCTGGTTTTGGATTGGGTATTGAGCGCACGGTCGCGTGGATTTGTGGGTTGCCACACGTCCGCGAGACCATTCCATTTCCCCGACTTTTGCAGAGATTATATCCGTAAGGAGTTGTATTTCAATGGCTTACGAGTTTGATAAAATTGAAAAACGGTGGCGGCAACGCTGGGAAGACACCGCGTTGTACCGCAGCCAAATCGATCCCACACGCCCCAAGCACTACGCGCTGGCGATGTTGCCCTACACGTCGGGCGATCTCCACATTGGTCACTGGTGGGCGTTTGTACCTCCTGATGTGCGGGCGCGCTACATGCGAATGAAAGGGCATAATGTCTTGTTTCCAATTGGTTTTGATGCGTTTGGCTTGCCCGCTGAAAATGCCGCCATCCAACGGGGGATTCACCCGGCCAAGTGGACCTTGGACAATGTGAAATACATGCGCGGGCAACTGAAAACCATGGGTGCTATGTTCGACTGGGAACGGGAAGCGATCACCTGTTTGCCCGAATATTACAAATGGACGCAGTGGTTGTTCCTCAAATTTTACGCCCATGGGCTGGCGTACCGCGCGGAAGTGCCGGTGGACTGGTGCCCGCAGTGCAATACGACCCTGGCCAGAGAACAGGTTTGGGGCGATGACCGACACTGCGAGCGGTGTCACATGCCCGTGATCAAAAAAGATCTCGAGCAGTGGCTGTTTCGGATTACCCGATATGCCGAAGAATTGCTCGATTTTTCAAAAATTTCGTGGACCGACCGCGTGCAGGTGCAGCAAAAAAATTGGATTGGACGCAGTGAGGGCATTGAATTTGAAATGCGCGTTAAAAACTCCGATGTGTCGTTTCGCGTGTTCACAACGCGGGCAGATACCATTTTCGGCGTGTCCTTCGCGGTTTTGGCGCCCGAACACAGATTGGTCGATGCGATCACCGCGCTCGGCCAACGGGAAGCGGTTGAGGCCTATCGCGCAAAAGCCGGCCGCCAGTCCGAGAAAGAGCGGCTTTCGACAGATCGAGAGTGGGACGGGGTTTTCACCGGGGCGCATGCGATCAACCCGATGAACAATGCCGAGGTGCCCATTTACATCGCGGACTACGTGTTGCCCCAATACGGCACCGGGGCCATTATGGGTGTGCCCGCGCACGATGAACGCGACTTTGCTTTTGCCAAGCGGTATGCGCTGTCCATTCCCGTTGTGATCGAGCCAGAGGATTGGGATGGCAATGCCTTGGCATGTGCTTATACCGGCGCGGGCCGCATGGTGAACTCGGGGTGCTTTGATGGGTTGTCATCGGAGGCTGGACAACGGGCTGTGGCCGATGACTTGGAAGCGCGAGGCATTGGCGAGCGAACTGTCCATTACCGCCTTCGCGACTGGCTGATTTCTCGCCAGCGTTATTGGGGGTGTCCCATCCCGATTGTTTATTGCGAGACCTGTGGCACCGTTCCCGTGCCAACGCGCGATCTGCCCGTGACATTGCCCGACGATGCAGAATTTTTGCCCACGGGTGAATCGCCCCTCAAATATCACGAGGATTTTTTGCATACGACCTGCCCCAAATGCGGCGCGCCAGCGCAGCGAGAAACAGATACGATGGACACGTTTATGTGTTCTTCATGGTATCAATATCGCTATTTAAGTCCGCATTACGATGCAGGGCCTTTTGCCCCTCACGAGGCGGAATACTGGTTGCCCGTGGATCAATACACGGGGGGGATAGAACACGCCACCATGCATTTGCTCTACACGCGATTTTTCACCAAAGCCATGCGCGATATGGACCTCGCCAATGACGATGAACCGATGACGCGATTTTTTGCCCAGGGCGTTATTTTGGGGGAAGATCACGAAAAGATGAGCAAGTCGCGCGGCAATGTCGTCAATCTCGATGATCTGATTCAGAAGCACGGTACGGATTGTATTCGCGCGTATGTGATGTTTTTTACCAAGTGGGAACAGGGAGGGCTGTGGCATTCGTCGAGCTTGGAAGGGATTCCGAGGTTTTTGAACCGCGTGTGGCATCTCGTTGTTGAAGATCGCACGCCGGCAAAGGGCGACCCCGCGCAAGACGCTCAGGATCATCTGCGGCGTTTGACACATCAGACCATCCGCAAGGTGTCTGAAGATCTCGAAACCTTTGGTTTTAATACGGCATTCGCCGCGCTCATGACATTTAGCAATGGGTTGTCCGCGATCAAAAATACGCCCGTTGTGCGTACAGATGCGTGGCGAGAAGCCATCGAGACGCTCGTCTTGCTCTTGGCACCGATGACGCCGCACCTGTCTGAAGAATTGTGGTGGCGCCTTGGGGGCGAGTACAGCGTGCATGAACGGGATTGGCCCGAATGGGATGAAACGCTCGCGCGGCCCGCAACAATTGAGATGCCGGTTCAGGTCAATGGCAAAATTCGCGCGCGAATGGATGTTGAGATGGATGTCGATCGGGAGGCGATTGAGCGTTTGGCCATGGAACAACCAAATGTTCAAGCCCATATCCGAGGACATCAACCCAAAAAAATAATCGTCGTTCCCAACCGGCTGATCAATATTGTCGTATAATGGACGGCGTAGAACGCGCAAAAGAGGCAGGTGAATAGACCCTGCCTCTTTTTTTTGTTCGCGTTTTAGCTTTCCGTAGTCAGCCCACCCCCCTTTTAAAAAATGGCCTGGAGACAACCCGCGCTTTGAGGGCGCGGGTTCGTATTGCAACGGCGAGTTCTGTTCCCACCTCTGAGTAATTGGGCGGGACATAGCCCATAGCCACATTTTTTTTTATATGGGGCGCGAGGGTACCGCTGGTGACTTTGCCAATCGCATTTCCCGACATATCCCGGATTTCGTAGCCGTGCCGCGGGATGCCACGGTCGATCATTTCGAGCATCACAAGGGTCTTTGTCAAGCCATAAGCGCGCTGGCGGTTGAGTGCTTGAGCGCCCAAGAACCCGCCGACTTGCGAGACGAATACATCTAGCCCGGCTTCCAACGGTGTGGTTTCGTCGTCGAGTTCGCGACCGTAGAGGGGAAGCGAGGCTTCGATGCGGAGGGTATCTCGCGCGCCCAATCCCGCGGGCAATACATCGGGCGATGCCATAAGCGCGTGCCATATTGCCCCTGCATCTTTGGGCTGTGTAAAGATCTCAAACCCATTCATGCCTTCGCCCGTATAGCCCGAGCGGGCAATGTGAACGGGCATGCCCGCGAGTTCTGCTTTGCGAATGCGAAAAAAACCGACTTCAGAGAGATCGCGATTTGCGATAGGGGCGAGAACAGCCTCTGCTTTTGGCCCTTGAAGCGCGAGCAGGGCAAACTCTTCACTTCGATTCGTCACCTGAACCTGGTCGAATGATTGGGCAGCGGATGAACGGTTGTACACCGCTTGGATGTGCGCCCAGTCTTTATCGACATTTGCGGCATTGACGACGATTAGATAGGTCATGTTACCGAGGCGGTAAACGATGATGTCGTCAACAGCACCGCCATTTTCGTTGAGAAACAGAGAATATTGCCCGCGTCCAACGCCAATGCGGCCTATGTCATTGGCCGTGAGATATTGAACCAATGCTCTGGCCCCTGGCCCCTTAAATTCAAATTCGCCCATGTGTGAGACATCAAATAAGCCGGCTCGCGAGCGCACGGCTCGATGCTCCGCGACAATGCCTGTGTATTGAACCGGCATTTCCCATCCGCTAAAGGGAACCATTCGGGCCTTGGCCTTGCGGTGGACTTCGTATAGCGGGGTTCGTTTCAAATTTTCCAAGTCATCCTCCCTGCCTACCCGCAGGCATTTGGGTTTACTGCGGCAACGATGTGTACAACTGCCTGTCCTTGTCGGCAGGCATTCCAAAATAACAAAAATTCACTCCAAGGGTTTGATTTTTTGCACTTGACAATCGGGAATAATAATGCTAAATTTATGGAAATATTTTGGAAAGACAATAAACCCTTTCAAGGATGAAAAAGTGGAAAACTACAGCATTCCCGAAGCTGCAAAAATTCTTCAAGTGACTGATAAAACAATTAGAAATTACATCAATAGAGGTTTTGTAAAGCCCGAAAAATGGAATGGCACCTGGCGAATATCCAGAAAGGAAGTGGCGGAATTATTTTGGAAAAAATTTGGAAAAAATTTGGATCGGAATTCCGAGGATGCGGGTCATAAGCCGAATCAGATTCTCGTTGAAAAATCCAAATTTGAAAGCCAGCAGCAGAAATTGGGAAAATTGGAAGTGATCGAAACGAGCGAAAGAGAACTGAGAGCGGAAATTCGCAACCTGAACGAACGCAATGCACAATTAGAAGCGTCATCCGCCTCGGGATGGACAGAAGCACGTGCCCTGAAAGAAGAACTCGAAAAAACACGAGAGGACCTACACGCGAAAAAAGAAAACGAGCAGCAAGCGCGACAAGACGCAAACTGGTTGCGGCGAGAATTAAACGACGTGCGAATAACCGCTCAGAGAAGGCATGAAACGATTCAGAGGCTCCGAGAAGAAAATCAACGGCTCTCAGATTTGTTCTATCAAAAAGCCCTTGGGCTTCAACGCCAATAAAAAAAGACATCCCACATGTGGGTAGGTTTTGAGCAGGTTTTTACGCTAAGTTTACATAATGTATCTTATACCGTGTTTTGTAAAGACCGACATAAACCCAAACAAAAAGCCCGGCGATCCCCTTGGGGAAACCAGGCCTTCAAAAATTTTTAAGTTTTCACGGTAGAATCACCTCGATCTCTCATTCAACCCCCATCATGTTCAACTGCCCGCGTGCAAATCTCGCGGCAGATGACTCGCCGTATTCGCTGACGATCTTTTGATACACCTCACGGGCTTGCAGCGGCATGTGCCCGAGTTCGTAACACCTGCCCGCTTCCTTCAGGGCAATTTGCGCGAAAGGCGACTGGGGTTGTGCTTCGGCAAAGGCAGCAAACTGCTGCCCTGCTTCGGCAAACTTGCCTTCGCTTTCAAGACATGAGGCCAAACCCGCCCACGCGCCATACCCCAAGGGACCTTCGGCAGAATTTTCATCCAGATATCTTTGAAAGTGCGCGCGCGCTTCTGAGATGCGTCCCTCTTCAAAATGCAAATTGGCCGCGGTCATCACGGCCTCGGCTGCCGCGGCTTCGCCCGCGTAGGTTTCCATCACGTCGCGCGATGTGGCAAGCGCATCTGCTGTGCGGTCTTCGGAAAGCGCGATATACACGTCTCCCAAGGCTTCACGGGCAGCCTCCGCGCGCTGTGTTTGGTGGCGATCGATAAAGATAGCGGCCAGCACAAGGGCCAGCGCAATGCCAAATCCCGCGAGGATTTTGGCATAATTTGCTTCAATTTGGTTCCAAAACTTGAGAAACCAGACCAATAAGTCTTCTTGTTGCTGTTTGGTTTGCTGCATAGATCTTCTCCTTGATGTGATGGCGACGCGGTGTACACCTGTGACAGCAGTTCAATCTACACAACTTCTGCGCTTTGGACAAGTTATCGGTTTCATTTCTGCACAAAAGGCAAGGCGACCACCTCGGCCTCAGAATCGCCGTCTAGCAACACGCCTTGCCCTACCTCGTGATAGCCTCGGCGGATGATGGCAAGCGCGATCACGCGATTGAGACCGAGGGATTTCACACACGTCGTCGCGCGCCCAACGGCCTTCCCATCAACCCTCACGGTGCCGCAAACAGGCGTATCGCCATTTAGCAACAAACCCGTCAAATAGCGGCGGGGGCGCCCCCGAAAGTGCATTTTGGCGATCACTTCTTGCCCGATATAGCATCCCTTGTCAAAATCAACCGCGCGGCTTAGACCCGCCTCGAGGGGCGCGACCGACTCATCGATCTCCGCGCCATAACGGGGAATACCGGCTTCAACCCGCAATATTTCCCGCGCCTGCCATCCAACCGGCGTTCCCCCCGCGGCAACGAGTGCCTGCCACAGTGAATCGGCATGGTCTCGATCAATGCGAAGATCGCAACCCGATTCACCCGTAAACGACCGCGCGGTGATCCAAACCGGAACGCCTTCGAATGCCCGCGCAATCGTATGGTGTTCGGGCAAAGCATCAGATACGCGGGCGACGACCTGACCGATCAACGCATGGGTATCGGGACCCTGCACGCCGAAAATTGCCCAGGCATCGGACTCGTCAGCTAGCGCGACATCATCTGCGATCAAATAGCGGTGCAGGGTTTCCATAAACTTCGTCGCAAGACCCGCGTCTGTTTCCAACCAGACGCAATCTCTCAAGTGGTGTACCCAAACATCCAACAGCGTTTGCCCCCGCGCCGATGCGACGGCTGCATAATTGCCCTCATTTTCGGCCAGGGATTCAACGGTATTGGTCACCATGCCGTGCAAAAATCTCAGACAATCTGCCCCGGTTGCACGCACTTTGCCTCGGTTGCTGCGATCAAACACCCCCACACGTTCCCGAACCGCGCGATACTCGGTTTCCACATGGCCATAGTGATCGGGCACTTCTCGTCCATTTACGGTCATATTCAACGCTCCATGTGACGGCATACATCCTCTTGTTGCATCACAAAAGAAATATCTATATACTTTGAAAACGCAGCCATCTTGTCAAGGGTTCAAGTAATGCCGGGCAACCTCATCGCAAAGGAGATTCTCGTGAAAGCCATTCGCATATCGCAACACGGTGGTGCAGACGTTTTGAGTTTTGACGATATTGCCATCGCAGATCCAGGTGCTGGACAGGTTCGCGTCACCGTAGAAGCAGCAGGTGTCAACTTCATCGACATCTATCACCGAACAGGTCTCTATCCAATTGACTTGCCGTTTGCCCTAGGCCTAGAAGGTGCCGGCACGGTGAACGCTGTGGGCCATGGTATCTCAGATTTGGCCGAAGGCGACCGCGTGGTTTGGAAAAACGTGCCGGGTTCTTATGCCGAACAAGTTGTTGCCCGCGAAGCCGATGTGGTCAAAATCCCCTCCGAGGTGACCACCAAAACTGCAGCCGCGGTGATGTTGCAGGGTCTGACCGCGCATTTTCTGGTCAACAGCACCTATCCCCTGCAAGAAGGGGACACCTGCCTCATCCACGCGGCCGCAGGCGGCGTTGGCCTGTTGCTCGTGCAGATGGCTAAAATGCGCGGGGCGCGGGTCATTGGCACCACATCAACACGAGAAAAAGCTGCCCTCGCGCGAGAAGCAGGTGCCGATGACATGATTCTTTACACCGAACAGGACTTTGAAGCCGAAGTCCAGCGGCTCACAGCGGGGGAGGGCCTCGAAGTCGTTTACGATTCCGTTGCCAAAGCCACATGGGAAAAGAGCATCAACTGCCTCAAACCGCGCGGTTATATGGTCTTTTTTGGCAATGCCAGCGGCCCTGTTCCGCCCATTGATCCCCTGATCCTGACGGTAAAAGGCTCTATTTATCTCACGCGCCCCAGCCTCGACACTTACACGCAGACCCGCGAAGAATACCTCCAGCGCACCCGTGATGTCATGGACTGGGTTCAAGACGGCCAGCTCGACGTACGCATTGGCGAAGAGCATCCCCTTAAACGCGCGGACAGGGCACACACTCGCCTCGAAGGTCGCCAGACCGCGGGGAAAGTGCTGTTGATTCCGTAGATATGACCGTGAACCGCACCACGCTTATCCTCCTCGTCAGGGGCAATCCACCCACCCGTGTTTTGCTCGGCTACAAAAAACGCGGTTTTGGTCAGGGGAAATACACGGGCATTGGCGGCAAAATTGAACCCGGTGAAACGGTCCGCGAGGCCGCTGCGCGCGAAATGTGTGAAGAAACGCGCGTTGTCGTGTCGCCCAACGACCTCGTGGACGCCGGGCATGTGGCGTTTTATTTTCCCGCCCGTCCCGACTGGAATCTCTCCACCCGTGTCTTCCTCGGCCACAAGTGGAAGGGCGAACCAACCGAAACCCGTGAAATGCGCCCCGTATGGTTTGCAACTGATCGCTTGCCCTTTGACGCGATGTGGCAGGATGCCACCTATTGGTATCCGCATGTGTTGAAGAACCAGCGCGTCAGTGCTGCATTTACGTTTTCCAACGACTGCGAAACTGTAGCGACCAGTCAGATTGACGTGCGGAAGATGAAATGAAGCAAAGAGCACCGGGCAATCGCACGCTGACCTGTAGCAAAGAAGAACTCGGTCGGCTATCCAATCGGATTTTTCGCGTTCAACGTCCCGTTAGCGCGGAGGAAATTGAGGGAAAAATCATCGGCGGAGACGCGTTTGAAATCGCGGAGCATTTGCCAACGGGATTCGTGGATTTGCTCATTTTGGATCCCCCGTACAATCTTTCTAAGAACTATCATGGGCATGTGTTCAAGGCAAAGGAAAAAGACGCCTATCAAACGTGGTTCCAAAACGCCATAGAAGTTTTGAAACCCACGCTGCATTCAAATGCGACACTCTATGCGTGCTCAGATTGGAAAACGTCTGTGCTCATCGCGCCGATTCTCGAATCGCATTTTCACATTCGCAATCGCATCACATGGGAACGAGAGAAAGGCCGAGGGTCTCAGACCAATTGGAAAAACAATGCGGAGGATATTTGGTTCTGTACCGTCTCGGATCAGTACCGCTTTGATGTCCATGCCGTGAAGCTCAAACGAAAAGTCATTGCGCCTTATCGGGTGCGCGGGAAGCCAAAAGATTGGAACGAAGAAGGCAGCGGCAATTATCGCTTGACCCATCCATCAAATATATGGACGGACATCACGGTGCCATTTTGGTCTATGCCAGAAAATACCGACCATCCCACCCAAAAACCCGAAAAACTCATCGCCAAATTGGTACTCGCCAGTACAAAAAAAGGCGATTTTGTGTTTGATCCCTTCTTGGGCAGTGGCACGACCGCAGTGGTGGCAAAAAAACTTGGACGGAAATTCTGCGGCATTGAACTAAACCGAGAATACTGCTGCTGGGCACTCAAACGCTTAGCCCTTGCGACCACAGACCCGGCGATTCAGGGATATGCAGATGGCGTATTCTGGGAGAGAAATTCGCTCAATGATCAATTGAAATCTGCCAAACCACACGTACACCAAAGAGAGTTGTTCAAATGAAGTCATCGTTTTATTATTGCGGTCATTACCTGACAGTGGCCGAGAAGATCAAAAAACACATCAATTCGTCTTCCAATTTTTTATCGCATCAAACTGCTCGGAGCACTCGTGCGGCGGGAGATGCGATAGAGTCTTTGATAGCGGAGAAATTTGACTCATTTCTGCAAGATTGGTGCGATGAGTATTCAAATGAATTTGCCCGACGTTCAATGGCCGATCTCGCATTCACAGATAAAGAGGGTTTTTATTCCATAGTTGATGTGAAGACACACCGAGAAGATACAAAGTTTAATATGCCGAATCTCACCTCAGTTGAGCGATTGGCAAGATTCTATGAGTCGGACTCAAACATATTTTCATTGGTAATGGTTAAATACGCTATCGAAGGCACAAAGGTTAGCGCAACAGAAGTCACATTCGCCCCAATTGAATTTTTGGATTGGGAATGCTTAACTGTTGGTGCATTGGGCTGGGGACAGATTCAAATTGCGAACTCAAACAACATCAAATTGATTGATCGCTATTCTCGAAAAAAGTGGATGCTCCAACTCTGCGATACGCTGTTTGAATTTTATCCAAAAGAAATCATAAAAATACAGGAAAGAATTGAACGATTTGACACAGTTAAGATGTACTGGGAGTCGCGCGAAGATATATGGGGCTAAAAATGCGCGCCTTATTCACGCTTGTTTTTTACTTGACTCTTTGGGCAAAAGCCCTATATATCCAGTCGCGATTTATCGCCAAGACCCAATGCCTCTTCACTCCCCCTTCAACGAGGTGATTGCCTTGCCCAGATCAGCCCCCGCACCCAAAGACGCGCTGCATCGCTACCTCGAAGAGGTGGCTTCGTCTCAACCGCTCTCTGCACAAGAGGAAGTGAGACTCGCTTCTCGCATTCGCAAAGGCGACCAAAAAGCGCGTGCAAAACTCATTGAAGCCAATCTGCGCTTTGTGATCAGCGTCGCTTACGAATATCAAAATCAAGGTGTACCGGTCGTGGATCTCATCAGCGCGGGAAATGTCGGTCTGATCACCGCGGCAGAGCGTTTTGACGAAACCAGAGGGTTTAAGTTTATCTCCTATGCGGTCTGGTGGATTCGCCAGTCCATTTTGCAAACTTTGGCGGAGCACTCTCGCGTCGTGCGCCTGCCGCTCAACCGCGTGGATATGCTCAGGCGCATCTCGCGTTACGCGAACAGGCAAACATCAACGCGGCCAAACGAAGAGGAAATTGCCAAAGCATTGGGCATCCCGGTTGAGCAAGTGACGGAAACCCTCACCCGTGGGCAGCGCGTCTTGTCACTCGACGCGCCTTTCTCGGACGGAGAAAATAGCCTCCTTGACATCATGCCCGACAACGCCCAAGAGTCGCCCGACGCAAGGGTGCTGCAAAACACCCTCAAAGATGAAATCACGCGCGCTTTAAGCACCCTCGATAAACGCGAGCAAGAAGTCATTCAACTCTATTTTGGATTGGGTAGCGGCGTGGAAATGACGTTGGAAGAAATCGGCAGGCAATTTCGCCTGACGCGCGAACGGGTGCGGCAAATAAAAGAAAAAGCACTCCGCAAATTGCGCCATCCCAACAAAAGAAGAAAACTGATGCCCTACGCGGAAGATACGTGAATCGCCCACATCCCTTCATCGCAATTTTCCCACCAACGCTCGAAACTGATCGCCGCGCGCTTCAAAATTTTGAAACTGGTCGTAACTCGCCGACGCCGGCGATAGCAATACCACATCCCCGGGGCGTGCCAAACCGGTGGCGCACCCCATGGCTTCTTCCAAATTTTCTACCCGGTGAATCGCGGTCCCCTGTTTCGCGACAGCGGCAATCGCGTCCCCTGTTTCGCCCATCACAACCAGGTGCGCCACCTTTTCCGCAATTGCCGATCCCAAATCGTCAAACGCAATCCCCTTATCATACCCCCCGGCAATCAGCACGATGGGCTTGTCAAACGCCCGAAGTGCTGTTCGCGTGCGGTCGGGGCTCGTGGCAATCGAATCGTTCACATAGAGAATGCCGTTCACCTCTGCCACTTGCTCCAACCTGTGCGGCACCCCCTTAAAAGTCCGCAACACCTCGGCGACATCCCCCTCAGCTACGCCGCGGACAATCGCCGCGCCCGTGGCTGCCAACGCATTGGCGAGGTTATGCGAACCGCGCAAGCACAAGGTATCCACAGCACAGACGGTCTGTGCCGCGCCGCCGATTGCGTGTTGAATTTTGCCATCGCGCACAAACACCTGCCCCGCGCCTTCAACGGCAAAGACCACCCGCTGCCCCGCGCTCGTCCAACGAGACACCTCGGCATCTTCCCCATTGACAACCGCCCAATCGTCCGCTGTCTGATGCGCCACGATCTGTTGCTTGGCTTTGCGATACGCGTCTAAAGAACCGTGAACATCGATGTGATTTGGCGCGAAATTGGTGACCACAGCGATGTGGGGGCTCCACGGCAACTCGCCCAATCGGTCGAGTTGAAAACTCGACAACTCCAGCACAACGGATACATCTGCCTTGCGCGCAGCATGTAGCCTGTCCAATTCGTCCAACAGCGATCCCCCAATATTGCCCCCCACCAGGGTGCATTCATCCTTTCGCTTTAGCATCTCGCCCAAAAGCGAAGTCGTGGTCGTCTTGCCACTGCTGCCGGTTATGCCGATCACAGGCGCGGGACAGCGTTCAATAAACAAGCAGATCTCTGACGTAATCGGCACGCCCGCAGATTCCGCGACCCGCAAAAATCGCGATGACCGGGGCACTGCGGGATTGGCCACAATTAAATCTGCCTTCCGAAAATCTGCCTCCTCGTGCCCTCCCAGCTTAAACGCCACGGGCAACGCTTTCAGCGCGCGCACCGAAGCGGCCAGTTCCTCTTTTGGGCGCAAATCCGTCACTGTCACCGCCGCGCCTTCGCGCGCCAAAAAACGCACCGCGCCCGCGCCCCCCCCAAACAACCCCAACCCCATCACCAAAACGCGCTGCCCTTTTAAGTTCATGCCTTCCCCTCCAGCAATTGATCGATCAGATCGACTGTGGCGATGCCCTCGGCTTCGGCATTAAAACTCGTGACGAGGCGATGGCGCAACACGGGCTTGGCGACAAAAGCCACGTCGTCAACAGAAGGGGCATAGCGGCCGCTGAGCACGGCGCGCGCCTTGGCACCCAAAATGAGACATTGGGACGCGCGCGGCCCGGCGCCCCATCTGAGCATGCGCGCGATGTCTTGCGATGCGTCTGCATTTTGAGGGCGGGTTTTGCGAACCAAGTCCACCGCGTGATCGACGATGTGATCGGCAACGGGAACTTTGCGGATGAGTTGCTGAAGATCGCGAATCTGTCCGGCATTGAGTACGGGCTGCACCGCGCGCGTTTGGGCACCTGTGGTGGCTTTGACAATGGCGCGCTCTTCTGCCCGGGTGGGATAGTCGATCCACAAGTTAAAGATGAAGCGGTCGAGTTGGGCTTCGGGCAGGGGATAGGTGCCTTCTTGTTCGATGGGATTCTGCGTGGCCAAAACAAAGAACGGTTCTTCAAGGCGAAAGGTTCCCCCTCCGGCGGTGACCTCGTGCTCTTGCATGGCTTGTAGCAAAGCCGCCTGCGTTTTGGGCGGGGTGCGATTGATCTCATCGGCCAAAATGATATTGGCGAACAAAGGGCCTTTGACAAAGCGGAATGCCTTGTGTCCCGTGGTGTGATCTTCTTCGAGAACTTCGGTGCCCGTGATGTCAGACGGCATCAGGTCGGGCGTAAACTGAATGCGGCTAAAAGACAAGTCGAGCGCGCGCGCAAGGGTGCTGATGAGCAGGGTTTTCGCCAACCCCGGCACGCCAACGAGCAAACAGTGCCCCCCGCAGAGCAGAGCAATGAGCAATTGATCGACAATTTCCCGCTGCCCAATGATGACTTTGCCAATTTCCGCGACGATCTGGTCATACGCGGCTTTCAATTGTTCGACAGCCTGGATATCTTCGTGTGGTGAAGCTTCGGACATGCGATTTCCTCAAGGTGAGAAGGATGAAGTGTGAACATCGGGCGGTTTTTGACAAGGAATCTCACACCATTTTCACACTTTTTTTTCGATACAAGGGGTGGACGGGCGGGGACTGACCACTGACCACTGCCTCACCTCACGTCTTTCGCTTTTCCTTTTTCGCGGCCGGAAAGAGAATATTGTTGAGGATGAGGCGATAGCCCGGGGAGTTTTTGTGCAATGCGAGTTGCGTGGGAGGGTCGTTGACAAAGTGTTGATAGTCTTCCGGATCGTGTCCCGCATAAAAGGTGAACGTGCCCCGGCCGATGTTGCCGTGAATGTATTTGACGTGGGATGTGCCGGGGATATTGCCCATAATGGTAACGGATTTTTTGATGCGATCTTTGTGAAAGGCCGTGGCTTGGCCCAAAAAGCCGGGCACAATGGGCGTGTGGTTTTGCGTGAGCATCGTGGGCACAGGATCGTATTTTGCCGAAAATTCAAACAGCGAAAACGCGTGGACATCGGCATTTTTGATCTGGCTCATTTGGGTGGGCGACAGGTCGATATCCGCGTGTTCGTATTCCATGGGATCCAGCACCAAATTAAAATTTTCAAAGGCAACCGTGCGCGAGAAATCGAGTTTTTGTTGCGCCAGCGGATCGGGCGGGTCCCCGTCATAAACGCTATCGACAATATCGATCCCCCGCGCGGCGAGGGCAATGTCAAATGTATCGGTGGCAGAGCACATGGCAAAGAGAAATCCACCTTGGGCGACGTAGTGGTAAATGCCCTGTGCCACCGCGCCCTTGAGTTGCGACACTTTGGCAAATCCCAATTTGCGAGCGAGGGCTTCAAACTCGGCCTGTTGTCGTCGGTACCAGAGTTGGCGACCGTGGCTGAGATAAAATTTGCCGTATTGTCCCGTAAAGTCTTCGTGATGCAAGTGCAGCCAATCGTACTCCTCGAGTTTGCCCGCGAGAACTTCTTCATCCCAGAGGGTGGTATAGGGAATTTCAGAGTACGCCAGTGCCAAGGTGACCGCGTCATCCCAGGGCTGTTTGTGCGGCGGGGTATAGACCGCAATGCGAGGTGCTTTTTCAAGGCGCATGCGGTTCATGTTGCCCGATTCAATATCCGCGTAGACGCGCGCGGCCTGTGCTGCCGAGATGGCTTGGAAGAATACCGCGCGTATTCGAGCCTCGCGCGCGATGGCCTCGTGAAAGTCCATGAGAAAAGAACCGCCCCGGTAATTGAGCAACCACTCGACGGGATGGCCCTGCTGCAAAGCCCAAAAAGCAATGCCGTAGGCTTTGAGATGATCGGTTTGCGACAAATCCATGGGGATGAGAATTTTGCCGACATGGGCTTGCCCGCCGCTGATCGCCCCCGCGCATGGCGATGACAGGGCCAAAACGAGGCTCAAGGCGAAAAGAGACGCGAGACGCAACCACAGATGAACATAGATGAACACAGAGTGTGAGGCGAGAGGCGAGGCGCGAGACGCGAGAACATAGGGACTGGCCGCTGACTTCTCGCCGCTTACGTCTTGCATCTCACGCCTTTGGGGCGGCGATGCGGGGAACGGACCACTGACCACGGACCACTGACCACTTTGTCGTAATGTCATCCTGTTTCCTTTGTTTTTTCCTTCTTCCTGAGTTGTGAGTCCATCCTGTGAACCGTTTGACTTTATCTCATTAAATCTCCAAGCATTTCTCAGCGGTCCAAGTACAGTAAGACGTGAGAAAGAATCTCTTTAAGTTTGCCGACCTCCCGAAGCAAATCCGCGTTGTTTTGTCTGAGGATGTGGAACAACTATATCTCTCCTAGCAACCGCTTCGCATCAACACTGACATGTTCTTCCAACAGTTCACGAAATGCCGCTAGAACTTTCAGGACTTCGCCACAGTCTTCGGGGCGTTCGGAATAGAACAATTGTCCAACTTGAGAAAGAGGATGGTCGAGAAATGGGGAGCGAGATTGACCGCGAGTGCCTGCCTGTGCTTCGGCAAGCTCAGCAACACGGCAGACACGGCGTTTTGCATGGACGTAATTTTCCGCCAGATGACGTAACCGAGCATCTACACCCAGGACAGGTTTTCGATGTCCACCTTCAATGTCCTGAACGATCTTATCCAGTTTCTGAAAAAAAACCACAAGGGTTTCTCGCGCCTGTTCCGCGGCTTCTTTTTTGTTCGTATCAGGATGCCCCTTGTCAGTCAATTTACGGTGAATGGACAGGGTATTGATCGCGGACAGGAGTTCCTGACTTTGTTGGAAACTCTGAATATCCAACCAATGTGTGCTCATCAGATTTTCCTCCTGAAATACACTTCACAGAGACCTGTCTGCGTGCGACGCACAGGCAGGTGGTTTGGTAACAGTTTGTTTTTTTTGCTAGCTAATCTCGCATCATCTCAACAGTCGTACAAAGCTCGCTTGCTCAAAGTGGCGATCAGCCGTCAATGCGTCAGTCAATCCACGCTGTTCCATCACGACAAAACTCGCACAATCCACGTCTCGTCCTCCACTATCTTCCTTTAGAACGACTTTCCAAACGGTTTGAGAGTCGGATATAGTCTGGATGGCCTCCTGTGGACTTACCCACGCGGCATCTTCCTGTAGTGCAAAGGCAAGCCTGTTGCCTTGAGCAAAATGGTTCCTGACACTATCCCTCAATGAACGGAGAAAGGCAACTTGTTCAGGCGATTCAGGAAGAAGTTCAAGAGAAATTTCCTTCGAATCCCAACGTGCGTCCTGAAATGGAATAAACTGCTGTTTCCTATCTTCCAAATGGAACAGCACAAATTCGCTAGAACCGCTCTCGACTGCGGCAGGGAGCGATAGATCAGTTGGTGGTGCTTGCGATATCGAGCTCGACAACTTTTTCACTAAAATCTTATAAATCTCTTCTATGGACATCGAGCGCAAATCGAGATACGCGACTGTTGACAAAAATCCCGGTATCTCCGTATCGTCAATACGGATTGGAAGGATATATTCCTTATTTTCCTCAAATGCCCTTGCCTGAGCACTCTGGCGTTCGTGGTTCGGCCATAGCTTCCGCGCGTAATGCTTAGATAGGAACATAACACAATAGCGAGCTTGATCCTTGTAAACTGATGACAAGTGCTCATAGATATTTTTGCCCCACAAGTTAGCTTGTTCATACTCGTCGTAAAAGACTGAGTAACCCCCTGATTCGAGAAACTCTGCCAACGCTTCGGCATGATGTCGATCTTCTCCGGCGAAAGATAAGGCAACGTCATAATCATATTCTTGCATTTTTTGACTCCTCCAATTTAGACTCAAGATTTTCTACTGCTATTATTGCCTCGGAAATCTCTTTACAGTGACAAGGTTGCGGTAAAGTTCGATCTCGTCACTGAGTTTCTTTTTTTTTCTTCTTTGGGTCGAACTGAGTATAGTTTCTCGATAACCTTGGCAATGTATCACTTTCACCATTTATCAAAGCTTCTTTCTTCTTTCTTCTCCATCCTTGTACTTGCTTTTCTCTGTAAAATGCCTCATCAATTCTTGAAAATTTCTCAAAATAGACTAACTCAACAGGGAGGTATTTGCGAGTAAAATTGGCCCCTTGACCACTGTTATGCTGAACAAGTCTCTTTTTTAAATCAGTGGTGCTACCTGTGTAGTATTGCCCGTTAGCGCAAAGTAATATGTACATATATCCTTCTTTCATTTTTTTCCTCGTTTCGTGTTGTTGAGCTTGCCGAAACACAGGCTCGTTTCGACAGGCTCAACGAGCACGAGCACGATCACCGCACCCTGAGCCTGTCGAAGGGTGCCGAAGGGTGCCGAAGGGTTACACAGACTGCCCCTCCACCGCACAGAATCACGGCCGGCATTGGAAATCGCTTGTTGATCTCGCAAGTGAATTGGGCGTACTTCAAGGAGATCTTTAGTCACCGCCAGAAAATCCTCGTTGGGCAGCGCGGCTAGGGCAACCTCAATTCGCGCGCGGATATTGTCGTTGTTCATCGCCTGTCCCGTGCTGATTCTGCGTTCATCCCTGTTTTCACAGGGACATGCCTGCGTTTATACTCGCTTTGCATTGCTGTCATTTCATCCTGCCTCCCTCACTCTTTCGAGATCCTGGATTTTTCTTTCGAGCCTTCGCAATCGCTCGCGGGCCACATCGGCTTCGAGGCTTAAGGGATAATCGACGATCAGGGTCTCGTAGGCTTTTTGCGCGTCGTAATACTGTCCGAGGTGCCGGTCGTAGATCGCGCCCTGCGCGAGCTGCGCTGCGGGACAAAGCGGGCTGTGGGGCATGATGGTGATGAGTGTGCGATAGGTCTGAATGGCCTGCGGATAGCGTTCCTGATCCGCGTGAATTTTGGCCTGATGATCGAGCAAGCGGTCCGCGAGAAAACATTGCGGGTTGTCGCGATAGAGGGTTTCAAAATCGCGCAGAGCACCTTTCTGATCCTTTTGGCGCAACTTGAGGCATGCGCGGGCATACGCGCGGATCAGGGTTGAATCTGCGCGCTGGCCTGCTTGCAACAGCGCAGACAGCGCGATGGCGTCGTTGATAATGTCGCGGTTGACATCTGCTTTGAGCACCGTGTCGAGCAGGGTTTGTGCCGCGTTGATCTGCCCCGATAGAAATTGCAATTCGGCCAAGCGAAAACGCGCTTCAGTTTCTTCCGGGGCGGTTGCTTTTTCCGCGATAATTTGTCGATAGACGCGCCGCGCGGCATCTGTGCTGTTGGCTTGTAGATGCCCTTCGGCAAGTGCAAAAAGCGCGCGGTATCGCCAGGTGTTGCGGCGGTTGGTCTGGATCAGGTTTTGAAACGCCTGTTGCGCGCCCGCGGCGTCATGGCGATGGTCGCGCAAAATAATGCCCGTGCGGAAACGGGCTTCGTCGGTTTCCGGGCGGTTGGGATAGTGGGTGATGAGGGCGTTGTAATGGGTTTGGGCATCCGCGGGGCGGTTTACGAGTTCGTGCGCCCTGCCTAGGCCCAATTGCGCGCGCGCCCGGAGGTCCGCGCGGTGCATGCGCGCATGCACCGCGCGATACGCGGCAATCGCTGTTGTGGGATCATCGCGATCGAGACTGTAGCGCGCAATGCGGAACAAGTACGTCCACGCATTGCCCAACGCCGCGTCAGACGAAAGCAAAAGATCGAGCGTTTGCGCGGCAAATCCGGCGGGCAGGGCATATTCCACGAGCAGGCGGAGTTGGTTTTGATCCGCGAGGGATATGCTGGACAACAACAGGTCAAAAACCTCGGCGTGCTGGTCGCCGTTATGGGCAAAGTCGCGCAAGCGGGCTTCGACCATCGGGACGTGTTGCGGATTTTTCGCCACATAGATGAGATATTCGCGCACGGCATCGGGATAGCGCACTTGGCGTTCCGCGAGTTCCGCGAGTTCGCGCGCGAACAGCGCGGCATCTTTGAGGGTGATTCTGGCGCGGCGATAGGTCTGTTCCGCGCGTTCGTCGCGGTTGCGCCTGCGATAGTGATCCGCAACAATGGCAAAGGGGGTTGGCGTGGTCGCATTGTGAAGCACGAGGGTCCAATATGCCTCCGCGGAATCCGTTTTGCCCATTGCAAAGAGGGCTTGCCCAAGGCGCAGGCGCGTTTCCATATCGCCCGGCGCGGCGGACACGCGTTGGCGCAACAGCGCCGCGACTTCGGCATATCGCCCCGTCCGCGAAAGCGCGGATTCGAGACGCCAGAGAATATCCACGCGTTCGGGGTGCTGTTCGCAAAGGTGCTGGTAGATGCCTATCGCACCTGTCAGGTCTCTTCGGGATTCGAGTGCCATCGCGCGCCGAAGTTCGGCACTGACCTGCGCGGGCGAAAGCTGCGCTATTGCAACATCTGCAAATAACAGAAGCACAGCGAAGAGGCAAAACCAGCGCAGGATCTGGGAATTGGGGGCCGGGAACTGGGGCATTTGGCTTCCTATATTCTCGTTTACTGCATCTTCAGGTGGACACGCGAGCCACGTCCACAGACCTTTCATACTCGCTTCGCTACGCGTCATCCGCAATCCGCTTTTGAGACTATCGGCCGGCACGCGAGAAACATTATTACGTGTCATCCGCGTCATCCGCGTCATCCGTTTAATCCGCGATCTCTTTTGCATCTTCAATCAAGCTTTCAAAATACTGCCGGATGAGGGCTTGGTATGCCGCGGAATACCCCTCTTTGAGGGCATCGCGCATCATGTGTCGCAGGGGATTGTCGGTTTCTCCCAAATCCGAGGGCAGGGATCCCGGCCCGCGATAAGCCACATTTTCCCCGGCGCGCGCCTGTCTCTTTTTGCTCTTCCCGCGTTCTCTCATCGCTTGTTGGGCATCGAGCAAACGGGAGAGAATATGTTGCTGGCGTTCAAGGGTTTGGCGCGTGATCTGGCGTTGGGAAAGTTCGCGGGCTGTTTCTCGCATATCGCCCGCAATTTTGCCGAGGTCGCCGAGCACTTCGCGCCGTTGCTTGGCCAGTTCGTCGCGCAGGCTGTTGAGCGCGTCCTGAATCGCGCGCTGTCGCGCCGCGAGCCTTTGCCATGAAGGTCGCCCACCCCGCCCCCTTTGCCCAAATAGATTTTCGGTTTGGGCATTGACATCTCCTTGTTGCTGTGCGAGTTGGGCCATTTGCTGCATCATTTCCTCAAAGCCCGTGCCGGACTGCGAAGACGCGAGTTGACCCAACGCCTGATGCACCATCATCGCCGCGCGATTGATGCCGCCCATCGCTTCGCGGGCGAGTTTGGACGCCTGATTGGCATTGCCCGCGTTGAGGTGCTCGGCCGCGTCTTCCATCTTGTTTAGGGCATGACCGAGCGATGCCTGTGCATTCGGCGGCACAAAGAAGGTTTTTCGCGACGCGTCGAGCACGCGCTGCGCCATGCGCGACGCGCCCGCGATGGCGCGCGCTTGGTCGCGGGCGAGCAGTGCCGCGTCGTCGCGGTTTCGCGCGGCATCTGCGCGCTGTGCCGCGCGTTCCTGCGCCCGCGAGAGGGCGAGCAGGTCGTGCAAGACGCGAGTGAGTTCTCTGGCGACCTCGTCTTTTTGACGCTGGACAAATCGCCGCCGGATTTCCGCAAATTGCCGACCGAGTGCCTGTAGATCGCCGGCGATTGAACGGCTGTCTGCGCGCGCGCGCGGGCGTTGCGCGGCCACGAGCGCGCCCCGCACGCTATCCATGCGCGCGGCGAATTTTTTCGCCTGTACGTCCTTGGCAAATTGCTCGAGTTCGCCAACCGTGGGGTCGTCCATCTGTTGGGTTGCACGGTGGAGTTCACCGCGCAATTGATCGGTATCTTGCGCGATTTGCACCTGTCGGCGGGCGAGGTCCCACGATGATTTTTGTTCGTCATCCACATTTTGCGTGAGTTGGTCTTGTGCATGGGCGAGTGCGTCGAGTTTTTGATTGAGCGCGTCGAGGGTTTGCTGTTGTCGCACGCGTTGGAGCAGGGCAAGGGCGCGATCAATGGTCTCGTGGAATTTTTCGCGCGCATTTTGAAATTGTTCGAGGGCTTCGCGCACCATCTCCGCGTCCGCGTTTTGAATGGCTTCGTCCAATTTTTTCATCACTTCCATCAACTCCGGCGTCCGAATTTGCGAAAGCAAGGCGTGGAGTTCGTCGAGTTTTTGCAGGGTATCGTCTTTGAGGAGGCCGCTGTCCTCGAGGCGGTCGAGCGCGCGGTCGAGTTGCTCTGCGGTGGATTCAATTTGTTCCGCGAGTTGTTCCTGCGTTTGAAGTGCTTTTTCGACTTCGCGTTTTTCCTGCCAGGCGACCGCGTCTTTGGCGCGCATATCGCGGGCGAGATCTTTGAGGCGCGCGTCGAGTTCGCGCCCGCGCTGTTGAACGGCTTCGATCTGCGCCATACCTTCGCGCTGGGTTTTTTCCGCTGTCTCGTGAATTTCAAACAGGCCGGGAAAGCGAATGGCGAAGGTGGGGGTTTCGCCAAACGATGGGTCGGGATTGTTGTCGTAGGCGCGTATCCTGTACGCCACCTGATCGCCCGGCAGCAAGTTGAGGGCGGACAGGTCCCAGTGATAGGACGCCTCGACTTCGCGGGCAGGCGTGAGGGCAATTGGCAGGACACGGCCTTTCCCGGTGTCATCTGCCGCGCGATATCGCACTTCAAGACGCGAAATGCCGTAGTCGTCAAAAGCTTCGACAACTAGGAAAACGCGCATGGACTCCGCGAGGTCGATGTCGCGCCCCGGGCGCAACAGACGCACATCGGGCGGCTGATCGGGCAGTGCCACAATGCGATATGCTATCGGGTCTTTGTTGGCAACCATGCGCGGATCGCGCAGGTGTACGCGATAACGCCCGTCCTTATTCACCGTGAAAGTCGCCCGTGCCTGCGACGCAGACACCGAGGCGGGCAATTCGGACGCGTCGTCAAAAACGAGCGATGCCGCCGCGAGCGGTTTATTGGCTTCAATGGTCAATGCGACCTCTGTACCCGTTGGGACGACGAGATCGCCGCCTTGTTGATCGACGCGGTCCGGCAATTGGGTATGCGGTGGAAATCGGTCGCGGTGCGAGAGGCGCGCGACAATGGGGCGCGGGTGTACACTCGCGGTGTAGATCGGGGTTTGCGCGTCGTGGGCCGACACGCGATAGTCAAATGACCGCGTGACAGAGGGAAACTGGTGCGACGCGCGCATCTGTTTGACGGGCAATACAAACGATGCCCATGTTTGCACGCCTTTTTCGCGCACAAAAAGACGCGCGCTGCGCGGGACAACGCCCGAAAGTCGTGCGGTAATGACGAGCGGTTCCCCCCCGACGATCTCGACATTGCCCGGGCGCAAACCCATGTGCGTATCTGGCGGGCGCGCGTAAGGCGTTTGGGGATTTGCAAGGCGCTGAACCGCGCCGGCCAAGGCCGTGGGCCACAGCGTGTGAAGCACCATGCCCAACACCGCGAGCGCGACCGCCGCAGTGGCCGCGCGAATTGGGGGCTTGCGATTGATGAGCGTTTCGAACGCCAGATGCCGCGCGGCGCGTTCGGCTTGGATGATCGCGGCATCGACGAGTGCCGTGGCATGTCCTTCATGTTGTCTTTCTCGCCACAATTGAAGCGCGCTGATCAAGTGTTGCTGAAGGCCGCCGAAATGGCGTTCAACGCGCAGGGCAATCTCGTCGAGGCTAGGCGGTTTGATCCACGGCACGATGCAGAAGTGCCCGAGCAAAAATAAAATCCATATCGCGCACAAACCCTCCAAAATAATTTTGAGGATGGGGCGCATGTAGAATATGGATTCGAGGCTGACGAGCGCGAGCCCCGCGCCGAGCGCAAACGCCAAAGCGACGCCCACGCCAGTCAGCGCGCGGTTTGCCGATAGCAATGCGCGCAGCTTCGCGAGCCGACGCGTGAGTTTTTGATGTGCGGATTGTGGGGTCATGAGAATCCGTTGTGGAGTAACTGACAACTGCCTTTAATGCGTCAGGGCCCAAACAATCACATTGGTGCCCATTTTGAGGGCTTCTCGTCTTTTTTCGGGGGGGTCATTGTGGACGTCGGGATCATCCCACCCATCGGCAATGTCGCTGCTCACATTGTAAAAGACAATCAGGCGGTCTTCGTGAAACAGGCCAAAAGCCCGCGGGGGGTCGCCGTCGTGTTCGTGGATTTTTGGCAAGCCGTCTGGAAAGTGAAACGGCGTCTTAAAGAGGCCAAACGACGGGGGCAATTGGACGAGCTTTTTGTCGGGAAACGCGCGTTTGAGTTCTCTGCGAAAGGAGTCGTCCAAACCGTAGTCGTCATTGGCAAAGAGAAACCCCCCGCGCTCGAGATAAACGCGCAACCGCCGCAGTTCCTCTTCTGAGAATCGGATATTGCCATGGCCCGTGAGAAACAGCACCGGATAGGCAAAGAGATGTTCGTCGTTCAGCGCGACCTGGGCTTCTTGTTCCGCGGTGTGGATGGGGGTATGCTGCCCGATAAACGCGAGCAGGTTGGGGATTTCTGTTGGGCCATTGTACCAGTCGCCTCCGCCATCGTACTTGAGGCGGGCAATGGTGAATGCCGCGGGCGGGTCTCGCAATTGAGCCGCGCCGGACGCGGCAATTATCATCAGGAGAAAAAAAAAGAAATGGCGCATGGCTTTTAAGACGTTAAAAGGAGGCGCGGAGTTCCATCAGGGGTCGGCGCGTTGAACCAGTGGCTCAATTTGCAAGATGGCGGGCTTTGGGCCAAACGCATACGTGCAGTCAAAATCCACTTCGGACAAACACCGCGCGTCAATGGGAAATGCCGCACATTGTTTCGGGCGGTTTTCATAGATGCTGCACAGGGTATCTCCCGTGTCATTTTTGATGAGAAACGGGCATTTGAACAACAGTTCACAGCAATTGCCACATTGGTTGCATTCGCCCTGCCGGTTTTCAATTTGCCGTGCGACATAAGCTTTGCGAAAACGCAGCAGCAAAAAGCGCCGCACTTTGCCGATGGCTTGCTCGCATCGTTTGCCAAATGTTTTGGACATAAAAAATTCTCGGGGGCAGTGTCAATATCGGAAAATACAACTCCCATGCCGCCAAATGATACGCTGACTTTTGATCTGTGTCAACAGCGGTCGGGGCGCGACATCCGTTATCCCGCTGCCGACAGACGCGAAAGGATGTGTTCCGAGACCCTTGGCGCGGCATTTTTTTGCATCTGTTCAATTTCGCGTTCGACATTTTGCACGCCGCATTTGGTATCGTGAACGGCTATGGTGAGGTCGCAGTGCTGCGTTTCGCCGCGGTTGAGCACGATCACGCGCCCGGCCTCGCGTTCAAAAGGCTTGGGATTGGGATAGTTGGTGGCGGGCTCGAGGCCCGTGACATACCCATCTCGCATGGCCGCCGTGTTTTTCCACAGCGTAAAACACGGCATTTGTTTGCGTGAAAAGTGAAGCGAAGACCCCAGGCTGCCATCGGCATTTTTGAGTAAGACAGATGTTTTGCCCCCGCGCTCGCCGGTGAGTTCGCAAAAATAAACTTGCTCGACATACCCCGGCGTGGGGCCGGTGAATTGATCGCAGGTTTGAATGTCTTTCCGCGCATGGGGATCGCGCGGCGAGACGGTTTTGAACGGCGCGATCAAAGACGCGCCGTCTTCGAGGATGGGCGCGCCGTAGTTGCAGTGGTAGAGCAACTGCATTTCAGCGGGCCGGTCGTTGAGATTGGTCACTTGATCGGCAATGGTGAGGCTGTTGCCGCCCAATGCGGTCGATATGGCTGTGGTCAGGCGCAAGGCCGGGCCAAACATCATGGTTTCATCAACAATGCCCAAGACCGTGATGCGATGGGGCGGCAGCATCTCGATCTGCACTTCGACATGGCGGGCGGGTGTGTTGGCGATTTTGCCGTGCAGCGGAACAAAGACCTCAGCCTCATTGCCGTTGTTGTCAATGACCACATCGCGGCCCGGCGCGCCATTGCTGTCGAGACCGCAGCGCACGATCCATTCGTTGAAGCCCTTGAGCCAGCCGAGGCCGCCTCGGTCATTGAGATCGACAAAGGCCGGGTTGACGAGGTCGCGCACGGGCGATTCCCAGCCCAAGTGAACGCCGCGATAAATGCCTTTCCACAAGCCCATGCCGCGCGTGGGCACAATAAACATGGAGAGGGGCCCATTGTCGATTTCAATGAGATCGACACCGTCTTGCAAGCCGCCTTTCAGCGCGGTTTTTTGCACGCGCCACGTGTGTTCAGTGCCCAGCGGCAGGGTGGATTCATCGACAGTCCACGATTCGGTCCACAGCGCGCGCTCAACGTCGGTGAGCACAAAGCGATAGATGCCTTCCATAGTGGGTATCCTTCGGTGTGAGAAGTTGCACAATGCCGTGATCATCGCCGAAAGATAAAAAAAAAGGGGCGGGGTGCAAAGTGCCGCATGCAGCGCGCAGGTGACAAAGAGACCGATGGAAAATCAGGTGGACGACCGACGGCACAGGGTCTATATTTTACAACTCTGTAGCGGATAGATGATCTTTTCGAGCCCACGATGGTATTGGCATACCCGCAAATATGAACAAACAAACCTTCTTCTTGTGCGGTATCGGCGGCAGTGGCATGAGTGCCATTGCACAGGTGTTGTTGCATCAAGGCCATGCAGTGCGCGGATCCGACCGCAGTTATGACCAGGCGCAGAACGCGGATTGGTACGCGCGCTTGCGCGCGCTCGGGGTCGCGTTGTTCCCGCAAGATGGGTCGGGCGTGGACGCGGATGTGGATACCCTCGTGGTGTCGAGTGCGGTCGAGCCGACGATTTTAGATGTGAAAGCGGGGCTGGATCTGGGCATTGCCATTTGCAAACGGGCCGAGGTGCTGGCGCGGTTATTTCACCGGGGAACCGGGATTGCCGTCGGCGGCACGAGTGGCAAATCAACCGTGACGGGCATGATCGGGCACATTTTGAGCAAGGCGGGGCGCGATCCCACGGTGATCAACGGCGGGATCACGCGCGACGCCGCGCATCTGCCGGGATTGGGCAATGCCTTGTGCGGCGATCCCGACTTGCTCGTGATCGAGGCCGATGAGAGCGACGGCACCCTTGCGCTGTACGAGCCGACCATATCGGTGCTGACGAATATCTCGCTGGATCACAAGCCCATGGACGAGTTGCAACGGCTTTTCCGGGATTTTTGCGCGCGGGCAACAGACGCGGCAGTCGTGAATCGCGATTGCGCGCGGTCGATGGCACTGACGCACGGGATAAAGCCGCGGGTGACATTTGGGGTGGATTGCCCAGATGCCGATGTGCAGGCGCGCGCGGTCGCGCTGTTGCCCGACCGCGCGCGGTGTGTCATCAACGGCAGGGCGTGCGCGTTGCGCGTGCCGGGGCGGCACAATATCGCCAACGCGGTCGCGGCGATTGCAGCGTGTGGGGTGCTTGGGATACGCGAGCAGGACGGGGCAGACGCGTTGGGTGATTTTCCGGGGATTGGCAGGCGGTTGGAGGTGGTGGGCAAAGCACAAGGGGTGACCGTGATCGATGATTTTGCCCACAATCCAGACAAAATTGCCGCGAGTTTGGCAACGCTAAAGGCACAGCACGGACGCGTGATATCGGTGTTTCAACCCCATGGATTTGGCCCCACGCGATTTTTGCAGGACGGGCTGATTGCGGCCTTTGTCAATGGGATGGACGAAGAGGATCTGGTGATTATGTCGGAAATTTTTTATGCCGGCGGCACCGCGCAACAAGATATTTCCTCGGGCGATTTGATCGCCGAAATATCGCGCGCCGGGCACCGCGCGGAATACATTGCCAAACGCGAGGATATTGTCGAACGCGTGGTTGAAGAAGCGCGCGATGGAGATCGAATTGTCATCATGGGCGCGCGAGACGATTCCCTGACCGCGTTGGCAAAAAATATATTGGCACAGATCGCAAGACGTAGGGGCAGTGCCTCTGTGCCCGATTAAAAACATAAAACCATAACCGTGAAACTCCCTCCCAAATTGCACCCTGGCGACATCGTGGGCGTCATTGCGCCGTCCGGGTCCGTTGCGCGCCAGCGGTTAGCCCCCGGATTGGCGTATTTGCGCGCGAAGGGGTTTTGCGTGCGCGAAGGTGCGTCGCTATACGCGCAGGACCGGTACTTGGCGGGCACGGATCGCGCGCGCGCAAACGATGTGCATGCGATGTTTGCCGATCGCGATGTAAAGGGCATTTTTGTCGCGCGCGGCGGGTATGGCGCGGCGCGGATTTTGGCGCGTTTGGATTGGACGTTGATCGCCCAAAATCCCAAGGTCCTGGTGGGCTTAAGCGATACCACGGCGTTGCAATTGGGCATCTATGCTCGCACGGGACTGGTCACATTTTCCGGGCTGTCCCTGTGTTCAGATGTGACGGCAGAGGGCCTCCATCGCGAGACGGAGCGGGCACTGTGGGCGGCGGTTTGCGCGCAGCGGTTTGCACGCGTGGGGGTGACAACCGTGCGCGCCGGCGAGGTCGAAGGTCCGCTTGTTGGCGGGTGTTTGTCGCTGGTGGTTTCGCTTGTCGGAACCGCGTTTTTTCCCCAATTGGAAGGCGCGGTGCTCGTGCTGGAGGACGTGAATGAGCCGCCCTATCGCGTGGATAGGATGTTGAATCAGTTGACCATGGCCGGGGCCTTTGATCGGGCCGCAGGTGTGATATTCGGGGACTTCGTGGGCTGCGAACCCGAGCGCGAAGCAGAAGGCCGGATCGAAGATGTCCTGGATGATTTTGCCGCGCGGGTATCCTGCCCGGTGTATTGCGGGTTGCCTTATGGACATGGCAAAGCACGCCGAGTCTTGCCCATTGGCCTCCATGTGCGGATCGCCGCCGGCACACTGGAATTTGACCGCCCCTCACCTTAAACGTTCATCCCTGTCTTTTGCACGCTGAGGAATCAATCCCATGACGCACTTCAATTCCCTCGCGTTTATCCTCGCCCTGACGCTTGTTGTGTCATGTGCCGTGGTGAATCAACAGGGCGTGGAAGTGTGGTTTGCAACGCATCCCCCAACGCGCGCGCATTGATTTTGTGCGCGCAGAAATCGCAAAACTGCCGAGCGCCGCGGGACTCAAAAAGACATCGGTTCGGTTTGAGCAGATTCGCGCACGGGTGTTGGCGAGGCGGTAGTGCAAAGACGCGAAGCAACCGCGGAGCAAGCAATCCCAACTTTACATGACATGATGCGTTTTCTCAAATGGTTTTTCTGTTTTTTTGTGGCGGTTCTGCTCGTCGTCGTTGCCGCTGCCTACTGGTATGTAACGCCGCAGCGATTGCGGGGCTTGGTCCAACCGCTTTTGTCGTCGGCTTTGGGGCGAGCGGTGACATTCGACCGCATTGATTGGGGGCTGTTTGATGGGATGGTGGTTTCGGGTTTGCGGGTGGAAAACCGAGCCGAGTTGGGAACCGATCCCCTTTTGGTCGCGGATCGGGCCCAGGTGTATGTGTCGCCGCGCGCTTGGTTATGGGGCGATGGCTGGTTGGGCGAGTTGGTGCTGGAGGGCGCGGTTTTGGCAGTGGGTAAACGCCGTGCTGGAGAACCGAAACACGCGCCGGTCAAAATCGACCTGCTGCCCATAGATCGGGTGCGGATACGCGATGGGACCTTGCAGATTGAAAATCGCCCATCGGGATGCACGACCGTTGTGTCGGGGATAAATGGACGCGTGCGCGGTTTGAAAAGCCATGGGGCACTTGCATTGGACAGTGACCTCGCGGCTGAACAAGTGGCGATCTGCGCGGCGCGGGATACGTCTCATCCCTTCGACAAGCTCAGGATACCATCCCACGCCTCAACCGCGCGCGCCAAAGTCCTGCGCGATCTGCGCGTGTCTGGACAGGTGATCCTTTCCGAACGCGATCCAAAGGTCATGACAACCGAGGGCTTGACGGTTGGGATTGGCCCTTTTTTCGCACAGTTGTCGGGCACAATACGCGATCCGTGGCGCGCGTTTGTGGTGGATTTAAGGGGCGAGGACCAAATGCTGGACATCGTACCGGTGCGGACTTTTCTCATGTCTTCGGGCTTGTTGCCAAAGGATGCGACGCTGACCGGGCAAGGGCGTGGGGATGTTGCTGTGTCGGGCCGTTGGCCTTTTCGCGTTCGCGCCCACATCGCGTTTGATGACCTCGTCCTGGACCGTGGTCAGGCCGGCGCGACACCCCTTGTGTTTCGTCATTTCAAGATGGCTTTGCACGCAAAAAACGCGCGTTTACATGTGGGGCCTGTTTCAGGGCAAGTCTGCGAGGGCACGCTCGAGGGGTCTCTGGCATTGGAGAACGGGCAGTGGAACGGGTCTGTGTCACTGGTGAATGCACGGGCAGAACGGGTTTTGCAATCCGCGGGTTGGCGTATTCCCGTTGCGGGCGCGGTCGATATAACAGCCAATATTTTGGATGGCGCGGTCGCAAGTGGGCGCGTGCAGATGGCAGACGCGCGCGTTGTGAAGTGGGATTTTTTGCAGCAGAAGTTGCGCCCCGTGGAACAATTGGGCCTGCTAACTGCCGATGAAGTGCCGCTCAGAGATGTGGATGTGGTCTTTCGGTTGCACGGCAATGCGGTGATATTGGAGGGGACAAAACTCGTGGCCGCGGATATGGCTTGTACAGTGGGCGGACAGGGCACTTTGGATGGACAGTTGAATTATGTTTTGGATGTGGCTGTGCCAGCGTCGCGCATCAAAGTTGCCGGGTTTCATATCGGCGCACTCTTCGGACGCCTGACAACGATTCCCGTGCGGGTGAAAATTGGCGGTACAACAAACGCCCCCGCAGTGACGGTGGAGATACCCTAAAAAATAGGAACGCCCGCAAAACGCAACCACAGCACAGACCCGAATCGAAAATAGAAAAGCCGCTCTGATGAACTCAGAACGGCTTTTTGACTTTTATTTTTTTCCTGTCCTTGTTCTGATGGAAGTATTGCAAGAGATCACCGAGTAGCCGTTGTACGGGATTTGGAGATCCTGTTTCAATCCTTGTTCTGATGGAAGTATTGCAAGAGATATTATCGAGTATTGAAAGTCGTTTGAGAGCTCTTAGTTTCAATCCTTGTTCTGATGGAAGTATTGCAAGAGAAACGCCGAAGGCGCAGACGTCTGCTTACTGCATCAGAGTTTCAATCCTTGTTCTGATGGAAGTATTGCAAGAGATACCATACATCGTGGTGAGAGACATTATCTCCTAGAGTTTCAATCCTTGTTCTGATGGAAGTATTGCAAGAGATCCGCGCTCATAGTGAAACGCGCGGAGGTACAGGGGTTTCAATCCTTGTTCTGATGGAAGTATTGCAAGAGATAAGTAACTGAAACACAAAGACTTACAAAAAACACTGTTTCAATCCTTGTTCTGATGGAAGTATTGCAAGAGACATCTACCAAGGAGGTATGCGTGTCTAAATCTAAGTTGTTTCAATCCTTGTTCTGATGGAAGTATTGCAAGAGACTTACCGCCAGACGCGACTTGCGACCGACCGGCATTGTGTTTCAATCCTTGTTCTGATGGAAGTATTGCAAGAGAGGTATGATGTGTTTGAGGCTGCAGGAGGCTTCCAGCCGTGTTTCAATCCTTGTTCTGATGGAAGTATTGCAAGAGATGTAGAGATGCGAGCGGTCGTAGTCTATTACGCGAAGGTTTCAATCCTTGTTCTGATGGAAGTATTGCAAGAGACGGGTGAGGATGCCGGTGAGGCGACGCGGCGAGGCGGTTTCAATCCTTGTTCTGATGGAAGTATTGCAAGAGAACCTCTCGGCGAGGCCCCGACGTTGGCGGCGCGTCAGTTTCAATCCTTGTTCTGATGGAAGTATTGCAAGAGATCCTATTCATCGCGCGCGGGCGATCGCCGCGCGCACAGTTTCAATCCTTGTTCTGATGGAAGTATTGCAAGAGAACCTCTCGGCGAGGCCCCGACGTTGGCGGCGCGTCAGTTTCAATCCTTGTTCTGATGGAAGTATTGCAAGAGAACCTCTCGGCGAGGCCCCGACGTTGGCGGCGCGTCAGTTTCAATCCTTGTTCTGATGGAAGTATTGCAAGAGATCCTATTCATCGCGCGCGGGCGATCGCCGCGCGCACAGTTTCAATCCTTGTTCTGATGGAAGTATTGCAAGAGAACCTCTCGGCGAGGCCCCGACGTTGGCGGCGCGTCAGTTTCAATCCTTGTTCTGATGGAAGTATTGCAAGAGAGAGCGGTTCGCGAGAATCGCCTTGGCCTGCGCGCGATGTTTCAATCCTTGTTCTGATGGAAGTATTGCAAGAGACAGTCGGGCGCGCGTTTTCGGGCCGGGGCTCATCGAGTTTCAATCCTTGTTCTGATGGAAGTATTGCAAGAGACATATCGTCGGCGATGTTTTCCCCGATTGTTTTTTTGTTTCAATCCTTGTTCTGATGGAAGTATTGCAAGAGAGGTGGGATGACATTCCGATCACCGGCGCGTACAATGATGTTTCAATCCTTGTTCTGATGGAAGTATTGCAAGAGAGCGACGCCGAAGGCGTAGGCTCTTAACAGCATCAGAGTTTCAATCCTTGTTCTGATGGAAGTATTGCAAGAGACCTTGGGTGATGCATGATTGGGAGGAACAAGTCCCGTTTCAATCCTTGTTCTGATGGAAGTATTGCAAGAGATCTCGGAGGGTTTCATGACTATCGTAGAGACTTTCAGTTTCAATCCTTGTTCTGATGGAAGTATTGCAAGAGACCGATTCCTCGCGCAACACCTTTTTGACGACGGAATGTTTCAATCCTTGTTCTGATGGAAGTATTGCAAGAGAAAAATGTGGAACTCCCACAAGTGTCATCTGAGCCTCAGTTTCAATCCTTGTTCTGATGGAAGTATTGCAAGAGAATCGGCATGTTTACGGCGACTCTTGGATCGATTTTATGTTTCAATCCTTGTTCTGATGGAAGTATTGCAAGAGAAAGAGATAGAGGGACTACGTGAAGTTCTACTTGATTGTTTCAATCCTTGTTCTGATGGAAGTATTGCAAGAGAAAGCGATGCCGAGCAAGCGATGTCAGTAGACGAGGTGTTTCAATCCTTGTTCTGATGGAAGTATTGCAAGAGAAAGCGATGCCGAGCAAGCGATGTCAGTAGACGAGGTGTTTCAATCCTTGTTCTGATGGAAGTATTGCAAGAGACGAGGTATGGGATTCTCTGAAGACACTCGATATAGGTTTCAATCCTTGTTCTGATGGAAGTATTGCAAGAGATTGTGTCAGGGCTACCTACCGAAAGGATCGCCGTCAGTTTCAATCCTTGTTCTGATGGAAGTATTGCAAGAGAAGCGATGCCGAGCAAGCGATGTCAGTAGACGAGGTGTTTCAATCCTTGTTCTGATGGAAGTATTGCAAGAGAACCTGTGCGATCTCCAGTTCACGATTTTCCCTGATCGTTTCAATCCTTGTTCTGATGGAAGTATTGCAAGAGAACCATAGCAGCTGGTTGCACTGATGGTGCGTTAAAAAGTTTCAATCCTTGTTCTGATGGAAGTATTGCAAGAGAAAGGCGAGCTGCCTTTTGAAGATATGGCGGTACCATAGTTTCAATCCTTGTTCTGATGGAAGTATTGCAAGAGAGAAAGACGTCCCACCCGAGTCCGGACCCTGTCGCAGGTTTCAATCCTTGTTCTGATGGAAGTATTGCAAGAGATCAGAGCAACGTTGCAGTTTTAAGCCATGGCCGATGTTTCAATCCTTGTTCTGATGGAAGTATTGCAAGAGAAAGGCATCTGGGGTCATATCAATCCCGAAGGATGTGTTTCAATCCTTGTTCTGATGGAAGTATTGCAAGAGACCGATATCAGGAAGGGCACCGTATCCCGAAAGGGCAGCGTTTCAATCCTTGTTCTGATGGAAGTATTGCAAGAGAACCAGATGAAATTTTCAGCCCTAAATAGTGTGTATGTTTCAATCCTTGTTCTGATGGAAGTATTGCAAGAGAGCGAGGTAAGTGCGGTAGGCTTCATATTCATGTTATGTTTCAATCCTTGTTCTGATGGAAGTATTGCAAGAGATGAACCGCTTCCACCGCCGCCCTTCGGCACCGACTTGTTTCAATCCTTGTTCTGATGGAAGTATTGCAAGAGATCCGGACCCCGTCACCGAAACGAGTGGCTTAAACGGTTTCAATCCTTGTTCTGATGGAAGTATTGCAAGAGAAATGTGGCGGAGAGCAAGAAATGGCCTCCCTGAGTGGTTTCAATCCTTGTTCTGATGGAAGTATTGCAAGAGACCATTTGTACCGTCCGACTGGGTCGCGGAACACTGTTTCAATCCTTGTTCTGATGGAAGTATTGCAAGAGAATCGATGCCAGTCGCGAAGGGGCCTTGAGGATGTGTTTCAATCCTTGTTCTGATGGAAGTATTGCAAGAGATGAATCGAGTAGGACATCCCGTAGTCCCTCTATATCTTGTTTCAATCCTTGTTCTGATGGAAGTATTGCAAGAGATGGGCTGCGACTGCTTCGGTTGCTTCGGCTTTAACTGGGGTTTCAATCCTTGTTCTGATGGAAGTATTGCAAGAGACCACCGGTTTTTCCGGGGGTACAGCAGGGGGTCCATGGAGTTTCAATCCTTGTTCTGATGGAAGTATTGCAAGAGATTTGTCGGTCGCCACCCGATATAGTTGTATCGGGTGCCGTTTCAATCCTTGTTCTGATGGAAGTATTGCAAGAGATCTACCGGGTTCTCTAAGGTGCTGTGCCAACTGAGTTTCAATCCTTGTTCTGATGGAAGTATTGCAAGAGATTCAGAATATCGCAAATGAGCCCTGTAACTTGTCTTTGTTTCAATCCTTGTTCTGATGGAAGTATTGCAAGAGATCGGAAGACCTCATCGTAAAAATAGTTGTTCACTGTGTTTCAATCCTTGTTCTGATGGAAGTATTGCAAGAGACAGCGGTCCGTGTCGAGTCGGGTGCCCGATTGAAAGTTTCAATCCTTGTTCTGATGGAAGTATTGCAAGAGAAAGACACGGGTGGCTCGGTTTCCCAGAGACCACGCTGTTTCAATCCTTGTTCTGATGGAAGTATTGCAAGAGATAAGAAATAACCAAACGTATCTCGTCTGGCCCAAACGTTTCAATCCTTGTTCTGATGGAAGTATTGCAAGAGAAAGAGGACATTCTGCAGGATTGTCCCGGTGTCCTCTCTGTTTCAATCCTTGTTCTGATGGAAGTATTGCAAGAGACCTGCTCGGCGTGCGCTTTATTTGTGCACTGCGTTGGTTGTTTCAATCCTTGTTCTGATGGAAGTATTGCAAGAGAATGGTGCTCTCCGACCATGTTTCGCGACCGTCCCGGTTTCAATCCTTGTTCTGATGGAAGTATTGCAAGAGATGTGCTCCCCTGCGATATTGAGAAGGGAGTCCGAGAGTTTCAATCCTTGTTCTGATGGAAGTATTGCAAGAGATTCCGAATGAGACTCTGGAATGTCTCTGGAATGAGTGTTTCAATCCTTGTTCTGATGGAAGTATTGCAAGAGACGCATCTTATGTATATCGTTTGAAATTGCAATGAGTTAGACGAATTGATCTCGGCTCAAAATCTCGATTTGACCACTCTTTTTTGTCCAAAAAGCAGACATTATGATCCTCCTTTGCAGAATGGAATTTTTCCAACGTCTTGATTTTCAACGGATTACATCCTTGTCATTGTTAAACACAAATATTTTTGTAACAACAGTCACCACATTTGGCGCGATGAGGCGTTTTTTTGGGCAGTCGCCCGGTTTGAATGATGTCGAGAATTTCAGCCACAAGTTGTTGTGCCATGCGTTCTTCAGCCTCGCCGATAGGCACTTTGACCAGATGACTTCCCCCGCGAATGTAGGCAATATAGCCGTGTGTCACATGCTTTTGATATGCTTCGCGAGTCAAGAGGCCATAGAGTATAATTTGGATGCGATGGGTTTTGAAAGCGTGTTCTCGATAGGGTGAATATTTGTAATCCAAAGGCGCGAGCGTGCCATCTTGCAAGGTCAACACTTCATCTACCACGCCGCGAACACCAAGCGCGGGCGATGCGAGATACACATGGAGGTCGCGATTGGCAACGCCAATTTTCTTGTGCAAGTAAAATCGGTTTTCTTTTTCTCGGCGTTTGTGAACCTCTCGGCCCTTGAGCACTTTGAAACGGCGGTCTTCAAACTGCGGGATGTTGAGCACGTTCATGTAATAGGTGAAACGCGGACAATAGACATGCTCAATCACCTCTGAGGGCGTGATCATAATTGTCGTTTCGGTATCGGTCACAGGAACAGGTTCCTCACATCGTCGGTGACGAGTTTGCGGTCGAATGCCTGACCTTGAAGGATGACTTTGCGAAAGTCCATCGCGCACATGGGGAAGATGTACACGCGGTCGGTTTCCGGATCAACGTGGTCTTCAATCCGCATTGAAAGTTCGTCGAGGCGGTTGTGTTTGACGGTGCCGAGAAAGACGGATTTTTGAACGCGGTAAAGCCCGGCTTCTTGACAGGCTTTGACCACATGACGGCGGCTTTTGTCATTGGAAATGTCGTAGAGTATCCAAGTGAGCGATTCGTCGGATTTCATGGAACGGTTGCCCCTGTATTTGTGTCTTGTGAGAGCAGATTATTGGCCATGCGGTGCAGGTCAAATTGGATGCTGTCTCGCCGCGTGATGTTGCGCCCCCGATAGCGGATGGCGGTGTCGAAATACTCGGTGAATGCTTCGATGAGCACGGCCTTGCCCTGTTTGTTCAGGGTGAGGCCGTTTTTTAGTTTGTCGAACAGGTTTTGTTTGATTTTTCGCGCGGAAAAGAGGCTGAGCACGGTTTCGTCTGCCCAGATGCGATATTGTTCAATGAGGTCAAAAACAAGGGATGGTTTGTTGTAGTGGTCGGTGTGAATAAAGCCAATATAAGGGTCGAGTCCCGAAAGCAGACACGCGCAACAATGCCATAGAGCATGCCATAGGCGTAATTGAGCAGGCAGTTGAACGGGTCTTTGGCCGGATTGCGGCTGCGGCCTTCAAAGCGATGGTGGGCGGGCAAAAGCAGGGACACCGCTGCCCAATAGGTGCGCCCGGCGCGACCTTCCAAACCGAGCAAACGCTGGCGCGTGGTGTCGATACTGCCCGTGAGGTCTTGCGTTTGCGCTTTGAGGGTTTTGAGGCTGCCAATGGCCTCGGTGAGTTGCGCGGACAGCCGCGTGCGACGGTCGCGCATGCGCGTGAGCAATGCAATCTGATTGTCGAATTTGCGGCCGATCCACCCCAGGGCGAGTTGCACGCCGAGGTCGGTTTGCGCGGCCCCGAGTTGCATCCGGCGAATCGCCGTTGTCGAACCCGGGCGCCCGTGCCACACGCGACCAAAGGGATCGCCGTATTTGTCGAGAAAGAGGATGTCAATATTCTTTTCCACCGCGAGTTGCACCGCATCAGACGAAAATGCCGCGCCCGTTGAAATGAGGATGGATCGCACTTTGCGAGCGGAAATTTCAGTCAATTGCCCATTCACCTTGACCTGAAACAATTCCCCACGCCGACTCAAATACGCGCCATAAGTGTTGAGCACGAGTTGCATCTTTCAATCCTCGTTTTAATAGATGTAATTCAGTTACATCAGAACCTCTGTAATTCAGTCAAATAATCTGACAGTGTTGTTCCTCATCCGGTAAGACCAGATGTGCAAACCCGGTATCCGAATGATAATCTCCAATATTTAGCAATTCCCACAAAACATTATCCTCCCTATCACCCAACGGTACAGCAATAGCATCTGCAACCTTCGGAGACACTGGAACAATAAACTGTTGCAACAGGGCCGAGAAACGCTTCTGATCCAGAAAGCTCAACTCACGGCGGAACCGCCAGTCCAGATACCGATCCAACAATTGCTGCCCGCCTTCTGGCGCAAACTGAGCTTGCAAACGTTGCATAGTACAGCTCAACTCTTCAACAGGTTGATCGACAAATACACTATTTTTTGGAGGGCCTGATATGAATGGCATAATTCCCGATAGTGCTGACCATTTTCCCCTTGAAGCCTCCTCAATGCTTTTTTGCATGATAGCCGTATTGGGATTCTCATCCCAACAACGTTTATAATACTTATCCAGAGCGTCACCCAACTCTTCTTCTTTCAGAGAACCGGCTTCTTCTAACACCCGGTCTGTCTGATTTCGTGAAGTTTGGTCTCGGTAAATCCATACCCGGCTATCTTGTCCATCTTCCCGCTGAAAAGAAAAAATAACAACCTGTGAGCGGTGTTTCTCGCCATGACGATTGGCACGTCCTGCGACCTGTGCCGCCGAAGGCAAAATCGGCAATGCACGCAAGATTGTTCGAAAGCTTAAATCTACTCCGGCCTCTAAAATCTGCGTACATACGGCAATGATCTGTTTCTGTCCTTTCAAATCATCTCGAATAGATTGAATAACCCTAGCTTTATGTGCAGGAAGCATCAAAGAAGTTAGACAGTAGATTTCCACCCCATCCATTGCTTTTGAATCAATCTGGCGATAAACCTCAACCGCATCCCTTACTGTATTCATAACAACCGCAACACTACCTGTCTGGTTCACTGCCTCAATAGCCCTTCTAGAAACACACGCCACATCCAACAAATTTTTCTCTAAAAAAATTTCAAATCGACCAGATGGCTTAACTGTCGGCGCGAGTTCAATAATAGGATGCAACAATCCGTTATTCAGTGGAGGAAGGGTCGCAGTAGTAAAAAGCACTTGAAAGTTCAACTGCTCTGCCAATATACTCAAAATACGTAGAAAAATATTCCAGTGTCCCACGTCAATAATCTGCGGCTCATCCACAATAACAAATGCTTGTCTCAAAGCCTTCAGGCGGAGAGTCTGTTGTGCGCTTCGGGGGAAAATAGCCCGAAAAAATTGGTTGAAGGTCGTCGTCAGAATTGGCGTCTGCCAAGTCTGCGTTACCTCTACTTGGTCGTCATCAAGCTCAGCAAGAGATAGATGGTGATGCTGAAGTGTCTCAATTCCCGTTGTTTCCGAAATTTCAACTGTGTTCTGAGAAAGAATCGAAAGATAAGGCGCAACGTACAGAATTCGCCGACAGCGTCCAGATGCACCTGCAGCCAAACCAGTTCGCAAGGCAGACAGCGTTTTTCCATAACCTGTAGGCAGACAAAGGGTGTAAAATCGTTTTTGGGAATGATCTCGATAGATCTCTAAAACTTCTCGCTGAATACTCTGACGTAATCCCACCAGTGCAGGATCAGCACCGTCTTCAATAGCGGCTTTCCCTTTTTTGTTACAGACTTTTGTCAGTGTTTTCTGCCCGGATACAGCCTCCGTCCGCTTCAGTGTCGTCTCCTGTAAGCCTCCCGCATGATATCGATCCGCTGCCACCAGCCGGGCCGCCGCATCGGGAATTGACCATGCGGCTTGGGCCAAAGAGGTTTTAGAGGATTCAGCCATCTTCAGCCTCCGCTTTAAGCATTTCATGCGGTCCCGGCGCACCCGCTTTTCCCATTGTGTGGGAAATTCCTCCAGCCACATCCGGAATTTGTCCACAGTTAAACAAACCTCCGGAAAGTAGGAGGAGGTAAAAGAGAAAATTCCTTCCATATCGCAGGCATCAATAGCCTCATCAAAGTGGCGTAATCTAGCCCCCTTTTCATCCCACGGTGGCTCACTTTCATCCAGATCTTCCAGTGTGCCATGGTGATCATAGACCGCTCGTGACCAGTCCAGTGTAAAATCTCGCAGGCTTAACCGTTTCTCTTGGTTTAGATCCCAAGTATCAATAAGGGACTCCGCGCAGTAAGCAAAGATAGCAGCCCCTAACGGAGCATGCGGAGGCCCCTTTTCACGGTCACCGAGGATGTAGCACTGCCAGTCCACATGTGCCTTGGCCGCATCGTGTAGAAGGCCTGCCAAGAATGCGATGCGCTCTTCGTAACTCCCCTCTTCAGAGCCACATGCAGTGGCTACCTCTACAAGATGATCTCGAAGAAGATTCTTTTTTTTATTTTCGTCGTCTGGTCGAGCGATGCACATGTCAAAAGAGATTACCACAGGCATACGATTCCCTCCTCTGGTAACTCCAGAAACGTCCACCTGTCTGTATCCAAAGCTTCCAAGGGTGTGAACGTAATCGGACCTCCCCTCACTTCATAGATCAGGCTGATTGATCCCTCAAAACGACGTCTTCCGAGATGTTCGTACAGAACCCCTCCTACGCGGGCATATTCGTCTTCTTCTTCAGGCATTAGCCGCGAGACTGCCCTACTCGGAACCACAGATACGCAGGTCATATCCTCATGCTCTCCCGGCACTAGCCGTTTGACTTCGGTATCTAGATAGGAGTCACAAAAAATAGGAAATGTCAAACAATATGCACTTCCCAAATAAGTGTGGTAGTGGCTACATCCCTCCCGAAGTCGACTCTCCAGTTCCCCCTGTAAAGGACCCTGATAATAGACTCTATAATACGGATTCACCACGATCTCAATGGCCGTCGGCCGGTTGAAGTCCGATCCGCCTCTGCCCACCCAGCCTTTTCCGAGCATGCTCATTTCGTGCGCCACAGTACGGACAGGCCGCAGAAGCCGAATGCCACAGCGTGGGGCTTCCGGCAACGACTCAAGGCCGAGAATCGAAGCAATCAGACCGTGCAGTGCCGTTCGGGTAATAAATGGATAGCTGGCGTGCGTCCCGAGGGTATCGGGACGCCTGAAGTGCGCCATACTACCGCGAAGGTCAAATACCAGTACGCTCATGTTCTAGCTCCCTACATGGTCATGGCCTCGCAGGGAAGTTCCCCGATAACTTGAAGTCCAAGATGCTGCCAGCGTCGAATGCGCTCGATCTTGTCTTCGTTTGCCTTCAACGTTTCAGCCAATTTTTCTACATTCAGCTTGATCTCTTCCAGCGAAGATGGCGGTTTTTTTTCCGGCCAGTCGTCCCGTCCAGGCTCAATCTTTAGCCCTTCTTCTAGAAATCCAATCCGATCAAAAGGATCCTTATATTCAATGTAAAGCAAAAATAAAGGCTGCTGGATACCCCGTCCGCGCGCCTGCCGATTGAGCGTACCTTTCCAGAGTCCTTCGAGAAGTACCTCAACATCCTCTTCGCCCATCTTGGTATCGCCTGCAATCTGTGCATTTATCACGCCAGGCATTGCAAAAACAGCAAACGGCAGAGTGTAGGTCGTCCATATCGTACCCTGTGTCTTACCCTCTTCGCCTTCATCCGTCACTTTGGTGTCTCTGGACGGCATAACGACTGTCCCTTGGACATACCTAGTTTCTACGGGATGAAGGGAGTGTGCCCAACCGAACTGGACGGGGCCGACCTGATTAAAGCTCTTGTTTTTTACGCTAAAAACCGCCCCAAAAACGCGCATATCGAAGGCCGAGTCCAGCAACGCATCCCGAAGGTCTTTCTCCTTTTCACGCTTTGCCCTTTCGAGGATAGTTGTCGCAAGCTTCTCCCTACCCAGCAATTTGTTCCCATCCGTACGTTCCTCTCGGCAAAAAACAAACATCGATTTGTTTTCACCACCGTTCGGATAGCGAGCCAAAACATAATCCCTTACATCCCGCTTGATGCTAACATCCGACAGCGAAATCCGTCCATCTTCCTCACCGAAGATCCGGCGTGCGTCGCTGTCGCGCAGGGGATCTCGATTGGGAATCCCATCTTTCACGCATTTTACAAAAAGAACCTCACCGCTGCAAATTGAGTTTCCGTTCATTTTACTACGCTCCTTTCAGATGTTATTCGGATTGACCTGCCGGCGCGGTCTGCTCCTCGTCTTTGGAACTGTCGCTGTCGTATCCCTGAAGACTGTGGCCTGACCAGAACGATGCCATAAATTCATCTTTACTCCTCTCAGTCTCCTGCTTCAGGCGGTCATACTCTGTAAGCACGACGCCCAGCCTTTGGAAATAATCTCTGCTCAACTTCAGTTCTTTGTATCTCGGTTCCACTTCAAAAATCTGCTTGAGCCCTTGTCTCCACACTTTATCAGGTGTGAGATTGCTTCCAAATGTCAGCACCCTTTGCTTTAGATAGTCTTTTTTCGTTACGGCATAATACTGCCTGCTAAATTGCCGCATCACGGCGCCGCAGGCAAAACCGAGTTCAGCCGAAGATTCAAGCTGTATTTGCTCAACAGGATGCTCGAAAACAACCTGTAGCAACTCCTTCCATGGTCGCATAGCCATGTCCTGCCCTCCTCTGTTTAATAGTTTATACTGATACTGCGTCCAAAATTTAAGGAATATCAGATAAAAGAACACCTCCTCGCGTATTTCATTCAAAGAATCCGGATATCGCGGAGTAACACTCCGTAGCCGTTCCGCCACATTCCGGATAGGTCGCCGCAGGCCAAGAGACTGTCGGTGAAGGATAGCCTGTAGTTGGTCCCACACATAAGGGCCGCCGTATCCCCTAGCCAACATAAAGGGCAAGGAACGATACCGAGAGCGATAGTATTCCATCTGTCCTTCGTTGGCCTTGGGGAAAAGCACCTGGAATAGTTCGATAGCCATACGAGATACTTTTCCAGCGATCTCCTGTAAACGTTTTACTGTAGATGGAATGACATCCTCAATATAGGCGCGGAGATGAATATCACCTTTGCCTGGGTCTCCTGAATAGTAGATGAGACTGAGACGGTAATCATGAGGATTGACTTCTTCTGGTAGAAAGCAATCAAAACCGGTTACAGAGTCGATATATCGATCTAACATTAAACCATCTTTTGAAGGCGGTTTAAGCATCGCTTCGATATTTTCTGCAAATTCTTCTCGCTGATCTACATCATCCTCAAAAATCCTATCCAAGATCGGAAGAAGCAACCCGCTCCCTCGAATTGTCGGAAGGTCGTTGAGATTTTTGCGTGCTGTCTGGCGAATGCCTTCGCGGTCAGAAACAGGCGAGAAAATCTCTCGGGTTAACAAAGCCTGGATGGGGCGGGTAAATTTTTCAAAAAGGCAGGCCCCATATACCAGGGCTTTATAGCACTCGGGACAACTTGCTATGCCCTCAACCATCATCTTTTCGTTACCCCCTTGAGGCAAAGGGCAAGTCCATGTGGGAAGATACCAGGGCCAAGACTTACAGTAGATTGTAACCAACGAGGACTCCTTCAGGCAGAGTGTACAAACTCCTTTGCGCGTTCCTTTTTCTTTTCCTTCCTGCAACTTGGCTATCCAGAAGAGATCTAGAACTCGACTGTGGTCGGGCTGGATAAACATGTCAGGAAAAAGGCGACTGTGGCCGATATGGCTCTCTGAATCCCTTTCGCTGTACCTGTAAGCGGTATCTTCCCTTCGCATATCCGACAGGATAAGAACGCCTAACAACTTCTTCTCAGGCTGAATTTCGTTCAAAACAGTTTGATGGACTTTAAAAGCCACCTTCTCAATGATATCTTCGTCAAATTCCATGGCAGGGGTTTTCTTCAATCGACCCTGAAGAAAATTGGATACATTTTCTGCTGATTCGCTGAATCCCTGCATGTGTTTCTCGTAGCAGGGATAAGCTGCAACACCGTATACGCCCTGCGGATAGATGGGATTGCCTCCTTGAGGCAACACAAATGGAGCACCCAAAGCCCGTTCTACATCTGGAACAAAATCTACTTTTTTTCCCTGTTTCTCCTCCTGCCCCCATACTTGATGGGAAACTCCTACCTTCTCAGAGATTTCAGCTAATAGAACGTGACGATAAAAATTTTTCACCCCTATAGATTGAGCATCGGAGATCAGCCTCAACGTCTCCTTTGCATCCATATCACCATCTATCAAGGGCCGTCCCATTCGGATCAGATCTTCGACAATCATATCTGTGCTCCTGTAAAGGTTCCTGCATTCTAAATACGAGCGAGAGTACCAAATCCACGCGAAACAGATTTTCCGATCCCTATCCTGTCTGGAAAAAGGAAGTTCACACGGAATAAACCCATAAATCCCTGCATTGTGACACCCTTTAAGCGGCAGTTTACCGGACGCAAACCCGAACAATCAGCCTGCAACCTCAAGGTCACGCTGTGATGAAATGACTTGGCGAAAGAGAGACAATTTCCTACAAGAATCCGCTCAAGCAGGCGGAAACGATCTACGGCCTTGGGCATCGTGCGATACCGGCGTGCATTTTCTTGGTTCAGTGCCAGCCACGGCGACAAAAATCGATATGTCACACTACTCTCGGATTCTCCAATTTCAACTCGCCGTTTTTGAACTGTGGATTCTTGGACAAAAAGGGTTTCCGATCCCAGCCTTGTCTGATCTACCTCCAGCCACAACTGAGCCAGCAAGTCGCTTCCTTCATTCAACCCTATCAACATCGCCTGCCTGTTCAGTATCTTAAACTGAACGCGAGGATAATTGTAAACCAGAGTCCCATCTTTATTATGTTGGTGCAGTAAAATATGCTCTTCGAATTCGTTTCCGAAAAAGCCTCGCAATCTCGGCAATTCATTCAGATGTAACTCGCGAGACAATTTTAGATAATACTCTGTTACAGATAACTTCAGCATCTTTCTATACCCCTTTTAACGGATTTTATCAGAGTGTCCAATATACTAAACTTTTGTTCAGTTCGCAAGGTGTCTCGTCTGGAAAAGGCGTGCGTAAAATGGATTGGAGACTATGACTTTGATTTGATCCCATGAGGGCTCGACTTCCCCTTCCCATACATCCGCCCCGCGGCAATCATATCCTTTGCAATTTCCACTCGCAAATTCTCAGGCTCTAAAACCTCGCAATCTGCGCCCCAGCCTCTGATCCACGGTTTCATCTCCAACGTGTGGCTCACCGTCAACGTCATCAGACAGCCGCCGTCTGGCAAGTCGTCCATGGTGTTGACGCAGGGCCAATCGGACTCGCGCACCCGATAAGCCACGCGAGGTGAAAATCGGAGCTTGACGGTAATGCGTTCATCTCGGAACGCTTAAACTGTTGGGTTTTGTTGTGGGGCATAAGGGTCTCCGCAGATGTACGCAGATAATCTAATCGGGGCATGTTCCACATGCTGCGACAGGTCAGAAAAAAAAAGAAAAATTTGTGAAAAATCAGAACAGCGAGAGTTGGACGGGGTCTTGTTGTGGGGTGGGTTTTTCGCGCGGGTAGCACACGGCTTTGAAGGGGCAGGTCGCACACAGGTGGGTATTTGAGGTCATGGGAAAGGCGTCTTGCGAAGCCGTATTTTGATCGGGATCGTCGAGGAGGGCGCGCATCTTTTGGATGTCCTCGACGACAAACGCGCGGGTCTGATCGAGGTCGTCGGAAGAAAGCGCGACCGTGCGCGCGGTATTGGTGTGCAAATACATGTCTTGCAGGAGCAAGTCGGACAGCGCGACGCCCCACTGCGAGATGGCATACAGCGCGTACACAGCGAGTTGGCGGCGATCGGCTTCGCGTTCGCGCCCGGTCTTCCAATCGAAGACAGAAACGCTTTTGCCACGGCGAACCGCCACGTCGAGCACGACCCAAATTTTGGTCTTGGCAAGGGTGAAAGAGGTGAGGTCCTCGATGCCGAGGTAGTGTTCGGCACGGACAGATTGCAAGGTGGCGTAGGCTTCGGATGCAAAGAAGGTCTCGAGACTCGTCGCAATGCGGTTGGCCGCGTTGACCCGTGCGGTTTCTGAAATGGGTTCGTTGTAATAGTGTTCAAAAAGATGGGTGTATTTGGATGGGGCATGCCGCCAGTACTGTTGCTCGGAATCCCCTAGGTGCTGATCGAATAAGTTTTGCGCGTAGGTCTCGACCGCAGACGGGAAAACCCTGCGCCCCAATTGCAGTGCCCTGACCACCTGATGGATGGCCTCGTGAACCACTGTCCCGACGAGTTGGGGAACAGTGGTCATTTTTTTCAGGCGATAGAGCAGTTGGGTCTGCGCGTCTGCGTCGCTGTACCACCCGCCCCAACTGCCGTAGTAATGGTAGTAATATTGTCGCTGGCACGACTCAAATACGCGGTGGCGCGACGGCGACCATGAAAATTCATTCTGGAAATTGGGCATAAAGTAACCACAAGGACAAGTAGGGAGTAGAGAGTAAGTAAATTAAAATGCAAAGTAGGGGCGGTGCCTCTGTGCCTGCGTACGTAGAAGGTGGGGCAGACATTCTTGTCTGCCTCTGTAGTGCCCCTGTCGCCCATCAATCGGACTGCCTGAGCGCGTTCAGGACCTCAAAATACGTCGGGAAGGTCTTGTTGACGCAATCGGGGTCGTTGATGACAATGCCCGGGATCTTGAGTCCAATCAGGGACAGGCTCATCGCCATGCGGTGATCGTCATACGTATCGAGCGCGGCGGGTTGAATCTGATCGACCGGATAGACCGTGAGGCCGTCTTCCCGCGTGTCCACGCGCACGCCGAGCCTGTTCAGTTCGGTTTTGAGCGCGGCGATGCGGTCGGTTTCATGGAGGCGCAAAACAGCCACATTGTGTACATGGACCGGCCCGGCGGCAAACGGTGCCAGCGCGCACAGCGTTGGCACCACGTCGGGCGTGGCGTTCATGTCGATGTCAATGCCCGACAGGCGCCCTGTGCCGCGCACCTCAATGCCGTCGGCGTCTTTGCACACCTGACAGCCCATTTTGGACAGCATATCGACAAAACCGATGTCGCCCTGAACCGATTGCGCGGTTAAGTGGGGCACGCGCACGCGCCCACCCGTGAGCGCGGCCGCGGCAAAAAAATAAGAGGCATTGGACGCGTCGGGTTCAACTTGATAGGTGCGCGCCCGATAACGCTGGCCCGCGCGCACGGCAAAAGACCGGTAATTGCGATTGATCACGTCCACGCCAAAGTCGCGCATGACCGCGAGGGTCAGATCGATATACGGTTTGGAAACCAAGTCGCCCGCAACGCGGACTTCGACATCGGTTTGGGCATAGGGCGCCACCTGAAGCAAAGCCGTAAAATACTGGCTGCTCTTGTTGCCCTTCATCACAGTTCGGCCGCCGCGAAGGCCCGAGGCGACCATGAGCACGGGGGGGCACACCCCGTCTTTGCCTTCGCAACGCGCGGTCGCGCCGAGCCGGGCGAGCCCATCGAGGAGGTCTTGAATGGGGCGTTCGCGCATCCGCGAGACCCCGTCCACCGTATAAGTCCCGGTGCCCAAACCGAGGTAGGCTGTGAGAAAGCGCGCGGACGTGCCCGAGTTGCCAATGTAGAGGGCCGCGCGATCCGCGGGCACGCGCCCCCCGGTGCCAAAAACGCGAAACGCGGCCTGGGGTTCATCTTCATCCACGCGAATGCCCACCGCGCGCAGGGCATCCGCCATATACCGCGTATCATCGCTCATCAGCGCGTTGTTGAGACAGCTGACGCCATCGGCGAGCGCGGCAATCAGCAGCACGCGATTGGTGATGCTTTTCGATCCCGGAATGGCGACATCCGCGTCCACGGGCCTTATCAAGGGCTGGATTTCGAGGGTTCGCATAAAAAAATAACGTGCGGGGAGGGCGCGTGCATCACGCGGAGGATAGGGAGAGTTCCATCAATTTAACTGGTGTTCCGCAGCATTCAGATAAGCTGTCGAAAAAATGCCATGACAAAAGCCATTGAACAAAGCCATCACGCACAGCGCACAAGTCCGTCTTGCACGCCATACCCATTCTGCTTCCCACGGTGAAGACCACCGGGGCTTGGGCAACCTCACAAGCGGTTGAACTGCTGGCGCCTGTCTGCGTGCGTACGCACAGGCAGGCAGTTGCCTGCCTGTCACCTGCCTGCCTACCTCAGGTAGACCTGCCGAAAGCCCTCGGCGGTAGGCAGGGCAGACAGGTACCCCGCGGGCTTCTTTTTTGGGCAAAAAAAAGAAGTCGCCGAGGGCATCAAAGGCACTGGACAAGGGGTTATCACCATACGCTATTGACTTATCCAAAGGTGTGTAACGTCAGAATTTAAAATAGCCTCTTAGAGCGCTTTCCGCAGTCGCGCGGTGCTGATGTTGAGTTGATCCCGATATTTAGCCACTGTGCGCCGCGCGATCTTAATGCCTTCTTGTTGTAAAATATTTGATATGCGTTGATCGCTCAACGGATTCTGCGTGTCTTCGTTGCGAATGAGCGTTGCGATTTTTTCTTTTAAGCGCTTGGCAGAAATCTCATCGCCATCGTAGCGACTCACGCCCCGTTCAAAAAAATACTTCAACTCATAGACGCCATGCGGTGTTTGCACGTACTTGCCATTGCTCACCCGGCTGATGGTCGAAATGTGCATCTGCACCTGATCGGCCACTTCTTGAAGCACCATCGGCTTGAGGAACCCGGGGCCTCGGTCAAAAAATTCAATCTGATTTTCTACAATACACCGCATGACTTTTAACATGGTGGCGCGTCTTTGGTGGATCGCATTGATAAACCAGCGCGCGGAATTGAGTTTGTCAACGACAAATTTTTTGGTCTCTTGAAATTTTTGGACATCTCGTCCGGATGGACCTGCTGTCGCGGTTGTAAACCGCTTGTCCGATTGCATGAGCAACGTGTGATAAATTGGGCTGACGCGCAACTCGGGCAGCGTGCGATCGGTCAGCAAAACGACGTACTCTTCCCCGACCTTCCGGACTTCGAGATCGGGAATGACGTGATTGAGATTCACCGCGGGTTCGGGATCCACATTGGGCTTGGGATTGAGCGACGCGAGGATGTCCTCGACCGCGCGCATCTCCTCGAGACTGGCGTCGAGTACTTGGGCTATCTGGCTAAACCGACGGTTGATCCAGTCGTCGAGGTGATCGCGTATCACCCGTGCCACCAAACCGTTTGTGATATTTTTTTCTTTTAACTGGATCAGCAAACACTCTTGAAGATTTCGCGCGCCCACACCCACCGGATCAAATGTCTGGATGACAGTCAAAACGCGCGCCACGTGCTCGCGCGCAACCCCGAGCACCTCTGCAACCTCTCCGAGCGCGCACTCGAGAAACCCGTCTTCGTCGATATTGCCGATTAAGTACTCGGCGATCGCGCGGTCAGTCGGGGAAAGATCCGTGAGTGTCAACTGTTCTAAAAGTGAATCTTTCAGGGTTTTTTGGCTGGTGAGGTCGTTGTGCCAGTCTTCGACATTGGGATCAAATTCTCCGCGCGGACTGGCATATCCGGATTCATTGAAATAGTGATCCCAGTCTTGTGCATCAAACAGGTCCTTATCGAGCGTGTCTAAATCCGATTCTTCAAATTCCAATTCTTCGAGAGGTTCTTCATCTCGAGCCTCATCCTCGGGCTCTTCTGCCAGTTCGCCCTCGGGTTCTTCTTGCTCTAAATCCAGTATCGCGTCTTCGTCAATTTCCAGGAGCGGGTTGATCTCCAATTCTTGTTGAATCAACCGCTCCAACTCCGGGGTGGGCAGTTGGAGCAGGCGCAGTGATTGGATGAGTTGCGGCGCCAATTTTTGATGGACTACTTGAGATTGTGCAGGGTTCATATCTATCATTCTATCCATGGCGTCAAAACCGTTCCGATGGTGTTTTCGGAGGCAGGTGCAGGCACCGCATTGCGTCTATGCGTCGCATTTTCCCGCGCGCATCTTCTCGACAACATCGCCAACCCGTATCGCGCCCGGGCGGACGACCTTTGCATTGATCCCGCGCAACTGAAGCTGTTTGCCCACGGGAGAACTGATAAATTGCAGCGCGTCCAGACCAAAGCGGGCGGCAAATTTTTTACAGCCCGTATGGGGTTGATCCGTGACTTCGATCACCGCCTCGCCCACACTCAATCGGGTGCCCGGTGGCACATTCGCCGCGCTCAAATTGAGGTCGATGTACAACTGATCCCCCGCCAGTGCCCAGCGTTCCTTCTTCTGCGCCAACAAGGCAATGACGCGGGCGTTCATGATGTTGAGTTGCATGTCTGGATGGGCCGACCCATCCGCGGTTCGAGAACTGCCCCGGGTTTTCCAGTTGTCGCCCACGAGTCCTTCAACCAGATCGAGCGCGCCAACGTCCAAGACTTCCCGCGCCTCAATCTGCGGGCGCCGCACGATCAACGCCAACACCCCGACATCGGGGGGCGACTGGCGAATCGCGTTCAATCCCGCTTCCAATGCTGCCATCGTTAAAGGTTTCATCTCTGTCCTCGTCCGTGTTCAATCAGTTCAATCATGGGAAAGTACATCCAGTTATTTCTATCGTGCGATAGGTCGCATCCGCCGCAGGTGACACTTGCTTCCCTAAAACGCAACCGCAAGGTCAGAAGGTTGCTCTGTCAATCACGATAAAAACGTAAATTATATCTGGCGTTATCCGTATTTCAAGTTGTGAGAGCGAAAGATTGAATTGCGCGCTATACCCAGACTTCAACGGCTTTGCCACGGCAGTCTTCACTTGTACGCGGCGCAGGTTCCCATCGCTATCGCGTACGACGAAAATATCATCGCCCACATCCACTTCTGAAATGGCTGTGTTCCATCCTCTAAGCAGAAGTTCCGCCATAACTGCAAGAAAAAAATAACACATAACAGCGGGCGTTGTAAACCCTTTTTCCCGATCCATCGCATTTTTTGGTTCAATCGAGCCGAAACCGGTCGCCCAGATAAATCCGCCGCGCTTCTGTGCTCGACGCCAATGCCTGCGGTGTTCCCGACAGGATGATCTTGCCCTCAGAGAGCAAATAGGAGCGGTCCGTAATGGCCAGGGTCTCTCGCACATTGTGATCGGTAATCAGAACCCCGATATTTCTCCGTTGCAACTCGGCAATGATATTTTGAATATCTTCAACCGCGCGCGGATCCACGCCCGCAAACGGTTCGTCGAGCAGCATAAAGCGCGGGTCTCGGGCCAGTGCCCGCGCGATTTCCAAGCGGCGCGTTTCTCCGCCAGACAAACTGTCTGCGCGCTGATGCGACAAGTGCCCAACGCCCAGGTCTTCCAATACACGGCGGGCACGATCTAAGTGCTGCGCCTTGTTCATTTTTCCGTATTCGAGAACGGACAAGACATTTTCCAACACCGTCATTTTTCTAAAAACCGTGGATTCCTGTGCCAAATAACCAATGCCCAACCGCGCGCGGCGATACATGGGCAATGCGGTGATGTCCCGATCACCCAAAAAAATGTGCCCGGCCTGTGACGAAATCGCGCCGACAATGAGGTAAAAACACGTGGTCTTTCCCGCGCCATTGGGGCCTAAAAGGCCGACGATTTCACCGGGGTTGACAATCAGATTGACGCGATCGACGACCGCGCGGCGCGCGTACTTTTTGACCAGCCCCTCAGCTCTCAGGTTCACGGCACAGCCTCTGATTCGGGGACAGGGGCGTAGTGCCCTTGCACGGCCCCTGCCGCGCGCACAAAGGACAGGTGCCCGGCATCAAAGCTCAAGCGAAGATCATCCCCAGAGACCGTCACATGGTCGCCTTGTTGCGCCACCCGCGTGCAATGGGCTTGACCCGCTATCGCCATCTGCGACAACTGCCCGTCGGCAAACCACAGCAAACACCGCTCGCCCCCCAGATGGCTTTCCGAAAGGCTGTCAGCGGCAACATAGGAACCGCCACACCCGCCCGACAGAATCAGACTGTCCGGTTTCCCATCCCGATAGGCCAATCTGAGGTCGCTGCCAGACAGCACAGCTCGCTCTCGATCGCGCATGTCGAGGTTCACATTTCCCCAGGCGTGCACGCGCCGCGGCACCTCGTCCCGCAAGACGATCCGCGCGGAATCCGCGCGGATGAGTTGCGAGCGATGGGTGCTATCGGTAACAGCCGTGGCATGGATGCGCGCGCCATCAAAAAAAGCCAGCGCGCCAATGGCATGCCCCGACACCTCCAGACGCACCGCTGTCCCCCGTGCAGAAATAGAATCGCGTCCATCGGGATCTGCCCATGTCACGAGGGGATTGCCAGAAAGCGCGATAGAAGAATCCGCGTACGCGCCGGACATGGCTTTTCCCCGCGCGCGGCCCTGGCGCAAGATGAGGTTGCCGTTGAAAAACAGATCCTCCCCGCGATGGGCAAAGGCCATAGAATCCGACCGCGCCGCGAGCGTGTCGCCCTTGTCCCCTACCGCCTCCAACTGCGCGTCGCCCTGCAAACTGCCCCGATCGCGGTTCAGGTCATAGCGCAATGCAGAAGCCATCAGCCGCCGATTTTGGGGCAAGTGCAAAACGACATCGCCTTCCGCGGTGAGGGTTTCCTCTTCGCTGAAAAAGCGCACCACGCGCGCTTCAAGTGTGCGCTGCCCGTCGCAAAAAAAGACGCGCCCCCGAAATATGGCCCGTCCTTCGCGGTCGTAAAACGCCAGCGTATCCGCGCGAATGTCTCGCACCGTATCTTTATAGCTCACTTTGTAAAAAAAAAAGTAAGTGGCATCGCCAACGCGCACATGGGCAGAATCGGCTTGGACAACCAGGCCGCGCCGCGCGTCTTCAAACGCGATGCCCCCGCGGTAATTGCGCTGTGTCTGCTCGTCCAAGCGCGAGGTCTCCACCCAATCTGCACGGAGCTTTTGCTCGGCTTTCGCGCCCGCGCAGGCCAATATGAGCAGAACTCCGAGAAAGCCCCGGAGTTCTGCGCGCGCGAGAATGAGATTTTTCACGGTTTTTTTTCCTTGATATGCGTATGCACGAAGTTGAGTGTCCACTGTTTCAAATCTGACGACGCCTGAAAGCCGACCCCGGTCTCTATCCCCTCGGGCCGGGAAATGGTCACATGCCCCTCGCCCATAATGCGGTCCGCATCGCGCTGCCAACGCAGGACATCCGTTTGCAACTGCGTGCTGTCTCGCGCCACCACCACGACGGATCCAAACACTTTCATGTCGTCGCCCGACGCGTTAATTTCGCCCCGGTCAGCCCGCAAGGTGGAAACCGTATCGCCCCGAGCATTGAAAAACACCACCCGAACGCCCCCTGACAAGCGCGCGGGCTCACTGTCCGATACCTGCTGAAAATAGCCCGTCTGAACCTGCGCTCGTGCCTTGCCGCGATCCGTAATCCGCGTACTCCAGTCCCACATTTCCCGGTCGACCGGCGGTGTCTCCGCGGCTTGCTGCACGCGATCGGCAGGCGCGCACGCGCACATGGCGCACAACAGCACTTCAGGCGTTTTGTTTGGCAACCAACGGATCGTCATGGCGTGCCTTTGCATGCGCGACAACCGCTTCGACAAAACCGTAAAACAACGGCGCGGGCTGTTCGAGCCGCGACTTAAATTCGGGATGGGCTTGCGTGCCCACAAAAAAGGGATGGTCTGACAACTCGATAAATTCCATGAGTTTGGTGCCGTCCTCTCGCCGGTGATACCCGGAAAAAACCAGGCCAAACTCGTCGAACAGATCGACGAATTTGGGCGAGACTTCATAGCGGTGGCGATGGCGTTCAATCACCCCGCGCTCGCTGTCGAGAATGACCCCGAGGCGAAACGCCTCGGCCGGGTTCTTTTTGAGTTGTTCAATGCGCCACGCGTCTTCTTCCAACCGCCCGGTGCGTTCATACAGGTCGAGCACGACGCTCTCGCGGCGAAGCACAGCCACATATCCCCCCAACCGCATGGTGCCGCCAAACCGACTTTCTTCCATAATTTCCCGCTGGCTCCTCTGAATATCGATCACCGCATGGGGCGTCTCCGGATCGCTCTCGGCTGAATGCGCGTCTTTCAAGCCAATCACGTTGCGCGCGTATTCGACCATAGCCATCTGAAGGCCGTAACACAGCCCCAAGAACGGCAGCCCCTGGTCGCGCGCATAGCGAATGGCCTCGATCACGCCTTCGGCACCGCCTTCGCCAAAGGCCCCCGGCACGATCACCCCGTCAAAGCAGCGCAGCACCTCCTCGCTGTCCCCCGCTTCAAACCGCGCGGAATCGATCCACGAAATGTCCACGCGCGTGTCCAGCGTAGCACCTGCGTGTTCGAGGGATTGGTTCACGGAAATGTACGAATCGGCAAATTCGTAATCGCCACTCTCGACGTATTTGCCCACCATGGCCACTTTAACCGTTTGAGACGGGTGGCGAATGCGGCTGACCAAGCCATTCCACTGCGTCCAATCGGGTTCTTTTTTGGGCTTCAGCCCCAGATGCGCCAGCATTTTCATGCCCACCTGCTCGCTTTCAAAATGGATCGGCACCTGATACACCACATCGACATCCGGCGCGGAAATAATGCGATCTGTTGCGATATTCGCGGAAACCTCAATTTTGCGCTTTCGCACCTCATCGATGGGCCGCGTGGCGCGGCAAATAATGAAGTCGGGCACCATGCCGTGCTCGCTGAGCAATTTGACCGCGTGTTGCGTGGGCTTGGTTTTCATCTCGTTGATGTGGCCGGGCACGGGCAAATAACTGACCAGCACATACACAATATTGGCTTCTCCAATCTCCCGCTCCAGGCCCTTAATGGCAAAGAGAAACGGCATGTTCTCGTAGTCGCCAATCGTGCCGCCAATTTCAACGAGCGCGATGTCAAACCCCCGCGCGGCGCGCTGCACCCGGTCTTTGATCTCGTCGGTAATATGCGGAATCGGCTGAACGGTCTGACCGAGATATTCGCCCCGGCGTTCGCGCTCGATCACCGTGTGGTAAATTTGCCCGGTCGTGAGATTGTTTGTGCGGGGCAAATCCAAGCCGAGAAACCGCTCGTAATTGCCCAAGTCGAGATCGATCTCGCCCCCGTCATCCGTCACCCACACCTCGCCGTGTTCTGTTGGCCGGAGTGTTCCGGCGTCGTAATTCAAATAGGGATCAATTTTGATCGCGGTTGTTTTGTACCCGTAATACTGCAAAATTTTGCCGATAGAAGCCGTGGCGAGTCCTTTCCCCACTCCGCTGATCACCCCCCCGGCGACCACGATGTATTTTGGCACGCGACCCTCTTTTTTCACATTGCGCCTCCGTAGCGCGAATTGACGAATTGACGAATTGACGCACAGGCGGAACGCCTACCTGTCTGCCATGAGCAACGCGACAGGCAGGCAACGAAGCGTAGCGAGTCATTGACGAACCCCCTCTACGCTGATGAACTGCTGACGCCTGCCTACCTCAGGTAGGCCTGCCGAAAGCCCTCGGCGGTAGGCAGGGCAGACAGGTACCCCGTTGCGTTTTATCCTATGTCCTACAAAAGAAAATCGGCGGGAAAGTTCATCCACCGCCGATACTGCTGGTGCTTACTCGATCACGCTGGGGACGCGGAAATGCCCCTGTCCGGAAAGCGGCGCATTGTGCAACACATCCGACTGATCCAGCGAGTGCCCATGCACATCGTCTCGAAAGACATTTTCCATGGGGAGTACGTGCGCGGTTGGCGCGACTCCCGTCGTATCGAGTTGATCGAGTGCCGCAACATAGTCGAGCATTTGGTTCAAGTCATCAACTAATCGTGCCTCTTCTTCGGGCGCGAAAGCCAACCGCGCCAGGCGCGCCACTTTTCGCACATCATCTCTTGAAACAGGGGAGCGTCTATTCATATCTTCTTTGTCCATTTAAAGCGGTTTGCGGCATCACCAATTGTGACGAATATGGAATAATGACACGCTGAAATCAAGTGGATTTTATCCGGGATCAAGGAGGCAGGCTTCAGCACATGCATGAAATCAAAACCCGATCAAACAATGAATATATCCATAACTTATTGATATTTAGATAGATTTTTACATACGGTCTGCGCGATTTTCGCCGAGAATCAAAACCCGATCAAAAAAGGCGTTTATCCGGGCTGAAGATTGGCAAATTTGACCATGAGTGTCTTGACGGTTCCGCCGTCAAATCTCACTTTGAGTCGGGCGGTTTGTCCCGATCCCGCGCGGCTTTGGATCTGTCCGCGGCCCCATGCAGGGTGAACAACCCATGTGCCCTCGTCCATCAAAAACGGTTCCCCAGGGTTGATCCGCCGGGGGGATGCGCGCCCCGATTTTCCGCGTTGAACGCGGCTGACCTCGCGGAGCTTAAACCCGGCATCGAGCAGATCGTCGGGGATTTCGGACAAAAACCGCGACGTGGAACAGGACAGCGCCCCACTGTAGTGCCGCCGCCGCATCGCATAAGACAAAAAGAGCCGCTCCTCTGTGCGGGTAATCCCCACGTAAAAAAGACGGCGTTCTTCCTCTAGGGCGTCTTCCAAATCCGCTTGCTCGTCGGCGGGTCTCAAAATCGGAAACAACCCCTCTTCAAGGCCGGCAATAAACACAAGGGGAAATTCCAGTCCCTTGGCGCTGTGCAGGGTCATCAGCGTCATCGCATCGACGGCATTTTTCCACTGGTCCACATCGGTCACCAGCGACACCTTTCGCAAATACGCCTCGAGGGAAATATCGTCTGACTGTTCGACAAAGATCTGAATATCCGTCAACAGTTCCTCCACATGCGCCCTTCTCGAGTCCCGTTCTTCTGGTACGAGTTTTTCAAAGTCGCGCAAATATCCGGTTTCATCGACTATTTTTGCCGCGAGGTCATCCGCAGGCGTCGTCGCCATGTCGCGGCGAAAGCCCGCGATCATGTCGTAAAAACCGCGCATGGTGCGGGACGTGCGCGGCGCGAGATGATCGACTTCGCCCACGCGCGCGAGCGCGCGATAGGGCGCGATGCCCTCGCGCATGGCAAAATCATCGAGCCGCGCGACAGAAGTCGCGCCAATGCCGCGGCGCGGCGTGTTGATCACGCGCCAAAAACTGATGGCATCGCGCGGGTTGACCACCAATTTGAGATAGGCCAGCACATCTTTGACTTCCCTGCGCTCGTAAAACCGCACATCGCCCACAATTTGATACGGGATATTCGCGCGTCTGAGTCCCTCTTCCAGCGCGCGAGACTGTGCATTGGTGCGATAGAGCACCGCCATATCGCGATACGCGTGCGTCTGCTTAAAATCCCGAGCAACGTCCGCGATCCAGCGCGCCTCTTCGGCTTCATCCGCGCACCGTTTCAAACGGATTTTCTCGCCCCCCGCGCGATCCGTCCACAACGCTTTGCCCTTGCGTCCCGCGTTGTTGCAGATCACGGCATTGCCCGCATCCAAAATCACTTGCGTCGAACGGTAGTTTTGCTCGAGGCGCACCACGAACGCGTCGGGATAATCGGCTTCAAAGTCGAGAATATTGCGAATATCCGCGCCGCGCCAGGCGTAGATGCTCTGATCGTCATCGCCGACCACACAAATATTTTCACGCGCTTCGGCCAGATAGCGCGCAAAGAGATATTGCGGGCGATTGGTGTCTTGATATTCGTCGATCAGGATATGCGAAAACCGATCCTGATACATGTGGCGCACATCCTCGTGATCGCGGATCAACGCCACGCTCAACATCAACAAGTCGTCAAAATCGGCCGCGTTGTTCTGTTTCAGAGCATCCTGATAGTGGCGAAAAATCCGCGCCACGGTTTGTTCGTAAAACGTGCCCGCGCGCTGGGCAAACACATCCGCGCCCACCATCAGGTTTTTGGCATGGCTAATTCGCGCGCGAAGTTGCCGCGCGGGCCATTGTCTTTCGGAAAGTTCCTCATCGGCAATGACCCGACGCAGGAGCGCGAGTTGGTCAATTGCATCGTAAATTGTAAAGCTAGACCGCAGCCCCACCCGTTCGGCATGCGCCCGCAACAGGCGCGCACACAAACTGTGAAACGTGCCGATCCACATGCTTTTGCACGATCGCTGAAGCAAGTCTTCAACGCGTTCCCGCATTTCTCCCGCAGCCTTGTTCGTAAAAGTCATCGCCAAGATATCGCGTGGATCAACGCCGCATTCGCCTATCAAATACGCGATGCGCCGCGTCAAAACGCGCGTTTTGCCAGACCCCGCGCCCGCAAGTACGAGCACCGGCCCATGGATGGCTTGCACAGCTTCGCGCTGTGCCGCATTTAATCCGTCCAGAATTGAGCGCATCGGTTTGTCCTTCTCACTGCACGTCCATCGAGATAGCTTGGTGCAAAATATAACAAAACCCTTCGCGTCTGGCAAAGTGTGATGGATAACATGGAATATCCAAGCGTTCAAGTATAGCAGCCATCTGAAGGGCGACGCAAAGGGGTTCAGAAATCACGTCAATAGCCCTCTTTGTGCGGATCCCAGCCAAACGCCTTGATCATGGTCTGTCGATCCAAGCGCAACGCGCCGAGGCGAAGGCGAATTTCCCGCTCATCGGCTTCGGGATACCGACTGCCAATGCCCGCAATGGCGAGGTCTGAACACGCTTGAGAGAGTTGGGATATTTTCTCGGCTTTCTCGTGCGGCGTCATCCGCCGATACGCTTCAATGAGCAGGCGTTCCACCTTGACGCTCGTGTCACGCGATTGCGTTTTATAGGCCATACCCCTCTCCTTTGCCCTGAACGTTTCGTCCTTGGCATCATCAGGTAAGTGCTGCAAATCAAAACAATTTACAGAGTACTGATACGCCTGACAACCTAAAATGGTAGGTTGTTTGGGCAGTGAATTTTTTTTCATCTTTAGAAATTATAATGGACTTACGCGCTGTGCGTGATGGCTTTTTGTGATGATGCATTGTGTGATAGCTTATCCATGGGCAAAAGCGCATTGCGTTCTCCTGAAAGAACAGCCCAGGCGGATTCGCTCAACCGCCGTGTGGAAGTGATTCAGATTCAGTAGGTGTTTGGCTGATTTTAAGATGGGAGGTATTGAAATGTATGTTCGCAATTTGGTGCTGTGTGTGGGCATTTTGCTCTGCGTCGCCGGTTCGGCACTTGCAGAGAAACACGCTTTGCTTATTGGGGTAGGGGAATATGTTGATGTGAGCGTAGAAGACCTGGAAGGACCGCCGAACGATGTTGAGGTACTGAAGGACTTGTTGGTCGAAAAGTGGGCGTTCAAAGAGAAAAAAATTACAACACTGGTTGATGGAGCGGCAGGACGCGATGCGATTCTGAGCGCACTGGATAAAATCGCTTCACGCCTGTGCCTCTAACAGATGCCGAAATGACGCAAGGCCGGAAGTTGCCATCGCAAACCTCTCGGTGATCGCGAGGGGTGCAGAACCGCTTTTGTGTCAAATCCACTACGCGACATAGTTGTTGTTCCATGACCCATCCCCGCGTGCAACCCATAAGCACGAACGCCATCGGCGATTTGCCAATGGCGTTTTTTGCGTTGGGAACCTGTGTCGCAAGTTAGTTCATCAACACCTCGCGCAGGCGTGCGGTCACGATCTTTTGGTCGTCTCCTACGAGATTTGTCACCGCGACGCGAAACGCGTTGTCGCTGCCGCGCACCCACACGGACGGACTGCCCTGCCGAAGTTCGTCGATAATTTCCACCGCGGTTTTGCCCAGTGCGGTTTCATCCACTGTAATTTGCACCCCATCGCTCAGACTGCGCCTGTCGGTCACGAACTCGGTCGCGATGTGGGGGATGTCCTTCAAGTCTGCGAGAAGCGATTCGGATTTGCGCTTGTACGCGGCCAAGCGCGCGCCGTGGTCCATGCTGAACCACTCGCGCAGCGCGACGACAACCGCGATCACTTCTTGCCGGTCGACTTTGAGCGGTCGGCCCAAGGTCTCGTAATCGCAGGTTTCATACCCGATAAAAGAGTGTAAAAAAGCCGCGTCGATCAGATCTGCGCGCCCGCACAAAATCCCCGTGGAGTGACACGCGCCAATGTATTTCGCGCCATAGCCGATCAGGTCTGCGCCCATATCGGGATACCGGTGCATGGTGTCGAGCGGATAGACCTGGCTCGCCGCGTCAACAATAACGGGAATGCCATGGGCGTGGGCAATGCGGATCACGTCTTCGGGCGACAAGACCCCCGTCTGATCCCCGGGGGCGAAATAGTGAACGGCCGCGGTCTCGTCTGAAATCGCGGCTTCGAGTTGGGCCGCGGTCGTTCCGTTGTCATCCCCAACTTCCACGAGTTTGGCGCCAAAAATGGTGAGCACGCGGTCGTAGTGATACCGCTGTTTTTTTTGAATCAAAATGCGGTGCTTCATCCCCGTTGTATCGGGCAACTGTTCCATTTTCTCGGGATCGCTGCCCGACATGCACGCGGCCGCGCCAAGTGCCAATGCCGCCGCGCACCCGGGCGTGACCAGCGCGGCCTCTGTGCCGAGTGTGTCCGCGATGATCGCACCGGTTTTTTTCAGCAGGTCTTCCATGTTTGCAAAGTAGCGGTTCGCCACGTCCATCGCGGCTTGCACGTCAGGGCCGACCCGCGACCCGCCAATGACCGTCTGATAGCCCGCTGCGTTGATTACGGGCGCGACGCCCAAGTCTTCGTAGATTTGCCGCGCGTTGTCAATGCTCATGATTTCCTCCAGAAGTGTGTTTTCAATGGTAAGACAGACTGCTACGATCCCATTTGCCGCAGAAAATTGGAGATGGTCTCGACATTTTTGAGATTTCTACCCCCATCTACAACCGCGTGTCGCAAAATTGGCCTGCTCGAAATCGCAACCTCTGTCTGATTGTCTCCCGATTCCGAAATCCGAAATGTGATCTTATCGCCCAAAATATTCCAACCCCATCCGGTGGTTGCTTCTATCTTGCCCGTTGATCGGTCTGCGATTTTCACGTTGCTTTTCCCGAAGGATTCAAGCGCGCGAAGGCAGTCCTCAAATGCCGTTTCACAAGGGCGCGACAAAAACAGGTTCCGGCTTTGATGTACGCGAAGCGTGTCTTCCGATACATCGAAGCCTTGCCGCCTGACCGAGCTTTTTTGCGAACTGCCCACAATGAGTGCCAGAAAAAAACCAAACAAAATCGCCTGTATGACGACGCCGGAGATCGACCTCCCGTGAATGAAGACCTCCACGATGCTTATGAGAATACCAAAAGTTACACTGAAAGCGAGGAAAAGTTTCAAATAAAATCGCATCTGTTACTCCTGATCATAAGACCGAGTACGCTGAATTTTTCCAAACGTCTTTTGCCACGCGGAGGATGTTGCCCCCAATGATTTTTGCAATATCGGCATCGCGATAACCCCGTTGCACAAGGCCCACAGTGAAGAGGGGCCAGTTGGTCCATGCGAGGCTCTGTTCTTGATGGGGTTGCCGCCATTCGGGTGACGTGAGGGGATCGCCGGGGGGCCAGAGGGCCTCCCAGCGGCCGCGCGGTTTGGGACGGGCATTGAGTTTGCGGTTGGCTCGCGCCACGCCTTGAGAGACATAGGCGCGGTCCGTGCCGATGGTGACCGCGTCGGTTCCAAAGGTTTTGGCGACGTAGTCGATGTGGTCGAGAAAGGCAGTGATGTCGCCGCTGCGGCCTAGGAACGCGGGGACGTTTGTAATGCCCATGGTGCCCCCCGTGTCGAGAACCGCGCGGATGACCGCGTCGGGCTTGCTTCGGATGTGTTCATTCAGGGCGCGAGCGACCGCGTGACTGACAACCACGGGTTGCTCGGATGCTTTGGCCGCGTCGAGGCAGGTCTGCCAACCCGTGTGGGACAGGTCAATGATGATGCCGAGGCGGTTCATTTCAGCAACCGCGGCATGCCCAAAGTCGCTCAAGCCCCCGTCGCGGGGTTCACCACAGCCATCGCCAATGGGATTGCGGCGGTTGTACGTGAGGTGCATCATGCGCGCCCCAAACTGTGCAAAGACGCGGAGGTAGCGCAGTTCTTCAGGTGGGTTGGTCTGGTCGCCGGCGAGCGGAATGCCATTGCACGTGAGATACGTGCAGCGTTTGCCGGCTTTGTGGGCCGCGACAATGTCGTCGGGTGTGGTGGCGCGCTGGAGAAAATCCGGCATCGCGTCGGTGATGTACGTGTGTCGCGCGAGGCGTTTGATAAGGCGCAGGGGATCATTGCCCTCTTCACCCGCGTTTTGAAAAGTACATGTGACGCCCGAGGCGCGCCAGGCTTCCCGATATTCTCGCCGAAGTTCGGGCGTGAGTGCCCAGCGGGTCATGCCCATGTCTTCGGTGAGGTCTTGAAGTTCGCGGTCGGACGCGCCCGCCGCAATCGCCGCATTGACCGGGTCGGGATCCACAGGTGAACGCAGCCCGAGGCCGTAAGATTCAACGACGAGCGCGTGCTCGTGAAGTTCTATGCCGCGCTCAAGGTCGCGCGGTGACGGTTTGAGAAGGTCCAAGGCGACATGGCGAGCAGTTTGGATGTGGTCGTTCATCACGCTCCTTTTTTTGTTTAACTGATGTTACGCGGCATTCAGATAAGCTATCGAAAAAATGCCATGACAAAAGCCATAGGAAAAAACCATTACCGCGCGGGATAATCGCCAAAATCTCGTGAGAGATCATCGCTGATCACGTCCGGCGCGTACAAAGGCGTATCCGCCTCGACCAATTTGCCATCGCCCCGCAAAATCTGATTGGGGGTGTGCATTTTGACCCGCGCGGGATATTTGGCGCGCAACGCCGCGGTTTGCTTTTCGCGCAGGGCTTCCACATCGGCAAAATCAAATCCATCCATCACAGCGTCTCGCAGCACCTTCAACGCGGGATTGTCGGGATCGGCCTGCAACAAATTGCGTTGCTCGTCGGGGTCGGCATCCATATCGAAGGCCAAGTCTTCGCACTCGCGAAACGCGATGTACTTGTACTGCTGCGAGCGAATCATCCTAAACTCCGTGCCCGTGCCCCAGCGCGGGGTTGGCGACTCGGTAATCACCCCCGCGCGGTCATCCAGGGCCGCGCGCGAGCCTCCTGTCAGCACATCCGTCAGATCCACGCCATCCAAACCCTCCGGACAATGCAGGCCCGCCAATCCGCAAAGCGTGGGGAACAGATCCGCCAGGCTGACGGGCGTTCGGATTTCTCGAGCATCCAAATTCCCATTGCGATGTTCGGGGAGCGAAACAATAAAGGGCACGCGGGTAGCGGCTTCATGCCATGTATTTTTCCACCAAATCCCGTGTTCGCCCGCGAGTTCCCCGTGATCTGAAGTATAGACGATCGCGGTATTGTCCAAAAACCCATCGCGGTCGAGCAAGGCCAGAAAATCGCCCAGAATTTCGTCCAAAAAATCCACCGCCGCAAAATACGCCGCGCGCGCCTTCATCATCTCATCTTCGGCGATCTCTTCCGTGCGAAACCCCTTGATCGCGCCCACGCTCATCGGATGGTCGGCGCTGTCGCCTGTGCGCCGCACCCATGGCCGCGTGACCCCGTTGGGATAATACCGATCAAAAAATCGCTTGGGCGCGGTCAGCGGGAAGTGCGGTCGGCTGAATGAGGTATAGACCAGCCACGGCGTGTCCGGATTGGCATGGCGGTGCTCGCGCAACCACGCCAGCGACTCGCGCACAATCGTATTTTCTTGCAAAAGCGACTCGGGGACTTCGCTGATGCCCGCATCCACCGTGCGCGACCGCAACCCATCCGAGGCATTGAAAGGGTCGGGTTGATGGCTACACGGGCCACCAAAATCGCCATAGGGCCGCGCGCCAAATCCGGCGTGTTGCAATGATCCACCCAAATGCGTCTTGCCCACCACCGCAGTCTCATACCCGTTGGCTTGAAAGTGGCTGCCAAAGGTCGGCAAATTCGGATCGAGAATGGATCCATTACTCCATGCCCCACACCGATGGGCATGCCGCCCGGTCAGCATTGAAATGCGACTCGGGGTACACAGCGGCATCTGACAATAGGCCGCATCGAAATTCACCCCCCGTGCGATCAAATCATCCAACACGGGCGTTCGGCAGGGTTCGCCCCCTCGTTCACGACTCCGCGCGGACAAAAAGCGAAAACTGTGTTCATCGCTGTGCAAAATCAAGATATTCGGACGTTCAGACATAAACTCCTCCCTCAATCGTGAATAATTGATGTTACGCACAGATCAGCATATGCGTTGCTTGTTCAACAGCTTATGATGATAAACCATGCCTTCGGCGACCTACTTTTTGTCAACAGAGAAGACGCGAATGAGCGTCTGAAAAAAAGTAGGCCAGCGGGGTACCTGCAGCCGAAACAATACCCCACAGCTACGGTCTATATCTAAAGCAAATACAATTAAAGGCTGTACACTGTGTCCTTGCTATTGATGAGGTGGTACGTATAGGTGTATTCATCTGTTTCAGGATCATAGACCACCGTGCAAGCAACTGTCACATTTAGTCGGTTGGAGGGTTCATAAAGCAAATCGACATACGTGCTATCGGTCTGCCAATACCGGTAAGTATAAAGCCCTGTCGTCTCATTGTAGGTCACTTCATGTTTTTTTTGGCAAGATCATAGCCATCATGCTGCTTGGGGTTGGGTACCTTGATGACTGTGGCACCGGGTTTGATCTCTCGGTGTTTTTTTTCGAGAGGCTTGCGCTCTGCCATGCCTGAAGTAGCCGTAAGCAACAACGCCATTGTTACATACATAATCGCTTTCACTGCGTGCTCCTTTCCTTATGGGTTTCACGAAAACGGCCTTTTCTCATTGTTGAAAGTGAAGCGATTTTCTCTGTTGCACGATCAAACCGGCGATGATCAGCGTCAATCCGACATAGGTGGAGGGAAATATGTCTTCCCCCACCAAAAAGTGGATGAAGACCAGGGATAAAAATGGGGACAAAAAAATGAGATTTCCGATTCGAGCCGTGTGATCCGTCAGTTTCATCGCGGACAACCACAGCACAAATGTAATGCCCATTTCAAACAGTCCGATATAAATCGCGCCGCCTAACCCCTGTATATCGACCCGAACATCTGACGTCATGATGCAGAGTGTCAGAACAAAGGGCAATGCAAAAATAAAATTCAAAAAGAGGCCCACGACCGGGTCTCGCGTATCCCGTTTGTTGAAAATCCAGTACAGCGCCCACAAAACGCTGCTGAACAGGGCTAGTCCCACGCCCATGGGATTGGAAAACCGAAATCCCATCACATCGCCCCGAGTAGAAATCACAAACACGCCCGCGTAACTCACCCCCCCGCCCATTGCATCCCACACGGTCAATTTTTGTTTCAAAAGCGGAATGGACAACAGCGCCAGTGCAATCGCCCACGTATAATTCAGCGGTTGGGCTTCCTGTGCCGGCAGCAGATGATAGGCGTGCAGCAACACGAGATAATAAGCACACGGATTGAGCAACCCCAAGCCCAAGGCGTGCAGATACTGCTGTCGGGTACACAAAAAAACCGCCGGCCACTTGCCCTGAACAGTTAGAATTGTGCCCAGAGCAATGGACGACGTCAATACCGCGTAGAACAAAAGTTGAATGGGGTCTAAGACGCGCAGGGACAGCTTAAATGCCGTCGCCACTGTGGACCACAGGAACACGGCCAAAATTGCGTAAAAATATGCCTGTGTTTGGGAGGACATAAAAACAGTGCAAAGTGGCGCAGCGTCCCTGTACCCGCCCGTTGGGGTGTCCCCAGTCGCCCTTTTCACCCTTCTTGCTGCATCTGCCTGCGAAGAAATGTGGGATATTCCAAGTCGTTGAGGGATACATCGCCGCTGTCGGATTTTTCCTCGGCGTCCAAATTGGGATCATCCGGTTCAGCTTTTCGCATAAAGGTGGGCACCTCTGAGCCATTCACGCGGAGATCGTTCAGATCGGTGGGCATCTCTGCGCCAATCACGCGGGGACCGTTTGGGTGGTAATTGATATTCGCATTCGCGCCATCGGATTTTTCCGATGGATTTGTATTGAGACCCGTGGCAATAACTGTCACGCGCAATTCGTCTTCCAAACCATCATCGAGCACTGTGCCCCATATAATATTGGCTTCGTGGCCCACGGCATCGGTAATGAGATTCACGGCTTTATCCATTTCAAACAGCTTGAGTTCACTGCTGGCCGAAATATTCACCAGCACCCCCTGAGCACCGGTCACAGATACATTGTCGAGCAATGGACTGTTCAATGCTTTTTCGGCTGCTGTAATCGCCCGATTTTCGCCCGACGCTTCGGCTGTACCCATCAGCGCATCGCCCCCTGCTTGCATCACCGTACGCACGTCATTAAAATCGAGATTCACCTCGCCGGGTATGGTGATCAAATCGGAAATGCCCCGCGTGGCCTGCAACAACACATCGTCCGCGATCAGAAACGCCTCTCGAAGCGTTGTGTCTTCTGAACTGATTTCCAAAAGCCGCTGATTGGGAATAATGATCACGGTATCCGCGGCTTTTTTCAGGGCGTCAATGCCCGATTGGGCATTTCGCAGGCGCGGCATGCCTTCCATCTTAAAAGGCGTACTCACAATCCCCACAGTGAGCGCGCCGGCATCGCGAGCGATTTCGGCAACAATGGGCGATGCCCCCGTACCCGTGCCCCCCCCCATGCCAGCAGTCACAAAAACCATATCGGAATCGGCCAATGCCTCGCCGACCTCATTGCGGTTTTCATCAATGGCCTCTGCGCCAACTTTGGGAATGGCACCTGCCCCCAAACCGCGCGTCACACTGCGCCCAATTTGAATGCACTGAGATGCCTTTGAAAGTTCGAGATCTTGTTCGTCGGTATTGATGGCAATAAACTCAACGCCTTGCAACTCCGACTCGATCATGCGATTGATCGCATTGCCACCCGACCCTCCGACGCCTACGACCTTGATCTTGGCTTGAACATTAACAAGAGAAAAAGTTACCAAGGGATACCTCCTAATTTTAGCAGTTGGCAGTTTGGTACTACAACGCTGAATTTTTTGACAGGGTCAAAAAGGTCATGAAATCCATGAGCTGATCGCCGATAGCGACTTAAAAGAAATTTTGAGCCCAGTTTTTCATACGGACCAAAATTGAATCGAAAAAGTCGCCTTCATTCGACATAAAATTGCGGTTCTGGTGAAACAGACCAAATTTCACCAGCCCAATACCGGTGGCGTAGATCGGTTCCTTCACGGCATTTGCTCGCCCGGTTATCCCTTGGGGTTTGCCAATGGTTACGGGCAATCCAAAAACTTCTTCAGCCAGTTCGGCACAGCCTTCCAGCATTGCCCCCCCACCTGTGAGCACAATGCCCGCACCGAGCAAACTCGCGTAGTCGGTACGGCGAATTTCCCGATTGATATGTCCCAAAATTTCTTCCATGCGCGCCTCAATAATCGAGGCCATTTTCGTCCGAGACATCTTCCGAGAAGGCCGTCCAGCAACCCCCAGCACATCCACTGTCTCGTTGAGGGCGACCAGTGATTGCAATGCACAGCCGGATTCTCGCTTCAGGGCTTCGGCTTGTTTCCAGGGTGTACGCAAACCAATGGCCATATCCTGCGTTACATTTTCCCCCCCCAATCCCACAACGGCTGTATGGCGAATGGACCCATCGTAAAACACCGCCAGATCGCTCGTGCCACCTCCGATATCGACCAATGCCACGCCCATGTCTTCCTCGTCGGGCGTCAAGATAGCATAACTCGAAGCAATGGGCTCGAGCACCAGATCGACGACCTCCACACCCGCGCGGCGAATGCTTTTGCAGATATTCTGCGCCGAGGTGACAGCACCGGTCACAATATGCACGTCGACTTCGAGTCTCACCCCCGACATGCCAATGGGGTCTTTTATACCGGGCTGATCGTCAACCACAAAAGACTGCGGCAATACGTGAACGATTTCCCGATCCATGGGAATGGAGACGGCTTTGGCCGCTTCGATCACGCGCTCTTCATCATTGGGCGTGATCTCGTTGTCCGGCCCCGACACAGCCACAACCGCGCGCGTGTTCACGCTGCGGATGTGATCGCCGGCAATGCCCGCATAAACAGCACCGATGCGCGTGCCCGACATCTGCTGTGCTTCTTCGATAGCCGTGCGAATTGATTGCACGGTCTTTTCCACATTGACCACCACGCCGCGCTTGAGGCCATCAGAGGGGCTGCTGCCCACCCCCGTAATTTTGAGGCTGCCGTCATCTTCAACTTCGGCCACAATAACGCAGACCTTGGTGGTGCCAATATCGAGTCCAACGATCCGATCCATCGTGCGGGTCCTTTCACTCACTGCGCCTGCCCACAACCACCTGATCCCGATAGCGCAGGTCAATATATGCGAGGTCTAATCCAGGGCCAGACACGGCCTGAGTATACGCGCGGAAATTCCGAATCTGCTGTTCGGGATTTTCAAAACGCATCTTGAGTGCCAGATCATCGGCCACCAGATAAACGGTCGCCGAGTGGGGATCATCCGTGCGAATTTCTGAAATTTCACGCCAAAACGCCGGCATGCGAACTTGCAATTCCGTCACAAATCCCGCCAGCGCACGCGCCCAAGCACCATCCGCATCCCGCTGCAAATCAACACCCGTCAAAATGGGCAAATCCACCTGTGCAGCGGGAGACAGGGGAAAAATTGTGCCAGACGCATCCAACCCCCTCAAACCGTCGGGCGTATTCAACAGCCCCACCGGGCGGCGTTCCTCGAGGATAATGACCAGCGTTTCTGGCGGTTCTCTGTGCAGCAGCACCTTTTTGACCATCGGCTGTTGCGCGAGGCGTTCTGTTGCAGATGCGATGTCACAGGCAAAGAGGTTTGTGCCCACCTGCAATTGCGAATACGCGATCACATCGGCTGCAGACAAGAGGGTATTGCCGCGCACCCGAATATGAGCCATGCGAAAAAAATCTGAATCAGCCAGCGATGAATAGGCATTTTGGATACCCACAACCAGCAGGCCCAACAGGGTGACAACAATCACCCAGCGCGCGAGCTTTCGCGGACGCTTCTGCGCTACGTGCATCGCGCCATGCGTCACTGTAGATCTGTAAGACGTGTAAAGAGGTGTCTGTCTCGCCATCAAATCCTCCCGGGAAAAGTTTATTGGTCGCCCAATATTCTGACTTCTGGCTGCAATTCAATTTGGTGAACCTGAAAAACGCGCGTTTGAACCCGCGCGATCAGCTCGAGTACATCTTCGGCGGAATGCCCGCCGAGGTTGACCATAAAATTGGCGTGTACATCCGACACTTCAACCGCGCCGACCGACATCCCTTTGCACCCGGCTTTGTCGATGAGTGCCCCCGCAGAATGGCCCGGGGGATTCTTAAAAATGCACCCCGAGCTGCGATTCGACAGCGGTTGCGTGTGTTTGCGCTCTGCCAACATGCGATCCATCGCGGCGGCAATGGTTTGGGGGTCGTCTTCTGCAAGGCGAAATCCGGCTTCGACAATGAGCAGATCAGCGGGCAGGTGCGTGTGCCGATATCCACAAGAGATGTCCTCGCGCTCGAGATAGACTTCCCGACCCGTTCCGAGATCAATCCCGCGCAACCACGTCAAAGGGTCCATTGTTTCGCCGCCCCACGCGCCTGCATTGCCCCAGATCGCGCCGCCGATAGTGCCGGGAATCCCGCACCCAAATTCCAAACCGGTTTTGCCCGCGCGCTGGCATTTTCGCGCCACCACCTGCGTGCTCGCCCCGGCCTGTATGACGCCTTCGCCATCCCCAATTTCAATCTGCCGCGCGCCCGCGGTGAGTGAAATGACCAACCCGCGAAATCCGCCATCGCGCACCAGCGTATTTGTTCCTCCACCCAGCGGAAAAATCGGGAGTCCGGCGTCTTTGATCAGGGGCACGGCACGGGACAGATCACACAGATCCGCGGGGGCAAAAAAGAGATCTGCCGCGCCGCCCAACCCAAATGTCGTGTGTTTGGACAGGGGCTCGTCGCGCTTGAGTTTTCCGCGGCATCGCGCTTCGATTTCGCGAGCGAGCATATCGCGTTGTGAACTGTGCATCGGCTTTACGTCTCTCTGAGGGTTTGGTACACATCGCGCGCGACCGTTTCAATGTCTCCGGCACCCATCACCACCAGCAAATCGCCCGCGCGCAGGTCGTTTAACAAGGCCGCTTTCAAATCATTTAGCTCGGGCGCGCAGCGCGCGCCGGGGATTTGATCGGCGAGCCACTGGCCATTCACACCGGGGATGGGGGCTTCCCGCGCGGGATAAATCTCGGTGATCCACACGCGATCCGCCCGTTGCAGCGCGCGGGCAAAGTCGCGGGCAAAGTCGCGCGTGCGGGTATATAAATGCGGTTGAAACGCCACCACGAGACGCCCGCGCCATCCGCGTCGCGCGGCGTGAAGGGTGGCGGCAATTTCCGTGGGATGATGGGCATAGTCATCGACCACCGCGATCCCCCGCGCTTCGCCGAGCATTTCAAACCGGCGATGAACCCCTGGAAACGCTTCGACACCCGCGCGAATGTCTTCCCAAGTTAGGCCGAGGTATTTGCCCACCCCAATGGCCGATAGGGCGTTGGTCACATTGTGTTTGCCCGGCACTTGCAGGCGCAGGTGGCCCAATCGGGTCTGGCGTTCAAACACGTCAAACGCAGTGCCAAAACCGTCTTGTTCAATGCCCCGTGCGCGGAGATCGCCCGATGTCACGCCGCAGGTTATTTTGTGAAATCGATCACTGAGATCGAGCATGCGTATCTCTGCGGCATCTGCTCCCAACACGGCGCAGCCATCATCGGGCAGGGCATTGACAAATTGTTCAAAGGTCGCGCGGATATCGTCCATATCTTCGTAGCAGTCGAGGTGGTCGGGTTCCAGCGTTGTCACCACGGCAACATGGGGTTTTAGGGTCAAAAAAGAGCGGTCGTATTCGTCGGCTTCCACCACCCACAGCGCGCCCTTGCCGAGGCGCAACCCGGTGTTCCAACCTTGCATCACGCCTCCGACGAGCGCGGTTGGGTCGCGCCCTGCCGCGATCAGCATGGTCGCAATCATTGCCGTCGTGGTGGTCTTGCCGTGCGTACCCGCCACGCATATTGCGAGGTGTGAATAGGTGAGTTGCCCGAGCAATTCCGCGCGGCGCAACAGGGGAATGCCTCGTTTGCGCGCGGCTTTTCTCTCGGGATTCTCAGCATCTGTCGCGGATGTGTAAACGACGCAATCGGCATGGCCAATCGCGCTTGGCGCGTGTCCAATTTGTATGGGAATGCCGAGCCGCTCCAACCTTCGGGTGAGCGGTGAAGCCCGGCGGTCAGAACCCGAAACGCGGCAGCCGCGCGCGGCGAGCAATTCGGCCAGCGCGCTCATGCTGACGCCGCCAATGCCAACAAAATGCACTCGGGTGCCGGCGTCGAATGTGACCATGAGAAAGCGATCAACGCGGGGAAATGGTGAGATGGGGGCGTCTGTAAATCGCGTGCGAGGGAGCAGCGCGAGAAGCGAGCGGTGAGCGATTGGTTTTGTCCCGAACACTCGCCCGGCCAATGCCGATCAGCACACCTGTTGCAGAGAGTGTAAACATCAAGGAGGAGCCGCCGTAGCTGATAAAGGGAAGGGGAAGTCCCGTGACAGGCAGCAACCCGGTCGCCACGCCCATGTTAATCATGGCGTAAATCAAGATCGTCATCGTGATGCCAGACGCGAGCATAAAACCAAAGGTGTCGGGAGCCTTGCGGGCAATGCGAAAGCCCAACCGCCCAAAAATCAAAAACAAAATCAGAACGAGCATGGTGCCCAGCAAACCGAGTTCTTCGCCCACGATGCTAAATACAAAATCCGTATGCGGCTCGGGCAAAAAGAAATACTTTTGCTGGCCCTGTCCCAACCCCGTGCCCCACACCCCGCCACTGCCCAAGGCGAGAAGGGATTGCGCCAAGTGATAGCCCGTATTTTGCACATCGTCGCTGGGAAAAAGAAACGTCATCACGCGCGCGCGGCGATAGCCAAAAACAAAAACGATCACATACAGAAAAGGCAAGAGACACGCGCACGTGGCGATGAGATGTCGCATCCGCACACCGCCCAGATAGAGCATCAAGGCACAGGTCAACCCAATCGCCATGGCCGTGCCCAAATCGGGTTGCATCAAAATCATCCCCATCGCGGTGCCGATCACTACGGCCTGCGGCAAAAAGCCCGATTTGAAATTTTCGATCACATCCTGTCGCCGCGTGAGGGAATCGGCCAGATAAAGCACCAGCACCACGCGCATCATATCCGCGGGTTGAAATTGCCCCCCCGGCAATGGGATCCAGCGATACGCGCCTCTGACCTTGCCAATGCCAAAGAGTTTGAGGATGAGTACAACCAGCAAAAAGGCAAATGCTATCGCCAGCAGCACACGCGCGTTTTTGCGCCACACCCGATAGTCGATGTGAATCAGCACCGCCATCGCAATCAAACTGATGACCATGCGAATGGCCCAGCGGTTGAGAAAAAAATTGCCGTTGTCAAATCGCAGTTGCGCCAACCCAGAACTGGCACTATACACCATCACCGTGCCAAAGCCCACCAGCACGACCACGGTGAGCAGCAGTGAAACCCAGGTTTGTCGATAGCGTTGTTCGTTTGTAAAAGTCATAGTGGTTCGCTCGTCGCGCGTCCGTCAAACCCCAGAGCGGCGACCACGCCTTCCAGGGCAATGCCGCGCGAACCCTTGATGAGCATGCAGTCTCCGGGTTTTAGATAAGCCTGCAACGCGCGGGTCAATGCGTTTTGGTCCGCATAAGCCCACGCCTGATCCATGCCCGCTTCGCGCCCGCCTTCAACAACTGCCGCGGCCTGATCGCCCAGGGCAAAAAGTGCGTCGATTTGCCGACTGCCCGCTTCGCGCCCCAGCGCGCGGTGCGCGTCAGGGGTTATCGGCCCCAATTCGCGCATATCGCCGACCACCGCGACGCGACGCCCTTTTGCCTCAATTTGCGACAGGGTCTCGAGTGCTGCCCGCATCGACGCGGGGTTGGCATTGTACGCGTCGTTGATCATGCGAATCCCATTGTGTTCCAGCACCTGACTTCTCAGTTCGGTCAGGGTAAAGTTTTCAAGCGCTTTTGCCGCATCTTCCAAGGGCACATCGAGTGCCCAACCCGCGGCCGCGGCCATCAGCGCGTTATACACATTGTGCTTGCCCGGAATGGACAGGTGAAAAGAATGGCTCTGTAGAGAGAAATGGCCCAAGCCCTTCTGATCCAGTTTGAGTCCCTCCCCACGAAACTGACATATCTGCTCGATGCCGATGCCAAGGAGTCTCCCCTTAACTTTTGCTCTCTCCTTGAACAAAAACAGGTCGTCGAGATTTAAGATAGTCATTGAAGACTCGTCCAGATATTCCAGAAGTTCCCCTTTGGCTTTTGCCACACCCTCTACAGAGCCGAAAAACTCGAGATGCGCGGGACCGATATTGGTTATCATCCCAATGGTCGGTTGTGCAATGTCGCACAGATAGCGCATGCCCCCGCGTTCGCTAATGCCCATTTCAATCACCGCCACATCGCATTGCGACGACAAATCAAATAATGTGAGCGGTACCCCCAGTCGGTTGTTGCGATTTCCCCGTGTTGCCAAAACCCGATACCGCGTGCTCAAAACCGCAGCGACCATATCTTTGGTCGTGGTTTTGCCGTTGCTTCCCGTAATGCCAATCACGGGGATGTCGAAACGCCTGCGATACACCCGCGCCAAGTCGCCCAGAGCCAGATCCGGCGCATCGACGGCGACCGCGCCCTCTTTGTGCGCGTCAACCCGCGACCTGCTGACCACCGCGGCGCACGCGCCCTGTGCAAATGCAGCACCGATAAATTGGTGACCATCAACCTTTTCGCCGCACAATGCAAAGAAAATATCGCCCGGCCTGAGGGTCCGCGTATCAATACTGACCCCTGTGGGCACAACAGCAGATGGATCGCCCTGCCCCATCCATTGCCCCTGCACCGCTGTGATCACCTCTGATAGTGTTAAACCTTCCATCTGAGTATTTCCCGCGCGATTTCCCGGTCGTCAAAATGGGTTTTGACCCCGTGGATATCCTGATAATTTTCATGCCCTTTGCCCGCAATGAGCACGAGATCGCCCGGCCGCGCGTTTGCTATCGCCTTTTCAATGGCCCGTCGGCGGTCGGGTTCAACGATGTGCGGCGCGTCGCCCACGCCGGGCAAAATATCGGCAATAATGGCGTCCGGGTCTTCGGTGCGCGGATTGTCCGATGTCACCACAGACAGATCGGACAACTGTGCAGACAGCGCGCCCATCACGGGTCGCTTGCCCCTGTCGCGGTCGCCGCCGCACCCAAACACGCAAATCAATCGCCCGCCTGCAAACGCGCGCGCGGTTTGAAGCACATTTTTTAGGCCATCTGGCGCGTGGGCATAATCGACAACCACCCCAAAATCCTGACCGCAGTCAATGTCTTCAAAACGACCCGGAACCCGAACCTCGCGCAAGGCATCTGCGATAACGCGGGGTTCGACGCCCAATGCGAGCCCCACACTGACCGCGGCTGTGGCATTGTAGAACTGAAAATCGCCCCGAAGACCCAGTTCCAAATCCATCTTGCCGCGCGGTGTTTGCAAGCAAAGCCATGTGCCGCGCGGAGACGTTTGCCCCGCTAAAATGCGTACGGTCGCCTCGTGTGATCGGCCATAGCCCCACAACCGCGCGGAACATTTTTGCACCAGGGGTTTGGATGCTGCATCGTCTGCATTGACGACCGCGCAAGCATCTCGTCTGAGATTGTCAAAGAGCCGAGCCTTGGCGGCCAAATAGGCCGCCGGCGTGTCGTGATAATCCAAATGATCGCGCGTCAAATTGGTAAATACAGCCACATCATAGGCAATGCCCAACACCCGATTTTGCGCCAGTCCGTGCGATGTCACTTCCATCACTGCCGACTGGCAACCCGCATCGACCATCGCGCGAAACATGCGGTGTAGATCGTGTGCCTGCGGCGTGGAATTGCGCGACATTTCGCGCGCCGTGCCGAGGCGGTGTTCGATGGTTCCAATCAGGCCCGGCGTAAATCCCGCGGCCTCAAGCACCGCGTAAATGAGATAAACGGTCGATGTTTTGCCATTGGTGCCCGTCACGCCGACCATTTTTAGCTGCTCGCTCGGCCTGTGGTAAAAACGCTTGGCGAGGTGGGCGAGCGCGCGATGCGTGTTGCCCGTCAAAACAAAAGCCGCGTTCCCCACATCGACATCGCGCTCGGCAACCACGGCCCGAGCACCCGCCCGAACCGCCTGCCAAATAAAGGGATGCCGATCCGCGAAATCGACATCGCCACGGAGCGCGACAAATACATCGCCTTCTCGGACGCGCTCCGAATGGGTTGCCATCCCCCCGATAGCGGGATTATTGCCGCGCGTACTGAGGACCTCGGGCATATCGATCAGCAATTCTCGCAGGCGCATAGCTCAACTTTCGCGTTTGCATTCAACCTCGCACACCGTTCCCTTTTTTACCGGGGCACCCGGTTCGGGCGACTGTGCGATCACCCGTCCACTGCCCAAAATTTTGATCTGAAGACCCATCTGCGTCAGTTGGGCGACCGCCTGCCGCACGGGTGCCCCGCGCAAATCGGGCATGTAAAGCGAAACAGAACCACTGCGATGCTCGGGGTCCGCGATGGGGGCAGAAGACAAAAACAGCGAGACATTATTTTCCGCAATGTCAATATGCTGCCCAACGACGCGGTCGCCCTCGCCCGCAATTTGATAGGTCATGCCCAGGCGTTTCAGGGCATCGGTCGCGGCCTTGCGCGAAAGGCCCACCAGATGGATGTCCGCGCGTGCGCGCGGGGGAAGCTGTTCATCGAGCAGAGGCGCGCTGTGGCGCAAAGGGGTTTGCCGCAGGCTCAAAATGCGTTGCACAATGCGGGTAAAAACAGGGGCTGCAACCAGACTTGCCCAGTGAATATTTTTCGGACTGTCTATGGCCACCAGACACAGCAGTTCCGGGCGTTCAACGGGCAAAAATCCCACAAAAGACGCGATGTAGCGGTTGGGGTCGTAGCCGGGCTGTCCCTCTTTTACTTGCTGCGCGGTGCCGGTTTTGCCGGCGACCCGATAACCGGGGATGCGCGCGTTTTTGCCCGTGCCGCGCTCGACAACGCCCTCGAGCAAACTCGTCAGGGTGCGCGCGGTTTCGGGCGATAGCACCCGTCGAATCGGTTTGGACGAGCCTTCGACTGTCGTGGAATCATTGCGAGAAGCCCTGAGAAAGATACGCGGCGTCATCAACTGCCCACCATTGGCAATCGCCCCATACGCGGCCGCGACCTGAAGCGCGGTCGCCGCGATCTCTTGCCCAATGGAAATCGTTTCCAGCGAGCGATTTGACCACGCGTCCGGATGCCGAAGTTGACCTGCGACTTCGCCCGGCAAATCCGCACCTGTTTTGGCGCCAAAGCCAAACAAGCGCATCTGCCGAAACAGCGGGCCTTTGTCCAGTTTGCGCGCAATTTTAATCGTGCCGATATTGCTCGATTCTTCCATCACCTCTCGCACGGTCAGCCAGCCACTAGGATGCGAGTCGCGAATCACCTTGCCGCCCGCAACGGGCAATCGGCCGTTTTCACAGAAAATTTTATCTTCTGGATCGACCACCCCTCCTTCAAGCGCAGCGGCAAATGCCATGATCTTAAACGTAGATCCCGGCTCGAACTGATCGGTCACCGCGCGGTTGCGCCGCATCCAAAGCTCGGACTGTGCAAAATCATTTGGATCGTAATAGGGCGCGTTTGCCAGTGCCAAAATTTCGCCTGTATGGGGTTCCATCACAATGGCAATGCCGCTTTTTGCATCGAATTTCTCCATTCCCTTTAGGAGCTCTTCTTCTGCAATGGCCTGATAGTCGGCGTCGAGGGTCAGGGTGAGATCATCGCCATTTTCCGGGATCTGCCGAACCGCGCCGAGGGTGCTGAGCATCTGCCCTCGCGCGTCCACGCGCACCGATAACTCGCCCGCCTTGCCTCTCAAGAGGGGATCAAACGCGCGCTCAATCCCTTCAATGCCCCGCCCATCGGTGTCGGTATATCCCAACACCTGACCTGCCAGAGGCCCCATGGGATAATGGCGCCGCATTTCGACAATGCGCCCGATGCCATCGGGCAATGCTTCGGGGGCAGGGGCATCGATGACCTGACGCGCCAGCCACACAAAGGAGGGCGAGCGGTCGATCTTTTTGAGGATGGGTGCTTCATCCCGCCCAGATTGTTGAGAAAACCGGACCGCGAGCGCGCGCAGGCTATCTCTGTCGGATATTTGATTGAGAAAGAACGATTGGGATTCAAAATTTGTCGCCAGCACCCGGCCGCGTCGGTCAAAAATGAGCCCTCTGCTGGCTTGTAAAACCCGTTTCTTGACATGCTGGCTGCGCGCTTGATCCGCGTACACATCCACCGACCAGACTTGCAGAGAAGCCAGCCGAAACGCCAAAAGCAGCGCGAATCCCACGCCGCAAAGCGCGATTATTCTTAAGCGGATATCCATTATTGACTCAAATACAAATTCTTCGGTGGATCGCTTGGAAATACCATGCCCAATTCTCGAACCGCAATATCGCGAATGCGATTGCTCTGCTTCAAACCCGCAGTGCGTGCCTTGAGCCGTTCTTGCCGGTGCAAAAGGGTTTTGCGCTCTGCGCGCAACCGATCAATTTCGCGCCCCTGACTCAGGGTTCGCACATGCCCCCACATATAAATTAGCAATCCCGCAACCAAGAGAATGACCGACAAAAATCCAGAGCGATAAATTCCCCAGGTCGGGCGCGGTTCTGGAGTCACGACAAAGGTCCTCGGCGACACGACCAGGGCTGAGCGGAAACATCGAGACGTTGCGCCGCGCGAAATGCCGCGCGGCGCGCTCGGGGATTTTGGGCGATTTCCGAGCGACCTGGTCGAAGGATTCGGCGGGTTGGCAAGGTCAATACGGGCAGGCGTTCACAGGCACACGCGGGCAGATCAACAGGCCCGATACACTCGCGGCTGCCCAGTTCAAAAACCCGTTTGACCGCGCGGTGTTCCAACGAGTGATAGGACAAAACGCCAATGCGCCCGCCGGGGCGGAGCAGATCAACAGCGGTTTGGAGCGTGCCTTCAAGGTGTGTCAACTCGTCATTAACTTCAATGCGAAGGGCCTGAAAAACCCGCGCCAGTGTCTTGCGCTTTTGGGGGCCCCAACTGTGCCGCGCAATCACACCGGCCAAGTCGCCCGTATGGTTGAGGGGTCTGTTTTCACAGATGGATCGGGCAATGCGCGGGGCAGCGCGTTCTTCGCCATAAGTTTTGATGACGCGCGTGAGTGCTTTCTGCGAATACGAATTGACCACCTCGTGAGCCGTGCATTTTGCATCAGGTCCCATACGCATATCGAGCGGGCCATTTTGCTGAAAACTGAAGCCCCGGTGCGCGTTGTCGATCTGGTGAGACGAGACACCTAGATCAAACAAAATCCCCGTGATCGATGTGAGGGCGCGATCGGCCAAAATAGGTCGGAGATGCCAAAAAGGTGCTTGCACCGCAAAAAACCGATCTTTGAATGCGGTCAGGCGTTTTGACGCGACTTCAATGGCTTTGGGATCGCGGTCGATGCCGATCAATTTGCCGGTATTCCCCAGGCACTCGAGCACGATTTCCGCGTGTCCACCCCCGCCTAGGGTGGCATCCACATAAATTCCATTGGGGTCGGTTACGAGATATTTTGACACATCATGCCTCAAAACTGGGATGTGATATGCAGGCGCTTTGTGGTGCATAACCCATTGTTTTTGGTTTAATTATCCAAATATTTGAATTTTTATTCTGAATTTGTATTCCATATTTTGGAATATCCTAAACAAGTCCTATTCTCAAGTCCAATTCTTCTACTGTCGCTTCGAGATCGACATCATCCTGAGCCGCGTTGTACGCATCGGGATCCCAAATTTCAATGCAATCTACAACGCCTGTCAGCGTTGCGCGATCCGTAATACCGACTGCATCTAAACGCTTCCGAGGAATCAATGCCCGTCCCTGTCGATCCAGCTTTACCTCAGATGCCCGTCCCGCCATTCCTCTAACCAATTGTCTCGTCTTAACTTGCGAGTGGCCCATGTTGCGAAGTTGGTCAATGAGCCGTCGCCATCCGTCGGGATCAAACGCCGCCAAACAGCCATCAAACCACTGCGTGATAATAACCGAAGTCACGCCATTGGGCAGGGCATTCCGCAATGGCGCGGGAACGATTAAACGGCCCTTAGCGTCGAGGGGGATGTTTTCAAATTCGCCGAAAAACTCGGGACAGTTATCGGACATTTGGGAATCTTGATAGTATTAAGTGCTTATTTTACAACGGATTATGCTTCCATTTTACCCGTCCACCACAACCCACCACAATCCACCACCAAACTTAGTAATTCGCGGTTCAAAAGTCAATTGTTTTATCTTGGAAAAATAGGTCGTCTGGCGTTATTTATGCGAATGCGATACGCTGCGATAAAAAAACGGCACCTCTACTGTCTCTTGCTCTGCGCGGTTGGATGCGCGACCGATCTATCGCCAAAGCTGTCGAACGCGACATTCATCGATCTGTTCGCAGACGCGATAGAACTCCACCGCGGTTATGCACACGCGCCCGACACCCTGATGGCAAAACGCGGCGCGCTGTTCAAACGCCACGGCATTACGCGGGCCGACATCGTGCAATTTCTCAAAGACCGTCAGGCGCGCCCTGAAAAATGGGACGCGCTCATCGTCTTGATCCAGCAACGGTTTGGCGAGACAGCAGGCGGTCAGATGAAAGTATTTCAAAAGACAACAAAAGCAACTTCCCCCCAGCCCGTTCCCATGAGGAAGGAGAGCAAAAAATCGGAAGGTGAAAAATGAGCGGGAAAAACAAATGGGCGCGAAAAAACTGCGCCCAGCGCGCGGCGGCTTCAACCATAGCTGACGCACCGCAAAACAAAAAGCCCTCACATTTGAACTGCTTGCGAGGGCTTTTATCATTGGCTGTAACGGGTGGGAAAAACAGATTCTCTTTTTCCAAAAATATTGCGCGCGTCCCAATTAGTTTCCAAACCAGATGCGTCCGATATCGTTGAAGGTCACGTAAATAATCAAAAAGAGCAAAAATGCAAATCCAACCTGTTGAAGCCGCATTTTGTTTCGCGCAGACAAATCTCGGCGGATAATGCCTTCAATTGTGAGAATGGTGAGATGGCCGCCATCGAGCATGGGAATGGGCAGCAGGTTGAGCACGCCCAGATTAATGCTGAGCATCGCCATAAACCAAAGCAGATAGGAAAAACCGCGCTCAGCACTTAGCCCCACCAGTTGGAAAATCCCCACGGGCCCAGCCAAAGCACTGCTAGATTCTTGCCCAATGACCAAGCGTTTGACAAATCCAAAAATAGCCATCGACAAATTGACGGTTTCCGTTGCACTGCGACGCACGGCCTTAAAAAAGGGAATGGGATTGCGTTTGGAAGCCGAATCAATCCCAATGCGTCCCACGGTTTCGCCATTGAAAACATGAGCCGTGGGCGTAAGCCATGCCGACATCTCCTCGCCATTGCGCCGCCAAGTCAATGAAATTTTCACATCGGGTTGCGAAGATATCTCGCGGCTCATCTCCCACCACATCGTCACCGCCACCCCATTGACCGCGGTAATCACATCGCCCGGTTGCAGGCCAATTTTTGAAGCGGGCATGCCGGGCACCATGGCTCCGACCTCGGTGGTCATATAATAGCCCAGGCCCAGCCCTTCACGGGGGGGCGAGGTCAAATCGACAAACAGCGTCAACCGCTCAGGCGCGCGTTCAATTTCAACAGACACGGCGTCGCCGGTGTAAGCGAGAAACGCGTCCGCCATTTCTTCCCAGTCATTCACCGGTGTATTTCCAACGGTCAAAATGCGATCTCCTGGCCTGAGGCCCGCTGTGTACAGGGGCGAGTCTGTCTTCACTTCGCCCACGCGCGTATCGTCCAAAAAAGCGTATTCCCCCGCCGCCATCTTCAGAATCAGCAACAGCAAAAAGCCCAAAAGAAAGTTCATCGCCGGCCCGGCAACCATCACCGCCATCTGAATCCAGCGCGGCTTGGACTGAAATTCCCAGGGCTTGCCCCTGCTCGCTTCGTGACCAAAATCGGCCATGCCAGCAACCTTGACATATCCCCCCAATGGCAACCACGACAGACAGTATTCGGTCTCACCAATTTTCATGCCCACGGCTTTGGGCGGGTATCCAAGTGAAAATGTTTCAACCCGAATGCCCGATTTTTTCGCCACCAAAAAATGCCCGAGTTCGTGGACAAACACCAGCACGCCCAACACAAACAAAAAATAGAGAAGATCCGCGATCACGGGAAACCTCATTTCTATGATTCAAGTGAACAAACCAACTCATTGGCACGGCCTCGCGCCCATCGGTCAGCCTCAAAAATCGCCTCGAGATCCGCAGTGCTATCTGCCTCGCGATCCTCGAGGGCTTGCGCAATCACGCGCGGAATATCGAGAAACCCGATGCGCCCATCGAGAAAAGCATACACGGCAACTTCATTGGCAGCATGGAGTACCGCGGGTGCTGTGCCGCCTTGTTCCGCGGCATCGTAAGCCAATTGAAGACAGGGAAAACGCGCGGTATCGGGCGGGAAAAAACTCAATGTGCCAACCCGCGTCAGATCCAGGGGTTCGACCTGCGTGGGGAGTCTTTCGGGATGCACCAATGCTTGCTGAATGGGCAATTGCATATCGGGGGTACTCAAGTGCGCCATCACCCCGCCATCCACGTATTCGACGAGACAATGCACAATGGACTGCCGATGAATAATCACATCAATTTTTGACACCGGCAAATTCAAAACCCATTGCGCTTCGATCACTTCAAAGCCCTTATTCATCAATGTGGCCGAGTCAATCGTAATTTTTTTTCCCATCTGCCACGTGGGGTGGTTGAGGGCCTGATCGCGCGACACACCGGCCATCTGTTCTCGCGTATGGTGAAAAAAAGGCCCGCCCGAAGCGGGCAATAAGATGCGTTTGACATTGTCTCGATTCGTCTCTTGCAGCAATTGCCACAGCGGCGTTGTCTCGCTGTCAATCGGCAACAAGGTGGCGCCTGTTTGCGCGGCCCATGCCGTGAGCAGATGCCCGGCGACAACCAGAGCCTCTTTATTGGCAATCGCCACATCTTTGCCCGCGCGCACAGCAGCCAAAGTCGGGCGCAGTCCCGCGCCTGCACTCAAGCCGTTAATCACCAAATCCACGTCGGGATCAACAGCCAAATAGCGCAAGCCCGCGCGCCCTTCAAGCACTTCAATGCCCAAGGGCGAAAGACGCGCCTGCACCTCTTTTGCACCTTGGGCAATGCAAACGCGCTTGGGCCGCCACTGCTCGGCCTGCTCGCACAGCAACGCGGCATTGCGTCCAGCGCATAAACTCACCAGTTTAAAGCGGTCGGGCAACCCATTTAAGACACGCAGCGCATTTGTGCCAATAGAACCTGTGGATCCCAAGAGGGCAACGCGTTTTATCATGAGGGATCGGGGATCGGGGATCGGGGATCAGCCCCAACGCCCCATCCCCTCCGTTTTTATCTGCGTCATCTTTAGATCACTTGCAAATAAAGATAAACGAGCGGAAAAACAAAAAATATACTGTCAAAGCGATCCAGCACGCCACCGTGTCCGGGGATCAGTTCCGATGTATCTTTGACATTCATATCGCGTTTGATCATGGACTCAACCAGATCCCCCAAAGGTGCCCCAATGCCAACGAGAAGGCCGAGCGCGAGGCTTTGCATCACCGTGAACAGACCGAGCACCTCCGCGCCAAACCCCATGACCAAAAGCGCGGATAGGAGGCCCCCGATGAATCCCGCTTCGGTCTTGCTCGGGCTGATGGCGGGGAAGGGGTGGCATCGCCCAAACCACCGTCCAAAAAAATAGGCCATCACATCATTTGCCCAAATCCCCAGTAAAATGAGAACCGCCCCTTGACCGGACAACGCATTTCTCACCACGAGCACAAAACTGCCCAAAAAGCCGACGTAAAGCACCCCCAAAAGCGTGCCTCCTGCATTGAGCAGGCGATGACCTACACTATCTCGAAACAGGGCCACGCTGAACATCACGAGCAATAAAACAGCGAAAAAAAGCGCGAAAGCATTCAGATGAAAAAAAGAAGCCACAGCGCACCATGAAAGCGTTGCAACAATGCCAAACCCCGTCCAGGGGTGTAGGCCTTTCTGAGACAGCATGCGATAAAATTCCCACACCCCCACAGAAACCACCCCACCCCACCCCACGAGCAACCCATAGCCGCCCAACCAGAACAGCACCACCAAAACCGGACCAAAAACTGCCGCTGCCAACGCGCGCTGAACCAGATTGGACTTTGCCACAACCCCTCCGATGTTAGCTATCAGCCCGCCCGGCCACCCCATGGAAAGGCGCGAGACGCCCGTTTACCGATAGGTAGAGGCAGGCAGAGCGGACTGACCGCTATCTGCTGACCGCTGATAGCCCGTTCCGCTTGCGAGCATTTTCGCGCGCAATTGCAGCCCTGTTTTGCCAAACCGACGTTCTCGGTTTTGATAACTGCGAATGGCTTCGTAGAGGTGCTCGCGCTTAAAATCGGGCCACAGCACATCTGTGAACCAGAACTCGGTGTAAGCACACTGCCAGAGCATGAAATTGCTCAAACGAACTTCGCCGCTGGTGCGAATCAGCAAGTCGGGATCGGGCAAGCGGCCCGTGTACAGGCGTTGGGAAAACAAATCCGCGTCAATCGCGTCTGGCGAGATGCGCCCCCGCGCCACATCTTGGGCAACGCTCTGCACGGCTTGAAGAATATCGCTTTTACCGTCGTAGCTCAGCACCAAGTTGAGCGTGAGTCCCCCATTGCCAGAAGTTTTGCAGATGGCATTTTCAAGTGCCTGACGCGAGTGCTTGACCAACCGCCCCGTATCGCCGGTTGCGATGAGACGCACGTTGTTTTGCTGCAACTCATCGAGTTCTTCGTACGAACAGTCGCGCAACAATTGCATCAGGGACAACACTTCTGTCCAGGGACGACGCCAGTTGTCTGTGCCAAAAGTAAAGAGCGTCAGGACATCGATTTCGAGTTCGCCGCAGGCACGCACAATATCGCGCACGGTCTCGCGGGCAGAGCGATGCCCATCCGTGCGGCGCAAATCTCGCTGTTGCGCCCACCGACCATTGCCATCCATAATAATTGCAATATGCCGCGGCAGATTGCCTCGCGCTTTCAGTTCGGCCTGAAGCGAGGTACAATCGCCACAGCAATTTACGTGTGTGCCGTCCATATCACTTCAAAGAGAAAATAAAAATTCAGAACCCATCTCGCCCACAAGCGGCCGGCGAGCTCCAAGAAAAAATGTTGTGAAATTGTAACAGTTTAATTTATTAAAGTCAAGCGAGAAGCAAGCGTTGCAAATAGACGCACAGGTAGAGCCTATCCTATAATGCAATGACAGGAGCCATCCCGTCCATCACCGCAAACCATGCTGATGACTTAACTGATGTTATGCAATATTCAAATAAGTCAGTAAAAAATGCCATGACAAAAGCCATCGACAAAAGCCATCACGCACAGCGCGCTATTCCCTGTCTGCCGACAGGCAGGCGTCTCGCACCCCATAGCTATTCGGCAATCCACTTTGAAGGCCAGCGCATGTCGTGCTGCGACAAAAGCGGTTGACCTGCTACGCAGTTGCCTGCCTGTCGCCTGCCTGCCTACCTCAGGTAGGCCTGCCGAAAAGCCCTCGGCGGTAGGCAGGGCAGACAGGTACCCCGCTGGCCTACTTTTCTTCAGACGCTCATTCGCGTCTTCTCTGTTGACAAAAAGTAGGTCGCCGAAGGCATGGTTTATCATCATAAGCTGTTGAACAAGCAACGCATGTGCTGATCTATGTGTAACACCAGTTACCTAACTTCGCGGCGTGCGCCGCGCGCCGATTCGCACAAAGGAGATTTTCATGTCTGACCGTCCAAATATTCTGATGATTATGTCCGATGAACACGACCCGCGTGTGATGGGGTGCTATGGCGACCCCGTTGTGCAAACGCCGCATCTGGATCGCTTGGCAGAAGCGGGCATTGTGTTTGACGCGGCTTATACGAGTTCACCACTTTGCGCGCCCGCGCGGGCGAGTTTTACCGCGGCGCAATACGTGAGCCGCTGTGGGGTGTGGACAAATGATTGCCAGTTGCCCTCAGACGATTACCCTTCGCTGCCCCACGCCCTGAACTCGGCGGGCTATGAATGCTGGCTGGGTGGCAAAATGCACTTTGCGAGCACGCACCGCTACGGTTTTCGGGATGTTTATCCCGGTGCTAACGCGGGAAAAAAAACCGGCAAAGGCGGGCGGCGTGCGTACGGTGATATGAGGGAATCAAATCGCGGATGGGAAAGGCGGGCCGCGGCTTTCAAAACGGGCAACACATCGCCTATATTGGAAAAGGATCGGAAGGTGACAGCGGAATGCAGTGCATTTTTGCGGGATCGCAAAGCCGATGACAAGCCCTTCTTTTTGCTGGCCGGTTACCTGGCCCCGCATTTTCCATTGACCATCCCAGAAGAGTATTACGCGCGCTACAAAGACAAAGTGCCCATGCCCGACATTCCCGACGGTTTTTTGGACACCTTGCCGACCAATTACAAGCATTTGCGGGCTGGATTTGGCGTGACGAGAGCCACGCCCGAGCAGACGAAATTGGGACGCGAGCTGTACTGGGGCTTTGTGAACTGGCTAGACGATGAGATCGGCGAGTTGCTCGCCGCGCTCAACGAATCCGCAGTGGCAGACAATACAATTGTAATTTACTGCTCGGACCACGGCGAGAACAAGGGCGATCACGGGCTGTGGTGGAAAAACAATATGTACGAACACGCCGCGCGGATGCCGCTGATCGTGTCCTATCCCAAACGCTGGGCAGGCGCGCAGCGGCGGGCGGGCGCGTGTTCATTGGTCGATCTCGCCCAAACCATCGCCGAGATCGGCGGCGCAGAACGAACTGACGACTGGGACGGTGCTTCGCTGCTCAATTATCTGGACGACGAGACCAGCGACTGGCGGGATATTGCCGTGAGCGAATACTACGGGCACAACATCGCGTCGGGCATGTCGATGCTTCGGCATGGCCCGTGGAAATACGTGTACCACGCGCGATTTGACGACGCGCACGGGGCAGAACGCGAGTTGTACCATCTCACAGATGACCCTGGTGAATTTCACAATCTGGCAACCGATCCCGCGCACGCGGATCGCATCGCGCACTTGCACGGCCTGTTGACGAGAGAACTGAAACGCGATCCCGAAGATGCCGAGGCGCACAGCCGAGCGGATTTGGCGACGGGGTACGAATAGATGATTGGACAACCGTCCTGACCCTGGAAGGGGAAGGAACTACTTGGGTTGCCCCTAATCACATCTCGCGCTTTTCCCGGAGGTTGGCATGCCACTGGCGCGCGTTACCGGATGGCAAAACGCATCACTTCGCGAGCGAGCGGCTCACGCGTTTGGCAGACGCGCAAAAAATCGCCATGCATATCGACCACACGGGCTTGGTTCTCTCTCAAGACTACGACAACACATGGCCCTTGCCTCCCATTCGACATCGCCCGACGCGCCAACGGGCAATTATCGCGCGGAAATGGACGTGGGCAGTCGCATGTTTAACCACACCATCAAAATCGAAACCGTCGTGCCTTTTCGACTCAAGGTCTCTCTCGACCCCAAACTGACAGAACGAAATCGCGCGTTAAAAGCCGAGTTGAAGGGCGCGTATCTGTTCGGCAATCCCGCGGCGCACCTAAAAGCTAGTGTCGATGTCACACTGCAAAGCTCGACGCCTGTGTTTCCCAAATTCGAGGACTTTGACTTTGTCAATCGGGCCGTAAAATTCAAGCCGATTACGACCAATATTTTCAATTCTGTTCTGGACAGCGCGGGCAAAGCCTCGGTGTCGTGGCGTCTGCCATCGCTCATCGGAGCCCCCGCGCGCGTATCTTTTACCTTGCGCGCCCGCGTGCTCGAAAAAGGCGGGCGCCCCAATCGCACCGCGCGCACCTTGCACATCGATCCATTTCCGGTTTATGTGGGCCTGGGGATGCCCGATCTCGATTACGGGTTCGCGCGCACCCAGTCTCCTTTGGAAGTGCCCGTCGTTGCCGTGACGCCCGATGGCGAAGCCGTGCCTGGGCGCACGCTTCGGTTCGGTGCGCGTCATGGCCGTAGTCGCGCGGGGCAACGCGTATGGCAGTGCAGAAAAAACAGTGCCCGTGAAATCAGACCTCATGGTCTTGCCCACCTTGCCGCGCGCGTTGCGCCCCGGCGACCGCATCGCGGTTCCCGTCACTGTATTTGCCATGCGAGACAGTTTGGGACCCATTGAGGTAGCGATCAACTCCGACTTTTTAGACGAAAATATGCATATCCTCAGCGTTGCTTTCACTTTTTAACTGACTTTATGCACATGGCCAATAAACATGGATAGACAGGATGAAGAAACCACATTCTCGCTTCCGTCCTTTTTTATGGCTTCAACACGCGGAACCCATACCGCTGAAAGACCGCAGCCGCTGTGTCCGACTGAAAAAGGCGCATGGCCGCATCCACCGCGGGGGTGCGCCGACCTTTGACAATGGCGATGGGATACGCAATCCGCGTGTGCAACAGGGAATCGGGCAATGTGGCGAGCACCGCAACGCCCTCGCTGATCCCCGCGTCTGTGGCATAGACAATGCCCGCTTGACACTCGCCACGGGCGACCAGCGCCAGCGCGCCGCGCACATCCATTGCCGGGGCAATGCGGTCTTTGAGCAACGCCCACCAGCCCAATTTTTTCAGGGCTTCTCGGGCATAGATACCCGCAGGCACATGAGACGGATTGCCCATGGCCAACGGCCCCTGGAACGCGCCGGGAAAGTTAAAATCCGACTGGGGCACAACATCAAAGTGCTCATTCTTTGGCGCGATCACCACCAGGGCATTGCCCAACAAGTTGATTCGGGTATCGGGTTCGATCAAATTTTCCCGCGCCAAAAAATCCGTCCATTTGACATGGGCTGAAAAATACACATCCGCAGGCGCGCCAAGGGCGATCTGTTTGGCGAGGATCGCGGAACTGGCAAACGACAAGCGCAACGGCATGCCCCGTTGTTCCGCTATTTTGGCGAGGTCCTGCAAAGCACGGGTCAAACTGGCCGCCGCATACACCGTCACCGGCTCGGAAAAAGCCATCCCGCGCATCGGCATGAAGGTCATCGTGCCTGTCAAAATGAAAAGCAAAAAAAAATCAACCGTCGTTTCATAGTGCGTTTATGCTCGCGTTTCGGGGATTGCTTCACTTCAACTTTTTCATTCGTTCCGCAGCCTGTCTCAAACTGTCGAGGGTGAGGCAAAAGGCAAATCGCAAATACCGATCGCCATCGTGCCCAATTTTGCCTTGCCTCCTGCCTGTCGGCGAGTAGGTATCGGCAGCCCGATAGAAGTTGTCGCCCGGTACGGGTGCAACGCCTATTTCCCGAGTCATGTACAGGGCGGCATCGGTGGCGTCCATGTTGCACAGGGCGGGCACGCCCCGGTAATTGGCAAAGAGGTAGTACGCGCCATCCGGAGGTGTGATTTTGAAACCGGCGGATCGCAGCGCGTGGACGAGCAAATCCCGCTTTTGCAAAAAGGGTTTGCGAATGGCTTTGAAGATGGCGTCGGGCAACCGCAACAGGTGCGCGGCGCCTTTTTGCAATGGGGTGGGGGCTTGCACAATCAACGTATCGTGAATGGCGCGAATCTTCGGGGTATATTGTTCGGGCGAAATAACCCAGCCGACGCGCCAACCGCTGGCATTGGCGGTTTTGGTGATGGCGTTGACGACAATGGTGCGCGCCGCCATGTGGGGAAGTGTTGCAGGGCTTCTGTGAATGTGATCGCCGTAGAGAATGTGTTCGTAGATCTCGTCAGTGATCAAAAACAGATCGTGTTTGCAACACAGGTCAGCGATGAACCCGAGTTCTGCGCGAGAAAAAACTTTGCCCGTGGGGTTGTGTGGTGTATTGAGAATGAGCGCCCGAGCGCGTTTTGCAACCGCAGTCCATTCGCTTTTGTCGAGTTCCCACCCCGCCCTGTTTTCGCGCAAGGTGACGTATTCGCAGCGCAGCCCAAAGAGATGGGCTTGGTTGGGATACATTTCGTGAAAGGGCTGTAAGACCATAAGCCCATCGCCGGGGCGACACAGCGCGCGAAGCACAGAAGACAGGCCCTCGGTCGCGCCGGCGGTGACGGTAATTTGCGTTTCGGGATCTGGGCGAAACGCGTGAAATCGCAAGGTGTAATCGGCAATGCCCGCTCGAAGTTCGGGCAAGCCATAGGGGAAGGAATACTGGTTGTAGCGGTCGCGCTCGGGTTGGAGGATGGCGCACAGGGCTTTGAGAGAAGAATGGCGGTGATCGCGCCCCGCATGGCGCGAGAGGAGGTCGCCGAGCGTGAGCGTCTGCAACTGCGCCGCGCGTTTGTCCGACCCACCGAGAATGGCAGCAATGCCCGCCCAAGCCAGATCATAGCACACGGGCTCGTCCGTAATCCCCTGTGAAAGATTCACGGCATTGTGTGCAATCGCCAAACGGGTCATGCGGCGAATAACAGATTCTTGCGGAAAAGAAGACATATTGTAGGGGCAACCCTCGTGGTTGCCCAATCTTGTGGTTGCGTCTCGCAATTTTGCCGTTTCGCTTTTCTTTCTGTCCTTCGTGGAATTGCTGGTGAGGCATCGCAGTTGCACACCGCCCGCGTCCTTCGTGGATCATGTGCCTCTCGCCTTGGGGTGTATGGGCGGGCACGGGGACACCGCCCCCCACCTCTCGCTTTTTATTTTCCTTCATCTGCGTTTATACTCGCTTCGCTACGTTGTAGGCGGAGCCTGTGCTGTGGTTGCAATTTCTCTTCCCATAGTGCCACATAGTCTTCGGGCGATACCGAACCCGCCGTGCCGTGCTGCTCGGCCATGCGGATGGCGTGTTTTTGGTGCATGTCTCGTGCTTGTTCTGCGATGATGCCCGGATCTTCGGGCGTTGCGCCGTGGTCGCCATACGCCTCAATCCAGTTGTCGAGGCGCGCGCGCAGGTCCTTGAGCGCGTCGCGGTGATCTCGTGAGTCCGCGAGGTTGTCGATCTCGTGGGGATCCGCGCGCAGGTCATAGAGTTCTTCATACGGGCGACAGGGCGCGAGAAATTTGGCCTGTGCGTCGCTGAGTTTGCCCGCTTTGGCGAGCAGGGGGAGGAGTGTCCAAAGCGGATATTGCAGATATTTGTACCCGTTGAACTGCATGTACGCGCGGTCGGGATGGCAGTTGCGAATGTATTTGTAGGCTTTGGTACGCGCGCAGCGAATCCGATCCACCGTGCCGTCGCATCGGTCGCGGGCAGCGAAGACTTCCCCGCGAGACTGTGCATTGGGGCCCAGGAAGATGTTGCCCTGCATTTCTCGGGGGACATCCAAACCCGCAAGCGAGAGCGCGGTGGGGGCAAAGTCAATGCCGCTGACGAGTTCATCGCTCACGGCGCCTGCGTCAATACGCGCGGGCCAGCGCACAATGCAGGGCACGCGAATGCCGCCATCGTACAGGAATTGTTTGTCGCGGATGTGCGCGCGTCCGTGATCGCTGATGAGGAAGACAATGGTGTTGTCCGCTACACCTTCGTCTTCGAGACGCTGGAGCACCTGCCCGACTTTGCGATCAAAGACCTGAACGCTCTCGAGATACATCGCCCAATCTTTTCTGACGAGCGGGTGATCGGGATAATAAGGCGGAATTTCTACCGCGTCGGGATCGATGGGATTGTCCGCATCGGGCGTGAAGTTGCGGTGGGTATCGGTGATGTTGTTCTGCGCGTAAAACGGTTGACCCGCCGCGCGCTGAGCCCAGTCTATGCCGTCAAAGACGCGTTCGCGCCGAAAGTTGAAGTCGGTTTTGCCGGGCTTGTCAAACGGAGGGCCAGGGCTGTTGCAGGTGTAATATCCCGCCTCGCGAAAATAGTCGGTGATAAGGCGAATATTGGGGGGCAATGGCGCGTCGCGCTTGCTGCGGTGATTGTGCGCGCCAAAACTGGTTTGATAGCGACCCGTGATAATGGCCGATCTGCTCGGTGAGCACACCGGACAGGTGACAAACGCGTTGGTAAAAAGCGTGCCTTCCGCGGCCAGTTTGTCAATATTCGGGGTCTGCACAACCGGCGTGCCATAACAGGCGAGATCCGGATAGAGGTCTTCGCCGTAGATCCACAGCACATTGGGTTGATCGGGCATGGTGAAAAATCCTTTGCTTAAAAGTGCAACACAGCACAGGCTCCGCCTACAACGTAGTGAAGCGAGTATGAACGCAGATAAAAGGCAGAAGGGCAGAGTGCGCCTACCTATCGCCTTTGGACGGTTGAGCGGAGTGGCTTTCTCGCCTCTTATATCTCCGCTCCTCTGCGTCTTTGCGTTTTATGCCTTTCATTCGCAATTCGTAGATTATCGCGCGCCGCACGCTTGCAAGGACGCCTGCATGTGCCCGCGCGTTTCCGCGCCGATAATGCAACACTGTTCCAAGCTGTATTTTTTGGCGCGAGTGCCAATGACTTCGAGATTGATCGGGCCATCGTAACCGCTTTCGTGCAAGACGCGGATATAGCCGACGAGGTCGATGTCGCCGCGCCCATTGGCCTGATTTTCCGGGTCGCCGGGGCCGCGCGCGCGGCCCTTGCAGTCGCGGATGTGTACGTGTTTGACGCGCGAGATAACCGCGGCAATGGCCTCAACGGGGTTTTCATTTGCGCGGTGAATGTGCGAGGGGTCCATATCAATGCCAAACGCGGGGGATGAGATGGCACCCATCGCGCGCAAGGTGGTTGGCGTGTTGTAGATGGCCGCGCCCACATGGGCTTTGACGCAGAGGGTCACGCCGTATTTTTCCGCCATGTGCGCGAGATTGCCCAGGGAATTGACGCTTTGCTGAAAGGTGGCTTCGCTATCTGATTTCCCGCCCGGGCCGCAATTGACGACTGGAATGCCCGCTTCGTTTGCAGCCTGAAACGCCTGCTCCATCATGCCGGGATCTTGTTTGGGTTGCTCCATCGCGAGCAGTTCGAGACCGTATTTTCGCCCCAGGCGTTTGGCCTCACGGGCTGTTTCACGCCAGTTGTCGAGCACGAGGTGCTGGCTCATCCCGCCAATGGCCGAGACCTCAATGCCGTCGTATCCGGCCATTGCCGTGTATTTGAATGCGGTTTCCATGTCCCACGCGCCAAAAAGAACCGAGTTGAGTCCGAGTTTCATGTGTCCTCCTGTGGTCAATTAAAAGGGGGTGAGCGGTTTAGCTGCGGATAGCGTTTTTCACAACCAACGCTCCAATGTGTTCACATCTTCCAAATTGCGTTTGAGTGCCTGTAAAAATTGAGCCACAACCACCCCATCGACGAGGCGGTGATCCGCAGAGAGGGTGACTTCCGCGATTTGGCGAACAGCAATGGCCATGGCATTGCCGAAGGGGACCACGCGGGGAATAGCCGCGCCAAGGGCTAAAATCGCGGCTTCGGGCGGATTGACAATGGCAGTAAAAGATGTGACGCCGTACATCCCCAGGTTCGAGATGGTGAACGTGGCACGGGCATCGCCGCGCAATTTGCCCTGTCTAGCTTCGGCAACGCGCTCGGCGCGCGCGTCTGCCAGGTCGGTCAGGAAGGTTTTGTCGGCATCTGGAATGACCGCGACGATGAGACCGTCGTCCGTGCCAACAGCCAGACCAATGTCCACGGTATCGTGAATGATGGCCGCGGTCTCGCCGTCGAGGCTGGCATTCAGCGCGGGGTATTGCGTGAGGGCATCGGCCGTGGCTTTGACAAAGAGATCCGTGATCGAGAGCCTGATGGCGTCGGTTTCCGCCAAGTTTTTACGCCAGATTTCCGCGTCGGTCATGTCAATTTCAGTGGCGACATAGAAGTGCGGAATGGTGCGTTTGCTATAAGCCATGGTTTTGCCAATGGCCTGACGCATGCGCGAGAGCGTGCCCGGCGATGGGGGCAACACCGCAGACGCCGCGCGTTCAACATCGGCCAAGACAATGCGTCCCCCCGGTCCGGTTCCCGCGATGGTGGCGAGATCCAAGTTGAGATCTCGGGCGCGGCGACGCGCAGCAGGCGACCGTTTGATGCGCTGAGGAGAAAGGTCCCGCGCGGGTTCGGATTCTCGGGGCACTTCTGATACCGCGCGCGTTTCCCTTTGGGGCGCGTCAGTGCCAGCAGGCTGCGGGTCGTCAATGGCTTCGTCGGCTTCATCGGTAATCAGGGCAATCACAGAGAGCACCGGCACCACATCGCCGTTTTGGGCGACGAGTTTGCGGACGTATCCGCTTTCGGGTGATTCGTATTCAAAAAGGGCTTTGTCCGTTTCCAAATCGAGAAGGACATCGCCCGCATTGACGCGGTCGCCTTCTTTGACGCGCCATTCAACAACCGTGCCTTCGTCTTGCTGAAGGCCGTATTTGGGCATGATGATGGTCTTGGTCATAGCATCTCTTTCGGGAGATGGATGTGCGAATGGAGATGGATGCTTTGCCCAGATTTAACTGCTTGTCAAGTCGGCAAAAGAGACTGTGGTACCCACAATTTTTGCAATGTCTATCATCTCATTCAGAGACATGCCCATCCTCCGCGGCCAGTCGCGCTGCGAGTTCGTTCGATGCGCGGTTAATTTTGTCGATGGTCTCGTCAAAGACAGGCATATCTATGCCGAATCCATCCACTTTGCACTCGCTCAATCCATTCCCCTCTGCAATGTACGCCCGAATTGCGTCTGGTTGGAGAAAGTCATCTGCCCTGTATCCGAGTTTCTTAATAACCGCCGCTTTGTTATCAAAGGATCTGCTCAACATGATGAGGTTGTTGATCTCCTTGATAAGATAGTCGCTGTGCGTGGTTATCAGAACTTTCACACCCGTCCGCACCACCCGCGCCAGCAAGCGCGCCAATTGTATTTGGTTCGCTGTATCGAGATGGCTTTCTGGCTCGTCAATGATGAGAAGTGGATGTCAATGCTGACTTCTTGGCTTGCATGATGCTTTTCCCGGTTTGTTTAAACGCCCGCCTTTCTCCTCGCATCATCCAAGGCTTTGAAACAGCGTTCCGAGACGCGCCAGGGATCGTAGTCGGGCAATTTCCAGATTTGGGCGGTGACTTCAACCGTGATGGGGACGGCGATGCCCGCGGCGGCAACGGCTTTGAAGTAGGCGACGAGATCGAGACTGCCTTCACCGGGCAGGAGGTAGCGCACAGCGCCAGCCACTCGGTGCCCATCTTTGATGTGGGTCGAGACAGTGTATGGGGCGCACAGATCAACGCTTGTTTCCAGGTCGAAACCATCGACGTGAAAGTGGCTCATGTCGAAATTGACTTTGACGTTGTCGTGATCGGTTTGTCGCATGAGCCAATCGACTTTGTGTGGGGTGTCGAGTTGGTGCCCCGCATGGGGTTCGGCTGCGAGAATGACATTGTGACGGGCCGCGCGATCCCCCAGTTCAATGAGTTGATCGCAAAAAATGTGTTTGACCGCGTCCCACGCGCCTGTGAGACCGCCCAGCGTGCTGACGAGGATGCCGCGCGCATCGCGGCGGGCGAGGTCGCGGGCGAGGATACACGCGGCGTCAAATTTTTTGAGGATATCGGGGCGTTCGTCCCCCTGTGTGCAGATGGGCAACAAGGCCATGGTAACCGGCGATTCAAAGCCCAGGTCCTCGATGGTTTTGGCGAGTGCCTCGCGGGACGCCGCGTCGAGTTTGTGCGGCGCAGTCTGCCAGTCGTCGCCCGTGTTGATCTCGAGGGCTTCGTAACCGATGCGGCGCAAGCGCGGCAGCGCGTCGAAGATGTTTTCCGTTTGCATGCCGTAGGTGCCATATCCGATTTTCATGGCGCACCTCTTTATTCGATGTCGCGCAAGCCGTCCCACTGCGCCCACAGATCAAAGGGCAGGTCGAACATGATATCGCGCAGGTTTTTGAAGGCAAAGCGATTGACAAGGGCCATGCGGATGTCTTTTCGACAATTGATGCTGCCCGTGTGCAGCATATAGTGGTGCCAAAAGCAGACGGTTCCGGCAGGTGCGGCGTGTTCATAACGCGTGTTGGGGTGGAGAAAGCCAGGGGCTTTGAGACCGCTTAAATTGGTGAGTGCATGCCGCTGAAAGTATCGGGCAACTTTGAGGTGTGACCCCGCCCATGTGGTAAAGCCACCGCCGCGGGGCAAGATGTCGCTGATGTTGATGGTCACGGCAAGGGTAAAGGTATCGGCCACGCCGTCGATGAGGTAGCCATCGAGATGGCCGCGCGAGGGGTGCCAGTTTTTGTGACCGGTGGGGTAGATCATTTTACACAGGGCATTGCCAGGCGCGCGGAGGCGATTCTTGCCCGCGAGTTCTTCGGCCATGTCGTAGAGCGGTGTGTGGGTGGTCATGGCGGCGATTGCGGGATGGTCACTACACGGGAGGTTGCCCGTTGGCCCCGCGTTGATCCACGTTTGGGGATCGCTACGATCTGCTTCGATGTGTTCCCACACCGCGTCCCGCGCATTTTTAAGCTGTTCTGGCGCGATCAGGTCGGGTTTGACGACATAGCCATTTTTTTTGAAAAAGGCTTTTTCTCGGGCGGAAAAATAGGGCATTGTCAATTCCTTTTTTGTCTATTCCCGCGCGCACTAGGCATATCGCGCCTTGAGCGTCTGTCCGCGCGCCGCGCTTTTGCACGCGAGGTCGAGGATGTGAATGGGGCGGCGAGACCATTCCGGGGTGATGATCAGGGCTTCGCCCGCCGAGAGGTGTGCGGCAATATTGTCGTAGTATCTGGCATATTGGCTGTTGGGATTCTCGCCAGAGGTGACAAGGGTTCGCGCGCCTTGTTTTTGGCGGATTTGATACGTGCCGCCATCAAATGTATAAGTGCCGGTTGTGCCGATGACTTCGAGCCAACCCTCGCGGGGCGCAGACGCGATGCTCGACATGGTGAGATTGACCCACGTGCCGTTCTCGAAGCGCACGATGGCAGTGGCTTCGTCTTCATTGGTGTCGTCCCGCCACCGGGTTTGGCTCGCCCAGAAGCCGGTGTGCGAGAATCCGGCGACCTCGACAATATCCGATTGCAGAATTTGCAGCGCGTATTCGAGGAGGTGAACGCCCCAGTCGTAGAGAATCCCGCCGGAAATGCTTTTGCTGCTGCGCCACCAATCGCCCGGTGGATTGTACCCGCCCATGTGGGCTTCAATGCGATAGACTTCGCCAATGACTTTGCGCCCGTGAATTTGTTCCATCGCTTCGAGAATACAGCCATCCCAGTGGCGGTTGTGATAGGTGGAAAGCAGGAGGTTTCGCGCGGTGGCCTCGCGGATCATCGCGTCGCATTCCTCAGTTGTGATGGCCAAGGGCTTTTCGCTGATCACATGGCGCCCCGCGCGGAGACATTGCAGCGCCAACTCGGCATGGGTGTTGTGTGGCGTGATCACCACGACGAGGTCGACATGGGATTTGTCGAGCATGGCAGACGCAGAAGTGTACGTCTCAATACCGGGAAATTCTTCCCGTGCGACTTTCAAGCGCGTTTCGTCGAGTTCTGCAACGGCAACAGGCGTCATGCCCGCCCGTTTCACAAACGCGAGGTGCTGACGGCCCATATTAAACGCGCCGCCGTAGCCGATAACCCCCACTTTGATGTCTTCTGGCGTTTTGAAAGAAGTCATAACTGTCGTGCTTTCCCCCTTGTGAATGCGGCTGAACGCAATTACTTCAACAATCCCGCGTCTTTGAAAATCTGCTCGTGTTCCGCGGCGATTTTGTCCAGGGCTTCTCGATCGGGCGTAACGCCATCAATGGCTTCGCCCAAATAGCGTTGTGAAACCGCGAGCAATTCGTTGTAAACGGGCGCATTCCAGAAGTCCTGAAGATGGTCGAGCGATGCTGCAAACGCGCGGTTATACGGAGACGCATTTTGAAATGCTTCGCTGTTGAGAATATCGGTGTTGGCAGTGAATCCGGCGTCTTTGGTGATCCATTCTTTTTGAATGTCGGTTTGCAGGAACCAAGCAATGAATTTCTTGGCCAGTTCCCGCTGTTCTGCGGATGTTTTGGTGGAGATGCTGAACCCCTGACCGCCCAGGCTCACCACGCGTTTGTCGCCGGCTTTGGGCACGACAAAAAACCCCGCTTTGTCGCCCATCTGTTTGACAATGCCTGGATAAAACGCGAAATAGTTCATGCTCATGGCCGTCGACCCGTTGATAAAGGCTTCAAAGGTTTTGCCGTAGTCGAAATTGGTCGCGCCGTTGGGGCCGTAGTTGAGCAGGTCTTTGAGATACGCGAGGGCGTTTGCCACTTCGGGTTTGTTGACATAGCCATCCACCTTAAATTCGCCAAACTCACCCCACGAACCGCCAAAGCCCCACATAAACATCTGAAAGCCCATGGTCAGCGAGTCATAGCCCCGGCCCGTGAGCAGGGCGCAGCCGTATTGTTTTTCATCCGGGCGGTGGAAAAATTCGGCCAAGTCGCGGAATTGATCCCAGGTGTCGGGAATGGTCAGATCGCGTCCGTATTTCTCTTTGAATGCCGCTTTTTCGGCTGGGTCTTCAAACCAGTCTTTGCGATAGACAAACCCCACGGCATCGGTCTCGCAGGGCGCGGCGTAAAATTTGCCACTGCCGGGCGGATATTCGCACAAATAGCGCGCCGCGCGCGGGTGAATTTTGTCGATGTCAATCGCGGTGGGCAACCAATCGGTCAGATCGACGTAGAGGCCGCGCGTCGCGCCGCGCCCGATCCACTGGCTGTCGCCGATCACGATGTCAAAGTCCGTTTTGTTGTTGCCAAAGTTGAGAAAGACCTGATCCTGATACGACGGCCATGGAATCTGGTGGACTTTGACGGCAATACCCGTTTCCCGCTCAAATTGATTGCCCAATTCCCGAAGCCCATCCGCGGGGTCCCATTGTGCCCACCAGATTGTGATGGCAAGCTTGGTCGGTGTCGGGGATTCCGCAGGGCCGCAGCCAATAACGAGAAATATCGAGACAAACGAGATACATGCGCCGCGCGTCATGGTGCAATCTCCTTTCGCGTGATGTGTGGTAGCGATTTGCAAACGGGGATGTGATAGGAAAAAAAAAGTGCCTTGTCAAGCACTATAATAATAGCCGTGAGAAGGGGCTTGCATTTTTTGGGAAGAGATTTATTTTTTGGGGTCGAGTTTGAAAACGGAAAGCCGATAGCCACAACAGGAGGGCGGGATGAAAATCGGGGTGACACAGATTATCTTGGGCGATCTAACGCTGGATGAAATGCTGGCGTTGTGTCGAGATGCGGGTTACGAGGCACTCGAATTGGTCTTTTCGCCAGAAGGCGATCCAAATGTCCACATGGATGACGACGAGGTGCGCGGGGTCAAGAAGCGGTGTGACGACGCGGGCATTGAAATCAGCAGTGCCATCGCGCGGTATGAAGATCGGGGCAATTTGCTCAGCCGCGATGCGCCCGCGCGCGAAGCGGGGATGAAGAGTCTGCGCCGCGCGATTGAGGTCGCATCATTGGTCGAGACCGACGCGGTTTTGCTGCATCCGGGCCAGCTTCCGGTCGAAGGAACATATCAGGACGCGTGGGATGATTTTTTGGCGTTGATGAAAGAGATCGCCCCGCATGCCGAAGAAAAGCGCGTTGCGGTGGGCATTGAAAACGTGTGGAATAAGTTTTTGCTCTCCCCGCGGGAAGCAGGCGAGTTTGTCGATGCCGTGGGCAACGAGTGGGTCGGGATTTATCTCGATACGGCCAACATGATGTTTTACGGCTATCCCGAGCACTGGATTCGCGGGCTTCAACATCGGATCAAACGGGTGCATTTTAAGGATTTTGCGCGCCGGAAACGCGATTTTGTGCCGCTGATGGACGGGGATACGGATTGGGCAGAAGTCGTGAAGGGATTGCGCGATATCGGCTATGACCGCTATGTGATCCACGAAGTCGGTGGCGGGCGAGACATGCAGATCGAGATGGCAAAACGCATGAAACAAATTGTGGCTATGTGAGGGGTTTATGGCAATGCGAAAAGTAGCAGCGATCGATGGGCGAGGGCAAATTTCAGTGATCGAAGAACCGGCGGCAGACCCAAAACCCGGTCAGGTGCAAATTGAAGTCGCGGCGAGCATGGTCAGCCCCGGCACAGAGTTGGGCGGTGTAAAAAGAAGGCGGGAAAACCCGTCGGATGCCGCGCCGCGTCCGTTTGGGTATTCCAATGCCGGCGTGGTGGTGGCGCAGGGCGCGGGGTGTGAAGACATACCCCACGGAACGCGCGTGGCCTGCATGGGGGGTGGATATGCCCAGCATGCAACCCATGCCTGTGTGCCGCGCAATATGGCCGTGCCCATTCCCGATGGCGTCAGCGATGAGGACGCCGCGTCTATTCATCTGGTTGCGACAGCCTTGAATGCCGTGCGCCGCGGCGCCTTTCAACTCGGCGAACACATTGCCGTGGCGGGCCTGGGGCTCGTGGGACAATTTACCTGCCAGTGGGCGCGCATTTCCGGCTGCCATGTGATGGGGTTGGATCAATTGCCCATGCGACTGGAAAAAGCGGCCGCGTGTGGCTTGCTGTGCGGGGTCAATATCGCAGCGGAAGACCCGGTTGACGTGTCTCGGACATTCGCGCGCGGCTATGATCTCGACGGCGGCGTGATTGCGTTTGGCGGCGATGGCACGCCGGCTTTTGTCACACTTAGCAAGATGATCAAGAAAGCACCCGATACGCACTTGATGGGGCGCATTGTCATTGTGGGCGGCGCCCGAATCGAACACGGTTTTGCGGCCGCGCTGGGCAATCTGGACGTGCGAAGTGCCGCGCGCACAGGCCCGGGCTATCACGACGAGGCATGGGAACACGGCGCGGACTATCCGCCGGTTTTTATGCAGTGGACAACCCGCCGAAATCTGGAAGAATGCTTGCGCTTTATGGCTTCCGGGCACTTAAAAGTCGCGCCCCTCATCACGCATCGGGTTGCCCTTGACCGCGCGCCCGAAGCATGCGAAGAACTGATTCAAAATCCCAATGCCGCACTGGGTGTTGTGTTTTTGCCGTAGGATGAGGAGCAGTTGATAGCCACAAAAAGCACAAAATGAGGCGGTTAAGGCCGCTGGCCTCAATGAAACGAGGAGTTGTCATGACGACAAAACGCTATCGCGCCGGTGCAATCGGCAGGACTGGACAGGGCAATTTTGGACACGCCCTGCATTTGCCCTATCAAAAAATTGATTGCGTAGATATGATCGCCGTGGCCGATCCAGACGCGGCAGGGCGGGAAAAAGCAAGGGCAGATGCAGGTGCCGAGCGGGGATATGCCGACTATCGAGACATGCTGGCAAACGAGTCGCTCGACATTGTCAGCGTGTGTCCTCGGTGGGTCGATTGTCATGAAGAGATGCTGCTGGCATGTATTGAAGCGGGCTGCCATGTCTATGCGGAAAAACCGCTCGCTATGGACCTGGCTTCTGCGGACCGCATTGTGGCAATCGCGGAACAGCACAACCGCAAAATTGCCGTGGCCCATCAAGCTGTATACCTCAGACAGGTTCATCAAGTGCGCGATCTGCTGCGAGAGAATCGGATTGGAAAACTCTTGTCCATGCACGCGTATGGCAAACAGGACCACCGGGGCGGCGGCGAAGACATGATGGTGTTGGGAACGCACCTTTTTAATCTGATGCGCTTTTTGGGTGGCGATCCCTTGTGGATGACCGCGCGCGTGACAGCCGGCGCGCGCGAAATCGCGCCTGAAGATGTGCGGGAGGCCAGTGAGCCGATTGGGCCGATCGCGGGCGATGGCATAGTCAGCCAGTTTTCTTTTGGCAATGGGGTGGATGGATCGTTTGTTTCGCGGGCAAATCAGGCGGGAAACGGACAGGGGTATGGGTTGGTGCTGGTCGGCGCGTCTGGGCGGATTGCCATAAGCGGCGGCGCGGACGCGATTTCAATTTACGAGGATGGCTTGTGGGCGCCCTGGGCGGGTGGTCATGCGTGGCGTCCCCTCGACCTGTTGGGCGACCACTTGCAGGACGCGGGAAATTATCGCGCCATTGTCGATCTGATCGACGCCATAGAACGCGATCGCGCGCCCACTTCCAGTGCTCGAGACGCGCGTTGGGCACTGGAGATGATTCACGGCGCGTACGCATCCCAAATTTCTGCCCAACGCGCGGTTTTCCCGCTATCGGATCGCTCACATCCGCTCGAAAAATGGACTTTTGGACATTGATTCGGTTGTTTTCAAGGCTGTAATTTCATATTATTTGCATGGTACACGACAAAATCCACCGGCGGGAATTCTTTGTCGTGTACTGCGATTATGTGGCTAATTCTTGAACTCACCCCTCGTGGGAGGTAATGGTTATGAAACTCAACTTATTGAAAGAACTGCCGCGCGCCTTTCGGGCATCGACACTGATTGCGGGGTGGCCCGGTATGGGCAGCGTTGGAATCGGCGCGATTGACTATATTCGGCGGCAACTCGACGCGGTGGCATTTGCAGAAATAGACATGCAATCTTACTTTACCCCCGAAGCGATGATTGTGGAAGATGGCCTCGCTGCGTTTCCGGATCCACCTGCACATGTGTTTTACGCGGTGGAAGAACACGATTTGATTATTTTTCAAAGCGAGGCGCAAATCGGCGGCACGCCCGGCGATGATTTGATGGAACGCATTCTGGATGTGGGGCAACAGGTGGGCGTGGATATGATTTTTACGGGCGCGGCCTATCTCACGCAGGCCAGCCACAAAGAAGATGCACAAGTGCTGGGGGTGGCGAACAATAATGAATGTCGAGATCTACTGGCGTCTCAGGGGGTAGAGATTTTGCGAGAGGGGATGGTTTCGGGACTCAACGGTCTGTTGCTGGGCTTTGCCCAACGGCACAACCTCAATGCGGCCTGTCTTTTGGGCACCATGCCGCAATACGCAGCACCCATTCCAAATCCCAAAGCGTCGAGAGAGATCGTGCTCACTTTGGGACGTTTGTTAGATTTTGATGTCGATATGTTGGAAATTGACGACGCTGCTGAAAAAATGGAAGACACCATGGCAGATATTGAGGTGCAGATCCAGAAGACGTTTTCCCACATGGATGATGTTCCCGAGAGCGAATTTCAAATCGGCAAGGGCGAAGAGGACAAAGTGCCGCAGTCCGTGATGGAACGCATTGAAAAGCTGTTTCTGGAAGTCACCCAGACGGATCAGTTTCACCAAAAAGCCAATGAACTCAAAGCGGAGTTGGATCGGTGGAATCTCTATTCATTTTACGAGGATCGATTTCTGAATCTTTTCAAATCCGGTCCCGAAGGCAGGAGATAAATGACCCCTATTAAAATTGATCTTTACAGCGATACCGCAACCCTGCCAACACGGGCAATGCGCGAGTTTATGTGTGGGGCAGACGTGGGCGATGAGCAAAAAGGCGAAGACCCCTCGGTGAATGCCTTGCAATCTATGGTCGCCGAAATGCTGGGTAAAGAGGCGGCACTTTTTTTGCCTTCAGGGACGATGTGCAATCAGATATCTTATGCGGTTCACTGCCGCGCGGGCGATCTCATTTTACTGGATCGCACGGCACACCCGCTCACTTCAGAAGCCGGAGGTGCCGCAGTGCTCGCCCGCGCAACCCTATATCCCATCGATGGGAAAAATGGCATGTTTACGCCCGAACTCATGGCCGAGGTCATGGTGCCCGCCACGCGATACAGGCCGCCGTTTCGCCTCGTCTGCGTGGAACAGACCACAAATATGCCGGGGGGGCGTATATGGCCGCTCGAACAGATACAGGGCGTGTGCGATATGGCACATGAGAAAGGCGCGTTGACCCACATGGACGGCGCCAGACTTCTGAATGCAACCGTTGCAACCGGCATCGCGCCAAAAGCCTATGCCGAGCCTTTTGACACCCTGTGGATCGATTTGAGCAAGGGCTTGGGCGCGCCCATAGGGGCTGTGCTGGCGGGTTCTTCAGATTTTATTTTTAATGCATGGCAGTGGAAACAGCGCATTGGAGGCGCGATGCGGCAGGCTGGCATCACGGCCGCCGCGGGCATTTACGCGCTCAAACATCACGTCGCACGCATGGCAGAAGATCACGCCCATGCAAAACGCTTGGCGAGCGGGATTGCAGGCGCGCCCGGAATTGGGATTGACATCGCGGGCGTGGAAACAAATATGGTGCGTTTTGACGTGGCCCAATTGGGCATTTCCGCGCGAGAGTTTGGCGACCAATTGCTGGCCGAATCCGGCGTGCGGGTCAGTGTCATCGGCCCCAATCTGGTGCGGTTGATTCCGCATATCGGCATTTCCAAGGCCGACGTAGATGAAGCCGCGCACGCGATCTGCAAACTGGCAAAAAAAGTACGTGAAAACGCGAGACGCGAGCCATGAGATGCAATCCTAAACCCGAAACCCCTTCCACCTCGCCGTGCCGTACTCGCGTTGATTCAACGGGCCGGGTGCAGATTGTCCCGAACTGCCCATTTCAACTTCGCCGCGCATTTCGCCATCTGACAGCCTGCCCTCAAAGCGATAAGACAGATGGCTTCCCTCAAAACGATGCTGGCTTGCAAATGTGACCTCGCGTCCAGACACCGAGCCGGCGAGCGGATTCACGAGCCAGCGCGTCTGATGCGTGCCGGTTAAAGTGTTGGCAATCTGCTCAATCTCTACGCGATGACGCGCTGTTTGTCTCACGTGCGCGATTTCAATATCCCATACACCCGACACATCAACGGGTTCTCGCATTGATTTCTTTTCGGGCAAACGCGCGGCGCCCAATGCGTTGCGGATGCACCTGCCAACGATATCTGCTTCCCCGGGCTGAAGTGAAAACGGCAAAATAAAAACGGACGTGTCCGTCGCACCCCGATCATCCAGCACAATGCGCGGATCGCCGCTTAAAAGCTGTTCGCGCAATGCGAGCCCTGTCAGCCCCGTTCGATCCCCATCCCAATGGATTTCCAACTTGGGAACAGCGGATCGGTCGGGCACGAGGATTTCAGCATCCACGCCCGGCACCCGCGTCACATGGTGTGCAATCGCTTCGAGATCGGCGATCCAGCCTGTGCATTCGCGCTCGGGATCGCGTTCTGCCAGCAGGTATTCCACAGCAGCCAATACGCCCATGACCTCTTCTTTGCCGATTTTCATGGCGCGCCCAAGCGTGTGATGCGGCGCGGCGTGCACCCAGGCGGCCTCCACGAGATCGCGATCCCCGAGCAACAATCCCGTAGGCTGGGGGCCGCGGATGTATTTGCCCCCGCTATAAGCAACGAGATTTGCCCCGCGATGGGTGTAGGGTTCGGGAGATCGCAAATGCTCGGATGCCGCATCGACCAGCACGGGAACACCTCGCGGGCGCGCCATGTTGACGATGGCTTCCAGCGTCATATCTCCTTCCCATGTGCCCAGCAGGGCAACCATCGCCACTTGTTCCCGGTTGAGCACCGCATCCATTTCTCCGAGCGTATCCACTTCCACGATGGTCACGCCCACCGAGCGAATGGCGTGATCATAAGTAAATCGGCTTTCCCTAGGCATGACGACCTCGCCCTTCATCGCGGTCGTATCGGGCAGGCGAAACATCAACTCGGGATCGCCCCCGGTCACACAGGCCGCGGTTGCATGACACAGACAGGCCGCCGCGCCAGACCCCACCATGCCCCATGCGGCACCCGTGAGTGCGGCCAAACGCTCGCCCACACCGGCCATGAGTTCATCCATGTTGACAAAAACGCGCGAAGCAGCCATCATCGCGTCGCGCGCCTGCGGCAACATCAGCGTGCCGCCGTGAATCGTCCGCGTACCACAGCAATTGATAAACCCATGCACGCCAATTTTTGTATAGGGATCGGGCATCGTCAACGTCCTCTATTTTTTATTTGCGACATTTGACAATCGCGCCAACTCAATCAGCGCAATATCGCGGCAGGCATGTGGGATGGCATTGCTTGCCTTGCTGCGTGATCGGCTAACGCCTGTCTGCCCCGCCCTTCGCTCCGCATTTTTTATGACGACCTACTTTTTTCTTTCGCGCTTGTTCTTTGTGCTCTGTTCTTTGTGCTCTGTCGCAGGTGCCGAACCGCTTATCCGCCACATCGCCATTGAAGGCAATACGCGCACCCGCGACGAAGTCATTCGCCGAGAACTTCTCTTTCAATCCGGCGACCTCCTTGACTCGCTCAAATTTGCCGAAACCGAACGCAACCTTCGGCGCCTCTTTTTTTTGCGCGACATACGCATCCACGTTCAAACCGACAGCGCGCATGCCGATGTCACTGTTTATGTGCGCGACCTCTATGCGCGAGCACTTTCGCCCTCGCTCTCTGGCGAAGTTGAAGAACTCAGCTATGGCTTGGTCGGCGTGGACTTCAACTTTCTCGGTCGCGGGCAAATCCTCGCGGTTCGCGGTTATCGCGACGCCATTGCCGGAAATCGTGCAACTGTTCGCTATCAAAACCCCCGACTCAAGGGTTCGAGAAGATCGCTCACCATGCACATGGGCATTGCCGAAGAAGGGCACGACCTCCGCTTGGTGCTCGCCCAACCCTTTTACACACTCGACGCGCCCTGGGCTTATGGCATCGGCCTCAACTCCCGCGAGCAAATCCGCCGTTTCTACGCGGATCAGACCCTATCTGACCGCTATATTGACCGCACGGATACAGGGGATTTGTGGGTTGTCTATTCCAGGGGCGATCGGAACAAAATGCGTCCCCATCTCATACTCAACATCGCTGATCGGCGTTTTCAACCCACCGCGGAATATATCTACGCGCCCAACAATAGACGCCGCGCGCGCCTCAGCCTCGGTCTGTCTTTCTGGCAACCCCGATTTGAACAAAAACAGTTTGTCCGCGAACTCGGTCGCGCCGAAGATCTCCAGATCGGCAGCAGCGCGTCCATCCGCATCGGCATATCGCACAAAACCCTCGGTTCCGACAGAAATTTTTTGAGCACCAGCCTTCAACTCAGCCCACGCTTCAAATGGTATGACAATGGGTATGCCTTTCTCAGTTTGTTTTTTCGCACAGCCATAACCCACAAAAACGCGTTTGACCGTTTTTTTCAAGCGGATTTCCTCACCCTCGTTCAGATCCAAAACATCCACACCCTGGCCCTTCACGCCCGTTTTGACGCCCACGGCAATCCCGAAGACAACGATCAGCTGCTGTTGGGCGTTGACCGCGGATTGAGGGGGTATCTCGCGCGCCGATTCGACGGGTCGCGCCGCGCCATGGTCAACCTCGAAGCCCGCCCCACGGTCTATCGCCATCCCTTTGCCATTTTTGCCGGTGCTGTTTTTGTAGATGCCGGCACCGCTTGGACGCCGGGGCGCATATCGCCCGCTTTCAACCTCGGTGCGGGATTCGGCAGCCGCATCAGCTTCGCGCAGATCTACAACAACCCCATCCTGCGCGTCGACCTCGCCTATGGGTTCAAAGACAAAGCATGGCAAATTTCCTTTGGCATGGGGCATTATTTTTAACAAGAAAGGCGGTGCATTATGCACATTCCAGAAACCCTATCGCGCAATACAGAATGGGCTGAATGGATCGAGCATCTACCCGACATCGTCGCCGCGTGTGCAAAACGCTGGAACCTTCGCAGAATTTTGGTGCAGAGACATCCAACGCGCCGAAGTATTGGACAGCCTGCTTTAGCCCAGCCAGCGCAAAAAATAGGGTCGTGAGACACGCGTCATGTCACGACCCTGAGAGGATAACACAATTTTAATGGCGACCCCGAGGGGAATCGAACCCCCGTTGCCGGGATGAAAACCCGGTGTCCTAACCACTGAACGACGGGGTCGCCTCAAGAGAGCTCAAATATATACAAAACCCAAAAGCGAGGCAAGGCAGAATCCAAAAAAATCCGCCATTCCCCGACCTTGACAAAATCGTGGCCCCTATATACTATTGACTTTGGGAGCGTCGAGCAAACAACCGACACTATGGAAAGGATCGCACCTTGGCAAAATTTAAGGTTCTGCTCTTTGAATCTGTACATCCCTGCGGACGAGATCACCTGCTTAAAAACGACTGCGATATTATTTGGGCCAAGGGATTTGAGCCCGCTCAAATCATCGCCTCGGTCAAAGACGCAGACGGCATTCTCGCACGCGCTCGGGGCACCATCAACGGCCCTGTGATGGATCGGGCACCCCGCCTCAAAGTCATTGGTCGGCATGGCATTGGGGTTGATAACATCGATGTTGAAGCCGCCACGGAACGCGGGATTTACGTGGTCAACACACCCGCCGCGCCCGTTGAAGCCGTCGCCGAATACGTGGTCATGGCCTTTATTGCCCTGCCGCGCAAAATTGGTCAGGCCGATGCCGCGACCCGTTCGGGCGACTGGGCGTTTCGCGATCGGGTACACGCACCCGAATTGCTCGGGAAAACCCTGGGCATTGTCGGTTTTGGTCGCATTGGTCGTCGCATTGCGGAAATTTGTTCGCTCGGCTTTGGCATGACAGTCATCTACGCGGATGAATTTCCCGCGTCCTCAAAAGAAGAAGACCGCCTGAATGCGCGCCGCGTGGCATTTGACGACCTCCTCTCCGCCTCAGACTATATCAGCCTCAATGTGCCGCTCCTCGACAGTACCCATCACCTCATCGATGCCGAGGCCCTCGCGCGCATGCGATCTCATGCCATTTTAGCCAATAGCAGCCGCGGGCCGGTGGTCGATGAAAAAGCACTCGCAACCGCACTGAGAAACAACCGCATTGGCGGCGCGATTATCGACGTCTTTGAACGGGAACCCGCAGCGCTAGACAATCCCCTCTTGGCACTCGACAATGTGCTCCTGTCGCCCCATTATTCGGGTCACTCGCTTGAATCGATTCAAAAAATGGCGATGGTCGCCTCGGATATCGCGCGCGTTCTCAACGGGCAAAAACCCGAGTTTCCCGTCAACGACCCGTTTTAATGTAAAGGATGTGACAATGCGATACATCATGCTTGGCAGCGGTGCCGTGCGGGACAATCCAAATCGGGGTGGGCCGTCGCAATTGTTGCAGATTGGCGATGAGAACTGGATGTTTGACTGCGGTCGGTCCGCGTGTACAAATTTGGCGCGCGCAGGCGTGAATTGCGAAGCCGTGGATCGGCTGTTTTTGACGCACTTGCATTTTGATCACATTGTGGATGTGGCGTATCTCGTGTTTGTGGGGTGGGTGAAGGTGCGCCAAAACCCATTGCAAATTTACGGGCCAGTAGGGACAAAGCACTTTGTGACGCATGTGATTCGCCCGCCTTTTGAGCAGGACATCCAAAGCAGAATGGGGCACGGGAAAGACGACAGCGTGCTGGATCCAGAAGTGATTGAGATCGACAAAAAAGGGGAATTTTTAGCGACAGATGATATTCGGCTATCCGCTGCATTCACCGCCCACGGGGGGATTCCCACACTGGCCTATCGCGTGGATACCCGCGATCGCCGCGTTGTGATTACGGGTGACGGAAATCCCGATGGGGAATTTATCGCGTTTTGCCGCGACGCGGATCTGTTGTCAATTGAGTGTTCGGGCACGGCTGAATTTTTGGCGACACAACCCTGGGGCGCGTGGCATATTACACCGCCAGAAATTGCAGAGATCGCCACCGCGGCCCGCGTAAAACGCGTGATGATCAAGCACCTGGTGATCGAAGATATAACGGGTGATTTAGAAGTTGCACATCGGATGGGCGATCAGATTCGCAAGAGATATGGCGGAGAGGTGCTGGTGGGCGAAGATGGGTTGGTCGTTGAGATTGGAGACGAGCGATGTCATATACAGAACGCGAATATTGGATCACCATGAATGATGGCGTGAGGTTAGACGCCTCGGTTTTTACGCCCAAGGGCGAACAGCCACAAGGCGGCTGGCCTGGCGTGCTGTTGATTCACGGACACGGTGACGCGGGCAATAAGACCTCGATGTTTGACCGAGCGAGGCGATATGCAGATCGCGGCTATTTGACTGCGAGTTACAGCGTGCGCGGGCAGGGCGATTCTGAGGGCCTAGTATTTCACATGGGCGCCCGCGAGTTGTTCGATTTGCAGGATGTGATTTCATGGATGCTGCGCGCATTGCCCATACATCGGGAAAAGCTCGGCGTGTGTGGCAGTTCTCAAGGCGGTTGGCACGCATATATGGCAGCCGCGCACCATCCGCAGGTCGCGACTGTTGTGCCCGAGCATATTTTTGTCGATTACGCGGAATTTGCCGTGCACAACGGCTGTTTATCCAAGTGGTTTTTCGCGCGCACCATGCGGCGGCGCATTTTGACCGCGGGCATGCAAGAGGTGGCGCGGCAGTTGGCTCTGTTGGGCGATTGGTTTCGCATCCGCGAATGGGTGAAGCCGATGTCGCCCTTGCTATTTGCGGATCGGATTCACTGTCCGATTTTTATTTTGCACGGTTGGCACGATGTTGGGATGCCGCCGAATCAAATTTTTGACATGTTTGCTCGCATTCAATCGCCCAAGAAACTGTATGTTGGGGGCGGTGGGCACGATGGACAGGACAGTGTGTCCGCGCGAAAAGCGCGAACAGAACTGATCGACCGCTGGTTGGATCACTGGCTCAAGCTCGAGGACACGGGCCTGATGGACGCGCCAGCGATAGTGTATGCCCGGCGGCCGCGGTGGGATGCCATTGCGGTGGATGCTTTCCCCCCTACAGATGCAGAAACGCAAATGCTGTACCTGAGTGCCCATGAACCCGAACAAGCCGTTCCCGATGATCCCGATGCGACGTTTGAGGTGATGCGTCCACAGCCGGTGCGCGCACTGGTCAATAGTCCTTCTGGTGTACCGAGTATTCACTCGAACATTACAAACCGACCGATGAATTTAGATTATGGTCTGGCAAATGCGTTGAACGACGATATGGCGGGTGTGGCAGATGCGCTGGCGCGCGAGGTGATTGGTTTTGCACGCGCGCCGGTCGACGGGGACGTAGAAATTGTCGGCTCTCCGGTTGTGAAACTTTATGTGATGTCCAATCGTCCACAGTTTCAGGTGGTGGTGGATTTATACGACGTAAACCCCGAAGGCGAGCGGGCCTTGATCACGCGCGGGCAGTTTGGCACGCGCGCAGCGACCCCCGCGCGGCACCTGACAGTCGAGATTGAAATGCGGGCGATTGGGTACGCGGTCAAAGCAGGACACCGCCTGCTTTTGGAAGTGAGCAATTGCGATACGACCTATGCGTTTCCGTATTTTGAGCCGTTTGTCGTGCGGTTGTTTCACGATAAGCAACATCCCTCGGCAGTGGCATTACCGCTCAAAAATATTTGACATACTCCCCGAGCCAACGCAAAGCGATCGCGTTTCTATTTTTGTTGTGTACTGCAAATATCGTGTTGTAAAATTTTACGAGAACGATTTGAGAGAGGTGTGGCATGCGCTATTCTCAGTTATTGACGCAAACATTGCGCGAGGGGCCAGCAGAGGCAGAAGCAATCAGCCATCGCTTGGCATTGCGCGCGGGGTTGATCCGGTCTTTGGCCGCGGGAATTTTTAGTTTTTTGCCGCTGGGCGTGCGCGTGAAGCAGAAGATCGAACAGATTTTGCGCGAAGAAATGGAACGAGCAGATTGCTTTGAGATTTCGATGCCTGTGGTGCAGCCTGCGGCAATCTGGCGAGAGAGTGGGCGGTGGGATGATATCGGCCATGAAATGATGCGGATGAAAGATCGCGGCGACCGCGACATGTGTTTGGCGATGACGCACGAGGAAGTCGTGACAGATTTGGTGCGCCACATCGTACACAGTTATCGCCAATTGCCATTGAGTACCTTTCAGATTCAGACCAAATTCCGCGATGAGCCGCGCAGCCGAGGGGGATTGATTCGGGTGCGCGAATTTACGATGAAAGACGGGTATAGTTTTCACATTGATCAAGCGGGTTTAGATGCGTATTATCCGCGCATGTACGAGGCGTATCAGCGGGTGTTTCAGCGCGTGGGATTGGGTGATCAGATGATTGTGGTCGAAAGTGACCCAGGAATGATGGGCGGAACCGAAGCACATGAATTTATGTACTTAAACCCAGGCGGCGAAGACACCTTGCTCTTGTGTGAGCGGTGCGGTTATGGTGCCAACCGGCAAGTGGCGACGCATCGCCGAGAGGCAATGGAAGCCGAACGCGAAAAACCCCTGCAAAAAGTGGCGACACCCGGGTGCAAGACAATTGAAGATGTGGCGTCGCTTTTGAATGTGCCGCAGCGCAAGACAGCCAAAGCCGTGTTTTTTATAGGCGCGATTGATGGCGAAGAAACGTTTATTTTTGCGATGGTGCGCGGCGATCACGAGTTGAGCGAGACCAAGCTGGGCAATGCCGTGCAGGCGCAGGACTTGCGCCCGGCAACAGACGGGGAGATCAAAGCGGTCGGCGCAGTGCCGGGATATGCGTCGCCCATGGCTGTGAAAAACGCACTTGTGGTGGTGGATGAAGCCATCGCACAGGGCGCGAATTTTGTGTCGGGTGCCAATGTGGAAGGGTATCACTATTTGAACGTCAATGCGGGGCGCGATTTTGAGGCCGACATCACCGCGGACCTCGTTGCCACAGAAGCAGGCATGCCCTGTCCGAAATGCGAAACAGCACTCCGCAGTACGCGCGGCATCGAGGTGGGCAATATCTTCAAGCTCGGCACAAAGTACAGCGACAGCATGGGCGCGACTGTGCTGGATGAAAATGGCAACGCGCGCCCCTTGGTGATGGGATGTTATGGCATTGGCGTGGGCCGGTTGCTGGCGTGCATCATTGAAGCGCATCACGACGAGCGCGGCATCATCTGGCCGATGTCCGTCGCGCCTTATGACGTGGAAATTGTGGTGCTCACGGGCCGAAAACCCGCAGGTGAACGGGAAGCCGCTGAAAAATTGTATGGCGAACTCACAGCAGCGGGACTGGACGTATTGATCGACGACCGCGATGAACGCGCGGGGATAAAATTTAACGATGCCGATTTGATCGGCATTCCCATTCGGTTGACCGTGGGGTCGCGCGGCCTGGCCAAGGGACAGGTGGAAATCAAGTTGCGGCATGCGGATGATCGCGTGGACGTGCCTTTGGACCAGGTGGTAGAAAGGGTGAAAGCGGAGAAGGCAAAGTTGATGGCTTGAGTGACGAGTGGCGAGAAGCCAGACGTCCTTATGTCCCACTTTTGACGCGGATCTCCAACAACTGACAAAGGGTTTGAAATGACAAGGCCTGAAAATACAAATGCTCCGACGGATTTTATTCGAGAAATTGTCCGCAAAGACTTAAAAAGCGGCAAGCACAAAAAAATTGTGACGCGGTTTCCGCCCGAGCCAAATGGGTATCTGCACATTGGTCACGCCAAGGCTTTTTGCTTGAATTTTGGCCTGGCCGAGGAGTTTGGCGGGCAGTGCAATCTGCGGTTTGACGACACCAATCCAGACAGAGAAGACACCGAATACGTCGATTCTATCCGTAAAGATATGAAGTGGATGGGGTTTGATTGGGGCGATGGATTGTACTTTGCCTCTGACTATTTTGGCCAACTCTGCGATTATGCCGTAGAACTCATCCAGCAAGGCAAAGCCTATGTGTGCGGTTTGAGTCCCCAAGAGATACGCGCATACCGGGGGACCGTGACAGCACCGGGCAAAGACAGTCCGTATCGGAATCGCACCGTGGCAGAAAATCTGGCCCTGTTTGCGCGCATGAAAAACGGGGCATTTCCCGATGGCGCGTGTACCTTGCGCGCAAAGGCCGATATGGCGTCGCCAAATATGAATTTTCGCGACCCCGTGATGTATCGGATCAAACACACGACACACCACCGCACGGGTGACAAGTGGTGCATTTACCCGATGTACGATTGGGCGCACGGACAGTCTGACGCCATTGAGCACGTGACGCATTCCCTGTGCAGCATCGAGTTTGCCGAACACCGCCCCCTGTACGATTGGTACATCCAGCAATTGGAGATTTTTCCTTCGCGGCAAATTGAATTTGCGCGGCTAAATATTACCTATACGTTGACCAGCAAGCGGATGTTGACCCAACTGGTGGATCGCGGCCTCGTAAACGGATGGGACGACCCGCGCATGCCCACGCTTTCGGGCATGCGGCGGCGTGGTATTCCGCCCCAAGCCATTAGGAATTTTATTGGGCGCGTGGGCATGAACCGGCGGGATACGACCGCGGAAATAGATCTGTTTGAGTTTTATATTCGCGAGCATCTGAACAAGGTCGCGCCCCGCGCGATGGGCGTGATTGACCCCTTGAAGGTGGTCATTGAAAACTATCCAGAACGCGAAGAAGAGACATTTGACGCGATGATCAACCCCGAAGACCCGAACGCGGGCACGCGGCCCGTGCCTTTTTCGCGGGACGTGTACATCGAGCGCGAAGATTTTATGGAAGATCCCCCGCGCAGATTTTACCGCTTGGCACCCGGACGCGAGGTGCGGTTGCGCGCGGCGTGTTATATAACGTGTCGGGATGTGGTGAAGGATGATAGCGGCAATGTGATTGAATTGCGCTGCACTTGGGATCCAGAAAGCCGCGGCGGCACAACGCCCGATAAGCGCAGGGTTCGCTCCACCCTGCACTGGGTGTCGGCCAAACACGCCATCAAAGCCGAAGTGCGGTTGTTTGATCGGTTGTTTGTGACGGAAAACCCCATCAAGGTCGCAGAGGGACGGGACTTTACGGCAAACTTGAATCCCAATTCCCTGGAAATACGCCCTGTGTGTTATGTTGAGCCAAGTGTGAAAGAGGTGGAAATTGAGCGCGTGGTTCAGTTTGAGCGATTGGGCTATTTCTGCGTGGATGCAGACTCATCGGACGAAAAGCTCGTGTTGAACCGAACGATTACCCTGCGCGACACATGGGCGAAAATAAAAAATAAAAAGTAGGTTGCCCATTGTGGGATAAAAATTTATATTTTGCTGACTGCTGACTGCTGACTGCTGACTGCTGACTGCTGACTGCTGACTGCTGACTGCTGACTGCTGACTGCTGACTGCTGACTGCTGACTGCTGACTGCTGACTGCTGACTGCTGACTGCTGACTGCTGACTGCTGACTGCTGACTGCTGACTGCTGACTGCTGACTGCTGACTGCTGACTGCTGACTGCGACATCGCCATTGCCCCTTCGTCTAATGGCAAGACACTGGATTTTGGTTCCAGGTATCGGGGTTCGAATCCCTGAGGGGCAACCAAAAGAGAAAGCACCTGTGCAAAAATCGCACAGGTGCTTTTTTTCGGGCTGCGAGCCCCCGTGTTGTATTGGTCGGGGCGAAGGGATTTGAACCCCCGGCCCCCTGCTCCCAAAGCAGGTGCTCTACCGGACTGAGCCACGCCCCGTTTCTAATATCTAAAGTACGGGATTCGGGAAATATTGTCAATCATAAAGAAAGCGATTTTATTCCACGAAGAACACCAAGGGGCACGAAGATTTACAATGCGTAGATGAACTAGGGTTTGGCTACGCCATGCTTACGGCGTGCGGACAAGTTGTCGGCAGACAGGTACACCGTTCCGTCGATGAACTGGCCTGAGAAACGGCCAACTCCGTTGCGCTGATTCGTCTATTCGTCCTATCTCGTCCCCGCCATGATCGCCTCGGCCAATTGCATCGTCTTCACGGCTTCGTCCAAATTCGCCGCGGGAAGCGCGATGGGGCGGTCGTGTTTGACGCAATCGATAAAAAATCGGTTCTGTTCAGCCGTTCCCGATCCATGCCCGCGCAACGCCCTTTTCTCGCCATCGCAAAAAACCTCTCCGCCCGACACGCCTTCCATATAGGCTGAAATCTCGTGTCCGTGAATCTCATAGCGTTCCAAGCGGGCATTGGTCGTATAATTGTGAATGAGTTGGGCAACAACGCCATTTTCAAACGCAACGAGAGCCGCATGCACATCGCGATACCCCGACATAGACCGCCGCACCACACTGTGGACTTCCGATACCTCTGCACCGGCCAAAAAGCGGATGGTATCTATGGCGTGAATCGGCGTCTCAAAAAGCATCTGATCCATCAGCACCTCGGCAAATTTGCCCGAATTTCCCAACTCGGTGATGCTCTTGTGGAACTCCCCCACCAATTGCGTTACGGGGCCGCGGTCCATTACCAGATCGCGCGCCTCAACAACAACCGGATGAAATCGCCGATTCCACCCCACCATGGCTTTCGCGCCTGTTTTTTCGGATGCCGCTTTTAACCCTTCGGTTTCTTTCGCGCTCAAACCGGGGGGTTTCTCCAAAAAGGTGTGGACGCCCGCCTCCAAACACGGCAATGCGAGCGTTGCATTTAAGTGCGCGGGCGGCGCGACAAAAACCGCGTCGAGCACTTCCCCTTCGAGCAATGCGGAAACATCGCCGTATTGCCCTTCAATGCCATAAGTTCCACAGATGGCTTCGCGGCTTGCCACAATCGGATCGCAAACCGCCGTGACGTACACATCTTCAAATCCATTCAAAATTTGGATGTGTCCCTTGCCCCGGCTGCCACATCCAATCACGCCAACGCGCAGCATAATTTTCTCCTTATTCTGTCCATTCTGCGGGATCGATATCCATCCACTTGGCATCGATCTCGCCCCACTTATTGGGCGCCGTGTCGATCTCGTATTTTGCAAACACCCGATCGATGGCTCGCTTGGTGTCCCCATCCAATGTCCATCCCAGCGCGCCCATATTGTCTTCGACTTCTTCCGGCTTTCGCGCGCCCACCAGTGCCGTGCTCACTGCGGGATGAGACAGCACCCAATTCAGCGCGACATGCGGCAGTTTTTTGCCCAGCCCTTGGGCAATTTCTTTCAGATCATTCACCGCCCGAACATTGCGCTGAAATACACCCGGTTCAAACAGGCGCAAAGTCGTATTGCTGCCGCCTCTGCCGCGCCAGTCATTGGTTTCAAAAACCGTGTCTTCTGTAAACGCGCCAGCGAGCAAGCCATAAGCCAGCGACCCGTACGTCATCACGCCCACATTGTTTTTTCGCGCGTAGGGAAACGTCCATTTCACATGGCGGCGATCAAACAAATTACAGCCGTATTGCAAGACATCCACGCGGCGCGCATCCATGCAGCGCGCAATTTCCGGGGGCGTAAAATTCGACAGGCCCACAAATCGCGCCTTCCCGCTTTGAACGAGTTCTTCCAGCGCGCCCATCGTCTCTTCAAAGGGTGTCTCGCGGTCGGGCCAATGCACGAGATACACATCCACGTAATCCGTATTCAGCATCTCCAAACTCTGCTCAATTGCCCGGTGTACCATCTCTTTGCTGCTGTCTCTGCCCTGCTCATATCCGATGCCAAACTTCGTGACCAAAATGACGTCTTCGCGCCTGGGTCCCAACGCGCGCGCGAGCAACCGTTCAGACGCGCCCTTGCCATATCCCTGCGCGGTATCAAAACAATTGATGCCCAGGTCAATGGCGCGATTGACCGCGGCAACGACCTCGCCGTCATCAAAAGACCCATAACCTCCGCCCAACTCCCAGCATCCAAAACCGATTGCCGAAACCTTCAATCCCGTCTGTCCAAACTCGCGGTATTCCACAATAGCCTCCTCTATACGCGTTCAAACTTCGGTTGCCGGGGCGCAAAATCTCGCGCCAAGTAATAGGGACAATCCCGCAACGGCAGATGGACGCGCGCGCCGCCCCGCTGGTGCGATTCGACACAGGCAAAGATCAGTTCTTGATTGGCGCGCGCGATCCGCGCGCCACACCGCGTGGGCTCGCCCGTATCGAGCGCGTGAACCAAGTCTTCAATTAAGCGCACCGTTGAACTCGCCCGTTCCACTTTTGGAAAGTCACCCCATCCCAACACATTTCGCCCCCGGTGATCCCGGCCAACGACCTCGCGCACCTGCCAGTCTTTCCCATTTTGCAAACTGGTTACGACCCCCGCATCCCCCACGGCTTCAACTTCCATGCCGCGTCCAGAATTGAGGGCATAAGCTGTCACGCCATTTTCAAACGCAATGACGCCGTGCCCCACGGGATCTGCCTTCAAACGATGCCCTTCAATCGCATCTGCACCGTGTGATAGGTGCGCCTGCACCCACTCTGCGGCACGGTCGCTGTTGAGGCGCGTCAACAGGTCAAAGCCATGGCTGGCCGTGTTGAAGAGGGAACCCGTCTGATGAATGATCAACGACTGCAACTGCCCAATGCGCCCACTGTCAATCACCGCTTTCATGGTGTCGTACCCCGGATCCCACCGTCGATTGGTTCCCAGATTGAAAAATACGCCATTGCGCTCACACGCATCGACCATGGCATCGGCATCCGCCATCGACGCCGCCATGGCTTTTTCCGCATAAATCGCCTTTGCCCCGTGTTCCGCGGCATAGACCACAATTTTTGATCGCTGCTCTGGCTGCGTGGCCACGCTCACGATATCGGGCTTTTCCGCGTGGATAAGTGCCCGATAATCCGCGTACTGCCGAGCTTTTGGAACCCCATACCGCTCGCCGGCTCGCGCCATCACATCCTCGCGCAGGTCCGAACACGCGATCAAGTCTGTGCGATCACATGCTTCGTATCCCGCCGCATGAGAATACGCCTCCGCGCGATCCACCTCGTTGTCAATAAACGCGCCCATCCGACTGCATCCAATCAGTGCTGCACGGTACGTTTTCACGGCCTCTCCTTTGCAAACACGCTGTCTTTCTCTCTCCCTTTCAGTATGCCATAAAGCGACGGGCAACACAATCACAATTTTTTATTGCCCTCTAAAGTCCTGCCAGAACCGCATCACAAATGCCCAGGCAAACAAACGAACAGCGAGAATATACGCGAGGCACCCGACCATCCCCCCCAGCAGCAGGGCCTCGACATGCCCTAGATCCGTCACTGAACGAACCGCGACCAGTGCAGCCGCGACCCCTAGCGTCGTCAGGAATGGTCGAACATAGGATTTTAGATAATCGACCATTCGCAGATCGATCAAACGGTTGACCAGTATTTGCGTGACCACGAGAAATACCGCGGCAAGCCCTGAAAGCACCGCGGCGACGCCCTCAATGCCATAGCGCACGCCCCAGTAGAGCGCGGGCACGAAAACGACCAGATTTGCAAGCGTCCATCTAAACGACCAATTTGCCTTTCCCTTGGCGAGAAAAACCGATCCCACAACTGTTCCCACAGCTTTGAGCATGCCCGCGACAATCAACAGCCTGAGCGGATTCAGGGCCGCCAACATTTCCTCGCCCTTGACGAATAATAAAATTTCTCGCGCGTAAATAAAGCCACTCGCCAGAACGGGCCAAGACACGAGGGCAATCACGGCAATGGCGCGCGCATATCCTCGGCGCAACGTCTGGTCATTGTCCTGCACCACGGAAAAAGTGGGGAAGATCACGCGCATTAAAATCATGCCCCCGTGGCTCAACGGCATCATCGTATATTGATAGACAAACGAATACAACGCCGTTGCCACAGGGCCCAGGTAAATCGGAATGAAATAGCCCTTGTCCAAGTTGTTATTGATGTAATTCACGATATTGGCACCGGCGACGTTCAACCCGAACCCCAGAACTTCCCGAAGCACCCGCCACTGACAGGATAGGGCAGGCAGCCACGCCACCGAAATCCACAAACTGGTCAGCAGCGCGAACTCTCTGACAACGGCATTCCAAACCGCACTCTCTATGCCATACCCCCCGGCGAGCAGGCCCAGCCCCACCCCTGCTGCTGCCAGCACCGAGATAACCTCGCTAAATGCAATCGCGCGAAAATTCAGATTGCGCGCCAGACGCGCGCGCATCACCCCGGAAACAGAAGCGGCCGGAATGATCAACGCCAGCGGTTGCAACACGCTTGCAAACGCATGGGCCTCGACATCCTGTGCCCAGTGCGCCACCCGTGTTCCCAACGCGGATGCCCCGAAAAACAGCCCCAGATAGAGAACGCATCCAGACCCGAGGCAAGCCCAAAAAGCCGCGTTAAAATGGGCATCGCGGGCATCTCGATGTTTTACCAGTGCATCATTCAGCCCCAAAGTGCCGAACAAGGGCAACAAAACCACGACCCGCAGTGCCCATGTGAAATATCCCATATCTTCCAGATTTAACATCCGAAAGAAAATCAATGTCACGACCAGTTGCACGCTCAACCCGCCACTGGTCCAAAACGCACCGCGCACCGCGCGCGTTGCCAGAGATTGATCGCTCACACACGCCCTCCAAAACGAATCAGCGCACAGGCGTAGCCCATCTACCTATCCGCAGACAGGTACACCGCTCCGTCTATTCGTCCCCCGCCTTTCATTCGCAATTCGCAATTGCCTTTCATCTACCTACCATGAATGCATGTGATGCCCGCGCCCGGGAAACCAGATTTGATCCACCACGTAGGAAGTGAACACGGCGAGCCCATAGCCCACCAGCATGCCCACAAAAAAGGGCCGACTGCGCCGATAGAGCGATGCCCCACCCATGCGAAGAATAATGGCTTTGACACTCCACGCAATAAAAATGGACATGGTCGAATGCATCGCGTGCCCCACCGGCACGATCATCCCCATCGGATGCAGAGGCCACCACGTAAAGCGATACCGCAAAAAACTCATGACACTAAAAATGAGCACACCCGCGCCGAGAAACACATAGCGCTCGGGTTTGTATTCGGGCACTTCTTTTAGGGCTTTTACCAGACTGTCGTACACGCGCGGCGGATAGCGCGTAAATGGAAGGTCATTAAAGTTATACGCGCCGTATGTATAGCTCAAAAAAAGCGTCAGAATGATTGTGCCACCGATCCCCACGACCAGCGTCAAGAGCGCGGTCATCAACAAACGTCCTTTTTGCTGCGGGATCAACTCGCCCAACTTGGCAACGTGAACCAAAGGCACCATAAACATCGCTTTGCTCTGACAACGCAGGGCAGAGAACAAGGTGATCGACGTGCGCGCAGCGGGCGAATAATCTGCCGGGTGAAAAAACAAATCTGTAAATCCCGCCTCGGTGATCGGCATGCTCATGTACACCACGCCGGTTTCGGCAATCACGCGGGCGAGTCCAATATAGGCAATGAACAAGCCCATGGTCAGCAGGCACACAAATTTCCATTCCAAGCCCATGGTACGCAACCACAACAACAGGAACACCACGCAGACCCCAAGCGAAACAACCGCCATGCGATGCGACATCAACTCGCCCGAATCATCCACCCGATCAGCGCCCCACAACGCCTTGCGAAACACGTCCTTCAGATGTAGCCGCGCGGTCCAGAATGTCCAGAACACCAGTGCGATAAATGCACCGGCACTTTGCAAGCCAGCAACCGCATCGCCGGGTCCCGTTTTGGCCGACAGCGTGAACCCAATGCGGCGAAAAAAAGCAATTTCATTGAGGTACAAAAGGTGAAAGACCAGAATGGAAAACAACACATCCACATTGGCAAAATACGCAAAGCCAATCGTAAAAAAATTCACACCTGTATGCTGTGGCGGATAAAAGCGGGCAAAATAGAACCACTGCTGTCCCAACCAGATAATGGGAATGCCGGGGTTGAAATAGGACAGGATATTCCACGCTTTAAGAAAAAAAATCAGACCACACCCAATCCAGAACAACCGATTGTAAAAAATGCCTTCCCGCTTTGGCGCGTCCGCGACCGAGGCCAGATCGACAGATGGACCGAGCACGGGATAGGCCACGCGCTCGTGCTCAGACCACTGTTTGCGCAAAATACTCGACAGCACCACCGAGGCTATCACAATGGCTGCAATGGCACTCAACCACCAGAACAGCGGCACGACCCACACATCCCATGGAATGGATTGCCCCGCGGGCAGGCCCTCGTAAAGCCATTGCATGGCTCTGCCCTCATTGCTCGGAACCAACCACTCGGGCAAATGCGGATGGACAAATTCGGACCATTGATTTTCAGGGGTCGCCAGATAATGCGGCACCGAAATCATGCCCAAAAAAAAACTCGTCAAACCGTATGCGGGAATGGCCGCGGCCAAAAGGCCCATCGCCAGGACCACCAACAATTCGGTTTGACGCAGCGCGCTGCGGGGTTTTATCCAGCGCAACAACTGATTCAGCAGCACCACCAGCACATAGGTACACAACAAGACCATGGGGAAATGGCTGATATTCATGCGCGATGTATGGGCGAGGTACTCGGCATGCGTGTTCCAAAACGCAATCCACAGCACCATCGTCAGCCCAAAAAGAACCGCTCTGAGCGTCAGGCCCTCGCGCGTTGCAGCGGACGGCCTGTTTGATTCTCGAGCTTCAGCCATAAACCACCTGTTCACGCAAATCCATCTGCCCGATGCCCCCACAAGTGACGCTCAAAGGTCGCACAGCCAGTGGCACTTTGGCCGATTTGCCGCAATCCGGCCGCTTCAAACACGCGCGCCGCGCCTGTTCTATCGCGGGGCACGACCCCTTCCAACAAGCGCACCCCCGCGTCGCGCAGCTGTTCTACCAGGGCATTGACCAGCAAAGTTGCCACGCCAAAGCGCCGATGGTTGGCATCCACACCCAACCCGACAATCACAGCCTGCATTTCATCCTGCTGCCATGCCACAAAACCAATCCCTTCATCGCCCTGCACGGCCACGAGCGTCCGTTCCGTCGAGATGGATACCCGCCCATAAGACGAATCGATAACACATTGCGGACCAATATCCTGCACCAGGGCGTCAAGTGCCATGCCATCGGAAACCATTGCCGGACGCACGGTTAAATTGGGTAGCATGATGAAGTGGGGCTATGGCAGCCTGCATCTTTTGCCCAAAGCACCCCTCGCGGTTGACGTTGACGAGGACTTACGTTTCTATCTCGCCATTGAGGGAAGTGGCGCAAGTCCGCCGAAAAAAGAAAAACCCATGAGTGAAGCACGAGAACGGGAAGGCGGCAGCAAAGCGCACGGGAGGTGGATTGATCTCTGAACCACGGCTTTCACCGTTCGAGCAACTCGATCTCATAGCCATCCGGATCATCGACAAACGCCATTTTGCGGCCCGTGGGGAACGTCTCGCGCCAATCCCCAGGCCAAATTTCAAGCCCTTTCTTTTCCAGTTCATCGCAAAACGCGATCAAATCGGGCACGCCAATAGCAAGGTGCATCAAGTCCTCGGGCACATCCAACACGTAATCATCCGAATAGGTCAATTCCAGGGTGTGGGCATTGCCCGGCAATTCTAGATGGCAGATTTGGTTGCCTGCCGGTGATTTGTCTGACCGGCTTTTCACCACAAAGCCAAAGTGATCGCAATAATATTGGATGGACCTGTCCAAATCGCTTACGCGAATGCGCGTGTGAAGAAATACGGCCATCGAAACCCCCTTTGAAAAATGAAGTTAAAACGCGATTCACACTTGTTGTCACCGCCATCAAAGATACATGGGAATGAGACAAACACAAGTAATAAGGTAAAAGGCGCGTTTGGGTTTGGGTCAATGGTCTCGTGCCCCCGAATATGGAAGAGATTCGAGATAACTGAGAATGTGCAAAGAACCGTGCCATGCTTGTCGTGCTAGTGGGCATTTGACACAAAAATGGGTTCATCTGCGTTCATCTGTGGTTGCACTTCCAACTCTCCGCTCACCACATCCACGTCAATTTGCGCGCCATCGGGGATGTCCCCGCGGATCAACGCGCGTCCAATGCGCGTTTCCAACTCGTGCTGCAAGAACCGCTTGAGGGGCCGCGCGCCAAACACGGGATCAAACCCTTTGCGCGCGATAAACGCCTTGGCAGATTCTGAAAGTGCGAGGTCGATCTGCCTGTCGGACAGTCGGTTGCGGAGATCCACAATGAGCAGATCCACAATTTGGGCAATTTCCGACAACAACAGCGGTTTGAACAGCACGATATCATCCACGCGGTTGAGAAATTCGGGCCTAAAATGCTGTCGCAGTTCCGCCATCACCGCATCGCGAGCAGACGCGCGGATTTCGCCGTCATCCGTCACCCCCTCGAGCAGATACGGCGAACCGATGTTCGACGTCATAATTACGACCGTATTCTTAAAATCCACCACATGACCTTGTGCATCTGTCAATCGACCGTCGTCGAGCAACTGAAGCAACACATGGAACACATCGCCATGCGCCTTTTCAATCTCGTCGAACAAAATCACCGCATACGGCTTTCGGCGCACGGCTTCGGTCAGTTGCCCGCCTTCGTCATAACCGATGTAACCCGGGGGCGCGCCGATCAAACGCGAGACCGCGTGCCTTTCCATGTATTCGCTCATATCGATGCGGATCATGCTGTCTTCGCTGTCAAAGAGTGCCTCGGCCAGCGCGCGCGCGAGTTCGGTCTTGCCAACGCCGGTCGGCCCCAAAAAAATGAATGACCCAATGGGACGACGCGGGTCTTTGATCCCCGCGCGCGCGCGAATCACTGCATCGGCCACCAAGGCCACTGCTTCATCCTGACCGATGACGCGTTCGTGCAAAATATCGTCCAATCGCAGCAACTTCTCGCGCTTCCCCTCCACCAATCGCGTCACCGGAATACCCGTCCACCGCGACACGGTCTCGGCAATTTCCGCTTCCGTCACCTCTTCGCGCAACAGGCGATTGTCCGCGATTTGAGGGCTTTCAGCCGCTTTGAGTTGCCGTTCCAACTCGGGCAATTTGCCGTGCTTCAACTCAGCGGCGCGGTTGAGATCGTACTGCCGCTCGGCCTCTTCGATCTCGCGCTTTGTCTGCTCAATCTCCTCTCGCAACGCGCGCACCCCACCGAGGGCCTGCTTTTCGTTCTCCCACTGCACGCGCATCGCATCTGCCTGTCCCCGCAAATCGGCCAATTCCCTCTGAAGCTCTTGCAACCGATCCCGGCTCGATTCGTCCTTTTCCTTTTTGAGCGCGGCTTCTTCGATCTCGAGCTGCATCACGCGACGGGTCACCGCATCCAGTTCAGACGGCATGGAATCGATCTCTGTACGCACCATCGCGCAGGCTTCATCCACCAAATCAATGGCTTTGTCGGGCAAAAACCGATCCGAGATGTACCGGTCAGACAACACCACGGCATTGACCACGGCATTGTCCTGAATCCGCACCCCGTGATGCACCTCAAATCGCTCGCGCAAACCCCGCAAAATCGAAATCGCGTCCGCAACAGATGGGGCATCCACCATCACGGGTTGAAAGCGACGCTCTAAAGCCGCGTCTTTCTCGAGGTACTGCCGGTGTTCATTGAGCGTTGTCGCCCCAATGCAGTGCAATTCGCCGCGCGCCAGCATGGGTTTGAGCATATTGCCCGCGTCCGTGGATCCCTCGGTCTTGCCCGCGCCCACGATGGTGTGAACCTCGTCGATGAACAACAATATGTGCCCGTCGCTCTGTTTGATCTCATTCAAAACAGCCTTTAAACGCTCTTCAAATTCCCCCCGGTACTTGGCCCCGGCCATCAACGCGCCCATATCCAGCGAAAAAATTGACCGATCTTTGAGCCACTCGGGCACATCGCCCCGCACAATGCGCTGCGCCAAGCCCTCGATAATCGCGGTTTTGCCCACCCCGGGTTCGCCGATCAGCACCGGATTATTTTTGGTCTTGCGCGACAAAATGCGAATCACGCGTCGAATTTCTTCATCGCGCCCAATCACGGGGTCCAATTTGCCCTTGCGCGCTTCCGCGACCAGATCCATGCCGTATTTTTCTAGGGCTTCATACGCCACTTCGGGATTGGCACTGGTCACCCGCTGATTGCCGCGAATCTGTGTCAGAACAGAGAGAAAATTGTCCCGCGTCACATTAAACTGCTTCAAAATGCGACCCGCCGGGGTTTTATCGCCTTCGCGGATTAGGGCCAACAGCAGATGCTCGACCGAGACATACTCATCCTTCAGCCTGCGCGCCTCTTCCTGCGCGGCCAAAAACAACTTCTGAAAACGCGGCGTCACATAAATTTTGCCGTGTTCAACACCCGATCCAGAAACTTTTGGCAGCCGCGCCAATGCCTTTTCAACTTCTGATTTGAGGGCATCGCCCTGCACCTGCATCCGCGTGAGCATGCGGGGCAACATGCCCTCCTCTTGCTCGAGCAAACCGGCGAGCAGATGTTCCCCATCCACTTCCTGATGCCCACATCGCAGTGCTATGGCCTGTGCCTGCTGCACGGCCTCGTGCGATTTCTGTGTCAATGTGTTCATATCCATTTTGTTTCCTCCGCAAGATGAGAGGGACTCTCGCGTTTTGTATCTTAAAATGATGATTGGGCAACCACAAGGGTTGCCCCTACATGAATGGATGGCTACTGGTGGGTGGCCTTCTCACCCATTCGCTACGCTCAGGGCAGGCTATCTCACTTCTTGCATCTCGCGCCTTTCACGCATTGGGCCACCCCGCTTTTCTGCTTGCGAGATGGCCCAAAGAATCTGCTGGATTGCCCGATTACGATACCGCGACTTTAATTTGGCGCGGTTTTGCCGCTTCGGACTTGGGCAAGGTCAGGGTCAAGATCCCATCCTTGTAATTCGCCACAATTTTATCGGCATCTACTTCTGCACCGAGACCAAAAGCGCGCTTAAAGAATCCGTAAGATCGCTCGCGGCGGAAGAAATGCTTATCCTTCTGCTCGTCTTCTTGCTTTCGCTCGCCTTCAATGGTGAGCATATTGTCTTCGAGCGTCACCTTGATATCTTCCTTGCGAAGCCCGGGCAGTTCCGCGTGAACGGTGAAGTCCGCATCCGACTCTGCCACATCAACTCTGGGATGCCATCCTGTGCCATAACCCGTCCACGTGTCCAGCAAGTTGTCAATTTCACGCTGAAGCGCGAAAGACTCACGGGGTTGCCAACGAATGAGTGCCATCTTCTACCTCCTGTTTGAATTGTGAAACGGTTGATTGGTTGTCTCGCTTCCTTTTTATTGCAACCCCTGTGCCACAATTTTTGATTTTCTCGAAAATCACAATAACGCGCTGTAAATCAATGATTTAAGATCACTAAATTTTTTTTTAATTTTGCCAGCGATCTGCTCCGTCTCCACACCTGCCAGATCGCCACCAAAATCCTCATTTTGACACACGCCGACCTGTCTGCGCGGACGCGCAGGCAGACAATCTGGCACGAGACAGACGTGCAAAAAACTTACCCTCCCCACTTTCCAAATGGGTATATTAGGCGAGAAACAACCCATCCCCACACGTCTCGCGCGTTTCCAGGAGACAATGCAATGCGATCACTCCTCACTTGCACAATCGCATGTCTGTGGACATGGGCATGCGCCGCCGCCGAACCCGTTCAAACCCTGACCCATTGTGAAACCCTTTCCGGCTGGCCCGGCAGTGCGCGGTTATCTACAGATGCCGCCGAGGGGCGTTTTGCCATTGCCGCGTCCATGCCAACCGGTCAGACCGGGTTCTTGACCTACGATTTTCACAGCACCGGGCAAGACATCGCCCACAAACACAGCCTGAGTTTTTGGTGGAAGGTCGAGGGCACTGGCCTGCAAGACTTCAAAATCAAAGTTCGCAACTACCCCTTGGTCAATGGCATGGAAGCCGTGTACACAATCTGGTCGGGCGCAACACCGCCTCGGGGTTGGCAACTTGCAAGCGTGCAACTCAGCGATCCCCAATTCGATGACTGGGGCGGACAACCCGATCAGCATCGGCGATACATCACCTTCAGAACGGTCACCGGGCAAAATGCAAATGCGCGCCTGTTCATCGATCACATTGCAACGGTCGATCAGACCTTCTCCTGGCATATTGACGCGCCAGTACGAGAAACAAGCTCTGTTGCCCATCTCGATTTCAATGGCAGCGGCGCGGTCGGCTTTGGCGATTTCATCCTCTTTGCACAGAAATTTGGCGCGACCCAGACCGATGCAGCGTACGACCCTGCCTGTGACCTCGATTCCGACGGGGCGATTGGCTTTGGCGATTTTCTCGCTTTCGCCGCGGGATTCGGCTCTGACGGCACGCAGTGGCACCTCCCCATCACATTTGAAAACCACACCGCGCAGTCGTTGAGCATTGAAGTGGGAACCGAAACGCAGGCCCTATCCACGCAGACCATTGGGGTGGGAACAACCCAGATTCGCGTGCCCATTCCCCGAGATCTCCTCGCGGCACGCGACCCCTCCGATACCTACCCCATCCCGATTTGGGCGCAGGTTGCGGGGTTTATCCAAACGCGGATCAGTTGGATATCCTATGTGCCACAGCATGGGCCCTCGCGCACGTGGCAACAATTTGTGGCGGCCAAACAGCACCGCACAGAACCCATTTTGCCCGATTTTTCCTACGCGGGCTATCACTACTTCGGCAAACCCGTTCCCGATGTCCAAGGCGACGTGTTTGATGTCACAGCTTATGGCGCCATTCCCGACGACGACCTATCTGACCAGACCGCCATTCAAAATGCCATTCGCGCTGCCGAGCAAAACGAGGGCGGCATTGTCTTCTTTCCGCGCGGCGAATTTCTGGTCAATACCGATGCGGACAACAACCGCTCTATTTACATCCGCAGCAGCCATATCGTTCTGCGGGGAAGCGGCAGCCGAGCCGGGGGCACGATCATCCGACAGGTCAACCACATGCCGCCAACCAATCCCGATCAACTGTGGACATCGCCCTATATGTTCATTTTTCAACCGCGCAATACCAGCGACAGAACCCTGGCGCGCGTGACAGAATCCGCGGGCAGAGAAACCTTCCATCTCACTGTAGATGACGCCTCTAACCTCATTCCCGGACAGTGGATTACGCTGTATGCAAACAGCACCGCAGCCATCGCAGAATTTCTCGCTCCGCACGCGGCAGAACCCACTTGGACGACCATGCTGACCAGCGGGATTCAAGTGCGCGAAAAGCACCGCATTGCCGACGTCTCGGGCAATCGGATTCGCCTCAACGAACCCCTGCACACACATGTTAATCACGCGTATAATTGGACCGTGCGCGAATACCAGCACCTCGAAGAAATCGGTGTTGAAGACATCGGCTTTTACGGGTCGTGGTTCGATGAATTTGTCCACCACAAAGATGCCATCCACGATGGCGGCTGGAGTTTGCTGCGACTCAACCGATGCGTCAATTCTTGGATCCGGCGCACCGCGTTTGTCAACTGCAATCGCGCGCTTCACATCGGTTCGAGTGCTGCCATCTCTGTCTATCACGTCACGCAGGCGGGCAACAGGGGCCATTCGTCCATTGCCAGCAATGGGGGTTATGGCGTGTGGATTGGGCTTTCAGAAGACCTAGCGGGCCATTGGCACGGCCCGGGCACGAGCAGTCGCTCTGTCGGCACGGTGTACTGGCGATATGACATGCGCCCCAATCAGCGCATTGATGCTCACGGTGCCCAGCCTTATGCCAACTTGCTCGACCGCGTCACTGGCGGCATCCTGTATGGCAGTGGCGCGTCCACCGCCAATTTTCCCAATCACCTCCGGCATTATGTCCTCTGGAATTTCAAACACCAGGGCAATCTGACGCATTACGATTTTTGGCGACCAGGCAACGCGCGCGACCGATTTGTGCAACCCATCATCGTCGGCTTTCACGGCGACCCAGCCACTTTTAATAAAAACACCCTCGAAGTCCTCGAATCCAACGGCAGCCCAGTCGCGCCCGAATCGCTTTTCGAGGCCCAACTCCAATCGCGCCTCCAAACCATCCCCCCATGGCTCAACGACCTCCGCACAGAATGGGACACCTTTCGCAACACCCCACTCCCAAACGGCGATCACGGATTAAGCAGATGACGCGGATTGCGCGGATGAAAAGGCGGAAAGGCGAAGAGTGAGGAGTGAGGAGTGAGGAGTGAGGAATGCGAATTAACGTGCAAAGGTAGCGGCAGTGCCCCCGGGCCTGAGAAGGTGGGGCAGACATTCTTGTCTGCCTCTGTAGTGCTCTGTACCCGCGCAAATGAGTCGTGAGATAAAAACGCGGATTGCGTGAGGATCGCAGATAGGGCGTAGGGAGCAGCGCGTGCGGGGTCTGTGGGGTTCACCTAAATCCGCGTCCATCCGCGATCCAGACATGTAGGGAACGCAAGGGACCCGATATGCACCTAGCCAAAAAAATGCCGGATTGCGCTACGCCAATCCGACCTGTCGTGTTTGCCTTTGACTCTGAAAACCCGCGACATCTCTTATGCGTGTTGTCATCGTTTTGCCCCTAAGAGGATGCTCTTCAGCTTTAAGTCCCACCCGAGTTTCCAGGTTCGTCTATGAACTGCTATTGCAGTTGCCTGCCTGTCGCGAGCTTTCGGCAGACAGGTACACCACGCCGTCTATTCGCCTCCGTCCTGAAATAGCCCCTCTGCCGCATCAACAGGCGATAGAGATTGGGATGCTTTTTGAACGCCTCGCGCCCGTGCAGCCAGAAATGATTGTTGAGCACCACGAGATGATCGGGCGGCAAGGGCAGCGAAACCACCCCCGGAGAAGCCTCCATCGAATCGGAAAGATCGCGCAGGTATCGGCCCTGCTCAAGGGTTTCGGGATAGACAAACTGATCGATAAAACACACACAAGCTTTGCCCTGCTGTTCGTAGAACGTCGGCTTTTCAACTGTGACGGGATAATTCTTACTCGGCGGCGATTGATAGACCATGGGCAAAGCGGCCAACGGATGACGGGCAAATTGCTCCAACGCCTCCCAATCATCCAAATGCAACACGCGCGACTCCCCTCCCACCGCGTCGCGCTCTGCCATCTTCATCATCAAAATCCAGTCTGTAATCTCGCGGATGTATGTGCCATCGGTATGCAGCGTGAACACGCGATACGCCTGGCGCAAATACGAATCGCTGCTGTCCGTATCCTTCACCTCAAAGCAAGCGTAATAATTTCCCGTCATATCGTCAAAATTGGGTATCCCGATCACATGCGAAACCGCCGTGCCAAACGCCACGCGCTGATCCATCGTCTCAAATCCCCCCTCAACCTCAAGCGTGAACCCGCCCGTTGCGCGGTCCCTCACGAGCGCGTTGATCTGCTCAGAGAAGTCATCCCCCAAGATTTTTTGCAGATAATCCGCCGCGATCAATCGCAGATACGGCACATAAGTCAATCGCTGTTCTGACAGATCCGCGACCTCGCGCACAAATATCGCTGCGGCATCGGCATCGAGGATAATATGGCGCAGCCGATGATGGTCGGGATGTTGTTCAATTGCGTAGTTCAATTTTCACCTCTTCGGAATGCGGATGGACGCGGATTTAGGGATGACGCGGATGAAACCCACAGGCCCCGCACACGCTGCTCCCTACGCCCCCTCATCCGCGTTATCTGCCTAACCCGTGATCGCCTCTGCGCCTACTGTCCCCGCGTGTACCTATCCATAAACGTCCGCATTGCTCGCGCGGGATGTCTTTGTTTGTACGCGCGAAACACATCCGGGAAATCCCCGATTGCACCGCGCGCGCGTTCCAATGCCTGCGCCACAACCTCGCGGCGCGGATCGGTCAGGGGATGTTCCTCATCGGCATCCGCATGCAGGTCGTAAACCGCGACCTCGGGCTCTTTGACCCCCACATCCATGTGGACGCTGTAGCGATCGTCCCGCACATTGAAATTCGTTCCCCAACCCGTCGTAATGTGATCCCGAACCGCGTCGGCCCCACGCGTTGCACATGCCCATGCGTCGAACCCGTCCAGCTCTTCACAGTCAACCGAAAGCATATTGAGAATGGTCGGCGTGATATCCTGATTCTGCGTCCAGATATCCGCGCGCTGCCCCCGCGGCCCGTCCGGATGCCGGATGATCCAGTTGATCTGTGTATTAAAGGGATAAAGCGCGTTATTGCCCTTGCCAAAACGCCCTTTGTCCATCAACTGCGTCCCGTGGTCAGACAGGAACATCACCGCGGTATCGTCCCGCAGATTCAGGCGATCAATGGTTTCCAGCAAATGCCCAATCCAGCGATCCACAAAGGTGACATAGCCCATGTACAATGCTTTTGTGCGCTCGATTTCCGCGTCCGTGACATCTCGCCCGCGCAAGGCACTGTGGTGAATATAATCCTTCACCGAAGGATCAAAAAAATAAGCATCGGCATATTGCCGGGGCGGATCCCATAACTCGTGTGGACTAAAGCTGTCAATCCACAAAAAAAATGGCTTGTTGCCCGCATTATCCGCCACCCATTGCGACGCTTCGCGGAACACCCGAGCCGCGAGATAATTTTCCTCGCCTTCCTGTCGATCCAGCATATTGAGCAAATACTGAACAAGCACCGCGTGCTTCTTGGGATCTGCATCCCCATCCCGCACATGCGCGGCGAGATCAATGCGCGACATCGGCCCCGAGCGATATCCATCTTGTTCCTGCCCGCGGATAAACCGCCACGACAGAAAGCCCCGCGTGAAATTCTGCGTGGCCTTAAACATGTGATACGTGTCTGCAACCAAACCCGTTACAACGCCCGCATCATGCAGACGTTCAGCCAAGGTATCCTGTTCTGGCGGGATGGGATGCCACCCATTGCCCGCCGGCTGAAGCCCTTCATTGGGCGTGTCGAACCGCCATGGAAAAGACGGGATGCCCGTAAACACGCACCGCCGAAACGGAATCGTCGGCAACCCTTCGGCAAAACAGCGATCAAAGCTCAGACCCTCAGCAGCCAACTGATCCAAATGCGGGGTTTTCACATGGCTCAACTTTTTGCCTTCTCCAACAATATCTGCGCGAAACGTATCGCAGCAAATCACCACCATATTCATACCATCCTCCTGATGTGATGAAGCGAATTGACGCAACGGGAGCCAACTGCAATAGCAGTTCACTAGGGTTGCCCTACAATGGACTGCTGGTTAATGATCACGGGCAACCACAGGGGGTTTGCCCCTACTGCTGGGATTGGGTTGGCCTTCTCGTCTCTCACTCCTCACTCCTCGCCTCTTACCTCAGCGGTAGGTCTGTGCGAACACGCTATTTGCCAGCCAGCGTTTGAATGCGGCATTCTCGGTATATTGCTTGTAGAGTTCGGTGTCGTCCGCGAGCAGTGCCATGATTGCATTCTCCAATGCCTTGTCGTGTTCAATGCGGGTGTTCTGCTCGTCCGAGTGTTGCCGCGCGTTGCGATAGGCACGGTTGGCATCAACCATCTGTGGGACATCCTCGGTAACCATTCTGCGGATGCGGTCCGCATTGGTCCACGGAATATCGCCAAAAAGGTCGTTAAACTCCTGTAGAATATTGGAGAGCAAGTCCATTTTCGGCTCGGGCTTGTGCCCGCCGCCACTTGCGGGCATCGGCTCGATTTCCGCGTCCTCATCGGGCAGCAGAATTTGCATCGTCGCTTGTTTCTCCGCGCGATAACTGTCCATATCAATGGCGTCCTCGATGCCCAGCGACATATCTTTGGCTGCGGGTGTCGGCAACTTGGGAATGAGAAAGGTGAGAAAAATGGAGCGCTCTTCCCACGCCACATTCGCGTAGGGAAGCACCTGCGACAGGAAGGCGTAGGCGCGCGTGAAGGCTTTGGCGTTGCCCTTGAAATCGACCTGCCCGTCCTCGTCCAGGTCCCTGCGGTATGTGTCCACGCAGGCGTTCAAAATCGGGTCAAAGGCGCCGCGGTCGTCGCCGTTCAGATACGACGCCACCAAATGGTGGACTTGCTCATCGGAATAGACCTGCGAGTTGTCCAGCGCGGCCTTGAGGTCGTGCAACTTGTCGGGGTCGGTTTCATCCGCCAAAATGGTGGTGCGGTAGTAGTCGGCAAACGCGTCCTCTATCGCGTCGGCGTCGTTGTGAAAATCTAGGACAAACGTATCGCGCTTGTGGGGATGGGCGCGGTTGAGGCGCGAGAGGGTCTGCACCGCCCGGATGCCAGAGAGTATCTTATCTACGTACATCGCGTGCAGCAAAGGCTCGTCATAGCCCGTCTGAAACTTGTCCGCGCAGACGAGAATCCGGTAGGGGTCTTCCTGAATCGCGGCGGCGATTCGCGACGACGGAAAGCCGTTCAACGACGCTTCGCTCACCCGCGCGCCGCGGTAATCGGTCTCGCCAGAAAAGGCCACGATGGCTTTGTGTGGGCTGCCGCGCTCGAGCAGGTAGTCGCGGATGGCGTGATAGTAGGCGATGGCCATCTGAATGCCGCCGGTGACGACCATTGCCCGCGCCTGCCCGCCAATTTTGCGCGGCGCCAGTACCTGCTCGTGGAAATGGTCAACCACAATCTCGGCTTTGAGGCGGATGGCATGACTGTGGGTTTCCACGTAGCGGATCAGCTTTTTTCTGGCGTTTTTCGCATCAAATTCCGGGTCGTCCACGATGGTCTTGGCGAGGCGGTAGTAGCTCGTTACCGGCGTGTAATGGCCCAGCACATCGAGGATGAACCCCTCTTGGATAGCCTGCTTCATGGTGTAGCTGTGGAAGGGCAGATGATTTGTCGCGCCATCGGGCTGCGGCGACGGCCTGCCGAACAACTCCAGCGTCTTGTTCTTTGGCGTGGCGGTGAACGCGAAATAACTGGCGTTGGTCAACAGACGCCTCTGCGCGATGATGCGGTTGATTTGGTCTTCAAAAGTGTCCTCATCGCCCGCGCCCTTGTCGCTCAGTGCTCGCGCCATCGCCGAGGACGTGCGCCCGCCTTGGCTGGAATGGGCTTCGTCAATGATGATGGCAAAGGTGTTGCCCCGATGGTCGCTGTCGATCTCGTCCAAGATGAATGGAAATTTCTGCACGGTGGAGATGATGATTTTCTTGTTTTCGCCGATAAAGCGGCGCAGGTCGCCGGCGTTTTGGGCGTGCCCAACCGTTGCGGCCACTTGCGCGAACTGCCGGATGGTATCGTTGATTTGCCGGTCGAGAATGAGCCGATCCGTGACGACGATAATGGAGTCAAAAATCGGCTTGCCGTCCTTTTCCAAGCCGATGAGGCGGTGCGCCAGCCAAGCGATGGAGTTGGACTTGCCGCTGCCGGCCGAGTGCTGGATGAGATAGCGTTGCCCAACGCCGTTCTCCGTTGCATCGTCCAGCAGTTTCCGCACCACGTCCAGTTGGTGATAGCGCGGCCAGATTTGTGTCCGCGTTTTGCGCGCGGTCTTTGCATCGACAGACGCCACCAGCAGAGCGTAGTTTTCCACGATATCGGTCAGGCTCTGCCGGGTCAGCACTTCCCGCCACAGGTAATCGGTCTTGAGGCCATTGGGATGGGTCGGATTGCCGGCGCCGTCATGCCAACCCTTGTTGAAGGGCAGAAACCAAGACGACTTGCCATTGAGGTGCGTGCAAAACAGCACCTCGTGATCATCCACGGCGAAATGTGCCAAGCAGCGGCCCAAGCGGAAAAGCTCCTCGCGCGGGTCGCGGTCGCGTTTGTATTGCTCGACCGCATCTGCCGCGGTCTGTTTGGTGAGGCTGTTTTTCAACTCGAAAGTCGCCACCGGCAGGCCGTTGATGAACAGCGCGAGGTCAAGGGTTCGCCGCGTGTTGGCACGGCTGTATGACAACTGGCGCGTGACCGAAAAGCGATTCTGTTCGTACAGCGCAGCGGCCCGCTTGTTGCCCGGCGATGGCGCGCCGTAAAAGAGCGCGATATCGTGCGGCCCGTGCTTGACGCGATTGCGGAGCACATCGACAATGCCGCGCGTGCCAATTTCGCGTTTCAGCCGGGCGAGGAACTTGCGGCGCGTGGGGGTGTCGGCATCCAAAGATAGGGCAGCGGCAATTTTCGGCTGCGTCGCGGTCAGGAAGGCAGACAACTGCGCCAAGTCCACGCAGTACTCGCGGTCGTAATCGTCGCGATGGCCAAAGTGCCAGCCGGCGTCATACGCGGCCGGGCGTTCCCGTATATCACCGGCGCCAGATTTATCTGACCTGTGGGTCAGGATCTCGCAAATGCGCCGCTCAAAGCCGCTTTCAGTGGTGTCGGTGGTCATCGGGGGCATAGAGGAAGGTCTCCCGTCAATTATTTCTCCATTACAGCGTCGCGCCTCATTCGCGACGCCATTCGGTTACAACTCCCAATCCCGCCCCTGTTCGGGGGACATCAGACGGCTCCAGTCAAACAACCGTCAAACAATTCGCTCCCGGTTGCAAGGCGAACCGGCCCAGAATAGCAGGTATGTTCGGCTCCAGTCAAGTACCAATCAAGTAACATAATTCATTTCTTTTCAATAGTTTACGATACTAAATCACCCGCGTTCTAGGCCATCTGTTAAATAACCGTTAAACAATTCTTTGTTCAAATTCTGTCAAAAATTCCCTCAGCTAGCCTTTCAGTCAAACAACCGTCAAACAATTCGCGCCCGGTTGCCGACCTTGAATTCGACCCACTCGGTTTCACGCGGCAACTTGCACAATTCGCGCCCCAAGCCAGCGAGATATTCGAAAGAGCGGATGGAAGTCATGTCCTCACCTTCTCAGATACTTTGTCGGCACCGGCCTCATCGGGCAACTGTGCCGCAGCCTCCCGCACATCCACTTGGCCGGTAACCACATCGGCGATCAGGCGGGTGCGGTATTCGCTCAGCAACGCAATTTCCCGGTGGGCACGGTTAATGGCCGTGTCAATATCAGCGGTCACCTTGTCGAGAAATGCGGCGATTTGCTTTTGTTCTTCAAGCGAGGGATACACACACGGAGTCGCCTCAACCTTTTCAACCGTAAAGTGAGCGATGGTTGCCTTGTTGCAGATCATGTCTATGTAGCCCACATGTTTGATGAAATATAGCCAGTAGTAAAGAAACCTCGTGTCTGCATCCTTTCGCGCTCTGATGCGATGGACCGAGTTTTGAATATAACAGGCTTCCATCTCGTCATTCCAAAGCGTACCTCGGCCAACGTCCCCTCCCTCACAGACCAAGAGATCACCCTTGCGAAGTTTCAGTTTCTTCTTTTCCGCTGCCGTGAACCACATGCGTTTGACATCTGTAGTATCCACGCCACGCCAATGGATATTTGCTGCACGCAAGTAGGGTTCTTCGGTTTCATCTAGCGATGTTTGATTGGACTTGAGCATTTGACCTAAAGTGACTTGACAACTTCGCTTGATAAGCGAAATTTCCCACCCCGCTGGCACATCGCCGAGCCACTCAACGCCGGAGGGCTTGAGACGCGCGTCGGGATCGAGGCCGCGCGTAACAGCTTGGTGGATGACCGCCTGCCGTTGCTCCTCCAGCAACTCGATAAGCCGCTCCCTGCTGCTGATGTAGCGAGAATGCGCCCGGTCCATGTGATCGAGATAGCGGACGATGGCGGTTTGTTCGGGGAGGGGTGGGAGAGGTTGCACCATATCACCAATAAACTGCCAATCCGCACGCGGCATCTTGGCCCCGAAGGTTGAAGCGTTAATTGCATCTATAATTGGCTTTGAGCGCATCAGTTGCTCCAGATAACCTGGTGACATAGCGCAATCACGAGGCCGCAGTACCAGAAATTCGCCTACACAGACGCCAGCTCGATTAGGGCGTGTGACCTTGGCCAAATAAGGCCGCAACTTGCCGAACAACACATCGCCAACTCGGAACCGCTTAACCTGACTATCAAAGTTCACATCCGACCCTGCGTCTCTGTACCTACCCGTCCAGCTTTCAACATGTTCCATAGCAAGATAGATTTCGCGCTTCCTGCGTTTGTGCGTTTGGTCAGCAACATTCTCTACGGATAGCTTCAACCGCCGCACCTCCCAATGTGCTGGCACGTCGCCGAGCCACTCAATGCCGGAGGGCTTGTAGGTGGGGTAGGGTTTGAGGTTGGTGGTCATACATTCACAGAAGTCGGTCAGTTCCCAAATTTGGCGCAAAAACGAAAGAGGCTCACGCCACGTTGCGGAAGGAAATGGTACTTGAGTTAGAAAAAAAAGTCAAATGGCGTCTCCGAGAAGTCGAGCCAGCATCTTGTTTATCAATGCAGAAAGAGATATATTACGTCTCATAGGGTGTCAGATAATTAGTTGGACAGGTTGAAAAATCCGAACCTTACCACTAAGGAGTAACGGAATGAAAAAAATAGAAGAGAAGATGGAAAAATTAGAAATGTTGGTAAAAGGAGGACGGGAATACTGCCAGCAATCCGACGATCTCGCTTTGGGATATGTAACTGGATTTGTGGCCCCAGCGTTGGAGGATGTGTTAAAAGCCAAGTGTTGCGAGATCGAAAAACGCCACAGGCTTGATGACGCTAAAGGAGGGGAAAATTTTGTCATTCACTATACGAGCATCGATACTCTCGTTTCCATGCTTCAAAATGCCGCGAAAAACAAACAGGATGCGTCGAAGGACGAACAAAAATCTTCACAGGACGAAAAGGATTCTTCGTTGCGTCTGTACGACTCTGTACATTTCAACGATCCAGATGAAGGCAATTATTTTGTTCGTAATCTGAACCTGCCAAAAAAATATAACTGGCTAAACAAAAAGAATTTACCTCACGCTTACATCGCCTCTTTCATTATTCCCGATAGGGAAAAAAATATGAGCGACAATCTCGCATTGTGGCGCACCTACGGGAGAGAAGGCGAGGGTTGCTCGTTATCACTACACATCCCGAGTAATCAATTGCGGAAAGTTCTTTACGGCGCTGATGAGGTGAAATGCACTGGGCGGCTTCTGCGGCCTGTCTTGGATTCTCTATCGCCGTTGGTGAGCATTCTCAAACAGTCGATTAGAGAAGATATTCGGGAAAAATTGGCAGAGACCATTTGGAAATCCTTGGAAGGCATTCGCTATCTGTATAAGAGTGAAGCGTACGATTATGAAAGAGAATGTCGTTTTGTTATTCCTGAATTAGATACTGTTGAAGACGAAATTTGCTTTGAGTATCACCAACAAAACAATGCTCCTACGCGCATAAGACATTATTACGAGAACAAACATCTCAAGACTCAGAATATATTGGTCACTGGCAGTTTAATCACGCTCGGGCCTTGTGTACCTTATCCTCACAATATGCGCTATTACCTTGGAGCCCTGATGCGAAAAGCGGGATTGCTCGGACCGGAAATCAAGATTTCCGAAATACCTTATCGAAAACCTTGACAACGTGTTGCCCAATCCTGCGCCATCTGGATTTCGGCGGCTGTATGTGTTCCTCTATCAAATAGAATGGATTTTCCGTATCGCCTTGTGCATGGCGTTGGCGGAAAGAGCAGTTGGTGTGACATTCGTCATTGATAATGCGCGTCTCGGCCGTCACAAATTGGTAGTCCTGCTGCCGCACCAACGGCCACCAATCCGCGGCGAGCAAATAGCGGAGCATCAAATTCACCTCCATTCCCGCAACGCCTAAACTAAACGGAAATACATTCTGGTTGCCGACTCGTTCTTCAGGAGGCAAATTGCTGACATAAGACGGATCGTCAAGCGACCCGTCCAATTCCATGACCACCATGCTCGAATTGTATTGTTTGCTGCAACGCAGACACTGATGGTAGGGCGTGACAATGTGTGCGCGCCAATGCGCTGAAAACAGGCTGTCTTTTCGCCTGTCTGTTTCCACCGCGATTCCGCCATCAATGACCGGAATCAAGTGAGCTTGTGCAATATAATTTAAGACATCGCGGGGAACTGGTCGGTCGACGCAAGAAAAAAGAACATCGCAATCCAACGCGGCCTTGTAAGCCGCGCGGTTGTGAACCGAGACTGGCAAAGCGGTTATTTGGATTTTTTCAGCGGTAGCATTGCGCCGCATCGCTCGCGCTGCCAAATTGACCTTCAACTTGCCAATGTCTTGCACCGTTCCATAGAGCAACCGGTCGAGATTGTGTTCCTCAACTTTATCGGGATCGATCAGAGTAACTTGTGCAATTCCGATTCGAGCCATAGCTTCGGCGACAATGCAACCGACGCTGCCAAGCCCGACTATACCGACTTTCAAACGCGAGATTGTATTTTGCGCTTCGCGCCCCCATGTGTCGAACGTGCGCCTGAGAATATCCCTTCGCAGCGGTGGCGGCGCGATGTGGTCGTTAAAATAAATTCTGTAGGATTGCGGCCCGACAATGCGAATTTTCTCGCACCAATGGCGGCGCATTTGTCCACCGTCTCTCTCCCAAAAACGCGCGCTCCAGTAACCGTCAGTGCCGATTGTCAACCCCACCAATGGCAAGCCCGTCGCCCCCGCTGGATACGCCAAAACATCTCGCTCTGCTTCTATATCAGTATCACTCATTCCCTGCCATCCAGGACTTGGATGGCTGTGCATAAAAGCCAATCCCGCCTCTTTTTTTTTTGCTATTTTCATCGCCCGTGCGAGATAGTCAGGCTCGAAACTGGCGTTGCCGTGCAGGATTCGCTCGCCTTTTTTGGGCAGGATGATTTCGTCTATCAACGCGGCCCGGCGCGACTGTCCCGTGGACGGACGCCACAGGGCGAAGCACAGGTCTTCTTGGCGCGTGCCGTTTCTATAATGTTGTAGTAAATGATCACTGGAGACTGAATCCGACTCTGCGGTGAGAACCGCCTCAAATTTCATACGTCTTTCCAAATTCGTCGCAAGTGTTCGTTTATATAAACGCGCATGTGCTTTGTCGGTAGCCGATCCCATATATCCCCCGGAGGTCTGCTCATTGCGATCCATTCATGCCCTTGTACATCGTATCTTTCGACCACGCCTCCTTTCCCGTCGTCGATTGGCGGAGTTACATGGATCCAGTGAGGGGGGTATTCAGGGTACCCGTTTTCTTGGAAGCTGACACCTACTGTGACTTGCTTGCCTTTATGAGAGCCGGTTTCGATCTTATAGTTAAAAGAAACCACTTTTCCGTGCGGGCTATCAGACATCGACGTTTCGTACTCCAAGGATTCCAACTCGGCCTTTATTCGGTTGATATTATCGGACATTTCAGGAATGGTTGCCACTGGCGTGGATTTGTTGGGAATCGTGATAAACAGGTTGTCTTCCTCCAGATCGACCCAGTCATCCCAACCATACTGGCCCTTGTCGCCTTGCAAGATATAATCCTCCGGCTTGCCAGGAATGGCTCCTCTTTTTTCAGCGAGTTCCAGAATGTCGTGCGCGACAACTTTCTGATGCGAAACGGTCATCTCAATGCCGTTCACTTTTAAGATAAAAGAACGGCTCTCTTCTCTTTCGCCTTTTGCAGCCATTTTACACCTCCTGATGTTAGTTATACCAGAGAATGAACCCCGATCTGCGTTAATCGTTAAATATATCAAGTGTCAGTTAGAGTGTCAAGGTCACGGATAGCGGACCTGATGTGATAGGGAAAGTACTCAGCATCCCCGCCCCATCCGCGCCGCACTGTCAGAAGTCAAGCGGGCTGATTTGCTCGACGGTCCCTCGCGTAGCCCACTTCTTGTCCAGTCGGACTTTGTCCATCTGACCTCCTCCGATAATCTCAATCAGCACTCGCCTGCCCGGCGAACGCATATTCAAGACTGCGTTTAGTGGTCTTTCAAATAAATTCGATTACATTTTTTTTCAGTGCTTTTATTGTCTGGATTCCCGCGTTCGCGGGCATGACGTCCGTTGCTCGTCACTCCTGCGAAAGCAGGAGTCCAGTAGGTTAAGTCAATAAACTGATTTGAAGAACCATTTAGTATAGCCAACTCTGCCCGCGCATTCAAGGTTGCTTTTTGTTTGCCGCGACAACTACGCCCCGATAATCTCCGACAAAAGCCCCTGGTTTTCTCGCTCCAAAGCCATTATATCGGCGCGAATCTCCTCCCGTGATCGCATCGGCTGTGGCTTGTAAAAGTGGCGGGTAAAGCTGATTTCGTAACCGATTTTGACACTCGCCGAGACATACCAAGCGTCGGGCGCGTAGGGCAACACCTCGCGGCGCAAGAAGCCCTCGATGCCGCCCTCCGAGAGCAGGGGCACCTGTTCGGTGTCGCGCAACTCGCGGTCGGGTTCGTACTCGACGACGAGGGGCCCGTCACTCGCGGTCGTTTCGACCCGACCGCGAATCGGATCCGGCGACATCCTGCCCGATTTGTGAATTTTTTTCACGACGGGTTCCGCGGCCTTCTCGCGAAATGCCAGCTGCGTTTGCAACCGTTTCTTTCGCTTGGCGGTCAGCTTGACGCCATGCTCAGCGGCGACCGCGGCGACCGCGGCCATAAAATTGTTGAAGTCGAGGTGGGGGCCGTTGCCGATGGTCTCTGCCACTCGATCTATGACATGGGCGAGCGGTTCATCATCCGCGTCTCGGAACCGCGTGCGGTGTTCCAGCGACAGATCCACGCCGAGACGCAAGGGGCGTTCAACCGTGACCTTATAGTAGCCGAATGCTTTGTTGGGAAAGATCTTCGACTGCCCGGTTTCCTCAAACGCGAGAAAGGCGTCGCAGACGCGGCGGATGTCCGCGGGCGAAAATTCACAATTCTTATTGCCGAGATTTTTACGCAGTGGACTGAACCACTCGGTGGCGTCAATGAGTTGCACTTTGCCGCGCCGATGCGCCGGCTTGCGGTTGGTGAGCACCCAGATGTAGGTGGCGATGCCGGTATTGTAGAACATGTTGAGCGGCAGCGCGACAATGGCTTCCAGCCAGTCGTTTTCGATGATCCAGCGGCGGATGTTGCTCTCGCCTTGGCCCGCGTCGCCGGTGAAGAGGGAACTGCCGTTGTGGACTTCGGCGATGCGGCTGCCGAGTTTGGTGTCGCGCTTCATCTTGGAGATCATGTTGGCGAGGAACAACATCTGCCCGTCGCTCGAGCGCGTGAGCAGAGAATACGCCGCGTCGCCGTCGTGGCCGATGATGAACCGCGGGTCGGATACGCCGCGCTTGCCGCCCATGCGGTCGAGGTCGTTTTTCCAACTCTTGCCGTAGGGCGGATTGCTGAGCATGAAGTCAAATTTGCGGGATGGGAAGGCGTCGTTGGCGAGCGTGGAGTGCTCTCCTCCGCCAACGATATTGTCTGCGGCATCGCCTTCGCCCTTGAGCAACAGGTCGGCCTTGCAGATGGCATAGGTCTCGGCGTTGATTTCCTGGCCGTAGAGATGCGTGGAGACCTGCTTGCCGCGTGCCCGAGCGAGTTCTTGCAGCGTTTCCTCGGCGACCGTCAACATGCCGCCGGTGCCGCAGGCGCCGTCATAGAGCAAATAGGTGCTCGACTCGATCTGATCGGCGACGGGCAGGAAGACGAGATTTGCCATCAGCTTGACCGCGTCGCGCGGCGTCCAGTGTTCGCCGGCCTCTTCGTTGTTCTCTTCGTTGAACCGCCGCACGAGTTCCTCAAAGATCGTCCCCATCGCGTGATTGTCGAGGCCGAAAAGCGCGACTGAGCCATCGGGATTTTTCACGGGGCAGGGGCTTAAGTTGATGTCTGGCGACAGGAATTTTTCAATCAGCGCGCCGAGAGCGTCGGCATCGGACAAGCGCGGAATCTGGTTGCGAAACTCGAAACGCTCGAGAATGTCCGACACATTGGACGAAAATCCATCCAAGTATGCCTCAAAGTCGGCGCGGAGTTGCTGCCGCCCGGCGCGGGAACGGAGGTCGCGCAAGGCAAATGGCGATGCGTTGTAAAAGGCGTGACCAGCGGCCTGCTTCAGGGCGGCTTCCTGTTCAACAATGCCATTCTTGTCGAGCCTGTCTTTCATCGCGAGAACGGCCTGCTTGGTTGGCTCGAGTGCCACATCCAGCCGCCGAATCACCGTCATCGGCAAGATGATGTCGCGGTATTTGCCCCGCACGTACAGGTCGCGCAGCACGTCGTCGGCGATGCTCCAGATGAAGTTGGGAATGCGATTGAGTTGGCTGTCTGGCATTTGGCGGTCGTCCTTTGGGGAGGTCGGGCAACCCCAAGGGGTGCCCCTACTGTTGGTTAATGATCGCGGGCAACCACAAGGGATTGCCCCTGCTGCTGGGGTTGGGTGGCCTTCTCACTCCTCGCCTCTCACCTCTTTAGCCGCGCCTGCCAACTGGCGACGATTTCGCCTATGGTATCGTCGAGCGATTTTGTGATGCCCCAGTTGGGATAGTGCGATTTCATTTTTCGCAGGTCGCTGTAATAGCAGATGTGATCGCCCTCGCGGGGTCGTTCAGAATAGGTGTGGTGCATTTTTTTGCCAGAATACCGAGCGACCCGATCAAACGCTTCGAGAATGGAACAACTGTTGTCTTTTCCACCGCCCAAGTTATACACTTCGCCACATCGGGGAGATTGGGCAAATGCCCACATGAAACGGGCGACATCGCAGGCGTGAATATTGTCGCGCACCTGTTTGCCTTTGTAGCCCAAAACCGTGTACGCGCGACCTTCCAGATTACACTTGATCAAATAGCTCAAAAAGCCATGCAGTTCAACGCCGCTGTGATTGGGGCCGGTGAGGCATCCGCCGCGCAAGCAACAGGTGGGCATGCCAAAATAGCAACCGTATTCCTGCACCAGAATATCGGCAGCCACTTTGGACGCGCCAAAAAGCGAGTGCTTGGACTGATCAATGGTGAACGTTTCCGGGATGCCGTGTTGGTACGCGGGATCGTCGTAATCGTAGCGGGTGTCCAATTCCTTCAGGGCAATGCGGTTGGGGGCATCGCCGTAAACCTTGTTGGTGGACATGTGAATGAAGGGCGATTCGGGGCAGGCCTGACGCGCGGCTTCGAGCAAGTTGAGCGTGCCGACGGCGTTGACGTCAAAATCGTCGAAGGGCATGCGCGCCGCGAGGTCGTGCGAGGGTTGCGCCGCGGTGTGGACGATAACCGCGGGGCGAATTTGGGACAGAAGATCGCCCATGCCACGGCGGTCTCGGATGTCAATTTCGTGGTGGTGGAAGTGTTTTAAGACCGTGCTCAAGCGTCTCTGATTCCAACGCGTGTCCCCACTGGGGCCAAAAAAAACAGCGCGTTGATTGTTGTCAATACCGTGCACAACATAGCCCTGTTCGGCAAAAAAAATGCAGACTTCTGAACCAATGAGGCCCGATGAACCAGTGACGAGAAGGGTTTTCATAAGGAGCTATCAGCGGTCAGTCCCCGCCCATCCACCCAAAGGCGAGAGGTAGGGGCGGTGTCCCTGTCTGCCGACAGGCAGGCCTATGCCCGCCCGAAGCGAGATGCCCGCTGACCGCTTTACAAGTTGAGTTTTGCAATGTTTTGGCGCACGTCAGAAGCCGATTTTTGTAGGGCAGCGGTTTCTTCTGGGGTGAGGCCAATTTCGATGATGCTTTCAACGCCTTTGGCACCGAGCTTTGTGGGCACGCCGACAAAAAGGTCGTGGATGCCGTATTGCCCGGTGAGATATGCAGCACAGGGCAAGATGCGTTTTTTGTCGCGGGCAATGGCGGCGACCATTTCGGCAACAGCCGAAGCCGGTGCATAATAGGCACTGCCCGTTTTGAGGTGTGCGACAATTTCCGCGCCGCCATCCCGCGTCCTTTGTACAATGGCGTCAATGGTGGGGCCGTCGAGCAATTCGGTGAGGGGAATGCCCGCGACAGAAGAATAGCGCGGCAGCGGCACCATCGAGTCGCCGTGCCCGCCGAGCACAAACGCGGTCACGTCTTCAACGGAAACACCGAGCGCCTCGGCGATGAAAAAGCGAAAACGCGCGGAATCGAGAATACCGGCCATGCCAACCACGCGGTGGGGCGGAAAGCCGGTTTTTTTCAGTGCCACATAAGCCATGACATCGAGTGGATTGGAAACGACAATGACGATGGCATGGGGGGCTGCGTGTCGCACATCTCGACAGACCGCGCCGACGATATCCGCGTTGGTAGCCTGCAAATCGTCGCGGCTCATGCCGGGTGTGCGCGCCATGCCAGCGGTGATCACAACGAGGTCACACCCCGACAGGGCACTAGGGTCATTGCTGCCGATCAGACAGGTGTCGAAACGCTCAACAGGCGCGGACTCGGCCATGTCGAGGCCCTTGCCCTGCGGCATGCCCTCGGCCACATCGAGGAGCACCACCTCGCGGGCCAATTCTCTTTCGGCAATGCGTTGTGCAGCGGTCGCGCCCACATTGCCCGCCCCAATGATCCCAATTTTGTTCATCGTGGTTCCTTCACTTTGTTCAGGGCGGTCAGTGGTTAGGGACAACCCCCTGTGGTTGTCCTATCAGCGTGATCTATGTAGGGGCTGTCGGCAGGTGCCCGAAGCAACTGCTTGAGATCGTTGCGCGGGTTGATGGTTGAGCAGATTATTGCCATAGCTTGCTCAGCCATCGAGAACGACGGCTCAGACGGAAACCGAGAAAATCGTTCTCGAGTTCCTGCCTGTTCAACACGGTTCTGCCACCGACGCTGGCGTTTTCGTCGATCAGGGTTGAGGGTACGTTCTCCCAATCGAACTCGCGGCGGCCAAATGTGTCCGTCGGCTCGACCACGATGACCTTATCTCCTTCCAGCATCCATCCGGAGGGCGCATCCCTTTCTTTTTTTAATTTCGCGGACGGGCGCAGCAGATGTTCGAGTTGGGCTTTAACCTTGTCATGTCGCTTGTCTGCGTATTCACCCCAAGTCACCGGCCGACACCACGCCGGTACTTGCTCCTCAATGTGCGCGGCGATGATCTCACTTATTACGCTGGATGAAAACGCCAGCCAGTCGTCCGGCAGGCGGTCATCCTTCAGTCTTTCTATGGCTTCCGAGAGATAGAGGCGGTAGAGATGGCCCCCGAGATCGCGGCGCATCTGTTGGATGCGAAGGTGAAGGTCGTGTCTCAGATTCTCCTTGTAGCTCGGCAGCGCGGTTGTGGTGTAAATCATCATACTTCGCTTGACTATCTCGTCGGGAAACGCCTTCAATTCGCTATTCATCGACAGGATGAAGCACGGGTACTCTTCAACCGGCGGCGGGTTCTCGTCTTTGATGATGTCGGCACCATGGTATCGCACCGCCTGCTTCCCAATATCGTCGAACACCACGGGAAATCGTTTGTAATTCTGCTGAAGACCACGGAGTTTGGATCGGGTGAAATTCCCCTTGTCCACCCGGTGTTCTCGACCGAACATCGAGGTTATCAGGGTGTCAACAAGGCTCGACTTGCCGCAACTCGGTTTGCCATAGACAATGGCAAAGGACGGGTAGCGGAATATATCGCCCATCGCGCCGGCGAGGGTTCTCATGTCGCACATGAATGGCGAGAAGTAGAGCCACGACCAGAGCGTGAAGTAGTCGCATTGGAGACGCTTCACATCGCCCTCGAACGTTTTCTCATAATTGCCGAAGTAGTCGACCAGCAGCCGTGCGTCCGTTTTCACTTGGGCGGGGTCGCTTTCCAACGGGAAGGATTCGCCGGATATCTCGGCAGTGCCTTCCATGCGGTTGATAGAGAAGTAGCGGCTGTCGACTTCATCATCAGACTTCACGATGCGAACACGGCTATTTTCCCGCGTGATTGCACGCTTGATCCGCGGCGTGATCTTCTGCTGTCCCTTGCGAAAGGGCGGCAGCACCGCAGAGACGACGGGCGGTATGGCGGCTTTCACGCGCTCGATTTTCTCTATCTGCCTCGATACCGAGATGTGAAAGTGATCAGAAGACGCGGGCGAGTCAATGACGAGCGTGGAGTGGTCGTTGGCACCGAGGACGGGGACCTCGTGCAGTTGAATATTGGCTTTGTCTATCCGCTCTGCTGGCAGGGGAATGACATCGGACGCGGCGTTCCTTATCTCTTCGTACATCCGCGAGTAGTGCGCCCAAGCAGATTCGTCGTTATCGAACTTGACCAAGGTTTCGGACTGGCGACCTCCAAAGGCCGTCTCCGACAGGTTGGCGGACCCAATGATGGCGCGATGGTTCCCGTCGATAGAATTTTCCAGCAGGTACAGCTTTGAGTGCGCGATGGCTTCGCGGAGCACGCGGAAGCGGGCCTGCCCTTCCCTCACCCTGCCGAGGATGAAGGCGTGCCGTTCGTCCTTCAGCCTCATGATGGCCGCGCGGGTATCGCCTATCGCCACCTGCTGAAACGCCAGGATGTCCTTGATCGTGTGCAGCGTGCTTTCGCAGCCGAACACGCACTCAAAGTCCGTGAAGTCGTGCTCGTCAAGTAGCCTGACAAGGGCGGATATGCCTGCGGAGTAGGTCAGTATGCGGATTGTGTCATAGCCGTCGAACAGGTGCCAGCTAAACTTCTCCTCGCTTGCGAACTCGGCACGTACCACGCGCAGCCCCCCACCGTCGTCAAGTGCCAACGCGCCTTGGCCTTCACTCGCATCGTGTAAATTGGGAAACAGGGGTTTCGCAGACATCATTTTTCCATGCTAGGCGCATCAGTTGAGGGGCACGCAGCTGTGATCATCCATTATGCGGAAGAAGACCAAGACCGCTTGCGTCTGCCCGACTTGTCGGCAGGCGGGCGTCTCGCGCTTCTCATCTCGCAGTTGCGTAAACGCTGACCTTCTTGCGCCTTTTGTTGAGGTGCTCAAATTGGACGCGGCCATCGATGAGCGAATACAGCGTGTCGTCTTTGCCTATGCCAACATTATTGCCAGGGTGAATTTTTGTGCCGCGCTGGCGCATGATGATGGTGCCTGCGGAGATGGTTTGCCCCCCGTAGGCTTTTACGCCCAGGCGCCTTCCCTGACTGTCTCTGCCGTTTCTCGAACTGCCAACACCTTTTTTGTGTGCCATGGTACAACCTCCTTGGTTTTAGCGATTCGCTTTCAGCACGACCGGAGATCGGATTGATCCCTCTGTTTTTGCTGATCCCGAACTGCCATTGCTCCTACGCTACAATTTTTTCGATTTGAAGTTCGGTATAGGGTTGCCGATGCCCCTTCTTGCGCCTGTAGTTTTTGCGGCGTTTCATCTTAAAGACGATGATTTTGTCCGCTCGCCCGTGTCCCGTGACCCGGGCTTCGACAGCCGCCCCCTCAACTTGGGGCGTGCCCACTTTGATTTCATCGCCGCCGCCAACGAGCAAGACGCGGGGCAAGGTGAGTGACGCCCCTTCTTCGGCATCGAGTCGGGGCACGCGGATGTTGTCGCCCTCGCGCACCTTGTATTGGCTGCCGGCGATATCGACCACTGCATACATGCTCAACCTCCAAACAGTTCCCAGTTCCAATTTGCAAACAGACTTCCCGATCCGCGCCGAATCGGGAAGTCAAAAGATGCTAAATCTATCTGAATTATAAGTTTATGTCAAGTTTGAACTTCGTTTGTCACGTCGATTTTTCGCTTTCTGGAAAAAACGCGATAATCTGCTTCGCACAAATCCGGCGCCGATTCAACATCGAGCCAAACGCGGGTGGATTTGCGAATGGCTCTGAGGCGTTCTCTGCGATTTTCGAGGAAATAAAAACCGAGCGTGGGGTGAACTTGAACCGTGAGGCGTCGTTCGAGCGCGGCCGCGCGCGAGCGTTTGAGCCAGCGTTCAATGCGCGCCAACACGGTTTCTCGGCTGGGAATGTGTCCAGTGCCATGGCATTGCGGGCAGGGTTCAGAATAAGTGGACATCAAACTGGGGCGCACCCGCTGACGGGTCATTTCCATCAGGCCAAAATCGGTAATGCGCGAATGCCGGATTTTGGATCGATCGCGGCGAATGGCCTGGCGCATTTCGTCTTCGACGCGTTTGCGATCCCGCGCGGTGTTCATGTCGATAAAATCGACGACAACCAGGCCGCCCATATCGCGCAGGCGGAGTTGGCGGGCAACTTCTCGGGCGGCTTCCAGATTGGTTTTGAGCACGGTTTCATCCTGTTTGGCACGGCCTCTAGACGCGCTGCGCCCACTGTTGACATCGATGGCAACGAGGGCTTCGGTCGGATCGATGACCAGATAGCCCCCGCCTTTGAACCGGACTTGGCGTTCCGCGAGTTTTTCGATTTCAGCCTCAATGCCAAACGCGTCGAAGATCGGGCGCGTGTCGCCGTAGTACTCGACAGTTTGGCGCAGTTCGGGCGAGACTCCTTTGAGATACGCGTGAATGTGCTTGTATTCGCGTTTGGAATCGACAACGAGGCGATCCACGTTCTCGGTGAACAAATCGCGGATGAGGCTGGAGGTCATGCCCATTTCTTTGTAGAGCAGTTTAGATCCCATGCTTTTTTCGCCCTGTTTTTGAAGGCGTTTCCACATGGTCAGAAGTCGCTTGAGGTCGCGGCGAAGTTCCCGCTCCCCTTTGCCGCTGGCTTCGGTGCGTACAATCAGGCCAACGCCCTCGGGTTTGAGAGCGTGACCGAGATCCCGAAGCCGCCGCCTTTCATTCCGATTGGTAATTTTGCGCGAGACGCCCACTTTCTCGCCATCGGGCACGAGCACCATAAACCGACCGGCGAGAGATGGCACAGCAGAAACGCGCGGGCCCTTGGTGCTGATGGACTCTTTTTTGATCTGCACGATGATTTCTTGGCCTTTGTGCAAAAGCGCGTCAATAGATATGGATGGGTTGCCGGGTGCATTTTTGACTTCTTCGCGCGTTTCCAAGTCGAGCTCGACCAATGAGCCGGGGGATCCGGGCATATCTGAAATGTGCAAAAAGGCCGCTTTTTCCAGTCCAATATCGACAAACGCGGCCTGCATGCCCGTCAGGACAGCGGTGACGACCCCCTGATAGATATCGCCGACCATGCGTTCTTTTTCCGCGCGTTCAACGAGGATTTCAGCGAGCCGGCCATCTTCGAGGATGGCGATTCTCGACTCGTGTGAGGCAACATTGATGATGATTTCGGTTTTCACTTCCACATCCTTTGGATGAATAGACGCGTTCGCGGACTGCGGGACAACCCTGCGCTTCATTCTCATCTGGCGACCGCGCGGCGGGGAAAGATGGTGATTTCTTCGACAATGGCGCGATCGGGCATTTGAGCGGCCAGGTAAGCGGCAGCGGCAATGTCTTCGGGCAAAAGGGCCGCCGCGCGCTTTGCGTCTGAGACGGGATTGGGGCGATGGTTTAAAATGGGGGTATCGACTTCGCCGGGATAAATGCAGCAGGCGCGAATGCCGTGGTCGCGAAATTCGGCATTGATGGATTGGTTGAGCGCGGCCATGCCAAATTTGGACGCGCTATACGCCGCGCCGCTGATCATGCCCGCTCTTTTGCCCGCCATAGATGAGATGTTGATGACCAAGCCATTGTGTTGGGCTTTCATTTGCGGCATGACCGCGCGAAAGGCATTGAAAGCACCCGTGAGGTTGATCGCGAGGACGCGGTCCCAGTCTTCGTCCGAGATGTCGGTCAAATGGCGTTTTTTGGTGTTGATGCCCGCGTTGTTCACCAGAATGTCGATGCGCCCAAAGGCCGCGACCGTTTGTTTGGCGAGCGATTGAACCGCGCGGCGGTCCGTGACATCAGTGGCGCGGATCTCGATATTGGCATGGCCGCATTGCCGCGCGATCTCTTCGAGGGGTTCTATGCGGCGCCCCGCGAGGGCGAGGTTGTAACCCGCTTTGGCAAATACCATGGCAATGCTCGCGCCGATGCCGGTTCCAGCACCGGTAATAATGGCGACTTTGGACATATTGCATGCTCCTCATATCCGTTGAATGCTGTAGCAAATACGCGATTTCGGTTTCAAATCCCTACCCCCTTTTTCACGCGAATGATCCGCCCTTTGTGCAACGAGTCGGTGATTTTATCGCGCGGGGCATGGGACTTCAAGCAATCCAAAAGTGCCTGATAAATTCTATCATCCTTCCGCACAAAAATATTGTTATTTTTGGCATCTTATGTCAGACGAATATCGACATACTATATCGGAGAGACAAGAAAAAAGTCGCAGGTGTTTCGAGCAAGTTTATGTATATTATGGCGTTGGCTAAAACAAAAAGGAGCGAGAGCTATGATTGAAATGGACGACGCCATTCGCATTGTGTTGGAAAATACGCAGACCATTGGCAAAACCCGCGTGGGGTTGGGCGATGTGTTGGGGCGCGTTTTGGCTGAAGATGTGCGTTCAGATATCGATATGCCCCCCTTTGACAAGGCACTCATGGATGGGTATGCCCTTCGGGGCGCGGATATCGCATCCGCGTCGAAAGCGGCCGCGGTCGTGCTCGATGTGATCGAGGAGATTCCAGCGGGCACTGTGCCGCAAAAGCGCGTGGGACGCGGGCAGGCGTCTCGGATTATGACGGGCGCGCCCATACCCGATGGCGCGGATACGGTGATTATGGTAGAGGACACCGAACCGGGTGCAGACCGCAAAAAGGTGCGGGTGCTGGCGGGTACAGAAACGGGTAAGAATATCGCGCGGCTCGGCGAAGATGTGCGGGTCAACCAGGTGGTCTTAAAGGCCCATGCGGTCATCAGACCGCCCGAAGTTGGCATGCTCGCCGCGGTGGGACACATCTCCGTTGCGGTCTATCGTCAGCCTGTGGTGGGCATTGTGGCGACGGGCAGCGAGGTGGTTGAACCACAGCACAAACCCAAACCCGGGCAAATCCGAAACAGCAATGGGTATTCGATGGTGGCTCAGGTCATACGCGCGGGCGCGCACGCGCGGTATTTGGGCATTGTAGAAGACGATGTCGATGCGTTGATGCGGACCATTGACGAAGGCCTGGCGACCTGTGATGTGGTCGCGCTTTCGGGAGGGGTTTCTGCCGGCGATTACGACCTCGTGCAAGATGGCATGCGGGACCTCGGTGTCGAGGTGTTGTTTGACCGCATTCGCATGAAGCCCGGCAAACCCCTGACATTTGGCGTCAAAGGTGCCAAGCAGGTCTTTGGTTTGCCCGGCAATCCGGTCTCTTCTGTGGTGGGCCTGGAATTGCTCATGCGCCCTGCGATAAGAAAAATGCAATGTATGGCGGATGTGCACCTTCCCATCGTGCCCACAGTGCTCCGCACCGATTTTCGACAAACGCCCGGGCGAAAACAATTTGTGCCCGCGCACAGCGTTCAGGGCAAAAATCGCGCCTGGCAAAGCGCGTGGGTTGGGCACCACGGTTCTGCGGATCTGTTTTCGATGGCCCGCGCAAACAGCTTGTTTGTGGTCAATGCTGAATCTGCACATGTGCGCGCAGGCACAAAATTGGATCTCATTTTGTTGGAAGGGTGGTAAAAAAAGGCGCGGCGCGAGAAGGCCGCAAGGGGTTGACTGGGCAACCGCAAGGGTTGCCCCTACAGTGTTGATTGGGTGGTCTTCCCGCGCATCTCACCTGTCTGCCGTTTCCACGCCTGCCATAATTCCGTCGATATACTCGTCTGCCACCTCTTCTTTTTGCTTTTGCTGCTGTTTGTAAAGCAAGCGATACACTTCGCATTCTGCCAGCAAGTCTTCGTGGAAGCCCCAGCCTACCATGCGACCATTGTCCAAGACCAAAATGCGATCCGCGCGCATAGCTGTAGAAATTCGGTGGGTGATCACAAAGGTCGAACGGCCCTCCATCAAGCGATCCAGCGTCTGTTGAATTTTGGCCTCTGTTTTTGCATCCAGCGCAGAGGTCGTGTCGTCCAGAATCAGAATACTGGGATCGGTGACGACGGCCATCGCAAAGGCGAGACGCTGTTTTTGCCCGCCCGACAGGTTGGTGCCGCGCTCTTCGACGCGGGCCTCGTATTTTTCTCGCAATGACATAATAAAATCGTGCAACTGTGCGGCTTTGGCCGCGTCCATCACCTGATCGGGCGTGGTGGTGGGGCACCCATAGCGGATATTTTCCGCGAGGGTTCCCGAAAACAAAACCGGTTCTTGCGGCACCATGCTGATGTGGTTTCGCAAAGAAGAAATTTTGATGTCCTGAATATCGTAATCGTCCAAAATAATTCTTCCTTCCGTGGGATCGTAGAGGCGCATCAACAGGCTGACCAGCGTGCTCTTTCCCGCGCCCGAAGGCCCAACCACGGCCACCGACGTTCCCGGCCTGACGACAAAGTTGAGATCTTTGATCGCGTAATCGCCCGTCTCGGTATAGCGAAAAGACACATTGCGAAAGACCACGCGCCCACGCACTTTGTCGAGGCTCTTGGCGCCTGGTTTATCCCGAATAATCACCTCTTCATCTAGGACTTCAAACACGCGACTGATCACCACCAGCATTTGTTGAAGCACGGCATTCACATTGGCCAAAGCGACCAGGGGGGTAAAGAGATTGCCCATTGACATATTAAAATAGACCAACTCCCCAACCGTCATCATCCCGTTGCGAACCTGCAACGCGCCGAAGTAGAAGATCAGACCCATGGCAACCCCCCCCACAACCGAACAGGTCGCCCCCAGAGCAGAACTCAAAATAGACTGTTTGACGCCCAGGCGATACAGCGCGATCAGCCGCTTGAAAAAATCCCGAAATTCCCGTCTTTCCCGCGCGTAAGACAGGATGAGGCGAATCCCCTTGGCGCGTTCTTCCAGAAAACCGGAGACCTCGGCGTAATCCTCTCGAAAACGGGTAAAGACATTTGCAATTGGACGCTGAAACAGCTTGTATGTGATGACATACGCGGGCAGCGCGACAAAGGCCAGAAGCGCGAGTTTGACGTCAATCGTAAACAGAATGACCGTGCCTATCAAAATGCGCGCCACGTGCCGGATCGTTTCGATAAATGTCGTGGTAATTTCGCTCTGCAACAGCCCCACATCGTCCAAGATGCGCGCCATGATTTTTCCGGTCTGTTGGCGATCAAAAAACGTCATTTGCAACTTCTGCACCTTCTCGTGCAGATCCAGGCGAATGCGGAAGACAATCCGCTGCCCCACATAAGCGATGCTGTACGCATAGAACCAGTTGATCGTGGCAAAGCAGGACCTGACGACCAGATAGAGAATGAAAATCCACCCCAACCATTCCAACTTTTCCGTGCGCGTCTTGGGCCGCGCGCTCCCGCCCGCTTTGCCCAACCCCGGAATCGTGGCGTGGGGGTCGCGCTTGGGCCGCCAGTCCTCTTGAATCAGAGACTGCATGCGGGCGTCCGAAACGACTTCGCCCGATGGCTTGAGTTGCAGGACTTCGTCAACCGTAATTTTTGAAATAAAGCCGAGCAAAAACATATAGGACGACGTAATACTGGCCATCGCGAGGACCATCAGCATACGCACCCAATACGGCTTGATATACAAGCGGGCAAATCGTTTTAAGTTTTCCATTGTCAGTGGTTCAGTGGTCAGTCCCGGCCCGTTTTATCGCTCAGCCCGCCATCGCCTCTACGGCCTCTTCAATAGAACCCGCAGCCTGCTGTTTGTAAAGCTGGCGATACTTTCCATCGGGCATCTGCAACAATTCTCGATGCGTCCCCATTTCGATAATCTCGCCGTGATCCATCACCACGATGAGGTCCGCATTGACAATCGTCGATAATCGGTGTGCAATTGCAAAGGACGTGCGTCCCTTTAAGATATTGGCCATGGCTTTCTGTATCAACGCTTCTGACAGGGAATCGAGTGAGGAGGTGGCTTCGTCGAGAATCAAAATTGCCGGCTCGGTCAGCACGGCTCTGGCAATGGCGAGGCGCTGTTTCTCGCCCACAGACAACTTGATGCCCTCGTTCCCCAACAGCGAGTCGTAGCCTTCGGGCGTCCGCATAATAAATTCGTGAATCTCGGCAATGCGCGCGGCGTCGATCAACTCGCCCTCGGTGGCATCTGGACGCCCGTACAGCAGGTTCTCTCGAATCGTTCCGTTGAACATCACCGAGTCTTGCAACACCTGTCCGATTTGCGTGCGTAGGGTGCGTAATGCCACATCGCGCACATCGTGCCCGTCAATGGCAATAGAGCCTGCTGTAACATCGAAAAAGCGCATCAACAAACTCGTCATCGTGGTCTTGCCGCATCCCGTGTGTCCGACCAATGCGACCATCTGCCCCGGCTGGATTTCCAAGTTGATCCCCTTTAAGACGGGTTCCCCTTTCTTGTATTCAAAATCCACATTGTCGAACTTGATGTGCCCGTTTATCCGGGGCAACTCAACCGCGTCTTCGCGGTCTTTGATCTCGATGGGAAATTCTAAAATTTCCAAAACGCGCTCGACCGACACCATCACGGCTTGAAGGCGCATGGCAATTTGCGTGAGATTGAGAATCGGCTGAAACATCCGGCTCGAATAAGAAAAAAAGGCCATCACAGCCCCATAAGTCATTTCACCTTCAATCACGTAATAACAGCCCAGGCAAAAAATCACTGTATTGCGAAACCCCGACACCCCCCAGGTTCCAGCCATATATCCCGCGCGGTGTGTGGCAGACTGCATCGCGGCGTCCAAACTGCCGTGCGTATCTTCTGCAAACGCGCGGTGTTCTCGGCGCTCTCGCCCATAAGATTTCACCAATTGCACGCCGGCCAACCGCTCTTGTAGGCCAACCGAAACCCGATCCATTTTTTTGCGCCAAAGGCTAAAGGATTCTTTGATCGGGGCGCGCCACCCGTAATAATTAAAAAAATACAGGGGCAACAACACGAGCAACAGGCAACCCATTTTCCAATTCAAGCCCATACACAGCGCCAGTGCCACCCAGAACGACACAAAGTCAATAATAATGCCCAACATGCGCGATGTCACCATACTGCGTACACTCGCCACATCGGTCATTACGCGCGACATGATTTTGCCCGTACCCATCTCGTCGTAAAATCGCATGGGCAATTTCAACATGTGCTCGTAAATGAACTTCCGCATGTGCGTCGTGAGCCCCCACCCCACATAGGCGTTGGTAAATGAGATGCCAACGCGCATCGCGGCCGACGTGATGGGCAGACAAATCGATATGATCAGGAGCACTTCCAGCAGGTGCCAGTTGCCATCGACAATGACGTCGTCGATGATGTACTTCATCACCAGCGGGGGCATCATGCCCAGCGTTGTCATGACCGCTGTGAGGCACAACAGCAAGATCAGCCGCGATTTGTAAGGCGTGACAAAATGCGCGAGCTTACGCAATTTTTCGGCATTGCTTTCGTCTGCCATATTAAATCCAAAACTTTCGGCGGTCCGTTACTTCATGCGTTCCAGCACGTCCTGTAACTTTTGTCGCGCGGCCTCGGCTTCTGTACGCCCATCGTCAATGGGATGTTCTTCCAGTTCATCTGCCACAACGTCGTACAGATCGCCCGTATCGTAGAGTTTCCAGCGCGTATCCTGCGCCCATCGCTTCAAATAATAGCCCACTTTGCCCCATCCGGGAAGCGGATCGTGATGGGCAAAAATCCACTCGCGCGGCGTGCCGGGCTCGCCCTTTAGCTGCGGCAAAAACGACACCCCATCAAACGCGTCATCCTCGGGCAACGACGCGCCGGCCACGTCCATCATCGCGGGCAAAAAATCGCTGCAATCGATCAAGTCACCACACACAGCACCGGGGGGAATCGCGCCCGGCCAACTGGCAATAAGGGGCACCCGCGTGCCCGCATCGGTTGAAAGTCCCTTGCCGCCTTGGAACGCGCGGCCATCGATGGTCGAGGTCACTTGACGCGGCGACCCATTATCGCCCAAAAACAAGAGCAAGGTATTCTCTCTCAGACCGAGTTCATCCAACTTATCCGCGATGCGCCCGATCACCACATCCATATACGCCACCATGTCCGCAAAATATTTCACACCGCTATCGCGCGGATTTTCAGGCCAGATCGCACTGTGGGGCGTGGGTTCAAACGGGCCGTGGGTCAGCACCATGGGGTAATACACGAAAAACGGGTCATCCTTGTGCCGCTCGATGTAATCGCAAATATAAGCCGCAAAAATATCAGGCCCGTATTTGCCCGCTGTATCCGCTAAATATTTCCCATTTTGTCGAATCACCGGATCGGCATACCGCGACCCCTTATCCTCGGTGTGTTCGGTATGCCACAAGCAATATTCGTCAAACCCCGACGCTTCGGGCCGCTGGCCTTTGCCGCGCCATTCGGGTTCAAAATCCGGCGGATTATAACTGTACATTTGCCACTTGCCCGCAATACACGTTTGATACCCGGCGTCTTTCATCAGATGCCCAAAGGTTCGCTCATCGGGGTCCATCACCCCAAAAGCTTTCCAGTTGCGAAAATTGTATTTGCCCGTCATCAACTGCAAGCGCGTCGGCGTACAAAGCGGCAGGGCATAGGCATGGTCAAAACGCATCCCCCCTTGGGCCAAACCATCGAGCACGGGTGTTTGATACGATTTGCCCCCATAACAGCCCAGGCATTCATAGCCCAAATCATCGGCCAGAATTAGGATGATATTTGGTTTATCAGAAGTCATAGAAATCACCTTTCAAAGTCAGCGGTCAACCCGCCCCTCTCATCTACATAAACATCCCGCCATCGACCATGAGGGTCTGCCCCGTGACTAGGCTCGCGTTGTCGATCAAAGCATACGCTACTTCTGCAACATCCTCTGGCGTTGCCACGCGGCCCAAAGGGGTATTGTCGCCATATTTCTCGACATGATCCAAATGATCGGCCACCCATCGCGTAAGCACAACACCTGGCGCAATGCCATTGACGCGCACCTCGGGCGCGAGCACGCGAGCGAGCGATTTGGTCACACTGATGCCCGCCGCCTTTGACGCTGCATAAGCAATGGAACTGCCCATGCCCGTCACACCTGCCACAGAGGTGATATTTACAATACATCCCCTGTTGTCCTTCAAAGCGGGCGCGGCCGCGCGCGAGCACCGAAACAAACCCACCACATTCACATCCATAATTTCAAACCAGTACGCGTCTTTCAAGCCTTCCAAATCATCGAGATCGACAAAATGCGTCATCCCCGCGTTGTTGATCAACACATCCATGCGTCCAAAGCGGTGCAGCGTTGCCTGCATCATGTCCCGCACGGCCGCATCATCTGTCACATTCGCCCGATAAACCATCGCCTCGCGTCCCAAAGCCGCCACATTCTTTTGGGTTGCTTCGGCATCCTCCTGTGACCGCGAATAATTGATCACCACATGCGCGCCTTCTCGCGCCAGCCTGAGCGCGCATGCGCGGCCAATACCCGTGCCGCCTCCGGTAATCACAGCGACTTTATCCGCCAACATAATTTCTCCTTTTACAATGTCCCAATCCGCTTCTTCTCAAAAAATTTCCAATCCCATTCGACACCCCATCCGGGGCCGTTGGGTGGTGTCACGAGGCCGTTCTCGGGCCGTGGGGGATTGAGCAACCCAATTTCACGACCGCGCACATCCCGAGACCCTCCGGGGAAAAATTCATAATAGCTCGTATTCGATATGGCACAAACCAGATGGGCATGCACCAGGCCGAACAATCCCCCTGGTCCGTTGAGTTCAATATTTGTACCGTGCATCTCCGCCAAATGTGCCAATTTCAGAACCGCTGTTGTACCCACCCGCGCGTTGGCGCGCAGGGCATCGGTCGCGCCAGAAATAAGCCACTGCGCGCTCAAATCGACATCGTGCATCATGGTCTCGGGCGCCAACACGGGCACGTCCAGCGCAGCGCACAAACGCTGCAAGTTCTTTTGATCGCGGTCGGGCAAGGGTTCTTCAAACCACCCAAACCGCAACTCCTCGAGAGTCTTGCCCACCCGAATCGCGTCGCGCAATGTGTAATCGCACCCCGCGGCATCGTGCAAAATATCGACATCATCCCCCACGGCATCGCGCACCGCCTGAAAACACGCGATGTTTTCATCTGCCGTACCGTTGAAATGATCCTTCACCGCGACAAATCCCCGTTCCACCGCGTTTGTCGCATCGGCTACGGCCACTTCTTTTGAGCCACTTCTGAAATTGTAGTACGCCGGGCAATTGCCCCGCGATCGACCAATTAGACTGTGAACGGGCAATCCCGCGACCTTGCCGACGATATCCCACAGGCAATTGTCAAACGCGCCAAACCAACCGGGGCGCGCGAACATGCCGCGCGTGGCTTTGTGCAATTTCTGGGCGAGTACTTCGCGATCAAACGGGTCTTCGCCAATCGCCAGCAACCGCAATTGCGCCAGATCTTCGGGACGCATCGTCGCATATCGCGCATCGCCCACTGTGGTCACGCCTTCAAAGCCTTCGTCGGTTTTCACGTGCAGAACGTGTATGTGCTCGGTTGACGGCCCCGTTCCTCGGCGTTCCCATCGCTTGCGAGCACCCGCTCCGGTTTGTTCCATCTGAAACTGCCCCGTATTGGCGGGCAACTCAAAGACCGAAATCGCGATCGCCCGAATTTTCACGGCTATCTCTCCTGTCTATCAAAACAAACTCCTGCGCCCATACGCCCTGCAAATGGGGCACTGACGCGGCTCGTGCCCCCTTGCCGGGCAATATTCTCGTCCAAAAAAGATAATTTGCAAATGCAGCCGATTCCAAATTTCTGAGGAAAAAATGCGTTTCAAATCGCGCTCGGTCTGCACCACATTCTTGCCATTGGACAATCCCCATCGGTGGGCGAGACGGTGAATATGCGTATCGACGGGAAATGCCGGCACACCAAAAGCCTGGGCCATCACCACCGACGCGGTCTTGTGTCCCACGCCGGGCAATGCCTCGAGGTCTTCATAACACTGGGGGACTTCGCCGCGGTGTTTGTCCAGCAAAATTCGAGACAAATCGCCAATCGCCCGCGCTTTGCGAGGTGCCAATCCACACGGACGGATAATGCCTTCGATTTCTTCGACCGACAGTTCGACCATTTTCCTCGGCGTGTCTGCTTTTGCAAAGAGAAATGGCGTCACTTGATTGACCCGCACATCCGTACACTGCGCGGACAACAAGACCGCGATCAGCAAGGTGTAAGAACTCCTGTGTTGCAGTGACCCTTCGGGATCGGGATACAAGTCGTCCAAAATCCGGGCAATCTCTTTGGCTTTTTCGGCTTTACTCAAACGCTTTCCCAAATTATCCTCCAGTTGGCAGCAATTGGTCACAGCGATCATTGCAATTCAACAGTGAAAATCAAAAAGCGGCATGGGGTTCATGCCGCTTCTGTCCTTGCACATGGGATGGAATCGCCGCGGGGAAAGGCTTTACGGCACCTCTTCTTCTCCACTGCCCATGGGATTGCGGATGCGATCAATCTGGTCTTCGCAATATGTTTTGTATTGGCGATGCCCAACCCCTTTTTCGTAGTGTGCAACGGCTCTTTCTTTTTTCCCGAGCTCGCGATAGCAATCGCCCAGGATGACATTGGCGGGCACGCGCCATTGGGACGACGACAGGGCCTTTTTGGCGTGAACAATGGCTTTTTGATATTGTTTGAGTTCAAAATACGGCACGGCGATCCGATAGTTCGCCTCCGCGGTGCTCTTAATGCCCAGTGCTTTTTGGTAGGCAACAACAGAATTTTTGTACTGTTTGGCATCTGAATAGGCTTTGCCCAATGCCGTGTGAACCTTTGCATTTTGGGGATCGACCTTTGCCGCCTTTGAAAGCACGCCAATCGCTTTGCTGTTTTGCTTCATGCGCTGATAGACCCCTGCCAGTTTCAGCCGAGACGTTGTATCTTTTGCATCGGCCTCAATGGCATTTAAATACGCCCTCGCCGCACTGCTGTTTTTGCCGGTCGCAGAAAAAATATCTCCCAAAACGCGATGGGCTTTGCCATAGTCTGGCTTCAGGTCAATGGCCGTTTCGAGTGCTTCCCGCGCAGCATTGATACTGCGGGCATTTTTATGCGCCAATCCCAAATTGAAAAATACGGTGGCGTCCGAAGGATCGATTTGCGTGGCATTTTCAAACTGAGACGCTGCGGCCTTGTAATTGCGCCGCCTAAACAACGCGTTCCCCTCTCGAATATGGGCTGCCTTCAAGAGTTCTTGTGCTTTGCCTGCTTCAAAATGGGGATCAATCGTCAGCACCTTTTGGATGCTGGCCTGGGCACCTGTATAGTCTTTGGTCTGCAATTGCAATTGGCCCAGATCAAAATAGGCAGATGCGTAGTCCGTCTTAATTGTGGTCGCCATCTTATACGCTTCGACCGCGTCTTTGTAATTGCGTAGCTTTTGATAGGTCTTGCCCATCGCGCGATAGGCCTGTGCGTTTTTGCCGTCGCTGTTGACAGCCTCTTCAAAGGCTTCGAGTGCTTTTTGATAGAGTCGCTTTTTGAATAGCTCCTGCCCAGCATTATACTTTTCGGCCGATTCTGGACTAACACCTTGTGAAAGGGCAGAACTAGCCATCAACACAGACAGTGAAAGCATCGCAAAGAGAGAACGCATTCGCATGAAAAATCTCCTGTATTTTGAACGTTTACACAGACTTAGAATTTGGATAATCGCGACCTATATATTGAGAAATTTCGGCTTATGTGTCAAGCATTGTTTGCACATGAAACAAAAAGGCCATTGCCCGCGCTGCACAATGGCCTTCTCGAAATCGAGTTTCCACCTCAGTTCAACCGGAAAGAAATCGGCTGCGTCATCCAAACGGAAACCGGTTTGTCATTTTGCTGGGCGGGCTTGAACCTAAATTGCAAAATCGCATCAATCGCTGCCTGCCGGAAAATTTCTTGACCTTTAAGCACGGTCACGTTGCTGACCCGACCGGTCTTATCGACCAAAAACTTCAAAAACACTTTGCCCGTCAACCCGGCTTTGCGGGCGATTTCGGGATAGACAGGGGCGACTTGGTGTACGAGTTCTGGCTTTTGCTCAACCATATAAAACTCGAGAATTTCTTCTTCTTCCTCATCTTCGCCCGGTGGCGGTGGCGGCGGCATATCGACCATTGCATCGTCAAAATCGAGATCTGTGCTCTCAATGGTCACATCGTCGGGCACCTCATCGCTCTCGGTTTCAAGTGGCACAGCAGGCCGCGGCGGGGGCGGCGGGCGTTTGATCTGCTGCGTTTCTGGAATATCCACCGTTTCAATGATGATCTGTTTCTTCTGGCGATTGCTCGCAGAGGCTTCAAAGGTTGGAAAAAGCACAGCCACGATCGTGTGAAAAATAAATGTGATCGCCGTGCAAATTCCAAAGACCTTATTATAAGCGCGTCGCAAATCGGCTTCTGGCGCTTTGTCTCGAATCATTGCCATGGGCTTACCCCTCTCGGTTAGTCGCAAAGTTGATGCGCAGTGCATCGGCTTCGCGCAATTCTTCCATTACCCTGCTGATCAGTCCATAAGGCGCGCGGTAGTCGCATTTGAGCGACACGACCATGCGAGGATCTTTCACGCGGCGTTGATAGAAAATCCCGGCCACTTGATCGATGTTGGCCAACTTGTCGTCAATATAGATCTTGCGATCAGCAGAAACCCACAAATAATTAATGTGACGGCGTTTCTTGAGCTCCTCAATTTTTTCGGCCTTGGGCATAATAATGCCCGTCACGCGGAAGCGAACAAAAACCGTGGAGACCATAAAAAAGATGAGCAGCAAAAACGTAATGTCGGCCATAGATCCAGTAGGGATACTCTGCGCGATACTGCCTTTTTTTTTGAAATTCATAACAATCTCCCGAGTTCACTCACTGGGCGAGGCGAGCGAAATTTTATCCGCGCCCGACAACTTGATCTCGTCGAGCACGTCGATGAATTTCTCGTAAGGCGTTTCTTCGTCGGCCTTTAATGAGATGATCAGCTTGTCGTTTTGCGCCAATCGCTGCTCAATATCCGCCCGAAGCTGATTCAGCGGTATATTTTGTTCCAAATTGATGAGAATCTCCCCATCGATATTGACCCAGATGTTGCAAATGTTCTTCTTCTGGATTTTCTTGGACTCACCCGCTGGCGGCAAGTGCATCCCGATGCCCTTATCTTGGTTCATCGTGGTGGTCACCAAAAAAAACACGAGCAACAGAAACACGATATCCGCCATAGATCCAGTGGGGATTTCAGGTGAAGATTTTTCGCGTCGCTGAAGGGCCATGGTTTATTCCTCCTTGCCGTAGCCCAACTGAATCAGGTCATCGACAAACTGATTGGAGCTTTCCTGGAGATCGATGATGATCTTGTCAATTTTTGACAGGAAGAAATTGTATGCAGCCTGTACCGGAATCGCAACCACCAGACCCGAAGCCGTGGTAATCAGCGCTTCAGAAATACCCCCGGCCACGACACTGGGATCGACATCGCCAGCAGCGGCAATGTCGTTAAACGCGCGGATCATCCCCGACACGGTGCCCAAGAAACCAACGAGGGGTGCGAGGTTTGCAACTGTGGAAAGCCACACGAGCCCGCGCTCGAGAAACGCCATCTCAATTGCACCGGACTCCTCAATTGATTTTTCCACATGTTCGATGCCGCGGTCCAAACGCAACAGCCCCGCGTGCAGCACCGTGGCAACCGGCCCGCGCGTATTGGAACACAGTTCGGCAGCACCTTCCGGCCCATTTTGCTTGAGGGCATCCTGAAGTTCCACCATAAATTCTTTGGCATTGATGTGCGCCTTAAACAAGGTCCAAAAACGCTCGATAATCACCACAATACCAAAAAATAACATCACCAGCAACGGATACATAAAGTTTCCGCCCTTAACAAAAAGATCAACCATGCCACATCTCCCGAGTTAGGTTTACGAAAAATAAATAAAAAAATAACATCCACTTAACGCTTGCCCTCTGTTTTCACCTCCTCCTTTTTCTTTTTACTGCCTTCAAAAAATTCCCGACGCTTCTTTTCTTCTTCTGTCAGGGGTGGATCGAGTGTTTGAATCCTCGCGTTGGCATTGTGCTTCCACTGCGGATCTTGCAATGCCCTTCTATACCATGTCAACGCGTTGATCGAATCTCGCTTGGCACTTGACTTTTTCCATTCGTCAAAATAGTGATCACCCATCATAAAGGGATATTTGCCATTTTTTCCATCTTGTTTCAGCCCCTTTCTGACCCACGTGAGGCTGCCCGTCAAATCCGCGAGTTCTTCGATCACCGCCAAATTATTCGGCTGACTGACATGCAATTTTTTGAGCCGATCCACGAGCCAACCCTTGGTTTTTCCCACCTTCTTGCCCACCTCAATGGTTTTTTCCAAAAAGAAAACACTTGAGACATCGTTTTGATACAATTTTTCATAAGCTTCGAAGGCCAGATCGTCCTCGCCCCTTCTCTGATAAAAACCCGCCAATTTTTCCAGCGTGGCGTAATCATCGGGGTTGATCTCCAGCACTTTTTCCATTTCGGCCAGGGCTTCGTCCTCGCCGCCTGTGTGCAGATGCAATTTGCCAATCATATCCCGCACTTCGGGATCATCGGGGGCCAACTCCCCCCACTTTTTGGCGTAATCCAATGCCTTTTCAAAGTCTTCAATTTCAACATTCAAGCTGACCAGCGCGTGGTAATATTTGATTTTTTCCTCTGCCTCGAGGTTGAATGCCAGCAGTGCTTCATAGTGCCCCATGGCTTTTTCGGGCTGTTCCCGTATAATATATATGTGGGCCGATGTGCTGTGTGCCGCCTTGTTGTACTTGCTCTTGGGTTCGAGCTCAATGGCTCTTTGATACCAAACAATGGCATCCTCATATCTTTCGGTTTGATTGTACAACTTGCCCAGGCGTCGGGCAGTGGTTGCCCTTTTGGGATTATAAGCCCACGATTTCAGCAACTGTGTTTCGGCATCTTCATATTGCCCACTCTTGAGATATCGGTCGCCAAAAGACAAATGCCGACTGGCCGTTTTGATGGAATCTTCCTTTGTCATCTCGGTTCCGCCATCTTGGGCAAAACAAAGCGACCCAGTGCCCAAAAAAGAAAAACCGCACAGCAAAGCCAGCATGTCCGATCGGAATTTCAAATTCAAAATCATGATCCCAATCTCCATATTTTTCAGGGTGGAAACTCGCAAAAAACAATACGCATATCAGAGCTTTCGTTTCCAGTGAACAATATACAATCCCTTGCAAAAGGGCGATATGCTTCACAGTTTAAGGATGAAGAATCTAACGAATGAAAAAAATCCTGTCAAGCCAAAATCCACTTCGCCACTTGTCAATATTAAACGAAATACGCCCCTGCAGAGTTCCCATATATATCCAACTCTGCAACAATTGGTTATGAGAAACGCCGAAGCTTTCATTCTCGCGAGTTGAGATAAATAATACACGGGGAAAACATATCATCAGGAAAAATCAGTGTCAACCCCTTTTCTTAGAGGCCATGCGAACCAAACGCTGTTATTGACAAAATAAAAGAGAAGCGATATATTTGACAAATCCGACATGCACGATGACTTGGAGCGCGATATGCCCCAAAAGTTGACCATGTGTTGTTGCCACAAAAAACTGCTGTTTATGCCTCCGCCGGGCCTTAAAACGGCGCGTGTGGCTCTGTGTGTGCCATCCGACTGAATCCCCTTGACGCGTCTGCTTCAAGGGGATTTTTGTATTCAACACCGAGCGTCCGCATCTGCTCTTTCAAGAGAAGGGAATTGCAATGGATAAATCAACAGACAAAATTGTCAAACAAGGGCTTACCTTCGACGATGTCTTGCTCGTGCCCGGCAAATCAGAAGTTTTGCCCAAAGACGTCACCCTCAGCACGCGGCTCACGCGCAACATCCAACTCAATATTCCCCTGCTGAGCGCGGCGATGGACACCGTCACAGAAGCGCGGCTCGCCATTGCCATGGCGCAGGAAGGGGGCATCGGGATCATACACAAAAATCTCACGGTTGAAGAACAAGCCGAAGAGGTGGAAAAGGTCAAGCGGTCAGAAAGCGGTATGATCGTCGACCCCGTGACCCTATCGCCCGATCACTACATCTCAGAAGCCCTGGAACTCATGCAAAAGTATCGCATTTCCGGGGTGCCAATTATCGCCCAAGGCAATCGCTTGGTCGGCATTTTGACCAACCGAGATCTGCGCTTTGAGAAAAATCTCAATCGCCCGGTCAAAGAAGTCATGACAGCCAAAGGTCTGGTCACCGCCAGACTGGGCATTTCGCTCGAAGACGCGCAGGAAATTCTGCAACACCATCGCATTGAAAAGCTGCCCGTTGTCGACCATGCGGGCATCTTAAAGGGCCTGATTACCGTCAAAGACATCGAAAAGAAAATTCAGTATCCCAACGCGTGCAAAGACGACCTCGGGCGCTTGCGCGTTGGCGCGGCAGTCGGGGTGGGCAACGATGCAGAAGACCGCACCGCCGCTCTGATTGAACGGGGCGTAGACGTGGTCGTCATCGACACGGCTCACGGACATTCGCGAGGCGTGCTCAAAGCCATTGAACGCTTCAAAAGCACATATCCCGAAACCGACGTCATTGCAGGCAATATCGCCACCCCAGAAGCCGCTGCCGATTTGGCCGCGGCAGGTGCTGATGCCATCAAAGTCGGTATGGGGCCCGCAACAATATGCACCACGCGCGTGATCGCTGGCATTGGCGTGCCGCAAATCACGGCCATCATGGACTGCGCCGAAGTCGCCGCCAAAACAGGTGTGCCCCTGATTGCCGATGGCGGCATCACACAATCTGGCGACATCACCAAAGCCATTGCCGCAGGCGCCCATTCGGTCATGATCGGTTTCCTATTTGTGGGCACAGACGAAAGCCCCGGCGAAACCGTTATCTACCAAGGGCGCACCTTTAAGGTCTATCGGGGCATGGGGTCATTGGGCGCGATGCAGCGCGGCAGCAAAGACCGCTATTTCCAAGGCTCGGTTGAAGCCCCCAACAAACTCGTGCCCGAAGGCATTGAAGGGCAAGTGCCCTACAAAGGGTCTCTGTCCGGTTTTATCTATCAACTCACGGGTGGCCTGCGCGCGGGGATGGGCTATTGCGGCACGCGCACCCTCGGTGAATTGCGCGACAAGGGGCGTTTTATACGCATCACCGCTGCGGGCATGCGAGAAAGCCACGTCCACGACATCACCATTACCAAAGAAGCACCCAACTATCGGCTCGACTCGACCTACTAGGCTGTGTTGACATGTCATCGCAATGCGATGATCGTGGCGATAGGCGTTCACAATTTGCCACAAAAGCTGTTCTGCCCCTCGCGATCACCAAAGAGGTTTGCGGTGGCAACGCCAGCCTTGCGTCATTTCGGCATCTGTTAGAGGCAGAGGAGAAGCGATTTCCCGATGCCTGGCAAGCGATAAGCACGGTGTAACACCATCGGATTTGCCCGCATAAAAAACCGCTCGCTAGAACTTCTAAAGAGCGGTTTTTTGCTGTGGTGATAAATGTTGCGACAGGATTGGGCACAAACTCCAGTCTAAGTCGTATCCTCCTTCCTCTCGCTCCCCAAACAAATCGCCGCCTCGGGCGAGCAATCCCACCACATCGCGCAGCACGAGCACATCGTCTGCCAGCAACTTGGCAAATGGATCTTCGGGCACATACTCTACAACCCGTTGCAAATTGGGTGTTTAACCCTACAGCGAAACCAGATCGAAGACAAAGCGCGGACAGGACGTAACTGTTTTTTTTATTTCCGAAAAAATAACCATAATTCTCATCTGGTAATCATTTTTTCAGGACATGCTATGGCAAAACATCAAGTCTATAAGTTCGCTGGGTATGCGGCACTGATTGAGCGGTACGACCTCGACGTCATCATCACCTCAGACAGCCCACGATCCCCAACTCGGATTTGCTCGCCATCAAAAAGCCGTTTATGACCGATAAAAAGCCCGAGTTCACTGCGAACTCGGGCCTGTGTTTTGTGACAAAAAAAAGAAAACGCCCTATTGAAAAAAAGCCGGGGACTAACCCCCGGCTCAGATGTGTTTTCGGTTGTAAGACAAAAAATATGGTCTTAATCTCCAGTTGTGAGTCAGTGCAGGATTTCAAGTAAGATCTCCACAATTTGCTGATTAAGACATACATGGTTTTCAGGTTTAACTTTTGCTATTTATCCGCGCCACCAAGTCTAATGCCAAGACCAAAAATGAACAAGAACTCATTACTGGCATTATCAAACCATCGTCGATACCGCCACTCCGTGCGAAGGACAAGCGCAGAGCCTATACGCCACTGATAACCCAGACCGGCTCCGGCGATGAAATCAGTCTCAGTATCGGAAGCTAAATTGTTAGAGCCTCGAAACACATGGAGAGCACCTTGCCCCAGCACATAGGCACCAGACATTGCGTTGCTTCGGAAAAAGAATGCGGTCTGACTGCCAAGATAGAGGGAAGATAAGGTAATATCATCATCATCTGCTGATGTAATCCCAAAACTAAATTCCGAGCCCATGATCAGCTTCTCACTTGGAAACCACGAAATGTAGATCAGAGGAAGCGAAGGACTGATTACACCCCCACTTGGCAAAAAAATTGAAGTGATACTCTCGCCCTCTGAAGACAAGTGAGAAACCCCAAACAGCGTTCCGATTTCAACACCAACACCCTGCGATTTGGAGGGAATAGCAAGCATTGCCAAGGCCAACACGGCCAGTTGTGACAATCTCATCATGATCTCATCTCCTTTGTTATGAGTTAGCGTAGAACTTCCAGTGTGGTCGCTCTAACTTACTGCTGCTTAAAACTGCGATAATTTGAACTGCTGGATCTGCGATTTCACTGTTAGATATCTCGCCGCACGGGAGGAGCCAAGATGGTTCTGGCACTTTTATCCTGTTTCTGCTTGGCATTTTTCACGATGCGATCAATGTCGAAATCCATAGACTTCGCCAGCGCAACCTTGATCCGTCGCGTTTCTCGGATAACCTCGTCTGTGGTTTCTTCTTTGCCGATCTGCCTCATAGCGCAATCTCCAAGTAATTCTTCGGGCGTACAGAGAATTGGCAATTCGCAACCGCTTGTGAGTGATCTGTTGCCGTGCTGCTTGAAGCAGATCGCGACTGAGCCATGCTGCCAAGTAGCTTGGGATAGTAGTTTCAATATAAACACGTTTCTTCACTTTGAAAGTACCTTTAGATCGAGACTATGAGCAAGTGAAAAGGGGATAAGTAACTTCGGTCAATAATGATCTCTTAATCGGTAAGATAGCACAATGAAACGAAAAAAAATATACTCAATAGCTCGACATTTTCAAGCTCTTGTCTTATTAAAAACCCGAGTTCATTGCGAACTCGGGCTTGTGTCTTGTGACAAAGTAACAACTCAAAGCATGTGCCGCAATGAATTTATGCGGTAAGAAAACGCTCCAACATCGTAACATGCCGGGGCGTCCTTGTGAACTCACAATCCAAAACCGATAGAGGCTTGCCTCCGGGGCATTCATTGAGTGTTCCTAACCTTAGTCGGAATTGTTATTATCCAAGTCGAAGTCATCGGCTATTTCGCTGGATGGTGGAGAGCTCACCTCCTCGCCAAAGTCACTGGCAAAGATCACAAAATCGCCAAAGCCAACCTCCCCATCACCATCCAAATCGAACTTGGCATTAAAATTTCCCTCGCCACTTCGCGTCCCGAACGCGCCAGCGAATTGCACGAAATCGCTAAAGCCAACCTCGCCATCCCCGTCAAAGTCGGGCGAAGGAGCAGCAGGACCTGACTGCAACTCGACACTCGCATTCAGCATCACGCGCTCAAATTGCCCACCCCGGCCAAGCTCACCACGCACCAGACGAATCGATGTGCCCGAAAACGACGCGGTGGTGCGAAAGCGAATCGTGCCCTCTTCGGGAAGCACTTGGGCATTGGGCAACACATTGCCCACATCAAATCCCTCGTAAGCCACCTGATTCGCGTCGTATTCAAAGCGAGTAGCGAGACCATTCGCATTTTGAATATCCCTACCAAAGATCTGAATGGCAACACTTTGATCGGCAGACACATTCAAAGACGTGACCGATTGATCGTTTGCTGCATCATCTACATCCAGCGACAGGGGGTGATTCAACAGCGCGATGACAATGACGGCAAAAGTCGTGATACGTTGATGCATGGTCTCCCCCCCTGGTGGTTAAAGTGTTTTGCCCGCGTTTCCTGTGCAGGTCGCTCGCATTGACCATTTTTACCTCTCGCGCCTGTCTGCCAATACCTGCCTGCTATCAGGCAGGGGTAGGGCAGATAGGGCTGAAAGCTGAAAACTGACCGCTGATTTTCAATTGTTTATCGCCTGTTGCGCCGCATCTAAGAAAGTTTCGTAGCTCCGCGAACCAACGAATCGGCGGACGATCACGCCTTTGGCGTCAAGGAACAGCGAAGTGGGAATGCCCGAGACCTCATAATCACTGCTCACTTCTCCTGTCGAGTCAAGCACAAATGTCCATGTGAAGCCACCTCTTTGGACAAAACCCCGCACAGTGGAAACCGATTCACGCATGTCAATGCCCACAATCTGAATGTGATCGCCCATGGTCTGTTGCAGCCTTTCAATGTCGGGCATTTCGGCAATACAGGGACCACACCACGTTGCCCAGAAGTTGAGAAACACGGGTTTGCCGCGTTTCTCATAGAGGTTGAAACGCTCGCCGGCGAGGGACCTCAGCGTAAAATCGGGTGCTCTCATCCCGGTTTGAATGCCAATGGGAAGGGCTGTTGTTTCCTGCCCATAGAATTGCGCGAAAATGATAAAGTCTCGAAAATTGACCGCGGCATCGCCATCCAAATCGAATTGGGCTTGATCGGTCCCATACGCCTGTGAAAACGCGATAAAGTCGGCAAAATCCACTTTGCCACTGTTATCGAAATCGCAATCTGATGCGGTTGGTGCTGCTTGTACCCAAGCGGGTGCCAGCAGGAAAAACGCGGTCATCACATACTTAAGCATAGCATACCTCCCAAAAAATGGACAAAGATGGGCATCTTTAACCGGTGGCGGGTTTGCCATCTGCACTGGCAAACATCACAAAGTCGGAAAACCCAACCCGACCATCCGCGTCATCTGCGTTGCGACTCGCTTGCCCTTTGCAGACTCAGCGTTTCAGCGTTCATCCGCGTCAAAGCGATTCACACCACCGATTCCAACAGTGCCTGACTGCGGCGATCCAGTGCCTTTATGTCGGGCACCTCAAAGCGGTTGCCATCCACGTCAAAAATCATCACCCGCGCATCCGCCAACCACTGGGCATTTTCGGCCACGGATTTGGCCACAAAATCGCGGCGGCCCCGGTCCGTGTCAACGGTCCAGTAGGTCACGCCGTATTCATTTTGCAGTGTGACGATCTTCTGGATCTCCGCGGTCAAATACCGCCTGTCCAGTTCCTCATACACCAGGGGCCGACTCTCTTCGGGCAACTCGGACAGGTCCTTGACCATGCAAATCGCTTCGTCTTTGATATCCAAAAAACAAAAATAGCGATTGGGCTGCGTCAAAGGTGCTGCCCGCACCACTTTCACGCGGGTATAGGACCGATCCCCTTCAATCGTCATCCGCAAAATCCACCGCGGCTCCTTAAACAAGCGGATTTTACCTGGATCGACCGATTCGGGATGCACCATCTCAATCGGGATCGGCTTCCAATCCTCTGTTTTGTCCTCACGATCTTTCATCGCTACATCCGGCACAGCCATTACCTCCATTTGCGAAAGGGCAGGCACAAGGCACTGCCCCTACTTGCCTGTTATCTGTGTTCATCTGTCGTTATCATCTTCGATTCCCGCAGCAGACATAAAAAGATCCAACGTGGTCTCTTGCTGGGTCTTGACCAGACGATAAAAAATGCCCTCGCGATCCATCAACTCCTGATGCGTCCCCACTTCCGCGATGTTGCCCTCGTCGATCACCACGAGCCGGTCCGCGCTGCGGAGGGTTGACAAACGGTGGGCAATGGCAAAGGTCGTGCGCCCTTCGACCAAGCGCGCGATTGCCGCTTGGATTTTCTTCTCCGTCGGCGTATCCAGCGAAGACGTGGCCTCGTCCAAGATCAGAATGCGCGGATTGTGCAAAATCGCCCGCGCGATGGACACCCGCTGCTTTTCGCCGCCCGACAAACGCCCCCCGCGTTCCCCCACGCGCATGTCATACCCATCGGGTTTCGCAACGATAAACTCGTGGGCTTCGGCTGCCAGTGTGGCCCGCATCACCTCGTCAAATGTGGCGTCGGGTTTGCCGTAGGCGATGTTTTCCGCTATCGTGCCGTCAAACAAAAAGGGATCCTGATGCACCATGCCAATTTGGGATCGCAAATCGCGCAAATTGACATCGGGCATGGGCACGCCATCCACCAACAATTGCCCGCGATCCGGGTCGTAGAAGCGGCACACCAGATTGATCAGCGTGGATTTTCCCGCCCCCGACTTGCCCACCAACCCGATCATTTCACCCGCCGTCACGTCCAAATCCACACCCTTGAGCACGGGCTTGCCGGGGTCATAGCCAAAAAACACAGACTCGAACTTCAAATGGCCCTCGACGCGCGGCAAACGCACGGCATCGGGTTTTTGGTAGGGTTCGGGTTTGGAATCGATCACCTCGAACACGCGCTGCGCCCCGGCAAACGCGCGCAAAATAAAACTGTAAAAATCGCCAAACCAGCGCAGGGGTTGGTACAACATCCACAGATAGCTGATAAATGCCATCAATGCCCCCAGGGTCAATTCGCCGCCCAGAATCTGCCGGCCGCCAAAATACCACACAAAAAACCCCCCCGCGCTCATCAACAAATTGGTCACGATCCAAAAGACAAACCACACCCGTTCGCCTCGGGTATCCACATCGCGCAGGTCTTCGTTGTATCGGTCAAACCGCTCGCTCTCGCGGGCTTCCTGTGCATAAGCTTTCACCACGCGAATGCCGTGAATTGACTCATTCAACTGCGCGGACAGCCTGCCCCACTTGCCCGACCACTGCGTCCAAAATGTCATGATGCGGTACCAGATCTTGGTTCCGGCCAACACAATCAGGGGAATGGGCGCCAGCACAAACAGCGTGAGTTGCCAATTCATCCACCACAAAAAGCTCAAAATCCCGACAAATAACAAACTGTTGGAAAAAAGAAAATAAAAATCATAAGTCATGATCCCTTCCATGCGATCCGTATCATTGGTCATGCGGGACGTCAGCGCGCCCACTTTCCGCCGGTCGTAAAAGCGAATGGGCACCAACTGAAACGCGCGGTAGAGATCCTCCCGCAAATCGCCGATCGCGCGCAACCCCAGCGACCGACTCAGCATTTCCATCGCCACATCCGCGCACCAGATCAGCACCCGCATAACAATAAGCCCCAAAATCAACAGCCCCAATCGATTGAGGCGATCCGTTGACGCGATCAGTGGAATCGCAACCGCGTCCCAGCCCGGCGACAAAACCCCGTCGATCACATACTGCGTCACCTTGGGGGGCAACAGCGCCAAAAACGCGCTGACAAAGGTCAGGACAATCGTGACGACCAGACGCACGGGATACGCGGCCATATAGCGCACAATGCGCCGAAAGGTCTGCCACTTTTTCAAACACGCGGCGCAGACCCCATCTTTTTCCGGCAAGCGGCGGGCACACCGCGCGCAGTGCGTCTGCTCCAACGCTGTGGGCAATGCCAGCGGCTCTTTGTCCTTCAACTGCCGAATCCCATCGGCCACTTCGGCAAACACCGCGGCGAGTGATCGAGAATAGGGCACCTGTATCTCAGGCCCGTCTCGGTGCGTGAGCGCCAGTGTGCCCATGCCCACGCGATCTTCCACCTTCACGTCTTTCACCTCGCCAATGGGCATCGACTGCGTGCTGTTCACACCCCCTTCGGGAATCACCAGCACCCGCTGATCCGTCACCACCACCCACTGCGGAGTGTAGTTCAGCGACGCATCCAGATCCGTTGCAACCTGAATGTGAACGGTCTCGCCATTGGAATTCGCCGCGTGCAGTTTCGCGGCAACAGACAGCGGAAGTTTTTCAATAAACGGTTTTTCAGGTACGTGATTCATGGTAATCCTTGAGCTATCAATGCCAATTAAGGGTTGAAATCATGGCGCGCTTGCACGCGGTAGGCTCACCATCGGTCATGACGAAAAGACAACGGGATCACGGCTTTGAGCATGCCACAATGACGATGGGTGCTCGCCGCGCCTGCATGCCTGAAGCAGGCGTCCAGGATGCCGTGCCTGTCGGCAGACAGGGGGAGAGTTGCTTTTAACTCTTTATTCGCATCCAAAACAATACAGTGGCTTGTTTTACTGACCGCTTATCGCTTCCTACTCCTTAATCGCAATAATCTGGGAAATCTCTTCCTGCAACTGCACCAACTTGTAAAACGCGCCCTGTTTTTCCAGCAATTCGCGATGCGTGCCCATTTCCACAATGCGCCCGGCATCCATCACCAGCAAACGGTCCGCATTGCGAAGGGTCGATAAGCGGTGTGCAATCGCAAAAGTCGTGCGCCCTTTGACCAAGCGACCCACCGCCTCTTGGATGCGCTTTTCCGTTTGCACATCCACAGAAGACGTGGCCTCGTCCAAGATCAAAATTCTGGGATCGTGCAAAATGGCCCGCGCAATGGACACGCGCTGCCGTTCACCCCCCGAAAGCGACTCGCCCCGCTCGCCGATAACCGTATCGTATCCATCGGGCTTTGACACAATGAAGTCGTGCGCGTGCGCGGCCTTAGCCGCCTGCATAATCTCCTCGAATGTCGCGCCCGGCTTGCCGTAGCCGATATTTTCGCCAATCGTGCCCGAAAACAGGAATGGCTCTTGCAACACAATGCCGATTTGAGAGCGCAAATCCTCCAGGCGGATATCGCGCACATTCACCCCATCTATTTCAATGCGCCCGCGGTCCACATCGTAGAATCGACAAATCAGATTCACCGTCGTGGTCTTACCCACACCCGACTTGCCCACCAGCCCGATCATCTCGCCCGGTTTGACATCCAGATCAATTTCGTGCAGTACGGGCTTGCTTTTGTCGTATCCAAATGTGACCTCGTCAAACCGCACGCGCCCCTCGATATGGGGCATGGGCACGGCATTGGGATCTCGATACGCTTCGGGCGGCGTGTCGATAATTTCAAAAATGCGCTCGGCACCCGCAACCGCGCGCGTCATCCACGAATTGACCATCCCAAACCATTCCAAGGGCCCATAGAGCAACATCATATAACTGTAGAAAGCCATCAACGTGCCGAGCGTCAATTCCCCGTCGATCACCTCTAGCCCCCCGTAATACCACACGATCATCACGCCCGACGCGGTCAACAGGGTCATCGTTTTATAAAAAACGCCCCGATTGACTTCGGTGGCAATGCCCACGCGCGTCAATTTGTCATTGCGCCTTTTGAACACCCGAATTTCCTGCTTTTCCTGTGCAAATGCCTTCACCACGCGAATGCCTGTGAGGGCTTCATTGACCCGCGCCATGGTTTCGGACCACGACTGCATCCAGCGGGTAAAAAACCGGCGCATCCGCCGATAAAACGCATACCCCCAAATCATAATCAGGGGCACGGGAATGAGCACCAGAATCGCCAGGGACCAACTCATCACAAACAGCGCGGCGAGAATGCCCACCAACATCAGCACCTCGATCACCAGATAGGGCAATCCATCCACCAAAAATTGTTGCAAGCGATTGCTGTCACTCGTCACGCGCGACATCACCGCGCCGACCTGTCGTTTGTCGTAAAACTGCAACGACAGCAACTCCAAACGCCGGTAGAGTTGGCTGCGGATATCCGCGGTCACGCGTGCAGAAAGCCAGGTCACGGTCCAGCCGTGCGCCCATTCCGCGCCCCATGTCAGCAAGCGGATGCCCACCAAAGCCATGATGAGCCAGCCGAGCAAACCGAGGCGGTCGTCAACCGCCCCCTGTGTGCCTTCGGGCAAGACCAGGACATCATCGACAATGAACTTGATCACATAAGGCGGCACCAACTCGGCAACTGTCGCCACAATGGACGCAATGGCCAGCACAACCGCACGCACTTTGTAGGGCTTCAAATACGATGCAATGCGCCCCAGGGTTGCCAACTTGTTCAAACACGCCGGACAGATACCGTTTTTTTCGGGCAACAACCGACCGCACGATTCACACGTTGTGCGATCCAGATTTGCATTGATGAAAAATTCCTGCCCCTTGCGAAGTTGCTCAATCCCCCGCGTGGTCTCCGAAAATTTTTGCGCCTGCGTCATGGAATACGGCACGTGAACGGTCGGCTTATTCTTGCGGTGAATTTCCAAGCGCGCACCGCCCACCAACCCCTCGGTTCGCGCCAGTGCAATTTCAGAAATCGGAATGTCTTGTACGCTGCCATTTTGCTGCACCATCACGCGATTGCCCGTGACAATCACCCACTGGTTTCCAAAATCGCCCTTTTCATCCAAGTCGGCCCGCACCCGAATGAGTTCCTCTTCTCCTTCGGGCAACGCGCCTTTCAACTGCTTCAGGCTGATGTCTGGTACCTCGTCCAATAAACGATCCATCGTCCATAACCTTTGTAAATCAAAACAAGCGATTGTATTGCTTGTGGGTGGATGGGCGGCTCTCGCCTCTTACCTCTCGCGTCTCGCTGATTTTCGCCTTTTATTCAGACCAAGATCAGACAACAAGTGTTTCATGCCGTCCAACAACGCACGTCAATATCTTTGCCCGCAACCGCCACGGCACCCACATAACCCCCGCGCGGATCGAGATGCCGCAACGTCCAATTTTCCGCATCGCCCGCTCTTGCGCGCAGCAATTTTGCCTCGCCTCCCAAACTGACTTCAAATTTTTTTGACGACTGGAGCAGGCTCGTCCCCAACGCTTTGACATAAGCCTCTTTGCGCGTCCAGCAACACAAAAAAGCTCGGCGCTGTTCTTCTTGCGGCAGCCTGCACAACATCTCGTATTCGCGGGGGGCAAAAAAGCGTTTTGCAATGCGTGTCACATGGCCGACCACGCGACCTCGATGTTCGACATCCACCCCGATGTCACAGCCCGCAGAAACGGCAATAAGTGCCAGGCCCGCGGAATGGCTCAGATTGAACTTCACCGCATCCCATGGGGATGACAGCATGGGTTTGCCCTGTTCGCCCCAAAAAAAAGCCAGTTCACCCGGCTCGCAGCGCGCGTATTTGGCGAGAATGACGCGCAGACTGCCGCGAGCAGCAACAAAGTGCGCCCGGTCCTTTTCAAAGCGAAACCCATCTGCGCGCGCGCACTCCTGTGCCGACAACACTTCGGTCAACCCATAAGCTGTCTCGCGGTCTAAATCCACCGCCCATACATGAGCCGCACGCGCTTCTGCAACGGGCGATGCAGGCGGTCGCTGCCATATCACGATACAAAATCCCGAATTTGAGAACGGATACTTCGCCTCTTCAAAAACCGCAGAAGTGTAGCAAAAAAAGTAAAACATGAAAAGCGAAAACACCGTGAACAGACCGTCTTTTTTTGTTTTTTGTTTTATGTTTTGACCTTAACTTGGAAAGACACAAGTGCAGACGCGCGCCGCGGGCATGGCGCCGCCTGACCCGCCTCTTGTCTTTCAATTCCTCTATCCGCGTTCACACTCGCTACGCCTGTGCAGTGGTTCCCCATGCTCGCCGGATTCATCACGCAATCGCCCCTCAACCCTCGCGAACTTACGCGGTCGCTCAATCGCATGGCAGATGCCCTTGTGACAAGCGTCCACCACAAAGCCCATCGCGTCGTCTTTGCGCCGCACGGCGCGGGCATCGCGTTCTCACCAACCGCCAAACCGCCGATCTGCCGGACGCAAACCGCACGTATTGCTTGGCTCGACGGCGAATTTTTCGACCACTCGGATGGCGCGTCCCCCGACCCCGAGTTTTTCGTTGGGGCAGCGTGCTGCCGAGAACGCCACCCATTGAACCGCCTCAACGGCATTTTTGCCGGCGTGGCTTTCGACGGACAGAAAAACGAACTGCACATCGCAACCGACCGATACGGTTTGCGCCCGCTCTACTGCGCGCGCTTGGGCAATTGCATCGCATGGGCCTCGCAGACCAAAGCCTTTCTCGCCCTGCCCGATTTCTCACCGGCCATCGATCCCATTTCCCGCGACATTTTTTTTGCCACCGGGCAATTGCCTTCTGATCGCACCTGGCTCAAAGGCGTCGCGCCCGTGCCCCCGGCAACCCGCATGACCTTCCGCATCTCCGACGGCAATCTCACGCAACAGCAGTACTGGTCATGGGATGAAATCGCCCCCCTCGGGGGACAGTGCGACCCGCGGCAATTGGCAATCGAATTGGGCGCGCGCTTTCGCGCCGCGGTAGAACAGAGAACCGCGCGGCAAACCGGTCTCGCGCTCAGCGGTGGCTTGGATTCGCGCGCGATACTCGCGGCTATGCCCCGCGCGCAAACCACCTTCACCTTCGGCCATCCCAACAGCGCGGATGTTCGCATTGCGGCCCGAGCGGCGGCCGTAAAAAACGCGCCCCACGAGGTGCTGTCTCGCCACGATCAAAATTGGCTCTTGCCCAGAATCCTCGGCGTGTGGTGGACCGATGGCGCGCTCGACCTGCTGCACATGCACGGCATTGAACACCTCAAACGCCAGAAAGCTATATGTGACATCTGCCTCAATGGCGCGGGGGGCGACGGTCTGGCCGGTGCGGGCCACCTGTTTCACCCGCGCGACCTCTCTGCCTACCTGAAAAACAAGTTGCAGATCAAAGCCGATCGCGGCGTTATCCACCGCCTTGAAACCGCATTTCACAAAGCGGGATCCGCGCACGCTTTTTACGTGGACTGGCGCGTGCGTGGGTTCACCATTCACGGCCCTCGCCTGGGGCTTTTTCACGGCCTCGAATACCGCCTGCCCTTCCTCGACAATCGCGTGCAGGAATTTCTCTATGCCATTCCCCTGCAATACAAAGCCAACAATCGCCTCTACAAACGCATGCTGCTCCAAACCTTTCCCAACTACTTCAAAAATATTCCCTGGCAAGCCACGGGGGTTCCGATCTCCTATCCTTCTTGGGCGGTCAAAATCCTGCGCCGCGTCGCCCGATTAACGGCTGTCGCAGTTGTACGCGGATTGCGAAGTCGTCCCCACGCCTTTGACGATTATGCAAACTGGCTGCGTCAACCACCGGGCAAAAATTTGGGCGACCATCTCCTCGATGACGCCCACGACATCGCCGACCACTGGTGCCGCCACCTCGCGGGCGAAGACCACACCGCGATTCTAGGCCGCCACCTGACCTTTGAACTCTATCTGCGCCAACTCTTCGACGGCAAATATCGCACAGCAGAAGAAGCGGCTGAACTTCTGAAAATGACTTGAACATGGATAGACAGAGCCTGCACTGGAATGATTCTATCCCGTGATAAACCTGTCTGCCAAAGCAGCGCGACAGGCAGGCAGGATGTGCGAGAGGGATGGGCACGCACACGGGGCGGGCGGGTGCCCCCTCACCACTCTTTTGCCCAAAACAAACCGATGGATTTCCTCGTCCTTCGATTCTTTGTGTTTTCATCCACTACCTGACTGCCCTCAAATGTCACCCCCGGCAATACTTCAAACTCCATCGTCACTTCATGCGCCGTGCTCGAAATGTCCTGGGCATAACTCATAAAAAGCCGTTCCCCAATATACTTGCCCAACCGAACCCTCGAGATATTGCCCTCGCCGACGTCGACCTCCACCAAATCCAGACTCAACGTTTGCCCAATGCGCTGCCCCAAGCGATTGGCAGCAACGCCCAAAACCATGTCCAGCGTGCCCTCGCGGGAAAATTCGAATTGCTCAACCGATCTGCCAGTCAGCAACAGGGCCGCGATTCTCCCGATATCCTCTTGATCCCCGCTCGCGACCAAAACTTGCGGATGCGTCAGCGTACCCCCCACTGTGACGACAACATCAACGGGCTCGGCTTCGGCGCCCTCTGTAATCACAGCGCGCACGCGCGTTTCCGCGCGGATGTCCAGATCGGGGTTGCCCCCGGGCCTGCCCTGAAACCGAATCTCACCCTGTGTAATACGCAAGCGGCGGTTTTGCAAAATGTAGTTGCCCCTGCGACTGGTCATGGTGCCATAAACGCGCAATCCGTCTCGGTCTTTGATCACATCCACATCGCCCGCTATTTCCACGTCAAAGGTCGGGTCGCGCACCCACACCTGTCTCTCGGCAGACAACTGCAAGTGCAGGTCCAAAGCCTTCAAAAAATCAGATGTTTCCCGAGGTGGTGTTTCGAGCAGTTGTGCCAAGCGAATCTCGGCCTGTTTCATCCTCAGTTCGCCCTCGATCTTGGGGTGTTGCAGGGTGCCGCTAAAGTGCAAGGACCCATCTGTGGCGAATTGGAGTTCTGGCCAGGCCACGGGCTCAAACTCGCGGAATCGCGCGGACAAATTCCATCTGCTCGGCCAAAAACCCGCAAGCGTCACATCGCCGGATAGATTTGCCGAAGGCCCAACCGCAAGGCTGTCAATCTGAATTTTGCCATCGCCGACCACGGCCCGCCCAGAAACGGGCGCGTAAGATCGATTCAGATCGAGCAGGCGGAGTGCCCCATCTCTCATTTCGATCACCCCGCGAATATCCGGCTGATCAAAGCGACCCCGCGCGTCCAGATCCAGCGACAGCACCCCTGAAATTCCCTCGGTCGCGTCGAAAAACGCGTTCAAGACCGTGTTGAGTTCCAATCCCTCTAACCGTTTTATCCCCGCCAATTTTGTTTTTTCATCTCCCGCGTTCAGGCGCGTGCGAAGCGCGATCCCCTCTGACCGAGCGCGCAGGTGGATATCTCCCGTATCGGCAAAGGGCAAACTCCCGCTCAGTTCGAGCACCTCGTCTTTGTTGGGCGCGACCTGTGCCTCAAAGCGCATCCTGTCATTGCCAAAAGACACCTCTCCCGTGGCCTCGCCAAATTTCACACCCGAGACTTTGCCATTTGCGAGCGCGAATGTGCCAAACACGAGCGGGTCGGCCAGCGTGCCGGCAAAAACCATTTCGCCATTGAGAATGCCGCCCGCGCCCGAAAGACCTGCCACAAACGCCCACGGTCGCATATCCAAATTGTTCAACAACACCTCTACGGTCGCCTGAAACCCCGGTTGATTCCGCGCCACCAAACGCCCCGCTGGCCCGGAAAGAACCAAATGCCCGATTTGAACGCCCCGATAGGGCGAATACGCAAACCGAATCGGGCCTTCGTTGTGCAGCACCACTTGATCGACGCGGATGTACAGCGAATCCACCGCCACCTGCAAATGGTCTTCGGCCGGTTGCGCGCGTCCATAAAAAAAGACCCGCTCTTGCCCGCGCGCGTCGCTGCCCAAGAAAAAGGATGTTTCCCCGCGCGCGTGCACCGCATCGAGAAACACCGCCCGCAACTGCCGTTCGTCCGAAACCAAGCGATTGATTCGCAGCGTCACAGCACCCGAATCTGGACGCGCCCACCGCGTTTCGAGATCGACATGCTGAACCAAAACGCCCGCAACCGTGAGGCTATCCGCGCGGCCGCGCGCAGAAAAACCGGGCGCGGCCCACGGCCCCGAAAAATCTCCCGACAATGCCAACGCCCCGGACAAGTCAACGCCGACCATCTCGCTCACAGTCGCCAACTGGTGTACATCCAGCCGCCACTCGCCCGCCAAATGCCGATCAAAATGCCCCTGCCCCCGAGCGGAAAACACCCCGCCCGCGCCCGACAGATCAGCGCGAATCTCAGATACCCGCAGAGAATCGAGCAGCGCAGACATGCGAAAATGATCGACCGCAGGATTGCCCGCGATGTCCCCTTCCAACGCCACGGTCAACGCGCCACCCGCGTTGCCCGCAACATCGCCCGCAAGCGTCAGCGCAGTCCCCCACGCGTCTGTCCGCATCAATTGGGGCAATGCGACCTCCGCTTGGAAATGCCCCGCAACCGCTGGTTTTGTCCCCTCAGCATCCACGTGCCCATTTCCGCTGACGCGCGTCCCCCAATGCGGCAAATACGCCTCAAAGCGCGCCACAGAAAGCCGTCGATCCGCGTATCTAGCCTCAATAGTGGCGTCGCGAACGTCGCCCCTCGGCGTTTGCAATTTGTCCAGCGAGACAACACCGCGCCACACATCGGCGCGCTTAAGGTCTATCCGCCCAGTCGCGCGCCCCACGGTTTCGGGCACGCCGGGCAATTGTCCCACGTGCAGATCGCGGAACCGAATCGCCCAGTCGCCGCCCCAATCTGCCCACCGCGCGTCCGCTCGGCCCGCTAAATTGCCGCTCGGCCCGCCGGCCGCGACCCGCGCCCGCAACAGACCATCGGCCAAATTGCCGACAAAACGCACAGAATCAAATCGCGCATCCCCAATCTGCACGCGGCGAAAACCCCCCTCGGCACGGGCTTCCTCAACGCCAGAGGAATCCACCCTGACGCTGCCCTTCCCCGCCAGATCAAAGCCGAGGGTATATTCCAACGGGATGCCCCACAGCGCCAGATCATCCGTCTCGATCTCAAAAACCGCGTCTCCGCGCAGTGCAAACGGCGCCATCCCCACGACACCCGCAAATGTCACTTTAGATGTTTCGCTCTCTACAACCCATTCAGTGACAAGGGATTGCAGACCGCCCTTCACCTCGCCACGCATCTTTATCGCGCGCGCGGGCATACCGACGGTTCCCCTGATATCCGCCAGCGATAGAGAATCGGCTTCCACGACGAGATCCAGCACGGGATCGTCCAATTGCCGCACACTGCCGCGCAGCAAAACGCCGGAGTCGCGGGTGTGCAACACCACATCGTTCAACTGCAAATTCCCCCCTTGCAACACGGCGATCCCCGACAGATTGGTCACCGCTAGCGGCGGGTCAAACTGCACCGAGCGAAAACGCGCCAAAACCACCCGATAGCCCGATTCCCCCGCAAACACCGCGCCCTCTAGCGCGATATCGCGCACCCATGTGCCTTCTACCTCAACATCGGCATCCACAATCTCCAGCGACTGATATCCACACCCAAACTCGATGGCGCGCCCCACCGAGCATGCCCTGAAATGGAGGAGTTCAGTGGATCATCAGTCTTTTCGTCAGAAGCGTCTATCCGAACCGCGACCCCCGACGCCCTCAGCCGGTGAACAACCGCCTTGCCCGTCAGCAACGGCCAAAAATCGTACGCCACATCCAGCGTATCCACGCGCGCCCAATCCCCAATCTGCACGCCAATGACGCGACAGTCTCGCAGCGGATTGCCCCCAATCTCATGGATCAGACAGATCGCATCCAGTTGCCGAGACAGGACGCGTTGCCCCACTTGGCGCAACACGCCATTGGCATAGCCCCCCGCGATCAGCATCCACACCCCACCGACCACCGCGCCCGCGCCGACCGCGATCCAGATTATCGCCCGCCTGCTCATCTCAAATGCTCCATGCCATCAGCTATCAGCGGTCAGCCCGCCCAACCCCAGTCCCCAACCCTCTTGGTGTTGGGAAGGGATCGCACATCCCTTCAAAACGCCTGTCCCAAACTGATGTGATACTGCATGCGTTCCCCCGCTGTCTTGTCCTCTGACAGGCGGTAACCCACATCAAATCTCACCGGGCCAATCAGACTAAAATAGCGCAACCCAACGCCCACCGCATACTTCAATGACCGAGGGTTGAACGCGCCCCACGCCGCATCGACATTGCCCGCGTCGACAAAAATGGCTGTTCCCCACGAAAAGAGCACCCGCGTCCTGATCTCCAGGCTCAGTTCCGCGCGGCTCAAACCACCCGTTGGCTCGCCCCGATGGTCTTTTGGCCCCAAATCATTCAATCGCCACCCCCGCACACTGTTCAGCCCGCCCGCAAAAAACCGCTCGACATTGGGCACGCCGCCCGATCTGCCCAGTTCAAAAATCGCGCCCCCCTGCACGCGCAATGCCAGAACGCTCCGCAAGGGCATTGGTCGGAACCAGCGCCCCTCTGCGGTCGCCTGCAAAAACTCGCTCTCAGCTTTGAAAAATCGCCCCCGTTCGCGCACTGTAAATTGTGCGATCATGCCGGATTGCGGATCAAAAATATCGTCGCTCGTGTCCATGAGAAATCCGACTTTTGCCTCAACAAACGCGCTGTCCGCGGAAAAATCAACCACACCACTGCTGAACTGAACGATCAAATCGGCTGTCGTTGTGATATTTCTCTCGACAGACAGATTGCCCCCCACCTCGTCCTGCACAAACGCGGCCTGCCGCTCGCGCTGCACAAACCCACTGATATTCAACCAGTTGCGGCTGTCGAAAAAATACGGCTGCCGCAGGCCCAGCACGGTTTCTCTGTTCTTCCCGGAAACCCGCGCAGACAACTGGAGTTGGCGCGCACCGCCGCCAAAATTGCGATGTGTCAACTCCCCGGATGTCCACAGGTCTTCATCCGTATCATACCCCGCGCCCAGGCGCAATGTCCGAAAGGGTCGCTCGGACACGCGCACGGTCACATCCACCCGATTGTCGGGTGCCACACTATCCGCCACGCCCAAGGCCACAGACCGAAACACCCCCGCGCGGTAGAGCAGGTGCTGGCTGCGGCGCAACGCTCGTTCCCGGAATTGATCGCCCGATTTGAATATTAATCCGCGCGAGATGAGCTTCTCAGACACGGCTTTGTTGCCCGATATCTGAACCGCGCGCACAGTGCATACGGGGCCAGACGCGAGTTTTAGAACGATCTCCGCGCGGCGATCCAACACCGCGGTTTCGACCTCCCCGCGCGCAAACGCATAACCCCTGTCGCGCAACCCACTCAGGACTTGAGAGACGCCTCTGCTGATGAGCGCGCGCGATAACGGCTCGCCCTCGAGCCGCCCAAAGGTGTTCTTCACATCTTCACCCCCCGCCACAGACGCCTTGGAAATCCGCGTCAGCGGCCCCTCTGCAATGCGTATTGCCAAACCGATCTCGGCTTTGCCGAGGTGCTCAATGGTCGAATCGACCACTGCGTCCAAATACCCCCGATCGCGGTAATGCGTTCGCAATCGTTCCATATCCGTGCCAAAGCTGGCGGGATCGTATCTGCGCTCGCTGATCAAGGGCAGAAAACCGTACCACGACGAGGCGCGGGTTGCCATCAACGCCTTCAGTTCCCCATCTGATATCGCCCGATTGCCCGAAATCTGAAGCCATCTGACAATGGGTGCGCGGGACGCGGTTTGCCCATGTACGTGACTGGGTATGGCGTACAACCCGGCGAATAACACCATTAAAAAATTGGCATAACGCATTCTATCACAATCTGATATCGTCGTTTGATGAGCGAGACCTATCAATCTTTCCCAACCAGTAACTGGCGTCTTTTGCTATTTGTATCCCAAATTCGGAGCCAGCCAGCGTTCTATCTCGGCCACGGGCATGCCCTTGCGCCGAGCGTAGTCGGCCACTTGATCCGCGTCGATTTTGCCCACCGCGAAATAGCGGGCTTCGGGATGTGCAAAATACCAGCCACTGACCGAAGCCGCAGGCGCCATGGCAAAATTCTCAGTCAAGCGAATATCTGTCTCGCGCTCAACGCAGAGCAAGTCAAACAAGGTGCGTTTCTCCGTGTGATCCGGACAGGCCGGATAACCGGGCGCGGGGCGAATGCCGCGATATTTCTCCTCGATTAAATCTTCACGGCTCAGGGCTTCGTCCAGGCCGTATCTCCAATCTCGCCGCGCCTTTGCGTGTAGAAATTCGGCAAACGCCTCGGCCAAGCGGTCGGCCACTGCCTGAAGCAAAATGGCATTGTAGTCGTCCAGGGCGCGCTGAAACGCCGATGTTCTCGCTTCCGCGCCCAACCCGGCAGTGAGGGCAAAAGCCCCGATGTAATCGGCATGCCCGCGCGGGGCAACATAATCGGACAGGGAAAAATACGGCCCGCCCAAACGCTTTTTCCGCTGCTGACGCAACATGTGCAACCTCGCGCGCTCGATCTCTCTGCGCTCGTCTTCAAACACGACGATATCGCCGCCATCGGCATTTGCCGAAAAAAATCCGTACACAGCCTGCGCGCGCAACCACCCCTCGTCCGCGATCGCGCGGATCATCGCCTGCGCGTCGTCAAACAATTTGCGCGCGGCCGCGCCCTTTTGCGGATCATTCAATATCTTGGGATACCGCCCCCGCAATTCCCAGACGTGGAAAAACGGCCCCCAGTCGATGAAATCGACCAATTGATCTATCTGAACATCGCGCAAATCCTGCACGCCCGTAAACTTGGGCTTGGGCATATCGATCTGCGTCCAATCAAACATCTGCCGATGGGCGGTGGCCTCTGCGTGCGAAACCAGGGGGTGCCGAGCGCGATCAAACTCAGCCAAAGCCCGCTGCTGCGCCTCGCGATTGCCCCGCACAAAAGCCTCGCGATGATCCGCGTTCAACAGCTTACCCAACACGCCGCTCGCGCGCGACGCGTCCTTGACGTGTACGGTTGCGCGCTCGTAAACCGGCGCGATTTTCACCGCGGTGTGCTTGCGGCTCGTGGTTGCCCCGCCGATCAAGAGGGGCACGTCAAAGCCCTCGCGCTGCATCTCTTGTGCGACGTGTATCATCTCGTTGAGCGATGGCGTAATCAGGCCGCTCAACCCGATGATATCCACCGCTTTTTCTCGCGCGACTTTCAAAATGCGATCCGCAGGCACCATCACGCCCAAGTCAATCACCTCGTAATTGTTGCAGCCCAAAACCACGCCCACAATATTTTTGCCAATATCGTGTACATCGCCCTTCACGGTTGCCATCAGCACTGTGCCCCGCGCGCCCTTGCTCGCTTTTTCATGCGCCATCAACGGCTCGAGATAGGCCACGGCCTGTTTCATCACGCGCGCGGTTTTGACGACCTGCGGCAAAAACATTTTGCCCGCACCGAACAAATCGCCCACCACATTCATCCCGTCCATCAACGGCCCTTCGATCACCTCGAGCGGTGCGTAGTCGTGCAGCACTTCTGCCAAATCTTCTTCCAGATACGCCGGCTGTCCGTGCAACAGCGCGTGCTTCAGGCGGTCTTCAACAGATCCCTGCCGCCAGGCATCGTCTCTTTTGCGGCTTTTGCCCGCGGATTGCACGGACTCTGCAAAATCCACCAGGCGTTCTGTGGCGTCTTTTCGCCGGTTGAACAACACATCTTCAATGCGCGCGCGCAACGGTTCGGGAATTTCTTCGTACACCATCAGTTGCCCGGCATTGACAATGCCCATATCCAGACCCACTCGAATGGCGTGATACAAAAAGGCCGCGTGAATTGCCTCGCGCACGTAATCATTGCCCCGAAATGAAAACGAAATATTGCTCACGCCCCCGCTCGTTTTCGCGCCCGGGCACGAGGCTTTGATTTGCCTGACAGCCTCGATAAAATTGACCGCGTAATCATTGTGCGCCGCAATGCCCGTGGCAACGGTTAAAATATTCGGATCAAAAATAATATCCGACGCGTCCATCCCCACCTCTTGTGTCAAAATCCCATACGCGCGGCGGCAAATCCGCACCTTGTCCTCAACCGAAGTTGCCTGTCCTTTTTCATCAAACGCCATCACCACCACAGCCGCGCCATAGCGCGAAACCGTTTCCGCCTGCGCCTTGAAGACCGCTTCGCCTTCTTTGAGGCTGATCGAATTGACTATCGCCTTGCCCTGCACGCACTTTAGCCCGGCCTCGATGACCTCAAAATCAGAACTGTCAATCACAATGGGCACGCGCGCAATAGCGGGTTCACTCGCGATCAGCTTCAAAAATGTCGCCATCGCATCTTTGGAATCGAGCAACCCCTCGTCCATATTGACGTCGATCATATTCGCGCCGCCAGCCACTTGCTCGCGCGCGACGTCCAGTGCCGCAGCATAATCACCCGTTTTGATCAAGCGCGCAAACCGCCTCGATCCCGTCACATTGGTGCGCTCGCCGATCATCATAAAATTGGAATCGGGATAAATCACCATCGGCTCTAAGCCGCTAAAGCGCGACAAGTTTGAACGCTCGGGAATTTTTCGCGGCGCCTTATCGGCGACAACATCGGCTATTGCGGCAATATATTCGGGGGTGGTGCCACAACACCCGCCCGCGATATTGAGCCATCCCCGCGCGGCAAAATCGCCCAAAATACCCGCCATGTGGCCCGGCGAATCATCGTATTCCCCAAATTCATTTGGCAAGCCCGCGTTGGGATAACAACTCATAAATACCGGTGCGAAATGCGACAGGGCCTCCACATAAGGGCGCATGTCCCTCGCGCCGAGCGCGCAGTTGATCCCCACGCTGAGGGGCTGTGCATGCGCCACCGACAACCAGAATGCTTCAATGGTCTGTCCGGACAAGGTCCGCCCACTCTGATCGACCACGGTTCCGGAAACCATCACGGGAACTTTCACGCGGTGATCGGCAAAATAACGCCCCGCCGCAAACAGCGCGGCTTTGCCCGTGAGCGTATCAAACACCGTTTCCACCAGAATCAGATCAACGCCTCCCGCCATCAACCCCGCAACCTGCATGTAATACGCGTCGACCACCTCGTCAAACCCGTGCGTGCGAAACGCCGGATCATTCACATTGGGCGAGAGCGAAAGCGTGCAACTCGTTGGCCCCAAGGCACCTGCAACAAAGCGCGGCTTGTGTGGATTTTGCAGGGTCACATCGTCTGCGGCTCGCCGCGCAATCTGCGCGGCTGCCACATTGAGATCGTAAACCCGGTCTTGAAGTTGATAGTCCGCCAGAGAAATCGCCGTGGCATTGAACGTATTGGTCTCGATAATATCCGCCCCGGCATCGAGAAACCGCCGATGAATGTCCGCGATCATATCCGGTTGCGTCAGCGACAAGAGATCGCTGCATCCCTTTAGATCGACGGGATGATCGCCAAAACCATCGCCCCGAAACGTCTGCTCGTCCAAGTCATACGCCTGAATCATCGTGCCCATCGCCCCATCGAGCAGCAAGATGCGCTCGGACATCAGGTTGCGGAGTTTTGTTTCTGTATCGCGCATAATACATCCTCAGATAAGACGCCAGAGGCAAGCACGGGCATAGCCTGCCTGTGCGTCATAGAGTCAAAAGATCGCCGCGGCCAAACCGCCGGCCATCACCATCCCAATTGAAATCCAGCGAAACACGGACGGATGGTGAACCCGCGCGCGGAGATAGGTCGCAGTCAAAAATCCAAAAATCAAGCCCGGCGCGCCCCAAAGGACAAATTGCACGCTCTCAAACGTCAAGACCCCCACCAGCCACAACACATTCAGGCTCAGCGCGGATGTACACAAAAAGCAGGTCAAAAGCGTTGCGCGCATCATCGCATGGGGCCAACGCTGTTTCAGCCCAAGCAATGCCAGGGGCGGCCCGGACACGCCAATACTGGACGACAAAAACCCACTGAGCATGCCCACCCCCACTCGGGACAGGGCTTTGTGTCGAAACGGGCGGCCCGGTCGCAATTGCAAAAAAATTGCCAATCCCACCATCGCCAACCCAATGGCGCGTTTCATCGCCTCGGAATCTGTGTCGCGCAAAAGCAATGCGCCCAGTGGCATGCCCACAACAGCACTGCCCACAATCACGCCCAGCACCTTCCAGTCCACGTCGCGCCGCAACTGAATAAACTGCCCGGTGCCCAAGGGCACATAAGACATCAAAACCCCGGGCACGGCCACATGCGCGGGAAACCACAAAACCAGTGCCGGCACAGATAACAGGTTAAACCCAAACCCAGTCACGCCTTGCAAACTGCCCGCAATCCAAAAAATGCCGCTCGCATAGCACATCTCGCGTATTGGAAATTCGATGATCTGTCCTCCGGTGTTGGCGTGTGGTTGCAGTCTTGACAGCACTGCACCTCTCTTGTAATCTTAATGCCTTCGCCGTCTGCCCTCACTACCATGGCACGCAATGAATGCAATCGCCCACAACCCGCTCCTCTTTCCCGTCTTTGTTCCCACCTTTCTGCTCAGATTGGGCAGCGGTCTGCTCATCCCGATATTGCCACTTTACGCCAAATCTTATGATGTCTCCTACGGCGTCGTCGGCCTCGTACTCGCCGCCGATGGTCTCGGGCACCTCATTGGCGACCTGCCCGCGGCTATGGTGCTCAACCGAATTGGTCGAAAAACCGCGATGCTTTTGGGGGTGCTCACGGTTGCACTTTGCGGTGCAGGACTCTTTATTGCGCCATCCATTTGGGCGGTATTCCTCCTGCGCTTTGTGGGTGGCATTGGCGGCGCGCTGTGGGACATCTCGCGGTACGCCTATTTGGCCGACACCACAGCCACGCACCAAAGAGGGCGTGCCCTATCGGTCTTCGGTGGGATCAGCCGCATCGGCACCTTTGCAGGCCCAGCCATCGGGGGCTATATCGCCTCGGTCGCATCCGTAAAAGAACCCTTCCTCGCCTTTGGCGGCAGCGCCCTCTTGGCCGCTGTGATTGCCGCACTCGCCGTGGAAACTTCTGGCAAGGTCGCATCCCCACCTCAACGCGGCCATCTGCGCCATATTGCCGACATCTTCCGCGCGCACAGCAGAAATCTGATCACCGCAGGTACAGGTCAGCTTTTCGCCCAAACCATTCGCAGTGGTCGCTACATCATTATACCGCTCTACGCCGCCGAGGTTCTCGGCTTGGGGTATGAACAAATCGGACTCATCCTCAGCATCTCGGGGTTTATCGACATGACCATGTTCTATCCCGCCGGGGTGATCATGGATCGCCTGGGACGCAAATTCTCCAATGTGCCCAGTTTCGCGCTACAAGCCATCGGCATGGCACTGATTCCCGTCACCCAATCCCTTGCTCCCCACCTGAACAGCGCGGGGTCATCCCTTTTTTTGGTGGGTCTCATCACAGGTGAATTTATCGCCCTCCTGATCGCCGCCAGTCTGATCGGATTTGGCAATGGCCTCAGCTCAGGGGGCATGATGACTTTGGGCGCGGATCTCGCGCCGCGTTCTGGGCTGAGCGCGTTTTTGGGCTTGTGGCGCCTGATCGGCGATGGCGGGCGACTCTCCGGCCCTGTGTGCGTAGGTTCCATCGCCGACTTACTCGGCCTGTCACCTGCGGCACTCTCCATCGCGGGCACTGGCCTTTTCGCAGCGGGCATCTTTCTCTTCCTCGTACCAGAAACCCTGAAAAAACAACCCGATCGCGACTCCTAATTTTCTGCCAAAACCTCCAAATGCGCCGCGATTTCATCCAGGGGGGCGTGACAACCCAAACAGGGATAGGGAAACGCCCCGGTTGCGCGCAATCGCGCGCCATTTTTGACGTGAAACCGTCCCGTGCGATCCATAAACTGTCCCCAATGCCCCATGCCCCATCCCGACCGCGGGCTCACTTTGGCACTCTCGTGCCAGCTTTTGGGAAATAGTGCCTGAAATGTCGGCACGGAATTGAGCCAACTGCCACACCGCACCGCCTCCACTTCGGGGCGTCGTTGCTGCGTATCCCTTAACAATTGTCGCAACGTCCTCGCAAATTCACCTCGCATTTCACTCAGAGGCGACTTGGGCTGATATACATTGGCAATGTGTATGTCGATGTAATTTTCGCGGTCATCATAAGTCCAGCATTCATAAGGGCGTCCCTTTTTTGACGGTCTGCGGCCCTCCTTTTTCACGCGGGGCCACAAATAGGCCAGCCCCTCTTCTTCTAAGGCTCTGCCCGCACAGCGATCAAAAATGCCCTTTAAGCCTTTGAGATAGGCATGCCAATCCGGATCTTCATGCCCCCAGGCGGGATGGTGCTCGCCATCGAAAAAATCCGTATTGCGATACACATTGACCCGAAAAATAATCGCATCTTCAAAGGCAATCCCCTCCCGGTCCATCAGCAACTGCACATACCACAAACTCAGTTTGAGAAAATGGCTGACATAGTGAACGCGAATTTCATTTTCCATAAAAACCTCTCGGATTCAACGACAAAAAAAATGGACAACCCGTTTTGAGATTGTCCGTGATGTCGCATTATTTTTTATTAACTGTGCAAAAAAATGGAGCGGGAAACGGGACTCGAACCCGCGACATCAAGCTTGGGAAGCTTGCACTCTACCAACTGAGTTATTCCCGCTCCGCAAGGCATAGCCAATTTACAGGTGTTCTTATGCGGTGTCAACATTTTTTCATGTATTGCAAAATGGTTTCTGCCGCGCGATCCGCGCGTGCACCCACCCAGACCATGCGCGCTTCCCCGCGAAAAAAGGTCATCTGTCGTTTGGCGTAGCGTCGCGTGCCCTGTTGCAAATCGGCCAGGGAACGGTCGCGCGATATCTCGCCCTCGAGATATCGAAAGACTTCGCGGTAGCCAAAGGTTTTGAGCGCGTTCAAGTCAGGGGTGTAGCCCATGTCGCGGAGGCTGGCCGCTTCTTCGATCAGGCCATCCTCGAACATCTGACAAGCGCGCGCGTTAATCCGCCCATAGAGTGCCCCGCGCGCCCAGTGCAAACCAAAATAGGATGCGGTGCATGTGATCGGCCGCGTTGGCGGCACTTTCTGGTGCTCGGAAAGCGGCTTGCCCGATGCTTCATAAACTTCCAAACCGCGCACGACGCGCTGGACATCCGTCGCCTGAATTTTTGACGCCCATTGGGGATCGACCTGACACAACTTTTTGTACAATTTGGGGAGGCCATCTCTCGCTTCCCATTGCAATCGCGCTCGAATCTCTGGCGGAACCTGCGGCATGGGCGAAAACCCATCGAACAACGCGCGGATATACAACCCCGCTCCCCCGACCACGAGGGGCACCTTGCCGCGACGCAGAATATCCCGCATTGCAGCCGACGCATCTTCGGCAAACTGCCCGGCACTGTAGTCTGCGTCTGGATACGCAAAATCGATCAGGTGATGGCGCGCGGCCGCTCGTTCTTCTGCCGTGGGCTTTGCCGTCCCGATATTCATCAAACGATAGATCTGACGCGCATCTGCCGAAATGATTTCGCCACCCAGTCGCTGTGCCAGTTCAATGCCCACGGCTGTTTTGCCCGACGCCGTAGGCCCGGCAACCACCAGAATATGCGGAAGAGAAGCCATGGTTATTGCTTAAACCGATTGTCAATTTCATCCAATCCGATCTTGATCAGCGTTGGACGACCATAGGGTCCAATAAAAGGTTCTTGCGTTGCGAACAATTGATCGATGATCGCGCGCATTTCTTCCACAGACAAGTCCTCACCCGTGCGAATAGACGTGTGCCACGCATAAGACGATGCGAGCCGATGTTCTTGCGGCGCGATCTGTCGCTCTTGTCCTGTTGCCGACAAAGAGGTCGTGTGTTCGGCTTCGGCCATGCCTCGAATGATATCTTTTAAAAGCTGTCCGTCCTGCCATGCCCTCAGCCCAATGGGAATCGCATCGACGACAACCGTGTGCCCACCAAAATCGCGAATGCCAAACCCCATTTTCTCTAAAAGCGGCATCGCCTCGCGCACCAGATGAATTTCTTTGACCCCAAAGTCGAGCGTGATTGGAAACAACAGCCTCTGACTCGTTGCGGGCCGGGCATGCATATTGTCCATGGCGCGCTCGTACAAAATCCGCTGATGGGCAACCTGCTGGTCAATCGCAATCAGGCCGTTTTTGATATGCGCCAAAATGTATTTGCTGTGCAATTGCCACACGGAAACCCGTGCAAAATCTTCTTCGGCAAGACCGTCGGTATCGGCACTTGTTCCGGAAACGCCCCCCGGTGACGACCTCACGGTTAAGGGCAATGCCATCTGGGGTTCACCGCCAACTTTGGGCCGATACGCCACAGCGGGGGTTTCTGCGATAGCCACGTCAGAACCCGCTGCTTCAGGCATCGCGGAAATCGCGTCATCGCTCAATTCTGGAATCAAGTCTGCCCCCCGCAGCGATAGCCTAACCGCGCGGGTAATTGTGCCGTAAATCAACCGCTCATCGGCAAAGCGAACCTCGCGCTTTGAGGGATGCACATTGACATCGACGCGCGCGGGATCAATGCTCAGGCAGAGGCAATAAGACGGCGCCAGACCTCTGGGCAAAAGCCCGCCATACCCTTCGTAAACCGCATGGGCAATGGCTTTGTGCTGCACCCATCGGCGGTTGACGATGACAACCTGCTGAACACCGGATTTTCGCGCGATTTCGGGCTTGCCAACAAAGCCGCGCACCTCTAGCCCGCTCGCGCTGCTTTCAACGCCAATGGCATCCTCGCCATATCTCACGCCAAATATCCGCTCTGCCCGCCGATCAAAGTTCGCCCTTCCCAATTGCAGCACCTGGCGTCCGTTGTGCTTGAGGTCAAATCCGATCTCGGGATAGGCCATGGCCATAGCCGTCACTGCGTTCACAATATGCCGAAATTCCGTATCGACACCCTTGAGAAATTTTCGCCTGGCGGGCACATTAAAAAAAAGCCCGTGCAAGGTAATGGTCGTGCCTTGTCCCCGCCCAATTGAAGACACATCCCGCACGCGCCCGCCCACCACATCCACCCGCGTACCCTCGATGGCATCTGCCAACCGGGTTTCAAGGGTCAGACGCGAAACCGCGGCAATGCTGGGCAGGGCCTCGCCCCGGAATCCATGCGTGAGCAACCCTTTCAAATCATCCAGACTTTGAATTTTGCTCGTCGCATGCCGCTCAAGTGCCAACAGCGCGTCGTCTCGCGACATTCCGCCCCCATTGTCACTGACCCGCAGGCTCTCCTTGCCGCCGGTAGCCACTTCCACGACCACGCGGTCCGCGCCCGCGTCCACCGCATTTTCAATCAGTTCTTTTGCGACGGACGCGGGTCGCTCAACCACTTCTCCGGCAGCGATGCGGTTGGCAATATCATCTGGGAGTATGCGAATTTTATTGGCCATGCGACGCCTTCCCCAATCCAATAGAGAAACAAAAAACGCCTAACCCGCCGGGCGCCGAATAATATTTGTCGAAGTCCCGATGTAAAACAGCGGAAAACTTCCTGCGGGGCCACCCTCATGCAGATTCAAGGCGTTTTTTTGTGAAGCAGGCGCTTCAAGAAAAATATAGCAATTTTGCACCTTTGGATCAAGCGATTCATGAAAAATTGCCCACGTCAAACCCGCACGCAATTTCTCAAAACGCCGAAACCCGGGGGGTTCAAAATCGCCGAACAAATATTTTCGATCTGTCTTCTGAGATCGACATCATTCCTCCCTTCCTTGCCTCAATCGCGATAGGGCATTATCTTTGTGTTTCAAGGAGGCTTTTCCCATGGAGAATTTGACTCCTCAAATGAGTGCTGTCTTAATCGACGAAAAAGCAATTCAGTGCCGCGTTCGTGAACTCGGCAGCGAGATTTCCGCGCAGTATCCGGACGGGGTCGTCCTCGTGGGCATTCTCAAAGGCGCGCTCTATTTTTTGGCGGACCTGTCGCGCGCCATAAAAAGTCCCGTTGAAATCGACTTCATCGCCGTTTCGAGTTATATCGGCACAGACAGCTCGGGCACGGTGACGCTCTCAAAAGACCTCAGCGGTGAAATCGCCGACCGCCACGTGCTCATCGTTGAAGACATTGTCGATACCGGACGCACGCTCTTTGCACTGCTCGCGCTATTACAGGACAGAAACCCGCGCAGTCTCGGTATCTGCACCCTCCTCGACAAACCCGATTGCCGCATCGCACCTGTTCCCATCCAGTACTGCGGTTTCACCATCGCAGACCAATTTGTGGTGGGCTATGGCCTCGACTACAATCAAGCCTATCGCAACCTCTCCCACATCGCGGTGCTCGAAAGACACCCGCATTGCCGATAAGTAGGCGAGAGGAGATGGTCAGCCCATCCCCAAAACCATTGCGAACTTCAATGCGTCACTTAAGCAACGCACGTACGCGGTGAAACAACGCATTGACCATGTCTTCTGTCAGAACGCCTGTGTTCATATTGTAGCGACTAAAATGGTAGGTCGCCACGAGAAGTTTACCGCTGTCCTCAAAATGGTAAACGCCACCGTGCTGAAACCGGAATGCGTTCGCGTGTGTCGCGCGGCCTGCTGCTGACTTGCCCTGCGTCAGCCCATGCTTTTCCAACCGAACATAACTTTCAAACGCGTCTCTGCCCATCGCCAGAACGATTTTGACCCGATGCAAAAGCGCGAGTTCACGCACCAGCCACTGAAGACACGCGCGCTTTTCTGCGGCATTTGGGCGATTTTGAGGCGGGACACACTTGACGGCATTGGTGATGTACACATTGTCCAGACGCAAGCCGTCGCGGCGATCAACCGCTGTTTCTCTGTTGGCAAAACCGTGCCGAAAAAGCGCGCGGTAAAGCACATCGCCAGCACCATCGCCCGTAAATGGCCTGCCCGTGCGATTGGCCCCGTGCGCGCCGGGTGCCAGGCCGATAATGAGCAGTTGCGCGCGGGCATCCCCAAATCCCGGAACGGGCTTTGCCCAGTAATCGCAACCCGCGATCTTGCGGTTTTCTATCCGATCAAATGTGCGACAATACGCGACCAGACGCTTGCACAGGGTACATCCCGCAATCTCTTTTTTCAAAACACGAGTCTGCATAGTGCTAAAAAAAAAGGCGACCCCCGAAGGCTCGCCTCACTGAAAAAACCCATCACTTGTTTTAGTACCGCCCAAAGTGAGGGTTGGCAATGGTCGGCTGTTGCGCTGCCCGCGCCATTGCTTCGTGCTGTTCGTCTGTACAAGAACTATCCGTTGGAACCGTGGGATCCGGGCCGCCGGGCTGGAAGCCATTGTCGATCAACCAACCTTCCAACTCATCCCCGCTGATATCGGCCAACATAATATCCCCAATCTGGACGCAGGGCTGTAAGGGTTGCCCGCTCTTCATCACCATCTCGCGATAGTTGTCGGGATTGTTAATGATATCGCGGTCTTCATATTCGAGCCCATATTTTGCCAACACAGCACGCACCCCCCCACTCCAACCGCAAACCGGCTTCAAATACGCGATAACTTTGGGATTGTCCATCAAAAAACCTCCTGAAAAATGAACGCTATTGTCTGATCGGATTCTCTTTAATGTACAAAAAATCGCACATTAGGCAAGTGTTGTATTGGCTTTCTGTTTCCCCATGCCATCTCGCCAATCAAAATCCAACACTCGGCGCTCTGCCTCTATCAAATCTATGGCTTTGTCCCCATGCAATCGTCTGCGTTGTCTCATCCAAGATACCGACATTATACCACAAAGAAGTCCCTTCATGGGATTGGTGCATCTCCACCACGACAGTGTCGTTGATCGCCACAGTAGGGATTTTTCCCCTATCGTAATTTACGCTCTTGCCCCACGCAATCGCACGCGTTCTTTCTTCCACAGTCCCCACGCGATACCACAATTGTAAGTCATCGTGCCCTTGATGAACTTCCACAATCGCATTGCCATCAACGTCGCACATGGGCAAGCGCCCATCGTCGTATTTGCGATTTTCCCCCCAATCAATCGCTCTCGAGGTCGGATTGACAATGCCCACGCGGTACCACAGATTCATTCCTTTATGGGATTGATGCACTTCGACGATGGCATTCAATTCCAGTCCGGAAAATCCAACACTTGGAATTTGCCCTCGATCAAATTTTTTACTTTCATTCCAGTTGATAAACCCGGTCGCGCGATCCAAAATCCCAACGTGGTACCACAAATCAGTGCCATTGTGAGACTGGTGCATCTCAACCACGATATTGCCGCTTATGGCGACGGCCGGGCTTCTGCCTTTATCATCGTAATTGACACTTCTTACCCAGTTGATGGTTCTCGTTTTTTTTTCCACCGTGCCGACGCGATACCACAGTGTCAAATCGTCGTGACCCTCGTGAACTTCCACAACCGTATTGCCGTCAAAATCGCACATGGGCAAGCGCCCATCGTCGTATGGATGACGTTCTCCCCAATCAATTGTTTTGGATATTGGATCGACAATTCCGACGCAGTACCACAGATTCGTTCCATTGTGGGATTGATGCACTTCCACGACAAGATCACTATTGGAACCGCTGGATAATACATCCCCACTTGCAGGATGCAAAAAAACGAGCATGAGAACAGCAGAGAATTTCAAATAACGCATGCCAATATTCTCTTTTTGTGGGCATAGTCAAGGCGTCCGGGACTACTCATCCCCGCCTGCCACGACGCCCGCGGCGCGGGTAGGGCAATCAGGGGTCGGGCAGATAGATAGCCCTACTTTCCACCTCTCGCTTCTCGGCGCCGCGCTTTCAGGCGTTTTTTTCGCCTCTGACGCCTTCGGCGGAGCTCTTTTCGGCGTTCACTGCTCGCCATAAATCCTTCCTTTCGTTACAAACCAAAGTTCAAACCTATTGAGAATTGCAATGCGCTGTCTTTTTCATCGTCGGCAATGACGAGTTTCATTTCGCCAAACCAAGCCAGAAGACCGGCACCCAATTTGCGTTGATACCCCAAGGGCAAATTTAAGCTGATTTTGGTATCGTTAAAGGCCGTCTCTATCTCTGCGTTGGGGCGATAGAGATGCGTCCCAAAACCGATACCCGCATAGCCCCGTCCGCGCGGACTATGAAAAAAAAAGTAATTGGCATCCAGATTGATGACATAAACGCGCAAATTTTCCTGTATGGCGAGGTCCACGCCCGGTACCAGATGCAGTTTCGGCAAAATAAACGCCCCCAAGTCGAGATTGCTTCCCAGCATCCATCGGTGAGAGTCAAATTGTCCGCCAAACCCCCGAAATGTGTCAAACTGCTGTTCGCGCGTCAGGTCCACGCCCGCTTTGACCCGTACCCCCAAGGCTTCAGACATCTGGGGAACACACAGTACCATCAGTGCCGCCATTCCGAATACAGCAAATGTTGAAGTGAATCGGTTCATCTCACCGCTCCTAAAATAAAACATCATAGGCCTCCAGCGCTCCCTTACTGTATTTATGGCGTTGAGCACTGCCGTAACATCACTTAAAAACCCCTACAAGACCGATCACGCCAATGCCAATGACGATCAGCCAGCGTATCCAATTTAGGATCGACTTCATGTTATCAATGCCTTCTTTCACCGCGGCCATATCTATTTTTAGCTCGGCAATATCGGCATTCACGCTTTTCAGACTGTCTTTGAGTGTTTGTAATTCCCTGTCTTGTGCGTCAAAACGCGCTTTACTGTATTCCTTCAAGTCTTCAAAACGTTCTTTCAAACCATCTACGTCTGTGTGTGTCATGACAGGCATCCTTTCATGGGCTACCTTGGGGCGTCTTAACCTCTCGGATTAAACCGCTTGGGGACTGCCTTTGTCATTGTCAAATAACGCGGGCAGTCCCCAAGTCTCGATCCCTAATCCCTGTTCTTCGCCCACAATGCCTTCAGAACCTGACCGGGGGACATGGGCAGAATTGTCATTCTTACGCCCACGGCATCGTAAATGGCGTTTGCAACCGCCGCGGCAGGCGGAACAATCGGCACCTCGCCCACGCCGCGCACGCCATAAGGATGGCCGGGGTTTGGCACTTCCACGATATAGGTCTCGATCATGGGCAAATCGAGACACGTGGGCATCCGATAATCGAGCAAACTCGCATTGGTCAGAAGCCCCTCCTCATTGTAGGTATATTCTTCGTTGAGTGCCCAGCCAATGCCCTGTGCCGTGCCCCCCTGCATTTGCCCTTCGACATAGCTTGGATAAACGGCTTTGCCGGCGTCTTGAATCATCGAGACGCGCAAAATCTCCACTTTGCCCGTTTCGGTATCGACTTCAACATCGACAATCATCACCGCAAAAGCACCACCCACACCGGGCGGCTGTACGGTTGCCCTGCCCATAATGGGGCCACCGGTTTCGTCGAGTCTTCCCGCTATGTCTTTGAATGAGATCGTTTGAGAAGCATCTGATGAAGAAAACGCGCCATCTTTAAAGACCACATCATCGGGCGAGATTTCCCACAATTTGGCCGCGCGCTCGATCAGTTGCGCTTTGATATCCAAAGCGCATTGATACGCCGCCCACCCGGTCGCAAATGTCGTGCGGCTTCCCCCTGTCACCTCTGTTTCGCCAATCGAGTCCGTATCTCCCACCTGTGGCTTGACATCTTCGGCTCCAATGCCGAGTACTTCGGCCAACTGCATCGCAATGGATGTTCGCGTCCCGCCAATATCTGCCGATCCCTCGACCAGACTGACCGTGCCATCGGGATTGACGCTAGCAGCGGCACTCGACTTCAAACCCACATTAAACCAGAACCCCGAGGCGACGCCGCGCCCGCGGTTTTTGCCATTGAGTTGCGTCGCGTAGTGTTCTGAAGACAGAGCGGTTTCGACACATTGCTCGTGGCCTATTCTCGGATAAACAGGGCCATCTGCGCGTCGGCTGCCTTCTTTGGCAGAATTTTTGAGCCGAAATTCGAGGGGGCAGACACCGAGTTGCTCGCAAATCTCATCGATGATGGTTTCCGAAGCAAATGCAGCATTGGTCGCGCCGGGCGCGCGATAGGCCATGGTCTGCGGTTTGTTGACCAACACCTCGTAACCGTCGATCAGCACATGGGGAATATCGTAGGGCGCGAAAATGCACATGGCACCTGGCGCTGCCCAACTGCCGGGGAACCCCCCCGATTCATACGCCATATAGGCTTGGGCAGCGATGAGGTTGCCCGCTTTGTCCACCCCCATTTTGCATCTGATAAACGATCCCGCTGTGGGGCCGGTCGCCTGCAAAACTTCCGTGCGGCTCATGACCATCTTGACGGGGTGCCCGGTCTTTTTGGACAGAATCGCGGCCAGGGGTTCGAGATAAATGCGAATTTTGCCCCCAAATCCACCGCCGATTTCCATGGGAACGACCTTTACCTGCGAAACGGGCACATCGAGTAGTTGCGCGGTCTGTTCGCGCACGGTAAACGCGCCCTGTGTACTGCACCACACCGTGATCTGACCATCGGCCCCCCATAAGGCGGTGGCATTTTGCGGCTCAATATATCCCTGGTGAACTGTCGCCGTATCAAACTCTCGCTCAATGACGAGTTCGGCACCTGCAAATCCCTTCTCCACATCGCCCAATTCGTGGCGAAAATGAGTACACACATTGCTCTTTTCACCCGTGTCCTCGCCGAGAGACCGCGTGGTCTGGTCCTCCAAGAGCAACGGCGCGTCCGCTTTCATGGCGTCGTGTACTGTCAAAACCGGTTGCAGAACATCGTACTCGACATCGATCATATCGACAGCTTCTTGCGCGGTGTGAATATCCGTTGCCACCACCGCCGCCACTGCATGCCCGTGGTACAAGACCTTGCCATCGGCCAGTATATTGGCGCGCAGATGCTGGAGATTGGCAGCACCTTCGCCGAGTTCTTTAATTTTGTCTTCTTGCAGTGGCAGATCCGCAACCGTGATCACGGCTTTTACACCCGGCATGGCCTCTGCCCTGCTCGTATCCAGCGATTTGATCCGCGCATGGGCATGCGGGCTGCGCGCAACCGCGCCGTGCAACATGCCGGCCATATCGATATCCGCACCGTATTTTGCTCGCCCCACGACTTTGTCGACTCCATCGTGGCGGATCGGACAGGTGCCAATGACTTTGTAATCTGTCATGCCCAGATAATCTTCTGTTTTTGTCGCCATTTGGGATGCCTCTCCTATTCGGCCATTGCAGATGCGGCATCTTGCACCGCGCGAACGATCTTGTCATACCCCGTGCATCGGCATAGGTTGCCCGCCAAATAGAGCCGAATGCGTTCCTCCGAAGGGTGTGGCTCGTTGTCGAGCAATGCCTTGGCAGCCACGATAAAGCCCGGCGTACAAACGCCGCACTGAAGGGCTGCGTGTTCGAGGAATTTCTGCTGAAGGGGGTGCAAGCCCTCGGCACTTGCAACGCCTTCAATGGTCGTGAGTTCCGCGCCTTCGGCTTCGAAAGCCATCATCAGACACGCGTCAATAACCTGTCCATTGACCAAGATGCTGCACGCGCCGCAGTTGCCATTGCTGCACCCTTCTTTTGTGCCTGTGAGATCGAGCTGATCCCGCAAGACTTCGAGAATCGTCTGCCGCGGTTCGCACAAAAACTCGACCGATTCTCCGTTGATTGTCGTGGTAACGTGAACTTTTCCAGGCATGTGCTCAAGACTCCTTTGCTCTCTGAATGGCGCCCAAAATCGCGCGGCGCGTCAAAACGCCGCTCAAGTGAATCCGCTGTTCGATGGTGCCCCGCATATCGCTAATGGGATTGGCCGCGGTGCGCGATGCCGCGCACGCCGCTTCTATGGCGTCTTCGTCATCCACGGCTTTCCCCGCAAGTGCTGCGCCTGCATCGGCAACGAGCAACGGCGTTGGCGCGACCGCGCCAATGGCGACCCGAGCCGATTGGATGGTCGTTTTGTCGCTGTCCAAAACCACAGAGGCCGCGGCATTGGCCACGGCAATGTCCATTTCGTTGCGCGGAATAAATCGCAGGAAAAACGCCCCCGAATGGGCGACCGGGACTGGCACGCGAATGGCAATGAGCAACTCGCCGGATTGCAGGGCACTTTGCCCGGGGCCGAGAAAGAAATTTTCCGCGGCGACTTCCCGCTCGCCATGGGCCCCAACAATACGACACGTCCCGCCCAAAACAATGACCGCGGGCGGGGTGTCTGCCGCGGGCGAGGCATTGCAGAAATTGCCGCCCACAGATCCGCGGTTTTGAATCTGAATAGAACCGATGAGCGATGTACAATCGACGAGCGCGGGATAGCGGCTTTGAACGACATCGCAATTGTAAATTGCAGAACATGGCGTTGCCGCGCCAATGCTCAACCCACTTTCCTCGTCAAAAGTCAACGCGGTTGCTTCGGGAATCCGCTTGAGATCGAGCAGCAAATCGATCTTGCGCCGGCCCTCCTTCAACTGCGCGATCAAGTCGGTGCCTCCCGCCAAAATGCCGACATCGCCATTTCCCGCACCGAGCAGCGAAACGGCCTCATCTACAGACTGGGGGGCAGCGTAATCAAATGCGTTCAACTTTTTTCCTCCTCTTCAATAGTGATGAATCACCTAAAACCAAGTCCGCTAAGAATACAACCGGCGTTTTGCCCTGTCAAGCCTTTTACCGCGTGGGAATTAACGCTCTGAAAATGGATGTGTCAACGACAAAAAAGCGGGCTTCCGCAGTGCGTCACACTCTGGCGGGAGGGAACCCAGACCGGACGCATGCGGAAACCCGCGACCAACTATCAGACCTCATACTTCATCGCTATAAACGCTTGGGCTATACATTGGTTCCCATGTGAGCAGCAAGCGCGACATACCCGTCTTTTCGCGCCACAATCCGACCCTGCCCAAAGACCCTGCGGATGTGTTTCAAATACGGTTCTGGACGCATCACAACCAACATCAAACGCCCCTCTGCCCGCAAGGTCTGAAAAGCACCTTCGATCAGGGGATGCGCTGCTGAATTGCCCTCGTGAAAGGGCGGATTTGAAACGACCAGATCGAATTTCTCGCCCGGATCACAAACGCGGGCATCCCCCACAATCGCAACCGCGTTGTGGATTTGGTTTCGCTTCAGATTTTCTTTGGCGCATGCAATGGCGCGAATATTCGAGTCCACGAGCGTTGCCCTGCCCCTTGCCGCTAGACGCGCCGCGACCATGCCGAGCGCGCCCCAACCACATCCCCAGTCCAGCACCTGGTTGGAGGGCCGAACGTCCATGCAGTCGATCAGCAACTCGGTGCCGGGATCGAGTCCATCACGAGAAAAAACGCCCGCACGGGTTTCAACCGCGTAAGGGCTGCGCGGTAGGTCGCGCAATTCAAATGTCATTCGGTTGTCAACCGGCGCGCGAAGAGGATCGGTCTGTTGCTTTTGCGCGCGGTAAATTTCCAATCTGCCCACGCGCCCGGCGCGTTTGCAGTTGCCAAAAACCGCCTGTACATACTTGGCATAACTCCTAATGCCGCGATTTCGCTGACCAGATAAATAGAGCGCGCCGCCCATTTCAAGTGCTTGAAAGCCTTGATCGATCCACTCAAACACCTGGCCCTTGGCAGCTTTTTGCGCGGGCTTGTAAAAGACGACGCGGGCATTGGAAACAACCCGCGCGGGCGTGGTACTCAACACGCCGTTTCCCCGGCGCACCGCGCGAATGTCCTCGCCCACAAAAGTCACCCGAGCACCCGTTTCCCGCAAACATTCCAAACACTTCCCCTCCCAGCCGAGGTCCAAAACCCTGCTGCCAGCCTGTACATCTGCCGCTGCAATAAATGCTTCGCGCGCGCGCCTGTCCTTTGTTCTCGCCATTCGCAACTGCCTCTGCCACAAAAGAAAAAGGGGATGACCTCCCCTTTTTCACCAAACGAGACAACCGTTCTACTCACTCTGCCCGCGCCTTGAGGCTCGCGTAGGAATTGGCCTCATTGACATCGGTTTCGACTGGCAAATGAGCATCGCGCCATCCGACAACCACGAGGACGCCGTTTTCGACTTTTCCGCCAAAGCCGCCTTGAATATTGACCAGATTTGAATACCCGGCCCGCGCCATCAATTCCGCAGCCATCTGGGAACGCATCCCCACCTGACAGCCGCAAAAAACAGGCTGGTCTTTATCGGGAAGTGCGTTTTGCACAACCTTCAAAAAATCGGGATTGGGCATCATACCCGCGACACCGGGGATTGCAACGGGGATGTTGATCGCCCCTTGGGGATGCCCCTGTGCAAACTCCATTTCCGTTCGCACGTCGAGATAAACCGCATTTTCTGCCTCATCCATTGCAGCCTTTGCTTCTCTGGGTTCAAGCTGTGTAATGGCCATATAACACTCCATCTATTGAGGTGATTATTTTTTTTTCGCCGCCCAAGCCCTTGTCTTTTAATGCGTTCTTCACGGCTGAACGACATGCCGGTTCTGTTTTTTTTGGCAGCAGTTTTTTATAAGATCGAACCACACTGCCTCTATGACGCGAAAAGTAAAATCAATTTGATCCATACAGCGGGCTTTGGCTTCCAAAGCATCCCCCAGATCTGTTGCCTCAAGTCCTTGTTACGCCACCGTTAAAATAAAAATTTCCGCGCGGTTTTTTCTTGAATTTCCGCACCGCCGTGCGAACTGAATCGTGGACGGACTCGAATTGTCGCAATAGACTCGGTTTCATCATCAACCAACAGAGCTTCACCCCTGCGATTCAGGTTGCGAATATAGTTCTTTAAGTCTCCCTCCATGTACGTTGCGCTCAGGCGGTCAAGTGCATTGATGTCGTCCCAAGTTGTAATTTTGTGCGCGACAATGACGTCACATTGTGATAACAGTTCCGGGTCAATCGCGGCCGGTTGCTGGGTCGCTACGACGAGACTAAGTCCTGGTTGACGCCCTTCTTTCACCCAACGAATGAGCATTTCCTTGCAGAGTGAGGCGCGGCCTTTCGGCACAAATTGATGGGCTTCGTCAATTGCCAGCCAAACTCGCGGTAGTTTCGTGGATAATCCAAACTCTTCTCTTCGTCTTTCTCGGGTCCGTTCAGTAAAAAGACGCCGGGAGACAACGTCAAGTACCATGTTACGCAGTCCTTTCGTACCTGCATCGATCACGCTTAGATCTAAGACGTTAACCTGATTTAAGAGAAAGACATCATTCAATGAGGTCGGTTCTTGTGTGAAGATTCCCCAGTGCTTGGCCACTGTTAACCGATTTACCAAAGCCTCTTTGGACGTATCTTTCGCCTTCCGGTCACCCTTGATTGTCAAAAGAATATCATCAATTGTAAAATGCTGATCTTTTTCGAGAAGCGTGTCAACGGCTCGCCATAAGACAATTCCCATCACTTCGTTCATGCCAATGTCGAACAATTCACACCACGCCTCGGGAGAGAGATCCGCGGCGTTAATTTGGAGTGGAACGACTTCGACACCGTTCTCCCGCAACTTCGCAAGCACCGCCGCATCGCCGTATCGAATCAACGGCTCGCCAGGGACGACGAGCCGAAGGGGAAAGCCGCTGGTAAGAAATCCGGCATTGCGGACTTCATCGGCTTGCATTTCGTTCGGCAGGGCCATCGTGTGATAAATCCCCATCGGGTCGGCGATAATAATTGTCGCCTTACCCCGTTCTTGGTTGAATAGTTCTTCGACAATAACACCCATCGTATAGCTTTTGCCAGAGCCACGCTTGCCGCAGATGAATACGGCGCGTGACCCTGTTGCGTTCATATAAATCAGTTCGCCGCTTTCGTATTCAGTGCCGATCCGCAAGTTGACCTCTGCCATTTGAATCACCTACCATTTGGGTGTGATATCGAATAAAGGAACAAAAGACTCTTGTGCAGAAATTCCTCCGTGAAATCCCCACTCCGTCACCTTGCGATTTCTCGCGATGGCTTCATCACCTGTTAAAACCGTAAATGTCTCTCCAGCTTCGGCAATCGTGATTCCCGACATGTCCGATGGGGATTTCGCATAAGTATAACGGGCGGACGTACTCCGCAATTGACTTGGCATCACTTTCTGCTCTTTGAACCAAAGAATCCCATGGTCGCTCGCAATAAAAATTCGCACAGTCTTTTCAGATGAGCAGATTGCTTCAACAATCTGCTCAACATCCAATTTAAGTTGGTCAAGCATCGCGTCAATATTTGGTTTTTCTCTGTGACTGTGGCAAACTCCATCAAGTCCTGTGCGAACAATTTGGATAAACGTTCGATTGGGGATGTCTATAATCTGTAATCTGTCTAACACCTCTTCAAAGGTTGTGACGCGAAACAGTTGGGTCGGTGGAAATTCGGAAAAGAGTATATCGGTGAGCTGATTTTGGGCACGCTCCCAATATGAAAATCCGACCCGCTGTACGTACCCTAACGCAAACAATTGATGCGTTAGGGGTGGCGATCCGATTAACCGACGCATTCCGCTCATTGTGACACTTAGTCCATCAACAAGACACGGTTCACACACCACGCGCCAAGATTCTGGGAATGACCAATCGATCACATCGTACAAAGACAGCCCATCTAGAACCAAAAGGATCGCGATGTCAGGAAGCGTATATGATATGCGATCTGTAATGGTGTGGACGAGTTGTGATTGCTTCAAGAATTTCGAGTCGTCTGCACATAAAGCATTAAAACATTCAGGTAATTTCTGATTCACCCATTCGATTGGAGGAATCGCTGGGAGGTCAATTGTAGGAAAACCGAAAATGTCCTCCAATTCTTTTCTTTCAGCCTCCGAGAAATTCACAAAAAGCGTCGCCTTTGTGGGAATGTCCCATGGCGTATCAACAACACTACGCCATTCTGCCAGCGAACTGGGACGCCAAATATCATACAGACACATCTCCCACATTCCCCGCGTCTCCTCTGGTAGATTGGTTATGTAGGGAAGATTCTCTAAAAGGTCTAGCATCGTCGCTATCCGATCGTTCGTGAGACTTTGATGTTCAGCCAGTTACGTTGGTATAATTCTTCGAGACTCTCAATGATCTCTGAAGTCGAACCGAACATTTCATTTTTAGACTGCCTGAGATTAATAATAAGTTCTGTGAAATCTTTGTCCGTATTTGTTTTAATCAGATCCAAAAGCACTTTTGCGTTTGGACTTAACTCACTTTTGTCACATCTGAGTTGACCTTGAATGTCTTCCCATCTTTTGAAAACCGCGTTACCCATCTCCAAAATCGAATTGAGTGATTCCACCCACTCCGATAACTGGGCGTCAATAGCATCAGGTTTCAGGGCAACTTCCACCTCATTGATCCTATGCTCCAAATCCAGTACCTCACGGTTTAGGTCAATTGCCTGATTTTTGATCTTGTCGCTGACGGTGAAGACCTCAATCGGTTTCATCAATTCGTTTTTTCGTTTTTCAATACTTTCAATTGCGGGTTTGATAACAGATTCACGAATCTTCTCAACCGCTTTTTCACGGACTCGGCGGTAGGAACCTTCTTCGTCGGAGGGGTTGTATTGTTCGCTGATACTTGGTCTGTCAGTGAGTTGGTGAAGTTGGTTTTCAATAGAGGCTTGAAACTGGATAAAGTCATCTTTTCGGCGTTCAGAGATCTGGTCAAATTCGATCTTGATTGCGGTGATTTGATTGGAGAAGTACTCGTGATCATCTAGCACCTGCTTGACGGTTTTCGTCTGGTCTGCAAGATGGTGCTTAATCCGCTGCTGTTCCTCGTCTAGTCTAACACAGAGTTCTTTAACCGCGTCTATCTCTTGGGCATCAGTCATCGTCAGCCGGTCACGCTCAACTTGTCTGGCGAGGTTGCGCCATTTCTCAAATAACTCATAAAGCATTTCAACTTCTGAACGCTTCTCGCGAAGTGCATCGATCTTCTTATCAATCGTCTGTATAGAACTACGAAGATTAGCTGCCACTGCAATCGCTTTTTCAGAGATTTGATTGGATATGTATTCTTGCATCTTCTCATCGTGAATCGCCCGCACTTGCTTTTGTATCGTAGCTATTTCTTGAGGAATGAAGGCATAAGCCTTCCGAATTTCATTGCGGACATCCTGAAACAGTAAAACTGAGAACTCGGTCGCCGGGTGTCCGGTCTCTTGCTTCAGTACCCTCGGCGGCTCTAATCTCAATGTTTCACCCTCTGTGGACTTTCGTTTTAGTTGGTCTGCGGCTGTCCCTATCCACCCCGCACATTGCGTTTTGAAAGCGTCCTCAATTGAATTGAGTTTTTGCCGCAATGAATCCTTGCGGACTTCATCGGACTCAATTCCAAGTACTTGGAAATCTGCCTGAACCGACGATAACGAGTTATCTCCGTCGCTTTCTGGCGTGAAGCCCTTTGATTTTGCCAGTGCTTCCAGTGCCTCAAGCCGTTTGAGTTTGCTCTGCAGTTCGGCGAAACTGATCTCTGTCTCAACACAATACAGATAATCAATCCCTTGCTGCTGCTTTCTATCGACCAATCCCCTTGCTGTCAATACTTTGATTAACTCCTCAATTTCATCATCGAGATATCCAAACCCCGCTTCCTGCTGGAAAACCTCGTGGCATTTTACTGCTTCGGTAGACTTGCCATCAACAACGATGCTTTCCACACTTGCCTCAAGCATCTTCAAAATGCGCTCTTCCATATCATGGAGTTTGAAATAGATGGCGACATGCCCCTGATTGTTTTTAACCTCAACTCCTTCTGCTACGGTCTTGCCATTAGCATCAAGTTCATTAACGAGCAAAAGATCGCGCAAAATGCCATTCGGGTAGAAGGAATTGGCAAAAGTGGTGTGCTGACCAACGTTGAACCGCCCTGGCACATCTCTGCCAATCATCTTAACGGGTTCCACGCCTCGTCTCACACCGAGGCTTTCGACATCTTTCAGTGCCAGTATGTAAATTCCTAAATTCTTTTTCCACTGATGCGAGATCGCCACAGCACGATATGATTTGAACTTCTCCCGTATCAGTACGCCCAAAGCTCGTTCGACAAAACTTTTCCCCGCCGATACTTGTGCTAAATCTGCTTGCTGTGATACGGCACTTTCTTTGACCTCAACGGAAAAGAAGTAACTAATCAATTGGTCACGAATTCGGGATTTCAACAGTTGTACCTGTGCGTCCTGTTTTAACTCCTTAATTTGGGCGATAGTCGTTTCTTTGTCAAAGAAGTCGAGCATCGACAAGAGTAGCGAAGGAGTAACAGACTCCGGAAGAAATAGATCGCCAAGTTTGCCAATATCTTTTGGGATTTCTAGTTTGTCGATCGCTTCGGAGATATTGAGGTGAAAACAGAGCTTGTCTGCATGAACATCACAGGTATTTGGAATGTGCTTGTCCTGCTGAGTTTGAAAAATAAAAGAGGCGAACAACTGGCTTTCACGGTAGGCACCGCTAATTTCTTGGAACTTCTCGGTGCCAACATGGACAGTCAATGTCCGATCCGGATAATCTCGGAGAGAAGTCCCTCGTAGTCGGGCCTGAAAAATCGGTTCTATATCCCCTCCATACTTTTTCAGCCCTCCCCTGTACTCTGCCTCAAGAAGCGTTGCCGTTGCCTTCCGTAGGTAGTCAATGAGGCGGTTCGCGGAAATAGATTCAGTTAGCTCACCTTTCGCTTTGAGCGACTGGACAGACTTTATGGCATAATCAAGCGGAACGTTTTGCTCTTCGCTTATTCTGCGTGCCCTGTCTTCATCACCACTCGCAATCAGCGTTTTATACTGCTGTTCTAGATCGGGAATCAGATCCGGTCTCTTCGCCTTTAAACGATAACAGACCCATCTATGAGTTGCGATGAGCATGTCGGCGATGCTATTCCACGCAAACGGTGGAACAGTAACAATCTCCCGTTGTTCCGCATAATGCCAAAGCGCGGCTGCTGTTGAGGTTTTGCCGTAGCCCGTATCCGCGTGGATGAGCCCGGTTGCCGAACGCCCTCGCAGAAGGTTGTTGAGAATGGCATCCCACTTATCGGCCATATCGGCCATAGCGACGTGTGTTGAGACGTGAAATTGAAAACGATTTGCCCATTCACTTGGTCTCGCCGCGAGGTCTGATGCGCTTGGCGTATCAACCACAACACTCTTCTGAATGATTTCTTCTAAAGCCATAGATTACCTCCTTTTCCTAAGAGGAAAATTATGTCTTATATCGCGTGTTCTACCAACACTTTAAGCCGTTGCCAAATCCCAAAGCGATGGCCTTCAACATCGCACACCTTATCAATTGACAAATGGGCGAAAAGTTTATGCATCACGCCCTCAATCTGCACCATATCCTCATCTGTCAAAGTCAACTCAATCCGCCGAACCGCGTCATCAATCGGTTGGCGCGTCACCAAAATGACCGACGATGCGCCAGCCCAAAGCATATCCCCAAAGATCGACCGAGCTAAACTTCGGGCATACGGTGCGTTATCAATGATAACCACTGAATTTGGGGAAATTTCTGTGCTTAGAAAATTCTCAGCAGATGTAAAATAGAGACCGTCTGCACAGTGATGGAGATAGTGAGCGAGAAACGTCTTGCCGACTCCTGGAGACCCCCAAAGATTGATACGTTGTTGATAGTCTCCAATCTCCTGTCGCAAAAACTGACAGACCGCTTGTTGAGAAGCTGTCAAAGCCTCGTTGGTTTCCGCCAATGCAAGCAGTTTTCTATGGTGAGATTGCCAGAGCATCGAATTTAATTCACAGATGTTTTGCGTCTCATTTTTACCGTTTGCTGATGCTTTCGCAGCAATTCGGTACGTTCTTGCCAGAAAGTTAGTTGTTCTTCAAGTGTCATGCCTGCGATTTGGTTGTAGATTCGTTCTGCGCCACGGCGTTTCATCTCAACGCAATCAAACGTCTTCTTCGTCTTCATAGTTGATCGTCTCCTGAGAGGAATGGATCGCAATACTTGGGTATCCAGAAAATGTATTCACCGCATTGTACAGCGGAATTTTTGAAAAATGCACGATATGTTTGAAATTCCAACTCACAATCATCGAACAGCCTCCTACAGTAGCTAAGGCGACATGGAGGGCATCCGCTGCCCATTTTTCGGTCACAATTCCCGCATCTAAGTAAGCTCTCTGGAGTTGCAAAGCCTCCTCAGAAATCTCTACAATTTCTGCAAAGTTAAGCATCCTTTCAAAGAATGCCACAACTTCCGCTTGCACCACAACAGATGTTAACAGATTAAAATGCCCCTGCCGAACCATATCAAAAAAGAACTGACTGGCTTGATAAAACTCTTCATCGAATGCGCCACCGAAAACGGACGTATCCGCATATACACTCAAACTCTGTGTATTCAACTTTCAATCCCTTCAATCGAGAAAATCCTCAACCTCCAGCTTCTGATTCAACACCACGTAAACCCCGTCCCAATTCCGCTGTACCAAAAGGTGTGATACCTGGCGTAACGCCTCATCGAGCATGAGATCGAAACCGGTTTCGTCAATGAGACAGAAGCGACAAACAGCCTGTTTTCTCGTGTCGTCAATTTTGACCAAATCCCCAAATGCTGTGTCAGATTCCCGCACAATATAACCGAGTGCCATCACAAAAAGTAGTGTTGAGCAAAATGCTCGCTGTGCGAATGTCGCGCCCTTAAGTGATTTGCGCTCAACTCCTCCGTTGGCTAAGACGGGTGGATATAACGGCAGGAGCCAATCGTAAGCATCTTTGATTGATTTACTGGAGAACGCATTGCCGATATCCGAGGGAATCACCACTTCGTCGGAAGCGCGAAGGTCATGGATGTAAGCCACCAGATCCTGCTCTCTGTCTGGGAGCGTTTGCCGTACCCACAGATAGTCACAGATATTTTTGTACGCCCACGACGCGATGTTTTGGTCAGGGGCATTTTGTGTCCATAGACTGTATTGCCGACCATGCAGAAAATCAATTGCGGTACTGCGTTTCGTTTCCCATAAAACATAGAATGCTTCGCCTTCAGAGGTTAATGACCTGCTTTTTTTGTTTGCCAATTTCCATTCGCTTAATAGCTGAACGGCTTCATAACGCGCTGTATCAGTTACTGTGTATCCATTTTCCAAAGCGATTTTGACCATTTGCCGAATTGTAAGTCCGGGGTGATGTTTATGAACCCACAATGCCGACTCCAAATCTGAAAATCCTTTTAAGATGTGCGACCGTGCCATTGTTCCTCCGTTATTAAGCTTTGCGACATGCGATAGTACGCTCCCGATAGTTCTCGTAACATACTTGCCTGCTGCGCGGCAAGCAGGTCCGTTTGAGGTATTCGCTGATGCGTTTCCAACTCTGCCATGACTATCAGGTTGTGCATAATCCGATCCCATCGGTTGTTTGAAAGCCGCTCGAAAGAACCGCAGAACGGGCAATCATGCCGTGTATTTTCCTTCCATAATTTAAATTCTGCTTCATTCAAACTTTTGTTGTTTCGAGAATTGAAAGTGACCAGATAACCCCGCATAAATGGGAGGAAGACCTTGCCATATCCACCAGAGCGCATCCAACCATTGGAATCAAAAGAATGCACACCGACCAACGAAAGCAGATAGATTGCGGGTGGTGTTGAAATACCGAAAGTGTGTAGTTTGACACTGTCAGAATCCAGCATTCGAGTTAGTTGTCGAAGAATCATCAGCGCATTGATGTTCAATCGGTTGATAGAGTTTGAAGTCCCACTTGTTGGAAATGAGCCGAACCCGATTCTTTTAAAATTGGTGTAATGTCGCAGGCAATAATCGAGATGTTCACTTCTCGTTGCGTGAATGACGGGCATCGCCTTCTGCTGAATGGCGTAGGAAAGGTCGCTGTAAAGGCGCAGGCTGCCCTCAACAGTTTGTTTTATTTTTTCTTCCGCAGAACTCAGTGAATCTTTGCTGAGTGGTGGATTGTCTGGCAGAACATAGATATCTGCCCAATCCTCCTGCTGATAGCGTTCATAGAGTTTTCGATGAAGGTCGTAGTACGAGAGGTCTCCTTTTTGGACGAAATAGCCACCAGAATCGAACATGACCACTTCTGATTCACCGGTGCGTTTCAGTTCCCGGACAAAATCGAAGGTGGACTTGGAAGCAACCACAGGCGAGATGAGCACCCGTTGAAATGGATTCGGTTTGCCGAACTTCCAATCAAAATCGTGTGCCTGTTCATGCCAAAGACGGTGCATTATCCGCATCTCGCTCGGCGTGACAGTCAAGGAAGCATAGAAATGCGCGGGGGTTGTATGGCCTAACGGATAGGTACCCCGCGCATCAGCCACGAGATTGGCGGGTCCTACATCTCCGCGACTGAATAGAGGCTCCGTCGGCGGAATGCAGTAATGCCACACATTGAGTAGCCTCCTTTTGCCTTGTTCTGTTTCGACATGCTGAAAACCGCGTTTTTGGTAAAAGCGATTGGCACTTAGATCGCAGGGGCACTTGAGACGAACATATTGCCCACCTACGAGGTGAACACGTCGGATTAATTCGCTCAGCAAACGGGTTCCGATACCTATGAACCTGTGTGCATCAGCCACTGCGATTTCGTACAGCGTCGCGTTTCTGTCCCTTCTGATTCGGAAGTTTGCAAAGCCGACGACTACGTCACGCTTTCTCTGATCCTCCCATTCGCCTGCCTGTCGCGAGGCTTTGGCAGACAGGGCGGCAACGAGCAGCCACCCTTTGTTTTGTGCTGCCCGCAAAATGGCGATGTTGACAAACCCCAATTCCGATCGGTGTTGGTCCGCAATTCGTTTCGCGCCTTCAACGTCCGCTTTCCGCGCAAGTCGGACGGTTATGGACTGTTGGTGTTGTGGCAAAATCATGTGATGCGAATCTTTCATAATTTAGGCATTAAGTCTTCAAAACGAAGATTTGTATAATCAAAATCAGTTGAACTGCTGTCGCAGTTGTACACCGCTTCCGCCTCAATTCTATCCGTCTGTGACTTTAACGCCCACTCGAAAGGTAGCGTTTCTACAAACGAATCCGTATAAAAGTTCAATGCTGCGACAATCAGTGTGGTCTCCGCTGGTTCTTGGGGGGATAATACCTCAAAAATCCGCTCAATAGGTGATGGTTCATCTGACAATAACTGTATGAGGGCTTGTCGATATTTTGGGGCTTCCTCCCAAAGGCACAAGCTGTAAGCACCGCTATCATCAACTTGAAAGTGGTAAGGTCTTTTTTCGCAGATGTTGGCAACATCAAAAGGCGTCAACCTGAAGTTGCCAAGTTGGCTCCCTATCCCATTGGCAATCGCTTTTGCCGTGGCAGGTTCATTGGTCATTCGGAGATACCATTCGATGAGTGACGCTCGTCCTGTGGCAGTCGTTGGCTTGTCAGGGTTGAACCACGTCCACGCCTTTAGCCCGATGTGGGTTTTGCCATACCGATAAACTTCCAAGACGGGATAGCTTGTAATTACATCGAGCAAGCGGTCTGAATCGAAAGCTATTTTGTCAGTTTTTTGAATGAGATGTTGGCATTCTTCCAATGCCAAAGGCCGATAGCCGTAACGTTGGAGTTTCGCTGCAAGTTCTGTTAAAAAGCCTTGAACGTCTGCTCCCGATTTCAGATGACAGACACCATCAATAATTTTGTAATCGTCCGTCCCTAAACATATCCACGCCTCACCGAGTGCTTCATCAAACCAGTCAATAATCCACTGTTCGCTATCTCCCCATCCCAACCGCTGGTGAATAATTTCTTGAAGGTTTTTGGCAGAACAGTATCCACCAGCCTTTGCTAGAACATCGCGGATGGATTCGCTCAAGAGATAGAAGATCGTGGTTGTGATCAGATGATTGTTCGCGCCTTGATTGATTTTCTTGTTGACTGTCGCTTTAATCTGCCTGACGCGCTCACGGGTAATCCCAAGTGCTTCGCCAATTTGCTGTAAATTTTTCCGTGTTCCCTCGTAACTGTAGTAGTACTTAACAATCTCCTGTTGGCGAGTTTGCAGGCGTTGAAAAACTGTACGACCGAGTTCGGCGAGTGTCTGAATCTGCGGTATTGCCGCGGAATGCTCAGCTTTCGGATCAATTACATTGGGATTCGCTATAATTTTATTGACTGTTTCCTGAATTTCAGTCAAAGATTTGCGTCCGAAATTCCTAAACCTGAGCCATTGTTTGGGTGAAAGTTCGGCAATCTCGGCAAGTCTTTGTAGCCCTTGCTGATTGATCACATCTCCCGTCCGAACACTCCATTGAATACTGTTGATCGGTGTCTTTTGAAGATTTTCCCAGATATAGATAGATACTTTTACGTTCAAGAGCGGTATAAAGACCGATTGCGTTTCAGCAGAAGGCTCGTCGGTCAAATTGGACGATGTAATTTCTGTTTCCCAATTGTAGTTGGGTACACAACAAGTTTTTAAGTTTGTGAGAAATGTCCAGATCTCTTCGGCTGTTTTTCTGCCACAATTTCTGAGTGCAAGCAGACAATCAAGGGTTGTAAATGCTTCAATTAACTGTTGTTCGTCTGTAATATTTGCTTTTGCCAGACAATTGGATGCACGGACGCTAAGTTCTTCGGTTCTCCAGAACTGTGCAGTCTCATTTATTTTTGTTTTCATAGGTTCTGTTATTGTTCAAGGATTGCTAAAGTATTGGCAATACGCTCGCAGCAAAGTTGAGCATTTCAATGGTCATGTCTTGCTGTTGGGGTTATATAAGCACCGGTCCCCGTGTATCGGCCCAGTCCATTTTGATATGATCCGCGCTGCTATCTGGATGGGTGATATGGATGTTCCAAGTGTCGCCACGTTGGATGACCTTTGAGGTAACGCCAGCGGTGGCACCATCTGTGAAGGGGATGAGGGCATAGCCCGTTCGGAAGGGCAAGGATGCTCGTTTTCTGTAAATGGCGACAGGCGCGGGAACATCCTGACCGCCGATGGCGAGCCAGCCCTGTACGGGGTCGTTTTGCCCGCATATCAGGCGGGGCGTCATTTGAACGAGCGGAAGGATTTCGAGATTGGGTGGGGTCATGCGCCCGGTGCGTACGGCATGGGTGTCGGGGTCGATCAGGACGCGGTAGGGCATGAAGTGGAAAAATGCTTCGTACGTGTGGCGGCCTTCGCCTGTGAGTTCGTCGAAGATGAGGAAGTAATTGGGTTTGACAAACACGACCGCGCGGCGGTGGGCAATATCCGCGTCCGCATACCCCGCATCATAAGTGGCGATGGCGACATCGGAGCGATCTTCAGACCGCCAGACGGTTTTGTCGCGTGCGGACGCGACCCATTCCGCGATGGTCTGGTCGCGGCGGTTCTGCCCGCAGCCATCGACAATCACAGTATTGTGCGCCTCGGTGGTGCGGTAGAATGAAGTCCATGCATTTGGGAAGTAAGACGTGATGCCGGGATCCACAATGAAGGGGAGGCCGTGCGCGTATAGGTCGAAAGAAAGCATGTCTTCGTGCTGGTGGAAGCGGCCATAAGGCCCGCCTTCAAAGAGGCAGTACCGGGCGCCTCGATCCCATCCGCTACGCATGACGAAGTAGCCGGAGTCGCGGTGCGCGATGGAGGTATAGTTGGGCGCATGCCCTTCTGCCCCCTCCGTGCCGATCCATAAAGCAGCGCGATTGTCCAGTATCCGGCCGGGTTCGGCGAGCGAATGCGCGAATTTGCCGTCCAAGCTACCGGCGTCAGAGACCGAGGGATGGGAGAAATCCGGGCGGTTGATGGAGACACACCAGTCGTACATCCGCCGGATGCCGTCTTCCACTTCCGGGTGCAGGGATCGCCCGTATTTTCGGGCGACTTCAAAAGCGTCTAAGAACCAAGCCGCAATGGATATTTGGTAACCGGGGGTGAGTTCGTAAGAGGCGCCGTCCGGCATGACCTGGATGTTCATGTCGTCCAAGAGGCGTTGACTACCCGCATCGTACCAGGCTTCCGCTTCCCGCAGTTCTGGAAAGGAGCAGGCCGTTGCCAGTATGGATCTGCCTTCCGAGATGGTTTTGTTGGAGGGCGGGAAGGATTCGAATTTCAGGAGGTAGACTGCGTGTTCGCAGATGGATTTGAGCACGTCCAAGATCGTGCGGTCTTCGGTTTCCGCACAGTCGCAGAGCACGGTAAAGGCATCGACAAGCGTGCAGAATGCCCGCTGGCTCACGATCAAAGAATGCCCCCATGCCAAACCACCGGCGCGGACGCCGTAGGGCATGGGGGTTTTGTCCATCCAGTCGCGCAAGATATTTTCAATGGCCTTTGCGTATTTCGGATCCCGGGTTTCTTCCCAGGCGAGCTCAAGTGGCGTGAAGTAGGGAAAGCCGTGGATGCGGATCGACCATTCGATGTATCCATAAGGATTGGCGTCCCAATCAACCCCTTCGGGCCAGTTATGTCCCATGATGTGCCCAGCGAGGATGCGGTCTGCCTCTTCCAAGTTGGCTTTGAGCGGAGGATCGGGTATGACGTGGCGGCGGTTGAAGGGGCTGCCCCGGAAGTAGGCTGCGATTGCCGCGAGTTGGGCTTGGGGCGTATCGGCCCGCGCTGCTGCTTCAAGGCCGGGATGGTTCAGGTTGAGGGCGGCGATCAAAGCGCGGTCGGTCATGCGAGGCCCGCGCGCGATTTGGCGTTGGATCAGGCGGATGTTTCGGATGCGACTGCCATGGGGGAGGCGGATACTGCCCGAGACCATCTGATGCCATCCCGAGGGGATGCCCTTGGTGTAAAAGCATTCCGCGGGGAACCGAAACTCCCGCCAACCCCGCCACATATTGCCGCCGCGCGGAGAGACAATGGCGTTGAAGTGGTAGCCATCGTCTTCGCTCATGCCTTCGGTTCGATGTCCCGAGGTGAGGGTGCAGCAGATCTGCCCGTCAACCCTGTCGGGAAGGAAAATTTCCGCGCGGATTTCGTTGGCGCGGCACCAGTCGCCGGTTTCCATGGGGAGGTCCGCGCATTCACCCTGTTCGGTTTCCACAAGAGACCATGCCGCGCGGATGGTATCATCCCGAAATTTGGAGAGGTCCACAGCACCTCCTTTTGAATTAAAGGGCGTCGCCCACTTTATCTCTCAGCTATCCGCCACCTTCTCAATCTTCCGCGATGCAATAGAGATGTTCACTGCCGCGCAAATACAACTCGTTGCCCGCGATAACCAGGGATGCGCCCGTGCCTTCTTCGAGTTTATTTGTTGCCAGGATCTCAAATTCGGAACTGTTTTTGATCACCACTGTGGTGCCCATCAGGTCAGAGATGTACACGCGATCATTCGCGCCGACCAAAGAGGCATACGCGCGCCGCATGCCTTCCAGGCGTTTGGGGCCGTAAAACGCCTCGCCTGTTTCGGCGTTGAAACAGGACAAGATGGCATTGCTTTTTTTGAGCGCGTAGATCTTGTTGCCATACAACAGGGGCGAAGATACATAAGGCGTGTTGTCATCAAGGGACCACAGCACGGCATCTGTGCCCGTGATATCGCCTTTGGCTCTGTCGAGAGAAATGGCTTGCATCGCCGGATTTCGGTGACCGCTCATGACGTAAACAACGCCATTGGCATATACGGGTGTGGGAATGACGTTTGCACCCAGGCCGCCGCATTCCCATAAGACGTCGCCTGTTTTGAGATCGTAACTTCGGGTTTTTCGGGTCGCGCTGACGATCACTTGCTGCGTGCCGTTATGCTCGACGACTAAGGGCGTGGTCCACGTGGTTCTTTCGTTTCGATCCCTGCGCCAGATGTCCTCTCCTGTGCGTCTGTCCAGCGCGACAATAAACGAATCGCCCTGGTGATCCCAGTTGATGATCAGGGTATTGCCGTGAACTGTCGGCGAGGTGCCTTCGCCAAAACTGCCCGCAATTTTTAGATCGCCCAGATCCTTTTCCCATTTCAAATTGCCGTCAAAGTCAAAGCAGTACAGGCCCCATGAACCGAAAAACGCGTAGAGGTGTTCGCCATCTGTAACGCCGGAGGTGGAGGCATAAGAAGCCGTTTGGTGAATGCCTTCGTGGGGATGTGCCTCGCGCGCGGTTTTCTCCCACACCGCGTTTCCGCTGTTGCGGTCCAGTGCCAATATCTTAAATTGATAGATATACGGAGGGGCAGGGCGCCTGCCTTCTCGGGGGGCATCCACGGCTTTGTCGGTTTGCACGGCTGTTTGCACAAAAATTTTGTCGCCCCAAACAATGGGCGTGGCGTGCCCCATACCCGGGATTTTTGCTTTCCATCGGATATTGGTGCTTTCGCTCCATTCCACAGGAGGATTGCCCTCCTCAACGAGTCCATTTGCGTGTGGCCCTCGCCAATGCGGCCAGTTGTGGACGGCCTGAACCGCGTGGTGTTTTGCCTGAACCAGAATGGGAATCAGACAGAACCCCATTAAAATCCAAAGCCATTTTTTCATTTCGAACTCCTTTCTGTAATGTGGAGTGGTACAACCTACAATTCAATGTGCAAAATAGCCGTTTCACAAAGGGTTGTCAAATTTTTCTTTTTTTTATAGACTTCATTCATAGGTTCGTCTATGACTCGCTGCATTGTAGCTGCGCCATGGTGGGCTATCGCCATGCCTGTGGCGTGCAACGCGCGCGGCTGACCGGCTGTCGCAATTGAACCCAATTTCGTCTATGACTCGCTTATTCGTCCAAAGGAATTGTTATGCCTATTTCAAGTGATCCCAAGCCCACTCGATGGTGGCCTGGCATTTTGATCGGCGCGCTCATGGCCCTTGGGTTATTGATGATCTGGATTCCCGACAGTCCAAATCGCCAGATGCAGGTTATGCCGACGATACTGATCTGTGTGGTCGGCTTTGTTTTGCTCTGTCTCTGGTTTTTTGCTTTTTCCCGAGCGCGGCGTAAAATCCGCTTGTGGGGTCTGGGCATTTTCATACTCCTGATCGCCCTGACGGGTTCGCTGTTTCAAATGCGCGGTTTTACGGGCGATTTGGCACCTCATGTGACGTGGCGTTGGTCTTCTGTTGCATCAATGTCTGGCGTGGGACAATTTTCAGATGAACCCAATAGAGATTATCCGCAGTTTTTAGGCCCCGACCGCAATGCCACCCTCACGGGAATTGAACTGGAATCCAACTGGATTGAAAACCCACCCCGGCTGATCTGGCGCATTCCCGTCGGGGAAGCATGGTCTGCTTTTGCCGTTGTCGGACGCGCGGCACTGACTCAAGAGCAACAGGGCAAAGACGAAACCGTGGTGTGTTACGACCTGTTGACCGGAAAAGAGAAATGGCGTCACCGCGCGCGCGCGCGTTATGAAACCGCGATTGCCGGTATTGGCCCGAGGGCCACACCCACGGTGTCGGGAAATCGCGTGTACGCTTTTGGTGCAACGGGGATACTCACATGTCTCGATTTGGAGACGGGGCGAGAGATCTGGTCTCGCGATACCGTGACGGAAACCGGCGCTCGCGTGAAAGAATGGGGCATGAGCGGTTCGCCCCTTGTTGTTGGCGATAACGTGATCGTGAGTCCGGGCGGACAAAACGAGCAATCGCTGATGGCCTATCACCGTGAAACCGGCGTTGTTATTTGGGGCGGTGGTCGCGCAAGAGCAGGTCACAGTTCCCCGAGTTTGGTTGCCATAGCGGGAATGGATCAGGTGCTCATTTTTAACAAGGGACAGGTCGCGGGGCACGATCCAATATCCGGCGCGTTGCTGTGGGAATATCCCTGGACGAGTGGGATGGTGCAACATGTCGCCCAACCCATTCCCCTGTCTGAAGACCGCGTCTTTGTATCGACCGGGTATGGCATTGGGTGCGAATTGATTCAAATTGCCAAAGGCGATGGCGGAGAATTTACAGCCACGAGGATGTGGAAAAGCCCCCGTCTCAAAGCCAAGTTTGCCAATGTGGTTCACAAAGATGGCTATATTTACGGTCTAGATGACGGCGTCCTCGTGTGTTTGGATCTCAGCGATGGACAGCGCAAATGGAAGCGGGGACGCTATGGGCACGGGCAACTCATTCTGGTTGATGACCACCTGCTCATTCAGTCCGAATCGGGCGATATCGCGCTCGTTGATGCCTCGCCGGTTGAACACCGTGAACGCGCGCGTTTTCCCGCTTTGGGTAGCCGTACGTGGAACAGTCCCACGCTCGCCGCGCCTTATCTGCTCGTGCGAAATGATCGGGAAGCCGCGTGTTATGAACTCGCGTTAAAGAAGCGGTCAGCTATCAGCCATCAGTAAGCCCGACCCCCTGCTTACCCCCGCGGGGGCAGGCTCTTGAATGCGTTTATCGAGGGGGATTCAGGATCAAGGGGAATCCCCGTTTGGCGTTGTCTTTTGCACTTGTGCAAATGGGTCAAATAGGGTATGTATGGGGTCGGCAGCATCCGATACCTGTGTGACCGCTTGTACCTTGAAACAGCGATAAGACAACCACAGAGGTTGCCCCTATTGACTGTTGACCGCCAACTGCAAAATGAAAACAGATGTCCTACAACTTTTCGATAGCCCTTGGCTCGCGCTCGGTGTAACCATCGCGGTTATTATGGCGTATTTGAGCATCAATGCGATTATGCTGATCTGGCTCGAACGCAAGCTCAGCGCGCGCATTCAGCGCCGCATTGGGCCTCAGCGCGGCCCCTTTGGCCTGATGCAGCAAATTTTTGACATGGGCAAATTGCTCAGCAAAGAACTCCTCACGCCCGAACACGCCAACAAACTGCTCTATGTGATTGCACCCATCATGGTCTTTGCCCCCGTGGTCGCGCTTTCTTCCCTCTTTCCCATTACGCGCACCTACATTTTTCACGATTTCAACATCGCCATTGTCCTGATCTTGGCTATCAGTGGCGTCAATGTGGTGGGCATCTTCTTGGCGGGGTGGGGATCCAACAACAAATACGCCCTGCTCGGCGCGGTGCGCTCGGTCGCGCAGAATATCTCCTACGAAATTCCGCTCATCCTCTCGGTCATTCCCATTGTCATGATCACCCGCACCATGTCGCTCTACGACATCACCCTCGCGCAATCGGCCTATCCCTTTGTGCTGGTGCAACCGATCGCCCTGATCATTTTTATCATCGCGGCCACTGCGGAAACCAATCGCGCGCCTTTTGACATTCCCGAAGCGGAATCCGAACTCGTTGCCGGATTCCACACCGAATATTCCGGCATGCGCTTTGGGCTGTTCTTTTTTGCCGAATACTCCAACATGATCTTTGCCTGTGCATTGGCAACCGTGCTCTTTTTGGGAGGATGGCGCGGGCCTGTTTTGCCAGACGCCCTGTGGTTCTTCATCAAAGTCTATGCACTCATCGTCCTCATGATGTGGTTCCGCTGGACATTTCCCCGTCTCCGCTTCGACCAACTCATGAAATTCGCCTGGGTCGTGCTCGTCCCCCTCTCGCTGATCAACTTGCTGATCACAACGCTAGTCTTGAAATTCGTTTAACGGAAAAGGCGATCACGGATTAAACAGATGACGCGGATGAGCACCGATGGACGCAGAGTCCATCTGAAGATACAAAGACAGAAGAGGGGTTGGACGGCTCGGCTCTCTTACCCCTTGCCTTTTACCTCAAAAAAGGAAATCTACAATGGGACTTGTCAAGGAAGTCATCAATGGTAGCAAAACCCTGCTGAGCGGCATGAAAGTCACATTGGACAACTTTCGAAAACCGCCCGTCACCTCGCAATATCCAGTGGAAAAAATCGAGATGTCGGAAGCGTTTCGCAATGTGATTGTCCTCATTGAAAAAGAAGACATCGGGTCGCACGACTGCATTGACTGCAAAGCCTGTGAGCGCGTGTGTCCGTCCTTTTGCATTTCGCTCGACGGAGAACGCCCCGAAGGTTTAAGGCGCAAGCGGGCGACCAAATTCGAGGTCGATTTTGCCCTGTGCAGCGATTGCGGGTTGTGCTTAGACGTGTGCCCTACAGATACCTTGGGCTACAGCAAAGTTCACGATGAAGCCGGATACCATCGCAGCGACTTTCTCTACGACTTGATCGAACCGTGGACAGACAAAGAAGATGCCGCGCGCAAACGCCTCAAAGAAATTGAAGCCAAACAAGCCGAAGAACGCGCCAAACGCGCAGCGGCGAGAAAAGCCAAAAGAACCGTGAGACGGAGGACGCCAGACGCAAGAAGGCCACCCAACCCCATGTAGGGGCAACCCTTGTGGTTGCCCGATCATCATTCAAGATACAAGACGCCAGACGTAAGACGAATAGCTTTCGGAGAAAGATGATGCTCGAACAAGCCGTCGTATATACATTTGTCGCCCTTGTCCTGATCGGTGGATTTATGGCGGCATTTTCTCGCCAAGTGCTCTATGCCATCATTGGCCTAGGGGTCAGTCTTCTGGGTCTGGCGGGCCTCTTTCTCAACCTCGGCAGTGCATTTGTCGCGGCGATGCAGGTGCTCATCTATATCGGCGGTATCACAGTCGCCATTGTATTTGCCATGATGCTCTCCATAGCCATGTCCATCCGCCCTCCCAATCCCGATGCCCGAAAACTCGGTTTTGCCATTGCGTGTGCCGTGATTTTTTTTGGCGCAGTCGCCTATCTGATCCGCGGCGCGTCATTTCAACAGGTCGCCCGGCCCCCGTCTGAAGACGCTTGGTCTGTGGGTGCGTTGGGGCACGCATTGCTCACGCATTACAATCTCGTCTTTGAAACCCTCTCCCTTGTTTTACTGCTGGCGATCATCGGTGCCATCTCGATTGCCCACAAGGAGAAAACGTGACCCTCGAAGCTTATCTGCTGGTGGGTGCCGCCTTGTTTTCACTCGGTTTGATCGGCGCGTTGTCCCACCGCAACCTCATTGCCCTGCTCATCGGCATCGAACTGATGATGAATGCCGCCAGCTTAAATCTGCTGGCCTTTAACCGGTTTGTTGTCACCGACCCAACGTCCGGTCAAATTTTCGTCCTCATCATCATTGGGCTGGCAGCGGCCGAAGTCGCTATTTTTTTATCGATCACCCTGCGCCTCTATCGGGCATACCGCGATATTGATGCGGAAAAACTCACCACATTGAGCGGTTGATGGACACCCTGTCACTCATTCTTCTGACCACTGGCGCGCCCCTGGCGTGTTTTGTCATTGCCATCCTCTTTCTCGTGCAACACCCCCGAGCCGCGCAGGGACTGGTTCTGTCCGGCAGTGTGGCATCCCTTTTCGGCAGCATCGGCCTTCTCGTGCAAGGCGCGGTTGAACCCCTGCGATTTTTGTGGTTTCAAAGCGGTGCCATGCAACTTCAGTTTGGCTTCATCCTCGATGGCGCAAGCCTCATGTTTGGCGTTGTCGTCGCCTTCATCACGGCCGGCATTATGCTCTATTCCACGGGCTATATGGCGCGCGATCCGGGCAAAACGCGCTATTTTGCACTGCTCAGTTTTTTTGCGTGGTCCATGCTCAGCTTTGTCTATGCGGTCGATCTCTTGCAAGTTTTCATCTTTTGGGAACTCGTGGGCCTGTCTTCGTTTTTCCTCATTGGTTTCTGGTTTGAAAAACCCGAAGCCGCCGGTGCCGCGCGCAAAGCCTTTCTCATGACCCGCGTGGGCGATGTTGCCCTCTTCATCGGCATTCTGCTCATTCTCCAACTCGTTCAAAGCTTTGACATGCCCGCCCTCTTAGACCCACGCGTTGGGCTTGCAACCCGCGTCTCGCCCGACGCGCTCAACGCCATCACCCTGCTCATTTTCATTGGCATTATGGGCAAAAGCGCGCAATTTCCATTGCACACGTGGCTGCCCGATGCAATGGAAGGCCCCACGCCGGTCAGCGCGCTGTTGCACTCTGCCACGATGGTCGCCGCCGGCGTCTTTCTCATGATTCGCCTGCACCCGCTCTTTACGGCCGCGCAAGACACCGCACTCATTGTTCTGAGCGTCGCCACCTTCACGGCAATTCTCGCATCAACCATAGCGATGGTCGATACCGACATCAAAAAAGTGCTGGCGTATTCGTCCATTAGTCAACTCGGTTTTATGCTTATGGCACTCGCTGCGGGCAGCCTTTTTGCCGGCGTGTTCCACTTGATCACCCATGCGGTTTTCAAAGCCCTGCTCTTTCTTTGCTCGGGCATTTACATTCACGCGTACCACACCAACAGCATGGCCGAAATCGGTCGCTGCGGGGGCCGCGGCCTCAAAGCCGCGACCCTTGGCCTCCTCATCGGCGGTGCTGCCCTGTCGGGCGTTCCCCCCTTCGCGGGATTCTGGAGCAAAGAAGAAATTTTTGCCCACTTGGGACGCGATGGCTTTAACATCTACATGGGCGGTGCATTTTTGGCGGCCTTTCTCACGGCCTATTACACATTCCGCATGATTTTCCTGATCACAAACCCCGACCGCGCGCGCGCCTCTGATCGCGGCAATCCCGAACCCATGTCGATGAAAATTCCGGTTTTGCTGCTTGCCCTCGGCGCCATTGTCCTCGGTTTTTTTGGCCCCAACATCGCATCGGGTCTCGGCCTCACAGTGCCCCCCCACAGCATAATGGCGGTGATCCCCGCCGTGGGGGTCGTCATCTTCGGCATTCTGATCGCCTATTTCGACTATGGACGCGACAACGCGCCGCGCACGGGATTCATCAGCAAAATCGCGCCCCTCAATACCCTGTTCACAAACAAGTGGTACATCGACGACACCTACCGCGCGACCATCGTCGCCCTCACCCACGCGCTGTCTGGCATCTTGCACTGGATTGAAACCCACATCCTCGACGGCAATTACGACCGCTTTGGCCTCGGCATCCTCCGCGCGGGCGCGAAATCGACTCGCATACAAAGCGGCTGGATGCAACTCTATCTGGGCTGGGCGATTATTTTACTGGGCGTTGTCGCGCTTTATCTGGGATAAAAGCAGCGGTTAGTGGTTAGGGGCAAGAACCACCCATCCCCTCTCCCTTCTCGCTTCTCGCTTCTCGCCTTTTCTTATGCCACTTCTTTCATCCATCCTGCTCACGCCCGTCGCCACGCTCATCGCCCTTTTGCTTATGCCCAAAAGTGCCGTGCGGGGCGTTCGGCTGATTTGTGCATTCAGTGGCTTGTTGACCTGTGTTTTGAGCGTGCAACTCTGGATGGGGTACGATTCCGCTATGGGCGGCATCCAGTTTGAAGAAGTGATCCCCTGGGTCGCGGCCGTTGGCATTTCCTATCACCTCGGCGTCGACGGATTTGGCACTGTCCTCGTGATGCTCAATGCCATCGTCTATTTCACCGGGGTGCTCACCATGTGGGACCTCAAAACGCGCGTGAAAGAATACTTCGCCTTTATGGTGCTCTTGGTCATCGGCGTGTTTGGCGTTTTTATGTCGCTGGATCTCTTCTTCTTTTTCTTTTTTTACGAAGTCGCGGTCGTGCCCATGTATCCCCTCATCCTGATCTGGGGCAGCGGCAACAGAGCATACGCCGGCATGAAACTCATGCTCTTTCTCTTGGCTGGCAGCGCGCTCCTCTTTCCCGGTCTTTTGGCAATCTATCACCACGCGGGGCTCAACACCTTTGATCTCATTGCCCTGTCCAAACACGCCTTTGACACCGAATTTCAGATTTTTGTGTATCCCTTCATCTACATCGGCTTTGGCGTCTTAGCGGGTCTGTTCCCCTTCCACGGTTGGTCGCCCACCGGGCACGTTGCCGCACCCTCTGCGGTTTCCATGCTGCACGCGGGCGTCCTGATGAAACTCGGTGCTTTTGGCGTGCTGACGGTGGGCATCCGCCTGCTTCCCGAAGGTGCTGTGTACTGGGCGCCGACCTTCGCGGGACTGGCGGTCATTGGGATCATCTACGGTGCATGCGTTGCCATGCGACAGACCGACTTCAAATTTGTGATCGGTTTTTCATCTGTCTCGCACATGGGCATTGTCCTGCTCGGCCTCAACCTCGCGGTCTTGGGATCAGCACTTGCTGCCGACGCGCTCAACGGCGCGGTCTTTCAGATGTTTGCGCACGGCATTATGACTGCCCTGTTTTTCAGCACCGCAGGATATATCTACGACCAGTCCCATTCCAAAACTCTGGACGACTTTGGCGGATTGGGCGCGCAAATGCCCCGCGCAGTCTCCATCTTTATTGTCGCGGGTCTGTGTGGTGCCGGGCTGCCCGGTCTGGCGAGTTTCTGGGCCGAATTTCTCGTGTTCCTCGCCGCGCTGGAAACGTATCCCATCGCCGGGGTCATCATCATCATTGGCCTCGTGCTCACGGCCATTTACATTTTGCGCGTCTTTAACACGGCCTTTTTTGGTGTGCCAAATCCCAAATGGGAAAATCTAAAAACGAAGGACATGGCCGGCCTGCACCTGCTGCCGCGCGCCATTCTGATCGCCGTGCTCATTGTCTTCGGCTTTGTACCGCGCCTCATGCTCGACTTGATCGACAGCACGACAATGGCTTTTTTAGGTCGCTGACCTTACGCACAGCCAATAAACTAAACATGGATAGACAGGATGAAGAAACCCATGAAAAAACAGGTGGCAAATAGGTCAGCCAAAACCCATCAGGCACAGCGCACGATTCCCTATCTGCCGTGTTGACTTTGGCGAGTGCCACACTGAGTTCATCGGTGTTCATCGGTGTTCATACTCGCTTCCCCTTCACAGGCTCAGGGCTGTCTGTGCGGTGGTTGCTTTTGTAGGTCACAATATGGAAAACGCGATTCTCTTTGCCCCGGAAATTGTCTGCCTGACCATGGGTTTGGCACTCTTTTTTAGTGCCGTACTCGGCTGGTCCTATCGCACCGCCCGGGGCATTGCCATGGTATCGGGCATTGCGATGATCGCCGCTTGCCTTTGGACACTGTTCCTCGAAGGTGAACCCTTCTTTCCGGGCATCTACGCGGTTGACTTCTTTTCGCAACTGATCAAAACCGCACTTGCGGTCGGGTTCTTATTCGCGGTCATCGCCAGTGCCGAACCCCTCACGGTTGATCGCAGGGGTTGGCTCGAGCTCCCGCTCTTTTTGGTTTTTTCCACCTTGGGCATGATGATGATGGTCAGTGCCACCGAACTCCTCACGCTCTATGTGGCCATGGAATTGGCCGCTTATCCGGTCTATATCATCGTTGCCCTGCACCGCAATGCCGACATCGGCGGAGAAAGTGCCGCCAAATATATGGTGCAGGGCATGGCTGCCTCGGCCATTTCGCTCTATGGCATGAGCTTTCTCTTTGGCACATTTGGCACTACCTACTTCTCTGCCATCGGCGTCCCACACGTCACCGCGCAACCCATCTTCTATTTGGGCCTGCTTCTCACATTCGCCGGATTCTTTTTTAAACTCGGCGCGTTTCCCTTCCACTTTTGGGCACCCGATACCTATGAAACCGCGCCGCATCCCGTCATCACCTTCATTGCCACGGTTTCCAAAATCGCCGCTGTCGGTATCCTCTGCCGCTTGCTGTCGCTGCCCATGCCCGGCGCATGGGAATCGGGGCACGCGCAAACATTACTTATGTGGGCGAGCATCATCGCGATGAGCCTAGGCAATCTGGCCGCACTCGCGCAAAAAGACCTCAAACGCCTGCTCGGATATTCCACTGTGGCGCATGCGGGTTATGTCCTCCTCGCCCTGCAAACCTTTGCCGAATCTGGCCTTACGGCAGCCCTTTTTTACGCCATTGGCTACTTTGCCATGTCCTTTGCGTGTTTCCTCGTCATCTGTGAAGTCGGTCGCAGCGAAGACCGCGTCACCATCAACGCGGTATCTGGCCTTTACAAACGCGCGCCCTTTCTTTGCTTTACATTGCTCATCGGCCTGTTTGGCCTCATTGGTTTGCCGCCCACCGTGGGTTTTGTCGGCAAATGGTTTCTCTTCTCCGCGGCTCTGCAACGCGGTCAATTCTACCTCGTCCTCGTCGCCGCCATCAATGCCACAGTCGCCCTGTATTATTATCTCCTCGTTATCCGCCAACTCTACTGGGCAGAACCCCCCGTGCAAGACCCCATCAAACCCACGCCCCTCGTCGCGCTCGCGGCCATGGCGACCATCATTCTCGCGGTCGCCATGGGCACGCTTCCCGGCCCCTTTTGGGACATGGCCGCCCGCGCGGCGCGCGCGCTCATCAGTTGACCGCGCATCCCCATAAACACTTTATTTTTTAGGAAAATTTATGCCCACAGAAATGGAAGATTATTTGTTTGATCTGAGAGGATATTTGATCCTTGAGCAAGCACTCTCATCAAAAGAGGTCCATGAATTAAACGCCCTTTTGGATCGGCTATTTGAAGCGCGAGAACCACCCGATCCAAATCTCAAAAAAGGGGGATATGAAAACTTCGGTCGGTCACTTGGCAATCTCGTGGAATGCGGCGAGCCATTTGAACGGTTGATCAATCACCCATCGTGGACTGGGCATTTACATCGGTACATCGGCGGCGAAGATCGCCCTATTTTGGAGGCATGCAGCGCGATTTTTCGCGGGCAGGATCAGGCGTCGCGTTTGCATTCGGGGGCACACAAACGCAGGATGTACACACAGTTTCGCTATCACAACAACGAATTTCGGTGCGGCGAAATCAATATCATGATCGCGCTCAATGAATGGCGATCTGGAGATGGTGTGACCATGGTCGTGCCGGGCAGTCACAAATCAAACATCATCCACCCGGCATTTGCAACACCCGCCCATAAGCCGGGCGGCTCACTCGATACCGTGGAAGGCGCGATTGAAGTGTTCATGAATGCCGGCGACGCACTTTTGTTTGTGGACTGCATGGCACACGGTTCGGGCAGGCGAATCAACCCCGGCGTACGGCGGTCAATTTTGTATCGCTATGGCCCAAAGTGGCAAACATATCAGCCAAATCAAGATCTGATAGACCGATTAACACCCGAGCGACGGGCTTTTATGAATGTGTGATCGCCTCACAAACTCGCGGTCCGAGATCGGACACACCATCAAAAAATGAACCCGCAATTATAGAACGATTGCGGGTTCCCTTTTTGATCCATACCACACAAAGATCTACTTTTTTTGACAAGGCGTGGAGATCTCCTTCAACATAGAAAAATGTTTTTTTTCACCAGATTTGCTTGGCGAATATCAGCCGTAGCAGCAATCAAAGCATCTGCCAGACCCGTGTTATGGCTCTTCCCATGAGGTCAAATCGAGAAAAAAATGAACTTCGCCGCCAAATGCGCCCTCCTGGCGGTGCGTGACGCAAAAACCGAATTTTTTGTAGAACGCAATCGCCGCGTGCCACGTTGCAGTCGTTTCCAGAATGAGGTGCCGAAATTCCGCGCTTATGGCTTCCCGGCAAAGTCGTTCCAGTATTTTTTTGGCAATGCCCCGCCTTCGCATATCTGCCGCCACCGACATTCGGACGATCTCTGCCTCATCACCTGACTGGGGTCAATTTTTCCCAGTGTTCACCCAACCCATCGAGGATCAAACGCTTGACCGATGCTTGATCATTTGAATTTCTTTGACAAATGATCTTTTTTGGCAAACGAATCTGTTTTGTGTATCTTCCTTGCCGCAATGTCCACGCACAATTTCGCGCCTTTTTTGGGGAGTTCTCATGCTCGGTAAATTGATCGACAAATTTAGGAAGGGATTGACCAAGACCCGTGAGGGAATGATTGAAAAAATCCGCGCAGTTATTCGGCGGCACCCCGAACTCGACGAAGAAACCCTTGAAGAGATCGAAGAAATTCTCATTGAGGCCGATGTGGGCGTGGATCCGACCCTGCGTATTATCGATCAATTGCGCGAGCGCGTCGAATCTGGCGAACCCATTGAAGATGCAGAAACCGCAGTTCAGAAATTTCTCGAAGAAGAAATCCAAAAGATCCTTCAGCCCGCAGGTGATACCGCGTCTTTTGCGCTCGCGGCAAAGCCCCATGTCATTCTCGTCGTGGGCGTCAACGGCGTGGGCAAGACCACCACCATTGGCAAAATGGCCCACAAATTCAGGCGCGAAGGCAAAAGGGTGCTCTTTGCCGCGAGCGACACTTTTCGCGCCGCGGCCATTGACCAACTCGGCATCTGGGCGGACCGCACGGGGGCAGACATGGTGCACCATCAGCCGGGCGCGGACGCGGCATCTGTTGCATTTGACGCGATTCGAGCGGCAAGCGCGCGCGACATCGACGTCGTGCTCATCGATACGGCAGGTCGTCTGCACACCGAAGTCAACCTCATGGAGGAAGTCAAAAAAATCCGCCGCGTCGTTGATAAAGCCATGCCCGGTGCCCCCCATGAGACCCTACTCGTACTCGACGCAACCACCGGACAAAACGCGGTCATTCAAGCAAAGCAATTTTATCGCGCGGTCGATCTCACGGGTCTCGTTCTGGCAAAACTCGACGGCACGGCCAAAGGCGGTATGGTCATCGCCATCGCCGACGAACTCGACCTGCCCGTGCGCTTTGTCGGCATGGGAGAAAGCACCGAGGATTTGGATGACTTTGACGCGGAGAGCTTTGTCAAAGCGTTGTTTGACGCAGGATGAAGGTGTTGACGCCAACGCAAAATCGGGTATATTGAGCAGTCGGTTATCCGCGGTTCGCCATCTGTCCCGCTCCTGCCATCGTCTGCTATTCATACCATCATGTCCATCCAACTGCCCATCTATCTCGACAACAATGCCACCACGTCCGTCGATGAACGGGTGCTCGACGCGATGTTGCCTTATTTCAAAGACCGATTTGGCAATGCCGCTAGTCGCACGCACGCGTTTGGGTGGGATGCCGAAGATGCCGTTGAGAAGGCGCGGGAACAAATTGCCCGCCTCATCAATGCACAGCCCAAAGACATTATCTTTACCAGTGGGGCCACAGAATCCGACAACCTCGCCATCAAAGGCGTGGCCGCCGCGGGCGATTCTCCGCATATCATCACCCAGGCGACAGAACACCACGCGGTGCTCGACTCTTGCCGGGCATTGGAACGCCATGGCATCTCGGTCACGGTCTTGCCCGTGGATGCACATGGCATTGTCGATCCGAGCGATATTGCAAACGCCATCACAGACGACACCGCGCTCGTTTCCATCATGGCGGGCAACAACGAAATCGGTACATGTCAGGCGATTGGAGAAATCGGCGCGCTTTGTCGCGCAAAAGATATCTATTTTCACACGGATGCAGCGCAGGCCATTGGCAAGTTCCCGCTCGATGTCGAAATCATGCACATTGACCTGCTTTCCATTTCCGCGCACAAATTCTACGGTCCCAAAGGCGTGGGCGCGCTCTATGTTCGCAGCCGCCCGCGCGTTCGCCTCGTGGGGCAAATCGATGGGGGTGGGCATGAAAAAGGCATGCGCTCGGGCACGCTCAACGTACCGGGCATTGTGGGGCTTGGCAAAGCCTGTGCCCTTGCACAAAAGCACATCGAAGACGAAGCCAAACACAGCCAAAATTTGCGCGTTCGCCTGCAAGGCCAGCTCTTCAATGCACTGGATCGACTCCAACTCAATGGCCACCCCGAACAACGCCTGCCGGGCAATCTCAACATCAGCTTTGCCGGCGTGGATGGCGAAAGCCTGCTCATGGGCTTGCGCGACATTGCCCTCTCGTCCGGCTCCGCGTGTACATCTGCATCTCTGGAACCGTCCTACGTGCTCAAAGCCATTGGCGTTGGCAATGACATGGCGCAAAGCAGCATTCGCTTTGGCATTGGTCGATTCAATACCGAAGAAGAGATAGACTATGTCGTAGAGCGCGTGATTGAGGAAGTCAATCGGCTTCGGAAAATCTCGCCAAATTATTGACTGCTAAGAAGCTTTTCTCTTTTTTAAAAATCGCAAATTTTTGGAGTTGCCATGCCAACACCACATTCCCCACAACGCCCCGAGATTTTGCCCGATGTCAAAAATATTGTCGCGGTTGCCAGTGGCAAAGGAGGCGTGGGAAAGACGACGGTCAGTGTGAACCTCGCGGTCGCGCTTGCCAAACAGGGCGCGGGGGTTGGCTTGCTCGACGCAGATATTTACGGCCCCAATGTACCTTTGATGATGGGCGCGGTGACGCGACCCAAGGCAATTGGGCAAAAAATTCTGCCCCTCGAAAATCACAATGTAAAATTCATGTCCCTCGGCCTGATTGCGGGCGAAGACGCGCCCATGATATGGCGCGGTCCCATTGTGGGCAAAATGATTCAGCAATTTATGATCGACGTGATCTGGGGCGCGCTCGATTACCTCGTCGTGGATCTGCCTCCCGGCACCGGCGATGCACAACTCACCCTCGCCCAAACCGTGCCTCTCAGCGGTGCGGTCATGGTCACCACCCCGCAACGCGTCGCTTTGGAAGATGTACATCGCGGCATTGAAATGTTTCGCAAAGTGGAAGTGCCCATTCTCGGCATTGTCGAAAACATGAGCTATTTCCCCTGTCCATGTTGCGGAGACCGCACGCCCCTCTTTGGCGAGGGCGGGGGGCAACAAATAGCCGATGCGTTTGCCCTGCCGCTGCTCGGGCAAATCCCCATCCATCCCGACATTCGCAAAGGTGGCGACACGGGCGCGCCCATAGCACTGGGGGAAAACCGCGCATTTGCCGAGATTGCCAAGCGCGTTGCCAATGCCCTGGAAAAATGGAAAGGCGAATTGCCGGAAATTACAATTGTTTGAGGAAGGCTTGCAGGATGGCGAGAAATGCGTTACATTAGAACCCGCTGTAATGACCATTCAGAATCAAACACCAACCCGAAAGGCACGCCATGAGCGCGACTTATGACATGCTCGTCGCACGGGCAGCGGCCCACACCACAGGGCTTTCTCCACAACGCGCACAGGAGAAAATCCATGCCAACGGCACGCTGCTCATCGACGTGCGCGAGCGCGAAAACTATATCGCAGGATACATCCCCGGCGCGGAAAATGTGCCGCGTGGCTTTCTCGAACTTCGCATTGAAGGCATGGACAACGACCGCGACCGCGCGATCATTGTCTATGGTGCTCAAGGCCAGGGCGCGTTGGCCGCACAGGCCCTTCAGAGCATGGGCTATGCCAATGTCGCGTATATCCAAGGCGACATCGATGCATGGCAAAACGCGGGGCTAGACATAGACCGCGACCGCGCGCTCGACAAAGCCGAAGTGCAGCGCTACTCCCGTCACCTCCTCATTCCCGAAGTGGGGGAACGCGGACAGGGCAAATTGCTCGACGCCAAAGTACTGCTCATCGGCGCGGGTGGATTGGGCAGCCCAGCGGGGCTGTATCTGGCGGCGACTGGCATTGGAACACTCGGTATTGTCGATGCGGATGTCGTCGATGTGACCAACCTTCAACGCCAGGTGCTGCACGGCACGGCTGACCTGGGTCGTCTCAAAGCCATCTCGGCTTACGAGACGCTCAAAGAGATCAACCCCGGCTGTCATGTGATTCCACACACCAATTACCTCACGTCCGACAACATCATGGATGTTCTCCCCAAGTACGATATTGTTGTCAACGGATGTGACAACTTTCCAACGCGCTATCTGGTCAACGATGCGTGCGTGTTCCTCAAGAAGCCCATCGTGGACGGCAGTATCTTCCGCTTTGAAGGTCAGGTCACGGTGTATCCGTGCGATGGCGAAGGGCCATGCTACCGATGCCTCTATCCCGCGCCGCCACCGGCAGATTTGGCGCCTTCGTGAGACGAAGCCGGTGTGCTGGGTGTTTTGCCCGGCACGGTTGGCCTCGTGCAGGCCACTGAAGTTGTCAAATTGATTCTCGGCCAGGGAAATCCACTCATCGGTCGCTTGCTGATGTACGATGCCCTGCAAATGAACTTCAACACGTTTAAGATCCGTCGCGATAAAAATTGCCCTGTTTGTGGCGACAATCCCACGATTACCGAACTCATGGATTACCAAGCGTTCTGCTCGATGGATCACAGTGAGGCGGCGGACTAATCGCCACAACATCAAAACGCAAAGGGGTGAAACCGACACTGGGTTTCACCCCTTTTTTTTACAAAATTGCTCGATCTCAAGTGGTGTCCAATCCCCGCGCGCGACATGGGTTTTAGGCCCACCCGAAATCCCGCCGTGAACAATAATGCGCTCTGTCTTTGTCTTCCACGATGGTGGGGCGCGTACACACCTCGAGGCGGTCTGCCCATTCGAAAAGTTGCTCGTTGATGGTGTCGGGTATTTCGATGCCGTATTTGAGGCGGTGCATGCGGTTGCGGTGTTCAAATTCCCCGGGAACCTGAACTTCGCCTATGCCATCGGCGGGTTCGGTTGTTTTCATCGCGTTTAAGAACGCGCGAATGCCCTGTTGGTAACCGTTCAAATCTGTGAATGCGTCGATGTGGATGACCTGCATGAAAGCACCCCCAGAAGGCGCGCCTTCACCGCGGTTTCCCGAAAGTTGCCCCATCAAACAGGCGAGCAGAGAAAACGCATAGCCCTTGTGTTCTGCAAAGGTACGCAGATATCCGCCGTCGTAAAAATCGTGGGGATCGGTTGAAGGGATGTTGTTTTTATCGACAATGAGATGGTCTGGTACCGATAGATTTTTGCTTCGCGCGACTTGGAGTTTGCCTTCGGCGACCGTTGAGGTGGCGACATCTAGGACAAAGGGAATCTCGTCCCCCGTGGGAATCCCCACGGCAATGGGGTTGGTGCCCAGGCTGCCTTTTTTTCCGCCAAAGGGAAGGACTTTCATGGCGTTGGGCGATCCCCTGCCGACCATGCTGATGCCAATAAAACCCGCGTGCGCGGCCATTTCGGCATATTCGCCCAGACGGCCGATGTGTTCGATCCGCGTGAATGAAACCGAACAGATTTCAGAGGTTCGCGCTTTTTGCATGGCTTTGTGGAGCGCGCGGTAAGCCGTGAGGTGGCCCGGCCCGCGATTGCCATCCATAACCAATGTGGTGGCCGATTCGCGCACTGTGGTGGGTTCTGCCGCGGGATCCATGCGGCCCTCGAATATGCGGTGGAGATACACGGGAATGCGAAGAACGCCATGAGAATCGTGACCGGCGAGGTTGGCGTTGACCAAAATTTTGGCGACAATACGCGCGATGTCATCAGTCGCGCCCGACGCTTCAAATAGACATCTCGCAAGCGCGTGAAGATGCGCGGGTTGATAGGTGTGCATTTGCATAGGTGACAGGATCCCCTCCATGTCATCGTCTTGACATCACAAGGGCCTAAAGCCCCGCGGCGAAAAACGCTTTGAATACCTCGTTGGAAACCGTTGCACATGCCGCGCGGACATTGGCTTCGAGTTGCGCTTTGTTCAAACTGCCGAGCGGGTTGCCGTGGATGCGGGTTTCGCGAATGGAGAATTGCAAGGTGAGTTCGAGCAGGTTGTGCCCGCGTTCTTCGCACCACAGGCGCATGTTTTCCGCGCGCTGGTGGTCTTTTTGCCAGCGGTCGCGGGGGACAAAGTTTTCCACAGGTACGCCCGTGAGATAACCGCGCATGATGGACCAGCCATTCATCACGCCCAGGTCGCGCTCATCCGCGGCGGGCAGGATATCTTCGCCGATGGTTTGCCGCAAGAGATTGTGATCGCCAAAACACAGGAAGCAGTCGGTGCGCCCCGATTCCATGTGCGCGAGGTGAAAGTCGTGGGGCCGCATGCCGTAGCCGATGAAGTTGACCCACCCCCGTTCGCGCGCGTTTTCCAAGCCTTCGAGCGCGCCACCCGAAGCGAGTGTGGGTTCGACGTTTTCGGGGTCGTGAAGAAAGAGCACGTCAAAGTGATCAATGCCCAAAATTTCGAGTTGGTCTTCCACGTCGGCGAGCACGCGCTCGCTCGTGTAGTCGGGTTCTCCGCGGCCATATCCCCCCCATAGGGCCGCGCTGTGACAGCAGACGCGCCCGCTAATGATGATTTCATCGCGCCGGACAACGCCCTGTTTGATGGCGAGGCCGAGTTTGCGGAGCGAGTCGCCATAACACCGCGCGCAATCAAAGTGGTTGACGCCAATATCAACGGCAAACCGAATGAGGTCCAATGCCTCATCATCGGTTACGGCGCCAAAGTTGTTGCCAAATCCCTGCGTGCCAAACGGGATCACGGGAATGGAGAGTTCGGTTTTGCCCCAGCGACGGCGGGGGACTTGCAGATCGGACATTGGTAAAGTGCGTTAAGTGCGTATAAAGACAGTGCAAAGTGCAGGCATGGCGTAGCCACACCCTACGACGAAGTAAAGGGGAGTGTGCAGCGATCATACGAGTAAACGAGTCAGGAATAGATCGCGTCCGCCTCTCAACCGTCCAGTGCATGGGCTTTGAGATCGTCCAAATCGACAAATTCGAGTGTGGAGATATGCGTGCCCGCAAGAAAGACCGGAGGGGCGACACCCGCGTCGCGTGCTTCAACCCAGCGTTGGACGCACAAACACCAGCGGTCGCCGGGTTTGAGGCCGGGAAAGCGAAATTCCGGCACAGGGGTGCTCAGGTCATTGCCCACAGATCGGGAGAAGGCCAAAAATTCTTCGGTCATTTCAGCGCAGAGGATGTGCAACCCCAGATCGCCTGGTCCCGTGCGGCAACATCCGTCTCGAAAAAATCCCGTTACGGGATCCGTGCAACAGTCGTCGAGGTCTTCGCCCAAAACATTTTTCCCGCGATTCACGTTCGCGCTCCATCGGTTAATTTGTGTATGGCACAGTGCCGCTTTCATTGACGGTGTATCCCCAGCGTTGGATATAGGCTGCGCCGGGCAGAAAGTCATCGTTTTGCGCGTTGAGGCGGTCCTGGAGCCAGTTGTCCAGTTCGCGGCGCAAATCCGCGCATTCCGGGTGGTCAATGAGGTTGTTCAACTGGAAGGGATCGGCTGCGTTGTCGTAGAGCAACCACGGGCCGTCGAGCGCGCGAACATAAGTGTATTGACCCGTGCGTAGGCCGCGATATTCACGCCCACCGCGCGCGCGCGTCCACTGCCCAAAGGGTTGCGGGCATTGCAAAAGGGCTGCGCCGTCAGAGGGGTTGTCACCGCCGTTGAGATAGGCGGAATAATCCAGGCCCTCGACCGTGTCGGGGATGTCAATCCCGCACAGGCTCAAGAGCGTGGGCATGATGTCGGGGATGTCAATGGGGTCGTGGATTTCGCGACCACTGCATCCAAATTGGGCAGGCCACCGCAACAGAAAGGGGATGCGAATGGACTCTTCCCAGGGCTGTTGCTTCTTCGCGCTGCCCTGCGAGCCGAGCATGTCGCCGTGATCGGAAAAGAAGAGCACGAGCGTGTTGTCGCCCATGCCCGTGTCGTCGATGGTTTGGAGCAAATCGCCCATGCAATCGTCGAGCGCGGTGCAGTGGGCGTAGTATCCCGCGATCCATTTTCGAGCGTTTGCTTCAGATTGAGGGGGCACATTCGCGCGCAGGGGTATGTCCTCAGGGCGGTACAGGGCGCGGTATTTTTCAGGTGCGGTTTCATAAGGCGCGTGCGGTGGCCCCCATGAAAGCACGAGGAGGAAGGGATTTTCCGAGTTGTGATGCCGAATGTAGTGCTGCACATCGCGCGTTTGCGCGAAGGCGTCGTATCCCTCCCAGACGCGCTTTTCGTCGGATTCGTTGGCATAGTAAAACGAGCGGTTGTAGTTGTGCGTGCATTCCAGCACTTTCCAGTAGTCAAACCCCTGCCGGTTTTGGGGTGGGATGTAGCGGGATCGGCCATTCGCATTGACGTGCCATTTGCCCACGTACGCGGTATCGTACCCCGCGTTTTTGAACGCGTGTGCCAGGCTGTTGCCGTTGTCGCTCAAGTGGACATCATTGACAAAAACGCCGTGCGTGAGAGGATATTGCCCCGTGAGCAGGGACGCGCGCGCAGGGCAGCAGACCGAGCAGCCCGAAACCGCGTGCGTGGCATTGATGCTTTGAGACGCCAGGCGGTCAATGTTCGGGGTTTGCACACATGGGTCGCCGGCATAACCAAACGCCTGTGCGCGCCACTGATCGCCAAAGACGAGGACGATATTGGGAGATTCGGGCATGAGAGTTCCTTTGAATTTACAAATCCACGGAGTCGTCATTCGGGCTTTTTTGATCTATTGCACGGTCGCGCTGAACCAAGGGCCTGCGGTATTCTGACCAACCCCGGCCTCCCTCTACTCCTCACTCGCCTCGCTCTCCTCACTTTCGCGCCAGGAATTTTCCCTTGCAGCCAACGTCTTTTGTTTGGCATCCGCGTGTGCTTGGAAGGTGCGCGTGAAAATATGGCCTCCTTCGCCCGTTGCAACAAAATACAGGTAATCGATATCCGCGGGAAATAGCACGGCTTCGATAGACGCGCGGCTAGGGCTGCCAATAGGCCCGGGCGGCAACCCCCCATAGCGATAGGTATTATAGGGCGAATCATAGCGGTAATCGCTGTAAAACAGCCGCCGAGGGCCATCGGGAAGGGCATACTGCACGGTGGGATCGGCTTGCAGACGCATCTTCTTTTTCAGGCGGTTATGATACACAGCCGCAATGGAATCCCGCTCGTTATCCCAACAGGTTTCCCCTTCGACAATGGAGGCCAGCGTGACCACCTCGTGAACACTCATCCCGCGCGCGCGCGCGCGCTTTTGGAGTCGTTCATCAAAAACAGTGTGAAAGTGTTTGACGATCCTGTGCAGCACCCGCTGTTCGGATGCGATCGCGGAAAATTGATAGGTTTCGGGGAACAAATACCCCTCGAGATCTTTGGCTGGCACGGAAAGCGATTTGCAAAACGCGGGGTCTTTCATCAGCGCGAGCAGTTTTTGTTCGTCGAGATTCAATTTTTCAGCCAAGAGTGCCGCGACCCTTTCTTTTCGCAACCCCTCGGGAATCGTCACATTCACGGTGACATCTCTCGGGTGCTCCAACTCGTGCAAAACCTGCCACGTCGTCATGCGTCCATCAAAGGGATGAACGCCCGCCATCAATTTGCGACTGCTGCCTTTTAAGTACGCGAAAATTTGCAACACGCGCGGGCTGCGGATCAGGCGTTCCCCATAGAGTTGGCGCCCGATCTGTTCAACGGATGCCCCCTTTTGAATCTCGATGTCTTTGGCCTCAACGCCGGTCGGTTGATTCAAAAATAAAATTCCCGCACAAGCACCCAAAAAGCACGCGATTGGCACCGTGAGCACAACCGTGATAAATTTTGACATGACGGTCTATCTCCCTTTGCACTGCAAATAGGTCTCGAGAATCAATACAGCAGCCATGCGATCTACCGCGCCATCGAGCGTCTTGGTCTGCATGGCCTTCAACTCGCGCTTTGCACCTGCCGATGAAAGCCGTTCATCAAACATGCCAACAGGCAGGCCGCACAACGCGGCGAGTTGAGACGCAAAATGTTCTGCGGCACGCGCCATGTCCCCGCGGCTGCCGTCCATGTTTAAGGGCAAGCCAACGACCACTTGCCCGGCGGATTCTCGTCCCGCGACCTGTGCGACCTGCGCCACGCTGTCCTTAAAATTGCGTACTGTGAGCGTAGGCAATCCGCGCACTGCAATTTGCAATGCGTCGCAAATCGCGAGGCCAATGCGCCGCTTGCCAAAGTCAACGGCTAAAATACGCCCCATAATGCACCCCCAAAAAACAGCATCATTGCCGCTTACCGATCTCCCCATCGGGGTTGTCCGTTGGTGTGCCCCCGCAGTCGATCGCGTTTTTCCATTGCAACTTTGTGGAGGGCGACCGCGAGTTCGCGAGCGTCGCCCTGTCCACTTTTCACAGAGGGCAACAGGTCGTCTCGAAGGGCTTCAATTTCGGCAATGTGCGCCCGAAGGATCAGTGGATTATTCACCCCTATTCCTTTCGCTGTACCCATTGCGGTGGGGTTTGCCCAGTTGCGGGGGAATTCCATACAGCGATTCGACAGCCGATATGTCGGTCACCGGGCGATCCCACAGGGATTTCATAACGGATTGCAGCATCACTTGCAGGGATCGCTTGCGGTTTTTCAAACAGAGTTTGCGAATGCGCCTTCGAGAAGTGCGCCTCGGTTCTTCCCGAATAAAATCCGCAGCGCTGACCCCCTGCTCGTGTGCGTGTGCCATCAGATTGCCAAAGGCTTCAATATCGGCATCGTCGGTCAGACCGGCCAATATGCGATCATCTTCGCTAAAATCGGGCTTTTCCATTCTCCCGTCCTTTTTGAATCGCCGATATTACGCAACGCCTCTATATCTCGGGGATATTTGCCAAACTGCGTAATGTCGGAAACTTAAGCAATACACGCATTTCTGTCAAATCGCGGCGACTTGCACGCATCTCTTTGCGCCGTTGCGGTTTTGCCTTTTTGTCTGTGGTTTCAAACGGTTTAGCGAATATACTCAAAAAAGGTATCCTTTGCCACCCGCGTTCCCGCAACGAGGTCCTCGATGATCACAAAGAGGCGATTCTGCCCGGCCTGTGCGTGTTCCAGGCGGACTTCAAGGGGCAGGCGTTCCCAGTCATTGTTGCCTACTTGCTCATAAGACAGCGCGACCTCGGGCCGTTCAACCGCGCCCGGCAAACGCCGCTGCCCCGTGCCAATGGCTTTGACCGCGGTCGTCACGCGATATCGGGTCTGCCCAAACTCGTCTTTTGCCAAATTGTAGACTTCGCAATAAAACGCCAGGGCATTGGGCGCGTAAAGCGCGCGCCGAGGATTGGGAACCACATGCCAATTCCCCCGCCGAAAGCGCGTATCGCGCGGCGTATCCGACAGGCTTTTAACGATCATGAGATCGCTCATCAGAAGCGACCCCTCGCCGTAGTCATCGATCACCACATCGCGAGCGAACACCCCCTGCCGTCCGCTCATCGCATCGGTGACGGTCACCGTGAGGTGATACGGGCCTGCAGGTACATCTTGGCGCGCGATATCCACGACTTCACGGGTGACAACATCTGCGGTATCCACGGCCAATTGCACTTTTTGCGCGTGCCGATACACCACGCCATAGGCCGAATCGGCCAACGCCACCGCGCGCTCGATCACCACCTGAGGCTGCCGTCCGTCTGTCATCACGAGCAAATTTTCGAGGGGCACGCCATACGCGATATCCACCCGGGTTCTGCTCGCACTGCCCCGAAAGTCCACCAAGTCGCAATAAAACGCGCCCAGCGACAAACCGGGGGCGGCGCGAAATGCGTCGGGCTGATTGACCACGGCGTTTTGGTAGCGCATCGCCGGGGCGTGTTCGGCAATGCGGATATTGTCTTGGAGCATGGTGGGGGGAATGGGCGGAACAGGCGCGAAATCAAATCCGGAAACCCCACCCAATTCGCGCGTAAAATCGATGACCATGCCCCCATCTATATCGGTATAAACCCACGATTCCCACGGCACAATGCTGCGGTCGTGCTGCATGGTTACGGGCGCGTAAGCTTCCTGCGAAGGGTCGCTGCGAATGGGGGCTTCGTCGCGCGCGCCAGTCGGATCCGCGGCATTTTGATCGGGAAGATCGAGAACCGCGGCTTCCCGCTCTTGCACCGCGGAAAACCCGCGGTCGCTGCGAATGGGAAAGACCGGGCCGATCAATTCGCCCGCGTTGGGATCCCGATACAATTCTCGGTACACCTTTTCCTTCACTTCTTGCACGCGCGCAGAGGGCAGCGCGGGAATCCATCCCGACCGCGAGCGATAATCGGGCTCACCGTAGCGAATATAGACTTCCCCTCGGCGATCCCACGGATGGTTTTCCCGTCCAAATTCCCAGCGCGCGACCCACACCCGCTCGTAGTGCGCCAGTTGTCGCTCGTTGTACGCCTTGGACAAATTCGGGTTTTTGGCGCGCCAGAAACGCACGCGATACCTTTCCCTTTGTGCATCGTCCAGCGCGCGATACGCCACTTTTTCTTCGTCTGACAACAACGCCCAAATATCGTCGTATAGCTGGCGTTCGCGCGCGTCGATCTGCGCCAGAAATCGCTCGAACAACTGGGTCGATTCCCGGTAGCGTTTCACCCGCAGGGCTTTGATGGCCACGATGGGCAACAGGTCTAGGGCTTCGGGTTTTGCACGCGCGACGGGCGCGATGAAACGGTCGATGTCCCGATAATTTTTCAAACGCAATAGACTTCTGCCCAGCCGAACCGCGACCTCGTTGTCGTCGGGGTCGAGTGCCAAATACGTCTGGTAAAACGCCCGTGCCTTTTGATCGTCTTCGCGATGTGCATACCAGTCACCCAGCACGCGATACGGCGGGGCATACGTGGAATCTCGCCGAATGGCTCGGTGGGCGATCTCCACGCCATCGACCATATCCCGATCGAGAAAGGCCTGCGCCAGAAACGCGTACGCGTCCAAATAATCGGGGTCAGATCGCACGGCAGCCCTAAGTGCCTTGATCCCATCGTCGAAATGCCCCCCGCGCCGCAGCAACACCAGGCCTTTGCCCGCATGTGCTTGGGCGACTGCATCGGGAAATGTCAACGCGCGTTCAAACGCCTCTTCGGCCTGTTTATGCAACCCGCGCTCGAGCAATGCCTGCCCGAGCGCGTGCCACGATTGCCCGTCTTTTGCCCGCTCGCGCAACGCCGCAATCTGCGTTTCTGCCGCCCCGGCCCCATACTGCGCCAGGTCCTCGGCGAGCCGCCCCATCATCGCCGACACGATATCCGCCATTTTGTCCCATCGCCACACCCGCCGCCCACTCGAAGCCCCCATCCACAGAATTTGCCCGGTCTCCACCTCGATCAAACGCAGCACCACGCCGATATTGTCCGCGGTACCTTCTTTGCCCAGCGTGAGCAAACTGCCCATCAGGATCGCGTCGGCGAGGGTCGTTTCCGACGCGTGTTGGCGCAAATGGGGGCGGAGGCGAGCAAACCGCACGCGACCTTGTTCCCCCTTTAACGCGCCCGGCACAAGGGAAAACAGGCCATCGCGCTGAATCGCGCGTTGAAGGCGCGTTTCACAATCCGCGGCAAGGGCGGTATAATCCGCGGTAAAAAGCGGTTGCAAGAGGACATCGCGCGGCAACTGCTCGGCATCCGGCGCGCGCGCAGGTGTTTCCGTTTCGGCAAATCCCAGACGGGACCTGACTTCGGCAGCGGGAATTTCCCCCACAGAGCGATGCGCCCGCGTCCACACCCACGCCGGATTGTCCCGCACGCGACCTCGCCACGCAATCGCGCCCGTCCGAAGATCCACGAGTTTGAGATCGATCAGATAAATGCCCGTAAATGTGACAGAACCGGCCAAAAGATATGTGGCGGATACCCTTTTTCTGAGGGATTCGCGCAGCGCGGGGGAAAGCCGGCCTTGCGATTGATCAATCGCCCGTTGCATCGCCGCAGTCAGTGTATCGGTTTCTATCAAGACAAAACGCGCCCGTTCCAAAGCGGGAACATACGCGCGGCAATGGAGTTCATAAGCGATGCGGTCGGCGATGTGGATGCCGTAATCGCGGTTAGAGGGAAAATAAAAAGGCGTAACTGCCAAGCGGAAAGAGACGGCATGCGGTTGGGAAAAGACACTGGCGGGCAAAAACAGCGCGGCAAAAAAATAAATACTTCGCCCCAATGAGGACTTCAATGCCATCTCTCTCATCCTATCGGCAGCGAAAAGGAAACCCGCGCGGGGCCAATGATCACATGATCCAAAACACTGGACAACCAGACCCCTGTGAGCAAAAACAGCGCGAGATTCGCCCGCTTGGCGCGCGATTGGGCGCGTTCAAAGTTTTCGGTAAACGCATCGGCAGAGCCTGCATGTGCCGCGCGCAGATCCAGTCGCAAATCATCGAGACGGGTGCTGCGATAGGCGTTGTACGCGCTGCGATAGGATCTGTCGGTCACAAACCAGACCGCGGCCAGCACTGCCGACGTTCCCATAAAGCCATACCCCCGTCTTTTATGCCCTCGGTACACTTGCCCCCAACCCGGCAAGAGCAGGGACCGACCCGCAGCCCCCCAAAACGTGGTTTTCCCAAGGGTTTGTCGCCGCGCGTTGCGGCGCATGCCCAAAAGCAATGCCCGCGTCTCTATGAGCACCGAATCGCTATCGAGGTTCATAATCCCCCGATTGGCCTGTGGATCCAGGCGAAACGCCTCAACGAGTGCCAAACGCGCGCGCGCGGTATCCCCACATGCCATGTGAATGCGTCCCAGAGAAAAGAAAATCTCCGCCCGATCGCGCTGTTCTGGCTGGTCGAACAAAGGCACCACGCCCAATAAGCCCGGCAGGTGGGACAAGATCTGAAATGCGCGGGCATAATCGCCTGCGCGATACGCGCCCTGCGCGTTTTCGGCGACGTCTTGCGGTGTCTCGCTCGCTTGCGCCCATGCCCAGACAGGTGCAAACAGGCACAGGCAAGCAAGCCATCTATGGCACATAGGTTATGACCTCCCCATTTTCATCTGAAAGATGTACGAGATTTCTGGCGGACCCACCAATGGTCAGATCACCTGCTGCATAAGCACCCGAAGGCAGGAGCCACGCTATCAGTGCTGTGCCATCTGCCTTAAACGCGCGCACCCGCGTGCGATCCAGCACAAAAGCCTGACCCGCGGCATTGAGCGTTAAAGCGAGCGGTTTGCTCTGAGGCTGCAGCAACACATCCACCCACGCGATATTCTCGAGTACCCCACCTGAGAAGTGCAAGATCCCGCGCTGCACCCGATTCGCCCACGCGGCCCAAAGAACGCCGTTTTGAACCGCGATATCCACGGGGTCGCCATTTTCGAGATCGAAAGTGCCCATCGGATCTCCCCCTGCGGAATAGACGCGCAATTGCCCATCTGTCGCCACGTAAACCCGCTGTTGATCGTCGTGCGCCAAGCGCACCTGCGAAGACTGGCTGACCCAATTGTCGGGCATAAACCACACCTGTCTGCGGTTCTCGAGCGCAATGCCCACAACCACGACACGCCCAACCGCATTGAGGCCCCCGATGTACGCGCGCGGAAACGCAACCCGAAGCCCGGTCAGGGAAGGCCCGGCCAGATCGAGCGACTGCGGCACGAGGTCGCTCAATTGAAAAAAAGAAATCCCGACGAGCCGCCGCGATATGTGCGGCATATCGGGCATATCGACATTCAGGGTATGCCGAAGTCGAGACAGAGAAATCTGATTGCCCCGTCCGACGAGTGCTAGCATGTCGGCTTCGCCCTCGCTGTCGGCAGCCGAGAGCCGCATCCGCTCGCCCCCGCCGTGCAGGGTTTCGACAAAATGCCGCCCGCCTTCGCGATAAAATTGCACGCGCACCCTGCGACTGGTGAGTTGCACGCCCATTGACAGGCGAGACCAGATGGCGTAATCATAGGGCCGATTGTCGGCAATTGACCGATCCCAAAAGGAGGTCTGCCGAGGGTCTTGGGTGGCGAAGATGATCTCGATATCGCCGCCTAAAGGCGTTCGCACCACTTCATAAGCCGCCACCCCATCTCCTGCCTGCCAGACGACCTGCACGGCAAGGGCGACGGGATCGCGCCGAATTTCGCGCAAACCAGCCCCAGGAATGGGCACTTTGACGGCAGGCGTGCGCACCAAACCGCCCGAGCGATATTCGGCCACCACGCGGTATTGCATGTGCTCGCCTGCTAACAGATCACCATCCCGAAACGCGCCCAAAGTCGCGTATTGCCCATGGGCATTGGCACTGACGGAACGCTTGACGGGTTTAAATCCACTGACCTCTCTGCGCTCGAGGACAAAGTTCTCCACGCGCTTCTGCCCCAAATACTCCCACTGCACAACGACCATGCCTGCAGGCGCGTCATACGCGGCGTCGAGGATATGGATGATCGGCGTATTGTATGGGTCTATGCTCAGATCGCGCTTGGGGTTGTAACACCCGGCCAGCATGCCCGCAACACACGCAAATATCAAATGAGAAAAACGATTTTCCATTGTGGTTCTTCCGGGCATTTGAGTTGTCTCACCGACAATATATTGATACACAGCATGAACGCACAAGCGGTTTGTCGAACAGGGTCTAGGAAAAATATTGCCATTCTAAGCAGAGCGACGTACAATATAGCATTTGACAATCGGGGGGCAGGCTGTCTGACTCAAAACCTCTGCAAGCCGAGAAAAACCATGAACATTTCATCTCCAAAAAATTCAGATCCGTGGATTACACCTGAAATCCCGCGCACCAAAAATTCAGCTCACGATCTCAAACGCACTTACAAACGCAAGCTGCATATCTGCACGGGGATTGCATTTATCTTGCACATGAGCATGGGGATTGTGTTTCCCACATTCACAGCGAGCACGCGCAAGGTGGAGCGTCCGCGCATCCTGATCGAGACCGTCGATATTCCAGAGACCCGTCAAATTTACCGCGCGCCACCGCCGCGTCCGTCAATTCCCATTGCAACAGAAAGCGAGGACGTGCCCGACGACGTCACCATCGAAACCACGGACCTCGATTTTGAACATATCTCTATTGACGTGCCGCCGCCCCCTGAACAGACCGTCATAGAGGAACCCGAAGAGGAAATACTCGAATATTTCATGGTCGAAACAAAACCCGAGATCATCAAACAAGTGACGCCAGACTATCCCAAAGTCGCGCTCAAGGCGGGCATTGAGGGTACGGTCATCCTGAAAGTGCTGATTGACAAAGACGGAAGCGTCGCCCAGGCCACTGCTGTTAAAGGCAAAGAAATTTTTCAAAAAGCCGCGCTCAACGCCATTTATCAATACCGTTTTAGCCCCGCGCGTCAAAACGACAGACCCGTTAAAGTCTATCTCGTCATGCCCATACGTTTCCGATTGGTTCAGTGAATCAGCGGCGTAAGACCGATTTGACTTTGCATGCTGCACTACGCATACCGCTTGCCTTCAGCCCCTTGCCCTCGCTTTTTTTTGCGTCTTTTGCCATCTTTTGATCGCGCCAATACAACCCCGAGCAAATGCCAACCCCCCGACAAATCTTTGCCGGGGGTCTTTTGTCTATCGACTGCACAGGACGCGACAAAACGCACAGGCCTGTCTGCCCACGCGCCTGTTGCGCGCGACGCTCGGTGTAGGGTGTGGCTATCTGCCATGCCGTGGGTGTGCCACGTGCGTCCATTCATCTAAGCATTTGCAGTTCTGCCCACAGCGCCCGATATGCCTGCGCGCCCTTTGAGCGCGAGCGGAAGCACGCCACGGGTTGTCTGGCCCATCCCATCTGCTCCACATCTGTCGTGTAGGGAATCTGCGCGTCCAAAAATCTCGCCTCGCGCTCGACCACTTGCGCGATCATCTCCCGGTGCATTTTTTTTCGATGTTCAACCATGGAAAAAAACGACACCACTCTCTCGCGCCTCAATCCGTTTTTTGCAAAAAAATCCAGCAGTTTTTGGTGGGTCAACATCGACAGGGTCGTCGGAATACACGGCACGAGCACATAATCTGCCGCCCTGAAAACATGCTCGGCCAAGAGCGTGAGGTTGGGTGGACAATCCAAAAAAATGTGATCGTACTCGTTCCGCATTGGCGCCAACAGACGCCGAATGTGGTTTTTGTTTTTCGACCGCTCATTCAATCCCAAATCCAGATTGCGAAACGACATCGCCGAAGGCAACAGATCCAGACCTTCAAAGTCCGTACCCCGAATATTCTTCTCCAAGTGTTTGCCGCCCTTCAAGAAACGCTTGCGCCCAAACTTTTTTTTCGGACGAATGCGAAAATAAAACGCCGCGGCCCCCTGTGGATCTAAATCACACAGTAGCGCGGTGGTGCCAGACTGAGCCGCTTCATAGGCGAGATTCACCGCGGCAGCGGTCTTCCCCACGCCGCCTTTCATGCTGTACAGCGCCAAAATACTCATCGTCACTTTCCAAACAAACCGCGATACAGCCGAGCATTTCTCTTTTTGGCAAACGCGGCAAATGCACTGCCAAATTCGCGCCGAACCGCGCGCTGCTGGGCGTGCAACCGGGCCACAAGCCCGCCAATGGCCGCAGCGCAAAGCAGGCGGTCTTTGCTTCGGCTGCGGGGCAACACCGCGTTCAAATAGGTCGTCAATTCGCGCTGCTGCACCGATAAATCGTTAAACGCGCCCAAGTTATTCTGCAATTTCTTCAAGTGCCCGATCAACTTGCCCATCTCGTCTTTGGGAAAAAACCGCGCAAAAAATTCCAACAAATACCGCAATTTTTTGCAGTCAATTCGCAAATTGTGCAGGGCTTCGTCGGGCGTATCGCCTGCAATGGCGCGGCCCCTTTTGAGCACCCGCTTGAAATGTTTCCAAATAAACTCCCGCGCAAGAACTATGGCGGGCGTATCGGCAACCGGCGCAGAGCCACCCCACGCAGGATCGCCCTGCAAAAACGCGGCCCATGAATCCATCAGCGCCTGATATTCGGGGGCATCGAGAACTTGCACCATGTCGCGCAGGGCACCGCCACGCTCCTTTTTTACGCGCGAAAACACCGCGTCCAACCCAGGTTGCAGTGCCGGGGGCAACATCGCGCGGTAGGTTTTCTCTTTGAGCAAATAAACATCCAAATCGCGCAACCGATTGGTCGATCTGCCCAATTGTCGAAATTCATCTTTGAAGTGGGCCACCGCATCGTTGGGCAAAACCCCTTTGACCTGACTCAGCGCGGACCGCGTGCGCCGAATGGCCACGCGAAAATCGTGCAAAAACTCCGTATCCCAATCCGCGCGAATGCCCGCTTCGTTTTGTCTCATCACGTCGTGCAGACACGTCAAAATATCGCGCGCAGCCTCGCTGCCCGTCATCCCGCGATTCAGGTTGAAATTGGGCTTTGAAGCATAATCTCCCGGCACGCATCCCGCCAGGTGCATCACGCGCGCAAACCCGTTCTCGGTCAGATGTCCAACACCCAACTTTAAAAAGCGATGGCGCACAGCCTCAAACTCGCGCGCATAGCCCCGCACACTTCGCAAAGTCAAAGTCGTCAGAGATGCCGCCCGGTTTTCCGCGTGCACATGGGTGAGAAACAACCGCACGACCATCTTTTCATCGGCATTCAAAACGCCAAATCCGCACACCTGTTGCCTCACCTTTGCGCGGGGCAACAGCGCCCGAATGGAGATCGCATCCCGCAAGATATCGCGCAACGCGCCCGCCGGAAACATCCACCAAAAGCACCCTTTCAATTCCATCTCGGTCCGATCGCGTATTTCGCCATCTGAAATGCGCTGTAAAAACGCCGCGCGCCCCACTTGCATCAGCGCGAGCCCTTTGCGATACAACCGCCAGTCAAACGTGTCAAAATACTGAACCGCGTCTTCCACCTCAGACAAAAATACCACGCGATCGGGCGCGAGTTGCCCAACCCAATCCCGTCCGTGTGGCTCACTTAAAACGTATGTTTCACCGCGCGTGATCATCGGGCATCCCCATCTGTGCGAGGGTTGCATTCTTGTAGCGATCATCATCCGTCACATCCCGTCCAAACCAGGGCGGCGGGACAAAGCGCGCACTTTCGGGCACGCTCTCAAACTCAACCTCGGCTACCACCAGACCTTTCAGGCGACCGCGATACACATCCAATTCAATCGTCCCCACCCCTTCGGTCACCTCATAGCGCGCTTTTTCCACGCGCCTGCCCGCGGTCAAAGGCCACAAGAGGTCAAACTGCGCGCGGTGCAATTCGACCTCAACTTCTGTCCGTTTCACGCCCTTGCCCAGTTTCACCGTCTGGTAAAATTGCTCGCCTTTGCGGCGCAACCGAACCTCTGTGCCCTCTGTATCCACCACGAGATATCCCTGCGAGATGTCCACCCCTTTGCATATCGCCAGATCCGGCATCTCTCGCACACAAAATTTGCGTTCAATTTCCTTTGGCATGTTGTTAGCAGCAATCAGCGGTTAGCGATCAATCCCATCTGCCCTACCTCAGAAAACGAGCACCTTTTGCGCCGAGCATGTCAAAGCGCATTGCCCTTAGGCGGCGGGATAGCGAAACATCAGGTTTTAATATACAGAACTTGCCCGAGTAAGCCAAGCGGGGTATCGCTGCGATAGCGGTCATTTGCAATTGACAGCCTCTTTGTATATATTCTTAATGTCGAATAGACAAGTGCGAAGCACAGGCGCACGCCCACGGCATGGCGATAGCCACATCCTACACCGAGCGTCGCGCGCAATCAGCGAATTGCCGTATCTTTTTTTAAGGCGATTGTGTTTTGAAGTCCAATTACGTCAATAAAGACCTCAAAGAAACAAAGCGTTTACTCACGCTCGTACGACAGGGTGGCAAACGGAGCAAAAAGGCGCGAAAGAAACTGGAGGGCAAAGGCATCAGATATTACACATCTGAAGAAGCCGAGAATCTGGGGTATTGAACGACGTCAAAGAAGGGCGTGTGAAAGCGTCCTTCTTTTGCTGTGAACGGGCACACAATGAACTGCTCTGGAATCATCCTTACAGGCGGCGAAAGCAGGCGAATGGGCAAACCCAAGTTTGACTTGCCCTTTGGCAGCGAAACCCTGCTCCTGCGAAGTGTTGGAAATCTGAGGGGTGCTGTTTGTCCAATTGTGATCGTGCATGCGCGCGGTCAGAACTTGCCGCCCATCCCCAATGTGTCGTCTATCTGTGATCCCGTGGCGAATCAGGGCCCGTTAATGGGACTCATGGCGGGGCTAAAATACGCAGAGGGGATTTCCGAATGGGCACTGGCTACGGCCTGCGATATGCCGTTCATGAGTCCTGAACTGATCCAATGTCTCAAATCGCGTAGGACCACAGAGGCAGAGATCATCATTCCTCGCGTAGATGATCAGTTGTGTCCTTTGTGCGCGCTTTATCGAACCGCGGTTTGGAAAACGGCCAACGCGTTGCTCAAACGAGGCGAGCGACGGCTTTTGGCATTGGTCGAAGCATGCAGCGTCCACATGCTCGAAAAAGACGGCCTCGTACAGGTCGATCCGGACCTGCTGTTTCTGATGAATATCAACACGCCGCAACATTACCAAAGCGCGCTTGAATTGGCTGCTTGGCATGATCAAAAGATCGCTGCCCCCTGATGTTGTGCTCTATTTTTTTATTTTTCACGCTGGAGGTATATCGATGGCTATTGAAGACAAAACCCGACTGACCGAAGATGAGATTCGCGCAGAGGTCGCCGATCTCGAGGGTTGGGAATATCTCGAAGACACAAAGGAATTGCAGCGCGTTTGGCATTTTGAAAAATTTGTGCCCACCATGGCCTTTGTGCGCCGGCTGACAAAAATTATGGATGAAAACAACCACCATTCCGATATCCGTCTCAACAGCCGAACCAAGACCCTCACGGTCTCGGTGACGACGCACAGTGAAAATGCCGTCACCCGTGCGGATATTGATTTTGCCGAAGCGGTAAATCGAGGATAAGTGAGAAGTCCGTGGTCAGCCTGTCCAACCCTCAAGGCGGTCGGGCAGACAGCGAATTGACCATGGGGCCTCTTGCTTTTTCCTGCCCGGCATGATATTCTGCGGCGTTTGTTTGGTCAAGGGTGTTTTTTCAGGAGGTGGGACTTGAAAGTAAATGTCGATATGCGACTTGGCGACCTGAAAGGCAGGCTGAATCGCTTTTTCACGCTGGCTGCCCAGAAAATTCGCAGCATTGACTCTGCATGGGATCCAGGGCAGGGAACGCCAGTCTTTACAGTGGGGGGGAAATATACCACGCGGGGATGGACCGAGTGGACGCAGGGATTTCAATTTGGATGCGCGATTTTGGGCTACGAGATCACGGGCGAGAAAGACCTGTTGCAGCTCGGGCGCCAGGGCACGGTTGAGCGCATGGCATCTCATGTGACGCATATTGGCGTGCATGATCACGGGTTTAACAATGTATCGACTTATGGCAATTTGCGTCGGTTGATGCGAGAGGGCCTGCTCCCTGAAAACCCGTGGGAGCGGCACTTTTACGAACTGGCACTCAAAGCCTCGGGCGCTGTTCAGGCCGCTCGCTGGACGACCATTGGCGATGGCAAGGGATATATTTATTCGTTTAATGGCCCGCATTCCCTGTTTTCAGATACCATCCGGTCGTGTCGCGCACTGGCTATAGCACACGATCTCGGTCACGTCTTGATGGGGGAAAACGACCGCGCAATTTCGCTGCTGCAACGCCTGATCCACCACGCGGAGACAACCGCGCGGTTCAATGTGTATTACGGCGAGGGACGCGACCGATACGACACGCGCGGGCGAGTGGTACACGAATCCATTTTCAATGTCAACGACGGCAATTATCGCTGCCCGAACACGCAACAGGGATATTCGCCGTTTTCAACGTGGACGCGGGGATTGGCTTGGATTGTGACCGGCTATGCCGAACTGCTCGAATATGTGGCCCGTCTGTCAGACGATGCGATCGATCCCTATGGCGGCAGAGATGCGATCGCGGGTTGGATGCTCAAGGCTGCTCGCGCGACGGCAGATTATTACATCGACGGGATCACGACCGCGGACGGCATGCCATTTTGGGATGCGGGCGCGCCGGGCCTCGCGCGGCAAGGAGATTATGCCGATCAAATATCCGACCCGTACACTGTGCGCGAACCCGTGGACAGTTCTGCTGCGGGCATTGTGGCACAAGGGCTTTACCGATTGGGCAAGTACTTAGGTGACAAAGGCGCGCGCTACCAGCAGGCTGCATTAACCGTGGCCCACACGCTATTTGACGCGCCCTATTTGTCTGAAGACCAAGACCACCAGGGCCTCATTCTCCATTCCATTTATCACAATCCCAATGCGTGGGACCACGTGCCCGATGGGCAGGCAGTGGCGTGCGGTGAGTCTTCGATGTGGGGCGATTATCACGCGATGGAATTGGCTGTTTTGCTTCAGCGAGAAATAGACGACAAGCCGTATCTGACGTTTTTTGACCCCTAGACGCGGGGAAAAAATGTGGCGGATTTGGACCATCGGTCTCGTTTTCGCGGGGCTTGCACATCAAAGCGAAGCCGAGAATTATGACTATGCACCGCTCAACCGCGCGCTCGGGCGGGTTGTGAACGCACGCGGACGCGTTGATTACGAGACCGCAAAAACCGATGCGGATTTGCGCGCTTTTATGAATCAACTGGCGCAGGTCAGCCCCGATACACACCCCGCGCTTTTTCCCACCCGCGCGGATAGCCTTGCCTTTTGGATCAATGCGTACAACGCCTGTGTGCTTGCGGGCGTCTCAAAAGCCTATCCCGTCTCTTCTGTTACTGAAATCGCGCTATTTTTTGGCTTTTTCAAAAGACATCAATTTGTCGTCGGGGGGCGTTCGCTCACCCTGGATCGCATCGAGCACGAGATCATTCGCAAACAGTTTGCGGACCCGCGCATTCACGCGGCGATCAATTGCGCGGCGATAAGTTGTCCGCGTCTGCAAAACCAGGCGTTTACACCCGGTGAACTGGACGACCAACTCCATGCGGTCATGCGAGACATGGTTCGCAACCCGTCCCACGTGCAGATCAACCGACCGGAGGGCGTTGTGAACCTGTCCGCGATTTTCGACTGGTTTTCCGATGATTTTACCGCGTATGTGCGGGCGAATAATGCGGGCGAGACCGCGTTGGATTACATATCCCTTTTCCTCGATGAAAGCGATGCCGCGTATTTGCAAAACCATCCCGATATTCAAATTGAGTTTTTCGATTACGATTGGTCTTTGAACCAACAAAAATAAGCGATATGACCGAGATTTCAGACATGCAAGCGTCTTTGGGCGCGTTCCAATCCACAGTTGATCGCGCGCTGAGAGCGTGGTCAAAAAAGGACAATACAGCACGGCTTTGGCGCGGCGATGCCACGCTTTGGTCCGGGGCCGATGAGGGCGACTGGTTGGGGTGGCTCACCATCGCGCCTCAAATGCGCGAGCAAGTGGCGGATCTCCGCGCGTTTGCACAGCAGGTGCGCCACAGAGGGATAAGAGATATTCTGCTCATGGGCATGGGCGGCAGCAGTTTATGTTCCGAAGTCCTGGCAATGACATTTGCCCGCCGCAAAGGCTGGCCCATGTTGCATGTATTGGATTCGACAGTTCCCGCGCAGGTGCGGCGATTTGCCGATACTATCCATCTGGAGACGACCCTTTGCATTGTGTCCAGCAAATCAGGCACGACCACCGAACCCCACGCATTTTGCGAGTTCTTTTGGGCAAAGATGCAAAAAGCGGTCGGCGATGCCGCGGGTCAGCATTTTGTCGCCATTACCGACCCGGGTTCTGCCCTGGAAACACTCGCCAGAGAACGGGATTTTGTCGCTGTTTTTCACGGGTTGCCCGAGATTGGTGGTCGTTTTTCCGCGCGCTCGCATTTCGGCATCGTGCCCGCGGCATTGATCGGCATTGACGTGCAGGAGTTCTTGGAACGCGCGGTGGCAATGGGCAACCGGTGCAAGGCATTGGACGACCAAAATCCCGGGCTTTTGTTGGGCCTCATGCTGGGTGAGTTGGCAAAGGCAGGCAAAGACAAAGTGACGATCTCGACCTCGCCCAAACTGTGGGATTTCGGCGCGTGGCTCGAGCAGCTTTTGGCCGAAAGCACCGGAAAAAATGGCCGGGGGGTGATACCGATTGATTTGGAGGACATTGCCGCGCCCGATATGTATGGCGAGGATCGCGCATTTGTCTATATTCGTCTAACAGGCGATACATGTCCCGACCGAGATGCAGGCATCGAGAATCTGCGCGCGGCTCATTTTCCAGTGATTCAACTCCACGTGGCCGAGCCATTGGCATTGGGCGCAGAGTTTTTTCGGTGGGAATACGCAACAGCAGTCATGGGCGCGGTTTTGAACATCAATCCCTTTGATCAACCCGATGTGCAGGAGAGCAAAACTTTTACCGCGCAATTGACACAGACCTTTGAAAAAGAGGGTGCATTACCCGTCCAAACGCGGTTGTTTTGCGACCGCGATGTCGCGGTTTACGCGGATGCCGCCAATGCACAGGCCCTTGGGAAGATCGACAATCTCGAGGCGTGTTTTTCTCGATTTCTCAATCGCGTTGTCCCGGGCGATTATGTCGCCCTTTGCGCGTATCTCGATATGAACGAAAATGTGGTCGCGCGCGTGCAGGGCTTGAGGCATCAGATCCGAAATATCTATCGCGCGGCAACCACAGTGGGATTTGGCCCGCGGTTCCTGCATTCCACCGGGCAACTGCATAAAGGGGGGCCAAACAATGTGGTGGTCGTGCAACTAACCAGCGACGATGACGCGGATGTGGCGATTCCAGGACGGGCCTTCTCTTTTGGCGTGCTCAAAGAGGCACAGGCCCTAGGCGATGCCCGCGCGCTTTCGCGCCGAAACAGACGGGCTATTCGCATCCATTTTAAGACCGATCTGATGGCAGGTATCTATCGGCTGTGGTCGGCGATCCGCGAAGCCCTATAGAGAGAGGAAAGAATATGGCTTTGACAGCAATGGATTTGATGCAAATTGCGGACGACGATCAGAAGACCGATTTTGCGAGCAAACTCCGCGATGAGCAAGTGGCACTCACGCGCAACCGATTGGATATTTTGCAAGTCAATGTCGGTAAATTGTGCAACCAAGCGTGTCGCCACTGTCATGTGGATGCCAGTCCTACCCGCACGGAAATTATGAGCCGCGAAACGATCGACCGCATCCTATCATTTCTCGCACTGTCCGATATTCAGACGGTTGACCTCACCGGTGGCGCGCCCGAGTTGAATCCAGATTTTCGCTATTTTGTCGAACGGATATGCGGGCAGGGCCGCCGCGTGATGGTGCGCTGCAACCTAACCGTGATCTTTGAGCGCGGGCAAGAAGACCTGCCGGAATTTTATCGCACGCACGAAATCGAATTGGTGTGTTCGCTGCCGTGTTATCTCGAAGAAAATGTAGATGAACAGCGCGGGCGCGGCGTTTTCACCAAAAGCATACGCGCGTTGCAGATTCTCAATGGCATTGGATATGGGCGGCCGGGCACGGGATTGACATTGGATCTGGTCTATAATCCGGTCGGTGCGTCGCTTCCCCCTTCACAGGCCGAACTCGAAGCCGATTACAAAGCAGAACTGAAAGCCCGCTACAACATCGACTTTAACAAGCTCTACACCATCACCAATATGCCCATCAGCCGATTCGGGGAATTTCTCAAGCGCCGAGGCATTTACCACAGCTATGTGCAGACATTACAGGACAATTTTAATCCCCACACGATCGAAAATTTGATGTGTCGCTCCCTGATCAGTGTGGGATGGCAGGGCGAGATTTACGATTGCGATTTTAACCAAATGCTCGATATGCACGCGTTTGGGCGCGAAGTCAAACTCTGGGAACTGACCCCTGAAGACTTGGTCGGATGCGACGTGCGGGTGGGAGACCACTGCTTTGGATGCACTGCAGGGGCTGGAAGCAGTTGTGGCGGAGAGCTCGTGTGAAGATGAAAGCTACCGCGTTGAAATGGTTGGGCTTTTGACCAATCAGGGGAACGGTTGAAAGGGAATATGTGAAAATTTGCGACCGTCATCCTCGCTTTAACAACTATTAAAGATGGGCTTTTAACGCGTCCTAAACCGTTCAAAAGAGCACCCACTTGGCCGCACTTTGGCGACTGCGGCGAGCACTCTGAAGGGTGATACGACGAGACTGACAGCCGGGTTTTGCCCGGCTTTTTTGTTTTGCACACTCAGTCCGTCTGCTGCGTGCTGATTTCGTCTTCTGAGATTTTGTGTACGCTTTTGGGGTTGAAGGTCTGCTGTGTGTTGATGCGAAGCGCGACTTCAATCCGTCCACCAGTCAGGACAAAAAACTGAATCAGAAATCCGCCCCCTTGCATGGTTTCAACCTGATACGATGTGGCGTCCATTCCGTTGAGCAATTGGGGCAGGGCAGTTTCAAATTGTGGGTGGTGCGCGATATCGGGCGGCAAAGCCATGATCAGGGTGCCCGGTTCTGTATTGAGATCATCGCCGATGCGTTGTCGCGCGTTGACCATGTGGGCAATCACCCGACAGGCATAGTCGAAATCATCTCGACCATTTCGGTCAGGCGGCACAATGCCCCATGTGAGATGGTGGATGAAGGGGTTGCCGTATCCCTGCCCGAGCATCTGATCGCGCGCGGGCAGGTCAACCGGGTGAACCACCGCGACGTAGTGAAACCAACCGCGTGCAAGCGCGGGGTGGCCAGCGGGCAGGCCCGAGGGCACATTGATATAATCCTGTTCATCGACGGGTGAGGGATAGCACTTGGTGTCCCAACCCGCAATGTAGCCCACTGTTTTCAGTGGCCCGGCAACGAGGTGCGGCGGGTCAGAGAAGATCGCCGCGTGATCCATGTTGGGGTATAATTTGACGCCGGCATCCGTGATCTGTTCCGCGACCTGCAAGGCTTCGTCAAGGCGTTCAGACGCATTCTCAATTTGGAGAATCGCGTGAAAGTCTTCGGGTAATTTACAGTCCATATTTTTATCTCTCCTGTTGGTTAAATGACGCAGACCAATAAGCGGCTTTTTTGGCATACGTCAAGCAAAAATGAACCCCGGTCAACTCTGTTGGCCGGGGATTTTTTGTTGAAAAATCTGATTCATCTGCGTCGAAAAATTGAACGACTCATGCCCCGATGCCGTTTGGTTATCCAGATACTCAAGGGCGTAAATGGCTGATTTAATGTATGTTGAGCCATTTTTTTGATCTCGGCACGCGATTTGCAAATGTCGTTGAGCACGAGGTCAATGTCATGAAATACGGGATTATGGTTGTGACATTGGGTGTGATTTTTTCCGCCTGTGAAGTTCTGGGACAAGATACGTTGCGTTTTGGGCGCGTGCGTCGCGGGGATATTGCACGCGATACGCTCCACATCAAAAATGTGAATCCGGTGGCACTTATGATTTCCAACCCGCGGGTTTCTCATCCCGCGTTTCAATTGCCCCCGGCGCCATTTACCGGAATGCCCCCGGCACCATTTACCGGAATGCCTTCAATGCCATTGACTGGATCATCTACCGAGATTGAACCCGATAAAGCGGTGCCTTTGCCCGTCTCTTTTGCCCCCGACAGACTCGGGGATTTTACAGCGGATCTGACAATGGATACAAACCTCGGCACTTTGGGATATGTACTTTCTGGCGAAGGCGTTGAAGAGGTTGTCGTGATCAACGAAATTTTGGCAGACCCGCCATCGGGAGATGCGGGAGATGCCAACGGCGATGGGATGCAAGAACGCTATGAGGACGAATTTATCGAAATACTGAATACTGGATTGAAGCCCATTCTAATCGGCGGATGGGAACTATTAGACAACTCTAATACGAGCAAGCGTTTCACTTTTCCCGAAGAGACATGGATTGATCCGGGTGAATACATCGTACTTTTTGGCGGTGGAACACCGACTGGATTTGAAGGCAAAGTTTTCGTGGATGATGGCAAGATAGGCAGTAGGGGACTGAGCAATACAAACGATGAGGTATTTCTGATCAATTCGGCATCAGAGGATACGCTTGCAAGAGCAGAATGGGGACGTGAGGGGGGGAAAGATCAATCTCTAGTGCGGTATCCAGAAGGGATTGGCGAGTGGGTGTTGCACAGTGATTTCCCGGGCAAAGGCACGCGGTTTTCTCCGGGCAGGGCAAGAATTGTGCTCTCGGATCTCGCGATCAGTCCGCCAGATACCACCATCAACTTTGGCGCGGAACTCACGCTATATGTAGATGGCATTTACACAGATGGCAGCGAGAGTCGGATCGAGGACGATGACCTGTTGGAGTGGACAGTCTCAGATCCATCTAAGCTCTCATCTATTGAGAAAAATACTTGGCAGGCCACTGCGCCGGGGCGCGTGCGCGTGCGCGTGCGGATGGGGGATATTGTCGCCGAGGAGATCGAGGTGGTGATTTTGCCGCCGCAGATCACAACCATTGAGATCGCGTTCAGCGATACCACGGTCTTGGTGAGAGAAACGCTTCCGCTCCGCGTGATAGGGCGGTTGGCCGACCAATCGCACACTGAGTTGCACGATGGCATAACCTGGGAGGTAAGCCAAGCGGATGTCGCTGATTTTGAGGAAAATGCCGTTACTTTTTCTGCACCTGGAACCTATCAACTGACGGCAAATTACAACGCGTTAAGTGCCAGCGTTACGGTGCATGTTCAGCGGCGAGGCGACCTCAATGGAGATGGGCAAATTGACCTGCTCGACGCGGTTCGGTTGGTTCACTTAATTCTCGACATACCGCCCGAAGGCAGTGCTCTCGAAACGCGGTCTGCCGACATAGATCAGAACGACACGCTCGATATTCGGGACCTCATTGGCCTAATTGTCCAATTTACGGGCGCGGATGGTTCCGCGGGCAAAAAGGCCGTTGCATCACTTGAGGGGTGGTGGTGGGAGGAAGGTGGCGAGCTCTGGATGCAAACCAATGTGCCGGTGCATGTCGTGGTTGGAAAAATGTCGGGCGAAAGTGCGAATTTTGAACCCCGCGACGGGTTGATCGCAGCCGCGTCTGTCAACAACAATGAACTGAATTTTGTGCTGGGCAGCATGGAGCGCAACGGTTTTGGAGACGCTCCAAACCCATTGGGAAAAGCCCATGGCGAGGTTCAGTATTTGGATGTCTATACGCTTTCGGGGGCAACCGCGCGTCTGTTGTCCAAACCGAAAACATCTGAGATTCTTTCCAGTTTTCCCAATCCCTTTAATCCAGATACGGTCATCGAGTATGCGGTCGCGGTCGAGACCAGAATTTCCCTGAGCATTTTTACGCCTACGGGGCAGGAAGTCATTCGGCTATCCGATCAAGTCGTATCCCCTGGGCGGTATCGCGCGGTTTGGAACGGGCGAGATGCCCAAGGACGGCCCGTTGGGTCGGGCGTCTATATCGCGCGTTTGAAAGGTGCGAATTTTCACGCCATCCGAAAATTGGTTCTCCTAAAATGAAATACGCCGCTCTGGTATTCACATTGTTCTTTGCGAGCCATCTCACTGCGGCGGAGCTGACCTTTGGAGAAGCCATCGGCGCGCCGGGCCATACCGTGAGTGTGCCTGTTTATCTGTTGAATACGCAGCCCATTTCTGGTATCAGTTTTTCAGTCGAATACGATCAGGTTGCGTTCTCGTTTATAGAAATCGAACAGGCAGGCACTTCCATGACGCCCTATACTCGTGAAAATGCACCCTATCTCAGTCTCATTTTTCTCGATACAGAATCTGCACAAGTGCTTGCAGCGGGGAAACATGAACTGGGGCGGCTGATTTTTGCAATTAAAGAAGACGCGCAATTGGGCAAGTACACGCTAAGGGGACGCGACCTCGATCTGGCAGACGGAAAACGCCCCCCCGAGCGCGTGCAGGGGATTGCAGAATCGGCTGAACTCTGGATTACGGAGAATTGGATTCGGATGGGAACTGGCGAGTGGGTGTCTGCAAATGAGGTCAAGGTAGATTTGAATATTTCAACCGACAGACCGCTTTCCGCGATCCAATTCGCGCTCAGATGGGATGCGCGCGCGCTGGCATTTGAAAACGCACATACGAGCACCTCTTGGCAACTTTTCAGCCATGCGTCAGAAGAGCAACGCGTGCGGATTGTTGCCGCAGATTTCACGGGAATGCAGGCGTTCAGAGGTGATAACACGCCTCTGATTTCCATTCATTTTAGGTATAGCCAAGAAGACAGCCTCCAAATATCTCTCGAACTCAATGAGGTGTTGATGACAGATGGCGCTGGCGAAAAAGTGCCTGTTGTATGGATCAATGGCGAGATTGATACGGCTCTGCGGCCAGAGAAACCAGAGGTTTCGTTAGATGGCTTGCACATTGAAGAAATCCTCGCGGATCCCGCATCGAGCGCGCGAGGCGACGCCAATGGCGATGGGACGCGCCACAGCCGAGAAGACGAATTTATCGAACTGATCAACCGAGGGCAAGAGACCATCGACCTGTCCGGCTATCGGCTCTCAGATGACGATGTCGCACCCGATAAAATGTTCGGATTTCCCGATGGAACTGTGATCGCACCGGGAGAACGCCTTGTGCTATTCGGTGGGGGTCAACCACAAGGCATTCCCGGACAGGTCTTTACAGACGATGGCAGCATTGGCAATGGCCTGACCAATTCGGGTGATGTCCTCGTGCTGATCGCCCCGAATGGGCAGGATACACTGCTCGTCGTTCCCTACGAATCGGACGCGAAGGATCAGTCCCTCGTTCAAAAAGATGGCGTTTGGGTGGGACACAGCACCATAGATGGCACGCTTTTCTCGCCGGGCAAGGCAGTTGGTGGGTTGGACAGTAACAACAACAAGCCACCCGATAAACCAAAGGAGGAAGAGGATAGCGATGCGCCAACCAATAAGGATAACAATAATAGTAATGAGCCAGTCAATGACGGTAAGAACTCCGGCGATGAACCAACCGACCAAAAAACAAGCGGGGATTTCCGCGGCTTGCACATTGAAGAAATCCTCGCGGATCCCGCATCGAGCGCGCGAGGCGACGCCAATGGCGATGGGACGCGCCACAGCCGAGAAGACGAATTTATCGAACTGATCAACCGAGGGCAAGAGACCATCGATCTGTCCGGCTATCGGCTCTCAGATGACGATGTCGCACTCGCTAAAATGTTCGGATTTCCCGATGGAACTGTGATCGCACCGGGAGAACGCCTTGTGCTATTCGGTGGGGGTCAACCACAAGGCATTCCCGGACAGGTCTTTACAGATGATGGCAGCATTGGCAATGGCCTGACCAATTCGGGCGATGTCCTCGTGCTGATCGCTCCGAATGGGCAGGATACACTGCTCGTCGTTCCCTACGAATCGGACGCGAAGGATCAGTCCCTCGTTCAAAAAGATGGCGTTTGGGTGGGACACAGCACCATAGATGGCACGCTTTTCTCGCCGGGCAAGGCAGTTGGTGGGTTGGACAGCAACAAGCCACCCGATGAACCAAAGGAGGAAGAGGATAGCGATGCGCCAACCGATGAGCACGCGAGCGATCGCGGCTTGCACATTGCAGAGATTCTCGCGGATCCCGCATCGAGCGCGCGAGGCGACGCCAATGGCGATGGGACGCGCCACAGCCGAGAAGACGAATTTATCGAACTGATCAACCGAGGGCAGGAAACCATCGATCTGTCCGGCTATCGGCTCTCAGATGACGATGTCGCACCCGATGAGATGTTCAGTTTCCCACAAGGAACCGCGATCGCACCGGGAGAACGCCTTGTGCTATTCGGTGGGGGTCAACCACAAGGCATTCCCGGACAGGTCTTTACAGACGATGGCAGCATTGGCAATGGCTTGATCAACTCGGGCGATGTCCTCGTGCTGATCGCCCCGAGTGGGGAGGATACACTGCTCGTCGTTCCCTACGAATCGGATGCAAAGGATCAGTCCCTCGTTCAGAAAGATGGCGTTTGGGTGGGACACAGCACTTTATACAACGCGCTATTTTCGCCGGGCGATACAGTGGACGCGGCGGCTGATGAGAAAAAAAATAACGAAACCGAGACAGAGTCATTTCAGAAATCGGAAGGCCTGGTGATCTCTGAAGTTTATCCCGATCCCGCGGCGGGTGCCGATGGCGATGTCAATGGCGATGGGGTGCGTCACACATATCAGGACGAATTTGTCGAACTGGGCAATCTGAGCGATAATTCCGTTGACATCGGCGGGTATTTCCTCGGTGATGACGATACACAAACAGAAGGACTATTTCGATTTCCCGACAACACCGTTCTCGCGCCTGGCGACGCGGTGGTGCTCTTCGGCGGCGGTGATCGGGTTGCCGAAGGGATTTTTACAGACGACGGGCGAATCGGTGACGGTCTATCAAATGCGGGAGACACCGTGCTGTTATTGGGCACAGACGGACGTACCGTTGTCTCCTCCATGCACTATGACACATCGACAAAGGGCATATCTTTTGCACGAGATGATAGCGGTAATTATTTGCTACACAATCATATATACGAAGGCGTTCCCATTTCTGCTGGATGGCTACCGCAGATTGTGATTTCTGAACCCGATTCCATGCCAGATGCCAAACCGGATTCGGCAGCAACCGAGAATAGACCGCCGAACTTTCTATCCGCAACAGATACGCTGGCATTGGTGGGATTGGCGTTTCAATACATGCCGCGCGTTCGCGATCCAGATGGTGATCGGCCCAATCTGAGCGTGCCTCAACCGCTCGACTGGCTACACTGGGATGGGACGCATCTGAGTGGCCTTCCCGCAGAGCGCGACACGGGACGCGTCCATGTGGTTATTTGGGCAACCGATGGACGCGATTCGGTCTCACATCAGATGTCCGTGCGCGTGATTTCCCTTCGGGCACAGCTCCGCAAAATTGGCCCCGTGCATGCATCCCTTACATGGCGGCAACAGATCGATGTGCCACCCAGTGTTCAAGTGCAAGTCGATGGCGGCCCCCAATGGCATGCCCAAGACCGCAGTCTGGTGTGGAAACCCAACGGAAAAGGGACGTATCCAGTGGTTGTTGCGATCAGCACAGATGGCGGCGCAGAGATGTTTTTGCCGTTGTCTATAACAGTATCGGGCAAGCCGGCATTGAGACTACATTCGGTGCTCGTTGATCCACAGCGCGATGTGAACGGCGATGGGCGGGTTGACGCTTTGGAAGATCAATATATCACAGTCACAAATTTTGGGGACATTCCCACAGACATATCCGGGTGGCTGCTCGGCGATGACGATGGGGATTTGACACGCCTGCCAACGGATACTGTGTTAGGCCCTGAAGACAGGCTTATGCTGGTCGGTAAAATCCAAGAGGTATCCGAAGAGCATGTTTTCTCTGCCGGCGGGCGCATTGGAAATGGTTTGGCGCAATCTGACCGCATTCTCTTGATTGCGCCAGCGGGGCCAGACACCTTGATCGATGTTCATTATGAACGTGGCGCATCGGGACAACCCCTTGTTTTTGAAGACGGGCAGGCCGTTGATGTCTCTCCGCCCGATAATGCTGATCCCAACGAGGACAGACCAGAAGAGGCGATCCCAACGGATCCCAAACGGGTACTTTACCCATCACCCAATCCCTTTAATTCTGCAACCGTGTTTGGTTTTTATACCGCAGGAGGCCCCGTTTATGTGACGGTGTATAATATCCTAGGGCAACCCATTCGCCGGTTGGTTCAACAGCATTTGCCAGCCGGATATTATCAGCGTATCTGGGATGGCACAAATGACGCTGGGGCGCCCGTGAGTTCTGGGGTTTACTTGGTCTATCTAAAAGATCGGGACGCGACATTTACCCAACGTGTCGCGCTCCTGCGGTAATCAATTGTCAGCGGTCAGTAGGGGCATGCCCCTTCGCCGTTTTAATGCGTTGCCATCGGCCACTGATGCTCGAGATACAAGTGGCCGATGGTCAGCCCTACCCCGCTCATGTCTGGGGTGGAAGAACGGGCGGCACGCGGCGCACAACATTGACAAAGCTGATCGCGATACCTAATCGCGCGACCGAAAGGAGGTGAACAGGATGGCGCAACCCGAAATTACATTTCGTCATGGTCCGTGTAGTGCTTCGGTTTTTGAAAATGAATATCGGCGTGGTGATGAATCTTTCAGCGTGCGTACGGTTTCATTTCAGCGAAGCTATTTGGACAAGGAGGGAAATTGGCAAAGAACCAATAGCCTGAAGGTGAACGACATTCCCAAAGCCGTATTGGTGTTGAATAAAGCGTATGAGTTTTTGACATCGAACGGGCAGGCTGAAGCAGAAAACGATGCGACCTGAGGGAGACCTGCCTTAGGCAGGCGACAGGCAGGTATGATCGTTATATCACAACAACAAAAAGGGTGCAACTATGAGTTGCACCCTTTTTTTGCAATTGTTCGCGGCGCGGTCACTTACTTTTTTTTTTATTTCGTCCAACGGCTTGTGCAGTGCTTTCTTGATCAGAACCCCTGCTTTGAAATAGCTCTTTTGCCGAGCAGGCACATAAACAATCTCCCCCGTGCGGGGGTTGCGTGCAGCGGGTTTCGGTTTGGTCGGCTTGGTACCCAGCACCCCAAAACCTCGGATTTCAATTCGGTTGCCGGCAATCATGTTTTCGCGCATAATAATAAAAAGTGTATTAACGATCTCATAAGCCAGTTGCTTTTTGATCCCCAAGCGATCGGAAATTTTTAGGGCGATGTCTTTTTTTGTTATGGTCATTCAGCACTCCCATTGTGCATGATATGGTCATGGCATTGAAGCTAATATAGCCCTAAACCCCTGAGATGCAAGATAAAAGTGTACCCAATTCTACTTAAAAAATATAGAGTTATGGCTTTTCTTTTTTCCCCAACACAACCTATTGCGCCCACTGATGTAACTGTTCGCCCCGGGTCAACTCCTTTGTGAATGGAGCACGCCGCATGCCTGTCGTAAAGCCTTTCATCTGCGTTTATCTGCGTTTATCTGTGGATAGTTTTCAATTTATCTCTACATTGAGCCTCGTGCTGATCTCGCTGGGGTGCAGCATTGACAGTCCGGGTCCGAGTGTTACGGGCATGGACGATCGAGAGAATGCCCCGGTCCTCAATCCCGGTCCGTCCTCTGCGTCCATCACGCGGGCGCAACTGGCAGTGCGAACCCTTGCGGGTGGATTTGATACGCCGTGGGATCTCGCGCTCGATCCCCAGGGCAATCTGTGGGTGACAGAGCGGTTTGGCGCGGTTTCTATGGTGGATACTGCCACGGGACGCGCGCGCCGGCTCGGCGTGATTGAGGACGTGTTCGAGCGCAGTGAGAGTGGCCTGATGGGAATGGCGTTTCACCCGGACTTTCCCGTGCAACCCTATATCTACTTTGTTCATTCCTATCAGCGCGGCGATATCAGAAACAGGCTCATCCGCATGCGTTTTGACGGTGGGCAGTTGCGCGATCGAGAAATTTTGCTCGACAATATTCCGGGCAGTTTCAATCACAATGGCTCGCGTCTCACAATTGGCCCAGACCGGTTGCTCTACATGACCACCGGCGATGCAGAAGGTCCAAACTTTGCCGTTGAATTGACGTCACTGGCTGGCAAAATTCTCAGAGTGACCCTCGACGGTGGCGTGCCACCTAAAAATCCCTTCCGCAATGCGATCTACTCTTTGGGACATCGCAATCCCCAAGGGCTGGTGTTTCACCCCATCACAGGCGCGTTATACGCCACCGAACACGGGCCGCGCACCAACGATGAAGTCAATCGCATTGCGATGGGCAGACACCACGGCTGGCCCGAAGTCCACGGATATTGCCACGACGAAGATGTGCCAGGCCTTGCCGAAGCCCAGTACTGCCGCGAAAACAATGTCGTTGAACCCGTTGCTGCGTGGACCCCGACCATTGCACCGGCGGGCGCAGACTTTTATCTGTCGGACGCGATTCCACTCTGGCAGGGCAGCCTGCTTTTTACAACCCTCAAAGGTCAGGCCCTTCACCGACTCACACTGAGTGCAGACGGGGCGAGAGCAGTGAGTGACGAGGTATTTTTTTACCGCGAGTTTGGACGGCTGCGAGATGTGGTGGTCGGCGCGCGAGGCGAGATTTATTTGGCGACGAGCAACCGCGATGGGCGAGGTGAGATTTCGGGCGAAGACAGGATCATCCGCATTCAGGTTCGATAATGTGCGAATCCGCGGAATGGGATACAACTGCATCTGCAGTTCACCAGAGGACAACCATTATGCGGGCAGCATCTCAGACCAGTGTGATCCACCGCGTCACGCGGTATGACGGCGCAATCGGCAAAACCGCGGACGATGTGCTGGTCATCGAAGAGCCTCTCGAGATTCGCGTTGCCGGAGAATCTGTTGCCGTGACCATGCGAACACCAGGCGCGGACCGCGCCCTCGCGCTGGGATTTCTACATGGCGAGGGGATCATTCGCGACATTTGCGACGTGGGGCGCGCGGGGCACTGCGGCCGCCCGGGGTCGCCTGAGTATGGCAATGTCATCGATGTTCTCCCGCGACCGGGCGGGATACTCGATCCCGAACGCATCCGAGCAGGACAGCGGGGCATCCTGACGTCATCCGCGTGCGGGGTGTGTGGCCGCGAACAAATCGAAGACCTGATGCAGCGGTGTCAGCCCATAGACGATGATCGCCCCGTACAGGCCACACGGGTTTTTGCCGCGCAGGATCAGATGCGCGAGGCGCAGTGCATATTTGCACAAACAGGGGGCGTTCACGCAGCGGCTGCATTTTCAGATACAGGGGATATGTACGCCTGTTTTGAAGATATCGGCCGGCACAATGCCGTCGATAAGGTCGTCGGTCACCTGCTCGAAACACGCGGCATAACAGAAGGCGAAGGTGCCTACATCCTCACGGTGAGCAGCCGAGCGAGTTTTGAAATCGTGCAAAAAGCTGCTATGGCACGCATTCCCGTCATTGTTGCCATATCCGCAGCGAGTTCATTGGCCGTCAGTCTGGCGCAGGCCATGGGCATCACCCTCATGGGCTTTGCTCGCAAGGGACGCCTGGTCGTCTATTCAGGCGCGGTCAGCGGTTAGCGATCAGGGGCCTACCTCTTCCCCTGTACTGCCAAGAGGCAGGGGCTGACCCCCAACCGCTAAATAAATTTTGCCCGCTGTGGGAACTCCACTTGTAAATTTCAGGTCTAATCGTTGAAAAAGCAACATATCAGGAGCTATACGGATGGTCATTCGCATTTCAAACCTGACAAAAATATACCGCCGCGGTGCTGTTCCCGCGTTGGACGATGTCACCTTGAGCATCCCTCCCGGCACATTTGGCCTGTTGGGCCCCAATGGGGCAGGCAAAACAACGCTGATTAAAATTCTCTCCACGCAGATGGAAGCATCGAGTGGCAGCGTCATCATGGACGACCTCGACTTGGTAAAAGACCGCACGGAAATTCGGCGGCGCCTGGGGTATTTGCCGCAGCGTTTTGGGACCTATCCTCAACTCACCGCATGGGAATTTCTCGATTATATGGCGAGCCTGGGCGGCATCCACAACAAGAGAGATCGCTTGGCTCGCGTTGAGCAGGCACTGAACGAAGTCGGGTTGTACGACGCGCGCAAGCGTCGTACGGGTACGTTTTCCGGCGGCATGATGCGGCGCCTGGGCATTGCCCAAGCCATTCTGACCGATCCGGAGTTTCTGATTGTCGATGAACCCACCGTGGGCCTCGACCCCGAAGAACGCATCCGGTTTCGCGGCATCTTGGGACGCTTGAGCAGCGATCGCGCGATCTTGATCTCCACGCATATTGTGGGCGATATTTCGAGCACCTGCGAAGATCTCGCGGTTTTGCATACCGGACAACTCGTCTTTCGCGGATCACCTGCGGAACTCATTTCAAAGGCAGATGGCAAGACATGGCAAATACAGGTCGATGATGCGGGCTTTGAAAAGCTGTCGCGCGTGTTTCGCGTGGTGACGGTCAATGTCGAAGGCGATCAGATGCACTTGCGGATGGTGGGCGATGGCGAACCGCCCGCGGATGCCGAAGCGGTCGCGCCCAATCTCGAAGATGCGTATGTCTATTTTATCGGCGGCGATACCTCTGGCGAAATCCCTGCATAAAATGGCCATGATCCACGATGGGCACGAAGATCTGGGTGGGCACAGAGGCACCGCCCCTACATGTTCACATCTTACATCTCGCGTCGCGCGTCTCACGTCTTTCCGGGGTGCGGCGGGCTGACCACTAGCTACTGACAACTAAAGGATCAATCCCAATGGTATCTGTTTTTCACAACATCCTCAGCGTCGCGCGTTACGAGCGCAAAATGCTTTTGAGAACCACAAAATTTCGCATTTTGGGCGGCCTGGGCGTGATCATTCCCGTTTTGCTCGGCATTGGCTTTGCCATCGCCGAAGCCAATGGGGTTGAACTGCCCATTGGAATTGATTCCTATATCCCGTTTTATGTGTACAGTTTTTTGCAGACCGTTGTCATCGCATTTATTGTGGGCGATTTTAGAGCGGCTGACGAACAAGCGCACATTTACGAAGTGGTCGCCGGACGTCCCATTTCAACCGCGGAACTCGTTGCGGGGAAGTATTTGGGAATTGCCAGTGGGCTTTTCTTTTTAAGCCTTGGGGTTCTGCTTTTGACCTTGGGCATCCAAGCGGCCAAGATCAGTATGACGGGCAATCCTTTTACAATAGAACCCTATATCGGATACCTCGTGTTCATGAACCTGCCCGCCCTGATTTTTATGTCTTCTGTGACATTTTTTTTGGGCGCATTGCTGCGGCGGCAAGCCGCGGTTGCCCTGATCGTGATCGGGTATTTATTGGCTGTCATGTTATTCCTGGGCAGGCGGTATGACGGCATCTACGATTTTGGAGCTTTTTATTCCCCCCTGTATTATTCGGACTTGATTGGTCTGGCAGATATGACGCAAGTGGGGTTGCAACGCCTGTTTTACGTGTTGCTCGGCATTGGCTTTTTTGGATTTTCGATTGATCGGTATCCCCGGCTTGCACATTCTGTAACTGCGCGGTGGTTTGGCCGAGGATGCGCGCTGGCCGGCTTTGGATTGGCTGCTGGTCTTTACTTTTTTATGGATGAGAGAGCACAAGACAGGCACGCGTATCGCCAGTCCCTGCTCGCGCAACAGGAAGCAGTTGCACATGTTCTCGTCGCGGAAATCACCCATTACGATCTGGCTGTGACCCTATTGGACAAAGATCCGCTTGCAGTCTCTGGCACGATCACATTGCGAAATAACTTTGAAGCACCGCTCGATACGCTGATCCTTTCACTCAATCCCGGATTCAACATTCAGAGCCTGAGGCGCGGCGATGGGCGTGCTGTTGCGTGGGAGCGAACCGGAAGTGTGATCCGCGTCGTGCCCGATGCCCCCCTGCTATCCGAGCGCGAACTCGATCTGGTTTTGGCATACTCAGGCGATATAAACACGGATGGGTTTGATCTCAAGCGGGAAAAAGGCAAACCCCGGTTGAGAAAACGCGAGGGGCCGTTTAATAAAGGGTCTTTGACCGCGTGGATTCGCGATGAGTCCATCTTTTTACCGCCGCGCAGCCGCTGGTATCCGGTTACGGGTGTGGATTACGGCTATGAACATGCGCGTCCGGTCTCTTTTTCCACGGCAAACTTGCACGTCACATACCCTCAAGGGCTCGAGGTTATCACCCAGGGGCAGGTCGGCAAGGCCGATACACTCAATACGCAGATAACACGGCAATGGGTCGTTGAAAATCCCGTGCCTGTTCTCTCGCTCAATGCGGGTGTCTATCGCGTGTATCGCGATACCATCCACGATATCGACTGCACGCTTTACGTGCATCCATCGCATCTGCGCCCGGTCCGATTTTTTGAAGGTGCCGAAGAAGAGGTTTTGCGCGCGCTCGGGCAAATCTTGGATGCCATGGAACAGGAATCCGGCATGAAATATCCCTATCCGAGCCTGTCACTGGTGGAAATTCCCTTTCACATTCAGTGGTATTACGAGGGGTGGGAAGAAAAGGGCGGCCTGACGTTGCCGGGCGTGTTGATGTTTGAAGAAGACGTGCTCATGCGGCAGCAGTTCACCCGCGATTTCAAGCGTTCTCAAGAGCGGTCGCGCGGCAATCGAGAACCCAAAGACATCAAAAAAGACCTGTTGGTACGTGCGGTTTTTTCGACCTTTTTTTCCAAAGAAGAAAGCTCCAGCAGCCGGCCCGGCGGCCTGTTCCGAAGCCCTGTTGTTCAGCTTTGGGCTTATGACAAGCAGTTTGTGGGCGACCACCATTCCCTGCTCAAAAAGGGCATGCCCATGTATCTCCAGGACGATTTGAGCACCAATATGACCTCTGCGTTTTACTCGAGTCGGCAACGCGGCGGCAGTTTTGGTGATCGAGGGCGCGGGGGTCTCCGAGGCGGATCCAGCAGGCGCTTTGGTAGCAGAGGGGCGGGCGCGGGTTGGGACACGCTAGTCGCCAAAATGCAGCGCAAGTCGTTTGCCGATTTGGACCCCGAAAAGCAGGCCGGACTCTATCGCCAAGTTCTCAACGCCAAGGGGCCCGCGCTCTTTCAAATGATGTCCTCCTTTTTGGGCGAAGAAACATTTCGCACGGTCTTAGACGACATTGAACAGAATCACAAATACGAGAACATCGATTTTTCGACCTTTGAACGCGCCGCGGTGGGCGATACCACAGAAAGTGAAGACCGTCAGAAATTGCAGCGTCTGGTCAACGATTGGATATTTGGCACAGAAATCCCGGGCTATACCCTCACACGGGTCAAAGCCATGAAAATGGACGACGGCTTTGGGATGGTGGTCTATCAATTGATTGTACGCATTAAAAACAGAGAACCCGGACGGGGCTATGTGCAAATTACGGCATCGGGGCGCGGCGATGAGGCGATAAAGGGCGTGGAGATTGAAGGCGGACAAGAAATTGAAGTTTCGATGGTCTTGTGGGACCAGCCCTTCCGGGTGATGGTCGAGCCTTTTTTTGCGCGCAACCGCCGACCACTGGTATCCCCTGTGCGCGTACCTGAAGATGTCACGGCAGGGTTTCCCGTTGCTTATGTCAAAGACGTGACCGGTGAAAATTCTGGGCCTCTTGAGATTGTGGTCGATAATGACGACGATGGGTTTTCAATGCCGATTCGCCGCGCCACGCGCTATTTTCGCCCCGGGCTCAAAGGCGACAACTGGCGCGAGCACAGCCTGCCGATGGCCTTTGGACGATTTGAGACAAATTATCGGCGAAAGCGGCCGGGAGATGGCGCGCAGCCAGCCGTGTGGTCCGCGCGAATCCCCAGAGATGGCGAGTTTGACGTGGGCTTCTACTTTATCGATCCGGCAATGGCGAAGCGCATGCGGATTGGCGCGCGCTTTACGCTCACGGTTTTTCATGGTGGCAAGGTCGATACGCTTGAAATGGAACGCGACCAGATGAACGCCGGATGGAATCACCTGGGGCGATACACATTTGCTGAGGGAGAAGAGGCCGTGGTCGAACTGTCTGACCGCGCAAAGGGTGGGCTATATGCCGATGCGGTGCGCTGGCGATTTTTCGATCCGCAAAACCCGGATGCTTATGACGATGAAATGCCCACCTTTATGTTTGGGCGCGGCAGAGGAGGCCCCGATGGGGGGCGCGGTGGGCGCGGCGATGGCGAAAGACGCGGACCTGGCGGCGACCGCCGCGGCGGGTTGTTGAGATTTTAATACTGAGTGCAAGGGAGGGATGGACGTGAGATTTGATTTTTGCCCAAAGATGCTGTTGGCAGTTGTTCTGTGTGGGCTGGTCGCCTGCGACCAACAAGCAGAACAGCGCACGGTTGATCTAACGGTTCCCATTACGGTGCAATCCGTAGAGACCGGAACGATTGAGTCCATTGTGACGGCCACGGGAACGCTCAGACCGGTGCGCGAAGCCCAACTCACAACGGAAATTCGGGGGAATCTGTACTGGAGCAAAGGGCGCGACAACCGCGTGCTCGCCAAGGGGTCGGCGGTGAAAAAGGGTCAGGTCATTGCGAAACTCGACAGCGATGAGTGGGTTGTGGGCGCGCGGGTGGAGGCGCGCAAACTCGCGGTTGAAACAGCCAAGCGCACGCTCAATGAGCAGGAAACCCTGTTTCGCCGGCAACTGGCAACGGAAATGGCCGTTGAAAATGCGCGCAAAGCATGGGCAGATGCAGAAGCCAACTATCGGGATGCCCTCATCAAGATCGACAAGACCCGACTGTTGGCACCCATACAGGGCGTGTTGTCTGAACGCGCGGATATCACGCAGGGAACGCTGGTCAATCCCAATACCACCATCGCAAAGATCATGGCTTATTCACAGGTGTTTGTCGATCTGAAAATCCCCAACGCGCAGATCATCAATGTGAAATTGGGGCAGCGCATCCGCGTGAGCAATTACGCCCTGCCCGAAGAGGTTTTTGAGGGCGAGATCGTGGAGATGGATCCCGCCATCGATCCGGTCACGCGCACGGTTCAGGTCGTTGGGATGGTCGATAATCCAGACTTGCTTCTGCGCGCGGGCATGTTTGTCAAAACGGAAATTGTCACGGAATCGCGCCAAAATGTCGTGTTGATCGCGCGCAACCTTGTTTTGCGGCGGCGCAATCAGAAGGTCGTCTTTGTGGAAGAAGAAGGACGCGCACAACAACGCGAAGTCGAAACCGGTCTCGAAGACCGAGAACGCGTGGAAATTGTCGTTGGGCTTGAACCGGGCGAACAATTGATCACGAGCAATTACGAAACGCTGAGACCGAGAACGCGCGTGCGGGTCACGGGAGATGGGCCATGAATTTGCCGGAATTTTCAACGCGATATCCCGTGACCATTGCCATGGCAACCCTGGCTGTGGTGTTACTCGGATGGATCTCGCTCGATGGGTTGGGCACTGATCTTTTGCCCGATTTACAGACGCCTGTTGTCACGGTCGATCTCACGGCGCCGGGCAAATCGCCCCGCGAGATCGAAGAACGCTACACGCGCCGAATTGAGCGCGATGTGAGCACCATTCAGGGCGTCAAACGCGTGTATTCGATCACGCGGTCTGGGCAAGCCGTGGTCGTTGCGGAATTTGCCTGGGACGCGGACATGGATTTTGGCTTGCTCGACGTGCAAAAAAAGGTGGGGCGTTATGCGATCAATGACGATGTGTCGCAGCTCGATGTCACGCGAGAAGACCCACTGGCACTGGCGGTGATGCGCGTTGCGATTACCGCAGAAGAAGGCACGGAACTCGACGCGCTGGTGGGCACGGTAGATTTGCTGATCAAACCCAAATTGGAAGCACTCGAGGGCGTGGCCTCTGCCGAAATTGAAGGGGGTGCTGAAAAGGAAGTCCGCGTTTTGCTCGATCCCTATTTGCTCGAAGCCTTTGGGCTGACGCCCGATGCCATCGTCAATCGCATCGCGCAGGCCAATGCCGATGTGTCGGGGGGCACCCTTCGGGAAAACCAGCAGTCTTATTTGGTCAAAGCACTAGGGCGCTTAAATGACATCAACGACGTACGGGAAGTCATTGTGGGAGAAAAGCGCGGGGGCGGTGGTGCTGTTTCTGGCGACCGCGTGCCAGTGCGGGTGAGCGACGTGGGCACGGTGGATTTGGAATACCGAGTGCGCGAGACCATTGTCAGGCTCAATGGTCGAGAATGCGTTGGCCTCGCCATTTACAAAGAAGCCGGAAGCAATACGGTTGCCGTGGTCAATACGGTTTTGGATGCCCTAAACGATCTCAGTGCAGACCTGAGTGGCCTGCGCTTTACAACCGTCGAAAATCAGGCCCGATTTGTCGAGGAAGCCGTGGGCGAAGTCGAAACCTCTGCTATCCACGGGGCGATTCTGGCGATTTTTGTCCTTTTGATCGCATTGCGTAGTTGGACGGTGACGCTGGTGATTGGGTTGGCCATTCCCATTTCCGTACTGGCGACATTCACGCTGATGTATTTTGAAGATCTGACCCTGAATATTATGACGCTGGGCGGATTGGCCTTAGGCGCGGGCATGCTCGTGGATAATGCCATTGTGGTCATCGAGAATATTTATCGGCATCTCGAAAGCGGTGAAGATGCCATTACCGCGTCGAGCCGCGGCGCGTCCGAAGTCGGCGTGGCGATTCTCGCCTCCACCCTGACGACCGTGGCGGTGTTTCTGCCCATTGTCTATTTGCATGGGCTGGCTGGCGAACTCTTTGTGGATCAGGCATGGACGGTTGCATTTTCGCTGCTATCTTCTCTGGTCGTGGCGATGACGACAATTCCGATGCTTACGTCGCGCGTTTTTCGGCGTTTGAAAATCGCGCGCAAAGCAGGTGCTGAAGCGGGGTCATTTGGTACAACCCTGCGGTCAGGCACATACTATCGGTTACTCAATGGCGTTTTGAACCACAAACCCGTCCTGATCGGCACTGCCCTGCTGATTTTGGTCGGAACGGGATATATCGCCCGTGCGTTGCAGACCGAATTTATTCCGCGCGAAGATCAAGGGCTGTTTCAGATCGACCTCACATTACCCGAAGGCTCGCGCGTGGAACTGAGCGATCAGGTCGCCTTGCACGCAAAAAAAATAGTCGAAAGCGTGGGGGGAACAGATGTGGCGCATGTGTACGCGCGCGTCGGCCTTGACCCTGCACGGGTATCGGGTGCCGGCGATCCCACGGGGCCCAATCGCGCGACCCTATCTGTGGCCTTGCAGGCAGAGCGGTCGCGCAATGTCAGCGAATTGGTGCATGATCTGGATCCCATTTTGAGCGCGATGCCCGATATCAACGTGAAATACAAATTGCACGAAACCGCGCTCGAAGGCGTGATGGGGGGGCAAGAAGCCCCCATTCAGGTCAAAGTGTCCGGGGAAAATCTCGACATCTTGGCGCGCATCACAACAGAACTTCAGGCGAGAATAGAAGATCTTCCTTCGGTGTACAATGTACGCACGAGTTTTCAGGGCGGGCAGCCCGAGGTCGATTTGGCAATCCGCGATGAAGTGGCGTCGGCATTTGGCCTGACCACGCAGACCATCAGCCGCACATTGGAAAGGCAACTGTCGGGCGAAGTGGCCGGCGAGTTGTCAAAAGACCAGCGCACGCGAGACATTCGCGTCAAATATCGAGATATCGATCTGCGCGAACTGCAAACCATGCGCGTGGAGGGATCAGATGGCGCGGTGCTGACCTTGGGCGATATTGCCGATCTCAACATTATTGAAGGCCCCCGAGAAATTTTGCGAGAAAACCAGCGTCGCGTGGGCCGCGTGACCGGGTATCTGACCGAAGGCCGCGTGCTCAGCGAAGCCATTGATGAAATACGCACGGCGATGCAGGCGATGGCAGTGCCGGCGGGGTATCGCATGGCCATTGGCGGAGAAGAACGCGAACGCCAAGCGTCATTTGAAAGTCTCAAATTCGCGCTCATGCTTTCAATCGTGCTGGTCTATATGGTCATGGCTTCGCTGTTTGAATCCACGCTCCATCCATTCACGGTCATGTTTTCCGTTCCATTGGCCGGCGTGGGCGCGGTCTTTGGATTCTATCTGTTGGGCGAACCCCTCAGTGTGATGGCCTATATCGGCATTATTATGCTGGGCGGCATTGCGGTCAACGACGCGATTGTGCTCGTGGACCGCATCAACCAACTCAGGCAGGAGGGCCTGACCTTGCGAGAAGCGGTCTTGCAAGGCGGGCAGGACCGCTTGCGGCCCATTATGATGACGAGTGCCACGACCATTCTCGCGCTGCTGCCTATGGCACTCGGCTTTGGCGAAGGCGCGAAGTTGCGCGCCCCAATGGCCATTGCCGTTATTGGCGGATTGGTGACCTCCACCTTGATGACCTTGATTGTGATACCCACCATGTATGAGTTGATCGACCGCCTTAGGGGGAAATCGGCATGACGCTTGCAGGCATTGCGGTGCGGCGGCCCGTCACCACGACTATGTTCTTCTTGGGCTTGTCCATTTTGGGCGTGATCTCGCTAGCCCGGTTGCCCGTTCAGATCTTTCCCGAACTCGTTTTTCCCGGCGTCTTTGTTGTCGTCAGGCAGCAGGGCTATTCGCCCGAACAGGTCGAGCGCGAATTGGTCATGCCCGTTGAAGAGGAAGTGGGCAAACTTGAAGGCATTGAGGCATTTGAGTCCTATTCCCGCGAGAACAGCGGTGGGGTACGCATTTCTTACGCGCCGGATACGGACATGAAATTTGCACTCCTGCAAATTGAAAGTCGGATGACGCGCCTGCAATCGCTTTTGCCCGACAGAACGCGGCTTACAGTACAGCGTTACGATTCATCTGATCTGAGTGCCTCGGTAATGCAAATTCACATGTTGGGCGAAGGCGATATCAACTGGTTGCGCGAATTTGCAGAAGAGAAAATCCGCCCGGAATTGGAAGCTGTCGATGGCGTTGTCAACGCACAGGTGTTGGGCGGGCAACGCGCGGCCATCGAGATCATTGTGGATCCGTCCATGCTACAAGCGCACCAGCTTTCCATGTCTGATGTGCGCGCGCGCATCAATGCGTTTAATACGCGGCGGCAATATCTCGGGCGCGTGTATGATGGCGACCACGCGTACGCGGTCAGCATCCAAGGGCAGTTCACAGACCTCGTACAAATCCGCCAAGTTGTCATCAAACCCGAGTTGCCCCTGCACCTCGGCGACATCGCGCAGATTCGCTATGGACTTCAAGAGCGCACGGACTTGCAACGCATCAATGGCAAACCCGCGGTTGGCATTCGCATTCAAAAAGACGATGAAGCCAATCTGATCGCAATTGCAGGAGAACTCGAAGACACCATTGAACGCATCAACAGAGACCTCGCGCATGAAAACATCGAACTCGTGATCACGCAAAATCTAGCAGAGATTATGAACGAAGCCCTCAATACCCTCAAACAGGCCGCTGTTGTGGGGGGATTGATCGGGCTTTTTGTTTTGTTCTTGTTTTTGAGAAATCTGCGGTTTGTCGCGGTTTTGTTCTTGGCGATTCCGTGTTCTTTGCTACTCACGTTTAATTTGATGTATCTGTGGGATCTCAGTTTGAATGTACTTTCGCTTTGTGGCCTCGCCCTTGCGGTTGGGATGTTGACCGACAATGGCATTGTGGTCATGGAGAATATCTTCAAGCATTTTGAACATGGCAAATCGCCCGCAGACGCCGCGCAAGCCGGCACCGACGAGGTCGCCCGCGCGGTGGTAGCGGCAACCGCGACCACGGTGACGGTCTTTTTGCCCGTTGTTTTTATTCAAAGCGACTTTCAGGATATTCTTCGGGAACTCGCCCTGTCCATGACCTTTCCGCTGATGGCCTCGCTTTTGGTGGCACTGACCCTCGTGCCCGCGCTCTCCTCCAAAACCCTATCCCTGCCGTCGAGGCTGACAACGAAAACAGGCGTGTTGATCGAGATGTACACGGTTTGTCTCAAAGCGGGATTGCGCCACAGAATCAAGGTGTCGCTAGGCATTGTCGGCGCGCTTGTCATCACGCTGATCATTTCTTTTTTCTTTATGTTGCAACAAGATGTGCGGCAGGAAGAAAGCCGTTTTACCGTCTATATCAGCATGCCCGAAGGCACGACCTTAGAGGCTCTGGACGCAGTTGTTGGAGAAGTTGAAGGTGCGGTGCGAGACATTGAGGGCTTGGATCGCTTTACGACCAGCATTCAGGAAACACAGGCGAGCATCAATGTGGAGCTTTTGCCCTTGTCTGAACGCCCCGACCAGATTTCTGTCGATCTCATCAAAGAGAACCTCGAAGAGTCGTTTGACGATGTTCAAAACGCCATTGTGAGCTATGAGGCCATTGCCCGCACGGGCAGGGGGGGCGGGGGACGCGGGGGAGGGGGGATTCGGGGCAGCCGCCGGTCATCATCGGGCGGATTCAATCTGGAAGGTGGCGCGCCTGCGGAAACGGCTGTAATTCGCGGGTATGATTTTACGATCCTTCAAATGCTCGCGGATGATCTGGTCTTTCGCCTCGAAGAATTGGAGGAAGTTGATCCCAACAGCGTGCAGGCCGATGCAGAACGCGGCGCGCCCGAAGTCCATGTGTTGCCCGATGAGGCCGTGATGTTTGATCGGCGGTTGCAAGTGCGCCAGGTTCTCAATGCTGTCGGCGACGCAAATCCGCGCGGCGCGCGTTCCAACATTTCATTTCTCACACCCGAAGGCTCGGAAATACCGATTGATATTCGCAATGTTGAAGACCCGGAAGACGAAGGACCGGGCATTGCCGGGTTGAGACAGACGCCGATTCTGGGCGCGGGGGGAACGTACATTCCCCTCGATGAAGTTTCGCATGTCCGCAGAGATCAGGGCAGGAGCATGATTTTACGCACCGATCAATCGCGACGCGTGATCGTATCGTATCAGTTTGCCGACGAAATTTTGCAATCTCAGCCGCTCTTGGAAGCCTCTCGCCTGTTTGTGCAAGATGTCGTTTCTGAAATGGTGTTGCCCGAAGGGTATAGCATCGAGATCATTGAGGCCGAGGAAGAGACGATTTACTACTGGATGCTCGGCATTGCCGCGCTGTTGATTTTTATGATTTTGGCCTCGCTGTTTGAATCGCTTTCCGCGCCGTTGATCATTTTGTGTACTTTGCCCACGGCAATTATCGGATCGTGCTGGGCACTGGTCTTATCCGGCACCGGGCTAACCCAGCAAGAGGGGCCGATGGCACTGCTGGGGTTTATTGTTTTGCTCGGCATTGCCGTCAACAATGGGATCGTGTTGATCGACGCGATTGGCAACCTTCGCTATCGGCACGGGTTCAGGCGGGAACGCGCGGTGATAGCGGCGAGTCGTTCGCGCGTGCGGCCCATTTTAATGACCTCGGCGACCACGATTTTGGGCGTGCTGCCCTTGGCCCTCAAGTTTGGCGGCGATTACGAAATTTGGCCCCCCTTTGCGATTACCGTGCTGGGCGGGTTAGCGGTTTCAATGGTGTCAACACTCGTCTTTATTCCCGTGATGTATATGGGCATTGACCAAATCAAAGCCTGGCTGGCAGATATCGGGTGGATCGGGATTGTTTTGGGGACGGCTGCTGCTGCGGGATTGACGTATTGGATCGACAGCTATTACCAGAGTTTGTTCTGGACCTGCCTCTTGGCCTTGCCCGCGTGGATGGTGTGTACGGGCGCGATTTGGATGGTGCAACGCGTTCATCGCGCGCGCGTAGCCGCTCGCAGTCAGATCCGCACGGTTGACCATCTCGAAATTCGCAATTTGACCAAAATTTACGGCGCGCCCGGTCAATTCAGGCGCGAATGGGATCGCTTTAAGCGTCGCGATCAACGCGTGGCCGCGCGCGGGCACGAGGCCATCGATACAAAGGCGATCGGGGACAGCCTCTGGTGGAAGTTGCCCCTTTTGGCCCTGCTGATCTACTTATCAACCTATTTTGAAGGGGGAATATGGATCTTTGTGACGGGGCTTGCCTTGTGGGGGCTTATCCACCATCTGGCGTTGTGCGCAGCTGATCTGAGTAATCTTAAAATCAAAAACCGATGGGTATTACAGATTGCCCGATTGATTTTGCCGCTGGCCTATGTGGCCTATATCCACTGGCGTCTGGAGCTCTTATCATTGACCATTGCCGCGATAGCGGTCTATGTGCTCTATCGCCTCATTGGGTTTTTGGCACACCGCGTTGCAGAAGGTCGCGTCGATCCCGAACATATCCCGGGGCGATTGGGCTTTCTCAAAGGCATATTTTATCGCGGTGCTGCCGCAGTGCCCGTGATCGGTGTTCCGCGTCCGCAATTCCAAGCATTGGGCGGCGTGAGTCTCGACATTCCGCGCGGGATGTTTGGGCTTTTAGGCCCCAATGGCGCGGGCAAGACCACCTTGATGCGGATCGTGTGTCAGGTTTTGTCTTCAAATTACGGGTCCGTGCTCGCCAATGGTACAACGCCCCTCAATAACCGCAACATGCAGGGTCTCATTGGATATTTGCCGCAGCACTTTGGCCTCTATCTGCACATGTCTGCGTATGACTATTTGGAGTATCGCGCGCTTTTGGAGGGGTTTAAGGACCGCGCTGCGCGTCGCAAGCGCGTTCGGGAATGTCTAGAGCAAGTCAACCTGTGGGACAGGCGCGACGATCCGATTGGCGCGTTTTCCGGCGGGATGAAACAGCGCGTGGGCATTGCTCAGACCCTGTTGCATCTGCCGCAGGTGATTGTCGTGGATGAGCCGACCGCGGGCTTGGATCCGCTTGAGCGGATTCGGTTTAGAAATCTGCTGGCGCGATTTAGCCAAGAGAAGATCATTATTTTTTCCACACATATCGTCGAGGATATTTCGGGCAGTTGTAACCGCTTGGCCGTGCTCAATGAGGGCAAAGTGCTCTACACGGGTACGCCATCAGAGATGCGGGAACTGGCGCGAGATAAGGTGTGGGAAGCCCTGTTGAGCGACTCGCGTTTTGATGCGTTGGAACGCGATTTAGACCTGATTACCCATGTGCGCGTGCCTGATGGGATTCGCGTGCGATTCCTCGCAACCGCTCCCATTCCCGAAGCGCGCGCGGTTGAACCCAACCTCGAAGACGCCTACCTCTTTCTTTTGCGACATGGCAACGAATACAGACAGACTCACATGGCGTGAGTTGCTTTTCTACATCGGCAAATTGCACAGCCTGAGCATGAAAATCGTGTTTCACCGCAAAGTGATTTTTATGTTTTGCGGGGTTTTGGGCTATTACGCGATTTTGTATGTCTACGCGATCTGGCGCCCGGACGAGGGGTTTTCCGTTGAACAGGCCCTAAATGTTTTGGTCGAAGTGCCAGGCACGGTGCTGGCGATCTATTTGACGATGGACCTGGTTGCCGGAGAGCGAGACAAAGATACCCTTGAAATCCTGTTCAGCACCGCCATGAGCCACTACGCCACCTGGTCGGTGCGGATCGTGTCGATCTGTGGCGTGCTATTTGTCACGCTGATGGCAATGAGCACCATATCCTACTATTTTTTTGCCGAGTTTCCCGCTGTCGCGGGGGGTGTCAATGCCTTTTTTCCCGCGTTTTTTATGGTGGGAGTCACGTTTTTATTGTCCGTCCTGTGTCGCAGCAGCAACGCGGCGGGCATGGAAGCGGTGGGCGTTCTGATCGCGATTTTGCTTTTGTCCGACACATTGGAGAACACGCCTTACGACCTGTTTCTCAAGCCGTTTGAAACCCCCTCTGATCTGGACGCGAACTTGTGGACAGATCGCGTGGTGCTCAATCGCGGGGGCATCGCCCTGTTGGGGGGCTTGTGCATTTTTCTGGCGCTCAGGCGCATGGTCGAACGCGAACGCCTGCTGTAATCGCGCCCCGTTGCGACATCTCAGTACCAAAGACCTGTGAATTTTGCCATTCACAGGTCTTTTTGTGCCACGTTCAATTCGCGATTTGCCACAAGAGACACGAGCGGGGTACAGCCGGCGATAGCCAGTTTCAATATCAAAAAAAACAAAAAAAGTAGACATACGCGGTATAAAGTAGACATACGCGGAATCTCATGCGCCGTTTCCGGTTCTCCTGATCGCCCGGTCGTGCATTGGTTAAAAAATATTTGGACAAGTTCTTCCGAGAAATATTGAGGGCGATCAAAGTTGCACACGCACAGCGTTTGATAGAAAATCCATCGCGGTTCATGAATGAAATTGCAATCCAGTGTGGATTGCAGGCATCCATCTCGCATATCGCGCGTCGCCACTGCCTAAATCCGGTTGACATCCAAATATCTCAACAGCGGGTGTTTTGAAAAAAAAGAATCCGTTTAGTCGTTGACAAGGAACAGCAGATTCCCAATATTGATGCGGTTTTCGAGAAACGTTCAGATAAAAAAGGAGGCACGATGGCTCTGGAACTCAACATCGGCATGATCGGGTATTCCTTTATGGGCAAGGCGCACAGCAATGGCTTCCGGCAATTGCCCGCGTTTTTTCCCGAACTCAATGTAAAGCCCGTATTGAAAGTGATCTGCGGGCGCAATCGCGATGCGGTAAAAGACGCGGCTGAAACATACGGTTGGGAAGAATGTGAAACCGACTGGCAGAAGGTCGTTGCCCGAGACGATATCCACGTCATCGACATCTGCACGCCCGGCAATCTGCACTTGCCCATGGCGTTGGCGGCGTTGAAGGCCGGCAAGCACGTAATTTGCGAAAAGCCCCTGACAAACACCCTCGAAGAGGCCAGAGAATTGCTGGCTGTGGCCGAGAACGCGCGCGCAAAAACCATGGTGGCATTCAATTACCGCCGCGTGCCTGCGGTGGCCTTGGCGCGGCAATTGATTTCCGAAGGGCGGATTGGGCAGATCTATCACTGGCGCGCGGTGTATTTGCAAGACTGGATCATCGATCCCGATTTCCCGCTGGTCTGGCGTTTGGAAAAAGACATAGCCGGCTCGGGGCCTCACGGCGATTTGAACGCGCACATCATCGACCTCGCATTGCATCTCGTGGGCGATATCGACCGTGTAGTGGGGGCAGATACCACATTCATCGAGGAACGCCCAACACTCGAATCCGTCGACGCGGGCTTGGGGGCAAAAGGTGGCGAAAAGATGGGCCGCGTGACAGTTGACGACGCCACAATGTTTTTGGCGCGCTTTGCAAATGGCGCCCTCGGCACATTTGAAGCCACGCGATTTGCCGCCGGACGGCGCAATCACAACCGGTTTGAAATCAACGGGAGCAAAGGCAGCCTGGCGTTCAACCTAGAGAAAATGAACGAGTTGCAATTCTATTCGCGCGACGACGAAGATCACATTCAGGGGTTCCGCGAAATTATCGTGGGCGAGGGCAGCCAACCCTTTATGGCCGCGTGGTGGCCGCCGGGGCACATCATCGGCTGGGAACACACCTTTACGCATGAATTTCGGGATTTCTTTGAAGCCATAGCAACGGATGGCGCGTTTTCGCCCGACTTTGCCGAAGGCACAAAGGTTCAGGCTGTTTTGGAAGCTGTCGCCGATTCGGCAAAGTCAAAAGCGTGGCGGGAAGTACCAAAAGCAACCACAGATTAACACAGATGAACGCGGTGCGAATGAAAGGCAAATGCGACCCCAGACCTGTCTGTTCTACCCCTGCCTGACTTCGGCGAGTGCCACACGACTCGACTGAGCTCGCCGGCGTCTGAATTTCCTTCGACAGGCTCGGGAATAATCGAAGTGTTCAGGCGAATCGTCGGCAGGTAGGCTGCCTTCATCCGCGTTTATCCGTGTCTATCTGTGGTTCCAAATAAGGAGTGAAAAATGGCAAGACCAGTGACGTTATTCACGGGACAGTGGGCGGATTTGCCGCTGGATGTGATGTTGCAAAAAGCCCGAGACTTTGGCTATGACGGCGTGGAACTCGCCTGTTGGGGCGATCACATGGACGTGCGCCAAGCCGCATCGAGCGATGGCTATGTGCGGCAAAAAAAGGAATTGCTCGAGCAATACGGCATGCAGTGTTTTGCCATGAGCAATCACTTGGCCGGGCAAGCCGTTTGTGACAACATCGACGAACGGCATCAGGCGATCTTGCCGCCTCATGTGTGGGGCAATGGCGAACCCGAAGGTGTGCGCCAACGCGCCGCCGAAGAGATGATGGCAACCGCGGAAGCCGCAAAAGCCATGGGCCTGAACGTGGTCAATGGGTTTACCGGGTCATCCATCTGGCACCTGTTGTATTCCTTCCCCCCGGTTTCACCCGATCAAATTGACGCGGGTTTCCGCGATTTTGCCAATCGCTGGCATCCCATTCTCGACGCGTTTCAAAAGGCCGGCGCGCGCTTCGCGCTCGAAGTACACCCCACGGAAATCGCGTTTGATATCGCTTCGTCCGCTCGGGCGTTGGCGGCATTGGAAAATCGCCCGGAATTTGGTTTCAATTACGACCCCAGCCATCTGGTCTATCAAAATGTGGATTACGTGGGGTTTATTCGCGAATTTAGCGACCGGATTTATCACGTCCACATGAAAGACGCGTACCTGTCCCCATGGCCCAAGCGCGCGGGTATTTTTGGCGGGCACACCAATTTTGGCGATCCAGACCGCAGTTGGGATTTTCGCTCACTCGGCCGCGGCAGCGTGAATTTCGAAGAGATCATTCGCGCCCTAAACGACATTGGCTACGAGGGGCCGCTCTCGGTCGAGTGGGAAGATTCGGGTATGGATCGCGAGCACGGCGCGACCGAAGCCTGCGCCTTTGTCAACGATATAGACTTTGAACCTTCAGACGTGGCCTTTGACGCGGCGTTTGAGGAATAAGCGCGAGACCTGTCTGCCGAGCTTTTCAGGGGAATACACAATGGTACGCTTCAGCACGTGTTTGGCGATCTTGATGATAATAACCGCTTGTGTACAACAGGCCGGGCGCACGGTTGTTTTTGGGCGTGGAGGCGATTCAGTCGGATTGGATCCCGCGCTGGAGACAGACGGGGAATCGTTTAAGGTGTGCGATAATATTTACGAGACACTCGTGACATTTGTGCCCGAGCGCACCGACTTAACGCCGGGCTTGGCGGCTTCCTGGCAAGCCTCAGCAGATGGTTTGACTTGGACATTTCACTTGCGAGAAGGTGTCGTCTTTCACGATGGCACGCCCTTTAACGCCGACGCGGTGGTTTTTTCACTGGCGCGGCAGTTCAAGCCCGATCACCCGTTTCACAAAGTCGAAGGCGCGTATCAATACTGGTCGAGCATGTCGATGAGCGACATTGTCAAAGATGTGTACAAGGTCAATGACGCCACCGTGTCCATCGACCTGAAACGTCCCAACGCGCCTTTTCTGTCCAATCTGGCGATGAATTTTTGTGCCATTGTCAGCCCGTCCGCGGTCAAAAAATGGGGGCCTGATTTTGCCCGACATCCCGTGGGCACGGGCCCGTTTCGCTTTGTCGATTGGATCAAAGACGATCGCATTGTCTTGGCGCGCAATCCCGATTATTGGGGGCCTGCCCCTGAAATTGATCGCTTGATTTTCAGGAGCATTCCCGAAAATGCCGTCCGCTTAATCGCGCTGACGCAGGGGTCTATTGACGGCATGGACAATTTGGTGCCAGACTTTTTGCCGACCATTGAATCGCATGACCACCTCGCCTTGCTATCTCAACCCGGGATGAATGTGGGCTATCTGGCGATGAACATGGACAAAGAGCCGTTTCAAAAGCTCACGGTGCGCCGCGCCCTCAACCACGCCATTGACAAACGCGCACTGATCGACAATTTGTACCAGGGATTGGCCATACCAGCGGTCAATCCGATCCCGCCAACGGTCTGGAGTTATCGCAAAGAAACGCCCGGCTATGAATACGATCCCGAAAAAGCCAGAACACTCCTGTCTGACGCGGGATTTCCAAACGGGTTTAAGACCACACTCTGGGCCATGCCCGTGCCCCGGCCGTATATGCCACAGCCCTTGAAAATTGCCCAAGCGATCCAGGCCGATTTGCATGCCGTTGGTATCGAGGCTGAAATCGTCACATTTGAATGGGGTACGTATCTGGATAAAGTTCAGCGCGGGCAACACGATATGGCCTTGTTGGGATGGACCGGGGACAACGGCGACCCCGACAACTTTCTCTATGTTTTGCTGGACAAGAGCGCGACCCAAAAGCCCGCCAACAATATTGCCTTTTATCGCAGCGACCCTTTGCACGACGTGCTGGTAGCGGCGCAACAAGAGTCGGATAAGGCAAAACGCACGGCTCTGTACCAAAAAGCCCAAGAGATCGTTTTTCACGACGCGCCCTGGGTGCCGCTGGTACACGCCGCGCAAACCGCGGCCTTTCGCACCCGAGTCAAGGGGTTTAAGCTGCATCCGACAGGGAGCAAATGGTTTCACGACGTGGCACTTGAAGAGTGAAACGCGCGATCACTCGCTACGTCTTGCGTCCTCATCTCGCATCTCGCCGATGTGGCCGAGCAGGGCATCATCGCGCGCCGGCAAATGCCGCAGACGACACGGGCGCGTCCATTCCCATGTACATCTATATCCTCAAAAGATTACTGGCACTGATCCCCACATTATTTGGCATTACAGTGCTGGTTTTTTTTATGGTGCACCTCGTGCCTGGGGACCCGGCGCAGGTGATGCTGGGCGAGCGGGCGAGCGCCGAAAGTTTGGCTGCGCTGCGGCGCGATTTGGGCTTGGATCAGCCCTTGCACGTGCAATTTGGACGCTATCTATCCGACCTGATACAGGGCGATTTGGGGCGGTCGATCAAGTCGCACGAGCGCGTGTCCGTCGAATTGATGGCGCGTTTTCCCGCCACCATGGAATTGACACTGGCGAGCATGGTCTTTGCCTGCGTACTCGGCATTGGCGCGGGGATTGTCTCCGCGATTCGACGCGGCACATGGTGGGATTATATCGGGATGACCGCGTCGTTGGCCGGGGTTTCGGTGCCGATTTTTTGGCTGGGATTGTTGCTGATCCTGGGCTTTGCGGTTTCGCTGGCGTTATTTCCCGTGTCCGGACGGCTCAGTTCTCATGTGTTTATACACACATGGACGGGATTTTATCTCATCGATAGCCTGATCGCAGGCGATTTGCCCGCATTTGGAGACGCGCTCTGGCATCTGATTTTGCCCGGCATAACGCTGGGCACTGTGCCCGCGGCCGTTATCGCGCGCATGACGCGGTCGAGCTTGCTGGAAGTCTTGCGCGAAGATTACGTGCGTACCGCCTGGGCCAAAGGATTGTCTGAACGCGTGGTCATTTTGCGCCACGCATTGAAAAACGCGTTCATTCCCGTACTGACCGTGATCAGCTTGCAGTTTGGGTATTTATTGGGCGGCGCGGTTTTGACCGAAAGTATTTTTGCCTGGCCCGGGGTGGGGCGCTGGCTGCTCTTGTCTGTGTACGCGCGCGATTTTCGGGCGATCCAGGGGGGCGTCTTGGTCGTCTCTACGACCTTTGTCGCGATCAATCTGATCGCGGATTTGTTGTATGCATGGCTGGACCCACGCATCAAATACAGCGAGCAATAGGCCGCGAAATGTCACAGATCCAAAACACCTTACAAACACCACCCGAGACCCCTGCGCTTTGGCTTTGGCATCGCCTGCGTAAAAACCATCTCGCTGTTGTGGGCATTGTATTGGTCGGGGGATTTTTGCTGCTGGCCTTTGCCGCGCCTTTGATCGCCCCGGCCGATCCGATGAAGCAAGCACTCTACAACCGCTTGTCGCCCCCAACGCTCGAACATCTGTTTGGGACAGATGATTTTGGTCGAGATATTTTGAGCCGCGTCATCTACGGCGCGCGAATTTCTCTGCGCGTCGGCGTGTTCGCCGTGCTCATCGCCCTCGTGTTGGGCACGGGCATCGGCTTGGTCGCCGGCTATTGGGGTGGGGGGGTGGATCAGGTGTTGATGCGCGCGATGGATCTGCTGCTGGCTTTTCCGAGCATTTTGCTCGCCATTGGCATTGTGGCTGTTTTAGGGCCTGGTTTGGAAAATGCGATGTTGGCCGTGGGCATTGTGGCGATGCCCCAGTACGCGCGTCTGATTCGCGCGTCGGTTTTGACCGTGCGAGAAACCGATTACGTTCTGGCTGCACGCGCGATGGGCGCCTCTGATTGGCGCGTTTTGGGCGTTGCCATTTTGCCCAATTGTCTCGCTCCGTTGATTGTACAGGCGACCTTGGGGTTGGCAACCGCGATCCTCGACGCTGCTGGATTGAGTTTTCTCGGCCTGGGCGCGCAACCCCCCACCCCCGAATGGGGCGCGATGTTGAGCCAAGGACGCGAATTGATCGTGCGCGCGCCCTGGGTGCTGACCTTTCCCGGCGGGGCAATTTTTTTGACTGTCCTGGCATTTAATCTGGTCGGAGACGGTTTGCGAGACGCCCTAGATCCAAAGGCGTGAGCATTGACCGCTTTTTTGAGTGACAAACGGCTGTTTTTTTCTTTTCTTTGGCATTCCGAAATTTATTCATCCCACCTTTTTCACAGAGGGCACTTATGCAACGCAAATTTTTAATCCCAACAATATTCGTCATTGTCGTCGGGTTCGCGTGGTTATCCTCCTATTACACGGACTGGTTGTGGTTTTCGAGCCTCGCCTTTGAGGACGTCTTTTGGATCACCCTCAAAGCGCGTTTTCTGGCGGGTGTGTTTTACGGTCTGATCGCCGCGGCGGTCATCGGCATCAACCTCTATTACGCCAGCCAATTCACGCGCTTTGCCCTCGAAACAGATGCTTCACTTCTCGAAGGTGAAATCCCGGGCGCGGGCCTGTTGCGCTCCAACATCGGCTATGTGTTAATCGCCGGCGTCCTCGTCCTCATTATGGGCAATGTCGGCTCCTCGCAATGGCCCACCCTGTTGCGCTATTGGTATGGCGAATCCTTTGGCACGGCGGACCCCATTTTTGACCGCGATGTCGGGTTTTACGTCTTTACCCTGCCCTTTTATCAGTTCACTGTCGGCTTCCTCATTGGCACAGTCGTCGTATCTGCCCTCGCATCTGGAGTCATTTACATGGCGACCGGCGGCATCCGCGTTCAGGAACGCATTCAACTCATGCCGCGTCCCACCGCACACCTGTCGGCCCTCGCCGCGTTGTTCTTGCTGTTTTCCGCCATCAATTATCGCCTCAAAATCTACGGCTTGCTCTATTCTCAGGGCAGTGTCTTTTTTGGCGCGGGATTTGTCGATGTCAATATTCAAATCTGGATCTACTGGATCCTCATCCTCGCCTTTATCGGAACGGGCATCATGCTGTTGCGGAACATCAAAACGCGCGAGGCGCGCCCCCTGCTCATCGGCGTTGCCGTCTTTCTGATTGGCACCATTGGACTGGGCAATATCCCGGGGGCCATCGTGCAAAAAATCGCCGTGGATCCCACCGAACTCCAGCGCGAAGGCCCATACATCAAGCACAACATCGAAGCCACGCGAAAAGCCTACGCGCTCGACCGCATTGTGGAAAAGCCCTTTGAAGCATCCGAGAACCTCACGGCAGCAGATATCGCCGCCAACCCTTTGACCATTCGCAACATCCGCATCTGGGATGAACGCCCCATGGTGCAAACCTATCAACAAGTTCAGGAAATTCGCCCCTATTACATTTTTCCCAGCGTCGATGTCGACCGCTACACCATTGACGGCGTGTATCGGCAGGTCATGCTGTCGGGCCGAGAGCTCGACACCAATCGCCTGCCCGCTCAGGCGCGCAACTGGGTCAATGAACGCCTGCAATACACCCACGGATACGGCGTTGCCATGAGTCCGGTCACACACGTCACCCCCGAGGGGTTGCCCGCGTTTATGATCAAAGATATTCCCCCGGTGTCCGACGCGGCCGAGTTGCAAATTTCCCGCCCGGAAATCTACTATGGCGAACGCACCTATGGCAATGTGGTCGTCAAAACCAGCACCGAGGAATTTGACTATCCCCGGCGCGATGGCAATGCGTTCACCACGTACGAGGGCAACGGCGGCGTGCCCATCGGCAGCTTTGTCAAGCGCTTGGCATTTGCCCTTCGCATGATGGATCCCAACTTGCTCTTGAGCAGTTACATGCAAGCCGAGAGCAAAATCATGTTCTATCGGCAAATCGCGCAGCGCGCCCGAGAGATCGCGCCCTTCCTCTTTTTCGATTCCGATCCCTATCTCGTTGTCTCCGAAGGCCGTTTGTACTGGATCTTAGACGCCTATACCACCACCAACATGTATCCCTATTCCAAACGCATGGGGCGGTCGCAGATCAACTACATCCGCAACGCGGTCAAAGTCGTCGTGGATGCCTACCACGGTTCTGTCACCTTTTACCAAGCCGAAGAGGAGCCCGTGATCGCCGCGTATGCCGCGATATTTCCCAACCTGTTCAAGCCGATTGATGCCATGCCTCCTGATTTGCGCGCGCACGTGCGCTATCCCGTCGACCTCTTCCGCATTCAAGCCACGATGTACAGGGAATACCACATGCAGGATGTGCAGGTGTTTTACAATCAGGAAGACCTGTGGGAGATCCCCAATGAAATTTACAGCGACCGCGCGCAGCCCATGGAACCGTATTACATCATCGTCAAATTGCCCGGCGAACAACGCGAAGAATTTCTGCTGCTCGTGCCCTTTACACCCGCAAAAAAGGACAATATGATCGGCTGGTTGGCCGCTCGATGCGATGGCGAAAACTACGGCGATCTGCTGGTCTATACCCTGCCCAAAGAAAAACTCATCTTTGGCCCGATGCAACTCGAAGCCCGCATCGATCAGCAACCCGACATTTCGAGCCAACTCACCTTGTGGGGGCAACGCGGATCAGAAGTCATTCGCGGCAATCTTTTGGCCGTGCCCATCGAAACATCCTTCCTCTACGTGGAACCCATCTACCTGCAAGCCCGCCAGGAATCCGAGCAAGTGCAACAACAGGGCTTTGAAGACGAAGGCGGCGGGCAACCTCAACGCCAACAGGGCCAACCCCCGCGCCAGTTCCAACAAAGCACGGCCATCCCCGAACTCAAGCAAGTGATCGTGGCGTATGGCGGGCAGGTCATTATGCGCGCCACGTTTGCCGAAGCCCTCAACGACCTGTTTGGCACCCGCGCGGGGCAAACCCTGGGGTCTTCGGGCGCCGAACAACCCCTTGCTTCAACGCCAGAACAACCCGCAACGCGCAACGCGGCAGATGTGGCCTCAGAAGCCGACCGCCAATTCCAGCGCGTGCGCGCATCGCTTCAAAAGTGGGATTGGACGACCGCAGGCGAAGCAATGGAACAATTGGAACAATCGCTTCTCGAACTGAAAAACATGCTGAAGAAATAACCCTTCTGATTCAGACATGGATAGATAGGATAGACAGGATAAGCCCACAATCCTGTTCATCCTGTCTATCCATGTTTTTTTTTCGCTTTGCAAGAAAGGCAAAACAATGGCTGTAAAAGTCGGATTCATCGGAACGGGCGGCATCTCGCGCCCCCACCTAAGACACCTCAAAAAGATGGATGACGTCCAAGTTGTGGCGATGTGCGACCTAGAAAAAGACCGCGTCACAGAAGCCGCCCAAGAATGGCAGGCAAGCGTTTATACCGATTACAAGACCATGCTCGAAAACGAAGCCATGGACGCGCTCTATGTGTGCATTCCACCCTTTGCACACGAAGAGCAAGAAATTATGGCCGCGGAAAAAGGCATTGCCCTCTTCGTCGAGAAGCCCGTGGCTGTCACCATGCAAAAAACTCGAGAAGTCGATGCCGCGATTCGCAAAAACAACGTCATATCGTGCGTTGGATTTCAAGGGCGCTATTTAGACATTATTGCACGGACCAAAGCCCTGCTCAAAGACCGCGCAGTTGGCATGGCAATCGGATACTGGATGGGGGGGATGCCGCAGGTGCCCTGGTGGCGGCGCAAAGAAATGTCGGGCGGGCAACCCGTTGAGCAAACCATTCACGTCACCGATATGGCGCGGTATCTCTTTGGCGAAGTCAAATCCGTGTACGCGGCCGGGCGCACGGGTTTGATGATCGATGTCCCCAACTACAACATCGAAGACAGCAGCGCGGCCACACTCGTTTTTGAAAATGGCATGGTCGCCACCATCTTTTCTGCGTGTTTTCTGTCGGGCGGGCGCGGCAAAGGCGGGATCGACATTTTTACCAAAGACCTGACCATCGAATACCGAGAACGCAAATCCATTACCCTCATTCAAGGCGGCAGTTCGGAACGGGTTGAGGTGCAAAACGATTTCTGGCAAGATATGGACAATGCCTTTATCGATGCCGTGCGAAAACGCGACGGATCAGCACTCAAGACCACCTACGCCGATGCCGTCAAAACGCAGGCAGTCGCAATGGCCGTGAATCGCTCGCTAGAAACGGGTGAGGTCGTCCAGATTGCAGATGTGTGACGACCGGCAGATGAATCAACAAATTGAGGGAGCGGGTGGGCCTTGGCCTTTTCCCCAAGTAGGCCATCAGTAATTTTGGAGGTTTTATGCCCGATAATCAGCACGCCGCCAATGTGGGCTACGAGGCGCAACTTTGGCAGATGGCCGATGCCCTGCGCGGCAGTATGGACGCCGCCGAGTACAAGCACTTCGTCCTCGGTCTCATCTTCCTGAAGTACATCTCGGACGCCTTTGAGGAGACCCACGCGCAACTCGAGACCGAGCGCGACCAGGGCGCCGACCCCGAGGACCAGGACGAGTACATCGCGCAGAACGTTTTCTGGGTGCCTCGCAAAGCGCGATGGGACAGGCTACAGGCCGAGGCCAGACAGCCCACCATTGGGCGCACCGTGGATGACGCCATGGCCGCTGTCGAGCGAGACAACCCCGCGCTCAACAGCGTATTGCCCAAAGAGTACGCCCGCCCCGCGTTGGACAAAGCGCGCCTCGGTCAACTCATCGACCTCATCAGCAACATCAGGGTCGGCGACGCGGACGCGCGTGCCCAAGACGTGCTCGGCCGCGTGTATGAATACTTCCTCTCTCAGTTCGCCAGCGCCGAGGGCCGAAGCGGCGGCGAGTTTTACACGCCCCATTGCGTGGTCAAACTGCTGGTGGAAATGCTCGAACCCTACCGCGGGCGCGTCTATGACCCCTGCTGCGGCTCGGCGGGCATGTTCGTTCAGTCCATGGCATTTATCCGCGCCCATGCCAATGGCAACCGGGGCCGAGCAGACATCTCCATCTACGGTCAGGAGTCCAACCACACCACTTGGCGACTGGCGAAGATGAACCTCGCGATTCGCGGCATCGAGAATGGGCAAATCGCGCACGGCGACACGTTTCACAACGATCGCCACCCCGACCTCAGAGCCGACTTCATCATGGCCAATCCGCCCTTCAACGTCAGCGACTGGGGCGGCGAGCGTTTGCGCGATGACCAGCGCTGGCAGTACGGGATTCCACCTCGGGGCAACGCCAACTTCGCCTGGGTGCAACATATTGTTCACCACCTCGCGCCGACAGGCGTGGCCGGCTTTGTGCTCGCCAACGGCTCAATGAGTTCGCAACAGTCCGGCGAAGGGGAGATCCGCAAGCGTCTGATCGAAGCCGACTTGGTGGATTGCATGGTGGCACTGCCGGGGCAGTTGTTTTATTCCACGCAGATTCCCGCTTGTCTGTGGTTTATCGCCCGCGACCGCGGCAATGGCAAGTACCGCGACCGCCGCGGCGAGACGCTCTTCATCGACGCCCGCCGGATGGGGCGCATGGTGGACCGCACCCACCGCGCACTGACCGACGAGGACATCGCCCGCATTGCCGACACCTACCACGCTTGGCGCGGCGAGCCGGATGCTGGCAAATACGAGGACATCCCCGGCTTTTGCAAACGCGCGACGCTCAATGAGGTACGCAAGCACAGCCACACGCTCACCCCGGGCCGATACGTGGGAGTCGAGCCACAGCCCGACGACGGCGAGCCTTTCGCGGACAAGATGCAACGCCTCTCCGCGCAGTGGCGAGAACAGCGAGCCGAAGCCGACAGGCTGGACGCGGCCATCGCGGAGAATTTGGCGCGGTTGGGATTCTGAGAAAAGGAACGGGTCTGATGAATTTGGATTTGTCGCCGCTGGAAAATGCCGTGGCGCAGTTGGAGGAAGGATTGACCCTGTATGATTCCGACATCGTGCGGCAATATCCGGTCATTCGAAACCAGATGAGAGCCGGTGCCATCCAGGCGTTCGAGTTCACTTACGAACTTAGCGTCAGGATGATTAGGCGGTACTTGGAGCAGGTCTCGGCCAACCCTGGGGAGGTTGACCAACTCGATTTTCGGAACTTGATTCGCAGCGCGGGGCAGCAAGGGTTGTTGCGCTCCGAACTCAACGCCTGGATGCAGTATCGCGCGAATCGCGGCACTACCAGCCATACTTACAACGAAGAGAGGGCCGAAAGAGTCTTTCGAGGCATCCCTGATTTCTTGGAAGAGGCCCGTCATTTACTGAAGCAGTTACGGGAAAAGAATGAACTCCTCAATTAACCCGGTGGACATCCGGCCCGATCATCTTGAAATCGTGCAAGACATCCTGCGCGCCCATCTGCCCGCCGGATTCGAGGTTTGGGTATTCGGCAGCCGCGCCAACTACACGACAAAAGACTCCTCAGACCTCGACCTAGCCGTGGAAGGCACCGCTAGCCTCAACCATCGGACTATGGTTGGACTGGAGATCGCTTTCGAGGAATCGGACCTGCCCTACACCGTTGACGTGGTGGACCTCAACGCCATCAGCCACAACTTCAAACAGATTGTGGAGGATCAGAGGGTACCGCTACCGTCAGCAGGCGTCCAGAGGAAGGTGAGCGGTGTGTGTGGCGAAGTGGCATTAAAAAAAAAGAAAGATCGAGATGTGGTGAGGGAATGGCAGAAGGTTGCGCTCAGTAATGTCACTGATCTGAGGCTCAGTAGCGTGGATAAGAAGTCGAAGCCCAATGAAAACCCTGTGCAACTCTGCAACTATACGGATGTGTACAACAACAACTTCATCCATGCCGATATGGATTTCATGACGGCAACTGCAACTGAACGAGAGATTGAAAAGTGTTCGCTAAATGTCGAAGATGTGATCATCACGAAGGACTCCGAAAAGTATGACGACATCGGCGTTCCTGCGCTGGTGAGAGAAGCTATACCCAACCTTGTCTGTGGTTACCACCTCGCAATACTTCGCCCTTCCGTATCCGAACTCGACGGAGTTTATCTGTTCTACGCATTGAGTACAGGTGAAGTTCAACGACAATTCCATTCATATGCGAATGGTGTAACACGGTTTGGGCTGAGGAAGGCAGACATCGGGCTTGTGGAAATCCCCCTCCCACCCCTGCCGGAGCAGCGCGCCATCGCCCACATCCTCGGCACGCTGGACGACAAGATCGAACTAAACCGCCGCATGAACGAAACCCTAGAGGAAATGGCGCGGGCACTGTTCAAGTCGTGGTTCGTGGACTTCGAGCCAGTGCGGGCAAAAATATCGGGCCGCTGGCGTCGCGGCGAATCGCTGCCGGGATTGCCTGCCGATCTGTACGACCTGTTCCCCGAGCGCTTGGTTGGATCGGAATTGGGTGAGGTGCCGGAGGGGTGGGGGGTTGGCGTTCTGAACGACACCATAGAACTACTCAGCGGCGGTACTCCCCGGACTTCGGTTGCTGCATACTGGAACGGAGATATTCCCTGGTACACCGCTAAGGACGCTCCCAGCCTGAGTGATGTGTTTGTCCTGGAAACTGAGAGAACCATAACCCGAGCCGGGCTTGAGAATAGTGCTACAAGAATTCTTCCGGCGGAAACAACTATTATCACCGCCAGAGGCACTGTTGGAAGACTTGCCTGCCTTGGCATACCGATGGCTATGAATCAGACCTGCTATGGGATTCGCGGTGCTCACGGATACCCCGACCTCTTCACCTACTGGAACGTCAGGGCCGCCGTGGATGATTTGCAACAGCGAACACACGGTACAATCTTCGACACGATCACTCGCCAGACCTTCAAACTTGTTGGCGCAATAATTCCACCCGTCACGTTATCTGGTAAATTTGAGACCATAGTTCAGCCAATAATGAGCCATATCCTCAGCAACATACAAGAGTCCCGAACCCTCGCTGCCTTGCGAGATGCCCTGCTGCCGAAACTCATCAGCGGCGAGTTGCGGGTGGGAGATATTCTTTGATGATGACGACGGGTAAAGACGCCACGAGTGTGGAACAGTTGTGGAAAGAAGGTGCAATTCGTGCTTTCATCAGCCATAAGGCAGAGGACAAAAAACTCGCAAAGGCCATCAAGTGTTATTTGGATAGTTATGGCATTGCATCCTTTGTCGCACACGAAGACATCGAGCCGCTGAAGGAGTGGCAATTGGAAATAGAGCGCGCACTTTTCAGTATGGATATGATGGTGGCGTTGCTCACCGAGAAGTTCAGCGAGAGCAACTGGACCGACCAAGAGATTGGCGTTGCTTACGGGCGTAAAGTGCCTATTATCCCTGTCCGCCTCGGAAAAGACCCGTACGGGTTTATGGGCAAGTATCAGGCGATATCAGGATCTGACAAGAGTCCTGATCAAATTGTTGGTGAGATTTTCAAATCCCTTCTCGGGGATAACGGAATTGGTGATAGACTGAAGGACTTGACTAAGGACGCTTATATTTTGGCAGTCGCTAGAGCTAATAGCTATGAGCTCGCCAATGATCTAGCAGGCTTTTTACCGGAAATTGACAAATTATCGCCCGAGCAAGCGACATCTCTTAGGGCGGCGTTCAACGAGAACAGTCAAGTTTATGAAGCGTTCGACTTTAAACGAAGCTTACAAGGGTTAATCCCATTGTGTCGTCGCAGGAAGTAGACGACCTTCCTTTTTGATCGCCGTTAAAACTTACGGCAGGAGCAGCTTTTTGAATCGCAGATATGATTCTGAAATCCATCATCGCCGTCGCTCCATCCGGTTGAAGGGATACGACTACACCAAGCCGGGCGCGTATTTTGTGACGATAGTCGTTCAAAGTTGGTCGTGTCTGTTCGGTGAGGTTGTAGGCGAGCAGATGCGGTTGAATAATGCAGGGGAAATGGTTCGTAGGATATGGGAGATGTTGCCCCGTCGATTCCCGTCCATCGGGGTTGACGCGTTTGTGGTCATGCCGAATCATATTCACGGGATTATCAGGATCACGCAGGACAGGGGCGCGGACAGGGATCAGGGTGGGGATCAGGATGGGGATCAGGATGGGGATCAGGATGGGGCAACCACAAGGGTTGCCCCTACGGGTACGCAATCTGTAGGGGCGTCCCTTGTGGACGCCCAATTCCCAACGGACGCCCAATCTGTGGACGCCCCGCCCCCACCCACTAGGGCAACCCCACCATCCACCGACGCAAACCCGCCCATTAGGGCAACCACGAGGGTTGCCCCTACGTTGGGGAATGTGGTTGGCGCGTATAAATCCTTGACCACGCTTGAATATATGCGCGGCGTGAAGACGGCAAGATGGCAACCATTCCCAGGGCGGTTGTGGCAGCGAAATTACTATGAACGTATTGTGAGAGATGATGAAGAACTGGCAAGAACTCGTCAGTATATTCTCGACAATCCAGCGCAGTGGGACCTGGACAGCGAGAATCCATTTGCCTTGAGCCACAAGACGGGGGATCCATGACCACCATTACCGAAGCGGACGTTGAACAAGCCGCCCTGAAGGATGCTTTGCATCGGCTGACCCCGGCTTGCTTTCAGCGGTTTATGGCACGTTTACTAACTTGCTTTCAAAGGAAATTTCAGTTAGAATTGAAGCACGCACCCTCGCTGCCTTGCGAGATACGCTACTGCCGAAGCTCATCAGCGGCGAGTTGCGAGTAGAGCAGAAGGAGCGGGAAACGACCCGGTGGTAAAATCTCAAGGAGGTAAGATGATGGAAATGCTGGATAGCCGTACAAAGAAGTCAGTGGAGGACGAACCATTATGTTGTTAAAAGAGATCGAAATTGCGAATTTCAGAGGAATCCGTCAGTTGCGTCTTAAACTTGACAAAACCACTGTTCTCATAGGTGAAAATAACACCGGGAAATCAACAATATTGGAAGCACTTCAAACCTGTTTGACCCGTTCGCTCACTCGAAAGGGAGGTATTTTTTTTGAATATGATTATCATTTACCGCAAAGGGCCAGCCAACCAGCAGACAGTGATCCCATAGAAATCACTCTGCATTTCGCCGAACAGGTTGACGACGAGTGGCCAGACGAAGTGGCTCAAATTCTCGGCGATGTTGTTCAAGTCAACGAAAATGGACTGCAAACCGTGGTACTACGTGTGCGGAGCAAGTACGACAATGCAATGGACGATTTTGTTACAACTTGGGATTTTTTGGACCTCGCTGGCAATGAACTCATAAATGCCAAAGCTCCACGGTTAATCGAATTGCAGCGACTCGCTCCCGTTTTTTATTTGGCAGCACTGCGCGACTCTGCCCAAGAATTTCGGCCCCGCTCCCAATTCTGGGGACCGTTTGTTCGCTCCCTAAATATCAATCCCGATTTGAGGCAGGAACTTGAAGACGACCTAGCAGAACTGAACCAAAAAATTTTAGATGCCCATGAATCATTTGGTGCGATCAAGAAGCAACTCGGTAACACGGGTAAGATGCTCCCCCTTGATAACCACGAACCAGTAGGTATTGAGGCTATCCCGAGCAAAGTCTTTGACATCCTGGCTCGAACTCAAGTTATGCTCACGTCAATAACCGGCGTGCGTTTGCCGATTGGCCGACATGGCGAAGGAACCCAAAGCTTGGCGGTAATCTGTTTGTTTGATGCATTTCTTCAGAGCAAACTTGAAGACAGTTATATGGAGTATACAACTCCGATATTGGCACTTGAAGAACCGGAAGCCCATCTCCACCCTTCAGCCATCCGCTCAGTTGCTGCTCTGCTTCAAGACCTAAAAGGCCAAAAGGTCATTGCCACACACTCTGGCGACCTAGTTGCGAGTATTCCCCTCAAATCGTTGCGGAGACTTCGCCGGAAGGATGGCGAAATAACTGTCCACCAGATCGAAGACGACACGCTCACATCCGACGAAATACAAAAACTCAACTACCATGTCCGATCTACGCGGGGCAATCTTCTCTTTGCACGTTGCTGGTTGCTAGTTGAGGGAGAGACAGATCGTTTGATTTTTGAGGGATGTGCGCGTATCCATGAGCATGACTTGGTATATGAGGGTGTTGGTTGCATTGAATATAGGCACATTGGCATTGGTATTGATGTGTTGATTAAGTTTGCTGACCAGATGGGAATCGAATGGCTTGTTGTAGCGGATGGCGATTCCGCCGGAGACCAGTATATCAAAAGTGCCAAAAAGCAAATTGGCAGCCGACCAGAAGGTCGCCATCTCCACAAATTGGCACACGGTGACATAGAAACGTTTTTATGCATGGAAGGTTATGGTTCAGTCTATGAAGAAAATATCTCCGATCAAAAAAAGCGTACTGTGACTGCCGAGGGAGGAACACTGGATTATTGGAAACAGGTTACCGACGCGCAGGCGAAAAATTCAAAGCCCAGGAATGCAGTGGCGGTCATTGAGCAAATGGAAAGCAACAAAAAATATAGTATTCCAAAGCAACTTCGTGAAATTATTGAACATGCATTAAACCTTGCAAAGGAAGCACGGTGATGGTCAATCTATCTTCGCTCAATGCGAATCAGCTTGAGTCCGTCAATTGGAATGAAGGCCCGCTCCTCGTTTTGGCCGGGCCAGGATCGGGCAAGACCCGAGTCCTTACCTATCGCATTGCTCGAATTATTGAGGAGACAGCGGGGAAACACTTCAGAATCCTCGGCCTCACCTTTACGAATAAGGCAGCCGCAGAAATGCGGAAACGCATTGAATCTCTTGTTCCAAATGCGAGAGAGCGCACTCTGCTGACGACATTTCACTCGTTTGGCGTTGGCCTTCTGCGTCAGCATGGCCACCATATCGGTCTTCGTCCCGACTTCACAGTTTTGCCACAAGTGATAGATCGTGAATCTGTCCTTGACGAAGCCATTGAAAGAACGCACGAGGAGCATTGTGAAGTCGCTTACAGAGGCGAACAATTGTTGCCTCTTGTCACACGGCTATTGGACTATAGTGTGCCAGCGGACGGGGCCATTGAGTTTCTTCAAACACACAATGTCAACGAGGCCGAAGTGAAAGGAACGATTTACAGGAACTATCGACACTTGATGATAAAAAATAACCAACTAGACTTCGGTGGGATCATCGCTGAAACCTTGAGCCTGCTTCAGGAGAAACCTGCTATAAGAAAGTTGATTAGTCGCATCTATCCATATATTTGTGTCGACGAGTTTCAGGATACGAACTTGGCACAATATCGCGTTCTGCGTAGTATTGTGAACCCCTTTACAAAGAATCTATTTGTCGTTGCTGATGATGACCAGATTATCTACCAATGGAACGGTGCTGATCCGAATCGACTCAAGGCACTCAAGCGCGATTTTGGTATGTCTGTTCTACAGCTTCCAGAGAATTATCGTTGCCCGCCGGAAGTGATCGATGTTGCCAACAAGCTCATTGAACACAATCTATGCCATGATTTTGGCAGAGCAGCCTTAACCGCTCACAAACAGAGTATTGGAAGCAATGTGATCCGGGTGAAAGACTTTGCTTCTTTTGATGAGGAAGCCAATTGGGTTGCACGCGATATCGCGTTTCGCGCCAAAAAATCGCGCTGCAAATGTGTCGTGCTCGCACGCACTCGTCGACTACTGAAACGGGTCCTTGAAGCCCTTGAAGATCACAGTGTGCCGGGTTACTTGGCAATGCGAAAGGACGAATTTGTCAGTAGCCCGATGGTGTGGTTGCACGCGATATTGCGATTGGCAAATGCCCGACAGGACCGCGAGCAACTTCGTCGAGTCTGCAAATCGTTTTTTGACATTGAAGGCATTAATCTGATCGTTAAAGACATAATGTCTGATGCGGCAGCAGAGGAAGGCGACTATCTTCGTGCGTGGCAGCGGGCCGCACTGCAACGGGAAGAATTAGAATCTAAGACGAAATGGTTTCTATCTGGGGCGGTGCCGAAACTCGCCGATAAATTGGATTTTTGGAACTTTATCAAAGACAGCTTTGCTTGGTTTGAAGAATTGCCAGAAAGAGGTTCTTTATTTGACGACAGCATAACGGAATACAAGGCGGAGAAATGCACTTGGCATGAACTCGTGGAGGAAGTCGTTAGTGAAGTTGGACAAGGACAAGTGACCTTGAATGTGTTGTTACAAGGTCTCGATCTTCGTTCCAAAACGCCGAGTCCACCGAAGGACGCAGTGCCTTGCTTTACGATTCATGCCTCGAAAGGCATGGAATTCGATCATGTTTACCTGGTTGGCCTCGTGGAAGACCAATTACCGATTTGGGCAGCGGTCAAAAAGGGGGACGATAGTCATGAAATGCAGGAGGAGAGAAGAAATTGTTTTGTCGCTATTACGCGTGTACAGAAGAGTTTGACATTGACTCGCTCACACAAAGTCTCTAGTTGGCCAAAAGAACCTTCGCGATTCCTTAGAGAGATGGGGTTAGTAAATTAAGACAGGTCTATCTTGATCGAATCCGACACTGACAAACCGCCCTAACTTGGCCTAAGCCAAGCGGCTGGTCTATACTGAATGATACATCCTGCCGAGAGGAGACATAACCGTGAAAATTCCCCAATCCAACCGTGTGTGGACTGTTGCCGAAGCCAAGTCGCGGCTGTCCGAAATACTGCGCCTCGCTGAGACGGAGGGGCCACAGCGTATCGGCGTGCGAAAGTCCTTCGTCGTCGTGCCTGCCGAGGTGTGGCAGGCGCAAGCATCGCCCCGCAAACCCCTCGGCCAGTGGCTGATTGAAAACGTACCTCGTGGCCTGAATCTCGAGATTCCGAGCCGCGATGAAGATGACCGGGAAATTCCATTCACTTGCCAAGAGGACCAATGACCCGCTTTCTCATTGACACCAATGTAATATCAGAGTTGGCGAAACCCGCGCCACACCCAGGAGTCGTTGCCTTTCTCGCTACACAGCATGACCAGTGGTTGTCAACTATCGTACTGCATGAGATTGAATGGGGTTTGCAGTTGCAGGTGCCCGGTCGGCGTCGCAATGGTTTAAGAGATTGGCTGTCGGAACTTGTCGTGGAGTACGAGAACCGTATCCTGCCGGTTGGGCGTCGGGAAGCGAAATGGGCTGCTTTGCTGCGGGCGCAAGCGCGCCGGTCAGGTCGGGTGTTACGTCTGGCTGACGCGTTGATTGCCGGGACGGCAAGGGCCAACGATTTAGCGATAGCGACTCGGAATGTCAAAGATTTTGACAGTTTGGACATCGCCGTCACAAATCCTTGGGAAACGATATGACACCCTTCACTGAGTCCACAGTTGAGCAAGCTGCCCTCGATTGGTTGGAGGACTTGGGCTGGGGTGTGGCGCACGGGCCGGACATCGCGCCCGATGCCCCTGGCGCGGAGCGGGCCGACTACGGGCAGGGGGTCTTGGAGCGACGATTGCGTGAGGCTTTGGCGCGGCTCAACCCGGCGTTGCCCGCGGATGCGCTGGACGACGCCTGCCGCAGGCTGACCCGCCCAGAGGGTGCCACGGTTGAGGCGCGCAACCGCGCCTTCCATCGGATGCTGGTGGATGGCGTGACGGTGGAATACCGCGACAGCGAAGGGTCGCTCCGCGGGGCCCAAGCGCGGGCACTCAACTTTGACGCGCCCCATAACAACGACTGGCTGGCGGTCAACCAGTTCACTGTTACCGAGAACCGGAACACCCGCAGGCCCGACATCGTGCTGTTCGTCAACGGCCTGCCCTTGGGCATCATCGAACTGAAGAACGCCGCGGACGAGAACGCCACCTTGTGGACGGCGTGGCGACAACTCCAGACCTACAAGGCTGAACTGCCTGCGCTGTTCGCCTGCAACGAGTTGCTGATTGCCTCCGACGGCCTTGACGCGCGTGCTGGCACACTCACCGCGGGGCGGGAATGGTTCAAGCCCTGGCGCACCATTGATGGGGACGCGCTCGCGGATCCGAATATACCCGAGTTGCAGGTGGTGATCCAGGGCCTGCTGAATCCGCGGCACTTTTTGGCATTGGCGCGCGATTTCGTCGTTTTTGAAGATGAAGGCGGTGGGCGGTTGGTCAAGAAAATGGGCGGCTATCACCAGTTCCACGCGGTGCAGTTTGCGGTTGCCGAGACCCTGCGGGCAGCGGATTTGACCGGGCGCGTGGCAGAGTCTGGCGGTCGATATGAAGCGGGCCGCAGACCGGGCGGCGCGACCGGCGACCGGCGCGTGGGCGTGGTCTGGCACACGCAGGGATCGGGCAAGAGCCTGACAATGGTTTTCTATGCCGCGCGCATCATCCGCGAGCCAGCAATGGGGAACCCGACCATTGTCGTGTTGACCGACCGCAACGACCTCGACGACCAACTCTTCAACACGTTCTCGCGCTGCCGCGACCTGCTGCGCCAGCCGCCTGTTCAGGCAGAAAGTCGGGCTGACCTGCGGCGCAAACTCGCGGTCGAGTCCGGTGGCGTGGTATTCACCACCATCCACAAGTTTTTTGAGAAAGACGAGCGTCATCCCACGCTCTCAAAGCGGCGCAACATCGCGGTCATCGCCGACGAGGCGCACCGCAGCCAGTACGACTTCATCGACGGCTTTGCCCGGCACATACGCGACGCCCTGCCCCACGCTTCGTTCATCGGCTTTACCGGCACGCCCATTGAATTGCAGGACGCCAATACCCGCGCAGTGTTTGGCGACTACATCAGCATCTACGACATTCAACGGGCCGTTGAGGACAAAGCCACGGTACCGATTTATTACGAGAGCCGGCTCGCCCGCCTGGCGTTGGATGCGCGCGAGCGACCAAAGATCGACCCTGATTTTGAGGACGCCACCGAGGGCGAGGAACGGGCGCGCAAGGAGCGGCTCAAGACGAAGTGGGCACAACAGGAGGCCATTGTCGGGGCGGACAGGCGACTGGCGATGGTGGCGCGAGACATGGTGGCGCATTTCGAGCGACGGCTCGAGGCCATAGACGGCAAGGCAATGGTCGTGTGTATGAGCCGGCGCATCTGCGTTGAACTATACGAAAAGCTGAGGGTGCTGCGTCCCGATTGGCACTCGGATAACGACGCGCGCGGAACGCTCAAAGTGGTGATGACCGGCACCGCATCCGACCCTTTGAACTGGCAGCAGCACATCCGCAACAAGCCCCGCCGCGAGGTTCTGGCCAATCGCTTCCGCGATCCCCACAACCCGTTCAACGTGGTGTTGGTGCGCGATATGTGGCTCACGGGCTTTGACGCCCCATCGCTCCACACGATGTACATTGACAAGCCGATGCGCGGGCACGCCTTGATGCAGGCCATCGCGCGGGTCAACCGCGTGTTCAAGGACAAGCCCGGCGGACTGGTGGTAGATTACATCGGCCTGGCGCAGGACCTAAAGGCCGCGCTTATCACCTACACCGAGAGCGGCGGCACGGGACAGACCGCGCGCAATCAGGACGAGGCTGTGGCGGTGATGACCGAAAAGTACGAAATATGTTGCGGTCTGTTTCACGGCTTTGACCGGTCGGGCTGGATGACCAGTGCCCCGCGGGAACGCCTGAGCGTGTTGCCCGCCGCGCAAGAACACATTGTCGCGCAAGAGGACGGCAAAGACCGCTTGGTGCAAGCGGTGCGCGACTTGTCTGCGGCTTTCGCGCTGGCCGTGCCGCACGAGGACGCGCTGAACATCCGCGACGACATCGCCTTTTTCCAAGCGGTGCGCGCGGCACTGACCAAGCGTGCGCCCAACGAGGCGCGGGCCGAGGAGGATCTCGACTGCGCCGTGCGGCAGATTATCGCCAACGCCATTGCGCCCGAAGGCGTCACCGACATTTTTGCCGCCGCCGGCATGGACAAGCCCGACCTCTCCATCCTGTCCGACGAGTTTTTGTCTGAGGTGCGCGACATGCCCCACCGCAATCTCGCTGTCGAGTTGCTGCAAAAGCTGTTGCGCGGCGAGATTCGGACGCGCCGGAGCAAGAACCTCGTGCGGGCGCGATCCTTTGCAGAAATGCTGGCGCAGTCGCTGCATCGCTATCAGAGCCGCGCGATTGAGGCCACGCAGGTCATCGAAGAACTGATTGCGCTGGCAAAGCAGATGCGCGATGTTGACCGCCGCGGCGAGAACCTGGGCTTGTCCGACGACGAACTCGCTTTTTACGACGCGCTAGAGACCAACGACAGTGCCGTAGCCGTGCTCGGCGACGCCACATTGTGCGGCATCGCCCGCGAACTGGTGCGGTCAGTTCGCCGCAACGCCAGCATAGACTGGACGCTGCGCGAGAACGTGCGCGCCCAATTCCGCGTCCTCGTCAAGCGCGTCCTCCGCAAGCACGGCTACCCGCCCGACAAGCAGGAGAAGGCCACGCAGACCGTGCTGGCGCAGGCCGCGCTGTTTTCTCTGCCGTGACGGCGTTGCGTGTCGCCAGTTATTCAAACCGCTCGAGGCGATAGCGCGCCAAAAAATCTATCCGAGCACCGTCCAAAATCTCAATCGCCGCGCACGCGCCAATCAAGGGCGCGAGCCTCAGCACCTTAGCGACGCAAAATGCGTAATGCCAAGCCAAGCCCTGATTTCGGCGGTTGACAGTGCGTTCGCCGACTTGCTTTCAAAGGGAATTTCAATTAGAATTGAATCCCGCAACTTGGCGGCAATGCGAGATGCCCTGCTGCCGAGGTTGGTGTCGGGGAGGTCGGGGTGAGGAACGGTGAGGTGAATGCTAGGAGTTAAGATAATTGACCCGGCACTGGCCCTTTCTTTGCAACATACAGGGTCAGGGTGCTAATCTAAGAGTCGCATTGAACAGACTAAGCAACATTCACTGGCAAGAGGAAGAAAATGATTAAGGTTTCGGTAAAGGACTTCGGTCCCATCATTGAAGGTACGGTAAGCCTGAAACCCCTAACCATATTTGTTGGTCCCAGCAATGCCGGCAAGTCTTATCTTGCGATGCTGGTCTACTCTCTTATGCAATCCTTTGAGGGCCTTCTTATGGCCCCCTACGGTGGCTTGTTGGGTTACGAGCACATTACGCCCAGGAGACTGGCTAGACCGAGAGTAGTCTTGGACCGAGACAGTGAACAAGAAAATAGCGAAGGAGTCGCCAGGGCCATTGACGACTGGATCCGGAATATCGAAACCAATCCTCGTGAGGCACTTGAGATTTCATTCGTAGATCTCCCTGAAAAAGTGCGAAGTCTGATAAATCATAATGTCAAAAGCTTCCTGCAATTAACCACCGGACAGTTGTTTAGCACAGAACTTCAGAGGTGTCATGGGAATATTTCTGATATACGAAGGCGCGGGAGGGGTGATACTCACCTGCAGATTGGCCTTGAGCAGAGTCAACCACTATTGAAGTTGAATTTTAAAGAAGATCGCGACCGCAACTCTCTTCGGGCTTTGTCCGGCGGAGACGGGGATATATCCCAGTCAAAGTTCGAGGTTCACCAACATCTGATAAATTTGTTACAAGCCCAACCATCAAGACGCAGTCGCCGGTCAAAAGCATTCTTGGAGATGCAATTCATAGCTCCGCTAATTGAGACTGCTTTAGCTACACTTTTTGAGGGATTCCCCAGGAATTGCTATTACCTTCCGGCAGCACGCTCGGGGATTGCTCAGGGCCATAAGGCCATAGCGAGTATTCTGGTGAGGCAATCTTCATTTGCTGCGATACGCCCCTTGGAGATACCTACGCTCTCAGGCATTATTACCGACTTCATGAGCCATATACTCACCATGGAAAGAGTGGGAGGCAGGCGTTCTGGATCTGACATGGAGGATGTGATAGATTTTCTGGAGCGCGAAGTAGTGCGTGGCAAAATCGACATTGAGCACGATAGGAAGGTAACCTACCCAGAGATTTTATATGCGCCGACCACAGGCCAACCTAACATGGGCAAGTTCCCATTCCATAAGACATCTTCCATGGTATCGGAACTGGCTCCGGTCGTCCTGTTCCTAAAATATCTGGTTCGTCCAAGGGATCTGATTATCTTAGAGGAACCGGAATCTCACCTACATCCTGCGAGTCAACGGCAGATGGCCAGAGGCATAGTACGGCTGGTAAACGCTGGCGTAAAGGTCATTATCACGACCCATAGCGACTATTTCATTGGTCAGGTCAACAACTTGCTGAAGCTCAGCAAAGCCAGCAGACAAAAGCGAACAAAAGAAGGATATGCTGCCGAGGATTGCTTGAAGTCAGAAGACCTAGGCGCGTACCACTTTCTGCTGGACGAAAACTCGGGTGGAAGTCGAGTTAAAGAACTGCCAATAATTCCTGGTTTTGGCATTGACGAACAGGAATTCGCCGAGGTTTCCGAAGCACTCTATGAAGAGACCCTCTCTCTCCAAAGGATTCGAGCAAAATAAGTGATGCAATACCCAATCGCCCCAATCGAACGCATTCGCCAGAACCATCAAAACTGTATTACCCGCTCTTGTCGGGAAAAAAAATGCGATCTCCAATTGAGAAAATGGTGAGTGATGACTAGACGTTCTTATATCACACTACAGCCCGCTGTGCTGAGATGGGCGAGGGAACGAGCCGGATTCAGTCAAGATCAACTCGCAGTTAAGCTACAGGTTAGGTCCGAGGCTGTATCTAAGTGGGAAGGCTCAGGTAGAATCACTTTCGCCAAAGTAGATGCCTTGGCGAAATGCACCTACACCCCTGTCGGGTATTTCTACTTGACCGAACCTCCGGATGACAGTCTGCCAATTACAGACTTTCGAACGCAGGATGCTGATCCGCTACAGCACCCTAGCCCCAATCTCCTGGAAACCGTGTACCAGATGCAGCGTCGCCAAATGTGGATGCGCGAGGAGCTCGTCTATCAGGGAGCCTCGCCTCTGGCGTTTGTAGGGGCCTTTGGCTTGGACGCTCCACCGCAGCAAGTGGCCGCTGCCATAAGCGATGCGTTGCAACTCAGTGGAGGGTGGGCAGCGGCCGAAGGGAGTTGGACGAATGCCCTGCAAACGCTGCGGAACCGCATCGCGTCCATGGATGTGTTAGTCGTTTTCAATGGAGTCGTGGGCAACAACACTTACCGCAAGCTGGATCCTGATGAATTCCAAGGATTTGCCTTAACAGATGAGTACGCTCCGCTTATCTTCGTCAACAACGCCGACTACAAGCCAGCCCAGATATTCACTTTGGCCCACGAACTGGCACATATCTTTATGGGTCAACCCGGTTTGTCCAAACTTGAGGCCTTGCACTGGAAAGGTCATCGGACTGAGGAAATCTGCAACCACATAGCAGCAGAATTCCTCGTGCCGGAGGAGGAACTCCTCAAACGATGGCCTACAGCCGAGCAGACCATCGATCCTTACCAGGATGTGGCTCGATACTTCAAAGTGAGCACGGTGGTAGCAGCTCGGCGCGCTCTTGATTCTAATTTGATAACCCAAAACGTCTTCTTTGAGTATTACGAAGAGAACAAAGCCAAAAATTGGGGAGGGACGCCACAGAACGAGTTGAGTCGCGGAGGTAACTTCTGGAACAACCAGCACGGGCGTGTAGGCATTCGGTTTGGCACCGCTGTGAGTCGCGCTGTCAAAGAGGGGCGATTGTCCTATCGCGAGGCATATAGCCTTACCGGACTGAAGGGACATACGTTTGCTAGTATGCCGGAGAAGATGGGATTTGTACTTTGACGAACCGCTTGCCCTTACTGAACCAGCCAAAACTGTACGCACTGGATGCCAATGTCTTCATAGCTGCTTGGCGCGATCATTACCCGCCAGACCTGTATCCCGGATTCTGGAAGTGCCTTGAGCACTATTCGCGAGAGGGAAGACTACTTAGCATTGATCGAGTACGTAGTGAGATAGACAGTCCGAAAGAACTGATTGACTGGGTGAATCAACATTGGCATAACTCGTTCGCGTTCTCGGGGGAGCCTGAAGTTATGGGCGTATTCTCGGATATGCAGAACTGGGTTCAAACCAATGATCAATTCTTACGTGCAGCAAAAGACGATTTTGCGAGGACAGCGGATGGTTGGCTGGCCGCATACGCCAAGGTCCACAACGCTATCGCGATCACCAACGAGGTGTTCAACGCAGACATAAAGAGGAAAGTGCCTATACCCAACTTATGTAGGCAGTTTGACCTCGCTTATTCTAATACTGTCGGTATGCTCCGAGGACTTGGGGCTAGGTTTGATTTGAGATAGACCAGGTGATGCTATAGGAGACGAGAATAATGGCCATGAAACGAGCATTCATCTTGCCTTGAGCCACGAGACGGGGGATCCATGACCACCCTCACCGATCTCCTCCGCAGGCTCAGGGCTTCGACCCGCCCGTGCTGGCGTTGCGTGTCGCCAGTTATTCAAACCGCTCGAGGCGATAGCGCGCCAAAAAATCTATCCGAGCACCGTCCAAAATCTCAATCGCCGCGCACGCGCCAATCAAGGGCGCAAGCGTCACCCCGCTGTGTGTCACAGCCAGATACAAATTGGGCACCCGTTGGGAAAACCCGAGAATGGGATGCCCGTCCTTGGGAATCGGACGCCGGCCGCGCCGCACCTCATGCACCGGCACGCCTTCAATGGCCGGCAGAAAACGCGCCCCCGCGTCCACAACCCGCTGCACGTCTTCATCAGACCGCCCCAGGGAACCGCCATCGTACACGCGACCATGCGCGCCCCCGTGAAGCATCACCGAACCATTGGGCAACTGCCTGACATTGGTCTGCGGCGGACAATCGCGCGGGGAATGCACCACCGCAGCGGTTTCAAAAACAGGGGACACAGGCGCTGTTAAAATCGTACATCCAAAGGTGTGATACATCGGCACCGCAAGCCCGACCAGTGCCGCGAGATGGCCTGTATCTGCACCTCCTGCGACCACCGCGGCGTCGCAGGGGATCTCGCCTCGATCCGTCACAACAGCCGATATGCGGGATCCCGATCGCGCCAGATCCACAACGCGCGTCTGAAAAAGGATGTCTGCGCCCCATGCCCGCAACCGTTTGACACCCGCCTGCACAACAGCACCCGTATCCGCGTGTCCATCCACATCCGTATAAGAGGCAGCCGTCACAACGCCGGGATTCAACCGCGGCTCTAGGGCGTTCACGGCCTCGGCATTCAACACGCGAATCGGATATCCCCACGCCTGCAAAACGCCCGCGCGCGCGACCAATTCCCGCGCGCCCGCATCCGTAGATGCCCACCGCAACTCGCCGCCCCATGTCGCGCTGTGGGGAATGCCCAGTTTCTGAACAAAACGCGCCCACATATCCAGCGATCGCCGGTTGAAAAGGTGATAATGCCTCGGATTTTTGTCGCGCGCGTTCATCCACGCAAACGAGACATCAGTCGCCGACTGATCCCCCGCATCGATCAACGTGACCTGTGCGCCGCGTTGGGCAAGGTGACATGCAATTGACACCCCAACAATGCCCCCACCAATCACCGCGATTCCGCCATAAGAACAGTCCATTTTAATCCCCCATCATCTCCCGTTCAACGAGATTCGGGATTCGCGCAAAGACGCAAAAAACCCACTGAAAACTCCGCGCCGCCGCGTTCCCCGCATCAAATAATTACAACTTATTGCGATTCGTCTTGGGCTGCCAGTCGCGGATGACCGCGGTTTCCAGCGCGTCCGTTTCCTCGGCAGTTGCGGTAAAAGCGACCGAAAATTCTACCAAGGCGCGGAAAATGCGGAGTTCGAGCCGCAGTTTCGGATTGGGTTCATCGCGGAGGTGTTGCAACAGGCGACCGCGCACGCAAGTCTCGGACTTGCCCACGTAGAGGCAGTCATTCCCCACCGCTGCCGGCAGCCACAGCGCGTACACGCCACAGCGATTGGATGGCAGGCGTTGCACCTGTTCCCGGCAATAGGGATGCCGCTGCCGCTGCAAGCGGTACTTCAGCGCGAAAGGCGTCGTCTGGTTGTTTTGTTCGTCAGTCATTTGGAAAATCGTCGTTTTTTTCCCCCGCCGCCCACCCCACAGGGCAACCACAAGGGTTGCCCAGACGGATCTATTGTAGGGGCGTCCCTTGTGGACGCCCGCCCTATCATCGGACACCCCAAGGTCATAGCCTAAGCGTTTCCTGATCTGCGGTCTGCATTTGCACGCGAATATCCTCCCAAGACGCGACCAAATGATTAAAAATCACCGCGTTTGGGGAATCGCCCTTGCGGTCGTAGTATGCGTAGAGAACGCGCGCCAGACGCGCCACGGACTCGGCGTTGCTCCCCATCGCGCGCGCCACCCCCGCAGAGCCGACAATGCCCTCGCCATCCTCGCGGTTGAGGTGATACGCCATGCGGAAGCAACCCTCCCACGCGGTCATATCCGGCAGTCGGAGCGGACGGTCGGGGCCATACTCGTCCAGCGGCAACAGCGTCACCCGCCCACCCCCGGCCGTGAGCAGATCGCTCAATGCCAGCGCGTCAACAGACACATTCTTTGCCTGCGCCAGCACCTCCGCGTCGCCGTACCTGCCCTGTCCGTATCCGTACTGCCGCAGCCAGTCCATACAAAACTGACTCGGCGCGTCCAAGTCGCCCTGTTCCTGCCGGTGATATTCCGCGACCACGCGATTGATCTCCGCCAGCGCCGCGCGCACCGGCACCGGCTCCCCGCCTATCGTCTCCACGCTGCGATACCGGGAGTAAATCTGCATCCCCGGCCCGATAGCCGCCTGCGCCAAGTCCGTGGGCGCGATGTGACTCTCGCGGGTGAGATGCGCCAATGCCTCGGGCAACTCGCGCTCCAAGGCGTTCAAGAACTGACGCCGCGTGACAACAGACGCATCCTCAGCACGCGGGCGACAAACCAGCACCACGGACGACGCCAGCGAGTTCGTGCTCAAGGCGTTTGACCTTGCGGAGCGTTCAGTTCGCATCGGCCAAGTGCCGATTATCTGAAAACCGGCGTTCACCAGCGCGGATAACATCGTCTCCCAACCGGTAGAGGTTCTGCCTTCGCGTTCCCCCTCTTGCTGCTTGTAGGCGTAGAAAATGGATGACGGAAATTCCGGGCTACAACGCTCCCGTATCAACTTCAACGTCTTATTCAGCAAGTCCTCAAACCGCTCCCGGGGATCGTCAAACCGGGATCTAATCGCCGTCATCTCTTCGTTCTTGGGCGTCAGAATGCCGGCGAACAACTCGGGGTAGATATCGCGCAGGAGTGGGCGCAGCCATACATAAAAAAAATCAGACAGGTCCGCGTAGTCAATATTGTCGTAATAAGGCGGGTCGGTAACGATGACCGGACCGTTCTGGGCGTGGATAGTCGTTGATGCGTCGGCTTGGTGCGCTTCGCTGTCGTTCACATCAACAGGCAGACGTTCCACAGCCTTAGCGATCCACTCAATTTGTCCCATCCAGTTCTGCGATGAGTCGGAGAATGGATTTGCTTCGGCAAAATCCCAGACCATCGGAATTGCCTGACGCGCGAAAACGTGGGCGACAAAGTCGCCCACGTTTTGCCACGTTGCGAAACTACAACCACTATCAGCGACTCTACCAATCGCCAACGCAAGATAGGTGCAAATGGCATCAGCGTACTGCGCTGACGCGCCCTGCTCCAAAAGCAAAGTCCGAATCTCTCCTATCAGGTCGCTGAAAGTGGTCAGCGCGGTGAGTTGACGATCCGTAAAAAGCTGATGCCAATGCGTAATGCCAAACCCCCGGCCACTCACCAACGTAGGCGTATCAGGCATTGTTTGCAATGGTCGCCAAGCGGGTTCTGCGTCCGCTGCCGCGCGGATATGTTCATCGGTAGGCGACAGGAACAGCCGCTTGCGGTTGCCCTCGGCAACGATAGCAGTCATAACCTCGCCCATGTTGCCCGCTCTCGCCTGCTCGCGCACATAATCCAACTTCATGGACGCACGGCATGCGACACAGGTCGCGCCATTGCGGTTCACGGTGCCGCCTTTTGGCACGCCGTCGTCGTGGTCCTGAACGACAAACGAAAGGGTCTTGGATGAACTGCTGTCGCAGTTGCCTGCCTGCCCCAACGGCGGCAGGCCTGCCTGTCGCGAGCTTTCGGCAGACAGGTACCCCGCTTCGTCGTCGATGACGGGCCTTGTCCAATGTTCATTGCCGCGCTTTTTCGACAATTGGAATGTTTTCATCAGCGGCATCGCCACGCCGCACGCCGGGTTTGGACACGGGACGGTGCGTGCGAACAGCCACGCGATCACAGTGGCTTCTGAACCTGTAGCCTGTGGAACATCAGTAGCCAGTATGAAATTTTTTCCTTCGTGCCCCTTCGTGTCCTTCGTGGATCGTGTCCTTGGTATCCTCCGTGGATCGTGTTCCTCGTGGATCACTTTTGGGTACAGATGCCCGATGCGCTCGAACGCCTTTTCGCGCATCCACTGCCCGTAATAGCGGATGTCGTCCGCGAGTCCGGCCGCGCCGCGCCACGCAACCCGTTGCTGTCTCCTGCCCTTGCCGATTATCATACCCATCGGGTCCGCGTCCGGATTCACCGGAGGTTTGTTGGCGAATTTGGGCGGCAGTTCGATCAACGCCTTGTTGATAAGCACCGCGACGGGATTGAGGTCCGTGCCAACTGCGCGCAGTCCAAGACGTTGCGCCTCCAGCGGGATGGAGCCGCCACCGGCGAACGGGTCGTAGATGGGCAGTGCCTTGTCGTTGAGGTAGCGCAGGACTTCGGCCGGGTTGTCCTTGTCGGGCGGAGACTCTCCGCCCGAGCGCGCGACACAGCGGGCAATTTCAAAACGCGCCTCCGCGATCAGACTTCTCGCTACCGGCTCGCGCTCGTCCGTGCTCTCCCACTTGACCAATCTCCTGATCAAATCGTGCAACCGCTCGCGCTCCGCGTGCTGTTCCGCTTCCGTCGGGAACTCGTCGGGGCAAGACGAGGGATCATCGACCATGCTGGCAAAGATGACCGCTCGACAGGCAGCCAACGGCCGTCGCGCCCACCACAAGTGCAGCGTTGACGGATGCCCGTGCCGGATCGACTTCTCGCGGGCAGACTCGCGGTTTATCTCGTCGAGCGGCAGATCGACCTCGATGAGTTTCTTTTTATGTTGTTCCAAGGGTTCTCCTTCTGATTCGGGCTTGACAGACGCCACATACTTACTTAAAAGAAAAAATGGTTGACATACTCCGCACCCCTGTGTATTCTATTGATACCCCCCCAGCGATAGCATCGCTGGCCCGACGCCCCGCAAGCCTATCTGCCATTGGCACAGGTTGGGGCGTTTCTTTTTTGGGCCATCACCTTTTTGTCTCAACGCCACTCCAAGGGCTTTCTGAGGACATAGCCGTTGGCTTTGGTGACCCGCTCCGGCAACTGGCAGTCGCTAATCACCTTGCGGCCTATGGTAAATGATGTACCCACCGCTTGGCGCAGTTGTTTGGAAACGCGGTTGGGCGGAAAGGCGACAACCACCCGTTTCTCAGGATACCGTCGGTGGATAGCACTTATCGGGCCAGTTAGGTCGCTATCTCCTGAGACGATAATCGCCGTGTCGAAAACATCGTCTTGGGCGTCACAGAGCAACTCAACGGCGATATTCACGTCGGTCATCTTTTCCTCGTAAGTCTCCCAGGTCGCTCCACACCGCGAGCAGGTTCTGTCCTTTGCGAGATAATGCCCGTAATGAATGTGCAGATCCGAGAGCGTTTCCAGAGCCTCCAAGTACGTTTTTTGCCGCACCCGTTTCTCCGAGTCACCGGCTCGCGGCGCAATCCTGGCGGTAAAATACTTGACCGCCACCAACCGCTGGCCCGGGCGCAGCAGCCTCTCGGATAGGCGCCGGAGGTCGAGCCAGTAGTACCGCCGCCAGCCTTTGGACTTGAGACCGTAGTAAAGATTGAACCCGTCAATATACACTGACACTTGCTGCATTGATGGTTGTTGTCCTTCTGCCTAATATGGGAAGCTTGACAGACGCCGCACACTTATTGGTTCTTCAAATAAATTTATTGACTTAACCTACTGGACTCCTGCTTTCGCAGGAGTGACGAGCAAGGGCCGTCATGCCCGCGAACGCGGGAATCCAGACAATAAAAGCACTGAAAAAAATGTAATCGAATTTATTTGAAATACCACTTATGTATTCTATGGATACCCCCCAGCGATAGCATCGCTGGCCCGACGCCCCGCAAGCCTGTCTGCCATGGCACAGGTTGGGGCGTTTCTTTTTTTGGAGCCGTCAACATTCAAAAATACAATCCATATTTTGATTGATATTCATCAACGCGACACAGCAATTTATCACCATACTTCACAAATTCTTTTGACGGGACAAGAAAGCAAATGCCAGTTCACTCCTCGTCATTCGGGCCGTTTTCCAGTTACATATCTATTACGCAAGTTGACGAGCTTACCATTCTTATTTTGGAACTGAATGCGCTGGTCGTCGCAGAACAAAGACCAGGATGATTTCTCTACAATATCACCCAAGTCGTCGACTTTCCTAAGCTCTAGGTAGGTTAGGCTATCCTTGCACACTTCTCTGTACCGATGGAAAGCCTCTTCCATTTTGCTACGCGCTTGAACAACCGACTCTGCGGTGTGCTCTCTAAACTTGACTTGAATAGTGCTGAGTGATTCCATATAGACCTTAGTAACTGACATCAACTCGATTCGACCTTCACTTGAGAGGATCTTAAGGTCTATCGGCCTAAAGCCAGTGACTAATAACGGTTTTAACGATCCAAAGTTTAGCGAGAACTCGAACCTCGGAGTTGGATCATCAAAAGAGTTCGTCCGACTTGCAGGGAAACTGGCCCAGTGAATTGCTAAGCTCGAGTGCAGCACCTCATTTCGGAGATCCCACATGAATTTATATTCTGGATTATTGGCTTTCTCAGCATCGCAGAACGACTTAATGACGGCCTTGACTTCTTCAATGGACTGACCGATCACGCAGTCTCCCCCCCTCTTCTCAAGGTGTTCAATATGCAGACGAGCAGTTGCTAAAAAATTCACCATTCGTCGATTTAACGAGAGTACTGCGTTAAAAAGATCATCTTTCGAAACGCCTCGTACCATATTAGACGTTGCCAAGGATAGCTGTTCATTTTCTAGATCGATGTAGTTTGAGAGCAGAATTTCATAGCTCTTCTCAAACGACAAACAACTTGAGATTACCTTAGTTGATTCCTTGTAGTCCTCGTATTCTTTTTCGTCGATTTCAAGATCGGTCGGTCCCAATGTTCCACGAGTTAAATAGTATTTCATAGGATCAATCTCCATTTTGTGAGAGTGATAGTCGGACTCACTGGAGTCTGAGAATAGTCCCGCAAGCCTGTCTGCCATTGGCACAGGCCGGGGCGTCTTCTCTTTTTGGGGCCGTCAACTCGTGTCTCCTGTTTTCGCGCCCACCCATTCGCTGCCAATAGCGTTCCTTATCCTGCACATTCCACCTATCGGCTAACTTGTATATCCAGGTTTCTCTATCCTGTTTATCCTGTCTATCCATGTTCCTAATTTACATCCTGCATATCCACAGTTCCCACCTGAAATCGAACATTGCCGGATTAGGTATCACTGAGACACTATCTCGTTTTTAATGCGCTGTTAAGTACTTCAATGAGAGCTTCCGCATCTCGCTAACGCGATGTTTATTCGTTCACCGCGGAAACGAATCCGGTTTGCATTTGCGCGGAATCGGATGAGTTCCGTGCGCCGAAGCGCGCCGCCGTGAACGACAACCGGCAGGAATCGAACTTGCTCACTACGGGGAATAATCCGAGCATTGGCAATATCCGCGCCAGCCTGAAGTTGTCGCACGGTTTCGCTGGCGTTGGGTTTGCCCCGCTTCAACTCCAGTGGTACGAGCAACACGCTATTCGAGCCTCCGATGAAGATGTAGTCGCATCTTGTTTCGTTCTGTCTGACCGGTGCTTGTGGGCGATCCATATCTATCAAAATGGATGGCTCCGGTGCATTGTTCAAGGGTACGGAACACCCCTCCTTACGGCACCTCTTTGCAAAACACTTATCGGAGATTTTTTCGCGTATCTGGCTAACGAGATTCGCCATCTATTTTGTTCTCCCCTATCCGACTGGATATTTCCGCATAGGTGTTGTATGTGCCGAGGGCAACAGCATCGAAACCGGACGGGAAGGTGCCAAACTCCGCGTCAAGCGATATTTCCTTCACGACCGAACCCTTGGGCCGTTGCTTAGGCTCAAACCGCCATGCCCCCACCTCGTCGGGACGGAGCGCGAAGTCCGCGCCCGCGATGCCTTCCCTCCGCGCTTCCGAAAGTTCCGACAGGTGGACCAGATTGGCCAACTCGTCCAGCACCCACTCGCTGTGCGTGGTGAGCATCACGCGGACGCCGGCGCGCACGACCACCGCGAGTTGGCGGACAAATTCGACCTGCATTTCCGGGTGCAGATGAGACTCTGGCTCCTCAATCATCAGCACGTCGCCGGGCTGAACAACGTGGCGCAAGTACAGGACAACCGGTGCCAACTCCGATACCATAGACGACGCATTCATCAACGGCAGATCCTGCTTCCAACCAACCGGACGATAAGAAAAAATCGGGTAGCCCGTCTCGGAGTCATCTTTGTGGATTGCCCCCTGGAGAATGTGTTTCTCAAGCCTTTCCGCGAGATTTTCACCGCGGGCGCGCCGCCTTCTGCCCGGCAAATCACCGAGTCCGACGAGTTGTTCGAGAAAATCAGCGAGAACGCCCGAAAGAGCCGGCAACGGTGGATCCCGCCGGAGACCCGCACGCGGCGCGCCTTGAATCAGGGAAGCCACGACGACGCGGTGCGCGTGCATCACACCGGTGCGGTCCGCGGGCAGATAATGGGCTGCGCTCCTCAATGGGCCAAAGATGTCGGAAACAATCGCCCTAGAAAGCACGCTGATGAGTTCTACTGCAACCTCCCTTCTCTCAGCGTCATTTGCCTCCAAGTCATCTCGCGCCTCTGAAAGAAAAAAATCAAATGAAAAAAACCTCGGATCACTAATTCTCATTCTGTCAATATCTAATAGAACTTCTTCGGGCATCGAAACCGCCAATTCAGACTTCGCACTTTTCAGTGTCAATGTACACTCGAAAGGCGCGAAGCGATCAGAAGTTCCCGCGAGATGCCGCCTCAGAACAACCCGCGCGCCATTCCTGCTGCCATGGCGAATGAGTTGTCCAGCATCTTCAAGACCAAAACTCCGTCCCACTTCCTCAGAGAGGCTGTCGTTGAAGTCTGCCAAACTCTTGAGCGCGAGATGACCCCATGAAGCGACAAAATCCGGCAGTTGAACCCGCGAATCACCCGACGGATTTTTTCTTTCTGCGTCTAGCCACGCGAGCAATTTTCTGACATCGTCATCGGAGAGTGTCTGTTCCTCAGCCCATTTATCGCGATAGAACAAGGGGAAAAAGCCCACGCCCCTTGACCTGAACCCAAAAGCCTGCCCAACCGCGTAACCGCTGAAGAACCGATGCAGCGCGTAAATCAGAATCGCCAGGTAGGATTTGCCGGTGTTGCTCGGGCCGACGAACACGGTCAGCGGGCGCAAGTCAATTTCTGCCTTGGCGATGGGGCCAAAGTTGGAAACCCGCAGCTCAAGGGGCTCTGTGCTGAATGTCATGTTAAGTCCTCCTGTAAAGACATTGAACATGGATGAACAGGATATACAGGATTTTTATTTTTTCGGTCCATCCTGTCCATCCATGTTTCTACCCGTTAAACGTATCCAAGTCCAAGTCGAGTTGGACGCTGTTCTCGCGGACGGCGCGGGCAGTGCTTTCAGAGAAGCCATCCGCCTTGTGCGCGCGGATGGTAATTTCGACCGTCACCTCGCCGCCATCGTCGCGCAGATTGCGGATGATCTCATCGCTCAGCAACCGGGCATCGTCCAACGAGATTTCGCCCTGCATGGTCTTGGTGGCAATGATGCGCCGGGGACCGCGCGGGGCAGGCGGCGTTTTATCGTCCTCTGGTTGAGGTTCGGCGGTGTATGGGCCTGTGTCATCCGGCCGCGTCAGCGGTTTTTCCGGTGGCGTTTCTGCCTGCACGAGTTGCGCCATTTCGGGATTGACCAGCAATCCGAGGGCGCGATCCGCCACTGCGGTGGACGCGTCGGGCAGGGAGTCGCCAAAGCGCAGACCTTTGTACTGGTCGTCGTAGTGATCCTCGGCATATCCAAAGTTGCGGTTCGGCACGCCTTGCTCAATGCAATCCAGCAGCACGGTTTTGTTTCGCAAGCGGTGCATGTACGCGTTACTCGTCATCTGTTTCCACAGGGTATCGATGCCGATGTGGTCTTGGTAAGCCTCGTTCTGCCACACGTATTGCGCCAGCATACTGCCCAGCGACGCGGGGGATATCCCATCGACGAGTGCCTCCTGCTCGATGAACTTCTCAAACGCGCGATCGACAATCTCGCCCGTGTCCTCCGCGTTGGTCTGAAAGATGGACAGCCGGTAATCGGCCTGTTGCGGGTTGTCCTGCACCGGGGCCATAGCCCAGCGATACGCTCGGACCAGCGCCGCGACCATCTTCTCTTGCGCGTCCCGCAGGCTGTTGATGGCTTGCGCGCGGCGGTCGCCCGTGAGGTTGTCGATGCGGCGATCCCCATGGACGATGGAATCCCAAGCCAAGTACGCCCGAGTATGCGTCCTGAGCGCGCGAAGCTCGTCGTTTTTCGCGGCCAAAAAGAGCAGGGCGTTTCTGTGGACGCGAGGCGCGTCGCCGCGGTTTTTGAGCATGCACAAGGCCGCGTCCGCGGCCGCGTCGGTTTCGCTGGATCGGCTGGGCAGGGCGTGGCGAGGGGGCAAGATGACCAGTTGCACCGCGTCCAAATCGCGCACCTCGCCGGACGTTTGCGGGCAGACCACGACATCCGCGCGGCGCCCAACAGCCTCGCGCAACTCCGCGACAATGCGTTCCTCAACCTCGCGCTCGCTCAGGGCTCCGGCGCGGTCCGTGGCGACCTTATTCAGATTTTCCTCCGCGTGAAAGTAGTGCCTGTCGTCGCTGTGGTACAGATAGTACAGGTCGCCGCTCATGCGCGCGAGGGCTTCGTTGTACACGGCAATGCCTTGTCCGGGCTGCACCACGCCCAAGCGAATCCGCGAGTCGTCAATGCCCTTGACCGCGCCGCTGGTCGCGCTGCCCAAAAAGATGGTGCGGGCAATGCGTCGGGCCGCGCCGCCAACATCCATAAATCGCTGATTCGCGCGGTCTATGTTGTCGGTGCGCGAGCCATTGCTATCCACTTCCGACAGGACGGGTTCCCACCGGCCGGGGAGCAGGTTGATGAACTCGTTGGCGAGCGCGGGGTCGTCCAACCGCAGATTGCCCGGCATGATCAGCGGCGACGCGTCCCCGTCCAAGTACAGGCGGCTGATGCAGTTCGCCATCATCCGCAGCACCCCGCGCGTGCGCTGGAACCGGGGAATGGACGACCAGTCGTGGTACAGGCGGTCGAATATCTCCGGGTGGATGGGGTAACAGTCCTTCAGGCGGTCGAGGTAGCGTTGTTCGCCGGTTTCCTGGAGGTAGTCGCGGCGCGCGCGGCTGTACATCCGCGCAAAGGCTTCGCAGGTGCGGTCGCGCTCGGCTTCGTCAATCGCACTGCCGAACAAGCGGCGGCGCACGACCTCGAAAGCCTCGTCAACTTCAAGGGGTTCCCACACGGCTTCAATGCGCCCGAAGATGCTGTCGAGCCGATTGAGCGCGTCCGCGCCCCCTTCTCCGCCCGCCTCAATCGCGCGCTCCGGCAGGGTGACCACGAGAACCGCATGATCGTTCCGTCGCACCGACTGCGTGAGGCTCTGAATAAAGGTGTAAATACTGTCTTTGGCGTCGCCCGCGTTGCGTACATAAGCCACGAGCTCGTCCATCAGGATGACGCACGGCCCTACGTGTCGAAACAGACGGTCGAGTTGCGCGCCCCCGGGCGCGGTGCCCTGCCGCGCAGCCTCGCCCACGATCTCATAAGCTTCCTGCCCGCCCAACTGGTAAGCCATCACGCCCCACAGGGTATTGAGCGGGTCGCCCCTGTCGGTGGTGTTCTCGTCGGTCGTCGCGAGATACGTGCCATCGAGGACCGCGACCTTTGCCGCGACGCTCGCGCCGGAGCCCGCTTCCCCCATGATGCCGCGTATCTCCTCGCTCGTGCGCTTGGATTCCGCTTCCGCGGTGGGGTTGATAAGCGCGTCGGCATTTTTGACCAAGTGATAGAGGGCGATGAGGCTGTGGGTCTTGCCGCCGCCGAACCCGGTCTTGGTTTGGATCACCGGGTCGCCGCGGTTGCCGCTGAGCCGCTTCAGCGTATTTACCAACAGGGTGCGGATGCCGGGGGTGATGTACGTGCGGTTGAAGAAACTGACCGGGTTGCCGTACTCGGTAGCACTGGCGCGCCCGTCGTACACCTGCTGCAAATCCGCGGCGAACTCGGCTTCCTGGAAGGTTCCCAAGGCGACATGGGTATTGGGTCGGATGACCTCGCGCCAAGGCGTGAGGCCTGTGAATGATCGGGACTTGCCTGCTTGGGGAAGTGGTGCCAGCGCGACGACACCGCTTTGATCAGAACCACTGAAAAGCTGGTCCCTGATGCCTTCTACCGCGCGCTTCTCCTCGGGTTTGTTGATGCGCCCGATCAGGTCCGCGAGGTCGTACAGGCGGCTCCGCGCGTGCTCCGCGTCCATATCCTGCCGTCCTGGATGCGCCACTTCGTTACGCACATTGACGATTATCCACAGCAGGTTCTGAACGGTTCTGTCGCCTTTGAACGCCTGGCTGAAGACCTCGGGCCAATTTCTGCTGACCAAATTTGGAAAGTCGTTGATGTCAATCGCGTCCTCAACGCTGCTGTTCCGTCCCAAGTTCTGGCGAAACTGTTCGGCCTGTCGGTCGCTCAGGGATTCGCTGATCGCGTCTTCGACCTGCTTGCCCGAGATCCGCTTGAGGCAGCGGACGATGAACGGACGCATGGCGTCGCGATAAATATCCAGTGCGCGGGAAAGCGCGTCCCGATTCGGGCGATCTGTCTTCGTCGTCATTGCAATCTCCCTCCAAAATTTGGTGCTATGGGCTTCCGGGTTTTTTCAGCGTGCATAATATCAGATGTTAAGAACTTTCTCGCGGGGTTGCAAGTCCGAAACAAAAAGGGCGCGGCCCATTATTTTTCCTTCTGGTTGGAATGGAGTCCATGCCGCGCCACAAAGCGATCGATCTGGCGAAAGATGCGGTGGATGGTCGCCACGTCGCGGTGTTCCATATCAATGCGGCTGAAAATCCTGCGAATGGAACGGATGAAGGTCTGCGGCCGGTGCCGCGAAACAAACCCGAGTTTATCCAGGGCAGATTGCATGTGGTCATACATGGATTCGAGTTCGCGGTGCGTCGCCAAATCCAGATGTGATATTTTGTGGGGCGTTTCAGAATGGGTTGCGCGAAAGAGTTCGTACCCATAAATGAGGGTGGCTTGGGACAGATTGAGGGAGGGATAGCGCACAGCCGAGGGGATGCGAGAAATCATCTGGCACAACTGGATTTCATCGTTGGTCAATCCGTTTTCTTCTCGGCCAAAAACAATCGCGGCGTTGTGCCCTTCGGGAAGGCACAAGAGTTTGTCGACCACCGTGTGGGGCGGATGTACAATGTCAAATTCGCGGCGTTTGCGATGGGACGTGCCCACGGCCAGAGACACATCTTCGAGCGCGTCGGGCAGTGAGGAAACAACGGTCGCACCGTAGAGAATGTCGCCCGACCCGTGCGCCATTGCGCGGGCAGCACCGCTGGTATGATCCGAGGGGTTGACCAGATAGAGACGCGAGAGGCCCGTATTTTTCATCGCGCGAGCCACCGCGCCGATGTTGCCGGGTTCTTTGGGGGCAACCAAGACGATTCGGATGTGGTCAAGGGCGTTAGACATGAAAATCTCTTTTCCTCCATTCATCTCCTAATTTATTGGGGAATCGGTTGGGATGCCTTCCGGAAACTTCATCTGGAAGCCATGCCCATGGGGCCGCGTCGCGACCGACGATGACTGTGCCGAGGCCATCTTCGGGCTCGTCCTCAGCCCCTTTGTCACGGGGGAAAATCTGATTGTGGATGGTGGCATATAGGCAAGACGCCCATACACTCATTTTTCAGGGAAGGATCTGCAAAAAAGCAGTGACTACGAGCGCGTATTCAATCAAATGGTCAATCTCTGGACAGATTATGCAGGCGCGCGAAAGATCGCCCTTGACAAACGTCTTGGCGAGTTGGCCCGTCGGCTTTCAAAGTCGAGACAAATCCGCTCCGTCTATAAACTGCTGACGCAGTTGTACACCGTTGCGTCTATTCGTCTATAGGGATTGCCCTACTTTATTTTTGTCGCCAAATTTCCCATACGAGATGTGACAGTTCCGGAACGATGAGTTTTTCCATGGCCAGTCGCACCGCGCCCGATGACCCTGGCATGCAGAAGATCATGGTGTCTTTGTACACGCCTGCAACCGCGCGAGAGAGCATAGCGCCCGAGCCGATGTCTTCCCATGAGAGAAACCGAAAGACTTCGCCAAATCCGTCGAGACGTTTTTCGAGCAGGCTCGTGACGGCTTCATAGGTGGTGTCGCGCGCGGCAATACCCGTGCCCCCATTGGTGAGGATGACGTGGCATTTGCCCGCTTCGGCGATTTGTTTGATCAGCCTGCGAATCTGATCGGCTTCGTCTTTGACCACGCGGTAAAAAGCGATTTCATGCCCGGCGGCTTTGACCAATTCGCGTATGATCTCGCCGCTTTTGTCATCGGCTTTGGTGCGGGTATCGCTAATGGTGAGCACAGCACAGGTGACCGGATCTTTGGCCTGCTCAATGTGATCTGCATAAGGCATGGGAACTCCTCGGTGTGAAGGTGTGAAAGCGCGCCTGCCGAATAATAGTTATTCAGGTGTTTGTGGATTCAAGCATTCCACAACATGCTTTTGGTATAAATGCACAGTCACTCTAAGTCAATGCGCGCGGCGTCAGGTAGGCCTGCCGAATAATTACTATTTTTTTCTGAGGAATGCTCAAGAAAGACCCATTGCAATCAGGTTGTCGTAGCTGATTTTGAGGCTGTCGAAGGGATCGCGTTCGTAACAGCGGTCCTGTTCGACAATGTACCAGCGCGTGCCGGATTCGCGCCCCGCTTCAAAAATGGCGGGCCAATTGAGATTGCCTTCGCCGACTTCTGCAAACCGCACGTCGCGCCCGACAATGGCCATATCTTTGACGTGGACGAGGTCAATCCGCGTTTTGGCTTTGCGAATCCACTCGGCTGGGTCCGCGCCCCCAGCCTGCACCCAGTACACATCGATTTCGAGTTGCACTGCTTTGGGGTCCGTTTCTTGCAAGATGATTTCAAGTGCGGTGCGGTTGCCGAATTTCTGAAATTCAAAGTTGTGGTTGTGATACGCAAAGGTCAAGCCCGCGTCCGCGAGTTTGCCGCCGACTTCAGAAGCGTCTTTGGCAAAGCGGATGTAGCCCTCTTCGCCATCTTCCCGATAGGACTGCGGCAGGCTGCCAATGGCGGGATAGTTGCACTCCCAGAGGAGATGGTCGTCAATCACAGCCTGGGTGTTGTCTCGCATGCGGTCAAAGCCGGTATGCGTGGCACAGATTTCAACCCCATGGTCATCGGCCATTCGTTTGAGTTCTGCGGGATCAATCGGGCCAAAACCCGACACCTGCATGGCATCGTAACCCATGGCTTTTACTTTTTTGATGGATTCGGCAATATCTGCGGGGGTTTTCGTAAAATCGCGCACCGTGTACATTTGCGCGGCGATCATGGTCTTTGGCATCGCGGCCTCCTTGCGGTTGTCAGAGAAAAAAAGAAATAGCGGTCAGCGGAACGGCGTGAGACATAAATCTGCCGTGTTGCTGAACTTGCGGTCTCTGAGCCGGAGAAGAGTCGAAGCACAGTCCACCCCCCTTCTCGCCTTCATAGGCTCAGGGCTAAAAGCCGATTGCTAAACATACCACAGATATCCCATTGAAGCCAGATTTTTGTGTCGCGGATTTTTGTTGGCTTGTTGTGCGGTGAACGTTTATTTTTATACTGTAGGAACTGCTGTTGCAATTGTACACCATTTGGCGATCTGTTCATCAAAGTTTTGGGAGATATTATGTCAAACGTGAACGCGTTGACCGAAAAGCAGGGGGGGCGCAATGACGCGCTGTTGAACGAGGCGCGATTTCTCGGCAAAAAGATCGCGTCCGATGTGTTGGGGTTGCACATTGACATCGCCGCGACCGAGGTGCTCGGAGAGATGGAAGACCGCGCGTTGACGGCGTTGCAAATCGAAGGCGCGCGCACCGCGATTCGGGCATTGGCGTCGTTGGCCGAGATTGGAGAATTGGACCACTTGGGTGGGGGACTGGAACTGATCCCCGGGTTGTTGATGACCTTGTCCGTGACGGATTATGACCGTCGCGCGTATACCATTGAACACGCGCATACGAGCATCGGGTATTATGCGTCTCTGGCCGCGTTTGGGTTTGTCAAAGCCGAACGCGTCGTGGAGACATTTCGGCGCGGGTTGGATTTTCCCGGGCATGTGGCGTGGTTGCCGGGGGGAACACCGCTCAATGGTGGGCGTTTGGGGGTGATGATACCGGCGGCTGTGGGACTGGCATTGGGCAAAAAAGCGCGGTGTGACCACGCGTGGGTGATCGCGCATTGCGGGGATGCCGGGTGGATTTCGGGGCAGGGACTCAATGGGTTTAATGGCGCGAGCGTCCACCGCGCGCCCATTACCTATGTGATGCACCGCAACGGCATTCAACTGTCGGACAGCACGGCAAAAATTATGGATGTGGATCCGCGCAGCATTGTTTCTGCGCTGGGCGTGGAGGTATTGGAAATTGCGTCGCTCCACGACAATGCCGCGCTGTATCAAGCGTATCGAACGGGCTATCAACTCGCGCAGCAGGGCAAGCCGAGTCTGATCTATCCCACTGGGTTCACGGGTCAAAATGTGACGCTGAAGACCTTTGGTGAACACTATGGGGTGACCGAGGCGGTAGAAGCGTTTGCCGCGCAACACGATGTGCCGATGGATAAACAGGTCTGGATTCCGGGGTCGCTGATGAGTTTCCGCGACACAGAGCCGATGTTGGAGTGTTTGTTTTTGGTCAATGATTTGCCGGGCGGAAAGAATCATCACGATGGGAGTATGCAAGGGCGCGTGGCGGCAGATGTGCTCAAGGGGCCGATGTTTGAAACAACACCCGAACAAGCAGAGGCATTGGCAGCACTGCGAAATAGCGGATCGCGCACTGTCATGACAAAAGCGAGGCCCGCGCCCGGAAGTGCAAATTTGGAGATTCCAAAAGAGAAAGCCGCAGCGGCTGACTTGCCAACCGAGAAAGCCAGTCCGCGCGATGGCGCGGCCGCGGCGTATGCACTGGTGGCCGAGGCGCATTCGGACCGCGTATTTGTGGTGAGTTGCGACCTCGACCCCTCCACAAAATTATCGGCTGCTCGGACACATCTGCCAGACGATCACCAATTTGAGATGAGCATTGAAGAGCAAGCCGCAACGCTCATTGCAAATGGCCTGGCAATGAGTTCTGATGAACCGCAGTTCAACGTGGTATCGACCTTTGCCGCGTTTTTTGAAGGGATCGCGCGCGAGGGATTTGATATGTGGCAGTATCAGCGCAATCTGAATGGGATAAATGAGGGCCTCAATGTGGTGTTTCATCTCTCTCATGTGGGTGCGTGTACCGGGCGCGATCACTTTTCGGGTTGGGGCCTGGATTGGATCAATGTGGGCTTGACCTATTTGCCGTATTTGCACCGGTTTTACGCGCCTGCCGATGCGCGCGTGGCATTTTTGGCCGTAAAGGATATGGCCGCGCACTACGGCGGGCACATCATTGGCGTGCCGCGCGATTCGGGTTTGCCCATTTTGCAAACGCAGGACGGGTCAGGCCCCCTGTGGCATCCGGGAGAGAAATGGCAACCGATCACAGCCTATCGCAAATACGAGGGGGCTAAACGCGCGATTTTGGCTTTTGGCGCGCCGGCTTTTTTGGGTGCCGAAGCCGCGGAGACGCTTCGGGCGAATGGCATACCAACAGATGTGTATGTCGTCAATGGGTTGCCTTGTGGCGCGTTGAATCATGTGCTAAAAAATTACGCGGGCGTGGTGACCATTGAAGATGGAAAAATTGGTACGCCAGACACGGGCTTGCGCGGGTTTGCGGGGTTGGTCGCCACGTCATGCAGTGGCATTGCCCACGCGCATGTGGGGATTGCGGACCCGAGAATCGCGCCATCGGAAGGTCTCGAAGAAACCTGGGCGCACTTTGGCATCACAACAGAGGCGTTAATTGAGGCGGTGGAAACAGTGTTGTAGGCGCGTTCGGGCGCGCGTTTGAGCCAGATCAATTTTCGGCAAAATGAGAGATCTGTCTTTGCAAGTCTATTTGCCCGACCGCGATTTTGTTTTTAATCATGAGAGACGCTGGTACCCGGGAGCACAAAGCAGTTACCCGGCCAAGGCGCGCATGGTTTCGACACATCTGCTCAGGGCGGGCACCGGGTTTTCGACGTCGGCTTCGTATTCGATAACAGCCATGCCATCAAAGCCGCTCTTTTCGAGGCCGGCGACAAAGGCCCGAAGGTCGAGCGTGCCTTCGCCGACGACGGTGTCGTGCCATTGGCCGTTGGGGTCAAAGACAAAGTCTTTGTAGTGGACGCCGTAGATCTGCCCGGCGAAGTCTTTTGTCCACTTGACGGGATTGCCCTGGCGGGGGCCAATTTGCAAAGCCCATGCCGTGTCAATGCACAAGCCGATTTCGGGGGTGCCGAGGCCAATCAGGTGTTTGAGCACGCCGGGTTGTCCGCCAAAGTGATACCCGCCGTGACAGTGAATGCCCACGCGAATGCCGTATTCCCGGCTCCATGCGCGCACTTGTGCGATGGCTTTGGGATAGGATTCGAGCTGAAAATGGCAGGAGATGTGTTTGGCGCCGGCAATGGACGCGCACTCAAAGAAGGATTTTTCAGCGGGGTCTCCCGTGAACGTTTGCACGCCAATGGAGATGATGGATACGCCCGCGTTCGCGTAGGTTGTGACGATGTTTTTCCAAGCTGCGGGATCTTTGAAGTCCGCGTGAACCTGGCAGACTTCGATTTTGTTGAGGCCGATGTCTTTGACTTTTTGCGCGACATCGGCGTTGTCTTTGAAGTGGCGAAAGCAAAAACTTTGGACGCCGTAATCCAGTGCTGCACTCATGGAATAACTCCTTGTGTTGGGGTGTGCGATCTTGACTTACACGCGCGCGCCCGATTTGGGATGCGACTCGTCGGCTGTTTCCAGTTTTTTGAACAGATCCGCGAAGATGGCGTTGCGGTTGAGTTGCGTGGCAACGCGCATAAAATGCCGACTGGGGTCGTGGCTCCAGGTCATCTGGTCGGTGAGAATGGGGCTGTGTACCAGTTGGGTTGCAACCCAGTTTGGATTGACGAGGTAGGCGGTTGCCGAGATGTCCCAGATCTCTTTTGCCCATGCGTAGTGGTCGCTGTGGTAGCCGCGAACGGTTGAGGTGAGAAAGTCGCCGATGGCACTTTTGCCCGCAACATGGGTTTCGAGTTCGGGTAATGTGGTGAGGAGGTGAGAGGCGACATTGCGACAGGGAATCTGGACAAAGGGAACGCCGCTGTCGAAAATGATGCGCGCGGCGAAAACGTCTTGTTGCAGATTAAATTCACGGGTGTTGGGATGGCTGTGTTCGTGTCCGCCGAGCCAAACCACGACGATGCGTTTGATGATTTCGGGTTCGCTGAGGATGGCGGAGGCCACGTTGGTCACTGCGCCGATGGCCGCGACATAGAGCAGGTCTGGGGCGGACAGTGCTCTGTCAATGAGGTCGCGCACCGCGGCGTTGTCTTGCGGGGCGTGTGGTTTTTCGAGATAGCTCGTGGATCCGCGAAAGACGAGGTCGTCGTTGGGAATGTTTAAGCGGTTGAGCAAGCGGATGAGTTCATCATAGCTGCGTTCCATGCCATCCGCTGGCCCGTTGGAACGGCGATTGTGAAAAGGCGCGGCATAGAGGGCTTCGACCGCGATTTGATCGGGCGATAAGAGCGCGTGGGCAACCGCGAATTGATCATCCACTTCGTTATACGTATCCGTATCGAGCACCATGTGTACTTTGCCGGATGGCGGTGTCAATCTGTCGATGCGTTGAGCGTGTGTGAGGGTGGGAAAGTTCATGTTTTCGTCATTTTATGGTGTGGTTCAACTAAGGTGCTGCTTGGATAGCGACACGGCCACCATCCATAACTTGAATGTGCAGGTCATAACCGTTGAGTAAAGCCATCCCTACAAGCGGTGTTGTATCTACCGCGTCTGTCTCAACATATCTCAGCTGACCATCCCACAGCACTGTGGCACCGTAGATATCGAAGATGTCTTCAGTGCCGTTGGCTAATATTGCTCGGCCGCGACTGAGACGGGTCAGTCCCAGTGCCGCGATGAGAATAGGTGGCAACGTGAGGAAACCGTTGAATCCCGTGTCAATGACGGCGTTAACCTCGCGCTCCTGTCCCGCTGGGTCTTGTACCAAAAGATGAATAACTGCTTCGTAGTCGGGATTGACAAAGCCCGTGATCATGGGACCCTCTTCAGGGGACGTCCGCCAATACGGTGCAGTGCCCGGTGGCCAACGCGCACGCACCAGATTTCAGCTTTGGGGTATTGCTTAAGGAGACGTTCTGATGCAGCAAGGGCATTATCGGCAATGATATAGCTCTCAGTGTCGATGTCAATGGCAACGACTTTCCCATAGTGTGTTGTTTCTACATGGGGGCGGATAGATCGGTCATATATTTCATCGCCACGCCGCGCTGTTTCCTCGGCTGAATAGCGGGATTCATAGGTTAGCATAGTAGTTCTCCTGATTATAGTGTAAAATATCTATTACTAAAGTGGACGGTCATGAAACCCGTCATTCATCCTCGCATGCGTGTGAGTCTTGATCTCTGTCCAGATTGCCAGAATTCATATCGTATGTGCGTTGCTCGGCATCATTCCATGCCTCATCATACGTTCTGCCATTTTTGTTTACGCCTTTGGGCCAATCAGCACGCATCTCAGTGCAAGAAGAATATTTTTTTATGGGAGGATGTTCGGGTTGTTCAGAAACTGATGATGTCTTGCCGAAGTTTGCGACGAAGATCAGAAAATCAGCGAAATCAACCATTCCTTTAGAAATTTACTGCGTGGAAATGGGGCGGTGTTCGGGCAGCATGGTTGCGAGTTTTATATCTTACGCTCTGATGTTACACAGTACTCAGATAAGCCATACGCGATTGATTTATCCAAGTTGCGTAACATCAGTACTCTTTTACGACCGCATGAAGTTTGAGAAGAAGTCATTGCCTTTGTCGTCAACCACGATGAACGCGGGAAAATTTTCGACTTCAATGCGCCATATCGCTTCCATGCCGAGTTCGGGATATGCCTCGCATTCGACTTTGCGGATGGCGTCTTTGGCGAGGCGCGCCGCGGGGCCACCGATGGAGCCGAGGTAAAATCCACCGTGTTTTTTGCACGCTTCTGTCACCTGACGCGAGCGATTGCCTTTGGCCAGCATGACCATGCTCCCCCCGGCTGCTTGGAATGGATCGACATAGCTGTCCATGCGCCCTGCGGTTGTGGGGCCAAACGAACCGGACGCATATCCTTTGGGCGTTTTGGCTGGCCCCGCGTAGTAAACGCACAGATCTTTGAAATATTGCGGCAGGTCCTCGCCCCTGTCCAAGCGTTCTTTCAATTTGGCGTGGGCAATATCGCGGGCGACGATCATAGGTCCCGAAAGGGACAAGCGCGTGCTGACTGGGTATTTGCTGAGGGCTTGGCGCACACTGGACATGGACTGGTTGAGATCTACTTTTACAACATCGCGGCCGAGGGCGTCTTCATCGACTTCCGGGAGGTACTTTGCCGGGTCGCTTTCCAATGCTTCGAGAAAAATGCCCTCGCGCGTTATTTTCGCCAAAATTTGCCGGTCCGCCGAGCACGATACGGCAATGCCCACCGGGCAAGACGCGCCGTGACGGGGCAAGCGAATCACGCGGACGTCGTGACAGAAGTATTTGCCGCCAAACTGCGCGCCAATGCCGAGGTGATGACTCATTTCGAGGACTTGCTTTTCCATATCGAGATCGCGGAACGCCTGGCCGTGTTCATTGCCCTGTGTCGGCAGGGTGTCGAGATATCGGGCACTTGCGAGTTTGGCTGTTTTGAGCGTGTATTCTGCGGATGTGCCGCCAATGACGAGGGCGAGGTGATAGGGCGGGCACGCGGCTGTGCCGAGTTCGCGCAGACGCTGGTCAATAAAATCGCGCAACCGCTCGGGATTGAGCAGGGCTTTGGTTTCTTGAAAGAGCAGACTCTTGTTGGCCGACCCACCCCCTTTGGCCATAAACATGAATTTGTACGCATCCCCCCGATCGGCATAGATCTCAATTTGAGCGGGCAGGTTGGTTTTGGTATTTGCTTCTCGAAACATGTCGAGGGGCGCCAGTTGACTGTAGCGCAAGTTGGTTTCTCGAAAGGCTTGGGCAATGCCGCATGAGAGCGCGGCTTCGTCACTGCCATCGGTCCAGACGCGATTGCCCTTTTTGCCCATAACAATGGCTGTGCCCGTGTCCTGACACATGGGCAAGACACCGCCGGCCGCGATGTTGGCGTTTTTGAGCATTTCAATGGCGACAAAACGGTCGTTGTCCGAGGCTTCGGGGTCCTCGAGAATTTGAGTTAGTTGTTTCAAATGTGCGGGACGGAGCAGGTGCGCGCTGTCGCGAATCGCGCGGTCTGCCAGCATGGTTAGGCCCTCGGGTTCAACTTTGATTATCTCCCCGCCTTCAAATTCACCCGTTGAAACGCAATCGGTTGTCAGCAACTGGTAGGGGGTATCATCTGCTCCGAGTGAAATCATTTCGCGGTGTTGATAGGTGTCCATGTTGTCCTCTCTGTTGAAGATTGCATTGTGCGATTATGATTCCGACAGCCATGCGAGGTCAAAGCGGGCCGCGGTGACATATCGCGTGTCGTTCTGTCGCGTGAAGATCTGGTTTTCGTAGATGCAGCAAATTGTGCCATCGGCTGTTTGGGCGAGGTCGGAATAGCTCGAGGGGCCCGGTTCGAGGATTTTGGAGACCGGCCATGTCTGACAATCGTCGGTGCTCATTTTGACCGTGAGGCGTTTGCGGTCATAAGAAACGCGACCGGGTTTGGTGAGTTCGCGTTGGAGGTTATCCGGATTGGCAAAAATGATGGCGCCATTTTGAAGTTTGAGTATGCTGCCCATGCAGACGGGTTCGAGCAAGGCTTCGTCAAATCTGAGCTTTGACCAATGGGTCGCGCCATTGGGGCTGGTGGCAATGAGGCGGCGATGGCGTTTGGATTCCGTGCGGATATTGAATAAGACGCGCCCATCGCTGAGTTCAACGGGAATGGTTTCGCTGGGATTGATGTACTCGCCTTCTGTACGCACGATGATGTCGCCGCGTTGCCATGTCTGTGCGTGGTCGTCGCTGTAGATGCTCGCAACCACGGAGGGCCGATGCCCGAGTTTGCCCGCGCCAAATTCCGTGCCGCTGCCATCCGACATCCACACAGGCACAATGAGGCGCCCGTTTTGGCGTTGAATGCCGTGCCCAGGCCCGGTGGCGATGACGCGCCAGGGGTACTGTTCGCGGAAGGGGATAAAGACCTCTGTGATTTCCGATGGCTCGGACCATGTGATCCCGTCGTCTCTGCTGTGCATGGAAAAGACGCGGGCGTAGTTGTGGCAATAGAGGGCGTGAACCGCGCCGTCGTTTTTGTCGGAGATCATGACAAAATTGTTGATTGGGCCTTCGCCGTACATGTCGCTACGGGCAACAACCGTGGGCGGTTCCCATGTTTGCCCGCCGTCCGCGCTTCGCCGCATGACCACGTCATTGTCATCCCAGTCGCCGCCCGTGCCGCGCCGAGCTTCGGCCGTGGCGAGGAGGACGTTATTTTGCGTACACAGAATACCCGGTACGCGATAGATGTGATACCCATCTGTGCGGCCTTCAAAAATGTGGGTTTTGTCGAGCATGTGCCGCGCCTTTCACGTTGAGAATTTTCATCAGGGAGTCGTATATTATACCACAAATGATTGGGAAAGAACAAGCCAAAAGATGTAGCAACATGGCGATTCAGATATAGAGCCGCTGCATCATGTCAGGTAATCATTGAGTATATCCGCAAAGTCTTTTATATTTTTAGAGCGTACAAGGCAACCGCCTATCGAATTTTTTTGACAAGGAAAAGTATTTCAATAAAAGCGAGGTTTCAACATGGATCAAAAAGAATGTCTTGATCGAATTACAGTTAATCCAAAAATCTTTGGTGGCAAGCCCATTATCCGGGGACGCCATCTCGCTGTTGAGCATGTATTGGGCATGCTTGCCGCAGGGGATACACCCGAGATGCTTTTGAAAGGGTATCCTTGGCTGGAGCCTGAAGATATTCAGGCGTGTTTGTTATATGCATACCGGATTGTCGGACATGAACGTGTCGAGCCTCGGATTGTTGAAGCATGAAAGTGTTGCCCGATTGAGATTCAGACTTCCAGATCCAGAAAATTAAAAGGATTTTGACCAGCATAAAGGAATTTGCGATGTCGGCGTATCACATACTCAAAGATGCAGAGGCGCAGTTTGAAGCACGCGGATATTTCGTCGTTCGCAGTATTATTGACGCAGATGCAGTGCGCGCAGTGCGGGATGAGATCGCGCGGATTATCGCCGAAAATGCAACGGGGTTTCAATTGGACAGGAGCCGCGTTGATGGGGCAGAATTTGACGGGGCAGACGCGGTGCGCGCGGTGCGAGATGGCAATTTTCTGAGCGACGTGCTGTGGCATCGCTGGTTGACGTCAGAACATGTGGTGGCTCTTCAGCGGCGATTTGTGGGTGATAATGTGCGGATTCAGGGGACGCGATTTTTCACCAAACCCGCGCGCGTGGGCGAGGGCACGCCGTGGCATCAGGATATATGGTTGTGGGCGAAGGCCCCCCGCGATGGCACGCGCGCATATAAAACGCGCCACCTGAGTTGCTGGGTGGCGTTGGACGATGTGGATTTGGAGAATGGATGTTTGCATGTGGTGCCGGGGATGCACAAGGGCGAGGTGATTGAGCATGTAAAATACGCGGACGGGGTACACGAGGAAATTCCACGCGACGCGGTGGCAGCGATCGCGCCGGTACCCGTGCCACTCGGCGCGGGCGACGCGGTGGTCTGGCACGCAAAGATGTGGCACATGAGCCCGCCCAACCCCAGTGACCGCACGCGTTGGGGCGGGGTGATGGTGACGTTTCCCACTGAAATGGCCGAAGGCGCGGGTCAGACTGACCGCCCATTTCTCATTGCGGATGGCGAGGCATGTACTCAGCCTGTGGGGGTTTCGGGCGGTTGAGCCGGTATCTGCTCGGAGATGCTCGTGTTTGCAAACGCCGGGGCAATGAACTTGCTCGGGCGTTTGTTTTTGCCTGCTGTTCAAGCGATTATCCGAGTGGCAAAATCGCGCACTGCGGGAAAGAGTTCCCCGTCGAGCAGCGCGCCGATTTCGAGATCGAGCGGGTCCGTGACGACGTGGTTTTTGCCGCTGTACGTGGTGGTCTGATCCATGAAGATGATGACGTGGGCCACGCGGGGGTCGTCGGTGTTGTTCGGCGTGGCCATGTGCGCGCAGCGGCTGTGGTGAAAGGTGCAATCGCCCGCGCGGAGAGGGATGGTGACGCGCGGTGCCCATGTCAGGTCGGGTTGCGCGGCGAACAGGACATTTTCGTCGCGCGTGCTCTGCGTGGGCAGGTCCGTGTAGCGATGAGAACCGGGGATGAAACTCATGCAACCGCGCGCGACGGGCACATCGCACAAAGCCACCCAGGCGGAGATGGAATTGGGTGAATTGTCGTGTGGCCAAAAGGGCTGATCCTGGTGAAAGGAGGTGGGCGTTTCGTTGTACGGCTGTTTGATGAGGACGTGATCGTGCCACAGGCGCAGCGGGACGCCCGCGAGTTTTTCAGCCACCGCGCTGATATTTGGGTGAAAAGTCAATCGGCGGATGGCTTGGTTTTTGGGCCAGAAGTTGACGAGTTGGGTGAAAACCGCGTGGTCGCGCACCATGATGTCTCGGTCTTCATTGGGGCGCGTGTTTTCGCTAAAATTCTGAATTGCGTCGTGAAATTCAGCGGCTTCTTCTCGCGAGATGATGCCGGGGATGTGAACAAAGCCATTGTCTCGGTAGAATTGGCGTTGCGCGTTGGACAGGGTTTCAGGGGTGGTCTGGTAAGCCATGGGGGTCTCCTTTATACGGTGAGCGCGATGTTGTCCCGTTTGACGATTTCTTTGACTTCCCCATAACCCGCGCGTGCCGCGAGTTCGCGCGTTTCTGGCGAGAGGCGTTTTTGAATGGCCTGGGGCAGTTCTGATCCCCCTGTATATTGGGGATGATAGCGCAAAACGAGGATCATGCGCATGCGGTCTTTGGGCGTCCATGGCAGGGCGCCGTGCGTGACCAGTTCATTCATCACGACAATGTCGCCGGCTTTGGGCGTGATGTTGACCACGCCCTCGGGCATCTCGTCGCGATTTTCTATCAAGCCGTTTTGAAACAAGTGCCGGGGCCGTCCAAACATGCTTTTGTGTGAACCGGGAACGACCAGAAGGCCCCCGTCGCCCGCGTGTACATCGGTGAGGTAGGGGAAGAAAACCGTGTGGTCGCAAAAGATGCGTCCGTCGCGGACTTCATAGCGAATGGCGTCCCAGCCGTAGTCGTCTCGGGCGCAGTGGAGGCGCAGTGCTTCGTCAATTTGATCGGGGATGTTGACCTGAAGCGTGCCACTAGTGAGGCGGGGACGGGCATTGGTGAGTTCTTTTACGATGGGCCAGATCGAAGGGTGAAGCGGCAGGTGCTCGAGGGCTTTGTCGAATGCAAAGCCGTGCAAGTGGCGTTTGCCGTCTTTGCCAAATCCCTCGGGTAATTCCGCTTCGGGCGTTGCGACATATCGCTCGGCTGCTTCTCGCGCTGCGCGCAGTTCGCCATCAGAGAGGGCGCCGCGCAGATGCAGGTAGCCGTTGAGGTCGAAGAGATAGCGTTGTTCGGGGGTCATCATGGCGGTTTCACTTTCTAGCAGGGATTTCATCGCCACGGGGACGGGGAATGTGTTGCCAGTATCCCGATGGGTCGGCACCGCGGCACAAGACAGCGGGTGCGTGGTCGGTTTCTCGGGTGCGGACTTCGGGGGGCATGTAGCGAAGGGTCAAGCCACAGCGACGGCGGCTCGAAATATTGGGGCTGGACCCGTGCAGCAATAGGTCTGAATGAATGGAAATTTGCCCGGCTTTCATGGTCAGGGGCACGGGATCGCCGAATTGTTCGGCGCGGTGAACAGATTGTCCGAGTACGTTATTTTCTTTTGGCTCGCTGAGGTCAAACGGAATTTGTCCGTGTAGATGGGAGCCAGGGATGACTTCCATCGGTGCATTTTTCAGATCCACATCGTCAATGGCCAGCCAGACCGTTACGGTCTTGGAAGGGGTCAGCGGCCAGTAGGACGCGTCTTGATGATAGGCGACTTGTTTGCCATCGCCGGGCATTTTGCTGAAGTAGTGGGTCATGCGCGAGACGAGGTTGGGGCCGAGCAGGTCTTCCACATAGTTGAGGATGCGCTCGTCGACGAGCAGGTCGTAAATGCCCTTGCAACTGCGGTGCCACCCGTTGATCGCGTAGCTATTTTTGCCCGCGGCCCGTGCTTTGGCCAAAAGCCCGTCAAAATACGCGCGATTGGCTTCGGCTTCTTTTTTTGAGAAGACATCGAGCGGGAAGATGTATCCCTTTTCGTTGAAATGCACAATTTGCGCGGGTGTCAGTTTTTTGGGATGGTCATTTTTGGCGGGATAAAATTTCAGTTCCCGTTTCATGTTGGGCAGGGCGTCGGTCATGGCCATGGTATCTCCTTTGGTTTGCCACAAAAAGCACAAAAAGATGGAGCGGTGTACCTGTCTGCCCTGCCTACCGCCGAGGGCTTTCGGCAGGCCTACCTGAGGTAGGCAGGCAGGCGACAGATGGGATTTTTGGTTTGCCATAAAAAGCACAAAAAGCACAAAAAAACACAAAAAGACGGAGTGGTTCGCCTTTCATCCTGTTCATCCCGATCCGCCATAAAAGAAGACCACTTCCCGCGTGGCTTCGCCACCGCTTACCTTGTCCTGCACGGTGATTTCCACCACGTTCACCCCCGGTTTGGCCTTTCTCAGGTCCAGTTCCACGTATTCGCGTTCTTCCGCACGGGATCCCACCTGCTCGTAGGTCACGGACACCTGGGGTTTTCGCTGCCTCAAGAGCGCGCGAATCCCCGAGGAAATCACGCCCGCGAGGCCCACAGACGCGCGCGGATTAAACTGCACGCGGTACTGCACTTTGTAGCGGGTTTGCCCAAACGCGTCCCGCTGCAAATTATAGATCTCAAAATAGGCGAATACCCGACTGCCCGGGGAATAGCTTCGCGAAGCCATCGGGGATACGTAGATGTCGTGCTTTCGCAGCCGATCATTCGCGCCCGTCTTTGTGATCGCAGACGCCAACTGAATGCCGCTGATTTTCACGCCTTCCGAGTCAAAATTGGAAACCGTGAGTTCCTGTTTGTACGCGCCCGCGCGGCCCGATAGTTCATCTTCCAACTGCACCTGAAGCTGATATTTTTCGCCCGGGAATGCCTCAATGCGTATCACATCGGGAATAAACACGCCCCGGGTTGTGGGAAACCCATGGCTGTTTTGATAGGACAGCACCTCGTGGGCGCGGTAGATGTTTTCGTGACTGGCATCCGATAGGGCGAGGGTGCCCTTGGCGTGGATGAGATAATCGCGGTCGCCCTTGCCCACGGTCACCTCTGCCGGCGGCACGCCGTAATACACCTCGATAACGGTCTTGCCATCTGTCCCGCGAAAATCCGCCACGTCGTAAAAAAAATGCAGCGCGTCTTTGCCCGCGACCGGTCGATAGTAGTCGGGCACGGCCGCGACCGACTGTTGGTAGATCACGCCCGGCGCGTATTCCATCAGCCGCGCCACGCTGGCGATCCGATTGTCGCTTTGCGGCAACGGCGGCAGGGGCGCGAAATCAAAATGCCCATTTCCCACTTCGTCGGTAAAGGTAAATTCCACGCCGCCTTGCAGTTGCGTATAGGTCCATGTTTCCCATGGCACGGTCTCGTATTCGCGGTCTGAAATCACCGGCCCGTAATTCAAAAAACGCTGCTCTGTTCGCGGGCCAACCGACCCGTCAAACGGGCTGGACGCGATCAGGTCGGGCACCTCAAATTGGAATCCCAAATTTTCTGCCTCTTCCCCCGGATTTAGGGCGAGAGTGGCGTCGTCCTCACCGGCATCTGTGCCAAATACCCCGCTGTCCAGGCTTTCGTTTGTGATATTGCCCTCGAATGGCGTGCGTTGGCTGCGAATGGGAAAGACCGGCCCTGTGAACGTGTAATAGGTCGCTGCCGGTCCCCAGATATCGGCTGCCATGCGGTTGCGTACGGCTTCCACCTCTGGCGTCAAAACATACGCGCGCTGGCTGGATCGGGAGCGGTAATCGGGTTCGCCATACCGGATATAGACCTCGCCCCTGCGGTCCCACGGGCTGATCTTTTTCGAGAAAAACGTGCGCGCGTACCACACCCGCCGATAGTGTTCAACAATGCGTTCGTTGATCGGCGTCAAAATATCCCAATCTCGTCGCAGCCAGAACTTTTGCAAATACGCCAGCTTTTCAGACGCCTCGGAAAGGTGCTGAAATTCGCGCCCCTCTTTTTCCGAAGCCACGAGGGAAATATCGGTATAATAGGCGCGTTCGCTTTCATCCACCCGCTGCAAATAGCGTTCAAAATGGTCGAGTGCCAAACGGTATTCTTCGCGAGAAAAATAGCCCACGGCCGCCAGCGGTAAGAGCCTGAGTTCTGGATCGCGCGCGCGGATATAGGGAATGATGTGCGCCACAATGTGCTCGTATTGATCGGCCTGTACGCATGCCAGCCCAAAGTAGTACAGCCCGTCGGGATTGTCCGATTCCACCTGAACATATTTCAAATAGTATGCGACGGCCTTGTCATGGTCTTCCTGAAACCGCTCGTACAATTCGCCCAGCAGCCGGTACGCAGGCCCATACGTGGAGTCCAGTTTGGTGGCGCGCTTGGCCTCGCCGATGGCTTTGCGAAAATTGCCATAAGCCGATAGGCCCGACGCCGGACGCTCCGCGTAAACCAAGCCCAGACCCACATGGGCTTCTGCCGAGTTTCGGTTGAGATTTTTGGCCGCCTTAAAAGCGGCACTGGCGTTTTTAAAATCCCGTTTTTTCAGATACGCATAGCCCAGGTGCGATCGGATATCCGCGTCTTTTGGAAAGGCTTTGCTCAGGCGAGAAAACGTCTCAACGGCCGCGTCTGCCTGCCCCTGCCGAAGATACTGTTGCCCTAGGCTCAACAGCGAATCCCGCTGATCGGCTGCCGCCTGATCCCAACACAGGATGCAGAGCAGCACGTGGAGAATACAGATTCGAGACCATCCCATCGGAAACCTCCAATATTTCGACAAGTTCAAAAGCAACCACAGATAAACAGAGATGAACAGGGATAAAAAACGTTCGAAAATCTCTTGTCTCGTTGTCTTACTATGATCTGTAGCTTTGACCCATTCGGCTGCATCGTTACGGTCGTGTTTTGAGTCTGCCTTAACAATCAGGCTCAGTTGTGGGCGAAACAACTACTTGAGCAAAGTTATCCCCATCATCGCAAAATGTTGATCGAAAGCGTAAGCCTCAGAGATTTCATGCGTCTGACAGACCGCAAAACTGGTGCAATCTGTAAATGATAACCTCGCAGAATCGTATGGATAAAAAAGCCGCTTGGCTTCTTGGAACAGGGTTCTGTCAATTTCTACGACGGTTAAAGCATCTGTTTCTTCAGCGCGTTCAATAAAGTCGAGAAACTGAACCGCTATCAGGTGATTTGCCCTATATCTGAGCCAAGTTGTGGTTTCATCAATCACATAATCTGTCGTTAAGAGTTGCGCGTTCTGCTGTACTAAGTTATTGTAAATTGCAAAAGCGTCATTGTGATGTTGATCCTTCCGGTTGGAAAGGGCAATCTAGACACCGCTATCGACAAAAATCATGGTTTTGACCGCAATTCGTAGATGACTTCATCGTGATTGACAGACCCATCGGTTCGATCTGATTCGCAGAATCCAACCATCTCATTGAGAATCGCGTATCCTTCTTCTATTTTTTTTTTCAGTGTTTTCAGGGTTGATTTGGCCGCTTCGCACATGCTCTATCTGTACAAAAACAGGCTCACGAACCACATCTTGTATTTCCGCAATGGATTCTTCGGCGATCATGCGATTGGCCTCAAGCGTCATCGCAATTACCTCTGGGATATTTGCTCTAACTTCGTCAAGTGTTTTTCCTTGCGTATTGGCACCGGGCAATTCTTCGACAAATCCAATGTACCCTTCCGGAACTTTTCTGTAAACAGCGGTGAATTTCATTTTGGAAATCTCCTTTCTCGTTTGTGTAATTTACGAAGGATTGACAAAGACGATGACTTTTAGATTATTCCTTGATTGGCTCTGCAAATCTTTCCTCAAGCCTTGAGGATTTGTTGTCCTGCCATCGGGATCATAAATAAAACAAATTAGAGTATCACAATCTTGATGTTCTTTATATCTTTCAATGTCAATAATTAGCTGGTCTCCCAACTCTTTGTCAGCAAGTCCTTTTCGTGTCATTTTAACTTCAACAACGATTTTCTCCTTTTTAAGTAGAAAATCCATTCTAGCTGATTTCCCAGCATAATTTGGCGTCCATTCTTCGGGTCTTATATCAGAAAAATATAAAGTCAACAAGGCAGCTAACAAATCCTGTACATCATACTCATCTGTAACGTCAAGTGTTTCCCTGTTATTGTGCCTGTTGCGTAATTTCCTTGCAATCAAGTGAAATTTTGAAAACACTCTTTGTAGTGATTCTATGGGCTTTTCTGCCTCTGCCTCAAGACGTTTTGCGTCTTCTTTGTTTGTCCATGGAAATGGTTCGCCGCATTTCTCGCAGAAATCAGGAGCTGATTGTGAAAAACCTATAAATGCTACTCCAGTATTTTGCAAATCACCGGGTATTGGATTATTGCACTTGGGGCAGTTAGTAATGGTTTTTTTTCCACAGCGATTACAGAAATCTTCATTGAATTCAGGATTCTCTCGAATCCCACTATTGATAACATGACCATTTAGGCATACCTGCATCGTATCGCGCCAAGGTTGTCCGTATCTTCTGAAATAAATATCGTCATCAAAAAACATTCAATAACCTCCCATATCGAAAGTCTTGCCATCCAAAAATTTCGATCAGTCGCGCGAGTTTATGAATGTGCTCTGTGTTCATCCTGTTCATCTGTGGTTGCTTTTGAATTGCTGTCCATCTCCGGCAACCCCTCCACAATCTCCACTGTTTCCAAGCTCACCGCAATGACTTTTTGAATCAGCTTGACGATGTATTGCGGATCGTCCTCGCGATTCGGATCGTTGATGATGCCGCTGCGTTTGTCTGTCTTGACGCGATATTGGTCGATTACCCATTCCAACGCCGAGCGATTCCCAAGCCGATAGTCAAGAGCTTTCGGCGGTATCCCGACCAATGTCAGGAAGTCGTTGTACTTGATCTGCGTTTTGTCTTTGGACAAGCGCATCTTCTCCACGCGCCAGTCAAGCGGCTGATCCGGGTTTTCGATGAACGTGACCGGATATTCGGGCATGTCTTCATAGCCGACGTGGATTTCAGCCAAGCGTTGACCCGCTTTTGCAAATGCCCAGAAGTGATCAGGATTTTCAGGATTTTCCTGCCCATCCTTCAGTCCTTCGATCGGAATGCGCGGCAGGTCGCGTTTGAGGTTGGCCTGGTATCGCTCACGGTATTGCGGATGATGGAGCAGGCCATAGACGTAATGGAAGAGGTCCCATTGGGTGATTGTGTCATCCCGATAATGCGAGCGGAAGTGATCCAACGCCCAATCGGTGATGTTCTCGCGGCGATTCGTCCCGTCCTCGTCGTAGGTGTAGAAGGGGAAACACTGAGCTTTTTCAAATGCCAAATCTACGCTGGGAATCATGTTTGCGGTAAGACAACCAAAGCCTTTTCTATCACCAATGCCAGCAACACAAATCACCCGATTTTCCGCTTCTGTCTCAGGTGTGGGGAAGATGGATGGGAACACATAAACTCTCTCGTTCATCATTCGGTCAAAGTAGAGGTTTGATTTCGCAAACGGGCGATAGAGGGATGCCCTCACCTTTTCTGGCGAAAAATCAGCGGTTTGTCCTCTTTTTAAGTTTCGTTTAAGTGACTCGCTCCATTTGATTTTCTCGTCATCAGAAACCACAAAATCATCGATGTTTGTATTCTGATTCTCCCGACGTTTCCATCGGTCAACCTCCGGGTTGTAAGTTCTAATCATCCGCTGAATGTTCTCGGTAAGCGCGTTTCGGTTGAAGTTGTACACCCACGCATCACGAGTGGTTTTTACACCATTACTGAACGTGTGAAAAATCACCTCATCCTCTGTGCCCTTCGCCGCTTGCCTATCACCTGCCTGTCGCGAGCTTTCGGCAGACAGGGCCTTCGCTTCCTTAGTCCCCATCGGGATGAAGGTTTCAAACTCGGGGCGGAGGCCACCCGTGAGCCATGTGTACCGCTTGTCAGGCGTTATGGATTTCCATTCGATATTGCCTATATGCTGTCGTTCAGTCAGAAAGTCAAATTTCTGTTTTTTCTTCCATTGTTCATCGGTCCGATAGCAAAAGATACGGGTTGTTTCAGATTGCTTCCGATTGGTCTTCACAAATAGGTTGATGCTTACTCCGACGCGAATGCCGAACACATTGGCATCCGAGACCTTCAATCCTTTGCGCGCGTTTCCGCCCAAGTCGAGAATGTAAATCGCGTCGAAATCTTCTGCCAGATGTTTCCTCATGCCATCAAATGCCACGCCGTCGAGAAATCCGTTGTTTGTCACAAACGCGATCACGCCTTCATCGCCAATCCGATCCGATGCCCAACGAATCGCTTTCACATAGGGATCGGCGAGTGCGTTTTTATTGGTCGCCTTAGAGGCTTGAGAATAGGTCTCCCGCACCCGCGCATCCATTGTTTCGTACTTCCGATTCTTGTTGTTGTCGTTCTCGTTGACCTGCCCCACATTGTAAGGTGGGTTGCCGATGATCACAAACATCTCTGTTTTCTTTTGTTGTTCAACCCGCGCGGTATTCTCCGCGGTGAACAATGCCAGTTGGTGCTCCTCTGCCAATTCAAACGTATCCACCAAGCACAGCCCTTCATACGGCAAATAACGGCCCGTTGCCTCATAAAACTCGTGCTCAATGTTCATGGACGCGATGTAGTACGGTAGCAGCATCACCTCGTTGCAGTGAAGTTCGGCCGTGTACTTGTCCTCAAGCGCGGTTCTGCGAATTTCGCGCATTATGCGGACGATGAAATTGCCCGTGCCGACAAATGGGTCGATGATGTGAACGCCATTGTCAGATAATGATCGGTTGAACTCGGTCTTCAAAATCTGCTCAACGCTTCTCGCCATGAAATCAACTATCGGCTGCGGCGTGTACACGATGCCGTGCGTATCCGCGACCTTGACCGAAAAGCCCTGAAAAAACTGCTCATAGACCGTGTAGAGGAAATGCTGTTTTTGGGAGAAATCGCCGATGGCTTCCGCGGTGCGCTCGATAGCGACGTAGAAACGATTGAGGCTTTCGAGAAAATCGCGACGGCTAAACGACTGCGAGGTAAGCGCGTCGATGACCTTTTCGATCTCGTTGGCGATGACGTTGCGGCGGGTAAAATCGGGGTTGCTGAAGACGGTTCGGAAAATCCGCTCGGTCAGAAGGTGTTGAATGAGCATCTCCTCGACCGCGGCTTCGGCGAGATTGGGGTTGATGGATTGGCGGCATTTTTCATAGAAATCTGCAAACGCGGCGGTAAAACCGCGGTTGGTCTGGCGTTCTTTTTGGATTAGCGACGCCAAGCCGCGCCCGATGTCGGGCACTTTGTCCTTGAACTGCGCCACCGCTTCTTCCCATTCGGCGATCTCGGGCGGCCGGTGAGAGAAGAAGGTTTGGAGTGTCTCGACGAGTCGCTTTGGGTCGGTCAATTTCGCGTCGAGCACCTGTTGGTCGTTCTGCCACAGGATCGCGCGTTGCGGGGTTTGGAACAAGATGTTGTCGCGCGGATATCCCGCCTCAAACTTGCGCTGCACTTCGGTCGGCAAGTCGTCGTGAATATCCTTCGCCTCCCACACGCCGTGCGTCAAGTTGAAATTGTCGATCAACGCGCCATCGACGACAATCCGCTTATTCTTGTGGAGAGTCATTGAATATTCCGGTACGAGCGTCCACTGAAACTGCCGCGCGCATGATTCGAGCAGCGATTGAAACGCCGCGCGCACCGCGGTTTCACGCGTCACGCCGATCCGATCAAACTGACCGAGCGATTCATAGTACGCGTTGACGGACTTGCGTGTGGGTTTGAGATTGAGTGTTGGCATCTTGATCCTATTCACGCAGATTTGGTCAGGCACAGGGGCTGTGTCCCTATGTTCTCGCGTCTTGCCTCCCGACTTTCATCCGCGTTTATCTGCGTCATCTGCTTAATCCGTGATCGCCTTTTTACCAATAATGCACCAGATGCCCTTGCCCCGGCCACCACAGCGCGTCCACCAGAAAACACAGCACGACCCCGGCGGTATAGCCCACCAACAGGCCGAGAAACGCGGGCTTGGAGCGGCGGTAGAGCGCGACGCCGCCAACAGCCATAATCACAGACTTGCAGGCCCAGGCAATAAAAACGGGCATGACGAGGTGCGCGGTATTATCCGCGGCTGAGAGCGTCAATCCGATGGGATGTAGGGGCCAGCCCGGAAACCGGTAGCGCAAAAAGGTCAGGAGTGCCATCAGGCTGGCACCAATGGCAAAAAAGACCATGCGCTCGCCATCGGGCACTTTGGGCGTGTGCATCATCGTCAGGGTGGAGCCGTAAATCCCCTTTGGATCGCCGCTGAAGAACGGAAAGCGCGGAAAATTGTACGCCCCGAAAGTATAGCCGAGATGCAGGGTGTACAACACGGACGCGGCCAAGCCCAGCAAAACGCTGATGCCAGCCCAAAACAACAATGCGCGGCGGTTTCCCTGGATGAGTTCCCCCATCTTGATCGACTGTGCCACGCCGGGGGTGAACAGACCCCGCATATAATCAACAATAGAATACGACAGGGCAATGCCCGTCAGGCTGCCCGAAGACATGACCTCTGTGCCGCGCATGTCCATCACAAATGCCTGCGGCGTCACCGTGGCCCCCGAATACACCACCCCCGCCTCGGACACCACGCGAGCCAAGCCAATATAAATCACGGACAGCGCGCCCAAAAAAACGAGTGCGGTCGTCACGTCCATGCCAATGCGGCACAGCCAAAAGAACACGTAGCCCAGGCTCAACACAAACACAAAGGCCACGGTGCGATAGGCGAGAACCTCCTGCGAATCGTCGGCGGGATGGGTCTTTTTTACGGCTTTGAGAAAAACGTCTCGCAAGTGCCGCCGCGCCACCCACAACCGCCACACCACCAGACAGGCGAGCGCGCCAAAACACTGATAGGCTTCGGTGGGCGGGTCCGCGCTAAACGAATCGGTTGACTTTGCGATCTGATAGCCCAAGCGGTTGAAAATGCCGCCTTCCACGACGTGCAACAAAAAGAAGAACCACACGGAAAACAACACCTGTGTATTGGCAAAATACGCAAAGCCAATGGTGAACAGGTTCAGGGGCTCCAGATAGACATGCGGAGAGTAGCGCGTAAAATTAAACTTCCCGGCATGTGGAAAGATCCCAATCCCCGGCATGAGCGGATAAAACCAGGACAGGGCATGCCACAAAAACAAGGCCAGCGGAATCGCCGCCATAATCCAGAACAGTTTGCCGCGCATAAAGGCCGGCAACCGCCGGGCCGATCGCGCATCTTGGGCCATCTCGAGGGGCACAGCCACAAGGGGATAGACCAGTTTCTCGTGTTCTGCCCATTGCTTGCGTAAAATCACCATCATACTGGCTGAGAGCGCGAAAACCGCCACAATAAAGCTCGCCCACCACAACAGGGGCATCAGCCACACTTCCCACGGCATGGACGCGCCCGGGGGCAAGCCTTCGTAGAACATCCGCAGGGCGTCGGGATCGACGGGCACGACCCACGCATCGAGATTGGGGTGATAGAACTCGCGCCATCGATTCTCGGGCGTGGCAAAGTAGATGGGCGTAGAAATGACGCCGATGAGAAATCCCGTGACGCCCGAAGCGGGTACCACGCAACCCACCATGCCAATGGCCGCAATGGCCAGCAACTCTGAAGGCGAAAACGCGCGGTGGGGGCGGATGGCTTTCAAAAGTGGATTGACGACAGCGACCAGCGCGACAAAGACGGCCATCAACGTGAGTTGAAAAAAGCTCAGGTTCAATCGGGACGCATGCACCACGGTCTCGGCATACGTGACCCACACATTGATGAACACCACCGCGCCCAGCGCGAGGCTCACGGAGCGAACCGTGATGCCCTTTTCCACCGCGGTCTCGGTTTGATATGCAAAATCTGTCTGTATCGCCACGATCACCTCTTGGCTATCAGCGGTCAGCAGAACGAGCTTGCCTTGGGGCGGATGGGAGGGGACTGATCACCGATCACGAACCACTTGGGCGGCGGGGTTGGGGGGATCTTACCACCAGTGAACCGAGTGCCCTTGCCCGCGCCACCAGATCGCGTCGACGAGAAACGACCACACGACCCCGGCGGTATAGCCCACCAGCAGGCCAAAAAACAAGGGCTTGGCTTTGCGATAGAGGTTCACCCCCCCAATGCGGAGCAAACTCGCCTTGCACGCCCAGGCAATAAACACGGGCATCACGAGCGAAGCCGTGTTGTCGGCCGCGGAAATGGTCAGGCCAATGGGGTTGATGGGCCAGCGGGAAAATCGGTATCTCAAAAAGGTCAGCAGGGCCATCAGGCCCGCGCCAATGGCAAAGAAAATCATGCGGTTCGGATCCGGTGCTTTGGGCGTTCGCATCATCGTCAGGGTGGAGCCGTAAATCCCTTTGGGATCGCCGCTGAAGAACGGAAAGCGCGGAAAATTGTACGCCCCAGCAGTATAGCCCAGATAGAGCATCAACCACACCGAAGACACGAACCCGGCCAGCACGCCAATGCCCACGCAATAAAATAACAGCCGCCGATTGCCGCGGATCAGGTCGCCCAATTTGATCGATTGCGCCAGGCCGGGGGTGAACAGGCCCCGCATATAATCGATCAGGGAATAGGACAGGGCAATGCCCGTCAGGCTGCTTGCAGACATGACATGGGTGCCGCGCATGTCCATCACAAATGCCTGCGGCGTTACCGTGGCTCCCGAATATACGACCCCGGCCTCGGACACCACGCGCGCAATGCCGATGTAGATGACGGCAACGCCCGACATAAAAATCAACGCGGTGTTCAGGTCCATCCCAATGTTCATCAACCAGAACAAGACGTAGATCAGGCTGCCCAACAAAATCAAAACCGCAGCGCGGTAGGAAAGGATTTCTTCGCGGTCATCTACGGGATGGTTTTTGTCCAGTGCTTTTGAGAAAACATCGCGCAAATGCCGCCGCGCCACCCACAACCGCCACACCACCAGACAGGCGAGCGCGCCAAAACACTGCCACGCTTCGGTGGGCGGGTCCGCGCTAAACGAATCGGTGGATCGCTCAATCTGATAGCCCAGGCGGTTAAAAATGCCGCCTTCTAAGACGTGTAACAAAAAGAAAAACCACACGGAAAACAGCACTTGTGTATTGGCAAAATACGCAAAGCCGATGGTCAAAAACTGCATGGGCTGGATGTACATGCCCGGCGAATAGCGCGTGAAGCGAAAATATCCCCCGTGCGGCAGGATGCCGATGCTGGGCAAGAGCGGGTACGCCCATGACAGGGAATGCCAGACAAAGATCAAAAATGGCACAGACGCGGCGATCCAGAACATTGGGCCGCGCATGAATGCGGGTAACAACCGCGCGGAAAGGGCATCCTGCGACATTTCAATGGGCACGGCGGCGATGGGATAGGCGAGTTTTTCGTATTCCACCCACTGCTTGCGCAAAATGATCATCAGACTGGCCGAGACCGCGAACACGGCCACCACCAGACTGCCCCACCACGCCAGCGGCGCCAGCCACACGCGCCATGGAATAGACCTGCCGGGCAACAAGCCCTCGTAAAACGCGCGCACGGCCTCCTGATCGGTGGGCACCACCCACGAATGGAGGTTGGGGTGATAAAACTCTGCCCATCCATTTTCGGGTGTGGAAAAATAAAACGGAGTCGAAATGACCCCGATCAGAAATCCCGTAATGCCCGATGTAGGCACCGCGCAGCCCACAATGCCAATGGCCACAACCGCGAGGAGCTCAGAGGGCGCGTAAGCGTAGCGGCGATTGACAAATTTGATCAGCGGGTTGACCGCCGCGATCACGACGATAAAAACCGCGAGCAGGGTAATTTGGAACACGCTCAGATTCAGGCGGGAGGTTTTCACCACGGTCTCGGCATACGTGACCCACAAATTGATGAACACCACGGCCCCAATGCCGAGAGCCACCGCGCGAAGGGTCACGCCCCGATCGCGTGTGGGATCACCTGCCGCGTCTGCGTGCAGTTCTTCGGACAAGCCTTTCTCCTTTGAGAGAAAACACACCCCGCGCGGAAATCGAATCGCGATCCGATTCCGGCGGGGTATGCGAAAAAATCAGCAAACTAAGTGACTGCGGGATAGGTCCTCCTACAGCGAGCCCGACAGGTTCAGGCGCAAGGGCGCGTCGAACAAATCGCCAAAAGCGCTGTACGACACGTCGAGGGCAATGTGCCGCCCGCCAAATTTGCCCTTCAGCCCGGCGCCAACGCTCCACGATTCCGCGTCGTATCTGAACTTATACCCGGCCCGAAGGGCCAATAAATTCTGTATCCAAAGCTCGCCGCCCAGGTTCCAGCGCTGCTCCCGGTCCGTGAAAAACGCGCCTTCAAATGAACTGGTGAGGGAGACGGGATCGCCCAAGTTGCCGTACACTTCCATGGCGACGCCGGTGTGGAACACCAGGGGCATCTCCGACTTTTCGCTCACAATTTCCTGCTCCCCGCCCAGGTTTTTCATGTTCATGCCAATACGCAGGCTTTGAAAGCCGGTGTACATCAACGTGCTGACATTGACCGAAATCGCGCTGAGCGTCTCGGGGCCCAGCACGGACTGGACAAAGCGCAGCGAGGCCGCCGCGGAGAGCTTGTCTGTCAATTGATAGGCGTAAACCACCCCCACGGCGAGATCGCCCGAGTCCACCATATTGCCCGTGCCATCTGGCTGTTGCGTGGTCGTTTCGATCATCTCGGGCAGGGAAAAGTTCACAAATGACGCGCCCAGCACGCCCCATCGCCCCGTGTTGTAGGCGATGGATCCCGTCACAAACTTCGAGTTGACCAGCCATTGCGTGTACCCAAAGCCATACCCAAAATTATCCACTTTGGTCAGTCCGGCCGGATTCCACACCATGCCGTCTATCCCATCCGATACGGCTGTGAACGCATCGCCCATACCCGCGATGCGGGCATGCGTGGTCGTCTTCAGAAAGTTGAATGTGGAGGGCTTGATCTTGTTGCGGCCCTCTGGATTCAGAAATTCTTCGGCCTCGGGAAAAAGTTCCTGCGCGGAGACCTGAGCCGCCAGGACGAGCGCCATCAAAACGATCCGTGCTAAAAATTTCATCCTATCACTCCTCGTGTTAAAGCCCTAACGGTTGATCACAAACGCGCCCTTGGTCTTGCGCCCGCGACTGGCGGGCACGAGCGATTCGACCACATAGAAATACGCGGACGAGGTGGCCTCGCCAGTGAGAAAGCGATCCTTCAAGAGCCACTGCGCTTCTCCGGCCGACGGGTCGTTGTGGTTGATCACGGCAACGAGATCGCCCGAAACCGTGAAAATGGAAATTTTGGCCTGATGCGGCACACCTACAAAGCGCAACTTGAGCGTGCCCTGATAATTGGATTGAGCCTGGGCCAGACTAAATGGATTGGGTACCACCTTCACCGGTTGCTCCAGGTTATCCGCAGCGTCATTGGCGGCCAAAATGGGGCTGCCGGGCACGATCATGCGCTGTTCGGCTGCGGACCAACCGCTTTCCAATCCGTTTTCCGTGAGGTGCTGGCGCACGGTCTCGGGCAAATCGGCCAAGGTCTTAGAGCCTTCGCTCCACGATGATTTGGGGCGGGCCACGGACCGCACGTTGTAGGCAAATTGGAACCCGGCCAGCGAGTTTTCATCCACCCAGGCGTACGCGCCGCCCTGGCTGCTCCCGGCCGGAACTTCGCCCACGAGTTCCCACGGTCCGGTCTCTTGCCAAGTCGAGCGATAGACGCGGTAGCCCACCACATCGGCTTCGCCGTATTCGGGATTGAGGGCCCGTTCAGCGGCATCCGACCACGTCAGCGTAATTTTGGCTTGGGCATTGCTGCCCTGGAAAAAGTTCACATCCGGGGGCGCGTTGGGAATCTGGTACTCGTTGTCGTAGGCAAATTGCGCGTGTTCCAGATGCCGCAACATCGCCACCTCGCCCTTGGCCAGCAGGGTTTTGCGCGCGTCCGGGCCGATGTCACCCACGTTCCACGACCACATGGTGATGTCATTGGCATAGCCGGTTTGCGCGTTGATGTCAAATTCCGCGGCCGATCCAAACCCGTAAGCCAACACAATTTTGGCCTTTTGCCCGGGGGCCAAGCTGTAGGGGCCAAAGATCATATCTTCCCACTGCATCTGTTCCGCGGGCGGATTATCCATGGTCGGCGAGGTGAAAAAGTCGTATTGGTCGGCCATGCCCAAGGCACCCCGCGTGGGGTCGTCGATGTTGCGCCGGCCAAACACCTCGTACCAGTGCGAGAGGGGCTCGCCCTGCGGATCCACATAGCCTTCGGCCAGATCGGCGGCGTTGAAGGCGTGACTCCCGGCATTGCGAAAGGCCAGGGGCGCCATAAACTGATAGGCCGGCGCAATGGGCATGCCTTCGGGCCGGCTCTTGCTGCCCGGAAATGCCGTGACTTCCAGATCCGAGAAATACGGGTCGCCCGTGTCTTCCTCAAAGCTAGATGGCGAATTGCCGTCCCACTGGTACATGATGTACTTGCCCTGGAAATCCGAAGGCGTCAGCCCGCTTAAGGTGTTGTTTGTGAAGTTGGGAGCCTCGCTGTACCGATAGTGGTCATCCAGCGCTTGGCTGCGGCGATAGGTGACCAGGCCGCCTTCGTGACCCCAGCGGTAGGATGTTCCCGAGCTGTTGACGTACATCGAGTTCATCACGCCGAAGTAAGTGTCGTCAAGTTGTTGCCCACCCCGGTTCTCAAACTCGAGTTCCACGATGAAAAAGTCGTCGAAATCCTGATGGCTCCACGCGTGGGCTTTGCGCGTGACGACCACGTTGTGCTTGGTCTGCCACTGCGTGATATGGATTTCCTCGCCCGCATTTTGCACGGGGGGATAAATCCCGTAATCGAAGTTGTGAATCTCGTAGGGCCGCAAATTGGCTGGGTCAACGGATTGCGGCGTGGCCCCCGCCCACCAGTTGGATTTTACAGTGCCGGTCCCCACGCCCCGATTGGGCACGATGGACTGAATGCCCCACGAGGCTTCTTTGGAATTGGCGATGTCGTAATTCAACGGCACCACGTCTTCGGTGGGCGTGCGCGGGCCGGTTACCGACACGTATTTTTCGCCGCCCACATTGGTGAGCACCAGCACGCCTTCACCGGCCGAGTGCATATTTGTGAATGCCTTTTGCTGCGACGAGCCCCAGGCCTTGTCGCCCCAATACTCGACGAACTCTTCGGTGCCCAGCAGGGCGTACAGCGCGTACAATTCGCCCGGATACGACATTCGCATCATCACACGGGATGGCGTGACCTGATAGTGCATGCTCGACGTACCGGAATTGGTGAACGAGAGCCACACCAGAGACCGCGTCATGTGCCGAGACGCGCTATAGACCACCTGCGCCTGCGAATCCGCGGTGCCGATCAAAATCAGACACAGGACCGTCAGACCCGCCAGCCATTGTTTTTTCTTATCAACCAGAAACATAATCAGTCTCCTATCAAATTGAACCACAGATGAACGCGGTGCATCTTTAGAATTTGAACCGCGCCCCAGCGACGATGGTTCGGGGCCTGCCCAACCCGCCGTTGTAGCGGGTCAGTTCGCGGATATCTCCAAACGTGTCAAACTTGGCGTCTCCGGGCGGTGGTTTTTGAAGCCCGTACTGGATCCAGCGAAAACCCGTGCTCGTATCGTCGCGCTGTCCAAAGAGGTTGCGTACCTCGAGAAATGTCGTGGCTGTGGTCGTCTGACCCAGGCCAAAATCCTTTTCAAAGCTGACATCCGTCACCGTAGTGGGCGGGCCATTGCGCCGTTCCCTCGGTCCGGTGGGCGGCGTGTACCAAAACGCGCCGCCGGTCTGCATCTGCCAGACCATGGTCGCGCGAAACCCGGCCAAAGCCCGAATGTGAAAATCCGGCGGCGATGAAAAGAGGAACTGCACGCTGGCAAAGTTGCGCCTGTCCAAGCCGCCGTCCAGGGTGGGGATGCTGTAATTGGCGATGTTGAAAGAATACAGCCCGTCTTCGATCAGCACGGGTTGTTCCCAAAACGCGTTGCTCTTGGGCTCTCGCACGTCTGCTTTGGCTTTGTACTTTTGGGCAATGGCATCGGCCTGCGCCGCCAGTCTGCTGCGCTCTTCTGCGGTTGGCGCGCGGGGCACTTCCTGCCCGTTGGATTGCACGGTCACGCCGGCAAAAAACTTATCGCTGTTCACATAGCGACTCGAGGGCACCACAAACCACTCCCAAGACGCCCTGCCGCCGCGGTGTGCTTTGGCCCAATTGACGTTGTAAGCCACGTAAAAAGCGGTCATTTTGCTGAACTTTTTTTGCAAAGACAGTTCAAACCCGCGCGACGTGGCAAAGCGGCGGTTGAAAAACGCGTGGGTGTAGGACGAGTTGAAGCCAAATACCGGCTCGTCGATGAAAAAGTCGGAGCCACCACTCGACAGCGTGCCTTCTTGGTCTTTGTAGAACGCGGTCAGACCCGCCACGTAATCGCCATAAAAATTGTAGTCGAAGCCCACCTCAAAGTTGGTGGTGCGCTCGGGTTCCATGTTGATGTTGCCAAACTCTCCGGCCAGTGGATAGACCAAGGCGTTGAACACTTCCATCTCGTCGATCTGACCGTTGTCATTCAGATCTTTGTCTGGCCCCGTGGCCCGCCATGTGCGGTTGTAAAGGCTTTGCAACCCCACAAATTGGTGGAAGCGACCGGTGAAAAACCGAATGGTCGACCGGTCCGTAATCGGGTGTGAAATTCCCAGGCGCGGGCTGATGGCTGTCTGCGTGGGGGAATCCACGATGGGCACGCTTCGCCAGCGCGTGAGCGAATTGTAGTGGTTCCAGATCACTTGATCCATAGCCCGGCCAAAGGACTTGCCCGGGGCGAGCATCTCAAAGCGCGCGCCCAGATTGACGATCAGACCCTCAAATTCCATTTTGTCCTGGAGATATGCCGCATACGTAACCGGATGAAAGGGATCCATGCCCACGACGGGATCGCCTTGGCCTAGCAAGCGGATGTTGCGCTCGCGGGTGGTATTGTAAACCACGTCTTGCTGTTCGATGCTGTTGCGGATGATCTCGAAACCGGCTTTTACAAAATGCCCGCGCGTCACCTGACTGGACAAATCGCCTTTGATCAGAAATCGCGTGCGCCGCGCCCAGCTAAACGCGCGGATATCGCGAGTGCCATAAAATCCGTTTGCACCCCGGACAATATCCGTTGTCTCGGACGGCACATCGCTCGTATCGAGAGCCGTGCGCTGGAAAGACACGCGGATTTCGTAAAAGGTTTTGGGCGATATGGTGTGTGTCAAGACCCCGTAAAACACTTGATCTGTGCGCGGCGACTTGCCCGATGAACTATACCCCTCGGGCAGAAAGAGATTGCGGCCGTTTTCCGAGATGCCGCGCACCCCGCCGGGTGGCACGCCCGTGGTCGCGCCGCCCGGCCCGCGCACCACGCTGGTCGAGCCATTGTTGAACCCATCTTTGTACACCCATGTGCTGCCGAGCTTAAATTTGTACTTGTCTGCCGGGCGATAGGTCACATTGGCCGATGTGTTCAAGTTAAAGGGCGCGTGATTGGCCGGCCCTGGAAAAACAGATGCCTGCCGGTCCGTATAGGTACTGAGAAAAAACCCGAGTTGCCGATTGATCGGCCCCGACACATTGCCCTCGAGGAAATGCCCCAGCACCTCGTCGTAATTTGAAGGTGTTGTATCGAGATCGGGATGGCTGGCATCCGGCTTTTTGCCCTCTAACAGGGGACTGTCATAGACATTGGCGCCCCAGTGTTTTCTGCCCGGCAGGGTCAGGCGGTATTCGCCCAGGGCCCCGTAGTGTTCTTTGGCCTCGCGGCTCACCAGGCTGATCACGCCGCCCTGTGCATTGCCGTATTCGGCATTCATCCCGCCGGTGACGACCGCGACTTCTTGCAGGGCACCGCGCGCCAAGCTGTTGACTTGTGCGGCCGTGTTGTTTTCCGCCACGCCGTCGTCGTTGGACAGGCGGATGCCGTCGATTTCCACAAAGACCTCGTTGGTGCCATTGGTCACGGAGGCCGTATGGCTCGCGCGAATCCGCATGGCGCCGTCTAGGGATACGCCCGGCTGCAACTCGATCACTTCTGCTGCATTGCGCGCAAGGGGCACTTGTTCGACCTGCTCCACGCCCACGATGTAGCGACTCACGGTTTTATCTGGCTCTACGGCAGGGCGTTCGGCAATTACGACCAACTCGCCCAGTTCGACTGCGGCTTCTTGCAGCACGATATCCACTGTGGTGGTCAATTCGACTTGCACCAGCACGTTTTGAATGGTTTCCGTGCGGTAGCCCACCAGAGACGCTTCGAGTTCATACACGCCCGGATCGACCGCCAGAATCAAAAAATAGCCGTCTGCATCGGTCGTCGCCCCGCGCCGCGTGCCTTTCACCACCACGTTGACGCCCGGCAAGGTCCCGCCCTGAGCATCGCGCACCACGCCGGTGACTTTTCCTGTTGTGGCTGCCATCCCATCGTGCGGATAGGAGGCGAACATCACCCCGACCAGCATCAGGAGACAGCCCAAACGCACTTTCAAACGCATGTTGAACCTCCGTTAATTATTTGGAAAATACAACTTAAGCCGAACACCCAGGTTGAGTTTGTGAAATGGAAATGCCTCTTGTAAGCCCCAGGCCTCCAATGGTCGCACGTGCCCCCAGATGATGTGGTACTGCGCCCGAAGATCAAACGCAAAGTTCTGACCGGCGAAATATTCAACGCCCAAACCGGCATTGATGCCCAAAGCCGTGCGGACGTCTGCCTCGGGCCTCTGCGTCTTACTCGTGTCCAGGGTTCCGCTCTGACCGGGATAAATCAACCCACTGATTTCGTTTTCATAGTGGTAAAATCCCGACCCGATCACAAAATATGGCGCGCCCCCTCCGCTGATCAGCTTTTCCCCGCCGCGTTTGAAATGGCGGATGAAGTTGGCCGTTACCGTCAACCACGTCATTTCTGATTTGGCCTGGGGGCTTTCGTATTCTTGGAGATCGACCGACCACAAGAAACTTCGGTTCTCCAGATCGCCCGAACCGTATTTGGCATACCGAGCGTCTAGTTCAAATGTCCAGGTCTCGTTGTTGATGCGCGAGACCGTTCCCCCCACGTCAATCCCGCCCGAGGGAAACCATTTGTTCAAATTAAACAGCGGCAAATCGTATTGCCCGGTCACCCCAACGGCCCAGGTGCCGTTCACCTCTGCAACTGCTGCCCCTGGCCCAACAAGGGCCAGACTTAACAACAATGCCACAATAGACCTCATAAACAACCTCCTCCTTCTCGGTTCACTGCATGCAAACAAAAAACACATCTGTTCTCAAAACCATAGACAAATCTCCTTTCTGGTTATCAGCGGTTAGACCCCGCGCATCCCAACCGCCCAAGTGGTGAGTGGCCAGTGGCCAGTGGCCAGTTCCCCCGCACCGCCACCCATTCACAGTTCACCTCTCGCCTCTCATCCGCAGGCAGGGCAGGCAACGCGGTGAAGCGAGTGTGAACTGTTGTACCCTATTGCGCGCAAATACTGAATAAAACCCTTTTAGCACATGCTTTGACATAACAACTGACAACCGAGTTTCGGGGTTTAGCTGATCAGCCCGCCCCTGTCTGCCAACCTGCCTGCGCCCTGTCTGCCAAAGCAACGCGACAAGCAGGCGCGCACGGCGCGGCAGGCAGGAAGCTCGCCTGCCTGTACGACTGCAGACAGGCAAGAGGTGCGAGGACAAACCCCAATTGCTTTGCGTCTTTGCGTGCTTGCCTCTTAGCGGTCAGCGATTAGCCCGCCCAACACTCCTACAAATAATTGCTCTGTGGTGAGAAAAGTCAACGACATTTTCACATGTTTTGCGCGCGGATATTCGCGCGCTTGAGATCGCAGTCATAGCTAGGCGAAATTATTTCCAATCCACCGCATAACCGGGCCACTTTTGCGGGCCCATAATGAACTGACCGTCGTCTTTATGCGTGATAAACTTCGTCATCAGAAACCACGACGGGAAAATCTGCCGCGCGAAGGTTAAAAACCCCCGACGGGGTGCCCAGCCGACAAACACATCGCCAAATTCTGCATCTGTAACCTCGTGCCGGGTAAAATCCCGAGTGTCGATAAACTCGATCCGCGCCAATTCTTCTGTCTCGAACACCGAATAACCCAAGAACCGCCCGAAAGGCGACCACACCGGCTTTGAAAACGGCACCATCCCGTTGAATCGAATGGGTTCGAATGCCAGTTCAATTCGCTCTGCATTTTCTTCAGGGATGTGCATCAATTCAATGCGCCACACCCCGCCGCTCTCGGCTTCGAATGTCAAAAACGCAAGGCGGTTGCCATCGGGCGAAACAGAGGGATGGGATTTGGGGCGCGCGCCTCGCGTCAATTGGCGGCGGCCTTCACCCATGACATCCGCGATAAAAATCTGTGGGACACTTTCCGCTTTTCCACTTCCCGCATAAAACACCCGATTCCCGTCGGGCAACCACGAAGCGTCGATTGGGGTCTCGGAAGACGCCAGTTCCTTATGTTCGCTCCCGTCGGCAGATATGATCTCAAGGGTATATGGCGCGACTGACGTCGTGAACAAAACGCGCCTGCTGTTGGGGGAAAAAGCCACGCATCGGGGTTTGCCCTTCAGGGGAATGGACACGTCATAAGGCGCGATGATACGCAACGACGGATGTGCCCCGCCCTGGGTGAGTGCCAGCGTGGTTTTATCGGGCGCGAGCAGGGGAAAAAGAGGGGCATCTTCTCGGGGCACTAGGGCGTACTCCGCGTTGTTTCCCCACACGGAAATGCCTCCGCTGTCATCGGTAAAATAGATCTGGTCAATGCCGGCCGCAGGTAGTGTCAGGTTTCCCCCGCCCCCTGGCGTTGGTTCCGGTGCCATGAGATAACCCTTGGCATCGCGCCCGCATCCCACGAGAAAAACCACACATGCAAAAAAAAAATGAGGCTGTCTTTCATCTCGCTTCGCGCCAAATGATGTAAAAAATGAGACTCCCCCCGATGCGGACTTGCATCTGTTTCGGGTGGAGTCCCACAGGCGGTGGAACGTGGCTACACCGGATAGAACTTCTCTGTCTGCCCTTGCCCAACTCCCTATTGCGTTGCCCAGATTTTGATGAGGGCTTTATCGATCATGGTGCGGTTCATAGTAGAAATTATTTGGTCAAAAACGGCTCACTGGTGGCCACGAGCATCACGAGGTCTTTCAGACCATACCCCTGCGCTTTTAAGGCACTCACAATGCGATTCACCTCGGGACGATCCCCTGCTTCCAATGTGCGACCCGTCGCATAGGTCAGCATCTTCTCGGTCAGGCAGTGGGCAAATTGATCCTGCTTGGCCATAAGAATCTGCTTAAAGCGCACAATCCCATTGAACGCTGTGCCATCGACCAGCACATCTGACGCGTCCACCTTTGGCTTCTTTCGGCCGTAAGTGTAGCACCACCCCCCGATGGGATTGTAATTTTCCAGGGCAAAGCCCAATGGATCGATGTGCCGATGGCATTCATTGCACGTGGCGATCTCGCGGTGGTTAGCCAACTGCTCGCGAATCGTCTTGGAGCCTCGGATGTCTGGCTCGAGGGGTTCGACATCGGGTGGGGGTGGCGTGGGGGGTGTGCCGAGGATATTCTCCAATATCCACACGCCGCGCACCACCGGCGAGGTCTCGATTCCATTGGCCGTGGCGGTCAGCACACTGGCCTGCCCCAACAGGCCGCCGCGTTTGGCGTCAGCCAATTGCACCTTGCGAAATTCGCGCCCTGTCACACCTTCTAAGCCATACAACAAGCCCAGGTCGCGGTTGACAAAGGTAAAGTCCGAATCGATGAAATGCGCGATGCTCATATTCTCATCGAGCAGGTGCTGGAAGAAGGCGTGGGTTTCTCTTTTCATCGCGTCTTCGAGATGGGCTTGGTAATACAATCGGAAGTTGCGCGGGTCAGGGGGCATCTCGCCGATCTTGTAGAGGGTCAGCCAACGCTCGGTGAAATTCTCTACAAATGCCTGTGCCTTGTCGTCTTTCAGCATGCGGTCAATTTGGGTTTGCAGCACATCGGGCTTGTGCAACTGTTTCTTCTTGGCCAGCTTAAACAGGTCTGCATCCGGCATGGATGACCAGAGAAAATACGACAGTTTGGATGCGAGGGCATAATCGTCTAAGACGCCTTCATTTTCGTATAGATACAGAAAGTTGGGCGAACACAGAATGGCTTTCATGCCCATCTTGATGGCTTGCACGCGCGTCGCGCCGGCTGTTTCTCGTTGCGCGACCAAGTCGAGAATATGCGCGATTTCGCTGGTTTTTACCGGTCTGCGATAGGCTCGGGTAGCAAAGCGGGTCAGCACATCGAAGGGTTTGACTTTGTTGGGATTTCGCGTGCCAAAGATACTCGTGTGGGAAGGCGGGGGCCACTGCTCGTAAAACGGACCTTCGATCTCGATTTCATACACGCGAATGGACGGCCCCAAATAATGCTGCACGAGGGTTTCCGTTTGCCGATGGACGAGTTGTTGCTCTGCCTGTCGAGTCATCTGCCGCCGGTCCGCATCGTCGTAGAGGTCGGGGTGATAACGCCTCAGAATGCTCCGCCAATAAAGATTGATCGGCCCGTTTGGATACGTGATGCGCGGCATATAAGACTTATCCAACCAGAGTTCGCGTTCGTAATCGCGCGGTTTGCCATCTGCTATCATCTCAAATTCGCCCAACATCACATCCGATGTGTTGCGCTGTCGCAAATCGCCATAACGCCCGGACGCGGCCACAATTGCCATGCGCAATGGTTCGCTTTCATCTGTTCGCAATGACGAGTCATAAGGGTGTTGCTGATTGTGCGCGGACGCGCGAACGCGTATCCGATACATCCCCGAATGCGGCGCGCCTTTTCGGAACGCATCAATGGACATATACCCCCATCGGTCGTCGGGGCGGCGGAACAACTCATCGTATCCCGGTTTCAAGCGCCGGCTCGCCGGGGCCACAAACCCACCGCCCGCCCGCATGATCGGCGGCTTAAACACATGCGTCTTCACCTCAGGCCGAGGACCAGGCAGCACCGCGCGCGCCACAATCTGATCCGCAGCATCGAGATATTTTTCAACCAGAAAACCCGACATCACAAGCGTCTTGCCAATATTGTCAAACCCATGCGCTTCTTCATCTTGGGGAAACGCATCGGTCGGATCGAACATCGTCATATTCACATGCAGCAAATCACGCACGGTATTGCGATACTCCTTGCGGTTCAAACGCCGCAGCACCGTCTGACCACCCGTGCTCGCCTCGCGCTCGTAATGCGCTTGCAGCGCGCCTGTAATCCAATCCACCACGGGCTTCAATTCTGCCAACTCGGGCTGAGGCTCTTCATAAGGCGGCATCAATCCCAAATTCAACATATCCACGATGTTTTGCCACGTCAGCAACACATCTTCATCTTGAAAATTGCGCGTCAAGGTATCAAACCGATAATCCGCTTTCTGAAGTTCCGCACCGTGACACTTCAGACACCGCTGCACAAGAAACGGACGCACGGTATTTTCATACGTCGCATCCGTTTCTGACCACGCGGTTGCCGCAGGCAAACAGAAAAACAGCAGGCACAGCACCCCTCGCGCAGGGAGTGACCCGACCCGCTCGCTGCTTAGTCCTGATTTTCTCATTTTACCTCCAAGCCCGTCAGCGCGCCAGTGCTCTGACCGAACTGGTCAATTTCCAATCCAAAATGCTGCAACATCGACACGTACAAATTGCTCAGGGGCACGCGCTTGGCCTTGGCGTCTGGATACACCTTGTGATGCCCGTGCTTGACCCCCCCCCCGGCCAGCAAAATCGGCAAGTTCTTATTCGAATGCGAACTGCCATTGCCCATGCCACTGCCCGACAACACCATCGTGTGGTCAAACAAGGTTCCACCCGCGGGGTCTTCTACTGTCTTGAGCTTGTCAAAGAACACGCTCAGGTGTTTCATCTGATATTTTTCTATCACGGTCAAGCCTTCCATCAATTCGGGCAATTTGCCGTGATGGGAATATTTGTGATAGTTCGTATTCAAACCCAAATCAGTGGTCTTTATCCCCATGCCGATTTCCAAGGTCGCAACGCGCGTCGAATCCGTCTGAAGTGCCAGCGCGATCAGATCGTACATCACGGGCAATGTCTCGACAAACGTCCCATTCTGGGGCATTGCCATATCCACTTTGGGTTTGGGTTTGTCCAGCCATGCCATGGACATGCCCAACTTCTTCTCCACAGAGCGTACAGAGGTCAGATATTCGTCTAGCTTTTGGCGATCTCGCTGACCCAACTTGCGCTCAAACGCTCGCGCCTCATCCATCACCGCGTCCAAAATACTGCCGTGCTGCTCGAGCGCACTCGCACGCTGTTTCTTTTCTTTGTTGCTCGTATCCACAAACAGGGCCTGAAACACCTTTTGGGGATTGTTTATTGGCGGCACTCGCACGCCCGTGCGCGTCCAGCACATTTCGCAGTGGCCATTGATGCTCACATTCAACGACGGGAAACGCGTGTTGATGCCCACAAATTCCGCGGCCTTTTGATCGAGGGAGATATTGCCTTCGGGCATTATCGCAGCATCTTTGATGCGAATGCCACTCAAGAACGTATGCGCGGTGCGATGCCCCCCCGTGATTCCGTGATCCAAATTGGAAAAAATCGTAAAATCTCGCCGATGCGCTTCCAACGGCTGCAACAGCGTGGAGATCGCGTAATTTGCCCCGGCTTCTGTTGGGAAAAATCGTTCGGGAATCATCCCAAAGGGATTGCCAATGCACACCAACCGCTTGGCCGCCTGTGCGCGAGCCGCGGCAAATGCGTGACGCGCTGCCCGCCCCATGGGAATCATCGCATCTAAAAACGGCAGGGACAAACAAATCCCTGCACCCCGAAGAAATGTCCGCCGACTCAGTGATTTCATCGCCACTCCTTTCATTCTGTTAGGTTGACAGGTCTGTTGAGATACAAATATAACTCAAATTGTGACTTGTGGCGATTGAAAATATGTTGGGAAAAAGAAAAGAATTGACGCACAGACGCGCGCAATGATGATTGGGCAACCACAGGGGGGCAACCACAAGGGTTGCCCCTAAATGGGCAGGCACTGCGTCAGCAGTTCATCGGCGAATCGGCCTATTTTTTTGAGCCATATCGCAATCGCGCAACCGCGCCCGTGCCGGCGAGTTGCGCGCGGGCATAGTGAGCGGGCATGGATGTGTCGCGCCAACGCCCCGCGATCTGCATCTCTACGACCGATGCACCCGCTGCTGCAAGGGACTGCGCGGATCCGATGCGGAGCGAGTGCCCTGAAAATCGCCCGGAGATGCCGGCAGCGGCGGCGCGCTGTTTGACGATGTTCCTGATCGCGCGGGCCGTCAGTCGCCCAGTTCCCAGATGGCCGCCGCGGCGCACGCGCCGAAAGAGGGGGCCGTCGTCAATTTGGGTAGCGGTCAGCCAGGCCTTCACTGCCGATACTGTTTTCGGTCCGATGTAGAAGACGCTGCTGCCTTCTCGGTCAGTTCTAGACTGTCGCACGAAAATGCGCGCACTTCCGTCGGGCTGGTCGGCACGCACAAAGTCTTCAACATTGAGGGCAACGCATTCAGACACGCGCAGGAGCGCGTCGGACATGACGGAGATGATGGCCGCGTCTCTGAGACCGGCCAGGGTATTGTCGCGTTGGGCAATGCGCGCCATCGCATCTGCTTCATTCCAGCGCAGGCCATCCACTTGCCCCCGTCCGCGGTCTCGTCCGCGGTGCTTTATGTCCGCCAAGACGCGCTGGACAGCAGGCCCCACGGGATCGGGCTTGCCCTGGTATTTCGCTCGAAACCGGATCGCGCCAATGATCTGGTTACAGGTGGCTGGGCTGGCCCCTGCTTCATATCGCGCGGTCAGATATTCGGGGAGGAGGATATCGATTAAACTGCTATCGCAGTTGCACGCCACTTCGCCATCCGCCCGCGGGTGCTCGGGCAGGCCTGCCTGCGCCGCGAGCAACGCGGCAGGCAGGCGGTCGCTGCAAAACGCATCCCACGCGCAAAGCGCAGACCGGTAGGCTCTGATGGTGGTCGGCGCGAGGGATGCGATCGAGAGTTCAGCCGCAGGCATTGAGAGTCTCTGCGTGGCTCGGCCTGTTTGTTCGGAACACCTACAAGCAGGCAGGTGCAAGGATTGGGATGTGGGGGCTTTGCTCGTTGAGTTCATTTTTTTTCCTGTATTTTATTTTTTGCGGTATTGTAATTCCGTGAAGTCGGTTAGGCGGCTTTTAATATTGAGACGCATGCGCTATCCGATTTAGATTCACTGAACAGCCACAAGCTGTTATTTTTTTAGGCTTTTATTTTACATGATAAAAATAACAGCTTATTTCTTTTTATACAAACAAAAAAATATAAAGATGCCCGAGAAGAATTAATGAAGGATTGCGGCTCTATTTGAAGGCGACTGATGCAATGGTCGAAACGCCGATTGCACAAATGCGGTGCAGCGATAAACCGCAGAACAGGGTCGTTTATACACGGACTTATATTACTTGACAGACTTTGAGAGGCGTATTAAATTGGGCAAGTTGAATAAAAAGAAATTATTGATGACCAACATATGGTTGTATTGAAAGGAGGTGAGCATTCAGGCCAGCTTTTGAAATCACAGGGAGGAAGACAAAAGGAGGTGGTGTTTAGCGGCCGATCTATGCATGATTTTTTTTGGCAGTTCTCTCTCTATTAGATGGAGAAATTGGTTTGTGGGAATGAGCTGAGTGGGCCTTTCCCTTCTCTTCACCCAAAGCCGGGGGAAGAAACTTAAAGGAGGAGTTTTATGAATCGTTTGAAAGCTGGGTTATTTACCATGCTTGCCATTGCGCTGGGGTTTGGGCTGGTGCATCGGGCCGATGCACAGACCACCACGGGTAAAATTTCGGGTCGCATCACCGATGCCAGCACCGGCGAACCTCTGCCCGGGGCCAATGTGGTGATTGCGGGCACGAGGCTTGGAGGGACCGCAGATGTCAATGGCGAATATTTTGTCATTCAGGTGTTGCCGGGCGTGTATGAAGTTCAGGCCTCACTTGTGGGATATCACACGGTGAGTAAGACGGATGTGGTGGTCAGTGTTGACCGCACCTCTCCCGTGAATTTCTCCCTGACAGAATCCACCGTTGAATTGAGCGAGATCACGGTTGTGGCTGACCGCCCGCCTGTTGAATTGGAAGTATCTTATGCACAGACGATTATGAAGGCGACAGAGGTTCGCGAGGTGCCAACAGGTCCTCGTTTGCGCGATGCCTTTGCCACGCAGGTCGGTGTGGATCGCGATGATTGGGGTTTGACCATTCGCGGCGCAAGCGAAGAAGAACTGCTTTATACAATGGACGGTATAGGTATGAAAGACAACCGCAACAACCGTCCATATTCTTCGTTTAGCAAAACAAACTTGGCAGAAGTGCAGATTTTGACAGGTGGCTTCAGCGCTGAGTATGGGGATGCGCGCAGTGGTGTTGTCAACATTGTGACCCGCGAGCCGCGTCAGTTTACGATCAGCGCGGATACGCGGTATAATCCCGCAGGTCGCAAACATTTTGGGCCTGATGTGTATAGTCCGGACAACTGGTGGGACATTGGGCGGTTTGAAAGCGATGGCCCCACCGCCGATCGCAATGGCGATGGCACGCCCGATTTTAAGGGTTGGACTCAGGAGTTCGCAGACCGCGGCGGAGCCGAGGGGAATTGGACGGCTGGCATTTTTGATGATCCGATCACAACAGTTGCCCAAGCCAAAGGCATCTGGGCATGGCAGCATCGCAACTTTGAACTCGAAGGCAATGATGGCTTTAATGCCAATGCAGCGGATCGCGAAGCGGACTATCACTACGACTTGACGGTTGGCACGCCCGTCATCAGCGACAAGTTGGCGGTGATGTTGACCAGCCAGCGCGAGCGCACGGCGTATGCCTATGACCTGTCCAAAACGTCGTATCGCGACAACATGGCGCAGGCCAAAGTGACGTTGACGCCAACAGCCACGACAAAACTTTCTTTTGGCTATTTGCGCGGTTGGGCAGATGGCACGAAAAACGGCGACTTTACAGGCACTTTTGTCAGATCGCAAGTGGAGGCTTCTCGCCGCTTTGACGATGTTCAGATGTTTGCACCTGGATCCCAAAACAATCAGACGACCATTGGGCGCAATTATTTTACCCTCAACTGGTCGCACACATTGTCGCCCAAAACCTTTTACAATTTCACGGCGCGCTATGGCAGAACAGATTGGGAAGCCACATGGCAAAAGCCGCAGGCCAGAGGTATCCCCCGTGCGGCGGTTTATCCCGATGGGCGAATTGAAGAGATCAACGATTACACCGAAGAAATCGCGAATTTCAAAGAGGGAAATGAAGGTGTTGTTCCCTCCTCATCTGTCGATCAAGCGCGAGCAGCCGGGGCTGTGATCTTGGATGAAGCCCCTGTGGGTTGGAATTACGCCAACCGACGCAATGACATTTTGGGCATTTACCGTTTGCGCGGCGGCGGTGGCGCGAGCCGTTCGTCGGACTGGTCGTATATCAGAGAGACGGATTTGACCTTTGATATTACCAGTCAGATGACGCCGCATCACCAGATCAAGGCCGGTGTTCAAGCACATACATTTTTCTTGCGCGAATATCGCGGTTATACCTCCACATTGCCCGATCGCCCCGAAGGTTGGGAAAGCGACAATCCGGCAGATATCGTGGCGACTCAAACAGCCAACTTGCACAACTACTATGTCAAGACGCCGTGGTATGGTGGGTTCTTTGTGCAAGACCGCATGGAGTATCGCCAGATCGTGGTCAATGCGGGCTTGCGTTTGGACTTCCATCGTCCGGACAAGTGGTTTGACCTCGTGGGACAGCCTCATCACGAATACTTGGGATCAAACGCCGAGTTGTTGTATGAGAATCGCCGTAAGGTCCGAGCGCCCACCAAATGGGCGTGGAGTCCGCGTTTTGGCGTATCTCACCCAACGACAGCGACTTCCAAACTCTATTTCAACTACGGTCACTTCTATCAAGTGCCGACGACAGTGGAACTTTACCGCGCGCAGTCCGGTGCGGGTGAACCACTGGAGAACTTTGGCAATCCGTGGGTAGAAATGCCTCAGACCATCGCCTATGAGCTCGGTTTTGAAAAGAGCTTTGAAGGTACGTACCTGGCTTCGGGCACGGTGTATTTTAGGGACATTGACAAGGAACTCGAACCCAGCACGGCTTATTATACCGAAAACAGTACGAACAGGCGCACTCGGTGGACGACGCAAGGACGGATCAAGGATGTGCGCGGTTATGAACTCGCTTTTAAGAAGTCGCGCGGGCAGTTCTTCACGGGTTTCATTTCTTACGATTATCGGCAAGAACGCAGCAAACGAATTGGGTGGGATCGCGTTTATGATCAAAACACGGTGTCAACGCCTTCCCGCTTGGTTATCGAAGCTAGTGCCAATTCCGCCAATCCGCCATTTAAGGCGCGGCCAATTTGGAAGTTGGGTTTGAACTTCCGCACGCCATTGGATTACGGAGGCGAGCAGCACCTGTTGAAGGGCGGTTGGGAAGCCAATTTGTTCTTCCGCAGAGAAGGCGGTTGGTGGATGAATTACAATCCGACCAATGACCCCGCCCTTCAGAATGTGTTGAATGTGCAGTGGACAGACAGCAACATCGCAGATTTGCGGATTTCAAAAGCCTTTGATACCAAGGGCGCGCCGATGTTGTATTTGGAGATTCACAACATCTTCAATTTCAAGAACTTCAACAATCTGCGCGATTTCGATGGCGAAGTTTGGGATTATCCAAATACCAATGATGATGCCAAAGCCGAAGCGTATATGGAGCGGCTCGGGTGGACTGTCAATTCCAGTGGCAAATTGCAGGAAGGCAGCCGTCCGGGTTCGGATGTGGATTTGGATAATTTCCAAGAGACGCGCCGCCCATATCTGGTCTATTTGGATCGCCGAGACCTCACATTTGGTTTGCGATTTTCATTCTAGAGCCTCACACATCCCAACCTCTCTTCCATTGCGGGAAAGGGGTTGGGGTGATTGGCAATTTAAGGAGTATAGCTTATGAAACGTTTTGTATTTGTGCTGATGGCTGTGCTGATGGCCGGCAGTGCTTATGCACAAAGCCACGAAGTTGGCACGCTGTGGAGTTCAGGCCGTCTGGTTTGGCCGGGGGGTCTCGAGACGGGTGAGACCGATCCGGACATCGGTTATCGCGTTGGAAATTCGGGGGTGACTGTGGTTGGGCTGTATTCAAAGTTTAATGTGCCCAGCTATTACGAAGGTGCCCAAAGTTTGGTGGGTACTACGCAAAGCCCATGGTGCAATGACTTGCTCGATGACCTCGCTGATTTTTCGTCTTCGAAGTTGGGGGGTACAGAGACGCGATTGAACAAACCCAATCCAAAATTTTTCCGCATCAATCCGCCAGTGCTGACTCAGGATGGCAAAGAGATATTGCGTACGAACTGGCGTTTGTTCCCCGAAGACGACGATGCGGTGCGGTCGGATTTGGGTGCTGACTTGATGATCAGCAGCACGATCGTCAACTCAGAGGGCTTGCGTATTGTGCGCGAGACGTATTCGTGGGCAAATCAAAACGCCGACGATATGATCTTTGAAGTCACGACGATTACGTATCCGGAAAATCCGCATGTGGTTGACCTGCGGGCAGGTGAGCGCGGCATTGCTGCAAGCCCGGAAACGGCTCAGAAAAATCCGTCTTACGACAATTTCCACATTGGATTGAACTACTATTTGCAGCGCGGTGGGTCAGGCCCTGCTGGCGGCGCGCATATCACAATTAACGCCGAAGATGGTGGCCGCGCTTACGATGCCGGGTTGCTCGCTGGCGGAATATGGGATGAAGTCAACTATTGGGATGATGAGGAAAAGTTGCTCTACATCCACGATGGCGACGACAACGACAAGTTGGGCTATCGGCCCGATGGCGATGACCGCGGCGAACCCGCGCCCGCTTCTGGGGACTTGCTCGATGCAGTGCGCGATGCCAGCATCAGTTCGGGTGAGTTTATGGAATCGCACTACAAAGGGCGCGTGTTTTTGCACGTCGATAAGACGCCGACTGATGATCCCAATGTGCTGAGTGAAAACTGGCTGGAAGACAATTCCGATCCCGAAAATGCACAACCGCGTCAGGTGCGCTGGGTGCCTGGTGAAGTGTGGACGAGCACGCGCACAGCAGATCGCAAGACCGTGTATGACTTTTATGTGCAGCCGGGCACGACGCGCGATGAGCGCGTTGCCATTTCCGACCCCGACCAACCCGGGTATGTCACCACCGAGCAGATCTATCAGTGGGTGACGACCTTTGGCCCCTGGGATTTGAAACTCGGGCAGAGCATTCACATTGTGTCGGCGGTGATTGTCGCCGGTCCATCTGAAGCAGAGAACAAGCGCGTGGGTAAGGCGTGGGCAGATAACACGATTTCTTTTGCTGACAAAGAAGCGTTCCTCGACAGCGGTCTGGATTCGTTGAAGGCGACAGTGGCTGTTGCACGCGAGGCATGGGCAAGTCGCACGGGCATTATGCCCCGCTTGTCCGCTGCGCCGGATTGGCCCGCGCGGTTTGATGTGAATTCTGGTCCTGATCGCAACGAGTTGAGTTGGGATGCTGTTTCGGGTGCGACCAAGTATCATGTGTATCGCTATGCCGGGCGTCACACAGAAGTGCCCGAACTGATTGACATGCCCACGGGCACTTCGTTTAGCGATGATACGGCACTGCGCGGCACGAGGTATTATTATTCCGTGACAGCCGTCGATGCCGATGGCGTGGAGAGCAGCCGCTTTGCCACGCGCACCGAAGCAGATGGCGTGAGTCCCTTCCGCAGTCCGGCCAATGACGTTACACAGGTTCGCATTGTGCCCAATCCATATCAGGTGCAAGGTGGGGAACTCGATGATGGTGGCTATAATTATCAAGGTCAGCCCAATAAGCTACAGTTTGTGAATCTGCCGGGTGAGGCAGTCATTCACATTTTCACCATTACCGGCGATCTCGTGACGCGCATTGATCACACGTCGGGATCGGGCGATGAGTCGTGGGACTTGATGATTTCGGACAACAATCAATTCTTGGTCAGTGGGATCTACTTTGCCCATATTGAAGATAAGGCAACAGGTGCCAAGCACATTGAACGCTTTATCGTGGTCAGATAAAGGGCGTCAAAGGAGGTAAGTTGTGAAACGAATTAAATTGGCCGCAATGCTGACCGCGCTGTTTTTCAGCGTGGGGATCTTGGGCACAACAGCAGAAGCGCAGTTGCGTACGCCAGACAAAATTTTGCCGGATAATCACGAAGAAAACAATCCCGCGTTTATCAAAGTTGGGCAAGCGGGCTTTGCGTTTTTGAAGTTGCCGACCAATGCGCGTTCAGCGGCTCTCGCCGGGGCGGGCACGGGAATGATCGGCTCTGCGGCGGGTGTGTTCACCAACCCGGCAACGCTGGCATTTTTTGACGGGCGCGAGGCGTTTTTCACTTATGTTTCGTGGATTGCCGAAACCCAGAGCCAAGTCGCTGGCGCGGCCATCAACATTCCCGGTCGCGGTACGTTTGGCATCGGGTTTGTGACTTATGATGCAGGCACGTTCAACGGCACAGCTATTGATCCAGACCCCGCCGGTGCGGGTTTTAAAGAGACCGGCACGTTTACAACGTCGAACTACGCGTTGTCCGCGGCTTATGGTCTGAAGATTACCGATCGCTTTTCAGTGGGTACTAATGTGAAGTTGGCCAGCCAAAACTTGGGCACTGGCAATGTATTGATTGGTGGCAATCGCACAACCGTAGATAACTCAAAGACGGCGTTTGCCGTGGATCTGGGCACGTATTTCAATACGGGCTTCCGCAATACAATTCTGGCGATGACCGTGCAGAACTACAGCCAAGAACTGACCTATCAGCGCGAGTCCTTTGAGTTGCCGCGCAACATTCGTTTGGGTCTGCTGGTAGATATGTTGTCGCTGTCGGGCAGCATCCCGGTTCCACATCACCTGAATCTGGCGTTTGATGTGACGAATCCCGTGGACTTTGACGAGCAGGTGCTGGTAGGGCTAGAATACACGTTTCAGGCAGCCGGCAGTCCAGTTGGTTTTTCTGCTCGTGCGGGTTACAAGACCAATCACGACGTAGAGAGCTATGCGTTTGGGGGTGGTCTGAAGTATTTGACAGAAGCCAGCAGGGGCGTAAAAGTGGATTACGCTTACAAGGCATTTGACAGCAATTTCTTCTCTGCGGTGCATATCCTCAGTGCCGCTGTCAATTTCTAAAGCAGGGGTCATTCACTACCCTGTGGATGGAAGCAAAACAGCGGAGGGACAACAGTCTCTCCGCTGTTTTTTCTTTGCTTGATAAGAGATAAGCGGAAGGTTTAAATAACAGCGAAACAATTGTCGAGTTAATGGGGTGGTGAGCCAAATTGTCGAGTTAATGGGGTGGTGAGCCAAGGGGTTGCCGGGTTTGTTGGGGAAGGGGATGCAATTTGAGTGCTTTGAAGTGTATTTTAATTGTTTTGTGCGTTTTTTGGAGGGCCATGCCTGCCTTCAGTGCTGCGGTGTTGCTCGAGGATGGCACGGTGTTAAAGGGCGAGATTGTATCCGAATCAGAGGCAGCGGTGGTGGTCAAGACGCTGATAGGCGAACTTCGGGTGGACAGGTCACTCATCAAAATTTTGGAGCGAGAAGACGAGTCCGAGGCGGATCTACAGATTGCCGAGGCGGATCTGCAAGCGAGTTTTGGCGAGTTTGAAGATCAAGTGGCGGGTTTGATTTTGGGAGAAGTGGCCGACGCGGATACGGCTGCTTTTTACAAGGCGCTGGATCGGAAGGCCAAGGGGCAATTTCTGGCGCGATTTTGGCAGGCGCGCAATCCGCTGGTGCTGAAGTATTATTACGACTACCACTTTGGGCGCCGCTATGTGACGGTGTCAGATGCGTATTTTGAGCGCGGCGACCTGATTCCCAAAAAGTATATCACCCGGGCGCAGGTGCCGGATGAAAAACTGGTGGCCGAGGCTGCCCGAATTTGTGACCGGATGATGATTTTGCACCCGAGCGATGTGGTGGCGATGTGCGCGCTGGGCTATCTCCGCTTGGAACGAGACGAGGTGAAGGCGGCCGAGGCACTTTTTTTACAGGCTATTAAGAAGTCCAAGAAGTTTGTGGAAGCGCGCAATGGGCGGGCACTGGCCGCGTTGAAGATGCCGGGGCAAAAGTCGCGGGCACTGAGGTTGTTCCGCGAAACCTGTGCAATGGACGAGGCCTATACGGCTGCCTACTACAATCTGGGGATGTGTCATCTGGCTATGGTGGGGATGGATCGCGTGGATCTGGATCACTATTTTGGGCACGTGGTGGAACGCTTTCCCGACCACTATGACGCATACTTTAAGCTGGGTGTCTTTTACGAGTCCCTGCGCTATTACGACAAGGCAATGAAAGCCTATTCGCGGCAGATGGCAGTGAATCCCGCCCATCCCATTACGCCTGCGCGCTTGGCGCATGTGGCGATGAGGCTGAAAGCCACGGGGAAGGAAACCTATCGTCTGGACGAATTAAAGGAGATGGCAAAGACAAAACCGAAAGACTATCTGCCGCTTCTGGCGCAGATGTATATTGAACGGGAGGATTTTGCCCGAGCGCAGGCGGCTTTTGAGCGCTATTTTCAGTTTTTGAATCCGACAGAACGGGCGTATTACCACGATCTGTCGCTGGTGGCGCCTGCCGAAGTGCTTTCCAAGATGAAAGGGGCCTTTGGGCGATCCCTGTCACAACTTCGCAAAGTCTTCTGGCTGGAGGCGGACCCCACGCCGACCACACAGGTGAATGAGCGGCGCGTGGAACACTATCGGCGGGTGCATTTCGCGCGCACAAATTTTGCCGAAGGCCTGGAGGAATGGCACGGCAGAGGATGGGATCGCCGGGGCGATGTGTACATTCGGCTGGGGCACCCCGACCATCGGAGTTGGTCGGATTATCTGGTGTTTGAGACCGACGAGAAGGTGGCAAAGGTGAAGAATCGCCTGAATATGATTGCCTCAAACGCCCTGGAAGAAGTGATGCCGACCAAGCATGTACACGGGCAGTCGCACGCGTCTTATGGATATGGGGCCGGCCCTGAGACAGCCGAGTTGCGGGGGGTGCCGACGTTTCCTGTGCCGCGCAGGCGCAGCGTGATGCGCGATGGCTCGGACCTGGGCTACAAGTGGGAGTCGTGGATTTATGCTGAAATCGGCGGGGGGATTGAGATCACATTCCTAGATCCAACGGGCAATGGCGTTTTTGATTTTGCCCCGATTCCGCCCAATTCTCCCAACCACGCGCTGTGGTCTCGGCTGGCGCCAGAGCAGGTGGTTGCGCGCGTGATGTCCCGCACGCCTTCGGTGTATGTGCATGACCTACGGGGGCGAACCCCTGGACTTTTACATGTATGCGGCAAATTTCCGCGCGCCGGAGCAAGAGACGGATATGGAGGTGTATATGGGGGTGCCGATGGGCGAACTGACCCCGTCGTCTCGGGGCGAAAATTCTTATGCAATGCTGGATCGAGAGGTCGTGGTCTATGACCGGTCGCTGAAACCGATTTTTCGGGATAGTGTGCGGGTGGCTGAGGCTCTGAACGGGCAAGTGGAGAACGGGATGCTGATGGTGGATCAGGTGCGCGCTTCCTTGGCTCCGGGAGACTATTTTTTAGCTACTCAGGTGCGCGATCCCATCAGCCGAAAAATTCAGGCGCGCAAGACGTATGTCACAGTACCATCTTTCCGCGGTCAGGCACTGGCTTTGAGCGACTTGGAATTGGCCGGGCAGATTGTTGAGGTGGAAGACCACGCGCCGGCGGGAAAGTTTCAAAAGGGCGACTTGCATGTGGTGCCCCTGCCGTCCAAGATTTTTGCAAAGTCGCAACCGGTGTATCTCTATTACGAAGTGTACAATTTGACCCGAGACGCGTTTGGGCAGACCCACTACCGCGTGGAATACGCGCTCAAAGGGGTGGCAGGCACTGGCTCTCGGCTGATTCGGGGACTGGGCCGGCTGTTGGGCCAAACCCCACAAGCCGATGGCGTGCAGATTGCTTATGAGCATACCGGCACCGCGACTTGGGAACCGCTTTATATCGCGCTGGACGTGCCTCAAAACAGCGAAGAACAACTGGAAATTGCAGTGGCGGTGACGGATTTGAACAGACCAGACCAGGCCGGTGTACACAAGCGGGCGAGGTTTGCACTGGGGGATTGAGGGGATCATCAAAAAAGGGAAAGTAATGACATCAACGCAAGAAGTTGTGGAAGATTGATGGCTCTCGTCCCGCCGTCAATTTCAACCTTGTAGCCACTCCCAACGAATGGCGCAAGCAGACCGTTAGCAATGCGCGGGCGGCAGGTAGTTGGTCGGAGCTAAATGAGAAATACAGGGTATTCTTCCAACCCCTCATAGACACTATGAGGGAAGAGCATCAGTTCACAAATGCGCGCACAGCATATCCTCAAAACAGTTACTACTTCTCAGCGGGATACGCGCAAGGTGTCCAGTACGGCGCAAATTTCGCTCACGGTGAAAGAGCTAGAGTTGATGTGTACATTGATAGTACCGACAAGGATTGGAACAAAGATTTGTTCGACAAACTGCGGTTGCACAGAAAGTCTATCAAATCCGAACTCGGACAATCTCTTGAATGGGATCGGATGGACAATCATAAAGCTTCCCGCATAGCGACTGTGCGCCAGGGCTGCATTGATGACGACGAGGATACGTAAAAAGAAATACGCAAATGAATGGTTGACCGTCTGCTAAAGTTCAAGGAGGTGTTCGGCCCGAGGTTGGATGAACTGGTGGGATGACAGAAATAGCACAAGGAGAAATGCCATGACACAAACCCGTGAAAAGGTATCAGTCGTAGGTGAGGAGGGCGTTTTTCACAGCAAGGAAGGCTTTGTAGGCGGAATGCCAATTTTTGTGGGAACACGCGTACCAATAAAGAACTTGTTCGACTATCTTGCAGCCGGAGATAATCTGGACGAGTTTTTGTGCGGCTTTCCAGGTGTAAGTCGTGAACAGGCGGTTGAAGCCATTAATATGGCCAGAAAAGCATTAGAACGAGAGGCTTATGAGGCTACTGCTCGATGAAGCTATGGATGTTCGGCTGAGACACTTGCTCGTCGGGCATGACGTCCGGACTGTTAGATATATGGGATGGAATAGCAAATGCAATGGAGAACTGCTTTTGTTGGCACGGGATAACTTCGATGTATTCATCACAGTTGACCAGAAAATCCCATACCAGCAGAACATAACCGAAGCAGATGTTGCGATAACCGTTCTCGCTGCAAGGACAAACGCTATGGCCGATTTGCTGCCTTTAATCCCTCAAGTATTAAATGCCCTCCAAGACCTGAAACGCGGAGAAGTCGTCCGCATTGAGACCCAACAACAGAACTCGACATGATCATGCAAACGAAAGCATGTCCATGACAATACGAGAACCGCGTTATTCACGAGTTTCAATAAATGCGTTTGATGATGTGATATCCGGCTGCGGTTTTGACCGGGCCGCCGACTTGGCCGGGTTCGATTTTTTTTACTGCCTGCTCAAATTCGGGCAAGAGCGTGCCGGGCAGGAAAGGGCCGAGGTCGCCGCCGTTTCGGCCCGAGGCCGGGTCGGCTGAGTAGAGCCGCGCGAGAATTTCAAATTTGGCACCCGCGGCGAGTTGATCGAGCAATTTATGGGCGTCTGATTCGGTTTTGGCGAGGATGTGATGGGCGCGCATTTCGCCGGTTTCGAGACGCGCGTTGGCTGCCCGAAAGTTTGCTTGAGCCAGCGCGTGGTCGGGTTGGAGGCGAATGGCCGTTTGAAAGTGCCGGCCGGCGTCCTCAATTTGGCCCAGTTCGAGGTACGCACTGCCCATGTTATTGTACGCATCGGCAAAATTGGGTTTGTAGCGGATGGCCTTTTCGTATTGCGGAATGGCATCCCGATATCGCCCTTGGTATGTGTAGAGAAGCCCTAGGTTGTGATAAACGTCGGCGTAGTCGGGCTTGAGTTTGAGAGCCTGCCGATAGCTGACTTCGGCTTCTTTGTGGTTGCCGGCCATTGTTTGGGCAGCACCCAGGTTGTTGTGGATTTCGTGGTTTTCGGGATCGTATTGGCGGGCGCGCTGGTACGCGGCAATGGCGCTGTCGAGTTGGCTCTCCGCCACATACGCGACGCCCATATTGAAATGGGCTTCGGCAAAGTCGGGTTTGGCGGCAATGGCTTTTCGATAGTGCGCGATGGCATTGGCATACTGGCCTTTTTCAACGCAGAGATATCCCAGGTTGTTGAGGGCGTCGAAAGCATCGGGTCGCAGGCTCAGGATGGCTTTGTATTCTTCGATAGCCAGATCAATTTTGCCTTCATAGCGATATTTTTCCGCCTGTTCAAAGTGGATGCGGACCTGACGCTCAGTACAGCCGAAGATCAGGAGACACAGGATCAAAAAACAGGTGCGTGGGATCATATTTACATTTCGCGTTAAGAATTGAATATCGGCCAAGGTCCTTACCTCCTGTCTCGTGGTTCATAAGAAAATAGCGTGTTTTAGGTTCATGGACAACTCAAAACAGGATCGGGATTTGTAGGATGATAGGTAGGCGCCTCGCGTCTCGCCTGGAGTGGGGATGGGCAGGGGCTGACCGCTAACCGCTGAAAGCCATACTTATGAAACTCCATTTTTTAGGAGGTGCCGACGAGGTCGGTGCTTCGTGTACGTTAATTGAGATTGAAGGGCGACGCATTTTGGTGGATGCGGGCACCCGGATGGGTGCCGCGCAGGGATCCCAGTTGCCCAATTTTTCGGTCTTAGATGATGTGGGCATGCCCGAAGCGGTGTTGCTGACCCACGCGCATACCGATCACACGGGTGCGTTGCCGGTCTTGGTGAACAATTTGCCGGCCGGCGTGCGGGTGTATGGTACGCCTGCAACAAAGGCTATTGCACGCGTGTTGTTGTCCGATGCTGTGAAACTGATGGCACGAGAACGGGATGGCGAGTTGCCCCTCTATTCTCCGGAAGCGGCCGATGCAGCATTGGGGCGCGTGGTGGGTGTGCCGTGGCTTGCAACCGTGCCGATTTGTGACGGTGTGACCGCCACATGGGTTCCGGCCGGTCACATTTTGGGCGCGGCAATGATCTGTATTGAGGGCAAGCGAGAAAATCTCTTGATGACGGGCGATGTGTCGGTTGCCCATCAGTTGACCATTCCGGGCATGGTCGTGCCGCAGTGTCGGCCCGATGTGATGGTGATGGAATCGACCTATGGCAATCGCCAGCACGCAGACCGCGTGCAGCAAGAGGCTGCGCTTGCCTTGCGCGTGGCCGAAGTGGTCGAATCGGGCGGCAAAGTATTGATCCCCGCCTTTGCCGTGGGGCGTTCTCAAGAGGTTATTCTGATTTTGGCGCGTGCCATGCGGCGCAAGCAGATTCCCGAATTTCCCGTGTTTGTCGATGGGATGGTGCGCTCGGTCAATGCGGTGTATTCGGCTTTTGGCGATGATCTTTCGCCGCCGGTGCGGCGCAAGGCAGCGCGCGATGAGGACATTTTTTATTCGGATACGGTGGCAACCGTGTCGTCACCTGCTGATCGCGGTCGCGTTTTGTCGGGGCCGCCGTGTTGTATTGTGGCGTCTTCGGGGATGTTGATCGGAGGCGCGTCGAGTTATTATGCCGAGCATTTGGCGGGTGATCCGGCGAATCTGATTGCCATAACGGGGTATCAGGATGAAGAGTCGCCCGGGCGTGCGCTGTTGGATTTGATGCAGGCAAAAGAGCCTGATAAGCGCGCACTGACACTCAATGGAAAGCGCGTGCGCGTGGCGTGCAAGGTGGAACCCTATTCGCTTTCCGCGCACGCGGATAGGGGCGAACTGACGGGATTGGTTCAGAGGCTGCGACCGCGCACATGCTTTCTCGTACACGGCGATGCAGATGCGCGAGGCGCGCTGTCTTCGGTCGTGGATGTTTATGTGCCCGAAGGTGTACAACTGCCAGAAAATGGCGTCTCTTATGCTGTGGAGACAATGCGGCCGCAGCGACAAAGGGGCTATGGTCGGCGCATTTTACGAGCGGGCATTGCAGGCGGAAGACCGCTGAGTGAAAATACGCTCTCTGAGGTGCATAACTATGTGGTGGAAACGGGCGCGCAGGGGCCGTTTCGCGCACAGGAACTGGCCGAAATGTGGTTCGGCACGGAAATGACGACGCCGACAGAAGTGGAGGCATTTCGGTTGTTGTTGTCGGATTCGCGAGCATTTTTTGAACCGGACTATCGCCGCGCGTATTTGTTCCATCTAAAAGAGACGTCGCAGGCAGAAGCCGGGCCGATGGAGATGAACGAGGCGCGCGCGCGCATGATGTCGGATTTTCCGCCCGAGGCGGAATTGTTGAAATGCAGTGCGTACATAGACGACGGCGTGTATGAATTGGCCTTCTGCTTCCCGGATGTGGTTCGAGAGCAGTATCGCGAAACCCTTTCTCGATTAGAGGCTGAGACGGGGTGGTCGCTCAGGCTGCGAGAAACGCCGCATCAGGGGCGGCTCTTTGAAGAGGCACGGGCTTCAGTGCCCCAAGGCGCCACGGCATTGAAGGCACCGGCTTTGCGCTTGGATCAAAAGGCAGTGACCTTGGCTGTTGCCGTATCGAAAGATATAGCCGATGATTGGGCGCATATAAGCCGTGACGCGGCAGCGGGTTTTAAGGCGAAAACGGGTTTTGACTTGATATGGGATGGGCCGTGGATGCCCCCGGCAGACAGGCAGACAGGTGTAGAGACAGGGGGCGCGATGCCGAAAAAGGGAAAGGACGCATGGGAGATCAACAAAGCCTACGCCGAGATCCGAGAGGCGTTTCAGGCTCAACCCCACGCGCCGTCAAAAATGGGCCTCAAGGGCGGTTCGCACATTGAGGTGGCTTTTATTTCCGCGCAGGTAGGCGAGCACTACCGCGCGTTGCTAGACGAGGTCGGTGAGAAGATCGGGTGGGCGATTTGGGTGCGTCCCTCGGCCAATCAAGAGGAAATTGCGCGAGAAGCACGCGCGATTACGCCGGAAGACTGCGTCGCGCGAGGCGCAGCGAAAATTTATCTGTCTGAAAATCGCGTAGTGGTGCCTGTGATGACATTGCCAGAGGACGCGGACACGCGCGCAGCGGCATTTGAAGAACGCACGGGTTTTGCTATTGCGTGGGAAGTGCCAAAGGGGTAAAGACAATGCGTGTAGCGAGTCATGTGACTGACATTACGCAACGACACCATAAGAAGCGTTTTACAAAATACTGCAAAGCGAATCAACGAATCAACGAAAGTTGGGTGGTCGGGCGGGGTTCGTCTATTCGTCTATTCGTCTATTCGTCTAAAAGACTGCGTAACATCAGTCATGTAAGGAGATAGAAAATGAGTACCTATCCAAGTCCTTATGCGAGTCCGATGCCGGGGATGCGTATTGTGGCGGGCGCGCCGGCGATTTCGCGACCGAGCAGAGAAGAGGTTGAAGGGTTTCCGTCAGAGGCTGTGAAATTGCTGGATCGCAATTTTCAGGCTCAGCGGACTGTCGCACGGCGGTATGACGTGAATTGGGCGAGGGGGCGACATTTTGTGATCGCCGGCGGAACGGGATTGGGCATTGGCTGTTCGGTGGCGACTGCGGCAATGGATCTGGTTTCGGAGGGCGGAAGTTTAACGGTGATCGCACGCGATTTGTCCAAGTCGCTTGGATATGCGACGGGTGAGGAGATGGAGCATCGGGCAAAGGAGGCTGGCATAGGCGACCGTTTTTGCTGGATCAACGGCGGCGTGGGGCTTGCGGGTAAGGCGTTGCATGCGATTGTGGATGCGTTGCATGGGATGGGCGCGCGGAACGTCATTTACATCAATTCTGTCGCGGCGGCCAGTTCGGGATTGCTGCCCGATCAGCCACCAGTCTTTGTGAAAGATGTAGATGCAGCGGGTTTGTTCCAGTGGCAATTGACGCCATTGACCGAGCGCGCCATTGAAGCGACCCAGTTTGTGATGGGCGATATGGCTGTGCAGTTTACAGACGCGCTGATGGATTCGGGAATTTCCGTGGCTGTAACGGCTTTTTGCGATTGGCGCGGCAGTTTGGACAAACTGAGTCGCGATCCAAAAGCTGTCGAATACGGGCGCCAGGGCGCGTATTCGACGAGTTTGTATTTGCCCAAAGACGCGCTTCAAGCCGCGACTTCGGCGGCTTATGGCACAGACCGGAAAGTGGTGGATGTCTTTTTTCCCGTGATGCGTACGCGCGCTTTGCCATTTATTCCGGGCGGCACGACCATGTCGTATGTGTATGATAAACTCATGGAAAAAGCGGGCATTCGCCGCGTGGATGTGCCCGAGTTGGGATTGGGCATGTTAGACGCGATTGGGCAAATATTGGCGACCGACGATTTCAACCCCTTTCCGAGATTGGACGCGCATGAGATGCTGCTGGATCTGTGGTTCCACGAGGTTGTAAAGCAATTGAACCAAGACGAAAAGAGTCCGTTTTACTACAAAAGATGGTTTTAAGATAAGACGCGCGACGCGCGTGAAGAGGAAAATGCCCAATCCCGCGCGATCAAACGCAACGCGATAAATGAATAAAAATTCATATTTTTGAATTTTTATTCTTGACTTAAACGAATTATCGCGTATTTTTATGGTCTTGTGGGTCTTATGAGTGCAAAACAAGAACGCCAGCAAAAAATTCTGGAGTTGATTGCCGATCAGCCCATTGCGCGACAAGAGGAACTCGGCGCAGCGTTGAAGGGCGTTGGGATTTCGACCACGCAATCGACCCTGTCAAAAGATATTAAGGAATTGGGCGTGGTGAAAGTGCCCGACGGCAAAGGTGGGTTTCGCTATCGGGTCCCCGGTGCGTACGTCGGGGCCGACCCCTTGGCAGGCGAAAATTTGCTTCGGCGCGAATTGCAGGATTTTGTCATCGGCGTGGATGGGGTTGACCACACCCTGGTGGTCAAGACAATCACGGGTCACGCGCAGGGCGTTTGCGAGTCCATCGATCAGATGTCTTGGCCCGAAGTTGTGGGCACGCTCGCGGGCGAGAATACCATTTTTATTTTGTGTCGTTCTCCCGAAGCGCGGCAGCGTCTCGAGCGCGATATTCAGAGTCAAATCGGGCATAGGGGAAGGATATGACGGGGATTAAAACGGGCATTTACGGCGATACTGGGATGGTGGGGCAGGAGATCGAAAAGGTCTTAAAACACCACGATCGGGCAAATGCGGTATTTCGACAAAATTCAAAACGCAGGGAAGGCAATCTGTCCGATTGCGATGTGGTGTTTTTGGCGACGAAGGATCCCGAGTCGATGGTGTTTGCGCCCGAGGCATTGGCCGCAGGTGTTAAAGTCATCGACATGAGCGGCGCGTTTCGATTGCCCAAAGAGGCGTTTGAAGCGGGTTATGGCATGGCGCATACCGCGCCCGAGTTGCTCAAAGAAGCGGTTTATGGCCTGCCGGCATTGTTCGCAAAACAGATCGCCAAAGCGCGTCTGGTGGGAAATCCCGGTTGTTATCCCACAAGTGTTATTTTATCTCTTCATCCCCTCAAAGCACTCGTGCAGGGGGAAGCCACCATCGTCGCCACGTCGGGCAATTCCGGTGCGCGCGCCGACGTTGAGGAGGTGGCAAATGAAATTGCGTATAACTATGGCAAGCGACACAAACACGTGCCCGAAATGGTTTTGTATTCGGGTTTTGACGTGAATTTTACGCCCATCGTGCTGCGGTCAGTGTTTGCGGGCATCAATGCAAATATTCGAATTGAACTCGCGGATGATTTGAAATCCCTGCCAAATGAAGCCGCCGCCGCGCGGTTGCGCCGAGCCATTGCAAGTGCTTATGGCACTGACGATCTGGTGCGGGTGGTCAAAGATTCCGACGCGCACGGGTGGGGCACGCGCGATGTGGTGGGCACACACGAGTTGCTCATCAAGTTGGGTGTGGATAATGGCTTTGCCTATATCAATGCCCTAGAAGACAATCTGAGAAAAGGCGCGGCCAGCCAAGCCGTGGAAAATATGAATTTGATGCAGGGCTTCCCGCGTCTTTATGGAATCAACACAGCGTGAGAGCGAATGATCAATGTGATACGCGATATCGAAGAGCGATGTCTAAACGCCTGCCCGCCCATGCAGCAAGTGCTCTGCGATGGGTGGGTGATTCGATTGGCCGATGGGTATACGCGACGGGCAAACTCGGTCAGCCCCATTTATCCGGGCCACACCGATCCGGCGAAAAAAATCGCGGTGTGCGAGGGGTTGTATCGCGCGCGCGGGTTGCGTCCTGCATTTAAGATGACGCCCTTAAATCAGCCGCCGCAACTCGATGCAGTGCTCGCCGCGCGGGGTTACGCGCGCGAAGGAACGACCCTCGTCGAATCCCTGGCCCTCTATCGAGTGGTGATTCCGCAGACCGGGACCGTCGCTGTGTGGACTCGGCCTGAAAACGCGTGGTTTGATGCTTATGCACATCTGAAGGAGCTGTCGGATTATGCGCGCGGAGCGTTTCAAAATATCCTCGACAATCTGGCCGTGCCCGCGCGGTTTGTTTTGTTGATGTATGGCAACGCGCCCGTCGCGGGTGGGGTTGCCATTCGCGAGGGTGACATGGCGGGTCTGTTTGGTCTGGCGACCGATGTGGAAAAACGCAATCGCGGATTTGGGCGTTTGTTGACGTGGACGCTTTTGGATCGCGCCCGCAAGGCCGGCGCAAAAGTGGCTTATTTACAAGTCGAAGAAGATAACGCCCCCGCGCGTCACGTCTATGAATCCATTGGGTTCCGAGAAGTTTATCACTATTGGTATCGCACGTTGGAAAGTTAAGGAAAGTAGCTAGTTGTCACTCTGCGAGACGTTAGACGCCTGCCTGCCGCGGCGCTCGCGGCGCAGGCAGGGCAGACAGGCAACTGGGACCGACCATTGACCACGGATTATCGACCTCTACAGGAGATAAATTTTGGATCGCTATGTGATTGAAAAAGCCGCGGTTTTAATTGAGGCATTTCCGTATATTCGGTCGTTTCGCAACAAAATTGTCGTGGTGAAATACGGCGGGAGCACACAGCCCGAAGAGGGCGGCTCACCGACAGTGATGGCCGATCTCGTGTTTATGGAAACCGTGGGGATGCGTCCTGTGGTTGTACACGGTGGGGGAAAGGATATCAGCAGGCGTTTGGAAGAGTCGGGCATTGAATCGCAATGGGTCAATGGATTGCGCGTAACCGATAGGGCATCGATGCAGGTGGTGGAAGACACGCTGTTTGGCGAAGTGAACCGGCGCATTGTCGAGGGGCTGGAAATTCTCGATGGGCGCGCCCGCGGCATGTCGGCCAAAGACGCGGGGGTAATGTTTGTGACGCGGCATTTTGCAACCGTTGAGGACGACTACGGACAGACCAAAAAGGTCGATATTGGCTATGTTGGCGATGTCGCCCGAATTGATCCCGAACCCATCCGTTTGGCCTGTGAAGAGGGTGTGATTCCCATTATTTCGCCGATTGGACTGGGGCCGGATGGCGAGAGTTACAATGTGAATGCCGATACCGCGGCCGGCGAAATTGCCCGCGCACTACAAGCCGAGAAGTTGGTGTTTTTAACAGATGTGAATGGCATTCGACAGCATCCGGAAGACCTGGACTCGCAAATTTCAACGCTACATGTCAATGATGTGGAAGCTTTGATCGATCAAGGGATTGCCAGCGGAGGGATGATTCCCAAGTTGCGCGCGTGTGCGTGTTCTGTGAAAGGCGGTGTTCACAAAACCCATATTATTGATGGCAGCGTTCCGCACGCGCTTTTGCTGGAGATTTTTACGCGAGAAGGCATTGGAACGGAAATTGTGCAGTAGGGGCAATCCCCTGTGGCCCGCAGTACAGGTTTGAAACCTGCCCCTACTTTTTAACCATAAGGATTTACCATGACAACTCGAGAAATTATTGACTTAGAACAGAAGTACATTCTTCAAACCTATGGACGGCCCGAGTTCGTGCTCGAAAAGGGCGATGGGGTCTATGTTTCGGATACGGATGGCAATTGCTATCTCGATTTTGTAAGTGGCCTGTCTGTAAATGCCTTGGGGTATGGCAACCCGATGGTTCAAGCGGCTGCCAACGCGCAATTGGGCAAGTTGATCCATGTTTCAAATTTGTATCACACGATTCCGGCGCCTCAGTTGGCGCAGTTGTTGTGCGAAAATTCGTTTGCCGATCGCGCGTTTTTCTGCAATAGCGGAACAGAATCCATCGAGGCTGCGCTGAAGTTTGCGCGCAAGTGGGGGTACAAGAATTTTGAGGCTGCCCCCAAGAATAAAATTATTGCGATGAACAATTCTTTTCACGGACGCACTTATGGCGGCATTTCTGCAACGGGTCAGCCCAGATACCACCAGGGATTTGGGCCGATGCTGCCGGGCATTGAATTTGCCGATTTGAACGATTTGGAATCGGTAGAAAAGTTGGCAGACAGCCAGACAGTGGCTGTGTTGTTGGAACCGCTGCAAGCAGAAGGTGGCATTCACGCATCGAAACGAGCATTTTTGGAAGGCGTGCGCGCCCTGTGCGATGAGATGAAGATGTTGTTGGTTTTCGATGAAATCCAGTGTGGTCTGGTCCGAACAGGATCGCTGTTCTGTTATGAACAATACGGCATAACGCCAGATATTATGACGCTGGCGAAACCCTTGGCCGGCGGATTGCCCATTGGGGCGACGCTCGTGACGCAGGAGGTGGCAGATGCCGTAGAACCGGGGGATCACGCCGCGACATTTGGGGCACATCCTGTTTCGTGCGCGGTGGCGATAGAAGTTTTTAAGACGCTGTCCGATCCCGCCTTTATCGCAAGCGCAAAAGAAAAGAGCGCGTACTTGTTTGACAAGTTGAACGCGCTAAAAGATAAACATTGTGATGAGGTGACAGAAATTCGCGGCAGGGGGTTGATCGCCGGCGCGGTGCTCAAAGAGATACCGGCCGCGGATGCGATAAACGCGATTCGAGAAAAGAATGGCATTCTCTTATGTGTCGCAGGGCCGGATGTGGTGCGCTTTTTGCCACCGCTGATCATTGAAAAAGAACATATTGACGAAGCCGTGCATGCGCTGGATGAATTTTTGACAGATTAAGTACAACGTAGGGATAGTGTCCTGTGCCCTGACCAGTCCAGCGCAGAGGCTCTCACATCAAAATCGGCGAGAGGCGAAACCCTTCAACAGGCAGGCATTTCCCGTCTCCCGTCTTGTATCTCGAAACGATGATCGGGCAAACCACAAGGGTTGCCCCTACATGGGGTTGGGTGGCCTTCTCGCTTCTCACTCCTCACTCCTCGCCTCTTACCTCTTATGTCTCATCATCATCCCAATACCCGAACGGTTTTTTCGATGACTGCACCATCGCCTCGGTGGATAACGGCCTTCCATTCTCGATCATCGTCTTGCACCGCGATGCTGCCTTGCCGCCAGTTGGTCTTAAAATGCACGGCAAAGGGTTCGTCATAAGCCGTATCATACAACTTGCCGTTGCGATAAAAATCGACATAACTGATCGTTTCGGGATATAAGCTCGCCAACCGAATCCAGCGCTGCCCTCGATATGCCCCATGGGGTTCTAAGCCCTGAAGATAGTATTGGTCATCTTCTGCAATCGCATTGACGCGGATGCCTATTCCCCCTGCCATCCGATGGACAAAAAAGGTATCCTCTCCGGACGTGATTCCCCAATCCGCGGGGGGCTCTTGCTTGGTCATATTGTTGTAATATCCCCACGAGGTCCGCGTTTTGTAGGCCACTTCGAGCTGACCAATGGCCTGCGAGTCCTCATTGCACACAATGGGCCGGTTCAGGCTCCAACTTCTCACGTCTCGAATCAGATTGTAATATCGCTGCCGCGTACAGCCATTTCCGTGAATGAGAATCACATCACTGGCCTCTGCAACCTCCCGATTGCGATATCCACCGCCACCACTGCAACCACAGGGCAAACCGCCCGATTCTTCTCGCGCCAAATCCAATAGCGCGGCCATGCCTTCTGGCTCTCGGATAATGGGGTGATTGTCAAACGCCCCGATGTTCATTTCATTTGCCACTTCGATGATCACATTGGCGCGCCCTTTCAAAAAACGCGAAGCGGTGATTACGGCGTTGCGTATGGCTTTGCCATCTTTTAACCAGCGCGTCTGCGAACCGTAAAAAAAACTGACGATCACGACCATCCCCATCGCGTTGGCGCCTTGAATCAACTTGTCCATCCGCTCGGCATAATCGGCATCCAACTTCAGACCATCTGCACCAAAGGGATTGTTTTGAATGGTGTGGTTCGGCGTTGTAAAACACGGGCCTCCGCCCTGAAATCCCGTTGTGAACGCGCGCAGTCCATAGCGATACCACTCGGGCAACGCCGCAATGAGACGTTCGGTATTGCCCATGGCATCCCATTCGCCGTGTCTCCACCGCGCAAAGCGATCGGGATTCATCGCGTCGTCAAAAATGCCTTGGATAAACCGCGCGTTCATCAGCAATCCGTGCGCGCCGAGCCTCGTCCCATCAATTTCTGAATACGTCAATTTTCCGTTCACCAAAAATTTTTCACCCGCAATTGTCACATGTGTTTGTGCCATATTTTCTCTCTAACGCTCGTAGAGGTACTCGGTGTAGTTCCACTCGTAATCTCGGGAACTGCCCCACGCGCTCTCCGCGTAGTAATGTTCTCGGATCGCGTCGTGTTTCCGCGTGAGTCGATTGAGGTTTTCCGGATGTCTCAAGGCATCATGGGTTTTCTCTTGCCAGATCGCAAGGCGATTTTTCAACGCCTGCAACACGGCGCGATAAGCCCGATCACCGGATAGATTTTCAAATTCCCAGGGGTCGTCCTGCAAGTCGTAAAGCTCGAATTCAGGGGGATGTTCATAAAGGTCATAAGCCGCGCGGACGCGCTTATTCGCGGCGGCAATCTCCGCTTGAGTCGCGCCAGATGTCCACTTTTGCGTCATGTCCGAATACCCCCGCGCGCTCGGGCTCGGGCGGTCTTGTAGCAAATTGGCAATGAGCTTGTATCGCGCATCTCGCACGGAACGCTGTGGAAAATACGTGACCACGCCACCGCTTCCCCACTCGGCATACAGATGGGTCCGCCATGCCATATTTTCCCCCTTCAAAAGGGGCACAAAGGACGCTCCTGCCACACCGGCTGGGCACGCAATTCCCACGATGTCTGTCACAGCCGGCAAAATATCGACCTGCGAGATCAATTCATCGCGCACGAGCCCTTCAATGCAGATACCGGGGCAACGCACAATCAGAGGAATGCGTAACCCCCCCTCGTAGCTCGATGTCTTCCCGCGCGAAAACTGAGCACCGTGATCGGTTGTAAAAATTACGAGTGTATTTTCTGCCTTTCCCGCGGCTTCCAACTGTTCCAAAACCAATCCCACGCCCGTATCCAACCTGGCCAGGCAGTTGTAATAGCCCGCTGTCTCTTCTCTGAGGCGAGGCGTATCGAGGCCGACAAATGGGAGCGGTGCAACATCTTTGCCCGCCAAAGGTTGCGCTGGCACGCCGAATTGTTGGCGATGGAATGGCAGATGCGCGTCAGGAAAACTCATTTGCAAGAAAAACGGCTCATTTGACGCGTTCATAAACGCGCCCGCAACCTCGGCCATTTTGCGTACATCGCGGTTGGCAAAACTGATATATGCCTTGGGATTCCACCACAGGTCATAGGGAAAAGCATCTTCTGGGTTGATATGGAGTTTGCCGATCAGCCCGGTTCGATACCCGGCGTTTTTTAGCAGACGGGGCATATTGGGGAACTGATCGTACAGCGCGTATTTATGGGTCGCCAATCCAAACTGACCATTCTGGTGTGGATACAACCCGGTCAAAATACTCGCCCGTCCAGGACTGCACACGGCCTGCGTCGCATACATATTTTCAAACCGCACTCCTCTAGAGGCCAACTTGTCTAGATGTGGCGTTTGTGCATAGGGATCGGCATAACAGCCCAGATGCTGTCCATTGTCTTCAGAAACCATGAGGAGGATGTTGTACCGCTTGTAAGACGACATTTCGCACTCCTAAAAAAAATATCCCGAGATCCAAATTGACACAACTTTGATGGCACCCTATACTTTTGGCAATCACAACGCCCTTGTTTCCCAGGTGTTGCATTCACTTTTCAAGGACTTAAGGATATGATCAAAGGCGTTGCCGCACAACTCGCGTTTTTATGGCACAAGCGCACCAACCGGCAGAATCTCAGGTCCCTGTTGAAACTGCTGCTGGTCCTGTTTGCCCTCATTGTGACCTTCAGCGTTATTTTTCGCGTTCTCATGCTCCGAGAAGGCCAAGAATTTAGCTGGATGACGGGGCTGTATTGGACTTTGACGGTCATGTCCACGCTGGGATTTGGCGACATTACCTTCAATGGCGATTTGGGGCGTTTGTTCTCTATGGTGGTCTTGCTAACCGGTATGGTCTTTTTGCTCATCGTCCTGCCCTTTACCTTTATTCAGTTTTTTTTCGCCCCATGGCTTCAAGCCCAATCAGAAGCACGGGCGCCGCGTCAGTTGCCCGCCAGCACGCAAGGGCATGTCCTGTTGACCCACTATGACCCCATTGCACAAGCCCTCATCAACAAGCTCAATCGCTACCACTATGCCTATTATCTCCTCACGCCGGATGTCACACAGGCACTGCAACTTTACGATCAGGGCATCAATGTTGTGGTTGGGGATTTCGACAACCCGGAAACCTTCAAAAAACTACAGATTGAGCGCGCAGCCCTCGTTGCGACAACAGATACCGACCCGATTAACACCCACGTCGCGTTTACTGTGCGCGAACTCAATCCCACAGTGCCGATCATCGCTAGGGCAGACGACCCCCATTCCGTAGATATTCTCCAACTGGCGGGTTGCACCCATGTGCTTCAACTCGAAAAAATGCTCGGCGCGTCTCTGGCGCGACGCACGCAAAGTGGAGAAGCCGCAGCGCATGTGATCGGTCAATACGAAGAACTCATTATTGCCGAAACCACGGCTACCCATACGCCCCTGGTCGGCAAAACCCTTGCGGAAATTGGCTTGCGAAAAGAACTGGGCCTGACGGCTGTGGGTGTTTGGGAACGCGGCATCTTCCAGTCGGCATTGCCCAATACGCATGTCGGCCCACACACCGTGCTGGTGCTGACTGGTTCACAGGGTCAACTGGACCGATTTAACGAGTTGTTCTGCATCTACAAAGCATCGAATGTCCCGGTTGTCATCATCGGTGGCGGCGGGGTTGGCAGGGAGGCTGCGCGCACCCTTGTCGAACAGGGTCTCGACTATCGCATTGTGGAAAAAGATCTGGACCAAGCTCAGAGGCTCGACAATTGCATTGTGGGCAATGCCGCGGATTTTGAGGTGTTAAAAAAAGCGGACATTATGAATGCGTTGACGGTCATCATCACCACGCACGACGATGATATCAATGTTTATCTCACGGTTTATTGCCGGCGATTAAATCCGGAAGTTCAGATCATCAGCCGCGTCACGCAGGAGAGAAATATCGCCACGCTACACCGCGCAGGCGCGGATTTTGTCATGTCTTATGCGTCGATGGGCGCAGACGCGATTTTCAATCTCTTAAAACGCAGTGACACCCTGATGGTGGCCGAGGGCCTCAGCGTGTTTAAAATGCAAATACCACCTTCACTTGTTGGAAGAACCATAGCAAATTCATCCATTCGCAAAAACACGGGATGCACGATCATCGCAGTCAACGGCAATCGCGAGTTGCAATTCAATCCCGACCCCAATGAACCGCTGCCAAAAGCGGGCGAGATCATCTTTATTGGCAGCACAGAAGGGGAAAAGCGATTTTTGGATATGTATGTCGATGCGTGAGGGATCGGTTGCTGACCACTGCCTACTCATCTGCAATACTTCGATACTGTCCGCAATAAAAAAGCAATGGGGTGCCTTCCCCCAATTCGCCGGCCAGAATTTCTCCGACAAACATATCGTGATCGCCTGCCGGCAGGATGTTCACCAACTTGCAATCGAGATAGCCCAATGTGCCGTCCAAAATTGGCGCGCTCGTTTTGGCTTCGCGCAGTTTGAGATCGGAAAAATCCTTTGGACCCGGTGTGGCAAACCGGTTCGACAGATGCTCTTGTGCTCGCGTCAAGATGTTGATGGCATAACACCGCGCGGCAGACAGCGCGCTGTGCATGGCCGCGGATTTATCGACGGACACCACAATGAGCGGTGGATCCAGGGATAAAGACATCACGGCATTGGCCGTCATGCCCGCAATCGCCCCATTTTTATCGCGCGTGGTCACGACGGTTACGCCCGTTGCAAACCGACCCATAATATCGCGTTGTAGCTCAAATGCCATATATCCTCCGAATAGACGAATCAGCAGCACAGAAGCGTCGTCCCTATGGAGGGTATTCTTTTACCAATCGCCCACACTGCCATCGGCATAAAATACCCGCTGCAACAATTCCTGTTCAAAGGGATGTTTTGCAACTTCAGATTCGTCAATCTCAATCCCGAGTCCGGGCGCGTTCCACGGTCTCACTGTTCGGCCATTTTTATCTATTGTATAACTCTCGGACACCACATCGTCGCGCCAGGGGACATCCGCGTGTACGGCTTCACAGATGATGTAGGATGGCGTGGCAAATCCAAAAGCCAGTGAAGTTGCCGTGCTCACCGGCCCTTGGGGATTGTGCGGTGCGATTGCAATGCGATAACTTTCAGCCATCGAGGCGATGCGTCGGGCTTCACTTAATCCGCCGCAATGCGTAATGTCGGGCTGGATCACGCTGCATGCGCGCCGTTCAAACAAGTCGCGGAAATCGTGTTGAGATACCAGCCGTTCGCCCGTTGCAATCGGCGTGCTCACGGCATTTTGAACCGCAGCAATGTCCGACATGGTTTCCGGCCAGCAGGGTTCTTCGAGAAAGTACAGGCCGTACGGTTCAAGCGCGCGGGCAAACCGAACGCCCATTCGGGGCGAAGGCCGAGCGTGACAATCGACCATGATATCTACTTCAGGCCCTGCGGATTCGCGCATCGCGCTGACGCATGCCTCGGCGTAGTGAATCGGCGTCAATCCCTCAATGGGCATTGTGGGGGGCACTGCCATAGACTTAAACGCGGTAAAACCCTCTTCTATTGCCCGCAGGGCCATATCGCCAAATCGCGTTGCATCCTTTGGGTGGGTTTCGTAAAACAACTCCATTTTGCCCCCGCCCAAATGGCAATAGGTGCGGATATAATCGCGCACGGGCCCGCCCCAAAGTTCAAAACACGGCACGCCGTGTATCTTGCCCAGAATATCCCACAGCGCAATGTCAATGCCGCTGATCGCCGTGGCGCGCACAATGCCATTGCCGTGCCAGAAATGCTGGCGATACATCATTTGCCACAGGTATTCAATGCGGCGAGGATCTTCGCCGATCAACAGCACAGACAAATCTTCAATGGCCCCCACAACCGATCGCGTATGCCACTCCAATGTCGCCTCGCCCCATCCCCACAGACCATCTTGGTCGGTCAAAACCTTCACGAAAATCCAATTTCGCATGCGCGCGTGACACACCAGCGTTTCTACACCCGTAATTTTCATTTTTGCTCCATCCCTCGCGGGCGGGCACAGGGGCACCGCCCCTACTCATTATTCCCGGGCTGTAACCACGCCATCGCCGGAGAATTGACCGATGCATGATGCGCGGCGAGGTCGGCTGTCATGGCTGCTATCATCTCTTGGTGTTCGGGCGCGTCAAACAGATTGTTCACTTGATCGGGATCGTTTTTGCGATCAAAGAGAATGGGGTCGCGATCCTTCACATAAGCGAGTTCATAATCGGGGGTGAACGCGCCGGCCCTGTTCGCATCGTGGTGAATATAACAGATATCATCCCATTCGACATCCTCGCAGCGCAACAGCGCGGAAGCATCTCGCCCGTGCTCGCGGCCACGGGGTTCAAATCCCATGAGGGTCAAAATGGTCGGCATAAAATCGACTGATCCCACCATGCGATCCACGCGGGTTCCGGGCGCGATTTTCTCGGGACAGCGAATCAACATGGGCACGCGATACGCGGTTTCATACAGTTGATTCTTACCCATCAACCCATGCTCGCCCAGGTATTCGCCGTGGTCGGATGTAAAGACCACAATTGTGTTGTCCAGAATCCCCTTCTGGCGCAGCGCGTCGAGCAGTTTGCCCACACAGTCGTCGATGAGCTTGACCATGCCGCAATAATTGGCCGTGTGCCGGCGCAAGACTTCGTCATTTGGCGCCTGTTTGTCGGGTACCCAATTGGGCCGGTTTTCTTCGTTGCGCGTCTCGGGCAAAGGCATAAGCGCGGGGTCGTACATGGTGTCGTAGGGCGCGCGCACGGTAAACGGCGGGTGTGGGTCGGGAATGCTCAGCATAAAACAAAACGGATGCTGGCGATCTTGCACCAAAAACGCGCGGGTCTTTTCGGTCAACCAATCCGTCGGGTACGTTTTTTCATCGCCCATGGTTTTGTAATTAAACACCGTGGGCTGCACATCGCCCATGTCTGCATCTTCGATCTTCTTCCAGTGCCCGCGGTTGAACATGTACTGTGCATCGTCAAAGCCCATGGTGCGCTCGGGGTGTACCCATCCAGGGCGCGGTGGCCCATCCAAATGCCATTTGCCCGCGTATCCCGTATCGTATCCGCGATCTTTCAGGGCCTGGGCAAACGTAATTTCATCGCGATTGAGCGGAATATTATTGCGATACGCGCCGTGTACATGCTCATAGCGTCCGGTGAGGAACACACCTCGCGACGGCGTACACACGGCGACATTGACCATAAAGTTCGTCAAAATCGCGCCCTCATCTGATAGAGAATCAATATGGGGTGTCTGGACTAGCGTGCCACCATAAGCACTCAAGGTCCAGCAACTCTGTTCGTCGGTGTGAATGACGAGGAGATTTGGAGAAGCGGTTGGCATTTTCCCTCCTCATTGTTCGTTTAACCATGGATCGCCATTTTTTTTTAGCCATCTATTCATCTCTTGCCTCAATTCTGCCACAAGGCCGGGATGAGTGCCAGCGATATTTTCCAACTGATAGGGATCCGACACATTATCGTGCAAAATGACCTCTTCGCGTTGGGGCGTGCGCGCGACCACAAGTGTATTGCGATGCGTGCGTACCCCGCGCGATCCGCCGGCGGGATTATTGGGATTTACATTGAGATAGAGTGCCGAAGCCGGGCGCCATCCCGCGCTGCCCAAAAGGATATCGGAATAATCTGCGCCCTGTACGCTATCGGGCACCTGCCCCACGCCCATGAGATTGAGCAAGGTGGGCATCAAATCGGGCGTGCCGATCAACAAATCGTCCGTGCCCATTGAAATTTTCCCCGGCCACCGGATGACAAATGGCACGGCAAACGATTCTTCATAATGCACGGTCTTGCCCATGCAGCCGTGGCTGCCCATCATCTCGCCGTGGTCGGACGTAAAGACCACAATCGTGTCTTCCTCGAGGTGCTCTGCGCTCAAACAGTCCAGAATGCGTCCGAAATGTTCATCCACGCCAGTCACCATGGCAAAATAGTGCTTCACATTCGCGCGGGCGCTGTCGCCACGTTCATCTGTGGGTACATTGGGTCGCGTCAACAGATTTTCATCCGTGGCGTCGCCGTAGCGCGCGAGATAGGTTTCGGGCACTTGGTGAAATGGCATGTGCGGCGGGTTATAGGAAATCACAAGTGAAAACGGTTTTTCGGGATCCCGATATTTTTCATCGGCATTGCGAATGTAGTCTATTGACACATCTGTCTCGTGTTTGGTGGACCATTCCCCTGGATCAATGCGCCGATCAATCGGGTCATCGCCGGTCCAATAATGCGGATTAAAGTGCCAATCGCAACAGCCATAGGAATACCAAAAATCATATCCGTGCCTGCGGGGGCCCGGCGGCGTATAGGCATCCCAAATCACGCCATTTTTTCTGGGGCCTTCTGTATATTCATACTGTTCGTTGGGGGGATCGAGATGGAACTTGCCCAAATACGCCTGGTGATAGCCGGCCTCGTGCAAGACATCTGAAAAGCATTGGGCGGTTTCCCGCAGGTAATTCCCGTAGCGCGCGGTCGTCGAATTGACATTGCCCAGCACCCCATTGGCGTGGGGATATTGCCCGGTAAAAAGCATCGCCCGATACGGACTGCACACGGGGCGATTGCTCACCGCGTCGGTCAAGACGAGACCTTCGGACGCAAACCGGTCGATGTTGGGCGTTAAAACCGGATCTTCATTCATGAATCCCATGGCCTGTTTGCGGTATTCGTCGGGAAATACAAATACCAGATTGGGATGATCAGCCATTGCGACCTCCAAAAATAAATTGTGGCGAGGATGCCGCTTCGCCAGTATTCTTTTCCCGACCTCGCCCCTGCGTTTTTATTTTACGCCACCACCCTATCGTAAATCGCCTCTAATTTTCTGCCCTGTTTTTTTAAGTTGTGTCGCGCTGCAACGTGGGCGCGGGCAGCGTGGCGGCGTTCAGGAGCATTGAGCGCGGCTTCCAACCCCTCTGCTAGACCCGCCACATCCCGTTCGACAAATAACAGGCCGCACGTTTCGTCGATCACGACTTCGGGAATGTCCGCGTGTAAGGACGAGACAATGGGCACCCCCATCGCCATCGCTTCGATCAGCGCAATGGGCGCGCCGCCTTCGGTGTCGCCATCTGTCGCTGTTACGCTTGGATACAGGAGCACGGCTGCCCGTCTCAACTCTTTTAGTGCCGCGGTGTGCGGGAGCATGCCGAGCATGTGGACGCGCGCGCCCAGGCGCAGATTCCGGATTTCGGCCTCCAACTGCGAGCGCAAAGGCCCATCTCCGATCATCCGCAATTGGGCGTCTGGATATTTGTCGGCTATTTTTGCAAATGCTCGGATCGCATATCGCAATCCCTTTTTTTCCCGAAACACGGCATAGGTCAACACCACCGGCGGTTTGCCTCTACAGTCTGCGCCAAACGGAATTTTCTCGAGGTCCACGCCTAAATGCTGCACAACCACGCGATTGGCCGCGCATCCGAGCGCAATGAGGCACTCGCCCATAGAAGATCCTTCGACCAGAAACAACTCGCCTTCGGCAAAAAGCCGTTCATATCGCTTCCGCCATATCTTCTGCCGGGGCAGGGCAGAGACATCCATGCCGTAAAATGTGGTCACCATCGGAATGCCCACGTGTTGCTTGGCAGATAAACACCGGTAGCCTTCCTGCCCAAAATGCGCGTGGATCAGCGTGGCGTCGTGTTCTCGGATCCAGTTCTCATACCCCGCGTACGTGCCGCGTACCTTGCGAATGAGGCGCAGCACCATTCTGCGTTCAGGCGAAAAATCTTCTGTTGAAAAAATCGGTTCAAAGGGAAACCGATCCAGATTTTGCCGCGCTTGTGTCACCACAATGGGGCGATATCGCTTCAACGCGCGAATCTGATCGTATATCCAACCCGTCGTCAATGGCAAAAAAGGGTTGGCACTGTGCGCGACTACAGATGCCATTCGCGACCTCACAAAAAACCCGCGGATCTCGCAATCAACGGGCTTGTAAATTCACATTCATCCGAAGGGTCATGTAGCAAAAACCGGGTTGATAGCTAAAACCTGCCTGCCCATCAGACACCTACGGGAATGTCTAATTCAACGGTCTCTGTATCCATGGTGTACAAGCCCGCTGGCAGCGCGTCGCCCTTTTCCCGATGGGATTCGATGAGTTTTCTCGCCACATCTTGAGCAATTTCAACCACTTCAGATACGGTTCTCCCTTGGTCCACCAGGCCGGGGAAGTTATCCGAGATCCCCAGGTACTGACTGTTTTCTACTCGTCTAATCTGAAGATGCAGCCGATATTCTTCTGACATCTTAGACTCCTTTTTGAAGATATGCTGCCAACGCGAGGCAACACATCATGCCGCGTTTGGCAGAATTACATAGCTGTTGCTGTTCGTGCGAGCGATTCGCTGATAAGGATTCTATCGGCTGTCGTATGTAACTGACCATCTTGGAGAAGCGTTTATCGGCAGGCGAGAGTTCCTTTTCGCCTTTCTTCCGCCAAAATTTACACAAACGGGTCAGCACCCCATTGGTGCAATATCTCTGCTGTTTCATAGGCATCTTCCCGTATCGCATGGTCCAGCGGCGTCCAGCCATTGTCGTCCCGCGCGTTGACATTGGCATCCTGACTCAGCAAAACCTCTGTCACCTCATAGGCATTATACCTCGCCGCGGTGTGCAGGGGCATCTCGCCCTTGTTGCCCCGCGCGTTGACATCGGCACCCCGATTCAACAATACCTCCGCTGTCTCACGGACATTTTTATACGCGGCCAAGTGCAACGGCGCCCAGTTATCGTCATTCTCCGCGTTGACATCAGCACCTCGCGCCAGCAATATCTCGGCTATCTCGTGTGCATTGTGCCATGCGGCAGCGTGTAATGGGGTCCAGCCATTGTTGTCCCGCGCGTCGATATCCGCGCCCTGCTTCAGCAAGACTTTCGCCATCTCACGGACATTTTCAAACGCGGCCAAGTGCAGCGGCACCCAGCCATTATTGTCCCGCGCGTCGATATCGGCACTTTGACTCAGCACTCTCCGTTTCAGCAATATCTCGGCTGTCTCGTGTGCATTGTGCCATGCGGCAGTGTGCAACGGGGTCCAGCCATCGTTGTCCCGCGCGTCGATATCCGCGCCCTGCTTCAGCAAGACTTTCGCCATCTCGCGGGTATTTTTGAATGCCGCCAAGTGCAATGGCGTATTGCCCTTGTTGTACTGCGCGTTGACATCCGCGCCCTGCTTCAGCAAGACCGCGGCCGTCTCAGGCGCGTTTCCCAGCACCGCCAAGTAGAGCGGTGTCCAACCGTATTTTTCGTTCTTCTCGCCGACATCCGCGCCCCGCTTCAGCAACACTTTTGTGGTCTTGCGCGCGTTTTCCAGCGCGGCCAAGTGCAATGGCGTATTGCCCCTGTTGTCCTGCGCGCCGACATCGGCCCCGTGTTTCAACAATATGTTCGCCATCTCGCGGACATTTTCAAACGCGGCCAAGTGCAACGGCGTCCAGCCATATTTTTTGTTTTTCGCGTTGGCATTTGCGCCTTGCTTTAGCAACACTTTCGCGGTCTTGCACGCGTTTCTCATCACTGCCAAGTGCAATGGCGTATTGCCCCTGTCGTCCTGCGCGTTGGCATCGGCGCCTTGCTTTAGCAGCACTTTCGCGGTCTTGCGCGCGTTTTTCACCACTGCCAAGTGCAGCGGGGTCCTGCCATCTTCGTCCTGCGCGTTGGCATCGGCGCCCTGCTTCAACAAGACCGCGGCTATCTCGTGCGCGTTTTGCCACGCGGCAGCGTGCAGGGGCGATATATCTCCAGCGTTGTCCTTCTTCATGGCTTCAATATGGGCACTCATAAGGGTACAGTCTCTAATACGGCATTGCGCCGGAAGATGAAATGCTTGACACTTTGCAACTGCGTCCTATAATAGCAATTGCGTTGTGTAAACACAATTAAAAATCAGGTTGAAGCACGACCCTTGCAACAGGAGTTTGCACATGACTTCCACAACCACTTATCTCGCCTATGACCTGGGCGCGTCTAGCGGTCGGGCTGTTTTGGGGCGTTTTGACGGCGCGCGTCTCAGCATGGAAGAAATTCACCGCTTTCCCAACCACGCCATACCCATTGGCAACAGCTATTATTGGGATGCCCTGCGGCTGTTTGACGAAATGCGAACGGGTTTGCGCTTGGCTGTTCGGTCGGGAGAACTGCTCAATGGCATAGGCTGCGACACTTGGGGGGTTGATTATGGCCTGCTCGATGCCCATGACAACTTGCTCGGCAATCCCTATTGCTACCGCGACGCGCGCACACAGGGCATGTTCGCCAAAGCCTTTGCGCGCGTTTCTCGCAAAGAAATATTCGAAGAAACCGGCATTCAGTTTATGGAATTCAACACCCTTTATCAGCTTTTGGCGCAGCGTCTTTCGCGATCTCCGCAACTCGACATGGCGCGCGCTTTTCTCACCATGCCCGACCTGTTCAACTTCTGGTTCACCGGGCATAAAGTGTGTGAATATTCCAATGCCACCACCACACAGTTCTACAATTCGCGCCAAAAGGCCTGGGCAAAAGAGATGCTCGACGCGTTCGGCATTCCCACCGCGATGCTCCCAGAAGTCGTCTCGCCAGGCACGGTACTCGGCCCCATCCGCAAAAGCATTGCCGATGAACTGGGCATATCGCCCATTGATGTGATTGCACCGGCTTGTCACGACACGGGATCAGCTATTGCGGCGGTGCCTATGGCCTCGCCCGATGCGGTCTATATCAGTTGTGGCACATGGGCATGCATGGGTGCAGAACTGTCAGAACCCGCGATTAATGAAAAAGCCCTCGCGCACAATTTTACCAATGAGGGCGGTGTTGACAACACCATCCGCTTTCTCAAAAACATCTCGGGCCTTTGGATCGTGCAGGAGTGCCGCCGCGTCTGGGCATTGGCGGGAAAAGACTACTCGTGGGAACGTCTGATGGCGCTCGCAATGCAATCGGATGCCCTCGCTTCCTTTATTGACCCCGACCACGCGGACTTTGGCACGCCCGGGGATATGCCTTCCCGCATCCGCGACTTTTGCAAAAACACCCATCAACTGTTGCCCAATAGCGAAGGGGCTATTATTCGCACGGCCCTCGAAAGCCTGGCACTCAAATGTCGCAGCGTTCTCGATCAACTCGAAGATGCACTTGGCAAAACCCTCGGCGACATTCACATTGTGGGCGGGGGCATACACAACACCCTGTTGTGTCAATTTATAGCGTCTGCAACCGGGCGCACGGTGCTGTCAGGCCCCGCCGAGGCCACTGCTATGGGCAACCTTTTGATGCAAGCGATGGGCAAAGGGCAGATTGCCTCCCTCGATGAACTCCGCGATATCGCTCGCGCCTCTACCCAGATCAAAACGTATCGCCCAACCGACACGGACGCATGGGCCGAAGCTTTTGAAAAATTCCAACGCTTAATTTGAACCCGAAAGAGAATTGAATATGAAAAAAAGGATATAATTGCAGCTCGCCCTAAAAAAAGAACAGAAACTGCTGTTGGGAGGTGTGCCGAGGTGGCAAATCAAAATACTTTCTAAACCCAAACGCGTCAATGGGGTTGATCGGAACTCTCCGAAACCATTGACGCGTTTGGGTTTGTTGGGCCAAGGTTAAGTCCTGCGCTTCTGTCATCCATCCCCGAAGTTATGCCGGTCGAGCGATAAACGCTTTTGCTCGCTTTGAAACACATGCGACACCCAATCGGATAATCGGGTTTTGAGCGGTTTGAGCATCACGAGCGCGTCTTCAATGGGGTATGTGTAATAGGCTTTTCTGATCGCCATGGTCTCAAATCCCATCTTTTTGTAAAAAGCAATCGCAACGCGATTGGATATACGCACTTCTAGAGACACCACACGCGTGCGTTTGTCCAGCAGGTCAAATGCGGCTTTTAGTGCCTTTTGCCCCAGCCCCTTGTGTTGAAAACGCGGCGCGATGGCAAAGTTCTCCAGATGAAATTCCCGATCCATCCCCAAGCCCACAACATAGCCCGCAACTGTGCGTTCAACCAGCACCACCCGACAAAAACTGTTGTTGCGATTCCGCGCAAGTTCAAAGTCGCGCGGTTTCCATGGATCAGAAAAAACAGCCGTTTCAATCTCTACGACTCTTTTGAGATGCGCCGGATTCATCTGCGCGAGCACGGGCGTCATTGGATTATCCATCACTGGTCAAACGGGCTTCTCGCACGCGTTCTGCTTGTGTTCGCCGCAAATAAAACGGCTCGGTCAGGTCGATATCATCTGCTTCCCCTCGTTCGCAGCGCGCCTGCCCCAGCAGTGCAATGGCTCCGGCAGTGGGGCGGCCCAGTGCTGCGTTTGCAAAATACGCGTCGCGTCCCAGGGCATTGACAATGACCTCGCGATAAGCCCATACCCCATCTCCCACCACCACCACGGGGCGGGGTAAGTCCGTGACCCAGTTGGAAATTGCATCTGCGCGATCGGGCAGTCTAGCAACGGGCATCCCCGCGGTGAGGTCATAGACTCCGGCGTACACATCGCCACGCCGAGCGTCCAGCATGGGACAAACGGGCACGCCCTCTGCGCCCGCGCCAAAAGCCATGCCCGCGAGTGTTGATATGCACACAAATTTGAGATTGGCAGCGCGACACAAGCCCTTAGCCATGCCCATCCCGATACGCAATCCCGTGAACGAACCGGGGCCAGCAGCCACTGCCACGCCATCGAGATCATGGATGCTTAGATCTGCTTCTTGCAGTGCCAATTCAATCATGGGCTGCAACCGTTCTGAATGATGCGTTCCCAATTCCAACGCATATTCCACACTCACGCGGGCATCGCAAGCAAGTGCCACACTGCATACCCGTGTTGAGGTCTCAATGCCCAAAAATGTTTTCACTTCGCCGTGCCCTAAAATAACGCGCTCTGCGTCCCGCGTTCTGGCGGTGTTTTTCCCAAATGCAGATATGCCCGCTCTGTTGCTTGGCGCCCCCGAGGCGTACGCACCAGCAACCCCTCTTGAATCAGATAGGGTTCATAAACCTCCTCGAGCGTATCCGTCTCTTCACTCAGCGCGGCCCCCAAGTTATTGAGGCCCACAGGACCGCCGGAAAATTTATCGATCAGGGTTTCCAACAATCGCCGGTCCATTTCATCCAACCCCTTGGCATCCACCCCCAACAATTCCAGTGCCTTCACGGCAACGTCCTTTGTAATCACCCCATCGGCACGCGCTTGGGCATAATCGCGAGACCGCGACAACTGGCGCCCGGCAATGCGCGCGGTTGCTCGCGATCTGTGGGCGATTTCACGAGCGGCGTCCAATTCGATCTCAATATCCAAAATGCGCGCAGCCCGAATGACAATGCCCTGCAACTCTTCGGGGGAATAAAAATCCAACCGTTCGAGCAAGCCAAACCGCGTTCGCATCGGCGCGGTGAGCAGACCCATGCGCGTTGTCGCGCCCACGAGGGTAAAGGGGTCGAGCGGAATCTGATACGACCTGGCACTCGGGCCACTGTCGATCATAATATCCAGCGTAAAATCCTCCATCGCCGAATACAGATGTTCTTCCACCACGCGATTCATGCGGTGGATCTCGTCAATAAACAGCACGTCTCTCTCGTTCAAATTGGTCAAAATGCCAGCGAGATCAGCCGGGCGTTCCAAGATCGGCCCCGATGTCACCTGAATTTCAACGCCGAGCTCGTGGGCGATGACGTAGGCCATCGTGGTCTTGCCCAGCCCGGGAGGCCCGTGCAACAAAACGTGATCCATAGCCTCATTGCGGTGACGCGCGGCCTCTACGGCAATACGCAAATGCGCCTTCACTTTTTCTTGCCCGATCATATCGTCAAATTGAATCGGACGAATCCGCTGGTCGCGCTCAAATTCGTCGCCATCCTGAAACTCGGGATCTGTCAATCGTTCATCCATAGAAAATCGGCCTTTTGACTGCTAAATGCGCTTTAAGGATCGTTTGATCACTTCCTCAATTGTCGCGTCGTCGCCCATCTCCTGCAGTACAGTTGCAACAATTTTGCGCGCCTGCACCGGATTCGCGCCCAAACCAGCGAGGGCCGCCGCGGCTTCGTCTAAGACATCGGGGTCTGCCTGCCCCACCGCGTCGGGTGTAAAATCTTCTGGCGCGAGGTCGCCTATTTTGTCCTTCATTTCCAGCACCAAACGCTGCGCGAGTTTTTGACCAATGCCCTTGATGCGCGTCAACCCTTTGGCGTCTTCTGCGGCAATCAACCGCCTGAAGTCGGCAATGGGAATGCCAGACAAAATTTTCAATGCCATGGGTGGCCCAATGCCGGAAACCGCGATCAAGCGTTCAAACAGGTCGCGCTCAACCGTAGAGGCAAATCCGTAAAGCGTCATCGCGTCTTCTCGCACATAAAGGTGCGTGAGCACCTTGACGCGCCCATCGTCAATGGCGAGCGATTCATAACTCGACAGTGAGATATGGACGTGATATCCCACGCCTTGAACATCGACAATGATATGGGTGGGGTGTTTTTCGACGAGTTGCCCTTCTAAAAACGCAATCATCGCATTATCGTCCTCTTTTGGTCAACCGCCGCCGCGACTTGGCATTCACACCGATCGCTTTCAGTTTTTCATCAAATCGATTCTGTTCTTTGTCGGCTTGTTTTAAGGATTCAATTTTTCCTGCCAAGTGATTTTGCCGCTCGCCCTGCCCTCGCGCAGCGACCTTCTGATGGGCATGGCACAGCGCAATCGCCACGGCATCTGTCGCATCGAGAGCCTGATCCAGTGCTTTTTTGCCAAACAAACGCTGGATCATAAATTGCACCTGTTCTTTTGACGCACTTCCCCTGCCCACAACGGCTTTTTTTATTTCGCGGGGCGCGTATTCAAAAATGGGCAAATCGGAATTGGCCAAGGCCGTCACAATAGCCCCTCGCGCCTGACACAACTTGATCAACGACTGCGTATTGGCACCGTAAAAGACAGATTCAAGCGCGACCTCATTTGGACTCGAACTCGCGACCAAGGCGAGCAACTGATCGTAGATGTAGAGCAAGCGCTGGGGAAAAGTCAGTTTGTGATTGGGGCGAATACACCCGCACTTTAACAACTGATTTTTCCGGTTTTGGTGCTCGACCAGACCAAACCCGGTCACCACACTGCCCGGATCAATGCCTAAAATGATCACACATGCCACCTTTTGAGAGGATTCACATCAAAAAAAGACGAAATGAGGTTGTCAGCCTTCCTCCACACACTGACCTCATACCTGTCGTTACGCAACGTCTCTATCTCTTGTCATTCATCGGAAAATCGCGTCATGCCATTTCATCCAACAGACGCTGAAATGCCTCCAGATCAACGACTTGCACCGCCGAACGAAGCAACTGCTTGAGCCGTTGCAAATCGTCGATGGCCCCAATGCGTGCGGCGAACAGGGCGACAGCGTCTGGATCAAAGCGAATCTCCAACACGTCGAGGATATCTTCAACCGCGCGTTCTCTGCCTCCCTGCTCAATGCCCTGTTGCTTGATGTATTGGGCAAAGGATGATTCCCGCATAATCGCGTCCATAACACCTTCCTGCGAAATAACACTCCTGATGATGGTTAACTCATACGACAACCCACTTAAGATCGCCAAGCCACCCAAAAAGTCAACCCTGTCTGCCCTGCCTACCGCCGAGGGCTTTCGGCAGGACAGACAGGTCGGTTTGGCGGGATTCAACCGTGTGTTGCTCCGTGTCGAGGACTTCTCGTACTTCAATGTCGTCTCGTCCAAGCGTGAAGCGGATGAAGTCGTCGGGGTAGGTTTGGATCAGGCGTTTGGAAATCGTATCATATTTAGCCATGTGGATACCTTTGGTCGCGCAAAAGGGCGAGCGGTTCGAGAATGGCTTCGGGCATGTGCAACAGATCGACCAAGACGGCATGGTCGAGAGCTTGGCGAGCGTCGTCCCGATACGCCTCGTTGGCCGGGAGAAACGCCGCGTCCTTGAACCGTTCAAAGATCGCCTCGGCTTGAGCGATCTGATCGCCCCTGAGCGCGCGCGGGTCCAAGACCGTCAGGCGGGGCAACTGGGTGATCGTGAGGATTGTGCGGCCCTGCTGCTGTCGGGTGCCGATCCACCAAAAGGCGAGGAGTCCCAAGGTGGTGTTGGCCCACAGGACGAGGGGCAAGATCCACTTATCTTGAGCCGGGAGGAAGTTAGGCCATGCCCGGCCACCAATCGCTTTGGTCGGCGTGAGACAAGCGGTGAGGCTTTGTGAGTTGATCCGAAAATCGAGACTGAAGTGTAGCCGTGAAGCGGTTGCATTCCAGACCCTAACGGCGCGGTCGTCGCAGCCGGGGCGCACCTCGCCTTCGTTATCGGGCGGAACGACGATGCCCCGTTCGCGCTCGGCGTTATGACCCCACAACACCGGATACTGCGGCACTCCCTGAATGGAGATGATTTCAAACGGCCCTCGCGGAATTCCGTCATTGTCAAGGTGTTTTTCGGAGATGTCCATGTGGAATAATCCCCTCTCGCCGAGATTCCCGAGGCGTGTCGTAGCAAGCGGCGCGGCGTATCCTCGGGGTAGCCGGAGCGTCCCTTCCGCCAATCCCAGAGCAGTGGCGGCGAGCGTCGTCTCGCGCAAAGACGCGCAGCCTCCCTGACTCAGTGGCGCCCGAATGTACGTGCCGACCATCTCGCTATCGCCCACGCAGAGTCGTCCCTGCCGCGCTTGAGGCGGGAGGCGACGCACCGCCCGCGCCATTTCAAACGCTTCCGCGATACTGCCCGGCCGATGATAGAGATTGACGAACAGCGTTTCCCCGCGTGCCTCATTTTTTTTGTCGCACCGCCCTTCGACACGCTCAGGGCACCGCTTGGTGGCCACCACGAGGGCTTCAGCCATGCCCGTATCGGCCGAGAAGGCTTGGTCCGTCATTTGACCATGCGCTGCAATGGTCAGCACGGTCAAATCCTCGTACTCGCGTTCCAGCAAGCGGCGGGCATCACCCCAAGAACCCCCGGCCACACATACCGACGGCAGCACCAGCGCGAGAGTGCCGCCCGGCTTGAGCTTGACGTGGGCGAGATCGATGAAGTTGGAAGCCAGACCCGCGTTCCCCTTCGGCTTCCACATCTGCGCCCGTGCCTTGCGCCACATGGATGCCTGTCCCAAACAGCGACGGTGTGGCGTCATACTCAATGAGGTCAAGCGCGCCCAAGGCCATCGCGTGCCGCTTTTCCTGGCTTTGTTGTCCGTAGGGAAGGGTGGCGAGAAACTTCCGGTCTGCAATCAGCCGCTGGAACATGCGCCCTGACAGATCGTGCAAGGTCGTCGCGCCCAAGCCCGCTAAATCGCTGACTGCCCGCGCGAGGCGGTTGAGCACCGCATGAGCCGTGCCATCAGGGATAGGTCGGAGTAGGTCAGAGGCGATATGGAAGATCGGATAGTAGTTGATGTTGTCGAGAATATGCTGCCAACACGCGAGCAAGCGGCTCTTGCTGACGTCACTGCGCCCGGGAATACGCAATTGGTCAATAGTGGCAATCTCGTGCGCTTCAACAATAGCGGTGTGGAAAACGAGGGCGTTGGCGACGATGGCCATAGCCATGCGCGAGGTTTGCTCGCTGTCCTCTTGGTGGAGGGCCTGCGCCATGTTCTCGAGCGTATGGGTGCCAGCGGTTTCGCGCAACTTGCCGGCGGCCTCGCCGATGCTCTGCTCCAAAATCTGCGTGCCCTCGGCGAGCAAGCGTTCGGACAGCGCGACGTTTTCAATGCAGGTGGCGAGGTCGTCAATACTGCCGGCGAGCCAGCCCGTGGCCGGCCAGCGCACCGGCGTGTCTGCTTCTTGCAGCGAGTACGTGCAGTAGTGGAACTCGGTGGCCTCGATCTGCCGCGCCAAGTCTTCCTGCGGAGCACGGCTTAGTTCTCGCGGGACTTGGACAGCGATGGTCTGCTCAATTCGGTCGCCGTTGTATTGCAAATGTTTCCCCAGGCGTGCTCGGGCGTCCGCTTCAACGCTGCGCGCTGGCTCAAACTCTGTCTCGATGATGACCGGTACCCCGCCCGACGGGCGAATGAGGATGTCCGGCCGCAGTGCCGTCTCGCGGAGGACGCCCTGTTGTTCCGCGGCGGTGCGGTCGCGCCAGTGCGGATGCTTATCTCGCAACACTTCCAGCAGAGGGAAATTGAAGGCAACTTCGTTGGTTTTGGGCATTGTGGGTCTTCTTTGAAAAAGAGGGCAGCTTTCGCTGCTCTCCACTAACTATTCTTCACTGCGACTTTCACTGCCTCCACCCTCGGTTCTGTCTTCGCCTCCCCTATCCTCACTGCTGCTCTCGGCAGCGGCTTGTTCTTCGCTATCCATAGAAGGCAAATACTCTCTACCATCTTCACGCGTAGATCCCGTGAAGATGCGATCTCCGCGCCTTATCGGCGGGATCGTGGTGCGGTTCCATTTTTGGCAAACTGCATAACGTCAGTGAGTAAATTTGTCACACGAAGATAGAAGGGATTGGGAATGGGGATTTGGGGGAGAGAGTGGACTGCGGACGAATAGGTTTGGGAGGTGGGAAGTCAAGCCGTTAGCGCGGCTAGTTCGTCGTCGTCAATCTCAAAATTGGCATATACCCGCTGCACATCGTCATTGTCTTCGAGCATTTCCATCAAGGTCAACAATTGTTGTGCGGTTTTGCCTTCAACGGGCACTGTATTTTGCGGAATGCGCGTCAATTCAGCGCGTTCAATGTCAAAGCCCGCATCGTCAATTGCTTTGCGAACGCTTTCAAAATCGGACAGCGGTGCGTAAATTTCATAAGTGTTCTCATCTTCTGCAATATCTTCTGCGCCAGCATCTAACGCCATCAGCATTATCTCTTCTTCTTCCAAGCCCTCCTTGGGCACTGCGATCAGCCCCTTGTGCTCGAACACCCACGCCACAGCCCCACTTTCGGCCATACTGCCATTGTATTTGCTAAACAAATGCCGCACGTCAGATACCGTGCGATTTCGATTGTCTGTTAGCGTTTCGACAAACACGGCCACGCCCCCCGGCCCGTACCCCTCGTAAATCGCACTTTCATAAGACTCGCCTTCGAGTTCTCCTGTCCCCTTTTTAATGGCGCGTTCAATATTGGCCGCGGGCATGTTTTCCGACTTGGCACTTAAGATCGCGGCGCGCAAACGGGGGTTGTTTGTCTCCTCTCCACCGCCTTCGCGCGCGGCTACGGTAATCTCTCGAATCAGTTTGGTAAACGCTTTTCCTCGAGCGGCATCCTGACGGCTCTTTCGATGCTTGATATTTGCCCATTTAGAGTGTCCTGCCATCCTGCCATACTCCTCGGTGTCGATCACTTCGACGGCTGATCAAAGTCAAGTTCGTGGGATTGGTCTGGCTTTTTGATAATGTAGTTAGAAGCCCGTCGTTGTGCAATAGGAAATTATGTTTGCAACATATCCATAAATTTCCACACGGGCATGGCGTCCAAATCTGAATCTTCAAACACGCGCAACACATCTCGCACCCGACGCGCCTCAAACCGGGTGGTCATATTTTTTTCAAATTTTTCCACCAACAAGGGCGCGGCTTCCCGCCGCCGTCTTCGATGCCCAATGGGATATTCGACCGTCACGGCCTCTGTGCCGGATCCATCTTTGAAAAACACCTGCACGGTATTGGCGATGGACCGCTTGTGGGGGTCGTGATAGTCCCGCGTAAATTGCGCGTTTTCCGTCACCACCATCTTTGCTCTGAGTATATCAATGCGCTCGTCTTTTGCGCGCGCGTCCTCGTAGTCATCAACAGTCAGATTGCCAAAAATCAATCCCATCGCCACCATGTATTGCAAGCAGTGATCGCGGTCTGCCGGGTTGTACAAAGGGCCGGTCTTATCAATAATTTTTATGGCGGCTTTGTGCGTTTCTATCACCACCCGAGCCACGGACTCCAAACGTTGGGCCACTTGACTGTGCAATGCAAACGCGGCTTCTACCGCGGTTTGGCCGTGAAATTCGGCGGGAAAAGACACCTTGAACAAGGTGTTTTCCATCACATAAGAACGATATGGGCGTTGAAACTGAAACCGATCGCCATGCCATATTCGGTCATAAAAACCCCATTGGGGTGCAGACAGCACCTTTGGATATCCCATTTCGCCGCGTTTTGTCTGCAACGCCAAGAATACGCCGCGCGCGGTGGCGTCTCCCGCTGCCCAACTCTTGCGCGATCCCGTATTGGGCGCGTGGCGATAGGTTCGCAATGGCCCCAAATCACACCACACCTGCGACAGTGCATTGGCGATTCGCACCTCATCACATCCCAACAGGGCAGCAGAGACCGCCGCGCTCGCCAACTTAACCAAAATCACGTGGTCAAGGCCTCGGGCATTGAAACTGTTTTCCAGTGCCATGACGCCTTGAATCTCATGCGCTTTGATCATCGCTGTGAGCACATCCCGCACGACTAGCGATGCTTTCCCGCGCGCGCGTTGTGCGCGCGATATCCAATCTGCGACTCCGAGAATTGCCCCCAGATTGTCCGAAGGATGGCCCCACTCAGCCGCCAACCACGTATCGTTAAAATCCAGCCAGCGCACCATCGCGCCAATATTAAACGCAGCCGTTACGGGGTCAAGTTCATAAGCCGTGCCCGGCACCCGCGCGCCATTGGGCACAACTGTTCCGGGAACGATGGGGCCGAGCATCTTGGTGCATTCGGAAAATCGCAGAGCCAATACCGCGCATCCCAAACTGTCCATCAGACACAATCGCGCGGTCTGAAAAGCTTCCGCAGAGGCCACGTCATAATTGAGCACGTACTGTGCGATATTCACCAGTTCTCTATCTGCTGCCCGATCATTCATGTTGAACCTCAACAGGCGATCGCGGATTAAACGGATTGCGCGGATGAAAGGCAAAAGGCAAGCGCCCCCCAACTCCGCTTATGTTTCCCGCCTTTCCAACGGTATGTAAGGTCGTACTTTTGGACCTGTGTATTCCGCCAGGGGCCGGATCAGCTTGTTGTCTGCCCGCTGTTCCATCACATGGGCAGCCCAACCGCTGCAACGACTGAGCACAAATATCGGTGTGAAAAGTGGCGTATCAATGCCGGCCATATGATACGCTGTTGCGGAATAAAAATCCAGATTTGGAAACAGTTTCTTTTCGTTCCACATGACCTGCTCAATGGCTTCAGAAATTTTGTAGAGGTTCATGTTGCCCTTTGATTCACTGATCCGCCGTGCCCAATATTTGATGATCGCATTGCGCGGATCGCGCACGCGATAGACCCCATGCCCAAATCCCATAATCCGCTCTTTGCGCGCCAGCATCTCTCGCACACCCATTGCCGCGGCTTCGGGAGTCTCGAACTGTTCGATCAATGCCATTGCCCGCTCGTTTGCCCCCCCGTGCAAGGGCCCGCTCAAAGTGCCAATTGCCCCGGTCATACATCCATAGAGATCCGCGAGCGTTGAGGCACATACCCGGGCGGTAAATGTCGAGGCATTGAACTCGTGTTCGGCGTACAAAATCAATGACGCATCCATCATCAGACATTCCAGTTTTGAAGGCGCGTCCTCTTTGAGCATGTGCAAGACATAAGACGCGTGGTCATCTGCCTCCACATCTAGAACATCAGCCCCCAGATGCCAGAACCCCAGCATAGCGGGCAGCGCGCCCAAAAGCCGCACGGCCACAGCCGCACTGTCTTCCAAATTCTGCTCTGGCTCGGCAATGCCAAGTGCCGATACACCGGTACGCAAAACAGCCATTGGATGTGCCGTAGGGGGGAGGGAACTCAGAACTTGTTTGACCAGATTCGGCAACTGTCGGCGCGCGTGCATGCGCGTCTTCAACACATCCAATTCACTTTGAGTGGGGAGCGCGCCCCACAACAGCAAATGCACCACCTCTTCAAAACAGGCGTTTTTTGCCAGGTCTTCAATGGCATAGCCCCGATAGTGCAAACCATGACCTTCCGCGCCAACGGTACAAATCGATGTGTTGCCAGCCGTAACGCCCCTCAGACCTGTTGTTGCAGTTTGTTTGCTCATCGCATCCTCCGATCGCGTTTGGCGCTAAAAAAGGTCGTGAGTAAAAATGCTCACGACCTTTTCGCAAAATCTCCTCGGGCGATTTATTTCCCATAAAGTCGGTCTATCCGCGTTTCATACTCGTAGTAATTCAGCAATTCGTAGAGTTCTTCCCGCGTCTGCATCTCGTCTATCAAAGGCCCTTGTGTACCCGTCATCCGCAGCGTTTTATACGTCCGGTAAGCAGCCGCATTCATCATTCTAAACGCGGTGAGCGGATACAGTACCATGGCGACATCGGCGGCTCTTATCTCGTCTAGCCCAAACAGAGGCGTTTGTCCAAACTCGGTGAGATTGACCAGCACAGGTGCGGGGAGTTTATGGGCAAAGGCGCGAAAATCTGCCAGTGAGTGGAGGCTCTCTGCAAAAATCGCATCGGCACCTGCAGCAATGTATTTTTTCGCGCGTTCCAACCCGCGTACCAAGCCTTCGCCAGTCACAGCATCGGTTCGCGCCATAATCACAAACCCACTATGTGATCGCGCATCAACCGCTGCCTTGATTCGGTCGCACATTTCCTCGGCAGATACCACTTGCTTTCCAGGGCGATGTCCGCACCGTTTTTGCAGCACCTGATCTTCAATGTGAACCGCGGCAACGCCAATTTTTTCCAGGGTCTTGACCGCGCGGGCAATGGAAAAAAAAGTGCCGCCAAATCCGGTATCGATGTCAACCAGCAGCGGCAAGTCTGTCACGTCGGTGATCCGCCGGGCGTCTTCGGCCACATTATCCAGCGTGGTCATGCCCAGATCGGGCAAACCGTAAGAGGCAGACGCCACGCCGGAACCAGACAGATAAAGCGCGCGAAATCCCGCTTGTTTTGCCATCAGCGCGGATATTGCATTGATCGCGCCCACAATCTGTAAAGGGCGTTCAGCTTCTAGCACTGCCCTGAACCCGCGTCCGGCTGGCATCGTCACCTCTTATTATGCTTCGACCAATTCGCGGTCGTGTTCAGAAGCCTCGATAACCTTTTGCGTCACATCGTGGGGGACCGGCTCGTAGTGGGAAAATGCCATGGTATAATCGCCCGTGCCCTGCGTCATAGAACGCAGAGATGTCGAATATTTGTAGAGATCGGCCAATGGTACTTCGGCGTGAATGACTTGGAAATTGCCTTCGGGATCTATGCCCTGAATGCGTCCGCGCCGACCATTTAGATCGCCCATCACATCCCCCATATAGGCATCGGGAACAACCACGTGGACTTTGTAGATAGGCTCTAGCAAAATGGGTTTGGCATCCATAAATGCGTTTTGAAATGCGAGGGCACCGGCGATCTTAAACGCCATATCGGACGAGTCAACCGCATGGAAGGATCCATCGTAAACTGTGACCTGTGTATCGACAACGGGATAGCCGGCGAGCACGCCGCGTTGCATGGTTTCCACAATGCCTTTTTCAACAGCCGGAATAAATTTCCCGGGAATCGCACCGCCTACGACCTCGTCTATAAATTCAAAGCCCTCACCGCGCTGCCTGGGCGCGACGCGCAAATAAGCTTCGCCATACTGACCGCGTCCACCGCTTTGTTTTCTGTGCCGATACTGGGCTTCTGCACGCGATTGAATGGTCTCGCGATACGGTATTCGCGGTTCGACCACATTGACCTCCACGCCGAACTTGCTCTTCAACTTGTCAAATACAACTGTTAAATGCAACTCGCCCTGTCCCTCGGCAATAATCTGCCGCAATTCCGAGTCATACCCAGCTATAAAGCTCGGGTCTTCTTCGTGAATGCTTTGCAACCCCGCGCCAATTTTGTCTTCATCGCCGCGCGCTTTGGGGGCAACGGCCACGCGAATCAACGGGTGCGGAAATTCGATGGGCTGAATTTTCAGGTGCATGCTTTTGCTGCACAGGGTGTTGCCCGTGTGCGTGTCTTTGAGCTTGATCAACGCGCCGATATCCCCTGCGCCCACAACGTCCATATTGACGCGCTTTTCACCCTGCATTGAATAAATCTGACCGATGCGCTCACTGGTTCGGCGGTTGGTATTAAACACGTCATCGCCAGGTTTGACAATGCCGGAATACACGCGCAAAAACGACAGATCACCCACGGACTCAGAAATGGTTTTAAACACAACAGCGGCCAAAGGGCTGTCATCGCTTACGGCAAGTGCGACTTCTTCTGTAGATCCTTCTTTATGTGCCGCGGGAATTGGCAGGTCGAGCGGACCAGGCGCGAACGCGGATAGAAAATCGAGCAACAAATCAACACCGATATTTTTGCTGGCAGCACTCACAAGTACGGGAAACAAGGTGCGGTTGACCATCCCGATTTTCAATCCCCGTGCGATCTCTTCGTCTGTCAGATCGCCTTCCTCTAAATAGTGCTCGATCAAGTCCTCATCGCTTTCAGCAGCTCCTTCAACCACTTGCTCTCTCGCGGTCTCTGCCCGATCTTGCCACTCTGCGGGAATGTCTGCAACCTCTGCTTTGCCATCGGTATAGGTTATCAATTTCATCTGCAAAATATCGATGATCTGATTAAACCCCTCGCCGGCATTGACCGGAATCTGAAAGGGAATCGCCCCATTTCCAAAATGCTCTTGAATAGCTGAAAGCGCGCCATCGCAATCGGCAAATTCTCTATCGGCGTGATTGATCAAAAACACCGTTGCGCGATTAAATTCGCGGGAAAAATGAAACGCCTTATCGGTACCGATCTCTACACCACTGGCTGCGTTGACCAGCGTAAGGACGATATCAGATGCCCAAATCGCGGCTTTTGCATCGCCAATAAAGTCGGCATAACCCGGAGTATCCAAAATATTTATTTTCGCGTCCTTCCAATCGCAGTGCAACATGGATGTGCTGATGGAAATTTTGCGCGCAATCTCTGCATCTGTATAATCCGACACTGTATTTCCCTCATCGACTGAACCGAGTCGATTGGCTGCACCCACCGAAAACATCATGGCTTCGGCAACGGATGTTTTGCCCGTACCCCCGTGCCCCGACAGGGCGATGTTCCGAATTTTTTCAGGTGTATATCGATTCACAGTCAAACCTCCTGAATACCAGTATAGTTGAAAAATGAGGCGCGTATAGTGGAATACAAAAAGCCCGGATTTTTAGGTCCGGGCTTTTTGTATCCTGGCAACGACCTACTCTCCCACAAGGTCGCCCAAGCAGTACCATTGGCGCTGGAGGACTTAACTTCTCTGTTCGGAATGGAAAGAGGTGTGGCCCCTCCGCTATAGCCACCAGGAAAAATTTTAAATTGAATATGAATTGAGCACCAAACAAAGCACAGAAACGATCTGCTGAAAAGTGTTGTAAAAAGGTCAAGCCGCACGGCTGATTAGTATCACTCGGCTGAACGCATTGCTGCGCTTACACCTGTGACCTATCGACCTCGTAGTCTACAAGGAGCCTTTAGGTGGTTATACCACGGGATATCTCATCTTGGAGTGGGCTTCGCACTTAGATGCTTTCAGTGCTTATCCCTTCCGAACATAGCTACCCAGCAATGCCCCTGGCGAGACAACTGGTACACTAGAGGTTCGTCCATCCCGGTCCTCTCGTACTAGGGACAGCTCTCCTCAAATATCCTACGCCCACGACAGATAGGGACCGAACTGTCTCACGACGTTCTAAACCCAGCTCGCGTACCGACTTTAATTCCCGAACAGGGAAACCCTTGGGACCTTATCCAGCCCCAGGATGTGATGAGCCGACATCGAGGTGCCAAACCTCCCCGTCGCTATGTACGCTTGGGGGAGATAAGCCTGTTATCCCCAGAGTACCTTTTATCCGTTGATCTCCGACGCTTCCACACGCTACCGTCGGGTCACTAAGCCCTGCTTTCGCATCTGCTCGACCTGTATGTCTCGCAGTTAAGCTCCCTTATGCCTTTACACTCTTCGCGCGATTACCAACCGCGCTGAGGGAACCTTTGGGCGCCTCCGTTATCTTTTGGGAGGCGGCCGCCCCAGCCAAACTTCCCACCTGGCATTGTCCCCAATCCTGATTCAAGGATCAAGGTTAGAATTCCAACACAATAAGGGTGGTATTTCAAGGACGACTCCACGGGAACTGACGTTCCCGTTTCACAGTCTCCCACCTATCCTACACATACTGAGTCGAAACCCAGTACCAGGCTAGAGTAAAGGTTCATGGGGTCTTTCCGTCCCGTCGCGGGTATCCGGCATCTTCACCGGAACTACAATTTCGCCGAGTCCCCTGTTGAGACAGCGCCCAAGTCGTTACACCATTCGTGCAGGTCGGTATTTAGCCGACAAGGAATTTCGCTACCTTAGGACCGTTATAGTTACGGCCGCCGTTTACCAGAGCTTCGATTCGAAGCTTCGTCCGAAGACTAACCTCTCCTCTTGACCTACTGGCACCGGGCAGGTGTCAGTCCCTATACGTCGTCTTACGACTTAGCAGAGACCTGTGTTTTTAGTAAACAGTCGCCCAGGCCGTTTCTCTGCGGCCTCCTTCAGCTCTCGGAGCAAGTCCGTTCACCTACTTGGAGGCACTCCTTCTCCCGAAGTTACGGAGCCATTTTGCCTAGTTCCTTAACAGGGGTTCTCTCGCGCACCTTAGGATTCTCACCCCGTCTACCTGTGTCGGTTTGCGGTACGGACACCCGAGAGACTCACATAGAGGTTTTTCTCGGCAGCATGATTAAGATCAGTTGGCTTGCCCAAAGGCTCGTTTCCCCATCACCTCTCAGGGTTATGATCACCCGTATTTGCCTTGGTGATCCCCCTACAGGCTTAGACCCGCATTTCCAGTCGCGGGCTGATCGTCACTTCTGCGTCACCCCATAGTTCAAACGTCTCTAAGGTGGTACAGGAATTTTGACCTGTTTCCCATCGCCTACGCCTTTCGGCCTCAGCTTAGGACCCGACTAACCCTGGGCGGACGAACCTTCCCCAGGAAACCTTAGACTTTCGGTGAACAGGATTCTCACCTGTTTTATCGCTACTCATGCCGGCATGATTGCTTCCACATCGTCCAGCAGACCTCACAGTCCGCCTTCAGTCTACAGTAGAATACTCCTCTACCGCTTCAACAAAGTTGAAGCTCACAGCTTCGGTGACAGACTTTAGTCCCGATCATTATCGGCGCAGGTTCACTTGACCAGTGAGCTGTTACGCACTCTTTAAATGAATGGCTGCTTCTAAGCCAACATCCTGGCTGTCTACGCACTCCCACATCCTTTGTCACTTAGCCTGTACTTAGGGACCTTAGCTGGTGATCTGGGTTGTTTCCCTCTCGCACATGAAGCTTATCCCCCATGCGCTGACTCCCTTGAAACAAGTGTACGGCATTCGGAGTTTGGTTAGGGTTGGTAAGCGGTGAAGCCCCCGAGCCTATCCAGTGCTCTACCTCCGCCACTCTATAACAAGAGGCTAGCCCTAAAGCTATTTCGAGGAGAACCAGCTATCTCCAGGTTTGATTGGCCTTTCACCCCTACCCACAGCTCATCCCCCAATTTTTCAACATTGGTGGGTTCGGACCTCCACGTGAGATTAGTCCCGCTTCATCCTGGCCATGGGTAGATCACCTGGCTTCGGGTCTACCCCACGCTACTAAATCGCCCTATTCAGACTCGCTTTCGCTACGGCTTCCCTACAAAGTAGGTTAACCTTGCAACGCAGGAGTAACTCACCGGCTCATTATGCAAAAGGCACGCCGTTAGGTTTCTTTTTTGAGATCATTGAAGATCTCGGGAAACCCTCCGACCGCTTGTAGGCAAACGGTTTCAGGTTCTATTTCACTCTCCATTCAGGAGTACTTTTCACCTTTCCCTCACGGTACTAGTTCACTATCGGTCACAGAGGAGTATTTAGCCTTAGGAGGTGGTCCTCCCAGATTCCTACAGGATTTCACGTGTCCCGCAGTACTCGGGAATGAGATCACAGGAGTCAACAATGTTTCGCCTACAGGGCTTTCACCTTCTGTGGCCAGACTTTCCAGAACTGTTTGGCTACATTGCCGATTTGTAACTCCCTGATAGATCTGCGCTCTATCAGATCTCACCCCACAACCCCGGTCACACAACACGCGCAGGTTTTAACATGCAAACCGGTTTGGGCTGTTTCCTTTTCGCTCGCCACTACTGAGGAAATCGCGGTTGCTTTCTATTCCAGGGGTTACTTAGATGTTTCAGTTCACCCCGTTAGCTCCACCCGAGCTATGTATTCACTCGGAGGTGATGCGGCATGACCCGCATCGGGTTGCCCCATTCGGAAATCCCCGGATCAAAGGTTGTTTGCACCTCCCCGAGGCTTATCGCAGCTTACCACGTCCTTCATCGCCTCTCTGTACCAAGGCATCCACCGTCTGCCCTTATTAGCTTGACCAAAACAGGTTTTCAGCAGATCACTACTGTGCTCTGCCAAAGAATCCATACTTCAGTTTGGCAAATTGATATACCCAATTCATATTCAATTGTCAAAGAGCAGTCGGGTAAACCCCGAAAGTTTTGTAAAAATTACAACTTTGGTGGAGATAACCGGGCTCGAACCGGTGACCTCCGGCTTGCAAAGCCGGTGCTCTCCCATCTGAGCTATATCCCCAATATTTTGCATTGGTGGGCCTAAGTGGAGTTGAACCACTGACCTCGCGCTTATCAGGCGCGCGCTCTAACCAACTGAGCTATAGGCCCGTCTTTCCTAGCTTTTTAAAAACCAAATAACGTGCATGTGTCCAAACTTGGTATTGACCTTAGGAGTAGATGTAAGGACATATAACCTCACATTGTGTCTCCCTAGAAAGGAGGTGATCCAGCCGCACCTTCCGATACGGCTACCTTGTTACGACTTAGTGCCAATTACCGGACCTACCTTCGGCAGTGCCCTCTCGAGAGTTGGACTACTGACTTCGGGTATTCCCGGCTTTCATCACTTGACGGGCGGTGTGTACAAGACCCGGGAACGTATTCACCGTGGCATGCTGATCCACGATTACTAGCGATTCCGCGTTCATAGAGTCGAGTTGCAGACTCCAATCCCAACTGAGACCGGTTTTTTGGGATTGGCTCCACCTCACGGTATTGCAGCCCTTTGTACCGGCCATTGTAGCACGTTTCCAGCCCCGGACTTAAGGGCCATGAGGACTTGACGTCGTCCCCACCTTCCTCCTGCTTAACACAGGCAGTCTCCTTAGAGTTCCCACCATGATGTGCTGGCAACTAAGGATAAGGGTTGCGCTCGTTGCGGGACTGAACCCAACATCTCACGACACGAGCTGACGACAGCCATGCAGCACCTGTATACCTGTCCGAAGAAAACCCTATCTCTAGGGGTGTCAGGTATATGTCAAATCCGGGTAAGGTTCTTCGCGTTGCCTCGAATTGAGGAACATGCTCCACCGCTTGTGCGGGTCCCCGTCAATTCCTTTGAGTTTCAGCCTTGCGACCGTACTCCCCAGGCGGGGTACTTAATGCGTTAGCTGCGGCACCGAAGGGGTCAATACCTCCAACACCTAGTACCCATCGTTTACAGCTAGGACTACCGGGGTATCTAATCCCGTTCGCTCCCCTAGCTTTCGCGCTTCAGCGTCAGTATCAGGCCAGAGAGCCGCCTTCGCCACCGGTGTTCTCTCAGATATCTACGCATTTCACCGCTACACCTGAGATTCCGCTCTCCTCTCCTGTACTCAAGATCGATAGTTTCGACTGCAAGTTGCTGGTTGAGCCGACAGATTTCACAGACGACTTATCGACCCGCCTACACGCCCTTTACGCCCAGTAAATCCGAACAACGCTTGCCCCCTTCGTATTACCGCGGCTGCTGGCACGAAGTTAGCCGGGGCTTCCTCTGAAGGTACAGTCAAACAGGAAAAGTTATTTCCTACATTCTTCCCTTCTGACAGGAGTTTACACCCCTAGGGGCTTCATCCTCCACATGGCGTCGCTGCGTCAGGCTTTCGCCCATTGCGCAAATTTCTAGACTGCTGGCCCCCGTAGGGGACTGGACCTTTCTCAGTTCCAGTGTGGCCGTTCACCCTCTCAGGCCGGCTATCCATCGTTGCCTTGGTGAGCCGTTACCTCACCAACGAGCTAATGGACCGCGGGCCCATCTTCAAGCGAGACAACAGAAGTTGCCCCTTTAACAACTATCTCCATGCGGAGCCGCTGCATTATGCGGTATTAGCCCCTCGTTAGAAGGGTTGTTCCCCACTCAAAGGTAGGTTACCCACGTGTTACTCACCCGTTCGCCACTGTACTCACACCCAAAGGGTGCTTTCTCGTTCGACTTGCATGACTAAGACACGCCACCAGCGTTAGTTCTGAGCTAGGATCAAACTCTCGATAAAAAATAAGAGTGCCCATATTATGGGCTTTTTTGCACATACTGATATTCTCAAGAAATTTTGAGAACCGAACCAAGCTTTCAATAACACATGCACGCTATTTGATTTTCAAAGAACAAAACAGGCACTCTTTACAAAAGTGCCGGTGAGAGATAAATCTACAAAATCACCTTTTGGAAGTCAAGAAAAAAGTCTGCGCTATTTTTGGCATAGATTTGTAAATTTAAAAAACTGAATCTCGGAAGTCAAATTACGGTTAGAAAAACTCTCCTCTCACACGACTTTCTTCAATATCTACTTCACCGTCAAACTGTCTTAAATAGCGCACTGCCCGGTCCATATCTTTTTTTACCCAAGCATCGGGTTCAGACGCCAACGCGCGTTCAAGCGCTGAAATGGCTTCGGGCTCTTCAATTTGCATCAATGCCCAGGCAGTAATCTGGCGCACATCCCGGTCTTTGTCTCCAAGCGTCCGGATCAGATCGCGCAAGGCCTCCTTAGCCCGCAACATGCCCAATGCCCATGCGGCCTTTGTACGCACCTGCGGGACGGGGTCGCGCAAAGCCGCGCGCAAATGGGGAATGGCCTCAGCAATCCGCTGTGCGCCGAGAAAGGCCGCAGCATCGATCCGCTGATCGATTGAACCCGATCGCAATTGGCGCAGATAGTCTGCGTGCGGAGAGCCGCATCCAGATAAGAAAAGCAAAAGCATTGGCAGTATTTTTTTTAGCTGATACATACTTTCAGGGCTTCGTAATTTGCCTTTATGGCGGCGTCAATATCCGCTTCAGAATGGGCTAGAGAGACAAATGACGCCTCGAACTGGGACGGCGCCAGATAAATACCTCGCTTGAGCATTTCGCGAAAATACCGGGCGAACAGATCTTGATCACACGCATTGGCAGCGTCGAATGATGTCACAGGCACTTCCGCGAAAAATAAGGTCATCATTGAACCCACCCGATTGGTCTGATATTTCAATCCCAGAGCGTTCAAATTTTCTCGAATGCCCGTTTCCAGAGCCCGAGCTTTTGTCTCTAGTGCGTCATACGCACCCGGCATTTGCAATCGTCTCAGGGTCTCGTATCCCGCTGTCATCGCCAGGGGATTGCCCGACAACGTGCCGGCCTGTGACACCATTTTTCCCAGGGGTGAAATATCTGACATAATTTCTCGCTTGCCACCAAAAGCCCCAACCGGAAGCCCACCACCAATGATCTTTCCCAGGGTCGTCAGATCGGGCGCAACGCCATAAAGTGCCTGCGCCCCGCCTGAATGGACGCGAAATCCGGTGATGACCTCGTCAAAAATCAGCACAATGCCCATGTCTTCCGTGACGTCTCGCAAGCCCTGTAAAAAACCCGGCACCGGCGGAATCACCCCCATGTTGCCCGCGATGGGTTCGACAATCACAGCGGCGATCTCATCTCTGTTTTCCGCAATGGCTTTTTTCACGGCTTTTAGGTCATTGTAGGGCGCGGTAATGGAGTCTGCTGCGGTTCCGGGGGTAATCCCCGGACTGCTCGGTGTTCCCATCGTGAGTGCCGACGACCCCGCCTGAATCAGAAAACTATCGGCGTGCCCGTGCCAGCATCCCTCAAATTTGACAATTTTGTTTCGCCCCGTGTGTCCGCGAGCCAGGCGAATCGCGGACATCGTCGCTTCTGTGCCCGAATTTACCATCCGCACCATTTCCACGCCCGGCACCATTTCAGTGACCAACTGAGCCATTTTCACTTCGATTTCGGTTGGCGCGCCAAAACTGGTTCCCGCCGCGGCCGCCGCCTGTACAGCCGCAACGACCTCCGGATGTGCATGCCCCAAAATAAGTGGCCCCCAAGAACCCACAAAGTCAATATGCGATGTTCCGTCCGCGTCGACAATTCGCGCGCCCTCACCTTTGGCAATAAACAGGGGATCGCCACCTACTGGCCCAAATGCCCTTGCGGGGCTGTTCACCCCCCCGGGAATCACCCGTCGCGCGGCGTCAAATAGTGTTTTTGATCGCGTAGTCAAATTACACCTCCAATTGAGAAACCCATGGGGTTTTCTATCCCCACGGGACACAGGCCGAAGAAATCGCTCTTTAGTTACACTTCTCATTTTTTGATGTCAAGTGAATTGTTCGCGGCGGGCGATATGGCGAGGCGGTCACGCGCGCAGACCGCGAAAACCGCAAGGGACGCGCGCCTTTCCCTTGCAAAACGCGACCCTGACCCGTATATTATCCATCCAGCGGCAGTAGCTCAATTGGATAGAGCATCTGGCTTCGGACCAGAGGGTTGGGGGTTCGAGTCCTCTCTGCCGCACTTTTTTGGGGCACTTGCGTCACTTGGCGCAAGTGCCCCAATTTTTTTCCCTATCGTGATATCCATTTCTGAGCAGTCAAGTCTTGACAACACCGCGCGCGTCGGTATAGTTATACAACGCAATATCAATTTCATTTTGGACTCGACAGGCATTTCGCGGATACCCGCCCCAGGAAAGGGGTTATTTTTTGTTGCAGCCAATGCGCGATACACTCACCATCAGAGGGGCGCGTCAACACAACCTCAAAAATATCGACTTGGACATTCCGCGCAACTGTCTGGTCGTGATCACCGGGCCTTCGGGGTCGGGCAAATCGTCGTTGGCCTTTGATACGATCTATGCCGAAGGCCAACGCCGTTATGTCGAATCCCTGTCTGCTTATGCGCGGCAATTTCTCGATCTCATGGACAAACCCGATGCCGATAGCATCGAAGGTCTCTCGCCTGCTGTGGCCATTCAACAGCGCGGCATACCTCGCACACCGCGTTCAACCGTGGGCACGATGACCGAAGTTTATGACTATTTGCGGCTCTTGTTTGCCCGGATCGGCACGCCGTATTGTCCGATATGCAGCCGGCCCATTGCGCGCCAGACCGTGGCGCAAATGGTCGACCGCGTGCTCGCGTTGCCCGAAGGCCAACGCCTTCAGGTTCTCGCGCCACTGGTCCGACACACGATAGGCACTCACCGGCGCGTTTTTGACCAGTTGCGGCGAGAAGGCTATCTCAGGGTGCGCGTCAATGGGGCGGTTGTGTCACTCGATAGCGATATTGCCTTGGACAAAAATGCCGCGCACAATATTGAAGCGGTCGTCGATCGCCTAATTGTGCGCGGCAACATGGGCGGACGCCTCGCGGATTCACTTGAAACCGCGCTCGACCTGGCCAACGGTACAGCCACACTCGATGTGATTGGCCGGGAAGAATGGACGTTTTCCACGCGCTTTGCCTGTACAGAAGGCCACTTTGAAATCGAAGAACTAGAACCGCGCTTGTTCACCTTCAACAGCCCTTACGGAGCCTGTCCCGCATGTAGTGGTTTAGGTACTGTTTTCAAAGTCGATCCCGCGCTCGTCGTGCCCGATCCTTCAAAATCCATTCTCGAAGGTGCGGTTGCGCCATGGGGCATCCCCAAAGGCAAACGCCATAGTGAACACCTCCAACGCCTGGCTCAAAACCTGTTCTTTGATCTCTCAACGCCCTTTGCAAAACTTTCCAAAGCCGTCCAAAAAGCCATTCTCGAGGGCGCGGGAAAACGAGGCGACGGTGTCATTCCCGATCTTCAGCGTCAATACAACGCGGCCACCACCGACGATGCGCGAAAAAAAATTGAGCCTTTTATGCGCGGTCAAATCTGCCCCGAATGCAAGGGCGCGAGATTGCGCGCAGAAGCCCTTGCGGTCACGCTTTCCGGGTGTACCATTGCAGATATTGCCAGCATGTCCATTGAAAAAATCAGACACTTCTTTCAAACACTTGACCTGCAACACAACGCTGCTGAGATTGCCGCGCCCTTGATGCGCGAAATCGAAAATCGCCTCGCCTTTCTCGCGGATGTCGGCGTGGGGTATCTGGCACTCAATCGCCGCGCCACAACGCTTTCAGGGGGTGAATTTCAGCGCATCCGTTTGGCGACTCAGATCGGCACTCGGCTCGTTGGCGTCCTCTACGTGCTTGACGAACCCAGCATTGGCTTGCATCCCCGAGACAACCGCAAACTCATTGACACGTTCTGCAATCTGCGCGATTTGGGCAATTCGGTCATTGTGGTTGAGCACGACCGCGAAGCCATGGAAATGGCTGATTATCTCATCGACTTGGGGCCAGGCGCGGGCGAGCGCGGGGGCTATGTGATCTCACAGGGCGCGCCAAAAACCGTGATGGCCGATGAAAATTCTCTCACGGGCAATTATCTCTCGGGTCGCAAAGTCATTCCCCCACCGCCCGATGCGCGCCGCCCGCGCGGGCATCTCGCAATCCGGGGCGCCAGCGGACACAATCTGCAAAATGTCGATGTCGATATTCCATTGGGCGTCTTTTCGTGCGTCACCGGCGTATCGGGATCCGGCAAGAGTTCGCTCGTCAATCACACGCTGTACCCCGCGCTCGCCCGACACCATCACCAAACTCGTGCAGAACCCCTGCCCCACACAGCGGTCAAGGGCGTTGAACAAATCGACAAAGTCATTCGCATCGACCAATCGCCAATTGGGCGCACGCCGCGGTCAAATGCCGCCACATATACGGGCTTGTTTACAGCTATTCGAGAACTCTACGCGCAATTGCCCGAATCCAGAGTGCGCGGCTACGGCGCCGGGCGGTTCAGCTTCAACGTCAAAGGGGGGCGTTGCGAAGCCTGTCAGGGCGATGGGGTGCGCCGCATCGAGATGCACTTTTTGCCCGATGTGTTTGTCACTTGCGACGTGTGCGGCGGCAGTCGCTACAATAGAGAGACCCTCGAAGTCCGGTACAAGGGCAGTTCCATTGCCGACGTATTAAACGCGACTGTCAATCAAGCCCGATCCTTTTTTCGCAATATTCCATCCGCGCAGCGACAACTCAAATCGCTGGCGGATGTGGGGCTGGGCTATTTGCGCCTCGGGCAGTCGGGCATTTCCCTGTCTGGCGGTGAGGCACAGCGCGTCAAACTCGCAACAGAACTGGCGCGAAGTGCCACGGGCAAGACGCTTTATCTGCTCGATGAGCCCACCACGGGCTTGCATTTTGACGACATTCGCGTGCTTATCGACGTGCTCGACCGCCTCGTCGATCGCGGCAATACCGTTCTCGTCATCGAGCACAATCTCGACGTTGTCAAACGGGCAGATTGGATCATTGACCTCGGCCCGGGTGCCGGGCAAAACGGCGGCAACATCGTTGCAACGGGCACGCCAGAGGCCGTTTCCCGCGTTGCATCTTCCCACACGGGCCGTTTTCTCAAAAAAATTTTGACACCGTAATTCACGTCGCCTCACCATCGTGATCGAGCAAATAAAGAAATGCCCCGACAAATATCGCCGAGGCACTTTTTTTTCTGCTGAAATGCGTTCACTCAATGATGCCAGACTCGTGCAGACCGTCAAGCACAAATTTGAGCATGCCAGAGTGCTAAATCACGTTCATCGCGCAACTGAATGATCTCTCGCAGGAGTGCGCGGACTTGCTCGTCCTTTTTGACGAGCTGCAAAATCAACTCGCGGGTCTGATCGCCCTGCTTGATGAGATGAGAGTTCTGCCTAGCGAATATCGGTGTTAGGTCTGCGATGCGCTCATCGAGCCTCGCGACCGCACGTCTGAAGCGTTCCTGTTCCCTTTTTCGCTTTTGGTACTGGTCATAAGCAATGGCACCGCCAGCTATGCCTATTGCGACACTCAATCCGACTCCTAAACCGTTCCAGTGATTCATAGGTCATTCCTCCTTGCAAGATTTGACGATATTCAGGGGCGGCCCGACAGTCCGAGACATCACCTGCTCATAGAGCGCATTAGTCTCATCGTCCTGAGACATCGCCTGCTCATAGAGCGCGTTGGTCTCTTCGAATTTAGCCTCCATGTGGTCAAGAACCCCATGAAGGCGTGATACTTTGTGGAGATCCTCCTCGATAGCGAGTTCCAGATTTTTGTCGGCTTCCCGCACTCAAGCGATGATCCATCGGCCAACAGTCTGGATCCCGATTGAGCTTAGGACACCAGCGATACCGAGAGGAGCGAGATTTAGCGAGATCACGTTGAGAGCAGACTTGGCTGCGCTGCCGGTGCCTGCGTCCGCCTTTGAAATGTCTCCTCGGCGTGCGGACTTCATCTCGGCTAACACATCGGTACCTACCGCCATGAGACAGAACCCAGTTGCCACGCCATTCTGCGCCATCGCCTTCGCTGCCTCAGGGGCCATTCCCAGTGCAGACGCAAGGTGAAAAATACCAGCGTCCGCCAATGCCCCTCCGGCCCCGACAAGTGCTCCCTTGCCTGCCGCCTTAACGACTGCGGCGACATCCACATCGCCGCCAGAGGCTACCTGTAAAGCCAGAGTCATGATCGTTGCCGTTGCAGCCGCAATAGCAGCACCGCCAGCCACTCGAGTCCCCACATTGCGCGATTGGTAAGCCATCGCGATATCATCCCGAAGTTGCTGAAGTTGCCTTCGAGTAAAATGAGTTTCTCAGATCGCGAGTCCAGGTACTTGATGCCACGCAGCCGCACTTGGGCCTCCTGAAGTCGACGAGCTTGAGCATCGGTAAAACCATCAGGTGCCACTCGTGGTGTGCCATCGAGATTAACATAACGAGAATCCAGATACCCGACTTTTCCGTAGCCGGGCGACTTAGCCATCTGGACCAGCTTTCTGGTGATGTATTGCCCCGATCCCGCTTTCACCTGACCGTTGGGCTTGGTAATCAGCATCCCGTCTTGCGTGCGAAACTGAAAAACCAAGTCCTTCCGGCTCGCTTGGTCGGGCGACAGCCGAATATCGTGAACATTCGAGGCGATTTTGCGTGGGGCATTGGTAATACCTGGATCTCGGCCGGCGTGGAGGTCGCGATAGTCTGCGATAGCGACCACTTCCGCAGCCTTGCCCTTTGGATTGGCCCCGGAAACGAGGCTTCCGAGTTCCTTCTCGCTCGTAACCTGTCGCTCACACGTTTCTGGACGAAGCCCGTTTCGAAGTGCACCGCGCCAACCGCTTGAGCAGCTTGGGCAGCCTCTCGGGTTCCCGCTGCGGCCAGCGGCTTGGTCTGGCGAATGGCCTCATGGAAAACCCGGCCTTCGTCAATAATGTGCGGGTCCGTGACTGCACGCGGCATTATTGACGGTGCGGTCGCGATGCTTGGCGTCACCGCAACAGCAGAACCTACTACAGATCGATCCTTGCTCTTTTTGTGCTCATCCACATCCACCTGAACCTCCATGGAAAATCAAAAACCTGCGTCGATCTCCCTGCGTCGATCTCCAAAACGTGAAGTCATAACTAAAAACAGCTAAAATGGCAAGCGTCCACTCAAAAAAACGCCTCAGTAAGTGCCAAGACGTTTTCTCTTTTTTTGCGTCCATCTGCCTGTGTTTCGACACGCTTAACAACACGGCAGACATATCTGCGTCATCCGCGTCATCTGCGGATAATTTTCATCTGCGTTTATCTGTGGCTCTGTCTTCATATTGCCGCTTGTAATATTCTCGATAACTCGCGCTGTCTCGAATTTTTCGCCACCAGTCTTCATTGCCCATGTACCATTCAATTGTCAAGTGCAGGGCATTTTCAAAACTGTACTTTGGCTTCCAGCCCAGCGCCATAATTTTTGACGCATCCAGAGAATACCGCATGTCGTGCCCAGGGCGGTCAGTCACATGCTGCATGAGATCTTGGGGTTTCTCCAGATACGCGAGTATTTTTTTTGCAACGGAAAGGCCATCGGCTTCATTTTCCCCGCCCACATTATAGGCTTCTCCCGGCGTGCCCTCGTGAAGCACCAGATCAATTGCCGCGCAGTGATCGGTTACGTAAAGATGATCTCGAATTGCCGCGCCCGCGCCGTACACGGGCAATGCCATGTTGTCAATGGCATTGGTGATATAAATGGGCACGCGCTTTTCGGGATACTGAAACGGGCCAATATTATTGGACGCGCGGGTGATCAGCACGGGCAGGTCGTACGTAATGGCAAACGCCTGTGCCATCAGATCGCCGGCTGCTTTTGCCACAGCATAGGGATTGCGCGGTGCAACCGGTGAATCTTCTGTCCAAGGGGCTTCGCCTTCTTCCAACGACCCATAGACTTCATCTGTACTCACTTGCAAAAACCGCTCGACGCCGCGGGCTCGCGCGGCCGCGAGCAGTGTGTACACACCCAGCGCGTTGGATTTCATGAACTCTTCTGCCCCCATAATACTTCGATCCACATGGCTTTCCGCGGCAAAATTTGCCACGAGGTCAACCCGTTGCATCACGCCATGCACCAACTCGGCATTGCAAATATCCCCCCGCACAAATTCATATCGGGGATTGTCCGCAATATCCAGCACATTGTCCAGATTGCCCGCGTACGTGAGTTTATCCAAATTGATGACGCGATAATCGCGGTATGTATTGAGCATGTGGCGCGCAAAGTGGCTGCCAATAAACCCGGCACCACCTGTAATGAGAATGGTTTTCAACGTGACTCCGATAGTTCAGTGGTCAGACGCGGGCCTTCGAATGTCGGCTCTTGTTCGGCGGGCGATAGTCGCGCGTTGACTGCCACGCGATTTGGTATTGCTTCATGTTCATGAAACACCTTTTTGCGGCAGTGGTTCAATAATAGCCACAAAAAGCACAAAGATCACAAAAGGAAAGATCGCATGCATCCATTTTGTGCCTTTTGTGCCTTCTGTGGCTATCAGCTTTTGGCGTTCAGCGGTCAGCCCTCCCGTTCGTTTCGACAAGCTCAACGAACGGAGCCCCTTGAACGGATCCCCTGAGTTGGTCGAAGGGGAGAGCGTGGCTGTGGCTGGTCACCTTGGATCAACACATTGCCGACGTCAGGGTCGCCGGTGGAATAGTGTTTCTCCTTTCAGGTGTTTTCATTCTGTGTCGGGACTTCTGACATAGCTTTCTCGTATTCGGCGATCCATTGTTCGGCTTCCTCTTTGGTATAGGCTCCGGTTATGGCCCCGCTGTCTTCCGGCAGTTCATGAATTTCCGGCTTATCAATATGGGATTCCAGTTCCTCTCGCAATTTTTTTTTTTTTCCAGAAAGAGATAAGTCTTTGAGGAGGGCACCCACATCCCCAATTTTTTGTATTTCTCGCGTTCTTTTTTTAAGTTTTCAACAGACAAACCTTTGACGAGGTAGTCCACATCTTTTCGTCTCAATCCGCCCTCGAAAACCACTTTTAATTTCGACAAATCCGTTTCTTTGCCAATCGACTCCCCGATGTGTTCTTCAAATGTGCCTCCGGGCTTCCACACGCCACTAACTCCTTGCAGTTGGGCACCTTCAAGACAAGCTCCTTGCAGGTGGACACGCCCAAGAAAAGCCCCTTGTAGTTGAGCACGCCTAAGATTCACGCCATGCAGGTTGGCGTATCTTAGTTCAGCCCCTTGCAGTTGGGTATCCTCAAGATTGGTGCCTTGTAGGAAGGTGCCCAAAAAATTCGCTCCTTGTAGTTGGGCATCCAAAATATAGGCCCCTTGTAGGTAGGCACCCCCCAAATAGGCCCCTTGCATGTGTGCCCCGGCAAGAAAAGCCTCTTGCAAGTATGCATCCTGAAGATTAGCCCCTTGCAAGTGGGCATTCGCAAGATGGGCCTCTCGTAGGCATGCCCTGAAAAGTTTAGCTCTGTATAGTTTGGCCGCTTGAAGATCAGCCCCATAAAGACGTGCCTTTTCAAGACGAGCTTCCCGTAGATGGGCACTGACAAGATTAGCCCCTTGTAGGTGTGCCTCCTCAAGATTAGCCTCTTGCAGGTGTGCCTCACAAAGAAAAGCCCCCTGTAAGTATGCATCCTGAAGATTAGCCCCTTGCATACGCGCTTTATTGAGATTGGCCCCGTTCAGATAGCTTCCCTGCAAGTTGATGCGGAGATCTTTGAAAACCTCATGTTCCTGCACGAAAAGCAGGGTCAACAGGCTTTGGACTTCCTCCGAGGGTTTCGACTTGTGCGCTTCCCGATACTCGTTTTCACTGGTCGCCTGGCGAATATGAGCACAGAGAATGTCGAGCACGGTCTGGCGCAACTCTTTGGTGTCTTCCGCCAGATGGAAGAGTTCGTAAGCCCCGCCTAGACGCACGGAGTCCTTTTCGTGTCCCAGATGTTCAATAGCATTTTTCAGGCGATCCTGCCGCTGTCCTTGCTCGGTGTGCTGGTTGGCTTTTACCTGCTCCTCTGTGGCCTTGGCTTGTGCATCCGCGGCATTGGCCTGCGCTTTGGCTGTATCCTCCATCGCCTTGGCGCGCTTGTAGGACATCAAGGCTTGCAAAGCGACCAAAACGCCGCCCATGCCGATTCCAACAAATTTCAGGATCTCGGATTTTTGAGATAGCCCTAAGAGTTTAAAACTATACTCTTTGACACTTTCGGAGAACAGGACGCCCACAAAAATCACCAGCAATAAGATAAGCACACTGATAAGCACGCACTGAAAAAAAAAAAGGATTGTTCTTGAATTTTCGCAGAAGGTTCATCGCGGATTTCCGGAAGCGTAAAGTTGGTCTTATTTTTTTTTGTGAATCCTCATCCATTCCCATAGATCTTTGGCAGCGTAACCGTGGTAGTTCGAGACCGGTATGACAATACCCGTACCAGATTCCCCACCGCTGTATCCGACCGCTTCGGCCAGTTCGCGCGTCGTCCCTTTGTACGACACGAAGTAAGCGGTGGGGCTTCGTCAGTATAGGTGGGAACCCCAAGTTTCCCAAGTTTCATGCGAAGTTTTTCTGGGTCACTCCGCTGAAAAGGAACGATTGCATAGATCATTGCAGCAGTTCTCCTTTCAATGTCTTCGGTGTGCTCACTTTTCACAAAACAACTTACCGCAGGTCAAGCAGCGCGTCAACGAGGTGCAAGTCGCTAGAAAAACAAGTGCGCGGTGAGCGCGAGATAAATCGCGTAGAGCGCCAGCAGCAAAACCCCTTCACCGCGAGTCAAGCGATGCCGCGTCCGCATCACCACCAGCATGGTTGTGACAATGATCAACATGGCGGGAAACGAAAAATGAATCACGCGCGGCGGCACAACGAGTGGATTTACCAGCGCGGATGCGCCTGCAATCCAGCAGATATTCAAAATATCCGCGCCCAAAATATTGCCCACCATCAACTCGCCGTGGCCCTTGCGCGCAGAGGTCACCGCGGTTGCGATTTCGGGCAGCGAGGTGCCAATGGCAACGACTGTCAGCGCGATCACAGCGTTGTTGATGTCCAGAAATGAGGCAATAGACGAGGCTGACCCCACAATAAAATGACTCGTAAGCAGCACCCCAATAAGCCCCAGGCAGAACCAGAACATCAACCCGCCCAGACTTTTGCCGGCAATAAATTCCTGAATTTCCTCCAACTCATCAAATTTTTCAGCATCTTGAGCATTCTTTCGGGTCACGTAGACAAACGCGATATAGGCGACAAATAGCAACACCAGCACGCCGCCTTCTAATCGCCCCAATGTGCCGTCAATAGCCATCGCATAAGCCGCCACATCCACGACAATCAGAAAGATACCCGTGGTCTTCAACAAATAGGGATTGACCGCAATTGCAGCGGGCGCGACCAATGCGCCCAATCCCAGTGCCACGCCATCGTCAACAATCACAGATCCCACCGCGTTGCCCAGTGCGATTTCGGGTTTGCCCTTTAGGGCGGACATCACAGAAACCGCCAATTCCGGCGAGGTCGTCGCCAGGCTCATCAACACAATGCCACTCAGCATCTTTGGCACGTTGAAATATTCGGCAATGCCAACGGCACCATCGACAAACCAGTTTGCACACTTTGCCAAGACCACAAAGCAAAGAATCAGAATCCCTATATCAGCCCAAATGTCCACAATACCTCCTGTTTAGCGGTTAGGGGTTAGTGCCGTCATTCCGGCGCAAGCCGGCACTCCTGTCTGCCTCGGGAGAGCAAGCACAACGCAGTAATCCAGATCGCTCCAGCGGTTAGGGGTCAGCGGATGTGCGAGGGCTGAAAGCTAAATGGCTACACCACAAATATGTCACTCGGTCGATCTTGCTCGGCGATGTTGAGAAAAAAAGATCGGATGCCCCGATCACTCAACATTTGCATACACGTTTCTCGCGCCAGATCCGGATGGTTGTTTTGATCGCTCAAATGCGCCAAGACCGCGCGTCGCAGTCCTTCTGTGGCCAGGTCGCACAAGGCTTCGGCTGCCTCGTGGTTTGGCAAATGACCATGCGTGCTGCTGATCCGATCCTTCAAATACCAGGGATAGGGGCCATTCATGAGCATTTGATAGTCGTAATTTGCTTCAATAATGACCAGATCCGCGCGCCGCATGCGCTGATAAACCAATTGCGTCACCGTGCCCATATCGGTTGCGATAGCCACTGTGGCGCGCCCATCTGTCACGGAAAAGTTCACGGGGTCCGCGGCATCGTGGGGCAGTTGGAACGCCTGAAAGGACAAGTCGCCAATGGCAAAGGCTTCGTCATTTTCAAACACCTGAATGTTTTTCGCGCGGTGCAAGATCTTCTTCGACGCGTTCAACGTGCCTTGGGTCATCCAAACGGGCAGTCCATACCGCCGCGCCAACACACCCACGCCCTTGATGTGATCGGTGTGTTCGTGGCTGACGACAATGGCTTGCAACCTCGCGGGGTCAAACCCTCGGCTTTGCAGACGCACTTCGATCTGCTTGCCCGTTAAACCGGCATCGATCAGCACACTTGAAGTGCCATCTTGAACATAAATTGCATTGCCGCCGCTGCCACTTGCCAACAAACAAATTTTCATTGTTCAACCCCGGATCAGGATAAACTTCTAGTTGGGATTGGGCAACCACAAGGGTTGCCCCTACAGGGATTGCTGATTGGGTAACCGTCTTGTGATAGCTATTCGTTCACAAACCGCGCGACCCAGATACTGACTTCGTATAAAACGACGAGCGGCAGGGCCATCAAAAGTTGAGACAGGGGATCGGGGGGGGTCAAGATGGCGGCGAGTATAAACCCGGCCAAGACGGCATAACGCCGTCCTTTTCGCATGCGATCCCCTGTGGCAATTCCCATTTTCGCCAAAAAAAACGTCAACACGGGCAACTCAAATACCAGGCCAAAAACGACGATGAGGCGCAGCACAAAACCGATGTACATGCCAATATCGAACTGCGGGACGATACTCGTATCGACCGTCATGCCGACAAAAAATGCCATGGCCAGTGGGATGACCAGCCAATAGGCCAGAATCGCGCCCAGAACAAAACACGCGGTGGCCGAGGCGATGAGGTAGGTGATGAACCGACGCTCGGTGGCAAACAGACCGGGCGCGACAAACAGCCAGATCTGAGAAATCAGAAATGGCAGGGCGAGAATCGCGCCGCCCACCAGCGCGATTTCCAGTTTGACCATAAACATGCCCATGGGTTTTAGGGTCTGCAACACGAGCGGATTTTCCAGCGTTTGCGTGGGGTAGATCAACACGCGCAAAATTTCATTGACAAAAATCCCGCAACAGACCGCGCCGATAATCACCGCGCCCAACCCCTTAAAAATCCGCCGCCGCAGTTCTTCCAAGTGGTCGAGAAAGGGCATGGGTTTGCCGTTATCGGGAAGTTCGCGGTCGGGCGCAATCGCCGGTACCGTGCCTTCAACGGGTGCTGTTTCCTCGGTCGCTTTTTTGGGCCGGCGAATGGCTGCTGTTGTCAAGCCCATCAGCGCGATCGCGCCGCATACCTGTGCGAACAAATCGCCAAATTGCATATAAAGCGTCTGATCGCGGCGCGGTGCAATGGCGGCGTCTAAAACGGCTTGGTGAAACAGCCCTGTCTTTTGCCCTTGCCGGCCATAGGGGTCGATAAACATCGACACGCCCGTGTTGGCACAGCGCACTACCCAACGCCTGTTTTCAATGGCTCTGAAGGTCGCCATATCCGCGTGTTGATACGGCGCGGACGTGCGCCCATACCACCCGTCGTTGGTAATCACCACCAGAAACTCGGCACCTTGAACCATCATCTCGCGGGCGAGCCACGGAAACGCGGAATCAAAGCAAATCACGCCGGAAAATTTGCCATCCGGTACTTCAAAAATCGTTCGCGCGGTGCCGCTTTCAAAATCGCCGCTGATGTATCCTCCGCCGCGCCACTGAATATCGCGCAAAAACCCGAGCAATTTGGGAAATGGCGCGCGTTCTCCAAAGGGCACGACCTTTACTTTGTCGTAATGCGGCAGATCGCCCCCACCCGGCTCAAACAAAAAAGAAGAATTGTAATAGCGGTCTCGCGCGGCGGCTTCGTAGCGATTTGCCCCCGCGTACAAATAAATCCCCAGTGAATCGACCAATGCCTGCACCCGCGCCTGATATCTGTCGTGCAATGGCCGCGCGCTTTTTAAGTACGCAGGCACAGCGGCCTCTGACCACACGACGAGTTGCGCGCCCGTTTGCGCCGCCTGAATGGTCAGGGGTTTCAGGGTGTCAAAATTGTGGTCAAACCCCCAGTAGGATTTCTCGACGGGCCGCACGTTTTGCTGTACAATGGCGACTTTGAGGTCGCCTTCGGCAAGGGGTTGTCCCATGCGCCACAAGCCAAATCCCAAGGGCGCGGCAAAAGTTAGCATGAGCGCGCCAACCATCGGGCCGCGCCGAGCGCGTCTGGCGATCTCGAATGCAATGAGGTTGACCACCACCACCCAAAAGGACACGCCGTAAACCCCGGTGGCTTCTGCAATTTGAATCAGCGGCAAATAATCCACCAGCGCATGCCCGAGCAGCATCCACGGAAACCCCAGATCGCCCAGGGTATTGAAATATTCAAATCCCACCCACAAAAAGGGCGTTATCCACAAGCCCAACCCGCGCGCGCGCGACAGGGCAACCGACCACAACCACACGAACAACCCCCGAAAGAGTGCCATATAGAAAATTGCCCCCGCCATGCCTGGGGGGGTAATCCACGCGATCCAATAGATGGTTGCACCGTAAAAGACCACGCCCTGCAAAAACCCCGCACCATAAGCCACGCCACCGCGCAGGTTTTGGGCAACGGGAATGAGGGGCAACAAGCTGATGCACGCCAAAAAGCCGAGGGGCAAGGGGGGAAATGCCGCCGCCATCAGCAGGCCCGATAGAATCGGATACCCCAGGGCTAGCTTCCAACCCGATGTATTGTCCCGCACCCTCATCCGTGTTCATCCGTGGTTATCTGTGGTTGCTTTATTTTTTAACAATCCCTGTTGCAAAAGATACAAAGATTGTTGAATATAAATGCGGGTCAAATTTCAGTCAAACGCAAATGGAGTATCGTCTATGTTGCCGGATCTGCATTCAGAACTCCAGACTTTGCACAGGCAAAGTGTTTATCGCTCGGTGCGCTGTGTGGAAACCTGCCAAGAACCCCGCATTCGCATTGACGGGCGGGACCTCGTCCTCTTTTGCTCAAATAACTATTTGGGCTTGGCCAACCATCCCGCCCTCAAAGGCGCGGCGGTGGAAGCACTCAACATGTATGGAAGCAGCACCGCAGCGTCCGCGCTGATTTCGGGCTATATGTCCCCGCATGCCGAACTCGAAAGCCGCGTCGCCCATTTCCTCGGCACAGAAGCGGCCATTGCATTTCCCACCGGTTACACGGCCAACTTGGGCGTTATTCCCACTTTGGTCACTCGCGGCGACATTATTTTTAGCGACCAGTTAAACCACCGCAGCATCATTGACGGCTGCCGCCTGTCCCGCGCGCAAATTGCGGTCTATAACCACTGCGATCTCGCGCATCTCGAATCTCTGCTAAAAACCGCGGCCGCGCATCGCCGCCGCCTCATTGTCACGGATGGCGTCTTTTCGATGGATGGCGACATTGCCCCCCTGCCCGCGCTCGTTTCCCTCGCCGAACAATACCGCGCCATTCTGATGGTCGATGACGCCCACGCGACCGGCGTGCTCGGGCGTCAGGGCCTCGGCACATTTGAACACTTTGGCTTGCCACCCGATGCGGTTGACATTCACATGACCTCGGGCAGCAAGGCTTTGGGCGCGTCGGGCGGTTTTATCTGTGGAAGCCGCGCGCTCATCGATCTGATTCGCAACCGTTCCGCGGCTTATATTTACACAACGGCGATGCCACCCGACGCCTGTGCATCCACCGCGGCCGCGCTCGACCTCATTCAGAGCCACGCCAGTTTGCGCCAACGCCTCTGGCACAATACAAAAACCGTTCGCGAGGGGCTTCAGGCTCTGGATTTTGATCTGGCGCGGTCTCAAACGCAGATCATGCCTGTGCTCATTGGCGACGCCAAAAAAACCGTTGCGATATCCGATTATCTCTACCAGCGCGGCATCTATCTCTACGGCATACGCCCGCCCACTGTGCCCAAAGGCGAAAGCCGGTTGCGCCTTTCGGTTATGGCAACGCATACTGACGAGGATATCGCGCGATTATTCGATGCGATGGCCGCGGTGCGACACACTTTTTTTTCCAGCCATTTTTAGTGCCCAAACCAAAAACAGGGCGTGCTTACGCATTCTGTGAAAGCACTGAATATCAGTGCCGGACAGCACAGCAACAGCCCCTGCAGAAACCCATGCGATTTCTCCCTACGCCCTCCCACGGATGCCAACGGGCCTCAGCTGTTTCGCCGCCCTTCAACTACTCCACGAGGTAGTCGGTCGCTGTCATCGTCCCAACCCGCACCGGAGGGAGCGCGTCGCGGGGCAGCACGAGCGCGCCCACGCATAACCCGGTCGGGTTCCGGTGGGTGTTCGTCCCGGGTTTGACCACCGTTTCACCCCCTTGACCGGTCCACGACCATACTATCAACTCATCCGGAGCGCAATCCCTGGCGAACGCCTGCGCCAATCGCCCGTCCACAATCAACCCCACACCATTCTGATGATAGTCAAAGTTAGGTTCAATCCTTTCCCAGAACCAGGCGGCGACATCAACATCTTCTAGCGGGTCAACGGATGCGAGTGTGAACTTTTGTCTTCTACCTCTCCCTGCACTGTGCGTCGGACTTTCAAAAAGCACATTGTCGAAGACAGCTCCGGCGGCATTGGCTAAGTGACTTATTCCAAACGCCCGGTGGAGGGACTTGAATTCACGCCCCCACGCATGCTCTTTTGTTGCGTGAAAATAGTCGTAGGAATTGACCAAGCCATCCAGGTTCACTACGGGAAAGTCTGAGAAGTACCCTATGACGCCGGCGTCCCACGACCCGATTATGCTGTCTTCGGGAAGAACGCGATTCATGACCCGCGTGCCTATCTGTATATTAATCAGCCAATTATCATGGTAGGTTGACTCGCTCTCTTGGTCAACAAACCGGAACGGCCCGGTGAAATTCGCCCTTGTAAACAGGAAGATCGCAATAAGCAAGACAATGCCCAAGCTCAGACAGAACATTGGCAGCTTGGGCGATCTTGTCCCGATGAAACGGCGGATGAGGTGAAGGGCGACGTAGCACCTCACGGGAACGATTAGCACCATCATCAGGTAGGCCGGGACGAAATACCAGCCATACCTCCCAAAGTAGGGGTGCACGGTGAGAACGGTCTGTGCAAATTTTGCCAGATGGCCGGCCGCCAAGCCGAACATACTTACCATAAAGGCCAGCAGTAGCCAGTCGTTTCGGTTGCGGGAGCGGCGGGCGAACCACCAGACCAGCAGAAGGTAGGCGCAGACCTCCAGCGCAACCAGCAGCTCGTAGTCGAAGACGGGAATATACAATACATCCTGGAAGTTCTGGACGATGCTGTAGCCGCCTTCCCTATCCCATAGCTCCTGCGACCAATCATGCTTGATCGCGGCGCTCACCGGCACGATGCCGCCAAAGACGAGGTAGTTGTAGGCGAAGTACACGAGGATGCCGGCAACTGCACCGCACAACGGCGTAATTGCGTCGAGCGCGGGTATGGAACGGACCGACTCTTCCGGGACGCGCCGGGCGGCCGCTCCTGCCTTGACCACTCCAATGAGGCACAACGCTCCTGTTGCCGCCAACGATATGGCGATGTGCTCCAGGCGCACCCAGGGCAGGGCAAAGGCGACGGCGGTCAGCGACCACTTATATCGCTTCGGGTTCCGTGCGAAGAGACAGATTGACAGAAAGAACAGCCCCAGCATGAACAGTGCCGCGGCGGCCTCCAGCCCCCGGAACAGAGCACTAGCCCGGTATAGCATCGGCAGCGCGGCGAAAAGGAGAATCCAATGCAGGCGCGCCAGCCGGGCGGCCACGGCGACGAGTGTCACGCCGCCGGCGATGAGGCAGCACTTTCATAAGATCTCTCCTTGCGCTATGACAGGTCGAAAATTTGCCATATCTTGCATTTTGTCGAGATGAGCCGATTTTAGCAATTCGCCCTAAAACCATTTCCAATCCAACCCATAAGCCAGGCCCAAAGTTAAATCTGAGCGCAACGCGATGCCATGTGCCGGTGCAGCCCGAAATTTATCCACCCGATAGAGAAAATTATTCTGTCGCACGGTTAGACTCAACGACCCGGCCAAAGGAAAGCTCAGTGTATTGTAATTCTCTACCGAAATCACCTTTCGATCCGTCAAACCCAAAAAGCTTCTCACGCGCGAACGCAAGCGCCCGCCGTATCGCAAACGCCTCTGATAGTTGAGGGTGATTTCAGCACCTATATCGCTCTGACCTCCGACAAAGTCGCGCTGGGCGCGTGCTGCAAATTGCACGATCAGGTGCCCAAACCGACGCTGAAACCCCAGGCTTGATCGCAATAGAAATGGTCTGTTGCCATTGCCAGATGTCAGGGTTGTATTCATGCCATTACGCACAAAGGGATGGATTAGCCAATGTCGCATGCGCCGCCGATATGTCATTTCGACATTCAATCGGTCCGATGATGTTTCCAGATTGCCGAACGAAGTACCTATCTGTCCAAAATCATTGATATTTTCCAGCAACAGCGCGTGGAGTCCCGATTCATAACTAAAAAAATATCGCGTGCTGATATTCCACGCAATGCTCGTTTCCCCGCGCAAAAACGATACGTGTTCGCGATTCTGTCGATAATTTTCAGCGGTGCCATCCACATAGTTGCGCCGAAACGCCCCTTCCACTGCCCAACCCGTCCGCCATACCCGCCGATGATCCAGCGTGGCAAAAGTCTCAGAACTCATTGTACCCCATACTTTCAGGGCATTGACGAGAAGCGACAGCAGTGAAATTTGCGTGCGCTGCACGCTTTTCACATCTTTGAGTTCGCGATATCCCGCGCCTCCTTCGGCCAAATAAGCCACCGTCACAATCTGATAAAGCTCTTTGTTTTGAATATCGCGACCATTGACCAGCATTTCTTTTTTGTTGAGACCGGCAAAAATCAAACCCGCATCGCCCTTGCCCGCCCGCTTGCTCCGGTTCGCGATGGATCTGAGTTGAGAACCCGACAATTCCATCTTGACGAGCACCTCATCAAAGCGCACAAAGCCCCCCACGTCGCGTGCAAAAATCGAATCTACGGGTGCTTTCTGTCGAAACGCGCCCCGATGCACCATCCCGACTTCCGCCCCAGTATGCCACCGCATCAAATTCGCCACCACCTCGACCTGCTGATCTAAACTCTTGCCCACAATCAAACCCAGGGCCTCGCCTGTTTCCCGTGCATAAGCTTTTTCCAAATCCGCGATCAATGCGGCCACGGGTTCGTCTGCCTCATCTCCTACTTTGAGGGTCTGGGCCTGGGTGCGTATTATCTCAAATTTATTGTTTACTCGCCCAAACACCACATCCATCACGCCCATGTATGCACCGCCACGCGGTGTTGTGACCACCTGTACTCCGTTTATCAGTCGCGTCAAAGTTGAAAGGTATGCCGATGCCCCATCGCCGCCCGTTACGACCAGATCAATGCCCTTCGCTTTTTGCGCCATTTCCATCGCCTCGGACATGGGCATGTTGCCCAGCACCACCACGTAATCGGCGTTTAGCTTTTGTCGCGTCTTTGCAATGCTTTTAAGCGGGTCATCAATGACAAGTGCCTGAGCGACGCTCGGGTTTATTCTTTCGTTCAGTCGCGTGGACACCACGCCGATGACGCCCACGGTCACATTTGAGACCTCAAAAATTCGATACCCTTCAAATGGCAATGCTCGCCCTGACGGACTACGCAAATTTGCCGCCAAAAACGGCAGTGTTTCTCGATGCTGCGCCAGGACATCCAATCCATAATTAAATTCGTGATTGCCCGGTGTCATGGCCGCGTATCCGGCCGCGGCCATGGCCGTTGCCATTGTCTTGCCTTGATCCCAGACCGACAGCGCGGCAGGACCCAGTGCATTGCCCGCGTCTAAGACAAGTGTATGTCCCTCTTTGGCAAGTGCTCGCACAAAAGCTACGCGCTGCGCCATCGGTCTCAACTGCCCCATCACATCATTGCTGTGCAAAATTCGCACCATCACAGTATCGGTATCTTGAGCCCATACCCCATGCCCGAAAATAAAACTGACCGCGATCCACCAGAGAACCCGTTGATTCATGTATTTATTTCCTGCTCCTGAGGTTAAAAAACGGTCAATCCCATAACCCTTTGTGAGATAAAGAGTTGGGATTTTAACTGAATAACTGACCTCGCGCAGCCACGCTATATCTCGCCATTCCCTTGAAATGGGATATACAAAATATTGTAGCGAAATAAAGCATTTTCCGGTAAACTGCGTAAGGTTATCGATTGAGAATTTATTACAAAATGCCCGGATCAGTGCGAAAATTTTGTGAAAAAAATAAAAAACGCCACGAGATGAACAAAGGGGTTTTTAGCGATTCGCCCGCCCCAACAATACCCATACGAGGTAAGATGCAAGAGGGGATGGGTAGCCAATAGGCATTGTTCAGGAGTGCAAAGGCGTGCTGTGGTCTGACCTCTCCCCTAGCGGGAATGTTGACATTGCAACTTCCATTCTGCATCTTGCGAGTACACAGGTTGTGATCGCCAACTTCTCAAAGCTGCACAACATCACATGTAAATCAAAAGGGAATATTATGAACAGTCGCGTGAAGGTGCTTTTTGTGGTTTTGTTATTGTTTCAAGGGGCGGGGGCGGAAACAGACTGGCCGAGTTGGGGCGGTCCCAATCGCAATTTTCGGGTTGATGATGCGGGCGTTTTTCCCGTGGATCAGCCCTACGCCCTGAGGGTCGTTTGGAAAAAGCCGCTCGGCGCCGGATATTCGCCGATCTCCGCGCGCGGGAATCTGGTTGTGACGATGTTTTCCGACGAGACCTCTGATTACGTTGTGGGCCTCAACGCCGAAGATGGGTCTGAACTGTGGAAATACGAGATCGGCGCCGCGTATTTGGGACATTACGGCTCGCAGAGTGGCCCCTTGTCAACGCCCGTTTTGACAGCGGACGAGGTCATCGCCTTAGGCCCTCGGGGAAGTCTGTTCGCGCTCAATGCGAAGACGGGCGAAAAGCTGTGGGCCGTCGATCTCGTTGCGGACTATGGGGCCAAAGCACCGTTTTGGGGCTTTACCTCATCGCCAATTTTACACGACAATCGCCTGATTGTGCAAACGGGGGGTATGCACGCCATTTCGGCATTTGATCCTGCGTCCGGAGATTTGATTTGGTCGGCCGTGGACGATTCGGTCGCTTACCAATCGCCGGGTTTGTTCGCGTTTGGCAATCGCCGACATCTCGTCTTTTACGGCGACAAATATCTCGCTGGTTTGGCGCCCGAAACGGGTGACGTGCTTTGGCAATTCGCCCATCGCGGGCAGGCCGGCGCGGTCAACACGAGCGGATATCCGGTTGCGGTTGGCAAAGGCCGATTTTTTGTCAAGAACGGTGGGATGCTGGTGGGCGTACGGGCAGATGGCGATGGGTTTGCGGTCGAGGAAATTTGGCGCACGCGCCATATCCGAGGGACGTACATAGACGCGGTTTTTGCCAAGGGCCTGCTGTTTGGCTATAACCGGCGCATTCTCACATGCATCAGCGCGGACACCGGAGAACGCTTGTGGCGGTCGCGCGAGCCGGGAGATGGGTTGCCCATCGTCGTGGATAACCACCTCGTGATTATGACAAAGGATGGCAAATTGGCGGTGGCACGGACTTCGGGTGAAGGGTATCGAGAAACAGCCCGTTTGGCCCTTTTTGACGATATTGCATGGTCACACGCCAGCTTTGCCCATGGCAAGTTTTACGCGCGCAGCATGTCGGAAATCGCCTGTGTCGAAGTCGCGCCAGGCATTGCAGCATCAGCGGGCAAACGGGATGAGATGGCAGCCAACTCGCGTTTTGCACAGTTTGTCGCCGAGGTCGATCAATCGGCAGATAAGAAAACGCGGATCGATCAGTTTATGGCAAAACAGAAGACCTTTCCGATTTTGGAGGGCGAGAATCTCGTGCATTTTGTGTATCGCGGCGCCGCGGACGATGTGACTGTGACGGGCGATCACGTGGGGCGCCGATTTGATCAGTCCATGCACCGAATTGAGGGTACGGATTTGTTTTTTTTCACCGCACAACTCAAGTCCGATGCCCGCATCACCTATCGCTATACACTCAATTTACAGCGGTCTATTCCCGATCCGCACAATCCGCGGCAGATTCGGTCGCTCTTTTTTGGCCGCGCTTCTTGGTTCGGGATGCCGCGCTGGCAAATGCCCGATCATCTAAAAAAGCGCCGAGAGGGCATACACGGCAGGATCGATTCCGCGCGTTTTGAAAGTGCCGCGATTCAGGGCCATCGCAAATTGGAGATTTACCTGCCAGCGGGGTATGCCGAAAGCGACGAGCACTATCCCGTTGTCTATGTTCACGCTGCGCGTCGGCAGTGGTCGCTCGGAAAGGTGGATGTTTCGCTGGACAATATTATCGGCGAGCGCGTGCGTCCCGTGATTGTGGTTTTTGTGCCATCTCTTTTTGGGGGTGGGTATAGAGAGTATGTGGGGGCAACGCGCGATGCGTACACGCGGGTTTTCACCGATGAGATTGTGCCTTATGTCGATCAGACGTATCGCGCGATCAGGCATCGCGAGGCGCGGGCAAATATGGGGACGATTTACGGCGGTTTTATGGCTTTTTATGCCACGTTCACACATCCCGAGATTTTTGGCAAGATGGCTATACAGTCCATGTCGTGGGACCAGACAGCAGAGGCCAATGACGCCGCGCTGGTTTTTGAGGCGTCAACCCAGTGGCCCATAAAAATTTATTTGGACTGGGGAAAATACGATTTGCGAAGCCCTATGGAGGGAAATGACCTGGGCAAAAGCACGGCGTCCTTTGCCCGGCTGTTGCACAAAAGGGGATACACCTTTGCGGGGGGCGAAGTCAACGACGGCGCGGGTTGGATAAGTTGGCGAAACCGGACAGACGAGGTGTTTGAAACGCTTTTTCCCCTGGTGGATTGATCCGCTTAACGTGTGAAATATTCTATTGTTTTTTTGATCTGCGCGCGTTGTGCATTGCTCACCGGCTTGCCCGGCGGCCTCGGGTCTCCACACTCGACGCCCAGGCGTTCACTCAATGCGGCTTTGATCACCGAATGAAAGCCACCGCCCGCGCTCAAAGCGTCATAAGCACGCGTGGCTTTTTTCTGCGCGCGTTCCGCTGCTTTCAGGTCGCCCGCGCGATAGGCTGTCCAAATCGCCATCCACAATTCGGGGAATACATTCAGCGGGCCATCCACGCATCCACACGCGCCAATTGTCATGGCGGGCAACATCAAGCGGTGGTTGCCAATAAAACACGCCAATCCCATCTCGGCAAACGCCCTCACGTGTGCAAATGTCAGTGCCGAATGCTTTAACCCCGTCAGTTGCGGCACGCGATCTTGAATTTTTGCCATCATCCCCGGCGAAATTTCCACACCTGTTGCCCCCGGCAAATTGTACACAAACAGCGGCAGATCCGCCGCGCCCGCCACAATCCGATAGTGCTCGGCAATATCGTCGGCATCGCGGTGATAAAAAAACGGCGGCACACAACACAGCGCATCCGCGCCCGCGCGGGCCGCGTGCTCGGCCAATCGCGCGGCGCGATCGGTTGTCGGCGCGCCCACATGCATAATGACCTTTGCCCGGCCATTCGCTTGATCCACAATCGCGGATGCAATCTGCCTGTTTTCTCGGTCGTCCAACAACACGCTTTCGCCCGTGCCGCCCGCAACCCAAAACCCGTGTACACCGGCTTGAATATTAAACTCTACAATTTTGCGAAACACCTTTTCGTCAAATTGCCCATCGCGCCCCATCGGGGTCGCAATCGCAGGTACCACACCCTCAAAGCATGTGCTGAAAGGGTTTTGTTCAGTATTGCCCATGCTCATCTCCCACTGTTAAACTCAAGTTGTGACCTCCCTCCGCAAGTGTCCAATCCCGTTGTGCCATACCCGCTTCTCAGGGGGTCGGGGGGAAAGGTCGGAGCATTCACTTCTGCCCCAACACGCGAATATCCAATCGCGTGACACTCACATGGCCTTCGCGCAAGGCCATACCATCCGTGCCGTTGCGTTCTTCCACTTCGGGCTGATCGGTATTGTGATAATAACCATCTTCTGACGCTTCAAAACACGAGGCGTAAAACGCATGGCCGATCGCGGTTGGCACGACTTGCCAGCCGTGGCTCGGTTCACAGGGCAGATTCACATTCCACGTCACGGGTTCAGACAGAAAATTTGCTTGTGCCTTCAAAAACGCAACGACGCGGTGCAACATCGCGCGACAATTTTTCAACAACCCTTCCCGCACATCGGGTTGCAGGACGCGATGTTCAACCCAGTGTCGAAATACATGGCCGGGCAAAATCTGCGACAAGGCCACCGCCGGCAATCCCGCAATATTGGCCTCTAGGGCCGCCCCAATCGTACCCGATGAAAGCGCGAATCCCAATCCTGCATTGCTGCCCATATTAACGCCCGAAATCACCAGATCGGGTTTATTGTCGAAGACGTGATAAATGCCAAAATTCGCGCAATCCGCCGGCGTTCCCGAAAGCGCGTATGTCGCACACGCAAATCCATCCAATGGCTCTAGGTGCAGCATACCCAACCGCGTCATCGCCTTGCCTTTCCAACTCTGCTCTGCCGCGGGCACCACGGCTTTCACCTCGCCCATGGCCTGAAAATAATCAACTGCAAGCCGAAACAGAGGCGAATCCAAACTGTCGTCATTGGTCAATAAAATTTTCAAAAAACACACTCCTCCATGCCGCGGGCATTCATCTCTCCACTTCCTCAAACGGATACATCGGCACCCGTCGAAATTGGTATTCAAAATTTCGCATATCCGCCGCAGTCGCGCCGCGCGTATCCACGCGAATCAAAGCCGTACACACGGGTTGGTATGCCGCAACTGGCGCATGGACGCCTTTGGCGACGATCACTTGAAAGGCCGATGGATCGAGATCACAACTCGTCATCACCCCCAAACTCACGGGTACCACGCGCCGCGAAGTCAGGCTGATCGCGAGCCCGGTATCTGTCTCTACAACCGCTGTTGGCCCCATATCAAAAGATGTCCGCCCGCCGTGCCGCACCTCGGCTTCTCTAAATTTCCCCCCGTGCAAACTCCGCACGCGCACCTCGGCTTCTAGGGGCGCGCCGTGTAAATCGTCTGTTTTGCCGCCGATGCGCAAGACCGCGCGATTTCCAACCCCTGCTTCTCTGGCGCGCCGCTGCGATTCCGGATCAAAAATACACACAAAGCCCGTCGCGGTGCCGCGCGCGTGCAATTCGCACGCAATCGCCGTGCCATCGCCGGCAGATCCCCCGCCCACATTGTCGCCCATATCGAGCAAACAAACAGGCCCTTTTTGGGCGACAGCCCTATCGACGGCGTCGGGAATGGCGATGTATTCGCCCACAAAGTCCGCGCGATGTGCATACAAATAATCCGCCAAACGATCTGCCAGCACTTGCGCGCGTTGCGGATCCCCATCTGTCACCACCACAAATGCCGACCCCATTTCTTCGACATCTGCGTATGGAAACCCGAGCACAATGCTGTTCGACAACACCCCCGGTTCACGCAGCATCTCATCTGCCAGTTCATACATCGGCAAACACGGCGGCGCAGCGGTCAACTGCCGCTCGATATTGATGCCAATGGGGGGAAAAGCAGCGGCTTGCGTGGGCTCAATTTCGCGTTTCAGCGCGCGCGCCATCAGCGATGCGGCTTCCAATCCGCGCGGTTTCTGATCGAGATGGGGGTTCGAGCGATAGGCGATGGTGGCATCGCATGCGGCAACCATTCGCGGCGATAAATTGGCGTGGGGATCAATCGTGCAGATGATCGGCTTTTGAGGCCCAACCATCGCGCGCAAACGCGATAGCCAGTATCCATCCAAATCGCGGTACGCATCGCCCACCCCTGAATTTGCCCCGTGAGGCGCCACGAGATATCCATCCACTGCGCGGACAGCCGCCACCTGTTCAAACATCCGCGTCATCAATGCGTCACAGGCCTCTCGCGCAATGCGCCCAGAAGGCGTTGTACCCGCATGAAAAATCGGCAGCGCGTCTATGCCTGCCGACGCCAAGCCCTCGAAAAATCCACTGACTTCGTGATGCCCGCCCAAATAGTGATCGCGCATCGCCTGCCCCGTAAAAATCCCGTCTCGTCGAAAAGCGTCTAGGGTCGTTGGCGTGCTGATAAACGTATTCGACTCGTGCAAAAAAGAAATAATGCCCACGCGCATGGGAATGCGACTCCTTTCGCATTTGGCAACGGTTTAGCACCTCGTGATTTCGCGAGTAACCGCGGCCGGACCGCGTGCGGCGATCGCAGCGTCTCCGGCGCGTTTTGTGGCAATCGTCCAAACGACCTACATCGCGATCATATTTCTACAATGAGATACGTCTTCTCCACGGTCACCGGGTATGTTTCAGCCACATAAGGCCCCTTCACCAATCCCGCCGTGTCGCCCGCGCCTGCTATCTCTGCGCCGGGCGCGACTTCCACGTCATAGCTCCGCACGCGCACACTGGCGGGGTCAACCCACGATTGCCCGGTCTTAATATCGTATTCCCACCCATGCCACGGACAACGCAGAATTTCACCCTTGCGCGCGTACGCGTATTCCCCGGGCACTTTGGCCGTCACAAAGCCCGACACCCGACCCTTGCACAGCGCGCCGCCTTGGTGTGGACACCGATTTCGCAGGGCGTAAAATTCGCCATTGATATTAAACACGCCGATTTCTCGCCCCTCGAGCGTCACCAATTTCCGCTCGCCCGGCGGAATTTCATCAACCGTTCCAATAATGTGTTTTGCCATGACGATTCGCTCACCGTGAATACAGCATTTGCCAAGATGTTTTCAGTTGTATTTCATCATCAGAAGTTACTCGCCCTAAAGAACGCGAGATTCGGGAAGTTATAGGAGCCACCACAACATCAGCGTCACCAATGTCTAATACAACAAGCGCGGGCCGTTGCTTGCATTGACCTGTTCCAGACTGAGAAAATTTAACCAACACAATATCACCAAACTCATAAGTCATCGTAGATCGCATCCGCCTCGTCGTAAGCTGCCAGGAATCGCTCTTTTGAGAGGTGATACCACTCGCCTTCCTCTTCGTCTTTATCTGGTATTGCGATCACAATATCAGCCCCCTGTTGATCAGGTACTGGTTGGCTGAACTCCAGATGTGTGGCATCCAAAATTTTGGCCTTGATGAGTTTCATTTTTTGATCCTCGTAATCATGCCAGATTGTACAACGCCCGCGCGTTCTCCGCGAGAATATTGCGTCGCGTGGCCTTGTCCATGCCCGAAGGCAGGGCCACATCGGGCGCGTCAAAATCCCAATGGGGATAATCGGTGGCAAACATCAACCTGTCGTTCATATCGAGATGATCCATCATTTGAAAAAAATATTCGCGTTGAGGGGGTTCTTCCATGGGCTGCGTGCTGATCCAGAAATGATCGCGAATATATTCCGAGGGCAGCCGTTTTAGATGCGGCAATTCCACATTCAACTGTTGATAACAGCGATCCAACCGCCACATCAGCGCAGGGATCCACGCAAACCCGCCCTCGATCAACACCACCTTCAAATCTGGAAATTGCTCAAACACGCCATCATACACCAGGCTCGTCACCTGCGCCTGAAATGCCGTGGGCATGCCGCCGTGGTCTTCAATATAATGCGAGGGCTTGCCCGCGCCCGTAATTGGACCCGCGCCCGTGCCGCCGAAGTGAATCGCAATGGGCAAGCCGTTTCTCACAGCCGCCTCATACATCTTCCAGTATTTGCGCCTGCCCAGGGGTTCCATTGTACGTACCATGAGAAGCACCTGAACAAATTCCGGATGATCGCCCAACCGGTCAATTTCTGCTGCGGCCAATTCGCCGTCTTCATAAGGCACAATAACAGACCCGCGCAACCGGGGCTCGCGCCCGAGCCACACATCGGCTTGCCAATCGTTCACGGCCTGTGCCATCGCCGCTGCATAAGGCAAATTTTGCTGCCCGCCCACGCCGATCAAAGGCGTTAAAATGCCGTAATCCATATCCCACTCGTCCAGCAATTGCGCGCGCAGAAATGCCAAATCAGATCCCGGCGGCCCCGAAGGAGGCCATGCGTCGTGGCGCGCGGCATTCGGCACCGCGCGAGGATACGCCGACCCCATGCGGCCGCGTCCACCAATGGTTCGGTGATAATCGTGCCATGCTTCCGGAAGATATTGAAACCACACATCACCCGATGCCATCGCGACGTGAACATCGCAATCAATGACGGCTGTTCTCCGCCGCGTTTCAACCTCGGGCATTCGCGTGTCAGCCATGTTCTACCTCCTTGAAATTCAATGCGCGGTTCAACCACAACCACCTATAGAAGTATAACCCAACGCCAACGAGAACGCAAACCCAAGTGACAGTCGTTTTGGAGAATTTCCCATTCCGTCCGATTTTTTGAACCCATGTGCATTGCGCGGTGTCCATGCCTCACAGGAGGGCACTTTTTTGACACCATCGGACGCGATTTTGATGCAGCGGATTGTGGCGCGAGATCAAGGGGCTTTCGCGCTGCTGTTTGCGCGCTATCAGGCGCAGGTGACCGAGCGGATATCCTGGATGCTGCGCGATCCGAGCACCGCAGAGGATTTGACGCAAGAGGTTTTTCTCAGCGTTTGGAATCGGGCCGATCAATGGTCGGGGCACGGGTCATTTCGCGGGTGGCTGTTTCGCATTGCGAGAAATTTGGCGCTGAATCACTTGCGTAGCACAAAACGCCGCCGCGAACAGCCCTTGCACATGCCGTCGCTTCATGAAGATGAGGACGAAGAGCGACCCGTTCCAGGCTGGATGATCGATCGGGCCGCACTGGGGCCCGATGTGGAATTGGAACGCGCGGAACAGCGGCGCAGGTTGCAGCAGTTGATCGATGCGTTGCCAGAGGAAAAGCGCGAGGTGTTTCAGATGGTGTACGAAGATGAGGTGTCACTCGGCGAGGTTGCCAAGCGACTGGCGATTCCAGAGGGCACGGTAAAATCGCGGCTGTTTCACGCGCGCAAGCAACTCGCCGAAGGATGGGGGAGAGGAAAGCATCCGCATATTAATTGAAAGACAAGAGACTCCTCCTTCTACCCTCTCGCGTCTTGCATCTTTAACAAACAGGAGGAATTTGAAATGGGTCTTGCAGTGAAGGCTCCGTGGCATAGAGTTTCGTGGGATGGGTTTGTGCAAAAGGGGCTGCCCGAATTGTTGGCGGATAAGGTGCTGCTGGCGGATTATCGGGTGGTGTCGAAGGATGAATACACCTGTGAATTGCATCTTGCAGTTCAGGGCGGCAAAGCGGTGGTGTACAAAAATATTCCGCAACCCGACGACTGGGGGCGGTTTAAGGTGGATGGATTTTTCCGCACGGTGGTTCCCGTGCCGACGGAGATGGATTTGGCGCGCGCGGAAATTCGGTGTGTGGGCGAGCAGTTGCGCGATGATATCGCCCAACGGTTAAAAAAGATGCCTGAAATGCTCGAAGATGTCGTGGAGACATGGATGCCGTTGGGCGATTGGATTCACGCATTTTTGACGCGCGAACCCACATCGCAGTATTTGCAGGCGACCAACTGGCAGGATATGCACGTTCATTTGCGGCGGATAACGTTGATCCCCATTCTCGGCGAGGCCGAGGGGATGGCAAATTGCTATCATCCGTCGCACGATGGGCGCGTGTGTCCTTATTGCACGCCAGAAGGGCCAAATATCGCGCGGATTTTGGAGGTGGCGCAGGGCGCGACCATTCGCGATGGCAAATTGGTGATCGAAGACGACGCGCCTGAAAAACGACTGGGCATCGGCGCGGCGGTGATTCCGTTTTTGGAACACAATGACACCAATCGCGTTTTGATGGGGGTGAACATGATGCGACAGTGGATCGGCGCGCCAGGACCCGATATGCCGCGCGATGAGCGCGGCGCGTGGCATGCCTATCACGCGCAATACGACGGCAAAGCATTGGAGTCGGAACCCGCGATGGTGCAAACCGGGTGTGAACCGCGCGACCCGCATTTTTGGACGGGCTACAATCTGCTGACCGCGTTTATGGCATGGGATGGGGACGCGCATGAAGACGCGCTTGTGATAAGCGAATCCGCAGCCAATCGCATGATGTTGCCCAATCGCGTTGCGCCGGGCGACAAAATAAGCAATCGACACGGTTTTAAGGGGGTGGTGTCGCGCATTGTGCCGGATAATGAGATGCCCACCTTGTCGGATGGTACGCGTGTCGAACTCATCGTCAGCGTGTGCGGGTTGCCGTCGCGATTAAATTTTGGACAGGTGCGCGAAGCCGCGATGGGGCGCGTGGCAAAGGCCGTGGGAGAGCCTGTTGTCGTTCCCGTGTTTGGCGCGCCAAAAGACGACGGACTCCGCGCCGAGTTGAAAGCACATGGGCTAGCAGAAGACGGCATGGACACCCTGACGCTGAATGGCGAACCCCTGCTGCGCCGCACCACAGTGGGGTGGGTGTATTGGGGGCGCACGTTGCATCTTGCCGCGGATAAAATTCACGCAAGTGTCGAGCCAAAGCAGCGCGGTCAAGCAGTGGGTGAGACGGAGTTTTTGGCGTTGCGAGAAGCGGGGGCTTTTGGGGTGATTGGCGATTTGTTCAATGCGTGCTCCGCGTATCGAGACGATGCCAATACCATGGCCGACCGCGTCGCCGCAGGGCCTGTTGCCCCCACCGCGCCGTCGCCCGAGTTTGAGGGTCTGGTCAAGCGTTTGGCAGACGGTGGGGTGATTGTCGCGTTGGATGAGCACGGCGCCGAGTTTTCCTTGAAACGCGGGGGGGATATCGCGCTTGTGCGTGCGGTTCCACACCCGTGGCTGTCTGGGCATTCCCTGACCCATGTGGGCAAAGACGCGCCCCGAGCCGTAAAAGAGGCCAACGACCGCTTGCGGGAGATGATCGAAAATGGCGCGCCAGATGTGTTGATCAATCGCGCAGTTGAAACCCTGTCTGATCGCGTTTGCGATTTTTGCGATTTGCCGCGTTTGCGATTTCAGACGCGCGCGTTGTTCAGCGGGCGTTCGGTGACTGTGCCCAGCGCGGACTTGCGATACGATCAGGTCGGCGTGCCCGAAGACATGGCGTGGACCGTGTTTGGGCCGTTTGCCGCGCGCTCGGTGGGGGCTGAAGAAGTGGGCATGCGGACGAAAAAAGCGGAAGCGGCCTTGGACGCAGCCATGGCCGAGTTGTGGGCGGTTGTGCTCCGCAACCCCGCGGTTTCGCCAACCGCGTTCGTGGCGTGTCACCCGGTGCGCGTGCCCGGCAATGCCATTCGCGTGTGTGTGGCACTTTGCAAGATGATGAATCTGGATTTTGACGGCGATCAAGTGGCGATTTTTGTACCGCTGACCGAAGCAGGGCAACGGTCCGCTGGCGATCACCTCTCGGCAGTGGCACACCTCGCGCACGATCCGGGTCTGATCGCGCGCGAGAAAATACACCCCACGCACGACGCGCTGTTTGGCCTGGCGTATATGAGTATGACAGACGCGGGGTTGCGGGAGATCGCAGCGATTGTGGGCGATGGGATCGCGCCGCGCAAAGGGTTGTTTGTCGATAAGACACACGTGATGGCATGGCTGACAGACGCCCTGGCGCGCGACGGCGCCAAAGCCGCGCTCGACTTGGCCGAACGCTTGTGGGACAAGGGATTTGAGGCCGCGCGCAAAACAGGTGCTTCGATGAGCGCGTTTATCGGTTCGTCGCTCGATTGGCCCGATCCGCCAGAGGGTGATGACCCGGATGCATGGCGCGATTATCCCGATGAAATATCGGCTGTGTTGGCGCGGTTTCGCGGCTATGACGACGATGAACTCGGCGTGCCCGCGCTGTTGGTCGAAAGTGGTGCGCGTGCCAATTGGCAGCAGATCAGGCTCTATGTGGGCGCTCAGGGCGTGGCGCGAAACGCTCAGGGTGGATTTACACTTCTGAAACACGGTTTTCGAGAAGGGCTGATGCCAGCGGAGATTTTTGCGCGGGCGATTGGCGCGCGCTGGGGATTGGCCAATGCCCTGGCCGAGATGCTGGCCATTCAGAGCGATTTGGAAACGCAGAGCGCGCCCGGCGGGTATGGCGTTTTGGCGCGCGCGCGCCGCTCAGAAACGCCTGGCGTGGTCTTTGCCCGCGCCGCACAAAAACGCGAGCGCGATCCCCTGACCGATGAGTACAGCCGGTTGTTTGTGGGACTGCCAGTACGCGATTAAAAATAGGAACAATTGGACGCACACAGAGCGGCGGGTTGAAAAGACCTGCCGCTTTTTTGTTTTCTGTGGGAATTTGAGAACATGGTGGGGCACAGTGCGGCGATGACACGAGTCTTTGCGTTCTTTTATTTTCACAAGTGCAATGCGATTCATTTCATTGGTCAACGGATCGCAGCAAGTGCGCCATGGATGGCGCACTTGCTCCCTTTATTTTTGGATCGCGATTTTTCCCAAGAAAATTTTTTTCGGAATAAATTATTGTAATCAAACGATATGCAAAAAAATTTAGGCGTGGATCTTGGCACATTTTTTTACAAACAAACTTTTAATAAAAGAAGAAATTTGAACTGAAATGAGGATGCTTCAAGCGGATGAGTTCACCTATTTGCAGATCGATGTATCTCAAGTTCCTGCGGGTATTCATAAGCTAACCGTGACAGCCCATGACCGGGTGGGCAAAGCCGTGGCTCACAACGAGACCTTTTTCAGAATCATCCGAGATTGAGCAATGGGAGGCGATTGATTTTCAAGAGGGAACAATATGATGCGGCGGGTTACAGCAACCCGCCGCTTTTTTGTGGCAAAAAAGTGAAATTTCCGAGAGACGCTCACCCTAGTGTCGCGCAGTTTGAAGGTTCTTTTGGGGCACTGGCAACGCACCCCTTGGGCGACTTGCGCGCGGACCGCTGATAGCCGACTTTGGGGCGGGGGACTCTTATCTCTTACCTCTCGCCTCTCGCGACTTTCCCCCCAAACGCCTTTTGGAGATATGCCAAGTCGAGTTCGGGATAGAGCGGGAAACGCTTGAGGAGGGTGGCGACTCTTTGTTGGGCATTTTCGATGACCCCATCTTGGACTTTGTATTTTATTTTGCTAAACTGCCCTGCGCTTTTGCCCCGGGTAAATCTCAAGGGCCGCGCATGGGTGAGTACATTGCCTATGATAAAGCCGATTTCTTGCATTTCTTCCGATCCCATGCCAAGGGTCGTAAGTGCAGGTGTGCCCACTCTGAGGCCACTGGTGTACCACGGCCCATTGGGGTCAAAGGGAATGGTGTTTTTGTTGAGGGTGATGCCGGCTTCGCGGAGCAGGGCTTCGGCCTGGCGACCCGTGAGGTTGAAGGGGGTGACGTCAATCTGGATCAAATGATTGTCGGTGCCGCCCGTGAGAACCGTAAGATCCGCGGCCATACACGCTTGCGCGAGGACTTGGGCATTATCGACAATTCTGGCGGCATAAGCTCGAAACTCGGGGGTGCTGGCTTCTTGCAATGCAACGGCTTTGGCCGCCATGACGTGGGGCAAGGGGCCGCCGAGCACCATTGGGCAACCTTTGTCAACCTGTTCGGCAAATTCTTCGGTGCATAAAATCATGCCTCCTCTGGGGCCGCGCAGGGTTTTGTGTGTGGTGGTGGTCACGACGTGGGCATGGGCAATGGGGTCAAAGTCGCCGCTGAAGACCTTGCCGGCAACGAGCCCGGCAAAATGCGCCATATCCACCATCAAGACCGCGCCCACTTCGTCGGCGATTTCCCGGAAGATGCGGAAATTGATTTTGCGGGGATAAGCGCTGTAACCCGCCAAGAGGATCAAAGGGGTGACGGCTCTGGCCTGATCGCGGATTTCATCGTAGTCGATCAGGCCAGATTTTTTGTCGACGGTGTACGCGTGCGCCTCAAACATGCGACCAGAGACATTGATGCGATAGCCATGCGTGAGATGCCCACCCGACGAGAGATCGAGGCCCAAGAGCTTTTGATTGCCCAACTGCGTACGCAGCGCGTCCCAGGCTTTGGCAGAGAGATCAAAAGGCGATTTTTGACCCGCATTTTTAAGCGCGACATCTTGAATGCGTTCCGAGAGGATGGCCCAAAACGCGACCATATTGGCATCTGCACCCGAGTGGGGTTGCACATACGCGTGATCCGCGCCAAACAGGTCGCAGGCCCGTTTGGCTGCCAGGCTTTCAATGGCATCGACATTGTCACAGCCGGCGTAAAAGCGGTGGTTGGGAATCCCCTCGGCGTATTTGTCGGTGAGCAAATTGCCCATCGCCAGTTGTGTGGGCAAAGAACAATAATTCTCGCTGGCAATCATTTTGAGATTGGAACGCTGGTCAGCCAATTCAGCCACGATATTTTTCGCCACATCGGGAGATACCGAAGCGACTTGCTCCAGCGCGGCCAAATACGCGACAAAGCCGGGATTTGGGGTGGGGTTTTGAGACAAATACTTGGCGAGGGAACTGGACACAGGCTCCTCCTCATAGGATAGAATCAGCGCAATGGGCAGCAGGTCATCCGCGTTGTTGCTTCTCGCCCCTTAACATCTGACGCAAACGCCGCCATTCGTTGGGCGTGAAAAAACGCCAACCCCACAAGATGAGGGGATAGCTCGAAACAAAGATGAGACGCGCGACAATGCCCTGCATTGACATATCGTGAAGATGACCGGATAAGGCGACAAAAACAATGGTTGCCGCGACGCAAATTTTGCCCAAACGCGCGTATTCGTAGGGAACGGGAAAAAACCTACGCACGGTGAGGTAGAGCAAAATCACCATTAAAACGTGCGCGATGAGGGTGCTATAAGCAGCGGCAATAAATCCGAACTTGGGCAACAGGAGAAAATTGAGCGCGATATTGACACACGCGCCTGTACCCACAATAACGGGCAGGAATCCCGCGCGGCCTTCGGCAAATACGCCTGCGGTGAGAATGATATAAAGCCCCAAAAAAAAGAAAGCCAGGCCCACCAACGGGACGACCTGCGCGCCTTTGAGATAGATTTGGGCATTGCCGCCGGCAATCAAGACGATGATCTCGCGCGCAAACGTGGCTAAAATCAGACAGCCCAAAATGCCGAACAGCGCGAAATAGGTGGTGATGCGCGCGCACATGCGCCGCGTTTCATTTCGGGTTTCTGCCCGAGTTTCATCGAGCACAGCAGGCGCCCAGGCCGCGCGAAATGCTTGGACAACAAAGGAGATGGGCAGGCCGAGTTTGTAGGCGATGCCGTAAATGCCCAGATCGTCGAGGCCAAAAAAAAAGCGAATCAGAAAGCGGTCGGACAGGGCGATGATGAGGATAGAAAGGGACGACAGCATAAAAGGCAGGCCAAAATACAGCAGGTCGCGCAAGGCGCGCATGCGAAACGTGGGGCGAATCACGCGCAACCCCACGGGAAGCATGGCCATGAGTGCAAACAGAGAACTGATGAGATTGGCTTCAAAAACCGCGATGGGGCCGCGCCCGAGGTGTGCAACCAAATAAACCGTGAGACCGAGTTGCAGCGTGTGTTGAACAAATCGCACAATGGCATAGAGCAGTGACCGCTGTCGGGCACGGCAGACCGTGAACAGGGGTTCTGACAGCGTATCCAAAAGAATAATGGCGGCGATAAGCTCAAAAAACGCGCTGTGTTTCGCGCTGCCCAAGAGATGATGTGCAAGGGGGGCGGCGCCGATCCAGATCAGACTCGACAGGATGCCCCCCGTGGCGACCAGTGCCCAAAATCCCGAGCTAAACGCGGTGCGCTGCGCGCCGAGATCGGTTTTGCCGGATAAGAGGCGTATCAGCGCGGGATTGAGGCCGAGTGAATAAAAAATCGCGCCAAATCCGATAAATGCAAATGCCAGAGACACGATGCCGTTGTCGGCAGACATGAGATGCCGCGCATAGATGGGCACGAGCAAGATAGACACGGCGCGGCCGAGCACATTACCCATGCCGTAAATCGCCGTGTGTTGCGCGAGGGATTTGATTCGAGAGAACATATTTTAGCGGTCGGCTTTCAAGAGTCAGCCCGGCCACACCACCGGCAAGACGCAAGACGTAAGATACAAGACGTGAAAAGGCCACCCAACCCCGTAGGGGCAACCCTTGTGGTTGCCCAATCATCGTTCAAAATACAAGACGCGAGAGGGGTTGGGGGCCGTCTCGCTTCTCGCCTTTCATAACATGGATACCGGATCGACATTAACCGCCATGCTGACACCGCCGGATCCGCGCGCGTTGAAGCCCACAACCTGTCGGACTGCGGCGTTGAGATGGCTGTGCGACTCGGATTTGAGCAACACCTGCCAGCGATAGGTGCGCTGGATGCGCGCAATCGGAGCCTGTACTGGCCCCATGATTTCGATATCCGGAGGGACTTGCGCGCGCAGGGCCTGTGTGCATAAACCAGCCGCACGCGCCACCGCGTGTTCGTCTTTGCCCTTAAAGAGCAAGAGCACCACGCGGCCAAAGGGCGGATAACCGAGGCTTTGGCGCGCGTGGAGTTCGCGCTGTGCAAAGGTCTCAAAATCGTGGCGTTGCGCGCATTGCACGGCTTCGCCATCGGGCATATAGGTCTGAATGACGACCTCGCCCGGAATATCGCCTCGCCCGGCCCGCCCGCTGACCTGCGTGAGCAATTGAAACGTGCGTTCGCTGGCGCGAAAATCGGGCAGGTGAATGCTCGTATCCGCAGAGATGACGCCCACGAGGGTCACGCCGGGAAAGTCGAGCCCTTTGGCGATCATCTGCGTGCCGAGCAATATATCGGCACCGCCTCGGGAAAAACAATCGAGGATGCGGTCGTGCGCGCCCTTGCGGCTCGTGGTATCCACGTCCATCCGCAAAACGCGCACACCGGGAAATTGCGCTTCGAGGGTTTCTTCAACGCGCTGCGTGCCCGCGCCGAGCAAAAGCAAATTGCCGCTGTTGCACGACGGACAAGACGCGGGCGATGCCTCGGTATAACCGCAATAATGGCAGAGCAACACGCGTTGGGTTGCGTGGTAGGTCAGGGTGACGTGGCAGTGGTGGCACTGGATGCTGCGCCCGCAGGCCGCGCATTGAACCGCGGGCGCGTACCCGCGGCGGTTTTGGAGCAAGATGATGCGCTGACCTTTTTCAATGCGCTGGCGCATTTTTTTCCGAAGCGCGCGGGAAAACAAGCCGCCGCCTTCATCGCGCATATCGACGAGTGTGATATGGGGCAATGTGCGACTGTCAATGCGCTCGGGCAGGGTGAGGGCGTTGAATTTGTGGGTCTGTGCATTGTGGTGCGATTCGAGAGATGGGGTCGCCGAACCGAGCACCACGGGCAGATTTTGCAGACGCGCGCGCATCACCGCCACATCGCGGGCATTGTAGCGGGGCGCGGGATCGTCCTGTTTGTAGGACCCATCGTGTTCTTCGTCGATGACGATGAGGCCCAGGTTTTCCACAGGTGCAAAAATAGCCGAGCGCGCGCCAATGACCACCGCGCGTTTGCCCGTGCGGACCTCGCGCCAGGCATCGTAGCGTTCTCCTGCGGACAGGGCACTGTGCAAGACCGCGACGCGGTCCCCAAAGTGGATGCGAAAGCGGCGAACGGTTTGTGGGGTGAGGGTGATTTCCGGCACGAGCACAATCGCGCCTTTTCCCGATGCCAGGGCATGCGCCACGGCCCGAATATAGACCAGTGTTTTGCCGCTGCCCGTCACCCCGCGCAAGAGGTGAACCCGAAACGCGCTTTGATCGATGCTCTGTTCGATCGCGTCTATGGCCCGCGATTGATGCGGGGTCGGCGTTACATCTTCGGGTGAGGGCAGATCGACATGGGCATAAGGGTCGCGCACGACTTCGCGGTCAATAAAGCGGATGAGGTTTCGGTGAGCCAATCCCCTGAGCACGCCCGATGAAATGCCCTCTGCCGATAGTTGTGCGGCCGAGAGGGGATGATCCGCCGAACGCAGGCGGCGAATACACTGCGCTTGGCGCGGCGCGCGCTTTTCAAGGGTGGGCAATTCCAGATCGAACCAGCGCGAATCGCGGGGCACGAGTCCCACCATGCGCTGGGTTTTGGTTTTCACTTTTGGCACGGACATTTTTTGAAAAGCAACCACAACGCCGCGCTTCAAAAGACCGTGTACCGCGGGCTGTAGGCCGTATTTGCCCAGTCGGTTTTGCAATTGGCGCATCGACGCGGAACCGAGGTCGCGCAAAGCCGCCACAACCTCGCGCTGGCGCGGGGAAAGCATGCCGCGGATCGCGCAGTCAACGCCATCTTCAAGGGCAAAATGCTGCCCGCTGTCCAAGTGAATGCCCGATGGGAGGGCAGCTAAGAGCACTTCGGAGAGGCTGCACAGGTAATACCACGCCATCCACCGACACAAATCGAGCATCGCGGGGGTCACGAGAGGATAGGGATCGAGGATTTGGGCAATGGCTTTGATCCGATCTCGCGGCAGATCGCACGTTTCGCAAAAACCGACGACAATGCCTGTGACCCAGCGTTCTCCAAACGGAACCAGAACGCGGCAGCCCGTTTGCAAGGCCTTCTGAAGATCGTCGGGAACGCGGTAGGTGAACGCGTCGAGGGACGTGCGCAAGGGAACGATTTGCGCGAAGGGCGTGTTCTGGGCGGTTTGTGCGAAGGAATGCGCCATAGTAGAATTTAGGGTCCTTTTCACAAATGCGATGCGGAATGGGGGACATGTTTGCCCGAGGCAGGCGGCGGGTCTGAAATGCACAACTCAGGGGCCCGCGCGCGCGTTGTCGAGTTCTTCCACGCGAATGAGGGAGCGAGAGATAGTCAGGCGAAGGCCGCGGTCGGGTGGACTGGCAGATTCGAGCGGCTGGTCCTGTAGGGAGAACAAAATCGCGCCGGCGCGCTCTACATGTATCCGAAAGTGGTCGCGGGCCTGCCAGCGTTGCTCGCTGCCGGCTGGCAGCACGCCAAAAAAAAGATCGCGTCCATCGGCCCTGATGTGTAGATATAGGGTTTCCCGTGTAAAACCGGAGAGGATCAGGCTGTCTTCATCGGCTACGATGACCGGGAGGGGCAAATTATATGTGGCGATCACATCTTCTGATGGGCGCGTTTCTGAACCCGCGCGCGCGGCGCGCTCGGGCACGGCAGGTGGCGTTTCTCGATTTTCCGATGGGGATTGCGCCGCGTGGTCTTCGGACCGAGGGGGGGTGGCTCGCGCGGGGGGCGATGTATTGTTTTGCGCCGGAATTGGACTGTCTATTTGTTGGGGGGAGCGACGAGATGCTGCGCTGTCTTTCGGCACCGGTTGTATTTCCGCGGGAGAGGGTTGGGGTTCTACAACAGAGGGCTGAGGTGATGTCGTATCGAGCGGTGCTGTAAATTCTGCTTTTTTTTCTCTGTTGAGGGCAATGATCGCCACCACAATCAGCGCGCATGCGACCAACGAGATGGATAGCTTGAGGCTCGTACCGCGCGCTACAGGGGGTTCTACTGTGACCGGGGTGTGCGCGTGCGGCACAACGTTTTTTTCAAAGCACAAGAGGATGTCTTGGGCATCGAGGTTGAGTTCTCGGGCATAGGTCCTGAGAAACAGCCGCGCGTATACCCTGGGCAACACGTCGAAATTGCCGGCTTCGAATGCTTTGAGAAACTCGGGATCAATGCGCGTGCGTTCAAAAATTTCGTCAAGACTCAGACCCAGATTTTGACGCTGCGTTTTGAGCAACTCGGCGATGTCTTGTTTTGTATCGAGCATGGCTGACAAAGTGCGCGCGCCTTTCAACAGAGGGTTTCGGGCCTGTCTACCTCCTCGGGCGCGCGCGCGGGAATGACCGCCCAAGGCGATTGCCCGGTCGAGCGGTGATAAAGCGTCCAAAAGCATGCAAGCGGCAAACCCACCACATTGTAGAAGCAGCCAGATACGGAATGAATAAACGCGGACGCGCGCCCCTGCGCGCCATAGGCACCGGCCTTGTCCATGGATTCGCCCGTGGCGACGTAGCGCGAGATGTCTTGCGGCGAGAGCGCGCGCAAAGTGACGTGGGTGGTCGCGACTTCGGTCAGGGTCTGTGCGGTTCCCGTATCGGTCAGGGCCAACCCGGTATAGACCTGATGGGTTTTTCCCGAGAGGCGCGCCAGCATGTCTTTGGCGTGTTTTGCATCGCGCGGTTTTCCAAAAATCTCATTTCCCAAAACCACAATCGTATCCGCGCCCAAAACGAGCGCGTGGGAAACGCGACGGGCAACGGCCCGCGTTTTGCGCTGCGCGATCTCCCGCACGTATTCCGCGGGCGACAAATAGGTGTCAAGTGCCTCATCGACATTGCTGGGCACAATTTTAAAGGGCACGTCCAACAAACGCAACAGGCTCGCCCGCCTAGGCGAGGCAGACGCCAGAATCAGATTCTTCATATCTCGGACTCAATCATCAGGGTAACGGGGCCATCGTTGTGAATTTCGACTTGCATGTGCGCGCCAAAAATACCCGTTTCCGTGTGAATGCCAAAATCGCGGACGCACTGGACAAATTGTTCGTACATGGCTTGGGCAATATCTGCCCGCGCAGCCCGACTAAAACTGGGTCGGCGGCCTTTTCGGACATCCGCGCACAGGGTAAATTGCGAGACCACCAATGCCTGCCCACCCGCGTCGCGCAGGGATCGGTTCATTTTGCCCTGCGCGTCTTCAAAAATTCTCAGATGGACGCATTTCTCAGCGACGTATTGAAGGTCTTGAAGCCCGTCGGCGGCGCTGATGCCGAGCAAGATCAAGAGACCGCGATCGATGTGTCCAACAATTTGTTCTTCAACGCGAACCGTGGCCCCGCAAACCCGTTGAATCAATGCCCGCACGCTGTCCTCCTGTGACAATACCCCGTGTTATCATAAACCATTTGTGGCATGTGTGCAACATGAAAGAAATCGGTGAGCGACGCGAGGCACCGACCGCGGATCATATCCCAAACCCACCGCGGCGGTGTTCAAACTTTATTTGCGGGATGTCTTTGATGTTGATCTTAAAAAAGAAGCCCTTGTTGAAACCCGTGGGATACCACGAAAACCGGGCTTCCCAACAGTGGAGGTCGCGGTAAAGCGAGAGGGTCTGCGCGGAGAGTTTGGCATTGGGCAAAATATCGACATTGATCGCATAGTCAATCCGCGCGTTTTGCGTAGGATTGACGCCCAAATCTGCTTTCACCCATGACGTTTTGCTCGATGTATTGGCGAACCGTCGCACGGCAATGTGGTGCGAAAAATTGAATCGCCACGGCTGTCCCGCACTGGCAAAATCGCTGTACAGATCGCGTTCAAAGCCAAAATCAGCGTCAACACCATCTGAAAAAGCGGGCGAACTGGTATGGTCGCGTTGTGTAAATCGACCACCGGAAAAGCGGAAATTGGAGGTGATGGTGAGGTCTTGCAGGCGCGGACGCAAGAGCGACCGGTTGCCCGCCTCGTCATAGAGCCTGTGCGTCACCGCGATGCGAACATCCGCGCGGCGGTCGGGTTTGAGCGATGCGCTGGTGCGGAGGGGACGCCATTTTTGTCCCGGCGAGTCAAAATCGTACCCCGTTGACAAATTGAGCGTGGCCAGGATGAAGCGATGCACGTCGGTGTCGCGCTGGGTTTTGAGCTCGAGGGTGTTGCCGAGGTGAAAGTTTACGCTGCGCCTGGCGTCGTGCCAATTGCGATGCCCCCCAAACCCAAAGGTGCCGCGGAAGATGCTGCCCGTTTGATTGTAATTGAAATGGATCTGGGGTTGCAGGCGATGGCGAATGCCGCGCAATCGCCCCACTTGCGGTTGGAAAATGCCGTATAATGTCGTGCCCGAGGTCAGCGTCGCGCCGTAGGACGCGCGTCGGGTTGTCGAGTCCGTGTCGCTGTGTATCAATTCCTCGCTGAGATTTAAACTCGGCGTGAGGTCGAGCCAGCCCATGGGGCGATGCTGGCTGTTGATGGTGACGAGGTTTTGCAGCGAAAACCGCTCGGTATTGGGTGTTGGCTCGGGGTTGCGCGCAAAGTTGTTGGACAGGGTGCTCGAAAAACCGTAGTAAAACGCCCGATACCACGGGGCCGTGGCGGATGTGGGTTCATCACCGCCAAATATTCGACGCCTGGGTTGTCGAAAGCTGATGCGGGGAAAGCCCTGAAAGCTGTTGGTTTTTTTGCTCAGGTCGCGATAGTACGTCAGGCTGCCGTCAATGCTGCGGCCCGACTCTGTCCAGCGTTTGTCAAAAGAAAAGCTGGATCTCAGTTGTTGATTGAGATAGCGATACAAATTGTCGCTGTTGCGCCGATCAAAGTTGGTGCTGGTGGAAAACTGCCCGCGGGCGCGGATATTGGTGGTGGCGTTGACGCGTTGCTGGTGTTGCAGGTTGACGCGCCAGTTATGCGCGGCACTGCCCTCTGAGGCGTTGCGGTCATATCCGATATCTACAGCGCCGCTGAACCGGTCGCGCGCCGCATACACAAATCGCGATTCGATCAGAAATCCCCCGCGCGCTCGAAATGTGCCCTTCAAGGTGGCATCCCAGTACTCACTTGGCGCGAAATAGTATCCGACATTGCGTACAAAAATGCCATCGCGGCTGTTGCTGCCCATCCCCGGCGTGAGCAAACCCGATTGCCGCCCCTGCTTGACCGGAAAAACGAAAAAGGGGACCCAGAAGACGGGCACCGGGCCAATGCGAAAAATGACGGAGCGCCCAATGGCTTTGTCGTTTTGCAGAATACGCACGTTTTTGCACAAAAAGTCGTAGTGTACATGGTCGCGATCACAAGTGCTCAGCGAAAGATCCATGGCATTGAGTGCTGTTTGGCCTTCGAGCAAGATGTGGGTGCCGCGATAGTATTTGCGCTGGTGTGACGCGCGCGCCGTACGCACGCGGCCGCGTTCTGTATCGAGATTGTAATGCATGTAATCCCCCGAGATTTGCTCCTTGCCGCGCGCAAATTGAGGCAGGCCATGGGTTTTCGCGCCCGTGGAATCGGGCAGTGCCCGCGCGGCGACGAGACGGGTGCCTTGGTCGTAAGTGATGTGCCCGGCACTGAGCTGAATGTCGCGGTAGCGCAATGTGGCATTGCCCCTGAGTTCCACGCGCTTGGTCCGCACGTGATAGGCCACCTCGTCAGCGTCAAACGCGACGGAATCGCCCGCGGCTTTTCGCGTCTCAACGGGTTGGCACCATCCCGGCGTGGCGCAAAACACCCCCAAAATAACGAGCCACAATTTTTTGTTGCAAATATCCATAAATTTGCGAACTTTCACAGGGACAATATTGCGAGCGTGAATCGGGCTGTCCCATTTTTATTCTTGATACATTTTGCGGGAATCTGTATTTTTTGCGTGATCGGGCATAATTTTTTTAAAGATACCCAATCGCGCAGCATTGCGTATTTTTTCTTTGTTCAATGGGCGGACGTGGTGGAATTGGCAGACACGCCAGATTTAGGATCTGGTGGGCGCACGCCCATGGGGGTTCGAGTCCCCCCGTCCGCACCAAAAAGCAGGCAGGCGCGAGAACTCCCTTCTGGGAGCTTTTTTGTTTTTAATGGCGGGAATGCGGATCGACAAGATGCCTTGCCACCGCGAGAATCCGCGAAGTAAATACGCCGCTGCCAAAAGACTGCGTAACACGAAAAAAAATACAGGGAAAGCGAGGAATACATTGACAGCATTTCTGAGTGAAGACCAAGTGCGGGCGATTCGCGCGCAGTTTGGGTCGCCTGTTTACGTTTACGATCAGCGCGCGTTGGAGGCGCAGGCTGAAGCCGTGTTGAATTTTCCCAATGCCTTTGGACTGACCGCGCGGTACGCGATGAAGGCATTGCCCAACAGAGCCGTGATTCGCATTTTAACGCAAAAGGGGCTGCATCTCGACGCGAGCAGTGGGTACGAGGCCGAGCGCGCCATGCGCGCCGGCGTGCCGGGGCATCACATTTTGCTCACCGCGCAAGAAATGCCTAAAAATTTGAAGCACCTGATCGATCAGGGCGTGATTTTTAATGCGTGTTCGCTGCATCAGTTGCAAAAATTTGGCGAATGGTTTCCTGGGCACCCCCTTTCTGTACGCATCAACCCGGGCATGGGGTCGGGGCACAGCAAGCGCACCAATGTCGGCGGGCCCGCGGCGAGTTTTGGGATCTGGCACGCGTACATTCCCGACGTGCATGCGATATGCAAACAGCGCGATTTGACGGTGGCGACCGTGCATACGCATATTGGATCTGGGAGCACCCCCGAAGTGTGGGAACGCGTGGCGTCGATGGCGTTGGACATTTGCATTGGATTTGAAAACGCGACAGCGCTCAGCCTGGGCGGCGGGTACAGGGTTGGGCGCATGCCGGGCGAGATATCGACGGATTTGCAGGTGATTGGGCAACGCGTTGCCGAGGCTTTTGAGATGACCGCGGGAGAGACCGGTCGCGCGTTGCGTTTGGAGGTGGAGCCGGGCACGTATCTGGTCGCAAATGCCGGGGCCATTGTGGCGACCGCGATTGATGTCGTGGACACCGGGAAAGACGGGTACAGGTTTATTAAAACGGATACGGGGATGACCGAAGTGGTTCGACCGAGCATGTACGGGGCGCAGCATCCCATCCACGTCGCGCCTGCCGAGGCAGAGGATCGGGGGATGGATGCGTATATCGTGGTGGGGCATTGTTGTGAAAGCGGCGATGTGTTGACGCCCGCGCCCGATGATCCAGAAGGGTTGCTGCCGCGTCAATTGACCAAAACAAAGGTGGGGGATGCCGTGGTCATTGGCGGCGCCGGCGCGTATTGCGCGGGCATGTCCGCTAAGAATTACAATTCTTTTCCCGAAGCGGCTGAGGTGTTGTTGGCCCGCGACGGGACCTTGCACTTGATTCGGAAGCGGCAGACGCTGGATCAAATGTTGGAAAACGAGATCCTGCCAGATTTCTTGGGATAACCGCGATGACTTATGATGCGATAGTTTTGGGCGCGGGGATTAACGGATGTGGCATCGCGCGTGAACTCGCGGCGCGAAGACAGCGGGTGCTGGTGCTCGATAAGGGGGAGATTGGCGGGGGAACGTCGTCCAAGTCGTCGCGCCTGATTCACGGCGGATTGCGGTATTTGGAAACAATGCAGTTTGGACTGGTGCAGGAGGCTTTGAGTGATCGGCTGGCACTTTTGGGACGCTATCCAGAACTGGTTTCGATGCAGCCGTTTTACGTGCCCATTTACCGCACGAGCCCGCGCCCTGTCTGGATGTTGTGGACGGGAATTAAGCTCTACGACGCCCTGGCCGGGCGGCACAATATCTATCGGTCGGGCAGGGTGTCGCGAAAGCGGTTTGCACGTGAATTTTCCGCGTTCAAGCAGGATGGGCTTCGGGCAATTTTGCGGTATTACGACGGCAGGACGCGCGATCGGGTCCTGACGCGGCGGGTGGCACAAGACGCGCGAGCAATGGGATGTGTGTTTTGTGAAGGAGTTGAGGTGCAGCATGTGGCGGGAGATGAACGCGGTTTTGCCGTGCGAGTTGGCGGAAAAAAATTCACGAGTCGCATCCTGGTCAATGCAACGGGGCCGTGGATCGACGAAGTTGCCGCGCGCCATCGCTTGCCAACGCGCTTTCAGATTCGCAAAGTGAGCGGCATTCACATTTTTATCTACGGGCTGCTGACGCCCGCGCCCGTGTTTTTGCAGACCCAGGGCAAGCGCGTCTTTTTTGTTCTTCCCGAGCCCGGACGCGATCAGACCATGATCGGCACAACCGAGCGCGAAGAGCGCGGGCCGGTGGATGACGTGGTGGTTCGGGATGAAGATGTCGATTATTTGATTCGGGAAGTGAATGCGTATCTGCTGCCAGGCCATCGGCTTCAACGCGCAGATATCACACATACCAGCGTGGGCGTCCGCCCTCTGGTGGCAAAAAAAGGCGATGCAACCGATCTCTCGCGGGAATATGAACTGGATTTGCACGCGCGGGGAGAAGCGCAATTGCTCCACGTGTTTGGCGGAAAACTGACGACGTATTTGTCCCTGTCGCGCCGCGCGGTCGAGCGGCTCGGCATCCGAGAGCCGGCGCGCATGGGGCTTCGCGCATGACCTCGTTTTTTTAGAAAGAGAGCAGCGATGATCGAAAAATTGGACGATTTTAAGACCGCGATTATGCCCGAGCGCAAAGCCGGATTTTGGCAGATGGCCGGGCCGGGTGCGATTCTGGTTGGGCTGTCTATCGGCGCGGGCGAGATCATTGTGTGGCCCCTGGTGGTCGCCGAGTACGGGGCGAGCATGATCTGGGCCGCAGTGTTGGGCGTATTCTTGCAGATGTGGATCAATTTTGAGGTGGGGCGATGGACCATTGCCACGGGCGAGACCGTGTACGCGGGATTTGCGCGCGTGTGGCGAGGGTTTGCACCGCTGTTTATCGCGATCACGTTTTTCTCTTGGATCGCGCCCGGATGGGGGCGCGCCTCGGGCCTGGCCCTCAAAGCCCTGCTCGTTGGCCCGCAGAGCTGGGGGTCGGATGCGTTTTGGACCATGATCACATTTGTCGGCGTTGCACTGATTTTGTTTGGCCCCAAGTTGATTTACAATTCCATGGAAAGAGCCATTGAACTGATGGTGGCAATCGTCACCGTGGGGCTGATTATGGTGGCCTTTGCCGTGGGCACCGCAGAGACGTGGGCAGAGTTGGGAAAAGGGATTGCGAATGTGGGGTACAAAGACCCGAATATGTCGGTGAAGGCATTGTTTATCGCCATTGTGTTTGCCGGTGCCGGGGGAACGGCCAATTTGTTTTACACCTTTTATTTGCGAGACAAACACATCGGCATGGGCGCGCATGTGCCGATGATGCAAAATCCCCTGCGAGGCCGCGCAGAAGCCATGCCGTCAACGGGATTTCGGTTTGAAGAAACAGAGGAAAACACAGCGCGGTTCAAGGCGTGGTGGGATTATGTCAAAAAAGATCAGATGTTGTTTTTTTGGGGCTTAAATTCCATCACGATGATGTTGTTCATTTTTGGCTCGCTCGCGGTGCTGCATCCTCAAAACATCGTGCCCGCCCGAGGCACGCTGATTTGGGATGAGGCCGCGATTTTGGGCGAGGTCTGGGGCGATATGGGGCGCGTGATATTCCTTTTGGTGGGCCTGGCAACTTTGTTTGGCACCCAACTCGCCTTGGTGGATGGGGTCTCGCGGTCTATTGCAGATATTGTATATACCAATTTTAAGCGCGCGCAAAAACGAGAACAGAGTTGGTGGTATTTGCTGGTGGCGGGGATATGGATTGTGGCGGGCTGCGCGATCACATTTGTGATGGAACAATACGGCGTGAGCGAGTTGGGCTTTCTGTTCAACGCAGCCTATATGGGTGGGTTTGCCATGGCGATTTACGTGCCGCTGATGCTGTATATCAATTATCGCTATTTGCCAAAAACCGCCCGACCAGGCAAGGGATGCACCGCGATGATGGCGATTGCATCGCTGGTCTATGCGCTGTTTGCCATTGCCTGCGTCCTGTGGGAATTGGGAATTGGTTAAAAGCGATCTGAAGCATTTATCCGCGGAAAGAGCATCGGACATTTTTTGACAGTGATCGGGAGTTTTTATGTCCAGAGAACCCGAAGCATCGTGGGAAGATGGGCTTCGCAGTGTGCGCCGAGATGAGATGGGGCGTTTGCGACACTTGCTCGACGACGTGTTTTTTCAAGGGCTTGCGGATATTCAGCCGCACGCGTTCAATGCCGACAATGCGAGCAATTTGCGCGCGGTGGTGGAAAATGGCGACGTGGTCTCGCATATCGCCACCATTCGGCGGGCCGTATCCATTCTCGGATGTACCCTGCGCGTGGCGTCGCTAGGCGGTGTGGCGACTCGCGAATCGCACCGGGGCAAGGGATATGCATCGGCACTTTTTCAAGATACCATGCACGCCTGTCGCGAAGACAGCGTGGATTACATCATGGTATCGGGATATCGCAATATGTACCACCGATTTGGATGTCGATACGTCGGGCGCGATTGGATGTATCACATCGCCCGCGCTCGCGCGCGCGATTTTGACGATGCGACCTGGACGATTACCCGGGCATCAGACGCGGATATCGAAGCCATTGGGGCCATTTATCGGCGCGAACCCGTGCGCTGGTTGCGGCCGCCGTCGGATATCGCGTTTGGCATCGATGGATGGGTGCAGAACCGACCGGCAAAAACGCATCTGATTCGGCACGGCGATCAACCCGTGGCTTTTGGCGTCATACAACAGGCGCGCCACCGGGATAACGGACAAGTGTCTCTGCTCGATTATGCCGGCGAGCGATCCGCAATTGTCGGCGCGTTGGGCAAGTTTATCGATGAACAGCATTTGAACCGCTTGTCTTTGCACGTCAAGGGGTTCGATACCGTGTTGCACGGTTTGCTAAAATCGCGCGGGCTGATCCCTGAACAGGCCAGTCTGCCCGGCACGACCGCGATCGTTCATTTCGAACAGTTGCTCGAAAAAATGCGCCCCTATTTTGTCGAGCGGCTCGGAGAACACGCAGCCCATGGATTGGTGTTTCGGGAAGTGGGAGACGAGTATCACATCTATTATGGCGGCGACCGCGTGGTGGCCGAAAGCCGGGGCGCGGCCGCGCAATTGATCTTCGGAACGCGGGATGGCGCCGAAGATGAGATGCTAAATGCCGGCGGACGCGCGGGCGCGATCTTGCGAAAATGTCTGCCGATTCCAGGGGTCTGGTACGGCGTGAATTACGTTTGAATAGTCAAACTGGTATCCTCCCATTTGTCCAATTTGTCTGGCGTCATGACGTCTATTTTGATCTTGCTCTCTAACATTGCGTGGTTTATACTTACAGGACTTTTATTGCCGCATCGAACTTTCAAACATTTGCACAGTACACGCCAAAAACAGACGCACGGGCAGGGGTCGGGCAGACTTCTTTTGTCGCGCACTGTGAAACATTTGTGAGGACTGTTTTTATGACGCCCTCTGATGATACTTCCGCAGATGCACTTTACGAACAAGTACTCGATTTCGCGCGTCGAGAAATTGAAGACGCGTCGGCAGTGATGGACGAGTTGCGCCAATCACTCCGTCAGGTGGAAGCCCGGGTTGAAGCCGCCAAATCTATTTATGAAGCCATCGCTGCGCGATTGAATCTGGAAGAGGAACTGACCGAAGAGGCACACAGAGACGCCGTGCCCGATAGACCGCTCAAGCCGCCCGAAGAACCCGCGGCGAACAACGAGGCCAAAGACGAATTGGATTTGATTCAGAAAAGCCTTGACGAACGCGACAAAGCCGCGCAATCACTCCTCAATCGACCTGCGGTGTCTGCATCCGAAGAAAACCCGGGTTCAACAGACGATGCTTCGGTGCTCTCTGACGCGGAGCGCGCGCTCATCGGCGAGCATCTGCGATCAAAGCGCAAAGGGTAAGTGCCCCACATCGCGATCACTTTTTCGAGAACAGGGATTCGATCTTGCCTGACGCCCTGTTCTTTGTATTTTAGCAGATGACTTTCAGAAACCACGCGGATCCAAGGAATTTTTATGAGCCAGTGTAAAGCGGAGAAATCCGTTGACGAGATGGATGCCCGAGAACGGGCGCGCTACATCGATAATCTGACGCCCAAGGGGGGGTTGTACACAGAAGTTCAGCGCGAAGTGCATTCGCAGTCGAACAGTTCATGGCGCGTATCGCCCGATCCGTGGTACCTGCCGCCGCCGGTGCTGGCGCATTTAGAGGCACTGGGGCAGCATCTCTATCAGTTTTACAAGGCCCTGAACCTGTTGTATTCGCAGAGCGTCAGGGGCATTCAACCCGCCTGGGTCGCTCGCTATCTGGATCAGGGCAAATCAGAAGAGGTGATCAAGTTTGGGCAAATGAGCCGATTCAAAAGCCATGTGCCCCGCGTGATTCGGCCCGATGTCATTCCCACGCGACAGGGGATGATCGCGACGGAATTGGATTCCGTGCCCGGGGGGATTGGATTTACGGCGAGCCTATCCGCGCGCTATGCCAAACTCGGCGGTCACATTGTCGGCGGCGCGACCGGAATGGTCGCGGGATTTGCGCGGATGATCCGGGACCTCGCCGGCGTGGACGCGCCTGTTTTGGGTGTGGTGGTCTCAGAAGAAGCATCGGCTTATCGCCCCGAAATGGCGTATCTGGGTGAACAGTTGAATGCCGCTGGTCTAGAAACTTATGTCATCGCGCCCGAAGACGTGTCTTTTGTTGCAGATGGCCTGTTTGTCGATGGCGCGCGCGGTCGCCGCCGCCTAGATGTGATTTACAGATTTTTTGAACTGTTCGATTTGCGGAACTTGCCCCAAATTGATCTGATCTTATACGCGGTGCGCAAAGGGCTGGTCAAGATCACGCCCCCCCTAAAGGCGTATTGCGAAGAAAAGATGATGATGGCTCTGTTTCACCATCCCCTGCTATCGGATTTTTGGCACCAACACCTCGGCAAAAATTCAGTGGCCTTTTTGCAGCAGACCTTTCCCAAAACGTGGATCTTAGACCCCGCGCCGCTCCCGCCTCACAGCGTCATTGCGGGACTGGAAATTCGCGGTCAATGGTTTTCCGATTGGCGCGCGCTGGGCCACTTGGGACAAAAAAACCGGCAACTGGTCATCAAGCCTTCGGGATATTCGGAACTGGCCTGGGGCAGTCGCGGCGTGGCCATCGGACACGATATGGCCGAGCGAGATTGGCAAGGCGTGATCGACGAGGCCCTGGCGGCTTTTGAGCACACACCCCATGTCCTACAGGAATTTCACAATGGCGCGACTTTTTCTGCATCGTATTGCGATTATGAAACCGATCAGATCGAAACCCTCAAAGGTCGGGTGCGATTGCAGCCGTATTATTTTGTCATCGAAAATGATGCGGTGCTTTCGGGTTTGCAGGCAACGGTTTGTCCCGCAAATAAAAAGATATTGCACGGGATGGTGGATGCGATAGTGGTACCGGGCGCGGTTGGGAAGAAGCAACCACAGCACAGGCTCCGCCTACAACGGAGCGAAGCGAGTATGAACGCAGATTGAAAGGCGAGAGGTGAGAGGTAGAGGCTGACCCCTGACTCCTGCCTGTCGGCAGACAGGGCTCGCGCCTTTACGGGGTAGTGTTGGGCGGGCTGATAGATAGCTGACCGCTGATAGAGGTAGGAAAATATGGCAATGGTGGATGAAATATTGAAAGTCGATGAAAAGCTCGCGCGGCTCAATGCGTCGCTCAAAGGCATGGGCAGTGTGGTCGTGGCATTCTCAGGTGGGGTTGACAGCACATTTCTGGCGGCAGCAGCGCATCGGGTTCTGGGCGACAAGGCCCTGGCCGTAACGGCTATTTCCGCGAGTTACGCGTCTGGCGAACTCGAAAGAGCGCAGGCATTGGCCGATCAAATTGGCATTCAACTCGACGTGGTCTATACCCAAGAGATGGAAAATCCCGATTACGTAAAGAACGATCCCGATCGGTGTTTTCACTGCAAGAGCGCGCTGGCCGATAAGCTGGACGAGGTGATACATCACTACGCAGGGCAGTTTGAGCATTTGCTTTACGGTGCGATTGCCGACGATGTCGGCGACTATCGCCCTGGCATGGCCGCGGCTGAATCTCGCGGCATCCGCGCGCCCATGGTCGAACTGGGGTTCACCAAACGCGACGTCAGATCCCTGTCAAAGCGATGGCACTTGCCCACATGGGATATGCCCGCATCCGCGTGTCTGTCGTCGCGGATCCCCTATGGCACAGCGGTAACGCCCGAGGCATTGCAGATGATCGATCGCGCCGAGCAATTTTTGAAAGCGCGCGGATTTGTTCACGTGCGCGTTCGCCACCACGAGGACATCGCCCGAATCGAAGTTCCGCCCGAAGACTTGGCGCGTTTTTTTGAACACGGCACAAACGAGGCCGTGGCCCATGCCCTTAAGAACATCGGATATCGCTATGTCACCCTCGATCTTCAGGGCTATCGCACGGGCAGTTTGAATGAAGCGTTATTGGGAATAGAAACCGGGATCTAGTGATAGAGATGGACGATCTACGAGAACACCTAAGAATTGATGTGAGTTAAATATGCCTTTACTCGAAATCAAAAAATTCGGTTGCCCAACGCTGCGAAAAAAAGCGACACCCATTGGAGATGTGACCGCTGATGTGCAGCAACTTATCGAGGATATGTTTGAGACCATGTACGCGGCCGAAGGCATTGGTCTTGCCGCGCAACAGGTGGGTTTTACAGGGCGACTTCTGGTGCTGGATGTGCGCCCGCGCGAGCCTATGTCAGAACCTCTGGTCTGTATCGATCCCAAAATTCTGCGGACAGAAGGCGAGGGTACGGGCGAAGAAGGGTGTTTGAGCCTGCCGGGCATTGTCGGAGATGTCAAACGCCCAGCGCAGATTCGGATGCGCGCGCGCAATGAGAATGGACAGGTGTTTGAAATGGATCTGGACGGCATTGCAGCTAGAGCACTTCAGCACGAAATTGACCATCTCAATGGGGTACTGATCGTCGAACATTTCAGTGCGATCAAGCGCAATTTGCTGCGCGGTCAATTGCGAAAATTGCAGCGCGAAGGCAAACAACAGGCACCGGGGTTGACCTATGTATAGCCGTCAAAAGTACAACTTGACCATTTGACTGATCCCCCATCATTGTTCATTGACTTTTCCATGCCCTCTTATATCGATTTGCACCTGCATTCCACGCAATCGGATGGCTCTTTCTCGCCAACACAAGTCGTCCAGCGGGCAGCCGAGTTGGGGTTATCGGCCATCAGCCTGACCGATCACGATTCGGTTGCCGGCGTGCATGAGGCTCAAAACGCCGGTCAGAGCGTCGGTGTAGAAGTGATTCCCGGCATCGAGTTGAGCGCGCAGGAAGCGGGCACAGACATTCACATTCTGGGCTATTTTGTCGATCCAGACCACTCGAATTTGCAGGCGTTTTTGCGGCAATTTCAAGATGCGCGGTTCAAGCGCGCCAAAAAGATGGTGCACCGGCTCAATCGCCTGGGCGTGCGGATCACTATGACCCAGGTGCTACACAAATCGGGCAATGCCGCGATTGGACGGCCCCATGTGGCCGATGTTCTGGTCGAAGAAGGGATTGTGTTTTCACACGATCAGGCATTTCAAAAATATTTGGGCGACGGCAAACCCGCGCATCAACCCAAGTTTGCACTGACGGTCGGCGAAGCGGTCGAAATCATCCACGCGGCGGGTGGGTTGGCCAGCCTGGCCCATCCGGTTTTGTACCGGCGAGATGCGATCATTCCAGACCTGGTCAAACGGGGATTGGACGGTCTGGAGGTGCTGCATATCAAACACGACCGCGCGGATGTGCGTCGCTATTCAGACATGGCAAAACACTATGACTTGCTCCCCACCGGCGGGTCAGATTGCCACGGCGATAGTCGGGGGAAATCCGTGATGGGAACGGTGCCTGTACCTTTGGCATTTTTGGATGCGCTAAAAGAAAAATGGGCAATGACGAGGCGCGACTAGCCCACAGGCATAATCCGTCAAAACCACGGCGAACTTCAACGCACGCTTTGACTCGGTATTTTTTTTCTATGAATGACATTCCATTTCTCGACAGCGACCGATCCGATCAGTATTTTTTGAACACCCTTGAGGTGCTCAAAGCCGAAGGCCGCAATCCAGCGGTGGTTATGGAGGTATTTCCCAATGCCGATGGCCTGTTGTGTGGCATCCGCGAGGTTCTGGACATTTTGCGTCGGGCATTGCCCGATGATGCACGGGTTTGGGCACTAGATGACGGGGTAGCGATGGCGCGCGGGGAAGTGGTGTTGCGCCTGCGCGCGGATTATCGCGCCATCGGGGCTTTTGAAACGGCTTTGTTGGGTACGCTCGCGCACGGCAGCGGTTGGGCCACTGCGGCGCGCGCATGTGTGGCAGCCGCAGGCGAGATTCCCGTGATCAGTTTTGGCGCCCGGCACGTCCATCCCGCCGTATCAGACCGCATGGAATACGCCGCGGGGATAGGGGGATGCGCGGGTTGTGCAACCCCGGCCGGTGCTGCCTTGCGCGGGCAGAAAGCGTCGGGCACCATGCCGCACGCTTTGATGTTAATTTATGGCGATACAGTCGCTGCGGCACGGGCGTTCAATGCCCACATGCCCAATTCCGTGCCGCGCATTGTGCTCGTGGATACGTTCCGCGACGAAGCCGAAGAGAGCGTGCGCGTGGCGCGCGCGATGGCCGGGCACTTGTGGGGGGTGCGCCTAGACACGCCCTCGGAGTTGGGCGGGGTGACGCCCGAGTTGGTCTGGCGCGTGCGCGGGGCATTGGACCGCGCGGGCTTTGACGAGGTGGGCATTTTTGTAAGCGGGGGATTGACGCCCGATCGGATCTCAGAATTTGTGCGGTTGACGTGTCCGATTGCGGGTTTTGGCGTGGGCAGTGCGATTAGCGGCGCATCGCCGATTGATTTTACAGCAGACCTGAAGGAAGTCAATGGCAAACCCATTGCCAAACGCGGTCGCAAAGCAGGCATTCAGGACAATCCAAGGCTAAAAAAAAACACTGGTGAAACCACTCAAATCAGCCGCTGTTTGCCTCCAAACAGGAGTAAAACCGTGACGATAAAAGTACTCTTTTTTGCGTCTTGCCGAGATCTGATGGGTGCCAGTGAGCAGAAGATGACGCTGACAAATGGCGCCACGGTGGCCGATCTGATTTCAACGCTCGCATCAAAGCACGCGCGATTTACAGACCTCGCCCCGAGTTTGATGGTATCGGTCAATCAGGCGTATGTACATCGAGATGTCGCGCTTCGGGAAGGCGATGAAGTGGCGTTCATCCCCCCTGTAAGTGGCGGATGAGTAGGGGTGTGGCCCCGCTGTACCCGCTCGAAACAACCACTCTCCACAGGCAGGTGAGAGCCGATGACCTGCTACTTTTCGCGTTTTTTTCGTCTTTTGCCGCGTTACAGGCCATGCCTGTGCGTCAATTCGCTTATGTCCATTTGTGTTCCCAAAAACGCCGAGCGCGCGATGCCCGATCGGTTGCGCCAGTTTGCGACCGAGGTGTTGCGACAAGTCCATGTGCCCGATCGCGATGCCGCGTTGATCGCGCGCTATTTGGTAGAGGTGGATTTGCGCGGTGTGATGACACACGGCACGCGCCAGTTGCGACGCTATGTGTCCGAGTTTCGAGAAGGGCGCGTGAATCCACAGCCCGAGATCGTTCAGATTATGGACGCGCCTTCAATGGCGATTTTTGACGGCGATGGCGGCGCGGGTTATCTCGTGGCGACTCGGGCGACCGAGGCGGTCATCGAGAAGGCGAAAGCGACTGGCATTGCGGTTGGATGTACGCGCAATCACGGACATGTGGGCAGCGCGGGGATTTATGCGCGCCTGGCACTGACGCGCGATTTGGCGACCTTTTGCGTGGCGGGCGGAATCGCATGGGAAAAACCCGCGCGACGCGGTGCAACAGTATGGGATGCGATGTCTGCTCCCCCGATGTGTTTTGGCATTCCAACTGCGGAAGATCCGCCTTTTGTGCTAGATATGAATGCGAATATGTTGAAAGATCGCAACAAACTCGGCGAGGCATTGCAGACCTTCCCGGATTTTATTTTTAAGAGTTTGGGGATGCGCTTTACCGCGTGGTTGTTGGCGGGCATTTTAGCGGGCACGGCAACACCCGAATCGAGCGAGACAGCGTTTTCAAGTGCCACGCGCGGATTTATGATCGTGGCGATTGATGTGGCGCGATTGGGCAATTTGGAGGCGTATAAGACAGAGGTTGCTCGAATTTTGCGCGAGAGCCGCTCGTTGAACCCCATGCCGGGATTGGCCAGAGCCGACGTGCCCGGCAGTTTGGAGTGGCACCGCGAACGCGCGCGAAAGAAAAGCGGTATTCCACTGACCGAAGAACACCTCGACCTGTTGCAACGCATTGCCGCAGAGCTCGATGTACCCGTTCCGTGGCGTCTCGGCACCGACTGATTTTCGCATTACGCCATGAATGGCCCCTCCGCTTGGAGTCGTTTGTAAATGCGCGCAAAGTCGGGCGAGTCACCCTCGACGAGGCGTTCGTAATTGATGCCGCGCAGGGCGCCTTCTTCAAAGCCCGTGAGGGTCTCGACATGGGGGTCTCCAAGCGTGTAATAGATGCGCCCATCGGGCAGATGCAGCGCGCCGATGATGTCGAGTTTGGGAATGGGTTTGCGTCGCGCGGCCCGTTGAAGTTTTTCTTCATCGACCTCCACGCCGAGACCCGCGCCTTCGGGTACGCGGCAAAAGCCCTCGGTGGGCAAAAGTTGCGATGTGGTGATGTCGTCTTCATATTGATCGTCAAGGGTGATGATGTGCGCTGTTGCCGTGGGCAAGACTGCCGCCTGATGCAGCGTAAAGGCTTTCATAAGGGTGTTGCCCGATTGCTGGATAAGGGTCTGAATATTGGCTTGGCTATATGCAAATCCCTTTTGCAGGGTGTCGCCAATGCGACCACCAATCATGTAAATATCCGCGGCGCGACGAAGGACTTCCTGCATGCCGCCGAGTAGGGGATTGTGCATGATCAGCGGCAGTTGCGTTTTTGCTCGGAGCGCGCGCCAACCGTCAATATCCGTCCACGGCAGCGGATCTTCAATAAAACCGACGACCGGATGGTTGCGTTCGAGTTCGGCAACAAGAGGAAGCACTACGCCCATGGTGCGGTTGTGGTTGAAATCCCAGTGGAGTTTGAAGCCCGGTGGCGCGACTTCGGCAGCGGCTCGGGTTTGTTCAATGACGTCGTATCGCGCGTCAGAGTGCATTTTGAAGATGCGATACCCCTGACTCACGGCGCGCTGGATTTCTTCGGCAAAAATTTCGGGTGGACAAGGGCGCGTCCACGCGGCCGCGGGCACGGCGTCTCTCACTTTTTGCCCCATGAGTTTGTGCGCGGGCACGTCGAGGTATTTGCCCATCGCGTCGTAGAGAGCCATGCCGAGGGCCATGTTGAAATTGTTGTGCAAAAATTCAAAGGGACTGCGCCCAATGAGCGGCGCAATCTCTTCGGGCGCAATCGCGGGACGATCTTCGTAGTCGCCATAGCCAATCAGGCCCTTGTCCGTGTGGACTTTGACCACCACGTGCTGATCGATGTCGTACATCCGCGTGCGACCGTGGTGGTTGTCGTAGCGTTTTGCCAAGGGCATTGCAATGGGGATGACGTCAATGTCGGTGATTTTCATGTTCGGTCTCCTGTATCTCTGTGTTTTATCTATACGATGAGAAATGTCGCATGATGAACGCAAAAACTTTTGCTGTCAAGCACCTTCATCTGGAGGGCTATCATGGTTTCAATAGGTATTATCGGACTGGGATTTATGGGCATGACGCATTACCGGGGGATTCAGAAGGTGCGCGGAGGCAAAGTGGCTGCCCTGTGTACGCGCGACCCCAAAAAGCGGGCGGGAGATTGGCGCGGTTTGGGCGGCAATTTTGGCGCCCCTGGGGGAATAGAAGACCTTTCGGGCATTCGCACCTATCAAAAAATTGACGATCTGCTATCAGATGCTGCCATCGATCTGGTCGATATCTGCCTGCCGACACCGCAACACTGCGAGGTCGCCATTGCCGCCATGCGGGCGGGCAAACACGTGCTGGTCGAAAAGCCCATCGCGCTCAGCCTCGACGACGCAGATCGCATGGTGCGGGTTTCCGAACAGACGGGACGACTGATGATGGTCGCACATGTTTTGCCCTTTTTTCCCGAGTTTGCCTATCTCAAGCAGGTGGTCGCGCGCGGGGAATACGGCAACGTGCTCGGCGCGCATTTTAAGCGCGTGATTTCTCAGCCCAATTGGTCTGCCAATATGGAAAAGAGCGGTGGGCCGGGCGTTGATTTGCACATTCACGACACGCACTACATCTTGGTGGTACTCGGTCGGCCAGACCGGGTGGTGTCTTCGGGCAGGCTGGTGCAAGACCGCTATGTCGAATACATTTCGACGAGTTATCAATACGACCGCCAGCCGGATCTGTGCGTGACATGCGCCTCGGGCGCGATTTCTCAGCGGGGAAGAGCTTTTACACACGGGTTTGAGGTCTATTTGGATCGGGCAACGGTACTCTACGAATTTTCGACCATCCGCGGCAAACCCGTCGTGACAATGCCCGTGACATTGCTGACCGATGATGGCGAGGTGCAAAAACCGAGCCTAGGCGATGGCGATCCCGTCGTTGCATTTGCCCGTGAAATTCAGGCCGCAGTGCACGCTGTGGAAAGTGGCGAGGTCCCCAACGAACTTTCAGGGGAAAACGCCGCCGACGCGCTTCGTCTGTGTTTTAGGGAGGTTGATTCCGTACAATGCAGACGCGCGATGAAGGTGTGAATAGACGCGCGCCACCCGCCTGTCGGTCTGAGGAGCGGAGCGACGGGGGCCCTCGCCTTTCACCTCCCGCCTCTCGCCGCTGATCTCAACCGATTTGCTTCCGTGCGGATTTTATCCATCTCCATCTTCATCCGCACAATGCCCTCCCAATGCGTGTAATCCGGCGAATGGTGATACGCCGCCTTAAATGTGGTCGCGTGATAAAACTTGAACAACCTGAAAAACGCCTGCTCGATCTCCGATGTATTTTCATACAACTGTTGCCCACCCAGTTCAAACGCGTGCCCGACCACGGGATTGCCCGGTCTGTCTTCGGGCATGGGATCCAGAGCTTTTTCGTCGTAAAGTGCCTTGATCACCGCGTAGGACTCTGCGACCAGCGCATCGGCCTCGCGCTTAATCGCGTCCGCGCGCTCGAGGCTTTCTCGCGCAAACCGATTGGAATGACAGGGCGCGCACACCTTGAGCATGGCGTTGCGATTGGCTTCAAACGCCTCTTTTGTCAAACGCTTCATCGCCAAGTGCGGCAAAAAATCCTCCTCGAGCACCGCGCCCGTGAACACCGCGCCCAACCCGATATTTGCCACATGCCCATGGTCGCCATTGGGCATGTGACACGTCACGCAACTCGGGGATTTCTCGGCATCTCTGTCCATGTAATACAAAACGCCGTGAACGCTGGTTTGATACGCTTCCATCACGGGATGGTCCGGCCCCCCGTGACACACTTCACAGGCTTCGGGTTCTCGCGCGAGAGCCGAACTGAACTGGTGACTCGGATGACAGGTGTTGCACCCGCCCACGCTGCCATCGGCAAAGCGGGCGCCAATACTGTGACACCCCATACACCCCTCTTCTTGCATCGCCTGTGACTGTGCCAAAAAGCGCGCATCCGACAGCGCGGCCAGTTCTGCATCCGCGTGTCCGCTCTCTGCAAATGCCGCCACCTCTTTTTCGTGACATTTGCCACACACACCTGCCGACACCTGCCCGCGAACCGCGAAAACCGCCTCGTGGTTCTCGCCGTGGCAATCCGCACATCCCACATTTGCCCGAAAATGCACGCTCTCGCGCCACTGTTTGTCCATGCCCGAATCAATGGTTTGATGGCACCCTTCGCAGGATTGATCACTGGCGATGCGCCACAAAAACCCAGGGCGCGCGGCGAGCCGAGTCGCGATTTCGGGTTGCAACAAATAGAACACCCCCCAGGCGCACCCCGCCGCCAGCACGGCAATGCCAACCATTTTTATCCATCTCTTCACAATTCTCATCCTTGAAAGTGCTGCGAATCAACCTTTAGTCCCCACGCCCTCGCCGTTAGCCTCTCTTTGCCTTTCCAACTCTCGCAGTAAATCCCGCGCTTGTGCATTGCCAGGCTCGCGCGCAATCGCGCGGCGCAAAACCGCAACCGCGCTGTCTCGCTGCCCGCCGATGGCATACGCTTGTCCCATAAACACCTCCAACCCCCGCGCTTCGGGATCCAGCACCCACGCCTGTCGATACACAGACAGGGCACCTGATATATCGCCGCGCTCCTGCAAAACCGTGCCCAGCGCGGTCAGCGCCGGCACGTAGAAGGGATCGACGATTAGCGCGTCGAGCAGGTGGTGTTCCGCGAGCGTCAAGTCGCCGAGGTCCGCGCGAATCAACCCCTGCATCGCATGGACATCCGCGCGATGGGCATAGTATTGGCGCGCGGCGTCAAAATGGGGCAACGCATCCGCGAGCGCGCCCCGTACATACGCGCGGTGCCCAACGGCAAATGCCGAATCTGATTTCGCTCTGACCGCTTCCCGCGCCTGCCTGCCCAGTCCAAATACCGCATCCCCCGACTCCTCCATTTCCAGCACCCGGCCATACGCCGCGCGCCCGCGCGCCCAATCGCCCGACAGGGCGTGCGCCGTCCCCTTTTCGACCCCAGCGGGGTACAACTGCGCCAGCAGGTCATCGCCTATGGACATCTCGTCAAACCCATACGCATCGCGCACATCGCCATCGCCAGCCGAAAACGCCAACAACACGAGTTGTCGAATCGCAGGCTTGTGCCCCGGCGCGATTGCAAGTGCCCTGCGGTATGCCTCGAGCGCGCCTGCGCGATCGCCACTGCCCCACCGCGCATTGCCCACTGCGGTTTGCAACACAGCGGATTGAACGGACGCTTTGCCAAACGCCGCCACCGCGTCTGCATAGCGTCCGTGCTGCAACAACAGCGCGCCCAAACGCAACCGCGATGTCGCGTCGCTCTGCCCATTGAGCAGGCTCATCATCTGCTCGAATCGCTTCTGTTTTATCGCCAATCGCGCCAAATCTGCCGCTGTCTCCGGATGATGTGGGTCGAGCTCGGCGACAATCTCAAATTCCCGCCTCGCATCCTCAAAACGCCCCTGTGCTTCGCAAACCTGCCCCAAACTTTCGTGAAACCCCGGATCATCGCCCTGCACGCCATACACCACATCGCGATGCTCGTCAAGCGCGCGGCGAAACGCCTCGCCCATCGCAGAGTCATCCGGCAAATAGCCAATATCCATCAGCGCGAACGGCACTTGCACCCGCACAATGCGCGCCGAATCAGCCAACGCCTCCAAAAGCGCGGGCAGTCCGCGCGCATCGCCCAAACGCCCTAGGGAAATCGCGGCTTTCATCCGCACCATCGCATGCGGGTCGTCCATCGCTTCGACGAGCGTTGCCACCGCGCGCGCATCGCCCAATTTGCCCAGCAAAGACGCGGCAGTGGCGCGCCACACCGCGCTTTCCGTCTCGTCGCTCGCCAACTCGATCAACGCGGCCACTGCCGCGCCATCGCCCTGTTGCCCTTTGGCTATCGCGGTTGTGCGCGCCACTCTTTCGCGCTGATAATCGCCATACCACTGCGTTGCCCACGCCGACGCCCATTGCGCGGATTTGTCCGCGTGACAACCGCTCTGATTGCACGCATTGGGCACCCCATTGACCACTGTATTTTCCGGTGCTGGGGATTCAATGCGGTGATCCGTCAAATTTTCACCCGTCACGTAGTGATACGGCATGTGACATTGCACGCATTGATTGCCCGCACTGCCCGCGCGGTGATGCCCATGCGCCACGGGATCGGCCGCGATATCGCCGTGGCATGTTTCACACAATCCCACGCCATTGCGACCCGATACGAGATCGACATCGCGCGCGGTTCCGTGCGCGTCATGGCATGTCGTGCATTTCAGTTCGCCATACAGATAACACGGACTCATCAAGTGCAAGGCAGCGGGATACAAATAGACGCGAGGCTGTCCATCGGGATAAAAAATCGCCCCATCATCAGGCAATACGAGGGAATAATAATCGTAGAAATTCGCGCCCGGCAAATATCCCGTTGCGACAATTTCCTTGGCCGCATGACACTGCGCGCACACCTCGACAGACCGCGCCTTATCCAGCGTTCGCAATGCCAACACATGCAGCGGTGCATCAACTTGCCCGCGCGTCTCGTCGTGTTTGCCCGCCGGCCCGTGGCACGCCTCGCAATCGATACTCAGGCTGCCCACAGTCGTGCGATAGGTGTGGGTTGCCACATCGTAGTGCTTGTGTACCCGGCTGGCATGGCAATCAAAACAGTGAAAATTCCACGTGCGCCCCGAGTTCGTCCAGTAGTAATAATCCCCTTTTGTCAGGGGCCGCGACTGCGCCACCACCCCGCCTTCTTGTGCATCCACCCAATTATCTGTGGCGCCGTCGTGATACAAGGGCAACACCTGCCATCGCCCGTTGGGAAACGCCGTCAAATACGCCTGATGCTGCCGCCTGCCAATCGCGTAATCCACGCGATATACCTCAACTTGTCCATCCGCGCCTTCGGTCTCCATATAATACGCATCGCCCTTGCGAAACGCGCGCGAACGCACGCCGCCGTATTGGTGAGATACATCGCCAAAATCGCCGACAACAGTCGAATCACTCGGCGCGGTCATCGCCACACTGTGCAAACTCTGCCGCCACTCAACATACTTGTCGGTATGGCATGCCGCGCACCGTTCCACCCCGGTAAACCCCGGCTCAGACGCGCGCACCAGATCGGGCACCTCGCGTTCCCCTTTGCACGATGCGAACACCAAAATCACCCATAAAATGTGAACTTTTTTATGCCCCATGTCTCGTTGATACCCTACTTTTTCATCAACTTCTCGACCCCATCCGAAGCCGCGTCTCGCCCCTGCATAAATCGCTTCCAATGCCTCGCGCCAGCGGTGCTATCGCCCTGCGAATACGCGATCAACGCCATCCCGCGATGCGCGGATTTTGATCCCATTCTCAATGCCGCACCGTAATGTCGCCCGGCCCTATCAAAATCGCCCAACTCGCGGTGCGCATCGCCTAGGCCCGTTTGCACAATTTCAGAACGCACGCCTGCGTCAACGGCTTTTTGCAACAGCGCGATCCCCTCTCGCACCTCGCCCCTGTGAATATAAGCCAACCCCAGCGCGACTTGTGCCCGCACGTCTTTCTCGACCACAGGCGTCAACATTTCGACCAATTTTTTGTATCGCGCCTCGTCTTCCAATAGCCGCTGCATGCGATCCTGTGCATCGGCCATGCCGGGCGCGAAACGCAGCGCGTAACCATAGTGTTCGAGCGCGCGATCAAACGCCTGATCGCATTCGTGAATCCGCCCCATGTTGAGGTGCATATTGGCGTCATCGGCCAAAAGGCCCGCGCCGCTCACAATCGCCTGAAACGCGTCCAGAGCCTGCCTGTATCGCGCCCTGTCTTCGCCATTGCCCGGCGCGTAGTCCATACTCGCCAGAGAATACGCCGCGCGGATGCGAACGGAAAACACGCTGTCCGCGAGCGCAGCCACCAAATCGGGCAACGCCATAGGATGACCGAGCCGCCCTAGGGCCACGGCTGCCTGCGCCCGCACCGCAGAATGCGAATCGACCAGCGCGCGCGTCAAATCACCCACAACCCGCACCGCGTCTGCCGACAGATAGGCATCGTCCAGTTTGCCCAAGATGGTCGCCACCCCCGCGCGCGTCAACGGCGACGGGTCATCAGCCAGCATGTCCCGCAGCGCGCCTGTCGCACTCGCATCGCCTTCCCGACCGCGGTGAATCGCATCCGCTCGTGCAACGCGCGCGTCTTGGTAATCGCCATACCATGCCCGCGCGTTTTCCGACGCCCATTCCGCGGGTTGATCCGCGTGGCAATCGCTTTGTCCACACGCATTGGGAATGCCCAAGCGCACGGTATTTTCGGGCACGGGCACGGCAATGCGATGATCGGTCATCACGAGTTGATTGCGAAATTGTTGCGGCAAATGACACGCATTGCAATCGCCGCCTGGCCCGGTGGGTTTGTGATGCGTGTGCCCATTGACATCGGCGGCGATCTCGGGGTGACAGCGCGCGCACAATCCCACGCCGCGCGGGTCTGCAATCAGTTCTGCCCCGCGCGAACTGCCGTGTGTGGCGTGACATCCCGTACACGTCAAACCCGCCTTGAGAAAACACGCGCTGCTGCCAAACTGCAAATACGGATACGCCAACTTTTTCGCCAACCCATCGGGCCAAAAAAAATCGACCGCGTCGATCAAAAACAACTCGTAATAATCCCAATAATCACCCCCGGGCACATACCCCGACCGCAACGGGATTTTCAAGGCGTGGCACTGCGCGCAGGTCTCCACCTGCTGCGCCGGACTCAGGCTGCTCAAATCGGGCAAGGACCTGTCGGGCTGCAGGGCCGTGTTTGGGTCTTCAGCCGCGTCTCGCCAAAACCCGACATGCGCCGCGCCCGGACCGTGACACGCCTCGCAATTGATGCTCAAATCGCCCACGACACTGTTGTAGGTATCGGTTTTCAAATCGTAATTTTTTCGCATCTGAGACGCATGGCAATCAAAACACCGCTTGTTCCACGTGCGCCCGTGATTCGTCCAAAAATAAAAGTCATCAACACCGAGCGCGCGCCCGACCTCCAACGTGCCTTCCGCGGCGTCAAACCACCGCTTTTGATTCAGGTCGTAATACACCGGCAGCACTTGAAGACGCCCATCGGGAAATCGCGTCAAATAATTCTCGTGTTGACGCGCGCCCAGCGTGTACAAAACCGGATACGTCTGCATCAGACCTTCGCGGTTGCGGGCTTCTATAAAATAACGACCCTCTTCCGCGAACATCCGATACGTTTGCCCGTCAAATGCATGCGTTGTCTGCCGCACAAAATCGCCCTTGACCGTTTGCGGCGTCGCCTCTGCCATTGCCTCGGCATGCGCGGAATGGGACCACGTTGTAAATGCCTCCCGATGGCATGGACGACAACTTTGCGCGCCGGAATAGCCCTCGGCAAAAAGTGCCCGGACTCCATCCTGTTCGCGTGTTTGCCGCACCTGATCCGAGCGCAAAAACAGGTAAACCGCCACCCCGGCGAGCGCAACAGCCATCCATGCCACGACAATGGAAATGGGTTTTTGAAATAAAATTTTCAAATATCAACTCCCAAATATCTCAGGCGCGGATCACGCGCGCCAAACCCTCTTGTTTTTTGGGCAGGGGCGGTCTCGGTGAGCGCGAAGGGCCGCAGGACATGGGATTTAGGCTTGTCCCCAATAGTGTATGAAAATTAAATCCCATGAGCAAGCAGATATATGGCCCCATGGGGCCGACCCCTGAGCGATAAAGCCGCGCACGGGCTTCACAGCCTTCTGTCGCCCGCCTGTCATTCTGTCGCTTGATTTTTTCACCCGCGCGTTTTAGATTGAAAATGACGATCTTCTCTCCCATTCCCCTCCACAGAATTCTCCCCATTTGCTCAGTGTTCACCTGTCTATCGAAAATATAGGCAGATCAGTGGTTTCTTTTTTTGGGAGTGTGTCGATGAAATCCTCTGACTTTGTCCATTTGCATAGCCACACCATGTACAGCCTGCTCGATGGCGCGTCCAGAATAGAAGACATTGCCCAAACCGCAGCCGAATGGGGCATGCCGGCCGTTGCCATGACCGATCACGGCAATCTCTTTGGCGCCATTGATTTTTATCGGGCGATGCGAGAGGTGGGCGTCAATCCGATCATTGGGTGCGAAGTGTATTGCGCCCTTGGAAGTCGGTTTGACAGAAAATCCGCGCCGGGCCTTCAAAACAGTTCAAACCACCTAGTCTTGCTGGTCAAAAATTATACGGGCTATAAAAATCTGATCAAACTCGTGTCCGCAGGTTACCTCGAGGGCTTTTACTACAACCCGCGCATCGACAAAAATTTGCTGCGCCAGCATTCGGAGGGCCTGATTTGTCTCTCCGCGTGCGTGGGCGGTGAAATTCCCTACCGGATCGAGCGCGAGGGATACAAAGCCGCACAAAAAGCCGTGGAAACCTATCTCGATATTTTTGGCGATGATTATTATCTGGAGATTCAGCGGCACGGTATCCAAAAAGAAGACGAGATCAATCCCGGGTTGATCCGGCTGCACCAAGAGATGGGCGTGCCCTTGGTGGCGACCAATGATTCGCATTTTACCCGCGCCGAAGACCACGAAGCGCATGCGGCCCTGGTCGCCATTCAGACGGGCAAGACATTGGACGACCCCAAGCGCATGTGCTATCCCGAAGGCGTGTATTTCAAGTCCGCCCAGGAGATGTACGAACGCTTTTCAGATATGCCCCACGTTTTGCAGCGCACGCTCGAGATCGCGGGAAAATGCGATCTGGAAATCTCATTTGACGCGTATCGCGCGCCGGATTTTCCATTGCCACATGGCTACGATTCGGCTGGCGATTATCTGGACGCGCTCGCCCGCGAGGGCATGGCCAAGCGGTGCAAAGCAGTGACACCCGAACACGAGGCGCGGTTGAAGTTCGAGTTGAAGGTCATCGGGCAGACGGGTTATCCGGGCTATTTTTTGATCTTGCACGATCTGGTGCAGTTTTCCAACGCGCACGGCATCCGCGCAGGCGCGCGAGGATCCGCTGTGAGCAGCCTCGTGGCGTACGCGCTGGGCATCACCGCGGTGGACCCCATTGAATACGGCTTGGTGTTCGAGCGGTTTTTGAATCCCGAACGGATTTCGCCGCCCGATATCGACCTCGACATCGCGGACCGCGACCGCGAGCGGGTGATCGAATACGTGGTAAAAAAATACGGGCGCGACAATGTCTGTCAGGTCATCACCTTTGGCACAATGGGCGCCAAGGGCGTGATCCGCGATGTGGGGCGGGTGTTGGATATGCCGTTTGCAGAAGTCGATAAAATTTCAAAACTGGTGCCCGCAGAATTGAAAATGACGCTGGATAAGGCCCTCGATCAGGTACCCGAGTTGCGCCAGACCGCGGAAGATGAGGGCATGGGTCAAAAGATGATCGGCATTGGAAAACAACTCGAAGGTCTGGCGCGTCATGCATCGATTCACGCAGCCGCGGTAGTGATTACACCCGCCCCCGTAACCGAATTTATGCCCGTGTACAAAGCGCCCAAGGGCGGCGAGGTGATGACGCAGTACAATATGCACCACGTCGAAGACCTGGGCTTTTTGAAGATGGATTTTTTGGGGTTGCGCAACTTGACGGTGATCGACGATGCCGTGAAGATGGTCATGGCAAATTGCGGCGTGGATGTCGATGTGGATAACCTGCCCTTAGACGATGCCGCGACTTATCGCCTGTTTGGCCGGGGCGATACGACCGGGGTGTTTCAGTTTGAAAGCTCGGGGATGAAGAGTTACTTGCAGCAACTCAAGCCCGATGCGATTGGCGACATTATTGCGATGAACGCGCTCTATCGCCCAGGCCCGATGCAGTACATTCCCAACTACATCAACCGCAAGCACGGACGCGAGGATGTGAGGTATGATGACGAGAAGATGCGCCCGGCTCTGGAAGAGACCTACGGCATTATTACGTACCAAGAGCAAGTGCAAAGGCTGTGCCGCGACCTCGCCGGTTTTACACTCGCCAAGGCCGACGGCATTCGCAAGGCCATGGGCAAGAAACTGGCCGATGTGATGGAACAATATCGCCTGGAATTTTTGGCGGGCGCCAGAAACAACGGCATTCAAAAAACCACTGCGGAAAAGATCTGGCGAGACATCGAGGTGTTCTCGGGCTATGGGTTCAACAAAGCGCACAGTTCTGGCTATTCGATGGTGGCCTACCAATGCGCCTATCTCAAGGCGCATTATCCGGCTGAGTTTATGGCGGCCAATCTCAACAGCGAAATCGGCGATATCGAGCGTCTGGTCGTTTTGATCGAAGAATGCCGGCGCATGGGCCTCGACGTATTGCCCCCCGATGTGAATGAGGGTCAGGTCGATTTTGTCGCGGCCAAAAAGCAGATCCGAATGGGCATGGCCGCCATTCGCAATGTGGGGCGTAGCGCGGTCCAAACAATCGTGGCGGCCCGCGAGGCAGATGGCCACTTTGAGTCGCTGTTTGACTTTTGCGACCGAGTCGATTCGCAGGCGGTCAACCGGCGGTGCATTGAAAGTCTGATCAAAGCCGGTGCTTGCGATTGCGTGCCCGGGCATCGCGCGCAGTTGTTCGAAGCCATAGATCGCGCCCTGGACATGGCGCAATCTGCACAGACGGATCGCGCGCGCGGGCAAATTTCCCTGTTTGAATCGGCAGAGATGCAGACGCAGGTGGTCAACGATCGCGCGTTGCCCGATGTCGTGGAATGGACCGAGCGCGAACGCCTCGCGCACGAAAAAGATATGCTGGGCTTTTATCTTTCGGGACATCCGCTGGACCGGTACAGAACCGATTTGGCGGAAATGGGGATGCGGTCGGTCGGCGATCTGGCGGGATTGCCCAACAATGCCAATGTGCAGATTGGGGGCGTGCTAATCGAGGTCAAACCGCATACCGCGCGCAATGGCCGCCCCATGGCTTTTGGCGCGCTGGAAGACCTGAGCGGCGTTGTTGATCTGGTGGTGTTTTCCGACCACTTTGAAAAATTGCGCGAGCGTCTGTTGGTCAATGAAATGGTGGTCTTGCAGGGCAGACTTTCCGCGCACAACGCGCGACAGTCCATACAGGTTGAAAATGTGATACCCATCGAGCGAGCGCGCGAGGAACTCGCCGATACCGTCAATGTGCTGTTGCCGGGCGATTTCATTCGGATGGAACGCCTCAAATCACTGCACACCTTGTGCCTGAAATATCCGGGCGAATGTCAGTTGCGACTGCATTTGAAATTGGAACACGACCATCCCACAGTCGTCTTGTCCCGCCGGGTTCAGTTGTTGCCCTCCGACGCGCTGTTGCGAGAAATCGCCGAACTCACAGGCGACGGGGCCAAAGCCTGGGTCTCAACCGAGGCCGCTCGCGTCCCCCGCGCAATGAGACGCCAACCCGATGACAAAGCTCCCGCTCGCGCGGGCTTTGAGGGCGAACTCGCAAGGGCATAGGCGCGAGAGGCGAGACGAAACGCAAAGACGCAAAGAGGAGACGGACCGACAACGGACAACACGGAAGGATATATGCTAACCTACGAAGCCCTGTTGGAGAAGTTGAATGAACAAGTCAAAGCCATTTTGCCCCGCCAGGTTATGGATGCGCGCCGCGAGGATGACGGCGGGTTTGTCAGCGATGGCGTTGCCGGCGCGACAAATGTAAGCGCGATAGCTACGCTGGGTTATGCCTATCTGTTGGCGGGCGGGCAGTATTATCAGCGCGAAGACATTTTGGCGCGGATTCTCGCCGGCGCAGCTTTTGCCCGTAAGGCCCGCCGAGAGAGTGGGTGTTTTGACCTGGTGACGACCAATTTCGATTCGTCGCCGGACACGGGCTTTCTGACCATGGCCTTCGCGCCCGTGGTTCGGGCTGCCCGCAAAGCCGGGGATGAGGGCGCGGGACAGATTGCCGAGGCACTGGGCGAGATTATTCAGACCGGGGTTCCGGGCATGGTCGCGGGCGGGTTCCACACGCCAAACCACCGGTGGGTGCTGGTCGCTGCACTGTCTCAGGCACTGGAATTATTTCCCGAATTAGATGCGATGGACGCGATTGAGAGCTATCTCGCAGAGACGATTGATATGAACGCCGACGGCGAATACATCGAGCGCAGCGCGGGCGCGTATAACGCGATCTGCAATCGCGCCCTGAGATTGGCCGCCGACGCGCTCAATCGCCCCCAACTTCTGGCGCATGTGCGGAGAAATCTCGATCTGTCCTATCACCTGTTGCACGCAGACGGAACGGTTGTGACGAGTTTTTCTCGCAGACAAGATCGCGGTACGCGCGCGGTTTTGGTCAATATGGTGGATAGCTATTACGACATGGCGCGGCGAGATGGGAATGGATTTTACGCGGCGGTGGCAGATTGGTTATACGCCGCGTCTCCGGGCGGTTTGCCGTGGACGCTGGAGCCGTTTTTAACCCACCCCGAATGGCGCGTAGATAACTTGACGCGCGGGCCTTTGCCCGAGTCCTACGCGGTGGTTTATCCCACCGCGCGACTGTGGCGCGTGCGGCGCGGGAAAACGAGTGCCACAGCAGGTGCGGGTGTGACGGCACCATTTGGCGTAAAACACGGGGAAGTGGAACTATCGTCGGTGAATCTGTGCGCCAGTTATTTTTCCATCGCGCAATTTTCAGGCCAGACCTTTGAGGAAGTGGATGGCAAGATCGGGATGACCCACGTGAGTCGCAGTGCAGATGGCAACAGACCGGGTTATGATCTGCCACTGGGGCGCGAGGTCGCTTTTGAAGACTTTTACGAGGTGCGGAAAGAACGAGCGGTGTACGCATTGCCACCGCTTATGACCGCGTTGGAAATTGAGGAAGTCAATGGTGGGTTTGATCTCCATGTGAAATCGGATGGCTACGACCGCGTGCCGTTTCAGATCGCCTGCGATTTTGTGCCCGGGGGCGAACTGGATTTTGACAGTGGGATCGCGCGCGGGCAACGCGGAGAAGTCGCGTTTCTCAAGTCGGGATATGCGACCTATCACATGGGCAACGATGCGATTTCCATTGGCCCGGGCGCGTACGCCCATCGTTTCTGGCAGTTGCGGGGCAGCGAGTCTGCCCCGGTTGCCTTCCGCGTGTTGATGACGTTTCTGACGCCCGTGGATCACCTGCTGGAGATCCGATGCGGAACGTGGTCCGCAGCAGAGGAGAGACTCGTTTAGGCCACGGATATCAGAACCCCGCGTTCATGCGGATTGATACACAGCGGGCGCAATCTCTGCTCATCCCATAGGAGTTATTCATGGCAATCCCCGCCCTGGCCGGTATGCTCACCCTTGAACAACTCAAAGAGCAGGTCGTTTCCGGCCATATCGACACTGTCTTGGCCGTCTTTCCCGACCTGTACGGCCGCCTAATCGGCAAGCGCATCAACGCCGAATTTTTCCTCGAACAGACCGCTTCGCACGGCATGCACGCCTGCGACTACCTACTCACTGTCGATATGGAAATGGATGTGGTGGAGGGCTATAACTTCGCCAACTGGGAAAAGGGCTACGGCGACTTTTACTGCGTCCCCGACCTGAACACCCTCCGCCGCATCACTTGGCTCGACCGCTCGGCCTTGGTTCTGTGCGACCTAACCCATGAAGAGATCCACCAGCCCGTGGCCCAGGCCCCGCGCGCCCTGCTCAGAGCACAGATCCGCCGCCTCGCGGACTTGGGCCTGAGCACCTTGGGCGGCTCTGAACTCGAATACTATCTGTTCAAAGATTCTTACGAGCAGGCCCGCGCCAAACACTACGAGAACCTGGAGCCTTTTGGCTGGTACATCGAGGATTATCACATCCTTCAGGGCACCCGCGAAGAGGGCATCAACGGGGCGGTGCGCCGCATGATGCACGCCAGCGGCATCCCCGTGGAATTTAGCAAGGGCGAATGGGGCCCCGGCCAGCATGAACTCAACCTGCGTTGTGCCGAAGTGCTGGAAATGGCCGACCGACACGCCATCTACAAGCACGGCTTCAAAGAGATCGCCCTGAGCCAGGGCATAGCCGTGTCCTTTATGGCCAAGTGGCGCGCCGACTTGGCCGGCTCTAGCATGCATTTGCACCTGAGTCTGTGGGATCGGGAAGGCCGCAACGCCTTTGTCGGCGATCGGGACGTGGGCAACGTTCAGGTCTCCAATACCTTCCGCCACTTTTTGGGCGGCTGGATGGCCCACGCCCGCGCCATTGCCCCTTTGTACGCCCCCTATCCCAACTCGTACAAGCGCTATACCTACCAGTCTTGGGCACCCACCCGCATCGCTTGGAGCTACGACAACCGCACCGCCGGCTTTCGCATTGTGGGCAAAGGCCCTTCGCTGCGTATCGAATGCCGCCTGCCCGGCGCGGACGCCAACCCGTATTTGGCCTACGCCGCGACCTTGGCCGCCGGCCTCGACGGCTTGGCAAACCGGATCGAACCTCCTGATCCCTTCAGCGGCGATGTGTACCAAGCCGACCAACTGCCCCGGGTGCCGGGCAACCTGCGCGAGGCCACCGACGAATTGGAAGCCAGTACCATGCTGCGCCGCGCCTTTGGCGACGAAGTGGTCGACCACTACGTCCACTTCTTCCGCACGGAACAGCGCAAATTCGACGAGGCTGTCACCACGTGGGAACGGGCCCGCTACTTTGAACGCGGTTAGCCATGCACCGCCCGATCAGTCTAACAGGGACGTCCGACGCCTTTCTCGCGCCATATTCCGCCAGACATCAAAAAGCCCCGCCTCAATATAGAGACAGGGCTTTTTGATTGGCCAGACCGGCGCGCTCGCCTGCCTGTTTTCTTGCCAAAGTTGCGCGCAAACGCCAGCGATATGCACTGCTCTGCGCCCCATCCCCTCAGACAGATCAGCATGCCCTTCTGGTAGTTTTGTGCCTCTTGTGGGAAAAAATATCCCGAGATCACGGCGCGAGGGCCACAGCGCGCACTTCGCCAAATTCGCGGGCGAGTTTGGCCCAGGACTGGCCGTTGTCGGTGCTGCGAAAAACTTGTCCGGCAATACTATAAGCCATCATCCACTGCGGCACAGCGGGATTGTGGACAATCGCCCAAACCGTGCTGTTGGTGTTGCCGCCCAGGTCTGCGCGTTCCCACGACCGCCCCAGGTCAGAGGTGTAGAACAAGCCGCCCTGGTCGCCGGGCGGCCCGTTTCCTGCGCCGACATACACGCGACCGTCTGACATGGAGAGCACGCCCCGGCAATAGGGCCATGGAAAGTGTGCTTTCACATTGCGCCGCGTCCAGTTGGTCATATCAGTCGTGATGCACACGTCGTTGTTGGTGCCAGCCACAAGTGTTTTTGGATTTCCGGGCACAACCGCGAGCCCGTGAATGTCGAGGCTCGAAAGGCCCTCGTTTCCAGTCCTCCAGGTTTCGCCGCCATCTCTGCTGATTCGCATCCCGTCGATTTCAATGCCGGCATAGACGGTCTGATCATCTTCTGGATCTGTGATGATGGTTGTCACGCGCGGGATAATCGCGCCGCAGTCCTCGACGAGTTCCACAGCGAGTTGCTTCCAAGTCTCGCCGCCATCGTCTGACCGAAACAGGGCAGAGGGACACGTGCCGGCATAAACCGTATCCGGATTTTTGGGATGAATGGCAATGGACCAAATTTGGAGATCGTTCATTCGAGAATCCAGTTTTTCCCAGTTGTCTCCGCTGTTTTGCGAACGATAAATCCCGACCTCAGTTCCGGCGAAGAGAATCGACGCATCAGACGGATGCACGGCAATGGCGCGAATGTCTGATTCCGAGAACATGCCGCTGCTGACGCGCCGCCATGAGTCGCCACCGTCTCCGCTTCGCCAGACGCCTTGCCCGATTGTGCCGACATAAACAGTTGGTTTCATTGTGGTTCCTCCTTGTTGAACGAGTTCGTCAAAATTGGGGAATTGGATTTGGGTGGCTGCTTCGGGCGATAACATAAGGCATAAAACCAGAAAAACAAGAACAACGGCCTGCCCATTGGGGCAATTGATGAACAAATGGGAAAAATAGGTTGTGCAAATACCTGTGAATTGTTAGATTGTGTGTTCCAAATCTCAACATTGCTCTCAGGAGGTGAATCGCTTGCCCAAACTGGCATCTTCCAAAAAACGCCTGCGCCAGGCCCAAAAAGCCAGGCTTCGCAATAAGAGTGCTCGCTCATTGTTGCGGACTTCCCTCAAAAAAATGCTGGCGACAACCAGCAGAGAAGAAGCGGAAGCACTGATCAATCGCACGCAGTCAATTATTGACAAAACAGCCAAAAAAGGCGTTATCCATCGCAACGCGGCCGCCCGGTACAAATCGAGAATCACAGGCCACGTCGCGACACTTGAGACATAGCGTCACCGCACCCAAACAAAATAAAAAGCCCGGCAATCTCAAAAAGATGCCGGGCCTTTTTTTTAGCACCCCTTAACCAAACAAAAAAGTGCCCAAATAGCGTTCACCGGTATCGCACAATACGGTCGCGACCGTGTGTTGTGGGGGCATCTCGGAAGCGACAAAAACGGCTGCGTGCGCGGCCGCGCCCGACGAAATCCCCACCAGCAACCCTTCTTCGCGCGCCAACCGCTTTGACATTTTGCGTGCATCGGAATTGGATACGGCGATCACGCGATCCAATATGTCGGTATTCAGCACATCTGGAATCATGCCCGCGCCCAAGCCATCGATTTCCGTTGGCCCGGGTTCTCCACCCGACAACACAGCAGAATCGCTCGGCTCCACGCCGACCACCACCACATCCGATCGCGCGTGCTTAAAAATTTCTCCCACCCCCGTCACGGTGCCACCCGTTCCCACGCCCGCGACAAACGCATCGGGAACCCCCTTCAGTTGTGAGATAATCTCGCGGGCAGTGGTCTGCCGATGAATCTCGGGATTGGCGGGGTTTTCAAACTGCATCGGCATAAAACAGTCTTTGTCTTTGAGCGTCCATGCTTTTTCAATCGCGCCGCGCATGCCTTCGCGGGCAGGCGTGAGCACAACTTCGGCGCCATAAGCTTTGAGCAATCGGGTGCGCTCGTCGCTGACTCCTTCGGGCATGGTAATGATCAAGCGGTACTTTTTTATTGCAGCCACCATCGCAAGGCCAATGCCCGTATTGCCGCTGGTGGATTCCACAATGGTCATCCCGGGCTTGAGGTGACCATCTTTTTCTGCGGCCTCAACCATCGCCAACGCCGTGCGATCTTTGATGCTACCCGCCGGGTTAAAAAACTCCAATTTTGCCCAAATTTGAGCACCCCGTCCAGAACCCACCCGATTCAGTTGTACCATCGGCGTGCTGCCCACCAGATCCAGAACCGTATGTCCAATTTTCGAGCCATCCATATCAAATCCGGAATGTGACAGGCACCCGACGCGCCCGATACTTTTGACACAAATCGGCAAATGTCACCGATGACAGAACCTCGTGAACAGCCGTTCCCACAGCTTCCCACACGTCTTTGAGCACATCTGTTTCCCTCCCCATCGCGTTGCGGTCTTCGCGCTTATCCACCAAATTGACAGGCCCTTCCAGGGCGACCAAGACCTCTTCTACAGTCAGTTCACCCGGCCGTTTCAATAACACATGCCCGCCTTTGGGCCCGCGAATGCTGTGTACCAAACCGGCTTTACGCAACAGATTGAGCAACTGCACCAGATAGGCTTCGGGGATGTTTTGCCGCGCGGCGATATCCGCGCGCAAACCGTAGTCGCCCTTAGCGGAAATGTGCATCATAAGTCAAATCTATCGGAACACCCGCCGGCAATGGCGGGCACAATGGTCACCTGATCGCCGTCTTTGAGCCCCGTATCGCATCCGTCCAAAAAGCGAATGTCCTCTTCGTTGACATACACATTGACAAAGCGTCTGACCGCGCCCGACTCATCCACCATGCGTTCCTTAATGCCCGCATGCTGTGCCTCGAGATTGTCAATGACTTCTCCAACGGTCGTGCCCTGCACTTCCACATCAGATCGATCCCCTGTAAATTTACGCAGGGGCGTTGGAATGCGAACTATTACAGCCATTTTTACCTCCTATTAAAATCGGTGAGACGCGTGTATCTTGAAATGATGATTGGGCAACCACAAAGATTGCCCCTACATGGCCTGTCCTGACCCTGGAAGGGGAAGGAACTACGGGTTGGGTGGCCTCCTTGCGTCTTGCGTCTTACCCGTTGTCACGTCCTCAAATTGCGACGATGAATTGCACCATTGAAAGACTTTTTCCCCTCCCATATCCACCCGTGCGTTTTTTACCGAAATGACGGGATACACCACGCGCGGATAGGTGGGCTCACCAAAAAATGTCGCTGCATTGTGGTCTTCTTCAGAAAAATACGCGGGGACATCGACATGCGAATGGTAAATCGCGATCATCCGTCCGCCTGCTTTTTCCGCGTCCGATTGAATACGCATCACCTGCATATCGTCCATGCGATAGGCCGTCTTGGACGTTCTCGGATGCGTTTGGGGATCGGCAGCGTGCAATTTGTCCTGAATATTCTCACAGGGATGAACCACCTGCAAACCCGACGCATCTTCGGTCACAATGCCGCAACACTCCGCTGGGTATTCCCGGCGCGCGTGGGCAAACATGGCGTCCCAAATAGCCTTGCCAAACATCGTTCCCTCACGGGTCAATCCGCCACAGAGGCGTGCTCATGTACTTTTCGCCACTATCGGGAAACAGCGTGACGATGACCCCATTCTCCAGGGTTTCCGCGACTTTGAGTGCAGCAGCCATTGCCGCACCACACGACTGCCCCACCAGCAAGCCCATATCTCGCGTCAACCATCGCGCGATGTCATAGGCGTCTTCTGTCTCAATCCGCATCTTTTGGTCCCACACCGACGGGTCGTAAATGCCGGGCACAATGGACACATCCATATTTTTTAGCCCCTCAATCCCGTGAAATTCGGGGGGTTCAACCGCGATAATCTGCACCTCGGGATTAAATGCCTTCAGGCCTCGGGCAGTGCCCATCAGCGTGCCACTCGTGCCCAATGTCGCCACAAAATGCGTGACCCTGCCATGAGTTTGCGACCAAATTTCGGGTGCCGTGTGCAAATAATGCGCCCGGGGATTGGATGGGTTATTGTATTGATCGGGTTTGTAATACCGATCGGGATTTGAAGCCAGAATGTCTCGACATTTCAAAATGGCGCCGTCTGACCCCTCGAGGGGGTCGCTCAACACGAGGTCGGCCCCGTAACACTGAATGACGTATCGCCGCTCAATGCTTACACTTTCGGGCATCACCAACTCCACGCGATAGCCCTTTGCAGCGCCGATCATGGCATACGCAATCCCCGTATTGCCCGAGGTCGAATCCAAAATCACTTTTTCAGGCGTGAGCACACCCGCTTTTTCAGCGTCTTCGATCATCTGCAAAGCGGGCCGATCTTTGACCGATCCGCCCGGGTTAAACATCTCGAGCTTCGCCCAGATTTCAACGCCAGGAGTGATCTTTTTCCCCAACCCGCGAATGTGCAACAGCGGCGTTTTGCCGATGGCATCGAGAACCGAAGATCGGATGCCAGAACGCTTCATAAATGGCCTGCCCGATTGATATGATAAAACTGTGATTAGTAGAGCTTTTTTAGAAACGCGGTAAAACTGTCCGATAGTTTAGACACTTCATCTCTTTCGTGATCCCAAAAAACGACCGAATCAATCCGTCCGTCTGCAATTTTGAAGGCGATAAAATTTCCAAACGGATCGCGTCCTATGGGGAGCAGGTTATCGGGAAAGATGGCCTGAGCAATGGCGATGGTCTCTTCGAGATTGAGCATATAATCGAGGACACATTTCTTGCGAAGTTCTGTATCAAACCTTTCTAAGGTGGGTTTGCCCCGATTGCATTCCACAAGGGACTTCTTGTAATCCTCTGGCAAACTGAGGCCAAAGTGTGCCTCAATTTTAGACAGTTGACGCGCGTCCAATGGCTCGACGTATTTCCATGCTAAACTCATAGTATGCTCTCTTCTTTTTTTTGGGCTTCCCTGCCGCCGCCCCAAATACTCCTGCCACCCGTATGTAGAGTCTCGGCATGTATCTTGGAATCTACCAATTGCATGCGCCCCGGTTCTTCATGATGGTGCCAAGTGTATCCTTCGGGCTTATCTCCATTGCGGACTTGTTCCAGTTGCTTGTCCGTGAGTTGTTCTGTGTTGAGCGTACCATTTTCATAAGCCTGATGCAACTGCTCATTACAATCCTTGAAATGCTGATAATCACTTTCCAAGAATCGTTCCTTAGAGATGGGTCTCAAATGCACAATGTTCAGAGAAATCGGGAAATTGCGGTTCCGTCGCTTCCAAAATTTCAGCGCAAAAAGCCTCATTTTGGAGCATTGCATCAACCCGCTCGTTGATGACTTCACGAGAAACCCCTTTCTCGATGGCAGAAAGCGTTTCACTCAACTCGGTTGCCCCACTTATTGAGGACTCGGCGACGGTCTCAGCCGTCGCCTCAGCGGCTTCCACAACAGTGGCTTCAGCAATACCTTCCGCCGCAGCAGCAACTATCGCAGTCTCAACAACCATCACATCACTCGCTTTCTAAGCATTTTGGAAATCTTGCCAATCAATTCCCAACTGTCGAACAGCGGCCCAAACCGTTCCCAATTTCAGGTCACGGTTACCCCAATCTGGAACAACAGTGCCTTGTTGGATATTGGGATTATGCCATTTCCGATGCGATCCACCGCCTCTCCGCTTTCGTTCTTGGCAACCAAGAGCGGTTAATTTTCGAGCAACTTCTCTATACTTCATGCGGACGATACCACAGTTTCTAGTCTCACAGGACTATTGGCGTCAGGAATCTGGGTGCTCTCAGGCAGTGAACGTCCCAGATCCTGATACAACTCAACGACCGCGGCGAGAGCGTCTTTGACGTTTTCCAATGCTTCGTCTAACGAATCACCTTCGGTTACCAACTCAGGCAACAGAGGAGAAGTCACTGTATATCCACCTTCAGGTTGAGGTGTCAAAACAAGCGGTATTTTGTAGTTCATCACATCACTCGCTTTCTAACAGCGGTTCTTATTTTATGCTCAATCTCCGGGTCTTCTACAAGCAGCATTTTATCACTGGTTTTATCAAATACTTCGGGCAGTTTCATGTCTGTTTTCTTTGCTCTACATTCATCAATCACATAGTTGGATATGTTCTCCATGATGCGGTCGCGGCTGCAATCACCCAACCATGTGTCAAATGTCGCCATGAATCTTCCGCGAGTAAAACGTGTGCGATCATCCCAAAGGCGATCAACAGCCTCTAAGACCTCTCCATCAATCAACTCGCACCAACGGCCAGCGATTCAAGACGGGCGACAATCGCACTGCGGATATTGTCCTGTAATTCACCTTTGTATTCCAATTCCTCCTTCACATATCGGTTCACTTCATCAATCAGATCTCGGATGGTGGGATAGATAAAGCGGTGCTTTTTGAAAGCCTCAAAAGTTTCTATTGCGACCCGCTGATGTTTGCCCGTGGTCAGATCCCATCCCCGCGCTTTGTAGATGTTGTAAATACATTTTTCGAGGATGTAGGGCATTGGCCCATAGAGTGAGAAACTCGCGTAAAAAATGGATTTGAGATTGTCAATGTGGGTGATGAGCGACACCCCGGGAAGCACCATAAAAGGATTGTGGCGTATCGGTGCAACACCCGAATCGCCAACCGTATGGATTTTTAGACTTTCGCTGTATTTCTCCTCGGCCAATAATCGGCGGTATTCTATTCTCTCGCGGATATCCAAGCGTTCGAGTTGGGAGATAAAGATATTGGTGTCTATGAAACTTTCAACGCTCATTCATTTCCTCTCGCGTCAATTTGAGTCCAACGCGAAGTTTGCCTTGCAATTTACGCATGACTTTCAGGGCTTCGGCGGCTTGATTTTCGCGTTGAATGCAGTCCTCGTTGTGCTGAACGTAATCCTCCAGCCACAACTGAAATTGCTCGTTTAAGGTGGTGCGGTTCGCCACCGCGCATCGGTGTGCTGATGCGATCAAGTTCTCGTCGGCATGCAGGGTAATGTCTGTCACGATCCTCTCCTTCGCGCTAAAGTCTTTCTCGTCAGGGCGAAACAGGCTCGGCATTGACCGCTGCCTCAATGGGTTGCAAAAACGTGTGAATCCCACACTCGGTTTTGTCCGAATCCGACCAGCGACCGGCGCGTTCATCCCTGCCTGTCGGTAGGTAGAGGCCATTTGCACCCACGGCTTCTGTGCAGGGCCAGCAGCCGATGGTGGCATAGCCATGGTCCATTAAGGGGTTATACGGCACGTTGTGTTCGAGAATATAATCCCAGACCTGTTTGCGCGTCCAAGGTGCCATGGGGTTCAATTTGAGCAATGCGCGACCATCTGTTTCGTAATATTCCAGAATGGGAATTTGACTGCGGGTGTGGCTTTGGTCGCGACGGCGGCTGTTGATCCAGCCGTTCAACTCGGACAACTTGCGCTGCAATGGCTCAACTTTTCGCAACCAGCAACAGCGGTCCGCGTCCCGCTTGTAGAGTTCAGGACCGTAATCGTGAGCTTGCTCTTCAACGGTCAAACGGGAATACACCCGCTCGATTTCAATGCCATAGATCGCTTCTACGCGGTCGATCAAACGCAGGGTTTCGGGAAACAGAAAACCCGTATCAATTGTGAATACGGGAATTTGCGGCGCGACCTTTTGCATCACGTCGAGCAAGACCATGCCACTCGCGCCAAAAGCCGTGCCAAAAGCCACGCGCGCGCCCAGTGTTTCCCACGCCCAGATCAAAATGTCTTCCAAAGGTGCCGCTTCAAACGCTCGGGATTGCGCGTTCAGTTTTTCTCGGGTAATCACACATATCTCCTATTCTTGAGTTCATGGATTCACAATATATTTAATCCCCCTGATGATGTCAAGGTGGGCGCGCCATGGCAACGCCAATTCATAACTTTTGTTTATAACTCGCTTGACCTTTGAAAAACAATGTAATAAATTTGTTATCTGCAATCGGGCACAAAAAAGCCCTGAAACCATCGCGATTCAGGGCCATTTTATTAAAATGTATGGTGAGCGCGGCAGGATTTGAACCTGCGACCCACGGCTTAAAAGGCCGTTGCTCTACCGCCTGAGCTACGCGCCCATAAAAAATTTTGTTGAGAATTGAAAATATAGGCATTCTCCCAAAATCTGTCAAGACAAAGGAAAAAAAATCCCATGATGCGCCGCCGCCGAAAGGGCCGAATCCTCAAATGGGTGCTCTGGATCTTCGGTGTGATCGGGGCCATTGTTCTCGCCCTCGCACTGATCCAAATTGACGACATTGTGATGGCCCAGGGCATTGTCGAACCCGGGGACAAAATATATATTGACTCGCCCATGAGCCGCGTGCTCCACGAAACCCTCGCCGAACCCGGCGATTCCGTCACCGTCGGTCAACCCGTCGCTCGCCTCTACGACGGCGATTTGAGAGCCGCCGCGACCACCGCGGAACAGGAAATCAAGCGGGAAATGGCCAACCTCGAAGCCGCGCGCGCGCGCCTCGCCTTGTTGCGCGCCCAACCCACGCCGGAAGAACTCAAGATAGCCGAATCGCGCGTGGAGCAAGCGCGCATCAGCCTCAAGGCCCGGCAACAGGACCTCAAACGCGCCGAAGCCCTCTACGAAGGGCATCGCCTCTTCAGCGAAGAAGACTACGAGCGCGCGCAGACCAATTACGACTTGGCTGCCGCCAACTTAAAAGTGGCAATTGAAAATCTCAACTTGGTGCGACGCGGCCCCCTCCCTGCCGAAATTCAACAGGTTGAAGCCACCGTGCGTCAAACCCAGGCGTCTTTGGACAAGGCAAAATACAATCGCGAAGCCGCGCGCGAAGCCCTTGAACGCGCCACAATGCGCGCGCCCGTCAATGGCGTGGTCGTCCGCCAGGACCTCTATCCGGGCATGCAGGCCAATCAGGGGGCCATCGTCATGATCATCGCCGGCGAAGGTCGAGGGGCCATCATCGATGCATGGATGCCCGAAACCAGCGCGTGGAAGGTGCGCCCTGGTCAACCCGTTGAAATACTGAGCAATCTTTTTACAGACCGCGAGGGTTTTCTCGGTCAAGGCAACGTATCAGAAGTTCACGGTTATGCCATTCACGAAGGGGGTGTACGCACCTTTGCCCTCGAAGTCGCGGTCAAGCGCGCGCCCATTTCCCTGAGCTTTGGCTCCACCGCTGATTTGCGTATCTATGTGGGGCGGCGCAGCATTTTGCAAACCATCCTCGGCTGGGAAAGCGCGAATCAGTTCAAGCAAATAAAATCATTCAGAGATACGACCAACATCGCCAGATAAAATAGACGAATCAACAGAATGGGGTACAACTGCGACGCGTCATCAGCGGTTCATAGACGCACAGGCGGAACGCCTACCTGTCTGCCATGAGCAACGCGACAGGCAGGCAACGCCGCGGTGGGTGTACAACTGGCCGTTTTTCAGGCCAGTTCACCAAGTAACCCCGCCCCGCCACCCAATCTAGAAGCGAGAGGCAAGACGTAAGACCTGTCGGCAGACAGGTACCCCATTCCGCTGATTCGCTGATTCCCATAAAATCCTTGCCCGTTTTTTTGTTCTATTATATTTTTTTTCTTGACCTCAGCACATGCTTGTGCCCCGATTTGAACCCTTTTGGAGGACGCAATGGCGAACGAAAAGTACGTTTATTTTTTTGGCGATGGCCAAGCCGAAGGCACGGCAAAAATGCGAAATTTGCTCGGTGGCAAGGGCGCGAATTTGGCAGAAATGTCGGGCCTGGGCATTCCCGTACCCGCGGGATTTACCATTACCACCGACGTTTGCACATATTATTACAACCACGACAAAAAATATCCCGCTGCGCTTGAAAAACAGGTGATGGACAACCTCGCCAAACTCGAACAGGCGATGGGCGGCAAATTTGGCGATGCGGCAAACCCATTGCTCTTGTCCGTGCGATCGGGCGCGCGCGTTTCCATGCCCGGCATGATGGAAACCGTGCTCAACCTCGGTCTCAACGACGCCATCACAGAAGGTCTCATCGCCCGTACGAACAACCCGCGCTTTGGCTGGGACTCCTATCGCCGCTTTATTCAAACGTATGGCGATGTGGTGATGGGCGTGACCCCCGAAGGCCGGGAGTTGGATCCCTTTGAAGTCGCCATTGATGAAGTCAAGGAAAAACGCGGTATTGAAGATGACCTCGATATGACGGTGGATGATCTCAAAACACTGGTTGACATGTTCAAAGATATTGTCCAAAAACGCACGGGACAAAATTTTCCCACGGATCCGGTTGAACAACTCTGGGGTGGTATCGGCGCGGTATTCGGCTCATGGCAGGCGGCCCGTGCGATTACCTATCGGCGTTTGAACGATATTCCCGCAGACTGGGGAACGGCTGTCAATGTGCAGTCTATGGTCTATGGCAACATGGGCAACGACTGCGCCACGGGGGTTGCATTTACCCGCGATCCCTCGACGGGTGAAAACACATTCTACGGCGAGTTTCTCACCAACGCACAGGGCGAGGATGTGGTCGCAGGCGTGCGGACGCCCGAACCCGTGGCCAAAATGGCGCGCGAATTGCCCGACGCGTATCAAACCCTTGAAGGCATTTATCAGACCCTTGAAAAGCACTATCGCGACATGCAGGATATCGAATTTACCGTGCAACAGGGCAAACTCTGGATGCTGCAAACCCGCAACGGCAAGCGCACCGCTACTGCCGCTGTCAAAATAGCCGTTGATATGGTCAAAGAAGGGCTGATCACCCAACGGGAAGCCGTGCAGCGCGTTGAACCCGATCAACTCGATCAACTTTTGCATCCCACTTTTGACCCAGACGCCGAACGGCATGTGCTGGCCGTGGGCTTGCCCGCTTCGCCGGGCGCTGCTTCGGGCAAAGTCGTTTTTTTTCCTGAAGAAGCCGAGGAAGCCGCGGCACAGGGCGAACAAGTTTTGTTGGTGCGCCTCGAAACCTCGCCCGAAGACATCGGCGGCATGAACGCCGCGCAGGGCATTCTCACCGCGCGCGGGGGTATGACCTCTCACGCTGCTGTGGTGGCTCGCGGGATGGGCAAGTGCTGTGTGGCCGGTTGCGGCGACTTGGTGATTGACTACAAAGAGAACCAGTTCTCGGTTGGCACGACCATTGTCAAAGGCGGGGATTGGGTCTCCATCGACGGTTCGACGGGCGAAGTCATGCTCGGCCAAGTGCCCACGCAAGAGCCCGAACTCTCGGGCGATTTTGCCACCTTGATGAGCTGGGCAGACGAGATTCGCAAACTCCATGTACGTACCAACGCGGACACGCCGCACGATTCGGCTGTTGCGCGCGAGTTTGGCGCCGAAGGCATTGGCCTGTGCCGCACCGAGCACATGTTTTTTGAAGGCGACCGCATCAACATTGTGCGCGAGATGATTCTCGCCGATGACGAAGCGGGTCGGCGTGCTGCTCTGGACAAGTTGCTGCCCATTCAGCGCGGTGACTTTGAGGGCATCTTCACTGCCATGGCAGGGCTGCCCGTGACCATTCGCCTGCTCGACCCGCCCCTGCACGAGTTTTTGCCGCACGAGCGCGAGCAGCAACGCGAAATGGCGCGGCGTCTCGGCACTTCATTGCGCGTCATTCAGGACAAGGTCGAATCCCTCGACGAATTTAATCCCATGCTCGGGCATCGCGGGTGTCGATTGGGCATCACCTATCCCGAAATTTACGAAATGCAGGTGCGCGCCATCTTGGAAGCCGCTGCCCGCGTGGGTTCCAAAGCCGTTCCCGAAATTATGATCCCACTCGTCGGCACGGTCAAAGAATTTACCGAACTCAAAATCATGACGGATCGCGTGGCGCGCGCCGTCGCGCGAGAAACAGGCGCGCGCGCGGCGTATCTGGTTGGCACGATGATCGAAATTCCCCGCGCGGCGCTCACCGCCGGCGAAATTGCCGAACACGCACACTTTTTCTCCTTTGGCACCAACGACCTCACGCAAATGACCTATGGTTACTCGCGCGACGACGCGGGTAAATTCTTGACCGAATACATCGAGCAGGGCATTCTCGAAAACGACCCCTTCCAGACCCTCGACCAGACCGGCGTGGGGCAACTCATCGAACTTGGAACCAAAACCGGCCGCCATGCTCGCGAAGACCTCAAAGTGGGCATCTGCGGCGAACACGGTGGCGACCCCGCCTCGGTACACTTCTGCCACAACATTGGCATGGACTACGTTTCGTGCTCGCCCTTCCGCGTGCCCATCGCACGCCTCGCCGCGGCACACGCTGCATTGGCAGAGTAATCTCTAATTTGCCCAAACCCACAAGTGCCCGCTTTCTGTGTGAAGAAAGCAGGCACTTGCTTGTTGTAGAATGGTTGGTGACCGATCACCTGCACAATTCACGTTTTTAAATTTGCCATTGGCTTCGCGTGCTCGGTCAATTGCATCTGAACCGTCTCTCCCGTCTCAATACTGTCGCTAATCGCCTTCAAAACCCGCATGTTCTGATAGGCATCTTCAAGACTGGCGCGCGGCTGTGTGCCGTCTTGGAGCGACTTTGCCCAATGCTGCATCTCCTCCAGATAACCGGGGCGTCCAATGCTGTGGAATGCCGTGTTGAGATCCCATTCCTCGGTCGGTGTATCCGCGTATCCGCCGCCAGTGCCCAGCCATGTCGGCACCCGATACCGTCGCAACTTCCGCGTCTCAAACACCTGAATCGCTTGGTTGTTCGTCCCTTTAATGAAGACCATCGCTTCCAAAACCGGCCCAGTGCCGAGCGTCATCGCGCCGATGCCGCGGTTTTCGTAACGCAGATTCACGGAAATTGAGACGGTACCGGAGGCTTCGTCAATCGTCCCCATCGCAAACACTTCACTGACTTGCCCCATGAAGAACCGCATGCAATCGGTGGGATGGATTGCTTGATCGAGCATGAAAGGCCATGCAAAGGGACTTTTCACCTCCTTCAGGCGCGGGCCGGGCGCGAGGTATCGCGTGTGGTATTGGCACGCGGTTCCGAACTCGGTTTCCGCCATCAACTGTTTGGCAATCCGATGCGCGGGGGCATGTCGCCACATCGTCCCTACCATACCTGTCTTGCCCGCCTCAATTGAGGCATCAACGAGCATTTTCGCGCCTTCGACGGTGGTTGCAGGCGGCTTTTCCGTGTAGATATGATAGCCCCGTTGGAGGCACGCAATGCCGATGTCGCGATGCAATTTGTCCTCCGGGCGGCCCACAACAGCGACCGCGTCGAGGTCTTCATTTTTGAACATGTCATCGCAATCCGTGTAATGGCGAAGCGCGCCAAATCTGCGTGCATTCTCCTTCGCCTTCTCTTCCACGAGGTCACAGGTGGCAACAAATTCAAACTCGGGCACCATCGGTATGCACCGTTGCAACTGCGTGGACATCCCGCCACAGCCAATAAATGCGATTCGGATTTTGCTCATGATGTATTCTCCAAGAATTTGTGGTACATCTGCACGGTGATCGGGTATCGGAACTACCGCTGATAAAAATCTTTTACGCTATTCGGCGCGACTTTTAAGCCGCAGTTCTCCGGATGCTGACAGTTGAAAAATCCCTCCACGCAGAACGCTTTCGACCTGCTATTCCTGAAGCAACTCCATGCCGTGATTGCGCGCCTCGTTCAGGATTATCTCCGTCATCTCTTGCACATGCTTCCCAACGCGCCTCGTTACGCCAGCGCATGTATTCGCGATTTTCCCACGTATGTCAAACCAATTCGTCCAAACCCCTGAATGCCTGCGCTTGATTTTCCCATGTCCTTAACCTATATTTCTACCGACCTGAATTAAGACGCGAGAGATGAACGCCCGCCTCCGTACCCCGTTGCGTAGATTGCGCGCTTTGCGACTGCTCCCCGTCCGACCCCGCGACGGGACGTGCTTCAGTACGGCGTCGCGCTTTAAGAGATTTTAACATGTCCGCACGCGTCATTGCCATTGCCAATCAAAAAGGCGGCGTGGGCAAAACCACCACAGCTATCAACTTGGCTGCGTGTTTGGCTGCTGCCGAACAGAAAACCCTGCTGCTCGACATCGACCCCCAGGCCAATGCGTCCAGCGGATGTGGCATTTTGGTGGACGAACAGACGCCCTGTGTGTACGAAGTGCTCCTCGAGGACGTGCCCTTAACGCAGGTGATCCGCGAAAGCGATTTGCCCTTTCTCGGCATTGCGCCCTCGCACATTCGCCTCACGGGTGCCGAAGTGGAAATGGTTTCTGTGATTTCGCGCGAACAACGCCTCAAAACCGCGCTCATGCACACGCGCGAAATCTATGACTTCATCATCATTGATTGCCCCCCGTCGCTGGGGTTGCTTACCCTCAATGCGCTGACCGCGGCCGATTCTGTGCTCATTCCCATCCAATGCGAATACTACGCGCTCGAGGGTCTGAGCAAATTGCTCAACACCTTGCGCCTCGTGCAACAACATCTCAACCATCACCTCACCATCGAAGGCGTCCTGCTCACCATGTACGACAGCCGCCTCAATCTGTCGCGTCAGGTTGCCGAAGAAACCAAATCGCACTTTGGCGACCGCGTCTATAACACGGTTATCAGCCGCAACGTCAAACTCGGCGAAGCCCCCAGCTTTGGCAAACCCATCATCCTCTACGATATTATGTCCACCGGCGCGCAAAATTACATGAACTTAGCCGGGGAGGTCATCAATGGCTAAACGCAATGCCCTCGGCAAGGGCCTCGGCGCCCTCATTCCCGGCGCCGTCTCTGCCGACAAAACCACCTCGGAAAGTTCCCCTTTGCACGCGGAACAGGGCCATCGGCAAATCGTCGAAATACCCCTCAATGACATTGAACCGAACCCCCATCAACCGCGCGCGGACTTTGATCCCAAAGCCGTGAGCGAATTGGCCCAATCGATCCGCGAAAAAGGCATTCTCCAGCCCATCGCGGTACGCCGCTTTGGGGCGGGCTATCAATTGATCGCGGGCGAGCGTCGTTTTCGCGCCGCGCGCCAAGCCGAATGCGCGGTCGTACCCGCGATTGTGATGCAGGTGAGGACAGACCAAGAAATGATGGAACTCTCGCTGATTGAAAATATCCAGCGGGAAAACCTCAACCCCATAGAGGAAGCCAAAGCCTATCGCATGCTCGTAGAAGAGTGTTTTCTCACCCAAGAGGAAGTCGCCGAGCGCGTGGGCAAAGACCGTTCCACCATTGCCAATACCTTGCGCCTCCTCGCGTTGCCCCCCGAAGTCCTCGATGCCCTGCAAACCGGACAGATATCCGCCGGTCATGCCCGCACATTGCTCGGCCTTGACAACGCGGATCAGCAAGTTGCTTTGTGCCAGCAGATTGTGGCGCAGGGGTTGTCCGTCCGCCGCACAGAAGCCCTTGTCAAAGCCCTCAAAGGAGACACCGCTCGGAGGGCGGCAAAATCCACGCCATCCAAAGATCCCAATCTGCTTTCTCTCGAAGAAGACCTCCAGCGTTATTTTGGCACATCGGTCAACATCAACCGCAGAGGCGCCAAAGGCAAAATCGAAATCGAATTTTACAGCAACGACGACCTCGACCGCGTGCTGGAATTGTTGCAAAATGAGGGTTATTAACCCAATAGAAAGGATACCCTTATGGAATCAACCACAAAATTGTTCCAGAATGGACGTTCAGTGCGACTGCCCAAAGCGTTTCGATTTACAGGAACTGAGGTTAAGATACGCAAAGTGGGCGATAAGGTCATATTAGAAGCCATAAAAAAACGCCTCTGCCCCGATGGGTTCTGGGATATTTTTACTCGGGATCCAGATTTTGAAACCCCTCAACCTCTGCCTAAAAAACCGGTCGTTTTAGATGAGCGAGGGATAAATGTATCTGGCTGATATTACATAACTTTAGGAGTGATCATGAGACCCCTGTTCTCAATCCTTTTCCTCATCGGCTGTTCCGCTGCTCCAGAAAAGCCCCAGTCGGTTGATATTATCGTTGACGATTTTGGACTCTATGACCAGCGGGGCGATTTTCACACGCTCCATGCACATACAGACGCTTCTGCCATCGTCTTATTCGTGCAGGGCAATGGTTGCCCAATTGTTCGCAATGCCGTGCATACACTCAATGCCATACGCGATGAGTACGCGCCCAAACGCGTACAGTTTTTTATGCTCAATGCCAATTTGCAAGACGGCCGCCAAAGCATCCGCGCAGAAGCCGACGCCTTCTCCATCGACTATCCCATCCTCGTGGACGAAACACAACTCATCGCGGAATCGCTCGACCTACGCCGCACGGCTGAGGCTCTTGTAATTGATCCCAAAACATGGCACATCCGCTACCGGGGGCCTGTGGATGATCGCCTAAATTACGAAGCGCAAAAACCCCGCGCGTCCGTGCATTACCTCGCCGATGCACTCCGCGCGCATCTCGAAGGGAAAGAAATTGTCCTCAAAGCCGTGGCATCACCCGGTTGCCTCATCGCGCTGCCCGGCAAAGACAGGGCGCAACACAAACGGATTTCTTATGCCCGAGAGATCGCGCCCATATTAAAAAAAAAATGCGTGCCCTGTCACCAACCCGGGGGCATCGCGCCGTTTGACATGGCCGATTACAAAGACGTCGCGGGTTGGTCGCCGATGATGCGCGAGGTTGTGCGCCTCCGACGCATGCCCCCATGGCATGCGGACCCGCACATCGGCACGTTCAGCAATGACATGTCTCTCTCATTGCGCGAAGAACAGACCCTCATCCACTGGATCGAAGCGGGATCGCCCCGGGGGGATGGCCCCGACCCCCTCGCTGAAAACCCGACGCAAGCCACGACCTGGGCTTATGGCGAACCCGATCTGATCATGGCATTGGAACATCAAGAAATCCCCGCGACCGGCATTGTCGATTATCGCTATCTCAAAATGACCGTGCCCATAGACCGCGATGTATGGGTGCGCGGCACGGAGTTTCTGCCGGGGAATCGCGCGGTTATGCACCACGCATTGGCGCGCGTGATCTATCCCAAAGGTCACACCCTGAAAACCGCCAAGAACCGCTGGTTAGACGGCATCTTTGCTTCTTATGTACCGGGCATGACCGGTGTGATGCTGCCCAAAGGCACGGCGCGATGGCTACCTAAGAGAAGCAAAATCCAGTTTCAAATCCACTATACGACCACGGGACGGCCCGAAGTGGATGACAGCAAACTGGGGTTGTATTTCACGGATGGAAAAAACCTGCGCGAACACATCGTCGTGGGGCCCGCCAATCTGAAAATTAAAATCCCTCCGCATGCCCGCGCGCATCGCGATTCATCCGTCAAAGTCTTCAAAAAGGACGTCACCCTCTACAGTCTCTTTCCCCACATGCACTTTCGCGGCGCGGGCTTCCGCTATGTGGCACACTATCCCGATGACACGCGTGAAACCCTGCTCTCAGTGCCGAATTACACGTTCAATTGGCAGCGGTTCTACGCCTTGGCAGAACCCAAACTCTTGCCCGCGGGAACGCGCGTGGTCAGCCATGCGGTCTTTGACAACTCCGCGAAAAACAAATTGAATCCCGATCCGTCTGCAACCGTTCGCTGGGGCGAGCAAAGTTTTGACGAAATGCTGATCGGCTACATGAGCCTCGTCGATGGCAAGGTCGAACTGACCGCCGATTTTTAGTCGTGAACGAATAACATGCGCGCTGTCCGCAAACTAAAACCCGGTCCTGGGCACATCGCCTTGTGTGACATTCCAGAACCGGATATCGAACATCCCGACGACATTAAAATCGCGGTTCAGCGCGGCGGGCTCTGCGGCACCGATCTCCACATTCGCCACGGCGGTTATGGCTTTCACCCACCCGTCACGCTTTGCCATGAACTTTCAGGCACCGTTGTCGAAGTCGGTGCCCATGTCACCCGTATCAAAACAGGCGACCGCGTCACAGTCCTTCCCACAGCCAGCGGTGCTTGCGGACACTGCCGCTACTGTCAGGCCAGCGAATTTTTCTTTTGCCCTCAGCGCAATTCTGTTGGCAGCATGCGCGACGGCGGTTTTGCCGAATACTGCGTCCTGCCTCAAAATCTCGCGTTCCCGCTTCCCGAATCTGTCTCTTACGACTCCGCCGCGCTTGTTGAACCCCTCGCCTGCTGCATCAAAGCCATTTTCTTTCACACAAAAATTGTACCCGGCGACTGCGTGCTCATTTCTGGCCCTGGCCCCATTGGCTTGATGTGTGCAGACCTCGCCAGACTTGCAGGCGGGCGCGTCATTGTCTGCGGAACAGACCGCGATGCCCACCGTCTCGCCAAAGCCAGCGACCTCGGCGCAAAACACATTGTAGATGTCACCCGCAACAACTTGGTCAAGGTTGTTCAAGCGCTCACCGGTGAGGGCGCCCATGTCGTCATCGACTGTGCCGGCACTGCGGCGTCGATCAACCAGTGCCTCGACGCTGTGCGCCCCACGGGCACGTTCACACAGGTGGCTCTGGTCGAACATCCCATTGAAGTGAACTGGAGCAAAGTCATCTACAAACAGCTTTCCATTAACAGTTCTATTGCCCAGAATTGGCCAAGTTGGCACCGCGCCCTTGAAATGGTCACTGCCAAAACAATAGATCCCACAGCATATATATCCCACAGGCTGCCACTCGAAAAGTGGGAACAAGCGTTTGATGGTGCAGAAAGGCAAGAAGGGTTGAAATATGTCCTGTATCCTTAAGCAACCACCGGCACCGTCACCAAGATATGTTCAATCCAATCGTCGCTGTCATTGATCAACTGATGATAGGTATGCGGCGGTAAATGCACGGCGTCGCCTGGCGACACGGGATAAATCTCGTCGTCGATTTTCATTTTCCCCTGCCCGCGAATAAAGTAATAAATTTGCTCTTTGTCCTCGTGCATGTGATAATCGCCCGATTTGCCGCCCTGCATCATGTGAAGGGTAAAGCCCGAAGCCGTCAACATCGGTGCTTCTGCTCCGCGCAAGCCGGCAGTGCCCTTTTGCCTGAAAATTGACCAGATCAACGCGGTTTCATGACCGACTGTGGGTGTGGCATCTTTCCAGTTGCGAATCACCATCTGTCTCTCCTCCATTTCAAGTGTTTATGTCCAACGCCGCATCGATCTCCGCCTGATAGTCATACACCTCGCCGCGCTCGATCTCCGCTGCTGTCACGGGCCGACCTGCATGTGCAGACTCGCAAATCGCGTAGATGGCTGCAACGTCCTTCATGCCCTCCACCCCATCCACCTCAATTGGATCGCCGTTCAAGACCGCACAGGCCAATTCGTATTGCTCATACGCGATCAATTTCCAATCCACCGCGCGATCACCCGCGCTATTCTTGTTGGAAAAAAAGTAATCCAACAGGGGATGCAATTCAAAATCGTCAATGGCGTCTAAAATCGCCTGCTGATCCCGCACAATGCCATCTGCCGTTCGCCAGCGTGCCCGACTCCCTCGGCTGCCAAAGCTCTGCAAGCATCCCTTATCGCCCAAGATCAACTCATTCCGGCACGCGCCGTGCCCGCCAATGCCCATAATAAAACTCACCGTCACACCGCTTGCCATCTTCATCATCGCCATCGCCGTATCTTCTGCTGTCGCGGGCACTTCACCGGGCATGGCGCGAAACCGCTGCTGATAAAATGCGTATCGATCGCGGATTGCCCGCTGTTTTTTTCGCACCGGCTCCACCAGGCGCGCATCCCCATACACCTCGACCACATCGCCGAGTTGATACCGGATCAGATCCGCATAATGCACCCCCATATCGATCAATGGCCCCCCGCGGTCTTTCAAATGCCGCCACGGCGTGATAAAAATTTCATTGCCCCCGCGCATGGCGTGCAACATCGCCATATAAGGCGTCCCGATCCGCCCGGTGTCCAACAGATGGCGCGTGAGTCGGGCCGAGGGATCGCGGCGATAATTCTCCGCCACCGACAGTTTTCGCGCGTTGCGTTCGGCCGCCGCGTTCATCGCATGACACGCCTTCACGGAAATGCCCATGGGTTTTTCAACCAGTACGTGCAATCCCATATCCAGCGCTTGACACACCACCTCGTGATGCACCGACGGATCAGTCACCACATCGACAGCCATCAAATCGGGAATCGCCTGCACCATCGCGTCCATAGATGTAAATACAGGAGGTTTTGAACCGAGCAACTGTTCGGCTTCTCTTGCAGCCAGTTCCGCGTGGTCGCGGTTGAGATCGCACAGGGCGCACAACGCAATATTGTTAAACGGGGAACGCGCCAGTTCGCGCAGCCCATACAAATGGCGCGTTCCCATACCGCCACAACCGATCAGGGCGAGTTTGAGTTTGTCCATATTTTTCTCCTAAAAAAATCCGCAATCGGCAACGTGCCCCCTTGCATCGCGAAGTTTTAAGTGATATAATTTGAGACGGGATGGTGCTCCCACTTTTGATCGAAGATGACCCCGCAATCCCGGAGGGCAGATGGTTGTCGCAAAAGATATTGTCAAAACTTTCAAACTGTCGCGGCAGCAAAAGCGCGAAATGGGAGATGGTTTTCAGGGCAACACCATTGACGCGGTGCATCACATCAGCTTTACTTGCCAGCCCGGTCGCGTCTTTGCACTTTTGGGTCCCAATGGCGCGGGCAAAACCACCGCGCTTCGCATGATTGCCACCATGCTCAAACCCACTTCGGGCAGCATATTTGTCGCGGGATACAACACGGTAAAACAAAGTCAAGCCGCGCGCAAACACCTCGGTTTTCTCACGGGCAATACGGGTTTGTACGATCGCCTGACGCCCAATGAGATGGTGCATTACTTTGCCGACCTGCACGCCATGAACAGTGTGGATTACAAATTGCGGCGCGATCAGCTCTTTGGCTTGCTCGATATGGAAGCGTTTGCAGACCGCCGCATTGGCAAACTCTCAACGGGCATGAAACAAAAAGTTTCTATTGTGCGCACGATCATCCACGACCCCGATGTCATTGTGTTCGATGAACCCACCGCCGGTCTCGACGTCGTCACCTCGCGCAATATTGTGCGCCTCATCCGCGACTGTCGAGATGCGGGAAAAACCGTCATTTTTTCCACGCACCGCATGGGGGAAGTCAGTCTGCTCAGCGACGACCTCGCCATCATTCACAAAGGCCAATTGCAATTTAACGGTACTTTTGAGGACTTTCAAAGTCAAATGCAAACCCCCACGCTCGAAGACGAATTTATTCGTCTGGTCGCACAGGCATAGTACTGGATTACAGCATCAACGGCTAGTTGCTCGCCTCTGGTCAGTGCAGGTGCTGCATGAAGCGGGGAGGGATTTAAGTCAGTGACGGGATGGTGTTATTCAGTCGTAGCGAAGCGAGTCATAGGCGCACAGTCGCCATAAGAGGTCAATGTGAACCCTATTTTTGTCATTTTCAAAAAAGAACTCAAAGACATCACCCGCGACAGACGTTCCCTGATTATGATGTTTGTCTTGCCCATGTTGTTGGTTCCGCTGTTGATCACAATAGCGACCCAAGTAACGTCATATCAGGGCAAAAAGGTCAGGGCAAAAACGCTTGTGGTTGCCCTGATCACCCGCGGCAATGCAGCGGTATTCCGCGAAATCCTGCTCAAACGCGACGGCCTGAAAATTCGGGAAGATGTTCCTGAAGACATGATACACAAATTGATCCAATCCGACAGCTTGGATGCAGCCATTCGCTTCGACGGACAATTCGATGCTCAAATCGCCGATTTGCAGTCCAGTCAAATTCATCTCTATTTCAAATCGTCCAAAGACCTGAACGCATCCCGGAATCGCCTTACAAACCTGATTCGAGACTATGAGAACCGGATTGTCGACGACCGATTCCAACGGCTTTCTCTCGACCGCAGTATCGCGGATCCCGTGCAGGTCAAACGCCACGACATTGCTTCTCAACGGGAAAAAATCGGGAAATCACTGGGGGGATTTTTGCCGTATATCTTTGTCTTGATGTGCTTTATGGGCTGTATGTATCCGGCCATTGATTTGGGCGCGGGAGAAAAAGAACGCGCCACCCTCGAAACCCTGCTCGTCGCACCTGTCAGCAAAATTCAGATCTTGCTCGGCAAATGTGGCGTGATTGTGCTATCGGGCCTCGTTTCGGTCGCGGCGAGTTTTATCGGTCTTTTTGCGGTTGTTGTGCAGCATCGAGAAGTTGTCGAAAAGCTCCTCAACGCCCTGCAAGGCATGTTCGAAATATCGTCCATCCTCCTCGTCCTTTCTCTGTTTCTGCCTTTAACCATCTTTTTTGCGGGTTTTTTGATGTCCATCTCGATATTTGCCAAATCCTTCAAAGAGGCGCAGAGCATTATGGGGCCGCTCAATATTGTGATTATTATTCCCGTGTTTATCGGCATCTTGCCCGGCATTGAACTCAATGTCGCCACGTCATTCATACCGATCTTGAATGTCTCTCTTGCGGCCAAAGACATTTTATCGGGCACTATTGAAATACCCCTTTTGATCGCGGTTTACGTCTCCCTGATCGGCCTTGCAACCCTCAGCCTCTACGGCTGCGCCTTATGGTTCGAACGCGAAAGCACGATCTTTCGAGAAACTTAACTGGAGTGCGTTGTGGCAGTCGCTATCTTTACACTCATCTCGGTTTTTGTCATCGGTTATGCGCTTTGCGCGCTCCTGAAAGCGGGGCGCAAAAGCGTGGGTGGGTCCGCTACCATGATGCTCGGCGCCACAGACCTGATGCTCAACGAAGACAAAAAACGCGCGGCAAAAGAAATCGTTCAGCAACAAGCCGGGGAAATCCGCCTGATGTCAGAAAACGATCAGGGCGAAGTTTGTAAAAAAAAAGATAAAAAAATACGCCGCTGAACACCACCTGGAATTGAGGCTCTGATCGTTCGCAAAGAGACCTCAAATTATTGACGCGCCTGCTGCCGACATCACTCGGCGAGATCCAAACGCGTCTCGCGGATGAAATCGTGCGGGCTTATTATTTTTTTCGCGACAAACGAGCCAATATCCCCGCGTTGGTTTCTCAGACATAGCTTTTTATTTTTCGTTTTGCAATCAGATTGGGTATATTGCTGCACGCAAAGCACGTGCTGATATGATGGGGAAAAATACCAAATGTAGCCTCTTTTGGACGAATACCATGCATGCGCGCTATTTCCAAATTGCTCAGTACACGCAAAATAACAATGACGACAATAATCCGATCCGGCGACGGGCTGGACCGGCATAGGTCGTCTTGTGCCAACATGAAAGTGCCCGTGGTCGAAAAGTTCAACCACGGGCTTTTTTTGTCCCTGAAAATCAAGGGGGATCCCGCATGAAATTAATATCTATATCTGAACTCTCCAAACGCATCGGCCAAACCGTCACCCTTCAGGGATGGGTGCAAACCCTGCGTGACCAAAAGCATGTCCAATTCCTCATTTTGAGAAATCGCACGGGAAGTGTACAGGTCGTTCACGAAAAAACATCCCATAGCGCATTGGCAGCGCGCGTCTCTGCACTCACGCGAGAATCCGCGATATCCATCACCGGACGCATTGTCAAAAATCCCGGTGTCCCCGCTCCCCGCCTCGGCGGCGTTGAAATTCGGCTTGTAGAACTGAGCGTTGTCAATGCAGCCGAGTCTCCTTTACCCCTCGACCCATTCTCTGAAAGTGTATCGGGCATCGACCATCGGCTCGACTGGCGGCATATTGACCTGCGCGCGCCGCGCAATCGCTCGATCTTTGAAATACAGACCACGGTTGAAAAAGCCATGCGCGAATACTGGATGCAAAATCATTTTATCGAAATCCACTCCCCCAAATTCATGGGCACAGCCAGTGAATCCGGGTCTGAACTGTTCGCACTGTCGTACTTCAACGCCACAGCCTATCTGGCGCAATCGCCGCAGTTCTACAAACAAATGGCCATGGCGTCCGGTTTTGACCGCGTATTTGAAATTGCACCCGTTTTCCGCGCGGATCCCTCATTCACCCCGCGCCACACCACAGAATTTACCAGTGTGGATGTGGAAATCGCCTGGATTGAAAGTTGCGAAGATGTGATGGCGTGCGAAGAACAGTGGCTGCAACACGTCATTCACACCGTTCAAGAAAAACACGGTGACACCATAGCCAAAAATTATGGTCTTGAAGTCACTGTGCCCGCCTTGCCCTTTCCGCGCATCACCATGGCCGAGGCATTGACCGCGTTGTCTGAACGAGGCCACACACCCAAACGGAAAGACGACCTCGATCCAAAAGGCGAGCGTCTGATCGGTGAATACATTCGCAAAACCCATGGATGCGATTATGTCTTTATCACAGACTACCCGGTATCTGTGCGACCATTCTACCACATGCGCCATGCAGAACATCCAGAATTGACCAAGAGCTTTGACCTGCTCTTTCGCGGTCTGGAAATCACCACAGGCGCGCAGCGTGAACACCGTCCCGATATCCTGAAAGCGCAGGCAAAAGAGAAAGGGCTGGATTTAAAAACCATCCAATTCTACCTCAACTTTTTCAAATACGGATGCCCACCACACGGGGGATTTGGATTTGGCCTGTCGCGTTTGCTCATGGTCATGCTCGGCTTGCCCAACGTGCGCGAAACCACCTTTTTGCCTCGCACGCCCAACAGGTTGCATCCATAAAAAAAATCCCTTCGCCGAAGGGCACTCGCCCCGCAATTCCCGCGCGCATTTTTGTCTCGCCTAAAAGCTACATTTTGGCAAGCGTCCTTGCGACTCATCGGCTTTTGCTTTTACACATCGCCGAATATCTATTATATTGATCAGAACCCCGTTTGCCACAAAAGTTTGTCACCGTCCTCAAGGGGGCCTCAATGCGTTTGTGCTTATACCTCGTGCTTGTCCTCTCGATTGTATCGCCATTCGTCTTTGCCCAAAAAAAACCACTGGATCACGATGCGTACGACGTGTGGAATCGCACGCACGCCAGCGACATCTCCAACAACGGGCAATGGGTTTTGCTTTCTGTTGGCCCAGACGAACGAGACACCGAACTCCGCATTGTGAGCACGGCAGCCGTCCGCTCATACGCGATCTCGCGCGGAGAATCCACGCAATTCACCTATGACTCGCACTATGTCATCACCCTCATCAAAGCCTTCAAAGACTCGGTCAAACAGGCAAAACGCGACAAAAAAAAACCCGAAGCATCCCCCAAAGATTCCATCGCAATCCTCACCCTCGCCACGGGCGATATCTTTAAGGCAAACCGCGTCAAATCCTTCAAACTGCCCAAAAAAGGCAGCGGATGGGTGGCCTATTTGCTGGAAAAGGAACCCGCAAAAAAAGACAGCACAAATCAAAAGCGCGAAAAAGAGAAAACGTCTGAACCCAAAGCAACAGAAGAACAGAAGCCCACGAAAAAAGAAGAGCAGACAGACGACAAAAAGAAAAAACGCAAAAAAGCCGCAGGCACATCGCTCGTTCTCCGCAACCTCCAAACCGGCGCTGAAACGCGATATGCCCATGTGGTCTCTTACGCCTTCACGGAAAATGGCGCGTATCTCATTTTTGCCGCGGCCAACAAAGACAGCACAGCCGATGGCCTCTACGCCATTCGCACGGACACGGGCGATTCCACAGCCATTCTCACCGGCGCAGGTGACTACAAAAAAATCACCTGCGACGAGTCCAATACCCATCTCGCGTTTATCGCCAATCGCGATAGCTTTGACGCCGAGCAACAAGAATATGTCCTCTATTCCTGGCGCGTTGGCTCAGGGGATCGGGCAACCGCTCGCGCGCGTTCAACAACGCCGGGCATGCCCGCCAACTGGTGGGTCAGCGAGCATGGGGGCATCTCCTTTTCCAAAGACGGCAAACGCCTCTTTTTTGGCACAGCACCCAGACCGGAATTAGAACCCGACGACGACACGCCAGACGACGAAAAAGTGGTGGTCGATATCTGGAACTGGAAAGATCCCTATCTCCAACCCATGCAACTCAAAGATGCCAAAGAGGAACGCCAACGCGCGTATCGCGCAGTGGTTCACCTCAACACGGGCAAAATCGTTCAACTCGCCACAAAAACCATTCCCGGCATTCGCCTGGGAAGCGAAGGCAATGCCGATGTTGCGGTCGGCTATTCGATCCTGCCGTATCGACAACTCATTTCGTGGGACGCGCCGACCTATTACGACAGTTATTTGATCGATGTCAAAACCGGCAAAGCAACGCGCGTGCTGACCAAAACGCAGGCCCGCCCCAACCTATCCCCCGAGTCCAAATACATCTACTGGTGGGATCGCATGCAAAGGACGTGGTATGTGCAACAGGTCAAAAACATGATTCGCGTCAACGTGGGCAAAAACATTCCCCATCCCCTTCACGATGAATTGCACGACCGACCTTTTCCGCCAGGGGGGCATGGGCATGGCGGGTGGACAAAACGCGACAACGCATTTCTCGTCTATGACCGCTATGACATCTATCTCACCGATCCCAATGGGCGCAAAGCACCTGTCAACATGACCCAAGGGGTTGGGCGCGAGACCGAAACGCGCTTCCGATATGTTCGCCTTGACCCCGAAGAACGCGCGCGCGACCCCAAAGTCGATTTGCTTTTTTCGGGTTTTAATCTCAAAACCAAAGCGATGGGCTACTATCGCCACCGCGTTGAGGGCAAGGGCAAACCCACCGAACTGATCGCGCGCGACAAACGGTTTTCCGATCTCAAAAAAGCCAAAGACGCGGATGTGCTGCTCTTCAGACAATCCTCTTTTGAAGAATATCCCGACTTCTGGACATCTGATCTCATGTTTCAGAACGCGCAAAAAATTAGCGATGTCAATCCGCAGCAAAAGGACTATTTGTGGGGCACAGCCGAACTCGTCGAATGGATCTCGCTCGATGGCAAGCCCCTGCAGGGCATGCTCTACAAACCCGAAAATTTTGATCCCGTTCAGAAATATCCCATGCTGGTCTATTTTTACGAGAAAATGTCTCATCAACTGCACGTCCACCGCACGCCGAGAACCTCGCGTGGCTCGATCAATTTCCCGTTTTACGTCAGCCGCGGGTATCTGGTCTTCATCCCGGATATTCCCTATAAAATCGGTTTTCCGGGCGAAAGCGCGGTCAACGCGGTTGTCTCTGGCGTGACGCACCTCGTCAATCAGGGGTTTGTCGATCCCGATCGCATCGGCGTACAGGGCCACAGTTGGGGCGGCTATCAAATCGCCTATATGATTACCCGAACCCACATCTTCCGCGCGGCCGAGGCGGGCGCGCCCGTCTCCAACATGGTCAGTGCCTACGGCGGCATCCGCTGGAGTTCGGGCTTAAGCCGCATGATGCAATACGAAAAATCCCAGAGCCGCATCGGCGGTTCACTCTGGGAAAAGCCCACGCGGTTTATCGAAAACTCACCCATTTTCTGGGCAGACAAAATCCAAACGCCCCTGCTCATTTTGCACAACGACGACGATGGCGCCGTGCCCTGGTACCAAGGCATTGAACTCTTTGTTGCCCTGCGCCGCCTGGGCAAACCCGCGTATCTGGTCAATTACAACGGCGAAGCCCACGGCATTCGCAAACATCACAACCGCAAAGATTGGAGCATTCGCTTGCAACAATTCTTTGACCACCACCTCAAAGACGCACCGGCACCTGTGTGGATGCGCGAGGGCATTCCCGCGGTGCAAAAAGGCAAGACATTGGGATTGGAATTAGGCGAGGAGTGAGGAGCGTGCCCCTGGGTGCTGATTCGCAGAAAGGTTGTGGCATGGAAGCGGTGTACAACTGCTTGAGCAGGTCACTAGAAGGCCGGGTTGCACTCATAACAGGTGCTGCGCGGGGCATTGGCGCGGCCATCGCGCGATGTCTCTCGGAAGCGGGCGCGAAGGTCGCCATTGCAGACTTGGACGGCGAGGGCGCGCGGGAAACCGCCGAGACGCTGACCACGACTGCCATGGGTCTGTCAGCCGATGCGGCTGATGAATCCGCCATGCGCTCGGCAACCGGTCAAGTTGTTGCGGAACTCGGCTCGCTCGATGTTCTGGTCAACAACGCGGGCATTGGCGGGCCGGATACCCATGTGGCCAAAGCGTCGCTGGAAATCCCCCTAACGGAATTGTCTGCCGATGACTGGGACGCGCACCTGCGTACAAATCTCCGCACGGCTTTTGTCTCTTCCAGAGCCGCGATTCCACATCTCGGTCGTGGAGGCAGCATCATCAACATCGCATCCATCGCCGCGCTGATACCCAGCGTTTCGATGCCGGCTTATGGCGCGGCCAAAGCCGGGGTGATTCATTTGACCCGAACCTTGGCCAGTCAACTCGCAAGGCGCGGGATCAGGGTCAACGCAATATGTCCCGGGTATCTGTGGACGCGCGCATGGCAAATGATCGCGTCTCAAATCAAAGCCACCAACCCGGCGTACAAGGGGTTCACTGCACGGCAAATTTTCGACGATGTGATCCGCAACAGCGTGCCTTTGGGAACCGAACAGACCCCCGAAGATGTGGGCCACATGGTCGTCTTTTTGTGCAGCGACAAAGGAAAAAACATTACTGGGCAGGTGCTGACCATCGACGGCGGCGCCACATTGGGCGGGCGAAGACAAAACTCAGTGATCAGTGGTCAGTAGCCAGTGATCAGTCCCAACCCTCGGCCCAAAAAACCTAGGGTTTTATCACATTTTTTGCGTTTCGGCAATTTTAGGCCATGTTCGGCGATTGCTCTCTTCTTTGGCGTCGTAAGTTCTTGTTTTTTTGCAACTGCCTTTAGGCCCATCCATCGCATCAATTCGTGTAGAAAAAGGTTTGAAACCTGTCCTATGGGGCACAACTCATTCTTTTGGGAAATGACATGAAACGACTGTTGGCAGTGAGCATTGCCCTTACCCTCGCACTAGGGCTGATCGCCTGTGGCAATGAACCCACCGGGCCAGAGGCAGAACTCGTTGGCACATGGACGTTTGAGGATACGGATATGGTCATGGTATTCACCGATAGATTCAGAAACTACCTCGTCGATCAAGGATTGAGCCGAACTCAGGCGAATGAGATTGTCAATGCCATGTTCGCCGATGCCGAAGCAAATATCAGGAGTCTGCGGTCAATGATCCGCTTCAATGAGGACAACACATGGGAGGACGATAGTGGAGGAAGAGGCACCTGGCGCGTTGAAGGCAATGAACTCGTCTCCTCTAACGAAGATGGCACTGTTGAGAGGGTGGAGTACTTCTTGGATGGAGATGACCTAACGCTCATCATTACAAAGGCATGGATCCTAGAGAATATCAGACAGGATGAAGATTTCGATGCAGAGGTGTACGAACTGTATAATACTATTTTGGCCTCAAGCGATGTCTTGAGAATCTTCTACAGGAGGAAATCCTGAGTTGTTTCAGATAGCCCTGAGATTGCCTCAGTGGTGGATTTCAGATCTATCTGCTGATAGGCAGGTAAGAGAGGTGAAATGTAGGGGCGTGGCCCCTGTGCCCGCCCCAAAAAAGATACAAAACGCCTGCCTGCCGATAGGTAGGACAGACAGGTCCCGCGTCTCGCCGATTGGCGTGGATGGGATGGGCAGGCTGACCGCTGATAGCGGACCCCTTTACAAAGGAGCAAACCCATGACTCTCGAAGAACGCTATACCCAGATTGACACGGCCAAGCGCATGGCCGATGCTGCCGTGGCATTTTTGGCCTCATTGCGACCCGATCAGGCAGCGAGCGCGCAGTTGCCCTTCAACGAGGAGCACGCGCGGCAAGACTGGCACTACATCCCCCGCGACCGATTGGGCCTCGCGCTCAAAGACATGGCAGCCCATCAGCGCGACAAAGCGTTTGCCCTGCTCGACACGGGCCTGAGCGAACACGCGCGCGCCACAGCCAGAACCATCATCAGTCTAGAACCCATCCTCGCCGAAGTTGAAGGCCCCAGGCGGCGGTTCCCGCGCGACCCCGACCTGTACAACCTCGTCATCTTTGGCACCCCCGGCGGTGAAGCCACGTGGAGTTGGCGTTTTGAAGGCCATCACGTTTCGGTCAACTACACCATTGTCAACGGCACCCTCGTCGCGCCCACGCCGATCTTCTTCGGGTCCAATCCCGCCCAGGTTCGGCACGGCGACCGCGAGGGGTTGCGCGCACTCAAAGAAGAAGAGGACCTGGCTCGCGACCTGCTCGCCTCGCTGGATGGCGAACAAAAAAGCGTGGCGATTATCAGTTCCAAAGCACCCGATGACATCCTCACCCGCAACGTGCCTCGCGTAAATGACGAAGTTCACATTGAGGGCTTGCAACTCAAAGACATGACCGCGGCACAACGCGAGGTCGTCACCGCGCTGCTCGATGTGTATGTCACCCGTCTGCCCGACAGCATGGCAGATGCCCAGCGCGCAAACCTCGTCTCACTTGACACCGCGGCATTCGCCTGGGCCGGCGGGGTTCATCGCGGCGAAGGCCACTACTATCGCGTGCTCGGTTCTGCCTTTCTCGCGGAATACGACTGCACCCAAAACCAAGCCAATCACATCCACGCGGTCTGGCGCGACCTGACCAATGACTTTGGCGACGATATCCTCAAACAACACTATCGGACGAGTCATTAGCGGTAAGACGCGAGATACAGGTAGGGGCAACCCCTTGTGGTTGCCCGATCATCATTTCAAGATGCCGCGAGAAGCAAGACGTAAGACCTGTCTGCCGGCAGGCAGAAAAATTAAGGTGGTTGAAGCGGATTTTTGGCTGCCAATTAACGACAAGGTGCAACTTGAGGTCGCCGAGAAGTTTCTCCGCGACCCGTAGTATCGAAACTCACCTCGCACTTGGTCACACCGTGGGGTATTTGGAACGAGAGCCCCGCCTTGAACTTTGGTGGCTGCGCCATTATCATCTCATACGACTCGATAATCTGAAAGGACGCCCCATGCAACGCATCTACAAAACCACACCCCAAGGCGAACTGACCATCCACATTTTTGAACCCGACACCCGCGATCAAACCGCGGCCGTGGTCTTCTTTTTTGGCGGTGGCTGGACCGGGGGCAATCCGCAACAGTTCTTTCCGCATTGCGCGTACCTCGCGGGCCGCGGGATGCTTGCGGCATCGGCTGAATACCGCATCAAAAGCAAACACAAAACCTCGCCCTACGAATGTGTCGCAGATGGCAAGTCAGCGGTGCGCTGGCTGCGGGCACATGCAGATGAACTCAAAATTGACCCCGACCGCATTGCCTCGGGCGGGGGGTCAGCAGGCGGTCATGTCAGCGCGTGTACCGGCACAGTTCCCGGCCTGGACGCGCCAGATGAAGATGCGTCCATATCCTCTCGGCCCAATGCGATGGTGCTCTTTAATCCCGTCGTCGATGTGGTTGCACTAAAACGCCTTGCTGAACGTTTTCCCGGGCATGCACCGGACATTTCGCCCATCCACCATGTAGAGCCCAATCAGCCGCCCACCCTCATCTTTCACGGCACGGATGATACAACCGTCCCCTATGAACAAGCCCAACGCTTCGCAAAAGCCATGCGCGAAGCGGGCAATATCTGTGACCTTCGCGCGTATGAAGGCAAGGGGCACGGCTTTTTCAACCACGGGCGCGACGGTGGCGCGGCCTATGAACAAACCGTCGCGCAGATGGACGATTTCATGGTGCAACACGGATTTCTGAGTCCAAAGTAGATCGAGCAATTGATTTCCCATACGCCCAAGGTCTGCTGACCATGGTTCTCACACAAAGGCACAAATGACCACTTGGACAGCGGGGTTGAGCGGACATCTCACCTCTCGCGTCTTACCGGTAGGGCGGTTGAGAAGGGACTGACCACTGACTTATGACCTACGACTACGACATCCTCGTCATTGGCACTGGCCCGGGAGGAGAGGGCGCGGCGATGAAATCCGTCAAAGAGGGCAAGCGCGTGGCCGTCATCGACAATTTCAAAAGTGTGGGCGGCAACAGCACGCACCGAGGCACGATTCCGAGCAAAGCCCTGCGCCACTATGTCCAGCAACTCATCGACATCAACGCGCACCGCACAACCCGTTTTTCCGACTTGCTCGACCGCGCCGCGTCCCTCATTGAACATCAGGTTGACCTCCGCACGGGCTATTACGAGCGCAACAATGTTGATATCATCTTGGGGCGAGCCTCCTTTGTCGATGAACACACTGTTGAAGTCGCCCTGCTCAACGGGGGCATCGAGCACTATACGGCTCGGGGGTTTATTATCGCTACGGGATCTCGTCCGTATCATCCGCCCGATATTGATTTTTCCCATCCGCGGATTCGCGACAGCGACTCCATCTTGAACCTCGAACAAACGCCGCGCATTATCACTATTTACGGCGCGGGCGTGATCGGCTGCGAATACGCCTCCATCTTTCGCGGCTTGCACATCAAAGTCAACCTCATCAACAGCCGCAGCCAGTTGCTCTCTTATCTCGACGACGAAATCATCGACGCGCTCAGTTATCACCTCAGCCAAAACGGGGTGCATATTCGCCACAACGAAGAATACGACCGCGTAGAAGCCAATGACAAAGCAGTGCGCGTCTATCTCCAATCCAACAAACAAATTGTGAGTGACATTCTCCTTTGGGCGCAAGGCCGCACGGGAAACTCAGACCACATGGGATTGGAAAACATCGGCATCGAAACCGATGCGCGCGGCTCCATTCTCATCACCGACACGTATCAGACAACGACTCAGCCCCACATCTATGCGGTCGGCGATGTCGTTGGATTTCCCAGTTTGGCGAGTGCGGCTTACGACCAGGGCCGCTTTGCCGCCACCCATCTCATCTTTGGCGCGTGCGAACAGCAACTCGTCGAAGACATCCCCACGGGCATTTACACCATTCCCGAAATCAGTTCCATCGGATTCACGGAAAAAGAACTGACCGCAAAAAAAATTCCTTATGAGGCCGGCCATGCGTACTTTCGCCATATCGCGCGAGCACAGGTGACCGGACAACTCACCGGCATGCTCAAAATTCTCTTTCACCGCGAAACCTTTGAAATTTTGGGCATTCACTGTTTTGGGTCCCAGGCATCTGAAATCATCCACATCGGCCAGGCCATTATGGCTCAAAAAGGAGAGGCCAATACGCTCCTGTACTTTATCAACACCACCTTCAACTATCCCACGATGGCCGAAGCCTATCGCGTTGCCGCGCTCAATGGGTTTAACAGAGTCAAATAAAAGTGCGAAAAGCGAGAGGTGAGAGGCGGATTCTTGAAATGATGATTGGGCAACCATCCTGAACGAAGCGAAGGGACAATTAATTGCACAATTTCCCCACTTGTCCTATATTGCAAGTCGTTCACGCCAATTTTGTCCAAAGGGGCAGGGCGGGATGCGTCCGCCTGTAACTTTCGACTGTTTTCCACGGAGACTCCCATGGCCGACCAATTGCCACTCGACCAAATTGAGGTCGATCAAGACAACCTCTACCGAGAAGAATCGATCACTGATTTGCGCGTCGCCACCATTCGGCGGCTCATCCCGATCAATGCCGATGGCACGGATGACCTCCGTCGCCCTATTCAGTACATTGGCAACACGCAGATCATCTCTCAACTGGGGCCTTTGCCAATCTCGACGCCCATTGAAGCCACGTCACTTCAGGAAGCCCTGAGAAAATTTCCCCAAGCTGTCAAAGAAGCCGTTGACCAGATGGTCGAAGAGGCCAAAGAATACCGCCGCCAGGAATCTTCCCGCATCGTCGTCCCCGGCACAATGCCCGGCGGTTTGCCCGGGCAAGGCGGCGTTCCAGGTGGCGGCAGTCCACCAGGCGGGATCATCTCGAGTTGATCCGCAATACAAAAGCCGCGAGAAAACGCGATCGCGGCTTTTTGACTAAGAGGCCAAACAATATGATCGAAAAAACCGTTGATGTCGCGACGCCAGACGGCACAATGCCCACCTATGTCTTTCATCCAGACGGCAAAGGCCCGCATCCCGTCGCGATCTTCTACTTCGACATCTTTGGCATTCGCAATGAATTGAAAATCATGTGCCGTCGCTTGTGTGGCGCGGGTTATTACGCCATCCTTCCATCTCTATTTTACCGCATGGGCAATCCGTCTTATGATCCCGAAAAATTCATGAGTGGGGATCTTGCCCTCAAAAAAACGGACCCGCTGCACCCCATGAATCTCAATGCCAGCACGACCAATGCCATGGTCATCCGCGACACGGGAGCTTTGATTCGGCATCTCGACAGAGAAGAACCCCAAGCCGATGCCCAACGGGTCGGTTCTATCGGCACATGCATGGGCGGCCGCCACGCGCTTTTTGCAGCGGCAACCTATCCCGACCGCGTTTTGGCCTTTGCCTCCATTCACGGAGGCAAACTCGTCACCGATGCCCCAGACTCACCCCATCTCGCCATTCCCAAACTCAGGGCCGAGGCCTACTTTGGCTGGGCAGACCGAGATGCCGGCGCGACTGAAGAAGACATGCAATACTACAAAACCGAACTCACCCGCTGTAAAGTCCCACATCGCATCGATTTTATGAGCGGTGCCCTGCACGGCTACTTCTTTCCCGAACGCCCAACGCACTACAACAAAGAAGCTGCCAAAAAATCATGGGATGCCGTCTTCAATTTATTCGCCCGCACCCTCAAGCGAGTAAACTTATGAACACGTATTTACACCCATGAAATGCAAAAACCCGATGACCTTTTTGGACATCGGGTTTTTGGTTGTGGGGTTTTTGAGATCTACCAGAGATGCACAAATACCGCGGGGCGCACCTTTTGCCCTGTTGTGCCAATGGACAAGAGAGAATCCGCATAAGCCGCGTCATTGACCATCTGCTCGCGGCTGCCACCCTTGAGAAACAGGTGCAAATTCCGATCGGGTTTTGCGACCAAGTCATGGACCGTTTTGCGAAACTCGCCCGGCCCCAACCCGCGCGCGACAGACCGCCCATCTTCTGAAAACGCCAGCCCTTTAGACGTATATAAAATCACCACATCTCCGGGTTTGGGGTCGTGGTGGTGAACGCGCCACACGGGCTGCGATACATTCAAAATCATAATGCCCAAGCACAGCATCAACATCATAATGCCGAGAAACAACTCTTTGCTCACGTCGTGCGCTTCGGTGTCGGCTGCTACGCGCTGCAAAAAACGCTGCCTCACTGTCTTTCCTCCACATCGCGCATGCCCAACCATTTGCGTTCTAAAGCAGACATGCGATCCAGCAAAATGTCATACCCCTTTCGGAGCGGCAAATAGGCCATCAGCGCGACGAGTGTGGTTTGAAATGCCAGCACCAAGCCATCTGCCATATCGCGCAACACCTTAAACGTCTCGGTTGCTTCATCGAGTTGGGTCAATTCTTCGGCCATCAGCAAAATCCCACACACGGTCCCCAAATACCCATAAAATGGAATGCGATTCAACGCGCGTTGCCCGGACAACAAGCGGTCGCCAAACACGGCGAGCAATTTATCTAGGGCTTCGTCATCGCGTGCCTTGAGATCCGCATAGTTCTCGCTGCTGTGGCGAACCGCGTCCACTTGCTGTTGGCGCAACACGGTCAAAGTACTCGGCCGCGCGTTTGCCCTATCTTCTGCATCTAGTCGAGACCGCAAGTGAACGAGCGCGACCAGATGCGTCGCCGAACTGCCCACAATCAGCGCGTAAGACGACCGCCCCAGCCACTCGACCCAACCCGTTGCGGCCGAGGCAAAAAAATAAAAATAAATGCCGATGCCCGCCACGCCCGCGCCGGCCAATCCACCGATGATGGCCCCGATCAAATTGGACTCGGGCAGCCCAAACTGTTTTTCGCACCGGCAAACAGCATCCATGTGTTGCATCAAAATCAGCGCGCCTGCCATGGCGCACACCGCCCCAAAAAGAACCGAAGACAATATCTCAGCCCAGTGTAGTCCACCCATCAACCGCGTTCTCCCATGAACGATTGCCAGTGTGTGATCACATACACCACGTAGAGTCCCAAAAGGGCCGTTGGCAACAACAACCCCAACCGCGCGGCCCGACCGTCTGTGCCACCGCTTCCCTTTCCCGTCAAACGCGGTGGCGCGTCCGTCCGCTCGTCTTTTTTTTCTCGCGCCACACGCCCGCGATCTTCAGGCGGGCGATAGGCTTGATCGCGACTGCCGCGGTCGCCCGCAACGGAAACCGCCCCGGCATCCGCCGCGTTTGCCGCGCTTTCGCCCTTGAGTGCCCGAGGGTCGGGATAGATCAATTGCCGCTGCACCGCCGGCAGTTTCTCGGACCACGCGCGCACTTTTTCCGCTACGGGTACAGATACTTCTTCGGTCAAAGGCGCGGCTCTTCCCAATGACAAAGAGGTAGAACGCCCGCGTTCCCGATTGTAAAGCGGCACATTGAGATCGCTTTGACGCGCGAGATCTGCCTTTAATTTTCTTCGTCGGGCCTGCAATACCGCGATGCGTTGGGCGTATGTGTGATAATCCATCGCCCCCTGCGCCATCTGCGTTGCGGGCGCGGCAACCGGTTTCGCGATCGCGCGTTCAATTGCAGCCCGATCAAATGTGACGGTCAAATCGACAATGCCAAAAACGCGCGTGCCCCAAATCGGTTCCGCACCGGGAATATCCGGCATGGAATGTGCATAAGTAATCTCTGTTGCACGACCATCCGCTGTATCCCACTCCCCATTGGAAACCACAACGGGATACAATCGCCCAGCGCCGTCTTTTAAGTACAAACCACCCAAAAAACCGCTCTCGACCCAATCCGTATCCCAACACCGCGCGCGCAGGCGATTTTGTTCCTGAAAATACAAATCCGGCAGGGTCACCTCCACGGGCGTCAACCGGGTTTTGCCCACGGAAAAGTCATTCAGCCAGACGCGCGCTTCGTCATCTGCCCAAAAGATCACCACGGCCGTCATCCCCTCGGGCAACACGCGTTCAGAACGGCCTTCGGGCAAATTCTGTGTCTCCATCCCCTCGGTATCTGCCAGACGCACGAGACTATCTACGGCAACCGACACATCGTTGTATTCCCGCCGCAGTGCCAGCGCGTCTTGCTCTGCGGCCTTCGCATCGCCGATCGGCAAGAGAGCCACAACAATACCCATGACAAAAGCCGTAAAACTGTCGTTTTTAATAATCCGCAAAAGATCCGTCATCTTCATGCCAGAACATCCCGCGCAGGCGATGCGATTCATCGCGCAATGCCTCGAGTGCCTCATCGTCCATATCCACGCCCAAGCCCGGTTCGGTCGGCAATTCAATAAAGCCATCGCGAAAGACCAAGGGCGTGTGAAACAAGCCTTCCCCGCGGCGATGCCCGCCCTCGCAAATCAACAGATTGGGAATCGTTGCCATCACGTGTACCGACGCTGCCACGCCCACGGGGCCGGCCGCGTTGTGCGGGGCAATCGCCATATTGTGAATCTCTGCCATCCCCGCGATCTTTTTCAATTCCAGCATGCCCCCGCAATGGCGAATATCGGGTTGCAAAATTGCACACATTTCTCGCTCGATGAGCTCGCGGAATCCCCAGCGCGTCAAATGCCGTTCGCCCGTGGCAATCGGCACGGACGTGCCCCGCGAGAGAGCCAGCAACGCCTCATTGTTTTCGGGATGACACGGTTCTTCGGCAAACAACAGACGCAAAGGCTCCAACTCTTTCACCAGAATGGATGCCATCGTTGGACTCAAGCGCCGATGCAAATCCACCGCAATATCGACGGCATCGCCCACGGCCTCGCGCACGGCTGCAACGCGCGACACCATAAAATCGATGGTCTTTGGCGTATCCACAAATCGCACGGGACCAGGCGATGCCCCCATCTTCACCGCGCGAAAGCCTTCGGCGACCTTTTGGCTCGCCATTTCTGCACATTCTTCTGGCGTTGTCCCGCCCGTCCCTGTGTACACGCGAACGCGATCGCGCACTTTCCCGCCCAAAAGTTTCCACACTGGCATCCCCACGCTTTTGCCAAACACATCCCACATGGCCATCTCTATCCCACTGAGCGCGCCAACCAAGATCGGCATACTCCGGCTGTAACTCGAGCGATACATCGTCTGCCAGTGATCTTCGATATCCAGCGGATCTTTGCCCACCAAATACGCGGCCATATCATCAACTGCCCGCGCCACCACGCGCCCATGCTCGTAATTCATGGGCTCGCCATACCCCACCAAGCCCTCATCCGTAAACATCTTCAAAATCATCGCCCGACCCCGAATCGGAATGGTCTCAAACCCGGCAATTTTCATATTCAAAAATCCTTAAACGCGCGAAATTGGTGTCTCTCTTTCCTCTCGCCTCTCACTCCTCGCCTCTCGCCTCTCGGATGACTTCTGAAATCTCTTTTGCAAATCGAATCTGACTGTCATCCTGCGGCGCGTATCCCACAACGCGTCTCGCATTGTCGATATTCCAGAACCGATGCGTGTTCCCGCTGATGCCAAAAAACACCTGAAACGGCACGCCATTTTCATCTTCAATACGCGCTGCTTCGAGGCTTTTGATCACGAGTTGTGACAAATCCCGGGCACTCAAATACGCGCCCAATTCGCGGTGCATTTGCTTCAAATCATCTGCTGACTGTTCTTCCATGACGGTGTCTCGGGGCGCGCCAACGCGAATGTGAACACTCTCCAGTCGCTTGCCGTGGTTCGCATTGCCCGTTGCAAACACAAACGCCAGATGCTCATACGTCGACTTTGCCCAGCCGTAAAAATTATCGGACAGCGGCAGCATATCGGTGGTTGCAAAGTCCAATTGATCAGACCAGATCAACCGCTCGTAAAAATCGCATGCGTGATTTGAGCTCATCACCACAATGCGTTTTACGCCTTCTTCCACACATGTTTGGTACACGTTGTAGCACATCCGAATATTATCGGATTCTTTCCAATAGTCCGTGTGACGCCAATCTACTGTGCCCTTAAACCCGCTGTGTACCGCGGCGTCAGCACCGCGAAAATATTCGCGATACACATCCCGATCCGGGTTTTCCAAATCCACAATTTGCACGCCTTCAACTTCTTCACCCTCGCGGTTGGTGGGCTTCACGTCCAGCAATGTCAAATCGTACTTTGCGCGCAGCGCGGGCAACATAAGCCCGGCCACATAGCCCGATGCACCGGTTACGACAATTCTTTTTTTTTGCATAGTATTTCCCTCATGCGTGATAAACGACCTTCCCGCGCACCACCGTTGCCAGAATGTCCAATTTTTTTTCTTCTCCTTCCCAGCGGAACAAAGACAGGCTCGCCTCTTTGCCGATTTCGACAGACCCCACGCGATCATCCACGCCCAACAGGCGCGCCGGATTGATCGAGGCCATGTCAATGGCATCGCCTAGCGACGCGTCTGTAAATTTCACCGCATTGGGAATCCCGCTGTCCAGCAACAAACCCGCGCCCGCCAGATACGGCGTTCCCGCCAGTGAAATTTTGCCATTGGCGTGCAACTCGCTTTTGCCCAACCCGCTTTCCGCGCCGTAAATGCCCGGCGGCAGGCCAGCGATAGATGCCACGTCACTCACGAGGCATAGGCGTTCTTTGCCCTTTGCGCGGTAAAAACTCTTCAACACCGCGGGTGGCAAGTGAAATCCATCGGGAATGATCCCTGCCCACAGCGCATCGGCAGCGAGTTGTTCCCAGATATAATTGGGATGACGCGGCAACTCGGCATGCGCGCCATTGCCCAGATGGGTTGACATTTTGGCGCCGGCCGCAACCGCCTCTCGAATGCGCTCGGCACTCGCGCCAGAATGCCCAATAGAAACAATGACACCCGTCGCGGCCACCTTTTCGATAAATGCCAAGGCGCCGTCTCGCTCGGGCGCGAGCGTGAAGATCGCAATGCGCCCGCCAGCGGCTTCTTGGTACCGTTGAAATTCATCCCAATCTGGATCGCGCACATGCGCCAAGGGGTGCGCGCCTCGGGGGCCATCTTCAGATGCAATATAAGGCCCCTCGACGTGAAATCCGACAAAAGACGCACGGGCCGCTTCCGATTCCTCGCACGCCTTTGCCAACAGAGCCAGACCGTGGATCGCATCTTCCGCAGACGAGGTGGTCACTGTGGGGCACCACAACCCCGTGCCTGTCTTGTGCATCCACGCGGTCGTCTCCACGATCTTCTCCACCGTCAAATTTTTGGCTTTGTAGTTGATCCCGCCCACGCCATTGACCTGCACATCAAAAATCGCCGGCGCGATCCACACATCGTCTCCACCTATCGCACCTGCCAAAACCGCCCGGTGAATGCCCGCGATTTTTTCGCCCTCTGTTTGCACCGTTACCACCTCTGACGTGCCAACCAATTTGCCTTTGAGGTTCATGCCTTGTCTCCTGTGCGAATTTGCGGAACGGGACCCAACTGCGATATCGGGTTAAATCCTTCAAAGTTGGTAAGAGCATCCCATACCTCTCAATAAATACACGCCGTTAGGATACAAATGCAAGAAAGCAGCGTCAAGACCAGAATTTTCGTGATGGTGCAGCCCTTTGACAGGGCAGTGGCACCCGTGAGAAGCATTCGCGCAAGCAGGAGGGCTTGTCAGTGCGTCAGGTCGAGATAAGAATGCCTGCCTACACGCATCTGTCCATTCCATACACAATTCATTTGCCCCTGCCGGTCCGCGCGATTATGTTATCGTTCGCCCGGCCAATCCCAACTTCCAAGTGGTCAGCCCTGCCTGCCTCACCCCTATCTGTCGGCAGGCGGGTATCCACAGGCAGGCGATAGATAGAGGCACGCCTTGGCAGGGTTGTGGGGCCGATACCTGACCGCTAAATCCCAAATCTCAAATGCTAAATACCAAAACCATCGGCCTCATCCTCGGCCCTGTCTTGTTCCTGATCGCGCTCATTTTCCCCGGCGATTTGGGCACCTCTGCCCGCCTGGCTCTCGCCCTCACCGCGCTCACCGTCATCTTCTGGACTTTTGAACCCGTCCCCATTTCCTACACCGCTGTTTTCGTTCTCACGCTCTTTCCGCTTCTCGGTATCCTCCCCTTTGAAACCGCTTTTCAGGGATTTTCTGGCAAGGCCGTGTGGCTCGTTTTCGCCGGCATGGCCTTGAGCTTGGGCATCACGGAAACGCCGCTGGGCGCGCGCATGGCGCAGCATGTGATCGGTCGCGTGCGTGGGTATCCGCAACTCATCTTTGCCCTGCACCTCCTCGGCCTCACCATAGCCTTGATGATTCCCTCGGGCGTGGTGCGCGTCCTCATTTTGATGCCGATGGTCGTTTCCCTGCTCAAAACCCTCGGCGAAGCCCCCGGTTCAAAAGTCAGCGCCGGCCTCGTCCTCTCGCTGACCTGCGCCACGTATTACAGCGGCACGGGCATCCTGACGGCCAGCGTGCCCAACTTGGTCATCCTCGGCGTTCTCGAATCGCGCGATATCGCGATCTACTGGAGCGAGTGGGCGTACTACCTCTTTCCCGTCATTGGCATCCTGCGCGTTGCCCTGAGCTATGGCCTCATTCGCCTGCTGTTTCGCCCCGCGCGAGAACTCGACTTCTCGCGCCTTCCAACCATCGCCGATGTTCCAGCGCAGATCACTCGGCCCGAAAAAAAGGTGCTCGGCATTCTCATCGCGGGCATTTTCCTGTGGACAACCGACGCGATGCACGGCATTCATCCGGTCTATATCGGCCTGGGCCTCGTCATCTTCTGTTACATGCCAGGCTGGGGGCCTTTGCCCTTTGACACCATCAAAAAAGTCAATTTTCCCCTTCTCATATTCATTGCCGCTGTCTTTGCCATCGGTCATGCCCTCGAACAGTCTGGCCTCAACCGCGCGCTGGCGTCTGCATTCATCCCCCATCTCCAAACCCTTGAAACGCCCATTGCCCGACTCGGCCTCATGGCGTGTTTGGCTGTGCCATTTGATTTTTTGATGGATACCGCTGCTGTCGGTGGGGTGCTCGCCCCTTTTCTACTCGACCTCGGCCCTCAACTCGGTCTGTCGCCCCTTCCCATCGCGCTCAGTCTCGCAATTGGCACAGGCGTGGTCTTCATCCCCTATCAGGGCGCGCCATTCATTGTCGCGTACAGCTTTCGCTATGCCCGAATGGGACAATTCGCACTCGTGATGTCGCTGATTTCCGCGCTGACGCTCATCGCACTGCTTCCGCTTACCCTGTTATACTGGCGAGCGATTGGGTTTATCTGAGAGTTGCGACAGTTCCAATAGAGATGAAATCACAAGGGATATCAATTGCGCGTTGGATTTGAATGCCAACATCTGTTCTTGACAAATGCGCCACGCCTCGCTTTACTATTTCGACTGCAATCACCCGAGTTTTTTTCAGGAGTATAGAGAATGATCCAAATCATTGATGGAGAACGCGCCCTGGCATGGGGTGCTATAGAAGCGGGTGTCGGCGTTGTGACCGGGTATCCCGGGTCTCCCGGCACAAATACTTTCACGGCCATGGCCGAAATGGCCAAAGATTATGGGCATCACGCCGAATGGTGTCTCAATGAACGCATTGCCCTCGACATGGCGGCCGGCGCGTCGCAAGGTGGCGCGCGCGCGCTCGTCTGTCTCAAAAGCGTGGGGATGAACGTCGCGCTCGATACCTTGATGGTACTCAACATGACCGGGGTACACGCTGGGCTTGTCATTGTGATGGGCGACGACCCTGGCGCGTGGGGGTCTCAAAACGAACAGGATACGCGCGCGCTCGGCCCTTTGGCCGAACTGCCCATGCTCGAACCAGCCACGCCCGGGGAAGGCCGCGAGATGATGAAATGGGCGTTTGAATACTCCGAAACCCTGCAATCCATCGTGATCTTGCGGCTGACCCGAAGTTACAGCGTCAGCACTCAGGCCCTTTCCGGCTTTCAGCCCCCGGCGCAACGCCCCACCCGCGAACCCGACCGCGAGCCGATGAGTTGGATATCGGCTCTTCGCACGACCGAAGGCAATCATGCCGAATTGCACAAAAAAATCGCGCGCGCCACCGCCCAATTTAGCGACCTGTTCTTCAATCGCATAGATGGCACGGGAAAAAAAGGCATCATCGCCGCCGGCATGGTGCATACCAAATTGCTCGACGCACTCGACGGGGCAGATACCGATGATCTTTCGATCCTCAAACTCAGTGCCCTCTATCCCCTGCCGCAACAACTCATCGCAGACTTTCTCGCGGGGCACGGCGAAGTGATCGTCTTCGAAGAAGTCGATCCCTACGTCGAAGACGCCATCAAAGTCATTGGTTACGACGCCGGTTTTACCCCCCCCATCTTGGGCAAACGCACGGGACACGTCGCCAGCGTGGGGGAACTCTTTCGCTGGCAAATGCAAAAAGCCCTCGACGACTATCTTCCGAATTTCTCGCCAACCGCGCGCTATACCGAAGAAAATTGGGAACGCGAAAAGCCTTTTCGCAAAAATCACTGCGCTGGCTGCCCCTTCTCGGAAATCGTTTCCGCGCTGCGCGAAGAAGCCCAAGCCCTCGGGCAAAATCCCTTCATATCTGCTGATCCGGGCTGCGTTGTGATGGCCGCGCCCATGCTCGATACCAAACTTTCAATGGGATCGGCCATTGGCGTGGCTTGCGGCCTGAGCAAAACCGATATCGCGGAGCGCACTGTTGCGATATGTGGCGACTCGGCCTTTTATCACGGCGGCATCAATGCCCTCATCCACGCGCGTGCCACAGGCGCGACGCCCATTGTAATGGTGCTCGACAATGGCGGCTCGCACACCACGGGCGGGCAAACCACCCCTGACAGGGGCGTTCAAATTGACGGCGAAGCCGGCCCGCAGGTCGCGATGCGCGACCTGGCCCGTGCATGCGGCGCATCGCAAGTCCGCGAAGTCCGCGAACGAGATACGGACGCCTGTATGCGCGCGGTTTTTCGAGAAGCCCTCGAAGATCCCACGCTCAACCTCGTCATCGTGCGAAAGCCCTGCCGAGAAGTGTAAGTAAATCCGCGTGGTTTCGAGTTCTTCTTGATCAGAGGCTCTGAAAATGAAAATCGCCATTGATACCCACTTAAACGCCCCTGTTTCGTTGACAGAAACAGGGGCGTTTCGTTTGACATATTTTTCGCGGTTCATTTTGTCGTTGTACTCTGTGGTCGCTTATATTTTTGACATGGCGCAATATTGCGGGGCGTGCAGGCCATAAGCGTTGTGATGGATGGTCGTATTGCCATCTGAGCGGACAGATAGATCGTGCGGAGATTGATAAAACCAGTTGTGGTGAATATCGGCCTGTTGTTCTGGAACTCCGCGAATGACAATCGCGGTTTTTGGACAGCGAAAGGTGTTGTGATGAACATGCATCCATGTACCTGCAATCGCGGTGTTGTCTTTGCGGTCGCGCCCGCCGTGCATGTCAAAACAGTGGCTGAGGGATTGGCCGAGTTCAATATTGTGGCAGGCTTCGTATCCGCTGCCGGGACGCCCCGTGCCCGCAATAGAATGCCGGTTGGTATTGAAGAAGTTGTGGGAAATCAGGGATTGCGCGATGTCGTGAGAAATGCCGTATCCCAGGCCATTGTACTGATTGTGATGGATGAAATTGTGATGGATGACATGCCCGTGCCCGCGCCCCAATGAGACGGCCGCGTGACTCCAGCCCCCGAGTTCACAGTTATCAACTTCGAGATGGTCGTGTTCTGTGAAGATGCCGGCAGATATGGGAAATTTGTAATAATAGTCGTGCCCCCGGCCTTCGGCAAAAGAGCGGTGGTGGTGTTCAAGACAGGGTTTGGGATTGGGGCCGCGAATGCGAAGGCCCGTGACGCGCACATTGGGACCGAGCGCGCGGATGAGCGGACGCGTTTTGAAGGTATCGCTCGCGATCATCCCCCCGAGCGCGCGGTTTTGCCCGCGATTGCTGGCGAGCGTGACCCCTTCGGGTATTTCGAGGACGAGGCCTTCGATGTACACGCGTTCTGTGCAATCAATGGTCGCGCGTGGCGCCACAAAAACAATATCGCCCGCACGCGCGTTTTCGAGCGTGCGGAGCAATTCGCCGAGGGTTTTGACAGGAGGGGCAGACGGTGCAACCCCGCGTTTGTAGCCCCGGCTCCCGCCAATTGCACCATCCGCAGAGGGCGACGCACCACACGTTATGCCATTGAATTGGACGGTGGTTTGCAGGCGTTGGGGAATGCGTGCGTTGAACATAGGATTCTTCCAGAAAAAATCAGATACAACCCCAGCGCAGGAAGGGTTCGACGGGAAAGCCAACCACGCTCCAAATGGCGTACAATGGCATTCGCCATTCCTGCTTTGGGAGTAATCGAGACCGACGCTAACCTCAAGATGGTTTCTAAACATTCAAGAGTTTGGCTGCCGTGCGATATTTGATGTTTTCGCGCGCGTTGTCATTGACCGGCAAGATGGCGAGTTTGACGAGGGCCGGGCCAGCATAAGAGAAGGGTAGATGCGTGCCAAAGAGGAGGTGGTTCGCACCGCCTTCTTCTATCATGTACGCGAGGTCTTTCATCGCATTGACATTTCTGTGCAGGCCATAGTGAATTTCGGCCAGTGAAAGATCGACATACCAATTTAAGTCGCGCAGGTCCTGGCGCATCCAAAGCGGCGACCGCGCGAGCGGACGGGCATTGGGAATGATGATCGCAGCGTCGGGTACAGCAGCGATCAGATTGACGAGTTGTTCCCAGTCGAGGCTTTGGCCCGGATCCATCCAGTGATGCTGGCGAACGTCTTCGAGTCTGTGCGGGATAAAGACCGGAAGATTGCATTGGGCACAGGCTTGAACGACGCGTCGGATTTCAGCACCACCGGTCTCGTAGTTGTGGTAGTGCGGAAACAGGCGAATGCCTCTCATACCGAGATCGACACAAGCTGTCAGATCGTGTTCCCAGTGTGGCGACAGGGGATTGAGTGTGCCGAGGGGAATGAGACGATGGCTGTGCGGTTCAATGTCGCGGGCGAGACGCTCATTCGCGGCGTGCGGATGCCTGTGAAATGCGGCTTCAATATACGAGACAACAGCTTTGTCAATGCCCGAGCGGTCGAGGCGGGCGACGAGCGTATCTGGCGTATTGTCGCGCAGCGAGCGAAAAGGCCATGTGCCGAGCCAGGCGTTTATGTCGATGAGCATGGCGTTCTTTCTCTGCGAGTGCGGGATTCTGTGGGCGTGGCTCCTTGTTGCGCGAGGATGCGTTCGGCGTTGGTCCAAAAGATGTGTTCGCGCTGGCCTTCGGTGAGGTCCGCGTCGAGGACTTTGCCCACAGAGCCGGCCATGGTACCGTCGGTGCCAAAAAGCACGCGTTCGACGCCGAGTTCTGAAACCGCGTATTCGACCTGCCCATCGTCTAAGTTGCTGCCCGACACGTCGATGTAAACATTGGGAGACGCGTTTCGCATTTCGCGCACAGTGTGTTCCCAATCGCCGCCGCCGCCAATGTGCGCGTGGATGAGGATGGCGTTGGGATATTTCTCGCTGGCTTCGCGAAAGTGAATGCCGTGGGAAATGAGCGGTTGGCTCGCGCGGTGTTCGGGAACGGGATATCCCGCGTGCTGAAGAATGGGCACGCGGCGTTCGGTCGCCAGTTCGAGGATGGGGTGTACGGCTGGGTCGTTCAGGCGGTACTGATTGTAGAGCTTGATGCCGATCATGCCCGCGTCGAGGCAACGCTCGGCTTCGTCAATGGCGTCTTGAAAGTGCCCGGGAATGACAAAGCACCAGCCGCGAATGCGTTTGGGGTGGCGCGCCATGGCGCGCAAAGTGGTATTGTTGTGAGGCCGCACGTCTTCAATCGGCGCCAAGATGCCATTCTGGATGATGGAGGAACACCAGTACTCGGTGATGCCGAGCATCGCGCCCGAAGTGACCAGATGATCGGCCGATTGCTCCCATCCGTCCATGAGCCAGACGTGGCAGTGCATGTCAATTTTGGGACGGCGAATACCCAATTGGATGTCTAAGGTCATGGTTGTTCAGATTGCCTTTTTGTCCGTGTGGTTCTTTTGGGGAATTTAATCAGCTCTGCGCCACAGGTCAAGGTGACAATTGCGTGATATTACAAAAAATAGTGCGCCCAAACCTTTTTGACCGCAGCGATGGTTTGATCGATGTCTTCATCGGTGTAGCGTTCATCTACGGGGAGGCGCAAGCAGGTGGCTTGCAGGGTGTCGACGTTGGGGCAATCGTCGGGATTGTACGTGGTATTTTGCCAGAATGTCGGGATATCGTCGGTCAAGGGATAGTATTTGCGTTTTTGGATGACATCGGTGTGCAGGATATTTTTTACCGCGGACATGCTGGTGTTGATGGGGATGCCTTCCGCTCGAAAGATGGCGACGAGTTCGTCCCGCGTGGGTTCGTCGCCCGTGTAGCGAATGGCAAGCGGCCACCACGAGGGTCGGGCATTGTCCGCGATTTTGGGGAAATCGAGATGGGGCAAATCCCCGAGTTCCGCGATGTAGCGGCGAACGATCTGCTCGCGGCGCGCGACGAGTCCCTCGAGTTTGCGAAGTTGCGCAATGGCGATGGCGGCTTGCAAGTTGGTTGGGCGCAGGTTGGCACCGAAAAAGGGAATGGGTTGCACGCCGCGTTCGAGTGTTTGGTTGCGGAGGTAGGTTTTGTCGCGGAAGAGGCGAGCGATGTCCGCGGTCTCATCGTCGTTGGTGGTGACAAAGCCGCCATCGCCCGTGGATATTTGTTTGGATTCGTTCATGGAAAATCCACCGGCGTGACCCATAGTGCCAACAAATTGACCGCGATAAGTCGCGCCGTGTGCCTGCGCGCAATCTTCGAGAATTTTGACACCCGTTTCCTCGCCGATGGCCAGGAAGGCATCCATTTCGCAGGGCATACCGGCCATGTGGACAGTAATAATGGCTCGGGTTTTGTCGGTGATTTTTTTTTGGACTTGTTGCGGATCGAGCAGGCGGGTTGACAGATCGATATCCGAAAAGATCGGGATGGCGTGCAGGGCGAGTATGGCCGCGGTCGTGCCAAAGTCGGTCATGGGCGTGGTGATCACTTCATCGCCTTCGGAAACGCCGAGGGCGACGAGGGCCGTTTGCAATGCGGCGGTGCCCGAGGTGACCATGATGGCGTGTTTGACGTGGAACGCGCCACACACATCGGCTTCAAAATCCGCGACTTTGCCATCCGGGCCCATGAGTTTGCCCGAGTTGAGGACTTCGAGAAGCAAATCGCGCTCTTCGCCGCGGTATTTGTTGGGCCGACTGTAGGGCACGGATTTGGCCTTTGCACCCCCGTTGATGGCGAGTTCATCCATAGGGCATATCTCTTGATTCAGGTACACCGAGTGAGGCGTGGATCTGGACAAATTTCCACTGGTCTTTTTCCTTTTCGAGAACGCCCGTCAAGCGCATAGACAATTGCTCGCGCTGACCCTGCCATTTGAGATTCCAGGTTTGGCGTGTGTAGAACCAGGCAACCCTATCCCGTTCCTGAATGTCCAAGTGCTCGCAGGTAATGGTGAAATCCTCTGTGCTGGCCACGTGGTGGCGATAATACTCGGGCGTGTTCTCGTCGCCGTGGATACATTCGTTTTCATCTGTACCGATTTTGACGTAATGAGGTGCTCGAGACATCAAGGCGATCAATTGCCGGGCATCTCCTGAGGTCAGTGCGTTGAAATAGGCGTGTACAGTTTTATGTGCGTTCATATCCTAAAACGTGCCGGGCCATGGATAGGCGTTGCAGCCTGCGTTGGGATCGATGGGCCCCTCGGGCAGGGTGTCTCGCCATGCGAGTGCCCGATCGGCCATTTGCGCGACGAGATCCGGCATGCGTTCCGCGCGGTTGTCGAGTTCCATGGGGTCTTGCGGGATGTTGAAGAGTTCGACGCGGCTACGGTCGGGGTTTAAGAGCAATTTCCAATCGCCTTCGCGCATGGAAAGCATGGGGCTTTTGTGCAAACAGTGCCCGTGGATGTTGAACCGCCATTCCCACATAAGCGGTTTTTTTCTTTGTACACGGCGGCCGCGCAGGGCATCGGTCATGTCTTCCCCATCGAGGGTCAGACCGTCAATGTCAATGCCCGCGAGGTTGCAAAACGTGGGCAGAAGATCGACAGCGCAAAGCGGGGTGTGATTGTCAATGCGCGCGGAAACAGCACCCTTGGGCCAGCGCGCGATAAAGGGCGTGCGTACACCGCCTTCATAGAGGCTGCGTTTGCGACCGCGAAAAGGGCCGGAAGACCCGACGCCACTGTGTGTGGCATTGCGAATGTGGATGTCTTCGGGGCCGTTGTCCGCAGAAAAGATGACGATGGTGTTGGCGCTCAAGTTCAGGTCGTCGAGTTTGTCCATCAAGCGGCCGATGTGTCGGTCCGCATTGGTGACGACCGAGTAGTAAATCCGCAGCGCGCCTTTGTGTTTGTCTTCAAGACCATTGGCCGTGAAGCGCTCGTAGGGTTCCATCTGTTCTTCGGTGGGATCGAGAATGGCATGCGTGTCGTTGAGCCATGCCTGAACGAAAAAGGGTTCGTTTTTGTTGCGTTCAATAAACCCCATGGTTTCATCGATGATGACCTCCGTAGAACGGCTACGTGCTTCACCTGTTTGGATGTCGGTAAAGTCGAGCAACGGCCCATTGCCCACGTTGATCTTGCACTCGTCAATGCCGTAGTCATAAGGCTCAGGCGCGCCCTCGCCACTTCCGAGATGCCATTTGCCAAAGTGACCCACCGCGTACCCGCTTTGTTGCAACAGGCGGGTGACCGTAACCGCGTCGGGATCGAGAAAATTCGGCATGCCGCGTTCCGCATTCATTTTGTGCTGGGCAAAATGCCCGTGTATGCCCCAGTGCGCGGGGAAATGCCCGGTCATAACCGCGGCGCGGCTTGGGGAACACACGCCAGAGCAAACGTAGAATTGGGAAAAGAGGATGCCCTGTGCCGCGAGGCGATCCAGATTTGGCGTTTTGACATGGGGATGTCCGTAACAACTCAAATCGCCCCACCCCCAGTCGTCGGCAAATAGAAAAACAATATTGGGTCGAGTCATAAAAAGAAAAGCTCCTTGGAAGATGCGGATGTGCGAGGGGTTGCTCCTGCGTATGGATCATTGATTCCTGACTGCTTTCGCAGTACACGCCCAAAACAGATGCGTCGCTCGCCTCCCTTCGCGTCTCTGCGTGCCCTGCTCTCGGATTCGTTTTGTCGCGTACTGTGGACTGCTTTACAACACCATCAGGATGGCGAGAACAGCGAGGGCAACACCGGCAATGGCTGATCGGGCGAGGCGTTCTTTCCAGTAGAAATGGGCAAAGAGGTTGTCGAGCACGACAACGCTACATCCCAATGTCGGAAAAAAAAGCGTGCCCGGCAACTGACTTAGCGCGGTCATAATGACGCAAAGTGCCAACGCGTTGTAAAAGCCAATGAAAATGCCGAGTTTGATCGCGGGCAATTGGGGTCGGTGTTTTTTTAAGGCGATGACACCGCGCCCCATAAGTCCGGCAGTTGCGCCGGTGAACATCAGGACGTGCAGATAGACATGATCGAGACCATTGTAGTGAACAGAGCGCAAGCATGTATGGCTAAAACCTTGCCAGAGGAAGATCATTGTGAGCAAGCCGAATGCTTTGAAGCCCCTGATATGCGCGGTGCTTTGCGGATGAGATGTCATGAGTATCAAGGCACTGAGCGCGAGGAGTAGGCCCGCGACCTGCGTTGGGGCCAGGGATTCGCCCCAAAGGTAAATACCCATCACAATGGGTACGATAATGGACATCCGAAAAGCCGTGACCACAGAGCCGATGGGCGCGAGGGTAAGCGCGTGGTTCATCAACAACATAGAACTGATAAAGACCGCGCCAGTTGCCAGGCCCGTGTAAAAAGCCAGTGGGGGAAATGCCCACGCACGGGTGACGAAAAGATAAATGCCGATAGCGAGAGCCACGACGAGATAGTTGGCGGCGATAACCACCGGGGCGTAGTAGGCGCGTCTTTGTCCGAATTTGAAAAGTTGAACAAAACCGAAGTCGAGGATGATAGATAAACAGAGCCAGTGCATAGATTGGTGTAGGGTGAAAAACGCCATCCGCTAAGTGCGTGCGTTGCCTGTCTGCTGACAGGGTTGGCGCAGTTATACCCCGTTCCGTCTATTCATCTGTGGGTTCGGGGCGGTTCAAGGTGTGTACGCGTCGGGAAAGAACAGTGCATCAATGGCTGTGACAACAACACCTAGGCACATTTGCAGACCAACGCCCTGCAACAGTCGGCCCCAGCGGACTTGGGTCTCGCGCCTTTCCGGTAGAGTGGTGGCCGGGCGGGCTGACCCCTGACCCCTATCTTTATTACCAATCCGCAACACTGCCGTCGGTTTCGTAGCAATACTCCCCGCCGAGTTCTTCTTCGTACATCCCGATATTTTGTTCTGCTTCTGAAGGGATGAGATCAAACCCGAGACCGGGCTTGGTGGGCAATTCAATGTGCCCATCTTTGACAACCCATGGTGCTTGCAGAATCCCCTCGCCCAAGCCCGCATCGACTTGCTCTTGAATGAGAAAGTTGGGCACAGCGGCGTCAACCTGCAAACATGCAGAGAAAGCGACCGGCCCAATGGCGCAGTGCGGCATGATGTGCATGTAATACACTTCGGCCATGTTGGCAATGCGTTTGAGTTCGGAAATACCGCCTGCGTGTGAGGCATCGGGTTGGATGTAGGCGACGGCATTTTTTTCCAAAACAGTGCGAAATTCCCAGCGAGAGAGCAGGCGTTCGCCCGTGGCAATGGGAAAAGGCACATGATCGGAGACGTGTTTGAGCGCGTCGACATTTTCTTGCGGTACGGGTTCTTCGACAAACATGGGGCGCATGCCTTTGAGTTCGCGGCAGATTTCCACCGCGAGCGCGGGGGTCATTTTGCCGTGAAAGTCAAAGCAGAGTTCGCAATCGTCGCCGACCCACTCGCGCATGGTGTAGGCGCGTTTGACAAAATCGTCGATCACAGCGGGAGGTTCGTGGGCGCGCCACTTGCCCCCGGGACCTGTTTTGAACGCTTTGTATCCGCCCTTTTTTTGAAGCATTTCAAGTCGCTCGCGCGCAGATGCCAAGCCGCGTTCTGAGGTGTTGCCAATGCCCCAATGGGCATACACGCGAATGCGGTCGCGCACAGGTCCACCGAGAAGTTGATAGGTGGGCGCGTTGAAGTGTTTGCCCGCGATGTCCCACAGAGCCTGATCAATGCCCGATAGCGCGGTCATAAGCACATTGCCCCCGCGATAAAAAGCAGAGCGGTAGATGTGTTGCCAGTGGTGTTCAATGCACAGGGGGTCTTTGCCGATGAGATAATCGGCAAGTTCTTCAACCGCGGCCCATGTGCTTTTGGGTTTGCCCTCAAGTGTGGTTTCGCCCCAGCCGACAATGCCGGTGTCGGTGGTGATTTTGATCAGACGCATTCTCCGGCGGGGGTAGAATTGTTCAATGGTGGCGATTTTCATGAATGTTCTCCTGCTGTTTGGGTCTTCATGTCCTCAGCGAACTCGACAAATTCATTCCTGCTTCGTTGTGTGATCGGATTGTTGTATCGACAATGGGTGGACAAAATAGGCGATTTGGCGCGCAAAAGCAATGGTCGAGAAATGGGGACGCAGTGAAGTTTGTTCGGAATCGGAAATCGTTTGAATGCGGTTCGCTATGTAGTGGAATTTCTGCGGTTTTTGGAGAGGGTTACGCCGAATGGAAATTGCAGAAGGGATCCGCTGAACAGGAGTGGATTCCCGATACAGTGTGTTTCAGATACCCCAAGCGGTGTACCTGTCTGCCGTGTTGCTGAGCCTGGTGGTTGAGTCTTGTCGAAACCTGTCGAAGCACAGGCAGGCAACTGCGTCAGCAGGTCATTCGACCAATTTTTTGTTGACAATGCCTTCTTGCTCACCGTATTCTAATGGCGCGGATTTAGATTTTTGGACCGCAGAAATATAGGATAATGCCCATGCGTTTCTTCAACACCGCCGGCCCCATCAAGCCGGACATGAACTACCACATTCCACCGTTGGAACGGCTCGACTTGGACGACGTCCTGGCCTTGATTCAGCAAGAAAAATACTTCGTGCTGCACGCGCCTCGGCAGACGGGCAAGACCTCCGCGCTGCTGATGCAACACACCGAGGAGACTGGACAGGCATGGACTGAGGAGGCTCTGGACGAGGTGTGGAGACTGACCCAAGGCCAGCCCTGGCTGGTCAATGCTTTGGCTTATGAAGCCTGCTTTGAGAACAAGACCGGACGGGATCGCAGCCGATCCATCACCGCCGAGGCAATAGGCCATGCACGCGAGCAACTCATCCTGCGCCGAGAGACACACCTCGACCAACTCACCGACAAACTCCAAGAAGAACGCGTCCAACGCGTGGTCGACCCCCTCCTCAGCGGCATTGAACCTACCGATATGCTCCGCCAAGACGACGCGGAATACGTCCGCGATCTGGGTCTCGTGCGCCTTCACCCCTTCGCCATTGCCAATCCGATCTATCAAGAGGTCATCCCCCGCGACCTGACATACACCACGCAGATCAGATTCCGTCACGATCCGGCATGGTATGTGGATGCAGATGGCCCCTTGAAGGTCGCTGACCTGCTGACCGCGTTCCAAGCATTCTTCCGCGAGCATTCTGAGCATTGGGTCGAGCGGTTTCAATACAAGGAGGTCAGTCCTCAGTTGCTGTTGCAAGCGTTCCTGCAACGCATTGTCAACCACGGCGGCAGGATCGAGCGAGAGTATGGCTTGGGTCGGATGCGTACAGACCTGCTGATTATCTGGCCAGTGTTTGGGGATGGTCGGTCAGGTCAAGAGGTTCAGCGTGTGGTGGTTGAATGCAAGGTATTGTATAAGAGCTTGGCGCAGACGGTGCGCGTGGGTCTGGAGCAGACCCTTGCGTATATGGATCGGTGTGGAACATTGGAGGGTCACTTGGTGGTTTTTGACCGCAGGGTAGGCAAATCTTGGGACGAGAAGATATTTCGCCGCGAGGAGGGCATGGGGGCTGCGAAAATCACCGTGTGGGGCATGTAGAAGATTAGCCGAATTGAGGGATTTGCAGGATGACTGTTGCGACGGTCTGGACAACTTGGCAAACCCCTCGGTGAAAGCCGATCCGGTGGTCAATCGCGGCGCGATGTGGTAACTGCGAAGGCATTTAACGGGCGTACCGTATGAGGCGCTGTTCAACAAAACAAAAGATGTCATCGGGAACTTGGCATTTTCGGCGCGTAAAGTTGTTTTGCATGAGGCATACCGAGCAAGTTGTGGAGGACTTCTCAATGAACACACAGCCCAAAAACGCCGATACACGCTCTGATCGAGACGTGTTGACAGAAGGCCCGAAAGACGACAAACCGTCCAGAAAGACGCGCATCCGATGGTACCGATGTCCCGTGGACCGCGAGGCGTTGCACAGGCTCAACAAGCGCAGTGATTTGCTCGGCTTTGCTCAGACGCTCGGCTTCTTGGGCGTGCTGGCTGTTGCTGCAGGCGCGGCCATTTACGCGTCGCGCCACTGGCCCTGGTATGTCACCGTGCTGCTGGTCTTTGTCAACGGTCACGTCTGGCATTTCATGGTCAACGGCTTTCACGAACTGGTACACGATTCGGTCTTCAAGACCCGATGGCTCAATCGCTTCTTCCTCCGCGTTTTATCCTTCTTGGGCTGGCACAACCACCATCTGTTTTGGGCGAGCCACACCGAGCACCACAAATACACCCTGCATCCGCCCGACGATCTGGAAGTGGTCTTGCCGCAACAGATCGACCTCAAAGGGCTTTGGAAGCGAGGCATTGTAAATCATAAGTATCCCTACACCCTGCTCAAGGAGAAATTTCGGAACTTCGCCGGTTATCTCAACACGAAAAACCCTTGGATCGGCATGCTCTTTCCCGAAAGCGATCCGCAAAAGCGTCGCTCCTACACCCGGTGGGAGCGCGTCTTGTTGATCGGTCATCTCTTGATCGCAGGCGTATCTGTGGCGTTTGGGTACTGGATCGTCCCTTTGGTCATCACCTTTCCCAAGATGTTCGGGTCGTGGTTGCACTTTCTCTGCAATTCCGCACAGCACGTAGGGCTACAAGACAAGGTGCCGGATTTTCGCCTCTGCTGCCGCACGATCTACCTCAATCCCCTGCTCCAGTTTCTCTATTGGCACATGAACTACCACACCGAACACCACATGTACGCTGCGGTTCCGTGCTACAAACTCGGTCAGCTACACAGGCTGATCAAACACGAGATGCCCCATTGCCCCCGCGGCTTGCGCGAAACGTGGAAACGAATTGCCGAAATTCTGGACAGGCAAGCACAAGACCCCAGTTACCAGTACATTGCCGAACTGCCCGCGTCCGGCGGATGCCGGCACATAATAGACCGACAACAGGCGCGCGCCACACGCCGTAGGCATGGCGATAGCCAACGCATGGTGTAGCCACACAGCGAGTAATCCCGCCCCGCCACTCCAAAACCAGGGCGAACTTCAATTTGTAGATGAATTGCTGACGCAATTGTACCCCTCGTTACACTGGTGAATTGCTATCGCAGTTGAAACCCATTCTGCATGATTTGCATAAGCCTGTGCGTTGTGTTGTAGACTTATGCGCCAAACAAAGTAGATAATAATGTACAGTTTAATTATGAGTAAAACTTATTGCTTGACTCGCAAGTGGATTCATGTATATTAGGCTATCACACAACCCGATCTCATTAGTCGGTGCGTTTCACCTCAATTTTTACAGGGCCTCCGTCAAATGGCGCAGCTTTTTTCGCGTGGGAGCAACGCGTTTGCCAGAATTAGCATTGTCTCGGTTCTGGTCATTGTTGGAACGGGCCTTACCATTCTGCTCAACACCAACCGATTGCACTACACAACCGATGTCCTGGTTGCCAAGAAACAGCCGGTTCCCTTCAGTCACAAGCACCACGTGACCGGCGTGGGCCTCGACTGTCGATATTGTCACACCTCGGTTGAAGAATCCTCTTTTGCCAATATTCCCCCCGTTGAAACCTGCATGACCTGCCATTCCCAAGTCTGGACAGAAAGCCCGCTTCTCGAACCCATCCGCGAGAGTTATCGCACGGGCAATCCCATAGAATGGGTGCGCGTTCACGACCTTCCCGATTTTGTCTATTTCAACCACAGCATTCACGTCCACAAAGGCGTCGGATGTCAGACCTGTCACGGGCAGGTCGATCAAATGCCGCTGATGTGGAAGGTGAATACGCTCAACATGGAATGGTGCCTCGAATGTCACCGGGCACCTGAGAAATTTGTGCGGCCCCGCGAAGAGGTTTTCAACATGACTTGGAAGCCAACAGACGCACGCGGACATGCGATCTCTCAAGTCGCATTGGGCGCGCAATTGGTTCGAGAATATGATATCAACCCCTCTACGGATTGCTCGACATGCCATCGATGACACGCACACGCACAGCGCATAAAAACGGTTTGGACCTCGCCGTGATCCGAAAACGCTTGGCCAAGCGCGAGGGCCGGGAGTATTGGCGCAGCCTGAATGAGTTGGCCGATACAGAAGAATTTCGCGCCTATTTGCACCGCGAGTTCCCCGAAGGTGCTTCAGAATGGGGCGACAAAGTCGGTCGCCGCAAATTTTTGCAGGTGATGGGGGCGTCTCTGGCTTTTGCCGGTTTGACATCCTGCACGCGCCAGCCACCAGAAAAAATCGTCCCTTATGTGCGCGCGCCCGAACAGGTCGTGCCCGGCAAACCCCTGTTTTTTGCTTCGGCTCTGTCTCAAGGCGGATTCGCCCGGGGCGTGTTGGTCGAAAGTCACGCGGGGCGTCCGACCAAAATTGAAGGCAACCCGGCGCATCCTGCAACCCCCCGAGAGGGCCAGGCGACTTTTGGCCCCGTGGATGCCATGACGCAGGCTCAGATCCTCGATCTGTATGATCCAGACCGCACGCAAGTGCCCATAGCAAATGGCCGCGCGAGCACCTGGACGCGGTTTTCGGCCGCACTGGCGACCGAAGTGGCAAAACTCGATCTGGATCAGGGGGAAGGATTGCGCTTGCTGACGGAAACCGTGACATCGCCGGTATTGGCCCATCAGATTCGCCTGCTCCTCGACAAATATCCCAATGCCAGATGGCATCAATTTGAGCCGGGCACGCGCGACAATGCGCGCGAAGGCGCCAAGATGGCTTTTGGCGAGGTGGTCGAAACGCAGTATCACTTCGACAAAGCCAAACGCATTTTATCTTTGGACGCCGATTTTACGGCCTGCGGCGCGGCGAGCATTCGGCATGCCCGTCACTTTGCGCTCGGCCGCCAAGTCGTCGATGGTCAAAAAGCCGAGATGAATCGCCTCTACGTCGTCGAATCCACCCCCTCCAATACCGGGGCCGTTGCCGATCATCGCCTGCCATTGAAGGCCAGTCAGGTCGAAGGCTTTGCGCGGGCCGTGGCCGCTGCACTGGAGATCGACGCGCCGGGCGGCAATGCCGCCGGACGCGACGCTTGGCTCAACGCGCTGGTCGCAGACTTAAAGGCTCATCCGGGAGCATCGCTGGTAATTGCCGGCGATCACCAACCGCCTGCTGTTCACGCCCTGGTACACGCCATCAATGCCGCGCTGGGCAGTGTGGGTCAAACCGTGATCTACACCGACCCCGTAGAAGCCGAACCGACCCATCAGTACGCCTCTCTGACAGATTTGACCGTTGATATGTCTGAAGGCAGAGTGTCGCTGCTGGTGGTTCTGGGTGGCAATCCCGTTTACTACGCGCCTGCCGATCTCAATTTTGCCGATGCCTATCAGAAGGTGGCAACGCGCATTCATTTGGGCCAATCTCAGGATGAAACTGGGCGATTGTCTCACTGGCATTTGCCCGAAGCACACGCCCTGGAAGCCTGGGGCGACGCGCGCGCTTTTGACGGCACCGTGTCCATTGTTCAGCCGTTGATCGAGCCGCTCTACGGTGGCAAGTCGGGCGCGGAACTGGTGGCGATGATGCTTGGAGATGGACGCACGGGGTATGACCGCGTCAAAGAATATTGGCGAGAACAATACAAAGGCCGCGATTTTGAAACCGCGTGGCAGACGTGGTTGCACGACGGGTGGGTTGCCAATACCGCATTGCCCTCGCGCTCTGCGCGCTTGACCGGAAATTACGGCACGCCATCGCCTGCGGAGGATGGTCTCGAAGTGCGCTTTCAGTTGGATCCCGCAATTGGCGATGGGCGATATGCCAACAATGGCTGGTTGCAGGAATTGCCCAAGCCCCTCACGCGCCTGACCTGGGATAATGCGGCTCTGATCGCGCCCACGACCGCCGAACTCATGGGGCTTCAAAATGGCGATGTGGTCAAATTGCGCGCGAATAACCGCTCGGTGGAAGCACCGGTTTGGATTGCCCCCGGGCATCCCGCAGATGCCGTGACCGTGCAACTCGGGTTTGGACGCCTAGCCGCAGGGCGCGTGGGCAATGGCGTGGGCTTTAACGCCTACGCCCTTCAGACCTCGGATTCGCCGTGGATGGCGTCGGGCGCGTCCATGACAAAGACGGGGCAAACGCATCCTTTGGCCTGCACGCAGGATCACCACAGCATGGAAGGCCGGGCATTGGTGCGCTCTGGCGCGATTGGCGAATACGAAAAACACCCGCATTTCGTACATGACATGGGGCACGACCCCGGCCCGGATGCAAACTTTTTCGACGGGATTTACGACAACGACGGCAAAGCCTGGGGCATGGCAATTGATCTGAATGCGTGCAATGGCTGCAATGCCTGTACAATCGCCTGTCAGTCGGAAAACAATATCCCGGTGGTCGGCAAAGAGCAGGTGCTCAATGGTCGCGAAATGCACTGGATCCGCATCGACCGATACTACAGGGGCGATTTGGACAATCCCGAACTCTACAATCAGCCCGTGCCCTGTATGCAGTGCGAAAACGCACCCTGTGAACTGGTCTGCCCGGTTGGGGCGACCGTACACAGCGCAGAGGGCCTAAACGATATGGCATACAACCGCTGTGTGGGCACGCGGTATTGTTCAAACAACTGCCCCTATAAGGTGCGGCGCTTCAATTTTTTGCATTATGCCGATGAAGAAACCCCCAGCTTCAAGTTGCAGCGCAATCCCAATGTGACGGTGCGCGGGCGAGGTGTGATGGAAAAATGCACCTACTGCGTGCAGCGCATCAGTGCCGCGCGCATCGAGGCGAAGGTCGCTGACCGGAAATTAAAAGAGGGGGATATCACCACGGCCTGTCAGGGCGCGTGCCCCACAGACGCCATAGTGTTTGGCGATATCAAAGACCCCAACAGCCGCGTGGCCCACCTCAAAGCCCAACAGAGAAATTACGGCATTTTGACCGAACTGAATACCAAACCGCGCACCACGTATCTGGCGCGGTTGACCAACCCCAATCCGGAGATCGCACAGCATGGGTAGTTCTGCGCCCACAACAGATCCGACCATGCCAGCACCAGTGCTGGGCCCGGGGCAGACGTACACCACGGTGACGCAAAAACTCAGTTCCATCATCACGAGTCGCACGCCTTTGGGGTGGATTGCAGCCATGCTGATTGCGGGCGGCATCTTGCAGTTGTTGATGCTGTCTGCGACGTGGCTGCTGATCAAGGGGACGGGCATCTGGGGCTTAAATGTTCCCGTTGGCTGGGGATGGGCGATTATCAACTTTGTGTGGTGGATCGGCATTGGACATGCGGGCACGCTGATTTCGGCGATTTTGTTGCTCATGCGCCAGCAATGGCGCAATTCGATCAACCGATTTGCCGAAGCCATGACCATTTTTGCCGTGATGTGCGCCGGCATGTTTCCGCTGTTACACACGGGCCGCCCATGGCTGGCGGCTTACTGGTTGTTGCCCTATCCCAATACGATGTCTGTGTGGCCGCAGTTTCGCAGCCCGCTTATATGGGACGTATTTGCCGTGGGCACTTACTTTACGGTTTCGCTGATCTTCTGGTATCTGGGGCTGATTCCCGATTTTGCCACCCTGCGCGACAAGGCCAAACACAAAATTTCACAACTGATCTACGGCGTGTTGTGCATGGGATGGCGCGGGTCGGCAAAACACTGGTTTAACTACGAGATGGCTTCGCTTCTTTTGGCGGGCGTTTCCACGCCGCTGGTGTTGTCCGTGCATTCCATCGTGAGTTTGGACTTTTCCGTGGGGCTGATTCCCGGATGGCATGCCACCATCTTCCCGCCCTATTTTGTGGCGGGTGCTGTGTATGCTGGTTTTGCGATGGTGCTGACCCTGGGGCTGCCCATTCGCTACTTTTACGGCTTACACGATTACATCACCGACCGCCATTTGAACAATATGGGCAAGGTGATGCTGGCGACCGGACTGATTGTGGCGTATGGCTATGCAATGGAGCAGTTTTTTGCATGGTACAGTGCCAGCCCCTACGAGGGCTATATGATGCAAAATCGCACATCTGGTCCGTATGCTTCTACGTACTGGTCCTTGATCTTGTGCAATGTGGCAATTCCCCAATTGTTGTGGATTAAACGGGTGCGTCTGAGCCCTCTCGCCCTGTTCATTATTTCGATGTTTATCAATGTGGGGATGTGGCTCGAGCGATTTATCATTGTGGTGACGAGTTTGCACCGCGACTTTATGCCCTCGTCTTGGGATATGTATCACTCCACGCCTTGGGACTGGGGATTGTACGCGGGTACGATTGGATTTTTCCTCTTTATGATGATCCTGTTTATTCGAGTGATGCCCGTGATTAACATTTTTGAAATCCGCCAACTGGTGGCGAATAAAAATCACGGAGAACATGCGGCAGAAGCCGTGGCTTCTGCCGATGATTAAGCGGGTGTGATTATGGCTTTATACGGTCTTTTGGCCGAATTTGATGGCCCCGACGAATTGCTCAAAGCCGCGAGAGCGGCATATCGGGCGGGATATCGCAAGATGGATGCTTTTTCCCCCATGCCGATACACGATTTGTCGGAATCCATGGGCTATGACAAACATCGCGTGCCCGCCATTGTGTTGATTTGCGCGGTGCTCGGTGCCTGTTCCGGGTTTGGGCTTCAGTACTGGGTATCTGCGATTGATTATCCGCTCAATGTGGGGGGGCGGCCCCTGTTGAGTTGGCCCTCTTTTATTCCCGTGACATTTGAACTCGGCGTGTTGTTTGCCGCTTTCGGTGCATTGATTGGTATGCTCATGCTCAATGGTTTGCCGCGCCCCTACCATCCCGTCTTCAATGTGCCCGATTTTGGACGCGCCTCTGGCGATGGTTTCTTTTTGTGTATCGAAGCCGAAGATCCCCAATTTGATATTTCCAAAACCCGTGCGTTTCTCGAGGGCTTGAAAGCGAAAAAGGTAAAGGATGTCGAACCGTAAATTAGCGAGTGGGGCAAAACAGCGACCGCGATTCATCGGCATTGTCCATCCCATGAGATGGGTTGTGGCATTTGCACTGTGTATGGCGATGGGGTGCGAGGGCACGACGCATATCGAGCGTTTGCGGCAGGAAATGTACAACCAGTCAAAATTTGAACCGCTGGAAAAAAATACTTTTTTTGCGGATCAGCGGTCGTCTCGTCCCTGGATAAAGGGCACGGTTGCGCGCGGGCATTTGCGTACAGACACGCACCTCTACACGGGCATGGTAAACGGTAAACCGGCCGAGACATTTCCATTTCCCATTACGCGCGAGGTGATCCACCGCGGGCGAGAACGCCACAATATTTACTGCACCCCCTGTCATGGACATCAAGGAGATGGACGCGGGATGGTGGTGCGCCGGGGCATGAATCAACCCCCGTCATATCACATTGATCGGCTGCAAAACGAGACACCGGGCTATTTTTTTGATATAATGACCAATGGTTTTGGCGCGATGTATAGCTATGCGTCGCGCATCAAACCGCGCGACCGCTGGGCCATTGTGGCCTATATTCGGGCGTTGCAACTGAGCCAAAATGCCACGCTGGACGATGTTCCTACAAATGTGCGCGAGCGGCTCGAAAACGAGTAGGAAATTATGGCTACTGAATCCTTTGACCATCCGTTTGTCGATCGCGTACAACAATGGGGCCTTCTCCTGGGGGCCGCGGCGATAATTTTATCTGGTATTGGTGCCTTTGCCGACGCTCAACAATTTTTCCAATCGTATCTCGTTGGGTATATGTACTGGTTGGTCATTTCTCTGGGCTGTCTGGGGTTGTTGATGTTGCACCATCTCGTCAGCGGGCGGTGGGGGTTTGTGATTCGGCGGTTGTTGGAATCGGGCGCGCGCACACTGTGGCTCATGGCCTTCCTATTTATTCCCATTTTGCTTTTGGGGATGCACCATTTGTACGAATGGACGCATACAGATGTCGTGGCCCAAGATCCCATTTTGACCTTTAAGCAACCGTATTTGAATGAGGCTGGGTTTTCTGTCCGCGCAGTCGTTTATTTTTTCCTCTGGTTGTTGTGGGTGTTTTTGCTGACCAGGTGGTCGCGGCGGCAAGATGAAACGGGCGAACCGGGTCTGAAAAGCCGGATGATCAACATAAGCGGCCCCGGCATTCCCATGTTTATCCTAACGGTTACGTTTGCGTCAACCGATTGGGTCATGTCTTTGGAACCGCACTGGTTTTCCACGATCTACGGCTTAATTTTTGTGGTGGGGGGCGCGTTGGGCGCCATGGCAATGTGCATTTTGTGGGTGATTAAATTGAAGGATGTCGCGGTTTATCGGGAAGTTGACGCATTGAAGTATTTGAGTGATCTAGGCACCTTGATGTTCGCATTTACGTGCCTGTGGGCTTATGTGAGTTTTTCGCAGTTTTTGATCACGTGGTCGGGCAACCTCGCCGAAGAAGCGCCGTGGTACATTCGCCGGTCGCATGGTGGGTGGCAATACGTGGGGACTGCGCTGATTCTCTTTCACTTTATTGTGCCCTTCTTTTTGCTGTTGCAGCGGGCGATCAAACGCCGCGCCGCGCTGATGATGGTGATCGCATTTTTTATGTTGTTTATGCGCTATGTCGATCTGTATTATTTTATTGCACCCGCCTTTGGGCATGGCGGTTCGGGAGGCATGGATCCCCACTGGCTGGACGCGCTGATCCTCGTTGGCATCGGCGGTCTGTGGTTGGCGTTTTTTGCCATGCAACTCAGAGGTGTGCCCCTGATGCCATTGCGCGATCCGCGCATGGCGGAAACCTTTGCCGGAGAAGGTCACTGATATGGCAGAAAATCACGATGCCCGAGCAAAGGGCTACGAAGACTATCATCTCAATATTGGGCCCGTCCTCGTTGCCACAGCGGCAATCATAGCCGTAGCCATCCTGTCTTTTATCGCCATGTGGGCGATGTTTCACGGTCTGGAACAGGCCGCGATTTATCTGTCAGACGATCCGCCTCCCATGGCGGCACACCAAAAACCCCATCAGGGCCCGCTGATACAGGCCGTACCGCCTGCTGAGTTGGCGCAGGTGCGCGCGGAAACAGATCGCGCGCTGACCGAATACGGTTGGGTAGATCGAGATGCCGAGATTGTGCATATTCCCATTGAGCGGGCAATAGACCTCGCGCTCGAGCGCGGGTTCCCCGTGCGAAAGTGAAAGCCATGCGCGTTTTATCGACCGTAATGACGCTGATGTGTCTGGCCGGGGTTGCACAGGCGCAAGATCTCACGCCAAATCCCACGGTGCTGGATTCCGTTGGGATCGATCAAAAATTGGGCGCGTCTGTACCAGTCAATTTGACGTTTCGCGATGCGTTGGGCGCGGATGTTGCGCTGTCGCGATATCTGCGTGGTCAACCCGTTATTTTGGTGCCGGCCTACTACGAATGCCCCATGTTGTGTACGCAGATTTTGAATGGTTTGTTGTCGGGGTTGCGCCCGTTGTCCTTAAATGCAGGGTCGGATTTTGTGGTGGTGATATTCAGCATTGATCCCGACGAATATTCAGAATTGGCCGCGGCAAAAAAGGTGAATTACGTCGAGGGATACGGTCGGAAAGGCGGGGAAAACGGATGGCATTTTCTCACGGGCGACCGCGCGTCCATTGACGCCTTGACCCGCGCCATTGGATATCGCTACCGATACGATCCCGAAACAGGCGAATACATTCACGCCAGCGCAATCTCGATCCTCACGCCCGATGGGAAAATCGCGCGCTACTTGTTTGGAGTTGAATTTGCGCCGCGCGATTTGCAACTCGGGCTTTTGGAAGCCACGCAAGACGAGATCAGTTCGCCAGTGGATGCAATTTTGCTCTATTGTTTTCAGTACAATCCATTGACCGGCAAATATACGCTGGCAATTTACAGGTTGGTTCGCATTGCCGGTGTGATCACCGTGATCTGTATTTTAACGTTTATTTTTTTGATGGTGCGCCGAGAACGGGCACCATTGCAGGCGGGTTAAGACCATAAAGTCCACCGGACTTTTAACAGCTGAGTTGGCACATGCAGACTGATTTTCCCCTCTTTCCAGATCAGGCTTCGAGTTTTGCTTTTCACGTTGACGCGCTTTATTTTGGCATTTTGGCCCTGTGCGCGTTTTTCGCGCTCTTGGTCGTCATCTTGGTGGTCGTATTTGCGATCAAGTATCAGCGCAAATCGGACGACGATGTGCCGCGACAAATAGCAGGGCATCTCGGCCTGGAGATATTTTGGACCGCCATTCCACTGGTGCTCGCCCTGGGCGTGTTTGTGTGGGCAACTGTCGTCTATTTCCATCTGGTTACGCCCCCGGCAAATGCCCTGGAAATGTATGTGGTGGGCAAACAGTGGATGTGGAAATTGCAACATCCAGAAGGCAAAAAGGAGATCAACGAACTGCACGTGCCACTCGGCGAAGCAGTGCGCTTGACCATGACCTCGGAAGACGTGTTGCACAGTTTTTACATTCCCGCTTTTCGCGTGAAAAAAGACGTGGTGCCCGGGCGATATACCAATTTGTGGTTTAAGCCAACGCAGGTCGGTTCGTATCATCTGTTTTGCGCGGAATTTTGCGGCACCGAGCATTCGCGCATGATCGGCACCGTCCACGTCCTGGAACCGCAAGATTACGAAGCGTGGTTGACGGGAGGGGTTGCAAATGAACCCATGGAAGTAGCTGGCGAAAGATTGTTTGAACAGTACGCCTGTCATACCTGTCACAAGATGGACGGAACGGGCCGCGGGCCATCTCTGGCCGGTCTGTTTGGCAAAACAGTGGCTTTGGAAGGCGGCGGTACAGCCGTGGTCAACGAAGCCTATATCCGAGAATCCCTTTTGAACCCCGCTGCCAAAGTCATGGCGGGATACAAACCCATTATGCCAACGTTTAAGGGGCAGATCAGCGAAGAGGGGATCATCCAGCTAATCGCCTATATCAAATCTCTGAAAGCCCCCGAACTCACGAGTCTGGAGTGATGCGTCATGGCAATCGTCGAACGAGATATTCGGGCATCTGAAGATGCGCCGCGCGTCCATTATCTGAACAACGGTTATGGCCTGAAGTCCTGGTTGTTGACCAGGGATCACAAGCGCATCGCGGTTTTGTACATTATTTCGATTTCCATCTTTTTTGCCCTGGGCGGGTTGTTTGCCAGTTTGGTGCGCTTTGAATTGATGACCCCCGAAGGCGATTTGATGTCTTCCGATACGTACAACAAAGTTTTCTCCATGCACGGCATCATTATGGTCTTTTTCTTTTTGGTGCCTTCCATTCCCGCAACCATCGGCAACTTTTTGGTGCCCATTATGGTTGGGGCAAAAGACCTGGCCTTTCCGCGCGTCAATCTTCTGAGTTGGTATGTCTATGTCGTCGCGGGCATTTTGGGAACCATTGCCGTGGTGGGCGGCGGAGTTGATACGGGTTGGACCTTTTACACCCCGTATAGCAGCACCTATTCAAACTCCAATGTGATCCTCGCGGCGATGGCGGCTTTTCTCGCGGGTTTCTCGTCCATTCTGACCGGGCTTAACTTCGTGGTGACGATCCATACCATGCGCGCGCCAGGAATGACGTGGTTCCGCCTGCCCCTGTTTGTCTGGTCGCATTATGCCACCAGTTTGATCATGCTGTTGGGCACTCCTGTGATCGCGATTACGCTGGTGCTGCTGATGCTCGAGCGCGGGTTTGGATTTGGCTTTTTCGATCCCAACCTCGGCGGCGACCCCGTTCTGTTCCAACATTTGTTCTGGTTCTATTCGCACCCAGCCGTTTATATTATGATTTTGCCGTCCATGGGCGTGATGAGCGAGATGGTGGCTTGTGTCGCGCGCAAGCGCGTCTTTGGCTATGAATTTGTCGCGTTTTCGAGTGTGGCCATTGCAATTTTGGGTTTTCTGGTGTGGGGCCATCACATGTTTGTGAGCAGCCAATCCACGTACGCGGGCATGGTGTTTTCCGTCATCACCTTTTTAGTGGCCGTGCCTTCTGCGATCAAAACATTCAACTGGACCGCAACCTTATACAAGGGGTCCATTGTCTATGACACGCCGATGTTTTACGTGTATGGGTATCTGGGCTTGTTTCTGGTGGGGGGGTTGACCGGGCTGTTTTTGTCGAGTATGGGCTTGGATATTCACTTGCACGACACATATTTTGTGGTGGCGCACTTCCACTATATCATGGTGGGTGGTCAGGTGATGGGGTATCTGGGGGGCGTGCACTTTTGGTGGCCCAAAATTACGGGCAAGATGTATTCCGATATTTGGGGACGGGTTTCGGCCTTGCTGGTGTTCCTCGGTTTTAATCTGACGTTTTTCCCACAGTTTATCCTGGGCTATTTGGGCATGCCGAGGCGCTATCACGTCTATCCCGACGAATTTCAGGTTTTGAATGTGGCGTCGTCGTTGGGCGCGTCCATTTTGGCTCTGGGGTATTTGCTTCCCGGCGCGTATTTGATCTGGTCAATTTTTAAGGGGCCAAATGCACCGGATAATCCATGGGGAGCCAAAGGCCTGGAGTGGAAAACGACCTCTCCGCCGCCCACGTTCAACTTTGAAGAAACGCCCGTTGTGACAGAAGAGGCCTATCAGTACGGACCAATTGAGGAGCACTAATGGCCGATCACGCAGCACATCATCACCCACACGGACTGGCACACCAGTTCGAGGATATGCCGCAGCAGAAGGAATCTGCTGTAATTGGCATGTGGAGTTTTCTGATTACGGAAATTCTGTTTTTCGGGGGTTTTTTTGCGACGTATTTGATCTACCGATCCTATTATCCCTACGCGTTTTTTGAAGGCAGCAGTCATCTCGATATTTTGCTGGGAGGGATCAACACCGCGGTGTTGATTATCAGCAGTCTGACGATGGCGATGGCTGTACACGAGTCGCACAAGGGCCATAAGAATCGGATTCTGTTCTACCTGATTTTGACCGGGATTTTGGGGCTTACCTTTTTGGTGATCAAATATTTTGAATATTCCGCGAAGGTCGAGTACGGTTTGGTGCCCGGCCTGGCATGGCATCCCCACGGTGAAAATTCGCCCCAACTCGCCCTGTTCTTTTCTCTGTATTTCGGGATGACCGGGATGCATGCCCTGCACATGGTCGTTGGCATTGGCCTGTTGGCCTGGGTGTTTGTCAAAACCGCGCAGGGCACATACACGGCTGAGTACAATGCCCCGATTGAAATTTTCGGCTTGTATTGGCACTTTGTCGATATTGTCTGGATTTTCCTGTTTCCATTGCTCTACCTTCTCGGCACACAGGGAGGACACTGATGGCTGAACATCAGCACGGGCCCACGGTACGCGTTTATCTGGCGGTGTTTGCCGCCCTGATGTTTTTGACGGGGTTGACGGTTTGGGTGGCTTTCAGAGATTTGGGGCTGTTCAACGATGTCGTCGCGCTTGGTATTGCCTGCACAAAAGCCACGATTGTGATTTTGTTTTTTATGCACGTCAAATACGCCAGCCGATTGACGTGGTTGATGGCGGGCGCAGGCGTCCTGTTTTTGCTGATTCTCTTTGCCTTTGCCATGGCCGATTACGTCAGCCGAGGCTGGCTGGGCATCCCAGTGAGCCACTATTTGCAATAGCGACCTGATACCAAAAAGAGAGCGGAGAAGTCCATTGGATTTCTCCGCTTTTTTTTGTCTTGCGATCTCTGACCGAGAACTTGTTCAGTGACCGAGTTTGTCGCGCATTCAACCAACTGTCGTTACCATAGATTGATCTCGGGCAAAGAGACCGATGACGATTTGGTGTCAAGTCTCGGCATGCGCGTCCCTCTCCCTGCCCTTGCTAGGGCGTCCTCTCAGGGCGCAGGCTGAATTTAACCTGGACAAGTGTAGCCACGCCAGCCGAACCTCCAGCGAAAGAGATTCCCAAAGCGGATAGAGCACTTACTCCTTTTGCAACGATTATATAGCCGCCAAGATTTCCTAAAGTACTCGCCCAAGCCCCAAGGGCACCAAGGGTACCAAGGGTACCAAGACCTGCTAATCCTCCGAGAAATGCTCCCTTTGCATCAAATGGTGTATAAATTTCTCCCATATTCGCATCGCCAAACTTTCCTATTTTCACATTGTAGTCTTTCAAGAAAGTCTCAATGAGTTTACTCGTTTCATCAATCAAAGAACCTCGAAAACGTTGCGTCTCTGCTTGAATATTTTCAAGGACGTACGCAGAGGCATACTTTTGCGCTTCTTTCTTGTCCTTATAGCGCTGTTCGATCATCGCTTCCAGTTTCTCGACCTTTGTTTCTTGCTTAAAAACCGCTCGTAATTTTTTCAGGTCTCGGTCATTGAATTTGGCGATTTCTTTTTTTTATCTTTTTACCTCTTTGTTATGTCTCTCTTTTCTATGAGGCTCCTCATTTTTTCAGCTTTCATAGCGTCTTTTTGCTTCGTTCCTATCCTTTAGGTCTTTTTCGTATCCGATGATGCGCTGTGAGTAAGCGACTGGTCCTTGCTTCTTAAATTCAAGGATTTCTTTTTCTGCGCTTCTTTCTTTTTTAGACGGCAATTGCGTCCCTAGCAAGGGATGTAGAGTCTTTTCCAGCTTTTGTCGTCTGCCAGGGATTTCTTCGTAAAAGCTGAAAAAACGGGCAGCAACATCTTCACGCGAGATTGACCGCCCAAGGCTGCTTAATTGTGCGAGAAGATTGCCCTTAAAGTGCTTATAGAATGCCTCACTCCCTCCCCTCAATATCTCGTCCTCAAGTTGAGAGGTTTTTATTTTTGTATGGGCCTGCGACGCAACGAAGAAAAGATTGCCAAGAACGGGGAAATTCGCCTCAATCTCTTCATAATGTGGGAGCGGACGCAACAAATGACTGAGGCGTGCAAAGTCTCCACCATCGAGAAATCCCGTAGCTGGAAAAAGATAAAACAAAATAAATGCACGGCGACCCAGTTTGTCAATAACAGCGGCATTTGTCATCGTGTCGTCATAGCCAGGCAAATCTACTAAAACGCAGGAGTGGAGTAATGGAGCGTCGACAAAAGCCAAGACAGACCCTTCACCTTCATCGTTGTTATCGGTTCTACCTTTTAGCGTAGCCTGCTGTTCAAGCGTGTCCCAACTTCCGGCCAGAAGGCGGTTCTCAATACAGTGCGGTTTGTCGTCCCATTTCTCAGGGACAAACTCTGGTCCCATGAGCCACAGATCTTCTTTGAGCCATTGGGGACGGTCAGAAATATGCCGTATAAAAGTTGGGAATCTCGTTGTTGGACGGTAGCCAGTGGGGAGGTACTTTTCCCCTAAGTAGAGATTGCAGAGATGAGACTTTCCCGCGTCAAAATACGCTTGTCAAGTGAAATTTGTCATTTTTCTAAATTGGAGTAAAAACTATTTAGGGAACGTTCTCAAAAGAGATTTCAATGATCCGCGAAAGAGTACGAAAGCCAAAAAACCCTGCATCCACGCATGGGCGGTACAGGGCTTTTTAAAAATGTTCGCCGGTAGCGATTCAACCGCTATGAAAACGCCAAGAGATCGCAGGGGTCTCTTGGCGTGTTTTGTGATGCGTTTCTCAATCTTGGTCTTTCCAAAACAACCATTTGTTGCGTTTGTAGTACAAGAGCACAAACAGGACAATGGGAAAAAAACAGCTTGCAATCACAGCAATCAGAATGTCCAGAGTTCATGCCAGCACTTTCATTTTCTTTCTCCTCTCTTCGATACAAACACTTACAAACACGATGAAGGTGAACACAAACTCCAAAAAGATATCAGGATGAACAGAATCTCTAAAAAATAAAAAATGATAAGCGTGACGGAAAAAATGGTGGATATCCAACTGCATTTGGGTTTATTGCGATGCTTCACGACATCCATCTTGAAATCGGTATCGGATTGCTGCCTGACCTCATCGTAGATTTGCCGAAACAACCTTTCCTGCCAGAGAAAGTAGCCATCTAAAATCCAAAATCCCAGGATGGGAAGAATAAGCGTCAGGACGATATACGGGCTTTGTATGTCCTGTCTAGCGACCAAGACCATTGCGGCGACGATGATTGTCATGCTCCAACCTTTTAACAAAAAGCTGTTGCTTCCCAAACGGTTAATAATGGCTTGGGTCATTTCCAAATGCTTTACCACCTTGTTTGCTCCATTCATGAATTTATCCTCCGAGATTATAAAAATGGGAATCCAAATTGAGCACCTGACGGTGACGCCGAATTTTTGTTCTGCTGAATATATATATCAGATTCGCGCCCCGCGCAAGATGACGATGTTGGTGTCGAGTAGATATCTACCATTCATCTGCTTGCACCTGCTCACAGCCTGCTTTGATGGCTTGAGCCATTTCTTGGAGATCGGCAACCGCGATTTGTCCCGCGAAAACCAACAATCTCTTGCCGGAAACGCCTTTGGGATGGGTTGACAAATCGTGCGCCGTCATTTCCAGCAGGCGAAGACGGTCTGCTGTGGACAAAGGTTTGACATGGTTTTCATAGACTGCTTCCAAGTGATCTGTCATAGCATCTCCTTTCGCTACGCCTCTTTGCGGGAATCGCCGATACCCGTCTTTTCGGTTGCGGGGGTTCAAAGTACAGTTCCAACGCTTCTTCGAGATTGGTTAATGCTTCTTTTTCGCGTTCGCCTTGACTGGCACCACCTCTAAACATTGGGCAACAAACCAGTCCTCTTCTCGCCAGATACTCGCTGTAAAAATTTGTGTCTTCATCTTCGCTTTCTCCGTTCTCCAAATTTGTAAAACTCACCCCGACGCTTTGAAAGATACCGCAATCAGAGCTTGATGACAAGGCAGGGGCTATTGCACGAGGTGAACTTTGACTGAGCCGGATTTTTTGTCGGCGGCAGTGTGGAAGGCTTCGGCAATGTCGGCAAAGGGATAGCGGTGGGTGACGAGTTTGGTCGCTTGCACGCGGCCAGAGGTGATGAGGTCAATGGCGATGTCAAAATCGGTCCGCATGCCGCTGAAGCCATAGCAATTGGAGCCGGTGATGTTGACTTCGGACCACACAATGGAACGCAGATCGACTTCAAGAGGCTTGAAGTAACCGGCGACGAGGACGATCATCGCCTGGCGACGGGCAATGGCGATAGAATCGTCGAAGTTCTGCGCGGTGCCCACGGTCTCGATGACCGCGTCATACCCCATGCCATCGGTGAGGTCGTTGACAACATCCTTCACGTCGGTCGTTGCGATATCGACAACGCGATCCGCGCCCAAATCGCGGGCGAGGTCGGCTTGTTGCGGATATTTGGTGGTGATGAGGATTTCGCGCACGCCAATGGCTTTGGCAACCGCCAGACAGAGTTGCCCAATGGTTCCGCCACCGATCACGGCCACGCGGTCCTGATACGATGCTTTTGCCTGCGCCAGGGCGCGATGCGCCACCGCGAGGGGTTCGACAAGGGCACCCTGTTCAAAGGTCATGTCAGGCAGTTTGAAGACGCTGTTGACATGCGCGGTGGTGTATTCGGCAAACCCACCGTGCGACGCGCCCGAAAACCACTTGCGGTTGGTGCAGTGGTTGTAAAGCCCGTTGCGGCAGTAGTGACACACATCGCAGTGCGAGAAACATTCGGCGGTGACGAGATCGCCGGGGGCGATGCCTGTCACGCCTTCGCCGACTTCGGCAACTGTGCCGCACAACTCGTGTCCCGCGGCCCGTTCGAGCGAAGGGGGCCACTCCCCAAAGTAATTGTGCAGGTCGCTGCCGCAAATGCCCGAGCTTTTTGTTTGCAGGGTGATGTAACCCGGCGCGGGGGGGTTGTATGCCACATCTCGCCATTCGATTTCGCGGATGCCTTTGTAGAGTGCGGCTTTCATCGTGGGCATGGGAATCTCCTGTTGATTATTCCGGGTGGAGTTCACCCAGTGATTGTTCACCGGGTCGGATAAATTCGACGGTTGGACTTTCTACGCGGCCGTAAGCATGCCACACCTTGAAGCCGAGCAACGCGAGCAGGTCGGGCGAGGCATCGGATAGGACTTCGGGTGCCGTGCCCACCGTGAAGTTTTCCTGTGGTCGGAACTGGGGGCCGCAGAATGTGGTGAGAATGGCCCAGCGCACTTGATCGCTCACATTCGCGCCCGTGCCGTGCCAGACGCGTCCGTCGAGAAACCCAACCGTGCCGGGCGGGCCTTCGAGGGCGACGGTTTTGATGGCGTTGTCATGGGGATCGTCCGGGCGTCGGCCCCAAAGATGACTGCGCGGCACCACGCGGGTGCCGCCGTTTTCCGCTGTAAAATCGCCGATCATCCACACCACATTGACGACCACGCGCGGGGATATGAATGACGCGTTGGGATCATCGGTTTGTTCACGAGTAATAGAGCCTGCGGGCAAATGCGTTCGGTGTGGGCGTGTTGGCACGGGCATCCACCACTGATCCGTGTGTAGGCGCATGGCAACGCCGCCGGGTTTTGCGATGTTGGCCGAATGGCTCGACAGCAAATAATCATCGCCCAGGGCGTGATCGACGATATCGCGCACGCCTGCGTGTGAAAGCATGTCGCGAAAGCCCCGACCTTTGTTGATCAGCATCCACACGCGCTGGTTGACGCCCCCGGCAGATTGCGTAAATGCCCGCGCGCGCACCTGCCCGTCTCTGTCTCGGAAATCCCCCCAGTTCTGTTTCGCGCCTCCGTCTTCAAACGCGAGTCCGCGTTGCTTTTCGGCCAGGGCCTGTTCTTGCAGGCGGGTTTTTATTTTTGAACAGTGCGCCGCGCTGAGCGCGTTGGCAAGCAGGCCATAGCCATACGTATCGAGCTGGGCCTTGACCTGTGCGAGATCTTCGGTTGGATGCGGGAGGTTGGACATGTTTATGCCTCGAGTGTGGGCCGATTAAGACGGGAGTGATAGGGCGGTTCCATAACCGCGCGGTGTCGTTCATTTGCCCATTTGGGTATGTCATAGGCGCGAACATAAGCCATGTTGCCGGCGGTGTAGCGGGTGAGCGTTGACCGACGTGGATGATCTGCTGTCCAGGGCAGCGTACCGTGCGTGACAGCTTCGGTAAAGATGATTACGTCGCCGGCTTTACAGGTGATCTGGCAAATGTGTTCCCGATATTTCTGGTACAAACGCATTTCTTGTGGACAGGGATAATTGCTTTTGTGAGATCCTGGAATGACACAGAGACCGCCGTCACCTGCGTTGACATCTGTGAGTTGGAATGAGACGACGGTGAGTCCGTTGTGCATTTTGCCGTTTTTGAAAATATAATACTGGTTGGGATCAAACCCAGGGCCAGAGGAGCCATGAAAACGAAAGCCTTCGGCACCTTTGTCCATCCAGAGCAGAAACATCTGATGGTCAATGCGAAAGCCTTTTCCGAGCATTTCGTTGAGATAGGGCACAATGCGCGGGTGGGCAAGCATATCTCGAAAGGGATTGCACCAGGGTTTGTCCCAATGGATGAGATTGCCCAATTCGCCGCGACCGTGCGTACCTTCAAGGGCGGGCGATTCGCCATCGAGACGCTGTTCTCTTGGGCGAATGCGCCCCTGGTTGAGGTGGCGATCAATCGCCTCGTTTGCCAGAGCGAGTTCGTCATCTGCCAGAACATTTTCAATGACGAGATACCCGTTCAGGTCAAAGAGGTATTTTTCATCTTCGGTCATGGTGTTACTCGTCTTGTATGTTGGTATCAAGCGCGAAGACACTTATAGATCGTGAGATCATTTTACCAAGCCCGCGTAAGCTTCTCGCCCCTTCCGGAACAGCTCTTTAACATCTTCGCGTTGCTGGTCCGTGTTGTAGCGCCCATAGGTGTCGATCCACGTGAGCGCGTCTTCAATGCGGTTGAGAAAATACCGCGCGGATGCGTTTCGTTCCGCGGGGGGGCGGCCACAGGCAAAATAAACCGGGCTGCTGTGCGCGTAGATCGATTGGTCAAAGCTGTCGCGCTGGTTGCCCCAAAGTCGGGCGGCGACCCAGCCATCGCGATCGACATCTACTCGATGGCGAATCGCGCCCTCGCGCTTGCCCTCGGGATAGTTTTCGCGGTGAATGACCGCGCCATTCATCGCGATTTCCGCACAGTGGATGGGATAAAAGGACGCAAAGGTGGATTCAATGTTGAGGGACCCCTCATTGGACAATTCGACTGTGGCACCCATCGGCTGATCGTTCACGCTCAGATCAATGGCCGGGCCATTGGTGATAAACGTATTGCCCGACTTCATACCGGCAATCCAGTTTGAGTAGGAAAACGCGCCTTTGGTATGGACATAGACGCGGTTGTTGGAGCAGACAAACCAGTCCGTACCAGTGGAGGCGGGCAAAGAGATACCGCAATTGAGCAGTTTGTACCACAGGTCGTATTCGGGATCCATCCAAAAGGGGTCGAAAAGATTGAACGCGTCCAATTTGCCCAATGCCGCGGCAACGGGGGCTTCCATGCCGCGACCGTTGTGACACCAGATCACAATGCCCCCTTGATCGCGGGCTTCGTCGCAACAAAAGCACAGAGGTGGATAGTCGGGGTCGAATTGCGCGGTGAGGATGTGACCGCGGCTGACGGGTTGGACGAGGTTGCGAATATTGAGGAACATGACGTGCCCATATCCAAACCCCCAGGGCGAGTTCTCGCCGTAGTGCCGATTTTCTTCGCCGATGTCGAGTACGTGATGCGCGGTGGTAAATGCGTTCATCACGCCGATGGGATATTTGTTGCTGGCATAGGGCAGTTGTCTTCTGTCCAGCACACTAACGACTGTGACGTTGTAGCCTTCAACGCTACAGTCAATGCCCAAGCGGTCATCGGGACGGGTTTCTTTTTCATCGTAGTGAATGTGCGTGTTGCCCGGATACCAGTTGTTTTTCTGCGGGTAATACCAGCGGTTGAGGGTGATTTCAACATCTCTGCTGCCCTTTTCTGGCATTTCGACCACCGCGCGGACGGGTTCGTATTCCGTGCCGCGTTCGACCAAAATATCGGTGCGCCCGCGTCCCGCCCGAACTTCAAATTCTCCATCGCAGAAGAAGAAGGGCGTGCCGGGGCCTCGTTTGAGCATGGCACTGCGCGGATGAGAAAAATGGCCGTTGGAGGTCAGGACGTGAACCTTGGCATTGATTTGCTCACCCGTCGCACGGTCGATAATATGTCCGTGCAAGATGCCCATAAACGACTCCTCTGTTGGATGTTCGCAGGCTATTGATCGCCTGCTCGATCAGGGGATCGAATCGCGCATTCGACGTGATCAACGGTTAAATCGCCATCCATTTTTTTTTCGGACTTTGCGATTGACAAGCCGAGGTGGTTGTCGCCATAAACCAAGGGCGGGCACGACAGCGCGAGGGTACACGATGGCGGTTGATCGCCATCGGGCCACGTCCACTTCAGATTTTGGGATGGAATTTTTGTGCCGTTGATATCGACCGCGAGCGCGTCGTCTTTTGACATGCCCTGTACAAAAAATGTCAGGGCGTTTTCAGAGAGACCGGGGTCTGCGGGAAGATGTTCACAGACGCGAAATCTGAAAATTTCACGCTGCCCTGTTTTTTCGCGCGACAAGACAATTTCTTCTCGTTCATAGATCTGACTCATCCCTTTGCTTTTTGCCCACAGGGGACGGAAAGTGTAGCGTCGATCTGCGCCGATGGTGTGCGGATTTTTTAATTCTTTGAGATCGGCCATCGCCGCGGGATACAGCGCGGGGATTTTTGCACCCCCATCGCCGGGGTTGGCGAACAGAGGCCCCCAGTGAAAGAAGAAATTTTGAGTCGAAAATCCGTCGGCCCCTGCGGCATAGAAGTTCTGTACCGCGGCGCGGTATTGGGATTGGTCCATGATGAGGTCCGTATCAATGCTGATTCTGGGTTGCACCTGAGGATACACATAACAATTGTGTTGTCGGGCTATGGACACAAAATCTTCGTACTTTTCGTTAAAGTCTGTAAATCCAAAATCCCCGGGCGCGACGTAATCGATCAGGCCCTCTGCGATCCAAGTGGGGACGTCTAAACCCAGGGTTTTGCAACCCGCGATTTGCTGAGGGACGCGAACCCCGAAGATCAAATCGCGCGCGGCCAGAGAACGGGCATTGTCGAGCATGTTGCGGACTTGTCGAATAAAGCCGGTCATGATGCCATGGCTTTGTGCCAGTTCGTCTTTGGGAAAACATTCTGCTAAGCGCGTAAAATTAAATTCCATGCCGTCGATGTCGAAACGATGGGCGACTTCCGCCATTATGCCGAGCAGCCAGTGTCGCACCTCTGGTCTGGCGTAGTTGAGTGAGCATCCATATTCGCGGCTTTCGCGCGGCGCCCTTTTTGTGGAGGGTTTGTATTCTCTGAGTACCCAGTCGGGTTTTTCGTCGCAGAGTTTCTTAAAGAATTGTGGATGGTGCCCGTGGCGGTCATTCATGCGAAACCCCGCGATAAATTCCATGCCCTGCCGGTGGCATTCGTCGATGTAGATTTCAATGGGCATGATGCCGTTGTCCATCATGGGCAGCAGACGCCGATGTTGATATCGGATGTCGTAGGGGCATGTGTCGGTTCGCCAAAACATGGTCATGGCTTCCGCGAAAACTTCCTGTACGAGGGTGTCGATATGCCCTGTGGCGTAATTGCGAACGACCCGACGCAATTCTTTGGGGCGCGCCTCCGCGTCGCTGAGATGGCTGGTGGTGTTTGACGGGTCGCTGACGTAGATCAGACGGCGCGCGCCACGGGGCTTTAAGGTCCCCAGAGCAGTATGTGGTGTTTCTGACGTTGCCATTTGCGCTCCGATCAGTGTTCGCTGTGGGGTTTGGATGGCGATGCTTTGCAAGCGGGCGCGCCAATATCCGGGGGCATTGTGCATTGCGGTTGCGCGCCATCGGGCAGGGGAGGCGCGTTAATGCCGGCTTTTGGCAGGGTGCCGGCCATTTCCTGCTGCGGGTGTGCAACAAAGCCAGCCGCGCAACAGTAGATCATTTTCAAAGGCTTATCGCCCGTGTTGGTGAGTTGATGATATGCCCCCGGGGGAATGTACACAGCCTGACCTGCTTTTAACATTTGTTTTTCAGCACCGAGACACATTTCGCCTTCGCCTTCGATCACAAAGTAGATTTCTTCTTGCGCCTGATTGTGCCATGGCACCTGCCCCCCATGGGGTTCAAAGGTGACAAACCCCACCGAGAATCCCTCCGTGGGGATGGGTGTACCCGCGCCCGCAAAAGGCTGCGTCTTTCTGCGCGCGGGAAATTGTCGCCCTTTGATCTGGCGCAGGTCTGAAATAAGCATGGCGCGTTTCCTAGCGATTTGTCTGCCCATGGGCAGAGGCGAGCAACTGCGTCAGCAGGTCATCAGCGCAATGGAGTACAACGGATTTGGCAATGCGATATCGCATTCCCGCAATCCAACACTTAATCGGCAGCGACTGTTTCGCGGGTCTTCATTTTTTTTCGCTCTTCAATGAGCAGGTTCATCCAGTGTTTCATATACTGCCCGTGGTCGTTCCACACGCGACCGCTGACGAGGTTGCCATCGATGACGCACGGTTCATCGACAAAAATGCCGCCGCAGACTTCGAGGTCAAATTTGCATTTCCAAACGCAAGCCATGCGACGCCCTTTGACCACGCCTGCGCGACACGGGATTTCAACGCCGTGGCAGACGCTGGCAACGGGTTTGTTTTCTGCAAAAAAATAGCGCGTGATGCGAATGAGATCGGGATCGTCGCGGATGTATTCGGGCGCGCGCCCGCCTGAAAAGAAGATGCCGACGTATTTGGCTGGGTCAACATCTCGGAAGGCAATGTCTGCATTGATCGAATACCCTTTCCATTCTTCGGTAATATCCCAACCGGGCGGGATTTCGTGGAGCACCATCTGATAGCACCGCTTTTCCGGCCCGGCAACAACTGGGGTAAATCCGTCTTCCTGGATCCTGAGAAATGGATACAAAGTATCGACGGTTTCCGTGGCATCTCCAACAATGATGAGAACTTTGTCCATAACGACCTCCTGACGAATGGATGCACAGGCGCGCGCCGCAGGCATGGCAATAGCCACTCTACCTGTCCAACGAAGCGAGTCATAGACGGAACCGAGGTCAACTGCGACCACCGTTCACCAGCGAATACGCGTTAGGGCGTGTTGACAGGTTGCCACAATGCCGTGAGTGTGGCAGCGAAGCCGAGAAAGCCGAACAAGCCGAGCTTTTGTTTCGCCTCTCGTCGCTCACCAATTCGCATAAGATCCATCGTCGCGGCGAAACCCCGCGCCTGTACTCGGTTCGGGAGGGGGCACATCTGTGACCGCATCTTCGTTAAATTCAATGCCCAAACCCGGCCCATCGGGAACGAGCAAGTGCCCGCGGTCATAAGGCACCTGTTTGGGAAACACATCCGTCAAGGTGCTCATGGGCGGCCTTGGCAACTCTTGCACACCCACCAGAGAAGACGACAAGCACAGATGCAAACACGCAGCCGTTGACACAGGCCCCAAGGGATTGTGGGGCGCCAGATGAATATAATGCGTCTCACACCAACCCGCGATCTTTTTTGCCTCTGTCAATCCCCCTGCAATGCAGAGATCCACGCGGCAATAATCCATCAAATCCTCTTCAATCACCTGCTGAAATTTCCACTTGCTATCAAACTGTTCGCCAATAGCCAGCGGCAAATGCGTATTCTGTCGCACGAGCCGCAAACTCTGCGTGCTTTCACTGCGCAACGGGTCTTCGATAAAAAATGGGCGATAGGGTTCCACGCCTTTGCAATACGGGATCACCCAAGCGGGATCCAACCGCGTGTGAACGTCCACGCATATTTCCAGTTCATCCCCACAGGCTTCGCGCACGGCTTTCACCTGTTCAATGCCATAACGCACCGCGCGCGCAGGTTCAAACACCTCCGGGTTTGTGGGATCGCTCATGCCCCACCGCACGAATTTCCAGCCCTCTTTTTGACGCTGCAAACAATTTGCGACCAGCCGGTCGATGTTGTCCCGCTCGCCAATATGCGGATAACACGCCACCTTGTCGCGGGTTCTTCCGCCCAGCAACTCATAGACGGGAACGTCCAAGGCTTTGCCCTTAATATCCCACAGCGCAATATCCACAGCACTCACAGCTGATGACTGCACCACACCGCCCGGGAAAAATCCCCCGCGAAACATCACCTGCCACAAATGCTCAATCCGAAACGGATCTTGTCCAATCACATCGGGAGAAAACGACCGAATCACCTCGGCAATCGCGGGTCCCCTGCGTTTTAGACCCGCTTCGCCCAATCCATAAATCCCTTCATCTGTCTCCACTTTGACGAAAAAATTCCCCGTTGGGGGAACGACAAATGTTTTGAGTGCCGTAATCTTCATACCGATCCTCCTATGAACGAAAATAAAACGCGCCTGTGCCTTGCACCCACCCCGCACAGGCGCGCGCCGCAGGCATGACGTAAAAAACAGATCGACAACATGGACAAACAAAGCCCACCCGTGCCAGACACAGCACAACGAGCGTAGCGAACCCATCCTGAGCACGCGCGGACGCGGTTCTTTCGCGCCCAACATCACAACGCAAGTCACGCGAAGCATAGCGATCGCAACGAGTCCATCCTGAATACGCGGAGCACAACGCCAGTAATCCCGATCTGACTGCGGGTTGGGCACCCCTGTTCATCTGTGTTGATCTGCGGTCGCTATTTCTTCACACTTCTACATCCCCCACACGGCGATCTTCGCATCTCCCATGCCCTCCTCGCGGCGAAATACCTTCTCGTCCCAAGACTTGCCAACCCTGCGGTCAAAAACCACCAAGTGACCCTCCAATGTACCACGCCGATCCATATACGCACGGGTCTGTGCCAAGCCCTCGCGCACCGTCTGCGCCAAGCTCTTATACAACACCTTGCATTCAACCACCACACGCTGAACCTCTTGACCCGGCCGAGTGTTCCCAGGAGCCGGCCAGATAATCAGCAGGTCTGTACGCATCCGTCCCTAGCCATACTCTCGCTCGACCCGACCACCGCTGTTGACAATGCGTTGCAGGAACGCTTGCAGCAGCAACTGAGGACCGGCCTCCTTGTATTGAAACCGCTCGACCCAATGCTCAGAATGCTCGCGGAAGAGCCCTTGGAACGCGGTCAGCAGATCGGCGACCTTCAAGGTGCCATCCGCATTCACATACCAAGCCGGATCTTGATGGAGATAGACCTGTTTGGACGCGTTCTTCTTGGAGTTTGTCGGTGAGTTGGTCGAGGTGTGTCTCTCGGCGCAGGATGAGTTGCTCGCGTGCATGGCGGCCTATTGCCTCGGCGGTGATGGATCGGCTGCGATCCCGTCCGGCTTTGTTCCGGAAACAGGCTTCATAAGCCAAGGCATTGACCAGCCAGGGCTGGCCTTGGGTCAGTCTCCACACTTCGTTCAGAGCCTCCTCAGTCCATGCCTGTCCAGTCTCCTCGGTGTGTTGCATCAGCAGCGCATGCACATCGTCTGTTGTGAAATCGCCCAGACGCAGGGACTCGGTCTTAATATTGAACGCGCTGCCGCCGGCGATGATGGCGTTCTCTGCGGTGGATTGGATGCGATAGTCGCGCACATCCCGCACCCCGCATAGAATGACGGTCTGTGGAAAATAGCGCGGCCGGTCGGGATAGCCCGCGCGCAGTTGCCGAAGCACAGCCAGCAACGTGTCACCGATCAGCGCGTCGATCTCGTCAATTATCAGCACCAGCGGCTTGGGGTCGGCCGCGGACCAGCGGCTCAGCACGGCCCGCAACACGCCATGGGGGCCTGCATCTTCGCGCACCTCGCGCCAAATTTCCTTTACAATTCGATCGTCCAAGATGTGTTCGGCCTGCAAAGCCAACTCACTCAGTATCCCCTGCATGGCCGCGCCCACGGCTTCGCGTGCGGACTGCCCGATCTCCACGTTTATGTACACGCAGCGATATCGCCCACTGCCGTTCAGTTCGTTCATCAGTGTCAGCAGCGCGGACGTCTTCCCCGTCTGCCGGGGCGCGTGCAGCACGAAGTACCGCCGCTGCTCAATCAGCATCAGAACCTCGTTGAGGTCGAGCCGTTCCAACGGCGGGATATAGTAATGAATATCCGGCTCGATAGGGCCGGCTGTGTTGAAGAAACGCATGGTTTGCACCTCGAGTAATAATCGACATCGCGATCAGCTATCAGCCCCCTTCTGTCCCTATTGGCGAGATGGGGTTGGAGCGTTGGGGACCTCTGACGCCTCGCGTCTTACGTCCCACTTTTCCCGCTGACCATCCTTCACCCAATCCACCCCGCAGTGCCAATCGCATCTGCAATGTGCAAGGCGCGATCCACTTCTTTTTGCGTGAGGGCAGCCATCTCTGAAGTCGCTGCATTGTCTTCGACCTGCTGGCGATTTTTCGCGCCGGCAATCACACATGAAACCCCGGGGTGATCCAGCACAAACCGCAACGCTGCCTGCGCCATGGTGCGCTGCGCGGTTTGCAAAAACAACAGTCCGGGCAATTTCTTCAATCCCTCCTGCACTTCGGGGCGTTGAAACCGCTCGTACCGCAAATCGTTTTGCGGCATTTCTTCCGCGTTTTGACCGAAATATTTTCCGGTCAACTGCCCTTTTGCGAGTGGCACGCGAATCAGGGTTGCGACGCGCTCTTTTTTTGCCCAATGCAGTAATTCGTCGGCACTGCGCTCTAACAAATTGTATCCGACCTGCAAAACGTCAATCGGTCCCAATGCCCGCAACTTATCAATGGCTTCTCGGTTGTTGGTCGAAATGCCATACCACCGAATTTTGCCTTCCCGTTGCAATTTCTCGAGCGCTGTCATCACGATAGGCATGGCCCAGGCGCGCGGAATCGCGTGCAATTGATAAATGTCAATAAAATCCGTTTGCATGCGTTTCAAACTGTTTTCGCACGCTTGGATAATCCGATTGTGTACCGCTTGTTCATCGTTTTTGTCGATGTTGGGCTGCACTTTTGTTGCGACAATCCATTTGTCTCGCCGTCCCTTCAGTGCCTGCCCGACCAGTTCTTCACTGTGCCCTGCGCCGTAGCCTTCCGCGGAATCGATCAAGTTCACACCGAGCTCTTCACAGCGGTGAATGAGTGCAACAGATTCTGCATCGCTCGTACCCGACCACACGACAACGCGCCCATCTGCCCGTCGTTCCCGTCCAGAAATTGGATACGCGCCCAACCCAACTTCCGACACCTCGAGTCCAGTCCGCCCTAAGGTGCGATATTTCATGCGCTCACCTCTTCTCATAGACAACTGCTTTGGCTTTCACAGTTACATCCCGCCACCTCTCGTCTTCAAAGCACCACGAAAACGCGACATCTGAATCGCCTCCATTGTAAAATCTGACCCCATTCACATCCGTTCCAGAATGGGTCACCAGCGAAAAAATTTGCTCGGGAACCCCGAGTTGACCATTGGCTCGCTTGACCTCAACCGCCGGTGTCACCTTGCCTTTCAATTCCCGCGTTCCCAAAAGCAGCGGGCCATAACACCCCGTCACAGATCCAATGCCCCAGTTTCGCCCGTGCCCGGCGGCTATCGAACAAATCGCGCCGCCCATATCCGCGTGTTCGCGCCCCCCGCGCAGTACCCGGCGGGCCATGGTCAGCTTATCAACCGCCTGCTTGATTGCGCGCGCGACATAGCCCTCATCACCCGTCACCTGATAGGCCAACGTCAACGCCGCCGCGCTCGGTTCTGTTGTCCGCGTCACAGAGCCATCGCCGTTCCAAGTCCCCCAATACGCCATATCATTGCGCTTGCCTACGCCGGGCCAATCGCGCCGCCGCGCCTGCGGAAAGACCATCGCCAACTCACCGTCTTGTACCGCGGAAAAACGCGCAATTTGCGCCCGAATCGCCTCATCGAGAGCGGCATCGGCAAATTGCCTGCGAAAATGCGAAATCGCCGCCGCGCCGGGATCCGAATACGGATCGCGCAATTGATCGACCATCGGTTCTGCGATCCGCCGCGCCGCATGGTAAAACACAGGGTCCCCCGAAGCCTGAAACAGATCGCCCAGCGCGTACACAACGCCCGAAGCCAACAGCACTTCCACGCCGACGAGCGGGTCGCCATCAACGTGATGCCCGGCTTGAGCCGCGTTTTTTTGTGGCCTAGTCGCCCGCTTTGCAAACATCGGTTTCCCATTCGCATCCCATGCAATGGGCAATGGGCCATCCGGAATCGCAACGAGCATCTCTGCCCGCCGCCTGCCGTATTGCAATGCCCAGTCCAGATACCGGTCTTCACCCGTCACCCTGTGTGCGGCCAAGGCAATGTGAACAAAGCGGAAGTGCTCGGCAATTTCGCAGTCATAGCCATTGTTTCGCCCAACCGTGCGCGTGCCAATATAGTAGCCGTAAAAGCGATTGCGCTTCCAGTCAAACCACTCGGGAATGCCCGCCACCCAATTGCCGATGTGTTCCGCTGCATCTTCCAAAAGCGCGTTGGCTTTTTCATCATCGGGAAACAATCCCAGATAGCGCGGCAAAAAGAGCAAAAAAGGCTCTGTCCCATGGTGGGCTTCGGCTTCGGGTTCATAACCGTGCAGGCACTCCCGTTCCACCCATCCCGCCAGCATATCGCGCAGATATTCAAAGTGCTCGCGCACCCCATCACTCCCGGTGATGAGATAGTGGGGGAACCACGCCAGCGCGTAATTCGCCTCATCCTCGCCCCCGCCGTGCTTGCTCGGCGGATCCATGCGCCGACTCTGATCCAGCCACGCATCCATCTCTTTTCGCAACGCCTGATAATGCACAAAACACCGTTCCATAACGTTCTCCGAAAAAGCTATCAGTCCCTTCCTTATATTTCCAAAAAGGTCGAAAAGAGTGTAAAATTTCTCATCGTGAACCGCTGCTCCCCGCTTGCGTCTCGCGCCTTTCCGGTGGGCGGGCTAATAGCTGACTGCTGTTTATTTTCAATTGATAAATTCCCTTGACGTCTCAAAAACACCAAGCTACTTTGTTAGCTGCTATCATATCACATAAAAATCACAAAGTCAAGGTCTCTTAGAGCCTATCAGATTTTGGCTATCAGCCTCCCTTGGAAGGGATTGTCATGTCGGACATTTGCATTCGAGCAGAACACCTCGAACCGTTTATCCAGTCTGTTTTTGAAAACGCGGGCATGCCCTCTGAAGATGCCGCGATTGAAGCGGAAGTGCTCGTTTGGGCAAATCTGCGCGGGATCGACTCTCACGGGGTTTTGCGCGTCCTCTCCTATCTCGACAATATCAAAACAGGTGCGATGAATCCCCGCCCCAATATCCGCGTGATCAAAGAGTCGCCAGCGGTTGCCCACATCGCGTGCGACCGCGCACTTGGACCTGTTGCGACTGTTCCGGCCATGAAAAAAGCCATTGAAAAGGCCAAAAATGTGGGCATTGGATGGGTGTTGCTCAACAATATCACGCACCAAGGCGCGATGGCTTATTATTCTCTCATGGCGGCGCGCCAAGGGTTTGCGGGTATTGCCATTGTTTGTAGTCCGCCCAATATGGCCCCCTTTGGCGCGAAGGCCGCGGGCTTGCACAACAGCCCAATTGCCATTGCGATTCCCGCAAACAAACGCGACCCCATCAGCCTCGATATGGCGACCAGCGTCGCAGCGGGGGGCAAAATTGCGGTCGCCCAAGACAAGGGCGTGCCGCTCGGCGCAGACTGGGCACTCGATGCCGAGGGCAATCCGACCACCGATGCCCATAAAGGCGTCATCCTGCGCCCGGCAGGAGGTCTTAAAGGATCGGGGTTGGCACTGATTTTTCAATGTTTATCCAGCCTGATGGCCGACAATCCCCTTCTCGTTCCGGTATTGCGCGGGGGCAAAAATCCCCAAAATCAAAACGGCATAGTCGCTGCGATTGACATTTCCTTTTTTCTTGACCTCGACGATTACAAAGACCACGTCGACAACCTGATCGGTGAACTCAAAGCTCTGCCCAAGGCCGATGGCTTCGGCGATATTCTCATGCCCGGCGAACCTGAAAATCGCACCCTTGCCCAACGCGCTGTCAGCGGCATTCCCATTTCAATGGGCACGGCGAAAAAACTTCGCGAAGCCGCGCGGCGGTTTGACCTCGCGCGGCCCGAGGGGTTATAAGAGATGAGGCATGAACGCATCTGACATTCTATTCACACTTTCAACACCGCTGGAATTTGCGGTTCGCACAACCCAACGAGGAGTCTCATCGCGGGAAACAGCATCATTCGCTACGGCAATCTGTTTATGAGGAGTATAGGCATGTCGGAAATTGTAACGATCAAAGACATCAAAACCATCGTAACACAGCCTGCGGGGTCGCGGCTCGTCATTGTCAAACTCGTCACCTCAGAACCCGGGCTTTACGGGTTGGGGTGCGCGACATTCACGCAGAGATTTCACGCGGTTCAGACAGCTATTGAAAAACATCTCGCGCCCTTCCTCATAGGCCGCGACGTGCATTGCATTGAAGAAATCTGGCAAATGAGCATGGTCAACGCGTACTGGCGCAATGGCCCCGTGCTCAACAATGCCATTTCCGGCGTGGACCAGGCTCTGTGGGATATCAAAGGCAAACGCGCGGGCATGCCCGTGTATCAACTCCTCGGTGGAAAGTGCCGAGAGGCGGCAGACACGTATGCCCACGCCAATGGACGCGACAAGTGCGAAGTGGTCGATAGCGTGCGCCACCACATGGAACAGGGCTATCGCCATATCCGCGTGCAGATGGGCGGGTACGGCGGGCAGTCCAAAACCATCCAAAAACCCGATGGCGCGCCCGATGGTGCCTATTATCACCCGCGAGAATACTGCCGCCGCATGTGCGAGATGATCGCGCATGTGCGCGCGGAAATCGGGCCTGAAATCGAGCTGCTCCACGACATTCACGAGCGTTTGCGTCCAATTGACGCCATACAGTTCGCCAAAGACGTGGAGCCCTTCAAACTCTTCTTCCTCGAAGACGCGCTCGCGCCCGAAGACAATGCCTATTTTCACCACATGCGCGCGCAGTGCGCCACGCCCCTGGCAATGGGCGAACTCTTCAATCATCCGCACGAATGGACGCCCCTCATTCAAGACCGCCTCATTGACTTCATCCGCATGCACATCAGCCAAATGGGCGGCATCACCCCCGCTCGCAATGTCGCCGCGTTTGCCAATATGTACAATGTGCGAACGGCATGGCACGGCCCCGGCGACACATCGCCCGTTGGTCACGCGGCCAACTTGCACCTCGACCTGTGGGCACCCAACTTTGGCATTCAGGAATGGTGTCGCTTCAACGCACTTGTTTACGACATGTTCCCCGGCCTGCCCGAAGTGCGAAAAGGCTATATGTATCCCAACGACGAGCCCGGCCTAGGCATTGACATCGACGAAGAACTCGCGGCAAAATATCCCCCCCAAGACGAGATAATTCAGTGGACGCAAACGCGGGCACCCGATGGATCGCCCATGCGTCCGTGACGAATAGACGTAATGATGTACAACTGCGACGCGTCATCAGCAGTTCATAGACGCACAGGCGGAACGCCTACCTGTCTGCCATGAGCAACGCGACAGGCAGACAGGTACCCCGTTGCGTAGATTCGTAGATTCGTAGATTCGTACAGGAGAATTTTATGACCGCCCACTCGTCCCCATCGGATCTCAAAATTACCGATATGCGTATTGTCAATCTTTCTGGCGCGCCCATGAGATCGACCCTCATTCGCCTCGACACCAATCAGGATATCTATGGGTTGGGCGAAGTCCGCGATGGTGCCAGCCACATCTACGCCCTGCAACTCAAGCGTCAACTTTTGCGTGAAAACCCCTGCAATGTGGATAAAGTCTTTCGCAAGATCAAACAATTTGGATGGCACGCGCGGCAAGGCGGCGGCGTGTGCGGTGTGGAAATGGCACTGATGGATTTGGCGGGCAAAGCCTACGGCGTGCCCTGTTACCAACTCGCGGGCGGAAAATTTCGCGATCGCATCCGAATCTATTGCGATACCCCCACAACGCCAGATCCCGAAGAAATGGGCAAACGCCTCAAAGCGCGCATGGACAGCGGTTTTACCTTCCTCAAAATGGACATTGGCACGCGCTTGCTCAAAGACATTCCGGACGCGGTATCCCATCCTGCCGGCATGCTCGAAACCGCGCAGGTCATGCACCCTTTTACGGGCATCCAACTCACCGACAAAGGGATCGACATTCTCGTTCAATACGTGGAAATCGTGCGCGATATTGTCGGCTATGAGATTCCCCTATCCGCCGATCACTTTGGGCACATCAATGTCGAATCGTGCATCCGCCTCGCGAGCGCACTCGAGCGGTTCAACCTCGCTTGGCTCGAAGACATGATTCCGTGGCAGTTCACCGATCAATGGGCGCGCCTCAAAAACGCCACCGCGACCCCGGTTTGCACGGGTGAAGACATTTATCTGCTCGAAAACTTTAAACCGCTTATTGACAGCAAAGCCGTGTCCATCATCCATCCGGACCTCGCCACATCGGGCGGCATCCTCGAAACCAAACGCATTGGCGACTACGCCGAAGAACACGGCATTGCCATGGCGCTGCACATGGCAGCGACCCCTATCGCAACCATGGCCAGCGTACATTGCGCCGCGGCCACACATAATTTTCTCGCGCTCGAGTGCCACGCGGTCGATTATCCGCCGTGGAACACACTCGTCACGGGCTTGCCCAATCCCATCATTCAAAATGGCTATATCCGAGTGCCCGATTCCCCCGGACTCGGCGTTGACCTGAATGAAGAAGCCATCAAAGAACACATCAACCCGGATTTGCCCGGCTATTTTGAGCCTTCGGATGCATGGGATGAAGAACGCGTGAATGACAGATTGTGGAGTTAGAAGCGATCAGCCCCCGCCCATCCACCCCAAGGCGAGAGGCGAGAAGTGAGATTGTCAATGAGATTCAAGACGTGCTGTCACGCCCTGTTCTCATACTTGCCTGATGCGTGCAAATTTTGATGTGACCGCTGACTGCTAACCGCTTGGGAGGTGGGGATGGACGGGCACTTTATTCATTGAAAGGAGCGACACTATGCCGACCATTGGCATCATCGGCGCGGAAAACAGCCACACAGTGGCCATTGCAAAAACCATCAACATCGAAAATCGCGTGCGAGATTTTAGCGTCACCCATGTGTGGGGCGAAACCCCGCGCGATGCCCGTGATGCACGCGAACGGGGACAGATCCCCAATATTGTGCAACATCCCGAAGACCTGATCGGTCAGATTGACGCGGCCATTGTGGATCATCGGCACCCAAAATATCACCTGCCCGCTGTACGTCCATTGTTGGAAGCCAAAATCCCGCTCTTTGTCGATAAACCCTTTTGCTACCGCCTCGCCGAAGGCCGTGAATTTCTCGCCCGAGCGCGCGAACTCGGCGTGCCCGTGTGTTCCTTCTCAGTTTTGCCCAAACAGGCGTCATTCGCGCAATTACAACGAGACGTTCAAGAGCTCGGACGCATCCTTTCAGTCGTCTCAACGGGGCCTTGCGATATCCATTCCGAATACGGCGGTGTCTTCTTTTATGGCATTCATCAAGTCGATATGGTCGCGCGCTTGCTCGGGCAGGACATGACACATGCACAACTCAATCGCGGGCAACAAAACCACACCGCGACGCTCTACTCTGCCAATGGCGCGATTTCAACGATGAACCTCATCGGCGAAGGCCGTCAGGCTTCCACGTTTCTGTCCTGTGTGAAAAAGGACGCATCGACCGCGTGATTGCCTACGATGAAAACACCTACCTCAGGGGCATCCGCGACTTTTGCCACATGTTCCGCACCGGCGAAACAGATGAAACCGACCGCTCCATCCTCACACCCGTTGCCGTGCTCGAAGCACTCGAAAAATCGCAGGCATCGGGGGAGAAGGTGAACGTGTGACGTGCGATCAAGAGACGAGCGTCTATTGTCGATCCAATAAGGACACGGGCGTTGTACCTGTCTGCCGTGTTGACTTCGGCGCAGGCAGGAGTTTACAGACACGAAGATGGTAGAGTTTATCACAGGAACGGATTTGGTGAGTGCTTTAGACTCGTTCAAAACGGCGCAAGGCATTCAGCCTTTTCGCGTTTACTGGGGCGATTGTTTTTTAAGAACTGACGTCACCTACCACGCTTCGAAACATCAAGCCCAAATTGCGTTTCGGGTGAAAACGCAACAGGGATTGTGGAAAGATCTGATGGTGCTGTTCTTTTTGGAGCTAAAGGAGCACTTGCCAAATGTTGAGATAAAAAACTGTCTGCATCTCAAAAGCCAATGAACCAAATTTTTTCCCACCATTCACAACAGTAATGAGGCAAACCATGAGCAAAATCCTCGTCACAGGCGCGACGGGGCGCTTGGGCGCGAATATCATCAAACAGTTGGTCAACCGGGGAGATGATGTCCGCGCGCTGGTGATGCCCGAAGATCCCAAGCGGTTTAAGCTCGATCCCTTTGACATTGAAGTGATCGAAGGCGATTTGAGAGATGCGGAACTGTGTCGCAAAATTGTGGATGGTGTCAATGCCGTTGTTCACACGGCGAATATCCTCGGGCCACCGCGCGGCATGGACAATCAGATGTTTTACGAGATCAATGTCACCGGCACGTACAACCTCTTTGAAGCCGCAGCACCATGGGCAGACAAACTCCACCGGTTTGTTCACGTCAGCACGGACGCGGTCTATCCCATGGGCAACCAGCATATTCCACCGTGTTATCAACCCGTCAATGAAATTCATCCCAAACGCCCGCGCGGCCTCTATGCGACGCTAAAATACATGAACGAAGCCATGGCCGAGGGCTATATGAATGGATACGGCCTTCAAGTGTCCATGATCCGTCCGTCCGGCATGTTTGCGGGCAAAGAAGTGCTCAACCGTTGGACCGTTCAATTTGTCGCGGGACGCATCCGCGAAGCCGCAAACAATCCGCAAAGCGGCATTCACCATCCCGATGGCGCGGGCATTGCACAGAACATGCTCGACCGCGCCGAACACCCCGATCAACCCTGCGCGGTCACCGATCGCGAAGGTCGTCCGTGGATGTGGTCGCCCTCTGATGCCCGAGACACGGCCCGAGCGTGTATCTGCGCGCTCAACCATCCCGCGGCCGTTGGCGAAGCCTTCAACGCGCCGATCTATCGTCCGCTCACCTTTCCCGAGGTCGCTGCCTATCTCGCAAAAAAAACGGGCGTGCGTCCCTTTGCGGTCGAGGTGCCCGTGCAGTGGGTCTATTGGGCTGACAACAGCAAAGCGCGCACGCAGATAGGCTATGAACCGCAGTGTACGCTCGAAAAGATCTTTGACACGGCACTGGCCGATCGGGCAGGAGAATCCACAGATGTAATTTCCGCATAAAAAAGGCGAGAGGCAGTTGGCGATTCGCAATCACCCCGCGTCTCTGCGTGCCCTGCTCGCGGATTCGCGTTGTCGCGTACCGTGTTTTTTTTATTTTTTAAGGAGTGTATGACCCATGATTTCTCAAGAGCAAATCCGTTCACAATTGGACAACTGTTTGTTGGAAGCCAAATTTGACCGCTGGGCGCATCAGTACAAAAAAGGCAAAGTGCGAGACATCTATCTGCTCAATGACAAACGCATTTTGATCACCACAGATCGGCAAAGTGCGTTTGATCACGTCCTGGGGGCGATTCCGCTCAAGGGACAGGTTTTGAACCGAACCGCGCACTACTGGTTTGATCAGACGACAGATATTGTGCCCAATCAGGTGATCGATGTGCCAGATCCCAATGTGACGGTCGCGCGCGAACTCGACATGCTCCCCGTTGAGATTGTCGTGCGGCACTATCTCACCGGCAGCACCGACACCTCGGTGTGGACGAACTACAACAACGGTGTCAGGCACTTTTGCGGCGTCCATCTGCCCGAGGGCATGGTGAAAAATCAGAAGTTTGACGAACCGATTATCACGCCGACCACCAAGGCAGAGGATCACGATGAGTCGATTTCGCCACAGCAGATTGTCGCGCGCGGTCTGGTTGATGCCGAGAGGTGGGCAGAGGTTGAAGAGGTTGCCCTGAAACTCTTTGCGCGCGGAACCGCATTGGCTGCACAACGCGGTTTGATTTTGGTGGATACCAAATACGAGATGGGTTTGGATGCAGACGGCAATCTGACCGTTGCCGATGAGATTCACACGCCGGACTCCTCGCGCTACTGGATTCTCAATTCCTATGCAGACCGCCATGCGCGCGGCGAAGAACCCGAAAGTTTGGACAAAGAGTTTTTGCGTCTCTGGCTCGTGGAAAAGGGAATTTCCGACGATAATATTCCCGAATTGGACGATGAGATTCGGACGCAAGTTTCAGAGCGATATATCGACTTGTTCGAGCGCGTGACAGGTGAAACTTTCGAGGCCGGATGGGACGATACGCCCATTCTCGAGCGCATCGAAAAGAATATCGAACCGTATTTTTGAAAAGCAGCAGTCGGCAAAACGCGAGAACGCAAACGCGCGTCGAAGTGCCCAGTCGGGTCGTCATCTGCCCGCCGATACTCGCCTGCGGATAGGCAGAGACAGGAGGCCATCGCCGCACGGGCGCGCTCCCATGCCTCGAGACGAAGCCGCGAAACATCCGGCCTATGAACGCCTTCAATATTCCCACAGGTCATCGCTATAAGAAACCCCAAACCCAGGCCCTTCACCTGGCGCGATTTTGCCATCTATCACTTTCGGCTGATTTCGCACCCACGTCATCCACGGACGTCCACTTTCAGCCAACGGATCGGGATCGAGCGCGGCAATCGCGTGGAGTGCCCAGACCTCGCCCCCGCGATGTGGACAGATCGTCACATCGTAATCCTTCGCCAACGCGTAAATTTTTACCAACTCTGTCAACCCGCCGCACCAGCACACATCGGGTTGATAAATCGCATGCAGTCCGCGCTGCATCAACGCTGCAAACCCACGCGCTGTGTATTCGTGCTCGCCGCTTGCAATGGGAATGGGACTTTCGCGCATCAACCGCGCATATCCATCAAAATCCTCGGGCAAAAGTGGTTCTTCCAACCACGTCAAATTGAACTCGACCAACCGCTCGGCCGCGCGCAAGGTGCCCTCCACATCCCACCCCATCGACGCATCGCACATCACCTGAATATCGGGCCCGGTGACCGCTCGTATATCGCCAAACAAATCGACAATCGCATCCAATTCCTCGTGGGGATTCATCGCGCCAATGCCAAACTTGACGGCTTTATAGCCCTGCGCCAGGGCTTCCTCCAAGCCGTTCCGCGCGCCCGTGCGATATGACGGCACGGGCATCCGCGCGCCGCCGAGCACTTCGACAAGCGCCCTGTTCGCCCGCTTGCCCCGCAAATCCCACAATGCCAAATCCACGCCACTTTGCGCCATCATCGCAATGCCCTTGCGTCCATAAGCCGCTGTATGGCGATACATCGCGTCCCACAACCCCTCAACATCATCGGCACGCGCGCCGATTAAGACCTCTCGCAACACGGTCTGCACCACGTGAATCCCCGCCGCGCCGCCGCCGCCAACACCGTATCCCGACAAACCATCATCGGTATCAATCCGCACCAAAATCTGTCCAAGGCTTCCGCGCCACCCCTTGGGCGCGCGCCCTGCCTCGGGCTGCACCGCGCGGACATGTGTAATGACCATGGCGATCTCCTATTTGAAATGTCGCGGTTCATAACGCGTGGCAAAATCACCACAGGTGTGGTTCTGATACCACAACACGAGGCAACCGGTTGAATTGAGGTATAAAATTTCAGTCAACACACCCTTTAGACCGTATCTAAACGCCGGGCTAGGGGCCGTTTATTTTCGGCTTGACGATCATCGAAATGCGTTTTCAAAACTGCATTTTGGCATTTTATTAGGGGTAGGCAGCGAATTTGTCTCAGCCCGAAAAAGAGAGGTTATTTTTTTGGTAAAATCCGCTTTCAATTTCTGCCTTTCAAGATTGGGCACGAAAATATAACAGGTACATTGAATTTTATTGCTGGCTGTAGATTTTGGCTCCCCTCCAAGTGAGGGATTTTTTTTGTGTGCAATGCGTCTTGATATGCGATCTGATTCAGCGTATATTTTGACTGATTCGCCAGATTTCCGGAGGAATATCATGGATAGAACGATCAAGCGCACGCCCGATGGAAAACCCGAAATGCGTACGCCCGATGAAATGCTGCGGGACGCCGTATCAGACGACGCCGACCTGCCCGGCAAAGGCAAACCACTCGACTTAAAAGCGTATTTTCAACCCGATCCGGAACACCGCATGGCGGGCAAAATTCTGCGCGACAACAACGTGCTTCCCCCGCAACTTCAAGCGCGCAAAGATGCAGAAGTACACCTCAAAGACGCGGAAACACACCTGCGATGTGCAAGTGAAAAAATCGCGCGTTTGCGGGAAGAAATTCACCCCCTCGCCCAAATACTCATCCGAACATTTTCCGACCCCGAAGAAATGCGCCGCGCGCTCGGCCTCAGCGCGCTCCCCGAAAATTTTTGCCCGTCTTCAGAAACGCCGCCCGCGAGCGCGCCCGACCTCAGGGCAGTTGTCGCAAACTTTGACCAGTTGTGCAAACGATACAACGCACGGGTGAACGCCCTGACCTACCGCTACCTCGAAAACCTGCGCCGCGCGCGCGAGAATATCGAAGCCAGCAAAAAACATATCAATCGCTCGCTTTTGCCAGCATGCGCGCCCCTGCCCAAAGTCGACATCGAAGCGCGGCGGAAAGCCCTACAAGCGCGCTTTCCCCGCCTGCCCGAACTCCCGCACGACTGGCAATCGCGTCTGAAAACATGGCAGCGATCTCGGCAACCCTCCCTGTGGCGGCGCGTTTTTAGATCTGCCCGATTCACTCCTGTCTTGACGTATTTGCCAGATTCTGGTAACTTTAAAGTAAGTAAGTGCTATCTTTCTTTTTTCGGGAGTTGATTTGTGACAAAAGAGCCAGATGTTCTGGAAACCATTCCGCAACACATTTTAGATGACCTCGTCGCACCGCACGAAACCATCCACCTATCGACCAGCACCGACATTCGCCTCGATGGCACATTTGGAACCGCGTATCTCCTCGCCACCAACGAACACCTGTTCGCCATCAGCCCCAATGGCGGTTCTGCACCCCACACGCAACGCATCCCACTTTCGGAAATTACCCATCTCGAAGTCAAAGACCTGTTTGGCAACGGCCTGCTCAAAGCCCGCACGACGAGCCGAGGTGCCACACTCGCGCGATTTACCAAAGGCCAGAATCAGAAATTCAATCGGATCACGCGCCGACTCGAGGCCCTTGTCAAAGATGCGCGCAAAACCCAAGACAAAATCGCAAACGGCCGCCTCGGGCGCACGATTTCGGGCAAGCGGTGTGACGCGTGCGGCACGGTCATTCCCCACTGGGTAGGGGTTTGCCCCAACTGCCTCGACACGCGCAAGCTGATCTTCCGCCTGCTGGCGTACGCGCGTCCCTTCTGGAAACTCGGCACGCTCAGCCTGGTCCTGCTCCTCGTCTCGACCTTCATTGGCTTGACCCCGCCACTTTTGATGCGCGAACTCATTGACGGCGTGCTCGCTCCTTCGCCGACACGGGAAACGACCTTTTTTCGCGAAACCGCAGATCGCGTATTTGGGCTGGCATCCGGCTATGAAACGCTCTATCTCCTCGTGGGATTGCTCCTGCTGATCAATTTTTCGCAAACTGGCCTGCACGCGGTACGCACCTATATTCTTTCCATTCTCGGACAAAAAGTCACCTATACCCTCCGAAATGAGGTGTACCAGCACCTCCACCGCCATTCGCTCAGCTTTTACAACGAGCGCGAAACCGGCACCATTATGGCCAGCATCACCCAAGATGTGGGTCGCCTGCAAGATTTTATCAGCGATGGACTGCAAGAAATCATCCGCGATATCATCACCATCGCCATTATATGCACCATTCTCTTTACCCTCAATGTCAAACTCGCGGCCCTCGTTCTGATCCCCACCCCCTTGCTGATCATTGCAACCCTCAAATTTGGCCGCCGCCTGCATCGCACGTACCGCGGTCTGTGGCGGCGATGGGCGGGCATCAGCGCGCTGTTGGCCGACACCATTCCGGGGGTGCGCGTGGTCAAAGCCTTTGCACAGGAAGACCGCGAAGTCGGCAAATTTCAGGTACGCAGCGAAGAACTTCTGAGGGGTGAAATCACCGTTGCGGGCATTCGCAGCGTATTCGGTCCCATCATGGCGTTTATCACCTCAATGGGAACGCTGATCATCTGGCTCGTGGGGGGATCCGCAGTTCTCGACGGCGCCTTGACCTTGGGCAATTTTGTGGCTTTTACACAGTACATGTGGCGTTTCTACGGCCCCGTTGAAAGCCTCTGTCGCCTCAACCACCGCTTTCAGCGCGCGGCGTCTTCTGCCGAGCGCGTCTTTGAAGTCCTCGACACGCAGCCCGACGTGACCGACCACTCAACTGCTCGCACCATGCCCTCTATCGCGGGGCACATCCAATTTGACAACGTGACATTTTCTTACGAACCCGGCAAACCCGTTCTCAAGAACCTCAATTTTAGCGTTGAACCCGGCGAAATGATCGGCCTTGCCGGGCATTCTGGCGCGGGCAAGAGCACCTTGATCAATCTGATTTGCAGATTTTACGATGTCGAAGAAGGCGCGATTTTGATCGACGGACGCGATATTCGCGATGTCACCCTCAAATCTCTTCGCGACCAAGTCGGCGTCGTGCTTCAAGACCCCTTCCTCTTCAATGGCCCGATTGCCGAAAACATCGCGTATGGCAAGCCCGATGCATCACTCGATGAAATCGTAGCCGCGGCCAAAACAGCCAATGCCCACGAGTTCATCCTCCGTCTGCCCGATAGCTACGACACACCCGTAGGCGAACGCGGCGTGCGCCTTTCGGGCGGCGAACGGCAGCGCATCTCCATCGCGCGCGCGATCCTCAGAAACCCGCGCATTCTGATTCTCGATGAAGCCACGTCCAGCATGGATACCGAGACCGAATCCCAGATTCAAGAAGCCCTTCACAGGCTCGTGCAGGGCCGCACGACCTTTGCCATTGCACATCGCCTTTCCACACTCAAACACGCAGACCGCCTCTTTATCATCGACCAGGGCGCGCTCGCCGAGATGGGATCACACGCGGAACTCATCGCCCACGATGGTATCTACGCGCGGCTTTGTCGCATGCAAACCGAACTGTCCAAACTCCGCGCATGGTAGCGTCCCCAAAAGGGGTTTCATGTCTTCATCTCTCACCCGCGAACTCTCCTTCATCCCGCCCCGCGAGGTTCGCCTGTATCTCGACAATTTTGACGATCTCGCGCTCGACCTGCGCGGCGAAATTCACACGCGGCTTTGGGTACAGCGCGCGTTTCCCCTCAACGCGCCCACCAAATTCATCGTGCTGCAAAATTCAGACGGTCGAGAAATTGGCATTGTGCGCGACATGGCCGACCTCGATCCCGACAGCCGCAAAGCATTGGAAACCGCGCTCGAACAGGCTTATTTTATGCCGCGCATTCTCAAAATCAACCGCGTTTTTTCCCATTTCCATGTGCCCACATGGGATGTTGAAACGGACCGCGGGCATCGCGTTTTTGAAATCCCCAGCAGTCGGCGCGACGTGCGCGTGATTGGCGAGGCGCGCGTGCTCTTGCGCGATGCCGATGGCAACCGCTACGAGATCGCGGATTATCGCCGCCTCGACCCCGACAGCATCGCCTTTGTGGAAACCATTGTTTGAGAATGGCAGCCGATTGCCGACCGCGAATATCATTATCCCTAAGCTCAAAACTTCAAGAAATACACCACGCGAAGTTCGCGGTCGGGATGTGGGGTCTGATCGCGAAAAATATTCTTCAAATCAAATTCCACAGCAAATTTTCCAGACACGGCCCATCTCAGCCCGGCATTTAAGCATCCCTTTCCAGAGCCCAGGCTGTTGTCCGCGTTGTCGTTTAATCCAAGGTCGTATTCCGCCAATACCATCAGGTATTTCCCAAGCCCTGTGTCCACCCCGACATATCCCGTAAAATCATCATCGCCATCGCCATCTTCAAAACTTCGGTTCGCGCCCATGTGGATTCCGGTCTGCCCCACGGGCGACTTGAAATTTTTGCTGGCAATCAGATAAGCACCCTTGGATTTGTGGGTATAGCGCTTCAAGGCATCATCGTAATCCCCGTGTCCTTGCGACGTATAGCCCAACGCGATGCCCGGCATCGCATATCCCTCTTCGATCACCCGCACGCGGGCTGAAAATTCGACCCGGGGATTCAATTCCACCGCGTCATTGCCCAAAAGGTCGCGCCCCCCAAAAGAAACCCCCACCATGCCTCGGTCAAACAAACCGACCCATAAATTGCCCAAAATGCCATCGCCTTCATAAAACCGAAGTTCCAACCCCAAACCGCCCCCGGGCAACAAACCCGCGGTGGGGGCTTCAACCAATTGTCGCGGTTCCAGGTCTTGTTGTGCCCCAACGCGCACCGATGCAATGATGCACAGCACAGACGCCAACACATTCCACTTGACACACTGTTCTTTTCTCAACACGTCAGCCCCCTGAAGCGGTGTACAACCGCGATGACAGTTCAATCGTCAGGTTCCGAATCATCTCCCCCGCATGGGCAAAATGCACGGCAATGGCGTGGTCGGGAATCAAATCGCCCCCCAAATCTGCCCATTCAATTAAACAGATGCCCTCGCCGTAAAACAAATCATCACACCCCATCACATACAATTCCTCGGGACTGCCCAACCGATACAGATCGACGTGATATACCGGCAGCCGCGCGCCCTTGGACGAGACCCCCGTGTATTCATTGACGATCACAAACGTCGGACTCGTCACATCATCGGTCACATGCAGGCCCGCGCAAATGCCCTGCACAAAGCGCGTTTTGCCACTGCCTAAATCCCCTTTGAGCGCCACGCAATCCCCCGGGCCGAGCAGTGCCGCGAGGTCGCGTCCCAACCGATGGGTTTGATCGGGTGACGAAGACACGTGTTTGGTCGTTCTGTTTGACATCATAGCAGACCCCCGTGCCCGATTATTTTCCACGCATGACAGCAACCGGCAAAATACACTCTTCGAGAGATATCCCCCCATGTTGAAAACTGTTGGCGTATTTGGCTTGGTATTCGTTGAAATTGGTGGGATAGACAAAAAAGTAATCTTCACGGCAGAGAATATAGTGCGTGCCTTGCCCCAAACTCGGCAGCCCAAACGCCTCGGGATCGCGAATATGCATGGCGTGCCGTTTATCGCAGCGCAAATTTTTGCCGTATTTGAAGCGAATACCCGTCGACGTCTCCCGATTGCCATAAGCCAGAGAAGCCCGGCCACTCAGCACGCACCCGTGGTCTGTCGTGACCACCACTGTCGAATCGGTCTCGGACAATTTCCGCAACATCTCAAAAAGAGAAGAATGCGAAAACCACGACCGCGTCAAAGACCGATACGCAGGCTCATTGGGCGCCATTTCCTGCAACAATTCAGATTCGGAACGCCCGTGTGTGAGCATATCGAGAAAATTGACCACAACGGACATCAGCGGAAAGGACCGGTACGCATGCACCTTTTTCGCCAGTCGGTTGCCCTCTGCAATATCCAGTACTTTGACGTAGCGCGTGTCCAACTTCAATGTCGGATCAATATCTTTGAGTTGTTGGTCGAGCAGTTGGTGCTCGTGGCGGTTGCGACTCATATCATCGTCCTGCGCGGCACGCCACTCATGGGGATACAACGCGGCGAGGTCAATGGGAAAGAGGCCGCTGAAAATGGCGTTGCGAGCATAAGGCGTCGCCGTGGGCAAGATAGAATAGTAGTGGTGTTGCTCAACATCAAAAATATCGGACAACAACGGCAAGATGGCAAGCCAGTGATCCAAGCGCATGCAATCGACCACCACGAAAAACACCTGTTGCTCCGCTTGAACAAGGGGCACCACAAATTCGGATACGATATCCACAGAAAGTAGGGGTGAATCCGATTCGTCGTGTACCCAGCGTCCGTAATTGCCCTCGATAAACTTGCCAAACCCCAGGTTGCACGCGCGGCGCAAATCGTCGTGCATCGTCCGCAAACCCGGATCGTAAAACCGATCCAATTCCAAATCCCACTCAGACAGACGCACGTGCAGATCGATCCAATCTTGCCATGACTCCGCCTGGATGAGGGCTTCGCGCAATCGGTTGGATGCCGCGGCATAGTCCAACCCCATGCGGTCTTTTTGAATCTGGCGCGCGTCGAGCAGTTTTTTGCACGCCAGCAAAATCTGGCTCGGATTTACGGGCTTGGTCAAATAGTCGTCAATCCGCTGTCCAATGGCCTGTTCCATCAGCCGTTCTTCTTCGTTTTTCGTGATCATAATGACCGGGATATGCGGGTTGATATCTTTGATCGCCGCCAAGGTGGACAACCCATCTCGACCAGCCATCATTTCATCGAGCAACACCGCGTCAAATCCGCGCTTTTGAATCATGGCAATGGCATCGTTGCCGTTCGTCACAGGGGTGACATCATACCCCCGTTCTTTGAGGAAAATTTGATGGGGCCGCAACAAATCGATCTCGTCATCCGCCCACAGAATTTGCTTGGCTTCTTGCATTTGGTTCACAGGCACCTCTCGATAGTGGTTAGGGGTCGCGGACTTCTTCTGCGGACAAGGGCAACAAAATGACAAACGTCGTGCCCTGATCCGGCACACTTTCTTTAATATATATTTTTCCGCTGTGATAGTCTTCAACAATGCGCTTCACAAAGGTCAGCCCAAGTCCCCATCCGCGTTTTTTGGTGCTGACCCCGGGCAAAAAAACCCGTTTGAACATGTGCAACGGCATGCCTTTTCCCGTGTCGCGCACTTCGATCACCACCCGACGCGCCTTCGCCTCGACGCTCGACGAGATATCAATGCGCCCTCCTCTGCCTTCCATCGCATCCGCGGCATTTTTGAAGAGATTTTCAAAAGCCCATCCCAAAAGCTCACGATTCAGGGGGAGAACCGGCACATCGTCCAGTGCCTCTACAATTTGCACATTATCCGGCAGGCGCGCGCGCAGATAACTAGCCGTTTCGGTCACGACATCGCGCACGTGATCCAAGCGCAATTCGGGCGTTGAACCGATCAAGCTAAAACGAGAAGCGATCTTGTTCAATCGACTCGTATCCCGATTCATTTCTCCCAGGATATCTTTGAGCCTTTTGCTGCGCGCGGCATCGCCTATCGCTTCTGACTCGTCTTGCAACAATGCCAACCAGCCATACAGCGAAGACAGCGGCGTTCCCAACTGATGCGCGGTTTCCCGCGCCATCCCCACCCAAATTGACCGCTGTTCTCTGTTTTTAATATACCGAAATCCGAGGTAACCCACCCCAGTAAATGCGATAGTCACCCCCAAAGCCACAAAGGGCAGCCAGTTCAAACGCTTCTCCAGCGGGGACGCGCCCCAATGCAACTGCCAGATTTCCGGCACACCCATAACCGGTTCGCCATCCGGTCCCCATTCTGTTCCGGGAAATTCATACGGCAAGGGGTCATTTTCCAAGTCAAGCGCGTAAGCTTTGTCCATCACTTTGCCCAATGTCTCGGGGGAGTGGTCGCCAAAGGGAATGCCAATCGCTTTCCAGTATTGCGGCACGCCCTGTTCATCTGTAATCACGACCGGGAAATTGGGATTTTGAAGGGTATCGAAAATGACACCGGTATAAAATCCCTTGACCTCAATTTTGTCCAATGTCGCCACACTGTGCATAAAAGCGTAGAGTTTGCCCATGCGCTTGGCTTCGTGCCGCATGGGTTGCACCACGTAAAACTGTGTATAAAGAAGAAAAAGCGCGACAATAACGACCGCGAAAAGAAAAAAATAAGCCATCAAAAAACGCTGCCCCGACAGGCGGATGCGCCAAGTGCTGAACGTGTCCTCGGAATTTTTAGAACGCATCTGACCCTCCTTATAGCGGCTCTTCCCCATCCAAAACGCCCGGCATTTCCCCGAGTTCCCATTCACAACCAGAATCCGAAAATCCCGCAAAAAAATAAAAAAAATCCTTGGAATGAACAAAGGAGTTTTTATGTCTCTGTCGAATGTTGTACGGGTTGGCGGAAGCAGAAATTGAGGCGGTAGAGGAAGCGGCGAAGTAAGGGTGGAAAACGGTCTGGATCGCGGATGAGGCGTCACAGGCAGAGCAGAGGGATAGTTTTAATCCTCGTAATCCTTGAATCCGCGACAATCCGCGATCCAGGAAGGAATTTTCTCCCGCCGTACATTTTCATTCCTGAGATGGTGTGGCTAAATTGATTGGCACCGCGCTCCGCACGTGCAAATCTCGCTGCGGAAATGGAATGGTAATGTTTCGCGCGCGGAACGCTTGGACGATGGCAAAATTCAAATCGCTTCTCACAATGTTTTGACGAGGGGGATCCGCGATCCAGACCAGCAAATCAAAATTCAGCGAACTATCGCCAAATTCCAAAAACTGGATCTGCGGTTCGGGATGGGGCAAAACCTCTAGATGCGCCCGTCCCACCTGCAACAAGGTTTCGGCGACCTGTTCCACATCAGAACCGTAGGACACGCCCACGGGCACGTGAATACGCACAGTTGAATCTCGATAGCTCCAATTTGTGACATTTTCAGAGATGAAATTTGAATTGGGCACAATAATTGACACATTGTCCAGGGTTTCAACCGTTGTGCTGCGTGAATTGATCGCGCGAATGCGGCCTTGCACGCCGCCGACCTCCACAAAATCTCCCTCCTGCACGGGACGCTCGAACAACAAAATGAGTCCACTGATAAAATTGCTGGTCAGGTTCTGCAATCCAAAACCAATTCCCACCATCAGCACGGCACCTATCGCGGCCAGCGCGGTCAGGTCAATTCCCGCCTGTTCCAGGGCAATAAACGCGCCCAGTGCCATTGTCATGTAGTGCAAGACGCGACAGATTGACGCCTGCGCTCCTTCATGTAAGTCTATCCGGTCAAACACATTGCGCCGCAACACGCGCTGCAACAACCGCGAGACCCAAAACGCCGCGACGAGAATCAGCACAACCGTCAGCAAAACGGCTGGCGTGATGATCACATTGCCGAAAGACACGAGTTGTTTCTCGAACGCGGTGCGTATCTCTTCCCAAGCCTTCATGCCCGATCCTCTCGAACCAACACGATGAGGTCATCTGATTCACTGAGTTTATGGGGCGCGTCATGCGCCGGGTTGAGCGCGATCCCCCGGTTTTTTGAGCGAACGCCCAGCGCGATTTCGCCGCGACGGGCCGCCATTGCTTTGAGTTTTCCAAAGTCTGTACGTTGGGCTTCAATGCCGTAATCAGAAACCGGACGAAAAAAAATCTCTGCACCGCCGGGGCCAAACAATTCTTCATAAATGACATTGAGTTCGCGGCGCAACGCCACCTGTGCCAGGACATGGCTCGCTATCAGGGGCGTGACCAAGACCTCCGTGTTGTAATCTTCAAACAATGCCACATTGTCGAAATCCATCAAATCGACCAAAATTTTTGGTTTCCGAGGGGATGACGCCCGGTTCAGCGCGTTTCTCAGCACGAGATGTCCCACGATGGTCCGCGCATCGGACTCTTCCTGCGTCTCCAACCAGTCGCTGCCCAAGATCACCACATTGTCATACTCGCTCGGGCGCATCGCTTCCAAATCCGATAGAGACGTGTGATCGCCTTCGCGATGGGTTGCGATCACGCGCTGCTGATCAATGCCCATTTGCGCCACCTCGGCTTCGCGCTTATCCGAAGGGACAAGCGACAAAACCGCGATCTCAAACTGTTCACCCACATAGCGACCAAACTCTTTGAACAAAACCGAGGCTTTGTGACTCCATCCCAAAATCAAGATGCGCCGTTTGCCTTTTACCCGTGCCTGAGGCACATGCCGAGATGGATGCGACGCGGGTTCTGGCCGATAATGGTCCAAGGGTTCACAATCTTCGTACTCCTGCGCCAAAAAGACCAAGCGGTCTTGCGATGTCAAAATCAGGTCTTCGGGCGGATTGAGCATCGAGCAAAATGACTCGCCGCGAGGACGCACCACGCCCAGCAAAATCGCCTTTGGATACGCCCCTGCCAAAGCGCCAAAGCGAGACCCCGTGAACTGCTCGGATGCGCGAACGAAAATCTCATTGCCATTTCCGTGCGACAAAATTTCGTGGAACACGCGCGACAACCCCGGATGACGCACGTTTTGCGCCATGCATCGCGTCATAAACACATCACTGGCTAAAATCTCTAAAATGCCCCGATACGCGCGTTGCGCCATAAACACTTTGTTGGGATCGAAAATTTCCGTCACCAGCAAGGGCAGAGGTTGACGACCTGCTGTTGTACCTCAATTCCCGCGTTGATTCGCGATGGACAACAGGGTTTTGACAATGCGCGTATCCGATTCGTTCGCGCTGCCATAAGCAAAATCAGCCCCTGGCAAAATAATGGCACTCGCATGCAGGAAATCCACGCGTTCCAGATGTTTTATCCGCAGCGGCGTTCCCGACCGAAAAGTGACCTTCCCGGCATGCCACAGGTCGCCGAGTGCCTTTCGCAATTCCATTGTGCGCTCCAAACTCACGTCTTCAGACAGGATCACCACATGCAATCCGCGCGCGCCGCGCAGCCGCAAAAACCGGCGCACGCGCCCTTCAGAGCGCATCAATTCGCCGACAATGACGGACGTGCGATTTGTCCATCCCAAAATCAAAATGTGATTGCGCTGCGCAATGGGCGTAAGGCCGCGCTCGAGATCGCGAATCGTCTGATTGAGCCACTGCGTCATAATCGCGATCAGCGATCCCATGAACAGCACGTATCCGATCACGGTCACCGCGGTTGAAATCGCGCGGCGAGCAAGCCCTTCGTCATCTCCCAAATACCCTGGATCGGTCAAACGCAAAAACGCCCACCAAATTGCGGTTCCGCGATCGTCAAAGGGCGCGCCGGTCGCTTGCACCAACAAACCACCGCCCACAGCGACAATGCCAACTAAGGACGCAATAACCATCAATCGAGAATGCGCCCCGCGCAACAGCAGTTGCTCAATCTGAAACTTCAGTCTGTTTTTCAATCGGTCAAACATGTCAGGAGTGAGGAGTGAGCCCCAACCCATCCCCGCCCAAACGCGAGAGAGCCTGCCCAAAGCAGGATGGTCGAGGATCAGTCCGCCCAAATTCACTTCTTTGGAAGACGAACTTGCGCGCTGTGCATAATATCAGCAAATAATCTGTAATATGCCGCTTTCTGTCAATGCGTTTGTACACAAAAGCCCCAGACGTTATCTAACGCCCGGGGCTTTTGTCAGTTGTCCGCCGCAAAACGCGAGTACAGGCACAGCCTACAATGAGCATAGCGAGTAACGCCACCCAATCAACAGGCGCTTGTCTGCCAACGACTCGCCGAAATTGGGCGGGCCTGACTCCTCATTTAATACGTCACCCGATGCCTATTCTCTGTGATCAAGCGATATCCGAGATAGACCAGCATCACTGGCACCGCCAACTTCAGTACAAACATCAAAATGCCAAAAATGATGCCAAAAAGTGTCGCCAGCACCCCAACCGCAATGATTCCGCCGACGATCAGCAAGACAATGCCAAACAATTTTGCCAACATGGTCATTCTCCTTGATCGGATTCGCGATTTGGGTGTGCGCGCGGTTTTGTCTTTTCCTTCAACGCCTGCATCTCGGCCTCCACGCGCTGCTTTCTCGCCAGCCGATCAAACTCTTCTTTCAGTTGTAGATCATCGCCGCCCATCATCTCGGCATAGACCTCAGCAACCACCTCGTCGCGCGCCGTGTCCTGAACAAACTGATCGTAGCGCGAAGCCGCCCGCGCCGGCGTGTCAAACGCCGCCACATCTCCGCGCCTCGCCTGCGCCGCGCGCTTGCGAACCACCAACACGCCTTGTTGCGCGCGCGCAACCGCCAATTTGGCCTTCAAGTCTGCCAACCGCTGCTTCAGCGTGGGTGTCATCTCTCGGGCTTCTTCCCGCGCGTGTTTCAGCGCATCGACCACTTCATCAACCGCCGCCTTCTGAAACAGTGCCTTGCGCGCCAGGTCTTCTTCTCCCGTTTTAAACGCGGCCTCTGCTTTGCGCGCCCACTGCGCTGAATCTTCTCGCTTCTGGACAATCCGACGTTCCAACAACTTCTCGTGGGCCACGGCCTGTGCCACAGCAGCCACCGCATCATCCACATCTGCCTCCATATCCAAAATCATCTGTCGCACCATCTTCTTTGGATCTTCGAGGTTATTCAAAACCTCGTTGACCTCTGCGCGCACAACATCGGCCATCCTGCGAAGTGCTCCCATCGTGCATCTCCTTTCGGTTTTTGGTTGTCAATCAAACGCACATCCAACCTTTTCGCAATATTGGTGCCAAAAATCACATACAGGGACATATAAATCATATCTCGTTGTTTTTTATGGCAATGCCAATTTCCAGAGCACAAAAAAAACCGCCTGATATTGGTGCGATAGACCAATACAGGCGGTTAAATACACCGATGAGGGGAGCCATCCAAGCCTACCCAACAAGCGGTTGGCGATCAGGGCAACCACAAGGGGTTGCCCCTACATGGACCGTCCTGACCCTGGAAGGGGAAGGAATTACTTGGGGTTAGGTGGCCTTCTCACCTCTCACGTCTCGCGCTTCAAAATCCGAGCCCCACGGTCAGCCAGTGATTGTCCTGAAAGAACTCGGTCTTGCCATAAGCATAATCCACCTGAAAAGCCATATCGCCCATGGGCACATCGAGACCAAAGCCAAATGTCGGACCGAGGATGTATTCCTTCTTAAACCCATTGGGCAGGGCGTCACCGGTTGGCGAGACCACGTACCCACCGCGCAACTGAAGCATTTGCTTCATCGAATACTCAACGCCCGCCTGATACTCATCGGTCGCCAGATTGTTGTTGCGGAAGGTGGCGGAAAACGCGGCTTTGCCCAAGGCATCTTCGTAGAAATCATAGGAAAAACCGATTTCTATGGATGTGGGCAACTCCGCAGAGGCCAGTGAGGTGCGGAAATTGCGCGATGTGGCTTGCGGGTCGGCATTTGGAATCGCGTCTTGCAAGCGCACCACCCGCTCCAGATCCGGCCCATCAAATCGCAGATCTGGCCCAAAATTTCGCATGGCAATGCCCAGCGTCAAACCCTTCAGCGCGGTTTTGTACTGAAACCCAAAGTCAAACGCCAGGCCATTGGCGACCTCTCGCTTGATCCCTTCGTGAATGTATTTGATCGTACTGCCAAACGACACGCGATCGGTCAACAATTGCGAATACGTCAACGTCACGCACGAAAACTTCGGAGACAACACCTCGCCCGTGCCTTCGGGCGATTCTTCGGTGGTCACAATGATGTCGCCCACCGAAAACACGCGGGCACTGATCCCAATCGAAATATCATCCCGCAGGCGCGTGGTAACGGCAAAATAGTTGATATTCATATCCGCGATGTAATCGAGATATGAAAACACGGCTTCGCGTTTGTGCGTACCAAAGACCAATCCCGAAGGGTTCCACTGCAATGCTTCCGCGCCCTTGACATGGGCCAGGATGGCACCGCCGAGTGCCGTGCCGCGCGATCCAACGGGAATACGCAACTCTTGCGCCGCGGATGTGCCGATGCGGCTCTTATCGCCTGCACGGGCATCCTGAGCCATCAGGGCCAGCGCGGCAAACAGCAAAATAATCTGCTTGAACATAAGTCACCTCCATGAGCCAGGGTTAGAATCCGCTGAGTGTCTCGGCTTCCATAAACACCGCGCACTTGATAAAATGCGTGCCGATATTCGGCGCGTCAAAATGCGCGATATAAATGCCGCTAGAGACCAGCACACCCTGATCGGTTTTCATATCCCAGGTGTCAAACGACAGGCCGTTGTTGTGATTGATCGTACGCACGAGATCGCCCGACAAACTGAAAATTCGGATCGTGCATTGCTTGGGCAGATGGGTAAAGCGCATCTGACGCGCCAGCGAGCTCAATTCATAAGACGAACGCCCCAAATACGGATTGGGCACTGCCAGAATTTTTGTCAAATCCTCAACAGCCAACCCTTGATCGTCTCGCAGCGCGCCCTGCGTCGCAAATGAAAACACATCGTTGCTGCCATTGACGTGATTGGCCAGAAGCAAAAACGAATCGCCATCTTGTGGGAACCGCGCGTCCTGACGGCGTGCCGCAAACACGATATACATAATCGGCGGTGCTGGATCGTCGTTGATCAACCCGTGCGACAACTCCGCCACATTGGAATCATCCCCGGGTTCGGTATAGTCCCGATCAAAGATGAACAACCACTCGCGCGGGCCACTGCCCGCCAGATTGCTGAATTCGCCGTAAAACGCCGGCCCGTACGCGCCATTGACCAAGCCGCCGGGCTGGTTATTTTCCAGCCAACCCACTTCGAGGCGGCGGTTGTTTTCCACATCCCAAGCCGCAAGGGCTATGGGATTGCGTTCCTGATATACGTACACGCCCGGGCCTTCCGTATTGATGATGTAATGGCTCCAGTCATAAGGTGCTTTTGTGGTCGTCTGATCCGCAGGGGCAGGAGGCGGCGCGCCCGCACCGCGCAAATACCGATACCCATAAGACACATTGGGATTGGTCAAGTCAATGGGCTTGTACTGATCTTCTCCTTCCTCTTCAATCACACTGGTAAAGCGCAATTCCACGTTGACCAGACGCGAAGGCGGAACGCTTGTTGGGCCAAACCACTGGTGGGCAATATCGCCCGTCATCGCGCCGCGAAAACCTTCGGCACCCCAGTTGGTATTTGCCCAGGTGTACCACCGCTCGCCCGATGGAATATCCCAGTCTTTGATGCCCAACGGGGGGCCGGTCACGCGCACGAGCAACCCCTCGGCAACCGGATTGGAAATGGCCTCGTCCAGGGTCGCGTGTTGCTGCATATCCGACAGCACGGCTTGACCCGTTGACAGGTTGATCAAATCCCATAGGGTTCCCGCATCGGTCTCGCGGAACCGCACTTCGTAAGACGCGCCCGTGACCTGCGTATCGTCAACCACTTGCACAGCCACGATGCCATCGCTCGAACCCGAAGTGTGCTCGACGATGCTGTCCACAGCCACAGTGTTGAATCGCGTGCCCGAGGTGGGCGCGCGGGGCACAATGCCATTTGCCGGAATCAACTCGTCCGAAAGCGGCTTAAACGTCATGCGCCCGTCGGCCAGCGGCGCGATCGCGGTTTCCAGTGTTTTGGGCGATCTGCTTTCATTCAGCGAATAGGCCGTGACCGCAAAGTAATAGGTTTTGCCCGTGATCAGGCGCCCGCCCAAAACCCTGTCGTCGCTCAGTTCGATATAGTGCCGGATGCCCGAGTCGCCGCCAAACTGCGCGGGCGAGTTGACCACCACGCCGGCACCTTCGTCAAACTGATTGTCAAAAATAATGGCCGAGCCGTTGATCATGTCATACGTGGCCACGCGCTTCCACGGACCGGCGACCGACTCGCCCTGATACACATTATACCCTTCAAACGCATAGTCGCCGCCTGTGTCAACTTCTGAATCCGCACCCCAGGTCAACTGAATTTTGCCATTGCCCATGTGGTCGCCCGTCACAGCAACCGCCACTTTGGGCGCGGGCGGAGGCGACGGCAATTCAAAATTGGCGTCAAAGGCCGACTGGGCAAAGGTATCGTTAAAACGCGCAGCCGTAATGGACGTGAGGCGGTCTTGCCCCTGCCCCATAATGATGGCGCCCACCACTTCTTGCGTATCCCCGGGCGCGAAAGTAAATGGGCCTGCAGTGAGCATCAAGCGGCGGTCAGCCGGGTTTTCGTCGTTCCAACCCGTGCCCGCAACCGGGTCCCCATCCACCATAAACGCCTTGACCTGACCCGTAATCGGATCCGTGTGCAGCGTCACAGTGCCGTCGGCATCAATGCCCTTCATGTAGTTGTAGGTCTCTTCTGCCGTGTGCGGGTCCGTGCCGTTAATGTATTTGTTAAACGACGTCATGGGCAGTTCCTCGCCATCGTCGCCAATCGGCCCCTTGAAAAAGTCGTAGCCCACGGCCGGCGGTGACGCCCCGTACTGCGAGTCCGTGTTTGACCCGTTGTAACAAAACCCAAAGCTCGTTTCCACATCGCAGCCCACCAAGTCGTTATCAGCCTGCCCCAAGTCGGGATCAGACCACAGCGATACGTACGTGCTGTCGATGGTGTTGCCGCCCTTGTTGATGATCAAAAATTTGATGAACACCACATTGCCGAGTGGCCCGGTGCGGTTGAACGCAAAGGTCGTCTGCTGGATTTCAATACCCAACGGCGGGGTCTGCATGTTGGTGTGAACGCCAGGATCCGCGTCGTTATACACGGCCCACAGGGTCTGATCGCCCAGCACCATCGGCGTGCCGTCGGGATTTGTCGGCGCGCCATCTTCGACCGGCCACTGCGCGTAGTCCGGGTTTTCCGGGCCATCGCCTCGATTGATCTTGTACACGCGATAGCGGTCGAGTCCCGGGTCTGCGGGTGTGCCATCGGACAAAATGGGCCCGGGCGCGAACTCGAATGAATACTCGGCAATGGCCACGCGAATCTCGCCATCGACCTTGCCGGCAATCCACGGGCCAGCGGCAAAGACCGAAGTTTTGCCCGTGCCCTTGGGAAATTCGAGGCCCGAAGCCCCAGTGCCCAAATCCCAGGCGAACGACCCCTGGTTGGTCACAAACATGGCGATGTTGTTCACGTCGATCTGTTGGCTGTTGTCAATTTTTCCCAGACGCGGCTTTTGATTGGGCGATGAGGCCAGCGCGATACCGGCCATCATCACACCCATCAGTGCCAGCGTCAGAACGGTTTTCAAAAAGTGATTCATGTCCTAACCCTCCTTAAAAGCTGAGCGCGAGTCCAAAGCGCACCTGCCGCGGCGTGCCAAAGTTGCGCGGATCTCTCTCTTTGAGCCGGTATTTGTCTGCGCCTAATTGGCCAAAGCGGCGCACAAAATCGCGGCCCTCATTGGTGTTCAACCAGCCCGTGGTGGTCGCGTTGCCCGTGCCCGAATACACAGCCGATTCCGTGCCGCGACCGTCTGTGTTGCGGGCCGACACATTGGCGCGATTCAACACATTGAGCACCCACGCGTAGATGTCGCCTTGAAGCCGGGCGATTTTGAAGCGTTTGTTCGCCTTCAGATCAACGCGGAATGTCCATGGCCCATAGCTGGAGTTGACAGGGCCCGAAGGCCGAGAAAACGTCGCCAGCGTGGTCACTTCGTTAAACGTGAACGTAGGCGTATAGGGGAATCCACTCCCCGCGCTGACCAGCACGTTGATCCCCGCATTGGACAGGGGGCGACCGCCCATCACCATCGGGCCGTCGCTGTCGATAAAGCGATAGTCAACCGACGCGGAAATTTTGTGGCGTTGATCAAAATCCAGGGGCGAGGTCGACTTGGGCGGTTCGTTCAGGCCGGGTTGGAAGGTCCAGGCGATCTGCCGCTGCGTCTGCGGCGTTGACCCCGTGCCCGTGGCATAAGCCAGCGAATAGGACAGGCGAGCCGTGGTGCGCCCTTTGCGCCGCATCAAAAAGCCAAAGTCCAACCCCTTGATCGTGCCGTAGTCGCGATTGCGAAACGAGGAAAAGGCCGTGGGATGAGACGGAATCGTCGACACCTGCACGAGGTTTTCCACGGCTTTGTAATACGCGGTCACATCCACGCTGGCGTGGTCGCCCACCTGCTGCACCAACCCCACTTCATACGCCGTGGTCTTTTCCGGCTTGAGGTTGGGGTTGCCAAACGCGTAGTAATACCCGCCCAGCGGGGCTTTGTATTCCAGATAATCCAAGCCCACATACAGGTCTTCCAACTTGGGCTGCTGATAAAAAATGCCGTAGTTCATGTGAAACACGGTCTTGTCCGTGACCGGAAAACCAACGCCCAGGCGCGGGCTGATCTTGTGATACACGCTGTTGCCCGCCAGGTCCGATGGATCCAGCGTGGAGTCGCCCCCCAGGGGTACGCCTTCGTTGGCCAACACATCGGTGCGCGCGTTCAAATAATCGTAGCGCACGCCGGCATTGATGATCAACCCGTCGTATTCCATCTTGTCCTGCATGTAAAACGACGCCAAAATGGGCTGCTTTTTATCGTCGCGGGTCGAGTCCAAAGGCTCGAGCACTTCGCTATCCCAGTCATAGTGATACCCATAGCGATCCGTATCTTGAAATCCACCCCGGTTGTCCGAATTGACATACGGGCCGCGATAGGTCAAAATGGGAGTCAGATGCTGGTAATAACGCAACCGGTGCAGTTGCACGTCAAAACCGAGCTTAAACTGGTGATTGCGGCTGACTTGGCTGGTCAAATCAAAGTCTATTGGCGTGACGTAAAAGGAACTGCTTTGCTCAAAGCCGTCGTACACGCGCCCCTCATCGCCTTCAAAATACGTCACAGAGCGGTCGTTGATCGTTTCCGTTGTGGTCGTAATCGCCGTGGAATCGACATCCGCGTGGGCAAACAAATTTTCCGCGTCAAAACGCGGATTGCCCTGGGGCCGCGAATAGTGGTTCAAATTGTCGAAATGAATCCCGTCGCCCGCCTTGAAATTGTTGTCAAAAACACTCGTCTGCAAGGTGAAGAAGGTCTTTGCGCCCAGCGTATAGGTCACGCGCGCAAACGCCGAGTTGTTATTTTGCGTCACGCGCGGAGAATGCCGCAGGTTATAGCGGTACGTGTGAATATAACTCAGGCGATCCGTCGCCGAGCCCACAACGCCGGCCTTCACATTGATTCCCTCAGACAACCGATACGACAGCTTGGCCTGATAGCCCCATCTGTTGAGCGTGTAGTGCGGCAAGATACCCTCGCTGAGCAGATCGTACTCGTCTTCGGACAACAGGTCGCGTTCCCACTCGTGCGCTTCCACGCCCCAGCGCGGGCTGCGGTCGAGGCGGTCGAGACGTTCTCCAGAGACAAAAAACGAAAGCCGATCCCCCCCGGGCAGCAAAGGGCCGCCGAGGGTCGCATCCGCGTTGTTATACCCAAAAGAGGGCGCGCCGGTCCAACTGCGGTCGTTCAGTTCATCGGTGATGTATTCCACAGAACCCGAATACTTCTGCCCGCCTTCGCGCGTCACCACTTTGACAACGCCCGACATCACGCGGCCGTATTCCGCTTCAAACCCACCCACGATCACAGACACCTGATCGATGGCGCCATTGCTCAGCGTGGTGGTCGATGTGCCGAATTGCAAATCTTTCTGCGACACCCCGTCTACGATGTAATCAACTTCGGAAAACCGACCCCCGCGGATGTGGAGTTCGCCGCCCAGGCTCGTCACGCCCGCCTGCAAGGACGTGGCCGCTGCGTACCCGCGAATGGGCATGTATTCGAGTTCTTCACTGGTGACCAAGCGCAGCGAACTGGTATTGTCTTTCTGCACCAGCGGGCGCACAGCCACCACCTCGATCACATCGGCTTCAAGAACTTGTTCCGTCAGGACAAAATCAATTTCAGTGGTCAAATCGGGCAACACCTTGATGCCTTTGATCACCATGTCCCGATACCCAATAAAGCTGCATTTGACATCATAAGTACCCGCCGGCACATTCAAAATGGCAAAGTGGCCTTCGGTATCCGATATCGCACCAAAAGCACTGGGCATATCCAGAACCACCACGTTGGCACCGGGCACGGGCCCGCCGCCGTCTTTATCCGTGATCTGACCCACAATTTTACCCGTCACACCGGCCAGTGCCGACATGGGCAAACACAGCATCGCAACAAATGCGATCATCCATCTCGTCATGGTTTCCTCCTTTAAAAAGAGCAACCTCAAATTCATTTCCCCGGCTAGAACGCGCAACTCATTCTCACTCTATGTGCTGCATCACCTCCTTTTTTTCGTTGACAGGGAGATGCCCCGATGCACGGGTTTCCCGTGTGAGCGGCGCACTTGGATGAGTTCGGACACAATACTCACCGCGATTTCTTCGGGCGTATCCGCGCCGATATCCAATCCAATGGGCGCGTGAACCGCATCCAATTTTTCTCGCGGAATGCCTTTGGCTTCAAGGGCCTGCCACATCAAGGCAATCTTGCGCCGACTGCCGATCATGCCAATGTACGCCGCGTTGGTCTGTACGGCCTGTTCAATGACCGGTTTGTCGTGCTGGTGCCCGCGCGTCACAGCCACCACATAAGACAAATCGTCAATCGCCAGATGGTCAAAAGCCGTTTCCATCTCCAGCGTCAGGGTTTCACTCGCCATGGGAAACCGCTCTTTGTTGGCAAACATGGGCCGGTCGTCGATCACCACAATCCGAAACCCAACCGACTGCGCGATCCGCGCGATGGCAAAGGAAACGTGCCCCCCGCCAAACAAAAACAGCGTGGGTTCCGGGCAAATGGATTCCAAAAAGACCACGACGGGTTCTGTGCCAATTGCCACGACTTTGAGCAAATCTTCCGGAATCGCCTCGAAAGCCGCCACCTCTTCGCGCACACGTGTTTCGGCCATCGCATGGCCCAATCCGCCCACAGTTCTGCCATCGGGATAGAGCAAGAGCTTTGCGCCCACCTCATCGCCGCCCGAGACCAGCGTTGCCAACACGGCCGAACCCCGGGCTTTGCGAACCCGAGCAATCGCGTCGAGCATGTCATCCACGCGACCGGGCACCAGGGGTTCGGTGAAAATTTCGACATTGCCCCCGCAATTGAGGCCATCTTCGCCCGCGTGTTTTTCCGTCAGAATAAATTTCTGCAATGTGGGGGCTTCCGTCGCCATCACATGACGGGCTTCTGCCCACACATCGGCCTCCAAACAACCGCCGCCCACGGTGCCCACAATTTTGCCATCGGGGCGCACGAGCATCTTGGCCTTTTTGCTCATCGGCAAAGACCCCTTGCTCGACACAATGGTCGACAACGCCGCCTTTTCGCCCTGTGAAATCAGAGCCAACGCCTCTTGAAAAACATCTCGACCAGCCATATCGTTACCCACTTAGAATGTGAGTGAAAATGAAAGGCAACCACAGGTGAACGCGGATGAATACAGATATTTCTCAATTCTTATCTCCGTGTTCATACTCGCTTCGCTCCGTTGTAGGCTGCGCCTGTGCTGCGTATATCCGTGGTTTCAAACCTATTTCCAAACAGACCGCAGGGTTCGGGCGAGTTGAATCAAACTTTCCAGATTGTGTGCGGGCAAAAAATAGTCCAGATAGGGAAGCGCGGTCTTCATCCCCAAACACAGGGGTTGATAGCCCGGCGTGCCCAAAAGCGGATTGAGCCACAACAACTTATGCACGCGCTTTCGCAATCGCGCCATCTCTTGGCGCATCAGGTCGGGGTCACCCCTGTCCCAGCCATCGCTCACGATAATCATCACAGTGCGCGAGTGCAGCATATCGCGGGCAAACTGGTCGTTGAACTCGCGCAAACATCCGCCAATATCTGTTCCGCCCGCCCAGTCGTGTACGGTCTCCGCCACTTCCACGAGCGATTCTTCAATGCCCTTTGTTTTGAGCAACCGCGAAATTGCGGTCATCCGCGTGGAAAACACCCCGACCTCCACATCGCGGATTTCGCGCTTGAGCGCGTAGATAAAGCGGATCAGAAAGCGACTGTAACAATCCATAGACCCGCTCACATCGCACAGCAACATCAGTTTGGTCTTTTTGATGCGCCGCCGCTTCATCATCAGTTCAACGCCATCAGAACCGTACAGGGCATTGCGCCGCCACGTGCGCCTGAAATCCAATTCGGCCCCGCGGTTTTCGGGTACGCGCCTGCGGCTACGGCGATTGGCAATGATGTTCACAATTTCGTGGATCACCTTGCGGGCCTGCTCGATCTCGCGGTCGGACATGGCCGCCAAGTCTTTTGCCATCAGGGCCTCATCGGGGCTATACCCAACTTCCTCGGATTCGCCTTCCCCCTCGGCCTCTTCCTGCAAATCCGCAGTATCCACCACCTCGTTGACATCTGCCTGAACGTCGAGGTCGGGATCTCCTGCGGCATCTGTATCGGTTAGGGTCATGTCATCGGGCAAAATCGGGCGCGCCCAAAACGCCTTGAAAACCGCGTCAAACGTCTCCAAATCGTCATAGCGCGACACCAGCGTCGCGCGCGCGGCAGCGTAAAAATCGCGCGGATTGTGCATGCTGATATATCGAAAACTGTCGCACAGATCGATGAGATTGCCCGCGTTGACTTCAACGCCTGCACTGTGCAACGCCCTTGAAAAACCGACAATCCGCCCCAGCATCGTTCTCGGCATGGGATCTCCAAGTCAATAAAACCCCTCCCCGGAAACGGGTGGGGAATAGATTCTGATCTCGCCTCTGTAAATGCTAAATGATTTGCGTACTTTCTTTTAGCAATCGGGCCTTTTCAATCAGTTGTGGCAGGCCGTCTTCCTGAATTTTTTCAATATCTTCTTTGTATTTCAAAACACACCCCAAGGTCGCATTGACTGTCTGCGGGTCTAGTTCTTCTATTTTCATCGCCATCAGTGCCAGTGCCCAGTCAATTGTTTCGGCAACCCCGGGTTTTTTGTAGAAATCGCGATTGCGAAGCAGTTGCATAAACCCGCAAACCTGTTGTGCCAATTCGTCCTGAACGCCCGCCACGCGCGACCGCACAATATCCATTTCTTTGCCAAACGAGGGATAGTCGATCCACAAATACAAACACCGCCGCTTGAGCGCGTCGTGCAATTCTCGCGTTCGGTTGGACGTGAGCACCACAAACGGCACGCGCATCGCCCTGATCGCGCCAATTTCGGGAATCGTAATCTGAAAATCGGACAGGATTTCCAGCAAAAATGCCTCGAACTCTTCGTCCGAGCGGTCCACTTCATCGATCAACAACACGCGTTGCTTTTTCGCGCTGCCTTCAAGAGCCGACAGAAGGGGACGCTTGAGCAAAAATTCTTCGCGAAAAATATTCTGACCAATTTCAGCTTTGTCAATGCCGCGCGCTTCTTCGAGGCGCAACTCCAGCATCTGCCGTGGGTAGTTCCATTCGTACAATGCCGTGTTGGCATCAATGCCCTCATAACACTGCAACCGAATCAACTCCGTGTTGAAAATACTGGCCATAACTTTGGCCACTTCGGTCTTTCCAACGCCGGGTTCCCCTTCCAAAAAGATCGGTTTGCCAAGCGACTGCGCCAAAAAAATCGTCGTTGACAATGTGCGATCGGTGATATACCCCTGCTCGGCAAACCGCGCTTCAACATCTTCAATGGAATTTAGCATAATCACCTTTCTCTGTACCAAACCAAGTAAGTCATGGTTTTGTGCGATGCCTGCGGTTCCAAATTTTTAACGCCTTTTTCGTGGTGTGAAAGGCCAGGTCATTCCAGGGAATGTCCTCGGGGGCAAATGTCGCCACGGCCTGCGATTCAAAATTGCCTTCCAACTTTCCGCCCACAACCCGACCGGTATATACGATCAGCACCACCCGTTCTCCTTCGCCAGACAACACCCCGAGCAATTCGTCGATTTCAACATCCAAGCCCACTTCCTCGCGGGCTTCGCGAACAGCCGCCACCTCGGTTGGCTCGCCCGCATCCACATAGCCGCCCGGAAACACCCACTTGCCAAACCCGGGGGCGATATTGCGCTTGAGCAAAACAACGCCCCCATCGAGGGTGACAATCACTCCGGCCGCCACTTTGGGGTCGAGATAGGCCACAGACCCACACGCGGGGCAACACGGTCTGTCCCGACCTTCAACGGCTTTTGCGACCAGTGCTGTGCCGCAACGCTCGCAAAACCGGGCTTCGGATTTCAGGCAATTGGACAAAGCGATCAACCACTTTATTTTTTTTTATAACCAGTGACGTTCCGAAATCATAAAATACATCGGGATTTCTTGTGGGGCAACAAAAAAGCCCGAATGAAATCCAGGGAAAAAAGATGGGAACCGGGTCGCGGACCAGTTCCCAAGAGGGAGAATACGTCGTGCAGAACTATAATACCATAACCGCGTGACAGTTGCGCGTCGCTTATGTGACAAAACCGCAGAATTGTTCGCGGTGGCGATGGGGTTACACAATTTCTCCCAATGTGATGTCCGCCTTCTTCAATCAAAGAAGAAAATTCTCTTATGCTCCTTGGGAACGAAGTCTTGGCGGTGCTTCTCATCTTTGTTCTGCAAAAAAAGAAGGAAGCAGTGCGTCCAACTTAAAATTGAAATTTGACTTTTGATGTAAAACGCGAGCTAAAAAGAGTGCTATTCCCGCAGATCCTGCCCCGAAATCCGTACATAATCTGGCTAGTCCATCACCGGGAAATGCGATCCCTGAAGGCTTGTCAATCTTGAAAAGTGACACGCCTTTAACAGCACGGTGGACATCTGTTAAATAATTGGGATCACCTGTTAAGCGTTCTGGCGTGAGTGTATCTAAAATGTGGTTGGCAATACCATCTCGTATGCTCTGAATTTCTGGATCTGACATTCTGGTTGCATCAGTAGGAATCTGTAGTCTCAGATTCGCCTCTGCGATGTCCAATTTTTTTGCCACAACCTTGGGCTTGGGCCTTTTTGTTTTTATTTTTTTCACTAAACCACTATCGGCTGAAAGTCAATTGCGGCTCAAGCCGCCTGAAGATGCCCTGCTGACAGCAGGCTTAAAGCGACTGACCATGGCGGCTCAACCTTGATTGAACCCTTGACCGCCATCATCCTCCCACTTCTGAGATTCAATATAGACCTTGATGCTTTCTTCATCTATCGCCCCCACGAGATGGAAAACTGCCAGAGGGGATGGAACATGCCATCGAGCAATTGCGTGAGGCGGTCACCCAAATTGTTGTTCGCGCGTCGGAGGCAGTCGTAAAACGCCCCATCTTCAAAAGGGTCAGAACCATTAAATACATGGGATCGAGGATGCCCGAAACCGATTGAAAAACAATCGTATAGAGACCAGGGGATGCGTTTATTGACGGACTGACAGCAATCCAATATAACGCGCCGATACTCGCCAGAACGCCGATGCCATAAGTCCCAAATTGTTTGAGATCTATCTTGATCGCCTCTCGCCGCAATTCATTTCTGGATTCCCAATAGAGCCTTGTCCATCTATCGATCAAATACTGTTTCAAGTCATAGAGGCGCGCCTCTTTCGCTGTGTTGCAGTCGACCAATACGGAGCCGTAATAATCTGATAGACGCCGCTTAAATGTCTAGCGACTCAAGACAGACCACACATCCTGACCACCCTTCATCGCCATCCAGACAGACACTCCTGTTAAGCCCACCACACCCAGCAGGATAAATGGGTGGATGACCCAAAGGACTGCACCGTATCCAATGAGGCTGGAGAGACTGCGAACAATACTCATGACGTGATTCAGAATCTCAGGCCCCTTTTGTTCGGTTTGAGACATGGCACGCTTGAGTTCATCGTAATAACCCGTGTGCTCGAATTGTTCCAACGGGAGGCGCGGTGCTTTGACAATGACGAGGCGGGTCAGTTCCCGCCCCGCGGTCTCTCGGAATTTGCCGCTCAACCACATCAACCACAGCATCGATCAAATACTTGGTCATCCACAGGTTGATGGGCAGCACAACGCTGCGAATGAGGGATGTAACCGCCCATAAGAGAGACTGAGAGGGTGCCACCTTCAGCACGAGGCGTAATAACCAGATCAGATTCAGAAATTGTTTTTAGGCACCGAGACGCTCCGCCCTAAAAACCGGAACGGGCTTGGACTGGGTTGAGTGATTAGCGGATTTATCACGAATTAAATTCACGAGATTGAATCCCCATTTTTAGTAAAGCTCGCATTTCCATAAGTTTGAGTCTCTCCATCGCCGGCTACAGTCTAATTTTGCGATAAAAAAATACCGTGTGTCATATCACCTATGACACACAGTATATCACAGCCGCGTTACACATGTGTCGCTCGCGCGGCGAAAGTTATTTGCCCGCGCGCAACTTCTCTTGTTGATGTCTCACAATGCGCCCTTGAACGAGATAGACGACATTTTCAGCAATATTGGAGGCGTGATCGCCAATGCGCTCCAAATGCCGCGATACGAGAATGAGCAAAATCGCCTGATCCACAGTCGAGGGCACGCCCGCGTTTAAGTACGTCAACAACTCGCGGAAAACTTGATCTCGCAACGCATCCACAGTATCGTCGATCCGGCGCACCTGATTGGCCAATGCCACATCGCGATTGACAAACGCGTCTAACGCGTCCTTCACCATGCGACGCGCCAACTCGGCCATGCGCGGAATGTCAATCAGGGGTTTCAACTGCGGCATCACATTGAGCAAGCGCGCGCGTTGGGCGATATTCACCGCCTGATCATTGATGCGCTCGAGATCGTAATTGATCTTTATCATGCCCGCCACCAAGCGCAAATCGCTGGCCACGGGTTGCTGTAAAGCCAACAACTTCAAACACTCTTCTTCTATCGCCACTTCCCAGGCGTCAATGTGATGTCCACCTTCTTCAACCACATCCGCGAGGCGATTGTCGCGGTCAACAAGCGATTGCACCGCCTGTTCAATGGACTCTTCCACCGCGCTGCCCATCTTCAACAACTCACCTTTGAGGTGGTTGAGGTGCTGGTCGAGAGTTCGCTCCATAATCATCACTCCAGTTCAATGTGCGAATCAATGCACGGGCCTGCCTGTCAAGGCATGGGGTATAACCTCGCCCTAAGCCCGTCCCCGAGTGTCGCCGAATGGGTATGAAATCCACGCCTTAGCCAAACCGACCCGTCACATAATCTTCCGTTTGTTTGAGCTGCGGATTGGTAAACATGTCGCTCGTTTCGGCCATCTCGATCAGACGTCCCAAATAGAAAAACGCCGTATAGTCCGAAATGCGCGACGCCTGCTGCATGTTGTGGGTCACAATCACAATCGTATATTGCGTTTTGAGATCCGCGATCGTTTCTTCGATGCGCCCCGTCGCAATCGGATCCAGCGCGGAACAGGGTTCATCCATCAAGATCACCGAAGGCTCGACAGCAATTGCCCGCGCGATGCACAACCGCTGCTGCTGCCCCCCCGAAAGCCCCAGGGCACTGCTGTCGAGTCGGTCTTTTACTTCATCCCAAAGCGCGGCGGCTTGCAAACTGCGCTCCACCACGTCATCGAGTACCGCCCGCCGATTTTCACCGGCAATACGCAACCCATACACGAGATTCTCGTAAATCGACTTGGGAAAGGGATTGGACTTTTGAAATACCATGCCGACCCGGCGGCGCAGCGAAATCACATCGTATCCGGGGCTGTAAATATCGTCGCGGTCAATTTTAACCGCGCCCTCAATACGCACCGAATCGATCAAATCGTTCAGGCGATTCATACACCGCAACAGCGTTGACTTTCCGCATCCCGAAGGCCCGATAAAAGCCGTCACTCGATGCTCGGGAATCCGTATGTCAATGTCAAACAGAGCCTGCGTTTCGCCGTAATAAAGGTTCAGATTCGACACGGTGACAATGGGGTTCTGAATGTCCGGAACAATTGTCTCAGGCCGTGTCTTTTCACTCATCACATTATCGACAAGTTCTGCTTCAGCCATCGCGATTCCTTTGGTAAAACGCGCGAGACGCAAGGAGAATTAGGCGGACCTCTCGCCTCTTGTAACTCGGCTTTCAGGGGTGTAGAAGGGGCCGAACGGACTACACGCGGCGCACAACGCGAGTAAAGTTGAAAGCCATCCGCTCATAATGTCGAACCAGCCGCGCGTTTGCGGAGCCGATTGCGTACCAAAATCGCCACCAGATTCAGTGCCAGGACAATCCCCATCAGCAACAGAGTCGTCGTGTACACCATGGGGCGGGCAGCCTCGACATTGGGCGACTGGAATCCCACGTCGTAAATGTGAAAGCCCAGGTGCATAAACTTGCGTTCCAGATGAAAAAAGGGCCAGATCCCATCCACGGGCAGGGCAGGTGCCAATTTTACAACCCCCGTAATCATCAACGGGGCGACTTCGCCGGCGCCGCGCGCGATCACGAGAATAATGCCCGTGAGAATGCCCGGCAGCGCGCCGGGCAAAACCACGCGCAAAATGGTTTGCAACTTGGTCGCCCCCAGTGCCAGCGACCCCGCGCGCACGTCGCTCGGCACAGCAGAAAGGGCTTCTTCGGCAGAAACGATCATCACCGGCACCGTCAACAATGCCAGGGTCAGCGACGCCCACAAAATGCCGCCCGTGCCAAAAGTGGGCGTGGGCAATGCCTCGGGGAAAAACAGTTGATCAATGCTTCCGCCAATGCCGTAAACAAAAAACCCCAGTCCAAACATGCCAAACACAATCGAAGGCACGCCCGCCAGATTATTCACCGCAATGCGAATCAACCGAACCAGGGTGCCCTGCTTGGCGTATTCGCGCAAATAGAGCGCGGCCAAGATGCCAAATGGCACGGCAGCCAAACTCATCAAAAAGACCATCATTACCGTCCCAAAAATCGCGGGAAAAACCCCGCCTTCTGTATTGGACTCGCGGGGTTCATCAAACAAAAATTCTCCCACGCGATCCAAATAAACGCCCACCTTTCCCAACGCGCCCAGTTGATTGGGGCGATACGCGCGCACGATATCCGCGGTGGCAATCTGCCGCACTTCGCCGCTGATGAGCCGCACCTCTGTGCGATAAATCGCGTTGGCTGCCCGCAGCTGCACCAGTTGGTCGGCGAGTTGTTCATATGCTGTCCAATAAGTTGCGCTCTGCCGATCAATCGCGGCCATGTCATCGGCGTTTCCACCGCGCAATTCTATCTCGCGCTTTTTCAGGCGCAGGCGCTCAATTTGCCGATTTAAGTCGCCAATGGCATCTTCTTCAATTCGCCGAATCTGTTCGTGTAATTCGCGGGTTTTATCCCATTGAACTTGCAAAACGTCCCAGGTGTTCGACACGCGGGTTTCCCCTTCGTAGAGCGCGTCGATAAACCCGTAAAAATTGCCCCACTCGCGCCGCTCAAAAACCACCGCGTCTTTGGGGTAGCGCGTCAATTGAATATCCGATTCATCGATCCATCGAAAATCGCTGCCATACACATCGCGATTGCCCACTTTGAGCTGAATGCGAAATTGCCCAGAACCCGTTCTGCCCGACGCGGGAATCTCCTGTTTGTCCCACCGCTGCCCCATGGCCTTCTGCCCGTCTTTGAGCGTCACCGCTTCGATATCCGAGGGCCAGAAAAATCCGGTGCCATTGTACAAAACCAGGGCGATCAACCCGGTAATCATGAGCAAACACATCGCCAGCGCGCCGCCGGTCAGCCAGACAAAGGGCACGCCTGTTTTCCAAACATTTTTCACATCCATCTCCAAAACATCAAATTCGGCTGTACTTTTCGCGCAAACGCTGCCGCACCACTTCTGCCAGTGTATTCACCAAAAAAGTAATCGCCGCCAGCAAAACCCCGGTCAAAAACAACACGCGATAAAGCGTGCCTTCGTGGGGGGCTTCGGGAATCTCCACCGCGATATTGGCCGACATGGTGCGCATGCCATTAAAAACCGTCCAATCGAGAATCGGGGTATTGCCCGTGGCCATCAACACGATCATCGTCTCGCCCACCGCGCGCCCAAATCCGATCATCGTCGCGGAAAAAATGCCCGGGCTCGCCGTGGGCAACACCACGCGGATCGCTGTTTGCCATGGCGTCGCCCCAAGCGCCAGTGACCCGGCGCGCAAATGCTGCGGCACGCTCGACAGAGCATCTTCGCAGATCGTGTAAATGATGGGCACCACCGCAAAGCCCATGGCAAACCCCACTACGAGGCAGTTGCGCTGATCGTAGCGCGTGCCCGTTGTGCCGAGCAACCAGCTTTGAAAATTGCCACCGAACAAAAGCGATTCCGCGGCTGGCCCCAGCGCGAATGACAAATAGAGCGCGAGCAAGCCAATGCCCGACAGCAACGCGAGGACCCAGTGATCGGGGATTCTGCGCGCAAAATCTTCGGACACCTGTCCCCATGCCCACGCGCCGATCACCACGACAATCGGCACACAAGGCATCAACAACAGGGTGCCAACCACGCGCGTTTCCAGCAAGGGCGCCAACCACAAGCCAGCCAAAAAGCCCAAAATCACGCTGGGAAGCGATGCCATCAATTCCACGACGGGTTTGACCACACCGCGCACATAAGGAGAGGCAAATTCCGACGTGTAAATCGCCGCCAGAATCGCCAACGGCAGCGCGAATAACATGGCGTAAAGCGTGCCCTTAAACGTCCCGAATATCAGGGGCACAATGCTCAACTTGGGTTCAAAATCATCTGACCCGCCCGTGGATTGCCACACGTATTGGGGTTTTGTATAGCCCTCGTACCACACCTTGCCAAAAAGCGTTTGCAGCGTCACTTCGGGATGTGGATTGTACAGGTCAAAATCCGTCACACGCCCGGATTTTTCCACAGTCAAAAAGGCATTGGCTTTGGGCGCGAAAGCCAGGGTTTGAATGGGACTGCCATCGCCGGGCAAATAAAAAAACGTTTGTTCCGATGTCAGGTGATGCAGCGCAATCCCCCCCAATGCGTCGCCCGATAAAAACTGTTTGTCGCGCGCAGAGGCCGAAAACGCGGTCACGGCTGACGAATGAGACTGCAAGGTGTGGATCTTTTTGTACGTCCTTTTATTGTCCCTCTCGCGCATCCTGACCGGCATCCAAGTCGATATGTGCCCCCCCACATCGCCCACGACGAGCGACACATCGCCCAGCAAAAAACCCAGCGCGCTCACCGCCCGATCGGAAACTCGAAAATTATCCAGCAATTTGGGATTGGCCTGCGCCCGTCCAACTTCCCACCGAAACACGTCGCCGCGGTCTGTGCCCACCAAAACATAGCGTCCCGATTTCGCCACCGCACCCACCTCGGCGCGCCCGTTGATATCGGCGGTCAAATCGTGCGTGTACGCCGCTGTTTTGCCGCCGCCCAAAAGCCCGCGCCGCGTTTCGAAAATGCCCAAAACGAGTTGCCCGGAATCCGCAATCCCCAGCGCGGTTCCGCGGGATTCTCCATCGTGCCGAAACACGAGATGCACAAGCGCGCCATCGGCCAATTTCATCGTTGATTGAACGGAAAAAGCCGGCGTCACAACCCGCTTTCCATCCGCGTCGTAATCCACGGCAAATGCCACGCGGCAACCCAGCATTGTACCGTCGTCCAGACCCAGGCCAATGTGCGCGTTGTCCAGCGCGCGATGAGCCGAGCGTACGCGCCTGCCCTGCAACTGATGGGGAGATACGGACTTTATCACCGCCTTTGTGGTCATATCCAAAAAATCGATCCCCTCTTCATGCACGACAAACACGACAGCCCGATAGGGGTCAACACCCGTACACAGGACGGGCTGACGGTGCGAAAAATCAAAGGTGTGTGCCTTTGACACGCTCGGCTTCAAAAACAGGGGATAGGACTCCATCAGTACAAAAAGAAAAATGCCCAGTACCGAGAAGATCACCCCGATGCCGCCGGCAGTGATCACCCACTGCCCAGCGCGATCCATCAGGCGTGCCCCCGGCGTCGTGCCGGGCAATTGTCGCTTTGATGTTGATTCTAAGGGGCGTGCCATGAAATTTCCCAACATGGTGATTGGGCAACCACAAGGGTTGCCCAATCAGGGGCCTGCCTTCTCACACCTTGCGTCTCACCTTTATTCTAGCTTTTCAAGTTCCTCTTTAACCACCTGATATGGCACGGGCATATAGCCATCTTTAACCACGTTCTCCTGCCCTTCTTCGGAAAAAATGAACTTACAAAATTCCCGCACCAGCGGATCGAGCGGTTTGTGGGGTGCTTTGTTGATATACAAATACAAAAAACGCCCCAAGGGATAGGACCCATCGATCACATTTCCGATTGTCCCCTCCATAAAGGGTTCGCCCGTTTCCAGTGCCAGCGGCACGACCCGCACGCCAGATGTCCTGTAACCGATGCCGCTGTACCCCATGCTGTACCTGTCTTCGGCCACGCCCTGTACCACCGAAGCGGACCCAGGTTGCTCTTTCACTTCGTCTTTGAAATCGCCCTTAAACAACGCGTGATCTTTGAAGAACCCATAAGTACCCGATGCCGAATTGCGCCCGTAAAGACTGAGTGCAGCATTTTTCCAATCGCCCCCCAGACCCACTTGCCCCCACCGCGAGATGTTTTCACGGTATTCCCCACGCCGCGTCTTGGAAAAAATTGCATCTACCTGTGGCAAAGTCAACCCCGTGATCGGATTGTCTTTGTTGACAAAAATAGCCAACGCATCCAGCGAGGTACGCAACACCGTTGGGGGATATCCAAAATGCTTCTCAAATTTGTCAATTTCCGACGCCTTCATCGGGCGCGACATAGGCCCGAATTGCGCGGTGCCCTCGATCAGCGCGGGCGGCGCAGTGCTCGACCCCTTGCCCTCAACCTGAATTTTTACATTGGGATAGTACTTGCGGAACCCCTCCAGCCACAGGGTCATCAAATTATTCATCGTATCGGAGCCAATGCTATTGGCACTTCCGGAAATCCCACTCACTTTTTGATACATGGGAACGAGCGACTCGCCTTCGGATTGCTGCGCCTGCACCGCGCCATAGGCCAGAACAGCCGCACTCGCAATCATCCAAATCAATCGGGGCATCCCAATCTCCTTTCTGTTGTATGACCTCCGCGTTATAGCGAATAAAATAAACCGATACCGCGTTACAATTGTGTGACAAAAGCGCGACATTCGCGCACAAATCCCGCTCAAAATTTCACATAGAGCGTCAGCCGGGGAATCACTTCGGCATCGACATCCAAAGCCTGAAAAGCCGTGCCCATCACATTGGGCATGATGTGAATATCCTTTGCCGGTTCAAAATCGAGGCCTCCGACAAAAAAATATTCGCGGTCGCGGGCAGACGCATCATCTGGATCGAAGAAATCGCCGCGAGCAAACGCCTTTGTCTTGTCGCCAATGCGCCCCGCGCCAAACAGTGAAATCCCGCGCGCCTGTACATTGCCGCGCCATTGCACAAAGCCCTCCAACCCACCGTGAAATTTTTCATGTATCAGTCCAGCAAAACCCGCCAGGGTCGTGCGATCTCGATTGCCCGCGCGCTTTTCCCAATCTGCGTACGCGGTCGCAGTCAGCATCCCTGGTTTGAAATGCAACAAACCGTAAATTTTTTTGTGTTTGTCTGCCTCAGAACGCGTCCCGCTGCCATTGCCCAGCATCATCTGGGCATTCACCTCGCCATTGTCATCCAATCGCGCGCGATACGCGAGGCCCATATCAGCCGATGAAGCGATCTTGTTGAGATCCATGATGGTCCTCTCGATTGCGCGATAGCCCCATACCGACTCCGATACATTCCACGTTGGCGTGCCCGACAATCCCATATAAATCGCGTGTCGATCTTTTGTGACGCGCAAATAAGCGTGCTTCACAAAAGGCTCCATTTTTTTTCCGCTGCCAAATCCCGCATCGACAGCTTCCAGCCGAACCCGTCCTGAAAATGCGTCGTTCCACTTCAGGTCATGGGTGAGATAAATGCGTCGAAACCGAAACCCGTTTTCTTTTTTTTGGGACCCGCTGGCAATATAATAGTAATCGGCCGTCATAACGCCTTTGAACGCGGTATCCGCGGCCTCACTCGGCCTTGCCCATACAAAACATATCAGGATTTTCCAGATAAACGAAATTCTCCAAACCGCTTTCCAAACGCGCATGTGATTTTCCTCTATAAAATTCTGTGGTTGACCTTTTGCAAAGTGCATGCTCTGCCTGAGCCTGCACTTTGCCCCGTTCCACCGCTTCGCTCTGCGGCGTGTTTCGACATTAATAACAAATAACCGCGTACTCCGCAATGAGAACATACCGATGGACAATGGCTCTGATCGCTAAGTCTGCCGCGAAGTTCTGTGAAGGACTAGCGAAGGGAGAGGACAAATCCGCGGGTTGTCACAAAATCGTAACTCATTTGTAACTGCGCCTTAACGCGATCAAATTAAATTCGCTGCAAAAATAAGGGAAACGCAATCCCGATGTCGCAGACGCGGAAGATGGTTTATACAATTGCCGAAAGGATACGTCGCAATGAAGAGAATATTATCGCTCTTATTTGTCCTCGCCGCCACGAGTCTGTCAATCCAATCGCAGGACATGGGCAAAATCCATGGCATTGTCGTGGATGCAGAAACCGGTGAACCGCTCATCGGCGCCAACGTCGTGATCAAAGATGAGATCGGCAGGCCCGCTTATGGCACCTCAACCGACCTCGACGGTCGCTTTGCCCTTGCGGCACCCAGAGGCGCGCACGATGTCGAAATCAGCTATATCTCTTCTGCCACAAAAACAGTCACCGGCGTCGAAGTCAAAACCCGCGCCCCCACAGCACTCAACGTTTCACTGCCCCCCGAGACAATCCAGGCCGGTGAAATTGTCGTCACGGGCAGAGCTGAACAAAACAGCGAAGTCTCGATGCTGGCGATTCAGCAAAAAGCACCCGTGGTTGCGGACGGTATCAGCGCGGAATTGATGCGCCGCGCCTCGTCTTCTGATGCGGGCGATGCTCTCAAACGCGTGACGGGCATCACCATAGTGGGCGGCAAATACACTTATGTGCGCGGCTTGGGAGAACGCTATAGCAACACGCAGGTCAACGGCGCGAATATTCCGAGTCCAGAGCCAAACCGGCGCGTTGTGCCCATGGACATCTTTCCCGCGGGCCTTTTGGAAAACATCCAAGTTTCCAAAACCTTTTCACCCGATCAACCGGGGGATTTTTCAGGGGGATCCGTGCAGATCAAAACCCGCGACTTTCCCAGTGCATTCACGTTTTCGGTTTCAACATCCGCGGGGTATCACAGCCAGACCAGTTTCAAAGACATTCAGACTTACGACGGGGGCTCATGGGACTTTTTCGGTGTTGATGATGGCACGCGCGCCTTGCCCGCCATCATCAACACAGATGCCGCGGAACAGCCCATTCGCAAACGCGGGCGTTTTTCCACCACCGGATTTACCGCCCAAGAAATCCAGCAATTTGGCCGGGCATTCTCCAATGTGTGGCAACCCAAAACCAAAACCGCGCCGGTCAATCAGGGCTATAGCATCAGCATTGGCAATGCGGTTGGCGAAGGCGACCGAGAACTCGGATACGTCTTTTCCTTTTCTTATGACAACAGCTTTAAGAACAGAAACGAAACCTGGAACTCCTTCCGCATTACCTCGGACCCATCGGGCGAACAAGTGCTCACGCCTTTTACGACTTATGACGTGAACAGCACGACCAACAATATCCTGTGGGGCCTGTTGTTCAACAGTAGTCTGCGCTTGTCGCCGCTGCACAAAATCAGCTTAAAAACCCTCTTTAATCGCAACACGGACAACGAAGCGAGAACCTATACCGGCTTCAATTCTGACCGAGGCACGGACTTGCGCGACTTTCGCTTGCGATTTGTCGAGCGCGGCATTTTCTCAGGGCAATTGTCTGGTGAGCATCACGTTGGCTGGTTTCTCAATTCCAATATTGACTGGCTGGCAAGTTTGTCCAAAGCCACGCGCGACGAACCTGATAACCGCGAAGTTCTCTACGAAGATCGCAATGGCGAATGGACTTTCTTTGACATCACGCAAAGCGGCAGCCGCTTCTTTTTCGATCTGGTTGACGATGCCCAAAGTGCCAAATTTGATTGGACGATCCCCTTTACAGGTTTTAGCAGCCTATCTTCCAAATTTAAGTTGGGCGGCAAAGCCCTTTCCAAAGACCGCGCATTTGACGCGCGGCGGTTCCGATTTGAGCAATCCAGTGGCATTCAGCGACATGTCGATCTGAACCTCGATCCCGACAGCCTGTTTATTGCAGACCACATCGCGCCTGGTCGCTTTGAGTTGCGCGAGACCACGCGCAACGTCGATAACTACAGTGCCTCGCAGAGCACCTGGGCGACCTATGCGATGACAGACCTTCAGTTCTCGGGCAAGTGGCGTTTTGTCGGGGGCGTGCGCGTTGAAAATTCCAAACAGGAACTCATTTCCTTTGATCCTTTCAGCACGACCGCCACCCCTGTCGAAGTGACCCTCGACAATACAGACCTCCTACCTGGGCTCAACTTGGTCTATAAACTGAATGACCGCACCAATTTGCGTACGGCTTATTCTCGCACATTGGCGCGTCCAGACTTTCGAGAACTCGCGCCTTTTGAATTTACCGACTTCATCGGCGGACGCGCGGTCTCTGGCAATCCCGACCTCCAGCGCAGCACCATTGACAATTTTGACTTCCGATTTGAAATATTTCCCCGCCTCGGCGAACTGGTGGCTATCAGTGCCTTTTACAAAAAATTTCACGAACCCATCGAGCAAATCATCCGTCCCACCGCGCAACTCAGTGTCACGTTTCAAAACGCCAAAGCCGCGACCAACTACGGTGTCGAATTTGAATTTCGGCGTCGCCTCGACGCGCTGTCTCCTGCCCTTGAACCGCTGTCTATCAACACCAATGTCACACTGGTCAAATCGCAAATTGAAATTGATCCCAGTGTCGGCGTGCAGACATCTAGCGAACGCGCGCTTCAAGGACAATCTCCCTACGCGATTAACGTGATCCTCGGTTACGACAGACCCAACCATGGTTTTCAAGCCAACTTGCTCTACAATGTATTTGGCCGGCGCATCAGCGAAGTGGGCGCGCAGGGCTTGCCCGATGTTTTTGAACAACCCCGGCACCAATTCGACTTCAACATCCAAAAAAAGTTCACCCAATTCACCTTGAAGGCGTCGGCCAAAAATTTGATCGACAGCAAAATACTTTTTAAGCAGAGCGAAGGTATCTTCCGAAAATATAAATCTGGTCGGTCTTTCTCCCTTGGCATAAGCTACAACTACTGATCGGAATTTGCAGGATGGACTCGCTGCGCTCGTTGTGCGCTGCGTGTTCGGGATGGATTAGGCGGTCCGTTAAGCATTTATTACCGATCCAAACAGGATCATCACTCAAGTGAAAGGACACATCGTGAGACGTTTTTACCGCGTATTCCTCGTACTGGGGCTAACACTTGGTCTGACGGGTTTTGCCCATGCACAGACAAATTTGGATCCAGCACAGGCCGACTTCGATGGCAATGGAAAGGTTGAGTTCCCAGACTTTCTCGCATTTGTCGAGGTTTTCGGGAAAACCTCATCGGACTCCGAGTTTGATGGCAGGATGGATTTTGATAGCAACGGGGAGGTTGAATTTCAAGACTTTCTGGCATTTGTATCCGTCTTTGGTCAGTCTGCTGGAACGGGTGGAGAAGCACCGATGCTTACAGTTGAAAGCGGCATGTCTATCGCCGTGAGTTGGGCAGCTATTACCGATGCAACGGGTTACAATGTGGAGCGCAGGATGCAGGGATTGCCTGGCTTCACGACTGTTGCAGAAAATGTGACGGGCACGAGTTACACAGATAGCGGCCTGGTTCCCGGCACCGAATACACCTACCGCATTGTAGCCGTTAACGCAGTAGGCGTCTCAACACCGAGTTCAACCGCTATGGCAATGACCACAGCCTCGGGCATGGCCTCTGGTCAACCCGAAGTGCTTACAGGTAGCGTTGCTTCTGATCGCCTGCTCACTGCCGATAAATCCTATCTGCTCCAGGGGGCGGTCTTTGTGCAAGCCGGTGCAACGCTCACGATTGAACCCGGCACGATCATCTTTGGCGAAGGTGCGACCAACGGCACACTCATTGTCGCGCAAGGTGGCAAAATTATCGCCAATGGCCGCGCGGAAAAGCCCATTGTATTTACTTCAGATGCGTTTGAAGGTCAGCGAGATCGGGGTCAGTGGGGTGGTCTGATCATCAATGGTCGCGCGCCCGTCAACACAGGGCCTACCGCTGAAGGCGAAGGCGACACAGGTCAGTATGGCGGCACCGATCCAGAGGACAACAGCGGTATCCTGCGCTATGTGCGCGTCGAGTTCGCTGGCATTGAGTTCTCGCCCGACAATGAACTCAATGGCATTGCCTTCCAAGGCGTTGGATCTGGCACAGTTGTAGATTATGTTCAGGTGCATTTCAATCAGGACGATGGCATCGAGTTCTTCGGCGGCACGGTTAATGCCAAGCATCTCTACTGTTCGGGCATTCGGGATGATTCTTTTGACTGGACAGATGGCTGGACCGGCAAGGGTCAGTTCTGGGTGGCGCAGCAGCGCGGGGACGATGCCGACAATGGTTTTGAAGCTGATAATGAAGGCGACAACAACGAAGCCACACCGCGGTCGAATCCCACGATTTACAACGTGACCTTAGTCGGCGATCCCAATGGTCCTGAGTCTGACACGGGTCTCTTACTGCGTGAAGGCACAGCCGCGACCTTGCGTAACTTCATCGTCATTGGCTTTAATAAGGGTGGGTTGGATGTGGATAACTCCTCTACGTTCAATCAAGCTAATTCGGGTGCGCTTTCGCTTCAGAACACCATTTTCTTTAACAACAGGGTTTCTCAGGGTGATGCCAAAGTTGAAGGGAATATTGAAACAGATGATGATGGCTTTGACGAAGCCACTTGGGCAACCAATCCTGAGTTTAACAATGCTCAGACAGACCCGATGTTGATGGCACCTTACAGTCAGTCATCGCCCGACTTTACACCCGAGGCGAGTTCTCCTGCTGTTGATGGCACCGTGCCCGTGGCCTCGCCACCGGATGACGGCTTTTTCACCGCTGTCAACTTTATCGGCGGCGTCGATCCGCTGAGAAACTGGTTGGCAGGCTGGATTACCAACGAAAAACCCGCGGGTCAGTAATACATGTACTGACATGCTGTAAGCCTGGCCTGACATGCTTTTAGTCAGGGTCAGTACCGACACCGTAGATTTACAAAAAGGTCGGATGGGCATTAAAGTTCATCCGACCTTTTCTTTTGCAGGATGATAGACTTTCAAAAAGGATTGAATATCTCATGAAACGTCTTGTTGTCGCGTGTTGCACACTTGCACTGTGGGCCTGTGGTGACACCACACTGCAACGCGGGTATGGCGAAACACCCGAAGAACTAGGGCGAGCGATTGTTGCAGCCCTCAACGCGGAATCCGAGGAAAAACTCTACCACCTGCGCGTGGATAAAGACCAGTACATCAACGAACTCTGGCCCCAATTTTCATCGCCGGGCATGACGGGCGAATTTGCATGGGGCAATCTCAACAAAAGGAATTTGAAAGGCATTCCAAAGTGGCTGCACAACTACGGTGGCAAAAATTACAAATTTGTGCGGATTCGGTTCACCAAACCCACGCGCGATTACAAAACATTCACATTGCGCGGAGGCACGGTGCTCACAGTCAAGACGCGCGAAGATAAAGAACGCGACCTACACATCCTGGGATCCGTTGTCGAAAAAGATCGGTACTACCGCTTGTTGAGTTATGAAGACTAATGTCTCGAAAATCGCTTTCATCGGGCTGATTGCTTCGGGTGCCACCGCGCCGATGTCTCTTTCGCAAAATCGCCGCCGCTTCAGGCACCTGCAGCAACACGCGCGCTTATCCATCCCCTATCTCGTGCAAACCGAGCACGGAACAGCCAAACTCTTTGCGTATCTCCACAGACAAATTCTCCGTCGATTTGAAACCCGTCTCGCCACGCTGCTCGGCCTGCCCATTGCCATTGTTGAAACCCCGATGCATGCTTATATTCATCTCAATACCCGTCCAAACGCTGCTCACTCTTAACAACCGAGTACTCCCATGTCCGAACAATACAATATTCTCCTGATGATCTCCGATCAGCACAGCAAATATCACATAGGTGCTTATGGCGATCCTCTGGTACGCACGCCCCATCTCGACCACTTATCAGCAGAGGGCCTGCGTTTGACCAGTGCGTATTGCGCTTCGCCCGTTTGTGTGCCCAGTCGCATGTCGTTGATGACTTGCCGCACACCTTCGGCCAATCGCGTGTGGAACAACGCTCACCTGTTGCACTCCGGGATACCCACTTGGGCGCATGCGATGGGGTTGGCCGGGTATGAAACATCGCTTATTGGGCGGATGCACTTCAATGGGCACGACCAGCGACATGGCTTTGAAAATCGGCCCTTGGGCGAATACGGCGCCACGCATCCCGGAGCGCCCCCGCGAGGCGCGCCCCTCTTCAAACGCATTTCAACGGCCACCACCGGACAAAACCGCACGGCTGTGGAAATTGCTGGCCGGGGGTATGGCTCGTATCACGTCTTTGACGAGATGGTGGCGGACAAAACCCGTGCATATCTCCGCGACAAAGCGAAAAATCCAAGCCAACGCCCTTTTGCTGCTGTGGCGGGATTTCTTTTGCCGCACTGTCCCTTTATCGCGCACAAAGAGCTTTTTGATTATTACTACGCGCGCGTCGATATCCCCCAACACACACCCAACGAACCCGCGCCCATTCGCAAATTCAAACAACTGCGCGGCCTCTATCCACCGCTCGACGAGGAACGCATCCGCGTTGCCCGCGCGGCTTATTTTGGCATGTGCGAATATCTCGACCAACAAATCGGGCGCATTCTGCAAACCCTGCGAGAAACCGGCCTCGACCGCAATACCCTGGTCATTTATTGCTCGGACCACGGCGAAATGGCCGGAGAACACGGCTGTTGGTGGAAAAGCAGTTACTACGAAGGATCGGTCGGGGTGCCTTTCATTGCAAGGCTTCCCGGCGTGATCGCGCCGGGTACACACAGCAATCAGATATGCAATCTTATGGATATTGGCCCCACGCTTCTCGACATGGCAGGTGGCACCCCCCTGCCGGGCATTCACGGGCACTCGCTTTGGCCGCTACTTACGGGCCGAGGAACAGGCGATCATCCCAACGAAACATTCAGTGAACACTTGGGACAAGAGGGCATCCCCTCGTGTATGATTCGGACTGGACCATGGAAATGTTACACCTACCACGACAACACGCATCCGGTGCTCTACAACCTCGAAGATGATCCGGGTGAAACGCGCGACCTCGGCCGCGATCCCAATTGTGAACCTATCTGCAACCGCCTCTTATCCCGCATTTTTGACCACTGGGACCCCGATTATGTACTCAGAGAAAGCGCGCGTATCGACCAAGATATGAGTCTGATTACCCGCTGGGGACGCGCCCTTCAACCCACCCTGCCCGACAGTGTCGCCGTGCCCGATGATGCCGAAGACATTGAATGTCAGTGAGACGGAGGATGAAACTATCCACACGAGAGTAAAAAAATCCTTGACAGTTTAGTAGAAATCCCTTACCATTTTAATTAAACCGTAAGGGATTTCCTCTAAACATAAGGGGTTTTTGTATGACTAAGAGCCAGCATTTGTGGTCAAAGGCGGCTAGGTTGTTGTCGGAACCAAGGTTTTTTGATTCGGAGCGCGAGCGTGTTTTGGCGGCCTATCCCTTGCTCAATTCGGATGGCTTGGGACAGGTGCGTCGTCGCCGCATTTTCTCAAAGGATGGGGAGTATTCGGGACATTGGGAAACAGAGCGTATTCCTGACGATTTGGATGCGGCACGGGATGAGTTGCGGGCAGGCGGGCGGTATGAGGGGGGCATTCGCAACACGCTGGAATACTTTGTAGAGGGACGGGTGTCTCTGAGCTATCGGTTGAGAGGGTGTGGCTGGGCGCGTCGCTTCAACGGACCTGCCCCGCCGAAACGTTCGAGTTATGACCTTAAGCACGCCGTGGAGTCGTATTTGCGTGCAATAGATAGGCGTCGCGAGGAAAGTGGGAGGACAGCAGAGAGGGACCGATATACGTCTAATGGGGCGTTTATTTGTGCGGCCCTCATGGCGGGATTGCGAATATGGACTTATCAGAATTCCATAAATCCCGATCTTCGTTTGGGCAAGCCTTGGGCGGTTGCGGGATTACAGCCGGAAGATTACGGCCATCCTGACGATGAGCGTATGGCAAAGTTTTGGCGGTGGGCTGTGCAGCAGGACGTCGACGACCCCTGTGTTGAGGATTTTATTGCCGATACGGTGGATCTTCTTTACAGGGGGGCGGACTTGAAGCAGCTACAGGAGGCTATGGCAAAGGGGGTTTCCGAAGCGCAGGCGGTGTATGACAGGCTGCGGCGTGAGTTTGGCTTTGAACTTTCCGACAAAACAGCGGCGTCTCGCCGGTTGGGTTTCATGGCTGGAGAGATCGAAGTTCCCGACGACTTCGATAGCATGGGCGGACCGGAGATAAAAAAAATGTTCGGGGGAAACGCATGACTTTATTGCTGGATACCCATCTATTGCTGTGGGCGGCGGGCGATCCCGGACGGTTGTCATCAGAATCCCAAGACCTTCTCGGCGACCCCGCCATGGAACTGATGTTCAGCACCGCAAGCATTTGGGAGATTACTATTAAGAACGCGCTCGGCAGAAGCGACTTTCGCGTTGAACCGCGGCAGTTGCGGGACAGCCTGATACAAAACGGCTACAGCGAACTTGCGATTCGATCCGAACACGCGCTTGCTGTCGGTCTTCTGCCACCGATTCACAAGGATCCCTTTGACCGCATACTCATAGCACAAGCGCAGGTCGAAAATGTCACGCTGCTTACCACGGACAACAAAGTGGCTCGCTATCCCGGCCCCATCCAGGTGGTCTGATGGATTCCAACCCCTATGAGGGTCTTGTGCGTCAATTCGCCATCAGTCGCGGCACGCGAAATGGATCAGGTCATCGTTTTTCAGAAGGTCGCGTTGTACAGTCAGGGTGGCGTTGGGATACAGCGCGTAGGCCACTTCTGCCCACGAGGTGTCAAACGCATCGCCCGCGTTGTGCAAAAGCAAATTGTTCGGCACAATGAGCGCGGCGGCGTTGGGCAGGCCACCCGCTTTGAGAATGCCGGGCACAGGCAGGCGATTGAGATAGTCGGTCTCCAGTGCCGTATTAAACGCGCCCACATCGGACACAATTTGCAAATCGCGGCGTTCTGAAATCGCGCCTGCGATTAAGGTGTAGAGTCCGGCCTGTCCAAAGCCGACGATGGTCAGCGGGTCATCGGCAATATGGCGCAAAGTCAGCAGCAGGTCATAGACGCGCTCCGCGTCGTCCGTGCGGTTGAAGGTGTTGAAAAAGGGGCCGCCTCCGCGCGGATCTTGCGGGTTTTCTTCGCCGACATTTTGTCCCGTTCCAAAAAGATCGATGGCATAGACCGCGCGTCCCTCCGCGAGCAGCGCGCAGATGATGGGCGAATACAGGGCGTTCATGCCATGCGGGTGAATCAACAGGGTGGATGCGCCCGATGGCGCGTCGGGAACAAAGGTGCGAATCGGCACGCGCACGCGGCGGCGGTCGCCAATCAGGGTTCCATCTTCACCGGTGAGATCCGCAACACAGGTCGCACCGATGCATCTGTATGTGACCGCGCACTCGTCATACCCCACGGCGAGACGCAGGGCTTCGCCGAGCACGCGCCGATTTTCTGCCAAGGCTTCGCAAGTGTCTGGGCGATAGGTTTCCAACGCGGTTTTGGAGGCTGCAATGCACTGGCGGATCAAGTCTTCATGCCGGGTGATCGCCCCATCGGGCAGGCCATCGAAAAACGCGAGCATGTCTTTGTGCTCTTCGACTTCAAAACGCGGTTCGGCAAAGTCGTCGCCAAAGGGCAAATTGAGCCATTTGGCGAACCAGCGATACACGGCTTCGCGCATATTGAGGTTGTACCCGTGCGGCGCGTCAATCTGGATTTGAGAGACGCAATCGCCCGCGTCGTAAAGGTCGTAAATGCGTTTGATGGCCGGGTATTCAACGTCGGGCGTGTGCTGCGTCCAATCCCGTGATGAACTGACGAGAATGAGGGGTTTGGGCGCAAAGGTCGCGCCGATATCGACATTGTTGGTATCCACGCGCAGCAAGGGCGCGTTTTCACAGACACACCCCCCTTGCATGTAGGCCGACACCATGCAGACGGGCGCAGCCACGTGCAAACGGTCGTCAACCGCATAGAGATTATACGTTTGGGTCCCGCCGCCGGATTCACCCGTGCAACCCAAGCGGTTGGTATCCACTTCGGGCAGTTCGCAGAGGAAGTCGAGCGCGCGCATGCTGTTCCAAAGTTGAAACCCCAAAAGGCCGATATTCCAGAGCATGCAGTCGTCTTGTTTGTGCGCCCATGGCGCGCGGTGTACAACGCCGTAGGTCTCTTCTTCGTAAGCCCCCGACAGATGCCGCGCGCTGTCGTTGTAGTCGACCATGTCCCACATAAAAGCCGTGCAACCCATGCGGGCAAAGGTGATGCCCCGGCCCGGATAGGACGTTTCACCGTGTTGTAGGCGCCCGAGTTTTGCGTGCCCATGCGGACTTAAAATGCCGGGATGGCTTTGGGGTTGTGGATTGACGGGGCGAAAGAGACTGCCGCCGACGTAAAAATTGGGCAAGCTCTGAAAATAAGCTTTTTCAATGGTGTAGCCATCGCGTTCAATGCGGTTGAAAATGTGCATATCGAGCGGCGGCTTTTCGGGCATTGGCCAAAGCCCGGCGGCAAAGAGGATTTGCCTTTTGAGCCTCGCCCTTTCCCGTTCCCATGTTGCGCGGTCCGGATACGTTTTGGGCACAAATTCGGTATGGGTGTGCGGGAGATTTTGCCATCGAGGATCCATGGGGCGCTCCTGTCTTTCGGGTTCGTTGGATTATATTTGACGTTGCACAGTAGGCAGGCATCACAAAAAGCCATCGCACCTCCCATCTGCATCCAACTGTGAAAACCGCCGCCTTTGGTGCATGCCCAATTATTCTTCTTCAATCGCTGCCGGCGCACCAAAGTATTTCTTCAGGCGTTCCGCATCAAATTTTTCCCGGCGGTGGTATGTGTAGATGCCGTTTTGTTCCTGCTCAATGTCGGTGAGTTGCGTGTAGCAATACCCCGCGATATTGGGATGGTTGACAAGCGCGGCGGTGAGTTTTTCGATGCGGTGATACACGTCTTCGATGTCGGTGGGGCGTTTGCCATAACCCCAACTGCTTTTGCGATCTGCTACTCGTTCCGTTTCAACAGCATTGGCATTCCACCATGTGCCTCCGTATTCATCCACGACATAGGGTTGCCCCTGATAGGGCACGCTCAGTTCGGGAAATCGGATGGGCGTGTTTTCCCCATCGCCCGGAGAGACGGGCGCGTAGGTTTTTCTGAATTTGGACGGGTCCTGTTCGTAGTCATGCACGGTATAAATATCCGTGCAGACGTGTACGTAACCGCTGGTATCGTGACACGGACGAGACGGATCGAGTGTTTTGGTGAGGTCGTAGGTTTCCCGTATTGCTCTGCAGTGCGCTTCAAAGTGATGGGTTGCCCCGCCTCGAGTTTCGTTGTAGGGGGTCCACGCGAGAATCGAAGGGTGATTGAGGTCGCGCATGACAATTTCGCGCCACTCGCGCTGCTGGTTGTGAACCGCTTGCGGCGAACCGAAGTCCATGCCCCAGTCGCAGTATTCTCCCCAAGTGAGATAACCGAGCTTGTCGGCCCAGTAGTGAAAGCGCTCTTCGAAAACTTTCTGGTGGAGACGCGCGCCATTGAAGCCCACGGCGAGCGATCGCTCGATATCGCCTTTGAGGGCTTCGTCGGATGGCGCGGTCCAGATGCCGTCGGGATAGAACCCCTGATCCAACACAAAGCGCAGGAAGATGGGGTTGTTGTTGAGGTAGAACTTGTGGCCCTCAATGTGAAATTTACGCAACCCCGCATAACTATCGACCGCGTCGATGGCGATGTCACCATCGCAGAGCTCGAGGCGCAGGTCGTAGAGATGGGGATGATCGGGCGACCAGCGTTGCGGGTCTTTGATACGCAAAGACATGGCGGCACCACTCGTGGCGGGCATTGTGGAAACCGCGACTTCCTCTTCGCGGTTGAGAAGCACCGCGCGAAACGTGTGTCCGCGCCGCGCGTTTTTGAACGCGGGTGTGAGCACAAAGCGGTCGCTGTCGAGGTCGGGAACAATACGCACAAAATCAATGCGCGACTCGGGTACGGCTTCGAGCCAAACGGTTTGCCAAATACCGGTGGTGCGCGTGTAATGGCAACCGCGCGAATAGAGATCGGGGCACTGTTTTCCCGAAGGCTGATCACCCGATCGCGCGTTGTCATCCGCGCGAACCACGAGATGGTTTCCGCCCTCAGCGAGCGCGTCTGTAATGTCAAACGCGAAGGAGGAACTGCCCCCGTCGTGCTGCCCAACGAGCCGGGCATTGACCCACGCCTTGCAATGGTAATCAACCGCACCGAAGTGCAGGAGAACGCGCTTGCCAGCCCATTCATCGGGAATATCAAAGGGGCGGTGATACCAAACCGAGGGCATAAAGTCGGTGTACTGAATGCCGGAAAGCTCGGATTCCGGGCAGAAAGGCACGCGAATCGCGCGGTCAAAATCAGAAGGGTCGCTAGGCCAGCCCTTGGCTTCGCCCGATTGCCCAAAGTCAATGGCAAAATTCCACATGCCATTGAGGTTCAGCCAAGTGCGGCGCTGAAATTGTGGCCGGGGGTGTTCAGATCGCGGTTGTGTATCGGACATGAAATGCTCCTTGGTCAGTGGCAAAAGGCGAGAGAGCCCCCCCTGTCTGCCTTGTTGGCTGAGCTTGTCGAAGCACAGGCAGGCGTCTCACCCATTCGCTACGCTCAGGACAGGCTATCCCACGTCTCACGTCTTGTATCTGGAAATGAAGATCGGGCAACCACAAGGGTTGCCCGATCTTGGGGTTGGGTGCCCTTCTCACATCTTGCGTCTTACCTCTCGCCTTTCAAAACCCCGCTTCTCTCGGAGGCATGGGGTCAACGGTCCATGCCATGCGGTCCACAAGGCGGGTCATGAGGTCGAGTTTGATGGAAATGTGGTTGGGGTCGGTCCACAAGTTGCGCGTTTCAGCAGGATCGGTTTCGAGGTCGTAGAGTTCGCCCGTGCCCGTGCCGTGTGCGGCGACGAGTTTGTAGCGGTGGGTGCGTACCATCGTGGCATGCGCGGGTGGGTTTTTGTGACCGGACATGGCGTTGTAATATTCGCAGTAAATATCGTCGCGGTGTTGGTTGAGGCGCGCGTCGCCTTTCAGGAGTGGGCGCAGGGAGCGGCCCTGCATCGCGGGATGGATGTCGAGCCCGACCCATTCGAGAATGGTGGGGGCGAGATCGACGAGTTCCACGAGCGCAGGGGATCGCGCCCCATCGTTGCGAAGACCAGGCCCTGAGATGAGGAGCGGGACGCGCACCGCGGGTTCGTAGAAAAACGGGCCTTTGAGGTAGATGCCGTGATCCCCGAGCATTTCGCCGTGATCTGAGGTGAAGATGATATGGGTATTGTCGCGCTGACCGGTTTCTTCCAAGCAGTCGAGCAGGCGACCAATCTGTCGGTCAATGACATCGACCATCGCCCAATACGCCGCCTTGATCCAGCGGTGATCCGCGTCGGTCATCAGGTCGTAATCATGAGCACCTCTGCCGCCATAAGACCCTTTGTGGTCAATGCGCTGCCACACGGGTTTGTCGTCGAGTTCGCCTTCAACATAGTTGGGCAATGGAATGTCGTCTATCCGATCGCGATAGCGCTCGAGGACTTCAAGGGGGGGATCAAACGCGTGATGGGGATCAAAGGGGTTGAGCGAAAACGTCCATGGCATGCCTTCCTCAGCGCATCGGCGTACGAAGGTGATGGCGCGTTGGATGCAATAGGTGGTCTGGCTGTGTTCTTCAGAGGGAAGAACCTGCACGTATCGAGAATCGGGAAAAGGCTGGACATCGCGCTGTAAGCCCTTGTCGCGCAACCAGTGATGATAGTCATTGGTGGGCCATCTCGGGGCTGGATCGTGTGACCAGAAGAACTGGTCGTATCCGTCGTCAATGCGGCGCTCTGTGCCGTGACACGCGCTGGGGTGACAGGTTGAGAGGTGGAGTTTGCCCGACAGGCCACACACGTATCCCGCGTCGTGAAGCAGTTTGGTGACGAGGATTTCGTCGTCGGGAATGGATTGGCCGTTTTGCCGGCAGCGCGTGGTGCGCGGATAGCGGCCCGTGAGGAAGCTCGACCGGCTGGGCGTGCAGACCGGACTTTGCGAGAACGCGCAGTCAAAAAGAACGCTTTGTTCGGCCAGGCGATCCAAGTTGGGCGTGTGGACGAATGGGTTGCCATAACAACCAAGGGTGTCAAAACGCTGCTGGTCAGTGCAGATCCAGAGGATGTTTGGTTTGTCAGACATAGGGACCTCGATTGGGAATTACAGATGAATCAGTGCGAGATAGGGACATCTTGAACGTCATGCGCTTTGGCCTTTGGGGAAATTGAGGTTGTGCCATGGGGCGTACGGTCGTATGATGGTAAAGGCGCAGTAAACAAAATATCATGAAGGGAGTTGGCATGATACGCAAGCCAAATATTATCTACTTGTTGGCAGATGACTGGGGATATGGAGATGTGAGGTGTTTGAATCCCGATTCGAAGATCCCGACACCGCATACCGATCAACTGGCATCTGAGGGGATGATTTTTACAGATGCACACAGCAATTCCGCGGTGTGTACGCCCACGCGGTATGGCGTGATGACGGGACGCTATTGCTGGCGGTCGCGGTTGAAGCGCGGTGTTTTGTATGGCTATTCTGAGCCGCTAATTGAAGATGGGCGAATGACTGTGCCATCGCTGTTGCGCGGTCAGGGCTATACGACAGCATGCGTGGGCAAGTGGCATCTGGGGGTGGGATGGCAGACAAAAAATGGGGCCGAGGAGGTGAATAAAGAGACGGTCGATTTTTCCGCGCGGCTGACCGCTGGCCCCCATACTGTGGGCTTTGACTATTCGTTTATTATTCCGGCATCGCTGGATATGGATCCGTATTGTTATATCGAAGATGGAATGGTGGTGGAGCAACCCGTTGAGGAGATTGAAGGGTCGCCGAGACCGGCATTCTGGCGCGGTGGCATGTGCGCGCCCGGGTTTATGCACGAGACGTGTTTGCTGGAGTTGACGATTCGCGCGGAAGGATTTATCCATCAGCACGCAAAGGAGAATGGGGATAAGCCATTCTTTTTGTATTTTCCCGCGCCTTCGCCGCACACGCCGCATTTTGCGCGGGAGCGATTTGCCGGGCGAAGCCAGGCGGGCGAATACGGCGATTATGTGACGGAGCACGACTGGAGTATTGGGCGCATTGTGGCCGCGGTGAAGCGCAATGGCCTAGCGGATAATACACTGATAATTGTGACGAGTGATAATGGCTGCCATGCCGAGCCAATTGGCCTGAAGGAAAAGTACGATCATCTGGGAAATTACATTTATCGCGGACAAAAATCCGATGCCTGGGATGGGGGTCATCGCGTGCCGTTTATCGCATCGTGGGCCGGGGGCATCGCGCCGGGGTCGAGATGTGACAAGACCGTGTGTTTGACGGACCTGCTGGCGACCACAGCCGGGATTTGTGACGTAGATTTGCCGAGGGATGCGGGAGAGGACAGTTATAATATTTTGCCGTACATGCGGGGAAATCAGGAGGAAGCAATTCGGGATGCGACAGTGCATCATTCAATTAGCGGCGCGTTTGCAATTCGCAAGGATCAATGGAAGTTGGTGACATGCCGCGGTTCGGGAGGTTGGAGTTTAAGAGAAGCAGACGTGCCAACAGATGCGCCGCGGATGCAACTTTACGACATGGCAAACGATCCACAAGAGCAGAACAATTTATACCCCGAAAAATCAGCGGTTGCAGAAGAGTTGCTCTGGCTCTTGAATCGGTATCGGGAAGAGGGCAGGAGCAATTGAGATCCGAGGGATCAAAGGGTAGGGACAACCCTTGTGGTTGCCCTTGCACCATTTCAAAATACGTAGGGACAACCCTTGTGGTTGCCCTTCATCAGCGATCGGAGGCACCATGGATGAGGAACTTCGCAAGTTTGCCTTGCGGCTAAAGATAATCGAAATTCTGAGCCGTTATAGCAAAGTACAACAGCAATTCCACATCATGCGGCAATGGAAAAAACGCTGGATTTGCCCCAACTAATTTACGTAATCGGAATGCCCGCGCGCGCGGCAATGTCGCGCGTATTTGACGCGGCCTCGGGAATGAGGTCGGGTTTGAGGTGCTCGATGAGGCCGTAGTTGTTGGGAAAGAGGTTCTGAAAGTGTCGGAAGCAGTGTGCGAGGTCGAGTTCGCCGCGGCCGGGCACGGTTTCATCGAGGTGCAGCACGAGCCCTTTGCCAATCGCAATATCTTTGATGTGCATGACCGGCGCATAAGCACCCATTTCAGCAAAAATGTAATTCAGACGCTCGGTACTCGCATAGACTTGGCTCAGGGTTTCAAAGTGATTCACATAATCCATCACCAAGCGCAGGTTGGGAGATCCCACGCTTTCGACCATTTTGCGGCAGGTTTCCGGGTTGTTGAGAATAGAGACGAGGTGGGTTTCCATGACCCCCGTGACGCCGTGTTGTTCAAGGGTTGGCATCATGTCTTGCAGGGTCTCGATGAAGTGATCCCATGCTGCTTGTGTGTGGTTGTGGCGATGGGGCGTCCAACTTCCGGCGGGATTGAGGCTGCCCGGGCGCAACAGATAGGCGTGTGCAGACAGGCCCGCAGCGATTTCTGCACCCTTTTTGATTTTGGCAACCACGGCTTTTCGCATCTCCGGATCGGGATCAAAGAGGCATTCGGGATATGTAATGGAAAATTGCACGAGGTCGAGCGCGCGATCTGCAAAAAGCGCGCGGCAGCGGTCCGTGTCGGCAGGTGTGATCTCCTCGCACAGTTCTCCGGGAAAGTGAAACGCGCCGCCCGTGAATCCGAGGTTTTGCACGGCCTGAAGATGCGCCGGTTCCAAGGTGCGAAAATCCCGGGGCAAAAGGCCAACAACACCCAAGCGCATGGTTGTCTCCTATCGCGTGAAAATGCTGCCGCGCACATAATCGGCGTCGTCAGAGACCAGGAAGGACAAAATTTTGCCCACGCCCTCGGGGTCGCCGAGCCCGGCCGCCATGTGTGCCACATCGCGCCCTGCGGCATCGGCTTGTTTTTGCACCACGCGCATTTTAAGCGGTGTTTCAATACCGCCCGGGCACACGCCGTGAACGCGGATGTTGCGATTGCCCAGTTGGGTTGCCAGCACGAGGGAGAGGCCGTGTACCCCGCCTTTGCTCGACCCATAAGCAACGGACGAACTCCCGCCTTTGACACCTGCGCCAGAAGCAATGAGTACGATGACGCCTTTGCCGGCTTTTTTCATCCACGGCACGGTGTACTTTGCGGCGAGGAAACTCCCTTTCAAATTGATGTCTATGACGCGATCCCATGTAAATGCTTCAAATTCATCAACGGGCACGAGCGCGCCTTCGAGAATTCCCGCGGCGTGGATCAGTCCGTCGATATGCCCAAAGGTCTGCCCGATATTTTTAAACAGGGCGCGCACCTGATCTTCTTCTTTTAAGTCTGCCTGAAACCCTTCTGCATTTCCACCCGCACTTTCGATCTCTCGAACCGCGCGCTCAATTCCCGCCCCATCCAAATCGACAACAGCCACCCGCGCGCCTTCCCGCGCACAACACCGCGCCGCGGCCTTCCCAATCCCCGATGCACCGCCTGTTGCGACGATGTTTTTGTTTTTCAGTCTCACTGATCTCTCCTTTTTCTGCCAACCCCTTTGGGCTTGGCAGTCGCTATGACCGCATATTTATCGACAGCTTTTATGGCTCAGAGTCAGCAGTCTCCACGCGATAGATTTCCATGCCTCGCGCTGTGTAATTATGCAAGGCATTTGGATGATCAAGGGTGCAGGTATGCACCCATACCCTTTTTGTGTTGCCCCACTTCCATGCCGCCTTTATTGCATGAGACAAGAGATAACCTCCAAAGCCTTGCCCGATGAACTTGAGAGCCAAACCAAAATAGACGATCTCGACATTGCTATGGTCTTGCTGTTGGAGTTCGTAGTATCCAGCGGGCGAGCCTTTGTAATGTGCAACCCACGTTCTCAGATTGTCGTTTTCTACATAGGCTTTCCATTGCTCACCCGACCATGAGAGTTTATTTTTCCACGCCCAGGCTTCGCCTATAAATTGATATAAGAACCTGTTAAATTGAAACTGTTTGATTTCACATTCATATACGTGCAATCCGTTCGATTCCGTTTTTTCTTTCAGCGAAAAAGGCGATTTCATTTCGAGATAATACGTGGTGACTTTAGGCATTAGATTTCTCATCCAAACGTTCCCATTATGTGGGGATGACTGAGGGGTGTACATGTGTGAGTGTGGCATAACGCCGAAAAATACACTGTAGAAAATCACACCCTGAAATTTCCGATGTGCCATTCAGATTTTAGATCGCAAAAATACGCGCGATGTCGAGAACAAACAACCTTTTTCAGATAGTCTCTTTTGTGCTATTTTGACTGCCGCGTTCAGGAGGCCGCGATGGACGGTATTTTGAAATTTTTGCGCGTGCTCATGGGGATGGGATTGCTGGCTAGTTGCGGCGATGATTTCCCCGTTCAGCCAGAATCAGCGGGCGAGTTGATTGAAGAAATGGTTCAAATTCCAGCGGGCGAATTTGTGATGGGCACCAATGCGTTTGGCCGCGATGAAGGCCCTGAGCATGTGGTATTTCTGGATGCTTACTGGATCGATCGCTTTGAAGTGGTCAACGCAGACTACAAATTATTTGTTGCGACAACGGGACGCGCCCCGTCGGCCTGTGCCGATTCTGTCGGATTTAATGTCGCACGCCAACCCGTCGTTGGTGTCAATTGGTTTGATGCACGAGATTTTTGCGCGTGGGCAGGCAAGCGGTTGTGTTCAGAGGCAGAGTGGGAAAAGGCCGCAGGTGGCGATGGGCGTATCTATCCCTGGGGCAACGAGGAACCCGATCCGACGAGATTAAATTTTAATGGACATGTGGGCAAACCCGCGACCGTTGGCAGTTTTCCCGAAGGTGTGAGTCCTTTTGAGGTGGCGGATTTGTCGGGCAATGTGTGGGAGTGGGTGGCAGATTGGTATCGCGTGGATTATTATCGCAACAGCCCGCAGCAAAATCCCAGAGGGCCAGAAACTGGGGGAGTGCGCGTGATGCGGGGTGGCAGTTGGGTCAATGGCGCGCCGGCCGTGCGGGTACAAGAGCGCGGACGACTCAATCCAAGATGGCAAGGAAAAGAAATCGGGTTCCGCTGTTGTCGGTAACGCTTTTTGAGAAACACATTCTGAATGGAAGATCGGGCGGTGCTTGGACAAGGCCTCCATAAGGTTGTGAATATCGAACATGATTCTTCTCGTTTCAAAAGGGATGGGCGTGTGACTTGCGCGCATACGAATAGAGCCATGATCGGCTGCTTCTCAAAAAGCATTTTAAGAAGCAGCGTTTGGTGGTGGATTTTAGGCTTGATGAAAATTAAAAAAATGTTCAACGGGAACCCGAACCTCCTTGCTCGCCTTCTGACCCTGCACATGGAGGTCATTGAATCGCTTTTCAATATCCCGCAACACATGACCTTCAAAATATTGCTCGCCACAGTAAGTACACTGACGACAAGGCACATCATCCACAATAAGAAATTTGCCATCGTGCCGATAAATATATTGCGTTTGGCAAGGTCGGAGTTCTTTATGACCACAGAAAGCACACCCTGTTTTCATCATGAACCTCGTTCATAGGGGTTTTTGAATTTTGGTGGCATTGGAATGTAAACGGTAATGATGGCCACGCGGTTTTCAATTTCGCCACACACAATCCAGACTATATCAAACATTTCTCAGATATCCATGACGATTCTTGCGCTGTGAATACAGCTATCGCCAAAAGCATAATCTTCACCGCTTTCATCGATGATGTGCATATAACCATGATGCGATAAACCTTACCCACATCGAGCGAAGCCTCGTATCCCTCATTATTGATACAGAGGGCAAATTGTCGTGTCATGTTCTCTTTGTCTTCCTAAGGCGGTACTGGGACTGAGAGATACCTGAAAGATGAGTAATTCCGCCAGCGCAAGTGATATGAATCCCGCAAATGAATCGGCTTCATTTTCAGCTTGGACTGTTCTGACCGTGCCAACTTGCCCGTTACTGTCCGCCCTTCATAGATATGAAAGTCAGCATCATAAGGATTTTTCTTCCGAGAACGTCTCTGATCCCACAATAGCGGATCATTTGTCAGCAGAACTGCAAACCCCGCTTTGGCTTTCCCACCCAACACTATCCGTTCGAGTCTCTGGATGTCTTTCAAGAAGGAGTACCGGCCTTCGTCCTGTGCGCCATAATCTTTGAAAAAAAAATACTCACCATCCTTTTTCCCTCTCATCTTTTTAGTGCGGTACTTCAATTCAATTGCAATCTTCTCAGCCCGAAGCCAGATGTCTAAGTGCCAGTTTTTTTTGGATAGGGCCACTCTAAGCGAATCTCACAATCTGGCATCGCCTCGTGAATCTGCCATGCGAGCGCGTGCTGGAAATCCGCCTCTGAATGGAAGATCGGACGGTGCGCGGCCAAGTCTGCCATAAGTTTGTGAAGAATATCAAGCGTCATATCATCCATCTCCGTCACAGAAGTCGTTATTTACACTTGCCGTTTCCGCACCATCTCGTGGCCCTCAAAAATGTCGTAAGCCACCGCGCCTTGGCTTTGCGCGGGCGGGGCAATGCCAAAGAGATGGCAAAGCGTGGGGACCACATCCGCGGCGTGGATATAGCCGAGTTTGTCAGTGGGGCGTTCATAGCCTTTTTTTAATCTGGGACCTGCCAAGAGAAAAGAGCCAAAGCTGGATGAAATATCGCTGCGCGTGGGGATGAACCCGCCGTGGTGCGCGCCGAAGACTTCGGGCGCGCCAACACACCCGCCGCCCACAATGCCTTTCCACTGGCCGTAGTACCCGCTGACGTACCCGTGATCCCACGCGAAAATGACGTCGCCGCACTGGTCGCCCCATTGCCCGAGCATGTACGCGTCGCGTTTGGGCAGGGCAATGGCAACCACAGTGCGCCCGACTTCTTCGTCGACCCAAGTGCGTAGGGCGAGGAGGAGGTCGCGTTCAATCTCGTCGAATCTGGGACCGGGCTTGGCGTTGATCCAAATGTCGAATCCCTTGTCGTCTTTGAGGTACGCGCGGGTTTTTTCAAAGTCGATTTCGCTTTCGAGGACTTCATCGCGCTCAACGCCATCGCTGGCGTCCGCTTTCAAAACGGTAAATCCCGCATCGCGCAGAAATTTTCGGATGTTGGCGATACGCACATCCGGCGATGCACCGTGATCCGCCAGCACACCGACACATGTGGTATCATCCGCGGCATCCCACAGGCGTTCTAAAATTTTGTCGCCAACGATATAGGCTTTGCGGAACAAGTGCATGACGTCGTCGGCTTTGTCGGGATCGTAAGCCGGGCAAACCGGATCGACGCCGTCGAGGTGGATGTGGTTGAGATAGTCGTAGAGATGCCAGTGACAGATGAAGAAATGGGCTTCTTTTTCGTGGAGCATATAATTGGCGACATCGGCAAACCACATGCCTTGGTATTCGCATTCTTCAAGCGCGGTGTCAAAGTCGGTCATGCCCGACGTGTAGGGAGTCATCGAGGCGTGTTCTTGATAGGGGCCAAAGCGTTGGATGAGTTCGGCGGCCAAGTCATCGGGATAGGTGAAGCCATCGCTGTATGTGATCTGAGACCGGTAGAGCTTGAGGTGAGAGCCATCGGGTTCGAGTTCGAGGAGTTTGAAGCGCGCAGCCGCGCGTTGCTCGCGGCCTGCAATGCGGAAAGGCTCAATCGCCCAATTGCTCCATGAACCCGTGCGAGCCTCGGCGATGTAGTCGCCCCCGTTTTGGGAGCGGCAGACCCGCAGCGCGTCGTATCCGGTATCTGCATGCGCGAAAACGAGCAGGTGAAATCGCGTGATATCGCCGCCGAGGCGCGCGCGAATTTCAATGGCAGAAGCCAGCGGTGGCATCGCGCTGGGGGGAAGATTTGTCCAACCCTGTGCAGGCGAGAGCGCGGCAATGGATTCAATGCTGCGCTGTCTGCGGCGCACGGCTGTGCCATCGTGGTCCATCTGCACGGTTTCTTCGCCTTGATCGGCGGTGGTATAAGCCTGTGCCGCGGCGATTTCATAGTCTGTGCTGGCGTGTCCGGGATGCCCGAAACCGTCGATCACATACCCCGTTTCTACGCCCGAAGGATGCGCTGCCGGATAGTGCAGAGCCACGCCTTTGAGTCCTTCGCGCTCCAAGGCGTTCCACAACCGTTGGGCATTGTTGGCGCGACCGTCAAAAGAATTGATGCGTTCGCTGGGGGCAACTTCTACGCGCCAGCGCGTGACACTGTGCGTGCCGGTGTGCGCGCCTGTCGAGAGCGTTGCCCAGTTGGTGGGCGTCCACACCGGGAAGGATGGGAAGGTCTCGTTGACCGTGCCTTCGTCGAGCATGCGTTTGAAAGTTGGAAGACAACCTTCATCGGCAAAGTATTTCATCATCGGGGTGATGAAGCCGTCCATGCCATAGGCGATGATTTTTTTTGACATAATAGGTTCCTTATGAAGAGACGCAAAGCAGAAGCGCGCGGATTTGTCGAGTCACCGACAAACGCTATCGGTGCCTTCCCGATCGGGCATCCCGTCGTTAAATCGGGCGCCGCGCAAGGCTAAAGGTCTGAGCGGTCGGGCCTCCGTCTGGCTGAGTGGCTAAAAAGAGCGCGAGTGGTACCACGTCTTCGGGTGCTTTGACCACTTCGCTGGGCGAGAAGGGCGGCGGACCCCCCACTTTCATACGCCCCTGGGTGAGATGCGTGGCAACCGGGCCGGGGATGAGTTCGTTCACCGCGATATTGTGTTCCCAAACTTCTTCGGCCATGCATTGGGTCAACATCCACATGCCGGCCTTGCCCACGTGATAGGCCGAGCCGCGCGCTGTGGGGCGGTGGCCCAAGCCCGACCCCACATTGATCACCCTGCCGCCGCCCGATGCAATCATAAGGGACAACAGGGCGCGCGAGACGAGGTAGGCACTGATGCAGTTGACCGCGACATCTGCGATCCAGAGGTCGGGGTCGCTGTCGAGGATGCGGTTGGGTTCAATGCCACCGCCCGCGTTGTTGACGAGAATGTCGAGGCGGCCGTATTCTCCGCGAACTTTTTCAGCCATCGCATCTACTTGGGCGCGATCTGTGACATCGACCGGCGCGGACAGGACGCGGCGACCAAGGGCGCGAATGTCTTCGGCAACCGCGTCGAGTTGTTCTTTGGTTCGCGCGGCGAGCACGAGGTCCGCGCCTTCTCGGGCAAAAGCAATGGCTATGGCGCGGCCAATACCCCGCCCGCTGCCCGTAACGAGCGCGATCTTTCCAGTCAGTTGTGGCATAAATATCTCCTCGTTGTTTTACCAATCGATGACCGATCCATCGTCGGGGTGATACGTTTCATTATTCGTCCAGTCATGGTCAATTTTGTCTTCCATTTTGTCGTCGTCGAGCTCAATTCCAAGGCCCGGGCCTTTGGGCAGTTCGACGTAGCCATCCTTGAATTGAAACGGCTCTTTGAGATAGTCTTCGCCAAACATGGTGTGTTCCTGCGCGAGGAAGTTGGGAATGCTGGCGTCAAGTTGGATGCACGCGGCCAAGGATATGGGGCCGAGCGGACAGTGCGGGGCAACGGCTGCGTAATACGATTCGGCCATGCCCGCGATCACGCGGGTCTCGAAAATGCCGCCCGCGTGTGACAGGTCGGGTTGCACAATGGAGCAGGCGCGCTTTTCGAGGAGGTCGCGGAACCCCCATTTGGTGAAGACGCGCTCGCCCGTTGCAATGGGCAAGTGGGTTTTGCGCGCGAGATCGGCCATGCCCTCCACATCTTGACACGGGATGGGTTCTTCGACAAACATCGGCTGGTACGGCTCGAGTGCCTTGATGAGCACGGCAGCGGTCTGCGGCGAGATCGCGCCGTGAAAGTCAATGGCAATGTCAAAGTCTGCCCCGGCCGCTTCGCGCATGGCGGCAAATGTTTCGACCGCGTGATCGATAAAAGCGGGGCTTTCGACAATGCGCGCAGGGCGAATTTTGGCGGGCCCGGTTTTGATGGCGATGAACCCCTGTTCTTTGCGCGCTTTGACCGCGGCGGCAGCCTGTTCAGGACTGCCGGCCCCCGTGCCTTTGTACATTTTGATGCGGTGGCGCAAGGGCCCACCGAGCATTTCGTAAACGGGCATGTTCGCGGCTTTGCCAGCGAGATCCCACAAGGCCTGCTCCACACCCGATAGGGCACTGGTGAGAATGGGGCCCCCGCGATAGAATGCATGGCGATACATAGCCTGCCAGTGATGCACCGCGCGCCGAGGGTCTTTGCCGATGAGATAGGGCGCGAGTTCCGCCACAGCCTGAGCACACGTGCGCGCGCGTCCCTCAAGGATGGGTTCGCCAAGGCCGACGAGGCCCTCGTCGGTGTACATTTTGAGAAAGAGCCAGCGCGGCTTGACGAGAAAGGTTTCGAGTTTGGTAATTTTCATATCAACTCCCCGCAACAAATCTAAGAAATAGAAATGGAGTACAACTGCGATAGCCATTCATCCGCAACCCGCGTATCTGCTCTGCCGGTTTATCGAAACCCGCGCCCGTCAATTCGCCAATTGCTCGCCACACTTGTTGAGGGGTGGCGACCATGCCCACGGCGTGTGCGCGGATTCGTCACATCAGTCACACAGATACGAAACGAGGATTTCTTGCTCGCGGTATTCGGGAATGATGAGATCCGCGCCGACCTCGACGAGGCGGCTTCGCTTCTGGGCATTGATGCCTTCGCGCGCGATCTCATCTGACGCAACGCCAACAGCAGTGCCGCCCGCGGCTTTTACGTTTTCAATTTCGACATATCCATCGCCAAATCCGAGCAATTCGGACCCCTCGATGGCATGGATTTCGAGCATGTTCTGAATAACCATGGCTTTGGAAAAGTTTTCGTATCGATCCAGCGCGCCAAAGACGCGGTCTTCAAAGTAGGCTGCAAGGCCCAACAATTCAACCTCACGACGCACAAAAACGAGGTCCGTGCCACTGGCCAAATAAAGCATCAAACCGCGCTCGGCCAGATTGTCGAGCAGCGCGCGCGCACGGGGCACCATGAGATCATCGGGATCGATATCACCGGTTTCGAGGCCGCGAATGCGATGGGCAATATGGGCGTTGAGAAGGTCGTGAAAACGCTGTTTGTAGGCCAGCGGATCGTCCGGTATGCCGCCGCGTTTTTGGATTTCTTCGCAAAGCCGAATCATCTGATAGATGGTTTGCATGCCGGTGAGGCGGTCGACAAATTCGGTGACCAGAACGCGCGTTTCCGCTTCGGTTTCGCCGGTGTCGAGTTTGGAAAGCACCTCGACCATCATGGGAATCATGATTTCGCGCCACCCCTGGCGAATCAGCGACAACGTGCCGTCAAAATCAAAAAGCACCGAGCGATAATGCCCTCGAGGGATATGTGTCGCAATATTTTCAATGGCCCGGCTGCCGGGCAGCATCTCGTGTGCCTGATTCATAACGCGGTTCCCGTTGGTCCTGCGTCAATAAAGGGATTCACACCTCAAAAATCAAGCGTGTTCTCAAAGACGCCAGAGGTGGGGCATCGCGTCCGGCACCTTTTCCGAGGTGGCCGCCAAATGTGTTTGAAAAATTTGGAATCTCGTATATATTGTAACACCTGCCTAAACTGGCTTTTCAGCAAAAAAACGCGCGATGAATACAGAGCGACAGAACGCGGCGTTGGTCGAGACGCCAAATGGAAATTTTCGGCTTGAGGCGGTGACCATTGACGAGCGGATGCACCATGTGCTTTCTATCAATGGACGCGTGATGGCGACCACCCACGCCAATCTGGGGATTGCACTTGCCGACCTCGCGCTGGCTGGCATTCCTTCCAGTCAGAGATATGCCGACGTGTTAATCGGTGGGCTCGGGCTCGGCACCACCCTGAAGCAGGTGCTAAAACACCGCGCTGTGCAATCCGTTTGCGTCGTGGAAATTGAGCCGCAAATTGTCGCGTGGAACCGCACGTATTTGTCCAATGCCGATTTGCTAGATGACGCGCGGGTCGAACTCGTCGTGGGCGATTTCTGTTCTTATGTGCAGGGAGTACCGCGCAACTATCACGGTATTGCGATGCACATCGACATGGGGCCAGATCAAGTGGCGCGACCGCAAAATCGCCGCGCCTACAGTTTGTCGATGTTGCGCGTGTTGCAAACGCGGCTGCGCGCGGGCGGGGCACTTGCGATTTGTGCGGGGCAAGCATCTTACGAACGGGCACTTCAGGGCATTTTTGGCGCGGTTAATTCTGTACAGCCCGATTTAGCAGATCACAACAGACCGTGTACCATTTACCAAGTGATGGCGTAATATGTGAAATGGATGTACCGACAATTCTCCTCCAAACAGGCTGATGATTAGAAAGGGGTCTTTAATGAGCCAAGATTCACTTACAATGACTGACAATCGGACTGGCAAAGCGGTTGATCTCGACATCAATTATGGCACTTATGCCGATTACGGAGCTTATGTGAGTTCAGAGAAGTTGAACGCGGTCAAGCGTTCTGACAATGACTTTGGGCTTTTGGGATACGATCCGGGATATAGGAGCACGGCCTCTTGCAAAAGTGCGATTACATTTATCGACGGCGAGAGAGGCATTTTGCGCTATTGCGGATATCCCATTGAGCAACTGGCAGAGCAATCCACTTACCTCGAAGTGGCCTATTTGCTGATTTACGGCGCATTGCCCACCCGCGATCAATTGGACGCATTTTCCGCGCAAGTCAATGCCCAAACCGTTATTTCAGAGGATATTCTGTCTTTTATCGATGGTTTCCCCACGGATTCGCATACGATGGGCATGCTGGTGGGCGTGCTGGGGTCCCTGTCGGTGTTTTGCGATGACGAGCGCGATTTTGCAACCGAAGAAGCACGAGATCGCCATATCTGCCGCTTGATCGGCCATGTGGCGACAGTGGGGGCCGCGGTGTATCGCCGCAGCGAGGGCTTGCCCTATGTGCCTGCAAATCCCGAGTTGGGATTTTGCGGCAATTTTCTGAATATGTTGTTTGGATATGTTCATCCCGTGTTTGAGCGCGCGCTAGAGGTGTTGTTGATTTTGCACGCGGATCACGAGCAGAATTGTTCCACCAGCACCATGCGAGGCATTGCCAGTGGGGGGGCAGATCCCTACTCCGCGATGGCCGGTGCGGCTGCCGCGCTTTATGGACCGGCACACGGGGGCGCGAATGAGGCGGTGTTGAAGATGCTCATGGAGGTCGGATCCGTGGACAAAGTGGCAGATTACATCGATCAGGTGGTCGCAGATCGGGCGCTGAGGTTGCAGGGGTTTGGACATCCGGTTTACAAAAGCTACGATCCAAGGGCGACGATTATCAAACGGGTTGCTTATGATGTGATCGAAGTGACGGGCAAAAATTCTCTGATCGATATTGCGCTGGAATTGGAGCGGGTTGCCCTCCAAGATGACTATTTTATTTCAAAAAATTTGTATCCCAACGTAGATTTTTATTCGGGTATCATCTATGAAGCCATGGGCTTGCCCATGCGGATGATGACGGTGTTATTTGCGGTGGGACGGTCGTGTGGCTGGCTAGCGCAGTGGAAGGAAATGCTGCGTGACCCGGACCTGAGAATCGCCCGACCGCGCCAGATTTATACCGGCGCGGATACGCGCGATTACGCGGCGATGGATCAGCGGTAATTCCCCGCCACAAACTGAAACAATGGAGGAATACCATGGCTTTTATCCACATTCCCAAAGGTTGGCAATTGCCCGAAGGCGATGTCACGCCCGAACACATCTACATGAACCGGCGACGCTTTATGCAGGCGATGGGCATTGCGGGCGCGAGCGCGGTATTGGGGACGGGGTGCGCCACAGCAGAAGATGATTTTGTGGTGGAGGTGCCCCCGTCTTTGCCGGGCCTGTATCCGGCACCGCGCAATGAAAAGTACACCGTGGCGCGGGCATTGACGCGGGAAAAGGTCGCCGCGCGGTACAATAATTTTTACGAATTTACCACCAACAAGGGCAAAGTACACGAATTGACGGACAAATTTGAAGTGCAACCATGGACGGTCGAGATCTCGGGATATGTGGAGAAACCCGGCACATATCCCTTGGATGACTTGCTCGAGCGGTTCGCACTCGAAGAGCGCGTGTACCGCTTTCGGTGTGTGGAAGCATGGGCAATGACCGTGCCGTGGACGGGGTTTCCCATGAAGGCATTGATCGATTATGTGCAACCCACATCGTCGGCCAAATACGTGCGAATGGTGACGTTTCACCGCCCGGATCAGGCGCCGGGCATCGAGGCACAGCCGTGGTATCCGTGGCCGTATTTTGAAGCCCTAACCATGGAAGAAGCGACCCATGAACTGACGTTGCTCGCCACGGGCATTTACGGTCACGCATTGCCCAAACAGCACGGCGCGCCCATTCGCTTGGTCACGCCGTGGAAATACGGGTTTAAGAGCATCAAGTCCATTGTGAAGATCGAATTTACCAAACAGCAACCCCCTACATTCTGGAACAAGTTGGCCCCAGCGGAGTACGATTTTTGGGCCAATGTGAATCCCGATGTGCCCCATCCGCGCTGGTCGCAGGCAACAGAGCGGCTGATCGGGACGATGGAACGCGTGCCCACCCGAATCTACAATGGATACGGCGAATACGTGGCGAAAATGTACGGTTAGGCAACTCAACAAAAATAAACAAATGAAGTGGCGAAATCGCGCAAAAAAATTGACGCAACTCGTCAGTTGCGGCGGCTGAGCATCGAAACTCGATCCAGCGGTGCTGGACGTGATCTTGAAAACGCTGCCACAGGTTGAGCATCCGGATTTGATGGTGGGCATGAACACCGCAGATGATGCCGGCGTGTTTCGGATTTCTGCGGATATGGCACTCATTCAGACGGTGGATTTTTTTACGCCGATTGTCGATGATCCCCATCAATACGGGCAGATTGCCGCGGCCAATTCGCTCAGCGATGTGTATGCGATGGGGGGGCGTCCCATCACAGCACTGAATATCTGCGGATTTCCCAGCGACGAGGTCGCGCCCGAGGTGATTGCCGAGATTTTAAGCGGCGCGCAGGAAAAAGTGATGGAGTCCGGCGCGGTTCTCGTTGGCGGGCATTCTGTGGAAGATGTGCAACCCAAGTTTGGATTGTCTGTCACAGGGGTTGTCCATCCCGACGATGTGAAAACCAACGCCGGTGTTCGGGTGGGCGACCATCTGATTTTGACCAAGCCCCTGGGCACGGGCCTGATGTCAGACGCGTATCAAAATGGCGATATTTCTGAAGATGCCTTGCAAATCGCTGTGGATGCCATGTCGCAATTGAATCGCACCGCAGCCGAGCAAATGGTTGCACACGGCGCGCACGGATGCACGGACATAACTGGATTTGGGTTGCTCGGACACGGGTTGGAAATGGCTCGGGCGAGTGCTGTGGGGTTTCGCATCCGCGCTTCTGATGTGCCGCGCTTTGATCTCGCAGTAAAAATTGCCGCGCGCCGCGAAGGCGGTGGTTTGCGGCGCAACCGGGGCGCGCGAGGCCATGCTGTGCGGTTTGCCGAAGATGTTGACGAATCCCTGCGCCGATTGTTCTTTGATCCACAAACATCGGGGGGCCTGCTGATTGCACTTGCACCCCGTGCGGCCAATGCTTTACTTGACGCATTGCATGCCAAAGGCGCGAGGGCTCAAAATATCGGTGAAGCGGTTGCAGAACATCCCGGCGAAATTGAGGTTGTAAAATGACAGCGAGAAACCGCGGGAGTGGAAGGGGAACTGGTGTCCCCCGCGGGCTTCAAACCCGTTGTTGCGTGCTAACCCCACGCTAGGTGGGTTCGATTCCCACACATTCCCGCCAATTTTGAGAGCGGAGAAACTTTATGGGTTTCTCCGCTGTCTTTCTTTATGTGTGAGTCGCGGATTTATTATCAGGAGATGCGATGATCAAACGATTTGTGATTTTTGTCTTGCTCTTGGCAGGATCTCCCAGTTGGGGTTGGTTGCTCGAAGGGCATTATATTCTGTCTTTGTCCGCGGTAGCGGCTTTGCCCGACGAAGTTCCCGCGTTTTTCAGACACGGGGCAAAGACAGTGGCGCACGTGAGTATTGACCCCGATATGGGCAAGCACCGGGGCACCCCGCATGTGCGAGGCGCGGAGTATCCCGAGCACTTTTTGGACCGCGAGATGCTCGATGTGGAAACGCTGCCCGACAGCCGATACGCGTTTGTCGAGTTGTGTTATGCCCATGGCGTGTCGCCCGAAAAAATGGGCTTTGTTCCCTACGCGGTACACGAGTGGACACAGCGTTTGGCCGTGGCCTTTGCCGAATATCGCAAGTGGCCCGACAACCCGCATATTCAAAGCAAGTGCCTGATTTATGCCGGCTTTCTCGCGCACTATGCCGCGGATATGTGTCAGCCTTTGCACTTGACCGTCCACTACGATGGCCGCGTGCAAGCCGGGGGTGAAAAATTGCAGCAGGGCATTCACTTCAAGGTGGATGGTTTAATTCAATTTTTGAATATGAAACCCGAGCATTTGTCGCGCGATCAGCAGGTGACGCCTTTTGAAAACACATGGCCCGAAATCATGCGCGAATTTGAAAAGGGATTTGCACTGGTGGACAGCGTCTATAAACTCGGGCCGAATATTCCCAGATATGACGCGCAAAATTGGAAGCCGGATGCCGACGTGATCGCGTTTGCAGAAGACCGCGCCCGCGCGGCAACGCGATTTATCGCGCGGCTTTACTCGACCGCCTGGCAGTTGTCCGGACATCTGGAAATTGCCGATCACGTAAAACGAGAGACATGGGACGGGCGTTAGGTTGTCAATTGAGGAGATTGCCAATGCGTCAAGCGGTGTACAACAGCAGTTTAGGGGTCGTTGTCTTCGTTGCACTTTTTGTCTTGGGCGGCGCGGCATGGGGGTGGTGGCCGCGCGGGCACGGCATTTTGACGCGCGCGGCGATTCAGGCTCTGCCGCCAGACGCGCCCGCGTTTCTCAAAGCCGGCGCGGGTATGGTGGCCCATGCCGCAGTCGATCCGGATATTGCAAAAAATCGCGGGACACTGCATTTGGAGCGGGCCGTGCATCCCGTCCACTATTTCAACATGGAACTGTTTGACGCAGGGGATTTGCCAGCCTCGCGGTACGCGTTTGGACGGGTTTGTGCCGAACGGGGAAAAAAGCCAGAGCAGGTCGGTTTGCTGCCCTACATCGCAGCGGAATACACAGAGCAACTCGCCCTGGCATTTGCCGAGTATCGCAAGTGGCCCGAGCGTCCGTTTATTCGACACAAGTGTTTGATATACGCCGGGTATGTGGCGCATTTTGCACAGGAACTTTGTCAACCCCTGAATCTGACCATTCACTGGAACGGTCGCGTGGTGGATGGCAAGTCGCCGCACACGCGCATACACGAAAAAATCGATGGCTTGCTTCAAAATTTAGATCTGAAACCCGAAGCAATCGCCGAGGGATTGACAGCCGCGCCTATAGATAGTTTGATGGCGGGCATTGTGACGCAGATGCACGCGCGTTTTGGAGAGGTTGACCATGCCCTCTCACTCGAGGCGTATCTCATCCCAAAAGATGTGGATTGGAAAAATGAGCCTGCCGTGCGTGGATTTGCCACATCGCAGGCAAAAGAAGCCGCGCGCTTCACGGTTTCGCTCTATCTGACCGCGTGGAAGATGTCGGAGAAAATCAGATTGCCCAGTTGGATCGACCGCAATGAGATGGATCGCTAAAGGAGTGTCTATGGAATATACGCGGGAACGCGACGTAGCCGTTGCAGCCGTGCGCGAAGCCGCGCGGCTTTGCATTGATGTACAGAAATCGCGCGTGACATCTCTAGAAAAAGCGGACCGCAGCCCGGTGACCGTTGCGGATTTCGGATCGCAGGCACTCGTGTGTCGCCGCGTAAAAGCGGCTTTTCCCCACGACCCCATTGTGGCAGAAGAAGACGCGTCGGCACTTCGGCATACCGGGCAAACGGCCATGCGAAAAATCGTGTGCAAATTTGTTCGGGCTTATGCACCAACGGATGAAGACACACTTTGTGACTGGATTGACGCGGGCAATGGCGCGGTTGCAAAGCGTTTCTGGACGCTCGATCCCATCGATGGCACAAAGGGCTTTTTGCGCGGGGACCAATACGCTGTGGCACTGGCACTCGTCGACCGCGGCGAGGTGAAAGTCGCAGCCCTTGCGTGCCCGGCATTGCCGGTGGATATGGACGAGTTGGCAGGGGATCGCGGCGTGTTATTTGTGGCTGTGCGCGGAGAAGGCACACAGGCGAGGCCCCTCGCGCGCGGCGATGCAGTCGATACCCACATCGCCGCGCCCGCATGGCGATTTGCCGAGAGCGTGGAGGCGTCACATGGAGATCGCGATGCACATCGGGCTGTGGCCCGTGCGGTCGGGATAGAATCGCCATCGCTCAGAATGGACAGTCAGGCCAAATACGGCGCGGTGGCGCGCGGCGATGCGGCATTGTATGTGCGCCTGCCTTCGCCCAAATATCCGGATTACCGCGAGAATATCTGGGACCACGCAGCGGGCGCGCTGGTCGTTGAGGAGGCCGGCGGGCGAGTGAGCGATATGTTTGGCAAACCGCTCAATTTTGCGTCTGCCGCGCAGATGGAAGACAATCGCGGGGTGGTGGTGAGTTGCCGCGAGATTCACGCGCGCGTCATTGACGCGCTTCGGGAAACGTGATGGATCAACGCGATTACCAGGGTGTTGTGCAACGCGTGGAAGCCATAGAGGGCATTGACGTGCAAATATTGGGCGAGGTCGAGGGCCTGCCCGTTCTGTGTGCGTCTGTCGGCAAGCGGGGCGCGCCCGTCATTTACGTCAATGGGGGGACGCACGGCGATGAACCCGCTGGCGTGGAAGCCGCGCTCGCGTTTTTGGCGCGTGGGTGGCAACGCTGGGCCGATCGCGTTCGCTTTGAAGTCATTCCGTGTTTGTGTCCGTGGAACTATGTACACAACACGCGCCGCAATGCACAGCACGTCGATGTGAACTGGGCATTTTTGCGCCGCGACGTGCCGGAAATCGAAATTTTGAAGCGTTTCATCAAAGGGCGAGTCTTTGCTGGCGTGATTGATCTGCACGAAGATTGGGAGAGCGCGGGATTTTATCTCTACGAGATGTTTGGAGATCGCCAACCCCTTGGATCGGCCATGGTGGCGCAGGTGGCTAAAGTCTGTCCCCCAAACAAAAATGCCGAAATTGAAGATGAAATCGCGGTCAATGGCGTGATTCACCCAAACATGGACGTGTCAAAACGGAAACGCGGCGAGGGCATTCCCATCGCCTTGTATCACAGGGGTTATACCGCGCATCTGGTGACGACAGAAAGCCCCACAGCGCAGCCCATGGCGGTGCGCGTTGCAGCGCATCTCGCAGCCCTTAAGGTGATGATCAAAGCCAATGTGTGAGCAGGCGCGGGGAATGATCCACAAAGGGCGAACGTCACGCCGGCAAAAGCCGCCACAGCGGAGGAACACATGAACGCGGTCAGCGATTTTCTGACGGCGTTTTTTTACGTCCTCTCGTGCGGGCGAAAACCGCGCACCATCAATCCGTGCTGGTTTTCCTTTTTCGCCTCTGCCCTGCGTTTTGCCGATTCTGCGCGGTTTTCTGTGGTGGTGCCACGAACAACGACAAAATCATCGGCTCTGCGGTAGCGGTGTATAAAGACGGGACGCGGTTTGTCCGAGTGGTTCTGTTGGGAGCCGTGAACGGTTTTGACGTGAAAAAAGATGGCATCGCCCGGCTGACCGGGTATGGCAAGGGCGCGTTCCCATGGCCATTCGCCATTGTCCAGACCCAGATGCGAGAACGTGTCGATGTGGTCGAGTTGGCCGAGTTTATGGGAGGCGGGCACAACATGGAGGGCACCGTTGTTGAGGTCCGTGGACACGACATAGGTCAGCACCCCAACCGGGCCTTCGTACCGGTGTTGAAAATATGCCGAATCCTGATGCAAGTGTTTGGGGTGGCCGCCCACAGGTTCTTTGTACAGGCATTGCCCAGTGCCATAGAGTTCGATGTTGGAGCCGAGGATGGCTTCGACAATATCGAGGGTAGGCGAATGAAATGCCGAGTGAAAGAAGGCCGCGCTGGTGTGGTAGTTGAGGCCCAGCACCATGATTTGTCGGTCGCGGTCGTAATTGTCAGGCGCGGGAATAAAGAGCGTGTTGTTGGGCGTGCGCCATCCTTCGGGAATTGCGCTGGCCTGATCGAGCAAGGCGAGAGATTGCCCAACTGTGGCTTCGATATCGCGGTGAATCGCGTCGATGTATGCGCCGAGCAAGCCACGCACGACAATCGCGCCGTGCGTCTTGAATGCCTCTGCGGCACGCTGAATATCGAGGTCTTCGGATTGAAAGTCCAGATCGCTTAGAGAAACGGTTTGGGTCATGATGTAATCTCTGTCTCACGGTTGACTCAGATTATCTCGTAGCGTGGTCAGAATTTCATTGCAGTATGCTTCAACAGTCTTGCGCTCATGGGGTTGGAGTATTTCATCACGATTATGAGCCAAGGAATTTCTACACTTCGCAAGTAACTTTTTCCGTTCGTCCCAGTAATTCGGATTCTCCCCAAAGATTGGCTTAAAGTGCTCATCCCACAATCCTTTGGCGCAAATAATCGCAAACAAATCTGCGGGATAGGTAAAATCAATCAGATTCTGCGATGCTCTATCTCCAAAGGATCTTTCTTCCTTCTGCTGTGATTCACGGCAGGCGTCAAAAATCCTTTTTAAGTTAGAACGCGCTCGCTCTAGTTCTTTAATCCAGTCCGCTCCATACGCATTGAACATGGTGGTTGTAATGACCTCGCGGAGTGCTTTCTCGGTGTCTCTCCAGATCGGCCATAAATCCGCAGCAAATTCTGGTACACGCTCCTGCATCGTAAGGTAAGCGTGAAAGTGTTCTGAGTAGGCGACATAAGTTCCCTTTTCGCTCGGCTTAATCAAACCGTAGTTTTGAAGTTCTGTCACATCAGTTGGCTTGACATCAACAACAGGGCCGAACAAAATTTGAAGTAACTTATTAAGGGTGCCTTCCTCGCGCAGTAAGCGAATCATGTCGTCATAATGCTCAAAGAAGGACCCGAGAATAGCATCGGCGGCTTTATCAACATCAATTTTCTGGTCCTGATTTTGACGAAATATCTCGACAATTTCGCAGCCTAACATTTCAAGAAGATAGGGATGCGCCCCACAATAGTACACTATGCGTTCCCGGTTGGCTTCAGATATTGGTATTCCGACAGACGAAAATTGAGAAAAGTAGGTTTCTACGTCTTTATCACTAAACATGGCTAACCGTTGAACCTGGAAAATGTTATGGAATGGGGAGGTGGAGCCGGCTAGCTGTTCAATATCTCTAATACTCCGACGAGCCGTTAGAACGAGGGACAACCGGTAATCAGGATGATCTGCCAGTTCTCGTAAGAGTTGAAAGGCCGTATCCCCTTTGAAGAGATGTCGAGCGTGATCAAATTCATCGAGAATGAAAAGCGTGCCATATTCAGCTTCTTTGACTTCTATAAAAAAGTCTGTGATTTCGGCCGATGGGTCTTCAGCCTTCAAAGCCTCTAATGCGTTGTCAGCTAAACTTTGAATCTCGTCTGAGAGCCAATTTAATCTTTTCATTTCACTAACACATTTAGTTACAAGCGCGCGGAAGAAATTCAATGGTTGCTTATACGAAGCGAGACCTATCCAAATCGGAAGAACGCCCTTAGCGATTAATTTATTTTTTTGTTCCATGATCGTTTTGTAAGCCAGACTGCTTTTGCCGATGCGATGCACCCCAATAATAGCTAGGTTCCCCGGGTTCTTGGGCTGAATAATCCGGCTTTCAATAACACTTATAATTTCTTTACGACCAATGAAACGTTCCCCATGAACCATTTTACCGTAATCAGCATAAGGATTTTCAAACGCATCATTCATTCCGCCCGCCTTTCATCCGTTAACGATGAGCCACTCTTTGAACAGACCGACCTGAATTTGATAATACTGCCCTTGCTCACGTTCAACCACATCCCGCTTTACGAGATCATTCAGAATCGTATCAACTGGTAAACTGGTTTCGCAGTCAATTTTATCACGATGACAGGGCCCTATCCCGCTATTGTCAGCGATGGTTTTCAGGATTTTTAGCGCGTCTTCATCTGAGATGGCATCTTCTGATGTATCTCCCGAATTGATGAGGTTGTCAAACTTATCTAAAGCCAGCGCATTGACACCGCGTATCAGTTCATTTTTGACCTGTTCTACATCCGCCTCTGTCACCAGTCCGGCCTGTTTCAAATTCATGTATTCGACCAGGCGGTTGCATAAGATTTGAATGTAGAATGGACTGCCCGCGGTGAGATCTAAAATCCGGTCAATTGCTCGTTCTCGGTAACGGCTTTCGCCTTGCCTTCCACCAATGCGGATGGGTTCGTCAATAAGTCGCCGTGCATCATCTCGCTTGAGATAGGTGACGCGTTCATCCTGCGTTGTGCCAAACTCATTGGGAAAGCGACGTTTGAACTTTGGCATCACATCTTGACCCACCAACACAGCACTGAAATAGTTTGTCTGCAACAAAGCCTTCCAGTTTTGCATGAACGATTCGGGAATCTCGCCAGCAACAATTCGATCGTAAATATACTGGAATTCATCCATCAGGAGCACAACCCGTACACCGCGCCAATCCTCTTCGTTAGGAACCAAATCTTTGAATTCCTCAAATGTCTCTACAAAACATTGCAGAGGGGCAGGATGCTCATAGAATTCCTTGCCAGAAATAGAAAACTCTAATGAGCTAAAACCATCCCGTTGTTTTCGTCTAATCGCACGTGCCAGTGTCGTTAAAATACGATTAAGAAATTGGTACAGGAGAGGTTTTTTGGCATCCAGATCCCGAAGAGTCCCAATATTTCCCAAATCGAGAATAAGCAGCTTTTTATTTTTTTGGAGTAACGCCCTTAGGTGATACAAAACCGAAGACTTGCCGGATCGTTTTTGCCCAAATACCATGACACATTTGCTCTGCAAGCGAGATTCTTGAATGGCAGATGCGATGTTTTGGATGAGTTCGTCACGCCCAAAAAACATGGCTGGATCGCCAACAATCCCCCCTTCAGCATATTGAGCATAGGGATTTTCAATCTTCTCAAACTCATCTTCGGAATAAAGCCGAATGGAGAGATTTTCGACCGACGTTTCTTCTTGTCCTTCTGCTCGGGTACGATACCGAGCATAAACGGGTAAAGAGAATGTTTGGGAGGCCAAAGCCTCGTCGGTCACACGTAATGGCACCTTCAAAATTGACTGTTCGCCTCCACGTAAAGATTCATCTCGTTTAATATGTGGCTCTGTAACCTCGAAAAGTGCTTGGTCTCCTTCAATAGCTAACTCCAATGACTCAGCGGGGCTCCGCCCTCGCTCATTCTCTACCACAATCTGAACTTCAATTTTTCGGTCTGTGTCCGGTACATAAGATTCCACAGGCAGCCTGAGTGTCAATTGGGGTGTTGAAGTCTTGTAGAGTTCTTCGAGATATGCCTCCATTTTCTTCTGAATAACTTCAATAATAGGATAAACATCTTCCACAGATAATTTTGTAGGGCTTCTTTCGATTGCTCCAAGTCTAGCCTGACAATGGTTACGAAGTTGGATACACAGACGTTCCCGTTCCTCAAACGTCACCTGTTGGCGAAGTTCTAATGCGGTTTGGAGGATTTTCAGCAACTCTTCAACTCGTTGCTGATCTAACTCAAAGAACAGCTTTGATTGAATGTCTCCTGCGCGTCTGATGTTGTCTTCCAGCCAAGCCGTTGTGAGGTCAAAGTTGTTCAGAAATCCGAGGTCAGTTGAGATAGTTCGAGCTTTGTCGAAATCTGTGTTCCATAACTGATACCACCAAGAAACGAAGTCATCCTGACTAAATGTGGAAGCAGGAATGTCTATGCCCTTGTTCTGTAGATATTCCAGAGCCGCAGTCCGCAGTGCCTGGTTATTATAAAGGCAATTAGAGATACGGTTCGTAGCATATCGACTACGCAAAAGATACCTAATAGCATCAAATACTTCGTCTTTCTGAGAATGCTCAGAGATCACAGTTTCGACCGTATTGTTTATAAATTTGACTTGCTGTTCTAAAATGGGGATGTTTTCATCCCGTCGATACGGTGAAGTGGGAATTTTGTCTCGCCCAAGATATGAAAACAGAAATCGAGATAAAGCATTGATAGCATCTTGTTCATCGAAATTGCGATCTATGATCCCATCATAGGCTCTCAGTGCTTCATAATACCATTCCCGAATAGTATCCAAATGCATGCTTTGACTCACGGCAGCATCACCCCTAGAGGCAAAACTACGGCAGAGGAATCTAAAAAATAAAGTCTGATTACTTCCATCCCTATCACGGTAGATGCTAGCGGCCGAAAGACAGTATTCACTGCGCTCGCGTGGGCGTCTAGTGCCTGCGTGTCTAGCCGACTCTTCAAGTCTTTTTATGTCGTACCGCAAATCTATTTCAGAACCTGTGTATTTTCCTTCTTTTATTCGATTTGGCTCAACACCAACAAATGTACACCGCTCCAAGAAGAATTGAGCAAATCTGCTTAATTCACTTGAATAATCTGCAAGCTCCGTTTCGATCACAATCTCATCAAAAAGGTCTTTTTTTCCTGTCTGTTTGGCTTGCTCAATAGCGTCAAGTAGATCAGCAGATTGCTGATCTAATGAAACGGCTAAAATTTGATTGAGCAGTTTTTCAGCCTCATCGTAGCGTTCCTGCCTTGACAGACATAAGGCGAGATTACGTTTGGCGGAGATACGGTCCGGTTGGCGTTTAAGAATCTCTTTGAGTAATTTTTCAGCTTCCACAAATTTTTCTAACTTGAGGTAAGAACTCGCAATCTGCCACCGAATCTGGTCCTCTTTTGCCGTCGTTGACGCAAGTTTGAGTTGTTTGTTCAAGAGTTCAATCGCTTTGTCATACACATCGAATTTTATATAAATATTCGTCAACAAGTTGTCCAAGGATTGCTTGTTGCGAATCCGAGAACGATTCTGTTCGATAACTTTAACAGCATCCTCAAAACGTTCGCGTTGCGATAGAAGTGATGCCAAATCATTGACAGCGGATTCCAAATTGTCGTTTTGTAAAATGGCTCGTCGAAAGAAGTTCTCAGCCTTGTCCAAATCCTTCTCAACCAACTGTGCCCGCTTGGCGCGAGCAAAAGAGTTTGACCCCTTTGGAACGCCTATCACCCGTACATACTCACGCCATTTCTCATAATTTGCCTGTGCATTTGGATAATTCTTATTGATCAAAAGAACCCGTTTGACATGTGAAATTGCCACGCCATAGTCTCCAGCGTCCGCTGCATTTTCGGCGAGTTCGTACCAGTCGTGAATTGTCCTGTGTCGAGAAATTCTGATCGCCTTCGGTCCCTTACGATCTTGAGTGGCTTGAAAGTCAACGGGGATAGGTTCAACCCTAAAAGAAACCACCTCATTACGCAAAGCCGAGTCATCGATTTCGCTTAAACGAAAGAAATATGCGGTTCCTTTTTGATCTCGAATAAAACCAGATCGTCTATAAGATGTGTAGCTATAAATATGACCTTGGGGCAATTGGTCTTCTTTGTCCTTAGTCGCTGCCTGTTCGTCCATCAGCCGTGAAATCTCTTTGGCGACGCTTTGATAGCTTTCTGTCGGTTGTCGGTCAAGGGCACTCAAAGTTTCCGCAAGATCAGGAGCCGAAACGTCATCCGTTATTGATTTCCTCAAAGCCTCTCTTGCTGCCTCTTTCTCGCCTGCCATTTTGAGGAGATAGACCACGGTTTCCAACAGGAGCGAGTTTTCATCTTGAGAAATTTTTCGGTGCTTGGTTTGACAGATCTGACCTAAATCTCTGTGGCTATCGAATTTGAGCAGCAGATGTACATACAAATACCAAGCATCCTGTTCCTCGATAGCTGGCGATTTATGGAAAACTCGACTCAAACTGTAGCAGGCAAGTTCCTCGTTTTCAACTTCTTGACCGACGACAGCAAGGTTATACCAATCGGTCTCATTTTGAGAGCGGATTGCGATTTCTCGATAAGCCTTGAGCGCGTCTTGCCGATTTCCAGAAAGTATATAGAAGTACGCGAGTTGGCGTTTTACGCTTGCTGAACTCGGAAAGCGATTCGCCAAGTTCTTGATATCTGTGATGATTGGTTGAATGCGACCAAATTGTGCACCTAGTTCATTTATCTTTTTTCCGTATTGATATTTGTCTTGGATCCGGTTCCAGATTATAGCCGTATCTTTTTTTGGACTGCTACTTAATTCATCTTCTGGAAACTTGAAATCTGGTTCTTTGAGTTCAAGTTTCGCGCTTTGACATTTGGCTTGAAATCGGGTTTCAATTTCGACCAATTCTTTATGGATCTCAATTTCGATACCCGACAACGCATTAGCTCCCGAATCTTCAGAATGATCGGTTTCGGGCTTTTTTTTATTCGTTGACCCCTCGGATGGGATATCATCCTCGGGTTTGCTATTTGAGAGGTCAGTCTGTCCGCTTTGTGGCGGATTCAAGCGTTGCAAATAAATGATTCTGTCAATGGGAATCACTGGGGCTTGATTTTCCTCAACTTCTATTTTGACATGTTCCAGCCCAATTTCTACGAGTCTGCCAGAGATGTCACGGTCACCTTGCAGAAAAAACTTGGCCTGACTTCCAACGGGAACTTGATCCTGAATCAATTTCGCATTCATGTTTTCTCCCATCGTCTATGGCGATCATGGGATGCTTTGACCTTCATAATACGCGAAGCAATTCAAACTGTCACGTACATTTGCGGCCTTTGTTTCCCGACAGCAGGTGGACCGAATACAATTGCGAATTTCACGGGATCATTCACGATCTCGAGCGATTAAATTTAAAAAAGTTCCGAGAGGGTGATGCGGCGATTTTCTTCAATCGATCGCTCTGCGGCAAGCCCGATTAGCGCGGCGTTGAGGGCGGTGCAGGCGTTGGATTGCCAGTTGCCCGTGTGGATGTCGTTGAGGAATTGGGTGTGGATCGTGTGGTCTGCGGGTTCGGTTGCCGCGAGTTCGCGCTCACCGGATTTTGTCGATACGCGCCAGCCGTTGCCTTGGTGGATGAGCGTGCCTTGTGTCATGACGATGCGGCGATATTCTTCGGCATGGGCAATTTCAACACCACCGGCCCAGTTCCATTGTCCAATACCACCGGTTTCAAACCCGACGGTGACGGCATTTGCAAAACTGTCGTACGTGCCGTTGTCGCGCAGATTTTCGTAGTGGGCTGCGGCTTCGACCCAAGTTGCAGGGCCAAAACAATCGACGAGCGGATAGATGTGATATACGAAAAAGAGCGCGGGTGGCCCAGAGATGGGGATGTTAAAAAGGATGTCGGGACGCTTGCCGCGGCCCGGCGTGAGGCGGGTGAAAAGTGCCGTCATCAGCATCCCGGTTTGGGTTGTTTGTCGCTTGAGCGCACGGTGCGCGGGTGAGAGCACTTCGTTGTGGGCAACGCGAAGAACACAAGGCGAGTCGTCAATTTTGGCAAACAATTGCCGGGCGTGGTTGATATTGCGCGTCGCGGGATATTCCGTTAGGATGTGTTTGTTTGCCTCGAGCGCGGCAAGTGCGATTTCGCCGTGCGTGTCGTTGTGGGTGCATATCGCTATGGCGTCGACGTCATTTCGCATGAGTATTTCCCGGTAGGTTGGTAAGTGATCTACACCGTGCGCGTTGGCAAGTGCAGGCCCGGTTTCTGTATTGCGCGCGGCAATGGCAACGAGTTCAAAACCCGCTGTTTGGGAAAAGCATTGGGCGTGGTGACGGGCCATGCTGCCCGACCCGATGATGCCCATGCGAATGTCGTTCATGTGAAACTCCATTTTATACACAAAGAACCCATGAGCAAAACTCACGGGTTCTCTATCCTTGGTGACGACGGGTTTCAGTTCGGCGATATATCGTCTGAGAAGAGACCGCCGGTAAACTGGAGCATGACCCTGAAAGAGGCCAGGCCCACGGGACGCCCGTCGGGATCGACAATGGGAATGTGGCGGAAGCCATGCAGGGACATCAGGTGCAAGAGATGGCCAATGGGGTCAGACGTTTTTAATGCGGTGGGGTCTTTGGTCATCAAGCTATTGACCGTTGTCTTGTACAGATCCAGATCGCGGCCGGCAACTTTTTTGAAGAGATCGCCCTGCGCGAAGATGCCGCGCAACAAGCCCCGTTTGTCAATGACCAGCAAACAGCCGAGGTTTTTGTCGCGCATGGTCTGAATGGCTTCGGCCACCGGGGTATCGGCTGGCACGCATTCGGGCGCGGGCAAGTCGAGCGATGAAATGGGGTCGTAGAGCAGTTGCTGAAGTGAGGTGCGCGGTGCTCTGGGATCTTCTTCGTCGATATCGGGAATGATATTGGACGTGGGCATTTCTTCGTGTACTTCTTGCACGGTTTCCGCGTCAGGGCCTTCGGGAACAATCCAGGTATCTGTTGCGTGATACAGCGCATGGAGATCTCCCGCGCCGCGATCTTCAACGGCTTTGCGGCCCTGCGCGACGACCTGATCTTCGTAAATCGGACGTTCAACACAGCGAAACACCCCGAGCGGCACGGGATATTCTGGATGTGTGAGGCGGCTGAGCAAATACGCATGCGCGGGATTATCCAGTGTTTCGTCGTGTGCGAGCAAGTCGCTTTGCCGCACGCCATTGCCCAACGAGACGACCTCGGGCATAAGCCCCTTGAGGCGGATGCCTTTGTCGCGATCTTTGCCAAAGATGATGGGTTGCCCGTGTTCGAGAATCACGGTTTGATCGTCTTTGACATCTGCCTGCGTGGCAAAAGACCAGGCCCCGTCGTTGTAAATATTGCAGTTTTGATAAATCTCGATAAAGGACGTGCCTCGGTGTTCGATGGCGCGTTTGAGGATCTCGGCCATGTGTTTGGTGTTGCGATCCACGCTGCGCGCGACAAATGTGGCTTCGGCCGCGAGGGCAACGGATACGGCATTGAAGTCCTGTTCCACAGATCCCATAGGCGAAGAATACGTGCGCGTGCCCGGCGGCGATGTGGGCGAATATTGCCCTTTGGTGAGGCCGTAGATCGCATTGTTGAAGAGAATGATGTTGAGATCGACATTGCGACGCAACACGTGCAGCAGGTGATTGCCGCCAATTGAAAGGCTGTCGCCATCGCCGGTGATCACCCACACGTGCAGGTCGGGGTTGGCGACTTTGAGCCCGGTGGCCACGGTTGCCGCGCGCCCGTGAATGGTGTGCAAGCCGTAGGTGTTCATATAATAGGGGAACCGGCTGGAGCAACCGATGCCCGACACAAAGACCATTTCTTCCCGCGCAATGCCCAACTCGGGCAACACGCGCTGCATCTGTGCGAGGATGGCGTAATCGCCACAACCGGGGCACCAGCGCACTTCTTGGTCGGATACAAAATCTTTTCGAGTCAGTGTTTCAACAGCGTCTGCCATGGTTGGATCCCTTGAAGAGTTGACTTACGCGCCCAGAATTTCGACAATTTTGTCCGCGAGTTCTGAAATTTTGAAGGGCAAGCCCTGAACCTTGTTGAAGGGGACGATCACCTGCCCGGGATATCGAGCTTTGAGCAGCAAAGACAACTGTCCCATGTTGAGTTCGGGCACGAGAATGGTTTTGTAATGCGACAGTATCGCGCCCAGGTTTTTGGGAAACGGGTTGAGGTAACGCAGGTGCGCCGCGGCAACTGAACAGCCCCGCTGTCGCGTTTGGCGCACTGCCGAGCGAATCGCACCAGAAGTACATCCCCAACCCAAGACGAGCAAATCGCCCGATTTGGGCCCCATGACGTGCTGCAGCGGGATGCGGTCCGCGATGCGCGCGAGGCGTTCCGCGCGTATGTTCGCCATGTGCTGGTTGTCGTCTGGATCGTAAGACACATTGCCCGTCCCGTCTTCTTTGCCCAGTCCGCCAAGCCTGTGTTCAAGGCCCGGCGTGCCCGGCAATGCCCACGGGCGAGCCAGTGTTTTTGCATCGCGCAGATAGGGCAAAAAGCCGTCTGGATCGGTTCTGTGTTTGACCCGAATGGCCGGAATATCGTCCGGATTGGGAATTTTCCAGGGTTCCGCGCTGTTGTTGAGGTATCCATCGGAGAGAAAAATAACCGGACTCATGGTTTCGACCGCGATGCGAAACGCTTCGATGATCATGTCAAAGCAGTCTGACGGCGTGGCCGGCGAGACAATGGGGATGGGGCTGTCGCCATTGCGCCCAAACATGCACTGGAGCAGATCCGACTGCTCTGTTTTGGTGGGCATGCCCGTGCTGGGGCCGCCGCGCTGAAAGTCGCAAATCACGAGGGGCAGTTCCATCATCAGGGCGAGGTTCATCGCTTCGCTTTTCAGGGCGATGCCCGGCCCGCTGGTGCCCGTGGCGGCAAACGCCCCGCCAAACGCCGCGCCAATGACCGAGCCCAATGCGGCAATTTCATCTTCTGCCTGAAAGGTCCGCACGTCGAAATTTTTCAACGCGGCCAATTCCTCGAGCACCGCGCTGGCCGGCGTGATGGGATAGCTGCCGTAAAAAAGGGTTTTGCCCGCTTTGTGCGCGGCGGTGACCATGCCCATTGCCGTGGCTTGTGTGCCCGTGACCGCGCGATAAGTGCCGGGCGCAACTGTGGCTCTTTTGATGTGGTACTGAACCTGAAATTCTTCAACTGTTTCGCCAAAGTTGTAGCCGGCTTTGAGGGTGCTCACATTGCCATCAATGATTTCGGATTTGCCGTGAAATTTCTTTTTTAGCATGCGAATGGTCGGCTCGAGCGGGCGGTCAAAGATCCAGTAGGACAGACCCAACGCGAAGAAGTTTTTCATCATGTCAATCTGCCGATTGGTCAGGGTCTTGATGTGCGCCACAGCGGCCTTGTGCAGCGCGGTGATCGGAACTTTGATCACGCGGTAATTGGAGAGCGCGTGGTTTTCGAGGGGATCGCTGTCGTATCCGGCCTTGCGCAGGTTGTTGCGCGTAAAGGTGTCCGTATTGGCTATGATGATGCCGCCATCTGGCAGATCGTGGACATTGGCCTTGAGCGCGGCCGGGTTCATCGCAACGAGCACTTGCGGCTCGTCCCCGGGCGTGAAAATATCTTCGCTGGAAATGCGGATTTGAAAGCCGCTCACGCCGGGCAAGGTGCCGGCGGGCGCGCGGATTTCAGCGGGAAAGTCCGGCAAGGTGCTGATGTCATTGCCGACAATTGCCGAGGTGTTGGCAAATTCTTTGCCAATGAGTTGGCTGCCATCGCCCGAGTCCCCTGCAAAGCGAATGGCAATTGATTCGATTTCAGACAGTTCACAAAGTGCCGATTCGGCCGTTTCTTCAATGTCAATTTCGGCCATAATGGGTCGTCCTCCTGAAGGATTTTAGGCGCCGTCCCGAGTGCTGGCAAAGTGGTCGGGCGTCGGCGGTAGGTTGTAGATTTCTTCGGGAAAGTGATCGCTCATGTATTTGATGATGGCGTAGTGGGTCAGCGTGCCCAATACGCGTCCCTCTGCATCTACAACGGGCATGTAGCGGTGGGGTTTGTCACTCATAAATTGAATGGCTTCAATCAGTTTGAGGTCCGATTGCAAGGTGAGCGGGTCCGGGGTCATGATCGCTTCAATAGACTGGTTGAGCACCTCGGATCGATCGATCGCGCGCCGGGCAATGTCGTGCGCGGTAAAAATGCCGATCAACTTGCCTCGATCCATGACCAACGCGCATTTGCGCTGGCTGGCCTGCATTTTGGCGATGACCTGACCCACCCGATTGTCTTTTTCAACTTCGACGTAAAAAGAGAGATCAACGTGCTTTACTGTGTCGTTGTGGAGGCTGCTGCTCAGATTCATTGGGAGGCTCTTTGGGGGTGGCTTTAGAAGGGCTGAGGCTGTCCTTTTGGAGAAATTAATATAAGGTATTTACATATATGTGGCAAGCACTGTTCGGCGAGAACAGCGAAACGCAGTTCATCTGTACAACGGAGTACCCGCCTGCCGTGTTGCTGAGCTTGCCGAAGCAGAGGCAGGCATTTCGGTACTGCTATTCGCCCATGCAAAAGGCTCGGTTCGGAAAAAATTTTGACCTGGGGTCATTTGCCTCTATATTGCTCGGCAATATTTATTTTTTGCCTTCATCGCGGAGCGGATATGATTCGATCGGGTGCTGGACATTCAAATGACGCCGAAGGTATGCGTGCTGTTCAGGCCGCTTTATCAGAAGCCCTGAAAGGCCTAGGCGATGTCGCGGTCGATGCCGCGTTTCTCTTTTTGACCTATCACCACTTGGGCGATGCGGCTGCTATGGTCAATGTCGCGATTGATCGGGTGGAGACAGAAGCCGTATTTGGATGTAGCGGCATGGGGGTTTTGACAGATGCGCGAGAAAATGACCGCGAGCCGGGGGTGGCGGTGCTGGTGTTGGGGGGCGAGCATCTCGAGGTGACGCCTCTCGTGGCCGAGGGCGATGACGCGGGGGTTATTATCGGCGAGCGCGCAGCCGCCCATGTCACAGAGGACGCCGTGTTGGTGCTTCTATGTGGTCTGTATTCAAATCCGGTGACCTGCCTCGCACAAATTGCCGAAATCGCGGGCGATGTGCCCGTTGTGGGGGGCGTGGCATCGGGCAACCCGTGGGTGTCCGAGTCGCCGCAGACATTGCAGTGGTGCGGGCGATCAATTGGCGAATACAGCACAGTGGGAGCATTGCTGACCGGGGTAAAGGTGGCGACAGGAGTGGCGCAGGGATGCCAACCGTTTGGGCAGGCGTATGCGATCACAGAAGCCGAAGGCAACGCGATTCAGCAGATCGCATTTGCACCCGCGGTCGATGTGCTGAAAGAGGCAATAGAGACGCTCTCGGCAGAGGAAAAGGCCAATTTGCGCCACAATATTTTTGTGGGTCTGGCAATGGATGAATATGCATTCGAACGGGGACGGGGCGACTTTTTGATTCGCAGCCTCACGCACATTGACGAGCAGTCGGGCGCGATTGCGATCAACGAACGCGTGTCTGTGGGACAGACCCTTCAATTTAACCGGCGCACGCCCCATGCAGGGCATGAAGATATGGTGAAGGTGATGCGGGATTTGCGGCAGACCATCGGGCCGCTGTCCAATACATGTGGCTTGTATTTTAACTGTTTGGCGCGCGGATTTGGACTTTACGGACAGCCCGATCACGATGTTTTGGTCGTCCGAAAACATCTGGGGGCTTTTCCAATGGCGGGATTTTTTGGCAACTCCGAGTTCGCTCCTGTGGGCGGGCGCAATTTTGTACACAGCCACACGGGCGCGCTCGCACTGATTTGGGAGGAATAAACGCGCGATTGTGTCCACAAAAAAGGGCGGAACCCACGGGTCTGCCCCTTCTAATCGCAAGAGATGTTTTTCGCAACCTATTGCAGAATAATGGGTTTTATTTTTTCGGGGTTTGATCTGAGCAACGCACGGACTCGGATGGGGCCACCGCGTTCAAGTCGGCGTTTCGGCGCGCGAAATTTTAGCCGCTTCTATGCACGGGTCTAATTTAACCGAACGATGAGATCGGCAGGCACGGACGCGACGTGAATTTGCGGATGTCCCGAGCGGTCGGAGTTGAAGACCAGCCATTTGAGATCGGGCGAAAGATAGGGATGCCCGTGTGTGTTTTGAGCCGCGCCCATCGATGTGCGCGCTTCGCACACGACCGCGGTTTTGCCGCTTTGAATATTGCCCACGATGAGTTTGCTATTCCCCTGCCAGTCGTCGCAAAAAAAGTAGCGACCGCAAGGCGAAGTGCCCACGTGGTTGAAACGATAGCCCGGCGTGCCGACGCGTTCTGCGGGTTTGTCCGCCGATACTTTGACGAGATTTCCCTTTTCCGGGGCGTAATCATCAACCGCGCGAACAGACAGAAGGATTTCATTCGCGCCCGCAATCCACGCCTCGTGCCCGGTGATGCCCGGCGTGTAGGGCGGGCCAACTTGCAAGCGCGTGACCTCGCCGCCGGGAATATCGACCAGATATTCGGTGGCGCCTTCGTCGCCGACGAGTTTGACGCGCGTGCCATCGGGCTTAAATTCGCAACCCCGATTGTGCTGCACCATAATTTGTTTGCCTTCTGTGGGTTCAAACTGCGTGTGCGGATTGCATATATCGGGATCCGTGTTGATGATTTCCCGCGTGCCCTTTTCGAGATCGACGAGTTCAATGCCAAACATTTTGGGCTGATAGCTGAGGGTCACGCCGTAGGCATAATAGCGTTCATTGGGCGACAACGTTCCCAAACCGCGCGGTTGGAGGTCTTCGGGAAATTCGCAGATCACGCGCTGTTTGCCCGCGCCCAAATCCGCGCGCACGAGTTCCTGGCATTTGTTGGCAACCGCGCGCCGATAAAAGAAGATGCCCCGGTGGGTCATGCCAGGCCCGCCCAAACCGCGACCGATCACGTGGGTTTTCCACGTGCCAAATTCGCATGCGACATATTCGGTGGTATTGGGCGCGGTATTTAAATTTTTCTGCTCATAGACAAAGACGCGCGAATCCGCGGAGCAGTAGGGCAATTCGCAATAGATATTGGATTTTTCCCGCGCGTCGGTAGTCACCTGTGTCAGCACTCCCCCATGGGGCAAGTCCGCAAGTTTGATAGGCATGTGTTTCTCCTGAGTAAAATGCTCACTGCGCGCTTACGAGGCCCTGATGCGCCAGGTGCCAGTCTTCAATGTGGTTGAGCACGACAGCAGAGATCAAGTCGTCTTCTCGCCCCACCGTCGCGCGAATCTCCGCGCGTTTGGCGTCGTTGTGAATGCGATGGCACAAATAGTCATTCCATTCGTCAACGGCCTGCGCGGGAATTTGACCGCCGCATTGCTCGAGCACCCAGGCTTCAAAATCGAGATAGGACGGCATCTCGTCGCGCACGTATTTCAATGTGGCGTCAATGTCGAGATGCAATGCCCGAAGCACGCGCGGGTCAAGGCCCTGCGCCGTCATGTCGGGATAGTCGGGATGCAACACCCCCTTTGCTTTGAGGATGATCTTGTACCAGGTGCGGGGCAGTTGTCGCACGCCGAGGGGGCCAAAATCGATTGTGGCAATGAGGGGCACAACCGGTCCCCCGAGCGCGTGGAGGTCGCGCTCGTAAAACAACTGCCAGTCCTGAAGGCTGTTGAGCACGGTTGCCGAATCAATGCCCGCATCTTGTGGCAGACCCGTGTCTGCGTAGGTTTCTGCGAGTTTTTCCGAGCGGTGCCGCCGAGCGCGGACAGACGCATTCCATCTGACAATGGCGTCTTGTTGTTCAAAGCCCCCAAAATCATCGCCTCTCTGTCCGAGAATCCACGCTTCAAAATCGAGGTAGGACGGCATCTCGTCGCGCAAATAGGCCAATGTGGTCTCACGGCCTAAGCCGAGCACCTCGAAAACTCTGCGGTCGAGGCCATCGCTAAAGTCGGGATATTCGCCATCTAAAATGCCGGCCCGACGCGTGAGCACTTTCCACCAGGTGCGAGGCAATTGGCACGCGCCGAGCGGGCCATACGCCAGACTGCTGATCAAAGGGATCATGGGTTGCTCCTTGTTACGGTTGTGAAAAGGCGATGAGCCACAGATTTCGCGAATTACACAAATTATCAGAATCAATAAAACCCCAGAGCCGTTCGGGCACTGCCCACGAGATACCGCCCCATTCCGCCCGCCGGGTTTAATCCCGCAAATCCCGATCTATGAGGGCTTTCAAATAGGTGCCGTCGGCCCTGATCTTTTCTTCGTCATCACCCGGGCCAAATTCCTCGAGTGAAATGTAGCCCCGATAGCCAACGTCTTTGAGGTCCTGGAGGATTTGAGGAATATCGGCCATGCCTTCTCGCAGGTCGCAAAAATCCCATTGCCACTGCATGCGGCCAGTGGCGTCGCGTCCGGTTTGCACGGGTCGGGCATTGCCGATGTGTACATGCGCGAGATAGGGGCCGAGCAATTCGAGGCCCATTCTGCTGTCTTCAAGCCCCACGCGGATCATGTTGGGCACATCGAATATGGCACCAATGTGATCGGGATCAAAATTTTTCAGGAGTTCAATGGTTCGGGACGCGCTCACCGCAATGGTGCCAACGTGAATCTCATAGATGATTTTGACGCCGAAATCGCGCGCGCGTTCGACCAAGTTGGCAAACCCCGCGCGAGCGTTGAGGAATTGCGGAATATAGGGTGCCGCGCGGTTGTGGCGCTGCGCGCCAACGCGAATGAGGGGCGGATTGTGGCGGTCGATGGCGCGCGCGCCTGTGAAAATTTTTTCGATGATCTCGGTCTGATCGTAGGTAAAATTGGGCGCCAGCGCGCAAACGCGCACCCCAGTCCGTTCCGAAAGGTCGCGGATCTGCGGTGCTTTGTCCAAAATATTGTCGGGACTGACATCGGTGAGATGGCGCCCCCAATTGGACAATTCGGCATGGGGGTCTTCGGGATTGTACCGGCAGCGGAGTTCAATGCCGTCATAACCGCGTTCTCCCAGTTTTGTAAATGTGGTTTCCAGATCCCATCGGGGAAGCATGACAGACGTGACTGAGAGTTTCATGGGATATCCTTTCACTTGGGTTTTAGATGGACGCGCCAGTGTCGAACCCCATATCTGACAGCACCCAGTCCTCAATCCCGCAAATCCTTTGGACTTGTGTACGACCCTATACTGGCGCGCGCCACGTCAGGCTTCAACAGGCACTCATCCCCTAAATCCCGATCAGAAGTTGGCACTTTCGCGACACAAATCCATCACGCGCATCAGTTCGCGCGATTCTTCGATGCGAATATAGGGCGCGGCATGGTTGGCGATTGCGTCGTAGATATTGGCGTAAAAGTCGCGCTGTTTGTCTCGGGTAATGGGGAAGTCTTTTTCCCGCCAGGGCAATCGATCTCGGTTGTCATAACTGCGATCGGGTGCCGCGCCTTCAATGACATTGAGCGATGGGGCTTCTGCCGGGTCGTAATATCTCACCTTGAACACATCGCCCACTCGAATGCCCGTGCCGTATTGCCCGCAAATATGCCACGCGGGCATCACATGGGCAGATGCCTGGTTGATCTGCACGTCTAAGAGTTGTCCAGATTCTTTTTTTATCCAGGCTTTGACCACGTCGTCCGCGTCGCCTCGGGTGGCAATTGCCCAGAGTTTGCAATCAACTTCCGCGATTGGCGAGTCGTCTGAGAGATAGATGAGTTGGTCGATATAGTGCGCGCCGTAGTTGTTGAGCATGCCCCCGCCATTTTTCCGCAAACTCTGCCAATCGTTGCGGCGCACATACCGATACACGCCCCGGTGTATGGCGTAGATGGGGCCCAGCAGGCCGCTTTGAATCACCTCGCGCGCGGTTTGCGTTTCGGGTGTGAGGCGGTGGGGTTGATAGAGAAAAACGCGGCGATTGTGCTTTTGAGCCTGACCGATCATGCGGTCTGCCGATGCAATGGATGTGGTCATGGGTTTTTCGAGGATCACGTGACAACCGCGTTCAAGCGCGCGAACAGTCATGCTTTCGTGCCATGGGGTCGGCGTGGCAATGGCGACCACGTCGGGCAAGGGGCCAGACCACAGGGATTCAAAATCCGAATGGATGGCACAACCCGTTGCTGCCCGGGCTTCAGCCAACCGATCGGGCAGGGGATCGACAACCGCGGTGAGTTCAAATTGGTCGGATGTGAGGGCCTGCTGAAAGTGAAACCGCCAGCCAATGCGCCCCAATCCCACCACTGCAATTTTTAGTCTCTGGTTCATTGACGCAACTCCATTCTCTATCTATATTGCCCGTTAGCTATCAGCGGTCAGCAAAACGAGCGGGAACCCAAAAGCTGCTCGCTAAAATACACGCTGATCGCCAAATGTCCACTACATTTCACGGTGGTTTTGAATGGATAACAAAGAGATCGTAGAAGCCCTACAAGAAATGACCACGCTAATGGAATTGAACGGCGAAAATGCATTTCGCATTCGGTCATACACCCATGCCGCGCGGCAGATTGACCTGTTGCGAGAATCCGCTTCGGATTTGAGCGCGCGCGGTGAATTGGAATCTGTGCGCGGCATTGGCGCCAGGATGGCGCGAAATATCGCAACGCTGATCGAAACGGGGAAGTTGCCGGGCATAGACGATCTGCGTTCCGCGCTGCCCGAGGGATTGCAGGAGATGATCGAAGTGCCCGGTCTGGGCGCGAAACGGGTGCGGTCTATTTACGAAGCCTTGGGCATTGCCGATGTGGACGCGCTCGCAAAAGCATGCGAGTCGGGCGAGATCGAAAAATTGAGCGGGTTTGGCGAGAAAACAGCCCAGAATATCCTGCGCGGCGTGTCTTTTTTGCAGCGACACCGCGGGCGATTTTTGAGCCACACCGCGCGAAGCGAAGCCGAGGCCCTGCGCGATTATCTGTCGGAACAACCGGGGGTGATGCGTCTGTCCATAGCGGGCAGCGTGCGGCGCTGTATGGAAACGAGCAAGGACGTGGATCTCGTAGCGAGCGCGAAAGATGGGGACGCACTTGCCGAGGCATTTGTCCACTATCCCGGCGTGACAGAAGTGACGGGGCGCGGGAAAACAAAAGTGAGTGTCGTGTTGGCTTCGGGCATGCGCGCGGATTTGAGGATAGTCGAGGACGTGGCCTATCCCTTTGCATTGCATCATTTTACGGGGAGCAAAGAACACAATACCGCGATGCGGCAGCGGGCAAAGGACCGGGGACTGAAGCTCAATGAATACGGCTTGTTCAAAGGTGATAAAAACGTGGTTTGTCGCGATGAGAAAGCCCTATTTGCCGCGTTGGGATTGCGCGATATTCCGCCCGAATTGCGCGAAGGACAGGGTGAAATTGAACGCGCAGCACAAGGCCCACTGCCCGAGTTGGTCACACAATCCGACCTGAAGGGCGCGCTTCATGTACACACGACGTATAGCGATGGGCGGCACAGCGTTGAAGACATGGCGCGCGCGGCAAAAGCACTGGGCTATACCTATATCGGCATTTGCGATCACAGCAAGGCCGCTGCCTATGCCAATGGCCTCGATGAAAATCGCGTGCGTTCACAGTGGGACGAGATCGATCGGGTTGACAACTCGGTGGCGGGCATTCGGGTATTGAAAGGCATTGAGGTCGATATTTTAAGCGACGGACAGTTGGATTTTGAAGATGCGTTTTTGGCCGAATTTGATCTGGTGGTGGCGTCCGTGCATTCGAAGTTTTCGATGACCGAAAAAGAGGCCACCGAGCGATTGATCCGCGCGGTTCAGAATCCCCATGTCGATATTTTGGGCCATCCCTCAGGGCGATTGCTGCTGTCTCGCGAGGGCTATCCGCTCAACATGAAGGCCGTCATAGACGCGGCAGCCGAGTCGCGTACAGCAATAGAGATCAATGCCAACCCCGCGCGATTGGAGATGGACTGGCGATTTTTGCCCTATGCGAGGGAAAAACGCGTGCAAATTCCGATCAATACAGACGCCCACAGTACCGATGGACTCAAAGATATGGGCTTTGGGTTGGGTGTTGCCCGAAAGGGAGGGCTGACGGCTGATGACGTGCTCAACGCGCGTTCCGCAGAAGATTTTTTGGCCGCGCTTCGGGGGTAGCGCGAGGATGGGATCGCGGCGCCCCTGTTCGCGCTGAGGCAGACGAAATATCCGCCATTTTTTTTCTCTGACTTGACATTGTTTTGGTGCTACCATAAATTGTGGCCCGATTTTAGTTTTGTATTGACAAATCATCTAAAAGGGAGCCAACGAGCAATGGCAAAGCATAGACCTTTGAGTAAAAAAAAGCTCGAATTTTATCAAAAACTTCTGATTGAGCGCAAGCGCGAGTTGCTCAAACAAGTGCTCAATCAAGATGAAGACCTCGACGAAATTAGAAGTGATGTCGCGGCCGATCCCCTCGATGCGGCTGGCAATGCGTCGTCTCTGGAGTTGATGACAACGCTGGGCAATCACGAGCGGCACGAATTGGCCGAAATTGACAATGCCTTGCAAAAAATTGAAAATCGATCTTATGGATTCTGCGAGGAATCCGGTGAACCCATTCACCCCGCGCGGCTCGAGGCTGTTCCCACCGCGCGTTACACGGTACAGGTTCAGGAACGAATCGAACGCGCGCCCCAACAGTTTAGTCGGCCGCGTCGCCGCGTTTTGAAGCGCGAAGATTTGCCCATTTCTACAGATGACGATGAATAGCCAAACCGGAAAACAAAAAAGGGGATACCGCGGTATCCCCTTTTTTGTTTCTCTGCGTTGTTATCCGCGCACCCCGCGAAGCATCAGGCGACAGCCTTGCAGGTAGATGCCCGTATCCACAGAAAGCGATATGTAACTGACACCCGCATCGATCCAGCGTCGAGCCGCCTCGGGGGAATCGGCAAATGTGCCGACCGCGAGCCCCGCTTTGCAGATCAATTTTGCGGCTTCGCGCATGCGCTCTACCACGCGCGAGTCTTCAACTTGGCCGGGAATGCCGAGGGATTGGGACAGGTCATAAGGCCCCAAAAAGATGACATCGAGACCTGGAACAGAGATGATTTCTTCGAGATTTTCAAGCCCTTCCACGCCTTCAATGTGAATGATCACCATCGATGAGGCATTGAGGCGTTCAAAGATGCCCGCGCCATCGGCAAAGTAACGCGCGGCACGGGTATAGGGCGAAACTCCCCGCATCCCCAGCGGTGAATATTTGGCTGCCCGCACAACGGCTTCGGCATCGGCTTTGTTGCAGATCTGCGGCACTTGCACACCGCCAGCACCTATATCTAGGGCGCGCAGGATCTGTGCGGGATCGTTTTCTCGCACCCTGACAATCGGTGTGATATCCACGCCGCGGGCAACGCGGCAGAGATCTTCACAGGTGGGAATGTCGAGCGGCCCGTGTTCCGTATCGAGAATGACAAAGTCAAACCCGCTGTATGCCGCGATCTCGATGAGCGCGCCAGAACTGAGATTGACGAAAGGCCCAATGGCAACTTCACCGTTGGAAAATTTGTTTTTGAGCAGGTGAACTGCTGACGCAGTTGTACCCCGTTCGTCGGCCATGTTGGAGCTCCTGATAACAGGTGAAAAATTGGGGTTGCACAATACCGCATGGTATTTGCGGCGCGTTGTCGCATGCGCGCGTTGAACGCGGGGGTTGAGATGCGTGATCAGGCGACTGTATGCAGCACACTCACAGACGTAATTTCAGAAACTCATCCCCTGTTTTTTCGCACCATGCGCGCAGGCGACGGCGATGGTCGTGGAGTTCATCTTTGAAACGCGCGCTGACCGCGAGGTTGACCATTTCGCCGGGGTCGTTCTGAAGGTCAATGAGTTGCTCGCGGTAGCGTCCCATGGGAAAGGCACTGTACTTGTAGCGGTCGGTGAGCACCGCGCGCGAAGCCCCCCCACCGCCTGGGCCCGAGCCAATGTCGATGATGGTTTCCACGACGAGATCATCGCGCCATGCGCCGGGCGCGCGGCCCTCGGCGAGAGACCGCAGACTCAGCCCCTCGAGGCCATCGAGCGCGCGCGCGCCGCCGACCTCGCACAATGTGGGCAAGAGGTCGAGGCCGAGGGAGACGAGGTGCGTGTCGTTGACGCTGCCGCCTGGCGTGACGCCCGTGTGGCTGATGATGAAGGGGATGTTGATGACTTCTTCGTAGAGGCTGGTTTTTTGATTCCAATTGTGCGCGCCGTGTCCGTCGCCGTGATCCGAGGTGAAGACGACATAGGTGTCTTCTTCAAGGCCGAGGTCGCGCAGGCCCTTGAGAAGAACGCCGATTTCAGCATCGACTTTTTCGCACAGGCGATAATAGAGGAAGCGAAGGCGTCGCCAATCGTCTTCGGTATATTCGATGGTGGGATAGACGCGGCGGTTGGCCCGTCGCAGCATCTGTAGGATGTCGGGTGAATAGGGCGGAATGGCGAAGTTCGCGGGCAGATTCGGGCATTCTTCTACGGCGGTGGGTTCTGGCACAGGGCCTTGCGGAAGGGGCTGACTGCGGGCAACTTGACAGATGTCGTGGGGGTTGAGGAATGACGCGAAGAGGAAGAAGGGATTGTCGCGGTGGCGTTTCATAAATTCGATGGCGCGAAGGGGCACTTCGCTATCTCGGTTGCCACAGATCACTTCAAAGCCGCTTTCTTCGGGCGTGGTGCCGGGCACGTGCCATTTGCCGGAGAGCGCGCAATCGTACCCCGCGCTTTTGAGAAAATTGCCGAGGGTTTGCCCTTTGTACTCGGGCTTGATCGGCGTGCCATTGCTCGTCGCGCCGTTTTGATGGGGATAGACACCCGTCATAAAGCTGGCGCGCTGAGGGCCGCATAGAGGATGCGTGCAATAGGCGCGGGTGAAACGCACGCCGGTTTGGGCGAGGCGGTCCATATTGGGAGTGTGAACATCGGGATTGCCCGCGCAGGACATGGCCCCGGCGTATTGCTGATCCGTGATGATGAACAGAATATTGGGACGATCTGGCATAGTTAAACCTCTTGGTGAAGTGTGAATGGATGCACAGGCGCAGCCTACAACACAGATGGGTTAGGGGATAGATCCCAAAAATTAAAAACAGCAAGCGTTTACAACCTCGGATCCACGGGTTCACTTTCGAGCGCCAGAACGCCAAAGACGCATTCGTGAATGCGGCGCAGGGATTCGTTTTGAACAAAGCGGTTGAGGGCTTCAAGGCCGAGGGCAAATTCGCGCAGCGCGAGGGACTGCTTGGTTTTGACATTCCGCCAACGCAGTTTTTTGAGATTTTCGGAGGTGGTGTATTCGGGGCCGTAGATGATGCGGAGGTATTCGCGACCCCGACATTTGATGGCGGGCTGAATCAGCCTGTCTTTTTTGGTGCGCGCAACAAAATCCAGGGGTTTGACGACCATGCCCTCGCCGCCCTGGGCCGTTATTTGTTCCCACCATGTGGTGGTATTGAGGCAACTTTGCGCGTCATTGAGATCGACGACGCGATAGGGCGTGGCATGGAGAAGATCGGGATCGGCAAGACAGAGTTTTGCGAGGGTTTCCATGTGCCAAGTGTGGGGGCGATTGTGGTAAACTGCGCCTTCTGTGGCGAGGATGTGAAAAGGCGCGAGTTTGAGGTCTGTGAGATTGTGAACGGGCCAGCAATACGCGCGGTACGCGTTGATATAGCGGTCAATGCGTCCAGAACGCGCCATATATTCGGCGAGCGTATCGGCAACATCAATGCCGTTGGTTGCGGCGGCGTCGAGCGCGGCCAAGGTGGCGTCGATCGCGGCGCGGGCCGAGGTGCCCACAGCCGCGTATTGATCCTGCAAAAGTTGCTGCGCGCGCGCAGACCATGGCATGAGTTCGCAGTCGAGGGCGATCCAAGAGGTGTTGAGTCCGTCCCAGAGGCCGGCTTTGGACATGGCGTTTTGGATGCGGGTGAGAAACGCGGTTTCGAGCGCGGAATCGTCGAAAAAGGAACGGCCCGTTCGCGTGTAACACGCGCCCGGCGCAGGCTCGGCAAAGCCAAAGCGCGCGCGGGCAACATCGCCATTTTTGCATAGCACGACAATGGCGCGGGATCCCATGTGCTTTTTTTCGCAAATCACCCGCGCGCAGTCGTTTTCGCGGTAGTAAGCATAAGCTTCATCCGGGTGTTCGAGGAAACCGGGGCGCGAACTGGTCTTTGAGGGAGACATGGTCGGCGGCAAGTAGATCAGCCATTTTGGATCGATGGCGTAGCGGCTCATCACTTCGAGGGCGGCAATGGCGTGTTCTTCGCGGATGGTGATGCGCGGGATGAGAAAAGTATCCACCGCGCGTTTGCCAATGACGTCGGCGATGTCGAGCATGTCGTCGTGCATCTGCTGTGCCGCGCGGGGGGTTTCTGCGACGAGGGGACGCGCGGGTTTGGCATACATGTTCCGTGCGGGCACGGAAACGCATTCTTTTTCGGGATATCGAAGAGCCGTGAGCGCGCCGCCATAGACGCAACCCGTGTCAATATTGATGGTGTTGTTGAGCCATTCGGGGGTGGGCACGGGCGTATGCCCATAGACGACTGTGGCCGCGCCGCGATATGGGGCAGCCCAGTTGAGGCGAATGGGCAGACCAAATTCGTCGGTTTCGCCCGTGGATTCGCCATACAGGGCAAAAGAGCGCACCGCGCCCGAAGTGCGCCCGGCCAATTCTTCTGTCATCCCGGCGTGCGCCACGACGAGGTTGCCGGCGTCGAGCACGTAATGGCTGACGAGCCCATCGAGGAAATTTGCATAGCGTTTGCGATCCGCGCGGGTTTTGATCTGTTCCAGGGATTCGGACAGGCCATAAGTGAGTCTGACGTTTTTGCCTTGCAGCGCGCGGACGAGGCGCGCGTCGTGATTGCCGGGGATACACAAAGCCACGCCGGAATTGACCATGCGGATGACGAGGTCGAGCACTTGCGGGGTTTTGGGGCCGCGGTCGACGAGATCGCCCAAAAAAATGGCTTTGCGCCCTGGCGGGGGCGCGATCTGGCCGGGTTGAATGTCGTAGCCGAGTTTGTCGAGCAGCGCGATCAGTTCGTCATAACAGCCGTGTACATCGCCAATGATGTCAAAAGGTCCGCGCTCATCGCGGCGATTGTTCCAAACCTTTTCGCGCGTGATCCGCGCGCGCTGGACTTCGGCTTCAGAGCGCAGGGTATAGATGCGCCGAAACCCTTCGCGCTTGAGGCGTTTGAATGAGCGGCGGAGTTGATGGCATTGGTGCCCAATCACGTGATCGCCAAAGTTGCGGTCCGGGCGGTGTTTGTTGCGTTGGCGGCACAGGGCTTCGGGCATGTCGAGGACAATGGCAATTGGAAAGACGTGATATTGTTTGGCCAACGCGACCAGGGGTTTGCGGGCACTTTCCTGAACGCTCGTAGCATCGACAACTGTGAGTTTGTAATTGGCGAGGCGTTTGGCGGCCACGTAGTGCAGGGTTTCAAATGCTTCTTTCGTAATGGTCTGGTCGGTTTCGTCGTCGCTGAGGAGGCCGCGAAAGAAGTCCGAGGAGAGCACTTCGGTCAATTTGAAATGGGCCTTGGCAAATGTGGATTTGCCAGAACCAGACGCGCCGATGAGCACGACGAGGGCGATTTCGGGGATTGCGATGTTCACGGGTCATTTTTCGGTGAATACAGCCATTTGCGTGGGCGGCCCCACTTCGGGATCGACTGGGCCAATAGATTTGAATGCGACGCTGTACTTGAATTTTTCTGCCACGCCACGTGCCCAATTTTGAAATTGTTCGCGCGACCACTCAAACCGGTGATCGGGATGCCGAAACTGCCCGGCGGGAAGGGATGTCCAGCGGATATTGAAGTCGGCATTTGGGGTGGTGACGATAACCGTGTTGGGACGAGCATATTCAAATACGACGCGCTCGAAAACGGGTAATCGGGCGGGCGCGAGGTGTTCAATAACTTCCAAGAGCACGGCGGCGTCATAACCATCGAGGCGCAAGTCGCGATAGAACAGGGAACCGTGAATAAATTCGATGCGGGCGCGCTGTGTGCGCGGCAATCGGTCAAGGCGTTTTTTTGCACCGCGCAACGCGCGATGGGAAATGTCCATGCCGAGAATTTTTGTAAATTGGGGGTGGTCGACCAAGATCTGTGTAAAGCGACCCTCCCCACAGCCGAGATCGAGGACGCTTTGCGCGCGGCTGATTTCGAGTGCTTGAAGTGCAGCATCGCACCGTTGCCGGTTCAATCTGAGATTGTTTTCGACGACGAGTTCATTGTCTTTGACAACGAGATCGATGGGGAGGTCGTCCATAAGGCGAAAGGCTTCACGAGTGAGGGTGTGCTGGTGTTTGAGATACCGGTCCACGATGAGGTCGCGCTTGGGGTGGCTCGATAACCAACCTTTGCCGCGCCGCATCAAGGTGTCAATTTCAGACTGGCTGACAAAGTAGTGTTTGTCGTCATCGAGTACGGGGATGAGGACATAGAGGTGGGTAAGCAGGTCTTTCAGGGGGATATTTGCTTCAAGTGCAACGGTATAGTACGGGCTATCTCCCCATTCTGGAAATTTTTCATCGAGGCGATGCGATCTGGCCGTAACCGCATATCCCAATGGCTGGAACAGGTCGCAAAGCAGTTGGTCGCCGCCGCGACACGGAAGAACGCAAATTTCCGCGCGCAAGGGGATGGGCCGAGTCACGAGCTGAGGGCGCGCCGCGCACCGGCCTTTGAGCGCCGTGCCAAACACGCGGGCGATGGCCACGCTGGTAAATGAAGAGGCGACATAAGGACGGTCCGTGACGTAATCCGGAAGTGCTTTGCGACGGCGTTTGAGACCCACGGCATCGAGGTCGAGCAAGAGGGCAGCCGTGCAGCGTTCCTCCGCGGCTTCGGGATAAAAAACATGTGCCCGACCAAAAGACAGGTCAAAGGGCTGCGCGCGTCTGGGATGTTTGTGCAGCAGATAGCCCAGATCGGTCGCTGGCTTGTACGTGGTGGTAATGGTTAAGAGCATGGGAACAATTAAGAGGCGAGAAGTGAGAAGGCCACCCAACCACGTAGGGGCAACCCTTGTGGTTGCCCGATCATCATCATCCACGCCAAGGCGAGCCTGTTCCGCTGACCCCTAATGGATAAAGATACGGAGAAAACCAATCAGATGATAGTGTTACTTTTTTCCTCGCCAGATGATTTTTTGATCCGTTGCGCCGATGACCTGCTGGCGCAACTCTACACCGTTCCGGAGGATCGCTTTTTCGTGGACTGTGATCTGCCGAAGGTGTATTTTAGCACTGAGGTGGACAAACGCGATGAATCTGGGATGGGTTGAAGGGGTCACTTTTTTGAAAGGACGAGCGGTGGTTCGAGAAATAGTGATGGCGGGCATATCTGTTGGGGCGGTGATTGCTCTAGCGTGGTGGGTGGATCATCCACAAAAAAAAGTGGGAAGCCTACTGGCTGTTGGCATATTTGTGGTGCTCATCGCGGTGGCGTTTCTAAAAAAGAAGAATCAAGTGACGCGCTATCAAAAGATGAAACAAAAAAGTGATACATAGCCATTTGTAAGCGCGAAGCGCAGCAACACACTGACCACCAACCACTTGTATCTCGAAACGGCGATAGGGTAACCCCGGGGGGGTGTCCCCAACCCTTGACCAACTTTTAGAAAGGACGCGGGTATGGACAAATTTAAGCTGGCTTGTCATCTGATTCAATTTCGGGGCGAGCAACACGAACAGCCCGAGAAGGTCTTGGCAGAAGTGGCCGAGGCCGGGTGGGATGGGGTTGAGGGCCTGAAAATTGAAAATGGCGATGACCTGGTCGATAGGGCCAATCTCGCAAAAAGAAATGGATTGCATCTGGTCAATGTCGGAGGCCCAACCCCGATTGATCGGATTCGGTATAACATCGCATTGGGCAATGACGCGGCAGAAGTGCCCTCGCTCAAGCGTGCGGCGTGGGGGGGAGATGATCCGACCAATAAAGACATCCAAAATGCAGCGCGCACTTTGGATGAGGTGCTGGCATACTGCAAGGCGCACAGTGTGAAGGGGTTCCACCACGCACACCTGAGAACGCTGATCGAGACCGTTGAGGATGCCGAAAAATTGCTGACGGCCGCGCCCGATTTGTGGTTGCTTTACGACACGGGACACATGTTGGCAGCGGGAAGCGATCCCATGCGGGTATTTGAAAGCGATGTGTTGCGAAATCGGATTGGACACGTGCATTTGAAAGACGCACATGCCAATGATCCCGCGACCTGGAACCACCGCACGGGGCAGTTTAATCGAGACGCTCGATTTGCAGAACTCGGCGCGGGAAATCTGGGATTTGACGCAACAGCAACATTGGAGAAACTCGAGGAGGTGGGCTACGACGGGTGGGTGTCCGTCGAACTCGACCGCCCCTATCCGCCAAAACCCGCGGCAGAAGCGGCAAAGGCCAATCGCGATTACCTGCGACGCATGGGGTATTGAAGTGCAGGCTCTGTTTATCCATATTCATTCCGCTTGGTTTTTTTCGTGATTTCAACCGCGTTTAGATGTATGATATAAACATTTTCGCAACGCGCGCAAATATCACCGCCGCATCGGCAAATGGGGGCTTTGACATGAAATTTCGGACCTTGGGAAAGACGGGATTGCGAGTGTCGGAAATTGGATTCGGTGCTGCACAAATTGGAAATCCAACACTGCCCAACGCGCAGGTTGAAGCGGTGCTGAACCGCGCGCTCGATTTGGGTATCGCGTTTATTGATACCGCGGCCATGTACGGCGACAGTGAAGAGCGGATCGGAAAATTTATCGCGCATCGCAAAGATGAATTTATTTTAGCGACCAAGTGCGGCGATTATCAGGTGATCAAAGGGGGCAAGCGCGAAATTGTGAAGGATTATTCGCCCGAGGGGATTTTGAGGACAATTGACACCAGCCGATCCAAGTTGAAGATGGACGTGATCGATATCGTGCAATTTCACGGGTTGCCGGGAGAAGATAGCGATTGGAACGCGGCGTTTGACGCGCTGTTGGAAGCCAAGGCCAAGGGGTGGACAAAATTTGTCGGCGTATCGGCTGACGGACCCGCAGCGGCTGAGGCCGCGAAAAAGTGGGATTTGGACACGCAGGAATTTACCTACAATGTGCTGTATCAGGAATCTGCTGAAAATTTGATGCCCACTTTGCGCGACCGACATATCGGAACGATCATCAAACGCCCCATTGCCAACGGCGTATATCTCAAATCTGACCGTCCAGACGGTGCGTATATGGCCGATCCGTGGGATCGCGCGCAGAAGATGCCGTTGCGGGCATTGGCGGGGCACATGCCGCTGATCGAATTTGCGCTGCGCTTTGCGCTGTCTCACCCGGAGGTATGCACTGCCATTGTGGGATCGACCAACGCGGATCACCTGACAGATAACGCGAAAATTTCGGATGGCAAAACACTGTCCGAAGACGTGTTGCACAAAACAAAGCGGGCTTTTCAGGCGTTGTTTAAATAATCTCAAGAGAGGAGTTTATCGTGAAACCCAACATCATTCGAGAAAAACTGGACGCGGGCGAACCCACCATTGGCACGCGCATTCATTCGAGTTGGCCGGCGATTGTCGAAGCCATTGGACATACGGGCCTTTACGACTATGTCGAATACGTCGGCGAATACGGCACGTTTGACCTCTACGATCTCGACAACATGTGCCGCGCGGCCGAGTTGTACGACATGGGGATGATGTTCAAAATTGACCGCAGCCATCAACACTATCTGGCGCAACGCGCGATTGGATCTGGGTTTGGGAGCATTTTATTCACCGACTGTCGCACGGAAGAAGACGCCGAGGCGTGTGTGCGCGTGACACTTCCAGATACGCCAGAAGATGGCGGTCTCTACAGCGTGTACACGCGGCGCAACACGTATATGGGATATGGTGGCGGTGCCGAGTACGTGAAGGCAATGCGCGAAACAGTCGTCGTTTTGATGATCGAAAAAAAGGAGGCGGTGGAAAATCTGGAAGCGATTCTATCGGTTCCGGGGGTGGACATGGTGCAGTGGGGGCCTTCGGATTATTCGATGAGCGTTGGCAAGGCGGGGCAGCGCAATGATCCGAGCGTGTCGGACGCGCGGAATGAGGTGTTTAAGACCGCCCTTAGTATGGGCGTTCCCCCCCGCGCAGAGATCATGTCGTCCGATGAGGCAAAGGAATATCTCGATATGGGGGTGCGGCATTTCAATATCGGGGTCGATATCTCAATTCTGCATTCGTGGTGGCAGAACAACGGGGACGCGCTGAGAAAAGCCGTAGATGGCGCGTAAAACAAGAAACAACTGCTAAAGAACAGCCGTCGAGGTTCAGGTCTCGACGGCTGTTCTTTAATCGAGGATTTCGTGCACGACTTCCGCGGGGCGGGCAATCACCGCGCGATTTCCGCGAATACACACGGGTCGGTTCATCACTTCGGGGTGTTCCAACAGCAAACCCACGAGGGCATCGGGCGTATTGTAGGCGTCAATATCGCGCCCCAAATTCTCAAAAGAACTGGGGTGAATCAGGTCTTTGGGTTCACCGGGCAGAAGTGCGAGAAATTTTCTCAAATCCCGCTCGCTCAGCGGCGTTTTCAAATATTCAATCACGTCGAACTCGACGTTGGCGGCGCGCAAAATATCCATCGCGCCATTGGATTTGCTTCAGTTGACGTTGTGGTAGATGGTCACCTTTTCCATGTTCAAATCTCCTTTTTGCAGTGAAGAGCGTCTCAAATGAGAGTATAAACTTCTATATTTTTTAGGTCAAGCGGCAAATGGGGATTGGGGAATGGAGGAAGTGCTCAAAATCACATCTCAGTTCAAAGGATCCATGGCAAAGATCGTGCGCAAAAAAGGGAGGAGCGGTAATGGCTTTCTCTTTTTTTTCTACGAGTGTTCTGGTTAAGTACTATCAAAATGAGTTGGGAAGGCAGATGGTTGTCAACCTCGTTGATAATCTAAGGTCAATCCCGAATCCATCTGAGCGGCGTCTTCGCCAACCACTCAACCACAGTCCGCAGTCTCCGTGAGGTGATCATGAACACACCAAGGAAAAATTTGTACAACGGGATTGTCTTGCCAGAGGTTTGGCCGCCGCGCGATGGGAATGAAGATGGCAAAGCACCTCTTTCTGTTCCCTATTTGGAGGCGCCGCCCGAGGCGATTTGCATTGACTTGGGCAGACAGGTATTTGTCGATGATTTTTTGATTGCATCCACCTCGCTCACGAGGAGATTTGGCAAACCGCAAATCCACGAGGCCAGTCCGGTTTTGATACCCGAGACAGACGAAGAGATGGACAATGGCAATTGCCCGATGGCCGCGCCATTTAATGATGGCGCGTGGTACGATCCCGAAGATGGGTTGTTCAAGTTGTGGTACATGCCGGGCTGGTTTCACAGTACTGCACTGGCAACAAGTCGAGATGGCATTCATTGGGAACGTCCGCGATTAGATGTTGTGCCCGGAACAAATCTGGTATGGCCGAATCGGGAGGGGTATGATCGAGACGGGTGTTTGGTGTGGTTGGATCACGACGCGGAAAAACCCGAAGAACGCTTTAAGATGTTTCAATACTATCGGCATGAAAAAAAAGAAAACACGGCAGGCGAGGGTTGGTTGCATACGTCACCCGATGGGATTCATTGGTCTGATCCGATTGTGACAACGCCCGTGGGGGATAATACGTCGTTTTTCTACAATCCATTTCGCAAAAAATGGTGTATGAGCATTCGCCGGCGGCATGCGGGGTTGCGCGCGCGATTTTATCAGGAACGCGATGACTTTTTGAGAGGGGCTAAGTGGGATCAAGCGCGAGACGAGGTTTTTTGGCAGCGCATTGACGATCTCGCGTTGCCCGATCCCGAATGGCCCGATCACCATGTCGCGCTTTACGATGTGAATGCAACGCCTTATGAGAGTGTGATGCTGGGGATATTTGCCATTTTTCGAGGGCCTGAAAATCGTATTTGTGCAGCGGAAGGCGTGCCCAAGACAATGGATTTGGAACTGGGGTATAGCCGCGATGGCTTTCATTTTAGCCGACCAGACCGCACGCCTTTTCTCGCGTCATCGCGTCGTATTGGCGCGTGGAATCGGGCGTATTTGCACGCTGTGGGCGGCGTTTGTCTGGTGGTGGGAGATGAAGTGTGGATTTATTTTACGGGATTTTCCGGTCACTCGCCAACGCTCAACAAAACAGATGTGGGCGCGCCCGGGCGAAGTCGGCGGGTGATGTATGCGGGCGCGAGCACGGGATTGGCAACCCTTCGGCGGGACGGTTTTGCAGCGATGGATGCAAGTGCCGAGGGCGGTGTGTTGACCACGCGCCCCGTGCTCTTTCAAGGGCATCGGTTATTTGTGAATGTGGCGACTTTAGGCGGTGAATTGCGCGTGGACGTGCTGGATGAAAAGGGTCAACCCGTGGCTGGTTTGACCGCTGATCAGTGCATACCGCTGGGTGTGGATCGCACTTGTTGCGAAGTCTTATGGGCTTCTGGGAAAAATTTATCCGCGCTCTGCGGGCGTCCTGTAAGATTCAAGTTTCACCTGCGGTTGGGGCGATTATTTTCGTTTTGGGTCACGGATGACCCCAATGGGGCGAGTTCTGGATATGTGGCAGCCGGTGGCCCCGGTTATACAAAGGGCAGAGATTTGCCCAGGCGATGAAGTAAGTGCATGGATCCATAGGCGCGTACATCCACGCGCCCACCCTACAAAATCAACCCCGTTCCTTGAGATCGTAAATTGCGATCATATAGGGGTGATCGAGGTCGAAATGCGTCAGCGTGTCGGGATTTTTGACGCGACCGGCAGGGCGAATGTTTTCGCCTGCTATGCCCGCGGCTTCGTCGCCGATGTCTTTGCGACACGCCTCAATTCGCGCCATGAGTTCTCGCACGATATCGGGATGTCGATCGCCGATGTTATCGGTTTCCCCGATATCGGCTTCGAGGTCGTAGAGTTCCTCAATTTCCCGCTCGTCTTTGCGAATGTGGAGTTTCCATCTGCCGCAGCGCACGGCTTCGATACTGTTGCGTTTGTAATAAAAGAAGGATTCGTGTTGCGATGTGGCACCGTTTTCTGCGAACATAAGCGCGCGGATATCTTTGCCATCGATGATGCGGTCCGTGGGGACTTCTGCACCGGCAAGGGCTGCGAGCGTGGGGTAGAAATCCATGGACAACGCGAGTTCACCGCATACCTCGCCCGCGGGGATTTTGCCGGGCCAGCGCATGAGGCACGGGACGCGCTGACCGCCTTCCCATGTGGTGCCTTTGGTGGCGCGCAAAGGGTCGTTGCTGCCGCCTTCGTCGCGGGCGCGCGAGCCATTATCGCTGGTGAAAACGACGAGGGTGTCGTCGTCAATGCCCAGGGATTTGAGTTCAAAGAAAATGGCCGCGGCCGCCCAGTCAATGCAGGCAACGGCCGCGCCATACACGCCGTTTTCAGATTTTCGCACAAAGGCTTCGGGGGGATAGTGGGGCAAGTGAACGTGCATGTGCGCGAGATAGAGAAAGAAGGGTTGGTCTTTGTTTTCCCGCATGAAACGGACGCATTCTTCGACGTAGCGTTCGGTGATGCCGCGCTGGTCGGGTTGAACCTGAATGACTTCTTCGTCGCGCAATAAGGGCAGCGGCGGATACGCGTCATCTTCTCTTTGTCGGCCCATGTCGTTGCTGTAGGGAATGCCGTAATAGCTGTCGAACCCGTGGCGGGTCGGCAGAAATTCTCGTTGGTCACCGCAGTGCCATTTGCCGACAATTTTGGTGGCGTATCCCGCGTTTTTGAGGAGTTTGGCGATGGTGATTTCACTGGGGTTGAGTCCAATCCCCTGACCGGGAAAAAGAACCCAACGCCCATCAAACGCGCCAAAGCCAATGCGCGAGGGATAACAACCGGTGAGCATAGCACCTCGAGAGGGCGAACAAACCGGAGAGGCCATGTAGAAGTCGGTGAATCTGATGCCTTCTTCGGCCATTTTGTCGAGTGCCGGCGTTTTATTAATTTCAGATCCGTAACAGCCGAGGTCGCCATAGCCGAGGTCGTCGCAATTGATCAAAATGATGTTGGGTTGCATGCATATCCTTTTCGCGGCGGGTTCCAGCCCTTTGGATTGCGCTGGGCCTGTTCGAGATGTTTGCCATACACTATAATCAGTTCTGTCAATTGGTGCAAGTTTTCAATTGCCAACCTGAAGCAGCGGCATTGTCCCGCATCTTCGGGAAATGGCGATACTTAACCTTTTGACAGTGCTGCTATAATACGATAGTTTATACCAATAAATTGGATGACAAAACTCATGAGTCAAAAATACAAGGCGATTTACTTTCCCGATTTCCCGCCCCCCCATCTCAAAAAAAATCGCGGCGCGATCAATCAATATCTCCTCACGGGCAACACATACTTTTGCGTAAAGGAGCATGACGATGAAAATTATCTTGGTGGCGGGTGCGCGACCCAATTTTATGAAAGTTGCCCCCTTGTGGCATCAACTGGTCAAAGCCCCGAATTTGTTTGATCCGATTTTAGTCCATACCGGACAACACTACGATGACCATATGTCCCAAGTTTTTTTTCGAGACTTAAACCTGCCCAAGCCGCATTATCACTTAAATGTTGGGTCCGGGAGTCACGCTTACCAGACCGCCCAAATCATGATGGGATTTGAGGAAGTTTTGGTGTCGGAAATGCCGGACTGGGTGATCGTCGTCGGCGACGTAAATTCCACCATCGCGTGTGCGATAGATGCCGCGAAATTACAAATACCCGTTGGACACATCGAGGCGGGGTTGCGAAGTCGAGATAGGTCAATGCCCGAAGAGATTAATCGATTGATGGTCGACGCAATATCCGACCTTTTGTTCGCGCCCTCAAAGCAGGCGTGTGACAATCTGAGGCGCGAAGGGATCGAAAACAGCCGCGTTCATTTTGTGGGCAATGTGATGATAGATTCCCTGGTCCTGTTGGAGCCCAAAGCCGATGAATCTCGCATCTTGGACACGCACGATTTATCCGCGCGGGAATACGTTTTTCTCACCCTCCACCGGGCATCCAATGTCGATTGTCCAGATACGCTGAGGGGCATTCTATCCGCGTTGCAAACCCTCCAACGCAAGTGCCCCATCGCCTGGCCTTTGCATCCGAGAACCCGCAATCGCCTTTCCCAATTTGGCTTTTTGCACGCCCTTGAGATGATGGACAGTATCAAAATCATCGATCCCGTCGGATATCTCGATTCCCTAAACCTTCAGAAAAACGCAAAATTTGTCATGACCGATTCCGGGGGATTGCAAGAAGAAACAACGGCCTTGGGCGTCCCTTGTTTGACCCTCAGAGAAAATACAGAACGACCCGAGACCATAAAAATCGGGACGAACACACTGGTGGGGGTTCGTCCCGAACGCATTCTTGCAGAGGCCGAATCGGTCTTGAATGGACGTTACAAATCCGGTCGCTTACCCGAACTGTGGGACGGCCATGCCGCCGCGCGAATCGCGGCTTTATTGTGACATATCCGCGCGTGCGTGTCTCTCGTCTCGTTTTGTGTTTTGGATTACGTCTTCCGACCACTTTCACCAACAGCGGGGCACCCGCTGTGTTTTCGCCGATCCAAAATATAAAATTTGATCAGCCCGGCCCCGCCGACCAGACCACATAGAACCACAACAAAGCGATACATCGAGACCTCGTCATAGCGAAACGATGCCCCGGTCGCGCCCATGGTCACAATCACAAACGAGATATGAACGAGCTTTTGCGCTACGTGCCTCTTGGGAAAGGCAGAAATCAGAATCAACACAAGTGCCGTGTGAAAAATGACAAATCCCGCATACCCATTTCGCACAGCCAGATCCAATTGCCAATCATAGCGATAAACCCACACCATAAGCACATGCACGACAACGACCAGCGCAACAGCACGCCGCAGCACCATCGGGGGTTGGCCTCGCAGCGTGAATACAACCGCGGTGGTCAATCCCACATAGCCAATCACGGCCAACAAAAAACAGATGAAAATTTCTGTTGTTCCCACTCCCACCATAGAAACGGCCTCTCCTCTTTGGGATCGCGAGATTCCGCGAGCAAGTGCTCCGGCCGGCTCACGTCACACACGGGTTCCGGTTCGATTATCCAACATTGATCTCGGCAATGGTTCGGACGTGTTCTGAATTAAAATCGCAAAGCACGTGCTAGAAATGCGTTATTCAGTATGTCACCACAAGCAAAACGGGCTACGACTTATGGTCGTAACCCGTTGATTTTTTGGAGCCACCCAGCGGACTCGAACCGCTGACCGCCTGATTACAAATCAGGTGCTCTACCAACTGAGCTAGGGTGGCTTGTGCTCAAAAATATAAAAGCAGGCGGTTGTGGGCAACCTCAAAATCGCGCGCGGAACGCGGCGCAAACGCGCGCAACCCACCGAAAGCACGCGCTGGTCGGGAAGGCGTCTCGATGCCAAAATTTGATACCCGCGCCATACTCGCTGTTTGGATCACAGCGCGCCAGCCAACTGCTGAACACACATCATGCACTGACCCTCAGATGTCTCGGCGTTGGCTGCCGTGAAATACGCTTTAAGCGCCATTCCAACACATCGAGCGAAAAGGGGTTTGGCAAATCCCTGAGAATCAGATCGTAGTGTCTGGTTTGCCCGAGAACCCGACCTTCCTCTGCATCGTCCGCCACATCTACATCGCAGCCTAGGTCAGCTAATTTTTCAAGCACAAAAGACCGCAATAAGGGGTCGGATTCGATCAACAAAATGGATTGTGAATGCGACATCATGGCCTCAACAGTCAGCGCGTTTCGCGCAATGAAACGTTTTACACCCAATAGAGTTGTAAGTTACCCCTAGGCCGTGAAGAAGCGAGCGGCATGCTGGGCTGATCCCTAAAAAAACGACGTCTCAAGTGCCCGATCGCGTTCATAGCGTTCAACGCCCAGTTGAATGAGGCGATCGATCAATTCCGCATAAGAAAGCCCACTGGCCTCCCACAGCTTGGGATACATGCTGATCCGCGTAAAACCGGGAATGGTATTGATCTCATTCACCACAAAGGCGCCGTCATTTTTCAAAAAGAAATCCGCGCGCGCCATCCCCTCGCAACACAGCACTTGAAACGCGCGAACCGCGAGGTCCTGTACCTGTGCGACAGCCTCCTCGGGTAAATTTGCTGGGATCTGCAACACCGCGCCTTTTTCATCGAGATACTTCGCCTCATAAGAATAAAACTCGTGCTGTGGCAAGACCTCGCCGGGCACAGAGACAAGGGGCGTTTCATTGCCCAATACAGAACATTCAATTTCCCTACCTTCGACAAAAGCCTCGATCAGCACCTTGTTGTCATAGCGAAATGCTGCCTTCAGAGCGGGGATCAGCGCGCGTTTATCGCGCGCTTTGCTCACCCCGACCGAAGAACCCATATTTGCGGGCTTTACAAATAGGGGCAGTCCCAGTTCGGAAATCACATCGTCCAGATCCAAATCTTCCAACTGAAACCCGAGCACGGTTCGCCACGCGGCCGTGGGCAGGTCGGCATCGCGCAACAAGCGTTTCATCACATCTTTATCCATCCCCACAGCCGAGCCGAGCACATTGGGCCCCACATAGGGCACATCGGCCAACCTCAAAAATCCCTGTACTGTGCCATCTTCGCCCAGCGGCCCGTGCAAGACCGGAAAAACCACATCGACCGAACCGGACGCGGATTCCCCTTGCCGAGCGTTGCGCGGCAGACAGGCCACCAGTTCACCTCGACCTTCTGGGATCAAAGTAACCCGCGCGTTCTGCTCCGCATCGGACAGTTCCATTGTCGTGGATTCGGGCAACAAGTGTTCGGCCTCGTTCAAAAACCACCGACCCAATTTGTCGATCCCAATGGGCACCACCTCGTATTTTGTCTTGTCAATCGCGTCAATAATATTGCGCGCAGACTGCAAGGACACCTCGTGCTCTGCCGACTTCCCACCAAACAACACCCCCACGCGGATCTTTTTTTTCATCCCATTGCACCGGATAAGTGTTCAAAATGCCGTGAAAAAAATAATAAGCCCAAAAGGGCAATAAAGGAAGGCTAAAGTCAAATAACCGCGCAGCAGTTCATCGACATTGCGCGCAGCGCGCCTGCGCGTCTATTCGTCGATTTGTCCATTCGTCCGCTTTTTTTTGCACCACCACCAGAATCCGATCAGACCCACAACCATCAGCACCACCAGCACGCGATTATACGTCTTGAGCACGTCAACCACGAGTTGCCAGTTTTCGCCTACCATCAAGCCAAAGTAAACCAGCAGACTATTCCACAACAACGTGCCACACACCACGTAAAGCGTCATGCGCGCCGGATGCATTCGGCTGATGCCCGCCACAATGCCAACAAATATCCGCACAGTGGGCAAAAACCGGTTGAAAACGACAATTTTGCCGCCATAGCGATTGAACCACGCCTCCGCGCGACCCAGATTTTCTTCATTCAAAAACTTCAGATTTAGCCGCAAAAAGAACGCTCGTCCTTTCACAAAAGCCACGCCGTAAATGAGTAAACATCCCACAGTACTGCCCACCCACATCGCAAAATAAGCAGGCCAAACAGCGATCACGCCGATCCCGGCCAAATACGCGCCAAATACAATGACGGTATCGCCCGGAACTGGAGGCACCACATTCTCTAAAAAAGCACCCAAACACAAAAAAAAATAGATCCGCCCCGGCGGTTGATCTTTCAAATAGACCAGAAAAGAATCCCAGACCTCGGCAAAGTATTCCAATGATCTATCCTTACATAAGTGTGAAAGTGCCCGTCTTGTGTCTTGAAATGACGATTGGGCAACCACAAGGGTTGCCCCTACTGACGACTGACTTTCACCAACGCCACCGCCTGTGCTGCCATGCCTTCTTCGCGTCCAACAAAGCCCAGATGCTCGGTTGTCGTCGCCTTTACCGACACACACACAACCGGCACGCCCAATGCACGAGCCATGTTCTGGCGCATTTGTGCAATATGCGGGGCCAGCTTGGGTCGCTGCGCCATTACAGTGGCATCCACATTCAGCACTTGTGCCCACTTTTCTTTTGAGACCTCTGCTGCGCGCGCCAGCAAAACGAGACTCGAAATATCTTTGTACGCCGCATCCGTATCCGGAAAAAGCTGACCAATATCACCGGCCCCTATCGCGCCCAACACGGCATCGATGACAACATGGGTCAACACATCGGCATCCGAATGCCCCAGCAATCCTTTCTCGTGGGGAATATGCACGCCGCCCAAAATCAGGGGCCGACCTTTCACGAGCGGGTGTACGTCATAGCCCTGACCGATTCGCAATGCGGGTGTCACGTCGCCTCGTTTCTCCAAAATATACATCCCCAGGTCGAGGTCTTCGGGCGATGTGATTTTGATATTGTCCCATCGCCCGCGCACTGTAACCACAGCCTCGCCCAAACGCTCTACCAGAGCCGCATCATCAGTGCCCAAATATCCCGATGCGCGCGCTGTCCGATGCGCGCGGCAAATCACATCGCGGCGAAACGCTTGGGGCGTCTGCACGGTTCGCAATGCCGATCTGTCCAGGGTTTCTGCGACCTGATCGCCCGTCACGCGCTTGGCCGTATCTGTCACAGGAGTGCCCAAAACCGCGGCGCCGCGTTCAGCCGCTGCCAAAACCACCGCGTCGATATCCTCGGGCGTCACACATGCGCGCGCGCCATCGTGAACAGCAACCACACGGGCACTTGCCGGAATCGCCCGCAACCCGCGCGCCACAGAATCCTGCCGCTCGGCACCGCCGGGCACCACATCGACCACTTTGGAAAATTTCTGGCTGCCGAACCGCTCTCGACAAGCATCAACCCCCGCATGCCCCACCACGAGCACCACGCGGTCAATGCAGTCCGCGCGTTCAAAAGCTGTCAGCGCCCAGGCCAACACGGGGCGCCCGGCGAGATCGAGAAACTGCTTTGGGATGCGCGTTCCCATCCGCTTTCCCGATCCAGCAGCCAGAACAATGGCGTAGTTCATGGCCGTTCGCTTTCAAAAAAGGCGAGACGTAAGAGAGCCACCCCACCCAGTCCCAAAACCACTTTGCACCCTGCACTTTTGCCCATCCCCTCTTCGTGTCGTGGAACTGCTGATGAGGCGTCGCAGTTGTACACCGCCAATGTCCTTCGTGGATATCGCCTTCGGGATCCGCGCTCAAGTTTCATACTGCCCCTGTTCCCGCATCGCCCAGTCGATATTGACAAACATGTTCAGCCCGGGATCGGCATATATACCGTCTATTTTTCCCCCATCGTGTTGACGCAAGAAATCGATATCGATCTCCACGCCCCAGCCTGGGCCGCTGGGCAATTCAAAATGACCATCCACGACTTCGGGATACGGCGTTCCCGCGCGTTTGACGTGCTCATCCGCAAAATCGTTAAAATGCTCGAGCACTTTGCCATTTCGCAGGGTCGCCATCAAGTGAAGGGTCGCAGCGGTGGTAATAATCCCACCCACATTGTGCGGCGCGACCATCACATTATAGGTCTCAGCCGTCGAAGCGATTTTCTTGGTCTCCAACAACCCGCCACATTGGTTCAAATCTGGCTGGATAATATCCACAACCCGCATGGGAAATAAATCTCTAAACTCCGATGCCTTGTAAAGCCGTTCTCCGGTCGCAATGGGGATGGACGTGTGGTGCGCCACGCGGGTCAATGCGCCCAAGTCTTCCGGACGAGTCGGTTCTTCAATCCACCCCGGGCGCAAGTGTTCAATGGCTCGGGCGATCTCGATGGCCTGATGCGGTGCAAACCGCCCGTGCATCTCCACAAAAATTTGCACGCGGTCACCCACCACCGCATGCACGGCCTCGATCAATTCAATCGACTTAAAAAATTCGTCGCGCGTCAGTTCCAGATTGCCATTGCCAAACGGATCGAACTTTAAGCCGATATATCCGCGGTCTATCACTTTCCGAGCCGCTTTGGCAAATTCCTCTGGCGATCGTTCCACTGTGTACCAGCCATTGGCATAGGCGGGCACGCGCGCGACGGTCTTGCCGCCGATCAGATTGTACACGGGCTGATGGGTCAATTTGCCAATGCAGTCCCAACACGCCATCTCCACGAGTGCCAACCCCGTCATGACGACTTCACCCGGCACGCCGAAATCGAGAAGCGTAAATCGGCGATACAGATCCTCGATATCGTACACATCGTGCCCGATAAAGTGGTGCTTGGTATCCTTCAAAAATTCCAGCACCGTGTGGGTTTTGCCCAAAACGCGCGCTTCGCCAACCCCGCGCGTGCCGTCTGTCAATTCGATAAACAAATACGTCAAATTGCGCCAGGGCGTTCCCAGCACATACGTCTCATAACTTTTGATCTTCAAGCCTGTACTCCTTTTGATCTATCGGGTTCTAGGGAGCAGCATCACACCACCATCATGGCATCGCCATAACTGTAAAACCGATATTCCTCGCGCACGGCTTCTCGATACGCGTGCAGCGCGAAATCTCGCCCCGCGAGGGCTGCGACCAGCATCAGCAATGTGGATTCCGGCAAATGAAAATTGGTAATCAGACCATCCACCAACCGAAAATCGTAGGGCGGATAGATGAAGATGCGCGTCCACCCCGACCCGGATTTCAGGTGCCAATTCGCTCCGGCTTTTACAGCCGCAGATTCAAGCGTTCGCACCGCCGTCGTCCCCACCGCGATGACGCGCCCGTTATGTGCCCGACATCGGTTGACGGTTTTTGCCGCGCGCGCATCCACCTGCCAAAATTCCGCGTCCATCTCGTGATCGCGCACATCTTCTGTTTTCACGGGTTGAAAAGTACCCGGACCTACGTGAAGCAGAATCCGCGCCACACCCGCGCCCATGGCCTCAATTCGCGCCAGCAGATCCGGGGTAAAATGAAGCCCCGCAGTGGGGGCCGCAACCGATCCGCGCACGCGCGCGTAAACCGTCTGATACCGCTCTCGATCCTCTGTATTATCTTTTCGCCGAATATAGGGTGGCAATGGCACGCGCCCATGGGTTTTTAGCAACTCATCCAGCGACCCTTCGCCCTCAAACCGCACGCGGCGGTTGCCCGAATCCAATACCTCCGCGACAACGGCAATGAGGTCTGCTCCCTCAAAGGCAACTTCGGTGCCAATTTGCAATCGCCGCGCGGGACGCGCCATCACCTCCCAGCAATCGCCATCGGGCCGCAGCAACAAAATCTCTATTGCGCCGCCCGTGCGCGGGCGATACCCCTTCAACCGCGCGGGAAATACCCGTGTCTCGTTCAACACCAAACAATCGCCCGCGCGCAAAAATTCGGGCAATTCGCAAAACGCGCGATGCAAAATCGCACGCCGCGCGCGATCCAGTACCATCAAACGCGACCCATCGCGCGCAGGCGTCGGGTGTTGCGCGATCAGGTTCACGGGCAAGGTGTAGTGAAAATCAGAACGCTTCACACATGTCCTCTTCAAAAGCCTTCAAAGAGCGATGGGAAGTGACGATGGGGTTCTGAGGGGGATCTGAAGAGAATCTGCTGGCGCGGCGTCAACGCCACATTCGCGGGCGGTTGTACGCGATTGGGTCGCCACGCGGTTTGCGCCACGCAATATTTATAGAGCAGAGATCGCCTTTCGTGCTCGGCATGCCAAGCCGATGTGCCGTGCGTCAGGGCCTCGGTAAATAAAATGGCCGAACCGGCGGGCGCGTGGGGAATGATCACATGGGGCGATTCTTCGGGCGCGTCAAATATCTTTTGGGGCACTCGGTAGTTGCTTTTGTGACTGCCGGGAATACAGCAGAAGCCCCCGTGATCCGGCCCTGCGTCTGTGAGGCTCCACGCAACAACCATGAACCCATCGGTTATCTCGTGCCTAAAAAAATGAAAGTACTCACCCGGCACGGATTTGGCAATGGGCGACATGGCGCCGTAGTCGGCGTGCAGGCGGCCGCGTTTCATGCCCGCTTTCATATACATGCCATAGAGCCGATCAAGGCGAAAGCAGTCGCCCAATCTGAAGCGCAAAATGGGCATAATCTGAGGGTGATCGAGGAGGTCGCAAAAGGGTTTTCCCCATTGCAGGAACCCCGCCCCATCTGGGGCGCTGCCAAATCGCTGCGTTTTTCCCGGCGCGGGCAACTTTTGCTGGTCAAATAGGGTGTTGAGCGTTGCAACTTCGTCTGCACACAAGACATTTTCAACCACGAGGTAGCCCTGCAAGTCGAGCAGATACTGTTGCATTTCAAGGTCTTCCATAATCTTCTCCTCTCGTTTTCAGCAATGACGCAATGTCTTAAAACCCCGGCTGTATGATCGGCAAACGCGAGTTTTATATATGAGATTTCGACTTTGGAAGCAAGCGGAAAGACAAACGAGGGACCAATTGCAAAACCGAGCGAAACGCGTTATATTTTTTATGCTGCGTTTTTGACCCGGTTCACAGGGAAGCCAATTCATGCTGCCGCAGCCGGCATGGACAAAAGATAACCGCATGCAGCGCGCGATCGAATCGGGAGATGTGTTCGGGTACTGAAGACCTCAAAGTGGCGCGATCACACGCCCTAATATTTCTTTCGCAATCGCAAAAAACCGGTGCATCATGCGCGCGATACGCCGGTTTCTTTTTTTTCAGGAGTGTGCTATGGCAGTCAAAACGTGTCTTATGGTCGGCGGCGGTGGGATGGCCGGTGGCTGGATCAATCGCATGACGCAAAAATTTGGCGATCGCGTCAAAATCATCGGGCTCGTCGACGTCAATCGGGATGTGCTGGATCGTCAAGCACGGGCACTTGGCTTGTCCGATGATCAACTTTTTACCGCACACGAAGACGCCATATCCTCTGTCAAAGCGGACTTTTGCGGCATTGCAACGCCGCCGCAATTTCACGCGCCCGCGGCCATTGCCGCGCTTGAAGCCGGCATGCCTGTCCTCTCTGAAAAACCCATTGCGGACACGCTCGATGCGGCCAAAAACATGGTTCGCGCAGCGCGAAAAACGGGCCTGCCCTGCGCCATCATTCAAAATTATCGCTATGCGCGCAACAAATGGGAACTCGTGCGGATTCGCGAAGAAGGCCGCCTCGGCCGCCTCCAACACATTATCGGACGCTATGCCTGCGATTACCGAAAATTTGGCTCATGGGGCAAAGACTGGCGGCACACCATGAAATTTGGTCTCCTCTTTGAAGGTTCGGTGCATCACTTTGACATGCTCCGCTTTCTCTCGGGTGGGGATCCCGACACGCTCATGGGGTTTGGCTGGAACCCCGAATGGTCGAGCTTTGACCACCATTCGAGCGGCATGTATCTCGTGAATATGGACAATGGCACGCACACCTTCTACGAAGGCAACAGTTCCGCGGCGGGCATCACCAACTGCTGGCACAGGGAACATTACCGCGCGGAATTTGAAGCGGGCACGGTCGAAATCGCCGAAGGTGCCACCGTGACCATTCACCGCGTTGGACGAGATCCCGAAGTCTATGACGCGCCCGCAATCGCATGGGAAGGGCACGATCACCTCTTCGATGAATTTCTCAACTGGCTCAACGGGGGACCGCCTTCTGAAACGCGCATCGAAAAAAACATTGTCTCGTACGCCATGGTCATCGCCGCAATGGAAACGACGATAGATGGACAGCCAAAGAAAATCGCAACCTACCTTGCAGACCTCAATTTATAAGTACATGGTTGGTAAAATCGTTCTCAAATATGGCTTGACAACGCCAATTTTAGATCATAATTTGGCTCTCCACCAAATTGGGACAGGCAAACTGTTTGTCTGTCGCTGTCATTCGCTTCATAACTCAAAGGAGGTCGTGCATGAAGAACGCTTACAGATATGGTTCTCGCCCACCGGGATTTTTAGGGGTCCTGTTGTGTGCGGTGTTGCTCGCCGTACCCGCAGCACTGCGCGCACAGACCACGGGAAAAATCGCCGGGCGCGTGACAGACGCAGATTCCGGCGAGCCTTTGCCGGGTGCTAATGTCGTTGTTGTGGGCACCACCATGGGCGCGACAGTCGATGTCAACGGCGAATACTTCATTTTGCGGGTGCCGCCCGGCACGTGCGAAGTGCGGGCTTCGCTCGTGGGCTATCAGGACGTTTCCAAGACCGAGGTGGAAGTGCTTTTAGACCGCACGGCTACGGTTGACTTTCAACTCAAAGAATCGACCGTCGAATTGGCGGCGATCGTGGTGACAGCCGATCTCGACCCGGTTCAAATGGATGTTTCTTATGCACAACAGGCAATAACGCAGGCACAGCTCGAAGCGATTCCCGTTGGCCCGCGCATTCGCGATCAGGTCGCCACGCAGGTGGGTTTGGACACCGATGCATGGGGCATTACCATTCGCGGTGAAGACGCCACGACAATCGGGTTCAACATGGATGGCGTGACCGCGTCGGACAATCGGCATCAGCGCGCTTATACGTCGTTTTCCAAGACAGCGGTCAAGCAAGTTCAGGTGCTCACGGGCGGTTTTAATGCCGAATACGGGAACATCCGCGCGGGCGTTGTGAACTTTGTGACCAAAGAACCCAGCCAGTTTTTTAGTTCAGCAGAAGGTACTTACAATCCCGCTGGCAAAAAGCACTTTGGACCTAATCTATACGCGGAAGAAAACTGGTGGGACATTGGGCGTTTCCAATCGATGACCGCCACCGAAGACCGCAATGGGGATGGCGCACCGGACTTTATCGGCTGGAATCGGGAACTCGCCAATCGCACAGCCGATGGCAAACAATGGCTGTCTGGCGTAAATGGTCGAGATCCCATTACCACTGTTGAGCAGGCCAAAGGGATATGGGACTGGCAACACCGATCTTATGATGGCAACGATCCTTATGCCGAAGGGCCGTTCAATGCAAATCCAGAAGATCGCGATTCCGATTATTTGTGGGACATCACGGTTGGCGGCCCCATTTTGAAGGACAAGATCGGGTTCACCGCATCCAGCCGCAAGGAGCGCATGGCCTATCCCTTTGACGTGGGCACGGTTTCCTATCGGGACAACACCACACAACTCAAGCTCACGTTCACCCCAACGGCCACGACCAAATTGAGTGTCCAGTACATTCGAGGGTTCCAGCACGGCAGCCATCAGGGCAACAACGTGGGCGTGCCGCAGCGCACACAGCAGTCGGTTTTTGAGAATTATTCCCATTCGCGCATGTTTATGCCCTCTGCCGACTACCAAAAATTGGAAATCGTACGCAATCACGGGTTGATCTCTTGGACGCACACCCTGTCGTCCAAGTCGTTTTACAATGTGACCGCGCGGTTTGGCGGTGCAGATTGGACCACATCCTGGCACCCGCAAAAGCAGTCCAACGCGCCTGCCATTGCCATTCACACAGACGGTTCGAGAGAAGAGGTAGATGAGAACAGTGCCGATGCTGCCAGGGCGCGGGGCGCTGTGGTCTTAAACGAAGCCCCTTTTGGCTGGAATTACAACCCCGGTGGCAACGACATTCTCAATGTCTTTCGACTGCAAGGCGGTGGCGGCAACAGCCGTGCCGGCGACTGGTCCACGATCAAAGAACAAGATGTTACGGCTGATTTCACCAGCCAGATGACACCCCATCACCAGATCAAAACCGGTATCCAGATTCATTTTTTTGACCTGCACGAAAACCGGGGTTATGTGCCAGCCGCGGTGCCGGAATACAGCGACCCCATTTACAGGGATGAATACGAAGGCCCGCGCACCAGTTCAGAGAGTGATGTGATCTTTCCGTGGACCGGGCGCAATGACCCGGACCTACCCAGCAATGGCGATATCAACGGGGATGGCGTTCTCAACGAGTCGGATGTGCCATCGGGCGGCGCGACGGGTGACCACAACAACTATTTTGTGAAAACCCCGATCTACGGTGGTGTCTTTTTCCAGGACCGGATGGAGTACCGCGATATCGTGGTCAATGCCGGGGTTCGTTTGGACTGGCATCGCCCGGACCTTTACTTTGACCTGCCAAATGAAACCCATTTCCCGTGGTATGGCAGAGATGCCGAGGCTGTTTATCGAGCGGTGCGTAAAGTGCGCCCGCCAACCACCTGGGCTTTTAGCCCCCGTTTTGGCGCGTCTTATCCGATTACGGATTTGAGCAAAATGTTCATCAACTACGGGCACTTCAACCAACTTGTGAACACGCGCGATATGTATCGCACACAGAGCGGTTTGGGGCAGTCGCTGGAGTTCTTGGGCAATCCGTGGATGAAAATGGAGCGCACCATTCAATACGAAATGGGATATGAACGCAGTTTTATGGGGCAGTATCTCTTGACGGGAACGGTTTACTTCAAAGATGGCGAGAACGAATCCTGGTCTGCCCCGCGGGTCAGGGGAGCATTTAACACGGGTGCTCCTCGCAACACGCAAAATGCCTTTGCGACTGATGCGCGCGGGCTAGAACTGAAGTTGCAGAAGACGCGGGGCCAGTTCTTTACCGGTTTCTTATCTTACGACATTCGCCAGGCGCGGGTTCGCAACACATCGTGGCAAGATATCCGCGATGTGAAGACGGTTTCAACGCCTTCGACAACTGTGATTGAAAACAATCCGAATAATGCCGCACCTCCATTTAAGGCGAAGCCCCAGATAAAATTAGGTGGCAATTTCCGAACGCCCCTCGATTACGGCGGCGAACAGAGCATGCTCAAGGGCGGTTGGAATCTCGGTTTTTACTTTGATCGCGAGGCGGGTGAGTGGTTTAACTACAACCCGGGCAATGCGGATGCTTCGCTGATCAATGTGCTCAACGCGCAGTGGGTTGATGAATACGCCGCGCACCTTCGCATTTCCAAGATGTTCGACATGCCAGGTTCGCCTATGCTGTTCATAGAGGTTTCCAACCCGCTCAACTTCAAAAATACGCACACGCTGGGCGGCGGCAATCGCAACGACGTTTTTGGGCTTGCGCCCGAAGACACGCCCAGATCAGGCGTGGGCAGTTACAGCGGTGGCAGGGCTTTTGAATATTCGGGCACAAATACCCGCAACCGCTTCCAAGCGTATATGGAATCCCTCGGCTGGACTGTTGACTCAAACGGCAAGTTGCAAGAAGGCAAGCGGCCGGGCAGCGAGGTCGAAGACTTTCCAGACATGCGACGCCCCTCGCTCCTCTTCAGTGACCGCCGGGACATCACCTTTGGTGCCAGGTTTAGCTTCTAATTCGCCATAGCAACCACAGGTGAACGCAGATGAAGAAAGGCAAAAGTGGTGAAAGCTGACCCCCGATCCCTGTTTATCCGTGTTCATCTGTGGTTCTATATCGCTTTTCACTTTAAGCCCATAGGAGAAAATGTGACACAAAGACGAATTACAACACTTCTGGTGTTCGCGGCATTGCTCATGCCATTGAGCGATGCCAGCGCGCAATGGATCGGAAGGATGTGGGGAAACTGGCCTAGTATCGACTATTTTGTCGTCATCAATTCCCCGGGTGGACGGGCGACGGGCTTCACCAATCCGGACGTCCGCACGGTCAATGCCCAAGTGATGGACGGATGGTGGCAGTTTGCCGTCGAAGATTTCAACGTGCCGTCCTATTTTGAGCCATTTCAGGGCGACCAGCCCGAGTTGTTGGGCAAACCATTTACAAAGTTTGTCAACGACTACAAGCAGGACGCGCGGGATTTTACGCGCACGCATTTTGAACTCGGTGATGGTCTTACGCCAAAAATTTACCGCAACCAACCGCCAACTGTCACGCAGGATGGCGTGAATTTGTCGCAGACGCTGTGGACGATTTTTCCCGACCGCCTCGATCAGGTGATCCCAGATCTGACTGCTGATCTGTTGATCCCGCTCGAGGTGGGATATGCGGGTGGTCTCACGGAGCGGCGCAGGCTCTATGCATGGCAAAGCCCAGAGCAAGATGAAATGTTCATTCTCATCCGCAGTTATGGCCGACCCGACCCGCCCAATGTTCCCGACTCAAGAGTGGGCGCGCGCGGATCTGCGCCGAGTCCCGAGTCGACCACGGCCAATCCGGTGTTCAGCGGCCTCTACATCGGGCACAACGCTTACATTCAAAGAGGTGGTGGACAAGGCCCGGCCGGCGAGGTGCGGGATGAGGGCGCAATAGAAGTGGGCGCGCGCCACCGCACGGCAAATCTCGGCGCGCTCGGCGAATGGGATGAGCTTTATTTTTTCGATGACGAGCAGAAGCTCTTCTATGCGAGAGACGGCGATTCGGCGATCAATGATGGTTATCGCTCTGACGGCGATGATCGCGGCGAACCCGCGCCTCCCGAAGGTCACGAGGCTCTCGAATTGGCCAAAGCCGCACGGATCTCGGCAGGAGAGTTCTTGGAATCCGAATACAAGGGCAAACTCTGGCTCTACGTGTCGCAAAATCCCACGACTTTTGAAGATTTGTCCGATGGGAACAACTGGTTCCTCAACGATCCAAACTCTGAGTCCTCTCAACCCCGTTTGATAAAGCGCGTTAATGGCTCCAACTGGGTGTCTTCAGATGGGAATAGCCGCCCCGAAGTGTACGATTTCATTGTGGAGCCGGGCACTACGCGCGAGCAGCGCATTTTCCAGAGTGACGCGCCCGACCACAAAACCACGTCTGTCGATATGTGGGCATTTCAGATTACGTGGGGACCTTGGGACCTGAAACCCGGCGAGTGGGTTCACATCGTAGAAGCCTGGGTTGTGGCTGGTCCTCATGCAGACGAGAACAAGCGCGTGGGCGCGCAGTGGGTCACCGGAGAGATTTCCTTTGCGGACAAAGAGGCGTTCCTCGACAGTGGTCAGGATTCACTGATGAAAGGCGTGGAACTGGCGCGACAGGCATGGGCAGATCGCCGCGTGGTCAACGGCACGGTACAGGGGAAAGAAGTCTCGTGGCCCATCGGCGTTTCACCGAGTCTTCCGCTCGGGCCGTCGTGGCCTTCCAATGTGACCTACCAATCGGGACCGGCGCAAAATGAGATCGAATGGGCTGCGGTTTCCGACGCGGTGGGCTACAATCTCTACAAGATGGTCGGGCATCAAACCAATCTGCCCGATCCGCCGATTCCTATCAACGGCACGACACCCATCACCCAAACCAGCTTTATTGATTCGGAAGTCGTTCGCGGCGAGCGGTATTTCTATGCGATTACCGCTGTGGATGCCGATGGGCAGGAAAGCAGTATTTTCGCCACGCGAGGTCTCGGCGATGGCGTGAGTCCGTTTTCAGCACCTGCCAACGATCTGACAGAAGTTCGCATTGTGCCCAATCCCTACAGCATTTTGGGCGGCGATTTGTCCGCAGGCGGTTTGAACTTCACGGGTCAGCCCAACAAACTGCTCTTTGTGAACCTGCCCGCACGGGCGATCATTCGCATCTTTACGCTTCAAGGCGATTTGGTCACGCGAATCGATCACGTTTCCGGATCGGGCGACGAAGAGTGGCCGCTGATGGCAAATGACAACAATCAGTTCATCGTCAGCGGCGTGTACGTAGCGCATATTACCAATCCCGACACGGGCGAGACCGACATCGAGAAGTTCGTGGTGATTCGATAGGCTCGCAGCCAGATAAGGAGGTTGTTGTGAAATACCGCAAAATGATCTGGGCCTATCTACTCGCAATGGCCCTGCTGCCCTGGCAAGCCAGCGCGCAATTTGAAGATCCTCGGGTGCTCGGCGGCGAAAAAATTCGCGATCTGGAACCCATTTATCCCAATCAGGAAGAGGCCAGACCCTCGGGCGTGAAGTCCGGTCAGAGCGGTTTTGTGTTTCTCTCGTTTTCCACAGACGCGCGACGAGCCGCCATGGCCGATGCGGGTGCAGGGCTGATCGGCGATGCGCCGGGTGCCTTGTTTCTCAACCCCGGTTTGCTGGGCTTTGTACACGACCGGCAGGCGTTTTTTAGTCATGCCAAATGGATTTTTGAAACCGATCACCAAGTTGCCGGCGCGGTTTTCAAAATCCCAAATGCACCCGGCACCTTTGGCGTGGGCTTTATTACGCACAACGCGGGAGAGATCAATGGCACGGCGATTAATCCCGATCCCGCCAGTGTGGGGTTCACCCCAACGGGCACGTTTACCACGACGAATTACGCCCTGTCCGCGGGTTGGGGCTTTCAGATCACCGATCGGTTCTCGGTGGGTGCCATGGCGCGTTTCGCACATCAAAACCTGGGGTCGAGCACGGTTTTCATTGCCGGCAATCGGCAAACGATGTCCAATGAGCTCAGCGCGTTTGCCGTGGATATCGGCACCTATTTCAATACCGGATTCCGCAATCTGGTCATTGCCATGAGTGTGCGAAACTTCAGCCAGGAAAAAGAGTTTCAGCGCGAGCGTTTCGAGTTGCCTCGGTCGTTCCGCCTGGGCTTTGTCTTCGATCTGATTTCGCTCTCTGGTCAAACGCCCGCGCCGCATCACTTGAACCTCATCACCGAGATCGACAGCCCGATTGACTTCGACGAGCGCACGCTTTTTGGTCTGGAGTACCGGTTCAAACGCCCGACCACTGCGGTGGGTTTTGCCCTGCGCGGCGGGTATAAGCACAATCACGATTTGGAAGACTATTCTCTCGGTGGCGGCATCGATTACAAGACCGAGTCCGGGAAGGGCGTTAGCATTGATTATGCCTTCAAGCACTTCAATGCGTCCTTCTCTGATCCCGTGCAGATGATCAGTGCCGCAATCAGTTTCTGATCTCGCCCTCAACGCACAAAAAACCGCGGTGGATGTGATGTCCATCGCGGTTTTTTATTTTTTTTCCAACGCAACAATTCGCCGCCGAACTTCACGAGCGGCTTGCAATGATCGCCTCTCCCTCTTCGCACTTCACATTAGGGGGTCGTTGCGGCGCCGAACAGTCGGTTGAGCACGGTGAGCAAGCTGAGAGCGACCACGACACGAGCATGCCGCCTAACTTGATCGTCATGCGCTGTTCAAGTGCCCGCATATCCGCGCGCAGATCCGCCTCCATTTTCTCCAGATCGCCACGTAGAGCCCCAATCTCGCCGCGCAGTGCCGCCTCTGTTTTTTTCAACCCATCCCGTGTCGCTATATCCTCCCCGATCCCTTCGGCAAAGGTGGCCACCAAGGCCCGCGCCTGCTGCTCGTCAAAGCCGGCTTCTTCCCCTGCAACCGCAGGGCCGCCTTGAGCGTATCAAATCCAATCATAAGGCTCCTCCTCTTCTTTGCACAACCTCGACAACTAAGGGGTCGTTATTATGGCATCGATCAGTTTTGGGCAGACATAAATGTATTTGGACGTCGACGAATCAGCAGTGAATAGATGCATGATACGAGAAAAAGAAAGCATGCCAAAAAGAAATTGCCTTTACACCAATCCGCCTTTAACCGCAATTTTGATCGCGTCTTTGTCGTCGAGGTGGTACCCACTGTGCAGCGCGTTAAACCCTTCGGCCACGCGGTCGAGCGGTATGGTGTGGCTGACGAGGTCGACAAAGGCGTATTCGTTTCGCTCGAGAATGGGCAGCGCGCGCACAAAGTGTTCGGGCGTGCTCGCCCACACGGCTTCAAGGCGCATGTTGCGGCGCATAAACATCTGGTTGGGATTGCAGTCAAAAGACCCCACATCGACAAAATGCCCCATGGCGACATAAGTGCCACCGTGGCGCAAGAAGGTAACGCCTTCGGGAATGGCCGACAGGAATCCCGCGCATTCAAACACGACATCCGCGCCTTTGCCGCGGGGCGTGTTTTCGCGCACAATTTGGGTGCGTTCTTCGGGGTCGGGTATCTCGGCAATATCGATGGCGAGGTCTGCCCCGAGGCGTTCGGCCAATTCCAAACGGCCTTTGGGACCGCCGACGATGATGAGTCTGCCCGCGCCGCTGACTTTGGCCGCGACGAGCGTGAGCAAGCCAATCGCGCCCGAACCCTGCACGACAACAGTATCGCCAAATTGCAGGTCCGAACGCATCGCGCCGTGTACGCCAATGGTAAAAGGCTCAGTGATGACCGCAACTTCCGCGGGCATATCGGTCCTTAGCACCACCGTGTCCGGGTTCCACAGGTAAATATATTCGCCAAAACCGCCCCGCAAATAAGGTGCGTCTTCGGCTTGCAGAAAACCGTACGCGCCCTTATTTGTGCCGGGCGCGAAAAGAACCCGATCCCCAGGCGCGATGGGATTGCCCAAGTAATCGGTTTCCACCCCCGATCCAAGGCTGTCGATGATGCCGACGTTTTCGTGACCGAGGATGATTTCGCCCTGCAAACGCTGATACTCCCAGTTGTGTAGGTCTGTACCGCAGATGCCGGCGAGTTCCTGTTTGAGCAAAATTGAACCCGGTTCTGGCTCCGGAACGGGGTATTCGCGTATTTCAAATTTTTCGCCGCTCATCACCGCGGCGCGTCCAATGCGAGACATAGTTCAGGCTCCTTTGTTGTGAACTGATGTTACACAGACGAATAGACGGAGTGATGTACAACTGCGACGCTTCACCAGCAGTTCATAGACGCACAGGCGGAACGCCTACCTGTCTGCCATGAGCAACGCGACAGGCAGGCGCGAAGCAAGTCATAGACGCCCCCCCCGAAACTGTTACTAACTCCCTTGCGTTGATGAATCGCTACGCAGTTGTACACCGCTCTGCTGATTCGTTTTTATGCGTTTTTTGAAAACAGGCCGAGATCGGCGTCGACCATGTCTTTGACGAGGTCCTCAAAGCCCATGTCATAAGTCCAGCCGAGTTTATCCCTGGCCTTTGTGCAATCGCCGATGAGCAGATCGACTTCCGCGGGGCGCAAGAATCGCGGATCGACCTGCACGTATTCCCGATAGTCAAGGCCGACGTGTGAGAAGGCGATATCGCAAAATTCGCGTACGGAATGGGTTTCGCCGGTTGAGATGACGTAGTCGTCGGGCGCGTCTTGTTGCAACATCATCCACATGGCTTTGACGTATTCGCGGGCGTGCCCCCAGTCGCGTTTGGCGTCGAGGTTGCCCAGCAAGAGATGGCCGGTTTGCCCGAGTTTGATGCGCGCCACATGAGAGGTGATTTTGCGGGTGACAAATTCAAACCCCCGACGAGGAGATTCGTGGTTGAACAAGATGCCGCTGGCCGCGTACAGGCCATAAGCTTCGCGGTAGTTGCGGGTGAGGTCAAACCCCGCGACTTTGGAGATGCCGTAGGGCGAACGCGGGTGAAAGCGCGTGATTTCCGTTTGGGGCACTTCCTCGGCTTTGCCAAACATCTCGCTCGACCCGGCAAAATAGAATCGACACGCGGGCACGAGTTCATTCACGGCTTCGAGCGCGTAATGCGTGCCATTGATGTTGGTGTTGAGGGTTGAAAATGCGTCTTTGAAGGATGTATCGACAAAACTTTGCGCGGCGAGGTGGTAACACTCGTGGGGTTGCACCGTGCGGACGACAGTGTAAATGCTGGGAAAACTTTCGAGTGACGCGGGATGGAGTTCGATTTTGTGCTGCAAATGGACGATGCGTCCGAGGCGGTGCTCCGGATATTCGAGGGCCACGCGCCTGACAATGCCGTGTACTTCATAACCCTTGTCGAGCAGGAGTTCTGCCAAATAAGAGCCATCTTGTCCCGTGATGCCGGTGATCAGTGCCTTTTTTGCCATCGGATACGGTCGTCCTTTCAAAAAAATACGGTACTCGTGCCAGTGCAACAATTAACGGGGAACCTGAAGCCGCGTCAAGCCAATTGTCTGCGCGGTCGTTTTATCCTCATACACATATCTTCTCAAAAAGTTCATTCTCCCCTGCCGCGCGGATGGAAGGGGCAGATAGGAGGTCGAGAGCACAAGTTGAGGACACCCAGGGGGCGGTGACCGATTGGACACTAGGCGATTGACAGCGGCGATTTTTTTGGATATTTTAATTGAAACGCCGGGATTCACACCTTTCAGGAGGAGACGCCATGAAACGCTGGCTTATGGGGGTGGCTGTTGGTCTGTTGGCTTTGGGCGCGCCCGGTCGGGCCGATATTGTCGGTGGAGAAGAAGAACAAGAAGGCATTGGAGGAGTCACATTCAGTCCCCTCCGGGCGGGCCGGTTGGAAGTGACGCCGATTATGTCTGTGCGGTTTTCCAATGGCGACTTGTTCTATAGCGCGGGGGTTCAAGTTGCTTATGCCATCGATCGATGGCATCAAATTGGCGGGGCATTTGTCGCGGGGAATCGAGATTGGCGCGAACAACGCGATCGGGTTGCATCGCAAGATCAAACCCAGACGTTCGACAATGCAACAGTTGATGCTCGGGGGCGTTATTTGACTGTGAATGAGGGATTTGGTTCTTCGCTATCGGGTTTCTACCGGTTGAATATTCCCATGGCGATTGAAAAGCGCGCCTTTCCATTTTTAGAAGTTTTTGCCGCGCGCGATTTTTGGGGTTGGGGCAATGTCAGCGAATTGGGCGGTGGCGCGGGCGTTCGCAAGGTGATGTCAAAACGCACGTCACTAAATGCCATGTATGGGTATTCGGTTCTCTTTGCCAACGGCGACCGCATCGCGCGCCATTTTGTGACGACGGGTGTGTCCGTGTTCTTCCGGTAAAATGAGCTGATACTGGGTACTTTATTGGGTGCAGGGTATGATATTGATGATGGATCACATATTGAAGTCAATGCGATTATGAGCGGAAGGAAAGACCGTGTGCTTTCGATTGTGACGATGCTTCATTTTCAGATGTAAAAAAATAAAGATCACCTCGAATTTTAAAAAAGAAAAGGGCGTGAGAATTGCCCACTCACGCCCTTTTCTTTTTTCGCGCACGGGCAAATCTACAAATCAGCAAGCCGCGCGGATGATCTCATGGGCTTTTTTGTCTTCTTGAAAGACAACGCGCGCAAGGGTTTGCCTTTGGGCCTGCGCGAGTTGGACATCGTTGAGGGGTTGCCTGCTTGTCGGCAGACGGGGAGGCAACGCCTGTTTGCCCTACCTTGCCCATGCGTTTATTTTGTATTATACTGTGAAAACAGCTTTTAAGGAGAGCACCCCTTGGCACCTAAACGTCCCAACATTTTGCTCATCATGAGCGATGAACACGATCCCGCAGTCACCGGTTGCTACGGCCATCCCCATGTCCAAACGCCGCACTTGGATCGCCTCGCATCCGAAGGCACTGCCTTTGACAATGCCTACACCGCCTGCCCGATATGCGTACCGGCGCGCATGTCCTTTATGACCGGACAATACGTCCACCAGATTGGTACATGGGATAACGGCTCGCCTCTTTCCGCGTCAATCCCCACCATGGGCAACTACCTCGAAGCCGCCGGCTACGAAACCGTTGTCTGTGGTCGCACGCATTTCGTAGGCCCCGAACGCCTGCACGGCTTTGGCAAGCGCCTCATGGACGACGCTGAAAAATGGAAACACAAGCGCATGGTCGCCCCTTCCCGGACGCCCGACGCCCGGCGCGGCAACAACAGCCACGTCACCGAATGCGGCCCCGGCGAACACTGGCACAACGACTATGACCGAACGGTCGCGGATCTCTCTGAACGCTTCCTCAAATCCCGCGCGCAACGCGCCCATCGTCCCTTTCTCCTCTACACCGGCTTCATAAACCCGCACTTTCCTCTCCTGTGCCCGCAGGCGTACTTTGACCGCTACTATCCCGACCGCGTCACCTTGCCGCACACGCGAACCGAACCTCGTGAAATCCAGCACCCTGCTATCCAACAACTCCGCTACTGGCTACGCAACGAAGACCCCCTAGATGACGCCATCGCCACCACGGCAACCGCGGCTTACTACGGCCTCGTCTCTTTTACCGATCACCTCATCGGCCGCTTGATCGACGTTGTCGATAACTCCTCCTTGCGCCACAACACCGTTGTCATCTACGTCAGCGACCACGGCGAAATGGCCGGGCACCACGGCTTGTGGCAAAAGCAATGTTTCTACGAACACGCGGTTCGCGTGCCCATGATCATTCGCCATCCCCATGCCACGGGCGGCCAGCGCATCGCCGCGGGGACAACCCTCATCGACATCCTCCCCACCCTTCTCGATATCGCGGGACATGAACCCGCCCCCTTGCCCGGCAGCAGCCTTCTGCCCGCAGTCCTCGGCCACGCATTTCCCGACCGTCCCATTTTCAGCGAATACCACGCCCTCGGATCCACAACAGGTGGCTTCATGATCAAAAAAGGCGACTGGAAATACATCCACTACGTCGGCCTTCTCGATCAATTATTCAATGTCACCAACGATCCCGATGAAATTGAGAATCGCGCCGATGATCCCACCTGCGCCCACGTACTTGCCGACCTTCGCACGGACCTCTTCAACATCGTTACCCCAAGAGAAATTGACCAACGCGCCAAAGCAAACCAAAAAATCAAAGGCATTGCGCGGGCACAGACGGCCACGAAAAAGTAATCCAAAAAGGACGTGAGGGATTACCCTCCTGCCCGCCTCGTTATCCAAAAGTCCACGATGGGTCTAAGACCTCGTATTCACCCCTTTCCCACGCCTTCAACCCCGACGTATAGTATTTGGAAAAACGGCGATCTGAAGCACCGCCAGCCACGTTCACGTGTAGAACATCTGTCCCAAAATCGCAAACCATCCGAAAAGTTGCTGCAAGCGCGCCACCTTCGCATGCGCTAGCCTGCGAAACGGTTGACCGACTGCCGATATTTGCAAGCGCGCAATCAAATCCCAAACACCGCGGCAACTTGCCTCGAAAAAAAAGATGCTCAATGTAAACTTGACTCGCTTCGCGGTGTGGCACGGCTTTTTCCCGCAATCCACGTTCGATCGCGGTTTGAAACAGGGCTTCGCGCGATGGGTCTCCAAACCAGACCGACGCCTCGCGCAAAAGAATGCGATCAAAATATCCGTGCATCAACGCGAACATCATCGTCCGGTCCAGCAAGTGCGCCATCACCTCGCGCCCCAAACCATTTTCCCCAAAAACGAGCAAAATCAGTTCGCGGTAAACGCGCTCAAAAAGCGTCGCGCCCACAGAATCCGCGTCGTAACGCAAATTCCAGTCCCGCAAGATATCGCCGTTTTCCGATTGGGGTAACAGCGGGCGTATAATTTCCATCAACGCCTCGGCCTGCGGCGCGCAGCGATCGCATTGAATCCGCTTCATATCTTCTGCTGTCAGATCATCTTTTTCCCGCAACAAGGCGCGGATGCGGTCCGCGCGATAAGACGACACAGTCAGTTTCATCGGCGCGACCTGCCCTAGGTGATTGAGATCCTGATTTGCCGTCACGAGAAAACCGCATTCGGGATTGACCGCGCGGGGATACAATTTCGGATCGACCATCCCATCCCAATCCTGTTTTGCCTCCCAACCCAAATACGGCAGCAAACCCGATGTGCCTTCGGGTTGTTTGGGCAGCAACCCGCCCAATTGATATCCAATATTCCCTTCCCGATCCGCAAACACCCAATTAAACGGTGCAAACGTCAACCCCGCAAAATCATCCCGCGCGTCTGCCACACGGTGTGCTTTTGTAATTCGCAGCACACAATCCAGCGAATCTGCACCCGTTCCTTTTTGCTGCTTGCCCGTCCACGCATAGCACAGGTAATACCCATCCCCATTGACCTCGCCTTCTAACAAACCGCGTTCTGTTTCGCACACGCGAAGCACTATCGGATCCTTCTTTTTTTGTGCAATCACCTCTTCTCGCACGCGCAGGGGCATCCAGCGATCCCCGCGTCTGTATTTCCCGTCCTTCACTTCTTCAACAAAATAATCACACACATCCGCGGTGCCATAGGTCACGGCCCACGCCAATCGGGGTGACCGTCCAATCGCCACAACGGGCAATCCCGGCAGGGTGGCGCCCATCAAATAATCGCCGTCGCCAGCCAAAACAGCCGGGTACCACACCGAAGGCAATTGCAATGACAAATGCGGATCCCCACACAACATCGCCCGTCCAGACGCGGTCTTTTCCGGACGAACAGCCCAATTATTGCTCGCGGAAAAATTGGGCAACAGATCGCGCCACACCGCATAAGGCGGGATGATCGGACGCGTCAAATGCACCTGCTTGATCAGGTCGATAAATGGTTCTGATATCTCTTCCCGAATCCCCGGGAAAAGCTCCTTCAATCGCTCGGTATCCACGCCCTTTTGAATCAATTGCACGATCAATTTTTCCACATCGCCCTGCATTTGCGAAAGCCCCACAAAACCGATCAGTTTGACCATCAACAAGGCATCTGCCGCTGTCCAGTCATCGGGTCGATATCCCATCAACTTAAATTCAAAAGGCGTTCCCGTCGCGCGAACCGCATGGTTGACCCCCTTGCAATACGCATCCAAAACCGCTTTTACAGGTGGTGACAACAGACGCGCTTCCTCGGCCGCATCCCCCGCGATATTGAGCCAGCGCATAAACCGATCTGACGCAACCACAGCCTCATCTGCCTTCAGATGTGCCGATGCCTGCCCCTGCCCGATCAGCTTGAGCAACCCCATGTGCATCTGCCGATCTCGACCATGCGCGTAACCCAAACCGTAATATCGATCCACTTCGGCCCTTGCCGCGATGTGCGGAAACCCGTGCGCCATGCGCCGAATACACACCTCGCCTTTGATCCCGGGTATGACAATTTTTTTCGCGTCGCGTTTCATAACATTGCCCTTCTGCTCTAAATTTTTAACAACTCCGGACACTTTGGCATCTGAACTGCAAAATCATTCAATTGTCGAGCGCGGGACGCTTTGAATTGAATTTGCTTGACACTGAATAGACACCTTGTTAAATTTTAACACTTCTGAGAAGATACACTTTTCAGATTGTTCTTACATCGCAAATCGCGCGCTTGGGGTAGTAGCTCAGTTTGGTTAGAGTACCGGCCTGTCACGCCGGTGGTCGCGGGTTCGAGCCCCGTCTACCCCGCCATTTAGCTGGAAAGCTCGACACATACTTCATGTGTCGAGCTTTTTGGCTTGTACTGTCCATCAAGTTAAGGTATCGCAATACCTTGCGACGCCCGTTTTTGAATGACCGCGCGGAAGTTGCTTGCACATAGAATCCCATTTGGGGGCAGGTGCTGACTATTGACAACACGGAGACCTTTCGAGATGGCACAGATCACACAGTATGAGCCTGACAAAGCATTTGAAGGCTACACCCTCTTTTCAGAAACCTTCTCGGAACCCAATTGGGATGTCGGCAAAGAAGCAGTGGTGTATCTCATTGACATGCACGGAGAACCCATCCACACTTGGCACCTCACGCAGCACACGGTGCAGTCACACTGCCGATTGCTGCCCAACGGCCATCTTTTGGTGCCCACCCACGACCGCTCGGGCGTCACGCAGTGCAGCAATGTCGGCATTTTTGAATACGATCCCGAAGGCACCCTGGTCTGGCGCGTGCGCTGCCGCACGGACCACGACTACCAAGTGCGCGACAACGGCAACTTGCTCATCCACACGCTCAACGAAACCATGTGTCCAGCCCTGGGGCCTGAACTCAAGCGTCATCCGTATATGATTGAAATAACGCGAGATAAAGACCTCGTTTGGGAGTGGAAGGGCGAGGAACATCTGGAAGACCTCGAAGCCTGCCTGTCTCCCGAAGCATGGCAACATGTTTTGCACCGCGCCACCGGGCAATTTGCCTTTGATTGGGCACACAACAACACACTCCAACTTATACCGCCCAATCAAACATGGGAAAACCAAGGCGACTTACGATTCAAACCCGGCAACATCTTCTTCTCCTATCGCAGCAACGACGTCATCGGCGTCATTGACTACGACACGGGCGACATTGTTTGGGCATGGGGCCCTGGCATCATTGACGGCCAGCACAAGCCCCACATGCTTGCAAACGGAAATGTACTGATCTTCGACAACGGTACCCTGCGCGGATATTCTCGCGTGATAGAGCTCAACCCCTTGACCGAAACCATCGAATGGGAATACGTCGCGGATCCCAAAGAAGCGTTCTTTAGCAGAGCTATTTCCGGTGCCCAACGCCTGCCCAACGGCAACACCCTCATTTGCGAAGGCGGCAATGCCCGTCTCTTTGAAGTCACGCCAGACAAGGAAATCGTCTGGGAATTTATCAATCCCTATCGCCATGAAAACGGGCGACCCGTTATCTATCGCTGCTTGAGATATACCCCCGAATACGTCGCCCCGGTTTTGGAACGGAGCGAGACGTGAGACGCAAGACGTGAGAGGCAAAAGGCGAAAAGCAACCAAGGGATGCACACCACTACCTCGCGCCTTCGCATTTAGAGCGGATGAGGTGTGTGTCCCTCTCGCATCTCGCATCTCGCCTTTCATCTGCGTTCATACTCGCTTCGCTCCGTTGTAGGCATTCCGCCTGTGCTGTGGTTGCTTCTCGCCTTTCACAAGGAGTTTTAACCTATGCCTTCTCCCAATGTGGTCTTTGTGATCACCGATGACCAGGGTTATGGCGACCTTGGCTGTCACGGCAATGACATCATCCAAACGCCCAATCTCGATAAGCTTTATTCTGAAAGCGTGCGTTTTACCAATTACCATGTCGGCCCTACCTGCGCGCCCACGCGAGCGGGCATTATGACGGGACGCTATTGCAATTGCACGGGCGTGTGGCACACCATTGCCGGGCGTTCCCTGTTGCGCGGTGACGAAACCACCATCGCCGATTTTTTTAGTGCTGCGGGGTATCGCACCGGCATGTTTGGCAAATGGCACCTGGGCGATAATTATCCGTTTCATCCACACAACCGGGGCTTTGACACTGTGGTGTACCACGGCGGCGGCGGCGTACACCAGACCCCGGATTACTGGGGCAATACCTATTTCAACGACACGTACTTCCGCAATGGCGTGCCCGAAAAATTCAGAGGCTATTGCACGGACATCTGGTTTGACGAAGCCAAAAAATTCATTGAAGACTGCGGCGACGACCCCTTTTTCTGTTACATCCCAACCAATGCGCCACACGGCCCCTTCAACGTCGCCGATCACTATCGCGAACTCTACAACGGCGATCACCTGCCCGGCCAGCGCGACCGCTTTTACGGCATGATCACCAACATCGACGAAAACGTGGGCCTGATGCGCGACTTTCTCCGCGAAAAGGACTTGGAAGAAAACACCATCTTCATCTTCATGACCGACAATGGCACGGCCAACGGCTGCACCCTCGACCGCGATGGGTTTCTCAAAGACGGATTTAACGCCGGGCTACGCGGCAAAAAAGGCTCGGAATACGACGGCGGGCATCGCGTGCCATTCTTCTTTCACTGGCCCGCGGGAGGATATACCACAGGACGCGACATTGACACCCTTATTGCCAACATCGACTTTTTGCCCACCCTTTGCGACCTCTGCGACGTTCCCCTCTCCGATGAAGCCACGGCGCGCATCAATGGCATCAGCGTCAAACCGCTCCTCGAAGGCGCGGACAACTGGACAGACCGCGCCATTGTCACGGACTCACAGCGCGTGGAAACCCCGATTAAATGGCGCAAATGCGCCACCATGACACAGCGCTGGCGGCTCGTCAATGGCGAAGAACTCTACGACATGGACAAGGACCGCGAACAACGCCACAATATCGCGGATCAGCATCCCGATGTCGTCGCGGCGTTGCGCCAACACTACGAAGACTGGTGGGCACTCGTTTCCCAGCGCTTTGACGAAAACGTGCCCATCGTCATCGGCTCTGAACGCGAGCCCGTCTCGGTGATTACCACGCACGACTGGCACAACGAAGAAAGCATATCGGCCTGGAATCAAGCCATGATCCGCCGCGGGATGGCATGCAATGGGCGCTGGGCAATCGATGTGGACAAACCCGGCGACTACACCTTTGAATTGCGCCGCTGGCCCCGCGAAGAAGACCGCGCCATCACCGAAGGCATCCCTGGCAAACTCACGCCCTATTACGGCGGCAACGCCATTGACGTTTGCACCGCGCGCATCCGCGTTGGCGGACGAGAGCAAACCCAGTCCATCGGCCCAAAAGACAAAGGCATCGCGTTTACCTATTCCCTCGAAGCCGGCGAAACCAGCCTCGAAACCGAACTCACCGACGGCAATAACATCTCGCTGGGCGCGTATTACGTCTATGTGGAGAGGGCATAAGGCCCACCATTACTGACGTTGTGGTGTTGGGCGCAGTTTTTGTTGCACCACAACGCAGTCATCCATTGCGTTTTTACCGCGTGCCATGATTGTTGAAGAACACAGCGGGAACATTTGACTATCCCTGTTCTCATGCGGTTTCAATTGGGCGAGGAACTATCTCTATGGCCTCAAATCACTACGATGTCATTGTCATTGGCGGCGGGCCTGCCGGAAGCACGACAGCCGCGCTGGTCGCGGAATATGGCCACCGCGTGCTGATGCTGGAAAGAGAGGTATTTCCCAGATTCCAGATCGGCGAATCCCTGATGCCGGGAACGTACTGGTCATTCAAACGACTCGGCATGCTCGACAAACTCAAAAACAGTGCCTTTGTCAAAAAATACAGCGTGCAATTCTTCAGCGGATCCGGAAAAGGCTCTGCGCCATTTTATTTTTTTAAGCACGATCCCCACGAAAGTTCCATCACCTATCAGGTGTTGCGAAGCGAATTTGATCGGATGATGATGGACAATGCCCGCGAAAAAGGCGCGGAAGTCAAGCAAGGGGCCGGGGTACATCAGGTACATTTTAGCGGCGACAGGGCAACGGGGGTTCGGGTAAAATATCGCAATGGTCAAATCACAGACGTATTTGCCCACGTCATCGTAGATGCGACAGGGCGAAGCGCGCTCATATCGAGAAAGTTGAAAACCAAAACCATTGAGCCAAAACTCAAAAAGGCCTCCATTTTCACACACTTTCAAGGCGCCGTGCGCGACAAAGGCATTGACGAAGGTGCGACCCTGATTTTACATACCAAAGACAAAAATTCATGGTTCTGGTATATTCCCCTGGCAGATGATGTGGTCAGCGTGGGCGTTGTTGGCGGATTGGAAGACGTGATCCAAAACCGCGACGGAACGCCCCAAGAAATTTTTAAAGAAGAGTTGGAAAAGTGCCCCTCCATGCGAGAACGCCTCGCCAAGGCCGAGCAGTTATTTTCCGTGAAAGTCACCCAGGATTTCTCGTACCGATCCCGCGCTGTCGCGGGTGAGGGATGGGTCTTGGTCGGCGATGCCTTTGGCTTCATCGACCCGGTCTATTCCTCGGGCGTGTTCCTCGCGCTCAAATCGGGCGAAATGGCGGCCGATGCCATCCACGAAGCCATTGAAACGCGCGATTTCTCAGCCGCGCAACTCGGCAAATGGGCCCCGGAATTTCTCCCGGGGATGGAAGCGATCCGCAAACTGGTCTATGCGTTTTATTCCAAAAATTTCAGCTTTGCCAAATTCTTAACCGCGCATCCCGAATGTATCGATGGCGTGATCAACATCTTAAAAGGCAATGTCTATCGCGAGGATGTCACCCCTATTTTTGAACCGATGGGGCAAATGTGCGATCTTCCCGAAACTGTCGATCACTATGCGAATGAACCATGAGCTATGAACCGCAGGCATGACCTACCATCCTGCCGCTTCGTCTGAACCGCTTTGTGGTGTAAAACACACGCACATGGATAGACAGAGCCTGCACTGGAATGATTCTATCCCGTGATGAACAAGATAAAAAACAGCAAGAGGGATTGAGCCCTTGGCAACGACTTTGATCAAACGGCCAAGGGCTTTATTGATTTCCTCCTTCTGGACGACAGAGGCTTGCCGTTCATTGTTTTGAAAGCCAAGTCAGAGGACTATGTGCTGTTGAACCGCTTTGTGGTGTAAAACATACGCACATTGTAAGTGGCGTTTTGCACAGTTTGGGAGGGCGCATGGTGAACGAAGCCACTGCCCGTATCAAAATCAATCGGCTGCTTGAAGAAGCCGGCTGGCGTTTTTTTGCCAAAGGGGATAAACCCGTCAACATCCGGCTGGAACCCAGCGTCGCTATCAAACCGGCCGACCTCAACGGCATGGGGGATGATTTCGAGAAATCCGTCAAAGGATTCGTCGATTTTCTGCTGCTTGACGACCGGGGTGTTCCGCTGGTTGTGCTGGAGGCCAAATCAGAGGATAAGGATCCCCTGATTGGCAAGGAACAGGCCCGCCGGTATGCGCGCTCGCTGAACTGCCGCTTCGTCATCCTGTCCAACGGCAACCTCCACTACTTTTGGGACCTGGACCGGGGCAATCCGCATATTATTACCTCTTTCCCAGCACCAGATGCTGCTGCGCGACACGTATCGCACCTTTGGCTGCGAGAGCGGAGATCCCACTTTCCGCTATTCCTTCCTTGACGGCACCAAGGATGGTGTTCTCATCAATCCGACTGTGGTCGATGCCCGCACCGACGTGACCACGCAACTCCTCTCTGACAAGGGGTTTATCGTTTCGTACACCGATGACGAGACAGGCGAAGCGCAGGAGGAGGCCTACAAGCAGCGCGAATTTGAGAAAGCGTTTTTCTCTGAGGCAACCAATGTGCTTTTCTGCAAGACTTTTATGGCGAACGCGCTGCGCGACGCGGTCAGCGGGGAGTTCGCCAAGTTCGTCGCCGACTGTCAACCCGAAGCAGCCGGAGATATCCTTGCCATCAAGACCTACTTCAAAGCGTATATCACCAGCGACCAGATTCGACACATCATGGATGGCGGGCGCTATACCGCCTTGGTCACCAATCCTGTCTTTTCCCTTGACGACCTCAGACTGGTGCCCGAGGAGTATCTCACCATCGTCTCCGATTACGTCAAGGATTACGTCTCCTTGAACCAGTTTTCCGCGTAGAGGGTTCAAACATGGATAAACAGGATGAATGATCCACGAAGGGGCACAAAGAGACACGAAGAAAAATCTTCATGTCCTTCATGTCCTTCATGTCCTTCTATGTCCTTCGTGGATCACTCCTTAAAGGAAATCACTATGCTCGACACTGAAACCAAACGCCGTATTGACACGGCCCGCGACATTCTCGTGGGCAAGGTGCCCGACCCCAAGAGCCAAGTGGAGCAGATCACCATCGCGCTCATCTACAAGTTCATGGACGACATGGACGCAGAGAGCGAGGCGTTGGGCGGTCAGCGCGGGTTTTTCGCCGATGAGTTCGCCCGCTATGGCTGGGCAAAGCTGATGCGCGCGGGCCTAGGCGGTCACGAGACATTGAACCTCTACGCGGAGGCCATCGCCCGAATGCCCGAGAATCCCGGTATCCCACCGCTGTTCCGCAGCATCTTCAACAACGCGTACCTGCCCTACCGAGACCCGGAGACCCTGCGCGCGTTCCTCAAGGTGATCGACGCGTTCGAATACGACCACTCCGAGCGACTCGGCGACGCTTTTGAATATCTGCTCTCTGTGCTCGGCTCGCAGGGCGATGCCGGGCAGTTTCGCACCCCGCGCCACATCATTGACTTCATCGTGGCTGTCATTGACCCGAAGAAGGACGAAACCGTGCTCGACCCGGCCTGTGGCACGGCCGGGTTTCTGATTTCGTCGTACAAGCACATTCTCAGGGCTAATACCGACGACGAGGGCAACAGTACGCTCACGCCCGACGAAAAGGGGACACTTGCGGCCAACTTCAGCGGCTACGACATCTCGCCCGATATGGTGCGCTTGTCGCTGGTGAATCTGTACCTGCACGGCTTTGTGGATCCGCATATTTACGAGTATGACACCCTGACCAGCGAGGAGCGTTGGAATGAGCGCGCGGACGTCACCCTCGCGAATCCGCCGTTCATGTCGCCGAAAGGCGGCATCCGTCCGCACAATCGTTTCTCGGTCAAGTCCAAACGCAGCGAAGTGCTGTTTGTCGATTACATCGCCGAGCATCTGACGCCAAACGGGCGCGCCGGTATCATCGTGCCCGAGGGCATCATTTTCCAGAGCCAGAACGCGCACAAGCAGTTGCGGAAGATGCTAATTGAAGATTATCTGGTGGCCGTCATCTCGCTGCCGGCGGGCGTGTTTCAGCCCTACTCGGGCGTCAAGACGTCGGTGCTGATACTGGACAAGTCGCTGGGAAAAAAGACGGACAGCATTGCCTTTTTTAAGGTGGAAAACGATGGGTTTGATTTGGGGGCGCAGCGGCGGGAGATTGCGGAGAATGACTTGCCGCAGGTGCAGGATGAAATTGCCGAATATCTGCGGCGGCTGCGGGCGGGGGAAGCGGTGGACGATTTTGCGCCGGGGTTGGGGAGGATCGTTGGGAAGGAGAAGATTGCGGAGAATGGGGAGTATAATTTGAGCGGGGAACGGTATCGGGAGAACGAGACAACCGAGACGAAACATGAATGGGTAGAGCTTGGCGGGATACTTTTGGGAAAGCCGCAATATGGTTCTGGAGCTCGTAAAATTTCTTACGATGGCGAAGTCCGATATGTACGAATCACCGATCTAACAGACTCCGGCGAACTCAAAATCGAAGATCCTGTTTCGCCCTCAAAAATAGAACCAAAGTACTTTCTCGAATCCGGCGACCTTCTCATTGCTCGCTCCGGCTCCGTGGGACGCACCTACATTCACAAAACGCTACTAGGCACCTATCAATATGCTGGATATTTGATTCGTTTTCGTGTCAATCCTGCCAAAGCGATTCCTGAGTATATATATCACGTTACCAAATCGGATTCTTGGCGTGAATGGATACTCAGCAACTCAAAGACTGGCACACTTACAAACATCAATGCCAAGCAGTACTCATCATTCCAGTTTCCCCTGCCGCCGCTGGAAGTGCAGCGGGAAATCGTCGCGGAGATTGAGGGGTATCAGAAGGTGATAGACGGGGCGTGTGCCGTCATCGACAACTACCGGCCGCAGATTGTGGTTGATCCTGAGTGCCCGATGGTGGAGTTGGGGGAGGTGTTCGAGAAATCAGGCACCACTGTCGATCCAAAAATGCTCAAGGGACCCTTAACTTACATCGGGTTACAGAACATAGAGGGGTTTAGCGGTGAGATTCAAGGCGACATCGTTCTCGAAAATCCAGCCGATATAAAGAGCCTGAAAAATACATTTTCAAGCGGAGACATTCTGTATGGCAGGCTACGTCCAAACTTGAACAAAGTATGGCAAGCCAATCAGTCCGGGATATGCTCCACCGACATATTCGTAATCCAACCATCAACTGAGAATGTATTACCAAGATTCTATTCTTACATTATGCGTAGCAAACCCTTCAATGACGCAGTTGTAGCACAGGTCGCTGGCGCGCAGTTGCCAAGAATCGGATGGGCAGCTTTCTCGGAACTACGGATTCCGCTCCCACCTCTCGAAACCCAACAAGCCATCGTTTCGGAGATAGAGGCAGAACAGACATTAGTGGACGCCAACCGGGAGTTGATCGAGCGATTTGAGAAGAAGATACGGGCTGCGGTGGGACGGGTGTGGGACGAGAAATTGTAAGGAGGATAGGTTAATGAACGAAAATGCACAATATGAAGTAGCACTAACCTTCGCTGGCGAACAGCGTGAATACGTTGAAGAGGTGGCACGAGTACTCCAGAACCGGGGAGTCTCCGTATTCTACGACAAATTCGCCCAGCTTTGGGGAAAGAATCTCGCGGAAGAATTTCAGGACGTATTCGAGAACAGGGCTGACTATGTAGTGATGTTCATTTCTGAGGCATACGTAGAAAGAGCTTGGCCGAGCCATGAGAGACAATCAATCTTGAGTCGTGCTGTGCAGAATAAAGGCGAGTATATTCTGCCGGTGCGCTTTGACGACACACTTGTTCCCGGTTTGCCGACTGCCATCAAGTACGAACAAGCCTGTGATCATACGCCGGCCGAACTTGCGGCAATGATCGCCGAAAAACTTGGAATCAAGCGTTTTGAGGGCAAGGCTTCGGACGTGCCACCCCCGCGGATGACGTCACTGACCGGAGAAGCCGTGTTCGATTACAGTAGCCACAATGGGTGCTACGTTATCGGTCATGGGAAGCTTGAATTTGAAACCAACTGGAGTAAAGCGAGCGACATGTACATCCATATTTACAACGATCCTCCTTCAATCAACGGCGTCGCGCTGGCCCGAGGATGCACATCCATCGCACAGGTACCGAACGCTGAGTCTTTGGACTATACGTCACGCACCCGGACCCCCAAATGCGGAGAGATCGTCGTATTGCGGAACGTAAATGGTTTCTACGCCGCCGTGCATGTGATGGAGATCAAGGACGATACACGAGGGGACGACAAGGATGAACTCCGATTCCGATATGCTATTCAGGCAGATGACTCAGCCGATTTCACGGAATTCGGCGACGTATAGAGGTCTGAGCTGTGTTTCCAACTGTTGCCGTTGATCCCGAACAGTATCCAACCGCCGTTGAGTTCTTCAATCGCCTAGAGAGATTGCTCAATCAGGGGAGAATGCTATGGTAACGGTTACTTTTGAACTACCAGAAGATGTGCTTTCGTCGGTGCGGAAAGACCCCGAGCGTTTCGCCCGAGAGTTGCGTTTGGCTGCCGCTGTGAAATGGTACGAGATGGGGCTGGTTTCCCAAAGCCGAGCAGCCGAAATTTCGGGTCTATCCCGCAGTGAATTCATCTCGGCACTAGGCCGATTCAAGGTCTCCATATTCCAGTACGATATAGACGAAATAGCGGAGGAAGTGAACCGTGAGTGAAGGTTGGGTGCTCAATGCCTCGCCGATCATTACCTTGGCCAAGGTTGGTCGCCTAGACCTACTTGTGGGACTAGCACCCGAGGTATGTATTCCACCAGCAGTTTTTAGAGAAATCACGGCAGGTCCAGAGGATGATCTTGGACGGCGTGCCTTGGAAAGTGGATGGGGCAAAAGGTTGGCTAAATCTAGTATCCGTCCCGAAGTCCTAGGCTGGAGTCTGGGTGCAGGAGAGACCGAGGTGCTTTCTGTCGCTTTGGAAAAATCTGGCTGGACAGCTGTTATAGATGACGCTACTGCTCGGGCCTGTGCCCGGTCATTAGGTGTACCTGTCATCGGAACATTGGGGGTTGTGCTACGTGCGAAAAGACGAGGGTTGATCGCGTCCGCAGCCCAAGTTATCCGAGAGTTGCGCTATGCAGGTCTGTATCTCGACGATCAATTTGTCCGATCTGTGCTTAAACAGGTCGTTGGAGAGGATTGGCAATAAGTAGCACTTTGCAGGCCCGTTCGGTAAAAGTGGGGGCGAGATTGAGGCGGAGCAGGCAACTGATAGATATAGATGCTAACCGGGAGTTGTGCGATAGGGCGGGGGTGGGAGAACGAGTAACATTGATAGACAAGATAGACAGGATGAAAACTGAAAACCCTAAAATTCTGTTCATCCATGTGAATAAGTCAAATCAGAAGGCGGGAGTTGATGATGACCAGACAGTTGACAGCCGTTATTGAACGCGAAGGCGATGGCTATGTTGCCCTCTGCCATGAGTTAGACATCGCGAGTCAAGGAGCAACCGTGGCTGAGGCGCGGGAAAATTTGGAGGAGGCATTGGCGTTGTTTTTCGAGACGGCTTCAGCCACCGAAATCCAGCATCGGCTGCACGAGGAAGTGTACGTAACGCAGGTGGAGGTCGCAGTTGGCTAGACTCCGAGTGTTATCGGGCCGGGAAGTCTGTGGAATACTTGCGAATCACGGATTTACCGAGATCCGGTACAGGGGCAGCCATATAATTATGCAAAAGGTCAAGTCCTGCACACCATAACCGTCCCGGTTCCGGACCCCAGGGAACTGCCATGGACGGGAACGCTGATGTCAATCAGGCAATCAGGACTGATCAGGGCCCTGTTTGAGTAAAGTACCTCATTTGCCGTTGCCCACGCACAATTCGTCATTGATGTGCAGTGGAGGAGAAGATTCGGAATGTGGTGGGGGAAAGGTGTGGGACGAGAAATTGTAAGGAGGATAGGTTAATGAACGAAAATGCACAATATGAAGTAGCACTATCCTTCGCTGGCGAACAGCGTGAATACGTTGAAGAGGTGGCACGAGTACTCCAGAACCGGGGAGTCTCCGTATTCTACGACGGATTCGCTACCGTCCAGCTTTGGGGAAAGAATCTCGCGGAAGAATTTCAGGACGTATTCGAGAACAGGGCTGACTATGTAGTGATGTTCATTTCTGAGGCATACGTAGAAAGAGTTTGGCCGCGCTATGAGAGACAATCAAGCCTGAGTCGTGCTGTGCAGAATAAAGGCGAGTATATTCTGCCGGTGCGCTTTGACGACACGCTTGTTCCCGGTTTGCCGACTGCCATCAAGTACGAACAAGCCTGTGATCATACGCCGGCCGAACTTGCGGCAATGATCGCCGAAAAACTTGGAATCAAGCGTTTTGAGGGCAAGGCTTCGGACGTGCCACCCCCGCGGATGACGTCACTGACCGGAGAAGCCGTGTTCGATTACAGTAGCCACAATGGGTGCTACGTTATCGGTCATGGGGAGCTTGAATTTGAAACCAACTGGAGTAAAGCGAGCGACAAGGACATCTATATTTGCAACGATCCTCTTTCAATCAACGGCGTCGCGCTGGCCCGAGGATGCACATCCATCGCACAGGTACCGAACGCTGAGTCGTTGGACTATACGTCACGCATCCGGACCCCCAAATGCGGAGAGATCGTCGTATTGCGGAACGTAAATGGTTTCTACGCCGCCGTGCATGTGATGAAGATCAAGGACGATACACGAGGGGACGACAAGGATGAACTCCGATTCCGATATGCTATTCAGGCAGATGGCTCAGACGATTTCACGGAATTCGGCGACGTATAGAGGTCTGAGCTGTGTTTCCAACTGTTGCCGTTGATCCCGAACAGTATCCAACCGCCGTTGAGTTCTTCTAATCGCCTAGAGAGATTGGTCAATCAGGGGAGAATGCTATGGTAACGGTTACTTTTGAACTACCACCTGTCTGCCCTACCTACCTGCCTGTCGCGAGCGGCAGACTGGTCGGCAGGCAGGCGATAGGCAGGGAAGATGTGCTTTCGTCGGTGCGGAAAGACCCCGAGCGTTTCGCCCGCGAGTTGCGTTTGGCTGCCGCTTGGTACGAGATGGGGCTGGTTTCCCAAAGCCGAGCAGCCGAAATTTCGGGTCTATCCCGCAGTGAATTCATCTCGGCACTAGGCCGATTCGAGGTCTCCGTATTCCAGTACAATTATGGACGAAATAACGGAGGAAGTGAACCGTAGAAAGGCTAGATGCTCAATGCCTCGCCGCTTGTTGCCCTAGCCAAAATCAGACATAAAAGGAGCCAAAGCCATGTTGAAACGCTTGCAGATACGGAATTTCCGCGGCTTCAATGCGCTCGAAATCAACCAATTGAGCGGCATCAATCTCATTACTGGCAAAAATAATTCCGGCAAGACCAGTTTACTTGAGGCAGTTTTTCTGCTGTCTGGAGGCGGAAACGCGCAATTGGCCGTAAATGCTAATGTTATTCGTGGAATAGAACCAGATGGCGTTCCGGTGAGAGATTTCTTCTGGAAACAGCTCTTCTCTGATCTGGATATGGAACGGTCCATTAAGATCGAGGGGGAGTATAAGTCGCATGGTCGATTTGCTTTGGAAATCGCATCGGAGCAACAGCCCCCCACTGAAATTATTCTTGATCGTAGGGACGGAGTTTCGGCGACGAACCTTTTTGACGAGCACTCGCTCATATTCCAGTATAGCGATTCTTCAGATCAAAAAATTAAAAGCCATATACGTTTTAAGGGACAAGGGCTTGAGGTACAGCAGCCTGCTACAAATGCTCCTTTTATTGCGGCAATTCTCTTGTCTCGAGGTAGAAATATCTATGAAGATGCTACGAGGCTGGGAATGTTGAGAAAGAAAAAAAAGGGCGATCTGCTCTTAAAAGCACTACAGGTCATTGAGCCGAAGCTACAGAGCATCGAAGATAATTCCTCTAGCGGCACCCCCATGATCTGGGGGGATATCGGGTTGTCCGAACTCGTGCCGCTGCCAGCAATGGGCGAAGGCATGACCCAACTTGCTCGGATCGTTTTGGTCATAGCTTCCATACCGAATGGCATCGTTCTGGTGGATGAAGTTGAAAACGGCATTCACCACTCCGTACTGCCCGATGTCTGGCGGGCCATTGACGAAGCGGCCAAGCAGTTCCGTACGCAGATATTCGCGACCACGCATAGTCTTGAATGCGTGATGGCAGCGCATGAATCCCTGAGTGCCGACAGATTTCGCCTGCATAGGCTTGAAATCGCCGACAGAACGAGTCGCTGTGTCACCTATGAACCTGATGCAATCGCTGCCGCGATCCAACACAATCTTGAGGTTCGATAGGTATGCCAAGCACAAAAGAAATCAAATCGGCAATCCAGCTTCTCGTTGAAGGCAATGACCAGCGCAATTTCTTTGAAGCGTTTATCGAACATCTATCGCTTGCAAATATCCAGATTCAGAATTTCGGCGGCGTAAATGAACTGCGTGGTTTTCTGCGTGCGCTTGTGAACGCGCCGGGCTTCCAAGATGTCCATAGTCTCGGCATCGTTCGCGATGCGGAAACGTCTGCCGGAGGAGCGTTCCAAAGCGTTCAATCAGCACTGCGGAATGCCAAACTACCCGTGCCGGACAATCCCGCAGAACGCACAGACACTAGTCCGGCTAGTCCGGCAGTGGCGGTGCTGATACTGCCCGGGGATAATCGCCAAGGGATGCTTGAGACGTTACTTTGCGAGAGTTTTGCGGCTACGCCGGTGGAGGACTGCATCAATGACTTTTTTAAGTGTGTCAAGTCCTTGCCGGATATGTCCATCGAGAGATCCGACAAGGCCCGTGCCCATGCCTATCTGACCACAAAGCCCAACCCTCATTTTTCCGTAGGCGTGGCAGCAAAGAATGACTACTGGGATTTGAATCACAGCGTCTTCAGCACGGTCCGCGATTTTCTACAAATGATAGCTGCAAGTGCTGTGTGAGCGACCACAGGAAAGATGGAATCAGCCGGAAGCTCCGTTGAGCGATCAAGGGACTAAAGGCTGAAAATCCGCGCTGCTCAAGAGAAATGGACAATTCACATCCAAACAGCTCAAGAAGCTCAACCAATACTTTGGGACGGGCGAATGGTACGACCTGCTCGACGAGCGAAATCCCGATCTGTTTGGAGAAAACATCACTAAAGTACAAAACTCCGGCGATGTTCTCGTAAAGTGGTATCGCAAACGGCTTGAGGAGGTTTTCCGTTGCGTTTCCACCGCGAGAGAAATTCACAGCACCAGCGGTCATCCGCTGTACTACCTCATTTTCGCTGGACCGAATGAGACGGGCGCAAAGATCGCGAAGGATGTGTTGGAACAGGGCGCGAGGCGTGTTCAATGAAGTGAGACGGGAATAGCACGATCAAGGTCAAACGCCCAAAAAAGAATCCATTGACAGAATGTACCGTCTATTTTATTCTCAACGAACAGGTGCTTATCGCCAACTTCGTTTTCTCAACCCCGTTCTCTCTTTTTCCCATGCGAATTGCTTATATAGCCGCCGGTGCCGCGGGCATGTATTGCGGCAGTTGCCTACACGACAATGCGCTGGCCTCTGCGCTTCAACGCAAAGGGGTGGACTTCGCGCTCGTTCCAACGTACACCCCCCTGCGTACCGACGAACCCGCCGCGAGCATTGATCGGATATTTTACGGCGGCATCAATGTTTATCTCCAGCAAAAAATGGGCATCTTTCGGCACACGCCCCATTTTATTGACCGGTTATTGAACAGCCCAACCCTGCTCAACAGCCTCAGCCGTTTTAGCGGATCGACCCGCGCAGAAGACCTCGGCGCGCTCACGGTATCGATTTTAGACGGGGAAGACGGCGCGCAAAAAAAAGAACTCGCGAAGTTGGTGCGCTGGTTAAAAGAGGACTTCCGTCCGGATTTGGTGCAGTTGACCAACGCCATGTTTTTGGGCATGGCAAAAAAAATAAAACGCGATCTCGACATTCCGGTTTTGTGTTCCCTGCAAGGCGAAGACATCTTCCTCGAAGGATTGATAGAACCCTACAAATCGGACGCGCGCCAACGCTTGCAAGCGCGCGCCAAAGACGCGGATGGCTTTGTCGCCCCCTGCGACTACTATGCCGACTTCATGGCCGATTATCTCAACGTGCCGCGCAACCGCATTCATGTCGCGCCCCTAGGCATTAAACTAGATGGGCACGGAGAATGCGATTCAAAGCCCCCATTCCCGCCTTTCACCATGGGTTATCTCGCCCGAATATGTCCCGAAAAAGGCTTGCATGTCCTCGCGGATGCGTTTCATCAATTGGCAGAACAGGTCGGAAAAAAAAATGTAAAACTCAGCGTCGCCGGTTATCTCGGCAAAAGAGACGCGCCTTATTTTCATCACATCATCGAACAAATTGCGTCATGGGGTCTGTCCGACGTCTTCGAGTATCGCGGCGAAGTCAATCGCGCGGAAAAAATCGCCTTCTTAAACAGCATCCATGTCCTATCCGTACCAACGCCTTATCGAGAACCCAAAGGACTATTCCTCCTCGAAGCCATGGCCAACGGCGTTCCCGTTGTTCAGCCCCGGCACGGCATTTTCCCGGAATGGATCAAAAAAACACGCGGGGGAATTTTGGTCAAACCCCACTCATCAGAAGCATTGGCGGCCGGGCTGTTGCGTATGATGAACGACCGTGAAGGGCGAGCCGCCATGGGGCAAAAAGGCAAAGCAGCCGTGCATCAAAACTTTGGCGACGACGACATGGCTGACGCAACCATGGCCGTCTATCGGCAGTATATAAACATTTAGCATTTGGCATTTAGCCCACCCCGTATCCCACGCCATCTTATACGCTGCCCTTCTCTCCGCTCTCCAGCCCGTGCTGTGGTTGCTTTGGCCTTGACAATCCACGCTATTTCCTGCACTATTTACGGCTTGTGATACGATTCTTGGCAAAAAAAAACCCCACTCGTTGGGGCTTCTTTGTGGTGATCTATGTACAATTTTAACTTTAGTGTGCAGAATATTGAAGACGGTCAAGGCCTGGGCATTGCGCTGACAGGGATGGTCATTGTATTCAGCGTGTTGACGTTGATCAGCGTGTTTATCGTCCTGTTGCCCAAGGTGTTGGCTGTTGTCGCAAAGAAATTTCCCGAATCCGTTGGACATGCTGAGCACACGCGAGATGACGATGATGGCCCCCTGCTGGCTGCAATCGGTTTTGTCGTGCACCTGCGGCGCACGGGTAAAAGGTGAAGTTTGAAGGGCGAGGAGCTGGGCGGGCTAATCGCCTGGGGAGAGAGTGGGCACTCTGCACCCTTGCTTTTATCTGCATTCTTATGTGTTCTTATGTGGTTGCACTGTTTCTAATTGGTGGTCAATGGATATTTTTTATGACTTCTTAACGACGACCGGATTTGCCAACTTGAGTGTGGGCAATGCGATTATGATCGCGATCGGCATTGTGTTCATCCACTTGGCGATTGCCAAAGATTACGAACCGCTGTTGTTGCTGCCCATTGGTTTTGGCATGATCGTGGGGAATATCCCCTCGATTTCGAGCATGGCACTTGGGGTTTACGACGAGGGAAGTGTGTTGCGCTACATTTATTTTGGCGTGACCTCGGGCTTGTTCCCCCCGCTGATTTTTTTGGGGATTGGCGCGATGACCGATTTTTCGACGCTGTTGTCCAATCCCCGGTTGGTGCTGCTAGGCGCCGCGGCGCAGATGGGCATTTTCCTGACCCTCATCGGCGCGCTATACCTGGGGTTTTCACCCGCCGAAGCCGGTGCCGTTGGGATCATTGGCGGCGCAGATGGGCCAACCGCGATTTTTTTATCGGCCAAGCTGGCGCCCCATCTCTTGGGCGCCATCGCCATTGCGGCCTATTCGTATATGGCACTCGTGCCGGTGATCCAGCCGCCGATCATGATGTTGTTGACGACAAAACGCGAGCGCCTGATCCGCATGTCCGAACCGCGCAAACCCTCCAAGCGCGAGCGCATTATTTTTCCCATTGCCGGCTTTTTGATTGCGACTTTAATCGCGCCGGGCGCATTGACCCTGCTGGGGATGTTGTTTTTCGGCAACTTGATGAAAGAGAGCATGGTCACAGACCGATTGGCAGAGTCGGCGCGCACGGCAATGGTCGATATTGTGACGATTTTACTCGGTTTTTCCGTGGGTGCCAGCACGCAAGCACAGACATTTTTGACAGAGCAATCCCTTCTAATTTTTGGCCTAGGCGCGCTGTCATTTGCCGTGGCAACGGCCAGTGGCGTCCTCTTTGCAAAATTGATGAATGCGTTGACAAAAGAAAAGATCAATCCCCTCGTGGGTGCCGCAGGGGTATCGGCAGTGCCCGACTCCGCGCGGGTCGTGCAGATGGTGGGGCAACGAGAAGACGCGCACAACTTTTTGTTAATGCACGCCATGGCGCCCAATGTGGCCGGCGTGATCGGTTCGGCTGTTGCGGCGGGGATTTTGTGGTCCGTGCTGGTTCAGTAGGATCTTGTCGAGGATGCAATATGGCAAAGAAAAAAGTAACCTTTATGTGTACGGCGTTTCGCGATGGTTTTCAGTCGGTTTACGGCGCGCGCGTGTTCACACCCGACTTTTTGCCCGCGGTGGCGGCCGCGCGCGAGGCCGGCATCGATTATTACGAAGCCGGTGGTGGGGCGCGGTTTCAGTCCCTGTACTTTTATTGCAATGAAGATGCGTTTGCCATGATGGATGCGTTCCGCGAAGCCGCAGGTCCCGATGCCAATTTGCAGACGTTGGCGCGCGGCGTGAATGTGGTCGGGTTGGAATCGCAGTCGAGCGATATCATCGAGTTGCATGCCGAGTTGTTCAAGAAGCACGGCATTACGACCATCCGCAATTTTGACGCGCTCAACGATGTCAATAACTTGATCTACAGCGGGCAGTGCATTGTGGATGCGGGATTGCATCATCAAGTGTGTGTGACATTGATGGAATTGCCGCCGGGATGCACAGGCGCGCACGACGCGGATTTTTACGAGCAAACCTTGCGCGGTATTTTGGATGCGGACATTCCATATCACTCGGTGTGTTTTAAGGATGCCTCGGGTACGGCTGTGCCGTCAAAAGTGTATGAGACCATTAAGCGGGCGCGCAAACTCTTGCCGCGCGATACATTTATTCATTTTCACACCCATGAAACGGCTGGGATCAGCGTGCAGGCCAATATGGCCGCGCTCGACGCGGGCGCGGATGCCATTGATTTGTCGCTGGCACCGTGTTCGGGGGGCACATGCCAGCCCGACATTCTCGTGATGTGGCACGCGCTTCGCGGCACGGACTACGATTTGGATATCGACATAGAGAAAGTCCGCGATGCCGAGGAAGTGTTCAAGGACTGTATGGCGGACTATTTTTTGCCGCCAGAAGCCACGGCGGTTGAACCCCTGATTCCGTGGAGTCCCATGCCGGGCGGCGCGCTGACGGCCAATACGCAGATGTTGCGCGACAATGGCATTATGGACAAGTATTCCGACATGATCAAAGCCATGGGCGAGGTGGTGGCGCGAGGGGGGTTTGGCACCTCGGTCACGCCCGTGTCGCAATTCTATTTTCAGCAAGCTTTTAACAATGTGATGTTTGGCGCTTGGGAAAGAATCGCCGAACCCTACGGGCAGATGGTGCTCGGTTATTTTGGCAAAACCCCTGTGCCGCCCGATCCCGAGGTCGTGAAAATCGCGTCCGATCAGTTGGGGCTTGACCCCACGGATCAGCCACCCCTTGAGCGCAATGACGCGGATCCCCAAAAAGGGCGAGCAGCCGCGCAAAAGTGGCTAGATGCCGAAGGGATCGAGGCGACAGATGAACACATTTTTATCATGGCGACGTGCGGCGATAAGGGGATGGACTTTTTGAAGGGCAATGCCGAGATCGGCGTGCGAAAGGTCGAAAAGCAGGATGAAGCACCCGTTCACATTGCACGAGCAGATGGCCCGGCAGAGTATGCGTTGCAGGTCAATGGCAAAGCCGTGCGCGTGAAAATTGACGGCAATATCGCAACCGTGAATGGCAAAGCATATACCGTGGACATAGAGGATGCAGAGCCTACACAGAGTTCAACGCATGTGCTGAAAGGGGATGATTCCGCATTGGCCAACGCCGCGCCCGTACACGCACAGATGCCCGGAAAAGTCATTCGACTCTTAAAGCAGGCAGGCGATCACGTCCATGCAGGCGAAGCGATTCTCATTTTGGAAGCCATGAAAATGGAAGTGCAGATCACCGCTCCAAATGCGGGCACGGTCATCGAATTGCCCGTCAATGTTGGCGACCAAGTGACCAATGGTCAGATCCTCGCACTGGTGGGGTAAAATGCCCAACCCCGCCCATCCCGTTCCAGGTCCTACCCATATCCTGCCGCGTCTTGTATCTTGAAACGATAATTGGGCAACCACAAGGGTTGCCCCCACATGGGGTTGGGGGTTGGGTGGCCTTCTCACTTCTCACTTCTCACTTCTTACTTCTTACTTCTTACTTCTCACTTCTTACTTCTCACTTCTCACCCCTTTGCATTCAGATTGCCGCGACATCGCCTGCCCATATCTCACTCACCCGACCATCTGCCCCGCGCAACAAAAGCTGACCGCAGTCGCCAAATCCCTCGAGCGTTCCCGTTTTCACATCTGCGCCTTCACCCACTTTGATCTGCTCCCCGAGATACACACAGCCGCGTTCCCATGCCGTGCGGAGGGCCGCAAAACCATTGTTTTTCCAGCGGTCAATCCACAGAGCAGTCGTTGAGAGGATTCGCGCCAGCACGATTTCGAGATCGCATTCGCGCCCGGTTTCCAGATACATAGACGTAGCGGGACGGCCGATGAGAGCTACAGTGGCGGCATCCATATTGACGTTGAGACCAATACCAACGACAATTGCCGCGCCATCGGGGGATTTTTGATCGCTGCGTTCGAGGAGCATGCCGCAAATTTTGGCGCGGTCAACCAGAATGTCATTGGGCCACTTGGTCTGCGCGTTGATGCCATAGGTCTTCAAAGCATCGGATACGCCCAAGGCAATGGCGATGGGCAGAGAGGCCCATTGGGGAAAGGGTGCTTTCGTGATGAGGAGAAAGGAAAACGCGAGGTTCTCATTGGCCCGTGTGATCCATCGCCGCTGATAACGCCCCCGTCCGGCTGTTTGTTCGCGCGCGGCGAGGACAAAGCCTGAAGGGAGCCTCTCACCGCCAGACACGCGTTGGAGGAGGTATGTGTTGGTAGAAGCGAGTTGGTCGTGCCATTCGGGAGGTAGAAAGTTCATGGACATTGAATGTGATCTCGAATAGAGGTGTGTGACATGTATTTTGAAAAATCAGTCACCATCATTGACGTACTCCCCGCGTGTCAGCGACGTACCTGCCCGACTTTGGCGAGCGGTCACTGAGCGAAGGCGACGCTCCGACAGACTCAGCAGTCGAGTCGTCGCTTGCCTACCGAACAGGTAGGGCAGATAGGGATGCTATCGGAGCGGCATCCTCACCGCGATCACCCAATGGACAAGTGGGCCTGAACAGTGGGAATACACTCTGCTTTAGTTGGGTCTCGTTCCTTGACAAGAAAATGAAAATCCCACATACTGTAAAAAGATGTGCGTTATTTGTTGGGATTTCAAAACAGGTGGTGTAAGTCAGCAAATCCTACAATATCGGAGCTAGCCATGACAACAATTAAAATTGCGACCAACTTCTCAGACACACCGGGCGCGAGATTCCGCTCAGATGGCCCTTTTTCTGGCGAAGAATTTAGAGAAAAGATACTCAGGCCATTGTTTGAAGATGAATCAGATCATCGCAAAATCTATATTGACTTGGATGGCGCGGAAGGGTATCCATCTTCGTTCCTCGAGGAGGCATTTGGAGGACTGGCAAGGATTTTAGGTCCCGAAAAGGTTAAGGAACGAATTGAGGTCAAATCAACAGAATTTGACTATCTGATACCCAAAATTGATGAATTCATTAGCAATTGTAAAACTGCCACAGCCTAAATTGAAATGATCAGAAACTTTGTACAGATTATCCCCGCTCTTGTGGTGGGGATTCTTATTGGTGTATTTATAAGCGTTCAGGATTATTCAAAGCTCAAAGACATCACCCTTGGAGAATTGTTGAACGTTTTTACCAATTTGTTCTTCATTGGTATCGTCACCTATTACATCATCCAGAGATCGAATACCGACTTAAAACGCAGAGAGATGCTGTTGGGATATTTTGATGAACTGAGAAAAAAATTACGCGACCTCAATAACAAGGTCATGGAAAATGCCGAACATCCAGACCTATCCAAAGCAAGATCTATAAATCGGCAATTCAAAGAACTTGGGATATTTATATCAGATGAAAAAAAAAGGGTTCCCATTCAGAAGTTCAAAAATTGTTTTGCACTTCACCCAAAAAATTCCTCAACGGGTGGACAGATTATTGGAAGATAGCAACCGAATCGCCGTTTATGTCCATTTCACTTGATTCAATGCCGCCCGAACACATTGACAAAATTTCCTCAAGCCATGATGCGCTACAAAGTACGTTGCGATCATGGCAAATGGGCTTATACTTTAACACCCCTTCCCAACACCGAGATGATACCGGGCCAATACCTGATGGCCTAAACATTTTAACAATTGGAGCACGACATGAAAACCGTTTTGTTCGCACTGGTTCTGAGTTTGTGGGCCGTTGCAACGCCATGGGCAGATCAGCCCCATTACAAAGGCCATGCGATTTCGATGTATGGCGATTTGAAATACGGGCCTGATTTCACGCATTTCGATTATGCCAACCCCGACGCGCCCAAGGGGGGTCGCGTGAAGATGAGTGCAAATGGCACCTATGATTCCCTAAATCAGTTCATTCTCAAAGGCGTGGAGGCTTATGGGTTGAATTTGATTTACGATACCTTGACAACTCGCGCGCTGGACGAGCCTTTTGCCGAATACGGCTTGCTGGCAGAGTCGGTGGAAGTGCCGCCCGACCGTTCATGGGCACTTTTTACCCTGCGTTCTGGGGCGCGCTGGCACGACGGCAAACCCATTACGCCAGAAGATGTCGTTTTTACGTTTGAAACCATCAAGACCCAAGGCAGTCCTGTTTATCGCAATTATTATGCGGATGTCAAACAGGTGGAAAAGATCGGCGAGCGGCAAGTGAAATTTGCGTTTGGCGGGGCGGACAACCGCGAGTTGCCCCTCATTGTCGGCCAGATGTCCATTTTGCCCAAACACCATTGGGAAGGCAAAAATTTTGAAGCAACAACACTGCAACCCCCGTTGGGCAGCGGGCCTTATCGAATTGAAGCCCTCGACGCCGGGCGTTCGATCACCTATCGCCGCGTGGAAAATTATTGGGGCGCGGATTTGCCCGTGAACAAGGGGCGTCACAATCCGGATGTCATTCACTACGACTATTACAAAGACAGCACCGTGGCAACCGAAGCGCAAAAGGGCGGCGAATATGATTTTCGGTTGCAGAACAATTCCAGGGCGTGGGCGACCGCGTACGACATTCCCGCCGTGGCAGAGGGCAGATTGATCAAAGAATTGATCTCGCATGAGAATGGCACCGGGATGCAGGGGTTCTGGTTTAACACGCGACGCGACAAATTTGCCGATCCCAAAGTGCGACGCGCGCTGGCTTATGCCTTTGATTTTGAGTGGACCAATGCCAATTTGTTTTACGGGCAATACGCGCGTTCAACGAGCTATTTTTCCAATACGGAACTGGCTTCTTCCGGGCTGCCAACGGGTCGGGAACTGGAGATTTTGGAAGCGTTTCGCGGACAAGTGCCCGAAGAAGTCTTCACAAAAGAATACAAACCGCCCGCGACGGACGGGTCGGGCAATATCCGCCAGAATTTGCGCGCGGCCATGCAGATGCTGAAAAAAGCCGGGTGGTCCGTAAAAGACGGGATGCTCACAAATGAGGCATCGGGCGAAACCCTGGCGATTGAATTTTTGATCAACAATTCGCCATCCTGGGAGCGCATCGTCGGGCCGTATATTCAGAATTTGGAGCGTTTAGGCGTAGCGGGCAATATTCAAATTGTGGATACATCGCAGTATCAAAACCGCGTTCGGGAATACGATTTTGATGTCATTGTGATCCTCAGAGGACAGTCGCTGAGCCCCGGCAATGAACAGCGCAATTACTGGACATCGACAGCCGCGGATGAACCCGGGTCGAGAAATTACGCGGGCATTCGAGACCCCGCGGTGGATGCGCTGGTAAATAAGTTGATCAACGCGCCCGACAGAAAAACCCTGGTGGCGACAACCCGCGCTTTGGACCGCATCCTGCTGTGGGGACACTACGTAGTGCCGCACTGGCATATTCGCGCGCACCGCGTCGTGTATTGGAATAAGTTTGGCAAACCCGATATTTCGCCCAAATACATGCCGCAGCCCTGGCAGTATTTCCCCGATACGTGGTGGGTCAATGCCGAAAAGGAAGCCGCATTGAAATAAGACATGTGAAGGCTACCCAACCATGTAGGGGCAACCCTTGTGGTTGCCCCCTGTGGGTGCCTTTTTGTGGCGAAACTCGCCTCTCACCTATTTTCTATGGCATCCTATATTTTCAGACGCTTTTTGCTGTTTTTTCCCACGCTGCTCGGCGTGATGGTGGTCAATTTCCTGATCATTCAGGCCGCGCCCGGCGGGCCTGTGGAGCAGGCCATTGCGCGGATTCAGGGGCATGACGTGGACGCGACCGCGCGCGTCGGAGGCGATGGGGGAGAACTATCGCCATCTCAAACCCATCGCAGCGAGGGTTCGACGAGCACATATCGGGGCGCGCAAGGCCTCGATCCCAACTTGATCGCGGAATTAGAGCGGATGTATGGCTTTGACAAACCCGCGCACGAGCGTTTCTGGCAAATGATGGGACGCTATTTGCGGTTTGATTTTGGCCAGAGTTTTTATCGCGATCAAACCGTCGTGGATATCGTGCTGGACAAGATGCCCGTGTCGATTTCACTGGGGTTGTGGACGACCTTGCTGGTGTATCTGATTTCGATTCCGCTGGGTGTGGGCAAAGCCGTGCGCGATGGGTCCAAATTCGATGTGTGGACATCGGGCGTGATCGTGGTGGGCAACGCGGTGCCGGGGTTTATGTTTGCGATTCTGTTGATCGTATTATTTGCCGGTGGCAGTTATTTCAATTGGTTTCCACTGCGGGGCTTGACATCGCCCGAATGGGACGCGTTTGGCCTGTTTCACAAAATCGCCGATTATTTTTGGCACTTGGCACTGCCCATCGCGTCGATGGTGATCGGTGGATTTGCTGGGTTGACCCTGTTGACGAAAAACTCTTTTTTAGATGAGATCAACAAGCAATACGTGATGACCGCGCGGGCAAAGGGGTTGGAAGAATCGCGCGTGTTGTACGGACACGTCTTTCGCAACGCGATGTTGATCGTGATCGCGGGATTCCCGAGTGCATTTGTCAATATCTTGTTCACGGGTTCGCTGTTGACCGAGATCATTTTTTCCTTAGATGGGTTGGGTCTGTTGGGCTATGAAGCCACGGTCAACCGCGATTATCCCGTCATGTTTGCCACGCTCTACTTTTTTACGTTGCTGGGATTGGTGATGCAATTGGTGAGTGACTTGACCTATACATTGGTGGATCCGAGGATTGACTTTGAAAGCAGAGATGTGTAGAGGCATCCCCCTGCGCGCCCATCATCCACAAATCGCGTCCTGCGTCTCGCGCCTTTTAACCGCTAACAGCTCATTTTTTGGAGGCAAATATGTACGATGTGGTGACCTTTGGTGAGGCGATGATTCGATTGTCTTCGCCGGAATACCGCCGGTTGGAAAATGCCACCAAACTCGATGTCGAGATCGGGGGGGGTGAATACAATGTCGCGGTCGGTTGCGCGCATTTGGGGTTGAAGGCCGCGTGGGTCTCTCGCTTGGTCGATAATTGGACGGGGTGGATCATTCGCAACAAGGGGCGCGAACACGGGGTGGATATGTCCAATATTTTGTGGACGGATTTCGACGGTGTTGGGCTCGAGCGCAATGGGTTTTATCACATGGAAGTGGGGGTGGGGCCGCGCGCGAGTGCCGTGACCTATGACAGAGGTCATACCGCGATTATGAACATCAAACCCGGGATGGTGGATTGGGCATCTGTTTTTGAGGGGAGCAGGTGGTTTCACGTCAGCGGCATCACACCCGCATTGTCTAACGGCGCGGCAGAGACCACTGTGGAAGCACTGCGAGCAGCGCGTGAGGCAAGTGTAACCACGAGTTTTGATCTCAATTTCAGGTCCAACTTGTGGCGCGCGGAAAAGGCACAGGCGACGATTGCACAGTGCATCCCACACGTGCAGGTGCTCATCGGCAACGAAGAAGATTTTGAAAAGACGATGGGGTTCAAAGCCGAAGGCACATCGGGCGATTACGATGCCCTCGATCCAGAAAGCTACAAAGAGGTGGCGCACAAGGCCACAGCGCAATATCCCAATGTGACGCATGTGGGCACGACCCTCCGCGTTGCGAAAACCGGGTTGCTCAATGACTGGCGCACCTTGCTTTACGATGGCCGTGAATTTTATTTGTCGCGCGTGTACGAAAATTTGGAAATCGTAGATCGCGTGGGGGGGGGCGATAATTTTTCCGCGGGGATTATCGCCGGGATGCTCGCGGGCAAACCCGCTCGGGATATCGTCGATTTCGCGGGGGCTTATTCGGCACTCGCCCATACGTTTCCCGGCGATGTGAACTGGGCCACGCGCGCAGAAGCCGAGCGCGCCCTGAAAGGCGAGAGCGCGCGGATCAGACGCTAAGTTCCAGAAGAATAGGGCGGTCGAACGTCGTGCTTGGCATAGTTGCTCGGTTGACACAAAACGACAATGCGGGCGCGACATGCCTTTGATATGCTGCATCACTGGGATCGTCGAGATCACAAGCGGCATTGTATGGATCAATAAATCGGCGCACCGCAGGATCGACGCACTGGAGGATTTGTGATGGAATGGTGGCCTATCGCAGGTTTTTTTCATCTTTCTGACGGGCATTATCATTGTGACTGTAAAGGCTGTCAGAAATGGAGAGGGAAAGGATGATAAGTCCAGCAAATCAAAACGCTTATAATGGCTGGTTAGGCGCAATAACACATAACGCCTCTCTCCGTTTCGGGGAGAGGTTTGATTTTTAAGGGAGGAACAATGGCAAGTACTGTGGATCGCATTATTGATTGCGGCGTGGTCGCGGTATTGCGGGCGGATAATCCGTCGCAGTTGATGGATGTGTCAAAAGCCCTGCGCGGAGGCGGTGTGGTGGCAATTGAAGTGACCATGACAGTGCCCGGCGCGCTGAAGGTGATCGAAGAAGCATCGGCAAAAATGGAAGACACAATTGTCGGCGTGGGGTCTGTGCTCGATCCAGAGACCGCGCGGGCAGCGATTTTGGCCGGCGCGGAATACGTGGTGAGTCCCACCTTAAATCCGGCGGTGATCGAGATGAGCAAGCGGTACGGCAAGGCCGTCATGCCCGCCGGGTTTACGCCCACGGAAATTTTGACGGCATGGCAGGCCGGCGCGGATGTGGTCAAAGTGTTTCCCGCGGGCGTGGGAGGGCCATCTTATTTCAAGGATATTTTAGGGCCTTTGCCCCAGGTGAAACTCATGCCCACGGGTGGGGTGGATGCCAAAACAACGCCTGAGTTTATCAAAAATGGCGCGGTGGCTGTGGGGGCCGGCAGCGCGATGGTCGATAAGGCCGCCGTGGCAAATAGGGATTGGGCATCTCTGACGGCAACGGCAAAATCGTTTGTCGATGCCGTGGCGCGCGCGCGAGGAGAAAAATGAGTTTGACGATTGGCGTGGATTTGGGAGGCACCAATACGCGGGCGGGGCTCGTGACCGCGTCGGGTGAGATTTTATGCCGCGCGCGGCACCCCACGCGCCCGCACCTCGGCGCCGAGCGCGTGGTGAATGGCATTGCCGACTGCGCGCGCGCGGTCGCGCGCGCAGGTGGGGTTTCACTCACCGATCTGCGGGGTATAGGCGTGGGCGCGCCGGGGCCCTTAGATCCGTTTGAAGGAGTGCTCATATCGCCCGAAAATTTGCCGTACATGCACGGCGTGCGATTAAAGGACCGCCTAGAGGCATTGCTCGGCATGGGCGTGGTAGTGGACAACGATGCAAATTTGGCGGCTTATGGCGAGCAATGGCTGGGTGCCGGTCGCGGCGTCGATCACTTTTTATGCGTGACTTTGGGCACAGGGGTTGGCGGCGGGTGGATCAGCGAGGGGCAGGTGATGCACGGGTTTAATGGCAATGCCGCCGAAGTGGGGCACATTGCAGTGGATTACAACGGGCCGCGTTGTCCGTGTGGCAATTTTGGGTGTTTGGAAATGTATGCTTCAGCCACGGCAATGGTGCGCCGCACACGGGAAAGACTGGAACGCGAACAGCCAAAAACGCGCTTGCACGCCGAGGGTTTGACCACACGGGTCATTTGCGAAGCCGCAGAAGCGGGCGATGATTTTGCGATGCAGATGTTTGGGGAAACGGGATTTTTCCTGGGCGTGGGCCTGGTGAGTCTGGTAAATGTATTGAATGTGAATCGCATTGCTCTCACTGGTGGATTGGCACAGGCGGGGAATTGGATTTTTGAACCGGCGAAGCGAACATTTTTGGATCGTGGTACTGTGGGCGTCAAAGAACACGTCGAGATCGTTTTTGCCGAACTGGGCGAAGACGCGGGGATTTTGGGCGCGGCCAGATACGCACAGTAAAAAAATGCTTGAGAAATACCAATCGCATTGGGGCCCTTGTGTTGTTATCGCCGCACAAGGGCCTATTGTTTTTGTGTGTTTTGTCGTTATATTGAGCGGTGTGTCTAAATCTGAATTTAATCCATGTCGTATTTCAATCCCATGCCAGACCTTGACCCCATCACATTAAACAAACGCCAGCGCGAGGCCGTTGCTGCGCGGATTGGTCCCGTGCTCGTCCTGGCCGGGCCGGGCACGGGCAAAACGAGCGTGTTGACCGAACGCATCGCGTATCTGATCGCGCATCGCGGCGTCAATCCCGAAAACATTTTGGCACTCACATTTACAAACAAAGCCGCCGCAGAAATGCAAATCCGCCTCGCCCGCACCCTGGGCAAAGCAGTCGCTGAGCCTGTCACCGCAGGGACATTTCACAGGTTCTGCGTGGAAATATTGCGCCGGCATCGAGAAGCGGCCGGCCTGCCGCGCGACTTCGGCATTGCCGATGAAGACCTCCAGCGCACGCTCATCTATCGCGCGTTTCCGCGCCTCAACCCCAACGAAAGCAATTTGAACAACGCGATGCAAAATGTGAACCGCCTGAAATGGCACCGGCGATACAAATCGCATGTGCCGATGAAAAAAGGGGATGCCGCGCTGCTCAACCGGTATGAAGCCGAACTGAAAAAAAACCGACTGATCGACTTCGACGATATCCTCTTTCGCGCGCATGACTTGCTTCACGCATATCGCCAAATTCTCGCGGATTGCCGCGCGCGATTTCAACACATCCTCGTCGATGAGTTTCAGGATACGGATCCGGTTCAATACGCCTTGGTATGCTTATTGGGTGCTGCGCACCGCAGCATCTTTGTGGTCGCAGACGACGAGCAATCCATTTACGGCTGGCGGCACGCCACGCCAGAACACATCGCGCAATTTCAACACGAGTTTCTCAAGGGCCGCCCGCCCATTCTCCTGGAAGAAAACTACCGATCCTCCGCGGAAATTTTGCGCTTGGCGCGCGCGTTCATCGCCAACAACGACGCCTTGTTTGAACGCTCGATCCGAACCCAAAAAGCCGGGCGCCGCGCGCGGGGCATGGCTTATGACACATTCGAGGAGGAAGGCCAGTTCATCGCGGGCGATATCTGGGACCGCATCCGCGAAACGCCAGACCTGACGCACCGCGACATCGCGGTGCTCTATCCCCAGCACGCTATTGGCAGCGAACTTGAGCGCATCTTTATGCGCGCCAATGTCCCTTGCCAGATGGCCCATCGCAGGGGCTTGTTCGACCAACCCGTTATCCGCCGCGCCCTGTCTGTGTTGCGCTACGCACTCGACCGTGGCAACGACGCCAGCCTCGAGCTGTTTTTGCGGCGCGAACTCGAAGCGGTCGATCCCAAACTCTATCCGGCCGTGCGAGGCTTTCAGCAACGCGAAACCATCGGCAGTTTCAAACGCGCGGCCTTCCTGTATCCGCGAACAGTCTCCGCGGAAGAAGGCGTAGAAGTGGAACGCGCACTTGGACTTGCAGGTGTGGTACACAATGCCGTGCAACGAGGCGCGGCCGCATCCCTGCCCCATCTCGTGGACGATATCCTCGATCAATTGAACACATCGGAATTGCCGTCCCTCAAAAATCACCTCCATCACATTGCAGATCCGCTCGGCCTTCCGGGCATTGACGCCGCGCTGGATCGCGTGTTGCCACGCTGGCGCAAGGGCGGCACCTTGTATGTGGCGTGTCGAGATGACGTGTCGCGCCACTTGCTCACAACACTGATCCGAGATGCCCTTGCGCGGCCGGGCCTAATTATACGAGAAGCCGCGCCCGGCAGCCGATTGGAACTGTTAGCCGACACCCTGATTTTGTCTTTTGACGAAGACGCGCCCAAAACGCCCGAACACTTCTTGCATCTCCGCGGCCTGACGAGCAGTCCCATGCTCACCGCACTCAAATTGTGCCAGGCGATCTGTTGCGCGGATCTCCCCGCGTACATACCGGCGTACACCGCATGCGCGCTGGAAACCACGAGCGATGACGCGGACACGGCACAAATCACCGCCATCGCCGCGGCGCGCGTGAGAAATGGGCGCGCGGTCAAAACATTTTATGCGCGCGCGAGAGAACGCGAGGGCACTGCCCCGACCATTCGGGAAATTTATCTCGCGTTTCGGGCATTTGTCGGCATCGACATCTTGATCGCACACAATGGCTATGCCTTCGATTTTCAGGTCTTGCACCGAGAAGCCCGCCGCAATGACCGATCTCGCCTGCCAAATCCAACTGTCGATACATTGCCCATGGCGCGAAGCTATGGCGCGGCGCATGCGCGCGACCTGCGCCTCCTTTGCAAGCGATACGGCATTGCGTCAAATCCAAATGACCCATCTGCCCGCGCCCTTGCCCTGCACCGCGTGTTTGAAGCCCTAAAAAAAGAGCGCGCGTCCCGATATAGGCGCGTGACACACGAACGCCTTTTAGATCAAGTTGCCTTGGGCATGCTCTTTGGCGCGGAGAGTGCAAAATTTTCCAGCGAAGAACACGTACATTTCAACTTGGGGGCGCAGCGTCTCTTGGGGCCGGCCAATTTGTGCATTCGCAATCTCGTCCAGCAATTTCCCCGATTGGACGCAGACCGGCTGCGCGGCCGGGCGCGGGTGTTGCTCCGCGAAGCCCCCCGTCCTGAAATCCTCGCCCTGTATGCCCCGGATCAGATTCAACGCTTTCGAGACTTGTGCGAACGCCACGGTGCAGCAGCACCTTCTCTTCGAGAAGGCATTCGCAACCTGCTCGATTTTGCCGACCTCTACAAAGTCGAATTGGACACCCTAGACCGCGATGCCGTGTACCTGCTCACCTTGCACGCGGCAAAGGGACTCGAATTTCGCGAGGTCTATATCTGCGGCCTTGAAGACCGCATCTTGCCCAATGCACGCGCAGTGACCCGCGCGGACAACCGCGCGGAATTGGCCGAGCAGCGCAGGCTGTTATACGTGGGCATCACCCGCGCCATGGATCGCCTCACCCTCTCTTGTGCGCGCCGCCGCCCGGGCCGAAACATGGCGCCCTCTCGGTTCTGGGACGAACTCGACTTAGAACGCGATGACCAAACGCGATCATCCTGAAATGCGAAAAAACAAAGTTTATTTCATATCGGACGCACACCTCGGCGCGACGAAATCCAACCGGCCGCCGCGCGTTCGGGAAGACGCGCTCATCAACTTTTTGCGCGCCATCCAAAAAGATGCCGGAGCCCTTTATATCGTGGGCGATCTCTTTGATTTCTGGTTTGAATATCGATCTGTCGTTCCCGCGCATGGCGCGCGCGTGCTCTTTGAACTCTACAACCTCGTTCAAAGTGGCACGCGCGTGATCTACATGCCCGGCAACCACGATATTTGGCTCGGCCCCTACTTATCAGAGCAAGTCGGCGCGGAACTTCCCGGGCCTGTCTGCGATACCGCGCACCAAAATCGCCGCGTGTACGTAACGCACGGCGACATCTTTCGGCGAGATTGGAAATTTAATCTCAGCCGACGCGTGTTGAACAATCCACTCTGCATCGCGTTGTTTGGCTATTTGCATCCGGATATCGGCGCCTATTTGGCGCGCATTGTGTCGCGATTTTCCGGATATGGCATAGAAAAACAAAAAGAGAAAAATTATGCAAATTTATACACCGCGCGCGCGGCCGAGAAAATTGCCGAAGGATTTGATATAGTCATCTGCGGACACTATCACGCGCTGGTCGTTCAACCCATCCACGGCGGCACCATGGTCGTGTTGGGCGATTGGATGAGATACGATTCCTATGCCGTACTCGAAAATGGCGACATCGCCTTAAAACAGTGGCACACAGCACCGGAAACAAATTGCGAATGACGCGGCGGATTTCTCGCGTTTGGGGCTGATGTGAGGGGCGGGCTGACCCCCAACAGCTCGCCCCCGATACAGGAGATCACCCATGATTTTGTGCATCGATCAGGGAACAACGGGAACGACCGCATTGGTACTGGGTTCTCGAGGAGAAATTTTGGGTCGGGCATATTCGGAGTTTCGACAAATTTTTCCCCAACCCGGCTGGGTATCGCACAATGCAGCGGAAATCTGGAACGCGACCTTGAACGTCATCGGCGGGGCAATCGCCGACGCGGGGATAGATCCTTTGGACATAAAGGGCATTGGCATTGCCAATCAGCGCGAGACAACCGCGATATGGGATCGCAAAACAGGTCAACCCGTACACGACGCCATCGTCTGGCAGTGTCGCCGCACCGCGGATCTGTGTGCCCGATATCGCGCGGACGGTCTCGAAGACATGGTGCGCGCAAAAACCGGGTTGGTCATTGACGCCTATTTTTCTGCGACCAAAATCGCGTGGTTGCTCGATCGCGTCGCTGGCTTGCGCGCGCGCGCAGAACGAGGCGCGGTGTGTTTTGGCACTGTGGATAGTTTTTTGTTGTACAAACTAACGGGCGGTTTGGTCCACGCCACCGACTATACCAACGCCTCGCGCACGATGATTTACAATATTCACGCCAAAGAATGGGACGCGGAATTGCTGGATGTGTTTGACATTCCCGCGGGCATACTCCCCGAAGTGCGCCCATCCGCTGGCGAATTTGGAACCACCGCGGATTTGGGCGTCTTGCCTGCGGGCATTCCAATTGGCGGCATGGCAGGCGACCAACAAGCCGCGCTCTTTGGGCAACGCGGCGTCTGTGCAGGCGACATCAAGAACACGTATGGCACGGGATGTTTTGCACTTTTTCACACCGGGGATCGGCCCGTGCCATCGGCGCATGGCCTGTTGACCACGCTGGCGTGCGGCTCTTGCGGGGGTGTGTTTTACGCCCTTGAAGGCGCGGTATTCAGCGCGGGATCCGCGATTCAGTGGCTGCGCGATGGCATGGGCATTATTGAAATCGCCGCGGAAACCGAGGCCCTGTCGCGGGCAGTTGACACCACCGGCGGCGTCTATCTCGTCCCCGCGTTTACGGGCCTGGGCGCGCCGCATTGGGATGCCGACGCCAGGGGCGCCATTGTGGGCATCACGCGCGGCACCCAACGCGCCCATCTGGCGCGCGCGGCCTTAGAGTCCATTGCCTATCAATCTGCGGACCTCGTCGATGCAATGGCCGCGGATGCCGCGCAACCCGTGACGAGTCTGCGCGTGGATGGCGGTGCTGTGGTGAATGATTTTTTGATGCAGTTTCAGGCGGATATTTTGAATGTGCCGGTGATTCGTCCACAGTGCGTGGAGACCACGGCATTGGGCGCGGGAATGCTGGCGGGATTGGCGACAGGCGTGTGGGACAATCCGGACGCGCTTGCGGATATCAATCCTCCACAACGCATTTTTGAACCCGCGATGTCGCAGGATCAACGGGCATCATTGCTGGCCGGCTGGCACAAAGCGGTCGCGCGAACACTATCTGAATAACCGGTGTTACGCAACTTTGGGGATTTGGCGTTCATCAAAAGCCCATCAAATGGCCGAGAGAGGAAGCATAAACGCCATCGGCGATTTGCCGATGGCGTTTTTTGGCGCGCGGATTTGTGGGGAATGCGTTATGTCGTCACGGATCGCGCGGATGATTAGAGCGCGATGGATTGCCCACCGGTGCTCTTTATTTTTTATAAAACGCCTTGTGCTGAGCGGTCACATTTTCCGCGGGAATGGGTTTGGACAGGCCGACTTTGAACGCGAGCATCCACATGACAAAGATGCCAAAGAGCAGCATGAGGAGTTGCCACACCCACAGCGAGGGCAAACCAAAAGGCGCCCATGTGGCCGGGGTATTGGGATCGGAAAAGAGGGCGTTGCCAACCGTGGCAAAGGGGCCGAATCCAACGAGGAACCACAAGACCGTGAGGGTCCACGCGGGAGTCACCCACTTTTTTTCTTCGTCAGAGAGGGCAGAGACCGCTTGGATGAAGGCGTGGTGTTTTTCGCGGCTTTCGCGCGCGGCGTTGTTTTCCGAGGCAAATTTCGAGACGATCAAGGCGACGATCAAGTTGGCAAAAATGCCCCACCCCGCGCTGTGAATGGTCAGCGGAAACGCGCCCCAGGGCAGGGCAAACAATGCCACGGTGCGGTCAGTGAGGGTGACGGCAATCAAACCGGCGATCAGGCCCCACACCACGCCTTTGCGGGTGAGCCACGGAAAGTAGCACACGCCCATAAGCGCCGGGTACATCTGGAAGCCGTAGGCAACCGCGAGGCCGCCGAGCATGACAATGGCACCGGTAAATTGCGCGGCGACAAAAAGCGCGACAACGGTAACGACAATGACAAAGATGCGCCCACAGAGTTTTTGCACGTTGTCCGATGCGTCGGGGGCGACGTATTGTTTGTAGAGATCGCGCGTGACCATGCCCGAAAAGGTGGACATGTACGCGGCGCCGGTGGATTGCATCGCCGCGAGCGCGCACACCGCGAGCAAGCCCACGAGCCAGGGTGCCGAGCCGGACAGCAGGTTGATGAGTTGGGGCACCAAATTTTTGTCATTGGCAGAATCAAAGATGCCGTTTGCAACGAGGATGTTGCCCCCTAGGCCCTGAAAGATGGTGAAGGTGAAGAGGATGATGCCAATGATCACAGAAGATGCCACCACTTGCTGCCAGCGGAAGGCCTCACTCGTTTTATTGGAAAAGCACCACATGGAAAACGCGGGTGAGGATTGGATGCCCATAAGCGCGAACATGTAAGTGAGACACATCATGCCGGTCCACACGCTGCCTTGTGCATCGGCACCCGAAGCTACGGCCTGGATGGCACCTGGTAGAGCCACGATGTTTGAGTGGCCGGCGGGCGTGAGTTTTTGACCCGATGCGAGGTCTTGTTTGACATACTCTGCGAGGCCATCGGTAAATCCACCCCACCCCCCCGCAAAACTGATGGCGAGGCCGCCGAGAATGACAATACCGAGCGCGAGCAAGATGCACTGCGCGCAATCCACGTAGGCAACGGATCGAAGGCCGCCGGAGGCCACGTAGATCATCACAATGGCAGAGAGGGCAAACATGCCGATTTCAATGCCGATCAGCCCATCGGTCAGTACGTGGAACAGGTCGCCCGACGCGCGGAGTTGCACGCCGAGGTAAGGCACGGAAAAGAGAAAGGCGACGAGAACCGTGAGGATACGCATGGCATTGCCGCCGTAGTACGCGGTGTACATTTCGCCGGGCGTAATGTGTTCAAACGCTCGCCCCACGATCCATTGGCGGCGCAAAAAGAGCACACCCGTAAAGGGAATGGTGAGGGCATAGAAAGAGGCGAACGCGTAGGGCAGGCCGTCAATGAGGATTTTGCCGGGATGCCCCACAAAGGTCCACCCGGAAAAGCTGGTGGCCGTGGCCGCCAAGATAAAGACCCATAAGCCAATGGTGCGCCCAGCCACAAAGTAGTCGGTTGATGTGCGCGAAGAAACCGCCCCTCTGAATCCCCAAAAGAGACAGTACGCCCAGTAAAGTCCCACAAAAGCAAAAAGCCAGATCAGTTTCGCGTCCAAGATAAATCCTCCTTGTGTGCGTTCCCTTCCCGCGCGTCTCGTGCTTTACATCATAATATCTCACGCAAAAAATGGCAAATGGGAATCGCACGGTCGTGCCCATTTGATCTTACCACGCGACCATCGCGTCTTTGAACAAACGCGCCAAGTCCTCCGCGTTTGCAGGGCGCGGCGAGAGTTTGGTGACGCGGTGTTGGGGGAGCGTGCCTTCGACGAGTGACGGGATGTCGCTTTCGGTGAATCCAATGGCGGACAGGCCATTGGGCACTTCGAGTTGTTTCATCAGCGCGACGATCTGATCCGCGAGGATGTGCCCCGCTTCGTCGGGCGATGCGTCTTTGACATTTGCCCCCATAATCTGTGCGGCTCGAAGGTGGCGGGCCGGGCGCGCAGGCCCGGTGAAGCGAAACACCGCGGGCGCGTTGAGGGCCACAGACATGCCGTGGGGGATGATGGCGTGGTCGGTGATCATGCCCTCGGGTTTGAAATCGCGCACCATGCCCGAGACCGGATACGACATGCCGTGGCAGAGGTGAACGCCCGCAGTGCCAAAACCAATGCCCGCGAGCGAAGCCGCGAGAATCATGTGTGCGCGCGCCTCGTCGTCATTGGGGTTGCGAACCGCGCGGGGCAAGTACTGCGTGGTCATTTCAATGGCTTGGAGGGCCCACATATCGGAAATGGGATTGCTGCCCTGATACGCGGGTCGTTCAATGGGGCGGTTGGGTCTAGGGCGCTCGGTATAGGGGATGGCGGTGAAGGATTCAAGGGCATGGCAGAGAACGTCGAGGCCGGTGGCAGCCGCGATAGCAGGCGGCATGGTGCGCGTGTTTTCGGGATCGACAATGGCGAGGTCGGGTTTGAGATAGCGGTGTGCAATGCCGGTTTTGACGTGGCGGTCAGAGAGATCCATAATCGCGACCCCTGTGGTTTCGCTTCCGGTGCCGGCTGTGGTGGGAATGGCAATGAGGGGTTTGACCGCGCCGGGAACGGGTTTGCCCTGGCCGATGGGCGCGTTGATATACGCGAAGAAGTCGCCGGGATAGGTTGCAAACAAATTGGCTGCTTTGGCCGTGTCAATGGACGATCCGCCGCCGATGGCGACATAGCCTTCGTACTGACCTTCGGTGGCGACCGCGATGGCGTCTTTAAATGAGACATCCGTGGGCTCCACGCGCACGCGATCGTACAAATCGTATGCAATGCCTTCGGATTCGAGGGCTTCCCGCGCGGTCTGGACCGGAGGCAGGTCGACGAGATTGGGATCGGTTATGACGAGCGAGCGCGCAATGCCCATGTCGGCCAAGTCCATACCGATTTCGCGCGTTGTACCCACGCCAAAGCGCAGGTTTGACGCGCCCATCTGGAATGCGGTGTCTTTGTTCATTTTGTTATTTCCTTCTTATTTCCTTGTGATGCCACAGCAGCCTGATCAGTGGGGGGCCGCCAAAGAGAACGAATCCGAAAATGGTCGCCGCGTGTACCGATGTGGCAAATGCCAACGCGAGTTCTTTTGGCACATGGTAGAAGAGGTGAAGCGTTTGCGCGCAAAAAAAATGATAGGTGCCCGTGCCGCCCGGCGTGGGGATGACAAACCCGATCGTGGCGATGGTCATCAAAACCATGGCCTCAAACAAACCGAGGTTGTGGTTGCGCGGCAGGTCAAAGCTGTAGAAGGGCAAGTACATGGCGAACAAATACAGGCTGTTGAGAACCAAAGTCGAGACCAAAATACTCGCGTACCCCTCCACAGTGTGAATGGCGCGCATGCCTTGCAAAAAAGAACGCAAGATATGGGTGGCTTTGTCGGCCAATTTGGGCGAGACGCGCAGCAGCAGGCGGCGAAAGACAGCCAGACCCGGTTCGCCTTGGGCGGAAAGCACGCCCAAAAATAAAAACGCAAACAGAATCACGGGCAATGTCAGCAGTGCCACTTGTTCGAGGCCGGGAAATGCCGCGCCGATCTGCTCTCGGGCAAAAAACAGCACCACGCCAAAAACGATCAACAAGGTGAGGACGTCGAGCAAGCGCTCAACAACTACCGTCGCCAAAATCGCGCTGATGCCGGTGGGATGATCTCTTTCGAGGACGAGCGCGCGCGCGACTTCGCCCGCGCGCGGGAAGACGCAGTTGCCCGCATACGCGACCATCACGGCCCAGAACGCCGAGCGCATGGAAATATCGGGGGCAACGGGCGCCAGTAAAACGCGCCAACGCCACGCGCGCGGGAACCCCGAAGCAATGACCGTAATGGCCGCCAAGAGCAACCAGAATGGATTGGCGGTTTGAAGGGTGTCTTTGAGGAGCATCCCATCGACATTTTGAAACGCTGCCCACAGAAAGCCCCCCATCAGCGCGAAACTGGCCGCGAGTTTGAGAAAAATTTTCATGACAGGCCGTATCCCAGGCCGCGCAGCGCGGTGTCTTTTTTCCGCCAGTTCTCATAGACCTTAACGTACAGATCGAGGTAAATGGGACGCGCCAAAAAGGCTTCAATTTTTTTTCGCGCATGCTGTCCAATGGTTTTGAGGGTCTTGCCTTTGCGCCCGATGACAATGCCTTTTTGAGAATTGCGTTCGACAATGATATGGGCCTGAATATAGATTTTGGGGCGGTCTTCTTCAAACGCCTCAATGGCAATGGCCGTTGCATAAGGCAATTCTTGGCGGAGTTGGTGAAAAACTTCCTCTCGAATGAATTCTGCAACAAAAAATCTTTCGGGCTGTTCGGTGAGCATATCCTCCGGGTAGTATTGGGGGCCTTCTGGCAAGGCACGGCGCAGGGCCCCGTGGAGTTCTCGCATGCCATGCCCGCTGATGGCCGCGACAGATAAAACCGCCCGCGCGCCAAGTGAGGCGAGAATTTTTTGTTCGCAGCGTTGGGCTTGGGCGCGCGCGATGAGGTCGGTTTTGTTTATGGCGATGATCTTGGGAATATCCCATTGTCCAAAAATCTGTTGCACTTCAACGTCATAAGACGCGTCAAATTGCGACCCATCAACAATGCCCAAGAGCACGTCGGCACTTTGAAACGCGCGCCCAACTTGCCGGTTCATAAATTCGTGCAGGCGATATCGCGCAGACAACATGCCGGGCGTGTCGAGAAACATCATTTGCGCGTGTTTATCCGTCACAATCCCCAGAATATTGTTGCGGGTCGTTTGGGGTTTGGGCGAAATAATCGACAGTCGCTCGCCCACGAGTGCATTGAAGAGGGTGGATTTGCCGACATTCGCCCGTCCAGCGATCGCGACGTATCCAGATTTGAAAGCCATGTGCGTTTCCAATATGCGAATGTACACCGTTGCGTCTATGAACTGCTGGTGAAGCGGCGCAGTTGTACACCACTCCGTCTATTCGGTTAAAAAAACAGGGTGCCTGAAACGCGGTACGTGCTGTCGAGTTGGTCGTGTTCGAGAAAGGCGAGGTCAAGGGCAAACCGACGCAATTGCAGGCCAGCACCCGCGGTAAAGTGCCCGTCCTTGCGGCCCAAGCGAAAGGCAATGCGCTGTTGCAGACAGTATTCTATGCCGAGTTGGATGCTGCGCGCGTTTTCCCGTGTGGATTTTTTGTCGTTCAGGCGCGTGCTAAAACTGAGCGTCATCTCTCCGCCGAGCGCGGCGCGCTGAAAGGCAGCACCGATGAGCAGGGACCGTGAAATGCGATCCGTGATCCCGTCGGGAAACGCGATGCGCGTCTTGGTGAGATCGCGCAGTGTCGCGCCCAGGCGAAATGTTGCTGTGGGCAGATAGAGCACGCCGAGGTCCAAGCCTATGCCGCTTCCAACGCCCGCGCCGAGGTCGCGCCTGATCACTTTTAGGCCCGCGCCAACGCGCAATTTATCTGTTATCTGCCGGCCATAAGCGGCTCGAAAGACGTAATCGGTCGTGCCGATCTCGTCGATGATGATGGGCCGATTGTCCGGGCCAATGGGGCGGTCTGGGTCTTCCAATCGCGTCAGGGCAATCTCGTCAACGCCCGCGCGCACAATGCCCAACCCCATGCCGCCTTGGAATATGGGCAAGCGCAATGCAAAAATATCGTGATTCACACTGCCGCCAAATTGCTCGGCGTGTTGTATGTGAATCTCTCGCTTTGGCGGCCATTGGGCAAGGCCTGCGGGGTTCCAATAGACCGCTGTGGCGTCAAAACTGAGTGCCACATACGCACTGCCCATGCCCAATGCGCGGGCACCCGCACCCAATAGGAGGGGATCCCCCGCATAGTGGGGTGTTTGTGCATGGGTTGCACTTGTGAGCGCGAACATCAGACAGGTTGCAATGCGTTTCAATGCTCGGCCTTTGGGATAAAGATGGCGGTGTTGCCCGGACGCAATGCCGATCCCAGGGCTTTGATATCCGCGAAAGATAAAATGATGTACGGCGTGGCGTCTGTTGAAATCCCGGCAGCTTGAATGACGAGGTCGGGCGTGAAATAGAGGCGGGAACGGTGGCGAGGCCCTTCGATCAGGCGTCCGGAAAAGTCAAGGGGGAAAAGTCGCCCGCGGAGTCGCAGGTTGGCATTGCCGGGTTCAATGGAGATGGGGTCAATTCGACGCGCAAAGCAGAAGGCCTGAGTGCGCGTGGTGCTTGCGGGCCACAGGTTGAGAATGGGACACGTTCTCAGAATATTGCCTTCTGCTTTGAGATGAATGCGCTTGGCTGGCAGGTCAATGACGAGGTAGAAATCGCCCGTTTTGACGTGATCGAGTTCGAAAATGAGGGCGTCCCTGTGGTTTTGGCGCGCGAGTTTGTTCTGACCAAATCCAGGAGCTTGCCCAAGGAGCAAACCGATCAGTAAATATAGACCCGGTCGCCAACTCGAAGTGTGCGATGCACAAAGGCGAGGTCGTCGTCGTTGAGGCGAATACATCCGTGCGTGATATGCCGTCCGAGCAATGTGGGATAAAGGGTGCCGTGAATTTCGTACCCCTCACCCAGTTCGAGGGCGTAAGCACCTAAGGTTGTCTGATCGAGGCGTCGAAATTCCCAGGGCAATGCGGGGGGTTTTTCGCCGCGTTCGACAAAGGCCCATAAGGGTTTGGCCCAGATGGGATCTGTCACTTTTCGCAAAACCGTTCTGATGCCCACTAGGGTGTGAAATTGCCAGCGCGTTGACGCCTCTGGCTGGAGCAGGACTTTGCCGCTGCCCGTCGCGCACGTGGCTTCTCGTATCACCTGATTGTCGCGCCATACTTGAAGGCGGTTGTGTACCGTATCAATGACGATGTAAGTTTCTGCCTGGTGGCGTTTCAGGGCTTCCCGAAGCGATGCGATGTCGGCCTCGAGGCGTTCGATTTCCGCTTCCCGCGCAGGCAGGCGCAGGCAGAAACTAAAGCACAACGAGAGGGTGAGCACTATGGGAAGCACGCGGCGCATGGTATGGCTCAGAAATTGTAAAACCGAGGCACACAAAAAGCGACCTCGGTTTTTGATTTTTGAGAAACTATCGGATGGTTGCTACATACGCTGATACCATTTGTCCCTTTTTTTCCATTCTTCAACTTTCTGGTATGCAGCCGAAACAGACTCCGGAATCCCAGAGAGTTTGGCTTCTGCATCGCTGGCCTTAGCGAGGGCCTCATTGTACTGCCCATTGTTGAGGCTGGTGCGCGCATCCTCTAGAGCGACTTCAATCTGAGTCAAATCCGCGCTGATCTGATCGAAATCATCATCCGCGCCTTTTCCCATAGGCAAGCCCTCTCCCCGAGGCAATTGGTCCAAACTGGCTCTGGTATCTGAAATGCCGAGCATAACGCGATCGATGACCCCTTGGGTTTCGGCGCTGATCTCGCCCTTGCGGGTTTCGGATTCTGATTTGGCACGGTCAAATAATTCTTTTGCCTGCATATAACCCGCCGTGGCCTCATCGTGTTCTTTTTGTTCAAATTTGCCGTTGGCATCGTCTATGGTCGCGGTTGCCGAACGATATGTTTCGGCAGCATAAACATCGGCCTCGGCCGCTTTGGCTGCATCCTGAGCGGCACGGGCTTCTTCCTGTGCTTTTAGGTCGGCTTCGTTGGGCCGACAACCTGCTATGACCAGTACCAAACTCAGAATCGCGCAAAGGCTTAAAATGGGTCGCATCCTGAAACTCCTTGTTTGCCGTTGGTTAAATGAGAACGCTATTCCCCTTGAGATATTGGGAAGATAAAACACAATTTTCAGCTTGTCAATACCAATTTTGGAACAGCAGAAATAGCATGGAGCAGATGTTGAGCGGTATTTATCTATCGCCGTTCACTCTTTTTGTAGAAGAGTTTGTTCAACGGCCGTTTGGGGGCCGTGAGGTATTTGACCTCGTCGGACGTCAGGACTTTGTCAAAGACGGCGATCTCATCAACTTCTCCGGGGTATTTGAAGTGATTAAATCGCATTACGAGGGTTTCTATATCCCAGGTCACATGCTGCTGAAGCGGGCCTTTGTGCCCTGCTCTGTTGCCATCGACATATAGCACCCATTCCGCGTCGGCTTTGCCGCTGTTGAAGTTGGACCAGGTAATCGCAATGTGGTGCCAGTCATTGGGTTGCCAATTGACGGGAACAGAAATCACGCGCGCTGCGACCACTTGGTCTGTAATATCCTGTTCTTTTTCTTTGTCGGGATAGCATCCAAATCGGAGGGTGTTATCGGCTTTTTTGAAATCGACAAATACGACAGCATCATCCCAAGGATATCCGCCGCCATCTTTTTTTCCTATGTGAAAGGGTTCGGGATAGGTGGTTTCAAAACGGGCGATATCGACCTTGAGCCAAAATGCAATGCTGCCAGACCACGCGCTGTTCGCGCTGTACGCGAGGTTGTCTTTTCCGGCGTAATTGAGCGCGCCGGCATTGGGGTTAAAAGACAGATACCCGTCGGGGTTGCCGCCCTTTTTTATGTGGTTGGTATTGGCGGTATCAAAGGTGGCCAACGGGTCGCCGAGGCTGTCGAGAGCATCCACGCCTTTTTCAAAGTTGGTAAAAAAAAGGATGTGTGCGCGCAAGCTCTGTTCAATGGCCTTTTCGGGGCCACCACACGCTGTTGATATCGCCAAAAAAATGGCGATTAGCACACCGCGAGATAGATGGGAAAGACGGAACGACATGAGAAGTCTCCTAAAAAAGAAGTTTGGCGCGTTGTGAGTTGCCGCGCATAGTGAGGTCTTGGTTGATATACCCCCAAAACGCGGGGATGTCAACCCTAAAAAATAGCTGAAAGACTCGAAAAATCAATGGCATTTTCAGGCTTCGGAAATTACCTTGACATCGCAAAAATTATTTGTTAGCATAAAATTCGCTTTTTTGGAACTTTTTAATACGCGCACGCCAAACGAGGAGATTGGATATGAAGCGATTTTTAACGCCCCGCGCGATGCCCATTCTGAGATGGATTGTGCTGTCCGGTGCCCTCGTCTGCGTGCAGGTCTGCTGCACGGGCAGGGCCGATGCACAACACCGTTCTCGCGCAGAGGCAATCGCACAGACCGCCGCGCAGTTTCCCAACAGGGACAAATCAGCCGAGCAGATTTACGACGAAGGACAAATCTGGCACATCGCAAAGATATTTGTCAAACAATTCAGAAATCTCGAACTGGGAGCTTTGACCGGACCGATTGAAGAAGACCGCATTCGCACCATAACCACAGAAGTCCCCGGCCCTGTGGGTTCGGTCACTGACAGTTCAACGAACAATGCCCCAGGACAAACACCATCCGGCCCTGGCGGCGCGGTTTCCGACACGACGAGTTCCGCTGTGGTTCCGCTGTGGTGAATGAATCTGATTCCACCACGCACATCACCGCGCGCATTGATCGCCGCTCCATCTTTTACAGCGCGGGGCACACGGTTACGACGACTGCCGAGCGGGATTACACCGAGGCAGAGCGTCTGGCGATTCGGCAGACCTTCCTGAGCATGTTGGAGGGTTTGCCTTCGGATGTGCGGCTTGTGATCGAATTGGCAAGCCTCCAGTATGGCGGAGAAACCGCGACGGTCACTGCGCGTTGGAAGTACGACATCGTAGGTCATGCCACGCGGTTGAGCCGTCCATATCAAGACGAGGCACCCGGTTCGGTCATCTTGAACATGCAGCGTGTAGGCGCTGCATGGTTGGTGACAGATTTTCGCGGTTTGGTCAATAGGTTGAAAGCCGATGTGACAAGCCGTTAAATGAGGGTCATTGCGATGCTTCGCTCATGGTGCATTCTGCTTGTGTTCCTCATCCTGAGTTGCGGCGACAACAGCACAGGACCAGAGCCGAAACCAAATCCAAATCCAGTCCTCCCCAATCATGAGGCAGGTGATCGGGTGATCGACCTGCCGGGTGGGGTGAAAATGGCCTTTGTGTGGATTGAACCGGGCATGTTTATGATGGGAGGAGGCGGTTATGCAGAGTTTTTTGACTATTATGACGAACTTCCCCAGCATCAAGTGACGCTCACAAAAGGCTATTATCTCGGCAAATACGAAGTCACACGGGGACAATGGACAAGCGTCATGGGCACTGATCAGTTGCCCGAAGCAGGTGAAGCGGCTCAAGGCCAAGCATTTCCAGTCGTAAATGTATCTTGGGAAGATTGCCAAAGGTTCATACAGCGATTAAATCAACTTGAGAGGCAAGAAATTTATCGTCTGCCAACCGAAGCCGAATGGGAATATGCCTGTCGGGCAGGCACAACCGTAGCGTGGTCGTATGGTGTAGATCATGCTCACTCGGAGTATGTGTGGTATGCAGAAAACTCAGATGGGCGTCCACATGCCGTGGGGCTTAAACTTCCAAATCCTTGGGGGTTGTACGATATGCACGGCAATGTATCTGAGTGGACCAGCGATTGGTTCTCCTCTTATTCATCTGATCCCCAAATTGATCCTATGGGGCCAGATAACCCCCATATTATACCCTATTTGCAGCGTCGTATAATCAGAGGCGGTTCTTTTTTGAGTTCTGATTTTTTACCGATTAGGAGTGCTTTCCGGCTTGATCTTCCACCATCTGAGCACAGTTCGAGTGTTGGTTTCCGGATTGCTCGCACAATGAGGGATTTCATCAAAAATGGTGACTAGTCACCATCTCATTGGCTAAATCAAGACGAGTTGCTTGGACAGTTGAAATATGGATTCTGAGCTTTTGTTGTCAACATACATCTGAAAGGAGAGACTATGAAAGCCATTTCTGGCCTAAAAATCATGGTTCAAACTCAGATTTTGAGCATAGCCACGCTTGTTTTTTGTCTTATTCTGGCGTACCCCGCTCTGTGTCTTGGAGGGGACCGCGTCTTTTACAACGGCGTCTTCTGGCTTCAAAATAACACGATTAGTCAATTGGAGGGATTTACCACAATCAGACTATCCAGCAATGTCGTGACCCGAGCACGCATTGATTCCATCACGCGTACCGAAAATAAGAAGCTTATGATTGGTCTAGCTGATGGCCACATGTCACTAGTCTATCCCGCTTGGCCGGGCGATATTTTGGCTGACAGCAACCGGGTGGGCAATCCCATCAGGACTTTTAAGGACAGTCTCAAGAGTTGGAGTGACAATGATAACAAAAGTCCTGTGCTTGCCTCTGATGCAATTGCCCATGTCTTTTACAATAACGAATGGCCTTATAAAGGGATAGTCAATGCGGCGATCAGTGCAGGAAAAATCTCGGCATCTGATACCATCTCATTATGGACACCCAAAGCGGTCAGTGGCCTGCATACAAAGATCATCCAAAAATACAAAAGCATCTTGAAACAGTATTACCCCAGTGCCAAGCTATGGGTATTCGGCAGTGCCCACGAAGTGAGAGATGATGATCTAAATCATGAATACAGGAGGCATGGCATTGATTGGGAGGCAATTTCAGCCGGACCAAACGCACCTGACTTTGCATGTCTTGGTGTGACACTGGTCTCTAATCCTCACAGGTGATTTTGAACATCATCTTGGTGTAGCAAAGAAGGATATTAGAGATACAGCACCATTATTAAATGGCATGCTGATTGCGCCTTCATTTGGGACTGCCCATATAACGCCTGAAGAGCCATGGCCAACTATCAGGAATACGTATCAAAATAACTGGGAGAATTTCAAAACATTCATTCGCACTGTCAAAGCACTTGCGGATAGTGCAAATAACAACATGAGCAGTCCAAGTTTATGGTATCAATTGTACTATCTCGACCAAACGCAGCATCAGCATCTCGGTACGCCTGAAGTGCCCCCAGGCTCTGGAACTTATACGAATCCACCGCCATCAGTAAATAACTTTGCCAAGCCGTTTCGAGATATTCCCTATATTGATGGTTATGACTATCCCGCTCGTTTGTGGGAAAATGAGGCTGCAAACTGGGATTGGAGCCGGTCTGTGAATCAGTGGGAGGCTGAGATGGTCGCCAACTATCTCAAGGCGACTGGATATGATGTGCCAGGACAGCAGATTACAAGCAATACGACATGGCGCAACGAGGTTGTTCTTGTGGGGGATGTGGAGGTCGCAAGTGATGTCACGCTTACCATTCAGCCTGGCACACGTATTTATTTGCGTCCCAATACGGATGTTTATGAATCTGGACGGGAAGCTAAAAAAATAGAAATCGTTATTAACCAAGGCGGCACCTTGAATGCCAGTGCCACCTGGGAGGCCCCGATCACTTTTCAATCTTCTCTCAATATAGATTCCTATGATTCGCCCGGCAAAGACGATTGGGGTGGCATCAGAGTAGATGAAGGTGGCAGCGTGATCCTCCGACATTGCCAGATTTATGACGCCGAAGTTGGCGTCGATGTCGTGCCAAGCGACGACACGAGTCTCATAACCGTTGTAGAGATCGAAGAAACCGATTTTATTGGCAATTATACAGGCATCAAACTCGATGTTCGAGGTCAACCAGCAGAAGTGACCTTGGAAAACCTGTTGTTTCACGACAACACAAACGGTCTGGACATTTTCTCTTATTCCAGTACAGACAATCAGACAGACTTGATCAATGCCACAATTGCAGGCAACTATTATGGCATTTCAGTGGTTTCAACCGGCAGCAGTGATCATCAATTCATTGTCAAGAACACGATCATCGACAATAATAATTTTGGCATGAACGCCGACTATTCAGACTCGCCCGCGATCCAGGTCAAATACTCAGATTTCTATGCCAACCTCATAGCCTTACACGGCGACTTGAGCGGGTGGTCTGTACCTCCCAGTGGTGGTGACCATCTTGGCAACCACACTTATGATCCGAGTTTTGTCAATGCCAATGAAGATGATTTTCACCTTCAGGCTTCTTCACTGTTGATCGATGAAGGCGATCCAAGCATGACCGATCGGGATGGGTCAACGATCAACATGGGCAGATATGGTGGGACTGAGGAATATACGTCTGTGTCCGGTGGTGAGAGTAGCTCAAAGCCCGTTGTCATGGGAAAAGAAGAAATCCCTGTGGTCTTTGCATTATCGCAGAACGCGCCCAATCCGTTTAACCCGGACACCATCATCGCTTATGCTTTGCCTCAAGGTGAACAGGTCAAGTTGGTGATATACAATGTGTTGGGTCAAGAGATTCGCACGCTTGTCCATGCGTTCAAACCTGCGGGCAATTATCGCGTGGTGTGGCACGGCAAAGACGACTTTGGTCGTTCGGTGTCCAGTGGGATTTATCTCTACCAGATCACTGCGGGAGAATTTACGAACACGCGCAAGATGTTGATTTTGAAGTAATCAGACTCAGAATCTGATATATAATACTTCAGACAAATTTTGGAGATATGACGCACAGACAGGCATAGCCCACACCCTTTCACACCCCGACACAAGAGGCACAGAAGGCACAAAACGAGCGCGTGCGATTTTCCCTTTTGTGATTGTGAAACTGGCTATCGCCAGTTGTACCCCGCTCGTGCCTCTTGTGGCAAATCAGTAAAAAATATCTGAATCATTGATAAGACACTTTCCACAAAAAATAGCCGAACCGCTGTTTTCTGTTCGGCATCTCAACAGGAGCTTTCTCAATGCGAAAAATCGGCACGGGTATTCTCTGGATCATCACAATTTTGATGTTGTCTTCGGTGACTATTTTTAATCCGGGACAAGTCACAGACTTTTTTGTCACGCTTTTTAATATTAAACCGAGCATTCCCGAACTCAAACCCATTGAAATTTCAGAACGCGACCGAGAGATTCGGTCCATTGCCGGGGCCATTACACAAGAAGATGTGCGCCAAGTCATTGCCGACCTTTCACAGATGGAATCCCGGGTGCCCGGTTACGCGGGACACCGGCAGGCGTTTGAATACGTCAAACAACATTTTGAGCAAATCGGTCTCGAAGACATACAGGTCGAAGAACACACGGTGACAGTGCCCATCGACAAAGGCGCGTCCCTCACCCTGATGGATACCGGCGAAGAAATTGCGATTTACGGTTTCTGGCCCAACCACGTGCAGACACCCTCTGTGCCCAGTGCTGGAATCTCGGGGGCACTGATTTACGGGGGCAAGGGAGCATTCGAAGAACTCAATGGCAAACAGGTCGAAGGCAGCATTGTCCTGATGGACTTTGACTGTGATCAGCGTTATCTCAACCCGCGCATGCTAGGGGCGCAGGCCATTTTGTTTTACGACAATGGGCGCGTCACGCGGGGGCAAGCCCTGGATAAGTTTTTGCCCGTGCCCGTTGATGTGCCCCGGTTCTGGATCAAAAAAGACGATGCGTCGCGCCTGATAGAAATGGTCAAAACGCAATCTCCCGACGTGCATCTGACTTCAAAAATGGACTGGGAAGAAGTCCCGTCGTGGAATATCTTCGCCACCCTTCCCGGTGCCGATGCCTATATCACGGCGCGCGAAGAGCGCAAGTGGAAAGATCAACAGATTGTGCTGAGTGCGTTTTACGATGCCATTTCCGTGGTGCCCGCGCTCGCGCCGGGCGCTGAAAACGCGTCGGGTTTGGCCGCGCTTTTGCACACGGCTCGCGTTTTGAAACAGCATCCGCCAAAATATTCCGTGACCTTTTTGGCGACGGGCGCCCATTTTCAAGGCCTGGCTGGCATCAATGATTTCGTGTATCACCACGCGCGCGAAAGCGACCACTTCCGCGATATGATCCCCGATAGCGTATCCGCCACAGGGGCCTATCTCGACGGCGAATTTATTCCGCGCGACAGCGAAGATTTTGAAGACCTCATTCCCAACAGTTACAAAATTGACTTTCGGTTGTTTGTCGGCTTAGACCTGTCGAGTGAATCGGATCAGTTGGCGAGTTTTTCGCACGGCACATTTAACAATCCCAACTGGCAAACAGACAATTATCTGAACAATCTGTTGGCGCCTTATGCCGACAAATTCGACAAATATATGGCCAAAGTCTTTCCCGGCGAAGAAGACCGCCACGTAGATGCCATCGCGCCGCCAAAACGCACGTGGAAAAACTTCATGCCCATTCGCCTGGGATTTGACAGCGAAGCCGTCACATTTGTCGGCAAAGAGGGCATTACCCTGGCGACGCCCTCAACAGTGCGGCGCTTTGTCGATACGCCCGTGGATCGCGTTGAGCACGTCAACCTGGGCAATTTGACGCGCCAGGTTCAAACCGCGATTGCAGCCATGATGAAAGCGGGGGAAGATCCCGAGTTTTTCAGGGTGTCCAAACTCAAGTTGCAAGACCGCGGACACAGCTTGAGCGGCAGCGTGTTGTGGTTTGATCGCAATGTCGATTTTGCCTTGCCCCGCGTGCCCGTGCCGGGCGGTGTGGTGACGTATCGGCAACCGGGCAATGTGCCGAGTTGTGCGGGCGTACGCACGCTGATTATCGACAAGACCACAGAAGGCCCCATTTACGATATCAAATTGGCCGCCGGTCGCACAGATGCAGATCCCCACTTGTTTGGTGCCCCGGATAGCGTCAAGCAAACCGGAGAGTTTTCCTTTGACATTATGCGAAACCGCTTTACCAATCGCATTTTGGCTTACGACATCGACGAAGAAGGAAAAATTACGTCCGCGCCCGACATGGGTTCTGAGGGCGATGCCAAATTTCCACTGACACAGCGGTACGGTTGGTGGGAAAATGAAATGATGACGGTTTTGTTTAAGTGCCGTTCCATCAGCGTTTTTGAAATCATCGATTCGAGTTATTTGTCAGCACTCGATTTTATGACCGTGCTCAACGACAACGACACGCAACCCATTGAATACGGCAACACGTATTTGCCGGGGCAAAGCACCAAAGAGGGGGATGTGACGCGCGCGGCAGTGACGTTTGCGCGCGTGGATGAAGTCACGGGAGAAGCCGAGCGGTTGAAGGTGCTGATGAGCACGGGTTTGTTTGGCGTGAAATATTTGCTGATCAACGCGCCCCAGGAATTTTTGGATGAACCGGTCGATACGAGCGCGGTAAATCCCAAACTCTTGGAGCAGGCGCGCGGCGAGGGGTATGAACCCGGCGTCATTTTCAGACCCTCGTATCAGGCGGCCCGAGATATGTGGGTGATCGACGATGTGCGGATGAAACAGTTGGCGCAATTTGGGATTGCAAACAATCGGCTTGAACGGTTGCACGACAGCGCGCGCGAGGCACTCATTGAAGCCCGCCAACACCTGGACAATCTGGATTACGAAGGGTTTATGGCCGCTTCTCGGCGGGCATGGGGGCTAGAGGCGCGGGGGTATCCCGAAGTGATGTCCACGGCCAATGATACGGTGCGGGGCATTATTTTTTATTTTATTTTGTTGCTGCCGTTTTCATTTTTCTGCGAGCGGTTGTTGATCGGCGCGTCGAGCATTACCGCGCGGTTGAGTTGGTTTGCCGGGTTTTTCGTGTTTTTCTTCATCGTGTTGCGCTTTGTCCACCCGGCGTTTCAGTTGAGCAATTCCCCCTATATTATTTTTCTGGCATTTGTGATTATGGCCCTAGGCGGCGTGGCAATGGTCATTGTGGTGTCTAAGTTTGGCGATGAAGTTCGCAAAATGAAGCAGGCTTCTGCCGGGACTTATGAAGCCGATGTGGGGCGCATCAGCGCCACGTCTGCCGCGGTTGTGCTGGGCATCTCAAACCTCCGCAAACGCCCCATGCGCACGGGCCTGACCGCGATTACCCTGACCTTGTTGACGTTTACGACCCTGTCCTTTACCTCGGTGCAAACATCGTTGAAATTTTACAAATTGCCCCGCGACAACGCGCCGTCTTATCAGGGCGCACTCGTGCGCGATCGCTCTTGGCGCGGCATGCAGGAATCCGTGCTCAATTACCTCAACAGCGCGTTTGAAGGCCGCGCGGATATCGTGCCGAGATCGTGGTATTTGTCGCAGGTGCGCGGGGAGCGCGCGTATGTGAATTTTTCGCGCGTGACCGAGGCCACCGTGGATATGGGCCCCAAAGAGATTTACGTCGATTTTGATGTGGGCATCACCACGGGCAAAGACAGCTTTGTCAACGCGCTGTTGGGCCTCACGCCAGACGAACCCAAAATTACCGGGGTGGACCGCTATTTGATGAGCGGGCGTTGGTTTGAACCCGGGGAAGAGTTCGTCTGCCTGTTGCCCAATGACCTAGCCGAACTCGTGGGGATTTTTCCAGAGGATGCCGGCACCGCCAAAATCGAAATGCAAGGGCAAATTTTCACGGTGATTGGCATTCTAGATTCCGAAGCGATTAACAAGTTCAAAGATTTAGACGATGAAAAGCTGACGCCCGTGGATACGGTAAAAGAAAAAGACGATTTGGCAGATGCACAAGACCAGGATCCGAGGGTTGTGGCGGCCGCGCCCATAGAGACCTTTACCCATTTGGAGTCAACCAATGTGCTCGTCGTGCCCGATGACTATATCCGCGATATCGGCGGCGTCTTAGCTTCGGTGGCGATTGCCAATTTTAAGGATGATACCGGGCAGCCCAAATTGGACTTTGTGCCCGACATTGAAGAGTTTATGGCGCGCGTGTCCCTGACCATGTTCGTGGGCAAGGATGAAGGAGTCACGGTTTATAGCTCGATTGGTTCAACGTCGCTTTCTGGCTTGGGCAATTTGTTTATTCCAATTTTGATCGCCGCGCTCATCGTGCTCAATACCATGATGGGGGCGGTGTATGAACGCTTCCGCGAGATCGGCATTTATTCTTCGGTGGGGTTGGCACCCAATCACATTGCCGCGCTTTTCCTCGCGGAGGCCGGCGTGTTTGCCACCCTCGGCGCGGTTCTGGGCTACCTGATTGGACAAGTGCTCGTACTCGTGCTCTACAATCAGGGGTTGTTGGGGGGCCTGGAATTGAATTATTCCTCGCTGTCTGCAATTTCCGCCACCCTGATCGTGATGGCCACGGTATTTCTCTCCGCGCTCTATCCCGCTAAAAAAGCCGCGGATATGGCCGTGCCCGACGTGACCCGCAAGTGGGAATTTCCCGACCCCGATGGCGATAGGTGGGTCTTTGATTTTCCCTTTACCGTCGGTGGTGCCGAGGTCTTGGGGATGTACTCCTATCTGACGCGGGTTTTTGAATCCTATGGCGAGGGGTCGGTGGGCGATTTTGTCGCGGACCACGTGAAGTTCTGGTCTGAAGATCTCGAGGGCGAACCCCAGTACAATATCGACCTGACCGCGTGGTTGGCGCCTTATGACCTCGGCATCAGTCAGGAGGTGCAACTCAAAGCCATTCCAACGGGCGAGCACAATATTTACAAAATTGAAGTGGTCATCAATCGCCTGAGTGGCGATGTGGCGTCGTGGAAGCGGATCAATCGCGGGTTCTTGAATGTGTTGCGCAAGCGATTCCTGGTCTGGCGCACGATCCCAGGCGACATGAAATTCAATTACGCAGAAGAAGGACGCCGGGTTTTGTCTGGCGAAGTGGTGGAAGAAGCCGTGGTATAACTAACGCGCAGATTTTGTACATTCCTTTCCAGGAGGCAATTTTGGCAACCGAACCAAGAGATCCTGAAGAAACACAAGAGGACCTGGCAGAGTACGAACAAATTATGCCAGAGGACGCGCCCTTTGAAGAGGGGTTTGGCTGGAAGACCATCTGGGCGACCCTGTTCGTCGGGATGGTGATGCTGCCCGGCGCGATTTATTTGGGCTTGGTGACCGGGCAGAGCATGGCTGGCGCGTCCGAGTGGGTGACGATCATTCTTTTTCTCGAGATTGCCAAACGCTCTTTTGTCCGGCTCAAGACACAGGAAATTTTGATCATCTACTGGGTCGCCGCGGGGCTGTTGGGTATCGGGGTCAAACTCGGCACGGGCGCGCACCTATACGGCGGGCCTTTTGGGGGGTTGATCTGGGATCAGTATTTGATTCAATCGCCCGCAGCACAAGGCCTGGATAAATTCATTCCCAATTGGGTGACGCCGCCGCTCGATTCACCCGTGTACGCCGAGCGCACGTTTATGCATACCGACTGGCTTTTGCCCGTGTTGATTCTGTTTTTGGTGATGATCATCAATCAGACCGCGCGGTTGTCCTTTGGGTATGTGATGTTTCGCATTACCAGCGATATCGAGCAACTGCCTTTCCCGATGGAGCCCGTGCACGCGCGGGGTGTCACCGCGCTGGCCGAAACATCAGCCAAAGCCGAAGGTTGGCGATGGCGCGTGTTTAGCACGGGCACCTGTATTGGTCTGGTGTGGGGGTTGCTCTATGTGGTTGTGCCCACGTTGTCGGGCATTTTTCTGACCGAGACCGTTCAGGTTTTGCCCATTCCATTTATCGACTTTACAGCCGAAGTCAAAACCATATTGCCCGCTGCCATATTTGGTCTGGGAACGGATTTGGGGCATTTGTTGATCGGTTTTGTCCTGCCATTTTACGTGGTGATCGGGTCGTTTGTCGGCGCTGTGCTCGGCAATCTCGTGATCAATCCCTTGCTTTATATTCACACAGACGTTTTGAGCCGCTGGGCGCCGGGTATGACGGCCATTCCCGCGAGTATTTCCAATCGTTTTGACTTTTGGTTGAGCTTTGGAATTGGCACTTCAATGGTGATCGCGATCACCGGGTTTTACATGGTGGGCAAAACCCTGCTGGAGCAGCGCAAGTTGCAAAAAGAAACGGGGCATCATTCGATAAAAATTAGCATGGAGGATTTGCCCGAGGGACGAGGAGATATCGCGATGAAGTGGCCCCTCGTTTTGTGGGTGCTGGCCTCTTTTGCCGCCATTGGTCTATGTCAGTGGCTCGTGCCCGAATTTCACTGGGGATGGTTGGTTTTCTTCGCGTTTATTTATACGCCCATTTCGTCTTATATCGGCGCGCGAATGATCGGCCTGACGGGCAGCCCTTATGGGGCGAGCATTCCCTATATTCGAGAGGCGGCGATTATTTTTTCCGGATATAAAGGCATGGCCGTGTGGTTTGCCCCCATTCCACTGCACGACCACGGGCTGGCCGTTCGGTCATTCAAGCAGTTGGAACTGACCAAAACCAAGATCGTCAGTTATATCAAAATGGTGCTCATCACTTCGGGTATGATTTTCCTGTGCAGCTTTTTGTTCTACGAGTTTATCTGGCGGTTGGGGCCCATTCCGTCTTCGACCTATCCCTACGTGCAGTTGTTCTGGCCCTTTGAAGCCACGATGCAAACGATGTGGCTCAAATCAACTTTGCCACCTGGGGAAGTACAGGGTGCCACTGGCTTGGAACACCTGATTGAGTTTATCAAGGTGGAATATATCGGTGTCGGTCTGGTTTCGGGCGGGCTTCTCTATCTGGCACTGGTCGCCATGAAGGTTCCCGTGCTGGCATTTTTCGGCTTTGTGAATGGCTTGGCGCAATGGCCGCACTTTGTCATTTTGAACTTTGCCGGCGCCATGCTGGGGCGCTACCATTTCGCCAAGCGGTTTGGCGAGTCCAAATGGAAAGCTTACGCGCCCATTTTACTGGCGGGCTATTCCTGCGGTATGGGGCTAATTGGCATGACCTCCATTGCCGTGGCTTTGATATCCAAGGCCGTGTCGCAGGTGGTATTTTAATTTGCCCGAGAAGAAGGAGGAGCAACCCAAACGAGGAGATTGGATATGAAGCGATTTTTAACGCCCCGCGCGATGCCCATTCTGAGATGGATTGTGCTGTCCGGTGCCCTCGTCTGCGTGCAGGTCTGCTGCACGGGCAGGGCCGATGCACAACACCGTTCTCGCGCAGAGGCAATCGCACAGACCGCCGCGCAGTTTCCCAACAGGGACAAATCAGCCGAGCAGATTTACGACGAAGGACAAATCTGGCACATCGCAAAGATATTTGTCAAACAATTCAGAAATCTCGAACTGGGAGCCTTGACCGGACCGATTGAAGAAGACCGCATTCGCACCATAACCACAGAAGTCCCCGGCCCTGTGGGTTCGGTCACTGACAGTTCAACGAACAATGCCCCAGGACAAACACCATCCGGTCCTGGCGGCGCGGTTTCCGACACGACGAGTTCCGCTGTGGTTCCGCTGTGGTGAATGAATCTGATTCCACCACGCACATCACCGCGCGCATTGATCGCCGCTCCATCTTTTACAGCGCGGGGCACACGGTTACGACGACTGCCGAGCGGGATTACACCGAGGCAGAGCGTCTGGCGATTCGGCAGACCTTCCTGAGCATGTTGGAGGGTTTGCCTTCGGATGTGCGGCTTGTGATCGAATTGGCAAGCCTCCAGTATGGCGGAGAAACCGCGACGGTCACTGCGCGTTGGAAGTACGACATCGTAGGTCATGCCACGCGGTTAAGTCGTCCTTACCAAGACCAACCTCCCGGCTCAATTACCCTGCACATGCAGCGTGTAGGCACTGCATGGTTGGTGACAGATTTTCGCGGTTTGGTCAATAGGTTGAAAGCCGATGTGACAAGCCGTTAAATGAGGGTCATTGCGATGCTTCGCTCCTGGTGCATTCTGCTTGTGTTCCTCATCCTGAGTTGCGGGAATAACAGCACAGGACCGGAGCCGGAACCGGAGCTAGTCCCCAATCATGAGGCAGGTGATCTGGTGATTGACCTGCCGGGTGGGGTGAAAATGGCCTTTGTGTGGATTGAACCTGGTACCATAAAGCCGATGGACTCAATCACAATTCCAAAAGGCTTTTATCTTGGAAAATATGAACTCACGCAGCAACAGTGGGAGCAAGTGATGCTCACCGCGCCCTGGTCAGGCAGGGCCGATGTCGATTCCATAGGTCCCAATTTTCCTGCTGCCTACATTTCAGGACAGGACGCTCAAGCGTATGTGGAAAAGTTGACCGCCCTTCAAAATGACGGCATATACCGATTACCAAACAGCAAGGAATGGGAATATGCCTGTCGGGCAGGTACCTCCTTTGAATCAGGCGATCTAAATGACTACGCATGGTGGGCTGGCAATTCTGAAGGCGGATTTCACACAGTCGGTACTAAATTGCCCAATGCTTGGGGACTGTATGATATGTATGGCAATGTGTAGGAGTGGGGACAGGACACAGGGTATCCAGATATAAAATATCGTACGCTATACGGGAGCAGTTATATTTCATCAGAACTATCCTGTTTTAGTTTTGCCCATGCGTACCAAATTTATGGTCATCCACATTTAGGCATGCGAGTATTACGAGAAGGGCCCAAGAGTCTCGCAGCCTTGAAAAGAGTGTGGAAAGAATAACCATCTAAACGTAACAGGAGAACAGCATGCGTTGTACCAAGCCGAAACCTATTTTGGGGATGTTTCATCTTGTCCGTGGCATTCTTATAGTCAGTGTCGCTCTTGGGATACATGCGATTTCTTCTGTTGAAGCCGTGACACAGATTGGTCCCGGTGATCGAATCTTTTTTATTGCCGATCAGTGGGTGAGAAATGGCACCGCAGCACAGACTGGGTTTGAGGTGATCCGGTTATCGAGTTACGTAGAAGTAGATCTCATGAAAGCTGTGACAGATACCCTCGGGATATACGTCTGTGTCCGGTGGTGAGAGTAGCTCAAAGCCCGTTGTCTTGGGAAGAGAAGATATACCTGCGGTCTTTGCATTATCGCAGAACGCGCCCAATCCGTTTAACCCGGACACCATCATCGCTTATGCTCTGCCTCAAGGTGAACAGGTCAAGTTGGTGATATACAATGTGTTGGGTCAAGAGATTCGCACACTGCTCAATGCGTTCAAACCTGCGGGTAATTACCGCGTGGTGTGACACGGCAAAGACGACTTTGGTCGTTCGGTGTCCAGTGGGATTTATCTCTATCAGATCACTGCGGGAGAATTTACGAACACGCGCAAGATGTTGATTTTGAAGTAATCAGACAGATGGAACTTTTCTGTGGGCATGTGTCGTCTAAGTTTATTGCGATACGTGCCCAATTTTTATTTTTTGGGCATTTTTTCCCCTTTTCAAAGGAGCAGACTATGCAGAGGTTCAGTCTTTTCGGTATTTTGGCGGTGGCAATATTTATGGCCGCGTCCTGCGATGTGTGGGCACAGCCCAGAGGAGACAGTGGCGGTCAAGAGCGGCGCGGCGGCGTTCAGGTGCAGCGTTTTTTGCCCGTTGAACAGGTGCTGAGTTATCTGGCATTTAACGAAAATATCGCCCTCAGCGATGAGCAATTCGTCAAGGTGCGCGCGGCACTCAAAGGGATTTACACCAAACGCCAGGAGCTCCAGCGGAACATGCGCCAAAACAACGACCAGCAAGCGGCGATGCAGGCGGTGCGCGAACTGCGAATGGAGATGACACAGGGTTTGAGTGCCATTCTCGATGAGGGTCAGACCAAGACACTGCAAGAATATATGCAGCGGCAGGGACAGCGCGGGCGCGGGGGTCAGGGTGGACGCGGGGGGCAAGGTGGGCGCCGAGGCGGTCGGGGTGGCGGTGCGTAGGCACGCGCCAGTTGCATTGGAGATGTCAAAAAGCGGGTTTCTTTGAAAGAAGCCCGCTTTTGTTTTGGGATGCTTGTTTCGCGTCAAAAAATGGATTACATTACCGGCATGACAATGGGAGGGTGTTGTGGTTGCCGAATCTATCAAACATCTCAAGCGGCCTTTTTCATTTGCGGTTGTGAGTGACCCGCATTTTGTGACGCGAGATTTTGTCGCGCAAGCATTTGGCGAGGCAAGACCGCTCAGTGCCGAGGAGTACGTGGAAAATGTGACCTATTCGCTCGCGCCCATGATGGATGCGTTGCGCGATCTCAAACCAGATTTTCTGGTTCTAACCGGCGATGTGGCCGAACCTTTGGTGGCATCAGAACGCCATCGCGAGAATCTCGAGGCTGCACTGGATTTTTTTGCAACGTGCGATATTCCCCTCGTCGTCGCGCGCGGCAATTGCGATGGCACTTCGGTTTTTGATGATGTGGCAGGGCCGCGTGTGGCACAGTTTCTCGGTGACACACCGGACGCGCCTTATTTTTCGTTTGAAGTGGATGGGTGCCAGTTTGTCGTTTTGGACACGCCGCGTTGGAGTGCCGAGCAGGGTCAGTGGCTCAATACCGTGTTGGAAAATGGACACGCCCCATCCTTTTTGCTGGGGCATCATCCCATCTGGCCGGTCGCGCGCGCGTTTTGTTTCAACCGCGATTTTCAGACCGACATGGTTGAGCTTTTGTCTCGGCATGCGATTGACGCCTATTTTTGTGGGCATTCGCACAATCAAAGTATTGTGTTGCACCGCACGCCGCATTTGCCGGTGTTGCAGTGTATGGGCGCGCTGATTGGGTTGTCCGATGAACTGCCGCTGCCGCTCGACCAAGTTCAATCCCTGCTGCCCGTGCCCGATGATCTCATGGCCGTTTGGCCCGGGTATCTCGAAAATACCGCGCCAGGGTGGTTTATGGGATATGTTGCACACGGGCATGCGCGTGCGGAATGGCATCATATTAACCACGGGGCCGAAGCCATTGTGGATTGGTTTCGCCCGGGCGACATTCAGACGTTCTGGACGATTGCACCTGCGGCCGCCGCACAACTGATCGAAACAAATTTGCGACGTATCCGCCAAGGGTTTCTCCACTTTTGTGCCTGGGATAGTGCGGCAGACGCGCGCGTATTTCTCAATGGAAATGAGATCGGATTTTTGCCGCGTGCAGATGGTTTTTCGCCCAAGCGACTGCCCATACCGCGCGCCGCGCTGGCGTGTTTGCAGATGGAAAATAAGGTGCGTATTGAACCGGCAGAGGGCTGTGCGATGACCCTTGGAAACTTGGTTCTCGAAGTGGTATTGCCCGGGGGTCGCTGCGCGCGGTCGCAGATTTTTGAAAATATTTACACATGGTCCAACCGGTGGGATGGCTATGAATCTGAGATCCTTCAAAAGGTGAAACCGGGGCGACCTTTAAGAACGGTGTTGTCTTTTAGGTGAGGATGATGTCCGTTCCAGGCGAGACCGAAAGGGCGGCGGGCTCGCCTCTTGTATTTTTTGTGTGATTTTGCTTTTCCGATTGTGGCGAAATTCGCCATTGGATGGGTGGCGGCGCGGGGTCACTGATGACCAACCATCTTTCAGGTGAGGATGATGTGGAACGAGAAAAGACCAACAGATTGATCCACGAGACCAGTCCGTATTTGTTGCAGCACGCACACAATCCCGTATCGTGGTTTCCGTGGGGAACAGAGGCATTTGAAAAGGCCGTTGCCGAAGACAAGCCCATTTTTTTGAGCGTGGGATATGCCGCCTGCCACTGGTGTCATGTGATGGCACACGAGTGTTTTGAAGATCGAGACATCGCGCAGATTATGAACGCGCATTTTGTCAATGTGAAGGTGGACCGAGAAGAACGGCCCGATGTCGACGAAATTTATATGAACGCGGTACAGGCCATGACCGGATCGGGCGGGTGGCCCATGAGCGTGTTTTTGACGCCGCAGGGCGTTCCGTTTTACGGGGGTACGTACTTTCCCCCGCGCACCCGGCACAATATTCCGGGCTTTCCACAGGTGCTGGCATCCGTTGCCAAACACTATCGGGAAAAAGGAGACAATGTGGCGGAGGTGGCGAATCGCCTGCACGAGCATTTGCGCGCGATGGCGCGAATTGATGCGTTCGCGGATGAACTGCACGCGGCGGATTTTGAGATGTCCTTTCAAAAGATCAGATCGAATTTTGACTTTCAAAATGGGGGATTTGGCACACAGCCCAAATTTCCAAATGCGATGAATCTCGAAGTGTGTTTGCGAACCTATTTGCGGACCGGGAATGACGAGGCGCTTGCAATGGTGACATTGACCCTTGAAAAGATGGCGCGAGGCGGCATCTGCGATCACCTCGGCGGGGGGTTTCACCGCTATGCCGTGGATCACCGCTGGCTCGTGCCGCATTTTGAAAAGATGCTGTATGACAACGCGTTGCTCGCGCAACTCTACACGCAGACCTATCAGGTGACAAAGCAACCGCTCTTTGCGCGCATTGCCCGATCTGTTTTGGATTACGCGCTCAGGGAAATGGCCGCGCCAGCGCGCGGTTTTTACTCCACGCAAGACGCGGATAGCGAAGGTGAAGAGGGCAAATTTTTTGTGTGGACGCCGCAAGAGGTCATAGACGTGTTGGGCGAGGAGGATGGCGCGGCGTTTTGTCGCTATTTCGATGTGACGCCACAGGGCAATTTTGAAGGCAAAAATATCCTGAATATCCGAGACGCCCACGGGGCAGACGAAGACGCGATCGCGCGCGGCCGCGCGGTTTTGTTTCAGGCGAGAGAAAAGCGCGTGAAACCCGGGCGCGATGAAAAAATTCAGGTGAGTTGGAATGGACTGATGATTTCGGCTTGCGCTCGGGCGTATCGGGCGTTTGGCGATCCCAAATACCTCGAGGCCGCTTCAGACGCGGCGCAGTTTATCCTCGATCACATGCGGACAGATGAAGGACTGTTGTTGCACGCGCACAAAGATGGGCGTTCGCGTTTCAATGCCTATCTCGATGATTACGCCTGTCTGATCGTTGGATTGATCGATTTGTACGAAGCGCGTTTTGAGTTGCCCCATCTCATTGCGGCCCGCGATCTGATGGAGGTGATGATCGACCAATTTTGGGATGACACAGGCGGCGGTTTTTTTTACACGGGGCGAGATCACGAAACCCTGATCGTGCGGTCAAAAAATCCCTTTGACAATGCCACGCCCTCGGGCAATTCAACCGGGGCCATGGCATTGATGCGGTTGGGCGCGCTGCTCGAGCGCGAAGACTGGTGGGATAGGGCCGCTCAGATCTTGCGTCTTTTTGGTCGGCATATTCGGGAAATACCCTCGGGATTTGGCAACATGGTTTGCGCCTTGGATCTCTGTTTGCAAAAGCCTTTGGAGGTCGCTGTCTTGGGCCCTAGGGAACGGGCAGATACCGCGGCTTTGCTCAATGTGATCAATCGCACATGGCGCCCCCATGTCGTTTTGTGCGGGGGAGGCGGCGATGCCGCGTCTGACGCGATTCCCCTTCTGAAGAATCGCGGGATGATCGATGGACGTGCAACCGCGTACGTGTGTCGCAATTTTGTCTGCTCTGAACCCGTTACAGATGCAGAGGCACTGGAAAATTTACTGGATGAAGGGGTTGATTCGCGCTAATTTCGTGTTCGATCAGAAGCTATTTGTTTTTCACATCACTTTCACAGAAAGGTCGCGTTATGGCAGATGTTTTGATTGTTGGCGATGGGCCAGCCGGATTGAGTGCCGCGTTGTTTTTGGCAAAAAATGGTCAACGCGTCACGGTTTTCGGGCAAGACAGTACGCCGATGCACAAGGCCCTGCTCTACAATTATCTCGGCATTCCCGAGATGACGGGCAGCGAGTTTCAGCGGATTTCTCGCGCGCAAGTCCAGAAATTGGGCGGCAAAATTGAGGATGTCGAAGTGACCCGCGCGGAAAAGACCGAGCGTGGTTTTGCCGTTACAACCGCAGATGGCACCCGCAAAGAGGGAAAGTATCTCGTGTTGGCCACCGGTACAAATACCAAATTGGCCGAAGGTTTGGGCCTGGACAAGCAGAACAAGGGGATTGTTGCCGATGCAGATGGCAGGACCTCAGTAGCGGGGCTTTTTGCGGTGGGGTGGAACACGCGCCTCATCCGCACACAGGCGATTATTTCTGCCGGGCAAGGTGCTGCAACTGCACTGGAGATTTTATCGGTAGAAGCAGGTGAAGATTTTCACGACTTTGATGTCGTTGAATAACTGACCTGATGTGACGCACGTTGCTTGCTTGTCCCACAGCTTAGAATGATAAACCATCGTGGGTGGAGACCCATCAATAGTCCGCGGAATCCGCGCCTTGTCTTTGAGGAAACACAGCTATGCGCTTCTTCAACACGAGTGGGCCGGTGGTGGCGGCAGACCCCTACTGCATCCCGCCTTTGGAACGTCTGAACCTCGCCGAGGTCCGCAGGCTTGTTCGGGACAAACGCTACTTCGTCCTGCACGCGCCCCGGCAAACGGGCAAGACCTCTGCCCTGCTGGCCCTGCGCGACCTTCTCAACGCGGGGGGCGACTACCGCTGCGTGTACATCAACGTTGAAGGCAGGCAGACGGGACGCGAAGACGTGGCACAGGTGACGCGCACCATTCTGGGCGAATTGGCGTCGCGGGCGCGCTTGACGCTGCGCGACGAGTTTCTGGACGAGATTTGGCTCGACATCTTGGTGAAGTACGGCCCGCACAGTGCTTTGCGCGAGGCCCTGACCCGCTGGGCCGCGTCTGACCCCAAGCCTCTGGTGCTGCTGATTGACGAAATAGACGCATTGGTCGGCGACTCGCTGCTGTCGGTGCTGCGGCAGTTGCGCGCCGGCTACGATCTGCGTCCAGAGGGTTTTCCGCAGAGCGTGGTACTGTGGGTGTGCGCGACGTGCGCGACTATCGCATCCATTCCGGTTCGGCCAACGCGGTGATTGCCGGCGGCAGCGCGTTCAATATCAAAGCGCGATCCCCGCGCCTGGGGGATTTTTCGCGAGATGAGGTACTGGCACTGCTCGAGCAACACACCGCAGAGACGGGGCAGGCGTTCACTTCCGATGCGCTGGAGACGGTCTGTGCCCAGACCCAAGGGCAGCCGTGGCTGGTCAACGCGCTGGCCTACGAAGCCTGCTTCGAGAACTAGCGAGATCGTTCCCATCCCATTGACGATGCCGCCATCCGCGAGGCGCAGGAGCAACTCATCCTGCGCCGAGAGACACACCTGGATCAGTTGGCCGACAAGCTACAGGAAGACCGCGTGCGACGCGTGATCGAACCCCTGCTGAGCGGCGGTCACGAACGCGAGTTCTCTGCCCGCGACCTCGAGTATGTCCGCGACCTCGGCTTGATCGCCGGGAACGACCCGCTCCGCGTCGCCAACCCCATCTACGCCGAAGTTGTGCCCAGCGAACTGACCTACGCCACTCAGGCAGGTCTCATTGAAACCGACTTCGACAGGCAGTCACCGATGCGTGTGGGTCACTGAGCTTGTCGAAGTGAATCCGTAAGAACTACCCAACTGCTAAAGTATTGAAAATTTATTCTTTTAATTTTTTTTAGAAACTATATTAGCCATCGTTCGGATATTTTTAAGGGGACAGGATCGATGCAAGCCGGAGTCTAGAAAGTGCCGCTGGATTTCGGCTTTTGTAAAAAAAAAAATAAACTGATTCTCGAAATACTTGGAGGCACGATGAACGAGGAGACACGATGAACGACGCACAACACCACCGATTGGCACTGCCACAAGGCACGCGCATACAAGACTTTGAGTTTCACCGCGTCCTCGGCCACGGCGGGTTTGGCATCACCTATCTCGGCTGGAATATCGCACTGGATATTCCCGTGGCGATCAAAGAGTATCTGCCTGCTGACCTGGCAACCCGTGAAAGTGACCTGTCCGTGGTGCCGCAGTCGTCTCAGGCAGCGTCGGATTTTCAATGGGGCTTGGATCGCTTTATAGACAAAGCCCGAATTTTGGCGCGGTTTCAGCATCCGAACATTGTCCGCGTGCATCATTTTTTTCTAGCGCACAGCACCGCGTATATCGCAATGGACTATGTGGAAGGCGAGACCTTATCGGCATTTCTCAATCGCAAAGGGACGCTGACCGAATCGGAACTCAAGGCGATCCTATTTCCCCTGCTGGATGGCTTGGCAGTGGTGCATCATGCTGACTTTCTGCATCGCGACATCAAGCCGGGCAACATCATCATTCGCGATGAGGACGCTTCGCCTGTCTTGTTGGACTTTGGCGCGGCGCGTCAAGCCATCGGCGCCAAGAGCCGTTCTGTGACGTCAATAGTGACACCGGGCTACGCGCCAATCGAGCAGTATTCGAGCCGAGGGGCTCAGGGGCCTTGGACAGACATCTATGCGTTGGGTGGAGTGTGCTATCGCGCGTTGACCGGTGAGGTGCCAGATGATGCCACGGATCGGGTGCGTCGCGATCCGCTCACGCCAGTCACAGAGCGATGCAGAAGTCAAGCGAGTCTTGGTTTTCTCTCCGCGATAGATCATGCGTTGCAAGTGGATGAGCCAGACCGTCCGCAAAGCATCGGTGAATGGCGTGCTGAGTTGGGCACTGAGCCGGTCATTGCTATCCCGCATGTCCAGGAAGTGCCAATCGCGTCTCCACCTGTTGCACCGCGTCCTGAGTCTGGTCGGCCTCAAGATGATGCGCCTGCGCCTGTTGCTCCTGCCCCGTCAAGCCCTCGGCGGACGGGTCGCGGCAAAGGGGTGTGGGTTGCATTGGTTGCGTGTCTGTTGCTTGGCGTTGCGGGTATAGGTGGGTATTGGGTAATTGGAGAGATGGATCGTCGGGCGGCGATAGAGCACCAAGCGGAACTGGACCGTCAAAAGGCTACCGAACGCCAAGCAGCAGCTGAGTTGGAAAGTCGTTTGGCAGCGGTAACTGTGTCTCTACCTGGCGGTGCGTCTATGGAGATGGTGAGGATAGAGCCTGGAACGTTTATGATGGGCTCGCCTTCATCGGAGTCGGGTCGTTATCGTGATGAGGGGCCTGTGCATGAGGTGACGATCAGCGCGGGATTCTACTTGGGCAAGTATGAGGTGACGCAGGGACAGTGGGAGTCGGTGATGGGTACGCGTCCTTGGGAAGGTGAGTTAGTTGTGCGCTCAGGCGAGAATTATCCTGCGGTGTATATCTCTTGGAATGATGCACAGGAGTTTATCCGTCGTCTGAACACGTCGTCTTCTTCAGGCGTGTATGGATTGCCTTCGGAAGCAGAGTGGGAGTATGCGTGTCGTACGGGCAGTTCAAGTAGTTGGTCATTTGGGAATGCTGAGAGCGAATTGAGGCACTATGCATGGTATGATGCGAACGCGTGGGGTGTGGGTGAGAAGTATGCCCATGCGGTGGGTAGGAAACGCGCGAACCCTTGGGGCTTGTATGATATGCATGGGAATGTTTGGGAGTGGGTTCATGATTGGTATGCTAGTGGTTATTATAGTCGCTCTCCGTCAATGGATCCGAGGGGGCCGTCGACAGGCTCGGCACACGTCCGACGGGGCGGCGATTTCAACGACGACGCCCAGGATGTGCGGTCGGCGAATCGCGGCCACCACTCGCCCGACTTCCGCTACTACCACATAGGGTTTCGTCTCCTAAGACGGGCTAATTAACCCTTTTCCCTTTTACACTTTAACCCTTTGTTGTTTTTATTTTGGGGAATTATATGAGGGGTGTGCATAAATCATAATTGACATAGTCGATAAAAAATCGTCACTTGTAGAAGCAGCTAAACTTCACAAGGAGGCAACCGATGGCAAAACCAACATTCACCGCCTATGTCGAACTCATACATACCCTATTTGACCCGTTTACACAAGCGCAAATGGATGCAGATGCGCCACATCACAGAATTTAAGGCGCAACAGCACTGGTTAAAAAATCATCCAGAACATCGAAAATGCCTTGAATTTAAGCGTATGCCTCATCGCACAACGCTTTCACGACGGTATAAAGCTCTCTATACCACCCTGCAAGATTTCATTGCTCTCGTCGGCACCTTTGCCGAGGATTTAGACCCCTGTTTTCGCAGCAAAGAGCTTTTCGAGGACAAGAGTCTCTTCAAAGCGCACGGGCCCGTCTGGCATCAGAAAGACCGCAAAGCCAATCGTATTCCTGATAGGCTGTGCAACCTTGACCCAGATGCGACATGGTGTAAAAGTGCTTATCACGGGTGGGTCTATGGTTATGGCCTACATGTGACATGCACAGAAAATGGCTTGCCAAGACGGGTGCAAGTCGAGACGGCATCGGTTTCGGAAAGCGAAGTCTTAGAACAGAAAGAAGCCGCCATTTTCAATCACTTAGACCCATAAAGCGTCATGGCTGATGACGCCTATACCCAAGCCATGCGTATCCGAAAGTGGGCGAAAGCCGGCATGGTCTTGATCACACCGGCTTTGAAATGGGTCAAGGGACGCTAAAAAGAAAATGATCATCGCTTCCTGCAACAGCCAGAAAATCAAGACCTTAGCCGACTTCGCAGGACAGCTATTGAGCCTATTTTCGGTCTGATTGCCAAGCTGATAGGGGCGACAAATAATCACAAACAGATGGTCATACGAGGCTTAAAAAATGTATGCACCTATCTAACTTTGGCGGTCTTTATGCTACAATTGGCGATGATTATGAATAGCGTATGGGGCTTGCCAATCCGAACCATAGCACACATCAAGGCCACTTACTGGTGAATTATGCACACCCCTCAAATAAATACTTCCCGTTTCTTTTAACACTCTTTTCATTTTAAGCAACCGAACAGCCATAAATATCAAATAGCTTTTCATCCCCTTACCATGTGACAATTCAGCAGAATCTATTACACGATACAAAGCAGGTTCTCGCTCCGCAATTTCCCCATGCCATGCCTCGTCAACATCGTCCACCGTCCACGCATCTTTGAAACTCGCACCAGCCGCTTGACTCCCAATAGGAGCACTATAATTACGATTAGAATTGAACGGCGGATCAAGATACACCAAATCCACACAACTACTATTCATCCCATGTAGAACATCAAGGTTGTCTCCCTCAAAAATCGTCCTATTAGACCAATTCGGCACATTCACAACTGACTCCACTACCCTTTTACGCTTACCCATGTCACTATTCCCTATCAAAAAATTCATCCCGCCCCACTCCTACCACACCAAAATCATTAACAACCTTTTCCCCACGCAAAACTGTATTTTTATACAAATATCGAAAATCATCCATCAACAACGGCGCCACACCTATCTCCTCCCCTAATTCTTTGGGCAACACAACTTTAACATTCAATGACTTAATTGATGAATTTCCCCGTTGACTCCTCACATTTTTTATCAACTTAGCATCCATAGTCAAAAAAAAATCCATTCCATATTCATTAGCCCTATAAATATGCCAAATATCTTGTATATTTTTTTTTCCCAAACAATCAACAAGTTCATCAAACACAGAATCATTTTTCCTTTTTTTAGCAAGCCAATTTTTCAGCCTCGTCATTTGCCGAGGTTCCGGAGGAGGATCAAACGAATCCATCCAATGCCCCATAAGACCATCCTGCCATTCCCAAGAATCATCTTCTTCAAATCTCTTTATCTCTATATCCGAATGAGAAAACAAATGATAATCAAAAGGCCCTCCCAATCCCCCACCATACCTTCCTATGGGATGCCCTAAACGTTCAGCAATTAAAGCGTTAGAACTATAAAATTCAATAAATCCTTTAATAACAAGATAGATAAGACTAGGAATAAACCTCAAATTCTCCTCAATAACATCATTATCAGGTTTACGGTACCTCGGCACCACACTTAAACGTTCTAATTCATTAACTTTACCTCTTGGCCACTCAAGAGTCTCTCTATAAACTGGATTCCGAAAAAGATAAGCATTGTGCCCTATAACAGAATTATCCACAAGAATTTTCAAAGGCTTATCCCTATTCAATCTTTTCCGCGAAACCGCACAAGAATTTTTGATACTTTGATCTACCTTATATCGTATTAGTTTTCTCCACATTGAAAATGCCCACTGGGATAACTTCAAACGCAAATTCTTCCCCCTCATTGACTCTACTGTATTCTTAAACACCTTCTTCCATTTTTTTACTTTACTCTCCTTCTGCAAAAATACAGGTATTGCACCATCCTCACCGCCATAAGTACTAACAGAAACATGCTCTGTATCAACAAAATTCAAAACATCTGCAACACACTCACGCGCAGACTGAATAGCATCTTCTTTTGTTTTAAACGGGCCCAACCATTCTTTAATCTGTCGTCCATCTTCTTCTACAGCAGAAAACCATTTATCTCGTCTAAACCTATTACTGTCATTATAGATTTGAATACCCAAATAACCAACCGGACGACGGATTCCACATACAATTTTTGCACGCCCTTCACTATCCCCCTGATGAACAAGCCCCACATCTAACGGATAAAACTTATGGGTATCTGTTTCCCTTAAATCCTCAAATTGATTCCCAGTAACAGTAACCCATATATTGTCAAGCGTATTGAAATTATCAAATACATTGCCACATGGCTTACGTTCTACGAGACAATAAATACCAAAAATAAGTGAATGATCATTTTCCATCATTTCCTTTACATCATCAAGTTCAACTCGTGGATATGTTTCCGAATCTCGCCCTTCAAACATCTGCTCCCGTGTACCAAACCTCTGTACAAGTTTAACAATCAACGACCATTCACAAGACATAAACACTCCTTTATCTATGCACACATCCGTCACACCCTAACTTCCAAATTCCTACTAAAAACAAATTTGGCTTGGCGAATCCCCTTGCTCCTTTTCTTTCGCACCCCTACATTGATTGCATACGTCTTACATCCACCCAATACTTTCAACTTACAACTAAATAAACCAAATTTATGAGTTTAGTGCATTGTAAAAACCGGCGTCCTTTGGGCGTGGTCAGAGTTCATCGGCTTTGCCTTCAACCTGCTCGCTGATTCTCCTATATTCTTCGGTTGTTCCCGCAACCGAGAAAGGAGAAACCCGTGAGCAGGTTCCATAAGTTATCCCCTGCGATATGGCATTGCCAGTATCATTTGGTGTGGGTGCCAAAATATCGCTACTGAATCTTGAAGGGGCCGGTCGGTTAAGCTGTGTATACTTGCATTCAAGTGTTTTTTGCCCAACAAAAGGGATGCGAGGTGGTTGAATTGAATGTGCAGCTAGACCATGTTCACGCGCTTGTGCTGGTGCCGCCGAAGGTGTCTATCTCCGACATTGATGGGCACATTGAAGGGACGCACAGAGATTCGGCTATTCAAGCAGTTTCCATATCTGAAGGAGAAGCCGTATTGGGGAATCATTTTGGGCGCGTGGTTATTGTGTTGATACTGTGGGTCTAGGTGCGGAACTGGTCCGCAAGTATGTGAAGTATCAAGAGGTGCAAGAACGTCGCAGTGAGCAATTGCAGTTGAGATATTAGCTTGTCAGGCGGTTGTGGGACGCGGCTAGCTTGCCTTTTTTGCGGTAAGCTATATCAGGCTTTTCAAAGCCACGTCCTTTGGGCGTGGCTTTTTACTCAAGTATATAATTCCCTTATTTTGTTAGTGTGGTTAAAGTTGGTATTGCCTCTGTGTTAATGTGTGGGTATGGTTTTGGGGTTGGAACTGACGTACAGACAGTGCCGAGCGCGAGTAACTACCGTGCGTTGCGTGTGCGTCAGTTGGGGATGGATGGTTGTTCCCCGCGAGAGCGGGTTAATTTTTTTGACTTCTGATCACACGATATTGCCCGATGAGACCGTTTCACTGATCGGTCTGAAGGCCCTGTCCCGGGCGTCATTCTGCGCCGACACTGTTCGGACAAAGAGAACCACTCGCCTCCGGCTAGTAGATAAAGTCTCGAAGGCTGGCACCAAATGCATATCAAAAAGTCGCAATTCAAGCGGAAGAAGTTAGACATGCCAATTTTGTCGTGTACTGTGGGCGGTGATAGCAGATCCCGATCCAGAAAGAGGCACACTATGAACCGATCAGATGGGCAATTTGTCGCTTTGGACGGGCGGTTTGTCGCTCGGCAAAGTGTTGGGCAGCGGGACTATCAAGAAGATGATTACGGATTTGATGATCCCATGTTTTTGCTGGCCGATGGCATGGGCGGGCATGTTGGCGGTGCGACTGCCAGTGGGATTGTGGTCAAGACCTTTGTTGAGTCCTACCAACGGGCTTCTAGGCCAATCTTCGGATCGCCTGCGCGCGTGTCTCCAGGCGGCAAATGATGCCCTTGCCTCGGCCATTGATAACAACCCCGAATTGGATGGCATGGGGACGACTGTGGTCGCTGTTGTCGTTTCCCCACGCGGGCTTGAGTGGATCAGTGTGGGCGATTCCCCGCTGTGGTTGTTCCGCGAGGGTCAGTTGCGCCGCCTCAATGCCGATCACTCGATGGCAGCCGTGTTTGCAGACATGGTGGCGGCCGGGCGCATGACCGAGGAAGAAGCCGCGACCGATCCCAAACGGCATGCCCTGCGCGCTGCGGTGATGGGCGATGAGATCCACCTGATTGATGTCTCATCCCAACCGGTTGCGATTGCGAAACGCGACCGCGTGTTGTTGGCGAGTGATGGGCTGATGACGCTCAGTGATCAGGAGATCGCGCGGATTTTACAGGCCATGCGAGACGCGCCCCTATCAGAAGTCACCGAGGCACTGATCAAGGCTGTGGAAGATGTCGGACGGCCCAATCAGGACAACACAACGGTTTTGCTCTACACCCCGGAAGCCGATAGGGGCGTGGCATCGGTTGCGGCTGATCCCCCCCAAAGGCAAGGCGAGCAGGGCAATCCGCGATTAAACCGAATCCGTCAGTGGTTAAGCCCGACGAGAAAGACAGGGTTGGTCGGGATCGCGATATGCGTTGTCTTATTGGCCGCGTTGCTTGGATACTGGTTCTCGCTGGACAAAGATACGCCAGTTAAAACGCCTGACGGTTCTGATGTTGAAACACCCGCGCCAACCGGTGCTGAAGGTGACACACCTGCCGCGCAAGCGGATACCACCGACGACAGCACCCGCGCGTTGTCCGAAAAAAAAGCAGAGGTTACAAGCGACAGCACCCATGCATTGCCCGAGAAAGGGATGGAGGCCACGCGTGACAGCACTGGCGCGTTGCCAAACAAAGAAAGTGAACCATAATCAGAGACGCTATGACCGACGCAGAACACCGTGGATTGGCACTGCCACAAGGCACGCGCATACAAGACTTTGAGTTTCACCGCGTCCTTGACATTTACTGTTTCAAGAGAATGCTGAGAATACTTATTAGAATGCTCAAAAGAACCCCAAAGATGCCCAATTGCATCCCGACTAGCCAGCGAAAAGTGCGATCTATGCGATTTGATAGGTCAGACCGCACGCTATCTATGCGGTTTTCTATATTGGTTAATCGTTGGTTGACCTGCTCACCAATGGCTTCCTGTCTGGATAATCTCGACTCGTATTCTAGGGCCTTTTCTCCTGTTTGTTCCACGTTCATATTGGCTCTCATGTGGTTGGATGATGGGGCGTCTCCATGTTTGAGAAGTTCGTGTCTCAAGATAATATATGGCATGTGCCGAAGAGATAAAATGCCCCAAAATTCAATCGAATAGCGGTTGACAAAGGGATATAAATTGACTATCATTTTTGGCTTCGCAACGCATTGTTTTCGGCATTTTTTTTGAAAGACGGGAACGGGCATGATCGCCAGCATGACGGGTTTTGGAAAGGGTGTTGCAGAAGGAGATATTGGCCGCGTGATCGTTGAAGTTCGGTCGGTAAATGGGCGGTATGGCGATGTGATAGTACACAGGCCCCGTTTTTTGTCTGAACTTGACCCCCGCATCAAAGAACGGGTTTTGTCGGTCTTTTCAAGGGGGCGACTCGATGTGAGCGTCACCTTGCAGGGCCAGGCGTCAGAGCAGGGCCTTCCCGTGCTCAAACCCGAGGTTCTATCCGCGTATCTCAAAGGGATTGCGGATATCCGCGCCAACATATCGGGCGACATCGACTTGATGCAGGTTGCCCAATTGCCCCAAATTTTCGCGTTTGAAGTTCCCGAGATCGATTCTGAAGCCCTTTGGGAAGTCGTATCTGCTGCACTCGGTCAGGCCCTACACGCCTGTCGAGCCATGTGCTTGGCAGAAGGAGAGAGACTCGCCACAGATTTCCGCGCGCGCGTTTCAGTGCTCAGCGCATTGCTCGCGCGCGTCGAGGCATTGGCACCCGCGCGCGTCGAGGCGGTTCGGAAGCGATTAGAGGAAAAATTGGCGCAATTATTGACGCCTGAACAGGTCGACGAAAGCAGGTTGGTGATGGAAATTGCCCTTTTGGCTGACCGCAGCGACACAACAGAAGAGTGCGTGCGGTTTCACAGTCACAACGCGCAATTTCTCGAGATGCTCAACCGCAAAGAAGCGGTTGGGCGGCGGCTCAATTTTTTGCTGCAAGAGATGCTCAGAGAAGCCAATACCATAGGGTCCAAAGCCGGGGACGCGGCCATCGCGCACGTGGTCGTAGATATGAAAGAAGAAATCGAAAAACTCAAGGAACAGGTTCAAAACATCGAGTGACGTATAGCCACAGAAAGCACAAAAGACACAAAACACCTGTCTGCCCTGCCTGCGCCGATGCTTCGGCGATTTTCCTTTTGTGGCAATCAAGAAATCCCCGCTATGACTCACCAAAGCGAATCCACACGCCGCCAAAAATTGACCCGTGATCCCACTGCCTTTGCCGTGGTCGTTGCCGGACCATCGGGCGTGGGAAAAACGTCGATCTGCCAAGGCGTTTTGCGCGCAGATTCTGGCGTGCAGCGGTGCGTGACGACGACGACGCGCCCCCCCCGCGCCGGCGAAGTGGATGGCGTGTCGCGTCACTTTGTGACGCCGGCCCAATTTGAGGCCATGCAAAAGCGGGGCGAGTTTATCGAGTCTGCCGAGGTACACGGGCATCTTTATGGCGCGACCTGCGACGCGGTCGCAAGAGCCTTGTGCGGCGGACGGGTGATGTTGATGGATGTGGATGTGCAAGGCGTGGCAATCTGGCAAGAGGTGTTAAAAGACCGCTGCGTGACCGTCTTTGTGCTGCCGCCTTCTCTCGATGTGCTCGCAGAGCGACTCGCTGCGCGCGGGACTGAACGCGCGCGGGCATTCAATATCCGGATGGAGAATGCCGCGCTTGAACTTTCTCGGGCAAAAAATAGCGATTATATGGTTGTAAATGACCAATTGGAACACGCCATCGCGGATTTGCAGGCAATTATTCGCGCGGAGCGACGGCGCACGCGGCGCATGTGTTCGAGTCTTTGAAAGGGGTTGTGTTATGGCAAACGTGTTTTTTACAGAAGAATTAACGGTTGAGGAGGACCTGAATCCCTATACAGCCGTGTTGTTGGCATCAAAAGAATCGCGCAGGCTCAACAAAAACCGCTCGGTTATGGGCGTGCCCGAGGGCGAAAAAAAAATCACGACCATTGCCCTGAACCGCGTTGTCAACAAAAAAATTCAGGTGAACCATGCTGCTGGGGAAACGGATTCTTCTGGGCATTAGTGGCGGCATTGCCGCGTATAAAAGCGTATCCCTCTTGCGGATCCTGCAAAAAGCCGGGGCCGAGGTTCGGGTGGTCATGACACAGGCTGCACAAAAATTTGTGCAACCCCTCACATTTGAAGCCCTTTCGCGCCATCGCGTCTATACGGATTTGTTTCCAGTTGATGGCGATCCCGATGTCGTCCATGTGCAGTTGGGCAAATGGGCGGATTTGAATATTGTCGCGCCGGCCACCGCGGATTTTATGGGCAAATTCGCGCGCGGATTGGGCAACGACCTGTTGACGTGTACTTTGTTGGCGACCCAAGCCCCTGTTTTAATCGCGCCGGCCATGGAATCCAATATGTGGGAACACTGGGCCGTTCGCCAAAATGTCCGTCTTTTGAGAGAGAACGGCTGTGGCATGGCCGCGCCAGGCGAGGGGCCGCTCGCCTCGGGCGCGGATGGCGTTGGGCGCATGGCAGAACCCGAAGCAATCGTGGATGAGGCCATGGGGATGATGGCCGCGGCCCAATCGCTCGCGGCGCGGCGCGTGGTGGTGACCGCGGGCAGAACCGAGCAACCCATTGATCCGGTGCGCTTTATCACCAACCGCTCCACAGGTAAGATGGGCTATGCCATCGCCGAACAGGCGCGATATCGCGGCGCGAATGTGGCACTGATCAGCGGGCCGACTGAACTCGTGCCGCCCATTGGCGTCGCGGTCGAATGGATTCGCACGGTTGCAGACTTGAACGCGGCGACCCGCCGCGCCTTTCAGAAAGCCGACGCGCTGATTATGACCGCCGCGGTGCTCGATTTTCGCCCCGAACACGTGTCCGAATCAAAGATCAAAAAACGCGCCGGGGGGCTTTTGCTTCGCCTGCTGCCCAATGAAGATTTTTTGATTCCTTTGGGACGCGACAAGGGAAAGCGGGTCGTGATTGGATTTGCGATGGAAACGGACAACGCGCTGGAAAATGCCCGCAAAAAGCTCGCCGAGAAAAACCTCGATCTGATCGTGTTGAACGAATTGAATGTGGCGGGCGCGGGATTTGGCGTGGATACCAATGTCGTGACCTTCATCGAGCCTGACCGCGAGGCGGTTGCACTGCCCTTGATGTCCAAACGCGAAGTGGCAGGCCGCATTTTGGATTGGCTAGCGGCGCGTTGGGAGGCCCCCTGTGGATCGGTCCCCTGATTTGTTGGAAACCCTCGCGCTTGCGCGCGATTTTTTGGCGCGGGAAATCCCTGGCCCGATTAAACGGGCGGAAAATCGAAGTGCTGATCCATTGTCCCTTTTGACCGATGAGGCTTGCACCTGTCAGAAATGTGGCTTGGCGCGAACGCGCGCCTCGGTCGTGTTTGGAAGCGGCCGCGCGGATGCGGACCTCGTGTTTGTCGGCGAAGCACCCGGCGCGGAGGAAGACCGGCAAGGACTGCCTTTTGTGGGTGCTGCCGGACAATTGTTGACGCGCATGATCGAAGCCATGGGCTTGACGCGCGACGATGTTTATATCGCCAATATCATCAAGTGCAGGCCGCCCAACAACCGCGATCCCAAACCCGAGGAAATTGCCGCGTGCCAGCCGTATCTCGTGCGACAAATTGACCTGATCGCGCCCGTGGTGATCTGCACGTTGGGCCGTTTTGCCGCGCAAACCCTGTTGCAGACCACCGAGTCGATGGGGCGGTTGCGCGGGCGGGTTTTTGACTATCGCGGCGCGAAGTTGGTGCCGACCTATCACCCCGCCGCGCTGTTGCGCAATGCACACTGGAAACGCCCCACGTGGGAAGATTTGAAATTGGTGCGAAAACTTTGCGATGGAACTGAAATTTGATGGCTGCCCAAAATCCGACATCGAGCGCGGGGGATCGCGCATTGCCCCATGCCCTTGACGTAGAACGCGCGGTGTTGGGCGCGATGTTGATCGACAATATGGCGATCAACCGCGCGGTCGAGGTCTTGGGCGATGAAACGGCTTTTTACCACACGCCGCACCGCAGGGTGTATGCGGCGATTCAAAAATTGTCCGAGCGCGGCGAGCCTGTCGATCAAGTGACGCTGACCGAGGCCCTCTTGCGCCGAGGCCAACTCGACAATGTGGGCGGCGCGGTTTTTATTGCCGAACTGGCGAGTGAAATGGCGACCGCGGCCAATGTGGAATACCACGCGCAAATTGTGTTGGAAAAGGCGCAACGCCGGCGGTTGATCGATTCGGCAACGCAAACCATAGCCGAAAGCTATGAAGAAACCGAGAATGTGCGCGATCTGATCGACCGCGCAGAGCAACGGGTCTTTCAAATTGCCGAGGGCGAATTGGGCAAAGGCGTGAGGCCCCTCGCGTCTGCCATGACCGAGGCCTTTGTCGCGATTGAGCGCGCGCACGAACATCCCGGTGCCCTTACGGGCGTGACCACGGGCTATGCAGAACTCGACGAGATCACCGCGGGCTTGCAGGCGTCGGATATGATCATCTTGGCGTCGCGACCCTCGATGGGCAAAACCGCGCTCACATTGTGCATGGCGCGCAACGCGGCCATAAAAGCCAGCGTGCCCGTGCTGTACTTTTCGCTGGAAATGTCCACCGAGCAACTCGCGCAGCGTCTTTTGTGTGCCGAAGCGCGCGTGAGTTCACACCGTTTGCGAACGGGCAGGCTGTCGGAAGAGGAGTGGCAGCGCTTGTCTGAGTGGACGGGCCGCTTGATCGACGCGCCCATCTACATCGACGACACGCCTGCGATTTCCGTGATGGAATTGCGCGCAAAAGCGCGGCGCGCCAAGTCCGAATACAATATTGAATTGATCATGGTCGATTATTTGCAACTGATGACCGCGTCTGAAAATTTCGGCAACCGCGAACAGGAAATCGCCTATATTTCGCGCGCCCTCAAAGCCTTGGCCAAAGAATTGGATGTTCCGCTGGTTGCCTGCGCGCAATTGTCGCGGGCCGTAGAGAGCCGCACGGACAAGCGCCCGCAGTTGGCCGACCTGCGCGAAAGCGGCGCCCTAGAACAGGACGCGGATGTGGTGATGTTTCTCTTTCGCCCCGAGGTGTACGGCATTGTGAATGAAGAGGGCGATACGCAAGAAGGCGTGGCCGAGATCATTGTGGGCAAGCAGCGCAGCGGCCCGATTGGCAACGTCTTTTTGAGCTTTGTGGCTGAATATCTTCGGTTTGAAGAACTCGAACCCTATCGCGAATTTCCCTGAGGCATGAGGCTATGGGCAAGGTGCGCGTGCGGTATGTGTGTCAGCAATGCGGTGCAGATGCGGGGCGGTGGTTTGGGCGGTGTGTAGCCTGTGGCGCGTGGAACTCGTGTGTCGAAGAAACGGCAGAAAAACAACCCCTGCGTTCGGGCGACGGGGTCAGGGCAAATCCGCCGCAGCCGATTGTGGAAGTTGCGGGCGGCAAAGAAGACCGCATCGAGACGGGCATCCGCGAATTTGACCGCACCTTGGGCGGCGGCATGGTGCCTGGCATGGCCGCGCTCGTCGGCGGCGATCCCGGCATTGGCAAATCCACATTGCTCTTGCAGGGGGTTTCGCAACTCGCGTTTTCGGGCATGAAAGCCCTATACGTCTCTGCGGAAGAATCCCCCGGGCAGACGCGGATGCGCGCCCAAAGGATCGGCGCGCTGGCCGATGACTTGTACCTGATTTCCGAATCCAATCTCGATCTGATTTGCGCGCATATCAAACAGATGCGGCCCGTTGCGGTCGTGGTCGATTCGATTCAGACCATTTTTAGTCCAGATTTACAGAGCGCGCCCGGCAGCGTGGCGCAGGTCAGAGAATCTTCTGCAAAGTTGGTGGCACTGGGCAAACGCACGGGCACATCGATTTTCTTGATCGGGCACGTCACCAAAGAAGGCGCGGTGGCCGGCCCGCGCGTGCTCGAACACATCGTGGATACTGTGCTGTATTTGGAGGGCGAACAGCACGGCGCGTTTCGCATTTTGCGCGCGGCCAAAAATCGCTTTGGATCGACCAATGAAATCGGCATATTTGAAATGCGCGATAGGGGCATGGTCGAGGTGGATAATCCCTCACAGGTCTTTTTGCCCGACCGCGAGGCCGACCGAGAGGGCACGGCCATTGTTTGCGCGCTCGAAGGCACGCGGCCCATTTTGGTCGAAGTTCAGGCATTGGTCAGCCGCAGTAATTTTGGGTACCCGCAACGCGTGGCCACGGGATTTGACGCGCGGCGCATGGCAATTTTGATCGCCGTGCTCGAAAAGCGGTCGGGCCTGCAATTGGGTGCCGAAGATATTTTTTTGAATGTCGCGGGCGGGTTGCGCGTTGATGAACCCGCTGTTGATTTGGGCGTGGCCATGGCCATGGCGTCGAGTTTTCGCAGCAAACAGATGTCCCGCGATACGGTTGTGATTGGCGAAGTTGGGCTGGGCGGCGAAGTGCGCGCGGTGGGTCAAATTGAACGCAGAATGGCCGAAGCGCGCAAACTGGGCTTTGCGCGGTGTGTTGCCGCCAAAGCAAATCTGAGTGGGGTTCGCATTCCCGATGGCCTGTCGTTGATCGGCGTGCAGGATGTGGATGCCGCACAGGATGTCGTGTTTTCATAGAGATGATCACCCGATGGAGAAAATCCATGGCACCGAGAATGGTACGCATTTCCAAGTTGTTGTCCTTGATGTTGCGGCACAAACCCGATGCGTTTGGCCTGCAAGTTGATCGGCATGGGTTTGCCGATCTCGACGCGGTTTTGCGCGCGTTTCAAGGCCGAGATTCGAGATTTACGCTTGAAGATATTGAAAAAGTGGTTTATGATGGAGAGAAGCGGCGGTTTGAAATTGTGGAAAATCGCATTCGCGCGCGTTATGGGCACAGTTTTCCCATTGATCTGGGCGTCGATCCCTCAGAACCGCCCGAATTTTTGTACAAGGGTGTGGATGCCGCGGATGTTGCGCGATGGTTATCCGATGGCTTGACGCCGGATGATCGCGACTATGTGCATTTGTCGTTCGACGCGGATGTTGCCGCGCGGCTGAGCGCGAGGCCCGGACGTCGAGGGTCTGTCCTGAGCATTGCGGCGCATCGCGCGCATCGCGCGGGCGTGCATTTCTACGATTGTGGCCCAACTGTTTTGACCAAATACATTCCCGCTGAATTTTTAGCTTTGGAACAGGGGGGATCCAGCACTTGGCACAACAGGGATCGCGAGCGAGAAAATGTGACTTATGGCCGCGGTCGGCGTTTCTCGTTCCGGCGGTAGAGAATGGTCTGTTTTTGTGCAAATTGACAAGGCCATCCGCTGTTTGGGATGGCCTTTTTGGGAAAGTATGTCATGTCATACGCAAATGACACGCAGTTCATGCTTCGCACAGCCGCAAATTTGGCGCGGGAGACCTGCGCGGATATGATTTTACTCGTGACCAATTCCGGGGTCGGCGTCGCGGATGTTCAAAAGCTCAACGCCACCTGCCCCGTCCTCATCGCGACGCGCGCCGACCACTTCTTGAGGGGCGTGGAAGAGGCGGGCGCGCGGCGTTTGATTTACGATGATGGCTTGGATGATGACTCGCATTTTGATCGCGTGCGCCAGTGTGTCATCCGGGGGATGGAAGAGGAGTATATTCCCCGCGGCGCGCGCGTGATATGCCTGAGTCGCATGTGGGCACCGCAGGGGGTTGACGCGCTGATGGTGGTGGATACCCGCGTTGGATTTGATGGCTACGATCCGGCCGATATCTCGGATCTGGCAGGCGATTTGCCCCTTCGGGTTGTCAAAACCGTGCTCAATATTGCGATCAACATGGGGCGAGAAGGCCGGGAAGGCGAACCGGTGGGCACATTTTTTGTTATTGGCGATTCCGCACGGGTTTTGCGCCATTCGCGGTCGATGACCTTTGATCCGTTTCGGGGCTATTCCGATAGCGAAAAAAATATTTGCAATCCCGATGTTCACGAAGGGGTCAAAGAAGTTGCATTGATGGATGGGGCGTTCATCATCCGAGAAGACGGGGTTATCCTGTCGGGCGGGCGCTATATTTCGGCCAATGTGCAGGGGCTCGTTTTGCCCAAAGGCTTGGGCGCGCGCCACGTGGCCGCGGCATCGATTACCAAAACCACCCGAGCAATCGCCTTGGCCGTTTCTGAATCCACCGGAACCGTGCGCGCATTTAAGGGGGGCGAAATCGTTTTGCAAATTCACGCGCATCGACGGCATATCGGGCAAGACCGGCGGCGATAGGTCAAATTTCTCGCAAAAACACCCGGTCTTGCGCGCGCCTGTGGGAAGGAGCAAAGGGATGGTTGTGCAAAGGTGGGGCGTGCCCTTTTTGATGGGGGCGATCATGGCGGGCAGTTTTGCTGCAATGCCGGCATGGGGCAAACAGATGCCGGTTTTTTTTGGGCTTTTTGGCATTGCATCTGTCGCCTATCTCATTGTAATTTGGCATTGTGACCGCGCGCGGTTGATGGCGATTGTGATCTTTGGCGTTGTGTTTCGGCTGATCCTTTTGTTTTCCGCCCCCGCGCTGTCCGATGATATTTATCGCTACGCGTGGGATGGGCGCGTACAGTGGGCGGGCATCAATCCATACGCGTTTGCACCTGTGGCGCAAGTATTGGCGCATTTGCGGGATGCACACATTTTCCCAAAGATCAACCACCCTGAATTGCCGACCCTCTATCCCCCGGTTGCACAGATGGCTTTTTATTTGGGATATGGCATTTCGGGTGGCATCTGGGGCATCAAGGTGTTGCTCGTGTGCGCAGACCTGATGGCGGGGTGGTTTATCGCGCGTTTGCTCCGCCATTTCGGGCATCGGACACAATGGGTTTTGATTTACCTTTGGCATCCGCTGGTGGTGTTGGAGATCGCGGGCAATGGACATCTCGAATCGCTCGGCATTGTCGCTTTGTTGGCTGCCGTGTATTTTTTTTTGAAAGGGCGAGACCGCATCGCGCTCGCCGCGCTGGGCGGGGGCGTTTTGGTGAAGTTCCTCCCCCTCGTTTTTTTGCCCGGATTTGCGCGCTGGAGAGGATGGATGCCCATGAATTGCCCGGCTCTGCTCATCGTGCCGTGCGTGGTGCTGCTCGGATATTTGCCCTTTGTCTGGGCGGGCGCACCTGTTTGGGGGAGCTTGGGCACCTATGCCCAACACTGGTCATTTAACAGCCCGGTCTTTGATGGCCTGGTTCTGCTTTGCGGCGATGGACGAGTTGCGCGGGGCATCATCGCCGCGCTCTTTTTGGGTATCGCGCTGTTTCTCGTCCGCATGCGTCTCCCCATTTTGCGTTATGCGTATCTGACTGCCGCGGCCTTTGTTCTGCTGACCCCCACGCTCCACCCCTGGTATGTCGTGTGGTTGATCCCGTTTCTCGTGTTTTACCGGCATCCGGCTTGGATCGCTTTTTCCCTGTTGGTGGCCTTATCGTATCACGTCTTGATCCAATATGACGCCCGCGGCGTGTGGGAAGAAGCCATGTGGGTTCGGTGGGTCGAATTTGGGGGATTGGCTCTGGTGGGCATCGCGTCTTTCCTGTACAAGCGCGGGGCACAAAACGGAAATCTTGAGGAAAAAGAGGCGATTTTTTAAACTAAGTCGTCCTTTCGCGTCTTTTGCCGCGTGATGTGATAAACGCAGACGCCGGGAAAAATCGGAACTCGAGGCGAGCAAAAGCGTTTGTCAAAAAAGTTGATTAAAAGGAGAATGGATCATGAAGAGCGTGCGATTCTTGTCGCTGTTTTTTGTGCCGCTGTTCCTGGCCTGTGGCGGGCAGAACAAGGCGGCGGACGCCCTGTTTAAGGAGGGCGAAAACGCCACGCACGATGTGACTTTGTACCCCGTGGCCGAAGTCAAGTTGTCGGAATTTATCGCGCGTTTTCCCGACGACCCTCGGGCCGAGGTCGCCCTGCAGGCTCTGGCGCGGGTGTTGATCAACCAGCAAAAACACCGTGAAGCCATTGCGCGATACAAAACGCTTATCGAGCGTTTCCCCGAAAGCCGATATTGTGTACAGGCGTGGTTTATGATCGGCGACATCTACGATCAATTGGGCGATTACGAGCAGGCGAAGGTGAATTATCAGCGGGTGATCGACGCCTATCCCACATCTGAATTGGTCGATGACGCCAAAATTGCGATCCAGAACATGGGCAAGCCCCCCGAACAGTGGTTGCGCCTTCAATCAACAAATCAAGAGTAATGCCATGTCAGTTGGACGAGATATTCGAGTGATCAACGAACAGGTGCAGCGCGAAAGCGCGTTTGTCAATCAATTGTTGGCCGAAGTGGGCAAGGTTATTGTCGGGCAGCAGGACCTGATCGAGCGACTGTTGATCGGCCTGTTGTGCAATGGGCACGTCTTGCTCGAAGGCGTTCCCGGCCTGGCCAAGACGCTCGCAGTCAATTCATTGGCCCGCGCGATACAGGCTTCTTTCAAGCGTCTTCAGTTCACCCCAGACCTGTTGCCCGCGGATTTGATCGGCACGATGGTATATCACCGCGAGACGGGCGAATTTGTCGCGCAAAAGGGGCCCATTTTCGCGCAACTCGTACTCGCCGATGAGGTCAATCGCGCCCCATCCAAAGTGCAAAGTGCGATGCTGGAAGCGATGCAGGAACGGCAGGTCACCATTGGAAATGAAACGTTTTCAATGCCCGATCCCTTTTTGGTCTTGGCGACGCAGAATCCCATTGAACAAGAAGGCACTTATCCGCTGCCCGAAGCGCAGGTCGACCGGTTTATGCTGAAAGTGCGGGTGACGTATCCCAACAAGCGAGAAGAACGCGCCATTGTGGATCGCATGAGCCGCGATGACCTCCCCTCAATCGAGACGGTTATCACGACCGATGATCTCATTCGCGCGCGAAAAGTCGCAGATAAGATTTACGTGGATGACAAAATCAAAGATTACATCGTCGATCTGGTCTTGGCAACCCGCGATCCAGAGGCTTATGGCCTGGGCGATTTGCGTGCATTGATCGAATTTGGCGGGTCGCCTCGCGCGTCTATTGCCCTGGCGCGGGCGTCCAAAGCGCATGCGTTTTTGCGCCATCGCGGGTATGTGACCCCCGAAGATGTGAAGGCCATTGGCATGGATGTGTTGCGTCACAGGGTGCTGGTCACGTATGAGGCAGAAGCCGAAGAAATTGACTCCGAAGAGATCGCGCGCCAGATATTCGATCACGTCGAAGTGCCTTAAAGGCGGTGAGGCGCGAGAAGGCCATGTAGGGGCAACCCCCTGTGGTTGCCCGATCTTAAAGGCGGTGAGATGAAGATGGGTTGGGGGCACTTCTCGCTTCTCGTTTCTCGCATTTTCTCATGATTCCAACCGAGATACTCAAAAAAGTGAAGCGCATTGAGTTGCGTACCCGCAACCTGGTGAACACGGTTTTTGCCGGCGAATACCATTCGGTGTTTAAGGGCAAGGGCATGGCGTTTGCAGAAGTGCGAGAATATCAGCGCGGAGATGATGTGCGTACAATTGATTGGAACGTGACCGCGCGCATGGGCGATCCCTTTGTCAAAGTTTTCGACGAAGAGCGCGAACTCACAGTGATGTTGATGGTCGATGCGAGTGCCTCGGGCGACTTTGGCACAGTGGCGCAGATGAAAGGAGAGATGGGTGCTGAGATTTGCGCGTTGCTCGCGTTTTCCGCGATTCAGAACAACGACCGCGTGGGGCTGATCATTTTTACCGACGAAGTCGAGTTGTTCATTCCCCCCAAAAAGGGCAAGAAGCATGTGCTGCGGGTGATTCGAGAATTGTTGTACTTTCGGCCCTTGAGGCGCGGCACAGATATCGATGCGGCATTGGAGTATTTGAACCGCGTGACATTCCGACGCAGCGTGGTTTTTCTGGTGTCGGATTTTTTCGCGTCTGACTTTGAGCGCGCGTTGCGCGTCGCCAATCGACGTCACGATCTGGTGGCAATTGTGCTGGAAGATCCCCGGGAATTTGACGTGCCTGCAATCGGCATAGTGGAATTGGAAGACGCCGAAACGGGCGAGGGTGTGATGGTCGATTTGGGCAATGCCGCAGTGCGCGAGGCATTTCAAAAGCGGGCGCGAAAAGAACGCGATGACCGAGATGCCCTGTTTCGGCGCATGGGGTTGGACGCCGTGAATATTTCAACGCAAGGCGCGTATCACGAACCCCTGATGCAATTTTTTAAGATGCGCGCGCGAAAGATCAGAATATGAGTGTGATAGAAGTTGATCGCCTGACAAAGCGATACGGCGCGTTTACGGCTGTTGACGACATTTCATTTGAGGTCGGCAAGGGCGAAATTGTCGGTTTCTTGGGGCCAAACGGCGCGGGCAAAACCACGACCATGCGCGTGCTCACCTGTTTTTTGCCCGCAACAGCAGGGACGGCCCGCATCGCCGGCTACGACATTTTTGACAATCCATTGGAGGTCAAAAGGCGCATTGGATATTTGCCCGAGTTGCCCCCCCTATATGGCGATATGCGCGTGCATGCGTACCTGAAATTTGTCGCCAAGATCAAGGGGGTTGCGCCGGGCGAGGCCAAGCGTCGGATCGATGCGGTCATCGCGCAGTGCGGTCTCGTGGATCGCACGCATCAGATCATCGGGCAGTTGTCGAGGGGATATCGACAGCGGGTGGGGTTGGCGCAGGCGATTTTGCACGACCCCGAAGTGATTATTATGGATGAACCCACGTCGGGCCTCGACCCCAATCAGATAGTCGAAGTGCGCCAATTGATCCGCGAATTGGCTCGGGATCGCACGGTGATTTTGAGCACGCATATTTTGCCCGAAGTGGAAATGACGTGCAATCGCGTGATCATCATTCGCGAAGGCAGGATTGTCGCGGTCGATACCCCGGAAAATCTCGCGGCAAGCGCGCGCGGCAACACGCGATTTTTTGTTCGGGTATCGGGCGATGTCGATGTTGCGGCCAAAGCCATTGCCGGCATTGAGGGCGTGACAGACGTGGCGCGCTCGCGCGATGGGTTGCATGTCAATTGGCCTGAGGACGCGAATTTGAGTGCCCAAGTGTCCGCCTGCGTTGTCGCACTGGGCATGGGATTGGTGGAAATGAAGCGGGAGTCCATGTCTTTGGAAGACATTTTTTACGCGCTGACCGCGCGAGAAGAGGAGATGTAATGGGCAATGTCATGGCAATTTTTGGGAAAGAGATGCGCTCGTATTTTGGCTCGCCCATTGCCTATGTGATGGCCGGCGTATTTCTGTTGTTCAGCGGCTTTGTCTTCCGCAATCAGGTGCTCGAATTTCACGAGATGAGCGCGTATTTGAAGACGGCGCCACGCGAAGAAAAAATCCAACTGAATGTCAACACAGACATTGTGGCGCCATTTTTTGAATTTCAGACGTTTATTTGGATGATCGTGGTTCCGATGCTTACGATGCGTCTCTACGCCGAGGAAAAACGCGGGGGCACGTATGAGTTGTTGATGACCTCGCCGATTACGTCGGCACAGATTCTGATGGGCAAGTTCCTCGCGTGTTACGCCTTGTATTTGCTGATCGAAGGGATGGCTTTCGGCTATATTGGCGTGTTGTCTGCACACGCGCAATTGGATTGGGGGCCGGTTTTTTCTGGCGCGCTATCTGTCGTGCTGATTGGCGCCACATTTATCAGTGTGGGCATCTTGGCTTCGTCCTTGACCGAGAATCAGATTATCGCTGCTGTGTTGTCTTTTTTTTTGTTGATTCTGTTGTGGATTATCGACTGGGCCGCGCGCTTTGCCGGCGACATATTCTATGTCATTTTGAAATTTCTTTCCCTGATCGAACACACCCGAGATATGATTTACGGCGTTGTCGATACGCACGACATCGCGTTTTTTCTCAGTGCTGCGGCCTTTTTTCTTTTTTTGACACACACCGCACTCGAATCCCGCAGGTGGCGAACATAGGGCCGCTTTCAGCCCTATCCCTCTTTATTTTTTTGGAGACTCTATTGTGAAAATCGGAATTATGGGTGTACACTACGGGCATATAGGGGGAATGTTTCACTCGGCAGTCAACGCGCCAAATGGCGAGGTTGTCGGCATGGTCGAATCAGATGATGCGCTGTACCAAAAATACACCGCGCAGCAGAACATCCCCCGCTTTGCCACGCTCAACTCAATGCTCGAAAAGGCAAAACCCGACTTGGTGATCGAAGGCGTGGCGCATCACGAAAAAACGCCTGTCATTGAAACGTGCGCGGGCGCGGGCGTCCACATGCTACTCGACAAACCGCTCTGCCGAACGCGAGACGAATGGCAGCGGATCAAAACTGCCGTAAAAAAGAACGCGGTGGCGCTCTCTACTTTTTTTACTTCTCGCAGCTATGGGGCTTTTATTGCATTGCGACAGGCCCTTCTAAATGGCGATTTGGGCGATCTCGTCAGCCTCATCACCACGCACCCACACAAACTCGGCGCAAATCCCCCCGCGCTCTATTTCGATGCAAACAAATACGTGGGTACATTCCACGATTTGGCCGGTCACGGGGTGGATCAAGTGCGCTGGCTCACCGGCGCAGAATACACGGGTGTTCACGCGCTTGGCACGCTCAAAAAGCACGTCGGCTCTGGCCTCACATTCGACCACGTTCAGGCGTCGTTTCAACTCGACAACGGCGCCCTTGCCACTGCCACTGCCGATTGGCTCACCCCAAAAGACGCGCGGTCTTTTGGCGATACGCGATTTATCATCATGGGCACGGAAGGCTCCGCGCACTTGCGCGCATACACCGACGACCATGTGCTCATTGTTTCCAACAAATCGGGCATATCCGAACCCACCCTTCCCCCCTCAACGCAGCATGTATTTGTTGAAAATATGATCGACGCCCTCTCTCGCGGCGAAGAAAACTTCATCTCAACAGACGACACCCTCGCGGTTGCCAATGCCTGCATCACAGCCGAAGAATCCGCGCAACAAGGTGGAAAATTCTTAAAAATCAGCCATTAGCGTTCAGGGGTCTGCCCTCTCACTCCTCACTCCTCACTCCTCACGTGTCCCGATACAAGTTGTGTCGCGCCTGTTTCAGTGGTGAGAAAATAAAGCAATTGCTCGGGATCCGCGAGATCGAGAACAATGGGCGAATGCGTGGTGGTCAGAATTTGGGCGCGCGCCTTGCCCGCCCGCTGTGCTAAAGTGCCGAATACTTTGAAGACAGCTTCTATGGCTGTAGAATGAAGGCCATTTTCGAGATTCTCGATCAGACATATCCCTCGGTAATCGGGCACATGGGCAAGCAGTGTCAACGCCAGCAAACGCAGGGTGCCATCGGACAACATCCACGACGGCGTTTCGAGATCGTTGTGGTGCTTGACCACGAGATAGCAGTGTTGATCCTCGGGACGCACAACAGTGTGAACAGTCGATAACCCCGGCAAAATACGACGCAACAGTGTCAGCCAGGCAGCGTGCATGATCGGTTCATTTTTTTTAAAGGCAGCAACGACCCAAGGCAGATTGGCGCCATCTGACAACAGATCGCGCGGTTGCCCCGGCGGACTGGGGCGTCGGATGTGTTCGCGATTGAAGGCAAGTGGGCGAATGCCGTATGAGAGGGTGTGTTTGAGCCATGTTGCGATGGGAAACCGCGATTCATCTTCGGGCAGGTTGCCCAGCGCCGAACGTCTCGCACCGAGTTTGAAAGAGGGATCCCATCCCACACCGGATTCATCGTAGAATTTGTCATTGCCCCCAGGCACTTTGTTGACAATGGTTTTGATGCCGCGCAATCTGGGTGTGGCCAGGGTTTGCGGGGTGGGGTTATCTACGGGAAAGAGCGATTCTTGAATGACGCGATTGTCTCGCAGCATATCTGTGAGCAAGAGCACCCGCTCGGAGAGAATCCCGATTTCGCTGGTTTCTTCGGTCATGCCAATGGCGATTTCATATCGACATCGCGAAAAATCTCGGTCTGAAAAGAGATTGGATTCGAGTTCGGGCACGGGTAGTTCAACGGCGATTTCAAATCGGTCTGCAAGGCCGTGCCAGGTGAGGTCGCGCAGATCATTGGCTCGGGTGTAAATGGCCGCGTCGAGGCCATCGCGCACGAAATCGCTGAGAAATGCAATGGCGTCGAGAAAGGTCGTTTTGCCGCTGCCATTGGCACCAACCAGCATGTGGAAAAGCGCGAGGTCCTGTTCGACGTGGCGCAAACACTGATAATAAAGGGTTTCGAGACGCTGAATCATGGGGAACTCCTGAGTTGAGTTAGGCGAGAGCATATTACGCCACAGAAGGAGAGGCGTCAAGGGCAAACGCTCGCCATGTGTTGGGGCGCGATTTGCGTCTTGAAACGCGATGTGCATGTGCAAGCCATCCATCCGGGTGCGACGCGGACGGGCATGCATCGAAAAATTGGATTGGACAGCGATAGGGTAAAAAGAGGTTCCACCGGCAGAACAGGTCGCCAAACAGATCGCGCAGGCGACGATAGTTGGGGGCGGTTTTTGGGACGCTAGGGCGTTGCCCTGAGCCTGTCGAAGGGCGTGGATGCTTTGCGCGCGGGATATGCCATAACAGGAGGGAATGTGGATGGGATGGGCGCGGGTTCGCGCGAGACCTCTCACACTTTTTTGCCGACAAAAAATGGACCCAGCGATTCGACGTAACGCGCGGTTTGCTGGGTTTTTCTCATGTCTTGCACAACGCGGGAAAGGGGATGGAGTTCCGAACCGATCAGGCCAATGACAAAGTCGTTGTCATTCGCATCGAGGCCATAGCAGGCCAAGCGAATATCGCGCGCGTAATTTTCGCGTCCATAAGCGCGTCCGATAGACGCGTGTTCCATGAGAATCGCGCGCTGTTCCCTGTGGTCAAGGCGGGCAAAAGCACCTGTGCGCCGCAAGGGGTACCAGATCGCCCACGGCCATTCGGGGTGGAGCACAGTGTCGCGCGGGCGGTTGATAAGCGCGTGTTCGAGGTCGGGTTCATAGCCCGTGGCATACGTGCGCCCGAGCATGGTGAGTTCGGGACGGCGGGTGTAGTGGGTGAATGGCGGGCCGTTGAGCAAGGCGCGCATATCCGTGACAAACAGATCGGGCGATTCCGCAAGAAAAACAATGCCGATGCCATGTGGATCGCGCGCGTCGAGATAGCGCGCGACATCGAGGCCGCTTTGGTCAAGCGCGCGAGACACGGCGTCGATGTCCCTAACGCCTGTGAAAACCTGCAATTGCATGTAGAGCCGCCGGTCACTCGTTTGCGACTTGCCCTCAACGCGCGCGCCGCGCTCGCGAATGTCAAGCTTTTCTGTGGATTCCGTGGGATGATGCACGTCAACAGGCTCCCGTTTCAAAGGACGTGAAATAACGCGTGATTCTTCAGCGCACGATCAAATGTGAGTGTTTTATCACATCCAATGTTCAGAATCATCTTGCGTAAGATAACGAACAAGGACATTGGTATCCAAACCCATCATTGATTCTTACTACCTCGCAAACGAATAGCCCGTTCCATATCTTCAATAGAAACCGGCTTTGGGAGGAGAGACAAAATACCTTTCAAATCCCGCACATCTCTCAGATTTGATTTTATTACCACATCTCCATTGTTTTGAATAACAATATTCAATCGGTCTCCTAGATGGAGGTGTAGATACTCCCGCACTTCTTTGGGCAAAAGCAGGTGGCCATCTTCTTTGAGCATTGTTTCAGGCATCTTGAATCTCCTTCGTTTCATTTGCGATATGAGCAACGTTCTGCCAAAGGCATTGGCCGCTCTTTTGGTGCGCGATACTCAAAAAAAATAGGGCATAACCCTGAAAAAGGCAAGCCCCTGATCAGTCTGCCGATCAGGGGCTTGGCGAGGAAATGTCTGATCGCTGATCGCTAAAAAAAATACACCTTGTAATTCAACCGCACATTGCGCCCCGGTTCTGGCATAACAGATCGAATGCGCGAGAGGTGGTTGCGATATTCCGCGTCGAAAAGGTTATCTACAGAGAGAATGATGCTATGGCGGGTATGGGCGGTGAGAATGTCGCGCTGGGCGTAAACACCGAAGACCGCATAGCCATCCGTAGGGTCTTCATAAGTATCCACGCGCTTCTGCCCGGCGGCAAATTCCGCAGTTCCGCCCACGGTAAGCCAGGGGTGCTGATAGGTTATGCGACCCACAATTTTGAGCGGCGGCATTTCGGGCAGGGGGATGTGATCCCCTCGGTTTTGACCGCGCACATAGCTGCCGTTCAATTCCAAGTCGAGACGTGCATTCGGGCGCCAGCCCATGTGCATTTCCACACCCAAAAACCGCGCGGCGATCCCATCGGCAGCATAGACCGGCAGGAGTTGGGCAAAATTGATGTGGCCGGTATTGCGCGGAGCAATATAAGTGTCAAATTCATTCCAATAGCCGCTGAAAACAAAATCAAAGCCCGCTTGCAGATAGGAAAAAAAAACTTCTACGCCCAAGCTCGTTTCGACATCGAGATCGACATTGCCCACGTCATAAGTGTACGCGGCCAAGTGTGGCCCCTCGTTGTAGAGTTCTTCAATGGTGGGCACGCGCTCAGACCGGCTAAGGCTGAAACCAGCAATCACCCCATCGGCGATGGACACGAGCGGGCTGACCGCCGCAGACCACGTGTGAAAGGTGCGATTGACATCGAGGCCCACACGGGTCCTCGCATTGGGGCGCGGATCAAAGTCGGCATACGTGTAGCGAGCCGCGGCCTGAAATTCAATTTCGCGATAGGTCAATTCGTGGTACAGGCCAACTGTGGCGTTTTGATCTCGCGTGGGCGGCGTAAAAACAAACGCCCCCAGTTTGAGGTTGTGGTGGTCAAAGCCGAGGGCGAGCGCGGTATGGCGATTGGGGGTCTTGACGTGCCACTTCAGGTCGGCATTGTAATTGTGAAACAAAAATTCCGAACCGATGCTGCCATTGGATTCAAATTCAAAATGGTGATAAAACGTTCTGGTAAAACTCGCTTCAACGCTGTGGCGCGCGGCGCGATCGAGGGCAAACACCGCCTTCCCATCAAACACGCGGCGCAAAATATCCAAATCCGCGCCATGGGGATGCGCGCCAATAAATCCGCCGGGAATGCCGTATTGCGTGTTGAACTGATCAAAAGAGGCACCAATATAGCCACGGGGAGTGGGGTATGATACGCCGAGCGTGTGCGTGCGCGTGTCAATAGGCGTGTTGTCGAGTTTGCCAACAGGCGTTCGCACATCCCGCGTATCGCGGTACGTGGTTTCGGCAAAAAGCGCGAGCGGGCCTACTGGCACTGTGATTGCAGCGGCAGAGAGATAGCCCCGATTGACTGTTTCGCCATAAGCACCCACGCGGCCAAAAACGCGCCGCGGAGGCACCTCGGGAATTTTGTGTTTGACGACATTGATAACTCCTCCAATGGCAGACGCGCTGTAAAGCAAGGTGCGCGGCCCCCGAATAATTTCGAGGCGTTCTGCGTTGAAGGGTTCCAGGGTGACAGCGTGATCAGCAGACGTGGCGGACAAATCATCCGCGCGAATCCCGTCCAAATTGATCTGCACGCGGTCCCCGCTAAGGCCGCGGATGACCGGGCGAGCGGGCGCGGGCCCCATGCTCCGAATGGCGACACCGATCTCGTTTTTCATCGTCTCGGCGAGCGTGAGGCTGTATTTCTTCTGAAGTTCATCCCCGGAAAGCACGCCCGTGGCTTCATACAGTTCTTCAAAGCGCGTCTCCGCGTGTGTCGCGACCACGTCAATGGTATCCATCGCGATTTCCCGTGCGACCATTTCGACGTACAGGAGGGGAAGTTTACTGGCGTCGTGGCGTGGCTTCGCGTGCGCCCTGCCTTCGGCGTGTGCGTGCGCGCCCGAGATCGAGACTTCCCGATGCGCTGTGCGATAGCCAACGCGCGAAAAGGACAGGCGGTGAACACCTTGGGACAAGTGCAGAACAAAACGACCCCGTTCATCGGTCGTCGCGCGCACAGCGCGATCATCGCGTATGATATTGACATTTTCAATCGCGCGTTGGGTTTGGCGATCAAAAACATAGCCTTCGAGCAACGCGGCATTATCCGATGCATGGCTCGCGGAAAGGCAAAACAGGCAACAGAAAATGGGGACTGTAAATTTCAAAATGCACCTCTAAACAAGGAGGGCAGTACCTACAACGGACGCATCAAGCTAAGGGGCCAGGGGAAAAGGTCAGACCTGTCGGCCGACATCTCCCCCCGGCACACATTCTTAGAGGCTCTAACAAAATGGTTGACCACGCCGCCTTGGGGCTCAACGCCTTGAGGCTTCATGGGCCTGGGCCAAAACCCATCTACTTTATCTGCGGATAGGTTCTTTTGTTAGGGATTCTTATTCTTCATGGACTTCAATGTACATGGACGGCAATGGGAACGGTGCGAAAGTCAACGTGACCGGAGTGTGTGACTTCAAGGATAATGGTGGTTTCGTCTGCTTTGAGGCCGCGCAAGTGAAATTCAAACTTGCCTTCATCACCGTCATCTTGCAAAACTTCGACCACAGTGGGATCGGCAATCGTCCACGTGAACGTGAAATCGGGATCGTCCGGTGGGGCTATTTCATGGCCCTCTTCATCCAGAAAGCGGATGCTCCAATGCGCCGTTTCCCCGCCGAGGGGCACTTCGAGATGGTCTGCACGACCGTCATTGGCATCGATCTGCCCCTGAAAATAGCGAAAGAACCGCGTGCCCGAATCCACGAGGACCAGACCCTCGGGCTCGAAGTGTTCTTCCTGATGGGACATGGGATCATCACTGCCACAGCCGACCACAAACAAAGTCAAGGCTACCACGATATATTGCAATCTAAAAAACATGGATCGTCTCCTGAATAATTTGAGTTGTACACACACCTGTACCTTACCCGCTGCGAAAACGCGCGGAAGGGTCAGATGTACAGATTCAATTGAAAGGTAACTGTCTCGTGATTCTCAATTTCAGGAGACTGCGGGAGGGGAACGACCAGGGGGTGAAAGGAAAAGTCGGAAGGATAAATAGGTTGGAGTGAAAAAAGAAAAAAAACAACGGGCGCGCAATGCACCGAGCGCGACAATCGTGCTGACAAGCCCACAAAAGCCGTAAACCCACTGGCAAACGAAGCAATGGGTTTCGTGTTCGTGGTCAACGTGATCGAGCGCGTGTCCAAAGGCAAAGGCAAACGCGCCCACGATCAAGATGGCGATCAGGGCTTTGGCGATCGGATGTTTGGTGTGGAGATTCATTTTCGATGCGATACTGGCGTTATCCCGATTTCGTGGACTGGATTCATACGGGGTTGGTTTGGGCGACGCTGTGATGTTGGGCGCGCCTGCCTGTATTTCGGCATGCTCAACAACACGTCAGAGAGGCGAAGCAGGCATTAGCCCACCCACAACACAACACCTCCTGTAGATTTTCAACAGCACCAGTCTTACCAAAAGATGTAAATATAAGGGATCGCCCCTAGAAAGTCAATAAATGTTAATGCCCAAACGCTTGACTCAAATTTTTGCGATGCAGGATGAACCATATCACAATAGGCGCGCCAATCAGGGACGTTACCGCGTTGAGGGGCAAGGCAAATGGACTGCCTGGCAAATGTGCAATCAAGTCGGAGAGCAGTGCCAGGGTCGCGCCCAGGCAAGCCACAACCGGCATGAGAACGCGGTGATCGGACGTATGCAACAGGCTGCGGCAAAGATGGGGCACGGCCAGGCCGAGAAACGCAATGGGACCGCAAAAAGCCGTGGTGGTGCCTGCCAGAATGGACGCGCTGATCAACACATACACGCGGGCGCGCTTGACATTCGAGCCCATGCTGAGGGCGTAATTTTCCCCGAGCAACAAGGCGTTGAGGGGTTTGATGCACAAAAACGCCAGCAAAAGGCCCAGAAAAATGGCCCAGGCCATAACGGGCATTTGTCGCCATGTCACGCTGCCAAAGCTGCCAAAAGTCCATAAAATATACGATTGGATTTGATCGGGCACGCTAAAATAAATCAGGATGCTGACAAAGGCCCCGGTTGCATATCCAAACATCAGGCCCAGAATGAGCAGGGTCATGACGCTCTGCACTCGGCGAGAAACCAGCAACACGCATCCCAACACCGTAGCTGCCCCCAAGCAGGCGGCAAGGGCTAAACCCAGATCGCCCACGACGCCCAAGCCAGCGATGAGCACACTGCCGACCGATCCCACGCTCAGCACCACAATCGCGACGCCGAGACTGGCACCGGCGCTGATGCCCAGCACAAACGGATCTGCCAATGGATTGCGAAAAAGCGTCTGCATTTGCAAGCCACTCACAGAAAGTGCCGCGCCCGCCAACACAGCGGTTATGGCCTTGGGCATGCGAATGGTGTGGACGATGATTGCCCAGGCCGGAGACGATGCGTTTCCGCCCGCGAGAATGCCCAACAGGTCTGTCAGTGGAATGTGAACAGATCCGAGTGACAGGCTGAGACCGAACGCGATCGGGAGCAGGGGAAATAATCCCAGCGCAATCGCGCGCCGAGACACCCTTCGCGCTTGATGTTCAATGGGTAGCGACATAGTGGTCGGGGGTCAGCAGCAAGTTAAAAACGGACGTTACGCTGCATAACGTGCGTAACATCAGATCACAAGCTGTTGAACGGGCAACGCATGTACATAACGTCAGTTAAAAATCGAACGCAAAGCTCTGCCGACAGGAAGATCTTTGCGTTTTTTGTCTTTCTCTCTTACGCCCTCACTCCCGCAAATCCCGATGCAGACAGTGGTTTTCAAGCCAGGTGATCAAGTCGCAAATGGAGGGGTGTTCTCGAACCGTTCCACGGCATGCCGCGCGCCATATCCCATCTTCTCCAATTTTAATATGACACGCGGATGCGTGATCGACCACGTGGAATCCGGCCCTTTCGAGCGCGCGCTTTGTCCAGTAAGCGGATCGCCCCTGTCCCGAAACGCGAACTGCCGCGTGACCGAGTTGCGCGTTGAGCTTAAACGCACCGGTATCCGCGTCAAAATCCACGCCATCACTTTGGAACGCGCGTTCATAAGCACCGTTTAGAACCAAGTCTTCGGGTGCACCGGTCTGAAGCGCGCCATCGAGGGGCAAAAGATAGACGCGATCCGCACAGCGCAGTGCCAAATCCAAATCGTGCGTTGAGAGCAAGATGGCTTTGCCCGTGCTGCGCGCGAGATTTCGCAGCAAATCCATAATTTCCACGCGGCGGGGCAGGTCGAGAAAGGCCGTGGGTTCATCGAGAATCACAATGTCGGGTTGCTGCGCCAGCGCGCGCGCGATCATGACTTTTTGCCGCTCGCCATCGCTGAGTTCGCCCACATTGCGATGGGCGAGAAGCTCTGCGCGCGCGGCCCGAATGGCCCAAGAAACGACCTGTTCGTCGCGCTCGGTGAGGCGTCCGATCCAATCGGTGTGGGGATATCGCCCCAAGGCAACCAGATCGCGAACCGACATCACGCCCGCGGCGATGCGGTCTGTGAGCACCACGCTGAGGGTCTGGGCGATGTCTCTTGCAGGCATATCCGCAATGTCTCTGCCCATGAGATAGACATGCCCCTCGAGCGGCGGTTGCATGCCCGCGAGCGTGCGTATAAGCGTGGATTTTCCCGCGCCATTGGGGCCGAGCAAACAAACAAACTCGCCGCGATGGAGCGACGCGTCCAGGTTGCCGGCCACAACGCGCGGCGGGCGATGATAACCCACCGCGAGATTTTGCGTTGTCAGAATCGACTCCGTCACCGCGCACCTCAAAAATCAATTCCCGGTTGGGCGACAATATCTTGGTCGTTATACGGATGCTTGATCTCTCGCATTTCAGTGACCAAATCGGCAAAGTCGATCAACGCGGCGGGCGCGTTTCGCCCCGTAATGATCACGTGCAACATCTCGGGTTTGTTCTGGCGCAGCCAATCCACGACCTCTGCCGCATCCAGCCAGCCAAAATCCATCAAATACGTGAACTCATCTAAAATCAACAAGTCGTAATTCCCGCTCACCATGTGCTCTCGCGCCAGGCCCCACCCGCGCACGGCCCGCGCCTGTGTCTCGTCGATATCCTTGCTCGTCCACGTCCACCCATCGCCCGTGCCAATCCAGTCGATTTCCATGCGCTTGGCCGCGCGAATCTCGCCAAAATTGGCATTTTCGTGCTTCAAAAACTGAATCACCCCCACGCGCATCTCGCGCCCCCAGGCGCGCGTCATCACCCCCAGCGCGGCCGTGGTCTTGCCCTTGCCATCTCCGGTATTGACAATCACCAACCCCTTTTTGACATGCCGCTTGTTCTTTTGCTTGGCACGCATAGCATCCTCTCTTTTGAACGCGGATTACGCGGATGAATGGATGGACGCGGATAAAAGCCTGAACACCGGACCACACAATCGCCTCAAACTCAGCACCATCGCATATAGACACAATACCCGAAGCAGATGCGCGGATGAAGACATTTTATGAACGTGCTTAGCCACCTTCAAACGCGGAAACAAAAATCAAAAAATCCGGAAAATCAACCGCGCCATTGCCGTTCAGATCGAACTTGGCATCGAAATCACCGTCACGCGTTGTTTTGCCAAACGCGGCGGCAAAAGCCACAAAATCGCCAAAGCTGACCACGCAGTCGCCATCAAAGTCGGCAACACTGCCCACAAACGCAATACTCAAAGGCGGCAGACCTGTGCTGATGGGACCTGCGATAAGGCGAGCGGTGTTCACGTCGAAGACCTTCACCCCAGATATCGGATCGCTGAAACTACCTTGATCCAGAACATACAACCGCTCTCTGAATCCGCCTAGGTCCGGGATAAAACCACCTGAAAGACCTCCCAAACCCGATGAGACAGACTGCGTCGCTAGGTCGAACCGTTTGACGGCATTGGCGAAGTTCTCATCCGAGACCACGACATACCCCCCGTTGTGGGAAACCATCGCCAGAGAACCCGGGTTGCCACCCAAAGCCGTTTCATCGATGACAATGCCATCGCTCCTCAAATTTGCCAGATCGATCACTTCGATTCCCCCATCGGTCAGATCTGTGAACGCGTCGACCGCGCTCAGTATCCACTTGTCATTGCGCTGTACCGCGTCCGCGGGATTTTTGCCCGCCATCACAATGCCCTGTACACCCGCTGTATTGACATCCACATCCACCACCTGATCGGTCATCACATCGATGACCGCAATCACCGAAGCGTCTGTGGGCACAAAGCCCTGGTCTCGGTCCAGACGTTGACACGCCGCGAACAGGCGATTGTTGTACAGGGCGAGTTGAGACATCTCGGGCAGGCCATCCGCGTCTGCGAATGCCGACAGATCGACCGCGCCTAGGGAATCGCCCGTAACGGGATTGGCAATCAGCAATTGCGCGTGCCCATACCGCGAGATATACGCCTTGCGCTCGCTGATATAAGCCATATCCTGCGGATTGCTGCCATTGCCCGTCGAATACTGTGTCAGCGGCGTTTTCAAATCCCTGCTGTTCAGAACAATCACATTGTCCCGTCCCAATCGGTTGATGACATACACCTTGTCCCGATACGCGCGCACCACGGCATCCGCGTGCAGGGTCAGGTGATCGCGCGTTGCAACAAACGTCTCCAAATGCAGGCTCGACAGGCTGCCACTCATAAAATCCGTCGTGGTGATAACCGCCTGATTGGCTGATACATGGGTCGAAAAAACCAACAGCAGCCACAGATAAACACAGATTGACACAGATGAACGCAACCACAACACGGGCTTTAGCCGACAACGAGCGTAACGTAGATACACAAACAAATTCACAGCATTCTCCTTTCTCATTTTGAAAAATCAAAAGCAACCACAGACCTGCCTGCCCTACCCCTGCCCGTCGTCTGACTGGTGAACATGGATGTCCCTAGAGAGCTTTCATCCGCGTTCATCGGTGTTCATCTGTGGTTGCATTCACACTCACAAAAAACCCTCGGCCCGGCAGCGGATAACCCCATGTATCGGCGATTCGCGCTCCGTTCAAATTCTTGACCTCTAAGCCGATGTGAAATCGCTGTTTCACATCTATTTTCACGCCCGCATTGTGAATGTGTCGCGCGGCTAGTGCGCGCCGATTGGCGCGGTCGAGAAAATTGCCCCCTTCATAGATGTAGTCGTAAAAAACCGTGCAGACGCCCCAATGCGTTGTAATGCGGGCAAACAGCGCGTGGGGCGGGCGGTTGGGCAATGCGTTGCCGCTCAAATGGGGAATGTCGGACTCGTCCCTCGCGCGTTGCCACGTGTAGTTGCCCGACAAATTGGCGCGAGAACTCAGGCGTTTTTGCGCGGTAAATTCAAACCCATACGCGCGCGCGTTGCCGATGTTGACGGGCCGCGACGTAGCCTGTGACGTGTGGACAAACTGGATCAAATTTTCATAGCGATGGTCAAAATACGCGCCTTCCAGCGCGGTTGTTTGCCCGGCATAGCGCAGGCCCGCATCCCATGTGCGTCCGGACTCGGGCCTGAGATTGACATTGCCGACCACGCCGCCGCGGTCGCCAAAGAGTTCGTAAAAAGAGGGCACGCGGAAAACGCGCCCTGCGTTGGCCTTGAACATCAAGTGGGATGTCAGGTCAAAACGCACGCCTGACCGCAGGTTGGTAAGCGCGCGCGCATGTGCCGAATCGGGCGCGAGGCGCGAAAAATTGAAGGGATTGGCACCGGTGAATGAACTGTGTATCCGGCGTCGTGCCAAGGCAAAAGACCACACGCCGATATCCGCCGGCAACGAGATGTCCATATTCGCGCGCGCGGAAAAAATCCACCGCTGGCTGTCGAACAGATTGGCGGTGGATCGCACGCGAGTCGTGGGCAAATAGGTTTCCCTGTGCAAGCCAATCGCAGCCGCGATGTCACCCCGCGAAAAGAGAACCGTTTGCAAACGGCCTCGCCAACCATACGCGCGCGTGCGGTAGTCATTGTCTTGCCGACCAATGCCGATTTCGCCGTCGAGGTCTCGAAAGACCTCTTTGACATGGGAAAAATAAAGGGATTGGCGCATGGTCATGCCGCGCACGAGCGCGCGATCTTCATACGCGATTTCAGTGAAGGTCCGAAACGCGCCCAAGTGTGCATTTTGCGATTGATTGTTGCTGATGCCGGGCATGCCTTGGTGCTTCCAGTTGGCGATTTCGCACAGGGACAAGACCCTTTGAGGCCCGAAAACGCGACGCCATTTGCCCAACAGATTGAGAGATTGGTGTGCGTTGTTCTGCCGACTCGTCCACACATCGTCGCGGGCATTGTATTCCGTACCATTGTCATCGAGAAATGCAAAGTCATTGTCGCTGTGTGCATAATCTGCCACCAAAAGCACCTGTGACTGTCCAACCCCGCCCGCGAGTGCGCCACTGAGCGACCGCGTATCAAAGGATCCCCACGATCCGCGAATCCCATGTGACTTTTCAACGGATCGCGTGCGTACATGCACCGCGCCCCCCAATCCATTGCCGCCGGCACCGGCGCCGCGATACACTTCAATTTGCCCGATGTGCGCCAGCGGCAGGTTGCTGAGATCCACGCCCCCGCCAAACGCGGCATTGAGCAAAATGCCGTCGAGATAGACTTCGACCTGATCCGCGGATGAACCGCGCAGTGAAAGCGTGCTGAAGGTACCCAATCCACCGAGGCGTTTGACCTGCACGCCCGTGGCCTCGGCCAAAATATCGGGCAAAGAGGTCTCTCGCCCTTCAAAATCCTCGCGGGTGATAACAGTCGCATACGCGGGATTTCTGTGAATATCGCTCGCCCCGATGGGATCCGCGATAATCGCAAGTTCTTCGAGGGGAAGCGTTTTGGGAGAAAGCGCGATCAAAAGCTCGGTGGTCTCGGTCGCCTGAACCGCGCGTTGGACGGGGGCATAGGCCACATGGGTCAGGGCGAGTGTGTAAGTGCCAGGGCGCAGATTGAAAAAAGAAAAGTGCCCGCTGTCATCGGTCTGCGCGCGCTGCTCAGGCATCAGCATGCGAACACTGACATTTGCGATGGGCTTATGGGTTTCGGCATCGGTGACAGAGCCGACGATCTGCGCTGCCCAAAGCCGCGTGTTCGAGCAGAGGACAAAAAAAATGAAAAGACGTATCGCGTGCATGGGCTATGGATCGAGTTTTCGATAGTACTTGAGTTGATGGTCGGGCAACACATTGGGATGTAGCATTTTAATGATGTCAGCCAAGAGAACATCGGGTTCAATCAATCCGGTTTCCCAATAGTCATTGCCGCCGTATCTGTTGAGGCGCGCATTGGCATTGTAGATGTTCCCGGTTTTGAAGGCTGCAAATTTTTTGTAGCGCGCGTCCTCCGCGACAACATCGTTTCGCGATCGCCACGCATTTCGCATGGTGATCCAGCAGTCGGCGCGGTGCGCCTTTTCGTAAACCGCTTCAAAATCAAGCGATAAACTCTGTCGCGAATCGTCTTCTGCCCACAGGTAATTTGCCCCCGCGTCTTTGAGCAATTGCGCGGCATAAGTCTTCCCGCCAGACATGAACCACGTGCCGCGCCAGAGTGACCCGACAAAAACCGATGGACGCTTGTCCGCCGACAAATTCTGCGTGAGCGCGCGGCGCGCCCCATACCTGACGACAATGCTGTCAAATTGGGCCGAAGCCAAGTCTTCTTTGTCAAAAAAAGTGGCGATAAATTTGAGCCACTCCGCGCGCCCGAGCAAAGAGGGTTCGGCATACGCGGCGTTGATGACAACGGGCGCCCCGGCTCGTTGCAGCGCGAGATGGGCATTGTTTTGCGCGTCTGTGATGACGAGATCGGGTTGCAGCATCAAAACCTTTTCCAGATCAATGGACATGCCTCGGCCAACCTCGACCAGTTTACCCGCTGCAAAGTGCCGATTGACAGCCTCTGAATTGACGTATTTGATGTTGTCAATCGCAATGAGGCTTTTGACTTCATCGAGCTTTTCCAAGTGCGGCAGATGCGTGGTGGATGTCGCAATCAGGGTTCGGATGGGAATTTCGATACGCGGAACGCCTTCATAGCCATCGGGCGATGCCTGCCCGCGCTGTACCAGGATATACCGGAGCATTTCGCCTGCACCGCGCCATGGCGCGCGCACGGTGACAACCTTGTACGCATCGAAATAATCGACCTGAAAACCGCGCGCATAGCGCAAAGACAGTTGCGCCTGAAGGGGGACGACACCCCCCCAAATTCCGATGCAACATATCATCAGCATCCATTTTTTGATCTTCAACATCGCGTTTATCTCCAGCGGTTAGTAGTCCGCGATAAAAGCAAAATGTAAGACGCGAGAAGTCCACCCAATCACCCATCCATGTAGGGGCAACCCTTGTGGTTGCCCAATCAGCATTCCATATAGAGGCAAACCCCCTGTGGTTGCCCATCCCTGTACGGACTGAAGGCTGCTTCCACAAAAAAAATCCCCGACTTCTTGGTGGAAATCAGGGACATGGCGGTACGCGGCAAAATCACATTGCAACGGCACACATCGTCTCACCTTTTCCCAATCCACGGGGAAATCGATAAGGTCTGAGATTCAGGCAGGTCTTCTGGCTTCTGGATCATCTCTTGAACTGCTTCTCGCGCCTTCCCGGTTTTTCGCCAGTGGCGTAGATGCGAGAAACATCCCCAGTTACAGCGGCGGGACCGCAACGGATTTTCACCGTTTTCCCTCTTCGGCAACCCGAATCCAATATGGTTTACGACAAACCCGAGTTTTAACCTATTTAGAACTCCTTTCGCCCAAAGCGTTTGTGCAGGCCGTTTTGCTAAAAATTCTCAACTCAGCCCAGAAGCTTTTGGAGGCCAATGATCAGGCCAATACCACCCACGAGCATACCGCCGAGCTTGATCGTCATGCGGTATTCGAGATCCCGCATCTCGGACCGCACCTCCGTCTGAAACACCTGAAGTTCACTCCGCAGTTCTTGAACTTCACCGCGCAGTTCTCGAAAAATAAAATCGCTGAAAACTTTCCCGATTGGTTCGGCAAGTTCTCAGAACGCATCGCGCATGAGGTTCTCCACCGCAGACCCGGACTTAGGTCGCGACTTCCTCTAACGAAAGGCCCCGGTCTTTGAGAAAGGGCAAAAGTCCTTTTTTGTTCACCGTACGCAGGGCGCGGGCCGAGAGTTTGATACGCACAAAGCGACCGAGTTCCGGGACGTAGATGCGTTTGTTTTTTATGTTGGGTTTTTGCATCCGCTTGACTTTCCGGTTGGAGTGGGACACATGGTTGCCCGTAAGTGGTCCTCTTCCCGTGATGTTGCAGCGTCTGGACATGGAAAAATCCTCTGATTTGGTTTATCGCTATCTGTCTTCCCGATAGAGCACATGCTTGCGTAGTAAGGGGTCAAATTTTTTCAATTCGAGGCGATCGGGATGATTCTGGCGATTTTTTTCTGTGTGATAATAGTGCGAGCTTTCCGTGCTCTTCATTTTTATGAGTATGCGACTGCCCTGTCGCTTGGCCATGGTGCTACCTCCAGTTTTTCAATTCAGACCGCTAACGCGCGGCGGAACGAGAAATCCAAATATACAGTGTTGCCTTTGTAACAGCAAGAATTTTGTGGCACCTGCTTGAGCCGATCAAAGTCAAAATTCGGTTGTCAAAGCGAAGCTCTACGCGCTATCATTACAGCATGCGTTTGCAAACATCTAACACGGGAGAACACCATGGCCGAAGAAACGATTTTCAGCAAAATTATTCGACGCGAGATCGATGCAGATATCGTTTATCAAGACGATCTGGTAACGGCTTTTCGGGATATCGATCCCAAAGCACCCACCCATGTATTGATTGTCCCCAACGGATTGATTCCAACGGTGAATGACGTGACAGAAGAAGACGAACCCACACTGGGGCGCATGATGACTGTGGCGGCAAAAATTGCAGCAGATGAGGGCATTTCAGAAGGCGGGTATCGCCTGATCATCAATTGCAATCGCAATGGCGGACAGGAGGTATATCACATTCACATGCATCTGCTCGGTGGACGACCATTGGGCAGGATGTTGGAAAGGAGATAAGCTATCCGTTTTTTGTGCTCGGCGATCAGCCCCAAGGCGAGACTGATTGGGCAACCACAGGGGTTGCCCCTACATGGGGTTGGGGAATTGGGGGGCCTTCTCACTTCTCGCCTCTTGTATCTTGCTTCTCGCGCCTTTCCGGTGGGTGGCGGCCGGTCGGGCTGATAGCTGACTCCCGCCTGTGCTGTGGTTACTTTTGAGGTGCGCGGGGCGGGGAGACCGGATCGTAGCCGCCTTTGGCAAGCGGATGGCAGCGCGCAACGCGCCTTATGGTCAGGGCAAGGGCATGCGCGAAGGGGTGCTGGCGAAACGCTTCCAGGGCGTAGTGCGAGCAGGTGGGGTGATAGCGGCATGGACTGGGGGCAATGGCAAAAAAACGCATCAGGGGCACTAGCAGATATTGATAGCCCTTAATGATGAGACGCGCCAGAATTGCACATGCGCTGTCCGCGACTTTTATGGGATTGATCATTTTGCGTTTTGGAGTATATTAAGCGGAACTTTTAGCCGACAATTTCCGCTATGGAGAACCGAATGAATTTACCCGATATACAAAATTCACGGGACAAACGCGGCATTGAAATCGACCAGGTGGGCGTGTCCAATGTGCGCTATCCCTTGACCCTGCCACTGCGCGATCACGGCGAATTTCACACCGTGGCCAATCTGTCGATGACCGTGAGTTTGCCCCACCATCAAAAGGGCACCCACATGTCGCGGTTTATGATCGCCCTGAATGAGCAGCACAAACACTTTACGCCGAACAGTGTACACATTGTGCTCGAAGAAATGCTCGCGTTATTGGAAGCCGAAGAAGCGTTTCTGAGCATGACATTCCCCATTTTTCTGTTGCGGAAAGCACCTGTGACGGGCATTGAAGGCATGCTGGACTACAACTGTGAATTTAAGGCGATGTTGACGAGCGAAGGCATGCACGACAAGCTGATTGGCGTGCGCGCCAATGTGGCAAGTCTCTGTCCGTGCAGCAAAGAAGTCAGCGACTACGGCGCTCACAATCAGCGTTCTGAAGTGACGATGGATGTGCGGCCCTGCGATGGTGAATTTATCTGGTTTGAAGATTTGATCGATATTGGCGAATACCATGCGTCGTGTCAACTGTATCCCATTTTGAAGCGCCCAGATGAAAAACACGTGACCGAGCGCGCATACAATCACCCCAAGTTTGTCGAAGACATTGTGCGCGATGTGGCGACAGATTTGTTGGTGATGATAGACGAAGAGCGCATTGCGTGGTTTTACGTATCGAGCAACAACTACGAGAGCATCCACAACCACGATGCCTTTGCCAAAATTGAGCGCGGCGCGCGCGGCCCTCTATTAACACCTCGCAAAGAGGCACACTATGCGTTGATGATTTAGAAAGCATCTGCATTTTGAAAACAGAGAAGCCCGTGAGCGAATTTCACGGGCTTCTTTATTTTCTAACCGACCTTATGCCGCCGTGGCGAGCGCGAGGTCGTGAATGCGCTTGACCATCGCGGCAAAGCCATTGGCGCGATTGAGGCTGAGGTGTTTGGCGAGTTCGAGCGTTTCAAAAATGCTGCGAATGTCCGCGGTGAGAATTTCTCGGGCGGTTTTGCCAGAATACAGAGACAACAAAATAGCGACCAAGCCCTTGACAATCTGAGCATCGCTATCCGCGCGAAATTCGATCACAGGAGGATCGCCATCCCGAATATCGGTGATGAGCCAGACATTGCTCACGCACCCCTGCACGCGGTTGGCGTCGTTTTTGTATTCATCTTCAAGTGGCGGCAATTTGCGACCGAGTTCAATGATGTATCGGTAGCGCTCTTCCCAATCCGCGAGGATATCAAAATTTTGCATAATGCGTTCAAGGGTGATGTCCATAAAAACCTCTAAGGCGAGATGTCCGCCCATCTTCTTCTCATATTTTGTATCTTGAAATGGTGATTGGACAACCACAAGGAGTTGCCCCTACGGGGTTGGGTGCCGTTCTCGCGTCTCACGTCTTACGCCTTACGTCTCACCTCAACACACGCGCAATATCGCGGGCAAAGTAGGTGAGAATGAGGTCTGCGCCCGCGCGTTTAATGGACAACAGAATCTCGTCTCGCACGCGGCCCTCGTCGAGCCAGCCATGGGCCGCGGCGGCTTTGACCATGGCAAATTCGCCGCTGACATTGTACGCGGCAACCGGCACGCCAAATTCCGTTTTGACTCGGCAAATGATATCGAGATAGGACAACGCGGGTTTAACCATGACGACATCCGCGCCCTCTTCGATATCCAGCGCCACTTCTCGAACGGCTTCGTCGCTATTTGCCGGGTCCATCTGATAGGATCGGCGGTCGCCAAATTGCGGCGCGGATTCTGCCGCCTCTCGGAAGGGCCCGTAAAAGGCCGAGCAGTATTTGGACGAGTATGCCATGATGGGGATGTGATGAAATCCATGCGCGTCAAGGGCAGAGCGAATGGCCCCCACGCGACCGTCCATCATGTCAGAGGGGGCGACCATATCCGCGCCCGCGCGGGCATGGGAAAGGGATTCTTTGACGAGACAGGCGACCGTTTCATCGTTATGCACATCGCCATCAACAACAACTCCGCAATGCCCATGGTCGGTATATTCGCACAAACACACGTCGGTAATCACATAGAGATCGGATACCTGTTCTTTTATCGCAGATACCGCGCGCTGAATGATGCCGCGTTCGCAATACGCCTCACTGCCTCGCGCGTCTTTGCGGTCGGGAATGCCAAAGAGGATGACCGCGGGAATGCCCAAGTCGGCAATTTCTTTGCACGCCTCAACCGCGACATCTATCGACATCTGATGGTTGCCCGGCATAGACCCAATTTCTTTTTTTACGCCTTTGCCCGGGCACACAAACAGGGGCATAATGAGGTCGTCAACGCGCAGGTGATTTTCGCGCACCATCCGCCGCGTGGTGTCGCTTCGGCGCATGCGGCGCATGCGGGTAATGGGAAAGGTCATGAAAGACAGGTCTTACGTCTTGTATCTTGAAATGATGATCGGGCAACCACAAGGATTGCCCCTACAATGATGGTTGGGTGGCCTTCTCGCGTCTTGCGTCTCGCGCGTTTTACGCCAATTTCTCGACTGCAACCGTACCTTCCGGCGTGGTGCGTACTTCGTAGCCCGCGTCGATGAGTTCCTGTCGGAGACGGTCAGCCGTGTCGTAATTTTTGGCCGCGCGCGCGTCGTCGATTTGTTTGCAAATCATCTCGCTGTTGTCTTTGCCAAACGGTTCTGGCGATTCGGACAAGTCGGCAATGCCGAGTACGCTGTCAATTTTGTCAAACACAACCCGTGCTTCGGCCGAGTCGTCAGGTGCTTGCCCGATCCAAGTGTGGACAACCGCGAGCGCCGCGCTGATGTTGAGATCGTCGGACAAGGCACTGAGAAAATTCGCGATGACCGGATGCGTATTGTCAACCTCATTCGCGCGACCATTGGCCGCCTGGGCGAGTTGTTGCCCAAATTCGCGAAACCGGCGCACGGCATTGGCCGAATCTCGAATGCCTTTTTGCGTAAAATTGGTCTGCGTGCGGTAATGGGTCTTGATGAGTTCGTAACGCAGGACAGAGGGGTGAACGAGACGACCAGTCACTTTGCCTTCGAGCACGTCGCGCACCGTGAAAAAATTGCCCTTGCTCTTGGACATTTTTTTGCCTTCGACCATGAGATAGCGCGGGTGAATCCAATATTTGGCAAAATGCGATTGGCCCGTCGCGCAACGCGTTTGGGCAATTTCACATTCGTGGTGTGGAAAGATATTGTCTTCGCCCCCCGTGTGAATGTCGATCACTTCGCGGCGCAACATTTTCATCGCCATGGCCGAGCATTCGATGTGCCAGCCCGGATAACCCTCGCCCCACGGAGAAGGCCATTTCATAATGTGAGATGGATCGGGTTTCCAAAGAAAGAAATCCGCGGGATCGCGCTTGGTGGCTTGGTGTGCGTCGAGCACGCGTCCCCCCGAACCTTCCACGAGTTGGGTGAGGTCATTGCCAGAGAGGCGACCGTATTCCGGGAAGGATCGGACACTGAAATACACCACGCCATCGTCGGCAATATACGCGTGGCCCTTGTCCAACAATTTCTGAATCAGGACCTGTATGGCGTCGATGTGTTCGGTGGGGCGCGGCATGTTGCGCGGATAGTCGCGCGCCACTTTGATGCCGAGCGCGCGCGCGTCTTCAACAAATGCGTCGGTGAAATATTGCGCCACTTGATACGGATCATCCGGGTTGGAAACCGCGTCGGGCAATGCCCCGGATTTTTTGGCTTCTTTGAGTTTGCGCGCGGCCACCGCGATCTTGTCTTCGCCCGTGGCGTCGGGCACATCGTCGTCGGTCATGTGCCCCACATCGGTGATGTTCATCACATGGGTCACATCGTAACCGGCCAATTCGAGGAAGCGGCGGAGCAAATCGGAGAACAAAAAGGACTTGAAGTTGCCGATGTGGGCAAAATCGTACACGGTTGGCCCGCAGGAATAAATCGCCACATGTGGGGGGTCAAGCGGTTCAAAAATTTCTTCGCGATTGGTCAGGGTATTGTAAAATCGAATGTCCATAATCGGATTCCAAATTCGGGATTGAGCAAAAATATCTCGGGGGCAGGGTTTTGTCAACAATCTAAGCGCGGAACGGATGTTGTGCAACCACGCCATAAAAGGCGTTTTGCAAAATACTGCTCTTCGCGTCTTTCTCAGCATCTCGTACCCGTCTGCCCTACCTCGTCCATTTTTGGATGTCCGCGAGAATTTCTTCAGCGTTTGGGTGATCGGGTTGCAGGCGCAGCGCGGTTTGCAATTGCTGAACCGCGAGGTCAAAGTGCTGTTGCTCCGCGTGCAGATAGCCCAAACGGAGATGCGAGGGCACGTGAACCGGGGTGATGGCGATCGCGCGGATATAACCGTCCACCGCGCGTTTATAGTCGCGGTTTTGGCGGGCGATCTCCGCGATATGGAAATGCGGACGGTGGTCATCAGAGACGAGTTCCGCGTATTGTTGAAAGGCTTCATAAGCCCTGTCTGTCTGCCCGAGTGCGAGATAGGTCAGTCCGAGGTGATAGCGCGGCATGACGTAATGGGGTTCGGTTTCAATGGCTTTTGAAAAAGCTTCAATCGCCGCGTCATAGTGCTCGATCAGATAGAGAATGGACGCGAGGTGAAAATAGACGCGGGTGAACCGCGTGTTGTACGCAACGGCTTTTTGAAGGTGGTCAACGGCTTTTTCGTGATCGCCTTTGCGGTGCATCATCAGGCCGAGCTTAAAATGTGCATCGGCCAGTGTTGAATCGCGCGCCAAGGCGCGATGGTAATACTCTGTTGCTTCGTCCATGCGGTCGAGTTCGTTATAGGCATCGCCCAATTCGTAATAGACAACCGGATCATCCGGATTGGCACGGATAGCTTTTCGGAGTTGCGCGGTGATTGTTTCAAAGGTTTGGGCATACTGAGTAAAAAACATGCCCGACAGCGCGGCCTGAATATCGGGATCTAAGGGCGACTGCCGAATCGCGTGTTCGAGTTCGCTCATGGCGTCGTCTATGCGCCCCTGATTTTTGAGGATGAGGCCGAGGCGATAGCGCGCGGCAACGTGTTCAAAGTTGATTTTGAGGGCATTGCGATAAGCGGTTTCTGCTTTTGTAATCTCATTGCGCGTTTCGTAGATGCGCCCGAGATGGTAGTGGGGCATCGCGCTTTTTGCGTCGCGTTGGGCCGCGCGCTTCAGACCTCCTTGGGCCTGTGTCAGCAGGGATTCGTCAATGGGAGATTGCCGCAATGCTCGATGCAGCGCCATCAGGCTTTCGGTTGCCGTGCGAAGGCTCTCCGCATCGTGAAACATGGGAACCTGCATGCGGGCTTTTTCATGGGGTGTCAAGGTCACTTTAAACAGGTCTGCAATGGCATAGAGCACGGGCAAGATGGCATCGAGAGGCGTAGAGACGGATGCCTGACCCACAAAGGTTTCAATGACTTCGCCCGTCGCTGCCTGAAGCACGTCGGTTGCGATGTGGATGCGCGATCCCGCAATGTGATAGCGTCCGCTCAAAATCAGGTGGATATTCAATTTTTCCGCGAGATCAGAAGGGCTTACGCGCGTTTCCCCGAGTTTGTGGCGCAGATGCGATTCGTCAACAGCATACATTTTGGGCACATGGTAATAGGCGTTGACATACCCCTCAGCAATGCCCGACGAGAGCCAGTTCCACTGCGGATCCCCAGTTGTGTTCTCATGGGGCAAGACCGCGATGTGCCACTGCGCGTGGCTAGGCGCGTGGGTCAGGATGAGTAGGATGCCGAGTTTGAGGAGTTTTTTCATGGGTAAAAGTCCGGAACACGAGACAAAAAAGAGAACGCGCGCAGAGGCACGCCCCTGCGTTCTCGCCTTTTGCCTTTTATCTTTGTTTATCTGCGTTTATCTGTGGTCGCCTCTCGGCCGGCCTTTCAAGAGGTTTTCATCATCGCGTGTGACATAGAGAAATGCCGTACACATTTCATCGGTTGAGTTTTCACCCCATCGCACCAGCCGGGGTGGGTTGTTGGGGTTTCGGGGATTGTCGGCAGAGTTATCGTAAAAGGCTTCGAGCGCGATGCGAGTGCCGCGCGGGAGCGCGACGGGTGTTTTGTACACGTAGGTCTCTTGCCAGTTGAAGTCCCATGGCTCGACCCAGATGAGGGGATTTTGGGTGCCATCGGGATATGTGGCGGTGATTTTCATTTCTGTGCCGAGCAAGTGCATGTGAGGCAAGATGCCGAGCAGGTGCTGGTCTTGGGCGATGGTGATCGCGCCGGTTACTCTGTGCCGTTTGACGTTGGGCGGAATGAAAAGCAAGCGGCTGTTGATGACTTCCTCGCGGAGTCGTTTTTCAACCGGTTTTTTTGCAAAGTAAATCCCCAGTCGAGAGTGATCTTCGACCGCGCGACCGATTTTGTGATAGTGGATCTGAAGAATGACGTCGCTGTCGCGCGGCAAATGCCGCCCGGTGCCATCTGGCAAAATGAACGGAGTGTTGCCAGGAGCCCAACCGCCCAAAGATTCATAGATGGGCACGCCAATGCCGCCAAAACACGGATAGCCTGGGCCAGGGGCATTTTCCTGTTGCAGGCGCGCCTTGCCCGAAACATCGATGTACGCGCTGACATGGTGGACGACCGCGCGCGCGCCGGGCAGCACTTCAATGGCCGATACGTCGTTGGCTCTGTCCTGTTTTGTGGGCAAAACAAAGCAGCGATATTCGTCGCGCCCCACGGCTTCGAGGGCATAAGGGGCTTCGGGTTTGAGGATCAGATCGGGCGTGCCCAAGGCCCAACCCGTGGGAAATGCACGGGATTCGGGTTGGTCCGCGGGATTGCCCTTGGGCATGCCGCCCTCAACCCACTCGGTGAAGGTCCGGATTTCGGTATCTGTGAGCCTGCGAGAATTTTTGAAGTCGCCGTATTCGGGGCGAGCTTTCCACGGCGGCATGATGCGGGCTTCAATGGAGTCGCGCATCTGATGGGCCCAGGCGAGTATTTCTGTATAATCCAGAAAGGACACGCGGCCAATGCCGCCGGGGCGATGACAGGTTTGGCAGCGGTTTTGAAGTACGGGCAAGACATCGCGATAAAACGTGGGGGTCGAAGCACTCGCGGCGCTTGTTGCGTTGGGCGCGCGGCGAATTTCACAGCCAAAACTGGGCAGGCTGGGGGTCGCTATTTCGCGGCGGGAAAGAAGGGCATCGAGGGCATCCCACAACCCCCGCGACGTCGTGTCTTCGGGCACGCCCCAACCATTGTCGATTTCGCCCTTGTAACGCAGGCGATAGTGGGCATCAAAGAGAAAGGCCTGGGGGGTGTGTGTCGCGCCCAAGTGGTCGGCGAGTTTGTTGTGCGGGTCTTGAAACACGGCGAAGGGCACGGGGTTTTGGACGTGGTGTGCCCGGATGTCTTTGGCTGTTTCGTTGAAGTTGGCGTTCACAGAAATCAGGCGCACGCCTTTGCGCGCGTACTTGTCGTGAATTTGCGCGCGGTGAATATCGTACTTGAGCGAGGCGGGGCAGACAATGGAACTGAACGTGACGACGAGGGCGCGGTCAAAGGGCAAATCGCGAAGTGCAATGCGCGCGCCATTGAGGTCGGCGAGGGCAGCATCGCGGAGGGGCTCGTCAATACGGAGTGCCCCCGCCTCAACAGAAGCATTCGAGGGCCTGTCTTCAGCCCGTGCTTTGAGCGGCACTGTCCACAGGTGAACCGGTAGGACGAAAAAGAGCACCGCGGTGGGAAGGCGTTTCATAAGATCACGTGTTGCGTTTGAACTGCTTCGCGATTGTACGACGCTTGTGCAGGTAGTCGATGAAAAAGACGAGCGCGATTATCCCCAAAAACCCGGCAACTGAGAGGGCAATATAGTGGCTTTCAGTGGGCAGTCGCCAGTATTGTATCCCTGCAAATACAAGGGCGGGAAGAAAAAAGATGAGCGCGCCCAACAGGGCATAGACGGATTGTGCAGCGGGTTCAAGTGGGGGGGGTGACGCGCTTTGGTCGTGAACCGTGGGCTGTTGCAGAGGTTGTGTGGAGCGGCGCGTGGGAGGTGCCACTTCAGGGGGCTTGACCTGAGCGAGCATTGTTATGACGCGCGCGCGATAGCCGTTGTCCGCAGCGGCATAGACGGTCCAAAATGCCGCGATTTCTTCGGCACCCGTGTGGGTAAATTTCTTTTTTAGGGCGCGCTTGCGGTCATGGGGAAGTTCGTCGGGGGCTTCTTTTTTATGCTTTTTGAGGTCGTCCAAGATATGTGTGAGGCTGGCGTCGTATCCGTGAATCCAGGGATAGGTGGCGTGTTGGAGCAATTTTCCATCGGGATTTGGGTCGCCAAATTCGCGGATATATGCGTCGATCAGTTTTCCCCGACCAATTTTTGACCCTGCGCCGGGAAAGTGTTTTGCCCGCAATTTGCTGTCGCGCTGAAAGGGCAGATAGAGATGATTGCGATCCGCGATTTCGAGGATGCGTTTGAACGCGTCGATGTGGGGTTGGCGGTAGGGCATGGCATCCGCGTAGCGTGTCGGGTGTAAAGTGCAGCGTGCTGCGTGGGGTTGGGCGGCGTTAATCCACTGATTTTCCAAAATCTGCGGCAAAGGTGAGAAAATCGGGAAAATCCACACTGCCCGAGCCATCGAGATCGAAGGTTGGATTGGCCGTGCCAAAGGCTTGCACAAACAAGAGGAAGTCCTGAAAATCGATCTTACCCGAATTGTCGAAGTCGGTGCGTGAATCAGCAGCGCCTGCCAGATCCGCGCGCAAGTGCTAAAAAAAGAAGGTCAACATCGCCCGATTGACTTCGCCCAATCTCGCCTCGGACAAATGCAGTTCAGCCTCGACACCCATTTCATCGCACCGTTCCTTGATCGCAATTGCATGGTTGGGATGGTGAACCAAATGATCGAGGCTCTCAGGCTCCCCATCCTCGTGACTCGAAAACAGAAACACGGGAGGATCTTCTCGGGTAATCAACCCGCGCATATCCACATCTGCCCGAATCTGGCGGCCCTTTTCACCCTCAACCTCGCGATAGGTCGCCAAGCCGTAAAACGAGGCAAACGAGGGATCCTCAGCATAAAAATGATAAAACTGCTCGGTAGGCACCCCGATCACAGATTCCCATTGAAATACATCAGTCGCCTCTTGTGAATCCCCCTCCGTGAAAATAAATAAGAACAGGTGCTGGCGCGTCTGACGCTGCCTGCCAAAAGTCCAGCACATTGCGTTCATGGGGTCCATAAGACACATTCTCGAAGGTGGGTGGTATCTCCTGTTGATTTGGGTTCTGAGGATATACACTTGCTGGTCCTGCAATGAGGATCAAAATCATTCCCAACATCCCGCTCTTAATCCACTGATTTGCCAAAGTTTGCGACAAAGGTGAGAAAATCGGGAAAATCCACACTGCCCGAGCCATTGAGATCGAAGGTTGGATTGGCCGTGCCAAAGGCTTGCACGAACAAGAGGAAGTCCTGAAAGTCGATCTCACCCGAATTGTCGAAGTCCGCGCGTGGATCAACGGGTATGAAAATGGCCGAACCGGTGATGGACAGGCGGACCACGGCATTTTCCGGGTCGTCTGAGAACACGTCAATCCTGCCGCTTATCGGCCCTTCGGCTCGCGGCAAAAAAATGACTGTGATGTCTTGAGATTGACCGGCGGGCACTGTAAATTGGGTTTCTGAAAGCGCGATGCCCGCCATGTCGGATCGAATGTCGGTGATCGTGAGCGGGCCTGTCCCCTGATTGGCGATCGTGAATATTTTTTCCGTGGGTTTGCTCACCTCAATTTCACCCAAGCTCAAACTTTCCTGAATGAGTGCAATGCTCGGGATTTGCCCCACTTCAATGGTGAGTTCGCTCAGCGGTATTTGCAGAGTACCAACGCTTTGGTCGCTGTGTTGGAATGTGATGTGACCGGAAAATGTGCCGGGTTGCGTTGGCGTTAGGGTGATTTGAACGGTTTTGCTTTCGTTGACGCCGATCGTCAGCGCGGATGGTGCCACTGTGACGCCTTCAGGTGCCTCGTATCCGGTGATTTCAAGTGCCCCCGCGCCCGTATTTTCGATTTTGAGTTCTACGGTTTTAGACTCGCCCACTTTAAGAATTCTGCCAAAGTAAATTTGTCTCAAGGATAGGGAGATAACCGGCGATCTGTTGATGAGCGCGTCAACCATATCGTTGACTTGAAGATGAGAACCGGTGGCGATAGCAGTGGTTTTAAGGCGCAAGATGCCGTCTTGGTCAATGACGACAATATCTTCGTTGCGCGTGCCATAGTCTCTGGAAACGCCGGAGGCATTCCTGAGCATGGGCGTCGTGACCCTGGCTCGTGTCAGATAAGACGTAGCCTGACCGCTGTTGCCGTCGTATCTGTCGAGCGTGAGGACCTGCACGCCGGATTTGGCGCTGTTGGGTTGGTGAATTTGAGTTTCAAAGTCGGGGCCCGCCCCGATGCAAGTCCCTCAGTTGTAGCCCACAAAAAAGAGGACCGAGACCGTGTTGCTCGAATGACTGACCCCGTAGTGGCGGTTATCTGTGGCTTGGAGCGAAAATTCGGGCATTTTTTCGCCCACTCTGGGTTGCGCGGAAGCAGTTGTGCATAAACACAGGGCGGCGAGAAAACCGAGCATGCTCAGGTATTTCATGGTGTTCCTCCGGTGAGAAGTGGTAAGATGCGAGACGCGAGACATAAGAGGTAGGGGCTAAAAGCTAAAAGCTGACCGCTGAATATAGCAAATAGTATTCGCATTGGGGAAAAAAAATGTCGCGGGATTCGCGCTTGATTTTGGGGGTTGGTTTCTCTACATTGTGTTCACGTTTCGGCGATTTTGGGGTTCCCATTTTTTCTGTTATGTCTCTCTCTCCTTACGACTTTGACGCTGTGATTCAGCGCGCGATCTCGCGCCGCGATCGCGGTGATCTAAAAGCGGCAATTGCAGATTTTGACGCCGCGATTGCAACCCGCGATTGCGACCCGGCCGCGTATGTACATCGCGGGATTGCAAACGGGCAATTGGGGCGATTTGACGCGGCCATTGCGGATTTTGATCGGGCAATCACGCTGGCACCTGACGATCCGTGGGTGTGGACGAATCGGGCAATTGCCTGCGGGTTGATGGGACAATTTGACGCGGCCATAGACAATTTTGGAAGGGCTATCGCGCTCGACCCGGAAAACGTGCAGGCACTTGCGAGCCGAGGAGAGACCCTGCGCGAAATGGGGCGGTTGGAAGAGGCATTGCGGGATCTCGACCGGGTTTTGGAACTGGATGCAGACTATTTTGGCGCGCTGATCAGCCGGGGGCACGTGTTGATGCAATTGGGGCAATGCGATGGGGTCGATTTTGATCGGGCCATAGCGGTGGGCAATGGACATCCCGATGCGTTTGTCGGACGGGCAGAGGTCTATCGACAGGCTGGCGAATACGAGGCGGCGATAGATATGTTTGGGCGAGCTTTGAAGGCGATGCCCGACCATCTGGGCGCGCTGATCGGGCGGGGCGAGATCCTGCGGGCGAGCGGTCAATTAGAGGCCGCGCTTTCGGACTTTGATCGGGCACTCGCTCTCGCGCCCCACGACCCCGATCTGTTGGCTGGTCAAGGGGACATGCTGCGGCAAATGGGGCGAAGCGCCGAAGCCATACGCGGTTTTACGCAGGCGCTGAAACTTGTTCCCGATCACTTCTGGGCACTCATGGGGCGCGGCGTTGCGTTGCGAATGGAAAGCGATCTCGAGGCGTCACTCGCGGATTTTGATCGGGCAGTGCGGATGGCGAACAGGGATGCGTGGACCTGGGCGAATCGCGGTGAAACCCGACGGATGCTGGGGCAGTACGAGGCCGCGGTGTCAGACTTTACGCGCGCGTTGGATCTCGATCCCGAAAATGGATGGGCACGGGAACTTCGCGCGGAAACTTTTCGGCAAATGGGCCGTTTTGCCGAAGCGGTTGAAGACATGAATCGAGCGCGGGCGCGATGAGCGAATCGCATCACATTGTCATTGCGGACCGCACGGTTCCGTTTGAAGAAACCATTGCCCGGTTTGGCGAGGCATTGTCCGCGATGTGTCAATTTCAAACGCGCGCGCGGCAGTTTTACAATACGGTGTGGATCGCGGATTGTTATACGGATTACGTGCAGTCGGCTCTGTTTCGCAAATACGAAGGGCCATTGATGGAGGGCATTGCCCTGCGCACGATGGGCAAAGGGCTTTCCAAACGGCAAGTGCTGGCCGGGGCACTGGCCGAGGCCGTGGAGCGCGTTTCGTTTTTTGACGCGCTGGCAACTGGGCGAGAGACGCCGATTTACGAACTGACGTCCGAAGTCGAACTCGTGCCGACCGCGATGAACGCGTCGGATGTGCCGCATTTGAATGATTCGGCCAATGGCGTGTCCGCGGGCAATACCGTGCTGGAGTGCGTGTTTCACGGCTTGTTGGAGATGCACGAGCACATGGATGTGGGGATGCACTTTTATTGGCCGGGGTTGTCACACCGGCAATTTATCGATCCAAATCTCACGGGTTTTGCCCCCCGCGTCGCGGAGAAGATGCTGGCTGTGGCCGCGCCAGGTGAAAATGAAAAAGTGACCACGGTTCACGCGGTCGTGTGTCCCAAAGACCTGGGGCCTTTGGTGCGTACGTGCGCGCATTTGGATGGGCGAATGGCGCTGCAACGCGCGTTTAACGAGACCGTTCAGAGCCACAAGACGCGGTTCGCCTCTGATTTGCAGACCTTTGCCCCCGAGATCGCGCTGTGGGATTTGCCCAATCATTTTACAGATGATTTGATAACCGATATTCAGGTGGTCTTGCGCGGCATGAAACATCCGGTTTACGTGCAAGATTGGACGCACCCAAAGATGCAAATTCCGGTGTTGCGGCCCTTTAGCTTGAAGACCGCAGAGCGAGACCACGCCATGATCGAGACCTATGTCCATCGCATGATGGTGGATTCGGGCGATTACATGGTGTGGGAGTAAATCCGCAGATGAACGCGGATGAAAGGCGAGCGTAGCCCTGTGCTCGCCCGAAGATACAAGGGACGAGGAGTGAGAAGTGAGAAGCGAGAATGCAGTGGCACTGCCCGTGCGTTTGTTCGGAATTTTGGGCATTGTGCTGACCGCGGCCTGCGGCAAAGTGGCCGATCCAGAATATGTGATTGAAGAAGCCATCGCCACCACGCCTGCGGGCACAGAGCACGTACAGGTCTTTGTCCCGGGCAGCACATTTACGATGGGTTCGAGCGATGGCCCTGCAAATGAGCGACCGCCGCACGAGGTGGTGCTCGACGCGTTTTACATTGACAAATACGAAGTGACCAACGCGCAGTACGTGGCTTATGCCGAGGCCACGCGCAGCGAACGCCCGCAGTTTTTTCGGGACGAGGGGTTTAATGGGCCCGACCAACCAGTGGTGGGGGTTTTGTGGCATCAGGCGAGGGATTATTGCCAGTGGGCGGGTTTGCAATTGCCGAGCGAAGCGCAGTGGGAATTGGCCGCTGCGGGCACGGATGGGCGCAGGTTTCCGTGGGGCAACGCGCCGGCAAATGACTCGCTGTGCAATTTCAATTTTAGTTCTGGCCCCACGCCCGTGGGCACCTATCCCGAGGGGGCAAGCCCCTATGGCGCGATGGATATGGCGGGCAATGTGTGGGAGTGGACACTAGACGAATACCAGCATGCGTATTACGCAAACAGCCCCAAGCACAATCCGGTCAACTTAAAAAACGCCGGACTGGAAGACGGGCCGGATCGCACGCTTCGCGGTGGCAGTTGGTTCTCGGCACAACACAATATCCGCGTGTTCGTGCGGAGCTCGGTTTTGATTATGGAAGAGCAATCCCAGTCGCGCGACGGTTTTGACACCAGTCAAATATTTGCCCACATCGGGTTTCGGTGCGCTCGAGGGGAATGAACAAGCGATTTCGGTTCTTGCGGTTTTGAGGTCCATCGCCTATTATATCCCGCGGCCGATATGGTCTGTCTTCCCATGTGACGGGATGACTGAGCGCGAGTTTTACGGGCAGCCTTGGCTGGGGCGCGCCTGCCGCCGGGTTTGAGATCGTGTTGGGAGGGTGGCTGGTGTTTTGCGCCCCGGTTGCTGGCGAGCACCTCGCCGCGCTACGCAACCCATTCCCCATTCTGACGGTTTTTTAATGTGGCTTCTATTGTCCAAAGCTCCGTCTGTCTCTGGCTTCTGCTCCTCGTCCATTTTTCCACCGCGCATGCGACAGAGTGGCGTGTTTTTGAACGCGATGGCCTCGCGCTGCACCTCGCGCATGCCGATACGGTTCGGGCGCAGGCTTTGTTGAACGCCCTCCTCATTGCGCGCAATGAAATGCGCCGCAAATTGGGCGGCGCGCCCCCTGTTCCCATCGCGCTCTATCTCGCCCCATCCCAAGCCATTTTCCGCGATCTAACACAGGGGCAGTTGCCCCATTGGAGCGCGGGCGTTGCATTTCTTCAGTCGCGCACCATTGTCCTGCAATCCCGCGTGAATAATCTGCTGCAAGTCGCGCGGCATGAATTTGCCCATGTGTTGCTGCACGCCACAGTGCCTGGGCGCGTGCCCGTTTGGTTTCACGAAGGCGTGGCAATGTGGGCGTCGCACGAGTGGCGGTTGCGACACAGTGCCTATGTGTTTTACGCGGTCTTTTCCGACAACTTGATCCCGCTTTCCCAAATTGATGACGTGCTGGCGTTCCCGTCGGCAAAAGCCGATTTGGCATACACCGAAAGTCTCTTGGCCGTTGGGTTTTTGATCCGTTTGGGCGGCCCCAATGCCGTGGTGGCGATGCTTTCCGAACTCCAAGCCGAAGTGCCCTTTGAAGTGGCCTTGTTTCGCGTCACGGGCATCACGCCCCGCGAATTTGAGCGGCGATGGCGCGACAATGTGCAGGGGCGGTTTGGCCTGACGGCATTGCTCTTTTCGCCCGACTCGATTTGGTTGTATCTGGCGTTGCTGTTGCTGCTGGCATACATCGGCGTGCGACTTCGCAACCGCGCGACCCTGCGGCGGTGGGAAGCCGAAGATGCAGCCGAGGCATTGCCCGTGAAACCGCGTACAAATGCGATTCAACTGCGCGTCTATCGCCGAGAGGACGAACCGTGATTGTGGGCGTAACAGGGGGTATTGGCGCGGGCAAGAGCACTGTGTGCGCGGTGTTTGAAGCCGCCGGCGCCCGCGTGATCGATGCCGATGCCACAGGCCACGAAGTGCTCCGCGACCCGACCGTGATCCGCAATTTGACCGACGTGTTCGGGCAAAAAATTTTGGATTCTGACGGGCAAATCGCGCGCCGCGCGTTGGGCGCGCGCGCGTTTGCTTCTGACGAAGGCCGCGAAAAACTCAATGCCGTGGTTTGGCAACCGCTGCGACAATTGTTGCTGGACAAAATTCGCGCGGCGCAGGACACGGACCCCGAACGCCCCGTGGTTGTGGACGCGGCCCTGCTGCTGGAGCGCGGCGACCCCCAAAAATGGCTCGACGTGCTGGTGGTGGTGACGGCTCCCGAAGCCCTGCGGATTCAGCGGACTATGGCTCGACTGGGCATTTCAGAAGCCGAAGTCAAAGCGCGAATCGCCGCGCAACTGCCCGAAGCAGACAAAGTCGCGGTTGCGGATTTTGTCGTGGTCAACGACGATACCCTCGCTGCGTGTCGCAAACGCGCACAATCTGTTTGGAACCAACTGCAATGTGAGGAGCGATGAACTACACGCCACATACCGAGCGCGATATTCAGCACATGTGCAATGTGATCGGGGTTTCATCTACCGGTGATTTGTATGCCCCGGTTCCCAAATCGCTGCGTTTGAAAGACCTCAATTTGCCCCCCGGAATCAGCGAAATGGAAGCGGTGGCTTTTGTGCAATCGCTGGCCGATCGAGCGCGCGAGACTTCTGTGTCGTTTTTAGGTGGCGGAGCCTACGATCATTTTTCTCCGAGTGTGGTCGATGCCCTGATTTCGCGCGGCGAATTTTTTACGGCCTACACGCCCTATCAGCCCGAGGTGAGCCAAGGCACCCTGCGGGCTATTTTTGAATTTCAGTCTATGATTTGCGAACTGACCGGCATGGAAGTGGCCAACGCGTCAATGTACGATGGCGCGTCTGCCCTCGCCGAAGCCGTGTTGATGGCGGTGCGGATGAACAATGGCGCGCGCGTTTTGTTGCCGCGCAGCCTGCATCCGTTTTACCGGCAAGTGGTGGGCACTTATGTCCGGGGGATTGGCTTGGAATTGGTGGATATTCCGTGGTCTGATGCCGGCGCATTGGACGCGGATATTTTAACGCGCGAATTGACGGGCGATACCGCGGCTGTGGTCGTGCAAAATCCAAATTTTTTGGGCGTGCTCGAACCCTTAGACGAAATTCGCGATCGGGTCGAGAATACCCAAACGGCTTTTGTGGCATGCGTCAATCCCATGTCATTGAGCGTCATTCGTCCGCCGGGCGACTTTGGCGCGGATATCGTCGTGGGCGATGGACAGCCTTTGGGCTTGCCCCTGTCTTATGGGGGGCCGTATGTCGGGTTTTTTGCGTCGCGGGAGGATCATGTACGCAAGATGCCCGGCCGGATATGTGGCGAGACAACCGATGTGGATGGCACGCGCGGTTTTGTCCTGACCTTGCAAACGCGCGAGCAGCACATTCGGCGCGAGCGCGCCACCTCAAACATCTGCACCAATCAGACGCTTTGCGCCACGGCAGCAACCGTGTATTTGGCCGCGCTGGGGCCGCAGGGATTTCGAGAAGCAGGCGAATTGAACTGGCATCAAAGCCATCGCGCTTTGCAGGGGCTGACCGCATTGGGCCACGTGCGTCAAAAGTTTTCTGGGGCCATATTTAACGAGTTTGTCGTGGAAACAGACCGCAACGCGTCAGAGGTGCTGAGGGCTTTGCGTCATCAAGGCATCGAGGCGGGCATTGATCTGGGGCGATTTTATCCCGAACTCGAAAATTGCATCCTGACGTGTGTCACGGAAAAACGCGCCGACGCGGATATTGACCGCTTGATCGATGCGTGGAGGGCCTTGTAATGAATGTGTTGATTTTTGAACGCGGCGCGCCGGGCCGGCGATGCGTCACCTTTCCCGCGGCAGTGGATTCCGGTGCCGAGATTCCAAAAGAAATGCGCCGCGACGCGCCGCCCAAATTGCCCGAAGTGAGCGAACTGGAACTCGTGCGGCATTATACCGCGCTTTCACAGATGAATTTTAGCATTGATACGCACTTTTATCCCCTGGGGTCGTGTACGATGAAATACAATCCCCGGGTACACGAGAAAGCCGCGCGCGCGCCAGAGATCGCAGGCTTGCACCCGCTCGCGGACAATGCCCAACCCGCCCTGCAAGTGATCTGGGAAATGGAGCAGGTGCTCAAAGCCGTGAGCGGCATGGATGGGTTCACCTTTCAACCCGCGGCCGGCGCACAGGGCGAATTTGTGGGGATTTCACTGATCGCCGCGCATCACAAGGCAAAGGGCCATCACAAGAAGGTGGTGCTGATTCCCGATTCCGCGCATGGAACAAACCCGGCCACCGCGGCCATGTGTGGCTATACCGTGCGCGCGATCAAATCCACCCCGCGCGGCACGGTTGATGTCAAAGATCTCAGGGAACATCTGACCGAAGATGTGGCCGGTTTGATGTTGACCAATCCCAATACATTTGGCGTGTTTGAAGACGAGATTGAAAAAATTGCCGCGCTGGTACACGGCGTTGGTGGATTGTTGTATTACGACGGCGCGAACCTCAATGCCTTTCTCGGGCAGTGCCGGCCCGGCGATATGGGCTTTGATGTGGTGCACATCAATTTGCACAAAACATTTACCACGCCTCACGGAGGTGGGGGGCCGGGATCTGGTCCGGTGGGCGTCAAAAAGGCTCTGCTGCCCTTTTTGCCCCTGCCCATTGTCGCAAAAGCGGGCGACGCGTTCACGCTCGATTTTGACCGGCCGCAGTCCATTGGCAAGGTGAGTTCGTTTTACGGGAATTTTGGGATGCTGGTGCGCGCCCTTGTGTACGCCAAAATGCTCGGCGCAGAGGGCATGCGCCGCACGAGTGAGATGGCGGTTTTGAATGCCAATTACATCGCGGCAAAACTCGATCCCCACTACGACCGCCCCAAAAATGCACAACCCATGCACGAGATGGTGTTTTCCGCGTCGCGCCAAAAAAAGGCGAATGGGATTACCGCAACCGATATTGCCAAGCGTTTGATCGATTGCGGCATCCATCCACCCACGATTTATTTTCCCCTGCCCAATGTGGCGCCCGAGACCATGCTCATTGAGCCAACGGAAACCGAGAGCCTCGAGCAGATCGACATTTTTGTCGACGCGATGATTCGGATTGCGCGAGAAGCCGTAGAAAATCCCGAGTTGCTCAAAAACGCCCCCCACGAGACACCCGTGCGGCGATTGGACGAAGCAACCGCCGCGCGAAAACCGATCCTGCGCTGGCAAAAATCATGAGATGTGACAATTTTATTCAAGACCCTTGGCATTTTCAAATAAGTGGCTATATTCTTTCGGGAATATGAACTGGCACACCAATCTTTTTGAATTGGTTATTTGAATTGGTTATATGAAAATCAGCTATGATCCTGTAAAGCGCGATAAAACCTTAACTGAGCGTGGCCTTGATTTTGAGGATGCCCTGAAATATTCAATGGTCCTGTTTTCGAGGTTGAGGATACGCGACAGGATTATGGTGAACATCGGATACTGTGTTTTGGGCTGTTGCGCGGTCGCATGGTTGTGCTTGGGTATGTGCAACGTGGAGATACCCGCCATATTTTTTCATGAGAAAGGCCAATGAAAGAGAACAAAGAAGATTTGGGGAGCGATTTGGCTAAAATTGATGCTCATGTTGTCCAGCCAAAAGAATATGAAGAATTGCCGGAATGGACAGATGAGATGTTTGACAAAGCCGATGTTTATATCTGCGGGAAACGAGTGCGCTGTTCACATTCGCTGGCAAAAACCATTGAGAGATACATCGACATGACGACCCCATCTGACAACCCGAAGGCTCACATCGGGAAATTCCTGCAGTTGCTGCGCGAGTTGTTCCAATTCGATTGCGCTGACCTCAACTTCGGCATCTACCGCATCATGAATTACAAGCGCAGCGTGATCGAAAAGTTTATCGCGGAGGACCTGCTCAGAGCTATCTCCGAAGATTTGGAGCAAGGCGCGTTGGCCGATCAATCTCAGGCTGCCAATGAACTGGCGGAAACCACCCAAGCGGTCAAGGAGATACTCGGCGAGGACGCCTTCGACGCCAACGGTGAACTGGTTTCATTCCAGAACACGCCGCTCGACAAAAAGTACCTGAATGCAAAGGCGAAGGCCACCGGTGCCCGTAGCCGCGCCGCGGTTGAAACCGATATCTTCAATCACTTGTACGCCTTTTTCAGCCGCTACTACGAGGATGGCGATTTCATCTCCAAACGCCGCTACGCCCGGCGTCAGCAATACGCCATCCCCTACAACGGCGAGGAAATCTATCTCCATTGGGCGAACAGCGACCAGTATTATGTCAAAACCGGCGAACATTTCCGCGATTACGACTGGAAAGCACCCAACGGCGTAGCGGTGCATTTTCGGCTCAAGGACGCCGACGTAGAGCAGAACAACGTCAAGGGCGACAAGCGATTCTTCCTGCCCCGCGTCACCGAGACGGAATGGGATAGCAATGCTCGCAAAGTTACAATTCCCTTTGCGTATCGCCCCTTGACCGATCGGGAAAAGCGAGATTACGGAACGAGAAATCAACAGGAGCACATTATCGCCGCGGCAGTTGACGCCATTCCCAAACAGTTGGGCCAGGTGACCGATGCGCTGGCCGCGCTGACCGGCGAGCGGCGGCGCGATGACAAGGACGAATCCGTCTCCCACTTGGAACACCACCTGCGGCAGTACACGCGGCGCAACACGTCCGACTATTTCATCCACAAGGACCTGAAGGGATTCCTCTGCCGCGAGTTGGATTTCTACCTGAAAAACGAGGTGCTGAATCTCGACGAGATGGAAAACGCGGGCGAGGACAGAGCCGAAGGCTGGTTTCAGATGGCGCGCGCGATCAGGGCTGTCGGCGGCTGGATCATCGACTTCTTGGATCAGATCGAGTGCTTTCAAAAGATGCTTTGGGAAAAGCGCAAATTCATTATCGAGACGCAGTACTGTATCACCATTGGCAATGTCGATGAGAGCTTTTACCCCGACATCGCCGCGTGCGAGCCACAATGGGCAGAGTGGAAGGCATTGTTCCACATTGATGAGACCGAGACCAACCTGTTCAACTCGGGCAAGGACAAAAACGGCAAGCGCGTCGCTTTTCTGAAAGCGCACCCAACGCTCGTGCTGGACACGGCGCATTTTGGGCGCGACTTCACCGACCGCCTGCTCGCCAGTTTTGACGACTTGGACGGAATGACCGACGGCTTGCTCATCCACAGCGAAAACTGGCAAGCGTTGAACTTATTGTGCGAGAAATACTCAGAACAGGTCAACTGCATTTACATTGACCCGCCGTATAACACTGAAAATGACGGGTTCATTTACAAAGATCATTACAAGCATTCCTCGTGGCTTGCGATGATGCGTGATAGGGCAACGTTGTCGAAATTGCTGATGAATGAAGAAGGCTCTTTCTGGGCGAATCTGGATGAAAGTGAAATTGGACATTTCCGCTTGCTACTAGATTCTATCTTTGGTCCAGAACATTTCATCGGAAATATTGCGTGAAAAAAAACCAGCGGAGACAACAAGCCCGCCTTTGCTTTTGTCCACGATAATCTTGTCATTTATGGAGCGGAACCAACTCGCGCACTGCCTTCCCTAAAAATTGCAAAGCAGTATTCAAACCCAGACAATGACCCGCGCGGCGACTGGGCGGGTTCCGATTATCGCTCAAAATGGCACAAGCAAGAACGTCCCAATCTGTATTATGGAATCACCCATCCCAACACAGGAGAGATTATCTACCCTGATTCATACTCTGATTCTCCGAGGGTTTGGGGATGCGACAAAAAAACACACAAAGAAAACGTGAAAAACAAGTTGGTATGGTGGGGAAACGACGGCACCTCCAAAGAACCACGCAAGAAACGTTTCTTGTCTGAACATCGCGGCTTGAACATACGAAGCATTTGGGATGATGCTGGCACGAATGACAGTGCTTCAAAAAACTTTAGAGACTTGTTTGGATTTGAAGTGAATGACCGACTAAATCCTAAGCCTTGGGAGTTACGAAAAAAAATTTGTGGTTTTGCTTCAAAGGAGGCCTTGATAGCCGACTATTTCGCCGGTTCCGGCACTACGGGTCATGCCGTCATCAATCTCAACCGCGAGGATGGCGGTCAGCGCAAGTTTATCCTCGTGGAGATGGGCGAGTACTTTGACACGGTGCTCTTGCCCCGCATCAAGAAAGTCGCGTTCGCGCCCGAATGGAAGGACGGCAAACCGAAACGCGAACCCACCCCGGAGGAGGCACAGCGGTCTCCGCGCATCGTCAAGTACATCCGCTTGGAGTCCTACGAAGACGCGCTGAACAATATTGAGTTTGACGACGCGGCCGGGCAGTTGAAACTGGAAGAGCAATTTGACGACTATCTGCTCAACTATATGCTCAAGTGGGAAACCAAAGGCAGCGAGACCCTGCTCAACGCGGCAAAGCTGACCCGTCCATTAACCTATCGGCTGAGGGTTCATGCCTATGGCGAGACGCGGGCGCGCGCGGCGGATATTCCCGAGACGTTCAACTATCTGCTGGGGCTGAACGTGCGAACGCGCTGGGTGTATGAGGACAATGGCCGGCACTATTTGGTCTATCGGGGCGAGACGCGAGATGCGCCCGGGCGCGAGGTGGCGGTTGTATGGCGGGAAACCGAGGGGTGGGCACAAGCCGACTTTGAGCGTGACCGGCGGTTTGTGGCCGAGCAAGGGCTGGTCGAAGGCGCGGACGCAGTCTATGTCAACGGAGATTCCTGCATCCCCGGAGCCAAAGCCATAGAGCCGATGTTCAAAGCGCGAATGTTCACCGAGGTGGCGACATGAATGCGAGAATCGAAATTCCAAGCGACGAGATTGCCGCGTTCTGCCGGCACAACCATATCCGGCGCATGGCCCTGTTTGGCTCGGTGCTGCGAGACGATTTCGGTCCGGAGAGCGACGTGGATGTGCTAGTGGAATTTGAGCCGGGTCGGACGCCGGGGTTTGCATTTGTTGATATGCAGGACGAATTGTCGGCAATTCTCGGTCGGGAGGTGGATTTGCACACTTTCAAGGGGGTTGAAGATAACCCCAACTGGCTGCTCCGGGCGGAGATACTCAATTCCGCGGAGGCACTGTATGAGCAGGCATGATGACCGGGTAAGCCTTGCCGATATGCTGATTCACGCACGGGAAGCCGTAGATTTATTGGGCGAGGCAAGCGCGAATGAGTTGGCCGGTGACCGGGTAATGGAATTGGCACTTACGCGCTTAGTAGAAGTTATCCGCGAAGCGGCCAACCGGGTCTCACCAACGACGCGGGAACGCCATCCAGAGATTCCTTGGCGTCAAATTATTGGAACGCGCAATCGGCTCGTTCACGGCTACAATAACGTGAACCTCGATATTCTCTGGAAGATCATTCGGAGCGAATTGCCACCACTCATCGATCAACTGAAAGCAATCACTGGAGAAGGACCTAGCTGATGCCGCGCCGCCCCACGCAAAAGGACGCAATGTCTGCTGCCAAGCTCGAACAGCGACTCGTCCTATTGGCCTGGCTGAATGAACGGCTGGGCTACGCCAGCAACCGCGACCTGCTGACGGACATCAAGCCGGCCGACGAGGGGTTTGACGCCGAAGGCCGCAGCCATATCCACGCCCGGCTGGCGTCCCGAGAGAGCCATCTGAAAGACGTTTCGCTGGCCGACCTGGGACACTACGACGACAACATCTACGAGCATCTGGGGGCGATGAACGCGGGGCGGCCCCAGCCCATCACCTTGCGCTACTTCCAATATCTGGCGACACTTTACGCGGAAATTTTTCTGGACTGGTACTTCAACCGACCGAGGCAGTTGTTACAATCGCTGAATGATTTGGTGCGCCGACGCAATGCCAACCGTCGCGCCGGAGAGGCGCGAGAAACGGCATTTTCAGCGTTGGATTTGCGAAAGTTGGCGTTCTGGATGGCGACAGGCAGTGGCAAGACGCTCATTATGCACCTCAACTATCGGCAGTTTCTCCATTACAACCGCGACCCGCTGGATAACATCCTGTTGATTACGCCCAATGAAGGGCTGAGCGAACAGCATCTAACGGAACTACAAACATCCAACATCTCCGCCGCGCGGTTCGACTTGAACGAAAGCAGTCTGCTGATGTCCGCGCGAAACGCCGTCAAAGTCACCGAGATTACCAAGTTGGTCGAGGAAAAGCGAGGTGGCGGCGTGCGCGTGCCCGTAGAGGCGTTTGAAGGCAACAATCTGATTTTTGTCGATGAAGGGCACAAAGGCTCCGGCGGCGAAGCGTGGCGCAACCTTCGCGATGCACTGGGCGAGACCGGGTTCACCTTCGAGTACAGTGCCACCTTCGGGCAAGCTCTTACCGCGGCGAAAAACGCTGACCTGATCGCTGAATACGGGAAGGCCATCGCGTTTGACTATTCCTACCGCTACTTTTATAACGATGGCTACGGCAAAGATTTTCACATTCTCAACTTGCAACGGGAAACGACTGCTGATCGGATGGATATCCCGCTCCTGGCGAACATGCTCTCATTTTACGAACAGCAATGCGTCTTTGCCGATCAGCACGAGGCGTTCCGGCCCTACAATCTGGGAGGATTACTTCGGCCTCATTTACATCGGTGATACGACCAAATTCAAGAACCTGGTCGCTGCTGACAACGCCGGTGTCGCGATTGAGGAGGATGCTTTCTCGGGATCCCTGTTTGACGGGATTAACGAGCCGGGGACGACCGTTGAGGTGCTGATTGATGCGCGAAAGTTTATAGAGGGTTGGGATTCATGGCGCGTGTCCAATATGGGACTGCTCAACATCGGCAGGAGCGAGGGGTCGCAGATCATCCAACTGTTTGGGCGCGGCGTGCGTTTGCGCGGTCGGGATATGACGCTGAAGCGCAGCGCGGTCATAGCTGGTGAACATCCCGATTACATCACGTTGCTGGAAACCCTCAACATCTTTGCGGTGCGTGCCAACTATATGGTGCAATTTCGGGATTATTTGGAACGGGAAGGCGTCGCGCCGGATGGCCTGTTGGAATTGCCGCTGTTCATTGAGCCCAATCGGGATTTTCTGGACAAGGGCCTGGTCATCCCCAACCTAGACAAGAGGCGAAATTTCGTAGCCGATACGGAGGTTCTGCTGGAACCTGTTCCCGGCGTGCGGCGCGTGTTGATCGATGTGTCTGCAAAGGTGAGCCAGTTGGACAGCATCAGTGCCGACATTGCCCATGCCCATTTTGGCGTTGAGGGGCCAATACCGCCCGAAAGCCTCGCGCTGGTGGACTGGGATCGCGCATATCTCGACTTGCTCAGACACAAGGAGCAGAAAGGGTTGGACAATCTGGTGATATGCCCGGATGCGCCGAGGCATATTCTTGGTGCTGAGCAGCCCGTGTATCACCTGATCGCTGAGGAAAACGTGGTCAAGCCGCGGCGTTATGCGGACCGCGAACGATTGCAGGAGACAGTGGTCAGCATCTTGCGAAAATACGCGGACGCGCTCTATCGGCATAAGCGGGAGCAAGGGGAATCAAATCACTTGGTTTATAAGACGCTCGACGAAAGCGATCCCAACTTCCAATTCAACGTTAGCAGAGAAAATGGCGTCGGCAGATACATCGTCAGCGTGAGCCGGTCAGAGGGGGATTTGATACGCGAAATTGAACAACTCATCGCCGATTGCCGCAAGCTCTACGATAATGATACGGGCAATTTGCCGCGCATTTACTTTGATCAACACTTGTACCAGCCGTTGCTCGTGGAAAGCGCGGATGCTGACAAGGTAAAGCTATCTCCGCCGGGGCTGAACGAAGGCGAAAAGCAATTTGTCAATGACTTGAAGGAGTACTGGATACAGGAGAGGGACAATGCGCTGGCCTGCGCAGAAGTATTCCTTTTGCGGAATCAGAGCCGAGGCACAGGTATAGGGTTCTTTGAAAACAGCGGGTTCTATCCCGATTTCATTCTCTGGATTAAAGCGGCTGACGAGCAACGCATCGTATTTATTGAACCGCACGGCATGCACAACGCCAATGCCTATGCGAATGATGACAAGGCACAACTTCACGCGCGGTTGCCGGAATTGGCTCGTGGAATAGCCCAACGCGCTGGTTCATCAAATATTTGTCTCGATTCTTTCATCATTTCGACAACGCCTTACGAAGAATTGTACAAGCGTTACGATGACGGATCGTGGGACCGGGAACAGTTCGCTGAAGTACATGTCCTTTTTTTTTAGCGTAACGACGATTATGATTATCTAGCGAAAATTTTCCATAGAAACATGGCATAAAGCGGCAGGGTATCCATTTTTTATCAAGGTATCAGATTTTAGCGTGGCTAACGAGCATTGAAACCCGACTGGTGAACATCGAAACGGGGCAGCATTGGCTGTTGGGTTTGATGTTCACCGGGGTTTTGGTCATTGCCGACGCGTTGATTGCGTTTGACCTCTTTTGATTACTTCTCGATCGTAACCGCGAGGGGAGATTGGCCTTTGAGGGCACTGATCTTCAGAATTGAAAAGCCGATGGTCTGTCCGGCAGCATCAACTTTTTTTTTGATTGCGTCGTTGTCCGTTTCCCGGAAGTATCCCTTTTTGTTGGCAAAAAGCACCTCGAGGTAATCTCCTTCTTCATCATACCATACACTTACGGTTTCTCCCATAGTCTTTCTCCTCGTTTGATCGCATCTGTAAAGTATGCCGTAATGATGAAATTGTCATCCGGCAGGACTTTGACGACTGTACATAGGAATTTGCTTGTGACAGAGGTAGATGGGTAATACCTGTAAAATAGCTCGACGGTCGCATCTGTTCTTGACCGTACAATCCTGTCGAGAGCAGCGAGTGTCTCTGCAATACTCGGGATGTGGCCTTTCATTTCTAGATGGGCCATTTGGAGATGCAACTGACGTTCTGTTGTGAGCCGAATCGAGCGATTATGGATGTCTTTGAAAAATTTCATTTTGCAGATGGTTTTTAATCCGCGCAAAAACTCCAGGACGTGACCTTGCCTGTCTTGAGTTGATCTAAGATGCTCTTGAGCCACGAGGGGAATTGAGCATCCGGCCCCAATGCCGCTTTATATTTAAGGTAGTATCTGATCGCGATTTTCTTGTCTCGTGCCATCTGTTCTTCATAAGGGCGGCGTTCCACATAAGGCTTATAGCAATCATACTTATAATCTCTTGCTTTTTTTTGCTCAGATTTCGCACAACCATAAAAAGATCTTTGTGGAAACCGGCAATGATCTCATAAACTTTTGCAATAAAAGGCCCGTTGGGAAACTCCTTTGCATATTGATAGACGATCTTTATGTCGGGCATTTCCCCAAGCCCATGACTAGGTCGAATGCCCATGATCTGGGAAAAAAGCGTGTATTCCCGGTATTTGGAATGGGGATCTATTTCATGGGCTTGGACGAGGAACTTTTCGGAATACACTAAAGCCAGACTATATTTACCCATAGCATATTTGCTTGTTTCTATTCCCAACGCACGCGTGCGATTATTATCGTATTTGTAATAATCTGCTTCCTTTTCAATTTTGACAGAATGGTCATAGATCGGTAACTCTTCTACGATGAACGCTCTCAGTTTCCCGTCTAACGCGACGTATTTTTTGATCGTTGGGCTTGCTGATAGTGCCTCGTATTCTGCGTAAAGCTGATCGAGCCGTTGCTGTATGGGATCTTCTCCAAACGCATTTGAAGAGATCGCGCATCCGATAAAAATCCAGAAAATTGTTCTCAAGGCGTGTATCCCCTAATTTTTTTCTGGTTGTCCATGAATTTTAACATGCTTACATTTAGTGTCAGACCGTTGTGCAGACCACATTTTCATTTTGAGGAGTCGTATTATGCACCTTACAACCGAACAAGTACGCGAGTTTTACGACCGCGGCTATGTCAAAATTCCCGGTGCCATATCACAGGCGATGGTTGATACGGCGCGTCAAGCGGTCAACCATTCGATTGGCACGTTGGGGCCAAATGGCGAAGACATGACCAAGCACCGTGCGGCGCAGTTTTGCCGCGAATTGAATGGCAGTCCCGTGATTATGGACCTGTTCAACAACAGCCCGGTTATTTCCCTTGCCGAATCTCTGGTGGGTGACGGCAATTTGCAAAAACCCATCACAGGCGCGCAGGTTGCCCCGCGTTTTCCCGCTGCAATCGGCGAAACTCCGCCCGAACAGCGCGGCCATCTCGACGGCATGGGCACGGGCACAAATGGCATGCCAAAAGGCGTGTACCGCCGCGGGTTCACCTGTTTTGCCGTCATCTATCTGGCCGATGTGCCCGAACCCTTCAGCGGCAACTTCACGGTGTGGCCGGGTTCCCATCGCTTCTTTGAAAACTATTTCAAACGCGAAGGTCTCGAAGTACTCTCTGAGGGCACGCCGCGCGTCAACTTGCCCGAAGGCCCCGACATGATCACCGGCAACGCGGGCGACCTCGTTCTGGCACACCATCAGATGATCCACGGTGCTGGCCCCAATGCGTCGCCGAATATTCGCTACGCGGCCATTGCCCGCCTTCGCCACGTCAACTGCGACAAAAACGGCAACGACTGCTTCCTGGACATCTGGCGCGAATTTCCCCGCGTGCGCGAAGCTATCGCAGCATAAGCAATCACAGAGGTTCACCATGTCTATTACTGATGCACAAAAACGCCAATTCTCGGACCAAGGTTATCTCAAAATCTCAGGGGTTGTCCCCAAGGACATGATCGAAACTGCCCGTCGCGCGGTCAACCATTCCATCGGCAACGTGGGCATTGGCGGTGAAGACCTCGCAAATCACCGCTCGGGATTCTTTTGCGCCGAACTTTTGGACGCGCCCTTCATCCTCGACATGTATAACAAAACCCCGGTCATGCGCGTTGCCGAAGCCCTCATGGGCGATGGCAATGTCCTGCCCGTTGAACGCGCCAAAACCTATCCGCGCTTTCCAATGCCCCTCGGCGAGGCACCATCGCCGCCGCGCGGACACATCGACGGCATTGGCAGCGGCACCAACGGCACGGCAAAGGGCGATTACAAACGCGGATTCACCGCCTTCGCGGTTATCTACCTCGTCGATGTACCCGCCCCCTTCAGTGGCAACTTCACGGTGTGGCCCAAATCCCATCGCTTCTTTGCCGACTATTTCAAAGCACACGGCCATGGAGTGCTCGCCAACGGCATGCCCCGGCCCGACTTGCCCGAAGACCCGGTGATGATCACCGGGCGTGCCGGCGACCTCATTCTCGCACATCATCAGGTCGTTCACGGTGCCTGTCCCAACGCGTCGCCCAACGTGCGCCTGGCCACAATTACCCGCCTCAAGCACAAAGATACCGATGCAATCGGCAAGGATGCGTACACAGACATCTGGCGCGAATGGCCCGGCGTGCGCGACGTGCTCAAAGGATGAGGTTGCCGTGTCCACCACCATTACCGAAGCGCGAAAACGACAATACCGAGACGAAGGCTATTTTATCCTCGAAGCCGTCATTCCCGAACACCACCTCGAACTCTTGCGCGGGGAATGTCAGACCTTCATCGACAAAATGCACGCGCGCATGGATGAACAGGGCACGGATACCCTTGGCATCAACCATCGCAACAAACGCTACTTTGTCTCCAACTGTTTTCGCCAGCAACCCAAACTTCGCCTATTCCTTTTCAGCGACCTGATGGCCGATATATGTCGCGCGACCTTGGGGGACAACGCTTACCTCTTTTGGGAACAGTACGTCGTCAAAGGCGCGGAAACCGGCATGAAATTTTCATGGCATCAGGACTCGGGCTATGTGGGATATCCCGATCACAAACCCTATCTCACCTGCTGGTGCGCGCTGGATGACATGAGCGAAGAAAACGGCACCATCCACCTTTTGCCCTATTCGCGCAGCGGCATTCGCTCGTGGGTGCAACACCTTGTCGAAGAAGGCAGCAACGACAAAATCGGCTACTTTGGCAGCGACCCCGGCCTGATTGCAGAAGTTCCCGCGGGCAGCATTGTCGCATTTTCCAGCATCGTCTTTCACAGCAGCAGCACCAACACCACCCCAAATCTGCGACGCGCTTACCTCGGGCAATACTCTTGCGAACCCATCCTCTCTGCCGATGGCGGCAAACTCTGGGGCAATGCCGAGCCCTTCCTCCGCGATGGCAAATCCATAGCCGGTGAACCCCCTCCCAACTTCCCGCGGAGAGGCGAATAAGATTCCCGCCTAAAACGCCCGCCACCAGTGGGGATTGGACAATTCCCCCGGATAAGTGGAATGCACCAATTCGTAGATGCCAGTGCCCCGCCGATCTCGAAACACAAATTCGTAGCGCCGCGCGGTTTCGTAAATCCACACCTCAGACGCTTTCTGACCCGCCGCAGATGTCCGATAGTCAATTTCATCGGGCGGCCCGTACTGAATATAAACCCGCCCTCGATCCGTATCCGATCCCCGCTGCCTCATGCCAACCCCAAAATGCGTCTCTGCGTACTGCATGCGAATCAGATGTCGAAGGAGGCGTTGGTTGGTCCGCGTATCGGGCGCGTCGTCCAGTTGCTTCCAGAATGCCTTTAGAAACGCCAATCTGGACGGCCAGTCCGTCAGCGCGTCATACACCTGTCGCGTCTTTTCGTCGGTGATATACCGGATGTCTGCATAATAGTGAATCAGATCCCGCTGCACTTGAGTGAGTCCGTCGGGCAGATCTTTGGAGACCAGAAAGATCGGGCGCCCGGTCCGAAAGTATTGCCGACTGGTTCCATCAAAGGCTTCCACCTGAAGGTGATAGGTGCCCTCCAGCAAGCCCTCTGTGTCCAAGACCTCTGCCTTTACACAACTCTCCCCCGGCTTTAAGAACCGTTTGGCGGGATAGGTACGCGCGACAACACCCGCCGTATCGATCAAGTGGTACCCCAGAATGAAACTTTCCCCGGATGACGACAGATTGTAAACCTCAAAGTAAATCTGCAACGGCTCTCCGATGACGTAATTCCGAGTAATATTGGGCACCACCTTCCAACCCTGCTTGACAAACCGATGGGCTTCCCGGCTTCGCGCGACGCGAAAAGCCAGTTGGAGGTCGCTAAACATCAGGTATGGATGCTCGTAATCCGGGATTTGAAGCCGCGCGGCGCAACGTCCACCCAGCCGCGCGTGGATGTCTTTGATCTGTATGACCAGCCGGTAGGCCCCCCGGCTTCAGGTCAAAGTAGAAGACCTCCTTAAACGGTGCCCCCATTCCGGGAGTTGTGTCTGGCACCGCGATTGGCTGTACCCAGGTGCGATGCGCCACGCGGTTGTCCAGCGTATCCAGCACCACAGCGACCAGTGAAATTTCCCCCACAGATTCACCCGCCTGTTCCCGAAGCCGAAGTTGGCTGGCATCCAGTAACAAAGCCACTTCCTGGCGGGTATATCCCTCAGGCCCCCGAAAGGCCGACAGATCGACAAAAAAACGCAGGTCGCCCGCACTCCTCAGGGGCAAATCCCGCGTTTCTGTGCCACCCGCCTGCGACCAGACGAGCAGCAGCACAGCGATGCAACGCATCCATCCCATGGCGCGTCTTCCACAGTTAAGAAATTGGAGAATCGGCCTCGTCCATCAGCCGAAGCCAATCCCGGTGACTTTTTGCAACTCGATCCGGGGCTATCTCGCTCTTGGCAACAAAGCCGGGCACGTAGTCGCGTCCGGTGGGCAATCTGTAATCGCTGTATCGAATATCCAGACTCCAGCGAATGTGGTCGGATTGATTGGAAAATGAACGATGTACGGTCTTGTGCTGAATCAGAGCCGCACCGCCGGCTGGCAACACCGACAAGACGCGGTCGCCCGGCGGCAACCGATCCGCTGGGATTTCCAACTCAGATGCCGCGGCTTCGTGTGGTATAATCCCGTGCTCGTGGCTTCTCGCCAGAATCTCCAAACAGCCATTTTCCACATGGGTATCCACCAGCGGCACCCAGAAATTGATCATAAACGTCTCTTCCACATCTGGATCCAAAAACGCGATGTCCTGATGCCACGCCACTTCGGCTTCCCCGGGCATTTTTGCGCGAATATTAAACTGCGGATGCACCAGAATTTCTGGCCCAATGATCGACTCGACCACATTGAGAATCGCGGGATGCGTGAGAAAAAAAAACAAGCCCGCGGTCTTGTGACGCTTGCCCAGGATCTCTTCTACAAAACGCTTGTCCGTTCCCATGGCCTCACAGAGATATGCCAATCGCCGATCAAAAGGCGCGTCTTCAAAAAGATTCTCCAATCGACCGCATGCACGCGCTTCTTGAGCCTTGTGGTCAATCGCGTCCTGAAACTCATCGACAAGGGGTTGATACGCTTCCTCGGGCAAAAATTTGTCCAGCAACAAATACCCCTCATCTTTGTAAAACGCAATCTGATCCCCTGTCAAACCCGCCATTGTTCACCTCCTGAATCGAGATTTTTGGATGTTTAGGATATTTGGGGATTGAGAAGTTGTTTTAAATTTACGGGACCTACCCCCTTGTATCTTGAAACGGCGATAGGGCAACCACAGGGGGTTGCCCCTACCCTCTAACCCCCTTCCTACCGCCTCCATCCTGCTCATCCTTTCATTCTGCCCATCCCGATCTGATTTGCTGCAATCGGTTCGCCATCAGATTGACGACATCGGGATGGCTTGACGCCACATTTTCGATCTGCCCGATGTCACGCGACAGGTCGTAGAGTTGTGGCACTAGCACATTACCGGTTTCAATATTGACGTTGGTGTTCACGGGCGGCCCGTCGTGCGGAGGAATGAACACCCAGTTTCCCCGGCGCAAAACAGTTTTGCTCTGAATACCTTCCAGAACGATCTCGGTGCGGCCTTTGTCGCTTTGGCCCAACAGCGCGTCGACGATGTTCACACTATCGGGTCCCGCGTCGGAACCGAGCGAAACGCCCGTCAGCGCGGCAAAAGAAGCGAGAAAATCGATCTGGCTGACGAGGGCATCCGATCCGCCGGGTTCTACGCTGCCTCGCCACGAGAGGATAAAGGGCACGCGGGTGCCGCCGTCGTACAGGCTGTATTTCCCACCGCGCAGCGGACCTGCCGGGCGGTGGTCGCCACAGCGTTCAACAGCCTGATCGAAATACCCGTCGTTGAGCACCGGGCCGTTGTCGCTGGAAAAGACCACAATCGTATTTTCCCTGAGTTTGTACCGGTCGAGCGCGTCGAGCATTTCGCCAACACACCAGTCCATTTCCGCGATGGCATCGCCGCGTGGGCCGAGCGCGGTAGCACCTGCAAATCGGGGATGGGGCAGGCGCGGAACGTGGGGTTGGTGAAACGCGTAATACAGGAAGAAGGGATGGTCCTTGTTCTGCGCGACAAATGAGACGGCTCTTTCGAGAAAGACATCGGACATTTCTTCATCGACCCACAAGGCCGCTTCGCTGCCCTTCATATACCCGATGCGGCTCACGCCATTGACAATGCACATGTCGTGCCCGTGGTGGTACTGCATCTTGAGCAGTTCGGGATTGTCTTTGCCCGTGGGCAACCCGGGAAAGGGGTGGGCGTAATCGACTTCAATGGGATCATAAGGATCGAGGCCCACGACATTTCTGCCATCGAGGTACACACAGGGCACGCGGTCATTCGTTGCGGGCATGATGAAGGACTCGTCAAAGCCAATGTCGAGCGGGGTTAAGGGAAGCGGTTCGTTCCAATTCGGATTGCCCGCGCCAATGCCGAGGTGCCATTTGCCGACCACCCCCGTTGTATAACCGGCCCGTTTGAGCATAGAAGGCAAGGTGCATGCGTCGGGATCGATGATGAGCGGCGCATCCCCGGGCAAAATGCGCGCGCGTTCATCGCGCCATGAATAGGTCCCCGTGAGCAAACTGTAGCGCGAGGGCGTACACGTCGCCGCCGTGGCATAGCCATTGTGAAACACCACCCCCTCGCCCGCGAGCCGATCGATATTGGGCGTACCAATCGCCGTGGCTCCATAACAGCCCACATCGCCAAAACCGAGATCATCCGCGTACATCACAACAATATTGGGCCGCTGTACCGAATCTGCCATGTTCTGTCGTCTCCTTTTCAAACCTTTCCCCCAACCCCTGAGGTGCAAAATACAAGGGGGTAGGTGCCTTTCGCAATATAGGGGATTATCCAAATAGCAGGCAAGCAAAAAGCAGTCCGTAGTCCGCACGACGAGCGTGGCAAAGCCATCCTACAAATTTGGTGATACGGGCATAAACGGATCGGATGCCCATGGGCCAAGCATTCGGGATATGTTGGGCTTGTTAAGAAAGAACCGATGATCGGCACTGGGGATCCCGTCGAGCCTGGTCCAACCTTCCTCTTCCAACCGATTTAGCTCGGTTTCAGTTTTTTTTCTTTTTCAATCTTTTTTTGCTTGCTTATTGTTCTCTAATTTCTGATACTAAAGCCCTTTTTAGGCAATGCTTACTTTCTTATCATAAGTAGTTCCGCATCGTCTGTCGGGCTTCCCGATAGTCTCGTCGCCTCATCCCAACGCCCCTGCACAGGAGGCTATTGAATGCCCTTTGAATTTCTCGGGACATTGGCGTCCGGCGCGGTCAGCACCGCGGGGTTCATACTCGGCGGACTGTGCAGCATTATCTTGATAACCCTGTTCTTCTGAGCGAGAAGGATTTTTTGTCGCAGGCACCTTCTCGGCTTTTTGCTTCCGCTTCCATCCGCTCCGGTTATAGCCATCATGGATTCACATTCCATACTGATTTTATTGACATACTCAGCCGGCATCTTTGTCGCTTCTTTTTTGGGCGGTAAACTGGCGGCCTTGGGCACCATGACGCACACGCGCACCCAAGTCGTGATGAGTCTAGTGGCCGGTTTTATCCTCGGTATCGCCATGTTTCACCTCCTGCCCCATAGCCTCGATCTCATTTCCGAACCCGAGATGATAGAAAAAGCCGTGGGCTGGATGGTGTTCGGCATGGTCCTGATGATTTTCTTGCTGCGTATCTTTCACTTTCATCAGCACGACTTCAGCAGCGAAGCGAGTGCTCTGTACGATTACCACGATCGCGGTGGCATCTATGCGCGGAGTTTGTTCGGCGTTGCCCTCGGTCTAGGGGTGCATGCCGTGACTGAAGGGATCGCGCTGGGAACCAGCATGACGCTGGGGCCGCCGCATGAAAGCAACGTCGCATTGGCGGGCCTAGGAGTATTTCTCGCCATTCTGCTGCACAAGCCGCTCGATGCGTACTCCATTATCGGCATGATGCAGTCCGCCGGTCACAGCCGGCGCGCCCGCACCGCGGTCAATGTCGGATTTGCCATGCTGTGCCCTTTGGTGGCACTGGCGAGTTTCTGGGGCGTGGGATTGCTCGGCCCGGAAGAAGGGGCGATGGTCGGCTACGCGCTGGCCTTTGCGGCGGGCGCGTTCCTGTGCATTGCCTTGAGCGACCTGCTGCCGGAGATCCATTTCCACAGCCACGATCGCGGCAAGCTCATCGCCTCCCTCCTCGTGGGAATCGGCCTGGCCTACGCGCTGTATTGCATTGAATCTAGCACCATCCATGAACATGGGATGGGGACGCACCAAGGGCATTAGCCCGGCAACTACGCGACCGGAATCCAGCGGCGAGAGGGGCCTAGACTTCGGCGTGTGCAGCAAAGACAAACTCGTTCTCAACGGATAAATTTTTTATGCATATTGCTCGGTTATTTCAGGGGTTCGCGCCGGCGCAACGTCGCCGGTTGAGGGGTGAGGCATCGGCTTCACAAAGGCTGGGGAGAGGGTCTGCAATGACTTCTATAAATTTCCTACAAGTTGCTGTTTTTATTAAAATTATGCGGGGGAGGAGGGAGGATCCATATTCCTTCCCGCCGACGTCCAGCGCGAGCGGGATTCTCTTCTCTCGTATCCATCTCATCCTTCCACTACATTTTCCTACCAACACCAATGTTCGGCCCCGGTGCAGTGGGGGCCGCTTCTTGCAGTCCTTTTACTGGCTGATCTGCCGGCTTTTCTATCCATCCATTATACATCTATTCTATGCAGTAAACGCCCCGGGCGAGGCGCGATCCCCGCGGCACTCGGCAACCTGGCCAACCTCGAGAGGCTGAACCTGTCGTCCAACGACCTGACCGGCACCATCGGCGACCAACATCACGGTGACGGCGACCTTGGACAGGGCCAGTACGCTGTCCGAAGTCACCACCGTCACCGTCAGCCTGTCGGGGACAGCCACGCAGGGGACAGACTTCACCATCACCGCCGTAAACGAGCAAGGGCCAGATAGGGAGAATCATGCGCCCATAGCGATGGACGATGCAGCTACGACCGCTGAAGAGGCCGCGGTGATGGTCACTGTGTTGGACAATGACAGCGATGTGGATGGCGACATGCTGAACGTCCTGAGCGTGACGCAACCGAACAATGGCACGGCACTGGTCAATGGCGATGGCACGATCACGTACGCGCCCATTGAGAACTTCAATGGCATAGACACGTTCACTTATACGATTGGGTATGTGGTGGCGACAGAGACTGTGGAAGTGCTCCGCGAGGGGTCAGTCAGGTGGTGGCGTGGACGCGCTGTGGCAAGATGGGCAGATGTCACGGCGTCCCTCTGGCGAAGCCATGGGCTGGTCTCCTGTGCGCGTGGGGGTGGAATTGGGGTATGGTTGGGGTCTTTTGCATGGTCGGGGTCAGGTGATGCCGTTTGGTCGTTGGGGTCTGGAGGGGGGATCATCTCATCGGGTGAACGTGGGCATGCGTGTGGTGCCCGCAGAGTCTTTGACCAACGGCGGGTGTGCGCGCCTGCTGCTGGATCTCTCTGGCGAGCAGGTGTCGCAACCACCGATGCGCCGGATCAGTCTAATAGGATCGATTAGCTTTTGATCACTAACCTAGGAGGATCACCATGATTGCACGATGGATGGTTGTTGTGGCATTGCTGAGTATGCCTGCCCAAGCGCGAACCTATCCGGCAGCAGAGGGATTTAATCGCACAGGTTCAGACGAAAAAGCCATTAAAATTGCCAATGCCGTGATGGCAAAAATGGGAGGATGGGAAAACTGGGACAAGACGCGGTATATAACGTGGCGTTTTTTTGGGCGGCGCCTGCACGTATGGGACAAGTGGACGGGCAATTTGCGACACGAAGACCGGAATATGATCGTTTTGATGAACGTAAAAACGAAAAAAGGCCGCGTGTGGTTTGGCGGCACAGAAAAAACAAATGTCGATTCGGTCAAAAAGTATGTGAATCAGGGTTACAGACGCTGGATCAACGACGCTTATTGGCTGGTGATGCCCTATAAATTGAAGGATTCAGGCGTCACCTTAAAATACAGCGGCGATGATGAAACCCTGGACGGTCGGCCCGCGCACAAATTGACCTTGACCTTCAAGAATGTGGGGGTCACACCCCAAAACAAATACCACGTGTGGGTGGACAAAGAACATCAGTTGGTGACAGAATGGGCCTTTTATCGGCATGCGTCAGATGCAGACCCGCGGTTTCGCAGTCCGTGGACGAATTGGACAAAATACGGCAATATCCTGCTTTCCGATGGCCGAGGATCCACGCGAAGAGGCGAGCGCAAGCATTCGGAGATTGCGGTTTTCGACGCGCTGCCGGCCGCGGTATTTGAAAGCCCCAATCCCGTAGATATGATGGCATTGAAGAATTGGCGTCCATAGAGACCGCGTCCCTATATCCATCCGAAAGAACCCCGCATCTCATCATGAGGTGCGGGGTTTTGTTGTTCATGTGGCACTGTGACCACTTGCGACTGCTGCCAACCCTGCCCCGCACACGCATAGCACTCGATTACAGCGCGAAATAGTGAAATGGCCGAAGACCTCTACAACGAGCAGAGCGAGCAATCAAAGTGCATCGCAACTTTGGGTGATGGGTGGGGCTGAAACAGAACGCCGATGGGCTGTGTCAAACAGACGATTCACTATTGAGGGACCCCGCAAAACCCCCACTGGATAGAATTATTCCAGTGCGTGCTTTAGGCTTGGGAAAGCGCGACATCACAACGGGAATATTCGGTTTGAAACCCTCTGTTCACATCTTGTTTTTCAGTGTGTTGTTTGGCTGGTGCGAAGCGCACGAAACGCCTGCTGATTCCATTCGGGCCATGCTCGCAGTGCGGGTAAATTCACCCGCGCCCAAAATTGACGGCCTGCTCAACGATGCGGCCTGGCAAATCGCGCCCAAATTTTCGGGTTTTCGCCAGCGTGAACCAGATGAGGGCAAAGCGGCAACGGAGCGCACAGCCGTTCAAGTTGCTTATGATGACGAAGCGATCTATTTGGGCTTTATGTGTTACGACAGCGCGCCAGACAGCATTGTGGCACCTCTTGCGCGCAAAGATCGGTGGTTGGAATCTGACCGCATTGAACTGCACCTCGATCCCTTTCACGATCACCGCACGGGCGCGTTTTTTATTGTCGGTCCGTCGAGTTGGACAGTTGATGGCATACTGTTTAAGGATACGTGGGATGACGACACATGGGATGGGGTTTGGACCGCGCGCGCAGCCATTGTCGATTCGGGATGGTCTGCCGAATACCAGATCCCCTATCGCGTCTTGCGGTTTGGACCAAAGGCGCGGTACACTTGGGGGATCAATGTCACGCGCAAAATTTCGCGCAAACGCGAACGAGTGCGCTGGCAGTGGAAGCCGACGGATGAGCCGGGTTGGGTATCCCGCTTTGGACACTTAACTGGCATCAAAGGAGTTCGTCCAAAGCGCGCCCTAGAAGTCATCCCCTATGTCGTGGGGCGAAGTTCATTCGTCCCGCAAAGTGAATCTATGCCCAGCGGGCGCGAACACTTCGGTTCAATGGGCGTGGACGCGCGCTATGGCCTAACATCGAATATTTCGATCAACGCCACAATCAATCCCGACTTTGGACAGGTCAAAGCCGATCCCTCGGTGCTCAACCTCGGCGTATTCGAAACATTCTTCGGCGAACGCCGCCCTTTTTTTGTCGAAGGCGACGCCATTTTCAAATCCAGCAGTCCCGGAATCGTGGGCATCGATGGCCCGGTGCGCCTGTTCCACTCCCGACGCATTGGCAAACGCCCTGGGCGCTTTGACACGCCTGATGGACAAGCCTGGGCGCGTTAAAATTGTCGGGAAAAACCGGGCGCGGCCTGTCCTTCGGCATTTTGGTCTGGTCGCAATCGCGGCAGATGTCATCTGATACGCTAGACCCTCCGTTTGACCCCTGGTCTGGCATGTGGCGCGCGTTTGGCGACGAAGGCGACACCATCTTTCTGGTAAAAGTGAGTTACTGGTTTGGTCTGTAAGCGAAAATCCCCGTTAAAAATTTCTAACGGGGATTTTTTATCCTGCGAGCATGCGTTTCAGCGCGTCAAAGCCGCCTTGAAAAACCCCCTGCCCGATAAAATCGACGAGCTCCTCTTCTGCGTCCGCGGGACAGCCAAATTCTGCTGTCCACTGAATATACGTCCGATTCCCGTCTGTAACAGGCGTCAAACGCAGCGTTGCCACATAGTCTTCAACGGGCATGGGCGATTCGAGAATGGAATAGGTACACAGAAACGACACATCGCTCAGCGCGAGCAATTGTTCGCGGATGTTGCCACCGTCATCCACGAGATTAAAATTGCGGATGCAGCCCACTCTATCGGCGGGTTCGCCCCCTTCAATATGGCTGTCTGCAACCGCGGGATGCCATTCGGGCAGGGCATTGAAGTCGCGAATTTTTGCCCACACGTCGTCTGTTGATGCGTCGAGAACCGAACTGACAAAGATACGGGCTTTGCCCATGTTATCCTCCTGTTATTGTTAGCTCTGTGTTTGAACGCCGAAAATAAAAAAGAAATGCCACATGAGCAAGTCCGATTATTTTTCTTGCCCCCGTGTTCGGGAAGCGATATGTTGCAAATAGAAGGGAGCGATGATGTGCGACATAAAAGAACAATTTGAAGAACAGGGCTACGCGATGCTCAAGGGCATCTTCGGTTTTGACGTGCTCAACGGCGTTCAGTGCGAATTGGAATGGCTGGTCGATCAAATCGCTGATGCCCGTGTTGCTGCTGGAAAAATACGGGATCGATTTGCATCTGAGCCATTTGAGACGCGACTTTACCGCCTCTTTGAAGGCCACATGGACGACGCGCCCAAATCGTTTCGCCGAGAACTGCACTTGCAGGGCCTGTTCGGCCTGTTTTTTCATCCTCGCCTGCTCGACCTCGTCGAATTGTTCTTGGACAGCGAAATTCGTCTGTACCCCAATTACACGGTGCGTCCAAAATTTCCCGAGTGGAAAGGCACAGAGGTCTTGTGGCATCAGGATGGGGGATATACCGCGGGCGGGGATATGGGCGTTAAAAACTTAAAGATGATCAATGTCTGGGCACCGCTGGGACCCGCGCGGGTCGCAAACGGATGTATGGAATTTGCCCCGGGCACCCACCGGCTGGGCGTGGTGCCCCACGAAAAACGAGAATACTACCTGGAAATCTCCGAAAGCCATTTGAATCGCCATGCCGGTAAAACCGTGCCCATTGAACTGGATAGGGGGGATGTGGTCTTGTTCAACAATCTCCTGTTCCATCGCGGGCTGCCAAATACATCAGACGCAATTCGGTGGAGTTGCGATTGGCGCTATCAAGATGCCGCGCAACCGACCATGCGCGAACAAAAGGGGCACCTCGCGCGAAGCCGCAAATTGCCCAAACAAGTCGTCCAAAATGCTGCGGATTGGGCAGCGAGAAAATTTGAATAACGCGCATGAGCACAAAAATTCCGGTTATGGCGATCGGAATTTTTTTTCTGGCAGCCCATCACTTTCTCCTTTATCGAAAATGGGCAAGTGCCTATAATTGAACAGAAACAGTGCAAATCCCAAAAAAGGAGCGTGTATCATGCCCGTGCTCACAGAAGGCGAAATCCGTTTTTTTAAGCGCGAAGGCTACTTGGTCAAAAAAGGCGTTCTGGATCCCGAATTGTGCGCCCGCGCGAGAGAACGCCTGTGGGACGATCCGCCGCCGAGCCTGAAAAAAGACGATCCCGATTCATGGATCGGCCCCATCAAACCCGAAGAAGAATCACTGGATCGCGACAATTACAAGCGCGGTTATCGCTGGCAATATCGCAAAGTGGGCAGAGAACCGTGGATGATCGATCTGTTGGCAAAAAATCCGATTGTGTGGGGTGCTGCCGAGCAGATGCTGGGCAAGGGGAATTTTCCCGAACCCAAAGGCGTGCGCGGCATTTATTGCACCTTGCCTTATGGCGATGTCGCGCGCAAACCGCGCCACCTGCACGTCGATGCCCACGCGTTCAATTTTGCAGTTGTCGGCTATATCGATCACGTGCCCGAAGACGGCGGGGGCTTCACGGTCTGGCCCAAAAGTCACCGCACGTTCTTCTTCGATTACCAGTCGCGCTACCGCAAGGAACCATTGCCCCAAGCGGATGTTCACAGGGAACAGTTTCAATCCCGCGAAGAAAATTCATATCAAACGTATGGAGAACCCGGCGATGTTGTCTTTTGGCACCATCGCATCGGTCACATGGCATCGCACAATTATTCGCGACAAATTCGAAAAGCCGTGTTGTACGATTTTGTCCTGAACGACATGCCCCGCCTTCGGGAAGAACCCCCGGGAGATGATATCTGGGTCGATTGGTCGGATGACGTTCAGGATGTGTCAATCGGAGACAATGGGTAATGGATGTCCAATTTTGGGCACTCATCTGGGTCGCCATTGTGCTCGTTGTGCTCGGCGTGTTTTTGTATTACGTGATCAAGTCTTACAAATGAGAACAGGGGCCAGCGGCAAAAGGCGAGACGCGAGAAGCAACCACAGACCTGCCTGTCGGTAGGAAGGAACACCGACCAAGACACCGGGGTGAATTTCTCGCCTCTTGTCTCTGGCCTCATTTGAAAGGGTTTGGCCGATGTTGGAAGTGCAACAATATGCAGTTTGCGATTTTGAATTGCATGCAGATGCAGGTGACGAAAATCCATTTGCGGTTGAAGTGACAGCAACTTTTATACACGAACTGGGCGAAGTGATTGAAAACCTGCCAGGTTTTTTTGATGGGGATAAATGGGTTGTCCGTTTTAGTCCGACCACAAAAGGTGCTTGGACGGGTCGTTCACGGTCTGATCATGCAGATTTAGATGGCGCAGAATGGCACTTACAGTGTGTGACCAATGAGAATGGCGATGTTCGCGGCCTGTTGGGCATTGACCCAGAATATCCACAGCGATTTGCTTGGTCTGATGGCACGCCATTTTTATATTTGGGTTTTGAATGCGATTGGTTGTTCAGCTATCACCAGGCCGATGCCGAGCGGTGTTATCGACACATTGACTTGGTTGCGAGTCGCGGATTCAACTGTTTTGTCACAAATTTATACGCGCATACGGGATTTGGCACGCGAGAGAATGACGATACGCGGCCTGTGTTGCCCGAGTACATTTTTGTCCCGCCAAAATTGTATCTGTTTGAAGGCAATAATGATGCGCCGGATCATGAGCGGCTGAACATCAATTTTTTTCGCGATTTTGATATCCTGATGCGCCATCTGCATCAGAAGGGCATCGCTGTTCATCTGATGTTGCAGGTGCAAAACAAACAGGTCAATTGGCCCGAGCGTCGGTCAGGAGCAGATGACCGGTTCTGGCGTTATGTTGTTGCGCGTTATCAGGCTTATGGCAATGTGATCTGGGATGTGGGCAAAGAGAGCAAAAATCTAAAACGTCAGACGGGCGGTCATGAGTATGTCCTGGAACGCATGGACATCATTCGCAAGGCCGATGTATATCGCCATTTGTTGACTGTACACGATGTGGAAGCTCGGGATGCAGGCGCGCTGTCTGAACCCGACCGCCAATCGGATTTTGTCACCGATCAGGTGCATCTCGCCAATGCCGCGCGCTACAATCGGGAAGTGATTCGCAGAATGCGCAATGCAGGCACGCCTTATGTCAATGTAGAATATGGATACGAACTCGCCGACGAACAGCTCAAAACCTATCGCGGGCGCACCACTGCCGGATGGGATGACGTCTTGAAATGGACGTGGGCGATTTACGCGGCAGGCGCGTATCCGTGTTATTACTACGACAACACATTGTGGGATCTGATCAAGTTTGAACCCGAGCCAAAAAGCTGGATGAGGTATCGAGAATTGCGCGACTTTTTGGAGGCTCTGCCATTTAACCAGATGGCAGCAGATAATGAATACGTCGAGCGCGGGTTCTGCCTCGCACTGGCCGGAAAAGCCTATCTGATCTCTTTGCCCGAAGGTGGCGATACGTGTATTGATCTGTCCGATGTGCGTGATGGAACGCAAATATCTGTGGAATGGATGGCTATTTTGACCGGTGAACGCAGCGGGGTTCAAAGAAAAAAACCGAGCGCGTGGCGTGGATTCAACACGGATTTGGCAAATCCTTTTGACGATAAAAGTCAGCCATGTGTTGCGAGGGTAGGGGTGGCATCTATGCCGTAGAAAGTTCCCGTTAGAGAGCGATCATGAGCATTGAACAGTATTTTTTGGGCTGTCCAATTTGGGGCAACAAGGCGTGGGTCGGCGAGTTGTTTGCGTCCGATGCCAAGCAAAAAGATTTTTTAAGACAATACGCCTCTGTGTTTAACACCGTAGAGGGCAACACCACCTTTTACGGTTTGCCAACAGAAAAAACCGCGATGCGCTGGCTGGCCGACACTCCGGGGGGATTTCGCTTTGCCCTCAAGTTTCCGCGCGCAATTACCCACGACAAGCGATTGAAAAATGCCGAATGGGAGACCGCTGCGTTTATAGATGTGCTCGCGGTCTTAAAAGACCGGGTGGGGCCGTCGTTTCTACAGTTGCCCCCCTCGTTTGGCCCGAGCGATTTGCCCGCGTTGGACGGGTATTTGGACGCGCTACCAGATGCGTTCCCCTATGCGGTGGAAATCCGGCACCCTCTGTTTTTTGCCGAAGCAGAAAATGAACTGAACGCGGTTCTCAAAAGCCATGGCGCAGACCGCGTGGTCTTTGACACACGGGGGTTGCACCGTGCAAAAACAGATGACAGGGCAGGGCGCGAAGCACAGCGCAAAAAACCAAACGTCCCGGTTCGATTCGTCGCAACAGGGCGATTTCCATTTGTGAGATTTGTTGGACACCCCGAGGTGCGCGAAAATTTGCCGCTACTTTCAGAATGGGCACCCGTGGTCGCCAATTGGATGCGCGAGGGCCGAACCCCCTATTTGTTTACGCATGCCCCCGATGACTTTTACGCGCCGCAATTGGCACGCCACTTTCACAGCATGCTGTCCGAGCACTTAAACGTCGGCGAAATGCCGCCTTGGCCCGCGGAACAGACTCCAAAAAAAGCCGCGCAGATGGATTTGTTTTAACGCAACAATTTCTCTCCATACCCTCTAAAAAAAAATTGACTTTTGGAAATTTTATGTTCATTCATATTCCCGTATTGAAAACACTGACCTCCCGCAAAAGGAGCGCAATATGGATGCACGCGAGCGGTATTTCTGGGATTTGACGGGATACCTCGTCGTGAAAGATGTGCTGTCAAAAGGGGAAGTTGAGCGGGCAAATGACATTGTCGATCGCTATTGGGCGCGCGTTCAGGTTGGCGGATCAACCGCGCGCGATTCGGTTGCCTTCTCGGGCACGGGACGCCCCATGTTGCCCGGCATTCTCGAATTTCCAAAACCCGACTGCGACCCCTTTCGGGACATGCTGGCACACCCAGTGTTGGTGAAATATCTCAATGTCATGTGCGGCAAGGGCTTTCGCCTCGATCACGGGCCGATGTTCATCGTGAGCAACAAAGGCACTGCCGGGCACACCATGCATGGCAATGGCGAACCGCATCGCCCGCATGTCGCGTATCACCATCAAAATGGCACGCCGTGGGTCGGCGGCGTAACCGTGGCTTGGCAATTGCACGATTGCAAAGCGGGCATGGGCGGGTTTGCCTGTGTGCCATCCAGCCACAAAGCGATGTTTTCCATGCCAAAAGGCGTGCGTACAGGAGACGCCGACATGGACTTGATCAAACAGCCCGTGGTCAATGCCGGCGACGTCATCTTTTTTATGGACAGCGCGCAGGCGCACGGCGCGACCCCATGGAAATTAGACACCACCCGGCGGTCGATCTTGTTTAAGTATGCGGGTCGCACATGCGCCAGGGGCGGGCCTTCGCAGGACGTATCGCCGCCGGAAATTTATTGGGACCGAGAAATCGTCGAGGGCATGACGCCCGAGCAATTGTCTGTCATGTATGGCCCCTATTCCAATCACAGAGGGCGCGTGCCCTATCTGGCGGTTGGTGACGATGGGACCGTGCGAATAGAATCAACAGATGATTAGGCTGTGTCCGCCAATGGGGTTGCAAGCCCAAATTAGCGCGTAATCGGCTGGGTCAACTTGTCATAAGTATATGTTTTTAATTGCGATGAGCCGATTAAATATCGGATACAGCCCAGTCCTTTTCACAATGACAGTGTCGGTTGTCAAAATCGGCACAGAGGCGAGATGACCGACCCCCGGCACGCGACTCGCTTCGTTATGGGTTACGCCTGTGCCTTTTGGGAGAGGAGGCCAGAAGAAGAGGTCTTCCTCATCCGTAACATCTGAGAAATGGACCAATTATCTGAATTTTTCAACCAATAGGAGAGATTCACCATGGGGAACAACCTTTATACCGTCAGCGAAGAAGAGAAGTACTTCTTTGACCTGCGCGGTTATTTGATCGTCCGCAGCGCATTGTCCGCAGAAGAAGTCAACGCATGCAACGATGCCATCGATCACTACGGCGATGCAATCAAAACGCGATCCGTCGAAGATGGTGGATTGGCGCGGGGGTCGTCCGCGCTTTCTGGCACAGAAGGCCGACGCGAACTCACGGGCATGTTGGGCTGGCCCGAACCCCATCGCGAGCCCTTTCGCAAGTTGCTCGTTCATCCCGTTGTCGTCAGCCGCCTAAATGAATTTAGCGGCAAGGGCTTTCGCCTCGATCACGGGCCGCTGTTGATCAGCGCGCGCAAAGGCGCCGAAGGCCATCGCCTGCACGGCGGCGGTGAACCGTTTAGCCAATCGGTGTGGTACCATCAGCAGAACGGAAAAATTTTCTGTCGCGGGATTACCGTGGCGTGGCAACTAACAGACGTCAATGAAGGCGACGGTGGATTTGCCTGTGTGCCGGGAAGCCACAAAACAGCCGAGCCAACCCCCGAAGAGGTGCGTTCATTTGAAGACGATATGGACTTGGTCTATCAACCCGCGATGCGAGCCGGCGACGTGCTCTTTTTTGCCGAAACCATGACCCATGGCACACTCCCGTGGCAAGGCGAAGGCGAACGACGCTCTGTGCTTTACAAATACGCGTCTCGCGCAGCCGCTCGCGCGGTGGGCAAATACTTTACGCCTCGTGAGCGCTACGGCGACTGGGTCAATGAATTAACGCCTGAACAGCAGGCCGTCTTATACGGCCCCGGCGTTCACCACAGCGGTCAGCTGCCCCTGCTGGAATCCGACGGCAAAACAACGCGGATCGTGTAGCTCTCAGCAGTCGGCCCCTACCCATCCCCGCAGACGCGCGAGGGAGTGGGTGGCTCTCGCCTCTTGCATGTGGATGGGTGGGGCTGAAAGCCGACCGCTGATAGCTTATACTGGAGTCAATTATGGATGCCAAAGAGCGATACTACTGGGATGTGACGGGACATTTGGTGGTGCGAAATGTCCTGTTGCAAGAAGAACTGGACGTGGTGAACAACGCATTGAGTTACGTCATTGACGCTGGCATTGTGCGCCAGAGCGAAGACAATCACGGGGCGGCAAATTCTGCATTTTTGCGAGGATCAGGGTCGCGTTGGGCACACGAAACCAATTTGTTGGATCTGCCCAAACCTCATTGTGAGCCGATACGCAACCTGCTGGCGCATCCAGTCATTGTGAAATATTTGAATGTCATGTGCGGCAAGGGCTTTCGCTTGGACCACGGCCCCCAATTTAACAACGCGGTCAAAGGCACCGCGGGGTTAACCCTGCATGGCGCGGGCGAACCGCATCGAGAATTTGTGGCCTATCACCACCAGAATGGCGAAATGTATTGTGGGGGCGTCACAGTCACCTGGAATTTAACCGACTGTCCAGAAAACAGCGGGGGGTTTGCCTGCGTGCCGGGGTCACACAAATCGAAATATCCCATGCCAATTGGCGTTCGCAACTGCGATGAGGATATGGACACCGTCGTCAACCCAGGCATACGGGCCGGCGATGTGCTCTTTTTCATGGATGGCGCGCAAACACACGGCACCCATCCATGGCAAAATGATCACGACCGCCGATCCATTCTCTTCAAATACGCATCCCGCACAGCCACGCGCGGAGGCCCATCGCAAGCGGTATGCCAACCCGAAATATTTTGGGATGACGAGATTGTAGATGGCATGACCATGCAACAACGCGCGGCGATGTTTGGGCCGTGTTCCGCGCCGAGAAGCGATGAGATGTTTCTGGTGGTCGAAGATGACGGCACAGTTTTGTTGGAAAAAACGCGGGAACAACGAGCAGCGGATTAACAGCTTTTAGCTTTCAGTTCGCCCTTCCGCCTGCCCTGAGTACAGCAAAGGGGGTGGAGGGGCGGGGGCTGACCACTGACCGCTATCTACGGAGCAAACCATGAACGCAAAAGAACGCTATTACTGGGACTTAACGGGTTATCTGGTCTTGCGCGATGTCTTTCCACAAAAAGATGTCGAGGCAGCGAATGAGGCGATTGAATATCTCGGCGAGGTGGTGCAAAGCGATGATGCGAGTCCCGAAGTCGAATTGTTGCGCCAGCGCAGTCGCCCCAGCATCGAAAATGGCGTCTTGACGCGCACGACCAACGGCTATCCCTTTTTGTTGACCTTGCCCGCGCCCCATTGCGAGCCTTTTCGCAAGATGATTGCCCACCCCGAAATTGTGTCGCGCTTAAACGTCATGTGCGGCAAGGGATTTCGCCTCGATCACGGGCCTCAGTTTATCGGTGGGATCAACGGCACCAAAGGCGGGTCCTTACATGGGGCGGGTGAACCGCATCGAGAAGCCGTCGCCTATCACCACCAAAGCGGCAACGCGTATGTGGGCGGTGTAACCGTCACCTTTCAATTGGGCGAATCGCCAACCGGATCAGGGGGCTTTGCATGTGTGCCAGGATCGCACAAGTCAAAATATACGATGCCCGCGGGCGTGCGGTCACAGGAAGATGAAATGGGTGTCGTGGCCGAACCGAATTTGCATCCGGGCGATGTGCTGTTTTTTATGGATGGCGCGCAAACACACGGCACGCATCCGTGGACCGCTGATTTTGAACGGCGGTCCATTTTGATCAAATACGCGTCGCGCACAGCCACGAGGTCGGGCATATCACAACCGATTGCAACGCCTGAGACGTATTGGGATCGAGACATTGTGGCGGGGATGACCGAAGAACAGCGCGCGGTGATGTTTGGACCGTATTCGAATACAGGGTCGTTCGCGATGCGTTTAGAGGTCGGCGAGGATGGGGTCGTGAGATTGGAGAGAACATAGGAGAAGGGATGTACAACAACGTCATCCCGCAATACTTTAATACGGGATGCGACAGCAGTTCAATCGGGAAGTTTGTGAGGGAGGTGTAAAGGCTCCTGGAGATCTGATCTTCAGGAGCCTTTTTTTGTGAAGGTATATCGCCGAGACTCTGACCGGCTAAATATCCAGATCCGGGTTTTACTGTCCAAATGCGCGGGCAAAAATGAGAAAGTCGGCAAAATCAATGTGCCCGTTTTGGTCGAGATCAAAGTGGGATTGAAAGCCGGCATCGCCCTGTCTTAGGCCGTAGTTTTGGGCGAACAAAATAAAATCGTCAAAATCCCGTTGTCCATCGCCATCAAAATCGATGCTCGCGGTATTGCGATTGGTCAGGGCGACATTTTCATCCCCCTGTCGGTAGGGCACGTATTCCATGCCCACGAGGAGCATTTCATCGGTGGTTTTTTCGCCCCATGTCAAATTGCGGGGTGGGTTGTGGGGGTTGAGGGGGTTATCCGACGTGTTGTCATACGTCGCCCGTGCGTGAATTTGCGATCCGGCGACTATTTTTTTGAAATGGGTGAATGTATAACTGCCCTGCCAATTAAAATCCCAATCTGCGATGCGCACGAGATTGGTGCGATTGCCCTGTGGATCAATGGCGTACACCTCCCAAGCCCTGCCCAGCAAGTGCATGTGCGGGTAGATGGACAAGAGGCTGATGTCCTGATTGATGGTCAGTGTTCCTCGGAATGTCTTGACCTCATTTGCCGGAATGACAAAGCGACTGTCGATCTCGATTTTTTCCATGGGACTGGCCGCGCCAAACAAGTCGCCCGCGGAGGTGGCGAGGTTGATCAGGTCCTTGAGGTTGGGCGGCAATTCGACGCCGCTTTGCTCGAGTTGCGCGATGATGCGCTCGATATCTCGCCCGCCCAGGGTGCCAAATATCGCATTCAAACTTGCAACGGAAAAAGGCACAATACCCACGAGACCCACTTCTCTTTCAAGGGGTTCTTTTTTAAAAAATATGTTGACGCTGGATTGATCCGACTCTGCAACCGGCCAGGGCGCGTAGTGAACTTGAACCATTAAATCGGCGTTTTTGGGCAAGATCTGTCCGACGCCATGGGGAAAGGCCACAGGGAGCGCGCCCGGTGTGTAGGAGGGCAAGAGAACCGCGATGGGAGAGTCGAAACCGCCAAACGATTCGTAGCCGTATTCCGGCGTTTCGAGATCATTTTGGCGTGCCGTGCCCGTGATGTCGGCAGCGACGAGCGCGTGGTGGACGATCTTGCGGTTGCCCGGTCGAAATTCAACGGCTGCGATAGCCCGATGTTCTGTGAGATGGGTTGGGATGACAAAGACCTGGTACTGGTCCTCGTTGTCCCCGCGGATGGTAAAGGGTTCTGCCATCGTCAATACGAGGTCGGGCGTGCCGAGCACTGAGCCTGTAGAAAAGGTCGGCAGGGGGGCTTCGAGCGCAGCATCTCCACGGGGAAAGCCCGCGTCGACCCAATTGGCAATGAGGTCAATTTCACTTTGGTTGAGCGCCCGTTCGCCAATGTGCTGGCTGTAATTGGGATCGGGTTTCCACGGCGGCATGTAGCGGATCTGCGTGACGTATTTGATCATGTCCGCATAAGCTGCCACTTCGCGGTAACTCGTAAAGGGCATCGGCCCAATTTCACCGGCTCGATGGCACGATGTACAGGTGTTGTAGATGATGGGTGAGATGTGCTCGCTAAAAGTGACAGATTGCGCGCGAGGCGACGCAAACGCCGAGAGAAGGCCGAGAATGGACAGCAAAATTGTACGCATGACGGGTTACTCCTTTTTTTGGTTTTGCAATGGCGTTATGAAGCAGCCAATGGCTTGGGTTTGGCGAAACCCCGGGGATTTTTCGTCTCGGAGGGCGTTCAGCACATTTGCGAGGTCGTGTTCGGTGATGACCCGCCGCCTTATCCCCACGCGCGCAAAGGTATTGTCAATGCGCCCGCGATAGATCGCGATATTGGATGAATCGACAACCACAACCTCTGGCGTAACCCTTGCTTCCAAACGGTTCACCCATGTCTGGACGGAATCGCGTATGCACGAGAAAGGCAAGTTGTATTTCTCTTTGAATGCTGCAATCGTAGTTGGGGTAGAGAGTTGGTTGGGGAAAACGCCGATAAATTCGAGTTCTTCAGAGGCGTACTCTGTGTGCAGTTCTTTCAGCGTGAGGGTGTAATATCGCGAGATCGGACAGGTTTCACCCAAAAAAATATAGACCTTATAGGGCGCGCAGATACCCGGCCCGGGCAAAAGGAAAAACGCGCTGGTGATGAGCAACAGGTTGTAACGCCAATTCATTGGGCCTCTCCGCGCAAGCGGTGGGAGATTCATTTTTACAAATGTAGTCAATTTGCAAAAATACGAAAGACACATTTTTTGACAAAGACACATTTGTTGACTATAATATTGTCAAATTAGCCATTTTAGTTATTACACAGGAGGCAATGGTGGCGCCTCTGTTTTGTCGTATCTACCTATGTCGTTTTTTCGGCAGACAGGTGTTCTTTTTTTTGGTTACCGTCTCGGTAACACGCCTCATCATTCACCAAGAGAGATAACAATGGCACAACTTGCTCTTTCCTTAAAAACAAAAAAAAGTAAACCGACCAATGGGAGTTTGAAGGCAAACTATGGTACATTTCAAGACAGCAAGACAGCACCGATACACAGATGGTTTCAGTATCCTGCGGGTTTTTCTTATAAGGCCGTAGAAGAAATTATACGCCAAGATGGTCTTTGTGCAGGTGAGACTGTCTATGATCCCTTTATGGGCACAGGTACAACTTTGATTGTAGCCAAGCTCAAAGGAATTGAATCTTATGGTGTAGAAGCCCATCCTTTTGTTTATGAGATTGCTTCTTCTAAACTGTATTGGGATTTCGACTATGAAAAGCTCTATTTTAAGATTCAAGAGGCTCTCGATAAAGCAAGTGATTTAATAAATGAAGCCAACCTTGAACAAATTGATCTATCAGAATATCCCGAATTGGTTCGGAAATGTCTATCAGACGCGAATCTCGCCCGCCTCCACATCATTCGAGAAATAATAAAAAAGAATAAAGAACCTTATCGCTCATTTTTTAAAACGGCTTTGACGTGTGCGCTGCGTATTTCTTCAGGAGCGGCAACGGGATGGCCCTATATCGCGCCAAAAAAGAAAACTCGAGAAACAGACGGTTTGGTCGCTTTTACGCAGGTTGTATGGATGATGTATGACGATCTATATCTTTATGCCCATCAGACGGGGCTCGCTGGTGCTCATCCGATTAAAGGAGATAGTCGAAACACAATGGGAATACTCGAAGATGGTATTTTTGATTGTGTCTTTACGTCTCCCCCCTATTTAAACAATTACGATTATGCTGATAGAACGCGTTTTGAGACCTATTTTTGGGGGTTTGCAAAGACATGGGGCGAGATTACAAAAAAAGTTAGAACACAGCTTATTATCTCTGCAACGACTCAAATTAACCGGAATGATTTCAAAGCCAATCCTTTGGACGATGCCATCCAACAGGGGAATCGAGAAGTATATAATGGCCTCCTTGAGAAAATTCATAAGCTCTCCGAATTGAGACTCTTCAAGGGAGGCAAGAAGAGTTATGATCTTATGGTTGCTGGCTACCATAATGATATGTTTCGCGTCTTACGCGATACGTATCGAACAATGAAAAAAGGAGCAAAATTTCACCTCGTATTGGGTGATTCGGCACCATACGGCGTGTACATTCCTATCTATGAATATATTGGCAAATTGGGTTTATCCATTGGTTTTTCTGATTGCGGTGTCGAACTTTTAAGAACGAGAGGTGGCAAATGGAAAAATAACCCTCAACGTCATTCGGTCAAATTGAGCGAAGGTATTCTGACGCTAACCAAATGATGTGCATTCTTCAATATGAAAAAAAAGGATGAGACTGTAGTTTTTTGAGAAAAGATCGCGCTTCTTCTGTACTGGAAAATTTTATGTTGAGGATTTCGCCTTTGTTGGTTTGAATGTTGATCTCAATTTCAGCGATCTTTCGTTCTTTTTTGTCGTTCAATATGTTTTCGACATGCATTTTCAAAGGTTTTGCGATTTTCTGGATCATACCGTTCTTAATTTCTTCCAACGCCTGTTCATTGAGATCACAAAATGCTTCCCATGCAATTTGAGAAGCTATATCGCTTTCGGCATCGGTCCAGTCAATCTCCATTCCTTTTCTCGAAAATGTGTTCACGACCTCTTTATAAGGAACAAAAAAGATATCCGTTCCGGTATTCCGTATCATTCTGAGAGCATTTTCAGTCCATCCTCCCGCAAGCATTGCTATGGATGCGCGAATGGTGGGAAAAGTTTGACGGATCAGGGTATGACAATTACATATCCAACTTCCTTTATCGGTGGCGTGTTTTGCCCTTTGGATGTATTTCATTTCTCCTACGATGATGAGATGGGCGTTTTTGTCCGTTACTGCTAAATCAATGCGCCAGAATTTGCCGTTTTTGTCTCTTACTCTCAACGTTTTTCCGCTGTATCCCGGCAAGGGATCGCGACCGCTGTGGTATACGTAGCCAGAATCTTCTACAACTTTTCGCAAAATTTCTTCGAGTTTGCCCTCAAAGAGATTGCCGATTGCCTGATCTAATGCACTTCCTGGATTGACGGGTGACATTTTGAAACCTCTGATGGAAGCAGGATTGATTGCGCGTCGTCCTTTTGGGATGACGCTTTTTTCATACCCAAAGTGGTTCTCTCATCGTTTTGGCTGGCTGTTATCTGCTAACATGACATTACCTCATCAGTCCAGCAATTTGCCCCCACCAAACATGGTCGAGATGTGGTGCTAGATGTGGGCTTGGGCGCGAGGCAACCGTTCCCCTCTCGCCGCTTTCTCAAATCGTCAACGTCACATAATCCTTTTTCGCGATCTCTTTTTTGTGCGTATAGGACCTTGTCTCGAGTAGTTCGCGCGTCTCGGCAGAAAGCCGCGACAGGACTGCATCGGGAAATTCATGGAGTTGGCGATGATACTGGGGGCGGTATCTCAAAATCAAAAATCGCCGATCCCGATCTTTGGGTTGCCATACCAGTGCTCCGTGCGTCATCAACTCTGTCGTCACGACAACATCGCCAGCCTTTGCCGTCACATTCGCCACGCCCAAGGGCACATCGCTTTCAATCCATCCATCGTTGAACACGTCTTTTGGCCGCTTAAAATTGCTCTTGTGCGACCCCGGCACCAGCAGCAACCCGCCATCCTCGGGCAATACGTCTGTCAGATAAATAAACACCACCAAATCGTCGCAATAAATTTTCCCATCATCACAGCTATACCGGCAACTGTATCGGCCAAAACTCTCGCGCGAACAATGCAACCGATGAACCGGGTCCTCGGCCGTATTGACCCGCAACTCGCCGCTGTTGAGGCGCGGGCGTCTGCCCGACACCTCCAGCACAATGGGCCAGAATGAACGGTGAAAGGTCAAGGCTTCAAGCGCCTTGTCAAAAGCAAAGGCGTATTTGTATTGCGACCGATTTTTGTCAAAGAGCGACGTTGAACGCCCAAATGCCTCGGGCAATTCATCTTGCGAAGCATTCACATACCGGTCTATGGCCTCTTGTGCGGCTTTCAACTCGGCCTTGCAAAGTGCCTGTTCCAAGTGCAAATACCCCATCACATCGAACACATACCGCTGTGCATCTGTCATCATCATTGTCTCCAGGGTTAGCGGTTAGCGATCAGTGCTCCATCCTGTCTGCCGACGGAGAGGCAACCACCAAAAGTGGCAGGCCATCCCGTATTTTGATTCGCGCGTTGCGATGTGCTGTTTCGGCTTCTCCCGTGCCGATGTGATAGACGCGAACAGAGTTGGTGTCAGGCAACATTTCAAGGGTATTGAGATCGAAAATATCTCGAGCAGGCAGCACCAGCGCGAGGTCGCGGGCGGCATTGTTGAGATACAAGAGGCGGTTGTTTTTTTGTATTTGTTCCGCGGGGTCTGTAAAGGTGGCGGGATGCACGGGACTCATGAGAAGCGTGTTCAGGCAGCGCAAGGTGTGAAATGGTGCGCGCGGGTTGCAGAGCGTGTCGAGCAATCCGTGCGCCACATCCATTGTGCGGTCAAAGTCAACGAGGGGGGCGACAAAGAGACGCGATCCCGACAAGCAGGCACTGGCAAATGTGGCTTCGGCAATTCGGCTGGCATTGAGGCAATCGCTCTGCGCGTCCAATTCGAGCGACAGGTCGATGTGGTCAATATTCGAGTAGGTGCGTTCAGTGAGCAAGTAGATAAATGTCCACGGCGATGCGTTGGAGGGCATGTGGCAAAGCGCGCGCGGAAGGTGAATAGCCGCGTTTTGGAGGATCGCGTTGAGGCCTTCGAGTTCGTCGAGATGATAACCGATTCGGGTTCGCGCGTGTTGTTTGCCGGGCACGCGTTGGTTGGAGATGACCGGGCAGAGCGAGAGTTCCGCGCGTTTAGCACAGGCATTGAGCACCGCGCAAACGTCGTCGGATGGCCGGGCGCGCCCCGGAAGTTGGACTTCCCAGTGCTGCACAAAATCGCGGTTGGCTTCGATGTGTTCGGGCAATGACGCGATGCGCGATGCGAGGAAGGTGGCAATGGGCGTTATGCCTTCGCCGCGCAGCATTTCGAGGCGCGCCCGCTGAAAGGGATCGAGTAGGTCGCGCCAGGGAAACCGCGCAAATTTGACACCGAGCTCCACGCATGCCAAGAAATGCTGGTCATTGCGCACCTTTTGACGCACCGCAGAGGGATAGGCAATGGGGAGTTCTGCAATGGGCGCGATGGGGTGGTGAAGGGTGAGTCCGATCCGAGAAGATAGACTGGCCGATGTGCAGGTGATGAGGTGCTCGCGGGCAGGGCGTTCTGTCTCGCCCCGCGTGCGAATAAAGTGGACATCGGTGCGGTTGGCATGCACGCGAAGGAGGTAAAAACCGAGCTTGCCGCGGTCATCTCGCCCCTGTTCGGGCGGCGGAGCACTGGCGTAGAGATGCCCGAATCCCGGGCGCGTAAACGACGGAGAAGGCGCGGTAAAATAGCGCGTGTTGCCGATCCGATCGCAGAAAGGATAGTGAACATGTGCCGCAAAGACCAGTTCGACATTGTATTTTTCAATCAATGCGAGCAGGCGATCTCGATCTGGTGGATTGATGTTGTCGTAGTGTCCCAATCCCGGCTCATTTTTATCCCACAGATACAGGGGCAGGTGAAAAAAGAGAAACAGACGCCGGTTTTTGTGCCGCGCCAGATCGGATTCAAACCACTGCCACTGGTCATCCGCTTCGGCAATTTCCGCGTTGAAAATCTGCGAATTGAGCGCGATAAAGTGACAGTCGCCGCGGTCAAAACCATACCATGAAGGGCCGAAAAGCGCGTGGAAAAGCGCGTGCGAATCCGCGGTTGCTGCATGGGTGGGCATGGTGGGATCGGGCTTGTCGCCCACATCGTGATTGCCGGCAATGTGGTGCGGATAAATATTGCAGGCGTGCAACTGATCGCGCGCTTCGGTCATCGCGCGCTTGAAATCCGGCGTCTCGGGATATTCCTGGACGAGGTCGCCCATGTGGATGACAAAATCGGCATGGACAGCCGCGGCCTGTTGCAGGGCAATGGCCGCGCGTTGGGTTTGCACGCGGCGGGATTCAAATTCGAGGGGGCGTTCACCCACGTCGATCATATAATGCGTATCGGCAATGACTACACATTCAAATTGGGCTGGCGGAAGGTGGGTTTTGTCGAACATGGGAGGAGTCAGCGGTGAGGGGTCAGTCCCCGCCCCCTCACCCGACTCAGAGGCGAGACGCAAGACGCGAGAGGCAAGAGGGCCGCACCGCCTCTTGTCTCTCGCCTCTCAATCTGTGTTCTTATGTGGTTGCCTTGTCCGCGTTCCACTCGGCGATTTTTTCATCGGCTTTGCGACGCAGTTCGCGACCTTTGTCCGGGGTTGGGTCTTTGACAACGCCATAGACTTGGCGGCCTTCGTGATCTTCGGGCAGATATTCCGTAATGGGCATGCCCTCGGGGGTGACAAAGAGCAGGCAGTGACAGTATTTGAAAATTTTCATTTCGTCACACGCGCAAACCCATTCGCGGCTGCGTTGGAGTTCGGCTTTTTTGTCGGGGTAAAAGTTGCAGGGGCAAAGCGGGCGGCCCAATTCATCGATATGCTGGGCAAGGCCATTGATGACCGTGTCCGCGATCTCTCGCGTTGGATGCGGCGATGTCCCGGTTTTTTCCCAGTACTTTTCCGTGAAAATCTGCATCCTTTTGAGGCTTTTTTCTGTGGGTTTAGACATGGATTCCTCCAGTTGTCAGTTGTTAAAAGCAAAAACACGAGAAAAAAAAACACAACCTGAAATTGTTGGAGAACGGGATATTGGCGTTTTGTTTTTGTCATCACAATAAGTATATTTCATAAACGAGTTGCTCGCTTCAAATTCATCCGTTGGCCCTTGAAGCGTTAAAGCAAGCATTGATGTTCCTGCCAAATTAGAACAAACACTCAATATTGAGGAAAGGCATTTTATGGACACACTGACCATAGACGTACGGGGATTGCCGGATGAGAAAGTACGGGAACTGGAACAGATGGTTGAGCTTTGGATGCAACGAGAACAACCACGGGATGATCAAACAGAAATTTCACCTGTGAATCATGACGTGAATAAGCGCATTCAATTTTCGACTCACAAGTCTCATATTATTGGCAAGGTAACGCGGGCAGCAGCCTATGAACATGAATAATCCCTCTGAATGGGCGTTGTTAGATACCAATATCTTGGTGTATGCAGATCAGGAAGAAGATGTACACCACAGCAGTTCAAAGCACTTGCGAGAATTGGCGCGAGAAGGAATTATTTCTTGTTGTATCAGCCCACAGGTACTGAATGAATTTTATGCTGTGATGACCCGAGGTGCTGGGCCCAACAGACCTTCACATCCACTTTCTTCTAAAGATGCGGCCAATGAAGTTAGAAAGTATTACCAGTCGAGAAATATTCGCAAAATTTATCCCGGTCCAAATATCATTCAGAGAATGCTTTTTCTGCTCAAAACGACCCCAGTGACTGGACTTAATATCTACGATCTACATTTGGCTGCAACGATGCTTGAGAACGGTGTTACAAAGATATATACATTCAACCCCCAAGATTTTGAAGCCATTCCAAGCATTGAAGTTCTGACTCCCTCTGAGATCGATCAAGTATAGCCTGATTTGCAGGATTGTCGTGCGTTATCGGGCATCATTCCCACTGCTTTCCCTGCAACCGTTGTGCAATCTCCGCGACATCCAATTGATCGAAGTCATCTCCAATGACTTCTCGCAAATTCACCAACTTAGTACCCTGCATACCACCGCGCGATGACTTTATATAACGGGTCTCGGCGACCTTTCCGCAGAAGACGCGATCTCGAATCGAACTCCCATAACCACTTGCCCTAATTTTGTCGTCGTACTCATTGGTATTCCGCCCTTCCACATGCTCCTTTTTCAGCTTGTCCCCCTCGTTGTAGTCAATATCAAAAACGCTATCGATCTCCAAAATTGCCTGTACGGTCTTGTCCTTGTACAGGCCTATAAACCGATGTTTCGCATAACCGCGATCTAATCGATGACCGTAGATTCCGTATTTTTTGTTTTTATCAAGGGTCTTGCCACAAGGCACTATTCTCATAAGTTGCCTTGATTGATCAAATAGACCCGTATCGTTGCAGTATTCTACATAATCATCAACGAGATCGCGCATTTCGTATTCGTACTCTTCAAACAGCGTTTTGGTCGCCTTACAAATGTCTTCAAAGGTGATGCTTTTGAATATCACATCCGGATGACGGTCAGATATTTGACGCTTGATCTCGTCGTCTTCGGCTTCCTCCAATGGTTTTTTTGTGAGGAGAAGAAGAATTTTTTGGTCTTCGTTGGAGAAATTGGCCGAGTGTCTAAACAGTTGATTGGTGTTCGTGGATGCCCCCATCTTTGACTCTATCAAAACCTTGAAACTCCTCTGGATCACCTGTCCGTCGGGAATTGATCCGTTGCTGCGTACCTGCTGGTTAATCTCAATTCCGATTTCAATGGATTCCCCAGTGATGTTCGTTAAAAGTTGCGAAGCTTTTGGGGGCGAGTAGCTATAGATTCTCGCCAAAAGTTGAAGCGTGTTGTTCGTGACGACATTTTCTTTAGAGGTGTAGCGTTGGAAGTAGTGAATTTTGGACATGCGTTATCTCTTTTTTACAAATAGCTGTTGAGATAGTCCATTGACTTTCGGAGTTCTGCTCTGACATCGCCTGATGGGATGCGGCATTCAAAACCGCAGTAGTGTTCATAGCCGATGGCGGACAGGGCTTTGAGCGCGGGGCCAAAATCGGTGTGACCGTAGCCCGGCAAAATGCGATTGCTGTCGGCCAGATGCACATTGGCGATGTGTTCGCCGCCCGCGCGGATGGCGTCGGCGAGATCGGCCTCCTCGATGTTCATGTGAAATAGATCGGCCATGGTGGCAATCCCTGGGCTGCCCACGGCGTCGCAGATTTCAACGCCCTGAGCAACCGTGCAGGGCCACCACTGTTCGTAGCGGTTCAGGGGTTCGATGATCAGGCAGCACCCGCACGCCTCGGCATGCGGTGCAATATCCCGTTTGAGAATTTCGATGAGGAGGTCTTTTTCAAGGGCAGACGTGCTGTGCAGGGGCGAGAGATCGGGAATGCGTTTACCGCCGCCCATTTTGATGCCGATGAGCGGTGGAAAAATCACGCCGACACCGCCGACCTCACCACACAGGGTCAGGGCATCGTTAATGGATCGTATGGCCGTGCGGCGTTCTTTGATGCGCGCGTCAAGCAGGCGATTGCCGCCTCGCGCCGAGCAGACATTGGGCACAACACCCGTGGCGTCTGCCGAGGCTTTGATCTCATCGGCAAAATCTGCGGTGCTGCTGTCGGTAATTTCAATCCCGGAAAAACCGAGTTCTCTGAGAGTTTGAAATTTCTCCATCAAGGTTTCGCCAGGGGCCATGGGTTCACGCAGGGAATATTTGATGGTCATAAATCAACTCCGATATGAGTTGGGAAGTTGGGAAAAGGCATACAGGGCGTTGATTAAATATACTGTCTTAAAGATAAAAGGCAAGTTCAGGGCGACTGCGCGTTCGCGGCTTCCCAACCTTTTTTTATCACGTTCTCCAATTCGCTCACTGTTTCGGCATATCGGTCATCTCCCGCTGCATTGACGTTTTCCGCCGCATCTTTCCGATGATCGTAAAGCTCTCGTGCCTTTACCTCTCCGGTCTCTCTCGATTGCCATTCTGTGTAGCGAAACTCGTCTGTCTTGATGGTGTAGCCCATCACGCCTTTTCTCGGGTACTGGCTGAAAGCCGCCCGTTTCCAGGTCCTATCGGGCTCTTCCATCAGGGGGACAAAACTCTGGCCCTCGAGATGATCGGGTAGCGGTAGATCGCATAGGTCGCACAGCGATGGATACATATCGACGAATTCCGTAAGACCGGATGTTTTTGCGCCCGGCTTGCCGCGTTCTGGCGAACGGACGATCATTGGGGCGCGCGTATCAATGTCAAAATTCGTGTGCTTGCACCAACTGCCGTGTTCGCCGAGTTTCCAGCCGTGATCTCCCCACAGGATTACAACTGTGTGCTCTTTAAGGCCGAGCCGTTCGACTTCGTCGAGTACGCGACCGACCTGCGCGTCCATATACGAGACGCACGCGCAGTAGCCGTGGATCAATGTGCGCGCTAAGTCTTCGGGTATCGGTCCTTCTTTCGGCATTCCGAAGTAACCGCGCAGCTCTCCGAACTCGGTTAGAGAATACTCGGTGGCGTTTTCTGGTGCGCTGGGATTCAGGGCGAGCGGCAGGGCTTCTCGATCGTAAAGGTCCCAGTGATGCTTTGGCGCGTTGAACGGCAGATGGGGCTTGTGAAAGCCCAGGGCGAGGAAAAAGGGCTGATCGCGCAATTCGTTGAGCATTTTGATCGCGCGATCGGCATCCTTCCCGTCGTGATAGGCAATGTCGGGAACGTCCGCGGCTTCGAAAGCCGGTCCCATACCCCGTCTCGTGGATCCTTCTACAGCCATTTGTGCATCTGTCCGCTCAATCACTGCCATCGCTTCGTCCGTCAGGTAGCCTCGCCCTTTCCAATCACCCCTTGAGACATGTGGTTCGGCAGACCATCCTTGCAGATCATCGTTTCGATGGTGATAGATTTTTCCGATGGATCGCGTCTCGTATCCGTGCTGCTTGAAGTGCTGTGGCAGCGAGAGGATATCGGGCATCGCGGACCGCAAGGGGGTCTGTAAGTCGTAAATTGTTGTCGTATCTGGGCGGCAGCTACTCAGAACGCTCGATCGAGAAGGCGCGCATACGGCTTGCTGGCAGTAGGCGCGCTCGAAGAGGACGCCCTCTGCGGCCAATTGATCGATGTTCGGCGACTGTACGAAATCTTGACCATAACAACCGAGTTGTGGACGAAGATCATCTACCGCGATGAATAGCACGTTCATTTTGTTCACAGTTCCTCCACACAGGCATTGGGTTTTTCGTTTTGATTTACATATTGAAGAGCTGGAGCGCAATATAAGAACTTGAATATAAAAATCAAGCCACACGACAGATCAAATGTTGACAAGACAAGTCCCGTGACGCCATATTACAGACAGGTGATTGGCGATTTCGGTGCTAAATCAGGAGGGTATCATGGCGCAGGATACAGTACGAGAGGTCATATCACGAGCGACGAGCGCGGTCCCCCATAGAGTTCTGGGTAAAACCGGAGAGCGGGTGCCCATTCTGGGTTATGGATCTGCCCCCGGCGGGATGGGGCTTTCAGACGATGACGCCATTGCGCTTTGCCACAAGGCGATAGACCTCGGGGTGACGTATATCGACACGGCGCCCGGATATGGTCGGGCGCATGTACAACTGGGGCAGGTGATGGCAGAGCGGCGGGACGAGGTATTTTTGGTGACCAAGACGCCAGCAGATGAAGCGGAACAGGTACTGGAGATGCTGGAGAACGGCCTGAAAGATTTGCAGACCGATCAGGTGGATCTGGTTTATGTACATTCAATGGGCAAAAGGGATGTGGATCGGGTGCTGGCACCTGATGGGGCACTGGCTGGACTGCGGGAAGCCCGAAGGCGGGGATGGACGCGGTTCATAGGAGTTACGGCACACAACTCGCCCTGGAGGACCGCCCGCGTGTTGCGGGAAGCGGACATAGATGTGGTGATGCTCGCCCTGAATTTTGCGGATCGCCATACCTACAATTTTGAGAATGAGGTGTTGCCTTTGGCGTATGAACGGAATGTGGGCGTAGCGGCAATGAAGGTTTACGGTGGGGCGTTGGACATGACGTACGAAAAACCGACGGCTTCGGCTCTGGCCGCGCATGGGATGCACGATCATGAAGTGGCCCTCCGTTATGCGTTGGGATTGCCCGGCGTCTGCACAGCCGTGATCGGCATGTTCACGGAGGCTGAACTCGCGCAGAACCTGGCGTGGGCGCGGCGATTTACGCCGCTGAATGCAGCGGAAGACATTGCCGTTGAGGGTCTTGGGCAACAGATCGCGGCGGCCTGGGGACCGCATTATGGGGCGGTGGAATAGAATGAAAAATACCTGCCGGGCACGGTGTAAGATCACGCGTTTTCTTTTTTTGGATTCTGAGTTATGAGCGCGCCTGCGAGCAAAAGGACGCTCTTTTCGTCGCCAGCGTCGTCTGCTAGGGCCGAGGAGGGCCTGCACAGGACCGCGGTGGTGCTTGCCGCGGCCGCGGTGGTGCTTGCCTGTGTTGCCGCAACGTTTTTGGAATTTAAATCTCGGTCTGCACATATGGCGATGGCGAACCTGCCTTTGGCGGTGCTGTTGCCCTTTGTGGCATGGCTTCTGGTGAATGCCATTTTGAAGCGGTTTGTGCCCCGGCTGTCTCTGACATCCGCAGAGTTGCGGATGGCGTTGGGTATGCTTTGGGTGGGCGGGTCTTTTGCGGGTTATAACTGGATTACCCAGTGGGTGGGTGCCATGGCGGCGCCCAGATATTATGCCTCCCCCGAAAACCGGTGGCGGGAACTGATTTTTGACCATTTGCCCTGGTGGATGTTTCCCGCGGATTTTCCCGGAGTGACAGAGGGATTTTTTTGGGGACTAGAGGACGGCGCGGCACTGCCGTGGGGGGCGTGGCTACCGCCTATTTTTTGGGCGATGTCCGCCGGATTGGCGATGACGGGCATTGGGCTGGGGTTGACCGCGGTGTTCCAAAAGCAGTGGGTTCGGCACGAACGGCTCACCTATCCGCTGGCGCAGGTACCGCTCGATTTGACCGAGGGCTTTGACCGCGCGCGCGGATGGCCGCCGTTTGTGCGGAACTGGCTGTTCTGGGTGGGTTTTGCGGTCTCTGCGGTCCCCCTGCTGTGGAATCTGATTGAATACTGGATGCCAGGGTTTCCCAGGCTGGCGATTTTTGACGCCTATTATGGTCCAAGAGGGCCCAGGGGTGCAGAGTGGTCGCGCTATTTGCAGCCGTTCTCCTATCGGCTTTTGCCCACGGTGCTGGGGTTTACCTTTCTATGTGATCTGAATATCCTGTTCAGCATCTGGTCCTTGTGGCTGGCGGGGCAGGCGGGGCTTTACGGGATGTCCAGGGTCGGATTTTCGGTGGGGTTGGCCGGGCAAGAGGCCAAACCGACTGCCATTTTAGGACTGTTCACGCACGGCGTGAGCATGGGACTGGTGATCTGGGCAATTTGGGCTGCTCGTGGACATCTGCGAAGGGTTTTTCAGCAGGTGGTGCGGCCGCCCGAGAGTGGCGAGGCAGAGACTGCGATTTTGTCCCCCCGATTAGCCCTGTTTGGCATTTTGGGCGGAGGCCTGTATATGGTTTTCTGGCTGCACAGGGCGGGTTACAGCGCGGGGATTGGCCTGGCCTGGCTGTTGCTTTTCTGGGCGAGCATTTTCGTGGTGATGAAGTTTCTGGCGGCCAGCGGGTTTGCGTATCTGTTTCCGAATTTCGGCACGTCGATTCTGGATATGACAGTGGGCGCAAGCCAGATGCATGAGTCCACGCTGGTGGGGCTTCGGCTGGTGAATTGGCGTTTGCTGGCCGGCTGGCGTTTGCCGGCGGCACTGCCCCATGTGGAACGCCTGATGGGGCCGACAAAGCGGGTGGGGTGGGTGGTGGTTGGCAGCCTGGTGCTGGGCATGCTGGCGGCCATTCTTTATACGGTTTCCATCTGCTACGAAGAGGGGGGAAGCACCTTCCGCACCTGGTCTTTGGTGGGCGCGCCAATCGGGATGTACGAGGGCATTGCCAAAGTGGTTGCGGATACGGACCCTACCGTAACTGATCCGGGAAAAATTGGCGTGTGGGTTCTCGGCGGCGCGGCCGCGGGTGTTGTTCAAGTGATGCAGAGCCGATTTTCCTGGTGGCCCTTTCATCCGCTGGGTATGATGCTGATGTCGAGCGGTTATGTTCGACTCTATGTGCTGGATATTTTCTTGGTGTGGCTCGCCAAATTGCTGATTCTGAGTTTTGGGGGCATTTCACTTTACCGCAGGGTTAAGCCGTGTTGTTACGGGTTGATTGTGGGCTATGTGTTTGCCGTGGGCTGTTCTTTTTTGATTGATTTGATCTGGTTTCCCGAAGGTGGGCATTACATACACGGGTACTAGGGTGTGTACGATAATGGCTAAAATCGGCTAATCTCAACAAAATGCAAGAGATTGCAAATTTTTGATCACAATTAAAAACATATACTTATAGAAAATTGGCTTGACCGATTATTGGCTAATTTGGGCTCACAACCTAATTGTCGTACACAGCCTAGGATACAGATGCGGCGTAAATAATTCCCCATAGGCTCTTCATCCCAACAAGAGGTGTCCGTTGTCCAAGGGCACGGCGCGAAGCGCGATTGACATTCACAGCCTCATTCATCTTATCACTCCTGTCGCCTACCGATCGGTAGGCCGGCCAGGGGTTGCTTTTCCTACCCAACTGTTTGCCCAAATGCACTTGCAAATGCAATAAAATCGCTGAAGCCGATTTCCCCGTCGCCATCGAGATCGTAGATCGGATTAAATTGTTCACTGTCAAACGCCTGTACAAACAGAACAAAATCCGCGAAACCGACTTCGCCATCGCCATCAAAATCGGGCGAGGGCGTCTGTCCCGTGCCATACAGGGGCACCTCGCGCGTTTCTTCCTGTGCCGGCGACGCAAACGCAATCCGCAAAATTCCCTCGTGATCGCCCGACATTTTCGGCATAAACCCCACGCGAACCGCGCGCGCATCCCCCACGCTCAGGGTATCGGGCAAATCGGGTGCATCGACGACAGTAAACCCGTCTCCCGAAACAGTCACCTGCGCCATGACCAGCGCAATATTCCCGGCATTGAAAACCCTCACCGTTTGCAGACTGTCCCGGTCCTGTCTGAGTGTTCCAAAATCGAGTTCATCATACTCCACCCGAACCCGAGCTTGAATGCCGCGCCCGGAAAGCGGTATCACATACGTCGTATCCCCCCCGGAAATTCGCAGTGTATCGCGAATCGCGCCCTGCACGCGCGGCGCGAAACGCACGCCGAGGGTCTCGGTTCCGCCTTCCCCCGCGACAGAGCGCGGCAATGCCGCGGCGGGACCGATTGCAAAATTGCTATCCGCGCTCGAAAATTCAATCTCGTCAATACGCAACGGATCGACGTTGGGATTGGTCACCGTCACGGATTGGGATTGGCTTTGACCCACAAAAACATCGCCAAAATTCAGGACATCGGGAGCGACGCGCACGAGATCCGTGACAGAGGCCATAATTTGAACCACAACAGGCGACGGGTCTCCAGCCTCGGCAGAAACCAGTAGGGTACCCGAAAAAGGCCCCACAGAAATCGCCGTATAGGTCACTTGAACAGGCCACCCGCGGCCGGGGTTCTGCGCGCCCACAGTGCGCGGCTTGGTGGTCACCGCTGAGTCCTGCGAAACAATCGTAAAACCGACCGGCCTGTCATTCAAATTAAAAACGCGCATGGAATCCACCGCGGTTGTGCCCAGGCGCACAGCACCGAAATCGATCACCCGGGGAATGACATCCAGACCATTGGCAGCAATCCGCACGACTTTGACCGTATCGCGTTCTCCCCGATGGCCGCGCAAGACCACATCGGCAACAGATACGAGAGATTGCACGTCAGGTTGATCCTTGAGGGGGAGGACATTGAATTCTGCCAGCGGAGCATGATCGGGCACTTCGAGCCGCGCGCCAAATCCCATCCCCACAATTTCAGCCCCGGTGGCCGTTTTGTGAATGGGCAATATCCCGCCGCCGGCCCGATCCCGCGCCCAGCGCAATTCCACATCCTCCGGGTTGTAATTTAAAACGATCCGATACCCCCCCAGTCGCTCGAGACCGAGCGCAAAAACCTCAAAATCCTCACCCGCGCCTTGCACGCGCACAGCCGCCTCCCGATTGACACCGGGGATCAACCCCACCCGTTCGGAAAACGCGGGGGTGATGACATCCGCGAGCAAAAACGCATCATCTGCATCCACAACGCCATCGCGGTCCAGATCGTATTTGCTCAACCTGAGCGTTTGACCAAACCGCGCGATCAATTGGTCAAAATCGCCATAGTCAACAGCACCGTTGTCGTCAAAATCTGCGGCAACGTGTCGCAATGCGATGCTCCCATCGTGTACGCGGGACATGACGTGCGCGCGGATAATTTCGCGCTCGGGGCGATTCGTTTTAACATCGACAAAACCCGAAAAAATACCCAGTTGCATCGGCGTAAACGCCATGTTAATTCTGATGCTTTCCTCCCCGCCCAGGCCTTCGGTCAAGTCGGTAAGTACGCCAACGCTCCGAGGGGCAACCGCTATTTCCGATCCCGATGTCGCGATCTCAACTGACAGATTCCGCAACGTGTCAATAACAATTTCGGCAAATGTATTCTCAACCACAAAAGTGCGAGACGCTGTTTCGCCCAGCTCGATATGCCCAAAATTAAAAACGCGCGGTGAAACCTCAACATCTGCTTGATCAACCACGAGAATATTATCGCTCTCGGTCACATGGATCGCGTTGCGCTGCCCGCGATAGTTGTGATTGTTCAGATCAAACCGAGGCCCGCGCAAATGCACAGCCACAACATCAACACCTGTGGTATCAAAGGTCACGGTCGCAATCAATCCCTTCTGATCGACCAATTCCTCCCGATCGACGAACCGATTGCCCAATACCAATCCGACGATCTCAACCCCTTGCAATGTGCGCCGCGGCGGCAACATCCCCATGCCGAGGTGATCTTGCACACTGCGGACATTATTCTCTTCGGGTGCATCAAAGACAATGCGATACCCCCCAATGCGATCGATGTTTTCCAGATAGATCAGAAAGCCATTGCCATGCGGATCGAGGCGCAACATGGCGTTGGCGTTCGGGCCATCGAAAATTCGCACAGAAGCCTCAGATGCATTGTCGGCAAAAACATCGGCAAACAGAAAGGCATCTTCGCCATCAATACTTCCATCACCGTTTAAATCCCGTGTACGATCAAAATCGCGCTCGTCAAAAGACCGGCCAAATTGGGCCATAAAACGCGAGAAATCGACAAAATCAACCGCACCATTGCCGTCAAAATCAGCCGATATAGATATCCGATCTTGTGTCCATGCCGATCCCGCAGTCAAAAAACAAAAACTAACAGTAAGCAAAAAAAGTCTGTTTCGCATCAAAGTCATCCCTCCGTGTATTAAGGTCGATGGTGTGACGAATGAATTGACGAATCGACGCAATGGGTAAAAATTGCGAACTGATGTTATGCAATTGGACGAAAAATGCTTCATCTCGCCACAATATCTCGTATATCTCGTTTCAGGCAAATGACGAGATATAGCGTAAGGTCCGTTGCGAACTTTGATTCGCTAAGTCGCAGAGTCGTCAATGTGCGTCAGAATATAATAAAGACCCCATCCTTTATCAACATATCTCACGCAAAATTGACCTTGACAAGCCATAGCCCTTTGTGTAGTTTTAGCCTCAAAACGAGCGGGAATAGCTCAGCTGGCTAGAGCATCTGCTTGCCATGCAGAAGGTCGCGGGTTCGAATCCCGTTTCCCGCTCCATTTTCAACCCGTTAAATTAACGGGTTTTTTTTTTGGAGCAAACCGCTTGCCCTCAACCTTCGCTCGAGAAATCGCCAACCTGCGTCTGCCCGCCCTCACGCTTTGGGCACCTGGCCCACACAGGCTCACCCCCGCGGTTCGCAACGTGTTGCAAACGTACCAGACGACCTATTCTCACCGATCCGCTGCATTCAAAGCCCGCTATCAAAAAACCGCAGACTTGCTGCGCGAAATTTTCCAAATTCCCCCGAGTTTTACGCCGCTCATTTTTGGTCACACCGGCAGTTACAACTGGGAAATGGTCGTCGCCAACACCCCGCGCAACTGTGCGACACTGGGCATGGACATCGGGGCGTTTTCAAAAAAATGGACCCAGGTCTTCAAACGGCATGGGCGTTACATCGACGTCTTAAAAGCCGACTGGGGCGACGGTATTGGTGTTCAAGCCTGGGTAGACGCCATTGCCAAACAGTACGACCTGGTCCTTTTGACCCACAACGAAACCTCCACGGGCGTGATGCTGCCCATCCAAAAGATGTGTGACGCGGTGCGAGACACATCCCCCCAAACCCTGATCGCCATTGACGCGGTGAGCATTGCCGGGGCAACCGATACCCCGATTGCAACCCTGCGGCCCGACTATTATTTTTGGAGCCTACAAAAAGACTTTGCGTGCCCGACCATCGGATCCGTGATGATCGCATCAGACCGCGCGTTTGATGTTGCCGCCAAAACGCCAGACCGCGGCTATGTCCTCGATCTGATCGAGTGGCGAACGCGCGCAAAAATAGCCCAAACACCGATGACAGTCGCGGATTTGACCTTGCAATGCCTGAGCGCACGCCTCAAAGAAATGAAACGAGAAGGCGATCAACGCTTTAAACGCCACCACAACCTCGCCCAAATGCAACGCGATTGGGCCACCGCGCATGGCCTAAGCCTTATGGCCAAACCGGGATACGAGAGCCTGACCGTGAGTGCCATCTGTTTGCCAGACCACATTTCCGGGTCGGATTTTGTTGCCAGAGCAAAGGCATTGCTCAACGTTCAACTCGGCTTGGGATATGGCGATACCCGAGACCGCGCGTTTCGCATTGCGGCGATGGGGCACACTTCAGAACGCGAGATGCACCGCGTACTCAAGGGCCTCTCGCTCATCCTCAACAACTGGTCACGACTCGAGTAAAACAATGCCTTCCCCCACGTCCATGATTTGCCCAGGCTGTGGCTACCTCATCAATACCGACGAGAAACGGTGCCCACATTGCGGCGCGTATCAACCCAACCTGTGGGGCATCGGCCCCGCGCTGAACCGACTTTTTGGGGGTCGAATCGATGTGCTCACCCTGATCCCTACCGCGTGTATTGCCCTCTACGCCATCAGTCTGTTGCTCGATCTCAAAGCCGCACTGTCCATGAGCGGTGGGCTGTTTGGCATGCTCAGCCCGGGGCAACGCCCACTGGTCGTCCTCGGCATGACTTATGGCGATGCGCCGTGGTGGACCGTGCTCACAGCGACGTATCTTCACGGCAGCCTCCTTCACATCCTGTTCAATGTCATGTGGATTCGGCAACTCGGTCCGGATGTTGGACATCTCTTTGGCCCCGCGCGCTATTTTATCATCTACACCATCGCCGGTGCTGTGGGTTTTATCCTCTCCAACTTGATCAGCGGCTATCCCACGGTGGGCGCGTCGGGTGCTATTTTTGGGCTTTTTGCCGCCATCATCGTGTACGGGCGCAACCAGAAAACCCATCTTGCGTCACTCATGACGCGGCAGATGTGGCAATGGGCCATTTTGCTGTTTGTCATGGGCTTTCTCATGAGCGGCGTCAACAACTGGGCGCATCTAGGCGGCTTTATTGGCGGCTGGATCGCCGCGCAAATCCTCGTTTCAAGTGCAGAATACCGCGAAGGGCGCATCACCATTCTCGCTGCCCTGATCTGTCTCGTGCTCACCGTCCTCGGCTTTGTCCTCTCCATCGCATCCTACTTCCCCCTTCTCTTGCCCTGACCTCTTGGAACAAAGAGGTGATTCAATGCTCCAAAACGACGAATACAAACAGTCCTTAAGCCTTCTGTTGCCGCCCAGATATTGACTCGTCCAGGATATTGTAGAACCGATTAAGGCTACTCAGTCGAGTCGGTGTCCTCAATCTTATTGAAATCACGTTCTCCTCAATCTCACATCCACGGGCTCGGGTATCCATGAAGCGGGGATGCCCAGATCACTGTGAATGACCTGTGCCGCATTGTACCCCGGCAACCCGGTCACATTGCCCCCGGGATGGCAACACGACCCACAAAGATACAATCCCTCAAAATACCCGCGATAGTGCCCGGCACCGGGGAAGGGTCGGTTATACCCCACCTGTCCGTTTGTAAACGCACCGACGAGCAAATCGCCGTGCCGCATATTGGGCAACGCGCGTTCAACATCTCGTGGACTGCGGACAAAAGAATCGATCACACACTCCTTCAAATTGGGTGCATATTCAGACCACGCGGCCAGCATGTCTCGACCGACCGCATCGCGTTGGCGATCCCAGTTTGCAGCATCGCCATACAAATGAAAGGGCAACTTCTGCCACATAAAAGCCGTGTGTTTCCCTCGAGGGGCCTGCGTGTCGTCAAAGCGCGTCGGGCACGCGCCCCACATCACGGGCCGCGGAATCGTTCCCTTTTCGTGGTGTGCAACGATATCCAGATACTGGTCCGCGCGTTCCAATCCCAAAATGACCATCAGCGCGTCCTGTACTTTGGGATATTTTCGCGCCGCGCGATAATGCGGCGGTTCGCGGAGATTCACATGGAGGGCAAACAGCGGTGCCAGCACGTTATACTGAAATTTTTTGACCCGATTCCCCCAGGTTTTGGGCAATGCCTCGCGGTCGATCAGATCGAGAAATGTCTGATGGGGATTCAAGCCGGACACGACCATGCGCGTTTTGATGTATTTGCCATCTGCTGTTTCGACACCGGTCACGCGATGGCCTTCCACCACAATGCGCGCAGGCTCGGTTTGCAACCAGATTTTGCCGCCCATGTCGCAAACAGCAGAAACCAAGGCGCGCGCCAGGCCCGCTGACCCGCCCCGACACATCTGCGCTTTCCCCTTGCTCGCCAGCAACGCCGGTATGTGGTGTCCAAACCCAGTGGCACGCAGATCGACTTCGCGCAGCCCATTGAAAAACAGCAACCCAGCCCGAATGACCGGGTGTTCGAATTCCCGATGCACAAACTCAAGGGGGGAACGCGCGCTGACCTTGAGCAACATCTGCCCCTCTCGGGTCTGCGACAGGATATTTCGCCGCAACCCGTGCGGCAAAGGCGGTGCCTGCGCCTCTGCGGACAGAATGTTGCTGACAATGGGGGCAAACGCATCGCGCCATCGCCGAAGTGCCTGTGCATCCCTTTTGCTGAACCGCGCGAAACTGTCTTCAGTGCGTTCAAAGTCCGTCCACCATTCCAGCACGTCGCCATTTTTGAGCACGAGGGCCACATTCAGTTCGGGTTCGATATAGCGCGCGCCGTACTGTTCGAGGTGCAGGTCGTAAAACCAGGGCATGTGCGTGATGCCGCGATGAAAAAAAGAATGCGTATTGTGCAAAAAACCCGGATAGCGGGGGTCTTCAACAGTTGCCAACCCGCCTCCGGGCATTCCCGATCGCTCGAGACAAATCACATCAAGTCCTGCACGACACAAATAAGCCTGCAAAATCAAGCTGTTGTGGCCTGCGCCGAGCACAACCGCGTCACATTCTGTTTCAACACGCATGGCAATCTACCAGTAGCGTTCCACATGCACCTGTCCCGGGTCTCTTCGCTTGTGCTCCTCAAAGCCCTCCGAGACCAGAATTTTTGTCACGTCTTCGCACATATAGGGGTTGCCGCAGACAAACACATGCGTGTCTTCCGGCGTTGGATGACCGTTCCAAACCTCATCGAGCGGGCCATCGGTCCACAAATTTTGCACATAGCCCGTATGTCCGCTCCACGCCACGTGCTCGTTCGCCGGACGGCTAATCTGAGGGATGTACGTGAAATTGTCGCATAGATCTTGCATGGTTTCCAATTCTGATCGATATCCCAAATCCCACGAATGGCGCGCGCCGTGCAGCACGACAAATCGCCGCTCTTTGTTTTCTCGCAAATACGTCCGCAGCATACTCATATAAGGCGCCAATCCCGTGCCGGTCGCCACCATTACGACGTGTTTGTTTGGCGGAACATCTTGCAGCGTGAACATGCCCGTGATTTTTGGCCCCAGCCAGAGGTGGTCGCCTATTTCGAGTGCAAACAGCCTGGGCGTCAGCGCGCCCGACCGCACCAACGTGATATAAAATTCGAGATATTCTGTCGCCACTGAAGACGACGCAATGGAATACGCCCGCCGAATCAATCCTTTGCGCGGTTCTTTCAAATCTTCGACGGCGTCTGAAAACTCGGTTCGAGGGGCATCGCGCGGCAGCCCGAGCACGGCAAATTGCCCGGCTTCAAAAGCTGGCAATTCCCACCCATCGGGCGTCACGCGAAGGATAATCAAATCGGGCGTCACTTCAAGACGTTGCGTTACGATGGCATTGAGTTCTTCCTGCGGCAAATCTCCTCTCCCTTCAAAATTCAATTGAACTGGCGTGATACGTAACGGATGCACCCGGACTGAGTGCCACGACTTGGGTCTGGGGCGAAAGGAACGAGACAGCGTTTGAAAACGCATCGATGTCTGCGGGCTGGCCTAGGGTTTCGCCATAGTGACATGGAATGACGATATCCGATCGAATAAAGCTGGCGGCCCGCGCGGCTTCTCGGATGCCCATGGTGTATTTCCCGCCCACCGGCAAAATGGCAATCTGAGGGCCATACATTTGCCCGATCAGTTGCATGTCGCCAAACACAGTGGTATCCGCGGTATCGTAAACCGAGATGCCATTGTCAAACGCCATGACCATGCCGCAAACCGCGCCGTCGGGGCGAAAATATTGATCATCGGGCGCATCACCCAAACGCAATGCGGGCGACATGGAAAGCGAGTGAAATGCCTGCGTGGCCGTAATGTGAGCACCTGGTACTGCAACGGTTCCTCCCGGGTTTATCGGTATGGCACGGCCGCCGATTTCCAAGCCGTGTTTTTCCGCCACCAGACACAGTTCAAAATTGCCGACAAACGTCGCCCCAGTCTTCTGACACAGGCGCAGCGAATCGCCAATGTGATCGCTGTGTCCGTGACTGGCAATCACCACATCGGCATGCTGAATATCCGCCACACAAAGATCGCAAGTGGGATTCTCATCGAGCCACGGATCAAAAAAGAACACCTCTCCGGAATCGGGTTCCAACCGAATAGACGCATGTCCCAACAATGTAATGGTCATAGATGCCATTTATGTACTCCTCACTTTACCTGAAGTTATGGACAAACCCGACGTGCGAGGAACCGCATATCAAGCCCCTCGCTCATAGCAACTTGTCCACCGCCACGAGAATCCCCACCGCGGCAGCAATCATCGCCCCAAGCCGCACGGTCATACGCTGCTCAAGCTCACGCATCTCAGTCCGCAACACCGCCTCGGTTTTCTCCAGATCGCCACGCAGGGATGGATGTCTCAACTTTCTCCAGATCGCTACGCAGTGCGGCTTCTGTCGTCACCAAGTCGTCCCGCGTCGTCAAATTCTCACCAATGCCTTCGGCAAAGGTGGCGACCAAGGCCCGCGCCTGATGCTCGTCAAAGCCTGCTTCCTCCTGCAATCGCACAGCCGCCTTGAGGGTATCAAATCCAATCATGGGACACTCCTATTCTATATCTGAAAATTTTGGTTACAAAAAAAGACTGTAACAAAGATGCAAAGACCATTTGGGGTCACTGTATGGTGACCCCCACGCCTCGCCCTGTTTCACAGATCTGTCGCCAGGTCTCGTCGTCAATGTTCACTCCATGAGCTTCTTTTTTTGTTCGCATGCGAGCTTCCATCTCACCCGGCATTAAAATTTCATCAAACCCGGGCCCGAGCCTCGCGCTTTTCAAAAATTGCACAAACGATTGCATTTCATCGCGAAATTGATCGCGTCCGACAAAGGCAGCGATATCGAGTGCCATCACAAACACCCCATTGCCGCCGGAAATACCGCCTTTTTGACTACACCCGTCCCCACCCAACGCGCCAGACAAAACATCGACAACCACAGAGAGGGCATAGCCCTTGTGTGCTGAAATCCCGCCAAAAGGCAGAATGGCCCCTCTGGGTGGCCCGTAAAATTTTGCGGGATCCGTTGTCGGGTTGCCCTCTGCATCGATCACCCAGCCTTCGGGCAATGACTCGCCCAAATTGCGTTTCACCCGAATTTTCCCCTCGGCGACAACACTGGTGGTTAAATCCACGACAATGGGAAAATCGCCGCCCGTAGGCATACCCACGGCAATTGGATTGGGCGACATGCGCGCGTCTATGCCACCAAACGGATGCTGAAGCAACCCTCCGCCGTGATTGTTGCACATGACAATGCCAATCATCTCGGCATGAGCAGCCACCTCCACATATTCACCCAAACGCCCAATATGACCGCTGTTAAAAAGTTCGACCACGGCGACCGACCGCTGTTTTGCCTTTTTCATGGCCAGTGCCATGGCTTGGTGACAAACGGTTTGTCCAAACCCCCAGCCGCCATTGACAACCGCCGAGGCATCGGCTTCGCGGATGATCCCGATCTTTTGCCCGGCGTTCACGCGCCCTTCTCTGAGTGCCTGAACGTATTGCACCACGCGAATCACACCGTGAGAATCGTGTCCCATCAAATTGGACAGCACCAATGAATGTGCAATCTGGCGCGCTTCTTCAGCATCCAAACCCGCTCCCTCAAACACTTGCACGCAGGCACTGTTGAGCCTCTTGACATCAAAAACAGGCATATACCCTCCCAGAATCACATGGGGCCATAATCTACGTTCAACAGGCATGATGGTCAATTAAAACCTTTGAAAAACAGGGCGGAAACTGACCTGTCTGTGAAAGGCACTGTCACGACCTCGCGCCTCTCGTATCTTCGGGCAACCACAGGGGGTTGTCCCTACATGGATGGCTGACCGCTGATAGGTCCTCTCACATTTCGCGTCTTGCGTCTCGCCCGTTAAATCATCTTTTTTTTTCGATTGACCAGTTGCACGCAGACGCCCCAGGGGTCTCGCAGCATCGCCAGCGTATCCCCGGCATCTGTGAGTGCTGGTGCTTGCACGACCATTGCACCCGCGGCTTTCAGGCGTTCAAAAGTGGCCTCGAGGTCCTCGGCATAATACGCAAAATGCAAGGCCAGATGGTGCATCGAAGCGTAATCTGGGGTATTGACTTCGGGCTGGGCGTAAATCTCATACATCGTTTGCCCTTCCGAATCGGCCAAAAACGTCATTTTGATGGGCGGCGGGCCTTGGCGCACCACGCGCATGCCCAAGTTATCGCAATACCATTTTGCAACTTCTTCGGGGTCATCAACCACAAAGGCGATATGTTCGACCTTCATCTCTTTCTCCTTTCAAGTGATGGACAGATACAAAGGGTCTGCCCCTACCCCGCCATGCCCTCCAATTGTAAGGTGTCGCTTAGAAAACAGCGCACCGCGTGTCCGGGCGCGATTTCGCGCAATTCGGGCACTTCATGGCGGCATCGATCCTCTGCATAGGGACAGCGCGGATGGAACGCACAGCCCAAAGGCGTGTTGCTGGGATCCGCGACCTCGCCAGACAACGCGACGCGCTTTTTTTTGATTTTGGGATTTGGAACGGGCACAGCCGACAAGAGTGCTTCCGTATAGGGATGTGCTGGACTTTGAAATAGCTGATCCACAGGAGCCAATTCCACGATCTTACCCACGTACATCACGGCCACGCGGTCGGAAATATGACGCACCACGCTCAGGTCGTGGGCAACGAAAAGGTAGGTCAATCCAAACTTTTCCTGCAATTCCCGAAGGAGGTTGAGCACCTGTGCCTGCACAGAGACATCGAGCGCGGAAACCGGTTCGTCGGCCACGACCAGTTTGGGATGCAATGCCAATGCCCGTGCAATGCCAATGCGCTGCCTTTGCCCTCCGCTAAAAGCATGGGGATATCGCCGCAGAAAATGGGGTTTTAAACCCACTTGAACGAGCAGTTCCCGCACGCGATCTTCTCGTTCTCCGCGGTCTGTCACCCCATTGACGAGCAGCGGTTCACCCACGATATCGAGCACGGTCATGCGCGGGTTCAACGAGGCGTAGGGATCTTGAAAAATCATCTGCATATCTCGGCGCAAAACCTTGAGCACGTCATAGGGGGCTTGTGCGACATCGATCTCTTGCCCGTCTTTGCGAAACCACACCTCGCCGGCAGTGGGCGGCAACGCGCGCAAAATCGCGCGTCCAACCGTTGTTTTTCCCGACCCGCTTTCGCCTACTAGGCCCATGCACTCGCCTTCAAACAGGTCAAAGTTCACGCCATCAACGGCTTTGACATGACCGACAACGGTATTGAAAAAACCGCGCGCAATGGGAAAATGCTTTTTCAGGCCGCGCACGCGCAAAAGGGCGTTCTGTTCACGCATCGCGCCCATCCTCTCCATAAAGCACACATGCGACCGCGCGATCGCGCCCGACAGAAAGCAGTTCTGGCCGTTCGCCCCGATTGCATACCCCGTCGTGTACCGCGCCACATCGCGGGTGAAAAGGACATCCCTGCAATCGCGCGTAGGGGTCGGGCACAGAACCCGCAATGGTCTGCAAGCGCGTCTTCGGCACCGTGCCCATGCCGGGGATGGATTGCATCAACGCCCGCGTGTAGGGGTGTTTGGGATCTTCAAAAATCTCCTCGGTCGCCGCGCGTTCCACAATGCGCCCCATGTACATCACCGCCACTTCATCGGCCATTTCCGCGACCACGCCCAAGTCGTGGGTGATCAACATAATCGACATCAGAAATTCGCGTTGCAAATCGCGCATCAGATCCAGTATCTGAGCCTGAATGGTGACATCCAATGCCGTCGTGGGTTCATCGGCAATCAACAGCGCGGGCCGGCAGGACAGCGCCATGGCGATCATCGCGCGCTGTCGCATCCCGCCGCTCATCTCGTGGGGATATTGCGCGAAGCGCGCATCTGCATCCGGGATGCCGACTCGCTCGAGCATGTGTACAGCGTGCGCGCGCGCGGCTTCGCCTCGCAAGTTGAGGTGCAACCGAATGGCTTCGACAATTTGAAACCCAACCGTATGCACGGGACTCAGCGAGGTCATGGGTTCTTGAAAAATCATCGCAATCTCGCGCCCGCGAATCGCGCGAATATCCTCGCCCTCTCCGTCTAAGTCCGTCAGAGAGACCGCGCGGTCTGACCGATGCAAAATGATGTCACCATCCACAATTTGCCCAGGTGATGACACCAAGCGCAGGGCAGAAAAGGCCGTCACGCTTTTCCCGCACCCGCTCTCTCCCACAATCCCCACGGTCTTTCCGCGCGGGATGTTCAGGGTGACGCCATCCACCGCGCGCACGGTTCCCTCGTCGAGAAAAAAGTGCGTTTTCAAATTGCTGATGGTCAGCACATTGTCCAAATCACACGCCTCCTTTGGCGCGCGCAACATAAGCTTTCGCGCCTGCGTGTAGCCATCCCGTGCTGTTCACGAGCAACATCTGCACGCCCGCAGCGGCAAATTTGCCGACATTGTCCGACGTGGTCATCGTGCCCGCTACGCGTCCCGCCGCGATAATTTTTTCGAGGGCATTGTCAATCGTCTTTTGCACCGCGTCGTTTTGCAGGTCGTTGATATACCCCATCGATGCCCCCAAATCCGAAGGCGCGACAAAAAACACATCTATTTGATCGACAGTGAGGATTTCATCCAGATTTTCTACGGCGATGATGTCTTCGATCAAAACGGTGAGCAACACCTCGGCATTGGCCTTGGCAAAATAGTCCGCAACCCCATAGCCCTGTCGGCTCGTGAACATGCCGCGCTGCCCAATCGGCGCGAAGCGGCCGCCGGCCACGACGTTTTCCGCTTCTTCGCGCGTGTTCACATGCGGCACCACAATGCCCTGCGCGCCGCGGTCCAAGGTGCGATAAATGAGCGTCTGATCGTTGCGATTGACGCGCACAATTGACGTCATGCCCCACAGGTCACACGCGCGCGTGAGATTGCCCAACTCGTCGAAGGCCATCGCGCCGTGTTCGCCCTCGATCCATATCCCATCAAACCCCGCAGGGCCAAACGCGTCGATGTCATCGGCGTGCGTAAATCCACCAGCCACATAAGCTTGTTCGCCGCGTTGCAATTTGCGTTGTACCCTGTTTTGTCGCAGTTCCATAAGTCTCATCCCCTAAAAAGTTGTTCTAACCCATTGAACATGGATAAACGGGATGTGTGGGCGGTGTCCTATCCTGTCTATCCTGCCTGCCTGTCGCCTGCTTGTACGACGGCAGACAGGTGCATCCATGTCATAAATTCAATCTCCTAACGCGAATAAGGATCGGCGGCGTCGCGCAGGCCATCGCCGACAAAGTTAAATGCGAGCACGGTGATGATCACAAAAACCACAGGCGTCAACAGCCACGGCTGAAAGGCCACGGCCTGAACGTTCTGCGCCTCTTTTAACAACACGCCCCAACTCGTCACGGGCGGGCGCAAACCCAGGCCGAGAAAACTCAGCGAGGTCTCGCCCAAAATCATGCCCGGCACCGCCAGCGTCAAACTCACGATAATATGACTCATAAATGATGGCAGCAGGTGCCGCGTCATAATCCGCCAGCGGCTCGCGCCCGCAAGCAGGGCCGCGATGGCAAAATCTTCTTCGCGCAAGGACAAAATTTTCCCGCGCACCTGCCGCGCCAGGCCCGTCCACCCAATCAAGGACAACACAACCGTAATGCCCATATAGACCTGCAACGGCGACCACGACGCGGGCAAGGCTGCGGCCAAGGCCATCCACAGCGGAATGGATGGAAACGACCTGAGAATTTCGATCCCGCGCTGGATGAGATTGTCGATCCACCCTCCGTAGTAGCCAGACACCACGCCGATCGCGAGGCCAAACACAAAACTCAGTGTCACCCCCACCAACCCAATGGTCAGAGAAACGCGCGCGCCGTAAATAATTCTCGACAGCAAATCCCGCCCGAGATGATCCGTGCCCAACAAAAAGAGCGTGCCCCCCTCATCGACGCCGAAGAAATGCACGTCGGTCTCGAACAAGCCCCAGAACCGATAGGGCGCGCCCCGCACAAACAAACGCACGGCATACCGCCGCGCGCGGTCTTCAATGTAGAACTTTCGCAGGGTTTGCGGGTGCCGCACGCCTTTGAGCCCATACACAAAGGGCCAGACATGCGCCCCCTCGTCCGACACAAAATGCAGACGCTGAGGCGGGGCAAACGCGTATTCAACTTGTCGATGATCGAGGGAATAGGGTGCCAAAAACTCGCAAAATACAGCCACCACATAGAGGGCGACAATCACCAGGCCCGCAGCCATGGCCAAGCGGTGTTTGCGAAACTTCCACCACATCAACTGCCACTGAGACGCGGCGTGTGCTTCTGATGCGTCATCTTCTGTTGCGCGGACAACCTCTTGGGGCATTTGGGGCATTGCCATCTACCGCTCTCCCTCTTCGTATCGAATGCGCGGGTCGAGCCACAGCAGCAACATGTCTGAAATGAGCGTGCCAACGAGCGTCAACAGGCTCAACATCATCACCATACTGCCCGCCAGGTACATATCCTGATTCATCAGCGCGCGCAGCAGCAAAGGCCCCGTTGTCGGCAGGCCCAACACCACAGACGTGATCGTGGCCCCAGATACGATGCCCGGCAACACCCATCCCACGGTGCTGACGAGGGGATTGAGCGCGACGCGCACCGGATAGCGCATCAGCAACACCCAATAGCGCACGCCCTTGGCCCGCGCGGTCATCACGTATTGCTTTCTCAATTCGTCCAGCAGATTGCCCCGCATCACGCGGATCAACCCCGCGGTGCCAGACGTGCCAATCACGACAACCGGAATCCACAGATGCCCGACCAGATCCACGAATTTGCCAAAAGACCACGCCGCACTCTGATATTCGGGCGAAAACAGCCCGCCCGCACTCACGCCAAACACGGAATACCCGATGTACATAAACACGAGCGCGAGCAAGAAATTGGGCGTTGCAAGCCCGATAAATCCCAAAAATGTGAAACAGTAATCGGGCAGGGAATACTGTTTCACCGCAGAATAAATCCCAATGGGTATCGCCAGTGCCCACGTGACCAGCAGCGTCACAATCGAGATGATGGAGGTCAACAGGATGCGTTCGCCGATCAGTTCTGTCACGGGCCGATTCCACTCAAACGACATGTCCAAGTCGCCCTGCACCATGCCGACCAACCACCGCCAGTATTGCACGAGAAAGGGTTGGTCGAGATTGTAACGCGCGCGCAAGGCCGCGGCTTGCGCCTCATCGACCGTCTCGCCCGTTTCCCCGAGCGCGGCAATATACGACGTGAGATAATCGCCCGGCGGAAGCTGGATGATCGAGAACGAAATAAACGAAATGATCACCATTGTGGGCAGCATCCACAACAGGCGTTTGATCACGAGGATGAGCATCTGTATGTCTCCGTCAACGCGAGGCGCGCAAAAGGCTGCCCCTCATTTCTCGATCCCTGTCGGCGAATTTGGCGCGATCTCGAACTTCTACCCATTGTCAGCGCAAGGCACGAACCGCAACTTCCACGGGTTTGATTTCAGGCAATTCCTTGGTCGTCTGCACACCGAGCTTAGGGAACCTTCGCGCTTGCGACAAAACGCGCGATTCGAGAGACCCCACGCTCTGGTTGTAATGGGTTACGGCTCTATCCAATGCCTTGCCAACTTCCAAGACGTGATCGGTATAGGTGGCGATGCGATCATGGAGATCTTTCCCCAGTTCTCCAATTTTTAATGCCTCGTCTGCAATGTTGCGTTCTTGCCATCCCATAGCAACGCACTTCAGCAGTGCCACGAGTGTGGAGTAAGTCGCAATGACAACGTTTTTGGACAGCGCGCGATCTAAGATTTGGGGATTTCTCTCCACCGCCGGTGGGAGGGCAAATTCGGGAACCACCATGACTATGAAATCGGCCGTATGGGGCAGACTGTTCCAGTACTCTTTTCTCGCCAAACTGTCCGCGTGTTGCTTGACGCTCCTCGCGTGATCCCGCAGATGCTGATCGCGTTGTCTATCGTCCGGAGCAGCATCGGCCTTTAGATAATCCGATAGCGACACTTTTGAATCCAAAATAATCTCTCGCTTGTGCGGCAGGTGGATAATGAAATCCGTTCTACCGCCCTGCTCGTCCGGTATCTGAGTAGTATAGTGGATCCCCTTTTGCAAGCCGGATAGGTCCAAAGCGCGTTCAACCTGCATCTCCCCCCACTGCCCGCGCACTTGTGGTCGTGAAAGCGCGTTTGAAAGCGACCGCGTTTCAGAAGAGACTTCGTTGTTTGTCTTGACCAAAGTTTCTATCTGTTGCTTCAATGCACCGGAACTGTTGGCGACGGCATGGTCGAGTTCGCCAAGGCGTTTTTCTAGCGGATCAACAAGTTTTTGGATCGCCTTTTCACGCTCTTTGAGCGTGGCGTCAGCAGTCGCGATGAAGTTTTTGCCCTGTTGCGCCAGCATCTCCGCTGACAGAGCTTTGAAGTTGTCGGCGAATCGCGTTTCAAGATCATCGCGTTCTTCCAATCGATCCTTCAGATCATCCACAGTCCCCTTGAGTTGCGTATTTTCCGATGTGAGCGATACAATCTTTTTGATGTTTTCCTCAGCCTCCGTCTCAAAATCAGATACGCGGTTATTGGCCTTTGCGAGCAAGTTTTTGCTAGCTTCCAACTGCTCCATCAATGCTGCATTTTTATGTGATGTTTTCTGTACTTGTTCATTCAAACCATCAACCTTTGCCGATAATGCCTTCTCTGCCGATTGACTTTCCTCCAATCGATCTTTCAGATCATCCACAGTCCCCTTGAGTTGCGTATTTTCCGATGTGAGCGATACAATCTTTTTGCTATTCTCCTCAGCCTTCATCGCAAAATCGGATACGCGATTATTCACCGCCGCAAGCGACTCATCAACCTTCGCCAACGATGCTTTTTCTGCCGACAGATTCTCCTCCAACCGGGTATTTGCAAGTTCCAATTCACGAACTCGTTCAGCATAATCAGCGGCCAATTGCGCTTGTTTCTGAGCTTGCTCTAGAACCGCCTTCAGCGTCGCATTAGCATCTGCCAACTTGCCGACCTCACCTCTGGTATGGATCGCAAACATCAGTGCTATCAGTGTAATAATTCCCAAGATCACTATCCCAAAAATTAAAGCAAATTCCATGAAATACCCCTCTCTATCAGACTGTTACCTGCGTTGATTTATACCTGTGCAATACGTCTTCCCTTGCACCCGAAAGCAGGAATACAGTCAGGTGTTGAAGCCATGTGCCGCATGTTTTTAGTCAGTAGGTGTCATTCAGTATCGCTTGAGCAACCAGCGATCAGTACTCAGTCCACGCAATCACGGGCATGACCTTTTCTCGATTTAACATTTCAAAAGTCCTCTGGTATTTCAAACACCACACCATCCCGCTTCTTTTCGTAAAAAATCATCTTTATAGATTCCACAGATTCTGCGACTGAAGGATAAGGATTGGACTTATAGGTGCTGGGCTTAATCGAATATGCTTCTTCGCCCACAAAACCATCTATACCTTGGGATTCTTCGTAGGGTTCTGCCAAACGATAGCCGCAGCCTTTCATTTCCGACAACTTGCTCAGGATCGCCTCTTGAAATTTAAGCCCGGTAAACGTCTTGACAAACACCAAGTCCTCTACCCATGCCCTAACCAAATCCCGATCAATTTTGGGGAAGACCACGTTGAAGTTTTCTATCATTGAGATGATTTTATCTGTGGCGTTATCAATCGCATCGGGATAGTGTTCTCGATACCACGCAACCCATTCCTCAAACGTTTGCCCTGGAAATTCTTGAATCAGATCGGTCAACTGTCCCACAACTCTTGGCCGCGTACCCTGTGAATTTTGATTTGCGAGATTCATCAATTGTGTCGTGTACTTTGGAAATTCTCGGGCAGGTGCGCTCACGTATTTTTGTATTTTAAAATTTTTCAGTCTAATCTGCATACATAACCCACCTTTGCATAATTTACCGCGCATTTAACAAATTGAGTTGCGGATGCGTGTGGCGATTTTCAGTCTTATTCTCGTTTGGAGATGCTGAGGTTTTTTCAAAATTCCGATTCGAGTTACGCGCGATCTTTTGAGGCTTTTCCGAATACACAACTTGAAAAATGCTGTCCCCGCTTTCTCGCACCTCTTTTAGGCCATTGAACCAAATATCCCGTTCTTGGCTCGTCACTACGGGACAGCCGTAATGCCTGTTCGCGTATTTTAACGGCCCTGAATTTTGAATCCGATTTTCGACAAATGCAACATGTCTGATCAGCCTGTCGTGCAAATACTCATTTGAAAAATCAACCATGCGACGTGCCATCGGGCGAATCGCATGGTGAAAACTCGGGTCAATTTCAACGCCGATGCTGTTGCGTCCCGATGTCATTGCCGCCGCAATCGCGGTTCCCGTGCCGACAAACGGATCGAGGATCACATCGCCTTTCACCGAGTACATATTGATCAGGCGGTAGGCCAATTCATAAGGAAATGCAGCACTCCGCACGCGCGACACTTCATCGGAAAGCCGCTGTCCCGTTCCCTTAATATCCATCCAAACATCCGAATACCAGATATTTCTCTCTTCCCAAAATAACGCGCTTTCACGTCTGTTCTGTTTTTCATCTTCGGTCTTAAATGCTCTTTTGGAACCCTTTCGCACAATCAGAATATACTCGTGTTCCAGCGTCACATAGGCACCAGCGGGCAGCATGCCCGATCCCATAAATTTATTGGGGGCATTGGTCTGTTTTCGCCAGAGGATATCGGGAAGGGCTGAAAACCCGATTTTTAAGAGGTAATCCAAGATTCTCGCGTGATTGGGATACAAACAAAAATCATCCCCGATTTTCCGCGTTGCATCGCCAATATTGATGCAGGCAAACCGCCCCTCTTTTAGGACCCTGAACACCTCATCCCATACAGAATCGAGAATCTCGTGCATCAACCGATAGGCCCGCGTACCATCGCCGGCCTGCAATGCCTCTCGGATCCCTGAATTTTGGTTGCCAAACACCGGATCCCACATGCCAATCATGGGATATGGCGGCGAAGTGACCACCAGGTCAACGCTTTCTGAGGGGATGTTCACCAAATTTCTCGCGTCTTGATAAAATATCTCGTGGGTCGTTTTCAAATGTGTCTTTCCTTTTGAGCCATCAGCGGTCAGCAGTCAGCCCTTTATTCAATCGCATAACACTCAACCGCGGTATTGCCCGGCGTGCGGAATGCCCAGCCGGACATGGCGACCTCGGGCACATTGCGAAATGAATTTTTGACCAGATAAAACGAAGGCAATGCGCCCACCGTGCCAATGACCCACAGATTCTTGCGGTTCAAAGCAATAATTTCGCGCATGAGGCGAATTTGTTCATCTTCATCAATGGTCTTTTCGATTTGCCAAAACAGTTCAATGCACCGCCGAATATCTTCCGGAGGTTCTTCGCCGCGCTTTTTTTCCGTGCGATACCACCGCGCGTAATCCACCGCGTGTACAGATTCATCGCTAAATGGGATGAGCCAGCGAGGGTCCAAAACAGCGATCTGTTCATCTGCGCCACCCCACACGCCCACATCGTGCAACAGGCCCTTTTTGCGCTCGTAAAACAACTGCCGCGCCTCTTCCTTGACTTCTGTCTGCACGCCCACCGCAGTCCAGTAACTCGCCACCAGTTCCAAAATGCGATTGTTCAGGGATGTCGTCTCAATATAGAGCGCAAGAGCAGCGCCATCGGGTCGCAATCGCATGCCATCTGCCCCGCGCGCGAGCCCGATCTCATCGAGCAATTCGTTTGCGCGATCGGGATCGTATGCAATATAAGCGCGTTCGTAATCCGCATCGTAAAACCGCGACGAGGGCGGCGGGCAAACTTGCCTCGGTTTGCCAACCCCAAAATAATCCGCTTCGTTCAATTCATCGCGATTGAGCGCGTGCGACAGGGCTTTTCTAAAGCGGTGATCGCCAATGATTTTTTTCATCACGGGATCGCGGTGGTTCAAATTCAACGCCAAGATATTTGACCCGGCCGATCCGTTCACCCAGTGTACGACCCGGTACCCGCCCTTTTTTCGCCCCTCCATAAACAGGGGATAATTCTGAAACTGAAGGTGGCGCCCCTGCATGCCCATTTCCCCATTGATCGCCTTGAGGTTGATGGTCTCAGCGTCGAAAATTTCAAAGGTCATGCGGTCGATGTAGGGCAGCTGATTCCCGTGGGGATCGACTTTCCAATAATAGGGATTGCGTTCCAAAACAGCCGGGCGCGCAGGCGGCGGCGCCACCACAATCCACGGCCACAAACGCGGGATATCCGGGTTGCGCCAATCGCGCATATCTTCAAAAAGCTGTTTCCACAACTCAAAGCCCGCTGCCTCGGTCAGGGCGTCGAGCTTTGCCGAAGCCTCGTATTTGGGATGAAATTGCTTCATGTAATGAGCGGGATAGCGCAACATTTCATACCCGCGCCCGGAGGCCAGTTTTTTGAGGAACAGCCCATTGGGTTCGAGAAAAGTGAACCGCACGGTATAAGGGTCAATTTTCTCCAACCCCATCACTCGTCCCTCGCGCTTAAAATCGCGGGGAACAACGGGTGTGAGGTCCTCGTTTTGCAACACGTCCTCATACCAGAAAATCAGATCGTCAACCGTGAAGGGATGCCCGTCAGACCACTTGACCCCTTTTCGCAGATAGAATGTAAAACTGCGACCGCCATCGGCAATCTCCCACCGCACGGCCAGATTGGGGATCACGTTCTGCCCCATCGCGTCCCACCGCACCAACCCCTCGTAGGCAAATCGCGCTTCGACAATGCCCACGTCGCGCGGCCCCGTGGCAAACCGCGTCCACGTCCCGCCATAGGGACCGTTCTGTTGCGGGGGAATAATGACCAGCGGATCATCGGGCAGGCGTTCTGACACGTCGGGCAGACGGCCTCGGCGCACCAACCGAGCGAGCATGGGGGCCTCGCCAAACTGCCCGCCCGACCATTCGCCCACCCGATGTACCACGCCTGCTGCCGTGGGGTGGCGATTGGGAATGTCGCCGCGCGCGAACGCGGGCACAGCGCCCTCTTCGGGCGCGCGCACGAGATCGCCCATGGCAGCCTCAAATTCCGATGCCCGTTGTATCGCGGCGGGATCGCGCGGCGACAAATAAAACGCCACATATCCCATCCCCTGCACCAAAAGCACAAAGCTGGCAAAAACACCTGTTAGCGCGATCCACAATTTTATACCCATAATGCACCTTCAGCGGCCATGCCTCCTCCACACCGATCATTATCCCGCATATATTCCCCTTACAAATTTCTCAATCTCATCGCGCGCCCGCGCGATGGCTTCATCGACAAAGCGCGATTTTATATGCTCATCAAAAAATGCCTCGGCCCGCCTCCGATTTTCAGCGAGACGCTTTTTCACTTCCCTATCAGACAGGGTCTGTCCCGTCATTTTGAGAAACACCTGCTCGTGAACAAGGGGGGCTTCGCTGGCGGCCCAACCGCGTGCGCGTCTCAAAAACAGAGATGCTGTTTCGCGGTCGATAAACCCCACCTTTCCACACCCTTCAAAGTTGTCCAGCACACCGACGAGGTCGGGGTGTTCAATGGGCAATTCATCGACATAAGACCACAACCCGTGAATAATGGGCCGCCAATTTTCAATGCCGTGTACGCGAATGGTCACTTCATCGCGAAACGCTTCATCCGCTGTGAGATGCGCGATATACCCCATCAGCAACACGCGGTCGGGCGCGTTCAGGTGCTCGTAATCGCCCAGATTGGGATGGGTTTCAAACATGCCCGAAACGGATTTGCCCCACGTCTCGCGGCGGTCTTCCGTGTAAAAATGCGATCCGTATTTGCCCAAATGCCCCTGTAAGCGCATGGCGTCGGGCGCGAGTGAACCGGCCAGAAAATCCGGCAGATATCGCGCGGTAAATGCACCGATGTCGGGCAACTCGTGCGCGAGGTGTTCTTGTAATCTGAGCAACAGCGCGAAATGACACCGACCGCGAGGCATTCGCTTTCCTTTCGCTTTGATGAACTCCCCCCTCAACCGCAGAAGAGAGGGCCGAGGGAAGAGGTCAGACCACGGCCTCTTTTTGTGTTTTGCACGCGCGCTTAACGCGATGGATAATGTATAATCACAGAAATCGCCTTTGTCAACCGAATCGGCGAAGAGCGAGAAGCGAGGGGCAGTGATCGGTGATTCGCGGTTCGCCACGCAACCCCGACCCAAAACGCGAGACGCATTTGCCCCCTTGATAGAGGTATTCAAAGCATGCTTTGCACTTTGTACTTCGCACTTATCGTCAGATATGGTATTTTATATGAAAAAAGCGTTTGAATAAACAGACCACGGGAGGAAATATGCCAGCAGCACTCGTGACCGGATCCAGCAGGGGCATTGGACGGGGCATTGCATTTTGCCTCGCCGATGTGGGCTACGACATTTTGGTCAACTACGCGGGCAACCGACCCGCAGCAGAAAAAACCGCAACAGGGGTTCGAGAACGCGGGCGAAACGCCTGTATTTGTCGAGCCGATATCACCCGCACAGAAGATGGGAAACGCCTCGTGGATACAACACTCGGCGCGTTTGGCCGCCTCGATATGCTCGTCAACAACGCCGGCATTGCCCCTCGGGTGCGCGCCGACCTTCTCGAGTCCACGCCTGAAAGCTATGAAGACGTAATGGCGACCAACCTCAAAGGCCCTTATTTTTTGACCCAATACGCGGCAAACCACATGATCGCGCTCCAAAAACAAGGCAAAATTCAAACGCCGCGCATTGTCGTTATCACGTCTATCTCGGCTTATACCGCGTCAACAGCGCGCGGCGAATACTGCGTCTCAAAAGCCGGATTGAGCATGATGACGCGCCTGTTTGCAGATCGGCTCGCGGAACACGACATTCTCGTCAACGAAATCCAACCGGGAATTATTCAGACCGACATGACGGGGCCGGTAAAAGAAAAATACGACAAACTGATTGCCGATGGACTGACGCCGATTCGCAGGTGGGGGCAACCCGAAGATATCGGCAAAGCTGTTGCGGCCATTGGGCTTGGATATTTTGATTTTACAACCGGGGCAGCCATTCCGGTTGACGGTGGATTCCACATGCACAGGCTTTGACTTTTTTCCCTCCATGTTGACATAATTCCCCCGATGTGCTAAACTTAAGATGAACTGCGAATCTCGCGCACACCAAGCACAGCGTCAGTAAAAGACGCGAAGATCACGGGGGAGATTTCGCCTGTGCGTAGATGATCTGCTGCCGCAGTTGTACCCCGGGTGATTCGTTTCACCGCTTTCACAGTGAGGACATACATGCTAAAACGTTTCTTCAGAAGAAGTGCCGATGATCCAGATGATGGCACCGGCAAAGAAAGACAAATTTACATTGAAGGACAAGACGAGCACGTTCAAGAAGCCATGGATCTCCTCTCGCAGGAGGATCAGGGCGACCTAGATGAAGCCCTCGTCGAAGTGACGGAAACCGTGCGCGAAGCCGCCAAAGCCTCTTTGCGCGATATAAAGCTGATGGAAGAAGGGCATTGTCCTGCCTGCGGACACAAAAACCTGCGTCGGTTCCTCTTTACGACGGTGTGTTCGAGTTGCGGTTGGTTTTCATTTATTTCGCCCGAAGAAGGCAAGTCTCACATCCACCTGCAAAGTGGGCGCATCATTGAATGCGGTACCACGTTTGAAACCAAGGGCGGTTTTGTACTCGGCATCACAGATGGCGTTGTTCGCGCCAAAGTGCCCAAAGACAATGTCGAATACGTTGAGTTTGATTGGACCCAAGAAGAAATTCAGCACAAACGCGAATCCCGCGCGCGAGAAGAAACCGGGATATGCAGTTGGTGCGAAAAAACGCTCACCGATTCAAATGATGAAAATGTCATTGTCTATGCCGCGTTTGGCACCATACAGGAGCGTTTTGTCTTTTGTTCAAACAAATGCAATGAAGCGTTTCAAAAACAATATCCCATTCGCATTCACAAAAATTGCTACGAACGCTCCTGCCTCGATTGCGATTTGTGCAACAAACGCTACCGCGGCGAAGACGAGACCTTTCTCAAATTGCTCGAGCAGGGAAAAATTTGATTGAGCCGTCAGGGCACGAGATACAAACGCGGAAAAAGAAGGTGAGATAGAGGGATGTCCCTACATGGGGGATAGGAGGTTGCTCCTATCCCCCAATCTCTATCTTTTGCTCTTTAACTTGGCGAATATGGCTTCCCAGCGTTCGGGATGGCTTTCGTGAGTGTTGAGGGGTTGGAAACCCGCGTCGAGGTAGGTTTTGATGGCAGCGAGGCGCCAGTCATCGGTTTTGAGATGGGCTTTTTGATAACCCAGGTCTTTTAAGCGATGGAGGACGAGGGCGTTGAGCAGATGCCCGAGTCCTTTGCCGCGATGATCAGATAGCACAGCGACCATGTGAACTGTGCCGAGGTCTGGCGAATGGTCGGGTGTGCGCCAAGCACAGGTGCTGGCTATGGGCTTGGCGTTGTGGGTGATAAAAAAGAGATTTTTGGCATGAAAGCGGGGATCGCGGATCAATTTCTCGCGGCATTGCTCTTCGGTCCAGTTGCTGCCCACATTCCCTTCCATGATGCGACACCAGGCGGCTTCGTCACCCGGACGATAGGTGCGTACCGCATAACCGCTCATTTTTTGGATTTCGGGCAAGTCGTGGAGGTGATCGCGAAACATTTCGAGTTGCGGCAGTTGTCCCACGGGAGGAGCGAATCGTTTTTTGAGCCAGTTGATCATGCATCCTCCGCTTTTTCAATGCGCTTCCAACCAATTGCTTCCCGTGCCCATCTCAACCACAATTGGCACGGACATCGGCAGGGCGTTTTTCATCGCCTCTTCAATCAGGGGCATCACCACATCGGCTTCGTCTTTGTACATATCAAAAACGAGTTCATCGTGTACTTGCAGCAACATGCGCGTTTTCAAGGCGCGTTCGAGCAACGCATCTTGAACGCGGCGCATGGCAATTTTGATCATATCCGCCGCGGTGCCCTGAATCCGCGAGTTAATCGCGTTGCGCTCGGCACTTTTGCGCATGGTGGCATTGCGCGAATGAATATCCCGCAAATATCGCCTACGCCCCGTCATGGTCTCCACATACCCGTGTTCGCGCGCAAAAGCAATGGTTTCATCCATATACTTTTTTGCACCGGGAAACTGATCAAAATACTGGTCGATCAATCGCCCGGCTTCTGTGCGCGCAATATTGAGACGCTGCGCCAGACCAAACGCGGAAATCCCGTAAATAATGCCAAAATTCACGGTCTTTGCCTGCCGACGCATCTCCGCGGTCACGTCGTCCGCACCCAACCCGTAAATTTTCATCGCGGTCGCCGCATGAATATCCAACCCATCCCGAAATGCCTTTCGCATCTCGTCATCTTCACTCAGTTCCGCGACCACGCGCAATTCAATCTGCGAATAGTCCGCCGACAACAGTGTATAATGCACATCCCGCGACACAAAGGCTTTGCGAATCTCGCGTCCCTTTTCCGTGCGAATGGGAATATTCTGTAAATTCGGCCCGTGCGATTGCAACCGCCCGGTTGCGGTCACCGCCTGTTCGTAATGCGTGTGGACGCGCCCGGTGCCTTTGAAGACCGTTCCCGGCAACATATCCAAATACGTGGATTTCAGTTTCGAGTACGTTCTGTACATCAAAATCTGCTCGACAATCTCGTGTTTGTGCGCCAACCGCTGCAAAATGGATTCCCCGGTCTGGTACTGCTTTGTCTTGGCTGTTCGCCGCGCATTGGGGTCGAGTTTTAACTTGTCAAACAGAATATCGCCCAATTGCTTCGGTGAATTTAAGTTAAACGTCTCGCCCGCCAAGTCGTAAATGCGCCCTTGAATGGCATCCAATTCGTCTTTCAAATCTTCCGAAAGCACCGCAATGACCGACGATTCCATGCGAATGCCTTCGTACTCCATCCGCGCCAGCACAGATATGAGCGGGCATTCCACGTCTTCAAATACGCGCGTCTGTCCCATCTCCTCTATTTTGGGGCGCAGTGCCTCGGCCAATTGCAAGGTGATATCCGCGTCCTCGGCCGCGTATTCCGTCACCTTGTCCAAAGGGACCTCGCGCAGGGTCTTCTGCTTCTCGCCCTTTTTCTTTTCCCCAATCAAAGACGTTATTTTGATGGGGTCATAACCCAGTAATGTCCGCGACAGAAGGTCCATTCCGCGGCGCGATTCAGGGGCGGTCACATAAGCGGCCAGCATGGTATCAAACATGCGCCCTTGAACTTTGATGCCCTGCCACAACAACACCGCGATGTCAAATTTGAGATTGTGTCCGATCTTTTCCGTTTCTGGATTTTCCAAAATCCCCCGAAATTCTTCCAACACCGCGCGGTTCTCATCCGCGTCTTCGGGCAGGGGCACATAATAGCCCGTGTGCGCTCGAAATGAAAACCCAAGGCCGATCAATTCACACGTCCTCGGGTTGAGGCCCGTCGTTTCCGCATCAAAACAAAACGCGCGTTGCCGCGCCAGTTTTCCGATCAATGCCGCGCGCTTTGCCCGCGTATCCACCAGGCGATAATCGTGTTCGACATCGGCAATGGTCTTTTGATGCACCGCGCGGGTCGACGCATCTGCTGTCCCGCCCCCAAACAGCGATATCTGCGGGCCCGCGTGAAAATCCGTTCCAAACAGCCGCTTGCCCAGGGTGTGAAATTCCAACTCGCCAAACAGGGTCTTCAGCTTTTCATCGTCTCGTTTTTTTACCGCCAGATCGTCCAACGCCAAATCCAGGGGCACATTGAGATGGATGGTGACCAATTCCTTTGACAACAGGGCTTGATCTCGGTGCGCCTCCACATTCTCTTTTTGCTTGCCCGTCAATTCGTCGACGCGATCGAGCAACCCCTCCACACTGCCGTATTGGGCGATCAATTTTTGCGCGGTCTTTGGCCCAATGCCCGGCACGCCCGGCACATTGTCACTCGCATCGCCCATCAACCCCAGCATGTCGATCACTTGATCCACGCGCGCAATGTCCCATTGTTTCAGCACCTCTGCCACCCCCAAAATTTCAGTGCCCTGGCCCGTGCGCCCGGGTTTGCTGATAAATGTCTTTTTCGACACGAGTTGGGCATAGTCCTTATCCGGGGTCACCATATACGTCGCAAACCCGGCCTTCTCGGCCATTTTTGCCAGCGTGCCAACGACATCGTCGGCTTCATAGCCCGGTTTGCGAATCACCGGCACGTTGAATCCCTCGCACAGTTGATCGATATAGGGCAACACAAGACTCAAATCTTCGGGCATGGCTTCCCGTTGTGCCTTGTAGTCTTTGTATATCTCGTGCCGATACGTGGGATCGGGCGTGTCAAAAACCACGCCCAAATGCGAGGGCTGTGCATTGCCCAAAATATCTGACAATGTATTTGCAAAAACGAATACCGCCGAAGTGTTCATCCCTTTCGACGTGATGCGCGGATTGCGAATCATCGCAAAATGCCCCCGATAAATGAGTGCCATACCATCCAACAAATACAGGGTCTTATCTGCCATCTCTACTCCTTCAGATTATCGTCCACCCGCAAAAATGCACCGCGATCCCAGAACTGCCTTTTCGTTACTGCGCCCGTAGAATCCCAGTACGTCCAGACCCCATCCGGCTCGCCATGCACATAGATCACTTCCTTTTTTTTTCTGCCATTTGCATACCACCACGTCGAAAGACCGTGCCGCCCGCCATTTTTCCACATTCCCGTGTTCTTTTTTTGTCCATTTTCGTACCATTCCGCGACCACACCCTCGGGCTTGCCATCGACCCAGTCCATTTCACCTTGCTTTTGTCCGTTCTCATACCAGTGTGTCCAAATCCCCACTTTTATGTCGTGTTCGTATTTGCCGACCGAACGCTCGCGCCCACTCTCATAAAATGACTGGTACAGACCATGTCTGAAATACCGTTTGTGACCTTCATCCCAATACACGTGATATGTTTCGAGTCCATCTTTTACCTGATGGACTTCGCGCCCACATGAAAATAGCGCCAGATAAAGCGCGATGAACCCCAATTGACGCCCCATGCCTTGTCACCTATTTTCGTTATACCGCGATCTCCAACAACTGAACTGTCATAGTAATTTTTTCACCAGCCAGCGGATGATTGCCATCCAAAGTCACGGTCTGCGGTGTGACTTCTGTTACACACACTTCAACGGGCGTGCCATCGGGCGCGGACTGCACCTCCATACGCACCCCCTTTTCGAGCGGGGCATCCGGTGGAAATTTTGATCGCGCGACCTCGATCACAAAATCGGGATTATACGGGCCAAACGCGTCTTCCGGGGACAGGATTACCGTGCGAGAATCGCCTTCTTCCATCCCGACGACCAGGCGCGTAAAGATGTCTTTTACAGCCTCACCCCCCACCGTAAATTCAAACGGTTCGTTCTCAGGGGTGCCTTCGGCAACGGTCCCGTTTTCCAAAACGCCCTTGTAATAAATCAACACGCGATCACCCATTTCTACCCGTGCCATAATGACCCCATTTTTTTGACCGAGGAATTGCCATAGCATTGGCGGCTCTCTACGCAGCAAAATTGAGCATTTCAATGATAATGCCCCGCTCCCATTGTTCATGAGCTTGGCTAAGAAGTGCCTTATTCACTGCTTCGGAAATGTATTCTTCTCCACAATTATCACAGATTTGTGCTGGTACTTTTTTGAAGATGACAGTTGTCTGCCCGCGCTCTGAGACAATCGTGGTGTATCCCTCGGTGGTAATCCCCTGACGACAAATGGCGCATTTCATATCATCCTGCGTAAAAAATTATTTACCCACTGGAGATCGTTTGGTTCGTCTGAAACATTCGACGCGTAGCATGTATAGTGAGGCAGACATTTCCGGCTGCCACGCGTGTCGGGGTTGGCATTGCAATGTAAACAGGAAATCAAAGGCTGTCAATTGTGGCTTGGAACGGCCTGTTTTTGGCATTTTGTCAATGGGCAGTTGACACATTTTGCCTGTTTGCTTACTCTTTTGAGACGCGTTAGACGCTCTGACAGGAGGGGGTTGTGAAGCAGATCATTGCGGGTATTCTCATTGTGGCATGCGGCCTGTTTGTGGATTTAACCGCCCCACAACGCGCGGAGGCCCGCGCGTCCGCGCGCAAAACCGGCTTTGTGTTGTTGCGCGAAGGGATAGGCGCGCGCGCAGCCGCGATGGGCAGCGCGCAGACCGCGGTCGTGGGCGACCAGACCGCGGCACTTTGGAATCCGGCAGGCGTGGCAGCCATGCGGGGCAAACATTTTATCCTGGCGCACCACCGATCCTTTCAGGGGATCAAACAGGGGTATGGCGGGTGGGCGTATGGCAATGACACGCGCGGCCTCGCCCTGAGTGTGGGCGTTTATGGGACGGGTGGATTGGAAGCGCGGCGAGAACCGACCGCGACGCCGGCGGGCACATTTGGCGTTTACAACCTCAACGCGGGGTTGTCTTATGCACAGAAGTTCGGGCGGCGAATTTACGTGGGATTTTCGGTTCGGGCATTGCATGAAAATATCGGCCCGGCGAGCGCGTGGGGGATGAGCACGGACTTGGGCGTGTTGTATCGCGTGTCTGAGCGCGCGATGTTCGGGGCGTCGTATCGGAATTTGGGGCGGATGGCGCGGTTAGACCGCGAGCGCGTGCCCTTGCCCCGGGTATTTCGCACCGGGGTTGCGTGGTCTTGGGGTGCGTGGATGGCAACCGCGGATTTTCGCGTGCCAGCGATGGGCCGCACAGGGGCAAATTTTGGCGTGGAGTACGGGATGATGGACGCGTTGTTTTTGCGCGGTGGGTTGCAAACCGGGCACGATACGCGCGCCCTGTCGTTTGGGCTGGGCGTCGCGCGGCGCGACTGGCGCGTGGATTACGCCTTTGTGCCCACCTCGCAGGGGTTGGGCGGTTCGCATCGCCTTGCAGTGGGGATCAGGTAGAAGACAATGCAGGGGTGCAGAAGTGTGGAAATACAGAAATGCAGAATGACTGTGAACCCTGAGCCGAACCCTGAGCCGAACCCTGAGCCGAACCCTGAGCCTGTCGAAGGGTGCCGAAGGGTGTCGAAGGGATCCATGACCGTTCTTGGGTTGGGGCTGACAACTGGCTATTGAAATGCGTGAAAATTTGAGACTGCATATTGGGCTGTTTTTGGCAACAGCGTACACGACGACCGTGGCGGGCATGCTCATGTCGCCGGAATGGGGCGCCACGTCCGCGCCCGACGACTGGCGCGCGTTGATCGATCCGCGCGATTTGATCTATGGCGTGCCGTTTTCCGCGACCTTGCTGATCATTTTGGGAATACACGAGATGGGCCATTACGTGACCTCGCGCTACTGGGGCGTGCGCGCGACTTTGCCCTATTTTATTCCCTTTCCATCCTTCATTGGCACCCTGGGCGCGGTGATCAAATTGCGGTCGAGCATCCCTAATCGACGGGCATTGATCGACATTGGCGCGTCTGGCCCCCTTGCGGGTTTTGTGATGTCTGTGATCGCCTTGGGGGTTGGGCTAGAGATGTCGAATGTGATCGAAACGCGCGCGGTGTCGCGAGGGACACTGGCCTTGGGCGATTCCCTGCTGTCGGCTTGGTTGGGCAACCGGGTTCACGGCGATTTGCCCGATGGCTATACTGTCATGCTTCATCCGGTGGCTTTTGCCGGTTGGTTGGGACTGTTTGTGACCGTGTTGAATTTGTTGCCGCTGGGACAATTTGATGGCGGGCACATTGTCTATGCGATTTTTGGTCGGAAACACCGAGCAATTTCTCAGGCGACTATGGTGGGGTTGGCCTTGATGTGGTTATTGGGTCCGCCGTATCACTGGTGGGATGCACAGGCGGTGTTTGAGGCGTGGTACGATTCCCGCTGGGTCGGTTGGCTGGTCTGGCTGGGAATGGCAGCACTGCTGGGCCGCCACCATCCCCCACCCGAAAATCCCCACGTGGAACTCGATCCTCCCCGGCGATGGCTTGGATACGCATCCTTGGCCATCTTTGTCTTGTGTTTTATTCCAGATCCGATTCAAATTTATTGAAGACGAGAAAATGGCAAAACGTTTGTCCGCGAAAAAACCGAGAAAAATGGCTCGCAAGCAGCGATCTTACGCGCTGTGGATTGTGCTCTTTTTGCTGCTCGCTGGCGGGTTGGCCGCGCATTTTTGGCGACCGCGGCATCGGGTATATGTCCCTCAAGTGGTCGGAGAGATACCCCAATGGAAAGCTGGTCCCGAAGATTTTGACGCGTTTGCAGATACGATGGCTGCGCGGGCAAAGCAGGCGTTGATCGGGCTGGGGGTTCCCCGAGAAGTCATTAAAATGGCGCGCGTGCACAAATCCGAAAACAGCCGCTTGCGCTGGGAAATTCGGGCGGAGGTGCCAGATGTTTTGCCCCTGTCTGTGTGCAATCTGTCTTTGACCCGCTTGGCACACCGACTCGGCGGGACAGTCCTTGAGGGCAGCGAAGACCGGCAAGGCAATGTGTTGTCGCTTCGCGTGGGATTAAACGGTCGAGATACCGATTTGATCACGCTCGCGCGCGGTGCAGAACTCGAGCGACGCGCGGGCCGCATTGCCATTGTGATCGATGATTTTGGATACCAAGACCAAAATTTGATCCTCTCGTTCTGCGCGCTGTCGCAGCCGATTACGTTTTCGATTTTTCCCAACGAAAAACACACGGTCTGGATCGCGCAACAGGCAATAGAGAAAAACCACGGCGTGATGGTGCATTTGCAGATGGAGCCGATTGGCTATCCCGCGCGCGATCCGGGGCCGAACGCGATTTTTTCGGATGACGCGCCCGAAAGAATCGCCGAATTGACCCAAAATGCCCTCGCTGCCGTACCCCATGCACAGGGGATGAACAACCACATGGGATCGCGCGTAACACAAAATCCGGACGCGATGAAAGTCGTGTTGCAAGTCGTGAAACAGCGGGGGTTCTTTTTCATAGATAGCGTCACATCACCGCAATCGGTGGCTTATGCCATCGCGCGGGAAATGGGTATCCCGAGTGGTCGCAATGCGTTGTTTTTGGACACCATCGCAGACGAGGACGAGGTGATCGAGCGGTTGTATGCACTTGCCGCGCGCGCGCGGCGGGAAAGCACGGCAATTGGCATTGGACATGCAAAACCTCAAACGCTGTGGGCACTCCAACGCGTGTTGCCCGAACTGGAAGACCAGGGGTTTACGTTTGTTTTGGCGCAGGAGGCCGTGAGATAGTCCAGTGGCAGGAGTTCATCAGCGAACGCGAACACGAGCACCGCAAGGATTACCAGGCTCGTTTCGACAGGCTCAACGAGCACGAGTACGATCACCGAACCCTGAGCCGAACCCTGAGCCGAACCCTGAGCCGAACCCTGAGCCGAACCCTGAGCCGAAGGGTGCCGAAGGGTGCCGAAGGATTACACACAATGTACATCCACTTTATCTCCTGAGTGAATTAGCGGAGTGGTGTACAACTGGCCGTTCTCAGGCTCGTTCATCTACGCAACAGCATAGACAATCCTGCACATCCTTTCATCCTGCACATCCCGATCTAATCCCGCTCGCTTGACGCAACAGAGATGGGGTGTTATATTGGGGCGCGTTTTCTTTTGCCGATTGTTTTAAGGGTTTTTGGAGGTGTGTTATCGATGTGGATGGTTTCCGGTTTGAGGTGATCGCCACCGATGCCGGAACAAAAGCGCGTGCAGGGGTTCTCCACACACCGCATGGGATCGTGGAAACCCCGGTTTTTATGCCAGTGGGCACACAGGGCACGGTCAAGACGCTCTCGCAGCGAGAATTGCGAGATTTGGACGCGCGGATTATTCTGGGCAATACATACCATCTCTATTTGCGGCCGGGCATGGACTTGATGCGCGAAGCAGGTGGTTTGCACGCGTTTATGAACTGGGATCGGGCCATGTTGACGGATAGCGGTGGCTTTCAGGTACACAGCTTGGCCGATTTGAATAAAATTACCGAAGATGGGGTGGTGTTTCAGTCGCATATCGATGGGTCAAAGCATCTGTTTACGCCCGAGAAGGTGATCGAGATAGAACATGTGCTCGGCGCGGACATCGCAATGGCATTTGACGAATGTACGCCGTATCCCAGTTCGCGGGATGACGCAAAAGCAGCGGGCGAGCGCACCCTGCGCTGGGCGCGGCAGTGTTTGGACGCGTATGAGAAATATGGGCGAAAGAGTCTATCGGGACGCGCGCAGGCTTTGTTTGGCATTGTGCAGGGAAGCACGTACCGCGATTTGCGCCAGCGTTTTACCGAAGAGATGGTGGTGCTCAATTTTCCGGGATACGCAATCGGGGGGACGTGTGTGGGCGAACCCAAAGCGGAGACCTGGGAAGCGATTTCCACGGTGGTATCGGGGTTGCCCGCGGATCGTCCGCATTACATGATGGGCAGTGGGACGCCCGAAGATTTGATCCAGGGCGTGACGCGCGGCATTGACATGTTTGATTGCGTGATGCCAACGCGCAATGCCCGCAATGGGACAGTGTTCACACAGCGCGGAAAATTGTCGATCCGCGCGGCGCGTCATGCCCGCGAATTTGAGCCTCTCGATTCGGGATGTGCGTGTTACGCGTGTCAAAATTACACGCGGGCCTATATTCGGCATTTGCATCACACGCGGGAGATTTTGGGGTTGCGCCTATCCACAATTCACAATGTGCATTTTTATTTGAATTTGATGCGACAGATGCGAAACGCAATTATCGCCGGTGAATTTGCGCGCTGGCAGACGACCTTCACAAATTTTTACAAGGGAAATGGAGATGGAGAAATTCAAAGTTTGCAAGCCAACGATTGAAAATTCAGCATTCAAAGTGGGGGTCGGTGCGGTATTTTGCGTCTCACTATTTGCAGAACGCGCCTTTGCCTTTGGCGGTGGACAGTCTGCCCCGCCCGGTGCTGAATCCCCCAGTCTGCTGGTGACGATGTTTCCGTTTATCCTGATGTTTTTGATCCTGTATCTCTTGATCATTCGCCCGCAACAAAAAAAGCAAAAAGAACATCAAAGGATGATCGACGAACTCAAAAAAGGCGACCGCGTGGTCACGTCGGGCGGGGTACACGGCACGATTACGGGCATCAAAGAAAAAGAGGACATTTTGGTGGTGCAAGTGGCCAAAGACGTGCAAATTGAAGTGTCGCGTGGGTCTATTTCAAAAGTGGCTGAGCGCAAGATAAGGAAAAAATAAAAAGATGAGGGTGGTGTTTATGGGCACGCCCGATTTTGCCGTGCCGTCGCTTTCGGGTGTGGCTCAAAGCGGACACGAACTGGCCGGCGTGGTGACGCGGGCAGACCGGCCGCGCGGTCGGGGTCAACAGATGCAGCCAACCGATGTGAAAGCCGCGGTTGCATCGCTGGGTCTCCATGTGCCGGTTTTGCAGCCCGAGTCCCTGAAAGATGCGAATTTTCACGCGCAGTTGCGGGCATTGAAACCGGATCTGTTCGCGGTGGTGGCCTTTCCGATTTTGCCGCGGTCCGTGCTGGCGATTCCCAAATGGGGGTCCGTGAACGTCCACCCCTCGCTGCTGCCTAAATACCGAGGCGCAGCGCCGATTCAATGGGCCATCATCCGCGGCGAAACCGAGACTGGCGTGACGATTTTTCAACTGTCGCCGCGCGTGGATGCCGGCGATATTTTGAGGCAAAAAAAGATGGCGATTGGCTGCGATGAGACCGCGGGCGAACTCTACGCGCGGTTGAAAGTGATGGGGGCTGAGTTGCTCGTTCACGCGATTGACGACATTGCCAATGGTTCTGTGACCCCCGTGCCACAAACGGATGAACGCGCGAGTCGCGCGCCCAAGTTGCAAAAAGCGGATGGCAGAATTGACTGGTTAAAAAGTGCGCGAGATATTCGCAATTTCATTCGGGGAACCAACCCTTTTCCCGGAGCGTTTACGCGGTGGCGCGGCGAGTTGCTCAAGGTTCACAGGGCACGGGTCGACCCGAGTCAGGGCGAAGCGGGGGTCGTGATCGGTGCGGATGGCAAACGCGGCCTCCTCGTGGGAACTGGCGAACGCGCGCTCGCGCTGGACGAGGTACAAGCCGCGGGCAAAAAGCGCGTGTCAGGCACTGATTTTGTGCGGGGATACCGCATTGCGGTCGGCGAAAAATTTGGATAGGCGAGACGCAAGCACAGGCATAGCCTACCTGTCTGCCATGAGCAACGCGACAGGCAGGCAACGCAGCGGTGGGTGTACAACGGGCCGTTTTTCAGGCCAGTTCACCAAGTAACGCCACCCAATCCCCAGTGATCCGTAAATCCGTAACCAGCAGTCCATGTAGGGGCAACCCTTGTGGTTGCCCGATCACCATTTCAACGACGCTAACCGCTGACCACCAATTCAAAAGGAGATAGTCATGGAAGGTTTGATGGTGATGTTTCTGGGCATGGCCATTGCGATGTGGGCGCAATTCAAAGTGAAACGCACATTTCGCAAATACGATGAATTTGTCGCGCGAAGCGGTGCCACAGCCGATCAAGTCGCGCGGGATATTTTGCGCCGAGGCGGTTTGCCCGTGGGCGTGGAACCCATTGCGGGGCATTTGACCGATCACTACGACCCGACAGACCGCATGCTGCGTCTGTCTGAAAGCGTGTATGGCAATCGCTCATTGGCCGCGATTGGCGTGGCTGCACACGAAGCCGGGCACGCGTTTCAACACGCGCAAGGCTATGTCCCCCTGGCCCTCCGGACGAGCTTGGTTCCCGTTGCAAATGTGGGATCGAAGTTGGCGTGGGTTTTCATTTTTGCCGGGTTTATTTTTATTTTTTTTGAACTCCTTTTTTTGGGCATTGTGTTCTTTTCCACAGCCGTTCTTTTTAGCATTGCAACCCTGCCGGTTGAATTTAATGCCAGCAGTCGCGCCATTCAGATTTTGGCCGATGGCGGATATCTGACCCCTGAAGAGATCCCCGCCTCGCGCAAGGTCTTGAATGCCGCCGCGCTGACATACCTCGCTTCGGCGCTGGTGGCGGTTTTGGAATTGGCGCGTCTGCTGTGGATGGCGGGCTTTCTGGGTGGATCGGATGAGTGACTGTCCGCGAGCGGTGAAAGGTGAGATTCACGAAGGACGCGCGGAGAAACCGGCGTGCCTATAATAAACATGGATAGACGGGATAGACAAGATGGTGTGCCCGAGCGCGACGATCGGTTTTTGGGGTTTCGGATTTCGAGGCTCACGCGACGGCGATTGGACAATTTTCGGGCAAACCGACGCGGCTACTACAGCCTGTGGATTTTTGTCGCCCTGTTTGGGTTGAGTTTGCCCGCAGAATTTATTGCCAATGACAAGCCCCTTTTGGTTCGGCACAAAGGGGCATTTTATTTTCCGGTATTAAAAGCCTATCCCGAAACGGTCTTTGGTGGCGATTTTGAAACCCAGGCCGAATATCGCGATCCGTTTGTCAAAGCACTGATCGAAAAGGATGGCTGGATCGTTTGGCCCCCCGTGCCGTTTCGGTACGACACGATCAACTACGACCTCAAACATCCGGCGCCCGCGCCGCCTTCTGCACAAAACTATCTGGGCACCGATGATCAAGCGCGCGACGTGACCGCGCGCTTGATTTACGGATTTCGACTGTCGGTGTTATTCGCCCTGGCACTCACGGCATTCAGTTCGGTGGTGGGCATTGCCGCCGGCGCGGTGCAGGGTTATTTTGGCGGGTGGATCGATCTCATTTTTCAGCGGTTTATCGAAATTTGGGCCGGGTTGCCCACGCTGTTTATCATCATCATTATTGCCAGCATCATCGAGCCGACTTTCTGGACCTTGTTGACGATTATGTTGCTGTTTTCTTGGATGCGCTTGGTGGGCGTGGTGCGGGCGGAGTTTTTGCGCGCGCGCAATTTTGATTTTGTGCGCGCGGCGCGCGCCCTTGGCGTGACGGATCTGACGATTATGTGGCGGCACGTTTTGCCCAATGCCATGGTGGCAACCCTGACCTTTTTGCCCTTTGTTCTGGTGGGGTCTGTGACCGTGTTGACCTCGCTGGATTTTTTGGGGTTTGGTTTGCCCCCGCCTTCGCCCTCGCTGGGTGAGTTGCTCAACCAGGGCAAGCGCAACTTGCAGGCGCCGTGGCTGGGGTTGTCGGGCTTTTGCGTGCTGGCTGTGATGTTGTCGCTGCTCGTGTTCATCGGCGAAGCCGTGCGCGACGCGTTTGATGTGCGCAAGACCCTGTCGCCAACGGAGGGCGCATGAGGTTGCTCGACGTTCAAAATTTAGGCGTGGATTTTCAGTTGGAAGGCGAGGTCGTCAAGGCTGTGCGCGGCGTGTCGTTTCACATTGACCGGGGCGAAACCCTCGCCTTGGTGGGCGAATCCGGATCGGGCAAGTCCGTGACCGCGCTGTCCGTGTTGCAATTGCTGCCCTATCCGCGCGCGTCGCATCCGCACGGCAGCGTGCAATTTGAAGGCGAGGACATGCTGCATGCCCCTCAGTCGCGATTGCAACAATTGCGCGGCGACCACATGGCGATGATTTTTCAGGAGCCGATGACCTCGCTGAATCCGCTGCATACCATTGAGAAACAAATTGGCGAAACCCTGATGTTGCACCGCAACATGACGCGGGCGCGCGCGCGGGCACACACCCTGAATTTGTTGCAAAAAGTGCAGATGCCCGACCCCGAAACGCGCCTCAAATCGTATCCGCATCAGCTATCCGGGGGGCAGCGGCAACGCGTGATGATTGCCATGGCCCTGGCCAACGAGCCGGATTTGCTGATCGCGGACGAGCCTACGACCGCCTTGGACGTGACGATTCAAGCCCAAATCCTGAACCTGTTGCGGGCACTTCAAGACGAGTTTGGCATGGCGATTTTGCTGATCACACACGATCTGACCATTGTGCGGCATGTGGCAGATCGGGTCTGTGTGATGACGCAGGGGAAAATTGTGGAGGAAGGAAACACGGCACAGATTTTTGAGCATCCGCAACACAGCTATACGCAAAAGCTCTTACATGCACAGCCCAAGGGCGCGGCAACCGCGCGGCATGCCGCCGCGGAGGTCGTGGTCAAGGCGGATGATCTGAAGGTGTGGTTTCCCATTCAGCGGGGATTGTTGCGGCGCACCATTGGACATGTCAAGGCGGTGAATGGGCTTTCGGTCACCATCCGCGCGGGGCATACCACGGGCGTTGTGGGCGAGTCTGGATCGGGCAAAACAACCCTGGGATTGGCTCTGCTGCGCTTGCTGGGCAGTCGGGGACCCATTGCGTTTAAGGGGCGGAACATTCAGGGCTTGTCGGGCAAAGCACTGCGCCCCTTAAGACGCGAAATGCAAATTGTTTTTCAAGACCCTTTTGGATCGTTGAGCCCGCGCCTGTCGGTCTTTCACATCATTGCCGAAGGCTTGCGGGTTCACAACATGGGCGGCACCGAAAAAAAACACCGACAACTCGTCGCAAAAATTATGGATGAGGTGGGGCTTGAGCCCGGCATGATGGATCGATTCCCCCACGAGTTTTCCGGGGGTCAGCGGCAACGGGTTGCCATTGCGCGCGCCATGGTGTTGCGCCCCGAGTTTGTGGTGCTGGACGAACCCACGAGCGCGCTGGACATGACCGTGCAGTCGCAAATTATCGACTTGCTTCGCGGTTTGCAAAACGACCACGATCTGGCGTATTTGTTTATCAGTCACGACTTGCGGGTCGTCCGCGCGCTGGCCGATGAATTGATTGTGATGAAAGACGGCATCGTCGTAGAACACGGCGCCACAGAAACCGTGTTCGCAAATCCACAGACCCAATACACGCGGGCATTGATCGCAGCGGCATTTGATGTCGACGTGATAGAATCGGGCAGATAAGAGGCGAGAAATTCCCTGACACGCCCCAAACCAGAGATCAAAATCCCCGACCTAGACGAGCACCCGCCTTGGCGTTGCCTCTGCTCCTCTTCGGCCTGATGGGCGCACCGACTCCGGCCAAGCCCACGGGCCTCACGGCCACCCCCGGCGACGGCGAGATGACGCTTACGTGGAACGATCCGAGCAATTCGAGCATCACCGAATACGAGTACGCGCAGTGGACGGGAAGCGAGCCGGGCACGCTGACTTGGAACGACATCTCGGGCAGCGGCGAGAACACGACGACCCACACCGTCACCGGGCTGGACAACGGCACGACCTAAAGCTTCCGCATCCGCGCGGTGAACGTTGTCGGCAACGGCGCGCAATCGGCCGTCGTCACCGCCACGCCTGACAAAATTACGTAGACCCTGACCGGCTTCGCGTACTCGCCGGACACCATCACCTATGCCACTGCCTCTGCCAACTGCTCGGTCAATAGCGCGACGGGCGCGCTGACCATCTCGGGCGGGGGCGACTGCGAAGTCACCGCCAACGCCGTGGGAAACACTGAATACACCGACGCGACCGCGAGCTTCACCGTCCGCGTCCTGCCTGCCGCGCCTTCGGGTTTGAGTGCCGACATGGAGGCCGACCCGTCTGTGACCCTGACTTGGACGGCCCTTGATGCTGCAAATAACATCATGGGCTATGAATACCGGGTGCTGAACCCTGACGGTACTGTGGCGCGCGACTGGACAGCGATACCGGGCGGTGCCGAAGTCACCGAATTCACTGTGGCGGGCTTGCCCGACAATGCCGCCGGTGAGATGTACACGTTTGCGGTGCGTTCTGTGAACGAAGCCGGGCAAAGCGACACAGTAGCCGAGATTATGGCGGCTGTCATCCCCACGTTCACCGAGTGGATGGTGCTGCTGTTGAGCCTGGCAATGATGGCTTATTTGTTCAGGCGCAGGATGTCGGGCATTGTATCTGGCGCGTTCAAGAAGGTGGCGTCCTGACAATTTTTCCACACATTCCATTCCATTCTAATCAAAAAAAGACCGTCCAATGGGCGGTCTTTTTTTTTTTATTGTCTGGATTCCTTGCTCGTCACTCCCGCGAAAGCAGGAGTCCAGTAGGTTAAGTCAATACACGGATTTGAAGAACCACTCAGTAGCCCGAGTATGAAATCCCCGCGGTCCATGTATAACCGGCGGGAAAATTGCGCCCGCCAGCCGTGATGCGTACCGCAGTTTCGAAGCTCAGATTTTGATAGGGGCCTATGAGCAGCGTAGGCGCGAAATAGGTCACGCGCCTGGCTTCGCTGGGCAGTTCGAGATTCAAAACCCGGGGCGGTTTGCCCCTGATGCCCTCTAATTTGAGGACGAGGAAAAGTTTGTGTACAGGACTGTAACCGACCTCTGCGTTGAAAAACCACTCATCGCCAGGGGCGCGGTCAATCGCGCTGTTTTTTGCGCGGCGGCGATATCCCAGATCGACGTTGGTATAAATTGAGAGGGGCCAAAAAGATCGCCCCATTTGCACACCGGCATCAAAATCCCATTGGCCTTCGCCCACGGGAATGATCCCATCCCGGTTTTGAAACTTGCCCGTTGGCACTTTGAAGCCAAATTTTAGCGTGCCCACAACGGGGTCTTGCACAATATTGATTTTCGCCCATCCTCGCACATCCCCAAAACCCGACGCGACATTTGCCGGCCTGAAGCCGACGTTTTCAAATTTGTGGCGATAGAAGGACAATTGGATGCCGATGTCCGCGCGGTCGTTCAGGCCGTAAAACACGTCCATAAAAATCGCGTGGGAACTGAAGTGCCCATTTTCGCGGTATCGCGCGCGGTCGCCAGATTCATAGACGCGGTTGAGATCGGGTTCGCGCCCCGCGCCCCCCGCCGCCACATATTCTTCTGTTGTCGATTGTGTCATGCCGGTGACTTTGCCCCAGAAATGGCCCTTTTTAAGCGTCCACGCACCCGCGTAAGCGGTCTGGGGCAAAAGGGCACACAGGGCAAGCAAGCGTATCACGTACATGGTGAACTCCAAAATATGGACAGCGGGATTTGCCGATGCCGGCTCCGTTCCCACAGGCGTCCGGCTAATAAATCCCCGTATTCTGCCAAAAGGTCGCCCATGCAAACCAAAAGGCATTGTGGGAGGGCAGGTGTTCCAACGTTTTATCTTTCAGGGGGCCGGCAACGGCCTCGCCTTTGAGGTTCCAGGTGCTGCTCGTCTCTTGGTCGCGCAGCATAAACGGATAGATCAGATCGCTGGAGAGCACCTTGTCAAACGTGAGGGTCTGCCCATCTACCACGCGGGCAAAGGGCACGGCATAGTACTCCTTATCCCAATAGACGATCACAATTTCATTGCCCGCGATGACGTCGTTAATCACGGCTTCTGTTCCCATCAGGGAAAAGGGATAGGCTTTGGCGGTTTCGCCGAAACGCACCCCAAGGGCGAGGGTTTTGGGCGGGAAGATCTGCGCGGTGGGATTGTCGATCAGATCGGGAAAAGAGGGAAAAAGCGGCCCGGTATTCGGGTCGCGGTACCCGCCATAGGGATAACGCTCGTAGTTGCCGGGCGCGTAAACACCCGTGTTGACACCGACAACTTTGGAATTGGGATAGAGTTGTTTCCAGTAGCGCCAAGTGGTTTCGATCACGGGCATAAGGTGCAATTCTTCAGACCGGGGGCCATCGACCGGAACGTGAAGCATCTGCGGGTACAGGGTTCGGTCGCGGCGGTCGTACATGATCAAGTTGTTGTTAAAAAGCAAGCCGGAAACCCCACAGTGAATGCGCGACCCGTCCGCGGCCTGCCCAAAAAAAATAAGCCCCGTTCCGGTCAGGGGACAAAAACTCACCACAATGGGTTGTCCGCCAATCACATCGTTGATGATCTCGTGCCACCAACCCATGTTGTGGGGATAGGCTTTGGCCTCGCCATTGACGACCACGCCGAGCACCAGATCCTCTTCGCGGAGGTACGCCGCGCCACTGGATTCCAGATCGACAAATTCGGGATCGGTCAGCGCGGGAATGCCATCGGGCGGGACGCCGCCCGATAGAATTTTGTCCATGGGAAAATCATTGAGAAAATTGCCGCCTGCACGCGGCGCGCGATTGATCGAACCCGATGCCTGAACATCGCTGGGCGTCTCGCCGCCCGATGCAACAGGCTCATTGTTCGGATCTCCCGACCCCAGGGCGTCTTTGCCATTGCCCCCGCACGCCATTGAGCCAAAGAGCGCGAACAGAACGATGTATTTGAGAAAAGCTGTCACGGGAACCTCCTGTTGGACTTTGATCGCGTTGCGTGTATTTAATTTATAGGAAAAATACCGAAAAAGCAATTTGTCAATACATTACTCGCATGGATCTGTTGGCGCATCAGCCAATCCACGCGCGACCTGTTCAAAACCGGATGGCCCCTTGCATTTCAATAATTCTCTGTCTAAATTACTGATGTTACGCAACATTCAGATAAGCCATCGAAAAAATGCCATGACAAAAGCCATTGGAAAAAGCCATTGGAAAAAGCCATCACGCACAGCGCGCAAGTCCGTCTCGCACCCAACACCCATTTGGCAATCCACTTTGAAGGCCAGCGCATGTCGTGTTAGCAGAAAAGCGATTCGCGCTGTCTGCCGTCCGCGACAGGCAGGCCCCTCGGCGTTTGAGAATGCCCTTTTTGGCTTCTTTTTTGGGCAAGGAAAAAAGAAGTCGCCGCACGCCGAAGGCATGGCGTAGCCAACGCATCAAAACGAAAAACAATGGTTTATCATCACGAGTTGGTGAACGAGCAACGCGGGGTCAGTGACGAGAGGTCGGGGCCGTGTCCCTGCGCGTACGGCGTGCCGTACGTCCATTTTTCAAAGGAAATCCTTATGCCGCGATTTGAAGTGGTGTCGCCGTTTGAGCCTGCTGGCGATCAGCCGCGGGCCATCGAAGAACTCGCCCAAGGCATTCGCGCGGGCGCGCCATACCAAACGTTGTTGGGGGCAACCGGCACGGGCAAGACATTTTCAATGTCAAAGGTGATCGAAGCCATTCAAAAGCCCACGCTCGTGATTTCCCACAACAAAACCCTGGCCGCGCAACTCTACGGTGAATTTCGCAGCTTTTTTCCGAACAATGCCGTGGAGTATTTTATTTCGTACTACGATTATTATCAGCCCGAAGCCTACAAACCGGTGACGGATACATTTATAGAAAAAGAATCGGATATCAACGATGAAATCAACCGCTTGCGCCTGCGCGCCACAAGTGCGTTGATGGAGCGGCAAGACGTGATCATTGTGGCCAGTGTGTCGTGTATTTACGGCATTGGCAATCCGACGGAATACGAAGATCACCTGGTGATGCTGGATCTCGGCGCGGAGATGGATCGAGATGCCATGTTGCGGAAACTCGTGGATATTCACTTTGCGCGCAACGATGTGGAACTCGCCCCGGCCGCGTTTCGGGTGCGCGGCGATGTGGTCGAAATCTATCCGCCCGAGCGCGAGCATCCGGTGCGCGTGGAGTTTTTTGGCGACGAGATCGACGCCTTGCGCGTGGTGCATCCCGTGACCGGCGACGTGCTTGCGGAGCGCGACCGCATTGTCATTTATCCAGCCAAACACTTTGTCACCAGCGGCAATCGGATTGAGAAAGCCATTGCAAAGATCGAAGTCGATCTCGCCGAACAACTGGCGGCGTTTCACAATCAAGGCAAATTGTTGGAGGCGCAGCGACTGGAGATGCGGACGCGCTACGACATCGAGATGATGCGCGAGATCGGGTTTTGTCCGGGCATTGAAAATTATTCGCGGTACATCGACGGGCGCAACCCCGGAGAGGCGCCTTATGTGTTGCTGGATTATTTTTCAGACGATTTTCTGATTGTCCTGGACGAATCCCACGTGACGATTCCTCAACTGCGCGGCATGTGGAACGGGGATCGATCGCGCAAAGAAGTGTTGATCGAGCACGGATTTCGGTTGCCCGCGGCGCTGGACAATCGGCCCCTGTATTTTGAAGAGTTTGAACAAAAGGCAAAGCAGGTCATTTTTATGTCGGCCACGCCCGCGGATTACGAATTGGAACGGTGTCAGGGTGTGGTGGTCGAGCAGGTGATTCGGCCAACGGGCTTGCTCGATCCCAAAATGGTCGTGCGTCCGGTGCGCGGACAAGTGGATGATCTCATTGAAGAAGCCCGCGCGCGCGTAGAACGCGGCCACCGCGTGCTGGTGACAACCCTGACCAAGCGCATGGCAGAGGACCTGTCGGAATACATGCGCGAGTTGGGCATTGGCGCGCGCTATATGCACTCGGATGTGGACTCGCTCGAGCGCGTGGCCATTATCCGCGATTTGCGATTGGGCGCGTTCGATGTGCTCGTGGGCGTGAACTTGCTGCGCGAAGGGTTAGATCTGCCCGAAGTGTCACTCGTCGCGATTTTAGATGCGGATAAGGAAGGGTTCTTGCGGTCGGAACGCTCGCTGATTCAGACAGCCGGGCGCGCGGCCCGCAATGCAGAAGGCACCGTGATTATGTATGCGGATAAGGTGACGGATTCGATGCAGCGCGCCATCGATGAAACCAACCGCCGCCGCGCCTTGCAGGTGGCGTATAACACCCAACACGGCATCACGCCCGAGACGCTTTACAAGACCCGAGCGGAAATTCTTCAGACGACGGCGGTAGCCGATGAGAAAGCCGAAGACCTGCCCCTGGTCGCCGAAGAATCATCGGCATATCTGGGCGCGGCCGAGGGGTTGGATCTGATTGAAGAATTGACGCGCAAGATGGGGGAAGCAGCTAAAAATTTAGAATTTGAGAAAGCCGCGCAATACCGCGATGAAATCGCGCGATTAAAGGCAGAAGTCGCGTAAAATCCGGAAAGGAGCAAGGCGTAACGTAAGACGCGAGATCGGATGCTGTGTTGTTGCCCGGATAGTGCAATTGCCCAAGGATGATTGGGTAAATTAGCCAGGAAAGACAAATTTTAATCGTGCAGAAATTTCCCAGATGCTTGAACAGAGAGGCAATTTGCATTTGGATATGCTGGAGAAGATGCTGCGTCATCTTGGATTTAGGCTATCCCGTTGAGCAGCTAGTTCCAGAGGAAGTTGCTGATTATTTACATATTTGCGCTAGCACAGATTTAGCCATTTAAGTTTCGTAGCAAGATCGCTGTGAATTGACCCCTTTTGACTCTAAATTAAGGAGATACATATCATGAAGAAACTTTTATTGATAGTCGTATTCGGTCTATTCTGGGGCGAGGTAACTGCCCAAGGCACTGGTTCTCTGCGCTTATATGCAGGTGAAAATACCATAGCATTTGGACTCGCCAATCAGTCAGGAACTGAAGTTAAATCGCTAAAGGTGATTCCTGATGCTGAGAAATTTCCCAATTGGTTGCATGTTGAGGAAACTTTAATTCCTGTAGATTTTATGTCAGGGGCACTTGAACTTTCACTTCGGATTAGCGTTGACCAAGGGCATGAAGGTGCCATTGTCTCCTTACCACTCATCCTGATAAGTGACACGGGTCATCGTTGGCATGTTGAGCCTCATGCAACCATAGTGGTCCGCAAAATCACCAACAGTGAACTTCTCCCAAACTTTCCCAACCCATTCAATCCAGAGACGACAATTGAATATCATCTTGCTGGGAACGTTGAACATGAGACGAAACTTATTATTTTCAATTTATTAGGGCAAAAAATCCGTACGCTTGTTCACGAAGTACAATCTCAGGGAGGATATGTGGTGCATTGGGATGGAACCGATGATCACGGACAAAGCGTTTCAAGTGGCATATATGTGTATCATCTGACATTTGACGATTTTTCCCAGACAAGAAGGATGATGCTTCTCAAATGATTTGCGCTTACTTTGTCCTTTCAAAATGTGTTCAATAGGAGATTTACGATGAAGCACTTAATATACGTGATGATGTGTCTTGTGATTGTCGCACCGGCAAATAGCATCGAATATCAAAGTGTGCTCGTGGATGGTTCAGCGGGTCTCTTAATAGATGGCAGTCTGACTGACTGGCAAGCCTATAAATTACCCAAGCAGAAGCTCGAATATTGGCGACCAATGTCCCACAATAGATCGGGAACGCCAACCACGGATCAGGATCTGTCAGCAACTTTGCAGGTGTTTGCAGACGCGGATCATATTTATTTTTCCGTTGTGGTCGTGGACGATGAGGTCGTTTTTGAACGGTCAGTTTTCGGACAGAGATGGTGGGATGATGCGGTCTGGATAGAATTTGACGGGGGCTATCTTGAGATTACCAAGCGTGCTTCTGGTGAAGTGGTTGTTGAAAGTCTATTGGAAATTGTAGGCAAAAAGATCAGCGTGCCCTATCTCTCAGAAGCCATAGGGATTGACGCAGCAATTTCGCAGACGGCATCAGGGTACATGATTGAAGCAAAAGTGCCGCGTCAGGTCGTTCAGTCCCACGCTTTTGAAAAAGGTTCGCGTCTGTTATTTAGTGTGTCTGTTCTGGATCATGATGGTGCTGGAATACAGGAACATAGACTGTCTCTCGACAAAGAAATTTCGTCTTCAATTTTGCTTTCTCAGATGATCAACAAAGACCCGCATTGACTCTCTTGCGAAACTCTATCATGCAGAATTTAATGAAAATCTGGTGGTGAATGATGGCTCTCTGAGATATGGATGTTTGTATGATTACCAGGAAACCTGGGAACCACCTCATTGGGGGCATCGGGAAGGCGAGAATGTGGATATTTATCCAACTGCCCCGGATAGTACCAAGTGGAAATTTCTCAAACAAAAAATAAGAGAACTTGGAAGTACTTTTTTGGATAAAGTCGAGTCAGATGCGCCACACCTTCACTTTCGGCAATAAGAAGGGTCTGTTATCATGCAGCACAACTGGAAAGGAGCACGCAGTGAAAGCGATTATGTATGTAACAATGGCGTTGTTGCTTACGGCTACTTCAGGCAGGGCAGAGCGCAAGCCACTCGACAAAAAGCACCGAGAGATCAAACCCGGCGCGTCAGAAGTCCTGGTGCCGAATCCAAAGCGGCAAGATGGCTATGATTTGGTCATTAAAGACCATGAGGTGACATACGATGAGAAGACCGGGCTTTATACTTACCGGTATTGGCAGACCGATAGCACGTATGTTGATTTGCTTTATGAACCTTTCAATCGGCTTGATGTGACCGTGGCATGCACGGTGGTCTATGATTCTGAAACAGATGAATACAGCTATACTTATCACCTTATCAATAGTAAGAACAGTGTACAGCCTTTATGGATATTTGCTATTGATATAGACCGCAGCTTGGTGATTAGAACAGAAACACCTGAACCATGGCGTTATCACTCCACCAGTGAGCCTCCGCCTGGTTCACCCAAATGGGCATTTTGGGGATCAATGGGCGGGCATGTCCTTCCTGGCGAATCTATTTCTCTGACGCTTGTGAGCAAACTCGGTCCAGTGATCGCGACCTGTTACTCCACAGGTTATGGTCAAACTTTTATTCATCCCGACGCTCCCGACTTAACAATAAGTGAGCTTGGGGTTCATCCGCCTGATAAAGAGGGTCTGAAAGGTCAGACGCTTGCTCCTGGTATTCTGGACGCTGACAGTGCCAAAGCACAGGTGGAGGCATTTCTCGGTATTGCTGAGACTTGGGGGTGGGTTAGCAAGGACAAGAAGGATGCAGCACTGGTTCACATTTCGAGTGGGTTGGATCAGACCGCTTTTGTGGCGTTGAAAAACGAACTGAATACGATTCAGGGCAAGGTGGAGGGTGAGGTGGCAGCGTTCTTGGAGCACTTGGGCAAGAAGAAGGGGTTGGTCAATGAGTAAGGTGAAATTGCAATGAGAACGGTTTTATTCGTGGCAATGGTGCTGTTGCTTGCTACCGGTTCGGGCATGGCAGAGCGCAAGCCGCTCGACAAAAAGCACCGAGAGATCAAACCCGGCGCGTCAGAAGTCCTGGTGCCGAACCCCAAGCGACATGATGGCTATGATTTGGTCATTAAAGACCATGAGGTGACATACGATGAGAGGACAGGGCTTTATACCTATCGGTATTGGCAGACAGATAGCACGTATGTCGATTTGCTTTATGAACCCTCTAATCGGCTGGATGTAACGGTTGCTTGCACGGTGGTCTATGATCCTGAGACAGATGAATACACCTATACTTATTATCTCTCCAATAGCAAGGACAGTGTACAGCCTTTAATTGTATTTGCTTTAGATATAGACCTCAGCTTGGTGGTTCGCACTGAAACACCTGAAACATGGTATTATTTTTCTACCGGTGAGCCTCCGCCCGGTTCACCCAAATGGGCATTTTGGGGATCATTAGGAGGGCATGTTTCCCCGGGTGAATCTGTTTCTTTAACGCTTGTGAGCAAACACGGTCCAGTGATCGCGACCTGTTACTCCAAAGGTCATGCCCGAACTTTTATTCACCCTGCCCACCCTGACTTAACAATAGATGAACTTGGGGTTCCTTCAACAAAAAAAGAAGGTCTGAAAGGTCAGACGCTTGCTCCTGGTATTCTGGACGCTGACAGTGCCAAAGCACAGGTGGAGGCATTTCTCGGTATTGCCGAGACTTGGGGGTGGGTCAGCAAGGATAAGAAAGATGCAGCACTGGTTCACATTTCGAGTGGGTTGGATCAGGCCGCTTTTGTGGCGTTGAAAAACGAACTGAATACGATTCAGGGCAAGGTGGAGGGTGAGGTGGCAGCGTTCTTGGAGCACTTGGGCAAGAAGAAGGGGTTGGTCAATGAGTAAGGTGAAATTGCAATGAGAACGGTTTTATTCGTGGCAATGGTGCTGTTGCTTGCTACCGGTTCGGGCATGGCAGAGCGAAAGCCACTCGATAAATTGCACCGAGAGATCAAACCCGGCGCGTCAGAAGTCCTGGTGCCGAATCCAAAAATGAGAACGGTTTTATTCGTGGCAATGGTGCTGTTGCTTGCTACCGGTTCGGGCATGGCAGAGCGAAAGCCACTCGATAAATTGCACCGAGAGATCAAACCCGGCGCGTCAGAAGTCCTGGTGCCGAATCCAAAGCGGCAAGATGGCTATGATTTGGTCATTAAAGACCATGAGGTGACATACGATGAGACGACCGGGCTTTATACCTATCGGTATTGGCAGACCGACAGCACGTATGTTGATTTGCTTTATGAACCCTCTAATCGGCTGGATGTAACGGTTGCTTGCACGGTGGTCTATGATCCTGAGACAGATGAATACACCTATACTTATTATCTCTCCAATAGCAAGGACAGTGTACAGTTTTTAGAGATATTTGCTATTGATATAGACCGCAGCTTGGTACTTCGCACTGAAACACCTGAAACATGGTATTATCATTCTACTGGTGAGCCGCCGCCTGGTTCACCCAAATGGGCATTTTGGGGAGGATTACACAGGGATGTTCCCCCTGGTGAATCAATTTCTCTGACACTCGTGAGCAAACTCGGTCCAGTGATCGCAACCTGTTACTCTCAAGGTCGTGCTCGAACTTTTATTCATCCCGACGCTCCCGACTTAACAATAAGTGAGCTTGGGGTTCATCCGCCTGATAAAGAGGGTCTGAAAGGTCAGACGCTTGCTCCTGGTATTCTGGACGCTGACAGTGCCAAAGCACAGGTGGAGGCATTTCTCGGTATTGCCGAGACTTGGGGGTGGGTCAGCAAGGATAAGAAAGATGCAGCACTGGTTCACATTTCGAGTGGGTTGGATCAGGCCGCTTTTGTGGCGTTGAAAAACGAACTGAATGTGATTCAGGGCAAGGTAGAAAATGAGGTGGCAGCGTTCTTAGAGCACTTGGGCAAGAAGAAGGGGTTGGAATGAGTAACTGATGTTGTGCACCTGTCTGCCCTGCCTACCGCCGAGGGCTTTCGGCAGGCAGGCGACAGGCAGGCTTGGGCGTCTATTCGCACCTCTTATGCGTATGAAGTTGTGTATTCGGAAAAACCCCAAGACATAGCGTATAACTCGAATCAGAATGTGGTATTTGAAATCCCAGAGGACTTTTGAGATGTTAAATCGAGAAGATATCATGCCCGTGATTGCGCGGGCATTGGCAGAGGATGTGGGGGAGGGGGATATAACGACAAAATGGACCGTGCCTTTGACAACGCGCGCGCAAGCCAAAATGATTGTGCGGGCAGATGGAGTGATCGCGGGGTTGGACATCGCGCAATGGGTGTTTGAAGCCGTCGAAGAGGCGATAGTATTCGAGGCTCATGTGAAAGATGGCGACCGCGCGGTAGCGGGCGAGATTCTCGCTGACATTTCCGGCGCTGCGCGCGGCCTGTTGACGGGCGAGCGCGTGGCACTGAACTTTTTGCAGCGCATGTCGGGCATTGCAACCATGACCGCGCAGTTTGTAGACGCGGTACAGGGGACAAACGCGCGGATTTTGGACACGCGCAAGACCGCGCCGGGGTTGCGGTCATTAGACAAATACGCGGTTGCGACAGGCGGCGGGGTGAATCATCGGGTGGGACTGTACGATATGGTTTTAATAAAGGAAAATCACATTGCGGCCGCGGACGGCATTGGGCCGGCACTCTTGGCGGTGTGGAAAGGCATGGATTTTGAAGGCCGAGATGTGCCGGTGGAAGTGGAGGTGGAAACGCTGTCCGAACTCGACGAGGTGCTCGTTTTGGGCGCAGACCGCGTGATGTTAGACAACATGAGCCTGAATGACATGCGCGAAGCCGTGGAAAAGGTGCGACAATTAAAGGGCAAAAAACCCGAACTGGAAGCCTCGGGCAATGTGTCATTAGAACGCGTGCGGGCCATCGCAGAAACCGGGGTGGATTTTATTTCTGTAGGCGCGCTGACGCATTCGGTGAAGGCCCTGGACATCAGTCTGTTATTCCGAGATAGCCGCGCTCAAACACAACCGAAGAATGGTGTCAATTGACAGAGACGAAGATTTTTGTGAAATTACGCAAAGGTAGGACTTGGAAAACCGAGGTGTCTCTAATATAGATATATAGATATACCTGTTCTGATTTTGGGTAGAGATGTAAAGAGACATTTAAGATATTGATGGCTATTGACCTCCTGCCTGCCGGCAGATGGATAAACCACTTGAAAGAAGGTGGCTAAAAGGAATCGCCGAAAAAAGATAAGCATGTTTAGAACGGTATGCACAACGCCAACCCTTTAGTTGCATCCAACACCAAACACACACAGGCGCGATTTGGAAGTTTTGAATCGCGCCTTTATTTTTTGCGGACTCGGATTCGCGCAGGTATTTGTCGTCTATGCTATGTGGGCATCTTCAAAGGGTTCATCAACGGGGCCAAAGCATGCTCGGGCGCGATGTGGGAACAAAAAAACGCCGAAAAGATCGGATGAGATCTTTCTCAGCGATGGTATAATATAACCAATTATGCTCTGTTTGTCAAGTTTGTAAATCTTTCATAAACAGTAAGTTAAAATTTGACAAGTCGTGTCTGTTCGGTTACATTTATCGCTGCTGCGGTTCTGTTATTTTTTTCTTGTGTGCGGAGGATCTTCAAAACCTCAATGGAGGGCGAGATGACGCGACAGCCACTTGATGGCGGGACAGGGGTTCGGTGTGTCCTGTGCGAGGCAGTTATTCCAGAACAACGCCTCGAGGCCGTTCCAGACACGCGCTTGTGCATGACGTGTCAGGACAAATTGGAAAGGGAGATCATTCGTCCCAAAGCCGATTTGACAGGCAAAGAAGTTTGGGCAGACGTCCCCGAAGGGCCACCCATCGAGATTCAAGAGGACCAGTTGGTGACCGGCTCGTGGGCGGCCGGGTTTGTGGAATTGGCCAAGCAAAGCAGCCAGATACGCGGCTTGCTTCGCGCGGGCCATGAAAAAGATGCCAAGGCACTCGTGCAGATGTTGTCCGTTGAAGCGCAGGCCGCGCTCGTTGTTTTGGACGAAGACCCAGAAGAAGTGCTGTCCATGACGGACATGGATGAAAATGGCAATCCGGGCTACTCAACAGCGGTGGTGGCGCGTTTGCCCACAGAGATGTTGGCCGGGCTGATCGACTGCGATCCGGAGCACCGGAGTTTTAACATGCATCTGATACGCGCCATGGCGCCGAGCACCTTTCGACGCGCTGTGGAAGAAATTTTAGAGCCAATAGACAATGCCGAGGCGCGGTCAAAAGTATCGTTTGAGTGGCTTCGAGCACTGTCTGAATTGCGCGATGCAAATAAGCGCGCGGAATTGCTGCACAGTGTGGATCCCGAATTGCTCGAAGAAGCCCTGATTCCACATGTGCAGAACATGGGCATGAACGATATCGTGGCCTCGGCCGAGATTGACGGCGTGAGTTACGCGCTTCCCCGACACCGATTCTTTTCCCGTGAAGCGGCCATCGGCTTCACGCCGAGCACAGTGATCGAGGATCCCGTTGTGGGAAGGGTTTTGGACGCGCTTTACGAAGCCGATGCCGACTTGATGCGATATATCGTCCGCGGGGCGTGGGAGCGGATGGGCGATGAGCAATGAACAAAAGGCGAGACGCAAGACGCGAGAAGACCGCCCAACCCCATGTAGGGGCAACCTTTGTGGTTGCCCGATCATCGTTTCAAGATACAAGACGTGTGAGAGGATGGCCCCCCGGCCCTCTCGCCTCTCGCCTCTCGCCTCTCGCCTGACCACTGACCGCTAATGCTATGGAGTACCTATGCAAAATCCACTTGCAAATCTGGATTTGAGCCGGTTTCGAATTGATTCGGAAAGTTTTGTCGGACAGACAATTGCGTTGGGAATGCGCTTTGAAAAACTGCCGCCCAATGTCGGAGACGCGCTTTTGGGCTTTTTGCGCGTGCGCGGCTTGCACCATGGCAAGCGCAACCGCTCGGGCATTGCGATTCGGCGTGAAGACTTGGAACACGGGGTGCGGCAGGCACTGATTTCCATGGATCTCGGTTTGGAGGCGCGCGCAGAAGGGGACTTAAATCGGGCTGTGGAAATCATCGCGCAAGGAGATTTTGAAGCGTGTCGAAAACGCGGGTATAAAATCGCATTTTTCCACTTGGAAGAAATGGCCCGAACGTGTCGGGCGATGTTGTTGCTGCCCGAAGTCACCTTTTTGCAACCCGAATATCGAGATATATCCAACTGGACAAATGCCGTGCCAGAAACTTGGATGCGACCGCCCGATGAAGAGGAAAATGAACCCCAATGGGTGGATCCAAAGCGCGATTATGCCGCCTATCACACCGCGCGCAGACGGCTTGCGTTTTTGCGATCCATTCCCCGGGCTGCGCTGACCGAATTGGAGACCGAGGTAGAGGGGCGCACGTTTGACGGTTTGCTACGCAATCTCATTTTGGCACTCGCATTGGATTTGGAATCCCTTTTGCCCTCGCAGGCGCAGATCGAGACGTTTCGCCAAACGTGCTTTGAAAGGGGTGAGATGAACGCAGAAGTGCGCAGCAAAATTTCGGATCTGATGGATCGACAGATCGATTCCAGTGTTGCAGATACCGCTGATCGCGCGGCAATTCGGCGGGAATTTGAAGTGGAAGTCGAATTTTTAGAGGAAATGTCCGCCCAGCATTTCGAGGGGATGTTTTTGCTGCCAGAACGGTCAGAAAGGACAAAGGTGAAGGGTGAATTGTAGGGGCAACCCCCCGTGGTTGCCCGTGATCAGACCAGAACGAGCAAAAAAGATAAAGGGTGAAGGGTGAAGCAACCACAGCACAGCCCCTACCTATTCGGCACGCTGCTATCCCGTTCATCCATGTTCCATCATTGGGGTGTCACATGCCCCGAATTTTTGACAACATTGAACAGAGTCTCCGCCCCGCGCTGGCAGAGACTCTGAAGGTTTCTGAACGTGCGGATTTCTGCGTAAGATTGGTCTGAAAGTTGAAAAACCACCGCCGGAATTAGATGCAGTTTTTGATGCCCTAATCCCCAAGCTAAATGAAGGGCAGACCTTATTAGGTCAATTCAAGGAGATAAACCATGAGACTCAAGACCTCCCCACAGGTTAAAAAAAAATCCCCACCAGCGACGAATCGGGGAACTCGGAACGCGGTGGAGACAGCCATCCGATTGTCGAAGGGGAATAAATCGCGCAAATGGGAAACTTCTGCCCCTCAAGAAATCTCTCGATGGCCTTCTCCTAAGAGCGGCGAACGCAGGGCGTAATTTGTACCTGTCTGCCGACGACTTGACTGAGCTCGCCGAAGGCAGGCAATCACTGGAGCACATAACAAAACCCCGTCTGGTCATTCCAGCGCGGGGTTTTTACAAAAATGATGAGTAATGACGCCATGCCATCTGAATCGGTAAAGCTGTTTTCAAACCTGGAAAGATAGATCTGCCCGTGTCTGACACGGGGATGAACAGGATTGTTTTTGTTACGCATCCATGTTAAAACTACGAAAATCGCGAAAAGACGCGAAATTCATACTGAACGTAAACGATCCCTTTCGCGCCCTTTCGCGCCCTTTCGTAGTCGATATACTTTGACCGATGACTCTTGAGAACCGAACACGTTTAAGACCCGGGACTGAGGATTTATGCCGAGACGCACTCGCTCAGGGCAAGCCAGTATTCGTCCTGGACTCCCCAGACAACGTGCATCTCGTAGAACTCGGCACCGTACCGGTTCGGGCTGAAGTCCCTGAAAAGCTCATTTCTCGACCCTGATAATTTGGTCAGCGCGAGTCGCAGATTACGCTTCCAGTACCATCTGCAACAGCGCCATGCGAATAAAAACGCCGTTGTGTGCTTGGCGAAAATACGCCGCGCGGGGGTCTGTATCAACGCCTGGATCAATCTCGTCGATTCGGGGTAAGGGGTGCATCACAATCGCCTTGTCCGGTAGCCCCGACATCGCCGCCGGATCGATAATGTATTTTCCCCGAGCCTTCTCATAGTCTGCTATGCGGTCGCCAAACCGTTCGCGCTGAATCCGCGTTTGATACACCACATCCACTTCTGACATGACCCGCCTCAAATCTTCTTCTTCTTCAAACGCCACCCCGTGTTCTGCCAGGTAGGCTTTGATATCGTCTTTCATCTGCACCATATCCGGCGCGACAAAATACAGCTTCACATCTTCGTATTTGGTCAACAAATAAGCCAGGGACCTCGCTGTTCGACCATTGGCCAGATCGCCGACCAATGCCACCTGAATGCCATCCAGCCTGCCGATCTCTTTCTGAATCGTGTACACATCTAAAAGTGCCTGCGTGGGGTGCTGCCCCGGGCCATCTCCCGCATTGAGAATGGGAACCGACGCCACATCTGCGGCCCGCCGCGCAGAGCCGCTCTCGTAGTGACGCAAGACAATCACATCGGCATACCCCTCCACAATTCGGATCGTATCTTCAAGTGTTTCCCCCTTTGCCGCCGATGAAAACTCCCGCGCGCTTTCCGTGGTGATCACCTCGCCACCCAAGCGATACATCGCGGCTTCAAAAGACAACCGCGTGCGCGTGCTCGGCTCGTAAAACAAGGTGGCCATAATCCGCCGATTCAAAATACTCGAACCATAACGGCTGACCACATGTTCCATTTCTCGCGTCAGGTCAAAAATCTCCTGCATGACATCTCGACTAAATTGCTGTGCCTCAATGACGTGATACAGACCATCCATCGTTTGCCTCCTATGCACAAAAAAACGCCCCTCAAGGGACGTTTGTATTCGAATCGCGATCTATATTTGCCAGTTGTCATGTGATCAAAAATATAGGTGAAGGCATTGGCTTTTGCAAGTGCAAAGTGCAAAGTAATACCAATCGTATGAATTAACTTTGCAGTATCGCCTACGGATCTTTTTATTCCCGTAAAAACAACGACCCGTCATTCCCGTGAACGCGGGAATCGAGTCTATTGGACCTATGGAAAACACAAATGCACAGTTTTTAATTCAATAGTTCGGACATTTTTACGTGGCGATTTTGCCATAATCCAACAGATTTTGATATTGGAGAGATTTTTTTGTTCTTTAAGCGTCGAGATCAAACAGGGTGGTCAGAGCAGCAGAAAAATGAAAATCAAGACGTTTCTTGTCTAGGTGCGCTCACACCGATGGGAATAGCGCGCCAGGTTGCGAAACGCGATCTTGCCGCGTGCTATCAATATCGTTGTGAACAAGGTGATGAGAAACTGTTTGGGGGACTTGGAAATGTTGAGCCGATTGAGTATCTTTTCTGCGCGTTCCATTGTGCTGTCTCACGCGTTTGGGTTGTCATTGACTTGGAATAGCTTGGACATCCAATCTGCGTGAACGGCACTTTTTTGTCTATTCTTAATCTTAAAAAAAACTGTCCGAAGTATTGTAATTCGGATTGGTATTAATAAGAGGGCGTGGATTACTGGGTGGTTGGTACATGCCTCGCCCCTTGCGTCTTGCGTCTTGCGTCTTGCGTCTTGCGTCTTGCGTCTCGCGCCTTTGACTACGGGTTGACACAGACCACGAATCAGCGTATCATTGGCGTCATGGGACTCGTATTTCTCGACATCGATATCGCCGATCCCGCGCGTTTAGAAGACTTTCAGACCGAGCATTTTCTCATTGACTCGGGTGCTGTCTATTCTGTGGTCCAGCGTTCTGTTCTCAAAGCACTGGGCATTCGACCGCATTCTCGTAGGACCTTTACACTGGCAAATGGCGATCAGATTGAACGCGAACTGGGCGACGCGCTGTTTCGCTACAAAGAACACCGAGGCGCAGCACCCGTTATCTTTGGCGAACCCGGCGACAGCAATCTTTTAGGCATTGTAACCCTTGAAGCCCTGGGTTACGTTCTGGATCCTCTCAAACGAGAACTTCGACCTTTGCCGATGCTTTTGGCAGAGGTTGAGTCTGACCACGGATAGAGAAACAAGTTATGAGCAACGATCTGAATTTTCAAAACCTGATCATGCGCCTCGAACGCTTTTGGGCCGACAACGGCTGCGTGATATGGCAACCGTATAGTGAAAAAGTCGGGGCGGGCACCATGAACGCGGCCACGGTTCTTCGCGCGCTCGGGCCAGAACCGTGGCATGTGGCTTATGTTGAACCCACCTATCGGCCCGATGATGGGCGCTTTGGTGAAAACCCCAATCGCATGCAAATGCACACACAATATCAAGTCATCCTCAAACCCGATCCCGGCAACCCTCAAGAACTGTATCTCGACAGCCTCGCGGCCTTGGGGCTCAATTGCAAATCGCACGACATCCGGTTTGTCGAAGACAACTGGGAATCGCCCGCGCTCGGTGCTTGGGGCTTGGGATGGGAAGTGTGGCTGGATGGCTTGGAAATCACGCAGTTCACCTATTTCCAGCAAGCAGGCGGCATGCAACTCGACCCCGTTGCCGTTGAAATCACCTACGGCCTCGAACGCATTGCCATGTATCTTCAAGGCGTCAATGAAGTTTGGCAATTGCAGTGGAATGACACCGTGACGTATGGCGACATCCTCAAAAAACAAGAAATAGAATATTGCAACTACGAATTCTATTGGGCCGACGTCAACCGCCTCAAATCCATGTACGACATCTTTGCGGCCGAAGCCCAGGCAGCCCTCGACCGCGACCTCGTCATGCCCGCACACGACTATGTCATTCGCTGTTCGCACACCTTTAATCTGCTGGACACGCGCGGCGCGATTGGCGTCGCGGAACGCGCCCGTTTTTTTGCGCGCATGCGCGACCTCTCGCGCCAAGTCGCCGAAACCTTTGTCAAGCAGCGCGAAGACCAGAATCATCCCCTGTTGGCAACACTTCCCGAAGCGGAAAAATCCGAAAGTGTCGTCAAAGCCGAAGACCTGCCCGAAGTGGATGCCGCGGATCTCTTGCTCGAAATCGGCTCTGAAGAACTGCCTCCCGCTGATGTGGTGCGCGCGATAGCCCAACTTCGAGAATTGTTGCCCAAATACCTCAATGAAGCAAACCTCACGTACGATAGCATTGAAGTCAGCGGCACCCCGCGCAGGCAATACGCCGTGGTCAAAAATCTTCTGGGCCGGCAACCCGATGAAATCAGGCAAACGCGCGGACCAGCCATACGCATCGCGTACGACGCGGGCGGCAATCCCACACGAGCACTTCAGGGATTTACCCGGGGGCGGGGCATTGACCTGTCTGACGTGAAACAGCGCGGCGACTATGTTTGGGCCGGCATCACCATCTATGGGCGCAAAACGCAGGACATTCTCTGCGAGTTGCTGCCCGACCTCATCGCCAAACTCAGCTTTGACAAAACCATGCGCTGGCATTCCGATGGAGTTGCCTATCCGCGCCCCCTGCGCTGGATCGTCGCCCTCTTTGGCGATCAGATCCTGCCATTTGCTTATGCGCGCGCAACCGCTGGTCGCACGAGCCGCGGACTGCGCCCCCATGCGTCGCCCGAGATCGAAATCGCTTCCGCGTCCGATTACCGCGCGCAAATGCAAAAACACGGCATTGAGGTCGATCGCGACAAACGGCGCGAAATCATTCAACAGCAGGTCGAAACGCTGGGCAGAGAAATTGACGGCAGCGTGCCCAGCGACCCCGACCTGCTCGACGAAGTCACGGACCTCGTCGAAGCCCCGCACGCGCTTTGCGGCAGCTTTGAACGCGCGCGCCTTTCCCTGCCCCGCGAAGTGCTCATCTCTGTGATGAAAAAACACCAGCGCTATTTTCCCGTGCTCGATGAACGGGGCGACCTCAAACCCAACTTCATCACCGTGTGCAATGGCATACCCGGCGCGCTCGATCGCGTTGTCAAAGGCAATGAAAACGTCATTCGCGCGCGCTATGCCGATGCCGAATTCTTTTACCGGGACGACACCGGCAAAAAACTCGCCGATTTTCTGCCCCGCCTCGACACGCTCACCTTTCAGGAAAAACTCGGCTCAATGCGCGACAAAACCCGCCGCGTAGAAAAACTCGTAGGCGACTTATCTGACGCGCTCGCGCTTTCGGGAAAAGACAAAAACGCGGCCCTGCGCGCGGCCAAATTGTGCAAAGCCGATCTGGCGACTAGCATGGTCGTCGAAATGACGTCCTTGCAAGGCATTATGGGCCGCTACTACGCCCTGTCTTCGGGTGAAACAGACGCGGTTGCGCGCGCCATCGAAGACCATTACCATCCGCGCTTCCCGTGCGATTCATTGCCCCAAACTCGGCCCGGCCTCGCGGTTTCGATAGCCGACCGCCTCGACAGCCTCGCCGGTCTTTTTGGCGTGGGCATCGAGCCCCGATCCAATGCCGACCCTTACGGTCTCCGGCGCGACGCCTTGGGGTTACTTTCAACGCTGCTCGGTCACAAAATGCACTTTTCGCTGCGCCTCGGTCTGACAGCCGCGGCCAATCGCTTGCCCATCGCGGTCAAACGAGAAGCCCTTGACAAAGCCTTTGACTACATCATCCGCCGCCTCGAGGTGGCCTTGCGCGACGAGGGCCTGCGCCACGACGCCATTGCCGCTGCAGTCGCGCCCGGTTCAGATGATCCCTACCAAATCCAGCGGGTCGCCAGCGCGTTTACCGCGCAAATCCACTCCGATCACTGGCTCGATATCCTGCACGCCCACGCCCGGTGTAAGCGCATTGTGCGCGACCTTCCCGAGCGATATGGCCTCGCGCCCGACCGCGACCCCGAAGAAGCCTCCAGAGCACTGCACAAAGCCTACCGCGCAGCGCGCAACACAATGGACACAGCCCACGACAAACTCGCCGCCCTGATCCAGGTCATGACCGACTTGCGCGACCCCATCAACCGCTTCTTCGAAGACGTGCTCATCATGGTCGATGATCCCCCCCTCAGACAATCGCGCCTGTCCCTAGCGCAACACATCGCCACCTTGCCCGACGGCATTGCCGATCTGAGCGCGTTTGAAGGTTTCTAGAGCTATAAGCTTTCAGCGGTCAGCCTGCCCATCCACACCCAAGGCAAGAGCATTGATTTGTTTTCGTGATCGCCGATCACTGTTTTCAAAGATCCATTTGGAGTTGAATATTCAATGTCCGCTGGCGCTGAAACCCGCCCGCGCCATCTGGCTGATAGGTAAATTCGACATCCCACACCATCCCGACATTGGCAACCGGTTCTAAAACGACGATATATCCAAAACGCGTATCGGGCGTGCCCATAAACCATTCCCCTAAATCGCTGTCCCGCAAGCGTTTTTCAAAATACCCCTCCGCGCGCGACACTCTGTGTATCCGCGTCAAAAATTCTGGCGTCAATCCCACGCGACCTTCCAAAATTTGCGCGTTGCTAACATCGCCACTTAAATACTGATACGACCCACTTGCCAACAGGGTGCGACGAATGTGAAAAAAAGCCTCCCCAAACACCCCCCGCATGGGCGCGGGTTGCAATGTGGCTTCGCGCGTGGTGATGCTGCCCGTGCTCGGATCGACAAGGGCGCGATTGACATCGTAGAGCGCGTCAAAGTGCGCGGGCTGAAACCGCCCGCGCACCCATTGATATTCCGCGCGCAATCGCAACATGCCCACTTTGACCATCACACCGGGCAAAACGACGCCCGTGCCGCTGTCCGCATCCAAAATTCGCCCAATGCCCGCATAGACCTCTGCCCTGACATGCTGCTGATTGACAAAGGGATAGGCCATATCGACACTCGCGGCGGCAAACGCATCGCGCGGTCTGCCCGCGCGAATCGAATCGGGCAGACCGTGAAGTTGATCGGTATCCGCGACCACGGTCACGCCCAAATCCCATAGCGGCATCGGGTAAAATTCCACGCGTCCACCCACGAGAGGCCCGCCGCTTTCCAGATCCAACAGATCGCCGATCACGGTGCGAACCGTCACTCTGTCATCGAAAAGGTTGCGAATTTGCAGATCTAAGCCCGTGCGTTTTAAGCCCGGCGCGCCGTGCGTATTGCGATAGTTGCGCATCAACAGACCCGAGCCCAACGTGATCCATTCCAGAGCACCTGCCTGCAAATACAACCGCCGAGCGCGATCATTGGGACGCCCATAGCGCACGGAGTGAATTTTTCGCAACGCGCTCTCAAGGCCTTTTCGACGGCTCGAAAAATCCCATCCGCTATTCCGAATGCGCCCCTCGTGGTCCAAAAAAAGTTCCAGATCAAAAATGGCTTCCAGTGCCCCAATGCGTATGCCAGGCTGCACATCGAGGCGTTGCCACTGCGCTTGCTCAACCGTTATGGTGCCCATCAGCCCAGACATGCTCCATTCACCCAACCCAGCATCTGCGGAAATCCCGCGAAAAATCAGCCCCCAAAATGCCACAATCCAGCAAAATCGACACCCCATGACATCGCCTCCAAAATCGTTTAGATATCCAAATTTTCCCTTTGCCTCAACATAAGACGCTTTCCGTGTTGCGGTCAAGTACAGAACCCCAAAAATCGGAACTTCTCCATCCAGTTAGGCGTTACCAACATAGCTTTATTCGCAAAACTTTAACCCATTGGAAACCATTGACAAAAATGTTCTGACACCCTATTATTTTGCGGATGTAAAACACATTTGTCGCCCTTTGACTTGCCCATCAGGAGAATGTCATGAAAATTGCGTTGCGGTTTTGGATGGTTGCCGTGGCCTGTTGCGCTGCTTGCATTGCACAGCCTCTTTTTGCCGAAGAAGATGCCGGAGAAATGCCCACACAAGACAAAACGTTTCGCAACACCATGCTCGCATTGAGCCAACGCCAAGTCAAAGCTGGCGAAATCAACGAGGCCCTTACAACCCTTCAGCGCATTTTAGAAGTCTTTCCCGAAGACGCTTATGTGCATGCGCGGCTGGGGTACATCTATCTCCACAGGAAAGAATTTAAGGCGGCCGAAGAGGCATTTAGAACAGCCAAAGAGTTCGACAAAAAGCTCGTCAAAGCCTACGTGGGGCTCGGCCTGACGTATGCCGAATCCCCTACGCGCGGTCTGCAATCTTATTACAACTTTCGCAGGGCCATCCGCGAAGCCAAGCGCGCCACCAAACTCGACCCCAAATACGGGCCGGCCTACCGCTTGCTCGGGGAAATTTACGAGCGATTCCAAGAAGATCACACCAGAGCCATGCAGTATTACAAAAAATACGTAGAACTCGAACCCGACAATCCCGAGGGCCTCTATTACTTTGGTTTGGCATGTGTGCAAGCCAAAAATTTTGACAATATTCTCAAATATATCGCCCCCTATCTCTCGACACACAGCGACGTCGTTCAACTCTTGCCGATTGTTGCACAGGGGCATTTTTACAACGACGAAGCGCAAAAAGCCCTCGAATACTTCGAGCGTTACCTCGCCAATATTGAAGGCAGTGAACGCGCCCACTATACCAATATTTCCTACGTTGCGTCGGGCACCGAACTCGAAGCATACCGCGCCACCGCACCGGGGCCCGAACAACAGGCATACCGCGAGCAATTCTGGGCGCGACGCGACCCCGACATTCTCACCAAACTCAACGAGCGCGTCATCGAACACTACCGGCGCACGTGGTATGCGCGCACCTATTTTTCTTTCAATGTCTATCCTTGGGATGAGCGCGGCACCGTTTACATTCGATATGGCGAACCCGATTACCGCTCGCGCTCCAATGATCGCAACTTTGTCCAAACCGCCGAAGTAGAGCGCGTGCGCACGCGGATGGCTGTCGACCTCTATGGCCCCGAAGCAGCCTTCTTCACATTCACGGGTCCGGTCTTTCCCATTCGCGCCAACAGAGAAACCGGCTCGCTCTTTGAAGCCACCAGCGTGGACGATCAGGGCGACGATTTTTCACTGTCCGATGAGATCGAAGCCGCGGACGAAGTTACGGGCGAGCTTCCCGAGGCCGAAGGCGGCGAGGGCGAGGGCTTCAGGCTCGGGTTCGCGCGCGATCCATTCGAGCGCGATGGCACCATCGAAAGCGTCCTCGATGAGCAAACGGGCCAGCTCAACACGCGCTTGCAATTTGGCCCCTACTCGCCGATTACCATTGGCAATGAAATTGATACCGTACCGTGGGAAACATGGACCTATGTTCAGCTCAACGGGGGCATCGAGATTACATTTACCGACGAAATGGGCAATGGACGGTATGACTTTGCCCCTTTGCCCGAAGCCACAACCGAAGACGCCGAAGCCATCAATTACATCGCCCGCATGACCGAACATACGCCCGAAGTTATCTATCAGCAAGCCATATCGACTTCTCCCGACTTTTATCGCCCCGGCCTTCCCGGCGATGTACTCAATTTTTACTATGACTTGGCGCACTTCCGCGGTGTTGATGGGCAAACCAATCTCGAAATTTACTATGGCATTCCGCCCGATCAGGTCGAAATGGAGCAAGAAGCCGATTCGAGTTTCATACACGTACAATTGGCCGTTGCCCTGGCAAATGAAGATCACACGTCCATCTATCGCACAGCCGATGCGTTCTTATACCGCGGCGTGCAAGTCACAACGGAACGGGGTTCTTTTGTGCCTGAAATCGTCAAAACACAGGTTCCGCCCGGCAAATACGAACTGCAAGTACAAATGAAAGACCTCATTTCCGGGCGCGCGGGGCTCTACCGGCAAGAACTCGAACTCAGAGACTATCAAATCCCAGAGCTTCAAGTCAGCGAAATTCAACTGGCCTCGAATATCGCGAATAAAGGCGCGACGAAATTCCAAAAAGAAGACGTGTGGATCATCCCCATCCCCACGCGCAGCTATGCCGAAACGCAAAATGTCTATGCCTATTTTGAAATCTATAACCTGACCAAAGACGCGTTTGGACAAACCCGCTACATAACCGAATACCGCATTCGCTCCAGTGCCATGCCCTCGGTTGGGGTGTTTGGCACTGTGGCCACGGGATTGCGAGCCATCTTTAGAACCAGCAAACCCCAAGTGGCCATCACCAACGAACTCACGGGACGCGACGCGGACGAGCGCGAATACGTCGAAATTGTGCTCAACAAAGCCAAACCCGGCGTCAACGCACTTGAAGTCAGCGTAACCGACCAAGTCAGCGGCAAAAGCGTTGAACGCGAAGTGCGCTTCCGCTACGGAAACTAAAAAATCCAGCACGCTCATGCACATCATTGCCGGCGAATTTAAGGGCCGCCGCATCTCCTTTAACCGCAAAAAGTGCGGCAATGCCCGCGTCACATCCGACTTTGTCAAAAAAGCCGCGTTCTCTTCCCTCGGCGAAATTCTCTCTGGCAAATATTTCCTCGATCTCTTCTCCTGCTCGGGGCAAATCGGCCTCGAAGCCTGTAGTCGCGGCGCGCAGGTGGTCATCAATGAACCCGACCGTCGCTGCAACCGCTTCATCGCACAACTCGTGAACCATTGGCATCTCAGTGACCGCATCCAGCTTTACGCACGTCCCGCCCAAACCCTTTTGCCCCAACTCGCTCGTCGGCGTTTCCGCTTTGACGTCATCTATCTCGATCCCCCCTACCACAAACAATTAGACGGACAGGCCATGTCGCGCGCCATGCTCATCCGCGTCGCAACAACCCCCATTCTCGCGCCCAACGCGCGCATTCTCGTTCAATACGCTTCTCAAACAACGCTTCCCGAATCCTTTCCCAACCTAATCCTTTCCCGAAAAAAAAAATACGGCGACACGATGCTGAGCACATACACCTATTCCATCACTTTCTAACTTGCCATCCATCGCTAAAATCGCTAAGTTGAGGCCATCGCCAACGTCTCACACATTGTGGAAAGGAGTGATCTCGAATGGACAAACTCAGTCCCGCTGTCGATTTTAGACCGCGCAGCCGTCAGCTTTACATGGGCGACATGCCCTGGCTCCCGCGCATTACGGATAAAGCCCGCGCCAAATTGCGAGGCTGCATCGGTGACTACGTCTATCCGTGACCCGCTGACAGAAAGTTCCTGGAGGAACTTGGGATTGCGGCCGAAGAATTTACAGCCATCGTGGCGTCGAGCCCCACCGATTTCGAAGTCGTCGAAAAAGTAAAACCCATCTGGGAAAAGGCACATTCCAAACGGGGCGCGTAACAACTCGGACGCCCACATTCTGCGCCCGATCAAGAATAAAAAAGCCGTCACACATTGTGGCGGCTTTTTTTCGTCTGACGTTACGCGGATTGGCCGTTGTAGATCCCTACGCGCGGAACAACTCGCCCATGCGCCTGCCCAAAAACCGCCCGGCAAGAAACAAACTGACAATCAACAACACCATGCCAAAAACCCCCATGGCACTGGCCAAATACGCGCCATCTGCCATGCGCCCCATCAGCGCGTAGATCGCTTTGGTGATGGGATAGTATTCGTCTTTGAACGCCAAAATCAAACTGTCGCTGACTTCAAGCATGGCAAAGGCAAAGCACAAAATGCCACCAGCCACCAAATTGGCTAAAATCAAGGGCAATGTAATTTGAAAAAGCGTGCGCAAGCGCGACGCCCCCAGATTTTGAGCGGCTTCTTCCAGCGTCACACTCGTCTGCTGAAATCCCGCATACGCAGCGCGCACCATATAGGGCAACCGCCGCACCGCATAGGCAATGACCAGCAGAGGTACGGGATAGTGCCGCGCGTCCAAAAACGTGCCCGAATATCCCGCGAGATACCCAAAAGCCAACACCAGACCGGGCAGCGCAAGGGGCAACATCGCCATCGCGTCCAAAACGCCTTTATAGGGGATGCGGGTGCGCGTGAGCAAATAGGCAATGGCAATGCCCAGCCCAATATCCAGCGCGGTGCTCAACACGCTCAACATCAGGCTCATCTCAATGCTAGACAGTGCCATCGGGTGTTCAAAAACCATCGCATAAAATCGTCCGGTCGTCTCTTGGGGCAGCACAGTCATAAACCAGCGTTCGGCAATTGACGTCAAAAACACACTCGCATGGGGAATCATTGCAATGCCCGTAAGCGACAGCACCGCGGCGTAAATCAACGCGGTCATCCCGCGAGACGCGGGCCGCGATCCCGAACTGACAGACCCTCGCGCAATCATCTCATAGCGGCGATTGCCCAGCGTTGCCTTTGACAGATAAAAGAAAAAGACCGTCAACAACAACACAAAGACGACGAGCGCGTAAGCCATCGGGTTTTCGTTAATATCTTCAATGGAATTGAAAATTTCAACCGCCACCACCTGCCGATAGTTAAAAATGAGCGGCGTACCCAGATCGGTAAATGCCCAGATAAAAACGATGATTGCCCCGGCAAAATAGCCCGGCAACATCAGGGGAAATGTCACGGTGCGAAACAGGCGAAACCCACTGCTGCCCATATTGCGCGCCGCGTCTTCCAAATTCGGATCGACATTGGCCAGTGCAGCGGCCACATTGAGATACATAATGGGATAGAGATGCAGGACTTCCAAAATCACCACGCCCACAAACCCACCACCGCCAAACCAATCGATGGGTTGATCGATGAGGCCCAAATCCAAAAGCAGCAAATTGATGGATCCAAAGCGCGCGAACATCTGCTTCATGCCAATGGCACCGACAAACGGAGGCAAGACCATAGGCACCAAAATCAGGCCATTGACAAACCCTTTGCCTGCAAAATCGCGTCGCACCAGCAAAAACGCCAGGGGCAAGCTGAGCAACGTGGTCGCAATGGTCGTGATCATGCCCAGCCGAAAACTGTTGAGAATGGCTTCCCGATAGACCGGACTCGTGATCATCAATTCGTAAAATGCAAACGTGAGCCTGCCATCGACCACCAGCGACTGCACAAAGGCATACCACAGGGGATAAAACAGAAACAAGACAAAAAAACCGATCAGACCCAGCAAAAAAATGAGTGTCGGCCAGTTGAGATCAAACCGCCTCATCGCGGCCCTCCTCGGCATCGGGCAACACGATCACCCGCTGCTGCGAAACCCGCAGTTGCACATCATCGCCGGGCCGTACGCGCTGCGCGATTGCGCTGTCTGCACTGCCATCGCCGTTGTAGCCCACTGCCATCAGTTTGATCCGATCGCCATTTGCCAATTCGACAAAAAATTGTTCGATCTCGCCCAAATAAATCGCCTGCTGCACGCGCCCGCAAATGACATTGTCTTTAGCACGAGGTTCACCTGAAAGAAAATCCAGTGCTTCGGGGCGAATGGCGCACAGCGCGCGATCCCTCACTTGAATGCCTTCATATCCCACCTGCCCGCGAATTTCTCCCACATCTGTTACGACCACCACTTCGGCACCCACAGATTTTATCTCGCCAGAGATCAAATTGATCTCGCCAATAAAATCCGCGACAAAGCGCGTGCGCGGTTGCGTGTAAATTGCCCGCGGCGTGCCGATTTGCGCCACCTTGCCCATTTGCATCACCGCAATGCGCGCGCCCATTGACAGGGCTTCTTTTTGATCGTGTGTCACATAGACCATTGTAACGCCCAACGCGCGTTGCAAGTCCTGTAACTGCTCGCGCATTTCCAATCGCAACCGCGCATCGAGATTGGATAGGGGCTCGTCCAACAGTACAACCCCCGGTTCGATGACCAGCGCCCGCGCCAGTGCCACGCGCTGTTGCTGTCCACCCGAAAGCTGATTGGGCGACCGCTCGGCATAACCGCTCATCTGAACCATTTCGAGGGCGCGTTTTACTTTTTGGTCGCGCTCGTGCTGCGGCATGTGGCGCATCGTGAGGCCGTATTCCACATTTTTCCAAACCGTCATGTGGGGCCACAACGCATAATTTTGAAACACCATGCCCGTATTGCGTTCGTGTGGAGGCACGGTGGTCACATCGCGGTCCCCAAAAAGCACCCGACCTCTTTCGGGCTGATCAAAACCCGCCAAAATACGCAACAATGTGGTCTTGCCACAGCCCGAGGGGCCCAGCAAAAAGAAAAATTCACCCTCGTCAATTTTTAAGTTGACGCGATCCAATGCCAGAACATTGTCAAAACGCCTCGTCACATTTTCCAGCCCAATCTCAAACATGTCTCAACTCTTATTAACAGCTATTAGCGGTCAGTCCGACCCTCCACTTTTATCCTCAGATCACACAGACCTATCTGCCCGACCTAGCAGAAAAAAAACAAGTACCTTTTACCTTGGGGCGGGATGGCGGCCGTCTCGCTTCTCGCCTTTGGAGTGGACGGGCAGGGGCTGAAAGCTTTTTTATCCCCCGCGCAAACGCCACAGATAAACCACCACACAACTGGCGATCCCCAGGGGAAAAATCAGGGTTATCGCATTGATGAGGTGGATAGACAAAGGTACATGGCGGACGCCGTATTTGTCGCGGACGAAGTCTGTCCACCTCGCCACCGTGCGATTGCGTACCTCGGCATCTCCCCATGACTGCGCCAACTTCAGAGCTTCGGCTTCCGATACAGGGACAGAGGCCAGGGCTGCGATCTCATCGTCTGACACGCCATCTGTCATGGCATCCTTCCATGCAGCCTGCAACGCATGGTGGGAGTCAATCACCATCACGCCGATCAAATCGTTCAACACGCGCCATCTTCCGCCGCCTAGGGCGGTATCGTATATCAAGTCGGAACGCCATTCAAAGGGATTGAGCGTCACCGCGGCATCGTCTCGATAGCGCGCGTACAGATCGGGCAATACGGTAAAGCGATTCAATTGCTTGTGGACAGGCCCACCCGGCGCGCCCTTTTTCAAAAACCACAACTTCTGCCCGGCATCGGACATCACAAATTCCACAAATGCCTGCGCTACCTGCAAGTTGGGCGCGCCCTTTAATATGGCAATGCCATCGGGATTGACAATGGTCAAATTGTCGGGCATCACAAAGCCCACGTATTCATGGCCCACTTCTTCGACTTGCGCCCATGCATAAAAGTCAATGGACAGGCCATAAGCCACTTCGCCAACGGCAACTTCTTTGGGCGCGTAAGAGCCACCTTGTCCAAAATTTCGCACATTCGCCCCCAAGGTGGTAATCACTTCCCACCCCTTTTCCCAGCCATGAGCCTGCAAAATCAATTCATAAGCCATGTGAACACTGCCACTTTTGCGCGGATCGCCCGAACCGACCCATGAAAACAATTCCGGCGCGCCCAAGTCTGCCCAGGTTTGAGGGATGGGCAGATTCAAAATCTCGAGCACGCGCCGGTTGTAAACAATGCCAAAACCAGCGAGTGTTGCACCATACCATTGATAGGCCGAATCGTAAAGCGGAACGCCGCCAATCTGAGCGGGCAGTCGTTGGAGTATCTCAGCGGGCAACCGATAGGAGTGACACAACCCGCGCTCAGACAAATCCACATAAGGCGCGGTGCCCCCGCCAAAAAAGATATCGATGCCAATACCCTTTGGCGACCGCCCAAATTCCGATTTGATATAACGCAAAATCGAACTCGTGCCTGCGCCGATATCGAGCCATTCGACCTGCACATCGCGTCCTGTGGCTTTTTGATAAAAGGTCACAAAAGCCGATTCAAACTCGTTTTGAATCTCATCAGCATGCGGCGACATCAGCACCAAGTGATCCGCGTCACATGGCAAAATCAGCAAGCCGATAAACACAAAACAGAAAATGGCATTGCAATATTTCATAAAAATTGACCTAAACAACTGAGGGGTATGCCTTTGTGTACCGCACATCCATCCCGCATCCAACGCCGTATAAAACGTATAGTAGTGTCACCCTTCCGGTGTGTCAACGCTTTTTTGATTCAAAAAATATAAAAGCACCCTGATAATATCAGGATGCTTTGCTCGAAATAACCCGATGTGTGACCTATCTCCATGCGGTGGCAAGCACTTGTGGTATGATTGCCCTCACAGCAATTTCACCAAGGCGGCGACCACGCCGATGGCAACGACCATCATCGAGCCGAGACGCAGCGTCAAGTCGTGCTTCAGACGCAATTCCAATTCCTTCATGTCGCGTGTCAAGCGCGCTTCAAGTTCCTTCAAATCCTGTTTCGTTGCCAGTTTTTCATCGATCAGTGCCGCTTGTGACCGCGCCAGCACTTCGGCCTGTTCTTCCGACATGCCGGCTTGGGTCAGTTCTTTCACGAAAGCGTGTGTATCGAAGACGATTGCAGTCATAAGTTCCTCGTCCGGTGGAGGTGGTAAATGAACGTCGGCTATAAATTCGGCGTTTCAATGCGTCCAATCCGGTTCCCGAGTGGATCAACTATCCACACAACACCTGTGCGATCAACGCGCAAGTTTTCGATCACAATCTCATCATTGGGAAGCTCATAAAGCGTGAACCTTTGATCTTGAAAACTAAAGCTAACCAGCCATCCCGACGGCTGTCCACCAATCCAGACGCGATCATTCAAATCCACGTGCAAAGCATAAGGGTGTGTTATTTTTTCGGGAAACTGGAAATAGCGCGTCTGTCTGTTGGTGGGATCAAACATGCCCAGCCTTCTCAAATTCTTATCCACAAACCACCCCCGACCATCCGAATCCAATCCCATTTGCCCAATTTCAAGCCCTCCATTTGGAAGCAAAAAGGTCGTAACCTGTCCGCTGACGGGATCCAGCATACCCAATAGACCCTGTACGTGCTCAACGAACCAGATCTGCCCATTTTTATCAATCTGAAGTCCAGAAAGCTCGACATCGTGCTCACTGAGCGGAAATTCTTCAATCGTTTCGGTAAAGGGATCCAACCGCCCAATGCGATCAGCCGCGCGCTCAATAAACCAGAGCATCCCTTGATCGTCAAATCTCAAACTTGTGGGCCGACTGCCCGGCGTCGAAATCGTGAATGTCTGAATCTCATCGGAGAATGGATCCAGACGACCAATGCGGTTGGTGGCAATTTCTGAAAACCAGACGCGCCCTTGGCTGCCGAGAATAATACTGTGTGGCTGCCCCCCCGGCGTGGTTAAAGGAACGCGGAGAATCGCTCCTGTGCGCGGCTCTAATCGACCAATTGCATTGGCACCCATCTCTGTAAACCAGATGTACCCCCGAGGGTCAATCGCCAAATCGTTTGGACGGCTGTTCAGGGTCAAGAGTTCAAAAAATTCGACCTGAGCAGGGGCTTCTTGCTCATCGACGCGCTCGGCAATCGGTTCGGACATCAAAGTATCTTGCCGGCCATAAACATCGGCGAAAATGAGGAAATCTTTGAAATCAACCACGCCATCCGGATGCAAGTCAAACCGCGTTTGATTTGATCCAAACGCTTCAACTAAGGCCAAAAAATCGCGGAAATTAACGACGCCGTTATCGTCAAAATCAATATTGACCTCGGATTGCGCGTATCCCAAAAGGGGAAGGAGCACGACCAATATAGTGTAAATAACTTTTCGACGCATTGCAGCCTCCACAACCATTGCGAACTTCGATAAAATCCTGCCTGTCGTCTACCTGCCTTTGATAGGGCAGACTGGCGAGCTATGCCTGTGCGTTTTTCGTGTACTATGAAAAAAGTACACAAAAATAAAAAAAATAAAACCCCGTTATATAGCACTAGAACGATCACCGCAAAGCGATATATCTATGAACATGCAAAACACAAGTCAAGCATTTTCGGCCATTTCAGCAGGTGGTAAAATCTCCATGTTGTATAAAATCACACCTTTATAGAGACATTCTTCTACTTATGCCTTCTCTTTTAGCATATCGACCGTCGCGGTTTTAATCCTATCTTCACACGCCGAACCGATCATCAATGTGCCGTAATATTTAAAAGCTTGTTCGACTTCGTATCCACCAACAGCATAAGCATCGGCAGTGGGAACATACCCTATGCACCCATTGGTATAGGCCAGTGCAATCGTTTTATCGCAAGGTGACGCATCTTCTAAAAACAACTGATAATCGACAAACATCTCGCCCGGATAACCCACCACCGCCAAATTGCCAATGCGTATGGTCTGAATCGCAAATGACGCCGTTGAATTGCCCCTTGTTCGCGCGGCCTGCACATAGTCTTTTGCCCACCCGACCAATCCTTCGTATTGTTGACAAAGTTGATAGGGCGTGGTGTTTTGATCCTGGCGCGCGCGTTCCAAACTCGCCACGGCATCTGCAAGCGCTCGCTCGGCTTCATCGACATCGGGCAGCATCAGGGGCAATGCCACGACCCGATTGTTCACCGCCAACACATCGCTTTCCAGCCTCTCGGCATGCAGCGCAGCCGTCACCGTTGCCGCGCCCAAGCGCGTGCCCAACAACTCGCTTCCCTCAAACGTCCCATCCTTTGGCGAACAATTGATGTCTCCACAGCACCCTTGCAAAAACAAGGGCATCGCCAAATTATCGCGTACAAATTGCGCGGCATATCCCGGGAACTCTGCGCTGATGGATAGCGCGTTCAAATTCACGGGATGTGCCGCAGTCACAAACGCGACAGCCATCGGGCCACCATCTGCGGTATCCACGCGCAGCACATCGACCCAGGGTGCTTCGGGGCCTTGGGGATGATGACCCAGCACAATGCGTCCGTCGCGCATCTCTCGGCGGTTGTGTGCGATCTGCACGCGAGCGCGCCCATGCAAAAGCGATGCGGGCAAGACGCATTCCGCCGCCATTTTAATTGCCCCAACGACCTTGCGACACAACACATCTTCATAGGCCGCATCGCGCTCGCCCATGCACCGAAAAGCCATCACTGTGGGGCCAGAATGAGAATGAGACCCATTGAGCAAAATATGACTTCCCGAAATCCCGACTGCGCGTTCAGCCAGTTCCCGAATTCGATTGACCAGATCCGGCGCAAAACTGATCACATCGGCCCCCACAATGGCGACCTGCGTTTCGCCGTTGTCCAGCACCAGTGCCCTGGCAAACAACTCGTCGTGTATCGCTTCCGATGGCCCCTTGCGCGCGGCAAATCCACACATTGAAATCCCCACCGGCGGGGTGATATTCACCTCGGAAATTCCCGCTCTTATCATGGTTTTGTACTCCTGTTAGATTTTGGCCTTTGGCTTTCAGCTCCTCCGCCCCAAGGCAATACAGTCGCTCGTTCTGCTGACCGCTAATCAAAATGCCCCTGTTCTCGACTCGTATTTTGTCGGTTTGCCCAACGTGCGTCCATTGCCCATCACCCAGTGTGCAACCCAGGCGATAATTTTTTTAGCGGGCACCCGCGGCGCGCCCATCTCTTTGATCAGCACCTGTGCATCGCCCAAAAGTGCCGTCTCGCGTTCTTCGCCTTCAAACACGGGATCGAGACCCATAAGCGCGCCCAGTTGCAAAGCCAAATCGCGCACCGACAACACATCTCTGCCGGTCATGTTCACCACCCGTGCGGGAGATGTACAGAGCGGAAACATCCGCGCCAAATACGCGTTGGCATCTCCTTGCCAGATCTGATTGACATGGCCCATTGAGAGATCAATGGGCGTCTCGGATTTTATTTTTTGGGCAATGTCCAAAATAATGCCATAGCGCAACTCAGTGGCGTAAAACAACCGCACAATTGCCAGCGGTGTTTGATTCTTTTTGCAATAAAATTCGGCGAGCCGCTCACCGCCCAGCCGAGACATGGCGTATTCGCCAATTGGATTGACGGGGTCCTCCTCTTTGGCCCCCGAACCCGTCACCGAAGCAAATTCATAAACATTGCCAGAGGATACGTAAACAACGCGCGAATCCGGAAACCGCTGCATGACTTTTGCGGGCAAAACCGCATTCATCGCCCAGGTCAACGGCTCATTGCCCGTTGCCCCAAACTTGTGCCCAGCCAACAAATAAAGATACGGCACTTTGGGCAATTGCCCCAAATATTTATCGTCCAGCAGGTCGCATTTGATGGTCGCAATCCCGCGCGCTTCCATATCATCGCGATCCGCGGGATTGGAAAACCGCGACACACCGATCACCTGATCCGCGCCCGCGCGCAGCAGCAATTCTGCCAAGGTCGGTCCCATCTTTCCCGCAATGCCCAAAATCATCACGGGCCCATCTAATTTTGACACCGCCTTGACAACCTCGGGCGATGGGGTTGTCATCTGATCGATCAACTCTTCTTCTGTACGGAATAAAATCCCCTTGATAGACCCGCTCAAGGGCATGCCTTCAGCACTTGCTTTAATCGCCATTGTCGTTCTCTCCTCAATATGCCCAAACCACTGCCGCCGAAGTCCATCGCCGCGCACCCCGTGAAACCAATTTTCCATTGACTTCAATACGGCGAGACAATAAGTTTGAATCGCAAAATTGTCCGTTTACATCTCTCCTTTTACCCATGGCCTTTATCAAACAAATCTACGACCTGCTCGAGGGCCGCCGCCTCTTTATGGCTTGCTCTATCGCGTGTGGATTCCTCTTTGCGGCGGCCAACCTGATCCCGCCTTTGCTCATCCGCAAACTCATCCAGTGGCTCACCGAGGCACAGCCCGTGGGGGACCTTATCTGGATCAGTCTCTTGCTCTGTGGGGTTTATTTGCTTCGCGGCGTCTCTCGCTATGGGTATGGCTTCTTTTCTCACGTCACAGCCTATCGCGTGATGCACACCCTTATGACGCGCGTGTACGCGCACCTGCAAACCCTGTCCCACAACTTTTTCAATCGCCAGCGCACCGGCAATCTGATGGCCCGCTCCATCAACGATATCGAAGCCATTGAAGATTTTATTGCCCACGGCATTCCCGAAACCGCACTTGCTACGGTGATCCCCATATCCATGATCACCGTGCTTTTTTACCTCAATCCAGAACTCGCCCTCATTGCCATATTGCCCCTTCCACCCGCAGCGTTTCTCGTGTACCGCTATGTATCCAAAGTGCGCGCGATGTGGCAGGCGGTGCGCGAGCGTCTCTCTGAACTCGCCGCCCTCGTGCAAGACAACCTATCGGGCATTGCCGTCATCAAATCTTATGCCCGCGAGCGGGAATGCGCCCGCCACGTGGCCTATCGCAGCGCGACCTTTCACGACCGCCTGATCAAAGCCAACACAGTCTCGCTCTTGCCCGCCGGCATCATCGAAGCCACGGGCGGATTGGGCATTGTGTTCGTCATCTGGAGCGGCGGCAACATGGCTTTCAACGGCCGCATCTCAGTGGCTGATTTGTTTGTCTTCATCGTCTATATGGGCCACATCTATCAGCCCTTTTTGCAATTGGCGTCTTTTAATGACGTCCTTCAAAAAGCCGCGGTGAGCACCCATCGCGTTTTTCAACTCCTCGCCATCCGTTCGGAAATTACCGACGCGCCTAATGTTGCTGTGCCCAAAACCATCACTTGGGATGTTCACATCGACGCGCTCACCTTTGGCTATGATCCCAATGCACCCGTCTTGCACGACATCGACATTTACATTGGCGAAGGAGACATTCTCGCGCTCGTAGGGCCTACGGGTGCGGGCAAATCAACCCTCGCCAACCTCTTGCCCCGATTTTATGACCCGCAGCGCGGCGCGGTGCGCCTTGGCGGATACGACCTGCGCGACCTGCCCCTTTCTTATGTGCGCGAAAATATTGCCTCGGTTCTTCAAGATGTCTTCCTGTTTCACGGCACGGTTTATGAGAACCTGGTCTTTGGTCGTCCAGATGCAACCGAACGCGCGGTGCGAGAAGCCGCGCGAGCAGCCAATGCCCATGCCTTTATCCGCGACCTGCCCAAAGGATACGACACCGTAATTGGAGAACGCGGGGTGCGCCTGTCCGGCGGTCAAAAACAGCGTCTCTCCATTGCCCGCGCACTGCTTAAGGACGCCCCCATTCTCATCCTCGACGAAGCCACATCCTCTGTTGACGTTGAAACCGAGGCCCTGATTCAAGAAGCCCTTGCTCGCCTCACGCAAAACCGCACCACCCTGGTCATAGCCCACCGCCTTTCCACCGTGCATCGAGCACACGCCATTGCCGTACTCGAAGAAGGCCGCGTGGTCGAAACCGGCAACCACGCGACCCTCACCGCTCGCGGAGGACGCTATGCACACATGGTGCGAGCGCAAGACTTCAGGGCAACAATTCACGAGGCACGGGTCGGAGAGAGAAACATGAGAGAGGCTGGCGATTAGCGGTAAAACGCGCAAGGCGAGACACAGCCACCCAGTGCCACCCAACCACTGACTACCGACCACTTGCGGGGTTGCGTGGACGTCTCGCGCCTCGCGCCGGTCTGCCGACGGGCAGGCCGTTCTAGGGAGCGGGTTGCCAACGGATAGCTTATTGCATTTTCGCCCAATCGGGCATTACGCCGAGTTCAATATCCAGCACGACGCGACCAATGGTAGCAATTGCAACGGTAATCAGCACAGCCCCAATCACATTCAACACCACGCCCACGCGCGCCATATCGCGCATTGAAACGCGATCCGTACCAAACACAATCGCATTGGGCGGGGTGGCGACGGGCAACATAAATGCACAAGAACACGACAAGGTGGCGGGAATCATCAGCAACAATGGATTGACACGCACGGCAACAGACAAGGCCGCCAAAACTGGCAGAAACATCTCTGCTGTCGCCGTATTCGACGTCAGTTCGGTCAAAAAGGTCATCAGCACACACAATCCACCGACCAGCAACAGGGGATGCACCCTGCCCAGACCTTCCAACTGCTGCGCGCACCACAGCGACAAGCCCGACGAGATAAACCCGCTCGCCAGCGCGAACCCACCGCCAATCAGCAACACAATATGCCAGGGCAAGTTGCCCGCTATTTGCCAGTTCATCACGCGGGTTCCCGTGCCATCTCGCGCGGGCACGACAAACAAAAGCAGGGCCATGCCCAGTGCAACCGACCCATCGGTCATCAATCCAGCAGATCCAAAAAGCTGCGACCAACCCGGCAGCGTCCAATCGCCAATTTGAATGGGGCGCCGCGACAACCACAACAGCGCCAGCAACACAAAATCGGCCAGCACGACTTTCTCGGCAAATGACATCGGCCCCAGTTCGACATATTGCACGCGCACCGCAGTTATATCGATATCCTCGCCGCGGCCGCGAATGCCAAACGCCATACAAAGCGCGCCCCACGCGCAAAAAAGCATCACACCTGACAACGGCAGTGCAAATGCAAACCACGTCGCAAACGAAATCTCGGGTGCCTCGGAAAAATGGATGGCTAAAATCCTCGCAAAAGACAAATTGGGCGGCGTGCCCACAAGCGTTGCAAATCCCCCTATTGAAGCCGCATACGCCACACCTAAAAACACGGCGGTGCCAAAAGCGCGATAGGCTGCATGCTGCTCTTGCATCTTAACCACAATGGCCATGGCAATCGGCACCATCATCATCGTTGTTGCGGTGTTGGAAATCCACATGGACAAAAACGCCGTTGCCAGCATAAATCCCGTGAGAATACAGCGCGGACATCCACCAAAGGCGAGCAGCAAGCGCAGGGCAATGCGCCGGTGTAGATGCCAGCGCTGCATGGCCAATGCCACCATAAAACCACCCACAAACAAAAAAATGATGTGATTAAAATAAAGCGGCGCGACCTCTTTCCCGCTCATAATCCCCAGCAGGGGAAACAGCACCACGGGCAACAGCGCGGTTGCGGCAAGGGGCACGGCCTCGGTCATCCACCAAATTGCCATCCAGCAGGCCACACCCGCAGTATAAGTCACCTCGGGGTGCCCCGGCTCGAGATCGCCAAAAACCGTGAATCCCAGGCCAAATATCGGGCCGAGCCACAGCCCCCAGCGTTCTAATTTTTGTTCGCGCAATATAAATATTCCCCATATCCTCAGAATCACAATTTTCCACAGAACGAGCCAATATATACCAAAAGAAAAAAAATGAAAGCCTCCAGTTACCCGAAGATACTCTCAGCGAATAAGAAAGAACACGGCTCATCCTCAAAAAAACGCGGGTGCTTATTGCAAAGAGGCCTGGCGACAATCCAAAAGAGAATGCGAGCGAAATCGCGCGTCAATGCAAAAAGAGCGTCGGACTTGCCAAAAAAATCGCGTCCCTGATCCAATAAAAAAACCGCGTCTTTTAGGAACTTTCTCCACATTTAAGGCGTATGAAAAATATGCGACACAGCGAGTCGCAAAAATATCGGCGTTGACTCCTTACCCCGGCTGAGTCAGCGCCGTTTTTATTTTGCCTCTAAGCTGTCAGCCCACCCAACTCCCAGCCCCGGAGTCCCTCGCCTCTCTTTGCGTCGTGGAACTGCTGGCGAGGCTGTTGTACACCGCCTGCACCGCTCACTTCTCGTCTTTCACCTTTTGCCTCTAGCTGCTGTTTTTTGGAACCCTTTCCCGGACAGATGCGTCTAATTTGTTACCATGCAACATCCCCCCGAGGCGTTGGTTACTCCCTCCCAACCAGCGCCTCTCTTTTTTGCATCGCCGTTCCAGCCTACATTCTCACTTATTGGACTGCCAGCCAAGCGGGACAAAACGCGCTTGGCTTCATCTTTGTGCCCCTGCTCAATAAACCCGAGCACAGACCGCACATCATCTGCGATATAAATCCAATGCGTTCCATTGGGATTCAACCCAGAACGCGGATCAACACATGTGGTGTCACTTTTCGGATAATGCCCCGGCACCGCAACCCATAAAAAAGAAGCCTTCAGGGGGTCCCTCCCGATCCCCTTGAAGGCTTTGGTATTGCGAAAGCGGTTTTAAGATAAGATGCAAAAATAGCCGTGTCAATAAAAAAAGCGGGCCACCAATACCGCACTCTATTTATTGGGAGGGAGGAATAAACAGAGAGACAAGGCAACCCGCTGTATGAAAAACATACCCAACTTCAGAAACGACGTCAAGAGACAAAAAGAAAAATTATTTCGCACCCTATTCCATCAAAGTTTGGATATCAAAAACCGTTATTTTGACTTTGATATCCCCGTGCTCTACCGCGGCTTTAATGCGGTCGGTATTGCCAAAAAAAAGCATCAGGAGCGGCACTTTGGTCTGATCGTTTAACAAACGCCCGAAAACGCGGCGAATATCTTCTTCCGTCACTCGATCAACTGCCGATTCGTATTCCATAAGCGAAAGAATGGGCACGCCATCGCGGTCATAGCGCACCTGTTGATTGAGCCTTGCTTGGGGACCGAGTTGCAAAGTGTAGGCGCGCTTGAGTCTTTCGCGGCTTGTCTCCACTTGCGTCCAGAAGTCGGGTTCAGACAAACAATGATGAATTAACCGAAACATCTCGGGAACGAGCTTAGAGGTATAAACATTTCGAGGATTGGCCCAAAAACGCAGGATTGGAGGCGTGGTCCATCCGTCAACACGCACGCCAGCCGAATAGCACCAACCCTTTTGTTCGCGCAGTCGAATAAACAACAGATGATTCAGTGCATTGACCAAAATCTCTTGTGCAAACCAGTCCTCGTGCGTGCGGGGCAAGCCATTGGTTATCCAATTGCAAAAATCAGCCGAATGGAAAGACGGTAAAATTAAAGCGCGCAAACCCGTGATCTCTTTGCGTTTGGGTCGCGCGCGCGGGGAAAAGCCATCTCGAGGTCGGTTGTGCGTCATCACCTGCAAACTGCGTTCGATTTCCGACGCACTGAGATCGGAAATCACCCTAAAAAAAACCACCTCCGCGCGCAGCGTTTGATCCCAAAATTGTTGCAAATCTTCCGCGGTCAAATTTTCAAGTGCTGTGCGCGTGCCCACTCGTCGGTCTTTGTCGTATTTGTACAGATGAAAGCGAAAAATCTCTGTTGTCTTGTGGTCGTCAATGTACGCCCCAAAATCGTCTATGACCCGCGCCCGTTCTCTGTTTAGAAGTGCTTCCGAGAATGTGAGATTTTCCATCATCGCTTTCAGGCGTTTTAAGGCGGCATCCAAATTTTCGCTAAACACGGTCATGCCCACGGTGACATATCGGTCAGAAATATTGATCGAAAACCCTGCGCCGAGTCGATCCATTTCTTTTTTTTCGTCCCTAGGGAACGCCAGATCACTCAGGCGAAAAAAAGCAAAGGTCAAACCGCGCGTCTCCATTGTCTCCTGCAAATCGCCCCCGGTAAAATACACCATCGAAAGCCGCGTTTGCGGCGCGCGCATATCCTGAACGTAATATATCTCGTGGTTGGGGATTTCAGCCTCTGCTGCCAAAACATGGCACATGATCGCAAATAATCCGACTGCAAATACTCGCCGCGCCCACACCAATATCCCGATGCCCACGAGTATCCAGACAACGCCCGCATAAAGCCACACGCGCCTCGATAGTACGCGCTTTGGAACCGCGATCAGGACAAACGTGCGGGGCGGCTGGTCCAAAAGATATTGCTTTGCCACCCGCTGGACATCCGCCACGGTAACGCCATCAAAATTTTGCATCCACCTGAGACTGTGAGTGGGATCATCGGTGCGAATGAATGCAGAAGAAATGACATTTGCAAGACGGGTCTGACTGGTCATCATGCCGTACAAAGTCTTACGCACTTCGTTGCGCGCCAGCAACAGGTGCTCCTCAGATAACGAGTCAAGAGTCGTTTGAATAATTTGTCCCATTGTCGCAGCCACCGGTTCATAACGCGCCCCTGAAGGCAAATCCGCCAGATAGTAAAACAGCCCTTTATCGCGCAGGCCAAGAAAATAGGACCATACCCAAAGCACCTTCCCCGAGCCAACCAGTCTTTGACGCGCAAGAGAATATTCACCCTCAAAAAGCACTTGGTCAAACAAATACAAAGGATAAGAGTCGGGATGCGTATCTGGCGGAATATGCCAAACGCCCCAAACAGAAGAATGCAGCGCGGTTGTATATTCAATGGAATCACGGGGCACAGACGCGACCTCCGACGCATCAATAACGTCGTGAATAAGCCCCGCGCGCTTCGGAATCTCCTCAAAATTTTGAACCACAACGGGCAAAACATCTGCCCCATTCACATCGCCAACAATTGCCAGACAGGCATTGTTCGGCACGTAATAACGCTTGTGAAATGCGGCAGCTTGCGCTGAGGTAAAAGACCGAATGGTATCGGGATCGCCCAAAATACTGTACTGATAGGGATGTCCTGCAAACATGCGGGCATACAGCTTTTTGTAAAGAAGCCGCCGCGCACTGTTGGCGGTTATTGCCCATTCGGCGAGGACGACCTCTTTTTCACGGTCATAATCTTCCTGCGAAATATTGAATTGTGTCATACCGCGTGCAAAATAGGCAATCAGCGCATTCAACTGCGCTTTGGGAACCGTCGCGTAGTATTTTGTACCGTCTCGCGATGTATTGGCATTGGCATTGGGCGCGCCCAAAAGATGGAGCGATTCTAAAAATGAGCGATCCAGCGCGAGGTGCTCGACCAGATGCGCCAATCCCTGCCGACCGGGTGATTCGTGGGCAGACCCCACGCGATACGCGATTTGACACGTCACAACGGGGCGGGTATCGTCTTCGACAATCGCAACTTGAAGGCCATTGGCGAGGCGATAGTGCTGCAAAGAAAGAGAACCCGCAAGCGAAACATCGGCGATCTTCTGATAGACCGGTGAACTTGCCAGCGCGTGCATCGGCAAAAAACAGAGCAGGAGAATGCGATATCCAGAACGCATCAAAAAGCCCTCAAAAGCAGAACCGCTTGGGGGGTCGGGTTGGGCGGGCTAACCGCCAACTAGTGACCGCTTTGTTCATTTCATAATATCAAAATTTCTCGATATCCGCAACTTCGACATCGCCCTCCTCAACATCCAAATAGCCCCTGCCCACCAATCGCTCAGAACAAAGAGACACACGCCAATAAGCCCTGGCTTTTCCATTGCTTTTCTCGTGTAAACCGATAACTTAAGTCGTTGTCTGTCAGTTTTATCGTGTAATGAAACGCGGGAAAAACGAAATGGAATGACGAGGGTAACGGCAATTTATCACAGCGGCTTTTGAAACCGCATCACCAAAGGGATCCTTACATGTTTTTGTTGTTGGCAAATCTGCTCAAAATCTACGGCTACATCATCATCGCGCGGGCGATCATCTCTTGGATAAATCCCAATCCATACAATCCACTCATCAGACTGATACGCGCCATCACAGACCCGGTTCTCGAACCCATTCGCCGCATGTTGCCCGACATGGGTGGCTTGGACATTTCGCCCTTCGTCGCCATCGTCATGATCTGGCTTCTCATGTCTTTGATCTAAAGGGATTGTACCGTCTCCTGAGCCTCTTATTCTGAGGCGCGGAGCGATGATGTGGGCTATGCCCGTGCACCTATTCAGAAAGAGAGCGTGATTTGAGTGCAGAATCCCAAACCCCCACCTCTCGCATCCTCATTCCCCTCTTGCTCACCGGACTGTCTGGCCTTCCCCCCTTGTCTATCGACATGTTTTTGCCTTCCATGCCGGCCATGGTTGAGGAGTTCCAAACCCATCCCAGATCCATCCAGCCCGCGGTCACCTTGTTTTTGATAGCACTGGGCACGGCACAACTCGTCTTTGGCCCCCTTTCTGACCGATTTGGACGACGACCCATTTTGCTCATTGGCCTGGCGTGTTACGCGCTTGCGGGCATGGGTTGCTTGTTCGCGCCAACAGTAGGCGCACTCATTTTGGCGCGTGTGGCACAGGGATTTGCCGGTGGTAGCGGCCCTGCTATAAGCCGCGCGGTTGTGCGCGATATCTACGGCAAAACCCATGCCGCCAGAATTATGGCCTATATGGCCACAGCCATTGCCCTCGCGCCCATTCTCGCGCCCGTGGTGGGTGGATTTTTGCAGGCCCATTTTGGATGGCAAGCCGTCTTTGTCGTGCTCAGTGCCCTGGGGAGTCTGTTTTTTTTTTCCTATTTCTGGGCAGTGCCCGAGACCAATAACATGAGGGATCCCACAGCCCTGAATCCCACGCGCCTGCTAGCCAATTACCGCGACCTTTTGGGTAGTCGCCAGTACCTCGCACACACGTTGATGGTCGCCATTTTGTTTTGGGGCATATTTGCCTTTATCACAAACTCATCGTTTGTCCTCATCACCGAGTTGGGTGTTTCCCCCCAACACTATGGCTTCTGTTTTGGGGCGGTCGCTATGGGACTCATGTCCGGCGCATTTTTATCCGCGCGCCTCAGTGGTCGTCTCGCCAGCACACGCATCATTCAGATTGGCAGCCTAATCGCAGCAGGTGCCGGCTTGCTCATGATGGGACTCAAACTGGCGGGCATATTTTCGGTCATCGGCATTGTCGCCCCGATGTGTTTGTTCTCAATGGGCGGCGGTATGGCGCGCCCCCAGGCCATGGCAAGCGCGATTGTGCCCTATCCAGAAAAGGCCGGACTGGCCTCCGCGCTCATGGGATTTATACAGATGAGCACCGCGGGGTTGTTTGTCACCCTCTTTGGTCAGTTGTTCCGCGCCTCCGCCACACCGATGATCGCCGCCATTGCCAGTGCGGGTGTCTTTGCCCTGCTCGTGCGCCGCATGTTGTTGCCCTATCAACGGGAAAACCATGATCCTCGCCATTGACATCGGCGGCACCCAATTTGGCTTGGCCCTCGCAACGCCAGACGGCCGTTTGATCAAACACATCCAGTGCCAAACAGATCGCGCAGACCATGCCGACAAAAGGGTGCACCGCATTCTCGCCAAAAGCAAGGCATTGATCTCGCAATCGCCTGTGTCTGCTTGTGGTATTGGATTTGGCGGCCCTGTCAACTTCAACACACAGCGCATCGTCAACTCCACCCATGTGGTCGGATGGGATGATTGTCCCCTGCCAAAAATCATCGAACAACACCTCGGCCTGCCCACAATTATCGACAACGATGCCAACGCGGGCGCGCTCGGCGAGTTTGCTTTTGGCGCGGGCCAAAACAGCCGCCATATTGTCTATTACACGGTCAGCACGGGCATTGGTGGGGGCATCGTCATTGACGGCAGCATTTACCGCGGCGGCAATGGGTATGCGGGCGAACTCGGACATGTGACCATTTCGCGCGACGGCCCCAAATGCGACTGCGGCAATCGCGGCTGTCTCGAAGCCCTGTGCTCGGGCACCGCGATGGGCAGGCGCGCAGCGCGGGCAGTCCAAAAACATCCGCGCAAAGGCCGCGCAATCGCGCGCGCCGCAAATGACAATCCCATCACAGCCAAGGCCCTGTTTGACGCCGCGCGTTCTGGCGACCCCTCTGCCCGAGCACTCGTCGGTGAAATCTGCACGGATCTCGGGCAAGGCCTGGCAATGACCGCGAACGCACTCGCCCCCGATGTCATTGTCATTGGCGGTGGCGTCTCAAATGCCGGGCGCGTTCTTTTTGAACCGCTGCGACGAGAAACCCGCCGGTTCCTCATGCCAATTCACCGCCCACATCTCAAAATTGTGCCTGCCAAACTCAAAAGCCATTCCGTCCTGCTCGGCGCAGTCGCGCTCGCAAAACAACTGCTTTAGGTCGAAATGTTTTTTGTTTTAAATTTCAGGCGTTTTCGCGCTTCATTAAATGCTCAGTGGCATTTTTTTCAACCCATTACCGCAAAAAATAAATTGAGGAGAACCCCATGCCCAAAATGACCGGCGGCAGATTCATCGCCGAAACTTTTAGAGGATACGGCATAACCCACGTCTTTTTTATGCCCGTCATCGCGCCCAAAGCACTGTGCGAAATGGAAAATTTGGGCATCAAACGCATCATGACCCACGGCGAAAAAGCGGCCGCTTATATGGCCGATGCCTACGCTCGCGTCAGCCGAGGCCCGGGCATTTGCATGGCCCAATCCGTGGGCGCGGCCAACCTCGCGGCTGGCCTGCAAGACGCCTATCTCGCTTGCGCCCCTGTCATCGCTATCACCGGACGCCAGAACCAAATTAACCAACACCGCCACGCGTATCAAGAAGTCGATCACAAAGGCCCCTTTGGCGCGGTCACCAAATACAGCGTCCATGTCGGCGCGCTCGACCAACTGCCCTATTTCCTGCGTCAGGCATTTCGCGAAGCCCTCTCTGGCACGCCCGGTCCTGTTCACCTAGACTTTGAGGGATTTGTCGGGCAAAATATTGCAGAAGCAGAAGCGGACTTAGACGTCATTGTCGAAGAACAATTCGCGCGGGTTCCCCCATTTCGCCCAGAGCCGGACCTGCCGTGTGTACAGAAAGCCATCGCATTGCTCGCCCGTGCCGAGCGACCCGTTATCATCGCCGGCGGCGGCGTCACCTATTCTCGTGCCGGTGCCGAACTCGTCGAACTCGCGGAAAAATTATCCATTCCCGTCGCCACCTCTCTCAATGCCAAGGAGACCTTTCCCTACGACCATCCGCTCGCCATTGGCGTTTGCGGGCACTACTCTCGCGCGTGCGCCAACAAAACCATCTGCGAAGCCGACCTCGTTTTTTTTATCGGCAGCCACACCGGTGGGCAAGTCACCAACGAATGGAAAATCCCACCCAAAGGCACGCCCGTCATCCAGCTCGACATCAACCCCGCTGAACTGGGGCGGTCTTTTCCCCTCGCGCTCGGTCTGCAAGGCGATGCGCGGGCCTCTCTGCGAAAAATGATCGACAATGCCGACCCCATTTCTGAACGCAGCGCATGGGTCAACCGCTCCCGAGAACTGGTGCGCGAATGGCGCGCGGGAGTCGCCCCGCTCGTCAATTCCCACGACATGCCCATGCGCCCCGAACGCCTGTGCAAAGAACTCACCGACATCCTCCCCTCAGACGCCATTCTCGTCTCTGACACGGGGCATTCCGGGATATGGACGGGCACGATGATGGATCTCAAACATCCCGATCAAATGTTCATCCGCTGTGCCGGGTCGCTCGGTTGGGGGCTTCCCGCTGCAATCGGTGCAAAATGCGCCAAACCCGACCGCCCCGTCTTTTGCTTCACCGGCGATGGCGGAATATGGTATCACCTCACCGAATTGGACACGGCACTGCGATACGACATCCCCACCGTGACCATCGTCAACAACAATCGCTCGCTGAACCAAGAAAAGTCCGTCAACGAGCGCACTTATGGCGGACAGACCCCCGGATCCGATGAACTCTGGATACTCACCGACGCGGATTTTGCAAAAATCGCGCAGGCCATGGATTGCTTTGGCATCACCGTCCATCATCCCCGCGAACTGTCGAGCGCGATAGACCGAGCCCTTGCCGCCAACAAACCCGCCATTGTCGACGTCAAAACACACATTGAAGGCATTGCGCCGAGTGCCTGGGCACCGGCTGCAAATGAGAAATCCCAATGACGGACGCAGCGGGCCTACCGAGATCAACCCAAACACAAAAGAGGCGATTGCAACAAGCGATCGCCTCTTTCATTTTTTTGAACACTCACCGGCGACGCCTTTGCCCTATCATCGCATCGGGATCGAAATGCGGATTGGGCATTGGCATCTGGGCGCGAACCGCCTTGAGATACGCATTCAAACGCCCGTGTAGTTCCGCAGCTTTTGCCGGCATCTCCTTTGACAAATCGCGTTGCTCGCCGATATCCTTCGATAAATTGAATAACTGTACGTCATTCGTCTCGTAAAATTTCATGAGTTTCCAATTGTCCAACAAAATCGCCGACTGCGGCGTGCCATTTTGATAATGCGGAAAATGGAATACCAATTCCTCGCGCGGGCGTTTAATCTCGCCTGTTCCCCTCTCTAAGAGCGCGACCAAACTTCCGCCTTCGATCCCTCCGGGCAATGTCTCTTTTACGCCCCCCCACTCACAAAATGTCGGAAACAAATCATAGCCCACCACCCGCGAGTGACAAATTGAATTGGGCGCAATGCCCGGGCCGCGAACAATGAGCGGAACTCGAATACCGCCTTCCCACACCGATCCCTTGCCCCCGCGCAAGATCCCAGAACGCCTTCCACCACCTGCACCATTGTCCGACATGTAAATCAGATATGTGTGATCACCCAGACCGAGTTTTTCAATTCCCTCTATTATCATGCCCACGCCTGTATCGAGATCTTCTGTTATCGCCGCGCGGTAAATTTGCCGCCGATTGCGTCCACGTGCGCGTTTTTCGTACTTTGCAATCGTGCTCTTAAGGGCATTTTGAGGCTGATGTAACGCATTGTACGACAGTAAAATAAAAAAGGGCTTGCCGGCCTTATGACTCTTTTCCATAAATGCAAGCGCCCGTTTCGACATGCCAAAAATATCCACGGGATTGGGATCCACAAACGACACCGCATCTCGATTATTTGTATTGCCATCGTGTTCGTCATATCCAAACCATCCCGGCCCCCCGCCATCGAGATGCCATTTGCCATAATGCGCGGTCGCATACCCAGCCGTCTTCATCATCGCGCCAATTGTAATCTCATCCCCTGTTAGCGTCTTTCCATGCATGGGTGGAATTAACTTTCTTCCCGCCTCTGCTGTCAAAATTCGCGATGCCTTTGTCCAGCGATTTTGAGCTGGACTTTTTCCCGTCTGCAAACTGCATCGCGTTGGCGAACAAACCGAAGCCGGTGCATAAGCTGCTGAAAACCGCATGCCCTGTTGCGCGAGCTTTTCCAGATTGGGCGTTTCGCAAAAATCACTCTTTGAACGGGCAATCGCATCGTGCATGGGCACTGAAAGGCCACTCCACGCTTGGTCGTCTGACAACATAAAAACAATATTGGGTTGGCGTTCCATCGCATTCGCTGTTCGCAACCCCCATGCACACAAACCCGCCGCCCCCAGACCCGTCGTTTTAACAAATCGTCTGCGATTCATATCTCCTCCAATCAATGCCGTCATCCACCATCTCGCAACCCGGCCATCTTTAAGGACACGCCCCACTCTGTCGGACCCATACATACCCCAGTTGACCAGTTTACACAAACTCAAATTTCTTGACAATTAAAAAGGCTTATCATAAATTTTGATGGAGGATGGTTTGCTTCTACATTGAAATTTTTAACAACGTATCGCGTCAATTTGCGTGCCGGCGTTTGTTCTTTTTTGGATTGCAATGGACTCGTTTCCCATGCACGAGGGGCATGCTTGCTCCAATACAATGCAACTGCGCTGTCTGTCTCGCGCCTTTTTGTAAAGGCCAGTTGTACTGACAGGGGTGGTTGCTTTTTTTCTTGGGAAAATTCACACGACACGACAATATGCACTGATTTTGGGGTCATGGGATGGGGACGGACAACGGACAACGGAACAACATGGGATTGACAAAAATTAAAAGAGGACTCGATCTGCCCATCGGCGGTGTACCCGATCAATCTGCGGTGCAAAATGGCAAGCCCGTTCAGACGGTGGCACTTTTAGGTGAAGATTATGTGGGCATGCGCCCTACGATAGTGGCTCAGGTGGGCGACCGCGTCAAACTCGGCGACGTGCTGTTCACCGATAAAAAGATGGCGGGGGTGCAATACACATCGCCCGGTTCGGGTGAAGTGATCGCCATTCATCGGGGTGCAAAACGCGCGTTTTTGTCAATGGTCATTCGCTTGGACGGCAGCGATGAGGTGGCGTTTGAACCCCATCCGGAAGACGCGATTGGCAATCTGGGGCGAGAGGCGGTCAAAAAACAACTCCTCGCGTCGGGGCAGTGGACGGCTTTGCGCGCGCGGCCGTTTGGTGCTGTGGCAGACCCGCTCGGCGCGGCGCGGTCCATTTTTGTCAATGCAATGGACACCAATCCGTTGGCCCCCGACATGGCGCGGGTATTGGCGGGGCAAGAGAAAAACTTCGCATTGGGCTTGGAAATCGTCTCAAAACTGACGGATGGAACAATTTTTGTGTGCAGAGCACCCGAGTTGGATTTGCCAGACATCAGCGATCGCCGCGTGCAGGTCGAAGAATTTTCCGGCCCGCACCCCGCAGGATTGGTGGGAACGCACATCCACTTTTTGGATCCGGTTCACCGCAACAAAACAGTCTGGCACATCGGGCTTCAGGATGTGATTGCTTGGGGGTATTTGTTTGCGACCGGGCGGATTATGACCGAGCGCGTGGTGTCATTGGGCGGCCCAACCGTGAAACACCCCAAATTGATCCGAACGCGAATCGGCGCGTCCCTCATGGACTTGACAGAGCGCGAACTCGAAGACGTTGAGAACCGAATCATCAGCGGGTCTGTTCTGTCTGGGCGCAAAGCCGATGAAACCCGCGCGTTTTTGGGGCGGTACCACCAACAGATTACGGCACTTGAGGAAGGCAATAAACGCGCGTTTTTGGGCTGGCTCACCCCGGGATTGGAATTTTTCACCATCAAGAATTTGGCTTTGTCCAAATTGTTTTTCGGGCAACGACTCAAATTGACCACCTCAACCAATGGAAGCCCGCGCGCGCTCGTGCCGCATGGCAATTACGACGACGTGATGCCGCTGGATATTTTGCCCAATTTCTTGATTCGGGCACTCGTGACGCGCGACCTCGATGACGCCGAAAACCTGGGCATTTTGGAATTGGAAGAAGAAGACCTGGCATTGTGTACGTTTTCGTGTTCTTCAAAAATGGATTTTGGACCTATTTTGCGCGAAAATCTCACCGCGATTGAAAAGGAAGGATAGTGAAGTCCCTACGCGATTTATTGGACGAGCAGGCCGAGCACTTTGAAGCAGGTGGCAAGCTCGAGAAGTTGTATCCGTTTTACGAGGCCGGCGATACATTCCTCTATACCCCAGGTGAAGTTACCCGAGCCGATGCCCACGTGCGCGATGGCATGGACCTGAAGCGGATGATGATTACGGTGGTGTTGTCCTTGCAACCGTGTATTTTGATGGCCCTCTACAACACGGGCCTACAAGCGAGTCTGGCCTACCAAGCGATCGGCGCGGTCCGCAGTGGCGATTGGCATATCTATCTCGCCCAGGCACTCGGCCTGTCATTCCAGCCTGCCGATGTGCTCAGTTGTTTTGCGATTGGCGCCATTTATTTTGTGCCCGTACAACTGATGACCATAGCCGCGGGAGGCATGTGCGAAGCCATTTTTGCAGTGATTCGCAAACACGAGATCAACGAAGGGTTTCTCGTGACCAGCACGCTGTTTCCACTGACACTGCCGCCGCTGATTCCCCTGTGGCAGGTGGCACTCGGCATTGTTTTTGGCGTGGTTATCGGCAAAGAGATTTTTGGCGGCGTGGGGATGAATTTTTTAAACCCCGCGCTGACGGGGCGCGCGTTTCTCTATTTTGCCTATCCCGCGCAAATTTCGGGCGATGCGGTTTGGGTGGCTGTCGATGGCTACAGTCAGGCAACTCCTTTGGCCGCGTATGCCGACCCCCAGCAGATGGATTTTGCCTATACGTGGTGGGAATCGTTTATCGGTTTGATCCCCGGGTCTATGGGTGAAACCTCCACGCTTTGCTGTTTGTTGGGCGCAGGGGTTTTGATTTTGACCCGCGTGGGGTCATGGCAAATCATGGCCGGTGTGACGATCGGCATGGTGGTCTCCGCGCTGTTCTTCAACTGGGTCGGCAGCATCACCAATCCCATGTTCAACGTGTCTCCGACCTGGCATTTTGTCATCGGCGGTTTTGCGTTTGGCACGGTATTTATGGCAACGGACCCAGTCAGTGCAGCCATGACGCGCGGCGGCAAGTGGGTTTATGGCATTTTGATCGGCGTGATGACCGTCTTGATCCGCGTGACCAACCCGGCCTATCCCGAAGGCATTATGCTGGCGATTTTATTCGGCAACGTGTTCGCGCCCATCATCGATCGCGTGTTCATCAATCGCAATATCAAGAGGAGACTCGCCCGTGCAGAATGACAGCATAAAAAAGACGATCCTCGTTTCGGTCGCCCTGTGTCTGGTATGTTCGTTCTTCGTATCCTGGGCTGCCGTGTCCTTAAACGCGATTCAAAAAGAAAACAAACGCCTCGACATGGTGAAGAATATTTTGATCGCAGGTGGGTTATACGATCCATCGGTCGATGTGCAGTCCGTTTATGAAAATAAGGTCGTGCCGTTGCTGATCGAACTGGATACGGGACAGATTTTGACCCCGGAAGAATATCCCGATGGGATTCGCGTGGGGACATACGACCTCAAAAAGATGGCTGTTGACCCGGATTTTGGGCAGGTGATAGACGCGGGTGAAGACATTGCAAATATCCGCAATCGCCCGAAATACATTTTCGTGTATCAGGTGATGGAAGCCGGCGCATTGCAGCGCGTTATTTTGCCCATTTACGGGTACGGTCTTTGGTCAACGCTCTATGGTTTTGTCTCACTGGACAGTGACTTAAAAAGCATTCAAGGCATCGCGTTTTACGAACACGCCGAAACCCCGGGCTTGGGAGGCGAAGTCGATAATGCCAGATGGAAGGGATTATGGCCGGGCAAACGCGCGTTTGACGACGCGGGCAATGTGGCGATTTCCGTGATCAAAGGCCAGGTCGATCCCAAAAGTGCAAAGGCAAAATATCAGGTCGATGGGCTAGCCGGGGCGACCATTACCACGCGGGGGGTACACAATATGCTCAACTACTGGTTGGGCGAAAAGGGATATGGTCAATTTTTGAGGACCCTGAAACAAGGAGGGGATCGTGGCTGAAGCGATTGAACGAGAAGAACGCGCGGCAGAAGTGCCTTCATTTTTGCCGCTGACAGCGAAAGAGGCCAAGAGCCTGTTGTTTACGCCTGTGTTTGACGACAATCCCATCGGGCGACAGGTGCTGGGGGTTTGTTCCGCGCTCGCGGTGACGACAAAGCTGGAAACATCTGTCGTCATGTCTTTGGCGGTCATTTTTGTTTTGGCACTTTCCAATGTGTCGGTCAGCGCGATCAGAAATCACATGCCGTCGAGCGTGCGCATCCTCGTTCAAATGACGATTATCGCCGCGCTCGTGATCATTGCCGATCAGTTTATCCAAGCCTTTGCCTACAGTATATCCAAGCAGTTGTCCATTTTTGTGGGATTGATCATCACCAACTGCATCATCATGGGGCGCGCGGAGGGGTTTGCATCGAAAAACCCGCCCGTTCACAGTTTGTTAGATGGCATAGGCAATGGCTTGGGGTACAGTACGATTCTGATTGCGGTGGGTTTTTTTCGCGAACTTTTGGGGTCGGGTAAAATTTTGGGATTTGACGTTTTGCCACTCGTCACAGAAGGGGGTTGGTACATGCCCAATGGGTTGATGTTGTTGTCGCCGAGTGCGTTCTTCTTAATCGGGTTCTTTATTTGGATCGTGCGGGCCTGGAAACCAGAACAAGTAGAAGAGGATTGACATGCTCGAACACTATATTAGCTTGTTTGTCAAAGCCGTTTTTGTCGAAAATATGGCCCTTGCTTTCTTTTTGGGCATGTGTACTTACCTCGCGGTTTCCAAGCAGGTGACAACGGCTGTTGGGTTGGGCATCGCGGTGATTGTGGTGCAGACGATTACCGTGCCGATCAACAATCTGATTTTTACCCATGTCCTCGCCGAAGGCGCGCTGGCATGGGCCGGTTTGCCAGATGCGGATTTGAAGTTTTTGGGCTTGGTCACGTATATCGGCGTGATCGCCGCGATGATTCAAATTCTGGAAATGGTGCTGGACAAATACGTGCCCAGTCTGTACAACGCCTTGGGCATATTTTTGCCGTTGATCACGGTGAACTGCGCGATCTTGGGCGGTTCACTGCTGATGGTCGAGCGCGATTTTAATTTTCCCGAAAGTGTGGTTTTTGGGCTGGGCAGCGGCACGGGGTGGGCACTGGCCATTGTCGGGCTGGCTGGCATACGCGAAAAAATGAAATACAGCAATGTGCCGCCGGCATTGCGCGGGTTGGGCATTACGTTTATGACCGTGGGATTGATGGCCATGGCTTTTATGCTTTTTTCGGGCATTCAACTTTAGTGTTGGGGCAGAAGTTTCAACACGCGTGGAGAGGGTATGGACGAAGTCAGGTTGATTCTACTCGGCGTGGGGATGTTCACGACCATTGTACTGGTGCTCGTGGCAATTATTCTGATTGCCAGGTCGCAATTGGTTGCGGCGGGGCAGGCGCGCATTGTGATCAATGATGATCCAGACCACAGCATTGCGGTTCCCGTGGGCGGCAAGTTGCTCAATACATTGGCGGATAACAGAATTTTTGTGTCTTCGGCGTGCGGTGGTGGCGGCACCTGTGGTCAGTGCAAAGTGACGATCAACGAAGGCGGCGGCGATATTTTGGCGACCGAGCGGTCGCACGTCAACCGCAAAGAAGCGCGGGAAGGCTGTCGGCTCTCGTGTCAGGTGACCGTGAAGGGCGATATGAATATCGAAGTGCCCGCGGAGGTGTTTAGCGTCAAGAAGTGGCAATGCAAGGTGCGATCAAATTACAATGTCGCCACGTTTATCAAGGAACTCGTGCTCAACTTGCCGCCGGGAGAAGACGTCGGGTTTCGCGCGGGGGGGTTTATTCAGATCGAATGCCCGCCCCATACCGTTGACTACCGCGACTTTGATATCAAGGCCGCCGATGGCGAAGATCGGTTTCAAAGCACATGGGATCATTTTAATGTGTGGGACAATGTTTCGACGGTTGACGAGCCTGTTTTTCGCGCGTATTCAATGGCGAATTATCCCGAAGAAAAGGGAATCATTATGCTCAATATCCGCGTGGCGTCTCCCCCACCGGGCACAACGGGCATTCCACCGGGCAAAATGTCGTCGTGGACGTTCAATCTGAAATCCGGCGATGATGTGACCATTTCGGGGCCCTATGGCGAATTTTTCGCCAAAGAGACCGACGCGGAAATGATTTTCATTGGCGGCGGCGCGGGTATGGCACCGATGCGCTCGCACATTTTTGATCAGTTCAAACGCATTGGAACCGACCGCAAAGTGACCTTCTGGTATGGCGCGCGCAGTTTGAATGAGATGTTTTACGTGGATGATTTTGACGGATTGCAGCGCGACTTTGACAATTTTACCTGGCATGTGGCTCTGTCCGATCCCATGCCGGAAGACAATTGGACGGGGCTGACCGGGTTTATTCACCAAGTGCTTTACGATGAGTACTTAAAAGATCATCCCGCGCCCGAAGACTGTGAATACTATATCTGCGGCCCCCCGCTGATGCTCACGGCTTGCCTGAACATGCTGGACGATTTGGGTGTGGAACCCGAGAATATCTTGTTCGACGATTTTGGCGGCTAAGCGTTTGCCACATAAACAACAGATGGCGGAGTGCCGGCGTGCCGGACTCCGCTTTTCTTTTTTGAGATAGAATATGCGTTGGCAATGGTTGTTTTTGATCCCGATATCTGCTTTTGCCGGGTGTGGTGATCAACTGGTGACGATTTTGGGACAGACGATGGGGACGACATTTCAGGTGAAGATCGTCCGCAGTGCGGTCATGCCGGATGTGGATGTCTTGGAGCGAGAGATCCACGCGCGGTTGGCAGAGGTGAACCGCCAGATGTCAACTTATCAACGCGATTCTGAGATCAGCCAGTTTAACCGCTCGCGTTCAACAGACTGGGTTGGCATCTCATCGGACTTTGCTTATGTTTTGAGTGTTGCCCAAGAAATCAGCGTATGGTCTGATGGCGCGTTTGACATGACGGTTGGGCCCTTGGTCAACCTGTGGGGATTTGGTCCCGACGCCATCCCCGAGCGCGTGCCATCGCCCGACGCCATTGAGGCGTCTAAAGCGCGGGTGGGCTACAAAAAGGTTGGCGTTGATCGATCTGCTTCCGCAATCAAAAAAGAGATACCCGAGGTCTATTGCGATTTGTCCGCGGTGGCCAAGGGATTTGGTGTGGACCGCGTGGCGAGTTATCTGGACAGTTTGGGTATCCATCACTACTTTATCGAAATTGGCGGTGAGTTGCGGACGCGGGGACGCAATCACAGAAGAGAACGCTGGCGGGTGGGCATTGCAAGCCCGGCGGAACAGGGCAAGCTTCAAAAAGTGCTGGCACTGAACAACATGTCAATGGCGACTTCGGGTGATTACCACAATTATTTTGAACGCGATGGGGTGCGTTATTCACACACGATTGACCCGCGCATAGGACAGCCGATCACGCACGGCCTGGCCTCAGTATCGGTGGTGCATAAAAGTTGTGTTTACGCCGATGGATTGGCGACAGCGATCAACGTGATGGGGCCAGAAAAGGGATTTGCATTTGCAAAAGCACGCGGCCTGGCCGTGTTTATGATTGCGAGACAAGGGGATGGGTTTGTGGAAAAGATGACCTCGGATTTTGAGGAATTGATTAAAGGCAGTAACTAGCAGTTACCCCGCACCGCCGCTCATCCAAAGGCAAGAGGAGAGAGGTTGAGTCCTAACTGCTTGGGAGGTGCGGGGAGGGGTGGTTGGGCGATCTGACCGCTGATTTCCAAAGGACAATGCGATGGCGACGATCTTGGTAGCAGCGATTTTTCTCATTGTGGCATTTGCGTTTATGGCAGGCGCGTTGGCATTTGCACAGTACAAAAAAAAGCAGCAGAGTTGTTGCGGTGATGCACTGGAAACCCATGAACGGAGCGCGGTTGAAAATTCATCGTGCTTTACATGCCCGCGGCGCAAGAAAGTTGAGACTGATATAAACAATAAGTCGATAAAATTTAATAAAAACAAGGGCTTATATCCCCTCCCAAAAAAGCTGAGAGGTAGAGGAACGGCGCGCTCATAGAGCGCAAGCACACTTTGATTTGATCAAATGTGAAGTCTCGACTGTCTTCTCCGCATATCTATGGATACGAGGATGGTGATTTTCAGGATGAAGGGACTGACTGGATCTGGCAAGGGTGGGGCATTACGAAAGAGGGAGAAATTGTCAGTTTGTATGAGTGCGAAGAAGTTAATTGGGATGAGTACGTATGCGATGTGGGTGACAGAGATTGGAGATAATCCTTGGCTCTCGAGGATATAGTTGTGTGCTCCCTTGCGTGTTGCCCGATGCGGTATGATCGTTAAAAAATGAAAGTGTGCAACCGTCTTGGTAGGCTCAAGTTTGGATCGGTGTTCTCAGTAAACAGGCTGGGAACACCGATCCAAGAATAAGGAAAGGATCCTTACCCATGAATCGCAAAAAGTTATTGGTCGCAGTGAAGTGGATGGCACTCCTCGCACTTTTAATTTGTGAGAGCTAAAAAAAGTGCGGTTGAAAACCAGCAAGATAGGATCGCCCTTACGGTGCAAACACAAGGAACCCATCTCTCATTAATTGATGCCATTACACTCGAACGTCCAGAGGCGGGACCAGTTCTCGGCCGTGTCCGTTCCATGACTGTTTTAGAGGACTATATCATTATTGTAGATGCTGTGAGAGAACGTGTCGAAGTTTTTGACAGGGAGGGAAGCTATAAGTGGTCTATTGGCAGTCGAGGAGATGGAGAGGGGCAGTACAAGATACCGAGCGATCCAACGGTTATCCCCAACACCGGCCAAATGTTGATCTACGATGGAGGAACCGGGCAGACGCTTCGCTTCTCGATTCAAGGTGAATTTTTAGGACAGTTGAAACTGCCAAAGAGACGCTTTATTAATCGCATGGCGGTTTCTAATGAGCGCAATCTCATTCATACTTATGTTGACAAAAACGAAAACGGTATGCTTTGCGTAACCTCCCTTGACACAGGTGAAGACATCGCCAAGTTCAAGGTCAGCGATGAGCAATATGGGAACCTATTTTTTGGTTTGCAGCAATTACAAGGGCTTGCTTATGACGAGACGCGAAAAATCATATACTTTGCCCTGCCCTGGGAAGAGAAGGTTATGCGAATTGATTTGGCAAAACAGGAACTTCTTACACCCATAACCATAAATCATCCCAAATTCATCAGTCTCAAATTAGATGAAGGAGATGATAGTAAAGATATAATAGAATTATTCGAAAATAAGTTCAGCAGGTTGGATGGCATGTATCTCTTGTCTTCGGGCGATATGTTGCTCAGGTATATGTTCGAGGATTCATCAATGAGTACCGCGCTTGTATTTCTATCAGACCTGAACGTAGAGCCATCGGCACAAGAATAAAAAAATGAACTGAGATACAATATTTTCACTTGCCATGGGAAATCTATATATACGTATTCGTCTTCTGCCGATGACAAGGATACGAATGGCAGGATTCGTGTCTATCGTCTGATTGATTCTCAGGAAGCTCCTACCGGATAGTGGTAACAGACAACTCAATAGCCAAGGATAACCGATGCTTTCAAATTACTTCCGAACCTGGTTTCGCAATGTTCTCAAGTATAAAACTTACGCAGCTATTAACCTGCTGGGTTTGGGGATCGGAATTGCCTGCTGCTATCTTTGCGTGCTTTACCTTCTCGACGATTGGAGCTTTGATAGGTTTCACAAAGACCATCATCGTATATACCGCGTTACTGGAAAGCTGATGTGTGACAAAAGTATAATAGGGCCACAGGCAGGGACATGGATAGAGACAGCGTCTTTTCCCGTTGCACTGTCATCAATGATGGTTGCCGAGATTCCAGAGATCGAGCGTACGACCCGTGTAACGGGTAGCCTACCGACTACGACTTGGGATGTGGGCATTCACAAAAATTTTCTGCGCCCTGTTGAAACGGTCTGGTTTGTAGATAGCAGTTTCGAGGAGATGTTTTCCTTCCCTCTTATTCGCGGTACGTTCTTCTCAAGTCCAGAGCAAGTCGTGATCACAGGTAGATTTGCTCGGACGCTTTCCAACGATATTGACACTTTGATGGGCAAAGTGTTATGGCTGCGATTTTCTCATACCCTTAGTTTTTTTTCAGATCAGAAACCGATAATAGCCCCCGTTGAAATAGGGGGTATTGTGGAAACTCCACCCCACAATTCGAGCCTGGATTTTGAGATTCTTCTGCCATTGAGTATGTCCTCAACCTTTCTCGATAAGAAAGAAGACGAGTGGAATTGGCGCTTTATGTCCAATCATTACATCCGTTTGGCAGACGAAGCGAATATAGCGGACATAGAAAAAAAGCTCACGGGGCTTATCCAGAAGCAGTCCTCCTTCAACTCGCTATGGGATTTAGATACTTTTACAGGCAGGCTTCAACCCATCACAGAGTTGAGGCGACAGATTGTGTATAGCATATTTCAGCGACGGACAACGAATCCCTTGTATAGATATATTCTCGGCGGTATCAGTGTCCTAGTTCTGTCAGTCGCGTGTTTGAATTACGTGTTGCTCTATGTGGCGCGGTTCAATTCGCGCACCAAAGAATTGAGCATCAGGCAAATCTTTGGCGCGAACCGAAGGCACCTCAGGTATCAGCTATTGGTTGAATGCTTTGGATACAGCATGTTGGCGTGCATCATAGGCTTGATGGTCGCAGAGTTAGCCTCAAGTCCGCTTGAAGGCATTTTACAGACCCCTTTCACGTCTTCGGCAGGCATCGTTGAGACCCTGGTCATTCCCCTATCAATTGCCTGCCTGATAGGTCTGGGCACAGCCCTTTACCCGGCGACCTTTATGTCCTCTATATCTGCCATCAGCGTTTTGAGCAAAACAGCAAAGGCCGTCAGGTCTGGACCGTTCTTAAAGGTGTTGATGGCAGTCCAATCGGGTGTGACATTGGTATTTGTGTTTTGCACGATGATTATTTTTCAACAGACCTATTTTATTTTTACGGCGGATCCGGGTTTTGAACCGGCGAATTTGGTCAGACTCAATACTGGTGGATTGACAAAAAATGAGATTGATCGCCTACAAGCGTCTTTATCTGCGTCTCCTCTCGTGACATCTTGCACCCGGACGAATCTGTCGCTTGGATGGTCAAACGCAATCCCGATGAAAGACAGCAGTGGCAAACTCATTGATAATGTAACCTATTATCAAGTGCAGGGACCCTTTATCGAGACAGTTGGATTGAAACTCTTACAGGGAAAATCATTGTACTCCAATCCCATCCCGGGCAATGTGATCGTGAATGAAGCCTTTCAAAAGCACTTAACGTCTTCAGAGTCTATTGGACAGATGATCAACCCAGCAGAAGAAAAGTTAAGAGCACAAGTGTTTGGCAGCGAGGTCAGGGGGCGCATTGTGGGTGTGGTCATTGTGGGTGTGGTCAAAGATTTTCACTTCCAGGACTTGCGCCACATAGCCCAGCCTGCCATCATCACCCTTGCCAATGATGTAACCTGGCGACGAGCCATATCTGGAGAGATATTAATTCGTATCCAAGAGAACAGTGCCGATGAATTTATTCCTTACCTTGAAGAGCTTTGGAAAGATCTGAACCTTGACGGGTTACTGAGGTTTTCCTTTGTTGAGGATGACAGGCGACACTTTTATACTAAAGAGATCAGTTGGAGCAAGATCGTTTCTGGTGCGGCTTTGTGCGCTGTCCTCATCGCGTCAATGGGTGCCCTGGGCATGATCTCGCTATCTGTGGTTCGCAGACGAAAGGAAATTGCCATCCGAAGGGTCATGGGTGCTGTGACGTCCAAAATAGCCAGTGGGATTGTGCTGAACTACGCCTTGCCTGGGTTTGTAGCCGCTGTCGTCGCGCTTCCGCTGTCTTATTTTTTTATGAATGAATGGCTCTCGATATTTCCCTACCGCTTTCAATTTGGGGTTGGGACGATTTTGGCGACGATTTTCACAGGCATTTTTTTACCACTAATAGGCGGCTTCGTACACGCGCTAAAGGTGGCTTCTGAAAGTCCAATCGAAGCCCTTCGAGAGGATTGACAGGCGAAAATTGCTTGTTTTCTATGCCTTTGCCTCCCACACGATGCTGCTCTGGGGTAGTATTCCGTCGTTTATATTACGGGTGAATATGAAGAAGAAAATTAACAAGGTCATCTCGGCGACTTTCGATATCGCTAAAAATAGACAGGTCTTTTATCATTTTTTAAAATTTCTGAAACCTTATTGGGTACACCAAAGCGTTGTTTTCGTCCTCATAATCCTGGGGACTGTTAGCTCACTGGCCTTCCCTTATATCATGAAAATTATCATTGATGATGTGTTTCCAAACAAAGATTATGAACTATTGATATTTCTTTTACTTCTGCTCTTGGGGGTTACAGTAGGTAATATCATTATGAGTTTTTGCTCAAACTATTTATTTGCCTGGATAAACAATCGCATGATGCTGGATATAAGGAGCCATCTTTTTGACCACTTGATCCGGTTGCCATTGAGCTTTTATGATCGCAATAAATCTGGAGATATTGTTTATAGAATGAGCAACGAAGTGGATAGCATCCAGTCGTTTATCACTTCAAGTGCTTTAAGTCTTGTGCATAGCTTGCTGACACTTTTGGGGCTTACTGTGGCTCTCTGCTGGTTAAACTGGCAGCTATTTTTCGGTTCCATTATTGTAATACCTTTTCTCGTACTCAATATTCGCTACTTCCAGCAAAAAATAAAAGACATTACAGAACGGGGGCGAAAGAAAGGCTCTGAAGTGATGAGCTCTTTGATCGAGCGATTTGAGTCTATCCAATTGATTCAGGTCTATAATGCCTATAATTACGAAAACAATAAACTGGGGTCGCAGCTAAATGGTCTCATGGATATTAGTATGCAAAATGTAACCTACTCTAGTACTATGAGATCCATTTCGAGATTTTTAACGTCATTGACGCCTGCGATCATTCTAGGATGGGGCGGGCATAAGGTCATGTTAGGCGTCATGAGCCTGGGAGCCTTGGTTGCTTTTTTGCAATATTTGTCACGACTTTTTGAGCCATTTAGGAATCTCAATCGCCTTTATATAGACCTTATCCGTACATCTGTTTCAATGAAGCGGGTATTCGAGTTTCTCAAGATTGATGTTCAGAAAACAACAGATGAGTCTGCCGCCAGTCCTTTTTCTTTTGAAAAAGAGATTGTATTTGCGAACCTCAATTTTGGATATAACGGACAACGGACAACCTGTTTTACGGGACTTCAACTTAAGACTTGAGAAAGAAAAAAATATGCTCTGGTAGGATCAAGCGGTTGCGGCAAGAGTTCATTGGTAAATTTACTGTGTCGTTTTTATGAATTGAATACAGGTGCGATTACTATTGATCACATATCGCTTCCCAATATCAAACTATATGAACTAAGAGAGTAGGGAAAGTCGTGAATAATTAAACATATAATGCCTAAATGTTGCAAGGAACATGCAAATTTACCACCATGACATAAAATTAGTTCTCTTGCGTGCATTCGTTATCCAAATTTTGGGAATAGGCGCAGGGTTGATTTATAGTGTTATTGTTAGTGAACAACTTCTGTTCGGCGAGGTTGAAATTCCCAAAAAAAAAGGTGATGTGAAGTATGTTTCTTTAGAGGTGCTGAAAAATATAATTCAATCCAAATCAAAAATATTACTTGTCGATGGGCGTTCAGAATCTGCTTATCATAAAGGCCATATTCCAGGGGCAGTGAACATACCGTATATTCAGCACGATTATTTTTCCCAGCAACTTTTGGCACATGTTGCCCGTGAGACCCCAATAATTGTCTATTGTTCTGGCAAGAATTGTAATACCAGTGTCGAATTGGCTAAGTCTCTATCAGAAAAATTTGAATTTATACATATTCGAATTTTTGAGGGAGGATGGGAGGAATGGGTCAAGGGAGAAAATCCAATCCAAACTGGTTTTGATCTATGATTCTATTTCTCAAAATAGCATGGACAGGAACCGTGGTCAGGGTATTTCTGGGAGTTATCCTGGGGTGGGCTGGAATTGTCAAAATCCATAACCCCGAAGCATTTATTAAAATTGTTAAAGCTTACAATTTGCTGCCCGAGGAATTGGTCGTGCCATGGGGAATCTTCTTGCCCTGGATGGAGCTTGTGACAGGTTTATTTTTGTTTTTTGGTTTGTGGCACAAAAGTGCTGTGCTCAGTAGTTTTGGTCTTTTTTTTTATTTGTAGCAGCAGTCAGCATTAATATTCTCCGCGGTGCAGACATCGCCTGTGGTTGTTTTGGGTTCAATGACACCAATTTGTATGTTGTGTTGCTCCGGGATTTGGTCTTCTTGCTTTGCTGTGGTTTTTTATTTTTTTTCAAATCTACACCTTATTCTCTCGACTATGTGCTTTATAAGGTTTTGATGTGATGCACACAGTGTAATAGATAGAATAAAACCATACCCCGGACCTGATGAAACCGCTGACAACCAGTACATGTTTTGCATCCGACATGACATGAATATTTTGGCCTACCATGCTACGCTAAAAAAAAATATTATGCAGAAGCTCATCTCAACAATTTTTATCCTCATCGCGCTTGCGTTGATGGTTCACGCTCTGCCTTCTACACATGTTTTTGCAGAGCAAAAGATGGTGGTGTGTACATTCCGGATGCCAACCTGCGAGCGGTGATTCTGCGAGCGGTGAATGCGAAGAGCCTTGACCAAACCCCAGACGCGATAATCACGCAGGCAGAAATATCAACCTTAATTCGCCTTGAGGCATCAAATGCGCTTGAGGCATCAAATGCGAAGATCAGCGATTTGACCGGGCTGGAGTATGCAACCCGTCTAAAAGGGCTGTCTCTCAGCAACAACAACCTCTCGAACATCACACCACTATCTAAATTGAACAACCTGACAGACCTGCGGCTTGACAACAACAGTATCTCGGACATTACACCACTATCCGGGTTAAACGATCTGACAGACCTGCATCTTAGCAACAACAACCTCTCGAACATCACACCGCTATCTAAATTGAACAACCTGACAGACCTGCGGCTTGACAACAATAGTATCTCGGACATTACACCACTATCCGGGTTAAATGATCTGACAGACCTGCATCTTAGCAACAACAACCTCTCGAACATCACACCGCTATCTGGATTGAACAACTCAAGAGTATTGTCTCTTGACAACAACAGCATCTCAGACCTCACACCACTATCTGGCCTAAAAAATCTGGCAGACCTGCGGCTTGATAACAACCGCATCTCGGACATCACACCTTTCTCTGAATTAAATGATCTGACACGGCTAAATCTTGACAACAACCGCATCTCGAACCTCATACCACTATCCGGGTTAAACGATCTGACAGACCTGCATCTTAGCAACAACCGCATCTCGAACATCGCACCATTATCTGGATTGACCAATCTGAGAGTGTTGTATCTTTACAATAACACCATCTCGGACATTACACCACTGTCCGCACTAAGAGGTCTGGGAGAACTGGATCTTTCCAACAATCGCATCTCGAACATCACACCACTATCTGGCCTAAAAAATCTGACAGACCTCCGTCTTGACAACAACAGCATCTTGGATATCACACCCCTATCTGGATTGACTAGTCTGAAAGGGCTGCGTCTTTATAACAACAAAATCTCGGACCTTTCGCCTTTGGTTGCAAACCCGGGATTGATCAGTGGAGACGGGATTGATGTGGGTAATAACCCGTTGAGTGCCACATCACGCAATACGCACATTCCCACCCTAAAAACCAGGGGGGTTACGGTCGAGATATATTCAAAAGTTTTGCAGGACTAAAGAAACAGCCGACAGACCTTGGCAAGTCAAGTGTCGAAAAAATCTATATCTCATGCAAAAGGTCTAAAAAATGAGATACATATTACGGAAAACTTCATTTGCATTGCAAAAAAAGAAAAGGGAAAAACGTGAGAAAGACCCTGCGACAGCATCCGCCTCAAGGCAGATCGGATAGTCAACGCAACGGGGAATGCCAGTCAAGTCGTCCTCCTTTGAGGCGACAGCGGGCTTCCCGGAGATTGTCGTTGCGATCTTTGTAAATCACTTTCCATTCGATATGTTTCACGCTCAAAAGATCCAGGTGGTGATTCACCCGGATCTTTTTTGTTTCTCGCACGACGCGCTCAATGCTCACAACCCGCCCTTCAATTTTATTGATAGCCAAGCGAATTTGTGTGACGTATCGGTTGCGCCAGGCATAATAATAGAGAAAGAATCCAAAAATAAGTGCCGTGAATACATAAACAATCAGGATAGTCGCCACCGATGTACCTCTCTGTCAAATTGCCCCTGGGGACTGCATCTATCGAAAAGATAGGGCACGCCGCGATATTTCGCTTGATTTTCGCGCTTCGTCAGTATAGATCATGTGGTTGGCGATCGGGAAAAATAGACATAAGGATTCAACCGTGAGTACCCACCCGAACATCCATCAGCGCATGCGCGGCATTGACCTGATCGCCCGAGATCTCCGTTCAACTCAAACCACAACCATCAAAGATACGTGGACGTCCGACGATGTGGCATGGATCGGTCAGATCGCTGACGAGCATCCTCGCCCGCGCGCGGTTATCAAAGCCACGCACACAGGCACTCGTATCTGACTGACCTGGCCATCTGCTTCTGACAACGGAGGTTTCCATGCGTTACATCTCTATGGGCTTTGTGACATTTGGCATCTGGCTGCTCTGGTCTGGGCATTATACGCTCGATCACGCGCTCGTTCTCGCGATGGGGGTGTTGTCCTGCGCGTTTGTCGTTTATCTATCTAGTCGCTTGGATATTGTGGATGAAGAAGGCATCCCGATTCATCTGGCATGGCACCTCGTGGGGTATATTCCGTGGCTGCTGTGGGCCATTGCCAAAGCCAATATTGACGTGGCAAAACGGATTTTGAATCCCGAGTTGCCCATTGCTCCGCGCGTGGTGCGCGTCAAAGCAACGCAAAAAACCGATCTTTGTCGGGTCATTTTTGCCAACTCCATAACCCTGACCCCCGGTACAGTCTCGCTCGATCTAGAGGGAGAAGAAATTGTGGTACACGCACTGACACAAGACGCCGCTGACGATGTGCAAAGCGGCGATATGGACAGTCGCGTGACAGCACTGGAGTGATGAGATGTTTATTGCGGCCATGATCGGCATTTTGGTCACGATGGTCCTCGCGCTTTGCCGCGCGATTCTGGGGCCCACGGTGTACGATCGCATCCTATCTGTAAATATGTTTGGCACCAAAACCGTCTTGTTTATTTCTGTGATTGGATTTTTGACCGGGCGGCCCGACTTTTTGGATCTGGCACTGATTTACGTGTTGATCAACTTTATCGGCACATTGGCGGTGCTCAAATTTGTCACTTACGGCGACCTAGGGGCCGATCCCGAAGCGGGGTACAACTGCGACAGCAGTTCACAAGAGAAAGGGGCGCAGACGCGGTGATGATTGTCAGTGTATTGAGTTGGATTTGCCTCATCCTAGGCTGTGTGTTGTGCATGATCGGGGGCCTGGGGCTGTTGCGCTTGCCCGATTTTTACAGCCGCATGCACGGCGGTGGCATTACCGATACCCTAGGGGCCGGTCTCGTTTTGGTGGGGCTGATGTTTCAGGGCGGGCTGACGATGGTCACGGTGAAGTTGGTGATGATTCTGGCGGCGTTGCTCATCACCAGTCCTACATCGACCCATGCGGTGGGCAAAGCTGCTTTTGCGTCGGGCCTCAAGCCTTTTTCAAAGGAACGGGCGCATGACTGAAATAATAGATGTGGTCCTGCTGATTTTTATGATTGTACTCGCGGGTGTTATATCCCGAATGCAAAACCTGTTTATGGCCGCAGTGCTGATGGGGATTTTCAGCTTCCTATCGGCTGTTGTGTTCATCTTGCTCGACGCGGTCGATGTCGCATTTACCGAAGCGGCTGTTGGGGCTGGCGTGTCAACCGTGCTGATGCTGGGCACGCTGGCGTTGACAACGCGCGGTGAAAAGGTCGCCAAACGGAATAACGCACTTGCACTGTTCGCGGTGATCGTTGCGGGCGGCGCGCTCATTTACGGCACAGCGGATATGCCCCTGTACGGCGATGCCAACGCGCCCGTTCACACCCATGTTGCGGATCGCTATATTGAAAAATCAGGGGAAGAAATCGGGATCCCCAATATTGTCACATCGGTCTTGGCGAGCTATCGAGGCTATGATACCCTGGGCGAAACAACGGTGATTTTTACGGCTGGCGTGGGGGTGATGTTGCTCCTAGGGCGCGCCTTACACAAAGGAGAAAAGTCGTGAAACATCAGAGCATTCCCCGCGTGGTGGGCAAGTTGTTTATTCCAATGATTCTGTTGTTCGCGCTCTACGTGCAATTTCACGGCGATTTTGGCCCCGGAGGCGGGTTTCAAGCCGGTGTGATTTTTGCCGCAGCCGTGGTGCTCTACGCGCTGATTTTTGGACTGCAAACCGCAAAACAGATCGTGAAACCCCGGCTCATTGAAATTCTGGTGGCACTCGGGGTTTTGATCTATGCGGGCACGGGGTTGGGCACCCTGTTTCTCGGTCAAAATTTTCTGGACTACGGGGCACTGGATCCGCACGATGCAGCGCACGGACAACACCTGGGCATTTTTCTCGTAGAACTCGGCGTGGGCGTGACCGTGGCAGCGGTGATGATTGCGATCTTTTTTGTTTTTGCGGGTCGGAGGCACTTGCAATGATCTCTGTGGGGTTGTTCAACTATTGGGCGTGTGTGATTTTGATGATGATCGGATTATATACCGCGATTGCGCGCCCCAATCTCATCAAAAAATTGATCGGTTTGAGTATCTTTCAGGTTTCGGTTTTTTTGCTCTATATCAGCATGGGGAAGGTGAGCGGTGGCACTGCGCCCATTTTGGGGGAAGGGATTGACACGTATTCCAATCCCCTGCCCCATGTCCTCATCCTCACGGCGATTGTCGTGGGCATTGCAACGCTTTCTGTGGGATTGGCACTCGTGGTGCGAATTTGGGAAGCGTACCAGACCATAGAGGAAGATGAAATTGTGGAACGGGATAATCGTGAATGATTGACGCACACCTGCCCATCTTGTTGATTGTCGTGCCCTTGGCATCGGCTCCTCTGTGCGTGTTGTTGCGGCAAAAAACCCTTGTTTGGGCTTTTGCATTTGCCGTGTGTTTGGCCGCGTTGGGCATGGCGTCTTTGCTGCTCGTGCGCGTGCTGGAAGACGGGGTGATCTCCTATGCCCTGGGCGGATGGGTCGCGCCGTGGGGCATTGAATACCGCGTGGATGCCGTCAATGCTTTTGTGCTGCTGCTGGTCTCACTGATCGCCGCCGTGCTGATGTTTTTTGCATGGCCGAGTGTGCGCGCAGACGTTCCCGGCGAGCAGCATTATTTGTTTTATGCGGCTTATTTGCTGTGTTTGACCGGCTTGATGGGCATTGCGATCACCGGCGATGCGTTCAATGTGTTTGTCTTTTTGGAAATCTCATCGCTGTCGTCCTACACGCTGATCGCCATGGGACGCGATCGCCGCGCGTTGACCGCATCTTATCAATACCTTATTATGGGCACATTTGGGGCCACGTTTATCGTTATTGGCATTGGGCTGATGTACATGATGACGGGCACGCTCAATATGGTCGATCTGGCCGCGCGCTTGCCCGCGATGTTTGAAACGCGCACAGCAGTGGTGGCCTTTGCGTTTTTGACGGTGGGCATGTTGATCAAATTGGCGATGTTCCCCCTGCATGCGTGGTTGCCCAATGCCTATTGTTATGCCCCGTCTTTAGTCACGGCTTTTTTGGCTGCAACCGCGACCAAAGTGTCCATTTACGTGTTTCTGAGGTTCACATTTACCGTCTGGGGCGCGGAGTTTGTGTTTGAAAGGCTCAACCTCGACGCGTTCTTGATTCCGCTCGCCCTCATCGGGATTTACGCGGGGTCGCTGTCTGCTATCTATCAGACCGATGTGAAGCGGTTGTTGGCCTATTCGAGTGTGGCGCAAATCGGGTATATGATGCTGGGCATCGGCTTTGTTTCCGTTGCGGGATTGACCGGCGGGATCGTTCATCTGTTCAATCACGCCTTGATGAAAGCCGCACTGTTTTTGGCCGTGGGCTGTGTGGTGTTGCGCGTGGGGTCGTCTGAACTTGTCCATTGGAAAGGGCTGGGACGGCGCATGCCGGTAACGATGGCGGCATTTGTACTGGCGGGGTTGAGTTTGATCGGCGTGCCCTTGACCGTGGGGTTTGTCAGCAAGTGGTATTTGATTTGGGCCGCACTCAAAATGGGCTCGTGGGCGGTGGCACTGCTGGCTTTGGCGAGTTCGCTGCTGGCCGTGGTGTATGTGTGGCGCGTCGTTGAAGTCGCCTATTTTCAGCGTGCCGATGGCTCTGTTGATGTGGAGGAAGCACCCTTGATGATGCAGATCTCAATGTGGGCTTTGACGGGCGCGGCCCTGTATTTTGGCGTTCAAACCGACTGGACTGCGGACGTGGCCCAACGCGCCGCCGAGTGGTTGCTGAGAGGGACACCGTGAGTGGATCCACCGCCATACTCGCGTCCATGGCACTGCCGCTTCTGGGCATGCCCTTGATGGCACTCATGGCACGCCACCCCAATGTGCGCGAAACCATTGCGTTGACTGCGGCTGTCCTGACATTTGGCGCGGTGGTTTCCCTGCTGCCTCCGGTGATGGACGGCATGCGGCCCGCCGCGCATGTGGTGGATGTGATGCCGGGCTTGTCGCTGGCGTTTGAGGTCGAGCCGTTGGGCATGGTGTTTGCCCTGGTCGCGTCGGGGTTGTGGATTGTGACGACAGTCTATGCCATCGGGTATATGCGCGGGCATCGCGAAGAAAATCAGACGCGGTTTTTTGTGTTTTTTGCCTTCGCGATTTCCGCTGCTCTGGGCGTGGCTTATGCCCGCAACATGTTCACATTGTTCATTTTTTACGAGGTGTTGACCCTATCGACCTATCCTCTGGTGACGCACCACCAAAGCGCGGCGGCCATGCGCGCCGGGCGCATTTACCTGGGGATTTTGATGGGCACGTCCGTGGGGTTTTTGTTGATGGGCATGGTGTGGACGTGGCAGTTGACAGGCTCATTGGAATTTGCGCCGGGCGGTATTTTAACCGGCAAAACGAGCGAAGGCGTGGTGCTGGCACTGCTCGGTCTCTATGTTTTTGGAACCGGGAAAGCCGCGTTAATGCCATTCCACAGGTGGTTGCCCGCGGCCATGGTCGCGCCCACGCCGGTCAGTGCCTTGCTCCATGCGGTCGCGGTGGTAAAAGCCGGCGTGTTCACCCTAATGAAAGTCGTGGTCTATCTCTTTGGCACGGAATTGCTGTCGGGCACTGGCTTGAGCGACTGGTTGACCTATGTCGCGGGCTTCACCATTCTGGTGGGGTCACTGGTGGCGATGACCAAGGACAATTTGAAGGCGCGCCTGGCGTATTCCACAATCAGTCAGTTGTCTTATATCGTGCTCGGGGCGTCGCTGGCGAATGATCTGGGAGTGCTGGGCGGCAGTCTGCATATTGTGACGCATGCCTTTGGAAAGATCACCCTGTTTTTTTGCGCCGGTGCCATTCTCGTGGGGTTGCACAAAACAGAAATCAGCGATATGAAGGGCATTGGGCGACAGATGCCGTTCACAATGCTCGCCTTTTTGATCGGCTCTTTGAGCATCATTGGGCTGCCTCCGTTTGCGGGCGCGTGGAGCAAGTGGTATCTGGTGCTGGCTTCTATTGAAGCCCATCGGTATGTGGCCGCAGGCGTGTTGCTGATGAGTTCATTGCTGAATCTACTTTACCTGTTGCCGATTCCCGTTTACGCTTTTTTTGCGTCAGCACCCCATGACCATCACGGGCCGGGCCTGCGCGAAGCACCCGTCGCGTGTGTGATTCCATTGTTGTTCACCGCAACCGGCTGTCTGGTGCTGTTTCTCTATCCCGATCCCATTGTAAACCTGTTGCGTTTGATCGGAGGGGCCATGCCATGAGCGATTCCCACAAAAAATTTGGCGAACTCGGCAGGGTGCGGCGGTTGATTTTGGGCTTTTTTATTTTTTGTGCGTTGCTGCTGCTGACCGACTTGGTGGTGCATCGGCATTTGAGTTTTGCCGACGGTCTGTTGCCCGTTGAGAGTTGGTTTGGATTTTACGCGATTTACGGATTTGTCGCGTGCGTGCTGGTCGTCATGGGGGCGATTCCCCTGCGTAGATGGGTCGCGCGCTCGGAGGATTACTACGATGGGTGAGGTGCATCCCGCGCTGATCATGCTGTTGGGCGGCGCGTCGTTGTTCGCCCTGCCAACCGGGCCGCGTCGGGTGGTGTCGGTGTTGTTGCCGGCGGTCGGATTGGTGAATCTGCTGATGATTCCGGATGGCGCGATGTGGCAGATCACCTGGGGCAACTACGACTTGATCGTGTTGCGCGCGGACAAGTTGAGCATGCTGTTCGGGTACTTGTTCCACTTGGCGGCATTCATCGGCGCGATTTACGCGCTGCATCTCGATGATCGGTTGCAAATTGGCACGGGACTGATCTACTCGGGATCCGCGGTTGGCGCAGTCTTTGCCGGCGATTTGATCGCGCTGTTTATCTTTTGGGAATTGCTGGCGATCACATCTGTGTTTCTCGTGTGGACGAGCGGTGGGGAGCGGGTGCTGCGATCCGGCATGCGGTATTTGGTGATGCACATCGCGTCTGGGTTGCTGCTGCTGATCGGCGCGGTGTGCTGCTATTTGGAGACCGGCTCAGTGGCATTTGGGCACATCGGCTTGACCGAGGGGTATCACTACTTGCTGTTGCTGGCTTTTGGGATCAAGGGCGCGTTCCCTCTGTTGCACAACTGGCTGATCGACGCCTATCCGGAATCCACGCCCGTGGGCACGGTGTTTTTGAGTGCGTTCACGACCAAGGCCGCTGTGTACGCTTTGGCGCGCGGGTTTGCAGGCGAAGAGATCTTGATCTACATCGGCGCGGCGATGACGCTCTTCCCGATTTTCTACGCGGTTATTGAGAACGATATGCGCCGCGTGCTGAGTTATAGCATGATCAACCAGATCGGTTTTATGGTCGTGGGCATTGGCCTAGGGGGCGCGCTGGGGATCAACGGCGCGGTATCGCATGCATTCAATGACGTGATCTTCAAAGGGCTGCTGTTTATGTCAATGGGCGCGGTTTTGTTCCGCACGGGCCGCATCAAAGCCTCGGAACTGGGCGGGCTGTACAAGTCAATGCCGTGGACGTGCGCGTGCTGCATCGTGGGGGGGGCGTCCATTGCAGCCCTTCCGCTGTTCAGTGCGTATATCAGCAAGGCGATGGTGATGCAGGGGGTGGCCAACAGCGGCGCGGTGGTTATCTGGCTGGTGCTGTTGTTCGCATCCGCGGGCGTGCTCCACCATGCGGGCATCAAAATTCCATTTTTCGCATTTTTCGCGCACGATGCAAAAATCCGCTGCTCCGAAGCCCCGCTCAATATGCGCGTTGCCATGACGATTTCCGCCGTGCTCTGCGTCGCCATCGGCTCCTATCCCCCGCTTCTCTACGATCTGTTGCCCTATCCCGTAAATTATGTGCCCTATACCACAACACATGTGGTGCTGCAACTGCAACTGGTGTTTTTCGCGGTGCTGGCATTTACAGTGCTGATGCTGACCGGCATTTACCCGCCCGAATTGCCCCGCGTCAATCTCGATGCGGATTGGGTGTATCGCCGCGCTTTGCCTGCGGCTGTGCGCGGGATCGTCCGCACGGGTGGGCCACTCGCAGATGCTTTTTTTGCTGGCGGGAAGGCGTTGGTTCAAAAGCTGATTGCGGGCATTCAGAGGCAACACAATACCAGCGGCTTGTTTGGCCGGTCGTGGTTGTCGCAAAGCAATGTGCTCATTGCGATCATTTTTCTGACAATTTATCTGATTTATTACTTTTGAACGCCTTTCCCATAAGAACAAAAAAATAAAAGCCGACGCATTTTGCGTCGGCTTTTGTTGTTCAATAGTTCGGACACTTTTTTAGTCACAGAAGGCACGAGCGGGGTACCTGTCTGCCTATCGGCCCGCCTGCAGCGGACAGGCAGACAGGTGTTTTGTGCCTTTTGTGCTTTCCGGTGCTTTCCGCATCAAATCATTGCGGAACCTACTTTGTGGCAAGCCATAAGCGGGGCAGATGGCTCTTGTGCGTTCGATTTCCAAAACTGCCCGAAAGTATTGTTGTTAAAATTTGGGTGATAAGCCAGCCTGTTTACAGAGTTCGTTGGCAATAGTGATTTGGTCAATTTGGCATCATTTGTATATTGGGAATGGGTTTGTCCAATTCGCGATAGGCTTGTATCATTTCTTTGAGGGCGTCTTGGAGTAGTACTCTGCATTCTCGCATGGTCGCTCCTTCCGTGACCACTTCTGGGCAATCCAAAAGCTGCCCCATGTAACCCGACGGAATTGGCGTATAGCAAGCGTTGTATGCTTTCATTTTCATCATCTGAAATCCTGCTCTATTGAAGCCAGTGCAGGGATTTGAGCCGGAGCTTTCTTTTGCCCCGGCTCATTGTTTGGCGGAAAGGAACCCCTTGCGTCTCGCTAGCATCTCCAACGTCAAGGTGGAGAGGGACTGGTGATCCAAACGACGTTATGAAACGCGGTTTTGGATGTGGGGGTGGATCTCCTCGTATTCGGGAAAACGCCCCTCCTTGAGCTTGGAGAAGACGAGTTCGCCATCAACTGTGACTTCAAAACGACCACCGCTAGATGGGATCAGGGTCATGGCTTCAATGTCTTGCTTAAACGCATTGACAATTTTATCCGTCATCCCGACGGATTGTTCTTCATAACCTCAAGCCGCGCAATATTCGATTTCGACCTTGGGCATGACTGCCTCCTTGTGAAATGAGTAAAAAATTGGAACGTGACCTTTGAGATAATTTACACGCTGCACTGAAAAAACAATTTGCGCGCAAAAAATATACGCGTGCGTTTGGGCAGAAAAGACGCGAGGTCTTCGAGGTTGAGTTCTACACCGAGGTCTGTTGCCGCATGGCTTATGTTGTGCCAGCAATCGGCATAGTCATCGCCGGCGAGCAGGGCATCGGCTGTCCTCGAAAAATCTCTGGCATCACAGCGACATACGGGAAAAGGATAATCTGCCGAGCGAAAAAAGTCACCCACAAAATCGTAGTGTTGCCGACATTGGCGATGAAAACCCGCGTCCCCGCGATGCTCTGAAAGCCATTCAGCCGCGCGGATGAGATGATATCCAAAGTAGGCCATTGCGGGATTGGAAATGCGCGCCTTGTTGTGTTTGGGACTGTGGGCATGCACGCTGCGAATAACTGGACCGGGCCAATAAATGTCTTTGCGATACCGCTCTGTGCGGCGGTCATAGCCAAAGCCATCGAGTACGAAGCCACTCGTTGAGCGAATGGTGAGTGCCAAACGCCTTTGCGAAAAACGGTCGGCCTGGCGCGTCAGGGCTTCGCGAGTAAAATCGGGTATGCCAAACAGCGCGCCATACGCATAGCAGAACGCGGCGTAAGCGCGCGTCACAGGCAGCCAGAACAAATTGCCGAGACGCCGAGACAGAGCGTCGTATTTATCATCCAAGAAAAAACGCCCGTCAGACAGCGCGTCGCCCACACACACGGGTTCTGTTGAAAATGTATCGACAAGCGCGCGGATATGCGCGACGGATTTATCCACTTGTGCTGGCAACAGATCTGTCATCTGCAACGCGTCCTCATCTCGAAAACCGCGATTTCTTCCCAACCGAATCGGACTGAGCCAAACTTTGGATTTTTTTTCCCTGCCTAATGTGAATATCCAAAGCCAAAAAATAAAACTGATAGTTACCAATTCTCAACGCAGGCGGCATCAAAAATCCCTTCTCGCTTACCCACAATATAACACCTGCAGGCCGTTTTCAAAGCACCTATCGGCTCGTACAGTATCGAGGTGGATTGGCAAATTCAATGCTCTCATTATTCTAAAGCCTGCCTTCTTTTATGGACAAATGGAAAAGTGATCTCAGCGCGGTTCATTTCGCGTTGCAACCATGATTCAAACAGCTTTCTCCGGATCTTTTCACGAGTGGTCTCATCGAGCACTGCCTCATACCGTTTCTGCACATAATACAGCGCATACCCCTTTTCAACCTTCACTGGCCCGACCACATGACCTTCTGATGCGGCAAAAATCAAAGGCGCGACCCCCTGCGGAAGATCGCGCCTGCGTCGCCTTCCAAGATACCCTCCGGCGGGTTGCGTGGCTTCGTCTTGAGAATACCGCCGCGCCAAAGTATAAAAATCCGCGCCTTCTTCTCTGACTTGCAAACACAATTCCTCGGCCAGGCCTTCATCCGACACAAAAATCCAGCAAACCTCCACGCGCTCAAAATCCAGGGCATGCTGTACAAAAAAAGCCCGGATACTGTCCTCTGCAATCCGCGCCATCAACCAGTGCTTATACAACCGAAATTCAGCCTCTATGACCACGTCAAATAACATAACGCCATGCTGCTCAAGCCAGGCTTCTGTGTCTTCCACTCGTTCTAGTCGGTTCTCATAGCGCCACTCATCTACTTCATTTTGCAGGTCTTCAGGGCTCAGTTCAATGCCTTCTCGATCCGCCAACTGAATGATCACCTGCCTGCGGGCAAAACGCTCAAATAATTGCCAATTGCCCGATACAGATAAAGACCGAATTATATCTGAAAGGTGAACGGCCTGATCATTGACAACAACCATCACGGGATCGTTAGCATCAGACACCTACACTTCTCCTTTACTTGTAAATGTGGCGGATTCGTAGAGTTTACGCAAAGGACTGAGCAACAACATGAGCACCGACTGCCGATCCGTCACCACTTCAGCCACACCTTTCATGCCGAACATCAGAGATTTTTTATCGCCTTTAACCCGTATCGCTGTTTCCTCCAAGTCAACAATCCCCTTGAAAACAGGCCCCAGCACCTCGTCCATGATCGCATCCGGAGCAATATCTGCTAACCAACCCTTTTTAATCCCGTAATCCTGAAATGCAAAGGCATCGTATTTCAATCGCACAACCTGGCCGGGTTTCATCAACCCCACATCCTTGTTCAAAATCATCACTTCGGCCACCATTGGCGCGGTTTCCGGCGCGATCACCGCCAGGGACTGCCCTTTGCTGATCACCTGTTTTTCGGTATTCACCAGCACCTGCGTCACGATTCCGGCTTCGGGTGCTAAAATCAGGTCCGATTCTGCATCCAACGCCCGTGCCACCTTCTGCTGCGCCTGTTCTAAGCGCAAGCGTGCAGATTCATAAGCGTATTTCGCCTGAGATGCTTCGCGGTCTTGTGACAATCGCGCCTCCAAAATCTGACGCTTGATATCCTGAACCGCCATTTCTTGCTGGTAAATTTCGGACATTCGCCCTGGCAACTGCGCCAGGGCATTGACATATTCCATCCGCGCCCTTTCCATATCAGCCTGGCTGATCAAACGGCGATCAAACAATGCCTTTTGACGTTCGTACTGCGCTTTGATATGTGCAACCTCTGCCTGACGCAAATTGATGCGTGCCTTCAAATCCGCATCTTTCCCGTCGACGCCTTTCGCGTCCTGCACACCCATTTCCATCCAATACGCATCCAACACGTCTCGATGCGTCGCAACAAACATCTGTGCCAGTTGCAACCGCTCTTTCAGCCCTGCTACTGTCTCTGCTGTCAACCGCTGTTTCTGAGGCAATGCCACTTCCAGATCATACTTTGCTTTCTGAAGGGCAATTTTCGCCCGCTCAAGCTCGCGCAATTCAAGCCATGTTTCCCACGAGCGCAACTTGAACAACACCTGTTTCTTTTGTACCCGATCCCCCTCCTTGACCCCAATCAGCTCGATCTCACCTGCGCGTGATGCCTGCACGTTTTTAACCTTTCCCAAAGGCACCAACCGAAACGGCGCAGATGCAACCACATCGACTTTGCCCCACCACGCCCAGGCAATGGCAACCACCACAAAAAGCAGAACAATGTACAACAACGCCCTGCTGATTGCAGGGCGCAAGGAACCGAAAAATTCCGTTACCTCTGAAGCAGGCTCAGCCGATGCTTGAGGTGCCCGCATTACAGCCCGTAAAACAGGCTGCGCTCTGTCCGATACTGCTTTTGGCGATGATTCAGCCATAGATCATACACCCTGCAACTGCTGTCCCAAAAGATGATAATACAATCCCTGCCCAGCCATGAGTTCCCTGTGTGTGCCTTGCTCAACCACATGGCCCTTATCTAGCACCACAATCCAATCGGCATTTTGCACCGTGCTCAACCGATGTGCGATCAGATATGCTGTCCGATCCTTTAGAATAATCTCTAGATTCTCCTGAATCGCCTGTTCTGATTCCGTATCTAGGGCATTGGTCGCCTCGTCAAAAATCAGGATTTTTGGATCGTGATACAACGCACGGGCTATGGCAATGCGCTGCTGCTGCCCGCCCGAAAGCCCCATGCCTTGTTCGCCCACCTTTGTCTCATAGCCCATGGGCATGTCACCGACGAATTCGTGTACACACGCCAGCCGTGCGACTTCCACGATCCGATCCATATCCACATCCTCCTGCCCCAATGCGATGTTCTCGGCTATCGTGCCACTAAAAAGCACTGATTCCTGCAAGATCATGCCAACCTGTTGCCGCAACCAGTTTGGGTCAAAGTCCCGCACATCCATGCCATCTAAGGTCACGCGCCCTTCTGTGGGGTCAAAAAACCGGGGAATCAACTTCACCAGTGTTGTTTTGCCCGTCCCGCTGCGTCCCACAATAGCCACCTTTTGTCCGGGTTCGGTCATCAGGTTAATGTCACTCAACACATAAGGTTCATTAGAACCTGCACCGTATCAAAAAAATACTTTCTCAAATGCAATGCGACCCTCAATGCCCGAAAGCACAATTCCATAAGCACCCTGACGCGATGTTTCCATCGGTGTTTCATACACATCGTTTAACCGATCCAGCGCGATCCGCGCCTCCTGCACTTGCGGCCACAGCCCAATCAGTCCCATAATCGGTCCGGTTACGTTGCCGATCAACGCATTAAAAGCCATCAACTGTCCCACAGAAAGCTCGCCATCCATCACCAATGTCGCGCCGTACCACAAAATAAACGTGCTGCTGAAAAGGTTCATCAGCCCGCCAGCCGAACCGAACAGCAGCCCGATCTTCATGCCCGAAAACCCTATCTGAACCGCTTTCATATAACGTTCTTCCCACCGCCACCGCGTAGGGCGTTCTATGGCCAATGTTTTGACCGTATCAATCCCGCGCAGGGAATCAATCAGCACTGACGACTGCTCTGCCCGTGCGAGAAATGCACGTTGGCTAAGAGATTTGAGAATGGGGGTATAGACCAGTGTCAAAATGATGGAAAGCGGTATAAAGGCCAAAACCACCAGTGTCAATTGGAAATGGTAATAGATCATCAAGCTCAAATAGACAAACAGAACGATCACATCGAGAATGAGCGAGACAACCGTGCCGGTCAGCAAAGCCTGAATCGTGGCATTCTCTCCAAAACGAGTTGTTAAGTCGCCAGTCTTTCGCAAAGCGAAAAATCGCATCGGCAAAGATAGCAAATGCTGATAAAACCGCGAGAGCAGCGTCATGCTCAACCGAGCACTCATATAGGTCACCAAATACGTCCGCAGGGATGAAACAAGCATCTGGAACAGTGCGATGATGATCATGCCGGCAAGCATCAAATTCAACAAATCTCGGTCTTGATGCACCAGCACCTGATCCACAATCGTCTGTGTAAAAATTGGCGACGCCAACCCAAAAAGACTCATCACCAACGAGGCCAGAAAAATCTCACACAAACTGCGAATATACGGTTTGATATACGGGATGAAGCGGCGAAAAGTCGTGCGAGAAGGCTCATTTTCGGCGACTTGATCCGTGTATTCCAATAGCAAAGCCACACCAGTCCACTCAGCCTCAAATTCCTTTCGCGTCAATTTGCGAACCCCTACTGCAGGATCGGCAATTCTCACCTGGTCTTTTGCGGTTTTGAACAGCACCACAAAATGATTGCCTTTCCAGTGCAAAATGGCCGGCAGTTCCGTATGCATCAATTTTTCATATCCCGTTCGCACGCCCCGCGTCAAGAATCCCAATGTCTCTGCTGCTTCGGCCAGTGCAGCCATTGACGTGCCATAACGCGATACATTGGTCATGTCGCGTAGCCTGTTCAACCCAATGGGCATCTTGTAATACTTGCAGACCATACCCAAACACGCGGCCCCACAATCCGACTGATCGTGTTGTTTCAAAAATGGAAATTGAAGAGAGCGGGGTGGACGACGCTCGTGCGGTTCCTCTGATGCTTCGGGCACAGGATCAAGCAGATGTACATTTTCAGAGATCCCATTTGTCGGTACCTGTAGCCCATTGCTACCCGCTTTCTGAACACAACGCCCGGCTTCGAGTCCCGATCTCAACGCTGGCATCAAGCCTATTGCTTCATAAAAATCATTTTTATCTAAGCAAAACAGAACACAAAAATTTCGGGCACTTACCGTAACGGGTTCTGCGATGCCCTCCAGCAATGCCTGATCCCCGAAAAAATCACCCGGGTTCAGTATTGTTGTGTCCCCATCCTGTCCAACCGCTTCCAATTCGCCCCCACCGACCAGATACAGTCCTCCGCCTATATCGCCACGTTTAACCACTGTCTCACGTGCTTGGTACACCTGTCGTTTCAGATTGCCGAACACGCGCTGCATCGCCTCTGCGGGTATCTGATCGCTTCCGCCCTTCAAAAACCGCGTAAAATTCCGATATGCAATATGCGCGACCTGATCTTCAAAATATGCCTTGAGTTTTGGATCATTTTTTACTGCCTGTTGAAAATCCTCTATCTCAATCCGAAGCACTTCGGAATCTTCGGCCGCCCGTACCGTTGCCCGATGTCCGTTGCCAGTTAACAGCGCACCTTCACCGATTGGACACAACTCATAATGGCCTGGCGTTCCCGGCATCTTCTCGTTTTCTATTAGGCGATTAATCTCCTCCTGTTCTGGCAACTCCGGCACCTTCTTTGTCCCAACCAAACAGTATCGGCACCGCCTATTTTTCTGGCGAATATAGAAGATCAGATAGATAGGACCCATCACAATAATCAGCACAAAAACTAAAGAAAATAGCAGTTCCATTATTATTCCATGCGCTTAAATGGTTTAAACAGACTCCACAATATCAAAACGGACGACCAGATGAATTGTAAGAGAAAAAAAAGTAACCAGAGATCAAAGGGCACAAATCGAATGAGAGCAATGAAAAAATCACGACCCTCTTGAGGCCAAATAAGCGTTGCATTAACCAAAACAAAGAAAAAAATAAAATGAATAAAGACATATCCACATAATCTGAAAATTATGCGAAACTGGATATCTCGAAAGAACATAAAAATTACATAGACAAACACGGACAGAAGTACCCAGAAGGTGCTCAAATCTATTAAACTATCCAGAAGAGATCTAAATAGCAACCAAGGAGCACCCTCCCAATCAAACTCATCAATATATCTCGGCCATCCATTTAGCCAGATGCCAGATAGCAGAACCACTATGCAGAATATCTTGAGAAAAAATATGTGATCCCCGTCATGAACAGCTCTCTGCAATGTCGCTTTAGGTTTAAGTATCATACCTTCAAAACGCTCATCTTTGGTAATCAGACGCGTTGCGGCATAAATCCCACCATAAATAACCGCGTAAGATAGGGTAACAAAAACTTGTCTCTCAGACGTTAAAATTAGAAATTGCTCGTAAAACGCACTATACCCCATACTTACGGCCAACCCGACCATCACGACAAAAATCAAACAATCAATTACTTTACCCAAGTTTTAATTTCCTATTTGTTCACTCCAGAATGTTTTGCAACGAGATCTTTGATTTTGCTGCCGTAGATAGGGTGGTTGACCAAACCTCTCAAATCTTCCTCACTCTGAACATCTGAAGCATAGTTTGGAGCCATTTCCAAAGATTGTTTTAAAGACACAAAGGACTTCTCCCATAATTCCTGAAGAGAATAAATGCAGGCTAAATTGTAATACGATGACGCCCGGTTCTCATTGATCTGGTTTTTATTGAATTCAAGTACTTTCATATAGCAGATTTCAGCTTCGGAAAGTCGCTTTAAGTTATGCAGTGCGTAACCTTTTTCAAACCAAATATCATCAGGTTTATATTTTTCATATATGGGATTGAGATGTATGGCTTTATCAAATTTCTCAATCGCATCTTTGTATCTGCCCAAACGAGAAAGAACGCGGCCGATATTGTACCATAGTTCTTGTGGGGTTGCGTTTATTCTCGCTGCGAATTGATAGCTAATGAGAGCTTTCTTAAAATTCTTAAAATGAAACCAAATACGGCCTAACATATAATGGGCACTGTAGAATTGCTTATCCAATGCGGCACAACGCTCAAAATCTTCGATGGCATTTTGATATAGTTGCAAATTAAAATAAGCAGTACCTCGTCCATTAAGTGCCGCTACATTTTCAGGGTCGATTGCCACAGCTTTTGTGAAACACGCAAGTGCTTGTTCATCATTCTTAATAGAACTGGAAGCCATCCCTTGATTATACCACGCATGAAAATTCAGGGAATCGAGTGCAATTACTTTTTTATAGCCCCTGATGGCGCCTTCATAGTCGCCTGACTTGAGTAGTCGATCTGAGTTGCTCAATAATTGTTTGATCTGGTATGGTTTGGTCAATAATTGTTCGATATTATCTGAATTTTCATATACTGGAGCGGAAAAAATATCTAAGGCATTGCAAAAGAGCAGAACGCCTATGGTCAAAAGTGCTATAAACCTTATTTTTTGCATTTTTTACCTACCTCATGAATCTCGAAAACGCCAGCCTAGCAGAATAACGCCAGGCTGGCAATTAAGAATTGACTATACAATTCTATGGAAGACCAGCTAAGCGTTCCCAAGTTCTCGGATTGCAAAGCTGTGCAGCCTGAGTTGTAGCACTCTCCCAACATTCACTTGCCGCATCACCAATTGCATCGGCACCCGAGGCAATTGCATTAGAGATCTTACCGGGGAGACTATTCTCCCGAATCTCCTCTCTGGTACGAAAGAGTCCAGTATTACTAGTACCAGGATTAGACAGGACAGCTCCTTCCATGAGTTGCTGTGTCCTTCGAGAAACACCTCCGTCGTCAGGCTGATAGGTGCCGGTTGCCTGTGCAATCCGCCCAGCGTTATTAGAATTAGAACTTGAAGTACTTCGCCCACTACCTCTTCCATTTCCTCCCTGATACGACACCATATCCTGTTTAAAAATAACATCTTCACGAACAGGCAATTTTGTACAACTCACAAACGGAGTCGTAAGACCAGTTGTCATTCGTTTTCTCAGATTGATTGACATCTTTACTCCTTTCGGTTTACAGTGAACAACGATATCGAGTACTACATGGATCTTCGATCAAAACCACCTCCTTCCTTTGGTCAACCTTTCCTCTTCAAGGTGCTGTTAGCATATCGCTGAATTGTTGAATTTTGCGAAGCACCTTGTGTGCGGTGCCGCTATCACCACACACACCTATCAGCGCCGCCTCCACTTCGTTTGGATGAAGCATCTGACTCAAATAAAGCCCAAATCCTTCGAGAAAAGTCATATCCTGCCCGAAAAAAGAAATGCGAGGCAGTGGACCTTGCTGTCTTCCGAAAAAATTAAATGCCTTCGGAAGACTCTTGATATTGCCCTCAGAGTCACAAGTCTGTGAAAAATGTATCGTTAGTGGAACTGGACAGGTGGGGTGATCGCGCTTGGTCAATAAACTTTCAACCAGGCTCACATGCTGTTTGGCGATGTCATCCCAGGAAAAACTTTCCGCCTTTTTACGCGCTCTACACCCCAATTTCAATCGTTCAGTTTTGCTACTCAGTAACTCACAAATAGAGTCAGAAACCATCTCTGGCTCAATATATCCCGTGACATTCAAGGGCTCGTTCTCAAATCGGTCAACCTCAACCAATCGGCCACAGTTATCCAACAACTCTGGCGCGCCAGCAAATTGGGTTGCAACAATCGGGAGGCCACATGCCATGCCCTCTAGCACAACCGAAGGGCAGGACTCATAAGAATAAACCGATAAAGCGCATAGTACATCTAACGCATTGTAAAACAATGGCATCCGATCATAAGGCTGAGGACCGAGAAATACCACATTCAAAGGGTGTGTCACGGGTGCAAACTGCTTGCCGATAACAGCGAAAAGCACGTTGGGATTGAGATCTGCTGCACGCAAAAAAGGATACGCTCCTTTTCCAGGTTCAAACCGCGAACAAAATCCCACAACAGGCATCTCTATGAAGCGACTGTCTCCTGTTACTTCGGCAACCTGCTTTTTTGCGGTCAATTTGTCTAAACGTTTGAACGTCTCCACATCCACCCCATTTGTAATCGGCTTGAGATATGAGGCCTCAAACACATACTTGCTTAGTTCCTCAGCGCACCAGTGAGACTTAGGGGATAAGGCATCATAAGGGCGCAACAAGGAATAACAATTCAGCACTTTGTTCAAAAATTCGCGGTTGCGTCCAAAACAGCACGATAGCCGAATTATAATTGGTGCCGGACAAACGTGCCGAAAAAATACCAGATCATCTACATTCGGTTCAAACATGACCACCGCATCAAACGCCTGTTGCTTAAACCACGTCAGCGAAGAATCTATGGTCTCAAATGCCTGCGGAATCCCGTAGATATTCTCCTCATATTGCTGAGATTCTTGCGCGGGCATATATACTTCGCAGTACTTGGCCAAAGTCCGCGTATGATTAAAGCCAGAGATCGAGGCCCCACTGTTTGCCGTGTATATCTCTTCACTCGTTTGATAAGGATGGGGAATGTAGATTTTCAAAATAGCCTTCCTCCTCATACAACACCCGTGGCCCTGCCCACCTGTTTTTGATAGCCTGATATAGCCAGATTGTATGTATCCACCCAGATTTTCGCTTCATGCACAGGCATCAACTCCTGCTCAATCATTTGCCATGCCGCCGTTCCCAATCGATCTCTTAGCCCCTGATCTTTTGCCAGCAGAATCAAAGTCTCTGCCAACTTATCCACACATCCTGCCGGGATGAGAAGCCCATTTTCTCCATCTATAATCAAATCACTTATGCCATCTACTTGTGATCCCACCACAGGTAAGCCACACGCCATTGCCTCTAGAAGAGCATTGGGTGACCCTTCATAAAGCGAAGGATAGACAAAAATGTCCACCTCCTTCAACCAAGCCAGCACTTGTGTATGCGGCACTTCTCCAGTGATAAACAGCTTATCTTCCAAGCCCAATTCTTCAATCTGCTGCGTAAAAGCCACACGATCTTGTTCACTGTGATAATCTCCAACCATTAAGAGGACTGCATCCAGACACTTGTCAAGGATAACTCTAAAAGCTTCAAATAAAATTCGATGGCCTTTTTTGTGCCGAATCATAGCCACTGTACCAACTACCAATCTATCGATCCCTTTAGCCTTCAAGAATTGCCTAACCTGTTGAGAACCGATCTCTTTAAGCGAGCGCTGGTCAAAAAGAGAAGGATCAAACGCATTGGGAATGACTTTTCCATGCGTAATATGTACGGTCTTTTGAGCTTTCTCAAGCAAGGCAGAGGAAACAGACGTCACCAACTCTGCTCGTTCAAGTACCCATCTGGAAGAAGCCGCCAATAGCGGACTGTATCGCATTGTCTCCCAATCATTCCCCCGAATGCTCGCCACAAAGGGCCTCCCTGTTTCCAAGGACACATTTGCAGCCACCAGTCCCGAGGGACTTAGAAACAAACCATGTATGACGTCAAAATGTTCTTTCTCATGCAACCGGACAACATACGTGCCAATGTCCTGCAACGCCCATTGTTCCCCGTAATAATGCGCCAAGTCGGGATACATTCGATGAACCTCCACACCATCCTCACACGCAACAGAAATAGCTTCGCCAATCTGGTGAGATCCGGGAGCGATTACGTGGACAGAAACACCGCAACGTGCCAGATTCTGAGCAATCCGTTGGGTAGCAACACCGACTCCGCCCGACACAGGCGGGTACTGATGGACGATCATACAAATTTTCATCTCATCCTTGATCTTAAAATCAAAATCCATACAGACCATCTTTCGACTGTGTGTAGATAGTTTAGAAACAAAATCAAGCGTCTTATTTGCACCATCAAGCGCAATATCGTGTCTTGGTGGAGATTGAGATATACCGTTTCTAATAGCATCGGCAACACTATCAGGACTCAGGTCTTCAAGGGCAATCATATCAGCAAGTCCCAGTTCAGATAATTTCTCTGCTCGAAATACCTGGTCGCCCATGGGTACACTTGGAACCAGCAAGGCTGATATGCCTGTTTCAAGCACATTCATGCACGTATTATAGCCAGCCCGGCTGATTGAAAAATCTGCTGCATCCATCCATGATAGAAAATCAGGAGCAAAAGACGCCAGCCGAAATGGACCACTGTTGCACATTTGTCTTATGGACTCAAATTGCTCATCCTGGACAAAAGGTCCTGTAAAAATCACCATTCCCCTGCCTTGTGTTGTCCCCTGTTTCAACAGCAGTTTCCATGCCTCAATGCATGGAACAATCAGTTCATAAGCCTCTGTCCCACCTCCGGCACTGACAAGGACAAAGCCCTTGGTCAACCCATCTTTGTGACGATTTGGCTTTAATTTTTCTGACACATATCCCGTATATACAATGGGAATCTCAATATCTTCTACCCATGGAAAGTGGTCCTCCAGTCGCGTCACCTGCGGGTCTGCGTGAACAAGCAACGCATCAAAATGCGTGTTCAACGTCGGACAGACTTCAGTATAATACCGTCGCGCTATCAGGGTATGGATATACTGTGGTCCACCAAATGGCACTGAATAAAATCGCAATCTACCGGTGCTGACCAATGCCTGGGGCATTGGCGGCCCAACCAGATCAGCGGTTTTCGCTCGCATTGGAATATCGCGTACAGAACAGATCACTTTCACATCGGGGTTGATTAAACGGGCAGACTCAATCGATGAAATCAACTCTGAACGCAATCTTCCCCGGCCAAAAGGAAAAAACTCGATCATAAATACATCTGGAGCGATGTTCTCGATTGCTGCACACAATACATCAGAGCGTTCGCGAAGAACCTCTTTAATATCTCGGCTTGGTTCATCTGCAGATAATCCCTCCTCAGAAGCAAAAACAGGGGATAGCCGGATGCGTTCAACCGAGTCTGGCAAATCGCCTCCGGGAATATGGCGACCTCCATCTACAAAATAGACCCGATGATTCTGCAACAGAGCGCGAACAATTTCCCGATTGCGAAAATGATGTCCCACGCCAATTAAGTGCTGGCTGTAGAAAACAATGCGTTTTTTTTCGGTCACCATTATATGGCCCTCGGCAGGGATGCTCACGACTGAACAGGTAATGCGAATTAAGAGTTAAAAGCAACCACAGATTAACACCGATAAACACAGAGTAAAAGGCGAACAGGTAGCGATCAGCTTGACTGGCGTTGTGCTCCGCGTGCAGTTTGTTTTATGGACGTTCTCACCTGTCTGACGTACCCGGCACAGGCAGATGGGCAAGTGCGCCCTGATTTCAACCCTTAATTGGCATAGGTACTCATCATCTATCATTGAGGTGTTTTAATACAATACTACGGACAGTTTTGAGGTGTAGATGTCTCAGAAGTCATTTGCATACATAATATAGCCATACGATACGCACACGTAGAAAACCTATGTGACACATTGGGCAATCGTAAGTTGGAATCCGATTACTGATCTGTCTGCCGACAGACAGGCGGAAGATAGGCGCGTGGGGGCATGTGCCTCGTTCAAAACGGAAAACAGGAAGAAGGGCCTGTCTGTGTGCAGGTTTCCGCACAGGCAGGGGTGATGCCCTATGGTATAGATTAGCGTTGGTTGTGCGTTAGAAAGTACTGAGGAAAGATCGGGAGGCGAGGAAGGATTGCGCGAATGCGGGAAATGCGGGACGAGAGAAAGGTCGGTGGAAAGAGGGTCTAAATCTATCCCCCCCCCCGCATAAATTCATAAAAAACAACTACTTGAGAGGATTTTGGAAAGATCGTAAAATACTTCAGCCACGTTGTAAAAATGATGAATGGATCCGCGATGGCGCGAAGGTTTGAAAAATGAAAGGTCTTCATAAAACTTATCCTTTGAATTACGAGACACGCTCTAAAACTTTACTAAAAGATAAGTCCGTCTATTCGGGCTGTCAAGTATTTTTTTAAAAAGTTCGGACAGTTCACAGGATCGGGATTCATAAAAACGAGAGGTTATTGTGCGTCCATCAGTTGAACATTTCGATGTACACATTTGAATAGCTGCACATCGCCTTTTTGTACCCACATATAAACTCTGAAACATCGGCCACAGACGCGCAGCGCGTGTCCTTCGGAAAGTCTATAATGTCGATAAAGCAGATCGTGATATCCACCGAGGAGCTTGGCAACATCCTTGCGGCTTCTTTTCCTAAAAGAAGTCCAAGCACTTCGAACTCGATAGCCACCGAGGAGCTTGGCGACATCCTCGCGGCTTGTTTCTTTGACCAGAGATTGGATAATTTCAAGAGGCAAGCCCGTCACAATTTTTTTTAGAATCGGTGGGGCTATCTCCCAAGGCGTTTCGAGAATGTCCCCACACGCACAATATCGGTCACTCAAATCCCAATGGTTTAATCGCCATTTTTCATCGTAAATCCGGTTGCATTTGGGACAAATTTCCAAATCGTGTGGATGGGATTTTATGCCCTTCTGCTCAAGAATCGTCATGTATGCGTCACGTCTGCGCTTTTCAAGCCTATCAAGGGGTAAAACGCGTTCAAGACAGACATAGCATCTTTTGCGTGTCTTCTTCAGGACTTTGAACAGCCAGATAAGACACAGAATGAGAACACCCGAAAATATCCAATAAAATTCCATAACCTCACTCCGTTTTTAAAGGTAGCGATAAATATCCGCCAACTTTCGCCAGACACCGAATCGTATTGTTACTGCGATAACGAATAAGATATCGGGATTTAGATCGGCAACACGCAAAAAAGTGTTTGCTCCTTATCCCTCTGTCAAGATTTTTTTATGTCATATCTCGTTTCACCACCTGCCAACACCTCCTTCAAAAACCGCCCGGTGTGCGAGGCGGTCGCGGATGCCACGTCTTCGGGCGTGCCGCACGCAATCAATTCGCCATCGGCTTCCCCGCCTTCAGGCCCCAGGTCGATCACCCAATCCGCGGTCTTGATCACATCCAAATTGTGCTCGATCACAATCGCGGTATTGCCCGCATCCACGAGCCGATTGAGCACGTCGAGCAATTTTTGGATATCGGCAAAGTGCAAGCCCGTGGTCGGTTCATCCAAAATATAGACCGTCCGCCCCGTGTTTGGTCGCGCCAACTCCCGCGAGAGTTTCACGCGCTGCGCTTCACCGCCCGAAAGCGTGGTCGAAGCCTGTCCCATTTGGATATAGCCCAAGCCCACGTCAAATAGCGTTTGAAGCGACCGCACAATGCCGGGCACATGGGCAAAATGCGCCAGCGCCTCACCCACACTCATCTCCAACACATCCGCGATGGACGCGCCCTTGTAGGTCACATTGAGGACATCGCGGTTGTAACGCTTTCCGCCACAGCTTTCACACCTCACCCACACATCGGGCAAAAAGTGCATCTCAACACAGCGCGCGCCCAAACCCGCGCAGGCATCGCATCGCCCGCGCCTGTGATTAAAGCTAAAATGCCCGGCCAAAAACCCGCGCACCTGAGCGTCTGGCAGGCTGGCATACAACAGACGGATTTTGTCGAACACCTTGACATAAGTCGCCGGATTGCTGCGCGGCGAATGCCCTATCGGCGTCTGGTCAATGCTGATCACCTTATCGATCCGCTCCAGGCCTAGCACCTCGTCGTGTTCCCCCCATGCTTTTCGCGTTTTGTTCACGCGCGCGGCGAGCGCGCCGAACAGCACCTCGTTGACCAGCGAACTCTTGCCCGAACCCGACACCCCAGTCACACACGTCAGCGTGCCCAAGGGAAATGAGACATCCACATTTTTCAAATTGTTGTGCCGCGCGCCCATCACGCAAAGCGATCCGCGCCCGGGATTTCGCCGCGCATCGGGCACCGCGATCTGCAAACCGCCCGCGAGATAACGCGCGGTCAGGGACCCATTTCCGCTGTGCAAGGCACGCGGATTGCCCGCAGCCACAACGCGCCCGCCTTCCACACCCGCGCCCGGCCCAAAATCCAGAATGTGATCCGCCTCGTTCAGGGTCTGGCGGTCGTGTTCGACAACGAGCAGGGAATTGCCCAAATCGCGCAGCCGCGCCAGCGCCGCCAACAACTGGCGATTGTCGCGCTGGTGCAGGCCAATGGTGGGTTCGTCGAGCACGTAGAGCACCCCGGTCAGACCGGAACCGATCTGACTCGCCAGGCGAATGCGCTGCGCCTCGCCGCCCGAAAGCGTGGGCGCGCGCCGGCCCAAATTCAAATACCCAAGCCCCACGTCATCGAGAAACCGCAACCGGCACTGAATCTCGTACAACACCTCTCCGGCCGCGTCGCGCGCCGGCCCCTTTAACACCATCGCGTCGAACCACGCGCGCAAGTCGGCTATCGGCATCGCCGCCACCTGCGGCATGGTCTTGTCAAACAACCTCACCGCCGCGCGCTCTGGCCTCAGCCGCGACCCCTTGCAGGATGGGCACGGCACATCTTGGATAAATTCCCCCATCAACTTGCGAAAGCGCGGCGCCTGGCGCACCAGCGTTTCAATCGTCGGAAACAACCCCTTAAACTGGAACGAGATCACCCCAGGGCCTTTCAACCACTGCTCGCCCAACCCGTATAAAATCGCGCGTTGCCCCTCCGCTGACATCCGCGCAAAAGGGGTCTTGAGATCAAAGCCCGCGGCCTCGCCCACCGCACACAACATTCGGCCCAATAGGGTGTCCGCCGCCACCTTTCCCCACGCAAGCACCGCCAATTACGCAAGGATTAGGAACATCCAGAGGAAGGGGCAAGAGACTTGCGATTTGGTTTTTCGAAACTATACTTTCCGCCCATTTTAGACCTGCTTCAATTTCTGCCCTGTGAACACGAAATGTCTTCTTCATATCCCTATCTCTCAGTTCCCAATTGTATTTTTTTTTTAAAAGCGTGGGATCATTCTCCTTTGAATATGTGTTATAAACTGGACCATTGATTACACTACGAATCTCTGCGCCATCGGGTGATAGTCCAAAGTGTCGAGCAACAGCCCAAAGCGTTGCTTCGGGTTGACTAATCAGCACCTCGCAATTGAGCGACCGGATTGGAGCGTTGGGAGCTTCATTTTGGGCCGCCGAAATGTTCTGAAGCGTAATTAACCAGTGTAAAACAGCTAGTTGAGGATCCCTCAAGGTTTGTACATCACAAATTTTCAAGGCTGGATAACGATTGAGTTCGCTAAATACATCCTTAACTCGGAAACGCATCAACTTTCTACGAATTTCTTTTTTTAATACCGATATCAAATAGCTTCTGAGATCTGAATACATAAAAATAGCAGAGGATCGAAATCCGCATCCTAGGATATTTCCTATGATATAACTTGCCACGGGCCATTCCTTGACAATCACCGTTTCTGGTGGTGAATACGATCTTGAAATTAAGTGCATAGCTAACTCCAAAACCCTCTGCCATTTTTTAAGATCGGATTCTTTGGAGTGCGTAGCGTCTAAAGCTCTCTTGGCTCTGGAAAGCGAAGCAAAGATCGTCGGTTCGCTCAGGGTGAAACACCCTCTCAGTTCCGACATGAGATTGATGAGAAGGGTTGAGCAACAGTAATCAGTCATAAAAATAAACTTGATAGGATTGATATGAGGGACTGTGACGCTCTCAAACAGAGACAGAAGTCTTTCAAGGCTAACTTTTATCGTCGGTTTAGACAAATAAAGTTTTCTATAGTCTTGCGGTCCCTCCATCTTGACAAAGTAAGCCATCTCAAGGTCTATACTTACGAACTTAAGATACAATTCCGGAGACGAGGTTATATTCAAGAAGGCTCGTGCAATCTCATTATCGGTCCTCATAATATCTCTTTTTTTTATATCGGAAAGTGGCGTAGCGACGCATGTCTTTCCAAGTAGTAAGTAGATTTTAGCTATGTTTATATTCGGCTGAAAATCCTTGTGGAACTCACTTGGTTTCCCGTCCCTTTAGGTTGAACGTGAGGTATCTCAATGATTCATCGGTCAGCGAGATACTATCCCTTATGGTTGTCGGCGTACATAAACTTGTATCAGAGATAGTCAAGAGAAGGACTTAACAACGGATATGACACGATCCACATTAGAATGGCTAAGGTTAGGGTGGATTGGCAAATTCAATGCCTCTTCATTCAGTCTTTCGCAGGTAGGCAGTTTGGCTGAAGATTTGTAGATTCTATTCATGTGGAGTGGATGGTACCGAAGCGTCGTATAAATACCCTTACTATAGAGATACTTAGCGAGTTGATCTCTTTTTCCATTGGCAACGCGCACACAATATGTAAAGTAGGAATGCCGCTCGTTCACTTCTGCTTCTAGGGGTCGCACTAGCCATCCAAGTTCAGCGAATTCCTCCTGATATCGCTCCCAGATTTGCCTTCGACATGTCTGCAAGCTATCGAGCTTTCGGAGTTGCGCCAAACAGATACCTGCCGACACATCTGATGGAAGCATCTTTGGAAAATAATCAACAATATTGTATTCCCACCACCTCTCCTTGGTAGCGGACGCTTCAAGACCGGACTTCCCGATACCACAATATCGTAAGGTTCGAGCTTGCTCGATCAATCTCGGGTCTTTTGCTACTACTCCACCTGCCTCACAGGATGCCAGATTCTTCACTGGGTCAAAACTATATATTCCTATTGCTCCAACGCTTCCACAATAGTGCTCCCCATACTTTGAATCTACGGCGTGGGCTGCATCCTCAATCACGGGCAGTCCGAGATCCAAAACAGGTTGCATGTCAACAGGCTTACCTGCGTAGTGAACCACCATTACCGCACCAGTCTTGGGGGTAATATGTGGAGCAATATGGTCCGCTGAGACGTTTTGAGTGTTAAGGTCCACATCGCAAAAGACAGGTATGCACCCTGCCAACACTACTGCATGGGCACAGGCAATCCAGGTAAAGGATGGCAAGATGATTTCGCAATTGGCCGGTAAGTCCAACAACCGTACTGCCATTAGGAGGCTGTTAGAACCACTATCTATCATGGCAAAGTCAGGCATGCCCAAGCGGTCAGCGAAAGCAGCCTCGAAGGCTCGAACCTTATTACCGGCACCCATCCATTGGGTATCGAGACATTCCTTGACTTCCGCCAGTTCCTCTTTTCCCACCTTTGAACCAAATACTGAGATCATGTTCCTACCGCTCTAAGTCCACTCGATAATCCTCAATCCGGAAGCTAACCTTCCGAAACTCTGAAGTGAGGGACAATTCGAAGTGGCTTCCACACCACCTCTTTTTTATAAATCCGGTCTTCTCATACCACACAACCGCAGGATTGTCTGCGATGACCTTACATTCTATTTTGCATTGATACTTGTAGGTTGCATAGCTGCACATTAAGAGCATTGCATCTCTCATAATACCCTTTCTCCCCAAGTTCGGGACCCCTCGAATCACATTATAGACATCTACAATTCCTCCAGATAGCCGGAACCCCATGCATCCGATGGCGGAGGGGTTGTAAACAACAAACATATAATCATCCAACCGTTTTAAGTACGCTTTATACCACCGCAACTGATCCTCAGCCGAGATAATCTTTTGAAAAAAAAATGCTCGTCTGTTTTGATTTTTCCAGTTTCGAAGGTACTCCAAGTCGTCTATCGTAATTGAACGTAACAGGAGGCCCGGAAGATCATCAGAGCTCAATATGAACATTTCATTTATCTTTTTTTATTTTCGTAGACTCGCAATTCTCGGTAGAATAACCTATTCGCGTGGATATCATATTCAGATAGATAATGGCAAACTTCATCAAAGACGTATAAGTCTTCACAGATGTTCATGGTGATGGCGAATATCCATGTCCCCTCATATCTTTTGGCTCAGAGAACATAACCAACTTCCTTCAAGGCTCTACAATGCACAATCAGCTATCAGTTTGTAGATGGGGCGGCAGTTCTGCCGCATCTTATCAATTGGTAGCTGAAAATGGGGCACGCTGTATTTGGTGTGTTCGGCAAAGATACCAACCGGCGTAATTACAAACCTAATACCTTTGTACTTCCAGACCACCATCCTATCGTCCATGGGTTCAATTGTTAGTTCTAAACACTTAGCAACCCTTTGAAGTTTGTCCAGGTCTATCTCTCCGCCCCACCCCTTATGGTCGCCATCTTGAGGGTATATCAATCCTAGCCGTAGATAGCGAAACCTGGTCAATCTGCCCTCAACCAAACTTGAAATGCATCTTAGTGCCAGTCCCAAAGTCTGGGTAAGAAGAGTCCCTAATTGTCGTATTCTTATCTGGCTCTCAGCCTCATACATTATCCCAAGCAGTGTTTCGATACTGCCACGGATAACTCCAAGTTGCCTGAAAGCAGTTGGCGAAGCCTGTAGGGCCAAGAGCACGGATCCGGTTGTTAGCCTTGATTCTTCATAATCCCAGAAGTACTTCAGAGCCCACTGTTCAAACACCCGAGGCCGCAATGCACTGGTAATATCCACTGGAACAAAGTCAAAACCATATTGCTTTTCTACTGCATTGAACAAGGCAAAAGCAATCGGACCCAGGTGATTTTTCTTGCATTCAGAATTGAAGTAGTCCCAGTCAAAGTCATCACGATGTTTCTCAAGGACCACAAATGCGTCATTAACATCCCTCAGTCGTACGGTAGCATGATGGTAAATATGTGCGACAGTAATCAGAAGCATGTCCTCAGGCGAAGGTGTATAAATCACAAGATCGTGGATCTGTTTGGTGCGCTTTCGCTCCCACAAAGGGCTGTTCAAAAACTGTCCAGCGACAATAGGAAAGCAACCAAGGTGAAGGTCAATTGGGTATCTACCTGGTAGCCCATAGCGTCCTAAGTTATACGCTTCCCCCCCTACTACAGAGTCACAGCTCAACAATCTCCTTACACATATGAGTTTCAGGCTAGCTTCGGCATCTTTGAGGTAAGCAAGAGCTTTCCACCCCTCTTGCATGTTAGCTGCCATGATATCCACATCGTACATTTGCCTTATCGATCCAAATGATGAGTAGTACGGTATTAGAGAAACTCCTTTAATTGCCATCAGGTCAAGTGTTTGGTTCGAAATCTCCTGAGTTACCAATCTCAACGTGTTCCTAACCACTAGGTCGAATTTCACCGCATGTAGAATTATTCCTCTAACTCTTTTTGAGGCACTTTGAAAGCCCCGTAGATTGTCGGCTACCTGTGATGAAACGCGATTCTTTTTCGCCAATTCGAAGAGTCGATCGATTTCATCGGAACTAAGTTCAAGATGATCAATTTTTTTCAGTCCTACTCTCGAAAGATTCTCGAGTATTGGGCCGAGCGGAGTATCTGCTGAGAGTACGGAGTCAGATATCTTGCGAAGTATTTTCATAAGTCGAAACCTTGTGTATTACATCTTCGTACAAAGATACCCAAGCTTCTTCCTCCTTGGGCCATAGATGGGACAGCATTTTGTTTCCCGCTCTGCTCAGATGGCGTGCTAGGTTATCGTCTTGGAGAACATTACTAATCCTATCGGCTAAGAGCTTCTCATCACGGTCCGGCACCACGGAGATTCCTTCATCAATCTCCCGATAGATCAATTCGCTGACTCCCGCTACTTCTGTTGTAACAATAGGGACCCCAACTTTTGCTGCCTCCAGAAGAGTGTTGGGCAATGTATCATACGACGACGTCAAAACAAAGATACGCATAGCCATCAGATATTCGGGAACACTCTCTCTTGGTACGAATCCGGTCATTGTTACTTCTCTTTCGATCTCCAAAGATTTGGACAAAGCCGTGATTCTCTCCTTTTCCTCGGGTTCTGAATCCCTGAAGTCGCCTACCAACAGCACGCCTTTGCGGTTTCGCTTTGGCACCATAGCATACGCATTGAGCAGTAGTGATAGATTTTTTACACGTCGAAACTTACCTACCGTGCCCACGATTCCTAGATTGCGTGGTGTTAGGTCCCACTTAGCTGAGACGGGTCGGATGGAGTTTAGAATAATGGTGGACTTTCCCTCAATGCCAGGTGCCAGCCGTTTGGCTTCATCAAAGTGATTTGAAGAGGGAAACGTCATTCGTGTGGCATTTTGAAGGATAAAGCTTACAATAGCTCTAGAGTGAGATAGCCCCTGCCAACTCCACAAATCCCCCCCGCGGAGACTCGCAATTGTGGGTCTCTTACCTCTCCTCGCGGAAACAAGCAAGCAAGCGTAAGCCATAGCGAGAAAGAAGCCATGGAAAATGTCGTAGTTCCTATCACGATCTAGTAATTCGACTGCCTTGCATACATTTTGCGTTCTGAAGACACGAACACCATTTGCTCGATCCTTCTCTTCCCGGATGCCACTTCTAATCAGTGAATCCTTCGTCACAATGTCCACATCGTATCCAGCTTTGACAAGGTAGCCAACAACTCTCTGTGCTGAAGTCCCCACACCTCCTATTGTAGGAGGATACTCCCACGTTACAAAGCAAATCTTGTTCGCTCTATTTTTTATTATGTTTGCCATTTTTTTAAAGATTTTCTCAATTAAGTCACTTGACACAGATCAAGTGTTTCGGTGGAATATTAAAACCGGATTTGCGCCACAGCTTCCTTGAAGGCCACTTTCAGGGGCCAAGACACTACGTATGAATTTCTTTCTGATCGCATCTTCTCTCTGCGACAAAAACGTTCAGTTTGTAGCTTAAATACCATTGCCTGCCTTTCTTTCTTTCCTCAACATAGTCGAACTCTCCTCGAAGTGATGCTGCCTTGGCACTTACACTTCCTATGTGTTTAACCCAACAATCTTGGACTATTGCGGTACGCCACCCCTTGCGCATAGCATTCCAGATTAGTGCCGTTTCTTGTCCGTAGAATGGACCATCCGTAGCAAACCCATCAGCGTCCTCCCAAGCTTGTCTTCTAAACATAAGGCAGAATGCAGAAAGCATTTCGTCATATAACACCTGGCCTTCGTGATGTTGTATTCGGTGATCTAAAGGAACTTTCTGCTTCGATCTACAGTTATCTGTAACAGGACCAACAAAGCCGATCCTGTCCGAAGATCGGATAACCTTAAGCAATTTCTCCAACCAATTGGAAGTAACGAAGCAGTCTGTGTCTAGCAGAACTCCAACTTGGTCTCGCTCTGAGTTCCAGCCATCGTAATCAGCTATCAACTCATTCAAAAGGCCACCAAGGGGACGATTCTCAAGTCCATTATCCACAACGACCAATTCAGTTTTTCCCCTGTCGGTGAACGAGGCCACCCTCTCTAGACAGTGCCTTTCAATCTCTGGCATCTTATAAAGCACTATGATTATGGGTATCACTTGTTGGACCTTTGCTAAGAATAGTTTACCAAATTGCGAAAACGACCACTAGTTATTCAAGGTTAATAAGTCCAACTTCTGTTAAGATTCTCACAAATTGTTCAAGGTCTTCCCGCAATGTCTGAATGTCAACTTCGTATTCGTTGACCAACATCTCCAAAGCTCCTTTGAACGACCCTACAGACACAAGACATTCCCAGAATCTACAGCCCACTTGGTCAACACCAAAGAAACTGCCGGTCGCCGTGTTGAGCAGTACCATTTCTCCAGTTGCTTCCGCTAGCATGACGCTATCCGGCACACTCAGTTTCATGCTATCATCCACAGAGCCCTCCTATGAGATCAACCAACCTCTCCAAATGTAAAAACTAGACCATCTGCATTCCCAACGGCAAAAATTGACCTTCAGTAATATCAAGGTTTTGGCTTTGCAGACGATTTCTCGCTTTGGAATCGTTCCGCTTGCATGGCATAAAACCGGGCATACGTCCCCTCGGCGGCCAAGAGGCTTGCATGCGTCCCATCTTCTACGACCTCGCCCCCGTCAATCACAATGATCCGCGATGCAGCGCGAACCGTGGATAAGCGGTGAGAGACCAAGAAGGTGGTCTTACGGGCAGAAATATCTGTCAGGCACCGATAAAGACGATACTCAGATTCCGCATCAAGAGATGCCGTGGGTTCGTCAAGAACGAGGATTTGTGCGGTTTTCTTATACAGACATCGCGCCAGCGCAACATGCTGCCATTCTCCAACTGAAAGATCCAGACCGCCAAAGGTTCTTCCGAGCATGGTATCGAGTCCTTCGGGCAACTTGCCGAGAATGGCTTGGAGACCGGCCTCTTGACAGACAGCCATCACATTTTTGTTCGCGGCATTGCCTTTCGGATCACCTATCGCAATATTGTCCCGCAGGGTCATGTCATAAGTCACGTAATCCTGAAATACGACAGAGACATTTTGGCGCAGCACCGCGATATTGCTCGCGTCAATTTGTCGTCCGTCAAACCATATACTGCCCTCAGAAGGCGTCAGCAACCCACTGATCAGCTTGACAAGCGTGGTCTTGCCCGCGCCATTGGGACCGACCAAGGCCACGATCTCACCCGCAGGAACATCCAACGTGACTTTGTGGAGCGCGTTTTGGGATGCACCCGGATAGCGAAACGACACCTTGTCCAAGCATAAAATGGGATTCTTATCGCGACGCGAAGAAGGCATAGGATTGTGATTCCGTGCCTGCACATCAGGGCGAAAGACCGGCGGCGTTTCATCTGGCATGTCCATTAACGCGAAATAGTCCATCACCAGCAAAGAGGCTCGGAAAACTTGGATGATATTATGTGCCACGGTGCTCGTCGCATGCCGTAGCTGAAGCGTCAGGCCAAGCCCCATGGCCAGTTCGCCTAGGGTAATCACGCCTCCGGCTGCGCGATACAAGATATAGAAGTAGATGACCCCCGCGGCCAAGACCCCAGGAACGTCCGCCAATAGGGATATACGGTGACGAGACAGAAACAGCTTGCGTCTATCTTGGTAACAGGTTTCCCAAAGCGTGCGGTATCTGTCCAACCAGAACTCGGAGAGGTCAAATAGACGCAGTTCTTTTGCCGCAGGCCGACCTGAAACCACCCCCGTAATATAATCAAGCTGGCGTCTATCAGAGCTTTGATAGTGGAATAGGTGATGTCCTTTCGCGATGTACAGGCCCTTTGCGATGGCGTGAGGGATCATGGTCAACACAATAACAGGGGCGACCCACCAGCCTATAAAGGCCATCAGTGCAATGCTGGAGATCAGCCTCGTCAGTGAGGTTGCTAGCTGAAAAAAAAGTAAGGCCGAATACTCAGGCCATCCATGCGCCTTGCGTGCGGCTTCAATTTTATTGTAAAAGCTGGTATCTTCATAGTAGATATAGGGCACGCGACTTGTCTTTTCTGCAACGCGCTGCTTGGTGACATGAGAACCGCGCTCCCCGAGAACTGCAATAAAGGGACGGGCGAATATGTCGGCGACCGACGCCACAAGCCAAATGAGGATCTGAATACCGACGAGGACCGCAAAGGCACTGAGATTGACCCATTCTCCGACTTGCACGGCCTGCCACTGCACGGTTGCTGTGTCAATGAGCAGCTTGGTCAGATAGATGGAAATGACCGGTGCCAAGCCATCATAGACAGATAGGGCAGTCGAAAGCACCAAGTAAGAAAGGCCCGCCTCTCGAAAAACCCTGACAATACGGGGAACGAGGAGGCACATCTGCCAAAATTGTGCTCGGATCCTGTTCAGATTTGCAACAGAAGATGTTAGAAAGTTCCCCAAGAGACAAATCCTCCCTAAATTTGCGCGTCGCTTTTTAATTTTTATATTTCTTCTTCCCAGTGCATCGAAAAAGGCCTGCAATTACACGACAAGGTACTTGATTAGCAAAGCCTCATCTTCATCTGCCGCAAGACACGTTACAAGCTAGCGACATCCTTTTCGATGTGTTGACAAACCTCAAAAAGTCTTTTGAGTGATGAACCATAGTGAAGGTGCTTTAGACAAAAAGTTCCGGAAAGATATGATAGATTTTCTAGAACCTTCCCTTGACTGGCGATATCCAGCAGATAGAGTCCAAGGCAACTCCTAAGCAGATTCATAAGAGCGTCGTGCTGAGAAGCAACGGCGATGCGAATGCATCTGCCCGCCTCATAGTATTCTTCGCGATGGAGGCAATATCCAGCCACCAACGGAAAAGTTCCATCAAAGAAAAACTCTGGTCGCAGTTTATGTGCTAAGACCAACTTCCCAGAGTTGTCGGGAGCTTTGAGTAGTCCATCTGGATCAAATCCTAATGACCGCGCAACTTCAGACTCAAGTCTAATTGAGGCCGGACCAGGTAGAATAATACTCTCGTTGCCGCTTTGTACAAGGCACGTTATATCTTCCGAGATAACTTTCGCGCCCCTAGAGACTAGTGCCGTGGTAAGGGTGGATTTCCCAGTGCCGGAGGTTCCAAACAACATAATGCCGCGTCCAGAAAGGACGAGAGCATTGCCATGAAAAGTAAAATAACCTGCAAGTTGTTGCCTCCCTGCCAGTACATTTACTGCGGAGTTACCCCATGGCTGTGGGCCAGAATATAGAAAGGGGCGAAAGGATACTTCGGACAATGAACGATCAACGAAGTACAGTCCCCTTTGTACTGCGATGAGATATCCTTGTTGATTGCGAAACCCAGTAAGTTGCGGCCTATTATATCGATCACAGGCAGACCCGGTAAAGTCCCATTTCAAAGATGCCAAGTTTTTCCATTCATTCCAAGGCTTAGATACCCTGAGGACGACGAGTTGAGAGGGAACAGCCTGAATATCACGCAAGCAACTGAGTCGTAATTCGCTGTTAAGGCACAAGTCAAACAACGAATGTAAACACGCAGGGCTGATCACCTCAGTTGGATCGAGATGATTCAAAAGTGTCACCGGACTTGGAAGAGAGATTCCTCTATTCATCAAAGCTCCCCATACACCAGCCTGTTTGAGTAGGCAGTCATGTAACCTTATGGACTTGTCCTCCAGTATCGGGATGCAAAAGGATGAGTCCATGTTGATTGTCTTTTACAGTGTCGATACTTTTCCCATTACAATATACCCATGCATGTGGACGAAGACTTATGTAGCCCACGCCGATGCAGAATGCTGCGGAGAATCCTCGTCGTACCAGCATTTTATAGATCACCAGTGAACGCGGCAAGCAATGTGCAGGGCTTGGATTGACTAGAGCAGCGATCTTAACGGCCCGGATAACTTGTGCTATCACTACTTCAGCTACACACCTCTTGGTCGGAGCCTTGAATCTTTGATGGCCGACGAAAACCCTGTGTGTGTAACCAAAACCGCGCGATCGCAACATGTGATTTGCCGCAACTAAAAAGAAAAAGGCTTCAAGTACACGACACAAGTCCCTGATCAAAACGTAAAATCGGAAAAGTAAAGGTGAGATTTTCATTGTATTGGTTCCGGCTTTCTTATATCAATCAGATGTAAAAACCTTGCATTTGCGATCAGATTTGAAATGCCTATTTTAGTTGCAAAAATGTGGTCAAAAAACGCTGTTCTCGAAAACGAGCTATAGTGCAAAGTTAATTCATACAATTGGTATTACTTGCGATATAGCCCCAAAATACTGTCCACTAAGAACGCGAGAGGCGTTCCGTTCCTCGCGGAATTCTGCGATGGCCATGACAGCTTAGGAAAAATTTTCAGGTTTGGGAAACACTGACCGCAAGCAGCCAAAAATAAGTTTGCGATAGGACTAGTCTGACCAAGCCACTAACTTTAGGTGAACTGTTATTGAGTGCAACCCAAGTGGTATATCACCCTCCACTAACTTGGCTTAAGGGTTGGAGACTTAGTCCTTGTACAGGCTAGTTTGCGGGCCGGAACTTTCATCCCCACTCGATGTTCCACCCAAAATGAGATCATCCGCGTTTCCGTAACTGACCAACTTCGGTTTCGAGTAACGCTTTTTCTGCTTCTCTTGCTGTTTCATGGTAATCTCCTTTCTGTCAGCGGACAGGTAATTACCACATTGGGTTGCACAATACTGAATGTGATCCGCCTCGTTCAGGGTCTGGCGGTCGTGTTCGACAACGAGCAGGGAATTGCCCAAATCGCGCAGCCGCGCCAGTGCCGCCAACAACTGGCGATTGTCGCGCTGGTGCAGGCCAATGGTGGGTTCGTCAAGCACGTAGAGCACCCCGGTCAGGCCGGAACCGATCTGACTCGCCAGGCGAATGCGCTGCGCCTCGCCGCCCGAAAGCGTGGGCGCGCGCCGGCCCAAATTCAAATACCCAAGCCCCACGTCTCAGATAACCAAGCCAAATTCGTCGCATTTCGATTGTATAATACCATCAAGAAAGAGGTTCCTAATCCCAAGTTCTATTTCCCGCCTGTCCCATCAGCCAAAGGTCCAGGCTTAGGTATTGCAGAGCAGTTCGGTAGGCACTTGGAGAACCCTGTCGTGCCCTCTCCAAGCCATTCCTATACTTCTCGGCATCTGCATATCCACATTGCACCAAAAAGGAACTTGATAAGAGTCTCTGGATGCGCTCCCATTCGCGCCGAAATCCCACGACATTGATCTCATGAGTTCCTGCCTTATCTTGCCTCTCATATATCTTCCTTGGTAGAATGGCTTTCCACGCTTCACGCTGAAGAACCCTTGCTCTGTCTCCCTCCATCTTGCGTATTGGTTTTAGAGAAAGCGCAAATTCAACAAGCCATCTATCAAGATAGGGACGCCGAAATTCTACCTCAATAGGTGGGTGATGACGTTCGAAGTTCCTGAGTTCCCGGTATAATGCTTCAGAGTCTAGTTTTTGAGAGACAGAATGCACCTTGCTTGATAGGGACCAGGGTTTCGATAGTAACTCCTTAGTATTGAATTGACTCATCCTTGCTCCGCGCCAATTTTCAAATATGAGCTTGACTGGCGGGTGAGTTGGCACAATGCAAAATTTCCTCACCCCATCAAATAGGGAACAACGCTGCCTCATGCACGTTAGCGGAAGGGTTCGTATGAGTCGCACCAAATCTCTCCTGCGCCACAAGTCACAAAGATATGCTGGGTGTCCGCGGAACAGTTGATCTCCACCGTGTCCAGTCATGCATACGTCAATGCCCAGCTTTCTATAGAACTCGTTAAGATAGTGATTCAGTTCCATGAACAAGATATTGAGCGTAGGCTCATCTGGCAATGCCATCGAATGAGAACAGGATTTGAGTATCCAATGTTCATGTATACCGATTTCAAACAAGGGAATACCGCTCTTCTTTGCCACTAGTTGCGCCCACTGACGTTCTTCGAATTCTCTAATGCCTGCATGATAGAAAGTCACAGCACACACCTGGGGCTTAATAGAAGCATAATAGCGAGCAACTATCCCCAAAATCGCGGAGGAATCTAGACCACCACTTAAAGATACGCACACCTTTTCTGCACTCCTTATACGGCATGCTACCGCCTCCCCAAAATGTTCTAGGAGGCTTCTAGCACAAACTTGATCGTCGAGTGCTTCTTCCTCTGGGAAGGTAGCCCCAGCATAGTAGTCCACTTCCTTGACGCAGTTCAGGGAGACCAAGAGTGAATAGCCAGGTACAATTGCTTCAACGCCAACGTACGGTGTGATGCGAAAAGAAGAGGGGCTTTGCCGGTGGTAGATAGTTGTAAGATAAAGTGCAATAAATCGCTCATCTAATGCGAAGGAATTGCCTGGCCGCTGCAAAATGTGACCTAGATCAGACGAGATGTAAATCGCATTACCATCTCTACAATGGTATAAATATGATGTAGAACGGTGGTCCACTGCTACGAAGAGGGACAAGTTTCTCCAATTAAAATAGAGCAAACCAAACTCACCAGAGACTCGCTGAACTGCCTGAATGGGATTCGACTCGATATTTCTCAATAATCGAAAGGCAGCCTGGGAATTAAGGTTTTGATCTGCTTGATCTGTCAAATACGACGGGCTACATCCTACTGCATATATCTCTCCATCAACCAACAGAGTACCATTGGCGGAAGCATAGTGATACGAGCGCATTCCTCGCAATGATCCTGTATTATATTTGTCTGGGAACACACAACCGGCCATGTAGCAACTTTCAGGCGTTTGCTTTGTAGGATAGGCCATTCCATCCCGAAAGCCGAGCCATGATACTTGATCGCTACGCAAGAGTGTTCCATCAAGATTGTAGCATGCAGCTATGGCCATATTGGTGGACCTCCTTTGTATTACAACCACGCTACAATCCCAACCCTTTTGGATTGTACATGCTGTCCTAATAAGGACTCAGTATACTATACTATGAAGTCAACAGCCCGGCATCTTTCAATTGAACAATAAAGACCTCCAAGTCGGCCTCCACTTCAGTGGCATCTACATCGTATTCTTCAGTAATCTGCCGCACCGTCTCTTCAATACTGCCTGTCGTTGATAAAAATTCCCAGAATCGCACGGATGTCTCCTCAAGGCCGTAGAATTCACCTGTCTGTAGGTTAAGCAGAACAAAGCCGCTCTCAACTCGTGCCTTGATAATGTGATCAGACACCCGAAACTGTCTCTGTTGCATTGTGATACCCTCTTGGTTGAATCTTCGAACAAGCCTCACACATACAACTACAACTAGGATATGCGCGATGCCTTGTCGTAACCCCATCCATTTAGCGTAAATCGACCATGAACAAAGCTATTGGTAGGGCAACTCACAGACGTTACCGCATGGAAATAGTTACTTGGGAAGAACACAATTCTGTTATTCACAGGTTCAACGCGAGTAAAATTGATAGTGCAGGTATTATCCTCTAAGTTGGTGTCGTACAACAACAAATCACCACCCTCAAAGTGCTTGGGAGAACTGTAGAAGTAATAGACGAAACTCATCGCTCTGCTATGTAGTTTATCACCATCGGTGTCTTGGTGCGCTACATAGAAGTCCTTGTCAAGATGAACTGTCATCTGAAGTTCAAACTTGTCCAATGTTAAGCCATTGAGGTGTAGACGAGGTAGCACCTCAGGGAGATGAGATTTGATTCGATGTATAAATAAGGTCTCAATAGGTCCTAGATGCTCTTGAGACAGCGTTCTAGAGGAACGCACGGTGACATTGACACCATTAGAAATCTCCGAAGCTCCGAACAGATTTTCATGAGACAGAACAAATCTCAAGACTTTCTCTCTCAGATATCTTGGTAAGAAATCTTCAATACAGACGAATGGGGCTGGCCAAAAATCTTGTTTTTTTTGAGGTACTGGTGGAGCCTTTTTCCCGCTAAGGACTGTACAAAGATAGGCGGATTTTTGATCATTCGGATGAAGATCCAGCAGTTGAGTGTACGTTTCTATCGCTGCATCGTAATTCCCTTTGCTGCGATATAATTGTCCAAGCATCCTAAGTGTCCTACAATTATCACCTCCTTTAGTCCTGATCCCTTCTAGTACCGTTTGGGTTCTTTCCCCCAATCCCTCTTGCTTGACCATCGCCTCTGTCATTATTTGGAATTTCTCAATCTTCAGCATGTCAGGACTCCACAAATTGAATCCGCATAATAGTTCAATCAAGAGAAGCCTTAAACTGGATGGGGACAAAGTGAAAGAAAACGACTGTAACTGTCCTTTCACTAGGAAGCTCATCCCGCCAGTGAGGTGTCTTTGTTCCCCGAAATAGAACGCCATCTCCGATTTCAAGAGATACTCTCTGGGGACCTCCCCTATCAACATCTAAATAGATGGGCCACGATTGAGACCTATCTGTTTCGGGATCGGCGTCAACCAATAACGACAGGTTCCATACACATTGTTCCCGATCTATATGCCTTCGGAGAAACGCTTCAGGGAAGTATACGCACAGCATGGAGTATGATGGCTTGATTTCCTCGGCTGTGATTCTTTTTATGAGGGACACAATCTGTTGGTGCAGAAACCTTGTAACTTTTTCATTGTGTCTGATTCGTCTCTTAGATACAACTCTACTAGTCAACTCTTGGGAAAGGAAGCCTTGCACATTCAAGGCTCGAAAGTACCTTCTGAGAGCTGACAGTTGAAGCGGGTGAACCATTCGGGGGATTACAGCATATTGTTTACATTGGAGGGACTCTCGAGAAGTGTTCACAATTTTTTGCCATTGCTTCAGACGGTCATTCGTCCAACTTGGGGATACCAGAATATTAGCCGCTGAAAGTAATCGTAGTAAATCTGATTTGATGCTTGAAGGAAGTATTTGGCCACAAATTAGGTCTCGGACACATTGTTGAACCCTGGTTGAGGTCCAATATGGAGAGAGTATCCTGGTTCCAGGATCGTCCACCCAAATTATTCCCCTTTCATTAGGCCCTAGGGCTTGAGTATCTGGACATCTCTCCCCCAAAAGGCTTACTTGATCTTCAAGATATATCCCCTCATTCAGCACTAATTTTTTGCCACACACATCAATAGGAGATGCTGTTCTGTGTCTATACGGAACCAATTTTAACAGGTTTTCATTTAACTGACAACAGAAGTTCACCTCTTTGGGATCAATCTGGTTGGGTATTACTAGCCCAATTTCAAGCAATTTGTCTATCAAAGGACTAGGTATGCTGTGGATCCTTTCTTGAGACCAAGCTTCGGTTACAAGGTCAACTACAAGTTCGCATAGTTTCGGTTGTGCCTTTACAAGAAGTCTCGTCTCTCTAAGACACTCTCCTTTCACAGGAGCTCTAATGACCAGTCTAACATTACCGCCAAAGCGTAAGCTAGACTTACAGAACTCGGGATGAGAAGCGGCGAAAAGCTCGATCTCTTTGAAGAAAGCACCTTTTGTCCCGAATCTAATACTCACTTCAGCGCATGCGTTGCACACCAAATCTGTCCTGCTTACAGATGTTACAGTGCGACCTTCTTGCGTCATCATAGATGTCCTCGGCCTAGATGCCCTCTAAGAAAAATTCATAAGAAACTTTTCACATTTGGCTAAAAAATGATAAGTCAATACTTGACAAAAAAATAATTTGTTTGTAAATTTTCTGTTTGTAAGGAAGGAGCAGGTCATACCAAATGATGGCCTACCCTTTACCTCAACCGTCGATTCTTGGCTTTGGCGAGTCTTGGGAACCGGCGGTTGTTTTTTATTTTTTGCAATATACATCAATCCTTATCCCTCTGTCAAGATTTTTTTATGTCATATCTCGTTTCACCACCTGCCAACACCTCCTTCAAAAATCGCCCGGTGTGCGAGGCGGTCGCGGATGCCACGTCTTCGGGCGTGCCGCACGCAATCAATTCGCCACCGGCTTCCCCGCCTTCAGGCCCCAGGTCGATCACCCAATCCGCGGTCTTGATCACATCCAAATTGTGCTCGATCACAATCGCGGTATTGCCCGCATCCACGAGCCGATTGAGCACATCGAGCAATTTTTGGATATCGGCAAAGTGCAAGCCCGTGGTCGGTTCATCCAAAATATAGACCGTCCGCCCCGTGTTTGGTCGCGCCAACTCCCGCGAGAGTTTCACGCGCTGCGCTTCGCCGCCCGAAAGCGTGGTCGAAGCCTGTCCCATTTGGATATAGCCCAAGCCCACGTCAAATAGCGTTTGAAGCGACCGCACAATGCCGGGCACATGGGCAAAATGCGCCAGCGCCTCACCCACACTCATCTCCAACACATCCGCGATGGACGCGCCCTTGTAGGTCACATTGAGGACATCGCGGTTGTAACGCTTTCCGCCACAGCTTTCACACCTCACCCACACATCGGGCAAAAAGTGCATCTCAACACAGCGCGCGCCCAAACCCGCGCAGGCATCGCATCGCCCGCGCCTGTGATTAAAGCTAAAATGCCCGGCCAAAAACCCGCGCACCTGAGCGTCTGGCAGGCTGGCATACAACAGACGGATTTTGTCGAACACCTTGACATAAGTCGCCGGATTGCTGCGCGGCGAATGCCCTATCGGCGTCTGGTCAATGCTGATCACCTTATCGATCCGCTCCAGGCCTAGCACCTCGTCGTGTTCCCCCCATGCTTTTCGCGTTTTGTTCACGCGCGCGGCGAGCGCGCCGAACAGCACCTCGTTGACCAGCGAACTCTTGCCCGAACCCGACACCCCAGTCACACACGTCAGCGTGCCCAAGGGAAATGAGACATCCACATTTTTCAAATTGTTGTGCCGCGCGCCCATCACGCAAAGCGATCCGCGCCCCGGGTTTCGCCGCGCATCGGGCACCGCGATCTGCAAACCGCCCGCGAGATAACGCGCGGTCAGGGACCCATTTCCGCTGTGCAAGGCACGCGGATTGCCCGCAGCCACAACGCGCCCGCCTTCCACACCCGCGCCCGGCCCAAAATCCAGAATGTGATCCGCCTCGTTCAGGGTCTGGCGGTCGTGTTCGACAACGAGCAGGGAATTGCCCAAATCGCGCAGCCGCGCCAGCGCCGCCAACAACTGGCGATTGTCGCGCTGGTGCAGGCCAATGGTGGGTTCGTCGAGCACGTAGAGCACCCCGGTCAGACCGGAACCGATCTGACTCGCCAGGCGAATGCGCTGCGCCTCGCCGCCCGAAAGCGTGGGCGCGCGCCGGCCCAAATTCAAATACCCAAGCCCCACGTCATCGAGAAACCGCAACCGGCACTGAATCTCGTACAACACCTCTCCGGCCGCGTCGCGCGCCGGCCCTTTTAACGCCATCGCGTCGAACCACGCGCGCAAGTCGGCTATCGGCATCGCCGCCACCTGCGGCATGGTCTTGTCAAATAACCTCACCGCCGCGCGCTCTGGCCTCAGCCGCGACCCCTTGCAGGATGGGCACGGCACATCTTGGATAAATTCCCCCATCAGCTTGCGGAAGCGCGGCGCCTGGCGCACCAGCGTTTCAATCGTCGGAAACAACCCCTTAAACTGGAACGAGATCACCCCAGGGCCTTTCAACCACTGCTCGCCCAACCCGTATAAAATCGCGCGTTGCCCCTCCGCTGACATCCGCGCAAAAGGGGTCTTGAGATCAAAGCCCGCGGCCTCGCCCACCGCACACAACATGCGGCCCAATAGGGTGTCCGCCGCCACCTCTCCCCAGGCGAGCACGGCCCCTTCAGACAAGGACTTGTGACCGTCGGGAATCAGGGTGTGAATGCCCATGCCGCGCTGCGTCCCGTGCCCCTCGCACGACAAACACCAGCCTTCATAGCTGTTGAATGACATAAACTGCGGCGTTATCGCCTTAAAACTGCGCCCACAGGATGGACAAGAAAGATGCTGGCTAAACCGCGTCTCTTCGCCATTGTCGGGCGATGCCACGATCAAAATCCCCCCGGATATATCCAGCGCGCGCTCCGCGGAATCCGCGATGCGCGCGCGATTCTTCTCGTCTGCGGACACGCGATCCACCAAAATCTCGAGCTCGTGAGACTGCTTGTAATCGATCTCGGGAGGTGTTGCAAGATTGAAAACATCGCCATTGAATCTGCCGCGCACATAACCTTCGCGGCAAAAGCGGTCGATCAAACTGGCATAATCCTCGCCCTTGCGCGGTGCGACGGGCGCGAGAAGGTAGAGACGCCGGCCTCGTGGCATCAGCAACACGCGATCCACGATCTCCTGCACCGTCTGGCTGCCCGCCATCACATCGCAATCTGGACAATACACATCGCCTAGCAGCGCGTAGATCGCGCGCAAATAATCGTAAACCTCTGTCACTGTGCCCACGGTTGAGCGCGGGTTTTTGCTCGCGGCCTTTTGTTCAATGGCAATCGCGGGCGACAACCCCACCACGCGATCCACCTTTGGCTTGGGCATCTGCCCCAAGAATTGCCGCGCATAAGCCGACAGGGATTCGACATATCGCCGCTGACCCTCCGCGTAAATCGTATCGAGTGCCAGCGATGATTTTCCCGAACCCGACACCCCGGAAATCACGGTCATCTTTTCGCGCGGAATGGACACATCCACATCTTGCAAATTGTTCTCCCGCGCGCCCCAAACATCAATCGTGCGAAGCGGTGTACTCTGAGGTCCATAGCCGCGCGCGTTGTCGTTCTCCTCCCGTACAACGCGCGCGCGGGGCAAGACCTCACCGAGCGCGCGCCCCGTGTAAGAGTTGGGGGACTGAGTCAACTGCTCGGGCGTGCCCTCTGCCAGAATCCGCCCCCCGGCTTCGCCGCCTTCAGGTCCCAGGTCGATCACCCAATCCGCGGTTTTGATCACATCCAAATTGTGCTCGATGACCACCACCGAATTGCCCATATCCACGAGCCGATGCAACACATTCAAAAGATTTTGAATATCGGTAAAATGCAGGCCCGTGGTCGGCTCGTCCAAAATGTACAGGGTTTGCCCCGTGCTCTTGCGGCACAGTTCTTTCGACAGCTTGACCCGTTGCGCTTCGCCGCCGGAGAGCGTTGGCGCGGGTTGCCCCAATCTGACATACCCCATCCCCACATCGACCAGGGTTTGGAGCACGCGATGAATGCCGGGGATCGCCTGAAAAAAAGCGCGCGCTTCCGCCACTTCCATCGCCAGCACATCGGCAATGGATTTGCCCCTGTACGTCACGTCCAGCGTCTCGCGATTAAACCGCCGCCCCTCGCACACGGGACACGTCACCCACACATCCGCCAGAAAATCCATCTCGACCAGATTCGCGCCATTGCCCTTACAGGCTTCACACCGCCCGCCCTTCACATTAAAACTGAAACGCCCGGGTTTGTAGCCCCTGACCTTTGACTCGGGCAACTCGGCAAAGAGCTTGCGAATGGGGTCAAAGACACCCGTATAGGTCGCCGCGTTGCTGCGGGGCGTGCGCCCGATGGGCTGCTGGTCGATCTCAATGACTTTGTCCAGATGGTCTATGCCCTCAATGCCGCGGTGCGCGCCAATAGCCACATCCGCGCGGTGTAGATCCCGCGCCAGGGCGGGATAGAGAATATCCGCGATCAGCGATGATTTTCCCGAACCCGACACCCCGGTCACACAGGTCAACACGCCGAGCGGAATTTTCACGTCAATATTCTTGAGATTATTTTCGCGCGCGCCCCGAATCCATATCCCGCGATGCGACACGGGCCGCCTTGCGGGCACGGCAATTTTCTCTTTTCCCGAAAGATAGGCCCCAGTGACCGAGTGCTTTCTCCGCGCTACCATTTTCCACGATCCCTCAGCGACCACGCGCCCACCTGTATGCCCGGCACCGGGACCAAAATCCACCACCCGATCCGCGCGGCGCATGGTCTCTTCATCGTGTTCGACGACAATCACCGTGTTGCCCACATCCCGCAAGCGGCACAGCGCGTCGAGCAACCGCCGATTGTCGCGGTGATGCAGACCAATTGACGGCTCATCCAAGACATACGTCACCCCCACCAACCCGGAACCGATCTGACTGGCCAGGCGAATGCGCTGCGCCTCGCCGCCCGACAGGGTCGGCGCGGCGCGGTCCAGTGCGAGATAATCGAGGCCCACATCCAAAAGAAACTTCAACCGGCCGCGAATTTCTTTCAATGCGTCTTCGGCAATCCGCGCCTGCACCGGGGTCAATTTGAGGCCATCAAAAAACGCGTGCGCCCGCTCGACTGTCATCGCCGTGACATCGGGCAGAGCCTGGCCTTTGATCTCCACACAGAGGGCTTCGGGGTTCAACCGCGCGCCGCGGCACAAAGGACACGTGCCCACGCGCATAAACGGCGCCAAACGTTTACGCAAAAGGGGGCTGCGCCCCTCGGCAAACCGCCGCTCTAGCGGTGGCAAAATGCCCTCGAATATATCGCGGTGGCGTTTCACACTGCCGTTGCTGCGTCGCCATTCAAATGTCATTTTGCCATCTATGCCGTATAATAGCGCCCGCTGTCCCGCTGCCAGAATGCGTTTCCATGGCGTTTGCAAACCCGCGCCATAACGCTTCAAAACGCCCGCATAAAAGTGGTTCTTCCACCGATTTTTTGGCACGCCCAACGCCGCGATCGCCCCTTCTATCACAGACAACTCCGGATCGGGCACGACCTTTTTCACATCCATTGCAACGCGCGTGCCCAAACCGCGACAGCCGGGGCACATCCCCTGCGGACTGTTAAACGAAAACAATTGCGGCACGGGTTCCCGCGCGCTGCGCCCACATGTGGGACAGGCAAAATGCGTGCTCAGCAGCATGTCATCTCCACCTTCACGGCTGACAATGATCGCGCCCTTGCCCATCATGAGACCGGCATCCACTGCCTCGCCCACGCGCGCTTTGCGTTCCTCCTTCACGATAATCCGATCGATCACCACCTCGATATCGTGTCTTTTGTAACGTTCCAATTTCGGCGCCTCGGCGAGGGTCACCACTCGTCCATCCACGCGCGCACGGATATACCCCTCCTTTTGCAAATTTTCAAACAGATCGCGGTATTCACCTTTTCGCCCCTGCACCAGCGACGCCAAAACGCAAACGAGCGCGCCCTCGCCCAGCATCATGATTTGATCCACAATGCCGTCGCGCGTTTGCGCCCCAATTGGCGTCTTGTCGTGCACACAATGGGGCGTGCCCACCCGCGCGAACAGCACGCGCAAATAGTCATAGATTTCGGTTATTGTGCCCACAGTGGACCGCGGATTGCGCCCCGCGGTCTTTTGCTCAATGGAAATCGTCGGCGACAATCCCGTAATCTGATCGACTTCGGGCTTTTCCATCTGCCCTAAAAACTGACGTGCATAAGCCGATAGGGACTCCACATAACGCCGCTGCCCCTCGGCGTAAATCGTATCAAACGCCATCGAAGACTTGCCCGAACCGGAAACGCCGGTAAAACAGATCAAGGCGCGTCGGGGCAACACCAGATCCACATTTTGCAAATTGTGTACCCGCGCGCCCTTTACAACGATACTCTTTGTCTCCATAAAAACCTCGAAATTCTGATCAAGGGATTAGGGGATAGGGGCAACCCCCCGTGGTTGCCCTATCGCCGTTTCATGATACAAGGGGTTGGAACCGGATGGGCACTTTGTACCCCGCACCTCCTCACCTTCATACCCATGGCCGGGCACAGCGGCACCGCCCTACTTCGGACTTTCGCACCCTGCAATATACTATACACGCGTTCACCAATCAAGAGAGAATTCACCCGTTATGCACAACCGCAGGGAAAACCCTTGTCATAAGCCCTTTTTCACTTTATACTTCAAATTGCTGAACATTTTCCCCATCATTCGCGGACGGACACTATGGCAAAGACGACAAAAATCCTGACCATTGACGATGAAGAAGCCGTTGCAAAACGGATCGTCGATACGCTCGAATCCAACAATTATCGGGCGCAAAGCGCGACAAAATGGACCGAAGCAGTCGACGCGATCGCGCACGGACAACCCGACTTGGTCTTATTAGACCTCGAAATGCCCCTCATTCACGGCGCGGTCTTGCTCGAATTTATCCGCGAAGAGGGCTACGAAATGCCAGTGATCGCGGTATCGGACGTCGCCGAGGAAGACGCGGCCAAAGCACTTTGCGACCAGGGCGTTCAAGGCATTGTCAAAAAACCATTTGAGGCACAAACCCTCATCGAAGAAATCGAGCGCGTGCTCGACAGTACCAAACCGGAATCGCGCCGGGCAGCAGACACAGAAGAAACGAGAGAAAACCCCGAAAAACCACACGCCGAACCCACAGACGCGCAACAATCGGAAACACCACCCCGAGATCCCCCCCCCGAAACAGACGCCCCCGCAGTCTCGGAAAAAGCATCCCCTCCTAAGGATTTCCTCAAACAGCCGCGCGACCTCAAAATCCCGCCATCACGCCCCAAAATGAGCAAGCGAAAAAAGATAGCGCTTATCACCATCATAATTATCTATATGCTCATCGGGGGTTTTATCGCCGCCTTGTATCTCACAGACGAAGTCCCGGCATTTGTGGATCAAATGCTTCGGCACTGGTAAGTCCGTATCTAAAGCGAATCGTGGGAGGGGTGAAAACCGGCGCGGGAATCCCGTCTCGAGATATGGGCAAATCCATTTGAAAGACCACCCAGAAAGGAGTCTCCAATGGCATTAAACGTCGCTGTGGTCGGTTTGGGAGGCATTGGCAACCGCCACGCTGCCATCTACCACAACCACGACCAATGCAATCTCGTCGCGGTTTGCGATATGGACCAGAAACGCGCAGATGCCGCGGCGTCTCGGTACGCCGCCAAAGCGTTTTACTCGGTTCGCGACATGCTCCACGCCGGCCTGAATATCGCGGTGGCGAGCGTTGCAACTGCCGGACATGAAAACGGTGGCGACCACTACAAACCCACGATGGAGTTGCTCGAAGCGGACATTCACGTGCTCGGAGAAAAACCCATTTCCAACAACATCCACGAAGCCAAAGAGATGGTCGCCAAAGCCAAAGATAAAAATCTGCGCTATGGCATTGACCTCAACCACCGCTTTACGCCGGCCGCCGCGCGCGCCAAAGCGTGGGTCGATCAGGGCCGTCTGGGCGAAATCAACATCATCAACATGACCATGTGGATCAACAACCCCCGAGAGACATCGCCATGGTTCCACATCCGCGCGCTGCACCCGCACTCCATTGACGTCATGCGCTACTTTTGCGGCGATATTGAAAAAGTACACGCGTTTTTTAAGCGCGGCTTAGACAAAGACGGCAATCGCCGCGTCTGCTGGTCGAACATGCAGCTCAATATGCGCTTCAAAGACGGCGCCGTGGGCAATCTCACGGGCAGTTACGACGCCACCGGGCCAGGGGGGTCTTATGGCCTTGAACGTCTCGAAGTCGTGGGGTCAGATGCCCGTTTTATCCTTGAAGAAGCCTGCGAACGCCTGCACTTTCACCCCCGTCGCACAATGGAATTGGAACGCTACGACTACATCGGCGGCATGATGGGCTTCAACGAAACGTTTCAAAGCCGGATTGGGCGCTGGATCGAACAAAACCTCGAAAACGCATTTCCCGAAGATATCGAAGGGTCGGGCGAAGAAGCACTCAAAGCGCAGATGGTCATCGAAGCGGCAATAAAATCTTGGGAAACAGACGCTGTGGTCGTGGTTGAAGAAGTGTGAGCGGATGGGGCATCGCCCCGATAACGCGCGTTCCCAAATCAGGAGACAAACAATTCTGTGAAACCCATTTCCACGCTGATTGTCAAACCCTCGCTCCCCAAACCCCTTCGGGATCTCGAAGCACTGGCCTATAACCTGCGCTGGACCTGGGATCCCGATACCCTCGACCTGTTTCGGCGCATTGATCCCGTGCTTTGGGAAACAGTCTATCACAACCCGGTGCGTATGCTCAATGACATCGGTCAGGAACGCCTCGATCAACTCGCTAAAAATCCGGGATTCATGGCGCATTTTCAGCGCGTCTCTGAATCTTTCCGCGCGTTTATGGATGGCGACACCTATTTTCACACCACCCATGGCAAAACAGCATCCGACATTCAAATCGCCTATTTTTCAGCGGAATTTGGCCTCACCGAAAGCCTGCCGATCTATGCGGGGGGGCTGGGCGTCTTGGCCGGCGACCACATCAAATCTGCCAGCACACTCGGGTTGCCATGTGTTGCAGTCGGCCTATTGTATCAACACGGCTACTTCAATCAGTATCTCACAAATGACGGCTGGCAACAAGAGGAATATCCCGAAAATGACTACGACGCGCTGCCCGTCCAAATTGTTCGGGATGCACGCGGGCGGGACATCACCTTTGCCATTGCATATCCCGAAGCAGACGCGCGCGTGCGGATATGGAAAGCACAGGTCGGGCGCATCCCCCTGTATTTGCTCGACACCAACTCGACGGAAAACCCCCCAACCATCCGCGAAATCACCGCGCAACTCTACGGTGGCGACAGTGAAACGCGCATCCGGCAGGAAATTTTGCTGGGCATTGGCGGCGTGCGCGCGCTCCACGCCTTGGGCAAACAGCCTTCTGTATGCCACATGAATGAAGGACATTCGGCCTTTTTGGGCTTGGAACGCATCCGGCAAGCCATGCAAAACAACCACGCCACTTATGATCAGGCCCTAGAGTACACATCTGCCGGTCACGTTTTTACGACCCACACACCCGTTTCCGCCGGTCACGATGTCTTTCCCGCTGCTCTGGTCGAGAAATACTTCAAATCCTACGCGCATGGCCTTGGCCTCTCCATGCCCGCGTTCCTCGCTTTGGGACGAGAAAATCCCCAAAATGCCAGCGGTGATTTCAACATGACCGCGCTCGCCTTCAGGCTCTCGGCCTATCGCAATGGCGTCAGCAAACTTCACGGCGAAGTCTCGCGCACCATGTGGCAACCGCTGTGGCCCGATCTGCCCAAAAATGAAATCCCCATCGAATCCATTACCAACGGCGTCCACATTGCCTCCCACATCTCGCAACAAATGCGGAGACTCGAAGACAACCACATGGGACCTCGCCGCTTGGAAGAACCACACGATCAAAGCGTGTGGGAGACGATTGACCACATTCCGCCCGAGGAACTCTGGCGCGTCCACGAGCGCAGGCGAGAACGCCTCGTCGCCTTTGCGCGACAACGCCTCAGAAAGCAGTTGCAGCGCGAAACCGCGTCGCCAATCGACATGGCGCGCGCGGACGAAGTCCTGACCTCCGACGCGCTCACCATTGGATTTGCCAGGCGTTTTGCAACGTACAAACGCGCCACCCTCCTGTTCCACGACCTCGAAAGACTCGCGCGCATCTTGTGCAGTGAAGACCGCCCGGTTCAAGTCATCTTCGCGGGAAAAGCCCATCCGCAAGACCACGCGGGAAAAGAATTGATTCAGGAAATTTTTGCCCTCACGCAGCGTGAATACCTCCGTCGGCGGTTGGTCTTTATCGAAAATTACGATATGTGTGTGGCGCGTTATCTCGTGCAAGGGGTCGATATCTGGCTGAACACGCCCGTGAGGCCCCTAGAAGCCAGCGGCACCAGCGGCATGAAAGCCGTTGCCAATGGCGCCTTGAACCTCAGCGTGCTCGACGGTTGGTGGGCCGAAGCCTATCGACCGGAACTGGGCTGGGAGGTGGGACACGGCAAAGAATACGGCGACCCGGCGCATCAAAACCAGATTGAGGCACGGGCAATTTACAATATTCTCGAAAAAGAAGCCGTGCCCCTCTTTTACGACCGCGGGGCAGACGGACTGCCGCGCGGGTGGATCGCCCGCATGAAAAACGCCATGCGCGCGTTGTGTCCAAAATTCAACACCCACCGCATGGTACAGGAATACATCGAGCGATTCTACCTGAAGGCGCATGCGCGAACAAAAATCCTCTCACACAACCACGGGGCAAAAGCCCGCGCTCTCGTCGAGTGGAAAACCAAAATCCACCGCGCGTGGAAAGACATCAAAATCAATTCCGTAGAGACGTCCCAGGGACAAATATTGCATGTGGGCGACAAAATCGAAATTCGCACAAAAGTCGCGCTAGGGGAATTGACAGCGGCAGACGTCGCCGTTGAAATTTTTTACGGGCAGGTCACTTCAGATGGTCAAATTACGCATGGGCAATCCCTACCCCTGACACTCGATGGCGACAACACCTTTGTGGGTTGTCTGCCATTGCAAAAAAGTGGGCGGTGGGGCTATACCGTGCGCGTTCGCCCACACCATCGGGACCTCCATTCAATATGTGATACCGGGGTCATCACTTGGGCGTAATGCCCGCATCTGGTTTTTTTTCAAAAATTGGGTATATTTTTATCGCGACCATTCAGAAAACAACGGTTCAGACATTTTTCGCGCTTTAGCCACAATTTGAAACTGCTCCGCAGTAGCCTGCCTGCCGAAAGCCCTCGGCGGTAGGCAGGGCAGACAGGTACATCGCTTGTGGGGATCCGTGAAAGGTGTCGGCTACGCTATCTAGGCAGCAAAAAAATTGTCTGAAGTTCCAAAGTATTGAGAAAACGCAAATTATCTCAGGGAGGGAGGCCGCTGTGCCCACACAGCCCAAACAACCCCTCGCAGAGGATCCCACCTTTGACGAATTTCTCCACTATACCCTTCAAAGACATTCCAATCACAATGTAGCACTCCTGGCCCGCGCGTTTCATTTTGCCAGCAGAGCGCACCAGCACCAATTTCGCAAGTCAGGCCAACCCTATATTGTGCATGCCCTTGAGGTTGGGCGTATCCTCGCAGATCTCAATCAAGACACCGCAACCCTCGCCGCAGGTATTTTGCACGACACGGTCAGGCACGGCACGGCAACCCGCGCCCAAATCGCACGCGAATTTGGCACCCAAATTGCCAACCTCGTCGATGGGGTCACCAAAATCAAAGACCTATCCTTCCAATCGCGAGAAACCGAGCAAGCCGAAAATTTCCGCAAAATGTTCCTCTCCATCATCCGCGACTTGCGCGTCATTCTCATCAAGTTTTGCGACCGCCTGCACAACATGCGGACCCTGGATCCCCTGTCTCCCGAAACTCGGAAACGCATGGCGCGAGAAAGCCTCGATATCTACGCGCCCCTCGCCCATCGTCTGGGCATCGCGCGCATTCGATGGGAACTCGAAGACCTAGCCCTCAAGTGGCTCGAGCCAGAAGCCTATCGCGCCATCAGAGAAAAAATCCACCTCAAAAGAAAAGACCGCGAAGCCTACATCGAAGAGCTGCGCGTGCCCTTGCAAAAAACGCTCAAAGAGGCCAATATTCAAGCGGAAATCACAGGACGACCCAAAAATTTTTACAGCATTCACCGCAAAATGCAAACGCGGGTCAAAGCCTTTGAAGACATCTACGACCTGCTCGCCCTCCGGATTTTGGTCGATACAGTGCAGGAATGTTATCACGTTCTGGGCACGATCCACTCGACCTATACGCCTGTCATGCCCCGCTTCAAAGACTTTATTGCAACCCCCAAGAGCAACATGTATCAATCTTTGCACACCACGGTGATTGGCCCTCGCGGGTTGATGGTTGAGGTGCAGATACGCACCCACGAGATGCACCAAACAGCAGAAGTGGGCATTGCAGCACACTGGCTCTACAAAGAAGGATCAAAAAACAGGACAGAACTCGATCAACACATCCACTGGCTCCGCGACCTGCTCGAATGGCAAGAAGAAGCATCTGATCCACGGGAATTTATCGAAGAACTCAAAGTCGATCTCTTTCCCCATGAAATCTATGTTTTTACGCCCAAAGGCGACCTGATCCGCCTGCCCGACGCGGCCACACCCATCGATTTCGCGTTTGCAGTACACACCGAAATTGGCAACCGCTGCGTGGGCGCGCGCATCGACAACCTGATGCTGCCATTATCCACACCGCTCGAAACCGGGCAGACCGTAGAAATCATCACCTCACCGCACCAGCGTCCCCACCGCGATTGGCTCGGCTTTGTCAAAAGTACCAAAGCGCGCAGTTGCATCCGACGCGCGCTGCGCGAAGAGGCCTTCAACCAAAGCGTGCGCCTCGGCCGCGACATGGTCGATCGCGAATTGCGACAACGTCGCAAACGCGCCAGCAATGAGACACTCAAATCCGCCGCCGAGGCATTTGAACAACCCGATGTCGATCACCTTTTCGCCGCGATATGCAATGGCGATATTTCACTCGGCAAATTTATCAACCGGCTCTTTCCCCGAGCCAACAAAGCCATTGGCGAGCCAAAAAGAGAAATCCCCAAAAAGAATCCGGAGGCCCTTCGCATTCACGGCTTGCACGGCCTGATGATTCACTATGCTCGCTGCTGCAATCCCATCGCGGGCGATCCGGTCATCGGCATCGTCACGCGCGGGCGCGGCATATCTGTCCATCGCCGGGGATGTTCCAACGTGCCCCACCTGTCCGCTGACCCCGGTCGCGTGGTCGCGCTCGACTGGGAAACCGATCTTGCAGAAACCTTTACCACAACCATCCAAGTCATCGGCACAGATCGCGCCAACTTGCTATCCGATATAACACGAGCCATGTCCGACCTCGGCATTGCAATTGTGGGTGCCAGCATCAAAACCCGTCGCGAAGAAATCGACAACCAATTCCAGATCGAAATCAAAAATGCCGACCACCTTGAAGAACTCTTACAACGCCTGCGCGGCGTTCCCAACATCACATCGGTTTATCGCCTCGAATCCCCTCCAGACGGGTCATCTTAACAGGAGGTAGCACAATGGATCCCACGTGTCTCCAATATTGTTTGACAGAAGAAGAAGCCCACAAATTCAAACGCGAGGGCTATTTCATCGTGCCAGACGTCCTGCCATCCGACATGGTGCAGGATCTCATTGGCGCAGTGGATCGCACAGATAAAAAAGAACGCGCCCGGATGGGCAAAAGCCCCCAAGCGCGCATCAACCACTTCGACTTCATTGGCAAAGATATCCGCTTTTTGCCCTTGCTCAACTGGTACAAAACATTTCCCAAAGTGTGGGGCATCCTCGGCTGGCACATCCAACTCTACCACACCCACATGACCGTCTCACCCCCCGCAGAACCGCACAAATCACTCGAAAAACACGGCCCTGGCCTCGGCTTTCATCAAGACAGCGGGCGCATCAATTGGGATTTTGACATGGACCCGCGCCCCATGATCTCCCTCAAAGTCGCCTTCTTTCTCACCGACACATCCCAACCGGGGCGCGGCAATTTTTACGTCATTCCCGGCAGCCAAACGCAAAACGCTTTTCCCGGACGAGATCGCCAAGCACTGCACAACAATACCACGCCCGTGCTCGCTCCTCCCGGATCAGCCGTCTTTTTTGACCGCCGCTTGTGGCACTCGGCCAGCACCAACTACTGGACAGAACCCCGCCGCGTCCTCTTCTACGGCTATTCCTACCGCTGGCTTCGCCCCCGCGACGACATGCGCGTTGAACACTACCTCGACCACTGCACGCCCATCCAAAAACAACTCCTCGGCGTCAGCTACTCCGGCGGTCGCGGCTACACCTCTCCCACCCCCAAAGATGTGCCCCTCAAAGCCTGGCTCGAACAGCACGCGGTTCGTTGTCCGTAGTCAAAAATGACCCCAAATTCCATATACAACGCAGAGCAATAGGGGAGAAAGATGAGAAGCGCGGAAAGCAAAATCATCTTAAAACAAGATAAACTGAACGTCACAAAAAAACAGCGGGCGAATTTATTTGCTTGGCGCGGACAGTTTACACCACAATTTATTGATTATATTTTAGATAGCTTCTCAAGAAAGGGATTCACTGTCATGGATCCTTTTTCGGGTAGTGGAACGGTGCTTCAAGCATGTGCGTACAAAGGCCTGAGCGGATATGGCTATGAAATCAATCGCTTATGCGATGTCGAAATTTTTCACCTTGTCAAATCAATGTGTGAAAGATCGCGAAGTGATAGTCAGTGATTTACAAAGGACGTCAGCCCGAATAGGCCCAGGCAGGCGACAAAAATTGTAATCAATGACAATAATCGAAGCATTTTTTTTAATTTTATCTCCGCCTCATAATTCCATTTATCTATGTATTCGTCTAAAAAAGATCGGAATCGGGCGTTGTTTTTTCCGGCAACCAAAGTTCCGCCTTTTAGAATATCTATGGGCTGAAAGGCAGACAAAACAAAAGCGGGATAACTTCCAGAAACCACCCCGACCAATGCCGCAATACCGACCAACCCAACCCACAGAGACCCGTTCTGCATATCAAACGACAGTGCCTTAAGTGTAAAGGCATTTAAAGCCGGCAGACAAAGCTCAACAAAACTCAATGCCAACCAAAGGGCGAGCAATGACAACAAGAAGGATTCTCCCAAAAATTGTGCCATTAATATCCGCCGGTCAGCACCCATCACCTTCCGCATGCCGACTTCCATTGCCCTGTGGGAGGATCGCGCAGTCGCAAGATTCATAAAATTGATACATGCAATGAAAAAAATAAAAAGGGCAAGGGTAGAGAGTAAGTAGATATACGAGACATCATGGTACATGGTCATCCCATAATCTACCTTAAAATAGAGGTGAATGCGGTTGAGCGGCTGAAGATGGTACACATTGTGCGCCCGGACTTCTTCCCCCATATAACGGGCCATAAAATCGCTTAGCTTCTGTTCCAATTTGGAAGGCTGCTCTCCTTCTGTTAAAAAAATAAAAGTTTCGATTGGCAGCCAGTTACTCTCGCGCTCCCATCTTTCCCACTGGATGCCAAATTCGCTTTGTCTCCATTCCAATGATGCAGACGAAGCGAGAAAATCGAACTTGGTCTTTCCATTGCCTTGCGGGTCATACCTGCCTGCGCCGCGGGCGTCGCAGGCAGGTATGCGATAGTCAATGAGCCAAAATCGATCTTGGTACAGGATGGACATAAACACAAGTGACCACACCGATGCCGTTGATAATCCCCTTGGCATTGCCGCTATATTGACGACGGACTAACGCCATCTTACGCGCGTGTCTTTTGTCTAAAACCGTATCATCAAAGACCACATACTTGCCTGTCGCCTGCCTGCCTACCTCAGGTAGGCCTGCCGAAAGCCCTCGGCGGTAGGCAGGGCAGACAGGGGTAGGACAGACAGGAGTCAGGGTATAGTTGATGGGGCTACTGAGCAAATACTGACAATGATCTCAATTAAGACGGGATCAATCGCATCAGCCATCTATTCCTCTGCTTCTGGCGAAAGCGCGGCCAGTTCGCGCAATTGTCGCAACGGTTTGAGCGCGAGCATCAAAATGGAAGTGCCGTAGATGTTTGAGGGGTGTGCATAATTCTTAATGTTGTGCCACAAAGAGTTGCACAGCTTTTTTATTTTTTGTTGCTTGTCATGCCTTCGGCGACTTACTTTTTGTCAACAGCCACAAAAAGTAAGCAAAAAAGGCCGCTCTCAAACGCCGAGGGGCCTGCCTGTCGCGGACGGCAGACAGGCTTGCACAGCGCGAATCGTTTCTATGGCAGTACGCCATGCAGTGGCCTTCACAGTTGGGAGGCCATCAGGACATGCGGTGCGAGACGGACTTACGCGCGGTGCGTGATGGCTTTGTCTAATGGCTTTTTGTGATAGCACTATTTGGAATGGCTTATCTGAGTACTCGGACAGGTGCAAGCTCGCTTTACACAACCTGCAATTGTTGGCCCGATAGATTGTAGTAAAGCCCTCGTTCTGCGATGAGCGTATCGTGCGTTCCCTGTTCAACAATATTTCCATCTTCCAAGACGATGATCAAATCCGCATCTTTCACCGTGCTCACTCGGTGCGCGATGATAAATGCGGTTTTGCCTTCCAACATGCTGTCTAATCCCTCCTGAATCGCTTGCTCGGACGCTGTATCCAGGGCATTTGTCGCTTCGTCAAAGATGAGAATTTTGGGATCGCCATACAGTGCTCGGGCAATGGACAAGCGTTGCCGCTGACCCCCGGAAAGCCCAACCCCCTGTTCTCGGATTTTGGTCTCGTATCCCATTGGCAGATCTTTGATAAACTCGTGGGCATGAGCGAGTTGGGAAACTTCAATCAAACGATCCATATCCACGTCCTTAACCCCGAGGGCGATATTTTCAGCGATGGTGGCATTAAACATGACCGGCTCTTGCAAAACCATCCCCACCTGACGCCGCAACCATCCGGGATCAAATTCGCGCAGGTTTGTGCCATCGAGGGTGACGCAACCCTCTGTGGGATCAAAGAGTCGGGGGATGAGTTTGACCAGCGTTGTCTTGCCCGCACCGCTGCGACCCACAATGGCAACTTTCTGGCCGGGCGAGATGTCCAAATTTATATCGCTTAAAACATAAGGCTCTGTCGATCCCGATCCATATCGGAAGAACGCGTTTTCATAAGTTATGCCGCCCGCTACGTCCGGCAATTGCACCGAATAGTTGCGATTGCGCGAGGACTCGGTTCGCATCTCGAAAATGTCATTTAATCGATCCAGTCCCAACTTTGCCAGTTGAATCTGCGGCCACAGGTTGATCAATCCCATAATCGGTCCCAGCACCCTGCCACTGAGCATGTTGAACGCGATCAACTGCCCGACCGATAAGTCGCCTTGAATGACCAGATTCGCGCCGTACCAAAGCACCACTGTGCTGCCCAACACGCTGTTCAACTGCCCCAAAGACCCAAAGAGCATATTTGTTTTTATCGCGCCAAAACCGATTTTGATTTCTCGGGTCAAGCGTTCTTCCCATTGCCACCGCGTGGATCTTTCGACGGCCAGTGTTTTGATGACTTCAATGCCGCGCAGCGAATCGATGAGCACAGATGACCATTCCGAGCGCGCGAGAAAAGATCGCTGATTGATGGACTTGAGGATGGGCGTATAGACTAAGGTCAGGACAATGCTGAGCGGGATGAACGCCAAAACCCAAAGTGTTAAATGGATGTGGTAATAGAACATCAAGCCCAAATAGACGACGATCATGATCGCGTCTAAGACGGCTGAAATGGCCGTTTCCGTCAAGAGGCTTCTCAGATATTCGCTCTCTCGAAACCGCGTCATGATGTCACCGGTTCTGCGGAGGGCAAAAAACCGCATGGGCAAGCGCAGGAGATGATGGTAAATGTGCGACAACATCGAGATGCTGATGCGCGCGCCCACATAGCCGGTCAGGTAATTCCGCAAGGCAGAGGTGGCGATCTGAAAGACCGCGATCATGATCATGCCCATCAGCAGGAGATTGAGCAGACCGGTATCTTGGTGAACGAGCACTTGGTCGAGGACCATCTGCGTGAACAGGGGTGAGGCGAGACCAAACAGGCTGAGGACGAGGGATGCGATCATGATTTCGGTGAGGATACCGAGATATGGGCGGGCAAACGGGAAAAACCGTCTGAACGATGATCGCCTCCGCCGATACCTCGAGACCTTATCGGTATAGTCGAGCATTAAGGCGAGTTTGGACCACTTTTCTTCAAATTCCTTGCGGGGAATTTTTCTGCGCCCGAGCGCGGGATCGGCAATCCAAGCGTGTTTTGACGTGATCCGAAACAGAACGACAAAATGGGAGCCTTCCCAGTGCGCGATGAGGGGCAGGTCTCTTTCTGCCAGTTCTCCATATCCAATCCGCACGCCGCGCGTCAGAAAGCCCAAATTTTCAGCGGCTTCGGCGAGCGCGGATAGGGATGTGCCTTCTCGCGAGACATTGGCCATATCTCGCAGGCGATTTAAGCCGATGGGACGTCCATAATATTGGCAGATCATGCCGAGACATGCCGCGCCACAATCGGTTTCATCGTGTTGCCGTATGTAGGGAAAGGTGAGATAGTTGCGCAATTTCCGAGGGCTTTGATCAGAAATGCTATTCTTTGGCTCTATCTTTAGCGTTTGAACCCGACCATTTTGAGGCAATGTCTCGCGCTGATCTCCTCGGTCATTCCGAGCGGTTTCCTCGAAAACCCGAATGATTTGCGGTGCGAGTTCAAGCACCTTGGCAAAGTCAGCGTGCGAAAGGGTGTAGAGGACGACTTCTGTTTCTGCTTCAATAGTTATCTCATCACTTTGAGCAAGTGGCAAAAAAAAGTCGCCTGCATTGATAGTTTTGGCGGGTTGGCCGGACGCGCTCAATCGCAAGGTTCCTCGGCCAATGAGGTACAATCCTTTTGCTGATTCACCTGTTAAGACCTCTTTTTGGTCGGCCGAGATGACCTTCCGCTCCAGACCACGAAAAAAGCATTGCATGGCCTCCTGAAGATTTGGAGTGTCCAGTCTTAGGGCTGTTGTGAAGTTCCGATAGGCGATGTCCTGCACCTGATCGAGCAAGTCGTTTTTCAGTTCCCGATGCGCTGACACAAGGGCGTGAAAGTCGCGCTGAGAAATTTTCAGCACAGTTGACGGTTCAACCGCCCGAACCGTTGCCCTGCGCGCGTTGCCCGTAAGCAACGCGCCTTCTCCGCAGTGATCGCCGGGAAAGAGATAGCCCAGGGTTTGCGTTTGGTCATCGCTGTTTTTGATCAAAACCCTGAGTTGCCCGGATACGACATCGTAAAAGCAATCCCCGGGGGCGCCTTCAAAAAACAAAACCTCTCCGAGATTGACCTGCACTTCTTCGGCGAGAGGTTTCAGCACGGCATGGAGATCGATTCGATTCATCGTGTTCTCAAATGCAACCACAGATGGACACTGATACAGACGGACATGGATAGGGAATCAAAAAACTATAACCTGAAGTTTTCTTCAGGTTCGCATCCTTTTTTGTTTCGATCCGCTTTGTAGATGGTCATTTACTCAACTTCAAATACACTCCATTTTGAGTCGGGGGACTCCTTGATTACTTCCTTGTCCGAAAGCAGGACATGAAACCTGTATTGACTGCCATTCACAGGCATCTGAGCATAGATTGAATAGCAACGTCGGCAAGCCGTTATCTTGATCTCTGTATCACATGGGACACAGTCCCAAAACCCTGAAGGGTTTCTTTGGCATCGCAGGCACTCGATTTGTTCAATCAGGTTCTTATTTCGTTCTCGGAATTTCGCCAATTCACTAGGAGACACGACGGAGCCGATATACGATACCCCTGCAGAGTTACACACCTTGCAGATTTCACCCGAAAAGTCATCGTACACGAGCAGACAGTTCCCACACGCGAAAATGCCTTCTTCGTCCGGCTCGCGGTTCTCAAAACGTCTGAAGTACTCCAGAATGTCGAATTTATCACCATCGGATAATTTTTCATAAGGCTGCATTTTGGAGCCACACTCATGGCAACAGCAGTCAAAGGTATTCTTTGCCCAGCGGCCTCCAAATCCAAGGAGCAAGATAAACAGAATGGCGAGAATAATAAATGCTGTCACAGTTGGTTTCTCCTGTCAGTGGTCATCCCGCTTTGCTGCATCTTGTGCCCTACGGTTTTTCATCCTGCTCATCCTTCCATCCTACCCATCCTGATTCTGACGGTTTACTCAATCAAGCTCTGCACACTTTGCACATGAATCTCGACTTCAGGCCAGTGGGTATTCAGAATGTCGATGATGTAATCTTTTGGACCGAGGAAGATCATAATCATATTCTCTGAGACGAAGTATTTTTTGAGAAAGGCAAGCACCTCCGCATCGGTGACCGCATCATAACCGCCTTTGCGGATTGGAGGGTTATAAATAGCTCTATATACTTCATTGTTCAGCCTTTGCTGTGGTGTCAAGCGTTCATGGACATGGGCATAGGCGACATTGCGACTTTCACGTAACTCTTTTATGCCTTCCCAAAAGTGAGGATTGTCATGCAACCTTAGGATGAATTTCGACAATTTTTGTATCAACTCGTTGCTGTTAGGAAGCTGAGGGTCGGCGGAAATTTCGAGAAATCTGACATTTTCTGATGATCTATAATCACACTGAATACTATAGACCAACCCCAGCTCTTCTCTGAAATATTTGTAGAGCAATCCCGGCGCACCATATCGTCCAAGCGTACTGCGTATCATATTTGGAATATAATCTTCTTCCCCTGTACTTCCGCAGGGGATCAGCCAATAACAGAAGACATTCTTTAAATTTGAATAATTCTCAAAGACAAAAGCCGTAGGGCCAGAATGATGATCAGTTGCTGAATCTGCTAACGAATACACAAACCCGCCTGCCTGTCGTAGCAGGTGGATCTCTCGTGCTTCTGTAATTGGCCGAAGCCAGTTGGCAACTTCAGTAGAATCTCGGTCTGAGATTATCTTAAAAAACACCACTTCTGCTTTCAGAAGTCGCTCATAATATTGTCTGACGTCCTGTGTAGAAAGATCCTTCAATAATTTTAAGGGCTTGTACGTCTTTATCACTTTTGTTTGTGCAAGTGCAAAATTTCTGATGTAAATATAGGGTTTTCTCTTGAAATGATTCTGGTAATAAACAACCCGCTGTTTTTTTACATCATCTAGGTTGGACTTGGAAAACTCGAGATTATATATGACATCGCGGATTATTTTTATGGACTCGGCGCAATTCTCAGACAGGGTAGAAACGGATATGGTCGAGGATGTTGTGTTGGCAGAGAAATTCAAATGAGTGCCTAACACTGCCAATTGATCTATGTGCCCCTGCTTTTTCGCAGACTCCCAAATCAATTTTGAGACTGTTCTTGCTATCTCAATCTGACCAGGCTGTTCCCGATTGCCTCCGGCTCCGAGGAAGACGATCTCAATTTTGGTCAGTGGCGCGCGTTTGTCCGTGCGAAAAAAAATATGGTGATTGGGAATTGTAGCCCCGCCTGTGCCTGCTTGTAGTGGGGTTTCTGTAGCAAGTAGGCAGACAGGAGAAGCGGGAAGGATACCAACCAAGGAACACAGGGCAAAACTAAGCATCACTTTTAGAAATACATTCATTGCTTTTCGCCTTTCATCCGCGTTCGTCCGCGTCATCCGTTTCATCCGTGATCGCTTTTCGGGAGAATTTTCTGCGCCATTTTTTGACACGCCATCCCAACAGCGCGACAAAACATCCCAATAGCGATACAAGACCTGCCAATGCCAATATCCTGATCACATAGTCTATCGAAGTTCTCGAAGTCGATTTTTTTTTCGTTGGTAATGTTAAAGAAAGGGTTATCGAATTGTCATCCGTCAGGTATTGATCAATGATGCGCGGGATGTCTTCTGCGCGAATGGATTTAATATCTTTGAATAATTTCGGATACAGCAGGGGATCATTGGCGTGGGCAAATGCCTGTCCGAATAAATACGCCATTTTTGAGCGATCATAAAAGTCGAAATACATTGCTCTCAATTGTTGATTTCGGGCTGCATTGAGTTCTGCTTCGGAGATGACTTTCAGTTTCTCCAATTCTGCTCGAATCATGGCATGGAGCTTATTTCTGGACGTATCATGGGGCAGTTCTGCATAGCAACGCATCAAACCAAATCCTTTGTCGCTGCTAAATCCCATACGACAAACACTTGCAAGTCCAGATTCAACCATAGAAGATTTCAAGGAATTTGAGGGGTTGTTCAAAATACGGCTAAGAATAAGCAATCCCGCATAATCACTATGGCCTAAACCGGGTGTGTACCAGCCCTTCCTAAATCTGGTAAGACTGAGATTTTTTAAAGTGCGTTTTAACCGCTTGCCGAGTATTTCGCGGTTGGGAAATTGCGGAGCAGGCAATTCGCTCGGCGTTGGTTCATTGTCATACGCTTCGTCTAGTTTCATCAGAACATGGTCGATATCCACATCGCCGATGACAACAATCAATCTCTTTTGCAAGCGCAAGAAGTTTTCATAATATGCTTTCAAATCATTAGGTTTGAGTTGTTTAATAAACGCCTCAGTACCAAGGGCATTGAAATTTTTCTTCCCATAGATTAAAGAAAAAAAATAATTCGTAAACCTTCGTGATGAGCTTGCCATTCTGCGGCTTCTTTCCGTCAGTACGATTTTCTTTTCGTGTTCAACAACTTCTTCATTGATCACTGTATTGTAAAACCTGCCTCGGTCTATCTCAACCGCAAGGTCAAACTTATCCCTGGGGAATTTTAGTTTTAAGTACATAAAATGGATGGCTGTGAAGGCATTTTTCTGTCCATCATTATTGGCGATGATTTTGTTGAGTTTGCCCGGTTCATAGCTTCCCGTACCCGACATGATATGCTCTAAGAAGTGTATTCGCCCCTGTTCGCCTTCCGCTTCATCTGCCGCGCCAGCGCGGTAAAAGGTTTGATATTCAAAGGTCGGGATGGTTCTATCTACGACAATGACAGCATCGAGGTTGGGGTTGATGGTGTAGTGCTGCGCGACGAGTTCTTCAGACAATGCTTCTGTACCAACGAGTTGATAGGCGTCGCAGGTATTCGATAAGACGCATACAAGGAATGAAATGAGAGCCGATATTTTTGTCATGTCTGATACTCACAGCAAAAGTCGTCCTTCGACATGCTCAGGAACCGTCCTTCGACAGGGTTCGACACGGCTCACCCAACAAGCTCAAGGCACGGTACTCATTGAGCCTAGTGGTGTGTCCTTCGGTGGGTTCGACACGGCTCACCCAACATGCTCAGAGCACGATGCTCATTATGCTCATTGAGCCTGTCGAAATGAGCATGAGATAACCATTGGCAAGAAAGCAGCATAACATCACGCCACAGTATAAAACAGAGAGGTTCTTCCAGCAAGCTTGAAAGAACCTCCTTCGAATTGTTCAACGCAATAGGCTATGATATGAGGTAGGTTGCAGAGGTTTATAGCACCTATCCCGCGATCTATTGGAATAAATGCAGTCTCTGTATTCCTGAATTGGTAAAGTGTTTCGCCTGCGATAACCCTATCACCTCAAGGCTGAAGTGCGTTTACTCAGTACCAAGATTGCGTCGATCATCAACACTTGAGCAACATCAGACACAGTAAGAAAAGAGTAGTGCAAAGGCGACGAATATGGTTATGATACCTTCTGATAGAAGATGCTTAGAAATCTTCTCGGCTTGGATGTTTTTAGACTATCCAAGATAGAAAATTTTGTGTCCTCTGCTATCTTAAAATGGCCACAACGCATCTAAAAAATTGTCCACCCAAGTACCGTCGTCTTCTGCACCATCCTCTTGGGAAGGGATAATGCAAGGATCAGAATAACGGGGGGGGGACTGCTAAAGAAGCTATCAGCCATCAACCCTTGCCCATCCGCTCCAAGTCAATACGCTTTGACACGTTCAGCGTAAAAGGTGCTTGTACTGAATAACCTCGCTTCAGCACATGCTTTGCTGACCACTGACTACTGACTACTTGGGGGTGGGTGGGTGGGATGGACTTCTCTCGTCTTGTATCTTGAAATGACGATTGGGCAACCACAAGGGTTGCCCTTACATGGACTGTCCTGAACGAAGTGAGTCCTGAGTGAAGCGAAGGAACTACTTGAGGGGTGGGTGGGTGGACTTCTCACGGCTTTCCGAACTCAAAATGGCATCGCGCAGTCGTTCTATCACCCGCCGATCTAAAGTATAAATGCTGTTATAGCTGATGTCGTCACAAATTTTGAGTATTGTCTTGGCGATTTCTTCGCTGAAGATATTCTGTTTTATCCCCGCTAAATAGGCAGCCATTTGCTCTGTATCCTGAAGCGCGGCGCAGGCTTTTTCCCAAATATCTGGTATTTCGTTTTTTGCGTTGATGCGCCAACGAACCCTTCTGATCAGTTGCTGAAATTCCCACTGTTCTGTCAGGGTTAAGTGCCCATCACTGCAAAGGGTCAGAATAACCGATTCGAGACAGGCCCTCTGTTCCTCTGCGGTGGCTGCACTGATTTTTCCAGAATTGGTAAATCGCATCAGAAAGTTGAACATCTCTATCACTCCTTGCGGGTGATCAAAATCCGATCTGCTGATTCTGTCACATCCTCTTTGGGAAGCGGGTTCTGTGAGCGTATCGCATTTAAGAGTTGCATTTGGCCATCGCTGCCTTTAGCCAAAACCCTGAGTTGCCCGGATACGACATCGTAAAAGCAATCCCCGGGGGCGCCTTCAAAAAACAAAACCTCTCCGAGATTGACCTGCACTTCCTCCGCGAGAGGTTTCAGCACGGCATGGAGATCGATTCGGTTCATGTTCTCAAGGTTAGGTATTGTTGATATCTTGTTTGTTCAGCACGCTTCGCGATGCCATTGCAGCGTTGCTTATTTCAGCGACCTTTCTATCGCGCCAAAGATGTCGCTGCCACTTCGTATAATCGAAAGGCTCTCGTAAGATCAAGCTGATGAATTTCTCGGCTTCAACGGTACCCAAAACTTCTACCAGCACACGCAGTCCGTGTACTCGTATTTCAGTGTCGGTTCTCATAGATTCATCTCCCGAATAAAAGAGGTCGGATCGGACACGCGAATCTCCTGTATATCTTTGCTGCGGTTGAGGATTTCGTCATCCGTTGTCAAGAAATGCCCACATCCTCCGGCTATTGCACACGACAAGTGTAAGGCGTCCTTCGCCTTTAGTCCAAGTGTACACAGAGCGTCCGCTTTTTGAAGGATCGTCGCAGTTTCCTCAATGTCGATGGCCGCGTATCGCTTCCATCCGGTGATCACCGTCCGTCGATCCTCAAAAGGATTCGCTTCGTTCTCAAAATCGAGAATGTACGACCAAGCAAGTTCCAGCGCACCCTCTCGGATATTCTCCTGAATACACAGCTTTGCTTCCGCTTCAATTCGGACTCTTGTTTGTCCCTGATCGTCAAAAGGGCGATTGAAACAGCAGTTATCGAGGTATATCCTCATCATTTCCGCTCTCACGTTTGTTTTTCTTGTGGATCATCTAGCGGGTGCTTGCGCTACATTCATCCTTGTTCACCTGCCTATCTGCCTCTGGCGTGTGCTTATGCTGCATCTTGTGCCCTACGGGTTTTCATCCTGCTCATCCTTCCATCCTACCCATCCTGATTCTGACGGTTTACTCAATCAAGCTCTGCACACTCTGCACATGAATCTCGGCTTCGGGCCAGTGAGTGTGCAGAATGTCTATAATGTGATCTTTCGGGCCAACAAAAATCATGATGAGATTCTGCGAGACGAAGTATTTTTTGAGAAAGGCACGCACCTCAGCATCGCTGACCGAATCATAGCCGCCTTCGCGCCTTGGGCTGTTGTAGATGGCTATGTTTACTTCACGGTTCAGGCTTCGCTGTGGTGTCTGATTGTGGACATAAGACACCTTGAGAATCTCACGGCGTTCTTTGAGTACCTCCCAAAAGCGCGGGTTGTTGGACAGTCTTTGGATGAAATCGGACATTTTTACGATCAATTCTTCGCTGTTATGAAGTTGAGGATCGGCATAGATATTGAGATACCTGAACTCTTCGGATGATCGCATCCGACAAGAAGGCCCATAGACCAATCCCAATTCTTCTCTGAAATACCGATAGATGAGCCCTCGGGCATCACCTCTGAGCGTATTGGATATGAGATTTGGAATATAGTTTTCTTCTCCAACATTGCCACAGGGGATCAACCAATGACAGAAAACGCTTTTTAGATTTGAATAATTCGTATAGACAAACGCTGTAGGGCCAACTTTAGAATCCATTGTTGAGGAACCTAATGAATGTGTAAAACCGCCCGCTTGCCGTCCTTCAGTAATTGGACGAAGCCAGTTGGCAACCTCAGTGGAATCACGGTCTGAAACGACCTTAAAAAACACCACATCTGTTTTTAGCAGCCGATCATAATATTGCCGGATGTCCTTTAGCGAGAGGTTCCCCAGCGTTTTTAGGGACTTAAATTTCTTTTTACCTATGCCTATTGTTTGTGCAATCGCAGAGGTTCTCATAAACGTATAGGTCTTGCTCCGCAGGTCATTTTGGTAATCAGTCGCTTCTTGTTTTTTCGCATCTTTCAAGTCGGACTCAGAAAACGCAAGGTTATGTATGAGGTCGTGGACTATTTCTAGGGACTTATCGCAGTTCTCAGACAGTGCAGAAATGGATATTGTTTGATATAGAGTACTGGTAATAATATCTAGATCGGCCCCTAATGCAGATAGTTGATCCATGTGCCCATACTTTTTTGCAGCCTCCCAAATCAATTTTGAGACTGTTTTCGACAGTCCAATTTGAGAAGGCGGTTCATGGTTTCTGCCCGCGCCGAGGAAGACGATCTCAATACTGGTCAATGGCGCGCGCTTGTCATTGCGAAAAAAAATATGGTGATTGGAAATTTCAGCAAACGCGGGCAGGACGCCGACGACGTAACACATGGCAAAACTAAGTATCACTTTTAGAAATACATTCATTGCTTTTCGCCTTTCATCCGCGTTCATCCGCGTCATCCGTTTCATCCGTGATCGCTTTTCGGGAGAACTTTCTAATCAATTTTCTGATAATTCAATATCAACACACCGGAACCGTAAAAGCAATCCAAATAATCATCACAAGCCCAATATTATTTTTTTTTATTCTCCTTTTTCAACGTTAGGGAAACCGTTATCGAATTGTCATCTATCAGGTATCGATCAATGATGCGCGGGATGTCTTCCTTGCGAATGGATTTCATGTCTTTGATCAATTTTGGATACAGCAGGGGATCGTTGGCGTGGGCGAATGCTTCCCCGAACTGATAGGCCATTTCAGATCGGTCATAAAAGTCAGAGTACACGCTGTGCAATTGTTCATTGCGGACTGCATTGAGTTCCTCTGCGGAGATTGATTTCAGTTTCATGAACTCTACAAGGATAAGGGCATGGACAGCGTCTAAGGACGTATCATGTGGCAGGTCTGCCAGACACTCCATCAAACCAAATCCTTTATGGTGGCTAATTCCCATACTGAAAACCTTTGCAAGTCCAGAATCAACGATATAAGACCGCAATGAATTTGCGGTCTTGTTCAACATGCGAGCAAGAATGAGCAAGCCCGCATAGTCGCGATGGCCTAAACTCGGTGTGTACCAGCTCTTTCTGAACTTAGCAACACTGAGACGTTTTGAAGTAATCCTGAACTTTTTGCCCAGTACTTCAGGGTTGGGAAATTGAGGCACAGGCAATTTGCTCAATAACTCGCTCGGTCTTTGTTCATGTCTATAAGCTTCATCAAGTTTGGTCAGGACATGATCGACATCTACATCGCCGATGACGACGATCAATCGCTTTTGCAAGCGCAGAAAATTCTCATAGTAATCTTTCAGACCAACAGGTTCGAGTTGTTTGATAAATGCCTCAGTACCAAGGCCATTAAAATTCTTCTTTCCATAGACCAAACTAAAAAAATAATACGCAAACCTTTGTGTTAAACTTGACAGTCTGCGGCTTCTTTCCGTCAGGATGATTTTCCTGTGCTTTTCAACGACCTCCTCACTGATCGCTGTATTGTAAAATCTGCCCTTATCTATCTCAACAGCAAGGTCAAACTTATCCTTGGGAAATCTCAATATGAAGCACGTAAAGTGAAAAGAAGTCGCAGCGTTTTTTTGACCGCCATTTTTTGTAATGATTTCATCCATGCCCGATATGATATGCTCTAAAAAGTGTATCCGTCCCTGTTCACCTTCCGCTTCATCTGCCGAGCCGGCACAGTAAAAGGTCTGGTATTCAAAGGTCGGGATGGTTCTATCTACGACAATGACGGCGTTGAGGTTGGGGTTGATGGTGTAGTGCTGCGCGACGAGTTCTTCAGATAATGCTTCTGTCCCAATAAGCTGATAGGCGTCACAAGTGCCCGTCAAGACGCCTGCGATGATCGAAATGAAAATTGATATTTTTGTCATGTCTGATACTCACAGCAAAAGTCGTCCTTCGACAGGGTTCGGCACGGCTCACCCAACAAGCTCAGGAGCCGGCCTTCGACAGGGTTCGGCACGGCTCACCCAACAAGCTCAGGAGCCGTCCTTCGACAGGGTTCGGCACGGCTCACCCAACAGGCTCAAGGCACAGCACTCATTGAGCCTATCGGTAGGCTCAGAGCACGATGCTCATTGAGCCTGTCGAAATGAGCATTGGCAAGAAAGCAGCATAACATCACGCCACAGTATAAAACTGAGGGATTCTTCCAGCAAGCCTGAAAGAATCCCTTTTAAATCTTCAACGCAATGGTCTAATACCAATTCGCTTCATGGCTCATTGCTTCAATACCATCTTCCACGCATTCTTCAACCTCATCCAGCCAATCTTCGATATCTTCAACGACCTCATCCCACCAACTGCTGTTATCCTCATTCCCGTTAATTTCATTGTCCAGAGCACCGTCGTTCTGGTCTTGGGGTACCCCTGGAATCTGCCGGTGCATTGGAATACATTGTATAAAAAAAACTGTGGATGGGTTAAATTTTCCCATCCACAGTTCGCAAACACGACGCAGGCTATCTACATCGCGCTTACTACGGCCTCTGAGGCGGTATCCCAATCATCCTTCCATCACGGGATAGAATCCTGAACTGGCATGGGCCAATTGTACCCCATTCCCAGTGCAGGCTTTGCACATCCTGATTCTGACAGGGGTTGCCTCTCGTGTCTCACCTCTCTCACCATACCACAACGCGGTCGGGGTCAACAGACGGATAGATCTGATCGCCGGGGTGCCACCGGGACTCACCGGCGATCAAAATGTGGAGGTGTTCACCTGCCCAGTTGCAGAGCAAAATGGTGGATGGACCGAGGTCTTCAACGACTTCAATAGCCGCTGGAATTGTCCCTCCCTGCGGTGAAATGTTTTCCGGACGGATACCGAGGGTCGCCCTTGTGGGAGCGTTGTGATCTGCCGCTATAATGGCTTGGTTCGATGCGGTGAACCATTGATCATCCCGTCTGTGAACGTCTATTAAGTTAATCGGCGGATAGCCCAGTTGGCGAGCAACGAGCGGAGAATTGGGCCGTTGATAAATTTCTTCGGGCGAACCGATTTGCAAAATTTTTCCCTCGGATAAGACCGCGATGCGGTCGCCCAGGGACAGGGCTTCAACCTGATCGTGGGTCACATAGATCATGGGCGTGCCCAAGTCGCGCTGGAGGCGAATGAGTTCGACGCGCAATACTTCGCGCAATTTTGCGTCCAAGTTGCTGAGGGGTTCATCTAATAAAAAAAGCCGAGGTTGGCGAACAATGGCGCGACCAATGGCGACGCGTTGCATCTCGCCACCCGACAGGTGCGCGGCGGGCCGGTCGAGGAGCGGGGTCATGCGAAGCAAGTCTGCGGTGTCAGAAATTCGGTTTGCGATTTCTGCTTTGGAGAGGTTGCGCCCGGGTGCTTGCAATGGAAATTCGAGATTCTGGCGCACGGTCTTGTTGGGATAAAGTGAAAAATTCTGAAACACGAGGGCGACATCGCGTTCTGCCGGCAGATGGCGCGTGATATCCATCCCATCTGCTGTTATGCTGCCAGCATCCGGCACTTCAAGGCCCGCGATGATGCGTAGAAGAGTTGTTTTGCCCGCACCTGTTGGTCCCAGGATGACTAGGAGTTCCTCCGCGTAAAGGGTCAAAGAGACCTCAGAAAGGGCCTGGGTCTCGCCATAAGTTTTGGACAGGGTGTCAAGTTTGAGAAATGGGGCACTCATGCAAGGGCGGTTCCCGTATCTGGATCGAACAGGCGAACGCGCGCTTTGTTCAGGTGCAGATGGATTTTTTCGTCACGGGCAAAGCGATCGGGCGCGCGCATGACCAGTTCGCCCAATGGCGTATCCACATGCACATAGGCGTGGCTGCCCAGGTATTCGCTGAGGATGACTTTCCCAGTCAGCCCGCGATCAGCGGGGTGGATAAATTCCGGGCGAATGCCGAGGATGGCTCGGGTAGGAGTGACGCCCTGAGACAAGTGAATTGGGATGTGAACATTTGAACCTCGCCGCGTGAAAGCCAGACCCGCCTGATGTTGCGCGATCTGTCCGCGTAACAGGTTCATGCCCGGGCTGCCGACAAAGTTTGCGACAAAAAGATCCGCGGGATAATTGTATATGTCCGATGGGGAACCGATCTGTCTGATTTTTCCACCTTCCATGACCACCATGCGGTCTGCCAAGCTCATGGCCTCTTCTTGGTCGTGCGTGACGTAGAGTGCCGTGATGGAAAGTGCCAACTGTTGCGCGCGTATAAACTCCCTCAGATCCAACCGATGTTCTGCGTCCAGCGTGCCCAAAGGTTCATCCATCAAATAAACATCAGGCGTGCGTACCATTGCGCGAGCGAGCGAAACGCGCTGTTGATCCCCGCCTGAAAGCTGCCGGGGGTATCGATCGAGCAAGGCCGCAATGCCCAAGGCGCGCGCAACGCGATCAATCGTCAATTCGATATCCGAGGGCAGCGTGCCGATGTTCTCGAGCGGAAAGGAGATATTTTGGCGCGCGGTCATGTGGGGATAGAGCGCATAAAACTGAAAGACAAATCCCACGTCGCGCTGCGAGGGCGGCAGGTGCGTAACGTCCTGATCGTTGAGCACGACCTGCCCGGCGGTTGGCACTTCCAACCCCGCGATCATCCGCAGGGTCGTTGTTTTGCCGCATCCCGAAGGACCGAGAAGAACGATAAACTCCCCTTCTTCAACGGCCAAGTCAATCCCTCTGACTGCCCGCGTGCCATCGGGATAGGTTTTCTGGAGATTGTGCAATTCGAGAAATGGCATGGTCAGGGGGCAGCGAAAAAGCAGTCAGCAAAACAAGTGGGAGGCTAAAAGCGGAACGCGGCACACAGTGCCAGTCAAGCTGACCGCGACCTGTTCGCCTTTTAATCTGTGTTTATCGGTGGTTATCGGTGGTTGCTTCTCGCCTCTGGGCTAGGGGCTGATCGCTGAAAGCTAAAAGCTTCTTCCTCACTGCTTAATTGTTCCAAATGTCACACCGCGCAGCAGATGATTGCGAACGAGCACGGTGAAAACCGCGATGGGCACGACAAAAATGAGAACGCCCGCGGCAATCTGCGGCCACGGAATGCCCTGAATATTGCCTTGCAGACCGGCAAAATAAACCGGTACAGTAACGGCTTCGGCATTGTTGAGCGCGAGTGCAAAACCGTATTCGTTCCAAGCGGATATCAAGCAAAAAACAGCCGTTACAGCCATGCCGGTTGCCGAATGGGGCAAGATGATTTTGTAAAACGCTTGAAACGGTGTGTACCCATCGACGAGCGCGGCTTCTTCATACGCGCGGGGGATCTCGTCTATAAATCCCTTCATCAGCCAGACCGCGAGGGAAAGGTTGAATGCCGTATAGAGCAGGATGAGGCCCAGGTGTGTATTGGGCAGGTCAAAGAGGCGATACATCATCAACACGGGAACCACGACAGCGAGCGGCGGCAGGAAGCGGGTCGATAGGATAAAAAAGAGCCAGTCTCGGGCACCTGCAATGCGGAATCGGCTGAACCCATACGCGCAGCCTGTGCCGAGAACGACCGATGTGAACGTGCTGAGCAAGCCAATGATGACGCTGTTGAAGAGGTAGTGAAAAAACGCGTGTGCTTTGCCCGTATGTGGCGTTGCCAACTTGCGATACGCGTCCAATGTGGGCGAAAACTTCAGGCCCCCAGGCACCGCGTTCTGATCCGCGGTTGGAACGACAGAGGCTGTGGAACTGATCGCGGCTTCCTGGGTTTTCAGCGAAGTGAGCAAAAGCCAACACAAGGGCAGTGTGGCAAAAAAAAAATAGGACACCATGACGAGCCATCTCAAAGCCTTCACGCGCGCGCCCTTCCCTGTTTTGCCTGAATGCGGGCGACGTATCGCACAAAAACACTTGCAAGCGCGATGACGGTGATGAGAATGACGAGGCTATAGGCACTGCCCAGCCCAATTTTATATCCGCGAAACATGACCTGATAGAGCAGGGCACTCAATGTTTGGGTCGCGCGATCATTGGGCCCCGTGACAGCCATAACGAGGTCAAACTGCTTGAGGGCATCTGTGGTACGCAGCAAGATCGCAAGAAAAAGGAGAGGCGAGCACAGCGGCAGGGTGATGCGCCGAAAGATGGTCCAGTTGGATGCCCGATCAATAGCCGCGGCTTCGTAGAGGTGATTGGGAATGGCGTTGAGACCCGCAAGGGCGATGAGCATCATAAATGGCGTCCACATCCAGATGTCGATCACGAGAATGGAGAGGAGTTTTAGATCGGGGTCCGTGAGCCATTGCGGTTGAAAAAGGCCAAACGCGGCGAGTGCTTGATTGACGACGCCATAGTGACCATTGAGAATAAAGTTCCAGTACAGGCCCATCACAGCGGGGGAAAGCATCATCGGCACCAAGAGGAGGGTCGTGATAACGGGTTTGCCCCAAAAGGGTTTCCAAAGGGCGAGAGCAAGGGCAAAGCCCAAAAAGAGTTCGACCGCGACTGCCAGCACCACAAATAGTCCGGTCGTGCGAAGGGCCATGCCGTAGCGCGCGTCGTCAAAGAGGACGCCGTAGTTGCGCCCACCCACAAACCGCGCAAGTCCGCCACTGAGTTCGGCATCTGTAAAGCTGAGGTAAATATTGTAAAAGAGGGGAAAAATATTGAAGGCGATCAGAAAGATCAGCGCAGGCCCCACAAAACCGTATTTCAAAACGCCGTCTTTCACGTGCATTTCTCGAAGGGTGGAGGGTATTGGGCTGACGAGAGGTTCTAACACGCGGGATTGACCCGGAAAATTTACAACACGGCCGCTTCTTTTTCCCGTTTTCTGCGAAGATTCAAGACTTGCTTAAATATCGCTGCAAGGCTGCCACCGTTGCGGGAGTGCATCAGCATCTGATCTTTTGACATGACCATCATGGTGCCTTCTTTCGGGTCGGGATAACGACAGAAGCTCGATTTTACCGCTTCGCCCGTGATACAGCAATACTTTTCTACCGGGATTTCTTGCTCGGTGTCAAACTTACTGCTCGTCTGTTCCAAGCCCTTGTTTGCTTCTTCGTAGTCGGTGAATATCGTCGAGATTTTGGCGGGCATCATGCGATCTCCTGTTGTGGGAACATATCTTGATAGGGCGCAAAATAATATGCAAAAAAATTCCGTGTGTAAAGAAAAATAACAGCCAAAATGATAACGGAATTTACAACTTCAAACCTTAAATAAAAAGTGAATCACATCGCCGTCCAACACCTCTGCATCCTTCCCTTTGACCATCAACTTACCCGCTGCTTTCACCTTCTGCTCATCCCCCAACGCGATCAAATTTTCATAGCGCATCACTTCCGCCCGAATAAATCCCCGCTCAATATCGCCGTGAATCGCGCCGCCCGCCTGCGGTGCTAATGTACCTCTTCGAATCGTCCAGGCGCGCACCTCGTCTTTGCCCACCGTAAAAAATGAGATCAACCCCAGCGTTTCATAGCACAACAAAGTCAACCGATCTAGCGCGGACTGTTCAATCTCGAGGTCCGCGAGAAAATCCTCGCGCGCTGCCTCATCGAGCCGTGAAATCTCTTCCTCAATCCGTGCAGAAATTGCAATCCATTCAAATCCGCACTCGGCAAAAGCAGCGGCAATTTCATCCACAACCCCTTCATCGCCGATCTGATCTTCGCCCGTGTTCAGTACCACAATCACGGGCTTGGTCGTCAAAAAGGGATAACTCGACGTCAACTTCACTTCATCCGCGGTGCGTTCAAACCGACGCAGGGGTTTTCCCACTTCCAAATGCGCCTGCATTCGCGCCATCAAATCCATCTCTCGCGCCGCGCGCTGCTCGTTTTTTGCGCGCCGCTCTTTTGCCAATCGCTCCAATCGCTTTTCCACAAAAATCAGATCGGCCAGCAACAACTCATCCCAAAATGCCTGCACATCGCGTTTGGCATTCACATGGCCCGCAATGTGAAACACCGTCTCGTCTTCAAACACCCGTGCGAGCAGGCAAATCACATCGACCCGCTCCAGATGTTGAAAAACAGATAGATTGCGATCCGCCCGAGTATCCAAATCTGGCAACAGCACAAACGCCATCTGTGCCGGCACTTTTCGGTCGGGATTATACATCTCTACCAACCGATCAAACCGCACATCTCGCACCTTTGCCTGCCCAATTTCACTTGCGAGATGCCCGGTCAACAAACGAAACAGGGTTTTTTTCCCCCCTTGAGGCAACCCAACAAGACCCAATCTCATCGCAGCCATACTCTTCTCTTTCTCGACAGTCCACTCTCGCAGTCGGAGGGGTCCAAAACCCATTGACGAATGTGAAACAGTGCTTTAATATAGAAAAAACATGGCAACACAAGACCCAGATCAGGACTTGAGACGCGAAAGGAGATCATCGTGAAAACCGCGGAACTCGGCACCACCGGCATATTTGTCTCTCAACTCAGCTTTGGAACCGGCACCAACGGCTGGGGCGGGCGTTCCAACCAGACGGACATGGGGATGTGCGCGCTCACCGACCTGCTCGTCTATGGCTTTGAACGGGGCATCACATTTTGGGATAGCGCGGATCAATACGGCAGCCATGCCCATCTCGCGGACGCGCTCGGGCAAATTGACCGCGGCCGCGTTGTCATCACATCCAAAATCCGCGCCACAACAGCCCACGAGGCCGAGCGCGATATGGACCGCTTGTTGCGCGAACTAAACACCGATTATATCGACATCGTCCTCATGCACTGCCTGACAGATGTGAACTGGCCCCGCTCCCATCGGGGCGTCATGGACGTCCTTGCCCGTAAAAAGCAAAAAGGCATCATTCGCGCGCACGGTGTTTCCTGTCACGATATCGATGCCTTCCAGCAAGCGGCCATCACCCCATGGGTCGATGTTGTTTTGGCGCGCATCAACTACGCCGGCAAAAACATGGATGGCCCGCCCGAACGCGTCGTCCCCATCCTCGAAGAAATGGACGCCAACGACATCGGCGTTTACGGCATGAAAGTTGTGGGCCGCGGCGACCTTCCCGCACGCGATGCCATCCACTACGTCCTCGATATCCCGGCCATTGACGCCATCACCGTTGGCATGATGAACCGCCGAGAAATCGACGAAAACGTCGGCCATGTCAAAGCGCACAGCACCATGCTCCAACCAGCATTGTAGGGGCAACCCTTGTGGTTGCCCGATCATCATTAGGGAACGGGTCGCCCCTTTTGTCTCTCGCGTCTTTGCGTTCGATTTTCCCTGATCCGCGCTCATTCCCGTTCATCTGTGGTTGCTTCTATGCGCTCAATTTCATCGCGAATCATCCCGGCATCTTCATACCGCTCCTCCTCAATCGCCTTATTCATCTCGTCTTTCAACATCCCGAGCAATTCATCGGGATCGATATCCCCCTCTGGAAAATCAACGCTATCTATCGGCCTGTCTGCCGCCTTCGCGATGTCCAAAACGGGCTTTTTACCAACGCTTGATGCTCGGGGTGGATTCAATCGCTTCAGCTCATAACCAGAGTCGGTGAGATGGACTTTGAACCCCACCTGCTGAATAATTTTGATATCCATATAGATGGGGGCGTCAAACTTGAGTGCCAACACAATGCTATCACTGGGACGGGCGTCAAACCGCACCTGCTCACCCCGAACAGAGAGGACGAGTTCGGCATAAAAAATCTGATCCTTCAAATCGACAATCTGCACTTCCTCGACCTCGGCATCAAAATGCGTCAACACCGTACGCAGCAGATCATGCGTAAGTGGCCGTGGCATAGATTTACCGGTCAGTTCTGACAAAATAGACAGATATTCGGTATGGCCGATTTCAATGGGCACCATCACACTGCCCTCAACACTCCGCAGCCACACCACTTCTTGTCTCGAATGGTCTCGACGTAAATCCTCAATCCGCATTTCGATCATAACGCGCCACCTTCCATCACAATAATTGAGCAAATAGCTGACCGCTTCCCTGTAAGAATAGTTAAAAATCCATCGTTTGCAAATTGAAATTTCCACCCCGCATTCGAGCGTTGACAGCAACGCAAAAACCCTTCATATATGCTCTGATCCGGAGGTCGCCATGCAACTTTCCCTTTCCGTCCGCGTCGCCGAAAGCTTTCGCAACAAACGCAACTTGACAATCGCCCTGCCCGAACTCGCGGAAATTGCCCAAAACGCGGGTTACAAAGCACTCTGTATGCGCGCATCGGGCGTGGGCACACACAGCCCCCCTGAACGCATCCTCGAGGTGCAACATCTCTTAAAAAAACACAATCTCTTCGTCTCAATGGCAACGGGTGATTTTGCCATACCCGAAAACGGCCCCAATGGGCCGGACAGTTTGCACCACATCACCCCACACCTCGACTTGGCAGATGCCCTTGCCTGCGACTTATTGCGCGTCTGCATCAAAACCGATGCAAATATTAAACCCGCCCAGCGCGCCGCGGATGAAGCAGCCGAGCGCGGAATACGCTTGGCACATCAATCACATACCCAAAGCCTCTTTGAAACCGTCGCGGGATCGCTCGATGCGCTCCAACGCATTCACCGGCCCAATTTTGGCATCATCTACGAGCCAGCCAATTTGGCGCTGTGTGGCGAAGACTACGGCCCCGATACCCTCAAACGCTTTGCACCCTATCTCTTTAACGTTTATCTGCAAAATCACGTTCCCGACCCCCATGGCGACATGCCCATGACCACATGGGCGCGCGGCACAGTTCATTCCACCTTGAGATCGCTCAATGAACCTGGCGGCATTGACTTTCAACGCGTCTTTGACGGCTTGCACGCCATCAACTACAAAGGCTACATTACGCTCCATCACGCCTTTGGCGGAGACCTGCCCCCCGACCGAGCCGCGGTGAGATCGGCAAATTTTCTGAAATCTTTTTTTGATCACGGGCTCGCTTTATCCCGAGGATAAGTCGTCATTCAGGATTTTTTTTCGATTTTGGGATCAATTTTTCACAAAGATCTGTTCGTGAAACACCGGCCGGCTCCAGCCCAGAAAGGCATTGTCGGCCACATTTTCATAGGGAACATTGCCCAAGCGGCTGTTGGCCCCCCAAACGTGGTACGCAGAACCAAGGGTGATGATGGGGATGTTTTCAGTGTGGAGGTCCCGCACGCGGGTCATATAAGTGCGAAGTTTCACAGTATCAATCGTGGTCATCGCCAATCGGATGTATTGGGTGGCTTCGTGCAGCCAGTCGGGGCCTTCGTCCCAGGCGTTCTGATGCCAATAGGGCACGTTTTTGGCCAGAACGGCCCAGCCGATGGGATATGTCAAAGGGGCGTTCGGGCCTTCGAGACCCCAATAGTGGACATCGTATTCGTTGTTGTAGCGGCGAGGGACGATGATATCGCGCAAGGCGGGGTTGAGGTTGACTTTGATACCCACGCCGCGCCAGTGATCGGCAACCAGTTCGGAAACCGGATAGCCGTTGAAAATGCTGCCGGGGTGGACAAAGTCAATGGTGAGTTCAAAGCGAGAGCCGTCTCGAAGTTCGCGGATGCCGTCGCCATCGCTATCGCCATAGCCTTCGCGGTCGAGGAGGCGTCTGGCTTTGGCGGGGTCGTACTCCGCGTATTTCTCGTAGGCTTTGGGCGAAAAGTAGGGGCTGATGGGCCCAAAGGAATAGCCCGAGGGTTCGAGGAGACCGTGGAAGACAATCTCGTTGATTTCTTCGCGGTTCACCGCGTGAGAAAGGGCAATGCGGACATTTTTGTTGCGAAAGGCTTCTCGCAACGCGGGCCTAGGCGCGTCCCAGTTGAGGTGGTAGGCTGGCCCCCTGTTGGGGCCGGTGATTCGGACTTTGAACTTCCCATTTTTCTCTTCGGCTTTGAGCGTGGGAAACATGTCAATGCGCGTATAACGCCCGATCAAGTCGAGTTCGCCGTTGATGAATTTGAGCAGGATCACCTGCGGGTCCTGGATGACGTCGAACACAATGCGATCCGCATAGGGGAGTTGATTGCCCGCGGTATCGACTTTCCAGTAGTAGGGATTGCGTTCATAGACAATGCGTTGCCCGCGAATCCATTCCACGGGCACCCAAGCAGAGATGCGGGGCATGCCGGGCTGCATGTGCATCTGCGCGCTGGTGATGGCTTGGCGAAAAGCCTGGTAATCGGTTTTGGGATTGTATCTGGGGTGCAGGGGCAACAGGACGTGTTTGGGCGCGGCGACCAGTTCTCGGCTGAGTTCGTGAAGCACGCGCCCCAAGGGCTTGGGTGAAGAGATCTCGAGGGTATGCGGATCGATCTTTTTGAAACGCATGGGCTTGCCATCCACCATCCATCCCGCCGGTGGAAAGGGATTTTGACGCGCGTTGTCGTCAAAGGTCATGTCGTAATACCAAAAGAGAATATCGTCAACGGTGAACGGGTGACCGTCCGACCATCTGACGCCCTTGCGGATTTTGAAAATCGCGACTTTGCCACTGTCCGAGTATGTAAAGTGCTCGGCCAGATTGAGTTGAATGCTGCTTGGAAAGGGGCGTTCGTAGCCCATCAGATTTTCGTTGAGGGTCTTGCTGGGGCCAGGGGTTTGCACGATATCGCCGGTGAGCGCGCGCCGCAACGTGCCGCCATAAGTCCCGATTTCTTCGATGGGAACAATGACGAGGGGATTTTCGGGCAATCGCTCAGAGACAGGTGGAAGCGCGCCCCGTTTGACCTGTTCAGAGATCATAGGGGCTTCGCTGAAGGTGCGGTTCTCGAGAATGGTAGGATCGATTTTGAGAGGCGCGCGGGTTTGAGGCACCTCCCGGGGCTTTTGTGAAGTGGATAACGCTTGGGGGATCATCTCTTCACCCGGGTCGGGCGCGAGACACCCGCCCCACAAAAGCAAGGCAAACAAACCGAGACAACGCAAATGACGATCCCAATGCATGACAAATTTCAATCTTTGTAGATTCGCAGATGAACTCCTGCCAGCCAACAGGCAAGGATAGGGCTATCGCTGTTAGACTCCATTCCTAAGATGGCGCCGATCAAAATAACGAGCAAGACCATTGTGAACCCTCGCGCGCACAAAGGCCCTCTCGGGTTGGCTTGTCTTGAATGAATCCCTCACCCCGCGCGAATTTAGTCGCTCAGATTTTTTAGCACAAAGGGCTTACCATGAACATACTCAACCGGGGTGAACGCGCCCCCGACTTTATCCTTCCGACGCCAGACGGCCCTCAAACGCGCTTTTATGCCCGCGCAGGGGGCCGCCCAACACTCCTCGTGTTCGCAAAAGAAGAACGGATTTTAGACAATTTGGAGATCCCAGAAGCGGTAGATGTCTTCATCGTCAGCCCATCAGATCTCGCAAAAACCCATGCGCCCGTATTCATTGACAGAGCAAATGCAGTTGTCAAAGCCTATCGTCTCGACGGAGATTTCGCTGCCTTCGCGCTCGACACCAACCTGCGCGTCCTGTCGGCAATCCAGCACCCGCAGGCCTTTGATCAAATTTGCGAGGCTTTCAAAAACCTGCCTGCTCATCAGACCATCGATATCGATATCCACGCGCCCGTTCTCCTCATTCCCAACGTCCTCACGCGCGATATCTGCAATGCCCTCATCAATATATGGACCGCAAAAGGCCATCGAGAAACCGGTGTTGAACGCGCCCAATCCGGCGCGCGTCGCAATATTATCGACCACCAAAACAAAAAACGCCGAGACCACCAGGTCGTCGACGCCAAACTTCTGAGATTGCTGACCGCCACAGTGGGTCGCCGCATCATGCCCGAAATACAACGCGCGTTCCACTACAGAGCCACGCGATTCGAGGGCTTCAAAATCGCCTGTTATGACGCGGCAAATCGCGGCTTCTTTCGCGCGCACCGCGACAACCTCAGCCCCTCAACCGCGCACCGCCGCTTTGCCCTCACACTCAACCTCAACGACAACTACCAAGGCGGTCACCTAGTCTTTCCCGAATTTGGCCCCCATCGCTATCGCCCCCCCGCAGGCGATGCCATCGCGTTTTCCAGTTCCTTCCTCCACGAAGTCCAACCCGTGACCCAAGGGCGCCGCTTCACCCTGCTCTCATTTCTCTATCGCGACGATGAATCCTCTCCGGTGAATCGAAACCGCCCCCAATAGTCGTATTTTGATCCCCCAAAAAGCGCGGGGATCAGCAACAATATTCCAAACGAATCCTATCTACAGTACCCGTATAAGCCGTGTCGGGGTACGCCACAAAAATCACTTGGGCAGATACCCCGACACGGACATGGCGAATCTCGCTCTCTAACACGCGAACGTCAACAACCACCTGAGCTAAATCGATCAGTCGCAGCACTTCCTCACCATTTTTTTTCAATGCTCCGCAGAGGGTTTCAAATCCACAATATGCCCCTCAAAAGGCGCGTAGCATTTGGTTTGCTCAAGGGTTAATCTGGCTCGCTCTAAAGCAATCCATGCAGTAATCAGACCCACTCTGCCAGCGATCAACCAAAGTCGGTTATACCGCGCGGATTTACCGGAAAGCCCTAAATCTGGCGCTGGATTTTTTGTTTGGCGATCCACTTTTTTAGCTCGTCAGCCATCGAGGCCCAAAAGCGTTCTTCAGCCTTCTCTAAAATGTTGATGCGGTCTGAAGACTCAAATCCCAGTTCAATAGCGTATTGCGATAGCTTTGACGTGTAGAGGTTTTGGGCATCGATGAATGCCTGACTTTGTTCATCTGAATTTAAGGCAAATAAGAGCTGATCTCGTTCCACAAGCATATTTTTTCGCATTGGCAATTCAGTAATCTGCCCGCCTTGTCTCGATATGATCGACACGTCTCGCAGGGCTTCTGTATAACCCGTGGCGCGGACGTGTTGTATCAATTTTTGCTTTTTTGCGATAGCCACCTCAACCGGTACAGGTTCTATGTTTAGCTGAACCCTGAGCGTTTCAACCGATGTCGCAATGGGGGTGCTCTCGCTCGCGCTGTGGCGAATCGTCCAATTTTCAGAATTGAGACCGAATCCGATCAAAAAAGCCCCCGCGATTGCCAATATCCATTTTTTTTTTACTTTGAATCCATTATCCACCCAATGAGAGGTCGAAATCGCTGGTGTCAGGCGATATTAAGTAACAAGTCCCTTGTTTCAAGGGATTAGAGCCCCGAACAAAAGAACCTAGCCGCGCTTTTGCGATATTCGACAAAGAGAATCAGGCTTCCCAAACCGATCATCGCCTTTTTGGGTATCGGCAATTTTAAGGGGCTATGTGTCAAAGATTCGTCTATTAAATTTCCTCTCTCACGATCTGATACTTGGCGATGACGAAATTGTCAGGCTGATCACTCTGAATGCAATACACAAAGCCATCTGAGTCAACGGCGATGCTCTGGTGCGTTAGTTGTGTTTCCAGTTGTATAAGCCCGTCATTACACGATGCCCGGTATGCATATCATACGCACTCAGATAGTGAGCACGCGTCCGGTCAAAAACGCCTCGGCGCGCTTCTTCTGTTTGTAAAACCAATAAAATTGAATGCTTGTCAACATAAGCAATATCATAAATAAATGTTCTTATCAAATACTCGTTTTTCATTTGTTGAAGAGCCAACTTTCTTCTTGCTTCTGAACTCAAATGCTGAAGTCTTTCTGCGTTTTTATGACCCCACTGTGGTTTCGTAAGCGGGGTTGCGACGTTGAAAACTTTGGGAACTGCATGGCTTTCGTCGTATCCAACAACAATCGGGATGTAAAAAAATAAAGGTATGTTTGAGAATCTTCGCTTGTGATAAATCGGGGAAATGACCACTTAACCTCAGTAAACGGTTTGTCAATTTTATCACCGACGATTCGCTGGTTGAATTTTCCATGATGAGACAGGACATTGCCCAAGGTATCAAATTCACAGATCAACCAAGGATAGGCGTGTGCTAAGTCCTGCTCTTTTGTTAATTTCGTAGGTTGTTGGCAGTGTAGAATCGTATGATGTGGTGTGATTGCAACGCAATTGCCCTGAGGCACTGACTTTTGCGATCGAGTTCCAAAAGACCTGGTGAATACCCCTGAAGTGTCAAACAGGGTAATGCGAAGATTCCCCTGGTCAAAACAAGCGACCAAGTTGTCTTTGACATCCATCGTATATAAATAGCGGAACTCTCCAGGATCTTGACCGCTTCTGCCCAAGGCGCGAACAAATTCACCTGCTATAGAAAAGATCAGAACTTGCTTCAGGCTTTTATCCATGAGATAAATCCGGTTTTCATCAACTCTCATTTTCATAATTGTTCCAATATAATCTTCCTCATTTTCTTTTAAGTGGATCTCCTGAACCTTCTCCATCCGTATCTTCCGTCTCTCTACTGTTTGTGCAGCTAAACCTTGCAAAGGCGTCTTGTCTTGAGATATTTCTGCATTCTGATTGCAGGAAAAAAATAAACAGGAAGAACAAAATAGAATGATTGCTTTCATGCACAATCTTCGCTCAATATATAAGGGGATGACTTCTGTTCACTATTCGCTCTTTTCTGAACTTTCTTCCACAAGCCGATACTTCCCAATGACGACATTATCCGGGGCATCATTTTCGAAACAATAAATCGCCCGATTCAGAATCCATATCTATGCTAACAAACCTTGGCTGTTCTTCGAGATCGGGAAAACGCATATCTGAGAGAATATTTTGCCTTGAGTCATAGTCAAAGAGACTTAAGAAATAGGAGCGTTCCGGCGGTCCTCCGCGAGATATGATTTTTCCCTGCAAAACGAGCAAGATTGCATGCGCCTCATCAAACAAGACATCCGATATATGAGTTGCTACACGGGGATTTCTCCGCAGTCTCTCCATCCTAGCCCGAATACTTGCAGCAGTTGGCCGCTGCGATTGACGAACAGTTCCTCCCTTTTCTCTAAATTCAGACTTGGTGAGAGCAGTGCTAACATCAATGGTTTTCTCGATGGCTTGACGGCCCTGATATGCCACGACAATCGGAGTATTTTCTCTCCAAAGATGCGTTATGTTTGAACTCACTGCACGAAATTGGGCAGCAGAAAACTCATACTCCTGTAAAGGTCTTTCAAGTTTATCTCTTACTATATCTTGATTGTACGGAGCAAAATAGGAAAGAACCTGACTGAGCGTATCAAACTCGCATATTAACCATGAATAATTATGTTCTGCGATTTGTTTTTTTGGCAATTTTGACGATTTATGGCCCAGCAACAATGTTTTTTTGGCGTAATGCTTATACAACTCACCGAAGGCGCAGACGCTTTGGTACGTGCCCCAAAGGAATTTAAAAAAGCACCCGAACTATCCCATAAAGTAATCCGACGGGTTCCTTCGTCAAAGCACGCAATAAGACCATCTCTGACATCCATGGTATATAAACGGCGAAACTCACCCGGTCCACCGCCCTGTCGTCCAATGGTGCGAACGAATCTGCCGTCTGTGGTAAAGACCATGATTCTTTTTTGACTGGTATCCATCAGATAGATGCGGTCACGGTCAACCCGAAGGCTGCCGATCACCCCAATTGGAACTTCTGGATCTTCTACGAGTGGGATTGCTGAGGTCTTTTTGAGCGAAAATTTCCTATCCTGATTAGGTATCTTGACTTGAACCTCAGCCTCCTTAGCCAAAGCAGGCTCCTGCTCTGGCTGACATCCCACTAGCAAAACAAAAAACAAGGCCATACTTCCCATTTTTTCATTTTTTTTGCTCCGTTGTGAGATTTCAAGTGAGTCTTTGGAAAGGCAACAAAAAATATTAAAAGTGTTGTTGAGATAGCCTCACGACAACGAATAATCAACCAAAATACAGCGAAAAATTGAACAGGACAACACAACAAAGAAATGCGTTGTCCTGGTACCTATACTGCGCGTACATTCAGGCATAAGTGCATACGTCAGGATGCACTGCATACGTCCGTATGCACCTGTTTAACGGTTATCTCACCCCCCAAAAAAAACAACCCTTTCTCAAACCCAAAACATTAAAATGCCGCTTCTCGGAAATACCCACATACGAATTTGTGAAATTGACCACGAGGCAATCAGTCCGTCAAGTGCTTTTTGTTGTTTTTGCGCGCGATTATCCTCTATGTTTGGGGCATTCTGCATCGACCCGCGTGACTGGCGTTGTGATGCGCGTGGTCGGTTGCTCACACCAGATCCAAATCCGCGCGATGGCCCTCTTCCAGAAACGCGGCCAACAGTTGAATCGCCGCCTCAATATCGCGCCTGTCCGCCAATTCAATAGAGGTATGCACATACCGCGTGGGAATAGACAGCGTGATCACCGGCACCCCGGCTCGAATCCGCTGGATCGCCCCTGCATCTGTGCCTCCGCGAGGCAAAATCTCCATCTGGTAGTCAATATTGCGCGCGTCTGCCAATGCCTTCATGTGCATAACCAATCCCGGATGTGAAATCGAACTCGAATCCTGAATTTTAATCGCAGCCCCGCCTCCCAAGCGCGTCACCTGTTCGTGCGCGGGTATGCCCGGCATATCCGCGGCCAGCGTAATATCCAATGCCACACCCACATCCGGATCCACCCCAAAAGCACTCGCCATCGCGCCTCGCAATCCGACTTCTTCCTGAACCGTGGCCACGGGATAGGTCTCAAACGCAAACGATTCGGCCCTTTTCATCGCCTCGATCATCACATACACCGCCAACCGATTGTCCATCGCCTTGCAACTCACCCCCTCGCCAATCTCGGCAAACTCGCGTTGCAACGTCACCATCGCGCCGAGTTCAATCTCCGCTTTGACTTCATCGGCTGGCATGTAGATATCCACGACAAAATCGCCCACACTCAGCTTTTTATCGCGGTCCGCATCCGTCTGGATATGCGGCGGTTTCACTCCGGGATAGAGCAAGCCCGTGTAATCCTTTTTTGTGCCGGCAACCGTCACCCGCTGCGCCACCATATTGCGCGGATCGTGCCCGCCCAAAGGCACCAGGCGCAAGAACCCCCGTTTGTCAATGTGCGACACCACAAACCCAATTTCATCCAAGTGCGCGGCGAGCATCAGCTTTTTGGGATTTCCACCCGCGCTCGCCTCCTTTTTGGCAATCAAATTGCCCATCCCATCCACGCGGAGTTCGTCTGTTATCGGCGCCAGTTCCCGGCGCACAATTTCGCGCAACCGTTCTTCGCGCCCGGGCACCCCCGAACATTCACACAATTCCTTCAATAATTTCATAGCTAACCTCGCCAAGAAAGATGTGAGCGGGATTCAAAAAGGATCCATCTGTCGCGACAAACGCACCCCTAACCCCGCGTGAGCTTCGGACCAACGTACACGACATAAAGTGGCTCAACTGCTGTTATGGGCCACGAAAAATGAATGCGGAATGGCGGACGAAAATTCACCTTCCCATGCCAGGGGCAAAACAACGGCGCGCCAATGCTGGTTGGATGTGGAAAGGTCCGTTCGTTTCGGAAATTGTGCTTCTCAGTGTCCGATGAGTCCGAAAACCATGCCCGGTCTCCGGTAAAGTAATCCTGAAAGAGTTCGTGCCCCTCGCGGGTGCGCCTTCCTTCTGCATCAAAACAGGACTTGAGCTGATCCAGTGCCTCAAGACGACAGAGTATATTCTGAGCAGCAGTAAGAGCAAAAGGATACCCGTTGAGTGGGTCAAAGCAGTCTGTGGAAAACGTCAAGTGCGTGCAGCGAATCCTCAACTCCTCTCAAGACGTGATCGCTGTGCGTTTCCAAAATGACCTGAACGCCCGCGCGCGCGACTTCTGCCAAGAATTGTCCCATCTGTGCTTGTCCGGCAGGGTGGAGGTGAACTTCCGGATTTTCTATTCAGTTGTAGATGACGCCGATGCCGTATGAAAAGTCGCTCTTGAGCCGCCCTCCGATATTTCTGACCCACGCCATGTGCCCTGCGTTCGTCCTTGTCCATCACGGATTGAAAGAGCGACCCGAAGATCGCCGGCGAGATGCTCGACCAGTCAAAGGCGCAGGCATCGATCAGACGCTGGCGCATCTCAGAATCAAACGACGGAATGAGCAGTGGGTCGCGGCGGAACAGGTCGCCATTGACATAAGGGAAGCGGTCGAGGTCTTCGTCCAGGTTGGTCGCGCGACGGTCTTCGGGCGTGTTGAGTATTTGGAACAATTGCGCCAGCCAACCGCCGAGATCCGCGCCGTCATCTCGCGTGCGGTTCTCCAACAAGTCAAAAAAAATATCGCGCGGCTCAAAGATGCCGGTGTCATCCGCGAACAAGCAGAAGACGATTCGCACGAGAAATTGCTCGAGGTCGTGCCCGGTATAGCCGGATACTTCAAGCGCGTCGTGGAGGTCGCCAACCCGTTCGGACGCGGCGATGTTGACCGGATCCTGATCCTTGAAAGACCGCTTCTGCACGCCGAGGATAAAACCGAATTTTTCGACGTGCTTGGGCAAGTCCGCGAGATCAAAGGCGACGCGGTCGTCTTCGTCGAGATCGTACAACTCAAATGTCTGAAAGTCGCTCAACAGGACATAGCGCGGCAAGTCCGCGTCCTTTAGCCCGGGGAAATAAGAAAGTGCCTGCGTCTTGGCTTTCTTCAGGTCGCGTCCTGCGCTCTTTTGCTCAACCAAGAGCACCCCTTTCCAAAACAGGTTGATGAAACCGCGCTTATCCTCGAGCAGTTTAACAGGGGCCCCAAACGCGGCCACCCGGCGCACGGGCATGTCAAAGACATGAAAAAAGTCGCGATAAAAAAGCTGTGTCTGCCCCTTCTCGTAGCCTTCATCCGCCCACTCCCGGGCGAACTGGGCAGCGCGACCGCGAATTTCATTCCACGATAGACGCATTCAATTTTCCTCGTTTATCTGCCCTTTGTATCTTTGGGAGGACCTCAATGATGATTGGGCAACCGTCCTGAACGATGCTTGGGCAACCACAAGGGTTGCCCCTACATGGGGTCGGGGGGTTGGGTGGCCGTTTCACATCTCGCGTCTGACTGCCGATATGACGCGGTAATCTCGTGATCGATGCCGCCCCGGATATTGAATCGGCTGATCACCTGCATTTCAACGGGGTCGCAGAGTGCCACCAGATCGTTCAAAATTTGATTGGTCACGGGCTCCATGTAAATCCCCCGATTGCGAAACGACCAGAAATAGTGTTTTAGCGACCGCAATTCCACGCATCGCGGGCCGGGAATATACCGAATCACAATCGTCGCGAAATCGGGTTGTCCCGTTTTGGGGCACAGCGACGTGAACTCGGGAAAGGTAAATTCAATCGTATAACGCCGTTCCGGATTGGGATTGTCGAATGCCTCTAATGCTGACATGGGGTTGGTCAGTGAACGCATGCCTCCTCCTCGCGCGCATACGCCACGCTCACGCGCGTTTTGATGCCCCCCCGCACCGCAAAATCCCCTGTCACGGTCAAGGCGAGGGGATCGCATGCCCGCACAAAATCGTCTGCGATTTGGTTTATCGCGCCTTCGCAAGACACCTTCTCATCCCGAAACGCCCCCAAATACGCTTTGAGCGACACCTGTTCCACACATAATGCTCTGGGCATATAAGAAATCGAGACCATCGCAAAAATCGGCTGTTCCGTCGCCGCGTACAACGCGGTAAATTCCGCGGTCTCAAATTCAATCGTATAACGCCGTTCCGGATTGGGATTGTCAACGCACTTGAGCACCATCACCTCTCGTATCTTCGGGCGGGCACAGAGGCACCCCTATATTGTGGCTCAATTCACATCTCACGCAAAAGGCAGCAAACTCGCGCCCACCGGATCGGGATTGGTCGGGCGGATCGGCATCTCCGAATGCGATTGATAGGCCACAGTCAGATGCGGCGTCTCAATCCGCCTGTACCCCTGATACCGCGAATCCAACAATGCCTCCAGCGCACCCGAAACCAACAACGTGCGCGCAACCGGGTACTGCGGTCTGCCCGTCAAAAACATCTGCTGAATATTCAAACTCAAATAACTGAAATGGGGATGGGGATCACCGGGCAACAAAACGCGCATGCCCTCGACCTGTCCGTTGCGCCGCGCCGCAAAGCCAAACCCCTGCGTGTACCCATTCAACATCAGCGTCGCCGCGTGCAATCCATCCGCGTATTCCAACAAAAAAACCGCTGGATTCTCGCAGTATTCTCGCGCATCGCCCGCTTCTTTCGCCTCGATACGCGCCACGGCTGCCGCGTAGAGGTCGCGGTCCCACGCGTCCGATTCCCAAACCGCATCGCCTTCCAAGCACTGCACAGCCGCAATCCCGGTCTCACCGCCCACGCGACGCTCCACCATACATTGCAGGGTCTCCAGCGCGTGAAAGCCATAAGAATCCAACCCGCTATAAGCCACGGACAGTGCCATTTCAATTTCTGTATCCAACTCGTATTCCATCCACGGCTTGCGCCATGCCAGGGGCAGAGACGACCCCGCCATAAATGGCACCTCGAGTTCTCTCGCGCGGTCATACATCCACTTGGCATCGCGCCAGTTATACGAGAGATGCTTATCATTGAACACGGGAACCGATCGCCCCGACGTGGCGAACACCCCGCAGATTTGTTCAAAAAAGTACTTGCGCGGATACAGGTGTTGTTCTTTTTCGTTCCACGCATAATCGCCGTGTTCCCCAATCAGCAACACGCCATCCACAGCGAGATCTCTTCCGCCCAATGTCAATGCCTGATTGATACTGCCGTACATCGGCACCCCAAATTCTTCTGCAATCGCGCACCCGATATCGTCTCTGAAATGCACCTGATCCAGATACATGGACGCCACATCCACTTCCGGCAAAAGTAGACCCTCATCTGTTGGAAATCCCTTCAAAAACTTCGTCACAATCACATCGGCATGCGACCGGGGAAAATACGAGGTCACAAGTGCCGCGATCTTTTTTCGCTCAGCCATGGCTTCTCGCTCCAAAATTATAGTGTGAATTTTTCCGACAATCGCCTCCGCGCCCAATATCGGGAGCGCCCTGTTGCGTGTCAAGGTCAAAGGCTTAGAGCGATCAGCAGTCAGCCCCCCAACCCCACCTCCCAAGTGGTCAGTGGTCAGTGGTCAGTGGTCAGTGGTCAGTGGTCAGTGGTCAGTGGTCAGTGGTCAGTGGTCAGTGGTCAGTGGTCAGTGGTCAGTGGTCAGTGGTCAGTGGTCAGTGGTCAGTGGTCAGTGGTCAGTGGTCAGTGGTCAGTGGTCAGTGGTCAGTGGTCAGTGGTCAGTGGTCAGTGGTCAGTGGTCAGTGGTCAGTGGTCAGTGGTCAGTGGTCAGTGGTCAGTGGTCAGTGGTCAGTGGTCAGTGGTCAGTGGTCAGTGGTCAGTCCCCGCCCAACCCTTCGGGATCAGGATTAGCGAGTAGCGGATGGCCGAAGTGTGCTGATAGCTTCCTTCTCCCCTCGCTTCTCACTTCTCACGTCTCGCCTTTGGGCGGGCACGAAGGCACCGCCCCTACACTTCACTTCTCACCCATTCGCTACGCTCAGGACAGGCTATCTCGCTTCTCGCTTCTTTCCTTTCACCACTCACCCCTCGCTTCTCGCCTCTCGCCTCTCACTTCTCGCCGCCAAAATATTCTCAATCATTTTATCCGGAATTTGGTATCTTAGCATCCGTTCAAAACGCGTGTAACCCCTAAAAGACACACAGGAGGCATCTTTTGGCAGAAGTTAAAGCCACCCATATCGTTTGGCACGAGGGCCATGTTGCGCGTGAACAGCGCGAGAGCCTGCTCAAACAAAAAGGCGCGCTCGTTTGGCTCACCGGCTTGCCCAGTGCAGGCAAAAGCACCATTGCATTCACCGTAGAACACGCCCTGGTCGAACGCGGGCGCATGGCTTATGTGCTCGACGGCGACAACATTCGCCACGGCCTGAATAAAAACCTTGGATTCTCAGCCGAAGACCGCGCGGAAAACATCCGTCGCGTCGGCGAAGTGGGCAAACTCTTTGCCGACGCGGGCGTGATTACCCTATCCAGCTTTGTAAGTCCCTATCGCGCGGACCGCGATGGGGTGCGCGAATTGATGAAGGATAAAGACTTCATCGAAGTATTCATCAACACGCCGCTCAAAGTGTGTGAAGCACGCGACCCAAAGGGTCTGTACAAAAAAGCGCGAACAGGGGAAATCCCCAACTTCACAGGTATCTCCGATCCCTATGAACCCCCTGAAAATCCCGAACTCGTCATTCACACCGTTGACACCACACCCCAAGAAGCCGCATTGCAAATCATCAACCTGCTCACAACGCGCGGACATATCAAAAAAAACACGCCGTACTCGCCGAGGAACTGACCGTGATCTACCACCAACTTTTTGCCCAAATTGACCGCACCGTGCGCGTTGGCGTCATTGGCACCGGGCAGTATGCCACAGCCCTCGTCACACAGTCGCGCGCGGTCGATCAACTCGATGTTCCCGTCGTCTGCGACACAAATCCAGACGCAGCCCAAAACGCCTGCGATCGCGCGGGTTTGGATTCTGATAAAACGATCATAGCCGACACCGCCAAACAGGCTGCGGAAGCCATGCAACAGGGCAAACGCGTCATTCTCACCGATGCCATGCAAATGATGGATTTGCCTCTCGATGTCATTATCGAATCCACAGGTGTCGCAAGTGCGGGCGCGAAACACGGCCTTGAAGCCATTCGACACGGCAAACACGTAGCCATGGTCTCCAAAGAGACCGATGTCGTCGTCGGCCCCATCCTCAAACACCGCGCAGACGAGGCAGGCCTGGTTTATACCGCTGTGGATGGCGACCAGCACGGCCTGCTCATGGGCCTTGTTCAGTGGGCGCGCGACCTGGGCCTCGAAGTCCTCTGCGGCGGCAAATCACTCGATTCCGATCGCGTTTACGACCCAGACTCCAACGCCATTGTCTGGTCCAAAGGCAAAATCCAAATTCCGGATAAACGCGCGTTTTCTGCCCAAACAGCCGAAGGCGCCTCGGCTTATGTGGCACAACGCCGCGAAATCCTCGGGCAACTCGGCACCATCGCCGGCTACGACGTCACCGAACTGACCATTGCCGCCAATGCCACCGGCTTGGTTCCCGATGTCGAGACCCTGCACACACCCGTGGTTCGCACCATTGAAATTCCCGAAGTCCTGGCGCCAAAAGAAGACGGCGGCGTTTTGTCTCATCGCGGCGTCATCGACTGCGTCTCCTGCCTGCGCCAAGCCGGTGAACCCGGCCTCGGCGGCGGGGTCTTCATCGTCGTTGCATGTGAAAATGACTACTCTCGGCACATCCTCACCACCAAAGGACTCATCGCCAACCAAAAAGGCAGCACAGCCCTCATCTATCGCCCCTATCACCTCTGCGGTGTCGAAACACCCATCACCACACTCGTCGCTGGTCTCTTAAACCTGCCCACGGGCGCGACTCATTACCACCCGTCCTTTGACATGGTCGCCCGCGCAAAAGAGCACCTCAAAGCCGGCGACCAAATCGGCACGGATCACAGCAAAAATTTCGACTACCTCATGCGCCCTGCCCTGCCTATCGCACCCGACAATCCCCTCCCCTTTCACATGGCAAATGGCAACGCCCTGAGCCGGGATGTTCCGGCTGGCGCGCTCATTACCGCGAGCGCGATTCGTGCCCAAGACAACGACCCGCTGTGGATGCTTCGCAAAGAACAGGACGCGCATTTTCTTCAATAACCCGACCCATGACTTACCGATGCCAACTTGCCAGAGGTCGTCGTGGCGCGCGAGAAGCCGCACGACATGGCGACGTCCTCGTCGTCGTTGATACCCTCAGTTTCTCCACGTCAGCCATTACCGCTGTCCACAATGGCGGCATTGTATTCCCCTGCCCCAAACGCGAAGATGCTGCGACTTATGCACAGCGCGTCCACGCCGAGTGCGCTGTGGGGCGTGAAGATGTACCCGCAAAAGGCCGCTTCTCGCTTTCCCCGCTCACCTATCTCGATCTGCAACCCCATGCGCGCATTGTCCTCCCCTCCCCCAATGGCGCGACCTGCATTCGGTATGCTCGCAGTGTCCCCAAATTGCTCGTCGGCGCACTGATCAATGCCCAATCCGTTGCCCGCGCGCTCGCCCACATCTTACAGACGACTAATCACACCATCTCTATCCTGTCCTGCGGAGAACGCCACATCAACCCCGATGAAGATGGACCGCTGCGCTGGGCATTGGAAGACGACCTCGGTGCCGGGGCGATCTTATCCTATCTCTCCTGTGAAAAATCACCTGAAGCGCGCGCCTGCGAAGGCGCGTTCATCCATTTGCGCCACGAATTATCCACGGCTTTGATCAACTGCTCCAGCGGCCAAGAGCTTTGCAACAAAGGCTTTGCCGATGACGTTGTCCACGCCTCACAACTCAACTGGTGCAAAACGGTACCCATCTGCCCGCCCAGCGCAGAGCATCTCATCCACAGTAAACGTTCCAATCCAAAAGCGTGACGCAAAATGAAACCAAAAGACCGAGTGCATCTTTGCGATGCACTCGGTCTTTTTCCCGAAGAAACGCGCCATAGACCGCCCTTGACTTCTGTTCACCGTATTTCATCCAGATCCCGTTCAAACCCCGGCAAAATGGGATCGCCAGAATCGCGATCGATGAACAGGTCGCGATCGGGTTGGCAAAACGCGCAACATTCCGCACCGCTCAACCCGAGCACGGACTGAAAATCCAAGACATTTTCCATCGCCCCAGTCTCCAAAACGGGGCATTACCCTACCCGGCTTGCAAAAAATTCCGCAACACCGTGTGCAAAATCCCACCCTTGCGATAGTAATCGATCTCGACGGGCGTATCAATACGCACGGTCGCGGAAAATGATCGGGCATTGCCATCTGTCGCGGTCACCGTCACCTCTTGCAGGGGCCGTAAGTCATCGCTCAGGCCGGTAATGTCATACACTTCATGCCCAGTCAGCCCCAACGAATCGGCATTTTCGCCCGCCACAAACTCAAGGGGCAACACCCCCATCCCCACCAAATTGCTGCGGTGAATGCGTTCAAAACTCTCCACAATCACCGCGCGCACGCCCAGAAGGGCCGGCCCTTTGGCCGCCCAGTCGCGCGACGACCCGGTGCCGTATTCCGTGCCGGCAATCACAATGGATGGCACGCCCTCATCCACATACTGCATCGCCGCATCGTAAATACTCTTCTGCTCACCCGAAGGTATGTGCGTTGTCAGGCCGCCCTCTGTGCCTGGCGCGAGCAAATTGCGAATGCGAATATTGGCAAATGTGCCGCGCATCATCACCTCGTGATTGCCCCGCCGCGACCCGTAAGAATTGAAATTTTTCGGCGCCACACCCTCTGAAATCAGATACTGCCCCGCCGGGCTATCCACCGCAATTGAACCCGCTGGCGAAATGTGATCGGTTGTCACCGAATCGCCCAATTTTGCCAGCACCCGCGCGCCCGTAATATCTGAAATCGCGTCTAACTCAGGCGACAGATTCACAAAAAATGGGGGTTCTTGTATGTATGTACTCTCCGCCTCCCACGCGTAGAGATCCCCATCTTGTCCGACCACGGCATTCCACATCTCATTGCCTTCAAATACATTGCCATAGCGCGCTTCAAACATCTTGGGCCTGAGTGCACGCGCGATCGTATCGTCAATCTCGTTCTGGCTCGGCCAGATATCTTTTAAGAGCACGGCATTGCCATTGCCATCGCGCCCCAGCGGTTCAGTGGTCAAATCCAAATCCACCCGCCCCGCCAGGGCATAAGCCACGACCAGCGGTGGCGACGCCAGATAATTCGCCTTGACCTGAGGATGCACGCGACCTTCAAAATTGCGGTTGCCACTCAACACCGACGCGGCAATGAGATCGCCCTCGTGAATCGCGGCAACCACGGGATCGGGCAAGGGGCCGCTGTTTCCAATACACGTCGTACAGCCATAACCAACCGTGTGAAAACCGAGGTGTTCCAAATAGGGCGTCAAACCCGCCCGGTCGAGATAATCCGACACCACGCGCGACCCGGGCGCAAGACTCGTTTTGACATGGGCGTGAACTTTCAATCCCTTTTCAACGGCTTTTTTTGCCAATAAACCCGCAGCCACCATCACGGAGGGGTTGCTCGTGTTGGTGCAACTCGTAATCGCGGCAATCACCACCGCGCCGTGCCCGATCTCAGCACCGCCCGTCACCGTTGCCCGCGTCTCGATCGCTGCATCACTCAGCCCAAACCCACTGTTGCCCACCGGCGCGCGCAGCGCGCGTTCAAAATCACCCTTCATGTGCCCCAGCGCAACGCGATCCTGCGGGCGTTTTGGGCCAGCCAAACTCGGCTCTACCGCGCCCAAATCCAGCGCCAGCGTATCTGTAAATTTCGGCTCGGGCATATCGTCTGTCCGGAACAACCCCTGTGCCTTGGTGTACCGCTCAACCACATCCACCTCTTGCGCGGTGCGTCCGGTGCGCGCCAAATAATGCAGTGTCTCGTCATCTACCGGAAAAAACCCCATAGTCGCCCCGTATTCCGGCGCCATATTTGCGATGGTCGCGCGGTCGGCCAGCCCAATGCCCGTCAATCCCGTGCCGTAAAACTCGACAAATTTGCCCACCACACCTTTTTCGCGCAGCATCTGAACCACCGTCAGTGTCAAATCCGTCGCGGTCGTGCCTTCGGGCAATTGCCCATCCAATTTGAACCCAACGACTTCGGGCATCAGCATATAAATCGGCTGCCCGAGCATCACGGCCTCGGCCTCAATGCCGCCCACCCCCCAACCCAGCACGCCCAGGCCATTGATCATCGTGGTGTGTGAATCCGTCCCCACCACACTATCGGGAAAGGCCATGCCATCGCGGGCAATAACCCCTTTGGCCAGGTATTCGAGATTGACCTGATGCACAATGCCCGTCAGCGGGGGCACCACCCTGAAACGCTCAAAAGCATTGGCGCCCCAGCGCAAAAATTCGTAGCGTTCCCGATTGCGCTCAAACTCGATCTCCGCATTTTGGCGCAACGCGTCTGAATGTGCAAAGCGATCCACCTGCACCGAATGATCGACGACCAGATCTGCCGGAATCAAGGGTTCAATCCGCTTGGGATCGCCTCCCATGCTCGCCATGGCCGAACGCAGGGCCGCCAAGTCCACCAGCGAAGGCACACCCGTAAAATCTTGCAACACCACCCGCGCGGGCTTAAACGGTATTTCTATGGGATCGGGATCAGCCGCCTGCCAATTCGCCAAAGCCCCGACATCTTCTTCGCGCACTTGATACCCGTCCAAATTTCGCAACGCGGCCTCGAGCAGTACGCGCACGGAAAACGGCAAACGCCGCACCGATCCAATGCCGTCGCGTTCCAGTCTGTCCAGCCGAAAAATTGCGAGATCACCCGCGTTTGTCGCCAGCGTATCGCGCGTATTCAACGGATTATGCGTTTCATTCATAAACAGATCCCTCTCTGAATAACAATGATGTGATTCACGCGGTGCAACGTGCAAAATACCACAACAACCCGTATTTTCAAATCCCTTTTTGCAGACCTTCCCGCGGGATTCTCACTTGCCTATCTCAGGTGGAAAACATATACTTCTGATAGCCGATAGCCTCTCGCGTCTCACCTCTTTGGACGGGCACAGGGGCACCGCCCCTACGTACCTCTTACCTGTCTGCGGCCTCATCAGCAGAGGCAGGCATAACCCCGTAGCGAAGCACGGGGTCAGATACTGACCACTGACCACTGACCACTGACCACTGACCACTGACCACTGACCACTGACCACTGACCCATGTCCAACCCACGCTTTGCCGCACTGATTATTCTCGACGGCTGGGGGTTAAACCCGCGCAAAGACCACAATGCCGTGGCGCTTGCGGAAACCCCAACCATGGATCGCTTGTGGGCAACTTATGCCCATACCACCCTCAATACATCGGGGCGCGCGGTGGGGCTTCCCAATGGGTTAATGGGCAATTCCGAGGTCGGGCACCTCAACCTGGGCGCGGGGCGCACGGTCATGCAAGCCCTGACCCAGATAGACGACTGCGTGCGGGATGGCCGTTTGTTCAAAAATGAAGCCCTGATCGCCGCGATAGACCGCATCAAAAACACCGAGCGCAACCTCCACTTCATCGGCCTCATTTCCGATGGCGGCGTGCATTCATGGCCGGGGCACTACGAGGGCCTGATCAAAATGGCAGGCACCCGCGGCCTGCCTCCACATCGCGTTTTTGTTCACGCCTTCACAGACGGCCGCGACACGCCCCCCCAAAGCGGTATCCACCGCATGCGCGACTTGCTCGCCATGTTCAAAACCCATGGCACGGGCCGCGTGGCTTCTCTGTGCGGGCGGTATTACGCGATGGACCGCGACCATCGTTGGGAACGCACCCAGTTGGCCTACGACCTGCTCACACAGGGCGAAGGCGTCCTCGAAACCGATCCCATTGCCGCCATACAAAACGCCTACTATCGGGGTGAAACCGACGAATTTATCAAACCGATTGCGATAGCCAACAGCAATGGCAAACCCCTCGCCACCATCAGGGATGGGGACAGCGTCATCTTCTTCAACTTCCGCGGGGATCGCCCCAGGCAAATCACCCGTGCTTTTGTCCTCGACCACTTCGACGGCTTTGAACGCGGTGTTTTTCCCAAAGTACACTTTAGCACCCTGACCCGATACGAAGCGGACGTACCCGTCACGGGTGTTGCGTACCCGCCCGAAACCCTCTCGCAAAACATGCCCAACTTATGTGGAGCAGTCATCGCTCGGGCGAACATGCGACAACTCCGCATTGCAGAAACAGAAAAATACGCGCACGTCACCTTCTTCTTCAACGGACAGAATGAAACGCCTTTCGCGCGCGAAGAACGCATTCTCGTTCCATCGCCCAAAGACGTGCCCACCTACGATCACAAACCCGAGATGCGCGCGCCCGAAATCGCCGACCAATTCATAGCAGCCATAGAATCCAAGCGGTTCGACGCGGCAATATGCAATTTTGCCAACCCCGACATGGTGGGGCACACCGGCGTCCTCGACGCCGCGATACAGGCCGTCACCGCGGTGGACGCCTGCCTCGCCCGCGTGCTCAGAGCCGTTGAAAACGCAAACGGTGTCGCCATTGTCACGGCTGATCACGGCAATGCCGAACAAATGATCCACTACCACACGGGCGAACCGCACACCGCACACACCACCAACCCCGTGCCCTGTGTGCTCGTCGATCCCACCTTTCAGGGCCATCTGCGCGAGGGCGGCGCGCTGCGCGATGTTGCCCCCACCCTTCTCGCCCTCCTCAACCTGCCCAAACCCACCGAAATGACCGGCAACGACCTCCGTCAAAACGCGAGACGTGAGACGTCCACCCCTTTCCGCCCGACCCCAAGCGGTCAGCAATCCATGTAGGGGCAACCCTTGTGGTTGCCCGATCATCATTTGCAAGATACAAGACGCGAGACGTGAGACTGCACGCTCCACTGCCGCTAACGCACTTGAGGCGACGTGATGGAAGGGGCTATCCACTCGCCACTCATGCACGGCCTTTATATTTTTCCCAGACCGGAAGCGTCGCCGCAGTCGGACCAGTTTGTACAATAAGCCGTTCACCGTCTGTAAAGCCCTCGGGGCGGCCGATGAGTTCGCGGATGAGCCGGGATCGCCACATTGCGATTTCATCTGCCCACCTGGAATCTTCCGCGAGGTTGGTCATTTCGCGAGGGTCATTTTCAACATCAAAAAAGAGTTCGCGTCCCTGTCCCGGCAGCCAGACGTATTTGCGTTTGCCATCGGTGACGTATTGCATGCCGCTGTTGGACGAAGGCACAGTGGCGCATTCGCCGTGTACATAATCTCGCCATTCAGCTTGTGGATCGCGAATGAGGGGCAAGACGCTCTGCCCATCTACAGTGTCCGGAATAGAAACGCCGACCGCGTCGAGCAGCGTGGGCATAATGTCCATCAGTTCAACGGGTCGGTCAATGACTCGCGCTTGTGGCAGGTCCAAACCGTTGGGAAATTTCATCAGCAGGGGCACGCGAGCAGACGGTTCAAAGGGATTGCGTTTGCGTAGCCACTGATGGTCGCCGAGCATTTCGCCGTGGTCGGACGCGAAGACAACGATGGTATTTTGGGGCAAGACGCGATTGCTCACGAGACGGGCTATCTGGTGGTCAATGTGTTCAATGCAGCCGTAATAGCCCGCGCGCGCGGCTTTCATAACCGGTGGGTCCAGGCATAAACGCCAGCATTCGGGTTGCAATCCGCGCACGGGGCCGTCAAAAACGCGCGCCCAGTTACCCACATAGGGTTCGGGCAAATCCATATCCATATATTTGTCGAAATAATGCGCCGGTGGCGTGACCGGTTGGTGCGGGTGGATGAAATTGACCGCGAGGAACCAGGGCTGGTTGTCGGTCTGTGAATCGATAAATTCCAGCCCTTTTTGCACGCACCAATTGGTGAAGTGCAAATGCTCGTCCAAATGCCACGGGCGCGCGGGAAACCCATTGCTGGGCATGCCATGGGCGTCGGACGCGCGGTGCCAGGGCGCGCCGTTTTCGCGCACATACCTTTGATAATCGTTGTCAACGCCCGAAATAGGGCTGTCTGCCCAGTCTGCGGTGTCAAACCCGAGTTCGGTCGCGGGCGGCCCCCAGTGGGCTTTGCCCGAAAGATGGGTGCGATACCCCGCGTCGCGCAAAACCCCGGGCAAGGTCGGCCATGGGAGGGGCGCGTGCGAGGCATTTTGGAGCGCGCCGTGGTTGCGCGGTTTGCGACCGGTGATCGCGGTGCGGCGGGCGGGCACACAGACCGGGCATGCCGAATACGCACTGCAAAAGCGCGCCCCTGACGCGGCCATGTAGTCGAGATTGGGCGTTTGCAACACGGGATGGCCTTCAATGCCGAGGCAGTCGCCGCGCTGTTGGTCGGTCATAATGAGCAAGATATTGGGTCTGTTATCGGGCATTGGAATCTCCCTGTGTGAGATGGTGAATGCAGATGGCAGCAGCGGCTGAAACATTGAGAGACGCGAGGCCACAACCGGGGGCGATGCGGCAGATGTCGTCGCATTTGTCGCGGGTGAGGCGTCGCATGCCGGTTTCTTCGTTTCCGAGCACGAGAAGCCATGGGCGATCCGCGGAAATGGCGTGCAGGGCTTTTGGGGCATCCTCAGAGGTGCCGAGGATCCACAACCCCGCCTCTTTGGCAACGTCTAACGCGCGGCTGAGGTTGGTCTGAATCGAAAAGGGGACGTATTCGACACCCCCCGATGCGGCGTCGTAAGCCGCGCTGCTCAGCGGGGCCGATCGATTTCGGGTGAGCAAGATGCCGCCAACGCCAAAAAACGCGGCTGTGCGAAAGATCGCGCCGAGGTTTTGAGGGTCCTGAATGGTGTCGAGTGCGAGATAGAGGCCCCCGCGATGGGCAAAGAGTTCCGCGAGGCCACAGCCGGGGTGTGCTTTGATCGCGGCTTCGGCGTCTCCAATGCGTCCTATACGAGACCGGTCGCGCCGATCGGATCGCCGCGGGTGTGCAGAACGCACGCGCGCGGCGATTTCTTCGGCCCGTTTCCGCACGGCTTTCCACGCGTCACCGGCCTGTTTAGACGGCAGCCGAATCTCGATCATATCCCGGGGGCGCTTTTCGAGAACCGCGAGAATGCTGTGCGGATTTTTGAGATAGATGGGCATTTGTCTTTGTTTTTATTGGCTTTCAAACGCGTCAATTTGCGGGATGGATTTTTCCGCTTTGATCTGCGAAGTGATGGGGCGGGTGCCAGCACCGTAGTGATAAACCAGATGTCCACCCGTGTATCCCGCCGCGGATACGAGGCCCACAGTGAGGAGGGCGAAGGCGAGATAGACGTAGCGAATCGTGCCTGTAAATTGTTTTTTTGCAGTGAAATGCGCGCGTATCAGCACAAGTGCAACAGCGAGGAACGTCGCGGCTGTTCCAAGGGTCTCGTGGTCGTCTAAGTCTGTGGCGATATGGTCGATATGTCGCGCGAGTTCGGCTGCCTGATCCCCCGTGAGTGCAACGGGAATGGAACTGAATGCACCGAGGGCAAAGAGCAAATAGCCCGTTTGAAAAAAAAACGCGCGGCGATTGAACATGCCAACAACATCACAGGCAACGCCGACGAGTAGCAAGACAATGGGAAAGTGGGCAATGAGGGGATGGAGGTGCATAAATTGCCGTTGGAAGTGAGGTCGTATGACTGATGCATGCAGCCGACTAGACAGCACGGGGGCCTACCCCGTTCCGCAGATGAACTGCTATCGCAGTTATACCCCGGTGCGTCTATGAACTGCTGACGCAGTTGCCTGCCTGTCGCGAGCTTTCGGCAGACAGGTACACCACTCCGTCTATTCGTCTATTCGCTTTTACCGCGCGGCTTGGGGTCTGAGGTCTCGCTCGGATAATTGGCGGTGGACTTGCACCGTACCCTTTTCATCTATAATTTGGAGGGCAACCGTGCGTTCGCCTTTTTTTCCTCGAAAATAGAGGGCACCAAAATTGTACCCTCGAAATAATTTGGCCGCAGATTGGTGGTGGCCACCATGCCCCTGAGACTCGTTGCGCGCGATGGGTTCTTTTCGCACGCCCGAGTTGGAACTGAGCAATTCGTAGAGGGGATACGCATCATCGGGGCGATGCAGCCGATTCAGGGTGCCGACATGCCAATCGCCTGCCAAAAAAAAGACCCCTGAAATTTGTTCGCCAAACATCCATTTGAGAAAATCGTCGCGTTCCGTGCCCCAATTTGACCAGCGTTCACCCCGCCCGGTTGTAACAGAACTTCCGCCCTGTACAATAACCTTAAAGGTGGCCGTGCTCTGTTTGAGGCTGTTTTTGAGCCAATCCAACTGTGGTTGCCCAAACATTGTTTTTCGATTCTCATCTTCGGCCGGGTCGCGGTGGTAGCGGTTGTCGAGCATGAAAAACTCGACATCCGCGATCTCAAATGTATAAAAGACGCCTTTTGTATCGGGCGTGCCCGCGCTCGGATTTGCCCAAAAATATTTGTACATCTCGAGCGTTTCTTCGCGCCATCTAAACGTGCGATCCGAATTGTTGGGGCCGTAATCGTGGTCGTCCCAAATGGCATAACTCGGCGTGGTCGCCATCAATGTGCGAACGCCTGAAAGGTGGCGAACGCCGCGGTGATAGACGGCAATGGCTTCGCGCGCGATATCCGCTCGCTCGCCAAATTCCGATTCTGGACTGGGCAGGTAATTGATGTCGCCAATATAGAGAAACGCAGCCGGACGATATTGGGCGGCTTTTTCCCAAATGGGCTGATACGGAACCGTGCTCGGGTTCATACACGATCCAAATGCCACCATAAAATTGACTTCCCTGTCGCGGCCGGGCATGGCCGGAAACGTGTAAAAAACCTGCGGCGTGAGCGCGCGCACTGTGCGATTGTCCAACCGCACTTCGTAGTGTACCTGAGCGTTGGGGTTCAGCCCAGCGAGTTTGACAACCGCGGTGTGTGGCGCGTCTTTGCCCGTCATGGCATTGGCGGTGCCCCTTGCAAGCGGTTTGTTATTTGTCGCCATCCAATATGCGATCTGCACGTTTGCAGGCCCATCGGTCTCCACCCAAATGTGGGCTGAATTTGTCGTGGTATGTCCAACCATGGGGCCGGCGATCAATTCGGCAGCCTGACTATAAACCGCGATCGACAAAATGTAAAAGGTCGCAATCAACAGGCGGATCATTTTGAATCTCCTTTTTTAGACGTGTGAATGGGTGTCGTTATACATGACACCAGAAGTTTAGAAATCGGTTTCAACTGCGCGACAAATCCATTACCATGAGCGCATAAGATATAAATGAATGAGACCCTCAACAAGGAAGGTTTGCATGGGCGATCGACCGAATATCTTGTTTATGCACTCGCACAATACGGGAACCTATGTCGAACCCTATGGGCACGCGGTGCCAACGCCGCATTTACAGCGATTGGCCGAAACCGGCGTGCTGTTTCGGCGGGCGTATGCCACAGCACCCACGTGTTCGCCGAGCAGGGCGAGTTTTTTGACGGGCATGTACCCGCATTCGTGTGGGATGCTCGGCCTTGCCCATCGCGGCTTTGCCATGTCGAATTACGACTGGCATGCCGCGCGCGTTTTTAAGGCCAATGGCTATTTTACGGCGACCGCTGGCGTGGAACACACGGCGCCGGATTTGAATGCAATTGGATATAGCGAAATTCTCTCGGGATTGGATACCAATTATCCCGATCAGGGCAAGTGGATCGAACCGGCCGATGCCGTGGTGGATTTTTTGACCAACGCGCCTCAGCAACCCTTTTTTGTGAATCTGGGATTGAATGAGACGCACCGGCCATTTCACAAAGCCGAACCGGAAAACCATCCCTCGGAACGCAAACAGTTTTGCATACCCCCTCGCCCATTGCCCGATACGCCCGAGACGCGAGCCGATATGGCGGACTATAAGGCGTCTGCGCGCGCGATGGACGACCACTACGGGAAAGTGCTCGCCGCGCTCGAAGCAACCGGTTTGGCAGCCGAGACACTGGTGTTCTGTTTTGCAGATCACGGGTTGCAATTTCCGCGCAACATGTGCAACCTGACCGATCACGGTATTGGCGTGTACTTGGTGATCCGCGGACCGGGCGGATTTGAAGGTGGGAAGGTCGCAAATGCGATGGTGAGTTTGATGGATGTGTTGCCCACAGCATATCGGGCTGCGGGTATCGAAATCCCCGATCATGTGGAGGGAAAATCGCTATGCGCCCTGGTGAATGGCGAGGTGGCTCGGCATCGGGAGGAGATTTTTTCCGAAGTGAATTACCACGCGGCCTATGAACCCATGCGGAGTATTCGCACGGAAAGATACAAGTATATTCGGCGATATGACGGGCGCGATAAACTCGTGTTGCCCAATATAGACGACACGCCGACAAAAGCGTTCTTGCTGGATCAAAATTGGGAGAAATTGCCGCGCGATCAAGAGATGTTATACGATTTGATATTCGACCCCGATGAGATGCACAACGTCATTGATCGAGCGGATATGGCAAATATTCGGCGGGCATTGCGCCAGCGATTGGACGCGTGGATGGCAGAGACGAACGATCCCCTGTTGCCAGATGGCTATGTGCCTGCGCCCAGTGGCAGCCTCGTGAATGATGCAGGCGATCGGTCCCCGAATGATGCCCCAAACGCGACGCCGTCTGAAGCATGAAGGGAACGGATCGCGCGATGGATGCTGTTAAATCGCGACCGCACCAATATTGCCGTCAGGTAGGTGTCTAAGCCAATCGCTCATCGCTCTTGTTTCAGCGCGGGCAATAAGGGGGCGCGAAGCGCGAAGAAGACAGCTAGGGTGCTTGCGATGAGGCCGGTGCCGTATATCAGACCGAGCGTGAGCGCGAGCGACCCCCAGGGGATGAACGCGCGGTGGCCGATGATGTGGGGCACCACGGCAATGAGCGCAGACAGGCTGCCGATGCCCAGGCCCGCGAGCATCAAAAAGCCGTTTTCAGCGATCAGCATGCGCGACAGCACGGCGCGGCGAAATCCACACGCGCGAAGAACCGCCAGTTCGCCGCGTCTTTCAATGACATTTCTCAACAGGACGATGCCCAAGCCGAGCGTGCCCAACAGCAGGCCCAAGCCCCCTAGGGTTTGAAAGGTGGCGAGATAGGTGTTTTCAACGGCTTGAAAGTGGGCGAGTTTTTGCGTTGTCCGCGCGGCGTCTAAGCCAATGTCTTTTAATCGGCTTTCCATGAGCGCGGCGAGTTGAATGGGCTGTTGCGTTTCGATGAGAAACACCCCATACCCGCTTTGACCGGGAAAGTGCCTCAAAAAGTTGCGTTCTGAAATCAGTAATTCACTTTGAAAAATACTCGTTTTTAACAAGCCCACCAACCTCAATTTCACGGTCTCGCCGCTTTCATTTTGCAATGCAATATCTTCGCCCAGTTGTTTGTGCAAAATCCACATGGCCGAATTGTAATCGCCAATTGCCGGAATCACACCCGCGCCCAAATCCTGGGATAAGAGCGTCCATGGGTTTTCCGCTTCGGTGAGCGTTTGCTGAAACGCAAAGCCGCCGCGCTGAATCAGTGCTTCGGGAATGCCCAAAACGCGCGGGGTCTCGGGCCGGTAAAGATTGAGGCAACTTGCGTCTTCGCCGGGCAAGACGCGCAGCGGCATGATCCGCGCCCGATTTAAGCGTTCCGCGTCTGCTTGCGAAAACCCGAGTTCAAATTGTCCGTCTTTGGAGTGGAAATCGCGATAAATCGGCACATCCACTTCGGCGATGAGGGCAAAGCCGCCCGTGCCCGAGGCTTTGTCGTGGGCGATATTTTGGGTGAGATCCGTCCGGCGATTTGCCCCTGTTGCAACAATGACAAAACACGCGCATCCGATGAGTGAGGCGCACAGCAAACTTCGCGCGGGTTGCCGCTTGCTGTTTTGTATGCCCAGGCCAATGACGCGCGTTTTGATCGCGCGCTGCCTGAGCCACAAAGACAGAAAGCACAAGCCCGAAACCATCCACAGCGCGCCGCTGGCAAAAAACAAGCCTGTGGCTGTGGATGGATTCGCGGTCACGGCCCCGCCCAAGCCGAGCGCGGCGAGCGCGAGGCTGCCCAAAGCATACCATACTGAACGACCCTGCTTGGGCACGTGTTTTGCCCGCGCCCCTTCTGTGACGCCCGATAATAATGCGCGAATAGACATGTTGCCCAAATGGCGGAGTGTGAGGCAGATTGCCAAGAGGATCACGCCCAATGAAAGGGCATAGCCCAACAACAGGGTAGATGCGTGGATGTGGAGCGCGAGATCAGAAGTGCCAACCGCGCCGACCCAATAGGTACGCAACCCCGCCATGATGAGACGCGCGTAGAAAACGCCGCCGAGCAACCCCAAAACGCCGCCCACACCGGCCAATGCGAGGCCCTCTAAGATAAATTGTCCGCGGATTTTTTTTGCGGTGTATCCCGAGACCATCCGCAGGCCGACTTCTCTGCACCGCTGCTCCACGCTCAGGCGAAATAACAAACCGACGAGGAGGGCCGCGGAGATGATGAGGAATTGACTGAATCCAATAAACAGCCCGCTGAAGTCCGTTGCCCCCGCAGAAGACACAATGCCCTGCTGTTTGACGGGCTGAAATGCGAGGCCAACGGACTCGGGCGCGATGTTTTTGCACAAGCGGTCCCGGAATTGCCCAAGCGTTGTTTCGATGTCTCGCCCTACAATGGGCCCCAGGCGTATCGCGGTTAAGACGCCGAATCGACTTTTCCACAGTCGCTGTCCAGTGCCCGCAGAGACAAAGGCCTTGGGCGCATCGCGATAGGTGTCCCAATACGCTTCGTCTTTGGGGCGAACGCGACTCAGGTCTATGGGAAATGGGGCTTCCCACTCGGACATGTTATTTGCATCGCCCAATCCCGGATAGTCGGGTGACAGGGTTTCGTCTGCGCCCAATCCCGCCATTGCCACGATGCCTTTGAGCCGGAATATTGCCCAGCGAGTCAGGAATTTTTCCCCGGGCGCGACTTCGTAATACGCGAGTTTGACTTCATCGCCCACCTGTGCGTTCAAATCTTCGGCTGCCCAGGCGTTGAGCAAAATATCGCTTTCCCCGAGTTGTAATGATCCGTTCGTGAGGTGAAAGTTCCCCACAGGGCCGACATCTAGCGCAGAGATGGTGGCATAGGGCAATGCTCGCTGGCGCACCTGTATGGTATTGGCCAGGTACGTGAGGATGGACATGTGGGGCGCGTTTAATTCCACGGCCAGTTTTTGAATGGTTTCTGCGGTGTGGGATTTGAGAATGAACTGCGTGCTTTCAATTGAGAAGTACGTTGAACTGCTGTCGCGGTTGTCCCCCGCGCCGCGGCGGATGACGAGCCCGAGGTCATCGGGCGTTGCGAGGCGAGAAAGTGCTGCCTGAAGGTCTGCTGTTGCGTCGGGCGCGCCCGAGACCAGCAAGGTGTTGACGCGGTCTGTCTGACCGAGCGCGCGTTGCAAGGTGGGCAGCGACAGGTAAGCGTTGAGCGGAACGGTCTGGTGGGGGCGCAGGGCAAAGCGTCCCATGCCCCGGTCTGGCAGCACCGCGGCGAGGGTCAGTCGGATGGTTTGAACGACATCAGACGCGCGTCCAAATAGCGATTCGCGGTGAATATCCCCGCGTTGTTCAAAAGACAGCAGGATGGCGTCACCTATTTGCGCGTCGAGTTCTCGCTGGAGGGATTCATTGACGACAACAGAGGGAAACGCGCCCCGGCGTTCCAATACCTGTTGGTCAAACAGGCTGGCGAAGCGGTGGTCAATGCCCTGAATTTGAATGCCAGATGCCCGCGCGCGCGATTGGGCATGAACCGCGGTGCCGCGCATGCTGATGGCTGGCACCACATCGGTAAATTGTTCGCCGAGTTCACTGTTGAGATCGCTCGCGAGGCTCGCGCGAAAAAATCTCTCGGAGACCAGCGCGTGGTCAATTTTGCCCAGGCGACTCAGCGATAGATCGCTCAGGCTGCCGCGCATGGAATCGCCCACGATCAACGCACCCGTCAGGACAGCCGTGGCCACGCCCACGCCGATCATGACCGCCAGATTGATTCGCCAGAAGTAGATCAGACTTCGACACACGTTCCCCCCCGCAGTTCAAAGTGCCGCGCAAAGCGATGGGCAAGTGCTGCGCTGTGCGTGGCGCAGATCAGGATGTTGTTTTCCCGGCGGTGCAATTCAAAGATCAAATCCGCGATTTCTTTGGCGCGCGCCCCATCCAAACTGCCGGTGGGTTCGTCGCACAAGAGCACTGCCGGGCGGTTAATGAGCGCGCGCGCGACGGCTGTGCGCTGACGCTCGCCACCTGATAATTCGCCCGGTCGGTGGTCAATGCGATGCGACATGCCCACGCGGTCAATTATTTTTTGGGCGCGGTCTAGCGCATTGTCGCGCGTCTTTCCAAATGCCAGCGTTGGGATCAAAACATTTTCCAAAACCGAGTACTGCGGCAAGAGGTGGTGCTCTTGAAATACAAATCCGATGCCCTGATTTCTAAATCGCGCGAGTTCGCGTTCGGGTAGGGCAAAGGGATTTTGGCCTTTGATTTCGAGTGTGCCCGCCGAGGGGCGATCCAGTGTTCCCAACACGTGCAACAGGGTACTTTTGCCCGATCCCGAGGGGCCCATAATGCTCAGCGATTGCCCCGACGCCATTTCAAAGGAAATATCCCTGAGAACCTCTACATCGCCAAAGTGTTTGGAAAGGTGCTTAACAGTCAGTGCCATTTAAGCCTCTCATCTGCCTGTGCTATGGTTGCTTTTTTGCGTCCATCCGCACTTTCTTTCGCCTTTTCATCTGCGTCTATCCGCGATCGATTCTTGAATTTGATCGGCAATGAAATCTGGAATGGGAATGGATCGGATTTTTTCCCCGGGATTGCATATACAACATACGGTCGTCAATTTCCCGCGCGCGATGGCTCTTTCTCCGCGAGAAAATTCAAACTGATAGGTCAGGGATTTTGTGCCTTTGCGTATCACCTTCAGATGAATGTCCAACGCGTCTTCAAATGTGGCCGGACTGAGATATTGACAGGTCGCGGAAAGGCGCGGCCATCCGATTCGATTGCCTTCCCATGCTGCTGAAACACTTGTTCCCAACGAGCGCAAAAACGCGTGCTCGGCCGCTTCCATAAACACAAAGAACCGGGAAAAGTGCACAATCCCGGCCATGTCTGTATCGGAGAACTCAACTCTGCGGGTGGTGTGAAATTCACTGCACATGGCGATTGCGCGATTGGCGGTTAGATCCGGCACGGGCACGCCCCAAGGGCGAGGGATGGAAGGCCGGGGGGCTTCTCAAGACCCGGGCTTAAACAATGTCACGAGGCAACCCCCTAGGGCCGCCAGTAGAATGCCCAGGACAAATTGCCAGTTCAAACTGCCCCATCCCCCGGCCGGCGGATGCAGGATGAGGGAGACGATGGCATTGACAATGGGCGCGCCCGCAAAGACAATGGACATGACCACAGCCGGCGTTCCCTTTGCACCAAACGCGAGAAGAACGCCAAACGCGCCCATGGCTCCCACCGTGCCGGCCAGCAGCGACCAAGTGAGGCCCTTGATTGGAAATGACCAGTCTGAACCATTGACCATGAGCACAATGAGGGATCCGATAACGGCTGTCAAAAGATAGGCAATGCCGACAAACAAATAGGCTTTGTAGCGTCCATTGACGGGATCGCCCATCGCGATTTGCCCGGTGTGCAAAAAAATGCCGTACAAACCCCACGAGCATACGGTCAACAATGCAAAAATCAACCATGTGAGTCCAAAAGATGAAGTCGGCATGTAAAATTCTCCTGTGAAGTGCAACGTGCCCGTCCACTCATCCGCGCGCAGACAGGGCCTTTCCCCAATTACAGCACAATTTGAATGCTGCGATGATGCCTGAGAGCCTCAAAAATACTGAGGCGGTGAGGTTCGTCGAAAACAACCATATCCAAATTCAAACTGCAATACTTTCCATGCGCGCTTTGATTTGAAAAAGTCAGCGTATAAGCCTGATCGCCCACAATCTCGGCAACAGCCTGACGCATGTGTTCTTCTTCGCGGCCAATGACCTTAAAATTCCATGCACATGGATACGCGATTTCCGGTCTTCCAGCGAATTGCAGCATAAGAGTCCTTTCTCGTTGTGAATCAGCACAACTGCGTCAGCAGGTCATTGACAGACGTGGTGGCTAGGCTTAGGCTACGCCTGTGCTCACCTCTCGCCTTCTCTCGACCGCTGACCCCTTTCTTCTCCCATCACAAGCTTCACACACCAATGCAAAACGCGTCTGCCCACTGTTGGGTATTTCTGTATCAAAATCTGTCTTTACCTCGCCATCCACACCACAAAAATCGCACTTGCCAGTCTGATCGTATTCCGATCGGGCCGCGACCTTGAGCATCGTGCGTTCCCTGTGCGCGTAATTTTCATTTTCCACCTGCCGCATAAAGTTCAACACGGTCTTATGGGTTTCATTTTGACGGGCGCGCGCAAAAATTTCATCCATTCTCGGATCATTGGGCACGCCGCCATCTTCCAGCGTATGCCATGCGCGGGCACGCACATCTGGGTCGGGGTCTTCCATGAGCTTGAACAGCGCGGTCTGTATTTCGGGAACGGGATGCCGCACATGGCACGGACACAAATTGGCAGCAGCCTCGTGCCGATCTGCCGGATCATCGCTCTCTGCCAATGCCAGATAGTGCGGGATCTCTTCCCGTCGCAACCGAAACTCGCCCTTTTTCCTCGCCCTTTTCTGATACTTGTTCAACCCCAGATGTTTCTTTTTTGCCATGATACACCTCCTTGTGAATGTGTGAATCTACGGGAAACGGATAACCTGCGACAGCAATTTATCAGCGCATCAGCCGCGGGTTGCGCGGGAAAGTCACGCCATTTCAATATCGTCTTTCCCGCGATTTTTCACGCGATAAAGTGCTTCATCCGCTTTTCCGAGTGCGTGTTCCGCTGATTTGGGCACGCCGTAATAAATCCCAATGGATATCGTGCCTTCTGTGCGCTCGGCAATGGCTCGGTTCAAACGACGGGCAATGGCCAGTGCGCGCGCGCGCGACGCATTTTCAATCGCGGCAACAAATTCATCGCCAGCCCACCGCGACAACAGATCAGAGCCGCGCAGCATGTCACTCAGTGCCCGCGACAAATCCACGATAAACCGATCCCCCGCATCGTGCCCTTTGCGGTCGTTAATCGCCTTGAGCGAATCGGAATCTATATAATAGACGGCCAGGGGTTGTCCATTGCGAACCGCGCGTTGCACCATCCGCGCAAACACCGCTTCAAAACCGCGCCGATTATACAGACCCGTCAAAAAATCTGTGCGCGATTCCAAGGTCATCTTTTTTACCAGCGCAGCGTTAATGCGCGCCACCTCTCGAAAAAAGTTCAGCGCGATATCAGCCAGATAGAACGCATCTTCTCCGAGTTCTTCCGTCAACCAGACCACGCGCTCGCTCGCGTTTTGTTTTGCCTGTGCAAACACGCGCTGTGCCGTAAAAAAGATGAGCTCGGACATCAGGGGATGCATGCCGTATTTTTTGCCCGGGGTTTTGAGGCCACCGCAATAGACGGGCATCCCGGTTTGCCCGGCAATCACCGCAGGTAGAGACGGGGGTATCTCGTGTACGCCTGCACCATCAGCATCAAAAAGCACGGCAAAGGTGTCGTCCCCAATGCGAACGCCGCCGCGCCCGGGGATAAAATTTGCAATAGAATTGATCGCGTTACCGGCATGTACACTGCGGCGATCAACGCCCAAAATCAGCAACGCCTCAAAACGCTCGCGATATAACGCATCATTGAGCGCGTGCATCAAATCCAACGCGCCCGATCTCCCAATGGGGCGGGCGGGGCCGCGGGCAGGCAGGGCGTCCATGTGCTCAAACCCTGAAGTCAATGACAATGCGATCGCGATATTCATCCAGCGCGCGATGCCGAACACCTGCACTGTCAAACATGCGGCAGGTGGCTTTTACGGCATTGGAATGGGGATATTTATTTGCCAGATAAATCACCTCGCGAATGCCCGACTGAATAATCACTTTTGCACATTCATTGCACGGAAATAAGGTGACATAAAGGGTGCATTCGTGCAAATCTGCACTGATTTTGTTCAAAATTGCATTCAATTCGGCATGACAGATATAGGGATATTTTGTATCGAGAAAATCTCCTTCTCTTCCCCAGGGAAACTCGTCGTCCGAACACCCAATGGGCAACCCATTGTAGCCAATGCCCACAATTTTATTTTTTTCGTTGATAATACACGCGCCCACCTGAGTATTGGGATCCTTGCTTCGGTGCGCGGACAGCAGTGCCACGCCCATAAAATACTCATCCCACGACAAATAATCCACGCGCTTTTGCATCAAAACCTCTGATTTCTCTAAGCCAAGCGATCCAGCATGTCTCGCGTGACCTGAAACAACGGCTCTTCGCCGGCAAAAAACCGGCGTAACTCCTCGACCTTTTGCGCGCCGATCCGATAGGACCTCAGCCCGGCGCAATGCGGCGTCAAGACCACATTGGGCAAATGCCGCAGCGGACTGTCTATGGCGGGCGGTTCGGGATCGGTCACATCTAAAAACGCGGAGAATCGGCCTTTTTTGAGTTCCGCGATCAGCGCGGCCTCGTCAATATTGGCGCCGCGCGACGTATTGATAAACACGCAGTCATCGCGCATCAGCTCAAAATGCATCTCGTGCCACATGTGATATGTGGCATCCAATTTGGGCGCGTGCACGGTTATCACCTCTGCCTCGCGCGCAATGGTCTCCAAATCCGCCTTTTGAGCAGCAAATTCCACCGCTGCTTGCTCGCGCGAGACATAGGGATCGTAGAGCAAAATGCGCGGCGCATAAGGGCGCAACAATCGCATCACGCGCCGCCCCACTTGGCTGGCACTGATAACGCCCACGGTGCGCCGAAACAGCGATCGAGACGCGTGCTTGTTCGGCTTTTTCTCGCCTTCTCGCATGGCTCGCGAAAGGGAAAACACGTTCCGCAATCCCGCGGTCATAAATGCCATGGTCAACTCGGCCACATCATCGGCTATCGCGGGCGCAGCACTCGTCACCACAATATCCTTTTCCCACGCTTCATCGCAGATTTTTCCCTTCACGCTGCCCGCGCCATAAGCCCAGATCTTCAGCGTTGGCACACCTTCCAGAATTGCGGGCGTCAAATTTCCCGAATTCCAACTCGACATCGCCCCATCCATCCCCGTCAAAAACTCAGCCGCCTCTTCGTCGACAATATCGCGATCTTCTCCATTGATCGTCACATCCGCAAAACTTTCCAACTCCTCCAGATCCCGATCACTCAAAATCATTTCTCTAAGCGACTTCCGAATCACAATGCCCACTTTTGGTTTGCTCACCGCGCTATTCCTCAACACGAGATCCAGCTTTGGTGCGTTCACGTCAATACTCCTTTGTGTCAGTAGCCAATGGTCAGCATCTGATCCCGTTGGCATCGGGGTGATGGGTAAAAGCAACTTGCCCGCTTTCTTTTCGTTTTCTTCGCTCGCCTTTTACCTTTGTTTATATCTCGGATCCACCAAATGCACAGGTGCTTCACCCGTCAACACGCGCCGCGCTTCCCAGGCGGCTTTTGCCTGCAACTCGATAAGCGACTCTTGGGAATAAAATGCCGAATGCGGGCTGTGAATCACCCGATCCATCGAGATCAGGGCGTCGCCCGCTTCGGGCGGCTCTTGACAGCGCACATCCAGGGCAGCACCCGCAAGGGTTTTATTTTGCAATGCCGCGAGCAATGCCTCCTCATCGACAATGTCGCCCCGCGAGGTGTTGATCAAACACGCTGTCGGTTTCATCTTTGCCAAGTTATCCGCGTTGATCATCCCTCTCGTCTCAGCGGTCGAAGGGCAGTGAAGCGATACAAAATCCGAGGTGCCGATCAAGGCGTCCAAATCCATGGATTCGACGCCATAGACGCGCGCCCGCTCGGGCGTCAAAGACCGCGAATAAGCCGCCACCTGCAGCCCAAAAGCCCGCGCGCGGGGCACCACCTCGCGGGCAATCTGTCCAAAGCCGATCAAGCCGAGCACTTGATCCGTCAAGCGGCGCAAGGGCAAGCCCGCCTGAATATCCCATGTTCCGCCGCGAATCAATCGATCAAATTGCGCGACCTTGTGCGACAACCCCAGCAGCAACGCCATGGTTTGCTCGGCCACGTCAATCGCACAATAGTCCGGCACATTGGCCACGGGAATGCCCTGCTCGGTCGCATAAGCCACGTCGATGTTGTCCAAGCCCACGCCGTACCGCACAATCACTTTCAAATGGGGCAAGGCAGACGCGATAACGCGGCGCGTCGTCTGCGCCCAGCACGTCAAAATCCCACTGCACCCTTTTGCCAATCGGACGAGGGTTTCCTCTTTGCTATCGGGCGCGGGAACGAGCGCGGCGCCGATGCCGCCCAAGATGCCTTTTTCCACATCGAGATTTGCCCATGCATAATCCGTCACCAGAATTTTCACGCCTTCCCTCCCGAGGCTTTGACGCTAACGCGCGCAACTCAGGCGCAAAACCGCGTCACAATATCGTACAAAACGCCCGTTGCAAACACGAGATTTTCTACTGATACGCGCTCGTCATGCCCGTGTATCAAACTCATCTCCTCTTCACCCGGCACTTGGCGATGGGGCATAAAGCCGTAAACCCGCACATCGGGCCAGCGCTGGCAAATGTGCTTGGCATCTGTACCGCCCGTCATCAGCGCGGGCAGCACAACCGCATCCGGGTCGCGTTCGCCCATCACCTCGACAATGGTCTGATACAGGGGCGAATCCGTGCTCGTCTCTAACGGAGGGCTGTATTGATCCACAATCAGGTCGAGCCCATCGCCGATACAGTTCCGGATTTCGGCTTCAAAGCTCTTATCGGTCTGACCAGGCGCGAGTCGGCCATCGATCCGCGCGGTTGCTTCGGCGGGAATCACATTGATCTGCCCGCCCGCTGCCAATACAGTTGGCGAAACCGTATTGTGCAACAGGGCGCGAAGGGACGCCATCATGTCGGGCGCAAGGGGCAATTTTTGCAAGGCCGCTTCGCTGTGCTCTGCATCGAGCACCCGGCGCAATTGCCGAGCGGTCTCTTCATCTTGTGTCGCGGCAATGCCCTCCAAAAACGCGCGCAGTGTTTCAGAGGGATGCATCGGCAGTTTCGCGTCTCCCAAAGCCGCAACTGCCCGACTCAGTTTGATCACGGCATTGTCGTTGTGGGGGCGAGAACCGTGCCCTGCCTGTCCCGTTGCTTTGAGGCGAAATCGGAAAATCCCCTTTTGCCCGGTTTGACACGTATAAAAATGCTTTCCATTCACATAAAAATCGCCACCCCCGCCCTCTGTCAACACGTACTTTGCATCCACTTGATCGGGATGACGATCAATGAGCCACCCAATGCCGTGGTTGCCTTTGCCAGCCTCTTCATCTGCTGTTGCCGCGTAAATCACATCGCGATTCAACGCGATGCCCTGCCGTTTCAAAAGCAAAAAAACCATCAACTCTGCCGCCACCATATTCTTCATATCCAGCGCCCCGCGCCCCCAAATATATCCCCCGTGCAAATCCCCGCCAAATGGATCCCGCGACCACTTATCGGGTTCTGCCGCCACCACGTCTGTATGCCCCAACAGCATGAGCGCGGGCGCGTTTCCCCCTTTTAAGCGGGCCGTGACATTTCCGCGCGCGGGTGCTGACGCCGTAACCGCCGCGCCAATCCCCTCGCGCTTCAACACATCGGCAATGTAATTTGCACACAAAATCTCATTGCCAGGCGGATTGGTCGTATCACACCGAATCAGATCCTGTAAAAAAACCGTCACTTCTCTCTCGACGCGATGCCAGTCTATGTTCATGGGTTTGGCTTTCAGGGTGAGTGGTGAAAAGCATGAGTGCAAAGTGACTGAGCCGCACCCTGAGCCTGTCGAAGGGCGATAAAGGGTGACGAAAGGTGACCGCGCACTTAAAGTTCCAGCGAATCAGCTGTCCAATCCGCGAGGGGGGTAAATTGCAGCGTATCCAGTTCAAAACCATAACCATAAGGCGCGTTGATCACACTTTCTACATTCAGCGCGCCATCGCGGACATTTAGAACGGGAAAACCCCGCGCGTGTTGGCGATACAAGGTGGCGTGACGCGCCAGAACTCGTCTTTGAATATCTTCGGGATACATCCCCAATCCCGCAAAATAATGATGCCCATTGCGCTCCGAATGATCCACGCCCAGCACAGCCAATACGGCCAGGTCCTGTAACAAAGCCACGGGGCCGACATTGGCGAGATCTTCACTGCTCAAGATATACGTCCCCGAAGGATCGCGTCGGCGGCGGTGTGCCATCAGGCACGCATTTGCAATGCCCTTAAAAACGCCTTTGCAATTTTTGTGGCTCGTGCCCACATACCCGCAATCCAATGCCCGCGTCGCGCTGTTGAGCGCGCCATCCGATTCGTCGATAATCATCGGGGGGCGATCTGCCCAATCCATCAACGCGGCTTTGACCCCTGCACTCATAGCCATATCGCGATGAAGCGGTTGCTCCACAAAAAGCAACCCGTCCATAAAGCGCGAAAGCCCCGCGTCGCCTGCAATGGCTTTCCACAGTTTTTCAAAGGGTTCGACCGCCGTGTATTGCTCGTTGCCATCCAGCGTGAACGCACAGCGATCGCCCATCAAACCCGCAATCCGCCGAAGCCGCTCCAGATCCTGTTCTGCATCGCCGCACAATTTAATTTTTAAATGCGTTAGCTGATAGGCTTCGATATTTGCAGCCAATGACTGGGGCAGGCCATCATCCACCCGATCCCGCGGCGCGATGTCTTCGTCCGTCAAGGGATCGGCCAATCCCACCGTGTGCCGCACGGTAATTGACCGCCGCGCAGACTTGATCAAAAGGTCGCCGGGTGTTATTCCGTCCAATTCTGCGTGGATATCTCCGAGGCGAATACCCAGTGTATTCTCTCGCACAGCCCGTGCAAATGTCGCGCCTTTCGCCCGACAAAAGGCATCGATCACTGCGCGTTCGACCATACTGACCCCAAACGCCCACAACAGCGGCGGATATGCCGTTGGATGGGCCCACGCGCGCTGTTTGGCATAGACCTTCTGCCAAAAATCAAACACCGAATCTCCCGTATCGCTTTGCAGTGCAAAATCGCATGCCCTTTGAATGACCGTCAGCATTTCATCCAGATCATCGGTAAATGGCGCGGCTGGATTTTTCGTGAACCACTTGGGCGGCAAGCCCTCTGCTGCCAATCCAATTTCTCTTGTCCCATTGACATTGACCTTTGCCCGCACAAACAAATGGGGCAATGCCACCAGCGATGCAATCCCGTACTTAAACGGAAATCGCGTGTGCATGTTCAAAATATTGAGATCGATTTTCTCTACTGAAATACCCATCACAGTGATTCCTTTACGCGAATTTATGCCCCTCCAGATGAGGGCATAGATACAAAAGTGACCCCGTAGAAACTATCCACAGGGGCCATTATTCAAGGGATGAGTTGTCACATGAGTTTGCGAGCAACCGCTTCCAAGAAAACTTTCGATATCCTGAAAATCTCGTTTGTGTCGGCGACCATCGCCTCCCGAGTCCGATAGCGTCTATTCCTATTGGTTGGTGAGAAATCTATATCCATTTCGTGGACAATCTGATTACGTACCGTGAATATTCGAGCCATGTGGTTTGGATCTGTTGTGATTGAACTGGAGAGGGATAGCACTGGAAGTGAGATGACATCAAACGGTTTCCAGTTCTTCGATATCTTCAGCAAATGGCGGCAATGGTGAATCGCCTGCGTAGCCCGGATAACCCGGATAACCTCTGTTGGGCCGATTGCTGAACCGATACAGTCGGTTGTTTTGCGTTATGCTGCCGAGGTACTCCCCGTCGGGATCGACGACATCCCCGTTATTCCAGGGTGTCCAGCCAATCCAGTTGCCTTCGGTGCCAAAGATATATTTGCCGCGCTTAAAGGCGATCCACTGGCCCGAAGAGTTAAAGAGATACTTGGTCATCGCAAAAAATCCCCGAAAATGGATTGTTATTGACGCCAAAAGGTATGCCTTCAATAGCACACATGACGATAAAATGACAAATTCTAAGGTAGGTAATTCCAATCTCTATCACAACAAAAAACGCTTTCATTCGGCACCCTTCGATTCAGACACAAGATCCATTCAAGAAGAGGGCACGTCTTTCTTATTAAACACCGCGTTCCAATCGGTGCGGCCGGTGAATTGCATGGCGGCGAACAGGGTAAGAATGCACAACAGAGTAATGGCCAGTCCGGTATAGCCGGGAAAGAAAAAGGTGTAGGAGAACAACACCATGTAAACAAACTGGCCCAGACCAATTTCGACAAAAGCCAAGCGCGTGCCCAAGACCAACCGCATATACGAAGTAACGAGAAAAATGGAGACCGCCGAAGCCAGGACAAAAGCATAGTGGATGATCATCAGATCGACCAAATAGGCCAGCAGCAGATGGAAACTGAAAAAGGCGGCACCGAGAAAGAAATAGTGCATCGGATGCAGGTTGAGGTCGCGCACAATGGTAAAGATAAAGAGCAAAAAGAAAAAGAGAAAAAGGGATATGGGGGCGACAGAAACGACCTGACTGACCCAGGGACCGGGGTTGAGACGGGCCGGTAGGATCATTCCTAGGTCAATGCCCGTGAGGAGATGGTTGTAGGTCCACTTCAGAATCCAGGCATCGCCATTGCGGGCCTTGGCGGTGGGGGACATGCTGTCCTCTGGAAAGTCAATGGCCGCGAAGTCGGTGTGCATCACCAACTCAAAGTCCGATACCTGGTTGACGTGGTGCCCAAAACTGTACCGCCATTGGTCCATGCCCTGTGAGCGATAGGATACCGCTATGGGGACTTCTCGCCCGGGATCCAAATGGACGGGTTGGACGAGATGGCCGTTGTGGATCGGGAGATCGGCAATGGACTGACCATCGACGGTTAAAGTGAAATCATCGTACACAGCACGGGGCGCGGGCAGTTCCAAGTCGAAGTGCAAGTCCAGATTTTGATCGGTGGAATTGATCAGCGTGTACGAGGCTGCGAATTGCACTTGGTACGTGGAATACCACAGCAAGCCCTTGCGCCGATGCTCCAGGGACAAATCAACTTCAACGCGACTGGCCGTCAGGTTCAGGAAGCGTTTTTCATCCACCGTGCGCGAGACGGATTCGCCCTCGGCGTTGGTCTCGATATGGGTGACGCGATCCAGCCAGTAGATTTGCGGGGCCTGCTGCGTCTGCGGTGTGCCCCAGAGTTGCCCCACGGCACTTTTGAGCTTGTCGTCCTGTTTCTCGGTGCGGAAGTGGACGGTCGCGCTCAGAATGATCCAGGCGACCGATATGCAGAGATAGATAAAGCCGATGGCGACAATGCGTTTGACCACTGCAACCTCCTTGATTTGGTGAACTCCCAGTATTCGGAGAATCCTTCCAGTTTCAATACCCCAGTACTTGGGTAATCCTTCCCGATTCATCTCACACAAAGACAAACACGCGAAGACACAAAGGGTTCTTTTTTTTGCGTTTCAATATTCCAGTACTCAGTGCTCCTGAATGCGCCTGTCGAAGTCGGTTGCAATGCCCCAGTAGGCGGATAGTAATTACAGATTCAAAGCGTATTGTCCCATGCCAAAGCTGGTCCACTTGCCCACATGCATGGGCACACCGAGTGCCAGCAGCGGGTGGAACTGTTCCAAATCGCCCTCAAAAACCACGTCACCCGTAAAACCGCTCACCTGCATGCGGCGGTTCTTGCGGTTTGAAAACCGCTCCCAGGTGCGCCAGGTCAAATCGCAATGCGCTGTCTGAACGCGTTCTGCCCGCGCGACCCAATCGCCATAATCCAAATCCGGCGGCCCGTCGCCGTGAAACGCGGCGAGTGCCGAATACCGCCGCAACAGCGCGCGCATCAGCACGGGAAAATCCAATTCCCGTTGCAACATCCGGTCTGCTTTGAGTTGCGTGGGCGTGACAAATGAAAGGCGAACCCGCGATCCCATTGGGTCGGGCATCACGTCTATCGCCTGCAAGCGCGACACATCCCGTTGCAACATCTCGCTCGGGCCGTCGTAAACCAACTGCCACGATCCATCGGCGTGCAGTGCCTCACCCGAAATGAGATCGCACCTGCCGCGCCCGCGCCCAACACCTGTTTCCCCCATGCGTTGAAACGCGTAAATGAAATACGGCACGTAGTTCAACGCCTTGCCAATCAGCGTCAAACCAACGGCAAATCCATCGCCGGGCGCGTAATCGGTTTTGGTTTCCAGCGGCGGTTCGATCACGTAGGGATGCGGCGCGTCCCGATAGCCCCGAAAAATGCCCTGTGCATTGGTCACGGGTGTATCAAATACGTAGGGATACACGCACTGCGCCCGAACCAAACACCGCGCGCACTCCCCGTGTTGCACAATGCAAACCGCGCGCTTAAACGCAACGCCAAAAGCCCCTCGAAATGTCGATCCCTTGTAGGGTGGCAGGCGCATGGGGTCTCGCGCTTTGAAGTGTAGTCGCATCTGCGCGAAGTCCAAGTCGAATTTGAACATCAATATCTCTACGACGTGAGAAGTCAAACGCAAGGGGGATGGTATATCCCTCGCCTATTGCATCATCGGCAGGCACGAAGCCTGCCCCTGCTTACATCCGCAGGATCAGACTCTTGAACGACTTAATCAAGGAGCCGCATCCCTACATTACTGAATAACCCCTCTTCGGCCTCATCCGCGTAATCTGCATAATCCGTTTAATCCGTGATCGCTTTTCACGCCACAGAAGTAATCAACGGCTGCCCCCTGAGTCCTGCGAAAAGATTATCAACCGTGCGCTGCGCCATTGCGACGCGCGTCTGATGCGTGGCACTGCCGAGGTGGGGCGCGATGATCGCGTTGTCCATCGACAAGAGGGGATGGTCGCGCGGGAGGGGTTCGGGTTCGGTCACATCGAGCGCGGCAACCGCGATCCAGTTCTTCTCGAGGGCTTCCACAAGGGCATCGTGATCGACAATGCCGCCGCGCGCCAGATTGACCAGCACCGCGGTTTTTTTCATGCGCCTGAGTTGATCTCGACCGATCATATTTCGCGTTTCCTCAGTCAGGGGTAAATTTAGGGTCACAAAGTCCGACTGCTCGAGCAGATCATCAAAGGACGCGTACGTCGCACCCAATTCGATCTCGGCTTTGGGGTCGGGTTTTCGGTTGTGATAGAGCACTTTCATGTCAAACCCCCATGCCCGCCGCGCGACCTGCCTGCCGATGTTGCCCATGCCAATAATCCCCAGGGTTGTGCCGTGAACTTCGCGCCCGATCAAAATGCGGGGGTCGTAGTGGGTAAATGCTGCGCTGCGCGCAAAGCGGTCGCCAATGACGATATTGCGCGCCGCGGCCATGAGCATTGCAAAGGTCATATCGGCTGTCGCGCCGTCGAGCATATTTGGCGTATTGCCCACGGGAATGCCGCGCTGTTTGGCCGCTGACAGGTCGATGTGATCGACGCCCACACCAAAATTGCTGATGACTTTCAGATGGGGCATGCGATCCATAAACGCGCCATTGACCGTCATGTGTCCATAGGTTAGCAGCCCTTGTGCCCGCGCGAATTTTTCGCTTGAGACATTGCCGCGCGCCAAGATGTGGAGGTCACAGCGGTTGCCCAGCAGCTCCAAAATTTCATCTGGTAGATCGACATCGACGAGAACCCGATACGGCATGCGCCCTCCTTTCGCGTGTGTATTTTGCAAGGTGCTCCAAAAATAGCACGCGATGCGAAACATGACAAGCCGAAGATCACCCGGCTCGGACTCTCACAGCTTGGGTTAAAAGTATTGCAAGGGGCACGCAAATTGCGTAAATTGGGAAGCGATAGAGTGCTGGGGGGGATGAACCGGGAAGCGAAGTGAAATTCAAAACAGGAGGGGCGAGATGGACTTGTCGATTTTTTGCGTCGCGGCCAATAGATGGAGGAAGCGCATTAACATGTTGAAAAATTTTGGTTTACTGATGATGGTCGTCACAGTGTTTGGACAGGCAGACGCGCAATTGCTGACGGAAACCCCTCAGCCCAAAGGCGGCGAGATCGTCGGTTCTTGGACAGCCGAGAAGACCGCGCTAAGAGCTTATGTTCCGGCGGCGCTCGTGGCTGCGGTCCACCCGCTCACATTTGAAGGCGAGACCAACGGCACACTGACATTTGGTTCAGATGGCGCGGTTCAAGCCGATTATATGACCGCCTCTACCATCTCTGCGGTATTATTGATCCCGCTTACTGTCTCTGTGCCCGATACGAGCCACTATGAAGCGAATTACACTTTGGTGGCCGATACCCACGAACTGGTCATCGCGCGCGAAAATGCAGATACACTCCGCTACACGTACACGGCGACTGCGGATTCTTTATACATTATGCGTCCGCTTCTTTTGGATGAGTTATTGGCGTCATTAGATGAGTCTGTGAGAGGCCTGGCAAGTAGCGTGCTTGCTCAGTTCGTTTCGGAAGATGATCCAATTAAGATCGTGTTGAGTTTTGCGAAAGCAACGGGTTCAGAGACACCGACGGTAAATGCTGATTTTGATGGGAGTGGAACTGTCGATTTTCAGGACTTTCTCGCATTTGTCGGCGTGTTTGGAAAAAGGCCATCGGACGAGGGTTGGGATGCCCGCATGGATCTAAATGGCGACAATGAAGTTAATTTTGATGACTTTCTCAGATTCGTCGCCGCGTTTGGCAGCACGAGCGGTTGACCGTTGACCTGATCGACACGCAACGGGAAGAATGGAGGATGCGCATTAAAATGATAAAAAAATATACGTATTTGGACAAAGTTCAGCGCGGGCAGCACGATATGGCATTGTTGGGGTGGACCGGAGACAACGGCGACCCCGACAATTTTCTCTATGTTTTGCTGGACAAGAGCGCGACCCAAAAGCCCGCCAACAACATTGCGTTTTATCGCAGCGATCCTTTGCACGACGTGCCCTGGGTACCGCTGGTACACGCAACTCAAACCGCTACCTTTCACATCCGAGTCAAGGGATTTAAGTTGCATCCGACAGGGAGTAAATGGTTTCACGATGTGATGGTCAAAGAGTAAACGGTCCGTTGTCAGGAAAAATAAAAATTAAAACGCTTCCACTTGTTTCACGAGAGCGTTTTTGTCTTTTTGTCGTATTACGGATCTCCCTCAAGTCTCAACGTAACTATTGCAATTCGCTAAAATCGTTACTTGTGATCATGCGACATAAAAGAAAAAACATGAAAATTTTTAGCTTTGTTCTTTGTGTGGTGTTGTTTTCGGTCACGCCAACCAATTCACAAGAGAGACTACGCGGCGATCTGGATGGCAACGGCGTGGTAGATTTTGCAGATTTCTTGATATTCACAGCCAACTTTGGCAAGACAGGCGGAGCAACTTTTGACGCTGATAAGTGGGTTGATACCTTGACCGTAGTCGATACTCTTGTTGTACATAATACTGTTGTGGTTCGTGATACCCTTTGGAAAGAAACGCCAAAATTGAAGCCCCAAATTACTGTTGAAGCTGGCGCATGGGGAAATACAACCTTATGGACAATTCAAACTGTTTGTGAAAGTGTTAGAGATGCATTTTCAAGCCCGCTTGTATATGCTTTGGATTCTGACATAATCGTTCAACACAAAGAACCCGAAGGCCCGCGTATTCTCTATAATCGTCACCACAATGGGTCTTACATTGTTTGGCTTGATTCTGAGCACAGAAGATGGGCACAGCAAATTTTTCAATTCGCTCACGAATATGGGCATATACTTACAAATTATCGTGAAGGCTTCCCCTATGAACAACAAAGATGGTTTGAAGAATCCCTTGCATCTTTGGCCTCTATTTATGCACTTAAACGTTTATCCGAAGAATGGAAAACAGCCCCGCCTAACGGCGATTGGAGATTTCAACATTATGCGACAAATGGATCACTGGAAATATATTGGCAAGACTTAATACGAGACATCCCCACACAAAGTCCTGACAATTTCAAACAATGGTACCGACAAAACCGCCAGCAACTTGAATCAAATCCTTATCTGCGAGACAAAAACAATATTGTGGCTTTGCACCTTCTCAACATTTTTGAAGACAACCCCAAAGCGTGGAATGCTATCAGATATCTAAATCGTGGCCCTCTCTATAAGAACCAACATTTTGAAACATACTTAGAAGATTGGTATAGACGTACCCCGACTCGTTGGCAGCCTGTTGTAACGGAAATAAGGACACGCTTTGGTATCTCCCGCACCCACAAACCGGTCGTTGTGTCCCATCGGCCACATCCTCCGAATAAGGGACGAGAGTAGCCTTTATTTTTTTACATTACGCCAGACTGATGTCTAAAAAGAAAGCAGAACTAGCGGTCACCTCTTCGTTAAAAAAGAAAAAAATAAATGATGCTAATAAGATTTGGATTACTCATGATGATAGTCATGATTTTTGGATGGGCAGACGCGCAAAGGAGAATGTGACTGTTGGGGAAACGCAATGTTCAAGCAAGTCACGGCAAAAGCGAGAGAGAGCAAGGCTACCTTGCCGGTGTGGTTGATCAAATGGATAAGCGGTTTTCTGACCTGAGAGCAGATGTGCGCGAGGGGTTTAATAAGACACAAAATTGAGCAGCGATTCGATAAAATGGACAAGGACGCCAAATGGCGTTTTGGGATAGTGCTTGTTGTTTTGGGGTTGATTGTGGCGATTTTGAAGTGGTTGTAATCCCACACCTGCAAGGCAACATGGGAAATTGAGCTACTGACAACAAAGGTTCCCTGAATCCCCTGATGTATAACACTCACCGAGTATGCGATGACCAAATTGATGACAGGTGTCTATTTGATGTTCAAATTGATCTCTCAACGAATAGACCTCGATCCCGACCTCGTTCTCGTGATGTGGCGCAACCGCCCGGCCATTGAAATTTACGAGCCGGGCCTTTCTGGGCGGCAGCGCAAAAAAATAAAAATTTCCCCATATCCCTTAGATGTCACCGCTGGGTATCCCGTGATTACGCCTTTCAAATGGACTTACACCGGACGTCCCTCGCGCCTCTAAAGGGCATTGTTTTTGCGATGCACTAAATCGCGCATGGATGCGATTTTTTTGCTGAAAGAGTGTACTAAACTTTGGACAAATTATGCCTCATGGCTTTGTCTAACCGCTGACTCCTGATCGCTTTACAGAAAGAGCTTATGATGTTGCGAGTGGGAATGCTCATTTTTGCATTTTTCGGCGCGGCAATTGCCGATGCACAAGACGCGCGTGAGAGCAATGACGACATTGATTCAACCGCTGTAATTTCGGATGATTTGACCGCGGCGATTCTCGATGCCAAGTTGAGAGATGCCGCCGCTTTTCTGGAGGCTGGCACCCCCGTTGCCGCGGCTGGTGCTTTGCGCGATATTTTGCTGCAAAACCCCGCGCATACCCAAGCGTTGCGGCTCCTCACATCGGCTTATTTGCGCGCGGAAATTTTTGATCGAGCACTTGAGGTCTGTCGACAATTGTCCGTTCACGACTCGACCGATGCAAGCGTTTGGATCGCGCTCGGATATTTACACCAGCGTTTGGGCGATATGACTTTAGCAGAGCAATTTTATCAACAGGGGCTTGTCATGGACCCCGATGTCATCGCCGCGTATCAGGGTTTGGGCTGGATTTACTTGACAACAGGACACCTGGAACAGGCGCTCGACATGGTCGATGAAACCACAGCGCGCGCGCCCGATTACGCGCCCAATTACATTCTCATGGGGCGGGTGCTGACCGTTCAGGGCTTCTTTGAAGATGCTGCCATTGCTTACAACCGCGCCTTTGCCCTGCAAAACGATCTGCGCGAGCAGTATGGTATTTTGCTTCAGGAATTGGGGTTGAGACATCGGTTGGGGCGTTAGGAGGCAGGCAGTGACAGAAAAACCCAAACGGATTCGCGTACACCGCGCGGGGGGGTGGCTCGAAATGGATTGGGCAGACCATGGGGTTTTGCGCGTGATGTTGCGCGAGGTGCGAAAAGCCTGTCCCTGTGCTTTGTGTGAAGGTCTCCGGGCAGAGCGAGACGCGCAGTTGCAGATGATTACTGCGGATAAAACGCCGTCGGTGGAACTGTCGGAGGTCGTTCCCGTCGGGAATTACGCCATTCAAATTCGGTGGACAGATGGACACGATACGGGTATTTATACCTATTCTTATCTCAAACAGTTGGCACTGGCCGCGTCGCGGTAAGCAGTTGTTCTCGAACAGTGCCTTAAGGAGTGTCTTATGAGGATTTTAGCGGGTGTTGGATGTTTTGTCTTGGTTCTTTTTTCATCGAGTGCCCAGGCGGGTTTTGGGCTTTACAATCTGGCGACCAAGGTCGGTTTAGACGTTGTGCAGGCAAACGACACTCGGCATTTCTTCGCGCTTCAGGCAGATATTGCAACGGTATTTACGCCCAATCTGCGTCTCGAGATTGGCGCGGAAACAGGTAGCGGATCCGATCTCGACGGTACAGAGATTCAAGCGAGGGGCGGTGGGGCTTTTCTCAAGTATCTATGGCCGCACAAATCCGGGACTGCGTATGCGTATATGGGCGGTGGATTGGGGGTAAACCGGGTGCGGCGCGAGCGGTTGATCATCAACGAATTTCAAAACGAATACCAAACTTCGCTTCACTTTATCCTCATCGGCATGGAGAAACACCTGTTGCGCCGCAAGGTGGAGATTTTGTTTGAGTTTCGCTGGGTCATCGGCGAGGAAGAAGACGCAAGTGCCCTGCGCACCGCGGTGGGAATTGGTTTTAATCTCGGCAACCCCTGAGTACGGGGGCATGCCGATGAACCGATCCCATCACGGGGTCGGTTTTTTTGTCGGCGCCAAACGGGCAAAGCATTGTGAACGCTTGCAGGCCGATGTGTCTCGCGCGCGTCATCCCTCAACCTTCGCATTGGCAAAGAGGTTGCTGACGGATTCGTCATTGTTGATGCGGCGGATGGATTCAGCGAGAATGGGGGCGACAGAGAGGACCTTGATTTTGCCATTTTGGGCGCGTTTGGGCACGGGAATGGAGTTGGAGACGACGAGTTCTGTGAGCGCGGAACTTTCCACGCGATCAACGGCCGGATCTACCAGCACGGGGTGAACGATGGTGGCGCAAATGTCGCGCGCGCCTTTGTCTTTGAGCGCGGCAGCGGCTTTGGTGAGGGAACTCCCCGTGGAGATGATATCGTCGACGATAACGACGTTTTTGTCTTTGACTTCGCCGATGATGTTCATGACTTCGGTTTGTTGACCGCTCCAGCGGCGTTTATCCACAATCGCCAATGGCGCGCCGAGCAATTCGGCATACGCGCGCGCCATTTTTATCCCGCCCACATCGGGTGCGACGACAACGAGGGCCTCGAGATTTTTCTGTCTGAAGTATTCGCCCAAAATATTAATGGAATAGAGGTGGTCAACGGGTATATCAAAAAACCCCTGGATCTGATTGGCGTGCAGGTCTAGGGTGAGAACCCGCCGCGCCCCAGCGGTATAGATCATGTTGGCGATCAATTTGGCCGTGATGGGCACGCGGGGGCGGTCTTTGCGATCCTGCCGCGCATAGCCATAGTAGGGCACGACCGCGGTGATGCGGCGGGCAGACGCGCGGCGCGACGCGTCGATCAAGATGAGGAGCTCCATCAACGCGTCATTCGGCGAGAGACCTTCTTCTTCGTTTGAGCACAGGGGTTGAACGATGAACACATCGCAACCCCGCACATTTTCATCGATTTGCACATGTGTTTCGCCGCCTGAAAAACGAGTCACAACGGCTTCGGCGAGCCGAGTGTCGAGAATGCTGCTGATGTCTTCGGCCAATGGCCGATTGGTATTGCCGGAAAAAATTTTGAGATCGTAACCCACGTTTTCTCCCTCCTATCGTCGCATGCTGCGAATCGATGTTCGCGCTGTTTTTGGGTGGCAGGACAGGCTGACAACTTTTGTCGCGCACTGCGCGCAATATACCGTTGAAAGGTTTGCGAATCAACCCGGATTTCGGGATGTGAGGTCGAGCGCAACCAGAAGGCATTGCATGTCGGGACTCGAGCACATGGGTTCGGCGGCACCGGTTTCTCTAAATCCGATTTTTTGATAAAAGAGGCGCGCCGGATTGTTTTCACTGACCCATGCTTCGAGGGTGGTGGCACTTTTGGCCCATTGGATAACCGCGCGCACAATTTGCTCGCCGATTTTTTGTCCCCGAACTTCGGGCGCGACCCACATTGCGGTGAGCATTGCCGTGTCGGATGTGCGGCGGTAACACCCCGCCATCCCACAGGGATTGTCTGCCACATAAGCCATGAAATACGCGCGATCCGACCGCGCGGCGTGGTCTCTCGCCATGTCTTGCCAGTCTTTGTCGGTTCTTTCTTTTCCCTCTGCCAAGGTCGTGCCAAAGGCATAAGGCGCGTCTTTCAGTGCGCGGAGGCGCGTGTGTTTGAGAATTTGCCATTGATCCGCGCGGATTCGGGCAATCGTGAAGTCCATCGCATTACTCCGGGGTGGTGTTTGGATCTACAAAGGTCAATTTTCCATTGTGTATGCTGCGGTAATAACAGCCGTAACGCGCTCGGCCATTCTCGCGGGTGTGGCACGCCCCGTCGCCTTTGAGGCGCACGAGATAGAGCAGTGAATTTTGCTCGCAGTTGACGCGCACATCGACCAATTCGAGCCTATTGCCAGACGTCGCGCCTTTGATCCAGAGTTCATTGCGCGATGTGCTCCAAAAAGTTGCCAAGCGGTGCTCGAGCGCGTAGTCAAGTGCCCGTTCATTGGCAAAGCCGATCATGAGAACGGCTTTGCTATCCACATCCTGTACGGCAACGGGAATGACGGGATGATCGGTCTGTGCAACCTTGCGGAGCTTTTCAAAATCGAGATGGAGTTCTGTGCCTTCTTCGAGTTGACGGTCAATTTCCTCTGCGGGTATGCCGCGATGAAAATCCCACATCATGCGTCCGTAGGCATCGTCATTATGTGCCATTTTAATTTTCTCCAAAAAAAGCCCGCTGTCTCTCTCGACAGCGGGCTTGTTCATTGGACAACAAAATATTACGACATATCCACCGCCGAGCGCATCGCGCAAAAGGTCATAGACGCAACACGATGGGTGTAGTGATGGGCAGTGTGGGCAAACGCATCCCCGGGCAAAACAGCGTTCGGGTTTTGGGGGGTAATAAAGTTGTCGATCCAAGTGTTCATAATGATCAAAAAATAGAAAGGCGGTGTTTTTGCGTCAAGGTTTTTTTTCAAACTATTTAGCGCGCTATATGACTTGCATTTGTAAGTGATTTACGCAGCATTCAGATAAGCCATCACACAATGCACCATCACGAAAAACCATCACCCAAAGCCAGCACGCACAACGTGCTTGCGCCTGCCGGCTTTCGCCAGAATGACTTTTCAGATATCCCAAATCGTTACGACTCGGCCGCGAGTTCAGACTTGCCCTTTGAGTTCAGACTTGCCCTTTGATGATGGAGACCTTACATTGAACCCGATTTGTTTCGCTTCTCCAAATGTCATGCAGGAGTCTATATTGTGCTCTACTGGCTGGGTGAGCAACTTTTGGATATCTATGGGCCATTTCGGCTGTTCACTTCGTATCTGTTTTTAGGGGGCGCAGGCGCCGCCCTCGCCTGCGCGTTCACATGGTGGCTGCTGCCCGTGTTGTGGCACCGGCTGCCGCGCGACCAAGGGCGTGCCCATGCTGTTGGGGCAGTTCAGAATGAGGGCAAGCCCGTGGGCGCAGGCGTTGTTTTTATTGCAATTTCGATTGTGGTCGGATTTTTATTTGTGCCCCTTGGCGCGCGGTATCTGGAAGCTTTGGGCTGCCTGTTTTTGGCGATGCTGGCGGGTTTTCTCGATGATCGCAGCGACAGCGGGTGGAGTGAATACCGCATGGGAATGCTCGATTTGGGCATTTCAATTTTGGGCGCTCTGGTGGTGTGCCAGTTGTCACCGGTCGAAGTGTGGTTGCCGCTGATCAAGACCCCGGTTATTGTACCGCTATGGATTTACGTTCCCGTTGCATCGTTTTTGTTGTGGATGGCGATCAATGCGACAAATTGTACCGATGGCGTGGATGGCCTGTCGGGCAGTTTGTGCGCGTTGGCATTTATTTATTTGGGGGGCGCGCTGTACGGCATTGTGGGACATCGGGAGATCGCCCAATATTTGCTGGTGCCGCACTACAAGGAAGGTGCCAATTGGGCCGTGTTGGCTTTTGTCATGACCGGGTGCTTGGTGGGCTATTTGTGGCACAATGCCAATCCGAGTGCCGTGTTGATGGGCGACGCGGGGTCTCGTCCCTTGGGCTTGTTGCTCGGCATGCTGGTCTTGGCGTGTGGCAATCCACTTTTGATTGTCGTGGTTGCCGGGGTGGTGCTGGTCAATGGCGCGACAGGGCTTTTGAAAGTGGCTTTGTTGCGGTTTTTTAACATCGGCATTTTCAAACATGTGCGTTATCCTCTGCACGATCACGTCCGCCAGAAATGGGGCTGGTCCAATACACAAGTGCTGGTCAGATTTACGCTTTTACAGGCCGTTGTAACCCCCATTTTGCTGGTGTTGTTGTTGAAAATTAGGTGAAGGCGGAAGACGCAAAGACGCGAAGGAGAACACAGAACAAATGGGGACGATTTTGGGAGGTGGGATTGGGCGAACTGACGACAGCGGAGGAAATTATGTCTTTAAAAGTCGAACTCAAAAAGCGCGTTTGTGAAGCCATCGATCGGCGGCGAGACCAGATATGTCGCATTGGCGACCGCATTATGGCGAACCCCGAGTTGGGATTTAAGGAATTTGAAACCGCAAAGTTGGTGTCGCAAACGATGAATGAGTTTGGCGTACCTTGTGAAACCGAACTGGCGATTACAGGGGTGAAGGGGGTGTTGCAGGGCAGCACGCCCGGGCCGACGGTCGCGCTAATTGGCGAACTCGATTCGATCTTGGTATCCGATCATCCCAATGCCAATCCGGATACGGGGGCGGCACACGCCTGTGGTCACAATGCACAGATCGCGGGATTGATGGGGGCGATGATGGGCATGGTGGACGCGCGCGCGGCAGACGATTTGGCGGGCAGAGTCGTCTTTTTTGCCGTGCCCGCAGAAGAATTTGTAGAGGTAGAATACCGTTTGAATCTGGTGGAAGAGGGGAAGTTGAGCTTTTTGGGTGGCAAGCCGGAATTGATCGAGCACGGGCATTTTGACGATATCGATATGGCGGTTATGATTCACACGCATAGCGATGAATCCCTGACAAAAGCCGCGGTTTCCGCCTCGTCCAATGGATTTGTGGCAAAGATGATTCGGTTTGTGGGCAGGGCCGCGCATGCGGGTGGCGCGCCGCACCGAGGCGTCAATGCCTTAAGTGCCGCTCACATTGCACTGAACGCGATCAACGCGCAGCGCGAAACATTTCGGGATCACGATGCGATTCGCGTGCATCCCATCATCACCAAGGGTGGGGAGTTGGTCAATGTCGTACCCGCGGAAGTGCGTATGGAAACTTATGTTCGAGGGCGCACAGCAGAAGCGATTCTCGATGCCAATCGCAAGGTGGACCGCGCGCTGCGGGCAGGCGCGATAGCACTTGGCGCAACAGTGGAAATAGAAACCGTACCGGGGTATATGCCGTTAAAAAATAACGCGGATTTGCGCGCGCTGTTTGAGAAAAATGCCAAGACGCTTTTGGGCGCGCGTGAATTTTGTGAAGTCGGACACAGAACCGGATCGACCGATATGGGCGATGTGTCCTGCATTATGCCGGCACTTCACCCCTATATGTCGGGCGCAACAGGGCCGGGGCACAGTATTGAGTGGCATATTTCAAATAAAGAGATGGGATATGTAGAACCGGCAAAGTCACTGGCATTGATGGCGGTGGATCTGCTTTGCGATCGCGCGGCAAAAGCAAACGCCGTGCTTGCAGATTACGAGCCAGAGATGACAAAAGATCAGTACCTCGCGTTTCAAAACAACCTGTTTCAAACCGAAATCTACGATGGGGAAAAGGCGGAGAGAGGTTAAGAGGTGAGACGCGAGACGCTTGAGCCAACGGCCGCGAGATATGAGGACGAAATCAGATTTTTTGGCAATAGAAAATTTGTTGCCGTCGATAACCATTTCCACAGTACGCGACAAAACACACCAACGAAGCAACTTATCATCAAATTTACACAACGAGATACAACCGCGATAGCAGTTCATCGAAATTCGCAATGATCTCGAGGAATTAGGTGGCCTTCTTGCCTCTCCCGTCTCCCGTCTTACTTTATTTTTAGCATGCGTTCCACAGCTTTTAATGCGCGCACGCGGATGTCTTCGGGTACTTCGATGATTTGCTCGTTATTGAGAAGGGCATTGCGCGTGTCTTCGAGTGTGATTTCGTTCATGTGCGGGCAGCGAATGCTGCACAGACCGACCATTTCTTTTTCGGGATTTTCCGCGGCGATGTTGTCGCCCATGCTGCATTCTGTGAGCAGCAAATACCGCTCGGCGTCCATTTCGCGCACGTAGTCAACCATGCGCGAGGTGCTGCCCGAAAAGTCGGACGCGGCGACCACCTCTGGGCTGCATTCCGGGTGGGAGAGCACGACGACATCGGGAAATTGCGCGCGGACATTTTCGATGTCCTGCACGGTAAATTGCTCGTGTACTTCGCACCGACCATGCCAGCCGATCATGTCGTATTCAAGACCGGGTTTTGGATCGTAAAATCCCGTTCTCGTGGGAAAGATGACGCGCTTATTGGTTTCCCGCGCGACATTGGCGGCCAAGTATTCGTCGGGCAAAAAGATGACCGTGTCCGAGTCGAGCGATTCCACGACCTTGTGGGCATTGCCCGATGTACAGCAGATATCGCATTCGGCTTTGACATCGGCATAGGTGTTGATGTACGTGACAATGGGTACGCCCGGATACTGTTGGCGCAGGTTGCGAACGTCTTTTGCCGTAATGCTCGCGGCCAGTGAACAACCCGCAACGCGCGCGGGCAAAAGAACGGTTTTGTCGGGGTTGAGAATTTTTGCGGTCTCAGCCATAAAGCGCACGCCGCAAAAGACAATGGGGTCCGCGTCGGTTTCCGCGGCTTTGCGCGACAACTCGAGCGAATCGCCCACGACATCTGGCACAGAGTGATAAAGCGCCGGTTCCATGTAGTTGTGCCCGAGGATAATCGCCCCGCGCGCTTTTTTCAAGGTATTGATTTCGTAGGCCAGTTCGGCTTTGTAGCGCAATTCGATATCGGGTACAATGCCGTCTAATCGCTCGGCCATCTGTTGATAGGTCTCTTCCAATGTGGTGGCAGTCAGTGCCATAACAGTCAACTCCTGTTGTGGGGATCGCAAGACCCCTGGGGACATCGCGCGTGGATTTGAATAAAGATATAAAAAGACGGTCTTTGCTGCAAGGTTTCGGTTGAGACCACCGGCGAGAGGCATGGCTTTTGGCGGAGGGGAATATGAAATTTGTGATTCGCGCAGGTGGCCTGGGCACGCGGCTATGGCCCTTGAGCCGCAGGGACAAACCCAAGCAGTTTCAAGCTTTAACAGGTGAACGCACGATGTTGCAAGAAGCGGTTCACCGCCTCCATTCGCTGGCGGAAATGGATGACCTGTATGTATCCACAGGCGCGGAACTGGCGCGTCGCGTGCGCGAACAATTGCCCAATTTGTCTGCTAAAAATATCATTGTAGAACCGGCTCTTCGCAATACAGGGCCTGCGGTGGGGATGGAATGCGCCCTGTTGGAAGCCCGTTTTCCCGGCTGCGCGGTTGCGAGTTTGGGTTCGGATCACCACATCGGCAAACCCGAGGAATTTTGTCGGTTGCTCAAAGTGGCAGAAGACGCGCTGGCGGATCGCGCGGAGACCCTGTTCACACTCGGTGTAAAACCCACGCGCGTGGACACGGGTTTTGGATATATTCAACAGGGCGATGTGATCGCGACAGTGAACAACGAGCCGATTTATGCCGTAGAGGCATTCCAAGAAAAACCGGATGCAGAGACTGCAAAGTCCTATCTGGCGAGTGGTCAATATCTGTGGAACAGCAATATGTTTGTGTGGAAAGCCAGCACCATGCTGCACCTTTTTGCCGAGTTTGAACCCGAAATCTATGCCCTGCTCGAACAGATCGGCGCCGCTGCCAAAGCGGGACGAGAAGCCGATGCCATTGCCGAGGTGTATCCACAGATGAAAAACATCGCCATCGACCATGCGATTCTCGAACGCGCCTCAGATGTCGCGACCTTAGAAGCCGATATCGATTGGCGCGATATCGGCGCGTGGGGGGCCTTGGCAGATGTGTTGCCCGCGGATGTAGACGGCAATGTATTGCACGGCAATGTGCTGTCGCTCAATGCCAAAAACGCAATGGTTTACGGCGGCAACGACAAGGTGATCGCCCTGGTCGATGTCGAGAATTTAATTGTGGTCGACACGGATGATGCCCTCCTCGTTTTGCCCCGCGATGGCTCTCAGCGCGTGAGGGATGTGGTTGCGGCATTGGGCGAGCGACCTTGTGGCGAGCAGTATTTGTGATCAACTGGCGGAGGAAATTTTATGAGGATTCTGAGAAACTTTTGTCTCGTGCTCTGTGCGTTGCCGGGCATGGGCACTGCCCATGCGGCGTTTATCGACAGTGTGAATCTGGGTGGGGGCTTTATGTGGAATGACAGTGTTCGCCCGCGCTTTGAATCCGCGGGTGGGTTGACCCTGCATGCCTCGATCCACATCGCGCCACCGGGGCCATTTATTTTGGCGCCGTTTTACGATGTGAGTTTTGCCAGTCCTGTGATGCACGCATGGGGTGTGGGCCTCAATTACACGGTCGGCATGCGCGATTTTGAAACCCATAAGCTGTTTTTTGGGCCCAATATTGGGGTTGTGATAGCCGATGGCGAGTCTGAGCGTTTTATCGGTGGGGCGTTGGGGTACAAATTTCCAGTGGGTGAAAAACTCGGTCTGTTTGCCAGAATCAAATACATTGAAGATCAGAATGATGTGGTCAGTGGATTTTCCGGGCACATTGGGGTGACGTTCAAAATTTTTTGATCTCCAAGTGTCCGACGCAGCGCATGTCATCTCCGAAAAATAAAATTCCTCACAAGGAGCAAATGATGAAACACTGGGTGATCGCCATGCTGGTACTGACGGCCCAGGTCAGCGCAAAAAATAAAGACAAAATGTCAACGGGCGACGGGAAAACCGATGAGATCATGGTCGAAATACAAAAAAACGTCAGAGAAATCGACCGCTGTGTGGGCGTGCAAACGACCGTTATTCGCATTATGGACCGGGAATTAACACTCAATGCTAACGCGGCATTTAAGCGACCCAACCTGATGCGTCTCGACACCGTGCAAGATCGAGAGATCGTTTCCCAACGCCTGTCTGACGGCGGCCTGATGTGGACCTATGACCGAGAAGAAAAAATCGTCTCCAAAGTCAACCTGGGTCGCGTCTATCGCATCACCAACCTCGAAGCCGATGCGGATCAAGCCGATCCCCTGCGCCCCTTTCGAGGCATAGAATGGACGACCATTCGCTACATTGGAGACGAGATGCTCGAGGAACATTCCCACCGCGTCTTTGAAGCCAAACCCCAAGCCAATCTCTTGCACGCGCAACTGCCTCATCCCCCTGTCAAAGTCCAATTGACCATCGACCCCGAAAATGGCGTGCTGCGCCGAACCCGCGCGTTTGACGCGGAAGACAACGAGATCATCACGCAGACCTTTCACAACCTGACCATCAATCCCGACCTGCAAGACAACTGGTTTGAATTTATCGTGCCCTCGGGTGCCCATATCATCGACGCCACCGACGACGCAATCCAAGCCCTCAAAGCGGTAAAGTAGAGGAGGTATTTTACACAACTCATTGCAGCGTTTATTTTTTTAGCGAGGATCATCATGTTGTCTGAAACCCTTGTGAAAGACGTGTGCCTGGCGGTTGATCGAGATCGGTTATTATCTACGGCAATCGATCTGATCGCCATTCCTAGCCCCACGCGCAGCGCAGACAAAATCTCGGACAGATTGTCTGAAATTTTACAAAGCGACGGTTTCGCGGTCGACCGGCCAGAAGCCAACTGGCCCAAAGCACCCGCGGTGGTGGCGCGGCTCGAATCGGGCAAACGCGGGCGCACCCTGCAGTTTGACGGGCATCTCGATACGGTTCACCTGCCTTACGTGCCACCGAGCATCGACAGCAGTATTTTGCGCGGCTCGGGCGCTGCCGACATGAAAGGCGGGGTCGCGGCCTGTGTCGAAGCTTTGCGCGCACTCCGCGAAACCCGCGCGTTACCCGCGGGCAATGTCTTGTTCACCGCGCACGATCACCACGAAGGCCCATGGGGTGACAAACGCCAAATTAAAGGGCTTATTGACGCGGGTTATGTGGGCGATGCCGTACTCTTTCCCGAATACTTATGCGACCGTCTGCCTTTGGGAGGACGCGGCATGGCGATTTTTGAAATCACCGTACACCGCAAAGGCGAAGCCATCCACGAAGTTTTGCGCCCCCCCGGTCTGCCCGATGTTTTGGGCACAGGCGCGAAACTCATTGGGCAACTCAACGCATTGGGCGACCAGATCCGCGCAAACGCGCATCCCCACGCGGGAAATGACTCGGTATTTGTCGGGCAAATCTCATCTGGCGAAATCTATAACCAATCGCCCGCGAAATGCCACATTCAGGGGACGCGCCGATGGGTGCAACCGGGATATGCACATGCGGCGCACGCGGAGCTCAAAACACGGGTGGAACGCCTTGCCAAAGCCAGCAATACCCAAATTGATCTCAACTGGAAAACGCAGGCCGACGCCTTCTCTGTCGCAGAAACCGACCCCATTGTTCTGGCCTTTCAAAACGCGCATCGCGCCATCGCCGGGCACCCACTTCCTTTGGGTGACAAACCCTTTGTCGATGACGGCAACCGCTACGCGGCGCTGGCCGATGTACCGGTTCTGACACATGGGCCAAACGCGCGGGGTGCCCACACCACCGACGAATGGGTGCCGCTGAGCGAACTCGTGCGCGTCGCAAAGGTCTATGCCCTCACAGCCATCGAGTACTGCGCTCGCTGAGGGGAACCTGTCGGCCTTTGCAAGCCGCGCGATCTCCGGTTTTGCCCTTCAACGACAAACTGCGCACCTGTTGCGCGAACAATAAGGAAATCTCACAATGCAACCGTGGTCCTTTCTCCACATCTCCGACATGCAACCCGGGTCGCCCCGGTCCTTCCGCTTCAACCAACGCGCGATGGACAATTGGCAGACCGCGTATCGCCAACTTCGAGCGACCACCGATGTCGACCTCCTCCTCGTAGGCGGCGACCTCACACGCGATGGCTCACTCCACGACTTTGAATTTGCAGTTGCCAAACGCGAACTCGATGCCTTGCCGTATCCCTACCATGCCATCCCCGGCAACATGGACGTGGGCAACAAACACACCACTAAAAATGGCGCCACCGGACGCGACGATATCCGCCTCAATGTCACTGCCGAACAACTGGATCGATTTATATCCTTTTTCGGTGATTTTCCCTGGAGCTTTGTACACAACAACGCGCGCTTCAGCGGATTCTATGCCGCAGTAGCAGGTTCCGGGTTGCCCCATGAAACGCGCATGTGGCACTGGCTCGAAAATGAATTGCCCGCCCAACCTCGCGCGGCGCATCACATTATGACCATGCACTACGCCCTGTTTATGGATGCCCTCGATGAACCCAAATGGGATATTGCAAAACGCGACGAATACCGAGACTGGTATTTTTCCATTGATCCGCCACACAGACAGCGCATCTTCAATGCGTTCAAAAAATCCAATGTCTCCATCGTCCTCAGCGGGCACATCCACTGCCGCCGCCCACCCCAAACCGTTGCGGGCATTCGCTTTTACCGCTGCGCGGGCATTGCCATGCCCCAAAGTGTCGACCGATGGGCCGATGGCGACCCCACTTTGGGCTTCTATCGTTTTGACGTGACAGACGCCGGCATAACCGATACATTTATTCCGCTCATCAAAGAATCGCAATCCACCGCGGGGTATGGCCCCGGCGGACATCCCAAGCCCGAAGAACGCGATTATTCGCTGGCGTGGGAAAAGGATTAGTGGCTGGCGGTCTCGTTTGCAACATGCCCGAAGCGCGCGGCGATTCAAAAAGAGGAGGCAACGTGAACCATTCGCGCGGACTCGACCCCGTCATTGAAGCGTACAAAAAGGATGTTGATCGAACCCTCATTCGCAAAAATCTCAAACTTTCTCATGAAGAGCGATTGCAAAATGCAATGCAACTCCAACGGTTTGCACACGAGTTGCAAAAAGCCGGGCACTGCAAACCATGGCGAATTTTACCCAAATTCTGCAATTGCTGTCTGAGCGCGATATTGAATTTATCATCATCTTCAGAACTTGAAGCGATTCGAGAAGATCGACAAAATCAGGAGTGACTTTCATGCCTATTTTGCATATTACCTCACCTGTGGCCCCGCCTGAGTGGGCACTCCTGCAACGCGAACTCATGCGCGCACAGGCCACGGCCTGCGACGTTTTCTACCATCGCTATTTCGATAGCCGCGGGTATCTCAAGTGCATGCCGCGCTGGGGCGGCAACGACGGCCCCGACGATGCCATCGAAAATCTCACGGGATATTCGATGGTGCATACGCTGGGCGGCCCAACGCATCTGCTCGATCTCTACAAACGCGCGTGGGAAGGGCATATTGAACAGTACTCCGAAGCGAGAACGCAGGTCGTTCCCCTCGGACGCGACGGCATGTACTACAAAGAATTTCCCGCGTGCTTTGACTGGTTCCACCACGGCGAATCGCTCACGGTCTTCAACCTTCAGGGCCTGTCCGACCCGCATGACGTGGCGTATGCCCACCGCGTGCGTCGCTATGCCGGTTTTTACATGGACGAAGACCCGCAGGCCAAAAATTACGATCCCGACCACAAAATCATCCGCAGCCTCTTCAACGGCAGTCGGGGGCCTTTGTTGCGTAAAGCCACGGGCCTCGACTGGGCCGGGGATCCCTTTGAAGTGGAAGGGCGCTTTCCCGCGCCGCGGCACGGCGAACGCAACTTTGAAGAAATGCTCATGCATTTTCAAGATTACACAGACGTGATCGGCGATCACCCGCTCAACCTCGCGGCAACCACGCTCGGATTGAACGCGTTTGCGCTGACGGGCGACGAGAAATATCGCACATGGCTGCTCGAATACGTGGATGCATGGGCGGCGCGCGCCGAGCAAAACAGCGGCATCCTCCCGTCCAATATTGGGCTTGACGGCAGCATTGGCGGCGCGTGCAACGGCAAATGGTATGGCGGTTGTTACGGCTGGGGGTTCACCGTGGTTGTGCCCCAAACAGGCGCCCTGTCTGATCGCAATGCCCTGTACCGCGGCATCGCGGGGTTTGGCAACGCCCTTCTCCTGACGGGCGATCCCAAATATCCCATCGTGTGGCGCACCATGCTCAACGCGGTCAACAGCAACAGCAAAACCATTGACGGACAAATCCAATACCCGCACATGCACGGCGACGACGGTTGGTATCGCTACAGCCCGCAACCCTACAACCAGGGCGCGCTCGACGTGTACTACTGGACAATGGATGACGCGGATTTGCAGTACATTTCCCAAGATCCCTGGCTCGACTATCTTCGGGGCAACAATCCCGATCATCCCGTCCGCGCCTTGCGAAATGCCCTGGCCACCATCCGCGCCAAAATGGAGCACGTGCGGAACGACGCGTCCTCCACAGACACCCGTTTATCCGATGACCCCTTGCCCTACAATCCCGCCACCACCGCGAACGCCCTCATCCAACTCCAACTCGGGGGCCTAGTGCCGCGCCACGGCGAACCCCTGCATTGCCGCGCGCGCTATTTTGACCCGGAAGGTCGCCGCGCCGGGCTGCCATCCGACGTGGCTGCCCTGGTTGAATCCATGACCGCGGACAGTGTCACCCTGTCACTCGTCAACATCGACCAGACCGAACACCGCGACCTCATCATCCAGAGCGGTGCCTATGCCGAACACCAGATCACGGCTGTCGAAACTCACGGCAACACCTCCGACCTCGACACATCCTGGATCCTCGTTCGCCTCGCCCCTGGCTGCGGCACACAATTCACACTCAAAACCCAACGCTACGTCAACCCGCCCACTTATGGATTTCCGTGGGAAAGATGAACGAGGAGTCTTTCATGTCCAAAGTTACTGTCGGTCTCGCTCGCCGTGAAAACCGTCGCGCAAATGTGTTTGGCGCGCTCGACCTCATCCGCGATGACATCATCCCCAAACTCGCGGATCAAGTCATGCTCAAACCCAATTTCCTCTCGTCCGAAAATCAGTTGGCGTCTTCCCATGCCGATGCCATGCGAGGGGCGATTGACTTCTTGCTCACGGTGCCCAATCCACCTGAAGAAATCCTCATTGCCGAAGGAGGCAACGAAACGGTATCCGGGCAAGCCTTTGAAAACTTCGGTTATCACGCCCTCAAAAAAGAATACGACGCGCGCATTCGGCTTGTGGACCTCAACCGAGAAACCCGATGGGAAACCGCGCGCATTTTCCTCGACGACCGCACCGAATACCAGATTCACATGCCCAAAATCGTTCTCGACTGCCCCTGCACCATTTCAATGGCCGTTGCCAAAACCCACGATGTCACGGTCGTCACCCTCGCGCTCAAAAACATGATCATGGGCACCATTCGCAAAGAAGACCGCGTCAAAATGCACGGCTTTCCCACGCACAAAGACCGCCTGCGTCCCAATGAATCCAAAAGGCTCAACATCAACCTCATTCGGCTCGCCAAATATCTGAAACCCGATATTGGCGTTATCGACGGCACCGTGGGCTTGCAGGGCAATGGCCCCGGCGGCACAGATGCCGTCCATCTCGGCGTTGCCGCAGCCAGTGTCGATGTTTTCGCGGTCGATGCCGTAATGACCAGCATCATGGGCTTTGACCCCTCAGAACAGGGGATTCTCCACTACGCCGACCAACTCGGCCTAGGTGTCACGGACCTCCGCGACATTGACATCCTCGAAACCGCGGTCGAAACCGTCGCCACCGCCTTTAAACCCCACAAATGGATCGAACAACAACGCCAGTGGCGCGAACCAAATGCCATGGCTGAGATTGACGCTTAAAAGTGTTTATTCGCACAATCGGTCGGAGTGCAAACAAAAAAGCGTTGGCTCAAATAGCCGACGCTTTTTCGTTTTTGGGTATCTACCTTCGGATAAATCAAGAGGCTCGATGCCGCTCTTTGTATTCCATGAGCACTGCTCGGACAGTTGCTTCGATATTCTCTCCCCGGTTTAGATACCACCTAAAGGTGTCTTGATCCACAGGGATGGAAAACACAATTTGCGCCTGGGATAGAAATTCGCCCTCTGTCGGTTGTGCATCGGGGTCGGAGCGCGCGGCTCTTTCGATAAATTTCAATAAGGTCAGAACCGCCAGATTTTCAGGGCGGTTTTTCCAAATATCCATTCCCGGTCCCCCGCGCTGAATCCGCTGAGGTAGTCCATGGGCACGCGGAGGGCATTGTCATAGCCTTCGCGTCTGCTCACGGGCGGATAGTCGCTTCCCCACATGACCCGCTGCGGGCCAAACGCGTCAATGGCCATGTCCGCAAGTGGTGGGATGGGGTCAAAGGGCAAGGGCACGGGACAGATTTCGCCGAATCCGGGGAGTTTGATGGAAATATTGGGCTGTTCCGCGAATGCGAGAATTTTTTTAAACACTTCATAAGGTGGCTGTTGCCCTTCGCCAATGCCCGCGAGGTGTTCGATCACAATGGACAGGTCCGGAAATTTTTTGAGCACCTCTGCAAATTCATCGCTCAGGAGGCTTTTGGGATTGCTCGGCGCGCTGACGACGAGGTCAAGTTTTGCGGCTGCGCGCCACTGCGCGAGGGGGTCGGTGCAATCCGCGCGGCTGTTTGCCGGCAAGCGAATGCCCACCATGCCCTGTTCTGCCCACTGGCGCATGGCTGTGCCATCGTCTGTTGGGGCGACGATCATGGCCGCTTGAAATTTCCCCGGATGCGCCGCCATGCTGTCGATCATGTACTGGTTATCCGCGTTTCCCGCGTACTGGATGAGGACGGCCTTGTGTACGCCGGATGTGTTCATGTGATAGAGAAGGGACGCCACGGGTTCGTATTTGCAAAGGCCAATATGGCAATGTGTATCGACAAGGGTCATCATGATTGTTGCTCCGAAAAGTGGTGGTGCGAATCCGCGCGACGGGGTACAACTGCCCGTTACCCCCTTGCTCAGGCCAGTTTATCCTGCAAATCCTTCTACGCGGGTTTCAAACAGTCGGGCGTGTCATTGGCCGGGCTGTTGACAAGGGTCGAAACCGGATAGGCGATCATCTCCTGCGCGGGATAGGGGACGAGGAATTTTTGTAGGTCTGTCCGCTCCCTGGGATCGAGCCAAGTGTCGTACACATCTGCCGGGAGAATGACGGGCATGCGGTTGTGAATGGGCGCCATCAGGGCATTGGGTTCGATTGTGATAACCGTACAGGATTGAACGCGCTGTCCGGCGCGCGATTGCCACACGTCCCAAAGGCCGGCAAAGGCAAAGGGCGCGCCGGATTTGAGCGCGACGTGCATGGGCGTTTTGGTTCTGCCATCGGGATTGCGCTGCCATTCGTAAAATCCCGTTGCGGGAATCAGACACCGTCGCCTTTTATAGGCCGCCCGAAATGAGGGTTTTTCCGCCAGGGTTTCTCCCCGCGCATTGATGAGGTTATGGCCCATTTTGCCGTCTTTTGCCCACCACGGAATCAGCCCCCATTTGAAGGTGTCTGCCCGCGGTTTTGCGGTGTTGGCAATCGCGATAATATTCTGGCTCGGCGCGATATTGTATCGCAAGGGCATCGCGTCGGGAAAAGCAAATTGCGGAAACGCGCGCTGGTTCTCATCGCGCTGTGCAGCATAGACATATCGACCGCACATGTGTGTGTTCCTTTCACGGGGTGAAGCAAATTTTCAGGGGTCACTCGCATGAAAACATGTATAGCCTCTTTTTGCCAAATGTCAAGGGCATCCTCGTGCGAGATGGTTTTTTTCTTGCCCGCAAAAGCGCGCCGCATTACATTGGGCGGCGTTTCGCAGATTGATTTCATTACCCCATCGGAGGATGTTATGGCAAATGAACTGGGTTTTGGCGTTGTTGGACTGGGGATGGGCACGCATCACTGCCGGTCTGTCACAAAGGCCAACGGCGCGAAGTTGGTGGCGGTGTGTGATGTGGATGAAGCGCGTTTGGGGCCGGTCGCCGAGCAATATGGGTGCAAAGCTTATGCGAGTTATGAAGACATGCTTCAAGACGACGAGGTTCAGATCGTCAATATTTGCGTCGAGTCTGGGAAGCACGCCGCGCTGGGCATTCAGGCCGCGGACGCGGGCAAGCACATGATCGTCGAAAAGCCCGCGGATATTACGCCCGAACGCGTCGATCACCTGATCGGCGCGGTAAAAGATGCCGGCGTAAAGGTCGGGTGTATTTTTCAATCCCGTCTGGAACCCTTAAACAGGCGCATTAAAGATGCGATTGACAGGGGCAAGTTGGGCAAGTTGATCGGTGTACACGGTCATCTGCCGTGGTATCGGGCGCAGAGCTATTATCAAGGCGCGCACGGATCGTGGAAGGGAACGTGGGCACTCGATGGCGGTGGCTCGTTGATGAATCAGGGCGTGCATACCGTGGATTTGATTCAGTGGCTCGCCGGCGGTGTGGCGTCTGTGATGGGCATGTTCGGCGTCTTTGGGCACGATATCGAAGCAGAAGACCAGACCGTGGCCTTGTTTAAGTTTAAGAATGGCGCGATCGGCACGGTTTATACGACGACTTGCTGCTATCCTGGACTCCCCCAACTGGTGACCATTTACGGCGAGAAGGGGTCCATCATGAAAGATGCTTCAAAATTGATCTCTTGGAAAATTCAGGGTGAAAGCGAAGCCCAAGAAGAAGAAGAGATGCTGGGCTTGTACGGCAGCCGGGAAGACAAACAGAAGAACATCTCAGCCGACCCCATGGCGGTCAGTTCCGATGGACACACCGCGATCATCGAGGACTTGGTCGAGGCCATCAACGAAGACCGCGACCCCATGATCGGTCTTGAAAGCGCGCGCCACGCGGTGGAAATTATCAACGCGGTATTTGAATCTGGACGCACCGGGCGGGAAGTTAAAGTCAGTGGTTAGTGGTTAGTGGTTAGTGGTTAGTGGTTAGTGGTTAGTGGTTAGTGGTTAGTGGAATATGCTCATTGCAAGAATTTCTGACGATGCCTTTGTCGTGCGTGGTGGTAAGAACCGGCCAGAAGACATTCAACGTGGAAGTGGAACGCATCCGAGTGGGATCACTGGAATATCCGTAGAAAGTGGCGAAGGTGTCTCTGTCGCTGAACTGGCAAGGACGATTCCACATAGACAGATTGGCGTGACAACCGCTGGTGAAATCCGAAAAGCTGGCGGTGATGTGGTGCGAACTTCTGGCAGAAGCCCTTATCATGCGACGTTGACTGGGCTTATGCCCGAACAGGCCAGTCAATTTTTTACACCAACAATTTCCAATCCTGCGCGGGAGAAGAGAAGATGAACAAACCAAGAGTGTTCGCAGACTTTCACAATGCAGATGCAAAAGGCAGGTTGCGTTTGAACTGCGTTGGCACTGTGGCAGATCTCGCATGTCAGAAAATCTCCTTACGAGATGGGCAACCCCTGATCCTCTATAGCGAAGATTTGGAAGTTGATGGCGTGGTTCAATACTCAGAAAAAGAAAATCTATGGGTTGCTGTGATTGACTGGAATGCCATTCGAGAGGATATACCCGTTGTCTCCCAAGAAGAGCAATGCAAAAAGGCCGGGATACCCTGACTGGCGAGCGTTTCAACTCTTCAGGGCGGGCGCGTACCGCCGGACGCAGAACTATTATCAAGGTGCGCTACGTGATGGAAATTATCAACGCGGTATTTGAATCTGGACACACGGGCGGGAAGTTAAAGTCAGTAGTTCGTGATCAGTAAAGCCGAGCCTGCCACACCAAAGCGAGGAACACTTGAACACCCACAGGGGCGAAAACAATGCGTGAACTGAGTTTGGAAGTGCAACAAGTCGTCGAGTTGGTAGATCGTTCAATCAATCTGGATGGTGCTGAACTCTCTGACGAGTTTTTTCCGACCCACTTGTCCATCGCTCTCATCGACGCAATCTTCAATCCGCAACTTAAATATGAAGAACAAGTACGTCCTATCATCGAGAGGTACTGCTGTCATTTCGGCCTTCGCTGGTTCCGCGTTGATCGACAAAATCTGCCTTCTGTTGGCGAACAAGAGACATTGACGGATCTGATCAATCACTACGAAAAGTATGGCATGGTGCGGATGATGAACGAAGTTTTTCGTGCCCGCTATTGTTCACCAGGAACGAAAATTCGAAAAGCGGAAAATGTCTATCGCGCTGCGGTCGCTCTTCGAAGCGTTGAAATTGACAATCTTCAGGATGCCGCATCGGCACGCCCCGAAGCAATCAAATACGCGCTCCTGCCCTGAAAGGGATCGACAAACGGACGATCCACATGTTTATGATGTATGTGGGTAACGATGATTTTGTAAAAGGAGATGTACACGTTTGCCGCTTTGTAGCCAATGCTTTGGACAAAACGAGCGTTTCGCCGGAGATGGCGGAGAGACTCGTCAGAGAAGCCGCCATAGAACGCTCCGTCGCGCCCAGGCTTTTGGACCACAAGATCTGGGAATACGGCTCATCCAGAAATTAATCGGTGCCGGATTCGGCAGATAGGTCGCAAAAAAAAGCCAGATACAGGGTCTGGCTTTTTTTTTTATCGACTAATTGGGCTATATCCATCGTCCGCTTTAAGTAGATAAGCATGAATTTTACGGTATAATGGAAAGTGGGAAACCCGGACTGGATTACTGCGTTGTGCTTCGCGTGGCGGCTTACACCATGCCGCAATGACAGGCGCAGATCGCGTCGTCAGGCCGTTTATTTAACACCGCGCGCATTCGCTCAGAGTGACTGTGCAATGCATGTGCTGAAGAGCATTTATTCAGTATCCCCCAAAACTTATGAACAACTACTTATTGCCCCAAATCTGTTTCAGTGCTTCCCTGCCATCTTCCTGCCAGAACGCCTCCTTGTCGGGCAACGCGGTTCCTTCAAGCAACGCAAAAAGTTTCGATTTTGCCGTTTTCACAACGCCAAAACAGCGTTGCACATTGCAACATGCTATCCGACATTTTCAAGCGGTTGGTGAAAATAATAACAAAGCCCATCGGGCGCGACCACAAAGAAAACTTGGTATTTCTTTTCCTCGCGCTCGTCCACGCGCCAATTGCGCGTCTCAACGCCGTTTGCTTCCAACTCGTCGCGGGCTTTGTGGATGTCGGTCACCAGGATAGCCGCGCCCTCTTGGCTGGCGTCGCCGCCGTTGACGGCAAACCCTATTTGCACGCCATCGCGCTCGAGAATGACCGTCGCTACAGGGTCGTCATGCCTTTCGACCTCGTGGAGCCCAAAGGCATCGCCGTACCACTTTGCGGTTCTGTCGAGGTCTTTCACCGGCAAGGCGAGAATGTCCTCGGCATACGGAAAGGCCGCTTCGTATAGTTTCCCCAATGCCATAGCTCGTTCCTCCGTGTAGCGAAGGACAAAAAATGAATCCACTGGGCTTGCAGGTCAAGTCCACATCTGCGCGTTTGGATGCAATTCGCACTGACTGTCGTATTCGCGCTTGACCCGATCAATTGTTCGCTTTAGTTCTCTCCAATCTTCATTCCCACCCATGAATTACACTGCCTTTCGTCACGTTCAACGCGCTCACACGCGGAACACTTTCATCACCTCATCCCCCAAGTGATTGATCACCTTGACCGCGATGCGCCCGGATTTGGGGTTGTCGAATGGCCGTGACGTATCGCTTTTGAGCGTGGCCCAGGCGTCTTGATTGATCTCCGCCTTGAGGGTGGTTTTGAGGGATTTGTATGGATCGCTCGCGCCGAGGAAGTACGCGTGGCGCACAAAAAAGCTTTCCTCATTGTATTCGGTATCGACAAACCAGCACGCGATGCCATCCGCGTTGTCGCTGCGAACCTCGCCCGTGTTGGGGTGGAACACATCCACGCCGTGGACAGTGACCTGTGACCAGTGGCCTGTGGTCAGTGATAGTGGAAAGTCATGCTCAGTCAATGTCTCGAGCGCAGCGAGCGTTTGAGTCCGTTGAGCATCCGTCCAATGTCCCCCGCTTGTTTCAGAAGGGGAGTAATCTGATCGGATGTCGCCATTCCCAGGCGTTGCGCCAGAATCAGAAATGTTTCTGTCTCTGCCAGCGAACCGCTCGCTATCCCTAAAAACGGAAGGAACTCCCCTGTCCCGTGCCGTTGCGATCCCTCCGCGATATTCGCCGCTCCCGACACTGCCGCTCGCCGAAGTTGACTGGTCATGCCGAATTTCTCCTCCGGCGGAAATCGCGCAGAGATTCGATAGACCATCTCGGCCAACGCGATTGATTTCTTCCAAACTTCCAAGTCCTAATAGCTTTTTAACATGCTCATAATTTGCGATCATCCTCCTGTTACTGGCCACCAGCCACTGGCCACTGGCCACTGGCCACTGAAATATCCGGTTCCCCGAAGATGACGAAGAGATTGCCCTTACCGGTGTTCTTCAGATCACCGGCCATGTGCAAATCCGCATTCATGCGCGCCTTCAGCACCGGGATGCGACCGAGCCGCTCGAACTCTGTCGCGTGCGCGTCGTAGTTGAACGCGCATGCGACCAGCACGTCAAAACCCGCATCTGCTGCCTCTCGCGCGGCCTGCACCAAGTCTGGGCGAGACACCGTGCCGAACTCCGGCCCGATGAAGATGCCCGCGCGCTTCTCGCCCTCACCTTCGGCATAATGCCCCTCCGCGCACACCATATCGCCCGGCCATGGGGTGGTGTACGTGAACGCGATCCGATCTTCCTTGCGCGCTTGTTGGACGCCGGAGGTTTTGAGATTGTCGAGGATCATCTCGGCGAAATCCCGCGTTTCTCCGTCGTCGAGCTCGGCTGCTGCGCTGTCAATGAGGTCGTCGTTCTCGTCAACGCCCAAGACGCGGTGCGGTGACAAACTATCCACGGTGAACGGGCCGGCGACGCGGACTTTCTTGTTGTCTTGGTAGGGCTTGTCGTAGAGGTATTCGCAGTCGGCTTTGGCGGCGATAGACGCGTCAATTTCCCGCTGACGGGCGATGCGCTGTTTCCACCAGCCCGCGTGCATTCTTTTAACCGCCTCGGGCCAAGCATCGTCGGCCTCGCGGGGAATCTCCCATTCCTCCCACGCCGTCCCGAGCGCGCGGTTCAACTGCTCGCGCAGCGGTTCCAATTTCTCTTGAAACGCCTCCCAAATCACGTCGATCTCCGCGTTGTTGGCGATATCCCGCAGGGTGATATGCGGCACGCGCTCGTACACAAATCCCTGTCTGATATCGCCGTAGGTCGGCATTTCGGACGGCGCTTTGCGGGCGAGTGCGGCTTTCTTGAGTTGCCCGTCGCGGCTGTCGGCGAGCAGGTAGTAGGGGTAGCGCGCGCCCATGATCCGCGCCCGAGCCAACGCGAGGGCGACGCGGGACGTGTCGATGGTGATCCAGCGGCGGCCCCATTGCTCGGCGATGTACGCGGTAGTGCCGGAGCCGCAGGTGGGATCGAGGACGAGGTCGCCGGGATCGGTGGTCATCAGGATGCAGCGTTGGATAGGTGTCAGTGCCGTCTGGACAATATATGACTTCCCTTGTTCAGGGCTGGTATCTTCCCACGAATTGGTTATTTCAAATGCTGGATAATCATCGTTATAGTAAATGGCTCTCAAGGCTGTTTTATCTGGTTGAATCCGTACCGCCCTCTCAAGGCGGCCAAATCCGCCTGGCGAATACCGCCAATGCGAAGTTGGCGGTATTCGCCAGGCGGATCCAAAAATTTGTCTAGGAGCATGGTCTCCAGATGCCATGGAATGCATTGGTAGTTTTTGATACGGTCTTGAACCAATAGGGCAAAGTGACGGATCATTTTTTTCGTCTGTGGTCATCGGCCTGCGAGATCCGTCAGGAAGTTCCAATTGGTTGTAAATCTTGGTATTTACAATTTTGTTTTTAAGCAATCGTCGAAACTTGATGGCATCTGTATTTTTGCAATACCAAACTATGTAATCCGAAATCCGTTTGACCGAGTTCTGCTGGGTAGTTCCACTACTGGTGCGATACGTAATCAAACTCACAAAATTCTCATCCCCAAAAACCTCATCCATCAACGCCCGCACCCGATGCACATTCTCGTCCCCAATCTGCACAAAGACCGACCCGCTCTCCGTCAACAAATCCCGCGCCACCGTCAGCCGGTCGCGCAAATACGTCAAATACGAGTGGATCCCATCGCGCCACGTATCCCGAAACGCCTTCACCTGCTCCGGTTCCCGGGTGATGTGCTCGGCCTTGCCGTCGCGCACGTCGCGGCTTGTCGTGGACCACTGAAAATTGGAATTGAACTTGATCCCATAGGGCGGGTCGATGTAGATGCACTGCACCTTGCCGCGCAGGCCCTCGCGCTCGGCCAACGACGCCATCACCTGTAGGCTATCGCCGAGGATCATCCGATTCGACCAGTTGGCGTCGTGCTGATAGAACTCGGTCTGCGCGTCCGCGCTCGGCAGTCCGTTGAAATCCGCGAACAGATCGGTCTGGACGTCGCCCTGCTCGGCCTCTGTTTCCTTGCTCCGCTGCCGCAAGTCGTCGATCAGCACCTTCGGATGCACCTTTTCCTGAATGAACAGCGGCGGCGCTTGCACCACCAGGTCCGCCTCGTTCTGATCGTCCTTGCCGCGCCAGACGAGTTGCGGGTCGAGGTCGCGGTTGCGCCGCTCGTACGCGACGCGAATGGGATTCCGGTCGTCGTCCGCCATCACCGGCTGATACTCGGCCGTGGGAATGTTCTTGCGCGACGCCTCGCTGTGCGTGAGCGTCTCGACCTGCTTGAGCGTTCTTCGTTTCGCCATACGCGCGATCCTTTCTGCAACGGTTACTTAAATGGATTCTGAATGGTCAAACCCCGTATCTGCTGGCTGTCTTGCATGTCTTCACTGTAAAGAGTGGTGCAACCCGCTTTGCGTGCAGCGGCAATGATCAGCGAATCGAAAAGCTGAACCGATACCGCAACCGAATATCCAAGGATGAATTGCAGATCGGTGTGCCGCGTCAATCAGATGCTCGTCAGCACACAGGGTAATGTCTTTCACGATTATCTCCTTGAGGTATCAGTCCTCACAACCCTAAAAAAAGGAGCGAGAACGCGTTGATGAATCACAATTTTCAGTTTCATGGCTTCCTCATTTTACACGGAGTCCTCGGTGGTCGTGTTCAGCAAGTTTTGCAATTCGAGCAGCAGGTTCGGAACGTCGGTTTGGATGATGTCCCAGATAACGTCATTGTCTATGCCCAGATAACCGTGGGCTAGGCGATTCTGCGTTCCTATGATGTTGCGCCATTGGATATCCGGATGCGCCTCACGCACCTCGTTCGGGATATGGGTTGCCGCCTCGCCGATCAGTTCCAGATTGCGAAGGGTAGCATCATAAGTGAGCCCGTTAGCGAAGAATGCATCTTGGTCCAGTCCCTCGGTATAGGAAAGCACCTTTTCTGCAAATTCGATCATATCCTGAATGTAGAAACGCCATTCTCGCGTTCCCTGCTCAGCATTAGACATTGATCACCTCCCGCGCCACGTAAGGGCGTATCTCCGCGCGCAGATCTTGATTGGTTGCCAAGTCCACCGGCCGACCTAGCAGGTCTTCCAAGTAGCCTTGTGCTCCGAAGTAACGTTGCCAATTGGGGGGCGCGTCGAACCGCACCAAGATGTCCACGTCGCTGTCGTCCGTAGCTTGGTCGCGGGCGAAGGAACCGAAAAGGGCGAGTTCCGCGACCCCAAAGCGTTGCACAAGAGTCGCCTTGTGCGTTCAGAGCAGATCGAGAACCTCTTCTCTGGTCATCGGTGCCCCGTGTATCGTTTCCGAACCAAGCTGTGATCCGGGGATTCGTATTCCAACAGCGCTGACTTTCCGATCATCTCCACGAATCGCACGATCCATTCAAACCCGTTGACATCTGTAAGCCGCAAAGGCTGATTCAGTTTGAAGTGAACGGGTTGCTGTTTGCCTTCGTCAATGGCGACGTTCGTCGCGTAAAGGTACATGCGGTCGAGAGCGTCGAGGATGGGGTTTAGTCGCCCGGTCAAATCGGGCAAGTGACCTGTTCCCTCCGCGAACACGGCCGAGCCACCCAGTGGCCGCGGTTCGAGCTGCACAGAGAGCGGTGCCGGCGGGTGCCAATCCCGCTCCACACAAGCACCGTACCCCGGTGCCGCGCAGAAAACCGTGATCGGAAGTTCCGAGTGAAACCCAAAACCGACCCGGCCAAACGCATCGGTTTCCCCCTCCATCCAAGTCTTGTTGGGATACAGCGCAACGACCTGTACCCCGGCAAGCGGCTGACCGGCCGCGAATACCGACACTTCCCCGTCGATGCCCGTCACCGGCGGACGGGCCGAAGGGATCGTCAGCCGAAGTTCCGCGCCGCCGAGCAGTTCGTACTCGGGATCGCGGCCCGTCAGATCCCGGGTCTGCTCGTAGATAACCGGAACCCCTTCGCCGCGTTGTTCCAAGAAATACTGCCGATCACCCGCGCCGGCAATATCCCCGACCGCGAGCATGCGGAGGATGGACGCGAGCGTTTCGTTGCGGGTGGCTTGTCGATTGCGCATGGCCTCGATAGGCAGTGTGTTGGGTGCACCCGGCGAGTACAACTCAAAGCGGTCGTCAAAAATGAAGAGCCGTATCTTCGCGTTCTCCATCGAGTAGTCGCGGTGGACCACCGCGTTGACAATGGCCTCGAATACGGCTCGCGGACTAAACTGCGGAGTCTCCACGCGTCCAGGGGCCTTGCGCGCCGCCACCCGCGTATTGAGTCTAGCGAAGTTAATGGCCTGGCGGATCTGCTGGTCCAACGGGCCGGTGATGGACGCCGCATCGTGCTGGCTCGCACGGCCGAGCACCGTGCCGCAATAGCGAACCGCTTCGATCATTGCGCCGCGTAGGTACTCATCCGGGCGCGCAGTGCAAAGCAGCACCCCGGCCACCGTTGCGCGGATCACGCCGCTGTCGTCCTCCCGTACCAACCCCAGCTTTGTGAGTTGGACTGTTATGGGCTCGGTGGCGCGCGAACTCAGGAAACGATCCGCTAGGGTCTCGTCGAGCGTGTTGGATCCGGTTCCGGCAACGATCACTTCGTCAGGGCCGAGCCGACCAGAATGCCCCCGCTGCTGAAACAGACGGTTCAATGCCTCCGACGACATCTCTCGCTTGGCGCCGCCTTGCCGGGAGAGGTATCCCCCGGGACTCTTGTGTACCAACGCACTCTGTTCAACTTCGACGACCAGTGCGAACGAACCGTCTGGCAGAGCTAATCGTTGGGTGACAAACGCCAACGGGGGACGGATGCTATCCGAGCAAATCTCGCCAACGAAGGCTTCCAGCGCATCCATCTGTTGACGGTTCATCGACTGCACCTCACCAGCATCTGACACGCTGAAGATCAATGTCCCGCCGATGGTGTTGCCAAAAGCGGCCAACTCGTCGGCGATAGCGTCCCGATGAGGCGCGCGGACGCGGTTGCCGCAAAACGCGGCTTCCTTGAACTCGACGCGGCTGTCCTCGCCGAGTTCGAGTTGCTGCAACAAGCTATCGCTATCCCAGAGCATATGACCACTCCCTTAAATCATACGGCCAATTTATTTCTCGATATGGGCAATCCATCACGGCTAACGCCAGTCACGCCGTTGAAACCGAGCCAACCGCGCATCGCTCGATCATCTCATTGAACGCGGCTTCCACTTCATAAACATCTGTGAGTTCCGCGAACGCCCAGCGGCCGTAATCGCGGAGGCGGTTCACGCCCGGCACCCAATAGGTTTCCATAGTCGCCTTCTTGTCCTTGGCGTCTTCCCCGCGGTAGCCCTTGATCTCCACGATCAGGTGCAAGAGATCGCCGTCGCCATTTCCATCGTCGACCCGCGCGATGAAGTCGGGGATGTAGGTGCGAGATTCCGCGCCGGAACGGTAGGGCACCTCCAGGCCGAGGTTGTGGTTCTTGACATAGGCTTTGACGCGCGGATGGGATTCGGCAACGCGGCAAAACTCGGCTTCCCAGTCGCTATCCAGGATGACCCAATTGATGTGGCAAACGCGGGCATCTGTTTCGTATCGGTGGACCTTGGACGTGTTAAAATTGACGTGGGCAGTCGAGCCGGTGGGGTTGTAGGGATCGAGCACGGCCTTGACGGGGCGATTGCCGATTTCCATTCGCGTGATCGCGGCCGTGATGCGCTCGCAGGCGATGTCGGCCAGTTCCTGATACATGAGTTGCGCCGGGTAGGTGCCGCCCTGGCAGACGAGGTGGCTGTCCAGCCACTGCCGCGTGACCCGTTTGAGTTGCCCAAAGAGGTGGAGTTTTGGCACCTCGCCGGGGTCGCGCCACTTCGTGTAGAGCAGGCGCTTGGTCAAGTGAAAGAGGAGCGTTGCGCGGCGCAGGTCGTCGGTGTGAACCAGCGTGAGATCGATGCCCTCGCCGATGATCCCCTGGTTTCTCGTAATTGAGGGGCCGACCACATCGGGTGTCAGTTCCAACGTGGAGTCGTCGTTGAACTCGGCGCGGAGCCGCTCTTGCGGCAGTTCCACTCGATACCCAGCCACCCGCGGGAAGCGAATTTCCAGCGCGTCGCGTTCGGGCCGCACGGCGGTCACCTGAACGGTCTCGCGCGGCGGCTTCGCGGGAGCCACCACGGGCTTGGCCGTAAAGTCGAACGGAATACCCAAGACATCGGCATATTCGACATCGAATAGGCCGTTTTCGTTGAGATCGTAGGACTGCCGCCGCAGTGCGCGGCCGACGACCTGCTCGCAGAGCAACTGCGTCCCAAAGGCGCGCACGCCCAACACGTGGCTGACGGTGTTCGCGTCCCAGCCTTCGGTCAGCATCGACACCGACACCACGCAGCGAATCGAATCCCCTAAGCGACCCGGCTTGCCCACGGTGTTCATCACCTCGCGGAGCAATGCTTGGTCGCTGATGTTCTCCGCGCGGTGGAGATCGCCGGTGCGCGCGATAATTTCTCGCCGAAAGCGTTCGATCTCGTCGGCGGCCATGGTGCGGAAGTTTCTGTCCAAGGCATCGCCAGACTCCAATTGTTTGCTGTCGATCAACAAGGTGCGAGGCCGTGCGTACTGGCTGCCATCCGCGTCAAAGTTGCGAAACAACGCCAGGCGGCCATTTACCAACGTCGTTGAGCCATCGTCGTTCTCGCGGTGGAAGCCGGAGATATAGTCATAGACCAACTTGGATGTTGAGGTATTATTGCAGACCACGATGAAGCACGGCGGCGCGTCAATGTTCGCCTCCTGCATCAACTCGAAAGTTTTCTGATAATGTCCGTACAGCGCTTCCAGCGCGGTCTGCAACTCCACCGGCAGGCTGAGGGGATCGAGATGCTTGGCTTTGCCCCGCCCTTTCTTGGGCATGGCGGTGCGGATGTGGTCCCAAAGATTGCGGAACTTGGGCATGTCGCCCCCCGGAATATTGTCGGCCACGGGCACTCGGGGCAACTTGACGATGCCGCATTCGATGGCGTCCATCAGCGAGAAGTCGCTCATCGTCCAGGGGAACAACGTGCCTTCGGCATAGCCCGACCCGCGCAAAAAGAACGGCGTTGCCGAGAGATCCATCACCCGACGGATGCCGAGTTTTCTGCCGACTGTTTCAAGCCCCGAAATCCACAGCCGCGCGGCCTCCGCGTTCTTCCGGGCTTCCGTCCTGTCATCGCCCGTGAGCGCGGCTTCCTCCCCTTCGCCCGGCTTTTCGCGATAGCAGTGGTGCGCTTCGTCGTTGAGGACCAGGATATTCTTGACGCCCATGAGCTCGGGCATCACCCGTTGCAACATCTGTCCCTCGGTTTCCAGGGTCACGAGGGCATCGCCGCGTCCCTGAAGCAAAGATCGCCCGCCTTTGGAAAGGTCCAGGCGTTCGCGCAACTTAAAGGCGTGGTAGTTGGTGATGACGATTTTTGCCTTTTCCAGTTCGGGGAGCATGTCGCTGGGGACCAACTCGCGGCTTTGGTAATAGCTGTCCGGATCGTTCGGCTGCAACACGCGGAGGCGATCCTTGATGGTGATGCCGGGCGTGACCACCAAGAAGCCGCGCGTGAAGCGGCGGCTTTGGGGCCGGCGCACCGCGTTGATGGTCTGCCATGCGATCAACATCGCCATGACCGTGGTCTTGCCCGCGCCTGTCGCCAACTTGAGTGCCAGCCGCGGCAGATCCGGATTGGCCCCGTTGTTGGCGTTCGCCAGATGGTCGAGGAAGTCCTTGCCGATTCGCCCCATGCGCGGCGCGACCTCGGTGAGCCATATCGCGGTCTCGACCGCTTCAACTTGGCAGAAGAACGGGCGAATGCCACCAAAGCGGTGCTGCCGCCAGTGCCGCAGCAGGCGCGCGGTCTCGGGCGTCACACGCCATTGGCTCGGGTTCGGCAGGTCGCGCCAGCGGTCAACCTGCCGGCGCACCCCGTTGATGAGTGCCGTCAGGTCGTATTGCTGGTTTTCGGTGCCGAGTTTCCTCGCGGCTTCGTCAAACGCCATGGCAGCTTGTTCCGCGGATGATCCCTTTCGCTTCTTCGGCTTTGGGATCGGCGTGATAAATTCGGCCTGCCTTCGGCTTGCGATGATCCGTTGCGTCGGCTGCCCGGTCTCGTCCAGTTCCCAATGCCGACTCGGGCACGCGTAGGGCGAGTTGAGGACAGGTTGTTCAAAAAATGGATGGGTCAAAACAATATGCTCCCTAAAATTTAGGACACGGCGGATTTGTAAAACAAGAAAATTTCACATGGAAACCCCCAAAAGTCCACGGGTAAATTGAAAGTCCGTGTTGCCCGTGAGGGGTGTTTTGGGCGTGTATTGGCGAGAGGCGATGGCAATGATCGCGCTCAAGAGGTCGTCGGCATTGTGTTTGGGATCCGCGTTGAAGATCAGGTCAAAGTCATCGCCGTACGCGTTGGCGGTGCGTTTTTCTGCTGTTGTTTGCAGCATGGGGGCGAGCGGATGGCCTTGCTGCGGGTGATCGCCTGCGTAAGCCACGAGGATGTGGACGCCAGTGCCGCCCAATCCGGTGAGGGTTTCGACCCAGTGGTCGGTCTGGCTATCCATGATGTAATACCCCGACTGCGCTGTGGTTTGCCCGTGTGATAGGGTGGGCGCAGGTGGCGTGCTGCCCAGAACTTCGGACAGATAGATGGGATGTGACAGAAAACGCGCATTGTCCGGCACGATGAGCGTGGCGCCAGAATGGATGAGGGTTTGAGACAAGATGGCGAGCGATTGGGCAGCCGTGTCGGAAATAAAACCAGAAGCGTGCAGGCCAATGCGGAGCGCGGACAAGGCGGCCGGAATGATTTCGGGCGGTTCGGTCTGCGCGAACCGTTGGCAAAAATAGGCTTCGACCTTGTCCAGAACAGCGTCGATACCACCATCGAGTTGCACGCTCGCCCATCCAAACGCGTCGGCGCGGATACCGCGCTCGCCCAATGCGTGCCGGAGATAGTCGTTGTGGGTTTTTTCGCAGCCGTGTTCCAAGAGCAAGCCGCTGTGTACCAAAGGATGGGTGAGATAGCCGAGCATGGTGCGCGTGTACAGGCGTTCGGTCGCTTCTCCGGATACGCCACACCCTTCGGTATGCGCCAGAGCCACAAAGCGCGAAACGCCCTTGTCAGCGCCAATGCCCTTTTCCGTGAGGCGTTTTGCCGCCATCAGCGCGATTTGCCCCGAGCACAGGCTGGTGGGCAAAATCAGGCCCATGCGGTCGGTGGTCAATCCGTCTCGGGTGCGAATGGCTTCAAATCTGTTCGCCTCATCGCCAGGCGGGGCCGCGCCTTCGCGCGCTATTTTTTTCTTGGATCGAGTGACAATCGGTCTGCCCTGGGGTTCTGCCCGATTTTGAAGGTCGGGCAGGGAATCCGTTGAGGTCTGTCGCCAGGCGCGCCAAATAGAGACTTGCGCGTGCGCGGCTTTTTCGCCTTTGCTGCGTTTCCCCGAGGCGATTTTACATGTTAAATCAAACATGTCGCGCCCGAGGTCGTCCATCGATGTGCCGTCCAAATACGCGCCCGCGTTGACATCCATATCCTTGCCGAGCATGCGATAGCGCTCGGATGTGGTCACGATTTTGATGGTGGGCACAAAGGGGAAGTTCGTGATCGAGCCGTTGCCCGTGACAAAGAAGATCAGATTACATCCCGAAGCCACCTGCCCGGCGATGCTTTCGAGATCATTGCCGGGGCTGTCCATAAAATAGTATCCCGGATCCGTCATGAGCGCCGCGTAGTCGATCACCGCATCAAGCCTGACATCCGGGTGTCGTTTCATGGCCGCGCCAATGGATTTGAGGACAATATTGTATAGGCCGCGAAATTTGTTGCCGCCAGATGGATTGCCTTCTGCTGTTGTGCCGTGCCACGCGGCCAGGGTTTTATAGGCTTCGACTTTGTCGAGAAAGCATTGGGCGACATCGCAGCGCGAGACATTTTGAAGGAGATAGGATTCCGCGCCGATGAGTTCGTCTGTTTCCGCGAGGTTGGCTGACCCGCCGTGGCGAATGATTTCCCGCGCCACCCACGAAGCCAATGGATTGCCGGAAATGCCCGAAAACGCGTCTGATCCGCCGCATTGCAGCGCGATTTTGATGTGCGATAGCGGTTCGGATGTCCGCGCGAGGGATTGGACATGTGGCAGCCAGTTGGCAATGATGTTTTCGCCCTGTTGTAGCGCGGCTTCAAAACTGCCTTCAAGCGTGAGAAAGCGGTGCAAGACGCTATCGATGGGATAGTTTTCTCGGATGAGAAAGGCTCGCAGATCCCGATTGGTGACGGCTTCAAAGCCATAGTCTATGGCGAGCACGGCAGCCACGTTTGGATGCACCGCAAATCCGGCGAGTGTTCGCAATAAGAGGTCTTTGTTGTTGGGGGTTTCCGCGCCGCCGCCTTCGGTGTGGGCAACCGCGACAATGCCGTCGATGTTTGCATAGGCTCGCACGCGATCTTTGAATCGCGCTTCGAGTTGTTTGGCATAACTCGCGGTGCGAGAGGACGTACCCAAGATGACAATGGTATTGCGCGTGCCCACCCCGCGCCCGCCCGATCGCCTGTACCCCTGAAAACTACCGCACGAGTCATAGCGGTTGACTTGCTCGCCCGCCTCAAAAGTGGCCTCATCGAGTTGGTGTGGCACAATGCGGTCTTCAAAATTGGGCACAGTGGGCAGATCAAAGTCGAGGTCGCGAAGCGAGAGGGCATCGAGGATCTGCGGGTTGCAGGCATAATCTCCGGGGGCAATCGGGCGCGTTGCAACGCCAAATGGCAAGCCCCAAGAGAGCAGGGGATCGCCCGTTGCAATGGGTTCGACGGCAAAGCGATGCCCCTCGAGGAGGGTATGCCGAAGCGCGAACGCGCGACCAGAATGGACGATCCGCGTACCCCTGTCCAGTTTGCGGGTCGCAATGCCGACGTTGTCTCCGGGAAGCGGGAGACGACCAATTTGAGAAAAAGCATGAGATTGCGTCATGTGGTGCGTTCCTTTCAAAAGCGTGAAATTTGCCCACAGGGATACAAAAAAGAAAACGCGATGTCAAGAAAGATGAGATCCGCGAAGGACGCGGACAACATACAACTGCCGCGCCTCACCGGGTGTTTCACAACGCGAAGAACGCCGCCTATCCCCGCTTGCGTCTTGTATCTTGAAACGATGATCGGGCAACCACAAGGGTTGCCCCTACAGGAGCCCGTCCTGACCTTGGAAGGGGAAGGAACGACTTGGGGTTATTCACTACGCTCAGGGCAGGCTATCTCACGTCTCGCCTTGCTCGCTGACCCTGAAAAATGCCTTGACAGATCGCGGGCATTTGGTTTATGTTTCTATCAGTTGTTTTATGAGCAAAACATCAGTTTGGGAGCGTGTTACATGATGGTATCGGATGTTTGGAAAGAATACGAGAGCAACGAGATATCCCACAGTGTTGCCCATCATCTGGCTGCTATTCACGAGTTGATGGGCGATCAGGGCTACGCCCGGGTTTCGGATGTGGCCCGCGCGCTGGAGATTACCCGCGGAAGCGCGTCGCTGACGCTCAAAGCCCTCAAGGCGCGCGGTCTGGTCCTAGAAGATCGCAATAAATTTCTGAAATTGTCCGAAGAAGGACGCGGCATTGTCGATTTGATTTTGGCCAAACGCACCATTGTTCGCAAATTTCTCAACGAGGTGCTCAAGCTCGACGAGCATCAAGCCGAAGTGGACGCGTGCAAGGTCGAGCATCTTTTGAGCGCGCAAACCGGCGAACAATTGTTTCATTTTGTGCGCTTCTTGCTCTCTGACGATCCCATCGCGCGGCAATTTCTCGCCGCGTTCTGGTGCAAGTTGGCGCGAAACGCGGATGGGCAATGGCCCGTTCAAGATGTCGATCACTTGTTTGACTTGGAGTCTCGATAATGACAAATGCAAGGATAACGCCGATTTCAATATGGGGTCGAGGGGATGAAGGCGTCATTGAAGGCATTTCAGGGGCCGATCATCTGGCGACTCGGCTGCGCGAGGTCGGCGCGATGCCGGGGGTGCCTGTGCGGATATTGCGCGTGGGATGTCCCGTGGTCATTCAGGTGGGTGCCAGCAGATTTTGCTTGCGAAAAGCCGATGCCGCGTGCATCAAGGGAAAGAAAGCAGCTTGATTGCTATGGCAATGGATATAGTAGATCGAGAGCGACCCGCTGTCAGACGCGGCACGGTCGCTGTGGTCGGCAATCCCAATACGGGCAAGACAACGCTTTTTAACGCCCTCACAGGGCTTTCGCAACGCGTGGGCAATTTCCCCGGCGTGACGGTTGAGCGCAAGGTCGGGCAATTGGCATTGCCCAGGGTGGGCGCAGTTGACTTGCTGGATTTGCCCGGTACATACAGCCTTTCGGCGCGGTCTCCCGATGAAGACATCGCGGTTGAAGCCCTGATGGGGTTGTTGGACAGCGAGCGCGCCATTCAAGCCGTGATCGTGGTTCTCGACGCCAGCAATTTGAGGCGCAATTTTTACATCGTATCTCAACTTCTCGAAATTGATTTGCCCCTGCTCGTGGCCCTCAATATGTCGGATGTGGCACGAGCCAGGGGCATTGTTATTGATACTGCTGCGCTGTCCGAGCGTTTGGGCGTTGCGGTCATTCCCGTACAAGCCAACAAACGCGCGGGGATCGACGAATTGAAAGACGCGCTTTCTCGGGTTCTCGAAGAGGGCCTGGCGCCATCGCGCAGGCAGGCATTGCCGCGATCGTGGTGGACAGACGCCGAGTTGTTGGCGCGAAAATACGAGGGCGCATCTCCCGGTCTGGTGCTGCGCGCCTTGATCGACAATCAGAGCACCTTTGCATCCACTGTTTTGGAACGCTTTGGCAATGACTTTGCCGCCGACCTTCAGGCGTTGCGCGCGCGGATCAATGCGGATGGCGCGCTGGCGAGTCGGGAAATCGAATCGCGCTACTTATGGGTCGACGAGATGCTCAAAGGCGTGTTGCGCGATCCCGAACCGCTTCGCGCAACCCGGTCTGATCGGTTGGACCGAATCTTGACGCATCCGCTGTGGGGCAGCCTGAGTTTTGCCGTGGTGATGGCCCTTGTTTTTCAAGCGATTTTTTTTTGGGCCGTGCCATTCATGGACGGCATTGACGCCCTGTTTGGGATGCTCGGCGCATGGGGTTCGGATTATCTTCCCGAGGGCGCGCTGCAAAGCATGGTGGTTGATGGGGCCATTGCCGGCGTGGGCGGCGTGGTCATTTTTTTGCCGCAGATCTGCATTCTGTTTTTCTTTATCGCGGTGCTCGAAGACTGCGGTTACATGGCTCGTGCGGCGCTGTTGATGGATCGGTTGCTCACGCCGTGCGGGTTGTCGGGCAAGTCGTTTATCCCCCTGTTGTCGAGTTTTGCCTGCGCGATTCCGGGCGTGATGGCAACGCGCACGATTGACGACCCCAAAGACCGCATTGCCACCATGCTGGTCGCACCGTTGATGAGTTGCTCTGCGCGTTTGCCGGTGTACGCGATTTTTATTGGGGCTTTTATTCCCGATCAAACGATTTGGGGAAAATTTGGCTTGCAGGGGCTTACCCTTTTGGTGCTGTATTGCGTGGGGATTTTTGTGGCCATTCCGGTGGCGTGGATTTTGAAAAAGACGCTCCTGAAAGGGCACCCCGCGCCGTTTGTGCTCGAGATGCCGTCCTACAAAATGCCAGATGTTGGCACGGTTGGGATGCGCGTGTATCAGAGTGCGCGGCATTTTTTGGAACGCGCCGGCACATTGATCCTCGCCGCGACCATTGTCATGTGGGCACTGGCGTATTTCCCGCGGTCTGAAACCATTGCCGCGCATTACGAGTCTGAGCGCGCGCGATTGGCAGGGGCGTCAGAGGAGGTTCTGGATGGCTTGCGCGCAAAAGAAGCCGGCGCGATGCTCGAGCAGAGTTTCCTGGGGCGGATGGGGCAGGCGATTGAACCGATTGTACAGCCGCTGGGATGGGATTGGCGAATCGGCATGGCCGCGCTGGCATCTTTTCCCGCGCGGGAAGTGATTGTCGCTGTCTTAGGTACCATTTACAGCCTGGGAGAAGTGGACGAGGAATCCGCATCATTGCGAGACGCGCTGCGGTCTGCGACCTGGGCCGATGGGCGAAAGGTGTTCAATATCCCGGTCGCGCTTTCCATTATGGTGTTTTTTGCACTGTGCGCGCAGTGCGTTTCCACGCTGGCGGTCATTCAACGCGAAACGGGCCGCTGGCGGTGGCCCATTCTGACGTTTGCTTATATGACCGTCCTCGCGTATATCGGCGCGTTTGTGACCTATCGACTCGGCATGGCACTTGGATGGGGGTAATCACATGGCCGACTGGCAAAATTGGATCGCGGTTGCTGTGACACTTGGATGTGCGTGGCGCGTCATCCGCGAGATTGTGAGGCCGTTTTTGACCTCCTCGCATCAGGGTTGCGGCGGAACGTGTAAACAGGAACCAAACCGCGAGAGTTTGCTCGAGATCGAGTGACGCTTAGCGCGAAAAAGGCGCGACTAAATCATTGACATGAACGTTTTTTTTTCTTGGGGAAGGCTTTGTTGCTCAATATTCAACAGTAACCCCATGTGCCCGAAGATCGGGTATATCCTCATGCAGCGACGCGGAATTTAACGGATTATCCTGCAAATAAACTTCACTTCAATTTAATCCCGATTTTTCCATCAAAGGCGTTATATCTGAAATCCTGTTTTTGTAAAGGTAAAGCGTTGTCAGGTTGGTTAAGCCAGATAACGGCATTATGTACGAAATCCCGTTGCTGCGAAGCTCAAGTGCTGTCAGGTTGGTAGCGTATTCAAGTCCGGTCAAACCGAAAATGGGGCCACTAGAAATATCAAGACTGAGTAAAGTTTTCATATCAGCCGACGTTATCGTTTCGCCTTGCGATTTGCCTAAGCCATCCTCAATGGTCGCACGTAGCGCGCTATCAGGGATAACAACGCCTTTCTCTCCACACCCAAGCAACGTTAGTGTAGCAATCCAAAAAACGCCCATTGACAGTCTGCAAAAACGCATCACGTTCTCCTTTCGGTTGTTGTCCTAGTTGATGCACTAGCCCGCCGCGCCCTATCCTGCCCCTAACGCCTCCTCTTCCGCAGACTGCACATGCCCGACCGCGAGGGGTGACCGGTGGTCGAGCACCGCCTGAATATCTGCGTGTAGTTCGCGTCTCATGTCGCGCTGGTCAGTCTCGGTCTTTGCCAACCGCGTGCGGATTTCTTCAATGATACCTTCGATCCGCGAGATGCGTCTCTCGTGATCAAGCATCTCCTGTGTGCCTGCCATTCGTTTCGCCCCTTTATCTGACAACTCAACAACCCCTCTACTTGCGTGTTGGTCAAGCACGCAACTTACACCCGTCCGACATCTTACCCCGCGAACACGCCATCCGATTCGTCACAACACGCTTTTCAATGAACACGGGAATCGCATGTTCACCTGCAAGTTGTGGGCTTGGAGACGGGATTTCCCCGCCATAGTCAAGACGGCTAGCAATCGCCACTTTCAGCGCATCTTGGGCTTCGAGAAACGCCTCTTTCTCATCTGCACCCGAAGTAAGGCATTCGGGCAGATCACGGAACGAAACAACGAGCTCGCCCGTGCAATCGGGCTGAAAACGCGCGGGATATTCAAATGTCATAACAATCACCTCCAATTTGCAGTTTAACGAAAATCGCTGCGGCTAGGGCCCAATTGGCGAATCATCGCTAACAAAAGACCGGGGCCGAGTTCCTTGCGGCGGTCTTTTACTGTGGTCGCCCGCTTGTCATAATACAGCATGGCATGGCTGCCTTTCCCGTGTTTGGCATCAACGCGAACATCAATGTCGCGCGCTTTGCCTATTTCGCGTACTCGGGCTATGAATTGTCTGCCTGTCATGTGTCGTTTCTTTTGCCCTTCACAATGGGCGGCCCGCCCTCTCTTGCCCGCTATATTCCCGAAGGCGAAACCGCCCTAACAAATGCCCCTATCGCGCTAACCTTAACGCCCCGCCCACTGCCTGGCTGGCCACGCGTTCTGCTCTCTTGGTTGATTCTTCCATTCCCACGCCCTCCTTGCGGGCCTCTTCAAACGCATCAGCATACTGCTCCGCACACTCGATTTCGTGCTCCTCGCCGGCGGGATGACAAGGCAGGCCGTAAAAGCAAAACATAACGCGGAGCCACAAATACGCATGCGCCCAATCTTCGCTACGCTGCCCGTTGGTTGTAAAGCCTAAAAATTTTTTGCATAGCAGTCGGCTGCTTCTCTGTCATGCCCGTCATCTTGCGACTCAGATAACACCCTCGCGAACGCACAGGCATCCGCATTCACAGATCTAGCACGGGCAATATCTTGCAAAAACCTCGCGTACGCATGGGCATACACAGGTTCGGACAGTTCCCAAACGGTTTCCAATTGTTTTTTCATCGCTGGCTCGGTTGTTCTTAGGTCATAGGTCGTCTGCAAATTGAGCCAGTATTGGGGCGATACTATTGTTGTCGTCAAGGGCAAAAAAACCAGCTACCCATCATCAACCCTCAATTCACTGAATTGGGGGTTTTTGCTTTGCTTGACCTGAGCGCGTGAACACATTATTTTTTTTTCAGATGTAATATACAGCCATTCCACAACTCGGGGGGTATATCGCTTGACGACCTTTCTCAAAAATCACGTCTCCTTCCATTCCACACCTTTCACGAGCAATGGAAAACTTCCAAAATATCGGATAGTTTTCCCCCATTAGAACATCCACCTCCTATCGCGCAACCCCTAGTCCACTGGATTGGGGTTGCTTTGTTTGATCTGAGCGCGTGAATACGTTATATTTAGTCATGGCTAAATTTTAGGAGGGTGTAATGTACAGATCGAACGGTTATGCTTGGCGCGTGTCAGTCCAGGGTTGTACACCACTTCTCGTTGCGGTGGGCATTTTGTTATTTTGCGCGTGTGGTGGCGGCGAAACGCCACCACTGTCACAAGACAAAAAATTGGTGGTGTGTACGACCGGGATGATCGGCGATTTGGTTCGCCATGTTGCCGGCGACCGCGCAGAGGTGATTTCCCTGATGGGGCCGGGCATTGACCCACATTATTACAAGGCGACGCAGGGCGATTTGCAAATTCTGTCTCGTGCAGATGTGATCTTTTACAACGGCCTCTTTCTCGAGGGAAAGCTAGAAGATATTTTTGAAAAAATGGCGCGCAGCAAGACCGTGCTGCCCGTGTCGCGGGATATCCCCAAAGATCGGCTGAGAAAACCGGCTGCCGGGCAAGGCGAATACGACCCCCATATCTGGTTCGACGTCGCCCTTTGGGCAGACACCCTGCCCGTGGTGGTCGAAACCCTGAGCGAGATGGACGCCGAAGGGGCACCCGCGTTTCGCGCCAATGCCGAGGCGTATCGCAAACAATTGCTCGACCTTCACACCTGGGCAAACGCGCAAATCGCGCGCATTCCCAGCGACCAGCGCGTGCTGATTACCGCCCACGACGCGTTTGGATATTTTGGCCTTGCGTACCGCATTGATGTGCGCGGCCTTCAGGGGATTTCGACCGTGGCCGAATACGGCGTCAATGATGTGTCGCGGTTGGTCAATTTTATTGTTCAACGCCGCGTGAAAGCCATTTTTGTGGAAAGCAGTGTGCCCGAGCGTTCGATCCATGCCGTGCGCGAGGGGTGCAAAGCGCAGGAGTGGAATGTCGCGGTCGGCGGCGCCCTGTATTCGGACGCGATGGGGCCTGCGGGAAGTGGCGCGGATAATTATGTGGGCATGGTGCGGTCAAATGTGAACACCATTGTCAAGGCATTAAAATAATGTTACACACAGTCGATGAATCGGTGACCCCCATCCACATCCACGATATGACGGTGGCCTACCACAAGAAACCCGTGCTGTGGGATGTCGATCTCGCGGTGCCAGAAGGCAAACTCGTGGGGGTTGTGGGCCCCAATGGCGCGGGCAAGAGTACGATGATCAAAGCCATTATGGATCTCGTGCCCAAGGCGTCTGGATGGGTTCGCATCTACGGCGAGCCCTACGCGCGCAAGCGCAAGGCCATCGGCTATGTGCCGCAGCGCGAGTCAGTGGATTGGGATTTTCCCATCCACGCCTTAGATGTGGTGCTCATGGGGCGTTATGGACACGTCGGATGGGTGAGGCGCCCGGGCACGCGCGACAGAGAACGGGCTGAAGAAGCCCTTGAAAAGGTCGGCATGACCGACTTTGCACATCGGCAGATCAATCAGCTTTCAGGAGGGCAGCAACAGCGGGTTTTCCTGGCTCGGGCACTCGCTCAAGACGCGCAAATCTACCTGATGGACGAACCTTTTGCCGGCGTTGACGCGGCGACCGAGCGCGCCATGATCGACATTTTGATGGATCTGAAGGCGCGCAAAAAGACCATGCTGGTCGTACACCACGATTTGCACACGGTAAATCAGTATTTTGACTGGCTGGTTTTGATCAACATGCGCGTGGTTGCCGCGGGCAATACGCGAGACGTGTTCACAGAAGAGAATTTGAACAAAACCTACGGCGGACGATTGACAGTGCTTTCAGAGGCCGCGCAGGCTGTTGCCGATCATCGAGGGGGGATATGAGGTGATCTGGGACGCCACGTTTCAGTTGGTGCTGCTCAGTTCGCTGTTGATCGGTGCCACATCGGGCATTCTGGGCGCGTTCGCGGTGTTGCGCCGGCGCAGTCTTTTGGGCGACGCTTTGGCGCACGCCGCACTTCCGGGCGTGGCACTGGCATTTTTGTGGACGCAGAGCAAGGCATTGCCCGTTCTGCTTTTGGGCGCGACGGTCTCGGGCGTCGTGGGGGTGCTCGTCATCGAGGTCATTGTCAGTTACACGCGCATCAAAGCCGATGCCGCGCTGGGTATTGTGCTTTCGGTATTTTTTGGTATAGGCATCGTGTTGCTCACGCATATTCAGCAAAGCGAGGTGGGCAATCAAAGTGGCCTGGACAAATTTCTCTTTGGACAGGCGGCCTCTGTTGTGCGCGCCGATTTGTATGTGATGTGCACCGTGTCTGCGCTGGTGATGATCGTGGTCTGTCTGTTTTACAAAGAGTTCAAGGGGCTGATTTTTGACGCGGAATTTCTCGCCGCGCTGGGATTTTCTCCGCGCCTGACAGACCTCTTGCTGATGGGGTTGATCGTGCTTACGGTCATGGTGGGGCTTCAAGCCGTGGGGGTTATTCTGATCGCCGCGATGTTGATCACCCCGGCCGCTGCTGCCCGATTCTGGACCGATCGGCTGCATGTCATGGTTTTTGTATCGGGCATTTTGGGCGCGTTGTGCGGTGCCCTAGGGGTTGCCCTCAGCGCGCTGGCACCCCGCATTCCCACAGGGCCAGTGATGGTGTTGGTTGCAACAGCCGCCTTTCTCGTTTCCGTGCTGATCGCCCCCAGGCGCGGGGTGCTCGCCAGGCGCGCGCGCAGGAGGGCGAACGCGCGGCGGGAAAACGGGCAGCATTTTTTGAGGGCCTTTGCGGCACTGCAAGCGCAGAGCCGGCGGTCAGTCGCGCTGTCCGACCTCGCCGGCGAACTTCAGGTGCCGCGCTACCGCGTCCACAGGCTTGCCAAGCGTCTGGCGCGCGATGGATGGGTGACCCTGTGCAATGGCGCGTGTTCTTTGACAGAACAGGGGCAACAAGAGGCAGACTTTGTGGTCAAATCGCACCGGCTGTGGGAATATTATCTGGTTTATCAGTCTATTTTAGAGCAGGACCACGTCGATAGACCCGCGGATGAGGTCGAGCACATTTTGACCCCCGAGATTATTGCACAGCTCGAGACCATTCTGGCGCGCGAAAACATAGATGTCGTTGGGGATATTCACAAAACGGGCAGCAAATATCGGAGGACGGGCGACGATGCTTGATATTTGGGGGCCATTTTGGATTGTGCTGACCGGCGCGTTGGCAGGGGCTTCGTGCGGGCTTTTGGGCGCGTACCTCGTCCTGCGTAAGATGTCGCTTTTGGGCGATGCCCTCAGCCATGCGGTCTTGCCGGGCATTGCCATCGCGTTTCTGCTTTCGGGCAGCCGAGATGTGATTCCGATGTTTGTCGGTGCTGCCGCGTGTGGGGTGGTTGCCACGCTGTTGATCGAGACCTTTCACCGCAAGTGGCGCGTGCAGGAAGACACGTCCATTGGCATTGCGTTCACCGCGCTTTTCGCGCTGGGGGTCGTTTTGATCACGGCGTTTGCCGGGCAGGTCGATCTCGATCAAGAATGCGTCCTGTACGGGGAAATCGCGTACACGCCATGGGACCGCTTGTTCTGGGGCGAACGGGACCTTGGGCCGCGGCCCGTGTGGATTTTGGGCACTGTTTTCGCGCTCGATCTGCTGCTCGTCATCGCGTTTTACAAAGAGCTTTTGATCGCATCTTTTGATCCCGAGATGGCACTTTCCGTGGGCGTGAGTGCCGCGCTGGTGCATTATATGTTGATGGGCGCGGTTTCCGTGACAACCGTGGCGGCCTTTGAATCTGTGGGCGCCATTCTCGTCGTGGCAATGCTGATCGTGCCCGGTGCATCGGCCTATTTGTGGAGCGATCGGTTGAAAGTTATTTTATTGCTCTCCGCGCTGATGGGCGTCGTTTCTGCCATTGCCGGATATTTTCTCGCGGGGGTCTGGAACAGTTCTATTGCCGGGGCAATGGTCGTCGCGATCGGGACGATCTTTGCGTTTTCTCTGATTTTTGCGCCGCGCTATGGCCTGCTCGGCCGCTTTGCGCGGCGGGCGCGCCTCTCCATCCGGGTGGCGGGCGATCACGTCCTGTTAAAATTGCTCCGCGAACGGGAATCGCGGCGCATTTCCGCGCTCCGTTGGAACGACCTGATCGATCCGTCCGCGCGCCGCGTTTCTGCCCTCGCGCTCAGGTCATTGATATGGCAAGGGCTGATCGCGAGGGAAAATGGGCATTTTTTTCTTGCGGAACAGGGCGTCGCGCGCGCCACTGAATTGCTCCGCAATCACAGGCTTTGGGAAGCTTATCTCAACCAGCTAGGACTTCCGCGCGATCACGTACACGCGCCAGCGGACGCGCTCGAACACATCACAGACGACCATCTCCAGCGCGAAATCCGCGCGGCATTGCCCAATATCGCAACCGACCCCCAAGGCAAGCACATTCCCAAAGGATAGGATATGCTTGCCTGTACGCGGGGTTTGTTTTACTTTCTGACGTTGCACAGCGACTTTTTTGCAGGCAGGGGATAGGTCTCGGCCACACCTATCTGATTAGGAGAGGGGCATGATCAGTCAATCGTCACAGGATTATTTGAAAACCATCTACAAACTGACCCACGGGCAAAAGCCCGTGGCGTCTGTAACGACTTCTCAGATTGCCGAGTACCTGTCGGTGGCACCCGCTTCTGTTACCAATATGCTTAAGAAACTCGCCGCGATAAAACTGGTGAAACACACGCCTTACCAAGGCGTTGTGCTTACGGCAACGGGCGAACGCATTGCCCTCGAGGTCATTCGCCACCACCGCCTGATCGAGCTCTATCTGTCTGAAGTGCTGGGCTTTGATCTGGATAAGGTCGATGCCGAGGCCGATCGGTTGGAGCACGTGATCTCTGAGGAGTTCGAAGATAAAATTGACAGGGCACTGGGCTATCCCACGGTTGACCCGCACGGCGCGCCCATCCCGAGCAAAGACGGTTCAATAGAACACGGCGATTATATGTGTCTGTCAGATATCCCGGCAGGTGAAAATGTGCGCGTGCGGCAGGTGAGCGATCAAAGCGCGGAAATGTTGCGCTATATGGTGACGATGGGCATTAAACCCAATGTCGAGATCAAAGTCTTGGATCGCGCGCCGTTTAGTGGCCCTATGGAAATTGTGGTCAACGGCAGTGCCATGCACGCGATCGCGCTCGAAGTGGCCACACACATTTATGTTTCACTAGCAAAAAAAGAAGGCTGATCGAAAGCAAAAGGCGAGTGGGGTCCTATTCCCGCTCACGTCTTGCGTCTCGCGCCTTTTACCGCTGACCCTAAAAAAAGAAGACTTACAGTGATCGGAGTTCTCGCTTTTTTGTCGCTGGTTTTGTTGCCGCGCGGATCCGTGCATGCACAAGTTCCGGACATTTTTGCACCCGGAACCGAGCTCCACGACGTGTATTGCCGCGCGTGCGCGCATTTCTATCCCGAAGTGTTGCCCCCAAACAGCGACTTTCGGCTGGATCGAGCCGTTTGCGGCACCGCGGCAATCAGGGGCCTGACCGCGAACTGGGATCGTTTGCCGGCTGCGACAAAAGACGCGTTTGCATTTCTCCTGCAACGTCCCGTTTTGCGCGAGTCGATCCTGTCTTCAGAGGGTCATTTCAAAATTCACTACAATACGACGGGGATTCACGCGGTTGATCCAACCGATGCAGATGCCAATGGCGTGCCCGATTACGTGGATGAAACCGCGCGCGTTTTTGAGGATGTTTGGGATTTGCAGATCGATCAGTTGGGCTACAATCCGCCCCCATCCGATGGCGATGGTGTGTACGATATTTACATTAAAAACCTCGCGCGTCAGTCGGCTTATGGCTATACCTATCCGATTGCATATACAGAATTGATCACGCCGAGTTATATGGAGATCGACAATAATTTTACAGATGGCATTTACTTTTCGCGCGGATTGGATGGCTTGCGCGTGACCGCCGCACACGAGTTTTTTCACGCGGTTCAATTTGCCTATTACGCCGACTTTGGCGCCGCGTGGTGGCAGGAACTCACCGCGACTTGGATGGAGGATGTCGCGTATCCCGATGTGAATGATTTTTATCAGTACATGAGTTGCCCGCGCAATTTTTCGTGTATTTACGATGATCCCGAAGCGTCATTGGACAAATTTTCTGGCAGCCTGCATGCTTTTGGGGCTGCGATTTTTGCCCATCATGTCGAGCAGGTCTATGGCGCGGATGCCATAAAAAATGTTTGGGAATTGCTCGAGATACGCGACCCGAGCAGATACAGTCTGTCGCTCATTGATGAGGGAATGCCTTTGGGGGGATTTGCACAGGTGATGCCGCGGTTTTCCGCGTGGAATTATTTGACCAGCGCGCGCGCGCGCGCCGGATATTATACCGAGGCACGCGATTTGCCCCCCATAAAGCAGACCGATGTTTTCCTCGCAATCGGTGGCTCTTTTGAAGGCTCGGAAACCGTCGATCACTTGGGGACAACTTATGTGCGCGTGGCAACGTCAAACATCCCCGGCGGGCTTCGCGGGGCGTTTTCGCTAGACGCCAACGGGCAGTGGACCTTGCTGGTGATGTTGATCGCCCCATCCCATGTTGAACTGTTGTGGCCGCGCGGCACAACAGTGGTGATTCCCGATGTCAGTCGTTTTGACGAGGTCGTGTTTATCGCCATGGAAACATCGCTTTCGGGCGGGGGCCGGCGCGTGGATTACACCCTGTCAACCGGCGGAAGTACCGCGACGGACCTCGTGGGCGATGTCAATGGCGACGGACGCGTTGCCTTTGCCGATTTTCTGCGCTTTGCGGATGGCTTTGGGCTTTTGCACACGGATGAGGCGTACAATCCCAGATTGGATTTCAACGGGGATGGCCCCATCGATTTTCGGGATTTTCTCATTTTTGTTTCCCATTTTGGCGAATCGCGTTAATGGAGCATGCCGTGATTGTATTGCGAACAGAGCGAGAACTGAATTTGATGGTTGAGGCCAACCGCGTGGTGGGGTTGGTGCATCGCACACTCAAACCGCTTGTCAAAGTGGGCACCACGACAAAAGAATTGGACGAAGTGGCCGAAGATGTGATCCGATCGCGCGGCGCAGAACCCGCGTTTAAGGGCTATAAGGGCTATCCGGCGACGAGTTGTATTTCGATCAACGAACAGGTCGTACACGGCATTCCCGGAAAGCGAAAGCTGATGGATGGCGATATTGTCAGCATTGATGTGGGCGTGAAATTGCGCGGCTACTACGGCGACCAAGCCATTACACACGTCGTCGGGCACATTTCCGACCGGGAGCAAGAACTGCTGCGGGTGACGCGCGAAGCCCTGTTTAAGGGCATTGAGCAAGCGGTTGCCGGGCGGCGCCTGAGCGATATTTGCGGCGCGATACAACGCTGGGTCGAGTGGTACGGGTTTTCTGTGGTGCGCCAATTTGTCGGGCACGGCATTGGGCGCAGGTTGCACGAAGACCCCGCGGTGCCCAACTACGTGCCCCTCGATCGCGACCCGCGTTTGCGAAAAGGGATGGTGCTCGCCATTGAGCCGATGGTCAATTTGGGAACACACGAAGTCGTAGTGGCCGATGACGGGTGGACCGCGTCTGCTGCCGATGGTTTGCCTTCGGCGCATTTTGAACATGTGGTCGCCATTACGCATGCAGAACCCAGGATTTTAACCATGTTCGAGGAAGAGATCAATGCGTAGATCTGTGGTTTGTGTTTCTCTGTGGCTGATGTTTGTGTCTTGCAGCCAGCACTATGAAGAAGGGGCGCATCCCCCCGATCAGGTGTCAAAAGCCGTGGTTTCGGGGACGATTCGATTGGCCGATGGATTTGACGAGCGCATGGGACGCGGAGCAGTCCTGTTTATTATTGCGCGTCCTGCCCCAGTTGGTGGCCCACCCCTGGCCGTCAAGCGGCTCGATGTTCCCGCGTTTCCATATTCCTATACTTTGACGCAGAACGATGCCATGATAGATGTGGACTGGGAGGATGTGGACGCGCTGTACATGTCTGCAAAAATTGATGCGGACGGACGCGTGGGCGGCGCGAAAACAGGAGACATGGAGGGAATTTACGCGCAAAATCCCGTCGCGCCCGGCGCCGTGGAAGTGGATATTCTCATCGATAAGGTGCATTAGGTTATGCGCTGAGATTGGGTTGCCCCGCCTATCGACAGGCAGGTCTCTCACGTCTCACCTTAGGGTGTTAATAGACATCAAGTTGCGGCGTTGAACTCGCTATTGCGCATCGAGATGTGGATAGTGAAGAAATCAGGGCCAAGGTTCGCCGCTCCCAATACGTCTATACGCATCACGCTGAGATCGCGTGCAGAGAAGATAACTTGACCTTTGCACAGATCGAACAAGCTCTGTTAAACGGAGCGATCCTCGAGCACTATCCCGATACTAACGGTTTATATTCCCCGTACACCGAAATTCATCACCCCCTGGATCCGAGGAATGCAACGCCATGAAGAACGCTAAGTGCAATTTCTGCGGAAGCGAACGCTGCGAGGAGCGGCGAATTGACTATCTCTATAGCCACCAATACCAATCCCAACACCCCAGTCGAAATCTGCCTCTACTGCGGCATGGTCTATTATGATGCTGCTGTGCTCAAAGAAATCGAACGGTGCTTTTTCGCCATCCAACACAAAAAAGAAGAACTCGAACGGTATATCGAGATGCCTACTAAGGCGTACTCTTGAGGAAGATCGATGAGCAATGTAAGTCCTTATGACATAAGAATGATGCATATTATATATAAATCCCCCTTTACCCAGCGCGTTCTCAATATCCAAACTTCTGAAGGGCGGGCCGGGTTATGAAAGATACGGTGCATTAGATTATGAGCTATACGATTATTCACGCGACACACGAAGCGATTCAAAAAGCCGGCGGTATCGGCGCGGTGCTCGAGGGCCTGATTACCTCTCCCGCGTACCAGAAAGCCGTGCGGCGGTCTTTTCTCGTTGGTCCTCTGTTGCATCTCGACGATGAAGATCTCCTCGCGGAAAGTGGCGACGTGCTTTTTTCCACGATTTCCGGGGTGCAAAATACCCCGTGTGCCGATGCACTCAATCGCGTGTCCGAACAGTATAATGTCAACCTCGTTTATGGGACGCGTCAATTTTCTTGCGGGTCTGAAACCGACGTGCTGCTCGTCGATGCCGAAGACCTCAATCCCCGGCGGTCTCGCACTTTCAAATACAACCTCTACCGGCACTTTGGCCTCACATCTGACCGATACGATTCGGTCGCGGATTACGCGCGCTATATCAACAGCGCCGAAGCCACTTACGACGCTGTTGCCGCGCTGATTGGCGACGCGCCTGGGCCCCACATTGTGCTGGCGCACGAGTATATGGGCATGCCCGTGGCACTCAAGGCTGTTATAGAAAATGATCCGCGCTTTTGGGCAATTTTTTACGCCCATGAAGTTTCGACCATGCGCGGCATTGTAGAGGGCCACCCGGGGCACGATGTCATGTTTTACAACGCGATGTCACGAGCACTTGCACGGGGCGAAACAGTTGCAGATGTATTTGGCGACCAAACCGATTATTATCGGCACGCGCTGATCCAACTGGCGTCGCACTGCGATGGGATTTTTGCCGTGGGCGATGCCACACTCGACGAACTTCGGTTTATGGGATTTCGGGATCGTCCCATAGACTTGGTGTACAACGGTATTCCCGCGGTGCAAATCTCTTATGCAGACAAAGTGCAATCTCGCACGCGCTTGCTGCATTACGCGCAAAATTTGCTCGGCTATACGCCAGATGTCGTTATGACGCATGTGGCGCGACCCGTGATCAGCAAAGGGCTGTGGCGCGACCTGCTCGTGTTGACGCATCTCGATAAACTGCTGAGAGACAAAGGTCAAACAGCCGTGTTTTTTGTGCTCACAACCGCCACAGAACCGCGCAGTTTGCAAGATGTCGAACGCATGGAATCCGAATACGGATGGCCGCTTGTCCACCAGATAGGGCCGCCGGATCTGGTTGCAAGTGAAGTGGATATCTGGCAGGAGATGGACGCGTTTAACCGCGGGGCTACCGCGGTACACGCGGTTCTGGTCAATCAATTTGGATGGGACCGGGCGAGTTGCGGGCAGCGCATGCCAAAGGAGATGGCATTTGCGGATCTGCGTCGGGGCACAGATGTCGAATTTGGGCAGTCGATTTACGAGCCATTTGGCATTGCCGTGCTCGAGCCGCTCACTTTTGGCGGGCTTTGCGTGCCGAGCAGTGTGTGCGGGTGTTGTGGCTTTTTAGATCGCGTGGCCAAAGAAAATGCCGATGAACTGCTGGCGCAGTTATTCCTCGTTCCCCTCGTTGTGGTTGCGGATTATACGTCGGAGATCGCGTTGGAAAATGCACGCGCAATCGGGGAACCTGAACGCCGGATTCGGGAAGGCAAAGTGGCGAAAAAAGTCGCGCGGGAGATCGCAAGTGCATTGCCATCGTCAGATCGAGAACGCGAGGCGCGATTGCACTCCGGTTACGAGTTGGCGTCGCAAATGAATTGGGATCGCGTGTGCGAGACCTTTTTTTTTCCCGCCATAGCGCGCGCAATTTCTCGCCGCTCGCAACGAAACGTTTGATGCTTTGAGACGTATAAGAAGCGGTCAGCCTCTATAAATAATGATTGGGCAACCACAAGGGATTGCCCCTACATGGGGCTGGGGGCCTTCTCACTTCTCGCGCCTTTCCCATTGCGTGACACTATGATCAAAAAACAATTTCTATTGCTCGTTGCGCTCGTCGGGTTTCTCGTGGGTTGCAATACCGAAAAGCGCAACCCATTGGGCCCTGGCTTGGTTGGGCGCGACCCCGGCGATGTGGTCGCAGTGTCCGACATTCCGTTGCGGTCCGCGCAGTCCTTTCACGTGCTCATTTTCCCCACTCGAATGGGGGAACAAGAGGAATTGCTGGTCGGGCAGATGAATGGGTTTTTGTTGCGAGGTCTGTTGCGTTTCACCGTGCCCATCGGCCAGTTGGCCGGCGATGCCGGCGGCGTGTCGTCAGATTTGGTGGTCGATTCCCTGCGCGTCAATTTGGGCATTCGGTCCGCGCGCTTGATCGAAAATGCGTCGCTTGTGGCCTTGCAGCCCGATTCGCCCTGGGAAGAACTTCAGACTTTTGTCGATACGGTCTCGCTAGCCGAATCTGAGGTGCTTGCGACTCCAATTCCAGGCGCGATAACGCAGGTGCTCGAAGACCGCATCCAGATCGATTTGCCCGTGTCGCTCTTGGAGGCCGCGCGGCACTCAGAGGCGGATGCTCCGTCTGTGGAAATCCTGTTGCAACCCGAGGGCGAGGCATCTTTTCTGCTGGATATCTTTGCACGCGAGGCGAGTGCCGCCGGTTCAAGTGTCCCGATTCCCGAATTGGAACTGGTGTATCGGGTGGGCGATTTGCCCGAGCGCACGACTGTTCAAGCCGATGCAGATACCTATTGGAGTGCGCGGGTCAATGGCGGCCCTCCAAAAGATCTGCTGATTCTTTCCGAGGGCTTGTTTTACGGCAGCATCTTGAATTTTGACCTGCCCACGGATATCCCCCCAGGCGCGACGATCAATTCGGCTAAATTGCAATTTGATATCGATCTGGATCGCTCCTATTTTGCCTCTTTTTTCTTTGAAATCTATCACTTGGAGTTTTCAGAGGGTGCTCGAGATACTACTTTTACGCGGTATAATACGCCGCTATCTGCCGAACCGACGACGGCGACTTACACTTTCAACCAGTCTTTGATTCAGGCGTGGACATCGGGTGCTCAGGTCAATCATGGGTTGGCACTTTCGCCCATCAATTTTACTTCTGCATCGGGGTTGCCCGCGCTCTTGCATTCGCCCCCGCTCATCAAGTGGCTGGTTTTGAAAGACGTGCGCTTAGATCTCGTTTACTCCCTTCCTCCGGAATTGTAATATGATGCGAATAATGGTCGCTTTGGGTCTGACGCTTATATTGGTGCTGCCGGCGCGTGCCAATACGATTTTTTCTTTTTACGGCGTTGGCGATCCGGTCAGGCGCGTGGACGCGAGGTCTCGAGGTATGGGCGGCACTGGCCGATCGCTGGCCGATGGCCTCAATTTTTCATCCCATAACCCCGCGTTGTTGGGGACTTTCCACAGAGCGGCAGCGAGTATGCAGTTTGTGGCTCAGCACCGATTTTTGAATGGTGAAAGCGTCGTGAATGATGGGGATGTAGGGGCGTTTCAAGTCGCGTTGCCCATGAGGCGCGGGCTCGTTTTGGGCGTTGGACTCGAACCGCTTACAGATATGGATTTCGGTGCGATTGAAGATCGCGGCAGCGGTGAGTTGGGGTATCAACTGCAAGTGGAAGCGACCGGAGGCATCCAAGCGATTTCCATTGGCCTTGGGCATCGGCTTGGGCGCAGGCTATTTGTGGGCGGGCGTGTCAATTGGGTGGCAATGGGAACCCTGAATGAATTTTGGATCAAGAATTTTAACAGTGAGGATATCCGCTTTTCGAACGACGAAATCACGCGCACCCACCGCGGGTGGTTGCCGTCATTCGGCATAATTTACACCCCTGCTTCGCGCTGGAGCCTGGGCGCAAATGTCAATATCGGAGGGCGCGTCAGGCAGCGACAGGCGCAGAGAAGTCACTTTGCCGGGCAGAATGAAGCCGTTGAGATCAGGACGGAAAGCGATGTGGAACTGCCCCGCGAATTTGGCGCGGGGATAACCTATCTCGCGGGATATCGCTGGCTGGCGTCGGTCGATGTCTCTTGGGCACTGTGGCGCGCCACAGGAGATGGGCGGTTTGATACGTGGGATGTGAGTGCCGGGATGTTGTGGCGCACGGGAAATCCCGATGTGCTGGTGCGGCGTCGGCACTTTGAACTCAGCGCGGGAGGGCATTACCGGTCGCTTTATTTTCCGACGACCTCGGGCAGCCAGATACGCGAATGGGGCGGTAGCTTTGGCGTGGCATTGCCATTTAAGAATAACAGCGGGCGTTTTCACTACGTGATCGAGATGGGCACGCGCGGCGATCATTCAAAACACGGCGCGTCCGAGCGGTTTATCCAGCACGCTTTTTCCGTGGTCGGTTTTGTAAAATAGTTGTGCGGCAGGACAGTTCAAACGGCCTGTGTTCGGTGCGTGCGCGCTCGAATGCGGCCGTTTTTTATTTTTTGAACGATCGGGTCGATCAACAGGTACAGCAGGAGGAGGCCAACCCCTGTACAGGCAAAGTACAAGGGGGCTGTTGCGGGGGAAATCGCTTCAAAGCAAACAATGGCGAGAAGCCCCTGTGGCAAGAGCGGAAGCCAGGCTTGAGCGGGTTGTGACGCGAGGCGACTAGACAGCAAGCCACCTGCAATTTTGCCGAGAACGAGGGCTGTGATCAACGCGAAAAAGTGCGGGGGGACAGGGGATATTTGCCAGTCAAAGCCGCTGACGTAGTGCGCCAGGGCAAATCCGATGAGTGCTTCCGCTTTTGGCATGCTCGCGCGGGATCTCAGCCCGCGTTTCGCGCGCCAAGACAGCGCAAGGCCCACTGCCCATGCCAAAACGAGGGGCTGAACCCCCAAGTGCCACGAACCGAGGGCGACCAGGAATGAGATGGCAAACCAACTCGTAAATTGGCCTGTGGGCGTGTGGATATGTCGCAGCCAGCAATGGGTGAGTTCGATGCCGACAATCCCCACCAAAACGCTCGGGGCAATATCTGGGATGAGGGGCAACATCTCATCCATCTCCCATATCGCAGCCCACATATCCAATAGCAAAAACAAAAACAACCCCGTGGTCGCAGCGAGCAAAGAAAGCGGCCAAGTGTCTCGCGGGGTGTGTTCCGCGCGATCTAAAAATACCGGGGCAGAGATGCCCGACAGGATGGCGATTTGCAAAGCGGTACTCAAAGAGAGGCCAGAGAAGACAAGCGCGAAAAAAGTGGTCAGAACGGGCACTGTATAAAGGCAAAGACTTCCCGCGCGCAAGCGTGAATTTGCAAGGAGGGCGCGGGAGAGCGATGTTCCCATATCCAGGCCGACCCAGGCCATGGCGATATCGACAAAGGGTTGCAAACTCCGGTGGCTTTCAGCGGTGGTGATAGGCGCCAAACCGATTGCGAAACCCACTGCAATCATGCCCAGAACACTGGGCAATCCGGCGCGGTTGCCCAACCGCGCGCCCACGATAGAGCCCGTCATCAAAAAGCCGACAAAAACCATCGGCGGAGGTGATGGGAGCAACCAGATCAAGATGCCGATACCCAGTGTAACGCACAGCAGGCGCATGGCAGTCGCCTCATGAGTGAGATTGTGGCGAATTTGTGGGTGGAATGAGGATGATTTGACTCAGAAAAACCGAGATCACGAGGCCCGTCAGCAGCGTGTGGTGCTGAAATTTAAGGAGATCGAGGGCTTGCGCGCCCACCGCGACGGCCAGCGTGCCCTGGGGGTGCCAACTCCAGGCGAACAACTCGCGCCAATTCTGCGGTATTTGCCAGACGGTCTGGGAGATGGTGAAACCGATGGTGCGGCCCATGCCACGCACGAGTAACATGGTAAATGCAAGCGGAAAAAGCGGAGGCGAAAAAAATGTCTCGTCGCCAAATTCCCCGATCAGCGTGCCGATAAAAACAAAAAAAATCGGCTCAATCACATCATTTGCGCGCGCGGTAAATTCGATAACTTCGCGTTTGCCCACGCTCGTGTTAATAAGCCAGATACCCGCCAGAAACCCCACGGCAAGGGCGGGCAGGCTCGGTACTTGGGACAAGCCAAAAAGGATGATCACAATGCCCATGACGAGGCCCAAAGCCCGAGACCCGGTGCGGTGGCTGCGAAAAGAAAAATCGAGCGCGATGCCTCCCGCCACCCCCAAGCCGATCATGAGCGGCGTCAGACCCACGGCACCGATAAATGGCAGGCTGGGAAAATAAAACGTGGGGTTCTCTGCGAGCAGCGGAAACGCAATGCACAATACAGCTATTGCGGCGATATTGCTGAGCGGGAGGTTTTGCCCCGGAACCCGGTTTGGAAGAGGGCGGTCGCGCCATAAAAAAAAAGGGGCGGGAAAGCGCGCGGTCAGTGCAAAACTGGTGATCAGGACAATGGCGAGGGGCCGATTTTGGAGTAAGCCGAGGTGCCGATAGAGGGTCGCGCCGCTGGCCAGGGCTGCGAGAACGGCAAATCCGCCCGTGGCAAGCACAACAGATGCCTGTGAGTTGATCGCCGCGATGCCGCGATTTCGCAGGTGCTGAAGGTCCGCTGACAGACCCGTTTGAAGGCCGATCCACAGCAAAATCACGCCGATGCAATTGGACCGAACCAATTCAAAAGGGTGAACCAACGCATCGGTTTGCGGGAAAAACATACCGACGAGAACCCCTATGAGCAGGTAATGCGCTCTGCCCGTTCGCAAACTGTCTATCACCGGGTGTGGCGGCACGCGCCGAAAAAATTTTTGACCGAAAAAGAAAGCACCAAAACCGGCGATTAAGCTAAAAATAAAAGCCATGAAATGCCCGCATGTTGAACGAATCAGCACATCGTCTATTCGCACTTCACAAACTAGTGAAATATTTCTATTTTTTTCGTGTTCTCTGGCGGTGGATTATACTTTTTTCATCGGGTAGAGTCAAGGGCGAAGTTCCCGCCCCACGCTTGACAGCCCTTGAAATATGTCATATATTGGCCTTTGTGAAACCGCCTATCATATCGAGGTTAAGAGGCATATTTTAGCTGTCAGTTAAGGCAATCACAAGGGGTTGCCCCCATACCTTCATATCTGACCCCTGATCGACCAGCGAACTCGAACAAATGGGTTATAGAGACTGCATACCCGATTCGGCCCCTCAGGTGCTGATGCACAGTGCGCCGAGTTTGTACAAACACCTCAACGCGTTTGCCCATGTTGTTGAGTCGGCCGTCCGGATCGCCGGCGCTTCAGAAGATGAGCAAATCGATCTGATGGTCGCGGTCATGGAAGTACTCAACAATGCGATTGACCACGGCAATGGTGAAGACGCGTCGAGGCAAGTGCATCTCAAGATCGATATCCAACCCACCTCCGTCACGGTTTGGGTGTGGGATGAGGGGCAAGGGTTTGACCCCGGCACCATCCCCGATCCCCGCGCGCCGGAAAATTTGATGAATGATTCTGGACGCGGGCTTTTGATGATGCGAGCGTTTATGGATGAGGTGGATTTTATCCCCTCTCAAACCGGCACGTTGGTTAAGATGATCAAGTATTTTCCCTCCAAATCGTCACTCTCTCACTATTGAGGAGTAGGCCATGCAAATTGTCATCTCTGGACATCACTACCATGTCTCGAACGCGACGCGCGCCCATATCAAAGCAGCGATGTCTCGGTTCGAGCGATTTTACAATCCTGTGATAGATTGCCATGTCACCGCAAGAAAAGAAGAACGCGCGTTTCGCGTCGATATTATTGTCAATGTACACAGGCAGACCCTCAAAGCTTCCGACGAGGGCATGAAACTCTTTCCCGCCATTGACGGCGCTGCAAAGAAGATGGTTCGTCAATTGAAGAAACTTCACGACAAACGCAGGAAACCGCGCCGCGCGGTTGTTTCTAAGCCTAAAATTGAGGCATAAGTCGTGCCCCAAATTTCCGTTGGCAAAATGTTAGAGAATTACGGCGAACAACTCGCCCTCGCCTTTGTTGCGGGACAAGGGGGTATGGGCAACACGTTGTCGACCAGTGATGTACATCGCCCCGGTCTCGCGCTTGCGGGTTTCCTCGGTCTTTTTACATTTGACCGCGTTCAGGTGATGGGCAACACCGAAATGCTGTATTTGTCGAGCCTCGAAACCGATGATTGTCGCAAAGCCCTCGAAACCCTCTTTCAGTTTGAGATTCCCTGCATGGTGATCACGGATGGCAATGAAGTTTTGCCCGTCATGGTCGAATTGTCCAATGTACAGCACATTCCCCTGCTGACCACGCCGTTTGCGACCACCAAGTTTGCACACCTGTTGTCCCATTACCTCGACGATATCTTTGCACCGCGCACGGCCATTCACGGTTCCTTGGTCGACGTGTATGGGATTGGGCTGTTATTCGTCGGTGCAAGCGGGATCGGAAAAAGTGAAATTGCCGTTGATCTGGTCGAGCGCGGGCACCGTTTGGTCGCCGATGATGTCGTGCTCGTATCGCGCAAGGTGCAGGGCATCGTTGTGGGCAGCAGTGGGGATACGCTGCGCGATCACATTGAAATACGCGGTCTCGGCATTTTGAATGTTCGCAACATGTTCGGCGTGCGCGCGGTTCGGATGCAGAAGCGGATCGAGGTCGTTGTCAAGCTCATTAAATGGGATGAAACCGCGGCGTACGATCGCATTGGGCTCGATGAGGATTGGGTCTCGATTCTCGACCTTGAAGTGCCGCAGGTGACAGTGCCGATTTATCCGGGCAAAAATATCACGGTGATTGCAGAGACGATCGCCCTGAATTACCAACTCAAAATTCAGGGCTACCACACGGCACAAGAATTTAATCGCCGCCTTGTTGAGCGCATGAAAAACAAACAACGGGACGATATGTATGTCCGCCCAGATATTGAGTAATCTACACAACGGGGCCAAATGCGACAGGCAGATCTGTGGATTGATTCGCCAATTTTAGTCTGAATTTTTGGAGGCAAAAATGAAATTAAAATGCGTTGCCCTATCGGTTTTGTTACTCGGCATGATCGGATGTGGAGGGCAGGATGCGCGGGAAAGCGACGCCAAACGCATGCTCGCTTCTGCGAGGGATTTGGAGGAAGAATTTGCCGATTTGCCGCAGGCAATCGCGCGATATGGAGAAATCGCCGCGCAATTCCCGCATACTGAGGCGGCAGAACAGGCGCGCGCGCGGCGGGCAATCCTCGAGCGGGCACAGACGCGCTTGGCGGGTCGAGAAGCTGTTCCGAAAGACAGTACCGAGGCGTTTTACGAGGCCGTGGTCGAGGTGGCACCCGATTATTTTGCCGCGTTGAAAAAGCTCGGTACGATCTATTATAACCAGACACATCTGAACGCGCTTTGGGCCGTTAAAACGGAGTCCGTGCCGATGAAGGAACAAGTCGCGGCAATATGGGAAAAACAGAATCGCATGTGGTCGCGCTACGCGTTTCGCCCCATGCCATCAGACCGTTTCTGGCGGGATCAGTTGTGCAAACACGCATTGTCGGCCACAAAGATGTTGATCGACAATGCCTTTCGGGATTACGGTCTGGCGCAGAAGATCATCACGCAGGGGTTGGCGTATGCCGCGAGCAAAGACGTGATGTCACAGGCCAAAGTATATGCGGCCGAATGTGCATTTTGGCAGGGCAAAACAGAAGATTTCCAGCAGGGCATCGCCCTGGCAGAAGAAGCCCTCAGCTATCAATTTTTGTCGGATACAGATCGGGCACTCGCCTATCATGTGATCGGCAAGTGTTATACCTATATCCATCAAAATTCCGGTGACAGGGCCCATCTCGATGAGGCGATTAAAGCACTCAATGAAGCCGTGAATATCAATGGAGATATGCGCGCGGCAAGACAATTGCTCAAAGTCCTACGCCAACAACGCGAAAAGCTCGCGGCGCAGGCGAGTTAGATTGGAAAAGCGCGAGCGGCCATTTATGTGATGTTATGGGAAAAATTGTTTGTAAATTTGGCGGGTCATCCGTTGCCGATGCTGCTCAGATCGAAAAGGTGGTGTCCATTGTGCGGGCCGATGAACGACGCTGTTTTGTCGTGCCATCCGCGCCCGGCAAGCGATCTGAGGGCGATACGAAAATTACCGATTTGCTCTATTTGTGCCACGAACTCGCGCGGCAAAGCATGGATTTTTCCGAGCTTTTTAACAAAATTTGCGAGCGATTTTTAGATCTCTCGGCGGTGCTCGGGTTGTCAATTGACATAGATGGATTGCTCGATAAAATCGGCCATCAGATCGCAGGGGGCGCAGGACGAGATTATGTGGCCTCTCGCGGCGAATATCTGAGCGGTCGCATCTTGGCGGATGTTTTGGATGCCGCGTTCGTCGATCCAGCCGAGGCGATTCTCTTCCGATCCGATGGGCGTTTTGACAGCGCGTCCTATCCGCGGTTGCAGGCATGCTTTGCAGATGAGAGGCTATATGTGATTCCGGGATTTTACGGCGCGGATGCACAGGGCGAGATCGCGACGTTTTCGCGCGGCGGGTCGGATATTACCGGCGCGATTGTGGCCCACGCGGTTGGCGCATCGGTGTACGAAAACTGGACAGATGTATCCGGGTTGCTCATGGCCGATCCCCGCATGGTGTCCCATCCTTTGCCCGTGGAGGAAATTACCTACCGCGAGATGCGCGAATTGGCCTATATGGGAGCAGATGTTTTTCACGATGAGGCGATGTTCCCCGCGCGCGCGGCTGAAATCCCCATTCACATACGCAATACCAACAGGCCAGAAGATGTGGGCACGCGAATTTTGCCGAGACGGCAACTCACAGATCGCATGATCGTCGGCGTGGCGGGGCGACCAAATTTTAGCATGCTATTTATTGAAAAAGCACTGATGAATCAGACAATGGGGTTCGGGCAACAGGTCTTAGAGGTGGTCGCGCGGCACGGTATCAGTTATGATCACACGCCGTCTGGCATTGATACGATGTCGGTGATCATACAGGATGAGCAGTTGGCTTGCAAGGGCGAGCTCCTCGTCGAAGACATCCAGCGCATTCTCGAACCCGACCGCGTCGAACTGATACGCGGTCTCGCGCTGATCGCCACGGTTGGCGAGGGCATGTCGCACAGGGTTGGCATTGCCGCGCGTCTCTTTTCCGCACTGGCAGATGCCGATGTCAACGTGAGGGTGATCGACCAGGGTGCTTCAGAGATCAATATCATTGTGGGGGTTGAAGAAGCCGACCTCAAGCGCGCCCTCGTCGCCATTTACCGAGCGTTCGTAACGTAGGGATATGCTCAACTGAACTGAGAGACATAAAATGAAAATTCTCGTGACGGGATCACACGGAAGGGTCGGAGGCAATCTGGTCAAACGCTTGCTCGACAAAGGCCACGACATACGCGGCTTTGTCTATCCCGGCGATGCCAGTCGCGCGAACAAGTGGGCGGGCGTCCCTGAGGTAGAGGTCGTCAAAGGCGATTTGCGCGATTATGAGGCCGTATCTCGCGCGGTCGAAGGCGTGGATGCGGTTTATCATCTGGCCGCGGCGTTTGCAAGCCCGCATAGCAATATCGAATATTTGCAGATCAACGGGATGGGCACGATTCATTTGCTCGAAGCAGCGCGCGAGAAAGCACCCAATTTGCAGCGTTTTGTTTATGCGTGTACAGAAGCGATATACTGGCAACTCGAGGCGTCTGGGCGTCTGTTTGAGAACCCGATTTCCGAGGATATGGTCAGCGCGACACATGCCATGCCGTATTTTTTGACCAAGTGGATCGGCGAAGAATTGGTGATGAATTATGGCGTTCAATACGGCATACCGTGCGTTGTCTGTCGGTTTGCGACCATTTTTGAGCCCAGTGAATTTTTGACCGAAGACCGCGTGCCCAAATTCTGCGCGCTCAGACCCGCGCTCGAACGGCTGCGACGCATTGAGCATCCAACGCACGACCAGCGCGCGCAGCGCGCGTCGCTCGAAAAATCATGGGAAGACGGCGCGCGGGTGCTCGTCAGCCGGTGCCCCGATGGCAGAAGTTTTAAGCAGGAGTGGGCAGATGTGCGCGATATCGCCCTCGGCCTTTCTTTGGGATTGGAACGCGATGAGGCCATAGGCGAGGCATTTACCTTGGGCGGATTGCTTATTGTGTGGGCGGATGATGTCCCCCAAATTGCCCAGCGTCTCGGTGTGGGCTATGCAGAAGCGACCATGCCGGCGCCCAATTTTTTTGAATTTGATCGCACAAAGGCCCAAACCCTGCTCGGATATCGCGCAGAGCACGACTTGTGGAGTACCCTGAATACGGCTTTGGCGATGCGAGCGGGCAAAGAGACAGAGGTCATTCCCACAGGTGTCAGATACGGAGGAGGTTGAGAATCTATGAAACGTTGGAATAAACGCATTTCGATTTTCGCATGTGGGATATTGCTTTTCGCCATGCACGTTGCACCGGCTCAAGCGCAAACGACCGGTAGCGTGACAGGCTCCGTCATTGACGCCGCCAATGGGGAAAAACTGGAAGCCGTGCAGGTCTATATCCAAGCCCTCAACCTGGGTGGCGTGTCAGACGCGCAAGGCCGGTTTACCCTCCACAATGTGCCGCCGGGCACGCACGAACTCCGGGGGGATTTGATCGGTTATTCGCGCGCGACGGAGACCATTACCGTGACCGCCGGTCAGACGGTTCAGGTCGCGTTGCAGATGGATCCCTCCGCGCTCTACCTCGATGAACTGGTGGTGACCGGCACGGCCTTTGAAGAGTCGCCCATCAATTTGCCCTATGCGGTCGCGGTAGTCGGGCGCGAGAAGATGTCAGAGCAGGGTTCTCCGCAGGCCGTGGATTTCTTCAAGAACCTCAGCGCGAGCCACGGGGTGATCGGCGAGCGGAACAGTTGGTACAACTCCAATCAGGCCGCTACCGTTTCGGAGAATATCGCCAATGTCAATTTGCGCGGCTTGGGTGCCTCTCGGTCTCTGGTGCTGTTCAATGGTCGCCGGCAGGTATACGTCCCGGCGCGCTTGATAGGCGGTCGCTTTGTCGATGTGAATGTCATCCCGTCCATCGCCATTGACCGGATCGAGGTGCTCAAGGAGGGGGCTTCGGCCATCTACGGATCAGACGCGGTAGCCGGCGTGGCCAATTTTTTGACCCGCGCGGATTTCGAGGGCTTTGAAGTGTCGGCCTCCCACGACCAGTTCGCCAATGCGGGCGACACAAATGCCGGCGCGATATGGGGTGGAAAACTCGGCAAGGCCCATGCGGTTATTTCCGCGGAATGGATGGGCCGCCGAGAGTTGAGGGTCGCGGAAAGGGACTATCTGCTGACGCCGTGGCACGGCGGCGGGCAGCGCCTGGGATGGTCGAGCATCGGCAACCCCGGCACCTTTGCCGTTGGTGCTCCCGCCCCATGGACTGCCGACATCCACGCCCCCCTTTGTGAGGAATTTGGCGGGTACCGGGAATCATGGACGTGCCGCTTCCGGTATCAACCGTGGGACAATTTGATCGAGAACATGCGGCATACCCGCGCTTTTGCCGAGATCAACGGTTCTCTGGACAATGGCACCGATTACCACATCGAGGGTCTGTGGGCCGAGGCCGCGATTCCCGATTGGTACACGACGCCTTCGTACCCTCCTTTTCCCTTGACGGACACGAGCATCATGGAGATCGCACCCGACCACCCGGGCAGGCAGGCATTCTGCGAGGACTACGGCGATGAATACGCCGACGCATGCGCGGGCGATGAGAATTGGTATTTCAATGGTCGCCCGTTCGGGAACTCGGGACCCGGGCGCACCCTGAGCCGCAACGCCCGCACCTACCGCGTGGCCGCTTCGGCAGACGGTGATTTCGAGGCATTCGGCGGTCGAGACGCCCACTTTGACCTGGGGCTTTCCTATTCCCGCACCTCGGGCAACGTGAACCTGCCGGGCGTGTACACCGAACGACTGTTCCTCGCGTTCCGCGGCTACGGCGGACCGGACTGCGGCGTGGGTGTGATCGCCGACCCCGCGAGTGACGCAAAAATGCGGCTCGGGCCGCTCAACGGCCAGGTGGCGGGTCAGGGCGACTGCATGTATTTAAACCCCTTTAGCAATGCCATCGAGTTCTCGCAGCAACCCGGCGCGCAATACCAGAACCAAGCGAATCCCACCTACCGCGCCGACCTTGCGAACAGCCCCGAACTGAGGCAATGGCTCAACGAGGAAATCGATTTGGTCAGCACCGCGGATATGCTGGTTGCCGATGCCACGCTGACGGGAACTTGGAGCGAGAATGTCTGGCTCAACGCGAGTTATGCCGTGGGGTATCAGTTTCGCAGGCTCAATGCCACCGGCGATCCCAACGATGCGGGCGATGTGACCATCAACCCCTGCCCGGTTGTGGGCGATACGGGGTGCTCAGAGGAAGATAAGTTTGGTCCCTATGCGTTCACGAACGTGCATCGGCCTTATGACGAAGATCAGACAGTACACCGCTTTTTTGGCGAAATCCCCCTGCGCTTGGGAACGCGCTTTGACGTGCAACTCGCCGCAAATTACGAGTTTCACGATGTGGCGAGCAGTTTTGACCCCAAGTTCGGCTGGCGTTGGCAAATTTCGGAATCCCCGACCCACTCCTCGTTCCTGCGCGGCTCAGTGCAGACGACGTTTCGCACGCCTTCGCTGGACGATGTGAACGAAAGCGCGCTGACGACGCTCGAGTGGATCAATCAGACGGGAGCGTATCAGGCGGTGGACAGATTCGGAAGCCCCAACCTCGAACCCGAACAGGCATTCACCTATAATGCGGGCCTCGCCCTACTCACAGCGGCCGGACTCGAAGCCACGTTGGATTACTGGAGCTACGATTTCAGCGACGTGATTGGCGCCATGCCCTATGGTGCCATCGTCGATCTCTACGAGGAAGAGCGAGATGCGGTGAAGCAATACATCGTCTGCCCGGACGGGGTAGGCACCGGCACCTGTGTTGCTTCAGCACTTGAGCGGGTGCAAGTCGATCTCGTCAATTGGCCGGGGGTCAAGACCTCGGGATTAGACGTGCATTTGGGTGTGCGCGCGGCGGCGGGACCAGGGCAATTTACAGTTAGCTTGGACGGCACTTATACGCTCGAGTACCAAGCAAAGGCCCTGATGCTGGGCAATTTGGAACTCCAGCCCGAGATAGACGCCGCGGGCTACCTGAACTTTGGCAATCCCATTGCGACCTCTTTGCCCAGGTTGAAGGGTCGGGCCTCCGCGGGCTACCACTATAAGACCTACAGCCTCGTGAGTTATCTGAACTACATTTCATCTTATGAGGACCGGGGATCGATGGATGCCTCTAACGCGACTATTAGAGAGTTATTCGGTACTATTGACCCGTACCTCACATGGGATGTGACCTTTCTGTGGAACTTGTCCAGCGAGATCAACTTCGCGCTCTCTGGGGTGAACCTGCTCGATACGAGGCCGCCTGCGGTTAATATTGAGCAAAGGTACGACGGTTTCACGCACGATCCCAAGGGCCGGCGACTGAAACTGGCAGTCACTTATCGACTCGGAAACTGATGGTCGGTCTTTGTGACCGACAAACAAAGGCATCTGGCTGCGCGCCGGATGCCTTTGTTTTTGGGATCTGCACCCTTCCGCCCAGACGCCTATGGCGTGCGCCTGTGCTGCGGTTGCGTTTCTGCGGTTGTGTTTTCCATCCTGCGCACGGGAGACCGTTTCGATTCGTCGTACAACCGGTCAAACATTTTTGTGCCATTGTCTTCAAACACATTGAGTGACGATCCCAGTTCTGAAATGGGCTGGGCATCGCGGGGATAGATGTGGTGCAGGTCCTGTTTTGTGCAGGCGTAGTAAGTCACTTCACCGCTTTTGCGGCAGTACGCGTAAAGGTGGCGAGGGGGATCGATCCAGGTATAATCCGCGGCATATCGCTTTATCGCTTCAGGGTCTATTTCAACGCCGAGTCCTGGGGTTTCGGTTACGCGATAAAAGCCACCCCGAACGTCGATCCTGGGTTTTATGAGTTGATCCTCCCAAATGTTCATACACGTAATCGCCGGCCATTTGGCTTGCAGAAGGACTGCGCCCAAATGCGCGGCCCAAGCCGTTGTGATGCCCGACCCGACGAGTTGTAGCCAAAAGGGCTTGTTCCACTGCTCACAGACGGCTGCTTGTTTGAGGATGCGCGAGGCACCCGCACACACGACAAACCCATCGGCAACATCCTCTCTGAGGGTCGTTTCAACGGGCGGGTTGTCATAGTGCATGGCAATGGGGCGGGCAATCAGGCTTCGGATCTGTTTGTTGCCCGCCACATCGCTCTGTGGAATCGGCGTTTCGATCATCGCCACTTCGGGATAGACTTCCAATTCTCGAAGATGCGGAATGGCGTTGGCCGAGTTGCCCAGCGTGGCGTTGTAGTCGAGGTCGAGGTGAAAGCCGGGGGGAACCACTTTTTGAACGGCCCGAATGGCCGCGTGGAGGTCAAACCACGGGCGGGCTTTGAGTTTGGCACTGGTATATCCCGCCTGCACCGCCTGACGGCACTCTTCTGCCCATCCCATGGGCGGCATGTCCATATTCCACCACGAGATGGGGCACCAATCGCGCACAGATGTGCCCAACAGACGGTATATGGGAACGCCTTGCGCTTTTGCAACCGCGTCAAACAGGGCCATCTGGACGCCGGCTCCAAGGCTGTCATCCCACATCAATTCGGCCGCGGGACGGCCAATAATTCTGTCTTCAATGTCGCCCGGCACTTTCGCCCAAGTGTAGTTGGGCATGGTTTCGCCCCATCCGTCAATGCCGTTTTCGAGCGCGATGTGGCACAGTTGGTGGATGCGCCAATGGGGCAGCCAATAGCCGAGGTGTTCCTCGCTGTGCGCGGTAAAAGGGACATCGAGGTGGATGAGTTCAATCGTTTTGATCTTCATATTTGCCTCCGCGAAAAGTAGATTTGAATGACGCACAGTAGAATACCCGAAGCGATATGTCAAGGAAAAAAAGATAAAACACAAACGAGCGCGAGAAGGGATAATTTTGTGTTTATCGCCAACGCTGTAGCGAAGCGAGCCATCAGCAAGTAGGTACTTTACTTTTGACGATAGATATGGTATAATCTCGGCGTGAAATGATACATTTTTTTTGCATATTAAGGAGGCACGGTATGGCAGTGCAGTGCATTCACATGGGTGTTGGCGGCAGGGGAAAATGGCCGGTTGCTATGTTTCGCGACCGGGAGGACATAGAAAGTGTGGCATTTGTCGATGTTCACGAAGGCAATATGAATGCCGCAATGGAGGTGTCGGGATTGCCCGAGTCGCGGTGTTTCAGAACACTTGAGCAAGCCCTGAACAATGTGGCATCGGATTGCGTGGTGATCATCACCCCCCCAGATGCCCACGCGGGTATGATGTTGGAAGCGATAAGAGCGGGGAAGCACGTTCTGGTTGAAAAGCCATTTACGAAAACCCTGTCGTCGGCAAAGCACGTGGTAGAAGAAGCCGAGCGCATGGGGGTCAAAGTGGGCGTGAGCCAAAATGCAAAATACAATGCGCCCACGATGACGCTGGCACGCCACCTGCGGGAAGAGACGTATGGCAAAGCGAGTTTTGGGCTATTTACCAAAATGGGCTGGCGCAGCAAGGGGGTACACCATTCTGGTCACGACGATCATGCGTATCTGTGGGAGCGGAGCATTCACGATCTGGATACCATGCGATATATTTTTGGCAAATTGCCCGTACGCATGTGGGCACACAGCTTTAATCCCCCCTGGAGTCCGTACAAGGGCGGGGCCGGCGTTTCTGGGTGGGTGGAATTTGACGGGGGCGCGACCGCGACCTATTTTGCGACTTTTGAACCGCATAAGTCGGGCGGCGAGACCCGAGTTGACGTGGATGACGGCACGCTTTCCATTGAAAAGGGATCGCTTATTTTGACGCGCCGCAATGCCGATCCCGAAACCCTGCCTTTAGATGCGGGGCCCACTTCGACAGAACTCATCGTCAATCAATTTGTCGCATGGATAAATGGCGGTGAAGAGCCCGAGTTTTCAGGGCGCAACAATCTGACGACCGTGGCGATGGTCGAAGGCATGGGCATTTCATCGGAAGCCGAGCGAATTGTGTCGCTCAAAGAGTTGGTGAATGTGTGAGCAGGTTGTTGCCATACAACCTGAACTGGCTCGGGACATCCGAGATTTTTCCAACCGCATGGACAACTTAACCGCCCGCTCTGTTCGTGGGGCAGGTGCCTGCTGTAAAATCGTCTATCCGCGGATAGACGATTTTACAGACAATTTAGGACTTGACCGATTTCCGGGAGAAAAGAGAGATACTGATGGGAGATATACCATTCAACGATGGTACACAGATATACCAGACTTTTCAGATTCTGAGCGATAGAGAGTGGCATTGTGGAAAGCACTAGTTGCCGGGAACCCAGCCTGCAAAGCCAATTCAGATTATCAGGCAGAATGGCTATGAAGTCGAAAATGGGCAGTTTTTATGCCAAACCTGTGGATATAGAACAGTGCATCGCAGACTGGTTTCCACAACACCTACCGGTGTTGTAATTGTACGTTCGGCATTACCAGAAAAATTGAAGAGACGAGTGAAAAAGCTTTACAATAATATCGAAGCTATTACACAGCGAACCTACCAGTCAGTTAGAGGTTGACCACCGCTTCCCACAAGTAAGATGGTTGAGTCCTGAAGGTATGAACAATCCCGACATGCCCGATCAAGAGATATTTGAGAAATTTCAGCTTCTTACACGGCAGAACAATCTCTGGAAAAGCCGTTATTGTGAGAATTGTATGAAAGCAGGCACACGAGGTACATTTATTGGTATTGAATATTTTTATCAGGGCGGGGACTTGCCCAGAAGATATCGCGACAGATGACGAAAGAGGCAGCCATGGGTGTTTTTGGTATAATCCAGATGAGTGGCGACAAAGCTTGAATAAGCTTATTGCCCAAAACCAATAATGCTATAATCCGGTATGTGGTTCTTAAAATGAGGGAGAGGGATATATGAATTATATTGGAAGCAAGTATTCTCTGCTTTCCTTCCTTGAAGAGGGTATCTTAAAAAACGTAAATGCAGATTGTAAGGTATTCTGCGATGTGTTTGCAGGGACTGGAATTGTAGGTTCTCATTTTAAGCAGAAGAGATTCAAGATTATCTCTAACGACATTCAGTACTATGCCTATTGTCTCAATCGAGCACTCGTAGGCATTAATCGTATGCCTCCATTCGCTGGCGTTCTGGATGACTTAAAAATTGCACCGGCAACACTATTCTACAATGCAATTGACGTTGTATTGGAATATCTCAATACCTTGGATGGAAATCCCGGATTCATCTATCGCAATTACTGCCCGGGGGGGACAGAGCGATCAAAATTCAAAAGACAGTACTTCTCTGATGAGAATGGAATACGATGTGATGTAATCCGGATGCAGATTGAAGACTGGTGGCTGGCAGGCAAACTGACGGAGGATGAGTACTTTTACCTTCTGGCGAGCTTGATTGATGCAGCAGATAGGGTTGCAAATACAGCTTCAGTCTATGGTGCATTTTTGAAGCATATGAAGAAAAGTGCGATGAAACCCCTACATTTGGAGCGACTTGCAATTGTCGAGAACAATGAGCACCACGAAATACACAATGTGAATGGGCAACAGTTGGTTGAGGGTCTATCTTGTGACGTGCTCTATATGGACCCTCCCTATAACCACCGCCAGTACTGTGCGAATTACCATGTCCTGGAGACAATTGCCCGTTACGATGACCCGGACTTAAAAGGAGTGACAGGTCTGCGTCCGAATGATGATCAAAAGTCGGATTTCTGTATGAAGAAACGGGCGTTACCCGCATTTGAGAATATGACAAAAAAGACATCGGCGCAGTATGTATTCCTCAGCTATAACAGTGAAGGGATTATGGGGAAGGATGAGATTTTGCAGACCATGGGTCAATACGGGAAGGTGGGTCTGATAATACTGGATTACCAGCGTTTTCGGGCGGATATGGACCGGAAGAATCGGGTTTATAAAGCTAATCGGGTGAAGGAATATCTGTTCTGGTTAAAAAAACGGTGAGGTGCAGGGCTATCCGAACAGGTACAAGTTCAATTCATCGGCTACATCGGCCCGCATTTGCCACTTTGACGCGCCGCAATGCCGATCCCGAAACCCTGCCTTTGGATGCGGGCCCACTTCGACAGAACGATGCGTGTAGCCCTAACATAAACCCCACCGCGAACAATAAATTTTCAAAAAATCGAAAAATACGGCTTGAAAGCCCTGGATATCGGGCAGATCGAATAGAAAAACTGTTGCATTCCAAAGTTGAATCCCCTATCTTGTCTGCTCAAGTATTTCCTCAATACTTGCCCCACACATATCTGGTTTGGCCGAGAACACCGCTCCCCTGCGGTTCGTGCTCGTTTCCCCATCCAAATCGCTCCCCCAAAGCAACACGCCCCTTACCCCAAGTTGTCACACGACAATGCCATTGGTTTCCCCACGACCTATAGGATTGGTCTGGCAACGCCGATTTTTTCCCATACAAGAATCGGAAGGTGTCACAGTGTCCGCTTGCGGACCTTTGACGAGTTGAATTGGAACACGGGACACTCGACCGAGAGCGTCGATTTCTCAGCCACGGGGGAAATACATGCCTGAAGCACTCATGAGTTACAGCACCGCAACCAGAACAAATGGAAGCAGAAGTTCTGCTCTCGAACTCTATCTCAAAGACATCGCCTATAACGAATTGCTCACGCCACAAGAAGAAGTTACCCTGGCCAAGCGCATCCGCACAGGAGATCGCAAAAGTCTGAATAAAATGATCGAATCCAATTTGCGATTTGTCATTACCATTGCCAAGGAATACCAGGGACGTGGCTTGCCCTTGGAAGACCTCATCGCCGAGGGCAACATGGGGCTTGTTCGCGCGGCGACCCGCTACGACGAAACCGTTGGCGTCAAATTTACCACGTATGCCGTGTGGTGGATTCGGCAGGGCATCTTGTCGGCATTGGCAGAAAAAGCCCGCATGGTGCGACTGCCCGTGAATAAGATTAAACACTTGAGCAAATTGGAACGCATCTCCGCCAACCTCAAACAGTCGCTGGGGCGTGAACCACAAGTTGAAGAAATTGCTGCCCGTGCCGAAATGCAACCCGGGCAAGTGCAAGACCTGCTCAATGCCTCGCGATGGCACATTTCATTCGATCGGCCCATCGACGATAGTCCCGACACCAACTTGCTGGAAATGTTGGCAGACAACAATCAGGAAACGCCCGAAGAGGCCATGCTCGAAAGTTCTTTGGCAGAGGAAATCCACACCGCCCTCAACACATTGGCGCCGCGTGACGCGCGCGTGTTGCGCCTCTATTTTGGCATCAACAGCGGTGAAACCATGACGCTCGAGCAAATCGGCAATATTCTCAACTTGACCAAAGAGCGCGTGCGCCAGATACGCGACAAGGCCCTGGCAGCACTCAAGCATCCCGCGCGCATGCGTAAAATCAGAACCTTGCTGACGGAGAATTGATCCAGTGGCCCATAGCCTGGAACTGGCTGGCATGGGCATCGCGCGCGTCAGCCACATCACATTGGTTACAGGTGACCTCGAGCGCGCATCGGCGTTTTACGAAAAGTTTTTGGGGTTGCAACCCATTCCTCGCCCAGATTACGATTTTGCAGGTGCTTGGTATCGCTGTGGCGATCTCGAAATTCACCTCCTCGTCGCCGAAGAACACTCCCGTCCCTCGCGCCGCCACATCGCCTTTGAAGTGGCCGACTTTGATCGCGTTATCACCTCGCTCGACCGCGAACGCGTGCGCGTTGCCTCAGGCCCTGGCGTGCGTCCACACGACGGCACGCGCTATGTTTTTCTACACGATCCCGATGGCAACCTCATCGAACTCGCCAAGAAGGCCGAGACGTGAGACGCGAGACGTGAGCACAGGCGTAGCACTGGATTAAGGCGTTCCAGTGCAGGCTCTGCAACGCAGCGGTGGGTGTACAACTGGCCGTTTTTCAGGCCAGTTCACCAAGTAATGCCACCCAACCCCAAATAGCTAGTACCAGTAGCCAGTGGTCAGTAACCAGCCATCCACGTAGGGGCAACCCCTTGTGGTTGCCCGATCATCATTTCAAGATACAAGACGCAAGATGTAAGACGCAAGACATCTGTCTGCCCTACCTATCTTTCGCCGCTCACGCCAACCCCCACATCTGGTCGATGTCGCGCTGATAGGCATTGACCACGCCGGATATCACGTCGCGCACCTTGACGACCTGACCGCTTTTGCCCGATTCGTAGATCGCCTCGCTCACGGCTTTGCTCTTGAGGCCCTCTGCCGCGTCAATTTCAACATCGCGTCCCGTGCTAAGGGCGTCGATGAAATCCCACAGTTCAATTGCCATGCCGTCGGTCAGACCGTAGGGAAAAAGGCGATCCTTTTCGCGCGGGCTAAGGGACTTGAGGAACAGGTCTTGAAGTTGGCGCATGCCGTAGGTCATGCCGTCAATTAAGTGGCATTCCCCGCGCGCCTGAGAGGCCGCCGGATGGAAGATGTCGCTATCGACAATCGTGCCTTTGCTCCCGGTGAGATGGAGTTGGGTAAATCCCTTGCCGGGCGCGCTAATGGTCCACGACCATGTGCCGATCACGCCGTTTGCAAAATTGAAAATACTGCTCCAAAAATCTTCGCGACTGTCTTGAACTAGACAGTCGCCTTTTTTGTGGGGCCGCGGTTCAATTTGTTCAACGCGCGCGTAAACACTGTCAATTTCTCCGAACCAGTAGCGCATCGTATCCACCCAGTGCGCGCCGCTGTCCATGACCATCCCGCAACCCCCGAGTTTGCGGTCCACGCGCCAGTGCCAGTCGGGATGGTCCGCGGGATCTTGCCACCCCGATTTGATGGCGTACCACAGCCTGGGTTCGCCGAGCAGGCCACTGTGAAATGCCCAGTGAATGGCGCGCTGCCCAATGCTGCGACGGCACTGTTCGGCATTGGCCGCGATCTTGTCGTGGCGTTTGGCGGTAGCGATAATTTTTTTGGTGGCTTTAACCGTGACGCCAATGGGTTTTTCGCAGAGGATATGCACGCCGCCCTCGAGGAGTTCGCACGCGAGGACGTGGTGGAGACCGTGCGGACTGCAAATATCCGCGCCGTCGAGTTCGGATTCTGAATTGAGCAGGTGTTCAACCGTGCGATAACTCGCCACATCCCACCCGGTTTTGCCGTTGATCTGATCGGCGCGCGCGTTTGCGCGGCTGATATCGCTATCTACGGTGGCGGCAATGCGAAAGCGGTTTTCGCCTCTGTTGAGGAGTTCTTCATATCGCTGAAGATGCGCGCCGGCAATGCCGCCGCATCCGACAAGGGCGAGGTTTACGGTTTTTCCCATGGGCATAGCGTTTCCTTTCTCCGGTGATATTCTGCCATTGCTTCCCAATAATACGGCGTGGGAATCGGGCTTTTGAGCGAGGGGTCGTTCACGGCTTCCATCCACTGCCAAAGGCGTTGGCTCAAGGCGTTGTACACGTCCCTGTATTCGGGGTTGCGAGCGACATCGTCAAATTCGTTGGGGTCTTTTTCCAGGTCGTAGAGTTGCGCCACGGGTTGTTTGACGCGCGGTATGGGCGCGTTGGTCATGTTCACGGGCACGTCGATCAGGCGGCGCGGACTGAAGTTGCGAATAAATTTGTAGCGGTTGGTGCGAATGCTGCGGCTATCGCTGCCCTGGAAAATGGAAAAGGCGGCATCGCGCGTGGGGGTTGCATCGGGGTCTTTGAACGCATTGGCAAAACTTATGCCCTCGATGGTGTCGGGAATGGGATGGTCGATGAGATCCATAAGCGTGGGCAAAAAGTCGATATTGCTGAGCAAGTGATCACAGGTCCTGCCACCCCAAACGCCTCCGCCGGGCCAGCGCATGAGCAGTGCGACGCCAATGCCAGCGTCGTAACAGAACCATTTGGCTCGGGGAAATTCAATGCCGTGATCGACCGTGAAGACGAGCAGGGTGTCGTCTTCACGTCCGCTTTCCACAAGTGCGTCCGCGATGTTCTGAACCGCGTCGTCAACGCGGCGGATCGCGCCTTGTTGCAGGGCGAGTTCGCGGCGGGACGTTTCATCGTCAACGAGGTAGGGCGGCACGTAAATGCCTTTGCTGTCGTCGGGTTCAACATCGCCAAAGTCGTGCGGGCGATGGGTTTCAAAAAAGCCGACTTGCGCGTAGAATGGCAGTTTGACGTCTGTTTTGAGAAAATCCGCGAGGGCATGGGCAACGACGGGCGCGGTTGCGCGGCGGCCTCGTTCATCGCGCAGTGCATACACGGCGTCAAACCCCAGATCGTCTGTGTTGGACGCTTCGTGTTGCAGGCCAAAAAGAGCCGTGTGATAGCCCGCATCGCGCAGAATATGCGAGAGATGACGCTCGCCTTTGTTCAAGTTCCAATCCCACGGCGAATGCGTCAGGCCCATCAGCCCGTTGCTTTGCGGATAGCGTCCCGTGAGCATGGCACCTCGACTCGGGCTACACACCGGGCTTGTGGTGAAATAGCGCGTGAATTTGAATCCATCTTCGGCGATGGCGTCAATGGCAGGTGTGTTCACTGTATCAATGCCATAACAGCCAAAATGCCGCCCTGTGTCGTGTGTGGTAATGATGATGATGTTTGGCATGGAAATCTTCGAAATAAAGCGGGCACGGGGCTACAAGTCCCAAATCCCAAATATGGTTGCTCTGCCTATCTTCCCGCTTGCTGCCGAATGAGTTGCTCTCTCAATGTGAGTTCTGTGGCTTCGGTGGCAACAAAAAAATTTGCCGGATAACGCGCGTATTCCAAAAGCGACGCATAAATCGCATCTGCCTCATAGCGATTCAACCCCAAGCCAGCCAAATACTGGAGGCGCATGTTGCGATCTAAATTGATCTCGGCATCCGCGAGCCATTCGCCGAGATCGGGTGCTCGCCCGGCATACGTCGACAGCAGCGCCACAGCCGATCCCAAATACACATCGCTGAGCGATGACCAGACCGCGGCGTGATCGTGGCGATCCAAACGCGCCTGTAGGGCATCGACATCGACGAGCAGAGGCGATTCTGTACCCAACAGGACGACATCATACCCCTCGCCATCATTCTGATTGCCCCAAATTGTCCCGTGCGGAAACACCTCGAAAAAGGTCGCGATTTCGCTCTTGACCGCGTCCATCCGCGATTCGTAAAGGGGCACCCATTGGGTTATAACCCCGCCGGGCTTCAGACGCTTTTTGCACAACGCAAAATACGCGTTGGAATACAGCGCGCCTGCGCCCTTCACCCAGGGATGGATGGGGTCAGATGTAATAATATCGAATTTCTCATCGGTTGCCACCAGATAATGCCGCGCATCGTCAATTGCGATCTCCACGCGGGGATCTTTTAAGACCTCGTGATTCACAGTGCCAAAATACGCTTTGGCCGCAGGGGGAATCAAAGGCTCGATCTCGCAGATCACAACGCGCTCAATGCTCGGATGCAGGAGATATGTGCCGGCCGTTACACCTGCGCCACACCCCACCACGAGAACCGAGCGCGGCGCTGTGTGCATCAATGCAGAGAGATGCCCCAGCATGCGCTGCAAGCGCATATCCTGCGGTTCGCTGGAGGCGACAATTTTTCCACTTACGTGAAAGTTGCGTACGCCCGTGTCCAACTCCGACACGGCAATCGATGCGTTCATCCCTTCCCCCACATAGAGATAACGGGCATCATCGCCCCATTCGAGAACCGAGCGCCCATAAGCGATCAGCGCAGGTGGTGGCCCCGGCAGGTGCCACACCAGCAAGACAACGCCCACCGCGACGGCAACCCACCGATCAGACCGCCCAATCCGCGCGCCGCGCTTGTCGCGCGCGCGCCACAACTTTTGCCCAAACATCAAAGCCGCCCCACATGCGGACAGGACGAGCAACACCTGCTGCGCCATTTGCGTTCCCAAAAGCCCAATCAACACCACACCAAAACCGAGCGCGCCCACAATAGCACCTGCGGTATTTGCCGCATATACACTGCCAGCGAGCGCGCCGGGATCGCGTCCTTGGGAACGCGCCGCGGCAAGTGCCAGCGGAAAACTGCCCCCCCACAGCACGGTCGATGGGAAAATCGCGACAAAACAGCGCAGCAAGTCCAATTGACATCGCACGGCAAAGGACCCGCCCGATGTCCAGTAGGGAAGCAATTGAGAAAGCGCGTAAGCGGCCCATGCAATGGCGCCCACGAGAAGGAGTTGGCACCATCCCAGCGCGATTTTGGGATCTACTTTTTCGCGCGAAAGATATGCCCCCAGACCACTACCTACACCCAGCCCGATCAGAAAGACCCCCAGAATAATCGAAAAAGCATAAACCGTCGCGCCCATCATAAGCGACAGCAACCGCGTCCATAAGACCTGAGCACCCAGGGCGCACGCGCCAGAAATGGCAATGGTCACATAGACCGGCCAAGCTTCTGGCGTCCACAGACTGCGCGTGGATATGTTGGCCGCAGATGCGTCGTAGTCGGCACGGGTTGCCAATCCCCACCCAATCAGCGCCACGACCAAGTTCAGCGCCACCGCCACATAAGTTGCCGCGACCACATCGTAGAGGCGCAGCAGGAAAAATCCCGCGCACAAGCACCCGCAAACCGCGCCGGCGATATTGCCCCCATAAAAAAACCCGAGCCATGAAACGCCGCGAGGGGTTGACGTTGTCCACCGCGAGATCGCGGGCAAGGTCGCGCCCATCAACACCGTGGGAAAAAAAAGACAGATGGCACAGATCATCCCGCGCAAGAGATGCCCCCATAGACCATAAGTTGCCGCGCCAAAATAGAATTTTCCGATCAGGGGCAGCACCCAGATCAGCACCAACCCCATGCCGCCAATGCCCAATTCCAAAAGGGCATAGACCATCAATGGATGATGGCGCGTCGAAATAATGCGCGAGAGTACGACACTGCCAATGCACATGCCGCCCATAAACGTGCCCAGCAAGAGGCCGAGGGAAATTGCCGAAGACCCGATGATGAGTTGCAACATCTGGAACCAGACAATTTCGTAAATGAGCGCGGCGCACCCACTTCCGACAAACAGGACCATCAGAAACGGCAGAAATTTTCGGTTTGCGTTCATAGAATCAACGGAACGGTGTACAACTGCTTCAGCAGTTCATCAACGAATCAAAGTTTGCAATAGTTGGGGGTGGTTGGGATTCGTCTATTCGTCTATTCGTCTGCGAGTTGTCGCATCGCCGCAGCATGGCTCATCCCTTCGGCTCTCAACCGTTTGTAAGCGACCTCATCCATGCCTTGGGGATTGAGAAACGCGCGAATGTCATATCGCCCGGGCACGGCGACGGGCAACTTGCCTTCTTCGATCATCAATTTGAGCGGATAGCCCTTTTCCTCGAGCGGCGGGCGCACGACCCGATGCTGCCGCGCGGATTCAAAAAGTGCCATCATAATCTCGACGGTTGCACGCGCGTTTCGCCCCGACGCGCGGTGTTCCTCGCCCCCTTCCAACCACGCGATCAATTCGCGCACAGAAGCGGCATTGGTCTCGCCGCCAATTGCGCGGTACGCGTCATCGGCTGCAATTTCCACATCCTCCCATCCACGGGTCGCTGCATTGAACAAGCGCACCGCGCGCTCGGTCACCTCCATCAAGCCATCTGATCCGCGAATCTGAAAATGCCCCGCGTGTTCACCCGGCCGATTCAGATCCGCTTGAATCAAAGCCTGAGTGCCATTGTCAAACGCGATCAAGCCCATACACGCGTCCTCTATCGGCGTATCGCGCTCAAAGCGGTCTGTCTGCCGCTCAACAGCCCCCATGACCCACTCGGTTTCCGGATCATCCAGGACAAAGCGAATGCCATCGATGGTGTGGGTCGCCCAGTTGATCAAGCCCTGCGCGACCTGCCCTTGCACCATGACGGGATCGCCAATCAAATTTTGGCGCATCAACGCGCGCGCGCATTCCCACCCGGGTGTAAAACGACGCTGATGACTGATCACCAACTTGCTGCCATTTTTTTCACATGCCTCCAACATGCGGTCTGCCGCGCCCAGGCCAATGGCCATGGGCTTCTCGCAGATAATGCCCGGCACCCCGCCGTCTGCCGCGCCAATCGTACAATCGGGATGGAGAAGATGCCATGTGCAAACACTCGCGATATCGAGTCTTTCCCTTGCCACCATCTCTTCCAGCGAAGGGTATGCGTTGGGAATGCCGTACTCCTCGCAAAATTGCTCGCGCGCAACCGGGTGGGGGTCGGCAACGGCCACCATCTCGACATTGGGCACGCGCAAATACCCATCCGCGTGGCTGCGCGCAATCGAACCACATCCAATAATACCCACGCGATAAGTCATGAGAATACTCCCAATTGGTGAAACGTGAAACCCGATGCGCCCCACACCACAACAATAGCAAAGCGGACAGCTAAAACTCAGCCTTCAGCCATTCCGCTAGCCACGCGCTTGGATCCCGTGCGTTTGCACATTGGCGCAAGACTTCAACCGTTGCCTTCAGGTCTTTATCGCACGCCAGATAAACGCGTGCAAACACATCGGCGCGTTCCCGATAGACCCGATAAAGCGCCATCCGCGCGTTGTTGAGTTCCCACGAAGGGAAATGGGCATACAGGTCGGTCTTGAGGGGGAGGGCGTGAAATTCCGCGCGCGCGGAATCGAAAATCCGCTGGCGCAGGCGCAGCGTTGTTTCAAGGGGAGAATCGGACTGATAGAGTGAATTTAGGCGGGCAGAAATACCGTGCATAAATTTGCGAAACACAATGCCATCCGCGCGTTCATCTAACACCCGATGCACCTCTTTGCCCTCGGCGCCGTATTTGCGCTGCAACCACATCAAGGCCCCGGTTTCACCGACGAAACTCGCGAGGCTCTCGTTGAAGGTGACATCCCCTTCGATCCACACGGTTGCATGCGTCAATTCGTGAATGATGAGATCCGCGAGATCGCCTTCGGAATAGCGCAACATCGAGCTCAAAATGGGATCGGAAAACCACCCCAGCGTACTGTACGCGCTCACCGGGCGTAGGCAAGTGTCATACCCTTCGGCGATGTACGCGTCGCGCGCTGCTTCGGCTTTTGCGCGATCAAAATACCCTCGGTAGGGCACCGCGCCCACAATCGGGTAAGACCACTGAAGCGGCTCAATGCGATCTTTTGGACAAACAACGAGATTCCACGATACGGGCCCGCGTCCAATATTGCTGTATGTGGTGTAATTTTGCGACGCATTCAAGCCGATTTCACTGCGTGCAAACCCTCGAATGGCCTGCACGAGTTCCAATTTTGCGCGCTGATCCAGCGAGAGCGTGCCCGCTTTCAGGACCTCGTCAATGGGTTTTGCTTTCCAAAGAAGCGCGACCTGACCTTTGACCAGATCATAGAGATACCCGATCTCAGAGCAGATGCCGAAAACGAAAATGAGCAGACAAACAGATCGCCAAATCATGATGCTCAGCACTGTTCGATAAAATAGTAACAGATCATGTGCTGCAAAATAACGTGCATATCTTCGATGCGCCCCATGTGGTCGGAGGGGATTGTGACGCAGTGCCGAACAAGTGTTCTGAGCTTTCCCCCATCATAGCCCGCAAAACCAATGGTCACACAGCCCACCTCGTTGGCATAACGCACGGCCCGCAACACATTTTCAGAATTGCCACTGCCACTTATGGCGAGCAACACATCCCCGGGTTCCGCGAAATTTTTCAATTGCTCGAGATACACATCTTCGTAACACAAATCATTGCTCAACGCGGTTATCCATTCCACATTATCTGTCAGTGGAATCGTCTTAAAGCGCTTTTCTCGCCCTATCGAAGCGCCTTTGCCCATGTCGTTGACAAAATGGGACGCGGTGCTCGCACTGCCCCCGTTGCCAATGGCATAGATTCTTTTGCGCGCGTCGCGGGCTTTGCCAAACTCGGCAATAATGTGGGCTATGGCCTTTGCATCCATAGACCTGAGCAAGGTCAAATTTTGCACGATGTAGTTTTTAACAAAAGCCTCCAACGCAACGCTCCTCATGGTAAACGCGCGGCCTGCCACGCCCTATCCAGCGCGTCGTGCGTGGTTTGCACCGCGTCTTGAGCCGCCATTTCTCGCACCGACTGACTAAACGGCTCGGGCGACACCGGGCCGTCATAGCCGATATTTTTCAGTGCCTTCAAAAATCCAACCAGATCGATCACCCCGGTTTCGCCCGGCAACGCGCGCTCGTTGTCGATCTGATCGGCCACATCCACGCGTTCCGGGGCGTCATTGACGTGAACGTGTACCACATCCTCACGGGTCAACGCCATCAGGTCTGACACGGTTCCCAAACCCGTGTACCAGTGCCAGCAATCGAGCAGCAACCCCACATTGCCCGTCCCGATAGCATGGGCGAGGGCGAGCATGCCATCCATCGAATGAATAAATCCGTAGGGCTTATCGACCCGCAGGGTGCGCGGGCCGAGAAACTCCAGGCCCAACCGGCAGCCATGCGCGCTCAGAATTTCGGCAATGGGTTTCAGGCGTTCAATATGCCACCTGAAATTTTCCCCAAATTTGCGGTCTTCAGATGCAGAAGGCACCCACTGCGAGACCCGCAGCGCGCCCACAGCAGCACCCGCAGCGGCAAAATCGGGCAGTTTTGACAGGCCAGCGTTGTATTCCGCGCGGCCGCCTCGCCAATTCACGGGCAACCCCCACGCGCCAATTTTCAAACCCGCATCGGCAAACAGACTTTTCACATGCACCGCGCCGCGTGCATTGACCAAAGACGCGATCTCTGAAATGCCGACATCAACCCCCTGAAACCCGGCGCGTTTTGCATAGTCGATCAACTCTTCAAGGCTCCCCTTGACGCCGAGCGCGCCCGCAGTAAGACTTTTGAACATCGCGTTTTTCTCCTGTATATTAAATTCGACATCCGCGTCCCAAACCTTTGTGTCTTTGCGTTAAATATGGACCCTGTGTTGCTCAACCATTTCGGGATTCAATTCAATGCCGAGGCCCGGCCGGTCATTGATGCGAATGCGTCCATTTACAATTTCCTCGCCGGGAATCGTCAGGTCCTTTCGCCATGGAACCTCGCCCCAGCCGTATTCCAGAATGAGGAACCCAGGCAGGGATGCCATCGCATGCACGCCAGCCGCGATCACCACAGGGCCAAAGGGGCCGTGTGGCGCGGTGGGAAGCCCCCACGCGTGGAGCATATCCCCTATTTTTTTGAGTTCGCCTATTCCCCCCACAACGGTCACATCGGGCATGGGAATGTCCATACTGAGATTTTCCGCTACCTCGACCCAATCCGAGCGCAAGCCGCGTTGCTCGCCCCCGGCAATGGTCAGGCCGCACTGTTCTTTCACGGCGAGACAATTTTCAAGGCTCTTTTCAGCGGTGGGTTGCTCAAACCAGAAGAGATCGAGCGGCCGCAACGCGTCTGCAACTTCGAGCGCGCCGCGCACCGTGAACCGATTGTGACAATCCACGAGCAAATCCACGTCCGGGCCTATGGCTTCCCGAACCGCGCGCATGCAGGCAATCCCCTTTGCCGCATCGTCGGCGCGGTCAGTAACGGGCAGTCCGTCAAACGGAGCCAACTTGACCGCATCAAATCCCTCGGCCACAGCAGCAGCGGCATTTTTGGCAAACCCTTTGGGCGATCGGTCCGTCGTTGCCCGATTGATATTGGCGTACACGCGAATTTCGTCCCGACACGCGCCCCCCAAAAGCGCGTGAACAGGCGCGTTGAGCGACTTGCCGAGAATATCCCAGAGGGCTTGTTCAAACGCACTCAGCGCGTACAATTCGGCCTTTGTCCGCTCTGTGCGTGTATAGCGCGAGACAAGAGCCTCAATTTTCCTTGGATCGCGCCCTTTGGCATCTTCACTCAGGGCGCGCAAAGCCGCGAGTTGCGCCGCGTAATGCTTTCCCGAACGCATCTCTCCCACGCCTCGAATCCCCGCGTCCGTGAGCACGTGCACAAACACCCAATCCCCGCGGTGATTGACATGCACAGCGTCGAGTTCAATCCCCACAATTTTCATTTGCATCTCCTTCGGGGTCAGTCCGAAAACGGAATGCTATGCCCCTGTCCCGGGAACCAGATCATGTCGATGACAAATGAAATGCCAGCGCCCACAAAATGCCCCATAATAAGACCGATAAAAAAAGGCCGACCTGCGCGATACGCGCGAATCCCGCCGATTCGCAAAACAATGGACTTGATCGTCCATGCGAGAAAAATTGCAAAAATGACATTTCTCACGGGATAAACCGGCCCGGCGGCAAACCCAATCGGATGCAGCGGCCACCACGAAACCCGATAGCGCAAGACCATGAGAAGCAGCGTCACCGCGGCACCAATCGCCATATACATGATGGGCAACCACTGCACCGAAAAGGGATCCTTTGACTTTTTGACCAGATTATCCCACGGATACCGCGCCAGGCCCCCGTGAAAAATACCGCCGTAATTTGCGGCGCCATTCAAATAGCCCATATAAATCGTATAGACAAATGTTGCCAACACCCCGGCGGCCATTGCCAGAACAATGGGGACGATCAACCGCCGCTGATTGACCCGAATGGTATCGTAGAGCTTCACGGAATGGGCGAGGGCGGGCATGATCGTGGTTTTGGTATCGCTGCACCACGAATACGAAAGCGCGATGGAAACCTGCGTCTGCTGTGAAAGCACATCCGATCCCATCACAAACATGGCAAATGGTTGGGGCATAAGCGGCGCGCGAATAGAAATCAGCCCGGTCTCGGCAATCACCCGCGTGATCCCCAGGTACATGACCAGCGCGCCGAAGAGAAAAACCGGGATATACTTAAACGCCATGCCCGTTGCCAAATGCCAGATGACCAGATACGCCGAACAGGCCGTGAGGCCAAAAACCGCCGTGCGATAAGACATAATTTCGCCGGAATCATCAACCGACTCATCGCGGTAAAATGCCTTGCGACAAACCCCGTGCAAATGCCCGCGCGCCATCCAGAATCCGACGAGCACCACCGCGATAAAAGCCCCCATCGATTGCGCGCCCATCGCCAGCGGCCCGGTGGAATACTCTTCGTCTGTACCGGCCTTCAGACCAAAGCGGTTGAAAAAGCCATTTTCCAGATTGGTCAGCACGTTGAACACCCACAGGCTCATGGAAATATCCAGATTGATAAAATAACCAAAGCCCACGACCATCAGGTACAGACGCACGGGAATGGCGGGAAATTCGCGCCCAAACTGAATCGCTGTAAAACGCCATGGAATCGTCGGGAAGGTCGGGCTAAAATAAGAAATGACATTCCAGAGGATGATGAATAACGTGAGGCAGAATCCCGCCCAGAACAACGGATTGTTCATCAGGGGAATGGGAAAAAAGCCCTGTCGGTCATCTTCTTCCATCACAGCCAGCGGCATTTCCATCAGCGGATAGTCAATGCGCTCGTGCTCGATCCACTGCTTTCGCAGAATGACCATCAGGAAAAGGCAGCAACCGTAAAAGGCCACAATCACGGTCATCCACCAGAACACGGGCACAACCCACACATCCCACGGCACGGAAACCCCGCGCGGAAGCCCTTCAAAAAACCACCGCAGGGGTTCGCCCGCAGGGACGACAGACCACTCGGGCAAATAGGGTTCGTAATAGGTCGCCCACTGATTCTCGGGCGTTGCCAGATAATACGGCACGGTAAAATTGGCGATCAATTTCCCGACAAAATACGTGGGCATTGTCGCGCCAATCAATGCCATAGTAAACATGACAACCAACTCGCCCCGACTCAGCTTGAGCGGGCGCAAGAGCAAAAGCGCGATGAGTACAATAGGGAAAACAGCCGCGACCGAAAGGTGGTTCTGATCCAACCTCGTGGTGTGAAGAATAAAACGCGCGTACGACCCGGCAACCGTCGCCATAACCGTGAGAAAAGTGCCCAAAACGAGCGCGCGAAATGTCGCGGCTGGTCGGGCAGCAGCGCGTTTGGGAACGGCCGATTCTCGTGCTAAAGCCACGCAAAACCTCTCCAAGTCAAATGTCCCAGGGGCTGACCAATCACTGACCCGCTTAATATAAACGCCTGAGGGGCGTGCTGCTACTTGTTTTTTCAGACACATGTCATTGCGGCATCCACACAAAAACGCCCTTCTCCCGATTCGGTGACCCCAACACAGAGGTTCCTACTTGGGAGAAGGGCACATGACCTCGGGTCACCCTTGCCCGAGACCATAAAATCACGTCAGAATAATGCCGAATGACATCTCGGCCCGCCGACAGACAGACCGTCAGCACATGCTCAACCTAAAAATATCAATATATAGAACGTAGTGTCAAGCAAAAATTTGCGTCAATATCCCTTCTTTTTGTCGATCACACTCAGCATATTTTCGCCCTTCAGAAAACGCCGCAGGTTCTCGCAAAACAGGGTCACGATGCGGTCCTGTCTGTTGGGTGACCCACCCGCGGTATGCGGCGTAACAATGACATTGGGCATGTGCCACAGCGGATGATCGTCGGGCAATGGCTCTTGCGGCGTCACATCCAAGCCCGCGCCGGCAATCTGTCCATTTTCCAATGCCGCGAGCAGCGCGTCTTCATCGACAATTTTGCCGCGCGTGACATTGATCAAAAGCGCGTGGTTCTGCATCTTGCCAAATGCCACGCGGTCGAAAAGCCCGCGCGTTTCTCTTGTCAAGGGGCAACAGATCACCACGACATCAGACGCGGAGAGGAGATCGCAAAAGCGATCCATTTTCCAGCATGCGTGTACACAATCTGGCCCATCGACCTCCTCGGCATCAACAGCCAGAATTTTCATGCCAAACGCGCGCGCGCGCCTAGCCACATGCCGCCCGGTGCCCCCCAATCCCACAATGCCCATTGTTTTGTCGATCAATTCCCACGACGCGTGGCGAATGGGCATGCGCTCGTTCCAATCAACCGTTCTGATCGCGCGCGCGATCCCGCGGGTCAACCCGAGCAGAAGGGCCATGGCGTGTTCCGAGAGGTGGACGCCCACAGTGCCCTTTGCACTGGTTAGAATGACCTCGCTGTGGACAAACTCGGGATACATCATCCCGTCGACACCCGCGCCCCAGGTCTGCACCCACTTCAGGCGTTCCGCGCGTTTGAACATCTCGCGGCTCATGCCCCCAAAAATGATGTCAATTTCGGGCATCACGGCCAGCGCATGCGCGCTCGATTTGGGGATGACCAGGTCGATATCCGCAGACACCGAGCGGATTTGCGCGGTGTGGTGATCGTCTAAGCGATCGTTAATCAGCACCTTCACAACAGCCTCCTGTATCAAGGGGATGTCAACTGGAATTTTTCAACGATGGTCATGCGTTTGCGCCGATGCAACGCGACATGGGCAGGCCAAGTGCCCGTGTCGCGATCAGAGCCCGTTTCGCGATCCAAAAAGAGTGGAAATTCACTAGACGCGGGTTTGGTTCTCGCATAGCCGCTGTTGTAACTCCGCATCACAATGCGCTGTTCGCGGTTGAGCGTGGCGAGCCAATCCGGGGCGCATTGATGCCGGTCTGCTTCGCAAACCCACGACGGGCAATAGGCCAAAAAGATATTCTTCCGCACGATGTCCGTGTTGTTGGGCGCCACGCGATGCCACGTGCCGCAGTGCATCAACGTCATCGTGCCGCGCCTCGGGCAAAGAATTTTTTCTTCGGGAACCGCGTCATGGGTATCGTAAAAATCAAAATACTGCCCCTTGTGACTGCCGGGCATATAGACAAAATTGCCCATATCGGGTTCGGGAAGGTCGGTCAGCCAATACGCGACTTTGATCTGCATGGGCAATACGGGTGAAAAAACCCCATAAGGCACCGCGCGGGCACCATCGGGGTGCCACTTGTTGCGACTCGTATCGCGGGGGCGCAAGAAAAATTGAGAAATGTGGAGTTTGAGCAACTCGCCGTACACGTCGTACATAAATCCGATATGCCGGGGGTGATCGATCAACTCGGCAAATTCGGGATACCGCTCAACGATGTTGTTCGGCCCAAAGAACTTGGCGGGATCGTATTTTTTACTGCGCGCGGCAGCGGCATCGATCATCTCGATGTAGCGGTCACATTCTTCACCTGTCAACGCATCTTCAACAACCAGCATGCCCTCTTTCTGAAATGCGTCCCATTGATCGCGCGTAAACCCCGGCGGCGCCACGCGATAATTCTGTTCTGACATGTCGTTCTCCTCGGTTTTTATGCTTGTTGTGTGTCGCCCAGCAAATCTCGCTCGGCGATCAGGATGCCATCTTCATCCGCGTACAGGTAGTCGCCGGGGCGAAAGATGACGCCGGCAAATGCAAGCGGCGTGTCTTTTCGGCCCTTGCCCTCTTTGCGGCTTCGGCGCGGCACAGTAAAGCGCGCTTTGACGCCGATTTTGATTTGGGCGATTTCAGACGCATCGCGCACCCCGCCGTTTATGACAATGCCCGACCAGCCATTGTCGCGGGCGATTTGCGCGACCATATCCCCCAAAAGCGCGCACCATGTCGAAGCTTCGCCATCGACGACGAGCACGCGCCCTTCGCCCGGGGTTTCGAGGATCTGGCGCACGAGCACATTGTCTTCGCAAACTTTGACCGTGGCAATGGGGCCACAAAATGCAGTTCTGCCGCCATAATCGCCGAATAGGGGTTCGGCTACCTGAAGTGTGGGATCGGTTTCATATTTGTCGCACAAATCAGTCGTTTTGAAAGCCATAGATGACCTCTTAAATATAGTGGCGCGCGAGGGGGTTATGTCCACTCAAATACCACGCCCAACGCTTCTTTGGGATTGTCCGCGAGCATGTCGTAGGTAGTCTGGCAATCCGCGGGTTTTGCAACATGGGTAATCAGGTCTTCGATGGGCAACTTGTCTGCGCCCATCAAGTGCAAGACCAGATCGCGGTCTCTGGTCTTGGTCCAAGGATAATAGATGTGGTCCTTGTCCGGCGTTTTGGGCTGGTGCGCGCCGAGGATGGTGACTTCGCGCTGGTGAACATCGGGCAAAAAGCTCACTTCTACTGTGCCGCGCGGAGACCCCAGCGCGAGCAGGCGCCCACCCAACCGCGGCAAGGCAAGTGCTATGGGATAGACCGATGGAATACCCGTCGCCTCAATGACCAGATCCGCGCCGTCGGCGACGCAGTGTTGGCGCACGGCGCGCGCGACATCGCCCACGGCATGGGGATCGATGCAGACATCTGCGCCTCGGTCGCTGGCTCTGCCCAACCGAAACGCGTCTATGTCAATCGCAATGACGGAGAGGGCACCGCTCAACCGCGCGAACGTGGCGGATAGTTGCCCCACAATGCCCATGCCCGTAATGGCAACGACCTCGCCCAATTCGGGACGGGCAACCCGATGCCCGTGCAGGGCGATGGCACACATGACCATGAAAGCGGCGGATTTGGGCGAAACGCCCGCGGGCACTTTTCGGAAATTGTGGGTCACGACCGCATGGCTTGCGTGATTGCCCTGCGCGGCAATGCGGTCGCCGGGTTTTACATCCTCAACATCTTTGCCAACCTCGAGCACCACGCCCGTGTTGCAATAGCCCGTTGACCGCGGAAATGTTCTGGCGCGGGACGGTTCGCCCCCGTGTGCGTAGTTGTAGATTTCAGTGCCAACACTGATGGCCGTATAATCGTTTTGTACCAAAATGCCGTGGTTTGGCACGCGCGGCAAGTCAAATTCTCGCAATTCGATCCGCCGGATGTCCGTGCATACCAATTGTTGTGATTTCAAATCTATTCTACCTCCATTTAAGGGGGATCAACGGGGACTTTTTGGCGTTTCGGAATCAGGGGATCGTAGGTAAACCCCTCGGTTGCCTTTTCAAATTCCGCGCGGGCCGCGCGGAATCGCTTTTGGTCCAAAATCAGATCAATGGCCGATCCGGCAAATACTTTGGCGGTTTGCAAAATCGCGCGTTGGGCATAAGGCATGGCGGCCTGTGCGGTCATGTCGCGGTGGTGGCCCGGCGTGCCCTTGGTATAACACACCATCTGAAATCGCCCCATGGGCACCAGCCACGACACATTGTCTTCATCTGATGATCCGCGCCCTTGCGACCCTTTGCCCTTTTTGATTTGTCCGTCAAATTTGCCTTTGTATCCGAGTGCCTGTACGCGTTCCCTATCTTTTTTTTTCGCGCGCGGCGGGCCGAATAATTTGAGGTTTTTCCGCACGGTTTCACACATGACATCGTTGGGCAAGCGCGGATAGACCGCTGTGATCCGATGCTGTTTCACGGTGGTTTCCGTGGCCATGGCGGCTCCTTTGGCGCATTTGGTCAATCGCTTGCGGATCTCATCGACCTGTGCGCGGTCCTTACCCCGCACATAGTACCACACTTTCGCATAGGCAGGAACCACATTGGGCGCGTCGCCACCGTCTCGAATCACACAGTGAATCCGCACATTTTCGGGTACGTGTTCGCGCAAATAATTCGCCGCAATATCCATCAACATCACCCCGTCCAATGCACTGCGCCCATGGTGCGCGCTGGCACCGTGAGATGTTTTGCCAAAAAACTCATAGACCAGCGAATCCAGTGACGAACCGCCGCGGTTGTTGACGCCCGTACTCGTTCCCGGGTGCCATGCGAGCACCGCGTCCAAATCGCGGAACGCGCCGTCGCGGGCCATATACACTTTGCCCGCTAAGGTCTCTTCGGCCGGGCAGCCGTAATAGACGATCTCGCCCGATGCCTTCAAATTTTCCAATACGGTTTTTGCAGCGACCGCACCTGCGGCCGGGGCAACGCCCAGTAAGTTGTGACCTCAGCCGTGGCCCCAAGTGCCATCCTCAGCGCCGCAATTGGGCAACGCGTCGTATTCGCCCAGCATGCCAATGGCGGGTTTGCCCGTGCCCCATGTGGCGCGAAAAGCCGTTGGGATGTTTTTGAACGGAAATTCCGTTTTGAATCCATTTTCTTCCAAATAAGTCGCCAATGCCTTCGACGACTCGTATTCCCGAAACGGTCGTTCGGCCCAGCCGTGGATGCTTCGGGACAGATCAAACGCGCGCCGCGATTGGGATTTCACGGCTCGATCGACCTGCGCTTTTTTGGTTTTTGCATTCATTTTTCGCTCCTCCTGTTGTCGGAACAGCTATCGGCATCTGGCTTTTGGGGGCAGTCCCTCCCATCCGCCCCCCACATTCGCACATACGCACGCTGCACCTATTCCCTCACCGCGTTGACAATTCGCGCGATCACCTCATTCTGATTCGCTGCCTGTTCTTCTTTGAACTGGTCCCACAGCCCTGGATTTTGTGCAATGACCAGGCCCAATCGCGGGCACATCCAGATGTGCTTCGCGCCCGCGCCCGATGCGGCAAACGAATCTCTCGGCGCATCTGCCCACTGCTTCCCGTGGTCGTTGCACCAAAATCCGTGCCCGTATTTCCAGTTTTCTTCGGGTTCGTTTTCCAGAATGAAGGCATTTGTTGCAGTTGCTTCTTTTAAGTACGCTTCGGGCGCGACCCGAACCCCGTTCCAATTGCCGTAATTGAGCCACAAGTGCCCGGCGCGCAGCTGATCTCGCAATGTGGTATGGACCTGTGTGTAATACCCAAAGATATTTATTCTCGCATTGTTGCCCAAGTCAAAATTGGAATGCGAATGCGTCCATGTGCCGCCGATTGGATCGCGCAATTTTTTTTTAATGACCCTCCCGCATCCCGGCAAACCCTCTGGATCGCTCGCGTCGTAATACCCGTACATTTTGGCGATTGCGTGGGTGAGGATGTTCATACCATAGGTTTGATAGTGAAAGACTTTGCCCGGTTTTTCGCCCGGTTTCATGTAGCCCGATACATTGCAGATGAGGTGCCGGAAGGTAATGTCGCGATCTTTTTCATACGCGTACCGCCCGGGCTTTGGCCCTTCCTGCTCGCCCACATCCATCATTTCCGGATAGTGGTCGACAACTCGTTCATCTGGCGAAGACAACTTCCCCTCGGCCACCACAATGCCCAAGAGCGTTGAATAATACGACTTTGCGGCAGACGCCTGCGAGTGCCTGGAACCCGCCGCAACACCACGCCGCCACTCTGCGACGAGATAGCCGCAACGCGCAATCCCCACTTGAAAGGCCCGATCGCCCGCCACCTCGTGCAACCACGTCTGCACCCGCGCGAGTTTATCCGCGTCAAACCCGAGATCCCCGGGCAATCGCGTCTCCCATTCCGCGCCTGGAAATGTCATGTCCATCACAAAAATCTCCTCGTAATTTGAACGCCATCAATCTTTCAGAAGTTGATGAAATACAACGACTTCTGCTCGGCTTTGAACATCTTTAGGGAGGCGTGCAAGTTCCTTCAAGAATGTCTTGGTATAATCAACTCGCCAAGTCATTCTTCAGTGACCTATAGTGTTGGTGTGCATCTTTTCCCGTGAGACACGCCTCATCTTGTACTTCGTCCATCAGGTGTGCGAGACCGTAATTTTCGATGATCTCCTCCACGCGCTCAAATTCCGCAATTGGAATCTGTACGGCGATTGGATTTTGGTTTTCGTCGAGAACGCAGCTTTTGTGAATTTCCAACATTGCGATTCCTTTCTCTTTTCTGCTTATCGGTTTCTTCTACCCGTGTTAGGCGTTCCTGCAAATCGATCATGTCTTTCACTTCGTCAATGGTCGCCATGTTGATCGACCTATCGCGTGGGTAATGGGCGGGCAACCCTTTCTTTTTCTTCGTCATTTGTTCATCGCCTACGATTTATTGTTCAACCCTGAACCCGTCTTCTTTTTTCACGCCTGCTTCGATCACGTCTGCCTCGAGATCAAACCCCGTGCCCGGCGTGTTGGGCACCATCAAACATCCGTCCTGCATGTCCCAGCCGTCTAGCACAATGCCCGGCATGTCTGCGGGCGCGGCTTCTTGAAGCGAGAAATGCGGGACGGAAGCGGCAAAATGCGCGTGGGCATACCGCTCGATCAAACTGCCCCAGCAGTGGGGCGCGCACAACCCGCCCCAGGGTTCGATCATCGCGGCGGTTTCGCGCCACCACGTGAGGCCCTTGGCGCGAAAATCGTGTTGCACCACGTCGATCCATCCGTTTTTGACCATGTCGAAATAATTGGGAGGCGGGGGGCCGGATTCCCCATCCGCGACGAGGGTGTCGTAGCCTTTTTGGATGATGAATTGCTTAAAGGCTTCGTTAAAAGATCGATCTTCGTGAAAGGGTTCTTCAAACCAGTAAATGCCGACATCTTCACAGCGTTGGAGAATGTCTTTGGCAATATTGAGCGTCGTGCCATTGTTGGCGTCAATGAGTATTTTGGCATCTGTACCGGCAGCTTCTCGAACACTGTGAATGACCAGCACATCGCGATCTGTGCCTTCCGCGACGGGCATCCAGCGCGCGCCGCGCCCCACCTTAATTTTGAAATTTTTATAGCCGTACGCGTGCCCGGTTTTTACTTCGTCATGGAATATGGCGACCGCGTCTTCGTCTGAGGCATCCAAGTCGTCGATATAGACCGAGCCATCGTACAATTCAACCGCTCGCGATCCGCGCGCGCCCAAGAGTTTGTAGAGCGGTTGCCCTGACAATTTCGCCGCCAGATCCCACAGGGGTAGGTCAATCGCGGTGCCCGCTGCGTTTGCCCCCGCGGGCAATTGGAACACATCCCCCACGGTCTTGCCAACCAATGCCCCGGCCTCTTCGCGATCCAACCGCGCCCATCCAACGCCGATCGCGCCGCTGTGCGTGTGGATGCGAACCACCGGGTCTGTCACCGTATCCCCATGGATGCCTGTGCGCGCATTGCGCCCGATTGCGCGAGGGCGCTTAAATTTCATGACGACCTTTTCAATCCGAACAATTTTTTCCCGGTGTAAATTGAGCATGAGAAACTCCTCATTTGATCCAGACTGACACAATTTCAATTTTTGTAATATAATGTCCAAGCGCGCAATATCAAGTGTCAAAGTGCTCAACAAAATGCACGGGCGCGTCCGCGTTCCTATTTTTGTCGCGTACTGCGATCCATCGCGTTCTCATCTTGACATCATAGGGCTTTGCCGTATAACTTGTGTTCGCAAGGCAGAGGGCCAACGGAAAAACCGAGGAGGGGTCGCGGTGTTGATCCATCGAGAAGTGAAAAGAGACATTCCGGTTGTGGAAAACGTGGATGTCGTTGTTTGTGGCGGTGGGCCAGCCGGTATTGCGGCTGCGATCGCGTGCGCGCGACAAGGAGCGAGGACGCGGCTAATCGAGCTACACGGGTGCTTGGGAGGTGTTTGGACGACGGGCGCGCTGAGTTGGATCATCGATTCCGCGGACAAGCCCGGTATCATGGCGGAGATCGCGGATTGGCTCAACGCTCGGGATGCGCGCAGGCTTCGCGTGCGTGGCGGAAAAAACTACGCGTATGATGTCGAAGAAATGAAGTTGCTTCTCGATGAGATGTGCGTCGAGGCGGGGGTCGAAATTCGGCTGCTGACGCGCGTGGTTGGCGCAGCGCGTGACAGCGAAAATAGACTTTCAGTTGTGATTACAGAGTCCAAAACCGGGCGAGAAGCGTGGCACGCACTGGCTTTTATCGACGCAACGGGTGACGGCGATCTAGGGGCACTTGCCGGATGCGGGTTCGATGTCGGTCACCCGGAAACCGGAAATGTCCAGCCGATGAGTTTGATGGCGTTGATCACCGGGTTGCAGTTCGATCAGATCGAACCTTATGTCGGCGGGTCTATAAAAGAGCCGAAGCAACGACTCCGCGCGTTGATGCACGAGCTCGGCGTTCCGCCTTCTTATGGTCACCCGACATTATTTCGCATCAGGGACACGCTGTTCGCGCTGATGGGCAATCACCAATACGGCGTAAAATGCGACGATGCCCAGGCGATCACCGAGGCGACGATCCGCGCGCGTCGAGAGATTCACACACAAGTGGCTGCCTTGCGCGCGCACGGCGGTGTGTGGTCGAATATGCGCGTAGTATCAACGGGCGCGCAGATCGGCATTCGGGAAGGGCGGCGGATTCACGGGCGATATGAGGTGACCGGGGAGGATCTCCTCTATGGCGCGCGGTTCGAGGATGCCGTCTGCCGCGTCGCGATGGGGATTGACGTACACTCAACTGACCCGGCAAAAACAAAGATCGTAGAGGCCAAGCCGCACCGGTCACAACCCTATGACATTCCACTCAGGGCACTGATCGCGCGAGATGTCGATGCCCTGCTCATGGCGGGCCGTTGCATAAGCGGTGATTTTATCGCGCATTCAAGCTACCGGGTGACTGGAAACGCCGTGGCCATGGGACAGGCCGCTGGCATTTGTGCGGGTATAGCCGCTCTGTCGGACAGGTTGCCCCATGACGTCGCGTGGCGCGAGGTCAAAGCGGCTCTTGACGCGATCAATGATGCTGCTTGATAATCCAATGGCGAAAGTGGAAGAGCAATTTTAAAAAAAGAATCCAGTGTCAGATCATCCCAATAAGCATATTCGTGCAGCCCTTGCTTACGCATTAGACCATGGCTGGACGGTTCGGAAAGCCGGGCCACGCGCTCACACTTGGGGCCGCTTGTTTTGCCCACTGAGTGATCGAACTGGCTGTGCGAGAGCTATCCAAAGAATCCTGAAGACCATGCCAAAGACATTCGTCGGGCTGTTGACCGGTGCCCGCATTACTTGTTGTAGCCTGTAAATTGGAAAGGTTAAGCCCAATGACCAAATATGCGTTTGCCTTGATTCTCAAAGGCCCATTCGAACTGACCGAAGAAATTTCAGACGAATTGTTCGAGGCCGGTTGTGACGATGGAACACTAGGGATCTGCAACGGTGTCTTCTCAATTGATTTTCACCGAGAAGGGGATTCCCTAGAAGCAGCCATTTGTTCAGCTATCGCAAATGTGAAATCGGCTGGTTACGAGGTAGAGCGAGCGGAAATTGAAGTTGAAGACATGCCGCAGCCTGTGTAAAACTCGGAGGGCGTAAATCGCGTCCGGTACTTGCCGTACATAAACATTCAGGAGGAAAATCAATGGAAACCGTCACACTCGCATCGGGCAATCCAATGCCCGTATTGGGAATGGGCACATGGACATTGCGGGGCAACGCGTGCAAAATTGCAGTGAAAAAAGCGATCGAATTGGGATATACGCATATTGATACTGCGTGGATGTATGGCAACCAAAGAGAGATCGGCGAGGCACTGCGCGAAATCAGGGCAGACAGAGACCAACTGTTCATCACATCCAAAATTTGGGGCACACACTTGAGGTACAGCGATGTTCTCGCACAGTTCGACGAATGCCTCGATCAACTTCGGATGGATTATGTGGACTTATTGCTGATTCACCATCCCAATGAATCGGTGCCGCTGCAAGAAACCCTCGACGCCTTCCATAAAATACACGACGCGGGCAAGGCGAAAAGCATCGGGATCAGCAATTTTAGTATCCGCCAAGTCGATCAGGCGCAGCGCATTTCCCGAGCACCGATCACCACCAATCAGGTAGAATACCACGTCAAAAATAATAAGGAAGACCTGTTGGCGCACTGCACAAAGCATCAAGTTGTGGTAACCGCCCATCGTCCGCTGGCAGTCGGCGCGATTGTACAGGATCAGACCTTGGAGGCTATTGGCGAAAAACATGGAAAAACAGCGGCTCAGGTGGCTTTGCGGTGGCTGATACAGAAAGGCATCATCGCGATTCCGAAGTCTGGCTCTGAAGCGCATCTTCGAGAGAATCTGGATGTATTTGACTGGAAATTGTCCGCTGAAGAGATGGCGCAGATTAACAACATTTCCCGATGATATCTCGCGCCGTCTAACAACCGAGTGCCGCGCCCTGCCAGGCCATCCTTCCCTCCAATTTTGGAGGCTCACTTCTCGAGCTACGCGAGAACACGAGACGAAAACGCTTGAAAGTCAGGTGCCTGATCATGCCGATGACCATTGATAACGTTCAGGAGAATTGGCCCCCAAGGGCTTGAGATAATGGACGTTACGCACATGGCTGCTCTGTCTGCCTTACCTGTGCATCTTTTCATCTTGACGACTGCTACAAGATATAGTATTATAGCGACATGTAACACCCTTCCCCTCCACAAAATGTAGTTCCCAATCTCCCCAGGCTGTTGTGTAAATGCAGTCCGAGGGTCTATCCCCTGTTTTTCCCATCGGGTTTTGGCTCGCAAGCGTCTCGACCTGTGTTATCATATCCCCTTGTTTTTCTTACGCTTTATTCTAGTAATTCCACTGTTTCGAGTAGGAGGTTTGCCTTGCACCTGACTCGTTTGCAAGCACTGGGGTTTAAATCCTTTGCACAAAAGCTCGATATGCCTTTCCAAAAAGGCATTACATGTGTTGTGGGGCCAAATGGTTGTGGCAAATCCAATGTGGTCGACGCGCTGCGCTGGGCACTGGGCGAACAGCGCCCGCGGTCTTTGCGCAGTGGCAGTATGGGAGATGTTATTTTTTCTGGTACGCGCTCGCGCAAACCCCTCGGCATGGCCGAAGTTTCGCTTACCTTAGATAATTCTCAAAAAGTTTTGCCCACCGAATTTTCAGAAGTGACCCTGACCCGTCGCCTGTTCCGATCCGGCGAGAGCGATTATCTGCTCAACAAAATTCCGTGTCGTCTGAAAGACATCCAAAACTTGCTGATGGACACCGGGCTGGGCACGCAATCGTCTTATGTGATTGAACAGGGCATGGTGGATGAGATCATCAGCGACAATGCCGAAGAACGCCGCCGCTGTTTCGAGGAGGCCGCCGGTGTGACGCGGTATAAAATTCGCCGCCGATCCGCGTGGAATCGCCTCATCGCCGTGCGACAAGACCTACAGCGGATGGAGGACTGGCTCGGGGAAATCCAACGCCAGGTTGCGTCGCTGCAGCGGCAGGAGCGCAAGGCAAGGCTCTATAAAGCACTGTCAGATGACGTGCGCGATCTCGAAATCAAATTGGCGCGTTTTCAGTACTTCGATCTGGCCGACCGATCTGGGCCGCTGCGCGAAGAAATGGATTTTCTCAAAGAAGATGTCGAACTTTCCGAAACCGAGATGACCAAGCTCGAAGCCGAACTCGAAGAAATGCGCGCGGAACTGGCCGATCGAGATCGCGCGCTGGCCGCGGTCAATGCCGAGATATCGCAGCACGTTGCCCACGTGCATCGCAAAGACCGCGAAATAGGGGTTGCGCGCGAAGAGGTGCGCGGCATTGACGCGTTTTTGAAACGCGCAGAGCACCAGCAAATATCGCTGTGCGCGCGTCTGGACAACGCGCAAAAAGGCGAGCAAACCGCGGCGCGAGACAGGCGAAACGCCTCGGAAAAGCTCAAAGCCGCGGAAGCAAAGCTCAAAGTGGAAACCGCCAAGCTCGAAGCGGGTACCCAGGATCTGGACGCCCAACGCACACAGGTTGATGCACAGAAAACGCAACTGATGAATCTGTTGCGCCAAAGCAGCGACCATGGCAAGCGTCTCGAGCGCATGCAGGTCGAGCGCGAGGGCGTTGTGCAGCGGCAGGCGCGTTTGACTCAAGATATCGAGCGCGTGGCCGCGCGGCGCATCGAGGCCGATGACATTGCCCAGCGGTCCTCCGAACAAATCGCGGCCGTTGAAGGGCAAATTGCCCAACGCGCAGCAGAACGGCAGCGACAGATCGCGGGGCGAGATCGCTGTATTGCCGAGCGAGATGAACAGGTCGAGTCGCGCAACCGCTTGCGCGCGCGCATTGAAGCCGATCAGGCGCGGGTCACCCTCCTCCAAAAACTGCGGGAGGGCTTTGAAGGCTATTCCAAAGGCGTGCGCGCCCTAGCTGTGGATTCGCCTTTTTCCAATCGCATACAGGGCGTCGTGGCCGACATGGTCGATGTCAATGCCGAGTATGTCACCGCCATTGAAGCCGCGCTGGGGCGGGCATTGGAATGTTTGATCGTGCGCGATACCGACGATGCGCGCTGGGCGATTGATTTTCTCAGACAGGAAGAGCACGGGGCCGCGGCTTTTTTGCCCCTCGAACGCATCCGTCAGGCCAATGGCGCGCGGTGCGATGTGCCCCATGGGAAGGGTATTGTCGGACTCGCAAGCGATCTGTTAAACCCACAGCGCGATGTACACGGCGCGGTAGCCGCGCTGTTGCGCCATACCCTGCTCGTAAGCGATGTACAAACCGCACTGGTGCACAGCGCGGCAATGCGCGCCCAAGGCGTTGAGGTCGTGACGCTCAGCGGCGAAGTTTTTGCCGCCGATGGCACGGTTTACGGCGGCGCAGACGCGACCTCAGAATCGGGTCTCATCGGGCGGCAGCAACAAATTGACGATCTCCAATCGGCCATTGCGTCTGCCCAATCCGAGCTTTCAACGCGCGAAACACAGGTGGCGCGCACCCTCAAAACGCTCGAAGAACACCTCGCGCAAATCGAGGCATGCGATCGCGCGTTGACCGATTTGCACAACCGCCGGGCAGGGCTTCAGCGAGATCGGCAAAATGCCGAGACAGAAGCCAAACGCCAGGCGCGGGCCGTGGCCGAACTCGACATTGAGACCGCGCAACTCGTCGCGCGCGAAACCGAGCTCACCGATCTCATTGCCAAAGCAGAGGGGGCGCAGGCGACCCTCAACGCCAAACGCCAAGCACTCGAAGATGCGGCGCGCCGGGCAGACGAAGACTTGCGGAAAAAAGAACACCAACGCCGCGTGCTGCAAGATGGCGTCGCTGCCGTGCGCGTTGAAATCGCTTCTTTGCGAGAACGCATGGAGAGCCTTGCACAGGAAGCAGCGCGCCTTTCACGAGAGCAAGAGGCGATTGCCCGTGAGATCGAGCGGTTGTGCGGCGAAGCCGATGAGAGCAAAAAGCGCAGACGCGCGCGCGAAGAAAGCATTCAGACAGCCGCGCGCGAACTCGAAGCCTTGCACAAACAACAGATGCGGATTGAGCAAAAGCGCGATGTGCAAACGCACAGGCAACACGAGATCGCAATGGCCGCGCGCGCCATAGAAGAAAATGTGCGGCAAAAGAGTCGCCGCACAACGCAAAATCGCGAGCGCGTGGGGGAACTTCAGGTCGCTATGGCGCGCATGAAAGAGCGCGGTGAAGGGCTCGTCCAACGCATCATGCGCGATTACGAGGTCGATATCGCCGAACAGGGACGCTTGCGCGATCCCGAATTTAACGCGGATATGGTGGAAAAAAAGGCGCGAGAACTTCAAGAGCGTCTGCGGCGCATGGGGTCTGTGAACTTGGCGGCACTCGAAGAGTACGAGGTTCAAAAAGAGCGGTTTGAGTTTCTCACGCGGCAGCGCGACGACCTTTTGGCGGCCGAGGAAATTCTCAAGCGCACCATCGCGCGCATCGATCGCACCGCGCGCCAGCGTTTTCTCAATACCTTTGGGCGGATTCGAGAAAATTTCCAGAACACGTTTCAGGAATTTTTTGAAGGCGGCGAAGCCGATTTGACCATGCCTGCGGACGAAGATCCCCTCGAAGCACCCATCGTGATCACCGCGCGGCCGTGGGGCAAACGCCTTCAGAGTATTAATTTGCTTTCGGGCGGCGAGCGCGCGCTGACGGCCATTGCCCTTCTTTTTGCCATTTATCTGGTGAAACCCAGTCCCTTTTGCGTTCTCGACGAAGTAGATGCTCCCCTCGACGATGCCAATATCGCGCGTTTTGTCAAGGTCATCCAAAAGTTTTCTGCACAATCGCAGTTCATTGTTGTGACCCACAACAAAGGGACGATGGAATTTGGCGAAACCCTGCACGGCGTGACCATGGAAGAACCCGGCGTGTCGCGGCTCGTTTCCGTCAGAATGTCCCGAGACAGTGAAGACCGCGCCGATGATGTCACTGCATTTACCGAAGTTGTGGCGCAACCCGCAGATGACGATTGATCTCCGGTCTGCCACCCTGCCACGCAAATGCGTTCCCATTGAGTGCGACGCGGAATGGTCGGGAGATGTAAATTTTCAACAGGGTGCCAATCGCCCGGATCGGCGCCCTTTGTTTTTTTTTTAGAACGTGTATATTATAGATCAAATTCCCCGACGGATTGGTTTGACCTCTCTTGCTCGCGTCTTGTTTGGAAGGGCCGAGGGAGGATGCCTGATACGGAGATTTCCAATGCAAAAACGAGTGCGGGCGACATATCTCGCGCCCTTGATTCTCCTTTTGTTTTTGGCCTGTGGTCCACAACCCGCCGAGATCAAGGTTGCGACTTACAATATTTATTGGCTTGACAATGGCATTTCCGATGCGCGCAAAGAGCGTCTACAAACGGTTGTACGCGAGCTCGATGCGGATATTATCGGCTTTCAGGAAATCCGATCAAAGGCCGCGCTCGAGCGCATTTTGCCCGATAATTATGCCATTGGCATGATGGATGACCCCGATGAACTTCAAGAACTCGCGATAGCTGTGCGCGATCCGTTTGAGATTGCCGACCTCAAGATGGTGTTTCCAGAAAAAGTACACGACAGGGCATTTCCCAGAGGGCGCGACTTGCTCCAAGCCTATGTTGAAGGGTATGGCCGTCGTCTGATTGTCCTGGTTCACCACGCCAAATCGCGATCGGGCGGCCGCCTCAAAACCGACCCGCGCCGCGAAGACAGCGCGGCGATGATCGTGCGTTATCTCGTCAGCCGCGTGAAATACGACCACATTGTGTTGCTCGGAGATTTCAACGACAATCCCGACGACCGCTCGCTCAATATCCTCGAATACGGCGACCCCGACGCGCGCGCCGGGATTGATCGCGAACCCGATGCGTTTCTCTACAACACGTCCGAAGCCCTGTTGAATCGGGACTATTGCTCTTATGGCTACAATTACCTCTACGACAAAATTGCGCGCGACACCTTTGACCCCGCGGTTTTGGGCGCGCGCGCCGAGAACAACAGATGGCGGGGAAAAACCCACAATTTTATGCGCGACGTCAAAGTCAAAGCGATCCTGTTCGACCAAATTCTCGTTTCCCAAAATCTGAGGGGTCACATCCAAGCATCGGGCATTTTTACCCACGCCGAAGCGGTCAAAGGCAGCCGCTCGCGCGTTCGCTTCTATGGCAATAAAATCGTCTATACAAAGCGCGGCGATTTTGCTTCGGATCACGTGCCCGTGTGGACAATCTTGAAGTTCTAATCACAGCCCTTGACCGCCGGGGGGATGCGGTTGGGCGGAAGGGGCTTTCACCCTACACTTTGCACTTTAATCACCATGCTCGATCTCCTCGACACCTTGCAACGTCCCATCCGCGACCTGCGCGTTTCCGTCACCGACAAGTGCAACTTTCGCTGCCCGTATTGCATGCCCGCGGAGATTTTTGGCGAAAAATACGAATTTCTTCCCAAAGCGGATATCCTCACTTTTGAAGAAATTACTCGCCTCGCCAAACTTTTCGTCGCGCTCGGCGTGACCAAAATTCGCGTCACCGGTGGCGAACCCCTCTTGCGCCGAGACATCGAGACCCTCATCGCCAATCTGTCGCGGATCCGCGGCGTTCAGGATCTCACCCTCACCACCAATGGCTATCTCCTCGCGGACAAAGCGCGGGCACTCAAAGACGCAGGCCTGCACAGACTCACCGTGAGTCTCGATGCGATCGACGACAAAACCTTTAATCGCATGAGCGGTCGCGCCCATGGTTCTGAACGCGTGCTCCAAGGCATCCGCGCGGCTGAAGAGGCGGATTTTCATCCCATTAAAATTAACGCGGTCATTCAAAGGGGGATCAACGACCATCTCGTTGTCGATCTCGCCCGACACTTTCACAACACGGGACATATTCTGCGTTTCATCGAATTTATGGACGTGGGCAATCGCAACAATTGGAATATGGCCCAGGTCGCGTCCGCCGCCGAGATCACCGATCGCATTCACGCGGTTTTACCCCTTGCGCCGATCACCCCCAACTACAGGGGCGAAGTTGCCAAACGCTATCGCTATCTCGACGGCGGCGGCGAAATCGGCGTCATCGCCTCTGTCACGCAACCCTTCTGCGGCGACTGTACGCGCGCCCGCCTATCCACCGATGGCAAGCTCTACACCTGCCTATTCGCCTCAGAGGGAACCGATTTGCGCGATGATCTGCGACGCGGCGCGTCCAACGCGGATTTGCGCCACAAGATCATCCACACCTGGACCCACCGAAGCGACCGCTACTCTGAAATCCGCTTTGACCACACCCCCGAAGCGCGCAAAATCGAAATGTATCAAATCGGGGGATAACCGCTCCACCACCCAACCCAAGCGATCAGCCCTTGGCGCGATTATGCCTTGACAAATCCCCGTAATACGCTAAGTTTCACCATTTCTCGTCATCCCGATAAACGACCCGCAACCAACCGACAATCTCCCGCCACAGGTGGTCATCATGAACACAACTTGGAAGGACAAACTGCGCGATCTGATCCCGGAAGACCTAGGGGCTGAGATCGACACCTTTGAAGCGCAGATCGAGCAAAAAAAACAGGGCAAAATCGACGACCGCGTCTTTGCCGAAACCCGTCTTCGTCGCGGTGTGTACGGGCAGCGTTACGACAATGGGCAGCGCTTTGACGGTCAGATAACCAAAACACTCCACTATCCCAGCGGCGACCTCCTCAAAGGGCCAGACACGGTCTGGGACGCGCCGGGAATGCAGCGCATCAAAATTCCGTTTGGCGGGCTTACCGCCGATCAAATGGATGTGTTGGCAGACATCGCCGAGGAATATTCCGGCGGCATTTTGCACATTACCACGCGGCAAGATATTCAACTCCATTACGTACACATTGAGGACACCCCCGACCTCATGCGTCGCCTCGCGGCCGCGGGCATCACCACGCGCGAAGCCTGCGGCAACTCCATCCGCAATGTCACGGCCTGCCCGCTTTCGGGCGTGTGCCATACCGAAACTTTTGATGTCACGCCATATTCTCACGCCCTCGCCCAATTCCTGCTCGGGCATCCCGACTGCCAGGATTTTGGTCGCAAATTCAAGATCGCGTTTTCCGGATGCGCGCACGAAGCCTGTGGTTTGACCAGCATGCACGACATGGGCATGATCGCGCGCGTCAAAGACGGCAAACGCGGGTTTGAAACCTATGTCGGGGGGGGGTTGGGTGCTGTGCCCCACCAAGCCAAGCTCTACGCGGAATTTTTGCCCCCCGAAGAACTCCTGCCCACAGCACAGGCGATATGTCGCGTCTTTGCTCGCTTGGGCGAAAAACAAAATCGCGCGCGCGCGCGCATCAAATTCCTCGTGGCCAAACTCGGCATTGAAGAATTTATTCGCACGGTCAAAGCAGAACGCGACATCATGCCCGAAGACCCGGCGTGGACGGCCTATCTCGGCGACTTGAATGCTTACGCGGAAGAACCCCTCAAAATTTCTGCCCCTCTCAACGGCGCAGCGCGTCCCAAAGGGTTTGATGCCTGGGCAGAAACCAACATTTACAAACAACGGCAGGATGGCTATGTCACGGCAACCATCTGCCTGCCCCTGGGCGACCTCACATCCGACCAGATGCACAACTTGGCCGATGTCGCGCGCAAATACGTCAAAGACACCATCCGCACCACCGTCGAGCAAAACATCATGCTGCGCTGGGTCAGCGAATCCGATGTTATTGCACTTTACCATGATCTGCAATCGCTGGGGTTGGCCCAAGCAGGCGCGGGCACCATTGTCGATGTCACGGCGTGCCCGGGCACTGACACCTGCAAATTGGGCATTTCGTCTTCGCGGGGTTTGGCCGCTGAATTGCGAACGCGATTGGCCCAAAAGAATCTCCAACTCCACGAAGCCATCAAAAATTTCCGCATCAAAATCAGCGGGTGTTTCAACTCCTGCGGGCAACACCACGTCGCGGATTTGGGTTTTTACGGCAACAGCCGAAAATTCAACGGCTATACCGTGCCGCATTTTCAGGTCGTGCTCGGCGGTCAATGGACCGAAAATGCAGCCTCCTACGGCTTGGCTATGGGCGCTGTGCCCTCCAAAAATATCCCGGCCGTGATCGAACGCATCACCGGCAATTACGTTGAAAACCGCGAAAAGGACGAAAGTTTCCAGACCTATATTCAGCGCATTGGAAAAAAAGAGGTCAAAGAACTGCTTCAGGGCCTCACGCAGGTGCCCCCGCACGAGATTGACGCCTCATACTACACGGACTGGGGCGATATACGCGAATTTACCATCGGCGATATGGGCAAAGGCGAATGCGCTGGGGAAGTGGTTTCACTGGTGCAATTTGAGCTTTCCGGCTGTGAAACCGAAGCCTTTGAAGCTCAAATTCACCTCGACGAAGGCGACTATGAAGCCGCGTACAAAATGGCCTTCAGCACCATGGTACACGCGGCCAAAGCCCTAGTCAAAACGCAGTTTCTCGACGTGCCCGAAGACGCCGATGCGATTGTCGAAGAATTTCGCACGCGCTTTTGCGATACCGAGTTGTTCTACAACCCATTTGCCGGCGCGAAATTTGCCAATTATCTCTTCCGCGTTCACGAAGAGGCCGTCGCCGAATACACCCGCGACATTGCCCATCAGGTCATCGAAGAGGCCCAACTCTTCATTGAAGAAGCTTATGCCTGTTATGGTCAAATGAATGTGGTGTAAAGGAAGCAAGCTATCAGCGGTCAGTCCAACCCGCCGCCCCGCCGGAAAACCTGCTCTGAGTGCAGCGAAGGGCGCAAGAGATGAGAGGGGTGCTCCTCTTACCTCTTGCCGCCTTTTACTTTTTTCCTTTCATCGGCGTTCATCTGTGGTTGCTTTTCGCCATCCTCCATTTTCCGAGTCCCTTATGCCAACCCATAGAATCAGTGTCAAATTGTATCTCGATCAGGGGCATGATATCGCGCCTGAAATGTGGTTCAAAACCTTCAACAACTGGATTTCTGCCCATGAAGGTCCCGACGTGTTGCTCGATGTGGCCGACTACAGCCATGTACCCAATGGCCCGGTGACCCTACTCATTGGGCATGAATACGACATCAGCATTGACGACACCGATGCAAAACGCGGCCTGCTCTACAATCGCAAGCAACCCGATGGCGATCAGTTTGCACAACAACTAGCCGCTGCGGTTCGCGCGGCTTGTGAAACCTGCCATCGCCTCGAAGTGGAAGAAGGGGTGTCTTTCCGGGGCAATGAACTCAGGATCATCCTCAACGACCGCCTCAATGCACCCAATACCGAAGCCACGCACAACGCCATCCGCGACGACCTTCAGGCGTTGTTACACCGGCTTTACAACGGTGCATCGGTGGCTGTTGCACAGCGCAAAGACGCAAAGCAGCGGTTCACCCTAGACCTGCACGCGGAGGGCGAATGGCCCATCGAAAAACTCCTCGAAAATATGCCCTAAAAGTATCAATGTAGGATTCACGATGACACTGCGATCAAGGCTATCCTTTCACAGGTGGATAAGCGCATCTTGAATTATTCGCACTAAGAGGTTCGCGGCAGAAGGCGACTGGCTCGTGGAAAAACTTCTCGAAAACCAATAAAAGGTCAGGGGATGGCAAACAGGCTGCCGGTGGGAACCCTTTAAGTGCCAGAAAAAAATGAACATTACCATGACCTACAAGCAGCTTTATGAGGAATAGAGACGCACACGAGTTTGCCCGAGACATCATTGCATCGCCGAATGTTGAAATCCTGTTCAGACCAGATTGGTTCTTCTAGCCATGTTACGCATACTAAAGGACAACATCTTTACCAGCAAATGCCAAACTCTCGTGAATACCGTCAACTGTGATGGTGTGATGGGCGCGGGGATTGCATTGGAGTTCAAGCTGCGGTATCCCGAGATGTTTGTCCGTTACCGCGAATACTGCGAGAATGGAAAGTTAGATATCGGAAAACTATGGCTTTACAAGCCGACCAAAGGTGAACCGCGGCACTGGGTACTCAGCTTTCCAACCAAGAAACACTGGAGAGACCCTTCTAAAGAAGAGTATCTTTGTGCGGGATTGCAGAAAATTGTCAAGGCTTACAAGCGCAAGGACATTGAGTCAATTGCCTTTCCCATTCTCGGTGCTAGGAATGGCAATATAGAGGAGTGCGAATCCGTGGGCCTAATGACCAAGTACCTCTACAAGTGCGATATCGATATAGACATTCACGAATACGACCCCAGTGCAAAAGACGATCTGTACGAGACGCTCAAACAAGTATTCAAAGAAGATCGGTCCGTTGATCAAATCATCAAAGACACCAGCCTCAATGCCGGCGGCGTATCCACTATCCGCAAGGCACTGGCCAATTCAGGTACGAATAGCGTCTTCCAGTTGGTTTCGCACAAGGGCATTGGCACAAAGACGATGGAGAAGGTGTACAGATTCCTAATCACGCATCAATGCGTAGAATCAAAATTTGACAAACACAACGAAATAAATATATTTGTCGAAGCCAACGCCGGATGAGATCGGAACAAATCCGAGGTAATTGATTTTGTGCGTATGGGGTGTGCAATGAGACTCTTTCTCTGCATTCTTCAGGGTCAGAGTGACTGAGCACCGCCTTCAAGAAAATAGGTGAACTCGGCTCAAAAGCTGAGTTCACCTATTTTTTTCCCCATGCAACCATCGAAGTCCGTCTAATCACCTGTCTGCGCGCAGATATGAGGGGATTCACCCCGGCTTAAACATGACCGCAGCGAGTGGGGGCAGTGTGATGTGCAGCGACTGCGGGTGCCCGTGACTTTCAATGGGTTCGGTGTGGACAGCACCCTGATTGCCTCTGTTGCTGCCCCCATAGCATTGGGCATCGCTGTTGATCAGTTCGCGATACAAGCCTGGATGGGGCACGCCAATGCGATAGTGTGTTCTCGGGATGGGGGTAAAGTTGCAGACAAAAACCAGGGGGGCATCGCGCGATCGCGCGCGCCGCAGGAAGGAAAGGACGCTGTTTGTGGCGTCGCGGCGTTCGATCCATTCAAAACCCGCCGCGTCAAAGTCCTGTTCGCAAAGCGCGGGCTCGTCTCGATAGAGCGCATTGAGATCTCTCACAAAACACTGGAGACCCGCGTGATCGGGTTCTGCGAGCAAGTGCCAGTCTAAGCTCGCCTGTGAATCCCACTCGCGCCACTGCCCAAATTCACCGCTCATAAAGAGCAGTTTTTTGCCCGGGTGCGCGTATTGAAACGCGTAAAGCGCGCGCAGATTGGCAAATTTTTGCCAGCGGTCGCCGGGCATTTTGTCGATGAGCGCGCCTTTGCTGTGAACGACTTCGTCATGGGATAGGACGAGGATAAAATTTTCGTGAAAGGCATAGACCAAGCCAAAGGTGAGGCTGTCGTGGTGGTATTTGCGGTGGATCGGATCTTTGGCAATATAGGACAAGGTGTCATTCATCCAGCCCATGTTCCATTTGAATCCAAAACCGAGGCCGCCCAGATACACGGGACGGGACACCCCGGGCCACGAGGTCGATTCTTCGGCGATCATCAATACGCCCGGAAATTTTTCGTGGATCAAGGTGTTGAGTTGACGCATGAAGGCCACCGCGTCCAGATTTTCCCGGCCCCCATCGCGGTTGGGGATCCACTCGCCTTCTGCGCGCGAATAATCGAGGTAGAGCATGGACGCAACCGCATCCACGCGCAACCCGTCGATGTGATATTTTTCGACCCAAAAAAGGGCATTGGCAATCAAAAAATTACGCACTTCATTGCGCCCGTAATTGAAAATTAGGGTGCCCCAATCGGGATGTGTACCCTGCCGGGGATCCGCGTGTTCATAAACAGCAGAACCGTCGAATTGGGCGAGCCCATGCGCGTCGGTGGGAAAGTGCGCGGGAACCCAATCAAGGATCACGCCAATGCCGTGCATGTGGCAGTGATTGACGAAATAGATGAAATCATCGGGCGTGCCAAAACGGCTGGTGGGCGCGTAATAGCCCGTGACCTGATACCCCCACGATTCATCCAAGGGATGTTCCATGATGGGGAGGAGTTCGATGTGCGTGTAGCCCATTTCGAGCACGTATTCGACCAACTCATGGGCGAGCTCGCGATAGGTGAGCGGGCGATTGTCTTCGAGCGGATTGCGCCGCCATGACCCGAGGTGGACTTCGTAAATGGCAATCGGCTGCGTGTGGGGATTTCGTTTTTCGCGGGTTTGCAGCCAATCGCCATCGCCCCACAAGGTGTCGTCGGGGCGGTACACGACAGAGCCTGTGCGCGGGCGGTGTTCCATACAAAAACAGTATGGGTCGCTCTTGGTAAACACATCGCGGTTTTTGGCTTTGATTTCGTATTTATAGACGCTACCCGGCTTCAAGTCGGGGATGAAAAGTTCCCACACGCCCGTGCTGCCCCGGTGGCGCATGGGGTGCTGACATCCATTCCATGCATTGAAATCGCCAACCACGCTCACGCGCCGCGCATGGGGTGCCCACACGGCAAAACACACCCCCGGCTGGTTGTGAAATTCTGTGGGGTGTGCGCCGAGCCGGTCATAGATGTGCTGGTGATTGCCTTCGCTGTGCAGGTGTAGGTCAAAATCGCTGAGAACAGGCGGGAAGGCATAGGGATCGACAAGGGTTCTGGAGGAGCCATCTGGATAGGTGATGTGCAAGCGGTAGGGAAAAGGCGTCTGGTGCTGCGGAAGGATCGCTTCAAAAAACCCGGTCTGGCGGTGTTGCCGAAGGGCATGGCGTTCTGTTGCCGATATCAGGGTTACGGACTGCGCGCCGGGTTGAAAGGTGCGTATCGCAAGGGCCTGTTCCCGTCCGGTGGCAACAACGTGCATGCCCAAAACGGCAAAGGGATCGCCGTGGTCGCCCGTGACGATGCACTCAATTTCACTTTGAGAGACGGTGAGCGGCATCTATCCCTCGTGAACTGCTATCGCTGTTGTACACTGCTTGCGCGCAAGAAAGTGGGGGCAAGTCGATCATGGTGTGCAGACCCGGCGCAGCAGACGCGACAATGGGAATGGCATTGGCGATGACCGCACAGGTGGCGATGTCGCCGTTGATGCCGCCGGGAATGATCAGGTCAAACGCGGGCGTGCCCGTGATCCGGATGCGTTCCCGAGGTCCGGTTGCGCTGCTATCGCCGTTGTACACCGCCCGTCCAACCGCGGCTTTGAAGACGAGGGTGAGAACTTCTCGCCCACTCTGATATCCTCGGCCCGTTTGCACAACGCCCGCACAACGCCCGTCTTCTGAAACAACGGGTTCCACAATGTCTTCGGTGCGGTCAAGTGCCCACCCCAATCGCGAGGCGATCATGTGCATGGATTCGGTCAGCCCGACGTGGCGGATTTTTCTTTTTCTGACGAGGGATTGAAATTCTTCAACGGTCAGTCCAACCCCTATTTTTTTTTGAAAGGGGAGACGCCGCGCGGAGGCATCCTGAATGCGTTCGACGCGAATGCCCTCCACCGTGTGGCACACGCCCGTGGCCGCGGTGGGCAAAAAGTCCATGAGAAAGCCGGGGTTGATGCCGGTTCCGAGAACCGAGACCCCGCGCGCTTTTGCCCAACTGTCAATTGTTGCAGATAATTCGGGGTGTGTCATCCACGGGTAAGCGAGTTCCTCGCACGTAGAAACGACATGGACGTTCTGACCGACAATTTTTTTTAGGGTGGGGGCGAGGTATCGGAGTTCTGAAACAGTTGTCACTACAGCGAGATCTGCGCCCGCCAACCCTTTGTCGAGATCATCGGTGATCGCAATGCCGAGGGCCTGCCCGCATGTGCTCACGTCGCCCAAGTCGCAACCCGATTTGGCGGGATCGATGTCAACCGCGCCGACAATTTCAATGCCCGACCGTTCCATCAGATACGGGGTGAGCATCTGACCGAGTGGCCCAAGGCCGACTTGTGCAATGCGTATTGGAGATGACATGGAAAATGACCATTGAGATTTTAAAAAATAAGAAAAGCGATTGGACCGCTGGATGAATTTCGTATTGACACACCCAATTTCTGTGAGTATATCACAAGAAAGGTCAAAGGGTGTGGGCTGACCGCGAATCGTTGACAGCTTTTTTAGGAGGAACAATGTCCAACAACACGCCATTTGTCGTGGATAAAAATCTCGGCGTCAACATGATCGTCGATCCGGAGGATCTCACGCAGACCAATGCCGATGGTGAATCTGTCATCGAGCCGACGCAAGAGGACAAATATCTCTTTGACGCGCGCGGTTGGTTGCTTCTTCCGGGCGTCCTGTCCGATGACGATGCGCGCACCATGCGCCAATTTGCACTGCAAGTCAAACACAGCCCGCAATCGCTGTCCGAACACGAGCGGTGCTACGTTGCAGGGCCGCTTCAAAAACTCGCCGACCACCCCATTGTCGTCGGTTTTATGAATGAATTTGTCGCGCATCCACATCTCGCCAGCCCCGATGGATATGGCTTTCGCATGGAATCATCGGGCATTCGCTTCCGATCAACGCGCACCGGTGAAGTGGGCAGGTTTGGCCCCCACAATGGCAATGGCCTGTTTCGCTTTGCGGTTGACTCGCACCACTACCAGTGTATTCCGGGCAAAGCGTACAGCGGTCTGACCCGCGTGGTGTGGGAACTCAATCCCATAAAAAAAGGCAAAGGTGGCACCCTACTCGTCAGCGGCAGCCACAAAGCGGCTTATGCCGCGCCAGAATCCATTCGCGATCCAAACTCACCCATCTGGGACACCTACGAATGCCCGGCGGGATCCCTGCTCTTTTTCACCGAAGCCCTCACCCACAGCGCCACGCCGTGGACCGATGAAGAAACCGACCGCGTGAGCATTTTCAATCTCTACAACACCATTGGCTGCAAGTGGAGCAACTGGCAGCCACATCCAGACCTGCTCGCATCCATGCCGCCCAAACGTCAGAGCCTGTTTCGAGATGTTCGCTGTGCAGACAATCGCATTGGCAATGGACGCTATCACGGGTCAAATCTCAGTGACATAAAAGCTAGACGTGAGCGGGGCCGTGCTGGGGGAGCCTGATTCGTTTTAGGATAGCTTCTTGCGTGCAATGTCAGGCCACATTTTTGTAGGTGGTAAGGAGCCACGCATCCACTAAGCAATGAGATAGCATATCAGCATGGTCAAACTCGCGACGAGCCAACACGCCCATTGCAACGACCAACCGCGCTTTCCGCCCATGCCAGAAGACACAGATTGCCCGAGATAACACACCGTAAAAATGACAAACATCACAATACCCCACACCATAACAATCTCCCTTTCTCACCCGTCCGTCAACTCGACAACCTCTTCTCGTTCTGCCGAGTGCCTGATCGCGTCAATCACGCGAATGGCATCCAAACATTCCTTGGGTTTCACCAGCAACGCTTCGTTCCGCGCCAGTGCAGCACCCACATTATCGTAATACGTGCGGTACCTGCCAAATACGGGCGATATGGGTTGCTCGACGATTTGCCCGAGATCATTGACCACCCGCAGGTGATAACGCGCGGGATCTTCCGGCACGGGCACGCCAAAAACCCCCGACTTCATCGCCGCTTCCTGGGGATCGATCCCGTATTTTCTGAAACTGCCGAGCGAACCGCGCACGTGATAGCGCGGCTTGGCATACATCCATGCGCTGCCCAATTCCACAAAAAAGCGCACGCCGTTTGCGAATCTCAGATGAATCAACGCCAGGGCTTCTACATCGGCTTTGTCTTTGGGATAGCGATACTGCAAATCGGCAAACACAGTTTCAACTGTCGGCCCATACAGCATGAGGGCCTGGTCCACCAGATGCGCCCCCCAATCAAGGACGCGCCCACCGCCGTATCTTTTCCACGCACGCCACCCAACGTGTGCCCCGCCATAAGTCGTGATATTGGACTCAACGGTGTAAATATCGCCCAAGGTCCCTTCTTTGAGGATGCGTTGCAAGGTCAAAAAATCGCCATCCCATCGCCGATTTTGAAACACGCTCAAGAGCACCTGATTGCGCTTGGACGCTTCGATCATCGCCCGCGCTTGGGCCTCATTTAAGCACATAATTTTGTCTGTGACGAGATGTTTACCCGCATCCATTGCGCGAATGCCCATGGGCGCGTGCGTATCGTGCGGGGTGGCCAACACAACGAGATCGACATTGTCATCGCCCAACAGCGCGTCATAGGTGTCATACGTCTCGATCTCGGGGAAATCGGCCGCTGCTGCCAAGCGTTTCTCTAAGGTTCGCGAACAGACCGCATACAGCTCGAGATCGGGTGCCATGTGAATCAATTGCGCGTGAAAGACCTTTCCACCCAAGCCATATCCAACCAGACCAACGCGAATCATCGATGTGCCCTCCACCAAAAAAAGCCACCTACCAAAGGTAGGCGGCCTCGAAAACTTCAAACGCGCCATTACTTCACGCGCCATTACTTCAGTAACATCATGCGGCGGACCTGAGTAAAATTGGTCGCGGACAGGCGATAGATATAAATGCCACTGGCCACCTGTTTGCCAAATTCATCCATGCCATCCCAAATCACCGAGTGAAAACCCGCGTCCATTGATTCCCGGACCAAGGTGCGAACTCTCTGCCCGAGCAGGTTGTAAATCACCAACCGGACTTCGCCGGCTTCGGGCAAGCGATAATCAATCGTGGTAGAAGGATTAAAGGGATTGGGGACGTTTTGCTCCAGCGCGTATTCTGTGGGAATGGGCTTGAGGTTGCCAATTTCAATATGGGTAATCGCGTCGATGCCACCCGACAAATCGACCATTACACCGTCGAGAATCTGAAAATCGGCCGGAAGCGGCGTCTGTGTGGTCTTAAACGTAAACTCGACCAGACCGCCATCGCCACTGGCAGCCTGTCCATCGACCTTCATCGATCCAACCGCCACTTGCCCAGGCGTCTTGTTGGACGCGAGAAACAGCGCGGGTTGCCCACTGCCCGTATTGAGCAGATTTTGATCGACTTCGCGCGCTTCGACAAACTCGTACTTGGCTTGGTCGTATTGCAACACAAAGCCATAACCCTTCAATTTTTGGGCGTGATTGATAGCGACCTGCAACTTCAGGACGCCATCTTCGGCAACGATATTCTGCGCGCGTTTCAGCACCAGATTCGCCAAGCCATTTTCGCCGCCGGTAAATTCCAGTCCCTGTGTCAACGGGCCGGCCATGGACGAACCAACCAGACCCAAACCCAAGCACACGGCAATAATCAAATGTTTCATCGGTCCTCCTCCTGTTGAAAGGTGTTTGTTTTTATTTTTCCAAATTTACTACTTCCCCGCCTGCATGTCAACCGCGTTTTTGTCCTTGTCCACATTTATCTGAAATAGGCTTCAATGGCCCGCACGAGGCCAGAAATAGACACCGAGGATTCCGCGAGTTCAACAACCACATCAAATCCCTGCGCGGCCGCGGTTTGCGCGGTGATGGGGCCAATGCACGCTGCGGGCAAGCGTTCTCGTCCTGCATTTTGCCGCGTCCCCAACAAATTGATCAGGTTTAAGACCGTCGAAGAACTCGTAAATGTGACCAAGTCAATGGCATCTCGTTTGAGATGCTGAAAAAAGTCAGCGGGCAAACCATCCGGAATAACCGTTTTGTAAACGATAATTTCGCAGACCTCGGCTCCGCGTTGCCGAAGCCCTTTGGCGAGTACATCTCGGGATTTCTCGGGCCGGGGCAGCAAAAATCGCTGTCCAGAAAGATCGCCCCCAAAAGCTCCGAGCAGCCCTTCTGATGCGCGATCCCTCGCTTCGAGATCCACGCCGAGATGCCATGCGCGCGCCCGTGCCGATGTCGCCGCGCCAACAGTCGCAATTTTTGTTTTTCCCAACGCGCGCGCATCGCGGCCCTGTTGAAACAAACGCCCCAAAAAGCGATCGGTTCCGTTTGTGCTCGTCAGCACGAGCCAATCGAACGCGTGCAGGTCTGCGATGGCACAATCGACATCGCGCCAACTGTCGGGTTCGGCAAATTCAAGGGTCGGCACTTCCAGCACCCAGGCACCCAACCTTTGTAGCATGTGTACCAAGTCACTCGCCTGTGTGTGCGCTCGCGTCACCGCAATCGTGCGTCCAAATAGGGATTTGGACACAAACCAGTCCAAATCCATCGCCGCGACCTTTCCCACGACAATCACCGCGGGATTGCCCATTTCAACTGCGCCCATCTCCGCCAGAGTGGTTCTCACGGTCCGTTGCGACGGCAAAGTTCCCCATTGTATGGCTGCAACGGGTGTATCGCGTGAGCATCCCCCCGCGATCAGGCGGCGGGCAATTTCACCGCGTTTTCGCGTGCCCATCAAAATCAGGAGCGTGCCCCCCACTTTTGCCAACCCTTCCCAATCGATTTCCCCCTGGCCCTCAAGCGAGGCCGTTGTCCCGGTTACTATCGTCACATGGGGGGATATCCCCCGGTGCGTCACGGGAATGCCGGCATAAGCGGGTGCTGCAATCGCACTCGTAACGCCCGGCACGATCTCAAACGGAATGCCGCGATCTCTCAGAATCTCGGCTTCCTCTCCCCCGCGCCCAAAAACAATGGGATCGCCCCCTTTTAAGCGCACAACGCGCAACCCTTTTTTTGCGCGATCAACCATGATGTGATTGATCGCATCTTGCTGCACGCGCTGAAACCCCGGGCGCTTTTCCACGTTGATACACTCACATGCTCGGGGTGCTTCCTTCAAAAGCGCGGGATTGGCCAATCCGTCATACATGATCACATCTGCTTCTCGCACGAGGCGCAAGCCCTTCACGGTGAGCAATTCCGGATCGCCCGGCCCGGCACCCACGAGATGTACACATCCAGTTTGCATATCCAACTCCTTGGGTGTAGCGCGGGCTTTGGAGGCGGTTATTCTTCAACTTTCTTCCATTCACGCGCCCGTTGCTGCGCCCCGGCAATCCGAGATGATGTTAGTTCGAGAATAATCATTATCAGCGGCTCAATCAAAACGCGGTGGTTCGCGCATCGGCTCCCGGGGTGAGATTTCGAGTGCCACGCCGCCAAAGGGTTTGAAGAGCGCGTGGATCGCCGTTCCAAGGGCTTTCACCCTCCATTGAACAGCCGTTGCTTCAGCCCTTCGTCGAGTTTGCGAATCGCAATGCTGCCCATATTGTCGTTCTCCTTGCGTTGGTGAAACGAAACGGCTATGTATAGATCACCTCACCGCAAATGCAACGTGTGTTTCGAGCAATGGGTATGTGGCCGTTTGGTTTTTACCAAAATGAAAACGGACGAGAACCCGTCAGAGACTTTTTGCTTTCGCTTCCACCAAAGCCGAGAGCAAAGGTCTTGCAGGTGATTCACGATTCTTTCGGAGTTTGGTGTCGATCTGCCCTTTCCCTATTCGAGTCAGGTTGAGGAAAGGGTGAGAGAACTGCGAGCGCGTTCTGGCAAAAATCACTATCGCGTTTTGTACTATTGCGATGAGAATCGGGTTTTTGTCTTGTTGCACGCATTTGAAAAGCGAAGCCAAAAACTCCCGCAAAGAGAGATTCGGATTGCGATGGCACGAATGAAAGCAGACCGAGAGAGAAAAGGGGGATAACATCATGACACGCCAAAAGACAAGTGCTCAGGTATTTCTCGAAGAGCAGTTCAAAGATCGAGAGGTTGCGGAATCATTCTACCGTGGACTCGATGAACTGCGCCTCGCGGTTAAAATTGCTCAACTTTGGAAACAGCGGGGATTGACACAAGCGCAATTGGCAGCGAAGTTGGACACCAGCACACAGGTGATCAGCCGATTGGAAAACCGGGGACACCGCACCATCAGCACCTTGAAAAAGGTCGCCGAAGCCTTGCACGCAGTCGTGCAAATTGATATCGTGTCTAAGGCGGATGGGGCAGTGGTGAAGTGAGCAGATGCACGGCCCGACCCTTAAACGCGCGAACCATATCTTGAAGGTCTTGGGGGCGTGCAATCACCATGCTTCCTGCAATGCCAAAATCTCCGCCGCGCCCTGTTTGAGCAACCCCTTGGCAACGCGCATGCCCAATTGCTCGGGCGCCTCTATCTTTTCCGCCATCTTCTGCCTGACGATCCGCTGTCCATCGGGCGATGCAACGACGCCGGACAGCAGCAGCACCTCCGCGCAGACCGCCCAACCCCCAATCGGCACGCGGCATCCTCCTTCCAATGTCGCCAACATGGCGCGCTCTGCCGTGACCGCCCGCTGCGTATCAACGCAATTCAAAACAGCGGCCATGTCCAAAATCTCCCGATCCCCTGCGCGTATTTCTATGCCCAGCGCCGCTTGTCCGGGCGCGGGCAAACAGAGTGTCGGATCGATAAACTCCGCGATGCGATTTCCCAATCCCAATCGCTTCAACCCCGCCGCGGCGAGAATGATGCCATCCAGGTTTTCCATGTCGAGCTTTTTTAAGCGCGTATCAACATTGCCGCGCATGGCTACAAATTCGAGGTCCGGTCGCGCATGGCGCAACTGCGCTCGCCGCCTCAAACTGCTCGTCGCAACCCGCGCGCCTTCTGCCAAATCCCAAAACCCCCGATTGTCTTTGCTGACCAACACATCGCGCACATCTTCGCGCGCGCCCACCGCGCCCAACACCAAACCGTCGGGCAACCGCGTCGGCAAATCTTTCAAGCTGTGAACAGCCAGATCAATGCGCCCCGCCAACAGGGCCTGTTCGATCTCTTTTGTCCACATCTCTTTGCCGCGGATCTGAGACAGGGGGGTTTCAGAGAAACGATCCCCTCGGGTTTTAATCACTTCAATCTCGGCTCTGAGCGCGGGATGCGCGCCCTCCAGTTTTCTCTTCGCCCAATTGGCTTGCCACAAGGCCAGCGCGCTTCCCCGACTGCCAATTACCACGCGCATGAGTCCCGCCCCTCTTCACTCTCTTTTTTTTTCCCCTCAACGGGCAGATCAAACAGATAGGAAAGCGCCGCCACATACGCGCCGCCGTCTTCTTCCTCGGCCGCCTCCTTGAGGCGTATCACTGGTTTGTGCAATACTTTATTCATAAATCGACGCACCAAATTGGCAACTTGCGCGCGTTGATCGTCTGAAAATTCAGCGAGCTTGGCCTGCGCGAGTTCGGCATCCATAAAAGATTGAAAATGCCGCCGCAGAGCCACAATAGCGGGAACGACCTCCAGGGAGTTTATCCACGCGGAAAAAGCCATCACCTCTTCTTCCAAAATCGCACGGACCTTTTTCGCTTCAATTTTCCGCTTTTCCAAATTGGCACCGACAACAGACTCCAAATCGTCGAGATCGTATAAAAACACATTGTAGAGATCCCCAACTGCCGGATCGATATCGCGCGGCACGGCAATATCGATCAAAAACATCGAGCGGTTCTTGCGGCGCTGCATTGCCGAGGCCACATGCTGGCGTTTGAGCACATAAGTTTCCGCGCTCGTCGAACTGATCACAACATCTGCGCGGTGCAAATTGCCCATCCCCTCGTCCCATGCAATGGCGCGACCGCCCACGCGCACCGCCAGATTCTGCGCCCGTTCTAAGGAGCGACTCGTCACCAGCAAAGACTTCACCCCATTGTCCGCGAGGTGGCGAGCCGTCAATTCACTCATCTCACCCGCGCCGAGCACCAGAGCCGTTTGCCCGTCGAGATGCCCGAAAATTTTTTTTGCGAGTTCCACTGCTGCAAAGCTCACGGAAACCGCGCCCGTTGCGATCTCTGTTTCTGTGCGCGCCCGCTTTGACGCCGTGGTCGCGGCGCGAAACAAGTGATTCAGCACGGTTTTGCTCGTTCCCACAGCCAGCGCGGCAGCCCCGGACTCTTTTACCTGCGCGGCGATTTGCGGCTCGCCCATCACCATCGAATCCAGCCCGGAGGCGACCGCAAAAAGATGGCGCGCGGCTTTTGCATCGCGATGGACAAACACGTGCCGGCACAGCGCGTCGGCCCCCAACCCACTTTGATCGCCCCATTCTGCGATCACGGCCCTGCGCGCGGCTTGAACATCTCGCGTCACGCAATAGACTTCCGAGCGATTGCACGTCGATAAAACCGCGCATTCGGCTATCTCAGGCACGGTAGAAAAGTGCTGCAAAACCCCTTCCAAAGCATGGGGCAACACCGCGACGCCCTCTCGGATATCAACGGGCGCGGTGCGATGACTCAGTCCAATGACGACGAGAGACATACTTCGATCCGTTCCTCAATTTCAGCCCATCGACCCTTGCGCGCCAAGTTCAAGGTATCGGGCGTAACCAACTGCTGCCAGAACGCTCGGCGACGCGCGGGCGAATCGGGAAATCGCGCGTAAACCCGAGGTCTCAAATCCGCGAGCAAATCCAATAATCTCGCGTGTCCCACTTCCAAATAGGTCTCGATTTCACCGCGCAACAGCTTGGCGTACGCGGGGCTGTTGCCTTCCGTGGAGATCGCCAATTGCAAAGTGCCGCGACGCACGACCGCGGGCACGGTGAAATCGCCGTCTGTATGCGGGTCTGCACCGCAGAACAAGACCCCTCGACATTGCGCGGCCGCCTGCACAGCCCGATTTACACACGCATTGTTGGTCGCCGCAATCGCGAGAAAACAGCCGTCGAGATCGCGCGGCTCAAATGCCCGTCGACACAAGCGAATCGCGCCCTCATCGGCCAAATTCAGAATGCCTTCGGTCGCGGCAATGCCCACGACGCAAACCCGCGCGCCCGCATCACAAAGCCCATGCACGCGGCGTTCGGCAATCCTGCCTGCGCCCACCACGACACAGGGTTTCTCATCCAATTTTAAGAACACGGGATAGCGCATGCTTCAGGGGCCTAAATTGTGGGGACCAGAAAAAAGAACGCCCACCACGGGAAAAGCCAAAACCACGAGCACAAATCCCATGATGGACAGAAAAGCCGCTCGCTTGCCCTGCCAACCGCCCCACCACCGCGCGACGAGATGCCCAGCATAGATGAACCACGCGATCAGAACGGGCAAAAACACCGGCTCGCGCCAAACCGAAAACTGCGAAAATTGCTGAAACGCCCAGATCGAACTGGCAATGCTCCCGCTCGTCAAAAAGACAAATCCAAAGGTGGCTGCGCGGTTGTTGATCTGATTCAACACCTCGAGCGACGGCAATCGCGCGTAAAAAAAACCAAAATGCTTGGCCTGAATTTCGCCCAAAAGCATCAGATACATCACGCCCCCCACACAGGAAATCGCAAACGCAGTGTACGCCAGGCCATAAGCCAGAACGTGCAGCGCGAACCACCACCCGCTGTATCCCGTGGCCTGAATATTCTCGATGCCCAGCAACTTGGTCAGAGTCAACAGGTGCAAGACCACCACAATGGGCACGATGAGCACGCCCAAAGACCGATCCCTGGTGTTCACCTCGAGATACACATAAACGACCGCGACAAACCACGCACACAGCGATGGCAAGACCTGACTGGTCAGAGGCACGCCGCCCGCGGAAATCGCAATCGCGGCCAACAGCACCGTGTGGATGCCCCATGCGACCCGTATGCCCCACGCGCTCAAGCCGCGCCAGCGCGCTTTGGGCTGGCGAAAGTGTAGCGCGTAACCCAGCGCACTGGCGATGTACGCGCCCCCCGTTACAATGAGCAAAATGTCAAAAACCATAGTTATTATCCCGAATCCGCGCGTGTCTGTCCAAGCGAAAGCTACAAAACTCAACCCGTTGAATCAACCCCTATCCGCAAGCCTCGTCCGGGCGTAATCGATCCCAATACCACTTGTTTAGAAGCCCCTGTCACCCCCGGCACATTGCCGGGCCGTCCCGTCATGGTCTGATAGGCCAGCATCGCAAATGCAATGGCTTCTTTTGCTTCTGACGCCATACCCAGATCATCCAATCGCCGCAATGCAACAGGGCGCAGCGCCCGATCCAACAGTGTCATCACGACCGGATTTTGCGTGCCTCCCCCGCTTGCAATCACTTCATGGATTTCACACCTGGGCAAAACGAATCGCTCGAGCGCATGCACAATGCCTGCCACGGTCCACTGCGTCGCGGTACGCACGAGATCTTCCGGTTTCCCGCCCCAGTCGAGAATTTGCCGAACCACAGTCGCCCCAAAATCCTCTCGTCCCGTTGACTTTGGAGGCTTCAAATCAAAAAAGGGATGCGCCATCAGCGCATCCAACAGCACCTGGCAAACCCGCCCTTGGGCCGCGAGTGTCCCATCGCGGTCACAGGTCAATTTGCCGTGCGTAATCGCTTGAACAACCCCATCGATGACCATATTGCCAGGCCCGGTATCAAACGCGAAGACGTCTGATATCCCACAGCCTGCGGGCAACACATTGACATTGGCAATGCCGCCCATGTTGAGCATGGCGCGCCCCACATCTGCAGACCGGAACAACAGATAGTCCATCAGCGATACGAGCGGCGCGCCCTGTCCGCCCACCGCCATATCGCGCGACCGAAAATCCGATACGGTTGTAATGCCCGTGCGCGCAGCGATCACCGAGGGATTGCCGATTTGCAGGGTTGACCGCACGCGTTTGCCCGCGCACGGGACGCGCGCGGGCAAATGGTGGATCGTCTGCCCGTGCGATCCAATTACCCCGACGTCTTCCGCGCGGACATCGGCCTGCTCGCACACCCTCAGCGCGGCTTCGGCAAACCACTCCCCCAGCGCGGCATCCATTCGGCATATCGCATCGACCCGTCCATCTTCACAAAGCGACAAAATCTCCCGCCTGACATTTGCGGGAAAAGGCACTTCGAGATACCCGAGCAGAGACACCCGCGCATCGGGCGCGAGGATCTCCACGATCGCGGCGTCCACGCCATCGGCAGACGTGCCAGACATGAGGCCAATCGCTTTCACGTCACGCCCCCAGTTCACGCGCTGTTTTTACGCCGCGGACAAAATAGTGATACACCACCGACCCCTTAAACAGTTGCCGTTCAATCTCGCCGTCGTCCACGATTCTCACCCGCCGGGCTTCCCGCCTCCGCCGGAGGATATCGACCGGATGCAGCAACACCCACAAAAGGCCGGCTATCGCCGCGACAGGGTGTTTCCAATGGCCCTTCAACAACCACAACACATTTGCAAATTCCATGACCACGCGAATCGGGAATTTATACCCCAATCGAGCAAGGGACAGATTTTTCAACATCATCACGAGTTGATTGCGATGGTTAAAATACGCTTTTTTGTACCGATCCGCATTGAGCGAGAACCCGCCGTAATGATACACAGTCGAATCCGGCACATACGCGATGCGATAGCCCGCGAGGTGAAATCGCCAGCACAAATCGATCTCTTCCATGTGCATCACAAAGCCCTCATCCATCAGACCGGTTTTCTCAAGGCAGGCGATTCGCAAAAACATGGCCCCCCCAATTGCCCAAAAGATGTCGCGGGGGCGATCGTATTGCCCCACATCCTCTTCGACAAACTCAAAAATTCGACCCTGACAGAATGTAAATCCCCATCTGTCCATCAGCCCACCTGCCGCCCCGCCGTAATCAAACATGTTGCGATTGTGCAACGCGCGCACCTTGGGCTGGCACGCGCCAATGCCGGGGTCAGATTTTAGGGCGGCAAGCAGCGGCGGCAACCATCCCGCGCCCACCTCCACATCCGAATTTAACAACATCGCATAGGTGCCTCGTGCCACCTCCAACCCCCGGTTGCACCCGGCACCCATGCCCTTACTTGGCTCTCCATGCCCCCCACCGGTCTTCACAATGCGAATATCCGGAAATTTCTTCTGCGCTCGCGCCAAACTGCCATCGCAATAGGGCTGATCGTCTGCGACAATAACTTCAAAAGAAATGCCCCAGGTGCGCTCAAAGATAAATGTCAGACACTCGGAAAGAATATCCCCCAGATAATGGGGAATGATGATGGAGACCAGCGGTTTATTTTTTTTCTTCGTGTGATAATGACCTGCATCTACGCGGGAATCGCTCATCAAAACGCCACCTCCACGCCCAGTTCTTCAGCCGCTTTTTTCAGGCTTTCCACATGCGTTTTATGCAGCGGAATCCCCGCTTTTTCCCAGGTCTCTTTTTTTCGCCACTCGATCTCGCCGGGCGCGTAAATGCGATCCACGCCTTCTCGCGTGCGAGACGCCCGAATCGTCTGAATCATCCGATCCACTTCCCGTTTGAAATCCGACACATCGCAAAATGTTTCCACTTTGATCGCCTGAAAAAAGTGACTGGCCTGTCGTTGCCCCTGGTAGTCATTCCCCCGATTCACCGTTGCCAAGCCAAAAGGCAGAATACCGCTCAGGACATCCATCACGACATTCAAGCCATATCCCTCCGCGCCACCGGGGGCCACCAGCGCATGCGCGCGCCGCGGGTCGTCTGTCACCTGCCCATCTCGATCCAGCACCCACTCACCTTCTAATTTTCGTCCGTACAAGCGCATGGTGCCCACCCGTCCCCATGCCGAGCGCCCCGTGGCCATATCCAGGACAATGGGATATTCCCGATCCGCCGGGATCGCATACGCCAGCGCGTGATTGCCCAACAGCCGATCAATCCCCCCATAAGGTGCCACGCCCCGGCTGCTGCTCGACACGCAAAAACCGATCATACTATGGGGCAATGCCATGGTGGCATAACAGGCCGCCGCGCCATAGTGCCGGCTGTTCACAACGGTCGTCGCGGCTATTCCCAGGTCGGTCGCTTTTGCGATTGCCAGTTGCATCGCCCGATAAGACGCGAGATGCCCCAACCCGCCATCGCCATCTACAGTCGCCCACGCAGGCCCTTCGCGAAGGACGCGGATTTCGGGTTTTGAATTTGTGTGACCGCTCTGAAGACGTTTGAGATAACCCGGCACGTGCCGCGTGCCATGCGAATGAACCCCGCGCACATCGGTCTCGACTTGCAAATCAGCCATCAACTGGGCCTCTGCTGTCGGCACGCCAACCGCTTCGTAAAGCCTCTGCGTTGTGTTCTTCAGATCGCCAACCCGAACCAACTGCTCTTGCCCACTCGGCTCTGTCGGCACCAGACCGTTCACGAGTTCGTGCATAAAAACCTCCAAACCACTTGCCCAGATCAAAGAGATATGTTAAGCTATCAGCTTTCAGCCCCCGCCTCCGTCCCACTAAGGCAAGACGTGAGAGATAAGACGGTTGGTGGCCCTCTCGCCTGGAGGGAGTTGGGTTGGGCGGGGTCTATTGATCCCTAACAAGGAATACATCATGGATTACGACATCATCGTCATTGGTGGCGGGAGTGCGGGATATGCCGCGGCGCGCACAGCACAGGCACTCGGCGCCAAAGTTGCCATTGCAGACAAAGGGCCTCTAGGGGGTCTTTGCATCTTGCGCGGCTGTATGCCCACCAAAACCATCCTGCGCTCATCCGAGATTATGTCCCTGATGCGCCGCGCCAGAGAATTTGGCTTGCGCGCGTCCAATCTGCGCGCCAATCTCGGCGAAATCAACGACCGCAAACGCGCACTCGTCAAAGAATTTGCAGATTATCGCGTCGCGCAGCTACGCGACCCGCGATTCGCGCTCATCAAAGGCAGGGCGCGGTTTGTCAATCGCAACACCCTCGCGGTGGGAACCCAACCCCTCACCGCGCGGTGTTTCGTCATCAGCACCGGCTCAGTGGTTGCCGACATCGCCATTCCCGGGCTGAAAGAGGTGGGGTATATCACCAGCGATGACGCCCTTGAATTGCGGCAATTGCCCAAGTCAATGATCGTCTTGGGCGGGGGGCCTGTCGCCGCGGAATTTGCCCAATTTTTTTGCCGCTTAGGCACGCGCACCACACTCATTCAGCGCAGCCATCACCTCTTCAGCAACACCGACGAAGACCTCGCCCGCCCGGTGGAAGCCCGCTTCAGGGAAGAGGGGATGGATGTTTTTACCGCGACGCAACTGCAAAAATTCACACAAAAAGACGACGCCAAAATCGCCCATTTTCTCCACGAGGGCCAACCGCGCAGGGTCTCGGCAGACGCGATCCTTCAGGCTTTGGGCCGCGTGCCCGCCATCCAGTCGCTCGCCCTTGAAAATGCGGGCGTAGAGGTTGCAAATGGACGCATTGTCGTGGATGATCAGATGCGTACCAGCGCGCCCAATATCTATGCCGCGGGCGACTGCACGGGGCTTTACGAAATTGTACACATCGCGGTGCAACAGGGCGAGGTGGCCGGTCACAACGCGGTCGAGGGCGTCCAAAAGCAGCGCGTGGACTACAGACTCAAGGCCGAAGTGGTCTTCTCCGACCCGCAGTTTGCGTCTGTGGGTCTCACGGAAAAAGAATGCCGCGCACAAAACATCCCCTATCGCGTGGCGTCCTATCCCTTTGATGATCACGGCAAATCCATGGTCCTGGGCGAAATCCATGGCTTTGTCAAAATCCTCTGCCATCCCAAAACAGGCGAAATCATTGGCGGTCACATCGTCGGCCCGGAAGCCAGCGAACTCTTTCACGAACTCATCGCCATCATGCACTTTCGCGGCACGGTCTATGACCTGATGCACATGCCGCATTATCACCCCACACTCGCGGAAATTCTCACCTATCCGGCAGAAGACCTCGCGGAAGAAATTCAGTCTTCAGAATGAACAACGGGTTTCAACCGATGCGCCAGCACCCCGGCCAATGGAATAAACAACAGGGACAAGCGAAACAGATTCTGATAGGAAATCCATGCCACGAGCACCCCGGCCAGCATCGGCAGCACCCCCTGCGGAAACATAAACATATTCATAAAACTGGTATAGGTCGGCCGCCGGTCAGCCGGCGCGATGTCGAGGACATACGTCATGCGGCCCGAATACATGCCGCTTTGGGCAGCGCCGGAAAAAATGAACGTGAATGCATAGACCACAACCCGCAAATTCACCTCTGTGCCCCAAAACCAGATGGTGTGGTCGGGCACATAATTGACGCATATCGGAACCAGAATAGACAGCGCGAGCAGGCCCGTGCCGTACAAAAACAACGCCTGATTGCCCTTGTAACGACCTATCCACGCCCACGCCACATTGGAAAAAACCGCGCTAAACTGCATCGCGGTCACGTAAAGCCCAATATAGGCGGCACCAATGCCCAGGCCAGAAATCGCATAAGGCACGTAAAACGGGCCACCCATCATGCTAAAGCCCCACAAGAACTGCACCATGCAAAGACGCCTGAAATTCACATCCGCTTTCATCAGGCTCAGGCCGCTGAGCAAATAATTTTTCAGCGAGAGCCGGGGGCGCGTTTTCCGCTCGATGGGTTCGCGGATCATGCCAAACGTCAACACGGCCAACGCGGTGCCCGACCCCGAAAGCACGAACAACACCGCGTAATTATTCGGAAACGCAAGACCGCTTTGCGCGCTCAGGATATAGGAAATCAAAAGCCCGGCAGCCATGGACATCGCGCCGCCGGAAAAGCGGCGCAGCGCGAAAACTTTTGCCCGATGAGACGCGGGAATCGCCTTGCCCATCAGATCCATCCAGGGCACATTCATCACGCCCATCAGCGACGTTCCCATTGCGTAAAATACCATAAACAGAGGCAAAAAAATTGTGGGATTCACCCCGCCCCCAAAAATGGTCATCGCGCCCACCAAAATCCACATCGCGCTTCGGGCCAACCCCGCGCCGATCAACAAGGGCATCTTTCGGGGTCTCGGTTCGATGATCCGAGAGATAAAAACCTGTGGCCATGCCCACCCCATTCTCATGAGTGCCCCGGCCATACCCACCAGAATGCTAGATGTGGTCAGCGTTTGTACAAAAGCCGGCATCACCAGATCCGCGCTGATAAACGTGTAGGACATCATCACCATGCCCCCGTTGATCACCAGCAACCAACTGTTTCGCCGCGTCTCTCGTTGCGCGCGCCTCGCCGCCACCACATCTCGCAGCGGCGGCCCCTCGTGGTGCGCCATTTCCATGATCAATTCGCCTCTTAAGCGATCAGTCCGCTTTTGTCGCGCACATGGTTCTCAGTCGAGTAAAATTCACACACGCGATCTCAAGCACTCCGCGCCGGCAATAATCGGCTGGATATCCACAACCCCACAGCCCGGCCCTTTGGGAATGCACATTTTGCCATCTCGAATCTCGAGCGCGGGGTCAAACCAATCGCGGTATTTTTCAATTCCCCTTTTGTATTCCTGATACTGACCGATATCCGGCGTCAAAGCGGCAAAGTGCAACATATAAATAAACCCAAAGCCGCCAGAGATGTGAACCGTTGTGGGCATCCCGGCCAGGGCGGCCATTCGGGCGACGCGCGTCGAGCGAATGAGGCCGCCGTAATAGTGCAAATCGGGTTGCACAATATCCACGCCGCGATTGGCGATCATCCATCGAAATCGCCGATCGCTAAATTCCTGTTCGCCCCCGGAAACCGGCAGGTCTAGCACATCGGCAACGGCCTTCGTGTCTTCGAGGTGATCAAATGGACAGGGTTCTTCAAAATAAATAGCCCCAATATTTTCGAGCATGCGCCCCACTGCAATGGCTTGCGGTGGATCATAAGAACTGTTGGCATCCGCGTGGATATCAATCGCATCGCCGAGTGTCTTGCGCGACAGCGCGATCAGACGCGGTGTTCGCCCCGGCATGGCGTCTGCATTTTTGCTCATGCGCCCGCCAACTCTGAACTTCACGGCTCTTGCGCCCGTCTCGTCGATGAGACGCTGCAAATAAGCCACTTCCTCTTCGGGAGTGCTGTCTCGCCGACCACTCGCAACATAAAAGGGCACCCACTCGCGCACCGTGCCGCCCATGAGTTCGGGAATGGATTTTTGTGCAATCCGACCGAGCAAATCCAACAGCACCATCTCAACCCACGCCACACAACACCAAAAGGCCAACCCCTGCAATTTGTAGTTGCTGCGGTGCCGATACACGCCCCACAGGAGGTCTTCGAGATCGCGGGCATCTTTCCCGATGAAATAGGGAATCACCAATTGGTTGAGAATCGGGTACACATAGTCTGCCCGTCCGTTTGTAAACGCCAGCCCTTCTGCGCCGTCTTTTGAACGGACATGCACATAGTACTCTCGGTCGTCTTTTAGCAATTGGATGGATTCGATCACAACCGCCTCATCCAGTCCATCCAAGACGAGAACGGGTTTTGCCGCGGCCGCGTCCAATGCCACCACACTCCGCGTCGGGTTCATCGGTATCCTCCACTACGCATTTTGGATCTTTTTCTGGAGTTCTGCGAAATACACCTCCCGATCAACGGGAATATCGACCCAATCGTCCAGCCACGAAGACAAAAGCATCGCATTGGCCAATTCCACGCCGTGAATGCCTTCAACCCCGGGCGCGAGAAGTGGGCTGCCGTTGAGAATGGCATCGCACCAGTTGTTGATCACCCCGCGGTGCGCCCCGCGGTCTTTGCCGGGGGGAATATCGCATTTCCACACCTCGGGACTGCCAAACCCGCCCTTGTATTCGCGAGAGAATTGGCTTATGGACACCCGAGAACGCCAGAATGTAATTTTGCCATCCTCCATAACGACCTTGCCCCGATCTGCGGCAATCTCGAGGCGGTTGCTGCCGGGATGCTCGCCGGTTGTGGTGATGAACACGCCCGTGGCACCATTTTCGTATTCCACATACGCGGTGACATCGTCATCCACTTCGATATCGTGATATTTGCCATAGCTGATAAACGCGCGCACGCGCGAGGGCATCCCGCAGATCCACTGCCACAGGTCGAGATTGTGCGGGCATTGGTTCATCAGCACGCCGCCGCCTTCGCCCGACCATGTCGCGCGCCAATCGCCTTGATCGTAGTAACTTTGCGAGCGAAACCAAGACGTGACAATGTAATTCGTGCGCTGAATGTCGCCCAATTCGCCCGATGCCACCAATTCTCGCAATTTTTGGTGATGCGCGCGGGTGCGCTGATTGAACATCAGGGCAAACACTTTGCCGCTTTTTTCTGCCGCCTCATTCATCTCATAGACTTGCTTGGTATGAACGCCCGCGGGTTTTTCGATCAAGACGTGCAAATCGCGCGCAAACCCCTTGATGGCAAACGTGGGATGATCGTAATGCGGCGTCGCCACAATAATCGCATCGACGCTCCCCGAGGCGATCAAGTCATCGCCGCTCTCGAATGCCCGCACGTTTTCCCCGAGGGTTTCGCGCGCCCACCGAATCCTATCGGGATTGATATCGCACACCGCGGTCAACTCGCCGCGCGGGATATCGCCCGCAGTAAAATACGCCGCGTGACTCCCGCCCCTGCCCCCTATGCCAATAATGCCAACTCTCACCTTTTCCACTTCCATCCTCCTCTGCAAAGGGTCTCCAAAATATTAGCAAATTGGGATCGCTGTCTGGCATAGAGATTAAATTCCGAGATATGCTCTTGACTGTCAAGCAGTTTACGCAGCGAAAGGGGTTCGTTTTGGTGCCCTCCGGTGATCAAAGGCGATGTGTTGACGCCCTTTTGGATTTGGGCTATATTGCACAACAGATCAGTTGTCATACCAATCCGATGCAACGTCCGCTGTTCCTTGACCTGCTCAGGAGTTACAGGCCATGCGTTCTTCATCTTCTTATGTGTCCATTGCCGCGCTTGCCACATGCCTCTTGACATTCAGCGCGGAAACAGCCGTGCCAGATGAACTCGTGCCCGTCCTACCAAAAACAGGCAGAGACACCACTGCCCTGCACCAACTCGAAGAAGCAACCCAGCACGCGCCAAAAGATGGCACTCTGTGGGTCAGATTGGGATATGCCTATTTCTCAGCAGGGGACATGAAACGCGCGGAAAAAGCATTCCGAAAAGGGATGCAATATGCAAACTCAGCAGCCGCGTACACGGGTATGGGGCTGATTTTTATGCACTCCAAGACGCACCACAAATACAACGCACCCAACCACTTTCGCAGAGCACTGCGGATTGATCCGACCTATATCGAAGCGCAGATCAATCTGGCACAATTCTATATCGATCAGAAAAATTCATCGGCTGGAGAAGCCTTGAAGCAAGTCATCGCGATGGATTCGACCTATACGCCGGCATACCTGCAATTGGGCAAATGGTATGACAAGGTGGGCTTGGATCCCGAGCAAGCGGCATATTATTATGACCGCTATCTCGCGCGGGTTTCGGATGATGCAGAGGGCCAGAGACTGTCGGCTGAGTTTTATTTCAAGATAGGGAACTATCAGAAGGTTGCCGCGACCTTGCAGGCATTCGCAACCCGGCATCCCACTGTGACCGATGTGCTTCCCGTGTTGGCGTATGCGTATATGAAATTGGGCAAGACATCCCATGCCGAGAAGTATTTTGAACGCTATCTAGCTGGTCTTGATCCTGATGTGAAAACATGGTATGAAGACATCCGCTTTATCGCCTCCCCGGATGAACGCGCCGCGTTTGATGCGGTGTCCACAAGCGAACGCCAAGAGTTCTTGCACCGTTTCTGGAATCTCCACGATCCCGACATCACCACTGTGGAAAATGAGCGTCGGATAGAACACTATTGGCGTGTGTGGTATGCTGTGCATCACTTTTCAGCCGGTCAAGAGCCGTGGGACAGACGCGGCGAAGTCTATATCCGGTTTGGCGAGCCGGACTATCGTTCTCGTTCAGATGAATTAAATTTTGAACAGAGTTTGGCGGTGCAAAACATAAAGGAGCGATTGGCTTTGTCGATCTACGGCACCAAAGTCCATCCCAAAGAGTTCTTGAAATCAGGACGCAGTGATCCTTACAAGCCGGACTCTTTGCGATCCCCCTTAGGTGCCACTTTCGTCGGTCCTGTCTATCCCGTGCGAAGTCTGCGCGGCAAAATATCTGAGTTTGAGGGCTATACCTCAGAATTATTCAGAACATCAACAGGTTCCGCACGCGAATCCCGCACAGATGTTTTTCAACCTGTAACCGCATCAGAAAACAGCGCAATCGTGGCGTGGGAAAACTGGATTTATGTCAACATAGGCACCGGACTCGACATCACATTTACCGATGAACGCGGGACAGGTGTCTATGATTACGCGCCCGCACCACCCGGCGATATCCTCCCCTTGAGGCAAGTTGCCGCACTCAATCGCTACAATCCGAGAACCGTCACAGAACAAGCCGCCACACAAATCCCCGACTACTATCGACCTGTGGAAAACAAAGACCCACTCGAATTTTACTTCACATCCGCAGACTTTCGAGGCGAGCGCGAAAAAACCATGTGTGAAATCTATCTCGGTGTGCCACATCAGTTGGGATATTACTTTGCGAAAGAGAACGAAACGCGCCTCTCGGTCGAACGCACCATTGCCTTGATCAACACACACACAGGAAGGGTCTATCGCAACAGCGCACCCATAACCTTCAGCACTGAAGGCGATGCAACGCATATCCCTGGCGCGTTCGTCGCGGATGTGATTTCCCTCAACGTGCCCCCCGGAACTTACAGACTGGAAGCGGCCATCCGCGATCTGATCTCCATAGGCAAAGGACGCTATCGCCAAACGCGAGTGATCGAAGCATATCCACAGACGAAACTTCAGATCAGCGACCTCGCACTGGCGTGGCAGATTTCCGAGGAAGAGAAGCAAAGCAAGTTCAGCAAAGGGCATCTGATAGTCATTCCCATGCCGACCAAGACCTACCCGCGCAACCGAAGTATTTTTGTCTATTACGAAATCTATAACTTGAAACGAGACGCGTTTGGACAGACGAGATACCGCGTGGCATACACCATTCGCTCACAAAAGAAAAACGTCTTGGGCAGCCTGATTTCGCAACTGGTCAAGACCGTCACAGGTGATGAGAAAGAGGAGATAGGGATAGATTTTGAGCAAGTGGGCATGCGGGCATCACAAGCGACTTATGTCGCGCTGGATCTGACGGCGTGCGATGCGGGTCAGCACAGGGTGCGCGTGGCGATAACCGATTTGGAATCCGGCGAAACCGCGCAGAAAGAAGCCACTTTTGTGGTGGCGGATTAGCGGATCGGCACAGTGGAGATAAGCATCAACGCCATCGGCGAGTTGCCAATGGCGTTTTTTGTGCGCGGTTTATGGGAAATGCCTTATAATGATGATAATATTTGGCCTGGAAGTCTCCGAAATCAGTGATTCGTCCCCACCCATCCCTACCCCGCCCAAGTGCATTTCCCTCTCCGCGTCATCCGCGCTATCCGTTTCATCTGTGATCGCCTTTCATGTGTTCGATAAAATGACACCGCCTACAGCAAACGAGAACATCTTCCACGCGCTCTTTGCCCAGGGTCTGATAGTGCAGGTGGTGGACATGCAAATGTTCTTTGCTTCCGCACAGAACGCATTGGCAATTGTAATGCGCGAGAAATTTCTGCCTTTTGATTTGCCATGCTTTGGATCGGATATAGCGGTCGTAATCGAGCGGCGGCGCGACGCGGGACAACTGGACGCGCACGCGTTTGGCGTCGAGTTTGCGAACCCCCTTCGGACGCGATGTGGATTGCAGAATTTTTGTGCGTGTCTGTTCGTTCATAACACCATGATAAAAAAAAATCCAGAGTACGCGACAAAAATGGAAATATTCCGCCAAAGCGCGAGAGGAAATGTTATATTATCGCATAAGCCACTTTGACCATGGACAGGAGGAAGGGATGGAACTGTGCTATTTTGCAGATGAGATCGACAAGGGCGATTTTGATGCGTCTGTGCGCTTGGGAATAGAGGCGGGTGCAACGGGTATTGAACTGCGCGGGGGCATCTGGGGCAAGCGCGTGCAAGAGATCGACAATGACGAATTGAAGCGCGTTCAGGATGTGCTGGCAAAGTACAACGCGACCGTGATGTCTGTCGGCTCACCCGTGGGCAAGTGCGCGCACGACAACGAGACGGAAAAGGCCGAACACCAACGCGTGTTTGATCGCATGATCGAGTTGGCAAAAGCATTTGATACAACGGTCATCCGGGGATTTTCCCTGTGGAATCCCAATCGGCGAAAAGGAGATCGGGAAAATCGACCCGGCGTCGAAAATTATCTGGATGTGATTGTGCCCTTTCTCGAACCCATGGTCAAAACTGCGGCGCGCGAAGGCGTGATGCTGTCATTGGAAAACGAAGGCGCGACCATTGCCGGCAGTTGCGCGGAAGCGCGGCAAGTTGCCGATGCGCTCGGCCAGACGCCGGGATTTAGCTTTTGCTGGGATGTAAACAATGGCATTGGATGTGGCGAACGGGCCGTGCCCGATGGCTATGAGCAGATTGTGGGGCGGATCTCCCATGTACACGTCAAGCCCAATCCCGACAAAGAACTCGACCCGATTCGCGGGAGCAAGATGAAATACGCGGAGTTGCTCGAGATGATCCTCGCAGACGGTTACGCGGGCAATGTGAGCATTGAGCATTGGGGATCGCCGGCGTTGATGCTGAAGGGCGTGCGGCAATTGCGAGCGGTTTTGGACGGGTTGCAAGTCAGCAGTTAGGCGCGATGGCGTCAGCCTGCCGTGTGCGAGTGGCAGCACTTTCTAAAATGGATTCCAATGAGGGGAGAATCGCATGTTAATTGACGCGCACAACCACCCAAATTGGCACGGGTTTAACGCGGAAAAAATTCTAAAAAATATGGACGAGCAAAACATCGATCTGATGTGGCTGTTTTCGTGGGAAGTGTCGGAAGATGAATACCATCCCGGGTATCACAAAGTGTTGCCTCCCACCGGCGTGGGCATCCCCCTGGAGGACGTGATTCAGGTGGGACGCGTGGCCCCTGACCGATTTGTCTTGGGATATATGCCGCACCCCAAGCGACCCGATGCGATTGATCGCTTAAAAGCAGCCGTGGAGATTCACGGGATTCGGGTTGCGAGCGAATTAAAGGTGCGGATGGTGTTTGACGACCCCGACGCCATCAGGCTGTATCGCGCCTGCGGTGCGATGGGTCTGCCGATTACGATTCATCTGGATTACCCCATCGATCACGGGCGTGGGGATTACCCGCGGCCAAACTGGTGGTACGGCGGCTGCATCGAAGCATTTGAACGGGCGATCATAGCTTGTCCCAAAACCAATTTCATCGGGCACGCGCCGGGGTTTTGGGCACATATTTCCGGAGACGATAAGTTTGACAAAGAAGCCTATCCCAAAGGGCCGATTGCACCGGGCGGCAAAGTGCCCGAGATGCTGCGACAATACGACAATTTGTACGCGGATCTCTCCGCGGGATCGGGGCTGACGGCAATCAGCAGGGATGAAGCGTTTGGCAGGCGGTTTTTGATCGCGTTCCAAGATCGCCTGTTGTTTGGACGAGATTATTTTGACACGCGATTGATGGATTATTTGCGGTGTTTGGACTTGCCAAAAGAGGCTTTTGACAAAATTACCCATCAAAACGCCCTGAAGTTATTGGGCGAGGGATGAACGGGGTGAAACGGCCCTGAAGCATCCATTCGGCTCTGCTCAAGACGGGTGGTTCTCAGACCCGCGCCACAAAGCGCGGGTCTATTTTTGTCGCGCGCCGTGCCTTTTCAGACAATGTTCATACCACACGCCCGACCGTGTTCTTCGAGCAATGCCTTCCCCGCATCGTAGATCGCCCGGAAAGCATCTACGCTGACCGTCACATCGCCGATCATGTGCTTCCCCGCCGCGCGAACCTTTTGACAGGCTTGCTGATAGGCCGCCACACACTCGGGATGGTCTGGCTGTCCGGGATACCCCATCGACTGCGCGATATCCTGAGGGCCGCCCGCGAAAAATACAAGGCCGTCAACCTCGAGGATCTCGGCCAAATTATCAAAAGCCGTTTTGCTTTCGAGTTGCGGCACAATGATCGTGTTGTCATTTGTGAACTCGAAAATCTCCCGACTATCGCGGGTGTCATTCAGACTATAGGCCACGCGCTGGCTCATCGCGCTGCGCCGCCCCAAGGGGCCATAAAATCCAAACTGGACAATTCGTTCGGCTTCTTCAGCCGTCTGCAAATTGGGCACCGTGATCATCTGCATGCCCCGGTCGAGTGCCGAGAGAATGGCCGCTTCTGACTGATCGACAACCCGCATGGCCGGCGTGATCCCAAAGCCGTCGCAGATGCGACAGACCGTCTCAATCGTCGGCAGTGTCAATGCACCGTGTTGCCCGTCAAGGGAAATAAAATCCATCCCCATTTTAGCGGCGACTTCGATCACGACCTCTGAAACAAAACTCATCTGCACGCCGATGGCTTTTTCGCCATTGCGATAACGCTCGAGAATGCGATTGGGTGTTGCCATAAAATCCTCACTTTGTTAAACGCGGGCAAATTTCTGCAACCGCTGTCCCTGTCCCTCCATACCGATCTCGGCCACATAGATGCTTCCCTCGTCATCTACGCACAGGCCATGCGGCGATTGGACGGCACTTTTGTCGGCAAAACGGCAGATCAATTCCCCCTCGGCAGACCACACGCTGATGCGCCCACCGCCCCCTTGCTCGGCCACATAAATCGTATTGTCATCCGTGATCCACACATCGCCCGGCATCATCACATCTGTCCACGCGTCCATGAATTTGCCGTCTGGATCGAAAATCTGAATGCGGTTGTTTTCCCGGTCACACACCAAAACCCTGCCCGTCTTATCGCACCCGATATTGTGGACCAATGCAAATTGTCCGGGGCCACTCCCCCCTTCGCCCCATACCATCAGATGTTTGCCCTCGCGCGAATACTTGTGGACGCACCGGCTGCCATATCCATCCGATACGTAAAACGAATTGCCATCTGGCGAGTATGCAACACCCGTTGGCATGTTGTATTCCCTGCGGTGAAAGGTCGGGCCGGGAACGCCGCGAGTGCCCCATTCGCGTTCCAATTCGCCCAATCGGGTATAACGCCTGACAATGTGCTGATACGAATCGGTCAAAAACACCTTGTCGTCTGGGTCGATAAAAATGCCGTGTGATTGACTGATCAGATTTGGCGAAATCCCAAAATCGCCATATCCCCACGACGTGATAAAATTGCCACCTTTGTCAAACACGATCACGGGGTGAATGCCCCGGGTAAATGCGTAAATGCGGCCCTGTGAGTCCACTGCGGCATCCGACACCTGTGTAAACACCCATCCCTCGGGCAATTTTGCCCAGCCATCAACTTCTTCGTAGCGATAATCGCCTTCGCCAAACAGCATGTCACACCTCCTTAGAAAGTGGGGCAGACACGGGGCCTGTCCCGATTCGCAAGGCGCCATCAGGCATCCTGATACTGCAACTGATGAAGCCGAGAATATATTCCATTCTGCTTGAGCAGTGTATCGTGATCGCCTTCTTCGCGAATTTGCCCGTGGTGCATCACCAAAATTCTATCGGCATTTCGTATGGTTGAAAGCCGATGCGCGATCACAATCGAAGTTCGCGATTGCATGAGTCTTTCCACTGCCTCCTGAATCCACATCTCAGTTTCCGTATCCACGCTGGCTGTTGCTTCATCGAGGATGAGAATATTTGGCGCAGAAGACAGGGTGCGAGCAAAAGATATCAATTGCCGCTGACCAACCGACAATGAACTTCCCCGCTCGTGTACATCGTGCCTATATGTGTTGGGCAACTCATCGATAAACCGATCTGCATTGACATCGTGGGCCGCCTGTTCAACCACCTGACGGTTGATGTGCGGTTGTCCCAGGCTGATATTGGTTTCAATATCGCCAGCAAAGAGAAATACGTCTTGCTGCACAACCCCAATGCGCTTGCGAAGTGCTTCCACATCCCACTCGCGAATATCAATTCCGTCTATCGTGATCGCGCCTCGCTGAATATCGTAGAACCGACAGATCAGATTAATCAGGGTACTCTTCCCTGCACCCGTAGCACCGACCAATGCCAAACTTTGTCCGTGCTCAGCCCGAAAAGAGACATCGCGCAGCACCCATTCGCCTTTGTTGTAAGCAAACCAAACATTTTGAAACGCGATCTCACCCTTCAACTGATCTGCTTTTACTGTACCGCCAGAGGGTTCGGGCTGTGTATCCAGCAATTCAAAAATGCGTTCTGAAGACGCCATTGCAACCTGAAGAACCGTAAAGCGATCGGCAATGTCGCGGATGGGCATAAAAAACCGGGGGACATACTGCAACATCGCCACGAGCACACCCCACGGAATTTCTGACCGAAACACCTGTTCTCCGCCATACCACAACACCAATGCAGACAACAAGACGCCGCCCAATTCCATAATGGGAAAATAAATTGAATGGTAAAACGTGCTCTTCAGCCGCGCATCCAGATAACTGTTATTGGCCTCTTCAAACCGCCGCACACTTCGGTCTTCGCAACTGAATAATTGCACCACTTCCATTCCAGACACGGTTTCCTGCAGCGATGCACTAAATCGAGCGAACAGAGTGCGTGCAACGCGATAGGCAAAAAAAGTCTTGTGCTGAAGCCACATGGTTGCGACAAATGCCACGGGCAATGCAAGGCTGATCAGCAAACCCAGCGCGACATCCATATAAAAAATGTATGCCAAGATGGTGACAATCGTGAAGATGTCACTCACCATTGAAACAATGCCATCGGTAAACAACTCGTTGAGTGCATCCACATCATTTGTATTGCGCGCCATCAAGCGTCCCACAGGCGTGCGGTCGAAAAATCGCATGGGCAATCGCTGCAAATGCGTGAAAATTTGCAGTCTCACATCGCGCATGGCCCATTGGCCGATCATATTGGTCGTCCAACTTTGACAATAACCAACGCCAAACTGTGCAATGAGCAAACCCATGTACAGCATCACGAGATGGGTTAACCCGTCGGTGTCTCTCGGCACGATGTAATCATCTACGGCGATTTTGGTCAGGTAAGGCCCAGCCTGCCGCACGACCGATGCCAGAATGATGAGTACAAACGTGAGTACAACCCAGCGCGTGTAGGGCTTGAGATAACCCAGCAAGCGCGTCATCAAACGCAGATCAAAACCCTTATGACCAATTTCTTCTTCGTCCATTACAAATTTTCCAATTCCTCGGCCAGATGTTGGCGTCGAAACATGTCGGCATAGATGCCCTCGCGGGCAACCAGTTCACGGTGAGAACCCTGCTCTGCGATTTGTCCTTTGTCCAGCACGACGATATGGTCGGCATCTTTCACGGTCGATATGCGATGGGCAATCAAAATTGTCGTCCGAGAAGCCATCAGGTCGCGCAGGTATTTGAGAATTTCTTCTTCTGTCCGCGTATCCACACTGGCTAATGCATCATCCATAATCAGAATCTGTGGTTCGCGAATCACGGCTCGGGCGATTGCCGTGCGCTGTTTTTGTCCTCCCGAAAGCGTGATGCCGCGTTCTCCCACAATCGTTTCCAATCTCCCGGGGAAAAGGTCCAGATCCGGGGCCAATTGTGAAATTTCGGTTGCCCGCACAACATCGCCATCCCCATAGGTGCCCAAAGCCACATTTTCCCGAATCGTATCGGAAAATAAAAACGCGTCTTGAGGCACATATCCCGTCGCATCCCGAATGGTTTGGAGAGGTATATTTTCCACGGGTCTGCCATCGATCAGAACCTGCCCTTCATTTGCTTGGATCAGCCGGGGAATCAAGCGCGCCAGCGTGGATTTTCCCGAACCAACCCGTCCCACCACTGCAACAGTACTCCCCGCTGGAATGCGGAGGTTGATCTCTTTGAGCACTGGCTGCCCATTGTATGAAAAACTGGTATTGCGAAATTCGATTTCACCATTGATTGGGCCTGTTGTGTGATCATCGACATCGCGTTGAGGCGATGTTTTCAAAATGGCCTCAACGCGTCTCAGTGAAGCCACAGCGCGTTGATACTCGTCGACGATTCTTCCCAACATTGACATTGGACGACTCATACGCAGCAAATAGGCATTAAATGCCACAAATGCCCCCAGGCTCAAATGCCCTTCAATCACCCTCAGGCCACCCAGCCACAAAATCACCACCATAGAAATACCGCTCAATAAAAAAGTGAACGGATAATAGAGGCTACGCAGATTGATCAGGAGGCGATTGCGTGCAACGTATTCTTCGTTGAGGTTCCCAAAACGATCAATATCGAGCGCACGCAGCGAAAAGGCTTTTATCATTCGCATACCCGTCAGGTTCTCCTGAATTTTTGAACTGACGTCGGCAAATTGTTCCTGAACCCGTCGGTATCCCACGCGCACCTTCTGCCCGACCCACCGCGCGCAAAAAGCCATCACGGGCATCGGGGCCAGTGCCAAAAGGGCCAATTCCCAGTCTATGGCGCACATCAAAACAAGGCTGATCACAAAATTCAAACACGCTTGCAGCGACATGCGATAGCCAAAATAAAAAAAGCGCTGAATAGCTTCCACATCATTGGTTGCACGCGCCATTAAATCGCCAACGCGCTGCGTCTGAAAGAAGCGCAGTGGAAGCCGTACCAGATGTCGCACATAGATCGCGCGAAGATCGCGCTCTATAAAACGCGAAACGCTGGCAATGTACCATCTCATTCCAAATGACATGCCCCATTGTGCCATGCCCAAACCGGCCATGAGCGCTGCATACATCTTCAAATCGCCCATTGGACTTCCAGTGATGGTCTCTACAGTTGCGCCCAAAAAATCGCCAGCATCCAGCCCCGCTTTGGCCGTATCAATTGCCCATTTCATCAACATCGGGATGGTGGCCTGAACCGCCTGCGTACACAGCAACAGCATCAACCCCCAGAAGATTTTCCATCGGTGGGGCTGCAAATAATTCGCAAAAGGTCTAAAAAAGTTGAGTGTCATAAAATTTGTCTGTGTGATTTTCTATTGTAAACGCATCGCTCCAAAATTGCCACCTTTTTTTGGCAGTGCCAAATACAACAAAACGCCATACAGGAAGGAATCTGCACAGCGTTTTGCTCTGTGAACAGGGCTATCTACTCAAGCTCTTTTTGCCACGGCCACGACCCGCTTTGCATAGCTCGATAGGTCGTCCATGAGCGAATAAATGGTCGGCAAGATGACCAGCGTGAGGATGGTGGAAATCGACAAGCCAGAAATGATCACCAGACCAATTGGCCCCCAACGGCGGGCATTTCCTTCGGCATTGCCGTAAATCATCGGAATCACCAGTGGGGTGAGGCCCAAGATGGTCGTGGTTGCAGTCATCAAAATGGGGCGCAACCGGTCTTGTCCACCGCGCAAAATCGCGTCTCTGCGATAAAGCCCCTGCTTGCGATAGCGATTGATGTGGTCGATCAAAACAATGCCGTTGTTGACCACAATACCAAACAAAATGAGCAACCCATAAGTGGCATTGCTGTCCAGCGTGACGCCAAATGTGTAAAGCCCCAAAGCCACGCCGATAAATGCAAAACTGATAGAGAACATTATCGTAAACGGATGGATGTACGATTCAAATAACGACGCCATGATCAGGTAAATGAGCAGTGCGGCAAAAACCATGGTGAAATTGGTTTCCCCCTCTTCTGAAGACATATACCGGAAGCGGCGATCCATCTGCCAGCTATACCCTTTGGGCAATGGAATGGTGCCCATGCGGTCGCGCATGACAAAACCGACCTTTTGAACTTCCGCTGCTTCTGTATTTGCAAACACCGTCACTGTGGACATGCGATCCTGACGCTCAATGGATTGGGGGCCTTTGGTCAATTCAAAATCGGCCAGGCTGGCAAATGAAATCATACTGCCTTGGCTGCTTTCAAAAGAGAGGGTTTTGAGTTGATCCAGCGTGGCGCGGTCCTCTTCGCGCAATTGCAACGCAATATCGATTTCCCCACCCGGTGTCTTAAACTTGCTATTCCCGCGCGACCCGAGTGCAGTGGCAACTGTGGTGGCAATTTGTTGAGAAGACAGACCGTATTGTTGCGCCCGCTCCCTGTTCACCGAGACTCGGATTTCTTCGGCACCACTTTCCAAACTGGTCTCCACGTCGTGAATCCCCGGAATATCGTCCATCTGCAGGCGAATATCTTCGGCCAAAATCGCCAGCACTTCGGGGTTCCTGCCCTTGAGTTCTATCCCCACGCCCGTGCCGCTGCTGCCCCCGCGCCTGAAGCCCGCCTTAAAACGCACGCCCGGGATATCTTTGGGCAGCAAAGCACTCACCTTTTTTTTTACATCATCCGTGCTGAGCGGGCTTTCTTCCGCGGGTTTTAAGTACAAATAAATCGTATTGCCACGCCGATTGCTAAACCGCGTTTTTATCGCTTCGATATCGAGTTCTTCCTTGTGTGGAATCAGGATGGCCTCGATCTGTTTGTAGAGCGCGAGGGCGTCGTCAATATCGTACGTTCGCGGCACTTCCACGGTATAGCCCACCATCCGGTCAGGTTGATAGCGATAGCGCTGGACTTCAATTTTGGTAAAAACGTATATGCCGGCAAAGAGGATAAATGTGGCGACCACGACGGTCGTCCAGCGGTAGTGCAGCGTCGTGCCGATCACGCGGGCATAAATGCCCTTGAGGCCCATGTGCCGAAACCGAAAATAGAGATAGGCCATGGTGGCAACAAACACCCCCAGCGCGACCCAAACGCCCATGGGCACAGTTGAAAGCCCGCCCAAGAGCCACAGCGCATTTTCCCCGATCCATGTGCCCGATTCATCGACGCCCACCCTGTAAATGAGATATGTCGCGCCCGCCGCAAACAAAGTGCCCAATCCAATTTTCAAAAAGAGATCGACGCGGGTACCGACATTTGAAAATGCCCGAGAACAGGCCAGAGGAATGAGTGTCAACGCCACGCACAAGGCAGCCACCACCGAAATGCACACGGTAATGGCAAAATCGCGCATCCACATCGTATTGTACGATCCAGAAATAAAAATGAGGGGCACAAATACGCATATTGTCGTCAGGGCAGCCGCCAAGACAGGTATGCCGATTTCGCGGCTGCCCTCCATCGCTGCGGTGCGAATCCCGTTGCCTTCGTCAAATCGCTTGCGATAAATATTTTCCAAAGCCACGACCGCCGGATCGACCAACATCCCAATGGCGACCATCAGCCCCATCATCGAGATCATGTTCAGCGTGATATTCGAGCCAAAGATCTGCCGCATCAAATACATGATCATAAACACGCACAACACCGAAATGGGAATGGCCGACCCCACGATGAGGGTGCTGCGGAAATTTCGCAAAAACACAAAAATGATTCCAATGGCCAGCATGCCCCCCATAATCGCGGATTGACCCAAGTTGGCGATGCCCTTTGTCACAGATTCAGAATGGTCTCGGCGCAAATGCAATCGCAATTTGTCGCGTCCTATTTCATCTTGAAGGGCATCCACCTCGTCCCTGACCAGTTTGCAGGTTTCGACCAAATTGGCCGTCGAGGTTTTGCGAATTTCCAGCGATACGACATCGCGCCCGTCCATGCGCTCAAAATACCTCTTTTCGGGATAGTCGTAACTCACCCGTGCCACGTCTTTCATTTCCAGACCGTTGGGCAGTGTGAGATCGCGAATCTGGTCCACAGCATCAAATTCGCCCACGGCCCGAACCGCCAAGCGTTTTCCCCCATCGGTGACATAACCGCCCGAAATGTTGATGTTGTTAGAGCGAATCGTTCTGTTGAGGGCGCGAATATCCAAGCCATGAGCATGCATGCGATTTTGATCGACATCAACTTTGAGTATCCTTTCATCCGCGCCTTCCATTTCGACATTGCCCACCCCGGGGATGCGCTGTAAGCGCGGCAAAATGGTGCTTTTATACACGGTTGCCAGTTCAGACGGATCATCGCCCAGCCAGATCATGTTGTAGTCTAGAATTTCCCAGTCCGACGAATCCCATTTGCGCGTTTCAATGCGTTCTAGGTCTTCGGGCAGCATGTTCCGAACCTGATCGATGCGGTCTCGCACTTGAATAGACTTGAGATCCATATCGGTGTCGAAATCAAATTCCATGAACACATAACCCCGACTGCCATAGGATCGCGCTCGGATCGCTTCAACCCCGGGAATCGTGCCCATCATCTCTTCCAAGGGCTTGGTAATTTTCCGCTCGATCTCTTCCGGCGATGAGGAAGGATACGTAAAGCTCACATACATCCTGGGATACTGCAAATTGGGCGCGTATTCAAGGGGCAACCTGAACAGAGAAATAAAGCCTATGACCACAAGACTGAGTGCTGCCATCACAGCGGTGATGGGCTTTTTGATCGCATATTCTGAAAGTTTCATAAACAACCCTTTGAAAAGATAAAAGTAACCATCCACTTACTTACACACAATATACTACATTCCCGCACAAAATCAACCGCAGGGCAAAAAAAAGATCTCGAGAGAGAAGCGACGAGCAAACACATCTGAATCGCCGTCAGGCTGTGCTGTTCTACGAGCGACACAGCCCATCAAACGCCACAAAGCGCGTTGCGTTTCACGGCCTTTCAATGGCGCGAATCAGTGCGCGGGTGATGTATTTGATCACTGCGGGATCGGTGATTTTATCGCCATCTTTGCGTACGTAAAAGGCATCGACCGCGCGGTCGGCCTGTGTGCCAACGCGCGCCGCATAGATGTCGAGGCCGAGTTCGGATAGCGTGCGCGTGATGCTATAAAGAAGCCCTGTCGCATCTTGGGTGCTGACGTCAATGACGGTATAACGCGCGGAAATATCATTTTCAAATGTGATTTCAGGGGCCATGGGCACAGTGGGCCGCCGCAGGGCCCACCTCTGGCTATACCTGTCAAACAGGTCAGATACGCGCACTTTGTGTTGAAAAACATCGGTGAGCGTTTGCCGAATATTTTCCCGCAATTTGAGATGATCGTCTGAGTTGGGACCTGTGGTCACTTGAAAAATGTCGATGACTGTGCCATCTCTGCGCGTGTAGGCCTGCGCGCTGAAGATGTTGATGTCGCGGGTTGCCAACACGCCGCAAATTTCAGACAGGCGAAAGGGCTGATCGCGCGTGCAGACGGTGATTTCTGAAAACGTCCCGCTGCGTTGTATGCTCACGGCAACCAGCGAAGATCCCATCGCGTCAATGAGGTGCAGGTGCCGCGCAATGTCTGCCGCGCGATTTTGCTCGGGATAGCGCGGCGGCATGTTGTTGAGATGTTCCACGAGGGTCTGCCGAGGAATGCGCGATCCCAGTGCAGCGAGAATTTCCCGAACGTCTTGTTGTGCGGGTTGCTCCCTGTCGGGTTGGGCACTCTGCGTGAGCGTATCAAAGGTTTTTTCGTAAAGTTCGCGCAAGAGGTGGCTTTTCCACGCGGTCCATGCCGAGTGTGTGGCAGCAGACAAATCGGCATAGGTGAGGACATAGAGCATCCGCAAAACATCGGGGTGTGAAAATGTGCTGGCAAATTCGTCGATCATGCGCTGGTCAGACAGGTCGCGGCGCTGTGCAAGGCTGGACATCGTGAGGTGCTCGCGCACGAGAAAAACAACGGTTTTCCGCTGTTCATCGGGCAATTGCAGGCGTTTGAGAAAGTCGCGGGTCATCTCTGCCCCCGCCGCGCTGTGATCGTTGCCGCGAACAGATTTTCCCACATCGTGCATCAACAGTGCCAGATAGAGGAGCTCTTTTCTCGGAATTTCATTGTACACGCGTCTGAGGTGCTGCAAACTGTCGGGCAAAGCAGGCGACTGCGCGAGGTAATCGAGATGCTCCACAGCGACCAAGGTGTGTTCGTCTGCCGTGTAGATGTGATAGCGATTGTATTGCACCAAACACGTCAGGCTGCCAAATTCGGGTACATAAGTGCCCAAAATGTCGAGTTCGTACATCGTGCGCCAAACCGAGCCAACGCCGCCGGGCGCGCGGAGAATATCGAGAAAAATGCGCCCGGCGCGCGCAGAAGACCTGAAGGCATCGTCGATGAGATGCAGGTGGTCTTTGATCGCTTGTTTGGCGGCTTCATTGAGCGAAACGCCAAATCGCTGTGCATTGAGGAAAAGCGAGAGGAGGCGATGGGGCGCGTCGTCAAAAAAATTGCGTCGCTTTTTGGGCAAGGCAATGTGCGTGTGGTGTAGCACAGAGCCATCGTCGAGTTGGCGGCGCGTGAGCAACCCCACGGCCCGACCGGCAGAAGATTGGCCTTTGAGGCGTTCGCGTATCAGGTCGCTGAGGTGTTTAATCGCGCGCGCGCAGGTGTAGTAGTCGCGCATAAAGTGTTCGACACCCAATTCACTGTGGCGGTCTTTGTAGCCCAAATTTTTGGCGATCACGGGCTGGAGGTCGTGCTCGAGGACATCAAAGGATTTGCCCGTGTGAAAGTGCAACTCATTGCGGACGCGCAGCATAAAATCAAAAGCTCTCACATAAGTCTGATAATTTCTGCGCGTGAGCAGATGATCTTTTCGCAACCCCTCTGGCGCGCGCAGGCCGCGACGCGCCATGAGGAGCCAACCCGCCGTGTGAATATCTCGCAACCCCCCGGGGCTTTCTTTGACATTGGGTTCGAGGAGTTGGGTCGAAAATTTGGATCGGCTGTGTCGCTGGATGCGTTCCCGCGTTTTCTTTTCGATAAAACCCCGCGCGCGCCTGCCAAAAAAACGCCGCGCAAGCGCGTCTTGCAACTGAGGTTCCAAAGCGGCATCGCCTGCGAGATGGCGCGTTTCGAGCATTGACGTCAGGGAATCGGTGTCGTCTTGCGCTACTGTGATGCAATCGGACAAAGTGCGCGTGCTGTATCCCACTTCAAATCGCAGATCCCACAGGGTGTGGAGAATCGTTCGCGTCGTGGGATCGCCTTCGGGGACTTTTTTGCGAAAGAGAAACAACAGGTCGATATCCGAACAGGGGTTGAGCGCGCCCCTGCCATATCCCCCCTGCGCGAGAAGGGCAAACCCATTCGGCGCGGCGCGTTCTGCGATGGCTTCGGCATACAGCGCGCGGATGAGGGTATCCACGCGCTGCGTCAATGCCGCAACCACGTCACTGCCCGACGCACCGGCCCGGTGGCGGGCGTAAATGACCTCCCATGTGGTGTCGAGATACGCGCGCAAGCGCGACAGGCGTTTGCGCGCCCACGCGTCGGATGGGCACGTTTTTTTTTCTTCGATCAGATCGCGTTGCAGGGTATCGAACGCGGGGATTGATGATCGTCTATTCAATGGGCAATCCTTTGGAAATGGCGGCAACACCGCATGCTGGCACACGGTCTTTGCGGCTTTAACCAGCGATTTATCCGGATACCTCCACCAATGGGTCAACAAGACCCAATGCTGAATGATCAAGCCGATGAGTTTGGCATAGACTTCCGTCAGGATGCGCCCGGGCTTTTGACTTCTTGATTTATCCACCTGCCCATGCAATTTCCACAGCTTGAACAGCAACTCAATTTGCCAGCGCAGGCGCGTCAAGGTGCGGGCTTCTGCGAAAGATAAGATTTGTAAGCGACGCATGGCACCGCTTTGTTTTTGCCGGCGTTCATCCTTTTGCCCGCGGTAGATGTAGCGATGGTCCCTGTTAAGAGCGGTAATTTTATTTTTTTCTGTTATGTAGTCCGCCAAGCCAATGATTGGTTCTTGCGTGCCGTTCATCTGCTTTCCTCTGCGATTTTTATTTTTTCGGCGGTCAGGCCGCCATACAGCCCACAGACCCCCGATCTATCTCCCCTTGTTGCTTGAGATTTGAGTCATTTTTGTGGTCGCGCTCTGGTCAGACGGAAATTTACCTGATTAACCAGCGTGTTTCTGATATTTTCTCGCATATCTGAAAAACCGAAATGGTCAGCAACCATATCGTCTATGCGTAAATGCTCTTTTGTGTAAATTTCTTCCGAAACAGGCATGGGGTTTCTATTTTTGATGCTGTCAAAAACTTCCTTTGCATCATCGGCGAAATCGAAGTCAAAATCAATGGGCAATGTCTTCATGTCGGTCACTTCCGCTTTCAACAAGCCTCCTCCGAGATTCTTCCGACCGGTAATTTCTCGGAATAACCAAACAAAAGAAGAATTTAGATAGAGCCACAGACAATAGTGCATTTCTGATTCCCAAAGGTCATTTGACAGATACAACTCCACATGGCTGTATGAAAACGCCTTGCACAAATTAAAAGTGCAATAGTGGCGATCTCCTATTCCGCGCGGCATAATAAGTGCTGGTATTTTGTTTTTTCTTCCGGCACTAATCTCGCGTTCGTGTACTCTCCCATCAGTAGAAAAGGCAACAAACGGTGAATCTTTGACAATGACAGGCACATTAGTCCCGAACTCGTTTAGTTCTTTCAAGGGAAAATTTAGTCCTTGTCCAAATGTGATGGTACTTCCTGTGCGCGAAATGGCAGATATTTTTGACAATATATCCGCATAGAATTGCGGCAAAGAAAAAAGATGCCCCCATTTCATTGTTTGTCTTGCGCCAATGGTTCTTTTTGACGTAATCGCCATATCGCGGTTTGCAACACCATATTCTATGTTTCGCAATTGACCCTTGAGAAAAATTGTGATAACGGCATTGATATTTTGGCTCTTAGCGTCAGAAAAGAATTTGGCAGAAGTGTCAATGATTTTCTGGAACGAAAACTTTCCGAGAGAAAACTTTTGAAATGCTTGCCCATAGTCGGTGCTTAGCCAAGCGTTTTGTGTAATTAAGCAACCCCGACCTGAATTACTCAACAGCATCGCGGATCGGGCATAAAAATAGATAAGCAGATCACTGCCACGCGGTAGAGTTTCGCCCCAATCGGTTCGGACTTGGTTGCCGTAAGAATCCTTCAATTCGTCCGATAGCAGGCTATTTCTCGACTCAACATACGGCGGATTGCCAATTACCACGTCAAAGCCTTCGTTCACGCCGAACATATATTCGGGATCGAACCAATCCGCCTTTGCGTTCTGATCGTAAGGATCCCAGTGCGCGATTTTGTGGGCATCATCCGCGGGCAGACCGGCCGCGTTCAATTCCCGCGCCAACGCCTCGCGCAACCTTTTGTCCGCATAGCCGCACGCGAGTTTTTTCCGGCGCGTGGTCGCGTGAAAATGTCGCTCGCGGTTCTCCGCTAATTTCGTTTTCAGAACCTCGATCTGTTGACGGAACAAATCCTGTTGATCCGCATCTTCGAGCTTCAGCAGCGTATCTGCCGCGATAAAGCGCGTTTCCAGATTTGGCAGCGGCTTGATGCCGTAGTTGGGCGCGTCCGCGTCTGCTTCTTGCTCAATCGCCAGCGAGATGAAAAAGCGCAACTTGGCGATCTGACAGGCCACCGGCTGAATATCGACACCGAAGATGCTGTTTTGGATCAGGTACAGCTTGCGCCCGAAATCCGAGTCCCGGTAGTGCTCGAAAGTGGTACTGATTTCTTTCAGTTCCGCGTCGCGATCTTCCTGATCGTCCGTTTCGTACGCCGACCTCGTCCGTTCCATAGCGAGATATTTTTGCAACTGTTCCCAACGTGTGTTATCAGGATCGAGCCGTCGCAAAGCCAAAGTCAGCTTGTGCAACATGCCCATCGGGAACGCGCCGGAACCGACCGCAGGGTCGAGCACTTTGATCTCGGCGATGGCCCGCACGAGGGCATTGGTCTCGTCTTCGGAGAACATCGGCGGTTCGTCAGTATGAGAAAAAAGTTGGTCAAGGCGTTGAGAGAGTGGGGCAGACATTTCTGTCTGCCTCGCCACTTTTTGATGTTTTTGAGCAGATGAGAATGTCTGCTCCACCTTTTGTTCAAGGTATCGCTTGAGTGATTCGTCCACCATGTAATCTACAACCGCGCGCGGGGTGTAGTAAGAGCCGGTCTGCTTGCGCGCGGTCTCGCGCGTCTCGGGATTATAGGCCGCCAACAGATTCTCAAACACCTTGCCGAGAAGTTCCGGGTCAAGCGCGATTTCTTGCTCAATGGGTGTGTTCTCCTCCACGGTGAACTTGTAGCGATTGAACAGGGGGATCAACCCGTCGGCGTGACCTGAGCCTGCCGAAGCGTCGCCGAAGAACAGGCGGTTGGGGATGGATAGGATGCCGTATTCTCTGCGCCTGGGATTCGTCACATTATCGGTAAAGCAATCGATCCGATAGCCGCCATCTCGCGTTGCCACCTCGCTGTCCAAGCAGTCAAACAGGCCGCCGTTGATGAACGGCGTTTGGCGGAACAAGTCCAAAAGCGCGCTGGGATTGCTCATCTCTTTCTGATAGCGATACAGCGAAAAATTTCGGTGCGTGACATTCTTCTTTTTCCTAAAACCGCGTCGGTCAATCTCGGTGTTCAGCGTGGCGAAGAACAGATTTTGCAGCACCGCGCGATAGTAGGAATCGCCAGTGTCGCAGTCGTAATCCACCAGCAAGTCGGCGATGCGCGCCTCGATGAAAAGTTCGTCCGCGATGAGTCCCTTTTCCTTGATGAACCACACGAACAGCAAGCGCGTGATCAGGCGGATGACGTATTCTTCGGGGGGTAGCGTTCTCGCTTCTTGGGTCGGGAAAGTCGCCTCCTCAACCGCGCGCTCGAACCAAGTGAACCACTCGCCATAGAACCGCCGGTTCAGTTCCTCGGTGTCCAGCGCGTTCAGCCAAGCGGCGAGCAAGCCGTCAAAGTTGTGCAACTTGTCGTGGGCATCCATCCACGCCAAGCGGTCATCCAAGGCCAAGTCTGCCAAGATGTCCAGATGCGCGCGGTGTGGATCGATGGGATCGATCTCTCGAATCAGCGACACACTGCCCAGCACATCGCGGTTGGGATCGCGCTTGTGCTCTCGACGGTGGACAAAAGACAGGGTGAGCAAGTTGGTCGTCGTGCGGAACAGCACCACCGCGGGCATTGGGAATCGCTTGTTGATCTCGCGGGTGAGTTGGGCGTATTGCCCGCGGGTGTAGCGTTCTCCCTTGAGTTCAACGGCCACAAAGAGGAAACTGCGCGCGTTGCCCGTGTCAAAATCGCCGGCGTCAAACAGGGTACTTGAACTGCTGGCGCAGTTGTACCCCGGTGGCGCGGGCGCGACTTCGTCATCGGTTATCTGAAAAATGAGCCGCACGGATTGAGCGTTCTCGCGGAAGAACTGCTCCGACGCGGTGTTGGGATTCTTAGCGGGAAATTCAGCGATGAAGTCGCGGGCATCGCCTGAGAGTGCCACCGTACGGTCGCTCTGATAGCCGAGGACTTTGAGCAAATCTTTGGTCGCCGCAAGAAAAACCTCGTTGGGCACAGCCGCCAAAGCGGATTGAATGCGCTCTCGGTTCGTATGTGATGACATGGTTATACCTTAAATACAGAAGGTATAATGCAGTGTTTTTGGGAGCGGTGTACAACGGAGAGAAGCGAGAAATGAGACATCCGCGCTACCCCGTCTCGCGTCTCACGCCTGTCCCCGTGTTTCGGCAGGTTTCGGCTCTTCAACACACTTCAACACACTTCAACAGGCTCAGGGTCCGGCTCAGAGACCGCAGGCTCAACGACAAGCTCAGTAGCCGCTCGCCGAAGTCTGTGGCCCCTGAGCCTGCCGAAGGGCTGACCGCTAATAATATTGCGCGCAACGGACAAGTGTCAAGATGTTTAGACTTGCGCTTTGGGTGGAAATATGGAAAATTATCTTTGAATGGCTTTTATTTTTGGGAGAACGCGCATGAACATTGCAGCCGATTATAGTGCCTCCATTTTGGAGGGCCTAGGCGAGGGCATCGTGGCCTTTGACAAAACGCATCGGGCCGTCATGGTCAACGCACATCTGATCGCATTGATGGGGTGGGACAAACAGACCGTTTGCGGGGCATCTGCCGAAACGCTATTTGCCCAACGGCCCGAACTCTTGCGGATTTTGAACGAGGGGATGCACAAAAAGCAATTGGCTTCAGACACAGACCTGGTACATCACAGTGCCGACGGTGGGTTGCAACACCTGCGCGTGAGCACATCGTTTTTAGACGCCGATGCACGGGTCGGACTGGTGCTGGCGGTGCGCGATGTCTCTGAAATGAAACGGATGGAATGGGAGATTTTTCAAGTGGAAAAAATGACGGCACTGGGGCGTTTGGCTGCGTCGGTGGCGCATGAAGTGCGCAATCCACTGGGCGCGATAGACATTCAATTGCAATTGTTGGAAGAAGATCTCGGCGAGTTGACGAACACCTTACGAGCGCGTCTTTTGGGGCGGCTCAACATTGCCCAGACAGAAATGAAACGCCTCGACCGCATTGTACATAATTTTTTGCGTTTCTCGCGCACGCCCAAACTCCATTTGCGATACATGTCTCCCAACGACGTGGTTCGTCGTGTGTTTGAACTGGTCTCTCCCGAAGCGCGCGAGCGCGACATTGCCTTGCGTCTGGAACTTTCTGAAGATCTGCCCGCAATAAATGGGGATGAAGATCAACTCGCCCAGGCCGTGCTCAATATCGTGGTTAATGCCTTTCAGTCCATGGCTGCGGGCGGCGATTTGATCGCGCGGACCCAAATCGAGCCCGCGCAGGTTTGCGTGATGCTTACAGATACGGGCTGTGGGATTCCCGAAGAAGAAGTGGATCGCATTTTTGAGTTTTACTACACGACCAAAGACGAAGGTACCGGGTTGGGGCTATCCATTGCACAGCGCATTATTTATCAGCACGGCGGGCACATTGATGTCGAGAGCAGTCTCGGACAGGGCACGACCTTTCGGGTGTATTTGCCCGTGCCCGACACACCAACAGATGAACGGGCATAGCCAGTTGTACATGAGGCAATTTATGGACGCCAGTGAGATCCGGATTTTAATTGCAGACGATGAGTACTATATCTGCGAAGGGTTGCGGGAGGCCATGGCCAAAAACGGTTATCAGGTGGATGTGGCTTACGACGGTCGCAAAGCAAAGACGCTTATGGAAACCCATGCGTACAACGCCGCGATTTTTGACCTTAAGATGCCGGGCAACGATGGCCTGGCACTTTTGAAGTGGGTGCGCGAAGCAGAGCTCGACACCGGCGTTATTGTGATCACGGCTTTTGGAGAGGTGGAAACCGCGGTCGAAGCCATGCGGCGGGGGGCCTACGATTATTTGACCAAGCCCGTAGATCTCAAGCGATTGCGCCTATCCTTAGAACACTTGCTGGATCATCGCGCACTGGTCGCTGAAAACCGCGCATTGCGGGCGCGGTTGGATGCCAATGGAGCCAATGGCGAGATCGTACACCGAAGCGCGGTCATGGAGCACGTCTGCGATACCATTGCCCAGGCGGCCATGACCGATGTGCCGGTTCTGATCACCGGAGAAACGGGCACGGGGAAAGAACTGGTGGCGCGTGCGATTCATCGAGCCAGCGCGCGGCGACACGCGCCTTTGGTGGCGATGAACTGCGGGGCATTTGCCGAGACATTGTTTGGCAGCGAATTATTCGGTTATGTCAAAGGCGCGTTTACAGGCGCCACAGCAGATAAGGCGGGGCATTTTGCATCCGCTGAAGGCGGGACGCTTTTTTTCGATGAAGTGGGTGAAATCCCCTTGCCCAATCAAGTTGATCTGCTTCGCGTATTGGAAGAAAAAGCCTATCGCCCAGTGGGCAGTACCAAAGCGGTGACCGCAGATGTGCGAACCATTTTTGTCACCAATCGCGATCTCGAGCAAGAGGTCGCAAAAGGACAATTCCGAGAAGACCTGTATTATCGCATCAATGTGGTGCCCATTCGCTTGCCACCGCTTCGCGAGCGCGTCGAAGATATCCCGCTCTTGATCGACGTGTTTTTTGAGCACCTGTGCGTGTTGCACCAAAAACCGCGCAAGGAATTGACTCCCGACGCGATGGACAGGGTTTTGGCCTATTTGTGGCCCGGCAATGTGCGCGAGTTGAAAAATACCATTGAGCGCATTGTCGTGACCTGTGCAGATCAAAAGGTCGATGTCGATCACCTGCCTTCTCGGGTGCGCGATGCACGGGACGCCCCAGATATCCTAATGGTCAAACTCGGTTCATCGCTGGCGGAAGTCGAGCGCGCGCTGATCGAAGAGACACTCGCACAAGTGACGGCCAATCGCAAAGAGGCCGCAGCCCTGTTGGGGATCAGTGTTCGCGCCTTGCAATACAAAATAAAGGCATACAATCTGCGCTGACGCTATCGATTCACCGGGCGAAAACCAAAACGCAATTTTTGCATTTTGATTGTCCATGCGATGCAATTTTTGCACGAAAAAAAACGAAAAAAAGGGATGTAGATTTCGATCTCCATACCTATTTGCACTATAAACAAGAAGTTATGACATGGACACATATTTTTGGCACTTATATTGCTATTATATTACACTGCGTTCATCGCAATTTGTTGATGTTGTGGAGACGCCATATATTAATTCCTGTTTTTATTGATGTTAATGCATTATCATTCATCGCCCAATACATGTTCTGGGGCCAGAAGGTGCAAATTCTGCATGTTTGCATTGCAAGCGAGTCTGGAGGCCATGTGATTCAGACATCCCATACAACACTTGAAGACGATGTTTTTCATTTTGATGTGTCGCTTCTCGTACCCAATCTGCAATCCAAAGATCGCATAGGCGCCATCAAAGAACTGGTTGATCGGCTCTATGGGTGCAGGAAAGTGGTCGATAGTCTGAGGTTTTTGCAAACTGTTTTGGATCGCGACGATCAGATCAGCACGGTTTTGGGCCGAGGCGTTGCCCTACCCCATGCGCGATGCCGATCTGTCGCTCAGCCCGGTGTGGCGTTGGGCATTTCTCAGGCAGGCGTTGCTTTTCCGCCCGACGCCGAACCCGTTCACGTTATCTGCGTGGTCGCCGTACCGGATGCGGCACCCGTGCCTTATCTGTCGGTTTTGAGCAATTTGGCCCTGCTGTTCAAAAATTCAGATGTGCGATCCGGTTTGATGGCTTGCGACACATCGATAAGCATGTATCAATTTATGACCGAACACCTCGCGCAATTATCAACTCCCCGTTCTGTTTTATAGCACATATCCCATCTCCCTCATCTTTTTTTGGAGGTTCCCCTTGCCTAGAATTGTGATTCAAGACAGTGAGTCTCTGGACCTGTATTTGCGAGACATTGCCTCGTCTGAACCTCTTTCGAGTGCAGAAGAAATTGAACTGGCAAAAAAAATCCATAAAGGTTGTCAGAGATCCAGAGATAAACTCGTTGCGGCTAACCTCCGTTTTGTGGTGAGCGTGGCCCGCGAATATCAAAACCACGGGGTGCCTTTGGCCGATTTGATCAGCGCGGGAAATATGGGCCTGATGACGGCTGCCGAGCGTTTTGATGGCACGCGGGGCTTTAAGTTTATTTCTTACGCGGTCTGGTGGATCCGTCAGGCGATCCACCAGAGCTTGGCACAGGATTCGCGGGTTGTGCGGTTGCCCATTAACCGCATTGATTTGTTGCACAACATTTCAAAAGTGTCGCGCAAGTTGCGGCAATCGAGCGAGACCGAACCCGAACCCGAAACGGTCGCCAAAGAACTCGGCGTGTCGGTCGAGATGGTTCAGGATACGATCATGCGCGCGCGCGATGTCTGGTCTCTAGATGCGTCTTTCCGCGAAGAAGATGACCACAGCCTGTTGCATGTGTTGCCCGACAACACACAGAAAGCACCCGACGAGGAAGTGGTAGAAAATTCGGTGCGCGAACAGGTAAAAGACGTGCTCAGATCGCTAGATGCCCGCGAGACCGAGGTGTTGCGCCTGTATTTTGGTCTGGGCGGTGAAGAGCCGCTGACGCTCGAAGAAATCGGGGTTCGGTTCAATTTGACCAGAGAGCGCGTGCGACAAATTAAGGAAAAAGCACTTCGCAGATTGCGCCATCCGCGTCGTCGGTCGCAGCTCGAGCCATTACTGGAAATGACCTGATTTTTTGAAGATTTGAAAAGAGCACCTTGGAGTGCTCTTTTTTTGAGCATTTTTTTGGCTTGACAGGGTGCAAATCGAAAAATATACTGTATCTGTCCGTTTTTGAGGTGATAACTTTTCCGGAGGTCGAGATGAAACGCCTGATGATATGCCTCCTCTCTGTATTTGCAGTACAGGGATGCAGCGATCGCCTATCAGATATGCAAAAACAACTGACAGGTACCTGGGTCTTGCAAAACCGCACATTGCAAGATGGCACTGTGTTGCGTTCCCCCCACATAAAAGGGGTGCTTTTTTGGCAGCCAATCAGTTCCCGCAAAGCATATATCGCGTTCAATCTTCTCGAAAATTTGAAGGATGGCACGCCTCGGCGATTTAATTATGCTGCCAGCACGTACGAAATTTCCACATCGGCCATTACGCGGGCCAGGCACGTGCTGGTTCGCCAGGGATATCGCTCTTCTGCTGAAGCACCTATGTCGATCTATCCCAAAGACAAAAAGATAAAGGGCAAAATTACAGTCGAGGACGATAAAATTGAGATTGCACACGACGAGCGGCAATGGATTTTTGAAGGCAATACCCTGACAGCATCTTATGACGGGGCCTGGGTGGATACCTGGACGCGGATTCAGTAGGGAGGGAAAAAAGCGCGGCATAGCCGCGCTTTTTTTTTGTCCAGTATAGCTATTCTTAATCTGGGTGAAACACGCCTGCAATCTACGCGAAATATAATACGCGTAAGTTTGGGCGTCATTTTTCTCCTATTTCACAGTAAAATACAGGTTGGAACGATGGATGAAGGAAGCCGCGAATACGTGCTGAACGCCGCGTCAGAACACGGGGTCAAATTTATCAGGCTCTGGTTTACCGACATTTTGGGATTCTTAAAGAGTGTGGCAATTCCCGTTGAGCAACTCGACGAGGCCCTCACCGAAGGGATTGGTTTTGACGGCTCGTCCATTGAAGGCTTTGCGCGGATCAACGAGAGCGATATGATCGCCATGCCCGACCCCAATACCTTTCAGGTGCTGCCTTTTCGCCCGCAGGAAGAAGGCACGGTGGCGCGTATGTTTTGCGATATTCACCAGCCGGGGGGCAATCCATATCCCGGGGATCCGCGCTGGACACTAAAAAAAAATCTGAAACGCGCAGGCGATTTGGGTTTTGCGTTTTACGTCAGTCCAGAGATGGAATTTTTCTATTTTGAAAAACCCGAAGTCCCGCTCAAAGGTTTGGATGAAGGTGGATATTTTGACCTGACGCCTTTGGACGTGGCGAGTGATTTGCGCCGAGATACCGTGCTGACATTGGAAAAAATGGGCATTGAAGTGGCATCTAGCCATCACGAAGACGCGCCCAGCCAGCACGAAATCGATTTGCTTTATACCGATGCGCTGACCATGGCCGACAACGCCATGACCTATCGTTTGGTCGTAAAGGAGATTGCCGTGAAACACGGGGTTTGGGCGACGTTTATGCCCAAACCCATTTTTGGCGTCAATGGCAATGGCATGCACACGAATATGTCACTGTTTCAAGGAGAAAAAAATGCGTTTTACGACGATCAAAATGCGTATTACTTGTCGGATACAGCTCGATATTTTATTGCGGGCCTACTCGCCCATGCCTGTGAAATGACACTGGTGACCAACCAGTGGGTCAATTCGTATAAACGCTTGGTGCCAGGTTATGAAGCACCTTTGTACACGACGTGGTCCGCGGTCAACCGATCCGATTTGGTGCGCGTGCCCGCGTATTCGCCGGGAAAAGCGAGTACAACGCGCGTGGAATACCGGTCGCCCGACCCGGCCTGCAATCCCTATTTGGCATTCGCAATTATGCTGGCTGCTGGATTAGAGGGCATTGAAAAACGCTATCCACTGCCGCCGCCCATAGAAAAAAATGTCGCGGAGATGTCCAACGCCGAACGCAAAAAAGCGGGCATCAAAACCCTCCCCCTGGATCTGTCGCAGGCCATTGATCTCGCCGAGCGCAGTGTCTTGCTTCGCAAAGCCCTGGGCGATCACGTCTTTGAAAAGTTCATTGCCAACAAAAAGATCGAATGGACCAACTACAGGGCGCAGGTGACCGGCTATGAACTGGAGCAACACCTCAAAATCCTGTGATCCTTCCCCGCTTCATTCCCCTTGCCGCGCTTTTCCGCCACCCTCTCACTTTGCCCCTCCACCGCGAAACGTCCGTTCGCCTTTCTTCCTGGATGCCGCGATGCCCAAAAAACGCAGACCCTGTCCCCGCGGACTATACGACGGATGTCCAATTCCCCGGGAATTGTGCAGCGAAGATCGCGCGCGCACAGGCCAATGGCATTGTCTGAAATTCTTGCGCGAGTTTGAATGGTTCGCGTTTGGAACCGAAGAGGAAGACGCTGCGCCCGAGCCGCTCGCTGGGGAAGAAATTGTATCGCTGGAAGATCTCATGCGGGTGCTGGACGGGATGGATGAGGCATGATTTACTGGGGATGCAGCAAGTCCAGACCTCATGTCGAGTGGGTAAGCATAAGTTTTTTGAGCTGAAAGCGAATATAAAGGAGTTTCGATGAACCGCATTTTAATCTCGTTGAGCCTCTTGAGCGCGTGTTTTGCCATGCACTTTATCGCGTGTGGGGGCAATGGCTCATCAAAAATGACGATTGCCGTCATTCCCAAAGGCACGACCCACGAGTTTTGGAAATCGATTCACGCGGGCGCGGTCAAAGCGCAGCGCGAGTTGGATATCGAAATAATCTGGAAAGGCCCGCTCAAAGAAGACAACCGCGAAGACCAGATCGCCCTGGTCGAAAACTTCATCGCGCGAGGCGTTGCGGGCATTGTGCTCGCGCCCCTCGATGATGCGGCCCTTCGCGTGCCCGTTGCCAATGCCATGCACAGCGGCATCCCAGTCGTCATCATTGACTCTGGCCTTCAAAGCGAGGACTTTGTATCCTTTGTCGCCACCGACAATTATCGGGGCGGACGCATCGCAGGTGCGGACATGGCCCAACGCCTGAATCAAACGGGCAAAGTCGTCATGCTGCGCTATCAGGAAGGCTCGGCCAGCACCGCAAAACGCGAACGGGGATTTCTCGACGCGATGGACGAGCATTCAGACATTGAAATCGTCTCCTCAAACCAACATGGGGGCGCCACCACAGAAAGCGCGTATCGGGCCAGCGAAAACTTGCTGGCACCCCTGAAAGACGCAGATGGCAAACTCACCATCCACGGCGTCTTTTGTCCCAACGAATCCACCACCTTTGGCATGCTGCGCGCCCTGCAAGACGCGGGCCTCGCCGGCAGTGTCATCTTCATCGGGTTCGACAGTTCGAAAAAACTCGTGGAGGCCCTCGAAAACGGCCAGATTCACGGCCTCGTGTTGCAAAACCCCTTCAAAATGGGCTACCTCGGCGTCAAAACCATGGCAGCGCATCTCGATAATCAGCCCGTTGAAAAGCGCATTGATACCGGCGTTGCCCTCGTCACCAAAGACAACGTGAACGATCCGGATATCAAAGCAGTCTTGACGCCTGACTTGGATAAATGGCTGCAATGATCCCCCCAATTAGTGGTCTTTTCACCTTTTGTAAAAAAAATGATGAAAAAATTTTGTCAATTTGCGATGGTCGTCATAGCGATCCCTTCGGTAACTCTATCGCAGAACCTTCCGAAGTTGGTCGCCCTAAGCGAGAGGATTAAGCCCGAGGTATCGTCAATTCGATCACTCAATTTTGTCTGGCCCTTCACGCTACGCTATCAGTCAGACGCGGAGATCTACGCCTTCATAAGCGGCGAGTTCTCCCAGTCTGTGCCGCAGGCCATTCTTCAGAATTACGATCTGATCATCCGCACCATCGGGTTTCATCAAGGCGGCGTCCCTCTTAGCATTGAGACGATAACACAAGCCACGCAGAGCCAAATCGCCGCGTATTACGACCCCGCGACTCGCTCGGTCAACTTTCCGATAAGGGCATCTTCCACAGAGGAACTCGCGCCAATTCTGGTCCATGAACTCGTTCATGTGCTACAGGACCAGCATTTTGGACTCGACCACTTGATCGGCGACGCGGCGAACAGCGATGAATTGTCCGCGCGTCAGGCTCTGGCTGAAGGTGACGCGACGCTGGTCCAATTCCTCTGGATATTCGCTGAACTTGGGCAAGAGGTGTCAGATGCCCAACTACAGCCGACCATAGACATGGTTGCCAACATGAGTGTTGACGAAATCAAGCGAACGCTCATGGACGCAGAGGCAGATCTGCAGGTTGTCCAAGAAATTGAAGAGATCCCCGACTTTCTGCTCGAGCAACAACTCGGTGCTTACAGCCGCGGGTTGGCATTTGTATTTGCCCTGAAGAGACGCGGGGGTTGGACAGGCGTGAATCGCGCGTACGCCAATCCGCCATTGTCAATGGAACACATCCTGCACCCGGCCAAATATATCGCGGGGGAATCCGTTGAGGAGATCGCGTTTCCCGATTTGGCAAACGAAACCTTCACAAATGATTGGGAATTGCTGGATACAGATACGCTAGGCGAACTCGGCTTCAGAATCATCTTCAATACCTTTGATGTCAATACCACATCACACCCAGCGGCTGAAGGCTGGCATGGAGACCGGTACGCCGTCTTCAAACACCGCCGAGAGAACACACCCGCTCTCGTCCTGTTCACGACCTGGGATACGGAACAGGACGCCACAGAGTTCAAAACCGCGTACCAAGACGTGCTCGCAATCAAGCGACGTGGGGCCACAGACTTCAGGATTGAGCAACGCGGGGCAGATGTATTAATCGCTGAATCGCCTCGGGATCTCGACCTGTTCTTCGCCTACCTCGAAAAGGTTCAATTCACATCCCCATTCGCCCTCGATGTCTTCGATTTTGACGGCGATCTCGTGATCGGTTTCACGGACTTCCTCGCGTTCGCCGCCCAGTTTGGCACGAGCAGTTCAGACCCGGATTTTGATCCGCGATTCGACATTGACGCGGATGGTATGGTCGGCTTCTCGGACTTCCTCGCGTTCGCCGCGGCTTTCGGAAAAGAAATTGTTCAAACGCGCAATACAAAATCCGCTGTTGTGATCGACCCGCACTTTATTCACCGCGTGTTGGGATTTGATCGATGACGAATAGACGCACAGACCCGTCTGCTGATAGGCGCAATAGGCAGGGCTTTGCCATGCGCGGCATTCGCAAAACTTTTGGCGCGACCGTGGCACTCGACGGTGTTGATTTTGCCGTTTCAGGTGGCGAAATCCACGCCCTCATCGGTGAAAATGGCGCGGGTAAAAGCACCCTTATGAACGTGCTCTCGGGTGCTTTGCAGCCCGATGCTGGCGAAATGTCAATGGACGGTTTGCCCCTCGCGCCCGCCAATCCCCTTCAGGCGCGGCAGCAGGGCGTCGCCACGATCTATCAAGAACTCTCCCTCGCGCCCCATCTCACTGTTGCGGAAAATGTGTTCTTGGGCGCGGAATTCGCGCGGCGCGGCGTGCTGCAAAAATCAAAAATGCACGCCCTCGTTCAACAGGCCCTTTCAGAACTCGACCACGCCGACATTGACTCCCGCGCGCCAGTGAACACGCTCGCCATTGCCGAACAGCAGATCGTAGAAATCGCGCGCGCCCTGTCCGTCCAATGCCGCGTCCTCGTTCTCGACGAACCCACGAGCAGCCTCACGCGCGCAGATGTCGACCAGTTGTTTCGCGCGGTGCAACGCCTGAAAGCGCGCGGTCTGGGCATCGTCTTCATCTCGCACGTCCTCGAAGAAGTCAAAGAAATTGCCGACCACTTCACAGTTCTGCGAGACGGAAAAAACAGCGGCAGCGGGTCGGTCACGCACACGTCCATACCCGACATCGTTCACCTCATGGTCGGGCGACAGATCGACGACTTTTTCCCGCGCTCCCATCGCACGCCGGGCGTTCCCATCCTCGATCTCGCGGACCTCGCTGCCGATCCCCTGCCGCATCGCGCGTCGCTCGCGCTCCACCGGGGGGAAATTTTGGGTATTGGGGGGCTCGTCCGCGCGGGACGCACAGAACTTTTGCGCGCGATCTTTGGCCTCGCGCGCATCCGTAGCGGCAGCATCACCTTCGCGCAATACTCGGGGCGGGCAACGCCAACGCAACGCCTCGCCCAAGGCATGGGATTGCTCAGCGAAGATCGCAAAGACGAGGGCCTTGCCCAATCGATGAGCGTGGCCCATAACCTCGCCCTCTCGCGATTGCCGCGGGGGATCATCTCGGCAAAAAAATTGCGCGCCATTGCCCGCCAGTGGATCGCCCGCCTCGATATTCGCACATCGGGGCCTGCACAATCCATTGCCGACCTTTCCGGCGGCAACCAGCAAAAAGTCGCGCTCGCCCGTCTGCTTCACCACGATGTAGATTGCCTGCTTTTGGACGAACCCACGCGCGGCATCGACATTGCCAGCAAAACCGACATTTATCGCCTGATTGACCAACTCGCCACACAGGGCAAAGCCATCCTCCTCGTGAGCAGTTCCATGCCCGAACTCCTCGGGATATGCGACCGCATCGCGGTGATGTGTCGCGGGCGCCTCGGCCCTGCGCGTCCCGTTGATCAGTGCAGCGAACACAGCCTCATGCTCGAAGCAACCGCACAGGAGGTTGCAGCGTGACTCATTTCTCGCGCCTCGCGCCCCTGATCGGCCTCTTTGCGGTCTATGGCCTGTTCGCCTTGCTCGGCCCCGACAGCTTTAGCAGTGGCCGCAACCTCGAAACCATCGCGCGTCAAACCGCCATTGTCGGCACAGCAGCGCTGGGCATGACCTTCGTCATCATCGCCGGGGGCATTGACCTTTCCGTGGGGTCGATCATCGCGCTGACCACCGTCACCATTGCCGCATCGCTTCAGGCGGGCCTATCCCCTCTTGGTGCCGCGCTCATCGGCATCCTTACAGGCGCGCTGTGCGGCTTTGTCAACGGCGCGATCATCACCCGGTTTCGCGTGGTGCCGTTTATTGTCACGCTGGGCACGCTCCTGCTCGTCCGCGGCATTGCCAAGGGACTGGCTGGCGAACAAAAAATTGACGCGCCCCTCACCTATCTCATCAACCTGCTCGCCGCGCTTCCGCGCGGCGCGTGGTGGATGCTGCCGCCCGGCGTGTGGCTCCTCTTCATCCTCGCCTTGCTCACCGGCGGATTCCTCGCCTACACCCGCCCGGGCAAACACATCGTCGCCATCGGCTCCAATGAAAACGCGGCCCGCCTGTGTGGCATTCGCGCGGAAGCTACCAAACTCCTCGTCTATACCCTCGCCGGAACATCCGCAGGCATTGCCGGACTTCTTCAGTTTTCGCGCCTCACCGTCGGCGATCCCACGGTCGCGATTGGCCTCGAACTCGATGTTATCGCAGCCGTTGTCATTGGCGGAGGCAGCCTCTCGGGTGGCGAAGGCTCTGTGCTCGGCAGCGTGATCGGCGCGCTGATCATGACCATTATTCGCTCGGGCTGTTCGCAAATGGGCTTGCCGAACTGGGTGCAAGAAATCGTCACGGGCATTATTATCGTCATCGCCGTCGCAGTCGATAGATTGCGGCACGATCGGGGTTAAGAATCCGTGCAGCGTGAACATTTGAAAGGTTGCGTTAGATTACATTTCAAAGACAGACTTTCAATCGCTTTACAAACTCTGTGGCAAAAAAAATCACTTGAGAAACCATCACCCCGAACCCCGCACATTACCGGATGCGAAACAGGGCTTCTCGCCACGTTTGTAACCCGGTTTGACGGTCAGTGACGGCCAGCGACAGCAGATGCACGCCGGGGCCCAGTTCACTTAAATCCACGGCCAGATAAATCTGCGCGCGACGCTGATCTCCGCGATAGTCCGTGCTCACAGAAATGCGCCACGGGGCATCGCTTCTGCCCAATTGTGCTATCGCCTTGCGGTCTCGTTTGTCTGAAAAACGCCGCAAATCCGGCGGTCCAACCCTGTACACCACCGAAAAATCGGTCTGCCCAAATTCATCGCGCGCCAGATTGTAGATCTCAAAATAGAGATGCAGCAATTCGCCACCGTCAAACGTCCGCAATGGATTGGGTATGACCTCAATCCCCTCTTTGCCCTCTGCCACATGCGACGCCAACACGACCGAACTCATAGCGACCTCATCATCGGGAAATGCCTGTACAAACACGGTATCGCGGAACACGCCCACGGTTTTCTTTTTTTGATCTCGAATTTCCAAAGTCAAAGCGAGCGAATCGGGGTACAACCCTGCCCTGAAGCCCTGCGAAGGAACTGCTGCCGCCAAAACCAGATCGCGTTGGCCCAACAAATAGCGACACTTTAATGAATCGCGCCAAACATCCCGAAATGTCTCGGGCTGCCACCTGACACTTGTGACCGCTTGCCCATTGCTTTTATGGACAAAAACACCGACATCCACCGCGACCTGATAGGTGTCATAGAGCTTGAGATACTGCAACTGACGCTTGGGCACGGCCCACGACAGCGCCACCTTAATACGCCCTCCTTCGGCCTTAAAAAATCCCACCTGCACGGGCAACCCGTATTTTTGATCTCGATAGGGATCGACATATCGCTCGGGCAAATAAAAATCAGAAGCCAAGACCTGACTGCGGCCCCATCCATCCGGAGCGAGTGCCCATCGCTGGTCCTTCATCAACGCCAATTTCCAATGCACGGAATCGTAGGAAAAAAAGTCCAGTGAAAAATCCTCATAAGTCCAAATCTCTCGATGCGGGATTAGGGTTCTCACGCGATTGACATAGCGACCGTACCGAATCCAGGCCTTGCCCATATCCGTTTCCCAACCCGCAATGCCTTCATCGGGCAGGCCAAATCTCAAATTTGCATAGGCAACCCGCCCGCGATGGGCTAGCTTTCTTTCGTTCACAGGTGTGAGAAACAGGGGATCTCGCTTTTGCCAAAACAGCGCGCGCGCCGTATCTCCTCCCCCCAACAATGCAATGGACGTCATGGCAGCCTGCCCGACCGAATCCATCTGCCTATATGCCCGATCAAATGCCTTGCCCGCTGCCTCAAACTGTTCGGTGGCGTAATACCCCAGTCCCAAGAGCAGAAGCCCATCTCGATCCCGCGCCCATCGGTCTAGCAGTTCTTGGGCTATCGCAACCAGATCTTCGGCATATCCCCCCTCGATACTCAACATGCCCAACCCGTAATACGCGCGCTTGCAATCGGGATCCTGTAATAGCGCGTAGCGGTAGTAGCGCGCTGCTATTTGCACACTTTCCACGGCAAAAGACCGCATGCTCCCCCCTCCGTCAAAACGCCGCGCATCGACGTATTTCAACATATCCTGCAAATAATAATCGCCCACCTCACAGGCCGCTTCAACCTGTGTTGGATCTATGGCGAGTACCTTTTCAAAATATCGCATGGCATTGTATCGAAAGCCCTTCTTGCGCTGCAAGGTCGCGTAAGAGAGGCGATACGCGATATTTTCGGGATCCAATACAATCGCGCGATACATATAGCGATCCGCGCGCAATCTGCCAGCAGGCGTATTCTGTTGCATAAACAGCGCGCCCAATGCCGCACAGACATCTGCGCGATCGCGATCCGCATTGAAGGCTTTTCTGAGCAAATCAATGCGGTATGCGAGCGGTTTGGACGTATCACTTTGGGCGAGAGAGAGCAGCGAATCGACCGGATTTGCATGGGCTGTTCCACACGCCAAAAGGATCAAAACAAAAAGGACGCCCAACCCGGACGCCCTCATTTTCAGTGGATGCACCATTTTTTAGATCTGTTGAGAAAGTTTGTGAGAAATCGCCATTTCCCTTTCGGCCTCTTCAATCATGCCTTTCTGCTGATACAATCGCGACAGACTCGTATGCGCCAGTGCCTCATCGGGGACAATTTCCAACGCGAGATTGACGTGCTCAATCGCCTCGTCGATCTTCCCCTGCCGGTCCAGCGCTTGCGCCCATCCCAAATGGGCCATGTAAAACGACGCATCATCTGCAACCGCCTGCTCAAATTCGGCAATCGCGCCATCCAGTTCCCCAGCCCCCAATTTGCCCAACCCCGACATGTAATATTCTTTTGCTGTCATAACAAATCCCGTTAAAAAATCTCGTTGACCGAAAGAACGATATCAGATGCAAACGCGCAGGCAACAACATCGCCCACACCCAAAATTCGCTCGGTGCGATAGCCGGTGACATATTGAAAAACGCGCCTTCTTGGAATATCGACAACCCAGTATTCGGGAATGCCCGCTCGGGCATAGCGCGACCGCTTTTCCCCGCGATCATAACGCAGCGAAGATTCCGCCACCTCGATCAGCACCAACACATCGTCAGGCGAAGGATGGGCAAGGGCGTAATAATCTGCGCGGAAGCGCGAAACTGAGACATCGGGCAAGGGTTCGGAAAACTCGTCCAACTGAACCGGATTTTGAATACCAACAACCGCCTTTCCGACAAGCCTGGGCACGAGAAGCATATTTAGCCGATTGATAACCGCGCCATGTATTGGACCAACTGGACTCATCGCGCGCACCTCCCATCAATGAGTTCAACTCTATCGTCTTCAGAAAAAATCCCAGTCTCTCCCATGCGCGCAAAATCCGCAACCGTAAATTGCCGGTGCTGGGTTTCAACTACTCGCTGCATTTCAACTGCCATGACGCCCTCATTTTTTTAGATATGACGCGCGTTTTGACCTTCAATAATACGCAAAAAATCACCATCCATCAACCCCGCCGAAAGAAGAAAAAAGGAGAGGCGTGCATAGCAGGCCTCTCCCAAAATAGCGATGGGCGATCTGAAATCAGAACAATCCCGTGAAGTCAATTGAGAAATACTGGTGGGGATGGTATGTCTGCGCGAGATCCGTGGGCCATGCCAGATCGTATCGAAACAAAAAATAGCCCAGATTCACCCGCACGCCAAAGCCGTACCCGGCTGCCAGTTGCGGCTTGGATTTGCCGATCTCGGGCGTATTGTAATTCTGCGGTGTATTGAGTTCAAATCCCCCATCTCGGGAGACCCATCCATCTCGCCAATTGCCGCGGTCAAACGCACCGCCGATGTCAAAGAACAATTCCCCCTGTACATTCTGAAAGAAAAATGGCAGGGGCCAGCCCATGGCCAATTGCCGAATGAGCGGGAACCGGAACGCCACATTGCCCAGGACATAAGAATCACCCGCCATTTCGAGCAAGGACGCCCCGCGCAGAGGCCAGACATAAGAAGAGAAAAACACGCGGCTTTGATCGACACTGGCAATGGTCGAAAACGTCGGATTGAGCGGATTGTTCACACCGCCCACGAAAAACACCGTGCTGTTGGGGCCATAACTCGTCCCGCCCGACATGCGGATTGCAAATGTATATTCATTTAACAAACGCATATATTTGCGATAATCCAGTACAAATGTGGCAAACTTCATGCCCGCGCCAGAACCTTCAAAATCCAACCGATAGCGATGCCCGTCAGCCGCGCCAAACAGACTGTAGAGCGCGCTGTCGCCCACCAGAGCCAATTCGCCGATGGCCGCCCGACGGCGGTCGATCAATTCGCCCGTAAACCGCCCAAGGCCGCGAAAGCCCGGCTGGAACAGAGGGCTATCTGTTGTCTGCCCCAATCGCTCGCGATCCACAGATACAAAACGCGTATTGAGTTCCAAGCGAGAGAATCGATTAAACGGGCGCTCAAGCCCTCCGGCAATCCCATAATATCGATCGGCTGTCAGATTGCCAATATTGTCAAAGAAAAAGAACCGCGTGTGAAAAAGCTGTGCGCCGTAATTCGTGCGGTGCTTCAAATAGGCATAGCCGAGCAGAAAATCGCTGTCTTTGAGCGAGAAGTTCAAACTCGTCAACAACGTGGCGCGATGATCGCCCATCACATCACTCATCGATAACATAATAAAACTATTCACGCCATAGAACGTGTCAAACCCCGCCTGAGCACCGAACAGCTCGGGCTTGAATTTCAGTTTGTACTTCTTAACCTGAAATTCCTTCCAGTTTTTCACTTTCGAGTCGGCCATGTCTGGGTCGCCTGGCACGGGATAGGTGGTCTCGGTCTTTGCTGTGCTATCGGCAGTTGCGTGTTCGGCAGCCGCGAGGGCCTCCTGATCGGAAATCCACTGCGCCACCTGCTTCTCTGTTTCTTTTTTTGTCGAATCGATCGCGGTGGTGTCGGCTTCCACTCCGGCGACCTCCTGGGACGCGTATTTTTCCTTTTGCAACTCGACAAACATTTTTTCGTCTTCGCCGGCAAGGCGCTTGACAAACCGCGTGCGCGGCAAATCTGCCCTCTCTTTTTTCTTTTTGAGCGGATCGCGCATCACGAACACATCCAGCGCGCCCTTGTGAAAGGCATTGAACGCGATCTTTTTCCCATCGGCTGACCAATCGATGTATTGCGCGCCCGACAGCAAATTGGTAATGGGGTAGATCGCCTGCGCGCTATCTACATGGGCAATATAAATATTGCCCACACCCGTGCGATCCGAAACAAAGGCGACGTGTTTGCTGTCCGCGCCCCATACGGGATGCGAATCTTCGGCGTCTTCATACGCGACAATGCGGCGCATCTCGGACCCATCCGCACGCACCAAAAAGATATCGTATTGCCCAAAAGAAAAATCCCTCTCGCCGCGAAACGCCAAATTGGTATCGGGGCGATCAGAACTCATCGCGATCCACGCGCCATCGGGCGACCAATCCAAGTGCCGCTCGTCATAGGGATCATTGGTCAGGCGGGTCAGGGATTCGTCGTTCACATCGACCACATAGATATCGGACCAGCCGTCTTTGATCCCCGCGACGGCAATTTTTTTCCCATCGGGCGACCACGCAGGTTCAAACAGCCCGTCGAGGTCAAACTTGAATCGCTTGCGAATCTGCTTCTTTTTTATATCGAGAATATACAGCGTATTCTTGTTGTTCGATTTGGCGGCAAATGCAATGTACCGACCATCTGGCGACCATGTAAATCCGGGCCGCAAAACAAACATCGACTCAAAATCAGACGACTTTTGTCCCTCGACCAAACGACCCAGGTCTTTGCCGTCAATCGCGGACATCAAATAAATGTCAAACGTGCCATTTCTATCGGTCAAATACGCGACCTTGTCGCCTTGCGGCGAGAGCGCGGCAGCCAAATTATACGCGGAACGCCTGTCTTCGCGTTCCGTCAAGTTTTTGGCCATCTCATCGGGCGTATGGCGCAAATTGATCTCATTCCAGTATTGCCGCTTGAGCCACAATTGATATTTCTCTTCCAATTCCTTCATCCCAAATCCCAGCGACGCTTTGAGTGCCCTATCCGGGTCTTTGGCCGTGCGGAAAGACGAGATAAAGGCCGCCACCTTGTCCTTGCCGTATTCCTGATCCATCATGTAAAAAACCGAGTTGCCACCGGGATAGGCAAAATAACTCTGTGACATCATTTCGATGGTCGGCACATACCCGGTAATGGTTGCATCGCGCATAAAATTGTCGTGCTCTTTGTGCCACCCGTATCGAGACACATACTCGGCAATGCCCTCGGCAATCCACAGCGGCGGCAACGTGGATGTTTGCGAAACCAGAGACCCCAACCAACCGCCACCGGTCCACAACTCAATCGTAACCGCGTGAACCAACTCGTGGTGAATCACATGCTGCAAATCCGCATAGGACCCGGTAAAGGGAATCACCACGCGACCCTGCGCGAACTCGGTGAACCCACCCGTAAACTCAGACTGTTCCACATTGGTAATATTGGAAACCGAAAACCCATTGTGAGAATTGTAAATAACAATGGGATAGCGGGCTTTCAGCGTGTATTTAAGCGTTTTCTCGATGTGAACCAGAGACCGCTCGGCCTCTTTGGCAACAAACTCGGCCAAGCCCAGCGAACCCTTGTCAAAATAAATCGTAAAGTGTTCACTGTCGATATAATGCCAGGCGTATTGGCTGTAATTGACCTTGTTTTTTCCAAAATATTCCTGGGCGAAAGCAGCGGTTGAAACGCATAATCCCAAAATAAAGAACAGATTGACAAATGCCGTGCGGCGCGAGAGAAGATACCACCGAGCCATGTTTAGCTCCTTTGCAACGAAATCAACAGTGAGAAATACCCCTTGTTAGACGACAAACAGCAAAAACCCACGACAGCCCCAAACTTTGGCATTCAGAGCCTGCCCGACCACATCTCTATAAATGCGTGAAAGAGAAGAAAGTTGCATGTCCTTAGCCGCGCGATCCGATCGCATCCCACGGCATTCATCCGCGGCACTGCTGCGCGCCGCGTGCAATCGGGGATGACGACGAGCGGGATTTTTCGCGCTTGACGCAGGAAGTCAGCACAACATATTTGTTTAGATGAACCCGTTCTTCGCGTATTTCACTCCACAACACACTCCTAAAGGAGCGCGTCAATGGCAGAACCCACCCATAGCGAGACCCTCTATCAACAAGCACTCTCAGCAGCACTTGGAGAACTTCGAGATATCAACGCACAAATCGATCAACTCCGCGCGCAAATTGACCGCCTCGAGCGCAAGAAAGCCGCTGTCGAATCCATCCGTCGCGCCATTGGGCAATGGGTTGAAACGCAAGCATCCGATACCCAAGGAGGCGCCGATCCAGCGACAGACCCCGATTAAACAAAATGGGGATTGTGAGCCAACTCTTGCGCCACAGAAGTCCTTGGACCGTGGCCGGGGAAAATGACCGTCTCCCGCGGCAGAGAGCATACTTTGGCGCGCACGGCCCGAATTTGACCGCGATAGGCATCTCCCCTCGCGCCCCCCAAAGAACCGGCAAATAGCGCGTCGCCCGAAAAAAACACGGGAGGCGTATAATACCCTATGCCCCCATCCGTGTGCCCGGGCAAACTCACCGTATCTATGCCGAGTTCGCCAATCCTCGTTTGCCATCCTTCATCTACGCGCGCGGTCACGCGTTTGCCGCGCGACCCCATCAACCCAAAATCGCGTTCGCAACCACAGATGCGCGCGCCTGTCGCATCGGCAACCGCTTCGAGCGCGCCGACGTGGTCGCGGTGTCCGTGTGTGAGCAAAATGTGCGTCACCTGTACATCGGCTCGTGCAATGGCATCCAAAATCAATGCCGTCTGTCCACCGGGGTCGATCACGGCCCCTTTTCCCGACGCCCTGCATTTCAGCAGATAACAATTGACCGTCATCCCCGCATCGAGAATCAATCGGTCAACCCGTATCGCGCGGTCTTCAAACGCCTCATTGCCCCCGCGCGGCATCCACCCACGCGCCACTGCCACCAGTTTTTCGCCATCGAGATGCAGCGCGTCTGCAAGCCTGCGAATGGCCTGATCATCGGGCATGAGGGCATAGGATTCTATTTGCCCGATTTGCCGCGCAGTCAAGCCCGCCTGGCGCGCCAACTCCGATTCTGAAATCCCCTGTCCCCGCCGCGCTTTTCCCACAATATCACCCAAAAAATCTTCCAATGTGTGATAGGCCATACGTGTCTCCTTCCCGTCTATCCATCGTTTTTTTGTCAATTGTCTATGATACGACAATTTTTGACGAAAACAAGGGGGGAATGGGGTACAACTGCCACAGCAGTTCACCCCCGGGTATGTGTGGGTGCAAAACCATTGCCAAACAACCGTCTCGGTTTTATCTTCCCACGGATTTTGACCGAGAGGAATGGAATAGCTATGACAATAAACCCCAAGCAACTGTCGGGAGCACGCGCCGCCGAATATGTTGAAGATGGCATGGTCGTGGGGTTGGGCACGGGGTCAACGGCCTTTTTTGCCATACAAAAGCTCGGTCAGCGCGTCGCAAAAGGACTCCACATTTGCGGCATACCCACCTCAGATCAATCGCGCATTCAGGCAGAATCGGAAAATATCCCCCTCATTGGCTTCGACAAAGTCAGGCGCATTGACCTCACCATTGACGGCGCAGATGAATTGGACCCGCACTTCAACCTCATCAAAGGCGGCGGCGGCGCGCTGTTGCGAGAAAAGATCGTGGCTTCACTGTCCGACAGGGAAATCATCGTAGCCGACGAATCCAAATCCGTGGCGCACCTAGGGGCTTTCCCACTGCCCGTTGAAGTCATCCCATTTGGCTGGCAAGCCATACAACGCTTGCTCTCAGACCTCGGCTGTCACCCCATGCTTCGCACCGACAGGCACGACACGCGGGACGACGCGCCCTATCTCACAGACAACGGCAACTATATCATTGACTGCGATTTCGGGCGCATTGACGACCCGCCCGCGCTCGAAGCCGAGATCAACGCGATTTGCGGCGTGGTCGAATGCGGCCTTTTTATTGGACTTGCAGACCGCATCATCATCGGCAAAACAGATGGCACCATTGAAGAACGCACCCTCTGATGTCGAAAGCACCGCACGACATCGCATTGCTTTTTAACCATAAGGAACACGATTATGAGCATTCTCATTGATAGCGACACCCGCGTGATCGTCCAGACTTTTTCCAGCAGCAGAGCCATGGGGGGCGAAGCGCGGTTTCATTTGCAGCAAATGATGGCGTATGGCACCCAGGTCGTCGGCGTGGTCAACGCGGGCAAGGGCGGTGAAAGCGTGGATGGCGTGCCGGTTTTTGACACTGTATCCGACGCCACAGCACAAACAGGTGCCACGGCATCGGCCAATTTTGTTCCCGCACCTTTTGCAGCCGACACCCTTATGGAAGCAGCCGATGCGGGCCTGCGTTTGGTTGTGTGCATCTCCGAGAACATCCCCGTTCTCGACATGCTTGAGGTCAAACACTATTTGGCCGATAAACACACGCGCTTGATCGGCCCCAACTGCCCGGGCGTGATTTCTCCGGGCAAGTGCAAAATCGGCATTATGCCCGGCGCGATTCACCGCGAGGGGCGCGTTGGCGTGATTTCGCGCAGCGGCACGCTGACTTATGAAGCGGTCTCGCAACTCACAGATGGCGGTTTTGGGCAATCGTCTTGTGTGGGGATTGGCGGCGATCCGATCATCGGCACGACCTTTACAGATTGCCTCGCGCTCTTTAAGGACGATCCCGATACAGACGCCGTTATCATGATCGGAGAAATCGGTGGCACAGCCGAAGAAGACGCTGCCGCGTATGTCCAAGCACATTTTGACAAGCCCGTGGTCAGTTTTATCGCAGGCCAAACAGCACCTCCAGGGCGACGCATGGGGCATGCGGGCGCGATTATCTCTGGCGGGCAAGGCACTGCTGCCGACAAAATGGCGACTCTTCGGGATGCCGAGATTTACGTTTGTGAAAGCCCTGCCGACATGGGCGAAACCATGAAACGCGCCCTATCGCGCGAAACGACGTAGAGGCGAAAAGCAACCACAGATCAGCAGAGAATGGAACGCAAAGACGCCAAGCTACAAGAGGCGAGAAAGCCATCCTTCTCTGTTATGTCTCGCGTTTTTTTCTTGCACTTGTGATAGCATTCATTATTTTGGCAAATATCTTTGATAAGGCAAGTGGTCAAAGAAGTCTTCGTGCCTGACGAAAAGTGATAGACGCCATCATGAGGGGGGCCACATGTGTAAGTTGCGAAATCACATCTGCTCCGCACAGACATTGACTCTTGCTGTTTATGCCCTGTCAATCGTGCTGGTGCTGTCCCCGCTGTCTCTTTCCCCGCAGGATAGCTTTTCCCTGTCTCTCGATGTGGATGAGACGGCAGGCGATCAAGCCCTCACCGCGCTCGCTGTATCCCCCGGCCAAGTTATTTCCATTCAGATTTTTGGCACAGATATCCTGAATGCAACCTCTATTTCCGCACGCTTTGAATGCGATGCCACGCAGGTGGAATACGAGGGCTTTGAGGCCGGCACGGCCTTGCCCGATGCCCGTGCCATGCCAGCCGAGCAAGGCACAGAGCAGACCGTTGTCGAGATAGGGGTTGCGTCTTTTGGGGGTCGCGCACCGGTCAACAGCGGTCTGATAGGCACGCTTCGCTTTCGCGCGCGGGATGGGTTTTCAGGCACTGAGATAGACTTGGTGCGTGCGGTGCTCGGTCGCGCGGGAAAGATAGAGGCCGTGGCGTTGTCTATGAGTGTGGTGTTAGAGGTTTCTGTGTTGTCTTCAGCGGACTTTGAGGGGAGCGGTGTGGTTGATTTTCCTGACTTTGTGGCGTTTACAAGTCGGTTTGGTGCTGTGCGAGGGGATGCGCGTTATGAAGAGCAGTATGACTTGGATAGGGATGGCGAGATAGCGTTTGGTGATTTTATGGTTTTTGTGGGCAGTTTTGGCAAAGCGGTCAACCGCGCGCCGGTGTTCACGGAAGCGATGCCCGTGACGCGTGCTATGCCTGAGAACACGTCGGCAGGTGAGCCTATCGGCGGTCCTCTCTCTGCGTTGGATGCCGATGGGGATAGTCTCACCTATCGTCTGCGCGGGGACGATGCAGACCATTTCGCCATTGACGCAAGCCGGGGTCAGCTTCTCACGCGGGAAGGCATCGCCTACGACTATGAAACGCGGCAGGTATATGCTGTCACGGTGCAGGTCAGCGATGGGTCAGGGGGTCACGCCAGCCTGCCGGTGACCATCGCGCTTCAAGACATGGACGAACCGCCTTCTTCGCCTCCCTCAAATGTGCAGGTGGTGTCCGGGAATGGTGCGTTGAGGGTTGGATGGGATAGGGTGGCAGATGAGCCTGGCAAGCCGCCGGTGAGCGGGTATGAGGTGGCGTATCGCCGGGGTGATGCAGAAGATTATGAGATCGCAAGCGGTCTTGCCGATAGCTCTTGGACGCTTTCGGGTCTGCTCAATGGGCATGTGTATGGGGTGCGCGTGCGTGCGGTCAACGCCGAAGGTGCCAGTGGCTGGTCTGAGCCGGTGTCTGCGATGCCGAGCGATGCGCCTGCATGGGCATTTACAGATTCGACGGCTCTGCGTGCGTTAGATGAGAACACGGTAGCAGGTGAGCCTATCGGCACGCCTGTTTCTGTGCCGGGTTTCGATGGCCTCACGTATCGCCTCAGCGGTGCGGATGCAGCGCATTTCGCCATCAAAGCCAGCAACGGCCAGCTTCTCACGCGGGAAGGCATTCTCTACGACTACGAGCGCCAGCCATCCTATGCTGTGTTTGTGGTCGCGGTCGATCCGCAGGGGAGCAATGCAGATAGCATCGCGGTGACCATTGCCGTGCAAGACGTGGCTGAACCCCCTGCTTTTCCGCCATCGAATTTCTATGTTCGTCCCGGCGACCGGTCACTCACCCTGCACTATCACGCGGTCAAGGATGAACCTGGCAAGCCGCCGGTCTTGGGTTATCATGCCGAGATTCGCAGGGGAGAGGATGGAGCGTGGGGCACGCGCAAGACGATTCATCTTCGGACGCATACCACGGTGTTCTACACAACCCTGTCTGATGTGCCTCAGCATGCTGATCGGTATTTGGTCAATGGTCAGGTGTATCAGCTTCGCGTTCGCACGTTCAATTCTGAGGGAGCGAGTGCTTGGTCAGAGCCTGTGTCTGGCACGCCGGTTTGGGTGCCCCCGTCGCCCGAGAAGGTGATTTACCATGTGACCGACCCCGCGCGGTTCTCTGATGAAGGCCCTGCGGAAATAGACCTCTCGGAGTTCACCGGCGACGGGGGCAAGATCATGGTCATGAAAGCTGCGCTGACCGATAACATCGAGGCCGATGTCGTGTCGGTCTTCGCAGAAATCGCGCGCATTTCAGATGTTCCTGAGGTGCCTTCTGATGCGCGATTTGCCCTCTCTGTAGGGTCGTCCATCTTCGACATTTATCTCAAGGCACATCTGGCAGATGGCGATGCGGTGCCTATCGGCGATGGGTTGAGTGCGCCGGTTGAGGTTTGCTTGCCCCTGCCTGCGGACACGTCCAATCCTGTCATTGTCCATTACCAAAATGAGGCATGGCACATGCTCGAGACAGCGAGCGTGGATGAAACCGCGATTTGCGCGCTTGCTGCTGCCTTCTCGTTCTTTGGCGTTGGCGAAGTGACCGTCTTAGAACCGCCGGGTGTGCCTGCTGCACCGATGGTCATCGGGGCATCCTTGACCAGCCTAACGGTGCGTTGGACGGCCCCTGCGAACACCATACCTGCGATTACAGACTACGATGTGCAGTATCGCGTGGACAACAGCGGTGCATTCACCGAATGGCCCCATGATGGCACACAGACAACCACAACGATCACAGGGTTGACGCCAGGCACGGCTTATGATGTGCAGGTGCGTGCGAGCAATGCAGAAGGCACAAGTGCCTGGTCTGCTTCGGGTGTTGGGATGACGTCCCCTCCGCCACCACCGACCAACCAGCCCCCCATGGCCGAGGGCGAGATACCTGCTTTGACCTTGACGGTGGGGGGTCTGTCGGCCAGCGTGGATGTGTCGGATGCGTTTTCTGATCCCGACAACGACGCGTTGGTCTACGAAGCGATGTCAAGTGCGCCGGCAGTGGCGATGGTGAATGTGTCGGGTTCTGTGGTGACGATTCATCCTGTGTCTGCTGGCAGTGTGCAGGTGACAGTGACTGCGAGTGATCCTGACGATGCCACGGCTACGCAGGACATCTCGGTGACTGTGACCGCTGCCAACCAAGTCCCCACCTTCACTGAGTCCAACCCCACGCGTTCAGTGGCAGAGAACACCGCGGCAAATCAGAACATCGGGAATCCAGTGGCCGCGACGGATAGTGATGGCGGCACACTGACATACAGCCTGGAGGGCACAGACGCGGGTGATTTCACTATCGTTGTAGGCACAGGTCAGCTTCAGACCAAGACTGGTGTGACCTACGATCACGAGACGAAGTCTAGCTATGCTGTGACGGTGAAAGTAGTGGATGGTCAGGGTGGAAGTGCCACGGTGAACGTGACCATCACCATCACCGATGTGAACGAACCGCCTTCGGCTCCGGCCGCGCCGACCATATCAGCCTCCACAGTGAGCAGCCTGACGGTGGCGTGGACAGCACCGGCGAACACAGGTCCTGCGATCACTGATTACGATGTGCAGTATCGCGAGGGCAGCAGTGGTGCATTCACCGATGCGAATTACACTGGCACACAGACGAGCACGACGATCACAGGGTTGACAGCGAATACGAGCTACGAAGTGCAGGTGCGCGCGACCAATGACGAAGGCACAGGTGCCTGGTCTGCATCGGTCACAGGCATGACCACAGCCAATCAGGCTCCCACATTTAGCGAGACCAACCCGACGCGTTCAGTGGCAGAGAACAGCGCGGCAGGTCAGAACATCGGCAATCCCGTGGCTGCGATGGATAGTGATGGCGGCACATTGGCATACAGCTTGGAGGGCACAGACGCGGGTGATTTCACTATCGTTACAAAGAGTGGTCAACTTCAGACCAAGACTGGTGTGACCTACGATCACGAGACGAAGTCTAGCTATGCTGTGACGGTGAAGGTGGAGGATAGTCAGGGAGGCAGTGCCACGGTGAACGTGACCATCACCATCACCGATGTGAACGAGGCACCTGCCATCACCGGCGGGGCAACCGCAACGGTCAACTTCGCAGAAAACGGCACGGGGACAGTGACCACGGTCGCGGCGACCGACCCAGACGCTAACGACAGCGTGACGTTCTCGCTCAACGGCGGTGCAGACGAGGATAAGTTCAGCATCACCACATCAGGCGCGTTGAGTTTCAAGACCGCACCGGACTATGAGACCCCCACAGACACTGGTGGCGACAACACCTACGTTGTCACCGTCAGGGCATCCGACGGTAGCCTGACCGATGATCAGACGATCACGGTCACGGTGACCGATGTGAACGAAGCACCAGTCATCACCGGCGGCGCGACGGCAGCGGTCAACTTCGCGGAGAACGGCACAGGCACCGTCAAGACCATGGCGGCCACGGATCCGGACGCTGACGACAGCGTGACGTTCTCGCTCAACGGCGGTGCAGACGAGGATAAGTTCAGCATCACTGGCGCAGGTGCGTTGAGTTTCAAGACCGCACCGGACTATGAGACCCCCACAGACACTGGTGGCGACAACACCTACGTTGTCACTGTCAGGGCATCCGACGGTAGCCTGCACGATGACCAGACGATCACCGTAACCGTGACCGATGTGAACGAGGCACCTGCCATCACCGGCGGCGCGACGGCAACGGTCAACTTCGCGGAGAACGGCACAGGCACCGTCAAGACCATGGCGGCCACGGATCCGGATGCTGACGACAGCGTGACGTTCTCGCTCAACGGCGGTGCAGACGAGGATAAGTTCAGCATCACCGGCGCAGGTGTGCTGACCTTCAGTGCTGCACCGGACTATGAGAATCCCACGGACGTCGAGAGCACCACCCCGTCCAACGCGGCCGGCAACAACGAGTATATCGTCGTGGTGCGGGCAACGGATGGCGGTACGCCTGGCCTGACCGATGATCAGACGATCACGGTCACGGTGACCGATGTGAACGAAGCACCTGCCATCACCGGCGGCGCGACGGCAGCGGTCAACTTCGCAGAGAACGGCACAGGCACCGTCAAGACCATGGCGGCCACGGATCCAGACGCTGACGACGCTGTTACCTTCTCGCTCAACGGCGGCGCAGATGCGTCCAAGTTCGAGATTACAAGTGCCGGCGCGTTGAGTTTCAAGACCGCACCGGACTATGAGAATCCCACGGATGCGAATACCGACAGCATGTATGTTGTCACTGTGCGGGCAACGGATGGCGGTACGCCTGGCCTGACCGATGACCAGACGATCACCGTAACCGTGACCGATGTGACCGAACCGCCTTCGGCTCCGGCCGCGCCGACCATATCAGCCTCCACAGTGACCAGTCTGATGGTGGCGTGGACAGCACCAGCGAACACAGGACCTGCCATCACTGATTACGATGTGCAGTATCGCGAGGGCAGCAGTGGCACGTTCAACGCATGGACGCACACCGGCACAGCAACGAGCACGACGATCACAGGGTTGACAGCGAATACGAGCTACGAAGTGCAGGTGCGCGCGACCAATGCAGAAGGCACAAGTGCCTGGTCTGCATCGGTCACAGGCATGACCACAGCCAATCAGGCTCCCACATTTAGCGAGACCAACCCGACGCGTTCAGTGGCAGAGAACAGCGCGGCAGGTCAGAACATCGGGAATCCCGTGGCTGCGAAGGATAGTGATGGCGGCACATTGGCATACAGCCTGGAGGGCACAGATGCAGCATCCTTCACTATCGTTGTAGGCACAGGTCAACTTCAGACCAAGCAGAGTGTGACCTACGATCACGAGACAAAGTCTAGCTATGCTGTGACGGTGAAAGTGGAGGATGGTCAGGGTGGAAGTGCCACGGTGAACGTGACCATCACCATCACCGATGTGACCGAACCGCCTTCGGCTCCGGCCGCGCCGACCATATCAGCCTCCACAGTGACCAGTCTGACGGTGGCGTGGACAGCACCGGCGAACACAGGACCTGCCATCACTGATTACGATGTGCAGTATCGCAAGGGCAGCAGTGGCACGTTCAACGCATGGACGCACACCGGCACAGCAACGAGCACAACGATCAGTGGATTGACAGCGAATACGAGCTACGAAGTGCAAGTGCGCGCGACCAATGACGAAGGCACAGGTGAATGGTCGGCATCGGTCACAGGCATGACCACAGCCAATGTGGCTCCCACATTCAGCGAGACCAACCCGACGCGTTCAGTAGCAGAGAACAGCGCGGCAGGTCAGAACATCGGGAATCCAGTGGCTGCGACGGATAGTGATGGCGGCACATTGGCATACAGCTTGGAGGGCACAGACGCGGGTGATTTCACTATCGTTACAAAGAGTGGTCAACTTCAGACCAAGCAGAGTGTGACCTACGATCACGAGACGAAGGCCAGCTATGCTGTGACGGTGAAAGTAGTGGATGGTCAGGGAGGCAGTGCTACGGTGAACGTGACCATCAATGTGACCGATGTGAACGAAGCACCTGCCATCACCGGCGGCGCGACGGCAGCGGTCAACTTCGCAGAGAACGGCACGGGGACAGTGACCACGGTCGCGGCGACCGACCCAGACACTGACGACAGCGTGACGTTCTCGCTCAACGGCGGTGCAGATGCGTCCAAGTTCGAGATTACAAGTGCCGGCGCGTTGAGTTTCAAGACCGCACCGGACTATGAGAATCCCACGGATGCGAATACCGACAGCATGTATGTTGTCACTGTGCGGGCAACGGATGGCGGTATGCCCGGCCTGACCGATGATCAGACTATCACGGTCACGGTGACCGATGTGAACGAAGCACCTGCCATCACCGGCGGCGCGACGGCAACGGTCAACTTCGCAGAGAACGGCACGGGGACAGTGACCGCGGTCGCGGCGACCGACCCGGACGCTGACGACAGCGTGACGTTCTCGCTCAACGGCGGTGCAGATGCGTCCAAGTTCGAGATTACAAGTGCCGGCGCGTTGAGTTTCAAGACCGCACCGGACTATGAGACCCCCACAGACACTGGTGGCGACAACACCTACGTTGTCACCGTCAGGGCATCCGACGGTAGCCTGCACGATGACCAGACGATCACCGTAACCGTGACCGATGTGAACGAGGCACCTGCCATCACTGGCGGCGCGACGGCAACGGTCAACTTCGCGGAGAACGGCACAGGCACCGTCAAGACCATGGCGGCCACGGATCCGGATGCTGACGACAGCGTGACGTTCTCGCTCAACGGCGGTGCAGACGAGGATAAGTTCAGCATCACCGGCGCAGGTGTGCTGACCTTCAGTGCTGCACCGGACTATGAGAATCCCACGGACGTCGAGAGCACCACCCCGTCCAACGCGGCCGGCAACAACGAGTATATCGTCGTGGTGCGGGCAACGGATGGCGGTACGCCTGGCCTGACCGATGATCAGACGATCACGGTCACGGTGACCGATGTGACCGAACCGCCTTTGGCTCCGGCCGCGCCGACCATATCAGCCTCCACAGTGACCAGCCTGACGGTGGCGTGGACAGCACCGGCGAACACAGGACCTGCCATCACTGATTACGATGTGCAGTATCGCGAGGGCAGCAGTGGCACGTTCAACGCATGGACGCACACCGGCACAGCAACGAGCACGACGATCACAGGGTTGACAGCGAATACGAGCTACGAAGTGCAGGTGCGCGCGACCAATGACGAAGGCACAGGTGAATGGTCGGCATCGGTCACAGGCATGACCACTGCCAATCAGGCTCCCACATTCAGCGAGACCAACCCCACGCGTTCAGTAGCAGAGAACAGCGCGGCAGGTCAGAACATCGGGAATCCAGTGACCGCGATGGATAGTGATGGCGGCACACTGACATACAGCCTAGAGGGCACAGACAAGGATGCGTTCACTATCGTTACAAAGAGTGGTCAACTTCAGACCAAGACTGGTGTGACCTACGATCACGAGACGAAGGCCAGCTATGCTGTGACGGTGAAAGTAGTGGATGGTCAGGGTGGCAGTGCTACGGTGAACGTGACCATCAATGTGACCGATGTGAACGAGGCACCTTTGGCTCCGGCCGCGCCGACCATATCAGCCTCCACAGTGACCAGTCTGACGGTGGCGTGGACAGCACCGGCGAACACAGGACCTGCGATCACTGATTACGATGTGCAGTATAGCGAAGGCAACAGCGGTGCATTCACCGATGCGAATTACACTGGCACACAGACGAGCACGACGATCACAGGGTTGACAGCGAATACGAGCTACGAAGTGCAGGTGCGTGCGACCAATGACGAAGGCACAGGTGAATGGTCGGCATCGGTCACAGGCATGACCACTGCCAATGTGTCTCCCACATTCAGCGAGACCAACCCCACGCGTTCAGTAGCAGAGAACACCGCGGCAGGTCAGAACATCGGGAATCCAGTGGCTGCGACGGACAGTGATGGCGGCACATTGGCATACAGCCTAGAGGGCACAGACGCGGGTGATTTCACTATCGTTACAAAGAGTGGTCAACTTCAGACCAAGACTGGTGCGACCTACGATCACGAGACGAAGTCTAGCTATGCTGTGACGGTGAAAGTAGTGGATGGTCAGGGTGGAAGTGCCACAGTAAACGTGACCATCAATGTGACCGATGTGAACGAAGCACCTGCCATCACCGGCGGGGCAACCGCAACGGTCAACTTCGCAGAAAACGGCACGGGGACAGTGACCGCGGTCGCGGCGACCGACCCAGACGCTGACGACAGCGTGACGTTCTCGCTCAACGGCGGTGCAGACGAGGATAAGTTCAGCATCACTGGAGCAGGTGTGCTGACCTTCAGTGCTGCACCGGACTTCGAGAACCCCACGGACGTCGAGAGCACTTCCCCGTCCAACGCGGCCGGCAACAACGCGTATATCGTCGTGGTGCGGGCGACGGATGGCGGTCCGCCTGGCCTGACCGATGATCAGACGATCACGGTCACGGTGACCGATGTGAACGAAGCACCTGCCATCACCGGCGGGGCAACCGCAACGGTCAACTTCGCAGAAAACGGCACGGGGACAGTGACCACGGTCGCGGTGACCGACCCGGACGCTGACGACGCTGTTACCTTCTCGCTCAACGGCGGTGCAGACGAGGATAAGTTCAGCATCACCACATCAGGCGCGTTGAGTTTCAAGACCGCTCCGGACTATGAGAATCCCACAGACACTGGTGGCGACAACACCTACGTTGTCACCGTCAGGGCATCCGACGGTAGCCTGCACGATGACCAGACGATCACCGTAACCGTGACCGATGTGACCGAACCGCCTTCGGCTCCGGCCGCGCCGACCATATCAGCCTCCACAGTGACCAGTCTGATGGTGGCGTGGACAGCACCAGCGAACACAGGACCTGCCATCACTGATTACGATGTGCAGTATCGCGAGGGCAGCAGTGGCACGTTCAACGCATGGACGCACACCGGCACAGCAACGAGCACGACGATCACAGGGTTGACAGCGAATACGAGCTACGAAGTGCAGGTGCGCGCGACCAATGCAGAAGGCACAAGTGCCTGGTCTGCATCGGTCACAGGCATGACCACAGCCAATCAGGCTCCCACATTCAGCGAGACCAACCCCACGCGTTCAGTAGCAGAGAACAGCGCGGCAGGTCAGAACATCGGGAATCCAGTGACCGCGATGGATAGTGATGGCGGCACACTGACATACAGCCTAGAGGGCACAGACAAGGATGCGTTCACTATCGTTACAAAGAGTGGTCAACTTCAGACCAAGCAGAGTGTGACCTACGATCACGAGACAAAGTCTAGCTATGCTGTGACGGTGAAAGTAGTGGATGGTCAGGGAGGCAGTGCTACGGTGAACGTGACCATCACCATCACCGATGTGACCGAACCGCCTTCGGCTCCGGCCGCGCCGACCATATCAGCCTCCACAGTGACCAGTCTGACGGTGGCGTGGACAGCACCAGTAAACACAGGGCCTGCCATCACTGATTACGATGTGCAGTATCGCGAAGGCAACAGCGGTGCATTCACCGATGCGAATTACACTGGCACACAGACGAGCACGACGATCACAGGGTTGACAGCGAATACGAGCTACGAAGTGCAGGTGCGCGCGACCAATGACGAAGGCACAGGTGAATGGTCGGCATCGATCACAGGCATGACCACTGCCAATCAGGCTCCCACATTCAGCGAGACCAACCCCACGCGTTCAGTAGCAGAGAACAGCGCGGCAGGTCAGAACATCGGGAATCCAGTGACCGCGATGGATAGTGATGGCGGCACATTGGCATACAGCCTGGAGGGCACCGACGCGGGTGATTTCACTATCGTTACAAAGAGTGGTCAACTTCAGACCAAGACTGGTGTGACCTACGATCACGAGACGAAGTCTAGCTATGCTGTGACGGTGAAGGTGGAGGATAGTCAGGGAGGCAGTGCCACGGTGAACGTGACCATCACCATCACCGATGTGAACGAAGCACCTGCCATCACCGGCGGCGCGACGGCAGCGGTCAACTTCGCAGAAAACGGCACAGGCACCGTCAAGACCATGGCGGCCACGGATCCAGACGCTGACGACGCTGTTACCTTCTCGCTCAACGGCGGTGCAGACGAGGATAAGTTCAGCATCACCGGCGCGGGCGCGTTGAGTTTCAAGACCGCACCGGACTATGAGAATCCCACGGACGTCGAGAGCACCACCCCGTCCAACGCGGCCGGCAACAACGAGTATATCGTCGTGGTGCGGGCAACGGATGGCGGTCCGCCTGGCCTGACCGATGATCAGACGATCACGGTCACGGTGACCGATGTGAACGAGGCACCTGCCATCACCGGCGGCGCGACGGCAGCGGTCAACTTCGCAGAAAACGGCACGGGGACAGTGACCACGGTCGCGGTGACCGACCCGGACGCTGACGACGCTGTTACCTTCTCGCTCAACGGCGGTGCAGACGAGGATAAGTTCAGCATCACCACATCAGGCGCGTTGAGTTTCAAGACCGCTCCGGACTATGAGAATCCCACAGACACTGGTGGCGACAACACCTACGTTGTCACCGTCAGGGCATCCGACGGTAGCCTGACCGATGATCAGACGATCACGGTCACGGTGACCGATGTGACCGAACCGCCTTCGGCTCCGGCCGCGCCGACCATATCAGCCTCCACAGTGACCAGCCTGACGGTGGCGTGGACAGCACCAGTAAACACAGGGCCTGCCATCACTGATTACGATGTGCAGTATCGCGAGGGCAGCAGTGGCACGTTCAACGCATGGACGCACACCGGCACAGCAACGAGCACAACGATCAGTGGATTGACAGCCAACACGAGCTATGAAGTGCAAGTGCGCGCGACCAATGCAGAAGGCACAAGTGCCTGGTCGGCATCGGTCACAGGCATGACCACAGCCAATCAGGCTCCCACATTCAGCGAGACCAACCCGACGCGTTCAGTAGCAGAGAACACCGCGGCAAATCAGAACATCGGGAATCCCGTGGCTGCGAAGGATAGTGATGGCGGCACATTGGCACACAGCCTGGAGGGCACAGACGCGGGTGATTTCACTATCGTTACAAAGAGTGGTCAACTTCAGACCAAGCAGAGTGTGACCTACGATCACGAGACAAAGTCTAGCTATGCTGTGACGGTGAAAGTAGTGGATGGTCAGGGAGGCAGTGCCACGGTGAACGTGACCATCAATGTGACCGATGTGACCGAACCGCCAGCAGCACCCGATGCCCCGACCATATCAGCCTCCACAGTGACCAGCCTGACGGTGGCGTGGACTGCACCAGTAAACACAGGACCTGCGATCACTGATTACGATGTGCAGTATCGCGAAGGCAGCAGTGGCACGTTCAACGCATGGACGCACACCGGCACAGCAACGAGCACGACGATTACAGGGTTGACAGCGAATACGAGCTATGAAGTGCAGGTGCGTGCGACCAATGACGAAGGCACAGGTGAATGGTCGGCATCGGTCACGGGCATGACCACTGCCAATCAGGCTCCCACATTCAGCGAGACCAACCCCACGCGTTCAGTAGCAGAGAACACCGCGGCAAATCAGAACATCGGGAATCCAGTGGCCGCGATGGATAGTGATGGCGGCACATTGGCATACAGCCTGGAGGGCACCGACGCGGGTGATTTCACTATCGTTACAAAGAGTGGTCAACTTCAGACCAAGACTGGTGCGACCTACGATCACGAGACGAAGTCTAGCTATGCTGTGACGGTGAAAGTAGTGGATGGTCAGGGTGGAAGTGCCACAGTAAACGTGACCATCAATGTGACCGATGTGAACGAAGCACCTGCCATCACCGGCGGCGCGACGGCAGCGGTCAACTTCGCGGAGAACGGCACGGGGACAGTGACCGCGGTCGCGGTGACCGACCCAGACGCTGACGACAGCGTGACGTTCTCGCTCAACGGTGGTGCAGACGAGGATAAGTTCAGCATCACTGGCGCAGGTGCGTTGAGTTTCAAGACCGCACCGGACTATGAGACCCCCACAGACACTGGTGGCGACAACACCTACGTTGTCACTGTCAGGGCATCCGACGGTAGCCTGCACGATGACCAGACGATCACCGTAACCGTGACCGATGTGAACGAGGCACCTGCCATCACCGGCGGCGCGACGGCAACGGTCAACTTCGCGGAGAACGGCACAGGCACCGTCAAGACCATGGCGGCCACGGATCCGGATGCTGACGACAGCGTGACGTTCTCGCTCAACGGCGGTGCAGACGAGGATAAGTTCAGCATCACCGGCGCAGGTGTGCTGACCTTCAGTGCTGCACCGGACTATGAGAATCCCACGGACGTCGAGAGCACCACCCCGTCCAACGCGGCCGGCAACAACGAGTATATCGTCGTGGTGCGGGCAACGGATGGCGATACGCCTGGCCTGACCGATGATCAAACGGTCACAGTGACGGTGACCGATGTGACCGAACCGCCTTTGGCTCCGGCCGCGCCGACCATATCAGCCTCCACAGTGACCAGTCTGACGGTGGCGTGGACAGCACCAGTAAACACAGGTCCTGCGATCACTGATTACGATGTGCAGTATCGCGCAGGCAACAGCGGTGCATTCACCGATGCGAATTACACTGGCACACAGACGAGCACGACGATCACAGGGTTGACCGCGGGCACGGCTTATGACGTGCAAGTGCGTGCGACCAATGCAGAAGGCACAAGTGCCTGGTCGGCATCGATCACGGGCATGACCACAGCCAATCAGGCTCCCACATTCAGCGAGACCAACCCGACGCGTTCAGTAGCAGAGAACACCGCGGCAGGTCAGAACATCGGGAATCCCGTGGCTGCGAAGGATAGTGATGGCGGCACATTGTCATACAGCCTGGAGGGCACAGACGCGGGTGATTTCACTATCGTTACAAAGAGTGGTCAACTTCAGACCAAGACTGGTGTGACCTACGATCACGAGACAAAGTCTAGCTATGCTGTGACGGTGAAGGTGGAGGATGGTCAGGGAGGCAGTGCCACAGTGAACGTGACCATCAATGTGACCGATGTGACCGAACCGCCTTCGGCTCCGGCCGCGCCGACCATATCAGCCTCCACAGTGACCAGCCTGACGGTGGCGTGGACAGCACCGGCGAACACAGGACCTGCCATCACTGATTACGATGTGCAGTATCGCGAGGGCAGCAGTGGTGCATTCACCGATGCGAATTACACTGGCACACAGACGAGCACGACGATCAGTGGATTGACAGCCAACACGAGCTACGAAGTGCAGGTGCGTGCGACCAATGACGAAGGCACAGGTGAATGGTCGGCATCGGTCACAGGCATGACCACAGCCAATCAGGCTCCCACATTCAGCGAGACCAACCCCACGCGTTCAGTAGCAGAGAACACCGCGGCAGGTCAGAACATCGGCAATCCCGTGGCTGCGATGGATAGTGATGGCGGCACATTGACATACAGCCTGGAGGGCACCGACGCGGGTGATTTCACTATCGTTACAAAGAGTGGTCAACTTCAGACCAAGCAGAGTGTGACCTACGATCACGAGACAAAGTCTAGCTATGCTGTGACGGTGAAAGTAGTGGATGGTCAGGGAGGCAGTGCTACGGTGAACGTGACCATCACCATCACCGATGTGAACGAGGCACCTGCCATCACCGGTGGGGCAACCGCAGCGGTCAACTTCGCGGAGAACGGTACAGGCACCGTCAAGACCATGGCGGCCACGGATCCGGACGCTGACGACAGCGTGACGTTCTCGCTCAACGGCGGTGCAGACGAGGATAAGTTCAGCATCACTGGCGCAGGTGTGCTGACCTTCAGTGCTGCACCGGACTTCGAGAACCCCACGGACATCGAGAGCACCACCCCGTCCAACGCGGCCGGCAACAACGAGTATATCGTCGTGGTGCGGGCAACGGATGGCGGTCCGCCTGGCCTGACCGATGATCAGACGGTCACAGTGACGGTGACCGATGTGAACGAGGCACCAGTCATCACCGGCGGGGCAACCGCAACGGTCAACTTCGCGGAGAACGGCACAGGCACCGTCAAGACCATGGCGGTCACGGATCCGGACGCTGACGACAGCGTGACGTTCTCGCTCAACGGCGGTGCAGATGCGTCCAAGTTCGAGATTACAAGTGCCGGCGCGTTGAGTTTCAAGACCGCACCGGACTATGAGAATCCCACGGACGTCGAGAGCACGTCCCCGTCCAACGCGGCCGGCAACAACGCGTATATCGTCGTGGTGCAGGCGACGGATGGCGGTACGCCTGGCCTGACCGATGATCAGACGATCACGGTCACGGTGACCGATGTGAACGAACCGCCTTTGGCTCCGGCCGCGCCGACCATATCAGCCTCCACAGTGACCAGTCTGACGGTGGCGTGGACAGCACCAGTAAACACAGGACCTGCGATCACTGATTACGATGTGCAGTATCGCGCAGGCAGCAGTGGCACGTTCAACGCATGGACGCATACCGGCACAGCAACGAGCACAACGATCAGTGGATTGACAGCGAATACGAGCTATGACGTGCAAGTGCGTGCGACCAATGCAGAAGGCACAAGTGCCTGGTCGGCACCGATCACGGGCATGACATTGGCAGCAGGGATATGCGCCCGCACCTCAGAGGTTCAAACGGCCATTTTGTCTGAATTAAGCGGTATTAGCGATTGCGCGCTGGTGACAGAGACGCACTTAAGTTCAATCACGGGCACCTTGGATTTTAGAGCTCAGAGTATCACCGACTTGAAGGCAAACGATTTCGCAGGGTTGTCCGGCCTGGGAATCCTGCGCCTTGACAACAATTCTTTGAGCAGTCTGCCTGCTGGCGTGTTCTCCGGATTGTCCAGACTGCGAACCCTGCGTCTCAACCGCAACGCGTTGAGCAGTCTGCCCGCTGATGTGTTCTCCGACCTGTCCAACTTGGAGAGGCTGACGCTTGACAACAATTCTTTGAGTAGTCTGCCTACGGGTGTGTTCTCTGGCCTGTCCGACTTGGAGAGGCTGCGTCTTGACAACAATTCTTTGAGTAGTCTGCCTACGGGTGTGTTCTCTGGCCTGTCCGGCGGCGGCCTGACTGAGTTGAAATTGTCTGGTAATCCTGGATCTGATTTCACGCTCACGCTCCAACTAAAACGCACAGACAATACGGACTTGACTGCCACAGATCCGGCCACGGTCAAGGTTTGGGTTGCCGAGGGCGCGCCGTTTGATATGACCGTCAGCCTGTCCGCGACGGGTGGCACGCTATCGGCCGCTGAGGCGACGATTTCAGCGGGAAGCATCGAAAGCGACGCCATCACCGTGACGCCAAGCGGGAATAGTTTGGTCACGGTCAGTTTGGGTTCCGCGCCTTCCGTGCCAATCAACTATGAGGGTCTCAGTACCGCTGTGGGTGGGTCGCTCCAGTTGCTAACGGGAATATGCGCCCGCACCTCAGAGGTTCAAACGGCCATTTTGTCTGAATTAAGCGGTATTAGCGATTGCGCGCTGGTGACAGAGATGCACTTAAGTTCAATCACGGGCACCTTGGATTTTAGAGCTCAGAGTATCACCGACTTGAAGGCAAACGATTTCGCCGGGTTGTCCGTCCTGGGAATCCTGCGTCTTGACAACAATTCTTTGAGCAGTCTGCCTGCTGGCGTGTTCTCCGGATTGTCCAGGCTGCGAGCCCTGCGTCTCAACCGCAACGCGTTGAGCAGTCTGCCCGCTGATGTGTTCTCCGACCTGTCCGACTTGGAGAGGCTGACGCTTGACAACAATGAGTTGACCGCGCTGCCCGATAGTATATTTTTCGGCCTGTCTAGCCTAACTCGTCTATACTTGTCTGGTAATCCTGGATCTGATTTCACGCTCACGCTCCAACTAAAACGCACAGACAATACGGACTTGACTGCCACAGATCCGGCCACGGTCAAGGTTTGGGTTGCCGAGGGCGCGCCGTTTGATATGACCGTCAGCCTGTCCGCGACGGGTGGCACGCTATCGGCCGCTGAGGCGACGATTTCAGCGGGAAGCATCGAAAGCGACGCCATCACCGTGACGCCAAGCGGGAATAGTTTGGTCACGGTCAGTTTGGGTTCCGCGCCTTCCGTGCCAATCAACTATGAGGGTCTCAGTACCGCTGTGGGTGGGTCGCTCCAGTTGCTAACGGGAATATGCGCCCGCACCTCAGAGGTTCAAACGGCCATTTTGTCTGAATTAAGCGGTATTAGCGATTGCGCGCTGGTGACAGAGACGCACTTAAGTTCAATCACGGGCACCTTGGATATTCACGACCAGAGTATAGCTGCCTTGCAGGCAAACGATTTCTCCGGTCTGTCCGGTTTGCAAACCTTGAGTCTCTACAGAAACGCATTGACTTCCCTGCCCGCTGGCGTATTCACCGGCTTGTCCAATCTGCAAATTCTTCATCTCGATGACAACAACTTGAACGCGCTTCCCGCGGATGTGTTCACGAGTCTATCCAACTTGCAAACCCTGCATCTCAATAGCAACGACTTGAACGCGCTTCCGGCGGGTGTGTTCAATGACCTGTCCAACTTGCAAACCCTGCATCTCAATGACAACAACTTGGACGCACTGCCCGATCAGGTGTTCACGAGTCTATCCAACTTGCAAACCCTGCGTCTTGACGCCAATGAGTTGGACGCGCTTCCGGCGGGTGTGTTCAATAACCTGTCCAACTTGCGGACCCTGAGTCTGACGCATAACGACAGCCTGACCGCGCTTCCGACGGGTGTATTCACGGGTCTGTCCAATCTGCAAACCCTGAGTCTGACGCATAACGATAGCCTAACCACGCTTTCGACGGGTGTATTCAATGACCTGTCCAACTTGCAAACCCTGAGTCTGACGCATAACGACAGCCTGACCGCGCTTCCGACGGGTGTGTTCAATGACCTGTCCAACTTGCAAGGGCTATGGCTCGACGACAATTCTTTGCGCGAACTGCCCGCTAGCGCATTCTCCGACTTATCCAGTCTGAGAATCCTGAACCTCGGCGACAATGAGTTGACCGCGTTGCCCGACAGTGCGTTCTTTGACCTGTCCAGTTTGCAAACCCTGTATCTCGACAACAATGAGTTGACCGCGCTGCCCGATAGTATGTTTTTCGGCCTGTCTAGCCTAACTCGTCTAGACTTGTCGGGCAATACGGGTTCTAATTTCACGCTCACACTCCAACTAAAACGCACAGACAATACGGACTTGACTGCCACAGAACCGGCTACGGTCAAGGTTTGGGTTGCCGAGGGCGCGCCGTTTGATATGACCGTCAGCCTGTCCGCGACGGGTGGCACGCTATCGGCCGCTGAGGCGACGATTTCAGCGGGAAGCATCGAAAGCGACGCCATCACCGTGACGCAGATTGGGAGCGAACCGGCGACGGTCAATTTGGTGGGGGCAGCACCGCACGTGCCAATCAACTATGAGGGTCTCAGTACCGTTCGGGGCAATGCAATCGTTCTGTTCGGGGTGAGGGAAAACCGCGCGCCACAAGCGGAGGGATCTATTGATGCGGTGACCCTGAAGGAGGGGGATACTGCCGAGATGGTGGATGTGTCGAGCAAGTTCTCCGATCCCGACAACGATGATCTGATCTACACAGCAATGACCTCAAATAACGCCATTGCGACGGTGGCCGTGAACGGTTCAGTGGTGACTATTTCACCTGTGGCAGCAGGTATTACGACGATCACAGTGATGGCGAGCGACGGCACATTGAGTGCTCACCAGGAGATTGCGGTGACGGTGCAGAACGCCGCGCCCACCGTGAATGAGGGTCTTACCGCCCAGACCGCTGCCCTGAATACAGCGTTCACATACACGTTCTCTGAAAACGCCTTTCAAGATACCGATGTCGACGCGTTGACCTATACGAGCAGTGGGCTGCCGGCTTGGCTGACGTTTACGCCGAGTACCCGCACCTTCAGCGGCATGCCGCCCGATACCGAGGGTTCACCCTTCGACATCACAGTGACGGCCAATGACGGCAATGGTGGCCGCGTGCAAGCGACCTTTACCCTAACAGTTCCCATAGGGATTTGCGGGCGAACCACAAATATACAAACCGCCATCCTGTCTGTGATATCTGTGATAGATGGCGTGAACACCTGCAATCAGGTCACGGACGCGCATTTGGCAGCGATCACGGATTCCCTGATTCTTCGCAGTCAGAGTATCACTGCCTTGCAGGCAAACGATTTCTCTGGCATGTCCAGTCTGAGAATCCTAAATTTTTACGACAACGATCTGACTGCGCTTCCGACCGGTGTGTTCGATAACCTATCCAGTCTGAGATTCTTGAGTCTTTACAGCAACAGCCTGACCGCGCTGCCCACTGGTGTGTTCGATGACTTGTCCCGCTTGAGATTCCTGAGCCTTGACGACAACGATCTGACTGCGCTTCCGACGGGTGTGTTCAATGACCTGTCCAACTTGCAAACCCTGAGTCTGACGCATAACGACTTGAACGCGCTTCCCGCGGGTGTGTTCAATGACCTGTCCAACTTGCAAACCCTGAGTCTGACGCATAACGACTTGAACGCGCTTCCCGCGGGTGTGTTCAATGACCTGTCCAACTTGCAAGGGCTATGGCTCGACGACAATTCTTTGCGCGAACTGCCCGCTAGCGCATTCTCCGACTTATCCAGTCTGAGAATCCTGAACCTCGGCGACAATAAGTTGACCGCGCTGCCCGATAGTATGTTTTTCGGCCTGTCTAGCCTAACTCGTCTAGACTTGTCGGGCAATACGGGTTCTAATTTCACGCTCACACTCCAACTAAAACGCACAGACAATACGGACTTGACTGCCACAGAACCGGCTACGGTCAAGGTTTGGGTTGCCGAGGGCGCGCCGTTTGATATGACCGTCAGCCTGTCCGCGACGGGTGGCACGCTATCGGCCGCTGAGGCGACGATTTCAGCGGGAAGCATCGAAAGCGACGCCATCACCGTGACGCAGATTGGGAGCGAACCGGCGACGGTCAGTTTGGGTTCCGCGCCTTCCGTGCCAATCAACTATGAGGGTATCAGTACTGCTGTGGGCAATTCACTCGAACTGTTCTAGCAAGGGGTGGTTGACATGACAAGTGGAAAACGCAAAGGAGGGGGTGTATGAACTTTCGAAGATGGTTGACCCTTGTTGTGGGCGGCGTGCTCGGCATAGCCCGCATAGCAATGGCACAGGATACGCCATGGCACTATGATTTTGAGGAATTGTCGCCTGCCTACCAGGCAGATGCAAACAGCCAATTATCGCTCTCGACAAAACATTACAAGTTGGGGCGGCAATCTCTGAAATGGCGGTGGCAGAATGATGGGCACCTTGTGTTCACGGATCCGGCGCCAGAACGCAAGACTGAGTTGGAAGGATTTCGGGCATGGGCTTACAACGAGCAAGCACTGGAAGATGCGACACTGACATTTCGCTTTGGAACGGAATCCGAACTGGCCACAGACAATCCGCGTTACCAATTTGAGTTTGGCTTGAATTTCACGGGATGGCGGGCGATGTGGATCGATTTGCGAGAGGATGCGCGCAATGATGCTTATACGGGGCCGAGAAATGGACGAGTGACCGCGTTTGAAATCAATGCGACAAGCGTTCTGGATTCTGTGTATCTGGATGTGATGGAAATGGTGGATAGAGTTCGTCGGACCTCGGCCGATGCACAAGTTCCGTTTATTGCAGACGGGCAAACCAGAGAATATCGGTGGAGCCTGAATACATTGCCGGGGGATATTCCCGCAGAGATCAGCGAAAAAGAGGAGGAGGCTTTTAAGACCATTTCCGATCGATATGAGACCTGGGTTTTGGGCGATAATGTGAACGCTGACCAGCGACTGCCCGTGCAAATTCGGCTCGATGAGTTGGAGGCGTATATTCAGCGCGGGTATCGCAACCTGGGGCAGTATGAGATTCGGCGGGAGAATGATCAGATTGTGGGAACGCCTCTGTTTGCCAGTGGCTCGCCCTATAAGCCCTATTTCGAGTCCTTTTTTGCAGGTGTTTTGTTGCGTTTGGTGCTGGATTATCGTTTGGATATCACCCCAACCCCTGACGCAGAAAAGAAAAAACAGATTCTGGACCTCTTTGACCACATTAACGATCAGGGTTGGGCGGCGAGCAGTGGCATTGGCACATTGCATCACGAGTTTTTGCGGATGGCCGGCTATGCCCACGCCGTGTATTTGATGCGAGAGGAGTTGGACAACACATCGCGATTGGAACGGGAAGCCGCGACAATGGCGTGGCACAGTCTGTTTGGCGAGGTGTATGAGGAAACATGGGACCCGGGCACGAATGCGGATTTTATGCGATCGGTGGCGCTGTACCGCCTGTTGTACATTCTGATGTTGGACGACGACACGCCTGAAAAAGTGACAACCAAAGTGGCAACCATGCACCGCTATGTCGCTTGGCTAAATAACGCCCTTGACATCGCGCCCGGCTGGCTGGATACCATCAAGCCCGATTACTCGGGGTTTCACCATCGGGGCATCTACGCCAACGCGTATGCACCCAACGGGTTTCACGTGGCTTCGCTCTTGGTATATCTGTTGCACGACACCCCCTTTGCGGTTGCCCCCGACAAGCGCGAGAACTTGAGGCAGGCACTGCTCACAGCCAGAGTGATGGCGAATACCTATGATATTTCGACAGCCATCAACGGACGCTTTCCGTTTAACACAAAATTGGGCCAAAAAGTATTGCAAGCGTGTATGTATCTGGCTTTGAGCTATGATCCGGTCGATGCCCAACTGGGTGGCGTGTTTATGCAGCTTTGGAAACCGGAATCTTCGATCTTGAAAGAGGAGTTGTTCGAGCGCGTGTCTGTAGGGATCATGTATCTGGACACGCCGGGCGCGATGCAGATGATGGTGGATTTTGCACAGCGAAATTACGCACCCGAAGCCGCGCCCTCAGGACACTGGACCCTGCCTTATGGCGCCCTGTCCATTCACCGCCGCGAAGAGTGGATGGTCAGCATGAAAGGGTGGAGCAAATACGTCTGGGATTTTGAAGCGACAGCCAGCAATAATCCACTCGGTCGGTATTTGAGCTATGGTTCAATGCTGATTTACGCCAAGGGTGAGCCGGTCAGCCGCGAGGTGAGTGGGATTGTCCAAGCGGGGTGGGACTGGAGCATGTGGCCTGGCACCACGGCGATACGCCTCAGCCATGACGTGCTCAACCAGTGGACGCGCGATCGCAATTTCTCGGATGAGACATTTGTGGGTGGAGTAAATCTAGAGGGTCAAAACGGCGTGTTCGCGCTGAAGTTGCACGATACAGAACACAACACGAGCTTTCGCGCGGTCAAGACAGTGTTCTGTTTTGACGAGGTACTGGTCTGCCTAGGATCGGGTATTGAGAATGATGAGGGGGCCCATTCGACCGCGACCTCGTTATTTCAGACATCTATCTCCGAAAACCATCCCACGGTGGTCAATGGCGATGGGGTGCTGGCAATACCCTACGACTTTTCGGGCACGACGAACCAAATAGCATGGATGATGGATGCGTCGGGCAATGGCTATGTGGTCCCCGATGGGGGGGGTCTGCGCGTGCAGCGTCGGGTTCAAGCCCCTGGAGATTTTGGCCGAGAAGGCGGCGGGATGGGCACCTTTGAACTGGCCTATCTCGATCACGGCCGCGCGCCGCAAGACAAATCCTATCACTATGCTGTCCTGGTGCAGCAACCGCTGTGGCGGGTACGCAAATTTGCCAACGCGCCCGAGTATGTGGTCTGGCAGCGAGATCATCGGGCACACATCGTGCATCATCCCGGCTTGAAAGCCACGGGCTACGCCCTGTTCGACGTGGGGGCAAGACCCGCGAAGGGCCCGATTGTGTCGGTTGATCTGCCGAGTTTGGCGATGACGCGCGAGGTCGAAGACGGGTTGCTGCTCTCGGTATCCGATCCAGATTACGGTTGGAACTGGCAGATTCAAACGCCGCACCGACAGGACGGCACGTTGATTGTCAATCAGCCAAGTGTGCCTCGGACCCTTCGAGTAACGGTGCAAGGGTCATGGCGTCTAGACGGCATGTATGACCTGGCACAGGTGACATCGGTTCAATCCGATCAGACCGTGGTGGCGTTTACGTGTCAAGATGGCAAGACCGTGCAAGTGAAACTCGTGAGGGAGGGCGTAGATCTGGCACTCCTTGATTTTGACGAAGACAATGAAGTTGGGATCGGGGATTTTTTGCTCTTGGTCAGCCATTTTGGTCTGTCGGAAAATGATATGGGTTTTGACAGCACATACGATCTCGATGACAATGGTACGGTGGGATTCAGCGATTTTCTGATTTTCACAGAGGGATTTGGCAAACGGGTGAATACAAAACCGGTGGCCCTTTGAAAAGGAGACGACGATGAAAAAACAATCCTTCACCAGCAAACGCGGCAATATTCCCAAATTTCCCTACTCACAAGCCGTGATCTACGGCGACCTCATCTTCATCTCGGCTCAGCCCCCGCTCGACCCGGAAACCGATGAAATTGACGGAGACGATGTCAAAACGCAAACCCGGCGCATCCTCACCAATATTTCAGGCATTCTCGAAGACGCGGGCACATCACTCGACAACACCTTGAAAGTGACAGCCATCCTCAAAGATCGCGCGCTTTTTTCAGATTTCAACGAAGCCTACGCGGAATTTTTCCCGGAAAATCCGCCCGCGCGCACCCCCGTCTTTTGCGACACGGGCGAGCACCTCGTGCTCCTCGACGTCATCGCGGGGATGGCGTAGCGCGCGTTCGATATCAGCGGTGGCGTTATTCGCTTTATCTGTTCATCTGCGTTCATACTCGCTTCCCCTTCGCAGGCTCAGGGCTTCGGTGCCTGTGCTGTGGTTGCTTCTCGCTTCTCGCCGATTTTTGCCAACTTGCTCCCCACCCGAATCGCCTGCAACATATTCTCGGCTTTGGCAATGCCTTTGCCCGCAATATCATAAGCCGTGCCGTGATCCACAGACGTCCGCACAATCGGCAATCCCAGGGTCACATTTACGGCTTTGTCAAACGCCACCAGCTTTGCGGGCCCATGGCCCTGATCGTGATACATCGCCACCACCCCGTCGTAGATCCCATTGTAAGCCTTCAAAAAAGTCGTGTCCGCAGGCAGCGGGCCATCGACGCGCCAGCCTTTGTTCAGCACCTGTTCAACCGCCGGGCGGATGATTTCGGCATCTTCGCGGCCAAACAAACCTTTTTCGCCCGCGTGTGGATTTAAGCCACACACGGCAACCCGGGGATCTGACGCGCCCATGTGGTCAAGCGCATCGCGGGTCAGGCGAATCACATCGCAGATCAGATCGGACGTGAGCCTCTCGGGCACCTCGTGCAACGCAATATGCCCCGTTACATGCGACACGGTCAGGCGGTCAGACGCGAGCATCAGATACGCGCGCCCCGCGCCCGTTCGCTCGGCCAACAATTCCGTATGCCCCGCGTAGGGATACCCCGCCAGATTCATCGCTTCCTTGTTCAACGGCGCGGTTACAATGCCCTCAATGCGATCCGCCATGGCCAGATCAACCGCGTGAATCACCCACTCGGCCGCTGCCTTGCCCGCCTCGGGGCACACGGTGCCCATCGCGATCTGATCCACATCGACAGCCACCGGACACCAGATATCGACGCACCCAAATTCAAACGCGCCCTCTTCGGGTTGATCCACGACTCGCACATCCAATCGCACACCGGCCACAGCCATATCGCGTTTCAATATTTCGGGGTGTCCAATCACGAGCGGTTTGCACAGGCGATAGCTCTCCTCGCGTCCCAGAGCCTTCGCGATCACTTCGGGGCCTATCCCACACGGATCGCCCATCGCAATCCCCATCAGCGGGCGTTCTTTTTTTGACATCGCACCCTCCAAATCCCCAAAAAAAGTGGCACTCCCTAGCCGCCACAACCGCTATTTTCTGTCTTTTTCACTCATCCAAGCCCACGCCTACGGCTTTGAACAGACATCGCTCGCGTTCCTCAGACGAACCACCGACATTGGTTCTCCGCGGTCCGCTCACACTCAATCATCATCGGCAACATCATAAGCCGCCTTTGCATCGCGGGGCGCGAATACGCCCGCGCGCAAACGCCGCATGGTCAGGCGCAAATCGTCGAGCAATGTGTAAAACAAAGGCACGACGAGCAAGGTCAGAAATGTCGACGCCAAAAGCCCACCCATCATCGTGCGCCCCAAAGGCGCGTAAGGGACGCCCATCACATTGCTATCGCCTAAAGCCATGGGCAACAAGCCGAACACCGTTGTAAATGTCGTCATCAAAATGGGGCGAAAGCGATTGCGCCCCGCCTCCAAAATCGCATCAAAGCGATCCATCCCCTCTGCGCGCAAGCGATTGACCATATCCACCAAAACAATCGCGTTGTTCACCACCACGCCGATCAACACAATCACCCCAATGAACGCCATCGTATCCATCGGCGTGTCGGTCAAATACAAGGTCCAGTACACACCAAAAAAAGAAAATGGGATCGAAAAGAGCACGGAAAACGGCAAAATAAACGACTCAAACAAAATCCCCATCAACAAAAACACACTCGTAACCGCCATCACAATGCCGATTTGCCCCGAGGCCGTGGTCTCGGCAATGCGCTTAAATTGCTCGCCTTTATGCCAAGCATATCCACGCGGCAGGTCGAGCCCTTCCATCACTTTGTCAATTTGCTCGTACAACAATCCCCTATTTAGCCGCACGGCATACGCCTTAATACGCAACTTGACCTTGCCATCGTAGCGCGAGATGCGCCCCGTTCCGCGCGAGACCTGAAAAGACGCGAGTTCGCCCAAGGCGACTTCTGTGCCCTCTTTGGTCGCAAACGAAAAATTGCGTAGCTGATTCAGATTTTGTCGGTCCGACCGCTCCAGATAAAGGCGCACGCTGACTTCACCGTCCTCAGACTGAAAACGGGGCAGTGCCACGCCTTGCAATCCAAAAGAAATATAGCGTCCGATATCCCGCGCGGAAATGCCAAGTCGCTTGGACCGCTCCCGATCAACCGTGACCCGCACCTCATCATCGGCCCGTTCCAAATCCGTATCAACGCTGACAATCGCAGGGATTTGCCGCAAGCGGCGCTCAACCTCATCTACGAGACTGATCAGCACCTCGGTATCCTCACCCTCCAGATAAAGATTGACCGACGAATCCCTCCCAATCGTGCCATCGCCATATCGCGCCAAAGAGTGCCACACGCCCACGTATTTGGGCGTGTGCTCGCTGATGTCTTCGACCATTTCCTGTCGCTCCATTGGCCCATCAACCGGGACACCCAAGGCTTTGCGCGCGTTTTTATAGGCCGCATACCACCACGGGTCATCGCTTTTGAGGGGCATGTACATCCGCAAATAACCATATCCGGGCCGGTAATAAACGCGCAGGGTTTCATAGCCGTATTTTTCGCGCCGAGACTCTAAAAATTGCTCGACCTCGGCCACAATATCCGCGGTTTCTTCGAGTGAAAAATGGCGCGGCATTTTCAACCGCACGCTCAAATCATTCACCTTGCCCCCGTTGCGTTCGCCGCGCTTCAGGTTGCTCAGGGGATTTAAGTTGGGATACATGATCGTCGCAAACAACGCGATGGCGATCAAGACCGCGTCCCGACGGTGTTTCAATGTCCATGTGAGCATGCGCGCGTAAATGCCCCGCGCTTTCGCGATGGATTTGGGATCCGGGCGCACCCGTCCTTTGCCCAATTTCACCGAAGCCAGCGGAATAAATAACAAGGCGACAAACAGCGACCCCATCAGGGCCACCCCAACCGGAATGCCCATGCGCGTCATATAAAAATCCATAAACATATCGCCACTAAACAACATCATGGGCAAAAACACCACCACAGTCGTCAACGTGGCCATGGTGATCGCCAACCCCACTTCACTCGCGCCCCATATCGCGGCGTCTTTGGCGGCCTCTCCGCGCCCGCGTCGCCGATAAATATTCTCCAAGATCACAATGGCATTATCGACCACCAGCCCAACGCCCACCATAAGCCCCATCATGGTCACCACATTGAGCGACCAGCCGATAAAATACAGCGCGATCAGCGCGATCATCACACACAGCGGAATAGCCAAGGTGATAATGGCTGTCATGCGCACCGTCCGCAAAAAAAATAACAACACCAGCGCGGCAAACACCCCGCCCCAGAGGCCCGTTTCTTGAAGGTTGCGAATGGATTCTTTGATAAAAAATCCCTGATTGAACATCATCCGAAACGACACCTGCCCGGCCTCCTGTTCAATCTGGCGCAGCTTTGCCACTACCCGGTCTGTGACTTCTACGATATTCGCGCCCGATTCCTGTTTGATGCCAAAGCTAATGCCCGCTTTGCCATCGATGCGCTGAACCCACGACTCTTCGGGCACGTCGTAAACCACCCGCGCCACGTCGCCCAAGCGCACCTTGCCCGCTCGCGACTGGATCGGGATATTTTCGATTTCCCGAAGCGCGGTGTATCGCGCCAATGAACGCACGTAAAATTTCTTTTTTCCCTCGCGCACATACCCCCCGGCGAGCGCGAAATTATCGCCCTTCAAGGTCGATACGATATCGCTGATACGCACCCCGCGCGCGGTCGCGCGCTCATGATCCACCTCCACCATCACTTCTTTGCGATCCACGCCAAAAAAAGTAATCCGCCCAACGCCATCTACACGCGCCAAAGGACGCTGAATATAAGTTTCGATAAACCGAAAGCGGTCTGTAATAGTTGAGTCAATTGACATCGCCACCCACATAATTTCCCACGAATCCTGATCGTACTTGTAAATGCGTACCTCGTCCCTCGCTTCTTCGGGCAGCGTGGATTTGAGGTGTTCGAGGCGATCCGAAACTCGATTATAGGCTGCCACCATATCGGTATATTGGCGAAATTCGATCATTGCACGCGCCCCGCGCGAATCGCTAAAGCTCCGCAAACGCTTAATGCCCTTGACCGTGCGAAGCGTCTCTTCCAAAGGCAAGGTGATCTGTTGCTCGGTCTCTTGCGGCGTGGCATTGCGAAAACCGATCCGCACAGTCAAAAAGGGATGTTCCAACCCTTCGGGCATCAGCTTGAGGGGCACGCGCCAATACGCCACTGCACCCAGCACGAGCAGCGCGATGAGGCACATGGTAATCGACACGGGCCGCAACACGGAAATGCGCGGCAAAAGAGAAGACTTGGGAGGCATGATAAATCTCGAAGAAGAGGGGTTCAGATTCCTCGCACAGCCATCGTCAGTGCTGTGTTCAAGAGAGAGCCGAATTTCGCGATGACGAGGTCAGGGGTTTTTCAACTCAGACAGTTTTCCATCCACTTGAGGGTTTCGTCCTGTCGGACTGCCCCCAAAGCCAGTGAGTCACCAGACCGTGAAAAGATATATTTTTCCCCAAACGCTGGCAATCGCACGGAAATAGCACTCGGGTTTTTTTTCCTGAATAAAAAAATATAATTCCAAAAAAAAAAAAATGAAGCGATTTCTGAACGACCTCTTTGGCGAGGTTCAGCCCCATATCGCGGGCAGGCGATGAAGTGCGGGAACGTTTTGGCGCATTGCGCGGTCTAAGTAACAGTGCTCGATGAAAATTATTCGTAAGGGAGATCGCGATGTCTGTAAATCGCCGACGTTTTCTCTGTCAAGCCGCCACATGGGGTGCTGCGGCTTTTGCAATACCCGGGGCTTTTGCCGAACAACTCGCGCGCACGCCCCGGCAGACCGAAGGCCCGTTTTATCCAGATGAAATGCCACTGGATGTCGATAACGATCTCGTGGTGATCAGCGATGCGATTACGCCAGCCGTGGGAGAAATCACGCACTTGACCGGGCGCGTTGTGGATGTGAATGGCAATCCGATCAAAAACGCCCTGGTGGAAATCTGGCAGGTCGATAGCCGCGGGGTTTACATTCATACAGAGGCTCCGCGGCGGAGGCGGCGAGACAAAAATTTTCAGGGGTTTGGGCGTTTTGAAACGGGATCCACAGGTGAGTACCGCTTTCGGACCATTAAGCCCGTGCCGTACGGGGGTGCCCGAACCGCACACATTCATTTTGCGATCAACAAAAATGGGCATCGGCTTTTGACCACGCAGTTGTACGTGAAGGACAACCCCGACAATGAGTGGGATTTTATCTTTCGATCGAGCCGCGCGACTCGCCAGAGGCTGTCCGCCGCGTTTGAGCCCCTGCCCAGATCTGAGATCGGTGAATTGAAGGCAAATTTCGATATCGTGATCGGCGAAACACCCGAAGACCGGGAAGATGACTGGGGACGACGAGGCCGATGGCGATGGTGAAAAGCCAAGCGGCCACCCATGCGTTCTCGCCCCTTGCCATGATGATTGCTTTTGGGTATTCTTTTCGTGTCACGCCCTCCCGGCTATCACACCGAACTTCGGCAAGGTACTGGCAGAGGCAAGAGGCGTATGCTTGAAATCACAGGGGCCACGTGGAAGGCGTCCAACTTCTCATCAGAGGGTACAGGAACAAAAGCTATCCTCTGCCGCTGATCACCGAGCGCGCCCGCAGGTGTTGGAATGACCCTGATGCTGCCACAAAGTAAAAATAAAGGATATCTGTTGCGACATTTTGCCCACATTTTTGTTGTCGCGCTAACGCTCATCGGAACGGCTGCGCCCTGTCTGTGTTGGGTTCACAAGGTGCCGATGCCGCGCTGCCATGCGGCGTCAGAGATGGACGATTGCTGTTGTCGTAAAGACGCGACCGTCGATCGGGAAATGCCGGCGCGCGATCTGGCTGTTTTGTCCAGTAAATGGCAAAATCCACAGCTGGATTCGATCTGTGTAACCCTGCATGCTGCCGTTCTTTCTCATCATCCCTCCCTTCCTTTGAAGGCGCCAGATCGCCGAGAAACTCTGCGATCACCGCCCGATCTGTATCTTCTCCACGCGACATTCCGCTTGTGAGATTCCCTTCCCGCGCCTGAACGGCGTTTGGGGACAAGTGTGTACAAATCGTTCCCTGCCGTCGTTTGCCCTGGCGCATTGCGTCCTTTTTGAGGGCGTTTTTCTTTTTTATTTTTTTTTCGACATTTCACCGCGATTTTCTGGAGGTGCCTGTGTATGCATTTCGCGCCATGCTCGGGCTGTGCCTTATGGGCGTATTTGTCTTGCCTTTGCGGGCAGACGAACTCGATCTGGACGCGCTCATTCAAGAGGCTTTGAAAAACAATCCCAATTTATCGGTTTTGCGCGCGCGACGGGCAGCTTTTGAAGCAAAAATTCCGCAAGCGGGCGCGCTGGCAGATCCGTCCTTTCGCTTTGAGGCGAGCCACGTGCCGCTGAGCAACTTCAATTTTGGCAGCACGCCCATGAGTGGGAATCAATTCGTGCTCAGCCAAAGGCTTCCCCTACCGGGAAAACATCGGGCACGCCAGCGATCGGCCCAATTTGCGTCAGATGCTGTTGCATGGCAATTGCGCGACCGAGAACTGGCTATCGCCAATGCGGTCACGCAGCCGTTTTTGTCGCTGGCTTATGTGGCCCGCGCCATTGCAATCACGCAAAAGAATCGGGTGTTGTTGCAAGACTTGGTGCGTATTGCACGCGCGAAATACGCGGTTGGAAAGGGGTTGCAACAGGATGTGTTGAAAGCCCAAGTGTCGCTGTCCGCGCTGGACGTACAACTGATTGCCCTTCGGGCGGAAAAACAATTGGCAGAGGCGCGTTTGAACTTGGTGCTAAACCGGTCGCCGCAAAGCCCGTTGGGCGCGCCGCCAGATACCATTGCCCTTTCGGACGTGCCGTTGTCGGTCAATGCCTTGCAGATGCTTGCAGATGATGCGCGACCATCCCTGCAAGCGATGGATCGAGCGATTGCGATGCGACAGGCACAAGTTGAGGTGGCGCGAAGAAATTTCTGGCCGGATGTGACGGTGGATGTGGGGTATCGGCAGCGCGCGTTTACAGCTAACGATCCCGTGAAAGGCAGCGATTTTGTATCGGTTGGCGTGGGCATTTCGCTGCCCGTATTTGGCGGGCGAAAACAGCGACTGCAAATTGCAGAAGCACGGGCGAATATGCACCGGGCAGAAGCGCGAAAGATCGCTGAACGCCAGCAGATTCACTATGAAATTCAACGCTTGGTCATCGAGGCCATGCAACATCGGGAAAGCGCGGAGTTGTTTCGCGCTGCGATGTTGCCGCAAGCAGAGCAGTCCCTGGCCTCTGCACTGTCGGGGTATCGGGTGGGCCAAGTGGATTTTTTGACGCTGTTGAACGATCACACAACCTTATTGAATTTTGAACTTGCGTATTACCAGCATGTGATTGCGCATGAAAAACGCGTGGCAGACCTCAAGTCCGCGGTGGGGCGTTAGTGGTTAGCAGTCAGCAGTCAGCAGTCAGCTATCGGCTTTCAGCTTTCAGCCCCTGCTCCCTGCCGCCCCATTGGTGAGACGCCAGACGCTTGTCTGCCCTACCTATCCCTGCCTACCCATCGGTAGATAAACCTGACGCCTGCCTGTGTTTCGACTCTTCGACACACTTCGACACACTTCGACAGGCTCAGTGTCCGGCTCAGAGACCGCAGGCTCAACGACTTGACTGAGCTCGCCGAAGTCAACACGGCAGACAGGTCGAAGCGCGCTGATATGTGAAAGGAATTTTGGAGATGAAATACCTCATGCCAGTTTTGGCATTGATCGCGGGATTTGCCGGCGGGGTCTGGATCTCGGGTGACACACACCGAGCGCGGGCATTGACGACGCATATCTGCCCGATGCACCCAACGGTCGTGTCGGACAAATCGGGAACCTGCCCCATCTGCGGGATGGACCTCGTGAAGAAAGAGACTGACCCATCGCCCGCGCAAAATGGGCAGGTGCAGATCGATCCCGCAGTGATTCAAAATATCGGCGTGAAAACGCTAGTCGTGAAAGCGCAGCCCTTGAAGCGCGCGGTGCGCGCGGTGGGCAGGGTCGATTACGACGAGACCCGGATTATGGATGTGAACAGCAAGATCGCCGGATGGGTCGAGCAGTTGTATGTGGATTATACCGGTCAGTGGGTGGAAAAGGGGCAGCCTTTGCTCGCGCTTTACAGTCCGGAACTGGTCGCGGCGCAAGAGGAGTATGTGACGGCACTGGATTATGCGGAGAGAATGCGCGAAGGTTCGGATCGCAATGTGGCGCGAAATGCCGCTGATTTGCTCGCGGCCGCGCGGCAAAGGTTGCTGTATTGGGATATTTCAGCGGATCAGATCGCCGAGTTGAAAACGACGCGACAGGCTGCTCGAACCATGCCCATTTTGGCGCCTCGGTCGGGCATTGTGACGCACAAAGATGTGCTGGAAGGCGCGTACATTGAGTCGGGACAACACCTGTATCGCATCGCGGATCTGTCCAGGGTGTGGGTTTATGCCGATGTGTATGAATCCGAGATGTCGTGGATTGCCGAAGGGCAGCGCGCAGAGATGGCGTTGGCGTATCCCCGATTAAACACACTGGATGATCCGCCTGCCTTCAGCACGCGCTTTGAAGGACAAGTGGATTACATTTTTCCCTTTATGAATCAAAAGACGCGCACGGTTCAAGTGCGGATAGCCTTTGACAATGCCGATGGCGCGCTCAAACCCGATATGTATGCCGATGTGGTGATCCGCCCCGAAGTGGCGCGCAAGGCCGTCGTGGTACCCGCTCAGGCCGTGATCCATTCGGGAACGCGCAAGGTCGTTGTGATGGCGCTGGGGAACGGCAAATTTGAACCGCGCGAGATCCACACCGGGGTCGAGACCGAGGATGGCTATGAGGTGCTGCGCGGGCTAAATCCGGGCGAACAGATTGTGACATCCGCGCAGTTTTTGATCGATTCAGAGAGCAATTTGAAAGCTGCATTGGCGGGGATGAACAATTAGGAATTGGGAATTGGGAATGAACAGAGTCCCAAGACAGATTTACAGGATGGGGTTGGGTGGCCTTCGGGCGTCTCACGTCTCGCCTGGAGTGGGGATGGGTGGGGGGATGACCGCTGAGAGCTAAAATATGTTAAATCGAATCATTGAAGCGAGTGTGGAGAATCGATTTCTGGTGGGAATTGTCGCTGTGATGGCGATGGGGTGGGGGGTGTATGCGATGGTGAACGCGCCCCTAGATGCGATTCCCGATTTGTCGGATGTCCAGGTCATCGTGTTTACCGAATACCCGGGGCAGGCGCCGCAAGTGGTGGAAGATCAAGTGACGTATCCGCTGACGACCGCGATGTTGTCTGTGCCCCACGCAAAGACCGTGCGGGGTTATTCGTTTTTTGGCATATCTTATGTGTATGTAATTTTTGAAGATGGAACGGATATGTACTGGGCGCGCAGCCGCGTGTTGGAATACCTCAATGCCGCGTCCAACAGATTGCCGCGCGGGGTAACGCCCGCGCTGGGCCCCGATGCGACGGGTGTGGGTTGGGTCTATCAATATGCGGTGTTGGACACGACGGGTACGCGCGATCTGTCGGAATTGCGGTCCATTCAGGATTGGTATTTGCGATATGAACTGAGCAGCGTGCCGGGCGTGTCAGAAGTGGCGTCTGTGGGTGGATTTGTCAAGCAGTATCAAGTCACTGTGGATCCCAACCGCTTGCTGGCATACAATATCCCGTTGCAAAAAGTTCGCACGGCAATTCAGCGCAGCAACAGCGATGTGGGTGGGCGACTGGTCGAATTGGGCGAGACGGAATTTATGGTGCGCGGGTTGGGGTACATCCAGTCGGTGGCGGATATCGAGCACATTGCCCTGGGCGCGGATGACCACGGCACCCCGATTCGCGTCAAAGACATTGCGACTGTGCAGATAGGGCCGGAACTCCGCAGGGGATTGGCCGAGTGGAATGGCGAGGGCGAAGTGGTGGGCGGTATTGTGGTGATGCGGTCTGGGGAAAACGCGCTCAAAGTCATCGAGCGGGTAAAAAAAAAGATGGCAGCACTCAAACCCGGCCTTCCCGAAGGGGTGATGGTGATCGCCAATTACGATCGCTCGGCATTGATCCTGCGCGCGGTCGATCATTTGCGAAAAAAGCTGATGGAAGAGATCGCGATTGTGGCGGTGGTGTGCGTGGTTTTCCTGCTGCATTTTCGCAGTGCTTTTGTGGCTGTTTTCACATTGCCGATGGGGATTTTAATCGCTTTTATTGCAATGCACCATCACGGCGTCCATTCGAATATTATGTCGCTCGGCGGCATTGCCATCGCCATTGGGGCGATGGTGGATGCGGCCATTGTGATGGTCGAAAATGCACACAAACACCTAGAACGCGATGCCCCAAAAAAGTCCCACACAGAAATCGTCATTGCCGCTTCGCAAGAGGTCGGGCCCGCGCTGTTTTTCTCCCTGTTGATCATTACGCTGTCGTTTTTGCCGATCTTTTCGCTCGAGGCACAGGAAGGTCGGTTGTTCAAGCCGCTCGCCTATACCAAAACTTATGCCATGGCTGCAGCGGCATTTTTGGCGATTACAGTTGTGCCCGTGCTGATGACCTTTTTCGTGCGCGGCAAAATTCGGTCTGAATCCCAAAATCCCATCAGTCGCGTTCTGATCGCGCTGTATCGGCCCGCGGTGGACTGGGTATTGCGACATCGGGGCATAACAGTGGCATCGGGCGGACTCGTGTTGTTTGTGACGGTATTTCCCTTTCGAGAGATGGTGGCGTCGCATTTTTCGGATCGGCCTCAGAGTTTGACGTATCGGGCTTTGGTGAAATTGGAGACGCTGTTTCCCATCGAAAAGATCGGATCGGAATTTATGCCGCCCTTGTACGAGGGCGATCTGTTGTATATGCCCACGACATTGCCGGGAGTGTCGATTACCCGAGCGCGGGCACTGTTGCAACAAACCGATAAAATCATTCGCGCCTTTCCCGAAGTTGAACAGGTGTTCGGGAAAATTGGCCGGGCAGAGACCGCCACAGACCCGGCACCCCTGTCGATGATCGAGACGACAATTGTGCTCAAGCCCGAGTCCGAGTGGCGACATGGCATGACGCCCCAAAAATTAATTCGGGAATTGAACGATGCCATCAAATTTCCGGGGTTGACCAACGCGTGGACCATGCCGATTAAGACGCGCATCGATATGCTTTCAACCGGCATTAAGACGCCCGTGGGCATCAAAGTTGTGGGAGATGACTTGGAAACATTGCAGATGTTGGGCGAGAAAATCGAGGCGGTGGTGCGCGGGTTGCGCGGCACCTTGAGTGCATTTGCCGAGCGGGCCGCGGGCGGCAATTATCTGGATTTTGAGATCGATAGACAGGCCGCCGCGCGCTATGGCCTGACGGTTGGCGATGTGCAGGATGTCATCATGTCGGCATTGGGCGGACAGAACATCACGCATACTGTAGAGGGATTGGCGCGTTACCCGGTGAATTTGCGTTATGGCCGGGCATTGCGCGACAATTTGCCCGCGCTGCAGCGCGTGCTGGTGCCCACGCCCATGGGAGCACAAATCCCCCTTGCACAAGTGGCCGATCTTCGCATTCGGAAAGGGCCGCCGAGCATTAAAAGTGAAAATGCGCGGCTAAACGCATGGGTGTACGTCGATATTGAAGGCGTGGATGTGGGCACCTATGTCGCGCGGGCGCAACGAGCGGTATTGGAACAAGTGCCCATGCCGCCGGGGTACACCGTGATCTGGAGCGGACAGTACGAATATATGCTGCGAGCCGAAAAGAAGCTGAAGATCGTCGTGCCCGTGACCCTCGTGATTATTTTTTTCCTCTTGTATCTAAATTTTAGAAATGTGTCTGAGAGCTTAATCGTGATGCTTTCCCTGCCCTTTGCACTGGTCGGCGGGATATGGTTGATGTATATTTTGAATTACGATATGAGCATTGCCGTGGGCGTGGGGTTTATCGCGCTGGCTGGATTGGCCGCTGAGACCGGGGTCGTCATGCTGATTTATCTGGATCAGGCTTGTGAACGCATAAAACGCGAAAAAGGTGAGACAGGGATGCTGGCAGACTTACACCGTGCGGTGATATCCGGCGCGGTGGAGCGGGTGCGCCCCAAGTTGATGACGGTGTGTTCAACGATGATGGGTCTGTTGCCCATTATGTGGTCAACGGGCACGGGGTCCGAGGCGATGAAACGCATTGCGGCACCGATGGTGGGCGGGATGGTGTCGTCGACGATTTTGACACTCTTGGTGATTCCGGCAATTTACGCATTGTGGAAAGAGAGGGAATGGACGAAGAACAACGAGCAATAGACAGTGGGAAGGGTGGATGTGAGGCTGACCGCTAACAACTTATTATCAGGAGGTAGGTTATGCAGTCTCGTATTTTCGCATTGTTGGTCGCGTGTGTGACGGTCGCGGGAATGATGAGGTTGAGCGGCTGTTCTTCAAAGTCGGAAGCGACAACGGTGGCGGTGAAGGTGCCAACGCTGCAATGTGCTGCTTGTTCCAATACCGTAGAAAAAGCCCTGAAAACGGTCCAGGGCGTTCAGCGCGTCGAAGTTGATCTGAAAACCAAGACAGCAAAGGTGACGTTTGATGCCCATGTGGCCACGGTTTCCGATTTGGAGCGGGCCGTTGTAAAGGCGGGTTATGCAGCCAACGACAAAAAAGCCGACCCCGATGCCTATACGCAGTTGCCCAGTTGCTGTAAAGTAGGCAGCCACTGAGCCATAAGTTTTGCACCATTGCCCCGGATGCTTTCATTCGGGGCTTTTTATTTTTTACAAAGAAAACTCGCTTGGACAATGCTGTGCAGAGAAGAGGTTTTTTGACGCAGTTGTGCCTTGAATTATTTGCAAGTGATAGGTATATTCGACACAACTTGAAATTGCCTTCGGTATTTGTTCCCCAAACAAAAAATAGAAAATGGATGCCAAATCTTTAGCCATGAGTCTCTTTGCAGGTGTCGGTGGGTGTTCTTTAGGATTCAAACGCGCGGGCTATCACATGCTCTACGCATTCGATATAGATGAAAATGCTGTGCAAACTTACAGACATAATTTTCCCGATATCCCATGTAAAATGGCGGATATCATGTCTTGTGACTTTGAAAAACTGCTCAAAAATTTGGGCTTAAAAACGGGTGAATTGGATATTCTTATCGGTGGCCCCCCGTGCCAGGGGTTTAGCACTGTAGGGATGCGATTTTGGGACGACCCGAGAAACGGATTGTTGAAGCATTACGTCAACGCTTTGGCTGTCTTGCGTCCCAAATGGTTTATTTTAGAAAATGTTGAGGGCATGCTTACGGCTAAAGGTGGTCTATATGTCTATGAAGCGGCAAATGCCTTTATCAATCTGGGATATGCGATAAGAATCGACAAAATCTATGCACAGGAATACGGAATACCACAAAGGAGAAAGAGAATTTTTGTTATTGGAAATAGATTGGGAATGACGTTTAATTTGCCAGAACCCACTGTGCATATCTACGGTCGCATTTTTAAAAATTCCGCTGTCACACTGAGACACACAATCGGGGAACTTCCCACTCCGACGCACGACAAGAACAGACCCGTTAGCTATCCGTGTAAACCCAAACGTGAATGGGAAGAACAACTGCGCGACGGCAATGAGAAGTTATACGATCACTTTACGTCTAAAATAGATGGTATCCAACTCAAAAGAATTGCGAACTTGAAACCGGGTCAATCGATGAAGGATCTTCCAAAATCACTCCATCACGAATCCTTTAGACGAAGAGCTAATCGACGTGTGATGGATGGAACGCCCACGGAAAGAAGAGGGGGCGCGCCCTCGGGCATTAAGCGGTTGATTTTTGACGAACCGAGTTTAACGATAACAAGTGCTGCGATAAGAGAATTTATACATCCAGAAAACAATCGCCCCTTAACTTTGCGTGAATGTGCTCGCATACAAACGTTTCCCGATTGGTTCAGATTTCAAGGAAACGCTTCAGAGCGAATCAAGCAGATTGGGAATGCGATTCCTCCTCTATTGGCACAGATGTTTGCCGTGCATCTACGGGCTAACTATGGGTTTGATGAAGTTGGACACAACTCGCCGGGTCAATTATTTGCACATACCTTGACAAAGGCCACGACTATGAGCCCGGCACTTGCAAAAACAGATCGTATGCTTCGGGGATTGTACCCCAAAAGAATCCTCAACTCAATCTTTTTGGATGACGATTATGGCGAGTATGACAATTCAGAATTTACTCTCAGAATGCAAAGTTCACGGAAGTGGCAATGCACAGGTTACCTTGGAAGATTCTGAACTGTATGCATTATTTTTCATGAGATATTCCACCTGATTTATGTTTGCAATGGCGGGATCGTCCCATTTTAGTCAAATCACCATCAGGTGAGTATTTGATAGAACGAAATGCGCATCCCGATCAATAGCGTTCAACGAGGAGGTCTTTATGGCTCTTGCGATGACAGAGCAACAAGAAAAGGACTTTGAAGAAAAGGGATTTATTATTCTCGAGGATTTTTTGGATAGGTGCGAAGTCCATCGGCTCCTGCTGGCGATTGACGAGGTGGCAGAGCGGGTTCGAGCAGCCGAAGGCCTGGGGCCTGATGACCCGTTTGCCGTGCGAAATGCCCTGTCGCAGCACGATGCCTTTCTCGATTTGATCGATCACCCGCGCATGTTGCCTCTGGTGGTGGACGCGATTGGCTGGAATATCCAGATCCGAACCACGCACTTGGACTATCGTCCGCCCTATCCCAAGGGCTTAACCGCAGGTGATGTAGGGGTTGGCAGGGGTGAAGATCAGAAAGTTGGGTATCGCAATGTGGCATGGCATCCCGATTTGGCGAGCGATGTGTTGTTTCTGGCGCCGTCGCTCGATGGACGGCTTCCGTTTATGGAGATCAAAATTTTTTACGTGCTCTACGACATGACCGAATCCAATTGCGGCAATCTCTGGTTGGTGCCGGGCAGTCACAAGCGCAGGCCCGAAGAATTGCGGGAAATGGGGCGCGAGGTCGATCTAGAAGAAGCGGTCGAACTCAAATTGCGAGCCGGGTCTGCCGCGTTGTGGCGAACCGCGGTTTGGCACTGCGTGGGGCCCAATCTGTCGAGAAAAACGCGAAAAATTATGCACGTGGGATATAACTATCGGTGGCTTCGTCCAACAGATTATATCGAACAGGATGCGGCACTCGTTGAACGCAGTTCGCCCATTCGGCGGCAGTTGTTGGGCGCGCTGGCAACAGGCGGAGATCCGCTGGGCGCAGAATCCGATTTCCACCCCTCGTCGCAATACTGGCTCACAAAAAATTGGGATGATGTTCCGCTGCGCGCATGGGCACACGCGCAAGCCGAGAGATAGAATGCAAAGACGCAGAGCCTGCCCGTCAGCAGCCAAGTGAAGCAAAGAAGCGTCCATAAATTGAGCTTCTCGGTGACTGAGCTTATCTGGAATACCCCCCCCCTTTTAGCCTTTGCGTTTTTGTGTCTTTCTACGAACTTGATAAAATTACAGCGTGAACTGACGAGAAGCCTTGCTCGACAAAGCTCGGCGAAACCCCAATGGATTGCAATTTAAGGCATTTGAACGACTCATGCGTCAATGTGGATGGACGCAACGCCGCCAGCGAGGAAGCCACCGTGTCTGGTACTCGCCCGGTGGGTACCGACTCATCGTTCAACCCAATCGCGCCATGGCCAAGGGCTACCAAGTTCGACAATTTCTCAGACAATACCATCAGGAGACAAAAAATGAAAAATAATACCCGTGACGACTTTGATGGATTCGCGGTCGAGATGTTCCTCGATGAGGATGGCGATTATCTGGTGCATTTTGTGGAACTCCCCAATGTCTCGGCTTTCGGACAGACACCCGACGAGGCGTTGGTCGAATTGAAAACAGCCTGGGAATTGATGAAAGAATGCTACCGCGAGGACGGTGTTCCCGTTCCCAAACCGAACGGGATGACTGACGCTGTGGTGTTGGGCGCAAAAGCCCTCAGATAAACTTGGCAGAGAAATTTATCTGCGTTCATCTGTGGTTACGCCTTTACGTGAGAAACTAACATGAATGATCCGCCATTTCGAGATGCGACGATTGCCATTGTGGGGGTGGGGTTGATGGGTGGGTCGCTGGGGTTGGCGTTTAAGCGGTTGGGCATTGGGCGCGAGATCGCTGGCATCAGCCGCGCGGAAACCCTGCGAGAAGCCCGCGCGCTCAACGCAATTGACAAGGGCTATGAATACGGCGCGATGGATCACGGCATCAAACGGGCTGATCTCGTGTTTTTGTGTTCGCCCATTTCGCGCATTCTGGCGCAGTTGCCCGCGGTCATGCGCGCGGCATCGCCGGGCTGCATCATAACAGATGTGGGCAGCACAAAGCGCGCGATCGTCGCATGTGCAGAACGGGCCGCGCGAAAACGCGTGCATTTTGTCGGCGGGCATCCGATGGCCGGGTCGGAAAAGAGCGGCGTGGGCGCGGCCGATCCGTTCTTGTTTGAAAACGCGCTTTATGTGCTCACGCCTGCGCGCGGTGTTCCCAACGACATTGTGACCGAACTCGTCGCGCTGGTAGAAACTCTGGGCGCGCGTTCAATGTGCATGGCTGCCCAAACACACGATCGGGTCGCGGCAGCCGTGAGTCATTTGCCGCAAATGATGGCCACCACACTCGTCGGATTGGTGGGCAGACTCAATGAAGCCGATGGCCTCCCCTTGCAGATGGCCGCGGGTGGGTTTCGCGATTTGACGCGCATTGCCTCGAGTCCCTTTGCCATGTGGCGAGACATCTGCCAGACCAATGCCACCCCTATTCGAGAGATGATCGATGCGTATCTCCACGCGCTTGCGGCACTGCGAGAGAACGTCGATCGAGAAGCCCTATCCAAAATTTTTGACTATGCCAACCGCATTCGCGGGGGCATTCCCAAAGATTCCAAAGGGTTTTTGCACCCGCTCCACGAAATTTTGCTGGTGGCAGAAGACAAACCCGGCGTGATTGCCGATGTTGCCTCTCGCCTGTCTGACCAGGGGATCAATATCGAAGATATCGAAGTCCTGAAAGTCCGCGAAGGCGAAGGCGGGACCATTCGGATGGGGTTTGGACAACGGGAGAGTGCGAAGCGGTCAGTCGATATTTTGCGAGATACGGGCTATCAAGTGCGATTGCGTTAGGAAGAGCGGAATGTATGCAGTCAAAGAAGCGCGTGGGCTTGTCGGCGAATGCGATGTGCCGAGCGATCCGGATACAGCGCTGTATTTGCTCGGCACGGCGGCGATGTTGCCGCGTTCAGACTTGACCCTTCACCGCGTGGGCGACGGGTGGAAAACCCGACGCGCACTGGACTTGTTGCGACGATTGAACGCGCAATTGGACATTCAAGTGACGCGCGCAAAGTCCAAGTCCGCGATCCGCACAGTCAGAGTCAGAAACTCTGAATTGCGACGCACGCGCCTGGGCGGCGAGCAAACCGCACTGTTTATTCGAGAAGTGCCTTTCCTCGCTGTGTTGGGCACGCAGGCCGCCGGCGAAACCGTGATTCGAGATGCAGGCGTTTTGCGACAGGGCGAGGTCGACCGCTTGGCACTTGTGATTCAAAATTTGCGCCACATGGGCGCCAAAGTAGGCGCGATGCCCGATGGCTTGGTTGTGCAGGGGACTGCGCGGCTTCAGGGAACCGAGGTCAATGCCCGCGGCGATACCCGCACGGGACTGGCCTTTGCACTGGCAGGACTGGCAGCCGAGGGCGAAACGCGCGTGCTAAATACGGGTGATATGTGCCGAGACTTTGCCGAGTTGTTTGCCTGTTTGTCACTCCTTGTCAACCAAAAGAGGTGAGATCATGAAAATACTTTTCAAACTCGCGCTGTGTGCGATTGCGATGATTTTGGGCGGCGTGGCGTTTATCCGTTATACGTACAACTGCTCGTGGAAAGAAAGTTTTGACATTGCAGATGAATTTGTGGATGATTTGCTCGGCGGCGGAAGTAAGGATGAGCAGTAAGAGGGGAGACGGGATATCCACGAAGGGCACGGAAGGGGTACAATTGGCCGTTGAACGGGTCTGAGAAACAACCCGTTATACCCCAGTTCATGCCTTTCTGGCAGGACGGGGTAACTGCCCACTGACCGCTGAAAACTCGTTTTGCTGACAACTGACATGAACATTCGCGCAACAAGCCAAGTGCTAGGTGTAATTGGCGACCCAGTGGCGCATTCGTTTTCGCCCGATATGCACAATGCCGCGATCGCCGCCTTAGACGTAGATTATTGTTACGTGGCTTTCCACGTGCTGCCCGGCCAGATATGCGAGGCAATAAAGGGGGTGCGCGGGTTGAATATTCGCGGGTTGAATGTGACCATTCCGCACAAGTTGGCGGTAATGGAACACATGGATCGCATTTCGGAAGAGGCATTGGCTGTGGGCGCGGTCAATACCATCTCGCGCGAAGATGGCGAATTGGTCGGATACAACACAGATGTTTATGGTATCGCGACATCGCTGCGCGAAATCGCGGGGATCAAAATATTTCCCGCACATTGCGTGGTGCTCGGCGCGGGTGGGGCGTCTCGCGCGGTGACGTACGCGCTGGGGATGCAGGATGACGTGCAGCAGGTGACGATTTTGAATCGCACGGTCAAACGCGCGGAGGCTCTCGCAGCGGATATGGAAAAAATGACCGGAAAAAAAATCGCGGTGGGGCCACTGGATGCCGATTCACAGCGCGGATCATTTGCCGATGCAGGCGTGGTTGTGAATACCACGTCCCTGGGCATGTATCCAAATGTCAATGCCTCGCCCCTTGCCGATGTCCGCGCCATCCATCCCGATTTGGTGCTTTGCGATACCGTGTTCAATCCTTTGGAAACGCAGTTGATGCGCGCGTTCCAATCGGTCGGCGCGCCGGCGTTTGGCGGGTTGGATATGCTGGTTTTTCAAGGGGCGCGGTCTTTTGCGATCTGGACGGGTATTGAGCCACCCACCGAGGTGATGAAAAACGCAATTGTCAAACGGGTGAACCCGTGAAGCATAAGACAAAAAATAAAGGCATGGCGCGCGACGTGTTGACAGAGCCTGAAGCCAAGCGCGCGTTCGTGCGGCAGATGTTTGACGGGATTGCGGACAGATACGACCTGCTCAACCACCTGCTGAGCCTGGGCATTGATATTCTGTGGCGCAAAAAAGCCGTTGACCAATTGCAACCCGAGCCGCGCTGGCGCGTTTTAGACTTGGCCACGGGCACGGGCGATTTGGGGTTTGAATCCGGCAAACGCCATCGCGATATTCGCGTGATCGGCGTCGATCTCTCGATACAGATGTTGCGCCGAGGCGAAAAAAAAAATGCGTCGCGGACAAATCCGGTCGCATTTCTGTGCGGCGACGGGGCGCACCTGCCTTTTGGCGAGGGCGCATTTGACGCCCTGACGATCGGTTTTGGCATTCGCAATATGGCCGAGCTAGAGACGACCCTGAGCGAAATGCGCCGCGTGCTCAAGGCGGATGGCCGCGTGGCTGTGCTGGAGTTTTCAAGGCCGCGAACCCCTGTGTTTCGCGGGATTTACAATTTCTATTTTCAGCGTATTTTGCCCCGAATTGGACACATGGTATCCCGCGACCCCAATGCCTACCGCTATTTGTACGAATCTGTGATGCGTTTTCCCGAAGGCGCGGATTTTTGTCAGCGGTTGTCCGATGCGGGGTTTGTCCATGTACAGGCGATTCGATTGACCTTTGGGATTGCAACCATTTATTTGGCGTCAAAACCGTAACATGTCTTTGCGTATCATACAGGCGATATTGATCCTCGCCCCCCTTTTATTGGGCGCATCTATTGTGGCCCATTGGCGGTTGCAACACCACGTGTCCAATGCACGAGCACCTGTTGTGATTTTTTTCCAAAAACAATGGCATGTGCTTTTGATTGTGACGGGCGGCATCGCGCTGTTTCGCGGGGCCGCAATTTCAGATGGCGTGGGACTCGTCCCGCAATTGTTCGGTTTTTTGCTCTCCTTCGAATTTTTTTATCTCGCGTATGCAACTCCTCGCGTGACAATGAGTGCAAAGGGCCTGCTGATGGGCATGCGCTACATGCCATGGCAGCGGTTTTCGGGCTATGTGTGGCTGACAGACCGCGATTTGGAACTCATTTCTCAACGGAAGCACTATCGGTTGCGCGTGCCCACACACGTGAAGGCCGATGTACAGAAATTTCTGGATTTGGATATTCTGAAATAGATGAAAGGGGATTTTATGCCCAATCCCTTTGTCGAAGAAATTGTCTTGCAAGTGTCAAAAGCCGCGGATATGCCCGCCGATGAGGTACGGACACTGATCGAAACCCCGCCAAAACCCGAAATGGGCGATTGTGCTTTGCCGTGTTTTGCACTGGCCAAAATTTTTCGCAAAGCCCCCCATCTCATCGCCGAACATCTCGCTGCACAAATTGTGACGGGCGACCGAATTGCACGGGTGCGTCCCACAGGGCCCTATCTCAATTTTTTTGTGTCAAAAGCCAGTTTGATTGGCGAAACGCTCTCTGCGATTCTCGATCAGGGCGCGGATTACGGGCGCGGAGATGAAGGCGTTGGCAAAACCGTTGTGATCGATTTTTCGCATCCCAATATCGCCAAACCATTTGGCATTCACCATCTGCGGTCAACCGTGATCGGCAATGCCCTACGCAATATTTATCGGGCATTGGGCTACGACGTGGTCGGGGTGAATCATCTGGGCGATTGGGGATCTCAGTTTGCCAAGCTGATTCTGGCATGGAATTATTGGGGCGAAGGAGAATTGACAGCGGATATTACCATCCAGAAGTTGCTGGAACTCTATGTCCGCATTCACGAAGAGATAGAAGACAATCCCCAACTCGAAGAAGAAGCCCGCGCGTGGTTTCGCCGCCTCGAAAAAGGCGATGAAGAAGCCGTGCGGATGTGGCAAGTGTGTGTGGATGTGAGTTTCAAAGAGTTTGATCGCGTGTACAATATGCTGGGCATTGGGTTTGAGTCCATTGCTGGCGAGAGTTTTTATCAGGACAAGATGCCCGCGACCCTGGCGCGGTTGCGGGCAAAGGGTTTGCTCAGTGTGAGCGAAGGCGCGACCATTGTCAATTTGGAAAAATGGAATATGCCGCCTTTGATCGCGTTGCGAAGCGACGACGCGACATTGTATGGCACGCGCGATTTGGCCGCGCTGGAATATCGGTGGAAGACCTATGGTTTTGAAAAACTGCTCTATGTGGTGGATGTGGCGCAATCGCTCTATTTTCGGCAGTTGTTTCAGGTCTTGGAATTGATGGGATACGATTGGCGAGAAAAATGCGTACACGTGCAGTTTGGGCGGCTGCGGTTCAAAGATGGCGGCGGCGCCTCCACGCGCAAGGGCAATGTGATTTTTTTGGAAGATGTGTTGAACCGCGCCGTTGAATTGACGCGAAAAATTATCGCGGGAAAAAATCCCGATTTGCCAAACAGCGAGGAAGTCGCGCGAGACGTGGGCATTGGCGCGATTATTTTTGCGGATCTGGATTCCAAACGGACGCGCGACATCGTGTTCGACTGGAACGAGGTTCTGAATTTCAATGGCGAAACCGGTCCCTATATGCAATATACCCACGCGCGATATTGCAGTGTATTGCGCCGCTATGCGGGCAGCCTGCCGCCGCGGGATGTGAATTTTGAGTTGTTGCGCGAGCGCGAGGCCCTTGAGGTCGTCAAATGTCTGGCGCGCTTCCCCGATCAGATTCAAAAGGCTGCGGACGAGTGCGAACCGTCTGCGATAACCGCCTCGATGATTGAATTGTGCGCGGTCGCCAATCGGTTTTACAATGCCCATCAAGTCATTTCCGATCGCGCGGATTTGACTGCGACTCGCGTTGCCTTGGTCTATGCGATCAAGACCGTGCTGGCATCGGGCCTGGCCCTGCTGGGGATGAAGGCGCCGGAACAGATGTGATGTTTTTTGCGGACGGGCACCGTGTCTGATCTACCTGACAAACCCATATTTCTCACGGGTTTTATGGCCACCGGGAAAACCAAAGTCGGGCGCGTTTTGGCCGCGTGGTTGCAGCGACCATTTGTCGATACAGATGATTGGGTGGTTGAGGCTGCGGGGAAAACCATTCCCGAAATTTTTGAGCAAGACGGGGAAGCGGCATTTCGCCAATGGGAGCACAAAGCGATCATCGAGGCATCTCAGAGGGGCCCTGTGATCGTTTCCCTCGGCGGCGGTGCCATTGCTCAGGAGCGCAACTGGGCGGTGATTCGCAAAACCGGCGTCTGCCTGTGTTTTCGCGCGTCTGTCCATACGATTTTTGAACGGGTCTGCCGCAAGCGCGACAAAAGGCCCTTGCTGGCCGGGTTGGATGACGATGGGTTAAAAAACAAAATTGCCGAGATGTTGGCAGACCGCGAGCCGTTTTACGCGCGCGCAGACGCGTTTGCAAATTCGACCAATGACCGCACCCCCGAAGACACAGCACGGATGGCCCTCGTTGCGTTGCAGTGCGTTTTTGGTTCCGGTAGGGGTTCGCAATGGAAACGGTAACCGTCAATTTGGATGCTCGAAGTTACGATATTGTGATCGGGCGCGATTGTTTGCGCGAATTGGGCAATCTGTACGCGGAACGCGGGTTGGGAAAAACCGCGGCCATAGTGACCAATCCGACGGTTGCCGCGCGCTATCTCAAGGCTGTTCAAGGGAGTCTCGTGCGCGCCGGTGTGAAGGTCGTGGTGATAGCCGTGCCCGATGGCGAACAATACAAGACGCTCGAAACAGCCGCGCAAATTTACGGCGATCTGATCGCGGGAGGGTTGGATCGCAAATCCTGTATTGTGACACTGGGCGGCGGTGTGATTGGCGATATGGCGGGCTTTGTTGCGGCGACGTATTTAAGAGGCATTGATTTTGTCCAGGTGCCCACGACACTCGAAGCGCAGGTCGATGCCAGTGTGGGGGGCAAAACAGGCGTGGATCACGTTTTGGGAAAGAACATGATCGGCGCGTTTCATCAGCCAAAACTGGTGTTGATAGATACTGCCACGCTCGATACCTTGCCCAAGCGCGACGTGCGGGCAGGTCTGGCAGAGGTGATCAAGCACGGGATAATACGCGACCCCGGCTTGGTGGCATTTTTGGAAGATCACATCGAAGGCGCGGCAACCCTAAGCCTGCCTGCGGCTCAGATCAATTGGCTCGTCGCACAACAGTGTCGCATCAAGGCAGCAGTGGTGGCCGCGGATGAAACCGAGACGGGCGCGCGCGAAATTTTGAATTACGGGCACACGGTGGGGCACGCACTAGAAGCCGTGACGCATTACGCGCATTACAAACACGGTGAGGCCGTGTGTTTGGGGATGCTGGCTGCCGGGCATATCGCCGTGCAAAAGGGAATGTGGTCACAGGAGGGGTTTGATCGGCAAAACGCCCTGATTGCGCGGTTGGGCATGCCCAAGGGCGTGCGCGATTTGAAGATCGACGAGGTGCTGGCGCGGATGATGAGCGACAAGAAAGCACGGGATGGCGTCATCCGGTTTGTATTGCCCGAGCAGATCGGAAAAATTGTGCCGCGAGATGACGTGACGCGCGCAGAAATGATTGCGGGGATTCGATATATGCAGTCTCAGGCGTTGGGATAGGAGGTTTTTATGGGTGAAGACATTCGCCACGAATGCGGCGTGGCGGCTCTCTACTGGCTCAACCAATCTGATGCAGAGGACTTTGAAAATGTTGCAGCGCACATGCCCGGCATGTTGCTCGATCTTCAAAACAGAGGGCAACTCGCCGCGGGATATTGCTCTTATCACCCCAAACGCGATCACATCCTCCACACCTTCAAAGACCTCGGCGGCGTCACCGAAGCCTTTCGAATGTCGCACTCTGGCAAACACAAGTCCATTCTCAACCAACATGCGGGGCTTGCAGCCATTGGACACACGCGATATGCCACTAGTGGCAAAGACGATGTGCGATATGCCCAACCCTTTGAACGGCAGCACGGTCGCATCTGGAAATGGTTTGCCCTGGCTTTTAATGGCAATCTCGCCAACTACGACCAATTGCGCGAACGCCTGTTGTCCAAACGCGGCTATCACTTTACCCTCAACATAGACACCGAAATCATCATGCACACCCTCGCCTATCGGTTGCGAGGTGAAAATCCACCCGATTTGGCCGATGTGATGCGCTCTCTTGCTCGCGATTTTGACGGTGCGTATAATATTGCATTTCTCGATGCCTTGGGGCGCATGTTTGTCTCGCGCGATCCAATGGGTCTGCATCCCATGTGCTGGGGGGTCAAAGGTCGCCTCTTTGCCGCGGCGAATGAATCAACCGCCCTTTCCAACATGGGTTTTAGGGATATTAAATGGCTCGAACCCGGCGAAATGGTGATCGTTGAACAGGGCAACTATCGCGTCGCGCGCTATACGGAAGCCCAAAAAAAATCCCGCTGCTTCTTTGAATGGGTCTATTTTTCCAATGTTGCCAGTGAAATCGACGGCCTCAGCGTTTATACTGCTCGCGCTGAGGCCGGTCGCATTTTGGCAAAAAAAGAAAACCAGAAAATCGACGACCGGTGTGTGGTTGTCCCGGTTCCGGATACGGCCAAAGCAGCAGCCGATGCGTATGCCCATCACCTGAACATGCCCTGTATGGAAGGCGTGATCCGCAACCGCTATGTGGGGCGCACCTTCATCCAACCCGAAACCACGCGCACGCAGAGCGCGAAAAACAAATACACATCCCTGGCCTCTGTCCTATCGGGCAAGCGCGTTTTCCTCGTCGAAGATTCCATTGTGCGCTCGCTCACCCTGCGCACCCTTGCACATCAGGTGCGCGATATCGGCGGCGCGACCGAGGTTCACGTCCGCGTGGCCTGTCCGCCCATTGTGGCACCCTGTTTTTACGGCATTGACATGACGACTTTGCGCGAACTTTTCGCGCCCGAACACATGCCCGCGCGATACCACGGTGTGCCCAGCGACCGAGCATTTAAAAAAATGGCTATCGAACTCAATGTCGATAGCCTGAAGTACCTCGCGGTGCCCGACTTGGGGCGCAGCATTGGTTGTGAAACAGACACCCTGTGCCTGGGGTGTGTCACGGGCAAATATCCCACCACCTGGGGCAACCGCCTCATGCGCGAAGCGCGCAAACGCACCAACGCCTTTGGTCGCCTCTATGGCTGATCCCATCGCCTGCGCGCAAAGACTCACCGTCCGCCAAACAGTACCTCGAGGTCGCGCAACGCTTCATGCCCGCCCAAAATCGTCAATTGATCGCCTTCTTGCAGCACGGTATCGCCGCGCGGGATCACCATGCGCCCCCCGCGATACAACATCGTCACGAGGCAACCTTGGGGGAGATTTGCCTCGCGCAGCGCGCGGCCAATGAGGTCGCCGGTGGCGCGATTGCGGCGCAGTGCCAGCAATAAAAAGTCTTCGCCGCGCAACAGGGCGTCCTTCAACTCCACTTCACTGGCCGCCTTCAAAAAGCGAACAAATACATCCGCATCCCGGGGCAACACCGCTTCTTTCAATTCAAATTCATCGGTGGCTGTGTGCCATGCTTTCAAAAAATTCTCGTCGTCTGCACGCCGCGCAATTTGCGCCAGAATCCGCAAGTGCTGTGAGGGATCGCCTTCTGGACTGAAGAGAAAAAAGATCGCGGTCAACTGCGTTTCGACCTCGTGCCCGGTCAATGGATCTGTGAACTGGATGTGAATGCCCGACAAGGACCGCACCAAAACCATCTCGCCGCGTTCAATGCCGTCAATTCGCAGATGCGGCAATCCCACCCCGTGCGTCACGGGCGTCGATCCAATATGCGTGCGATCCAGCAATTGCTTCTCGATTTCATCCACGGTATGCGGAACGTGACCCGATAACCATTCCGATACTTCCCGCACCACATCCTCAAATTCAGCGGGTTGATCCAAATCGATCACCAAACTCCGCGCCACGATCTCATCAAAGGGATCTTCATCGCGCAATCCCTTCTCCTTCAGGATACTCCGCAGTTCGACATCTAGCCCGCTGTAACGCTTTTGCCCCCAGCGTTCAAACATGTGATAAATCGCGCCCCCGCGATCGACCTTGTCTCGCGCAAACTTAAAGTACCACAGGGTTCCCAAAAGGATCAGCCCAGCGGAAAACAGGGACGACAACCAACCCATCTGCACGATCAACACGCAGGAAGACACCACGCCGAACAACTGCATCCACGGGTACAGCGGCGAATGATATCCCGAATCGTAGGAAGCCAACCCGCTTTCGCGCATGACGATCACCGCCAGACACACCAGCGCGAACATCAACAACTGAAAAGCACTCGCCAATTTCGCAATTTTGGTTGGATCGAGAAACACGAGAATCAAAACAATCGCGCCCATGGTCACCAAGACCCCGTGAACGGGCGCGCCTTTGGCATTCAGGTGCTGAAAAAATTTCGGCATCATGTGGTCGCGGCTCATCGCCAGGGGATAGCGAGACGCGGAAAGCACCCCGGCATTGGCGACCGACGTAAAAGCCAAGAGCGCGGCCATCGAGATGATCCACGCGCCCCAATTGCCCAACACGGCTTTGGCCGCGGAAGCAGCGGGCGTCAAATCGCCCTGCAACTGATCGAGAGGCAATGCGCCGACCATCACGGATGTGCCCAAAGCATAGACCAAAACCGCGGTCATCAATGACAAAATGACCCCCCAAGGCAAATTGCGTTCGGGGTCTTTTACTTCCTCCGACAAACTCGCAATCTTGGTCACGCCCACATAACTGATATAGACCAGTCCCGCTGTCGATAGAATGGTCGCGCCATCCACCTCAAACATCGCGGTCAATCGCTCAATGTGAATTTTTGGCGCGCCACTGCCGACAAAGACGCCCAGAATCACCAACAAACCCAGCACCAGCACCATCTGAAATCCGCCGCTTTTTTTCGCGCCCAACAAATTCAACACACTGAGTGCAACCGCAATCGCAACCGCCACAGGGATCATGGGTAACTCGGGCACGTACAGCGCGATATAAGCCCCCATCCCCATGAGCGCGAACGCCACTTTTAAGATCAGTGCCAGATAGGTGCCAATGCCCCCGAGCGTTCCCATCCACGGCCCCAGGGATCGATCCACAAAATAATACACCCCGCCCGCCCGGGGCATTGCAGTCGCCAGTTCGACAATGCTAAACATCGCCGGTACAAGCGGAATGGCGGCCGCGATGTACGCCAGCACAATGGCAGCACCCGCCTGTTCGGCAGCCAAGCCCGGCAGCAAAAAGAACCCCGCACTCAAGGTCGTGCCCGTTGCGATGGCATAAACGCCGAGTAAGCCGATTTCTTTTTTTAATTTTGCTTTTGTCGTTTTTTGTGTCAAAAGATGCTCCTGAAAGGCGAGAAGTGAGAAGCCCCCATCCCCTCGTCTTGCGTCTTGTATCTTGAAATGATGATCGGGCAACCACAAGGGGTTGCCCCTACTTGGGGTTGGGTGGCCTTCTCACCTGCCTATCGGCAGGCAGGCGTCTGGCGCCTTTCCACCTCGACCCGCACATGTCGGCCTTGCGGCGTAAACGCGACGAATGTCACATCGCCCTCTCGATAAAATGTGCCATCTTCAAATGCCGACCGCGTCAGCGCGCGCGTCAAGGGTTTGCCATTCACCCTCACGCCCGCAACTGTCGCGTCGCGCAATCGCAATGTGAAGGCCGGGACTTGCACGGGCAAATCGAGTGCGATGACCTCTCCGTCCAATTTTACAGTCGCCATCTCGCGGGCAATCGCGTAATTGGCAATCTCACTGCATTTGCGCCACCGCGACCGCTCGCCGCGCGGATCGCGTTCTTTGAGCCGCCGCACAATGGTCTGAAATGCCCGAAACCCGCGCCGGTCATCATTGTGAAACCCGTAAAACCCCTGCCAATGGCTGATCATCACGGCCGGGTCGCCCGCGTCGATCACCTCGGGCAAACGCCCGCCCTGAAGGTCCGACGTGATGTAATAATCCACATCCACCTCGCCATATCCCGTCCACGACCCCGTGCGATCACCCGTCGCCGCGATCACCTCGCCCATGGCCTCGCCGCGATCGGGTTTGGGATACCACACGGGACAATCCACCTCGCCGCTAGACGACACCCGCTTGAACAAATAGGGCGTTGGGTTGCCCGTCACCCTTCGCACGGCATTTTCCGCGCACTTGGCATAAAAATCAATGGGATTGCCAAACCCGCCCGGGCTCGTCACGCCGGCGGGGGTCAATCCCACATTGTGCAAAATCTCACACGCCAGCGCGATATAATCCGTCACCCGCTCTTCTTCGTCTGTTGGCAGATTGTTCCACCCGTGCTGTTCCCACAAATTTGGATCCACGGGTTGCAGGGTTTCCAAATCCACCACAAAGGTGTGCGTGATCATTTCCGGCGTGATGTCGTAGTTGGGCATAATCAGTTCGCGACACATCGCCAGCCAACGCGCTTGTTGCGCTTTGGAGAACATCGGCAGGCCCTGATCGATTCTCCCCAGTGCCGCGGGACACGGCACCACGCTGAATTTGCCCTTCACACCGTGTTCCAGACAAAACGTCGCAAATTCGCGCGTAAACGACTCGGGGTGTACCACGGGCACATCTTCCCAGCGATAATCTGTTCCATCCACCGCCTGGCGGTCTCGCATCCAGAAATAATTCAGATTGACCAATACCGTCGAATCGTCAAAAATAATCGACAGAGGTACGCGGTCCAAGGCGTGTTTGTTGATCTCAACTTGCATAGACAGCTCCTATAGGACGCGCCAACAGGCACTTGGGCGGACAGATGGAAGGCATGACAAAAAGGAAAAATACGACAATTTCACATCTCTCGCAATCCCGAAACAGTTGCGATTCAGAGATTTCCGTCGTATCATAGATTTGATCGACACCCCTGCACGACACAACCCTTTTTTTAGGAGATTCACCCATGGCAGGCGAATGGTATGCAGGCGCAGAATGGAATCCCCAAAACCCGCGCATGCACGTTGGCACACAGCGTTTTACCACATCGGATGAACACCTCGAATTTCTCGCGCGGTGCGGCGTCGCGCACATGGCGATCAACGATGCCAGAGAAATCACGCCAGATCCAAGCCGCGGATGGACCGTGGAAGAACTCGTGGAAAAAAGAGAAAAAGCCGCACGACACGGAATCGCCGTGGAAATGGTTGCCCTGCCCGTGCAACACCTCAACGTCAATGGTGACTTTGTGCCCGAATTTATGCGCGGCAACATGAAAGCGGGCGAAAGGGAAATCGAAATCGCCTGCGCGATGGTGCGCGCCGCCGCGGACGCGGGCATTCCCGCGCTGAAGTATTTTCTCTGCGAAATGGAGAATCAGCGCACGGAAAGCATTCCACTCGGGCGGGGCAGCGTGCGCTATTCCACGTGGGATTTGTCCAAAGCCGACGCGAGCACCCCGCGCTATGACGAACCCGTCACGGCCGAACAAAACTGGGCGCGCATCACCTTCTTTTTGGAGCGCGTCATTCCGGTTGCCACCGAATGCAAAGTACGCATGGCCTGTCACCCGTGCGACCCGTGGTTGCCGCCCGGATACAAGGGCGTGGATCGCGTACTCGGCGGATACGATGGCTTCAAAAGTTTTATCGACATTTGCCCCAGCCCGTATCACGGGCTCAATCTGTGCCTCGGTTGCATGGCCGAAAGCGTTCTGGATCCGCGAAACGAAGTCGCGGACATCATTCGCTATTTTGGCAAACGCAAAAAAATCCACCTCATCCACTTTCGCAACATCACGGGCGGGCGCGACAAATTTCAGGAAGTTTATCCCGACGAAGGAGATATGAACATGTTTGCCCTGATGCGCGCGCTCAAAGAAGTGGGCTATCCGCACATGGTCGTCCCCGATCACGCCCCCGGTCACGATGCCCAAGGGCACTTCGAACAGGCATTCGCCTTCCAATTTGGATTCATCAAAGCCTTGCTTCAGGCCGTTGAGGTAGAAAATTAAAAGGCTTCGTGGCGAATACAAACGCTGACTTATGATCGAGAAACACAGGAGTGTATCGGGTCATGGCAATCGTAAATGTACGAAACCCACTTGTACCGAATGAGATATATCACGGCGATGCACGACAGCTTTTGAGAAGAATTGCGCGAGAATCCATCGCCCTGAGTATGTGGTCTCCGCCCTATGCGGTTGGTGGAGATCGCCAAAAAGCGGTCAGATCATTTGAGATACGTAAAAAAGAGCCCGAGAAGATGGATCTCACTGATCAAAGAATTGGAAGCAGCGTACCAAAGCAATGAAAAGCGGTAGCAAAAAACAGAGGTTATCTTCCATGAGTTATTCGATTTCAGAGATAAGAGCGGCATTGGGAACGTGCAGCCGATTGTCGTTGGCCGATTTGCCCACGCCGCTTTTGGACTGCCCGAGGTTGACAAAAAAGTTGGGGGGACCGCGCGTTTTGGTCAAGCGCGAAGATCAGACGGGGTTGGCATTTGGGGGGAATAAGGTGCGCGAGTTTGAATATTCCGTGGCACCTGCCGTGGATGAAGGGTATGATGTGTTGCTTCACGGCGCGGCGTCGCAGTCGAATCAATCGCGGTTGACAGCAGCAGTTGCGGCCAAGTTGGGCCTGAACGCGGTGATGGTCGGGCGCAGGGATGACCATTCAACCCCCATAAATGGCAACTTGTTGCTCACGCATCTGTTTGGCGCGACCGTGCATTTGATCGAGCGCGAGGAAGAAAAGGAAGCCATCATCGAGAAGTTAAAGGCAGAAGGGCACAAGGTCTATAACACGAGTTCGGACGGGTACTACTATCGCAGCATATCTTATGTGGATGGGTTTTTGGAACTGTGGGAACAGGTGCAGACAATGGATATAACACCCGATGCCATCTATGTGTGCGCGGGCGTGCATACGCATACCGGCCTCGTTGTGGGCGCAAAAGCATTGGGTGTCAATGTGCGGATTATCGGCATCAGCCCAAGCCCACAGGACGATGCAACAAAAAATGTGCAACTCGCTGAGGTGGCGCGGGAGGTGTGCAAAATTCTGAATTTGGACCTGAATTTTACCGCGCATGACTTTGAGAGTTACGGCAAATACGCGGGACCAGCTTACGGCGTGCTAACGCCCGAGGCGCGCGAAGCCGTATTGCTCGCCGCCCAAACCGAAGGGCTATTGCTCGATCCCGTTTACGCGGGCAAAACATTTGGCGCGCTGATCGCGCATATCCGCGCGGGGTGGTACACCGAGGAGCAGACGGTCGTGTTCGTACACACGGGTGGCACACCTGCATTATTTGCTTATGGCGATGAATTGATGACCGGTTGTCAATAGCCACTGACCCGTTGGCATCGGGGGTACGGACGAGGGCGGGGTGGTTCTCGCGTCTCGGGACCTTCGCGCTCATCCATAACCCCGAATCCCTAAACCATGGCACTTTTCCCAGAAACACAGATCAAAACCGCTTCCGATACCATCACTTTTCGGGCTGTTGTGTTGGGTCTTGTGACCATTGTAGTCGCCACGTGGTATATGAGCTATTTTGCCGGGAATCTCGTCAAAAGCTATTTGCCCGTGGCCGCGTTGATTCCCTTTGTGATGTGGGTGGGCCTCAATGTGGGGCTGAATCACTTCGCGCCTCGATTTGCCTTGTCCCGCATTGAATTGCTCACGATTTTTTCGATGATGTGGATCGTCGGCAATTTGCCAGCGGTGGGGTGGGGGTTTTACGCGGTGAGCTTGATTCCTTCGCCCGAGTTTTACGCGTCGCCGGAAAATCGCTTGCGCGATGTGGTCATTCCCTTTTTGCCGGACTGGCTTTTTCTGGATGCCAACCGGCCAGAGGTGCGAGAGGTGTACACCGGGCGCCATCGCGGAGACCCCGTGCCGTGGTTACTCTGGGTGCGGCCTTTTTTTTGGTGGTTTGTCGCGTGTATCAGCGCGGTGATGGCGGGGTTTTTCGGCAGTGTGCTTTTTTTTAAGCAATGGCAGGAAAAAGAGCGTCTGGTCTTTCCCATGTCCGAATTTCCCGTGGCCTTGCTCGAAGGCGCGGACGAAGGACGCGTGCCCACGGTGTTTCGAGATAAAATTTTCTGGATTGGGTTTTGGTGTGTGGCGGGTGTGATTTGCTGGAATATCCTGGGTTATTTTGCCCTGAATTTGCCGCGAATTACAATTTTTGATCACTATCTCACGAAAGCCGTGGATTTGGGGTTGTATTTCCCGCGGTATTATCTGCGCGTGCAACCGCTGATTATGGGATTGGCCTATCTTTGTCCCGCGGATATTTTATTCAGCGTGTGGTTTTACAATGTGATCAATATTCTCAAGGTCGGCATGCTCAATCGCACCGGTTTCACGGTGGGGTTGGCAGGACAACCCGCCAAGGCCGGCGAGATTGCCATGCTCGAGATGCACGGTGCCCTGGCATGTCTGGTGCTGTGGTCCGTGTGGGTCGCGCGGCACCACTTAAAAGAGACCGTTCAAAAAGCATTGAACCGCGCCCGCGCGGTGGATGACGGCGTGCCCGTGACGTATCGCACGGCATGGGTTGGGCTGGGGTTGGCAACAGTGGGGATTGGGGGTTGGATGTTGTCCTCGGGGGTGGGGTTCTGGGCGATGGGGGGGCAACTCGTGCTCATGTTTATGTGTTATTTTGGCATTGCCAAATACGCGGCAACAACCGGATTTACCTTTCTCAATCCCGCCGGTGGCAAAGGCGTGGCGCTGATTCATTCTCTGATTGGCACCTCGAGACTCTCACCCGCATCGCAGTCGATGCTGATCTTGGTCAATCGCAATGTATTTTTAGGGGCTTCGATCCGCTCGACGTGTTTGGCTGCCATTCCACATATTTTTCGCATGTTCGGGCATTCGCTGCGTCGGCATCCCTGGATCTGGGGGATGGTGCCGCTGGCCTATTTGATCGGGTATGTGAGCGCGGGCGGTTTTTATCTGTTTCGGTGTTATGATGAAGGTGGGTTAAATGGCCTCCTCGTATCCTGGCCTATGGACGCCCTGGTCTCGCGGGTTCCCTATATTGAAGGCAGCAAAATATCGGTTTTTGATACGCAAAAGCTCGGCGTATGGATGTTTGGGTTTGCCGAAGCCGGTGTTTTGACCTATTTGCGCTCCCAATTTGCGTGGTGGCCATTCCATCCGGTCGCCATTGCATTTCCGCCCGGGCGATACGCGTTCTGTTTGTTGATCGTGTGGCTGGTCAAGGTGGTTGTCTTGCAATTTGGGGGGGTGCGTCTCTACAGGCGGTCCCTGCCGTTTTGGTATGGGGCGATTGTCGGCTATTTGTTTGGCATTTCTCTGTCGAGTCTCGTGGACGCGATCTGGTTTCCAGATGGCGGGCATTTTGTTCACGGCTGGTAATGTGGAGGTTTGGGATGTCTGATGCGGAAGTAAAAAAGTTATATGGCAGTGCGACGCTCAGTCCCGTAGAAGAGGTGGTGGCCGGGTCTTATGGCACATGGACGTTGACCTATACCGCGGGTGAAAAAGGCGTTGCAAAGGGCGGAACGATTCGGATTTATACGGATGCGGATTCAGACCGCGCAATCCCTCAGATGGATGACCCCACAGGCGCGGATTATCTGACGGTTGACGCGCCGAGAGACGCGCGCGTCGGCGTTCTGGTGCAAAGTGTGATGTCGCTTGTGTTGACCGTGAATGGGCGCGCGCTGGCCTCGGGTGAGCAAGTCTCTGTGACCTATGGCGATACGCGAGGTGGCGGGCCGGGTTTTCGCGCGCAGACCTTTGCCGAAGCACAGCACTTTTTTTTGGTGGAGGTCAATACCGGCGATGGCGAGACCGCGACCTTGCCCAATCCGCCTTTTTTGTCCATTGTGGGTGGCGAGGCCGCCGCGCTGACGGTTCAGATGCCGTCCATTGTCGTATCAGGCGAACCATTCCGCATTCAGGTCAAGGTCGAAGATGCCTGGGGAAATCCCGCGGGCGCGTATCGCGGGAACGTGACGCTCGCCGGTCGCGATGTGCGCGTGCCGGAGGAAAACGCAACCTTTGATCGCGCAGACCGCGGGGTGCGGTGGATAGATGGGTGTGTGGTGGACGCCCCGGGCATTCACCGCATCCACGCCACGGATGGCGTATTGACCGCGCAGAGCAATCCGATGGCTTGCCGCGACAACGCGCCGAAATGGATGATCTATTGGGGGGATTCGCACGGGGGTCAAGTGGCGATGGCGGAAAAGATACCCGATTTTTTTCGGTACGCGCGGGATGTTGCGGGCATCCACTTTGTGGGTTATCAGCGCAACGATCACGTCTTGACCGCGCGCGATTGGATGTTGCAGCAAGAAGCCGAACGCGCGTATCATCAGCCCGGGCGGTTTGTCGCGTTACCGGGTTTTGAGTGGTCCGCGCAAACCGCGCGGGGCGGGCATCACAACGTGTATTTTCGGCGACACGATCAACCCATCCGAAGGTCTGGGCACGAGGGCCTATCCGACAAATCGGACGCGGATACAGATTTGCCGCATATTACAGATGTTTACGACGCGTATCGCGGCACCGACACCGTGATTACCGCGCACGTGGGCGGCGAACATTCCGATCTGCAATACCACGACCCGCATCTAGAACCCGCTGTGGAAATCACATCGGATCACGGGACGTTTGAGTGGATTTTGCAAGAGACCTTTGAGCGCAATTACCGCATGGGATTTTTCGGTGGAAGCGACAGCCACAACGGGCGCCCGGGCGGGGATACCCCGGGTTTTCAGCATCGGCGTTATGCCAAGGCGGGATTGGCCGCGGTCTATGCGTCGGAACTGACGATAGAAAGCGTGTTGGACGCGTACAAAGCCAGGCGCGTTTACGCCACAACGGGCGCGCGGATTTTGCTGCATACATCGTGCGAAGGGCACGCGATGGGCGAGGAGTTTACCACGCGAAAAACACCGCGCGTCTCGGCTTTTGTAGCGGGCACCGCGCCGTGTGAATCCGTGGAACTCTATCGCGGGTTGGAACGCGTTTACAGCCATCCAATGAACGGGAAAAAAGACCGGCATCGCGTGCGGATTTTGTGGGAAGGTGCGAGCCGCAAGAGCAGTTATTCCGGCGTGATATGGGAAGGAAAATTAAAGGTTTCGGGACGCGCCATCGAGGGGGTTGAACAGATTCGATTTGACAGCCCGCGCTCGCGCGTTTTTGATCAGACGGATGAAGATCTGCGCTGGTATTCGGTGACGTGTGGATATCGCAGTGGCATTGTGCTGCATCTGCCGGGCGATGGAGATGTGGATATAGAATTGGCGGTGAACACCTCGGTGATTACCGGTCCCCTGTTCGGAGATCAGGGCATCGCACCGCCGAGGCGCATGGCGTACTCGCCAGCCGAAAAGATAGGATTTCACATTGGATCGCGCGACCTGGAAAATGGCGCGGTGACGATGACACTCGGGCCATTGAATCGCCGCGTGACCGTCGACTTTGCACCCCAAGCACGGGCAGCGGGCGAGGTCTCGTTCGACTTTGTCGATGAAAACCCACAGCCGGGCATCAACCCGTATTACGTTCGCGTGGTGCAAACCGATATGGAAATGGCTTGGAGCAGTCCCATTTTTGTGGATTATGTCGTGGATTAAGGAGGTTTGAAATGGATGTCACGCGCGTTTCCGCGTGTACCTATCCGCTGAGGGAAAAGGGCCTGGATGAGACGTTCAACGCAATTTCCGAAGCGGGGTTTGACAAAATTGATCTGCTGGGCCGCATGCCGCATTTTTCCGCGACCGATCCCGATTACGACATGGACGAATTGCGCCGCGTATGCGACAAATACGGCATTGCAGTGGCGAATATCGGGTCGTACTGCGGGCGGGATTTTTCATCGGACTCAGCAGCCGTCAGACAGGCGGCAATGGATGAGATGAAAAAGACGCTGGACGCGGGCAACGCGTTTGGGTCAAAGTCCATTCGCATTGTGCCCGGAGATGGCAAACGCGCGTCCATAGACGCCCTGCTGCCCCATTTTCGAGAAGCAGCGGAATACGCGGAGAAACTGGGCATTTACATGGGCATTGAGAATCACGGCGGCGAAATTTCGGGCAGTCCGGACGCATGCAGGGAAATTTGCGAGAAGGTCGGGTCAAAGTACTTCGGGATTTTGTACGAACCGTGCAACTTGATGGCCGCGGGTACAGACTACAAATCCGCTTTTGACGGGTTTCAGGATCACATCGTACACGTGCATATCAAGGATGGCGATTGCGACTCAGAAGGCAAGTGGGCGCGCTGCATGCTCGGCGACGGCATCATCGATTATCGCTGGGTGTGGGCGCAAATGGAAGCCCTGGGCTACGACCGCGATTATGCACTGGAATTTGAGGTGGGCCACATCGAACCCGTGGAAACGGGCTATCGCAAGTGGTACGAGACGTGGAAAAAAACGATCGCGGATTAAATGGATGACGCGGATGACGCGGATGAAAGGCAACAGGCAAGCACAGGAGGTTCTCATGGGCAATCGCATCAATCGAGCAGTTGAACTGCTTTCACAAGATCAACCCATCTATTACACGGGCGCGCACACCGGGCATGTGCTCACCTTTGAACAGGGCGAGAAAGACGCCGCGACCTGGGCAGATTACATCAATGTCGGCATGGAACACGGCGCCTTCAATTTGGGCGGTCTCGACGACTATATGCGCGGCCTGGTCGCCGGCGGGCCCACAAACAGTGGGCACAGAACGCCCGCGGTCATTGTCGAAGCCCCGGTAGAAGGCGCGTCTGAAAACATCGCGCGCTACAATGCATGGCAGTTTCGGCAGATGCTCGCGCGCGGTGTCCACGGCATTTTGCTCTGTCAGGCGGAATCCCCCGATGCCGTGCGCGCGTTTGTCGAATCGTGTCGCTATCCCATCAACACAATCGGCGTTGGGCGCGGCCTCGGCACCGGCAGCCGAGGGGTGGGATCCGAATCGTCAGCTGCAGCAATATGGGGGGTCGGGCGCGATGAATACATCCAGAAAGCCGACCCCTACCCGCTGAACCCCCAGGGCGAACTTTTATTGGGCGTCAAAATCGAAAATGTGCGCGGCGCGTCCAACATCGAACAAATCCTCAAAGTGCCCGGCATTGGGTTTGCCGAAATGGGGCCGGGGGATTTGAGCATGTCGCTGGGATATTTGCACCGTCCAACGCCCTATCCTCCCAAAATGCGGGAAATTCGGGACCGCGTCAAAGCCGCGTGCGCGGAAAATGGCATTGCCTTTCTCGAGGGCTGTAGTCCCGAAACGGTCACCGCAAAAATTGACGCGGGCGTGCGCGTCATTTCCGGCGGCAAGGAAGAAACCGCGCGCATCGGGCGCGAACACTCGGGCCGCCGCATGCCGGTTTGATCAAAAAAAGGGCGTGCGACTTTTCGCACGCCCCGTGTATCATCCCGCCCGGTCAAAATGGATTGCCCAATCGAGCCAGCTTAAATTCTCGCCAGCCGACCAGTTGATCCTCTTCAAAGACCTTTTCCACCGCGTAAAACGAAGATGGGTCGTATTCGCGCCAGACACCTGTTTTTTTTCCATACAGATACAGGCCCTCTTCTTTTTTTGTTCCGCTTCTAAAATAGAACATCCAATGCCCGTCTTTCTGCGCGTTTGTCCAATTTCCCTCCGCCTTTTTTTGTCCATTGCTGTAAAATGTGATTTCAAGACCCTCTTGCATCACGCCATTTTTGTACGTGCCCTGCCCCTGCACATTGCCCCGCGCGTCATAATATGTCCAAATCCCATTTCGAACGCCATTGTCGTATTGCCCTTCCATCCGCACCTGACCGTATTGTGTTATCTGAGTCTGTCCTTCAAAGAGCGAGGGCATCTGACATCCCGCCATGAGCATCCCGACAAAAAAGATCACAACACACTTCATCACTATCTCCTCCTAAATGCGCGATTGAATTGAGCGGTCGACCATCAGGCGACGAGAAATTGCTTTCACACATAACCCCGCGACAAAGCGCGAGGTCAGATGCTGGCCGCTAAATATACAAAATCGTTCCCATAACACAAAGGCGAAATGACATCCGGCCACCCGCGAGGCAAGGGCATGAAAATGGCGAGAGATTGATTGACGGATACCGCAATAGTTGGTAACTTCAATTTTTGCGGCATTCACGCCTCGCGGACGCGTGCCCAACAACCAACTGAGAAAGGATACAACATGGCCCATACACTCGTGCTCGACAGCGTCCATGAAATTCACATTCCCGATTATTCGCACCTGCCCAACAAAGTCGCGGATATGTCTTTGGCAGACTTTGGACGGAAAGAAATCGCAATTGCCGAGCGCGAAATGCCCGGCTTGATGGCTGTGCGCGAAAAATACGCGAACCAGCATCCCCTGAAACGCGCCCGCATTACGGGTTCGCTTCACATGACGATTCAAACCGCCGTGCTGATCGAATCGCTCAAAGCACTGGGCGCGGACGTGCGCTGGGCATCGTGCAATATTTTTTCAACGCAAGACCATGCAGCCGCGGCCATTGCCGCAACGGGCACGCCAGTTTATGCGTGGAAAGGCGAATCACTTGAAGAATATTGGGAATGCACCTTGCAGGCACTCAATTTTCCAGACGGAGGCCCAACGCTCATTGTCGACGATGGCGGCGATGCGACTTTGCTGATTCACCGGGGGTATCGAGCCGAAGATGACCCCGCAATTCTCCACGCCCCCACCGATAATCGCGAACTCGCGGTTGTCAATGCCGTGCTCAAGCGGCAACTCGAACGCCACCCGCGTTTTTGGCACAACATGGTCGCGGATATTCAGGGCGTATCCGAAGAGACCACAACGGGCGTCCACCGCCTGTATCAGATGCAAAATGAGGGCGCGCTCCTCTTTCCGGCCATCAATGTCAACGACTCGGTGACCAAAGCGAAATTCGACAACCTCTATGGATGCCGCGAATCGCTCGCCGACGGCATCAAACGCGCCACCGATGTCATGGTCGCCGGCAAAGTCGTTTGCGTGTGTGGATACGGCGATGTGGGCAAGGGATGTGCCCAGTCCATGCGCGGATTTGGTGCTCGCGTGCTGGTGACGGAAATCGATCCCATCTGTGCCTTGCAAGCCGCACTTGAAGGGTTTGAAGTGACCACCATAGAAGACGCCCTGCCCGAAGCCAACATCTTTGTCACCGCGACGGGCAATACGGATATTATCCGCATTGAGCACATGGAAAACATGCGCGATCAATCCATCGTTTGCAACATCGGGCATTTCGACAATGAAATTCAGGTCGATAAACTCGACGACCCGAGCATTGTGCGCGAAAATATCAAACCGCAGGTCGATAAATACACCTTTCCAGACGGGCACGCCATCTTCTTGCTCGCCGAGGGCCGTTTGGTCAATCTCGGCTGTGCAACCGGGCACCCGTCCTTTGTCATGTCCCATTCCTTTACCAATCAGGTGCTGGCTCAAATGGATCTGTGGGCACACCCGCGCGAAATCCGCGTCGACACCCTGCCCAAGCACCTCGACGAAGAGGTCGCGCGACTCCACCTTGAAAAACTCGGTGTCAAGCTCACCCAACTCACGCAGCAACAGGCCGATTACATCGATGTGCCCATCGCAGGCCCCTACAAATCCGACCAGTATCGGTATTGAGCGCGCCGCGTGCCCCGATTCCCTAACCCCTCGTCCTTCTTCCCATGCGCTTTTTAGACTACTTCAGCGACCCGCAACCGGTCATCTCTTTTGAACTCTATCCACCCCAGACCCCGCGCGGGATGCGCGCCCTCAAAGCGCGCGTGGTTCCCAATCTGCTCAAACTCAATCCCAGCTATATGACCGTGACCTATGGCGCGGGGGGATCGACCCGCGCCAAAACGCTGGCCATTGCCTCGCTGATTCAGAACAAATTTGGGCTGACCGCGGCGTGTCATCTCACCTGTGTGGGGTCGTCCCGAACAGATATCGATGGCATCCTGAAAGCCATTCGCGCAGAAGGCATCCGCAATATTGTCGCGCTGCGCGGGGATCCCCCGCGTGGAGAAGACACTTTTGTTCCCGCAAAAGATGGATTTGCCCACGGCAATGAACTCGTGGCGCACATTCGCAGCACCGAACCCAAAGGCGATGCGTTTGGATTGGCTGTCGCGGGGTATCCCGAAAAACACCTCGAAGCCCCGGATTTCGATACGGACATTGCAAACCTCAAGCGCAAAGTCGAATCCGGCGGCGATATCGTTATCACACAGCTTTTTTACAACAACGATCACTTTTTTCGCTTTGTCGATCGCGCGCGCGCAGCCTACATCACCGCGCCCATTGTGCCAGGCCTTATGCCCATCCTCTCGGCAGGGCAAATCCAACGCATCGCGTCTTTGTGCGGGGCCGAGATCCCCGTGGACTTGCAGGACCAACTCAACCGCGCCAGAGACGATAAAGACACGGCCGTGCAAATCGGCATTGATCAGTGCATTGCCCAAGCGACCCAATTGCTCGAACAAGGCGCGCCGGGCATTCACTTTTACGTGCTCAACCAATCCACCCACATGCGCCGCATTATCAACGCCCTTCCCCTGAGCGCGGATGAAAAATTTACGTCATCTGCGGTCAAATCTGCGCTTGGGTTGTGAAAGGACCAGTCTTTTGAATACCAAACTTTTCGACCCGAAATTGATTAACAAACCCACTTCTAACCGATATGCCTTCAAGTAATTTAATGTCTGTGCCATGTGTGCATCTTCCAATGCAGAGATAGCTTTCAATTCTACCAATACTTTTCCTTCGACCACAAAATCGGCTCTGCGCGTGCCAATGGGCTCTGACAATTCTTTGTAGAAAATGTGTTGCTCAATTTCACGCGCAAATGCCAACCCCGCCTGTGTCATCTCAAACGCCAAGGCCCGCTGATAAATGACCTCTTGGAAGCCATTGCCCAAAAATTTATGCACTTCAAAGGCTGCCCCAATAATTTTTTCCGTTATCTCGCGATATTTCAGACTGTTGCTCATTATCTCTTTTTTCCTCCCCTGATCGCGGATTGTCGCGGATGAAAGGATTGCGCGGATTAAACCCATTCCCTCTGCACGACCCGTAACGTCTAATCCGCGCCATCTGTGTCATCCCCCTAATCCGCGATCCACCGCAGTAATTTCTTCCTCCGTCAGCCTGTATAGCCCATAGACTAATCGATCTATCTCCCCTTCCTGCTCCCCGGTGTCCACCGCCGGGTCGTCCGCTTTAGCTTGCAGGATGCGCTCCACCAAGCGAATGAACGGACGCTGCTTTTCGGCAGGGATTCCAGGGATGGGGATGACTTCAACCGAACTGCGAATCCATCGAGTTACTCCCATTCCAGAATTGAGTGCCGTGTTCCCCATAAACCAAGTGATCAGGCGGGAGTTGAGTATCGCGCATAGATACTTAATTGCTTGCCCAGACATTATAAAGCAAGTGTTCACGCAGAACATTTCACCTTCGTTATAGGCAAATCGCCCTTGCTCTGTCAGATCCATCCATACCAGCTTTTCTTTGGCAAATTCGTCGTGGTAGGCGCAGTTGCGGAGATTGTAAGGTGTCTTGCCTTTGTCCTGCCGCTTTTCCAGTCTCTGATAGAACGTGTCCAGATGGGCTTTGATGGCCGGGTAATCGTCAATGTTGATAGCGGGAACATCGCCGTATCCGCTGTGCGTATCAATCAGCCATAACCCCGCCCATTGTGCTTGATACTGCTGAATATCCCGGCCGCGTAGCACAGGCTTGATGATCTCCGCGGAGTTCGGGTCTTTGGTAACAAGTACCTGCCGGGTCGCATTGTCTATTATAAAAGCATTGTTGTAGCCGGTCTTGATACCCATGTTAATGGACACATCCCATTCTTTTAGCGGCGTCCCAATGGCCTCTATCTTGTCCATCACGCTCTGTTCGGTAGCCGAAAGCGCACTCCACGGCTTTTCACCTTGTGGTCGGAACTGTCCCCAAAGACTCGCGTCGGGCGGGAAGGTTTTATCGGTCAGACGGTCCATATCCACGGCCTTGCCGGTCTCGCCACTTTTGCCGTGACGCACGATCAGGATGTTCGTATCCACAATGGCGTTTTCAAAAACGTCCTTGCCCATTTCCAGCAGTTGCAGCGGCGTATGTTTCTCCGCGAAATAGCGGCGCGTCGCCTTGCCGTATTCCGCCTTTAGCCAACTGTTGGACGTGATGTAAGACAGCAGGCCGTGCTGCGGCTTCAGCAGTTGGCAACCTTTCTCGTAGAAAAGCTGGTAAACGTCGCCGGTGCGGGCGAAGGTGGCGTAGCCAGCGTCTTTGTAGAGCCGCCCCAATTCGCCGCGGTTTTTCTGCAACTGGATATACGGCGGATTGCCAATCACCACATCGAAGCCATCGGCGATGCCAAACATATACTCAGCGTCGAACCAATCCGCCTTTGCGTTCTGATCGTAGGGATCCCAATGCGCGATTTTATTGGCGTCGTCCTCGGGCAGGCCGGCCGCGTTCAATTCCCTTGCCAATGCCTCGCGCAACCTTTTGTCCTCGTTCTTGCACGCCAGCTTTTGTGGTCGCGTGGTCGCGTGAAAATGCCGCTCGCGGTTTTCCGCCAGTCTCGTTTTCAGGGTCTCGATCTGTTGACGGAACAAGTCCAGTTGATCCGCATCTTCGAGCTTCAGTAGCGTATTGGCCGCCACAAAGCGCGTCTCCAGATTGGGCAGCGGCTTGATGCCGAAGTTATCCGCGGCCTCATCTGCTTCCTGCTCAATGGCTAGCGAAATGAAGAAGCGCAACTTGGCGATCTGACAGGCGATGGACTGAATATCGACACCGAAGATGCTGTTTTGGATCAGGTACAGCTTGCGCCCGAAATCCGAGTCGCGGTAGTGCTCAAAGGTCTCGCTGATCTCTTTGAGTTCGGCATCGCGATCTTCCCAATCGTCCGTTTCGTACGCCGACCTCGTCCGTTCCATCGCGAGCTCTTTTTGCAACTGCTCCCAGCGGCTGTTGTCGGGGTCGAGCCGTTTTAAGGCCAAGGTCAGTTTGTGCAACACGCCCATGGGAAACGCGCCAGAACCGACCGCCGGGTCGAGCACCTTGATCTCGGAAATCGTCCGCATAATCCCTGCCGCTTCGTCTGCCTCAAAAAGTTCATGGGCATCGTTGAACTCATCCTCATAATCCAACAAATAGCGCAGCCGTTCCTGCCAGAAATCGCGGTCGCCATCATCGGGTCGCGCTTTTTCCGTCAAAAACGCCACCAACGCCTCATCCACCATGTAGTCCACTACGGCGCGGGGCGTGTAGTAGGAGCCGGTCTGCTTGCGGGCGGTGTCGCGGGTCTCTGGGTTGTAGGCTGCCAACAGGTTCTCAAACACTTTGCCGAGAAGCTCCGGGTCGAGCGCGACTTCCTGTTCGGCGGGCGTGTTTTCCTCCACCGTGAACTTGTAGCGATTGAATAGGGTGATCAGCCCGTCGGCGCACCCTGAGCCTGCCGAAGCGTCGTCAAAGAACAGGCGGTTGGGAATGCTCAATTTGTGGTAATGGACGTCGGAAAAGCAGTCAATGCGCCAACCGCCATACGTTGTAGCCTCCTCGCTGTCCAAGCAGTCGAATAGCCCGCCGTTGATAAAGGGCGTTTGGCAAAACAAGGCCAAGAGCGCGTCCGGGTCGCGCATTTCTTGCTTGTAGCGATAGCGGGAGAAATCGCGGTGGGTGGCGTTTTTCACTTGGCTAAAACCGCGCGTGTCGATTTCGGTGTTGAGAGTAGCGAAAAACAGGTTTTGCAACACCGCGCGATAATAGGAGTCGCCACCGTCGCGGTCATAGTTTTTCAGCAGAGGGCGGATTTGCGCCTCAATGAACAGGGCGTCGGCGATGAGTCCTTTTTCCTTGATGAACCAGACGAATAGCAGGCGGGTGATGAGACGGATGACGTGTTCTTCGGCGTGCAGAGTTCGCGCTTCGCTGGTCGGGAACCGCGCCTCGTTGACCGCGCGCTCAAACCATTCGTACAAGTCTCGGTAGAACCGCCGGTTCAGTTCCTCGGTGTCCAAGGCGTCCAGCCAAGCGTCTAACAGGCCGTCAAAATTGTGCGCTCTGTCGTGCTTGCTCATCCACCCCAAGCGGTCGTCCAACGCCAAGTCCGCCAGTATGTCGAGATGGGCGCGGTGTGGATCGGCCGGGTCGATCTCCCGTATCAGCGACACACTGCCCAGCACATCGCGCTCGGGATCGCGCCGATGCGGGCGGCGGTGAACAAAGGACAGGGAGAGGAGGCTGTCAGCGGTCTTGAACAGCACCACGGCCGGCATTGGAAATCGCTTGTTGATCTCGCGGGTAAATGCGGCGTATTGGCCGCGGGGGTAGGACGTGCCCTTTAGCTCCACAGCGGCAAAGAGGAAGCTACGCGCGTTGCCTGTGTCAAAATCGCCCGTGTTGAACAGCGCACTTGAACTGCTGGCGCAGTTGTACCCCGGTGGCGCGGGCGCGACTTCATCATCGGTCAACTGAAAAATGAGCCGCACGGATTGGGCGTTCTCGCGGAATGCCTGCTCGGTGTGAACTGCTGGCGCAGTTGTACCCCGGTGGGTGTTTTCATTGGACGCTGGGAATTGCTCGATAAAGTCATCCGCGCTTCCCGAAAGTGCCACCGTGCGCTCGCTCTGATAGCCGAGGACTTTGAGCAGGGCTTTGCTATCCGACAAAAAATCCCCGTGAACTGCTGGCGCAGTTGTACCCCGGTGGGGCACAGCCGCCAAAGCAGACCGAATGCGCGCTATGAGATCGCCATTGCTCATGTCTGATCCTTTGCAATAATCAGCCATGTTACCAATTCAAAATCAACATGGCTCGGTTTTGTGGATTTAGCCGGCAGTCTGAAATCGCGCGAGCCGCGAATGCCCAATTGTCGGATTTGCCTTGCGGTGTTCGCCCCGCTGATGTGGGCAATGACCGCGTCCAACAATTTGTTGTAACGCGCCATGTCCCGGCCGTTTTGGGTATCGCTGTCAAACTGATCGCAAAGTCTTTGAAGCGGTTCGGTCTTGCCAACAGCCGCGGATTCAAACAACTCGAGCACCTGTCTGGCATTGGCACAACCGTAGCGAATATCGCCTGTCTGCCGTGCCGGCACAGGCAGGCCGCTGTCGCGGATGTACACGGCATAGTACGGATGAATTGGGCTGGCGGATTTTTCCCGCTTGTCCGCGCCGGCATTGCGCTGGCGCAAAAAAAATATCGCGCCCGAGCGTGCGATGTCGCCCTTCCCGTCGGTTACGGCGTATGATCCGTTGGGCGTTGCTTCCAGTTCCGCCTTGTTTTTCTTCAAATACCGCAACAACTGGGCAAAAAAGTAATCGAGCGTAAAGTCGCTCATAACGACGCCGTCGGACAACTCGTCCAAGTCCAGAACCTCTTCGCGCATTTTCTTTAATTGCTCGTCGCGGAAGTTAAGCTCCATCTGAATCTGGTCAGCCGGGTCTTCGTTCAACGGATCGTCGTCGCCGCTACCCGCCGCGTCCGCCAAAGCCATGCGCGCTTCAACGCGGTTTCGCAGGCGCAAATAGACGTCCATGTCCCGCGTGGGCCAGTAGTTGATCATTTGCACCGATGGGTTGCGACTGCCAATGCGGTCAACGCGCCCGAAACGCTGGATGATACGCACCGGATTCCAGTGGATGTCGTAGTTGAGCACGGTGTCGCAATCTTGCAGGTTCTGTCCCTCCGAAATGCAATCGGTGGCAATCAGCAAATCAATTTCGCCATCTATGTCGGTCGCGGGCGCGCCCGCGCGCCCGCGGCGCGAAGTTGGTCAAGATCGCGTTGAAATTATTGTCGCCAAACGCGGTGCGCGTGGCGTCGCCACAGACCATCGCCATGTGTATCTCGAGTTCGTTTGCCAAATCCGCCAAGTTCTCGTAAAGGTATGCCGCCGTGTCCTTGAATGTGGTGAACACCAGCATTTTGCGGTTGGTCTTGCCATCCTCGTCCATCGTCGGATTTCGCGCCTTGTCCCGAATGCGCGCCTTAATCGCTTCGAGCTTGCCGTCCCGCTCGGGCGTGATCTCGGCGACCTTTTTCCACACCGCGGTCAGAACTTTTTTGTCGTTGAGCAAATCCTTCTTCCAGCGGGGCAAATCCAACTCGCGCAGGTGATAGGGCGTGCGCGCCCGATTGATCAGAAACTCCTCGTCGTCCTCGTCGTCATTCGGGAGGATGTCGGCTTGTTCGTCCAACAGCAGGTTTTGCCCATAGCGGTCTATCTTTTTTAACAGATCGTCAATTTTGCCGACCGTGCGCCCGAGGGTTTCCGTCAGCGCGTGCGCGGAACTCTCCAAGCGTTTGAGAAAGTTCGTCCGCATCATGCCGATGAGGAATCGCTCGCGGTCCTCCTGATTGAACCGCAGTTGCTTTTTTTCATTCGCCAACCGCTTTTTTGCCTCTTCGCCGGTGACATAGCCAGATGGCCGGTAAATGGACAGGGCGAATTGCCCGATTTGCTCGGACAAATCCCGATAGGAAAGTTCGCGCGTGACGTCGGTCAGCGGATAGCCATTTTCCGGCGGCAACTGCGTGGGAAAATCGCCGATGCGGTGCATTTCCTCGGCATAGAACGTCTCGATCTGTCGCCGCGAGCGCGCGATGGAAACGCCGCCCAACAACAACAAAAAATCAGCCCCCAGCGAATCCAACAACTCGCCCTTGTCTTTTTTTTTCGCGTTGGACTCCCAGGCCTTGAACTCCTTTTGCGCCTGTCCGAGCAAGGTGCCGATATGTCCAATGCCCAGACTTTCCCGGAACACATCCTCGCGCTTTTCGGTCATCAGATAAATCTGATTGCGGAGGTCGATGAGCGAGGTATTGACCGGCGTCGCGGAAAGCATCAGCACCTTGGTTTGCGTGCCTTCTTTGATCACTTCCTCCAACAGCCGCGAGTAGCGGCTGTGGCGAATTTTGCCATCATCGTCCAATCGGGGCTTGGTATCATTGCGGAAGTTGTGCGATTCGTCAATGACCACCACATCGAGATTGCGCCAGTTGAAATTTGCCAGATCAATATCGCCGGCTCGTCCCCTGCTGCGAGACAAGTCCGTGTGCGACAACAACGTGTAGCCAAAGCGATCCGCGGCAAAAGGATTGTGGGCATGGGCGTTATACACCGGATATAGCGCCCAGTTTTCGCGCAGCTTTTTGGGGCACAAGACCAGCACGCGCTCGTTTCGCAACTCAAAGAACTTGATCACCGCCAACGCCGTGTAGGTCTTTCCCAAGCCCACGCTGTCGGCCAAGATGCAGCCGTTGTGCCGCAACAAACGGGCGATCGCGCTTTTGGCGCCGTCTTTCTGAAAGCCGTACAGCGCGTTCCAAATCCGCGTGTCGTACAGGTGCGTATCCTCGAGTTGGCTTTCGCCCTTTTGTCTGTCTTCTATATCTGCCCGAAACAACTCGTAGAGCGTTTTGTAATAGATAAATTCCGGCGCGCAGTCTTTGCCGATTCGCGCCAGCGCGGCCAACACCTCCTTTTTGACATCCACAGTCAACGCGCGGTCTGCCCACAGGTCGTCAAACCACGCGCGCAGTTCCGCGCAGATTTCCGCGTCGCAGGTCGCCAGGTTGATTTCCATATTTGCGCGCGTCCCCCCGCCCAAGCCGCTGCGCGTGAAGTTGGAACTGCCGACCACCGCTGCGCCGCGGTTGGGCGATTCCGCGAGATACATCTTGCCATGCAGAAAATTGGATTTGCCGACAGAGCGGATTTTGACCCCTTTGCCGCGCACCCATGCGGCGCATTGCCGCGCCACATATTTCTGCTGCAACGCGCGATTCGGCGAGAGTCTGCCTTCGGTCAGGTCAAAAAATTTCCGCGCGCGCTCGCCGGGGTCCAACTCGCCAACCGATGCCGGATCTCCAAAGAGAAACCGCACATCCCCGACGCGGGCGAGCGCGTCCTTCAGCAATTCATAGCCGTAAATGGTAAAATACGCGGAAACCAGCCTGAATACCTTCGCGGAGGGCAAATGTCCGCGCAGATAATCCGCGACCCGCTCGCGGCGATTGTCCAGAATGTGTTCGTATTTTTGCATCTTGCTCTCCCCCCTCAATGAGCAGTGTTTTGCCCTCAGAATTTGTTATTCCAATCATCGGTTGCGTATTTCTCCGCGACGAGGCGTTGGGTTTCCGCGCGTTCGGCCGCGCTGAATGTCGCTTCGATCAGATGGATGTCAAAGGTCTCTTGGATGCCCTGCTGGATGGCGGCGGCCGCGGTGTCAAAATCAATGGTGCTTGCAAGGGCTTCTGAGAGCGAGATCGTGTGGCGGTCGAGTTCGCGGCGAAAGCGTTTTTGCAGGCCCGGTTTGTCATCGGGCAGCAGATCGACAATTTGTTTGTGTTCTGCGCCGAGCAAGAGAGATCCGTGCTGCAAGAGCATGGCGCCGATGCGCTGTTGCGCGCTGCCGATGAGTTTGCGACCTCTGAATGTGACTTCGTATTGCGCGGCACTGGTAAAACACGGCGCGGTGAGGGCTTTGCCGCGCGGGCCGGGCTGTGTTTGGCGGCGGGATTCAAAGGTCGCGTCAACACCCAGGGCGCGAATCCCCGCCAGAAGACCCCGACTGATTTTGCGATACGCGTCGTGGATACTGCCCCCCATCGTGGGGTCGTCGGCAGCGCAGACCACGCTGTAGGTCAGTTCGTTCCAGTGTAAAATCGCGCGCCCACCGGTTGGGCGGCGGACAATGTCAATACCGCGCGCGCGAACTTTTTGGGCATCCACTTCGCGGCGGACGCGCTGCGCGTATCCAAAGGAGATCGCGGGGGGTTGCCACCCGTAAACGCGAAACGCGGGCAAAGTGCCCTTTGCAACCGCGCGCACGAGGGCTTCGTCTGCCGCCATATTAAAAAAGGCGTTTCCATGTTGGGTATTTAGGAAACGCCATGTGGGGATGGTGCGGTGTGTCACGGTTAGTGCAAGCCCAAATGCCTGAGCGCGTCTTTTGCAGCCATCTGTTGGGCTTCTTTCTTGCTGCGACCTTGTCCCTCGCCGAGTCGGTCACCTTGAATGGTCACTTCAATAGAAAAAATTTTCCGATGGTCTGGCCCTTCTTCAGAGATGGGCAGATAGCGCGGATGGCCCTGTCCCGTGCCCTGCGTGTGTTCGAGAAGCAGGCTTTTGAAGTTGAGATAGTTGCCATCAGCCAGGATTTCTTCCACATCGGCCAGAATTGCGCGCTCGACAAATTCGCGCGCGGCATCGAGCCCGCCATCGAGGTAAATCGCGCCTAAGAGTGCCTCAAACGCATCGCCGATGATCGAAGCGCGCTGGCGTCCACCCGATGAGACTTCTTCTTTGCTCAAATAGAGGTATTCTCCCAAGCGAATGTCGCGCCCTTTTTCCGCCAAGATCACTTTGCTGACGAGCAGAGACTTGATCTGCGTGAGTTCGCCTTCTCTTTTGTCTTTGAACCGGTGATAGAGATGTTCGGTCACGAGGAGATCGAGCACGGCATCGCCCAAAAATTCCAAGCGTTCATTGGAGGCAATGCTGCCTTCCTGAGTGACGTAAACATAGGACCTGTGTTTGAGGGCTTGTTCGAGCAACGCGGTATTGGAAAAGGTATAACCGAGCGCGCGTTGAAGGTCTTCCTGAGAACGCGCTTTGTCGCCAATGGACCAGCGTTTGATCGTCTGTAAGACGGTTCTAAGTCCGATAAAACCGCCCCCTCTCAGTTCATTGTCTCGTCAGATGTCAAATTTACGCAGGATGAGGACGGCGTTGTGACCGCCAAAGCCAAAGGAGTTGCTGATGGCGATTTCAACGGGCATTTCCCGCGCGTCATTGGGCACGTAATCGAGATCGCATTCTGGGTCGGGTGTTTCGTAATTGATGGTGGGCGGCACGACATCGCGGTGAACCGCTAGGGCCGTCGCAATCGTTTCAATCGCGCCCGAAGCACCCAACAGATGTCCGGTCATGGATTTTGTCGAACTGACCGCGAGCTTTTTGGCGCGCCCGCCAAATACAGATTTGATCGCGGCTGTTTCTCCCGGATCGCCCACGGGCGTGGATGTGCCGTGCGCGTTGATATAAGACACGTCTTCCAAATTGACCTGGGCTTGGCGCAGCGCGCGGCGCATGGCGCGCGCGCCCCCCTCGCCGCCGGGCGCCATATCGGTAATGTGATACGCGTCGCCGGTATAACCCGCGCCCACCACTTCGGCGTAGATCGTGGCACCGCGCTGTCTGGCGCGTTCGAGTTCTTCCAAAACGAGCCCGCCCGCGCCTTCGCCAATGACAAATCCATCGCGGTCTGCATCAAAGGGCCTGCTGGCGCGCGCGGGCGCGTCGTTGCGCGTCGAAAGGGTTCGCGCGGAAGCAAATCCACCGACGGACATCGGGGTAATCGCGGCTTCGGCCCCGCCCGTGATCATGACATCGGCTTCGTCATCCCAAATTTCGCGGGCCGCATTGCCAATGGCATGGGCTGCCGACGCGCAGGCGGTGACCGTGGTGTAGTTGGGGCCTTTGGCGCCCAGGTAAATAGATACCTGACCAGCGGACATGTCCGCGATCATCATCGGCACAAAAAGCGGGCTGATGCGCCGGGGGCCCCCATCGCGGTAAGCATCGTACTGGTCTTCAAAGGTTTTAATGCCCCCAATGCCCGATCCAAAGACAACCCCGACGCGTTCGGCTCGTTCGGCGGCGAGGTCGAGACCCGCATTTTCAACAGCCTGAACAGACGCGGCAATGGCGTATTGCGTAAAGAGATCCATGCGACGCTGGCTTCGGCGATCCATGCCGTAGCGCGCGGGATCAAAGTCTTTGACTTCCGCGGCAAATTGCACGCGGAAATTGGTGGCGTCAAATTTTGTGATGGGGCCAACACCTGTTCGTCCGTTGCACAAGGCGTCCCAATAGCGCGCTGTGGTATTGCCATTGGGCGCGAGTGTGCCCATGCCGGTGATGACCACTCTGCGTTGTTTGTTCACAGAATGACCTCCTGAAGGCTTGAGAGGTGTTCTTGCACCCGTTGATCAAGGGGCGAGAACCCTTCCTCAGCCCTCAGTTCCCAAATTAAGTCAAGCGTTCGTCTAAATATTTGATGGCATCGCCGATTGTTTCGAGCTTCTCGGCGTCTTCATCGGGAATTTCCATGTCAAATTCTTCTTCAAAAGCCATGACCAGTTCGACCGTGTCGAGCGAGTCCGCGCCCAGATCGTCGATAAAATGCGCGTCGGAATTGACACTGTCGGCATCGACGCCGAGTTGATCGACGATCAGGTCAGTAACTTTTTGTTGAATATCATCGGCCATGTGATCCTCCTTAAAAAATAAAACAGTACAGAGTAACGCGATAAAAATAGAAATACTCCACGGTTTGTGAAATGCGACTAATCGCAACATTGCTTCATCGAAAGCGATGTTTACATTGCCATGCCGCCATCGACGACAACGACCTGTCCGGTGATATAGGCCGCGTCGTCAGACGCGAGAAACGCCACAGCGGCCGCGATATCTTCGGGGGTGCCGAGTTTGCCTAGTGGAATTTGCGCGATCAATTGTTCTCGCGTTTTTGCGTCGAGTTTGTCGGTCATGTCCGTTGGAATAAACCCGGGGGCAACCGCGTTGGCCGTAATATTGCGACTGCACAATTCTCTGGCGACCGATTTGGTCAGGCCAATCAGCCCGGATTTGGACGCGGCGTAATTGATCTGCCCGGCATTGCCCATGAGGCCGACGACCGATGAAACATTGATGATGCGACCGGTTCGCGCTTTCATCATGGGGCGCGCAACGGCTTTGATGCAATGGTACGCACCTTTGAGATTGACGTCGAGGACGGCATCCCACTCCTCGTCTTTCATACGCATCAACAAATTGTCGCGCGCGATGCCCGCGTTGTTGACGAGGACATCCAGTTTACCCCATGTGGCGAGGACGGTTTTGACCAGTGTATCAACGGCTTCGGCATTGGACACATCGGTTTGTCGCGCGATGGCCTCTCGACCTTCCGCGCGAATTTTTTCGGCCACGCCTTCTGCGGCTTCCGCGCTTTGACTAGCGCAAATGGCGACATGGGCTCCTTCGCGCGCAAGGCGCAGGGCAATGGCCTCGCCAATGCCGCGAGACCCGCCGGTTACAAGAGCTGTTTTGCCTGTGAGTCGGTTCATAAAATATAGGGGTTAGGAGCGCGCCCCGGGGTTGCCCATCACCGTTTTAATTTTGAGCTTTTCAATGGCTTCCCACGTGCCGGCTTCACGGACTGCAATATTCCGATCAATCCGGCGCATGAGGCCCTTGAGCACATTGCCGGCCCCCACTTCAAGGGCATGCGTCATGCCCTCTGCGATGAGGCATTGCATCGATTCGGTCCAGCGCACCGGTGAAATGACTTGCTCGATCAACAGGGCTTTGAGCAGGTCTGGATCGCGCGTGGGTTCAGCCGTGACATTGGGAATCACGGGGATTCGCGCGTGGGCAAAGGGCACATCCGCGAGGATGTCGGTCAGCGCGGTGGTAGCCGGCTGCATCAAGGCCGAGTGAAACGCGCCGCTTACGGGCAAGAGCACCGCGCGTTTGGCACCCAGTGCGCGGGCTTTTTCCAGCGCGCGCTCAACGGCCCTTTCCTCACCCGAGAGGACCACCTGCCCCGGGCAATTGAAATTGGCTGTTGTGACATGCCCCGAAGAACTGAGGTCATCGCATAGTTGAGTCATCACGTCGTCGTTGAGGCCGAGCACGGCAACCATCGCCCCTGGCCGAGTTTTGCCCGCCACTTGCATGGCGTGCCCGCGCACACTGACGACCCGAAAGCCATCTTCCACGCCCATCACATCTGCCGCAACAAGCGCGGCGAGTTCTCCAACACTGTGCCCCGCCACGAGGTCGGGTTTCAGATTTCGCTTTTTGAGCACTTCAAGCGCGGCAATGCTGTGCCCGAAAATTGCCGGTTGGGTGACCGCGGTCTGTTTGAGGGACTCGGCAGGGCCGTTGAAGCAAAATGATTTGATGTCAATGTCGAGCACATCGTCGGCGAGGTCAAAAATTTTGCGCGCTTCTGGTGCGGCCCTGTACAGGTCGTGCCCCATGCCGACAAATTGGGCGCCTTGCCCTGGAAATAGGAATGCTTTTTTGCCCATCTAATAAGCCCATGTTAGCAGGGCACTGCCCCAGGTATATCCCGCACCAGCACTGGCGAGCAACACATGGTCGCCGCGATGGATTCGGCCCTGTTCCGCGGCTTCAGACAAGCCAATCGGAATGGTGGCGGCCGAGGTGTTGGCATAGCGGTCGATATTGAGCACCACGCGGTCTTTGGGTAAATCCGTGCGTTTCACACACGCGTCGATGATGCGCTGGTTCGCCTGATGCGGCACAAACAGCGCGATGTCTTTGCCGACGAGTCCGTTGCGTTCGAGAATCTGAGCGGAAACCTCGGCCATTTTGGGCACCGCAAATTTGAAAACCTCGCGCCCATCCTGATAAACATAGTGCATTTTCCGATCAACGGTCTCGTGAGATGCCGGATGCAGGCTGCCGCCCGCGGGTTGCCGCAGGTATGCCACGCCGCTGCCATCACAAGAGAGGATAAAGTCCTTAAGCCCCAAGCCGGGTTCGCCGGGTTCGAGCAACACCGCGCCCGCGCCATCGCCAAAGAGCACGCAGATTTCGCGATTGGCGTAGTCTGTGATGCTGCTCATTTTGTCCGCGCCAATGACGACCACGCGCTTGTGCGCGCCCGTTTCAATAAATTGCGCGCCAACCACCAGCGCGTACAAAAAACCGCTGCACGCCGCCGATAGATCAAATGCCCATGCCTTTGTGGCGCCGATTGCGTTTTGCACCAGACAGGCGGTTGCTGGAAATAACATGTCGGGCGTGATGGTCGCAACAATGATCAAGTCGATATCCCTGGCATCGAGTCCTTTGGTGTGCAGAATGGATTCCAGAGATTTTACGGCCATAAAAGATGTGCCCAATCCCTCGCTGAGAATGCGGCGTTCTTTGATGCCCGTGCGAGACGTGATCCACTCGTCAGATGTATCGACCATTTTTTCGAGGTCGGCATTGGTCAGCCGGTGTTCCGGAACATAGTGCCCAACCCCGGTGACGGCGGCTGTAAATGGTTTTTTCATAAGCAAAAAATTAAAAGCCGTCGGTTTCAATCACTTCGCGGCCCTTGTAATACCCGCAATTGCCGCAGACCCGATGGGGTACTTTTTGCTGCCCGCAGTTGGGGCACTCGTTAAACGTGGGGTGACGCAACTTCCAATTGGCGCGCCGTTTACCCGTGCGAGAATTTGAACTTCGTCGTTTGGGATTGGCCATGAGAAATTCCTTTTAAATTAACGCTTTGATTTTTGTTTTTTGCCAGACGCAAAACAAAGCCGCGAGTTTCCCTCGCCTTTTACCTGCCTGCCGTCAGGCAGGTCTGTGTCTATCCGTGTTCTTATGTGGTTGCTTCTTCTTTGAGCACTCGCAGGGCATCCCATCGCGGATCACGACCTGCTTCTCGTTTGTGTTCCAGCAGTTCGTGGGGGTCTTGCTCATAGCGTTCGCAGGGGCCGGAAGGCGACGCAGCGCAGGTTGGAATCATGGGCAGTTCGAGCAAAATATAGTCTTTCACGTCATTGCCCAGGTCAATTTCGCCGGGTTCTTCATTGAGCCAGATCAGCGTGTCGTCGTCATCATCGCTCATCGCATCCGGGCGACCTTTTTGAAAAACGAATGTGTATGAGACATCAATGGGAAATTCGATGGATTCCAGGCAGCGCGCGCAGTCTGAGCGCACCCGACAGGTGGTTTGCCCTTTGGCCGAGAGCGACTCGCCAAATCTGCTCAGCACGAGGCGCGTGTTTATGGCACCTGCGAATCGGACGTCTTCATCGGCCATGTGCAGGTCGGCAGGCGTCTCTTCAAATGCAAATTCGGTTTCGCCTTCCTGTATATCTCTCAGGTCAATTTTCACGGTAGCTTTCAGTGGTCAGTGGTCAGCACCCGCCCGAAGCGAGACGCCAGAATCCCGCGTTCCAAAAAAGAAGGCCACTTCTTTGCCCGCGTTTTCCGGTGAATCTGAGGCGTGTACCGCGTTGTTTTGAATGTCGGTGGCAAAGTCTTTGCGAATAGTGCCTTCCGCGGCGTCTGCGGGATTGGTGCTCCCAATGGTTTGGCGCAAAAACGCGACGGCATTGTCTCGGTCGAGCACCATGGGCACACAGGGGCCAGAGGTCATAAAATCGAGTAGGTCATGGTAAAAAGGCCGTTGGCGATGCACTGCATAGAACTCGGCGGCCTGTTCTCGCGTGAGGCGCACCATTCTCAGGTCTGCCACCCGAAAATTTTTTTCTTCCAGACGGCGAATGATTTCACCAATTGCGTTTTGTGCAACTGCATCGGGTTTGATGATGAGCAAGGTGCGTTCCATGCATGAACTCTGTGTGGGGAAATGCGGTTCGCGTCGGCTTGAGAATAGACAAGTTAGGATTTGATCTTTTTTTTGTCAACCCCATTTTTAGAAGCGTTCGCGCCTGTAATTTGTTCAAAAGAAAGGGGTTGACACGAGTCCAATTGGAGACTTTAATTAGGGCACTTTTGGAAAGTGATTTTTTTTCTGCATTTTGGGGTTTTTGTTATGAGCGTCGTTATTCCATTTTTGAATCACAAAGTTCTTTTTGTCACGGGTGCAACGGGTTTTTTGGGCAAGGGATTGGTGGAAAAGATCCTTCGCCATGTGCCGGATATTGGACGCATCTATCTCATGGTGCGCCCCCGAAGCCGAGGGGCAGGCAAGCCCGTGAGCACCGAAGACCGCCTTCAACGAGAGGTTTTGCAATCCAATGCCTTTGCGCGATTGCGCGCGGAACTCGGAGATCGATTTGACGCTGTGATGCGCGAAAAAGTCACGGCTGTGCCGAGTGACTTGACAGAAGACCGCCTCGGCATGGACGCCGAGACTTATGCGCGGTTGACCCGCGAAGTCGATATCGTGATCAACAGCGCAGCCACTGTGGTTTTTGACGAACCTCTGGATCTGGCCCTGGCTCAGAATACCCTCGGTACCATGCGCGTGGTCGAATTTGCCAAAGCGTGTCGCAATGCCGTGCTCGTACACGTTTCAACGGCTTATGTCAATGGGCGGCAAAAGGGCGTGATTTCTGAAGACGCGCCCGTGCCCGATCACACTGTGGCACAGCAGATGGGAGAGGGGCGCGCGCCCGATTACCATCTGGATTCGGAGATCGAAAGCATCCTGGCATATCGCCGCGAAGTCGAGGAGGCGTCGCGAAGCCCCGATCGATTTGCCGAATTTACGCGTTTGCTCAACCGAAAAGACCGGGGCAAGCGCGTGACCGCGCATCGGCGGGAACACCAGATGGAGGCGTTGCGCCAACGCTGGATCAGAGAGCGGATGGTGGCGCGCGGCACGCAGCGCGGGCGCGCGTTGGGCTGGCACGACAGTTATTCTTTTACCAAAGCCATGGGCGAGCAGATGATCGCCAAGACCCGGGGCAAGTTGCCGACTGTGATCGTCCGACCGTCAATTATCGAGAGCAGTTTGTCCGATCCCGAGCCCGGATGGATCGAGGGGCTCAAGGTGGCCGACCCGCTCATTGTACACTATGGCAAGGGGCGTTTGATGGATTTCCCCGCGCGCCCAGAAGCGATTTTAGACATTATTCCCGTGGATATAATTATCAATGCGATCATCGGTGTTTTGCCTTCCATCCATGCGGGGTCCAATTTGAAGGTTTATCACGTGACAACAGGTGCAAATAATCCGGTCACCATGGGCGAGGTCGCCCACTATGTGTACGAGTATTTTGTGAAAAACCCCATGCGAGATCGCAATGGCAACCCCATTGCGGTGGCGAAGTGGTCCTATCCGACGTTGTCCCAATTCCGTCGAAAGTTGCGTTATCAATACCAGTTGCCACTCAAAATGATGCAGTGGGCCCTGAACCGGGTGCCACTGGTCGATGTTTCAAAACAGAAACGACATTTGTCAATATTAGACGCCACATTGGAAAATACGCTGTCATTAACCAACATTTACGCGTCTTATATTTCTTTGGATTGCGTGTTTCAAAACGACCATATCAATCGGCTGTTTGACGGCATGGATGCAGAAGATAAAGCAATTTTCAATTGCGATGTCTCGCGCATCAATTGGCCCGCATACATCAAAGAGATCCACGTTCCCGGCTTGCAACGCCACGTGCTCAAAACAGATGTGGCGAAAGGAAGTTGATCGCTATGCCGACACGCGACAAATTAGACCCCCGTCCCTTGCACGAAACCCTGCTCGACAATACAGAGCAGATGTTGGCGATTTACGACCAATCGGTTCAGTACCTGCTCGAAGCCGTGCGACACGATGGCTATTTTGACGGTCTCGCGCCCGACGCGCTCGTGTGGCCGAAAAACCAGAGCGGGGCGATGGATCTCGAGGCGTTGCAATTTCGCGCTCAGATCGTGGATGCGATTTTTCGCGGCCTGCCCGAGATTCGCAATGTGCGTTTGTACGAGGCATATCGCCCGTTTGCGGATCTGCTTCCGCAGTATCACGCGGGCAGCCGGATGTATTTGCAACTCCGACGGCAATTTGTCGCGCGCGGCAGAGGTGATGCCCGAGATTTTTTGAAATTGTATCAATCCCTGTATTTGAAGGCACTGGCCGGGGGCGAGTTGCACGCGCCCGAAGCCGTGGAAGAGGCCCTGGCGCAAGTGCATATTACGCAGGTGCCAATGTCGCATGCGCGGGCTGTTGCCGAGGCCCTTGGCGATGTTGCGGTGGATGACGATGCGCACTGGGCAGAGGGGTATGTTTGCGAAATAGATGGCGCGAGCGTGGAAGGCGCGTTGCGCGATTTGTTGCAAGACGTGGCACAGCGCACGCTCAATCTGATTGCCGCGGGCGGTTTGCTGGCAACGCGATACAACTATCTGACAAATTTTGGCTGGTTTGGCGTCTCGGTGTGGAAGGTCATTGTCGATGCCGAGGTGGCCCTGGCGCAGGTGCGCGGTGCCTGCCCGGAGTCCGTTCTGAATTTGATCGATGAGGATGTGGCGCGCATGAAGGCATTGTTGATCGAATTTTTGCACGCCCATCAGGAGGATCCCACAAAGCTGCGCTCCAAGTTGTATTGGTATGGGCAAGAGTACAGCTATTTGACGCGGGATATGATCGATCTCTCCGTTAAACTCCTCGGCGATGTCAACGCGCAGATCAATCGCCTAGGACAAAAAATTTCGCGCTTGGAAATGCCCCCCTTGCTCGCGGATACCGCGCGCGGGCGATTTTTGGAATATCCCAATGTGGGACGCAGGGGGCAATTTTCACGCGCGCAGCGGGGAATGCGTTTTGCCAGATGGATGGCGTTGTCGCTCAGGGTGGGATGGAAAAAAAAGAAATTGTTGCACAAAGAAGCCGATCCCATTCGCCGCCGCGAAGCCGGGTGGCGCGCATGGCTCAATTGGGGGCGTCGCACGCTGGATATTTTCGATATTCGGGTGCGCGTTTATATCGATCCCCATTTTGAAGCCGTTGCGCGGGATTTGAGGGCCGACAGAGAAAACCGCCGCCTTCTTTTTTTGCCAACGCATCAGAGTTTGTTTGACCATCCGGTTTTGTACGAAGTCTTGCAGTCCAAAGCATTTTGGGATGCGATGGGCTGGGAAAGGCCCGAACCGTGTGTGATTTTGGCGCGCACGGGACTGGCGCGTTCGGGCATCAAAATTGGGTCGAAACAGATCACGCAATTTGGAATGTCGTCTGAGGCTTTTGACCACATTCTGGAAAATGTCGATGGCTATGTCATGCTCGAGCGGTCCCGTACCGCAGGGCATACGACGCAACGCGTGGCGCGGGCATTGACAGAGCGACCAGGCGTTATTTATCCCATGGCGACGACCGCGGCGTTTGCCATTCAGCAATTTCCGCTTCAGCATGGGGTATTTGCACAATTGCCCCAGGATGTGGTGATTGTGCCGATTGCCTATCGCGGCCTTCACGCGCTGTGGCCCAAATGCCCAAAGGGAAATATCAATATCAACCCGGGGCAGGTCGATGTGTGGGTCTCGCCGCCCATGCTGGGCGAGACCGCGCTGCTGCCCAAAAGGCGGTCGTTGCGGATTCAGTCCGAAGCTGCCGCGCTATTTCAAGCCGTGCATATTGCCACATTGCTGAATCCGGAAGAATGATCGGAATCGCGCGCTGTGCGTGATGGCTCTGTCCAATAGCTTTAGCCGATGATTTCTCGTTGTGCGATTTTGATTTATGCACACCCCTCATTTAGACACCTCGGCGTTTTATCCGTGAGGAACGCAATGGATGAATTAACAGTTGTCGCATTTTTGCTGGCGTTGTGCTTGGTGCTGGTATTTCTGCTCGTTAGCAGGCGTCGCGCGTTTGCTCGTGAAGGCGATCTTTCAGATGGGTCAGACGGCGAGCGATTTGCACATAAGTGGGGGTATGCAGATACGCGATTTGAATTTGGCGATGACGGAAACGTGTGGATGACGGGCGCGCGGTACCTATTGTGTGGCTATCAGATGCCTCATTTTTTGCCCTTTGTCGAAGAGATGCTCGATCTGCCCATCCGCCCTGAAGACATGGGACAAGAGGTCGAACACCGCGACTTGCCCAAACCCATAGCAAACGATGGATTTTTGACTGCGGTGCGCGAGGAGCTCGGGGACGACCGAGTTTCTCAAGAAGATATCGAGCGTTTGGTGCATAGCCACGGTCAGTTGAGCGTGGATGAGGTATATCAAATTTTGTACCATCGCCCCCCCGAACGCTTGGTGGATGTGGTGGTGTTTCCAGAGGGCGAGACAGATATTCAGAAAATCGTTCAGCTCGCAAACGACCACAACGCAGTGCTGGTGCCCTATGGCGGAGGGACGAATGTGAGTGGCGCGCTCGCCATTCCCACATCGGAAACGCGCATGGTCGCGTCGGTAGATATGCGGCGCATGAATCGCGTGGTGTGGTTGGATGAAGAAAATTTCCAAGCATGTGTGGAAGCGGGCATGTCGGGCGTGCAATTGGAGAACGCCCTGAACGCGCGGGGGTACACCGCGGGACACGATCCAGACAGCTTGGAGTTTTCGACCCTGGGCGGTTGGATTTCGACCCACGCCAGCGGCATGAAAAAGAATCGGTATGGCAATATTGAAGATATTGTGCTAGAAGCCACGTTGGTGACGCCAACAGGTGAGGTCCAGACGCGACATGCAACGCCGCGCAATTCAACGGGTGTGCAACCCCGGTCATTTTTGTTTGGCAGCGAGGGCAATTTGGGGATCATTACCCGGGCGATTATCAAGGTCCACAAACAACCCCGAGTGCAGCAATTTGGCTCGCTGGTCTTTCCGTCATTTGAACAGGGGGTGGATTACCTCAAGGCACTGAGGCAGACCGGACAGATTCCGGCGAGTATTCGGCTGCTGAACAACACGGAATTTCGTTTTGGACAGGCATTGAAACCCGCGGCAAAAGGCGTCGCGAAGATCGAGCAAGAGATTCAGCGTTTCTTCCTGTTCAAGCTCAAGGGCTTTGATCTGAAGCAGGTGGTGGCGTGTACGATTGTGATGGAAGGAACAAAAGACGAGGTCAGGCAACAGGTAAAGACGATTTTCCGTTTGGCGAAAAAGTACGGCGGTATTTCGGGCGGGGCGAGCAATGGCAAGCGGGGGTATATGCTGACGTTTGGCATTGCGTATATCCGCGACTTTTTCAGTCAGTTTCACATTTTGGGCGAAACATTTGAAACCTCTGTGCCGTGGACACATGTCCACGAGGTCATCGGCGCGGTGAAAAAGAAGTTGTTTGCTTTGTGTGAAAAATGCGGGATACCGGGCAAGCCCTATTTGGCCTATCGCGTGACGCAGACCTATCACACGGGCGTGTGCATTTATTTTACCATGGGCTTTTGCGGACAAGGGCTTGAAGATGCCGTTGGCGTTTTTCAAAAAATTGAGCGCGCGTTGCGCCAAGAGATCTTAAACCAGGGCGGCTCTTTGTCGCACCATCACGGCGTGGGCAAACTCCGCAGGGGATTCTTGCCGCAAATTCAAAGTGAAAACAGCATCGCGGTCTTGCGGCAGATGAAAAGGGCAATGGATCCAAACAATGTCTTTGCCATTGGCAACGGCGCGTTTGGAAGTGAAAGCTGACCGCGCGAGGGACGTTTGACGCCATGCGGGAAACGACCAATGCGATGAAGGTGCGGGAACTCATGCGGCATCTCGGCGCGGAGGCGAGAGGCGAAGGCCGTATTTACCTCGTCGGTGGGAGTTCCGCGGTGCTGCTGGGCTGGCGGATGACCACCGTGGATGTCGATCTCAAGATCGACCCAGAACCCGTCGGTGTCTTTGATGCGATTGCACGCGCCAAAAATATCTTGAACATAAATGTCGAACTGGCGGCTCCCGACGACTTCATCCCCGCCCTTCCCAACTGGCGCGAGCGCAGCGCGTTCATCGCCCGGTACGGACAGATCGATTTTTTCCACTACGACTTCTACGCGCAAGCACTCGCGAAGATCGAGCGCGGCCATGAACAGGATCTGCGCGATGTCCAAGCGATGCACCGGGAACGATTGATTGAACCGACGCGTCTGACCGCGCTTTTCAGTGCCATAGAGCCGACTTTGGTGCGCTATCCCGCGATTGATGCCGCGTACTTCCACGAGAAGGTGCAAAAAGCGGTGATCGCGATGGGAAAACAATGACCAAAGTACCTGAAAATCTGCCCGGCGCGGATCTCGTTGCGTCGGGCATCGAAGCCTTGCAGCGCGGCGAGACCACGGTTGAGGCCTTGCTCGTCGCCATCGGTGCGCCGCGTTTGCGCGCGGCCGGACTGGAAATTCCCCACGCGCCGGGATTGCCCGACCAGCCAGAACTCGCCCTCTATACGGCCCTCGGTGCCATGTATCCCCGAGATACGCACTCGCGCTACAATGGTCTTATTCGCCGCCTCGTCAGCTTTGAGCGCGCACTCGAGCACTTGGTCGCACGGGGTGAGTCGCGCGCTTTGGACGCAACGGCTGACGAATTTCGTTTAACAGACGATCACCAGGAACCCCAACTGAAGAGGAACAACGACCTGACAGACTATCGGGACCGCATCACTATCGCACCGGGTAAACGCGGCGGAAAGCCTTGCATCCGCAACATGCGAATCACGGTTTACGATGTGCTGGAATGGCTGGCTTCCGGCATGAGCGAAACCGAGATTCTGGCGGATTATCCGGAACTGACCCAAGAGGACATCCGAGCCTGCTTGGCTTTCGCCGCTGATCGAGAACGCCAACTGGTTGCACTGTCTTGAAACTGCTACTGGATCAAAATCTGTCATTGCTTATCCGTATTCAACTCAGGTACGGCTCGTTGGTTTGGATCACGCCGATGATCTGGATGTCTGGAACTATGCTAAAGATCAAGGCTTTGTCATCGTTAGCAAAGATGCGGATTTCTCTGAATTCAGCTTGATCTATGGTCATCCGCCTAAGGTCGTCTGGCTGAGGTGCGGTAACAAGCCCAACTGGTATGTGTTGAACCTGCTACTCAATCACCGAAATAGAATCAGTGACTTTATCCGTAATAGAGAAACCGGTTGTCTTGAGATGTACTGAGGTGTGGACTTAAGGACATTTTGAGAAAAATAAAGAGATAACGGAATCAACCATGCAAACTGAACTTTTCATTATTGACTTATACCTATGTCAGCACATGCTTTGAAAGGCGCGATGTTTCGCGATAAAGTGGCGATCATTACGGGCGCGTCTTCGGGCCTGGGGGCCGCGCTGGCACTGGAACTGGCGAAACGAGGTACGCACTTAGCCCTGTTTGCGCGGCGCGAGGCAAAGCTCGCGGAGACAACCGAACGGTGTCGATCATGGGGTGTGTGCGCGCGCCCTGTGACAGGCGATGTCACACAGGCCGAGCATTGCGAACACTTGATCGACGCGGCGATAACAGAATTTGGTCAAATAGATTATTTGATCGCCAATGCCGGGATCAGTATGTGGGCGCGATTTGACGAGGTGGAAGATCTGGGCGTGTTTCGGAAATTAATGGAGACAAATTATCTCGGTCTGGTCTATTGTGTGCATTCGGCATTGCCCTATCTGAAAGCTTCAAAGGGCATGCTGGTGGGCATTGCTTCTGTGCAGGGCAAAATTAGCGTGCCCCTGCACACGGGGTATGCCGCGTCAAAACACGCTGGGGTGGGTTTTTTGAACGCCCTGCGGATGGAAGTCGATGATGTACACATATTGACGGTCTTGCCGCACTGGCTTCAGGGAACGAATTTGAGACAGAGCGCCTTTGGCAAAGATGGCGAAGCACTCGGCGCATCCTCACAGCGACACAATAAAGAGTCAATTTCCACAAAAAATTGTTGCAACGCTATTTTGAAAGCCATAATAAAACAAAAGCGCGAACTCGTGATCCCATGGAAACTCCGTACCCTGCCCTGGCTGCAACTGATCCACCCCAAAATTGTCGAATGGCTGGTGAAGGACAAGATGAAGGATCAAGAGTCAAATGGCTGGTGAAGGACAAGGCATGTTCTGAAAAGACGTTATTCAGTATGAAGGATCAAGATGCCCAGGATTAGGCATCGCTGCTTGTTTTGACACCGAGTTGAGGACAAAAAAAAATGAACCCACAAGTATCCATTCCCAAGACTCAGATCGCTTCGTTTTGTCAAGCTCGAGGAATCAAGCGGCTTGCCATCTTCGGTTCTGCACTGCGTTCCGATTTCGGGCCGGACAGCGATATCGACGTGCTCGTCGAATTTGAGCACGGCCACACGCCCGGATTCTTGGGGCTCGCCGACATATCGGCCGACGACCTTGAAGGTATGCTGGAAGATGACTCCGATGTTGCCGATATCGCAGGGGCAACTGGAGGGACATCTGAAAATGTACAGCGAGAGCTCGCATTGCTTAACCACGCCATCGCAGAGTTAGAACAAGTTGAAGACGACTCCAAAGCACAAGTACTTGTTGAACAACTTACTGAGATATTCAACAATCACGCGAACGAAAAAGTGATTGTGTTCACCCAGTTTCGTGAGACTCAGCGCTATCTTGAGGAAAAACTCAGAGAGCGAGGTTGGGGTGTCAGTCTTTTCCATGGGCAATTGAACCCCAAAGAAAAGGATCGCGCTGTGGAGCGTTTTCGCGATGGCACCGGCCCGCAAGGCCCGCAAGTACTCATCAGCACAGAGGCGGGCGGGGAAGGGCGAAACTTGCAGTTCTGTCATCTGCTGGTCAACTATGACTTGCCTTGGAACCCGATGAAAGTCGAGCAACGCATCGGCAGAATCGACCGCATCGGGCAGAACCACCCAATTAGCATCTTCAATTTTGGGGTCAAGGATACCATTGAGGATCGTGTACTCGAGGTATTGGAGAATCGTATCAGATTGTTCGAAGATACTGTGGGCGGCCTCGACCCAATTCTCGGCGATGTCGAGAGCGATAGTAAGAAAATCATGCGCGTCGCTGAAGATAAACGAGAGGCAGCTATCGCCAAATTAGGAAAGCGCGTGGAGGAAGATATACGCAACGCCAGGGAAGCAGGGGAACTGCTTGACGACTTCATTATGGACACAAAGTCGTACCGAAAAGAAATAGTCGAGCGTATCTTAGGGCAACCCTCGCCTGTTAACAATGACGACTTTGAGCAGTTTATTGGACAGAGCCTCGCCGATGTACGCACATACATCAAACAAACCGGAGATATGTACGAGTTGACTTTCCATGGTGACTTTTTCGATACCCATCAGCGGCATCTCTTTCCCAGGGGACGGAAAATGAGGGCGGTGTTCCGTCCAGACAGCCGGTCCGACGCGGAGGATGTCGAATTTATGGCCTTCGGCCACAAAATCGTCAATGTCATTGTCGAACAAATTCTCAACGAGGAATATGAAGGAGTGACCGGCACCCGTCGCATTGCTGCGGACAGCGACCTATCTCCCACAGCCGGGTGGCTTTTCACCTACCAGTTCACCACGTCTGGTGCGCGTCCCATCGAAAAGGTCATGCCGGTTTTCGTGAGCGATAGTGGCGAGATTGATTTGCAGACAGGACACCATCTTTTGCGGCGTGCTTTCCGGTTTGACAGCACAGAGACAGAAATCAATCGGGATGAGATTCCCAACAATCTTAACGAGAGTTATTCTCGGGCAGATGGGTTCGCTAACGCGGAGAGGGAGAGAATCCAGCGGAAGGCACAACAGGAGGCCACAGAGAGGGCTGACCGGGAAGTCTCCAGGATCGAGAAGTTATTCGACTATAAAGAACGTGGAGCTAGCGATAAGGTGAAAGCTGCTCGAACCACGCTGAATTGTCTTCGAGAAAGTGGCGATGAGTCGCAGCGTCAGATTTTGCCTGTCTGGGAAGCCAATTTACGACGGGCCGAGGAATTATCCGCCAAATTGGCCGAAGATCGCTGTCGTCAGATTGCTGAGGTGGAGAAATATCGTCACCCACAAGTTGATTGGGCACTGAAGTCACTCGGCCGTATTGAGGTGGTAGTTCGCAAATAGCACCCTCCATACTTAAGGAAAGCCTATATTTTTTTTCATACCCGCCTGCCAACAATGTGGTGAGAAATATTTGACCACTGCTGCCGCAAAAGAGATTGAGCACCACACCGATTCAAACACGGATAAAGTCTCTGGATAAATCTCATCGCCCTTTTTGAACTCATCTCATTATGAGGTGGGTTTTCTTTTTTAGCTATTGGCTATCAGCTTTCAGCCCGTCTCTCAAACCCTCTGGATTCCGGCTTTCATCACCACAGACTTTTCACCTGAATGACGCGATTGCTGTCCCTTGTTCATCTCTGTTCATCCGTGGTTGCGTCTTACCTCTCGCGCCTGCCCCTGACGGCCCTGCCTACTGCCAGACAGTGCATTTGGCTTTTTTGTTTTCGGGCGGGCACAGGGGCCGCGCCTCTACCCTCGTGTCTTTCTGCACTTTGCACTTTGCACTTTGCACTTTGTCTGACCTTTCGCTTTTCATCCGCGTTCATCTGCATTTATCAGTGGTTGCTTTTCGCTTTTCATCCGCGCAATCCGCGTCATCTGCTTAATCCGTGATCCGCCTTTTATCTTTCGCGTCTTACCTCTCTATGTCAACCCATTGGACAATCATTGCAAATCCCGTTTCGGGACGGGGCCGTGCAAAACGCATGGGGGAGTTGGTCGCGGATTTATTGCACAATCGAGGTGTAGGTGCTGACCTGATGGTGTCGGAGGCACCGGGCGAGTGTGAACGCCTCGCGCGAAAAGCATTGGCGCGGGGCGTGCGACAGGTTGCAGCGTGTGGCGGGGATGGCACAGTCCATGAAGTGGTCAACGGCCTCGCAAATTCAGACGCTGTTCTAGGGATTGTGCCCTGTGGCCGAGGGAATGATTTGGCGCGCGCATTGGATCTGCCCAAAGATGTGAACCGCGTGGTCAATACGCTGGTGCATGGCGCGGATCGCGCGATTGATCTGGGAAAAATGAACTGCTGTCGCAATGGGACACCGCTTGGCGATCGGTTTTTTGCGACCATTGCGAGTTTGGGATTCGACACCGCAGTCGCACAAAGGACGCGGTCTCAGTCACCTCGCTCTCGAGCTTTGGGATGGGGCGGAACCGCATCTTATGGACTGGCGATTTTGCAAACGCTAGTGGGATATCGGTCTCCGATGGTGCGCTTGAGAGGAGATTTTGGTATTTTTGAAGGGCGTATTCTGCTGGTTGCAACGGCAAACGCGCCGTTTTATGGGAGCGGAATAAAAATTGCCCCTCACGCCGTGGTCGACGACGGAATGCTGGACGTGTGCATTGTGGCAGATGTGCCGCGCCGGACGGTTTTGCGACTCTTTTCAAGCGTGTATTCCGGCGCACACGTCGACCACCCTGCGGTGCATATCGCGCGAACCAAAACCTTGCAGATTGAAGCGGTGGATACCTGCGATAGCCGTTCAGCCGATGATCCCATGTGGGTATTTGCCGATGGCGAACCCATGTGTGAGATTCCTGCAAAAATCGAGGTCGTTCCCAACGCGCTGACTGTGAAAACAATGCGAATGTACGACGCGAGACGCAAGAGGCGAGAGGCCCCCAAAACCCCTGCCTGTGCGCCGATGAACTGCTGACGCAGTTGTACCCCGCCGCGTCAATGCGTCAATGCTTCTATTCATAAAAGGGAGGTTTGAGATGATTCAGATGGCGGGTATTCAAAAGTGGTATTCCTCGCGCTTTATCAGAACGGTTGTCTTGCAGGGCATTGATCTAAAGGTTGCATCTGGGGAGTTTGTCTCCATTATGGGGCCTTCTGGGTCGGGCAAATCCACGTTGTTGCACATTATGGGCATGCTGGATTCCTCAAACAAAGGCGAATACTTTTTTGATGGCAAAGCCGTGCATAAGATGCGCGAACGCCAGCGATCAGATTGTCACAAGGACAATATCGGCTTTGTGTTTCAGAGCTACCATCTGATTGACGAACTGACCGTGTACGGAAACATCGAAACACCTTTGTTGTACAAAAAGGTGAAGGGGGATGAACGCAAGGATCGGGTGAATGCCATGCTGGACGAGTTTGATCTGACGCAGAAGAGAGACTTGTTTCCCCACCAATTGTCGGGCGGCGAACAGCAGCGCGTGGGCATCGCGCGCGCGGTGGTGATCGAACCGCGCTTGATTTTGGCTGACGAACCCACGGGCAACTTAAATTCAACACAGGGCGAGCAGGTGATGAATCTGTTCACGCAGTTGCATGGCGAAGGTACAACCATTGTGCAGGTGACGCATTCGGAAAAATGGGCGGGCTATGGCAAACGCATTGTGCATCTGCTCGATGGGGAAGTGGTGAAGGATGAAGCGGTGTGAATCGGTGAATGCTTCGCGTGGATGAGGTCAGGTGATCGGCAGTTGACGGGTGCGGATTTGCCCTTTGGCAACACTGAGAACAGCTCCTCGTGCCAAACTACTTTGATGCTGGTGGAGGATCGTTAGAAGATACCGATTCACGTTTTGCGGGGTCATATTTCGAAGGCGAAAGATGATCACACTGGGAAGGATAACTCGAGTGGCGGCGAGAATATTGGCGAAGTCCAAATCGTGGGTCAGGATGATGCGAGATTCTCGATTTCAAAAATGTCAATATCTGGCAGTCGGTCGAGTTGTTGGTCACTCAGATAAACCGCCTCGTATCCCTGCGATTTTAAAAAAGAAATGGTTTGAGGCGATATACCCCCATGTCGGCGAGAAAGTTCACAGTACAGCGGCCTCGAGTGGGTGAACGGATTCCTCAGCGAGCCACGCAGCATATTGAAGGGCCTGTTGAATGTATTCAACTTCGACATACAGCCGGCGCGCAGCACCCTGATCGCACGCTCAATTTCCATTTGAATCGTTTTCACAAGTTCTCGCGGTTATTGAGGTCTTTGCGTATCAAAACGAAAGCGCAATTGCACTTGTAAGTCGCCCTGGGAATTGGCGGAAACCGTCGCTTTGGGGAGCGTTTTGGATGCGATATTGGCTGCATTTAACGCGCTGGCAAAGCGGTTAAAAAGGAGCGCGCCCGCAAAGAGAAAACCGCGCGTGCGCGCCCAAGTGGCTTTGCTCCGCAACGCGCGAAATTGTTCGCGCGAAGCCCGCGAGTCCCACTCCCAAAAGTTGTCGGGGGTTTCTGTCAGGGGGTTGGACGACGCGCCTTCAACGTATTGCAATCGGGCATTGTAGTCGTAGATGCTGTCGAAGGCGGCCAAACGGTCGTAATGGGAGTTGGGCCTTTTGTCGGGGGTTGCACCCGCGCGCGCCGCAGCATACGCGCGGAAGGTGTTTTCGCGAGTGGCATTGAGTTTTTTGAATGCAAATAATCCCGTCCAGAACATGCCTTCGGAAAAGAAAAAAAACTTCACGGACTTTCGCCCGCCCGCATACCGTTCGCCCAGGCCGGGCAAAAGAACCGATAAAAACGCGGCTTTTTGAGGCGATTTCGCTTCTTGGGCGAATGCGGCAACAGGCGCGAGCAAGCATGCTATTGTGCACGCGGTCAGGATACGCAATTTTTGGGCAGATGGTTTCATGTGATTTCTTGGAAAATTAAAACCTCGTTTTCAATTCAACCATTGATCGTCCCTCGATATCGACGGGCGTAATGTCAATCCACAAACTCGGCTCGGTTTGTTTTTCGAGCGCGTGCGTATAGGCCGAAGCGTGTATGGCACTGGCTATGTGATTGAGCACGGCTAGGCCAGTGACAACCGACGCGCGTTTGAGGTATTTGTTGCTGTCGTTGCGACGGGTTTCATAATCCTGTCGTCGGGCCGATTGCACGCTCTTGTTATTGGTCGTAAAGTCAGCCGCAACGTCGTCCCAGCCATGGACAAACTGATGGTATTTGCCAATGAGTTCGTAATACTGTTGCGTGTCTTTGTCTTTGGAGGGCAGCGCGTGGGTTTCGAAATACGGATCGGACTGGCTTTTGTTCCAGTCCCGCCACGCCCTGTACCGCGCTTCATGCCAATGCCGATCCGCATACGCTCGAAATTCTGCTTTAATGTCATTGCCTTTGCCCCGCCATAAAACATAAGCGGTCCATGTGAGGGCTTCCGCGCCCATAAATCCGACCGCGCGCAGTTTGGCTCCAGCGTAAAATTCACCCAACCCCGGTACGAGCAACGAAAGAAAGAAAGCCGTTTTCGGCGATTTTTCCGCGCCAGCCTGCCCGCATACCAGAAGTAAAACAAACGTGCAGATCGCAAATTTTCGCATGGGAAATTTCCCGTGAATGAGCTATCAGTGGTCAGCACACCGCCGGAAAGCACGAGACGCGAGCGGGGATGGGTGGCGTTACTCGCTTCGTTGCGTCGTCTGCCCGCCTTCGGCGAGTGCCCCGTTCTGTAGATGAACTGTAGGTGGCGTTGATTCGCACATTTTCAAGACGCGTCGCACAAGGTGCCCAGCAATTCTATCAGAGGGGCCATTGAGACATCATTGCAGATCACGACATCGTAAACGCGCAGATATTCAGTTCCGTGTTCTTTGACCACTTCATTCAAAAACCCCGCGCGAATGACACAGTCTAAATCGGCATCGTTCACCATCTGTGCATCTTCGATGGTATCTCCCAAAAGCAGGACGCAGCCCCGCGCGCCAATTGCCTGACGCGCTTTATTCAAACTGTGAATGATCGGCTCGCAAAACCCCGCCACCGCGCCATGGGCATCAAACATCAACTGATTTGCCGTCACTGTCACATTTGGCGTGTGCAATGCCCGCACCGCTAAGAACTGTGAAATCACATTGCCAATACCCGCGGATAAAATCAACAGGGGAACCGCTCTATCTGCCAACACCTTGAAGTAATCGACAGCATCGTCGCGCAGATGGATCAAATCTCGGTCTGCCATATCTGCGATCATCCTTTTGGTCAGCCCGTATTGCTGCATCATCGCAAACGCCGCCATCCACCAATCGCGCATGGCGTTCTGTTTCTCGCGCTCCGAAATCGTCCGCGAGACTTCGATGGGACGATATCGCGCGTACAAGCGATCCATCTCATGGCGATATGCGTCCCCCAAATACGCCCCGCGTACAATTGCCGAATAAGATGTCGCATCTTTGCCATCTTCGGTTCGCGCCTTTGTCAATGTGCGATCCCAATCGCTGACCACACATAGCCGCTCGATTCCCGCGCGTTGAAAATGCGCGATTTTGCGCTGTAAGGTCTCGCGATCCGCGATCAATACCTGTTCCATAGCACTGGGATAATCCCGGTTTGACCCTTCAAAAGATCTACGCGCTCAATAGACATCTGCCACAATTTCATTGCCTTACGCCTCAATCCGCTCGCTGATTTCACCCGTCTGTTTGTCCTTCACAATCCGCTTCAACCGGCCATCGGGCATGCGCTCGGTTTTAAGGGTGACAAACCGCTCGTCCGCTTCTACGGATGTGGTTTCCCGTTTCACTTCGCCGCCGCGCCAGTCCATCTCGATTGGGACCCACTGCTTTGTTTTTGCCGATTTGTAACACGCATCTATAATGGCATTGACAACATAGCCGTCATACAAGGTCTCCATTGGCTCGCGCCCTTCATCCCAGGCATTGAACATATCCACAAACATATCTGCATATCCCAATTCCGCCACCTCGTCGCCTACGGGAAAAAGCCATCCCGTATCTCCTTCGGCTTTCTCGGCCACATATCCCCCTTGTCCCACAGCCGTAAACATGTCAAATCCCGTGCACAACCAGTGGTTGAGCCAGATGGTTCCTTCGGTACCGGCGACCTCATCCCGCAAATCCATTCCCCCGCGAAATGCCCATCCCACCTCAAACTGTCCCATGGAGCCATTTTCAAACTTGATCAATCCGATCCCGTGATCCTCTGCCACTACCGGATGCACGAGTGTATCGGCCCAACACATCGCCTCAACCGGTCGAATATCTTTGCCAATGAAATTGCGGATGATCTCTACACAATGACATCCCATATCCACGATGGCCCCACCGCCTGCCCGGTTCACATCCCAAAACCAATCGCTGTGCGGGCCGGGGTGAGTCTCGCGCGATCGCACCCACAATATCCGCCCCAATGCCCCATTTTTCACGGCCGCCAGTGCCTTCAGTGTTTTGGGTGGATACACCAAATCCTCTAAATATCCGCCAAACACGCCTGCCTTTTCCACGGCATTCAGGATGTGACCTGCCTCGTCAGCCGTGCGCCCCAAGGGCTTGGTACACAATACGGCTTTGCCCGCCTCGGCCGCCAGGGTCGCGGCTTTGAGGTGCATATCATTGGGCAATCCAATGACCACACCATCGGTCTCGTCGTCTTCAATTGCCACTTTTATATCCGTTGTCCACTTTGGAATCTCCCATTCTTCCGCAAACGCCTTGGCTCGCTCTTCTGTGCGCGAATACACCATTTGAACCCGGTCAACACCCCGATGCCTGTGCAATGTCATGGTGTAAAACATCCCGATCAACCCCGTTCCCAGCATCGTCAACTTATGTCCTTCAGGCATTTTGAACTCCTTTGAAAATAGAGCTATCAGCCTTCAGCTTTCAGCCCCGCCTTTCCGCCCCAATCAGCGTAAAAGGTGCTTGCTTTGCTGACCGCCGACCACTTTCATGCGCCAACAGAAATTTTTTCTTTTTTATTCCCCCGGCATATCCCGTCAAATCGCCAGACGCGCCAATCACGCGGTGGCACGGCACCACAATCGCCACCGGATTGTTGCCATTGGCCGCGCCCACTGCTTGCGCTGCCCCAACGCTACCCAACGCGCGCGCGATATCGCCATAAGTTCGCGTCTCTCCAAAGGGAATTTTCAGCAACAATTTCCATACCCGCTTCTGGAAATCCGTTCCGTGCAAATCCAATGGCAAATCAAAAATTTTCAGCGTCCCGTCAAAATATATTGTCAGTTGCTCAACCGCCGCATCGATCACCGCATGCGCCACTGCCCGAGGCAAACCTATCTTCGCCCGCGCTGCTCGTTCACCCTCAAACGCAATTGCCCGCACCCCATCATCCGACGCCAACACGGTCAACGGCCCCAATGGACTCGCCACCTCGCCCCAAACCGTCTCCCCTGGCAATTTTTTCACACGCTGTAAGTCAAACATGTCGCGCCTCAATTTCTCGATACATGGTCTTATATTGGGCAACCCCTGTGGTTGCCCCTACGGGGTTGGGGGATTGGGGGACTTTCTCACTTCTCACTTCTTGAGGTCTCTCAAACCCGCGAACGCAGGACCTCGGCATACAAGTGTCGGCAGAACTGACGTTGTGATCGGTGCGCGCCACTAGGACAATGTCAATTCTTCTTGGATCACCGCTTCATTATTAGGGCAACTTTTTTGCGGGGCTTGGAAATCGCAATATCCGGTTTTAAGGCAATCCGCGTATGGTCTATATGCTCAATTTTAGATGGCATGTGGTAAAATTCTTTTAAGTGGTTCCAATCTTTGTCTCTCAAAGTTGCCAATTGATCCAAGTAAAAACTTACCCAATAAACACCCAATTTCGATCTAAAATTTTCTTGCAAAAGTTTATTTTTTGCAATTTCAACGTATTTGTTGTCCAATTCAAAACCCATAAATTTTCTGCCCAAACGCTTGGCGGCCAACGCGGTTGTGCCGGTTCCGCTAACCGGATCGAGAATAATATCGCCTTCATCTGAGGACATTAAAATGATTCTTTCCAATAGGTGCATGGGCAACTGACACGGATGTTTATCTCTGTATTTATTGTGTTTTACCCTGTGAATATCTGTCCACACATCGGAAACAAGGGGTCCGAATGGATGTAATAATTTTTTTTTTCGTAATCTTTTGCCAATAGACCTGATTTTCGCGTGCGTTCGTGGGGATAGCGAATTTCATAAAATTTCAATTGCTGAATGTCTTTTTTGGCAGAAAACAAAATGCCATAATGCGAAGGCTGCAATGTTTTTCCCATTGGAGCCGTAGGCGCGTCCCAACTTATCCAGTGCTTAAAATCGGCAATTTGATTGAGGTATGCCGTATAAAATGTGAGCCATTTCGGTATGTTGTGCAAAAAAATACTGCCCGTTGGTTTGGTGATGCGAACCATTTCAGTTATCCAAAGTTCGCACCAATCCAAATATTCTCGAAGTTTCAGGCGGTCTTTGTAACTGTTGTAAGATTTTTTGAGATTAAAAGGGGGGTCGGCAAATGTGACATCCACCGAATGATCTGGCATCGTTTTGAGCAGTTCTAAACAATCCCCTTGAATAATATTGTTTATGTATCGTTCAATCATACACTTAAGAAATTGTTGAACATCACGCCCCGGCAGTTTTGCCGAACACGCTGACGAACAACAAAAAATCGCTGAAATTGACCTGACCATCGTCATCTAAATCAAAGCGCGCGTCGGGATTATCCGCGCCATAAGCGGAAACAAACAGGAGAAAATCGCCAAAGTCGATCTTTCCACTGCCATCGAAATCCGCCTGATTGGCCACCTCGCGCAAGGGCAAAAACACAGCCGGCTGAGGGCGTATCGCCACCCCCCGAGGCCCATCGCTCAAACGCAGCGTTCTCAGAATCTGAAGCGACTCGGCATCAAAAACGACCAGATCATCCGAATCCTGATTGGTCACATACACCCGCGATCCGTCACGCGACACGAACAACTCGCGCGTTTCCTCGCCGCCCGGCAAAACATCTACGCGATGGGTGACGCGGTTTTGAGCCACATCGATGACGAGCAATTGCGCGTTCACGCGGTCTGTTGCGTATAGCCGAGAGCCATCGGGCGATAAGGCCATGCGAAAAATCCCGGAATCGTCTGTGCGAATCGTTGCAATTACAGACAACGCATCGGTATCCACCACCGAAATACCGCCATCGCCATTCTCATCAAAGTCGCCCCCCGACACGTACAACCGCTTTCCATCGGCAGACAAAACCAGTGATCGCGGGTCGGCAATCACATTGACGCGCGCGATCGTCGCCCTGATTGAGGGGTCAATGACCAGAACCTGATCGCCTTCGATATCGGTGACATAAACGCGCGACCCGTCTAGGCTCACCGCCACGCCATAAGGCCCGCGCTCTGCAACGGGCACCCGAATGCGCGCCGCGCGCGCGGTCAAGGTCGCCACCTCGAGGATCGAAATACTCCGATCCCGTGAATTGGTGACATAAACCAAACGCCCATCCGCGCTCAAAGCGAGATCCAACGGCGCATTGCCGACCTCGAGAATCGCAGCCACCCGATGCGTGGCGGTCTCGATCGCCATGACCCGATTTTCAGATGTACTGCTGCCCGATCCCGCATTGGCGACAAAGATATAGCGTTCATCAGGCGTCATCAACACACTCAGGGGCGTCTCTCCCGTGGGGATGCGCGCCACCTCTTTGCCCGGGCCCATATCGATAACGGCCAGTGCATTTGCCTCTCGCAGTGCAACAAAGGCCACGGGCGCGCCGGAAAGTGCCAGTACCTCAAACCGGAGCATGGGCAATTCCAGGGGTGGCAGCGGCGTCTCATTGCCATCGCCGTCGCGAGCGATCAACCGATATTCAATGATCGTTCCCACGCGCTGTCCATCAATTTCAGCGGTAAAAACATCGTCACCTGCGCGCGCGGTTCGCGCCACCTGCACACTGCCGCCATTGATGCGATAGTGCAATTCAACAGCCGCGACTCCCTCGTTGTCCGTCACAGTTGCCGAAAAGCGATAGGGGCCATTGGGATCCGGGGTATTGGTTGGAAAATTGGGTCGCTGAATAAAGGGCGCGCCGGGAGCAGAAGGCCCGAGCGCGAAGTCGATATTGGCGATGACTTGATCGATTTCAACGCGCACGATTTGGGCATTGGCCTGCCGAAACGCATTGTTGAAATACTCTATGTCGAAGTTCTCATCAAATGATGTCTGAAAAATACCGCCAAAATTCTCGGGCGAAATCGTGCGATGGTGGGGTTCAATAGCCATGTGATAATCGCCCGGGGGCAAACCGAGGATTTCATACCGCCCATCGCTGCTGCTCCCCGTCTGCGCGCCAGTCGAACCCGACAGCGCGCTTGCAACAAAGACCTGAGTGCCCGCGCGATAAGCCACCACATGCACGCCAAACACGGGGCGCTCGGCCCCCAAGACCTGCCCACTCACACCGCCTGTTAGCTCTTCTACCGGGTAGATCGCCGTGATACCCGCGCGATCGTCGGGTTGAAGTGAACGCTCCTCCTGCGGTGCTTCGGGCGTATGATAGGGATACATGGTCGGGCGCACCTCGGGGTCGCCCACGAGCGGGGAGTGATCCAACCCCAACAGATGCCCGATCTCATGCGTCATCACGCCCTCGAGATCGACGTGATTGCGCGGGGTGTTATCCTCATTGACCGAAAAGTCAAAATCTCGACCATTAAAAATAATATCCACATCCGTGATATACCCGTCATCGTTCCAGTTGATCCGCGCAATAGCAATGACGCCAGTACCCTCGGGCGCGTTCAAAATTTGTCCGGTCTCATCGTAAATAATCACATTGCGCCGATCGGAAGGCGAGGCGGGAATTTGCGTCGTCCCTTCGTATTCAAATGCAATAAATGCCGACGGCACCTCGCCCCAGCGATTAAACCCGCGTCGGGCAATACGCACCACATCGGCCTCGGCAAAGGGAAAACTCCCGGCATTGACCACAAAGGGAATCCCAGCTCCGGCCCGAGAAGCGGACCAGCCAATGTTCACAATGCGCCCGCGCGTATTGCGATGGGTTTGAATGACATACCCTTCTGCCCCCATCCATAGGACGAGCACGAGGCCAACAACACAAATTTTTTTCACAGCATCAATCCTCATTTTTGAGCACGGGTTCTGATCCCATTGCATCTATCATCCAGACCTCGGCCTTGCCATCGCGATCAAAATCCGCTTCGGCATACGCCCTGAAACCATCTTCTGAAACGGTCACCCGATAGCGAAAGCGCCCGGGCGCGCGGTCGAGTTGTAAAATACGGCCGTTTTTCTCTCGATCAATAGGCAGATAAGTTCTGTTTTCTGCCCAATATGCGTGTTCCAAAACCGCAATGCGCTGCAACATAATGCGGGCGCGTTCTCGCTCTGCATCTTCGGGCGTGCGATCTGTAAAGCGATAAATCAACACCGCGCACAGCACCGCGCATAGCGCAAGCACAATTCCCGCTCGATACAACTGGTCGCGATAGTTCCGCATTACGGCCTCTCTTCATGCCACCAGATTTTGGGTTCCAACCTTCCGGTCTCCGTCTCCCATCTCGCGCGCACCTCTGCGGTATCGGCATGCGCGATCAGAGGCTCGGCGGGCAAAAACGGATGGATTTGTCCAGACATCCACTGTGCATTGCCATCGCGATCCAAAAAGCCGGAAATGCGATAGGTGCCCGGAATTAAATTGGTCAACGCAAACGTCGTATCCCGCAAGACCTGTTCGACAAAAAAGTCATGCGTCATGCCCCGTGCCCAAATCACCACATTGGAAGAAGACGTCGTTCCAGAAACGCGCCCCAAAGCCGCGGTGTCCACCACTGAAAAGACAAATGCAATTGGTTCAGAGAGGCCATTGCCGCCAATGTCAAAAAGGCCATTCGGATTTCCAATGAGTCGAATTGTCTCACCACTTGCCCATGGATCATCCGCCACAAACACGAGATGGTTGGGTGCGGCCCATTCAAAATGCCCCTGGGGAACAACAGTCGAATCCGAGGCTATCCACAATTCGGACACCTCATCCAAACGCATGGCATCGGAAAAAAAAATGCGAACCAGAGCCGTTGGCAAAACATGCGCGGCATTCTCCGCCGGCGCAATCGCCAGCACCTCGGGCGCGCGTCGGTCTCGCGTGGCATCGCCCCGCACGGTTGCATCAATGGTATCGCGATTGCCCCACTGATCTGCAACATCGATGAGAACCGCGTAGTCTGCCCTCCGAGTTTGCGGTTCGGTGATCAAACCCATCCCACTCGCGTCTGTGGGATCCTGATACATGTCCAACACAGACAGGTCGGGGATTTGCACGGACAAAATCCGCACGGGTTCGTCAAATCGCATCAGGATATGCTGTTGATCGGGTGTGCGCGCGGCAACGAGCACAGGGGCTGACGTGTCGCGCACCGCGAGCTTGAGATCGCCCAGGCGAACGCGATCCGCATCCGCGAGCACCACGTCGCCGGGCGGAAGGGCCAGAAAATCCCCGGGCGAATACGTGCGGTCTGCGTTCTGATCGCCAAAAGCAAATACCCGATAGTGCCCAGGGCCCAACCGCTTCAAGACAAAATGGCCCGTTTCGTCGGGTTGTGTCACATAAGCGGGGCGATCTCGCCCCGGGTCGGGCGCTGCCAGCAGCGAGAGATCATATCCCCAAACGAAAATTTGCCCGCTCCGCGCATCAGACGCCAGAACGCGGCCGCTGAGTTCCCCTCGATTTAAGCGATCCCCTGTGGCAAATCCAAAACTGTGAGAAGACCGCATGCGGTTGCGCCATTCATCGGCACTTTCCTGCCCCACCGTGACCAAATACGTTCGGTCGGCTTGCAGGCCATCGGGCAATCGGATTTCTAATATTTCTCCACGCCATCGAAAATCGGGTTCCTCAGATCCCTGTGGCGATATAAACACTGCATGCTCGACCGATTTGCGATCCATCGGCTCGGAAAATCGAATGCGAATGGAGGTGTCCAATCCCACCCGTAGCGAACCATCCGCGGGCATTGTGGCAATCACCCTGGGCGGTGTTTCATCGGGTGGGCCGCCCGGCGGTGGCATCTGCCGCGCGCAGGCCACAAAAAAACAGAGAACGAAAAAAAAACAGATTCCCCCAACCCTTTGTTCTGAAAAGAATACCAAAATGACATCACCGCGTTTATAGGTTGGATTCGGCTGCGTCAGGTCCACTTGTTTTCACGCCCTCGGATGCGCTTGTCGATAGGCTTTTTTTAAGCGTTCAACGCTGACGTGCGTATAGACCTGTGTGGTTGAAAGGCTCGCATGACCGAGCAACTCTTTCACGGCATTTAAGTCTGCGCCCGCATCCAGCAGATGGGTTGCAAAGGCGTGGCGCAATGCATGGGGCGACAAAGACCGCCCGGTCGCTTTGCCGAGGTATCGGGTTACGCGCCCTTGAATACCGCTTGGACTGAGCGGGCGTCCGGATCGCGCCAAAAACAGGTGTTGTCGGTCGGTCGTCTGTTGAGAAATCAGTTCTCCTCGACGCGCCAGATACGCCCCCAATGCTGCCCGAGCAGGTTCACCGAAAGGAATCAACCGCTCTTTGTTGCCCTTGCCGACAACCCGCACGAGTTTGCCGGTCAGGTCCAGCGCATCGAGTTTGAGGCCCGCGAGTTCGCGCAAGCGAATCCCCGCGCTGTAAAACAACTCCAATATCGCCCGGTCGCGCAATCCCAACGCGGTATTGGGCGATGGCATGGACATCGATCGCGCCACCTCTTCGACATCCATATAAACGGGCAATATTTTGTCTTGCTTAGGCGGGCGCACATTGAGCGCTGGATTTTGCTCCAAATCGCCCAAATTGCACAAATAACTCAAAAACGTGCGTACCGCGGCCAGCTTTCGGGCAACAGACCGCCGACCAAATCCCCTGTTGTGCAAAAAGCCCAAAAACCCCCGAACCGCGTTGCGATCAATCTGTTGCGCGCGGGTCACATCACACGCGTGCAAAAAAGCAGCGAATTGATCCAGATCCGTGGCATAAGCCGTACATGTGTGATCCGACAATCGCCGCTCGCGCGACAGATGGGTGAGGAATTGGGCAATGGTTGATCGCATGGCAATGATCAAAATCCTCTCGCTTCTCAGGCCGGGATGGCAATGTGAATGACATCTCGTTCAATGGGAAGTATGGACTGGGCAAATGAGTCGCCGCGGTCGGCGAACTCGTTGGTATATTGAATAAACGCGGGGTGAACGTGACAGCACAATCGGGGGACACTTACTTTTTGCGCGTTCTTCTCTTGTTTCTCTTGTTTGTCGCGGGGTTTGAAGCGATGATTTTCTCGCAGGCCGCGCGCGTCAAAGACGACGCATCCACGTTTTTTGGCATGCGATAATTGTTCCCATTGTGCTTGATATAAGGGCCATAGCGACCAGCAATGACCTGAATGCCGTCAAAATCGTGGATGACGTGCTGGGACTGTCTGCCGCCTGACCCGCGTTGCATGAATTTTTCGAGGGTCTGGCGATCTAAGGACGCCGCATCCAATCCCCTGGGAATTTTGTAATTTTGACCGTCTTTGCGGATATAGGGGCCATACCGTCCCTTGAGCACCTGAAAGTCGTCAAAATCTCGAATCACATTCTTGGCTTTGCGATCTTTTTCCGCCGCCGCGATTGTCAGCGCGCGATTCAGCGTCATCGCAAACAGGTCTTCGCCCTTTGGGATGGAAAAAAAGTCGCGCCCCATTCGCACATAAGGGCCGTATCGGCCGATGTTGACCTCCACCTCGTCACCCGCATCATTTTGACCGAGTTTGCGGGGCAATTCAAAATACTTGAGGGCATCGGTCAATTTGATATCAAAAATACGCTGATTTGGGGGAATAGACGCAAACAAAGGCTTTTCGCTTTCCCGTGCCGTACCAATCTGAATATAGGGGCCGTATCTGCCAAAACGCACACTCACCTCGCGCCCGGTCTTGGGGTCTGTACCCAATTTGCGCCCGATCTTATCCACTGATTTTTTGTTTTCCACCCGCTTGTTAAACGGCGGATAAAACGCTTTTAACATGGCCTTCCATGAATTTTTGCCCTGGGCAATCTCGTCAAAATCGCCTTCAATGTGCGACGTAAAACCCAAATTGACAATATCGGGAAAGTGCGCGATCAAAAAATCGTTGACCACTTCGCCGATATCCGTGGGTTCGAGTTTCTTGTCGCGCGTGCGTTCCACATACCCCCGGCTCTGAATGGTCGAAATCGTCGGTGAATAAGTCGAGGGCCGTCCAATGCCCTCGCTTTCGAGCTTCTTGACCAGCGATGCCTCGGTATATCGCGCGGGCGGTTTGGTGAACAACTGCTCCAAGTGCAACTTCTTCAAATTGAGCACCTGCCCCTTTTTCACCGCGGGCAAAATGACATCTTTGTTGCTGATAGCCGCGTCTGGATCATCCGATCCTTCGGTATAAACTTTCAAAAATCCAGGGAACAAAATCCGCTGCCCCTTGGCTTCAAAAAGCAATTCGCCCGATTCGCCGGCCCGAATGCGAAGGGTGGTATAGGCCAGGCGCGCGTCGGCCATTTGCGTGGCCAATGTGCGTTTCCAAATCAAATCGTAAAGCCGAAACTGTCGCGCCTCGAGATGGGCTTTTACGCGAAGGGGTTTAATCAACAAATCCGCCGGACGAATCGCCTCGTGCGCTTCTTGCGCGCCCTTGCTTTTATTGGCAAAGCCGCGCGGTCTCTCGATGGTATAATCCCGACCATATGCTCGCGCGATCACCTCCCGCGCCTGATTCACCGCTTGCTCGGCCAAATTCACGGAATCGGTACGCATATACGTAATCAAACCGCCGGTATAGCCGGGAATGTCAAAATTGCCTTCGTAAAGCTGTTGGGCAATCCGCATGGTTTGCGACACGGAAAATCCCAACTTGCGAGACGCCTCTTGTTGGAGTGTCGATGTCGTAAACGGAGGCACGGGTGATCGCTTGCCCTCGCGTTCGACCACTTCGGCCACCACAAATTGCCCCTTCAGCGCGCTCGCTTCAATGGCCTTGGCCTCGGCTTCATTTTTCACAGACGCTTTTTTGCCATTTTGCCGCGTCAATTCGGCCTGAAATTCGGGATTTTTGAAATCGGACTTAATTTTCCAATATTCCTCGGGCTTAAACGCCCGAATCTCCCGCTCCCGATCGACAATAATTCGCACCGCCACACTCTGCACGCGCCCGGCCGACAGCCCACCTTTGACTTTTTGCCACAACAAAGGCGAAAGCTGATAGCCCACCGCGCGATCCAAAATGCGTCGCGCCTGTTGCGCATCCACCAGATTTTGATCCAGCGCGCGCGGATTTTCAAGCGCGTGTAAAATTGCAGATCGGGTAATCTCGTGAAAAACAATGCGCTTGATGGGCTGCTCCCTGAGCCTCAGCGCAGAAATCAAATGCCACGAAATGGATTCCCCCTCGCGGTCTTCGTCCGTCGCCAGATAAACGGTCGTATCTTTCCCAATCTCTTTTTTCAGTGCCTGAATAACCTTGCGCTTGTCTTGAGACACGACGTATTGGGGATCAAAACTCTCTGCATCAAAGCCCAATTCGTCCGCGGGCAGATCGCGCACATGTCCCATTGAAGCGGCGACTTTATAGTCCTTGCCCACAAATCGCGAAATGGTGCGTGCTTTGGCAGGCGATTCGACAATGATCAAATTTTTTGCCATTACAATGTCCTTTATGAAAGCGAATCTGCGAACTATCCGTCTATTCAGTCCAAAACCCAAAATACATGCACGGGTTACAAAAGTCAAGGTCACGCCTTGCGACTCGTGCGCGTGGATCGCGCGATGAGCATTTCCGCGGCCATTGCCAGCAAGGCCATTCCCAACACCCAGCGCCAGAGTTCCCGACCATGTCTTTGCGACAGGATGGCCGCCTTCAAATCAACCTCGCCATCCACAACGCGCAAGCGGTCTGTCCCAAACAATGCCTCGAGCCGCGCCATAGAAACCGGGGTCAAATCGGGTTCGCGGTCATCAACCTGAACAGCAAAGCGATCCGCGAGACGCTCGCGCGCAAAAATTTCCCACAGGCCCGGCACATCTACCGCGCCAACCGGCCACACCGATTGCAGGCCGCGCTGTTGCGGCCAAATCGTTTTGGGTTCTCGGCCCGGTGCCTGCAAAACAGCTTCCCAAGCCTTGTCCTGACGCATATCTCTGTACACGACTTGCCCAACGCGATAGTCAGAATGCCCAAATGCCCCGGCTGCCAAATATCCGCTCAGGCGATGCACAAAGGGGACAAAAAAGCCGGAAAGCGGCGCGTCACTCCATCCCAAATTCGCGCCCACCGAAGACGCAAATAGCACCGCGCGCCCTTGGCCTTTGCGAGATTCGAGCAGGGCCGGCGTCCCCGAAGCAAAGGACAACACAGGTTGTGTATTTCGCGCGGGGCGAACCCGATGCGAAACAAAAAAACGCGGGCTTTGAAACGCGCCTTTGAGTTCGAGGCCCGACAGCATGGGATGATCGGGCAAAACCGTCTGTAAAGCTTGATACGCGCCCTCTAGCGTGCCCCGCGCGCCGAGCAATGTGGCCGGACAAAGCGCGGGCAACACGCGTTCATTGTAATGCCGGATATCGATTTGATCGCCCAAAAAAAGAGCCAGACCCATCCCGCGCGAGATTCGCGTTTGCAAAGCGGCAATCGCGTCCACAGAAAGCCGCGCCACATTGCACAAAAAGACCACCTCAACACCCTCCAACACTTGATCTGATACGCGATCGGGTTTCACATGCGCCACCTCGCCCGAGACAACGGACAAAGCCTGTGCGAGATAATAAGACTCGCGGGACGCATCCGCGACCAGCAAAACGCGCACGCGATCGGGAACGCGCACCACGGTCGCGCGCGCGTTGTCTGCATCGAGATCGTCTTCTCCTATTTCCACGCGCAGGGCAACAACTCCCCCTGTTTCGGGCACGAATCGCGCGTGCAATTTGCGACGTCCGGCCGCAGGCACATGGGCAATGTGCTGCGCGATGCGCCGATCATCCAAAAATATCTGCACGGGCACGTCGCCCCGATTGGCGTCGCCGTAATTGATCAGTTCGATCCCCAGCGTACTTGAACGCCCGACCTGTGGCGAACGGGCATGCACTTGCCCTATACCTATATTGGCAACTTGCGAGGGCCGCTCGGAAATGATGTACACCGACACACCGTCCAGGCGCGCCAGCGTATCGGGCAAGGTCGTCCAGCCATTGGACGCGCGATCCGTGACGCAATACAACTCGCGATTGGGCATCTGCGACCCGGACAAATGCGACCAAGCCAGTTGCACCCCCGCCTCAAAATCCGTGCTGCCAAATCCGGGTTGTAAAGCATTTAGATGCAGCCTCAAACGCTCGGGTGAGGCCACCTTGACCTCCTCGACTCCCTCGTCGACCAGCACCAGACGCACATCGTCGCGATCATCAAACAAGGTCAAAAGCGCGCGCACCCTCAGAAGCGCGCGATCAAATAATGTGCCCTCGGATGTGCGGTATTGCATGCTCAATGAACGGTCGAGCAAAATAACCGCCGACGTGCCCGCCTGCCCACTGCCCCCGCTCAAAGTTGGCCGCGCAAAAGCCAGCACCAGCAAAACAATGAGCAGGGTTCGCAATATGAGCAACACGAGGTGCTTTAATTTTATCCGCCGCATGCGGTCGTGCTGTAGGGTTTGCAAAAGCATCACATTTGAAAACGACACCGTTACGATACGACGCCGATTCAGCAGATGGATCACGAGCGGCAACAGCGCCGCCCACAAACCGTGCAACAGCATCGGATTTGTAAATGAAAGACCGGACATATCAGTTGTCAGTTGCCATAGAGATAGAGCAACCCCTTGCGGCTCCCCTATCACCGACACCTGTCTGCCAAGTGGTTGGGAGAGATGGGTTGCACGCGGGGCACAACGTCAGTAAAGCTGACCCCTGAAAGTCAACACAAAAAAACCCGCTTCGCAGCAAAGCAGGCGTTGGAATAAAATTTACGACATCCATCAATATTTTTTATCTTCCGCTTCAATAATCGCCAGGGCCTCCTCGCGATCGCTAAGTCCAATCAAACGCTGTCTAAAATCTTCTCTTTTTAGAACCCTTGAAATGCGCGCTAAGGCTTTAATATGCGGCCCTGATACATCCAAAGGCGAGACCAAAAGAAAAAAAATATAGGTCTTTTTGCCATCTAAAGCATCAAAATTTATGCCTTCAGACTTGATGCCCAAAACACCCCCCAATGTCAGGGCGTATTCTGACTTCCCGTGGGGAATGGCAATGCCGTGTCCGATGCCGGTGCTCATAATTTCTTCGCGCGCCAACACGGCCTCGAGCACCTTCTCGCGGTCAATAATTTTATCGCCTACTTGAAGCGCGCCAACAAGCTCTTCGAGAACTTCCCGCTTGTTTTGCCCCTTGAGCCCGACGATGACCGATTTGCCCGACAAAATCTCCATCAACGTCATGAATGCCCTTTCTTCAAGCCCGATGTGGGATCGCAAACTGCTTTCTGTCCTACAAAGACGGAACATAAAACGCCCCTTTAACAAAGTCAAGAAAATTAGGGAATACATTCGCCAGTGCAGACGCCTGCGCCACAAAAGTCATTGAGAAATCCGGCAAAAGTGTTTAACGTTCACATGGTGTGCCGCGCGAGAAACCCAAAATCCAAACAGGCGTCTCAAAGTACACCAAAAAACAGAAATGCAAAGTAACCCCGGCCTGCTGCCCCAAACCAGCAGTTAGGCCCATTCCGCACAAAGGATTGTCTTATGCTTCGAGTCTCGTATTCAACCCTGTATCTGATCTTCATCGGTTTTGCAAGCGCGGGATTCGCGCAAGACCGCGATCTCCACGACGTCATCCGCCGCTTGAAAGCCGATTTGCCGACCGCGTCTGATTCATCCGCGACCTATGCGCGCATGGGCCTGCTCTATTCGCGCCTCAAAGAAGCCGATAGCGCCGAAGTGGCCTTTCAAAACGCAATCGCCTTGCGTCCCGACCTCGCACTTGCCCACGCGGGGTTGGGGCGCGTGTACCACGACCTGAAAAACAAACCCGCGCGCGCGCTGCCACACTTTAAAAAAGCGGTCGAAATCGACACCACCGACGCGGATGTTCACGACCGCCTCATCAAAACCCTGATCGCCCTCGACCAAATGGGAAGCCGCGCGCGAAAAGCCGCGTCGCAAACCATTGCGCGATTTCCCGACCTATCTTCGCCCTATCTGCTGCTCGCCCGCGCGCATAGCGAAGAAGGCAGCGCGCACCAAGTCGCGCTTTATTATTACAAAAAATACCTCCAACGCAATCCCGAAGATCGCGAAACCGCGTACCATTTTGCCTTCGCGCTCTACGAAGCCAAAGCATACCGCGACCTCGAAGACATCACATCGCGCATGCGGGATCCGCGCGCGCTGCCCTTGCTCGCCCAAGCCCTCATTCAAAGGCGCGACCACGAAGGCGCGCTGGCCGCGTTTCAACGCTATATTAAAACCCTGCCCAAAGAAGAACAGCCCCTTTTTGACGACATCTCGTATATTGGCTCAAAAGCCGAAAGCCGCGCGTATCGCCTCGCGTCCGCGTCTGACGACCAAACGCAGCGCCAGCGTTTTCTCGCCCGTTTTTGGCTGCAAAAAGACCCCTTCAAAACCTCGGGGGGCGCGCTGCGTCGGGTCGAGCACTATCGCAGGGTATGGCATGCGCGAACCCACTTTGGCAAAAAGTGGCCGTGGGACCGCAGAGGAGAAATTTTCATTCGCTATGGCGAGCCCGACTACATCTCGACATCGCGCAAACTCAATGCGATTGTGCCGCTCGATGTCCAGCGCGTTCAGGAACAAAGAGCTTATGCGATTTACGGCGAGGCAGGCATCGAGGCCAATTTCGTCGGGCCCGTCTATCCGATTCGCACGATGAAAGAAGGCGGCATAGGCCATGCATTTACGGGCCGTTTGGGGTTCTCCGAATACCGCCCGGTCACGACGAGCAGCGGTTGGACCTCTGTGCCGTGGGAAGTGTGGATTTACAAAAACCTCGGCAATGGCGCGGAGTTCACGTTTACCGATGAATTTTTGAGCGGGAATTACGATTTTGCCCCTGTACCGTCGCTGACCGAAGAAGACCTCGCCCATGCCGAATCTTCCGGACGCTCGTACATGAGCGTTATTCAACGCCTCAACGAATTTAACTCCGCCACGCTCGCGCAATCGCTATCGGCAACCGAACCCGAATTGTACAGCATAGAAGCCCTTGAACCCCTCGACTTTTACTTTGACGCGCTCACCTTTCGGGGTCCAGAGAACAAAACCGAATTGCAGGTCGTATTTGGCTTGCCATTAGACAATGTGGCTCTGCCCACGGACCCGGACACCACGGTTGTGGTTGAACGCCGCACCGCGCTGATCTACCCCCGCGCGCTCGATTTTCAAAATACCAAACACGCATTGGCAATTGACATTACCGATGACACTCGCGGTCTCGGTTTGCAAGCCCTGAGCGGCGTGCGCCACATCGCCGAACCCGGCGAATACGAATTGGCTGTTGAAGCGTGGCGGCAAAATACCAACCGCATTGGCGCGTATCGCCAACCCCATCTTCAATTGCCCGCGTACCGCGACAAAAGTCACTTGATGATGAGCGATATTCAGGTTGCTTCCCGCGTCACGGAAGCCCACCGCGCGCCCGACACATCCTTTGTGCGCGGCGACCTCTACATTCAGCCGCAGCCTTCGGCAACCTTCATCCTCGGCATGTCCATGTTCGTTTACTTTGAAATTTACAACCTCACACGCGATGAATTTGGGCAGACGCGCTATACCATCTCTTATGAAGTACAAAAACGCCAAGAAGCCGGTTTTACACTCATTTCCCTGTTTGCCAAATTGGGCAAAAAAAATACCGAGGCCATTGGCCTCAGCTTTGATCAAGTGGGAACGGAGCCCGGCGAAAATACCTATCTCGAAATGCCCCTCGCCAACCTCGCGCCTGGCCGCTACACCCTCAAACTCACCATCACAGACAAAAATGCCGACCAGAACACCACAAAAGATGCCGTATTCTTTATTTCGAGCACTCGGTAAATGAGCGTTGAGCAAACGGAAACTGGGATAAACGCGAATAAAGGGCCAATGCCGAGTTTACGTCCTTGTCCACCACCAAATTTTTACCCCGTTTTAATCACATAGGTCTCTGCCGCGCGATCGTGAATCCCCTGTCTATCGGGATGGCGACGCGCCACTTGAATCAACACCAACCAACCCACTGCGCCGATCGCGCCGGTCGCCATGGCGACCGATGGAGCGAGCACCAATCGCGCCTCCTCCTCTATCCTCTCGATCCCCTCTCCATCCGCGGGACGCTGGTACAACTCTTCTGGCGTCAACAGAGCCATCGCGATAAACAGCACAAAAATCGGCGACCACTTCACCGCGGCGCGCCGAAACATTTGCGCGTAATCCAGTCCACCCCCATGAGCATCGATCACGCGCAACCCCAATAACATTTTGCCCGGGGTTTGCCCCTTGAGCACCCCAAATATTGCACAATACACCAGTATCAAAACAAAATCCACTGCCCACATGCCCGCGGGCGACATCGGCATGTTGCGCGCAATCACGGACAGTGCCACAATCAAAATTACAAAATCCAACGCGGTCGCCAGCACGCGCCGTCCCATTCCGGCGATTTCGCTTTGCATCAACATTGTTTCACCTTTTCTCGCGTATTTTCAATTTTTTGCCGTTTAATAAACGCTTCCAATGGTTCAGTTACTCATCCATTTTTGTTTTTTCCCCACCAATACCAGGCATTATTTTTTTTGAGCGGTGGACAATATAGACCCTCAGCGTTCCCGTCTCAAAATCAGCGCTTTTGTAACGCCTGCAACAACCCGTCGAGGCAATGCGCGCACGCAAAATGCCAGCACTTTATTGATATATCCGTGAACGGCCACGCGCTTGCGCTTTTGCAGTGCTCTGTAGCCGTATATTGCGACATCCGCGCCCGTGGGCAACTCGCGCGCGTCAAACAAGCGCGAACCCATGGCACCTGCTGTCCGTTGAAATCCCGTCTCTGTTGGCCCCGGGCACAGCGCGGTCACGGTCACGCCAGTGCCCTCTAATTCGTGGGCAACGGCATAGGAAAACGACAACACATAAGCTTTGGTCGCAAAATACACGGCCATCATCGGGCCAGGTTGAAATGCCGCGGTCGAAGCGACATTCAAAATTTTTCCCCGGCCTTTGGCAATCAAATCCGGCAAAAATAATTTGGTCAAATGCGTGAGCGCGACAATATTCACCTGCAACATATCCGCTTCCGCTGTCCAGTCTGTTTCTGCATGCGCCCCGTAGACCCCAAACCCGGCATTGTTCACCAGATAATCCACGTTCCAACCGTTTTCCACGACCCGATCATAGACCTTCTTTGCTCCGCCCGGCAGCGACAAATCCGCCGCGATCACCAGGGCTTTTACGCGGTGTTCTTCGCGCACTTCTTTTGCCAGCGCATGTAACTTATCCCCAGACCGCGCGGACAAAATCACATCACTCCCCTCTGCTGCAAACACCCGTGCCAATGCCAAACCAATGCCGCTCGACGCGCCTGTGATCAGTGCTGTTGCCATCCTGTTTCGACCTTTTTTTTAAATGCTCATTGCTCTCGAAACCACTCAATGGTGCGTCGCAACCCCCGCGCTGCTGGTACCTTGGGCTCCCATCCCAAGAGTTTTTTGGCGACGGTAATATCGGGTCGCCGCGCTTGAGGGTCGTCACCAATTTGTGCATTGGGCATCAGCGCGATCTCGCTTTTGCTCTCGGTCAACGCAATGATCGTTTTCGCCAGACCTAATATCGATGTCTCACCCAATGGGTTGCCGAGGTTTACCGGCGCGTGATAATCTGTGTTCATCAACCGATAAATCCCTTCAACCAAGTCCGAAACATAACAAATACTGCGCGTTTGGCGGCCATCGCCGTACACCTTCAACGGTTCACCTGCCAGCGCCGAAGCGATAAAATTGGGAATGGCCCGCCCATCGTTTTTTCGCATACGGGGGCCATAAGTATTAAAAATTCGCACAATCCGCGTGTCGATCCCGCGCTCGCGGTAATAGACCATCGTCATCGCCTCGGCAAAACGCTTGGCTTCGTCATACACCGCGCGCACGCCCAAAGTATTGACATTGCCCCAATACGATTCCGGTTGCGGATGCACCAGGGGGTCGCCGTAAATCTCGGACGTAGAGGCCAAAAGAAACTTCGCGTTTTTCGCGCGCGCCACCCCGAGCGCGTTGTATGTGCCGTGCGACCCGACCTTCATAATGCGAATGGGATAGCGCGAAAAATCACTGGGGCTAGCCGGGCTGGCAAAATGCAAAACATAATCCAGAGGGCCCTTCACATAGATGTAATTGATCACGTTGTGCTTGATAAATGTAAAACCATCTCGGCCCAACAAGTGCGCGACATTTTTTGTCTGTCCGGTCAACAAGTTATCCATCACAATCAGTTCGTGCCCGTCATCCAACAAGCGGTCGCACAAATGCGACCCCAAAAAACCGGCACCGCCTGTGAGTAAAATACGCATACCATTCCCCGCTACAGTTTCACGACGTGATCCTTCTTTCCAGCCACATCCCGCGTGGCATTGCGCGTATCGACAATACAGCGCGCGCGCCGCACAACCCATTCGTAATCGCAAGTGCTGTGATCCGTCGCAATCACCACGCAATGGGCATCTTTTAGCCGTTTTGCATTCAAATCCACACCCTTCAAATCCAGACTTTCTACCTTGAGATGATCCACAAACGGATCGTGATACGAAATTTTCGCGCCCTTCTTCTGGAGCATGTCTAAAATATCCAATGCGGGCGACTCTCGAATATCACCCACATCGGGTTTATACGTCACGCCCAAAATCAGGATGTTTGACCCTTTCAAGCTGCGCTCGTATTCGTTGAGCACCGCGGCGATCTTATCCACCACATAGCCCGGCATGCTGCGCGTCACTTCGCTGGCCAATTCAATAAAGCGCGCGTGGTAATTCAACGACTTCAGCTTCCACGCCAGAAAGTGCGGATCAACCGGAATGCAATGCCCGCCCAACCCAGGGCCGGGATAAAACGGCATAAACCCAAACGGCTTGGTCGCTGCGGCATCGATCACTTCCCAAACATCCACCTCCAACCGGTCACACATCAACGCCACCTCATTAACCAAGCCGATATTCACACTGCGAAACGTATTCTCCAGCAATTTGGTCATTTCCGCCGCTTGCGTCGACGATACCGGCACCACATCCCCGATGAATTGCCGGTAAAAACGCGTGCCTATCTTTTTGCAAGCCGGAGTCATACCCCCCACCACTTTGGGCGTGTTGGTCAGGGTATAAAGCTGATTGCCCGGGTCGACGCGCTCCGGGGAAAATACCAAAAAAAAATCTTTCCCCACCGTCAAACCACTTTCCTCGAGCAGGGGCAAGACCAGTTCGCGCGTTGTCCCCGGATACGTCGTGCTCTCCAAAATCACCAGTTGCCCGCAGCGCAATCGGTTCTTGATCGCACCACATGCCTGTGCAATAAATGAGATATCCGGATCGCGCGTTTTATTTAACGGGGTGGGCACACACACCACCACCACATCGACATCGCCGAGCACATCGCAGGCCTGCGTCGCCGCCAATTTTCCCGCTGCCTGAAGCCCTAACAACTCAAACTCCGACACGCCCTGCACGTCTGACTTTCCCGACGACACCAAATCCACTTTGCGCGCGGAGGTATCCACCCCGGTTACGGAAAACCCCACCTTACCCAATGCCACGGCCAAAGGCAACCCCATATACCCCAACCCCATCACCGCTACCCGTGCGTCGCGCGCCGAGATTTTCTTTTCCAGCACCTGTTCGGGCGTTGCGATTTTATGGCACTCTTTTTTTTGTGCCATTATCCCCTCCCTCCGGTCCGATCATCCGCATCAACACGGCTTTTTGAATGTGCATGCGATTCTCTGCCTGATCCACAGCGATGCAGCGGTCACTCGCCATCACCTCATCTGTCACCTCATAGCCCTTGTGTGCGGGCAAACAATGCATCACCAATGCGTGGGTCTTTTTGAGCAAATCGCCATTGATCTGATACGGCGCGAACACACTCGTGCGCCGCTGCTTCTCTTTTGCAAATTCTGGGCTGTTAAAAAATTCCATATCGATCCACGTATCGGTATATACAAAATCAGCATCGGCAACCGCGGCGTGCAGATCTGGCGTTTCCGCAAACAACCCGGTTGCGCGAGCCGCTTCGATCAGTTCGGGGTCTTCCGATGGCTTGTTGATCTCAGGCGTCACAGCAGTGATGCGTAGACCGGCTTTTGTACACGCGGTCACCAGCGAATTGCACACGTTGTTCCAGATGCCCACATAAACCACGTGCGCGCCCTCGAACTTGCCCCGCACGTCCAATATCGACAGCAGATCGCCCAATGCCTGACAGGGGTGGTACCGGTCGCAACATCCGTTGATCACGGGCACTTCGGATCCGCTGGTCAGACGCTGCAAATCTTCGTGCCTGAGCATGCGCGCCATAATCACATCTGTATATCGCGACAACACCTGCGCTTCATCGCGCAAATCAGCCAACCCAAAATTGGTGGTCGCCCAGTCCAAAAACACCGCTTGACCCCCCAGTTGATGCATGCCCACTTCAAAAGACACGCGGGTGCGCGTCGATGTTTTCTGAAACAACATTGCCAGTGTCTGTCCCGTGAGCAAACCCGCATAGCGGTCAGGGTGCTTTTTTATCGCCAGACCCATTTCCACCGCACTGAAAATATCATCTGTTGACCACGTCTTCAACGTCAAAAGATCCATAGCCCATTCCTTCCCGTTGAACTTCTGCTTGCCCATACTTGCCTGCGATAGGTAGAGGCTTACAATTGCTCGCGCACAACAGACAGCAAACGCCCGCGCACCTCATCGACAGCACCTTCGATGAGGCATCCCGATGCACATCTGTGACCCCCGCCATCAAATTGACGGGCGACGCGATGGACATCCACTTTTCCCCTCGACCGCAAACTCACGCGCTGTTGCCCAGGCTCGTATTCCTTAAAAAACAATGCCACTTCAACGCCGTCGACCGATATCGCCTGATCCACCACCCCATCGAGATCGCCATTCATCGCATAGGTTTTGTGATCGACGTACAACGCGCTGACCCGTCCATTTTCGTGTCGTGTCATATTCGATAGCGCGAACCCCAATGTTTTCACCGTTTGATACGTCTGACGCGAAAACAAACCCTCTGCAATCTGCTGCGGATCAGCACCGTGCTCAACGAGTTCTGATGCCGCGCGCAGCGCGCGTTCTGGATGCGAATGCCTAAACAGTTTCGTGTCAAATGCAATCCCGGCATACAGACACGTGGCGATCTCTGGCGTAAACCCCGCGCCAGACGCGCGCTGCGGGATACAACTGGCGTGCCAGTTTATGAGCAAATAGATCAACTCGCTGGCTGCACTGGCACCCGCATCGATCACCCGCACATCGCCATCTTCATCTTCGCCCACATGGTGATCGATCACCAACGTTTGGGTTGCGCGCCCAATAAGACCCGCCACATCGCCAATGCGTTTTTCCGACAACGTCGGTGCATCCACCACCACGAGCCGAGGCACAGGCGCGCAATCGGCCCCTGTACCGTGCGATGAACTTCGGACAAAGTTGCACACCGTTTCAATGCGATCATAGCCCGGCAAAAATCGCAACTTGCGATCTGGCGTCTCATCCGCCAACACAATCCGATGCTTTCGCCCCTGCCGCGCCAACCAGTGACTCAACCCCAACAGCGCGCCTATGCCATCGCCATCTGCATTCACATGCGTTGTCAGCACCAGGTCATCTCCTGCCGACAAAAATTCCAGAGCCGATTGAAAGTCCATGCCCATGTCCGTTCAATTGGAGTAACTTTGGGGATGCGCGCCGTCTGATTTTCAATTGTTTTCAACACGTCCGATTTTGAGTCTCGGCTGCCCGAACCCTTTTCATTTTTTAGGGGCGGGCTTTTCAGATATCCTATTTTTTTTTCTGCGGATAGCCCGCAAACGCTTTGAAGTACTGTCCAAAATGCGTTGTCGCTCCTGCTGAGAATGGCGTATGGCATGAAAAAGACTCGCGCGTTTGCGCGCGGCTTGCAATGCCCGAAAATCCCGTTGATCCCGATCTCCCAGCCGAGACAAATACCGCACGCGTTGGGCCGCATTTCTAAATGACCTCGCCGAAAACAACACCGCCAGTATCCCCCGCCGCCCTATTTTGTATTTCTCTCGAGCGCGCCGCGCCAGATCCCGTTCGAGACTTTTGAGCTGAGACTCGACCTGTCGAAGCTGTTGCTCGGTGCGATTGAGCTCACGCGCCAGATCCTGAGACGCGTGCTGCACCGCGCGCAACGCATCTTCGATCTGAGCCGTATCGCGTTCTTGTTGATTCTGTGCCGACGCTTCCGACGACATTTGCAAGAGCACTTCTTCAGCCGCGATTCGCGCTTTCAAACTGTCCAGCGCGGCTCGCTCAGCCTTTAGCCGCGCCTCCAACTCGCCCACTGTCTGCGCCATTGTCTTTCCATTGATCGACAAGGCGATCAGAAATGCCATCGCGCGCAATATATACGCTGCTCGCTGCATGTTGCACTTTCATACCAACGGGTGGACACAAGGCCGCCCCTACAATTCAATCGCCCCCAACACCCGGTTCAGCGACGACCAAGCACCTATCGCGCCCAGCACCGCGCCCAGCACCACCAGACCGAATCCCAGATCAATCGTTGGCGCGACCGCCAAATCCGGCACGCGAACAGTCCACCACCACGACGCATAAGACAACATCAGGGACGCCAAAACTCCACCGGCAAAACCCTGAAGCGCACCCCCGGCCAAAAAGATCATCCGCACAGTCGCGTCTGTCGCGCCCGCCAACCGCATAATCTCAATGGCATCGCGACGCGCCAGCACCATCAACTTTGACGTATTGCCCACGGCAAACGCGCACGCCAAACACAACACACCCCCTAAAACGAGTCCAACCTCCGTGATCACCTGAACAAATTCCTCTAACTTATCCACCCAAATTTCACCCACATCCACACTTTCCACACCTTCATAACCGCTTACGGCCCGTGCAACTGTCTGCTTGCGGCGCGGCATATCCAGTCCATGGGAAATGCGGACCCTGAGCGAAGCGGGCACGGGATTGCGCGAGAGCGCATCGACCATGTCCGGACCAAATAGTGCCCGAAATTCTTTGGCAGCCACGTCCTGATCCACATACACAGTCCCGGCCACCTCGGGCATCTCTTCCAACTTGCGGCGCAGTGCGAAGACGCGCTGTTGTGAAACGCCATCCCGAAAATAAATGTCTATCTCCACCTGAGCACGCAATTGGTCAACCAGCCCATATCCCCTCACAATCACCTGCCCAAACACCCCCCACACCAGCAGCGATACCCCCATGGTCGCCACAGAAATCACCCCCACTATCCCCGTGCGTGCAACCCCTCGCCATGCCTCGCGCAACACCAGCAACAAACCCATGCCATTTTTCCGCCTGCTCAATGTGTAACCTGCTCAATCACCCCATCCACCAACCGCAATATTCGCCGCGGATATCGCGCCACCAGCACCTCGTCATGCGTCGCCATGATCACAGCCATGCCGCGCGCCTGCATCTTCGCAAAAATCGCCATCACGTGATCCGCCGCCTCGGAATCCATATAGGCTGTCGGTTCATCTGCCAACAGGACAAAGGGATCATTCACCAGTGCCCGCGCAATCGCCACCCGCTGTTGCTCACCACCCGACAACACATCGGGATACGCATCGCGTTTGTGCAACAAATCCACATCCGACAACACCGCCAGTGTTTTGCGCTTCACCCAAGGCCGCGAAACGCCTATCACTTCGAGCGCGAAAGCCACGTTTTCATACACCGTGCGATCGCGCAACAATTTGAAATCCCGAAACACCACCCCCACGCGCCGCCGCATCCGCGGGATATCCACTTTTCGAATCTGCTGCGAATCGCATTCCCCCACAAATACCACACCCGAACTGGGCAATTCCCCAAAAATAATCAACCTCAATATCGCGCGGTTTTCCACCCCTGTCTGCCCGACCAAATAGACAAACTCGCCCCGCTGGACTTCAAAGTCCACATTGACCAATATCGGTTGGCCCCGCTGTTCAACCCGCACGTGTTGGAATTTAATCGCGCTCATCTTTTATTTTTCAGCACAAAATGCACTCGATCCGACAACTCCGTTGGCGGTGCATACCCAAACCCGCCGTAGGCACCCACCACTTCAAAAGGCGAAGCATCCACAATTTCTCCGATCTTCTCCAAAGAATAAATGCGCTGTTGATGCAACTCTTTTACCACTTCATTCGCGTCTTCAAAATGAATCTCAAATTTGTTGTACTGCACCCCCATCTCGTAATAACTGTGCCGCAAGTACGAAAACCCATCTCCGAAATCTTCTGACTGCATATTGCTAAAGTATTGCATCGAATTGCTCTCCGTACAAATATCGACCACAAAAACACCGCTCGGCGTCACCGCGCGATGCACTTCTTCAAACGCCTGCACCATCATTTCAGGTGACATCAAATAGTTAATGCTGTCGTACAAACACAACACCGCGTCACACGCGGGCAGATCGCCCAAATCAAGCAAATCGCGATGATAAAATGAAATGGGATAGCGCAACTTGCGAACCTTCTGCACGGCCACATCGACCATCTCCCTGCACCCATCTGCGCCCAAAACATCAAATCCCCGGCGGTATATCTCAATCGCCAGACTGCCCGTGCCACAAGCCAGATCCAATACGCGGTTGGGGGTCACTTTGTGTCGGGCGAGCAACGACAACACATAGCGCGCCCAATGCACGTAATCCACGTGTCGCATCACATAATCGTAAATGGCCGCCAAGCGGCTATAAGGTGCGGCTACTGTATCGGAGTTCGACATAAATGAAAAACGGCCAGCCACTGCCGGCCTTTACCTTTTTTCGCTTGGGTCATGATATCGCCGTCAAAAAAACTCTGCCGCCCGCGCTTCATCTCGAACAATGCGATAGAATTGAGGCGCGTCCTTCCGCGACACATTGCCCCGTGGAATCGCCGTCACCTCAAACTCCAACACGCGATCGGAAAATGCAATGCACACCCTTTGCCCGGCTTGTAAAATGCGACTCGGCTTGGCCTTCTGACCTTCCACTGTCACAATGCCATTGTCGCACGCCCGCTTGCCCTCTGACCGCCGCCGCACCAGACAACACGTATTTAAATAGACATCCAGTCTCATGCTCTTCGCGCCTCTCGAGCGCAAATTATTCCAACCGCACATCCACATACAACTTCGCTCGCGTTTCTGCCAACTTTTCATGGAACAACGCCTGCAAACGCTCTTGTCGGGCAATCTCCTCTAAGGCATTGGCATCGTCATTGATCCGAAACAGATTCCACCCGCCTTCCACTTTCACGGGCAAACTCACATCGCCCGGTTTGAGTGCCCGCACCACATCTGCGTATTCGGCCGGGAGATCGGCCTTGGGAAAACTCCCCAAAAATCCGCCGCGCGATGCCGTCTGTTCAAAATCGGAATGCGCGCGCGCGAGTTCGGCAAAATCAGCCCCGTCTTGAATCTGTTGATACAGTGCCATCGCCCTGTGCCGAGCGGCTTCTTCGTCTATGGGCAACAAAAACAAAATGTGCCGCGCCCGCACTTGATCGTCCGATTTTTCCTCGACGCGGATAATGTGAAAGCCAAACTTCGACCGCACGAGGTCGCTCACCCCCCCCACTTTGAGGCCAAATGCGACGTCCTCAAATGCCGTCACCATTGTACCGCGCCCAAAAAAGCCCAAATCCCCACCTTGAGCCGCGCTGCCCGGATCCTGTGAATATTCTCTTGCCAGAGCGGCAAAATTTTCACCCGCGCGAACGCGCGCCAAAACCGCTTCTGCCCGGGGGCGAATTTTGTCCGCCTGTTCTGTCGATGCCCTGGGTTCAACAAAAATATGACTTAACGACAGGATATTGGACTCGCCGCGCCGGTACTTTTCTTGAAATTCCTTCACGTACCGAGGCGACACACTCACCTGCTGCGCCAGCACCTCATACATACTGCGTTCCAAATACTGGTCGCGAAACTGCTCTCTGAACTCGTCTCGCATCTGTCGCTCGGTCAACCCCTGCTTTTTCAACTCTTCGGCAAAAGCCTCTGCGCCAAACTGCTCCTTGAGCTGGCGAACCTGCGCCCGCACCATCTCTTCCACGCGATCATCATCCACCTCAATGCTGTCTTCTCGCGCTTTGGCCAGCAATAATTTGCGCTGAATTTCATTCTCCAGCACCTTATTAAACATATCCTCAAGTTCTGCCTGTGGCATGGTGCGAACATCGACCCCTCGCCCGATCAACGCCATTCGCAGTTTGTTCTCCACATCTGACTGCAACACGATCTCGTCATCTACCACAGCCACAATTTTATCCAACAACACAGGCTCTGCACGCGCCGCGCCCAATAGCGCGAACAACCCGATCAACAAGGCAATAAACACAATTTTCATGCCGACAAACTCCTATTTTGCACTCGGGCACGCCCGTCCAAGCCAATGGGACGCCGCGTCCGCGCTCTACTATTCAATTTTTTCCAGATCTAGGGACCATTTCATCCGCCCTTTGAGCTCGGCGAGCAACTCCGCCCGCTGCTCTCGTCTCCGTTCAGCCAGAATGCGCTGTTGAATTTCGCCGCGCACATCGGACAAAGCGCGTGTGGAACCCGCTCCGCGGCGATCCATCACCTCGATGACATGGTAGCCTAACTCGGTCGAAACGCGCGTGCGATGCCCCAATTTGGCACCCCGACATGCCGACCAAAAAGAGGGATTGACCATATTCTCGGTAAAATATCCCAAATCGCCGCCCTCTGCAGCCGACAGATCGATGGACACCTCGCCAGCCACTTGCCCGAAAAACTCGCCCTTTTGCAGCCGTTCCCATGCTTGATCCATTGTATCCTCATCTTTTACAACGAGATGTCGCACCCTGATTTCGAGCTGTTCGCGCGCAAAATCCGCCCGATGTGCTCCGTAATAGTCGAGAATTTCGCCTTCTGTGACTTCGGCATTGCGCGCGTGCACGCGCGCCACCAATTCGCCCGCCAACAGTTGCCGAACCGCGCGATCAATGCGATCTGCCAATTCGGGATCTCTATCGAGCTTTTGTCGCACGGCTTCTCGATACAACAACTCTTCCTCAACCCAATTTTCGGCCAACCTCCGCTTTTCCTCAACTGAAATTGTGCCTATAAACGGGGCGGGAATCCGCCGATCCAACGCCTCTTGGGTCAGGTAGCGATCTCCTACCTGTGCGACCGCGGTGCCTTTTGGCGACCCCCCGCACCCCCACAGGGCGAGCAGGGCGATCATCAGGGCAATTTTCAAACGCCCCGGCCGCATCACAAAGCGCGTCCTCGCTGCGGTCATAACCCCTCGCATGTGGCTCTAACTATCAGGCGACAAATAAAGTTCCAAGTGACCGAATATATGCCCTCAAACCAGGCTCTGCAACACATTTTTCGCGGATTCCAACCGCGATCGCGGATTCTTTCCGGTCAGTGTAACTTCGATTCTCGGCGGCTCTCCCAGCGCAAATTCCAAGGGCAGAGGCGACTGCGTAACCATCCGTTCAATCTCCTGTCGCGTCAGCGTTTTTTCCGGACATAGGGTCATCGTCATCACCTGCCCAATGTGCAACTGCGACAATCTGAGTCGGCGCGCCAAAATTTTGACCTGTAAAATGTCCAACAACGCGGATGTGGGTTCGGGCAAAGGGCCAAAGCGATCCGCGAGCTCTTCCTCAATCGCCATGACCTCCACGGTTTGCCGCATCTCGCCCAAGCGCTGGTAGAACTGCATTTTTTGATCCGCATCCGAAATATAATCGTCCGGAATATACGACGAGACCGACACCTGCACATCGGGCTCAATCGCGGGTTCGGTTGAATTGCCATCGCCCTTGATCTGTTGCACGGCCTCGTCTAACAAGCGCGTGTACAAATCAAATCCCACGGCTACAATCTGTCCGTGCTGCTGTGCCCCCAGCACATTGCCCGTACCCCGAATTTCCATATCCCGCATTGAAACCTGAAACCCCGACCCCAAATCCGAAAATTCTTCAATGGCCCGCAATCGCCGCACCGCCGCTTTCCGAAGTGCTCGGCGCGAGGGCACAAACAAATACGCATACGCCCGCTTGTTTGACCGGCCTACCCGACCGCGCAACTGATACAACTGCGCCAATCCCAATCGATCCGCCCGATTCACGATCAGCGTGTTCACATTGGGAATGTCCAGCCCGGATTCCACGATCATGGTCGAGACCAGAACATCGTATTTGTGTTCAAAAAAGTCCAGCATCACTTTTTCGAGCTGTCGCTCGGGCATCTGACCATGCCCCATGCCAAAACGCACTTCTGGCACCAGGCGATTGAGAAAGTCCATCATCGCCGGCATTGACTGAACGCGGTTGTGTACAAAATAGACCTGTCCGCCGCGATCCACTTCTCGCAAAATCGCCTCGGCAATGCGTTCTTCTTCAAAGGCCAGGACTTCGGTCTGAATGGGCAAGCGATCTTTGGGCGGGGTTTGAATCACCGACATATCGCGCGCGCCCATCAGCGACATGTGCAAGGTGCGCGGAATCGGCGTGGCGGTCAGGGTCAACACATCCACCAAGCGCCGCATTTCCTTCAATCGCTCTTTGTGCCGCACCCCAAAGCGGTGTTCTTCATCTATGACCAAAAGACCCAGTGATTTGAACGCCACGTCCTTTGACAACAACCGATGCGTGCCCACCACAATATCCACGCTGCCGTTCTTCATTCGCTCAAGGGTGCGTTGCTGTTCGGCCCGCGTGCGGAACCGGCTCATGACTGCCACGTACACGGGAAACTCGGAAAACCGCTCGCAGAACGTGCGATAATGCTGCTGCGCCAAAATGGTCGTGGGCGCCAAAACCGCCACTTGCTTGCCGTCTAAAATCGCCTTAAATGCCCCTCGAATCGCCACTTCTGTCTTGCCATATCCCACGTCGCCACAAATCAGCCGATCCATGGGCGACCGCGCTTCCATATCCTTTTGCACAGCCTCTATCGCCGCCTGTTGATCCCGTGTTTCGCGAAAGGGAAACGACGCTTCCAGCGCCTTCATCTCTGCGCCATCGGGCAAAAATGCCGTGCCCGGTCGGGCTTTGCGTTCCGCGTACAAAGACACGAGTTCTGCGGCCATTTTGAAAATCTCTTTGCGCGTCCTTTCCTTCAGTCGCTCCCACGTCACCGTGCCCAACTTGCTCAACACAGGTACCGCGCCATCTCGCCCCGAATACTTCTGCACGTGATCCATCTGGTCCACCGGCACAAAAACCCGATCTCCACCCCGATATCCAATGGTCAGACAATCGCTGGACAAGCGGCCTATTTCAATCCGCTCTACGCCCTCAAACCGTCCGATGCCGTGATCCACGTGCACCACAAAATCGCCGCGCTGAAGGGCTGCCACCGTCTTGATCGGCGACGCATCTTGAAAACGGCGATACCGCCGACGCCGATGCACGCGGCTGTAAATCTCGTGGTCATTCACCAAAAAGACCTTGCCGGGGTGGTACACAAACCCGGATTGCAGCACCCCCACGTAAATTGAGACCACATTGGCACTCTCTTCCAAAATTTCCTCCAACCGCGCCTGCTGCCCAACGCTTTCACACAGAATGACAACTTCATACGCGTCCAGCCAGTGCTTTCGCAAATCCTCCTTCAACACTTGCACATGGCCTTCGTAGTGCTGCCCGCCCTGCCCCCCCAAATCCACCACGTCCTCAGACGCGCCCCCCAACGCGCGATTCAATACCCGAGGCATTTGTTCCAATTGATGGAGCACGGTTTTTGGCTCTCGGAGCACACATCGCGTTGGCAGGGGTTCTGTTTCTGATCGCCGCTTCTTTTTTCGCCGCGCGATTTCCTCACACGCCCGCCATGCATTATCCGCTGCGTCGGCAATGCCATCCGGATCGTCGAGGACGATCCAACATCCTTCGGGCACGTAATCCAACAAACCCGTTCGCGCGCGGTACAACACCCCCAAGTAATGCTCCTGCCCTTCAAAGATGCCTTCGCGATCGAGTAAGTTCCGCACCATGGGCAATTCGAGGCCCACATCCCGTTCTGCTTTTTCCAAATTTTCCAAATAGACATCCGCCATCATCAGCGGGAGCACGCTTTCGCGGCAAGGCAAAATCCGCGTGTGTTCCAACTGCGACACGGACCGTTGGGTACTTAAATCAAACGCCCGAATCGACGACACCTCATCACCCCAAAACTCCAGGCGCACCGGATGCGAATTGCCAAACGAACAAAAATCCAAAATGCCACCGCGCATCCCAAATTGCCCCACACCTTCCACCGTGGTCACCCGTTCATATCCGATTTCCACGAGATGATCCGCCAGTTCCAAAGGCGCGATTTCCTGCGCCAGACGAACCGTCTTCACACTCAAGTCAAACAGGTCTGGGGACAATGTGTGTCCCATCAGCGCATCGACCGGCACGACCACAATGCCACCTATCCCGCGGTGCAACTGATCCAATGCCTCCATCCGCAATCCCACCACATCCAAATGCGGCGACCGCCCATCCAAATGCGCCACATCCCACCCCGGGAAGTACCCCACATCTTCTACCAGCCGCTCCAAATCATTTCGCAGGGCCTCGCCGCGATCTTCATCCGCACACACAACCACCACCGGGCCGGGCACGGTCTCTTCAACCCACGCGATAGCAAATGCCGAGAGCGACCCCGCTCCTCCGCGCATCGTCACCACCTGCTCGCCCGATGCGAGTTTTTGGGCCAAGTCCCTAAATGGCGGCGAATTTTTAATCCGATTGTACAATTTTTCAACAGACATAATTTCCTTAAAATCGGTAAGAGGTAAGAGGGTGTCTTCCGCTCGCGTCTGACCTTTATGCAAGACAAACCTTGACCAAAGAGATCAACTTGGATATATTTGCCCATGTGCTGGGGGCGACATGGTTTCGACGGGGGTGGAGCGGTGATGGCCGCGTGTCGAGGTGCCCGATTCCCTCGTAAAACAATTGGGAAAAAACGCAAGTGCGGACGATAACACGTACGCAATGGCTGCCTAACCAACCGTTACGCAGTCCGTTCTGCTAGGCCTCGCCTGCGTGGTCTGGACAGAGCGCCGACGAGAGCAGGCTGGTTCGGGGGTTTCCGCTCGAGGCCCTCCGGGCGAAATAAAATCGGGCTGGCATCTCAGCGCCCCTGTCTGTTGGGGCGCGGGGTGTGAGATTCCATAAATAGACTACACACGTAGACGCCATTGTCAAACTGCTTTCGGACGCGGGTTCGATTCCCGCCGCCTCCACCAACAACTTTGATCGCAACTTCTATCAAATGGAAGTTGCGATTTTTTGTGCTTGTTTTAGAGGGTCACAACGCTAAAAAGGTTTCAGGATAGCCAACGCTACAATGATGACCGCGATGAGCGTCGCGACATAGCTGACAGTGCGAAAGTAGGCTGCGCTTTTGGTGTTTTCGCCGCGTTGGAATTTTTTGCGCTGGCGCGACATCACGCCGTGTAATCCGGCGAGCGCGATCACCAACAGCAGTTTGGCGTGCAGCCACCCGCCGATTTTGCCACCGATTGCAATGATCAAAAGAATACCCGTGATAAAGACGACGATCAGACAAGGGACGAGCAGAAGGCGGAGGAGGTTGCGTTCCATGTGTTGAAATGTGGCGTCCGTATCGGATCCCACAGCGGCGTTGGCGTGGTAGGCGAATAATCTCGGCAAATACAAAAGGCCGATCATCCAGCCGATGATGGCAATGAAGTGTGCGGTTTTTAGCCACAGATAGTATGCTATAAGAAAATTCACGGCGTGTTCCTCAGTCGTAGTTGCTGCTTTTGTGGTCGCCCATAAGGCGGCGTTGGCGCGGGGTGGCGCGGTCGAGAATTTGGGGGTCAAATTGAAATCGGTTGAGATAGGGGGGATATTTTTGCGCGATCATGCGTTTGGCATAGTGGACTTGAAGCAGATAGCGCGTTTGGTCGCTGGTATTGGCCGCGCCGCGATGCCAGACTTCGCTGCGGAAGATGACCACGTCACCGGCGTTGCACATGATGGATTTTTCAGTCTGGCCTTTCCAAGTCGTATCGCCATTGGGGCTCCGGCCCGAGAGGTGGCTGCCGGGGATGAAGTTGGTGGGGCCAATGGCTTCGGTGATATCATTGAGGTAGAAGTGCGCCGTGGTGATAAAGATGGGGAGGCGCGCGCGGGGGTCGGCGAGTATGTCTTCGGGCAGGCTTATGGGCAGCCAGTCCGTGTGGAGCTTTTGGTCGGGACGACCGGGGCCGGTCATCCATGCGGTCATGCCGATGCAATGGCAATCGCTGCCGTGTATGACTTCTGCAATTGCGATGACGCCGGGGCAGTCGAGAAATTGAAGAAAATGAGGATGTCGGTTGAACGCGTTGTTGATGTGTTTGTTGATGTAGCCGGCGCGCGTGTATTTGTCAAAACTTTCCGGAAGGGGTGTGAGCGCGTCCATGTGATCGCGGAGTTTCGCAACCCGATTGCGCGTCAATACATTTGGCAGATAGACGTAGCCATCGCGATACAGGGCTTCGGTTCGATCTGCAAGCGTGTCGAAAGCAATGAGCGGAAGAGGGGCAGCCATATCAGGACTCCGGGGTGATGTGGTCTGTGAGATCGCGCAGGGCGATTACGCTGTATTCATTGTCTGCGAGATGTTGCATACAGCGTTCAAAAAACGCGGGTTCGGTATGCACCCATGGGTGATCGAGGTCGGGCATCCCATGGAAGGTGAGGACGGTGGCGCAGCCATTTCGCGCCTGATCGAGCGACCATGAGAAATCGTCGAAGTTCCAGTGGGGTCCCGATGCTCCGGTGGTTGGAATGCGGAGGGCGTGGTGCCGGTTGGGATCGTAGGCCGGGCCGCGTCCACCTTCGCGGTCGTAGGGATATTCGGGGGCCGTGCCACGGCGGGCAAATGTGAAACCGCGTTTTTTCAGTACGTTAACGGCTTCAGGGGTACTGGCATAGCCGGGGTAGCAAAATGTGGAAGGCATGGGGATGCCATAGTGGTTGCATCGGTGATCGATGTGGCGGATGTCAGATAAAAGTTCCTCCGGTGATTGGTTGACAACGCTTTTGTGCTGCCGAGTGTGGTTGCCGATTTCAAAGCCCAGGTCGTGCAATTCGCGCACTTCTTCCCAAGTGAGATAGCGGGTTTTGTCTGTGAGGAAGTTCAAGCCTTCGGTGATGTAGAAAGTGGCATTGAAGCCGCATTCGCGCAAGCGGGGTGCGGCAAAGGTGTATTGTGATTTGACGCCATCATCGAAGGTGAGGATAACGAGGCCATCTGGTATGGATACAGGCATTTTTTTCAAGATGTGGGTCAGTCAATAGGGCCAAACGCGCAATCCCTCGCGCACGCAATGGATCAGTCTGTCCGCGTGTTCGGTCGTCATGGGCAGTGAGACGCAGCCGCCTTGGCGAATGGCGATACCGCGGTTCATGAGGTAAAAGTAGAGCCAGCGGTGTTTTGCGCTGCTGTCTCGTGCAGCTTGGCGATAGTTGGCGGGCGCATGGTCGAAAAAGTAAATGCGAAAGAGCGAACCGGCCGTGACAATGGCACCCGGGGTGTTGGCACTTTTGAATGCGTCTTTGAGACCCGCGGCAATGTACCGCGTGAGGGTATCGATGTGGCGATATGCGTCGGGCGTCATGGTTTTGAGGGTGGCGAGGCCAGCGACAGCCACAAGCGGATTGCCATTGTAAGTGCCCGATTGTGGAATAGCGGGCGATCCGTCGGTGGGGTCGTAGAGCACCATCGCGTCTTTGCGACCGCCAAAAGCCCCTGCCGGGGTGCCGCCAGCAATGACTTTGCCCAAACAGGTGAGGTCGGGGGTGATGTTGTACGCGGCTTGTGTACCGCCAGAGGTCATGCGGAAACTGACGATTTCGTCGAAGATGAGGAGAATGTCGCGCTGCCGAGTGACCGCGCGCAGGGCCGTGAGAAATGCGGGGTCGGGCAGGGCCATGCCGGCAGCCGTCGAGAGCGGGTCGATGATGACGCAGGCGAGTTCTGACGCGTGTTGGCGAATGAGGGCTTCACAGGCGCGCGCGTTGTTGAAGGGCAAGACGAGGACGTTTTCAGGCGTTGCAGGTGCGAGACCGGCTGAAGAGGGGACGGGATGGGGCGCGTCTTCAGGGCCGAGCGCGGGGGTGATGGGTGGGACATAGCTTATGAGCGCGGGGTCGTCAATGCCGTGGTACGCGCCTTCAAATTTGGCGATTTTTGGACGACCGGTAAACGCGCGCGCAACGCGCAGGGCATTGCCAACGGCCTCGGTGCCCGAACTGCAAAAGCGCAGATGTTCGAGTGAGGGAACGCGCTGGCGCAAAAGTTCTGCCCATTCGATTTCGAGTGAGGTGGGGGAAAAGAAGGCGGTGCCTCGGGCAATGCGTTGGCGCAGGGCATTTGTCACCGCGGGATGCGCGTGACCCAGGATGAGGGCCGTGGCGTTGTTGACAAAGTCGAGGCGGCGGTTGCCGTCCACATCGTGGATGTAAACGCCCTCGCCCCGGTCCGCATAGACGGGGAAGGGGTTGACAAAAACCCCGGTGCGCGTATTGCCGCCGGGCAAAATTTCCCGCGCGCGTTTGGCGAGGCGTTGCGATTGCGCGTTTTGATCGCAGTAATCCGCGATGAGTTGGTCAAGAGAGATCATAATTTTTTTCAGGTGAACGAGGAACCGGGCGATAGGCCGCCGGGTCTTTCACGCCATTTTGTGCAAACCCCTTTAAGCGCAACGAGCAGGCGTCGCATTGTCCACACGCGCGGCCTTCTGCGTCGGGGTCGTAACAGGTGCAGGTCATGGCATAGTCAATGCCGAGTTCTAATCCGCGTTTGACAATGCCGGCTTTGGTCAGGTCGATGAGCGGTGTGTGAATGGTGAAGGGGTCCCCTTCAACGCCGGCTTTGGTGGCGAGGTTGGCCATAGCTTGAAAGGCGGCAATGTATTCGGGGCGGCAATCGGGATAACCGCTGTAATCGAGGGCGTTGACGCCGATGAAGATATCGCGGATGTCGCGGGATTCGGCCATAGCAAGGGCAAAGGAAAGAAAGATGGTGTTGCGCGCAGGTACATACGTGATGGGAATGCCGTCGGAAATTTCGCTTTCATTTCGATTTTTGGGCACATCTATGTCGTCGGTTAATGCCGAGCCGCCAAACGCGCGCAGATCAATGTCGGCAATGACGTGATCCTGTACGTCAAAATATGTGGCGATCTTTTTTGCACATGCGAGCTCGGTTTCGTGTCGCTGCCCGTAGCGAAATGTGAGGGCGTAACACGCGTAGCCTTTGTTTGTGGCAATGCCCAGGGTTGTGGTGGAATCCAACCCCCCGCTGAGCAAGACAATGGCTTTCTTTTTCACGCTTAATTTTTCCTTACCTGCGAATTGAAGACTGGTTTACCAATCGGATCAGCCTACCCCGCGTTCGCGATCCAATCTGGGGCCGTGAATAGGCTGCTGACCGATTCTCCGTGGTGTATCCTGCGGATTGCCTCACCGAGGAGGGGGGCCACGGATAGGGTGGTCAGCTTGGGATGACATGGCCCCGGCGAAGAGAACGGAACCGTATCTGTTGCCACCAGTTCCTTCACTTCGGCGATTGTGCTAAAACGCGGCATCGCCTGTCCCGTAAAAAGCCCGTGGGTGCAGGATACCGCGATGTGATTGACGCCGCGCGCCCGGAGGCGGTCAATGAGTTCCACGAGTGTTCCCCCCGTGGCTATTTCTTCGTCCAAGACAATGACCTTCTTCCCATCTACATCGCCGACGATGGCATCGATCACCACCTTTTCATCGCTGATGCGGCGTTTGATCCCCGCGGCCACGGGAACCTTGAGCAACCTGGCGAAATGCGTTGCCTCCTTCGCGCCCCCAAGATCGGGCGAAACAACGACGGTGCCCTCTAGGTCTTGGTCCTGGAAGTGTTTCGCCAACACATGGAGGGCATTGAGGTGATCCACGGGAACGCCAAAAAATCCATGCACCTGTGGCGCGTGAAGGGCCATTGTAAGCACTCGATTCGCGCCGGCCGTGGCAATCAAGTCGGCCACCAGTCTCGCGGCAATGGAGATGCGAGGCGCGTCTTTTTTGTCTGATCGCGCGTAACCGTAGTATGGAATAACGGCTGTGGTGCGGGCCGCCGATGCCCCGCGAGCCGCGTCCAGCATCTGTAGCAGTTCCATAAGATGGTCGTGAACCGGGGGGACGAGAGGCTGAATCAGGAAGACATCGGCCTCCCGACAGTTTGCGTTCAACTGCACCTGAATGCAGTCGTTGCTAAAGCGATTGAGCGTGCTGCGGCTGAGGGGCACATCCAAATACTGGCTGATTCTCTCTGCCAATTGACGATGCGCGTGCCCGCTGAAAACCACGATGTCGCGCATGGCTACTCAGTCCTTTCTCAGAGTCGCTTTGACTCAATTTTATGCGCCAGGGGTTTGGCGCGTGCTGCGCCTACCCCACCAAAGGGATCAAGTGATTTTAGATTTGTCGCCCGCTCTGTTGCGACATAACTTCTGCTCTGTGTAAAAAGCACCGCATTGGCCCAGGCACTTGCCCGTTCAATGCGGTGCTTTTATTATCGCGGCGAAACGGATTTTCCGTTGCGGGACTTACTCCTCGTATTCGGGAAATGCGGGGGCGAGCATAAACGCGCAATCTTCGTGGCATTTGCCGCAATAAGGCACCATCGCGCGAAACTTCTTATTGGCCTCTTTGACATTTCCCGTCTTGGCTGCCGACGCAATGCCCAAAGCCAGTGTTTGAGATGCCCGGTTGTAAATGGTGTATTTCTCTTCGTGCTCTGGCGGATAGAGATCGATCACCGCTTTCAACGCATCCTGAATCCGATCGGCTTCGTTGGCGACGCCGTCAACCGTCTCGTTTTTTAGGGCGACCATAATTCGGTCTGTGCTCAATTTGATCTCGCGCATTTTCGCGCGCCTCACGGGCAGGTTATTGTCAGACTGTTCCTTGCTGCCACCACAGCCCGCTATCGCCGCCATCACAACACCCAGGACCACCGACCCCAAAGCCATCCATCTCACATAGCGCATGACGCCCTCCTCTGTTTCAAAAATGAACCCAACCAAAAATCATGATACACCTTCCCGAACACAAAGTCAAGTTTTCCCAGAGGGCTTGTTTTGGCCCCCCAGCACTTTTCGCAACCCCTCTTGAACCCGACGATTTTGATTGAGCTGACGCACCCCTGCCTGAATCATAAACCGAGAAAGCCGATCCTTCTTGGCTCTCATCCAGCGGTTAAGCGGCGGATACGCATACATCAGAAAACCCGAAAGACAGATCGCCAGCGTAATACAGGCAACGATATCGGTGTAAATATACGCGTAGCTATAGCCCGCGAAAATGGATCCCGTGTGCAACGCCAGCATCATGGACCGAAGGTCGTCAGACCGCACCATCACCAGGGAGGTAATCGACATCAGAGCCAACAAAATCATGCCGACCATCCCGGACCAATAGTGTACCTTGCGATTGTACTTAAATACAGTATTGATGGCCGTGCGGTCCTCCACGAGATACTCAAACCCCGACAAGCGTTCCATCTGTGCTTCGAGCAACTCATTGCGGTGGGCCATCTCCTCGCGCCGCAGCATCAGATCGACCAATCCGCCGATCTGCGCGGCCACCTCGTGCAGAAAATCCTCATCATCTTCTGTAAAATACCCCGGATCGCCTTTCTTGTTCAAGAGTTCCATCACACCTATTGGCTCACCGCGTCTGTTGTGCAGCGGATATGCCAAAATGGTATGGGTTTCATACCCAACCGTGTTGGAAAACAAGGGGTCTTTTGAAGCATCCAGAACATTTCTCACATCACCGCTGGTGAACACATGCCCCGCGATCCCCCTATCGCTCGGGATCCGGATCTGCGTGCCCGTTTCAGCCCTTGATCGCCTATCCGCGCCGACGTGCGTATAAAGCTCATCTGTGAGGCGGTTGTGAAAAAAAATCGAACACCACTCTGCCCCCAAATACGTGGAAATTTCACGCGCAATACCCTTGATCAACCGCTCTTGGTTCGAGGTCGCATTCATCAACCGACTGATTGCCAACAGCGATTCCAAACGCTCTACGCGAGCCGCGAGGTCTCTATCTCGTGCCATACCATCAACCTTAACCACAGGTGAACACCGATTTGGGCAGCCGTGCAACGCCTCAATATACAAAAGTTTTAACGAAATACAAACTGCTCTGAAAAGGCATCCGCCGCTCGCTCATCTCACCAATTCTGCCGTGCCCCACAAACTCGGATCATAAGACACGGGCAAAATCTCCTCTGCCGTCCAAACTTGTCGTCCCAATTTCTTATCGCGCAGCAAATAGGTAAATCCGAGCCGATTGTTCTCATCGGGATCAAATCCCGTCATTGCGGCAGCGGGAATATGGGCTTCCAACCGATACCCGGTTCTGAGCACCTTTGAAGCCACCTCTAAACGCTTGGGATCGCACAATCTGGGATGCGCCCTTGCCCGTCGCAAACGAAACTGCCTGCCTTTTGCCTCCTCCTTTCCCTTTCCCGGCCAAAAACAAAAATGATGGCAATAGCGGCTCCCCCGGGATGCGGTACGCACATCGCGCGTATCGACCCACACCTGAAAACCATCCCCGCGCAAGGGATGCCGAACATCGGGCGCACGCCCCCCGGCACCTTTCACATCAACCGCAAAAAACAACCCGGTATCGCGCCAAGCCATATACACATCGGCAAAGGGATCTTTTCCCTCGACCCCGGTCAAATTGGGCACCAAATACGTCGCATCCCAGTCGTCGAGCCTGCCATCGATCACGGGGACATCCGCGCGAAACACACAGGGAAAAGCCACCTGAAAAAACGCGCGCTTGGGAATACCGATATTCATAAGTCCGTTACCCCTGGGCTGATACGGGTTTAGTCAGTCGCAGCGAGGCAATCAGCACCTCCCAACCACCCGTGCGAACTTCGATGAACTACCACGCAGTTGTCGCCGCTACCTCGGTGCGTAGATTCAGTATGGTAATGCGGGGAGGTTTTCGTGTCAACTGGAATGGACGGACTGCCCAAAGAGGCTGGCAAAGGTGAGAAAGTCGGGGAAGTTGACGACGCCATCGCCGTCAAAGTCAAACGCGGAATCGGACATTTGAAACGCGCGCGCAAACGCGAGAAAATCCGCGAAATCAATGACGCCGCTGCCATCCGCGTCGGCTCGCATGAGAAGGGTTGGGGCAACCGCATCAGACACCAGTTGGATCGCGTGAAGTGGCGTACCCGTCGCATCGGACGCGTTGAGAATGGTCAGCGTGTACAGGACGGGAACCCGTGCTGCGAAAGACAGAACGGCTCGGGTATTTTGCCGATCGAGAATCACGGATGTGGGTTGGCCCATACCGGCGAGCAGATAACCCGAGGGTTTGGCGGTATCTGCGCTCATGGCTTCGGAAAAAAAAATTTGGATCTGGTTGTCCGATAGGGTTTCAAAACGCGCCACTTCTGGCCGCGAATTTGGGACGAGAGACACAATGCCCGAGCGCAGGTCGGTTTCCGCGACAGCCACGATCTGATAGCGATAGGTCTGCCCTTCGCTGAGCAAAGCGTCAATATACACTGTGCGGTCATTGATTTCATCGAAATAGTCCAGCGCGCCTTCTTTCCCCACCGCGCGATAGATCTGGTACGAAGACGCGTCGGGCACTTGCATCCAAGCGATCTCCACGCGGGTTGGCCCCAAGGGTCGCGCGCGCGTGATCTGTGGCGATATATCCGCGACCGGGGGTTCATCGCGTTCGACAATGCGGACCGCGCCATCGAGATTCAAGAGCACCTCGTTGCGAAAATCCTCGTCCAAATCTGCAATGAGCGGGCGGTGCGTCAGGCTGACGGGCGTGTGCCATATTGGGCGATAGCGATCGGGCGCATCCGCGCGAAAAGCATAGAGGTCGGGGCGCGCGCAAACCAGCAAGTCGGGCAGGCCATCTCCATCGACATCGCCCGCTGAAATCCCATTGCCCTGCGTTGTCACGCCGTTGATCCGAGTCGCCCATTCGCGCGCATACGCACCGTCGGGCGCGCGGGCGCTGTAAATCTCCAATTCCCAAAAGCCGTTGAACGCGTCATTGGCATCTGTGTGCGCGCGGGCAACGGCAAATTCAACCCACCCGTCGTCGTCCAAATCCACGCCACCACCAACCCAGCGCGCGTCGCCATCGCCCGGCAATTGCCAAGTCTGCACGTATTTGCCCGCGCGGTATTCGTACATCCAGAGATCCCCATCTTCATCGCCAGAAAGGATTTCCCGCTGCCCGTTGCGGTCAAAGTCTGCGACGACAAAGCGCGTGCCCAAACTCCCGCTGCCCTGCGAGGGATCCGGCAGAAAATCCTCGTGTACCGCGCCGCCGAAGTTGCGAAAAATGCGGATGCCGCGCGGCCCGTCCGAACTGGCGATGATATCGGGAATGCCATCGCCATCCACATCGGCAAAATTGCCGCCCCGAATCCCGAGCCATTCGCGTTCCAAGTGGCCGGGATGGGGATTGTCAAAGGTGTTTGTAAAGAGCATGAGGCGCGGATAGGCTGTGCCCAATAAGTCATCGGTTCCGTCGTTGTTAAAGTCGCCAATGGCCAGGGGCACAAAATGCTCCTCGCTTTGAAATTCATCAAAAAACGAGCCATCTGTCTGGCGTTCGTAAATATGCACGAGACCCCCGCCGAGAGCATAGGGCATGAGCGCGATTTCGAGCCTGCCGTCGCGGTCAAAATCCGACGCGCGATCGGGCAAATAACCATCGGGCAACGCGCCCGTTTGGGAAAAGCCATTTTGCGGGACGCGAAACGGGACGTAATCAATGGTTTGCGCGGGATGGGTGGTGCGGGTGGCGTTCTCACCTTCGGCGAGAATGTGGAATGTCACGACCCCCGCGGGCAATGTGTGGGGCAAGACAATGCGGTGTTTGTTTTGAACCATGCCGGTGTACAGGGTATCGAAATCCGCTGCCTGAGCATGGCGATAGGCCAGGCCGCCGTGCGCGCGCTGCTCGGTTTCCCAGCGGCATTCAAAAACCCATCGGTCGGCTTCCAATACGCGACCACAAGCGCGGGCTGCAATAGCGGGCGCGGTTTTTTGAATGGCAACGCGAACGCGGTCTTCCACGACCATGCCCCCGGACAAATCTGCTTCGAGGCGCAAGACCGCAGGGGTATCTGCCATGCCGGACACGTCCCATGTGTGGCGAATGGCCCGATCGGATAAACCCGATGCGAGCGCGACCCAGGTTTGTGGATCGCGCCCCGTGCCATAAGACAGGCGATAGCCCGTGACCTGCGCGCCCGCAACAGACGCGCGAATATCGAACGCGTTTTCTGCACCTTGATCGTTGTGGGGAGAATGAATGGCAACCGCGAGGGAATCGAACGCGCTCAGATGGGTTGCGAGGCGTTCTCCACGCACGCGCCCGGCACCGTAGTCATTGTCGTGGCCGAGAGGTCCGAGGTCTATGGCAGACGCGATAAGCGCGTTGCGTAGGGATTGGGGCGAAAGCTCGGGGCGGCGCGAGAGCACGAGCGCGGCCAAGCCAGAGATGTGGGGCGCAGAGACCGAAGTGCCAGACCACGCGGCATAGCCGTTGTTGCGCCGCGTGCTGAGAACGCGGACGCCCGGCGCGACGAGGTCGAGAGATGCGCCCCTGCTGCTGAAATTGGCCAGACGGTCCGCGTGGTTGACGGCGCCCACGGCAATGGTATGGCGATTGCCCGCGGGATAACCCAATTCGCCCCCGGTATTGCCCGCAGCGGCGACGAGCACCACGCCTTGGGCGTGCGCGTATTCGAGTATATCGCCAATGACAAAGGTGCGCTCGGGCCCGCCCCAACTCATGTTGATCACATGCGCGCCATTTTCTACCGCATAGAGAACTGCTGCTGCGAGATCGTCTTCTTCGAGAAATCCAGGGCCGTCCAGCCGGCTCAGGCCGGCCCGCAGTGCCATGAGGCGGGCATTGGGCGCGATGCCGGCAATGCCTCTGCCGTTGTTTGTGGTGGCGGCAACAATGCCCGCGACGAGCGTCCCGTGTCCCGATTCATCGCGGGGATCATTGTCGCGGTTGAGATAATCGCCCGCGCCCGGCAGACCGGGTGCATGGGTAAAATCCCAGCCTCTGATGTCGTCAATATAGCCGTTGCCATCGTCGTCAATCCCAGACGCGCCATTCACTTCTGCGGCATTTTGCCAGATACTGTCGCGGAGGTCTTCGTGGTCGTAATCCACGCCGGAGTCGATGATGGCGACGATGATCTGTTTTTGAACGGGGCCGAGGGTTTGGTGGAGTGTTTCCCAAGCCAGGGTTTGAAGGCTGCGTTGATCGCGGTAGCGCGGGTCGTTGGGCACTTGTTGGTATGTAAAGAGGTGGTTGGGTTGGGCATAGACCACATCGGGGCGCGACGCGTAATCGGCCGCGGCCGCAACCGGGTCTCCAGACAAGTGCAGGCGATACACATTTGTCAGGGGATGGGGATGGGCGGCTTTGGCACGTCGCGGCGCGAAGAGGGGTTCAATTGCGGTTATGCCGTGGAAGTCGGATGTGAAGGGTGCAAGTGCCGGTTTGGCACGGCGAAATTTGACCAGAATCTGCCCGGGGGAATAATGGGGTTGCGCGCGTGCTATTTGCGAAAAGCAACCACAGATGAACACAGATAAACACAGAAGTATGCAGTGTAGGCGGCAGGCGGCAGACAGGCGTGCGCGTCCAATTTTCGGTGCAGAAGTGCAACCGCAGATGACCACAGATAAACACCGGTGAATGCAGCACCTCACCGGGTGCAAAAGTGCGTAACGCGTGAAAGTCAAAACCTATGCCCTTTCAAAATCATTTTGGTTGTACACCGCTTCAGAGGGCAGCCGCGCGACCAGAAGAGCTGCCGGGATGAGCACCGTGGATACGACAATGAGCGCAGTAGCAGTAGAAGTCCATTCAGCGAGACTGCCCACGCCGATCATTGCAAGGCCCGCCATGCCCCAGGAAAAGCCCATCACCAATCCGGTCGCGGTGCTCGTGTTGCGCGGCAAGGCGCGTTGTGCCAAAGAGATGTTGGTGGTGATGCCCAAGTCGAACAAATACCCAGCCACGAAAAACAAAACGAGCGACACAGACCCGCCTGTGAGACAAAACCCCATGTGAAAAATTGCGGATGAAGCACACGAAATGGCCAGGAGCTTGCGCTGAGACATGCGATCCGCCAGATAGCCGCCCGTGATGCGCCCCAGGGTGCTAGAAAGCAGATACGCGGAAAAGACCCAGCCAATTTTGCCCGTGGACCAACCGCGAGACGCGCCCAGAATCGCTGTAAAATTGACAAAACCCGTGTGGATAATCGAGCGCAACACACTGATGGCAAAAAGCGTCCAGAGAGGGCGGGTTTGGGTTGCGTGAAAAATGGAGAAGTCGATTTTACCCGCGGTCGCGCGGCGTTCATGGCGTGGAATTTTTCGGGACTGCCACAGGATAAACGGCGCGAAAATAAAGACGGGGATGCCGATGAGCCACAGGTATTGGATGCCGTATCGCTCCACGATTTGCGTCCCGGCAATTGCCGCGAGTGCCATGCCGAGCGTGCCCCCCGTGAGAAAGATAGCCATGGCCAGATTCGCGCGATGGGGGGTTAATGCCGTGACCAACCCACCGGCGGTGGGGTGAAAAAGGGAAGAACCAAAGGAGGCAACGAGCAAAAAAACAGCGAGTACATAAGCGGTGGGGGCAAAGCCAATACAAGAGACAAAAACCCCGGCGACGAGAAGCCCCAGTGCGACGAGCGCCATTCGGTCGCGTCCATCGCTAAAATAGCCCATAAAGGGTTGCATGATAGAGCCAAAAAAAACAATGACTGTGGGCAAATAGGCAAACTGCGCCACCGTAAGATTAAAATGGCCCTGAAAAAAAGCCCACAATGGCGGCGTGAGAGTCATGTAAAAATCCAATGCCATGTGTGCCGCGGTAACGTAAAAGACAGGGCGAAAAGATGTGCGGGTCGTGGACATAAGGATGAACAATTGCGAATTGCGAATTACGCACAGAGCCTACAACGCAGCGAAGTAGGGGCAATCCCTTGTGGTTGCCCGTGATCAGCAACCAGCCGTCCATGTAGGGGCAAACCTTGTGGTTGCCGCTCGCCTTTCCCCTCACAAACCCGCGCGTTGGAGAATGACATCGCCGAGTTTCTCGTGCAAACCGAGGGGAGGGGTGACGCGGATATTTACAGTTGGATGTTCAGCCGCTGCTTCTGTTGCCATGCGCGGGATGTCTTCTGTCGCATGGCGTCCGGGAGAGAGCATGTAGGGATGCACGATGATCTCGGTTGCCCCCTCGCGCACACATGCATCAATGCCCTGACCAATGGTGGGTTCGGCCAGTTCCATATGCGCGATTTGGACAATGATTCCCGGTCGTTTTTGGCGCAAAATATCGGCAACGCGGTGAAGCATCTGATTGGCTTCTTCGCGTCTGGAACCGTGATCGACAATGAGGAGCGCGGTAGACATAATTTAAGTGCAACTCGCTTTCATGGGCAACTTTTCATCGCCATCATCTCCAGGATTTTCGAGATGACGACGTGCGGAGAGAGAGAACCCATCAGACCGTCTGACGCTTGGAGGATGTGAACGCTCGCGCCTCGGGGTGCCCAGATGCGCGGGTCGGTGGGGCCAAAAAGCGCGAGGGTGGGCAAACCCATTGCCGCGGCCAGATGAGACGGGCCACTGTCGTTGCCCAAGTACGCGCGGCATTGACGCATCAATGCGGCAAAGCTTCGCAAGGGCAATTGGGGCAAAACGCGAGCGCGAGCGCGCGCCGCGATACAATGGGCAAGTTCACCGTCTGCGGGGCCCGTGCTGATGAGGATGGAACACGCCTTATGCCGAGAGATGGCGTTGGCGACCGCGATGAAATGCTCGGGCGGCCAGCATTTGGCAGTACCGCCACTTCCGGGATGGATGAGCAATGGGGGGCCTTCTGACAGAGGCGCGGCAAGGGCAGTACAATCGCGTGCCGTCAGGTGAACGGTCGGTTGCTCAGTGTAAATGGGAAAGCCGAGATCGCGGATCGGTTGCAAGAGGTGATCAATTGCATGTCCCGCGCCACGACTCGCTGCATCAGCGGGTTTGGGTGGATGGACAATAACGGTTTGAACACCCGCGCGTTTGAGATGGGTCGCAAAAAGACCATTCGGGTCGGGAAGATAGGAGATCGCGAGATCGGTGTTGCCAAACCTTTCGAGCAGGTGAGGCGAAATATCTGAATGCGGTGCAAATAGTGAGACCCATTCCGCGGTGTTGATGTCGCAGATCTGATCGACCTCTTCTCGCGCCAGAACAAGCGTTCCCGAATTGCCCAGCAGGCTGATCCGCGCGTTTGGCACTGCACGGCGCAGATTGTGAATAACGGGCAATGTGAGCACAAAATCCCCGAGCGCGCCCGTGCGGACGATCCAAATATCGCGGATGTTCATGGACTTCTCCCATCTCCTGTCTCACCTCTTGCGTTTTACGTCTTTTCCAACCACGCTTCAATTTGCTGTTCGTTCTCGTCTGTCCACGGCGCGATGTCTTCGATGCACACGCGGTCGTAACCGCTGTATACCCGAGCCATAGTGTCTTCGTAAATGCCCTGTTTTCGCGCGTGCTCGCGCCATTTTACAAAGTTCTCACGGTCGTATTGTTTCGCCCGCATGTCAATGCCTTCGCAATCAAAATTTTCGCTGAGTAGCCGATCCAATTCGCGGGCGATTTTCGGTTTGTCACGGACGAGGTCCGCGGTTTCATCGGGATCGTCTTTCAGATTGAACAGTTCGGATTCAAAGCCCACGTGTTTGACGTATTTCCAATCGCCCCGGCGCAACATAAAGGTGCCCGTGGCGCAACGGTCGCCGTGGTATTCGCACATGGCCCAATCGCGTTCGCGCGGGGTGGATGCCACGAGTTGGGGAAATAGGGATTCGCCGTCGAGCGCGTGGGGATACGCGGCATTACCCGCATAATCGGCATAGCGGATGCGCGCCATATCCATAAAGGTGGGGTAGAGGTCAACGAGGGAAACGGGTGTATCCACGACACCGCCTTTTTGGGCATCGGGACCGCGGATGACCAGGGGCACATGGGCAGAGGCTTCGTACATCGAGCGTTTGAGGATTTGATTTTGATCGCCTGCCATTTCGCCGTGATCGCTTGAAAAAATGACGTACGTGTTGTCGCGCAAACCCAGATCATCAATCGCCCGCAGCACCCGACCGACCATCTCATCGAGGGCCGCGATCATGGCAAAATAAGTGTGGCGGATCTCGTGGACGAGGCCCTCAGAGAATTGTTTGTCGCAGTTTTTGGTGACGCGCTGATAGGCAATGGCCCGATTGCGCGTGGCTTCCAGCGGCATCAGCGTTGGGGGAATGTCGATTTTGCTCGCATCAACGCGCGGCATGTGGCGTTTCTCTGCGGTGAACGCGGGATGCACCAATCCGGTGGTGAGATAGAGCCAGAAGGGGCGGTCGGTCTCGGCGTATTGGTGCAATTGATGAATGGCCTGGTACGCGCGACCCCAATCGCGACCATTGGCTTTGCCGTCATCCACGACTTGCGGCAAGGGCGTGCGAGAAATGGGACGACGGATATCGGTCGCACGCGTCCACGAGCCAATGCGGTCGCGGATGGAGTGTTTGCCATAAGCGTAGTCAATGGGACCGATGGCCGAGGTTTGGTAGCCCGCGCTTTCAAACGCGTCTCGCCAAGTGGGCACGTGATCGCGCAGGCCCTCGTGATTGTTCCAGCAGGCGTAATAATGGGGGTATTTCCCGCTCCACATGCTGGCGCGCGACGGGTTGCACACCGGGCAGTTGGTATAGGCCTGGGTGAACATGACCCCATCGCTGGCGAGGCCGTCCATGTGTGGCGTGGCGTTTTGCATGGCGGCATGGCCCATGCAACCCATTTTGCGCCCGTCCATGCTCTCCGCGTGGATGAAGACGATGTTTGGTTGAGATGACATTTTATTTTTTTCCTGGTGACAAATCAAAAAATGGAAAAGGTACTGGTGTTGCCAACCGCAACAGCAACATGCACAAACTGACAGTTTGTGCCACAACGCGCTCCGATGCGCTACGCGTAGCGCAAACTGTTAGTTTGCGTGACACTATCGCACTTGTAACATCTGTACCGCAACGGCTTGTTCAATGGATCTTTGAGTTCCTGCAAGGCGAGCCAATCGCGTTCCTCTTCGAGTGTCATACCTTCGATCTGAACCGAGAGTTCAGCCCGAATTGAGCGCATCATCCCAACAGCGTCGAACTTTTTCTTTATCTTTCTCATCTCGTAAGACCTCGCAGACCGCAGCACCAAAATATAGAACAGTGAGAGCAAAATCAAGTGGGGAAACCCATCGCGCGCGAGAATGACCAAAAATGGATGATGCGGAGTCCGGGATAGCACGCGGCCTACCCTCCGTGATCTAGCCCCTCGATCAAGTGTGCTGTGTGGAAAACACCTGCCTGTTCCATGTGGATGGGCCAAAGCATATCGCGGGGCCGTAGATGCCACAGATTGCTTGACAGGATAAGTGCCTTGTATATCTTTTGGGTATGGCGACCCAGACCATATATCGGGTGTACAAGTTCCGAATCTATCCGTCAGACGACCAACCCAAGCTCCTTTGGGCTTGGGCGCCCGTCAATTTGGGCGGAAACTGCCATGGGTTAGGTGTTTTATGAGTGCTGAGTTGATCGATGCCTTTGTCAAAAAATACGCGTTGTTGTCTGGCATCGCGCATGTGGCTGAGGGCGCGCATGCCGTTGCGTCCATTGTGGTCCGCGTGCTCAGGGATGTCGCTTGCGAGCGGGTTGTGATCGCGGAATTGCCCGATGGGTTAGACGCCGCGGTCGAACGCGCGTGTGTGGACGCGGGTATTGCCGTGACCAAGCCGCCCTTTGACACCCGCGAATTGCCCCATGCGATTGACGCTGCCGAGGTGGGCGTGTCTTGGGCGGCATTTGCCGTGGCAGAGTCGGGAAGTCTCGTCGAATTTGCCTTAGATGATGCCGTGCGTCTCGTTTCGACCTTGCCCCGCGTACACATTGGCATTTTTAGGGCGAGCACGCTGCTGAAAAATTTGACAGATGCCGCGGAACCGCTGCGCCAATTTTATCTCGATCATCCCAAAAACGCAACGGCAACATTTATTTCTGGACCGAGCCGAACCGCAGATATTGAAATGCGGTTGACCCTGGGGGTACACGGTCCTGAAGTTGCACACGCAATTGTCATTGTGTAAGACGCAAGACGCCTGCCTGTCGCCTGCCTGCCTACCTCAGGTAGGCAGGGCAGACAGGTGAGAAGGCCACCCAACCCCATGTCGGGGCAATCCCCTGTGGTTGCCCGCGATCAGCAACTAGCAGTGGCCCTCTCGCGCCTCGCCTTCTTCTAAGGATTTTACATGGCAAGCCAACGCTACGAAAATCTGTATGCCAAGATAGAAACGGCAATCAAAGAAAAGCCAAAACGCACGCAGCTTTACCATGCGGTCAAGCGGGCGCGGGATGCTCGGCGCGCGGCAATTGATATTTTGCCGCAGGGAGAGGCGTTTCGGAAAGAGGTGCGCGAGATCAAAGTGCGATGCACAGCAAACTTGGACGATCTGGTCGCTCAATTTGCCGAGAAGGTCGAATCGCGCGGGGCAAAGGTTTTTCTCGCAGAAGACGGCGCGGCCGCGATTGACTACATTTTGAAACTGGCGGCAGAGAAAAACGCCGAGACAGTGGCCAAGTCAAAGTCGCTGACGAGCGAAGAGATCGAAGTCAATCACCCGATGGAAGAGGCGGGCTTAGAGGTGATCGAAACAGATCTAGGCGAGTTGATTATCCAGAAGGTGCACGAAAAACCATTCCACCTGGTGTTTCCCGCGGTGCATAAGACCGCGGTTGAAGTGGCTGAAATTTTTAAGCGGGAGACAGGTGAGGACGTGCCCCATGATGTGGATGCAATTATGAAAGTGGTGCGCCAATACCTGCGACCGATTTTCTTAAATGCCGATATCGGCATGACAGGTGCGAATGTAGGGGTTGCAGAATCCGGCGCGATTCTGATCGAGACCAACGAGGGCAATGCCCGTTTGGTGTCGAGCATTCCCGATGTCCATATTTGCATTATGGGGCGCGAAAAAGTGGTCGAAACAGTAGAAGATGCGTTGCTGATGATGTTGGCGCATCCGGTCAGTGCGGTGGGGCAGCATACGACAACTTATGTGACGTGGATGAGTGGCAGGTCCCCTCTGGGAAAGGGCGACGCGCCAGCACCGCGGGAATCGCATATTATTATTTTGGACAATGGGCGATCCGCCATGAAAGAAGATCCCCTGTTTTCGGACGCGCTCAACTGCATCCGCTGCGGCGCCTGTATGAATATTTGCCCGACTTATGGCGTGGTCGGAGGGCATGCGTTTGGATACATTTATCCCGGGCCAATTGGCATACCGTGGACGGCTGAAGTTCACGGGGTGGATAAAGCGGGTGATTTCGCGCCGCTGTGTATTTCGTGTGGGTTGTGCAAAGAGATCTGCCCGGCAGAGATCGATATCCCGATGATGATCGCCGGGGTCAAAGATCGCGATAGCGAGGTGAATCCGCATCCGCGCGTGAATAAGTTGCTGATGGCGGCTGAACGCGCGGCCAAGATGGGCAGTTTGACCGCGCCTGTGTCCAATTGGATGATGGGCAATGGGTTGGTGCGATGGGCAATGGAAAAGGCGATGGGGATTGATCCGCGGCGGCAGTTGCCCAAATTCAGCCGAAAGACCCTCGTGAAACGCTTCGCAAAACGCGGCCCGTCTCCGGTTGTGAATCCCGTGCATAAGGTGGCGTTTTTTGTCGATTTATACGCCAATTACAACGATCCCGATTTGGGGATGGCAGCTGTTGAACGCCTGGAAGCATGCGGTTGTGAAGTTGTGATTCCGCGGCAGAAGAGCAGTGGATATCCCTATATCGGGTATGGCGATCTGAAAAATGCGCGGAAAATCGCGCGCGAGAATGTGGATTTTCTCACGCCCTACATCAACCGCGGATATGAGGTGGTCGCAACTGAGCCTACCGCGGCGTATTGCCTGAAAATTGCCTATCCCAAGTTGCTCGATAAATCGAAAGACGCGGTTGCTGTGGCCGATCACACGTTTGAGTTTTTTGAGTTTCTGTCCCTGATCGAAGGCGATGTTGCGCGCGGTGAACAAGACGCGCTGCGCGGGCGAAAATTTGGATTCCACATTCCCTGCCACCAGCGTCCTTTGGGTGATGGCGAACACGCCATGGCATTTTTGCGGCAGCGCGGCGCGGATGTCGCGCGAATTGAAACCGGCACGTGCTGTGGCATGGCGGGAACATTTGGCCTGAAAGCAGGTCTGCTCGGTTACGATCTCTCACAGGCCGTTGGCGAACCGCTCTTTGAAGGTTTTCGCGAAGCCGATGTCGAGGCCATTGTCACAGAGAGCAGTGTGTGCGCCCTCCACCTGTCAGAGGGAACCGATCTCGCGGTCTGGCATCCGTTAAACCTGCTTCGCCTCCTGAAGTAGATGAAGCGAGTAGCGAGATGTGAGAAGCGAGAAGCGAGAAATGCCGCATGAAAAAAATTGAGACAGATATTCGTTTGGGAGACTGTCTGGACGTGCTTTCAGAAATGCCAGACGGTCGATTTGATTTAATTGTCACCTCTCCCCCTTATGCCGATAGACGCGTCAACACCTATGGCGGAATTAAGCCGGATGAATACGTCGCGTGGTTTTTGCCCAGAGCGCGAGAAATGCTCAGAGTTCTGAAACCCACGGGAACATTTGTTTTAAATATCAAAGAGAAAGCCGTCCAGGGCGAGCGACACACTTATGTATTGGAATTAATTCTGGCTATGAGAGAGCAAGGATGGTTATGGACAGAAGAATTTATATGGCACAAAAAAAATTGTTACCCCGGGAAATGGCCCAATCGGTTTCGCGATGCATGGGAACGGTGCTTACAATTCAACAAAAATAAAAAATTTAACATGTATCAAGAGGCGGTCATGCGACCCGTGGGCGATTGGGCAGAATCCCGTTTGAGCAACTTAAGCGAGACAGACAAAGCCCGGGATGAATCCAAAGCCCAAAGTGGTTTTGGAAAAAACGTGTCCAACTGGATTGGCCGAGAGAAGGTTTACCCAACCAATGTGCTCCATTTGGCAACAGAATGCGAAAATAAAAATCACAGTGCGGCATTCCCCAATACCTTGCCCGAATGGTTTATTAAACTCTTTACAAAAGAGCACGACTGGGTACTCGATCCTTTTGTTGGTTCGGGCACAACGTGTCAGGTGGCTCAAGAAATGGGTAGAAACTCGGTGGGAATTGAAGTCTTACCGGAAAACCATGAACTGGCCATAAAAAATGTCACACCTGTCCAATATACCCTCTGTGAAAAAAAAGTTCCCTATGAAACCGATCACACAGCATGAAATCACCGAGTACGTTGAAACCAATATTCACCACTTTCATCAGAACCGTTTGGAGAGACTCAAGACGCTAAAGTTGGAAAGCGTTCTCAAACGAAAGAATCCCTATTTATTTTAGGCGAAAAACATCCGTACCGCAGGGGATCTTGGAAAAAATATTCTGGACGCGTTTTTGTCTTCTTCAGAAGAAGGATTATTCGGAGGATTCCTGGAAGAACTGGCTCTTTTTGTCTGCGATCAAGTGTTTGGCGGGAGAAAGTCATCAGGCGAAGGGATTGATCTGGAGTTTGAACGAGAGAAAATAAAATATATTGTCTCTATCAAATCTGGCCCAAACTAGGGAAATAGCAGTCAAATAAAAAAAATGCGGGATAATTTCAAAAAAGCCAAAAGGATTTTGGGAAGCAATGTATCCTCTATGGGAAAAGTTGTAGCCGTCAATGGGTGTTGCTACGGCAGAGATAATCGCCCGGACAAAGGGGATTACCTCAAATTGTGCGGACAGCGGTTTTGGTCATTTATTTCGGGGAATCCGTTTTTATATCCTGAGATTATTGAACCTCTTGGGCATAGCGCGAAACAAAAGAACGATCAGTTTTTGAATGAGTACAGTAAGGTCGTCAACAAATTTACAATGGAATTTGTGCAGGCGTTTTGTGATTCGGAAGGACAAATTTTGTGGGAGAAAATTGTTCAATTCAACTCCTCTGACAATACCAATGGTTCGGACATTTTTTTATAGATTCTCAAAAGGTTGACACGCAAATGAACCGTGCGCGCTGCGATCAGATTTCAAAGCATCTCTACGTCCAAAAACTATCCAAAGCATTGAATACAATACTGTGAACGACAAAAGAAATACCTAATTTACATCTGCTTAATGTGTATGCAATATTCCCGCTGTACTCTTTTTTGATCCCATATAATCACAGTGGTACCTATCGGCTCGGCACGACAAACGGCATCCACGCGGGGAATAACCGCCCTGTTGGATGCCGTTTGTTTCGCTTTCAGGCATAGCATTGGGTAAACGAGTTGGTTTCTCAACTGATTGTTCGCGCAGGGAGGAATTACCTATGCAAAAATCTGGCCTCAATAAATGGCCACTCATTGGACGGCATCCCTCACTTTTAGAGGTGCAAAAGCGCGCGCGTCGCGTGGCGAATAGCGAATTACCCGTCAATATCGGTGGGGAGACGGGCACGGGCAAAGAGTTGCTCGCGCGCTATATTCACGGCATCAGCCACCGCAACAGGGGGCCATTTGTAACGGTTGACTGCGGCCTGCTCTCTTCTGAGATGGCGCGCAGCGAGCTATTTGGATATGTCCGGGGTGCTTTCACGGGCGCGAGTAACACGCGTCCCGGCCTGGTTGAATCTGCTCGAGGGGGCACGCTATTTCTCGATGAAGTAGGCGAATTATCCCCCGACCTTCAGTTGCAATTTCTTCGCCTGGTACAGGAGCAAGAGTTTCGCCGCTTGGGCGAGGCATCTACACGCCGATCCAATGTGCGCTTGATCACGGCGACGCACCGCAATTTGAGAAAAATGGTACAAGACGGGACGTTTCGGGCAGACCTCTTTTATCGCTTAAATGTCGTGCCCATCTATTTGCCGCCCTTGCGGAAGCGGCTGAGCGACCTGCCCCTTTTGGTGGCGCATTTTCGCCACCAGGTAAAGGGATGCACGCGCGAGTTTTCCCCGGAAGCGATGGATAGGATGTCCCGCTATGCATGGCCGGGCAATGTTCGAGAGTTGCAACACGAGGTCGCGCGGTTGATGGTCATGGGCGAAAGTGAAATGATCTGTGTATCTGATCTGTCCCTTAGCATTCAAGGTGCCAATGGCGAGAATGATGTTTTTGAGCAGCCATTTAAGGAGGCCAGAAAAGCAGTGATGCGCCGGTTTATACGGGAATACCTTCACAGAGCTTTGATGCGAACGCAGGGCAATGTGTCGCAAGCCGCGCGACAATGCGGGATTGGGCGACAGTATTTCCAGTTGCGTATGGCCGAACACGGCTTAAAGTCGACATTTTACAAAAAGAAGTGACGATTCCCAGAATCCGAAGGCAGATGGCTCTTCAACTGTGAAGACTTGATGCCTATGAGTGGCGGGCTAGCCACGGACTTCTCGCTCACCGCTCTTATCCAGAAAACAGTTGCTATTTTGGGTGTTTTGGGCGACTTTAGAATTTGTTTTAACTACTCGGTTTTGATTTGCGCGTTGTGAAACTTAGAGGATCACACCTGTGGCAGAGGTATTGACGTATCCAACAGAAGCCGCTGAGGTGCGGGGTAGGCGGGCTGTTACGCCGAGGTGCATTTTTGCGGGCATTGTGATCATCATCCTCACGGTATTGTGGGACGAGTGGATGGCCTACTACATGGGGGGATCCAATATCAGCCGCAGCCATTTCCCCCTCGCCCTTCTCTTTCCGTTTTTGTCACTGGCTGTCTTGAACATGATCGCCCGCGCAAGCCTGCCTTCTCTAGTGCTCACACCCCCGGAGTTGCGCGTGGTATTGGGGATGGGACTGGTCGCCGCGATCGTGCCCTATGACGGCGTTACAGGGCATCTCATCGGCGTTTTGGCCGGGGTGTATTATTTTGCCACGCCCGAAAATGGATGGGATTTTTATCTCCACCACAATATCCCAACGTGGTTGGCACCCCAAAATGATACCGGCGCCATGAATTGGTTTTACGAGGGCACGCCCGCAGGGCAGGTGCCCGCACTCGGTGCTTGGATAACGCCGCTTTTCTGGTGGACGTGTTTCCTGGGCGCAGTCGCGTTTGCTGTTTTCTGTCTGGTTGTCATGCTGCGTCGGCAGTGGGTCGATCACGAGCGCTTGACCTATCCCATCGTCGAAGTGGGCAAATTATTGACCGAGACGCAAAAACGCGGCAAGCTCAGCCAGGTTTTTCGGTCGCGGCTGTTCTGGATCGCGTTTGGCCTCGTGATGCTGATGAAAATCTGGAACATCGGGTCGTATTTCATACCGGCTTTTCCGCCCATTCCCTTTGAAGGCGGGCAGTTTCGGTTCTATCCCGACTTTCCCTTTCTGATTCGCAGGGTCAGCTTTTACGCCATTGGCTTTGGTTATTTCGCGCGATTAGATGTGCTGTTCAGCGTTTGGGCATGGGTGTTTTTATCTGGCTTTGAAGTCTTTCTGTTCAACAAATTTGGGTACACGCCGGGCGCGGCAGATCGACAGTGGCAGAGTCCTGCACTGGGCTGGCAAAGCGGGGGAGCACTCATTTTTTTCGCGATCTGGAGTTTGTGGATGGGCCGCCATCACCTCGTGGATGTGTGGCGAAAAGCCACGCGCGCCGATTGCGCCGTCGACGACCACTCAGAATTGTTGTCGTATCGCACCGCGGTGGTCGGGTTGGGCGTCTCACTGGCATTTGTCGCTGCGTGGTTATATGCTGCGGGGATGGAACTGTTCGTCATTTTCACATTTTTGCCGATCGCGCTCTTGACATTCTTGGGGCTTTCCCGAGTGATAGCCGAGTTGGGCCTGGTTTATGTGTACTATCAAGTACAGCCATTTGACGCGGTTTTGCAAATTTGGGGCACACCGACAATTAGCGGGCAAAGTGTCACAACCCTGTCGTTTATGCGGGTATTCAACAGTGCCGGCAAAGGCTATGTCATGCCTGCGATGACACAGTCGGTTAAGGCGGTAGATGGCGTGGTAAAACCCAAACAGATCGCCCTGATGATCGGGGTGTCCCTGGCCGTGGGTTATGTGGTTTCCATTGCCAATACCCTGTATTTGGGCTATGCTTATGGCGCGTACAATCTGGGCAACATGGGATTGAAAAATGCCGCGCCAGGGGCGTTTAATAAGGCGATCAATGCCATTCGCAATCCCATTCCGATGGGCGGCAAAGGCGGGTTGGCCATGTGGGCTTTAATCGGTGCGATAGCGATGGTCGCGTTCACACTGGCGCGCTATTGGCTCCCCTGGTGGCCCCTGCATCCGATTGGCCTGGGCATACAGGGAAACTACGGCGTGACAAAGGTCGTGTTTTCAATTGTGATCGTATGGGCCATCAAGTCGCTGCTGATGAGCATAGGCGGGGTGAATCTCTACGAGCGCGCCAAGCCCTTTTTTGTCGGCCTGATCGCTGCACAAGCTTTGAGCACGGCTCTGGTCTTTGCCATTGATTGGGTATGGTTCCCCGCGCGCGGGCACAATGTGCATAACTACTAGTGCAGGGTGCAGAAAGGAATTTGCAATGATTGGCGTGGCGATTCAGGGCGCGGGAAATGTGGCGACCGAACACATCAAAGCATATCAGAACAATCCCAATACCCGCATTGTGGGCATTGGCAGCCGGACATTGGAAAGCGCGCGACAAAAGGCCATCGCGTGTGGCGTGGATTGCGAATTATTCAACGCTTATGACCGCTTGCTCGACCGCGCGGACGCGGATCTGGTGTCGATCTGCACCCCGCCGGATTTGCACGCAGCAGAAACCATCGCGGCAGCCGAGGCCGGTAAGCACATTCTGATCGAAAAACCCGTAGGCGTGAATCCAGACGAACTCCACGCAATGGACGCGGCGGTTCAAAAGGCCGGGGTAAAAACCGTGGTGAGCTTTGTCCTGCGGTGGAACCCGATGGTGCAGAGCATCAAACAGGCCATTGAAAAGGGTTGGGTCGGGCAACCGCTTTTGGTGCAGGCCGATTACTGGCACGGGCCAACCCACCAGCGTCCCAAAAAATTTGAACGACCCGGTTGGAATCCCATGACTGTGGGGGCGATGGTACACGGGGGGTGCCATGCCATGGACGCGGCTCGATTTGTGCTGGATAATGATCCCATTGTTCAGGTATCGGGTATATCTGCCCGCAATGCCAGTCATCCTGAAACCTATCTCGCAACCACTGTGGCCGCGGTTCAATTTGCGCGCGGCACTGCGGGGAAAATTTCGGGATCGACCGAGTTTTTTATGCCCTACGTGTTTAATCTGGAAGTCTTCGGCGATGAAGGCGTGATCCGAAACAATCGGTTTTACACCGAGCAAATTTCTGGACAACGCGATCTGGCTGAAATTCCAACCGTGTTGCCCGACAGCGGCGCGGTATCACACCACCCTTTCCAAGAGATGATCGACCATTTCATCGACTGTATTTTGACCGATACGGAATCCCACGACAATCTGGCCGTAGCGGTCAACACCCATCTGGCGTGTTTTGCCGCTGAGGCATCCGCGCGGGACCGGGCTACGCCTGTTCACTTGGCATAGACGCACAGGCGGAACGGGGTACCTGTCTGCCCTGCCTACCGCCGAGGGCTTTCGGCAGGCAGGCGACAGGCAGGCAACTGCGACGCTTCACCAGCAGTTCATAGACGCATGGGCGCGCCGTAGGCAGGCTTAGCCACCCCCCATAACGCAGCGAAGCAAATAATCCCGCCCCATTCCCAAAACCGCTGCGATCTTCTAAGCAACTTAACGTATAGCAACAACTTACGACGCCTATTTTTTTACCTGATCGGGATTGCGACGTTCTGCCTGTCCCTATCTGCCCTTGGCAGAGGCTGGCGCGGAGGGCAGACAGGGACTCGCTGATTCGCACAAGGAGCGCGATGTGACTTTAGATCAAACGCTCAAAATCGGACTCGTCGGCTGTGGGGGTTTGGGATCGCGACACGCAGGCCATGTAGCGGGTATGGAAGGCGCGGAAGTGGTGGCGGTTTGCGATCATGCACGGGCTTCAGCAGAGGCTTTGGCCCATCAACTTCCGTCTCAACCGGCTGTTTATGACGATCACCGCACAATGCTGGCCGCGCAGGCTTTGGACGTCGTGCTGGTGGTGACGCCCAATTTTGTACACAGCACCATGACAGTAGATGCAGCGATGGCAGGGGCGCATGTGTTTTGTGAAAAACCCATGGCTCTGACACTTGCAGATTGCGATGCGATGATCGAAGCGGCGGACAATGCCGGGGTCTTTTTGATGATTGGATATGTGCGGCGTTTTCAAAATGCTTACCGCGAGATGAAACGGTTGATCGATGACGGGCGAATCGGCGAGGTGCGTATGGCGCATGCCGTGCGTTTGGGCACGGGGCCGCCTGGGGGCGCGGCGGGATGGCAGTTCTGTCGGGAGAAGTACGGCGGACTTTTTTCCATGCACAGCCACGAACTGGATCAACTGACTTGGATGGCAGGCGATGTGCGCGCGGTTCAGGCCGTGATGCGATACGATGGCACCTCAGATAATACTGTGGAGGAGAGTATTTTTATCCATTTGGAGTTCCGCTCAGGCGCAATAGGATCCTTGAGCAGCAGCCGAATTTATCCGGGTGGGTCCTACGAATTGGGCGTGGCTGGCACCAAAGGTGCCGTGAAAATTACCAGCGGAACGGGCGCGCAACTGATACTCAGTCAGGTTGGCGAAAAAACTGAGCACCTGACATTTGAGCGGAATAACGGCCTGCTGGACGAGATGACGTATTTTTTTGATTGTATCCGAACAGGCGAACGCCCGCAGTCCAACGGCCTGGATGGCCGCCGCACCATCGCCATTTCCCTTGCCGCGCATGAATCCGCACGCACAGGTCACAGGGTGGAATTGACGGACAATTGAATTTGGGGCTTTCCCGATCACCCTATCAACTGACAGGAATTTATCCCATTCATTTTTGTATCCCGTAAATTTGAACAGGTACACGCGTTGACATTTGATTTATCATCCTATCAACAGGCATGAAGACAGGAGTTCATCCTGTTTATCCTTTCATCCCGTGAATCCTGACCCAGGGGAGAAGATGGCAAAATTTGACCAAGTACAGGCACTGACATTTGATTTATTTGGCACGATTTTGGATTTGGGTGGCAGTTTGACGCCATTTATTGACGAGATGCTTCGGGAGAAAGGGGCCGATACAACAGCAGACGCGTTCTGGCAGCAATGGCGCTATCGGCAGCGGCTTGAGCAATTTCAGGATACGATCATGATGCTCGGGCACGGGGGCTATTTGGAGACCGTGCGGCGGGCGTTTATTTATGTGCTGGCACAAAATAAAATTGAGATGTCACAGGCAGAGGTGAAGACCTTTTTGGCATGCTGGCGGGAACTGTCGCCTTTTCCCGAGGTCAGAGCAGGGCTGGAGAAACTGCGGGCGCGCTATCAACTGGTCGGTCTGTCCAATGGAGATCCGCCCTTTCTCGATTACTTGGCAAAGCATCGGATTCAGTGGGATTTTGACGAGGTCATTTCAGTGACAACGGTGGGTGCGTTTAAGCCGCATCCCGCGGTGTATCGCCGCGCCGCGCAAATCTTGGGGTTGGAAGTGGGCGCGTGCATGATGGTGTCGGCCAATTCGTTTGATGTGGTGGGTGCTCGCGCGTGTGGCTTGCAAGGCGCCTACGTCAACCGCTATGACCTGCCCTATGAAGACTCGCCATACCGCGCGGATGTCACAGTCGCCGATTTTGCAGAACTGGCTGAAATACTCGCATAACCCATGGGCATTAACACCATCTTAAACCCAGATTCGTTCAGACAAATTTAGGATGTCTGCCTGAACAGAATCGCATATATTTCCCAAAAGAAGACCTCGTATGAACCCCAAAAATACAGTCCAACTCGAGTTGACATTGACGCTTCCTGCCTCGTTAGCCCGCGAAGCAGAAATCTATCGCCTACTCTCCCCACAGATGATGGAATCCCTGCTGCGAACCGAAGTGCAACGCCAGCGAGTAAATCATTTGTTTGAAGCATCTGATCGGCTTGCAACCGCATCCCCCGCACCGCTTACTGCCGCGGAAATTGAAGTGGAAATTGAGGCTGTGCGTGCAGAAAGGCGTGCCGACCATGCACATGGTTGCTGACACCAATACGGACTCGTTCACTTTTGAAGTCACACATGACGTACAAGTTATGCCTTCAATTACCATTTCCAATGCCAATGACCTTTCCATCATTGATGCTGTCAAATGCATCGCAGAACAACACCGTCCAGAACTCGGGTTTCACGCTCGTCAGGCTTATGTGGATAGCCTCAATAAAGGAGAACTCCTGATAGCGAAAAGACCTGCTTGTTTAGAAGACAGGACTACTCAAGTTGTGGGCTTCGCACGCTATCATCACAGGCGAGACAATCGAACAACGCTTTACGAAATTGCAATAACTCCCGATATTCGAGGCAAAGGGGTCGGGCGTCGGTTGGTAGATGCGTTGATTGCCGACTGTCAACGTGTGTCTTCGCGATGCATCCGGCTATTATGTCCTGTGGAATTGCCGGCAAACCGTTTCTATAAGGCGATTGGTTTCATCCGCTCAACACGCCGCAGTCGGCTTGGCAGAAGTCGGCCATTATATGAGTGGGAGTTTCCGGTCCTACCAAATCGAAAAATCACGTTTGTGGCCTCATTAACTTCAACAGCCTCCGACCTGAATCAATTGATCCAGATATGGGAACGAGAGGGACCAAATAGAAAGCCATTCGAGAAGTGTATCATCACGCCTCTATTCATTGAACGCAAATCTCTTGATCATGTCCGGTACATGCATGAACGTTGGGGCATTGAGGTCATTTTCGACTCCGGCGGATTCTTCGTCCAGCAAGGAAAAATCTCATACGATGAATTGTTCGCACGGCTACTCAATTTTTATTCTCAACATCAATGGGCCCAAACGTATGTGCTCCCCGACTTCGTGCCAACATCAAAGCAAACATCCGATGAGGTAACTGAAAGGGTTTACGTTACGGCGGCTGAGAGTGTCAGATTCTTGGAGAGGCTTCCCAGTGACTTACGTCATCAGGCTCTCGGTGTTCTACAGGGGCACAAACCCGAACACCTCAAACACTGTTTCGACGCATTCATAGACAGTGGCTTGCAACGCATCGGTTTTGGAAGTTTTGATACCACTGGTGTTAACTCAGAGATTAACCTGCTAACCGCTCAAACCGAACGCCGGTTGGTTTTTGTGCGCGATCTAATTCGGCGGAATTTTCTCGATGGCAAAATCGAGTCTCCACCTGACCTTCACCTGTTCGGTGTTAGTTCTCCCAATATCATCAACCAATTCAAAAGCTACTTAGCGACAAGTTTCGACAGTTCCGGCTGGCAACGCACCGCGGGATTCGGGAACGTTTACCTGCCTTTTATGGGGCGACAGAATGTCAGTCATCGGTCAACCGCTCTGATGATTAATAAGAGCATGAATGCAAAAGAATTTTACGCACAGTGCGAGCGCACAGGACATTCATGCCCGTTCTGTCAAAATTTCCCAAGACTTCAAAAAGACCGATTGGTACGGATGTGGCACAACGCAATCGTTTTTGGTGAGATGATGGACACAACCAATCAAGTTGAGCGAAGCGAAATCCCAATTCATTGGGAAAATCCAATGTCCCGATAGACATAGTGTAACGCATTATGATAAAGGGTTGACGGTGAAATCGCATAACCATGTCTTTCATACGAAGCATGATTTCAAACCGGAACTGGCCTGGGCTGCCTTTCAATTATTAGCTGAGATTGGCTCTGATGGAATTGCGCCTACCAACTTATACGCCATCGCAAAGGCGGTTGGGTCGCCATTGGCTAAGCGTTCTAGCTTGAATAAACTCCTCAACGCTATGCAGGATGTTGGCCTGACTGAAAAAACGCAAGAGGGGGTTACTCTTTCCACGGCCGGAAATTCCCTCGCGAAGGGACTCGGAGGCTATGAAGTGGGCTTTCGCGCAGCGATACACTGCCTATATGCTTGGAAATGGATTTGGGATCGGAACACTCAGACTGCTTCTCCATCCTGGAGTTATCGTCAGGTGTTAAGGCAGATATTGAACTCTGGATCTATAGGTATTGACTCAGATGAAATTGTGTTACGAGTAGTCTCTGCTGCCGAAAAAAAATTCAACACAGTGAAAGTCTCCTTTAGCCGGTCGAGCGTGAGTGGTGTAATCATGTGGCTTGAATCCCAAGCATTGCCCCTCATTGAGAAAGAAGGACATCGCCTGATTCTCCAGAACTCTTCAACACCTATGGCAGACTCGATGCGCCTTCATTTAGCTGCACTATGCGCTTGTGGTCAAGGTGAGGCAACTCTAGATGGCGATAATATACAATTGCTGTGGGAATCTTTTCTCATTCGCACGGATGAACTGGTTGGTCTATTGTTGGACTTCACACGCGATAGTGATGAATTTCTGTTGATACCGGCGGCACCCAATCGCGTGATTTTTAAGGGCTCAGAAGACCCATTTATTGAGTGGTTGGTTATGGGCAACACAAAAAAGATTGAGGAGAAACGCCTCTCCTACAGATAGTTTTGGACGGGCATTTGCTATGGACTCTACCGTAGAGCAAAACACTTCAGTTGCCCAACGAGGTCGTATAAAGGTTGTGAACATAGGTGGGCCTCTGGACGATTTCATCCCACCCCGTAGCCAGAGACCGGATTTCAGACACGTTGACCTAAATCAGGGGCTGAACACAATCGTTGCAAATATTAATGAAGTGGATCTAAGCGCCATTTTCGGAAACGAGGTGCGATTCCTACGAGCATCAAACGTTCCTTTTGTTGAAGTTCCATCGGGGCCTTTGTTGAGCCAAGGGCTTTTATCAGGCAAGCGCAAAGCCTTCATGTGAGGCGAATTGTTATCACGACAGGACTTTTTAGCGAGCAGCCGATAAGTGACGCGTTAAGCGAGGCGGGTTTCTCGGTGAGGCGAAGGGGCATTGGTCAACGCACATTCATCACTGCGAGACTTAATATCAAGGAGGTCTAAAATGTCAGTTCCACAACTCATCCACCAAATAGACGAGGTAATCAGAGATAAGCACAAATCTCGGCAAACAAAGATTGAAAACTTACAGAATCTCGCTATGACATGCTGGCATGAAGTTGTGCCAGAGTACGGCACGAAGACCTATAAAAAGCTCAAAGGCGATGACATACAAAAGCGTTGGTCAACGGTACGTGATGAAGTTGAGAAATACGAGACCAAAGACCAGATTTTGTATGTTCTTGACTGGCCGGCTTCCAGCGGTAATTTCTACTGGGTGAAATGACTGCAAAAAAAAGAAAAGCTTTCTAAAAGCGAACTCAGCAAAGAACACGTCAACGAAATTGACATATTCACAGTGTCTGCTACTGACTCTCCCCATGTCAGCACCTGCCTTGTTTATGGACAACTTATGGAAAACAACCACAACGAGATTTTGAAAATTTTACCCATCGCGGATACTGTTAGTGGAGCATCCGCGCGGGAAAATCCCAAAGGGACGATTGACCATTATAACCATCTTGCCAGCCAACTTTGGCTATCACCGAAAGTCAGCGTCGTCGCGGATGATGTGCTTTTAAACGTGCAGCGGGGACTCACCACCTGGGGAAGCCTGAGTGGTCCGTATGGATTTGGCAAAACGGCAGCCGCGATCGCCTTATGGGCGTACGCTAAAGACTCTGAGTTTTTAGCGATTCCACCCTTGTCATGCACCAACTTTAATGAATTGGCTTATGGGATTGTCGCGCTTGCAGGAGTGCAGGCTCCGAAGATTAAAAATCAGATTGAGAAACTATATCGAGAAGTCTTTACGGAAGGACTAAATCCGATGGTGCAGACCGACGCGAAACGGTACTCTGTGTCCTCCCGAACAGTCCGTCAAATCTATCAAGATAAGCTTGCCGCCGGTCAATTTACCTTAGACAGTCACTCTCACCGAACCGTCGAATTTCTGGCGAAACTTGGACAACTTGCCACAAAGTCTTCAAAGGGCTTAGTGATTATCCTTGATGAACTTCAACAGTTACTCGGTCCCCTTGATGCACGCGCCATCGTCCAATTCCGAGAATTTGTCTGGGGGATGCGTACGGAGCGTTCGGCCTGTGGCGTTATTCTCGCTATGGACTCACTCCTTGAAGCGAGGTTAGCACGCTGGGCGGCTGACATCCTTCACCGGATTCGTGAAAATGGACCCGCGCTACAGTTGGACAGTGTTTACACTCGCGAGTTTCCATCATGGCTCTGGAGTAAACTAACCAGCAGTCGCGAAAAAGGGAAAATGTCTCTCCAATCGGAAGTTTTGACTGAGAATATCCTTTTGTCTCTCGGTCAGTTTGTTGAGCGTCCCGACCTCTCTAATGGGCCGCGCACGGTCGTCGATGTCTTTTCCCGAGCGACGGTTTACTATCAAAAAACGGGTTTAAGCTACGATATACCCAACCTCGTTGACGATGTTCATCAAGGCCAATTCCGTTACTTCGGTGAAGGTGCGACGATACAAAGTGTCCTAACCCAAATCCTTTCAGATGAGTGGATTCTCCAAGATGAGGGACGTAAGACACTGGTAACAACACTTGCAGCTTTCCCACGGGGATGTTCTCAACAAATGCTTCAACACTACATCCCTGACAAAAAGCAACTTGAGAAGGCAAGGTCGGAGTTGTTTGGCCCATTGCTTGTTGAAATTTCTGAAGGTTTGGCCTTAGAACCATTGCAGCAAGTACGTCGGACTTACACCAACTGGGAGCAAATTTTGTCGCGCTGTTGGGAGACATTGCCTGCACTTGATGCTTTAGCTGTTCATGCCCCAGAGATGGTTTATCGAATTCTCGTTCCAAAGCTTTTTCCCAAAAGAAATCCAGCCGCACTGATGTGGGAGCAACTTTCTGACGAAGCAAGTGCTGTATTGACAGGTTGGCATATACTTAGAGGGACGTTTGACAACGCTTACCCACAAAGAGATGTCGCCCTGTGTGTGACAGACAAAGAACCGGAATCGTGGCCGCTAGATGTGGATATTTGCATTGCGTTCGTTTGTGATGCGAGTACAGATGCCTCAGTCACCCCAACAGTTGAATTACCGGACAAAGACCAAGGCAATTTCATTTTGATGCGGTTGCCGACATTACAGCCTTTGGAAGAGCAAATCCCAGCCGATCTACAGCGTTACCGTAAGTATATTCAGCCGGAGCCATTTCGCCCGATAACGATTTTGACCGCATTGCATGACCTCGAAGTATTTTGGGATAACTTGAGTGACAATGCCGACGATACCGATATATTTTTGCCACCTGAAGAACAGTCTGAGATGAAGCGGGTTGCGGCATTTGTCGATATCGCGGTAGATTTTATCCTCCGAGAACTCCTAGCCGGGAAGGTAGATATAGGAAACGGTCATCTAATCCCACTACGAGGGCCAGAATTACTGCGAGCCTTATTTATCCAAGTGTGTCGTCGCCGCTTCCCTGAATATCAAACATTAATAGGGACGGCAAAATGGCGGGAGATTTTATCAATTTATCGAAAGGGCCTGCGCTCTAATAGGTTGACTTCGGCAGAACGTCAGGGTCAAAAAAAAATAGACATGCCCAAGGCGGAAATGTATAAAGAATTGTTCGGTCAAACGAGTACAGCGGCAGGTGACAGTTTCATCAAAAAACTGGGGCCGCTCGTTGAGGCCAAGGGAAGTCCAAAATCATTTTCGCTTCGTCTGACAATGCACCCTGCCGAAGTTACTCTTATTGATTATTTGAAGAGATCTTCAGGATACCAATCCATTCCTTTTGATGCCGTGGTAGAATTACTGCGACATCAGGGTTATGTACAAACAGAAACGGAAGAAATAGTCAGACTCCTAGTTGCAAGAGAATGCCTTACCAGAGATTCTAACGAGGCTATCCGATTCATTCCAAACACAGAAATTGAGCGCGATCACTTGCTGAAAAAAATCGCTGAGAGGAACCGCGAGCTCTGCCGCCTTGAGGTAATCAATGATGATTCAATAGACCAACAAACATCCATAGCCGATTTACAGAAGCACCTTAACTTTCTTGAAGCGCATTTGAAAGAACGTGTTGAGGAACAGATTAAAGAAATAAAAAATAGTGTCGCTTCGCTTCACAACCTGATAGGAATATTACGTGCTTCCACTGTCCCCCTAGATTGGTCACCTTCAAAGCTAAGCACGCATCTAAAAGGCATAGCGACTAAGCTCCAACAAACCCAAGGGCCTCTTCTAAAATCCTTACGCAAGGAGTTGAAACGGGTTGAAAAAGAACTTCACCTCTTTTCTGGTCTAGCGAATGTGGAATGGGCTATTGTCCAGCGAGATAAGAGGGTATCATTTTTTAAAGCCTTTCAGAGGCTACAGGAGCGTGTGACGCAATTTGAAACACGAGTGAAAGATCTCACTTCTTGGGAAGTCCCAAACAATCAACTTCGCTCAACTGATGCACTGTGTGCGAAGGTATCTGAGACGGAGCCTGCTTTAACAAAGGCTTTAAGCCAATTGATTGATGAATTTACAGAACGGTTTGCCACCAGTTCATGGAGGCCTTTGTCCGCGTCAAGCGAGTTTTCGGAGAGACTGGGGACGGTACAATCCGATGTCCAAGGACTCCTTTACAGTTACGTCCAAACTTTCAACAGAGAATTAGAGGAAATCAGAAGCCAATTCAATGCCCTGTTACCCTCAACGCACCCACCAATTTTTGACATATCAGTAAAGGGCCTGCCTGTTGACATGCAGGGCAATCAGCAGGATGATCCAATTCAGGAATCTTTCCAGAAACTTTACCAGTGGGCATTTGAAGGCTTTCGCTCTAGTGTCGCTAGTTGCGAAAAAAAAAGAAAAAGCGGTATCCAATGGCGTGACCCAAATAACGGACGCAGAGGTTGGAAGAAGTTAGAGAGACAGGTTAAGGCGGGACTTCAAAAGACCGAAGGTACACTTGATTTTGAGACAGTTCAGCGTATAGGAACGCAGGTCTTGTTAATGCAACGCGGGTTCACTTCGGTAGAAGACATTAAAGCGATCCCAGGTTTATACGATAATCCGGATAATCCCCCTAATTTTAAGAAATTAGAACAGTTATTTGGGGAAGGACAAATCCAGATTCGGGTTGAGCACAAAAATCATAACTCGTGAATTCTGGCAAATATGAGAATAAAAATGGCCAATTATGATGAATGGAACAAGGCAATTGCTGAATACTTCGTCAGTGGTGTACCAAGCGGTGCGACTATTTACCTGAGTGTAGGTGAAGATACACTGGTGGATATCGGCACCCGTTTTGAACAATCGGAGGCTAAACCTGTGGATTGGGTTGAGGACTTTACTGAGGCGGTTCGATCCGAATGTGTGATTGGAAATCAAGTTTATCTAAAAAGCATTTCCAACTACCAGTCTGAAGGGCAACCGCGCTGTGTCGCCTTTCTCTCGGCAATGGTTCTCGCCGCTCATTACATGGTTGCCGAAGACACCGCAGATGAAACCATCGCGTCGATCAATTATTTCAAGCGTTTGCGTCAGGTTCTTGGTTTGCCAGCCAAAACAGGTGGCCGTCCTGATGGCTTACTTCCAGCAGGGGTTGAGGAAAACCTGTGGCAACGCTGGAACTGGTGGTTAGTCCGAAACGGTTGGCTTCCTTCAGCCGAGCGTGGAGAAAATGTCAGTTATGCGTACATCAACTATCCTCTCTCTCAAGCGTTGCTCCGCGAGGGAGACAAGGAATCTGTGGAACACCTCTTTCGCGAAAAAGAAAATTCAGGTCAATTAAGTCGTGTTTGGGACAGAGATACCGTAGGTTTTTGGTTACGGAGCCAAGAGCAGCAGTTCGGTTCAAAGCATCTCAGAGAGTTGATTCAAGAAGGCGACTTCAGGCGGTATGAAGCGATTACTGATGCTGTTTACGCCGTTTATATTTCGATTGATTGGGACCGAGAGATGCCTCAATCTCAGGCTGCTAGTCATTCGACTGTGCAACGCCGCCTGACAGCGCAGTTATATCGCGTGGAAAACCCCATCATGGGAACCGTTACTTACTCGCTGTATCCGCGACAACCAAGGCAGCTTAGCGGTGGAATGCTGAAAGCAATTCAAAATGGTTGTGCTCATCCCCTGAGAGAAGACCGTCCCGGATGGTTCCTCCCACTGTGGCCCGAAAAACCTGCTGGCGGGGTGTTTTATGAAGTGACAGGCCATCCTCAAATCAAGGAACTAGTCTTACCTGAGCGTGGGTTTTGGATTCTGATTCGAGACCCGGAAAACGAGTCCTCCGGTGTCTTTGCCGGTTGGGGGAACCCTGGACTTGGAGAGACGTTCCTTCTGCTATGCCAAAAAGAATATGCGGATCAAATGGAAATATTTAAGCAGGAAGACCTGCTCAAGTGGGATCACGATTTTCCGATAGATGACGAGTGGGTTGAGTATCGGGAATGCATGATTGTCTCGCCAAGTTGGGAAGGCATAATTCCGCAACGTCAAGATCTCTACGATGCCTTAAAGCCGAGCGTCTCCGCGACAATTTCCTTAAAAGGCGGGCTACGAGTGCCGAATCAAGGTGGATGGTTAGAAGGATATGCGCCTGAAATGACGATTATTGCCTTTGATGACAGCGTTAAATTAAAGCTACTGGACGTATTTCGTCCTGACGAACCAATTATGGATGATGTTGTCAATACGAACTCGTTGATAAGTTATCCCGATCTTGATTCCGGATACTATCTTCTTGAAGTTCATAGCTTAGGGAAACGTGCAACTCAGAGAGGGCTTCGAATCTTGCCTTGGGATTCGTTGGATTGTCGGCAACCCAAAGAGACATTTTCCGTAGATGTTGGAAAATTTAGACTACAGGGAGCTATCATCAAAACGAGTAAGTTTGAAGGATAATGGGGAAGAGTAAAATGGCAAGGCAATATTTTGCGGTGAACGAAGTTGGTAATCCGACGCAGATTTTCTACCGCATCCGTCAAGTTGTCCAGAATCTCGAGCTAACACGAACGATACCTGTCGTGAAGTTTGAAAAAAAACCGCGCGGACAGTTTTACGTTTTTCTGGCAGTTGAAGAGCTAGATGAGACACATCTTCTTGATAGTGTTCTCCAGCGTGCAGGTTTAAAGGGAAAGCCGCTTGGGCCAATAGAGCCAGACGCAATTAAATCAATGACAAGTGCAACAGAACTTGAAACCCACAGCCTCAACGCACTCGCTTACAAATCTTTATGGGCTAATGATCCCGGTGATCCATTTGACTTATCTGCTGCACTCTCCGAAAAGAGAGACATCGGCGATCCTTCCCTTGGCGAATGCTATGATCAATTACTTTACTATCTTTCCGCCAATGCTGAAGGCACATGGCAAACTTTTGCACGAGTCTGCGATGTTTTGCAGTTGACTGATGATACCAACCAAGCTCGCTCGATCTTCAGACGTTTGACCCTTCTCGGTTACATCGAAAGCTCAGGCGACGGACAGAAGTGGTCAATTTGTCCAACGACTTTGGTGCAATGTGCGCCGGATCCAGATGTGTGCTTTTTAACTGGACAACGGACACCAAAGTTAATCGAACAACTCAACAAACACTGGGAAGTGGAAAATATCCCACAACTAGGCTATCAAGGCCCGTCGTGTGTGAAAGTCCATGGTGTTTTTCCAGATTCCTCTATTGACGGTTTTCTCCTTGAGCACGCAGGGGTTGCTTCAGTTCAGTTGGCACGGTTGCTACCTAACCTCGCAGGTTGGAAAGACACTCTTACTACTATTGACCGAATCAGCACAGCAAATTATAACATTGAAATCTGGAATGGCAGTCACTTTACCTCATGTAATACGTTCTACGAAAGAAATGGGCAGTATGTCGGTGAATCGGGCATGTATCGCTTGACGCGAGGCGAGGAAGCGAATGCCTATCGCCTAGTCCTCTATTTTGATCAGCCCAATCAGCAATGGTTGAGAGGGGATTGGTACGGCCTGCGTTTCCTTTCATACGATGCCACCGGATGGGAATTTGAAGTGACATACGATTCCACTGCAAATGATCTTCTGATACCCGTAGATGAACGTTGGCCATTGCTGTACGAACGGGCGTTAGCCCTTGCATCCGGCATGTTACCGTACAGGGCTAAAAATCCGAAGTGGCTCAGATATTCAGGCGTATCCAGCGAATTGGTTCAACTACTCACCGAGAAATTGAACATTTCAATTAGGGAGATCTAACATGCATGACCTTGTTGGTGCTTACGAACGGATGAATCAGGTTTACCAATGGTATATTGAGAGCGCATTCCCGTTGCGGTACCAAGCTCTCAGCGAGGAAAGAAAAAGGTTGCTATCGCGGAGTGGAATCCTATCTCAACCACCGCTTTTGGAAACGATTCCTGTCTATCCTACTTCAGGTTTGAACTTGCGAGAAGCGAGTCAGCGGTTGCCAAATGGCTACCAAGACCTGCATAATCTCGGCCAAGCCTTGTTTCCTGATGGCACGAAACTCTGGCAGCATCAGTGGGACAGCCTCCAAGCCATCATCAATGGACGCGACATTGTTGTGACAACAGGAACAGGCTCCGGGAAAACGGAATGTTTTCTGTTGCCACTTTTGGCAGAATTGGCACGGGATTCCGCTTCTTGGCCAGGCTGTCCGAATCCACCAGAGGAACAAAAGTGGTGGGACGATGATGGAGGTTCCTGGAACAGTCAATGGTCACATACGGGAAGGAAAGGAGAAGAACTTCACGCAGTTCGCGCAATGATTCTCTATCCGCTCAACGCACTTGTCGAAGATCAACTGCGCCGTTTACGAAGCACTCTTGATTCTAGCACTGCTCACCAATGGTTGAACACCCATCGTTGCGGAAACCGAATCTTGTTTGGAAGGTACACGGGAGAGACACCAGTGCCTGGCGAGCGAGGGGACACGAATGCGACGAATCGCTTACGTGCCCGCTTACAAGAGATGACAGATACAAGTGAAGAAATTCGTCAACTCTTGGAGACAAACCCGGACATGGATCCCAATATCCGATACCACTTTCCGAATATTGATGGCGGCGAGATGTGGTCCCGATGGGATATGCAGGATACCCCACCCGATATTCTCATCACCAACTATAGCATGTTGAACATCATGTTGATGCGTAGCGTTGAATCGTGCATCTTCGACCGTACCCGAGAATGGCTTGCCGGTGATTCAACGCGCAAGTTCTTTCTCATTATTGATGAGTTGCACGCCTATCGAGGAACCTCCGGTACAGAGGTGGCCTACATTTTGCGCCTGCTTCTCAATCGAATCGGCTTGAATCCCAATTCAGATCAGTTGGCTATTTTGGCAACTTCGGCAAGTGTTGACGATACCCCTGAATCCCGAACTTTTTTGCGAGAATTCTTTGGTCGAGATCGATTTGAGATCATCTCGGGGCAACAAACGCCACCTTCAGTAGGGGCGCGGGTCAAGATGGAACCGTTCCGAAACGCCTTTGAGCAATTCGCTCAGACGGTTCAACCGAATCCACTTGATCCAATGTGTCCGCCTGATCCTGAATCGGCAAAAAATAAAGAGGCGATGGTAGATTTGGCGGGAGCGTTGGGGCAACCGACTCTACCGAATGTAGCGGCAGAAGTTGCTTTGGCAAATGCACTGAAACACCAGAATGCTCCTGATGCTATCAGGGACGCTTGTGTTGCTATCAACCAAAGTGTTCGTCCCTCAAAGGTATCTGACTTAGACGATGTCCTTTTCCCTAATGCACGTCCGAAAAACCAACCAGTTTCTAACGCAATGAGAGGTTTGCTACTTGCACTTGGTACGAGTAAGGAGTCGGTGACAGGCCCCTCGCCACAACCGGTGCGCGGTCATATCTTTTTTCACAATCTACAGAATCTTTGGGTCTGTTCAAACCCCGACTGTACTGACTCTCATTGTGACACAAAGCAACGTCAGGTAGCCTCCGAATCAGGCATAGCAATTCCCGTTGGTGCATTGCACGAAAAACATCGTCTAACTTGCTCTTGTGGCAGTAGGGTACTTGACTTTATCGTCTGCGAGGTGTGCGGGGAAATTTTTCTCGGGGGCTTTAGAGCACAACGACAGATAGGGACGCAACAAGTTGAGATTCTAACGGCTGATCAACCAGATTTAGAAAATATGCCAGACCGCGTGTCGGTTGTGCAAAGATACGGTGAGTATGCTGTCTTCTGGCCCTTAAATGAAGCCACGCCTTATACAACCCAGCCTCAAAATCAAGAATATCAAGCCAACTATATAAAGAGAAATTGGACACGAGCTCGCCTCAATGTGTTTTCAGGAATACTCCAACAGAATACTGTGCCGCCAGACTCCGGTGAAGTTGCAGGTTGGCTATATCGCATATCAGGGGTCCATCCAAATGAATCGCCTATGCCCCACAAGTGTCCGCGATGCGATGCGGATTATCGTCATAGGAGCCGCATTCCAACACCATTACGCAATCATCGAACGGGCTTCCAAAAGGCGTGCCAAGTCATTGCTAGTTCGCTTTGTCGTGAGATGCCAGAGCAGCAGAACAGCAGACCTGCGCGGAAATTGATTATTTTTTCTGATAGCCGCCAAGACGCAGCGAAATTGGCGGCTGGTATGGAACGCGATCACTTTCGGGACATGATTCGTTTGGCATTAATTGGTGCGCTCAACGATTATTGGCACCAGTTTGAGGGGTATGTCCGAAGAACCGTATCTCTCATCCCCAACGCACTTGAAAGGATTCTCGGGCTCAATCCACAGTTGCATACCGTTGCTTCTAATTCACCTCAGCCTCACGACGAAGCATTATGGACAAAATTCCAATTAGCCAACCAGGGACTTGCCTTAGAGATGATGAATTGGCTTTTGGGCAGCCCACCTGCAAATCAGGATAACTTTAATACATTTATGAACATGATTGTAGAATATCCTGGGCGAATTCCACTGGCAGAACTACGCAGGGTTGTTCACAGCTTAATCCTTGGTCTTGGCACAAATCCAGGCGGGACGGCACATCGGTTGTTACAATACCAAGTGGGAGATCGTAACTATCATGATTGGTATGAATGCTACAATTGGCAAGGTGGCTCCCCTCAAGAGAAAACTGATCTTGTACCGCAAGCCTCGCGACTATTGGGACAAATTGATTCTTCCTTGATGTCGGAATTGATGTATGCCCTGTTTCCCCATGTTGCACGGACCCTTGAGAGTCTAGGACAAGGATGGGTGACGTATCAACCGGGCGGGAATCCTACAGATCAAGTTGTCCAAGCCACAGATGCGGTCATTCGTCTTTTGGGAACTCGTCGCGCTCATCGCTATGCGGAACACTTTGAACCTGGCAATTCAACCAAATTACATGCTTTCGCTAAACGTTACCTCACCAAGGTGGATGTTCCGAATATAAGTGTAGAGCAACAGTTGGTCCAATCCCGAGTAGGTGTTCGTGGTAGTTATCGCGTTGGACTAGACCCAGAACATTTGTATCTCAGGCTACCACCTAATGAAGATGCTCACGGATTTCGACCAGGATGGAGATGTCCAACTTGCAACGGATTCTACCTTCATCCTGCCGGGGGCAAATGTCCGGCGTGTGAGGATGTTCCACTTAAATTAAACACCACACAACAAGCTCCATTTGATTACTACCTCTACCTTTCAGAAAAATCAGGTCGGCCATTTCGTTTCCATTGTGAGGAATTGACAGGGCAAACCGATTCCTCTGATCGACCCCGTCGACAGCGACGGTTTCAGGAGATCTTTGTGCAAGGTGATATTCCACAAGTTCATGGTATTGATCTGCTTAGTGTTACCACGACAATGGAAGCCGGGGTTGATATTGGATCGCTGTTGGCTGTCATGATGGCAAATATGCCGCCGCGACGATTTAATTATCAACAGCGTGTCGGACGTGCTGGACGGCGCGGCACTGGTGTTTCGCTGGCGGTAACATTTTGCAGAGGCCGAAGTCATGATGACTACTACTATCTCCGCACAGAACAGATGACGGGTGATCCACCATCGCATCCCTATGTTGATATGGATCGCGAGCCCATTTTTCGCCGCGTTATGGTGAAGGAGATATTGCGTCAAGCATTTGAGGCTTTACCACCTAATGTCCGCAAGCATGCTAGTGAGCGATTTCGAGAAAGTGTTCATGGAGAATTTGGATCAGCAGAGGGGTGGGCTGTCGCAGCCACACACATACAGAATTGGCTAAAGAACTCTGAAACTCAACAGGTGCTTGGAAATGTGCTTGACGCATTGCGTGTCGGAACACCTTGGGATCGGGGATCTGATCGTGGAATGGACTTCTGCCAACGGGTGACAGCATTTTTGCAAAATGATTTGGTCGCGAAAATAACTGAAATCGTCAAAGATTCGAGATACACGCAAGAAGCCCTCAGCGAACAATTAGCAAATGCGGGTTTGCTTCCGATGTTCGGGTTTCCCACCCGTGTTCGCCTCCTCTATACCCGTTGGCCATCGCGCGGCAATCCGTGGCCTCCAGAACACGGGATAACAGACCGTAATTTAGACATCGCCATCAGCCAGTTTGCACCAGGGTCTGAGACAGTGAAAGACAAAGCAGTGCATACCGCCTGTGGTGTTGTCGAATTATATCCGCAAGGGAATCGTGTTGGCTCACGTCCGGGATTCCTCCCTGATTTTAGCAGTGGTAATCCATCTCCAATTGGGTTGTGCGACAACTGCCAGGCTGTGAATAATCTCGCTCCAACACACACTCCTGCACCTGGGGGCCAAGAGCCAATACCAACTCAGTGTCCTGTATGCCAGCAAATGACGTTACGTCCTGTTGATGCTCGTGAACCGAAGGGATTTTTCACAGATTTAGCCCCAGATGATTTTGAAGGGTCGTTTGAATGGAACCCACGCTCGACACGCCCAACATTGAGCCTCCAAAGCAAAGAAGAAAAACTAAATCTTGTTGGTAACACAACCGTATCTGCTTTTGAAGGTGAAATCATATCGGTCAACGACAATGGAGGCGAAGGTGGTTTTGACTTTCGATTTTCGGCAACGGTTTATGGGCGAAATCAACCTGGAGCATACGCCGTGGAGCCTCGTAATGATCATTATGTTTCCGTTGCAGGTGCTACCTATCGCATCGCCCTTCTTTCCCGGCAGCGCACCGATATCCTATTGGTTGATATGCAAAAGTGGCCTGATGGGTTGTTCGCAGAGCCAACTCAGGTTGAAGGACGCGCCGCTTGGTATTCCCTTGCATTTTTCTTGAGAATAGCTGTAGCCACAGAACTCGATATAGACCCAACGGAACTTGATGCAGGATTTCGGGCAACCAATGAGAATGGCATACCTATCGGTCAAGCCTTTCTCTCTGACAAACTCGAAAATGGGGCTGGATACTGTCGTTGGTTTGGTGAATCAGATCACTTCCGAGAATTGTTAAACCAAGCAAACCCTGATATTTCAGAAAGTCTAGCTGATGTATGGATAAAGGAATCCCATAGTCATGAATGTGATACGTCCTGCAATGCCTGCCTTAGAGACTTTCACAATTTACCTTACCACGGCCTACTTGATTGGCGGCTCGCTCTTGACATGGCGCGACTTGCTACGGCACCAACTACTACCATTGACCTCGTTTTGTCCTGGGGTGAGCATGAGAATCCATGGCGAACTCTACTACAACCAGTATCTGCCACAATGCAGCGGCTTGGGTATGGACAACCTGTTCAATTCGCCGATTTGCGAGGTTATGTTCACAATCCACGTCAACGAATCTTGATAGAACGTCATCCGTTGTGGACGGACGAACATCCGGCATATCGCGCAGCATTTACAACGGCACAACAACATCATCCGCATTACTCGATCTGTCCAATGAATCCTTTCCGAGCACTGAGACGACCCGCAGATTATGTATGAGGAGACATGAAGTGCTCTACGAAAAACAAAGAGGTGTGTGATGCCAAAAAACAAACCGAGTGTGTTGTTCATTCTCGCAGATGATCTGAGGTGACGCGATACATCGGTGTATTGTCTAGGAGATTTATTGTGATCAAACTCGTCTGTCTGACATTGCCCTATACAAAGTTTTCGCTCGAGCGGGGGATTGAGGGAATTGCCCGTGCAGGCTATTCTTATGTGGGCTTGGGTTGGTCGCACGAGCGCGAAGATACACTGGGTTTTGACCCCGATGGGCCGCTTGTACATCGCGCAAAGGCATTGTGCGAGCAAGTGGGTTTGACGCCCGTTGTGATCGGCCGTGGACCGATTTCGGGCAGGGATAACGTGCGTCAACTCGTCCAACGCATTGATGTCTGCCGAGCACTTGCCGCCGAAGCGATTCAGATGGCGGGCGCGAGCGGATATCGGCGGTTTCCAAATGAACCGCTCGCGCCCGAGGTGTTTCAAGCTGCCCACGAAGCTTATGTGGCCGACATGAAGGAGGCGGCAATCCATGCACAGGATCAAGGCGTTATCTTGGCACTCAAACCGCATACGGGCAACACCGCGACCGCAGAACACTTGGCTCGGCTGCTGCCCGAAATTGATCGCCCTGCGGTGCGCGCGTGTTACGATCCGGGAAATGTCCACTATTACGAAGGCATTTCTCCCGAAGATGATTTTCCTCACATCGCGAGCCAGACCTATAAATTGATCGCCAAAGACCACATCGGCTCGATGGGAGAAAACAATTTCCCCATTCCCGGTGAAGGACATGTGGATTTTGAGCGCATTTTTGCCACGGCATTCAAAGCGGGTTTTGATGGGCCGGTGGTAGTCGAGCGCGTAAACGGCACGGGGGGCGATTTTGCGGCAGAGGAAATCGATAGTCGCATCCGACGCGCGCGCGAAAATGTGGTGGAATTGCTGACACGCGCGGGGTTTTCTTTGGATGAGGCATGAATAACCGACCAATCAAAAGGAAGGACCTGATGACGCTCAATGATTTGCGTGGCAAGACCGTGGCACTGGCATCTTCGGGGGGGTTGGACAGTTGCACCGCGACAAAATGGTTGGCTGACCGCGGCGTGCATGTGGTGAGTTTGACCGCGGATATCGGACAGCCCGACGAGGTGGATATCCGCGATATTTGCAAACGCATGCTGGCTTGTGGCGCCAAAGAAGCCGTGTTGATCGACCTGAAAACCGATCTGGCAGAAGCGGGCATTGCCATGCTGATTGGACAAACGCGCTACGAAGGCGGATATTGGAATACCACGGGCATTGCGCGCGATGTCACCACGCGGGGGTTGTTGGCGGAAATGAACGGTCGCGATATCGATGTGCTAGCGCACGGCGCCACGGGTCGCGGCAACGATCAGGTGCGATTTCAGCTCGTTGCCAACATGCTCCAGCCCGGGGTTGCGGTCTATGCGCCGTGGCGCGACAACGCGTTTCTCGATAGATTTGGCGGGCGCAAAGAGATGATCGATTTTTGCAACGCACACCAGTTGCCGATTACCGCGACTTATGAAAAACCCTACTCTACGGACGCGAACTTCTTGGGACTCACACACGAGGCGGGCAAACTCGAATCCCTCCATGTCGCAGCCGATTTTATCGAGCCGGGCATGGGCGTGTTTCCCGCGCAGGCACCGGATAAGCCCGAATTGTTTCGCGTCAGGCTAAACGCAGGGCGCCCGGTGCAAATCAATGGGGCGGATGTCGACGCGGTGACCGCGATCTTAAAAGCCAATGAAGTGGGCGGGCGAAACGGCGTGGGCATTGGCATTCACACCGTGGAAAACCGTTTTGTGGGCATTAAATCGCGCGGCGTGTACGAAAGCCCGGGCCTGTGCTTGCTCGGTGCGTGTTACGAGTTTTTGCTCCAGCAGATTTTGGACCGACGCGCGCGAAAAATCTACGATTCAATTTCTTCTTCCCTCGCCGAACAAATCTATCAGGGCTATTACTGCGATATGGCGACGCAGATGATGCAAGGCGCGCTCGCGCCCGTGGGCAAATTATTGACGGGCATCGTGACAGTCGCCGCGTATAAGGGCACGGTCTTGTTCCAGTCATCGGAAGATGTGCCGCATTCCCTGTATTCCGAAGAGACCGCGTCAATGGAAGATATAGGCGATTACGACCACCGCGATTCCGAGGGCTTTTTGAACGTACTGGGCGTCGGCGCCAAAGCACAACACGCGGCAGGACAGATAGGTAAGACGTAAGACGCGAGACGTGAGAAGGCCACCCAATCCCGTAGGGGCATGCCTGTGATCAGCAACCAACCGTCCATGTAGGGGCAACCCTTGTGGTTGCCCGATCATCATTTCGAGATACAAGACGCGAGGGAGAAACCTCTCCTAAGGGCCACATCCCGTTTTTTGTCGGGACGGGTTTCAAACCTGTCCGCTGACCGCTAATCGCTGAAAGCGAAACCATGAACAAATCATCGAAATCATCCGAAAAACTCTGGGGGGGGCGATTTGGAGGATCAACTGAAAAGTTGATGGAAAAGTTCAACGCGTCCATTGGGTTTGATCGGCGTCTGTACAAGATGGATATTGAAGGCACCCGCGCGCACGCCCGTGCGTTGACCCGCATGGGCGTGTTGACAAAACAGGAACAGGAACGGGTTCTCGAGGGTCTTAATCGCGTGGAACGAGAGATCGACGCGGGCGCGTTGCCATTGACGGATGATTTGGAAGACATCCACACCGCGGTGGAAAAGCGTTTGACGGAATTGATCGGCGATGCGGGCGGCAAAATTCACACGGGCCGCAGCCGCAACGATCAGGTCGCTTTGGATGAGCGTCTGTTTTTGCGCGAGGCCATCGCCAATGCGCTCGTGCAGATCGAGCAGGTGATGGGGGTGGTGTTGGATGTTGCCGAAGCACATCTCGATGTCGTGATGCCGGGATATACGCATGGGCAACAAGCACAACCGATCCGGTTTTCGCACTATGCCATGGCGCTGTTCTGGATGCTGGCGCGCGATCGCTCGCGCTTTGAAGATTGCTGGACGCGCGCCAATGCCATGCCCCTGGGGTCGGGCGCGTTGGCCGGCAGCGCGTATCCGCTTGACCGGGAATTTTTGCGCGTGGAATTGGGTTTTGATCGCATCACGGAAAACAGCATTGACGCGGTGAGCGATCGCGATTATTTTCTGGAATATCTGTCTGCCGCGTCAATTTTGATGGGGCACTTGAGCCGGTTTTGCGAAGATCTGATCGTCTGGTCGTCTTCGGAGTTTGGGTTTGTCGAATTGGACGATGCCTTCAGCACCGGATCGAGCATGATGCCCCAAAAGAAGAATCCCGATTCGCTGGAACTGGTGCGCGGCAAAACAGGGCGCGTGTATGGCAACTTAATGTCTTTGCTCACCGTGATGAAGGGCGTGCCGTTGACCTACGCCAAGGATATGCAAGAGGACAAAGAGCCTGTTTTTGATACTGCGGAAACCGTCCACGTGTCCCTGTCGGTTTTTGCAGGCGTCTGGCAGACCCTGAAAATCAAGGGCGAGCGGATGGCCGACGCGCTGGACGGCAGCATTTTGGCCACGGATCTGGCCGACTATCTCGCGCGCAAAGGCGTGCCTTTTCGCAGGTGCCACCGCATTGTCGGGGAACTCGTGAGAACGGCCCTGGCGCGCGGGCAAAAATTGGAAACACTGGACCTGGCGACCTTGCGAACCGCGTGCGAGGTCTTTGACGCGGATGTGCGAGCGGTATTATCGGCAGAGGCGAGTACAGACCTACGCAATCTGGATGGGGGGACAGGGCACGAGGCTGTTTTGAGGCAGATCGAAGTGGGTCGGCGTTTGCTGACCGACTTGTCTGCCGCAGCACAGGTAGGTGGAAAGGCAGGTGGATGAGGCGTTTTCTCGAACGGGATGTGCGGCGTTTTTACGATTTGCTTCAGCACGCGTCAACGTTTGGACTCACGCAACTCAACGCGATGGATGGCGATCATCTCATTGGTATTGGACTGTTTGACAATGAAGACGATTTTGTGTCCGAGTGTTTCCGCTACAATACCTTAGGGCTTCTCCAAGCGGGTGTAAATCCCCGTTCTTCCGATCTTGTGGACGAATATGGCGGCCTGCAAAATCGCATTCGCACGCTGTTTAGCGATGTGGTATTGACACGGGATATCGCCTGTGTGACAGGCGTTGTCATGTCAGAGCCCGGTCAACTCACCGAAGCCGCACTCGCCTATGAAAAAGACGTGTCTGTGTTGGGGGCTGGGGCACTGTTTTTTCCCCTAGATAGAGAAATTGCAATTGAAAAGGGTCGGCCCAACCACACAGCCAAACAGATCGCGGAATGGTTTTTTGGCGAGGCGACCTTGTCCAAAATCGATCTGACCTGTATGGTGCCCGTGCCCGGCACATCCGACCCCGAGGGGACGTATTTTTCCCCCCGCCTGCGGTTTCGCAAATATCGCCCGTATATTTTAGAGGGCATTTCCGACGCAATTCTCGGTGGCTAGACGCGCGCGCCTCCCGTCATGGCGTCAGACAACGAGTCGTCGGCAGACAAGATGGCGAGCTGTGATTTGCCGATGACCTGCTGGACGCAGCCTGGCTTAGAGCGTGCCAGTCCAGGGTTGTACACCGCGCCGTACTTTTACTGCCCAACATCTGTTATGAGGAGAATTTCATGGTCAAAAAATCAATTTCATCGATCACTGCGATGTGTGTGTTGCTCATCTCGATATGTCCTGCCCGTGCAGCCGAAGAAGAAAAGGAGACGCAATACGAGCGTTCGATTGACGGGTTGGGCGAAGATGTGTGGGGGATTGTCGATGTGCGCCGCGTATCGGGCACGCGCATTGTGTTAAGCCCTCGGGTGGGACCTCAAATTGACTTGGAAGAAGGCAATCGCTACGCTTTGTTTCAGGGAGCAACTGTTTATGCTCAAAAAATAGATCTGCCCGTCTTGCGCTTGGGGGTATCGGGGTTTCAGTCTGCCGAATTTATGAAGCGAGACAATGGCAAACTCGCCATTAAAATTCGATATCGGTCAGGCCCTCGCATTGAAACGCGCCTGGTAAATCTGAGAAGTGAAAGTGACTTGCGCCGGTTGAGAGAATACGTCGAACATTTCGATGCCATCGTCAAGGGCGAATACGCCCTGTCGGAATCTTCTAAAATGGATGCGACCTATCCGCAATACACCGAAGATCCCATTTCTTTTCAAGAACGCAGGACGCGCTTTCGCGTGCAAACGCGCGTTCCCGGCACGATCACCCTGAAGGATGGCAAACAAATCAAAGGCGAATTTTTGCCCATCTATGAAGACCACAGCATTTTGATCGAGACGGATTTGCACGTTCAGAAGGTGGCCGTATCCGAGATTCACAAAGTGCAGTTCTCTGGCGAACGCGGTTCGGTTGCGATGGAACGGGCCATTGTGCAGGGGATCGGCGGCGCGGCAATGGGCGCGGTCACCGGGGCACTGGCAGCGTGGCAGGCCAATGCCGATGTCAAGGAAACAATGGTCTGGGCCGCGGCAATTTTGGGCATTTTTGGTTTTGTGACCGGGTTGGTGGCAGGTGCCCAAGCCACGCAAGGCGGCGAGACCTTTACACTCGGCCCCGTTGCGGGCGATACGCGGAGATGATAAACGTCACGCCGATCGACAGTATCCAAGAAGCACGCACCCTACCCCTGTCATTGCAGCATGGGTGACGCCGCGAGCCAGTTCGTTTTTCCCACTTTCCACGAGACCATAAAACCGAAAGGCAACGGCGTATCATGACGATTTTGCCTTACAAGGACAAAACCCCGCGCATCGATCCATCGGCTTATATTGCACCCGGCGCGGTTGTGATTGGTGACGTGGTGATCCGCTCGCGGGCGAGCGTCTGGTTCAACGCGGTGATTCGAGGCGACGTTGAACCCATTGTGATTGGCGAGGGATCGAACATCCAAGATGGTGCTGTGGTGCATACCGATTCGGGCTATCCCTGTGACGTCGGCAAAAATGTGACGGTTGGGCACAACGCGATTTTGCACGGTTGTCGCATCGAAACGGGCGTGACCGTCGGGATGGGGGCGACCGTATTGACCGGTGCAGTGGTGGGCGAATCCGCGCTGGTCGCTGCCCACGCCCTGGTCTTGGAACGCGCGAAAATCGCCCCGCGCACGCTCGTGGCCGGCGTGCCCGCCAAACCGCGCCGCATCGTGTCGGATGACGAAGTCGCGCGATTTTTGAAAAATACCCGAGGATATCAAAAACGGCGTTTGATTTACATGCCTTGCCTGTCAGGCAAGGGCCGGGATGTGTGAGCAAAGGAGACCGGTTATGAAACGATGGGTTTTGTGTTTTGCCCTGTGCATAGGATGTGGGTCTTCACCCCCCACAACGCCCGTGCCCGAACCGCCCGCTGAATTGACCTTTGACCACGCCACTGTCGACGAAGCCAATGCGTATATCGCTGACATCAATGAGGTCTTTTCATCCATTGATGTCTTTTTCGCAGAATACGGCGGGATAACGGCCGAGGTCACGCAAAGCGCGATTCCGGTCTATTGGTCGCGGCAGTTTATCAACACCATGATCGCGCGGCTTCACGCGATTTTATCTGTCTTGCACGCCATGCGCCCCGAGAATCCGTATTTGCTCAGGTTGCACACCGAAGAATTTGAAGCGGCGTTTGAAAAATATCTCGACGGAATCATGTTTTTGCAACAAAACCTCGATTTTGTGACGCCTGAAGTGATAGATGGCCTAAACATGCGGATGGGCGCGGGCAATGTGCATATCATTCGCCTGCAAATTTTTTTGCGCGACCTGACGGGCCTGGAAGTGAGCTTTGGCGGCGGTGAGCCAGGCGACGGGCAGACCTTTTAGTAACTCCAGATAACCACAGATAACCACAGATAACCACAGATGAAAGGACGAGGTCGTAGAGACGTGGCCGGTGTGCCGTCTGCAAAAAAGGAGAACGTGATGAACACCAAGTTGCTGAAAACAACCTTCGGCATGCGTTAAACCATGTGCTCCATAGAGCCGTGTCTCCTGATGGGGTTGACTTGAGTGGCTCTATCACACTGACTCGGGTTTACTTTTTAGGACATGTTACGAGTTGGAAGCAATAGCCGAGGGCTACGAAAATTATTCTTGGCCCCAATTGAAAGAAGCCGAACCGTGTGGGTTCAACCAGATTGACGTTGCGTGCGATCTCGCGCTGCTCGAGAACACCTGATGCGACATGGAAGCATCGCACGAGGATGGGCTATAAATAGGGACCCTGAGAGGAGAACGTGATGGCGTCGTTTGATAAATGTCCGGTATGCGGTGGCGGGTCGTGGAAAGGGAAATTGAGAAAATTGGCGATCTCGCGGAGATCGTGAAGGTTCAAGCGGAAGTTTATCTGCGTTGTGGCGAGCGTCTGTACGCGCCAGAGGTCGCCAAACACCTTGCAAAGATCAGATCAAAACTACAAAAAGAAGCCATGGTCAATCCCCAAAAGACAGCGCGGGAAAGGCTTTTGGACAAGTTGGATTATGAGGTCTGGTTTCTCGATTTTCTGGAAAAGCGTTATGATATGGTTAGTGGCAAGTTCGAAAGTCCTGTGATCGAGCTTGCAAGTGGTAAGCCCACTATACAGATGTCCTTTGCAGACTTCGTTTTCTCTGACGAATTTCTCCTGAACGCCATGATGCCCCTCATGTTCATCGCTTCCTTCAAGACGCTAGATATGGTCTTTGAATAGATATTTGAAGAAAATTACAGATCGGGGAACATTCCAAAAGTACCTTGGCGTTTTTCGGACAAAGTGAAACGTCTCAAGAAAGTATACAATCTCCAACTCCCCGACCTTTTCAAAACCAACCATATCTTTACGACTACGCGCAGGCCCTCTTTCGTCCAACTGATGCCGTATGGCCATGGGGTCATAGACAAAAATAGCTTTTCCGTCTCCAAAGACAGATTGACCCTATCGAGTTCCAGAACGGGCATCAGCCTGACCTTGAGCAGTGAACAGGTCCTTTGTCTGATGCGTTTTGTGCGCGTGCTCGTCCGTGTGCTGACCAAAAAAATTGCCGTTGATCGCAAGACCAACAGATTGCTGCAATATTACCTCGCTGTCCTCGCGCCGGTACACAGACTGCCGACTTTCAACCAACAACAAATGCCGAGTCAAGTGCGGCGCATCCTTTCCCGCAGACCTAAAGCAAGTGCGTGACAAAGTCACGAGCACATTCTCAAACCAAGAGGTGTTTTTTCATCTGAGGGTACTGGCAGTGGAAGGCGAGAATTTGATTGCAAAGTGGTACTTCGCGCCAGAAGAAGTCCCAGATTTGGACGTGATGACCTTGTACGCGGAATCTCACAAGACGCACCGAGAGGCACTTGCCGCGGCTAAAATAGAGGATTGAAGCGTGACCAATAAAATGCATTTTCGAGTGTTGGGATGGATGGAAATCTCTATGACTCGCAGACCGCAACGCGTTTGTAAATGGAGGTTGTGATGGCTGACACCGACGTTCAGAAGATGATGCAGTACGACGCCAACAAAAAATCTGTCCTCGTCGCTTACTTGCTCTGGTTCCTCGTGGGCGTATTTGGCATGCATCGGTTCTACCTTGAAAAAAAGGGAACGGGCGCGGCGATTCTGGTCATCACACTCCTGATTATCACCATCCCGATCTCCGTCATCTGGTGTTTTGTCGATCTTTTTCTCATTCCAGGGAGGGATGGTGCGAACTTACAACAACAACTTGGCGGCGCGGCTCAAAGGTTAAAATCACCTCAAGGGACAGACCGCACATGAGAACAGCCCCGTGATAGAGAAATCACGGGGCTATCTTGTTGAGAGGCAGGCGTCTTGCGTCTCGCGCCTTTTTGGTGGGGTGGTGGTTGCGTGGGCTGATCCCTAAGTACAAAACCGGCGAACCATTTCTGAGAAGGTATCTACAGCTCGATGGAGTTGATCAATTTCGATCCATTCGTCAACGGTGTGCGCCTGTTGAATGCTGCCAGGGCCGAGCACCACGAGTTCCATGGTTTTGCCAAAGATCATGCCATCGGTGCCATACGCCACAGTTTTGGGTTCGCGCTTTTTTGTCACGTCGAGTGCTTCTTGCACAATGCGAGAATCCACAGGGGTCGCCAGCGGGAATAGATCGTCGGATATGTCGAGGTGTACGCCATGTGTTTGGGCGAGTTTTCTGATCCTGTTGAGCAGCGGCTCGAAATTTTGCCCGGGCATGGGACGCATGTTGACGGTTGCCCCGGCTTCTGGCGTGGTGATATTAGACGCTTGTTCGCCCCCGTGTATGACCGTGTTGAGCGTGGCGTGCGGGGGTGTGAACGCGCGGTTGAGGTATTTTTCATCGGTCTGAAGTTCGCGGTCGATGGCGAGTATGGCATTGAGAAACGGGATGAGTTTGTGATTGGCGTTGACGCCCTCTCCCGTGCTACTGTGCGCGGCTTTGCCCGTGGCTGTCACGCGGATTCTGATCGAGCCTTTGTGCGCGTGTACCACATCGAGCAGGGTCGGCTCACCAATAATGCCATAGCGCACGTTGGATGCTTTCAATACGTCTGATTTTTTGGCGACGACATCGGCACCGCCGCAGTTGATTTCTTCATCCCCGGTGACGACCACATAGATGGGGTGCTTGAGTTCACCGATAGAGAAACGGCTCGCCGCGGCGATCATGCACGCCACCGACCCTTTCATATCCGCCACGCCGCGTCCATAGATTCGGGATCCTTTTTTTTTGACTTGAAAGGGATCCCACGCCCACCCGTCCGCGGGCACCACATCGTTGTGTCCCATCAGAGCAAGCCCCCCGGTGCCGCGTCCTTTCTTTCCCACGAGGTTCAGTTTGGGAACACCATTGGGGTCTGTATAGGGAATGCGTTCAACCGTGAGACCGGCTTCGCGCATTTTTTTTGTCATGGCATTTGAACAATCGACATTACTCAAATAACTGACCGAGTTGAAGGAGACAAATTCTCGCGTGAGTTGTATCGGGTCCATAAAATTCCTCTCTCGGGTTTGACGCAAACATGGATGAATGGGCTAGCAGGGGGCAATATACGTTGGTATGGCGAACAGGGCAATCTCTTCTCCAATGGATATCGTCAGACTATGAGGTTGTCAAGATGGCCGGTTGGACTTAGATTATATGGGTCTTAAGCCTTGGCCTTTTGAAATCCATCATGACATCAAACGAAAGGAATCAGATATGTCGGATACGATCGACCTGAGAGACATCTGGCAAATTGAGAATGTGGAAGATTACAAGGTCCATTTCGCTCGTCGGAATAAAGAAGAAACTGAACCTCTAGACGACTGGGTAAGTAACTCACAGAATTGGCAGAGTTGGCAGGAGTCCCGACCTAAGAAAAACGCATTCAACCGAGAGTTCATCTTCTCGCTTATGCGGTTCTACCATGAGCCGGATATCTGGCTGTTCGGGGGCATCTTTCGTGTGCTTAAGGTCCATGAGAATCGTTACGAAGTCAAATTGACGCCACAACTTGAAAATTTCATTGGACGGCTCAAGTTGCGGTCATCCTATCGTAACCGACCAGCGCGGGTGAATTTCGAGAACCACGTCGGTAATCTTATAGTCCAAGAGATCCTGCGCGAGCGGTATTCGGGGGAGTAATTCTCAGGCTACGAGAATATTGATCTTTCCTTCGTCGAGCTCAAGACAATCATTCTGAATGGCCGACCAGATTGGAAGGAGGCGTTGACAAGTGTGAAGGGCGTGTACCTTATTACTGATACCAAAAGCAACAAGTCGTATGTGGGTGCGGCCTTCGGCGATAGGGAAGGTGTATGGCAACGTTGGTGTGATTACGTTAAAAATGGCCATGGCAATAACGTTGAGCTAAAAGAGTTGTTGAAGAAATTCGGCCCTGAGGACAAGTTGAATTATTGTTGTGAAAACTTCCGATTTGCTCTTTTGGAGCATCGCCCAATTTTCACGCCAAACACGGTAATCGTCAATCGAGAAAAATGGTGGAAGAAGACTCTACGTACCCGAGGTGGACAAGGTTTGAACCGGAACTGACAGGACGGTCATACTACGTTAGATTTCCAATGAAAAAATAGAGAAATAACATGCGCGTTACGACGCTATCAGATAAAGCCCTCACGCACAGCGCGCAAGTCCGTTTCGCTCCGAACATTTATTTTTTTCAACTCTGAAGTCCACTGACTCTCGTACGACTACAAAAGCGATTTGCGCTGTGCAAGCCTGTCTGCCGTCCGCGACAGGCATGCCTCTCGGCGATTGAGAGTGCCCTTTTTTGCTTCTTTTTTGGGCAAGCAAAAAAGAAGTCGCCGAAGGCATCAAAGGCAACAAAAGATGACTTACCACGAAAGTCTTTAGGATAAAAATTTTAGGAGCAGTTCTATGGTGTTTCCAACCCATGGCATCACACACAGACCCACCGTGACGGGCACGCGCGGCATGGTGGCCTGCGCGCATCCACAAGCCGCGCTATCCGGCGTGCGGATATTGCTCGACGGCGGCAACGCGTTTGACGCTGCGGTCGCTGTTGCTGCCGCGCTCAATGTCGTTGAACCCTATATGTCTGGCATTGCCGGGGTGGGCTATGCGATTGTCTATGACGCGAAAAACGACCGCGTGCGCGTGCTGGATTACTGCGGGCGAACGCCTTATGACGCCCGCGCCGAGTTGTTTGACAAAGCCACCGACAAAGACGCCGGCCCGCGTTCATGCCTGACGCCGGGCGCGTGTGGCGGTTGGTTGGAACTGTTGAAACACTGCGGCACGATGCCGCCTGCAAAGGTATTTGCACCTGCAATTGAATTGGCAGAGCACGGGTACGCGGTCACCGTGAAGAACAGCGAATCGATGACCCATAATGGCGGGCGGATGAACGTCAATGCGGCCAAGGTGATTCTATCGCGTGGGCGTCCACCTAGGCCGGGTGAAATCCTGATTCAAAAAGACCTCGCACGCACGTATCAACGGGTCGTTGAAGGAGGTGCCGAGGTCTTTTATCGCGGGGACCTCGCCCGTGAAATCGCGGCATGCGTTCGGGCAGAAGGCGGGTGGTTGTCCGAGCGCGACTTGGCGGACTTTGAACCCGAATGGGTCGATCCCATCGCCACGACCTATCGGGCCTATGAGGTGTTTTGCCCGCCGCCGCCGAGCGCGGGGTTCCAGATTCTCGAAACCCTCAATATGCTCGAAGGCTACGATCTCGCAGATCTGGGCCACCACTCGGAACAGGCCCTTCACCTGTTCATCGAAGCCGTGAAATTGGGCAATGCCGATCGGATAGAATACGCGGCAGCCGCGCAGGCACCGGTTGAAGGGTTGTTGGCGAAGGGCTATGCCGCAGAACGCCGCAAGTTGATTGGCGAGCGAGCAGGTGTGCATCGAGGTGAGTGGTATCCCGCGACAAAATTACCGCGCGAAATTGAACCGGGTGACCCCACGGCATGGCTCAACGAATGCACCACGCATTTCGATGTGGTCGATGCCGATGGCAATGCCGTCGCAATCACGCAGAGTTTGGGATCGGGTTTTGGGTCGGGGATGATCATGGGCGATACGGGCATGTTTTTGAACAATTTCATTCGCTGGGGCGATCTCGTTCCCGACAGCCCAAACTGCATTGCGCCGCACAAAAAACTGGACATGTGCCTGTCGCCGCTCTTGGTTTTTCGGGATGGCGCGCTCTTTTCCGCGCTGGGCACGCCGGGCAGTTGGGGCATTCAACAAACGTCAGTGCAATTTTTGACCAACGTGCTGGATTACGGCATGAATATACAGGCGGCGATTGAAGCACCCCGATTCCGCATTGAAGGTGCCGGAACGCAGGTATCCATTGAAAGGCGAGTGCCGCGCCCTGTTCGCCGCGCGCTGATGGCTCGCGGGCACGGCGTGAAGGTGCTGCCCGAATACTCGCCCGTTTGCGGAGGCGCGCAGGGCATTGTGGTCAACGCGAAAACGCGCGCGCGAATGGGCGGTGCAGATCCGAGGCGCGATGGATATGCAATCGGAATTTAATATGCGAATCAATGGCGCGGTGTACCTGTCTCGTAGGGACAACCACAGGGGTTGTCCTATTCCCCATAGTTATTTCGCAAACGAAAACGCGCGCGAATCGCGTTTTGTATTGAGGAAGAGAAATGGCAGATTCATTTGACCTTGCGGTTGAGCAGATCACCTATGGCCCCAAACACCACTTTTTTGGTTACATCGGGCAATCGCAGACCATTCCCTGGAATCAAAGTGGTCGCTATATTGTCGCGTTGCGGGCCGATTTTCAAGATCACATGCCCGGCCCGAGAGAGGCAGCGGATGTGATCCTGATCGACACCGAGAATGACTATGCCATCCAAGTGGTCGATCAGTCGCAGGGGTGGAATCCGCAGCAAGGCACGATGTTTTATTGGAATCCCGAATCGCCGGACACGCAATTTTTTTTTAATGATCGCGATCCGGAGACGCAGAAGGTTTTTACGGTGCTATTCGATATTTCCAAGAAAAAAAGAATCCGCGAGTATCGGTATGGGGATACACCGGTTGGCAACAGTGGTGTGGCGCAAAATGGCGGCTATTTTCTCGGATTAAATTACGCGCGCATGGCGCGTCTGCGCTTGGTGACGGGATATCTCGGTGCTGCGGACTGGACCGAACGCATCGCCCATCCCGAAGACGATGGGATTTTCAAAGTCCACGTGAAGACTGGAGAGAAAGCGTTAATTGTGTCTTTTGCCCAACTGAGAGATGCTCTGCGAGACGACTATCCGGGGGTTGAAGACAAGCCGATGTTTATCAACCACACCCTGTGGAATCGCGACGATGATCGGATTTATTTTTTTGCGAGGGGCAAATTCAACGCGCGCGGCAGTCGGCTCAATGTGCCGTTTACAATGAACCCCGATGGCAGTGACCTGACCATCCAGCGCGTCTTTATTGGCGGTCATCCCGAATGGTTAGAAGGCCACGAGATACTCGGTCATCATGCCGATGATCTGGTGGTGTACGATACCGACCAGCAGAAAATTGTGCGTACCCTGGGGGATCGGTCTGTTTTTTTAGACCCCGGCGGAGACAACGCGTTTTCGCCGGACGGGAAGTGGATCGTCAATGGATCGGGGCCAAAACGCGGCACCGTGTACGTGATGTATCGCATGCGCGACGGGGCCTGGGCGCGAACCGCGCGATACGATCAGCGGGAATGGATATCGGGAGATTTGAGAAGCGATCCCGCGCCCTGCTGGAATCGCACCAGTGATCAAGTGCTTTTTCCATCGATTTCCAGCGATGGGACGCGCCAATTGTTTGTGATGACCCGGCAAGAGGAAAGGACGGGATGAAAAAAAGCAAAGCGCGCTGTTTTGCGGGTTTGGACATCGGTGGGACGAGTGTAAAATCCATTCTCGTGGATGCCTCTGGCAATCCATTGGGCGAGATGGTGGAAGTGCCCAGCCGCGTCAAAGAAGGGTATGAGGAGACGTTTGACCAACTCGAGAAAGCCCTGTTTTTGTTGACGGATCGGGCGGGCAGGCAACAGACGGATATCGCGGGGATCGGGCTGGATGTTCCCGCGCCGAGCAGTGGCGGCGTGATCCGCGTGCAGGCCAACCTCGGCGCCGATTGGGTGGGCACGAATATCCGCGACGCATTTTCCGCGCGCGCGGGTGTGCCCGTGTATATGACAAATGACGGCAATGCCGCGGCCGCGGGCGAATACGCCGCTCGACCAGACATCGATGCGGGCCTGCTGCTCGTCGCGCCCGGCACGGGCCTAGGAGGTGGGTTGGTCCTGCCCGGGGGACAGATTTATGAAGGATCAAACGGTCTGGCGCTGGAAGTGGGGCATGCGTCGGTGCCGTTCCGCGAAGCCGACGGGAAATTGCCCAATTGCTCGTGTGGTCTGAAGGGTTGCGCGGAAGCCTGGGTGTCGCTGATGGCCTTGCGGCGAAGGCTCGGCATGGAATTGGCAAAGGACAAATGGCGAGCGCACGCGCTGAATGCCCATTCCGGCCCCATAGAAGAAAAGGCGTATCAACTCCGCGATTACGCGGAAAAAGGCGATCCCCTCGCGGTGTCGCTTTTCAAAGCGCAGGCATTCGTTCTCGGCTATGCCATCGCCGATTGGGTGCGACTATTTGATCCGGGTCTCGTGGTGATAGGCGGGGGCCTTGCCGAAACGTCTTTTCGCGATCGGTATATGGCGTGGATAATTGAGGGGTTTGAAGATGGATCGTGGCCGATCTACCTCAAAAATCCCTTTGATGCCCAGGCCATTTCAACGCGGTTTGAATGGGCGCGTAGGGGAGATTCCGCCGCGGCATTGGGCATGGCTTTTGTCGCGGGTGAGGTTTTTGGATAGAGAGATACGAAGGGCGAGAACATTGGGACGCGGCACTGGGTTTCGGTTTGGTTTTGCGATGCATTTGTATTTGGTGCCGGTTTTTGACTGGCATGTTATTGTGCATCAATTGGCAAGGTGAGCAGCAAACCCAATGGAATACAAACAACCAATAGGATGTTTTTCACAATTCACACCGTTTCAAAAGTGGACATGTGAATTTGCGTATGACAAATATACGCCCTTTTTAATTTCTGTGAAAATATAAGCCCGACCTGTCTCCTCGACGGGTCGGGCTTTTTTTAGGGCCTGTCGCCAGTTCGTGATTCGCGCTGTCACCTGTCAAAAAAAGAATTTGAGGCCCGCATAGACCCGGTCTATGTCCGTCGTGCGATTGTCGGAAAAGATGAAGTCGTGTTTGTAATCAAGTCCGATGCGAACCCTTTCGTGCAAGATGATGTCGATACCCGCTCCGGGGGCCAAACCAAAGTTGTGGTCGCCCTGTTTTGGCGCGTACAGTCCGGCGTTGAGCGAGACGTGGTACACAAAGGGATCAAACGCATAGGCAAAGCGCGAGCCCAGGCTAATGATGGATATGTCGCGATCGGAAAGATAGGCATATCCCGCCTGAATGCCGAGCCACTGGTCCATTTCGACGCCGAGTTCCACACCGTAGAGAAAACCCGTGCGTACATTGTTGAAGGCCGTGTTGTCGAAAAAACCAGAGCCAAAGGCCGTGTTGAGATAGACGCGGTTGCGCTCGCCTCCAAAGGGATACCCCCCTTTGCCAAATTCGCTTTCTTCCGCGCCATCGGTGCGCCCCGTTTGCGCGCCGGCCCCGCCCCCCAAAAGCAGGGCGATTGCGAGTGTGAAGAACAGGTGTTTCATGGTTTTGCTCCTTTGTAAGTGGTCAGTGGTCAGCTATCAGCCCGCCAAGAACACCGTGTACCCCGCGCCACTTTGCACGCTACACCCTACGGCGTTACAATCCAATGCTTCGCTTTTTGTAGGCTTTGCGGATTTCTTTTTCATCGGTCCATACAATTTCCGACGTGCCCAGATCCGTCAGTTGGAAAGTAGCTTTGTAATAAACGAGTTTGTCTTTGCCCACTTCCTGCACATTGGCGCTGAGTGTGCCCGTCAAGATCAGGTCTGAGCCGGTCTGTTTGCCCGGTGCTTTGGCCTGTGTCGGATCCACGTAGCCAGACTGCTGATAGTCGTATTCCACGGCGATGTCTTTGCGATTGGTAACATCGACAAAGCGCACTTTGCCGCTCTGGATCAATGCAGTTTTGATTTTGTCAGAGAGTGCGACCATGTCAATGTGCTCAGTGGTGCGATTGCGCATTTTGCCGAGCATGATGGCTGGTTGCTCCCTGTTCAACGGCGCTTCGAGAATCGAATTGACGACTTTCTTGGCAATGAGTTGCATGTCGTTTTCGTTGAAGCGATCGTCGAGCAGGGCGATGGTTTTGGGATCCTCATAAGTCCCTTTTGTAAACGCTCTAGGGCCAACGCATCCCGTTGTGATACCGAGAAGAACAATTGCGGTCCAAGTGATGAATTTCATGGCTTATCTCCTTGTTGTTGTGAAAGACGAGCGGGGAGTCAGTTGTCTGTCCCCTCCCATCCGCCCATATCGAGTCAAAATATGAGACGTCCGCTTAACGCTATCTCAATGCCTTGCGTCTCACCGCCACTCGCATTCCAGGTGCGCGTCCATCATGTGCCATTTATCCGGCAACATCACATCCTGTTTGTAGCGAACATACGCGCGGCAGTCTTGAATCGGTGAACTGACCGGGTAAGTCAAGTCATAAGTCTGAACGCGGGCGAGGTCTATTTTGGGTATCTCGTCGATTTGACGTATTCCCGGGCGTGAGGACGTGAAAATCCGGACGGTTTTGGCTCCGTGTGTTTTAAGGGGGACAGTTCCCGAGAAGGTGACGCGTCGGATTTTTCGCGGGAGCAAGGGGTCCGTGACATCGATCAAGGCGTCCTGTTGCCACTGCCCAGAAAGGACCGTGTTCAAATCAGCCGTGAAGACGCGCTGGATCTCGCCATCGGGAATGATCACGTAGAGAAACCGATGGCGCGCGGTTTGCGAACTGCCGTCAAAGGTGAGGTAAACCGTGAGGGTGAGCGATTGATTGGGCGCGAGCGCGTGTTTGGAGATGGCCTGTATCACCACGGGTGCAAGACCGGCTTTTTTGAGCGCGATCAGCCCCTCGGCAGACGCATCGCCCGCGTACCGTCGCTCGGCAACCATAAGCGCGATTTGCTCGGGTGCAAAGTCATTTTCGACCAATTGCAACAGGTCCTCACGGGTGAAGGGATGCTGTTCAGACCGTTCATAAACAGGGGGCAATTCCCCGCCGTCCCATTCGACGAGATTGACGACAACGCCCCGCGTAGGCGGCAAGTCTGATTTCGCCGCGCGTGCCATCGAAACCGCCAGCAAACTCAAAAAGACCACCAGCAAGAGGTTCTGATGTGAAAATTTCATGCGTTCCTCCTTGTGGATTGAGATGGGATGAAAACACGCAGTCAGAAACTTGATCAAGTGTAGCATATTATAGCGACTCAGAATACGTATTTTTTCATTCTACGGGAAGTTCAGCATTAATAAGGTATATATATAGTATCAAAGTCAGACTGACAATCACCCCGCCGATAATCATGAGCGTTTTCGCATTGGCAGATATCTCTTTTTTCGGTAATACCGGTGCAACATAATTAATGTTCAAGATATCAGCGTGCTGGAAAGTGAATTTTTTGCCACTGTGAGTATATCGCGTTTTGATTACGGTCAAAGTTTCTGACCCAACTTCCCAAATGACACATTCAAAGACTCTCTCTTGAAATGGCACGTCCGTTTCTTCTCGGATTTTTATTTTCGCCTGCATACCCTTTTTGAGTCTTTGCAATGCGTCCTTCGGATTCTGACTTTGCGTGCCATCAGCAGTGATTAGGAATCGCTGTGCGGCGCATCCGATTGTCTGCATCCCCCAATGCCATGCTCAGGACAATATTCATTGCGCGTATAATTGTCATCTCCACAATCTGTTCTTCCACAGGGGCCGCGCCTCTACTGATAGATCCTGTGATTCAAAAATGTGCGTTGACCTGGCGCGATTTCGACATTGCTCATAGTTTCGGTTTCGATAACACGACTGTTGGCGTCGAGTGCTTCGAGTGTGATGGTGTGAATGCCCGGCGGCAATTCAAGACGGCCGATTTGAATGTTGTGGGGCAATGAGACCCAACTGCGCGTGTCCGCGATTTCGGTTGAGACATTGAACAGATTGGTGAAAAAACCGAGCACTTTGTTTTCTTTTTTTGCCGTGCGGTAAACCAGGTATTTGGCAAATCCTCGGGCAATCGTTCTGACCATAATCCTCGGGTAGTGATCCGCAAGCGATGCGTTTGCAATCGCGGCGTAGTTTTGAGCGGCCTGCGCCTGAACGGTACGGTCTCCTGCGCGGATGCGAATGCGCTGCGTGCGCGGGGCAAGGGCCTCGTATTTGGGAAGGGCGACGCGCAACCAATACTCAACATCGCCAGTCGGATGTGCATGGCGATGGCGATGCGATATGTCGGTGGCGACAGAAGAAACTTTGTCGCGCTTGCTGCGCTCGATGTCCGCTTCGTAAATGGGCAGATCAATTTCCTCCTGCACCTTGCGAGGAATAAAACCGATTTCCAAAAAAATCACGAGTTCGCCATTTCCCGCAGGCTGTACAAAAGGCGGGATATTGAGCGAGGCAAGACGCATGTCCTTTCCCGATCCGTTGAGCACGCCGGCCATGTGTTCGAGGTCTTTTGCAATGGTTTGCGGCGGGGCGAGATGGAATATTTTTTGGTAGTGCGAATACGCGTCTTGCGCGTGTTGATAGGAAACATACGCGTCGTTGAGTTCCCCAGTGGCTTCGTAAAATAGGCCGGTAATGTAGTGGATGAAGGCATCATTTTTGTAACTCGCTTGCCCATTGTGAATGGCGTATTTGTCGAGCTTCAAATTGGCTTTGCGGCATTCGACCAGTGCGTCTTCCGGGAGGCCCAGATACCAGTAATTCAGTGCCCGATAGTAGTGAACGGCAACCATTTCAAAACTGTCGCCCCGGTAGTGGCGTATAGCGTCGTTGGTCACAAGTGCCGCTGCCTCTCGGGAAACAGAGCGGGTATAGAGTTGATCCGCCAGTCGCTCTGCGGCGGCAAAATACCGGTTAGAGGTCTCGTACTGCCCCTCATAGTGGGTGAGCAGGCCATTTTCGAGAAAATAGAGCAACCGATTGCCCCTTTTGTTCGCCTTTCCAATTTTTGCACGGGCATCTTCATAATTGCGCGCGCGAAGGCTCGTGCGAAAGTCGCCCGAAAAGTGGGAATAGGTGGTGCAGCCGGAGAGTGACATGCCCAGCAGAAGCAATATGTAAAAGACGGGTTTCACTGGCATTTTTCCATTGAAATTTTTGGACACTGTAATACTTTGCAAAAGGCGTGCCATTGTGTTTAATTTTTTAACTTATTGAATTATATGTGGATATGATCAGATCATAAAAATGGAAATGCGTGACAATTTTGCACAGGTGTGAATTTTAACAACAGTAAAAGGCGAGCGTGAAACGCAGGACGGGCACCCATCGTCAGCAGAACGAGCACCTTTTACGCTGAACATGTCGAAGCGCACTGCCTTAGGGTGGATGGGAGGGGACGCGGAGCACAACAATAGTAAAGCTGATAGCTCAAAATTAGCCCATTTTGAGCCATGATTCAAGGCGGCGAATCTACGCAACGGGGTACAACCCGGCATGGTGCCAAGCTAGGCTGCGCCAGCCCTATCTGTTGACAGACAGGCCCGCGCGCCTATTCGCACGACCTTCACAAAGCCAAAATTTTCAATGGCGGGGTATATGATCGATGTTCTCGCTTTTGACGGCAACGCGCTGGATCAAAAAAACGAGGTATTTATTTGCTTAAACGCCTCGGTGGGGCCAAAGGTTCGTTGTACAAATAAAACCTCGTCCGAAAATATTGAAATCCCGATGCTTAGATTACAGCCCAGCGGCTTTCTTTAGTGCATCGGCTTTACAGGTCTGTTCCCAGGTAAATTCTCTGCGGCCAAAGTGACCATAAGCGGCTGTGGAACGGTATATGGGTCTGGTCAATTTGAGTGCTGCAATAATGCCAGATGGCTTCAGATCAAAATGCGCGTGGATCAGCTCGACAATTTTCGATTCCTCTATTTTGCCCGTGCCAAATGTATCAATGGCAACCGAAACGGGTTTTGCCACCCCGATGGCATAGGCCAGTTGCACTTCGCATCGAGATGCGAGGCCCGCCTCGACGACATTTTTTGCCACCCAACGCGCGGCGTAATGCGCGCTGCGGTCCACCTTGGTCGGATCTTTGCCGGAAAACGCGCCCCCGCCGTGACGCCCCATGCCGCCGTACGTATCCACAATAATTTTTCGCCCAGTCAATCCGCAATCGCCGTGGGGCCCGCCCACCACAAATTTGCCGGTTGGATTGACGTGATAAATCGTCTTTTCGTCCAAAAGATCCGTGGGCACGACCTCGCGGATCACTTTCTTTTGAATATCCCGCGCAATCCGTTCGTGACATACGTTCTCATCGTGCTGCGTTGAAACCACTACCGTGTGTACGCGAAGCGGTTTGTCCCCTTTGTATTCTACGGTCACTTGTGCTTTGCCATCGGGTCGCAAATACGGAAGCCCTTTGTTTTTGCGAATTTGCGCGAGTTCTGCCACCAGTTTGTGAGACAGGGTAATGGGCAATGGCATCAACTCTGACGTTTCCCTGCACGCATATCCAAACATCATCCCTTGATCGCCCGCGCCCTGCTCCGCGTGCAACCCCTCACCTTCCGTGACTCCCCGCGAAATATCGGGCGATTGCCGATCTAATTTCACCATCACCTCACAGCTTTTGTAATCAAATCCACAGCGCGAATCCGTATATCCAATGTCTTTGATCACGCCGCGCACCAGCGACTGGATATCCACGTTGGCCTTACTCGTCACTTCTCCGGCGATCACCACGAGCCCGGTTGTCACCAGCGTTTCACAAGCCACTCTCGATTTGGAATCTTGCGCCAACATGGCATCGAGCACGGCATCCGAAATTTGATCTGCCACCTTATCTGGATGCCCTTCAGAAACGGATTCCGAAGTAAACAAACGCCCCATAAAAGCCACTCCTTTCAAACAACCAGAACAAGCCGCACCTCGGCCTAATCCCCCGTCTCAACGCCGATCGTCTCGTCATTGGATAATGCGTCGCGTACGCGCGCCCGAATCTCTGCGATTCTATGCATATTGAGCACCTCTTTGGCAAGTGCTCGAAGCCGATCAAAAGACACATCGCGAATGGCGCGTTTGACTTCGGGCAACGCCGATGGCGTCATCGAGAGTTTATCGACCCCCATGCCCACCAGCAACAATCCAGAATGCGGGTTCCCCGCCATTTCACCGCACACAGTCACCGATATATTTTGCCCATGCGCCGCGTCGATCACGCCTTTGATCAATCGCAACACAGCCGGGTGAAATGGCTCAAATAAATACGCCACGAGATCATTGCCGCGATCAACCGCAAGCGTGTACTGAATCAGGTCATTGGTGCCCAGGCTAAAAAAATCAACTTCGCGCGCCAATTGATCGGCCACCAGCGCAGCAGAAGGTACTTCGATCATGGCCCCCACGGGACAAATGGGGTCAAAGGGCACGCCTTCTCGCGTCAGTTCACCGCGCACATCATCGAGCACAGCGAGCGCGTCGCGCAATTCTTCGACCCCCGAAATCAGCGGCAGCATCAATTTCACATTGCCGACGGCACTCGCTTTTAAGATCGCCCGCAACTGCGTTTTGAACAGATCGCGGTGCCCCAGTGTCAGCCTGATGGAGCGCAACCCCAAAAAGGGATTCATTTCGGGCTGTGTATTGAGCGCGTGCGACATTTTATCGCCCCCCAGATCCAGGGTGCGAATCACGAGCGGGCGCGGCGCGATGCGCTCGGCCATTTGCGAATACGCGGCGACCTGCGACGCCTCATCGGGCAAAATATTGCTGGCGAGATAGAGGTATTCCGTGCGGTATAGCCCAACGCCCTCCGCGCCGTAGGCCATGGCAGAATGCACCTCGTCGGACAATTCCACATTGGCCTGCAACGCCACGCGAACCCCATCTTTTGTCTCTGCGGGCAAATCCCGAGAATCGGCCAATCCAGCCTTGCGCGCCCTGAGTTTTTCAGATAGGTGGCGATAGTGCGCGAGCGTTTCCTCATCGGGGTTGAGAATAAAATGCCCGTGGCGACCATCGACAATCGCCACATCGCCCATGCGCGCTTCAGACAGCACATGGGCAATGCTGACAACCGCGGGAATCTCTAACCCGCGCGCGAGGATGATCGCATGTGACGTGGGGCCTCCAACCTCGGTGACGAGCCCCGAAACCCGATCGGGTTGCAGGTGCGCCATGTCGTCGGGCATCAAATCGCGCGCCACCACAATCGCCTTGTGGGGCAATCGGTCCAACCCGGCCTTTTCCCAATTGCACAATTTGGCCAAGACCCGCTTTTCAATGCCCAATAAATCAGCGCCGCGTTCTCTCAAATAATCATCTTGAATCGCTTCAAATTGACGACGCAGATGCTGGAAAGTCAGCCAAAAAGCGTATTCGGCATTGTACGCCTCGTTCCGAATGCGCGCAACCGTGGGGTCGAGCAGCGCGGCATCTTGCAAAATGAGCAGATGGGCATCGAAAATTTGCGCGTGTTCTTTGCCGAGCATGTCCTCGACGTGCGCCCGCGTGGCCGAGAAATCCTCGGCCACGGCCGCGATTGCATCTCGTAGTCGCGCTTCTTCTGCGGGAATATCGCGAGAATGGACCCGGCGTTGATCCACGAGAAACTCTTCGGGATCGTACAGGTACACGGGGCCAATCGCAATGCCGGGAGAAGCTGGTATGCCCCTAAAATATTTCATAAGTTCAGTCAAATTTCGACTCGATCATTTCGACGATGTGATCCACCGCATCGCGCGCATCTTCTCCTTCCGCCCGCACCGTGATCATAGAACCCTCTTCTGCAGCCAACATCATCACGCCCATAATGCTCTTGCCGTTGATCGCGAGGCCATCTTTTTTTAATATAATTTCAGAAGTAAATTTGGCTGCTGCCTGCACCAGCAAAGCCGCAGGTCTCGCGTGAATGCCCAGTTTATTTTTTACTTTGGCCCGTTGTTCTGGCATAAAGTATGTCACCCGTGAAAAATTTGAAAAACTTTTAACGTCAATCATGCAGTCACTCTTCAGCGATCAGGTGCAAAACCTGATCTTCCCCGTAAATATGGCCGGCACCGCCGGCTTTTGCACACGTCAATGCCGCGCTGGCACTGGCAAATTGCACGCTGCGCGTCAGCGTCCACCCCTGTAAATACCCGTAAATGAGCCCGGCGCGAAACGCGTCGCCCGCGCCGGTTGTATCGCGCGCCGCAACCGGGTACGCGCGCTGTTCAAAACTGTTGCCATTTTCCTGAAAAACTTGACATCCCAGTTTTCCCTTGGTCATCACCACGGTTTCTACACCGGCCTTCAAAAGTCCAACCGCCACATCCGAGGGCATCCCCATCCTGTGTCGGCGCATAAATCCGGCAGAATTGATCACCACATCGCAGAATTTTGCAAGCGGATGATCGGACATCAATTCAATTGCAAACACCGTCACATCGCATGCCCGCGCGATTTCCGCTGCTCGCACCGCGTTTTCACCCAAAAAGGGATCGACCGACAACAGGGTAATGCCGTCGAGATCCGCCTCGGTCAGGGGGCGGCTTCGCACATCGGGGAAATGCCCACAAATCGTTCGCCCGCCGTTGACATCAGACAGGATAACCGCGTGCCCAGTGCGAACGCTCGGGTCCACATCAAGCCTGCGAATATCCACGTCAAATTGACGCATGGCGCGCACAAAAAACGCGCCCCTGCGGTCGTCTCCAATCGCACACCCCATCAACCGCACATCAATGCCCAACCCGCTCAGCGTCACCGCGGTATTGGTCGCTTCTCCACCGACAAATTCTTCGTCGCGCAACGCGCGCGTGTGCCCATTGCGCTCGGGAAACCACGCCACTTGCACGATTTGATCAATCCCCAGTACACCGTAACACAATACTGCGCTAGATGAAATAGCCATAACAATACACTCACACAAAAAAACCGCCGGCAAAGACGGTAACAATCTACCATGATCAACAAAATGAACTCAGTCGAGATAGTGAATTGCAGAAGCAAACGCGCCAATCAGCGCGGCATCCCAATCCATTTCTTCAAAAACACTGCCAACCACCACAAAAGACGCGCCCAGTGCGACCCGTTTTGCAGCGGCTTTGGGATCGCGAATGCCGCCACCAACAAAGATCGGAATCGATACATAGTCACAGACCGCTTGCACCATTTCTTCGGGCACCATCAACTCCGGCCCGCTGCCGGCATCCAAATACACGCATTGCATGCCCAGATATTCGGCAGCCAGCGCGTGCGCCATTGCAATCTCGGGTTTGTCGCGCGGCAAGGGACGGGTGTTGCTCACGTATTCGGTCGTGGTCTGCTGCCCCGCATCCACGAGCGCGTAGCCAGTTGCAATGGCTTCTAAGCCGCGCGCTTTTAAAATGGGCGCGGCCTTGACGTGTTGCCCAATCAGCAACTCGGGATTGCGTCCACTGATGAGCGACAAAAATAGAATCGCGTCGGCTGCCGCTGAAATCTGGTTGGTATCGCCGGGGAAAATAATCACCGGCACATTGACGGCTCGCACGACCTCGTGTACCATGCGATCAAAATTGGTCGAAAACAAAAAACTCCCGCCAATCAGAATGGCATCTGCTCCCTGTGCTTCGCAAATAGAAGCCGTGCGCTGCAGATCTTTCTTGTCGAGCCTGTCGGGATCCAGATAGGGCAAAAATCCCGCCCCGCGGCGATTGCGAATAGCCACCAACTGTTCAAATATCGACATCGAGGTGCCTACCCTCCCACCTGCGCGCGAATGATGTTGGGCACTTGCGCCAAAGCCTCTGCGATCTTTTCGGGATATTTGCCGCCGGCCTGTGCCAGATGGGGCCGACCGCCTCCGCCTCCGCCAATGATTTGCGCGACGGCTTTGACCACATCGCCGGCCTGCACCCCCTGACCGATCAGATCATCTGTCACCACCGCCAGGAGCGAGGCTTTGCCATTTAAGTTCGCGCCAATCACGCCAACTCCTCCCGTGCCCAAGGCGTGGCGCAACCCGTCTCCCAGCGTGCGAAATCCGTCCATATCGGGCGGCGAGACTTCGGCTGCAACGACGCGCACCCCATTCACATTCAAGGCATTGCCCACCAGCACATCCATCTCGGAACCGGCGTGCTGGCGTCGCAAATTTTGCAACTCGCGCTCGAGCGCGCGATTGCGCGCCTGCAAGCGCGCCACCTTGTCCGGCAATTCCGATGGTTGCGCGCTTAGCTGTGACGCGAGATCGGCCAAAATTTTCCTTTGCTGGCGCACGAGGGCTTCTACACCCGGCCCGGTGATCGCCTCAATGCGCCGCACCCCCGCGGCTATGCCCGTCTCCTGCATGAGTTGAAACAGCCCGATTTGCCCCGTGCTTTGCACATGCGTTCCTCCGCATAACTCCATGCTGAAGTCTCCCACGCGCACCACGCGCACCACATCGCCATATTTTTCGCCAAACAGCATTATCGCGCCCATTTCCACCGCGCAGTCCAATGGAGCAAAGGAAATATCCACGGCCCAATCCCGCCTGACCGCATCATTGACAATCCCCACAATGTCGTCTAATTGTGCAGGCCCCACACCTTCAAAATGCGTAAAATCAAACCGCAGCCGATCGGGGGCAACCAGCGAGCCGGCCTGATGGGCGTGATCGCCCAATACCTTGCGTAAAGCGCGGTGCAATAGATGCGTGGCCGTGTGGTTGCGCGCGGTGTTCAAACGGGTTTCCGCATTGACAGACGCCACGACATCCATGCCCACGAGGCCTTTGGTTTGCCCATCGCACAGGCGACCGCGATGGACAATGGCTTCTCCCGCCTTGAATGTGGTCTCGACGTCAAAGCGCACGCCTTCGCCCACGAATTTGCCCCTATCCCCAACTTGCCCGCCCGATTCCGCGTAAAATGGCGTGATATCCAGGTAGAGATCCAGCATTCCATCTCGCGCGGGTCGATAGGCAACCACGCGCGAATTGGACGCAAGCGTTTCGTATCCCACAAATTCCGAATGCTTTTGCGGCAAGTGCTGTGCTTGCGGTGCAAACACCTTTTTGCCCGCCTTGCGAGACCGCGCCTGCTGTTCTGCCATGCGCGCTTCAAAACCCGCCTCGTCGACCTCAAGGCCCTTTTCAGTTGCCATCAACCGCGTTAAATCCAGGGGAAATCCATAGGTATCGTACAAGCGAAAGGCATCCGCGCCGGAAATGTGCCCTTTCGCGCACATCGCTTCAAAAATTTCCAAGCCGCGATCCAGTGTTTTGCCAAAGCTCTCTTCCTCGGCCCGAATCACGCGGGCAATGTGATCGCGCTTTTCTGCCACCTCGGGAAATGCAGCCTCCATTTCATGCACAACGGTCTGTGCGAGTCGAAAAATAAAGGGCTCGTGCATCTCCAACGTGCGCCCAAACCGCGCGGCGCGGCGCAAAATCCGCCGCAAAACATAGCCCCGGCCTTCGTTGGATGGCAACGCGCCATCTGCTATCGCAAAGGTTAGGGTGCGTATGTGATCCGCGATCACGCGCATCGGCACCCAGTGGTCTTCGCGATAGGGTTTTCGGGTAAGTTCGCTGATGGCGGCAATAATGGGCAAAAACACATCCGTATCGTACGTGGTTTTCACGTCCTGCAAAATCGCGCAAACCCGCTCGAACCCCATGCCCGTATCCACATGCTGATCGGGCAAAGGTGCCAGGCTGCCATCCGCGTTGCGATTGTACTGAATAAAGACCAGATTCCAGATTTCGACATAATCCGGCGCGTCTAGGTTGGGCGCGGCATCCTGGCGTGAGGGATCATCGCCGAGATAATAGTGTATTTCAGAACACGGGCCGCAAGGCCCCGTATTTCCCATTTCCCAGAAATTGTCTTCCTTGCCCAACCGCAGCACGCGATTGGCGGGCAAATCCGTCGCGCGCGACCAGAGGGCTTCTGCCTCCACATCGGCCTCTAATCCATCGACCTCATCGCCGCCAAACACCGTTGCCCACATGCGATCTTTTGGCAACTGCCACACATCGGTGAGCAACTCCCACGCCCATGCAATGGCTTCTTTTTTGAAGTAGTCGCCAAACGACCAGTTGCCCAACATCTCGAAAAACGTGTGGTGGTTGGGGCTAAATCCCACTTCTTCCAGATCGTTGTGTTTGCCCGAAACCCGCAAACACTTCTGCGTATCCACCGCTCGCGAATAAGGCCGACGCCCGGTGCCCAAAAACACATCCTTAAACTGATTCATTCCCGCGTTGGTAAACAACAACGTGGGATCGCCTTGCGGCACGACGGGCGCACTGGGCACCCGCGTATGGCCCTTGGATTCAAAAAACGCCTGAAACTCTTCGCGAATTTGTGCAGCAGTCTTCATCTCGTGTGCAACCCTTCTTCATTCTCTATGGTAGTCCACACTTTTTGAACGACATCCCGAACAACCGAAGCCTCAAATCCCCTGCGCTCCAAAAACCCGTACATCCGCCCCATCGCGCGCGCGCGAGACAATCCCCGGTAGCGATTTGCCCTTCGCATCATCAGATCGAGTGCAACATCTTCAACATCAACATCTGCAAATACATCGTCCAAAATGAGATCGATCACCCCCGCCGCAACGCCCCGACGCGCGAGGTCGCGCGCAAGTGCCACGCGCCCCGCAGGACGCAACCGCAGCCGCTGTGCAACAAATTGACGCGCAAACAACGCATCGTCAACCAGATCGAGACGTTCGAGCGTCAATAGCGTCTCGTCAATCGCGCCTTGTGCATATCCTCGGGCGGCGAGTTTGTCGCGAATTTCCTTTTGGGTATAAGCCCGATTGCCCAGCAGGCGGAGTGCATACGCCTTGGCTTTTGCAGCGGCTTCATCGGTCTCGAACAGCGCGGCAGGCTCTAATTTCACGGCAAATTCTCACAAAAAAAGAACAACAGAGCAGGTATTAAAATAGGCAAACCCACTCTGTTGTCAAAGCCTAAAATGCGGTTTCTTTCTCATATTTCCCGTGCGTTATTGTCCGGCACTCGTGTACGCATAGATCTTATCATCCGCGTCATCAACCACATAGAATAGGTTGTTGGCATAGGTAATCCCAAACGGATCGCCGTTGTTGCTGTCCAGATCGAAGTCGGCATCCGAATCGCGCTGCCCAGCACTCGTGTACACATAGACCTTTGCATCCGCGTTATCAACCACATAGAATCGGTTGTTGGCATAGGTAATCCCAAACGGATCACCGTTGTTGCTGTCCAGATCGAAGTCGGCATCCGAATCGCGCTGCCCAGCACTCGTGTACGCATAGACCTTTGCATTCAACAAATCAACCACATAGAATCGATTGTTGGCATAGGTAATACTCGCCGGAGTACTGTTGTTGCTGTCCAGATCGAAGTCGGCATCCGAATCGCGCTGCCCAGCACTCGTGTACGCATAGACCTTTTCATCCCCCCGATCAAACACATTTCCCCGATCAAGCACATAGAATCGGTTGTTGGCATAGATAATAGCTTCCGGATCACCGTTGTTGCTGTCCAGATCGAAGTCGGCATCCGAATCGCGCTGCCTAGCACTCGTGTACGCATAGACCTTATCATCCCTGTAATCAACCACATAGAATCGGTTGTTGGCATAGGTGATACCTTTCGGATCACGATTGTTGCTGTCCAGATCAAAGTTTGCAGTCGAGACACGCACCCCATCCGAGCAGTTGTTATCGGTATTGCTCTCACCACTGACGCTTTGGACACACGCACCGTAGTAGTATATTCCCCCACCCGGTGGCGCATTCAAGTCAATTGACTGGTCACTCGTGCCTCCCGCATTGAGACTGCCTATGGCACCTGTGCCAACCTCTGTATCACCCGTTGTGATCGTCGCATCGGTCGAGCGATAGTAGCGCAAGGGCACCGCTGCCGAAGAACCCGCGCCTTGGTTGCGCACTGTAGCACTCAAACTGAAGGACTCGTCGGGATTCGGGCTGTTATTACTCACCGAAGGCGATTCAACAATTAGATCGGGACTTGGGTCGGAACTCGTGTACCAATAGACCTTTGCATCATCCACATCAACCACATAGAATCGGTTGTTGGCATAGGTGATACCCGCCGGAGAACTGCTAGCCAAATCGAAGTCCACAGCCGAAATACGCTGCCCGGCACTCGTGTACACATAGACCTTATCATCCGCGTCATCAACCACATAGAATAGGTTGTTGGCATAGGTGATACCATCCGGAGAACTGTTAGCCAGATCGAATTCTGTAGCCGGATCCCGCTGCCCGGCATTCCCGTACACATAGACCTTTGCATCTGAAAAATCAGACACATAGAATCGGTTGTTGGCATAGGCGATACCCGACGCATCATCGTTGTTGCTATGCAGATCGAAGTCCGCTGTTGGATCCCGCTGCCCGTCACTCCCGTATCCATAGACCTTTGCATCATCCACATCAACCACATAGAATCGGTTGTCGGCATAGGTAATACCCGCCGGAGAACTGCTAGCCAGATCGAAGTCCACAGCCGAATCCCGCTGCCCGGCATTCGTGTACGCATAGACCTTTTCACCCCTGAAGCTACCCTCTACATTAAGCACATAGAATCGGTTGTTGGCATAGGTGATATCCTGTGGATTGTTGTTGCTATGCAGATCGAATTCTGCAGCCGAATCCCGCTGCCCGGCATTCCCGTACACATAGACCTTTGTATTCAACACATCGACCACATAGAATCGGTCGTTGGCATAGGTGATACCCGCCGGAGAACTGTTAGCCAGATCGAAATCCACAGCCGAATCCCGCTGCCCGGCATTCGTGTACGCATAGACCTTATCATCCGCGTCATCAACCACATAGAATCGGTTGTTGGCATAGGTGATGCCCGCCGGAGAACTGCTGGCCAGATCGAAGTCTGCTGTTGCATCCCGCTGCCCGGCATTCGTGTACGCATAGACCTTATCATCCGCGTCATCAACCACATAGAATCGGTTGTTGGCATAGGTAATACCCGCCGGAGAACTGCTGGCCAGATTGAAGTCTGCTGTTGCATCCCGCTGCCCGGCATTCGTGTACGCATAGACCTTATCATCCGCGTCATCAACCACATAGAATCGGTTGTTGGCATAGGTGATGCCCGCCGGAGAACTGCTAGCCAGATTGAAGTCTGCTGTTGCATCCCGCTGCCCGGCATTCCCGTATCCATAGGCCCTTGTGTCATCCCGATCAAGCACATAGAATCGGTCGTTGACATAGATAATATCCTGCGGATTGTTGTTGCTATCCAGATCGAAGGACGTCCCACCATTGCCACCACCTTGACCGCCATCGCTGACCGTGACACGCACCCCATCCGAGCAGTTGTTATCGGTATTGCTCTCACCACTGACGCTTTGGACACACGCACCGTAGTAGTATATTCCCCCACCCGGTGGCGCATTCAAGTCAATTGACTGGTCACTCGTGCCTCCCGCATTGAGACTGCCTATAGCACCTGTGCCAACCTCTGTATCACTCGCTGCGATCGTCGCGTCGGTCGAGCGGTAATACGTCAGCGTCGTCTCAGTGGCTTGTTCACGCCCCTGGTTGCGTACCGTCGCATTTAGCGTGAACATCTGCCCAAGCGTCAGCGTGCTATCGCTCACCGAAGGCACAGTAACAATGAGATCAGAGCTACCACCTCCACCACCGCTAGAGGCAGATGTGCCAAAGGCATTGGCAAAGATCAAAAAATCGCCAAAACCTATCGCACCATCCCCGTCTAGATCGGCCCGGGCATTATATCTGGCGTCACCTTGACTTGCCCCAAACAAACTTGCAAATAACAAAAAATCCGCAAAGCCAACCATCCCATCGCCATCAAGATCTGCTGCATTGGGATCAGCAGAGGCTTGACCCGCGCATAGCAACAACGCAAGGGCAGTAATAAACGGCATACCTTTGTTGAAAAATATTCGCAACATACTTCTCTCACTTTTCCTGAAGGAGAATTTATCAAAAGATGAAGTCGCTGCACGCCGCAGGCATAATCAACGCCAAAAAAAAGATGAAATTGTCACCAACACTTTCGACAAGCAAGGCAATATTATTCTCAGTTTTTTCGAAAGCGGGCGTAACATCAGTCATAATATAAATTAGAGCGTGTTGAGCTGCCAACAACGTATTACACGGGTTCTTCCTTGAGTTGGAACGCCTTATCGACGGGCATGCCCACAATCTCGCGCACTTGGCGTTCGATTTTTGCAGACAATGTGGCATTTTCTTTCAGGTAGCGCTTGACATTTTCGCGCCCTTGCCCGAGCCGATCATCGCCACAGGAAAACCACGTGCCACTTTTTTTGATGACGCCGTGCAATTCGGCCATATCGATCAGGCTGCCTTCTTTGGAAATGCCCTCGCCAAACATCAGATCGACTTCACAATCCCTAAAAGGCGGTGCCATCTTGTTTTTGACCACGCGAATCCGGACGCGATTGCCAATGACCTCCTGCCCGTCTTTAATAGAGCCGATGCGCCGAATATCCATCCGCACCGATGCGTAAAATGGAAGGGCACGGCCGCCGGTGGTCGTTTCGGGATTGCCAAACATCACGCCGATCTTCATGCGAATCTGATTGGCAAAAATCACGCAGGTTTTAGACCGACTGATCGACCCGGTCAGTTTACGCAGGGCCTGAGACATCAGACGCGCGTGGAGACCCATGTGAGAATCGCCCATTTCACCTTCAAGTTCAGCGCGCGGCACCAGCGCAGCCACAGAGTCTAAAGCCACGACCTCAAAAGCACCGCTTCGCACGAGCGTATCCGTAATTTCGAGCGCTTCTTCGCCCGTATCGGGCTGAGCGATCAACAAATTTTCGATATCCACCCCCAAGCACTCGGCCAATTCCACATTCAAGGCGTGTTCTGCATCGACAAAAGCGGCTGCCCCGCCGCGCTTTTGCGCCTCGGCAATGATGTGCAAAATCAATGTGGTCTTGCCCGACCCTTCAGGGCCAAATATCTCGACAACTCGTCCATAGGGAACGCCACCGGCACCCAACGCAACATCTAGGCTCAAAGACCCCGTTGGGATAACCTCTGTTACGAGGGGTTGGGCTTCATCCCCTCCCAAGCGCATAATGGCCCCTTGCCCAAATTGCTTTTCGATTTGGGCAATGGCATTTTCAATGGCTTGCTGCTTGCCTTCAATTTGTTGCTTGCCTTTCGTGTTGCGTTTTGCCATCTCCATTTCTCCTTACAAAAGGTTTGGGATCACGGCGCAGCCCATCTCGCCTTCTGCACCGCACAATGTCAAACCGAATATAGTGAACATTTGTGTATATGTCAAGGGACAGTTTGGCGGTCTAAAACTCATTGTCCAACGATAACGGGCATTTCTAAAGCGACAAATATCCGAATGTCGGCCACAACACCAGCAACCCGCGCAAAATTAGATGTCCATAAATTCCCGCAATCACATCGTCGGCCACGATGCCCCACCCATCGGACAATGCCTCGGCCTGTCGGGCGGGCGGTGGCTTGATGATATCCAGAATGCGAAACACGACAAACCCCCCAATGCCCATGAACACGGACTGAGGCAGCAGACTCACCGTAACAAAAAAACCGACAAACTCGTCAATCACCACGTACTTGGGATCTTTGCCCCAGGCTTTCTCGCCCGCGCGAGACGCGTAAACCCCCACCAAAAACAGCCCGCCCAGCAGCACCCCCCACGCCCAGGGGTTCAGGGGAGGCAATAGACAATAAATCGCCAATGCCACGCCTGAACCCACTGTGGCAGGGGCAAAAACCGAATAGCCAGAAAAAAAGCCGGTTGCAATCAACCGGACAAAAAACGAAGGTTCAGAAGGCCGAAAATCGGTCATAGAAATCCCAAATTAAAAATCGGTCAGCTCGCAAGGGTGGGAGTGAAGAGGGGCGGCCTGCTGACAGCTAAAACGCCTTGCGGTTTTCAATTAAATACCCAACGCCTGAAACCGCGGCAACGAGGGTCACGGCAGCGACCAAGACATTCAAAACCCAATAAGAAATGTCGCCCACGAGCACAATGGGTTGGGCGGTCAATTTGGCCTCGACCACGCGCACATTGATAAAGACCAGAATGCCAAACACGAGAACCAATTGCAGCATGGTTTTCCACTTTGCAAGTTGCGAGGTCACCACGGGCTTGCCGCGCCGAATCGCAAAAATTCGCAACCCCGTGATCACGACATCGCGCAGGAGCATCGCGCCGATAAGCCATGCTTCGACCATGCCCAAACGCACAAATGCAATCAATGCCGAAGACACTAGCAACTTATCGGCCAACGGATCCATAAAGCGACCAAAGTTGGTCACTGTACCGTCGCGCCGCGCAATGCGCCCGTCGTAGAAATCCGTCAAAGAAGCCACGGTAAAGACGAGAAGCGCGAGGATTTTGAAATACCAGTTGGCGGCAAAGATCAACAGCCAAAACACGGGCGCGAGCACCAACCGCGACACAGTCAAGACATTGGGCACTGTCCACAACCGATTTGTGGTATGCAGTTCGGACATTGTCACACGATTCGACTCTATGGTGTTTGTCTGGGGCATTTAATACTCCCGCCGTCCTTCCAGCGCGCGCGACAATGTCACTTGATCGGTTAGGGCGAGGTCGCTACCCACGGGCAACCCGCGCGCAATTTGCGTGACAGACACCTCATAAGGCGTCAAACACTGAGACAGATATTGTGCGGTGGCATCGCCTTCAACCGTTGGGCCATTGGCCAGAATCACTTCGCGAATTTCCCCCTGCCGCAAGCGGTGGAGCAATTGGGAGATATTTAAATCCTCCGGGCCAATGCCATCCAGGGGAGAAATTCGCCCATCCAGCACGTGATAAAGCCCCCGATACAGCCCGGTGCGCTCAAACGCCAAAAGATCGCCAATAAAATCGATCACCATCACCCTAGAGCGATCTCGACGAGCGTCTCGACACACAGAACAAGGCTCAACCTCAGTCAAATTAAAACAGATTGAACAGCGGCGTACGCGGGTCTTGACCTCCACCATCAAATCGGCGAGCGCGCGCACCACATCCGTATCCCATGTCAGCATCTCTAGCGCAATGCGCCGCGCGGATTTGGCGCCGATTCCGGGCAGCCGATTCAAACCGACAATCAATTTTTCAATGGCCTCTGATGCCACGTGAAACCCCAAAAATGGAGATTGGAGGCGTCGAACCTCCAGCCTCATTTTACATGATCCCCGACATATTCACCCCAGGAGGAATCAGACCCGCTGTGGCTTTCTGCATTTCCGCTTCGGCCATGTCCGCAGCTTTTTCACGCGCCTGCTGAATCGCTGCCAGCACGAGGTCTTCTAGCATTTCCACATCTTCGGGATCGACGACTTCGGGATCAATTTTCACCGACAAAACATCTTGATGCCCATTGGCTCTCACCGTCACCATGCCCCCGCCCGAGGTCGCCTCCACCTCCTTTGACCCCAGTTCTTTTTGCACCTTGGCCAGTTTGGCCTGCAACCTCTGAGCCTGCTTCATCATGGCTCCCATGCCTTTTGCCATCCTTTAACTCCTTAACTGGAATAAATTTCAGCCTGCCCAACTTCCCCCAGTCTCCTGCGTCTCGCCCTTTGGACTTCCTCACCCGATCACTTCGCCGCCGAACACCTGCATCACCATCTGCACGCGCGCATCTTCTTTCGGGGCCTTCTCATCCTTTGCTCGCGCTTTATTGTTGTTGTCGTAAACAACCTCGCACGAAAGGGTGACTGTGCCCCCAAAAACATCAAACGCCACTTCTTCGACCAGTGCGCGGTTGCGCCGCACCTGATTGGCGTGAAACTCGCGGTTTTTTTTGAATGCCACCACCAAACGCTGTCCATCCATCAATTGCGGGCGACCTTCGGCCAAAAACGTGCCCACTGAAATTTTCTTGTGCTTCACCGCCTGTACAAGTTGTATCCACCTGTTTTCTACAACAGAAAGGTCTGGCGGCTCTCCATTAGAGAGCGGTGCTTCTTCTTTCACCCGCAGCGGTTCTGCCACGCGACGACCATTGCCTTGCGGTTGTATCACAGGAAGCGGTGAAGATTTGGGAGTGGTTGTTGTCTGAGGTGGTGCTGGCCTGGCGTTGTTTCCCTGGGGTTTGCGCGCGGGACGATCGGATGGTGTTGTGGTCTGAGATGCTGGTTCGGCGTTGGGCAATGGCTGTTTCTGCATGGCAGCAGAGGCACGACCAGATCCCGTTCCCTGGCTCTTTAACCCCCGCTCAAGTTGCTCCAGACGACTGATCAAAACCTGTAAATCAACACTCGCCGTCATCTGCACCAGTTTCATGACGGTCAATTCGAGCCAGAATCGAGGCTCGGTCACGCGGCCAATCTGCATTTCCAACTCACCCACAGCATTGAGCATACGCACCAAGTCGGCCTCTTCAAATTGCGCTGCAACCTCTGTATATTGCTCGTGGTCGGCTTCTGGCAAATTTTCATCTGCCAATTGTCCCACTGCCCGCGCGACCAACAAATGCCGAAAATGCGCCATCAGACCCGCCACAAATTCCCCCAAGTCGCTGCCCTCGCGCACCAGCCGATCAACAACGCTCAATGCCTGGGCACCATCCCGCGCCACAATCGCCTGGGTTAGATCAAAATACGCGTCGCGGGGAATCAGACCCAGTAAATTTTGCACCGCATCTTCCGCAATGTCTGCCTCTGAAAATGCAATGACCTGATCGAGCAAACTCAGCGCATCGCGCATGCTGCCATCGGCTTTTCGGGCGATCAAAAACAGCGCGGATTCTTCAGCACTGACCCCCTCTTCATTCACCGCTATTTTGAGTTCTTCAACAATTGCCCCAATCGGAATGCGCCGAAAATTGTAGCGCTGGCAGCGCGACAAAATGGTTTCGGGAACCTTGTAGGCTTCGGTCGTTGCAAACACAAAAACAACATGCGCTGGCGGTTCTTCGAGTGTTTTGAGCAGGGCATTGAACGCCTCGGTGGTCAGCATGTGTACTTCGTCAATAATATAAACTCTGCGCTTGCCCTGCGAAGCCGCATAGCCCACCTCTTCGCGCAATTGCCTGATCTCATCAATCCCGCGGTTTGACGCCCCATCAATTTCCAGCACATCCATACTGTTGCCATGGCGGATGGCAACGCAAGAAGCACACTGTCCACACGGTTCAGCAGTTGGCCCCTGCTCGCAATTGAGTGCCATGGCGAGCAATCGAGCCATAGTGGTCTTGCCCGTTCCGCGCGGCCCGGAAAACAAGTACGACTGCGCCACGCGCCCCAGCCGAATGGCGTTTTGCAACGTGGTGGTCACATGGCTTTGCGCGACCACGGTTTCAAATGCTTGGGGCCTCCGCTTTCGGGCCATTACCGTGTAAGACATAAAAACTCCAAAGGGGGCTTTTCAACTCCCAGCCTCTGCGAAAAAAAGGCCGTGCACCACGCTTCGAACCGTTACCCCAGGGCGTTCAACGAGCGCGGGCTCCTGCCAGGTGCTCCTGCGGCACACGCACCGATTTGCTTACCGCTGCTACCTTCCGGTCCTGACGGGGTTCGGCATAGGCACGTTGCACAGGACCTGACGATCAACACTGCATACCCATTGATCGCGATCCAAAATACCGGCTCTCAGACGTGGAATTTGACCCCGCTATAGCGGATTGCGGGCTACAGGGCACCGCTATCTCCCCGTCTAGCACGACCTAAAAAAGTCAGACGCGAGCACAGACGCACGAGTAAGCAAAACCATCCCTCCCTCTTACGCCTTACGTCTCGCCGCTTACTGAATATATTTTGGTGGAGCTGATGGGATTCGAACCCACGACCTCTAGAGTGCGATTCTAGTGCTCTCCCAACTGAGCTACAGCCCCACCTAAACGGCTTCAACCACGATGTTATACACGCCCGATACGGACTTGAGCACCCTGGCATCGCCCAAAACCCGTCCAATAATATTGACGGGACTCGCCGGGCGAATTTCAATTCCGTGACTGGCCGGGGTCAGGCCATAAAAAATGCAAAACGCACGACCCGGCGGCCAATATCCGAGTTCGTTTAAGGACACGGTTTCTTGGGCATCTTCGGGATATGCTTCAATGGGAATGGAAAAATAAATCTCGTCGCCCCAGGTATTAAACGGACAATCCAGCGGCAAAATTTCGTAAATTTTGCTCGCGGTTTGTGAATCATTCAACTGGGCATCAAGTTGAATATCGCCAACTGTGATGCGGATGGGACGCGGCATAACGACCTCGTAAATGGCTGTAAGCGACCAGTTTTTCCACGCCCTTCCACCGGCCGGGCAGCGGATCTCCAATCGCGTGTTTTTGGCGGAGAGGGAGGGATTCGAACCCTCGGTATCCGTAAAGATACACATGATTTCCAGTCATGCCTGTTCGGCCACTCCAGCACCTCTCCAAAATGGCTATAAGTGTTTGTTTTTGGCGGAGAGGGTGGGATTCGAACCCACGGTACCCGTAAAGGTACACCGGTTTTCGAGACCGGCCTGTTCAACCACTCCAGCACCTCTCCGCGAGATATTCTATTTTTTCCGCAAGGTTTGAAAAAATGACCGCAACATCTGACCACATGCTTCTTCTAAAACCCCCCGATGCACGGCCAAGCAATGGTTTAGACGCGCGTCTTCGACAATATTTCTCAAAGAGCCACATGCCCCAGTTTTGGGATCGCACGCCCCAAAAACCAACCGCGACAATCGGGCGAGCACCATAGCACCTGCACACATGGCACAGGGTTCTAATGTTGCGTAAAGCGTGCAGTCATTCAGCCATCGAATACCCAGCTTTTCTGTGGCCTGCCGAAGAACGAGCATCTCGGCATGCGCTGTGGGATCATTCCGCTGTACAATGCGATTGTGATCTCGTGCGATCACCGCGCCATTGCACATCACAACCGCGCCAACCGGAACTTCGCGTTCGCATGCTGCCGCCCGCGCTTCTTTGAGGGCGAGTTGCATGCCTGTCAAGTCATCCCCTTGCACGCCCACTCCCCAAGTGTGAGAGAACCGCGCCGATTGCAAAAAAAATATACGGGTTTCCCCACACAGAGTCAACCACTCAATCAGCAACGCGACGAGTTTTTGCGACCCCTTCAACGGCCCAAGTTCCCAGTCCTCATTCCTTCGGAGATCGCATCAAAATCCGAGCGCGAAGCATCTGACTTGTCCCGATGCGTTTCACTTGCACGGTCTTGCTATCCTGACACGTAGGTCGGATTGTGCATTTGCAATACCTCGCCGAGAGCGATAATTGGCTGCCCGCATCTGTCCGCTAGGCAGGCGCCAGCTCCTCAAAATTGCAGTGCCAGGGCGTATCTCGTGCCATCGCGATATGCCCCCTCCGAACGCGCCGCCGATAACAACGGCCAACCATCGCCGCAAGTTTATACAGACTCTTTTTGGCGCACATGCGTACGCACGCGCCTGTGCGTCTATTCGTCCATTCGCCTACATTTCCAATCGGTTATCTGTAGGTGGATCACCCAAATCGGGAATTTCGAGCAATTCCCCGCGTTTGAGGGCCGATTGGTGGGCAATGATGCCGGGGATCATGTAGCGAGCCGCTTCATAAATGTTGTTCGGCGGTATTTTGCCCGAAACACAAGCGCGAACAAAGTCGTCGACGAGAAACTGGTGTGACCCATTGTGGCCGTTGGGCAGCCCTTTGAACGCGTCTGGCAGGCGGTGGACGGGGTGAACAGGGGCCACGTGCGTTCCATCGTCTGCGATGACTTTATCCATGTCGCCTTCAACGCGCGTTGCTGGTCGGCGGCAGGTGAGTTGGTCATCGAGAGATTCGCGTTCCGATCGGTCTTTGGTCAGCCAAACAGCACCGGCGGCATTGTGTTCAAAGCTACCCTGTGTGCCAAACACGGCCATGCGCACCGCACCTGGATGCCCAATGCGGCGAAACTCATTGATGCGTGAGATGCTGCCATCCGAGAGTTTGAACAGGGCAGATTCATTGCTGAAGGGATTGTTCCACTGGTTTGAGGTGTAAATTTTATCTTCGTGGTGATCGACAACGCCCTGGCATGAGACGTGGGTCATGCGCGCGCCTGTGATAGAAAGAATCTGACTGGTTGAATGGGTGGGATAAAACATGGGCGGTACCCCGGCGATTTCGCGCCAGTTTTCGCCCCCGCGCCATCTGGCAACATCGTACAGGCCGTGATCCCAATCGTGGTAATATTCGGCTTCGGCATAGACCATATTGCCAAACGCGCCTTCGCGGAATCGCCGACGACAATATATGACTGCTGGATAGTAATAGCTGGTTTCACCGAGCATGTAGATATTGCCGGTTTCACACACAGCGTCAACAATGGCGCGAAGTTCGTCGAGTAATATGCCGGGTGGCACGGCTGAGTACACGTGTTTGTCCGCGCGCAGAGCTTGCACGGCCTGTGGCCCGTGCAGCCAGTTTTGGGTGAAGAGCGCAATGGCGTCAACATCGGTATGACACAGGTCATCGAGAGAAGGTGACGTCTGTGCAATGTCGTGTTTGTCCGCGCTGGCATGACGTTTTTCTGCATTCAGGTCGCACAGAATAACCTGCTCGACGTCTGGATGTGCATTGAAGAGGGGGATGAAATGCTGTGCAAATGCCCCCACCCCCACAATGCCGAGACGAATACCCATGGAAAATTCTCTTCTAAAAAAAATGGTTCATAGCTGTGCAGCCAAAGTGATCGGACTTCAAATTTTTACACGTTGTGTAAAAATTTCGCATTGCATTTTCGCTCACAGTATGTATAATTGCAATGTCACTTACAAATACCAATGGTTCGGACACTTTTTGATAGATTCTCGACCAGCCAAAATCCCTAAGTTTCTATAATACAAAGATTTATAGAATTGTCCACTTTTTTTTATTTCAGGATACAGGTAGAAAAAATAAAACAAATGGCCTCATTGGTCTTTCAAATAAATTCGATTACATTTTTTTGCAGTGCTTTTATTGTCTGGATTCCCGCTTTCGCGGGAATGACGGGTCGTTGCTCGTCACTCCTGCGAAAGCAGGAGTCCAGTAGGTTAAGTCAATAAACTTTTTTGAAGAATCACTCATCTAACCTGTTGATTTCAAAGAACCTCTACACCAAAAAACTGTCCGAAGTATTGAAACACAAACACGTTGATTTCAAGGAGTCAAATCGTGAAGTCAATTTCGGACATGATTAACGAACTCACGACACTGTATCACTACAGCATCAAATCTTTGGGAAGTGAACTCGGAGTTTCTACCTCTACCCAGTAATTTCTGGTTAGGCTTTTGCAGAGAGGAGACAGCGAGGTCACAGAAGGGTTGCTCAAAGGCAATTTCCATGAAAGGTTAGAGTTGTCAGAGAAAAATTCTACCCTTTCAAAGGAGACCTGCCCATACTATCTCTCAGGAAAAAGAAAATGTATGGCCTCAAGAAACGCCAACATTTTCTGCCCTGCTTTCGCCTTTAGAAGCTCAATTGCCCCATCTCACCCCGTTGGAATCGGGAGCAATAAACCGCTGACTTGCACATCAAACAAACGTCAATCGGTTTTTCTGTTGCCGTTTTTTATTTTTCGGCTTTTCTTTGCCTTCTGCCGCTCCGCTTTTCGCCCCCCCCATACCTTTCGCCTTTTGTCTGTGTCTATTGGTGTTAATACTCGCTTCTCACTTCTCGCTTCTCGCCTCTCCCCGATTTCAAGGACGTATCATGCACTATATCGCCGATGTACACTTGCATTCGCGTTTTGCCCGCGCGACGAGCAAGACTTTGAATCCCGAAAATCTGTACCGGTGGAGTCTCATCAAGGGGCTGACTGTGGTGGGTACGGGCGATTTTACCCATCCGGTATGGGTTGAAGAATTGCGGGATCAACTTGACTCGGCCGAAGCGGGGTTGTTTCAATTGCGATCCGAGTTGCGGCGAGGTGTCGATGCCGAGTTGCCGCCCGCCTGTCGGGGGGAGATGCGCTTTGTCCTCTCGGTTGAGATCAGTCTCATTTACAAAAAAAATGGCAAGACGCGAAAAATTCATCACGTCGTTTTGATGCCGAGTTTTGACGCGGTGGCGCGTTTGAATGCTCGACTCGGCGCGATTGGCAACCTGAAGTCCGATGGGCGGCCCATTCTCGGCTTGGACAGCCGGGATCTGGTGGAGATTTGTCTAGAGGCGTGTGATGAGGTGTTGTTTATTCCCGCGCATATCTGGACGCCCCATTTTGCCGTTTTGGGGGCGAGTTCTGGGTTTGATACGCTCGAGGAGTGTTTTGAAGATATGCTGCCCCATATTTTTGCCGTAGAAACCGGTCTGTCTTCGGATCCGCCGATGAATTGGCGCCTGTCCATGCTAGACGATTACGCGATTATCTCCAATTCGGACGCGCATTCCCCGCAAAAATTGGCGCGCGAAGCCACCTGCTTTGATACAGACCTTTCGTTTCGCGGGATGTATGAGGCACTGCGAGACCGCGATCCAACGCGGTTTCGGGGCACGCTGGAATTTTATCCCGAGGAGGGCAAATACCACTTTGACGGACACCGAAAATGCCATGTGTGTTGGAAACCCGCGCAGACGATTGAGGCAGAGGGAATGTGCCCGGTGTGCGGGCGCAAGTTGACGGTTGGGGTATTGCACCGCGTGGAAAGGCTTGCAGACCGCCCGGAAGGCGACCGGCCAGCCATGGCGATGCCGTTTGAAAACTTGATCCCATTGCCGGAGATCATCGGATCGGTTTTGCAAGTGGGCCCCACGAGCAAGCGCGTGCAGGGCGTGTACGAGCGCATGCTTGCGGCCCTCGGGCCGGAGTTGAAAATTTTGCGCGAATTGTCCGTTGAAGAGATCGCAAAGACAGGGGATCCCCTCATTGCTGAGGGGATCCGGCGGATGCGCGAAGGAGAGGTTCACATCGCGCCGGGATACGACGGGGTGTACGGAAAAATTCAGGTTTTTTCCGATGAGGACCGCGCGCGCTTGAGCGGACAAGATACCCTGTTTCACGTGCCGAAGAAAAAGGGCACATCGCGCGCAGCAGATCGCCCGCGCGCGGAACGCGCGAAATCGGACGGGCACCGCGACGCCGCACAGCCACTTTCAGATACGGGATTGGACGCAGACCAACAAGCCGCGGTCGCGATGGACAAAGGGCCTGTGGTGGTGATTGCGGGACCCGGCACAGGGAAAACGCGGGTGTTGACGCATCGCATAGTCGATCTGATTCAAAATCGCGGGGTGTCCCCATCTTCTGTGATGGCCGTGACATTTACCAACCGCGCCGCGGTTGAAATGTGGGCGCGCGTAGTGGCCTTGTCCTCGGGTGGCGAAGAATTGGTGCCGATGCGCGTGGGCACGTTTCACCGGTTGGCACTGGATTTGTTGCGCGAGTACGCGCCCGACCGGTTGGGCGCGATCGCGGATCGGGGCGACGCGCGCGGCATTTTGCAAGAGACCATGGCCGATGTTGAGGCCGACCTATCGGCCGATCGCGCGCTTTCTGACATTTCGCGGTGCAAAGCCGAAGGGCAGCACCCAAACGATGTTTTGGATGCCGAATTGCGGGCTGTTTATGCGGCTTATCAGCGTCGCATGGCAGCTTATGGGCTGATGGATTTCGATGATATTTTGCTCGTTCTAAACGATGTGCTTTGCGGCGATGTTTTGCGGGACGTGCAGGCGCGTTTTTCCCACGTTCTGGTCGATGAGTTTCAGGATGTCAATGCCGTGCAATACGCCTTGGTTCAAAAATTGGCCGGAAAAGGTGCGGGTCTGTTTGTCATTGGCGATCCCGATCAGGCGATCTACGGTTTTCGGGGGGCGTGCGCGGCGTATTTTGCGCGGTTGAACGCGGATTTTCCCGGGGCGCGCGACGTGGTTTTGCAGCGCACATTTCGCTCAACCCCTCAGATTATTTCCGCGGCGTCCGGTCTGCTTTGCGGCCGGTCGTATGTTGCGGTGCGAGAAGATGGCGCGAATCTAAAATTGTTATCCACGCCGGGGGAAACGGGCGAGGGCATTGCCATTGTGGATGAGATTGTGAAACGGGTTGGGGGCGCGGATTTGTTGCAGGCCAACGAAGAGGGCACGCGCGGTTTGGACGATTTCGCGGTTTTGTTCCGCACGGGCCGTCAGGCAGACGCCCTGGAGGCGTGTTTTTTGGAGGCGGGCATTCCCTATCGCGTCGTGGGGCAGAAGAGCTATTTGGACGCGCCGTCAGTGCAACAGGCACTGGCGTTTTTTAAGTACGCCTTGCGCGGCGATGCCCGCGCGCTGATCGATGTGTTGTCCATCCCCGCGTTCGATCCCGGCCGAGCCGCGCGCGCGGCGCTGCGAAAGCGCGTTCAAAAAGGCGTTTTGACCGGCGCGCTGCCGGACGCGGTGCAGGAGAAATGGGATGTTGTGATGGCGGCTGTGGATCGTTTCCGCGAGGCAGTGTCGCACCAGTCGCCTGCCGAACTCGTCGAGATGTGGACAGGCGAGTTTGCGATGCCTGACGATGTAGATATCGCGCGGTTGGCCCTTTTGGCCCAAGGCGTGGATTCCATCGCGGCGTTGTTGGACGTGGTCGCCCTGGGGCAAGAGGGCGATTTTGTCCGTCAGGGACGGGTCGTGCGTCCCGAAGCCGTGACCCTGATGACCTTGCATGCGTCCAAGGGACTGGAGTTTCCCGTGGTGTTTGTCTGCGGTGTTGAGGAGGGATTGTTGCCCTATTCCGACGCGGATGTCGCAGAGGAACGACGGCTGTTTTTTGTGGGCATCACGCGCGGGCAAGATGAGGTGATTCTCACGCGCGCCCGAAGTCGCCTGCGGTTTGGCAAACGCATTCGCCCCGAGGTGTCGCGGTTCGTGGCCGATATTCCCGACGAGGTGATCGACTGTGTCGATCTGCGAACCGAGCGGCATCCCAAATCCGCCGAGCAATTGTCGCTGTTTTAGGCGCGCGGGACATGCTTGTCTGCCTCAGGTAGGCTTGCCTACCTGAGGTATGCTTGCGCGTTGTTGGTGTTTTGCCTTTGGGTTACGCTCATATCAAAGAGGGGAGACCATGTCGGAAACCATTACCATTATTGCCGTTGGCATTGCCATTGCAGGGCTGATAAGGTCAGCGCAACATAGATGCTCGGCTGATGGCCATTGACGCGCGATTATCTACGCTGGAACGCCAGCACAACGATCAATATCACAAGAGGACGAACATGGAACACCAAAACTGGAAATGCCCAAAATGCACCCACGCGCATTTTGAAACCGATGTATTTCGCGCAACGGGCGGTGGCCTGTCGAGATTCTTTGATGTTCAAAACAAGAAATTCACAACCGTAACGTGCTCGCAATGCAATTACACAGAGATATACAGAGCCGACTCTTCAACGCTGGGAAACATATTTGACTTCTTCACGGGCTGAGGGGTCTTTCTTCTTTCTTCTGAGCAATATGTCTCTCTATACCACTCATTTTTTTTTCGCGTATCACGCCTGAAACGATTCTGTCAATACCCCTCCGCCACAAGACAAAAGCCCGATGGATCAGTTATCCACCGGGCTTATTATTTTTTAACGGGAACGCGATCCAATCTGTCTATAAGCCAGAAAATCGCATAGCCATTATTGACCCCATTCCCTCGTCAAGTAATTGGATGACGGACTCGCATTGATGTTCAAGAGATCGCGGATTTCTTTCGCAAGCTCAATTGCTTTGCCGCCTCGTGTATTATCGGTAACTACGAACCGCGCTCCAGTGGCTTTAACGTACTCAATGGTTCCTTCAAAGTCAGCGTGATTCGAAAGTGCTACGGCAAAGGCCCGTTTCGAATATTCTGTTACAGGTTCATCACTGCGGGTAAAGTATGCGCTGAGTGTGATCTGGGTTGAATTACCCATGTCGGTAGGTTCGCTATCACCTGTGCTATAGACTCTTATCAACCGATTTTCGTTGACTAACTGCTTCCCGTCAAGAGAGTCGGCATCCACCAATGAGCCAATGGTGTAGCCGAAATTTTTATAGATATTTATTTCCTTGCAGAGTCGTGCGCTAGCGATGATTGGGCAGTCTATCTCGACGGAGATCAATTGAAGCGCTCGCTGGATTGTGCCTCGATGAGCCTTGATATATACAGACCCATGTACCAATCTTTGATTGATCAGGGTTATCAGACGTTCTTCGCATTCTCCTTGTGAGAATCGACGGACGCTACTTGGCGATCCGTATGTTCCATCAACTACGAGACCATCAACCTTGATTACTTCGTCGAGGGGCCATTGGAAATCGCCGGAGTAGCCCAGGCGCGTGCCATTGGATAGTTCTACGAGAACTTGCACGGCACCTAACATATGTCCGCTTGGTACCAGATATACCTTCGAGGTGCCAATTTTATGCCATTCTCCCTTGTCAAGACTCTTGATGTTGGAGCGATAGGGCAGTTCTGCATTGTGCTCGCAAATGAGAAGTTGACGAGTCGGCTCGCTCATAATAATGTCTTGTATGCCTTTACTGGAATCAAACCCGCTCATATGATCTGAGTGGATGTGTGTCTGCACTCGCGCCTTGGCATTGCTTAGAAAGCCATCGCAGCTTATGTCATCTCCCAGCGAAATGGCTCCTGAAGCATTTACGTCTATCGGATACTTCATGCATAGCTCCCACGCACGTCTATTGCAGCATTGATATCCGTCTCTAGTTGGTCTGGTTCCACATCAAGGAGTTTTGCCAAATCGTGGTTGGAGATAATCGTAAAGTTGTTGGGGCCGAGTCGACTAGTCGCCGGATAATTAAAAGGGAGTATCTTGTTCATCGTTTGATCCATCAGTTCATCGCGCTCCTGCTGTGTGAGCGTTGTCAAGTACTGCTTCGCCTCGTTGTTAATAATTGCTCCAGCAAAAAGGTATCGAGTCTCGACCTGTGGTCGTAGTTTCAAGATATCAGCGATACAGTCGTGGACTGACTTTCGGGAACGCTTGGCTATCTGAACCAACTGTACTACCTCTTTCCAAGTGAGTCTGTGGCGGAGTATCGCCTCTGCCGCTTTGATCTGATCTGCCGGCTTTAGCGGTGCCAACTCAGCAAGCGTTGAGAATGCTATGGATGCACCTGTGGTTCCTCGCCAATCAGATAAGTGCTGGATATCGGGGGCAAGCCTGACGAGTTTCAGAAAGGTCGATATCTGAGTCGTGCCTACCTGCAACGCTTCGGCACATTCTTTATGCAGGGTTCCAGCCGTAACTGCCTTGTTGAGCAATTGGGCAACCTCCAGTGGCGACAGAACGCGCTCACTTCGATGGGTACCAACGGACAGGATGAGGTCCCTGTATTCGTCAGTTGAAAGTCCTTTCATGAAGCAGGTTCCTTCCAGAAGTCATTGATATACAGCCCGTCTTGGATGAGCCTTCCGGCCGCGTCATCACTGTTTGTTCCCTCGGATTGGGCGTATTGTCCTAATGCGGTATGCACTTCCGAGGTCAGTGTGACCACAAGTTGAGTAATACGGCCTCCCGTCTTTGCCGTTTCAATCACATCATCTGCGGGCGTAGTCGGATCTTTTTTTCGTTCGTCTAAAATTTTCTTTTGCTGTGCTCCAGACATTGGGGCCATCTCTTTGGCGAACATGACCGCTTCTTCTATGTTGATGTCTCCACTACTACTTGCGGCCTGTTGGGCGCGTAGGGCAGTCGGTAGTGGCACACTACTGTCATCTACCAAAACTTGTAGTTGGGGGACTAACTGATCATACTTCACATACTGGCTCACTTTCGGGTAGGATAATCCAGTTTGCTCTACCACTGCTTTTATGGAGCCGTAGTGCTTGTAGAGCCATGTGCAAACATCAATGAGGTCAGAAGAGTTGAGGTCCAGTCGCACTAAATTTTCGGTAACGGACAGCACTTTTGCTGTGAGTTCGTCCACAGACTCATCCAATATAGCGGCCAGGATTGTCTCTGTTTCGAGGTGTACGTGGGCCATGAACCGTCTCTGCCCGGTAACAATCTCGTACTTGCCTTCCAGGTCGCTTTCGCAGACCACGATCGGTTCGAGAAGTCCCACTTTCTGAATGCTGGCGGCTAATTCATCAATCTCCTTATTCACATTGCGTGTTCGTGCCTGCGCTTTTCCTATGGTGAGATTTTGGAGAGGTATCTCCCGTACTTCCTTGATGTGGGCCATTTTATATTCTCCTTTTGACTGTTGAGGTTCGAAACTCAATTCGTCTGCAAAATAACAATTTCAACTACAAATGGCAAATCGCACATCTCTCGGTTTCGTCAATCATGGGCAAGGACCCAAGACAGATGTGTTTGGTCTTTCCTTAGCCATCTATCAACTTCCTTTCTTGAAATAGGTTCGACTCCCTCTTATACCTCCTGTTATCGCAATAACTCATCCAAAGCGTCAGAAAGATTCCAGATTGGTTCCAGGTCGTCATCGCGTAGCATTTCTACGATGTAGGGAACGCCCGCTGCTGCCAGACCATTGGCAATGGTCATCATGCGCCGTGGTTCACCTACGATTTCCACATTGTCCTCAACAGCGATAGCAACTAGCATCACTGCCTGAATTCGCCAACTGTCCCGGTCAAAGATCGAGCCTTCAATGAACTTGAAGGTTTTCTGCCTGGCTAGATCAATCGGCCTGAGTTGCTTTCGCGCTGCGACTGATAGTCCGACAAACCAGAGATCAACCATGCGTGGAAACGGACATTGGTCAATGCTGGTAGTACCGCCCCTTGTCTGAGTCTGGCAATAACGGTCATAAGCGTCACGTTGATCAATAGGTGCAATCAGATCAATGCCGGCGAATGGATTATGATATCGCTGTGTCACTGCTGCCCTCCTAAAATGTCTGTTCCATTTCTGATTCTAAATCCATCCGTCGCTGGCACACTGTACATTCTCTGCGATGATTGCACTCGCACCACAATACTGTCCGCTCTTTCATCTGTGGGTCATTGATCAGCATGCGGGGATAGTGCGCCGGATTTGTCAGCGTGATCACTCGTCCTGCTTCAGTATCCAGAATGTCCTCGCAGTCTGCGATCTCAGAGCGCGTGAGAAACAGGACAAGTTGCGAACTTTCGCGGATAGCGGTCTTGAGCACGGACCGCTTGACATAGCCACTCATCATTCCAAGCGGTGTATCAATCACATTGGGGGCTTCAACCTCACTCACCTTAGTCAATGCGAGAATAAAGGCGAGGGTCAGTGCCCGCCGGGAAGCACCATTCAAGTCACGGTCAGGATTCAGTGTCCGATTATCCGGTCCATAGACCAAAATATCGAATTCTTTGCTAATTTCCGCCTTTTGAATGATTGCGTTCTGTTCAGGGTCGGCACCGATCATTTCCAGGAAGATTGCATTCATTCGCTCACTGACCTTAGCCAATTCTTCATTCGTAATCCGATTATAGGAATTTTCCAGAACTTGCTTTACGTCCTGCGTTACTTCAAGTTGCGCCAATATGCGAGTCCCCTTCTTCTGTTCTCGAAGAAGGTTATTGCGGGTTGCGCTCAGAGAGATTTGTTCTTTTTTCAGCCCTTCGAGCTGGGTTTCGTATCGCACTTGGTTAGCGTAGAAGCGGTCACGCTGATTTGCATAGCGTCGCTTAGTATCACAAAGGCCCTGAATGTCAATATCCGGTATATCGCCAAGTTTTACTTCAAGAGCCTTGCGTTTCTTTCCCTGATCTACGAGCCTAGAATCTTGCTCGTCGCGGTGTGCAAAGATCTTGGCATATTCGGCAAGCCAGCGTTCTTCATCGGTGACCTGATCCGGCTGAAATGACCGGGATCCATAATAAAGGTCGGTGACTATTCTTTTTGACTCATCCTCCTTCCGACTCTCATCGATCAGGCACTGGATATGGTTTCTTCGTCGTTTGCCATCACCATCGTTTGGAGCCAGCGACTCACCGCAAATACAAGTAGTACCCTTGAGGCGTTCTTCAAGGACGGGAATTGTCTCGTTGGGTATCTTGCCTTGGTCGTACAGTCTGTTCAACTCTCCGAGACTTTTTTTAACTACGGGGGCGAGGAGGTCACGTGAAAGCGAAAGGCTGCGAAACAATTTTGAATGCGCTTTGCCGGCGGCCTCTCTCTGTTCCTTGATCTGCTTTAGCTGTGCTTCGGTTTGTTCGATATCGCGCTTGAGTGCTTCCCGGTCGCCCTTGATCAAGGCTGCATCGATCTTCTTTTGAACCTCGGCGAGCTTTTCATCGTACGCTGAAAACTGTTCCTTCGCATCATCTCTTCTTTTTTCCAGGTCTGCCGAGACTTCATTAATCTGATCCAACCGAATCGCGATCTGGGTAAGTTTCTCATCGGCCTCAATATTTTTTGCCGCCTTATTGACCTCAGAAGCTGTCTTTTTTATATGCCCTAGTGCATCCTCAATCACGCCAAGCCCCAATAAAGACCGGATCGCCTTTTCAACGCGCTCGCGCTTGGTTCTGACGTTCACATCTGCTTCGATGAAGCTCAGCGCACGGTCCCCGTCGGTAAAAAATACTTCACGAAGCTCGGGTGGGAGTTCATCATTAATCAGTGATTCAGGCCAGCCAATAGGCTCACTGCCGGTGTCTGTTAATTCGAACAGTTTTACTGTCGATGGAGTGTGATCCCATTTATCGCCGTTTAATGTCTCAAATGCTGATCGTATAATGAGATATTGTTGTCTGGTTTCAAATGAGCCTCTTGGGCCTCCAAGCTTCGTTATCTCAAATTTGACCTGTACGGATATTGGAACCCTACTGCTGTCCGCTACATCCCAATCGATCGGGTGGAGGCGGTAATCTTGGCGTTTACCGGGCAAGGCATCATCGCCATAGAGTGCCCATTGCAGTCCATTCAGAATGGTGGTCTTTCCGGTTTCATTCTCGGCCCGGATGACTGTTAGTTTCTTCGAAGTATCTGTTGAGAAGTCCAAATCCAGAGGGCGCAAAAGGCGAAAATTTTCAAATTTGGCGCTGATCAGTTTCATCGGATACCTCCCTCGGCCATTTTGGTTTGACCTCGCTTCTCCGCGAGAAAATGGCCTGCCGCATTACACTTGTCATTTATCTGTTTTTGAATATTCGTTCTCGATACGCGATGCGCTCTTTCATACTGAAGGATGTCGGAGATTACTTCGATCATCTCCTCTTGGTATCCGTCGCATCTCTCCTCAACCGTTTTGCACTCATCGAGAATGATGCTGATAATTTTTCGTTCGTTGAGCGGCATTGTCTCCCTCCCTTAGAAAACTGCGTTGACGAGTTCATGAATGAGACTCAGCGGGCCGTCAGCCCTGCCGGCATTTCGCGCAAGGCTGGCAAATTCCTGTATCCGCAAGAGTTCCGATCGGATTAGGGTGCGGGCCTCACCGTCGATATTACCCATATCCGGCGGCAATGCGATGAAGTCGTGAATCTCGCTATGCGTTTTGCCAATTTCGCGGCAAGTGCGGAGAAGTCGTCCTCGACGCTGTACCCATTGCCGTTCCACTGTGGTACTTGCGAGGATGAAAGCCTTTTCAATCTGCGGAATGTTCACGCCTTCGTCAAGGACGCGCTTTGCGGTAAGGACGCGATGTGTGCCTTCTTGAAAGGACTGAATAATACGCGCCATCTTATCGCGGTTCGCTGTTTCTACGTGAGTAAGTTGGTGAAAAAGTACTCCGTGTGTATTCAATAACGCATTGACGGCGTTGAGTTGCTGTGGTGCCTTATCAGAGGCATAAATCAACGTATGGCGAAGCGTCCGAAGGTCTTCGCGTATCAAGGCTTTCTCTAGAGCAGCAATTTTATTTTTAGCATTTTCTAAGAGTGCCCGACGGTCTCTGAGCAACTTGGTGAGATACTCATCGGGTTCCCCGTTCTCCTGACGCCAAGCATTCGCCTTGATCTTCGCGGTGAGGGCATACCACTCATCCATCTCATCCTGCGTGAGTTTCACTGGATGGACGTAGTAATCGTATTCAACGAGACATCGCCCGATTGCTTCCTTGAGTGTGAATTGGAAAACAACCGGGCCAAAAAACGAAAACAGGATCTCTGTTCCCTGTTCATCATATTGGCGAATAGGGGTTGCAGATAGACCAAGCCTGTAATCGAAGAAAGAGGGCAGATCAGTTATGAATCCCTCACTTCCCAAATTGTGTACTTCATCCGCAATGAGCAAGGTATCACAGTCAAATTTTTCAACTTCAGCCTTAAACGCGCTATTGCAAAGTGTACGGTGCGAAACGACAACGGCCTCAATGTTGCTCATTCCATTTCGGAACCGCCGTTTGATCCTATTGAGTTCATGTGCCCGTCCCCTTGCGCCATTGGCCGCGGTCAGATTAACCGCTTTGAGTCCAAAGGGCGCGATCTCATCACACCATTGCTGAATGAGGGGGACATAGGGAGCCGCAACGACGATAAGAAGAGGTTTATACACATCATATAGCCTATGAGCGCAAATCATGGCAGTGATCGTCTTGCCCGACCCGGTCGCCATTTCCAAGACGCCCCGATAACCGGCTTCACACCAAGCCTTGACTGCTTTGCCTTGGTGCTCAAATGGTCCATCCTCAAATTGAAGGTCTGGTGGTATCGCAAATGACCCGTAGAGTTTAGGAGATTCTTCCACAACTGAAAATTCAGTTGCCCGCCTATAGAGCGCGCGCAAATCTGTCTCTGTTGGCGGGATGTCAGAGCAGTAGGTCTGCAATAGCTGTCTCTGGATAGCCTGTGGCATCCCAACGACGATGCAGCGATCATCTTCATTTTCCCAAAGCTGTCCGAATTGGTCACAAAACTTTTCGGTGATGTAGCGTTGGTTGGGATCCTCCCACGATTTGGAAATGGAGATTTGCTCAATATTCTTCCGAATACCGGCATAAGTCATGTTGCTTGACCCGTGCGCTGCTATTACATCACCATCTCCACTAAAGAGCCAAACCTTTGGATGGAAAAGCGCGTCTTTCATCAAGGCAATTTTGATCTTGATGCGCCCACTACGCAGCAACCAAGAAAGACATTTCAGCGTGTGTTTCTGAACGAGGTCTTCAGTGACAACAATATCTTCTAAAGCGGCATTGGCGATATCTTCAGGAGAGATCACGCCTTTTTCGATTGCGGCCTTGTCTTCGGCTCGGAGAAGGGGACTGATGATCAAGCGAAAACTTTCTTGTGAGCAGTTTACAAAAGTAGCCAAGCCTGGGGCTAGTGACGCCAAAACCTCACTGGAAAAGAAGCCCACCATGCAATCAACTTGGGCAGCGGCCTGAAAGCATGGAATAAGCACCTCTTCTGTCACCGGATCATCAGGTAGTATGTAGAGTGGCCTTGTATCGGACACTGACCGCAGAGTCCTGCCATTGATCTCTGCCACCTTCAAATCCCTATCAGGTGCTACTTGGGCGACTGATCTGCCAAAGTGCTTTCGCTTGGGGCCAACTTTTCGCACTTGCAAGGTTCGCAAGTCATACTCTGGACGCAGTTCATCCTGCATTGTTGTCTCATCCTTCCTCATACCTGCCTGCCAGAGTCGCGCGACAGGCAGGGGTTTGTCTCTCTCTGCGGGTTGTTTCTCTTGCACTAATCAAACGAATCGCATCTCCCCGCTCGGTGTATGATACGATTAACAAACGACCGCGCTTTGATTGTCCGATGATAATATACCGATGCTCATTATACGAGTGATCGGGGTCATAAAAATCAATATAGAGCGTGTCCTTGAAAACAGCACTTGCTTCGTCGAATGACACACCGTGCTTTGACAGATTCGCCTCTGCTTTGTTTTTATCCCATGTAAATGCCATAGGCATAACGTCTGATAAATCCAAAACCCTAATTTACACAGAGAGGTTACAAATGGCAAATCGCGCATCCTTCGGTCTCGTCAATCACGGGCAAGTCTCTAAGGGGTTGATTTGCAATGTCGTCTAAGGTCTTCCCATCCACCCAAGTAAATTGCTTCCCATTTTTCGCCTGCTCGTATTCCTTTGCTTTCTCAAACAAATCGGGATGTTCTTCTTTCAACCGCTGCCATTCCCCAACCTGCTGGTAAAAGCAAAAATAGCATCCCGACCGCGACCGCCATTTGTAGTACTCCGGCAGACCAAGCCCTGACTCCTCCAAAATCTGCACAACATCCGCCAAGCCAAGTCCATCGTCCTTAAACGGATAAACGGGAATGATATTGGGCTGCTGAGAAATCGAGGGTGGTTTTTTTGCAATATATCCATCTCGGTCTTCATCGTCGCGGATGCCGATATAGCTATACGCCCGGCTGTTGCCAACGTAATCTTCAAACGGTTCGATTTTCAACACGCGCGTACACCACCGCGATCTCGGGCTGGGCAAATAGCCGCCGTATATCTCATTCAAATACATATCAAACGGAGTGCGCCCGGGCTTTTTCTCCACCCCTAAACCGTCGAGCGCGTTTAGGCGACGAACAGTAACGCCAAGCAGTGCCTCTAAGCACTCCAAATACGCATACGTTTCATCTAATTCACATCCGGTGTCACAGAAGACATACTCCACAGGGATTTGGGGATAGTTCTGCCGCATATAGATGGCCAAGGCGGCTGAGTCTTTCCCCCCTGAAACACTGACGATATGCCGAATGTCAGTTGCTGAGCCTGTCGAAACATCAGACAGATTGTTCAAGGCATCTTGTATTGTGGCCATGCTAATCCTTTCTCGTATTGTCTCTGAGAATGTGTGCAAACAAATCACGGGCTTCTTCCGCACCAACAATATGGGTTAAACGTCCATACAATTTCTTCATGCGTTCTTGGACGAGATGAGTCAACCCATTTTTCATTGCGCCGCTTACACGGAACTCAGACGACAGGGCTAATTCCTCAATGCGTCTCACTGCGCTGTGAATTTCCCGATCAAAAGCTGCGATGCTGCTGTCATCCCATCGGTTGAGCGTCTTGCGAAGCAGCAAGCTAGACAGGGAATCAATGAGTTTGTCATCAGACGGATACGGCATACGCACACGGGAGAGGAGGCCCTTTGACACACTGTCATTGAGCATATTGGACAATTCATCGGGAAAACAAAATGCCCAATGGCGCGCGATCTCCTGCACATCTCTGTTTTTGGATTTCCAGTTCAGAGACAGGGCCCTAAGTAAAGAAGCAATTGCTTCTTTCCGGTAGCCGTCAATGACCTCAGAGAGTTCATTTTTGCATTTTTCGAGGGATTCCAACAACAAGTGTTGCTCTTGAATTGAGCACGCTAATGCGCTTGGAATGCGCTCAAAAAGCAGTTCCACCGGATCGGACTGCTGACGAAGTGCTGTTTGGAAGCGACGGGTTTGCGCGGTTAAACGCCGGGTTGAAAGCGCGCCTGTGGGAAGACTCATCTTCCAGTTTTCAAGCGCGTCATAGCAGGCCCGAATGAGATCATTTCCATTCGCTTCGCTCAGGACAGGTCCGGTCGTTAAACTTTTCGCCTGTGCCACACCGCCAAAGCGTTCGCAAATAGCCCGAAGATACGCTCGTTTTGTCTGATCGAGATCTAAGACAGTAAATTCATATATTTCCGGTTCACGACATAACGCCTCAATCCTCGAAGGCAAAATATCAGACACATAACGCCCTTTATAGCGCAGAGAAAACACACTCGGAAACGCTTTGAGACCTGCGGAAAAGAGAATGGGCAACAACCCGGCGCGAACCCCATAAGGAGGTTCCATCAGTTCATTGAAGAACCCTCGAATATCCTTGGGTTTTACCGATGGCATTGTGAAAAATGCACGCACCTTATCCCAAACATCGCTTAGCCCTTCATCCTCCACTTCCTCGGGCATCGCATAACGCCAGCGTCCCTGCCTGCGCCGCGGGCGCGGTAGGCAGGCATCATCGTCTTTTCTGTACAATCCCGTGTGTAGCAGCACCGTGCGGAACATGGACGCAGCAGGGGAATTGCCTTCAATCCCGAGATTCTCTTGACCGCTCCGTTCGAGAATACCGAGCAAGAGCTTCTTGCGCGCGTTCACCATAATGGGGGTCGGTTTGCGCCGAACAATCATCTCATTGTTGATCTTGGGTGTATGCGGGAAAATTTTTGACATGATTTTGGATAGTTCGTTCCTCAAGTCATAAGCACTTTTAACGGGCAACTCGTTATTTCGAAAAAAATAGCGTGGCCCGTCACCACTCGGCAGGATCAACCGATCGAGAAGCTTTTGAAGATGGCTACGGGCATCATCTGTCATCTGTTGAATTTCAGACAACACATGCGGGTCTGATTCCACCAACTTATCATCCTCCTGCATCTGAATTAAACACCACACTTCCAAAGCTGTCTCAAACAGAGGGATAGGGGCTTTGGGTATCGCAAGAATAACCCGTTCATCGCGCACGTGCTTGGCAGCCAGTGAACTTCTGTCGAAGTTGTACACCACTCGCTCTGCTTCCCGAAGTTCCTCTGCTGTCTCGACAATCACATAGATACAAATACCGTCACATCCAACAGGAATATTATGAGAAATGTTTGCCCCCAAGTATTCATCCAGTTTTTCCAAGCTACGATACGCGCCTAGAAGAAAACGCCTGATGTGAAAGTCGCTGTTATATGTGACCGGTCGCCAAACAGGAGGACTAGCCTCATCTGCCAAGAAAGTCATGAAATCGAATGTCCTTCGCTGCCGTGATTTTTCTTCTTCAAGCCTGCCCCGAAGATCGACATCTGTCCCATGCCAAACAGAGACTTCATCGCTGTGTTTTCTGTGTAAAAGGAGCTTTCTGTCTATGAGTTGATCAACGACTGCTTCTGCCTGCTGTGGTTGACGATAGCCGCGCAGGGCAAACAGCAGCAAATCGCGGGACGTGCGAGACCGCTCGCCACCGACCCCGAAACCCAACAGGCTTGCGGTTCGCAGTGCTGTTGCCGCCAGGTCATTGTCATCGTCCAACTTCGAGAGGGCACTTTGTGTTTCGAGCCATTGTCTATATGTTCCCCCTACGGCTGTGTCTGTACGCATTTCAGGTGAAAAGTATTCGTAGAGATGGTCCGGCCGAACGAGATGCTGAAAGTCCATAAAATTGAGAAAGCTGAACAGTGTTCTTTCGTTCTGAGCGACTCGGCCGGAAAGGCGGGGTAACAAGTACAGGGTCGTCGGCTCTAGGGGATATGCTCGGCGCAGAAGCGATTCGAGTTCCGGTAGGGTAAAGTCGGAAAACAGCCCGAGTTGCTTGCACCATTTTGCATACGACATAGCTTGTTTGGCAGGCAATTCAGAATAGATGGTCAGATCGGAAAACAGGCCGATCTGATCGTCCCCTTCCTGCCTGTGCGTTGCACGCAGACAGGTTGCAGGCATGCGGTTCTGTGCGGAAACCACTTCGGATATCAAGCGGTATATTTCCTTGCTGTCGTCGATATACTGAATCGTCTGAAAACGACCCTCAATTTTTCGCCACTCGGATCGAACCGACTGCGGCATACTGCCCGCATATTGCAACAACTCTTGATGCAACAACAGCCCGAGCGTTACGGGAATGGCCTGTGATCGACTCACAAACTCAGCCAACAATTGAATTTCACTCAAAGCAACGGAACGCCCCTCAGAAATCAAAGACTCAATATGGCGTCCAAACTCATCCCACAAAATCGCAATCCGATCACAGCCTGCGGCGCGCGCCTTGTCCCGAACCACACTGAGCAACGCAATTGCCTGCTCAATTGTCTCACACGGCATTGACGCAATAGTACGAGCTTGCCGACCGAGTTTCATACGCCGCATTCCCTTCAGCGCGGCATCTTTCAGACTTTCGCTCAAATTCCGACAATAGTCCTGCAATACCAGCACAAGTCCTGTGTCTTTATTCTTGCGGCGTTCTTTGGAAAATTTGCCCAAATCTGGACTGACAACCCGTAGCCTGTCTTCGACCACAGTGAGTGTCTCATCAGCATTGGGGCGATTTTCAATCATAAGCGACAAATAGGTCGCCGTAATTGACTTTCCCGTTCCATAAGGCGCGACAACAAAAAATGCCCTGTCTCGTTCAAAACCGAGCAGGGATTTTATGAGAGGGACACTTTTAGCCGTGGGTTGGTAGTGTGCAATCCGATCCGGATAATCTGCATCGTATTGAATGTTGATGGAACGCAGAAATACTTCAGCATCGAACTCAACTATTTTCTTACGCGGCATGATGATCTCTCCATTGGATCGCTTCGTAATGATTTCTCAGCCAATCAATGGGTCGTATTCGCGGAATGCGTATCCTTCGATCCCCGGCGAAACCGAGCACGCGGATATCCTCGTTTAAATTCTTTTTTTCGGCCTTAAGAGCAAGCGCGAATAGCGATTCACTGGTCAACGCGAATGCCCTGCCGGGTCCGCCTGGGCTCGTTGCTGCCTCTCTCACAGATATATTGACTGTGCCTTGGCCCGTTCGGGCCTCCACAAATGCTTTGGAGAGGGCATATCCGAGTAAATATGTCGGGACTGCTTTCTCGCCTTGATGCACTTGGTAATATCTCGACGTATGAAAATAACTCATTAAACCGAGCTCAACAAATGGACATTCAAGTGCTTCTTCTGGATCCTTATGTTCGATTGGAATGTGTCTGGCATAGCTATGCAAAAGGCAAGCAACATCTCGCTCAATAGTCCTTGGACTGAGCTTTCGATCTTGCTGTAGATAGCGAGATAGCCTGTCTATGCACATAGCCCTTTCAAATCGGGAGTGACTGAAATGATTGAAGAACCACGTCCAAGTAAAAGCTTGATTTTCGGGATTCACCAGATTGATGTGCAAGGCCCACCAGGTCCCGATTTCTATAAAATAGGGATCGCGATCGTAAATCAGCCTGCCGAGTTCTGTTACTTCCAATCGGGTCTGACGCCCATTGGCTCGTTTTCGCACGGCCAATCCCGTGACCTCCAACCAGTGGCGAATAGAACGGGACATGTTTTTGCCAACGCCGAGCCAATCCGCAACATATTCATCGAATAACAACTCGGGGTCTTCAATCAGCAACTTCAGCCCTTTGTGAAGCCACCCTTCTCGAATTGCAAATGTTTCGTGTCCACTGAATTTCATGATCTCACCCCTGCCAAAGGCGTCAATCGCCGTCGCCTAAATCGGCGCAATTGTCCACACAAACGCTCGATATGTGCAACCGTCTCATCGACCTCTTCAATCGCATTGAACTCCGAAAAGCTAAATCGGATACTCGAGTACGCCTCTGCTTCAGAAAGGCCCATCGCACGCAACACATACGACGGTTCGGGCCGCTGATTGGTGCATGCCGAACTCTGCGAACACCGAATCCCTTCCTGATCCAACCGAGCCACGAGTGCCTGACCATCCACATCCCGAAACAGCAAATTTGTCGTATTGCAAATCCGCAACTCGGGATCGCCATTGATCGCCACATCGGGCACGCGATCCATAACGGACTGCTCAAAATAATCCCGCAGCGAAGCCATAAGCACCTGCACATCCGCAAGCCGATTCAATCGCACCTGCGCCGCGGTGCCCATGCCAACAATGCCGGGCACATTCTCTGTTCCCGGCCGCAATCCACCTTCTTGCCCTCCGCCCCAAAGCAGTGGAAACAACCCTTTGGACGCTTTCACATAGAGCGCGCCAACGCCTTGGGGCCCGTGGAATTTATGCGCGGTAAACGTCAAAAAGGCAACGGGCAGTTCGTCTAAAGAAATGGACAACTTGCCAACGGCCTGCGCGGCATCGGTATGGCATAACACACCTCGGGCTTGGCAAAGCCGAGCAATCCGCTCAATGGGCAAAATCGCGCCCGTTTCGTTATTGACCCACTGCACAGAAACCAGATCCGTGTCTGGCGTAACGGCTTCGGCCAGCAAGCCCCAACTCAACTGCCCATTCCGATCCACGGGAACAGATACGACCTCAACGCCTTTTTCACCGAGATAGTTACACATCTTCACAATGGACGAGTGTTCTACGGTCGTTGTCACAATGCGAACCCGTTTTTCCGTTTGGGCGCGTTGAACAACAGAATTGAAGACCGTGTTATTGGCTTCGGTCCCACTCCCCGTAAACACAATCTGATCAGATGTAGCACCGACCAACTTTGCAACGGCGTCACGCGCTGCAACCATGGCGTCGCGCACGCGGTCGCCAGCCAAATGCGCGCTCGACGGATTGCCAAACCCCTCGTCCAATACGCGCATCATCGCGTCGCGCACCTCGGGCAACGGTTGCGTCGTCGCATTATTGTCCAAATACATTTCGCGCATCATCACTCCAAAATTTTGCTACATCTCTGTCAGTTTTAACTGATTTGCATTAGCCTGATCAATGGGTTCAATTCGGTTGGCGAAGCGGCGAATCGCTTCGGCCTCGGCAGATGTAAAGAGAACTTTCCGGCCGCGATACCGATTTCCAGCCGGAACTTTCCCCTCATTCCGCCACCGCCAAAGCGTTTGGCGCGACACATTCAAATCCCCTATCACTTCGGTTGCTGAATAATAGGTTATACCGTTAATCTGAATCGGCATGTTCGCCTCGCAGCGTTTCAAAGTGTTGCGTATGTCTCTGTATGTAACATTCGGTTTATCGTAATACGAAAGTCGCCCTCAGTCAACAAAATTGAAAAAAAAAAACGGACGGGTTATACCCATCCGCGACTTTCGATCCCGCTGTGTCTCTCCGCGATCAAAACTGGTATTCGCGCTTGGTCTTGGGCTTGCTGGGTTGGTTCGGCGCGGACAAGTCCTGCGCGTTGGAGGTGTGCATTGGGCACGGGCGTGTGGGTTCGGTGCCGGGCTTAAACACCTCAGTGTAGCGTTTGGAACAATAAATGGACGCGACTTGGTAGGTATCGCCACAAATTTCTACATTTGGAATGCTCGGGGGCAGCGCGAAATTTTCAACCGGGAGTTTGAGTGCGGCGTGCGCGCGTTTCATAAATTCCGCCCAAATGGGCAGGGCCACGGCCGCGCCCGACATGCGACTGCCCATTGACACTTTGGAATCAAACCCCACCCAAACCCCACACGCGATCTGCGGGGTGAACCCGATAAACCACGCATCGGCATAATTCTGCGTGGTGCCGGTCTTTCCGGCCGCGGGACGGCGAAATCCATACGCCGTGCGCGCGATCCGGCCCGTGCCAGTCAACATCGCGTGCTGGGTGCCCCGGCGCATGTCCAGCACCGACCGCATCAGGTTCACGGTCACCGCCGCGGTCTCTTCGCTCAACACCGCTTGTTCGCGCCCTTGAATATTCTCTTCGAGCACAGTGCCATTTTTATCCTCAATTTTCAGCACCGCGAGGGGCGTCACGCGAATGCCTTTGTTGCCCAGCGTGCCATAAGCCGATACCAGTTCCAGCAACTCGACCTCACTGGTTCCCATGCCCAACGACAAAACGGGCCGGACGCGCGAGTCGATCCCCATTTGCTGTGCGTATTGCACCACGGTCTCTGGCCCGACCTTTTGCAACACCCGCGTCGTGACCACGTTGCGAGAACCGGCCAATCCCTCGCGCATGGTCATCCAGCCCAGAAATTTTCGGTCGTAATTTTCGGGTTGCCAGAATGTTCCGTCAAACATCTTAATCGACACCGCCGTATCGGGCAATTTCCACGTGGGGGCATAGCCCATATCAACCGCAGCCGTGTAGATAAAGGGCTTAAAAGCAGACCCCGGCTGCCGCAGGGCCTGCGTTGCGCGGTTGAATTTGCTCTCGGCAAAATCGCGCCCGCCCACCATGGCCAAAATGTGTCCCGTGCGCGGGTTGAGCGCGACCAGCGCGCCCTGCAACACGAGATTGGCCAAGGTATCTGCTCTCGTCTTGATCTGGGCAAAAAATGTCGTATCGGGCGGATGGCGTCTCCAATTGGCCGCCACGCGATCCTTCAGCCGCCCCGTCACATGGCGCGAGACCACCTCTTCTGCAATCCGCTGCAACCGACTGTCCAGCGTCGTCTGCACGGTCGCGCCGTCATAGAGCACATCCAACCCGTAGTTGTGTTCCAAATACTTGCGAATGGACTCGGTAAAATAGGGGGCTTCGCCCATCTCTTCTGCGTGCTGCTGCAAGAGAATCGGCTGTTGCAAAGCCGCGCGATAGTCCGCGTCTGAAATGGTGCCCAACTGATGCATGTTGTAGAGCACCACATTGTCGCGCCTGTCCCGCGCGCGCTGGGGATGGTAAAGGGGCGAATAGGTGGTCGGCCCTTTCAAAAGCCCGACCAATAACGCGCTTTCAGCCAGCGCCAAATTTTCGGTGTTCTTGCCAAAAAATCGACGCGAAGCCGCCTGAATCCCCCACGCGCTATTGCCGAAATAGACTTGATTAAAATACATCGTAATGATTTCGCGCTTGGTATAGGTGCGCTCTAAAAGCACGGCGGTCAGTTGCTCCTGAATTTTGCGTTTCCACGTGGGATCCGGGGTCAAAAAAATGTTGCGCGCCAGTTGTTGCGTCACCGTGCTGGCCCCGTGTCCCTTTAAGGTGCCCGACACGTAAATATTGCGAAACACCACGCGAATAATATCGGGAACGCTCACCCCCCAGTGTTCCCAGAAACGCCGATCTTCCGTGGAAATCAGGGCGTCAATGACCGTGCTCGGCAATTGCCCAAACGCGATGGGGTCGCGCCGTTGCACCCAGAATTTCTTCAACTCCACGCCATCTCGCGAAAAAATATGGGTCGTCTGCGCCGGATCGACATCTTCGAGTTTTTCAAAAGACGGCAAGCCATCTTTGTACTGATAAATGACCGCAACGGCAATACCCGAATAAACCACCGCACAAATCGCGCAGTAGATCGCGATGCGCGGGATATAGGAACGTATCGATCTGGGGAGAGTTTTCACACGCGACCACGCCGCGAAACCATGCGTTCGCGCAAATTTTTTCACTTGTCGCGCGCGTCTGTGGAACGTTTTCATGGGGTCTATCCGCGATTTATTGTTGTTTTTACAAGGGCGGCTGGGGCTGTCCGCTAATCGGGATACAGCCACGGCACGAGGCGGATGAGATGGTCGCGTTGTTCGCGCATCATAACTTCAATCACGGTCGGGCCTTCAAGGCCGAGGGTGTCGGCGAATACGGCTTCAAAACGCTGGGGATCGTCCACGCGGATGCCCCGCGCGCCGAGGGATCGCGCGAGGTCCGCGAGGCGAGGCGTTTGCATATCCGTGTCGATCACGCGCCCGTCAAAGGCTTTGGCTTGCGCGCCGCGAATCGCGGAGAGGCTGCCGTCGTTGGAAACGACAGCCACGGTCTCAATGCCGTGTTCGGCCGCGGTGGCGAGTTCGCTGGCGGTCATCTGAAAGCCGCCATCGCCGCAGAACGCCACGACCTCTTGGCGCGGGCAGGCGAGTTTGGCACCAATGGCAGCGGGAATGGCAAACCCCAATGTGACCGAGTGGCTGGGGTAGAGAAATGTACGGGGGAGGGCAATGGGATATTCGTCAAACGCGCGATACCCAATAGAGGTGACATCCACGACGATGATCGCGTCTTCGGGAAGGGCGTTGCGCGTGACGCCCATCAAGGGGATGGGCGCGCGTTTGGACGCGGTTTCAGACCGCGTGCGCGCGATAAAATTGCCCCAATCGGCCGCGCAATCGCCCGCGGCTTCGGCGAGTTGGGGGATAGATTGCGCCAGATCGCCCGAAGCACCGGCTTCAATGGGATATTCGCGGGCGAGTTCTCGCGGGTCCGGGTCGAGTTGAATTTTGCGATGTGGCAAGGGCAGCGTCCAACTGCGCGTGTCAATTTGCGTGAAGCGACAGCCAATGGCGAGGAGCAAGTCCGCCTCGCCGAGCGCGATTTTGCCCGCCTGGGCAGCACAGTGCCCCACGGTGAGGGGGTGCCTGTCCGGCATCACTCCTTTGCCCAAACGCGTATAGACAACCGGGATGTTGCATGCCTCTGCGAGGCGACGGAGTGCATCGGTGGCATTGGCGTGTGTAACCGCATGGCCGGCGAGAATGATCGGGCGTTTGGACGCGCGGAGCACCTTGGCAACGCGTTCAATTTCCGCGCGGCGCGGGCGGGGGCGATCCCCTTCAACAAAGGGGGGAATATCCGCCATGCCCTCGGCCGCGGCGATATCGGTCGGCAGTTCAATGACCGCTGGCCCGGGCCGCGGCGCGCGCAGCGCGCGAAAAGCACCGACAACCGCCGCGGGGATTTCCGCGATGGATTTGGGGCGCGCGAAAAAGCGCGCAATGGGCCTGAAAAAGGTTTCTTGATCGAGGCCGTGAAAACACTTGGCGCGATCCCGGCCGTCAAACGCCACTTCTGTCCCCCCGGTAATCAGCAACACGGGAACGCAATCGGTATGGGCATCCACGAGACCGGTGGAGGCATTGGTCGAGCCGGGGCCAGGCACCGTGAGCGCGACGCCCACGCGCCCCGATGCGCGGGCATATCCGTTTGCGATCAGGGTCGCGCCCTGTTCGTGACGGATGAGCAGATGGCGAATGCCCCCGGCGCGAAGCACCGCGTCGTAGAGGTGAATATTCTGGTTGCCGGGCATGCCCGTGAGGGTGTCAATGCCCTGCGCTTTCAGGCTTTGGATGAGGATGTCGGCACCGGTCATAAAAGATATCCTTGTGTGAAATATACGAAAAAAACTTTGAATAATCACTTATTGAGCCGGAGGAGGGCAGACAAATACGCGATGTGCCGCGTCGCGCCCTTCCGCTCAGCGCGCGCGCGGCGTCTTTGTCGCGATTTTCGCGTCTTTTGCTGACATTGTGCTTCGCGCGCGCGATTTTCCTCGTTCACCATTGAAAATCTGGACGTATTCCGCAGCGGTTTTGTCCCATGTATATTCAGACCGGACATAGTCGCGGGCCTCGCGTTCGATTTGCGCGCGTTCTTTTGCGGGCAATTGAAAGAACGCGTGAATTTGATCCGCGAACGCGCGGTAATCATTTGGGGGAATGAGATAGCCGCCCTTGCGAACGCTTTCCGTGAGCGCATCCACCGCGAAGACGACCGCGGGCGTGCCGTCGTGCATGCATTCGAGTTGCGCGATGCCAAAGCCCTCAACATCGTTGGGATAGGACACGTTGGGCATGATAAAGAGGTCGGCTTCTTTGCGGAGCAAGCCCAATTCTTCATCGCTGAGATAGCGCAGCAACACGCGGTCTTGAAGGTTGTTTTTTTTCCAGATATCGCGAATGCGCGCGGCATCTGGGCCAGATCCGCTGATGACCAGTTTGATGTCTCGGTCGAGCAATGGCATGCCGCGTTCCAAAAATTGGGCAACGCCTTTTCGAGGCACTTGCCTGCCGAAGTTCAGGAGGATTTTGTCGCGCCCAAATCGAATGCCGTGTTTGGCTTCAAATTGCGATTTGAGGGCATCGCGCTGTGCTTTGGGAATGGTGGGCGGATCGATGCCGAGATAGATGATGTCAATTTTTTTAGCAGGCACGCCCGCGCGGATCGCGACTTTTTTCGTCTTTTGACTGATCACGGGCACGCTGTCGCACACCGAGACCCCATAGCGCATCAAGGGACTCAGGATCGGATTGGCATACGTCATTTCCAGACCGTAAATGGTCGCGACAAACCGCGCGCGCGTCAACGGCCTGAGAAATGGGGCGAGGATGCAGATCACGCCGTCGCTAAAATAAATGACGTCGACGCGCCGGCAGAGAATTTGAAAAAGAGAAACGAGAAACGCATAGGGCACAAACCAAACGAGGTGCAAGCGCGAGTTCTCGCGCAGGGCGACCAGTTTGACCGCGCGCGTTTCGATCAGGCGGCGATAGAGGTTGTAACAATGCGTCTCTATGCCGCCCACGCTCGGTGGATAGCGTCGCGTGAGGAAGAGGACGCGGAGGTTGTTTTGAGGGGGCATAATCTATAGGTGGAGATCGGCCTGTTTGCCGCGCACGGCGAGTTCGCGTTCGGCTCTGCGGCGATCGGCTTCGTTTTTGAGCGGGATGGTGGTCGCGCCGGGGCGGGGTTTGGGATAGAGGATGCGGCGGGCGCCGGCCTGTTTCAGGGCTTTGACAATGGGTTGCATTTCGCATGCGAGCGCGATGATGGTGCCCCCGCCGCCCGCGCCCGCGAGTTTCGCGCCGAGCGCGCCGCCGTTGAGCGCGGCTTGAATCAGCCGGTCATTTTCAGCACCCGATCCGCCCAGATCGCGCTGGATATCGTGGTTTTCAATCATGAGCGCGCCCAGTTGTTTCCAGTCTTTGGCGAGGATCGCGCGCTTGCCCATGCGCGCGAGATGCGCGATGCGCAGATAACAACGCTGGACTTCTCGGTCGCCTTCTAGCCAGCGTTCCCGAATCGGCACGTGGACGGTTTCCGACGAGCGTTGCACGCCCGTGTGCGCCAACACAAAGGGGTAATCCCCGACGTAATCGTGGAGCGGTTCGATGGTGGCATAGGGTTCATCGCCAAACGCGCGGTAAAATTGCTTGCCGTGGAAGTCCATGTAATTCAAGCCGCCAAACATGCACATATAAGCGTCTTGATACCCGCACAATGCCATGTAGTTGAGCTCGATGTGGCGCGCCATTTCCGCTCGAAAAAAGGGGTGTTCGTCGCGTTTGAGAAATGCAAAAATCGCGTTGAGAATGGAAACGCTCATCGCCGATGAACTGGAAAGCCCGGCGGCAAAGGGCACGTCGCATGCCCAGCGCAGGGAAAATTTCGCGCGGCCGAGGTCGAGAAAGTCGATGATGGCTTTGGCGACATCAAAATAGCCCCCATCGGGGTAGAGGTCTTCGGGACGATGCACTTCAAAGCGTTGATTCGCAACTTCAAAACTGAGCACATCAGAGGGCTCGATCAAGACGGCCGCGCGTTCTTGGGTGGAACACGATATGACGCTGCCGCCGTACATGTCCGTGGGATTGCCGATAATGCCACAGCGTCCGGGCGCCGTGGAGAGAAACGCATGGGTCATTAGAATTGTCTCAGGCGCTTTTGCAGGTACTGCCGGATGAGGTAGCCATAGCGTTGATCAAAAAGGGCAAAGTCGATGAAGGATTTGAAATACGATTCGAAATTGCCGATGTCGTAGCGCGATTCTTCGGGGTACAATTTGATGCAGCGAACCGCGTGTCCCATTTTGATGAGCACAGAGATGGCGTCTGTGAGCTCGATCTCGCCTCTGTAACTGGGGGAGGTGCGTTTGAGCGCGGTGAAAATTTCCGGATTGAAGATGTAGCGCGCGGCCACGCCGAGATTGCTCGGCGCGCGTTCTGGCGCGGGCTTTTCCACGATGTGTTCAATCGCAAAATCGTCTTCGGGCGCGCCTCTTTTGGGTTTGACAATGCCATACTGGTTTTCTTCGCCTTCGGGCACTTCAACGACAGCAATGGTGCAACTCGCCCGATTTTTGTGGTGGGATTTGATCATGCGCCGCACGAGACCGGCGTGATTGCCCGATTTTATGATCGTGTCGCCAAACGCCACGACAAATGTCTCGCCCGCAACAAAGTCTTCTGCCCTGCTGATGGCATCGCCAATGCCCGCCGGGGCAATGTGACCGGCCGGGATAATTTGTCGGGTATAAAAGAATTTGACGCCCTCTTTTTCATAGTCGAGTTCGTCGGGCAAATTTTTGTGGTCGCTTTCCGAGAGGTAATTTTGCAATTCCACATCCCGGTCAAAGTGGTCTTCAATTGTGCGTTTGTCTTTTCCCGTGACAAAGAGTATTTTTTTTAAGCCCTGCTCGACCACTTCTTCAACCACGTACTGAACGATGGGTTTTCGACCCACGGGCAGCATTTCTTTGGGCTGAGATTTGGTGGCTGGCAATAGGCTGGTGCCCAAGCCGGCAACCGGAATGACGACTTTTTCGATGTCCATCGCGCGCTCCTCTGAATGCCAAACGCTTGACAGGGTGCAATTTGTCGCTTAGAATTAAAAAGAAAATGAGTTGAACGCAAGACAAAATGTCAGACGCGAAACGCCAGACGCCAGTAGCCCGTGACCCCGCACAGCCCCCCCGGAAAGGCGCGAGAAGTGAGAGGGGATGGGCTATCCGCTGGCGTCTTGTATTGATGATTGGGCAACCACAAGGGATTGCCCCTACATGGGGTTGGGCGGGCTGATTGCTGAGAGCTTTCTATGCGAAACAAAATTTTGACAGATTGCCGCGCGTGGACTTCCGAGACAGTCGACGCGTCTTCAAAGTGGTATTACACCCTGTCTGAAAGCTGTTTGTCCGCGCTGTATCGCGGCGTGCAAAAGCACTCGGGGCCCCTGTGTGATCTCCGCGTATCCGATGCCATCCGGTCAGCTTGCGCGCCGTGTCTGCGGCCCGTGTTGGAGGCATTGCAAACCGGGCGCGGGTTTGCCATTGTCGAGCGTTTGCCCGTAGAATATTATACACCGGACCAAGCTCGGGGTTCTTATTGGATGATCGGGCAGTGTTTGGGGGTGCCTTTTGAACAGAATATCGAAGGGACGCTGCTCTACGATGTGCGAGATACCGGGCGAGATGTGAAATCCGGGGCGCGTTTTTCCGTGACCAATGCAGAGAGTTCGTTTCACACGGATGGCGCGTTTGGCGCACAGGTGCCCGAGTTGGTGGGCTTGCTTTGTGTAAAAACCGCGCGGTCGGGTGGCCGCAGTCAGCTGATCAGTGCCTATGCGTTGCACAACAGATTGCTCGATCGAGCCCCCGATGTCCTGAACGCGCTCTACTCGCCCTTCTGTTTTGACCGACGGGGGCAGTTTCTGCCAGGCGAATCACCTGTAAAAAAGGCGCCCATTTTTTCCGGGGACGAACAGACATTGATGACGCGCTATTTGCATTATTACATCCGCGTGGGGCATCGGAACGCGGGTGTGCCATTGACGCGCGAACAAGCGCGCGCCCTAGAAGCCGTTGAAGCCGCGTTGAAGCGTCCCGATATGCGCGTGGCATTCGATCTCGAGCCGGGGCAGATGCTGTTCACCAATAACAGGTGGATTTTGCACAATCGCACAGCCTTTGAAGATGCGCCCGAAGTCGGGCAAAGACGCCACTATGTGCGATTGTGGTTGATGGAGAGGCAAGAGGCTGCCCATCGGCAGGCAGGTGAAAAGCCCACCCAACCCCTCTTACACAAAAAATAAAACCCGCCCCGCCCATACCCGTAGGGGACACATATTCGGGCAACCACAGGGGATTGCCCCTACGTCTTACGTCTCGCGTCTTACGTCTCATTGACTTTTCTATATTGACGCGCTATATTACGCGGTCGCAGGTGGCTCCAGATCGAAAGATGGAAGTGAAAGCTCTAGCCCCTAACCCCTTTGGAGATAACAGTGAAAGCTGCACAAATTGTCGCGCCCAGACGCATCGTGGTCGTCGATGCAGACGAACCGCATCTTACAGGCACCGGACAAGTGAAAATTCAGATGGAACGCGCGTGTCTGTGCGGTTCAGACGTGCCTTTGTGGGATTACGATCACAATGAATTGGCGGAACGCGCGCGGTGCAACCCGAGCAAAGCAAAGCGCGCCCCATTTGTCGATTACGTCAATGGAGATCCGTATCCGTTGCGCGTGGGCCTGTCAATTCACGAATGCTTGGGCACGGTGGTCGAGTCGTCGTCTGAGCAGTTTCGACCGGGGGATTTCGTACTTGCATTGCCCGACCGACAAGGGGGGTTGTGCGAATATATTTGCGCGCCCGATAGCAGAACCATTCCATTGCCAAAAGGGGTTGTGCCCGACGAACAAATTTTGATGACGCAACCCTTGGGCACGGTGGTATGGGCGTGTCAAAAACTGGGCAATATCGTCAATCGAGATGTGGCAATTGTCGGGCAGGGGCCGATGGGCTTGATGTTCACGCACATGCTGGGCAATTTGGGTGCCCGAAGTGTGATTGGACTCGACAAATTGGATTACCGCTTACATGCGGCAAAAAAAATGCACGCAACCCATACCGTCAATGTCGATAAAGTCGATGCTGTCGAAGCGGTGCGCGAGATTACGCGCGGCAAAATGGCGGATCTGGTCGTCGAGGCGGTCGGGCATCAGACAGAGACTTTGAACTCGTGCCTGAAACTCGTGCGACACCTGGGTACACTCCTGTGCTTTGGCGTGCCCGATAATGCGTATTATCCATTTGCATATCCCGAATTTTTCAGATTAAATCTCAATCTGATTTCTACGGTTGGCCCCAATGTACTGCCCAATTTTTCTCTCGCCCGCGACCTGATCGCACAAGGGCGCGTCAATGTGGCCCCCTTGGTCACACATGTGTTGCCATTTGAAAAAATTCAGCACGGGTATGCGTTGTTCACCGATCGCGAGGATGGGGCCATTAAAGTGGTGATCGATTACGATTCATTGAGGACCTGACAAAAAGGGGGTTTTTCCCTGTGGCAGCAATGTTTGAATACGGCACCGTGGTTGGACAACCCGAATCCGATTCTGCCGCTGTAAGTATGCTGAGAAAGGGTGGCAATGCAGTCGATGCTGCTGTAACAGCGGCATTTCTCGCGTGTGTTTTAGCACCTAAATCTTGCGGAATTGGCGGTTATGGGGGAATGATGACCGCCTATATTGATGGCAAAGTCGTCTGTGTGGACTTTAATACTGTGGCGCCTCGGTCCGCCCATGCGAGGATGTTTCGCGTAACGCGCTCGGATGGGCGATTTGGTTCGGCTGTCAGTGAGTATGCCAATGAAATTGGCTATCGGGCCATTTCGGTTCCCGGGGTGCTGGCAGGTCTCGGTCTGGCACTGGAGAAATTCGGCAAAATGACATTGGCAGATGTACTCGCGCCCGCGATTCGCGCATGTGAACGCGGGTTTCGGGTGTCGGCAAACTACGCAGCCGGTATCGCCCAGAGCGAAGCGCGCATTCGCGCATTTCCAGAAACCGCGCGCTTGTTGCTAATCGATGGCAAAGTGCCCAAAAGTGGGGACCGGGGCCAAAACCCCCATTTGGGCGCGTTGCTCAGTCAGATTGCCGAGAAAGGAGTGCGCGAGTTTTACGAGGGACGCATCGCGGCGCGCATTGCCAAACACATTCGAGATAACCGCGGGGGCTTAACGCAAAATGATCTGGCGAATTACGAGGCGCGGGTCGTCGATCCTGTACACTTGATGTGTATGGAATACGATGTGTACAGTTCGCCACTTTGCAGCGCGGGATTGAGTCTGGCGCAAATGTGTGCCATTGCCGACGAGGCCGAATTAGATCTCTACGCGCGAGATGCCGCGCGGCTAGCGCATGGTATGATCGAAATTATTCGCGCGGCGTGGATGGATCGCTATCGACATTTTGGCGATCCAAAGCACATGGATGTGCCCACGAACGTGCTGCTGTCGGATATCCATCTCGGTGCAACCGCGAGAGAAATTGCCGGGTACATTGCCGACGGCAAACGCGGGCAATCCCTGTTGCGACCACTTTATACGGGTGGCACGACCCATATTTGCACGATAGACGCGCAAAGCAATATGGTGGCCCTGACCCTGACGCATGGGCCAGGCTTTGGGTCTTTTGTCACCATTCCCAGCATGGGCTTGGTGATGAATGCGGGCATGTCGCGGTTCGATCCCGGTTCGGGGTTGAAAAATTCAATTGCCCCCGGCAAAGCCCCGATTATGAACATGTGTCCGACCATTGTGTTGCGCGATGGCGAGCCTGTAATGACCTTGGGCGCGTCCGGAGGGACGCGCATCCCATCGTCCGTATTCCAGGTTTTGGCGCGCAGATTGGTGCTCGAAGAAGACCCCGAGTGGTCAATTGCAGCCCCTCGGGTGCATTCAGAAGGCAATGAGTGGGCGCGTTTGGAAGACGAGTTCGGAGAGGCTGCGCCGGCATATCTCAAGTCAATCGGGTACAAAATAAACACAAAGGGCACGGTAGCCGCCAATGTTCGGATGATTGAGATAAGAGACGAGGGATTGTTGGCAATGTACGATCCGCGCATGAAGGCGAGAGAAAAAGGGTATTGAAGCGATCCGCGCGACCCAACAGTAACCAGCAGTCCATGTAGGGGCAACCCTTGTGGTTCTGTGGTTGCCCATCATTCTAGGGACAACCCCAAGTAGTTCCTTCACTTCGCTCAGGATGGTCGCCCAATCATCTTATGGAATGGCACGACATTGCGAGACGCATCAAATCGGGCGAGGATCGGCGAACCGAATTTAAGCGCGACCTCGTACACCTATCGGGAATCGGCCGGGCGATTTGCGCCTTTGCCAATGCAGAAGGTGGGCTGATCATCTTGGGGGTTGATGATAGAGGGATGATTATCGGAGTGAGAGAGGATCCAGATGCGGTGCAGGAACGGCTGACCAGTTTTTTGCATTCGGGTTGTAGTGTGCCGGTGCCCGCGCGCTGTGGGCGGTACAGCGATCCAAACGGATGGGTGCATTGGATCGAAGTGCCTCGTCTGCGGGGGTTTGAGCCGCTTCACTATCGCGGGCGCGTCTGGACTCGGCGCGAACGCAGCAGGGTGCAACCATCGCCGACCGAACTTCAGGAGTTGTACAATTCTCGTCGCACGCTTGATGGAACAGCGCGGACGCGGATGGCCCGTGATGCGGCGCGCGATGCGGGAATTTAATGGCACTGAACCGGGCATTGTCCAGGACGAAAGCGGCAAGTTCGTGCGCGTGACATTCCACATTCGCGGCGAAACGCCACAACGATAGAAAAGCTGACCGCTGAAAGCCGATGGTCAAAAAATTTGAATACTGAGGAGAGCAACCCCATGGAGAACTATCCCTTTGGCAGCGGACGGCCCGACCCGGCGTCGTTTCCCAATCGCGAATTGGCCGAAGCCGCCATGCGTATTTTGCCCGAGATGGGCAATGAACTGGCACTTTATCCCGGCACATTGGGATATCAGCCCCTGCGACAAGTGATGGCGAACCGCTTGTTGCAGCGCGAGGGGATCGCCCCGCCCGTTGAAGAGATCGCGTTGACCAATGGGTCGATGCAGGCCGTGACCCTGATGGCGCAGATGTTTATCGATCAGCCCGGCGACGGGGTGGTGATGGAGGCGTTTTGTTATTCGGGCACTATTGGCGCGTACCAAAAAGAGGGCGCGGAATTGGTGGGCATTCCCGTGGATGAACACGGCATGCGGATGGACGCGCTATCCGATGAGTTAAAAAAACGGGCCGATAGGGGAAAGTTGCCAAAATTCATTTACGTGCTGGCGACGTTTCAAAATCCCACAGGTGCTATTATGCCTCTCAAACGGCGCCGTGAATTGTTGCAAATTGCCGCGCAATACGAGCTTCCGGTCGTGGAAGATCACTGTTATGCCGATACGGTGTATGAAGACGATTATTACGTGCCATCACTCTACACCCTACCGGCAGAAGTGCCTGTGGTGCATATTGAATCGCTCTCCAAAATTTTAGGCCCGGGCGTGCGCCTGGGGTGCTTTTTTACCCAACAACCCCTGTTGGGCAAAATTTTGCAAATTCGTCGAGATGGGGGAACGAGCTCGCTGGCCGCAGCGGTTGTGTACGAGTATTTCCGCGAGCATCTGTGGACGCATGTTCATCACATCAATGCGATTGTAAAGGAAAAGCGCGATGTGATGTTTGAGATGCTGGCGCGATTTCCCAATGCCTTTGAGTGGTTTAGCCGCCCCAAAGGCGGGTTGTTTATCTGGGTGAAATTGCCCGATACCACCGATGTGGTCAGGTGCGAACAAATCGCCGAAGCCCGCGGGATTGATTATGCCACGGGCAAGGCGTTTCACGTCTATCGCGACGATGTGCCTTACCTGCGCCTCGCGTTTGGCTACGCCTCCCTGCCGCAAATTCGAGAAGGCATTCCAAAGTTGGCAGAATGCGTGATGGAGACACAGGGTTGAGGTCGCATGTTGATGAATAAACGACAGAAGAACTGCTTCAGATGAAGGATAGAGAGATTGATTTTTCGGACATTCCCGAATTGGAAGAAGATTTTTTCAAAGTGCGTATCTCGTATTTCCCGTGGAAGGTCGAGATATTTTGATCTGGTATAAAAAGCAATATGGAGAAGATTATCGTGCTCGGATGAATGCAGTTTTGCGTGACCATATAGATCAGACCGCGAAGCAAAAAGTGCGAAGTGCAATCGAGAAATCATGAATGGAAGAGAATTTGTTAGGCATGCCAGACGCTATGCAAGAAAGACAGGGAAGGAGTTCCGCTTTGATCCGCGCCGCGGCAAGGGCAGCCATGGGACACTCTATGTGGGCAACCGCCAAACCACTATTCCGTACAAAGAAATTGGCCCATGTGTGCTGGCCTCCATGCTGAAAGACCTTGACATCAATAGAAAGAGTTTTGATCCATGCGCTATATTTATCCATGCAACCTTACACCGGAGGAAGAAGGTGGTTTCTTCGTGTCCTTTCCCGACGTACCTGGAGCCATAACGGGGGCGCGAACCAGGGAAGAATCTCTTTTCCTAGCTGAAGACGCCCTCGTCGCCATCCTCGCTGTGTACGTCCAAGAGAAACGGAAAATACCAACGCCAAGCCCTGTTGCCGACGGTCAGGAACTCGTCGCTGTCCCGCCAGTGGCCGCGGCTAAGTTGGCCCTCTATACGGCCATGTGCAAGCAGGAGATCGCCGAGGAAGCACTCGCTGTCCGTCTAAACCTGAGCGAGTCTGCCATCCGCAAGTTGCTCGACCCGGATTGCTACTCCCATATCAGTCAGATCATGAGAGCACTCCGAACCGTCGGGCGCAACCTAGTCATCGAAGACAGAGCAGCATAGTCGCCCGTGCAGCACCCTGTAGGGGTGCCTGCCCATCGTCGTGCCCAAAAAAATAAACAATAGGAGTCCGTTGTGAATGCCCCCCCAATGCCAGCGCGTCCGCCCATTCCGGGTGTAAAACACATTGTCGCAATCGCCAGTGGCAAAGGGGGCGTTGGCAAATCGACGATGGCGTCAAATTTAGCTGTGGCAATGGCCCTGTCGGGGCGCGCGGTGGGTTTGATGGATGCGGATATTTACGGTCCCAATGTGCCGATCATGATGGGCGCCAAAGCCCAACCCCAGATGACGCCCGAAAAAAAAATTAAACCGCTTGAACGGCAGGGCGTAAAATTCGTGTCAATGGGATTGATCGCGGGCGATGGGGTGCCGATTATCTGGCGCGGCCCCATGCTGGGCAAGATGGTGACCCAATTTGTGCGCGATGTGGCCTGGGCACCGCTCGATTGTCTGGTCATTGATTTGCCCCCGGGCACGGGAGATGTGCAGTTGACTTTGACACAATCAACTCCTTTGGATGGGGCCGTGATCGTGACGACGCCATCGCTTGTGGCACTGGAGGACGTGCGGCGCGGGGTCGAAATGTTTCGCACCGTTGAGGTGCCGGTGCTGGGTGTGATTGAAAATATGAGCACGTATATATGTGGCAGTTGCGGTACAGAGACGTGGATCTTCGGCCATGGCGGCGGCGAGCGCACGGCAAAGGCGTATCGCGTGCCGTTCTTGGGCGCGATTCCATTGCATCCTCAAGTGCATATAGGAAGTGATACGGGAGAGCCGATTGTGGCCTCTGATCCCGACGCGCCTCTGGCAAAGATATATCGCGACATCGCCGATTGCATCTGGCAGTCTTTGGCGGGGTGAATCGCCCGTGATGGTTTTTCATATCCCATGCTGACGCTTGCCGGTGGCGAGTCATGTTGTACCCATTCTAAACAGGCGGTCGCGGTGCGATCGCCTGTTTTATTTTTTTCTTGAAACATATACATTTGTTCAGTATATTTGGGCAGATTGCACAGACGACCTGAGAAAAAGAAAAAAAAGTGTACCTTTTGCGGCACTTGTGGGTCTATTATGAGGTGGTGTACATCATTCATTTTTAGGCTCACTCTGCCGCCGAACTGAAGCACAATCGCAGGTTCATCGGGGGGGATATCTCCAAGGAGTATATTGCGATTGCAAAAGAGCGTGTCTATGGTGGACAAATGCAGATAACAGGGGTAGCTTAGTGCCCTGCCTGTGTTTCGACAAGCTCAACAACACGGCAGACAGGGCTAACCGCTCTGTTTTCCGAAACCCGTTTTTTCGCTGATGCGTCAAATGTCTTGTATATTTCAGAGATATAATAACTTGTGAGGATAAATAATGCTGAAGCATATCGCAGGTGTTCTCGTGGTTCTGATGGCTCTGTGGGCGTTTTCTGGTTGCGAGGATGAAGCCAAAGCAGACAAGGCTTCTGACGGTGCTGCCGAGACCGATTCGACACAGGTCGATTCGGCGAAAGCCGCAAATCAAAAGCGTAAGAACCAGAAGCCAAAGGGCAAAAATCAGAAGCAGAAAGTCGTTGAAGGGGTGCCCGTAAAAGTATCTGTCGTGGAAACGGGCGAGATTTCCGAACACGTGCTCTACAGTGCCACAGTAGAGGCTGAAGAGACCATTGATATTTATGCGCGAGGATCCGGGCTGGTGCGGCGCGTGCTGGTCGAAGAGGGCGAGCACGTGCGCGAGGGCCAGGTGCTGATCGAACTGGTTGACGACGAGTTAAAGCTCAACGAAGCCGAGGCGAAATTGGCGTATCAAAAGCTGGAAAGTCAACTCAAGCGAAAAGAGGCACTGTTTAACCGACAACTGCTGGCCAAAGAAGAATACGAAGATCTCAAGATCAATGTTGAGCAGAGCAAAATACGGTGGGAACGCGCCCGATTATCCCTCAATTACGCGCGCGTGCAAGCACCAGTCGGTGGGGTCATTGCAAGGCGTTTGGTCAAACTGGGCGACCGCATTGGCGCCAGCACAAAGCTCTATGAGATGGTCAATCTGAGCCGTTTGATCGCGCATGTACACGTGCCGGGGCAAGGCATGCACAATTTGGCGATTGGACAGCACGCGCTGGTGACAACAGATTTTTTGCCCGGTACAAAATTTGAGGGCGAGATATTGCGCATCAGCCCAGTGGTCGATCCCGCTTCGGGCACGTTTAAGGTAACGCTGGAACTGAATGTAAAAAATCGGCTGCTGCGGCCCGGCATGTATGTCAATGCACATATCGTGACAGCGACTCACCCCCAAGCCGTGCTCGTGCCCAAGCGGGCCGTTGTGTACGACGATGGCATGCCGCACGTCTTTGTCGTGTCGGACAGCATGGCCAGCAAAGTGCGCTTTGAAATGGGGTTTGACGACACCGAATTTGTCGAGGTGTTGGCGGGCGTAAAAAAAGGCGACCAGATTGTGGTGGTGGGGCAGAATGGCTTGAAGGACAAAGCCAAAGTGCGGATCATTGAAGGCGAGGGATTGCGCATTCCCGCGAAGCCAGATTCAACCGGGGAACAAGCCGAAAAAACGTGATAAAATTTTTGGCACAACGCGTGTCACAAGAGCGAATCGCAGACCATCAGGTGTTGGCGGCGGTTCGCTGATTTTTTATTCCAGTGTGGAGAACTTTATGGAATCAAAAGTTCGGGACAATGTGGAACGGGATTTTTCTCGCACATTTGAAATCACGACCCGGCGGCCCGTGGCCATTTTTATGGTGGTGCTGGCCGTTGCCGTATTTGGTTATGTGTCCTATCAGCAGTTGCCGTTGAATATGATGCCCGATATTTCATATCCAACGCTCACGGTGCGTACCGAATACCCGGATACCGCGCCCGAGGAAGTTGAAAATTTGATCTCAAGGCCCATCGAACAACGCCTCGGGGTGGTGAGCAATCTCGTGAGCATTACGTCGATTTCCAGACCCGGCATGTCCGATGTAATTTTGGAATTTGGGTGGGATACAAATATGAATGACGCCGTGCAGACCGTGCGCGAAAATCTCGACCGCCTCAATTTGCCGCGCGGGGTCAATCGCCCATTGATTTTGCGGTACGACCCCACGCAAGACCCAATTATGCGCTTGGGAATTTACGGCAAAGAGAATATGTATTTGCTGCGCCATATTGCCGAAGAAGAGATCAAGCAAGACCTAGAGGCACTCAAGGGCGTGGCTGCCGCCCGCGTCAAAGGGGGTCTCGAAGAAGAAATTCGGGTCGAGATCAGCGAGCGTCAGTTGGCGATGATGGGACTCAATATCAACACCATCAATCGGCGGTTGCAGGAGGAAAATGTCAACCTCGCGGGCGGCAGTTTACTGGACGGGCAAACCCAGTATCTGGTGCGTACCCTGAATGAATTTCGCACCATCGATGAAATTGCCAACTTGGTGGTGGGTGACCGCAATGGCATTGAAATTCGGGTGAAGGACGTGGGGCGGGTTTACCGCACGCACAAAGAGCGGGAGATCATCACGCGAGTCAATGGCGTGGAAAGTGTGGAGATCGAGATTTTCAAAGAGGCCGACGCCAATATTGTGGCAACGGCACAGCGCGTGCGCGACCGCCTGTTTGGCACGCCCGAGCAACTGGCTTATGTCGCCCAGTTCAGGGCGGGCGAGATCGAAAAAGCCAAAGCCAGTGATCGGCGGGCGCAAGTGCAGCAATTTGTGCGGATGAAGGAGATGACGAGTTTTATTGCTTTTACATTGCCCCAAGACGTGGCGATGGAACTCCTGTCCGATCAATCGACATTTATTGAATCGTCGGTCAACGAGGTCAAGCGCACCGCGCTGTTGGGGGGTGTGTTGGCCATTATGGTCTTGTACATCTTTCTGCGAAATCCGTCACACACAGCCATTGTGGGCCTCGCCATCCCGATTTCAATTGTCGCCACATTTGCCCCCATGAACATTTTTGGCGTGTCCTTAAACATTATGTCTCTGGGCGGGTTGGCACTCGGTATTGGCATGCTGGTCGATAATGCCATTGTGGTGTTGGAGAGTATTTTCCGATGTCGAGAAGAAGGCGACGATATGATCGAGGCCACCATCAGGGGAACAGGTGAAGTCGGCGGGGCGGTCTTTGCATCCACCCTGACAACAGTGGCGGTGTTTTTTCCCATTGTGTTTGTCGAGGGCGTGGCCGGGCAGATTTTTGGCGATATGGCATTAACCGTTGTTTTTTCTCTTGTCGCGTCTTTGGGGGTGGCGCTGTTTTTTATTCCGATGCTCGCTTCGCGGCAGGTGGATTGGGGGCGCGGCGACAGCGGGGGGTCTGGGCGTTTGGGTGAGATGACGCGCTCCGCCATCTTGCAATTGGGTTCGGTGGCGTGGTTGCGCCAGGGGGCAGACCTCAAACAGAAGGGCGAGATGGGTTTGGGCGCCCTCGCGGCGCGCGTGCCGCTGGGCTTTGTCTATTTGTTGGGCGAATACATCGCCCGCGCATTGTGGATTGCGGGGGTGGTCGTGGGGTGCGCGCTCAAGGCCGTGGGCGTCTTGTTGGCGGTCGTGCTATTTCCCGTTGCCTATCCCGGGTGGTGGTTTTACTGTTGGCTCAGTTCCGGGGCAGCATGGCGCGAGGATGCAAACCGCCTGTGGGGGCATCTGTGCGCGTGGGCAGAGCGGCGCGACCTGTTTGGCAAAGCATGGGTGCGGCTGATATGGGACGATTTGCTGATGTTTGTAACCCCCCAAAATTTGGGGCGCGACCTGCGTGTGCAAATGAGATGGACATGGCGCGCGGTGAAGCGTTTGCCCCGATGGGTTTGGAGCGGGTCACTATGGAAACGCGGTTTGAAAATTGCACCCGCGCTTTTGGGCGCGGCGGGCGTTTTGCTGATGTTTGTGGTCGGCCCGGTGTATTTTATTGCGCGGTTCCTGATTTTTACGACGCTAATATTGATCGGCAAAATCCTGGTGCTCCTGCTTATGTTGCTGTTTTTGACCGGGTTGGTCGCCCTGGTGTTGGCTGCCCTTATCGCGCTGCCCATCCTCGCGCCGGTGCTGTTTTTGTTTGAGCGCGGTTTTGAAGCCATTCGCCGCGCGTACACGCCTTTTATCCGCTGGGCACTGCACAACAGGCTGAGCATTGTAACGGGTGCTGTGCTGCCTTTTGCCTTATGCTGGATGGTGCTGTTGCCCCGATTGGGCAATGAATTGATCCCGCAGGTACACCAGGGGGAATTTAATGTGGATATTGGTTTGCCCGTGGGCACGCCGCTCGAGATGACCGATGAGACCCTCAAGCTCATGGAGTCGCGGGTGATGGATGCGCGCGATGTCGGCGCGATTTCTTCCACAGTTGGCGTGGACAAAACCGCTATCACATCATCCGATCAAGGCGAGCATACCGGGGTGATTTCCGTGGTGCTGGCAGAGGTTGAAGCAGAGGGTGGGGACCAGGTTCTGCTGCGCTGGGGGCAATACCTCACGGCATTGCCCGCACGCATCTGGGGCGGCATCAAAGGGGAAAGCGTTTTGGCGCAGCGCGAAGACGCACTGATGGCCGATTTGAGAGATCGCTTTTCGGATTTGCCCCAGATAAAGGCCGATTTTTCACGGCCCGCGCTGTTTAGTTTTAAGACACCTGTCGAGGTGGAAATTCGCGGTTATGATTTGCCGACCCTGACCCGATTGGGGCGCGAGGCCGAGCGGGTGATGGGCGGGATTCCCAAGCTCTACGATGTGAAATCGAGCCTTCAGCGCGGCAATCCGGAAGTGCAGATTGTCTATAACCGCGATATTTTAGCCAAATACAACCTGAATGTGCGTTCTGTGGCATCGCTGGTGCGCGAGAAGGTGCAGGGCAATGTGGTGACGCGCTTTCGAGAGGCAGACCGGCGCATCGATGTGCTCGTGCGCGTAGACGAGGCAGACCGCGCCGGTGTGTCGGATTTGCGGCGGTTGGTGGTGAACCCGGGACGGCAAGTGCCAATTCGCCTCTCCGCGGTGGCCGCTATCGAAGTACACGAAGGCCCGAGCGAAATTCGGCGCATCGATCAACAGCGCGCGGTTCTGATTTCTGCCAATGTGAGCGGTGTGGATTTGGGGACGATGACAGCTATGATCCAGCAGGCGTTGGAGACGATGGACGTACCCCCGGATGTATCCATGGTGATTGGCGGCCAAAACAAGGAGATGGAGACCTCGCTGAACAGTTTGACGTTTGCACTGGGTCTCGCCATTTTTCTCGTGTATATCGTGATGGCCTCGCAATTTGAATCATTTCTGCATCCGTTTGTGATCATGTTTAGCATTCCGCTGGCCCTGATCGGCGTAATTGGCGTGTTGTTTGTCACCGGCATACCCCTTTCGGTGGTGGTCTTTTTGGGCATCATCATGCTCGCGGGCATTGTGGTGAACAATGCCATTGTGCTCGTGGACTATATCAATCACCTGCGGCGCAGCGGTCTGTCCAAGTTGGAAGCGATTGTACAAGCCGGCGAAGTGCGTTTGCGCCCCATCTTGATGACCACATCGACAACCGTGCTGGGGTTGTTGCCCATGGCACTCGGCTTGGGTGATGGCGCGGAAATCCGCACGCCGATGGCGATTACCGTGGTGGCCGGGCTGATCAGTTCGACCCTTTTGACACTGGTGATTATTCCAACCGTGTATTCGCTGGTGGACCGCGGCGAATGATTGTTCCTCAGGAGGAACGGTGATTCAGTTTATGGATTGCAAAATTGAAGGATTGGTCAAAGTATTGCACCCGCGAGAAACGCTTGCGTGAGGGTTCTTTTTCAGGTTGACTTTTCACAGCTTTCTGTTTTCTTGAGCACTCGAACCCTTTTTCGCAACGTGTGCAAATACTGGGTAACTTTTTCGGCGTTTTTTCGTCTAACACGATGTAGCAAATCATAACCACTTTTTTTCGGGACATGGAGATTTGGATGATCGGATTTGTGAGACATATCGCGGTGTGGGCAATCGCTTTTGCCGGCGTGCATGCAAGTGCCCAAGAAGCGCAACGGGAAATGCGCCTGACGCTGAGTGAATGCGTGGGGATCGCGTTGACGAATAATGCACAGATCGAGCAGGACAAGTACACGGTTGCAATTTCCGAGACCCTAGTCGATAATGCGCGGAATAATTTTTTTCCATCCGTTTCCACTGTGTCGTGGAATATCAGCAGAGGTGTGCAGGGGCCGCGTGAAGGGCAAGTTCTGGATCCGACGACGGGCACTCTGGTGCAGTTATTGGGAGAAGACCGCATTACAGGCGGACAAAATTTCAGAATTGGTGGCTTGTCAATGCCGATCTACGATGGCCAGATCATCTCCCAACTTTCGGGTGCCAAGAAAAGTCTTATGCAGGCGCAAATGCAGCAAACTGGCAATCGCAAAGACATTGTTTTTCAGACCAAACAGCGATATTTTCAGTTGTTGCAGGCCCTGAAACTCTTGGAATTGCAACAAGAGCGCGTGCGGGTTTCTGAAGAAAGTCTACGTCGGGCAGAGACTTTGTATGAGATCGGGTCCGCAGCCATCTTACAAGTGGCGAATGCAAAGTCAAATCTGGCCAGTTTGCGCGCATTCTTGATTCAGCGAGAAAATGATGTGAGTCTTTCTCGGTTGAGCTTGGCATTTACAATGGGACTGGGCACGGATGTCGATATTATTCCATCCGAAGAAGAGTTTGAGCTTCTGTCGCCGAAATATTCTTATGAAGATGCCCTGTCTATCGCCCTTGAAGAACATCCCGACATTCTGGGCAGCAAGTACGGTATGCTGGCGGCCCGAGACGATTACAATGCAACGCGAAAGGGGTTGTACCATCCCAGAATTACGATGGGCACAGGGGCTTATAGCTGGAGCATTGGCAAGGATGAGGATTTTGGCGGTCTGGAAGACCTGTTTCTCAAGAACTATAATTATAGCTTCAGTATCAGCGCGAGCATTCCCCTTTTTAACTTTAATTCGAGCAACGCCCTCAAACGGCAAAAGCTCCAGTATTTGCGGAGCCAAGAGCAGTTGGATCAAACCAAACGCCAGAAGGCGTTGAACATCAAACAGCGTTATTTGAACCTGGAGCGTTTTCGGCGTTTGGTCGAAGCAAATGAAGTCGCCGTGCAAGCGGCTGAAGAGAATTTTAAGCTGGAAGAAGAGCGGTATAATTTTGGCGGGGGGACGTTTCTCGAGCGATTGACCGCTCAGCGCGATTTGTTTGACGCCCGCAATGAGTTGGTGCAGTCTAAATACAACTATTTGATCGAAATGGCGAATTTGGAAAATGAAATCGGCACGCCTGTTGTCGGCAATTCCGAAGAATAATTGGAGGCGAATTTATGGGTCTGTTTTATCGGGTGATCTGTTGGCGCAGTTGTACATCGCTTGCGACGGGATGGGTTGCGACGGCTCTGTTTCTGAGCATGATCGCACCTGCGCCTGCCCAGGCTGTGGAGAAGGATTTTTTGATGCGGTCAAAATTCCACGGCGCGCTGATGTTAGGCTTGGGCGGCGTTCTGGTTAAAGAAGCGTTCGATGCAAAAAAAGAGGCGAATGACGCTTATGATTTTTACAAGCAGGCCGGTACCGCGTCATTGGCCCGAGAGTTTTACGACAATTCCAAGCGTCACGATACCCGCGCCGTGGTCTTGGGCATTGCCGGCGGGGCAGCCATTCTTTTTTCCGTGCATCTGTTTATGAAAGAGGACGCGGATTTGCCCCCTCCCAAAATGAGTCGGGGCATTGTCACTATCAAGGGCGTGGCGTTGGATGTGAAAGGCGATGTGTTTCAAAGGAAGATGCAGGTGCAGTTAAAAAAGGGATTCTAAAAATCGGACAGCAAAAGAACGGAAAAGCAAAAGGACGATACTGAAACGTATCGTCCTTTTTTTATGATCAATCGCAAGCAATCTACTTGATGTTTATCAGATGATTCTGTATGGGCCCTATTCATCTCGCAACGCATCCACGGGGTTTGTTCGCACAATTCGGATGGTGTGATATGAAATAGCCGCAAGTGCGAGGGCGATACAGCCAAGACGGGTAGAACCCCGCCAAAATTGCCAACAGCACGGGCAATACGACAACAAAAAGAAATCCCGTCATATCTCCTTGAAACCGAGGCTGATAGTGCGGAAAGGGAAACAGAGACGCGAAACGGGGAATCAACAGTTCGCTTGCGCTCAGTGCCGCCCCCATGGCAATCAAACAAAGCATCATGGACTCGAGAATCGTCTGCCCAATGATGTGGCGGCGTGTGGCACCCAGGGTTTTGCGAATGCCGACCTCAAATCCACGCGTCATGAGTCGGCCAATTGTCACGATGCCAAAATTCGCGGCCCCTACGATGAGCACCAGAACCCCTATGAGAGAAAGCAAAATGAGAAAACGCTGCGACATATTCATCACTTGAAGTCCCGACATCTCAAATTTGGACAACGCAGACAGGGGTTGAAGATGCACGCGGATGGGAGACTCTGCCTTTGACCATTGCCCCTCGGCGCGATAGTGGTCGATCTGTTTGGCAAAGTAGGTTTCTGAAAAGTAGAGCAAGCGATGCTTCAGGTGTTCGGATGTCGCGTTTTTGTTGAGATAAAAAAAGCATGGCCTCAAATTCGCCCCATTGATCAGACGCTGCTCGCTGCGTCACGCGCTGATATGGAATCAACAAATCAAACTGCAAACTCGACTGGTCTGAAAACGTTTCGACCATCCCGCTTATGGTAAAATGTTCGCGCGTATTATTCCTCACTAGCGTCAACGGAGTTCCAACGAGGTCAGCTATTGCCCTGTCACGCGCCAGTTTTTCAGCCAGTGTTCGAGAGATCAGAATGTTTTGCGGATTTGACAGAGCCTCTCGGTTGCCGTAAAGCACGGGGAACGAAAACAACGACAAAAACGAGGGATCGACATACGCCGCATAATCCTCGCGAAAATAATCATCCCCATAGAGATACGTAAGCCGCCTTAACCGATACCGACAAACCGTTGCCAACTTGCTCAGTTCATCCGCGAGCACACGCGCGGCGCCGGATCGAAATGAGGCGTTTCGCCCCCCAAGTTGAATTTGCAATGTGCCCGCGCTTTTCGGCAAATCCCATTTTTGATTGAATGGGATTGAACTTTCCCAAAAGAGTGGACACCCTAAAAAAAACACCTTATACTCGGTGTATCAATAACTGACGTTACGCAGTTGCAGCGTGTGTCTGTTATGGTAGGGCCTGGCCTCATCGGGCCAGGGCGCGGATCGGATCGTCCCCAGAAGTCCCTTATAGCAGCGGGGATCAATGCGACGAGGCGGGTCGGGTTGGATGTTGTGGACCCCCTGTTGCTGCGTAACATCAGTCAAAAAGAGACAAAGCAACCGCGCGTCTATGGCCGCAGTCTGTCCATGGGTTGCAGGGACTGATCGCCGATCGTCAATTGCACAGTCGGGTTTATCATTGGGCACTTTGTGAGGGAATTGAATAATGCCATCGGGCAAGACGCATACGCGGATCGATCTCATTTGTCTCGCGATCATTCTCGGTGCGGGTGCCTATTTTTGGGGGCATCTCGTCCGATTTTTTGGACGCGCTGAGATGGTGGAATACGGGATTATTTTCGTGGTGGCATATCTGTTTGGCACGTTTTTGCTGTCGCCCGATCTGGATTTGAAGACGAGTGATCCGGTGAAGAACTGGGGGATTTTGCGTTGGCTGTGGCGGCCTTATGCGCGTTTTTTCAAACACAGGGGACTCTCCCATGTACCGATTGTAGGTACCATGACGCGGGTAATTTATATTCTCGCAGTGGTGGGTGTGCTGGCAGCCGCGGCCAATGTATGTTTGAACTTGGGTTGGAAGATATCGTTGGACAACTGGAAGAAAATTGATCTCAACGTGGTTCTGTGGGCATTTGCGGGGCTGTGTTTGCCCGACCTATTTCACATTTTGGCCGATCACGTGCTTAAAAACGCCCGGTGACTTTTCGGATAGAGGATATTGAATTGGCAAAGCAACGCAAAAAATTTACGGTGCTGGTCATTCCACACCACGGTTCAAAGATCTTAGAATTTAAGCTCAGTTATCCCGTGTTGTGGGGTATCGGCTCCGCGTTGGCCTTTTTGCTGTGTATGGTATTTGCCGGCGTGTGGTTTTTTTTTCAAGCCAGAGATTGGGAACACGTCGCGCGGATTCGCGATCAGGACAATGCGCGCCTGCGCGCTGAAGTTGCCCGCGTGGATGAATTGGCACACCTGGTGACGCGCATGAAGGCTGGGGAGCAACAACTGCGTTCTGTGTTGGCGAGCCACACCGACTTGCCGCCAGCACCTGATGAAGCGATTGAGGTCGCAACGCGCGTGGTGCAATCGGTGAGCGGGCAACGCGTGGATTTGGATATGCGTTGGGTGCCCTCAATTTGGCCCATAGCACCGTCAATGGGATGGGTGACACGCGAGTTTGAACCCGCCAAGGGCGTATTCAAAAATCGCCATTCGGGGATTGATATCGCCGCGGTTGAAGGAACACCCGTGCAGGCATCAGCCGATGGACAGGTGGTCTTTGCAGATGTCGATCCCATGTGGGAATATATGGTGGTTATCGATCACGGTGGGATTTATACGACGCGGTATGGTCACAACCGCGCGCTGCTGGTGGAGAAAGGCGCGCGCGTTCGGCAAGGGCAATACATTGCCCTGGTGGGCAACTCGGGACAAAGACCCTATTTGCACTACGAAGTCATAAAAGGTGAGCGCGCGTGCAACCCGCGCGATTTTTTACCTGGGGAATAAAAAGGGAGGGTGTTGGGCAGGTGACAGGGTGATCGCACTGCGATATCGCGTTGAAAAAACGCGCGTCATAAACGCGCGTTTTTTTATTTTTTGCCGATCGGCCGAGTTTGATAATGCCCATGGGGCAAGAGACGCTGGGCATGGTGTTGGCTGAGTTTGACCTCCATGAAAACATCGTTGCCCTCGTAGTCGGTGTGCAAAATTTCGCCAATTCGGTAGAGTTCTGACAGGAGTTTGCCCTCGCGTTGCGGAATCTGAACCGCGAGGGTCAAGCGGTCGTCCTCAAGGTGGTTGTAGAGTGCCCGTCGCAGATCGTTGAGGCCATCGCCTGTTTCAGCGGAAATCCAGACCGCATCGGGATATGTCGCTGTGAGATAGTCGCGCCTGGCGCGATCGCCCAATAGATCGCTTTTGTTAAACACCATCATGGCCGGGCTTTCGGCCGCGTTGAGTTCGCCGAGCACCTCAACGACCGTCGCGAGGTGTTCTTCACAGGCTGGATGGCTGGCATCCACGACGTGGAGCAAGAGATCGGCTTCGATGGCTTCCTCGAGTGTACTCCGAAAAGAAGCGACCAAGTGATGGGGCAGTTTTTTGATAAATCCGACGGTGTCGGATAAGAGCATATCGCGGTTGTAGCCGAGGGAAACGCGCCTCGTGGTGGAATCGAGGGTGGCAAAGAGGCGATTTTCAATCAAAACATCGGCACCGGAAAGGGCGCGCATCAAGGTGGATTTGCCCGCATTGGTATAGCCGACGAGCGCTGCGCGAAAGCTGGCGGCGCGCTGTTTGCGGGCAACCGCGCGCTGTCTGGCAATGCGGGCAAGTGCGCGCTTGAGGGTGGTGATGCGCCGGTGGGTCGCTCGTCGGTCCACTTCGAGTTGCGTTTCACCCGGGCCGCGCGTGCCCACCCCACCCGTGCCGCCAGCCTGGCGCGAAAGATGCGTCCATTGACGGGTCAAGCGGGGCAACATGTAGATGAGTTGGGCTAACTCGACTTGGGTTTGTGCTTCTCGGGTCTTGGCGCGGCTGGCAAAGATGTCGAGGATGAGGCGGCTGCGATCAATGATTTTGACTTGGAGCAGGGTTTCGAGATTGCGGGTTTGCGCCGGGGAGAGGTCTTCGTCAAAGATAACGACCTGTGCATGGTGCTCTGCGACACGTTGGACGAGTTCTTCTGCTTTGCCTCGACCGATGAGATAGGCGGGGTCCATGTGCTGGCGTTCCTGAAGCACCTGCACGGCAACGTCAACCCCTGCCGTGTCCGCCAACAGGCCGAGTTCGTCGAGGGTGTCTCGCGCTTCGCCGAGCGAGGTGCCAGGCAGTGCAAGACCGACGAGTATGCCCCGCTCAGGGACGTGTTCTGTTTTTTGAAGATCGTGCATAAGAAGGGATTGTAAGACGGGTTTTCAGGTTTCAAATTGCCTGGGATTGATGAACGTGAATGTCTTGTCGAATTCGCAATTAGAAGTCGATCTCCACAAGCCCTTTGTGAGGTGGTAGAATGCGTCTGTGCGTCAGATTTCCAAAACTGTCCAAAGTATTGAAACCTCAATTATCCAACCGAAAAATGCAAGCTCTTTCCAACCACTTTTGCATACTTTCCTAAAGTTGACAACCTAATGTCTTCCGCATGGTTTTCTATTTTTGAAATAACAGATCTCTGGATATTCAGCTTTTTGCCACCTCTTCCCGCGCTTGTCGCAGGAGAAACGCCGATCTTAAATTCCAAGTAACCCGTTTCGCAGTTCTCGACAAATTCGGGGTCTCTTGCTTTGCGTTTTTCGACATACTTTTTTCGGTCGCTCATTGATTTTTCCTCCTGAAATAATCTCGTTTTCTCTGTTCTACCAGATGAATGTCTGATCTTGGAGTTTTCCGCGTCTTCATGGCAAAGGCATGATTGAGGACCACTAGCTTTGGACCGTCAAAAAAGGACAAAGTCTAAACGTATCCCGCCCTATGTTGACACAAACCTCCCAAATGCCATCTGTGTTGACCAGTTTCTTGAAGTACTGTTGGGGGACGACCTCCAATTCTTCGATCAGTCCCAATGTCCAAGTAACTTTAGCACCTTGCCTCGCAGTCAAGGAATCCAAAAATTGTTCGACAGGACAATGCCCTGATGCCATGCGATAAAAGCTGATTTCTCTCATGTTGTATGAAGGAATAAATGTGGGTATGCTGTTTCACTCAAATGCCGAGGAGTGCCCTGAATCGCAAAGCAGTTGGATGAATTCTCGGACACCATCAGGTTCCTATCTTTCATTATTCTCCTGAAGAGTTGCGACAGGAGATCAGTCCGTGAGCGAGCGCGTCGTAGCAGCCTTGGGATCATCCGTTTTGAACCGCGTAGGCGACTGACTCAGCCGCCTTTGATCTGATCATCGAGCAACTTAACCCCGAATCTCTCGTGCAATGCACGCATATCCGCGAAATCCGCGTCTTTCAACGCGTATCCAGAATGCGAGCGTACCTGGTAATTGACCGATAGACACTGCACTGTCCGCCCTCCGATAGACCCCTCGGCATTCAATTCCGATTCAGAGATGATCCAATCGATCTCCCCAGGGCCGTAGATGCCCCCGCCGCCTTTGACAAAGTCGATCCCATGAAAGTCGATCATTCCGTGTGATTGATGTCCCATCACAAAGTTGCGATCCTTGCGGTCATCCGTATGGATGTCAATGAAGCCACGCGCCAAGAGAGCCTCGGTCAGTGTTCCCGCATCTGCCCATGAAATCGCGATATCCAGATCTTCGTGGCTACGAGTACATTCATCCAGCAAGGCATCAACGCCCCATCCACCGTCAATCCAGCCTTCAATTTCGAGTTCATCGAAAAGGTCGAGAAACCAATGAACGTTGTCAATGGTCATCGGCATTATCAGGCACCTGACTGTCGGGATGCTGTGCCCAAAATACCCGGAGGGCTTTGCGCGAGATGATGGGCATCTATTGGACTCGATCTCTAAAAATAACCTCTCTAACATAGACAAAGCAATGTCGTTTTAAGGTTTCACCCCGTCTTTGAATCACGCCTCAAAAATTCTTCTCGCCCGATCGCGGGGCAGGGTGGCATGACAAGGATCAGCACCTGATTGTTAGACAATGCGGCCCCTAATCGGACCACAGCCTCTCGTACCCCAACGCGCGATCGACATCTGCCCTGAGTCGGAATACATCTGGATTTGATAGCGACTCCCATGCATCGTAGCCAAAATTGGGATCCAACGCGTTCAGGATGAGACTCAACAGTTTTCCATGCGTAACTGCGAGCGGGAACTCGTGACCACCGTTGAGCAGGTCCGCGATTGCAGCCTGCCCACGCACGAACACTTCGCGGGCTGACTCACCGCCAGGCACCCGCAAATCAAAGTCTTCAAAGGAGTCTCGCACGACCTCGCGCCAGTTCTCAATTGGACGCGCAGAAAGCGTTCGCTCAACCAACCTATAGTCCAAATGAACGCGCAATCCCATTTTAGCGGCAAACGGTTCAATGCTTTGCCGTGCTCGTGCGTAGGGGCTCGAGACGATCATGTCGATCGGATAGTCAGACAGGAAGCGCGTGAGTGATTCTGCCTGTTTTTTGCCCCTCTCTGTCAAGGGCGCGTGCGGCTCTTGCCCAGAGGATTGACAGTGCCGAATCAGCAGCAATTGCCTTTGCCCGCGAATCATTTTTTTTTCGATCACGCGATTGTCCTTTTTGTTCAGCCTTTAGCCGAGCAAAAGGCCGATACTCAGGTTGACCGCAACTCGTGCATCATATTCATCCACGGTTGCGTTGGCGAATTGACCTATACAAATGCGGTCGGTAAATTCATTTGAAACATCACTTGATCACCGCATTTTGAACGCGGCCTTCCAAAAATGCGATTGCGTTCTCCACTGCGCCGCTGTTGAGCAAATCCACGCCTTCGGGTGTCATGTCCGCGCAATGCGGCGTGAGCACCACCTGTTCACACGCAAACAGGGGATGATCCGGCGGCGTGGGTTCTTCCTCGTACACATCAATGCCCGCGCCACCCACGTGCCCGCGGTGTAACGCATCCACGAGCGCGTCCGTATCAACGAGCGCGCCGCGCGCGCCATTCAACAACAGCGCGCCCGCTTTCATCTTGTCCAACTCGGCCTTGCCAATCATCCCTTTGGTATCATCCGTCAATGCCACGTGCAAACTCACCACATCTGCGGTTTCGAGCAACGCATCGAGTTCGACAAATCGCACGCCGAGTTTTTCTGCCCGCTCGCGCGATGGATGAAATGTCCACGCAATCACCTCCATGCCAATTGCCCGCGCGAGCCGCGCCATCTCCGCGCCGATATTGCCCGCGCCAATGATCCCCAACGTTTTGCCCTGAAGCATCACATTGTCCCGACGGGGCCAGCCTCCTTTTTTCATTTCCGCGGTCATATACGCCACGCGTTTTGCAACGGCAAACATCAGCCCAAATACGTGCTCTGCCACAACCGGGGCCGTTCTGCCCGGCTGGTTGCAGATCACAATCCCGCGCTTTTTTGCGGCATCCAAGTCGAACATATCCGTGCCAATAGAACAGGTGGTAATCATTTTCAATTTTGGCAATTGACCAAATTCCCGCTCGCCCCACGTCACCGCGCCGCGCGTGTTCACGATCACGTCGGCATCCTTCACCCGTCTGATTTTCTCCTGTGATAACTCGGGCCGCGTATCGTAGAGCGTCACATCGCCATAGGGTTGCAATCTGTCGAGGTGGGGCGACCCCGCGATCTGCACGGGTTCATCCCCAGGCACCACAATCTGCACACGTCCCTCCATAGCCACTCCTTTCAGAAACATTGCTCAATAAAACATCCTTTGGTATATTCATACCTCGCTATGCCATCCAACGCAACCCCTTTATCGCCCAAGGAGTTCCAATGCCTCTGGCAAAATATCAGCGCATCGGACATCACAAAACCGTCGAAGCATTCAAAGCCCACGTCAACAGCTTGGGCATTGACCTGCCCTGCGATAGCGAAATTCTCAAAGCACCCGCATCGCCGCTTGCCCAACCGAGTGACTGTCAGGGATTTCGGATTGGCAATCGCTTCTGCATTCACCCGATGGAAGGCTGGGATGGCGAGATTGATGGCAATCCATCGGACTATACCCTCCGGCGATGGCACAACTTTGGGCTGAGCGGCGCCAAACTGATATGGGGAGGCGAGGCGGTCGCGGTGCGGCACGAAGGCCGGGCAAATCCCAATCAACTCTTTGCAGCCGAACACACCAAAGCTGGCCTGGGCCAACTCCGCGAGGAACTCCTGTCCGCGCACCGCGAACACATCGGCAATACCGATGACCTGCTCATCGGCCTTCAACTGACCCACTCGGGTCGCTTTTGCAGGCCCAATGACAAAATAAAACTCGAACCCCGCATTGTGTATCGCCACCCGATCCTCGACCGCAAATTTGGCATTGACTCAGATGACCCCGTGCTGTCCGATGGCGACATCAAAAGCCTGATCGACGACTATCGGGCCGCCGCGCGCATGGCTTATGACCTCGGGTATCACTTTGTCGATATCAAACACTGCCACGGATATCTCGGCCACGAATTTTTGAGCGCGTTTACCCGCCCGGGGCCTTATGGCGGCAGCTTTGAAAACCGCACCCGCTTTCTCCGCGAAATTGCCGCGGGCATTCGCGCGGATTGTCCCGGCCTCAAAATTGGCGTGCGCCTCAGCGCGTTCGACTTTGTGCCCTTTTACCCGGATCCCGAGCAATCGGAAGGCAAAAAACTCGGGCCGGGCATTCCCGAAGACTTTGCCGACTGCCTGCCCTATAAGTATGGCTTTGGCATTGATGAAGACGACCCCACAGCCGCTGATCTCGCGGAAACCTGTCGCTTCCTCGACCTGCTGCGCGAACTCGACATCGCGCTCGTCAATCTTTCGGCCGGCAGCCCTTACTACAATCCCCATATTCAGCGACCCGCCTATTTCCCCCCCTCCGATGGCTATCAACCCCCGGAAGATCCACTCGTGGGCGTTGCCCGTCAAGTCGGTATTGTCGCGCAGATCAAAAGACAATTTCCCGACCTCCTCATCGTGGGCACGGCCTATTCCTATCTCCAGGAATTTCTGCCCCACGTTGCCCAAACCCTCGTGCGCGATGGCAAAGTGGATTTTATCGGCTTAGGGCGCATGGTGCTGTCCTATCCCGACTTGCCCGCGGATGTGCTCCAAAAAGGCGAAACAACCAAACGCAAATTCTGTCGCACCTTCAGCGATTGCACCACGGCCCCCCGAAATGGCATGATCTCGGGCTGCTTCCCACTCGATACCTACTACAAAAAATCCCCCGAAGGCACCGCCCTCAGAGAACTCAAAAAATCGATCCAATTGTAAAAAAATCGAATGTGACCGCAGAGCGCGGTCAACGGCAGCACGTTGTTAGGTGGCGGGATCCTCACATGCACCGATCCAGACCTCATTGCCATCGGGATCGCGACTCGAAATTCTGTCATGCCGTAGAAAGTGACGCGAATAGGATCGGGTTCGAAACCAGCACCAATCACGCGGCCTCTTTGGGAATGACCCAGATATCGCCTGTCCGAAATAAGGAAAAGGCAATCAAAAGGCTACAGTCAAACTCATGGGGGCAGGTTCAAAAACCGCGCTGTCAATTAGATTCAGAACCCAAATTGCGCTGAGAATACCGAGCAGAACATTCATCCGTTTTGCACTGGATTTGACCGCTCGATGACGCGCTTCCCACTCGGTATAACGCGTGCCATCATCGTTTGCATATCGCTGTCTGATATGGAGATCGAGATGGGTCTGGCGATACAGGTTGCGGGCCTGCTTAAAATTTCGATACTGAAAACCCAACGCGCCACCTGTCACAATCGCCGCGCCGAGAAACGCATAGCCCTTTTTTATGTACCCCCGGTAAAACTGCCCCCATCCGGGAACCGGCAAAGACCGCATGGCAGCAAACAAGCGTTTGGTCTTCAAGTGCCGTGCCGCTTCCTCATTTCGCAACAAAGCCCACCAAAACGCGCCCGAATCTGCATTTTCAAAATATCCCCGCTCCAAGCGATTATCCAATGCAAAAGCCTCGCGAAATGCCCAATCGGCACGCAGGGAATCCCCGGCCGCGAGATAGCAACACCCCAGATCAAAAAACAGACGCGCGCGCGATGCTCGATTCATTGGCGTCAGGTTCGGCGCGAGTCGCGCCACACCCGGCACAGCCAACAAATAGCGCGCGGCACCTTCATAATCGCCCTGTTGATAGCGTACCTCGGCGTCTCGAACATAACGCGGCGCGTCATCAGCACTTGCAATTCCAAAAGCACCCATCAGCGCGATAAACGCAACATATCTCATCACACCCCCCGATTATTCTTTTGCAAAACGCACCAAGGCAGCAGGCACACTTCTAAACAGCGCGACGTGATTTTGTGTATCCCACACATACACATCCCCAACCCCAGAGACAGCCAATCCCGCAGCATGCAAAGCCAAATCATCCAACCCTCGCCACCACATGATCAGGTGCCCGTCCCCGTTAAACACCAGAACCCGATTTTGCGCGGCATCCAGTACAAACACAGCCTCTGCGCCGCCACCAATCCACACGGGAAACGCATCGACGGGTGGCACCACCTCATCCCAAACAAGCGGCTCGCTTTGATACGCCGTCCGAAACATCTTTCCCTGTGTTGTCACCAGCCATATCTCAGAGCCAAAAGCTGCGAGACTTAGGATCGCACCTTCTGTGCTCGTGTCATAAGTGCCGCGTTCAACAATGGCATTTCCCGCGAATACATAAGCCTTTAAGGTCTGTTCAACACCTGCCCAAATCGCACCGTCAGGCGCGACGGCCATTGCCAGAGATGAATTGGCATCCCCAACGGGCCATGCCCGATAGTGCCATGGAATTTCAGAGACGCCATTCTGAAACGCAGAAAGCTGTACCTGTTTGGTATCCGTCAAAATGCCGCCGAGCAACACATGCGGAACAACGGGATTTCCAACCGGTGTCACGGCGATAGACAGCGAGGCCAATTGCAACGATGTCCGATTGGGCACGGGCAGATCTTGCGGGCTACCCACATATCCCGCCTGATTGATCTGGCGCGCGGAAATGGCATCGGGTGTTGCGAGCAACGCCAATGCGGGACTACCCAAAGCCGCAGCGGCCGTCAGAGTGAGAGATAAATTGGACGCTTCGACAATATTGAACTCGCGCCGCCGTTTATAGGGATGCAGCGCGGAGTCGCGGCTTTCGAGCACCTCATCGCGATCCATCACATTCCGCAAACGGTACGTATATTTTCGGTTGCCTTCTGTCAATACATCCGTAAAACGGGTCTCCGCGGGATTTTCAGACTGAAAGATCACCTGCGCGGCCTCACCATCCACAAAACGCAACAACTCGTAGCGCGTGGGCATGCCTTTGGGCAAATGCCAAGTGACAGTCGCGTTTCCGGGCGAAAAACGGATGTTTTCCAATCGCGCACCGGGAACCTGCACCTCGCCCACAGGTGCCTCGGCAGCGCGCGACCCGGCAGTTTCCGTACGCAGAATATAGCGATACTGTTCGCCCGCATGGATGGCAAAGTCCGCTATGGGCGTCATGTCCCACACGTCCGCACGGCTGTTCACATCCCGCGAGGGCACGGGCAAATTGTGCCAGGGAAGAACGTGAATGCCATCGCGCTCTGTGCGCCAAAATTGATAGCGCGTCGCGGGTTCAATGCCGAGATATTCCCATGCGAGCACAACGGCATTCTGCCCCGCATCGTATTTCAGATCCAAAGGGATGACAATGGGCGAATTGGCTGGGTCCTGTACGAGATCGCGTCGGGCACCACACCCGATAAACGACAATAGACACGACAACAGCATGATCTTGATCGCATGCGCCATTTGGAACCTCTTTGAGTATGTGACATCATTTCCCATAGCGAAACTTGGTATTGCTGAGTGGATGTTATGCCCACCGCTGTTTTTTAGCTGCCTGCTCTTAATGCGAATTAAGGGTTGAAATCATGGCGCACTTGCACGCCGTAGGCTCACCGTCGGTCATGACGAAAAGACAACGGGATTACTGCGTTGTGCTTCGCGTGGCGGCTTTGAGCATACCGCAATGACGAGGGATGCTCGTCACGCCTGTATGCCTGCCGCGTTCCGGGCAGGCATGCCTGAAGCAGGCGTCCAGGATGCCGTGCCTGTCGCCTGCCTACCGAACAGGTAGGGCAGACAGGGGGAGCGTTGCTTTTAACTCTTTATTTTCATTTTTCATCTATAATTGGGAGGAGTCTCCAAAAATGTCAGTCTTCCCGTTGAATCGAGTACATAAATGCCATTGCTGTCCTTATAACTCGCAGCATCAATATCTCCGCCCCACCTATTTTGTGCGTAGAAATCGCCGGAAATATTACCAATGGTTACAACCAATTGACCGTTTTGATCAAAAACAAGCACTTCCTTGTTGTGGGCATCTAAAATACAGATTTGATTGTGAATATTCATAGCCAATCCCGTGGGATGACGCGTTGTCTCAAATTCTATATTCGACCACATGATATTCTGAGCATTCGCTTCTACCTGCCCGGTGACCAAAGCTCCCTCATCTGGATAAGACATCCATAGTGTATAATTTACAGCCAATAGGTCATAGGGATTTGTCTGCATCTCAGTATGAAAGGTCCCTTGCTCTCGGTATTGGTGATCGTAAACCTGAATACGGTCATCTCCAAAAACGTAGATATTTCCAGAAGTTCCAAAAGTGATGAGCGTTTGCTGTGCATTAGGGGAGACGCTCCATGGCTTGATGGGAATGTCAATGGGTTTGAGGATCGGTTTTCGATCAACAATCTGATATGCGAATGCGCTCATTTCTAAAGTTGATGTGGGGGCTTGAATGGCACTCAACAGGAATAACGGGGTGATTTGAAAACTTGCAGGCCCATCCGTTGATATGGATGCCAGTCTGTACCCATCGAGATTAAGTACCAAAGGCACCTGCCGCACCCATAGATGCGATTGTCCAAATTCATATCTGATCAGGGTTAGTTCATGATCTTTTAGGGTCTTGACCAGGGGTTTACTTGGAATAGAACCGACATAATCTGTTGCAATACGGGTTGTTCCCAATAGTCCTCTCAATTGCTGAACGTCGGTTTCAAGATATATACCCGATAAAATCTCTCTGCTGTTCAGGGAAACCCCATTCTTCATCACGGTTCTTAGGAAGTATGTATAGAGCGTGTTACCCCTGATGGTCTTGTCGGCAAACGTATTCCGACCAGATGCTGTCGATCTAAAAACATGATCTTCGCTGAGTCCTGATTTTCTTATGACCTCAACAGAGGCTATATCATGACTGGCGTTGTGCTTCGCGCGGTCTGCCTCCCAAACCAGATTGATAGTGGCTGTTAAATGATCAGATGTCACATCGACGAATTTAGCTCCAGGAATTAAAACTTTGATCGTGTTTGATAATTGCACGCGCTTGTCCAACCTGACCACAACAATTCGATACGTATAATTTTCTGCCGAAAGCGGTGCCGTATCTTTGAAGGACATGATGATGGGGGTATTTGCCTCCGGAATGAGCCGCCCTATTATTTGGTACGCTTCGGTTTCTGACTTTCTCTCAATTTTAATCTCTCTGATACTATCGCGCTTGGCTAAACTCCATTCCAAAAAAACCGCTCCACTCTCCCAAGAAAAAGTAGCGTGGAAGGTTGAAATCCGAGTAGGCTCAACAACTGGTGGAGGTTCAATACCTTTGCCTTTTCCACAGCCGATTGTGTCCATGCAAGACCACAAGGCTATTGCGCCAAAGAGTAAGATATGGCTTCTCTTCATGATCTGCCCTCCTATAAGTTCGGCCTTTAATTTTTAACTTGGGATTAAAAAAGAAAAGTGGGAAATCCCCTCCAAGTTTCCCACTTTATACTCAAGAAAAATGCACTTTTGAAGTGACACTGCCGACTATAAGCCATCCTTTTAATCTCCAAAAAAACCATCAATTAGCACCTAAGTTAGTTCGTCAAGATTTGAAAATCAGAGCTGGAAATCTAATCCAATAGAGATAGGCTGCTCGAGGATACCTTCCGCTTTCGCAATGGGAATTGTCCAGAATGTGTTGAGATTCAGTGCGGCCCGCTGAGTAAAAAAGTAAAGCACGCCAATTTTTGGTTGAAAGAAAACACCGGCGTTTTCAGGGCGATAAATCGTGCCACCAGATAGGGTATAATAAAATCTGACTCGCCCCATAACTTTATGAACGTTGCGGATGCCCACACCAAGCGTAAACTGACGCCCACCCCCTGATCCCTCAAAGCCCATTGGATGTTTAGTGATCTGATCCCCATAAGCTATTGCAACTTCGACGCCAACAGATGATTTCAGCCCCAACACACCCAATAGCTTGATGCGAGGTTTATAACCATCAGATGGTGAATTTGCAAATTCTCCTTGTACACCGACAGCGTTGTGTTTCGTCTCTGTGGAAGCAATAGGATTGGATAGAATCATCATGATCAGGATAAATAACACATTTCTCACCTGAAATCTCCTTTTGGCTAATACTACGTTTTAGAGACCCACATGAACGGCGGCTAAAGGTCAGCAAAATGCTTTTGACCAAACACTCACGCGGTTCTCTGTGATGAACAACCCCGATGCGCGATTGCATCGTAACTGTCTAAAAAAATATGGCATTATGATTGTTAGAACAAACCATTTAAATATCATTTTCTGCCACAAATATCTATTTCTGATACTCAAACACATCCTTTTCAGCAAAACCGGTCACAGAGTTGTTGTCGTATCGGAATGTTCTCTTGTGCAACAGGTTTGGGCCGTAAGGTGTTGAGAGGTGCTCGATGGCCGAAAATGACCAGACAAAGCGTAATTGAATGCCAACCCATTTGCCTCTTTTAAGGACCTTCGATACTGGCATGGCGACATGTGTGTAAATTGAAAAAACACCCTGATCAGATGGTTGCTGTTTGTGAATCCGCATTTGTCAGCAATCTCGTAAATCAGGTCTTGGGTTTCATCGAGATGGCGTTTTACTTCTTCCACGCGATAAAAGGATAAATATTTGTGAAAGGACATCCCGATATGTTCGCGAAACAACCGCGTCGCATAGCTTTGTGAAATCCCGAAATGATCGCACAACACGCTTAAATCTAAGTCTGGATTTGTGAACTGATCGGTCAAAAAACCATCTAATTTTGAAGCCCAGACAGAGTAGGATTTCTTTCGTAAGCCCGTGATCATTTGGAGTTTCTGAAAAAAGAAAGCCATATCTCCTGCCTTCTCGATATAGTAATCCGCACCCAAATACATCGCGTCAACAGCCAAAGCCATATTATCCTCCCCCCAAATAATCACTTTCGATCTGCGGACCAACTGCCTGATTTGAGAGACTTGCTCAATACAATCGAGCAACGCTGTTGAAACACAGAGTACAGAGGGCTTCGTTTTTCTCAAATAATCCCAAAGCCTGTCCTTACCCTCTATGGTTTCAATCCGCTCAACGTCAAAATTCTTCTCAATTTCAGAGCGCATTTCTTCTAAAAAAACAGAATCGACACTTGCCAAGACCATTGATGGACGTAACATGGCTATCCTCCCGCATCCTGTTTGTGGTGAACCTCTTTTGGGTGTTGCTGTTTCCTACACCAAGGGATCAAACACACATTTATTGAGAAAAATAGTTGACAATGATATCGAACAACCGCTTTTGATCGCGCGGGTTCAATATTCGCACCTCTGGCAACCGGAAATATTCACGCAAGCATCTGACGTGCGAATTGATTTCTTTTTTGGATAACGGGTTCGTCGTCACCAAGCTTCTGCCATACGCTGTCCGAACGTGCTTTTCTTTGTCCCCCATGGCAAGAGCTAAGGTTTTTGCTTTGCATATCGCGCGTATGCCATCTATGGTGTCTTGGATGTATTTATGTGTATCAATACTGTTGACCACAAGCACACATGCATCTGGGTTTGACACGAAAAAGAAACGCCAGCGAGGATGGGGTAAAGATCATAAGCCTCTTGAGATGCAACGAGTTCGTCAAAACCAATATGTGGAAATGCGATAGATCTGTTGTTCTGTTCTGCCAGTTGATATAAGTCTCGATATCGATCTGGATCGACAGCCTGAAAGCTGAAAATATTGAGATCCCTTTCCAACGCCATCCCGATAAATTCTCGAAGTAAATCCCTCCTTTGTATCCGCATGAGCTGATCCACATAGCCCAAAATAAGCGTATCTCCTTCTCTTCGTGCGTCCGACAAATTGGGTTGAATACGCAGCCCACACTTTTGTTCGCCTATGACTGAGCCAGCATCTTTTTTTATGTAGCATGGTGAATGCCGCGATCAATTTTTGTTCTTGCCCGTATGGCACCGAAAAAACGGTGGTAGATGTTATGTCCACTTCGGATTATTAAGTCTTTCATCCGTGTGTAGATTCATCATTTCCCATAGCGAAACGCGATTTCTTTGGCAACGCGCTGCCCGGCGTTCATATCTTCCACAGAAATTGTCAAGCGGTTGCGCCCCTGTTTTGCCTTTGTCAGATCGACAAACTGATAGACCTGTACGCTCGCCTGCTGATCCACCTGTTCAAATGCCAGCGACACTTCGGGATTGACCTCTTTTCCGGTCAACAACTTTCGCAAGCCTTCGACCTGTTCCATAGCCGCAATCTGAAGGGTGACGCGATAGCGCGTTTGCCCAAACGCGTCTGCCACCAGATTATAGACCTCAAAATACAACCCCATTTCTTGCCCCACGAGAAAGGCCCGCGTGGGCAAAGGCAGCACGCGCAAATGCTTCCGGCGAAACGCATCATCCCTATCTGTCTCGTCAATTTGCGCGGCCAATACGGGATCGCTGATCTGCAATGCCGAGTCGCCATAAGGCTCAACCGAAATGACCTGCTGAAATAACCCCACGCGATTGGCACTGGCATTTTCGGCTTTCACCGTCAGTTGATACGCGCCGGGTGGCGCGTGCAAGGTCAACACATCGGTCAACAGCGCGTCCGAACCCGACAGACTGTCTTGCCATCCAACGGTCCGACGCTTGCGAAACGCGCGGTTGGCAACCGAATCGTAGAGCACCACTGCCAGCGTCACATCGCCTCCGCCAATTTTTTTTGCATCCAACGGAAAACCAAACGCCACATCCAAGCGCGTATGGCCGCCCTCGCCGCGCGCATCGGCCATATCGTAAAAAAAGGCCAAGTCGCGCGTTTTCCACCACGGGCGGTATTGCTCGGGCACATCGCCTATGGCTTGCGTATAGGCCGTTTCCGGCGCGTGTTCCAAAATCCGCGAGATCGACCGCATCCCCGGCGGTTGGCGCAGAGGCACGGGCGCGAAATTGAAATGCCCCGATCCCATTTCATCTGTAAATGTGATCTCCACACCCCCGCCTATGGTGACATAAACCCACGATTCCCACGGCACGAGGCTGTGATCTTCCCCAGCGGTGACGGGCAAATATCCGTCGCCCATGGTGTGGGAATCCGCGCTGTTGCTCGCCATCAGGCCAACCGCATCCGCGGCCATCGCACGCGAACTCCGCACCGGAAACACCGTGCCCACGAGCGCGCCATCGGGCGGTTGATGATACAACTGCGCGTACAACCGATCTTTCACCTGTTGTACGGCATTGCTCATCACCCCAGGCGCGCGCCCAGAGCGCGACCGATAATCCGGCTCGCCATAGCGCAAATACACGTCGCCCCGCCGATCCCACGGATGCGCGGACTCGGCGAAATACTGCCGCGCCATCCACACGCGTTGGTAATGTTCTTGCAAACGCTCGTTCACTGCTGTTGTTGGGTCGCGATCTTTTTGCCGCCAGAACCGGTCCACAAAATGTTGCTTTTTTGCATCGGGAAGCGATCTGTAGATCGCGCGCTGTGCATCCGAGAAAATGGGACTTGGATCGACGTACAACGCCAGCGTAAGGGCATCCGTCCGTTCCAAAAACCGATTCCAATACATTGATGCGCTGTCGTACTGCGCGGCCCGATAGGCCCATTGCGCCGCAATGGGCAACAGATCCAGGGCTTCGGGATGGCGTTCGACAAACGGCAAAATCTGCTGTGCGATAGCCCGCTGATCGTCCAAGCGCAGCAAGACCGTGCCCAGTTTTGTGGCTGCATGGACATCCTCTGGTTCCAAGGCCAAATAGCGCGTATAATACGCGGCCGCGGTTGCATTGTGTTCGGGCAAGGCGTAAAAATCATCGCGCGCAAACCAGTCCCCCAGCAACTGATAGGGCGCGCTGTACGTCGAATCTATTGCAATCGCCCGAGCCGCCATATCCACACACTGCCCCGTGCCGATGTCAAAATACACCGACGCCATCTGATAATACAAATCGGCTCGCGTCGTGTCCGCTTCCAAAGCCTGATAAAAATACGCCACCGCGCGCTGCCGAAGCGCGGGCCGCCGCGCGTAAACCCGTCCCAACCCTTCATACGCCAGCACCTCACTGCCTTCATAGGACTCGGCCTGCAAAAATGCCTCTTCAGCATCGCTTAAAAGCCCGCGTTCCAACGCCACCATCCCGCGGTTCACCCAACCCGGTCCATCTCGCGGTTGCGGTTGCTTGGCCCAGGCATCTGTTTGCGCGTGCGACTTCACCCGCGCCAATCCCGCGACCAGATCTGTGGCAATGGTCTGCGACAAATCGTCAAACCGATCCTTGCGCCAGATTCGTCGTGCATGCGCGCTGCCCGTCCACAAAACGCGCCCAGAAGATGCGTCGATCAGCCGCAGCGCGACCGCCACGGCATTGATCGCTTGGTCTTTGCCCGTCGCCATCAAACTGCCGCATAAAATGGCATCCGCTTTTGTCAATGCCACCCGCTCGGCCGCGCGCAGGCGCGCGCCTACCGGCTGTGACCGCTCCAAGCCATCAAATAGTCCACTGCCCAAGATCTCTTGGCGGATCAGCCGCTCATACCCGCCGACCAGGGCTTTCTGCGAGGTGTACAAGGGCGCGAACGCAACCTGCAAGGGCCACTCATCTGCCCGCATCATCCGGCCGTGCCGATGGGCTTCCAGAAATCCGAGTTGCGACATGAGGTTGCCCAGTGCAATCTCCCCCATCTCGCGCTGGGCATAGATCCATTGCCATTTCACGTCATCCCGCGCCTGGCCCATCCAAACGGTTTCTCCCGTGTCCAAATTCACAATCCGCACATGCAACGTGCGCGTCCCGGCTTCAGAAACAAATCCGATCAGCGCGTAATCGGCCCGCGCCGCTGTTTTCAACACCGACAAATCATCGCGTTTCAACGCCTGTTTTGTCTCCAATATCCCCTTCATCTGGACGTGTGGTATCGCATCTGCCTCCACCAGTTCAAACCAGTGCCCCTGCCATGCCGGGATATCCCGGTGCCGCATCAATTCATCCACCAATCGGTCGGCCATAAAAACCCCGTAATCGGGATCGCGTTCCGAAAGCAGCGGAAAAACCGCCAAGCGAGGGGTGGCTTGGCGTTGCGGAACTACCTCTGCACACTGCGCGGCACGCTGTCGGCCATTCACGGTATTGGCTTGTAAATACAGGTTGGCCAATGCGTGGTATGCAGGGGCATAATCCGCATCGCGCGAAAGAATGGCTTGAAATGCCGCAATGCTTTCCGCACGGCTCACCTGTCCAACCTGCTCCACAGCAGCCTCAAACAGCGCGTCTGTTGTCGTTTCACCTCTGACCAATCCAGCACCAAAGAGACAGGCCAACGCGATAAACCCGACGCGAATTGTGAATTGTAGTGCCATGGCTCATATCCCCTTCATCGGACTTCATTGTTCACTCCACAACGCGAAAATAAACGTATTGCCTATCCGTCTGCTCGGTCTGCTTGTCCGTCGCCAATATCGTCAACCTGTATGTGCTGTCATAAAATTGGGCACCAACCATACAGGTAGGGAAATTTTTGCATTGTGAACATTCTCTTAGTTATTTGTGCCGGAGTATTTGAACCGGATCAATCGTTACAGCCCTGTACGTCTGGATGCTGACTGTAATGAGCACGACAGCAAGGGTCAGCATCCCACCGGCCAAGAGAGGTGTTGTCAAACCAATTTGATACGCAAATGCCCGAAGCCATTCGCTTGTGAAGTAATACGCCACAGGCCACGCCATCGCATTGGCGATGAGGAGCAAGAGGATGAAATCGCGAGAGAGCAAGACCATCAAGTGGGGCACAGAAGCACCCATGACTTTGCGAATGCCGATCTCATGGGTTTTGCGCGCCACCGATAGCGTGGTCAGGCCAAAGGCACCGAGACAAGCCAAGCACACGGCGAGCACTGCCGAGAAGGTGATGATGTGAAACCATCGCTGGTCTTTTGCGTATTGACTGGCGATGTTATCTTCCAGAAATGCCAACCGAAAAGGGATATCCGGTGCCATTTTTTTCCACTCCTGTTTGAGCATAGCGACTGTGCTGGCAATGTCATCGGGGGCAATTCGGACGAGGAGCATGTTGCATAGATGGGGTTGTAGAATCAGAACCATAGGTGCCACCTCAGCGTGCAATGACCTGAAATGGAAATCTTCCACGACCCCAATAATTTTTGCTGCGTTGCCAGGGCTGTTCAGGCTAGAGAGGATTTTGCCAACCCCCGTTTGCCATCCCAACATTTTGATGAAGGTCTCATTGACAATGATCGACCGGCCCATATCCGTTTCGATGGTCTTTGAAAAGTCTCTGCCTTCAAGAAGATGGAGTCCCACGATCTTTAAGTAGTCATATCCAACAGTGGTCATTTCCACATTTGTCATCTGCTTTCCCTCCACTTGAATCCATCCTGTTACTCGGGAACTCTTGTTACTCAACACCTGTTGCGTCTTTGCAGCACCGATAACAACGGGATACGATAAAATGCTGTCTTTATAAAGATCTAATGTATTAGAATCAACACTATAACCTTTAATCACCACGAGGTTCTCGGTGTCAAATCCGAGATGCTTATTCTTGAGGAACTCAATTTGTGTGACCATTGCAATCGTACCCATGATCAATGTCATGGACATCGCAAACTGAAAAACACCCATCACGCGAAGCAGAACACCGGGCGACAGACCCTTGGTGCGAGCGGTTAAAACTTCAACCGCCTGATAGCGCGACAAGACAAGCGCGGGATACAAACCTGCGATCAGCCCAACGACCAACGTGAGCAACACAATGCCCAAGCCCTTGCAGACTGTCCAATGTGCCAGCAGCGATAAGTGCATGCCGACAAACGCATTAAAACTCGGCAACAGCACTTCCGCTATGCCAATGCCAATCCACAATGCGAGCACAGCCAAAAGAATGGACTCGCCCAGATGCTGAAAAATCACATGCCATCTGCTCGCGCCGACCAATTTGCGAATGCCCACTTCTTTGGCGCGGATAGCCGCGCGACCGATAGAGAGGGCAATAAAGTTGACGCTCGCAATGAGGACGACGATCAGCGCAATGCCCAACAGCACAGAGGCGTAAACCGGATTGCCGACCGGCTCAATCCCTCGAATCTGTTGATTGAAGTGGATGTCCCCGAGGGGCTGTAAAAATAGCTTTGGCGTCGTTTCTTCCCATCTTCCCGCAATGACAGCCTGCATGCGCGTGCTGATTTGCCCAAGGTCAGCATAGTCGGGCAACAGCACATACGTACTGGTATTATCCCTCGCGTGCCACAACTTGAGATTGGGATTCCCTGCCGCGTCAAAAGGCAACACGCCATCAAACGCAATGCTGGAACTGTTGGGCATATTGGACGCGATTCCCGAAACGAGATAGTCCTTTTCGTTGAGGGTGACAGCCTTGCCGATGGGCTGATCCCCCAGTCCCAATTTTTGCGCGGTTTCCTCGGTCAGGACAATCGAACGCAAATCGCGCAGGGCTGTTGCCGCATCGCCCTTGGACAACGGAAAAGTGAAAATATCCAAAAACGAGGCATCCACATATTTCAGTGTCACGCGAAAAGACCGCGCCTCATAGCGCATAGTGCCGCCGCTGTGATAGATTCTTGCGACCTTTGCATCTGGAAACGCACGGGCAAACGCAGGACCGAGAAGCCCTGGCGTGTTGCAGTTCATTTCATATCTGTCTTGCAGACCAAGCCGGTAAATGCGGTGTGCGTTGACGTGAAAGCGGTCATACGTCCATTCGTGTTGGATGAACAAAAACGCGAGAATGACAAACGCCACAGCAATGGACACCCCGACGATGTTGATGACCGAAATCATCTTGTGCCTGAACAGATTCCGAATCGCGAAAATGAAATAACTCCTCACCATCGCGCAATCTCCTATGCAAACTCAAAAGGGGCAAACCCACAAGTCTGCCCCTTTTGATAGCATGTGGTGTACTCATTGAACAATGCGTCTTATTCTGTACACCACACTAAAAGCAGAAATCATTTCATATTCTGCTGTTTAAGAGCACTCGCAGATATAATGATTGGAGAAGCATGTAAGCTTGGGATCTCCCTCATCACAGCAGCAATCTGCATATCCGCCACCACAGTTGCTAGAAGAAGCGCAATCTCCGTGGGCATACGTTGCGACCACTGGTGTCAGCAACGAGAAAGCACCAACCAAAATGCCTGCAATCCAACTTCCTGACAAAGCTCTGATCGGCGATGCAAAACCGCTTTCGCTCAGGAAGAATGAGGTAAGGATAGACATGGGAATACCTCTTTTCTTTTTATCAATATCTCGGTCATCAAACAAAGCCGAATCAACAGCATTTCGTATAACCTTTTTTTGTTTATTTCTGCAAAAGAGCAGGCACTATCCAGCAGTGTCCGAGCAACCGATGTGACAAATGAAGCGTTTGCAAGTGTCCACTTTACAGCACCAAACAGCACCGGTTGATAACGATGTAATTCGATATCACTGCCGCGAATGCTGACAACAGCAGGCACACCTATTTCTTTTAATGTCATAACAGCCAGGTACCCAGCAGGGATGAGAAAAAACCCGTGAATGATGTCAAACCTTTCCCGATCATGTAATCTGCTGACATAATTGCCAATACTTCTCAGATGCATGGGATCGCCAAAATGATTGCCCAATCCTTGGCATGTGCGGTGAACCGTTATCTCTCCCTTTTGAGAAGCAGTGAAAGTATCTTCAGGCGAATGGAAACCTGGTGCGATCACATGGATTTGAACGCCTGAGGCAGCAAGGTTCCGGGTAATGCGATAGACCGCTGTACCAACGCCGCCATTGATTTCTGGCGGAAACTGAAATGTAAGAACACAGATTTTCATAGGATTTTATCTTTCATGGATAAGGCTTCTACATGCCACTAAATTTTCTCTCATTAAACTTGCCTCGAAACAAGACCTCGCGCCCTTCTGCTTTGCGTTTGAAGTAGAGATACCCCTCGTCGTCCGCCCCTAAGATAACCGCATCAATCTGAACATCTTTTGCAATGGGGTTGAGGGGATGGTTATAAATGTCAACGTACAGTGCCGATTCGGGCCTGCGTAGCGAGTACCCATAAAAAACAAACCCCTCGGTCGCGACAACGCTAAGCCCTTTGCCGACCTGTTGATTGTGAAAACGATGATGATCACCTGATTTCTCGAGCGTGAATTTTGGCTCAAAATCCAATTCTGGCCGCGTAACACGCTTGGCGATGTTTCCGCCCTCATCAAGAGCAACTAGTTCGTAGGGGGTTTTGGCTCCAAAGACAATGCCTTCCTTCCACTTGTGAACCATTCCGCCAGAGAAAGTGGAAACCACTGATCGGTCTTCGTGCGTGAAGCCTTTTAATATTGGTTTTCTCACACGGTCTCCATCATATTGATGTAAGACATACCCTTCCTGATGTCCTGCAATATAGATGGCACCATTTTTCATAACTGCAACTGATGTAGGAACTGAGATTTCGATATTAAATTGGTCAATTAAATTTCCTGAAGCACCAAATATCGAAAACAAATAATGTCCTGCAACGTAGAGTTTTTCATCGTCCGCAGCAATCGCCATAGGGAGCCACATTTTTCCTTCTTCCATAACAGTCGGTTTAATCTCTTTCACTTCAGCGGTCTGAGTCAAAACACAATAGACCCGATTATTTCTTTTGTCGCAGATATAAAGCCTGTCTTTGGAATGCACAGCGAGACCATCAATTCTCAGGTTCGATCTTTGCGGCATGTTATCGAGGTTGACTTCGGATACATCGGTAAATATCCCCTGCTCGCCAACACATGCTTGGAATGAGAACAGCATCCATAAGAAATGGATAGCAATGAGCGTTTTATTGATCAACTTATCCATGACAACTCCTTTTTTAATGCTTGCGGTGGTCCGTGGCGTGGTTACTGACAGCGGCCTGTGACCTCTCTGAAGCTACACTGTGATGATTCAGTTGGTACATCATCAGGCGCAAGGCTTCAGAGCGAATGTCATCGCCCCAAATGACATAGAGCAGAGACAGATAGGCCAGACGTTTTATTAAACGCTCTTGGGCAACCATAAATCACCTCGCAAAAAATCATCGTCATCACTGTCTGTGCCCTTTTATTTCGCAAGATGCGTGCCAAAAATTCAGCCAGCACTAAAAAAAGCACTTGAAAACATGCAAGTGCTTGAAAAATAAAGAGATAAAATTTCCTGATCCGTTACGTTTATAAAGCGCACATTCAAGCGTAGGTGCATACGCCAGGATGCACTGCATACACCAGTATGCACCTGTTTAACGGCTATCTCAGCCCCAAACGATGGAGTTTTCTCTGTAGCCCAGCGCGCGTCATCCCCAATTCTTCGGCGGTACGCGTAATATTGCCCTCGTGTTTTGCGAGCACAGCTCGAATCACCTGTTTTTCATACGCTTCAACTTGCACATGTAAATGCCCTGTGTATTGGGCAGGTGTATGTGGCCCCCCGCGCCTGACGGATTCCGAGAGCAAATCGGGCGTAATTTCACCCTTTTCTTTTTTCAATATGACGGCGCGTTCCATCACATGCATCAGTTCCCGCACATTCCCAGGCCACGCATACCCGCACAACACATCCATCGCCTCACCCGAAATCCCTTCTATCACCTTCTCTGAACCCTCGGCAAAGTGACCCAGAAAGTGATGCGCCAGAAGCGGAATATCCTCCGGACGTTCCCGCAGCGCAGGCAAGTGTATCTCAACAGTGTTAAGCCGATAATACAAATCCTCCCGAAACCCACCCGAGCGAATCCGTGCCTCGAGATTCTGATTCGTCGCGGAAATGAGACGAATATCGGCCTCAACCTCCTGATTACTGCCTATCCTGCGAATGTTGTGATCTTCCAACACGCGCAGAAACTTCACCTGAGCGGACATCGGCAACTCGCCGACTTCATCCAGGAAAAACGTCCCTCCCCGAGCGTGTTCAATCAACCCCCTGCGATCCTGCTTCGCATCGGTGAACGCACCCTGCACATGACCGAACAACTCGCTTTCAATGAGATTATCGGGCATGCCCCCGCAGTTGAGCGGCACAAACGCCTTCTCGCTGCGCCGGCTGTGGGCATGAACACACCGCGCCACGAGTTCCTTCCCGGTCCCACTCTCACCGGTGATCAGCACATGGGCATCTGTCTCGCTCACGCTTTGGATCAACCCAAAAACCTCCATCATCGCCGCACTGTGACCCACCATATTCTCAAACCGAAACTGCCTAGCCAACTGATGACGCATCGCGCGATGCTCCACTCGAACCCGACGCGCCTGCAAGCCCCGTTTGACCGCAAGGACAAACCCATCGCGATTATACGGCTTTTCAACAAAGTCAAACGCACCGGCCTTGATCGCATCCACAGCAGCCTCAATGCTGCCAAAGCCCGTCAGGATGATCACCACCGCATCCGGATCGCGCACCAAGATGTGGTGCAGCACTGCCATCCCGTCCATGCCGGGCATCTTTAGATCCAAGACGACCACATCCGGGCTTTCGGTCTCGAACAGTGCCAGGCCGTCCTGCCCAGAATCTGCCGAGACAACCGCGTAGCCTGCGGCTTCCAAAAACCGTTGGCATCCGATCAGCATATCTCGCTCATCATCTATCAAGAGGATCTTCTCTTTATCCATATTGCTCCCTCCGTTGGACGCAGCGGGGTACAACCCTGAACTGGCATGCTCCAAGCTACTGGTACTGGCTACTTGGGGTGGGTGCCCTTCTCGCGTCTTACCTCTCGCGTCTTGCGTCTCGCGATCTTAAAACGATGATCGGGCAACCGTCCTGACCCTGGAAGGGGAAGGAACTACTTGGGGTTGCCCCTACATGCGTCTATGACTCGCTACGCTTCGTTGCCTGCCTGTCGCGTTGCTCATGGCAGACAGGTAGGCGTTCCGCCTGTGCGTCTGTTCATCCTCATACGGGAAGATAAATCGGGAACTCGGCACCTTCACCCGGCTGACTGCTCACCTCGATCCGTCCCCTGTGTTCATGGATCAAGCCATAACTGACCGAAAGGCCAAGCCCCGTCCCTTTGCCCACTTCTTTGATCGTGAAATTTGTCTTGCCCTTTCATCACAAACTCTCGGGATTTTGTGAATACCAGCAGGGACCTGACCACCCCATCTTCACTCCTGTCTGCTCAAAGGTGAATATGGCGAAGCCAAAATCTAAAGACAAGATTTATTTTTTTGGGTAATGATTTGAGAACAAAAAAAAGCACTTGAAAACGCTCAAGTGCTGAATGACAAAGCACGGTTCAAATTTGCAAAACGCGGTCGTTCACTCACCGATCTGTGAACGGGTCTTGAGCACAAAGACTTCCTCCAGATTGTGGAAATTCACGCACGGAGCCAGAATAACCTTTTGAAACAATCCCTGCGCTTCCTCCCCCACCTCAATGACCTGACCGACGTAAAGCCCTTTTGGAAAGAGTTCGCCCAAACCGGACGATACCACGAGATCGCCAATTTCAATATCCCCCCGAAGCGGCACATTTTTCAGATAGAACGTGCCATCCTCAAAAGATACAATGCCGCTCGTCCGACTTTCTCGCTGCACCACGACACTGACCCGACAGTTGCGGTCGATGAGCAACTGCACAATCGCAGTGTGACGGTGTACCTCCAAAATACGCCCCACCAACCCATCCGCAGTCACCACCGGCATGCGGGCCTGTATGCCCTCATCTTCACCGGCATCGATCAATAGCGTATTTGCGATGCGCGCGGGGTTGCGCGCAATCACCCGCGCGACGCGATAAAATTCGGCTGTCTCTTGTTGCGACCTGAAATGCAACAAGGCGTGGAGGCGTACATTTTCAAGCTGGGCTTCTCTGAGCTTGAGCAACTCGAGGGAAAGACGCAGATTCTGCTCGCGCAAAACCTCGTTTTCGTACTGCAACGAGGAACGCTGCATCGGCCCCGCAAAAACCCAGTGCCCCACAGACATCAACCCAAAGGCAACGCGATTTGCAAATTGGACTTGTATGGGCGAATCGAACAACATCAAGATCAGCGATGTAAAAACCGCAACACCCAGCACGACTTGCTCGCGGCGAGCACTCAGAAAACCGTAAAATCGCTGCATGTCATTCCAAAACGTTCTTGTAGCTATTGAGGTCTGCAAGCACTTTCCCGGTCCCGCGCACCACACAAGTCAACGGATCATCGGCCACAATCACGGGCAGGCAGGTATCTTCAACCAACCGCCGATCCAACCCCCGCAACAGCGCGCCGCCCCCGGTCAGAATGATGCCGTGGTCGAGAATATCGGCAGCCAATTCCGGGGGAGTCTGCTCGAGTGTTCGCCGCACAGAGTTCACAATAGCCCCCACCGACTCGGCCAAGGCTTCCCGTATTTCTTTGGAATCTACGACAATGGTTCTGGGAATCGCCTGTATCTGCTCCAAGCCGCGGCACGTATATTGAAGTTCTTCTTCGAGCGCCCCGGCAGCACCAATGGCGCACTTGATTTGCTCCGCGCTGCGGCTTCCCACCAGCAGATTGTGGTTTCGTTTGAGAAATTGCACAATGACTTCCGTCATTTCATCGCCTGCAGTTTTGATCGACCTGGACGTCACAATACCCGATAGGGCAATCACCGCGATCTCGGTTGTCCCCCCACCGATATCCACGATCATCGACCCCACGGCATCTGCTACGGGCAATCCAACCCCAATCGCGGCCGCCATGGGTTCTTTGATCAAATAGACTTCGCGGGCACCTGCTCTATCTGCGGCTTCTCTTACCGCGCGCATCTCTACAGGCGTGACGCCAGAGGGCACGCAAATCACCACGCGCGGCCTGACCAGCAATTTATTTTTTTGCACTTTGGAAATAAAAAAGCGCAGCATTTCCTCGGTCACATCAAAATCCGCGATAACGCCATCGCGCAGCGGGCGCACCACCTCTATATCTGGTTTTTCGCGCCCGAGCATTTCTTTGGCTTGCGTGCCAATGGCCAGCGGCTTGCGCGACTGACGCTCGAGGGCAACAATGGATGGTTCGTTGATCATAATGCCCTGACCTTTGACATAAACCAATGTATTGGCGGTGCCGAGATCAATGCCAATATCATTTGAAAGCAAGCTCGAAAACCAAAAAGCCATAGCCACAGTATCTCCCACCGGAATCAATACGACATGCGAGTCCGGCAAAATCAGGTAAAAAAATAATAAATCGGGTTAGGGAAAATGCGAATGCAAGCACGCGGATACCTAAGCAGAAAAAGAAATGGGTTTTGTGTTTCTGAGTTCGGGGTGCAAACGGCCTGGGGGAATGCGAACTTCTGGATAGGAAATACAACCGTCGCGTGACAGAATCGGCAAAGGGAGGAGAAAAGATGCGGTGAATCGACTGAATAATAAGCGTTTACCCCGATAAAGTCAAGCAGCGAGAAACAACGCATGTGGGGAAAATATCCTTGACATTTTTTCGAGGCAATCTGAAATTTGTAGTCCAACCCCTTTGTATTCACCTGCGGACAATTGTATTCATCCGTCTTGGAGGTCGTGTTGAAAATTCGGAAAGCAGTCATCTCGGCGGCGGGTCACGGCAGTCGCATGCTCCCCGCGACCAAGGCCCTGCCCAAAGAAATGATGCCCATTGTCGATAAACCCGCGATCCAATACATCATCGAGGAACTCGTCGATTCGGGCATTGAAGACATTCTCATCATCACGGGACGCGGCAAACGCGCAATTGAAGATCACTTTGATCGCAATATCGAACTCACGCGCGCATTGCACGCGCGCGCAGAGTGGGAAATGCTCGAAACCCTCGAGCGAATCGAACAATTGGCCGACATTCATTACGTGCGGCAAAAAGACCAGTTGGGCACGGGGCACGCGGTTCTCAAAGCCCGCAAACACGTTGGTAACGAACCCTTTGCCGTTCTGTACGGCGACGACCTCGTCGTTTCAGACCACCCCTGCATTGGGCAAATGATCGAACACTACAACAGGTACAGCAGCTCGATCCTCGCGGTTAAAGACGTGCCGCAAGCGCGCATCAGCAGCTATGGCGTGATCAAAGCCAAACGCATAAATGATATCTATCTCGTCGAGGGGCTCGTTGAAAAACCCGACCCGGCAAGCGCGCCATCAAATCTCGCAATCCTTGGACGCTATATTTTTGAACCCGAAATTTTTGACTTCCTCGAGCAACTCGAACCGGCCGAAAATGGGGAATACCAACTCACCGATGCCATTGAATTGATGATCCAATCCCGAGCGGTGTACGCATGCGCCATTGAAGGCGAGTGGCATACGGTGGGCGATCTCTTGTCTTACCTCAAAACCACCGTGGCCTTTTCCCTCAACCATCCGGCCATTGCCGAAGATTTTCTCACACACCTCAAAGAACTCGCCCCACTGCTCGAAAAAGACGCCGCCGCGTGAAACCCCATTATGCACCGCTTAGATGTGCGTCCATCTCGCGCACGAGCAAGGGCCAGTGCGTCACAATCCTTTTCTCTTCCGCCGCGATGATTTTCAGATCGGCCTCGGACAATTTACCCGCGTGGTGACAGACGGCGACCTCCTCGCGGTCTAATACGGTGGCAATGCCATCGGAATCGATCCAGATATCCAAAAGCAGATCCAGGTAACTGACCGCGTTTTCTTTTATTTTTACATCTCGACAGATGTGAAACAAATGCCCCTTCAGATCGCCCGAAGGAGCACACAGGCGCCACAGCACGCGCCCGACCCCTGTCTGGTAAAAAGCCAGCGTTTGCGAACCCGAAGGCAAGTGAGTACCAGCGACTGTCCATGCGCGGCGCGACACATAAGACAAGACCACCCAATTGCCGCCTCGCGCGACCAAATCGCACATATATGCCTCGTGGGGCTTGTTGAGGTGGCGTTTTAATTCGCAAAACAACACGCTGAAAATCCTGAGAAGTGGTGTAGCGATTTGGGTTCTTGTGGTTTCGCGGCAGGGGCCACTCTGACAGCATCCCGTTCCCGACCTCGTGCGATAATCGCAGGGGGCCTCTCAATTGTACCCCGCTCGTCAAATCGCTGCGAAATGGCAGTCAAAACCCAAAAGAAGGGAGTTCCTTAAAATATGCCAAATCCGCCCGATCATCCAAACATCCTCTTTTTCTTTCCCGACCAACTGCGTTTTGACTGGATGGGCAGCAATCCCGACCTGCCGTTGCGAACGCCCCATCTGGATCGCTTGCAGAAAAACGGGGTGAATTTCCCCAAAACCGTCTGCCCCGCACCCGTGTGCGCGCCCAGTCGCGCGTGCATTGCCGCAGGGACAGAATACGACAATTGCCCGGTCAAGGCAAACAGCGACGACTATCCCACAGGCCGCGCCACGCTTTACAGCATGCTCCGCGACAGGGGCTACCACACCATGGGATGTGGCAAGTTCGACCTCAACAAAGGCACATGCACATCCAACCTGCCCGCATGGGGCCTAGATGGCAAACGCCACCTGCGCGAATGGGGATTTTCAGACGGCATCAACAACGAAGGCAAAATCGACGGTGCCAACAGTGGGCGCGAAAAACCCCAAGGCCCCTATTTGCAATTTCTCGAGACGCGCGGCCTGCGCCATGTTCACCTCGACGACTTTTCCAGACGCCGCGGCAAACAGGCCACATTTGCCACGCCCTTGCCCGACGATGCCTATTGCGACAACTGGATCGGGCAAAATGGCTTAGACCTCATTCAATCAGCACCTGCGGGCAAACCGTGGTTTATTCAGGTCAACTTCAATGGCCCCCATGCGCCGTGGGACATTACGGAAAGCATGAAAAAACGCTACGCAGGTGTTGATTTCCCGCAGCCGAACCGCAACGACCAACTCGCGCCCGATGAATACCGCGATATCCGGCGAAATTACGCCGCGATGGTCGAAAACATCGACCGCAATATTGGTCGCTATTTAGACCTGCTCAAAGACCGGGGCGAGTTGGACAACACCCTCATCGTCTTTTCGTCCGATCACGGTGAAATGCTCGGCGACCACAACGCGTGGGGCAAGGGCAAACCCCTGCATCCCTCGGCCAGTGTGCCCCTCGTCATCTCAGGCCCGGGCGTGCAACAGGGGGTCACATGCGACCTGCCCACGACCAATCTGGACCTGACCGCCACCTTCCTCGACTACGCGGGATTAGACATTCCGCCCGACATGGACAGCCGTTCGCTTCGCCCCCTCCTCAAAGGGACTGCCGAGACGCATCGGGACATCGTCCTGTCCGGCCTCGGCAACTGGCGAATGGCTTATGATGGCCGCTACAAATACATCAAAGGATTTGGCGACACGCCCCAATTTTTTGATCTCGATACGGATCCACTTGAAAACCACAATCTCATCAACGACGCAAGCGTCTCAGCGCATATCGAGCGACTGAAAAGCGCGTTCCGTTCATAGTTATATGACAAAAACGGATTTGGGGTGGGGCGGGGTTCGCAGATGAACTGCTGACGCAGTTGCCTGCCTGTCGCGAGCTTTCGGCAGACAGGTACACCGCTCCGTCTATTCGTCTATTCGCAAGGGATTTACTATGACCAACCATCGACCCAACATCCTGTTTTTGTGCTCCGACCAACACCAAGCCGCCGCGTCGGGGTGTTATGGCCACGCGGAAGTGCAAACCCCGAATATCGACCGCATTGCCGAGTCTGGCATTCGCTTTACCAGAGCCTATTGCCAATCTCCGGTCTGCGTGCCCGCGCGCGGATCCATCATCACTGCACAATATCCCCACACCCACGGCGCGCGCCTGCTGCACGATGCCCTGCCCGCGGACGCGCGCACCATCGCCCATCACTTTGCCGAACACGGATATCAAACGGGTGCGATAGGCAAAATGCACTTTGTGGACGAAACGCAAAAATACGGATTTGATTACCGCCTGGAAATGGCGGATTTCAGAAAAACACTCACGGATGCAGACTGGCGGGCATTGCGTCGAGATCAAGGCGACGGCGGGGGCATGTCCGGGCGACCGTCCACATTGTCTGCGCGCTATTTTCAAGATGCGTACTACGCGGACCAAACCGTGCGGTATTTGCAAAAAAAAAGAATGCCCCACAAACCCTTTATCCTCTGGTCATCCTATTTCATGCCGCATACGCCCCTCGTGCCCATGCAGGAATACTTCGACCGCTACAAGCCCGAAACCCTCACCTTGCCCAAACGCAGTGCCAACGCCCTCGAAACCGGCTTTGAAGGCCACCTCATTCGCGCCAAACAGCGCGGGTGGTACGCGCAAAGTGATGAAGAACTCGGCCGCGCACTCGCTGGATACTACGGCAACATCAGCCAGATGGATGCGTGTATCGGCACAGTGCTCAACGCGCTCCGCGACCTCGGCCTCGACCAGAACACCATCATCGTCTATACCTCTGATCACGGCGAAATGGCCGGCGCGCATCGCATGTGGACAAAGCACAACATGTATGAGCAATCGGTCCGCGTGCCGCTCATCGTGCGTCTGCCCGAGAATGTGGCCGCCGATACGTCACGCGCCTGTACTGAGCGGAGCGAATGTAATCACCTCATCGAACACGTGGATATCTATCCCACACTCGCGGAATTGTGCAACCTTCCCATCCCCGAAAATATTCACGGGCGCAGTTTTGCCCCGTTGCTTTGCAACCGCGCGTACCAACCGCGCGAATGCGTTTACGCGGAATACGATTTCTGTCGCACGGTCTTCACGCGAGACAATCGGTATGTGGGCAAGCCGCCGATTCTCATGGTGCGAACCGACCGCTGGAAACTCAATTATCTAAGCTGGGAACGCTCTGAACTCTTCGATCTGCAAAACGACCCGCATGAGTTTCGCAATGTCATTGACGACCCGGCACATGCCAGCATTGTACGCGAACTCACCGCGATTGCAAAGCGCGTGTACGAGACCTAAGCCCTTGCCTACATCGGCACGGCATAACGGAGGTAAGAACCATGCAAAGCGTGTTGCATCTCAGAACGACCGTTTTACCAGGAGGCAAAATCGAAATCACGGATCAGAAACTGTCCACGGGGGAGTCTGTAGAAGTGATTGTGCTACACGCCTCAGTGTCTGGACGCCGGTCTGCCGTCGATATTCTCGCCGAAGCACCAGGGCAACGCCTCTTCAAGACCGCAGCGGATGTCGAAACCTATCTTCAGCGCGAGCGTGAAGCATGGGAGAACTGACCCTGCCGACCACCGGGCCAATCTATCTCGATGCCAGTGGATTTATTTTTAGCTTGGAGCGCATTGAACCCTATCGCACATTGCTCGAACCTATGTGGCGACAAGCTCAGGCGGGGCAGTTTGTCATTGTGAGTAATGAATTGGTCGTATTGGAAACACTCGTCAAACCTCTGCGTGAGGGCGATACAGTACTGGAATAGCTTTTTCGCATGCTGTTCCAGGCTCCTGAAGTGCGGTTGATCCCGGCAACCCTCTCTCTGTGGGAGCACGCCGCGCGTCTGCGGGCCACGGCGGGCTTGAATACGCCTGATGCACTTCACGTCGCGACAGCTCAAGACACCGCGATCACGCTTTTTATTACCAATGATAATGACTTTCGCCGCGTTGAAGATTTGCCTGTCATTGTGCTGAATGACCTCCTCAGAGAAGAAGGAAACAATGTACCGTGAGGCCAGAGGAGCGAGAGTTTCCCAAAGCAATGAGAGCTTAGGGTACCCTTATCCAATCGTCGCTTCTCGCATTTCTACAGGATTTGGCTTGATGACAGACATTGAATGGCTACATCCCTCGAGCATTGCACTAGAAGACGGTATCGCACTGCGCGAGTGGATCGAAAGAGTGGCGAAGGAAGTATCTTTCAAGACGGTCCGCTGCGCGACGTACGCGATCAGTGTGCTTGGGCTTCAATGGCTCCGGCGTCTGGCCCATGACCGACAAGCCCACATAAGATTGTTGTTGGATGTTGGTCAGACTGACCCTCGGATAGTGCGCTCTATGGCGACAATGTTTGCCAGCGGTAAGATTGAGTGTCGAACCGCCCCAGCACGCCCAGGTCCAGTACGAGACGAGGAAGGGCTGTTCCACCCAAAGATCCTTATTTTGGATGATGCGGTGGCGGTTATCGGATCGGTGAACCTGACCGGCAAAGGTCTAGGCCTAGGGATTCAGCCGCACAATGTTGAGATGTCGATCGGACTATCAGGAACATCCTCACAGCTGACTATCAAGCAGTTAGTCGAGGTTTTCGATCGCTGGTGGGAGGATAGCCAACCGTTGCAGTTGCACCTCGGCGACGAAGACAAGAAGGAGAACCAACACATGGCACAGCCAGAATATGTGGTTTTTCAAGACCGACCTATGTGGGGAATTGCCCAGGTGCAGACCGAGGGTAGCGGCCTCTTTGGCCAGGAGCAGTGGCTTGCGGTTTCGGACATATCGCCGGTTGATCCAGAGCATCATCCGGCACGCATCCAGGTACCGCAGCAGTTTGTTGAGGCGGTCAATCCACAACCATGGGATACCCCTGCGGCTCAGCTTGCTCGCGGTCGAAACAAAAGTGGCGGAATCAACCACCCAAAAATCGCCATCGCGCTACGGACACTTCGGACTCCTGAAAACATTGATGGCATGCCGAGACTTGCCCTCGGTCTGGGCACCTACTACGACAAGGAGTTTTTTGCCTGTTTCTCAGACGGTGCTGACGAGCCGGTGGTATTGCTCAGCTACCTCGTTGCCCATCTGAGAGACGAGCACTTTTTTTGTCACGAACTTCGGCTGTTCGCACTTTCACCCTCCAATCCGAAATCTGAAGAACTGAAACCAAAAGAGGATGGGAAACTCGTTGAAAATATTATCTGGTCAAACCTTCGTAAAGGCAATATAAAATGCTCCAGTCCTGATCTGGATCAGAGTTTTCTCGAGGAGATTTTATCTCAAGATGCACATATCCGAGAAGAACTCGGCAGTGAAGTTAGAGACGAGGAAGGCCGTTGGCGCGGAGCAGTATGGCCCTTGGCTGTAACCGTTCTGCTACCTACTGCGTCATCTGCGGATAATCATTCACCGTATTGACAAAAAGGAGCGCGTGATGCCTGCATTTCAAATACCCAACGGAACAAAAGTCGCGATGAGCGGGAAAGAGCTCGTGTTTGGAGAGACCATCTTCTCGCCCAGAGAATCCAACGACATCCTCGCGGACACGGAGGCCCTGAGACAGCGGATGGAAAAAGACGGGTATCTCATCATTCGCAACTTCCACAATCGCCAAGACATCATGAACGCGCGAAAAGAGATCGTGGATTACATGGACAGTCAGGGCGTGCTCGCTGCGGGGTCAACGCTTGAAAATGCCATCATCGGCGCGCAAAACAGGTCCACGCGCTTCAAAGACAGCGTGGTCAAAACATGGCCCGGGTTTCTCAATCTTGTGGATGGCAAAAACACGATGGACTTTTTTGGTCGCTTCTTAGGCGGCCCCGTGCTCTCGCTCAACCACAAATGGCTGCGCGCCATCAGCACGGGGCGCAACGCGGGGATGCACTGCGACATTGTGTATATGGGCGCGGGCACCAAAAACCTCTACACCATGTGGACGGCTTTGGGTGACATCTCGCTCGACATGGGGCCCCTTGCGCTGTGCCTCGGGTCGCACAAACTCGAACACCTTCGCAAGACCTACGGAGCTTCGGACGCGCACGACGACTTAATTCAAGGCTCGTTTTCCAATGACCCCTACGATGTCATAGAAACCCTCGGCATCCAGTGGGCCTCCACGCCTTTTCACGCGGGCGATGTCGTCATTTTCGGCATGTATTTCATGCACGCCTCACTCGAAAATACGACCAACCGCTTTCGCATCAGCAGCGACACGCGCTATCAACGCGCTTCAGAAGCCGTCGATCGGCGACACATGGGTAAAAATCCCGATGAAATACCCAAAGCGGATTTGTCAAAACGCAAATCCATTGACGCATACCGCATGCAATGGGGGTTACAAAAGGGAGACGCAAGACGCCTGCCTGCCGAACGCCCTCAGCGGTAGGCAGGGCAGACAGTAGGGGCAACCCTTGTGGTTGCCCGATCATCATTTCAAAATACAAGACGCGATTGGCAGTCTTCACAATCGCGTCCGCATATCTCCAAAACGCCACGGCAATACAAATCAGCAATACAAATCTTTTTTTACCCTTCGTCAAACCCGCCTTCGCGCGCTTGGCGGGTCATTTCTTTTGCCAGTTTGGGCGCGGGGTCTTCCCATCCTGCGGGTTTGAGTATTTTGCCGTCTCCTCGGCGAATCACTTTTCCATTCACCACCTTCTGCATATTTGCACCGTGAACAATATCGAAAAGCGGATCGAGATTGACGCCGTTGCGTACGGCAAAATCGCAGATATAATAAATCGCGTCAACGAGCGCGTCTGCCTGTTCCGCAACGGTCCGCGCCGCCATTAACTCGTCGAGTTCATCGTTGACCATCTGGCGTATAAACGCAATCCGCTCTTTTGTCATTTTCTGGGGACGCGTCGGCAGGTCGTCGTTACAAACCATCGTAAATTGGCGCACCTGAGCAGTGTATCCCATGTGTCCTCCTTTCATCAGTTGACAGCAGAAATTACGCTGACCCGCGCGGCGATGCAACACATGTTTATCAAGGTGCTTGACTCGGGTATTTGTGTTTGATATATTTGCAATCCATTACCCTCCCTGTTGCTTCGGGAGCAGGGCGCGAAGCCGCATAGGTCACTATGCGGTTTCTGCATTTATTGACGAGTCGTTGCTCTGATAATGAGGCGGCGTTGTTTGGCCTCGGGGACGAGATATACATTCCCTACCTCGTACCTAAATTTTAACTTCAATGTCGCGATTTAGAAAGGATTGACATTCCAATGGCGAACATTAACACACATTACGACAAACTGTCTGCGGGATATTTGTTTCCCGAGATTGCGCGGCGCACAGACGCGTTTCTCGACGCCCAGCCCAAGGCGCAGGTGATGCGATTGGGCATTGGCAATACGACCGAGCCCCTGCCCAAAAGCGTGATTGCCGGCTTGCACGATGCCGTGGATCAGATGGCGCGCGCGGAGACGTATCGCGGCTATGCCGATACGGGTGAGGGCGAGCCTGAGATGCGCGCGGCCCTGGCGAAACGCTATGCAAAATACGGGGTCGAACTCCGCGCGTCTGAGGTTTTTGTGAGCGACGGGGCCAAATCGGATTCCGCGAATATCCAGTCGATTTTTGGCATCGACAATGTGATCGCGGTGCAGGATCCCGCCTATCCGGTTTATGTCGATAGCAATGTGATCGCCGGACGCACGGGCGAGGCGGTTGACGATCAGTATGACGGACTGGTTTATATGCCGTGTACAGAAGCCAATGGTTTTATGCCCGATGTGCCCGACCAAAAAGTGGATCTGATCTATATATGCAGCCCAAATAATCCAACGGGTGCCGTGGCAAGCCGAGCGCGGCTTCAGGCGTTCGTGGATTATGCCCGAGAACACCGGGCCGTGATCATTTTTGACGCGGCGTATGCCGGATATATTTCGGATGCGGACTTGCCGCGAAGCATCTACGAAGTTGAAGGCGCGAAATCGTGCGCGATTGAGATCAACAGTTTTTCCAAAGATACCGGCTTTACGGGCGTGCGCTTGGGGTGGTCAATTGTGCCCATGGACCTCGTCGTAGAAGACACCGCGCCGGGCAAAGTGAACGCGCTGTGGGGCAGGCGGCAAAATACGTTTTTCAACGGGGCGTCAAATATCGTGCAACTGGGTGCTTTGTCGGTGTTCACAGAACAAGGCGAGCGAGAATGCCGCGAGATGATCGCCTATTACATGGAAAATGCGCGCATCATTCGCGAGGGGCTTGAAAGCATTGGTCTAACGGTTTTTAGCGGGGTTCACGCGCCCTTCTTGTGGCTCAAGACGCCAGGGGGCACGTCCTCGTGGGACTTTTTTGACAAATTGTTGTCAGAAGCCCATGTCGTCGGTACGCCGGGGTCGGGTTTTGGCCCCGCGGGCGAAGGTTATTTTCGCCTGAGCGCGTTTGGGCATCGAGAAAATATCGAGCAGGCCGTGGCGAGTATTCAGACAAATTTGAGGGTGAACAGATGACGCAGCACAACCCGAACATCATTTTTATTTTGGCCGATGATATGGGGTATGGAGACATGGCGTGCCAAAATCCGGAGTCCAAAATTCCAACGCCCAATCTGGACCGCTTGGCCGCGCAGGGGGTGCGTTTTACAGACGCGCACGCCCCATCTAGCGTTTGCACGCCGTCGCGCTATGCACTCCTGACGGGCCGATACGCTTGGCGCACCCGCCTAAAACGCGGCGTGTTGTGGCCCTGGGATCCGCCTTTGATCGAGCCCGGGCGAACAACAGTGGCGGCTTGGCTGCGCGATCGCGGGTATCGCACGGCCTGTATTGGAAAATGGCATCTGGGATGGCACTGGGAGACAAAAGACGGGCGCCCGGCCAATGCCGCGACAGAATACGGGGTACTGGACCGGGAACAGCGGTACGCACTGGGCGAGCACATTGACTTTGGCAAGCCGGTCACGGGTGGGCCTATTGATTGCGGATTTGATTATTATTTTGGGGACGATGTGCCCAATTTTCCGCCTTATACGTGGTTTGAAAATGATCGGCTATTGGACGCTCCCGTCGAAGACAAGCCCGAGGGCATGTTTGGGCTTCCCGGGCCAATGGCATCGGGGTGGTCTCTCGAAGCGGTGATGCCCGCGTTGACCCAGCGCGCAGTTCAATATATCGAAGCGGCGGACGAACAACCGTTTTTTTTCTACTTTCCCCTGACCGCGCCGCACACGCCGATAGTCCCAACAGATGACTTTAAGGGCATGAGTGGGGCAGGTGCGTACGGAGATTTTGTGTGTGAAGTCGATTGGGCCGTAGGCGAGGTGATGGCCGCGCTCGAGCGGAGCGGGCGTGTCGAAAATACCCTGATTATTTTTTCCAGCGATAATGGGCCGGAAAACACTGCTTATGGACGAATCCGAGCATACAGTCACTACAGCATGGACGGTCTGCGCGGGTTAAAACGCGATACGTGGGAAGGCGGGCACCGGGTTCCATTCATCGCCAGATGGCCCGCTCAGATCGCGCCCGGCAGGGTCTGTGATGAGGTGATTTGTCTGACCGATTTTACGGCCACGGCAGCAGCCATCGCCGGCGCGCCTTTGCCAAGCGATATGGCAGAAGACAGTTACAACATCCTGCCCGCGCTATTAAACGCGCGCGGTGAAACGCCGCTTCGGGAGGCGACTGTGCACCACAGCATGCGGGGGAAATTTGCCATTCGCAAAGGCCGCTGGGTGTTGATCGATGCGCCCAGTGGCGATGACAATGCAGAACCGCACTGGTTTAAGGCAGAACGCGGATATGAACCCCACGATCAGCCGCGCGAACTCTTCGATCTCGAATGCGATCGGATGGAGCGGTTTAACTGTTATGCGGAACACCCCGAGGTGGTTGCGGAACTCGAGACATTGCTCGAAAAGTACCGGCGAGAAGGCAGGAGTGTCTTCCGCTAAATTCTGGCGTTATTCATCGCGAGGGGAGGGATTTCATGGGCCCTATTTTTTGCATACTGATCGCAGTGACCCCGATGTGGGTCGGAGCGGTTGACGCAGAGGTGCAGGTCGGATTTCGCTTTGAGGCTGTTTTTGGCAGCATCGGGGGGGGCGAGGGCCAGTTTCTCGAGCCCGAGGGCTTAACCCTCGATATGTCGGGCAATGTGTTTGTGGCGGATACCGGGAATGATCGCGTCCAAAAATGGTCCCCCAATGGCACCTTTTTGATGGCAGTGGGCGCGCCGGGTTGGGAAGACGGACAGTTTAACAAACCCAGTGGGATCGCCGCGGGCAAGGGTCTGGAAATTTATGTGGCCGATGGTCGAAACCGACGCATTCAGGTGTTTAATCTCAATTTGCGCCTCCTGGCGGTGATCGGCGGAGCAGATGTTGACGGTGCGATGGATCTGGGGACACTCAGTGGCATTGCCGTATCGGATGCAGACGAAATTGTGGTGGGCGATATCGACGCGGATCAACTGGTTCAGATCGATACGTACAGCCGCGTGGATCGCAGTTTTGGTGGATTTGGGTATGGTGCTGGCAATTTGCGGCGGCCCTTGGGGATCGCCATCGAAGGTCGCAAAGCCGTTTATGTTTGCGATAGCGAAAATGACCGGATCGCAGTGTTCGACCGGTTTGGCAACTTTCAGCGCGCGCTGGGCGACGACATTTTAATGCAACCCTCCGCACTGTGCATTGGCCCTCAGCGGACGTTAATTGCAGCGGATACGGGGCATCATCGCATTGTGGTCTTTGACTTGAATACAGGCGGTATTGCAGGTACTTTGGGCGGTCCCGATCCGGGAAAGGGACCGATGACATTTCAATTCCCCCGAGGCGTCGCGAGCGGGCGCGCGGGCGCGTTATTTGTTCTGGATTCGGGCAATGGCCGCGTTCAGAAATTGCGAATCCAAGTTTCAAGGCGGTGAATTGTCATCGCAAACACAACAGACCGGGATGTTCCGCGGGGCGGGATATCCCGGTTTTTTATGGGATAAACGCGCGAGACGCGGGCGGGGCTGAGCGGCTGTCTCGCCTCTTGCGTCTCGCCTGTGGATGGGTGGACGGACTGAAAGCCCACGTATTCCGAAAGTTAAAATCATGAATCCCGTGATATGCTGCGCTTGTCTTCTGGCTTTTTGGGGGATGGCGCGCGCGCAGGTCCCTGTTCCCGAGCAGTTTACGCTATTTGATCGGGAACAGATATTTCAGGCAGATGGCAGTCGCGGGCCCTTTTCAATTTCAGATCGCGCGATTGAGGAGGCGGGCGAACGGGTTTGGGTGGATGGGGTGTTGTGGGTTCGCAATCGCGATTATGTGGTGGATGCACACCGCGCCTTGCTCACGCTCTTGCGGGATGTGCCTCGCGGCGTTGTGATCGCGGCGCGCTTCAAACAGCGTCCTCAATTGACTGCGCCCGTGGTTCGGCGTCGCGTGCTTCAAAAACGGGACGCCGATGGCGAGACACCCATCGCGCGCAGGGGTGCACCGCCTGCGGTGCGAGAAGGAGATGAGGAACAGAAACTGACCATAGGCGGTCACAAAAGCATCGCCGTAACCGCAGGGTCTCAGCACGCGGTTCATCAGGCTTTGAAGTTGCGTATTTCGGGCGAGGTTGCCGAAGGGATCAATTTATTAGCTGTGCTGTCCGACCGCAATTTGCCTCTTGCCGCGAGCGGGGGGTCAAAGCGGTTGCGCGAATTGGATCGCGTGTTTTTTCAGGTCAATGCCGACCGCGTTTCAGCTACTTTGGGCGATTTCGATGTGGCGTTCGACAAGACGGTATTTGGACGCTACCGGCGGCAGTTGCAGGGCGCGCGCGTGTTTGCCCATCGCGAGAAAAGTCAGATTGCGGCGGTCGGGGCGATCGCGCGCGGGCGTTGGGAAACGCGGCGGTTGGTGGCGATCGAGGGGTATCAGGGCCCCTATCGGGTGTCGTCCGGTGAGATTGTGCCCGAGTCCGAGCGCGTGTATCTCAACGCGCGGTTGCTCAAACGCGGGGATGGGGCAGATTATACCATCGACTACGCGCGCGGGCACCTCGTGTTTGCACCGGAAATTCCGATTGGGGTGGAAAGCCGCGTGACCGTGGAATATCAGGTGATCGACGCCGGTATGCACAGCCGACTGATGGGCGTGGAATCCAGCGTCTCGGTCGGCGAGGGCGTGTCTTTGGGCACAACCCTGATCCGAGAATCGGTGTACAACTTCGACAGAAGCGCATCTGATCGCCCTGCCATCGCGCCATCGCCGGGCATTGCAGAAATCCGCCGACAGGTGGGTGTGGTCTCCGCGAGGTACGCGCCCATGCCAGGGACGCATATTGCCGGGGAAGTCGCCCTGAGTGATCGGGCGTTGGGACGCGGGCGAGCGTTTCGCATGGATGGCACCTGGGGCGCGCGCAATTTTGAAGTCGCGGCGCGGTTTCGCCAAGTTGGGGCCGATTTTGAAGCCTTTGAACGTCTGGACCGGGGACGGTCTGCCGGGCGATGGGGGTGGCAGGCCGATACGGCGCACACAACCCAACGCGAGGGTGACGTGGCTGTGCGTTACCATTGGGGAAAGGCGTTTTCCATTGCCGGGGAATACGGACGGCATGTGGGCGCGCGGCGAACCGATCGGAAAAGCGTGGATATTCGCGCGCCCGTGGGGATGTACCGCTACGAATCGCTCGGGCGGCACAGCGGGTACCTGAACCGCCACGAAGGGCAATTTGACCTCGCGATGGGCATGGTCAAGCCGGGGTTTCATTTTTCCCTCGAACGCGGCGCGGGCGATGGCGTGGGCAGCAGTTCGCTTTTTTACGCGGTGCGCCCGCGCGCGTTGCCTCGGGGGATTGGCAAACGCGAGTTGATGTGGCGAGTCGGCCTGGGCGAAGGGCGAAATTGGGCGTGGGCATCGGAGTTGAAATACCGGCATTTCAAACAGCGGGAAACCGCGTGGCAAGACAGTTTGAGCGGGTGGTCGCACACGCACACGGCACAGGTGACCAATTTGAAGGGCTGGATTTTTTCTGGCTCGTACACGCGCGGGAAGACCCAGATGGGGCGCGACCACCCACAGACGACACACCTAGGGCGCGGGCGATTGGGGCATGCGCGTCCGGGTCTGTCGCATCAGATCACCTATCGCGTCTCGAGTGTCGGCGTGCCGGCGCGTCAGCCCGTTTTTGTGGAAGTGGCGTCTGGGCACGGCGCGTATCTCTGGGAAGACGCCAATGGCGATGGATTGCGCGATGCAGAAGAGTTTGTGCCCGATATCGATGGCAATTACGTGCAGGTATTCGATCATGGGCCCTATGACCCCGCGAGCGAAGGCGCGCTCGGCATGCGCGTGGAAATTGATTTCCGGCATCTGATCGGAAGCGAACGCGTTTTGTCCGTTTTCGCACTGGATGCGTCCCTGCGCGCGGAACAACAGATTGCGACCGCGCGCGCAACGCCGTGGGATGTGCTGGATTTTAATACGGGCGACGGGATTTTGAGCGCGCGCAGGGACGCGCGGGCGCGTCTCTATGTGTTTCGGTATCACCCGCGCGGATCTCTGCGCTTGAGCGGACGGGTGCGCCATCAGGTCAATCGCGCGTTTTATGGCGGGGCAGACGAAGTTTTCGCAGAAGGACGCGCGCGGGGGAAATTGAGACCGGTCAAGCGCGTTGAATTGGAAACCGAATTTGATATGGCGCGCCGAAAGCGCGCGGGCGCAGGCGCGTTTGCATATCGCGTTGACAGCGCGAGCAGTGCGGTGCGCTGCGCGTTCGGACCCGGGCGCGTGCATTTGCGTTTGGGCTTATGGGGCGGGCGAGACTGGGAACGCATCCGCGCATTGCGCGCGCGCTATACCGGCGTTCAGCCCGAGGTCATCTGCGCTTTGCCAGGGCGCGGGCGATTGCGCGGGCGACTCGACTGGACGCGGGTTTGGGCCACAGATACAATGCCCTTGTTTTTGGGGTTGGCAAAAGGGAATCGCCACGGGCGAAACTGGGCGTGGCGGTTGGGCATTGACCACCGATTTGGCGAGTACGTGACCGCGCAAGTGATCTACGATGGGCGCATCCGACCCGACCGCCAACCCGTGCATCTCGCACGCCTGGAGATGCGCGCAGTGTTTTGAACCACCGATGAAACGCGCAAAGGCGCGTGAGCTATATCCGCGCGGGACACAGACGCGGAGAAACGAGACCCAACCACCGATGAAAAACAATCACAGCACATGCGCGCCCAGCAAGGGCCAGCCAATGCAGACGCGCGCAGCGCAGATGAAAGGCTTTGGTTTGCACGCGTTCCGGGATGGCGGCAACCGCGCCTGTGCTGTCGTTCCAATGCTGATCGCGATGTGGATGATCGCGTGGGGCACAGCAGAGGGGGATCGCGCGATTGTGGCGCGCGTGCAGATCGAAGGCGCGCGGTCTGAGGTGCGGGGATGGTTGGTTACCCGAGCGGGCGTCCGCGTGGATTCCGCGTTGTTGCGAAAGGATATCGACCGCATTTTGGAGGGTTATCGCGCGCTTGGATTCTGGCATGTGGCGGTGGCTTTTCCCCAGATTGTGATGGGCGATGCGGGCGCGACAGTCGTTTTTGCGATTGCTGAAGGCGCGCGAACGCGGGTCAATTCTGTGCAAGTGAGCGGCGATTTGATCTTCGGGCAATCAGAGGTGCGCGCGGCCTTTGGTATGGCGCGGGGCACCGCGTTGACCGAAAGCGATTTGAACCAACACTTGGATAGTCTGTTGCGTTTTTACGAAAATCGGGGCTACCCATTTTGCGCGTTGCGTCCAGATGTGCAATTTGGCAAAGACCGCGCGCGCGTGCGGGTCGGCGTGTCGCCCGGCCCGCTGGTGCGAATTGATGCGGCGCGGTTTGAAGGGAATAAAGTGACGCGGGCAGATGTTTTGTTGCGGCATATATCATTTGTGGCGGGCGAAGTCTATGACCAGCGTCGCGTGGATGCTTTTGTACAGCAGTTGCAAAATCTGCCATTTATCGACCGCGTGGAAAAGCCCGAACTCGTATCTGCCAATGGCGAGATGGCACTCGTAATTGGTTTGGCGGAATCGCGCCACACGCGGCTTGAGGGGGGGCTTGGGCTCGGTTCTGGACAGACGTTGACCGGGGCGATCGCGCTCGATGTCCTCAATTTTGCCGGCAAGGGGCGAGAGGGTTCTGCGCGGTGGGCGCGGCAGGGTGAGGGCAGGGCGAATTTGCGCGTTTCTTATCGCGAGCCCTATGTGTTCAACAGCCCTGCCTCGGCTTGGGCGCGCGTGGAAATGGTTGCGCGCACCGGGTATGTGACGCACAGATTTGGCGGGGGTGCAGATGTTTCTGTGGGCGCGGGCACACGACTTTTTGGCGGCGTGGCACACAGCCGCGTCTTGCCCGATTCCGTGGGTTTGGGTATGTACGATGCCGAAGAGATGTGGTCTCTTGAGGCGGGCATTCAGATCGACCGACGCGCGCGCGCCCTGAAGGGGTGGCGCGCAGAGTTTACGGGCGAAATCGGCGAGGTCTCGCGCGGGCGTGTGCGCGCGCGATGGGCAACTTATGGACAGGTATTTTGTCCTGTGGGCAGGCGGTCTGCTATTGCGGCGCGCGCGCAGGCCTCGTGGGTCGGGCAAGCGGGTGGCGTGCCGGAAACGGCTGGAATATGGCTTGGCGGCGCGCAATCGCTGCGGGGCTACCGCGAAGAGAGGTTCTGGGGGACGCACGCGGGATGGCTCGCTGTGGAATGGCTGCGGTTGCTGGGGCCAAAAACGCGGATTTTCGCGTTTGTCGACGCGGGCAGGATCAGGGGGGACGGCCCCGGCTTTTGGCCTGTTGCCTACGGTGTGGGGCTGCTGGCAAATGGACAGATGGGCGCGGTTGGGATAGACTATGGCTTGCCTTGGGGCGAAAGCCCGGCACAAGGCATGGTGCATGTGCGCTTGATCAGTGCGTTTTAGCGCGTGAGAATCCAAACCTCAGTAGGCAGGGGCGTGTTGAAGCACGCCTGTCAACACATTTTGCCATAAGTGGTTCTTCAAATAAATTTATTGACTTAACCTACTGGACTCCTGCTCTCGCAGGAGTGACGAGCAACGGACATCATGCCCGCGAACGCGGGAATCCAGACAATAAAAGCACTCAAAAAAAATGTAATGGACATGATCGCACAGAGACGCATCGACGTTTCGCCCCTGATCACACACCATTTGCCCTTTACAGACGCGCAAAAGGGATTTAAATTGTTTATCGATCATCGAGACGAGGCCATTAAGGTTGTGTTAGATTACAATTCATCGTAGAGACGTACCCCTGTGTGCGCTCCGCTGCTTTGGCAGACAGGTCTGCGGATACCTCAAGGGCGTACTTCCGTGTCCATCATAAATTAACAGGAGATTCCCATGCAAATGACGCAAGCTCAGAAGCGACAATTTTACGAAGATGGATATGTGTTCGTGCGAGGCGCCGTGCCAAAATTGATGGCCGATCAGGCGCGATGGGCCATTAACCGGCACATGGGTTTCCGCACGCTGGTACCAGGGCGAAATCCTGGATTGAGCGACCAACCTGTTATTACCAACTTGTTTAACAAATCGCCGTTGTGGGGGCTGTGCGAATCGGTCGTGGGAGAGGGAAAATTGTTCGCGCCGCGGGCGGGAAATGTGAAGCTCAATTTTCCCGATGAAGAAGAGCGACCACTCGTGCGTGGACATCTGGATTTGGGCGGAAAATTGAAGGACGGACTGCTGAGTCGCAACATGACGCTGCTCGTTGTGATTCTGGTTCACGATGTTCCGCGACCATTCATGGGCAATTTCTGTTTTTGGCCCGGCTCTCACCGCGTTTTTGAAGCGGCATTTCAAAAAGATCCCAATTACGTGGAAACGGCAAAGGCCAAGCGCCGGATTCCCGACGTCGATTTGCCCCGTGACCCCATCCAATTTATGGGCGAAGCAGGTGACGCTGTAATCTGCCATCATCAGATGTATCACAATGCCGGTCCAAATCACTCGCCCGATATCCGCTATGCCGTGATTTTCAGACCTAGGCACATCAATGCCAGCGAAAATAGCACGGATTCAATGGTCGATATTTGGCGTGAGTTTGAGGGATTGAACGATATACGGGAAGCGGCAATGGCGGTTTAGGGATTTGTTTGGCGAGGGTAAAAATCTCCTGTTCTACAACGCAGAGCAGGAGATTTTTTGCGTTGACACGCGCGGTTCTGTCGTCTATTATGCGTGCGTTTTCCAGATCCTTTGAGGAGATTTGCGATGCAGACGAAGGTGTTTGGCAGAACAGGGTTGGACGTGCCCATCGTGGGTTTTGGCACGGCATTTCTCGGGCGTGTGATGGGCGCGGATAGCGGTCTGGGCGCGCGAATTGATGAAGATGCAGGCGCAGAGACTGTGGTGGCAGCTATTGAGGCTGGATGCACGCTGATCGATACCGCGCCGCTCTACGGGAGAACAGTGAGCGAAAAAATTATCGGGCGCGCGCTGCGCGAACGGCCCGACTTGGCCGCCAAATGCACGGTGACGACAAAAGTGGGCAATTTGTCCGAAGGACACGATTACTCTTTCGACGGCGTGATGCGGCAGGTCAAAGACAGCCAGGAGCGGTTGGGGCTAGACGCGTTTGATGTGCTGTATATTCACGATCCAATGGATTTTCCCATGCAACAGGTCATGGCAAAAGAGGGCGCGCTCGGCGCATTGCGAAAATTGCAGGCTGAGGGGGTATCGCGCTTTGTTGGCATTGCGGCCAATGATCCCGATTCAAATGGCCCCTATATTGAAACGGGCGAGTTTGACGCTGCGGTGGTACCCGATGCGTGGAGTTTGTTGAATCGCACGGCTGACGCGCGCATTTTTCCCGCGGCTGAAAAACACAATGTGGGCATTGCCCTTGCAACACCGCTCGAACGCGGTCTGTTGGCCACGGGGCCGGTGCCCGGGCGTTCTTATGTAAATCGCAATTTTAGTCGGGCCATTTTGTCCCATGTGGGCGAGATAAAAGCACTTTGCGGCGATTACGGCATTCCATTGGTAGCCGCGTCTTTGCAGTGGTGTACGCGGCATCCACTGATTTCAACCGCGATTTGCGGGGGGCGAAACAAAGCCGAGACGATTCAAAATGCCAAAGCGGGGAGCATTGAAATTCCCGAATCGTTTTGGGATGACCTGCAACCAGTGCTAAAAGATTGGAATCGGGAACATGTGGTGAAGGTGGGGAAACGCCATCGCGGATGAAAGGCGAGGAATCAGCGAGGGGCGCGGCCCCCGTGCCCGCCCGAAGCGTGGAAACAACCCACAACCGGGAAAGGATTGCAATGAAAAACGAGTTCACGACAATTATCGAGCAGGATGAGGCATGGTATATTGCTTACTGCTCCGAAATTCCCGGGGCAAACGGTCAAGGGAGAACAAAGGACGAAGCACGCGAGAGTTTGGCTGAGGCCATCGCACTTATCCTTGAGGATTGTAGGAAAGATGAGTTGCACCGTGCGTCCCCAGAGCCTATCAAAGAACGGGTCACAGCACAGTGAAACGGATGAGTTTGATCCGACACCTGCGGAGACACAACTGTCGCCTCAAACGCGAAGGCCGTTCTCATTCGCTGTGGTGCAATCCAGATACGGGTACTGTCGAAACCGTGCCACGCCACACTGAAATACCCAACCGCTTGGCTCATAAGATATGTCGTAACCTTTTAGTGCCAGAGGTCGGAAAATAATCTGCTGAGTGCTTATTTTTTTACTGCTGACAACTGGTTTTCCAAGGAGAAAAATCATGACAGAGCGGGAAATTTTGAAAGAACTTGAGAAATTCGATACGCCGTCCATTACCAATGTGGTGGCGACGTATCCGAGCAATCCGTTGTGTTTGGGGCTTTACAATCCCTGGACGGAAAACTGGTACACGGATCAGACGATCAAGTGTATGTATCCCCAACTCGGCGCGCGGTGCGGTTACGCGGTGACGTGTACTTTTGGATTGCCAGATGCGGGGTTTAAGCGGTTGTCGTTTATGGATGTGGCCGAGGCGTTGGATGCGTCGCCGAAGCCGACAATTCTCGCGCTGGAACAGAAATTTCCACCGGAAATTGCGGGCAAGGTCGGGCTTGCAGGCGGCAATATGACGACCACGATGAAAGCGTTGGGATGTGTGGGGTGCGTATCAAACGGACCGTCGCGAGATATCGATGAAATCCGTCCCATGGAATTTCAGTATTTGTTGACGGGCGTCTCGCCCGGCCACGGCGATCAAGCTGTCCACGCGGTGAATGTGCCGGTGTCGATTTGCGGGATGGACATCTCGCCCGGCGAGATCATTCACATGGATGAAAATGGCGCGGTAAAGTTTCCCGCAAATCGGATGGCGGAGGTGCTGGCGAATGTCGAGAAGCTGATCGACCAAGAAGAGGCACTGCAAGCGCGCGTAAAAAACGCGACCAATATTGCCCAAGTGCGCGCGGCCCATCGCGGTGAAGCATATGGAGATGAGAAAGAAGGCGAGACGTAAGATACAAGACGGAAGAGGGGTTGGGTGAACTTCTCGCTCCTCGCCTTTAGGTCCGGAAACAGGTAGGCTGACTCCCGCGCGCCGAGCACGACAGGCAGACAGGAATGTCTGCCGCACTCTCTCAACGGCTGACCCGCATGTGGGACACGACGTTCGCAAAGCGAAAAAAGGAGATCGAATGAAAAAAGTCAAAGCCGGGATTATCGGGTTTGGACGGGTGGCCGGCGGGCATCTGAAAACGATGCGCCAGACGGGTTTGTACGATGTGGTGGGGGTGTGCGACATTACGGCATCTAGGCGGGACGCCGCGGTTGCCGAGGGCATGCGCGCCACCGATGATCTCGATGTGTTTCTCAGTTGGGATATAGAGTTGGTTTTGATCACCACGCATTCGGCAGCGCATTACGCGGACGCGCTGAAGGTGGCTGCGGCCAAGAAGCACATGCTGATTGAAAAACCCATGGCATTGACCGGGCCACAGGCCGAGGAAATGGTGCAGACGGCCAAAGACAATGGCGTGATGTTGACGATGCACCACAACCGGCATTACGATCGCGATTATTGCATGGTGAAACGCGCGGTTTTAGACGGGGCAATTGGCGAGATGATTTCGATTGAAAATCGCACGATGGGCGCGCGTCCTGCGGTGGGTTATGGCGTGCCCGATTACAATCAACAATGGCGCGTGACCGCCGCGGCGGGCGGTGGCACCTTGCTAGATTTTGGGCCGCACTGGGTCGAGCAGGTACTCGATTTGATGTCGGGGCACAAAGTGGTCTCGGTCTTTGCCGATGTGCGGCATACCAAATGGGGGGATTCAGACGATCTGTTTGACATTGTCATGGTCTTTGACAACGGGGTTCGCGCGCGAGCTGCCAAGGCCGATATTTCACATTACGCGCTGCCGTATAAGTGGCTTATTTTGGGCGCGGAAGCCACGCTTGTATGCACGCGTGGGGGCGGTGGCGAAGTGGTGATTTACGGTGAAAAATCGCGGGAAGTCCGCACCGATGCCGTCCCGCGCGAAAATCTGCACGCGAATATTGCCCACCATTTGCGCGAGGGCAAGGCGTTGATCATCACAGCCGAACACGGCTTGCGAGTGATGCAAGTCTTGCATGCCGCTCGCGAATCGGGGACGTCTGGCAAAAGCGTGGATGTGGCGATATAAAAACATCCGCAGGCAGGTAGGTGAAAGGCGTGCGCGCGCGTTAGAATCCGTCCAGACAGTCAGGGGTAAGTTAAATACAGTGCAAGAAAAAATGAGTCGCGTTGTGACGGCAATTGAAGTCAGTGGCAGGATTGACGCTGAAGGCCATCTACAACTGGATGAGCCATTGGGCACGGTCAATCCAGGGCCTGTTCGAGTTATCTTGCTGACATATAAAAATGACGAAATAGACGAACGCGAATGGCTGTCGGCGGGCGGCATCAAAGAATCCCGCTTTTGACTTCCTGAAGTATCCTGATGAAGATATTTACACCCTTTCCGACGGGAAGCCGTTTTATGACGAAGGAAAAACTTCTCGACCTATTTGATCTGACCAGCGATTAAAAGAGAATCGATCAGGAGAGCACAGAGATGAAAAAACCCAATATTATCTTCATCTTGTTGGACGATTACGGATGGGCAGATGCCACGTGTTACGGGAGCAAATTTTACGAAACGCCCCATGTAGATCGGTTGTGCGCCGAGGGGATGAGGTTCACGGATGCGTATGCGTCCTGCCCGGTGTGTTCGCCCACGCGTGCGAGTGTGATGAGTGGCAAATATCCCGCGCGGGTTGGCGTGACGAATTTTATTGATGTGACGAATTTTATTGATTGGCGCGGCACAAACCATCCCAATCGCGGAAAGTTGATCGATGTGCCGTATTTCAGGCACCTGCCGCGCGAAGAACACGCGATTGCGCGCGCGCTAAAGGACGGGGGGTATGCGACGTGGCACGTTGGCAAATGGCATTTGGGCGGGCCTGGGTTTTATCCACAAGACCACGGATTCGACGTAAATGTGGGAGGGTGTGAACTGGGCGCGCCCGGGCAAGGCGGTTATTTTAGCCCATGGACGATTCCCGCGCTAAAAGATGTAGATGTGCCCGATGGCACGTATTTGACGGACTATTTGACCGATCGCGTCATAGATTTAATCGACCGCCGCGATGACCGCCCATTCTTCCTGAATTTGTGGTATTATACCGTGCATACGCCGATTCAGGCGAAAGAGGAAAAGATCGAGAAGTACAGAGAAAAGGCAAAAGCACTGGGTCTGGATCAAATCGAGCCTTATGAAGAAGGGGATTTTTTCCCTGCGGAACACAAGAGGGCCCAGCGCATGACGCGCCGAAAATTGCAATCTGACCCGGTGTACGCCGCGATGATCGAGAGCATGGATGAAGGCGTGGGGCGCATTTTAGATGCCCTGGAAAAAGCGGGCATTGCCGACGAGACCGCGATCGTATTGACCTCAGATAATGGCGGATTGGCGACAAGTGAGGGATCTCCAACGTGCAACGCACCACTCGCCGAAGGCAAGGGCTGGATGTATGAAGGGGGAACGCGGGTGCCGTTGATTGTCAAATGGCCCGGGGCGACACGAGCGGGGATGGTTTGCGACATTCCCGTGACCAGCACAGATTTTTATCCGACAATGCTGGACATGGCCGGGCTCGATCCAATTCCCGAACAGCATTGCGATGGTGTGAGTCTCGCGCCTGTGCTGACGGGCGGCGATCTGCCACGCCGCGCGATTTACTGGCATTTCCCGCATTATGGCAATCAGGGAGGAACCCCCGGCTCGTCTGTTCGCGCGGGCGATTACAAACTGATCGAATTTTTTGAATCCGGACACGTGGAGTTGTACAATCTGCGCGAGGATGTCCGCGAAGAGAACGACCTGTCTGATGAATTGCCCGATGTGAGGGATCGATTACATGTGCTCTTGAAAGCATGGCAAGAAGAAATCGAAGCCAAAATTCCCGAAGAGAATCCAGACTTTGAACCGTGGCAGGAAAACCCAGTTTGGAAAACAAATAAAGGGCGATAGGTCGTTGAATAGCGAGTAATGAGTAATGCAAAGTAGGGGCAGTGCCCCTGTGCCTGCCCAAGCGAGAAGTGAGAGGGCCATCCACCACCCCCGAATTAGGATCTGATGTTACGCAGCAACAGGGGATCCACAACGTCCAATCCGCTTGTAAGAGCGGGTTAGCAACCCGACCCGACTCATCGCATCGATCCCCGCCGCTGTAAGGGACTTCTGGGGACACTCCGATCCGAGACCCGGCCCGATGAGGCCAAGGGACAGGGGCTAGGCCCTACCATAACAGACACACGCCGCAACCGCGTAACGTCAGTTGGGATCTTCAAGATGAAAGGGTGGTCGGCGTTAGCGGTCGGGAATCAGCCTTGTTCACCAGTTTCGCGCTTTATGCCTCTCGCCTTTTGGGGACTGGGCGTGCTGACCGCTGAAAGCCAATAAGGAGGAGCAATTATGACCGATGCCATTAAAGTCGCGGTAGTAACAGGCGGGCACCGTTTTGATGTGCCAAATTTTCACGGGTTGTTCCGCAATCTCAAAGGCATAGATGCTTATATTCAGCCTTTGGATGATTTTGTATCCCCAGGAGACCGTGCGCGCGATTTTTACGAGGTGGCTGTGTTTTACAACATGCACAGGGAAGGTCCTGCAGATGAGAACCGCCCCAGATGGATGGGCCGCCCGCGAGAGGCTTTGGAATCATGGCTGGCAACGGGCAAGGGGATCGTGATGTTGCACCACGCGATTTTGGCATTTCCCGAATGGGAACCCTGGGTCAACATGGTCGGCGTTGTCGCGGGGTCCTTTGAATCGTTCAGCCACGATGAGACCATGCGGATCAAAGTAGCAGATGGGGGGCATCCCATTACGCATGCCCTATCCGATTGGGAAATGGTCGATGAGACTTACGTGATGGACGAGCCGGATTCAGATAGCCATTTGCTGTTGACGACCGATCATCCGAAGTGCATGACCGCGATTGGCTGGACGCGGCAATACGGCGATACCCGGGTGTTTTGCCTTCAGAGTGGGCACGACAATCAGACGTGGAAAGATGAAAATTTTCAGGTGGTGTTGACCCGGGGCATTCAATGGGTAAGCGGGAAAATTTAGAAGCAACCACAGCATGGATGCAAATTTACAACAAGGAGGGTCAAGATGGCCGATACCAAAGTGGCGAGAGAAGTGGTGGATGGGGTGCCTCGGGAGGAAAATGGCGAGTGGCAGCCGGCAAAGCGCCCGGAACCCGCGCCGATTTTTGCGTGGCCCCCGCGCCCGGTTGAGTCGCTGAAGTGGATGTTCGGTTTTCCGGGCTATTTGTGGCCCTGGAATGCAATTTACATGCTCATTGCCATTGGCACTTGGCTTTATTTGCAACCCGCGCTCGAGCGCTGTGTGGTCTTTCAGGTGGATTGGATCGCCGAGATGTACGCGCGGAATATCGCGATGCTGGTAGTCATCGCGGGCGCGTGGCACGTGTGGTTCTACAGGTTCAAAGCGCAGGGCACGCGGTATAAATACACGTCGAAATGGCTCGCCACATCAAACCGCAAATTTCTTTGGGGCAATCAGTTGCGCGACAATATTTTTTGGAGTTGTGTGAGTGGGGGCACGATCTGGACAGCTTATGAAGTGGTTTCGATGTGGGCGTATGCCAATGAGATAATCCCCTATGTGGATTGGCGGACAGAGCCGGTTTACTGCGCCCTGTTGCTGTGTGGCATTCAATTTTGGCGACTCTTCCACTTTTACTGGGTTCACCGCCTGATCCATTGGAAACCCCTGTACAAGAGCGCGCACTATTTGCACCACAAGAACATCAATATTGGGCCGTGGTCAGGGCTGGCGATGCACCCCATTGAACACCTGTTGTATTTTAGCTGCATCCTGATTCACTGGGTCGTGCCTTCCCATCCGATTCACCTGTTGATGAATGCACAACACGCGGCGTTTACCCCGGCGCAGGGTCACGTTGGATTTGACAAAATTGAGGTGAAAGGCAATGCCAGAATGCCCGCGGCGTCGTTTTTTCACCAGTTGCATCACCGCTATTTTGAGTGCAATTACGGCGAGAACGATTTTCCGTTCGATTACTGGTTCGGCACATTTCACGACGGGTCGCCAGAATCGCACGCCAGTATGCGCCAGAAGCGAAAGGCGGTGCATCGAATTTAATCGCCCGCATGTCGATCAGCGTAGCGATAAAAATTACAGGGCTATTGATCAACCCCGATCTTCCAAACAGGAGGTCACCGATGGACCGGGAAACGATGAGCAATGAAGAGAATTACTGTTTTGATGTGGCGGGTTATTTGCACCTCCCGGGGGTACTGACCCGAGGCGAGGTGAAGGTGCTGAATGAGGCACTGGACCAAGGAGGCGAGAGCGAGGGGATGCTGCGATGGGATTCTCCGCTTCGAGACGTGTTTCGGGATTTGATGATTCATCCGCAACTGGTGTGGTATCTGAATCAGATCGTGGGCTATGGGTTCCGGCTGGACCGTGAGCCTGAATTGCTGTGCGACGAGACCTGGGATGTGGAGGTGCCCCTAGTGGGCGGCAACGAACCGAGAAATCCGGCCCGTGCGTACTATTTCCAGAATGGCCGCCGGTATTGCCAAGCGGTGCGGGCAATTTGGGCACTTGCGGATGTGGAAGAAGGCGACGGCGGGTTTTCAATGGTGCCGTGTACCCACAAAGTCAATGTGGAGACGCCAGAGGATGTGGCGACAGGTGAAGACGACATGGGCCTCACGTTCCAGCCAGTGCTGAAGGCCGGGGATCTGTTTCTGGTGGCGGGGGCCGTGTTGCAGGGCGCGCGCCCATGGCGGGGGAAAGGCCCGCAACGGCTGTTGACCTACGAGTATGTGGGCAGAGCCGCGATTCAGTCTGTTGGGACAGGTGCAAAGGCCAAAGAGAATCCCGCCCCGGAGTGGCACGCGGATATCAGTCCCGAACAGCGCGCGTCGCTTTACAAACCGGATTATGAGCACTCGACGCCTCCGCCGGTGGTTGTGACGGATGGAGAGACCGTGAAGGTGGACGAATCGCGAAAGGTGTTTCATCCTTCAATTTACCGGCGGGATCCCAATTCCAATATCGATGAAAAAGAGTTCTATTTCTGGGAGTTGAACGGGTATTTAATTCTCAAAGGGGTGATGGATGAGGAATGGTTGAAGAAGGCCAATGAGGCGATTGACGAGTTTGAGGACCAGATCGTGGTGCAGGAGGAGTTGTCGCGAGGGTCAAAGAGTCTGGCGGGTACGGGGCGCCCGGTATTGGGCGGTTTGCTGGAACTGCCGCCGCCGTATTGCGAGCCATTTCGGAAGATGGTGTCCCATCCGCCTGTGCAGCATCGGTTGACTTGGATGGGCGGAAGCGGCGCGCGAATGAGTGGGCCTTCGGCGTTTTGCTCTGTGCAGGGAACATCTGGACATGCCCTGCACGACGCTGGCGAACCGATGTATCCGCCGATGGGCTACCAGTTTCAGAACGGCCGGAGTTACTCAGAGGCGGTGACGATCACATGGCAGTTGCGGGATGTGCCCCCGGGCCTTGGCGGATTTGCCTGCGTGCCGGGGTCTCACAAGGGAAAATATCCCACGCCGCCGGGCGTGCGGTCCTGCGACGATCACATGGGTCTGGTGAAACAACTGGTGATGCAGGCAGGCGATGTGCTGTTTTTTGCCGATGGCTCGACAACGCACGGGACCACCGCGTGGAAGAACCCCATCCCGAGGCGGGGGATCCTGATCAAATACTCGTCGCGGAGTTTCCACCGCAGCGGCGGCGAAATGGTGCATCCGTGGAACCGGTGGGGCGACGATTTGGTGGAGGGCATGACAGACGCGCAGTTGGCTGTGATGCGCGGCACGGACCGCGATGCCCGAGACCACAACGTGCCCCGGCTGGAAGTAAAAGACAGCGAGGTGGAGGTGTCCTACGAACGGGGCCGGGCACTTTACAGCGGCGAGGCACCAAAAACGCCGGTGATCGACCAGATGCGAAACCGCTGACGCGCGGTTGACTGTGAAAAAAAGGAGCGTGTCTGAATGGACGCGCTCCTTTTTGGCGTTGACGCGCCACCGAACCTTTCTGATCAGTTGCTGAAATTCCCACTGTTCTGTCAGGGTTAAATGCCCGTCACTGCAAAGGGTCAGAATAACCGATTCGAGACAGGCCCTCTGTTCCTCTGCGGTGGTACGTTGTAGAGCTTGCACTGGAGCGATGTAATCCAATGCTGCCTGCCTCTGGCGTGTGCTTATGCTGCGCCTTTGCCCTACGGGTTTTCATCCTGCTCATCCTTCCATCCTCCCATCCTGATTCTGACGGTTTACTCGATCAAGCTCCACACATTCTGCACATGAATCTCGACTTCAGGCCAGTGGGTATTCAGAATGTCTATGATGTGATCCTTCGGGCCGGCAAAGATCATGATGAGATTCTCCGGTACGAAGTATTTTTCGAGAAAGGCACGCACCTCTTCATCGGTAACCGCATCATAGCCTCCTTCGCGTCTTGGGCTGTTGTAAATAGCTCGGCTTACTTCGCGGTTCAGGCTTCGCTGTGGTGTCTGTTCATGGACATAAGACACCTTGAGAATCTCACGGTGTTCTTTGAGTGCCTCCCAAAAGCGCGGATTGTCGGGTAGCCCTTGGATGAAATCTGACATTTTTGCGATCAATTCTACGCTGTTATGGAGTTGAGGATCGGCGTAAATTTCGAGAAATCTGACATTTTCTAATGAACTATAATCACACTGAATACTATAGACCAAGCCCAATTCTTCTCTAAAATACCGATGGAGCAAATGAAAAGGAAGTGTATCTGATATGAGATTTGGAATATAGTTTTCTTCACCCATACTGCCACAGGGGATCAACCAATAACAGAACACATTCTTTAGATGTGAATAGTTCGTATAGACAAACGCCGTAGGACCGCCAACTTTAGAATCGGTTGATCGCGCCAATGAATGCACAAAACCGCCTCTTTGCCGTCCTTCTGTAATCGGATGAAGTAACTGCGCGACCTCAATAGAATCGCGGTCTGAGATCACCTTAAAAAACACCACCTCTGTTTTCAGTAGCCGATCAGTATAGTTTTTGATGTCTTCAAGCGAGAGGTTCTTCAGCGTTTTTAAGGGCTTATACTCACCGTACTTCTTTATTTGATTTGTTTGTGCAAGTGCAAAAGTTTTTATAAAAAGAGAGGTTCGCCGTCTGAGGTCGTTCTGGTAATCAGCAACCTTTAGTTTTTTTATATATTGCAAGTCGGATTCAGAAAACTCAAGGTTATGTATGAGATCGCGGACTATTTCTATGGACTTATCGCAGTTTTCAGACAGACCATAAATGGATATTGTATGGTAAAGGGTTCTGGTCGAGATATATAGATGTGTACCTAATGCTTCTAGTTGCTCCATGTGCCCCTGCTTTTTGGCAACTTCCTTAATCAATTTTGAGACTGTTATTGCAAGCCCGGTCTGAGAAGGCTGTTCCTGGTTGCCTCCTGCTCCGAGGAAGACGATCTCAATTTTGGTCAGTGGCGCGCGTTTATCCTGGCGATAAAAAATATGGTGATTGGAAATTTCAGCAAACGCGGGCAGGACGCCGACGACGTAACACATGGCAAAGCTAAACATCACTTTTAGAAATACATTCATTGCTTTTCGCCTTTCATCCGCGTTCGTCCGCGTCATCCGTTTCATCCGTGATCGCTTTTCGGGAGAATTTCCTGCGTAATCTTCTTACACCCCAGACCAACAGGGCGACAAGACATCCCAACACTGTTAGAAAACCTACCAATGTCAAAACTATGATTACATAGTGTAAAGCAGTTCTCTTTTTTTTAGGTGGCTTTTTCGTTTCTAACGTTAGGGAAACCGTTATCGAATTGTCATCCGTCAAGTATTGATCAATGATGCGAGGGATGTCTTCTCTGCGAATGGATTTGAGGTCTTTGATCAATTTGGGATATAGGAGGGGATCGTTGGCGTGGGCAAACGCCCGGCCAAATGAAGAAGCCATGCTTGAGCGATTGTAAAATGCGGCATACATGGTGGTCAACTGCTGGTTTCGAGCCGCGTTGAGTTCTGCTTCGGAGATCGATTTCAGTTTCTCCAATTCTGCTTGTATCATATCATGAATCGTATTTCTGGACGTATCATGGGGCAGTTCTGCATAGCAATTCATCAAGCCAAATCCTTTATAGCTGTTCAGCGACACACTGAAGGATTTTGCAATCCCAGAATCAACCAAGGAAGATTTCAATGATTTTGAGAACTTCTCCAAAATGCTTTCCAAGATAAGAAGGCCAGCATAATCGCGATGGCCTAAGTTGGGTGTGTACCAGCCCTTCCTGAATCTGGTAAAACTGAGATTTTTTGACGTGCGTTTTATTTTTTTTCCAAGCACTTCATAGTTGGGATATTGAGGAGAATACAGTTCGCGCGACAACTCGCTCGCTCTTTGCTCATTCCTGTCTGCCTGCCCGCCGATCGACATGCGGGCCGCCTGCGGTTGCATCGCACAGGTAGAGCCATAAGCCTCATCGAGTTTCGCCAGGACATGCTCAACATCCACATCGCCGATGACGACGATCAATCGCTTTTGCAAGCGCAGAAAATTCTCATAGTAATCTTTCAAACCCACAGGTTCGAGTTGTTGAATAAACGCCTCAGTACCAAGGCCATCAATATTTTTCTTTTTATAGATTAAAGAAAAAAAATAATTCGTAGATTGGTTTGTTGGACTTGCCAGTCTGCGGCTTCTTTCTGTCAATACGATCTTCTTTTCGTGTTCAACGACTTCTTCATTGATCACTGTATCGTAAAATCTGCCCCGATCTATCTCAACTGCGAGATCAAATTTGTCCTTTGGAAATCTCATGACAAAGTACATAAAATGGATGGATGTCGCGGCACGCTTTTGACCACCATTCTCGATAATGATTTGGTTGAGTTTACCCGGTTCCTGGCTTCCCGTACCCGACATGATATGCTCCAAAAAGTGTATCCGTCCTTGTTCACCTTCCGCTTCATCTGCCGAGCCAGCACAGTAAAAGGTTTGATATTCAAAGGTCGGGATGGTTTTATCCACGACGATGACAGCGTCGAGGTTGGGGTTGATGGTGTAGTGCTGAGCGACGAGTGCTTCAGATAATGCCGCTGTGCCAATGAGTTGATAGGCGTCACAAGTGTCCGTCAAGACGCCTGCGATGAACAAGATGAAAATTGATATTTTTGTCATGTCTAATACTCACAGGCAAAGTCGTCCTTCGACATGCTCAGGAGCCGTCCTTCGACAGGGTTCGACACGGCTCACCCAACAGGCTCAGGGCACGGTGCTCGTTGAGGGTGGTGCCTTTCGACAGGCTCAAGGCACGGTACTCATTGAGCCTAGTGGTGTGTCCTTCGGTAGGCTCAAAGCACGATGCTCATTATGCTCATTGAGCCTGTCGAAATGAGCATGAGATAACCATTGGTAGGAAGGCAGCAAACATCACAGCACAGTATAAAACTGAGAGGTTCTTCCAGCAAGTTTGAAAGAACCTCCTTTGAATTGTTCAACGCGCTATTACGAATTTTCACCTTCATTTACTTCACCCTTCTCATCTTCAAGTTGCCTTGCACTTGTGTTACGTGTGATTTATTATAGAAGCACGAAAGTTGACGAACTACTGGCGCAGTTGCCTGCCTGTGTTTCGGCACCTTCGGCAGATTTCAGTTCTTCGACACACTTCAACAAGCTCAGTGTCCGGCTCAGAGACCGCAGGCTCAACGACAAGCTCAGTAGCCGCTCGCCGAAGTCAACGCGGCAGACAGGTAGGATGTGGCTACGCCCTGGTTGGCTTTACCGACGTTGTGCTCCGCGCGCGCCGATGCCCTGCTGATGCAGTTGGGCCCGTCTCGCGGATTCGTACATTCGTAGGATGGCACAATGAGTGTCTCTAAAGAAATGCAAGCCTCCCGTGAACAGGCGATTGATCCTCGAGGTCAGATGACGGGGCGCGCGCTGGTGCTGGGGGTGGTGACGATTGTGGGGATGGCACTGTACATGTCCTATTTCGGGCGGAACTTGGTGAAGAACTATATGCCCGTGGCTGTGGCACTGCCGTTTGTGACATGGCTGGGGATCAATACGGCGTTGAAGCTTTTTGCGCGGCGGTGGGCACTGTCTCGGATGGAGATGCTGACCGTGTTTTTCATGGTGTGGCTGGTGGGGAATTTGCCGGGCATTGGGTGGGCGATGTATATGGTGACCGACATCGCTGCACCAGCCCATTACGCCGCTCCGGAAAACCGTGTGCGGGAGGTGGTGATGCCCCATTTTCCGGACTGGCTGTTTCCGCGGGAATCGGAGGCGGTGATCGGGCAGTTGTTTACCGGGGTGCCAGCGCGCGGGGCCATTCCGTGGGGGGCCTGGGTGCAGCCGCTGTTCTGGTGGTTGATGGCGTGTTTGTCGCTGGTAGGGGCGGGGTTTTTCTCGAGTGTGATTTTTTACAAACAGTGGCACGAGAAGGAACGGCTGGTCTTTCCGATGGCGACATTTCCGGTGGATATGCTCAGGCAGTCCGAGGGCAACCGGGTGCCGGATGTGTTCAAAAATAAGGTGTTCTGGATGGGGTTCGGGTTTGTCGCGGGAATTATTGGCTGGAATATCGTCGGGTATTTCGCGCTCAGCCTGCCGCCCATCACCCTGTTTTACAGCACCGCGCACAAAGCCGTGCCCCTGGGGCAGCATTTTCCGGATTACTTTTTGCGGGTGCAGCCGATGATTATGGGGTTGGCCTATTTGTGCCCGCTGGATATTCTGTTCAGTTTCTGGTTTTACGATTTTGTGAACATTGTAAAACAAGGCGTGCTGAATCGCACGGGATTTACGGTGGGCTTGTCCGGACAACCCGCCATGGGCGGCGAGATCGCGATGCTGGAATCGCACGGGGCACTGGTGTTTCTGGTGGGCTGGTCCGTGTGGGTGGGCAGAGGGCATCTGCGGGAGACGCTGCACAAGGCGTTTGACGGGAGGCGTGCGCGCGATGACGGAACCCCGGTTTCTTACCGCACCGCGTGGCTGGGGCTGTTGTCTTCAGCGGTGTTCATGGGCGGATGGATGGTGTCTGCCGGGATGCGGTTTCCAGTGATGCTGGTGCAGTTGCTGCTGCTGTTTATCTGCTTTTTCGGGATTACCAAATACGCGGCCACCACGGGGTTCATTTTTTTGTCTCCGGCAGGCGGAAAAGGGGCCAGTGTGCTCATGGCACTGGGCGGAACGTCGAACCTGCCGCCTGCTACGCAGACGTCTATCTGGTTGGTGAACAGCAACGCGCTTTGCGGAGTGCCCATTCGGATTACGTGTATCCCGTCCGTGACGCATTTTTTTCGGATGCTGGGCGACCACCTGCGACGGCATCCGCTGATCTGGGGCTGCGTGCCACTGGCTTATGTGACGGGCTTTGTGGCTGCTGTGGGCGCGCAACTCTATCGGTGTTATACCGAAGGTGGTCTCAACGGGCACATGGCGCTGTGGGACTGGGGGGTGTTGGTGGGGCGGGTGTCGCTGATCGAAGGAAGCGATCTGACGGTGTTCGATCCGCAAAAGCTGGGGGTGTGGCTTTTTGGGGTTGCAGAGGCCGGGGTGTTGACCTATTTGAAAGCGCGGGTGTCATGGTGGCCGTTCCACCCGGCCGCGATTGCTTTGCCTGTGGGCCGATACGGGTTTTGCCTGCTGCTGGTGTGGTTGATGAAGACCGTTGTGATCCATCTCGGGGGCGTCCGTCTCTACCGGCGGTCCCTGCCGTTCTGGTACGGGGCGATAGTGGGGTATTTGTTCGGGATCGGGGTCTCGAAGACCGTGGATATGATCTGGTTCCCAGACAGCGGGCATGGGGTGCATGGCTGGTAATGCCGTTGGGGCGATGCCCATGCGCTCGCGCGTTACGTAAGGAGAAGAACCATGCTGGTTGGATATGTGAGCGACGAGCGCTACATCGCGCTGTCTGATGTTTTGCTGGAGTTCCAGAACGAGTCGGGCGTGACGCTGGCCCGGTCGAGTGCTTCGGGCGCGGTCTATGCGGATATTGCGCCGGGACATTACCGAGTCACACTGGCTCGCGATGGATACGGGTCCAAAATTGTGGAGACAGACATAACAGCGGGCGAGCCTTATCCGTTCCGTCTGCTGGCGGACTGCTTGCTGGGGTATATGTGGCCCAAGTGCGTGAAATCCGGGGCGCAGTCGGAGTTCAGGGTGCATTCGCACGAGCAATACAAGTTGGAACTGTGGCGCTACGGTTGGCAGAAGGAATTGATACGCCCAATCGGGTGGTACGACGAGCACGGCCCCCGCGCAACAGTGCAGATCACGCCGGATGGCGACTATGCACAAACGGGCGTGCAATGGAACAAATTCGGATACACCAGCCCGCGCCACAAGCAGTATGTGGAGGCACCGCAACGGAGCGGGCTTTACTATCTCCATGCAAAAACCGAGTCCGGGCTGTTTTTTTCGTTTCCATGGGTCGTCGCACCCGCAGTGCCAACCGCGAAAGCGGCGGTGCTGGCGTCGAATATCAACTGGAATTGCTACAACAACTTCGGGGGGCGGAGCAATTACATCCACTCCGACCAGATGCCGCCCACCCCGACCATCAACGCGCGGCTCGAGCTAAAGCGATATACCGATCCGGAGCATATCAATTACGATGCAGAGGAATACCTGCCGCTTTCTTTTGACCGTCCAGAGCCTATCAATCACGTGCCGGAAGATGTACAGGTGACAGACCCGATTGAGGGGCGCGCGCCCAACCATATCGCGCCTGCTGAGTGGCGGCTTTTGGGCTGGCTGGAGCGAGAGGGGTTCGCCTACGATCTGTGGTCTGAAACGCAATTCCACTTTGGCGATCTCAAGCTGGACGATTACAAGGTGTTGATTCTTGGACCGCATCCGGAGTACTGGTCCAACAAAATGTATTGCGAACTAAAAGACTGGGTCTTCAACCGAGGCGGGCGGTTGATGTACCTAGGTGGCAATGGCCTGAATTGCGAGGTGGCGTTTTTGGACGAGGCCGCGATGGTGGTACACAATGGCGCTGCGCGCAAGCAGCGCGATGAGGGATTTGAGAGCCGCTTTCACATGCGCCATGAGTCCGAGGCGAATCTGCTCGGGGTTGTGTTCACAGACGCGGGAATTATGACCTCGGCACCTTACCGGGTGGTGGATGCAGACCATTGGGTGTTTGAGGGGACCGGATTGAAAAATCGCGACCTGTTTGGACGAGAGTGTCTGCATAGGCGCGTGCCAGGGGGGGCGTCCGGGCACGAAACAGATAAGATATCGCCGAGGTTTTCGCCGAAGAATACACACTTGTTGGCCAAGGGGATCAACCCGGACAACGGTGGTGCAGAGATGGTGATGCACGAGCCCGATGAGGGCGGAGCCGTGTTTTCCACCGGGTCAATTACCTATATCAGTTCGCTGCTGGCGAGCGAGTCGGTGTCTCGAATTACGGCAAATGTGTTGCGGCGGTTTTTGGGATAACACCAAAGGTCACGAAAGACTATTCAGGAACGCCTGTGGAATTTTCGCGCCGTAAACCTGAGGGTGACCCCCGCGGTTGGAGGTGTAAATGAGCCAGGCATTGTCGGATGTCATATAAGGGTGGGTGTGAGACCATTGGTTGCCATCGTGTTCGGTGTAGCTAAAGACGAGCCTTTTGTGGGTACCGGATTCAATGCCCCCGATGTGGATGGGTATGCCCGCCTCCTGGGTAGCATCCCCGATCCAGTACCGTCCACAGCGAGAGACACTGACATGGCCGAAGCGATGAGGCGTTTTGCTGACAAGGGCAGGAGTGCTGTGGTTTAAATCAGCTGTCCAAAGATTGCCCTGGCTGTCTTTATCAGATCCAGTGGAGATGAAGATGCGGTCGGTTCTGCCAATCCACGCTTCATGGCCGGTGGGTCTCGGGGTGTGGGGGCGATCGACGGGAAACCAGGTGATGCCTTCGCGACTGGGGTCAAGGGCGCCGAGGTGGACGAATTTGACGTCGGGTATTTTGTTGGCCTGGATGAGAACCCGGTTGTTGCCGTCAAGGGAGAACTGCTCGTGTTTAAAATAATAGTCATCCCGATGGGCAAGGGTAAGGGTTTTTCCGGTTGAGAGGTCCATGCACCAGACTTTGCTCGAACCGCCTTCCGGGTGGACACTGGCAGCGTAATAACGGCCGTCTTGGGAAGTGGTGCCGTAGCTAAAGCGGCCTTCTTCGGTCGGCAAAGACGTGATGTCTTCTTTCTCGAGGGTCTGATAATGACAGCGTTTGAGCACAAGGGCACCGTTGTCTTGTTGCTGGTAGTAGAGGTATTCGCCCCAGGCGTGGAAGGCGGGGAAGCGGGGTGTCTCGGCAAGTACTGTGTGGAGGCTGCCATCTTCCAGGTCGAGGAAGGACAGGCCGCCGTCCTGATTGTTGTGACAATAAAATCGAATCGCGACGCGGGTTCCATCTGCCGAGGAATAGGGTTGTTCGCCATAAATATTGTCGGCCGGACGAGAATCGTCAACGAGTTGGTAGATTTCAGCGCCGGAATCGGGATCGGTTTCGACGAGTTTCATAGCGGGTCTCCTGAAAATGGGACATGGGAAGGAACAATTGGATGGAATATACCATGTCTGCGGATGACCCATCAAGCGATTTTCCAAAGGCGTGAGTTCGATCAGGAGGAGAGCGATGGGACTCAAAATTTTAGATACAGCAGTCAATCGCGTTACCATGCAGGTGGACTGCAAAGACGCGCGGGTGGTGCGAATCTACCGCGCGGAGCAGGCTGATGGGGCATTGGAGGAAGTCGGCGTTGCGCGGGAAGACCGATTTGTGGATACCGCAAATCTGATACCCGGGAAGACGTACTATTACATCGCGGTCGGCTGTCAGGCACCGCATCTGTATCCCGAGCAGGACGAATTGCAGGACATGGAACGGGTCAAGGCGCAGGTGCCGCGGGCACCCCACGAGAAACGGGTCGCGCTGACGCAGCAGACAGAGGCGTTCGCGGTGCAGATGCGTGGATACGTGGATGAGTCGAACGCCGTGACATTGGGGCCAGAAGTGTATTGCCCGGGGCCAAATGCGAGCATGCCGCCTTATGATCAGGTGTTCGAGCCAAATCTGTATGTGGTGATCGAGAACACGGGAGAGACAGATGTGGTGAACCCGTGGTTGGTCGCAAACGGACAACGGGATTGGTGGTCGGTGGAGACGATGGCAAAAGAGGCGATAGGGGGGCGGGATTTGGATGAAGAAGAGCGGATGATGGCCGTGTGGCAGTTCGTCGTAGATGAAGTGTACGACAGCCGGTGTGGGATATCGTGGTTTGACGATGTAAGCGATCCGGTGAAGTTGTTCAACGCGTACGGGTTTGAGGGGTGTATCGGATATGCGCTTGCCACGAGTCGGTTGGCCGAGGCGATGGGGGTGCCGTCGCGCCAGGTGTGGGTTGGCGGGATTTTGGACGGGCATGGCCGGGGGCGGCAGTGCAGCCATGCGATTTCTGAAGCGTGGGCAAATGGGGCGTGGCACTTGCTCGATACGGATCAGATGGTGTTTTTTTTGAATCGGGATAACCGCACAGTGGCCAATGTCGCGGATCTGGCGCGGGATCCGGATCTGATGAACAGGTCGCATCGCAACTTGGGGTTGCCCGGAAAGGATATGGCGCAGAAGGATTATTACAGCGCGCAGTTCAAAACAGGGGACTTTGTGTATCCACCCAATCCGAGTGCCGCCTGGACCGGGCGAGACGGACGGGTGCAACAGGACGCGACGCGGTTGCCAAAGCCCCATACCATGGCGATGCGCCTGCGCCCGGGCGAGAAATTGGTGCGCTATTGGGGTCGAGTGGGCAAGACAGTGGTGCGCGGGCGCCGATTGCACCCGCAGGTGCGGTATTCCAACGGCAAATTGGTCTATCGCCCCGATCTGCGAACGCAGGTGGCGTTGCAGGGGTTGGAAGACCGCGTGAATGTGATTCGAGAAACGTCGAGGCGGTTGCCCGCGGTTCATCCCGCTCAAACGCAGCGCGTTTCCCGGATGATCTGGAAGGTGCAAGCGCCCTATCCAATAGCCGGCGCGAAGGTGGGATTGTCCTACAGACGGGCGACTCGTGAAGACGGACTGGAGGTCTTGCTGTCTCGGGATGGAAAGGACTGGCGGTCGATCTGGGTGGCATCGAGACATCGGACGAGCGCGTGTGTGGATCTGGACTGGTATTTGAACCCGGCTTTGTTTGACTGGCGGGAAGAAAGAGATACCGCATGGCAGGTTGGCCCGCGTTATGAATATTATATTCAGGTGGCGATGTGGGCCGGCTCAAGGCCCGATGGCGTGGGATTGGACACCATCTGGTTTGATACGGATTTGCAGTGTGCCACGCGATCTTTGCCATCGCTGTTTTGCGGTGAAAATCACATCCAATATCGAGACGAGACAATGGGAAAACGGCAAGTTCGGATAACCTACGGGTGGCAGGAGGAACACCGCATCAAAGCACCGGACAGTCCCGATCCGGTGTTCCCAGCAGAGGGCGCAGAGGTGGATGGGCTGGATTTTGAGTTTTGCTGGAAACAATCGGCGGCGCGCGGCGCGCGCGTAGATGATTACCACGTGCAGGTGAGTCGGTATGCGGATTTCAGGTGGTGTGTGTGTCCCACATTTGACCGGTATGTGAGCCGCACAGCATATAGGGGAAAGACGTGCTGGCGACCGCAGTTTGCAGGACTGCTGAACCCGGGCGAAGCGTATTACTGGCGGGTGCGCGCGCGGAATGCACACGGGGTGTGGAGCGATTGGAGCCGGGCGTGCGCGTTCGCCGCGGGACAAACGACCGACAAGCGCGAAAATCACGACAGAGATTTCGCCTGTGCGTAGAGGACCTGCCATCGCAGTTGAGCACCACCCTGCCGATTCACTCACTCGGGAAACCGAAACGGCGGTTCAATCTGCAGCCAGTTGCTGCCGTTGAGTGCTTTGAGGAAGGCGATGAGGTCCTGTTTTTCCGCGTCGGTGAGGTCCAGGGGGCCGATCAAGTCGTCCAGGAACGGATTGGGAGTACCACCCCTATCGTAAAATTCCACGATTTCTTTCAGGGTTTTGATGCTGCCATTGTGCATATAAGGTGCTGTGCGTGCGATTTCGCGGAGGGTGGGGGTTTTCATCGCGCCAAAGTGCTGGGGTTCTTTGGTGTGTGCATAACGCCCGGGATCAACGCCTTTGATGTCGTCCAGATCACCCGTTTTTTTGTAAGGGGAAAGATCTGCGCGATCCCAGCCAACCCCGATGTTGTGGAAGTCTTCGTCCGTGTAATTGAACCCGGCGTGGCAGAGCGTACAGCGCGCTTTGGCGCGAAAAAGCCGCAGGCCCCGAATAGCAGGGGCGGACATAGACCCTTTGGGCCCGCCGTATTCGAACAGGTCGTAGGGCGATTCGCCTGAAATCAGAGATCGCTCAAACGCGGCCAGTGCTTTGGCGATGCGGTCAGGCGTGATGGCAGTGTCTCCAAACGCGGCTTTGAAGCGGGCGCGATAACCGGAAATGCCCGATAGCGTGGCGACGACAGAATCGAGGGTATTGCCCATTTCTGTGGGACTCTGAATGGGGACGAGGGCCTGTTCCTCTAGGGAAGCGGCCCGTCCGTCGTAAAAGTAAGTGCTGCCATAAGCGCGGTTGAGAAGGGTGGGAACATTGCGTTTGGCGACCTGACCATTGATCCCCGTGGGCAAAACGCGGCCATCGGTAAACGCGCGGTGGGGTTGGTGGCAAGACCCACACGCAATGCTGCCATCTCTGGAGAGACGCTTGTCAAAAAAGAGGAGTTTACCCAGGGCAATTTTGGTTCGGGTGAGGGGATTGTCTTGGGGCACGCTGTTGAGATAGCGCATTTCGTCGTGGCCCAAAGGCACGCGGGGAATGTCGCCGCCAGATACAGCCATTGGGAAGGCGATCAGGACGACGCAAAAAAATATGACGCGGCTGGGCATGGCGGTCTCTTTTTTTTAAGGCATAAGATGCATGTGGTAGGACAGACAGGTAAGACGCGAGATGTGAGAAGGCCACCCAACCACCCAACCCCGTAGGGGCAACCCTTGTGGTTGATCAATCAACGTAGGGACAACCCCCTGTGGTTGACCAGTCATCATTTACCGAGCGCAGCGAAAACCGAAGTAGGCCATGCTGCCGTTGTCCTGAGCCGAAGGTTCGCCCCCGTAGCGGCGGGCGCAACGCAGGGAATGGGGGGAGGACTGCCATTGCCCACCTCGGCGCGTGTGCTGGTAATCAAAGCCCTTGTCGGGACCTTTGGGATTATCGGCGGGCGCGTTTTTGTAATAGTTCGGATCGTACCAATCGGCACACCACTCCCACACATTGCCGGCCATATCGTAGAGACCGTAGGCGTTGGGCGGGTGGGATTTGACGGGTCGCGTGGGATACGGTGTTTTGAAGATGCGCCCGTAATTGGCCTTTTGTTCATCGGGCGGGTCGTCGCCCCATGGATATTTGGCCTGGGTGCGACCCGCACGGCAGGCGTATTCCCATTCGGCCTCGGTGGGCAAGCGGGCGTCCAGATACCGGCAGTACGCGTCCGCGTCGTGATGGGTGATGTTGACGACCGGGTGGGTGCCAAATTCAGACATCCAGAACCAGTCCTCCCGCCAGTGTTCCGGGGAGGAATGCCCGGTGGCCCGCGTGAAAGCAAAGTATTCGGCGTTGGTGACTTCGTGGTGCATGAGTTCGAAATCGGCCACAGCGACTTGATGGATGGGTTTCTCGTTTTCAAAAGGTCCGCCCATCAGAAAGGTGCCGCCCTGGATGGACACAAAACCGAGTTCGTCGGGTTGAGGCGGAACAGGTGGGCGCCAGGGCCTTGACGGGTCGGCGATGACCCAGCCTTTACCGGCCGCGTTCAGGCTGTCAACCACTGCATTGAGCAGGGTGCGGATCGCGGTTTTGTCGGGCATATCGGGCGAAAGGTCCAGATAGATTTTGAGATGGCGATACGCATGGGCGTCGCGCTGTTGACGGTAATAGAGGCGACCGAGAATCAAGTGTGTGGGCGCGTGTTTGGGGTCGATTTTTAGAATTTTGAGGAACTGCTGTTCGGCATAATCGATCTCGCCATCATCCAGCGACATGCGGGCCAACTCGTAGCGCGCGGGGATCTCGGCGGGATCGCCCTGGGCCTTGGCAAAGGCAACGCAACTCAACAGGAAAACAAAGGTGAGAAAACAGGTCGCCATAACAGATATCCAGAAGTCGGGTTGGGTTAGATAACCCAAAATTAAAGGGGTTGAAGGGCGTTGTCAAGTGTGAGAAAGACTTGAAAAGGGACTCAACATTGGGATCTCTCTTCCCCAAGAGTTTCAATACAAATTGTGGAGATTTGATCTACAATTGCCCGCCGGGCAGAAAACGCACCACTTTTTGCAGAGATGCGTATATGCAAAAAGTGACGGTTTTAATTGATTCTCAAGGTCTAGAAAAAAAAGTGCTTGACATTGGGAGAAGTTTTAACACATATTGCTTAACATTAAGTTGTCACCATTTTGTGCGGAGTGAGAACCGTCTAAAAGCCAACGGGAGGGTGTGGTATAGATGGTTTTTTTGTACCCATGTTAGAAAATTAGAAAGTAAAATTAACATGGCTACTTTTTTTTCTTATGAAAAATAAGTTTTGTAAATAGGGAGCCGGGGAAAGGAGAGTGATTTGAAGCGCGCGCGATACTGTATTGTATTTTTTGTTTCGCATTCAAAGGAGGATCAGCTTATGCGGGTGTTGAAAACAGTATGTCTTGTTGGGACAATTCTAATCTCGGTTTCCAGTGCTGATGCTTTTGAAAAGGGCCAGTCCGGGATCGGGTTTTTCGGGAGTGCAAATGTACCGCTGTTCAAATTCGGCGACTGGTACTCTGCCTCTCCCAAATTGGGGATCAGTTACAACTACGTGGCCACGCCGAGGATTGTCGCTGAGATCGAATATCACTATTCTTCGATGCTAGGCGGCGATCTCGATACGCGGGAGTTCACCTGGCCGATTGACAGCCAAGACTACCGCAGCCCAAATGTCGGTCAAAGCATGACGTTCAACAGCTTGATCGCCAGCGGCATGCTCCATTTCAAGGAATTGAACCAGGGCACATCGCCTTATGTGATGGGCGGCGTCGGGTTTTTCGGGTTTTCAAATAAGGTGTCGGGGTTGGTTTTCCCCGGGCAGTCGGGGACATCTCTGGATACCAACATTTTGAATCCCTCGTTCAACGACGAGGTGGCGGCCTTGACATTCTCACTTGGCGGCGGGGTCAGCATTGTGGCTTCCGAGCGATTTGTGGTAGATCTCAGGTTGCGGTACAATGTGACTCTCGGCGAACTCCGTCCCCTAGAGGACTGGGGGCTTGAGAAAGTTTTTCCCATGCAGGCGGTGGACCTGGTGGCCGGGGTGAAGTACTATTGGTAATTCTCGTTCGAGGGATTTTAAAACGGGTTCTAAAGGAGGTTTTCCAATGTACAAGAAAGGGTTAAATTTGGTTCTCATTGTGGTTTTTGCCCTCGGTTTTGGCAGCTTAACCGAGGCAGCGACAACGGGAAAAATTACGGGTCGCATTGTCGATGCGACTGGCGAGGCCCTGCCGGGTGCCAACGTGTTGGTGGATGGGACTACGCGCGGGGCGACCACAGATGGAGAGGGATATTATTTTATTTTGTCCGTAGATCCGGGAACCTACACGGTGAAGGCGTCAATGGTCGGGTACACGGGCGCGACCAAGTCCGGTGTGCGGGTTGCGTCTGACCTGACGACGACCGTGAATTTCTCGCTCAATGAAGCGACCCTAGAACTAGGTGAGTTGACCGTGATTGCAGAGCGGCCTCCGGTGGAGGCAGATGTGACTGAAAGCCGTTATGTGGTTACGGCAGATGACATACATGTGCTGCCCATTGTTCGAGATCTGGACTCCTTTATTGAACTGGAGGCGGGGGTCAACACCGACGGCACAAATCGCATCCGCAATGCCTTTCTGGGCGGCGATGGCGGCGAAGTGGCCGAGTATGTGGTAGATGGCGTGCGCCTGACGCACTCAGACGGGCGGCGCGAATCGGGCACCCGCGGGGGCACGCAGAACTGGAGCGGCGACGTGAACACGTCGGCGATTTCGGAAATCACAGTGTTGGCCGGCGGGTTGAATGCCGAATACGGCAACACCGGATCCATCCAGATTGTCACCAAAGACGGCGGTCGAGACTACCACGGGCAATTTCACTATCGGTTCTCGCCGGCGCAAAAGAAGCACTGGGGCAACAATGCGTACGAGAGCTACGCGCATCAGGGACGGTTGCAGTACGACAATCCGGACTGGGCGAATGAAGAAGCCAATGGTCGGAAGGTGCATCAGCGGCCTTCGAGCGATTATACCGATATAAGGGGTCATTTCCTCGAAGCCTCGTTGTCCGGGCCAATCACGCGAGATATGTCGTTCTTTGCCACCACAAAGCACGATGTCCAAGCGCGTGACCTGCCCCGACCAACCGACCGCGAGCCGTTTAACGCGGATGTGAGTTACAAAGTGACCTACAGTGCCACCCCCGACATCAAGCTCCGCGTGGGCGGGCTGTATTCCAGCCGCAAAGGTCGCTATGCAGACAGTTTTGATTCCAAGGCGATTTTCTTGGATGAACGCGGGCGCCTTGGCGGAGAGTGGAAGGTGACGGACAATATGCTCTACGCGTCCAGCATCCACACCCTATCGGCCAAGACGTTCTACGAGGTGCGGCTGTCGTACATTGCCAGCAAGCAAGACACCATTGACATTCCGAGTATCACGGTGAACCCATCCTTAGACAATGACGGGTGGTTTTACACCGATCCCGGGCAAGTGCGGGATCTGCGCGCGGGGCAGCAGAACAAGCTGGCAGTGCGGTTTGATCTGGCGAGTCAGATGACCCGCACGCATTTCTTGAAAGGCGGGCTTACGTTCTACCGCTACGACAACTGGAAGACCGAGACGTACGAAAATGTGGATGGGCGCACCCGGTGGTTGATCTACTGGGGCAAGCGCTATGAGCCCGGCGTGGGGATCACGCCCACCGAACTCCACGCTTATGTGCAGGACAAGATGGAGTTTGAAGGCCTGATCATCAACGCGGGATTCCGCTACGAGCGGTATAACGGCGGCGTGGTGCCGCTGTATCCCTATCAGGGAACGCCAATGGGCTACAATTACGTGCGTTTCCGCGAGCACACGCAGTACGGGGAGATGCAGCCGATGAACTGGTTCATGCCCCGGATCGGGATCTCGCATCCGATCACAGCCAAGTCGAAAATTCACTTTTTCTACGGGAAATTCCACACCCGTCCAGACTTTCGGCGGTTGTACCAACAAAACTGGCAATCCACGGGGCCGCATTCAATTGACCGCAACAACGATGGGGTCATCAGCCCACAGGAAGAGAATAACGCGCTGGACAGGAACGACTCTTTTGGCTCGGCCTTTGTGATCGACGAGTTTTTCTCTTTGCAGCATTCGCAGGTATCCACGGCTTTTGAACTCGGCACCGAGTGGAACTTCATCAGCGACTATTCCTTCCAGGGCACGGCCTACTACCGGATCACCAACGGGTTTTTGAGTGTGAACGGCGCGGTGTTCCGCGACCCACAGCAGGGCGGCAAAGCCAAGACCCGCGCGCAAGGGCCGAGGGGCCACACCACAACGCGCGGCATTGAGTTGGCATTGAAAAAGGGGTTGAAGCACAACTTCTCGTTCAAGGCCGCGCTCAACTTCGGCTGGGGCGAACGGCTGACAATTGGCGGCACCAAGCGAGGCAATCCGGGTGCCAGCATCTATCCGGATGCGTCGTACATTGCCGATCCGAATCGGTACTGGGTGCAGCACACAATTGACCCGAACACGGGCGCGGAGATCCCCGATCCGCCGACCGGTGCCAAATTGGAAGAACTGAAGGCAAATGCGCAGGATGTGGTGGACCAGGGTCTGGCCGGAGAGTTCGGCGTAGGCGCGCAGTACGCGACCAACGATGGAAAATTTTACCCCTTGTGGGAGCAGAGCGGCCTGTCCAATGAGGAGCGGGAAGCACTGCGGGGGCTTTACGCGTTTGCGACTTCGGGCTGGAGTGTGGAAGGCGGGCGCAGCGATGCCACGCGCACCAATGGGAGCCTGGTGCTGGTTTACGCCAGCCCACCCGATTTTGGCCCCGGCGAGAAGTTCTGGGGCAGCACGTTGTTTGGCGACGTTCGGGTAAACCTGATCTACCGCATATTCACGGGGCGGATATTCGATTTCCAGGATCCGAAAACCAGTCTGAATCTGAAGAAAGAGGGCCCCACGATCTCGACGGTGGATTTCAGTTTCCAAAAGGGGTTCAACATCAAGGGCGTGCGCCCGCTGCTTTATGTGGAGGTCGAGAATCTGTTCAATTTCCAAGGCTCGCGATCCACGAGCGCAGACTACGTGCGGTGGGGGTTGCTCGAGGCTCAGCCCACCGATCCGTTGTTCGTGCAGTTTGGCGGCGACGCCAGTGAGTTGACCCGATATACGGGGACCGACCCGAGGTTGGTATTTGCGGGGCTGCGGTTGACCTGGTAAGGCCGGTACAGTGCCGCGGTGTGGGCCTCTGGTCCGCACCGCGGATTCAACTTATTTGCAGAATAGAGGATATGACATGAAAATGTATGCAAAATTTTCTCGCACCGCCGGGGCAATTCTCGCAGGGATTTTTGTGATGTCGCTGGCCTGCGAGGTGGCCGCTCAGAATATTCCGCGGCTGCCGTGGCGCAACCTCCGGCGCAGCAAACTCTGGACGGGGTTGATGAACACCGGCATGCACGGCCCGGATCGAGATGGCAGCCGCCGCGCCAGCATGGAGGGCGTGGCTTACCCGGGTCGCAACCGCCTGCCGGGCAGTTTGTGGGACCGTCGCGGGTGGCCGGGTTCCAACCAGTGGGTGCAGAACTATCTGCTGCGAACAGCCACGGCCCGCAGTCTGGGCACGTTCATTATCTCCAGGCCCGATCCATCAGAATACACCCCCTCGCGCGGGAAAGACCTCGTGGTATCGTTTACGAGCCTGACCACTAGCCCGGATATCACGCCGATGGCGTATCCGGTGAGCGCGGAAATTGAAGGACAACTGGGCGTGGGGATGGACCCGCAGCACCCGATCAAGGGGATTCCGATTGGGGAGGCGAAGAACTGGTGGCCGGGGCAACCGCACCCAGGGGCGGAAAATATCGTGGAGATCTACAACTGGGACTTCCACACGTATATGAAGCCCGAGCACAAGCGGTTTGGAGAACTGGTGGCAATAGCCAAGTGGACCACAGAGGTGGGGATCCAAGGCACGAAGAAGATCTACCAGTGGACATTTCGGGACTGGGACGACTTCATCATTGTGGAGAATATCTTTGAGAACACGGGAGACTCCGATGGCGATGGCGTGGCCGACCTCAACGGGGGCGCCGGGCTGAATTTGAAGGATGTCTATTTCGCGTTTTACAACTATTTCTGGCCCACAGAGGGCGGCACGGCCAACCGCGACCGCGTGGATAGAGCGCGGGGCTATTACTACTGGCTGTTGCGCCGCTCCGAAACGGAAAACTACAATGTGATCCAAGACGATGTCTATCGCTACACCGAGGCACCCAACTATGGGGTAGCCGACCCGAACCACGCGGATGTGCCCGATGCCGTGGGCATGAAGATGAGCTACGCGTTTGATTGGGACTCTCCGCTGACCGCGCACGACGACGCGGGCGATCCCCATCAGCCCGAGAATCAGTGTTGCTGGGGCCGCCTGAACTTCCAAGAGCGTGGCGAACTCCTCGCCGGACAGTACGTGGGAGCGATTCCGATTGACTACACGCCGCCTTTTGTGAACGACGACTACGGCCACTACGTGGCGCCAAAGGTGGCAGAACAACCCTTTGCCGTGCCGTGGTTTACCCACAAGGAAGAACCGGACATCAACCGGCACAGCACCGACGAGATCGGCATCGCGCTGGTGTCAGTGGCGGAGCCGGGCGAGCGGGTGAGCATGTTCAACATCGAAGGGCGCACGGGTTGGCCGGACAATCCGACCGAGCCGTTGCCCGCGCAGGACAACCCCACGCGGCGGGGCGAAACCCCCGAGCAACCCATGTCGCCCAACTGGCATGCGTTCTCACACACGTATGGGCCCTACGATTTGCAGAAGGGGGACCGCGTAAAGATCGTGATGGCCTTTGCCGCGTCAATGCCGGTGGAAGAAAATATGTGGGGTTGGCAGCGAGATATTCCACAGAACCAGGCCGATCTGCACACGGACAAGGCCATGCGCCTTTTGATGAAGCACGCGCAGCACGCCCAGGCGATGTACGAACTGGGCGGCGACGTGCCGCTCCCACCGCCGGATATTCACACTTGGATCGAGAACACGCCGCAGGCCACGGCCAGAATCAGTTGGCAGAGCATTGACGACCTGGAAGATCCGGATTATGCGGGCACGCCTGAGGCCAAAGACATTGCCGGGTACCGGGTCTATCGCAGCGATTTCTACTTCGACAACTGGCAACTCCTGAAAGATGTCAAAGTCGGAGACGCGGCCCACAAAGAGGGCGACCGATATACGTACGTTGACGATACATCCCTGGCCGGGTTTGCATACTACTATGCGGTGACGGCCTACGACACCGGTCACAGCACGTGGACAAGCCACGACGGCAGCAGGACGCTGGTCGATTTGCCGCCGGCTGCCCAGCAGTCCGTGCAAAGTGGGCTAGAGGGTGGGTTGGCCGCGCCCGAGCAATTTTTCCGCTACTCGTGGATTCCCACGAGTCCGGCCGTGGCCGCTTATGCAGAGGCCGAACGGCTGGAAGCAAAGGTGTCGGTGGTGCCCAACCCCTTCTTGGCAGATGGTTCTCATGCGTATGAGGGGTCGGATAAAATTCGATTTGTGAATTTGCCATCCAAATGCAATGTGAAAATTTTCTCGGTTTCCGGCGATCTGATGTCGGAATTCAACCACGATAATTCGGCTGTTGGCGAAGCGGAATATATCCAACTCACCAAGGCGGTGACGGGTCAGGTTCCGGCCGGGGTCTATTTCTATGTGGTGAAATCCCTGACGCCGGAAAGCAATGGCAAGATCCAGCGCGGGACCTTTGTGGTGGTCGGGGGATCGGTTCGGTAATCCGCGGGCGGTGGGCAGTCCCTCTCTGTCTGCCCCCTCTGAATAAGGAGCAAGTGATGTACAAAAAAATCATTGCTATATGTATGATGGCTATTCCTCTGATGGCTGTCCCAGCAGATGCAGGCGGACTCATCAAGCGCCCGGACTTGACCATCTTCTCAGCCCTCGCTGTGGCGCAAAGCCCGCGCGCGGTGGCCATGGGGAGTGCCTATTCAACCGCGGCAGACGATGTCAATGCCATGTGGTGGAATCCTGCCGGGACAACAGGCGTCGAAAATGTGGAGGTGTCGCTGAGCCATTCGCAGTGGTTCGTAAATTCCAAATTCAACACCGGGGCTGTGGCTTATACGCGCGGTGTACATACCATCGGGATCAGCGTCCTGTCCTTTACGCCCGAGACTGTGGAGGAGACCACGATTTTACAGCCCGGGGGCACGGGGCGGAACCTCAGCCTGGGCACATCGGCCTTCAGCCTCACCTATAGTCGCAAGTTCACGGACAAGTTGTCCTTCGGCGTCCGATTTATGCTTGCCCGCGAAGACCTGGATCTGACCGATCACACGACCTTCAACGTGGATTTTGGAACCAAGTTCTACACCGGGCTCGGCAGTCTGAGGCTGTCTATGGCACTGCGAAACTTCGGAAAGGACACGGAGGTGTTGCGCCGGCAGTTCCAACAGCCCCTGGCGTTCAATCTGGGAACCGCTGCTGAGGTCTATGGACAGCAGGGCGATCCATTTTATATTACCGGGGCGTTTGAGATGAACTTCCTGATCAACTGGGAAGAACGCTACCACCTGGGCGGCGAGGCATGGCTGAGCAATATACTGGCGTTGCGCGCGGGGTATATGTTCCGCTATGACGCCTTTGGGTTGACCGCGGGCGCGGGCGTGAACCTGCCCGTGGCCGGGAAAAAGATCACAGCAGATGTGGCTTGGCAGCAATCGGCCCAGGGCCTGAACGCGCCGCTGCGATTTGGGATGGGCTTCGCGTTTTAGTTTCGTTTTGTAGCATCATGTCAAAAGGCGACCGGACAGCTATTCGGTCGCCTTTTTTGTCGTCTATCTTCCGCTCTATTTTTTGTACCGGAACTGAATCTCTTTGGCAACTTTCTGTCCGCTGTTGAGGTCTTCCACGCTGACGCTGAGGCGGTTGTAACCGGCTTTGACTTTTTTTAGGCTGAGTTCAAAATACCCGGGGGTGAACTGTTCACTGCCGGTCTGCTCAAAGCTGACTTTGACCTGCGTTTTGTCTTTTCGCTTAAACATCTTGGCAAGAGCACCCACGCTGCTGCGGACCAGATTGAAGGGGCGTATCGGGTCTTCGGCGGCAATCGTATAGGTGACGCGGTACCGAGTTTGCCCAAATTCGTCCGGTGTGAGGTTGTAGAGTTCGTAATAGGCATACGCACTTTGGTCTTTCTGGTAGGCGCGGGAGATCATGGGCACGACCCAAACATCGCCTTTGCGGAATTTTTCGTCACCTGCGTCCTCCGAGATGTGCCAACTGAGTTGGATGTCGCTGAGTTGGAGGGCTTCGGCGCGGTATGCCTCAACATCAACCTGGTGGCGATAAATGCCCTTGCGTTGGGCCGCGCGGTCGTTGACCTGCACTGTGAGCAAGTAGTTGCCGGGGTGCACGTCTATTGGGATGAGGGTGGGGATAAAAGTGCCTTCGGGCCACCTGTGGTGGCCGAGGGACCGATAAAAGATGGCGTCTTGCGCGCGGTAAACGCGGGTATAGGAGGTGTCAGCCAAGATGACCGCGCAGTCCGCGACAATAGTGGAGGTGTCGCCCGAAGCAAAAGTGCCCATTTCCGCGGGGTCAATACCGTAGTAGATCTCCAGGCGGGTGCTGCCATCAGAGCCGCGAAAGTCGGCGAAATCGTAGTGGAAGCCGAGGCCCGACATGGGGCCTCCGGGCGTGTAAAAATCCGGGACTTCGCTGACTGTGCGCGCCGCGATGGCCTCGGGCGCGTAATAGGCCAAGAGGGCATACCGATGAAGCCCGATGGTGGTCTCTTCGTGGGGAAAGTCGGGCAACGGCGCGTAGTTGTAAACCCCATTGCCCAGTTCATTGGAGAAGGTGATCTCGATCCCTTCCCCAATATGGGTATAGATCCAGGTTTCCCACGGGACAATGGTCATATCGCCGCGGGAGGTGACGGGCAGGAAGTGGTGCTGGTTTTCCGGACGCATCTGCCGCCGCTGGTACTCGTCGAGGGCCAACTGCCCAATTTCTCCGACCTCGCCGGTTGCCTCCCCATCTGCGCCAAGGGCTTCTGTGAGGATAAATTCGCTTTGATCGCTTTCGACAGTGCCGGGGGGGACGAGAATATTGCCCCCCTCGTCTGTGCGCGCCAATGCCGCGGGGTCGAGTTCGCCCACAAACGATTGGTTGGAACGGATGGGATAGACTGGCCCGATAAAGACTTCGTCCATCGCTTCGGGACCGTAGAGGGCCAAGGCGAGGCGTTCTTTGACTTGTTCTACGGCGGGGGTGATTTCGGGGTTGGCTCTGCCAGAACGCGCGCGGTAGTCGGGGTCGCCGTAGCGGATGTAGATGTCTCCTCGGGCATCCCAGGGCGTTTTGCCCTCGGCAAAGTGGTTGCGCGCATACCAGACCCGGCGGTAGTGCTCGATGAGGCGTTCGTTGACTTCGGTGAGCAAATCGAAGTCGCGCTTGGCCCAGAACTGTTCGCGGAACGCGGGGCGGTCGGCTTCGGGAGTTTCTTCATAGGCTTTGATTTCTCCCTTGGTACCGACCAAGGCGATGTCGTTGTAATACGCGCGTTCTGCTTCGGGCAGGGCCGCGATAAAGTCCTCAAAGACGTCGAGGGCTTTTTCAGGTTCTCCCTTGTCAAAGAGGATCTGGGCGGCGATGGGGAGGAAGCGAGAGTTTTCGAGGTGGTATTCGAGGGTTTTGAGTGTGGATTCGTTCAAAATCATCTGGCTGTCGCGCTGACGGCCTTCCGCGTTGCGGCGCAATTCAATGTAGGACGTGCCCAGCAAATAGGCGATTTCGGGATTGTCGGGTTGGTGTGTGAGTGCCTGGGCAAAAGCTCGTGAGGCAGCGGCGTGGTTCTCATTCAGGCGGATGTACGCGCGACCGAGGAGGAGATATGCAGGGGCATAGGCGAGATCGAGCCGCGTGGCACGTCGCGCAGCTCCCACAGCTTTGCGGGCATGATAGGCAGCCATGATCCCGCTAGAGGCTTTTTTGTAGTGGACTTCTGCAATGCCAGTCTGGGCTTCTGGCGAGGCGTCGTTGAGGTCAAGGGCTTCTTTGAATGCCTTCATCGCGTGGTCGATATATCCCGCGTCAAAGTAGATGCGCCCGATGGCGAGGTGAGTCTGGATGCGATCTGGATTCCGTTTGGCTGCCGCGGTGAGTGCCCTGATAGCTTTGTCTTTTTTGTTGGCTTCAAACGCGGCCTTCCCCTGGACTATGAGCGAGTCGATCGGGGCATCACGCGCGGAAAGCCGCGCGGAAGCAAGAAGACAGACCACGGCGCATGCAAAAAACTTGAGGGCAATGTTCATCCCATATCCCTCCTATAAACGAATCAGTGGAATGGGGGCCAACTTTGGCGCGTACTCTTGGGAGTCATATATAAGGAAAGGAACGCCCAGACCATTCAAGGGGTTCCGGGCTTTCAATGGGAATATAGGCCATTGGCTTGCCTCACACAAGGCCATTGCAAGGCTTGCGATTTGGCTTGAATTTTGGGTTGAGACGCGATAAACTGTGAATCGGGATAGTCTGTCGGGATTGACGATGCATGAGGAGGACGCCGTGAAAATTCTGAGTTCGGTTCTGGTCGGGATTCTGGTCGGGGTTTTGGAAGTCAATGCGACCGATCCGGTGGTGTTGACGTTGCGGCATCCCGAAGGGCGGATCGCGCGCTATAAAAACAAGTATCGCCTGGAGTATTTTAGCGACAAAGCCGAGATGATTTTGAGAGAGGGATCGTTTGGCGTGCAAAGTTACGGGGAATGGCGGAGTCGAGAAGTGGTCGCTGTGAACGACGCCAGGGCAAAAGTGACCGCCGTGGTAGATAAGGCGGGCAGCCAAGCCACACTGTCGGGTCAGCGGTTGACTTATGAGCAATTCCCCTACACCCTTGATCGGTTAAATGACCTATCGTTTGTCTGGGAGTTTTCGCCCGAAGGACGCGCGGTTGAGTTTGAGCCTGATTTTCCAGCCTTCGAGGTCGTGCGCAAGGATATGATTACGGATCTGCGCCAAATCTGGATGCCCGGTTTGGCACCTGTGTTGCCCGAGCAGGCCGTGTCGGTGGGGTACACATGGGAGGGCGAACAGCGCATCGAAGCACCGTTTTACAATCTCGATGCCGGATTAGAGCCGTCGCTCGTGCAGTTCACGAGCGCGTATAAGTTGAAGAAGATCAAAAAGCAAAAGGGTCACCGGGTAGCGGAGATCGAGGAGGAACGCAAGATCCATTATCGGGGGTGGTTGCACATCAAAGTGGTGTCGCTGGTGATTGACGGCAAGGGCACAGGGCACGGAAATTGGGAGATCGACATCGACCGCGGGGTCGTGCTCGGCCACGCGATGAAGCTCAGCATCGGGCGGCCACAGGTGCGACTGGCTGGCACGCCAAATCCCATCGAAGGTATCAAAGCGCAGATTGAATTGATTTTCAGCCGAAAGCTGGACAAATTGGAGAAAGCCCAATGAGCTTGGCTTTTGAGACCCCTGTTGCGATTCAGTCCGAAACGCGGGGCGTGACCGCGCGCGCGGTGTTGTTGGGCGTGGTGCTGGTGTGTGTCGAGGTCGCGGTGATTACATTTTCCGAGCCGGTGGCGCGGTCGTCGTCTATGAATGTGAGCCACTTTCCCGTGGGGTTTTTCATGTGGTTTGTGGCTGTGGTTCTGGGTTTGAACCCGCTCTTGACATGGATTTATCCGGGGTACAGGCTCTCGCGTTCTGAGCTTTTGGCGGTTGCCGCGATGGGATTGATTGGGGCGCATATCCCCGGCAGCGGTCTGTTGGGATTTTTCCTGGGGGTGCTGGCAGCACCTTATTATTTTGCCTCGCCAGAGAATCAATGGGACGCCCTGCTGCATCCGACCATCCCGTCGTGGTTGGCGCCTTTGAACGCGCGCGGCGCAATGCAGGGGTTTTTTGAAGGCGTACCCTCGGGCGCGATTCCATGGTCCGTGTGGATCATGCCCCTGTTCTGGTGGATGTGTCTGATCGGCGGCCTGACCTTTGTGCTGTTGTGCATCGCGGTGATGCTCAGAAAGCAGTGGGTGGAAAACGAGCGTCTGGTTTATCCCCTGATTTCGCCGGTGTCCGACCTCATCGAAGATGCCAAAGCCGAAGGGGTGTGGTCTGCCCTGATCCGCAACAAGCTGTTTTGGGTCGGATTTTTTTTGGGATTTGGACTGCTGGCATGGAATATCGCGTGGTATTTCTGGGATGCCTGGCCCCGCATCAACTACTTTGGGCGCAAAGACTTGGTGTTTATCAATGGGTTCCCCGCGATGACCAACCGCGTCAATTTGTACATTATCGGATTTGGTTATTTTGCCAATCTGGATGTGTTGTTCAGCCTCTGGTTTTTCTATCTCATCTACTGGACGCAGAACGGGATTTTCAACCGCATTGGTCTGGATTTGGGGCCAGGCACGGGCGCGGCGAGTGCATGGGAAAATCTGGGCGCGCTGTTCGCGCTGGTCTGGTGGGCACTGTGGAGCGCGCGGCAGCACCTGCGAGATGTCGCGCGAAAAGCCATAAATACGACCTGCAGCGTCGATGATTCGGGGGAAATGGTCTCTTACCGCACAGCCGTATTGGGCGCGATTTTGGGATCGGGATTTTGTCTGCTGTGGCTGTGTATGGCCGGGATGGCGTGGTACATCGGCGTTCTGTTTTTGCTCGCCCTCTACGGGGTGTGTTTGGGCCTGGCAAAGGTGGTGTGCGAGAGCGGGTTGCTCTATCTGGCTTGGGGGGTGAGTCCACAGGTGTTGGTGACCAATCTTCTGGGGTCGGCATCTCTGTCCGGGGGAACTGTGACAACGCTGGCATTTACAGAAGGCATGTTTTTTCACGGCAAGGGCATGTTTATGTCGTCTTTGGCCAATGGCGCGAAGATGGGCGATCTCGCGGGCACAGATCAGAGGCGACTGGGCAAGAGCATGGGGCTGGCCCTGCTGGTGGGCATTCCCCTGTGTGTTTATTTGAGCCTGGGATGGGGCTACGAACAGGGCGCGTACAATTTTGGGGGATTTCCCTTTCGCTACGGACGCGACAGCGTGTTTGCGCGCGCGGTGACCCTGATGCAAAGCCCTCAGGAACCAGCGTCCTCTCGCTTGGGTTTTTTCGGGATTGGCGTGGTGGGCATGACGCTGTTGACAGTGTTGCGCTACCGCTTGCCCTGGTGGCCCTTGCACCCCATTGGATTTGCCGTGGGTGGAAGCGGTCGGGCGATGAAATCGACGTGGTCTATTTTTATTGCCTGGGCGTGTAAGTTTTTGATTGTGAAAATGGGAGGCGTCACCCTTTATCGACGATATCGCCCCTTGTTCACGGGGTTGCTGGCCGGTTATTCGCTGGGGGTCGGCGTGTCGTTTGCCGTGGATGTGTTGTGGTTTATGGGCCGCGGGCACTGGATTCACCTGTATTGAGGAGGATGCGATTTTGAAAGGATTCGGTTATGCGCTGGCAGTGTGGATGCTGTTTGTCTCGCATGTCCGCGCGGTTGAACCGTCGCAGATGGATTCCGTGCTGATCGATATCATCGCGCGCGATTATTACGGGGCTATGGCGCGGTGTGAAGATGTGATCGCGGGCGATTCGACCGCCGCGGATGCCCACCGATTTTTGGGATGGCTGCAAATTGTGACGCGGCAGGGCGACCTCCGCGAGGCGGGGGAGAATTTGCGGCGGGCCATTGATGTGAAACCCGAGGATGCAGGTGCCCACAACGACTTGGGCGTTGTGTATGTTTTTCAGCGCAATTTCAGCCCGGCAATGGCGGCATTTGAGCGGGCAGTCGCGCGCAAACCAGACGAGACGCTCTTTCATCGCAATTTGGGATTTGCGGCTGAAATGGCCGGCGCCTATCCAGTTTCAGAATCCGCGTTTGAGGCGGTTTTGGCGCGCGACCCCACGGATGACTTGGCGGTTTACGGGTATGGGCTTGCACTGCGCCAACAGGCGCGTTACGACGAGGCGTTAGACGCGTTTCAAAAGGCCGTTCACCTGTTTTCAGATCGCAAAGAAGCGCATGTGGAAATGGGAAAAATTTGGATGATGCAGGGCGATTATGCGTCGGCCGCGTCGGCTTATGAACGGGCAAAAAAGATCGACTTTGAAGACCCCAAGCCCCACTACGCGCTGGCACAGGCTTATCGACAACTGGGCGATTCCCTAGCCGCGCGGCAGGCGTGGGAGACGTTCAAGTTTTTTGACAAACGCCACCGGCACGCAGTTCGGGACCAGTACGTATTGCCCGCGCGTTTTGATAAAACAACCGACTTGCTGGATCGCGCGGAAAGGCTTGTGCGACTGGGGCGACACGAAGATGCCATCGCGGTTTATCAAAAAGCCATCGCGCTGGTGGAAGACCCAAATTCGCCCTTGCGGTTCAGTCCAGAGGTGCCCATGGTCTATCTGGCTATGGGCCAGTCCTATCGGGCCTTGGGCGAAGTGAAACGGGCGCGGTGGGCTTATGATGCGGCTTTTGCGCTCGGCGAAGGGGGCATGGTGTCCGACGAGGCATTGCGACACAGAGCAGATATGTTTTTGTGTACCGAGGGGGTGTCCGGCGAACACGTGGCGGGGTATGAGCGAATAGTGGCGATAGACCCGATCTCCTATGCCGCGTTCTATATCTACGATCAGATAAGCCAAGCTCAGGTGAAGACAGGCCATCTGGACACGTGCATCTCGACCTATACGACCAAGGTCGATCAAGTGGCGTATGCCGCGGGATTGCTGGTGCGGTTGGGCGTGGCACAGGCGGTGGCCGGGGATATCGACGCGGCACAGGCGGTGTATGATCGGGTGATTCAGGAGACACAAGACCCGCGCGGGTTGTATCTCCAATTGTCAATTCTCTATCGCCGGGCGGGCAGGGCAACAGAGGCCGAGGCGATGGCCGCAAAGGCGCGAGACGAATCTATGAATCAGCGAGTCAATGAGCCAACGAACTGAAGCAACGGGGTACAGCCCTGGCGTCCCGCCAGAGTTGTACCAGTCCTGTCTGTCTGCCAAATCCTCTACACACGAGCCGAGCCTACGTCAGGATTTTCGCGTCTTTTACTGATGTTGTGCTTCGCGCGATTTTCATTTTTTATGATGAAGCATTTCACAAAAGACTGCGTAATACCAGCGATGACGCAGGCGCGAAAAATAGCCATTGGCATGCTTTTTGTGTTTTTATTCTTCAGTTCCGGTGGCGCGGAACAATTTGTGGAAGTTGCAGAGGCGGCCGGCATATCGTTTGTGCATCAAACGGGCGCGCGGGGGAACTGGCATTATTTGGAAACCATGGGGTCGGGCTGTGCGGTGTTTGATGCCGATGGGGATGGCGATCTCGACCTGTACTTTGTCAATGGCGAACACGGGCACGCGGGCGGGGCGAACGCGCTGTATGAAAACAAAGGCGGGTTTCGGTTTTCGGCTGTTTCGACCGCGCCGGGTGTGGGCTATGGCATGGGGTGTACGGTTGGAGATTACGACAACGATGGCGATCTCGACCTTTATACGACGGGTTATGATGCCAATGTGTTGTATCAAAACAATGGTCAAGGCGGTTTTATCGAAAAAAAGGCAGGGGTGGCAGGGGGCGGGTGGTCTTCAGGCGCGGTTTTTTTTGATGCCGATGGGGATGGCGATCTCGACCTGTATGTGGCGCGCTATTTGACGTACGATGTGACAACCGAACCCCATTGCGAGCGCGTGGGCATTCGCACCTATTGCGATCCAGGCTATTTCGAAGGTGCGCCGGACTTGCTTTATCGGAACAATGGAGATGGCGCGTTTACAGATGTGTCCTTTGAGATGGGCGTGGCAGATGCTTCGGGAAAAGGGCTTGGGGTGGTCAGTTTGGATTACGACGGAGATGGGGATACGGATCTCTATGTTGCAAATGATACGACGCCAAATTTTTTGTACCGCAACGCGGGCGCGCGGTTTGAGGATGTGGGTTTGGAGGCGGGGGTGGCGTTTAATGCCGACGGACAGACGCAGGCGGGGATGGGGGTCGATGTGGGCGACATAGATGGGAATGGGCGACCGGATATTTTTGTGACGAATTTTTCCTACGAGACCAATGCGCTCTACCAGAACGAGACGGGCGGATTTTTTATGGAAGTCAGCGTTCCGCGCGGCATTGCCGGGGCATCCCTGTTGCCGCTGGGATTTGGCGCGCATTTTTTCGATTATGACAACGATGGCGACCTGGATTTGTTTGTGGCGAACGGGCATATTTTTCCAAATGTGACGGCATTTTCCGCGGCAGAGTCCTATCCACAAGCCGATCAAGTGCTCCGCAACGCGGGCGGCCGATTTGAGGTCGTCAACGCGGGCGTTGAAGCACCGGGGGTGAGCCGCGGGTCCGCCATTGGCGATTTGGACGAAGATGGCGATTTGGATCTGGTGGTTCTGCATTCGGGGCAGCGGGCGCGGGTGTTTCGCAACCGAGGTGGGAACAAAGGACACTGGGTGGTTGTGAAACTGGTGGGCGGCACGCGCTCAAACAGAGATGGGATCGGCGCGGTGGTACACATGACCGCCGGGGGAAAGACGCAGTCGCGCGAAGTGCGGAGCCAGTCGAGCTATTTGTCGGCGAGCGATTTGCGACTGCACTTTGGGTTGGGGCATGCAAACCGCGTGGAACGGCTCGAGGTGCATTGGCCATCCGGGCGCGTGCAGGTGTTGAAAGACATCGCGGTGGATCGGGTTGTCGTCGTGGAAGAAAAATGACGTTCTTGAGGTTTATATGCGGAGACAAACCATGCTGGGGAGAGAAGCGCGTTTCCCGTGGACGTGAGGGGTATATACTCCCTTTTCTAACCCGCCAACTGCTAACTGCTTAAGGAATAAAAATGGCTTATATCGACACATTATTTGACCGGTATTTTTTGGAACACGCGTCTTATGTTGTCAAAGACCGCGCCATTCCCGACATTGACGATGGGCTCAAACCCGTACAGCGACGCATTCTCCACGCGCTCAAAGAACAGGACGACGGCAAATATCACAAAGTCGCCAATGTCGTGGGCCAAACCATGAAATACCACCCGCACGGCGACCAATCCATTTCCGGCGCGCTGGTTCATCTGGCGAACAAGGATCTCTTCATCGACAAACAGGGCAACTTTGGCAACATCTTGACTGGCGACGAAGCCTCAGCCGCGCGCTACATCGAATGCCGACTCACCCCGCTCGCCAAAGACACGCTCTTCAATCCCGAAATCACGGACTACATCGAATCCTACGACGGACGCAACACAGAACCTGTGGTTTTCCCGGCCAAAATTCCCGTCCTTCTCGCGCAGGGCACTGAAGGCATTGCCCCTGGCATGACCACGCGGGTGTTGTCCCACAACCTGATCGAATTGTTACGCGCGCAAATCGCCTATCTCCAGGGAAAAGCATTTCAGGTCTTCCCCGACTTTCCCACCGGCGGTCTTGTCGATGTCACCGAATACGCCGACGGCAATGGCAAAGTGCTCGTGCGCGCCAAACTCGACACCAAAAATCCCAAACGCATTGTCGTGTGCGAACTGCCCTTTGGATCCACGTCCGAATCCCTCATCGCCTCCATTGAAAACGCCGCGCGCAAAAACAAACTCAAAATCGCGGGCATCAGCGATTATACGGGTGAACATGTCGAAATTGAAATCTGCCTCGCCCGCGGCGTGCATGCCAAAGATACCATAGACGCGCTCTATGCTTTCACGGACTGCGAGCAATCCATCAGCACCCACGCCCTCGTCATCAAAGAAAACCGCCCCCACATCACCACCATTGGCGATATTCTCAAACACAATGCGGACCGCCTGATCGATGTTCTCACAGCCGAACTCAAAATTGAACAGCGGCAGGTGCGCGACAAATTGCACGCCAAAACCCTCGAACAGATCTTCATCGAAAATCGCATTTACCAAGCCATTGAGACCGTCTCCAAACCCAGTGCCATTCACACAGCCGTGCGCGAGGGCCTCAAACCCTTTCAGTCCAAAATCAAACTCAAAGTCGCGCGAGAAGACCTCGACGCGCTCTTGCAAATTCCCATTCGCCGCATTTCGCGCTACGACCTCGCCAAAGCCAAAACAGACATGCGCGCGCTGCGCGCCCGGCTCAGGGAAATCAAGGCCAACCTCAACAACATCATCGGCTTTACCATTGGCTTCTTAGAATACCTGATCGACCAATACAAAGACCAGTACCCCCGCCGCACCGAAATCGCGTCCTTTGATCGAGTTGATGTGCGCGAAGTGGCACAGCGCAATCTCAAGTTGCGCTATGACAAAAAGACGGGCTACCTCGGTTACAACGTCAATGGCAACGTGCTCATGGATGTCTCGCAATACGATCGCGTGCTCGTCATTCGCAAAAATGGCACGTATGCTCTGCACGAAGCCCCTGACCGTCTCTTTGTCGATAAGGGCATGCTCTTTTGCGGCTCGGTCGATTCCGAGCGCGTGTTCACCGTGGTCTACCGAGAAAAAAAGACCAACTACCCCTGCATCAAACGCTGCGTGCTCGACAAATTCATTCTGAACAAAGGCTACGAACTCGTGCCGCCGGAATGCCGCGTGCTCAAACTGACGACCGCGCGCGAGGTCTCGGTACACGTATCTTACAAACCCAAACCCCGCGCGCGCATCCTCAAAGAAGAATTTGGCATCGAAGACTATGCGATTCGCGGCAAAACCGCCAGGGGCATACGCCTGGCCCCGCGCGAAGTCAAAAGCGTCAAATTCACAAAATCTCGCGCCCAAAAAAAATGAGCCGACCGCGACCGAGTCGGCTCATGATGTATGTGCATCGACATAAGGAAAAATTTATGGCAAATTCTGAATGGACATTGAAAGCGGAATGCGGGAACGAAAAACACACTGTACACAGAGACCTGATCAAAAAGAAATACGAGCACCTGATCACCCACAATCCCCAACTCACGAGAACCCTTGTCAGCTTTCAGGCGAATAAAAACACACCGTATTATCGGTGGTTCAAATACAAAGAGGGCTTCTCCGCGCGGATGGTTCACTATCTCTTGAAAACACTGACCGCGAAACAAGGGGCGTTATTGGATCCATTCTCGGGAACAGGGACTGCGTTATTTGCATCGCGGGAATTTGGATGGAAAGCAACTGGCATCGAGCTTCTCCCGGTGGGATGTGCGATCACCAAAGCGAGACAAGCAGCCGATCATGTGGATATGGCAATGCTAATAAAAGAAGTTGAGACCATCGGCAACATCGATTTCTCGACGATCAAATCCAACAACCCTCCCATTCGGCACATCGCGATTACCAAAGGGGCGTTTTCTCGAGAGACAGAAGATCAACTGAATGGTTATTTAACCTATTGCGAAAATCAGATTGAAGATTCTCACCTCAAAACCCTGCTTCGTTTTGCGGCTTTTTGCATTCTGGAAAGCATCAGTTATACCCGGAAGGACGGTCAGTATCTGCGCTGGGATTATCGCGCGGGAAGAACCCGAGTCAAAGCGAAATTTGACAAGGGAAAAATTTACCCGTTCAAAGAAGCACTGCAATTTCAGCTCGATGTGATGGTTGAGGACCTGCTCCACGATGACATGGATCTTTTCAAACCGAAGAGATTACCACAAAACGGACAGCGCATCCGGTTGATTCAAGGCTCCTGTCTCGAAGAACTGTGCAAATTCAACACCGAGCATTTTGATTTTATTGTGACATCTCCCCCGTATTGTAACCGCTATGATTACACGCGCACCTACGCGCTTGAACTGATATTTTTGAACAAGAACGAGGAGGCAGTCAAGCACCTGCGACAACAAATGCTATCCTGTACCGTTGAAAACAAAGAAAAAGTGGAATCTCTGAAAACCCAATATGCAAACCGTAAAGACTTTTTTCAGAAGGTCGTTTCTGCTTTCGAAAACCATCATGCACTTCAGGAAGTCCTCTATTGGCTGAACACATACAAGCGAGAAGGCCAGTTGAACAACTCGAATATTCCGCGCATGATCACAAATTATTTTTTTGAAATGGCCCTGGTCATATTTGAAATGAGCAGGGTGCTAAAGCCAGGTGGAAAGGTCGCTATGGTCAATGACAATGTCAGGTACGCAGGAGAAGAGATACCTGTCGATTTAATCCTTTCCGACTTTGCAGAGGCTGCTGGCTTATCCACCAAGAATATCTGGATTCTGGGGACAGGCAAAGGCAATAGCAGCCAGCAGATGGGCAAATACGGTCGCGCAGAGTTGCGAAAATGCGTGTATATCTGGGAAAAATAATTTACAGATCAACCAGCCAGTTCACCAGATTTTCAATCTGTTTTGGTTTACAGAGATTTGCTACGCCAGACAATTTTCCATTCTTCAGGCGTCCGATGATTTCCCGAGCCATTGCAACCTCTATAGCAGCACCGATAAAAATCAATCCGAGAGAATGAGTTGAAAAACTTCCCGCGATCCGATCGAGAGCGGCCCTTGCAGTCTTCCAGTGTTCATCCGCCCCAGCCGGATCAATACCTCCCTTTAACTCCCCACACAGGATGTAATTTTCTTTTTTTTTTAACAATGCCCTTATTTCAGTTCGCGTAAAAATTGTCCTGGGCGTTCTCAATAGTATGATGTCCACATTATTTCCCGTTGAACCGATAAAAGGGCATTTCATATTGAAAGCGAGAATCCTCCCCGGCCATTGCAAGGCACTCAGACCACTTTCGAGAAGATCTTTAATATCTGTCCCAAGTAGATTCATGAAATTGTGTACTTTTCTATGCAAGTAGGTCACGCCGACCCGTTCATATTTCGTCTGCATCCTCGTCAAAAGGTGTGTTACGAATTTTATCTCAGCCTGCCTACCTATATCGTTGCGCTTGACGCCACCGAGTTGCTCTCCACAATTCAGGGTATAGCGATACAGAATATTCCCGATCACATCCTGCTTAAGCTGGTCCTTCTCTCTTTCGATGACGAGCCTTTTCAATAGTTCTTTTGTTTTTTTTTGACCAATCGCGCTTCTGGCCTTCTCTGTAAATCCCGATGCGCCAATGAGTATTTCCAAGATCTTTTGATCTTTTTCTGCTGCATCAAGCAAAGTTTCTAGATCTGATCCTATATGTTCCAACTTGCTTCTGGCTTCAATTATTCTGCTGACAAATGGCGATGCCAATTCAAACTGTCTCATGGCCTGCTGAAGAAATCCCTCGGCGGTTTCTTCCCATGTGGTCGTGATCTCTGAAGGGTCATGATAAATGGGTTGCATTTGGTTTTCCTTTACATTATGGGCGTGGGTGATTTTTCTTTGTGAACTTCAAATTGTCTCTTAACTTGCCATCAGGGATTTTACAACAGACAAGATACGGCGTCCTTTCCCATAGGAGAATTCCAAAATGAGACCTTATTCGCGCATCTCATTATTGATCACCGCTGCATTAATAGCTCTGGGGGCATCCCGCGATATGAAAACGAAATACCACCCCGGTCATTATGTGGCGATACAAGCCTCTGAAAACGTGCAAGATATTCGGCATCTCGATGAAAAAGCTCTGCGCGGCGTGATCAAAAGATATACGTGGAAGCGGTTGGAGCCCGAGCGGGATAGGTATAACTTCTCGTCTATCGAGCGCGACCTCGACTTTCTCGCAGGGCACAACAAGCAACTCATCGCGTTCATCATCGACAAATCCTTCGGCCCATACCCGGTTTTGCCAGCGTATCTGGCGAATTACAAATTGCAAAGCGAAGGAGGCGGGATTTGCGCCATGCGATGGGACCCGTTCGTGATTGACCGCATGATCGCATTGGGCCACGCGCTCGGCGAGGCGTTTGACGTGCATCCCAATTTTGAGGGCGTCGCCATTCAAGAATCCTCGCTCGGTATTCCGATAGATGTTTGTATCAAAAACGGCTATACGTCCGAAAAATACAAAACCGCGCTGCTCGACATTTTGATCGGTTTGAAGGGAAATATGAAGCGCAGTCAGGTGTTCTGGTACATGAACTTTCTGCCACAAAATCAAGGGGATCTCCGCGAGATAGCCCAGGCCATTGTCCCATACCAAATCGCCATGGGCGGCCCCGATATTTTGCCCCATCGCAAATACATGGCGCGGGTTTCCTATCCGCTCTACAAAGCCTTTAAGGACAAAATCCCGCTCTTTTGCTCGGCTCAGAACGACTCGTATAAGCACCACAAAAACGACACGAACAACCAAACAAAAAATCGAGTCCAAGTTCACGCAGAAGGGTATCTTTCTATGGAAAAAATTTTCACCTTTGCCCGAGACGACCTGCATGTAGATTACGTGTTTTGGCAGCACAAGTACGAGAAAACCAATCCAGCAGAGCGCGATTTCGACGATGCAATCGAAGTGATCCGCAAATATCCGACATTTAATGCGACTACAAAAAAATAGGGTCGCGAACAGGAGAACGCCATGAACAGTGTTGCTTCTGTCAATTTGAGCGAAGTTCGCAAACAGGACTTGAATCACGCCTCGCACCCCATTATGCAACACGAGGGCAGGGGTGAAGACGACCTGTTTGTGATTGTGTCGGCAGACGGGGATGGGCAAAGACAGCCGTGGGCAATTTTTATTTGGAAACTGGAACGCGTAAAACATCTTTCGCGCGGGTTGTCAACTTCACCTGGGGCATTTATATTAGGCGTAGAGCAAAGTGCTCGCGTTTTTTCCTCAGGCTGATGTCAGTCGGGCAATGTGAGAAGACTTTGTAACACGTCAATCAAATTTCCAGTGGAGAAAACAAATTCTGGAGGGATACGCTACATGAGCAAACCGAATATTCTGATGATTGTGACCGATCAGCAGCGGTGGGACGCGCTCAGTTGTGTGAGCGATTGGTTGGAAACGCCCCACATGGATCGCATTGCAGCAGAAGGCGTGCGATTTTCAAACTGCGTGAGCAACTCGCCGGTGTGCGTGCCCACGCGGCTGAGTCTGGCAACCGGGCATTATCCGCACAATACGGGGGTGTGGGACAATCAGAATCACACGCTATCGCCCGACTGCCCAACATGGATGAAGGCCGTGCGCCATGCGGGGTATCGCACGAGCCTGTTTGGCAAAACGCATTTACACCCGCACGGGGGCGATTTAAGGGATCGCGAGCATCTGATGAACGCGTATGGATTTGATGATGTCGATGAAATCGGCGGGCCGAGGGCGAGTGCGAGATGTCTGTCGTATATGACCGCGATGTGGGAAAAAAAAGGGTTGTGGAAAGCGTATCGGGAAGATTATGCCGAACGCTTTGGCAACAAGCCATGGGTTGTGCGTCCATCAACATTGCCCCTAGAAGATTATGCAGATGTGTATGTGGGGCAGCAAGCAAAAAAATATTTGGCGGGATATGACCGCGATCAGCCCTGGTTCTGCTGCGTGAGTTTTGGCGGCCCCCACGAGCCATGGGACACGCCAGAACCGTATTACAGCCGATACTCGCCCGAAGATATGCCCGATCCGGTTGCCGCGCCGGGCGATGATCGCCAGCGGGCACGGGGTTTGTTGGGCGCCAAACAAAGCGTGCCGTTTGAACCCGGGGAAGAGAAATTGCTGCGCGCAAATTACGCGGGCAATATGGCGTTGATCGATGATCAAATTGGTGAAGTTTTCGATGTGATCGAAACGCGCGGCGAAATGGAGAATACGGTCGTTGTTTTGATGTCGGATCACGGCGAGATGAATGGCGATTATGGCTTTATTTATAAGAGCAATTTCTTAAATGGCGCGGTGCGGGTGCCCTTGCTGATTCGCACGCCCGAGACCGCGAGTAGCGATGTGCGCGGGTCTGTATGTGACAGTCCCATTGAGTGGTTTGACGTCGGCCCCACGCTGGTCGAACTCGCGGGCGGCGAACTCGATTTCAAACAGTTTGCCAAATCGGCCTGTCCCGTGCTCAAAGACCCCGCGCAAGAGCATCGCACGGAAGCACTCTCGGAGTATCGAGGTGAAATCATGTTGTTGAATCGCGACTGGAAAATCGCGCTGAATCGCCAAGCGCAACCCTATTTGCTGTTCAACGTGGCAGAAGACCCGCGCGAGGTGAACAATCTCGCGGGGTTGCCCGAGATGGCTCAGGTCGAAACCCAACTGCGCCTGCAAATTCTCGAGCGCGTGGCGTCGTCTCAGGTCTTGTCGGGCGCGCATTTTGCCTTGGGAACTTGAGGAGGCAGGATGTTTGAAGACAAACCCCACATTATTTTGGTGATGACCGATCAGCAGCGGTTTGATACCATCCGCGCTTGGGGATATGAGCACATGGTGACGCCGACGCTGGACCGGCTGGCGAGAGAGAGTGTCTCGTTTCGCCAGGCATACTGCCCTGGGGCAACGTGTGTGGCGTCGCGCGCGGCAATTTTTACGGGCATGTACCCGCACACAACGGGCGTCTATAGCTTTGATCACTGGGCGAACCATCGCAACTGGGTGCAGGACTTATCAGACGCGGGCTACTATTGCGCGAATATCGGCAAAATGCACTTTAGCCCGCGCGATATCCCCGGTGGATTTCACGAGCGCGTCATTGTGGAAAATCCCACCAATAAGGCACTGGCCAATGGCGGATCCGATGACGATTGGGGCAAGTACATGACGTTTCACCGCGTGACGCGGCCCAATGATCGAAACAAAACAGACCCCGAATGGCTCGGCAAATGTCAGGGCGTTGTGTGGCACGAAGAGGAGCGGTTTCACAGCGATGTGTTTATCGGCAATGCGGCGTTGAACTGGATTCGCAATCACCGAGGCGATAAACCGCTGTTTCTCCAGATCGGATTTACGGGGCCTCATGAACCGTGGGATCCCTTGCCGCGACATTTGGATCTGTATCGCGGTCGCGCGATGCCCCCATGTGTGACGCGGGAGGGCGAATTGGCGGAAAAACCGCCCCAACACCTGTCGCATCTCGATATGCACGCGACAACAGATCACGAGTCGCAAATCGATTTGCGCGGGCGCACAGACGATGAACTCGCGGAAATGAAGCGACATTATTACGGCAATATTTCGACGGTCGATGAAAAACTCGGCGAAATTTTGGATGCCCTGGAAGAACGGGGTTGGTTGGCGAACAGTATGTTGATTTTTTGTTCAGATCACGGTGAATTGCTCGGCGACCACGGGTTGGCGTATAAGTGGTTGATGTACGATCCGATTGTGCATATCCCCCTGATGATTCGCACGCCCAAGTCCGTGCATCAGCCCTGCGAAACACGCGATCTCGTATCGCTCATAGATCTGGGGCCGACCATTCTAAACGCCGCGGGCATCGCTGTTCCCACCTATCTGGAGGGCCGATCCCTCATGCCGTATTTGAATGGCGAAGATCCCGCGCCGCGCAAATGCGTTTTCTGCGAGGATAACTATCAGATCATGATGCGGTGCAAGACCCACAAAATGGTGTATTACATCGGGCAAGCAGAGGGCGAGTTGTACGACTTAAACGCAGACCCCGGAGAATTGTGGAATGTTTGGGACACGCCCGAATACGCCGAGGTGAAAAGCGGTCTGCTCGCGGATTTGCTGGCCTGGATGGCGACGAGCAATTACTACAACGCGGGATACAAACGCCAGCGCAGCAAACAGTATCTCATGCGATGGCCCACGCCAAACAATGCGTACTTGCACGGACGCAAAGGACAGCCCAAACCCCGCATGGTCGATTTATAGAGGATAACGATCATGACATGGTCGGAAGTGATTGCAGAAAAAAATTTGCAAGACCTATAAAGGGGCAAAATATCAAAGTCTGTCCTGTTTCCAAACTTTCCCAGATCAATTAACATACCCTTTGTGAATGAGCCAGCGCATCCAACAAGAAAAGAGACCAGAGAAAGCACCGCCAGAGAAGGCACAGATGCACGCACGCGTTTGGGGCCATATCATGTCCATGCGGTTCTTCAACACGGCAGGTACCATCATCTTTTGGGTGGGATTCAGGTTCGCGGGGCACCGGGAATTTAGCAAAGGCAGGATCGAATTGTGGCAACCTTATAACAAAGTTGCAGATGGGCTGATTTCGCATGATACGGTAACTGCCGTGAGTGCCGCCGGCATTATGCCCTACTACCTTTCCGGACTGACCGTCATTGACTTGCACGGGCTGAATGACAAGACCATTACCCGTAACCCGGTCACGCTTCCAAATAATCAGCGGCGAATCGCCCATGACCGCACCCCCCCGCCCGGCTACCTGGAAAAACGGGGCGTCAACTTTATACCCTATCCGGCGGCCACCAGCGCGGCAGAGGCTCATCGCATCGCGCCCTATGCCGTTCCTGTCGGCCCTAATCTGAGGCTCCCTTTCGATACCAACAACCCGCAGTGGGCCGAGGAAAGCTTTGCGACGTTTTCCCACATCGAGCGATGGCGGATAGATACAGTGCCAGCCGTTATCGTCAGTACAGGAACTCCGGTGGTCGGCGAGCGGTTCACCGTCAGGCTATCCGACGCAACGCGCCGTGCCGGCTTTATCCAAAGGGCACAGTGGCAATGGGAGCGGGGGAGCGACGCCGAGGGCTGGCGTTTGGCAATTGACGGCTGTGGCGCATCCTACCAATACGTTCCATCCGCGGACGAAGTCGGTCTCCGCCTCCGTGCCTACACCTACTACACCGACGCCGAGGGCAACCGGATCAAGGCTATTACCCCGGCCTCGGCACCCGTAGCGGCAAAATGAATGACCGGGCCGCCGGTCATTACCTGAGCGCGAAGGGAAATACAAAAATCTGGCAGAGTTCAGGAGATGGAGACATCATCCCTGAAAAGAGAGGGCGAATTGCTCCTGAAAGGCGGGGGACAGACTGGCTTTTTCATTCTCTGCGACACAATCGGGTGACATCACCAGTGCTTCTTCCATCGCGTTGCGGAGCGATTCTTGGGCACCGACGTGATAGAAATGCGCGGTTGTCGCTGTGGGATAATTAGAGAAATGCTTTGTCAGGTGTTCATTTGTGCGATATTTGTTTTGCTTCCAAGTGGAGTAAGCAAAACGCGCTGTTAAGTTTTTGACTTCTCGCGCCAACCCGTCGGCATCCTCGCCGCGCCACGAGTTGTAATAATCCGTATGTCTGTCGTTGTACGGCGGGTCGAGATAGACGAAATCTGAATCTTCAATTTGGCTTAGCGTCTCGCGCCAATCCTGAACAATGAAGTGCCAATCCTTCCCCTTGATTCTCTCCACTGCCCAAGCGACTTGATTGCATATTTTGGTGATATAAGCACGCGCAAATCTTTCGGGCTTCCTACAGAACGGAACATTGAATTTGCCCTGTGCGTTGAATCGCATCATGCCGTTAAAACACGCCCGGTTCAACAAGAGAAAGTCAAAGGGTGAATGCTGTGCATTAAAACGCTCGCGCACTTTATAGTAGTGCGCTTGGCCTCTTTCACTGAGCGCACGGCCTTCTCGCTGCAAGAAGCAGCGCAAATCATAGGGATTCATGTCGCCGGTTTGTATCGCGCGGTAAAAGCGGATGATGTGTTCATTCGCATCTGCGAGCAAGGCGCGCTCTGGATTGACATTGAGAACCACAACGCCCGAGCCCAAGAAGGGTTCAACCCATCGCCCGCGTCCATCCCATTTCACATTGTGCCTAATAAATGGCACGAGCTTTGTTTTAATGCCCTGAATTTTGAGGGGTGGTGCCTTTACATGGTTTGCATTCTTATTCATCTTTATCCCCTGAGATTTTGAAAAAACTCGGCGAATTGCGTCACGCGGGAGGGTATGAAACCATCGCGCAAGGTTTGGAACACGCCATTGACCATCATCTTTTGGAGTTGCGCTGTCAAAGAGCAAAAAAATGAAAAAAAACTACAAGAAAAAGGGTTGACAGAGGATGAAATTCTCAAAGACTTTGAAATATTTCGCGAGCAATTGAGGCAAGGGGATGCAGCGACTTGAGCTTGTTGTTGATGCAAACCCATTGATTTCCGCGCTCATGGGCAGGCAAGCATTAAAATTGTTGTTCAGTCCATTATTTTTTTTATAACAGAACGCACAACATGGAAAGTCAAAAGATATATCCCAGAGATTGCACAGCGTCTTGAAATCGCAGAAATTGAAATCCCAGATACATTTAAAGACTTTCCATTAATCGCTTACCAATCAAATCTCTATAGCCCTGCTCTTAGTCGCGCAACAAATACAATTGGGCTTCGCGATCCAAAAGATATAGACATTCTCGCTCTCGCATATCATCTGAGAACACCATTGTGGCCCCATGATCTCGATCTAATAGAAATAGAAGATATTCAAACTGTTACCACGCGAGATTTGCTAACAGTCATAGGCTACATAGAACAAAACAAAGAAGCCCTCCTGTTTTCGCAGGAGGGCTTTTGTGTTTGTGATTGCCGCGTGAGCGTGCCGTTTAGACAGAAGCGGTTTGGCGCGCGTCTTCAATTTCCGCATCGAGATTGCCCGACAGGTCGTTGTTGCTGAAGTGAACGCGCGCTGCTTTTTCGCCAATGTGAACGCCAATGCGTTGGGTTGTCGTCTCGCTGTTGCCAATGCGATTGTTTGTGAACGTGAGATCGTGCGTTTCCCCCAAGATACGCACGCCATACCCCTCCTGTTCATTGCCATTGTCAAGAATCTGATTGTTCTCAAACGCGTTTCGATGCCCGCCCATGGGTTCGGATTCATCGCGAAAGAGGATGCCTTCACAGCCATTGCGCAAAGATCGGTTGTTTGAAAACATATTGTCGGTGTCTTTGTGACCGATGGAGATGCCCGTGTTGCCATTGCCGATGAGATCGTTGTTTTCAAAAATTCCGTGTTTTACGCGCCAGCACAGGAACAGACCGATGCGACCATTATTTTCTGAGCGACAGTTGCGAATGGTGGGGTGTTGACTGCCACTGCCCGGGTGCAAGCCCAGGTGGGTATTGCCCCTACAGGTACAGTTTTCGACCATGACGTGCTGGCTCTGCTGGAAACTGATGCCGTCGCCGTGGTAATTTTTGACCACACAGTTTTGCAAAGCAGTGCGGTGCCCCCGATAGAGAAAAATGCCCGCGCCTCGGCACCCATTGAGGTACGGATTGTTTTCGCCATTGCCATCTACAACCAGATTTTCGACTCGAGCATTTTCGATGTGATATCCGCTGATGACCGGAAACGCGGTCGCCGCACGCGCATTGCGAGAAATGAGATAATCACTCCCCATGGGCACATTGACCCCAAAGGTACTGTCCCGTTGCCAGAGAAGTGTGCCAACGGCTGTGTGAAATCCGCCCGCGCGATCATCCGTGATGCTCACGCCATAGCCAACCTTAAATCCGTCGGGGTTTTCAAGGGTGATCTGTTCTTCCCCAAAATCTCCGTCGAGATGAAGTAGGCATTCCACGCCATCTGCCTTCCGCAATACGGTATTTTCGCCCTGCCCCCTGACTGTGATGTTGCTGCGAAGATGCAGCGCGTCGCGCATGATGTACGTGCCGGACAGGATTGTAACAGTGCCGCCACCGAGTGGAGAAATATAATCAACCGCAGCTTGCAAAGCGCGATGGTCATTGCCGATGATGTCGGCGTCCCGTTGCCCAACCGTGATGTGTAAGCCAGTCATGAAAGTCTCTCCAAATTACGCAATGTGGATTTCCCGTCGCGTCTCACCGCTTTTGAGAAGGGCTTCCATCATCTGCTGCACCTGAAACCCGTGGCGCAGGGGGGCTTCGCAGGGCGTGCCATCGAGGATGCAGTCAATAAAGTGAGCGGCAATGCGATCCCATGACTGGGTCCGGCGCGGCATGTCGACGGCGATGTCGTGTGGGGCACCATCCTGTGTTTTGAAAAGTTTGAGCGGGCGGAACTGCGCACCGGCCTCGTCGCCAAAGAGTTCGATCTGGAGTTCATTGGGCTGGTGCGACGCCCAGAAACTCTCGACCTGGAGACCCGCGCCATTTTCAAAGCGAATAAAGCCCCCGGCATAGTCGTCAGCAGCGTATTGTTCCCATGTGCTTTGCGGCACGTCCCGAAAGCCCCAATAGCCCCGCCCGCGCGGGCCAAATTTTGCACCGCATACACCGGTGACCGTGACGGGTTTGGGCATGCCGAGCAAGTACCACACAGCGTCGAGAACGTGGACGCCCATATCGCGAAATGCACCGCCCCCTTTTTGGATGAATCCGAGGTTCCATGCGGGAATGCCGCTTCGCCGCACACTGCGCGCGCGCGCGTAGTAAAGGTCGCCAAAATAGCCTTTGCGCGCGAGGTCCGCAAGGTACTGGCAATTGTCGGAAAATCGCGTGGAAAGCGACATCATGTTGACCACGCCAGATGCTTCCGCGGCTTCCACGAGTTGTTTTGCCGCGTCCTCGGAATCCGCCAAGGGTTTGGTGACTAGCACATGCTTGTCGTTGCGAACGGCTTCGAGCGCAATGGGCACGTGCCACTGGTTGGGCGTGCCGACAAAAACCGCGTCGATGTCCGCGTCTTTGCACATTGCTTTGTAATCGGTGTAGAACTTCTGTTCGCCGGGCAAGTCGCGGGCAAATTCTTCCATTCTGTCCGGCAAGAGATCGCACAAAGCAACGACTTCGCCTCGCGCATTTCCAGCAAGCGCGCGACCATTGGGTTTTCCAATGCCCATACCCACGACGCACACGCGAACTCTGTTGTCTGACATGGTGTACTCCTGTTGTTGAATTGACTTGACGATAAAAACGCGCGCCCTATCATGCATAAAATCAGGAGAATGACCAACAGAATTTTGCAGAAAGGACGGGCGTTATGCTCACTTTGGAAGGATGTCAAAGCCGACAACAGCGATTTCGAGAACGCCTCTCGGCAGCGGAGATTGACGCGGCAATCATCACGGACCATCGGGATATTTATTATTTTACCGGCGCGTTGTTGTCGGCCTATCCGGCATTTTATTTTCCCGCGCTTCTGTATCTGGAAACCGATGGGGAATCATGGCTGGCGTCGTCAACCCACGAAGGCGATGCAGCAGTTGATGCGCGCGTGATCTACGACTCGCATGTGCTCTACACGATGAACCCCGACCCCATGCAATTGCTCAATGCCGCTGTTGCTCAGAAATTGCGCCACGTCCGGGGTGTTTCGCGTTTGGGCTGGCAGCGGGAAGCCATCCCCAAGTTGCTCGCAGACACAGTGGCCGATGCGGTGGGCGGTTCGTGGATCGGCATAGACGATCTGCTGATCGATCAGCAAATGAAGAAAGACGCAGATGAAATTGCCCTGCTGCAAAAGGCCATTGACATCAACCTGCGAGCTTACGACCGCGTGCAAGAGGTGATTGCGCCAGGCGTGAATGAGTTGGATGTGCTCTCGGCCGGGCAACAGGTGGCACTGCATTCGGCAGGCGAGGTGCTGCACCACGGAGGCGATTACCAGTGCGGGCAATTGGGCGGGCCTGCCAGAGATCGCGTAATCGAAGATGGAGAGTTGTACATTATTGATGCCCAGACCGCGTATCGCGGCTATTGGTCAGACCTGTGCCGAACCTTTGCCGTGGGCGACCCCACGGATTTGCAGGCATCGGTGTACGATCACTTAAAAGCGATTTTAGAGGATATTCCCAATCTGGTCAAACCCGGTGGCCGAGGGACAGTGCTGTGGCAGACCCTCGACGCCAGAATCCGCGAGCATCCCCATCTGTCCGATGTGGGCCTGATTCACCACGCGGGGCACGGCGTGGGGATTCGCGCGCACGAACCACCCGATCTGAATCGCGATCGCGAGGGCATTTTTGAGGTGGGCAATGTGTTTTCATGTGAACCGGGTGCTTATAGCGAGGCATTGAATGGGGGCATTCGATTGGAGAACACGTTTCTCGTAACAGCAGATGGGGTCGAAAACCTAACGGATTATCCGCTGGTATTAAAACGCTGACAACTCAGAGCGCGATGACCTCGCCCGTGTCCGCGGCTTCGCGCGCGTACAGGCTGATGCGCGTGACTTTGATGGCTTCCTCCGGGCCAATGATGTGGGGTGCTTTACCCGTGCGCGCGCCGTAGAGGTTGACGAGAAAGTTCTCCTCAGGTGGCAAGGGCAAGTCGCGGGGGGCTTCGCCCGCGCGCATCAGGTGCGCGCGGGTGTCAATGACTTCAATGACGCCTTCTGACCCGGCGATTCGGAGGCGGTCATCGCCGTGTGTGGGTGCTGTTGATGGCCGCAAATAATCGAAGTTGACCATTGCTGTTCCGCCATTGGCAAAGCGAAAGAGCAGGCCGCCGTGGTCTTCGCAGCCAGGATAGTCGGGATGGGCGAGGTTGCCGTGCAGCGCGGCGACTTGAGTATATTCTCGTGCAGTTGTCCAACGCGTGTAATCAATGGCGTGGATTGCGACCCAGGGAATGGTCCCGCCGTAAGTTGCTCGGTGTTTGAAAAAGTCCGCGCGCGTGCCAAAGCAATAGGATTTTTGGGCGGTTGCCAAAATGGGTTCGCCAATCAGACCGTCTCGCACTGCTTTGTGTACCGCGCGAAATGCAGGCGAAAGCCGCATGCCAAACATGGCGGTGAGGCGAATGCCGTTGGCTTTGACCGCGGTTTCAAGCGCGTCCAAATCCTCCAACGTGGTCGCAACGGGTTTTTCGCTGACAATATCGATCCCGCGTTTTGCAGCGGCAATCGAGGCTTCGGCATTGAGATAATAGGGACGACATATACTGACCAAATCGATCTCTTCGGCGTGGAGCATGTCGCGGTAGTCGCCATACACGCGGGTGCGCGCGGTGACTGCCGCGTGCTTTTTAACGCTGGCGAGGGTGTCGCCGGCGTGCCCCTTGGCGCAGGCGACCAATTGTGCCTCTTTGATATCCGCGATGCCGTCGAGCACCATGTTCTGATGCCCGTCAGAACCGATTTGTGCGATCTTAAGTGCCATGGTGTTCCTTTCCGATGGGGATTCCCGTGGACAGTGAAACGCAAAAAATATATCTTACCGTTCACACTCTGTCCCAAAAAAGGAGAAAAAAAATGCTTTCGCAAAAGCATTCGGAAGAGGTCGTGAGAGACATTTTGATTTCGCGAGATGAATGGCGGCCATTTCCAACCGCGTCAACGCGCGAGGCGTGGGCGGCGTTGCCCCCCCGCGTTCGGCAGACGCAAATTGTGCGGGGGGAAGAACGCCTGAATTTTGAATGGCCCGCAGTGCCCGCGGTGCGATTTTTGGATTACGCGCGCAACGGCAATCGATCGCGATACGAAGCCTTGAGTTTTGGGCGGCGCACAGCATTGGCCGACTTGGTTCTAGCCGAATGCGTGGAGGGCAAAGGCCGATTTTTGGACGATATTACAAATGGCTTGTGGTGTATCTGCGAAGAGTCTTTTTGGGGCGTGCCCGCGCATATTGGCGTGCAAAAGGCGGGCAAAGGACTGCCCGATACGGCTGAGCCGATTGTCGATCTGTTTGTCGCAGAGACGTCGGAATTGTTGGCGTGGACCGCGTATTTGCTCGGCTCGCAACTCAACTCGGTTTCGCGTTTGATCGCGCCTCGCGTTGCGCGCGAAATTCAATCTCGCGTATTGACGCCCCTATTGGAACGCGATGATTTTGGATGGATGGGCTATTCGGGGGCTCGCGTGAACAACTGGAATCCGTGGATCGTATCGAACTGGCTGACCTCAAATTTGTTGATGGAAACTGATGGCGCGCGGCGAGTTGCCGCGGTGTATAAGGCGATGAAAACAGTGGATAATTTCATCGATCCCTATCCAAAAGACGGCGGATGCGACGAAGGCCCGGGCTATTGGGGGCGAGCGGGCGCATCGCTTTACGACTGTTTGGAATGGCTTCACAGTGCAACCGATGGCGCGATGGATGTGTACGATGAACCGCTCGTTCAGAATATCGGCAAATTCATCTATCGCGTGCAAATTGCCGATCAGTACTTTATCAACTTTGCCGATGCCTCGCCTGTGGTCATGCCCGCCTTTGCCGTGGTCTATGGCTATGGCAAGCGCATCGGCGATGAATCTATGGTGGCACTCGGCGCGTGGGCTGCAAAACAACAAGGGGTTGCCGAGAAAGGCGTGACAGAAGCCTTTGGGAGCATGGGACGCGCGTTGCCCGCCCTGTTTTCACTGCGCGAAATTCTCGATACAGACGCCCGACTGCCATTGCCGCGCGATGTGTTTTTGGACGAGATCGAAGTGTTTGTCGCGCGCGATCAAGGCGGATCGACCAAGGGATTTTTTGTGGGGGCAAAGGGTGGGCACAATGCCGAGAGTCACAATCACAACGATATTGGGCAAGTGGTGGTCTATGTGGATGGCAAACCCGTGATCGTGGATGCGGGTGTCGAGACCTATACGGCCAAGACGTTTAGCAGCGAGCGGTATGCGATTTGGACGATGCAATCGCAATACCACACCTTGCCAACGGTGAATGGACAGATGCAGATTCCCGGGCGGGTGTATTCCGAGGCGGGAATTGACTATCACTACGATATTGCCGCGCGGGATGTGTCCCATACCGCAAGCGATGCGAAAGCCACATTCACACTGGATATCGCGCGAGCCTATCCGCCAGAGGCGCGGATCGATTCGTGGGTCAGAATCGTCGCATTGGATCGCGGCGAAGGCGTGACGATAACAGACCAGTACGCTTTGAAAGCCGTGACCGCAGAAACGACATTGAATGTGTTGACGGCATGTGCCGTTGAAGATAGAGGTGATGGCACGCTGGCGTTGAACGAGGTGACATTGGCGGATGGACGCATGTCAGGCGCCGCGCGCTTGCACTACGACGCCAACTTGTTCGATCTGGCGATTGAGGACATCGCCCTGGAAGACGCGCGCTTGCAAGCCGTATGGGGCGATGCGTTGAGACGGATCGCGCTGACGGTTAAAAATCCCGAGATGCAGGGCGCGTGGACAATTCGGGTAACGCGGTGAGAAGCGAGGAGTGAGGAGCTATGCAATCAGGGCCTCGGATATTGCGTCGTGAAATTCGGGTCGGAGGTGCTTGATTTGCGCGTTCTCGCGGGTGGGGTGTACGCGGTTGGTGAGCAGGATAACGCCGAGGTCGCGGATGGGATCTGCCCATAAGGATGTCCCGGTGAATCCGAGAGAGCCAAAGGATTGCGCGCTAAAATGGCGTCCGGCTGAACTCCTGCCGGGCGAGACCGTGTCCCAGCCGAGGGCCCAGGTGCTGTTGGGCGCGATATTCGCCCGAGTGGTGAATTGTCGAATGGTCTGCCCGGGAAAGATGTCTGCGCCGAGCCATGCGCGAAGAAATTTCGCCAGATCCCCCGCTGTGGAAAATAGACCCGAGTGGGACGCAATGCCCCCCATTGCCGCGGCGTTTTCATCGTGGACTTCGCCGTGTACGAGGCCCTCGCGCAAGTGGGTGCTGTTTTCAGTGGGGGGAATGCGGTGCTTGAGACGAGGACGCGGACAGTACAATGTGTCGTTCATTTGAAGCGGTTCGAATACGAGCTCCTCGGCGAGATGATCCAAGCGATTATTGCCGATGGTCTCGAGGATCACGCCCAGGACGAGAAAACCCATATCGCTGTACGCGGTCTCTGTTCCGGGTTCATAAGCCAAGGGCAGTTGACATGCCGCGTTGAGTATTGCATCGCGATGCCTCACCCCTCGCGTCTCGCGGTAGAGATGGACATGCGCGGGCAAGCCACTGCAATGCGCCAGAAGATGCCGAACCGTGACGCGATCTTTGTTTTTCCCGGTAAAAACGGTCAGATGGGATTGCACGGGCGCGTCGAGATCCAGGCGACCCTCGCGGACAAATAACATGCAGAGCGTTGTTGTGACCACGACTTTGGTGACAGAAGCCAAGTCGTAGAGGGCATGGATTTGCACGGGTAACGCGTTCGGTCCGTACGTGTGATTGCCCACCGCCCAACACGCGACAATGCCTTTGCGACGCAAGACGAGACCAACAGCGCCGGGTGTGGTACGCAATCGCACATGGCGTTGTAAAATTTGCCTGGCCCGGTCGAGTTTTAGCGAATCAAAACCGAATTGTTCCGGTATCATTTGGCTCCTAGGTGAGGAGTGAGAAGCCCGCCTGACGCCAAGCAGAAAAACAGGCACTGTTTTCCTTCGCGTCGTGGAACTGCTGGCTTCGCGGATAACCCATCCAACGCCCCTCGCCACTTGGCACATGGCGTTTATGTGCCATATATTGCCGAAAGTGCGAGACAAAAACAAAGGAAATTTTATGCAACATCAGAAGACGCGCTCGGCCGCCTTTGCAAAAATCTCGCTTTTTGCTTTGTTCGTTGCCGGCAGCGCGCCGGCGGGAGGGCAGGAGCGGGATGGCGTTCAAGCGCAGGTGCAGATCGAACAGGTCGAAGCGATTGCGCGACATGTGGCGCGGGCGGTTTTGACAACAGGCGATTCACTCACCGCAGAACAAGAGGCATTGGTCAAACGCCTGACATTGCAATTGGCAGCGGATGTGGCATTTCTTGAAGACCAAAAACAGCGCGCGGAAAAAGTGCGCGAAGAAAGGAACGAGGCGATCCGCAACACCGCGAGCTACATTGCCAAAGGAATTGCCATTCTCATTGCTCTGCTGGTCTTGTGGTCAATTCTCCGCGCCATCGGCAAGGGCGTGCGCGCAGAATCGGGCGACGCGCCCTTGGGGGTGTTGATCGCCACGCGCACCGAAGCACAGGCTCGCAAATTCGGCACAACCCTCGTTGAAGAAAACCTGGCCACAGGCGGAACCGTCGCGCCGAGCATTCGGTCGATCTACCGTCGGGAGGATGGGATTCGCGAAGCGTCAGAAGCGATGGTTTTTTTGAAGACGACCCATGCACAACTCCGCGATCTAATTGGCCGCGCGGATGAATTGGGCGGGGGCAAGACGCTGGAACTCGTCGCAATATCACGAGTTTCGGGTCGCAAAAAATAAGGGTAGATAGCTCAAAATTTCTGCGAAGAAATACACGAGAAGTCGCGGATCGCGGTTGGATCCGCGACGCCGAGAGGCTGCCGATAAGATGATGAAAGTCTGCATTGTTATACTTTTTAGTTTTTGCGCTGCTTCCGCATGGGCTGTGGATCAAGTGCGGGAAGAATATGCCCTGCATCTCGCGCGCGAGATTGTTCGCGCGCTGTACGGTTTTGAACGCGGGACGCGGTTGCCGCCTGCTGCGAATGCACAAGTGCGCGTCATTGCAAAAAAAATAGCTGCGGAATCAAAAGCGGATTTTCAGCCTGCGGTTTTCCCCGCAGAAGATCGCAAACTTTATCGCACGCTTATGAAACATGCGGGTATCGGGCTGATCTTATGTCTGGTAATTTTTGTGGTACACACGGTTATTCAAAAAATTTATGACTCGCGGGACAATGGCAAAACCGATCTAAAAGTTGCGGTTCACAATGTGTTGCGAACCGCGCCTTATATACGCATTATCCCCATGCGATCAGAAGCGGAAGCACACCGCGTTGGCCGCGCGCTCATTGCCGAACGATTGGCCGCGCGGGCGGATATTTTTCCGCAGTATTCTCTGTCGAAAAATAAATACGCGGTGCTATTTGTGACAACTGTGAAAGGCCGCTTAAAGACGCTCGACAAACGCCTGAAGGATTTGTCTGTGTCCGTTTCGTTTCCGGTTTTGCATGGGCACAGAGCCTATTTGACCCATATTGCCGATGCGGCTGATGGGAGGGGTTAGGGACGGGCGCGCTATCCGAATTTGATTTCACCCTGCAACTATTTCACGCGCAAACAATGGATCTTTTTTTTCAACCACTGCGCGTCAATCCCAATTCTCTGGCTGTATGCGTTATCGCCGATCCAGCCATATTCCCCGACAATGTCAGGGACTTGAGATAACCCGGAGTTTTACAACAAGGCAATGGCCGCATCGAGGCGGGTAAAAATGTGGTCGGCTTCGTCGTGACTCTGATGTGCGGTAAAGAAATTGGGCACCGCGAAAACCGTCATGCCAGCAGCTTTGCCAGATTGCACACCCGCAGCACTGTCTTCAAACACAACACAGGCTTTGGGCGCGACGTTTAGTTTTGCGGCGGTTTTGAGATAGATTTCTGGATCGGGTTTGGTATGCGTAACATCGCTGCCTGAAAAAATGGCCCCAAAAATGTCGTGGAGCGCGGGAGCATTGATGTGCGGCAAGACGCCATTTTGGAGCGTGGCGCGCATGCGCTGACGCGGCGTGGAAGATGCAATGCCGAGTTTGTAGTTCTTGTTTTGAAGGTGTGCAAGTAAGTCGAGAAAGCCGGGCATGAGGTCAATTTGATCGGGATCTGCAATGGCGGTTTCAAACCGCGTCATCCACGATTCGAGAAAGTCTTCGGGACGAATCGGCAAATTGTGGTGCTCAACCGCATCCGCGCTGTTGTTTTCCACAGGATGTCCAACACAGCGCACATAACCCTCGCGTGGAATGTCAACCCCTAGTTCATTGAGGGTCTGGTTATAGGTATTGTAATAGATGGTTTCCGTATCGACAATCAGGCCGTCCATATCAAAGATGACGGCCTGGCACGGTTCGAACATGATTTCCCCTGTGACTTTTTTACAATCCGTATTCAATGGGTTCTTTTGCCACAACGCGCCGCGCAGTCGCTGCAATAGCATCGGGCGAGAGGCCCGCTTCATCGCGCAAGTCGCCCTGTGAGCCGTGCGAAAAAAAACGGTCGGGAATGCCCAGCGTATAGACGCGCTGCCCGTCTCTCATTCGATCGCTCAAATAGCGCGCCACAGCAGCACCAAACCCGCCTTCAATGGTATTTTCTTCGACGGTAATCAGCACCTCATAGCAGTCGGCCAGATCATCGAGCATCGCCAGATCCATGGGTTTCACAAATCGACAGTTGATCACAGCGGCAGAAATGCCGACTTCCAAGAGTTTTTCACGCGCCTGACACGCGTGATCCACCATAGTGCCCACCGCCAGGAATACCACATCCTCACCCTGGGCCAATGCCTCCCACGAACCAATTGTCAACACTTCGGGGTCGCGCCCTGAAAGCGGGGTATGCACATTGCCGCGCGGATACCGAATGGCAAAGGGGTTATCGACTTGTTGCACCGCGGTATAGAGCAGATCGCGCAACTCATCGCCGTCCTTTGGCGCGGTCACGATCATGTTGGGCACACAGGTGAGATACGACAGATCAAAATCGCCGTGATGCGTTGGTCCATCCGCCCCCACCAACCCGGCGCGATCCATACAGAAAATCACCGGTGCCGACTGCAGTGCCACGTCGTGAATGATCTGATCATAAGCCCGCTGCAAAAACGTGGAATAAATCGCGGCGACAGGGCGCATGCCCTCAAGTGCCATCCCGGTTGAAAATGTCACTGCGTGCTGTTCGGCAATGCCCACATCAAAAAAGCGGTCGGGATGCGCTTTGGCAAAAATATCCAGACTCGTGCCTTCAGACATCGCGGCTGTCACGCCCACAATCCGGCTATCGCAATTGGCCAGTTCGATCAATGCCTCGCCAAAAACCGACTGATATTTGGGCAGGAGCGTTTTGGGCGACGGCGGGCTAATCGCATGGTACTTTGTCGAATCCGCGCTATACGGGTCTTCCTCGCCCTCTTGCAGCGCGCCCTTGCCCTTGATGGTATGCACGTGCAACAGCACGGGGCCCTTCAAATCCCGCACATTCTTTAAGGTCTGCACCATCGTTTGCAAATTATTGCCATCGAGAGGCCCCAAATACCGAAATCCCAGTTCCTCAAAAAGAATGCCCGGCACCAGCATGCCCTTCAACCCCTCTTCAAACCCACCCAGCGCGCGGCGCAAATTTTCGCCCACAACGGGAATGCGCCCCGCCAAATTCCACGCTTCTTCTTTAATTTTTTTGTAAAGCGGATCATTTGTAATCCGATCCTTCACGCGATTGTAAATCGGATCCGTAATCACGCGCGTCAAATAATGCGAAATCGCACCCACGTTGGGCGAAATGGACATGCGATTGTCGTTGAGAATCACCAGCAAATCGCGATTGGCAGCACCGGTATTGTTCAACCCTTCGAGCGCGATCCCACTGGTCATGGCGCCGTCGCCAATAACCGCGACCACCTTGTGTTGTTCACCCATCAAATCGCGCTGTGTCGCAAATCCCAATGCCGCGGAAATTGACGTGCCCGCATGTCCTACGGCAAATGTGTCGTACGGACTCTCTGTTCGCAGCGGGAACCCGCTAATGCCGCCCGGCTGCCGAATGGTCTTGAGTGCTTCACGCCGCCCGGTCAGCACCTTGTGCCCATAAGCCTGATGCCCCACGTCCCACACAATTTTGTCCTGTGGCGTATTGTATAGGTGATGCAAGGCCACTGTCAATTCTGCTGCCCCTAGGCTGGACCCAAAATGTCCACCAATTTCAGTCACCACGTCGATGATATATTGCCGCAATTCCGCGCAGACTTGCTGCAATTCTTCCATTGATAGGGGCTTTAAGTCATCGGGTGAATTGATCGTTTCGAGAAGGGTCATGGTTTCTCCGGCTGATAAAGTCAAAAATGCCATTGCTTCAATATAATCAACACGCAGAAAATCCCAAAGTTGAAAAAAACAGACTGGCGGATCATTGCCAGAATGCAAAAACAAAAAAAGCGGATGGTCGACCTTCACCATCCGCTTTACAGCAGACCTCGCCATCTAAAAATATGTCGCAACACTGCACAACACACCCGCGCCGAGCTCTTCGACATTGTTGCGGTCGCGGCCCCAATTGTAGAAATAGTTGAATTTGAATACCGAATCTGGTGAAGACCTGAAATTGACCCCCAATGTCAGGCGCGTTTGGTGATCTCCTGTTATGTCGGCATCAAAATCAACCCAATCGCAGCGTACAACACCTTCAAAATGACCATCTGGGATCGCGGGCAGTGCATCTTTGAGAAACGATGCACTCCCTTGAACATAAAAACCCCGCTGCTTAGACGCGTAAATCGTTCCCATCAATCCAGGAGGCAAATCTATGGACGCGCGTGCGTATTCGCCTAAAAAATGAAATCGGTTCCAGGCATAATCAGCGTCGAGTGCAAAAAGCGTCACATGCCGGGCCTCATCGACCGAAATATCTTCTAAAAACGTCGTATTGTATTGCCCCCGGTGAAAGGAGACCCCAAAATCTGCTTCGGGTGTTGGGCTAATGCCAAATCGTCCGGTAATTGCCGGGCTGTTGTTGTTGTCTTCGATATTACGGCGTCCTTCGGCAATGCGCGTCCCTTCATCGCTCTCTCCGACCACATCGCTATCCAGGCCATTCACAGCGTAAAATTCATACGTCAGACGCGTTTTAGGTAATGGATAAAACGCGCCAAAAATCCCCGCGCCAGGCTCTGATAACGCCGTTGGAATAATCTGGGTACTCACCAGAGGTCGATCTGTCATCTTATTGGAAGGACTGTCATGGGCCAAATTGAACTTTCCCAGTGGCGAAAGCAACATGCCTGCCCGAACTGTGAGTGCTGGATGAAGTTCAAAATCGAGAATGGCCAACTCGAGCAAAATTTCCTCAGTCCCTTCCTCAAACTCCAACTCAGCCGCCATCCTGAAACGCTCAGATACAAAAGAGTGAAAAAACATATTGAACCGCTTGGGGACAAATGTGCGTTCTTCCACAATGCCATCTACTTTCTCAAATCGAAAATGCACCTCGGCGTATCCACCAAAATTTGCCTTACCCGAAGCGAGCTTAAACAAATGGGGCTTGTCGTAGAATCCACCTTTTACAAAGAGCCGGGGCGCGTTTTCACCTTCTGTTTGGGCATCGACACGCGCACCCAAACAAATGAACACCCCCAACAAAGTGAGACCGAACCGTTTCATTGCCCTACTCTTCTTTTTTGATGTAAATCTCAATGCCTTCGGCAGACATTTTTGTTTTGTAACGCGCCAGAGGTTGCTCTGCAGGACCGCGAACAGCATTGCCCTCTAAATCAAACGTCGACCCGTGACAGGGACACAACAAGAAATGCTTTGACGGCCTGATAAAACAGCGCAAATGTGTGCAAACAGCCGAAAATGCTCGATAAGCGTCTTTTTGCCGGATAAGAATGAGCGGGTCTGCAACACCACGGACGCGAAGCTGAATCATCCCGCCCCACTGCCCCAGTTCGGAATAGTCTGTCGGGTCGATCAGAACCCGACCATCTGTAGAGTTAACCCGGTAAACAGACGCGGTTGCACACCCAAAAACCACACCGACAATCAACGCATTTGAAGTCGCCAAAAACTCGCGGCGCGTTGGGCAAAATTCGCATGCGGATCGATTCATAAATCGCTCCTACAGATCCTACAGCGAAAGCAAAAACGCCAGAAGTGCCTCTCGATCCGCTACACTCAATCTCGCAAATCGATCGCGTGAAGCCCGCGCTTCGCCATCGTGCATCAAAATAGCTTCACTCAAATCGGACGTGCGCCCATCGTGCAAATAGTGAACTGTGCCACCCAAATTGTCAGCCGCCAGGCGCAAGCCTACAAGCGGTGGGGTGCGCCACTCGCGTCCATTGGCAGTCCAATCGGCTCTGTTGTCAGCCAGACCTGCCCCCATATCGTGCAAAAGCATATCGGTATAAAGCGGCGCGTCAACGAGATTGAGAGAGGGGATTTCGCTTGGGCCTGTCTTTAACACAGGCACATGGCAAGATGCACACCCTATCTGATTGAAAAGCGCGTCTCCTCGTTGAACCTGGGGCGTAATATCGCCCCGTTTGGGCACAGCCAATGTGCGAATGTACATCAACACATCCAGCACTTCAGTCGCAGGCACCTCGGGATCTGGCGCGGTATCGCTCAAAGACAAATCAGCTACGCGTGGATGCAGTGATTCTTCGGGCATATAATCGGTCGTAATGCCTATATCGTCGTGATAAGCCGCCACAATCTGGTGCAACAGCGATGCGACATTGGCCTTAAGGCCGAATCGGCCAACGGCCATGCCAGGTCCTGCCCCATTCATATAAGGCGGAACAAAATCGGGTGGTTTCACCCAATTCACGCGCCCAGAAATCCCATCGCCATCTGCATCGTCGGGATCGGCAAGCGCGATAATTGTTTCATCCGGAATAAACTCCATTAAGCCCCGCGCAAAAACCGGGGGAGGCATTCGCACCGAAGTCTCAGCGCCAGGTGGAATGGTTTCGGGATCTACTCCGGGAATGCTGTGATCCTGAAGTTGCGGCCCGCCCAGTGTTGGCACGAGATCGCCATTGATGCTAAAACGCGTCAGTGCCATTGCCGGCGTGCCCCGGCCGTCTGCGGGATGACAGGTTTCACAACTAGGCTGATTAAAAATTGGACCCAACCCATCTGAAATCGTAAAAACCCGTGCAAACTGTTCGTCACCTCGGGCAAATGCCGCCATAATAGAAGGGGGATTGTCCATGGGGGCATCTGTTGTATCATCAGGCGCAGTCGTCAACAATTTGCCACATCCAAAAAAAAATAACAGAGGGACAAAAAAAGGCGTTCCACGCACGAGATGAAAAATATATCGGGGAAAAGTCATGGCCTTATATTCTTATGCGACTTTAAAATTTTGTGAACATTAAATTTTTTTTAGCTATAACTAAAAATATATTTTTAACCGATAAAAGTCAAGAAAATTTCTCTGTCGAGCTCAACCTCCCCAAAATTTTTACACGGGCTTAAAATTCACCTATTAAACACATAATCGGGCATATCGAAATGACTCGACATGCCCGATTTATCACTGCGCCACAGCTCAGCTTATGTCGCAGGTCGCGTTCAAAAAGCAGTGGGACGGCCCTGCGCGCCATCCACGGGAATGGACGCGCCGTTGATCCAACTTGCGCGGTCGGATGAGAGAAATACGACGACATCCGCGACTTCAAAATCCGTGCCGAGTCGCTGCGCGGGAAATTCGCGCGCGCGGAATGTTTCGTATTGTTCCGGATTTTCATTTTTGAAGCGTTCCCAACCGCCGCCAGGAAAAAAGAGCGACCCCGGGCACACGGTGTTGACGCGGATGTTGTGCGGTGCCAATTCCCATGCCAGCGCGCCCGCGAGAAAGATCTCAGCCGCTTTGGTCGCGCCGTATTGCGCGCCCCGGTTTGCGGGTTTCCAGCCAGAGATCGAAGAGATGGTAACAATGCTGCCACCTTTTCTTTTTTTTAATTGGGGAACGGCCGCGCGACTAGCGCGAACCGCGTGAAAGAGGTTGAGGTCAAAGGTCTGCTGCCAGTCCGCGTCTGTAGATGTGAGCAATTCGCGCGACCCAGATGTGCCCCCCACATTGTTGACGAGAATATCCACGCCGCGGAGCGCGGTGGCCGCGGCATGGACAAAACGCTCGATTTCGCCGGGTTTGGCAACGTCGAGGGCGAGTCCATAAGCCTCAACATTGTGCGCGCGAATTTCTTCGAGTACCCGGTTTATGCCCGCTTGCCCGCGCGCGCACAAGGCGACGCGACAACCTTCTGCGGCAAATCGCAATGCGGTTGCGCGGCCAATGCCGCGGCTGCCCCCAGTGATGAGGGCGACTTTGTCGGTGAGATTGAGGTCCATAATCGGCTCGGGATTTTTAGGATTCGCAGGATACTGTCGGCGGGTTGGCAAAGTCGTGATAGCGTTCGCGGACATTGCCCTCAGTGGCGTCGCCTGCGTGAAAATAATAGCGATATATGCCCACGAGCGACGCGCCCTGCGGCAAGGTGTGATGCCCGCGACGACTTTCGTCACCAGAGAAATATGACAGGCCAAAGGGATTGGCCGTCATCAACCCGTAATTTCGCACGTGCCAGTATGTGGGATGCCGAAAACTATCGGGATGATCCATGATCGCAATGCCCGTGACATTGCCATTTACGGGCCCTGAATAATGACACCACGGCGCGCGTTTTCCCCAGGTCTCGTCCTCGTTGATACCGCCAATGCCATTCTCAATTTTGCCGCCGAGGCCGCGTTTTACCTCCATCGTCTCTTCCACGCGAATAGAGGCCAGACCGCCTTCTTTTGTATCGCCGAACAGCACATCCATATTCCGAGCCATGAGCGTGAGGTGCAAATCCAGGATCCGCACGGAAGGGGGCGTGTTGTACACGATCCACTCCGCGCGCTGATCCAAAATCTCTCGCTTCCTGCCCGGAGGTCCGGTCCACCCATCCATGCCCACCCAGTCACTTTTCGATACCATCCGTCCCAAAACAGGGCCCCCCTCCAGCGCGTCAAAGCCCCGATGCAAAATGCGGCCGTGAGAAGCACCCTCTGACCAGTTGTCCGCGCCATTCACTTCTCCGTGCGCGATCCATAAAGACCGGTGGTGATGGTGATCCATTTCTCGGCCGTCCCGTGGCGTTGCCAACCGCCGCGTCACCGGATCGCCATAAGGGCCGATCACCGGATACAAATGCGGCCGCGCCAGATGCTCGCCATAACAATAGGTCGTAAAATGTTGCCCACCAATCGAGATGGATACCTCATCTCGACCTTGCGTGACTTCCACGCCGGGGCCGCTGTGCTTGGGTTTGTGTTCCAATGCAAGGGCGTACTCAGCGGTCTTTTCCGCGTCGAGATTTGCCACGATGAAATCAACTCGCAACCCACCGCGCACGAGTTTTACCTGACATGGGACTTCTTCGTTGCCCGTGCTCAGTGTTGCGGTTGTAGCACTGTGTGGCACAACCACCGAAACCGGACAGTTAATCCGATTGTGTGGGCCCGCGTGAACCGTCAGTTTTACTGTTGCCATTGCCATTCTCCTCTCAAGGTGTAAGACGAATATCAGGTGTATGAGATTACGGAATCTATTTCCAAAGTCAAGCAAAAGCCGTTGACATCCTCCATGGGGGCAATTATCATAGATCAGCAGCGAAAAACCTTCATTTTCAATTTACCTCGGAGATCAACATGTCCATTCTCGTCACCGGAGGCTCTGGCTTTGTCGGTTCATGGGTTGCCAAACTCTTGGCTGAAGAAGGCGAAGACGTCATCGCCTTTGACGTGTTTGAACGGCGCGACGATTTTTTGTCCCATGTCGCGGATCGCATCACCTTCGTTGAGGGCAATATCCTAGGCATCGCGCATCTCAATGAAATTGTACGCAACGCGCCCGACCTCACGGGCATTGTTCACACCGCCGCGCTTTTGGGGGGAGACGTGCGCGACAATCCCCATTTTGCAACCCAGGTCAACGTGGGTGGCACGCACAATGTCCTCGAAGTTGCCCGTCAGGTTGGCGGGCTGAAAGTCGTCTATATATCCAGCGGTGCAGTCTATGGCAAACAAGAAGGGCCCCTTACCGAAGACATGCCCATGATACCCAGCGACCCCTATGGCGCTACCAAAGCCATGGCCGAACACCTCTGTCACCAGTATTATGCGACTTATGGCGTCGATGTGCTATGCGCCCGTCTCTTCTTTCTGTATGGACCACCCAATGCCCCTGGTCCCGACGCGGGCTTTAACACGCGCATTTTTGCCGGGCTAGATGGGCAGGATGTGCACTTGCCAAAAGGCCGCGAACAAAAGGCCGACTGGACCTACATCGAAGACGCAGCGCGCGGCGCCTTGCTCATGCTCAGGGCGACAAACGTCGCCCATCGATCCTTTAACATTGCGACGGGCATGTACAACGCCATTGACGAAATCATCGAAGTCGTGCGCCGGCATTCTCCGGGCACTCCGGTCTATGAGGTCGGCCCAGGCGTCAACCTCGAGCGCGGCGCGCCTCTCGACATTACCCGCGCCAGAGATCAACTCGGTTACGAACCCCGATACGACCTCGAAGCCGGTGTTCGGGCTTACCGCGCTTGGTTTGATCAACGGAAAGCCAAATAAACGAGGAAAAAATCATGCCAAACAAAACCATTCGCTACTTGGATGATGGCAGCATCGAACTTTTTGAACGGGCAGTTCCCGATCCCGATGTGGGCGAAATTCAAATCAAAGGCGGCGCGTGTGGGATCTGCTCGTGGGATGTGGTGACAGCTAAACTCGGCAATCAAATGCACCCCATGGCACCGCCGGGGCACGAAGGGGTTGGGTATGTCGCCAAAGTGGGTGCCGATGTCAAGGGCTTCAAAGAAGGCGACCGCGTCGCCGGGGGCGGGTTTGCCCACATCCGCAACCTATCGGCACAGCGCGTCCACAAAATCCCGGAATCCGACCTGCCGGACGAATACTGGATCGTCGAGCCTGTAGCCTGTGCTGTCACCGGCATTGACCATTGCCAGATTCAGCCCGGCTATCGCATCGCGGTGATCGGCTGCGGATTTATGGGCCTGTTGATCCTGCAAGGGCTTCTCCACTGTCCTCTCGGCGATTTGATCGGCATGGATATCGTGCAAAGCCGTCTGGACCTCGCGCAGCAACTCGGCGTTGGCGAAGTCCATAACACCGCGCATGGCGACCTTTCCGATTTGTCTCGTGAACTCAAATCGAGAGAGATTGACGTCGTCGTCGATACCTCTGGCAGCCAGGCTGGTCTGGACCTCGCCACCGATATTGTGAAACGCGGAGGACGCATCAATCTCTTTGGTTGGATCAAGGGGCAGACCGCGACCTTTGACCCCACAAAGTGGCACTTGGGCGGCTTTACCGTGGTCAATTCCGCGCCGGCTTCAAAACTGCGCCACACTTTTGGGCCTGCGATTCGCCTCATTCACAAAGGCATTATAGATCTCAAACCGCTGGTGACACACACGGCACCTCTCGAAAATTATCCGGCTTTAATGGCGCGAATTTTAGCGGGCGACGCGCGCTATATCAAAGGGGTTGTGACGCTCAAATAGATTTGGGACACAGGTATGTCACGGGAAGAAAATGATGGGTGTTGGCCTTGTTAGACCACCGCGTTACTTCTCAATCGCGTTTGTCCAGTAGGCTTCGAGTTTGTCCCGAGGTTCAAAGCCGAGTATTGTGCGTGCGCGCGCGTTTGGGAAGCGACAGTGCGGCAGATCTGTGGTGACAAAAAAAACTTCAAAGCGCGACGGGAGGGTTTGAAGATCTACTTCCAGCGCGCATTGAACGGCCTGTGCGGCATCTCGCGCCGAGACGCTGAGGGTGCTGTCATCGAGGTTCTGCGGGTCAGCAGTGGGTTCTCGAAAGCGCGAAAAGATGAGTGAGAGGACGTATAGCGGATGCTGTTCGCTGAAGAGTCGGCAGATTTCAAGGCCGAGTCCTTTGCTCATCGCATAGAGACCTGTGCCGGGTTGGGGCGGTATGTTTTCGGAAATGGTATGGTCGTAGTCGAGATAGGACGGGCCGACGAGTGAGAAGCGCGGGCCCGTGTTGATAAAGTGCTTCATGTTGAATGCAACCGCGGCGCGGAGTGCATGGTGCGTTCCCATTGTGTTCACACCGAAAGCGATTTTGCGATGCGAGCGTTGAACCGCGCAATTGATGATGGCGTCCATGCCTTCGGCAGCAGACATGACTTGCGCGAGGTCGGACACGTCGACTTGTCGCGTGTCGTGAGGGGAATCAATGGGCATGAGGTCGGTAATGCGAAGTTGATGGCGGTCTTCAAGAGCTTTGACCAGATATGGGCCGAGAAACCCATTGCCACCGAGAAGGAGAACGTTCATGGCATAAATGTTAAACGCTAAATGACGCGCGGGCGTCGGGGTCGATAAGGGGGTTCGAGCAGGGCGCGTTGTGTGGGTGTAAATTCGTCGAGCACCGCTTCTACATCTGGCGGCAAATAGCGCGCGGAATAGGTCAGCGGGCCGGGGGAATATTTGTAGAGAATGGATCGGCGTTGGTGGTCGGCTATCCAGGGGAGCGTTCCATGTGCGAGTGCTTCGGTGAAGATGATCGCGGATCCAGCTTTTGCAGGGACCTGCTTTACAACCCCCATATCGCGATCTAAGAGTGCCACATCGCGGGGCGTTTTGTAATTGGATTTGTGGCTGCCTGGAATGCAGGCAAATCCGCCATCGCCGGGGTTGCAGTCGGTGAGCACCCACGAGACCACGGTGAGGCCACAGCGCATGCGCCCGTTGTGAAATTGATAGAAGTGCGTCAGGTCGTCGGCAGTGCCACCGCCGTGCATGACATGGCCCTCGGCGCCTTTTTCCATGACGATGCCGTAGAGGTGGTCGAGACGGCAGTCTTCGCGCAACAATTCTGTGAGGTAGGGCACGATGTTTGGATGGGCGAGCAAATCGCGGAAGGGTTGGCACCAGGGTTTGGGCCACGTGAGCATGCCGCCCAAATCCGTGCGCCCGTGTTTGCCTTTGAGTACTCTAGATTCGCCAGAGAGCGATTGCTCTTTGGGGCGAACGCGCATCTTGTCGGGGTTGTGGTCAATGGCTGTGTTGCACGCGGCAACTTCGTCGGGCGTGAGCGCGTTTTTAACGACGAGGTAGCCATTGAGGTCAAAGAAAAATTTTTCGTGTTCGTTCATGGGCGGGTTCCTATGGTGAAATTTCCAAGTCGCATTTTACACCGCTTAAATTCGCTCATTTTTTTTCATGAGTCAAATTAAACTTGTTGACTGAACAAATGTATAGTATATTGAGAAACACAATTTCGCGCAATAATACCGCCAATGATAAGGCGAGATTGGAGATTTAGCAATGCCAACTTTGGATTTCAAAGGCAAGCAACACATCTACGCCCATCACATGGCCGTCCCTTACCGGCCGCTGGTTCCTGACCCCGACCGCTCGCTGAACTCGGCCGGTGCCGATGACAACCTCATCATCCACGGCGACAACCTGCACGCCCTGAAGGCATTGCTCCCCCGCTACATCGGGCGCGTCAAGTGCATCTACATTGACCCGCCGTATAACACCGGCAACGAGGGCTGGATCTATAACGACAAGGTGAACAGTCCGTTGCTCAAAGAGTGGTTCAAGCACCAAAGTCCGGTTGACGGCGAGGATTTAGAACGCCACGACAAATGGTGCTGCATGATGTGGCCCCGGTTGCAGTTGCTCAAGGAATTGCTCTCAGATGATGGCGTTATCTTCATCTCCATCGACGACAACGAGCAACACCACCTGCGGATGCTGATGGATGAGGTTTTTGGAGAGGGGAATTTTCTCGCGGATATCATCTGGCAACATCGTTACGGCAGAAGTAACAACGCCAAATTGTTCTCAAATCAGCGTGAACACATAATCGCGTACAGAAAGTCCTTCAGTCTCTCTCACATTCGAGTGAAGCGCGACGAAAAACTGAACTTGACTTATCAAAACCCCGATAATGATCCGCGCGGCAGTTGGATATCGAGTTCATACGTCAATCCCGCGACCAAAGAGCAACGGCCAAATTTGGTCTATTCAGTAGTGAATCCACGTACAGACGCAATAATCGATCATCCGACTCACGCATGGAAATATGAGTATGCTACTTACGAGGAGCACGTTAAAGACAACAGGCTTTGGTGGGGCATAAACGGGAATCTACGATACCCTCGCCTCAAAAACTTCCTCAGTGAATCCGAGGCGAAAGGCATCGTTCCTATTGACCTTATGTTAGCGGATGTTGCTGGCACTACTGATGAAGGCACTCGTCAGTTACAGGCAATTTTTCAAAGCAACACCGTTGATTTCAATAATCCGAAACCCACAAAGCTGATCCAAAACTTGATAGCGGTTGCCGAAGGGACATCCGACAAAGATGCCATCGTCCTCGACTCCTTCGCCGGTTCCGGCACCACCGGCCACGCTGTCCTCGCGCTGAACAAAGCGGATGGCGGCAATCGCAAGTTTATCCTCGTGGAGTGCGAGGGCTATGCGGATACCATTACCGCCGAGCGCGTGCGCCGCGTCATCAACGGCGTTCCAAACGCCCGCGACAAGTCGCTGCGCGAAGGCCTGGGCGGTTCGTTCACCTATTGCACGCTGGGCGACGCCATTGACACGGAAGGGATGCTAACAGGCAAAGCACTTCCGGATTATCCGTCGCTGGCGGCGTACTTGCTGCATATCTCGGCGGGCATTTCCGCAGGTCACGCCGCGCTACAGTCGCAAAACAAAGATGGCCTGTTTTACAGCACGGACACGACCAACTACTACCTGCTGTACGAACCGAGCGTTGATTACTTGGGCAGCAGCGAAGCGATGCTGAACCAGGATCGGGCGCGGCGCATGAGTGCTGCAAGCCAACAGGAAGGCAAAAATGCCATTGTGTTTGGGCCGGGCAAGTACATCGGACAGCGCGACCTGAGCACGCTGGGCATCACTTTTTGTCAACTGCCCTACGAAATCCACAAAGCCGGGCAGTGAGGAGTTGAGCAATGGAGATGAAAGAATATCAGGCTGCCGCGCTCGATGCCTTCACCCGCTGGCACGATGCGCTGGATAAGGCGCGAGTGCAGTCGGAAACCGTTATGACCACGCTGAAAGAGGTCGGGGCGGACATTCCCGATGACATCCGCAACTATCCCAAAGCCGCTTGGCAACAGTTGGCTCAATCGGGCGGCGTGGCCGAGAGCGCGGGCGACTATGTGAGCCGCACCGATGACGCGGGCCGTCCGATCCCGCATGTCTGCTTCAAAGTGCCCACCGGCGGGGGCAAGACCCTGCTCGCGGCCGCTGCGCTGGGGCGGCTGCATCGACAGACCGGACTCACGCTGTGGGTAACGCCGACCCGCGCCATCTACGAACAGACGGAACGCGCGCTCAGAAATCGGGAGCATCCCTACCGGCAACTGCTGGAAATAGCCAGCGGCGGGCGGGTCAAGTTGCTGGAAAAGGACGACCTCTTCACGCGGTCAGATGTCGCCAACTACATGTGCGTGATGCTGCTGATGCTGCCCGCGGCCAACCGTCAAAGGGGACGGGACTTTCTGCGGATGTTCCGGGATTCCGGGCGTTATCCCACGCTTTTCCCCGATAGCGACGACGTCTTTGGCGACGCTCGCCTGTTGCATACCTACCCCGATTTGGAACGCACGTCGGCCGATGGCCCGGTCAAGCACAGCCTGTTCAATGTATTCAAAATGCTGCGTCCCGTCGTGGTGCTCGACGAAGCGCACAAAGCTTATGGGATCAAGCGGAAAGGGGCAAACGAAGAGTTCGTGCGCTCTGTCAACCGCCTTGACCCCCGCATGGTGATTGAGTTGTCCGCCACGCCCAACCGAGGTATCAGCAATCTTTTGGTTGACATCACCGGTAGAGAACTCAAAAACGAGGAGATGATCAAACTGCCCGTGCAGGTCACGTCCTTCACCAACGCGGATTGGTACAACACATTGGCACAGGCGCATGACGAATTGGAGCGACTCGCTGCCGAGGGACAATCACTCCAGCAGAGCGAGGGACGCTACATTCGTCCCATCGCGGTCGTCCGCGTGGAGCGCACCGGCAAAGACCAGCGCGATGGCGAGCGCGTCCACGCCGAAGACGTGCGGGAGTATCTGGTTCACAACTTGGGCGTTCCCGATAATGCCGTGGCGGTCAAATCATCTGAACTGGACGAGTTGGCGGGCGTGGATCTGCTGTCGGAGTTTTCGCCCGTGCGCTGGATCATCACCAAGTCGGCACTGATGGAGGGTTGGGACTGTCCCTTTGCTTATGTATTGGTGATGCTGGACAATACGCAGGCGCAGCGCGCCATCACGCAGTTGGTCGGGCGCGTGATGCGCCAGCCGCACGCGCGGCGCACTGAGCGAGAAGCACTCGACCAATGCCAAGTCTATTGCTACAATACCGATGTTGGCAAAGCCGTGGCGCAAGTCAAACAGGGGCTGGAAGAGGAAGGGTTGACCGGCTTGGACGACGCGGTGACCAGCGGTGCATCCGGATTTCGGCGGGTCAGTGTGCAACGACGCGGGAAGTTTCGGGATAAGGACATATTTCTGCCGCTGGTTTTGCACAAAGATGGCGACGAGTGGGGCGAGTTGAATTACCAGTGCCACATTCTACCCAGCATCAATTGGGATGCGATTGACGCCCCAGACCCGCAAAACAGTCTTCCCGACCGAGCCACGCGGCAGTCGGCAACCGTTGATGTGGGCGATGCGCTGCCCGTTTTTCACGCGGACCGGGAGCTATATATCGACAAAACAGTGAAAATAGCGTGGTTTGCCCGCCGTCTGTCCGATGTTGTTCCAAACCCGTGGCAGGCCACCCGAATCGCGCAGCAGTTGATAGAGAAATTGCAGGCGGATGGCGACACCGACGATGAAATCTATGATCGTCGCTCGTATTTGGGGTTCGCGTTGAGGGAATATGTCACCGATGCGGTGGAAAAGCAGGCTGAACAGGTCTTTCGCAAAAAATTGAAGGTGGGTGAAATCCGTTTTAACTTGGAGGCTGGGCAACCGAGTTTTCGCATGGTGGAAAACTACGAAATACCTGTGACAGACGACGCGGGGCTACTCGCGGGAAATGACGGTCACCCGGTACAACTCAGTCTGTTTGAGCCGATATACACGCAACAATTCGATTCTACCTTGGAGCGCAATTTCGCCCGCTATCTCGACGAACAAAAGGCACTGAAATGGTGGCACCGGGTGGCTGTGCGCCAGCGAGGCGATTACTACCTGCGAGGCTGGAAACAAGAGCGCGTCTGGCCCGACTTCGTCGCCATGGGCGGCGAAACCGATGGCAAGCCGCGCGTGCTGATTTTCGAGACAAAGGGCGAGCACCTGCGCGATAATCCGGATACCGATTACAAGTGTCGCGTGCTGGATACCCTACAAAATGCTTTCAACTGCGGAACGATGATCGTGCGGGATGGGCCAGCCAAAGGCAGTTTCCGGCTGGTGTTCAATGAGGCGGAGTTCCCGGCAGCATTGGCTGTTCTGAGCGACGCCAATAGCCCCTAAACCTCGCCGCCGTTAGCTGAGTGAGAAGGCGAATTGCAAATGGAGTGCGGATGATGAATGACGATAAAGCAAATGTCAAGCGAGCCGTTCCATTTTTTGCGGTGTCAAATATCGAAGCCTCTGTTCGCTTCTACATGGATGGTCTCGGTTTTGCGATGAGCAATAAATGGGTCAAGGATGGCGCGCTGCGCTGGTGCATGCTCCAACGCGGAGACGCCGCGCTGATGTTGCAACAATTCAATACAGAAGGCCCCAATGCTTATGTGCCCGAAGGAAAAGTGGGAGAAGGCGTCTCGATTGTGTTTTTTTGCGAAGATGCCCTGGCGATTTATCGCGAGGTCGCATCTCGGCGCATTGAGGCGTCAAAACCCTTTGTCGGGAACGGGATGTGGGTCACGTCTCTAAGCGATCCGGATGGATTTCGCATCTACTTTGAGAGCGAGACAGACGTGCCGGAAGGCACCGAGTTTTCAGAGGATCTCAGTCCATGAGATTTCGCGTATCCGCGCGCAGACGGTTGAATTGAAGTTCGATGACCCACACCGCTTGGGACAATGCCATGGACTGGGACGATCCCCGACGAAACCCTTATCACGATTCAGACGCTCGCCCCCCGGGCTGGCTGCTGTGTCTGATCGCCTTGGGCGTGGCATTTGCAGTGACGGCACTTGGGTGGGTGTTCATGTATTTGCGAGACGTGTTCAATGCTCAACCGCTGGGATAGTGCGCCGGAACGGAGCATCCGTCTTTGCGTCTTTGCGTTCCCCTCATCAATACGTTGCCCTGCCTCCGCTGATGTCATAACACTGCCCGGTGACAAAAGAGGCATCGTCGGACGCGAGAAAATGAACAACCGCGGCGACTTCTTCGGGCTGGCCGAGACGGCCGAGGGGGATTTTGGAGGTCATGTAGTCGCGCTGCACTGGCTCGACATGTGCCAGGAGTGGGGTTTCGATCAAGGCTGGAGAGACGCAGTTGACGCGAATATTGTCCCGGAGATGTTCTTTGGCGAGGGCCTTGGTAAAGCATATTATACCGGCTTTAGAGACCGAATAGGGCGCCATGCTCGGGTTGCCTTCTTTGCCAGATATGGAAGCGACCGAGACAATGGTGCCTTTTTTTTGTTTCAGCATGGACGGTAGTACCGCGCGCGAACAGAGAAATGTGCCCTTGAGATTGACAGCGAGAACTCGATCCCAGTCTTGTTCTGTGAGATCTTTGACGGGCACATCGCGCCCGACAATGCCCGCGTTGTTGACGAGAATGTCGATGTGCCCCCATGTGTTGAGACAGGCGTCAATGGCATTTTGCACACTGTCCGCGCGGGCGACATCGAGGGGCAAGGCCAATGCGCCCGCTCCGATCTCTCGAGCCGTTTTCCGAGCCTCGCCGACATTGAGGTCGGCTATCGCCACCCTCGCGCCCGCTTCGGCAAGGCGTGTGGCAATGGCTTTTCCAATGCCCTGCGCGGCACCGGTGACAAGGGCTGTTCTGTTCGCCAGATTTTTTGGGATTTCATTCATGGTACTTTCCGCGTTGTCGGGAAAACGGCACTATTATTTTGGATCCGGGTCGTCTGGCAAAACCGGATGGTCTTGCGATTTGAGTTCCGTGGGCGTGCTGTCAGACAAATAACCACCATCCACGTAGATAATTTGACCGGTGATGTAGCGCGCGTCTTCTGATGCGAGAAACGCGGCAACAGTTGCAATGTCGCGGGTGTGCCCGCGCGCCCCCCATGGAATGCGTTTGCGGTAGGCTGCGATAATTTCAGGGCCCAGTGACGCGCCCATGCCTTCGGATGCAATGGCACCGGGGCCAATGGCATTGACGTTGATTTTGTAAGGGGCGAGTTCCACGGCAAGGGTTCGCGTGAGCATGACCACAGCGGCTTTGGAGGGCTGATACGCAGACGCGTCAAAATGCGCGACTTCGGCCTGCACAGACGAGATGTTGATGATTTTGCCGCCTTGCTCGCGCTCGATCATGTCTTTGACAACCGCGCGACAGCAATAGAAAGGGCCATTGAGGTTGACATCGAGAATGCGCTGCCACGCTTCATCTGTAATGGCTGTGAATCCACCGTCTTGGGGGATGTACACACCGGCATTGTTGACCAAGATGTCAATGTGTCCGAAGCGATTGCGCGTTTGCCGAACCACGTCTTCTACCTGATCGGAGTCGGCCACGTCCGCGGGAATGACGAGCGCGTCGCGCCCGAGGGATTCGACCGCGCGCGCCGTGGTTTCGGCTGTTTCAGCGGAGAGGTCATTGATGGCGATATGCGCGCCTGCCTCGGCCATTTCGAGGGCAATGGCTTTGCCAATGCCGGATCCTGCGCCCGTGATGAGCGCGATTTTGTCTTTGAGTTTCATCGTGAACCTCCCTGAGATTGCGTTCAAATCCCGGCTTTACCCACGCCGGAATTTGATGGAGAAAACAGGTCGCGTTGGTCGTCTTGTTGAAGATAGTCAATGAGTTTGCGGCTCGTGCGGGAGAAGGCGTAAGCGTTGAGACGCGCGAGGGCAACCCAGGCGAGATTGTCGCAGGTGAGTGCGCGCGCTTTGCCTTTGACATAGCGACACTGAAAGGTGTGGAGGGTGATGCTAAAGTGGGTAAACGCGTGTTTGACGGTGCGATAGCGGTCGTCAATGGCGATGTGGATGCCCGCGGTTTCTCGGATGCCGCGCATGCAAGTGTCTTGCAGAGATTCCCCAGCCTGTTGCGTGCCCGCGGGAAATTCCCAGAGGCCGCCGAGCAAGCCGTTTTCCGGGCGTTGTGCAATGAGCACTTTGTCTTTGTGCCATACAATGCCCGCGCACAGCGCGTGATGGGCGCGGGGTTTTTGTTTGGCTTTGACGGGCAGACGCTGAGGGTCGCCGGCTTTGTAGGCTGCACAGTATGTTTGCAGGGGACAGCGGTTGCACGCCGGGTTTTTGGGGGTGCAGACGGTCGCGCCGAGTTCCATGATCGCCTGATTGTAGGTGCCGGCGTCGCCTTTGGGCAATAGGGCCTCGGCGAGATTCCAGAGTTGGTTTTTGACGCGGGTTTGCGCCACGTCATCGCGGATGTCAAAAACGCGCGTGACAACGCGAATGACATTGCCGTCGAGCACGGCGTGGTCGCGGTCATAGGCAATGCTCAACACCGCGGCTGTGGTATAAGGGCCAAAGCCGGGCAGGGATTTGAGTTCGTCATACGTATCGGGCACCGCGCCGGCAAAGTCGGTGGCAATGGCATGCGCGGCTTTGTGCAGGTTGCGCGCGCGAGCGTAATAGCCCAATCCCTCCCAGGCTTTGAGCACGTCATCCCGCGAGGCATTGGCGAGGTCGCAAACTGTGGGAAAGCGATCGAGAAAGCGATGGTAGTAGGGAATAACCGTGGCCACCTGCGTTTGCTGAAGCATAAACTCCGCGAGCAGGATGCGATAGGGGTCATCCGTGTGTCGCCAGGGCAAGTCGCGTTTGTGTTTGCTGTACCACGCCAAGAGGCGGGCGGCGATCTGTTTTTGCGATGAGATTTTGAAACGGGTCATAAATCACGATTTCTCGGCGATAGTGCGCGCGTGTTCGCGGACGATATCCGGCGGACTCGCCGCGATTAGGTTGCGAATCGCAAGGATATTGAGCGCGATGTCTTCGCCAAATCCAAGGTGGGGAAGAATGGCTTCGGGGATCAAATCGAAAGGAGAAAGGCCGTATAGCACAGCCAAGATGACGAGCACTTTGGGCAATAGGGGAACGCGGGCATCCCAAAAGAGCCGCCATGCAAGGCGCAAGTACTGCGGGAGGCGACGGATGATTGAGAAAACGCCGCGCATCCGCAAGAGACGAAAAAGAGCAAAAAGGCCACGCACGATAAATCACCGGGGAGATTACGCAACGCGATCAGGACATCTGCGGATTAAAATAAAATGATATGATATACCGCGCATTGTGTCAATGCAATGAATATCCTCTCCTGCCGTGACCGCTTTTCACTAGGCGCGCGACGGGCGCAGCGAGTTCATCTCGCACAATCTTTTCATCCCAAAAATAATTGAATGTCTCTAACGCCAATTGCGCGGCGTACAACGCCAGTAATCCCATTCAATCCTCAAATCCTGAAAATCCCGATCTGTTTTGGATGATCTCTCGCAGGGCCCTGCGCTGGACTTTGCCCGTAGAGGTCAAGGGACAGTCGTCGCGCGCAATGGGGATCACGCGCGACGGGGCTTCGTAGATGCTCAAGTTCGGGATTTGACCGGTTTGCCCGCGCCGAAGAATATCCGAGGCTGTTTGTTCGGGATGTTTGATCTCGGGTTTGAAAATGGCTGCTGCACAGATGTCTTCGCCCCACCTATCGTGACGGAGGCCGATCACGTAAACCGCGTCGAGTTCAGGACAGGCGTGGCGCAGGGCGTTTTCCACGGCGATGGGTGAGATGTTGACGCCGCCTTTGATGATGATTTCCTTTTTGCGACTGTGAAAGAAGTAGAAACGGCGGCCGTAGATGTCGCGGTAATACCCCATGTCGCCGGTGTAGAACCAGCCCTTGCAGAAGACCTCCGCGGTGGCTTTGGGCCGGTTGAGGTAGCCATTGGCAACTACGGCACCGCGCACGAGGATTTCGCCAATATCGCCTTCGCCTGCCTCACCTTCAATACACAAGTTGTTGTTGGCGAGCTCAACGCCGAGGGCGTTTTGTTCGAGCACGTCGCGGTATTGCTCATCGGGTAAGTTGGGTGGCACACCCGTCACGCGCAAGCTGACTTCGGTCGAGCCATATCCCTGAACGAGGCGAACGCCAAAGCGGTCGACAAACTGACAGGCGATGTTGGGCGGCACAGGTGCAGAGCCGATCATGATTTTTTTTAGTGAAGATGTGTCATGGCCTTCGCGCTCAAAGTCGTCCGCGCGGGCGATCAGGTCGGCCATGATGGTCGGTACAATGCTGGCAGAGGTCGCGCGTTCCCGCGAGATGACGCGCCAGAACGCGGAGACACTGTAGCGCGAATTGAGGATGAGTGTGCCGCCCGCCATGAGGCAGGCTATCGAGAATGTGGTGGAATTGATGTGGTGGAGCGGCAAGACGAGATCGAGGCGTTCGCGAACATCAAATCCGAGCCAGCGAATGATGCCATCGGCATTGGATGTGAGGCTTTGTCGGGTGATGCGCGCGCCTTTGGGTTGGCCCGTTGTGCCAGATGTGTAGAGCACGATGTTGGGGTGTTGTTCGCATGCGATATCGCCAGACCACTCGGGCTCGAGATCTGCGTCAGGTGCATCGGAGGCGAGCAACTGATCCGTTGTTGCAATTTGGATATCGGGCAATGACCTATTCGCGCAGTGGTGGCCTAGTTCTCGGCGTTGGGTTTCGGCATGGCCGGGCAAAACGACGAGCAGGCGGGCCGCGGCGTTTGCCATTTTGTAGCGTTTGCGCGCGGGAACGTCTTTGGCGAGGTCGAGGGGAACAGCGGTCGCGCCGAGCCGAAAGAGGGCGAGGGTGAGCAGGGGGATTTCCGCGCAGTTGGGCATCGCAAGCCCAACGCAGTCCCCGCGTTGGATGCCAAAGTCGCGGTGCATTGTGCCCGCAAGCGCGGCGGTGCGCCGTTCAAATTCAGAATAGGTGATAACGGTGCGCGCGTCCGTATCGCAATCGCGAAAGATCAGCGCGGGTTTGTCGGGCTGATGTTCCGCGCGATCTTTTAAGAGATGCGTGAAGTTGCGCCACGCAAAGCGGTAGGTGTGGGGTTTGCCGTTTTTTGTGCAGGTGAAAATTTTGGAGTCGATCATTTTGACATTTCCATTGAGCCTTTTTGTTATCCCAAAAGAATATTTCGGCATTTCTCAATCAGATCGGGAAGATGATTTTTGATGATATCCCAGACGATTTCATTGTCGACAACACCGTAACCATGGGCAATCACATTTCGGAAGTCAATTATGTCACGTAGATTTGAAATTTGTGTAGCAAGACTTGGATCATAACGAGAAATACGGTTTAAAGCTTCCCCAATAATCTCAAATTGACGCTCAATGGCAGACCGAATCAAAAGATCGCCAACATAATCTTCATAGGACCATCCAGATACAAATGTTTGTATGTTTTCGACTGCTGATATGACATCATGCAGATAAGCGCGAGAATCATGCTGCATAAAGTGTTTTCCTGGTTGCCTTAGCGATTTGTTCTTTGATAAATGGATTTTGGATCTGATTTTCTTTGAGCAAATCTACCCTTCTCCCAAACAAGCTTTCCAACTCTCTTTTTAAGATCATAAAGCGTTTGAAGATATCCTCTGTGCTTTCAAACTCATAAAAAAAATCGATATCGCTGGTCGCCGAATCAAAATCATCGCGCAATGAAGAGCCAAACACTTCCAAACGCTTGACTTCCAAACGCACACAGATTTCAGTTATTGCCTCGGTATAATGATCTAAATTTAGCATCTCATACTTTCCTTTTTTTGTCTGCGGAAATTTAATGCTTGCCCGCCCATGATAGCACACCGTGTGAAGAATCTGTTTTTTTTCGTATTCTCCAGGGCATCCTTTCAGGCTACATGTCATTTTGATCGGCCTCTTTGTGTGATCCATTTTTTATCCTCTTTGCCCACGCTGGCGCAAATAGTGATCCGCCAGGACAAGGGCTATCATGGCTTCGACAATGGGAACCGCGCGAGGTAGGACGCAGGGGTCGTGGCGACCGCGGCCTTTGAGGGTGGTGGGGTTGCCGTGGATATCGACGGTTTCTTGTTCGGGCAAAATCGTGGCGGTGGGTTTGAAGGCCGCGCGGATGACGATGGGTTCGCCGTTGGAGATGCCTCCCTGAATGCCGCCCGAATGATTCGTGCGCGTGTGAATGCTGCTGCCATCGTTGTAAAAGGGGTCGTTGTGTGCAGTGCCGGTCATGGCAGTGCCGCCAAAACCAGAACCGGACTCAAAGCCTTTGCACGCGGGCAAAGAGAGCATGGATTTGGCGAGGTCGGCTTCGAGTTTGTCAAAAATGGGTTCCCCCCAACCGGGGGGGACGCGATGGGCAATGGCTTCGACCACGCCGCCGAGAGAGTCCCCGTCTTTGCGCGCGGCATCGATGCGCCGAATGATTTGCTCGGCAATGTCGGGTTTGGGCACGCGGGCGATGTTCGACTCGACCTGTTCTCGGGTCACCGCGAGGGGGTCCACATTGGCAACGAGGGTGTGAACCTGGCGAACATACGCGATAATGTTGATGTTGCAATCGCGTTTGAGCAATTTGCGCGCAACAGCACCTGCTGCAACGCGCCCGATTGTTTCGCGCGCACTGGCTCTGCCGCCGCCTTTCCAGTTGCGAATGCCGTATTTTTCCTGATAGGTATAGTCCGCGTGCGAGGGACGGTATTTGGTGCGTATTTCTTCATAGTCTTTGGCACGTGCATCCTTGTTCCACACCATCATCGAGATGGGCGTGCCCAGGGTGTGCCCTTCAAAGAGACCCGAATGGATTTCCACGCGGTCTTCTTCTTTGCGCTGCGTGGTGATTTTGCTCTGCCCCGGCCTGCGGCGGTCGAGTTCCACTTGGATGTCTGCTTCGCTGATCGCCAAACCGGGCGGGCATCCATCCAAGACAACGCCAACGCCGCCGCCGTGTGATTCTCCCCATGTGGTGATGCGAAATGCACGGCCATAAGTGCTGCTCATAACAAGCTCCTTTTTGCACAAAAAGTCCCGATTTTGGCCGATTTTTGTGCAAAGCCGACGAAAAATGTGATAGAGGATGCAGCAAGCACTGTTGAGCCACTAGATGTTGTCGGCGTGAGGCCACACCCTCATCGCGGCCCGGCAGAGCCGTTTGGCGCGCGCTGCAATCGCCTCTTCGTCCCATATCTCTGGCGCATCGTCTATCAGGATCTTGTTGAGGAAAAGGACACTGTGCTCACCAAGCACCGCCCGTTTGTCTTCCCATGCAGCGTTGGAGAGGGTTGGGTTGAGTCGATTGTTCACAAGGGTCAGATTGCCTATTGAGTGAATGAGGTTATCGCGGTTGCGCTCCCACTCTGTCTCCGTGTCGTCTTCAACTTCGGCGGGCGGTGCCCAGTATTGCCGCCACTGCTGAGGCATGATGTGCTCGATCGTCAGGTTGGGTGCACGCACGGACTGATATTCCGCTTTTTCCGTCCGCAACTCTTCCTCTATACCTTCAAGGACAATTCGCAGGCGTCCCTGCGTCAACAGCCTGTATAGGGGCTCGCTCCTGAAGGCTTGCTCCAGCTGTTGGTCGTCTGGCCACAGACGATATCTGGCCGTCTGGCCACTGAGATAGTTGATTATGGTATCACCGGCGTGGGTTGCACCTGATTCCAAATATATGGACGCTGAAACTGTGGAATCTCGTAGCGCACAGGCTGGGCGAAAAGCTTTTGCAAATTCAAAATGTTGACATCCATATTATTGCCTCTTTTTATTTTTAATAATGCGAATTAAGAGTTACGAGCAACTTTCCCCTCCTAGACGCCTGCTTTGACGCGCATCCGCATCCCTCGTCATTGCGGCATGCTTAAAGCCGCAATCCCGTTGTCTTTTCGTCATGACTATCGGTGAGCCCACGGCATGCCGGATTTCAAAAATAGTTTTGACAAAAAAGTGTAGTTCAAGCAGATTGGATGTTGAATATTCCAATTGAGGTACCCGCAACGCGCGAGATGACACCATGATAATCGCAGACAAAATACTCAATCGCATCCCAATTTCCAAACCCCAAATGAGAATCGCAACATATAAGTTGATACCCCCCATCCTCTTTTTGATTTTTCTGGCGTGTGTGCCCGAACCGCCCGAAGCCCCCGGCCGCGTGATGGAAAGACCTGAATTTGAACAGTTTGCGGTTCCCGAGTACCAAATTTACAAAGACAAACCGCGTCCCGTCAATCTCGTGAGCCATCCGCGCGCGATTCGATTTAAGGACCGCTTAATTCAAGGTGCTCAAATCGGGCCCAATTTTGCCGGGGATCAAACCATTGTGCGGTGGTTTTGCGGCGAGGAATGCCAGCAACTCGCGGTCATTGACGTGAGAATGGGCAGTGTGATCTTTGCCCCTTTTGTCACGCACTTGGGCTTTCGCTTTCGCCTAGACAGCAAACTCCTGATCGTCAATCCACCCGAAGCCGTTGAACGGGCCGCCCGAGCAGGCAAATCCAAATCGCACTATCGCACGGCGTATTACGTCTGGCACTACGGCGAATTTGTCGAAATCTATGCGATTGAGAATTGAAATCGCATAGCCCCGCGCGGGGTTGGGGGTCAGACTCAAAAAACCAAAAGGCCATCTCGCAGTGGAGATGGCCTTTTCAATTGCCTAGAGACTAAATACAATCCCTTCAGCACATGCAGTGTTCCGCGTCAAACTTCCATAATTTCTTCTTCTTTTTTTTTCAGTACCTCATCAATTTTTGCGACAAACTCGTCGGTCAAATCCTGCACGCGCCCTGTTGCGCGCCGGGCATCGTCTTCGGGAATCTCGCCTTCTTTTTGGGCATCTCGAAGGAGTTCATTGGCATCGCGGCGGGTATTGCGTACTGAAACGCGGCTTTCTTCGGCATATTGCTTCACCACCCGCACCAGTTCTCGCCTGCGTTCTTCGGTCAACTGAGGGATGGGCAACCGAATAATTGTGCCGTCGTTGGATGGCGTCAATCCCAAATTCGATTCCTGAATCGCTTTTTCAATCAATGGGATCGCCGACTTATCCCAGGGTTGAATCGCGATCAAACGCGGTTCTGGCACGCCCACGGTGGCGACTTGATTGATCGGTACCTGCGCGCCGTAATATTCAACCCGAATTTGATCCAGCAAATGCGCGTTCGCCCGCCCAGTTCGCACCGTCGCCATCTCGTTTTGCAAGGCACTTACAGATTTTTGCATGGACACTCGTGCTTCAGCCATAATATCATCTATCACTGCCCACCTCCTCTGGGCGTTTGGAGACGCTCAACTGTTTTCGCCCAAGACAAAACGGGTGAATCGACGAATGGTGATGTTTTCGCCGCACTTGGCTACCAGTTCCGAGTGCAAATCCCGAATGGTTTTGTTCGGATCTTTTACAAAAGCCTGTTCCATCAAGACCACCTCTTGATAGTACTTTTCAACACGGCCATCTACGATTCGGTCGACGATATGCTCGGGTTTGCCTTCGCCTAGGGCCTGCTCGCGATAAATATTCTTTTCTTTTTTCAGGATTTTGGGATCCAAATCCTCGCGGTTCACAACGAGAGGGGCAGCAGCGGCAATATGCATGGCAATGTCTTTTGAAAACGCTTGAAATTCATCGGTGCGCGCCACAAAGTCGGTCTCGCTGTTGATCTCGAGCAAAACACCCAATTGGTTTCCCGCATGGATATAAGACGCTATCGCCCCTTCTTTGGCCTGACGCCCCGCCCTGCTTTCGGCTTTGGCAATGCCCCGTTTACGCAACAACTCAACGGCCTGATCCACGTCGCCGCTCGCCTCTTCGAGTGCCCGTTTACAATCCATCATGCCCACATTGGTTCTGGCGCGCAACTCCTGAACCATTTTTGCAGAAATTGCCATTTCAGTCTCCATCTTTTTTAATTTTTCCTGGGATCGATTTCCGTAATCTCAGGGCCTGCGGTTGGCGCAGAGCCTTCCTCCCGTTCGTCCTGCCGGGCAGTTGTACCTTCGACCACAGCCTCGGCCATCAAATTCGTAATGAGCGCGATGGACCGCATCGCATCATCATTGCCCGGAATGGGATGGTCAACTTCATCTGGATCGCTGTTGGTATCGACAATCGCCACGAGCGGAATTTCCAAGCGGCGGGCTTCGGCGACTGCGATTTTTTCCTTTTTCGTATCCACGACATAGACGAGCCCTGGCAAACGCCCCATGCTGCGGATGCCGCCCAGGGATTTTTGCAACTTCTCGCGCTCGCGCTCCAAGCGCAACACTTCCTTTTTGGTCAACTGCTGGTACGTGCCATCGCCGGCCATTTTATCCAGCGTGTCCAGCCGGCGGATGCTCTGGCGAATGGTCTGAAAATTTGTCAGCATGCCACCCAACCAGCGATTGTTGACATAGAACATGTCGCAGCGTTCAGCCGCGTCTACAATGATGTCTTTGGCCTGTTTCTTCGTGCCAACAAAAAGAATCGGTTGACCCATTTCTGCAGCCTTGCGGACGACGTAATATGCCGTTTCAATTTGCGCCTGCGTCTTTTGCAAATCGACAATGTAAATCCCATTGCGCTCGGTAAAAATGTACTTCTTCATCTTTGGGTTCCACCGTCGGGTTTGATGCCCGAAATGAACCCCAGATTCGAGCAGTTGCCTCATTGAAACAACGGCCATGTCACCTCCATTGGGTTTGTCCTCTGCATCCCTCACCTTGCCGCCCGTTGGCACCCATGAAGCAATTGGGATGCATGTGATATATAGATGCGATACGCGATTGCGGAGGTCCTAATTCTTTTTTTCCGTCACACCTGCCAAAGTAAGCGTCCAATCCCATGCCGGTCTGGATTACTGCGTTGTGCCTGCGCGCCGGAATGACTTTTCAGACAGCCTAAATCGCTATTGATACGCGGGTTTAACGTTTGGAAAACTGGAATTTTTTGCGCGCGCCGGGCTGGCCGGGTTTTTTGCGCTCGACTTTGCGCGGGTCGCGGGTGAGCAACCCCGCATCGCGCAGGGGTTTGTGATTGGCCGTGTTCACCCGCTGCAAACCGCGCGCAATGCCCAATCGCACGGCGCCAGCCTGACCGGTTAAACCGCCCCCCTTTGCTCTGGCGACAATATCGTACGTCCCTTTGGTATCGGTCACATCTAAGGGCTGTTCGATAATCATCACGAGGGTCTCACGCTTGAGATAATTGAGCGCGGAAAGCCCATTGATGATAACCTTTCCCGTTCCAGAAAAGAGTTTTACGTGTGCTGTCGATGTCTTGCGACGTCCCGTCGCATAACTCAGTGGTTCAACTGCCAAACAATCACCTCCTCTACAAATCAATAGGCTCAGGAGACTGAGCTTGGTGTGGGTGTTCTGGCCCGGCATAAATCCGGACTTTTTTGATCATCTGTCGCCCCAATCTGTTGTGGGGCAACATGCCACGAATCGCGTGCTCGAGTACAAATGCAGGTCGCTTTTCGAGCGCATCTTCCAGCGTTTGCTTCTTAAGCCCGCTGGGATACCCACTGTAGCTCGTATAAACCTTCTTCTTGGTTTTGTTATTGCCTTTGACCTGAATTTTTTCGGCATTTACAATCACCACATGATCCCCCATGTCGATGTGGGGGGTATAAAAGGGCTTGTGTTTGCCGCGCAAAATCCGAGCCACGCCACTGGCAAATCGCCCCAGCACCTTGCCTTCTGCATCCGCGACATACCAGACTTGCTCGACATCACCTTTTTTGGCACTCGGTGTCATCATGGTCTCAATTCCTCTCCAATTTTTGAAATCTCAAGCCATTTAAGCCCTTGAAGGTACAGCATAATCCGGTTTTGTCAAGTTAGAAAGCCCACAAAAAAGCGCCGCACGACGGATGTCGAAAAATCGGCCCATCTCCGTGCGGCGCATCGTCTGACGGATGTTTCTGCCTCGCGATGGTCAAAAAATCGCCGATGTGGCAGATAACAAACCGCTCGATGGCTGTGTTGGATTGCCAGGTGCGCTACCATTCAAGATGCTGTTTCCGCTCCTGGCAGGCGCACCTAACGACAGCCACCTCCACTGGTCATGTCACTCATTCGACCACCTCCTTTCTCGTGTGACTCCAATATAGCGCATACAAAAGCGAAAGTCAACCCATGAAAGGCGAGACGTCTGGGCGCGACAGACTCTGTTCGTCAGGCTATATATCCTTTGTCGTTGCATCATGCCCGCCACAGAACACCCAGCACATCGGGCAGCCTGTGAGGATACACAATGACAACCAAAACAAAGACAGATGCAGTTGCAAATATCGTCAGCGAAACCCTGGCCCAACGCTTTGAGGACAAATTTGTGTTCGACCCGATTATCGTAGAACCTGAAATAGATCGCGATGCCGAGGAGTACCTATGCATCTCTGATGAGAAAATCCGAACTGCGAGAACCCGTGACTACCATGTTCATCAGCAGCACGCTCCTTCATCTCCTCCTTTTAAGCCGCGTCTGTGCCTTTTGCAGTAAATCTCTTGGATCTATTTTGGAGTGTGTTTCAATCATCTTTGACCTTGTATTTTGTGAGGAGCGTTTCTCTCGTTTGTCGGTACTGTCCAATTGTGACAATGAAGCATCTTTCAATAAAAGGTCCAAAACGCGATGTGCTTGTTTGCGTTTCAACAACCCTCTACTTACGACTATTTGTGCATCAATGCCCAAAAGACAATCCAAACAGGCAGTCTCACAATGGTTATGATGTTCCTGGTTGACATAAAGAACGCGCAACGCTTCTTCAAGCCCTAAACGACCTAGCCCTAACAATTCTCGAACATGACCAGCACCACCGGCGACATTGTCATAAAGTACAACACCCCATCCAGAGCCATTCTTGCCAGTCGGTATAGTCATCACGCCAAGTTCACGTGTATCCAGTTCAAGCACCTGAACTCCTGCTCTTTGCAATGCATATCCCAACGTTGTAATCAAAGCAAGGTCCCGTGCCTGAGCATCTAGACATCCCACAAAATCAACCATCAATACATCCGTAATTTCACGAGCCGCTAACACTTGCCTTCGGAGAATATGGGATTCTCCATCATGCCAGCAACGACTCCAAGGGTTTGAAGAATGTAAAGGCGCATGGTTGACAAAATTAGGGGGAAGGTTCTGAATGCCATTGCCGTAACCCGTTTCACTTTCGGCAAAACCACACTTGAGACAAATAGCAAATCCTCGGTGGTTTTCGCCTTTATTGTACACCAATATTTCCCCATCTTCCTGATAGTAACAAGTCAACCCTCGTATATCTCCCAAATTTTCGACGGATATATTTGCCTCATTGCGACCCTGTAAAAACGCCATGGTAGCTGTCTCAACAGAACCAATGCGTTCTACATCGGTGCTAAATTAATGGGAAAGCCATAATGAGGCAAAAATTGCCGATCAGCCAAACCCTCAATAACCGTAATTGCATGCAGAGCGCGCAATTGATAATGAATTGCGTTAGCCTGTGCCTGCTGTTCTTCTCCAGTCGTACGCCAACTTGACAGTAAATTCTCATATTCTTCGCGCCAACTGTAAATGCCCTCGCGAAAACCATCAATGGAATGTTGTAAAAAGCTGTGCCAATCCTCTAATTCTTTCAACAACTGGGTTTCACGCAACAAGATCTCAATCGCATTACCCAGTACCTCTTGTCCCTTGTCTCGTACCCAATTCATATAGCTTAAAAACTGTGTCTCCAGACCAGGTACCTCCGACTCGGGATTCCACCAAGGCAAATCAAGCTGATATTCCGATGCAATAGGTGTTTGAATACTCGGTTTGGGATCTCCCTTCTTCCAGTATGCCACCTTTGGCACACCACAAAAATTGCCCATGTTGCCAAATGCGTTCATTGCTCTCACATGTTGATCTTCAGGATAAATGGCCCGGAAAAATTCTCCGAGTAAAAAGGAGTGAAAATGACGCTTCACGACCCGATTGCGATCGAGAAAGACCAAAGGTTTGCGTAAAGGACGCTCAAGGTAGTCGCCAACGCGATTGAAAACTTCTCGATCATAGGGCTGTGGTCGGGCATAGGTTATCACAGCAGAAGAGCCATCAGACCGACGGCCGGCACGGCCGGCACGCTGTAAATAGTTGGCCTTTCCTGGCGGCACATTGCTCATTAAAACCGCGTTCAAACCGCCAATGTCAATGCCCAATTCCAGGGTCGTTGTCGCACTCAAAATATTGCGAATGCCATATTTGAAAAGGTCCTGTAATCGCCTATTTTCATGGGGCGATAACTGTGCACTGTGTTCTTCTGCCCACAACCCCATCTGAAAAACTTCTGAATTGCGATACTCGCGCCGCTGCCGCCCGACGCGAGCATCTTTGTCCAGTTCGTCATCTGATATGGGTCTTAACGTGCGATTACAACCCAATTCGGGCGCACAGTTCAAGATGCTACGATACCAGAGGTGTCCCGTCTTTTCACAGCGATAGAGATCGGCGGGACGCCGCAGGCCCAAATGGTCAAAAACCAACTGAATGGCATCTTGTGTTGGTCCAGTGCCAGACTGTCTTATGTGGTACTGAAGCCAGGGCAATTCTCCATCCGAAGGTTTTTGCCCCGCAAGATGCGCCGCTTTCATCAACTGCCCAAATGCCATTCTGAGCATCCGACCAGCCAAGTCTTCTATGTCATCTGAAACACCGCAGGCCCTCAATACCTGGGCGGCAAACCACAATCTGCGTTGCCGCAGAGATTGTCCCACGAAACTAACCAATCGGTTGCCAGATGTTTGTTCTGCACACCAATAGCCTATATAGGGCACATCAAACGAACCATTTTTCAAGGCACCTGAATCTTCAAGCGCAATAATCCCATTGGATCTAAGCGTGTCACACAATGCTTTAAGGAAATCTCCCCATACCCTAATCAGTTGATCTCGAACCTTCTCATAGGGCAAAATACCAAGTAATTGATTGGGCACTTTCAATTCATCAATCCCGGGATAGGTCACTTCAATTAGACCGAGGTTTTCCAATGAATTGAAGCCGCGATAGGTACGGGCAAATTCGCATGCCAAATACGATCTAGCATGCCGCTTCACTTGTTCATGATTCTTTTCCCATTCTTGTTGCCCCCAAATTTGTCCATCTTTTTCAGGCAGGTGATGAGAGGCTGACGCGCGGTCCAGCAATTCTGATAGGAGGAGTTGACGAGCCAGTTTTTTACACCAGTCATCAATAGAACCACCTGCGGCTGCGCTTTGTGCCTGTAATCTCCAAATTTGCAGGGTGTTTTCGATTATGTGCCTTAACCCAGGATCAAGATCAGGATTTTCAAGTTGCTTTTCTTGTTCCCTGATCATTTTCTCAATGCCAGCAACCGTTTCTTCTCCTCCCAATCTTTTTCTAACACATGGATCGAAGGCGCGGCTCCCAATGTCTTATTGAGCAGACGGGCTGGCACCTCCAGTTCTTTTACCCGATCCACCAAATCCGAATTGACCAAAACCGGCAATTGTTGTCGCAACTGGTGACACATATCTCTATCTTTAGCCAGTGTAGGCTGCATATCTTCATCATAGGTCATCAAAGGGCGGTCCAGCCAGTCCTGTTGAATCAAGTCGTCTGGCGTACTATCCCACTTTGGCGGCGCAGGAATGTCCAGATCAACACGGGTTGAGCGTCCCTCTATAACCCGAACCTGATCAATTGATTTTGAAAAAAGCCTTGCGGCAAATCTCTTGAGATCATTTTGATTGCCCGACCCAAGCGTTGCAGAGGTCGCCATTTGTAGAATATCCGAAGAAGAAACCCCACAACGAAGGGCAAGACGCCGCAATAAGAGCGTGATTTCAGCAGCCAATGTTCCCGTGTATAAATGCGCTTCATCCAGAACCACGGCACGTAGCCCTGGCCCAAAGAATACGGAATCTTGTGGCCTACATAGCATGTATTCCAGCATGGAATAATTCGTCACAAGAATATCTGGAACTTGGTCGAGATTAGGTGGACTTTGCTTTCCTCCTGTTTTTGGTTTTTCCTGCCCTCTGGCCTCTTGTCTGGTGCGGACGCGGCAGGCGTCCCAATCGGATATGCCCTGACGGTCTGCCGTTCTTTTATTTTCTGGCGTTTCACTGGTAAAATGAAAAAGACGGACGTGTGTTTGGCCCTGAAGCCAACTATAGAGTCGATTTACCTGATCATTGACCAGCGCATTCATAGGATATAAGATGATGCACTGCACACCTTCTTGTTTCGTCGGGGACGCGTAGAGCGCGTTTAGAATGGGTAACAGAAACGCCTCTGTTTTACCTGCGCCAGTACCAGCAGTTATAACCACGGCTGGCTTTTTATCCTGTTTTTCCAAATCCTCAGCACAACATATGGCCTCATATTGATGGGTATAGAGAGGCCGGTCAGGAGGTACAGCCCCAGTTCTATTCAATTGCTCGAGAAGCAGAGCGTCAAATCTTCCGGCATCAACCAACTTGCCCAGTGTCCAGTCAGACTGCTCTGCTGGGAAATTTCCCTCAACCCACAGATCGCTCAATAACCCGCCATTTTGTGGCGTTGAAGACCATAACTCGCGACAAATATCGACTAACTGCGGATCATTTACAAAGTTGTTGTCCACACAAAAATCAGTCAACCTTTGACGGATATTTTCAGACAATTGTAGCGCGTCAAGTTGTGACATAAAATACTCCTAAAGATTGCGGATTACATCGCTAAGGATATTGACGCAAAGATAGCGATTAAAAGGCTGCACATTCATTGCTATTTCAAGGTTTTCTCGCTCAATTGCTGGCAGGGACCGCTTGTGTCCAGCTTTTACCAATTTCATACCATTTTTTGCTATATGTAAAATAAAAAAAGTGTTGACCATCATGCTTTGAGCGGCTTCATCAAGACGCTTTTTCTCCTCAATTCTGATGTCTCGGTCAGAAGTTCGTGATGGCAAATGCAGAAAGCGGCACTTAGCACTTTGCAAATGATCAATCCATTCGGATTCCTCGAAATTTCTGTAACCCGAAACCAACAATGCCTGCAACATACGCCCCATAAAAATGGGGTTTATTATGTGTCCCAGACGATGGAGTGCCTCTCCTAAGTTGACCAGAGGTTGATCGTGCATCATCAAATCAACAATGGCCGATGCGTGTTCAGGTGCAACATGAACCTGAGAGAATAATCCTCCAACATTGGCAAACCATATTTCATCCTTGTCAAAGCACAGTCCTTCCGGAAGTCCTTGATTCTGTACCCAAGCGGAAAGCACAGCGACCAAGTTTGTTTCGATGAAGCGGATAACTTGCTCTTTCCATGTTGGCTTGAGGATGGGGAAATGTAACCATCGCATCATCGCTGCCACATTTTGGACGCGTTCAGTATCCAGAAAATCCAAAATATCTATGAGATCTTCGCACCAACTTCCCATACGCTCTCCACGATACGCAATGCCGCAGGCAATCAAAGGGCTATTGACTTTCACGAACCATTGCCGACCATTATACGCCCCGATTTCAAATTGAGACACAAGTCCATTGGGTGATACACCAATTAAGAAATGATCAGGACCTAGCTCTACATCTCTGTGCATGAAAATCTCAACAAGAGTTTCATCTATCAGCACCCGATCTATAATCCCACGGTCAATTACTTCTGTCGCTAGCGTCAACAGCTTTTCTTCTGGCAAACAGTTATAAGGTTTTTGGACTTTCAAAGGTGCGCCCAATCCCATCAATCCGCTGAGTGTTCTAGGTCGCTTCCATAACCTGCGTAAGAACCCACTGCCTTCCATCAAAGCGAGACCTTTGAAACGCTCCCCTTGCCAATACTTTGGAACGAAAATTTGCACAGGATCGGATTCCAGTTCTTTAACTGTTATACCGCGTCCCATAAACATCGGCTCCCAATGAGCCTTTCGATCAATGACCGATCCCCTGAAGTCTAAATCAATTGGCAATCGAACCCGCTTTTTTTCTCCGTTGCGGTCCAAACGAAGCTCAATTTTGCTCCCTCGCCAGACAGCGAATGCGACCTCTGGTGTCAACTCAATCTTTTCAATTCGCCCCACCCCTGGTAGGGCTGTGACTGCGACGGGCCTTTTACAGAAAATGGCGTGCGAAATTTTGACTTTAGGAGGGATATTTTCGATAATCACATCAAATTTGTCTCCAAACTCCAATGTGGTATTTGGCACTGCCTTGATCTGAATTTTTTGTTCCCAATCGGAGAGACCAGATGTGGATTTATCCGACTTTATAAAGAGGCGACCAAAAATCTTCTCCTTCCCAGGTAATTTTTAAGTCAGACGACCAACCTTTTTGCAATAAAATCAACCGCCACTTTCCTTCCCCAACAAGCCGCCAGGGATCAACAGGCGGTTCAATATCGAGGTCTGCCAAAGTAATCAGTCCATATTGTGACTGCGTGTCCATCTGTCTTTCCCAAGCATTGATTTTGCGCCCTGATGGAAACTGAAAGACACTGACAGCACAATCATCTTCTTCATTCCAGAGTTGGATTTCCTGCGTATAACATGTTCTGCCTCCCAAATCACATAGATGGATGACCTGCTGAGGGCTTTCAAGAGGTATATGGACTGTCTCCGGACCGCGATAGCCGCCATTGACATCTCTAAAAAGCGATCCCAAATGCCGTTCGCCTACAAAAAGATCGTAGTGATCGTCGATGAGGTCGATTAAATCAAGCCGTTGCAGAGTGCATTCAAAAAATGGCACGTCAACACCATCCCATTGAAGCCTAGGTTTCTCAATTAGCAAAATATGTTGCTCATTATCCTCAATGTTAGGCTCGTCACCCCCATCTGCTGATCCTGTGGCAAGCTTGTTGTTAAGTTTCTCAGCCGACTTTGCAGCATCCAGCACATCCTTTGTTTTTTGAGGTAAAACCCAGGGATTGATATCGAGAATTTTAGCAGCCTGATCCCGCGATATGCGGTTGAAGCGAAAATCTCTCAACGTTTGGAATAGCTGATGGAAACTCTCACTTTTTAAGTGCGCTCCTAACAACAACTCGAACGCTCGAAGATTTTTATGTCCCGTCAACATCAGAGGGAGTTGTTTAAGATGGGATAAAGCAAAGCCATATTGTAATGTCATGGTGATGTAATAACTTTGCGTACCTTCCCGACCCAAAACATGCCGCAGATTAAATTTTCGACATGTAGTCTCTATCACATCTTTGAATCTTGGATTGATCCCCTGTTCACCCTGAAAAACAATTTTTCTGGCATCCTCATTTAATCGTCTGCGTACAAACGGCCAGAGCATGCTTGATACAGCTTCTCTGCGACCAATCTCCGCAGCAAAAAGAAGCAGTAAAAGACCGGTTCCCAAAGCAACTGGAGTGACATTTCCTTCCCCCCATTCAAAGTATTGGTCATAATCATCTAGCAATGCGCGCAAAGTAGATGCGTCAATATGCTTTGCCCATAAAATCAACCATTGATACCCCTCTCGATCGAGATGCAATTCGCATAAAGAGCGAGGCTTTGGCATAGCCTCGATGGCTTTAATAATTCGCAAGATGGCCTCACGCACTGCACTGGGATCTTTTGGATTCAATCCACTAAAAATATTTTTGTAATGGTTTTCCTCATTTTCCATTTCTGCCAAAATCGCGTCATAATCTAAACTGCTATCCCACCGGGGGAGTGTTGTGTCTTCCAACTTGGATTCAGATGGGTTTTGTAAAATTTCCTCTTCTGCATATTTACGTAAGGCATAAACAGCACGATCTACTTTTATCACATGTGTGCCTTGCCGTGCTAAATTTTGAAGCACAGAATTGATTCTGCTGGTTGACAATCCGCCGGGAAAGTTTGGAAATAACTCCTGGGCCTTTTCTGCGATTACTTTAAAGTGGGCGGGGCATTTCAGAAAATTCAGCGTTCGAATGATGCAAGGTCTCAGGCCTTTAGGGGAGCGGTGGCTTTTCTCTGCATATAGAAATAGAATATTCCCTTCTGCTTTGCTAAGCCCGCCAGCACATGTGCTTGCAGCAATTGATAGATAGTTTTCTTTTTTTCTGTCGTATTCATTCTCCCAAAATTCCAATCCGGGAGGCCCTCCTAAGTTCTTTCCCCAATTTATCCACAGCCAGTCACTATCATAGACTTGAATTGGTTCTACCATTGCAATTGTTTTCAAAATCTGGCACAAGCCACGACTTGTAATCCGTTTTTGAAAATAATCTTCCATCTTTTCTGCAATCATATCAGGATGCACAAGGCGCATGGATGGCAAATCAAAAAGGTTTTGTCCCAAAACATAACCAAATGTTTTCCGAAATGAAGGGCGCAAGAGCCGATCAACTGCTTTGTTAAGCCTTTGGCGTGCTCTTTCTCTTGTAACCCCCAACAACTGGCCCAATTCTTCAAGTTTATGTCCATCGAGCAACCTTCTCTCTAACAAAGTCCTTTCTTCGTCATCAAACTGAGATAACCAATAACCGTCATGGACGCGATCAACAGGGATAGGTTTTGAATTTTGACATTGAGCACGCACTTGAAATCCATCCCAGGAAAGCACCACTTCAGCTTGCAATCCCCAATATTGAGAAAAAAAAAAAACGTACGCATATAGGAGGCGGATATGTTCTTATCGCCTAATTTTTCGACCATCCCGACCAGTTCCAAAAGGCCCCATAGCTTGTCTGTCTCCAATTGATAGGGACTGGATATCAACCGGCAGATTCTCTCGCCAAGCGTATCAGTGATAGGTTCTTTTAAGTCTGCATGCAAGCACCATGTCAGCAGATATCCACAGGCCGACTCGATCAGCGTTTTTAGCGGTATAAATCCCTTGGGCGGAAATTTGTCTTTGGGCTCAAGCGCAACATAAGCGGGATGATGAAGCAAAACCTTTTCCACTTGTGATAGCGAGACAACATATTCATCGTTTCCATGATCAATCCAATCATAGATTCGTGCTGCTGTACGCGCAGGCGCAGAAATTTTTGCGGTCCAACCGAGCAATCTTTCAAGATGTTTTGAGGCTACGGGCACTGAACTGTCAAAGCTGTTATCCACACCCTCAACTGTTGTTTTAACGGTCTTGTACGGATATTTGGACATATCCCACCGGAGACAATACTCTATCCTGTTGTCCTGATCATAAGAAGACCTTGTTTTCCGTTTACGCTCCGCGTTGGAAGTCGCCCCGTCTATGCTCTGATTTTGCCACAAACCGGGGTCTTTCTTCAGCCTTTCAACCGCCCCTTGAATCGTGTATTTCTGGACGTAGAGCAAATCCTTAATGCCCAGAATGACCTTGAGATTGCGTTCGGTGTACGCGCGATTGCCCGACCGACCGCGCTTGGGCCTCAGTTGAGAAAATTCCTTTTCCCAAAACCGCAGGACATGAGGCTCTACGCCGGTGCGTTCTGAGACTTCGCGAATTGAATAATACAGCTTTTTTAGGCCTCTTGGACGCATAGACATCACTTCTTTATTAAATGCGATTCGGATAGGTGTGCCGCAAAAGTCAAACGCCTGATGGTCACTTCCTGTAGATCGGCAAGTATTTCAAGAGCACGCGAGAGCAGGTCGAGATCGGCGAACTCAACCCACACTCGACTCTCGTAGAATGCCCACCCTGTGGACGGGCGTTCGATATTATCCCAAAATATCTTCGAGATAGCGTTTTGCAGCGAGAATACCCGCCGCGTTCTTTTTCGCGCTGCCGCTGTAGCGGTGGTCTTCCAACTCAATGGACAGGGGACCGTCGTAGCCTATTTCTTCCAGGCGCGCAACCACCCATTTCCAATCCACCACGCCCCATCCGGGAATGCAGTAACGCCACCAGCCTTCGCCATGACTGTAGCGCGTGCCAAACGATTGCCCCAAACAGCCAAACTCGTAAAGTCCGTCCGCCAACAGTTCGGTATCCTTGGCATGCACATGCCGCACCCGATTGCCAAACTCCATCAGCACTCGCTTGTAATCGACACCGATGCGCGCAAAGTGCGACGGGTCGTAACACATCCCCAGATTAGGTGATGGAACAGCCCCAAAAACCGCGCGCAGGGTTTCGGGCGTACACCCCAAATTCGGATATGCCGGCGGCGGCCCAGGCCATGGTTCAATCGCCAGAAAAACCGCGCGCGCTTCCGCCTCTTTCACAATCTCTGGATAGACCTGTTTGAACACCTCAAACGTCTCAGCCCGCGCCTGCAACCGGTCATCGGGCGCAAGACACAGAAAAATCACCCCTGAACCGCATTCGCCAACCGCTCGAATGCGCTGTTTCATCGCTGCTACAGCTCCTCCCCGCACCCTGTCATCTTTGCTCAACACACCGCCGCCCGCCCCCCAATCCACACTGCCGATGCCGATTCCCGCATTGTCACACCACGCGCGAATTTCAGCATTGACTTCGGGCAAATCAATTGACGCCAACCCATTTTCTGCGGCCCACTGAATAATGCCCTCCAAACCCATTTCCCGCCCCATCGGCGGGATTCGCATACCCACATGCATGTGTTACCTCCTGTGAAAAATGGCGATTAGCTATTGGCTTTCAGCCCCCGCGCTTTCACCCCATGTCGTCCCTTCGCTTCACTTCACGTCTTGTATCTTAAAATGATGATTGGGCACCGTCCTGACCCTAGAAGGGGAAGGAACTACTTGGGTTGGGTGGCCTTCTCACTTCTCACTTCTCACTTCTCACTTCTCACTTCTCACTTCTCACTTCTCACTTCTCACTTCTCACTTCTTACCACTCGCGCCTGTAACCGCTTAATAGTAGATTCGGAACGCAAAAAACAGGATGTTGGGATACCCGCCGAATTCGGATTGGAAATGCTCGGCTTTCGGGCGTTTGCCAATGCCGATGAACGCGCCTGTAGAGAGGTAGAAATCCTGCTCAATATTGTACTCGATGCCGGGGGCCAAAAAGACCGACGGGTCGGTTAGGTTGGCGAGAAACTGCCCGCGCAACGCGATCAGCGGCGTGAGTTGATGGGTGATGCCGGGCGCGAGGTAGTGGGTGCCCATGGGATAGACATCGCGATGTGCCGAGCGGGTCATGTTGGCGAGGTCATCTTCCGGGTTGCGCGCGCCCGCGCCATTGAAGTGGTATTCAATGAATCCGTAAGTCTCGCCGCCAAAGCTGTAATCCATGCCAACAGAGGCGCAAAAATAAGTGCCGCGCGCCGGCGTAAAAACGAAAGCACTCTCCAGCCATGCACCGGCCCCCCCGATGCCGCGGGCGACGTCCATGCCAAAGAGCCACTGCTCTCGGAATCGGACGATCAGCGGCGACAGATCGGTTTCTGCCGCATTGAATTGGCTGCGGCCGAAAAACGCGCTCTGATCAACCGCGAAATCTCGTCCAAAGACATATCCCGCGTCGAGTTCGCCCAACGCCCCGATCGGCACGCGCACCCGAACCGCGTCTATGCCGGTGCGGTCTTCTGTGTCCAATTCGCTGTAGGCGAACGGCGCGATGACATCCGTCGGATTGATGACCCGCGCACTGCCCCACGCAATCGCTTGGCGGCCCACGGTCAGGTCCGCAAATGCCAAACGCGCGGTGATGTTGGCGCGGTCGAGGTTGTGAAACAGGCCAACGCTACCGATGGAGTCGCGGTCATAGGGGTAGAGGGATGCGTCCAGATCCGCGATGCGATAATCGAGTGCATCGAGAAAGACGCCCTCCATTGGGGTCTCAAAAAGCGACGGATCTTGAATGCGCAAGGCGAGGTCGTAGGCGAAGTCAAAAGACACGTGACCGCGGAAGGAATCGGCGAAATCGAGCCGCAGCCGATGGATCACCGCGCCGGTTATGGGATCGCCGGCGTGTGGCGAATCAAAGGCGACAGAGAAACTCTTGTAGTACCCGCTCAGGTTCGCGCCCCAGGCGACCTGTGGCAAAAGCGCGATGGCAGCGATCAGCTCAACGCCCCATCTCATGGCAACCGCACCTCATCCCTATCAATCTGCCCGTCTTTCAGCGCGATCAGCCGCCTCGCGCGCGCCATCACCATCGGGTCGTGTGTCGAAAAGATGAACGTCATGCCGGTCTGCGTATTGAGCCGAGTCATCATATCGAGCAAATTCGCCCCGATCTTGGAATCGAGATTCGCCGTGGGTTCATCCGCCAGAATAATCGCCGGCTGAGACACCATCGCTCGCGCAATCGCGACCCGCTGTTGCTGTCCCCCCGAAAGTTGCGGGGGCTTGCGACCTGCCATCCCGCCCAGTCCCACCTCGTCCAGCATTGCCAACACGCGCGTGTGTCGCTCAAATTTGGGCACCTTTTGCAAGCGCATGATGTATTCGATATTCTCCTCGACGGTCAGCACCGGAATCAGGTTGTATGCCTGAAAGATGAACCCGATGTTGTCCCGCCGAAAGTCCGACAGCGCGTTGCCGCTCATGCGCGACAAAAGTTCGCCATTCAGCCAGACCTCCCCGCGCGTGGGCGTATCCAGCCCAGATATGACGTTGAGCAATGTCGTTTTCCCGGATCCAGATGGCCCGACCAACGCGGTAAATTCGCCGCGCTGAATCGCGAGGTCAATCCCGCGCAGGGCGTGAACCGGCACCCCATCGTCCGAATAAACTTTGGTTATCCCTTGTGTGACAATCACCTGACGCGGCACTATCGGTATCTCCTTGCCTATTCGTCTATGACTCATGCGAATCTACGAATCTACGAACCCCACCCTGCCCCAAATCCGTGCGAACGTCTCGTCTATGAACTGCTGACGCAGTTGCCTGCCTGTCGCGAGCTTTCGGCAGACAGGTACCCCGCTTCGTCTATTCAGAAACTCTTTCGCATTGCGGTTGCCGCGGACATCTTCGCCGCGTACCGCGCCGGGTATAGCCCGGTGATGAGCGTGAAGATAAAGATCCAGATCGGATAAAAGATGAATGGTCGGATATGAATGACCGGATAGATCAGGTCTTGTATGGTGATGCCCGTCATTTCGATCCCAGTGTAGTCAATGCCAATTGTCGCGAAAATCAGGGTGACGAGGAAGGCGAGAAGGCTGCCGAAAATGATGCTCAGAACGGCCAATGCCCCCGCCTCAAACAGAATCAGGCGCGCCAGGCCAAACGCGCGCGTGCCAATCGCGCGCAACACGCCAAATTCAAACATCCGCTCGTAGAGCGACATGAACAGGGTGTTGACAATGCCAAAGACGACCACGCCAAACAGCACCACGCCCATGATGTACTTGCTGAACTTGGACATCTCGAACACCGCTTGCAGTTCCGGCAGAATCTCTGTCCAACTGATCGCCTCGTTCCCAGCTTGCGAATAGGTTTGCCAAAACCCCAGGGTCTGATCGCGAGCAGATGCCGAATCCGTGAACTTCAGGGCGATCTCGTGCGCGCGGTTGCCGAGTGCGAGCATCTGACGCGCCTTTCCCAACCGAATAAAAGCCATACCGCTGTTCATCGCCTCGTCGGCAAAGCGATAGATGCCTGAGACGCGAAACATCTCTTGCGAGAGATCGCCGCTCTCGGCTTGCGCCACAGTCACGACGACCCTGTCATTTAGCCCCACTTCGAGGCGTTCTGCGAGTTCCCCACCGATGACGATGTCGCGCGGGTTTGCGCCGTCAAAATACGCGCCTTCAATGACCGCCTCGTCGATTTGAGACAGATGCCGCTCCGTGGATGGGGCGATGCCCACGAGGGTGATCGCCGCCACAATTGCAGGTGAGGTTATCATGCCTGATGAGATCGCGCGCGGGGTGAAGCGCGCCACGATGCTTTCTCGCCGCAGACGGGCAATGACCGCGTCGAGGTGGTGGATCGTCAACTCAACCGCTTGCTCGTCGCGGAACCCTTCGCGATGGATCTGCCCCTCGCCGAGAAACGACGCGGTCGCGGTTTTGACCATGTTCTGCTCCATCCCCAACCAGAGTGCATCGACAAAGATGAGTGCTGCAAGCCCAATGCCCATAGCCGTCGCCGCGATGATGGTGCGGCGTTTGTTCCGCAAGATATTCTTCCACGCGAGTTTGATCAAGATCCAGGACATAGCCAACTCGGAAATTGAGAAGTATGAAGCGCGAATAGACGGAACCACATACCACCGCGACGCTTGTACACCGCTGCGTAGATTCTCACGCCATGCGTGCCCCTCAATGCGTTCTCATCGCGCGGGCAGGGGCAATGCGGGCCGCGCGCAGCGCGGGAAACAGGCTGACCACAATAGCCGAGACTGCAATGGTGATCGCGGGAATGGCGAGGCTTCGGATGCTGACTTCGGCGTACATCGTCTGAAACACCATGCCCCCGTAGGAAAATTCTTGCGGTAGCGAGATGCCGTAGATCGACAGCAAGTGGTTGAGGCCCGCGCCGATCAGCGCGCCAACCGCGATGCTGCCGAGCGCGATGAACGTCACCTCGGCCACCACCAACCCGAAGATCTGCCTCGGTTTTGTCCCGACCGCTTTTAACACGCCGTATTCCCGCGTGCGCTCCAGCACGGACATCAGCACGGTGTTCAGCACGCCAATGGCGACAATCAGCACGATGATCATGCGGGCGATGAGATCGCCCTGTTTGTCGGCCTGCATCGCGCGATAAAAGGATTCGGCGACGACTTGCCACGGCGACACCTCAAGCAGTACATCACCCAGCCGCGTCTCGATCTCCGCGGCGATTTTGGGGACGCGCTCCAATGCTTCGGCGATCACGACGATTTCGTGAACGCGCCCGTCGAGCACGAGCAAGTCCTGTGCGTCATCGATGTGGAGATAGCACGCCATCCTATCGGTCGCTTTGTCCCCGCTTTGTGCAATGCCGACGATCGCGTACAGGTCATTGGCGAGCGAACCGTCAGCACCCTGTGTGACCAGCACAATTTCTCGCCCCACACCCGCGTTCAGGACGCGCGCCAGCCCAACGCCCAGAATCGCTTCGCGCGAGGCCGCATCCGAAAACACCGTCCCGTCGATGATCTTCCGATTAAACCGCGTGGCGTTCACCTCGCGCCCGACATCCACGCCGATGATTTGCACGGCCAGGGTCTTATCGCCCACTGAACCGAGTCCCGCCGAATAGACGCGCGGCACCCACGCTTCCACGCCCTCAACGCGGGCAATTTTCTCGCCAACAGATTCATAGCTGTCAATCGCGTCGTAAAGCGATGGCTTGTCGAGATAGCCCGCGCGGTGGACTTGAATGTGTCCGATGCGATTTCGCGTGAACATCGAGATGATGCCCGAATACGCGCCATCTGACCAGCCAATGAAGACCGACGAGAGCGCGAACCCGACAACCATAGCCAGCGCGGTCAACACCGTGCGACGCTTTTGGCGAAAGACGTTGCGAAACGCGATTTTGAGCATTGTCAGTTCCTTTGCAGATTGCGGCGCGTAAAGACACCGTCATCAATCGGCACATCGAACTCGGCTTTGAGATAGCGCACGACGGTTTTGTGCCCATCCTTGTTCTGTGGCATCATCTCCATCACAGCGGGAATCGTCTTGCCGTTGAACGACTTGATCCCCTCAAAGTTCAAGATCCGCATCAGATTGCCCTTCTCGTCGTAAAAATGTTGCCACACCGGAATCAGATCGCGCGCGCACACAGCCGCGATGATCTTTCCCCAAACAATCGGAGAATCTTCCTTTGGCGTGAATTGGATGTACAGATGATCGGGTTGCGCATCGGGCGGCGCGATCAGGGCATAGAGGTAATCGTCGCGCATGGACGACTCTTTGACGAGGTCGTCGTTTGTGAAATCCGACCCCATCCACGATCCCATCATCATCGACGGGGGCACTTTCAGCACCTTGTTGGTCTTTGGAAGATAGTTCCACATCTCGTTGCCGATGCGAAGCGTTGAGACGCCCTTCTCCTTTTTGGGCGCGTCAATGCGGATAAACGTTTTATCCGTCCCCTTTGTCCACGCGGTCAGCGCCAGCGTGCGCTCCCAGTGCGGCGTGATGATCGTCATCTCCAAGCGCGCCACGCTGGTCTGGCTGCGGTAAAGTTCGTCAATTTTTTTCACTATGGTTTCCACGTCCTGCGCGCGCGCCAACGCCGCAACTGCGTTGACAAGCAGGATGACAAAGGCCGTCGAGAACAGTCGGTAAACCATTTGCAAAATCTCCTATCCGCGGGATTCCACCCCAATGCGATCTCTCGTTTTTCCCCGCCGACACCTGACCGCTAAAAGCACTTTCCCCTTGTCCCGCACTTGTCTCCAACATAAATTTCCATTGTGATGAACACCCTTGAAACTTACCGCGCGCTTATGGCTGCCCTCGACCCTGAAGGGCCTCCCATAGTGTGCTTTGCACATCGCGCTGCATCCCACATCGAGCAACCGGGCAAACATATAGGTGTGCTCGATGCCTCCTTCAATCCGCTCACCCTTGCCCACGAGGCACTTGTCCACTGCGCCCACGAGGCGTTTGACTTTGGTGAAATCGTGCTCCTGCTCGCCAAAACCAATGTTGACAAAGCCCTCTCTGGGGCAGATTTAGGTCAACGCCTCGCCATGATGATCCACTGCGCGGGTGCCGATACCCAACTGGGCACATGCCTGTCGGTTGCAGGATGCAGTCACGCCCGCTTTGTCGATAAAGCCCGCGCGCTCAGAATCCATTTTCCACCCAATACCCAAATCTACTTTCTCGTTGGACACGACACCCTGATACGCATCTTTGATCCGCGCTATTACACCAATATGCCCGCGGAACTCAAAGCGTTATTTTCCCTTTGCCACATTGTATCTGCCAACCGCGGAACCCAGGGGCAGGATGATTTTCGCGCGTTTATGGCGCGCCCCGAATGTGCCCCTTTTGCAAAGCGCGTACACCCCCTCCAATTGCCCCCATCCATGGGCGACATCTCCTCAACTGAAGTACGCAAACGCATCAAAGCGGGAATGCCCATCGCAGACCGCGTGCCCAAAGCCATCGCCCAATTTATTCAGACATTCGACCTATATAAGTAATCCCTTCGCGCCACTCGGGGTTGTCAGCCCGCCCCTTAGCCCCTAATCTCTAACCCCTGCCCTTACTTTTCGCGCAGCATTTCCACCAACATCTCAAGTGCCGACACATAGCCGCGCCACTTGAATCCGGCAATGATGCCCACGGCGAGTTCTGAAAATAGAGAATGCCGCCGCCATCCCTCTCTCGCGTGGATGTTGGACAAATGAATTTCGACCAATGGCAAACCGGCATCTTCAATCGCATCGCGCAGAGATACACTCGTTGTGGTCAGCCCCGCGGGATTCAAGAGAATGCCATCTACAGAATCGCGCATCTCATGCACTTTTTCGACAAGCGCCCCCTCGTAATTCGACTGAAAACACGCAATCTCGCAGCCCAGTTCCCTCGCCTTTTGCTGGAGGCGCGCGTGAATTTCGTCCATCGTCACCGTGCCGTAATGCGCGGTTTTGCGCCGCCCCAGCATATTGATATTGGGTCCTTGTAGAACGAGGATTTTCGCGATCGACTGCGCCATAAAATAAAACCCGTTATGCTGCAATGGATGAGATCTGCCCATGCGGCCATTCAACTGTCACTTTTTGCTGCCAACATCGCAATCAGTTGGGACAAGGTGGCTCTCATGTTATTGCGAGAAACAATCATATCGACAAAACCTTGTTTGAGCACTTGCTCCGCGCGCTGGGCTTGGCGAAGGGCTTCCATCTCGGAGGCACTCACAGAAGACCCCGTGATGCGCGGTCCCGTAAATCCGATCAGCGCGTTTGGCTCGGCGATATTGATATCGCCAATGGACGCATAACTAGCGGCCACGCCGGCGGTTGTCGGATCTGTCAAGATGGAGATGAACAGCAATCCCTCAGCGGAAAATTGCGATAATTTGGCATTGACTTTGGCCATTTGCATCAGCGACAAAATGCTCTCTTGCATGCGCGCCCCTCCAGACCGCGACACAATAATCAGCGGCAATTGATCGCGCATACACCGATCGATCACCCGACAAATTCGCTCGCCCTCGGCCGAACCGAGTGACCCACCAATAAATCCAATTTCGTGTACAACAATGCCCACCCACACATCATCGATCCGCCCCACGCCAGCCAACACGGCTGCATCCATCCCCGTGCGTTTGCGATATTCCTTGAGGCGATCTGGGTAGGGCTGCCGGTCGACAAACGCGAGGGGATCAGTCGATTTGACCTCACGCCCTATTTCCTCAAACGAACCTTCATCGAGCACAGCGGCGATATAGTCGGCACTGGGGATGCGAAAGTGATGTTTGCAATGCGGACAGATACCCGTATTTTGATCCAGTTGCTTTCGGTAAACCATTTGTTCACATCGCTCGCACTTGACCCAAACGCGGTCGGGCATGCGCCGCCGCACGAGCGTTTGAATCCCCGACTTGAGCTTGTTAAACCAGTTCATAAATGACCTCCACATAGCGATAACGGCTTGTAGTATAAGACGTTCTGGAATTTTTTACAAGTGCAAATCCGAAGCCGCGCCAGAAGTGAGACGCAAGAGGCGCGAAGGACGCCCAACGCCACGCCGCTGGCTTCCCTTTGCGTTTTAGCGTCTTTGCGTTCTCGCCTTGCTTTGCGTCTTTTATTTTTTTTTTTGCGTATCCCTCGCGTCTTGCATCTTACCTCTCGCCGCCTCTTATTCATTCCAGTTTTTCTGTTGACATAGTTTCGTTTTTCTTATACATTTGTCGCCAAAATTCACATACTCTTATAATTTTGATATGGAGATAATCCCGTGCTGATCACGAGCTTAAAAGTTTTCTGCGACTTAATTGAAACGCAGAGTTTTTCCAAAACAGCTATCCTCAATTCCGTCACCCAATCAGCCGTAAGCCAGCAACTCAAAAGTATTGAAAAACGACAGGGCAAACAACTCATCGAACGAACAAAAAGACGCCTGACACTCACTGCAGAAGGCGAAATTTTCTATCGCTATGCCCGAGACATTGTCCAACGCTATGAAGAAATGGAACACCGCATCCAGGCTCTGGATGGGGTGGTTTCGGGAACCGTCCGCTTGGCATCCATTTACAGCGTGGGTATGCTCGAACTCGCGCCCTTTCTCAAAACCTACCTCAAAGCCTATCCCCGGGTTAATTTTCGTCTCCAATACGATCAGGTGCAGAAAATTTACGACGATGTCGGCAATGGCGAAGTGGATCTGGGCATTGTGCCCTATCCGCACACGCAGCGCAATGTGGATGTGATCCCTTTTACACAAGATCAGATGGTCGTGATCATGCATCCCGATCACGATTTGGCCTCTCGCAACACATTTGCCCCAAAAGAACTCAACCAATTCCCTCTGGTTCTCTTTACTTCCGAAACCCCAACGCGGCGCGCCATTGATCGGTTCTTCAAAAAATATAGGGTGCGCCCCAACATTGTCATGGAACTCGATCACATCGCCACCATCAAACACGCCGTAGAAGTCGATATCGGCATCTCAGTTGTGCCACTCAATGCCATTGAACAAGAACTCGCGCGCAACACCCTCGCGCGTTTGCACTTTGTAGATCGAGATTTTGAACGCCCACTGGGCATCCTCTTTCGCAGAGGACGCAGTTTGTCAGTCGCAACCCAAAAATTGCTCGATATTCTCTTGGAAAACACCAAAAAATCTGATAACTGACCCATTTCTGCTATGGAACTTCCCCTCTTTCCCCTCGACATGGTGTTGCTGCCGCACCGGCGCGTGCCTTTGCACATCTTTGAAGATCGATACAAGCAGATGATCGGGGAATGCCTCGACCATGACACCGAGTTTGGCCTTGTATGGGGTACGGACGACGATTTTAACGACATCGGATGTTCGGCGCGTGTGGTCGGCTTGCTCAACCGTTTTCCCGATGGCCGCCTGAACATCTTGATCGAGGGCACGCAACGCTTTCGCGTGCTTCAGCAATACGATATCCATCCGTACATATCGGGCTTTGTAGAAGCGGTGGAAGACGACGACGCCTTTGACATCAATTTGGGAGATCGCGCCAAAAAACTCTATGCCGAAGCTATGAAGCTCTCGTCGGGCTGGATATCGCCGCAAATACCCGACATGGAACCGGGTATGCTCTCGTATGTCCTCGCGGCCAATCTAAACTTATCCCTCGACGAACAGCAAGCCCTTTTGGAGAGCACCTCACCCAATGAACGCCTCACAACCGTGTCCAATGCCCTGGAGAAATCGCTCGTTACCCTGCGCGAAGTGAAACGCCGAACGCGCGGAAATGGACACTTGGTGCAATCGCTTATTTTTTGAGGAACCCCCATGGCCCCCAACCGCGCAGACGCCTTTGTATTGCTGACCGAGCACACGGAAAACATCAATCTCATCAAACACATGCTCGCGGTCGAAGCCGCGATGCGCGCTTATGCGCGAAAATTTGGCGAAGATGAGCACCTGTGGGGCATGACCGGATTGCTGCACGATTTTGATTATGAAAAACACCCCACCCCCGAAGAACACCCCATGTTTGGCGTGGCGATTCTCGAGGAAAAGGGATATCCAGAAGCCCTGATCCACGCGATTAAAGCGCACGCGCCCTATCTGGGCGTGCGCCGAGAAAGCCTGCTCGATAAAGCCCTTTTTGCCGTCGATGAACTCACGGGATTTATCGTGGCTGTCGCGCTGATGCAACCCGCCAAAAAACTCGCAACCCTCAAGGTATCTTCGGTGCAAAAGAAAATGAAACAAAAAAGTTTTGCGAGAAATGTCTCGCGGGAAGACATCTCGATCGGCGCAGAAGAACTCGGCGTACCCCTAGACGACCACATTGCTTTTGTGCGCGATGCAATGAATGAGATTGCCGATGATCTGGGGCTTTGAGACAAGGCAGCAATGCCCTGAGATAGAGAAAGGCAGAACACAAGGCGTTCTGCCTTTCTCTATTTTTTTGCGGACCGCCGATGAACGGCTATCGCAGTTGCATTCCGTTCCTCGGATTCGCCTTAAGGAGCGTGACTTGACGGCCTATTTGAAGTGTTTGGCATTGCTTTTGGTGGTTTTGCCCTGCCCTGTGCGGGCAGCGATCTTGAGCGGGTTTATTGCCGATCAGAGCAATGGAGAGTCACTGCCCTATGCGACGGTGGTGCTAAAAGGACAGGGCGCGCCCATCGGCGTGCTGAGCAATGTGGACGGGTATTACGCCATTCGAGGCGTACCAGCGGATACCCCCCATGTCTTGACCATCTCTTACATCGGGTATATCAGCTTTCGGGATACGCTGACGTTTCAATCGGGCGAAATAAGACGCCTTGATGTGCAACTCAAATCCGATCCAATTGCCGTGCAAGAGATCGTGGTAGAGGCCGAGCGCGAGGCTGAAGAACAGCGCATTCAGCCGGGTTTTGTCGAACTAGAGACCGCACAAATCCGCGAGATGCCGTCACTTGGCGAAACGGATATTTTGCGCTCGCTACACCTGTTGCCCGGCATTCAGGCCGCGTCGGATATCAGTTCGGGGCTTTATATTCGCGGCGGTGGGCCAGACCAGACCTTGATTCTCTTGGATCAAATGCCGCTCTACAATCCGTCGCATGCATTTGGCTTTTTTTCTACCTTTAACCCCGACGCCATTCGGGATATGAGTTTGCACAAAGGCGCGTATCCGGCGCAATACGGCGGTCGCTTGGGGGCCGTGCTCGACGTACACAACAAGGACGGCAATCGCAAGGGATTTGATGCCAGCGGCGGGGTCAGCATCATTGCAGCGCGTTTGACACTCGAAGGACCGGTGAAAAAAGGCTCGTGGATGGTGTCGGGACGGCGCACCTACATCGATCCGATTTTGTCTTTGATCCGAAATGAAGACACAGACGTGCCTTCCTATTATTTTTACGATTTGAATGCAAAGCTCAATCGGGATTTTTCGGGCAATGACAACGCGCAGATCAGCGGCTATCTCGGTCGAGACGATCTGGCGTTTGATGTTGAAGAAGATACTTTTTTTGGCATTCGATGGGGCAATACGGCTTTTTTGGGCAAGTGGACGCATGTGTTTTCACCAACTCTGTTTGGCAATTTTATCGCGGCGAGCAGCAATTACTTTAGCAGGACAGACCTGAATATTCTCGATACGCGCATTCTGTTCACCAATAGCATCCGAGATTTTACGGTCAAAGGAGACCTCGATTGGTTTGCCGCGCGCGACCACGCCTTAAGCGGTGGCTTTTTGGCAACGCACTACGATTTTGAATTTCATCAGGAATTTAATCAGGATGACCAACTCAACCTGCGCGAAAAGCCCAATTTGCTATCGCTTTACGCGCAAGATCACTGGCAGCCTGGGGAATCGACCGATGTCCGTTTGGGCATTCGGGGCAATTACTTCAGCGAAGGCGACCGCATTCAGGCCGAGCCGCGTTTGTCCATCAGCTATCGCGCGGGCAACTGGCGATGGAAGGCCGCAGGCGGCGCGTTTCACCAGTATTTGCAATTGGTGACAACTGAGGCATTTAGCGGCGGGGACTTTTGGGTGCCACTGGATGAGACCGTGGATCCCGGGCAGTCATGGCAGGGGGTGGCGGGTGTCGAGTGGGAACCGTCCGACCGCTATCAGGGCACGGTGGAAACCTATTATACAGATATGAACAACCTGGTCGTGCTGGACACTCGCGTCGCGGCAGACAGCGAAGCCACGACATCTGAGGAAGTGTTTGTCAGCGGTGGAACTGGGTATGCAACCGGTATTGAAGTGTTTTTTCAGCGGCGTACCGGGCGGTTGACTGGATGGATTGGTTACACGCTGGGATGGACGCGGCGCGCGTTTTCCGAACTCAATCGAGGCGAGGCGTTTCCCCCCAAATACGACCGACGCCACGATGTGTCTTTTGTGACACAGTATCGCATCGGCAGGTGGTCATTTGGCGCGAATTATATCTACGGCACGGGGCAGGCATTTACACCCGCGTCTGCGCGTTACGCGTTGCGCTCGCCCGCGTTGCTCCACCGGCCCGTTGAAGACCTGGTGCTTCCCGCGGATCGCAACAGCGGTCGCTTGCTGCCCTATCAGCGATTGGATTTGAGCGTGAAAATGAGGTTTAGGGCGTTTGGGACAAACGCGGAAATTTACGTCCAAGTCTTTAATGTGTCCAATCGGCGCAATGAGTGGTTTGTAATTTTTGATGAGACCGACCCGGAAGTAGTCAAGATGTTGCCCACAGTGCCCACGTTGGGGATCAATTTTAATTTTTAGTCCAATAGACGAATCAGCGCCGCGCGAGGCACAACGTCAGTGAAGCCAACTTGCCAATTCCCAGAAAGGAACGCCAAATGACTGCTATTGAGCCTCGAAATGAGGTGAATGCCGCAGATTTTTTTGATCGGAAATCCGCGACCTGTGGCCTGGAAGATGCCATTGCATCCTTGCCAAAAAGCGGCGGCAGAGTGCGTGTGCCTGCGGGCGCGTATCTCTTGCGTAAGACGCTGTATGTGCCCAGCAAGGTGAGCCTAATAGGCGATGGGCCGGCGACGGTGTTGACGATTCCGCGCTTGCAAGTCGCTTATCTGGCGAAAGATATTCGCAAGGGTGGCCGGGTGTTGACCTGCAAGACCGAACCGCGTTTTCGCTTGGGCGAGGGAATTGGGGTATGTGACGATACGCACAGGGGATGGTGGGGAACGCATGGCGAGGTCGAGCGGATCGCGGGCAAGCGCGTGTGGCTGAATGTGCCATTTAATCGGCAACTGTTGGCAAGCCGCAACGCTCGGGTGGTGAATCTGTTTCCCTGTATATGGGCAGAGGGCGAAACGGATATCGAAATACGAGATTTGACCATCAAAGGCCCCGAAGACGACGAGGAGGCATGGTGGGATTTTACGTATTCGGCGATGCACATTGTCAATTGCGCGCGCGTGCGCGTTCTAAATTGTTCGATATTTGGATGGCCCAGCGATGGGTTTGGGATTCAGCGCGGGCGCGATGCACAGGTGGCGCACTGCCATGCACACGGATGTCGCGGGCATGGATTTCACCCCGGAACGGGGTTGGCGCGCAGTGTGTGGTCGCACAACATCGGGAAGGGAAATGGGGGAGATGGGTATTATTTTTGCGCGCGGGTGCATCACTCGGTGTGTAGCGACAGCGTATTTTCAGAAAATGGACAACACGGAATTGGCGGCGTGGCCAATGGGGGGGATCACCACAATATTGTGAGCAACAATGTGTGTTCATACAATGGGATGTGTGGGATTGATGCAAACAAAGGGGAAGAGCAAGTGATAACGGGAAATCTGTTGCTGAGCAATTCTCAGGCAGAAAAGGGAAAATACCCCGGCATCCGCGCGCACGACTTAACCCATTCGATCATACAGGGCAATCGGTGTGCAGACGATCAGGAAAAACCGACCCAATTGAAGGGCATAGAGGAAAGCGGCGCGAGCGACCACAACTTGATGAGCGGCAATCTGTGTGTGGGCATGGACGAAGCTATGACAATGGTGGGCGAGAACAGCCGCGCAGAAGGAAATTTGGTGTAAAGCGAAGGGAGGTAGGGTGGCTATCTCGCCTTTTGCTTCTCGCGTCTCGCGGTTGGGCAGGGGGAGGGGAGGGACTGATCGCTGACTGCTGATCGCTTTTTTCAAAAGGATTGCACGATGTCTCAAAATGCACTGACGCTTCGCTACGGCTGCAACCCGCACCAATCTGAGGCGCGCGCGTACATGTCTGGCAGGCAGGCGGATCATCGCCTGCCCTTTACTGTGCTCAATGGCGCGCCCAGTTATATCAACTTGCTCGACGCTTTCAACGCTTGGCAACTCGTGCGCGAGCTCAAAGGCGCGCTCAACCTGCCCGCAGCGGCTTCTTTCAAACACGTCAGTCCCGCCGGTGCGGCCGTTGCCGTGCCCATTTCCGACGCGCTTCAAAGAGCCTATTTTGTCCATGATCTCGACCTCTCACCCCTCGCCACAGCTTATGCACGCGCTCGAGGTGCAGACAGGCTTTCATCCTTTGGCGACTGGGTTGCTTTGAGCGATGAGGTAGATAAATCAACCGCGCGTTTACTCAGCCGCGAAGTCTCCGATGGCATCATTGCCCCGGCCTATCAAAGCGAGGCACTCGACGTGCTGACAAAGAAAAAGCGCGGCACCTATGTCATTCTCCAGATGGATGAAATGTATGCGCCGGGCAGCCCGGAAACCCGCGAGGTTTTCGGCATTGCTCTGGAACAAACGCGCAATGCCAAACCCATTACCCCAGACATTTTCACAAATATCGTCACGCAAAACAAAAATATTTCTTCCGCAGCACAGCGCGATATGCTCATCGCCACCATTGCACTGAAATACACGCAATCCAACTCGATGTGTTTGGCCTTCGATGGACAGGTTATCGGCAATGGTGCCGGGCAGCAAAATCGTCTGGCCTGCACGGAAATTGCCGCGAGCAAAGCCGAAGCCTGGCACTTGCGCCAGCACCCGCACATTCTCAATTTCAAATTTAGAAAAGGTCTCAAACGCCCTGAAAAAATCAATGCCATCGAAGCCTATTTGCGCGGTGGCATGACCATTCAAGCGCGCGAGATTTGGGAAGCCTGCTTCGACAGGGTGCCCCCGCGCTTGAGCGGTGAAATCCGGCGAGAATGGATCGGTCAGATGCGCGACATCGTGCTCAGTTCCGACGCGTATATCCCCTTTCGAGACAACATCGATCGCGCGGCTCGTAGTGGGGTCAAATACGTGGTCGAGACTGGCGGGTCAATGCGCGACGACGAGGTCATCGCGGCCTGTGACGAATACGGGATGTGCCTGGTGATGACCGAGGTGCGTTTGTTCCACCATTGACGAATTGACGCACAGACGCGGCAGGCCCCGCCGACAGATTATTAAACCTTAACGTAACGTCAAAGTTTTTCATTGACACTGACGTTGTGTTAAGGTATATTTTTTTTGTCAACTTTAACGTTACGTTAAAGTTTGCACATCCTCACGAGATATGCGTGCTACAAAAATAAAAACGAGGGAACCTGTTATGTCAAAATGTGATCATGGCCTGATGCACATTGGACAACTGGCAAAAGAAGCCGGCACCACCACGCGCACCGTGCGCTATTACGAAGAAATGGACTTGATCTATCCCGAATGCCGAAGCAGCGGTGGTTTTCGATGTTATTCTCAAGAACAACTGACGCGACTACGCATGATCATGAGCCTGAAAGAGATGGAATTTGACCTCGAACACATCAAGACCATCATCGACAAACGAGAAAAACACAAAACCGCAGGCGAACTCGCGCGCGACATTCTCGGAGATCTCAATGCCCGCCTCCGGGAAGTGGAAGTACAGATTGCCCATTACGAGCACATTCGAGAAACGCTCACCCAAACCATAGCCAGCATCTGCGCGTGTTTGCCCTGTGACCTCAGAGTTGAAGAACGTCTCTGTACGGCCTGTCAGACGCTCAACCGCTCAACCTGTCAATCCGTGCCTTTTTTTCATTCCCCATCAACTGCCGAGACACTGGAATTAGAGTCATGAAAAAACAAAAAACAGGACGACCCGTACAAACCCGCACTGGAAGGGATAGGCTGGAAAAAACCTCCCCTTTAAGTGCTTCTTCGCAGGGCAAACTCACAGACCTCTATTTGCGCGACATTCGCAAATACACTCCTCTTTCCCGCGAAGACGAAATCGAAGTTATCAACGCCGCGCGCAAAGGCGATCAAAACGCATTGAACCATTTTATTACAGCCAATTTGCGCTTTGTCGTGCGCGTGGCCGGCGAATACACCGGGCGTGGGTTGCCCTTTTCCGACCTCATCGCGGAAGGCAATATGGGCCTGATTCGCGCGACCCAAACTTATGATCCCGCGCGCGGGTACAAATTTATCACGTATGCGGTCTGGTGGATTCGTCAGGCCATTCTCTCGGCCATCAACCGCCAGCACCCGGTCGCGTTTCCCATCAATCAACTAGATGATCGCGACAGGCTCAACAAAGTATCTGCTGCGCTCTCGCAGGCATACGGCCGCGCCCCCGACATGGATGAATTGGCTTCGGAAACCGACTTTTCTCCGCAACGGGTACACCGGGCACTTCAAACGAACCAAGCCCCTGTCTCGCTCGACAGCGCGGTATATGAAGACGGCACCCGCCAGTTTGCCGACATCGTCCCCGACGATGCACCGGCGCCCGACGAACAAATCCACACCAACCACTTGCACGACCGCTTGCGCCAAAGCCTGTCCGATTTGCCCAAACGCGAAGCCGAAATCATCAACCGCTATTTTGGTCTCGACATAGACGACGCGGAATCGCTGGCGCAAGTGGGCAAGCACTTTCACATCAGCCGCGAGCGCGTGCGCCAACTCAAAGATCGCGCCCTTGGGCGATTGCGCGAGCACCTGGACTCAGAAGACATCGCGGTATAGGAACCGACCGACGCCCTGCCCCTTGTATCTCGAAACCGCGAGAGGGCAACCCCCTGTGGTTGCCTCTAAATCCTCACCCCTCACTCCTGATCACTTGAGGTTGGGCGGTCTGCGGAGAAACCCATGATCATCGACACGCACATCCACATTTACGATCCCACTCGCCCACAGGGCGTGCCCTTTCCCGAACCCGATGACGAGATCTACCGCCGCGTGATGCCCGAAGACTACAGAGCACTGGTAGCGTCTGAAGAGGTTAGCGGCGCGATCATCGTCGAGGCCAGCACTTGGGTTGAAGACAACCAATGGGTACTCGATGTCATAGAAAACGATCCCTTTATTGTGGGGTTGGTCGGCAACCTCGACCCGCGCGCGGAAGACTTTGGCGATCACCTCAATCGCTTGGCACCCAATCCACTCTTTTTGGGCATTCGCCCGCGCACCCACCCATGGGAACGCGAAGATGTGGACAAAATGGCGACTGCCTTTGAAAAACTCGTTGCCCACGACCTCGAACTCGATTCGGGAATCAGCGAGGCGATTGTCGAAATCGCCCGTCGATTGCCCGGCCTTCGCATTGTTATCAACCACTGCGGCAATCTCCCGGCAGACGGCAAACCCATTGCCCCCGAGCGTTTGGAACTCATGCAAAAGGCCGCGGAACAGCCCAATATCTTCTGCAAAGTGTCGGGCTTGATGGATCTGCGCTGTCAGATCCGTCCGGCACCCACAGACCTCAACTTTTACATCTATCTGCTCGACGCGCTGTGGCATCTCTTTGGCGAAGATCGCGTGATTTACGGCAGCGACTGGCCCGTTCTCGAACGCAGCGCGCGCGCGCCTGCCGACGCGCAACGCCTCGTACATCGCTATTTCTCACAAAAGGGGGATGAGGCGTTGGAGAAATATTTTTGGAAAAATGCCAAGGTCGCGTATCAATGGCCCGATAGATGAGGAATACCCCATGCAAATCATCCCTTCCGATGGCGCGCTCGGCGCTGAAATTCGAGGCACCAATATCGCACAGCCACTCGACAATGACGCGGTCCGGGTGATTCGCCGCGCATTGCTCGATTACTGCGTGGTGTATTTTCGCGATCAGGAGTTGCGAGACGAAGATCAAATTCGCTTTACCAATTACTTTGGCCGCGCGGTTGAACACGTTCGCAAACAACGCGACCGCGAACACAAAGAAATTTTCATCGTTTCCAATATCGAAGAAAACGGCGAGCCCATCGGTGCTTTGGGCGATGGTGAAATCGGCTTTCACTCGGATTTGTCGTATCTCAAACGGCCCGGCACCATCTCTGTCCTCCACGCGCTTGAGGTTCCCAAAACAGGGGGAAATACGCAGTGGTGCAACTGTTATGCCGCTTACGAAGCTCTAGATGACGACACAAAAAAACGGCTCAAAGGACTGCGAGCCGTACACCGCCATTATGTCGAAGAACAAAACCCGCCTGAACGCGTCGACCATCCCGTTGTACGCACCCATCCAGAGACCGGACGCAAATCGCTCTACGCAGGGCCTCACCTGACCAAATACATCCTCGGCATGCCAGCCGATGAAAGCACCGCGCTTCTCAACACCCTCTTTGAGCACGCCGCGCGTCCCGAATTTATCTGGACGCACCCCTGGCAAGTCGGCGACCTCGTCATGTGGGACAACCGACCCACCATGCATCGCCGCCAACCCTTCCCATCATCGGAACGCCGCATGATGAAACGCACGCAGGTCTTCAATGAGGATGATATACCGCACGAGTGAAACATAGAAAGTTCACAAAAGATAGCGTTTCTAACCGCCCAGAAATGGGGCGGCATTGGAAGGAAAGGCACGGCAATACCCGTGCCTTTATTTTTTATACTCGATGCAAGTGTATGCCCTTGCTGTTTCGCAGGTCTGCAATCCACCGCACGCACCACGCATCAAAACTGTCTTGCACAGAAGAGGGGTCTTTCCTTGCTCTGGACAATAAACTCGGGCCAGAATGGGCGTCCCGTGGGCGTGCCCGTCTTTTGAAACCGCAAATCCATGCTCCAGCGCACCAAATTTGAGCGATTTGGCTGCCCCCTGTGCGGCGTGTACGCGCTCATCATCAGCACATCGCCGCGCTTCATCACGCAATTTACAGGCTCAATTTCTGGCATAAACCGGGGCTTGATCATGGTGCCGCCTTCGCGCTGGTGTTCCAACAGTCCCATAGGCACTACCCCTGGCAGCACCTGCAAACACCCGCATTCTGGCGTCACATCCACCAGTGGAATCCAACAGGTTATAATTTCTGAAACATCGGCCTCTTCTTTGGTCACGCCCTGATCTTGATGCCATGGCACTTGCCCGGGTTGATTTTTGCGCGCGGGCAAATAGGGGCGAAAATGTTGAATCGGACTCAGGGTAATCTCCGGTCCAATCAGGCATTCGACTGCCGACAGTAATTTTTCGTGAAAAAAAATATCGAACATCGGTTTTACGCGCGCGCTCATAATATCCAACCCCCCCGTAAAACCGCGCAACGCCTCGTATCCCTCATCTTCTAATTCTCGTGCAATCGCGGCCAAGCGATGGCTAAATGGCTTGTCTGCATGCACCGACGAAATCGCCCCTTCTTCCAACAGTTCTTGCGCCTTCTGATTGATCAACACGTCATAAGCCTGTTCAATCGGTTCAAAAGCCGCGTCATCCAACACCCCTTCCGCAATCAAAACCCCCTGATCGCGATACAGATCAACTTGATCCTGCGTCAATGCCATGGTCTGTTTTCTCCTGAAAAAAATTGAAAATCGCGTTTGAATGGTTTCAATCAAGTCCTCGTGTTTCGGGTATATTGCCCATGCACCATCCCCTTTTCAGACTCGCCTATCGCAAAACGATTTCGACCCGCGCCACACCCTTTACATTTGCACACCGATCGTCGTATCCGGGAATCATCAACCGCAGGGGACCGCCATAACTCGCGGGCAAAGGTTGCCCCGATAGTCCGTAAATCAACACCCCTTGCGCCCGAACCAAAGCGAGGTCGATGGTCGCGGAAAAGCGATCGTCGTCCGCGTAAAAAATCGCATCGGCATTGGCTTTGTGGTCTAAGATCTCGCGCACCCAAACCCCCTGCCCCCGGTAATTGGGCACGAGCGCACTCACATCTGGAATTTGATTTAGCCGTGTCGCAAAATCGACATAATTGAGGCTGCGCGAGCCATCTGGTGCATCTATGGTTAATATCGGCGCGTCCCGCGCGATCTGCCGCGCGGTTGCCATGCGGTCTTTGATCATATCGAGCAAGCGGGGGTCACTGTTCAACGGATTGGCCATCAGGATACGCATGTGCGCGTTTTCATTTTCCAGGCATCTGATGCGCTGCAACAAATTTTCGCGCAGGGCATTGGGCAGGGCAATCAGTGCGGGAAAAACGACGATTTCATCGACGCCTTCGGTGGCGCGCACGCGATCTTCCAATTCGCCAAAAGCAATGCCCGCGACATAATCGGCGATCTGTGCATCGATCACCGCATTGAGAAACCGTTGAGAAACCCGCGCCTCACTTTCGGCACAAATTAAAAGTAATGTTTTCATTGCGTTTAGATCTGTTAGCGGTCAGCTATTATCAGCTAGCAGACGAAGTCATGTCTACCGTGGTCTCCTGTTGGGGAACCGGCTTGCCGTACTCTGTGAGGGCCTTGCAATGGAACGTCATGGCCTCCCCATTGACATCTGCGGTTGGGGAACGGAGTCGCCGTATTCTATCAGGCTCTCAATGTGAAAGGCGATGGCTTCCCGGATATTTTTTGTATTTCCTCCCAAGTTTTCCCAGTGCTGATGCAGCCCGGTAAATCGGGCGAGTAGGCCGAGTAATTGTTGGTCGTGCGTTCATAGACCACCGCGTATTTTAGCTTCATCGGTTTCTCTCCCTAAAAAACTCCGACGACTGAACTTCACACGGCCATTTCCGCGCGGATGGTCGGGTGGTGCCGATAATTGATCAGCTCAAAATCGTCCATCTTAAAATCGTCGATCTCGGTTTGACCGCGGTCTGCGATCCGCAACTGGGGCAGGGGATGCGGCTTTCGAGACAGTTGCTCTTTGACTGCGTCGAGATGATTGAGATAAATGTGTGCGTCGCCGAGCACGTGAATAAATTCATGCGGCACAAGTCCTGTAATTTTTGCGATCATGTACAACAATGTGGAATAGGACGCGATATTGAGCGGAACGCCCAAAAACATGTCGCATGATCGCTGATACATCTGCAAAGACAATTTGCCTTCTGCCACGTAAAATTGAAAAAAGTTGTGACAGGGAGGCAGTGCAACTTTCTGAGGGCTTATTTCAGCCGCATTCCACGCATTGACCAAAATGCGACGCGACTCGGGATTTTCTCGAATCAGATCAATCGCGTCTTGAAGCTGGTCCACCGCTTTTCCATTGGCCCCTTGCCAACGCCGCCACTGCACGCCGTAAATGCGCCCCATGCCACCGTCGTTTTCATCCACTCCTAAGCGATTCAAATAGTCCGCATAATTGCCATCCCACAGCCGATTGCTTTTCAAAAGTTTTTTCAAATCGCGGATGTTGTCCGACCCGGACACAAACCACAGCAATTCCGATAGCATGGATTTCCACACCAGTCGCTTGGTCGTCACCGCGGGAAATCCCTCTGCCATCGCGTAGCGCGCATGCAGGCCAAAACACGAGATGGTCCCTACACCCGTGCGATCGCCCTTTTGCACGCCATGGTCGAGAATGTATTGCAATTGATCGAGATATGTACGCATTGAACGAGAACCTCAGACAGGGGCGGGTAAACAAAAAAAAGAAAATGATCTGACCGAACTTGGACTGCCGGACGATTTCAAGAAAAGAAAGGACAGAAGCGCGACGTCTCACGTCTCATCCGCTCGCTCGTAATATGCGATCTCGAATTGATCGTGCACCTCTTTTTTGGTTATCATCCATTCCGCTTCATCAAACTCGGGAAAGTATTCGTCTCCGGCATATTCACCGTCGATATACGACAGCACCATGCGGTCGGCTTTTGGGAGGGTCGCGCGGTAAATTTCACCGCCCCCGCAGATAAACACTTCCCGCCCATAAGACTCGGCTTTTTCAATCGCTTCGGTGAGGGATCGGCATACATCCACCCCTGCTGCATTGGGCATAGAGCGGCTCACAATCACATGCGGTCGGTCCGGCAGGGGTTTGCCCCCAATGGATTGGTATGTCTTGCGGCCCATCAAGAGGACGTGTCCGCTTGTCGTGCGCCGAAAGTGCTGCGATTCTGCCGAAATATGCCATGGCATTTTGTTGTCTTTTCCAATCACGCGGTTTTTGTCCATTGCAGCGATAATGGTCATGATTTTCCTCCAAAGCAGTCAGCGGTCATGTCGCCCTTACATCCATCTTCTCAGGCGAGGAGTTGGTTCAGAATCTGCTCCCTATTGTCGAACATTGCTCTATCTCCCGTTTGACTCGCGTCTTACGCTCCTCTTACCTCCGGCGTCTTACGCTCTGCCTCTGCGATGTTCAATAGGGAATTGGTTTTCACCACATGTCCGATCAAATCGTGGTCGGTTGCATCGGTGATCTCGACCTCGACAAAATCACCGACATGTGCAAGGCCAGTGAAAAATACCGCGCCGTCGATCTCGGGCGCGTCCATCCGCGTGCGACCGACATAGTCGTAAGCGGGATCGTCTGAAACCTCATCCACCAACACCTTGAGCGTGTGTCCCACATGCGCCGCATTCAATTCCCCAGATATGCGCGCCTGCAATGCCATCAGATCATTCAACCGCTGGTGCTTCACGTCTTCGGGCACGTCATCGTCCAATCTGCTGGCTCGCGTGCCTTCTTCGTGCGAATAGGTGAACCCGACGAGGCGATTGAATTGCATGTCATCGACAAAATCCATCAGTTCGGCAAAGTGTTCATCGCGCTCGCCCGGAAATCCCGCGATGATGGACGACCGAATCGTCAAATCTGGAATGCGTGATCGCAAGGTGCGGATCAACTTGCGAATACCCGCCTGTGTGGTGCTGCGATTCATGGCCTTCAAAATGGGATCGGATGCGTGTTGAATGGGCAAGTCAATATATCCGCACAATTTCTCTTCCGTCGCCAACAAGTCGATCAATTCCCCGCGCCAACCCGTTGGATACGCATACAGCAGGCGCACCCAATCCAGACCGTCGATCGCGATCAATTTCTTCAACAATTCCACCAATCGGGGTTTTCCGTACACGTCCGCGCCATATCGCATCGTATCCTGTGCGATCAGCGCGATTTCGCGCACGCCATGGTCCACCATGCGATGGGCTTCGCCCACCAATTGATTCAGGTCTTCACTTTTATTTTTTCCGCGAAAACTCGGAATGGCGCAAAACGCGCATGTGCGATCACATCCATCCGAGATTCGCAAATACGCCCAGTGTTTTGGCGTGAGCATAAACTGGGATGAACCGCTCACGCTGCTGTACCCCAATTCCGCGTCCCGAATGGTCTGCCTGCGCGACGTGCCCAACAGGTGATCGCAATGCGCGACAATTTCCCGTTCGCCCGCAAGGTCCACGATCAGGTCCGCTTCCACGAGTTCAGATTCCAATTCTCTGCGATAGCGCTCGGCCAAACAGCCCGTGACAATCACCCCTCGACACTGTCCTTTTGCTTTGTATTCCGCGGCGTCCATCACAGTTGCAATCGATTCTTCTTTGGCAGGCTCGATGAATCCGCAGGTATTGACGACAATGATATCCGCGTCTTCGGCATTGTCCGAGAGGTCGTAGCCATTGCGCGCGAGGAGGCGGTGCATGCGCTCGGAATCGACCGCGTTCTTCGGGCAGCCCAGGGTAATGAGATTAATCGTTGGCATAGATGCCTGCTTTCGGATGAATGGCCTAGGCAAAAACAGCCGGTGCAAAACCACAAGTACACATGGAAATGAGACGGTTGAACGCGACGTGTTCGGGGTCGCTCCAAAAATTGACCAGCGCGGCAAACATCAGACACACGAGGGCAACTTCAAATTGCGCCCCTATGGCAAACATCACCATCCCAAAACCAAAAAACAAGCCCGATATCGCGATCAAGTTGGAAAAATCAAATGCCTTCGGTGTCATGAGGCTGCCCGCACCCCCAGTCGCGAACCCGTGTGAACTTGGACCTCGATGCCCGCCTGCGTATCGCGGATCAAATCCTCGTCAAAAACAATGCGCCCAGGCTCAAATAGGAGAACCACAGTGGATCCACCAAATTGGAAATAGCCCTTTTCCTGCCCGCGCCCGACAACACCCGGTTGGAATGTTTGGACGATGCGTCCCACTGCCCAGCCAGCAACTTCCATGATCATCACGCGGCCAAAGCATTCGGTTTCGAGGTATGTCACCGCGCGCTTGTTGTGGGCAAACAAATCGGGTTTTACATGGAGTGCAAGGGGGTTGACCAGATAATAGCGGCCAGAAATTTCTGTCGAATCGGTTGCAATGCCCTCGACGGAAAAATGGTAGCGGTGGTAGTCTGCCGGCGCCAATCGAATCACCAGCGCAGCACCCTCGCAATATGGCATTGCGGATTCTCGTGATGCCATGAGATGGGCGATATCCACATGGGATCCCTTGATCGGCAACTCGGTCTGTCGATCCAGTTTGGGATAGACCAACACTTTGCCGTCCGCGGGCGAACAGAAGACGCGAGGATCAGTCACAAACGCGCGCGCGCCCGCTTTGAGCTTGCGCGAGAAAAACGCATTCAAATTCTCGTATTGATCCAAAGGCAACTCGACCTCATCCAGATCGATATCGCATTTCTGCACAAACGCGCGGATTTTCTTTTGCGATCCCACCCGATCCATCCACTTGCCCATCAACCAGCAAAATGAATATGTATTCAGGAGCCTATCACAAACAAACATCGCGACGCGAGATCGCGCAAGGGCATATTGAACCTGAGGCAAAATCAGCGGCTCTGAAATCATCTCGCCCGTTTGCCGATTGCGATAGATCACATATTCATTCATGCAGTATGGCCCTTCCTCTGTTATGTCAACCGCTCGGGCCAAAATGCTCCTGGCTCGGTCTCAAACGTCATCCGTTCTTTTTTTGTCGGATGTGTTATGGTCACAGATCGCGCGTGGAGGGCAATGGCGCGGTTGGGAAACGGCTCGCGCGATCCATACTTAAAATCGCCCAACACGGGATGCCCAATATGCGCGAATTGCACGCGAATTTGGTGATGGCGTCCGGTGGCGAGGTTCACATCCACCCAGGACACGCCATTGCGGTATGCCAATCGCGCATACGAGAGTTCCGCGCGTTGTCCACCGCGCGCCGCGATGCGGCTCTTTGTTTGTCGCCGCGCGATATCATTTACCAGCCGACCTGCCTTGGGAACTTTGCCCTCAACCAGAGCCAAATAGCGTTTTTCAACGGTTCGCTCTCGAAACTGATCCGACAGGCGGCGCGCCGCTGTTGACGTGCGTGCAAAGACCACCACGCCAGACACGGGGCGGTCCAATCGGTGTACCAGTCCGAGGAACACATTGCCGGGTTTGTTAAACGTCATCTTGAGAAAGGCTTTGCCCGCGTCAAGCAAATTCTCATCCGACGTGTGGTTGCCCTGCACGAGCATGCCAGCGGGTTTGCGTACCACCAGCAGATGATTGTCGAGATAGAGAATATCCATGGCGATTGCAATTTACATGCTAACCGTCAAAAGCGCAACCCATACACTCCCGTTTGCAGTTGACCACGAGATGGGAATGCGCTATGGTTCAAAAACGCGAACGGGCTATTTATTTGGGAAACAGAATATGAAAAAACTTTTTGCTCTGCTCATAATTGCCAGCGCGCCCCTCGGTGCTGATGATGCCCGCCATCGGGCCGCGATTGACGCAATGGTCGCGGCCACGCGCTATTTTCGCACCTATGTTGCGACAAATGGGGGGTATTTGTGGCGATACAAAACCGACTTTTCCATGCGCGAAGGCGAAGGCGCGGCGTCGCCCACGACCATCTGGGTGCAACCCCCCGGCACGCCTGCTGTGGGCATGGCATTTCTCTCGGCTTATGAAGCCACCGGCGATACGCTATTTTTCAATGGGGCAATTGACGCGGCACGCGCGCTCGTCTGGGGGCAACTCGCTTCTGGCGGTTGGGATTATCGCATTGATTTTGACCCCGTGCAAAGCAAACGCTGGCACTATCGCCGAGATATCGAACGGGCCGATATGCACGCGGGCGACCGCCTCAATCGCACGACGCTCGACGACAACACGACGCAAAGTGCCTTGCAATTGCTGATGCGCGTCGACAGCGCGCGCAATTTCAAAGACGCGGAAATCCACACTGCCGCGCAATATGCCCTCAATGCCCTCCTCAAAGCGCAGTATCCCAATGGCGCGTGGCCGCAACGCTTTGAGGACTTTCCCGATCCAGAGAAATTTCCGATAAAAAAAGCGCGCTATCCCAAAACATGGCCTAGAACCCATCCCAACACGCGCTATTTGGACTATTACACGTTCAATGACAATGCCATTGCCGACGTAATAGAAACGATGGTTGAAGCGCGCGCAATTTACCGCGACAAACGCTATCTCGACGCCGCCAAACGCGGGGGTGATTTTATCCTTCTCGCCCAAATGCCCGACCCACAACCCGTGTGGGCACAACAATACAATTTGGACATGGAGCCGACTTGGGCGCGTCGATTTGAACCGCCGGCCGTCACAGGTGGCGAAACCTTTGGGATTATGCAAACGCTTTTGGATCTGTATGTGAAGACCGGCGAACAACGCTTTCTCGATCCCATGCCCGCGGCACTCAATTGGGCCAAACGCTCGCGTTTGGATGATGGGCGCATAGCCCGTTTTTACGAACTCCAGACCAATAGGCCGCTGTATTTTACCCGCGATTACGTCCTTACCCACGACGATTCGGACCTGCCCACGCATTACGCATTCAAAGTGCGCGGCGATCGGATCGAAAGGATCGAAGCCCTGTACAATCGCATCCTAAAGGATGGGCGCGAAAACATTCTATCTGAACAGAAGCGCGTTGCCGGCCCCAATGCCGACCAAGTACAGAAAATCATAGACGCACTCGACGACCGCGGTCGCTGGATCGAAAGGGGATCGTTGAGAAACCCGCAGAACCGGCGAGCGCGCATCGATGCCGACATTCTCTCGTGCCGCACCTTCATCCGCAATCTCGAGGTGTTGGCGCGCTATGTCAAAAGCCAACAGTGAACCCTTGAGGAGACGCCATGCCCGAACTCGAAACCCGCCGCCTCGGTCGCACCGAACTCAAACCCAAAGCCATTGGACTCGGCTGTGCCTTTCTCGGCAGTCCGCAGCGCGTGTCTGACGATGTGGGCATTGCCACGGTGCGCGAGGCCATTGACCGCGGGATCAACTTTATCGACACTTCTGCCGCGTATGGCGGGGGCGAAAGCGAGCGCCGCGTGGGCCTCGCGCTTCAAGACGGATACCGCGAAAAAGTCTATCTCCAGACCAAAGCCGGCACACATCCCGATCACCGGCACGACTATTCGGGCAAAGCCATCCGCTGGACCGTTGAAAACAGCCTCAAACAACTCAAGACCGATTATCTCGACGCGGTGCTCATCCACGACCCGCAGGATATAGAAGAAGCTTATGCGCCGGGGTATGCTTCGGATGAGCTTCTAAAAATGAAAGACAAAGGCGTGATCGGATATACCGGCATTGGCTGTCGCTCGCACGATTTTCACAGCTACGCCATTGAGACCGGTCATTGCGACATTGTCATTACCTTTCTCGACTACACCCTGCTCAGTCAGACCGCGGCCAAAACCACCATCCCACTCGCGCTTGAACGCGATGTGGGCCTCATCCTCGCCAGTGTGCAGGGCATGGGCGTTCTCGCCGGGCCTATGCCCGATCCCGAGTTGACAGACCGTCGCTATTCCGGCCAGGCAGACCGCGCCCTTGGCATGTGGACATGGTGCAACCGCCGCGGCATCAGCATTCGCCGCCTCGGCCTGCAATTTTGCCTCGCCGCGCCCTTACAGGGCAATGGCATGCTCCTTGTCGGGCCGGCTTCACCGCGAGAACTCGACGAAGTCCTCGCGGACGCCACTGCCGATGTGGATGTCGATCTCTGGCGAGAATTTGAACGGGAATTTGGCGTTGGTATTTAAAAAGTGCCGTGTCCCTGACTGCCTGTCTGCCGACAGGCAGGAAATGGTGTACAACTGCGTAAGCAGTACAACTGCGTAAGCAGATCATCCAACATAGGAATACCTATATGAAACAGTTACTCATTCTCGGTTGCTCGCAGACCAAACGAGATTGCGAAGGTCTGCTTCCCGCACTTGACCGCTATGATGGATCTCAGTATAAGGTCATCAAAAAGTTTCTGCGAGACAATCAATGGCCATCTGACTTGTCTATTGCGATCCTCTCTGCTCAATACGGTTTGTTTGGAAGTCTGAAGGGCATTGAGAACTACGACTTGCGAATGACTCCCGTTATGGCCGAAAAAAAGGCTGCTGAATGTTCTGTTATTATGAAAAAGTGGACTGATTATCACAATACCGTGTATCTATCGTTGGGAAAGGATTATCGCCCTGCCATAATTAGCCCAATTAAGACACAAGAGTTTCAAGGCGGCATTGGCAAGAAAATGAGTCAAATCAAGTCTTTCCTCAATAGCATATCGCATGACCGGCGTGTGAAGGCGGACGTTGAGGGCGGTACCGGAAGGCGCCGCTATTTCCTTCCAGATTGGGATGACCTCCTGGATCCAAATTTTGACTTTGAGCAAGACACCTTCTCGGGGTCAACGCGTGAAGGCAGAGGGGACAAACACTGTTGCATTTTGATGAAACCCAAACAAATGTGCGATGGTATTCTCCTTAGTCTAGCTCAACAGGGAACATCGAAAGGCCCCTTGCGTAGGTTGGAAGGTACCGAAGCCGGTGCTCTGTCTCCTTTGCCACTACGCAAACAGTTTGGTCTGTCTGATAATCAATGGCTCTTTGGCGATTGTGGTGCCTTCAGCTATGTGAACGAAGATGAGCCAACGATTTCGGTGGCACAGGCGGTCGCGCTGTACGAGTTATATGGCTTCAACTTTGGGGCGTCGGTTGATCACATTCCTGTTCAAAAAATCAACAAGAACGGAAAAACAACGATTCTTTCCGATGAGGAACGTGCCTTTAGGGTAAAAACTACGCGCGAGAATGCAAAGTCGTTTATTCAGGCTGCCAAGGATCGGAAGGCGCAATTCAATCCGGTTGGCACGATTCAAGCACTCAACCCGTCGATGTATGCCCAATTCGTACACGACTATTGTGATCTCGGGTATCGCCACTTGGCGATCGGGGGCCTTGTTCCACTGAGCGATAGCGAAATAGAGAGTATTGCGAGAGCAGTGGTTGCCGCGGCCAACAATCGCAAAGAGCGACCATGGATACATCTCTTTGGTATTTTTCGCCCCAAATTGCAAAACGTGTTTCGCGAACTTAAAATTGACAGCTTTGACAGCGCAACGTACTTCCGAAAAGCGTGGCTTCGCTCAGATCAGAATTACCTCAGCACCCATGGCAAGTGGTATGCGGCATTGCGGGTTCCGATGACCAGCGATGGGCGTACACGCCAGCGATTGATAGCGGCAAATGCGGATATTGCTCAATTGGAGCAAGAGGAACGCGAAGTTTTGAGCCTACTATGTAGATATGATAGAGATGAAGCCAGCATCAGCGAAGTTCTCGACGCCGTTCTCAGTTATGACTGCCACTTGGAAAGATCCAGTGAAATACAGTCCATGCAAAAGAGATATAAGGAAACACTGAAGAATCGGCCTTGGAGAGATTGCGACTGTCCCTTTTGCAAGGAAATTGGGATACATATCCTTATCTTTCGAGGAGCGAATCGCAACAAGAGACGGGGAGCGCACAACACGCTCATGCTGTATAAACGCATCCAAGAAGGTGGGCATGTCTAGGGCATCTGACATCAGCACGGCTTATCGCGACGCCCTAAATGTTGGACGGGACCAGTACAACGAACTTGTCTCAGAGCGGCTTTCGGCTGCCGAAGAATTTTATGAGCAATTCCTATCAACTCAGGTCGTTCATTTTCGCAAGTGGTTTTCGTCGCCGCGAGGTCGCGACCGACTACAGGAATATATAGAACGTTATTTAGGGACTCGTCGGCTTCAATTCATTGCGATAGATGGAACGTGCAGGAGAGAGCAGTTTTCCGATATGCTGACTTTCTTTGGAGGAGCATACGGAGCACGCGGAGAGCTCGAACTGGATGCTGGCGATCATAGAGTTCAGTACAAGCGCTGGAGTCTGGATCAGGATGTTTCTATGGTTGCTTGGGTTCCCGTACCGTTTGCAAGGCTTGAAGAGGTTCAGCCGCAGGGTGAGCAATTCTTGGCGACCAATGAAGAAGAAGCTAACGTCGCGAGTGTCCACACTCAGATAATGCAACTAGCTGAGATTTTCTTGGCGATCAATGCCATTACATCATCTGCCTTAGATGCTCCTCACCTTGTTCTGATGGACTTATCGCCTTCTTCAGTGCTCGCAAATGTTGCCCAAGCTCAAGACAAGGTCGGTCTGGTGGGTTATCCTTATGACCGTAGAGAACTAACGAAGGCAGATATAGCAGTCGCTTATGCCCAACCCGTGAACGATATATTTGGCATACCTTCAAGCAAGAATATGGATCGACCTAGGACGATTATTGCTTCGCTCTTGAAAGAGCCTACGAAGCGAGTAGATCTGAACGCAATTGCTCAAGCCTATGGCGTAGAAGTTGCCAGTCTCAGAAGAGCACTTGGTTGGCTCGCTAAACGCGGAGTCTTAGACGAGAACGGCGATCCTTTGGTAAATGTTCGTGAATCTTGGGATTATACAAAGGCTTTTTTTCAGAATATCTGCAAGCGTCTATTCCTTGAGAAAGACCCGACTGCACTTCAATACGAGACCACTGATTATTCTGGGGTCTTGCGGAAGCACTGGATGTCTTCCAATGATTTGAACTTTCTCGTAGCAGTTGGCATGCGTATGCTTATTGAGGTAAGCTGGGAACGCAAGGTTCTACTGTATGGAATCATAAAAGACTCCGCGTCTCGTTATTTTGGACGCAACTATTTTGGAGTGACGCTGGAGACGGGTTTTCATCCTCAACTTCGCAACCTAACGGTCAATGTGCTGCCGTGGACGGACCGAATGCTCTGTGAGGCGTTGCCACGTTTTGACTTTAATCTCGAAGCACCATGGGCAACGATTGAGTTCGACTCGGCGTTTATGACACTCCACCGCGAGCGCGATGATGAGACAGGTAGAACCCAAGTTGGTGGAGTAATGGGACGGATTGTGAATCAGGAACGCCTTTTTATGAAGTCACTGGGACAGTTTTTTTTAAGCCGTGAAAAGAGAAATCCCTTAATGGGCCACGTCGTTTTTATAGAAAGACTCTTACAGCCATTTTTTGATTCTCTTGGTGCAGAGGCTTCACCAGCAGAAATTCTAATCGAGACAAGCGAGCTAGGCCGTGTCAAGCCATTCGCTTGGAGAGATGCTAAACAACTGAACCGCGGCCAAACAGTAATGATGTACTTGTTATCTGTCTTAACCAAGAATCACTTTGCTGAGGCCATTGGATATCCAGATCCACTGCACAAAGCCGATTGGGGAGCCAAAAGTATGGGACGATGGGTCGGAAAAACAATCGAGTCATCAACAAGGGTGCTAAGTAGCAACCCACTCAGCGATACTTTTAGAACGACCAGAGATTCTGCTAAGAGGTGAATCATGTTTAAGAAACTTGAGGGCACTCTGATGTCTATGCAGGAATCGCCTGATACGCGATTCCGGTACACTATCTGGTTTGATTATACGCGTGAAACGATAAATGAAATTCAGGAAGGGACAATGCTGGCAGTTGCGAATTTCGGTTCAGATACAAAGTTTCGTCGCTGGTCCATACTGGAAATTACCTCAGTAATGCCTTCGCATTTTGCGTTGCAGAGCGGGAACTCGGGTTATCCAGGGTTTGTTGTTGAGGCTGCTCGTAGCGCGGCGCAAGATTGGGAATCGCAGGATAAAGAGGCCACGGAGGAAACGACGAAGATAGAAGCTACGGCTATTCCGACACTATTGGAAATAGTAGAACCGGAATTGGAAGTAGCAGAACCGGAATCATACGGCGGCGATACAGCTTTTGATATTGGGCCTGAGACGAACATGGCAATGGTCGGATCGAAAGTTCGCGTACTCGACAGTGAAACGACAAACCGGATTGCCAACAATGGCATTGATCAGAACAATGAAAAAAACATCACCGTAATCGGAACGCTCGCCCGCGATCCAGATGTCGAAATTCTGATGCGTATTGACGAATTGCTCCGTACTCATTTTGCTATTTTTGGTTTTACTGGTGTGGGCAAATCTAATCTTTTGTCAACAATAGTAGCAAAAATTTTTGAATCGACTCAAGAGCCAGTCAAATTAGTATTCTTCGATCTAATGAGCGAATATACTGGTCTTCTAATTGATCAACTTCTTTCAGATAATGTCGAAGGGCGTCTGCTCACTATTGGCAGGAACACCTTACCTGAAGGAACTTTCAAGTATATTAACGATCTAAATGGGGCACCGGAAGATAAAGAGGCCACAAAGCAACTCCTGCGCTCCACCCTTCTTCCTAAAGCCCTTCAAGGAAAACGGGATAAAATGGCATGGGCTTTTCTCGATCTCATCAAAAGTAAGAAAATCCACTATTTCAACGAATCAAAAAATATAACCGTGTGGGATCTCTTTTTTTCTGGTGATGTGGTTAATTGGGCAAAAGAAAGACGGCAGACGAAGGCTACAAGTCGGAAAAGCTTGACCAAGATGGTATTGCGGGAATTCAACATCGGAGACTACAAAGAAGCGCGTTTTACCCCTGATTTAGCGAGGCGTATCAGGGAAAAGTTGGATGAACTGCTTGGACAGAAACAATATGCCGAGTTCCATAACGATGGGGACTTTAGCAATCATATTTCCAAACTTGAAGAGCTTGAGCGGTCAACGGCCAAACATTTGGCTGCGAGCACGACATTGCCTAAAATCATAGACGATCTAAATGATAAAACCCGTCATTCTCTCTGGATAGTCCAATCTCATAACCCTAATGAACTGAGAGAGTTCTCGCATAATCTTGGAAATGAACTGTATGAGAGCCGAAGGCTTAATGGTGTCATTGATCCGACTGTCGGTTTCATATTTGACGAGGCTGATGAATTTATCCGTCAGCGTGGCTCGGGCAGCTATGAACAATCGGCCAAGATTGCCGAAACAATTGCGCGGCGCGGAAGGAAATTTGGCATCGGTCTCGGCATAGCAACTCAACGGATTCGCTATCTCGATACCAACATCATGTCCCAGCCGCATACCTATTTTATCTCAAAGTTGCCGAGAGCCACCGACCGCGTAGCCGTTTCTGAGGCTTTCGGTTTGGGCGATGAGATGTTGCATCAGACGTTTAAGTTTGGGAAAGGACAGTGGCTTCTGGTCAGTCACGACGCGACTGGCCTTGAGGCGGTTCCTCTGCCTGTGAAGACTACGGATGCAAATGGTCGCATAGCTTCGTTTTTGGAGGCAAAACTTCCTGTTTGGGAGGCAAAGTATGGGAATACCTAATGGAAAAGTGTAATGAACTCAACCCGCTCTTGTTGTACGAAATCCTGAAGGACATTTTATGATTCGCAATGATCGTTTTCTCGATATAATTAGTAGTCGCCTTGGGCGGGACCTGCGAAATCCAGATAACGAAGCTCAACTCAAAGCGGTCCTCCATGCCGATGATCGTATTCTACAAATTGTTGCTGGTCCAGGTTCAGGAAAGACCACTGTACTTGTACTTCGCGCCTTGCGATTTGTCTTCGTAGAGGACGTTCTACCTGAGAACATCGTGATCACTACATTCACTCGAAAAGCTGCTCGCGAGCTACGCACACGCTGGCTGGATTGGGGGACAATCATTTGTACAGAACTTGAGTTAGATCCTGATATCAATCTCGACCAGATTGACCTTAATCGATGCATAATTGACACATTGGACAGTATTGTTCAACAAGTGCTGACAGAACATCGCTTGCCAGGGACACTCGCGCCCATAGTCGCAGAAGTTTCCGCAAGTAACCTAATTTTGAAGAGATCTGCATTTCGAGATTTATACGAGTCCAATCAAGACATCCTTAATACCCTTTTGAGTCGATACACCTTCGATAGCAAGCCTCCTCGCAATCGTGGAGATGCGCTAAGAGTGGCGAAACGCTTGCTTGAACGTTTGATACAGGATCGTGTGAATTTGAACAGTTATGCACAATTCGGGCAAGCACAAGAATTGATTATTGAGATGCTGGAATCCTACCGTCAGCAAGCAATTGAAACAAATGTCTTTGACTTTACAATTTTAGAGGATCAGTTTCTCGATCGCCTGTCCGGTGTATCGCTTGACGAATGGCTTAAAGACGTACGAGTAGTTTTGATCGACGAATATCAGGACACGAACCCGCTTCAGGAAGCCATTTATTTTCAGATGCTTATAGATATGCCTCGCCTATCAATGACCATTGTAGGAGACGACGACCAATCCATGTACAGATTCCGTGGTGGTTCGGTCGAACTCTTTACGGACTTTGCTAGCCGTTGTCAGCAAGTAACAGGACGCCAAACCAACCGCGTGGACATGACCAGAAACTTTCGATCAAGGCCGGAGATTGTGCAGTTCTATAATGATTATATTACAAGTGACCCAAGTTTTTCGCTTGCAAGAATAACCCCTCCAAAACCATTAGTCACAGCAACCCGAGCAAGTGAATCTATTCCCGTAATCGGCATGTTCAGGCCTGATCAGGAAAGTCTCGCAACAGACCTTGCAGCATTTTTGTCTAAACTGGTTTCTCAAGGAAGTGTGTTTATCAGCGAAATAGATCAGGAAATTCGGATGGCCTCGGACGGTGCTTTGGGTGACGCAGTGTTTCTCGCCCACTCCGTTGAAGAAGTCAGTTACAATCGCTACAACAGTGCAGCACAGAGCCGATTTTCTGGCATGTTGCGGGACAAAATGGAAGCCAAAGGTCTCCAAGTTTTCAATCCACGCGGTCAAGCTCTGCGAACCATTCCCGATGTAAGCGTTCTCTTGGGTCTTCCCCTTCTGTCAGTTGATCCACATAACACAATCATCGATGACGTGAAACCGACGAATGAGGCGAGGTTTTTCCTTGGGCAATGGAGGCAAAATGCTCAGCAGTTTGTTGATTCAAACCCGTCCCCGAATGACGGTCAAGCACTTGGCGGTTTCATTAGGGATTGGCAAAATGCCGCGGTGGGACGAGCAACAGAAGACTTTCCTCAAGACTGGCCCGTTCTGGAACTTATCTTTAAGTTGCTCTCTTGGATGCCTGAATTTCAGCGTAATCCCGAGCATCAAGTATGGCTGGAGGCTATTACGCGCATCATTGCGAGTGCGGGTATGGCCTCTCCTTATGGTATGCAACTTCTGCAGAACACGGCTAATAATGGTGTCCATGTACGTTTAAGTCGATTGAGCTTCGTTCGTGACGCACTTATACCGATTGCAGAGAACGAGGTTGATGTTGACGAAGACATTATGCCAAGTGTTCCGCGAGATAGGTTGCAATTTATGACGATTCATCAGGCAAAGGGACTGGAATTCCCCTTAGTAATCGTTGATGTTGGAAGTCGCTTCACGCGCAACCATCCAATGCAGCGATTCTTGAGATTCCCGGACCGTATCTCGAATGTGGTAAAAGCCGAAGATGATGTAGAACCTCATCTAACCACCCCCCTACGCGGAGGCCTTGAAGCATTGGATCGTACATTTGACGACTTGGTTCGACTCTACTACGTCGCCTATAGCCGTCCTCAGTCTGTGCTGATGCTCGTAGGAAACGAGAGTTGTCTGCGCTATGGAACCGGAAGTGATCTTACCGAAAGGACAATTCCGAATATCGCTTTAGGCTGGCATCGGGATGGTTACTGGCCATGGAGGCAGGAGTACAGTACCCGTCGACCTCCCGTACGAGTTGAGCCGCCGTTCTTGCTGCTATAATCCAATGCACTCCCGAGAGTTGACTATGGAACTCGAAATCAAACGACCAGAGCATATTGTTCCATCCTATTCGCTTACAGGCGACTTGCTATCCTACTTGCGCTGTCGCCTACAGTATCGATACCACAATGGCAGTGCCCTGCCTCCATCAAGGCCGGTTCAACTCTGGTTTGGCGAGTTTCTGCATGGTACACTAGAAATGTCCTATCGGTTTTGGGCTGAACTGCGCCAGAAGGGCCAACAGCCACCTGATTTTCCTTGGCCATGCACAAAACGCGAATGGCGGCAAGATTCGCCAAGCTGGAAGGACCACGACATTGGCAAATTTGCTGACACAGTGGAAAATGCTCTCCGGCAGCAGGGCAAACAAGCTCGCAGTGCTGCCGCTCGCGACTCGGCATACCGTCGTATTGAGGTCGCGGTGAATGAGTTCGGACAGCATTTATTTCCACTTATCGCTTCTACAGAGCGCAAAGTGATTGGAACAAGACCTGTACCAGATAGTGAGAAAGATCTTCGCTGCGATAACTATGAAGTACACGGCGTCATCGACGTCCTGACTAACGCAACTCTCTCTGAAGCCCCCGACGACAATCTTATTCGCCAGTGTGTTCTGCAAGTTTGTCCAAACCTGCCAGAAACATTTGAGGTTATCGTCGACTATAAAGGTGCGAGACGCCCCTTGATTGATGAAGCCTATTGGGACCAAGGAGACTGGCAAATTCAAACTTACGCTTGGCTGAGAGGACGACAACCTGAAGCACTGCGAGTTGTGGCCGGAATTTTGATCTACATAAACGAGTTGACACCTGGTGGGGCAGAGATGAAAGCACTTAGGCGCGGTCTGTCGAATCGCTCAGATGTAGTACCTGAGACTGGATCGCAAGATGAGCAGATTATCAGAATGTGGCGTGATGGCATGGATACAAGTCAACTATCACTCGCTTTTCGTCTGCGTAGGGCCATTCGAGTTATTCCGATCTCCTCAGAGAGCATTGAGCGTGCCCTTGCATCCTTCGATGACGTTGTCCGCCGCGCTGAGGAAGACGTCGTGGCAGAAGCGACTGGCCGCGATATTCTTCAGACTTGGGCTCCGAACTGTGAGGACGAGGCGACGTGTGCGGCATGCGATTTCCGATACTTCTGTCCACGCCCCGCAGGTACGTCGGAGAATTACAAAATTAAGGCCCCGACTGTGCCATGAGCATAGGGCCATGAGCCTGGTAATTCCAGCTATCAGGTCGTCCTAGTGGTTCTTCAAGTTTGAATTTGAGGGTATAAGCGTTTAAGTCAAGTGCGTGCATCGTCAGTAGTAAACTGTCAATCGGTGCCCTTTGACGTTGATTGCGGTGGTTGCACCATGCATCCACCTGCTCATGCAAGGTTTGCAGGTCGCCGATGCGACGCGAGAGGCACTGACGCAGCAAGACACTCCGTTCTATCTCGGCGATGTTTAACCAACTGCCATGTTTCGGGGTAAAATGCATATCCAAAAACACCTGAATAACTACTTAACATAATACTTAACAGATCTGCTTGTGACTTGGCAGACTATTTAGAAAGTCCCTCCCCGCAACGGAAAGGGCTAACAAAGGAGCAGTTAAATGAAAAAAATTCTCATCACGGGCATGAGCGGGCTTATTGGCGGCGTTGTTCGCGAGCAACTCGAAGGCAAATACGAACTCCGCGCGCTCAACCGCCGCGCGGTTGCGGGCGTGGACTGCCATCGCGCGGATATTTCGGACTTCGACGCGATTCGCCCGGCGTTTGAGGGCATTGACGCGGTCGTTCATTTGGCCGCTGCGATCAAAAGCGACTTTGAAGGCTTTGTCGCGCACAATATCGCAGGCACTTACAATGTCTTTAAAGCCGCGCATCGCGCGGGGGTCAAGCGCGTGATTTTTGCCAGCAGTGGATCGGTTACAGCGGGTTGGGAAAACGACCCGCCTTATGCCGCGATCGCGGAAGGGCACTATGATAGCGTTCCCAAAACCTGGGATAAATTTTCTCACAAAACACCCCCGCGACCGCGCGGTATCTACGGCTGCACCAAAGTGTGGGGCGAAGCCCTTGCCCGCCACTACGCGGACAGCACGAGCCTCTCTGTGATTTGCCTTCGCATTGGCGCGGTCAATGCCGAAGACCGGCCTTTGGGCGCGCGCGGCTACTCTGTCTGGTGCAGCCAAAATACCATTGCTCGCATGGTCGAATCCTGCATCGCGGCATCCGACGATCTCAAATTTGACATCTTTTACGCGGTCTCCAACAACCGATACAGCTATCGGGACATGACCCATGCTCGCGAGGTGCTCGGTTTTGAACCCGAAGGCTATGCGGAGGATTACCGGTGATGTACACCACTGTTTTTTTTGACGGATATGGCACGCTGTTTGACAAAACCTATGACGCCCTCTATGCGACCTGTCAGATCATTGTTGACGACGTGCAACTCGACCTGACGCGAGAAGCTTTCCTCGACCACTGGGACCGCTACTTCTTTCCCCTGTTGCGCGAAGGCGACTTTATCTCCTTTTGGGAGGCGCATATCGCCAGCCTAAAAAAAACCTTTGCGGACCTCAATGTGCGGGCAGACCCCGAATATTATCTTCCCGACCTTTTCCACGCATTGGGCAACGTGCCCCTGTTTTGCGATGTCGAATCAACCCTCGCCGCACTCCCCGCCGTGCAAACCGGCGTCATCTCCAACGCGGACGACGCGCACCTCTCATCGGCTTTGGCCGTCAACGACCTAACCTTCTCAGTCGTGATGAGTTCGGAATCCGCGCGCTGTTACAAACCCAATCCCAACATCTTCTTTGACGCGCTCAAAGCGCGCAACGCCAACCCCGCTCAAACCCTCTACGTCGGCGATTCACAAGACGACGATATTGTCGGTGCAAAGCGAGCCGGCATCTCCGTTGCATGGCTCAATCGCAATGGGGCGACGCGCCGAGGCCACATTCCCGAACCCGACTACGAAATCAACAGCCTGTACGAACTACCCGACATTCTTGGAGAAACGTGATGCAATGGAAAAACGCGCCGCTCTCCCGCTTTACCGTGCTCGATTTGACCCGCGTGCGGTCGGGGCCAACAGCCGTGCGACAACTCGCGGATTGGGGTGCGAATATCGTCAAAATTGAGCCGCCTGAAAACATCGACCGCGCCAAAAGCATGGGCGGCCCCCGTCACGGGCCGGATTTTCAAAATCTGCACAGAAACAAACGCGGCATGACCTTAAATCTCAAAGCCGACGCGGGGCGAGAGGCATTTTTTCGCATGGTCGAGCGCGCAGATGTGATTGTGGAAAATTTCCGGCCCGATGTCAAAGATCGGCTCAAAATTGGATATGACAGGTGCAAACGAGAAAACCCGCGCATTGTATATGCCAGCATCTCGGGATTTGGGCAAGCGGGGCCGTATCGGTTGCGGCCCGGTTTCGATCAAATCGCACAGGGCATGGGGGGGTTGATGTGGATCACGGGTTTGCCAGGTCAGGGGCCAGTGCGCGTCGGGGTGCCCATCGCTGATCTCGCCTCGGGCCTGTACGCGGCCATTGGCATTTTGATCGCCTTGCTGCAACGCGAGGAAACCGGCGAAGGGCAGTGGGTGCATACCTCATTGCTCGAAGCGCAAATTGCCATGCTCGACTTTCAGGCCGCGCGATGGCTGATGGCAAACGAAGTGCCAACCCAAGCCGGGAACAACCACCCCACCAGCATTCCCACGGGCGTGTTTCACACTCGCGATGGGCACATCAATATTGCGTGCAGCGGCGATCAGATGTGGCAGCGTCTTTGTGACGTGCTCAACGCCGAGGATCTGTACGGGGATCCCAGGTTCATCAACGGCGAAGCGCGGTCGAAAAATCGGGATGCACTCAACGAAAACCTTCAAAACCATTTTGCAGCGCAAGACAGCACCCATTGGATTGACGCGCTGAATGCAGCGGGGGTACCGTGCGGTCCGATCTATCACATAGACGAAATGTGGTCTGATCCCCAGGTCAGGCATCTAAAAATGTCGCGCGCGGTCACTCACAGCGTCATTGGCACCCGTGAGGTCGTGCGCCATGCGACAAATTTGAGCCGCGCGCCAGACCTTCCCTATAAGCCCTCTCCCGAACGAGGGGAACACACGGGCGAGATTTTGAGAGAATTTGGATTTTCAGAAGATGAAATTGCAACCATGAAAAAGGGGAACATCGTTTGACATGCCCCGCGGAGTGTTCCATGACCCCAAAAATAATCGTGCAAAAAGACGGCGGCGTTGGACGCATTCTCCTGAACCAACCCGAAAAACACAACGCCATCTCATATACCATGTGGGAAGGTATCGCGCAGGGCCTTGACGATTTGGAATCGGACCATGCGATTCGCGTCATTGTCCTTTCTGGCACTGGCGGCAGGGCATTTTCTGCCGGGGCAGATATCTCGCAATTTGACGATAAACGCGGATCAGCAGATGATGTGGCAACCTATAACGCCACCATGGGACGCGCGTATCAGAAACTCGCGCGCGTTCCCAAACCCACCATTGCCAAAATTGCGGGCTATTGCATGGGCGGGGGCCTGGCAACCGCGCTGTGCTGTGACTTGCGGATCGCGTCCGATGATTCATCCTTTGCCATTCCCGCGGCCAAACTCGGCCTGGGGTATGGCTACAACGCGCTCAAACCCCTCGTCAGTTTGGTCGGCCCGGCCAATGCCCGAGAAATCCTGTTCACGGCCCGCCGGTTCAACGCCTCTGAAGCCTATGACATGGGCTTGATCAACCGCGTTTTGTCACGAGAAGAGTTGGACGCGTATGTCGAGGACTACGCGGCGACAATTGCGGACAACGCCCCGCTGACCATCAAAGCGTGCAAACAGATTATTGCAGAAATTGGCAAAGATCCCGATCAGCGCGACCTCGACTTGTGCAAGCAGGTCAACGACGCCTGTTTTGACAGCGACGACTACAAAGAAGGCCGCGCGGCATTTATGGAAAAACGCAGACCGGATTTTCAAGGCAGATGAGGTATGGACGAATGGACGAATCAACGGAGTGGTGTACAACTGCGACGCTTCACCAGCAGTTCATCAACGAATCGACGCACAGGCATAGCCTACAACGCAGCGGTGGGTGTACAACTGGCCGTTTTTCAGGCCAGTTCACCAAGTAATTCCGCCGCCTGCTCCCAATTATTGCGAACTTCGATAAACTACTGACGCAGTTGCCTGCTTGTCGCGAGCTTTCGGCAGACAGGTACCCCGTTGCGTAGATTTGCGAAGAACGACCATGCCACACAAGACCATCTATAAAACACTTTTTTGCGTCCTGATCGCGCTATACGGCGTCCTCATTCTGAGTACGTTCCGCGAGTATGGCATCACCATTGATGAACCTCCTCAAGTGGCTTACGGACAGGCCGTATTTGACTGGTACTTTGGTGCGGATAACGCCCACGACTTTTTTTTGACAATCAAACACATCGACTTGGAACGATACGGCGTCTTGTTTAACCTCGTGGCGTACAGTGCCTCCCAAATTCTTCCCTTTGATCTCTATGACGCGCACCATCTCGTCAACGCACTCGTCGGGCTTCTCGGCGTTGTGATCGTTTACAAAATCGGCGCGACACTGGGCACCTCTTCTACGGGCTTGCTCGCGGCAGTCCTCCTCTTGCTCATCCCCCGGTATTACGGACACGCGTTTAATAACCCCAAAGATATTCCCTTTGCCATCTGTTATGCATGGAGTCTCTATCACATGGTGCGCGGTTTGTCCGAAATCCCCCATCTCTCGTGGAAGAGAACCGTCTTCACGGGACTGGGCATTGGGTTGGCTTTGGGCACGCGCATTGGGGGATTAATCCTCTTTGCCTATCTCAGTTTATTTTGGGCCATGGCGTATTTTTTCGACGCGATGAAAACGCCCCGCAAAAAACTCGCGCACCTCAAAAACTATGCGATCCAAATGGGTTCAATCGTCGCGATAGCGTGGATCACCATGCTCGCGTTCTGGCCTCGGGCACAGCAGGACCCCTTGACCTATCCATTTTACGCGCTGCGTTATTTTTCGCATTTTACGCATTACAACACCACATTTTTTGATGGGCAGATGATGCAAAGTGTTGACGTGCCGCGGCACTACGCTTTGCAATGGTTCGCCCTGATCGCGCCCGAACTCCATCTCATCTGTCTCGGCGCGGGCCTGTTCTATCTCGCCTACAACCTCAAAAAACGCGCCCTATCCCATCGCCTGATGCAATGGGCACTCATCGCGGTTGCCGCTGCTTTTCCCCTGATCTACGTGGTGGCGATTCACGCGCCCCTTTACGACGGCTTTCGCCACCTGTTATTTATTTTTCCGCCGTTCGCTGTCTTGTGCGCGGGGGGGTTGGAACGCGCAATCCGCTCCCTTATTCATCGCCGCCGCGTCTTTCTGATCGTACCCATCTTGCTCGCTGGCGTCACGGTCTATGACATGATTCGCCTGCATCCCAATGAATATGTGTACTTCAACCGCGTTTACGCCGGCGGCCTTTTCACCGCGGCGCAAAAATATCAAACCGACTATTGGGAAAACACCTACAAACAAGGCATTGCATGGCTCGATAAATATTATGACATCCTCTCGGGCGGGCGCAAACTTCGCATTGGTGCGGGAAGCAACAATGCACAGTACTTGCTCGACAAAGCGCGATATGTATTCAACCCCGCGCCAGAACACATGGACTTGTATTTGACCACGACCCGCGACAACCGCCACAAGTTGATTCCCGGAGAAATTCTTCACATTGTGCAGAGAGACCGCGTGCCGCTGTTTTATATTATCCGTCCGGACAGCAGTTATGATACAGACCCTTTCTTCATCCATCCCGCTAGCCGGTACAAAAAATTGGCATGGAAATACATCAGAAGCAAAAATTATGCGCGCGCGCGTGAGGCGTACAAAAATGCCATCCGATACGACCCAAACGATCCGGTTTCGCACACCAACCTGGGTTTTGTTTACCACACGCTGGGAGAAAGCGAAAAAGCCCGAGAACATCTCGAGCGAGCAGTTGATCTTCAGCCCGGATATACCAAGGCGTACGTCCATTTGGGCAATGTGTATCACGCCCTCAATCAATACGCTGACGCATTGGCCGCGTATCGCAAACTTTTGGATCTTCAGCCAGAAAACGCCGATGTGCAATTTAACATCGGCGTTATTTTGCTCAAACAATTGCAATTTGAATCTGCTATTGCGGCATTTGAAAATGCCCTCAAATCCAATCCCCAAGATCCCGAGATTTATCTCTTGCTCGCGGCGGCCTGCGAGAAGAGCAATCGCATTTCAAAGGCGATTGATGCGTATCGCAATGTTCTGAAATACAAAGGCGCTGATCCCGAAATCAGCGCCAAAATACAAGCCCTAAAAAAAAGAATGCAACGCGGGATGAGTAACCGTTGAATCCTCGGTAAATCCAAAACGCCTGCCATGATCTCAATTATCGTTCCCCTCTACAACGAGGCATCAAACCTAGAACCGCTGGTCGATCGCCTGCACAGGGCGTCCGCGCAATGGCATACGCCTTATGAGGTCATTTTTGTCGACCGGCAGCACGGATAACAGTCGCGCTATCCTCGAAAAAATTCATCGGGAGCATCCCAACCATCACTACCTGGTCCTTTCCCGAAACTTTGGACACCAATCTGCTTTGTGCACCGGACTCAGCTATGCCAAGGGGGAAGCCATCGCCCTTATGGACGCGGATCTTCAAGATCCACCCGAATGTATTGCTCGTTTACTCGACAAATGGCGCGAAGGATACGAGGTCGTGTATGGCATTCGCCAACATCGCAAAGAAAACGCCTTCAAGCGCACGTCTTACTGGCTGTTTTATCGCGTTTTAAGCAAGCTCGCAACCATTTCCACGCCCTTAGATGCTGGCGATTTTTGTGTCTTAGATCGCCGCGTGGTCGATCATCTCAATGCCCTGCCCGAACGCAACCGCTTCATGCGCGGCCTGCGCGCGTGGGTGGGGTTCTCACAAACAGGCGTGGCTTATGAACGCCAAGCGCGATTCTCGGGAAAAAAATACGCGTTTCGCCACCTGCTCAAACTGGCAATGGACGGTCTCATCAACTTCTCGGTTCGCCCCCTTCAGTGGGTCGGCCTGATGGGCGTGCTCATTTCCCTGGTTTCGTTTTTGGGACTTCTGTTTTACGGCGCGCTGAGGATTTTTGACCTGCCATTCTTCGGACGCAGTCCCAACGATGTCCCGGGCTTTACAACCCTGATTTTCGTAATTCTCTTTGCCAGCGGCATCCAGATGCTCGCGCTTGGTATCCTAGGGCTGTACATGGGACGCATCTTCGAAGAAATCAAACAGCGACCACTCTATATTATTAAAAAAACATCTGATCCGTCCGGCGACGGGCATGTGTAACAGAGTGAGGGAGCATAGCGTTGCCCAACGGCTTCAGCCATCATTTCTTCCTGTTCTTCGCGCTCGTCCAGAATGCAAAGAAACAAGATCCATGCGCCCGCACAGTTGGACCGCCGCATGATGTCGCAGATGCTTTTGATCGCGCTGTTGATGGATTGGGCTGTTGATAATCTTGTCGTCGCTTTTGTCATACATGCCTCACTGAAAAACTTGATTGTAGGATCACCCCATCGGACATTGCGCTGTTCGCGCTCTTGAACAGAATGGGGAGCCTGCATAAGCAGACAAGACAAAACGACAACATCAGTCACGACATGGTGTTGTGACTGATGTTTATGGTGCGAAATTATTTTTGTCGCGATTTCGGCATTGCCAAAAATAGCCCGTCAAATCAGCTTAAAACGCCAAATTCAAAGCCAAACCCGCCAACGCGAGCGTGGCAATAATAGAAGTAACCCATGTCGAAATAATCCAACGCCGTTCCGTCACCAATCCTTCAATTCGCTTGTTCACTTCTTCAAATTGCCTGTCCATGCTTTCACGAATAAACCCCAATTCCCGAAAAATAAGCGTCTGGGTTTCCTCAAGGCGCGTTTGCCGCTCTCTCAAATCCACATGGCCTTGTTCAAGGTCATTCTGTCTGGATTCAAGACGGCTTGTCTGTTTCTCGAGGTTATCCACCTTTGTTTCCACAACGTCTAAGGTCGCCATAACCAATCCCTTCTAATCTTCTCGCTTCAAACAACTTGCATCACATGCTTTCAGATCGTAAATTGGGTTGTTCTCTACACGCTGCACTTTTTCAGGAGCATATCACAATGACAATGGACAATTGGGCTGTTCTCACAGACGAACAGCGCGAATTTTTTGACGCCAATGGATATCTCGTCATCAAAGACGCGCTGCCTTCCCATGTCGTGGCCGAACTCGACATGGCCGTCAACGAAATTTACGACCGCGAACAGGCCGCGGATCGCCTAGAGAAAAACGGCAAACTCAACTTGCGCAACTGCATCGTGCATCACAACGCGTTTCTCCAACTGATCGACTGGCCGACCGCGGCACCCTTAGCGTGGCAGATCCTCAATTGGAACATCCAGATGATCACCTCGCACCTCATTGTTTTGCCCTCTAGCTCGGAACCTTCAAAAAAAGAAAAGCGCAAAGGCGGGTATCACCGAGACGGCGGTTCTTCGTCTCGGGAAATGACCGAACCCCATCCGCGCATCCTCCTCAAAATCGCTTATGCCATCAGCGACCAAAGTGATCCCGCTTCGGGGGCGACCCAGCTCGTGCCCGGAAGCAATCGCCTGCTCGGTCATCCCGCGATTGACCCCGCAACGGGCCATCCCGTAGGTGCCATCAACATGAATGTCAAAGCCGGCTCGGCATTCATTTTTGAACAGCGCACCTATCACGGCATTGGCAAAAACTGGTCGGGCTTTCCGCGCAAAACCATCTTTATGGGCTATGCCTATCGCTGGGTCAAACCCATGGACTACATCAATATGCCCGATGAACTCCTCGCCCGCGCAAACCCCATTCAAAAGCAACTGTTGGGCGCGGTGTCTGACCCGCTCAGCTTTTACATTCCGCAAGCGCGAGACGTGCCCCTCAAAGCACTCGTCGAAGGTAGCCCATAAGCTCACTCATCTGTCACACATCCCTCCGAAGCGGTTTTCACGTTCTTGATGTATTTGTAAAGGGTGCCGCGGTTGGCTTTGTAAGGCGGCCGCGTCCATGCCGCGCGGCGTTTTTCGAGTTCTTTGTCGGAAATGTCCATGTTGATTTCCCCCTTTTTGCTGTCGAGGGTGATCGGGTCGCCGGTTTGCACGAGGGCAATGGGGCCGCCTTCAATGGCTTCGGGAACCACGTGCCCGATGAGAAAGCCGTGCGATCCGCCCGAGAAACGCCCATCGGTAATCAGTGCCACATCCTGCACCAAGCCCGCGCCGGCCAATGCCGACGTGGGGGTGAGCATTTCCGGCATGCCCGGCCCGCCTTTGGGGCCTTCGTAGCGTATGATGATCACATCGCCTTTTGCGATGCTGCCCTGTTCGAGCGCGGCGAGCATGTCTTCTTCGCAATCGAACACATTGGCCGTGCCTTTGAAAACCTCGCCTTCTTTCCCCGTGATTTTCCCAACCGAACCTTCTGGCGCCAAATTCCCGCGCAAAATTTGCAGGTGCCCCGTTGCCTTGATGGGATCGCCAAAGGGCCTCACGATGTCTTGCTGCCCGTCGCCCGTGCCATAAGGGGAAAGAGATGCCACATCCGCGAGATTTTCGGCAATTGTTTTGCCCGTCACCGTCATCTGATCGCCGTCAATGAGATCCGCGTCGAGCAGCAGTTTCATCATCGCGGGGGTGCCGCCGATGTTGTGGAGATCTTCCATGACGTAACGACCCGAGGGTTTGAGGTCGCACAGGAGGGGCGTTTCATTGGATATGTGCTGAAATTCGTCGATGTTGAGATCGATGTCATAAGCTCTGGCAATGGCCAGCAGATGGAGCACGACATTGGTGGATCCGCCCGTGACAATGGCGAGGCGGATGGCATTGAGAAAGGATTGTTTGGTGACGATGTCACGCGGTTTGAGGTCCGCTTTGAGCAGGGCGCGAATCGCGCAGCCCGCGGCAACGCATTCCGCGCGTTTATCCGCGTCTTCCGCGGGGGTGCAGGAAGAATAGGGCAAGGAGAGGCCCATGCACTCAATGGCACTGGCCATGGTATTGGCGGTGTACATGCCGCCGCAGGCACCGGCGCCCGGGCAAGCGTGTTCGACGATTTCTTGGCGTTCTTCATCGCTGAGCGATGCCGCGAGAAACTCACCGTAGCTTTGAAACGCAGAGACAATGTCGAGTTTGCGTTCTTCGCCCCCAATGGTGGCGCAGCCGGGTTTGATGGTGCCCCCGTAGATCATCAGGGCCGGGCGGTTGAGACGGCCCATGCCCATAACCACGCCGGGCATATTTTTGTCGCAGCCGGGCAATGCGATCAGGGCGTCGTACCACTGCGCCGCCATAACGGTTTCAATAGAGTCGGCAATCAGGTCGCGCGATTGCAGGGAAAAAGACATGCCATCCGTGCCCATAGAGATGCCATCGGACACGCCAATGGTGTTGAAGCGCATCCCAATGCACCCGGCGTCGGTCACGCCTTTTTTCACTTCGGCAGCCAAGTCGTTGAGGTGCATGTTGCACGAATTGCCTTCGTACCAGACCGAGGCAATGCCGACCTGCGCTTTGTCCATATCTTCGCGCGTCAACCCCGTGGCATAGAGCATCGCCTGCGACGCGCCCTGGGATTTTTTTTGCGTAATCTGCGAACTATACGGATTCAATTTTGCCATTGAGTTTCCTTTCAGAAATGGGTTTCTTAGCGATCAGCCCGCCCAACCCCTGCTCCCCTTTGCGTTTTTGTTTTTTTTCCGTGCTTTTTTGTGCCTTTTGTGGCTGAACGCTTCTCACCTCTTGTATCTTGAAACGATGATCGGGCAACCACGAGGGTTGCCCCTACATGGGGTTGGGTACCCTTCTTGCGTCTTGTATCTTACCTCTTGCGCTTTTAAGTAAGCGAATTGCGGGAAACCTGTCAACAGAGGGCTAAAATATGGCGGAACATGTGTTGCCGGATTATTTGCATGCAGGACTGAATCTGGTCTTTGTGGGCTTCAATCCGAGTTTGAAGTCTGCGGAAATTGGTCACTATTACGCCGGGCGTGGCAATCAGTTTTGGCCCTTTTTATACGAGGCCGGGCTGACAGATCGTTTGTTGACGCCTCGGGAAGACGCGACCATTTTGAAGTACAATATCGGTTTGACAGATATTGTGAAGGGCCGAGCCACGCGGGGGATTGGAGACCTGACAGATGATGATTATAGGTCGGGCTTTCAACGGTTGCAAAAAAAAATGCGGCTGTATCGACCGCGGGTGATATGTTTTAACGGAAAAAGTGGATACGCCAAAGTAATCGGCGAGCAACGCGATTACGGTTTGCAAGACGAGTTGCTAGAAGGCGCGAAACTGTTTCTCGCACCCTCGACAAGCCGCGCGCTGCCCATGCCGAGAACTGAGAAATTGCGCCATTATCGAAATTTGAAATTACTTGTTGATGCCTGCAAGGAGGGAACATGAAACGACCCAATATTCTGTTTGTGATGACCGATGACCACACCCCGCGCGAGATGAGCAGCTATGGCAATCCGATTTTGCAAACGCCCAATCTGGATCGCATTGGCGATGAGGGCACGCGGTTTAACAATTGTTTTTCGACCAATGCCCTGTGCGCGCCTGCCCGGGGCACGGTACTGACCGGATGCTTTTCGCACATCCACGGCATTCGGGGAAATTCTGAACGCGCGGATGCCATTGAGCATTTGGATCCAAATGTGCCGACATTTCCCGAACTGCTTCAAGCCGCGGGATATCAGACCGCATTGTTTGGCAAATATCACATTCGGCAAGACCCGCGCGGGTTTGATACGTGGTGCATTCATCCCGGACAGGGCGTGTATTTTGATCCCACGTATATCGACAACGGGAAGAAAATTAAAAAGAAGGGCTATGCGACCGATGTGACGACGGATATGGCACTCGCGTTTTTGAAGGGACTGGACGGCGAACAGCCCTTCTGTCTGGTGTATCAGTTCAAGGCGCCGCATCGGCCCTTTACGCCCGCACCGCGACACGCGCATCTCTTTGAAGATGTTGAGATTCCCGTGCCCGAGACGTATTGCGACGATTTTGCCACGCGCAAAATTGCGGCACTGGCCGAAGACATGAAATTCGACATCAGCTTGGCGGCAGATTATGGCGATATACCCAAAGGCTTGAATGCGCGAAAAAAGAAGGACTGGATCTATCAGCGTTTTATGAAGGATCGATATCGCACGATTTGCGGCGTGGATGAAAACCTGGGGCGGGTGCTCAATTATCTGGATGAGACGGATCAGGCAGATGATACTCTGGTGATTTACACGTCCGATCACGGCTATTTTTTGGGCGATTACGGATGGTACGACAAACGGTTTATGTACGAACCATCCATTCGCATTCCACTGGTCATGCGGTATCCAAGCAGTGGTATCCGCGGCCATGTGACCGACGCGCTGGTGATGAATGTGGATTTTGCACCCACGATTCTCGATTTTGCAGGGGTCGGCATTCCCAAAGGCATGCAAGGCAAAAGTTTGCGTCCCCTGCTAACAGGTCGAGAACCCGATGATTGGCGCGAGGCCATCTATTACGCGTATTTTGAAGATTCGTGGGTGCTGCACGGCAAAGGGGCTGAGGCCATGTCAGAACCCTCATTCCAATATTTCACGCCGCACCGCATTGGGCCACACCGCGGCATACGCACAGATCGCTACAAGTTGATCGAATATTATGCCGAAGGCGATTACTGGGAGTTGTTCGATTTGCGAGAAGATCCCCGTGAATTGCGAAATGTGTACGACGATGCTGCCCATGCGGATTTGGTGGCCGAGTTAAAGGCCGAGTTGCGGCGATTGCAGGCGCAGTATGGGGATTTGTAGGATGGGTAGGGTTTGCGTTTTAACTATAGAAAACTGGAGGGAGTAAACCATGTCAGTCTCTCATATTCTGGCGAAACTCAAACGCGATGGGTTTTATGTGATTGAACACGTGATGCCCGACAGTGCAGTGGATGCGGTGCGGAAGGCTGTGGTGGCAGCGCAGGCGCGAAAACATGCAGCGTCAGAGGCGGCTAAAGCTGCAACCCGAGCGCGGGGCCATCGCATTGGTGCAAAGGGCGTAGCGAGTTTGCGGCAGGTGATTAATGAGACGCAGATTTTCGCGCCTTATATGGCGAGTCAAAAAGTGATGGATGTGGTATATGCGTTGTTTGGACCTTATGCGCGCATTTCCTGCACCGATTGTGTGATCAATTACCCGGGCAATGAAAGAGGATACTGGCACGCAGATTGGCCGTATAATGCGACCAATGCTTCGCACATTCCCTCGCCGTATCCCGATGCGTTATTGCATTTGTCGACCATCTGGATGTTGACGGCGTTCAATGAAAAAAATGGGGGGACGTTTCTCGTGCCGGGCAGTCATCTATGGCACAACAACCCGGCGGCTGGCGAGATAGATGATGTCGATCAGGATGCGCCATATCCCACCGAGATGCAGGTGAAGGGAACAGCGGGCAGTGTGCTGATTTACGACAGTCGATTGTGGCATGCCTTGGCATCAAATCAGAGTGATGAACCACGTGTGGCATTGATTGTGCGTTATGCACCGTGGTGGTTGAACTTGAATCCGTCGCACATTGGCAAACCCGAGCATGAGATGATGGTGATAGAGACGGGAGGCAAAAATTATGAATCTGAGCCATTGCAAAAGGAGGTTTACGAAGGATTGCCCAAAGATGTGAAGCCTTTGTATCGCCACTGGGTTGAACAATAGTCCGCTGATCGGTATATGATGAGGATTTGCCGCCGGGTTATCCCGACACGCCAAAGCCACTTCGTTTGGAAGTGGCTTTTTTGTTTGCCCAAGATCGCGTGGGATGTCTTTCACTTTTTGGGCATATACACGTCGGTAGCAGAGCCGAGGTGGATTTCCGCGGCGAGGGAGATGGATTCGGACAGCGAGGGGTGGGGATGCACGGTGTGCGCGATGTCTTCGGCGACAGCGGCCATTTCAATGGCGAGTACGCCTTCCGCGATGAGGTCGCCCGCATGGGGACCCACAATGCCCATGCCGAGTACGCGCTGCGTATAGGGATCGACAATGAGCTTAGTCTGGCCTTCAATGCGCCCAATTGCATGGGCTTTGCCCGATGCAGCCCATGGAAAACGCACGATATCGACTTTTCGGTTCTGCGCGCGCGCATCGGTTTCGGTGAGGCCCGCCCATGCAATTTCGGGATCGGTGTACACAACAGAGGGAATGACCGCATCAAAAGCCGCGGGTTCACCGGCCAACACTTCGGCGGCGATTTTGCCTTCATGCGAGGCTTTGTGTGCCAGGCCGGGGCCGGGCACCGCGTCGCCAATGGCAAAGACGCGGGGGTCAGTTGTACGCATCTGTGGATCAACCGCGATGAACCCGCGATCATCGGGTTCAATATCCGTGTTTTCAAGGCCGATATGGTCTGTATTCGGACGTCGGCCAATGCAGATGAGGACGCGGTCAAAAGTTTCAGACGCTTTGGGTACATTGCCTTCGTAGTGTACTTCGATTCCGGTATTGACTTCTTCGATATGCGTGACGCGCGCGCCGGTGTAAATGGCGCGGAAGGCCTGGCGCAACCGACTTTCGAGGGGTTTGACCAGATCCGGATCCGTGCCGGGCAAAAGATTGTCGGTCATTTCGACAACCGTGACACCACTTCCCAATGCCGCATAAACACTGCCGAGTTCAAGGCCGATGATGCCGCCGCCCACAACCAGAAGGCGTTGGGGGATTTCATCGAGATCGAGTGCGGTTGCAGAGTCTAAAATGCGCGGTGTGTCGAGAGCAAAAATGGGCAGAACAACGGGACGTGAACCCGTGGCGATGATGGCGTGTTCAAATTCGACGCGGTCGATATCCTCATGGCCTGCAATAGACGCGCGTTGCGAGCTCTCAAATTGCGCGTAACCCGTCAGATGCGTGACTTTGCGCTGGCGCACCAAGCCAGCCAGACCGCCCGAGAGGCGGGAGATGATGCTGTTTTTCCAACCGCGCAACGCGTCCAGATCGATTTTGGGATCGCCAAAGGCAAGACCAAAAGTTCTGGCTTCACGGGCTTCCGTGATGAGTTCGGCAACGTGGAGCAGGGCTTTGGATGGGATACACCCGCGCAACAAACAGGTGCCACCGAGAGAGTCGTCGGCTTCGACAAGGGTCACTTGCAGACCCAAGTCCGCCGCGCGAAAGGCCGCGGTATATCCGCCAGGGCCGCCGCCGATAACGAGGAGATGGGTTTTGTGCGTTTCAGCCATATTATTTTCCGAGAAATGAACAGCACCCTCCGTTTGGTCGGGATTTACAAGATGAAATGATTTACAGGATTAACGCGGTGTGCGATTTGCATTTGTAACTATTTGCTTTCCTCTCACGTCTCAACCGCCCAACAACATGCGTTCTGGTTTTTCGAGCGCATCGACGATTTTTCGCATAAACCGCGCGCCATCAGCACCGTCAATCACGCGGTGATCATAAGACAGAGCCAAGGGCATGATGAGGCGGGGTTCAATGCGCCCATCGCGCACAGACGCTTCTTCCCGCGCGCGTCCGATGCCCAAAATCGCCACTTCGGGATGATTGACAATGGGTGTAAATTCGCCCACGCCCAAGCTGCCCAAGTTGGTCACGGTGAACGTGCCGCCCTGCAATTCATCAAGTCCAATTTTGTTGGTGCGCGCGCGTTGGCTGAGGTCACCGAGTTCGAGGGCCAATTCCAAGATGTCTTTGCGGTCCACATCTTTGATCACGGGAACGAGCAAACCGCGCTCGGTATCCACGGCTATGCCGAGGTTGTAGTAGTGTTTGAGAACAATCTCATTGGCCCCTGTATCGAGGCTGGCGTTGAACTGGGGGAAGGTCTTCAGCGCGGTGATAATTGCTTTTAAGGCGAGGACAGTCGGGGTCAGTTTGGCACCAGAGGCTTCGGCTGTGGCTTTGTTGCGTTGCCGAAATGCTTCGAGGTCTGTGACATCTGCGCGATCAAATTGCGTCACATGCGCCACCTGTTGCCATGCACGGCTCATGTTGCGCGCGATAATCTGCCGAACTTTGCTGAGGGGTTGGCGTTGGACGCTGCCCCACCGCGAGAAATCGGGCAACGCCACGGGCGCGGCGGGTGCAAAATCTCCTGTTTGCCGGTTGCGTACCGCAGCTTTGACGTCGTCTTGCGAGATGCGCCCTCCCGGCCCGGAACCGGTAATCTGCGCGAGGTCAACACCGAGTTCTCGCGCGAGCCGCCGCGTGACCGGCGCAGCGGGAATGGGATCGCTATTGGATGCCGGCACAGGGGGAGGCGCGCCGCCCGGATGGGAAAACGCGCCTGTGGGCTTGCGGCCCGTGTCTGGCGGGGCGACAACCATGGCAGGATCAGGGGCATCAACAGATGTGGGTTGACTCTCTTCTTTATCCGCTCGCGCTTCGGATACCTCGGCTTTTTTCATCTCTTCAACGGAGATCAAAACGCTGCCCACGGGCACGCGGTCTCCGGTATTGACGTGTATTTTGGCCACGGTGCCAGCAACGCTGCTGGGCACTTCCACGAGGGCTTTGTCGGTTTCGAGCTCGACCACGCCCTGATCGATTTCAACGGTATCACCCTCGGCAACGAGTACGCCGACAACATCGCCGGCTTCCACGCCTTCGCCGAGGTCGGGAAGTTTAAATTCGGTTGCCACAAGACTTCCTTTCTGTGAATTTCGGTTGACGCAATGAGACTTATATATCTTTGCCTTTCAATACTTCGGACAGTTTTGAAAATCGAGCGCACAAGAGCCATCTACCCCGCTTATGGCTTGCCACAAAGCATGTTCCCCAATGATTTGATGCGGAAAAGCACAAAAGGCACAAAACACCTGTCTGCCGACAGGCAGGGGTGCATGCGATCCTATATTTTTGTGATTTTGAAACCGGCTATCGCAGTCGCCTGCCTGTTGCCTGCCTATTGTTGAAAGCAAATAATCTGTGATCTTCTCTCGGGCAACATAAGCCCGTTGTGAATTGGGGAGTTTCAATTTTCTGATCCCGATCTAATTCCCCGATCACCATTCCGCGCATGATCCAAAAGCTAATAATATGTCGTGACGGGGCCTGCGGATACGGGATCGACTTTTTCGGGGTCGATGCCGAGTTCGTCAATGGCTGTGGCGACCTGCTCGCGTTTGATTTTGCCCTGCCGACTCAGGGCGTAGAGCGCGCCCACCGCGAGGCACTCGGCATCAACTTCAAAATGCCGGCGCAGTGCCTGGCGCGTGTCGCTGCGCCCAAATCCATCGGTGCCGAGCGCGATGAGGTCTTCGGGCACCCAGGGGCGGATCATTTCGGGCAGCGATTTCATATAATCGGATGCCGCGATGATTGGGCCGTCGGCTCGTTCGAGTACTTTGACGATATACGGCTTTTTTGGCCGCCTCGTTGGGTGCAGCATATTCCATCGCTCGGCCTCGAGCGCGTCCCGCCGCAATTCCTTATAGGAGGTGACGCTCCACACGTCAGCAGAAATATTGTATTCCGCGGCGAGGATTTCTTGCGCGCGCAGGGTTTCTCGGAGGATGGACGCGCTGCCAAAGAGTTGAACTTTGTGTTGCCCCTGTTGCATCTCGTGCGCCTTGAGCGGGTAAATGCCTTTGATGATGCCTTCCTCAACCCCTTCGGGCATGGGCGGATGTTCGTAGTTTTCATTGCCCAGCGTCAGGTAGTAATAGACATCTTCCTGTTCCTGGTACATGCGCCGAATGCCGTCTTGGATGATGAGGGCAATTTCATACGCATAAGCCGGATCGTATGCCCTACAGTTGGGAACGGACGAGGCGAGGATGTGACTGTGCCCATCTTCGTGCTGCAACCCCTCGCCGTTGAGCGTGGTGCGCCCGGCTGTGCCACCCAAGAGAAAGCCCTTGCAGCGCATATCGCCGGCCAGCCACATGAGATCGCCTACGCGCTGGAAACCAAACATGGAATAGAAAATGTAAAAGGGAATCGTGTTCACGCCGTGCGTGGCGTATGCCGTGCCCGCACAGATAAACGAGGACATGGCACCGGCTTCGTTGATGCCTTCTTCGAGAATCTGACCATCTCGCGCTTCTCGGTAGTAGCTGATGTTGCCCGCGTCAACGGGTTCGTATATCTGACCCAAGTACGAGTAGATGCCGAGTTGCCGAAAGAGGGAATCCATACCAAATGTGCGGGCTTCATCCGGAATGATGGGCACGAGCAGTTTGCCAATGTCTTTGTCTCGGGCGAGTTTGGCAAACAAACGCGCAAAGGCCATAGTCGTAGAGGCTTGGCGGTCTCCTGTGCCTTTGAGGGCTTCGTCGAATACATCGCGCGAGGGGGTTCGTAGAGGAGGGGCCTGAACTCGGCGGCTAGGCAAATATCCGCCGAGTTCCCGGCGGCGTTGTTGCAAATACTGCATTTCAGGGCTGTCGTCGGGCGGGCGATAAAAAGGGGCTTTGCCCACTTCGTTGTCGGAGATGGGAATATCAAAACGCCGCTTAAAGTCGCGCATCTCGTCTTCTTCGAGCTTTTTTTGCTGATGGGTCATGTTGCGCCCCTCACCGGCTTCGCCCAAGCCATAGCCCTTGATGGTTTTGGCTAGAATCACGGTGGGCGCGCCCTTGTGTTCAACAGCGGCTTTGAACGCGGCGTACACTTTTTCGGGATCGTGACCCCCGCGACGCAATTTTTGGAGTTGTTCATCCGAGAGGTGTTCGACCATTTTGAGCAGGTTGGGATGCGTGCCAAAGAAGTCGCGGCGGATGTATTCGCCCGATTCAACCGTGTATTTCTGATATTGACCGTCGACGACTTCTTCCATGCGCTGCTGAAGCAGGCCCTGCGTGTCCATTTCGAGAAGCGCGTCCCAATCGTCTCCCCAAATCACTTTGATGACATTCCAACCGTCTCCGCGAAAGACTTGCTCGAGTTCTTGAATGATTTTGCCATTGCCGCGCACGGGCCCGTCGAGGCGTTGCAGGTTGCAGTTGATCACAAAGATGAGGTTGTTGAGTTTTTCGCGGGTCGCCAAGCTGATGGCCCCCAGGGTTTCGGGTTCGTCGGTTTCCCCATCGCCCACAAAGACCCAGACTTTGGAATCGCGAGTTGATTTGAGGCCGCGGTCTTCGAGGTAGTGGTTGAAGCGGGCCTGATAGATGCCCATGAGCGGCCCCAATCCCATCGAGACTGTGGGGAATTGCCAGAAGTCCGGCATCAAATAGGGATGTGGATAGGAGGACAAGCCGCCGGGATTGCGGAGCTCGCGCCGAAAATTTTCGAGGTGTTCGGTGGTCAGCCGCCCTTCGAGAAACGCGCGGGCATACATGCCGGGCGAGGCATGGCCCTGAAAGAAGACCTGGTCACCGGAGAAATCGCCATTGGGCGCTTTGAAAAAGTGATTTTGACCCACTTCATACAGCGTAGCAGCCGATGCAAAAGTGGAGATGTGACCGCCAATGCCATCGGCCTCTTTGTTTGCGCGGGTCACCATCGCCATGGCATTCCAGCGCACGAGACTTTTGATGCGTTGCTCAATTTCTCGGTCGCCCGGATAGGGCAATTGCTTGTCGCGCGGAATGGTGTTGACATAAGGTGTATTCGCGGTGAAGGGAATATCAACGCCCAGGCTTTCCTGCGCTTCTTTTTCCAAGCGGCCGAGCAAATAGCGCACGCGATCGGGGCCGGCGCGTTGCAGAACATAAGCCAAAGATTCGATCCATTCTTCGGTTTCAATGGGGTCGATATCGCGAGAAGTGTTGAGTGCGACAGAATCGGCCATAGTAAAATCCCTTTGTTTGGTTGTCAGGCGTCAGTTGTCCACGTTTTTACGCGTATCCAAATACTCGTTGTGAAGGCAAAAATTTAAGAGGGACAATGACTTTTGTCAAATGTACAGAACATCTCGACACAAAATTACGGGATATCAGTATGCTCTCCGCGATGTCATTTGCTCATTCCTCCTCTAATACTTGGTCTCGGTTTTCACCTCATCCTATGCGAGAGCCGACCCTCCAAGAATGAAGGGGAAAGAAGACTTCCGCGCAGATGTTACTCTTCGGGTTCTTTTTTTCCCCGATGGCAGGTCTGGCAGGTGACCTGGGCGAATTGTCCGTCTTTGAGATCTTTGAGGATTTCGCCATTGATTGTTTGCGTCATAGTTAGCATGAGGCGCGCAATGTCTTTGTGGTAATTTTCGTCGGACGCAAAGTCATACGTGGAGAGGGATTTGCCTTCTTCCCCCTTGTGGCAAAAGTGACAGCGCACCCCAAGGGCCCGACTAAATTCTTTCATGCGCTGCATGAGTTGGGCTTTTTTGATGTCTTTGGGCAACACCTTTAAGTTGGTATAAGTGTCGGGGATTTGGGCGAAAGATGCGGTGACAATCAGGGAACTGAGTGTGAGAACGAGTGCGGCGAGAAGTGAGCGGTTCATGAGATCTCCTCCGGTGTGAATGGGCGGATGGATAGCGGCCTGCTGCGCGGGCCGCTTTTATCTGTTGCTTTCGAGCCATTGCAGTTGGTCCGTTTGTGGAAAAGCCACAATGGAATTTTCGAGCGGGCCAATGCCTTCAAATATCATGCACACGCGGTCGCCCACGAGCAAGCCACTTTCGAGGTCGTGGTCGGAAAAGACAATGGGCGTGCCCCAATAGAGAATTTGCAGCGTGTCGGGTTCAAGGGGTACGCGGGAAAAGAGCGAGCGCTCGAGGTGAAAGAGGCCATCGGGCATATTGAGGTGATTTTGACCGGTATGCCCTTTTTTTGAGGCTATGCACATCCCGTTGCGAATCACTTCGCAAGAGACAGCCACACTGCGGTTGTCATAAGCCGATTCAGTGACCATCAATGGGCCGAGGCTGGCGCAGCCATAGGACCAGTTTTTGGCCTGCGGCAAGTTGAGCGGGTTTTCGGCTTCAATGCCGTTGTCGGTGTAATCGTTGCCGCCGGTGTACCCCAAACGCTCAATTTGACCCGTGGAGCGGAGCCCGTAAATGGTTGCGAGTTCGGTTTCGGGCACGAGGCGGCGGGTGTTGTTCGGATGCGATATGGAGCCGCCGTGTCCGACGAGGGCGGCGGTGTCATTTTTGGCAAAGAGTTCGGGCATGCCACCCCGCGCGCATTCTCGATATTTTTGATCATAAACATTGACGGCCTCGCCCGTGGCCTGTTTGCCTTCTATTTCGCGCAATTTGGCGCTGTCTTCATGGGTGACACCCGCCAGCCAGATCCGCAATTTGTGCGGCGCATCAACCGGGGCCGTGACCGGGCTGATCAAGCGCGCGTGGTCGGGATCCTCGGCGTTGCCCAATAGGTCGTCCAGTGAGAGGCGCGGCGCATCGCGGGTATTGATCGCCTGCACTGTGGATGCGATGCTGTTTTGGTTGCCCCCACAGCGGTAATAGAGGTCGTGAAGCGACGCGGGGTGTGGGGCGCAAGCCGTCAGGTCAAAAACATCGTTGCCTCTGACAAGCCCTAAGCGAGATCCCCTTCCGGGTTGTGCGAATTGCAACAGTTTCATAATTTGCCTCGACGATTGTAGGTGCAAACCGATAGGCATCTGCATACCCTATTGCGGAGAAACAAGGATAGATATAATTTAAGCCCCTGTAAAGCAGATTATTGGCGATGGGGATAACGAGATATTCGCCAAAACACGAGGAGAGGTCATCGCGATGCCACTTGTGGAGGGTATTGTCAGCCGGGAGACACACGCGAGCCGGGAAGGCGTGACCGCGCGGTCCCTGATTTTGGGGTTGGCACTCGCGCTGCTGGTGATCGGGTGGAACACCTATGTCGAATACATTGCCCACACCGCGCGCATGAACATCACGCATTTCCCAATTGCATTGTTCGCGCCCTATGTGGTGTTGACATTGGGCAATGCACTGGCGCGGCACTGGCATGCCCCGTGGGCATTGACCAGTACCGAAGTGTGGACAATGCTGGCCATGGGCCTGGTGGGTGCTGCGGTACCCGCCTATGGCTTGACGAGTTATTTTTTGGGCATGATCGCCATTCCCTACTATCTCGCCACGCCAGAGAATCAGTGGGGAAGTTATTTTCACCAGTATTTGCCCGACTGGTTGATTCCCTCCAATGAGGGCGGAGCCATGCAGTGGTTGTTTGAGGGAATGCCCAGCCCGGATATGCCCATTCCATGGGGCGTGTGGTTCGTGCCTTTGCTGGGGTGGATGGCGTTTATTGCCGCGATTGTGGTGGGGTGTCTGTGTCTGGCAGTGATGTTGCGAAAGCAATGGGCAGAGCACGAGCGATTGCCCTATCCCATTTTACACCCGGCAGGTGATCTGGCCGAAGCAGAGCGCGAAGTCCCCCTTTTGAAGAACAAATTGTTCCTGTTTGGCGCGGCCATTCCATTCTTCATCCTGTCTTGGAATATCATCAGTTATTTTTCCCCCGAATTTCCGCGCATCAGTTTGGGGCCGGGGTGGATGCCCATGGGCGTGTATTTTCCGCGCATCCACGTGCGATTTAATTTTTACACCGTGGGGTTTGCCTATTTTGCCAATCTGGATGTGTTGTTTTCCATCTGGGTATTTTATTTGTTTTACTGCGTGCAGATCATGTTTTACAGGCGCGTGGGGATCAACTTGAGCAACAAAGGCAGCGCGGGCGATGCGACCACATCCCTACAAGCCGGGGGCGCGTTTGTCGCCCTGATTTTATTTGGCCTGTGGATGGCGCGGCTGCACATGCGCGATGTGTTTGTCAAAGCGTTTCGCAAAGACCGCCACATTGATGATTCAGACGAAATGCTTTCGTATCGCGCATGCGCGTTTGGCCTGCTGTTCAGCCTGATTTTCCTCGTCTTCTGGTTTTGCGCTGTGGGCATGAGTTGGGCCGTTGCCGTTGCACTCGTGCTGGGTATTTTTGTCACTTATCTCGGCACGGCACGGGTGATTGCCGAGACCGGCGTGGTCTATTTTAGCATGCCGATGTCGCCCAACGGCATATTGCCTTTTATATTTGGGCCCAAATCATTTGACGGATCAACACTGACCGCGTTGCGATTGATCGACTCGGTTCGCTCGCAAAATAAAGCGATGTTTATGCCGCCACTCGTCCATGCTGCACGCATCGCAGATATGGTGAAAAAAAATAAGAAGCGACTCGTTTTGGGCATTGGACTCACGCTCGCAATTGGCACTGGCGCGGCCATTGCCTATTCGCTCTATCTGGGCTATTTGTACGGAGCGTATAATTTTAACGATTTTCCATTTACGCGCTACCCCCCGCGCACTTATGATGCCTTGGTCAAAGCCCTCAAAGGCGAAGAGAAATGGGAAAGCGAGCGGCCCCTGTTTTTGCTTTTGGGTATAGGTATTTTTGCCGCGGTGAGCCTGATGCGCTATCGCTTCGCATGGTGGCCGCTCGCGCCCATCGGCATGGTCGTGCCGCCCACACATGCCGTGCATTCCATTTTTTCTATTTTTGTGGCATGGGGCATCAAATCGGTCATTTTACGCATAGGCGGCGTGGATCTCTACCGGCGTTTGCGCCCCTTCTTTTTAAGCCTGCTCGTCGGGCATGCCCTCGGCGTGCTCCTGTCGTTTTTTGTCGATCAAATCTGGTTCCCCATGCAGGGGCATCACACGCATTCATGGTAAAAAGCGGTCAGCATGCCCTATCGTCTGCCTCTGGCAGCAACCCTTGTGGTTGCCCAATCACCATTCCATGCAGGGGCTAAAAGCCGAAAGCGAGTATTTTGTTGAATACCTATTTCCAAGTGTCTGTCGCATTGCCGCGGGCAAAAGTTGAAATGGCGTCTGCCCAATTGTTTGAACTGGGCTGTTGTGGCATCGCGGAAGAGGAGGTGAGCGATCTGGAAGTTCAGTTGATGGCCTATTTTGAGGCCGTGCAAAATCGCCATGCCTTTGAGTCGCAGATACGACATACCCTCAGGCCCTGTGAATGCCGCTTTGACCACGTGCCCGACGCGGATTGGACAACCGCGTGGCGTTCTTTTTTTCAGCCTATTTATCCAACCCCTCGCATGGCAATTTGCCCGCCGTGGAAACGGGTGCCCGATCCACCGGGCGGTTTCACAATCGCAATCGATCCGCAAATGGCTTTTGGCACTGGGCACCACGAGACCACGCGCTTGGCACTTTTGGGATTGGAAAAAAGAATACAGTTGGGCGACCAAGTGTTGGATATTGGAACGGGGTCGGGAATTTTGAGCATTGCGGCTGTGAAGTTGGGCGCCGATGAGGTAACGGCTGTGGATATTGAGGCGTCTGCCATTGAGAATGCCCGAGCCAACTGCGTGTTGAACCGCGTGGCCGCGCGGGTGAATCTGGCGCAGCATTCTGTCGATGCCGTGTCGGATGTTTTTGATGGCGTTGTCGCCAATATCATCAGCAGTATTTTGTTGCCGATGATCCCGCAACTGGCAAAGCGATTGCGACCCGAAGGCTACGCGGTTTTGGGCGGCATTCTGGATCGCGAGCGCGAGGCGTTTTGCGCGGCTCTACACAGGGCTGATCTCGCAATTGACGAGATGCTCAACGAGGGCGAGTGGTTGTGTGCAATGGCACACAATTCCCGTGCAGACACAACGCGCGATGCGTCATATCAACTGAGAAATAACACATCTGCATCAGACAAAATGGAGTGAACAGTCTTGTGGCGACCTCCCAAACAATTCGGGATCGCATCGGCGATTTTTTAGCGCGACGTAAAACCCGTGTCCAGGCAGAGGTCCTGGCTTATGAGGTCATGGGTTTGCGGGGCGCGCGCGGTCCCATAGCGGATAAAGTAGTGCGCGCGGCCATCGATGATGATCCCCGTTTTGTATGCGACCGCGGCGGCATGTGGTACTTAAAAGCCCCCGGACAGGACAAAACCCTGCGGGAGGTTTCTTTTATTTCTACTGGACTCATCCCATCTGCCGATGCTGAGGTTTATGCACTCGCAGGTCGCAAAGTCCAGATGGACGGACGCGAAACCCTGTTTCCGCCGGTGCAGATTCGCCCCGATGATCGGGAAGGTGATCAGGCCGAAATATTGGCCTCTTATGCCGAATTTGCCAAAGACGCCACGCCCGCGGGATTTCACTTGCCAAAAATTCAGAAAAACTTGAACAGGCTGAGTCGCGCGGTAATGGGCAAAGCAATCTCGGATTCCGGGATATGCCTGTTTCGCTTGGGATGGCGTTTCTATCCCGATGTCAAATTGCATGCCATCGAAAATTTGGCTTCGGCTATGGGACTGTCTTTTGTCGCGGACCGGGGTGCTGAAGGAGAAGCGGGTTTGCAAGCCGATGTTTTGTTGCACCTTTTGGAACGATGTGAAACCGAGGGCCTCCAGACCGTAAAAACACTGACTGCAACCCTCTATCCGGATCCCGTTCCCCTATGTTTTGATGCTTATGCTTTTGACGAGGTATTTTTGAACGCGTTGCCCGAGTTGCCCGGGGTTTATATTATGCGGGATCGCGAGGGGCGCGCGATTTATGTGGGCAAGGCGGTGAATTTGCGAACGCGCGTGGGCAGTTATTTTGCCAGAAGGTCGGAGCGACCCCAAAAAACCCAGCGCATTTTGGATCGGATATGGTCGATGGAAGTGGAGACTGTCGGCTCTGAACTCGAAGCACTTTTGCTAGAGTCAAAACTGATCGCCCTGTGCTATCCCGAGTTTAATACGCAGGTTGACATACACAGCCGCGATATAGACCTAGGGGCCGAAAAAAATGTGGTGCTGATTCTGCCATCGGCTGATCCGGAATGCGTTGAATTGTTCTGTATCGCAAACGGCACATCTTTTGAGCAGGTGCGCGCGCGCAAAGATCTGCGGGATTGGGACGCCGCAAAACGCGAATTGAGAGGGTTTTACTTTGCAGCACAATCAGAATCGGGAGCTGAAACAGGAGCTTCTTTTGAAATTTTGAAAAGCTGGGTTGTTGCAAAACGCGATACAATAAATTGGGTGGATATGCACCGATCGGGCAGTCCCGACAACGCGCTGAGGATCGTGCGCGAATACATACAACAGTGCGAAGATGAGGCGTGGGAGAAAATTTCATGGCGCGTGTGATGGACAAGTGCAAAGTGCAGCGCGCAGAATATAGAAACATCGGTATTTCAAAGTGTCTCAAAAAGTACCTGACATTCTTCTTGGCAATGATTTAGATGAAAACTATAAACTCACAATTCCGGGGGGATAGGTGTTCACATCATTTGTGGAAATTCTCATAAAGGTTCTTGAAGATCACGGCTTTAATGCTTTTTTGGTTATTCTTACACTTATTTTTTTTTAAACATATTATTAACCGCATGGAAACTTTGCACGATGCCGAGGTCACGCGATTGGGAGAAGAAAGAAATCTTTTGCTAGAACATATTTTGCAGGAGCGACGCAGTTCAAAGGATATGGATGCGGTGATTGAAAAATTGGAAGACAGCAGTTAGAGAGGAGGCGGCTATGAGTGAATTTGAGGTTTTTGTCGGTGTGTGTTGTGGTCTTACCATTTTGACCACAGTTTGGTATCATCGCAGTTTTACCCTTAAACGGCTGCAATGGAAAGCCGATATTTACAAGCTATGCGCCATAAGGGATGAGTTTTTGACTCTGAGAATAGAGGGCAAAATCCCTAATGACAGAGTTTATGGGCTTGTTTATGACGTTATCAATTTGGGGATTGCAACGGGAAGGCAGCCCAAAGTTCGGTGGTTCATCAACGCCCTGATTGAGAGTGTCCGCACCACACGGCCCAATCAAAATGAACTCATAGAAGAACTATCTCAAAATCCCGAACTCGAAGCATTATGGTGGCGTTATGTTGATGTCCTCTTCATTGACATCATCATGAAAAGAAGTGTGGTCTTGCGGTGGGCAAAAAGAATTGCTACGGGCATACAATGGAGCCGGGTTCCCGCCATGATCAAATTTTTCAACAAGATGCGGGAAAAGGTGAAAATATTTTCAAATGAGATCCAAGCCTATGAGGCTTTTAAGTGGTTTGAAAGCCTCAAAGCCGCATAATTACAAAAGCTCCAATTTTTCGTTGGGGCTTTTTTTTTTATTCTTTTCAAGTGGTTCAAAGACTGATCTGGGCACTGCCTGACATCACTCGCGAATTGCGAAGAACAGAGCTTCGCGACATCTGTCAGGCGGGGTGCGGAGGCTAAAAGCCGATTGCCGATTCAATTTTCTGTCGCCTTCAGCCCGTGCCCAGTGAGGGGGGCGACTGCGATTTCATCATTCTGAGCAGGGTATTTCACATAAGCTGCAATGGCTGTGGCCGAAGTGGGTTCAATGTAAAAGCCCATTTCGGCCATTTGTTTTTGGGCGCGGCGCGTTTCGTCGTCGTCAACGGTGAGAATATCGCCCCCTGTTTCATCAATGCACCGCAGCATCTGGGCCGCGCGGGCAGGTTCGGCAATGGCGATGCCTTCGGCAATAGTTTCGGCAGGTTCGCCTGTCCAGTTGGGCATCAGCGGGGCGCAACGAGCAGATTGAACCGCGATGAGTTTGGGCATGTGGTCGATCAGGTTTTGTTTGAGCAGGTCTGTAAATCCGATGTGAACACCGATCAGCAGCGTCCCATTTCCCGTTGGAATAATGAGCGTGTCGGGCGCGTTGAAACCGCGTTGTTCCCAGATTTCGTAGGCAAAGGTTTTGGTGCCCTGAAAAAAAAAGGGGTTCCAAACATGGCTTGCATAGAAGTGTTTTCGCGCGGCGTCTTGAACCGCCCGCGCGGTGTCTTCTCGCGTGCCCGGAACTTTGTAAAGAGTGGCCCCATAGCTTTGAATTTGCGCGAGTTTTGCCGCCGAGGTGCTGTCGGGAACGTAGATGTCGCATGCAATTCCCGCGCGCGCAGCATATGCAGCAATCCCCGCGCCCGCATTGCCCGACGAATCTTCGACCAGGTGTTGAACACCCAATGCCTTCGCATGGCTGATCAAAACGGTTGCCCCGCGATCTTTGTACGAGCCAGACGGGAAGAGGTGATCCTGTTTTACGAGAAGGGATTTGCCCGCAATAGTTATGGGTGTCAGCGGAGTAAAACCCTCATCAAAGGTCGCGATATGCGCGTCGTCTTCAACGGGGATAGCTTCCCGATAGCGCCATAGAGTAGGTGGACGGTCGGGAAGCGCATCGACGCAAAGCTCGCCCTCAAAGACGAGGTCAAAAAGGCCACCACAGGTACAGCACCACCGCATGGTAGTGGCGGCACATGTCTTTCCACAGATTTGGCACGAGAAGTGGGTCATCGCAAAGCTTTCAGCGGTTAGTGGTCGCCCCGCCCAACCGCCCATCTCATTCATCATTGATTTCGGGTTGCACCCGATCATCTAGTGGGAACATGGGGCGTTGGCATTGGGTATAGGGCAGGGATTTTAAGTTGGCACTGGTTGAGCCGGGCGCATCGACGGGCACGATTCGGGTGGCAATCTCTTCGTAGTGAACCCGAAAGCCGTTGGGCGATTTGCACACGACCAAATCAAAGTCTCGCGGGTCGAGGCCGCGCGCTTCAAAAACCCTGCGATCCATAATGCTGACCGGGCGCGTGGTGGCCATGATGCTGTACGTATTGGTCGTAAGAACCGCGGTATTGCCCGCATGCCCCGGCGTGCCCGTGCCCGTGGTATAGGCACCATCGGTGAGCAGTTTGACATAGACTTTGCATGTGACCGGAGAAAAGCGCGCGTTGTCAATGGCGCCGCCAATGGGAATCGCGATGGTGGCGCCCACACCCGCGTTAAAAGCGGCTTCAACAGCCGGGGGATCGACAATGGGCAGGAGCGCGCGGCCTTTGTAGCCATATTCAAACAGGCCCTTGAGAATGGCGTTGCTATCGCCCGACGCGCCCGAAGAAGTCGCATCGGCAGCGTCGGAAAAGACCGTGAGACCAGGGGTTTCTTCCGCGAGGCGAATGGCGTCTGGTATTGGGGTGAGTGGCGCCGTAAAGTGGTCGCGGTTGTCCCACATATATCGGGCGATGCGTTTGGCTTCGTCGCGTGCGCGTTTGGGATCGTTGTCGGTAAAAACAATCACATTGGAGCGCAGGTCTGGCACATCGGTGAAGGGGTTGCCGATATAGACGCCACTGCCCAGGCCGCCTAGAGAATTTTCTATCTCCTGACACCAGCGGATGGCTTGACCAAATCGACCGGTTTTGGTGATGAGCTCGTCGCCTCGCACGAGCATGGGAAGCGCGACGCGCGCCACAGTGGGTTTGACATCGCCATCGAGAAGCGCGATCAAGTTGCGCGCGCCCCGTTGCCCGGTTTCGTACATGTCGATGTGTGGATAGGTGTGGAAAGGCACCATAATGTCGGACTGCGCCACGAGGCGATCCGTGATGATGCCGTGCAGATCAAAGGTGGTGACAATGGGCACATCCCCGAGAATGCTGCGGATTTCCGCGAGCACATGGCCTTCGGGATCGACTTCGGTTTCGCCGGCCATGGCACCGTGAAAGACCATGAGCATCCCATCTGCGGGCGCGTTGGCGCGAATGGCGGCGAGCAGTTCGTCCATCAGCCTGTCGAGGTCTGCATCGGCGACCGGACCTCCGGATACAGAGGTGGCCGAATAGATGGGCACCGTGTCGATGTCGCCGCGCCCATCAAAGATATCGAGCGCGCCGGCAATTTCGGTATTGCTGCCCCGCAGCGAGAGCAGTTCGTCGCCAAACAGCACGTTGAACATATCGTAAGGCGTGCGCGCGGGGTTAAAGCTAGACGTTTCTTGTTTGAATGCTGCGAGCAGAATTTTCATCGTATCTCCTTTCTCAAATGCAAAATGCGACCTCGGCCCGTTACTCGCTTCGCTTCGTCATAAGTTCCGCCTGTGCCTGAAAGGGCACACCCCTCGAATCCCAAATGTCAATAATAATCTCGAATGGATTGCAAGGTTCGCCTCACAGTATAGGCATCGACGCGCTCTGCCCCCTGAAATCCGCGACTGGCCGACTGCGCGGATTCGAGCCGTTTGTAGCGCACCTCCATGGTCAGCGGCGACGCAAAGGCAAAGGGTTTTATCGCCTTCCGTTTTGCCGCGGCCTGCTGAACCGTTTCGTAGATTTCCTTCACCACCCGCCGGGGGTGTTTGCTCACCGCGCAATTCCATCCCATTCCCCGCTTGGTCGATACCGTCACAACGCCGGGGAAAAATTCCTCGGCTTCCGCGGTTCCTTTATCATCACTCGATACAAAAATGACCGGCACATCCCATTCACCCGCAACAGCCGCATCCACCGCCATTTCGCCCACTTCTCGTCCGTTGATCTTGATCCATTGATACGTCGCCGAACTAAAGGTATGGCACATCACCCCATCTACCGTATTATCCATGGCGTGATACCCGACGAGTGCCACCCCCTCAAACGATTCATCCATGCCGGGAAACCGGTGCTCAAATCCCACGCCGAGCGCGATATCACACCGCTCGTCCAACAGGTCGTAATGGAGATTCAAGCTCCCGTTGTGATTGTCCCACACAATCACCTGTTCTGCCCCGGCGGCAAACAATCCCCGAACCGCCGCGTCTGCTTCTCGCGTAGCCTGTAACTGCGCGAATTCCAAATTTCGAGACGCATTGAGGGACGCGCCCGGTGATCCCACACCGCAGGCCACGCCTTCACAATCGACAGCAACAACAAATTTCATCGGTACCTCCTGTTTTTGCATTCCTTCTTGACAGCGTTCATGGCTTTGTGTATTTTTTTACCACAAAGCGAGAATGATATTTGTCATCCGTCTATTTTTCAACATCTTAGAGCCATCCTAGCTCAGCTGGTAGAGCACCTGATTCGTAATCAGGCGGTCGGCGGTTCGAATCCGCTGGATGGCTCCACAAAGAAAGGGCTTGTGTCGATCAGACACAAGCCCTTTTTGCTGGCTCAAAATGCAATGACGCATTTTGTAGAAATTTTTTGACACAAAATTGGACATTGTTCTGGCGGTGTGCCATTTAGTGATTTGGATCCCATTGCACACGAGACCGCGTTAAAATTTTTGCAAAAAAAGGCTGGCCCGTGCGCCGATTCGCACATTTTTTCTTTTGACCAGCATCTCGACGCGCCTATATTGGGCAGCAATAGAGAAAGGAGTTCCTTTGGCAATCACACCCCTTCTTTCACCCGATGCCTTTGAGGGCATTGACGGCATCACCCACTTGTGTACGGGTGGCGAATCCCCGTGGCTCAAAAGTCAGGCGCAGGTATATGCCGAATTTGCCAGATTCAAAGGCGGATCGCACAAAGGCCGTGACAAAATTTACGCCCGAGGAGAACGCTGTCGCCAGCGCATGGGGCAACTCTGGCATGTGCCGGGCAATCGCATCGCGTTTATGCCATCTGCCGCCGAAGGCATGGGCTGGTTTGCGCGGGGGTTGGACTGGCAGCGCGGCGACAATGTCGTGACCAATAACCTCGAATTTCCCTCCGTGGCGTATGCGTGGAAGCACTTGCGGCCCAAAGGGATTGAAGTCCGATTGGTGCCGCACAAACACTGGATCGTAAGCGAAGAAGACCTCCTCGCCGCTGTTGACGCGCGCACGCGCGTCCTCGCGGTCAGCCACGTGGGGTTTTACACGGGTCAATGCCTGAATTTGGCACAACTCTCTGAAGGTGCGCGCAAAAAAGGCGCGTTATTCGCGGTTGATGCCACGCATTCTTCGGGCGTTTTGCGCGTGCCAGCGCACTTGACAGACCTCACTGTAAGCAGCAGTTACAAATGGCTCTTGGCAACGCACGGCACAGCGCCCTGTTACTTGAGCCAACGAGCGGAAGATCAGGTGGCCTCGACTTGCTTTGGCTGGCACAACCTCAAAGTCTGGCCCGAACAAACCGCGGAGCGCCACCCCGAAGTTGCCGAACAATCCATGCCAGAAAAACTCGAACCCGGCAACCCGGCCATGCAGGTGATCATGCATCTGGATCACGCGCTGGGCGTGATTTTAGACATTGGGCCTGAAAAAATTGAAAATCACGCGCGCGACCTGTCCGGACGGGTTTCTCAGGGCCTTGCCGCGTTGGGCTACGAAGTCATCTCGCCAAACGCCAGAAAAGCGCGGTCCGGCAACACGAGCTTTGCCTGTAGCGACGGGCGCGACATGGCCAATCGCCTCGAAGAACGCGATATCTTTTGCTGGGGCGATTTTGGACGGGTGCGCGTCTCCACCCATTTGTACAACAGCAGCGATGATGTGACACGCCTGCTCGACGCGCTGGCAGATATGCGATGAGCACAGCGCGCGAGGCCAAATTTCGCGCGGTGGGATTCCGCGACACAAAGAAAGGATATAACGATGATGAAATTGGGCTGTATGTCCCTGAGTTACAAAGACCAGTTCCGCGATGGCAAAATCGATCTGACGGGTTTTATCGACAAGGCCTACCTTATGCGCCTGGACGGCATTGACATCCACACGCGCGCACTTGCGTCTCAAGCACCGGCTTATTTGCGGGATATTCGCATGCGCTGCCTCAGGCGCGGTCTGGCGATTTCATATCTCGGCGTTAGCAACAACTTTGGGCAATCCCAAGAAGAATTGCCCCACGTGGTGGCCGATGTCAAACACTGGGTCGATGTGGCCGAATTTATGGGCATTCCACTCGTGCGTATTTTTGCCGCTTGGATTCCCGAAGGCGAACCCGAAGAACAGGTGTGGGATCGCATGATTCCCTGTATGCGGGAAGTCGCGGAATACGGCCAAAAAAAAGGCATTGTCTTGGGCTTACACAACCACAACCACGGGTGTGTTACGCGCACGGGCAAAGATGTGCGAAAAATTCTCGAGAGGGTCAATAACCCCTATTTGTCACACATTCTCGACACGGGCCAATACGTGGGGTCGCCGGGCGCGAGTGGTCAGCGCGGCAAAGAAGATCCAGCGTTGAATTTCTACGGGAGCATTGCAGAAACAGCCCCCCTTGCCGTGCACGTCCGCGCGAAGATCTATCGCATCACAACAGGAGAAGAAGTTTGGCTGAATTATCCGCGCATTTTCGAGATATTAAATGGCGTGAACTACAACGGGTGGGTATCGATTGTGTATGAAGGACAGGATGTGGAAGCAGAAGAAACGGCCGTTCCCAAAGCCGTCAATTATCTGCGGCAATTTGTGTCGGGAGCATAAGGAGGATCTGGCTGCTCATTGAGACGAACAGACGCGCACGCCGCACGCGGAACACAACGTCAGTTATCAACCCAAACGCATGCAAAATATATCCTCACAAGGAGGATCACATGTCTCGACGCGATGTCTTGTGGATCGCTTGCTTCCTGATCGCAGGTGCTTTGGGTCTCACCTGTTATATCCAGTTCTTCGATCGCGCGTTTCCCATTGCCTCGCTCAACTTTCGCTTAGATCGCGAGCAGGCGCATCAGGCTGCTGAAACGTATCTCGACCACCTGGGATACGACCTCACAGATTATGAAAGTGCCCAAGTTTTCTCCCACTCTGGCCTGCAACAGGTCTTTCTCGAACGCACCTTGGGCCTTGCCGAAGCCAACCGCCTCGTGCGCGACTGGGTCTCGGTATGGTATTGGCACATCCGCTATTTTAAGCCGCTTCAAAAAGAAGAACTCCGCGTTCGCATCGATCCCGGCGGGCGCGTCGTGGGGTTTACACACAGCATCCTCGAATCTGACGAAGGCACCAGCCTTTCAGAAGAAGATGCCCGCGCCATTGCCGAAACCTTCCTGACCGATATTCAGGGCTTTCAACTCGACGCCTACGACCCCATTGAAGCGTTGAGCACGGCGCGCCCCAAACGCGTGGATCACACCTTCACCTACCGCAAAAAAGACTTTGTCGTGAGCGACGACGGGCACTACCGCTTGAGCATCAATATCCAAGGCGACAAAGTAGGTCACTTTGCCGAATACCTCAAAGTACCCGAAACCTTCGCGCGCACCTACCGCGAAATTCGCTCGCGCGCGGGCCTGCTCGCCAGCATTGCTATGGTCTTCTTTTTCGCGCTAGGCATTGCCATGGTCGTTGTACTCGCGCGCAAATATCGCCAGCGCACACTCTTATGGCGTGCGGCCCTCGCCCTGGGCATTCTCGTTGCGGCCACCTCTTTCCTCGGCGCGATCAACAGCTATCCCCTCACGCGCTTTGGTTACGACACCACGCAGTCTTATGTTTCCTTCATCCTCACCTTCATCTTCAGCGGCCTGGTGGGCGCTATTTCCACCGGGGTGATCATCACCCTGTCTGGCACAGCCGGAGGAGCTGCCGCACGAGACGTGGAAGGCTGGACCAACCCCCTTGCGCGCCTGTCTCTGCGCGGCTGGCGATCCGCGAATTTTGCGCGCATCACCCTGATCGGTTACGGACTTGCATTTGCCCACCTGGGATATGTCACCCTCTTCTGCATTTTGGGCAATGACTATCTCGGGGTCTGGTCTCCCGCTGCCGTGACGCAGTACGACAATACGTATAGCACCTATTTGCCGTGGATCTATCCCCTGCTTATCGGTCTCGTCGCCGCAACTATGGAAGAATTTTTCTTTCGCCTGCTCGCCATCTCCCTGCTCATTCGCTGGCTCAAAAAACCCTGGCTAGCCGTCCTCATTCCCGCTGTGGTGTGGGCCTTTCTCCACGCCAATTATCCCCAGGAACCCATCTACATCCGCGGTCTCGAACTCACAGTGGTTGGCGTCATCTTCGGCATCGTCTTTTTGCGCTACGGTGTTTGGGCAACCATCATCTCGCACTATGTGTACAATTGCTTTCTCGGCATCTACCCCATGGTGCAATCCGACAGCCTCTACTTCAAAGTCTCGGGCATTCTCGCGGTTGCGATTGTCTTCATCCCGGCCATTCCCGCTATTTTCGGCGTGATCACGGGCCGCTACAAAGAAATAGAAGAACCCGAAGAGGCTCATGAATATCCGCCGAGAGCGCCATGGCCTAAAATCTCGCGACCCGAACCCGATGAAGCACCCGCTGAACGCAAAACCCCTGTCGATTACCTCATCCCCCAAAGTGGCCTCCTCGTCTTTGGCATGCTCGGCTTCATCGGTTGGGCCGTGTATTTCGCTTTCAGCCCCCCGAAATTCGCCAAATACGCCCGCGAAAATATCGTCACGCGCGATGACGCCATCCAAACCGCAGAAGCCATTCGCCGGCAACTCGGCCTTGACCTCAAAGGCTATCAACGCACCGCCTCGTTTTCCAGCCGCCTCGGATCCAGCCATTTTACCCACCTCATTCGCAACGTCGACCTCCCGAGGGCAGATACACTCGCCGCGGAACACACGGCCTCGTGGCGATGGCGTGTGCGCTGGTTCAAACCCCTCAAAAAAGAAGAACTCACCATCGGCATTGATGGCAAAGGCAATTTGTGCAGCATCTCACATCCCATTCCCGAAAATGGGGAAGGCGCGGAACTCAGCATCGAAGACGCGCAAAAAATTGCCGAGGCGTTTTTATCCGAACACTTAAAGCGCGAGGTCGCGGATACCACCCGTTACAAACGCCTTGAAGCCCGCTCGCGCAAGCGCGAAAATCGTATGGACCACAGCTTTGTGTGGGAACGCACCGACATCAAAGTCAAAGAAGGCGAATTTCGCGTTCTCGCCTCTGTACAGGGCGATCAAATCGGCAGCGCATACACGACCTACAAAGCACCCGAAGAATTTTTGCGCCAACTGCGAGAACGCACGGCCAAAACCACCATCGTCTCGACCATCGCGACCATCGCGGTCATCGCCACCTTTGTCCTCGCCATCCTGCACTTTTTGCGCGCGTATCGCAATGGACAGGTCAACTGGCAACTGCCCATTCGCATCGGCATCCTGGGCGGCGTGTGTTTTGTAGCCGAACAACTCAATGAACTGCCCACTTTTTACAGTTCTTACAACACCAGCACCGCCATGAGCACCTTCCTCGGCGGTGCAATCATCAATTTTGTCGTAACACCCGTTGGCATTGCCATCATAGCTTTCTTATTTTGTGCATTTGGCGACGCGATGTATCGTCGGACGCGTCCCAAAGAAATGCAAATTGCCAATTGGCTCGATGTGCTCCGCCTCAAAACAAACAGCGCGGCACTCTGGTGGCAAGTCGTCTTTCTGGCCGGATGCTATGTGGGCATCAGCAGAGGCATGGGCATTTTCACTTCTTATATGAGCCTCACCTATCTCGGCGACTACCTCAAAGCAGGCGGCGGCGTGCCACCCAGCATCAACAGCTATCTCCCGGCTTTGGGTGAACTCATCAACGAAGTCAGCGGTATGCTCCTGATCCCCTTTGTCATCCTGGGTATCCTGTTTGTCTGGTGGCGGCTGATCCGCAAAAACCATCTGATGATTCTCCTCGCCTTCCTCGTTCTCATCTTTCAATCCGTCGTCGTGCCAGCCAAAGACGTTTACCACGCGGGCATGCTCCTCGCCATGAGCATTCCAATGTGGCTGATCATGGCCTTCCTCATTTTGAAGTATATCCGCTTCAACCTGCTCTTTTACGCTGTGATGGCTTGGTACTCCATTATTTTTTTGGGCATTCGCTACCTCAAATACGATCCCGCGATCTGCCAGACCAACGGCATCCTCATGATCCTCTTTGGCGTCATACCCCTCATCCTCGCCATCATCGCCCATTTCAAGGAAAGATCTGTCTCGTAAAAAAAGCCCCTTCTCTTGGAGGGGTTCATATACATATCTCGGAGGTAGCCGTGACCCGTCTATGCACCGACTGGCCGACTTCGGTGGCAGAGGAAGCCTATTGGCAGCCGATTCGCGAGCAGTACCTGGTTGCGCCGGATGAAATCTACCTCAACACCGGCTCTTTTGGCTCACAACCGAGGCCAGTATTTGAGAAGATGCTGGAAATTCTGGAAGATGTTGAACGCAATCCCACGCGGCATCGGGCGAAATATACCCACGTCGTAGATGACGCACGCGCTCGCCTGGCCGCGTTCATCAATGCGCCGGCAGAGGATATTGCTTTTGCCACCAATGTCACTATGGCTATCAACATGGTCGTGCATGGACTGGATTGGCGGCCGGGTGACGAAATTCTGGCTTCAAATCGGGAATACGGCGCGATTGACAATTGCCTACATCTGGCTGAACGCCGCCGCGGTGTGGTGGTCAAGCGCGCCGAAATCCCCATCGCTCCCGAACGCCCTGAAGATATTCTGAACGCTTTTGAGAGTGAATTTACAGACCGCACCAGGCTGGTCTTTTGCAGCCATATCACCACCCGCACGGGTCTGATCACGCCGATCAAAGCGATTGCCCGATTGGCACGCGATCGCGGCGCGCTAATTGCAGTGGATGGGGCGCACGCCCCGGGGATGATCCCATTGGATCTGCGGGATCTCGGCTGCGATTTTTACGGTGGCAATTGTCACAAATGGCTCTGCGCGCCCAAAGGCACGGGTTTTCTTTACGCATCGCCTTCAGTGCAAGAGCGACTCCATCACGTTGTTGTAAGTTGGGGATATAGCTGGGAAGGCGCGAAGAGGGGGGCAGACGGCATTTTGCGGATCAATGACCGTCCGTTTATGTGGGGCATTGAAAACTGGGGTACTCGGGACCAGGCCTGTTTTGCAGCGGTGGGCGCAGCGGTTGAATTTCAAGAGGCAGTTGGCAAAAATCGGATTCGGCAAAGGGGACGCCGACTCGCGGCGTACCTGCGAGGCCGTTTGGCTGAAACTGGCTGGGCAAAACAACTCACGCCGTCTAATGCTGCCCTATCCGGATCTATTTCAGCCTTCCACCTTTGCGGATTTGACACTATGGATCTTTACGAGCGATATCGGATCACTGTGCCGACCGCAAAAAGCGATGGCGTTTACTGGATCCGTGTTTCCACCCACATCTGCAATAGCTTTGACCATGTGGACCGCCTGATAGATGCCTTGCATGAACAGAGAAACGCCTGACTTTCCGTGACTTTCAGTCCGCGACTTTCTAAGGAGTTTTCCCATGAATTTGGATTTTACCAGCAACGTCTTTGAAACCGAAACCATTGACCTCGCCGGCACGCGAGAACGCATTGTGCGCGGGGGGCGCGACCTCTTCGACAAATTGCCCGAAGCCTTCAAAGACATCGACCAGATCGGCGTGATCGGCTGGGGGTCGCAAGGGCCTGCTCAGGCGCAAAACCTGCGCGAATCTCTCGAAGGCACGGGGATCACAGTCAAAGTTGGCCTGCGGCCCGGTTCTTCCTCAGTCGAAGATGCCGAAGCCGCCGGCTTTACCGAAGCCAATGGCACCCTGGGCGAAATGTATCAGGTCATCGCAGAATCCGACCTCGTCCTTCTGCTCATCGCCGATGCAGCGCAAGCCGAAAACCACCAGGCCATCTTCAACCGCCTCAAACCCGGTGCCACGCTCGGCCTTTCCCATGGGTTCTTGCTCGGTCACATAAAAACCATAGGCGCGAAATTTCCCGACAACGTCAATGTCATCGCCGTGTGTCCCAAAGGCATGGGCCCCTCGGTGCGCCGCCTTTACGAACAGGGCAAAGAAGTCAATGGCGCGGGCATCAACGCCTCATTTGCCGTGGAACAGGACATCGATGGCAACGCCACCGACATCGCCCTCGCATGGTCTATTGCCCTCGGCGCGCCTTTCACCTTCCAAACCACCTTAGAAAAAGAATACCTCTCCGACATCTACGGCGAGCGCGGCATTCTGCTCGGCGCTGTACACGGCGTGGTCGAATGCCTGTACCGACGCTACGCGTTTCAGGGCATGAGCGAAGAAGACGCGTTCGACGAATCGTGTGAATCCATCACTGGGCCCATTTCAAAAACCATCTCCAAACAGGGCATTCTCGCGGTGTACAACGGGTTGGACGACGCGGGCAAAGCCGAATTTCAAAAAGCCTATTGTGCATCCTATCACCCGGTGGCCGAAATCCTCCTCGAAATCTACGACGACGTTGCAAGCGGCGACGAAATCCGCAGCGTGATCGCGGCCAACAAACGCTTCGCGCGCTATCCGATGGGCAAAATTGACGGCACGCGCATGTGGGAGGTGGGCAAAATCGCGCGCGCCAAACGCGTGGAAGAAAATATTCCCGTCAATCCCTTCACCGCAGGCGTCTATTGCGCGGTTATGGTGGCGCAATGCGATATCCTCGCCGAAAGAGGGCACGCATGGTCGGAAATCGCCAACGAATCCGTCATTGAAAGCGTGGACTCGCTCAACCCCTACATGCACTACCGCGGCGTGGCCTATATGATCGACAACTGCTCAACAACTGCACGCCTCGGCGCGCGCAAATGGGGCCCCCGCTTCGACTATCTGCTCACGCAACAGGCCTTTGTCGCCATCGACAAAGGGGCAGACCTCGATGAAAAAGTCTTCCACGCGTTCCTCGCCCATCCCATCCACCCCGTGCTCAAAACCTGTGCGAAATTGCGTCCTTCCGTCGATATCGCACTTGGAGAGTAAACGACCAACTCGGATAAATTCACCTCTCCCTAAAAAAAGCCCCGTGGTCATTGAACCACGGGGCTTTTGTAGGGCAAATATCAAGTCCGTAAATCAGGTATGTGGATGACCTTTCTCTGAGGTCCTCTTTGTAAAACCTGATTAACCGCCGACATAAAAGGCACCACAGAAACATAAGCATTGCTCTTTGCTCTCAAAACAATGATCGTCAGATTGATATTATCCAAATTTTGTTGATATTCCAGATTTTTGTCCATCGTGACAAAAACATCGAACGCTTGTTCTGCAGCTCAAAGCAATGCACCATTTTTCATGCCATCTCAACCGCGTTCCTGAACTGTTGCAACATCATGCTCTGGGTCAAAAAGCGTTTTGAGAAAGCGATTCCATATTCTCGTCAAGCAAGATTCGCATCAAAAACTCCCACTTCAGCGGCCTCAAGTGCAACTTCCAGAAACGCTTCGGCTTGCTCGCGTTTGACTGTGGGGAAACCTTCGAGAAATCGGTCTAAAGATTCGCCCGATTTCAAATAGTCAATTAAAATTTCCACGGGAACGCGCGTGCCGCAAAAGACCAATGCACCGCTGACAATATCTGAATCTCGGGAAATGACATCGTGCCATTTCATAAGCCCTCCTTTATGTCATCCCTCTCACTTGCTCCAGTTTCTCGTACAATCGCTTTGGCGACACCTTTTGCGCGGTGCCGAGTTCTTGGGCAAAGACCGACACCCGAAATTCTTCGACCATCCACCGCAGCGCGTGGACGGCATCGCGCTTTGCGCCCGTCAACTCCGACCCCATCAACTCATCCACAGCGTCGCAAAAGGGCTGAACCTGATCGGCCTTTTGTCGATCCTTCAGGGGATCGATTTGCGCGCGTTCCGCGCGAATCCGAATCGCCTTCAAAAACCGACTCAAATGCAGCACCTGATCAAAAGGCGTTTGTCGCAAAAAGTCCGGCGGCATCACGCGCGCCAGATCGGCTTCCATCTCGGCATATCCACCTGGCAACAGCCGAATTTCGCGATGCGTCTCAAACAGCGATGCCATTGCCTGGATCAATTGCGGCCCAATGTGTTGCAAATACAATCGCGCCTGTTGAACGCGCGCTGCAAAGCGTTGGCGATTCACGGGAAACGCCGCGTCTCGCGCGAACAGATGCGCCATCAAATTTGCATAAGCAGCCTCGCGCAATGATTCACCCTCCCCGTCAAACCGCGCCAAATTGCCCTGATGCTTCAAATCGCCCAAAGACCGTTTCAACGCCTTCATCTCATCCCGCAGTTCTCGCTCACACAACCGCATCCACCCCACTTGCGTCTCCCGCGCGGCTTCGTCTGCCCGCTTAAACAAACGCACATCCACGCGATTGCCTTCGCGCTTCAAACCCACATAGCCAAACACCGGCAACCCTCCCGCACGCATCACTTCCACGCGCTCGGGCAAGTCGCCCAGGGTTTCCCCCGTCACATCTCGCCGCGCCACCCGCTGCTCTGCGCGCATCCACGCATCGGACCGCACATCTGCTTCGTACGCGTCTAACTGCTCGCGCAACACGTGCAAATCCCTCGCGGCAATAACCGCCTTCTCATCCTCGCCATGAACTTCCACGCGCATCTGCATATAGTCGGGCAAGTCTCCGACATTCCAATCGCGCGGAGAAATCTCAATGCCGTAAGTCCCCGAGATATGCGCGGACAGCGAATCCAGAAATGTCCCATGCGTTGGGCGCAGTGCCGCGGCAATTTCCCGCGCCTTGTCCGGCACGGGAACAAAGCGTTTGCGAATGCCCTTTGGAAGCCCGCGCAACAAATGCGTAATTTTCTCTTTTAATAACCCCGGCACCAGCCAGTCCAACACGTCGGGTTGCACAAAATGCACCAGTTTGTAGGGCAACTTCATCGTCACGCCATCCCGCTCGTGCCCGGGGCGATACGCATAAGAAAGCGGCACGGATTCGCCATCCACCTCTAAAAACTCGGGAAACGCATCCCGATCAAAATCCACTTGTTCACCCGCCAAGTCCTTCTCGCACATCATCAGAAAATCCGCGCCCTTGTTTTTGATCGCGCGGTTCAAATCGTGCGTGGAAGACACGCGCGCCAATCGCGCGGCGTAAAACCGATGCGCGGCCTCGTCCAGATCGAGAAACTGCGTCGCGCGCTGCTGCATCTGCCACGTCTCCACGCGCGCGCGCAAATCCCGATTGTGTGCCACAAAGGGATAGGGCAACGCCACCTCATCGTTCACCAGTGCCTCGCGGATAAAAATCTCCGTCGCTACCTTTGCATCGATGCGCCCGTAACCCACGCGCTTTTGCCCGACCTGCAAACCGTGAAGCGTCAATGTCTCAGTCGCCAGCACCCGACCAGATCGCGCGCTGTAAAACGGCTCCTTATAAGACGCTCGACACAAATGCGCGCCCAACTCTGTCAGCCACGACGCCTGGACGCGCGCTACAGTGCGCGCATACAAACGCGAGGTCTCCACCACCTCTGCGGCCACAATCCACCCAGGCGTCGTCTTTCGCTCGTCCCGTCTATCTTCGGCCGGGCACGGGGGCACCACTCGCTTCTCGCTTCTCGCTTCTCTGCGTTGAAACAACCCAGATCCCGGAAACAACATCACATCGCGCCCGCGCGCCGCGCGATACAGATTGCCTTCCTTTTTCTGCGCCACATTGCCCAACAAGCCGCTGATCACGGACCGATGAATCGCATCGTATCCCGCTTCGTCCCGATTCATCCGAAAGTCGCCCATCTCGCGCAGCGCGTGTCGAATCTGCATGTAAATATCGCGCCATTCGCGCATGCGGTTATACGACAAGAAATGTCGCTTGCAAAACCGGCGCATCTGACCCTGCGTCCTCAATTTTTCAAATGTATTGTGATACGCGTTCCAGATATTCAACAGCGCAATAAAATCCGACTCCCCATCGACAAACCGCCGATGCTCTCGGTCGGCGACCGCCTCTTGCCCGAGTGGACGCACGCGCGGATCCTGAATGCTGATCGCCGACGCAATCGCGATCACTTCGCGCAACGCCCCTTCTTTGCGCGCCTGCAAAATCATCCGCGAGACCGTCGGCGCAAGCGGCAAACGCGCCATATCGCATCCCAGACGCGTCAGGCGTTTGTTTTCATCAATCGCGCCCAACGCCTTTAACAAATTAAACCCACCCTGAATTGCCCGAGAATTGGGGGGATCGATAAAGGGAAAGGTCTCGACATCGCCCAACCGCAGCGCGATCATCCGCAAAATGACCTCGGCCAAATCCGACCGCTGTATCTCGGGCTGCGTGAACACGGGCCGAGAGCGAAAATCTCGCTCATCGTACAGGCGAACACACACCCCATTTTGCACGCGCCCGCAGCGTCCTGCCCGCTGCCTGGCACTGCTTTGAGAAATCGCCTCCACCGGCAACCGATGTGTGTGATTGCGCGGATTGTACCGGCTGACCCGCGCCAGACCCGTATCGATCACATAGCGAATGCCCGGAATCGTAATCGACGTCTCGGCAATATTCGTCGCCACCACAATGCGCCGATACCTCTGCTTGTGAAACACCTTTTGCTGATCCCCTGCTGTCAACCGCCCAAACAAGGGCAAAATTTCTGTAAAGCGAAAGCGTCGCCCCTCCAACCGCCTGCGCGTTTCGTGGATATCCTTCTCTGTGGGCATAAAGACCAGAATATCGCCTCGTCCGGCCTCGACCACCCGATCCACGGCCTCGACCGCCGCGTCGACATACATGCATGCGTCGCCGTGACTCGCGAGGTCTTCCAAAGGCCAGTATTGCACATCCACCGGATACATCCGCCCAGACACTTCAATAATGGGCGCGTTGTCAAATGCCTTTGAAAATCCTTCCGTATCAATCGTCGCCGATGTAATCACAACCCGCAACTCCGGGCGACGCTGCCGCAACAGCCGCAAATACCCCAGCAAAAAGTCGATATTCAAACTGCGCTCGTGCGCTTCGTCGATGATCACTGTGTCGTATTCATACAAATTGGAGTCGCCTTGAATCTCTGCCAACAGCATCCCATCCGTCATCATCTTGATCCGCGTCTCGGGCGAGGTCTCGTCCTTAAACCGAATTTTGCACCCCACCTCAACGCCCCACGCGACATCTAGTTCTTCTGCAATGCGCCGCGACACCGACACTGCCGCCACGCGCCGGGGCTGTGTACACGCAATTTTCGCCTCCACACCGCGCCCGGCTTCCAAACACATCTTGGGCAACTGCGTGGTCTTCCCGGATCCCGTCTCGCCCGCCACAATCACCACCGGATGTTCCCGAATCGCCGCGACGATCTCATCCTTCCGCGCCACAATTGGCAATTCATCCGGATACGTTATCGCCAGCGGATTCTCCTCGCGATCTTTCCGCAATGCAGCAGACCTCACTGCCCGCGCGTTGAGCGTCTTCAACCCCTTTGCATCGCGCCGCTCGCGCCGTTGCCGCAACTGCCGCGCAAGTGCCACGCGATCTTTGAGCATACACCGAGGTAGCAACGACCACACCGCCGACATCGCGCTCGGTCGCGTTTTGCGCTTTCTTCCCCGTGTTTGCATATTTTTAGACATCATTCAGCGATACCTTTTTAAAACATATCGAACGCCTTCAAGCCCTTTGAAATCCGCATCCTGCGTCCATAAAACAGCCTGAAAATCCCGTGATGTTGCCAGAATCACACTATCAGCCATGGGTGAACGTTCCTTCAAACTCAATTGTGCAGCACTTAAAGCCAATGCGCTCGTCAATTCGACAACCTGCCCTTGTTGCATTTGAGCAATTGCCTGCAATGCATCATCTTCTCCACGTTGTTGACACACGCGTTTGAATACTTTCGCAAAGACTGATGGTAGGAACGACCAGATAATCCCACATCTTCAATTGCAGATTCAAAAAATGCTGCGTTTTCTGCATCTGCAAAATATTCCAACCATCCGGAAGAATCCACGACATTCATACCCGATCTTCCTCGCGAGGGACATCCGTTTTAATGCCCTGTATAAATCCGCGCATCTGACGCAAAGGACGCACGGGAATCAATTCAATACGGTTGTTATAGGCGATTGCTTGAACCTGTTGCCCGGGTTTAAGGCTCAACTCGTCCCGAATATCTTGTGGGATTACAACCTGAAATTTTGATGAGATAGTCACAGTTGACATGTAAATCCTCCATTGATCATTTTCTGGTACGACCCGCCAAATATACCAAAAAGCCCTAACAGGCAAAAGGCCAGGACATGATGCCGTCCTGGCCTTTTGCATTTCACAGCGAGAGAACACCTACAACCCCGCCCAATATTCCCACATATCATCCGGCGTCTCAAAGCGCATCTCGTTATTATCCTTTCGCCGGAACCGGCTGACAAAGGCCATGCGAATATCCCGCCCACAATTGACGCCCGGGCTGTGCGGTATCAGATGATGCCAGAACGTCACCGTGCCCGGCGGCCCCGCAATATCAACCGGCGTGGGAAGGTCGCAATACTCGCCGTGTGCATTGCGAAAAGCGTCCAGCCCATTTACCAAACTGTGCGTCTTAAAATATTGATACGCCCGTTTGTGCGCGCCCGGCCATACCGTAAACCCACCCGAGCGCGGTTTGACGTGGTTGATGTTCACCGTCACAGCGATTGCAAACGTATCCACCACGCCTTCACACGTATAGCCATCCAGATGCATCTGCCTCGCCGGCGTCCAATTCTCGTGCCCTTCGGGATAAATCATCTTGGCAAATGTGTAATTCGACACGACCAGTGTATCTTTGCCCACCAATTCTTCACACATATCCTGAATCGGCGTTTCCGTCAATGTCGCCCGCACATCGGGATGGGTGCTGCATTTCAAATTTCCCCGTGGCCCCGCATTGATCCACGTCTTGGGATCGTTGCGATCTGCCTCGATCTCTTCCCACAACACATCGACGGCCTTATCGATCAGAGGCATCGGCACCACATCGCGTTTGACGACGTACCCCTGTTCTTTGAAGTGCGCCTTTTCTTCCTCGGAAAAATAAGCCATAATTCGCTCCAAAAGTGAAGGTTTGTACAAATGGAACAATCAAAATATCGGATATTTTATGCGATAAATCAACCACCTCATTCGAGCTCGGCCGCCAAGCGCGCCAACCACGCATCCACATCTGCGGGAATATCCAGCCTGCGCCTGACCATCTCCATCTGCGGATAACCGCCCACCTCCTCTTGGCTGTCGATCACCCGACCTTCGCGCGCGAAAAATGCGCGCACAATCCGCCGATCAACGCCATCGCGGTCTTTTGGGCGCGCGCCCGCGCGTTGCACCACATGATCGACAACCGCCGATGCGGGCAAAGGCGTGAGCGCGCCCCATATTGGCTTTTCATCCAGAATGCGGATGTCGCCCGATGTCAAAGGCACAACCGCACCCGTTTGATCTAATGCGATATTATCCTCGAGATAGGCATCGCCCTTTGACGCCACCAATGCCAGGCCCGAGCGCGTATCGCGCCCGTGAATCATCACATTGCCCACTACGCTCACGCGGGCATTTTGCGGAATAATATCCGTATCTTCAAACTCACCATCGGAAAAACCCAGTTGAATCGCCCGAGAAACTGGATTGTAAATCACATTGTTCACGATCACCCCGGTTGTGAATGCCTTGAAATACGGATTGCGGTCAACATTGTGCGCGTACAAATTGCCGATAATGGCGATCTCTCGACAAAAATCGTGGATCAACGATCCCTTGGAGTGCGGCCCCTTGCTGTGCGACGCGTCATCGAGCCCCTCGGCGATAATGCAATGGCGAAACGCGATGCGGCGAGACGTCGCGTCGGGGCCCTCTGTGTTTGGGCCCGATGCACTCATATTCTCATCCACCGCCCATGAAATCGAACAGTGATCGATCAACACATTGTAAGCCTCACCCCCTGCCGTTGAAATACCATCTGGCTCCCACCCACTTCTTTTGGGTTCTCCCGCATCCCCTGGCCGCACTCGAAGGTGTTGCACAATCACATCGTGCGTCTGAATGGACATCGCGCCGCGAATAATTGTAATCCCCGGGCTCGGCGCAGTCTGCCCCGCCACAGTCACAAACGGCTCGCGAATCGTCAACCGCTCCTTGTCCAAATCGATCACTCCACCCACTTCAAACACGACAATGCGCGGGCCACTCGCAGCCAATGCCGCGTCCAAAGACCCCTGTCCACTCGCGGAGAGCGTCGTCACCCGAATGATCCTGCCCCCGCGCCCTCCGGGCGTGTTCATACCAAAATCGCTGGTCTGATTTTCCAAAATATCAAAGCGGTGACCATCCACAGCCAGATCGCCGGTCTGATCTTCGCTATCTCGACCCGTGGCGTTATTCTTACCGCACGCGACCATCAGCGCGACAACCGCGCACAGCGCGATTTTTTGACTGGCATTCCACATCATCGACACGTCCCTCAAATTTTGGTGCAGATCATCAACCTGCAACGCCATTATCTCCGATTCAAACGCGCCTGCCATTCGGGATAGTCTCTTTCCAAAATTCGCGTCGGCCAACTGCCGTACCACGCATATCCCGTGCGTCTTTCCAGCGCGACCTCAGATAGAGAATAGACCTTTTTCCCATCCCGATTGGCCATAAATGGGTGGTTTGTGCCGATCTCGTGAAAGCGCGCCCACAAAGGCGGTGCGTCTGAATCTTCAACAACAATCAGATCGGTAGTCGCCGTGTGATTTTTGAACCGCACAGGCTCAATTTCCACCCGCTTTAACCGAATCCCTTCCGACTTCGCCTCATCAAACCATCGCACTGCACTTTCAATGGCATTGACGATCTCGGGGGTTGGATTTTCAATAGCCATCAAAAAATGCACAATGCGCGCGGTTTGCCCTGCCGTAATCGCCGGCAATTCATAAGTTCGCGCTTTCACAGGTTTAAGCGTCTCGTGATCGTGTTGTTGCCCCCAGCCCGTCTTCTTACCATCCACAACAATCTGACACTTTAGCGTGACAGCAATCGCCCGATCCAATGCGGCTTTGGCGTTGACGTGCAACTCATCGCCCACCCATGCAAACTGAGATTTGTTGTTCACCACATCTCGCAACAACGTCATCACACCGATCATCACCCCATCATTATACGTAATCGCATCTACATCCCAACCGCGCCATCCGCCCGTGGGGTGCTGTTCCTGAAAAACGTAATTTAGCCCCCTCTCTGCTGCTGTCCGATAGCGGTTTAAACCCGTCGCAACATATACTTTTGCCAGATAATCGATCTGCGAAAACGTGTTGTGGTTGTCAAACGTACTGACCATCCGCCTTTCGCCTTTTATCGCCCGCACCGTGTCGATATCGATATCCGCCTGCCAGTCCACATTATTGGGCCATCCACCGTCGGCATTCTGATAAACCAGCATATTTTCGGCGATATGCACAATCTGCGCGGGATGATACATCGCATCATCCCGGTCCCGTCCATATCGTTTGCGCCAGTGACTCATGCCATCCCTCAATGGACGCAGGTCAATGGCCTCATACGTGCGCGATTTTGCCCGCTCAACGCGGTCGTCCGCTTCACTTTGTCCCAACGGCAAAGCAAAACAGATGAACGCGATCAAAAAGTGCCTGCTGTATCTTTCTAAACCATATCGCCTACTCATTGGCAATCCCCTTCAATATCTCCAAAACCCGGCGCGACAAACGCCCGCGCGTCCTCCAGAATACAGTGCCACCCTACCAGAGTCAACACAAAACCCGCGCGATTTTGTGTTCTATAACGGGCGACAAATTGAGATACTCTGTCGCCTTGTGCCGACAGTTGCACGCGCGCATTTGCCGACAATAAACAGATTTTGGCGTGTAATATCAACAGCTAAAAAAGAAAACGGGTTGGACAATCCGTTTGGCAAGTTATTTGCAATACGCGGATGCAAAACATTTGAAAATCGAGCGCGTGATGGCGCAACCATTCACAGAGGAAAGGAGTTATTATGAACAAGTGCCGCACAGTTTTTTTTCTTCAACTCCATCCACTTTTGCGCGGTATGCGGGCCGCGTGTTGGTGGCTGGCACTTCCGCTTTTCGCAATCCACTTTTCATCTGTTCACGCGGCTTTTGAATTTCAACCCGTCGGCGCGCATACCGCAGGTGCAGGCGATGTCGGCGTTGCACGGGCATCAGGTGCATCGGGCGCGTTTTGGAATCCCGCGGCATTGGCATGGGGGAAGCGGTTGAGTCTGTTTGCTGCTTATAACCGGCCGTTTGGCATGGCTGAACTGACAATGCAGGCGTTTGGTGCTGCCCTGCGAATAGGTCGTCACGGATTGGGCGCGACATACACGGGATTTGGGTTCGCGCTGTACAAAGAGCAAGCCTTTGGTCTTGTTTATGGCCTGCGCGCATCTCAACAGGCCGGTTTGGGATTGGGCGTGCGCGCCATGCAAATCAGTGCAGTGGGAATGCCCACAAAGCAATGGGCGGTGTTTGATCTGGGTCTGCGGATGCAGGTGCGCGAAGGGGTCTTTCTCGGCGCAACCGCGTGGAATGCAGGCGGCAGACGCACAGCACTTTTGGGGCAGGGCGGTGCAATTGGGGTGGGTATGGACGTCATGCCGCGGGTAACAGTGGTGGCGGATGTGCAGAAAGAGGCGAATTTTTCCACGGGCGCGGGCATTGGGGTGTTGTATCACTTGCGCCCCCAACTGGTACTCCGCACGGGCGCGGGCAACCACCCGGAGCGATTGAGCGCGGGGTTTGGCGTGCGGAAAAACGGCCTCGCTGTCGATTACGCCGCGGTATGGCATACCGTACTGGGCATCACACACCGCGCGTCGGTAATTTTTGAGTACTGATACCAAGTCCCGGCCTCGTGCTCTTTGTGGCTACTCATTCCCATGACCTTCTTGACAGGGTTTGAACCTTCGGCTATTTTGGGTGTTCGATATTTCGGAGGCACGAATGAATTTGGTTCCAAAAATTTTGCGCGAGATGGCTCTCTTTGGCGCTTGTGCCATCTTTGTGGCAACCGTCGGATTGATTGTGGCCGATCAAATTGCCATGCCGCGCTATGTGCGGCAAAGCGTAGAGGTGGCTGTTCCCGATCTCATCGGCCTGACCCCCTCACAGGCGCGCGCGCGATTGCAAGACGAGGGCCTGCACATGAAAGAACGGGAACCGCGCTGGGATGCTTCCGTGCCGCCGGGACGTATTGTGTGGCAAAATCCATCTGCGCTATCGCACGTCAAACCCAATCGTACGGTCTATGTGGCGCCGAGTTTGGGGCAACGTCTTCACGCCGTGCCCGACCTACACAACCGGCCGTTGCGACACGCGCGGTTGTGGATCGCACGGGCAGAATTGGAGGTCGGTGACGTGACCGAAATGTCATCTTCAGAGACAAAAGAGGGCAATATTATCGATCAGGTGCCCAAGGCCGGCGAGCAAGTCGCTCAAGGGACGCAAATCGATCTGGTTGTGAGCACGGGGCCACCTCGCGCTTTCGTCAATATGCCTCGGGTTGTCGAGTTAAAATTAGACGACGCCCGGCGTCTATTGCTGTCGCTCGGTTTGCGTGCAGATAATATCCGCTACGAATTTAGTACCGCCTATGAACCCCATGTCGTGGTTCGCCAAGAGCCTGAAGCGGGCACGCCAATTAGGCGCGGATCCAATGTGCAATTGATTGTGAGTAAGCTATAAAAATAAAGGCGAGACGCGAGATGCCTGTCACCGCGCGTCTCACCTCACCGTAGAGCGGGGTTACGCCCGCAGGGCAGGGTTGTTTTTCACTACTTCCGAGGTTTGCATGATCAAAATTGCACCGTCATTTCTCTCTGCCGATTTTCGCGCCCTCGAACATCAAGTGCGTCTGGTTGAAGAGGCGGGTGCCAACTATATCCACTTAGATATTATGGACGGGCATTTTGTACCCAATTTGACATTTGGTGCTCTGGTGGTTGAGGCCCTTCGCAAGACGACGGACTTGGTGCTGGATGTACATCTCATGATCGCTGAACCTGGGAAATACCTGAAGGATTTTGCCGATGCAGGCGCGGATATTTTGACGGTTCACGTGGAGGTTGAAGAAGACGTGCCCGCCCTGTTGGATCGCATCCGCAAGGCCAATGTGAAAGCCGGTGCAACACTGCGCCCGCGCACGCCGGTCAAGACCTTGTTCCCGCTGCTGCCCAGGTTGGATCTCGCGCTGATTATGTCGGTCAATCCGGGGTTTGGCGGTCAGGCATTTATGCCGGAATCTCTGGATCGGGTGCGGGCGTTAAAAGCCGAGATTATGAGCCGCGGTCTGGCGGTCGAGATAGAGATTGACGGAGGCATTGGCGTGGAAAACGCGCGGGCGGTGGTTGAAGCCGGAGCGCAGGTGCTCGTGGCAGGATCGGCAATATTTCGCAATGGGGCGGTTGCAAAAAATGTGCGGGCAATTCGCCGGGCTGCAAATCGCAGATGAACAGACGAATTTCTTGCATGAATTTGGCGAATCTTCTATATTGTTCAATCTTTCCCCATCATTTTGAAGGGTTTTTTTATGTTTGAAATATTGACAGATCGCCTCAATGGCGTTTTTAAGAAACTCCGCAGCCGCGGCCGGTTGAGCGAGTCAAACATCGACCATGCCATGCGAGAGGTGCGTCGCGCACTGCTCGAAGCAGATGTCAACTACAAGGTGGCGCGCTCGTTTATCGCGCGTGTCAAAGAACGCGCCCTTGGGCAAGAGGTGATCAAAAGCATTACGCCTGGGCAACAGGTTGTGAAAATTGTCAACGACGAATTGATCGCGCTGATGGGCAAGCGAAATGCCGCGTTGCAATTTGCAGAAACCCCGCCCTCGGCGGTGATGATGGTTGGGCTTCAGGGATCGGGCAAAACGACCTCTGCGGCAAAATTGGCTCGGTTGCTGGCGTCGCAAAACAAAAAGCCCTTGCTCGTGGCGGCTGATATTTACCGTCCAGCAGCCATTGATCAGCTTTGCGTCCTCGGCGAGCAAGTCGGCGTGCCCGTGTACCGAGCACCGCAGGAGACTGATCCGGTTGATATCTGTACTCGAGCAATGGATCGGGCGCGAAATGAAGACCGCGATGTGGTCATTCTCGATACCGCGGGGCGGTTGCACATCGATGCCGAGCGGATGGATGAGGTGTCTCGCATCCGAGATGCCGTATCGCCCTCGGAAATTCTGTTTGTGTGCGACGCCATGACCGGACAAGATGCCGTGTCGTCGGCGTCGGCCTTTTATGAAACGCTCCATTTTTCAGGTGTGATCCTCACGCGCATGGACAGCGATGCTCGGGGCGGCGCGGCCTTGTCCATTCGCGAGGTGACGGGCGTTCCGATCAAATACATCGGCGTCAGCGAGAAGGTCAATGGTCTCGAGGTGTTTCACCCTGACCGCATGGCCTCTCGCATTTTGGGTATGGGCGATGTGGTTACGCTAGTGGAAAAAGCACAGGCGACCATTGACGCTGACCAGGCCAAAAAGGTCGAGCGAAAGCTCCGCTCGGCCTCGTTCACATTTGATGATTTTCTCGATCAAATGGCTCAAATTAAGCAGATGGGCCCCTTAGATCAATTGATGAAGATGATTCCCGGTATGGGCAAGTCCATGCCGCAGTTGGATGAAAGGGCCTTATCGCATACCGAGGCCATTATCTATTCGATGACGCCCATAGAGCGCGCCAAACCACATATTATCAACGGCAGCAGGCGCAAACGCATTGCAAAAGGCAGTGGGCGCAGCATTCAGGATGTCAATAAGTTGCTCAAGCAATTCAACATGATGCAAAAAATGATGAAGCGCGTGGCCCGTATGGAAAAACAGGGCAGGGTAGCGATGCCGATGTTCAGATAGTCATTGAACAATGCCCTAGCAGGGTGGGACTCGCGTCTGGCTCACAACAACAATACCGGTTGATACCATCTGTTCACCCCGAAGTTAAATACAAGGAGTTTGATTTGGTTCGACTTCGCTTGCGTCGCATGGGCGCGAAAAAAGCACCGTTTTACCGCGTGGTGGCAGCCGATGTCACGTCGCCTCGCGATGGTCGGTTTATCGAGGTTTTGGGGCATTACAATCCGACAACAGATCCCCAAATTATCGAGTTGAATGAAGACCGCGTGAGGTATTGGTTGGATGTGGGCGCGCAGCCTTCCGATACGGTACGCAGTTTATTTCGCAAAAAGGGCCTGCTCAAACAGGCTTATGAAGAGCGCAAAGACGCGCAACCCGCCGATGAACCCGCTGAGGCTGAAGCAGAAGTCCTATCCGAGGAATGAGTCTTGCAGCCAGATTTTGTCGCAGTGGGTCAAATTATGAAACCCCGAGGCATTCGAGGCGAAGCTTTTTTGCTGCCGCTGACCGATTTCCCGGAGCGATTCGACAATTTGGATTCCGCGCGTGTTGAAGCACCCGATGGCGCGTTTTCCGTATTGGATGTGGCTTATGTGCGTTCTTACGGCTCTCGCATCGCAATCAAGTTTCAGGGCATGGACACGCCCGAAGAGGTGGGGCAGTTGCGCGGGCATTTTATTTTGGTGCCTCGCAATGCCGTGCATCCTTTGCCCGACGATTCGTTTTACGTTTTTGAGATCCAAGGGTTGCGGGTTGAAACCGCATCGGGCACCGCGGTGGGGCAGGTGGTGGAGGTCTTATCGTATCCGGGCAATGATGTGTATGTGGTGGACCGCAATGGCGAAGACGTGTTGATCCCCGCGGTGCGCGAGATTGTCAGCGTGGATCGAGAAGCCGGCAAAATTGTGGTGCAAGAGATCGAAGGGCTTTTGTAGGAATTGAATTTGACTCGCCGCTACCTATGATGCGAATCGATGTGATCACGATTTTTCCCGACTTGATTCGGGATGTGCTGAAGTACAGTATTCCGCGACGCGCAATTGCCGCGGGGTTGATCGATGTTTTGGCGCACGACCTTCGAGATTACGCGGACGATAAGCACAAAACAATAGACGACGCGCCTTACGGCGGTGGCGCGGGAATGGTCTTTAAGCCCGAACCCATTGCACGCACGCTACGCGCGTTGCCCGCGGGGGGTCGCGTGATTTTTCTCACGCCTCAAGGCCAACCGCTTACGCAATCTGTGGCCAATGCATTGTCGTTGACAGATCACCTGATTTTGCTGTGCGGTCACTACCGAGGCATTGATGAGCGCATCCGCGAAAGCTATGTCAATGATGAAATTTCAATTGGCGATTACGTGGTCAGCGGTGGCGAATTGCCCGCCTTAGTTTTGATCGATGCGCTGATTCGATTGATTCCCGGCGCCATTGGCGATGCGGAGTCAGCACTCGAAGATTCGTTTCAAAATGGCCTGTTGGACTGCGCGTGGTACACGCGCCCTCGGGAATTTGAAGGCGTGACCGTGCCACAGGTCCTACTGAGCGGTGATCACAAAAAAGTCGCCCAATGGCGCCGAGACAATGCCCGACAACGCACGCGCGAGCGACGTCCCGATCTTTTGGAATAGACCGACACAGTAAGCGACAAAACGCACCGTGTGCGAAGCTGCTAATGGACGCACGCGCCTAGCCCGTTTTTTTGCGACATTGCTTGCATACATAATCCCCTTCGGGATCAGATCCTGACAGCAGATCACTTGGGCAGCAGGGTTGGGCGGTTGGGCGGACTGACAGCGGACAACTTTATTTTTTAAGGAGTAGGTCAATCTATGGATGCCATTTTGAAATCTGTTTCCGCCGCGCAACTGCGCGACAATGTGCCCGAGTTTGGGCCAGGCGATACCGTGCGCGTGCACGTGCGCGTGGTAGAAGGCGAAAAAGAACGCATCCAGCTTTTTGAGGGTGTGGTAATTCAGTGCCGAGGCGCGGGTATTCACGCGACATTTACGGTCCGCAAAATTGCCACGGGTGGCATAGGGGTCGAGCGCATCTTTCCACTGCACACGCCTCGCATTGCCGAAATTGAGATCTTGCGCCGCGGCAAAGTGCGCCGAGCAAAAATCTATTATATGCGTGGCTTGCGCGGTCGTGCTGCCCGCATTGCAGAACGCCGAAAGGGGTAAATGATGCCTCCACGCCGAGTCCGACAACGCCGAACACCCAACCGCTGGATCTTGCCCTATTCGCAACGCAACATCAAACTTTTTGTGCTGGGGCTCGCCGCCATTACACTGGGCTATATCTTTCTTTCGCGCCCGCCCGTAGATGGTTTTATGTCCCTCACGCTGGCACCGCTGTTGCTCGTGATAGGTTACTGCGTGTTGATCCCCCTGGCCTTGCTCAGTGGCAACAAAGAAGATGCGTCGCTAGACGAATAGACGAATCCCGCCCTACCCCCAAAACTCCTGTCTGCCCTGCCTGCGCCGAGGCTTCGGCAGGCAGGCGACAGGCAGGCCTGTGCGCTGATTCGCTTATCCGCGGGCGGTTAGCTCAGTTGGTTAGAGCACCTGCCTTACAAGCAGGAGGTCACTGGTTCGAATCCAGTATCGCCCACCATAACGAAAAAGAGGTTGCGAATTTTGACTCGCAGCCTCTTTTTTTTTCGATAGAAACGATGTTATGTATATCGATCGTTCTCGAGTGCCATGTTATTTCACCTCCAAGCGTTCAATGGCTTTCAGTACCTGCGCGATCTGATAGGCTTTTGCCATTCCTTTGTCGTTCTGGATGTTCACCCGCGGGTCTCCAATCCAGGGGGTTTTGTAAATGCGATAACTGCTGCTGCGTTGCCGAGGCGTGCCAAAGTAGGCATCACATATCTCGCACAAATCGCGGCAACGGCCCCCTTTTGGATTCCGTTGCATTGCCGCGAGGATTTCCTCGATATTGGGCAAAAAATAACAGTATCATTATTGATATCAAGCCCCTTGAAGTGTGTCTGTTTTGATGGACAGACGGGACGATCTGTGCTATAATACGATTGGATTTTACACCTGTGATTTGGAGGTGGTCCTATGCCCGAAACACGACGAGACTGGCTGGCGAAAGTTGCGATGGGAATGGGTCTGTTTTTGAGCTATGGGACGCTCGCAGTACAGAGCCTTCTCTTTTTGGTGCCCAAACAGTTGAAGCCAAAAACCAGGCGATTATTTGTCGGGTCAGTCGATCAGTACCGCATAGGCAGCGTGGCGTCGGTTTACGACTTGGAGGGCAATGAAATTCTGGTCAAGCGGAGCGAGACCGGGTTCGATGCCTATTCCTCGACGTGCCCCCACTTGGGATGCAAGGTAAACTGGATGCCGGAGAAACGGGAATTTTTCTGTCCCTGCCACCGGGGTGTGTTCAATGCCGACGGTATGGCGATTTCCGGGCCGCCGGCCGATGCAAAACAGCACTTGTTCCGCGTGCCGCTGCGCGTGGAAGGCGGCGTGGTCTATCTCGAAGTCAAAGATGTGAAACGGAGGAAAGTGTGAATCTGGCCCCGAAAGAAGGGCTTGCCGCCCGGCTAGGTACCCTGTTCCCACTCGACTGGGACCTGATCCGCCACGCAGGCGCCGAACCCGTGCCCTACCATTTGAAGAAGTGGTGGTTCTGCCTGGGCGGCACCCCGCTTTACCTGTTTATCGTGCAGGTCCTCACGGGCATCGCCCTCGCGTTTTATTACGTGCCCACGTCAGAAGGTGCCTACCAGAGCGTGGCGGCCATTACCCACGAGGTGCGGTTTGGATGGTATCTGCGGTCGCTGCACAAATGGTCGAGCAATTTGATGATCGCGGCGGTGTTTCTGCACATGCTCCGCGTTTATTTTACCGGTGCCTATCGCCACCCCAGGCAATTGAACTGGTGTATCGGAATATTACTTTTGGCGACTACGCTGGCGTTTGGGTTCACGGGGTATTCGCTGATCTACGAACAACTCAGCTTCTGGGGTGCCACAGTGGCTTGCAACTTGGCCGAAGCCGTGCCCCTAGTGGGGGCTCACATCGGACATTTTTTGCGGGGAGGCCCGGAAATTGGCGAGAACACCCTCACCCGGTTTTTTATGCTGCACATCGGCGTCTTGCCAACCGCCATGTTTTTTTTTCTGGGCCTCCACATTTTCCTGATCCGTTCGCACGGGGTGACCGAGTTTGAGGTGGCAGGTGAGGCTGATGGAGAAGAGAAACGCTTCTTCCGCTTTTTTCCCGAACACGTCACCACCGAGTTGCTGATCGGCGTTTTGCTGATGTACGTGCTGACCATTCTCGCCCTGGTATTTCCGGCCGGGTTGGGCGCGCCGGCCGACCCAACCCAAACCCCCGCGCATATCAAGCCAGAGTGGTATTTTTATTTTACTTTCCGCCTGTTGAAGCTCACGTCTTTGAAAATGAGCGTGGTGCTGACCATGGCGATTGGGGCGGTGGTCTTTTTTTGGCCCTTTATCGAGGGCTTTTTGCGGCGGCGGTTTGGGATGCCAGAATGGATGTCGGTCGTTCTGGGCGTGATCGGGTTTTTGGGATTCCTAGTGTTGACCGTTTGGGAGAGCTTTGCTGTGTAAGGAGGCGCGCATGACGCTGATGGCAAAACGCTACATTGTGGGAGTGCTGTCGTTCTTGTTTCTGGCGGCGCTTTTACTGGTGGCCTATCAAGAGTCAAAGCGGCACCGGGAAGTGGAAGAACCAGGGGCGATCGTGACCGCGGCCAACGAGGGCTGTGTCACATGCCACCAAAAGGACTCGCCGGCAATGGTCATGGAGTGGCAACGCTCGCGGCACGCGCAATTCGGGGTGGGCTGTGTGGATTGTCACGCCGCGGAAAAAGGGGAGATCGACGCCTGGCAGCACGAGGGCAGCACCGTGTCCGCGCTGGTCACGCCAAAAGATTGCGCCAAGTGCCATGTGCGAGAATTTGAGGAATTTTCTCAAAGCCACCACGCCAAGGCGGGCGAGATTTTAGCCAGTTTGGACAATGTGCTGGCCGAGAAAGCGGCCGGAATGCCGGGCAATATCGCCGATGCCGTAAACGGATGCTGGCAGTGTCACGGCAGCATAATCAAGTTTGAGCGGGACGAGAACGGGCAGGTCAAACGCACGGGCAAGGAATACCGCCCGGTGATTGACCCCAACACCTGGCCCAACAGCGGGATGGGGCGGCTCAATCCGGACGGATCAAAAGGGTCGTGCCACGCCTGCCATTCGCGCCATGCATTTGAAGCCAAGCTGTCGCGGTCCCCGGAAAACTGCGGGAAATGTCACATGGGGCCAGACCATCCGCAGATCGAAATTTACAACGAGTCCAAACACGGCATCGCGTTTTACGCCAACCGGGACCTCATGGCACTGGACAAACCGGGCGACTGGGTACTCGGCAGAGATTATTCCGCGGCCCCGACGTGTGCCACCTGCCACATCAGCAGCTATATGACGCCGCAGGGCGTTTACAATGCCAATACCCACGATGTGGGCGAACGGATCAGTTGGACGCTGCGCCCGGTGATAAGCACCAAATTGAATCTGGTGATCTACGAGGATGGGTTCAAAGAGGATTACCCGCACACGCGGGCCTTGCCAAAGGTCGGCTCTGAGGTGGCGACTGTTGAAAAGGTGGTGGAAAACGAGACGCTGGTGAGCAAGACAGTGACGCGGAAGGTGGCGCGGATTGTGACGTGGCAAGAGCGGCGGGAGACGATGAAGGGGGCCTGCCGGAATTGCCACAACGATACGTATATCGACAATTTCTACAAGCAGTTCGACGACCTCGTGGTGCTTTACAACGAGAAGTTCGCCAAACCCGCCAAACAGTTTATGGATGAATTGAAAGCCGATGGCGTGCTCAAGCCAAACGCACCATTTGAGCACGAAGTGCAGTGGGTGTTCTGGGAACTGTGGCACCACGAAGGCCGCAGGGCACGGCACGGGGCGAGTATGATGGGGCCAGACTACACGCACTGGCACGGGATGTACGAGGTCGCCAAGCACTACTACCAAAAGTTTCTGCCCGAAGTGATCGAAGCAGCCGGTACAAAGGGGCCACAGATGAAGCGGAAATACGAACAAAAAGTCGCCCAACTGCTCGCGCAAGACGAACACCTCTGGCAAAAGGGATTGAGCACCGAAGAGGCCGAGCAACTTCGGCAAATGTACCAGGAGCGTTACAATCAGTGATTTGTCTCGTATCTGCGATATCCTGAAGTTGTAATATTGCTCTGTGGCGGTACTAAACGCTCACAACAAGGAGGCCGTTTTGAACAGCGATCCGGGAATCCCCACTGTCGCGCCAGAAGATGTGGGGCTATCGGCTGCGCGCTTGCACCGCATCGACGCCCTGATGCAACGCTATGTTGACGACGGCAAACTGCCCGGCATGGTGACCATGGTTTGTCGGCGAGGCAAGGTGGCGCATTTTAAGTGTTTTGGAACGCAAAACCCAAACGTGCCCATCCAGCGCGATGCGATTTTTCGGATTTATTCGATGACCAAACCGATCACAACTGTGGCGGCCATGATGCTCTATGAAGAAGGGCTTTTTCAACTCGATGATCCCGTGTCGAATTTTATTCCAGAATTGAAAGACGTCAACGTGTTTGCCGGTGTTGGCGTTCAACCAGAGGTTCTGGCGCGAGAAATCGCGATCCGGCATTTGATGACCCACACATCGGGGTTGACTTATGGTTTTTTGGGCACGTCGCCCGTCGATGACATGTACAATCAGGCAAAAATTTTGCGCCCAGACCATTCATCAAAAGAAATGGTGCAAACACTGGCGACAATGCCGCTGGTGAATCAACCGGGTACAGCGTGGCGTTACAGCGTTTCAACAGACGTGCTGGGGCATTTTGTCGAAGTCGTCTCCGGCATGTCTCTCCCCGCGTTTTTCAGAACGCGGATCTTAGAGCCCTTGGGCATGGTCGATACCGGATTTTGGGTGCGCGAGCGCGACGGCCATCGGTTTGCAACAAATTACGGCCCGGCACAGGGGGGAGGAATTCGCGTGATCGACGAACCGGCGACCAGCAAGTTTTCCAGTCCGCAAAAATTCTTTTCCGGTGGTGGCGGATTGGTCTCCACCGCCTCCGATTACATCCGCTTCTGCCACATGATGCTCAACGGAGGCGCGTTTCGCGGCGCGCGCGTGCTCGGGCGCAAGACCGTTGAACTGATGACCATGAATCATTTGCCCGACGACGTGATGCCCATTTCCTTGGGTCTGACAAATCTGCCGGGTGAAGGATTTGGATTGGGAGGGGCAATTTTGCTCGATGTGGCAGCGTCTGCAAGCCCCGGCAGCGCGGGAACATTTCGCTGGGGAGGCGCAGCCACGACTGCGTTCTGGATCGATTACAAAGAGGAACTGATCGGCTTGTTGCTCACGCAATTTATGCCTGCGAATTACTATCGCATCCGCGCGGAATTTAAGACGCTGGTATATCAAGCCGTGGTCAAATAGACAAACCCCGTCACGCTGATTCGCCAATGACTGGAGAAGAGAAATTGAGCCAAAATTATCTCGATCATCCCAAAAATCCTAAAAATCTCGATCCGCGATTTGGATACAACATGGACAAAACCACGCGTCTCGAAGCGGGCATCGTGTGGGGTGCAGCGCATGGATTTCACTATATCGACTTTCAGGCCGATATGCCGCCCAATGATCTGGCCTCTTTTGATGATGCGCGCGAAAAACGCATTCGAGACTTGTGTGAAAAACACGCGGTGCAGATCGGGGTGCATCCTTCTTCAGCCATTAACACTGCCGAATATGTGCCGATTTTATCCGAAGCCGTAGAGGACTATGTGAACGCAAATTTTGATCTGGCGGTTCGGTTGGGATGCGGTTGGATCGTCGGCCATGGGGGCTATCATTTCGGCGATGTGCGCGCGCGCCGAGATGCAGCAATAGACCGCATGAAACGACTGGTGCATCGGGCGGAAAAGACCGATGTGTCGATCTATTTTGAGAATCACAACTTGGAACCCGAACGCGCGGAGATTCATTATTTGCCGCACAATGTCGAAGAGACGCGGTGGTTTTTTGATGCCATACAATCCGATCACTTCAAGTGGGCGTTTAATGTGGCACACGGCCATCTCGTGCCCGAAGGCTGGTCTGGCTTTCTCGATGCGTTTGGGATCGATAATATTGGGCAGGTGCGCCTCAATGACAACAGGGGCGACTATGAGGTACACCTGGTGCCGGGAGAAGGGACGATTGATTTTGAGGCAGTATTCAATCGTCTGAATGCGATGTGCTATGCGGGATGGTTCAGTTTGGGCTTTGGCAATGACGCCGATAAAATCCGCGTGAAAAACTGGTTTGAAACAATGTATCTGAACAGAAAAGGGTAACTTATGCTGGCGCGTCTGGCGATGCGCGCGGTCGTGGACACTTCGCAGTGTTTATCGTTTGTTTGTCGTTATTGACATGTTTGGTAGGCTTTTCCTGCCTGTCGCGAGCTTTCGGCAGACAGAGAGGAGGGAAAGGGTATGAGCTCGGAAATTAAGACATTGCGCCGGTGGGTGCTCGTTCAAGGTGCGGCTTTGGGGGTGATTCTCTGTGTGCTGCTGGCGGGGGGACAGTGGGGGGATACGGAAGTGGCAGCACAAACGACAGATGTTATCAGGGCGCGATTTGTTGAGGAGGGAGACCGTTGTCGTTAATTACAGTGATTGGACGCGGGCATTCGGGTACGCGGTTGATTTCACATACGCTCTATGCCAGCGGGGTTTATATGGGCCGGCTGATCAACGCGTCGGGCGATAAGATGCCCCCGGACGCGCTGTACGATGCGTGCCGCGTGATGGCAAAATACGTGAGATGGAACGGTGGGTTGTCGTGGGATTTCGATGCTCTGCACACCGTGGATATCGATCCCGAGTTTACGCACTTGGTCAAGACATATCTCCACGATGTGCTTCCGCCCCGCAGTCGATATGAAAACTGCGGCTGGAAGTTGCCCGAGACGACATTGGTCTATCCGTGGATTGTGCGGATGTTTCCCGATGCAAAGTACATTCACTGGGTGCGCGACCCGCGCGATTGCATTTTGCGGCGGCACAAGACTGATGATTTGCGCGATTTTGATATCCAATATCCCCAAACGGATGACGCGCGCGAGCGGCGGGCGATTTCGTGGTTGTATCAGTACGAAATCATGAAAGCCACACCCACGCCCGAGCATTGCATCACGGTGCGATTTGAGGATGCGATTCTCAATCAGGACGAGACATTTGCTCGGGTAGAAGCATTTCTCGGATTTCCATTGGGAAAGGTCATCGTGCGTCCCGATTCCGTGGGCAGGTGGAAGACCGATGATGGCGTCTGTGATTTCGAGTTTTTGCATCCCGCGATGAAGGCGTACGGATATATTTAGATAGCGCGCCGGTCATGTCAGAATCCACATCCAGATGCACTCACCAAGCCACATGGATCATATGCCCATTTCCGGGAAACCAAATCCAATCCACAACAACACCCAGTGCAGTGCCCGCCAAGTAAGCCACCATCATCCCCAGAAAAAGCGGTATCAACTTGCGATAGTGCTCCAGTCCACCGAGTCGCAGAACAATGGTCTTCAACACCCAGACCAAAAAAATCGTCAGCGTTGTGTTGCGAAGCGGTGCAGAAGCTGAAATCGCAAACCCCATAGGATGAAGCGGAAAACCCGGAAACCGATACCGCAAGTAGAACAACAACCCGGTAAATGCCGCGCCTATCCCCAGAAAACCGATGCGATCCCAACTGCTGTCCATCGTCCCGGCTTGAATGCGTCCTACAGCGAGTCGATTAAACCCCGCCAGATTCAGCGACCCAATGCCCCGAAAACTCACGGTTCCAAAATTGTAACTCCCCATGACGTAATAGCCGCAATACAAAATCAAACCCACCGCGGTCGCCGCCCCTACCAATGCCCCCAACATCACGCCCGGCGCGAGTACTTTGCGAATCCTGCGGTCTATTGCCATACCCAACCTCGGCACATGCGCCAGAGGCGTCATCGCAAATGTCTTGGCATCGCATGCAAACGCATTGGTCAACGTCAAAATCACCGCGCTGCGCGGCCCCATGCCCACAATGCCAAACAAATGCCAAACAAATGCCTGCGCCGTGATGGGGCCGCGCAAAAAAACGAGCCCACTCTCGACCATGATCCGCGCCAATCCCAAATACAAGACCAGCGTGGCAAACCAGAACGCGAAAATGGGTGCCCATGACATACCCGCGCTTTTCAACCACAACAGGACATAAGCAGAACAGACCACCATCATCCACACAGAGGTTCGATAAGACATCAATTCCTCGGAATCATCGACGCGGCCATCGCCCGTAAAAGCTTTGCGAAAAACGCCCTTGAGATGAGACCGCGCAATCCACAGACCCCAGCCGACAAAGACCATCATCCCCCCAAAACTCTGCCATCCCACCGCCGCATGAAAAGACCCCCATGGGTCCACACTGCCCACTTCCAACCCCAAGCGATTGAATACCCCCGCCTGCACAATGGCCAGCACATGAAAAAACCAAATTGAAAACAGGACTTCCAAATTTGTGAAATAGCCAAACACCAGGGTCAGGAGACTGAAGCGCAACTCAAAAGGGGGAAACCCCCGGGCGAGTGGCAACAATTTGGCCGCAAAATTCCCGCTTAAAATAGGCGGAGGCGGTACAGCCACATAAAACCAGGTCAGAATAAACCAGCAGATGATCAGGAAGGTGATTCCAAATCCCCCCAGAAAAAATCGCGACCGCACCAAAGATGAAAGCGTGCCGTGCGTTCCCGACACGCCCGTCAATTCCATAAGCGCGCGGGCAATGGGAAATGCCAGTCGCTCATGCGCCATCCACTGCTTTCGCAAAATCACGCTCAAGCAGAGATTGATGCCCAGCACAGAACCCAAAAAAGTGCCCCACCAGAACAGTGGGGCTATCCATAAGTGCCACGGGAACGCCTGACCCGGGGACATTCCCTCATAAAAATGCGTCACAGCTACGCGGTCATTGACCACAGCCCAGCGCGGCAAATGCGGCAACAGCAGTTCGTCCCAGCGGTTCTCTGCCGACGCGAAATAGTGCGGCATAGTAAGTGCTTCGAGAAAATAGTTCGACAGCCATTCCCCCTGCATACACGCAGCCACCATGCCCATGCAACACACCGTCAGCAGTTCAGATGACGATAAGCCGCGGTGTTTCAGAAATATGTTGCCCACCAGCAAAAACAAATACGGAATGAGCACCGCCACGGGCAAATGCGCGTGGTCTGCGCGCGTGGAATGCAGCACCAAACTCGCGTACACAGGCCAAAAATTGACCCATGCCGCCATTCCCAATCCAATCGCGAGGGACCGGCGCGTCACCTTTGTCAGAACAGCGCGCTTAGCCAAGCCCAATCCTCCCCATGTCCGCGTTCTCATCGCGCACTTGGTCGAGACGGTCGCGCAGATGGATACCAACGAAATCTATATCGGCATCCATTGACTATCTCATCGTCATTTTTTTTACAATCTGATGACAAGATATGCGTATTTCGCAGACTGTCAACATTGGAGTCATTTACTACGGCAAAATCCTCAAGTACATTTCTAAGTTTAAGTATTTGAAAAAAAAAGGGTTGTATTGCAGTTGCGATTTGAAGACAGGCTGACTATATTATGGCGATTTTCAACACCTTCTCCCTCAGTTCAATGAGACCATGCCCTACAAAACCTTTGACCGCTCCAAACTCAAACTCCGTCCGCTCAGCCAACGGGAACACGACATCTCCGTCGATCAAATTCCCGACCTCAATGCCCCAATCCCACCTTTCGACAATCCCAACCTGTCCATCGTCGCAGATCGAATGGTTCGCGCCAGGCAAAACAATTGCGCGGTTATTTTTATGATCGGCGCACACGTCATTCGCTGTGGCGCCGCGCCCTATCTCATCGACCTGATGGCACGCGGCCTCATCACCCATATTGCGGGCAATGGGGCGTGTGCCATTCACGACTACGAATTTGCCCGCATCGGCGCGACCACCGAAAGCGTGGGCAGGTACATTCGCACCGGAGAATTTGGTCTGTGGACAGAAACCGGCGACCTCAACTTCATCGCCCAAACAGCGGCACAACGAGGCATTGGCCTAGGCGAAGCGGTCGGGCGCAACATCCTCGAAAGCAATTTTCCACACAAAGACATCAGCATTTTTGCCGCTGCTGTCCGCCTCGATATCCCCATCACCACACACGTCAGCATCGGTTATGACATTGTTCACGAACACCCCAATTGCGACGGCGCAGCCATTGGCGCGAGCACCTACACCGACTTCTTAATTTTCACAGAATCCATCTCCCACCTCGAAGGCGGCGTCTTGCTCAACATCGGCACGGCCATCATGGGGCCCGAAGTTTATCTCAAAGCCCTGGCCATGGCCCGCAATGTCGCGTGTCAGCATGGCCGCAGCATCGCCCAATTTACCACTGCTGTCTTCGACCTCATTCCCCTCGGCGACGACCTCGACACCGAAGCCCCAAAAACCGACCCCCGCTACTACTACCGCCCCTTCAAAACCATCCTCGTTCGCACGGTGCGCGACGGCGGCGAAAGCTATTATGTTCAGGGCGACCATCGAGAGACAATCCCCAATTTACATCGGCTAATCGCAACCAAACGATCTTGCGTCTCGCGCGAGCGATGATGTGGTCTTATTTCTCAGATGGTTGGGTTGGCGTGTCATTGCGTCTCTATCTGGGGATGTCGCATAGGAGAGGAAGAAGCGCGGCATGAATAGCAGTGCTAGGCCGCATATTAAAACGGTATAAGCCGCGCGGCCAGCATAGGCAGGCACGCCCATTATTTGTTTTTAGCCAGGGATTAAAGACTATCAACGGAGACTGGCAGCGCTGAAGATATTGACAATGGGATGTTGCGTGAGCGTGTCTATAGATGAGGTGTGAGGGGTATCGCGTTGGGCTTGGATCGTATCGACAACCGCGCCTGGGGATTCGGACGGCAGTGCCGTGGGCGTGCGGGGTTGGGTCTTGCGGATGCTCAAAACAGCAAACAGAACAATGCCCATTGCAAACGCGGCCTGATAGATGGGCACGCGCGCGGGAAACAGGTTGGAAATGGCGCGCAAAATATTGAATCCACTGCGTTTTTGAGCGGTCAGGCGAGCGACAATGTCATTGCGAATTGCCGGGTCGGGTTCGAGGCCGCCGGTTGTGGGAACTGCAAGGGTCTGGCGCAGGAACTGTTCACAAGTGTTTTGTTTTGCTTTGAATGGATCGGGAACAGTTTTTTTCATAAACACCTCTCATACGCACAGGGGATTTCTCGCTTGGAGTTTTTTTGCGAGTTTCCGCGTCATATGGTGAAGTCTCGATTTGATGGTGCCTTCGGAGCAATTGAGAATCAGGCTGATCTCTCGAATGCTGCGGTTTTCCTGATGGCGCAGTAAAAAGGTGGTGCGTTGATCAACACTGAGTTTGTCCAACTCGTCCATCAGCGCGTGTAAAAATGCCCGTTCATCAAATGCTTTTTCAATGGGATGAACACCGTCAAACCGAGCACAATGCATGTCGATATCGGGATCGTTAAACACGATTTGGCGCACGCTCTGTTTGCGATATTCGTTTTTGCACATGTTGTGGGCAACGGTATAAAGCCAACTGACAAAGGCATGGCCACCTCTAAAGCGAGTGGGTTTTTCGACAATTTTGAGGAATAAATCCTGGAGAAAATCCTGAGCTTTCTCCTCGTTGCCGCCCAGCATGCGATGGAAATAGTAGAGCACGCGCTTGCTATAGCGGGCATAGAGTTCGTCAAACGCGGCTGTATCGCCTCGCTGAATGCGGGCCATGAGTTTTTCATCGGTGAGCGTGTGGTATTTTAGAGGCATAGAAAGCCAAACATTGCGTGATTTCTGACTCGCGGTGAGGCTATCAAAGATAGGCATTGCGCGTTTCTCGTGCGTTTCTATATATTGCATACACCCGAGATTGCCGAAAGGTTCATCCTTTTTTAGACACTGCACCGCGACAGAACGAGAGACAACTGTGACAGCAGATCATCGAAGTTCGCACGGATTGCCAAATAGACCCATTTCAGCACATGCTTGGGTGGCGGGTCACTTGCTCCGCCGCGTTGTAGGCTGTGTCTGTGCGTCTATTTTCTTTTTTTGGGCAGATTTTAGCAGCGCATGGTTATTTCAATTGGGAGGCATAGTGTGGAACCAGTGAAACGGCGTGATTTCATAAAAAAGGCCGGGCTTGCCGGCGGCGCGGCCGTGTTGGCGGGATGCGCGCCTCCACAAGACACCCACGCACCTGCTGTGCAAACGGGCAAGCAGTATGCGTGGAAGATGGTGACGACTTGGCCGCCGCATTATCCCATTCTGGGCGAAGCGGCTGAAAATATCGCCAAATGGACAGAAGAGATGTCGGGCGGTCAGCTCAAAATTCAGGTTTATGGCGGCGGCGAATTGATCCCACCGCTGGAGGGATTTGAGGCCGTGAGCGCGGGAACCGCGGAAATGTGTCACGGCGCGGCGTATTATTGGGCCGGAAAAGCGCAGGCAACTCAGTTTTTTGCTTCCGTGCCTTTTGGCATGAACGCGCAGCAGATGAACGCTTGGATTACCAGCGGGGGTGGCTTGGCATTGTGGGAAGAACTCTACGCGCCATTTAACCTGGTGCCGATGCTCGCTGGCAATACCGGTGTGCAAATGGGCGGATGGTTTAACCGCGAAATCAATTCGATGAGCGATTTCCAGGGCCTCAAGATGCGTATGCCAGGTCTGGGTGGCAAAGTGATTTCCAAAGCGGGCGGGGCGGCTGTGTTGTCGGCCGGCGCAGAGATTTTCACCAATCTCGAACGGGGTGTGATCGATGCAACCGAGTGGATCGGCCCATTTCACGATTTTACGATGGGTTTTTACAAAGCCGCGAAATACTATTATTATCCCGGCTGGCACGAACCGGGTACCGTGACAGAACTGATCATCAACAAATCAGCTTATGATGACTTGCCCAAAAACCTGCGAGAAATTGTGCGCGCCGCGGCCGCGCGAGCCAATGCATGGGTACTATCCGAGTTTGAGTCAAAAAACAACGCATTTCTGCAAACACTGATGAAAGATCACCAGGTCGCCCTGAAGAGATTCCCGGACGAAGTGCTCAAAACGCTTCGGCAATATGCAGGAGAAGTTGTGGATGAAGTCGTGGCAGCCGATGCCATGAGCAAAAAAGTGTTTGCATCGTTCGATGCGTTTCGCAAAACAGTGAACGGCTGGGCAGAAGTTTCGGAGAAGATCTATTATTTGAACTTGAGCAGATGAAAGGTTTGACCACATAGACAAAATCGGGGCCTCGGGGAAATCATCCCAAGGCCTCATTTTTTTCGCAGCAGAGATATCCTCCCGCAATACGTGTTCACAAGTTTTTTCGTCTGGGAACAACGGACACGTCTGTCTAATATATAAAATAAGGTGGGCGTATGCAATCCAGTCTAAAAATGTAGTTTTATTCGGTCAAATACTGAGGGAGATAGGTCGCCATTTCCGGGAAGGCAATGACGAGGGCGAGCCCAATAAGTTGGATGATGATAAAGGGAATAATGCCGCGGTAAATGTGCGCCGTGCGGACTTCGGGTGGGGCGACACCCTTGAGGTAAAAGAGCGAAAATCCAAAGGGAGGGGTCAAAAAAGAGGTTTGAAGATTCATGGCAATGAGAATGCCCAACCACAAGAGATCGACCCCCAATGCAACAAAAATAGGTGCGACAACAGGGACCACAATAAAGGTGATTTCGATAAAATCAATGAAAAAACCCGCGACGAAAATCATGACCATCACGAGCGCGAGAAACGCCCCGGGACTCATGTTGGCCGAGAGGATGAGATCAGTCAAATAGGCATCGCCGCGCATGCCGCGAAAAACCAAGCCAAATGCCGTCGCGCCAACCAAAATCATAAAAACCATGCAAGTGAGATGGGTGGTATCGGCCATAACGGACTTGAGGGTGGCAGAGGAGAATTTTTTTTGCAGCACCGTCAGAAGCGTTGCCCCAAACGCCCCTACCGCTGCTGCTTCAGTCGGAGAAGCAACGCCCGCGAAAATAGAGCCGAGCACCGCCACAACGAGAAGAGCCGGCAGAACAAAAGCATTAAAAACGCGTTGCACCATGGCCCTGCCGCGAAATTGGGCGAGTTCTTCTTCGGGCATAGCGGGTGCCCAGTCGGACTTGAAGATGGCGATGCAGATGAGATAGACCGTGTAGAGGCCAACCAAGACGAGGCCGGGGAAGACCGCACCGATGAACATGTCGCCAATAGAAATATTGAGAACGCTGCCCAACAGCACCAAGACAATGCTGGGTGGGATAATTTGCCCGAGGGTGCCCGATGCCGAGATGGTGCCCGTGGCGACTTCGGGGCGATATCCGCGTTTGAGCATGGTCGGCAAACTCAACAAGCCCATCGTGACGACTGTTGCCCCCACAATACCCGTGGACGCGCCGAACATCGCGCCCACAGCAACGACAGAAATAGCCAGTCCGCCGCGCACGTGACCAAAGAGCAGTGCCATCGTTTCGAGCAACTCTTCGGCCAGACCGGATTTTTCGAGCATCACGCCCATGTACACAAACAGAGGCACGGCAATCAGCACGTAATTGGTCATCACGCCCCAGATACGCAGGGGTAAGAGATCAAAAAAAGCGGGGCCAAATGTGATGTAGCCGAGGATAAAGGAAACACCGCCCAGGGTGAAGGCGACGGGAAACCCGAGCAGCAGCAAGAGAAAGAGGACGCCAAAGAGAATTGCGGGCATGGCTTCGATCATGCATCCACCTCCTCGTTGTGGCCGAGGATGGCGAGCAAAGACCGACACGCCATGGCGAGGCCCTGAAGCAAAATCAGGACAAAACCGAGGGGAATGGCAGCTTTGAGCATCCATCGGGCGGGCAATCCCCCCGGATCCGGTGACGTTTCACCGATGCGGAAGGCATTGGCGACAAAGGTCTGTGAACAGACAATGACGATAATGCAAAAGGGGACGAGGAACAAGAGGCTGCCAATAAAATTCACCCATGCTTGTTTGCGGGGCGAAAACCGGCTGTAGAAAACATCAACGCGCACGTGTTTGTCGTGTTTGAGCGAGTACGCGGCACCGATCAGAAAGATGAGGGCAAACAGATGCCATTGGAGTTCCTGAACAGCGACGAGGCTGTTTTTGAGCAAATAGCGCGTGAACACATCGTAACAGACCACCGCGACCAGCGCCGTGCTGAGCCACGCGACCATGCTGCCGACGCGCTCGTTTAATCCATCAACAAACCGGATATACACTTTCAACGCCCGCAAAGTTTCCTCCTCAAAAAATAGCCCAAACACAACGAGTGGGGTACAACTGCCAATAGCCAGTTTCAAAATCACAACAGGACGCGATGATCACCGCACGAGTCCGGGAAAAGGATGCTGCGATCACTTGGCTCCTGCCACAAAACCACGAGAACTTAAATCGTTACGCCCGAACAACATAAAATACCAAAGTTTGGCACACGGCACGACAAAAAATGCGCGATCGAATCCAACTTGACATCAGATCATAGACCGCGTATTTTGCGCTGAAAATCATTGAATGTCGTGCCGGCGAAAGCCAGCGCGCAAACAAAACGCAGTAATCCAACCTGTCAAATATGGATTTCCAACCTTCCAGGATATCGCAAAACTTATAGATGGACTTATACCGATCTGATTTCGCGTTGTCCGCAGGTGATACCCGTCTGCCTTTACGCGGCCTGGCGACCGAGTCGCGAAACAGCCGGGCATCATCGATCAAATTGGGATTAGCAGTGCTTGATAAGCCATCGCGTTTGCACCGACAGGTACAGCCAATTTTTGAGGAGTAGCCGCATGCCCAACCAACCGAATATTCTACTTTTTATCACCGATCAACAGCGCACAGATACATTGCGGTGTTATGGCAACGATTGGATTCAGTCGCCGCATCAGGATGCCCTGGCAGAGCGAAGTTTTGTTTTTGAGAACACTTATGTGACGCAACCTGTATGCACGCCCGCGCGAGGGTCGCTGATGACCGGCCTGTATCCGCATTCCCATGGCTGTTTGGTAAACCGCGTCAAGTTGCGCGATGAAATTCCGTCAATTGCCGAGATGTTGCCCGACACATATCAAAAAGCCATGTTTGGCAAGTGGCATCTCGGGGACGATTCCGTGCGACAGCACGGGTTTGACGAGTGGATCAGCACCGAAGACGATCACCGCAACAAGTATTCGCGCCCTGGCTTGCCCTTTAGCAGTTATTATCATTGGATGAAAGCGCAGGGCATTGCGCCCGAGAACAACAGCGCGACCGGAGAAATTATTTTTTCCCCGCGCCAGCGTTCCCAATTGCCACCCGAATATCAGATGGCGGCGTATGTCGCCAACCATTCAGAGCGGTTTATTCGGGAAAATACCGATCGCCCGTGGTTGCTGGTATTCAGCACATTTGAACCCCATCCGCCCATGACCGGGCCTTATGATGGCATGTACGACCCCGATGCGTTGCCCGTCGGACCGGCATTTCTCAAACCGCCGCAAGGACACGCCTTGTTTAACCGCGCGCGAGCAGAACACTATCTCAACCACAGGGTTGAAGGCGAAAATTTGCGCCGAGAAAAATCCTGGCGAAAATTGCGGGCGCAGTATTACGGCAATGTCAAAATTATTGACGACGCCGTAGGGCGGATGGTGCAGGTGTTGGAAGAAACCGGGCAAATGGAAAATACGATTTTTGCATTCACCAGTGATCACGGTGAAATGGCAGGCGATCACGCCATGCTGGAAAAGCGCGCATTTTACGAGGAATCCGCGCGGGTGCCCATGATTCTGAGTGTTCCGTGGCTCGCGCAATCCCAAAAACGCGTTGGCGGCGTTTTTGGACACGCGGATTTGATTGCCACGCTTTTGGAACTGGCCGACCAACCGGTGCCAGAATCGCTTCCGGGTCGGGCGTGTGCCGATGTTTTGAGAGATGAGGCCGACCTGCGCGATCACGCCACATTCATGGAGTGGAACGGCATTGGCGACCGCAATTTGGGCACTGCACAGATCAATTTGATGGCGACCTTGCCCTGGCGCTGTGTGGTGACGGGCGATCGGTGGAAACTCAATTTGTGTGCGGGCGACCAGTGTGAGTTGTTCGATCTAAACAGCGACCCCTGTGAAGAGACCAATTTGTTCGATAACCCCATCCACCGGGATCGCGTGCGGAAGATGGCGGCCCGCATTCGGCTTTGGCAGCATGAAACAGGAGACCGCGCGCCCTTGCCCGGGGTGTGATGAAGAGGCTTCTGCGCGGCACAATTTGTCTTGCGAACAGGCCGAGAATGACTATATTGTGTTTTCAGTGCGATCGCGGGAGGGGCCCCAATCGATCTGCTTCTCAATGCTCTTCCCTCGCCCATTTTCCGAGTGTTTCATTTTTTTTTATCATTTCGCGTCCGATTCTCTGATTTTAGGCGTGATCTTGACCTCTGTTAAGGAGGCCTGTAATGGACGACAAGGCATTGTTAAAACTGCTGGCGGCCGGCATTGACGAAGACATTGCCGCCACACAATTGGATATTTCCCCTCAACAAGTCAAAGAACGGATTAGCGAATATTTAAATGCAGGTATTTTGAATTGCAGTGGCGAGCGTGAAACCATCAATTGGAAAGCGTTTGGCAAATGGAAAAAACTGGCGCGAACCTCTGACGCCGCGCAATAATACCGATCTGACTTCATCGTGTCCGCATGTGATACCCATTTGCCTTCACGTGATCTATGCCCAAATTCCAAGCCGCGAAACATCCGGGCATCATCATATCAAATTGGTATAACACGACAAAAAAGCAAAACTTGTACAGGTGAGAAGGCATGGATTCTCACCTTTCTTTTTTCTCACTGAACGCACGTTGCGACCTGACCCGCGAGGAAAAGGGGGCCGGGGGAAGTCCAAAAAACAAGACAGGTGACAACGCAGATTTATCTCAACACAATGGGCAGTCGCATGTGTGCAACTGCTCGTTTTTTATGGTATCGGGAAAAGACGCATGAGAAGGGGTAGATGGCATAAGCGCGGCTTTCGTTTTGCTATTTTTTTTTCGCCTTCCTGTTTGCTGGTTGCATACCTGGTGATATCTGTACTGACGACGCAGGTGCAAATGGGTGTGGATGTGTTTTTGAGGCATCACACATATCTCGTCGTCGACGCGCGGGTGGGGTTGATTACCAATCCCACGGGGCGCACAATGACCGGCGTGACAACGGTCAATGCCTTGCGGCAGCATCCAGATGTAAATCTGGTCGCGCTGTTCGCGCCCGAGCACGGGATCGAGGCGCAGGAGGAAGCGGGAAAGCCCGTGGGCGATACCCAACTGGACAATTTGCCGGTGTTTTCGCTCTATGGAAAGGGGCGCAAACGGCCCACGCAGGCGGCATTGGATGAGATCGATGTTCTGATCTACGATATTCAGGATGTGGGCAGCAGGGCATACACCTATATTTGGAGTTTGGCCGAGGTCATGGCCGCAGCGGCCGAACGCCATAAGCGCGTGGTGGTGCTCGACCGTCCCAATCCCCTAGGCGGGTTGACAGTGGATGGGCCGGTGATCGAAGACAAGTGGCTCTCGTTTATGGGATTGTATCCGGTGCCGCGCGTGTACGGGCTTACGGTGGGTGAACTCGCGCGGTATCTCAATCGAGAACACATGCTCGCGTGTTCCCTGACAGTGGTGCCAATGGCGGGATACCGACGCGATATGCGTTGGGAAGACGTCGGGCGCGATTGGGTCGCGCCATCGCCCCATATCCCGTCGCCCGAGTCTGCGATGTGTTTTGCTGCAACCGGAACAATTGGCACGCTGGGCACGCTGCACATCGGCATAGGCACCGAGATGCCCTTTCAGATTGTGGGCGCGCCGTGGGTCAATGCAGAGGAAACCGCCCGCCACCTCAACGCGATGCAACTGCCGGGCGTGCAATTTCGCCCCATGACTTTTGTGCCCGAGACGTGGCTGTTTCGAGACAAGCAGGTGGAGGCTGTGTTTTTGGATGTGGCAGACCCGGTCAAATTTCACCCCACGCGCACAGAAGTGGCAATACTGGCGCATTTTGTAGCGAAATATCCCGAGTTCAAAATCCCAAAGGAACGGTATGACCGGTTTGACAGCGCCATGGGCACGAGCACCGTGCGCGAGGCACTTTTGAGAGGCGACGAGGCGCAACAAATCTGGACACAGTGGTCACAGGAGATCCTGAACTTCTCCACCGCGCGACAAAAGTATTTGCTGTATTCCAATGCACCTTAAAAACGGATCAGGATAGGCAGGATGAAAGGATTTGCAGGATGCCACACACCCCAACACCCGTCGTCATTCTGTTGTTTATTTGCTGCGGTAGAAAGGTTCTAGCTCGCTGAACTTGGGGATGATCTTCACTTCAACCCGTCGATTTACTTTCTCTACGGCTTTTCTCAAATTGCTATCATTGCTGCGATCGCGAATTGCCCAGTCTCTACGTCTCTCTCCCGCGCCATCAGTTCATAATATTCAGGCATTAGGCCGACATTTTGCCAGAGCGACGCAAGCGACTGAGCGCGTTTGCTAGAGAGTTCGGCAACCGTTTGGGTATCTGTTTGAGTTTCAATAAAAATTGCGAATTTTCTATCTTGCGAGCGTTCTTCTAAAGCATTTTTCAGTACCTGTCCAATACTTTCCAAACCCTCTTTTGCAGAAGGAAGAATATTGCCAGCCTCTGCCCACATACCCAAAGGCGAAAACACATCGCTGTAAATGGTGATCACGCCATCTTTTTTGATTTCAATTTTGGGTCTGGACTCCCCCAAACCCGCCGGAATGAGTTCATAATGCGCGGGCGTAAATCCAATATTTCTCCAGAGTAGCGCGAGCGATTGCGCGCGTTGATATGAAAGACGGTCATTATTTTCAGAAGGTCCCATTGTATCTGTATGCCCCTCAATGACAATCCTGAATTTTTGACTCCGGCCGCGTCTCTCCAGATAGTGCTTCAACTTTTGTCCAATACGCTCCAAATCCCCCAATGCCCGAGAAGGTATATCCTTTCTCTCCCACTTGTTAAACGGGAAGAGGATATCACTTTTGATGACAATCGTTCCCTTATCGACTTCGACTTCTTCGCCCGCCATAGCCTCCTCTAACTCATCCAGATCCTTAAAAATGCTGCCGACGATTTCATGCAGGTGGCTCAACTGAATCAGGCTGATATAGTTTTGCACAACCATCAAGATGAGGAGGAACATCGCAAAAATAAAAATAGATGTGATGAGATCCGTAAAAGACGGCCATACATTTGGCGATGTATCCCTACGAGTGCGTTTTCTATTCATTGCCATTACATCATATACCATCGGTCAAAGAAATACTTCAATTTATCTGTCAAACGCTTATACCACATTGGATGTCCATCCTGGCTTCTACGTGTATCATCCATTTCCTCTGAAGAATTGACAATCGGTTCTTTTGAACGTTCATCCGGGCTTCTAACTGTATCATCTATATTCGGTAAAAATTTGGGAGAGTCATTCCGAGGTTGCTTGACACCGGTCAATTTCTCCACAAGTGTATCCTGAAGATCCTTTATGGAGCTTTCAACTTCTGAAAGACCCTGGAGCAAAGAGCTTACCTTTTCATTTAAACCTGCCATATCCTCGCCTGTCGATACCTGATGAAACTTCAAAAGCTCTTGTTCTGTAGCGTGAATGGCCTCCAATTGCGCCTTTATATTTTCAAAAACAGGCTGATACGTTAATTCATCGGGATTGAGTTTTTGAAGCACCTGATAGGTTTCCCCCATTGTTAATGCCAAAGCCTCGATCCGTTCATCAAAGTCTGCAACCATTTTTTCTGTTGCAATTCTCAACTTTTCCAGTGGTTCGCTGAGCTTGGTAAAATTCGATATGTGTTTCACAAAATTTTCGCCTGACTCGCGAATATCTTTGGCACCTTGGTTGAGTGTGTCGCCGGCACTATTGAGCGTTTTCAAAAGCGGGTCAAGCGATGACGACATTTTCTCAAAATGAGATTCGAGCGCGGTTCTGAGATATTCTCCTTGATCCGCCATAAATACCGAATGTTGTTGAGAGAACTCCACAAGCGTCTCGCTCCATTTCTCACTCACCCGCTGGTTGGAAGCACTTGCCGCGTTGAGGGTCTCACTGGTATCGTTGAGCGTTTTCAAAAGCGGGTCAAGCGACGCCGATACCTGCTCAAAATAATTCCCGAGCGCGGTCTTGAGATACGCCTCCTGATCCGCCATAAATACCGAATGTTGTTGAGAGAACTCCGCAAGCGTCTCGCTCCATTTCTCGCTCACCTGCTGGTTGGAAGCAACTGCCGCGTTGAGGGTCTCACTGGTATCGTTGAGAATGTCAAAAAAAGGTTCGAGTGATGATGAGACTTTCTCAAAATGGGCTTCAAGCGTGATTCTAATATATTCTTCCTGACCCGCCATAAATTCCGAATGTCTGTCCGCAAGAGCCTTAAAAGCGTTATTCACCGCTTCTTCTAGCTGTCTCTCTGGCAAAAACAAGCTAAATCTCGGGCCAATCTCCTCATTGCAATAGGTCTCTAACGCATCGATCAGTTCAAGCCTTTTCCCGCTGAAACGTGAAAAACAGATATTCAATACAATCATCAAACCTAACCCGGCGATGCTGGTAATAAAGGCAAACTCCATCCCCGAGAGCGACTGGGCGATGTTTTCCAGCATGTCTGCCATGATCCGTGTTGCTGCCGCCGGATCTGTTATTGTGGCGTTGTCCTTGGTATTTTGGATAATGCTTTTAATTGGCAGGATGACCTTGTAAAGTCCAACAAAAGTTCCGAGAAGACCCAATATGATCAAACTGCCGCTTGTCGTGCGAATCTTTTCATCGTCACGGCAAAGATATTCTTCTTCTCTCTGCACCACTTCATCAACAACCGGTGGTTTATTCTGCCGGTGACCTGCCCAGAAAAGTCTCAGCCATTTCCGTGTCGTGGGATTCAAAGTAGGATCTGCGCTCTTATCCGCTCTTCTATTGCGGTATCTATCTGCACTAAACTCTAGATTTTCCTCTCCCCAACGTTTCAAATCTTCAAGTGCTTTTCCCGACTCGGTTATCTTACGCTTCATTTTTGACAAAGGTCGCCAACCCCAAAAATAAAAAACCAGGATCATAATGAGCAACCAACCCCATAAAAAGAGACCCTGACCATCTTGTGTTTCTATCAATTGGAAAAATAAGTCGGACATATAGGTACTTTTCTATCCAGCAATGACCACTTTTGCCTTGAGTTCTATTTCTCCCGTTTGGGCATTTTTAAGTCCATGCGCCAAACACCTCACAATTCGGTCCCGGGGTTGTGTACCACTTGTATCCTGGCTGACAATTTGGTATCGGCCCATGTCATAAGGGTCACCTGGGCGAGCACCAATGATTTCAACTTCATCCCCACCTAAATCCATCATCTTCTCAAAAACGCGCTGCGCGTCCTGCTGCCCTTTCTGCGTCACGCGACTGTCAATCTCAGGTAAGAAGTATCGAATCATCTGCCCAGGTCGAGTACGGCGTAGAATGCTCGCGATTGAAGGGACATTGAACATCTCTTCACCGAGAAGCGCGCCTTTGAGCAAAAGAACAGGATCTGTCGAATCATCTTGCATTTCGCGTAGCGTCAACAGATCCTGTATTTGTTTTAACGGCTTCTTGGCTTCCCGATCAACGTATGTCGCAAAAGACGCGCGATCCTCCGGCGACATCGCGCTTGCCATTTCCTCTAAAGCCGCCAGAAACCGCCTCAAATACGTCACACGCGCGTTCAACTCGCGCCCGTGTTCCTCTATTGCGTTTCCCGAAAAACTCTTCACCCTTTCTTGCAGACCTTCCTTTAGAGATTTTAGCCATTGAATCTCTTCTTCATTCGGATCATTTCCCTCCATGCTTTCTGCTTTTTTATTCGCCTTTACAACCCGCTTTTTTAACCATAGAACAGCTAAAATTGCGACTACAGAAATGATCAATGATATGATACGCAATGCGAGATCAAACAGTTCCCCAAACATCAAGTTACCTCCCAGAGAGCATTATGTATAAGAAAAGTTGTCACAAATTCGATGTTCTTCCCAGACAAACTTAAAATCACTGCCATCCTCTTCATTGCCAACCCGATAATTATACCAAAGGCTTGCTTTCCCCTCCGCATCACACCTCAGTTCCAAGCAGTAAGTCCAGAATTGTGCATTTTGAAATGCTTCGTCATCTTTCGGCACGTTCAGCTTGGCAACGATTCTATTTCCACCTTGAGTTACTCGGCTGTTGAGATTCCACTTAAAAACCTCAAAAAGCGGAATCTCTCTACTTGCCATTTCCGTTTTTTGTATAAGGCTTGATTTTTCCGGAGTGATGGTCGTATCCGGCTTCAAAGGGGTCCATCGGTCAAAAATGGGCACAAAACGGATAAAAGCGGATCTACAGATCGGATAATTTAACTTGTGTATTCCTTTTAGACGGGGACGACTGAAGTCTGTCAAACTCGCGCCATACTCAATCGCCCCCCGAGCCACACTTTTTTTTAGCTTTTCGGGTTTGAAGATGATCGCTTTGGCCTGTGCTTTTTTTTCTACAATCCTTTCTATCAGCGAAAAGCGAGAGGAGTTTCCCTCTAAAATGAGATAATCTAACTCAACACTGGCGATCAGATCTTTGTCCAACAGATATTCCTGCATCTGATTGAGCCTATCAAAGCCTTTTTCCAAGTCCTTACGGACAGCATTTTGGATGGCATCAATATTCAAAGGGACCATATCTGCAAGTGGGGTTTCATCCAAATTACGTTCAGTACCCCGTATATTCAGAGTGGTATTTTCAGAACCGTTGAGAGAAATGCGCGGCCAGTTCACGGTAATGTTGGGATCCTCGATCAGGTCTAAAATACCTTTCTCTTCCCGTTGAAAATATTGAACATCATCCAGAGCGTCTTCAAAATCGGGCGTTATTCTGCTATTCTCCTTTATCTTTTCAGCCAATTCATAGATTTTGGAAAAATTATCATCTCCATTTCTCAGTGCCTGATCCAACGTATCGGGAAAAGGGAATTGTGTTCTATAAATCTCAGGAACCATCTGATCATACAGATATTGAGCGATTCTGAAAGACAGCAAGTCGCCACCCAGCGCATTGTCCCCGTCAGAAGCGAGAATCTCAAGATCGAGGACTCCTTCGTTTTGAGAGGTTAGACGAACAATGGAGATGTCTGTCGTCCCTCCCCCACAATCAAAAACGCCGTAAACAATATCTTGACCCTGATCCAGTGTTGTCTCGAGATCCATCGCATAATCGAGGGCAATGGCTTCCGGTTCACTGATATCGAGAAAAGGTTTGAGATCCATCTCCTGGGTCGCCCACTCAATGGCTTTTCTCAATGCGGGCTTTTGACGGTTAAAAACCGCGGGATAGGTAAAAACGGCTTCCGAAGGTAAATAACCCGTATTTTCTTGGAAACTTTCCAACAAGTAACGGATATAAAGCCCCACCTTTTCAATCGCATCCATTTCAATATATCTATTGCCCCGAGCATAAGCCCGTCCGTTTATGCTGATGCGACTTGTACCCCGGTCGCGATAAGTGATCTGTTCGTCGGGCGTTCTCAAGGTGCGCTTAAAGCCCCAGGAAATCGACGGAATATCTTCAGGACTGAACCGCAGATCTTTGAGTGTATCGCTAAAACTTACAAAGACATCATCCTCCTTCAAACATGTCTTCCTTTCATCAGTCCCCAGATCGTCTAAAAGATCCAGAAGATCATCGGACTTTTTAATCGCCAAAACCTGAAGTACGGTGGGTATTTCCGAAATGCCTTCCCCAGTCTCCAACTCCAATTCCAACAGTTTCTCATTGTTGTTGTCTCGGGGATCTATATATGCAATACACGAGTTTGTGGTTCCGAAATCTACCGCAATGGGGAACTCCAAACGCTGAGGTGGTCGGATTTGAACGGGACGAGAAATGGATTCGCGGAACGCTTCATCTTCACCAACGGTAGTTCCGTGAATATCCAGCCTCGCCTCAACCGTGGTATTCTGTTCAACTGCCGAGAGCTTCTCTTGATTGAGAAGCAGGTCAATTTGCAAATGTGAAGAATCGAGAATTGGATTCTGCTCTGTTATCGAATCTTTCACACTGAGCCAACTCTTTTTTGAGTCAACCCGAGTGATTCGAAGGGGTGGGCCACTTCTGTGATCCACCCTCATAGTAAAACTTATCTTTTTCTTTCCGCCAGACACAAGCGCATCATCGTTCACAAATTGACGGCCGAACTCCACGTCGAGCATTGGCCTCTCAACATAGCGCAGCAAAAACTTGAAGATTACCTCGCCCAAACTATCAAAAGAAAAATTGAGAGCAACGCAGCAAGTCTCGTCGGGAAAGCCTTGCCGCCGAATGAAACTAAATTTAAATGGACGTTCTGGCGAAAGTTGAACAGGAAATTCCTGTGATAGCCCACTTATGGCAAAATAATCCTCGCCTTCAGACAGATAAGGGGCTTTCTGAAGCATCGAATCGTGGTGCAGGGTAAAGGCGATGCGTCCTTCGGCGGGATCCATTGCACACGGCTGCGGTTCTTCTGTATCGTGCTCAAATTTGTACCCATCCGAGACCAGCGAAATTTCCGGTGCTTTCTGGCATCGCACCCAAAAATCAAAAGATTGACGACTTGACGAACGCAATTCCAACCGGCTCGTACTGCCTTCACGCGCATTATGCGAACAGCGGAGTTCTGCCTTTTCATTCGCATTGAGTTGATGTGGCAGTTCAATATTTCCGTCCCATTTGATCTCGAAACCATCAGTTGATAAACCCTTGATTTCTATGGGATTGACCCCAACGTTTTCAACCTTTAGGGTGATGGGGATTCCGGAGTAAATTGTCCAAGAAGCACCTCCCAAGTCCTTATCTGGATCGGGCGTGACTTTTAAGCGTACCAACGGATACGCACAACTCCCACAGAAGTGGTCTTCAGGGGAAATGTGCCAACGGCACCTGGGACAAAATGTATTGCTGTTCATGTGAAATCCATCCTCACAAAATCACTTCATCACATAGATATCATCTTTGCAAAACTCATCCCGATACGACAAGGGAGAAGCAAAATCGCCGAGTTCATCCGTCAATCTTTCCAGTTTCGCATCCAATTTATCTATGCTCAAATCGAATTGTTTCCTGGTCTGATCGTAATCTCTATGGTAAGACTGCTCCAGCAAAACTCGAAAGGTGTTATCTAAAGGGATTTCCTTGTCCAGCACATAAATCTGGGTCTTGGGAAAAACCTTGCTGAGTAGCCACGCTTTCAGAGAAAGCCTCTGAACGAAACGCTCGTCGCACTGTTCTCTGCGCCACTGATCTTCCATCCTGCGGATTTCAATATCCAAACGATCTGTTGTGTCTGGGTCGCTTCCTATCTTCAACCGGGCGCGCTCGAGATTGTGACCATATCTATCGATCTCCTCAATGCCCCGCCTCGTAAACAGACGATAAAATCCTTTCTGGCTATCCTCATACTCAATAATGCCCATAATCAGCCCATTGATCAGAGAACCCTGTGCATGGATCAGTGCTCGAACTTCACTATCTCTTTGAGGAGGCAGGATATCGGCAAATTCAAAATAATCTTTGATCATGTGGCGACGGTACACGTTGACGGCATTTGCCTCTGTATTTGCCCTGTAATCGTCGTACATCTCGAATATATTGCCAATGGATAAAATGGGAAATGCCATCCACTGGTTCACAAAAATAATGGCGTCGTTTCCGTGCTCTGTTGCCTGATAGGGGTCTCCCTTGTCCGGAGAAGCAACGCGATTGACCCGAGAGACCCAGTCGTCTATCCCTCTAACGCCGATGCGGTTATCGGAAACCCCCAGCCCGGGCAAGCCCGGACGGGTATTGGAAATACGAGGCGCAGCCCTCTGGCTTCGCTTAACGATTTCCTCTGTCTCTTGATCACCGAAACGCTGCCGCAACTCGGCAGTGGCGTAAAGGTCCTTTTGGAAATCCCTGAAAAGCTGAAATGTGTACTCATCAATGGTCTTGCGGACATCATCCCAACCGCGAGGCGCGTGATCGCGGTTGGCAGACCGATTGAATATCGCTCTCGTACCCGCCCTTATGATGTCGATTTCTTTACCCGACGCCGTAGCGAGATCGACAAATAGAGATTTGGCTTTTTCAGAATGAAAATAATCTTCCAAAGCCCTTTGGCAGAGACGTCGCAAATCGGTTTCCGTCCATTTTTTCACCTGTCGGAGATAGTCCTGTATTTCTTTGGCGTAGTTCAACTCAGGTGTGAGGTTTAAGTTTCTTTCGCCCGTTATACGCCGAATATATGCCTGATGAATATTTGAAAAACCATCGGCCATTTCCTGAAGGTTCTTATGGAAGATTTGAACCTTTTGCTGTATGCCGCTCACTTCGAGATGGACCTTGCCATCATCTCCGATAACCCGTGCTCGGCTTCCCATCAGGCTGATGATCTTATTCACCAGATCGACGAGAAATCTGGCAGCATCTTGGCGAAAGCGTTTCCGCACCCAACCAGAGAGTTCCCGCTGGGTCTTCTTGACCTGATCGCGAAGATCCTTATAGATCAGTTGGGCATCCTTGCGAAAAGCCTTTGTTTTTTCGCCTTCATAATAATCCACCGCTTTCTTTTTTGTCTGCCAAGCCCAAGTGAGATCTTGAGCTTGTTGCAACCGCTGATCAAAAAGATGAAAGTCGTCTGAAAGCTCAACATTGATATCGGAGACTTTGGGGCCTTCCATGTGCTCATTGGCCAACTGGTTCAACTCCTGAAGCACGCCTTCCAACGCCTCTTTGCCGTGTTCTAAGAAGCTGACCACAAATTTGGGACCACATGCCTGCGGATCGCAGAGCAGGCCGATACAATGATCTTCTACTTTGGCTTCAAGGTCTGGAAGCAGTCGATCTACATTGTCGATGATCTGTTTGATATCATCCCCCTTGACTGTTCCTTCCTCTTTGAGCTTTTCAGCCACCTCCCGCTGTATTTCAAGGGTGACGCGTTCCACTGTTGATTTGGCTTCTGCCACTTGTTTTTCAAGAGCCGTCACTTCCTGAGCCTCGGGGGCTTTCAGAATTTTTTGTTGCAGATCGGTAAAAACCGGTTGCAGAATCTCATTTATGGCATGATCGGCAAGAGTAAAGTCCGCACCGGGACGGTTCAGAGCAAGGTTAATCAATTGGTCTTTGGTGAGGTTGATCTGTTCCAAATGAGGTCGAACATCGGCTTCACGGAATCCTGGGGGAACTTCGTTCTCGCTTGCGATGATAAAGTCCACCAGGTACTGCGCGAATCTATTGGATGCAGCATTGGCAAGGCGGGGTTGGTTGATCTCCATTTGCGACAGACCGAATGAGGCATATCGGCATGGGAAGTACTGGACATAACTGTCGCTTTTATAGGTCACCAATTCCTGTAAAAATTGCTCCATATTGGAGCGAACACTGCGCTTGTCCATCGCAAAACGGGTCTGCTCAAAATCGAGCAACAGAAATTCGGCGATCATCTGAAATACATCGGTAAACTCTTCAATGCGGACCCCAGCAACATTGCGGTTATCCAGTAAATACACGGTTGAAAATGGCGGTGCCGGAACACTGTGCGTCCCACCACCCCACTCAAATTTATGGGTCGTATAATGGCTGTCCTCACTGCCTTGTGCATCAAAGTGAGGCTTCATATAGTGTTCGAGTTCTTTGATGGCGGCAAACCCATTGGCCCGCGTCGTCTGGCGCATCCCTCCCACAACCCCATCAAAGACAGAAGGCAGCACCAAGTAGGCTGTATTGACGGCGTTTGGGAAGAGGTCTCGACACAGGAATCCCATATCTATAAAAGCACCGGAACCCGTGCCTCCGGCAATAGATGTGACGAGCACGATTTCCAGATCATTGGGATCGGCCTCATAGTCGCGAAAAAGAGGAATCTGTTGCATCTCTGTCTGGGCATCCGCGCTTTGAACGCGGTTAATTTTTCTTTCGATTTCCTCGCGGAGTTTGGCATAGTGGTGAAAAAAAGCCAACCGCCCACAAGGTCGAATCTGTCCGGCCCCCTGGGTGATAGCAGTCGAGGGAAGAGAGTCAAGCGCATCGGGAAACCACGACCAGATATGAGGGTACATCCCTCTGTTGTTGCGATATCCTTCGAGTTCCTGCTGCTTAACGCTGCCATCTACCTTATCGCGGTCAGAAAAATCAATGCGCTTGTCCAGAGGGTCTGTTTCCTTTCCCGTAATGTCAATATTTTGGATATCCGTATCAAACCAGAGATACTCCATCACGGGCAAACCGACCATCCTGTGTTTTTCGTAAAACATCCGTCTAAGACGCCGCAAAACTTCCTTACCGGTGCCTCCCAAACCGATCAGAACAGTTGGCCTAATGCTGACCCGACCTTCTTTTCGCTGCGCGCCGCCAATGCGTTCTGCTGTTTCCATCATGGTTTTACTCCCAAGTCGTCAGGACTACGAAAAACGCGAAAGTTCGTGCATGCACAGGCGCGGGGCCTTGGGGGTGGGGCTTTCGCGCTATTTCGCGCGTTTCGTAGTTCAGTTTTTATGAGGCTGAGGACGTGTCATGAAAATAGTGATAAAAAAGACGATCAGAACAACAAAGACCGACCACCAGAAAATGCCTTTGGCATAGGTGGTCTGCCAACCCAACAGATAATCCAAATACCCGCTGAGAAACAAGACAATGGTCAACGCGATCCCCCCAAACGTAATCACCGCCGAAAGACCAAAAGCATGAGCGGGATGCCGATCCCGATTCTTGATGAGGACCGGAAAGACCACATTCGTGGAAAACAAGTAAATCCCGGCGATGATAAGCACCAGCAAAGCCCACCTGAGAGAACCCGATAAAACAGACGGTCTGGATGACGACGTATAATCAGGAGGAGCCGTACCGGGAACGACCTTATCCTCATAGTCTGTTTTGCCCAACAAGGGCCTGGCCTCATCTATTGCCACGGCATAGTTGAGATTTTGGGCGCGGCCGGCCGTGTCCTGTTTGGTAAATGTGACAACACCGACCACTTCGCCCCGTTCATTAAACAGCGGGCCGCCACTGTTGCCCGGTGAGATAGGTGCTGTGGTCTGAACGACCTTGTATCCCTCCTGATCTCGAATTTGCGATATGATGCCATCGGTGACAGAAAATGCTTCTCCCAAGGGATTGCCAATCACGACCACAGGATCGCCGGGTTTTGCCCCTGTCACGGTCCCCAAGCGCACCTCGTGGATGGTCTGTCCGCCCGGGTCTGCCTTCACAAGCGCGAGGTCTTTGTGCTCATCTTTTGCCACAACAGCCACAATAGGCATCCAGTCGGCCCCCTGAACGCGCACCCACCCTTCGCGAATGCCTTTGATAACGTGCCAGTTGGTCAGAAAATGACCTTTTGCACCATCAATAGCGATTCCCGATCCTTGACTCTTTGACCCATCTGTTTCAACAACCACGAAAGCCACAGCCGGGCCCTCTTCTTCGGCAATCCTCGCGGCAGTACTGCTGCTGCTCGTATCTCCTCCCCCACACCCCCAAAGGATCGATAGAAAACAAGCGATGATACCCGAAAGATATGATTGCATTGCAACCCTCCCGTGTCAGTTGCCAGTTGTCAGTTGTGGATCATCAACTACGAAATGCGCGAAAGGTGATTGCGTCCATCTCAAAACCGCGCAGCCAAACGCTCAATCGTCACCGTCATCCCGCCTTTTTTGAGTACCAAAGCTCTATCAGGCTCTAACAACAGCCTGACATCTTTGTGTTCTTCCGCATCGTTCTGATCGGACTCGTCAACGTCTTCCCCCGCTTTTACCTCCAAGTCTTCCAACATGTCATTGCCCAAAGCATCTTCCACCAGAACGCCCTCGTCTGGGCAGAACGCGAACTGAAAAATACGATATCGCCTGATGATTCCCAAATTGATCTCGTCGCCCGCGGCATTTGAAATTTTGAGATCGATCTGCCTGCTCAGAGGCCCCAAGCGAAGCCGCTCGGTATGCTCCCGAACCTGATCCAAGCTGTCTGTGATCCGATATTTTAAGGGATAGAATACGATCCAAACGATACAGAGTACGACCCCTATAACCGCGACCCCTATCAAAATAAGCGCGATCACGGGGCCTTCAGGGGGCGTGACTTGCAACTCGCCAGCGATAGCACCTCCCAACGGCACGACAGTTGCAGGCTGCTGGTGGAGGTACTGAATAATATCGGTAGGCGTATAGATGCGGTTCAACACACCCGGTTGATCGGTGAAATACCGCGCTTTGTAAGCCTCAGTCATGCGAAACGAATTGGGCGGGATTTCTATGAGCACAGAAAAGAAATAGTCTGCGGGTACAGGGCTGAGTCGAGCAAGACTCAAGTACTCCCAAAAATTTTGATGGCCGGGCTGAAAAGGGCCAAAGTGTACCAGACAGGTATAGACAGAGGTATGCTGGGAGCCGGACATCAGCGTATCCACAAGTGTTGGAGGGCTGACCCTACCGTAGTGGGAAGACCGACGGCCCAATAACATGCGATCTTGCACCCTGCGGGCATGTACCTGCGGGGGTTGGACTTCAAATCGCACCTCAGAACCTTCCGATCTCGTAGGTCCAATATTGATATGATTGAGTCGGGACTCCAATGTGAAGTTAAAACGAAGCTGATTTTTTTTACTAAATTCAGCCTTGATCGGCCTGATCAAACCTGGATTTAAAATGATGGTATCATCAATAGGCTTCATCACCATCGGCTCCATATCCTCTTTCTGCAAGGCCGCGACAAGGTGCTCGTATTGGGATCGATATTGCGACTGAGTGAGAAACAGATAGAGGACAAAACCTTTCATCCCCTTGTAGTAGAGCCTGCCATCAGACCGGAATCGGATTTCAGCATCTAAGTTCAGGCTGCGAAGCCTATCCCGTCCCTTATCCGGAAGGGGATTGGACAGAATCCCCTCAAACATCCGCTTAAGGGGGATCGCCCGTAAAACTTTGATGGTATCGCGGGCAAAACAAGCATAAAGCGCGCTGGCGTCCAAGTCACTGGCTGCCTGAACATTGTCTGTCAGCATCATCACAATCGGCGCCCTGTCATATCCCGTGTTAAATGCCGCCTCGAGATGGGTATATCCCCCCCACGCCTTTGTCTTTTGGAAGTGCTCGGCATCCTGCCAAGTGACTGTATCGGCTCGGGTGGAAACAAAAAAGACCGTCTCTGAGGGCATGCCCGCCTGTTCACACGCCTTTTTCAGAACATTGACCAAGCTATCGAGCTCCTTGCTCTTGTCAAAACCAGCCATAGAACCAGACCCATCGATCTGTATGCTGACCTTCTGGGCATATACCGATGATGCCTGCGCGAACAACAGGCTCAATATGAGAATGAAACGCGCCACAGCTTAAGCCTCTCCCTTCCCGCTGAGAGAATAACAGTACAGCTTTGTGTTATTTCTCTCTTTCATCAAGACATACACACCCTGCCCAAAACCCGCCGGTGCTGTCACGGGTATGAGACCGTCATCGAAAAACCAAGCGTGCGGCCGAGAAATGTCGTGACGGTCAAAATGGAACAAACTCACAAGGGGCGACCCGCCAGGGTCTTCATTCTTTTCAAAACCTGCAAATAGATTGCCAAAAGAGGCACACATATCCGTCCGTTCCATAAAGACCTCATAGCTTTGAACCTTCTCAACTGTCAATGGATCTACCAAATTGATATTGTCAGATGTGACCACAACAAACCAATCCTGACCGCTAATATCTATGGTGTGAAGGGCTGTCGCCGATAGATCTGGTATGGTATCTTGAAGGATTTTTTGAGAGGGATCCCGAGTAAAAGAAACCACCCTGACCTCGCCATTCCCCTGTCTCGATGCCAAGCGGAGCATGCCCGCCCGGTTTAAGCCTATCCAATGATCCCCACCATCACCTAAAAATTCGTCATAAAGATCCGAGACACCTTCATCTGACAGCAAAGCCATCTGGTTCTTACCTATGAGAGCCAACAGAAAATCCTCGCCACGGAGAGGGACCAGCGTTTCGACTTCAAATGGCGTCTCCATTTTTGACGGCTCGCAAATGATCTCCTCGTCTTCTGCCCAAAAATGACTCAGGGATGGTATAGCCCCTATTTTTAGTTGGCGGCCTGCTTTGTCAAGTACGAGCAATTGTTTTTTCAACAGCCAAAATTTGTGTACCCCCTCAGCACAACGCTGCCATCCAGTGTTCGGCGCCATATATTCAGGGCTGAGTGCCGATACCGGAAAAACAAAGAGTGTGCCCTGCGTGTCCAAAACATATACCCACCACGGGTCAAAACGGACCTGAGCGATCCCTTTGGAGATGCGAGGAAGCTCAAAAGAACTGTCATTGCAGAGGGGATCGGGAAAAACCACCATATTTCCGGTAGCTTTCTCGACAACCAATGCAACGCCAAATATGTTCAAGAGCAAATCGGGGTTTCTAAGTGGAACGGTGCGTTCCTCGGGCGAGCGGTCTTCTGCGGATGCTATGGGTGCTGCAACGGAGGTAACTTTATCTGTGGCTGGTTCCCCACACTGAGAACAAAAATGGGCGAGGGGACGATTGGTTGTAGCCCCACACGCGTCACATTCCCAGGTAGTTGTTGTCCAATGCCATATCGCCATTGTATTATCCAAAAAGCCAAGCGGATTCTGCCTGTAATGAACAAAAACCTCATCTGTTACTACATAAAAAAACAATTTGTGACCAGTGGCAACCCCAAAATGGCCTTCTGTTCATGGCTTTGCCGTCAAATAACTGTGAAATATAAGATGATATGTACGATATGGACAATTATATATTAGTTACAATACTTTATACCATAAAAATTATTGACTTGTGGTTTTTGGCTGTGTATATTCTCCAAACATCGCCGTGAAAACGCCTGTCTGCCTGAGGCAAGCACACGAGGAGGAGGCCATGCCCCCCATAAATCTGCTCCGATGAGACGCGATATGCGAAACCGTTTTTGATCGGGCCATCGTTCATTTTTCCCATCACTCCCGACTCCACACAGGAGGAATGCTCATGACCATTCAAGACATTCTCAGACAGAAAGGCTCCCGCGTCATCACCATTGAACCCCACTACACCTTGTATTTGGCACTCGCTACCCTCATTGAAAATCAAATCGGCGCGCTCGTCGCCCAGAATCACACCGGCGACATGCTGGGCATTATCACCGAACGGGATCTCATGCGCGAAGTTTACAAAGACACGGACTTGCGCGCTGTGCGCGTTGAAGACGTCATGACGTGCGACATCATCACAGGCAATCCCGATCACGACATCGAATACGCCATGGCAGAAATGACCGAAAGGCGTTTCCGTCACATGCCAGTCATAGACGACGAAGAGGCCCTCGTCGGCATCATCTCCATCGGCGACATTGTCAAAGCCAAATTGCAACATGCCCAGGAAGAAGTGACGCAATACAAAAACTTTGTCACATTAGATTGGCGCGCATCGTAAAACAGGAGGTTCACATGGATCTGTCCTCACCGACCAATCAAAAAATCCTCGGTTGCCGTGCAAACCGGGGATTTTTTATGTACCCATTTCAAAAGCGCGGGGTGACTCGCGACATGGCAGCGAACAATCAAACAGTTGCGTATCGCGCCAAAAATCCCTATCATAACAAAAGTAAGCACATGCTGAGTTAAGTCAATGTCCGCAAATTTTACGGTCGCGTGGAAACTCGGAAAAACGAACGGGATGACAGCGGGGATAGAGACAGACCATTTCTTTGACGCGGCTACTCCTCGCGCAAAGTGACTGTGCAAGAGATCAAAAGCATGTTGTGGAATGCTTGAATCCACAAAATCCTGAATGACTAGGGTGTGTACGACAATTGCTAAAATCAGCTAATCTCAACAAAATGCAAAAGGTTGCAAATTTTCGATCAAAATTAAAAACATATACTTATAGAAAATTGACTTAACCGATTATTGGCTAATTTGGGCTCACAACCTAATTATCGTACACAGCCTAATATGTAAAGGAGCACCTCATGCCCGGCGTCATTTTCTGGGATGTCGATACACAATGCGATTTCATCATGCCCGACGGCAAACTCTATGTCACCGACTCGGAAAAACGCTTGCCAAATCTCAAAAGGCTTACAGACCACGCCAGACAACAGGGCATCCCCATCTTCGGCTCGGTTGACAATCACCAGTTGGACGATCCCGAAATCTCCGACAATCCAGACTTTCGGGAGACCTTTCCACCCCATTGCATCGCCGGCACCTCGGGTCAAAAAAAAGTACCCGAAACCCAACCGCGAAATCCCCTGTGGATCGACCCAGATACCTCGGGCGATCTCATTGACCAAGTACAAAAGCACAGCGGCGAAGTCATCTTTCGCAAACAACGCTTCGACGTCTTCACCAACCCCAATGTCGATCCCGTGCTCAATGCCATCAAACCAGACCGCATTGTTCTCTACGGTGTTGCCCTCGACGTTTGCAACGCCTACGCGATCAATGGTTTCCTGAAACGCAACACAGCACCCATCCAACTCGTCCTCGATGCCACACAAGCCATCATCCCAGAACGCGGCGACCTTATGGTTGCCGATTGGCAGCAACAGGGCGTCGAAATCGTATCGACAGACCACATCGTCAACCTGTGACCTGCCGCGATGCCTCTGTTTATTGGGTATTGATCTATTGATCGCAGGGTTTGGCTACACCATGCGCGTGGGCCTGTGTGTTGATTAGGCACTTCGCGCGTGAACTAAAAGTTTTCCCGTTCCGTCGATGAACTGCTGATGAAGCGTCGCAGTTGCCTGCCTGTCGCCTGCCTGCCTACCTCAGGTAGGCCTGCCGAAAGCCCTCGGCGGTAGGCAGGGCAGACAGGTACACCACTCCGTCAATTCGCCTACCGCCTATGAACGTTTTTCTCCGCCTCATCGCCTACATTCGCCCCTACCTCGGGCGCGTCATCATTGGCATAAGCGCCACGCTCGTTGTCATTGGTCTCGAAGCGGTGCAACCTTTGCTCATGCGTGAGGTCATCGACGACATATTAACCCCCTATTTCAGCGAAGGTCGTTATATTGGAGGCGACTTCTTTGATGCGAGAATCGCAAGCGACTTCAATCTGCTCCAACTCTACGCCCTGCTCCTATTCGGCGTTTATATTCTTCGCACTGTTTTCAGCTTTATCAACCGCTACTTGCTCAACCGGACGGGCCAAGACATCCTGTTTAGCCTGCGCGTCCAGGTCTATGACCACCTTCAGCACCTGGGATTGCGTTTTTACAACGACCGCAGCACCGGCGAATTGATGTCGCGAGTCACTGCGGATGTTGAATCCCTCCAAAACACCGTCACCGATACCCTAGAGCGCGTGCTCGTCAATGTGGCAACCATCCTGATCTTCGGCGGTATCCTCTTTGGGCTCAGTTTTGAACTCGCCCTGATCACCTTGGCACCTCTGCCGATGTACAGTGTGCTCATCCTCCTCTACAACCACAAAGTGCGCCCCTATTACACCATCGCGCGCGAGCGCATTGCCGACATCAGTGCCTTGTTGCAAGACAATCTGTCGGGCATCCGCGTGATCAAATGTTTTGCTCGAGAAGGCCACGAACTGTCTCGCTTCACACAAAAGTGCAAAGCGTTTCTCGATATCAGCATCACCCTCATCAAAATCCGCGTGGCGTTTTTCCCCTTTGCCCGATTGATCATTTCAATGGGCCCCCTCCTCATCCTGCTCTTTGGCGGGCAGCAGATCATCTCGGGCGACCTCACCATCGGCACGCTCTTTGCCTTTCAGAGCTATCTCTGGCGTTTCTATGGCCCCGTCGAAAGCCTGACCCGCATCAACGACACCATTGTGCGCGCAGCAGCCTCGGCACGTCGCATTTTTGAAATTCTCGATACCCAACCCGAAATAAAAGACGCGCCCAATGCCCGAGCCTTTGGCCGCTTGCGTGGTCGCGTCGAATTTCAACAGGTCGCCTTTGCCTACGAGCGCGGGCCGTCCGTTCTCAGTGGCGTCTCCTTCATCGCCCACCCCGGGCAATTGATCGGTCTTGTCGGGCCCAGTGGCGCCGGCAAAACCACCTTGATCAACTTGATATGTCGCTTCTACGATCCCGATTCGGGCACCGTACGCGTCGATGGCTGCGACCTCAAAAATATGCAACGCGCATCTCTACGCAGTCAAATCGGCATGGTCTTGCAAGAGCCATTCCTCTTTAACGGCACCATCCGCGAAAATATTGCCTACGGCAAACTCAACGCCACCAAAAACGCCATCATCAACGCGGCAATGATGGCCAACGCACACGATTTTGTTTGCGGTTTTCCAGATGCTTACGACACGCGCATTGGCGAACGGGGCGTGCGCTTATCCGGCGGCGAAAAACAACGCATCTCCATTGCGCGTGCCATCCTCAATGACCCGCGTATCCTCATTCTCGACGAAGCCACTTCTTCTGTCGATACCGAAACGGAGATGCTCATTCAAAACGCCCTCGAACGCCTCATGACAGGACGCACCACCTTTGCCATTGCCCATCGCTTATCGACTGTGCGCCGCGCGGATTGTCTCTACGTCATTGACCGCGGCAAAATTGTCGAATCGGGCACACACGCCCAACTCCTCGCCAGTGACGGCCTCTACGCCCACCTGTGCGACATGCAATTCGCCCTCACGGAAATGAGTATGCCGTAGTCCGTTATCACCTTTCAGTTGCCATGAACCCCATCGCACAACACCAATTCGTTCCACGCGCCATTGACATTCGCCAAAACAGCGATGGCCTTCTCCTCATCGCCAACGGTGAGGAACAAACCGTCGATCATGTGGTGCGCTGTTTTCCCTTTTCGGCCCCCGATCGCTGGATCAGTTTCCGAGACAAAACCGGCGCGGAACTCGGCCTTTTACCCACGCTCAACGGATTGAATCCACGAGCGCGAATATTAATTGAAGCCTACCTCAAAGCCCGCTACCACATCCCCAACATTCAGTCCCTTCGCAATATTGAAAGCAGCAAGCAGGGCGGCTCAATCTGGCATGTCAATACCGAAGAAGGCCCCGCGAGTTTCACGGTGCGCGGCGACCAGAGTCTCAATCTCAACGCATTTCCCGAAGTGGTGTTCACAGATGCCATTACGCGCACGCGCTACAAAATCCCCGACTTTACCAAACTCGACCGCGCCAGCCAAAAAATCGCCCGCGTCCACCTGCCTATGGGCTCTCGCCACCACTCTGGACGCCGTCGCGGAAGAAGCCGAGGAGGATAACAACCAGCCATCAAAAAAGCCGATCACAGTGTGATCGGCTTTTGTTTTTTCGACCTGTCTATCGGCAGATAGAGGCGAAAAGCTATGACAGCGCGCAATAGACAAATTGATCAAATCGCACCCTGCCAGGTGTCTGTCAACACCTATCGCGCTAAAACTCGCACCTCGGACGCCAATCGCTCACCGAGACGATCTTTCTCCAATTCCAAATTGTAGCGTGTCTGTAGATTGAGCCAGAATTGATCTGTGGTGCCAAAGTAGCGCGCGAGCCGAAGAGCAGTGTCTGCCGAAACAGCGCGCTTGCCGTGAACAATCTCGTTAATCCGGTGAAAGGGAACTGAAATATCCTTTGCCAGACGATATTGGCTAATCCCTAGAGGATCGAGAAACTCTTCGAGCAGGATCTCCCCCGGATGAATTGGGGGCATTGTGGTGACAGGCATAGATGCCTCCTAATGATATCTCCACGTTGACCGCGCGTCCCGCCTTCCATTCAAAGCAAAGACGCCATTGCTCGTTTATGCGGATACTGTACTGACCCCTACGGTCTCCTGTGAGTCTCTCAAGACGATTGCCCGGCGGCGACCGCAAGTCCTGTATCGAATCGGCTGCGTCCAACAGGAGGAGCTTCTTTAAGACCGAACGCGCCAACATTCCCGAGAATTTCCGCGACCTCTCGCGACGGAAAACTCTCTCAACCTCTCTGTCGCGAAATGATTCTATCATTTACACACAGTAACGCACGGCATTATTCATGTCAAATGCGATCAGAATGACGGAGCGAATATATTTTTTTTGCTCCGGAGGGATTATCAAATCCAAAATAACCACATGAACAGAAGCCCCTGAGTAATATTTACCTCATCCTATGTCTTTCTTTGCTTATCGTATCCGCAGTGTCTGTATGGCATGCGACGCGGTTCTAATCTCCCGAGAAAAAGCCGCGGCTTCGTCGTCGTAGGTATTAAACGGATCGCGGAAACTCAAGTGGCGTTCGTTTTCCAAATACACCGAATCCCAATCGACAATATACCGAATCCGGTTTTCAGACAAAGTCCTCACCAGCGCGGCCCGCGCTTTTGCCCGCGTATCCGCCGGCGGGGTTTGGCAAGCCCGCTCAACCTGATCATCGGTCAACACGCGCTGCATCTTGCCCTGTTGCTCCAGATCAAAATACAACCCGCGATGGGGGTCAATATTGTGATACTCCAGATCCAAACTCTGCATCCACGGATCGTTCCAGCCCAAATTTTCCACTTCGCGAAACGCATCTAACAACCACTTTTTGGCCACCCAGTCCAAACGGTCGGCCAGTTGCATGGGATCGGATTTCAGATCATTGAGCACGCGCGCCCACGCATCAAGCACCCAATCCGACTCCGCATCCAGACCCCTTAAGTGGCGTTGCGCCAAGTCCAAATATTCGCCCTGTATATCGATGGCCGAAATTGTTCGCCCATTTTGCCGACGCAGAATCCATTTGTGTGTGGGATCGCGCGAAATCTCTTTGAGTGCCCAGACCGGATCCCCCAGACCGAGGTCGTGAGGAAAAATTTCGCGCTCTAAGAGATTCAGCACCATGGCCGTCGTGCCAATTTTTAATGCCGTCGCATACTCCGACATATTCGAATCGCCCACCAGAAGGTGCAAACGGCGATATTTGCTGTGATCGGCCAGGGGTTCATCTCGCGTGTTGATAATCGCGCGAGAAAACTGAATCCATTGATAAATCTCTGTAACAATATGATCGGCGCGCTGAGAAATCTGAAACGCCACCGGGTCATCTCGGTCCATGTCATCGCGCGCGTCGCGCCCATAATAATAAAAACTGTCGTCATAACTGCCCACGCGACCCGCGCCGCTGAAAATTTGGCGCGTGACCAAAAAGGGCAACAGCGCCGGAATAACCACCGTTGAAAATGGCACATTGCGCCTGATCAGATAATTTTCGTGACAGCCAAATGTCGCCCCTGTATAGTGATCGATATTGTTCTTCAAAAACGATGCTTCTTTGCCCAAGCCGAGCACCTGCAATGCCCGATGCAAAATGTGATCGCCCGCCCGATCAAAAGCCACGATATCCCACAGCCCCGCGCATTCGGGCGTGGCGTATTCCAAATGCCCCATGTCAATGTAAATGCGCCCGGCATTAAAGAGAAAACCCCCATTGCCCGGGGGTTCATCTCGCCCGCGATAGTGGATATCCACAATCCCCATGCGGTCGACGTGAAAAATGTGATCCTTTACCTTGACCGAAATCGCGTCTGGACTCACAAAGCCTTCGCGTTCGGGTGCCAAACACCCATATTCGGTTTCCAAGCCAAAAATGCGATCTCTCATGGAGCCTCTCAGTCCGCCCGAAACAGTGCCAGTGTGGGCGCGATTTCTTCTGCATCCAGATTGCGGTATTTGTTTTTTCCCGACTGCGGCCGCTCGAGCACCACCACTTCCACCTCTAAATTTTTCAACTCGGTTTTAAGCACATCCCCCACATCGACTTCCAATGCCATCTGCTCGATCACGTCGACATCGGTCGGTACATCTTCCATCTTCCCCACCCATCGCCCCATTGCCCAAGCGCGAAGTGCCGCGCCTGCGGCATCGGCTATGGACAACGCTTCTGTATCTAAATCCGACAACTCGCGCCCCATCATCAAATCAGCCTCGGCAACGCCGCCCACAACAGCCCATTTTTCATGTCGATGAAACGCGCCATCGTAATCCACAGTATAAAAGACCTGCGCGCCTTCCTGTCCGTCCAATTCCGCCAGAAGCACGCGCGCCAAAAATGGCGCGTGCACCACATCGTCAAAACCCGCCTTCATGGCGGGTCCGAGGCCAAAGTACACAATTTGGCGCAACGTCACGTCGTCTTCTGAATAATTGAACCCAATCGAATGCGCCATATCAATCGCGGCCTGTCGGAGCTTTTCGATATCCGTCGAATGCCCAATGCCCGCAAGCCCAATGCGGTCGTACACTTCAAACAATTTTTGCTGACTCTGAGACAGGGTCAGCAACAAAATACCATCTTCATACCCCACACCCACCACCGGACTGCCTGACCGAATCTGATCTTCAACATAATCCCGCCGATTGGCAACCGCCTCTGCCCAGCGATACGGTTCATCCGACAACATCATGCGCGTCCCGCCTCCTCCCCATCAACATATTGCACGTAAAGCCGGCGCAATTCCTCGGTTTCAATTTCCGCCAATCCCGACGCGGTAATCGTTTTGACCGATGGAAAAATATCGGCTGAACGCTCGTAGCGCCCCGTGGCTGAATCGTATTCCGATGCCGTATCCAACAGCTGCAATGCATGCCCGATTGCCGCATCGCGGTCCATTTCGACAAACCGCCGACCACTCCAGCGATTGAGATAGTACATCGCCCCGCGAATCGCCGGCGAACCCGATCCCGTGGTCGTAAAATCCGCACTTTCAAACTGCGCCCCCAAGGCGTCGTAAAAAAAAATTTTGCCTCGACCATCCCGGCGGTCATACGTCACAAAAACCGGAATCACCGCGCCAATGCCCTGCATGGCCATGGGCAAGTTGTCTTTGATCAACAGCGACAGCCTGCGCAACTTGGCCTGCAAACTCATCTCTTGGAGCAAGCGGCGGCGATAATACTGAAACGCATGTTCCAAAATGCGTGCGATCTCAAACGCCACAGAGGGCGATCCGGAAATGGCCATCACCGAATACGCATCCAAATCAATGACCTTATCCGCGCGGTCGTAAAGCACCATATTGCCCGCCGTGGCGCGGCGATCCCCCGCGACGAGCACCCCATCGGCATACTGAAATGCCAGAATGGTCGTACCCTCTGTAGGTTCAAAAGGCAATGCGCGATGACCTTTTGCATCGCCTAAATGCTCACCCGGAAACTGATAGCCCGTTTGCCGAAGCAAATTGACAAAATCCCCATCCATCGGCTACTCGCCCGTTCGCTGGCGATACCGCCGCGCTTGGTTGGGATCGACACGCCGCATGCGCCGCATCAAATCGCGCGTATCCGGACGCTCCACTTTCGGGCGCGCAGGGCCACCATCTCCATCATCGCCTGGGCCCGGGCCTCCCGGATCAATCGGTTTTGTCCGTCGCTCATACTGCAAGCCCTTATTCATCTACAATCTCCTTGTTGCGGTTTTGTTGCACCATTCGCCTCCACTTTACACAAATTATCCAAGAAATTTTCCAACGTCTCTGATCGATCCAACACGTCGTTATAATGTCGCGCGCGCGCGGCATCCACCAGTGATTTCATATCCACCGGGTACTGGCGGCCATTGCACTTAAACACAATGCGATCCCAGTTAATTGACGACACATAAGCACCGAATTTTTCCAAACTGCGTCCCCGAAAATACGCGCGCGTCCCCGAGGGGGGGGCCGACATCGCCGCTGCAATCTCATCATCTCCCACCAAACGCACCACTTGCCCTTGCGATTCCAACAAATAATACAATCCGGCGTCTCGATCCACATTGCTGTATTCCAAATCCTGACTCTGCATCCAGAACAAATCATCGGGATTATCCCATGCCAAGTTCTCTGCTTCGCAAAAGCTATCGACCAGCCATTTTTTTGTGACCCAATCACAGGTACCCACCAGATCCATGGGATCATCGCCCAGTTTTTCCAGCACATCATCCCACGCCGACAAGACCCAATCCGTTTCGCAATCGCGCCCGGCAAACTCGCGGCGGGCCAAATTCAAAAACGCATCCTGAATTTCAACAGCGGGAACGAGGCGATGGGCAGGCCCTTCGACTTCAACCAACCACGTATGCGTTTGATCCCGAGCGATATTTTTCATCGCCGCAATCGGATCTTTCAGCCGATAATCGGGCAGACAATCGGCCTCGATCAAATCCACGACCAGAGCCGTTGTCCCCACTTTGAGCGCGGTGATGTATTCCGACATGTTGGCATCGCCCACAATCACATGCAAGCGACGGTAGCGCGCAGCATCCGCGTGGGGTTCATCGCGCGTGTTGACAACAGGACGCTTGTGCATGGTGTCAACACTCGCGATCACTTCAAAAAACTCCGCGCGTTGAGACAGTTGATAAATAGGCACCCTATCTTCCCGTTCAACACCGACTTTGCCCGCACCGCAATAGATCTGGCGCGTCGCAAAAAAGGGCAACAACCCATCTAATATCCGCTCGAAAGGCACCGAGCGATCCATCAAATAATTTTCGTGACATCCATAGCTATGCCCTTCAAAATCCGTATTGTTTTTATACATGCGTACAACGCCCTTATCGAGCATCTCTGTGCGCCGCCGCGCGCAAATGTCAACAATGCGCTCCCCTGCCTTATCCTGTGCAACGAGCTCAAACAAACGCGAGCACTCACCCGTTGAGTACTCCGGGTGCGTATGATCGTTGTAAAACCGCGCGCCATTGTACATGATCAAATCGCTTTTCAGTTCCGCAAACGGAATTTTGCGTTTGCGATCGCGTTGCACATGCACCTTTTCATCGGCATCGTTCAACAGGTTCTTCACTTCAAATCCCCGGTCATCCTTGCGGGGGTTTTCCAGTTGATAATCCCACAACGGAACAAAAGTACCTTGCTGATAGCACCGAATCAACTGCATCGACTCTTCCACGACATCGACGTTGTCCACGCCGTCAATCGTGATGCCATATTCCGTTTCCAGCCCAAACAAACGCATCATAATATCTCACAATCGCTATCAGCAGTCAGCCCCCACCCTTCCACCATACCCGTTGTCCGATGGTCTCTCACTTCTCGCCTCTCATATCACGCCCTGCCGATGGGTGCGCCGCGCGCGCCTCGGGCGAATCGGTGCTGCCCGCACCACGTTTTCGGGATCGTAATCGAGCAATTTCAACCAGTCTTCCGTATTGTCCGTCGGCGGGAAAATTTCATTTTCGCCATACTCGGTCTCAATGGCTGCGAGCATATCGTCAAACCCAATCCCCTTTTCGGCACCCAAAGCAATTGACCGTTTAATGGCAATCTCTTTTGCGCGCTTCACAATGGACTCGAGAATGGCCCCACTGCACAGGTCGCCGCGACTCAACACATCCCGTCGACCACTCCTAAGCGTAACCTCCAAAAAGCGCGTGTCATCGCGCTGGGCAAAAATCTCGGCGATGGTGCGCGCGACGAGATCGTCAACCGCTGCCTTGGCATCGCCGTTATGCGCGTCCAATACCGCCTCGGCTATCGGCAAATCAGCCGTCAAATAAATGCCCAAAATCTCGCCCGCGGCATCTTCGCTCGGCCGATTCACCTTAATTTTGCGATCGATGCGACCAGGGCGCAAAATCGCAGGATCAATCAAATCTGGCCGATTGGAAGTCAAAATAATCACCACGTCTTGCAAAGACTCGATCCCGTCCATTTCAGAACAAAACATGGGCACCACCGTATTTGAAATATTGTGCGAACGAATCGCCCGCCGCGTGCCCAATACCGATTCGGCCTCGTCGATAAACACCACCGGCAAAAAACCCTCACGCCGCTTTTCACGGGCTTGAGAAAAAATCTCGCGCACCTTGCGTTCAGATTCCCCCAACCACATATTCAAAATTTCGGGTCCCTTAATGTGCATAAAACACGCCTTGAGATTCAAGCCATCTTCCTGCACCTGTTTTTCGAGATTATAGGCCGTTGCTTTGCCAATCAGCGTTTTGCCACATCCCGGGGGGCCATACAGCAAAAACCCCTTGGGTGTGCTGTACTGAAATCGTTCAAACAATTCCGGATGCAACACCGGCATCTCAATGGTGTCTTTGATAGCCTGAATCGCGTCTTTGTGCCCGCCGATTTTTTTCCACGGCAACTCGGGAACGTCCTCCAAATAATAATCCTTGACTTCAGAATGCGGCATCTTTTCCAGTGCCACGCGAAAATGCGGATCAATGCGGACTTCCTCCCCGGCCTTCAAAGACTCGTCTGCCAAGCCAGCACCGCGCAGGAGAACATGCGTCTGCGACCCGTGTTCTTGCCCCACCTGCAAACGCCCATCCCCGAGCACATCGACGATTTTCCCCACGGTTCCCGATGGCGATTCGCCCATATCGCCCACCACAGCAAATGCTTCATTGACCAGCACCCGCGTGCCCACCTTCAAATCGCGTTCATCCAGCCGCGGATCCACATTGGCATAATATTCCGACCCACCCACCGTAATATATGCGACACCCTGTTCCGCCGGTGACAACAGCGTGCCCACCCGATTGGCAGGCGCCGTCACTTTTTCTAGGGCCCCTTCCAATTCAACAATGGTGCGCCTGGCTTCTTCAAAGGTGATCTCATCTTCTTGAAGTTGCCGGCGGAGTTGGTACAGCAAGGACCGCCGTCTGTCTCTTTCATCCATCGTCATCAAAATTTGATCGATAATCGACAGCGACTGAAACGTGTGCTGCATATCCACATAGTCCTGAAGAAAATCTTCAGGCGACTTTCTCCGGCGATCAGAATCGTTGGTATTGATGGCCATCACCCCTTTCGGATCGGGATAAACTTCTGCGAAGTTGTCGTTATACTCGATTTTGGGATTTTCTGGACGCCACCCCTCCACCCCTACCCCGATAATCCTATCATCCTGATCAAGTTTAGCATATCTCAAAACCGATGTCAAGCCGCGCGCTCACTCCTTTTCGAGCTTTTCCAACTTGCGTTCCATGTCAATTTTAACTTCTGCAACAATACCGGCAATCGGTTCTTTGTGCGCGGCTTTAATCACCACGGGCTTGTTGATATCGATATGCATCTTGTATTGCAACACCAACCCGCGCGTGGCATCGATCACCCACGAACCACCGCCGGTGCCCACGCCATCGTAATACAGAGAAGCTGCACTCACGTCTATCCATCCGCTATACGCCACTTCGCTTTTTTCGTCAATGGTCACTTCCACACGGCCCTTCGCGGTCTTGATGTTTTTCACCTCGTAAGTGCTCTTAAATTTAATTTGCGAATCGCGTCCCATCATATCCATACTTGCAAATGGACGCCAAAATTCGCGCTCGCCCCCCCAGGTATCGCCTTTAGCAACGGGTTTGTCGGGCAAAACAGGAGAAAACCCGGGCATCGCCCCCTGAAAAAAATCCGTGATCAAATCTTGCCGCTCCACGCGAAACGCGGGAAAATCAGGCTCAAATTTTTCGACCTCGCCATCGGGTGTCACCTGCCAAATAAAAACCTTGTCATTGAACATATCAAACGTAAAGGGATACTGCTCATACGTTTGCTTTTCCCCCAGAAAGATCGCTGCACTAGCACCCTTTTTAATTTCTGCGCGAACGCCCATCACGCCTTCGGGAATGGCTTTCCCGGGCAATGCGTCGGGCACGACCACCTCTTCATGGCTGCGCCATGCATTATCTATAATCACGCGCATGGATCCGCTCTGCATCACAATCTGTTCGGCCAAATTGCTGAAATATTCCACGCGAAATTTGTGCTTGTATCGGGTTTTGCGCCCCTCTGGAAAATTCAACTTTAATTCAACAGACTCTGCCCCGCTATCTCCAACAGCACCTGCGAGCAGACACAGAACAAGGACTAATTTCCACACACGCATAACAACCTCCAAAACGGGATAAATTATTTGTGGTTATCCCCCGCTCACACGCGTCACACGCACCGGCTGTCCGCCATTTTTTGCTGATTCCCAAGCGGCTTCAGTCAACTGGATCACGCGCAATCCGCACACGGGGGGCACTTGAATGTCATCGCGTCCCAAAATGGCATCCACGAAATTTTGATCTGGACTCACAAACCGAGAAGGCAAACTATTGACATCAACTTCTACGGGCGCTTTGCCACCGTATTTGCACGTCACCTTCCCGTTGCGAGAATAAATCGCGCCCTTGCTGCCCCAAATCGTAATATCCTCCCACATCCCGGGTCCGGGGCCTGTGCCCACAATTGAAAAATTCGCCAGCGCGCCATTGGCAAATACGATCGACAGTGCCGAATTGATATCGACTTCCGTGTCTAAATTCTCCATAAATGCCGACACGCGTTCGGGTTCCTGATCCACCATCCACAACACAATATCCAGCAAATGACTGCCCGAATCATTGAGCTGCCCGCCGCCCGACAGCGCGTGAACTTGTCGCCATTTGCCCTGCTGATTTGCATACCAGTGTTGGTCTTGCATCGCCTGTATAAACTGAATGTCCCCGATTTCACCGGCCTGAATCTGGTTGCGAATAAACCGAAACGCGGGTGCAAAATGCCGCTGATAAGACACCATCAAAATGCGATTGACTTCCGCCGCCCTATCCATCACCTGACGCGCGTGATCGACCGTGCAAACCATCGGCTTTTCCGTCAACACATGCAACCCCTTATCCAAGCTGTCCATAATCTGTTCAAAGTGCAAGGTGTGGGGCGTTGAAATTTCTGTTGCATCCATCGCCACATGGGCGAGCATTTCTTTGTGATCTGAAAATCTCGGCAACTGCTCTGCTTGGGGCACCCGCTCAAACAACCGCGCAAAACTCGCCTCGCTCGGGTCTGCCAATGCCACAATCTCGACATCCTGCATTGCCATCAATCGCCTCATGTGACCGCTCATATTGCCCCCACACCCAATCAACCCCATTCGCACTTTCTTCTCCATCTCCATCTCCTTTCAATCACTAAGAGGCAAAACGCAAGACGTTGATCTTACATCTCGCCACTCACCACCGATTGCTGAATATAGTTTCACCCCTACAACATGGCAATAAAAAAGGCCACTGGACAATGTGCCCAATGGCCTTTTTGAGTAGCTTGAAAACAGCTTACTTCAAAAGCAGCATCTTCTGTATCGCCGTATTCTGACCCGCCTTGATCTTGGCAATATAAACACCACTGCCAACGCTGCGGCCCAGGTGATCTTTGGCATCCCAGGGGATGCTATAACGACCAGCCGTATGACGCTCGCTCATAAGTTGGCGAATTTCCTGACCGATGGCATCGTAAATCACGATTGAAACATCGGCATCAGCAGGCAGATTGTAGGAAATTGTCGTACTCGGGTTAAACGGATTGGGATAGACAGCCGAAGAAAATTCCGTGGGCAGATCCAGGAAACGCGCACCCAACAGCACCTCGATGGGATTTGAGCGCTGAACCGTGCCATCTATGTCAATCTGTTCAAGCACGTAATAGACTTTCTCAACTGCGGGAAGACTGGCATCTTCAAACGTGTAATCCATCAGTTGATCAGTTGTACCAGCACCCGCGATCAGGTCACTGACCACCTCGTAGGTTTCTTGATCCGTGCTGCGAAGCACGCGGAAACCCGCGTTGTTGGTCTGCGAAGCCGTCTCCCAATTGAGCACCACGCGATCTTCAACCACCTCGCCGACAAAAGCCGACAATTCAACCGCAACCTGCTCGTCAAACTGAATGGTAATCTCACGGGTTGCGGTGCCATCCGTAGCTGTCACCATCACAACAGCCGACCCAAAACCACTGGCCGTCAAGGTCACTGTCGCACCATCCGATGCGGATTCAACCGTCGCTGCACCCTCTGGATCACCCACCGTAAACGCAACGTCGCCTGCAAAACCCGCTGCTGTAATCACAGCCGTCGCACTGCCACCGCGCGGGATCGTAACCAACTCACCCACATCCGACGTCAACTTGGGTTGCACGTTAAACATCAAAGGCTCAACAGACGGCATAGGCGTATCGCCAGAAGCGAGAAGCACCGTGAAGTCAGTCACTGAAATTGTGAACTCGGTATCTGCTGCGACATCGGGACCAGCCGTAAACGCAACCGTACCCAAATAGCCGTTGGTACCCAGGGTAACACCCTCGGCAGCAGAAGCACCAAAAGAAACAGTACCGCCTGCAACACCGAGAACAGTCAAACCGTCAACAGAAGCCCCACCTGTGGGTGCCGCGGCCGTGGGGGGATCAATCGAAAACGTGATATTGGCACCCCCAATCGCGCCTGACAACTCACCGGCAAAGACCTCAACAACAATATTGTCACCGGCAACAGCAGTACCCGACGTATTGCCGTTGTTCATGCCATTGCCACTGTCGTCAATATCCAATGCCGGAATCGCCGCCAAGTGAAAAGGAACAAACTGAATCGCGACCGGCGCGGTTGTGGTTGTGCCATCGCTGGCTGTCACCGAAACATCAATAACTTCTGTACCGCTGGCAGTAAGTGTCAGTGTGGTGCCATCCTGCATCAACTCAACAGCACCCTCTGGTTCAACCGTGAAGGTAATCGTCGCATCGGGAGCAAAATTCGCGACTGTAACCGTCGTCGAGACACTGCCTTCACGCGGGATAATAACTGAGCCACCTGCATCCGACATGACCTTGGGCTGGACATTGAACATGATCGCGCTTGTCGTCATGATCTCGTCGCTTGAGGTCGAGCTTTCAGAAAGTGTAACCGACTTAATGCCAAGGGAAAACTCCTGACCCGTGACATCCGCGGCCGTGGTAAACTCCGCGCGTGCCAGAAAACCCGACGCATCCAATGTAACAGGTGAAGTTGCCGCGAAGTTTGTGCCCGTCGGTTCTGGAATTGTAAAGGCAAACGCACTGTTTTCAGCTTTGCTAAACGTCAAAAGCGAAGCATCAAAGTCAAACTGAACGACAAAACCCACCAGAGGTGTGGTCACACCCGTTGCAAAAACTTCAACGGCAATGGTTGTGCCCTGACCAGAAACAGTGCCCGATGTGACACCATCATCTGTCTGATTGCCTGCTCCGCCGTCGACAATCAGATCAAGCGATAGCATGGCACTTTCATTGGGGCCAGCAGAAGCCTGTCCCATAAAGACCAAAAACGCCAGAGCGGCGAAAAACAAAAATCCTTTTTTTAGAAACATTTGCAACACTCCTTAACTGAAAACTGCTCCTTAAATAAGCCAGAACAAAAAACAGGGTCTGGGAAGCTTCAAAGAGAAACTTCCCAGACACTGTAGCGAATTACTTGAGCAGCATCAGCTTCCGCACATTCTGGAACTCCCCTGCCGAGATGTGGTAGAAGTAAATTCCACTGGAAACTGGCACCCCACGGTCATCCACTCCGTTCCAACGGATCTGATAGCGACCAGCCGATTGCGGTTCAGCGACAATCAACGTCCGCACGACCTGACCCACGACATTGTAAATCTGGAGCGTCACGTCGGCAGACTCAGCCAGTTCATACCCGATCGTTGTTGCGGGGTTGAATGGGTTGGGGAAATTCTGGAGCAGTGCAAACTCTGTAGGTGTGGTCTGAATATCGAGCACACCAGCGACCACCGCCTGGTTGGAAAGCTGCTGGGGGTCAAAAACCAGACCCTCGGCAATTTCAAACCGGGCGTTCTCTTTGAACTCTTGCAACACGCGGAAGACCAACCGAACAATGTCACCACCGCCAGAAACTTCCGAGCCATTCACCACTGCGTTGGCAATGAGAACCTGGCCGGACTCTTCTGTCGTCTGCTTGCTGAACAGCGGGGTTTCACCACCCGTCGATTTGAGCAAGTCCTCAGCGGCCGGAATCGCATCTACGAATTCGAACTTATCGGTATCGTAGTGGAGCACAAATCCGTAACTCATGAGAGCCTGCACGTTTGCCAGAGAAACATCCACAAACACATTCTCACCAACCACCACGCGCTCACTGCCCAAGCGGAGCGAGAACTCAGCATTCTCATTCACGCCAGGAGGCAGAATCACGGGCTTGGTCGCAGGCCCTTGCGCTTCCTTGCCAAAAGAGCCAAAGAACAGGATGAAATCCGCGAAGTTCACAGTACCATCGTCGTTCATATCGGCTTGGAGATTGAAGTTCTCGTCACCTTCACTGGAGTTAAACGCCATCGCAAAGGCCGTGAAGTCTTCAAAGTCAACCATCAACGGCGTTTGGCCGTTCAGCGCGACAATATACACAGGTGAACCCTCAGAATCCACGAACACCCTGCGAGTAATGAGGGTGAAAGTCTCACTCGGCGTGCTGTTGCTGAGATCGAGCGCGTCCACGCGCACGATGACACCACTGAATCCACTCGCAACCAACTCGGCAACCTGCTCTTGCGTGATCGCGCCAGAGGCGATCAAAGGAGCGATCGCGTCCGAGGACAGTTCAAAGCTGGACACACCAGGCGCAGCCTCTCCGATGGAATGCAGCGCATCTGGGCTGAGACCGACCATAATCGCGTACCCCGTCACACCAGCAATTTCGCTTTCAGCACCTTCCCAGGTGTACGTCTCACCCGTCGGGCCTTCGCTGGGCGACACGGTCCAAGAAATGGTCGTACCATCGAGCACCACATTGGTCGCGGCTTCGGGTGCAATATTATCCACTGCTGCCACCGCTGCTTCCGTTTGCGTGCGATCCGAAACGACAACCTGGGCACTCACCTTGCCAGATACCGTCTGTCCGCTGGGCGTACCATCACTCACGGCTTCAATCGCCCAGTGGGTTGGCATGCCATCAGGCACGGTTACGAGTTGCGTCACGAGCGTATCAGCCGTCGCATCAAACGTCTCCCACTCGACAAATGTGGGCCCCTTACCGTAGTCAACCTCGCGATACAAACGATACTGATCGACCACTTCGTAACTTGCCGAACGCGGGAACGTCACCACGACAACGTGACCCTGATCGCCCGGATAATCTTCAACCGTGAGCGACGCAGGAGCCGCAGGCTTATCAGGCGCAGGAGGCACATCTTCGCCATAATCAACCGTCACAGAACCCGTAGAGGCCAAATACAACTGCTCATGATACAAGTTTGCCAGCGGTGCATGCCCACCCCCAAGATCAGTACCAGAGGGCAAAGCATCGGCTGCACGTATCGAAATTTTCAGACCTTCGCCAACGCTATTCGGAGCAATGACAGTAAAGGTTTCACCTTCGGGCGACACGGTTTGAGGACCACTCGGCACAGCAGCATTGGGATGATTGGACGATAACACAATGTCAATGCTTGTGAGCTTGTTGTCACTGTCTATTCTCGAATCAAACAGATCTGTATTACCAGTCCTACTCCCCCATCCCTTAGTCTTCCCTGCATCTAACTTGGTATCGTTAGCCTTGACCCTGGGATCAATCCCGAATTTCACAGACGGGTTGCCCAACGAGTCAACCGGCACCACGCGAACCTGGAACTCACCTGCAACACGGGTCGCTTCTTCGCCATCTTCCCATGCGGTCACTTCGAAAGCGCGCATATCGGATTCATCAACCGCGAGATCTTCGATCTTGCCGCTGAAGTTCACGGTGGTCTGTTCTGCACCGTCAACCGTGGTCGTGCTCACATCTTCAACCAAGATAGAGAAGTTGTCGATAACCGTGTCCGACTTAACCTCAACCGTGCGAACACCAATATCCCAGTCTTCTGCGTTGAGCGTAGCAGTGCCGTCTTCATGGTCTGTCAAACCACCATTAAATCTTACGGAAGAGGCAAGTTCACCACCACTCCAAGCACTGATACGCACCCCATCTTTGCGATACGTCACGGCCACTCGGTCTTCTCCAGCCACGCGAGACAGCATAGAATCAATTGCCGTAATCGTCAGCCTCATCGCATAACCGGTCAAAACAGTGTCTTCTTCTGTCGTGACAACAAACGCATCAGCAGGTACATTCTCGAATTCGTTGTCAAAGGTCAACTTATCCAGAGCCGTGAGATGCACATTACCCGCAAGGTCGCGAGAGAAAAGCTGGAATGTGTATTCCTCGCCTTGCATGAGCAAGTCTTGTACGGTCACGGTATAGGATTGGCTCACCTTCGCCAGATTGGCAGCACCAACTTGCTGAATAACCACCTGCGGGCCGTCGTCAATATTCTGAATGAAACGGACGGAAAGCGAATCGAGTGCTTCTCTATTCCGGAGGACCGGATGCCGCGTTGCTTCATTGATCGGATCCCCATCCAAATCATCAGAGGTTGGGAACAGACGATCGGGCTGAGGATCATCCTGATCGTGCCAGACATTGTTAACAGTCACAGAATCTCTGTTGCCCACTATGTCTTCTGCCCGAATGATCAGATTAAACTTTTTACCGCCCTTTGAACCACCCTTTGAATCGATATCCCCCGCACCTTCAACACCTGTGTCGGAAGTCCGATCAGCACCATCAAACCCATCTCTGCCAGGGGTTGCGGCGTCGACATTGTCGTCTGTGTCATTCGCTACTTTTGAATCTACTATCTCATACTTGTTCATCTCACCAACTTCAGTATGTTGGCTCTGAAGATCCGCGGTGCTTCTCTTCGTACCACTCGCAGCGATAGCATACAGTGCCGATGTCTCTTCACTTACGCTGAACTCCAACGGGTTGAGGTCAATATCCAGTGTTGTTGTTTCACCATCCTTCTCGCGATAATCTGACAAGGTCGCTTGAATCGCACCCGTGAAGCGATTGCTGTCGGGATTATCAGCGGGATACTCAACCTCAATGGTCGGCAGGTTGGAATCCAAGAGATGCGTCGGAAGGCTCGAAGTTGAAAATTCACCGGGTGAAGCATCCTCTGCTGTGGCACCTCTGTTACCCGCTCTATCCACCAAGAACGCAGCAACAGCGACCTCAAGGTTATCCTCCACTATATCCCCATCAACATCAAGGACTCTAAAAGCATCTTTCTCCACGGTTACAGAGTATTCCAGTTTATCTTCCCCTGTTGCGCCTATGATAGCAGCATCACCAATCTCAAACGTCTTTAGAGCCAATGCGCTGTCAGGATTCGTGCGATAACTTGCATCATAGTCATCATGAAGAGCAAAGAGGCCGAGACTGACAGACACAGCGTCGCCGGCTCCGACTAACGAGGCTACTCTCGCTTCCATATTGATAGACTCGCCGACTCCAAATGAGTCGCGAGTTGTGAAACTACCATCAATATCAATCCCTATATTCTCAAAAGTACCAACGCTTTCCACAGGACGGCGATTGTCAATTTTTACAAGTTTGCCATCGCTATCATCCAAGTTGGTGGTAGATGAGGTTTCTCCATTTATTTCCACTTCCACCTTGGCGTAAACACCTTCTGTATTGGAATGATCGTCGGTGCCTGACCCCCCCTTCACCTCAAAGGTGTATCGGACAATATGGGTGGCACCCTGAGCATCATGGACTTTTCCGGTTATGATGAAATTTTCCGATGCTGTTTCCCATTTAACTGCATCATTGTTTCCATCTTCATCATCATCCACAAGTGATCCGACACCAACAATACCACCCAAGCTGGTATCCCCATCCTCAGGGTTTCCATCTTCATCATCATCCACATGAAGAGAGACTGTAAATGCCCTTATAAACGCTATGGCCTCAGCACCCTCTTTGCCATTAGGGGCAGATAGGCCACTACGAAGCCTGGCACTGTGCACATCAACTGTAATGCTTTTACCAATGCCCACCCAAGTACTGTCGGCTGGCGACACCATACGGATACTAACACCTGCTGGCTGTGCGAAGATCTCGCTCGCGCCAAAGGTCAAAGCCAGCGCAGCCAAAAGGCAAATTTTACGAAAATACAACATTATCGGCCTCCTTAGAATTAGGACGATAAAAAATGATTGTTCACGAACGGTTTCAATTCACTGCGAAACTGCATATTCTCCTGACTTCCTTCACACTTTGTAAGATCAAAACCCCAAATAGGGTGAGAGCCGTGACCTTTGTGAAGCAACGGAGAAAAACTTCTCACATCCAATAATATCCCTCCCTTCAACAGATTTATTTTTTCAATTTTCATCAAATTTCCTTACAAAACAACGGGTTAAGAACAACGATAAGTTCACATTTTATCCAAAAACCTCCTTCCCAAAATAACCTAACACATGGCGATCAAAAATGCAGTATCCTCACAGCCAACGGCTTCAAGAAGGAATGCGTTAGGAAACATCAATAACCCTCTGTTTGACATGTGATTTACAAGGACTTACCACGTCCAAGCGAAAAATTGCAGACGATGGGCTAATTATATGCAATCAAAAACACACTGTCAAGCCTTTTTTCATCTTATTCTACGGCTGGCGCCCGCCTTGATAGAACTTCTTGTAACCCTTCCAACAACCCCTCCAACCGCGCCTGTTGACGATCCTGCAACCCAAGACGATCTTCCAGCTTTTCAAACCGCGCATTCACATGCTCAAACTGCATATTCACATGCTCAAACTGCTTGTCCAATTGCCCGATCCGAGCATCCATGCTCTCAAGCCGCTTGTCCAATTGCCCGATCCGAGCATCCATGCTCTCAAGCCGCTTGTCCAATTGCCCGATCCGAGCATTCATGCTCTCAAGCCGCTTGTCCAGTTCCTCAAGCCGCGCATTCACTTCCACTTTGAAATTGTTCATCTCCTTGCGAAGACCGGCTTCCGAATCCTTGATCTCCTTGCGAAGACCGGCTTCCGAATCCTTGATCTCCTTGCGAAGACCGGCTTCCGAATCCTTGATCTCCTCGCGAAGACCGGCTTCCGAATCCTTGATCTCCTCGCGAAGACCGGCTTCCGAATCCTTGATCTCCTCGCGAAGACCACCTATCTCCTTGCGAAGGCTTCGCAGACCGCTGCCAAGAGCAACGCCAACGAGAACAATCGTAACAATAACCATTATCATCGCGGTCAGAATGGGGACTTCTGCCATGAGACACCTCCAAAAAATTTTCAATACCGATCAATATCCGAATCCGATTTCATCTGTTGACGCTCCAGCGTCCTAAGCTGCTCCTCTATTCGGTCAATCTTCATTTTTGGTATTTCTAGTTCCCAAGGCCGCACAACCTCATAAATTTTCTGTATTTCGGACCAGAACAAGCCCCAAACGCCAATAAACCCTATCAGAGCCACTTTTGCGAGTAATATCTCCTCAGAATCAATGCCAATCACGTAAAAGGGCACGATTCAGTGCAACCATAGCCAAGCAAAGACCAGTAATCATCAGGACTTTTTCTATGACGCCCATCATTGAGACACCTCGAAAGAAATGCTCATCGTTTTTGGATACTGTGTTCAAGCCGCCCAATTTCGTCTCGAAGCCTGGCAGCCTCTTCATACTCTTCAAGCGCAACAGCCTCCCGCAAACGCACTTTGAGAGCCACAACCTGCCGCGTCACCTGATCGTCGACGGGATCATCCTCTTCTCTGGCAGCGAGATTCGGATAGCCTTCAATAGCGTCTTGCGTCTCTTGCATTTGGACCGGCAGACCCGCTTCCTCAATAACTTGGTCAGCCACAAAAATCCGCGCATTGACGCGCAAAGCCAGTGCCAGCGCATCGCTTGGACGCGAATCAATACAAATCGATTTTCCATCATGGACAAGCGTTATCTCAGCGTAAAAAGTTTCGTCTTTTAACGCATTGATCACCACCTGCTCAACGCGCACATCAAACCCCTCTATAATTGAGCGAAGCAAATCATACACAATGGGACGTGGCGGAGGCTCGTTGTAAAGCACCATAAAAATCGCAATCGCCTCAAAATTGCCAATCGCAATGGGCAAAAAAACCTGTTGGCCTTTGTCTTTTAACCAGACCAACGGATGATTGCTATTCGGTTCAAGCTGCACGGCAACTACTTCCATTTCTATCATAAGAACCCTTCCTGCAAATAATCCTAACCGATGTTACGCAGTACTCAGATGAGCCATCACACAATGCACCATCGCGAAAAATCACCAATGAAACCCATTACGCACCGCTCGCAAATCCAACTCGCACCCAACACCCAGACAGGTAGGGCCGACAGGTGATCCCAATGAAAACGCAAAACAAACGACCTCGAAAATCACGGACAGATAATATAGAGCGGTGAACAGACAAAAATCAAGAAAAAAAGCGCATACAGGGCGGGCCAGGGCTAGGCACTTTGCACGCTGCACTCGCTCAACAGCTTGACAGCCGGCGCGCCACATGGTATTATCTCACAAACTTTTGCGACAAAATCAACCCATTCTCAGGAGTTGTGATTATGATCTCCCCATGCTGCGGTGCGAGCAGACCCGTTGCTTCCAAACAAAAAAAGTCGCGCAACCAAAAAATAAGACGCAAAAGCAATACCTCACGCAAAAGCATGGTTCGCCTGTCTGGCGGCACTTTTCTCATGGGAACAAATGACAACGAAGGCTTTCCAGAAGATGGCGAAGGCCCCCTGCGAGAAGTCACAGTCGATCCCTTTTATCTCGATGCGTGTGCCGTCACCAACGCCGAATTTGCCAAATTTGTCCGCGCAACAGCCTACAAAACCGAAGCCGAAATATTTGGCTGGTCTTTCGTCTTTCACCTCTTTGTATCGCCCGCAAACGCCTCGCATATCTCTCAAACCGTCGTCGATACGCCGTGGTGGTGGGCTGTCGACTGCGCCTGCTGGCACAGGCCCGAAGGCTTGAGATCGCATGTGCAAAATCGCTGGAACCACCCGGCCGTCCATATCTCGTGGAACGATGCGGTTGCCTATTGCAAATGGGCGGGAAAACGATTGCCCACAGAAGCCGAATGGGAGTTTGCCGCACGGGGCGGCCTAAAGCGCATGCGCTACCCGTGGGGCAATGACCTGACACCCAACGGCAAACATGTGTGCAATATATGGCAAGGCACTTTCCCCGAGCAAAATACCAGAGCAGACGGCTATATCGGCACAGCACCCGTCACAGCGTTTTCGCCCAACAACTTTGGCATTTACAATATCTCTGGCAATGTGTGGGAATGGTGCAGCGATTGGTTCAGCCCCGACTTTCACCTCAAAAGCACATCCACAAATCCCACAGGCCCGCCTATCGGACAGGCAAAAAGCATGCGCGGCGGCTCCTACCTTTGTCACGACTCGTACTGCAACCGATACCGCGTGGCTGCTCGCAGTGCCAATACGCCAGACAGTTCCACGGGCAACCTCGGCTTTCGATGCGCCCGAGACGCCTAACACAAAGGGAAATCTTACAAACAGCCTCTGAGAACGCCAGGGGCTCGCTTCCGCGCGCCATCTAAAAACACGGGCGGATCCCGTGGCTACCCAACCAACAGCAGAAACCCCCGCCTGGGCAATTCCAGAACGGGGGTTTCTTACTTTGCACTAATTCTAACGCACTCTTGAGCGGCGCAGGGCGTCTACTCCCTAACCACCCACACCTTCACAGACGCCTTAAATCCCGCCTGAAGGTGAATGGACACATCATATACCCCCAGTGCCCGAATCGGGGCTTCGAGTTCTATGGCTCGACGGTCAATGTCGAATCCCAAGTCCTTGAGCGAAGTCGCAATGTGTTGGGCAGTGACCGATCCAAAAATGCGGTCGCCCTCGCCTGCTGTAACAGCCACATTGCACGAAACCTTGCTCAGTGTTTTTGCCAGCGTTTCGACTTCGCGCGACGCGCGCGTCTGTTGGTCTTCGCGTTGTTGGCGCACCTTTTCATACACGGCCATGTTGCGCTTGTTTGCAATCAACGCCACCGAGCGAGGCAGCAAAAAGTTTCGCGCATAGCCATCTTTCACCTCAACCACATCGCCAGCACTGCCCAAAGTATCCACATCTGCTGTCAGAATAATCTTCATCGCCTATTCCCAATTTGTTTTGGCAAAAAGCCATCGCCATTATCGCGTCTGCCCACTGCCCTATCGAACCGCATCATTGACATAGGGCATGAGCGCGAGGTACCGGGCATGCTTAACCGCGCGCACCAACGCGCGCTGACCCTTTGCACAAGTGCCCGTCATGCGTCGCGGGACAATTTTGCCGCGCTCAGTGACAAACCTGCGCAACAAACGATCATTTTTGTAGTGGATGTCCAAGCGATGGACTTCATATCGGCAGGCCCTTGAATGGCCTTCGCAAATGTGACAAATCTTCAACCGTCCCCTGTTCATTCCGACGCCTCCTCTTCTTCCGAAATATCAGAAACACCTTCAAGAGATTCTTCCGGCTCGTCAACTTCCTCTTCGGGAGGAATTTCAACTTGAAGAATCAGATGCCGCAACACGGCCTCATCGAGGCGACACGCCCGCTCAACCCCCGCAATCGCACTCGGATCAGCGCGGAATTGAAAAAACGCGTAATCGCCTTGCTGCCGCTTGCGAATCTCATACGCGAGCTTGCGCACGCCCCAGCGGTCAACGCGCACCACCGTGGCACCCTGCTTTCCGAGCAGCGTTTCATAGCGCTTGACCGTCTTATCCACATCCTTGCTCGAACGCAGTGTATCGACAATCAAAGCCATCTCGTACTCTCGTGGCATAAAATATCCCCATGGACTCAAGGTTCAGAATATCGCGTTCTGAACGGGGTTGTGAAAAACGATGCTGAAGCTCAGACCAGCAAAGGCGCCAGCACCAGTGAAACCACCGACATCAACTTGATCAAAATATTGAGCGAAGGGCCAGACGTATCTTTTAGGGGATCGCCGACCGTGTCGCCAACCACGGCCGCTTTGTGTGCCTCAGATCCCTTCCCCCCCAAATTGCCCTCTTCAATCAATTTTTTCGCATTGTCCAAAGCACCGCCGCTGTTGGCCATCATCAGCGCCAGCAAAACACCCGACACGGTCGCGCCGCCGAGCATGCCGCCCAAAGCCTCTGCACCCAAAACAAATCCGACCAGCACGGGCGTCAACACAGCCACCAGACCGGGCATCACCATCTCGCGCAGCGCAGCGACAGTGCTGATATCGACACAGCGGCGCGTGTCGGGCCTGCCCGTCCCCGCCATCAGACCCGGAATTTCGCGGAACTGGCGACGCACTTCTTCAACCATCTTAAACGCGGCATTGCCCACACTCGTCATGGTCATCGCGGCCACGGCAAAAGGCACGCCCCCGCCGATGAACAAACCGATCACGACCATGGGTTTGGTCAAATCAATCGCGTCAATCCCCACAGCCGAGGTGTACGCGGAAAACAGCGCGAGGGCCGTCAGTGCAGCAGAACCAATCGCAAACCCCTTTCCAATCGCCGCAGTCGTATTGCCCAGCGCGTCCAAGCCATCGGTAATTTCGCGCGTTTCAGGCCCCAGTTTCGCCATCTCGGAAATGCCGCCGGCATTGTCGGCAATCGGGCCATAAGCATCCACGGCCATGGTAACCCCCACGGTGGACAACATCCCCACAGCGGCAATGCCAATGCCGTAGAGTCCGGCAAAGTGAAACGCACCGCCAATTGCCACACAGATGCCCAAAATCGGCAAAGTCGTGCTCTCCATCCCCACTGCCAATCCCGCGATCATATTGGTCGCCGATCCCGTTTCCGAGGAATTGGCAATGCGTTTTACGGGCGGTCCTCCCGTGTAGTATTCGGTCATCAGAGCAATGGCAATGCCCGCGAGACACCCAAAGAGAATGGCCCAAAATACACCGCGGGGCAAACCCGTATATTCGGCGGCAAAATAAGCACCCAAGAGCATCAAAACAGCGGAAATATACGTGGCATACCGCAGCGCGGCATCCGGGCTTAAAGACTGCAAAACGCGAATTGCCCCCACGCCGATCAGCGACGCCACCAAGCCGATCATCACCACGACCAGCGGAAACGCCATCGCCGCGATTTTGTCGCCGCCCAACGCATCCAGCACCGCGCCTCCGGCCGTTGCGGCTATCGCAATGGTCGCAATAATCGATCCCACATAAGACTCAAAAATATCCGCCCCCATGCCGGCCACATCGCCCACATTGTCGCCTACATGGTCGGCAATAACAGCCGGATTTCTCGGATCGTCTTCCGGTATGCCCGCTTCGACTTTGCCCACCAGATCAGCACCCACATCCGCTGTTTTGGTATAAATGCCACCCCCGACGCGAGCAAACAACGCAATGGAACTCGCGCCCATTGCAAAACCATTGATCACCGCGGACTGATCGGGTTTGCCGTAAAAACAAAAAAGCAAGCCCACGCCAAAAAGCCCGAGGCTTGCCACGGCCAGACCCATCACGGCCCCGCCGGAAAATGCGACATTTAATGCCTTATCCCGTCCATCCCGACTGGCGGCATAAGCGGTTCTCACATTGGCTTTGGTCGCCGCTTTCATCCCGATAAACCCAGCGCAAAGCGAGCAAAGCGCGCCGCCTAAAAAAGACGTGGCTGTCGCCAAATTGATGCCCCAGCACACCAGCGCGAAGACCGCCACCATAAAAACAGCGAGCGCGCGGTATTCGCGCTTCAAAAATGCCACCGCCCCTTCGTGGATATCCGCCGCGATTTCTCGCATGCGATCCGTACCAGCGGGTTGTCTGGCAACATAGCGATAAATCAAACCAGCGCAAAGAAGCCCAACCGCTCCCAGCACAGGTGCCAAAACCATAAAATTCTCCCGACCCTTTAACGCGCATTGTACCGATTCATTGCCCGTTCAATGCCCTGTGTTGCCCAATAAAGCGCGCCCTTGACCGCTCGGCCAACAGCGTCTGTGATCACATCTCGTTCCTCGGATGTAAATGCACCCAATACGTACTCGATCAACCCGTCTGACTCCGCGGGTTGCCCAATGCCCACGCGCATCCTCGGAAACTCAGAAGAACCCAACGCGCGTGCAACAGACCGCAAACCATTGTGCCCGCCGTGACTGCCCGCGCGCCGAAAACGCAACTGACCCACAGCCAAATACACATCGTCAACCACCACCAGAATATCTGCCCGTGCAATCTGGAAACACCGCGCAATTTGCGCCACACCTAAGCCGCTGTTGTTCATATACGTAAGCGGCTTAACCAGCACCAGATCGTCTGAAATTTTGCACCACGTACAAAATTCAAATGCGTGCCACTGAACATCTTTGCCCAGCGAGTCAACGACCCAAAACCCCACATTGTGGCGCGTGCGCGCATAACGCCCGCCCGGATTGCCCAATCCCACAATCGCCTTCATCTCAAAACTACGACGCATCGCCTTCTTCGCCATCGCCGCGCCTGCCGCGCTCGATAACTTCCGGCTCTCGCGCTTCTTCTTCCTCGACCAATGCGTCTTCTGCTTCGTCCTCTTCTACGGCAATAATTGCAGGCGCAGACACCGCAAACACCGTGCGATCGCCACTGGTCACAATGGTCAGATCATCGCTGTCCAGCGTGATATCCGAAACGTGCAACGAGTCGCCAATATTCAACTTCGACACATTGACTGCAATGTGATTGGGTATATCCGTGGGCAGACATTCAATTTCGAGATCGTGCAACATGTGTTCCAGAATCCCACCATCATTGCGTACCCCAGCGGGCGATCCCTGTGCTTCAATGGGCACTTCGACCACAAGTTTGCGCGTCAAATCAATGCGGTGAAAATCGACGTGCAAAATGTTGCCGTGCAGGGGATGATACTGGATATCTTTAATAATTGTACTCTGGCTTTTAGCGCCTGCTTTTAGCGCGATGATCGCGTTGCGACCATGAGACTGCAACAAATCGGTCAACGCGCGCTGCTCAACAGAACACGCAATGGACGCATCGCGTTCGCCGTAAACAACCGCGGGCAATCGACCGCCACGGCGCAACCGCTTGGCTATTTTTTTTCCGGCTTCCGTACGCACATCTGCATTGAGAGAAACTCGGTCAGACATAACAATATTCTCCAAAATTCTCGCGGGCCATTCAAACCGCAGGACAACATAAAAATACCCGAAACTGTTCGGCCTTCAATCGCGCCCAAACCGCTTCGGCAACGGCTCGAGACTCAAAAATCCCGTAAAGGGTAGAACCACTGCCAGACATCGACGCAACGAGCGCGCCCGCATCGGTCAATCGCGACAAAATATCGCGCGTTTCCGGATGCGTTTGAACAATCAGCGGCAGGAAATCGTTTTCGATATGACAGAGCAAATCGGAAATTGGCAAGTCGTCAAAATTTACAGAATTGAGGAATTTATGATATTCACTTGCCCCTGTCAAGGGCTTTTCATAATTCGCATAAGCCCAACCCGTAGGCACCTCAAAGCCCGGACAGACCAGCACATAAACCACATCGGCAGACCACGCCACATACCGCAATTGATCCCCCCATCCCGCAACAACTGCCGTCCCTTTTTCTGCAACAAAAAACGGCACATCCGCCCCCAAGGTCGCGCCGATATCGCGAAGTTCGCGATTTGAAAGCCCAACGTCCCACATGCGATTCAAAACCCGCAACACAGCCGCCGCGTCAGAGCTTCCACCGCCCAAACCCGCCCCCATGGGAATCTGCTTTTCCAGCGCGACCGCAACGCCCCGATCCATCCCAGTATAAGTCTGAAATGCCACAATCGCCTTGTAAACCAGATTTTCGGGCCCCACAGGCAAATTCGGATCATCGCACGACAAAACAATCCGCCCCGGCTCAGTGGGCATAAATCTGAGCCGATCACGCAAATCTACCGTCTGAAAAACAGACAAAATATCGTGAAATCCATCGCGCCGCCGCCCGAGAATTTTCAGCCCCAAATTGAGCTTTGCATGCGCGTATTCGACAATTTCCAAAACAACCATCTCCCAAAGATACAAGACGTGAGAAGACCACCCAACCCCATGTAGGTGCAATCCCTTGTGATTGCCCTTGCCCAACCATCATTTTAATTCGTCAATCCGCGGATTCGCACATTCAATTTGACGCCTCCCGCAAAATGTAATACATTGGTGGCACAACGACTCAGACGCGGATATCCACGCGGAAATTTTTGAATAATGGCCCTGTTTGCAAACACATTACAACGCGGCTTAACCACTGGATTTTGCATTGTTTTTTGGGGTGCATTATCCGGCCTTTGTGCCCAAGGGCCCCAGGGTGAAAATGCCCATTTTGACCTGGCATCGCGCCTTTTTAAAGATGCCCTGTATGCCAATGCAGCGCGGGAATTTAAGCAATTCATCATCAATTTCCCCACCAGTGAACGCCTGCCCGATGCCATGCTGCGCCTCGGGCAAGCGCATGCCAAGGCCGAACAATACGACCAAGCACGCGAAGCCTTTCAGCAATTTATTGACCGCAACCCCAACCACATCGAAGTGGGCAATGCCATGCGCGCGCGCGCAGATGCACTCAGTCAACTCGCAGAATATACCCGAGCCGGCGAAGCCTATCGCGCGGTACACGCGGCGTATCCCGCTTCGGAATACGCCGCCCAAGACCTCTTATCTGCTGGCGTGAACTACCACAAAGGCCGTGCCCTGTCCAAAGCGGACGCAGCCTTTCGCCAACTGATCGCACAATACCCCAAATCGCCGCTCATCCACGAGGCCATCTTCAACCTGGGCCGCGCCTTGCTCGACGCATCGCGCCCAGAAGAAGCCCTCGCGCAATTTCGCACCCTCGTCGAATCTGCCGCGCCCCCAGCGCGCAAAACCGATGCCCTCCTCGAAATGGGCAATATTGCCCTTGCCCGCGCTGACCGCTTAGAAGCAGAACGCGTCTTTGCAAACCTGCGCCGCCAGTATCCAAAAACACCCGCCGCGGAAAATTCGCACCTGATTTTGGCCGCCTGGTACGCCGGCAAAAACGATTGGGCGCGCGCGGAAGCCACTTACGACAACGCCCTCCTCCATTTGCCCCGCAACACCCGCCGCCAACAAGCCGTGTTGGGAAGCGCGAATGCAAAACGCAAACTCGGCAAAAGCCGCGAAGCCCTGAATCGCTATGCCGACTTTCTCAGAGCCTACCCCAACAGTCCCTTCTATGCCTATGCTCTGTTGGGCTATGGCCGCGCATTCGCAGATGTAAAAAATTATCGCAACGCCCTCGATGCCTTCAAAAAGCTCCAAGAAAAATTTCCAGATGCAGATGCCAGCATCCAGGCCTACGGCGATATCGGAAATATCTGGCGCGCACTTGGAACGCACCAAAAGGCGTTGTCCGCTTACCGCACGTATGAAACGCGCATCCAATCCCCCCGCGAAAAAGCCGCCGCGCGGCGACACATCGCGCAACTTTGCGAAGACTTGCACTGGTACGATCTGGCAGCCGAAAATTATCGCACACTGATCAACGGCACCCTCACACACTATACCGCCGAAGGCCAATTTGGCCTTGCGGGTGTATTTGAAAAAACCGGGAAAACAGCCCAGGCACTGCGAGAATATCGCACCTATCTCAAAAATTACGCGGACTCGCCCCGCGCCGAAGCAGCAGAGCGACGCATCCAACTCCTCACGGAATTTGGCACGGAAACCGACCGAGATCGCGTTTGGATCGACCTGCTCGCCAACCTGCCTGCCATAGCAGGCGACAGGCACGCGCAATTCGCGCTGGGCAAAACCCTCTATCGCCAAAAATACTACACCCGCGCAATCACCTACTTTGAAGCCGCACTCGCAGGCGAAGACACGCTCACTTCAACATCCAACGACACGCCCACATGGGCCTATGAAGCCTATTATCTTCTCGGCGACAGCTATATGAAACGCGCGCGCAGAGCCGAAATCGAAAACAAATCGCCAGACGCCTGGCGCGACAAGGGCCTGACAGCATTCAAAATGCTCATTGAAAAATTCCCCCACAGCGACTTCGCAGATGACGCAGCACTCGCCACCATAGACGCGGAAACAGCCGATTTGCAACCCGATACCCTCCGCGCGCAAACGCGCCTGAGTGCATACCGCGAATTCGAAAATACATATCCCAATAGCGACCGGCAAACCGACCTGCGCCTACGCATCGCCGACGCCCACTTCTCAAACACCGACATCGAGACGGCCTTGGGCATGTATCTCCAAGTGCAAAAAGAGGCCGGCAATCCCACAGCCAAAGAACACGCCACCTATCGCATCGGCGTGTGTCAGGCCGTGCAACAACACCGCGCGCAAGCCGAAGACACCCTCAGAAATTTCCTCTTTGATTACCCGCAGAGCAGCCTCGCCCCCAACGCGCAGTTTCAACTGGGGCGCATTCTGCTCAACCGGGGCTTTTACGCCAGTGCAGCAGAAGCATTCTCCGAACTCTTAACCGCGTCCCCATCTCTCGCACTTCGGCGATCTGTCCGCTCGCTTTTGGCCGAAAGTTTCCATCGCCTCGGCAACTATCCACGCGCCATAGAAATTGACGAAAGTCTAAGCAACCGAAATCCCACGCCCGCATTATTGCGCCGCCTGGCTCAATCCTATTTTCACAACAACCAACCCCACAAAGCCATTGCAACCTACCGTCTATTCCTCCGCAAATTTCCACACGCACCCGGCGCGGACAGCATGGCCTTCACGCGCGCCGAACACCTGATATTTCTCAACCGCACATCAGAAGCCCTGGCCGCCCTCCGAGAATTTTCTCAACACTATCCCGACAGCCCGCTCCGCGCGCAGGCAGATCAATCGGTGGGCGACTTGCTCTTTCAAACAAAAAAATACGCCGAAGCCCTCGCCGCGTACCGGCGCATACCAAAAACCGAGCGCAACGAAGCCCTCGCCGCGCGCGAAGTGTTGAGCCTCTACCGACTCAAGCGGATCACAGAAGCCGACAAAGCAACGGACGAATTTAAAAAAACCCATAAAATGGCAATCGAATGGCTGGCGCGCTTTGAAGTGGAAAAAGGCAAATACCAACTCGCCATCAAAAATCCCAAAAAAGCGCGGCAGATCTTTGAACAAATTATCAAAAAATACGCCCACACCGAGGCAGAGGTCGACGCACATTATTACATTATTCTCGCTCACCGCGACGAAGGCCCCGACAAAGACGGCAACAACGACCCCTATCTCAAAGCACTCAGCGCGTTTGTAAAAAATTACCCCGACAGCCCGCACTGGGCACGAGCCAACCTCGAATTTGCCGAGTTTTGGGAACGCAACGAAGAATACAATTTATCGGCACGCGCATATCGCAACGCCCTTGAAAAGGGGGTTGCCCAATCCGAAAAACCCGAACTACTCCACAAAATCGCAAAAAATTACGCCCATCTCCAAGCCTATGACCTCGCCATCAATTTCGCGCGCCAACTCATCCGCGAACACCCGCAACACCCCCTTGCCCTAGAAGCCCGCATCGACATTGGCACGATTTACTTGCCCAACAAAGGCGACCACCAACAAGCCATTTTGGAACTCCGCCCCCTGCTGAAAGTCGCGACCCGTGAACACGAAAAAGCCAACATTCAATACGCCATTGCAGAGCGTTATTTCGCGCTTGGAGACTACGCCAACGCACAGCGAGAATTTTTGATATTGCGCTACGACCCAAAAGCGAGCGGCCTCTGGATCGCATCCGCACAAATGAAAATTGCAGAGTGTTATGCCGAACAAGGCCAACTCGAGCAAGCCATTCAAGAGCTCGAAGAAATAAAACGCCGCTACGGCGCCAGCAGCAACTACGGTCTGGGCGCGGAAAAACGCATTCGACAACTCAAAAGTCGTTCCTCTCAAAAATGATGCCGTCAGGTCAGGACACATACACTTATGTCAACCGAACAAACAGAAGCACTGATCATCGTTGACCAACCCACCACATTGGGCCGCGACCTGCGCGCCGAATTCGAAACCCTCGGCTGGCAAACCGTACTGACCAACAGCGTGAGACCCGCCAGAAAACTGATCTCGGAAAACCAATTTGACCTGCTCGTCTTAGACGAAACCACATTGCCCCATGCAGCCGCGCAACTCGCCGAGGTCTTATCTGCACGCCCTGAAAAAATCCCCCTCTTTGTGATCACCACGCGGGAAGGCGCGCAACTCCAAATGCCCCCCCCCCTAGAACCCGATGCCCTGCTCGCCTTTCCACTCATCCAGGCAGAATTGCACGACGCCCTGCACCGCCTTCAAAGTCGAGACCCAGGCGACTCCACCATTCTCGGACGCTCAGAATCAATTCAACAAATCCGAGAAAGCATCGCGCAAATCGCGCCCACACCTGTCAGCGTGCTCATCACCGGAGAAAGCGGCTCGGGGAAAAATCTCATCGCCGAAGCCATCCACCGGCAAAGCGCGCGCAGCGACAACCCCTTTCTGATCGTCAACTGCGGCGCAATTCCCGAAACCCTCCTCGAAAGCGAACTCTTCGGCCACGAAAAAGGGGCATTTACCGACGCGCGCACGCAGCGGTACGGCATCTTTGAAGCGGCCAATCGCGGCACGGTCTGCTTAGACGAAATCGGCGAAATGTCACTGTCTGCACAAGTGCGCTTGTTGCGCGTCCTCGACGCCAAAGAAGTCACCCGCCTGGGCAGCACCAAAGCCATTGCCGTCGACGTCCGCGTCATTGCCGCCACCAATCGCGACCTGCAACAAGCCGTTTCCCAAGGCAAATTTCGGCACGACCTCTATCAGCGTCTCCGCGTCATTGAAATCGAAATGCCGCCCCTGCGCGCCCGCCCGCAAGACATTCCCCTCATGGCACAACACTTTATCGAAAAACAAAGTGATGAACTCCGCATGCCCCCCATCGAATTTGCGCCCGACGCGCTGAGGGTGCTGCAACAGTACCACTGGCCGGGCAATGTCCGAGAACTGATCAACCTCATTGAACGCCTCATGGTTTTGTCCAAAACCCGCCGGATATCGGCTGCTGAACTCGCCCCCTATCTCGACTCATCCCCCGCGCCCCCCTCCTCCTATCTGCCAGTCCACGCGGGCAAAACCCCCGCAGAATCGGACCGAGACCTGCTCTATTGGGCCATCCTCGAAGTGGCCCGCGATGTCAAAGAACTCAAAGCCTATGTGATGCAAAATTTGCAAACCCCACCCGCGCCGAGCCTTCCCGTCTATAACGCGTCCATCGAAGGCACAGAAATTGTCGAATACACAGAAGCAACGCCCACTGAACGCGCGCGCGACGCGGAAATAACACCCACTGAAGATGACATACGTCCCCTGCGAGACCTCGAGCGCGACGCCATCGCCAATGCCCTGCGCGCAACCGGAGGCCATCGCGAACGCACGGCAAAACTGCTGGGCATGTCCGTGCGTACTCTCTACCGCAAAATTGATCACTACGGCCTGTAATTCGCATTTAGCCCCTAGCCTCTCATGGGAATTTCCCGGAACCATGAGAGGGGGTCGTGGGTCTAAGCGTCGAAATCGGAAGCGCGTATTCCACATCTCCCGTCGCAGGCTCAGAACAGGCCTGCACATCCACTGTTTTCTCTTTCACAAAAAAGGAGTAGATCGCCATGAAAAATCGCATCCTATTTGGCCTGCTTGCACTGCTGTCTTATGCTTCCTTGAACACAACCGGTTACGCGGCACTCACAGCCGAAGAAAAACAGGCCATCGCCCAAATCAAAGCCCATAACACCGCCTTCAAAGCCATCGCGCGAGAAGTGACCCCCTCGGTTGTCACCATCAACGTCACCGAAAAAATAAATGAAGATGACCTGCGCCGCCGGCGACGCATCATCCCCTTTTTCCGAGTTCCCGAATTTGACGACAGGCCAGACCGAGTTCCCGAATTTGGCGACATACCAGACCGACAAAGCACGGGTTCGGGCATTGTCATGACCGCCGATGGATATATTCTCACCAACCACCACGTCGCAGGCGAAGCCGACAAACTCACCGTCACCTTCAGCGACAACCGCGAATACGATGCCGAGTTCGTCGGCTCTGACCCGCGCACGGACATCGCCGTGATCAAAATTGACGCCAAAGACTTAAAACCCGCAACCGTTGGCAAGTCAGACGCGGTTGAAATTGGCGAATGGGTGCTCGCCATTGGCGCGCCTCTCAATCTCAAATCCACGGTCACAGCGGGCATTGTGAGCGCCATTGGCCGCGACATCAACATCATTCACGACCGCGACCGCTTAAATATCGAAGACTTCATTCAAACCGACGCCCCCATCAATCCGGGCAACTCGGGCGGCGCCCTCGTCAACCTCAACGGCGAAGTCATTGGCGTCAACACCGCCATCGCCTCATCCAACCGTTCATTTTACATCGGCTATGGATTTGCCGTGCCCATTGACCTCGCAAAAAAAGTGATGGACGACATTGTCAAACACGGCGAAGTCAAACGCGGTTATCTCGGCATTAGCCTCGGAAAAGTAGATGCCGGTACAGCAGAGGCTTTTGGACTCGAGCGGCCCAAAGGCGTACTCATCCACACTGTCTACCCCTATACCCCAGCCGCTAGAGCCAAACTCCAAGACGGCGACATCATCCTCATGGTAGATGGGCACGCGGTCAATCGTCCCAACCACCTGCAAAGCCTGATTGCCCGCAAACACCCGGGCGACACCGTGACCCTCGCGGTGCGACGCGGCACCAAAAATCTCGACATTCGCGTCATCCTAAGTGAAAACATGCCCAAGGAATTTACGAGTTCAACCGACGCGCCATCCCGGCGGGAACGAGAAGACTCATCGGTCTCAGAAATTGGCCTGACAGTCCACGACCTCACCGAGGCACGAGCCCGCGAATACGGCATCGCACCAGAGGTCAAAGGCGTGGTTGTCACCCGCGTTTCGCGCCATGCGCGCAACGCAGGCTTTAGAGAAGGCGACATGATCTTGAGCGTGCGTCAAAGTCCCTTTCAAAAAAATATTGAAACAGCCCGCGATTTTGAGCTCGCCATATCCAAACTCACAAAGAAAAAAAACGCCGCGTTTGCGATCAACCGCAATGGCAACCGACTCTTCTTGTCCATGAAAATTCCAGAATGAGGACCTACCGATGAACGACTCCACCACAGCGCGACTCATCATTGCAGCCAGCGAAACCGACGCCGATATGTATTACGCCACGCGCTTTCTCGCACCCGACCCCTTCATTTTTTTTCAATTCCGCGCGGAAAAATACCTGCTCATGTCCAACTTAGAACGCGACCGCGCGCGTTCCCAAGCCCAAGTTGATCATGTGCTCGCCTTATCGGAGTACGAGGAAAAAGCAAAAGACCGCGACATAGAAAACCCCTCTTCCATCGATGCTCTGCACGAGTTATTGCAGGAAAAAAATATCACCTGCCTGAATGTCCCCCGCTCCTTTTCCATTGCCACAGCAGATGACCTGCGCTCGCGCGGATACAAAGTGACATTTCCAGAACGCGCGTTTTGGCCCGAGCGAGAGATCAAAACAGAGGAAGAAATCGCCCAGATTCGCAACGTGCAGCAGTACGCCGAACGGGCCATGGAGGCCGCCATCAACCTCATTCGCACCTCGCGCATTCGCGGCGGTATCCTCTACCGCAATGGCGAACCCCTCACCTCAGAAGCCGTCAAACGCCACATCCAATTCATCCTCATGGAACGCCACTGCACAGCCAGTCATACCATTGTCGCCTGTGGCGACCAAGCCTGTGACCCCCACGGCGAAGGCAACGGGCCATTGCGCGCGCACCGCGCCATTGTCATCGACATCTTTCCGCGATCAAATCTCACCGGTTATTTTGCCGACATTACCCGCACAGTGGTCAAAGGCGAACCCTCTGCCGAACTCCAAAACATCTACCAAGCGGTTCTCGAAGGTCAAACCCTCGCTCTCGACCGCATTCGCGCAGATGCAGACGGCCGAGCCATCCATCGGGCCCTGACAGAACTGTTTGAAAGCCGCAACTACAAAACCGGCACCATAGACGGCCGCATGCAGGGGTTTTTTCACGGCACGGGTCACGGCCTCGGTCTCGAAATTCACGAACCCCCGCGCATCGGCAAAATCTCAGAAACGCTCCGCGCCGGACACGTCGTCACCGTTGAACCCGGCCTGTATTATCCGGGCCGAGGCGCCGTCCGCATCGAAGACCTCGTCGTCGTCACCCCAGATGGCTGCGAAAACCTAACGACATATCCCAAATTTCTCGCCATAGAATAGTCACGCCCTCGGATGAAATGTCCGATGCACTTCCTTCAAATATTCTCGGTCAACATGCGTATAAATCTGCGTGGTTGAAATATTCGCATGCCCCAACATCTCTTGAACCGCCCGCAAATCTGCCCCTCCTTCCAGCAAATGCGTGGCAAAAGAATGCCGCAGCGTATGCGGGCTTATCCTCTTTTCCAAACCCGCCACTGCCGCGTATTGCCTCAGCAACTTCCACACGCCCATGCGCGAAAACTCGGCACCTCGAAAATTCAAAAACACCGTTTGCCCGGTATGTGGCTTGACCAATCCTGGACGCACCGCGTCCAAATACGCAGTTACCCAATCAATGCCCTCTGACCCAATCGGCACCACCCGCTCGCGACCGCCCTTTCCCAACACGCGAACCACTTCCACGTCAAACAGCAAATCCATCCGCGACAATCCAATCAATTCCGACACGCGCAACCCCGCCCCGTAGAGCATCTCCAAAAGCGCGCGATCGCGCAAACCCAGTGGCGTTTCCACATCCGCGGCCAGCATCAACCGCTCAATCTCATACACATTGAGCACAGACGGCAGTTTTCGCCCCAACCTGGGCGGCTTTACGTGTTCCGTCGGGTCGCGGTGCGCGATGCCCTCCCCCAACAAAAACCGGTGAAACATCCGCACCGCCGTCAAATTGCGCGCCACACTCGACGCCTCCAACCCCATCTCGAAAAGCACATTCAAAAGCGCGGACACATCCGCTTGAGAAATCGCATTGGGCGTCTGGATGTCCGCATCGGTCAACAGCGTCAAATACCGGCTCAAGTCGCGCTGATACGCACGGGTCGTATTGTCCGACAACCCGCGCTCGAGCATCACATAATCGAGAAACCGCTGCAATGCCCCCCGAAGTTCCGGCGCGATTTCCGGTCTCTGTTCTGATTGTTTTGCAGTGAGATTCATTTTTGACATAAATTCATGATAACCCAAATCCCGCCCATGGTCAACGCTGCCCATGCGCGGCAAGCAAGGTACAACTGCACCAGCAGTTCAACCGATTCATTATAAAAAAAGCCCACGCGCAAACGTCGGCTCTTGTATCCCTCGGCAGTATTTTTTTAACAGGTGGCAGTCGAAACGCCTTCGCGTGCCGTGCGAACACAGTCGGCCATTGTTTTCACGCTATCGAATCTTAAAAAGTGATGATGACCTCTGATTACAACTCTGATTACAACTCTGATTACAACTCTGATTACAACTCTGATTACAACTCTGATTACAACTCTGATTACAACTCTGATTACAGGAAAAAAAATTCTCTATGCTGAATTACTACTACGGAGACTAAGTTACCGATGGCGTGACACAAAAAGCTGGCAGTGAGTGAATTTGTGCGTTCTACCAAGAATGCTGTTACAACACCATACAAAAATACAAAGAGAAGCCCCGTAATATCGACCTTCAAGATATGGAACGCTGTAAAAATAAAGGCTGAAATCAAATTTGAGATAACGATATCATTTTCTTTTCGCAGGATTCTATACAACATCCCCCGACAGCACAATTCTTCTTGAAATGGAACTAAAATGCCTATAACTATTATCTGACCGTAAAATATCGCATCAGAAGAATATTGGGGGGATATAGTATCAAAATTTACGACTTTCCAGTTCCATAAAAGAGACATGAGAATGCCGAGGATTAAGCCAAAAATGATATATCGAACTTGAGTCGCATGGTATATTGCTCCCCAAATTGTCCTGATCGATAAATCCACTTTCTTGCATTGCCACAACAGAAAGGCAAGAAAGGCAAGTATGACAACGAAAAAGGAATATGTTTGCGTAATATACATCACATCTTGAACTGTTAAACCCCATCCCTTGAAATGATTCAAGATGTACTATCACTAAGCTAAACAGCCAACTAAAAACCCACAGAATCACATAGCATGAAACCAGCCAAAGGATTACTCTTTTGATAGACCAGGGGAGTTGTAGTTGCTGAGTGTCATCCATATCTATTTTGCGATCTTGCATTTTTGTTCCGAGATGAAAGCCCTCAAAGGACAAATGAACTGCTATTGTCTGTCTATCGTGCCAACGGCACAGGCAGTTGTACACCGTTGCACATCATATACTCGCCATTCTTGCATTTAAGTGGGCATAAACCCCATCTTGCATGGCTAACCACTCGTGCGTGCCCTGCTCTGCGACCTGCCCCTCATCCAAGACCACAATCTCATCTGCGTTTTGAATGGTTAAAAGTCGATGCGCGATAATGAGCGTGGTTCTGCCCTGTCGCACGGTTTTCAATGCCTCTTGAATGTGATACTCTGATTCCATATCCAGCGCAGCAGTGGGCTCATCTAAAATCAGGATGGGCACATCCATCAACAGCGCGCGCAATTTCACCCACATCTGAATGAAATGCGTCTATGCCGCTGTCAATAATGGCAACCCGGATACGAGCGCGATTTTCTTTTTTCTTCAGCTGAACTACCTCCTCTGCTATTTTCTTTCTGACTCGTTCTGGACTTGCACCGCCACTTCCTGTATAAAAATTATCATCAGGGGCGGCACCACCAAGAGTTCCTTGATTATCACTGAATCCCTGTGCGGCATCAACAGCCACCGAAATCCAAGGCTCATCATCACTTTCGAACTCATCTCCGTTATATGCATACACAGAAGCCAACCCGGCGTATCCAGGTGGTTTTTTGACGAGTTTCACCATTGTTCTCCTCCTTCATTGAAAAGTGAAAAGTAATACCCCGAGAAATCCAATCAGTTCAAAAAATCCAAAAAATATACTTCAGAATAATTCCAGTCATATTCATGGATGCGTGAAAGATAAAAGCATTAGTCAGAGAGCTTGTTTGAAAGAAAATGACGCATGTTATGCAACCTGCTAGTAGAACACCAATGACATGCACCCAAGAATCGAACCCGTCATGCAAAGCTGTGAAAATCAAGGCATTAATCGCAATAGCAGGAACTACAGACAGTTGATTTCTGAGAGATTGAAACAAAATGCCTCTGAATACCACTTCTTCGATGAAAGGACCCAGCAGAACTAAAATAAAAAAATAAACCCCGAGGGTGAACGCCCAGTGGCTTTGTTCAATAGTTAGAGGTGTAAACCTGACCACATAGTGATATTGAATAAGCCAAACTATGGCATTAAAAAGAGCACCTAGGATTATGAGGCCACTCCAGGTTCTAAATCTTGTTTCGGGTTGAATACCAATATCTCTAAATGAAACCTGTTTTTTTTTTAAGATGAGGCATACAAAGAGAAGAATCATACACTGACTGAGAAATATAGAGAACATATCGTTCAGAAAGATCACACTATGGTTATCTAATGAAAAACTGAACTTTTGCTTCAAATAGAGAAGCGTGTGTACGGAGGATTTATAGAAAATGTAACGAAAAAAAAACGCTTCAATCAGGAGCCAAAAAATGATCGCCTTGATCGACCATGTAACAGCAGGCTTGCACATATTAAATCCTTACACCTTGCGCCTTGTTAATCAGGAGTTTGAAGATTCCACAATTTTAACGCGTTGTAATGTGAAAAAATTAGCATCTCATTTCGGCCTAAAAAACAACTTGTCCAACCACCGGCCCAAAACCAAAAAAGGCGAAGAGCAAAAGGGCCACCCAACCCCTCTCACCTCTTGCCTCTCGCTCTTTGCTTGCTTCTTGTATCTTCAAGCGGGCACTGGAGCCACGCCTCTACCCTCTCTTCTCACTCCTCACTCCTCGCCTTTCCCCTGCAACCGCTCGCAAATCACCGCTGCGAGTTTTAGACTCACCCCATCCACCTCCGCCACATCTTCAAGCGCAGCCTCGCGAACGCGCTTGACGGAACCAAAGTGTTTCAACAGGGCTTTTCGCCTCGCTGGCCCCACGCCGGGAATATCATCTAATTCTGAGGTCAACGTGCGCTTCTGGCGCAACTTGCGGTGATAGGCAATCGCAAACCGATGCGACTCATCCCGCAACATCTGCAACAACTTCAATGACGACGATGTTTTGGGAATATTCTGCGGGGCCGATAGGCCCGGCAAAAACACCTCTTCCAACCGCTTGGCCAATCCAATCACCGGCTGATTTCGAATCCCCAACGCCTGCAATGCCTCAACCGCACTTGAAAGTTGCCCTTTGCCCCCATCGATCAGTAGCAAATCGGGAAATGGCTTGCCCTCTTCTACCAACCGCTTAAACCGCCGCGTCACCACCTGCTGCATCATCGCAAAATCATTGGGGCCCTCAATGTCCGTAATCTTAAACTGCCGGTACTCGCGCTTTCGCGCCCTGCCATCGACAAAACACACCAGCGACGCCACGGGATCCGATCCCTGAATATTTGAAATATCCATCGCCTCAATCCACCGCGGCGGTTTCTCCAAATGCAAATCGCGCTGGAGGGCCTGCACGGCTACAGGGGCTTGTGATCGGCGGTTCTCGCGCTTCAACCGCCGCTCGGTCAACAACAGCCGCGCATTGTTCTCTGCCATCTTTATCAGCCGAAACTTGTCGCCCCGCTGAGGCAAGCGCAAGGTTGTACAACTGCGAGAACAGGTCATCTCAACCCCGGCCTCTGAACGCGCGGTGAGCCAATTGAGCACGGTTTCGCGATCCGCAATATCGCACGGCAAACACACCTCTTTGGGCACAAATGTGGCGGTTGCATAAAACAACCGCACAAACGCCGAGACCACCTCTTCTTCAGACGCGTCGAGCACCCCGCCAATAAAGTAATTTTGTCGCCCGATCAACCGCCCGTCGCGCACCTCCATCACCACCCCGCAGGCCTCGTCGTCTTCTCGCGCAATGGCTATCGCATCCCAGTCCGCCAGATCATTGGACACCACCTTTTGCCGACTAGCTGCCTGTTCCAAAGCCCGAATGCGATCGCGATAAATCGCGGCCTCTTCGTATTTCATCGCCTCTGCTGCCCGTTTCATCCGCGTCGCAAGCGTCACCATCACCTGCGTGTGCCGCCCGGTGAGAAACAACGCGGCTTCATCCACGATCTTTTGATACGCCTCGGCCAAAATCAACCCCTCGCACGGCCCATCGCACCGCTTGATCTCATAGTCGAGACACACCCGCACATTGGACTTCGGCAAATCGTAGTCACAACTCCGAATCCGAAACAAGCGGTGCATGGTCTCCAACATGCGCCGCATCGCCTTCACATCTGTATAGGGACCCAAATAGCGCGACCCATCCTTGACCACCTCGCGCGTCACCACAATGCGGGGAAAAGTCTCTTTTGTGATGCGGATATAGGGATATTTTTTATCGTCCTTCAAGTTGATATTGTAACGCGGTTTGTGGGTCTTGATCAAATTGGCTTCCAAAATCAATGCTTCCAATTCCGTATCGGTGACAATGTATTCCAAATCGCGCACATTGCGAACGATTGCCCGAAACTGCCGCCGCCCATCATTGGCATGGGGTCGAAAATATTGCTGTACTCGGCTCCGCAACACCTTGGCTTTGCCGATATAAATAATCTGCCCATCACTGCCCTTCATGATGTACACACCTGGCTCTCTGGGCATCAGTGCCACAATGTCTTCGATGTGCGCGCGAACGGTCTTGCGTCCTGCGGCCAGGCGTTTCCCAGTGCCACTTTTCAATACATCAGCCAATGGCCTTTATCCTTTCGTGATTAGCACCCAGCCAACCCAACCCCTCGCCTCTAGGCGCACCCAGAGGTACACCCCATACGCATCAAGCTAAGCCGTCACTCCTGCGAAAGCAGGAGTCCAGAGGCTTTAGAGGACGCCATTGCATACTGGAATTGACCAGATGAGATGCTGGATTCCCGCTTTCGCGGGAATGACGAAAAACAAGAAAGCACACAGGCCTAGTGCCATGCTGTATTTGGTCTCTTAGCTTGATGCCTATGGCGCACACAGAGGTACACCCCTACATTCTCATCCCTCACTTCTCGCTTCTATCACAAATCCACAATCTCCACATCCATCGCATTCAAATTGAGAATACCCACCGTCTCCCGCCCCGTTGTCCACCCCCCGGCTTCCCCCGGATTGATCACCAGCGTATCTCCTTTTCGCACATCAATTTCATGTGTATGCCCATAAAAAATGACATCATAAGCACCACTTTGCGCCAAGGCATTGACCTCATCGGGCTCGTGCAACATCAAAATGCGCTTGCCCTCCCACTCGTGTACATAAGGAGCGCGATGAATCGGTCCCAGCGTCTCAAAAAATGCCCTCAAACCGAACTTCTCGCCATCGTTATTGCCAAAAACCCCGACAAAAGGCACAGCCAAATCGGCCATCCAACGCGCATTGAACGGCGCGATATAATCGCCCCCGTGCAGCACCAACCCCACATCGCGCGCGTTAAAAAGCTCGATCGCTTTTTCAATGGCATGTTTATTATCGTGCGTATCTGTAATCAAACCAACGAGATGCGCTTTTGCCATTCTACCCTCCTCCCGCGTGATAAACAGTGCCCCTAACTCCTAATTCCTAACTTTGGGTAACTTACTTTTCACCTTTTAATTTGTCAACTTAGATTGCCATGGACAAAGGCGATTCATTAAAATTTCCCCCAAAAGACAAAAAATAGTATCTTTACATCACACAATACGAACTCAATCATTAGCATTAGGAGTACCCATGCCCGTACTCAAAATCGGCCTTCCCTCGGGAAGCCTCCAAGAATCTACAAGCAATCTGTTTGCCAAAGCCGGTTACCGCATCCACATCAGCCCGCGATCGTACACACCAACCATTGACGACCCCGAACTCAAAGGCTTGTTTTTGCGCGCCCAAGAAATTGCCCACTACGTCGAGCGCGGCGTGCTCGATATTGGGCTGACCGGCATAGACTGGATCCGAGAAAACGAAGCCGACGTGCTCGAAATTGCCGAACTCGCCTACAGCAAATCCACATCGCAACCCGCGCGTTGGGTCATCGCGGTGCCCGAAAATTCCAACATCCAAACCCTTCGCGACCTCCAGGGCAAGCGCATTGCCACCGAACTGGTAACAGCCACGCGCAACTACCTCAAAGACCAGGGCGTAACCGCCGAAGTCGAATACTCATGGGGCGCCACCGAAGCCAAAGGCCGCGTGCCAGGCCTGGTCGATGCCATTGCCGAAATTACAGAAACGGGATCATCCTTGCGCGCCAACAAATTGCGTATTATTGAAATCATGTTTGAAACCACGCCTCGACTGATTGCCAACAAAAACGCGTGGGCCAATGCGTGGAAGCGCGAAAAAGCGCGCAACATCGCCACCCTCCTGATCGGCGCGTTCAACGCCGAAGACAAAGTCGGCCTGAAAATGAATGTGCGCCGCGCGGATCTGGCGCGCATCGTCGAGAATTTACCCGCGCTCAACAACCCCACTGTCGCCAATTTGCTCGACGAAAACTGGGTTGCCATCGAAGTCATTGTAGATGAACGCGTCGTGCGCCACATCATTCCAAAACTCAAAAAATTGGGGGCCGAAGGCATCATCGAGTATCCCTTAAACAAAGTGATTTACTGACCCATGACGGAGACTTTCATGCAACCCAACATCGAAATAATCAAATACCACCGCTGTAAAATACACCCAAAGCTCAACGCCATTCTCTCGCGCACCACTGATTTTTCAGCCGAACAAGAAACCACCGCGCGAAAAATTGTCGCCGCGGTAAAAAAGCGAGGCGACCGCGCCCTGCTCGCTTACACCAAGGAATTTGACGGCATTGACATGGCACCCGCGGACATGCGCGTGCCCGAATCGGAGATCAAAACCGCCTACGAAAACGCGGATCCCAAATTCGTCGAAATCATCGAATCAGCGGCGGCGAATATCCGCAAATTTCACGAAGCACAACGACAAAAATCATGGTTTATCGAAGACGGCGACGGCGTCGTGCTCGGCAAGCGCGTCTTGCCCCTCGAACGCGTGGCCCTGCTCATTCCCGGCGCGAGCGCGCCTCTGTTTTCAACCCTCCTCATGGCCGCCATCCCCGCTCAAATCGCGGGCGTTCCGCAGATATGCATGGCAACGCCACCCCAGGCATGCGGCGCGGTTCATCCCGCAATTCTCGCAACCGCCCACAGCCTTGGGATATCCGAAATTTACAAAATCTTTGGCGCCCAAGCCGTGGCCGCGCTCGCCTATGGCACCCAAACCATTCCACGCGTCGACAAACTCGTCGGCCCCAGCAACCCCTATGGACAAATCGCAAAAAAACTCGTTTTTGGAACGGTTGACATCGACATGGTGGCTGGCCCCAGCGAAATCGTCATCATTGCCGACGAGACCGCACGAGCCAAACACGTCGCCGGCGACCTGCTCTCACAAGCCGAACACGGCACCGGCTTTGAAGCCGCGGTCTGCATCACGATCACGCCCGCCGCGGATCTCGCTTCTCAAATCGCAGCCGAAGTTGCCGCGCAAGCCACCGACCTGACGCACCGCGAGGCAATCGCAAATGCACTCAACCGCTTTGGTGCAATCGTCGTTGTCAACGACCTCGCCGAAGGCGTTGACCTCGCCAACCACATCGCCCCCGAGCATCTCGAACTCATCGTCGCCGACCCATGGTCCCTAGTGCAATCGGTGCGCCATGCCGGTGCTGTCTTTTTGGGCGCGGCATCGTCTGAACCCGTGGGAGACTACTATGCCGGCACCAATCACATCCTCCCCACGGCCGGTGCTGCGCGGTTCGCTTCATCCGTTGGCGTTGACACCTTCACCAAAACCGTGAGCATCTTGCACTATACCGAACAACGCCTGCAAAAAACCGCGGGCCACATCATCAGCATGGCCGAAGCCGAGGGCCTCGACGCCCACGCCAATGCCATCAGGCAAAGGCTCTAAATGCGTCTTACGTCTCTCCGGTGGGGCGGCGGTTGGGCACGCTAAACTCTAAACTCTAACGCACTTAAACCCATGACCTATCTCCACAACATCAAACCCGAAGTCCGCGCCTTGCATGGCTATCACCTCACAGCCGGCGATTGCCCCATCAAGCTCAACCAAAACGAAAGCCCGTTTGACGTTCCCAATAGCCTGAAAGACGAGATCCTAAGGGCTGTTCGCAACAAATCGTGGTCGCGCTATCCCGAACCCATGCAAATGGACCTCGTCAAAGCACTGGCCGATCGCGCGGCCGTCGATGCCCGAGGCCTCATTGTTTGCAATGGCTCGAATACATTGGTACAACTCGTGCTCGGCGTCGTATCTGCGCCCGGCGTCGATGTGGTCATCCCTTCTCCCTCATTTTCTCTGTATGCCCTCTACGCCGGTGTCTTTGGTGGGCGCGTGATCGACGTGCCCCTCACAGCGGACTACGGTTTTGACATACCGGCCTTGTGTGGCACTGCCGGGAAAAAAAATGTCCGCCTGATCATGCTGTGCTCGCCCAACAACCCCACGGGATGCGCCATCTCAAATCGAGACCTCGATACACTGCTGTCCAGCACAAATGCCCTTGTCATGGTCGATGAAGCTTATGGCGAATTTTACGACCAAACCGCCATTGATCTCTTGCCCAAACACCCCAACCTCATCGTGCTCAAAACCCTGTCTAAAGCCTACGGCGCCGCGGGCATCCGCATTGGCTATCTGGTCGCCCATCCCGATTTGCGAGACGAAATCATCAAGGGCAAAATCCCCTTTGACATCAATGTGTTCTCGCACACAGCAGCCATGGCCATACTCAACCACGGGGATCTCACGGCCAAACGCATTGCATTTATCTGTTCCGAGCGCGAGCGCGTCTTTCAAGCTCTGGCGCAAATAAATGGCGTCACGCCCTATCCATCACACGCCAACCTCATCCTCTTTGAAGTCGCCGACCCAGACGCTGTTTTCAAAGGGTTAATCGAACGAGGTGTGCTCATCCGCAATGTCACATCCTATCCCATGCTCGACCATGCCTTGCGCGTCTCTATTGGCACACGGGCAGAAAACGACTATTTTTTACTTGCCCTTGAGAGAATATTGAAAGCGATCTGACACATGCCAAAAACAACAGACGTAAAAATCAAATCCGTCACCACCTACTTCCTCCCCGTGCAAACGCGCATGCCCTACCGCTTTGGCACCGAGCAACTCGATAGCGTCACCTGTGTACGGGTTCGCGTGGATGTTGAAGATAGGAGCGGGAACGCGGCTTCCGGCTGGGGCGAAACCCCGCTGAGCGCGCCCTGGGCATGGCCCGCCGCGCACCTCACGTATGCCGCGCGAGAAACCGCCATGAAAAATTTCTGTCTCAAAATCGGACGCGCCTGGGCCGATATCGACCACACCGGTCACCCCATAGAAATCGGGCACGCGTTTCAAGAGACCGTTCTGCCAAACCTCTTGCAAGACTTTAACGCCGAACAGCGTGTGTACAACAGTTCAACCACAGGGGATATGCCCCGCTTGGCCGCGCTCGTCTGCACATCGGCTTATGACCTCGCCCTTCACGACGCCTATGGTGTGCTCCACGACATCAACATCTACAACACGTACAATACAGACTTCATGAACGCCGACCTCTCGCATTATCTCGAACCTGCCGACGACGTGGATTGCGATTTTTCCAACCGCTATCCCGAAGACTATCTCGCTCGCCCGCGCCCAAACCGATTGCCCGCCTGGCACGCCGTAGGTGGCAACGACCTGCTCAACGATGCTGAACGCACCGGCGATGAACCCGACGACGGCTATCCCGTTGTCTTGCCCGACTGGATTCAGCGCGACGGCATTACCTGTCTCAAAATCAAACTCACCGGACAAGAACCCGGATGGGATTACGACCGCATTGTTCGCGTCGGTCAAATTGGCATTGAACACCACGCCCTGTGGCTGTGTACAGATTTCAACTGCACGGTCAAAGAAGTCAATTATGTCATCGAGATACTCGACCGCCTCATGATCGACCACCCGCGCATCTTTCAAATGATCCTCTACGTCGAACAACCCTTTGCTTATGAGTTGGCTGACAATCCCCTCGATGTCCACAGCATCTCCGCGCGCAAACCCCTGTTTATGGATGAAAGCGCGCACGACTGGCGCGTTGTGCGCCTCGGGCGGCACCTCGGCTGGACCGGCGTCGCGCTCAAAACCTGCAAAACCCAAACCGGCGCCTTGCTCTCGCTCTGTTGGGCGCATGCACACGGCATGACGCGCATGGTGCAAGACCTCACAAATCCCATGCTCGCCCAAATTCCCCATGCCCTCCTCACCGCATACGCCGGCACCGTGATGGGCTTTGAAACCAATGCCATGCAATTTTACCCCGATGCCTCACGGCCCGAAGCCGCGGTACATCCCGGCGTCTATCGCCGCAAGAACGGGCACATCGACATCTCCACAATCGAAGGCCCTGGCTTTGGATACAAACACGACCTGATCAATCGCACACTCCCCGAACCCTTTTAGAAAAGGGCCTCCGGCAATGTCCTCACGCACCGCGCAAATCCGGCGCGAAACCTCTGAAACCAACATCGACCTGTCGCTCATCCTCACCGGCGAGGGCGATTCAGACATCCATACGGGCGTCGGCTTTTTTGACCACATGCTCACGGCACTTGCCCGCCACGCCTTGTTTGACCTCAACATCACTTGCAAAGGCGACCTCGAAGTCGATGCACACCACACCGTCGAAGATGTCGGTATATGCCTGGGCCAGGCACTGTCCGACGCCTTGGGCGACAAAACCGGCATCGCGCGATTTGGTTCGGCTTATGTGCCGATGGACGAGGCCCTCGCTCGCGCTGTAATCGACCTATCTGGGCGCGCCCATCTGGCCTATCACGCCACATTCGCCGAAGAACGCATCGGCGCGTTTCCCACGGCACTCGGCCTTGAATTTTTTATCGCATTCGCGCACAATGCCCGTTTGAACCTGCACATTGACCTCATGCGCTGCAGCAACGCGCATCACGGCATGGAAGCCATCTTCAAAGCCGTCGCCCGATCACTGCGCCAAGCCGTTGCGCTCGACCATCGCGTCAGCGGTGTACCCTCAACCAAAGGAAGCCTGTGAACGCGCACCGTCAACCCGCGGCATTCATCGACCGCGACGGAACGATCAATGTCGATTCAGGCTACCTCAATCGGCCCGAGCACCTCCGCCTCATCCCGCGCGCGGGCCAAGCCATTGCGCGTCTGAATCGCGCGGGTTATCCCGTTATCGTTATCACCAATCAATCCGCAATCGCGCGCGGCCTGCTGACAGAATCCGGACTGTCCGAGATCCACGCCGCGCTTGCACGTCAATTGTCGGCCTTCAACGCATCCCTCCAGGCCATCTACCATTGCCCGCATCATCCCGACTATGGCGACCACACCTCATGCGACTGCCGAAAACCCGAACCGGGCATGATTTTGCGGGCGGCCCGTGAACAAAACATCGACCTCGCGGGTTCTATTGTGATAGGCGACAACGCAACCGACCTCAAAGCCGGGTGGCGCGCCGGATGTCGCTCCGCCCTTGTGCGTACCGGTTGTGGCGAAGATGTGTTGACCCAATTAGACACCCAAACGCGCCACCGCATCAGCTACATTGGCCGCGACCTGTTCGATGTCGTAGATTGGATGCTCACCAATGCCTAAAAAATTCTCTCCCATCGACCTGTCCCACGTCAAAACCTTCCCCCTTTCGAAACGCCCCAGCAAAGTCGCGCACTCGAAATTTGCCACACCTGCTTGCGGTGGCGCGTCCTTTGGTCACTTTTTGCAAAGTCTGCCCGACATTTTGATCGGCACTGATTTTCGCGATTTTGCGCGCCAACTCGCCCGTGCTATCCAAACCCAAAAAACCATTGCCATCGGCATTGGCGGTCACGTCATCAAATGCGGCCTCGCCCCCGTGCTCATCGACCTCGCAAAACGCGGGTGGATCTCGGCCATTGCCATGAACGGTGCCACAGCCATTCACGATGTCGAAATTGCCATGCACGGACAAACATCCGAAGACGTTGTCCAAGGGCTTCGAGACGGCTCTTTTGGCATGGCTGCGGACACGGGCGACTTTATCAACCATGCGGTCACGGGCGCCGAGGGCGGATACGGCGATGCACTCGGCAAAAAAATCATAGACGCCGACCTGCCCCACCGCAACCACAGCATACTCGCCAATGCCCGTGCGTTGGGCATCCCCACCACCGTACACGTCGCCATTGGCACGGATGTCGTTCACCAACAGCCCAGCGCGTGCGGCACAGCCATCGGCCGCGCATCTTTTGAAGACTTTCGCCTCTTTTGTTCCGTCGTCTCCACATTAGAGGGCGGCGCATATCTCAATATCGGTTCCGCGGTCATCCTACCCGAACTCTTTCTCAAAGCCCTCACCGTTGCCCGCAATCTCGGGCACACCGTCGATCATTTCATCACAGCCAATTTCGACATGACGCAACACTATCGCCCGCGCGTCAACGTGGTACAACGCCCCACCATGCAAGGCGGCACGGGTTATTCTTTTACCGGTCACCACGAACTCATGATTCCCATGCTCGCCCACGCGCTCGTCCGCGCACTTGGCGACCCCGCGCCCCGTCACAAAATTCTCGCGCGCGATCGGGCCATTCAAGTTCGCCATCGCCTGAAAGACATCGGCGCGACAGTCGTTTTCACCAACGGCTGTTTTGATCTGATCCACCAGGGGCACATCACCTATCTCCAACGTGCCAGCACACGTGGCGACGCCCTGTTTCTCGGCCTCAATACCGACGATTCCGTGCGCCGCCTCAAAGGCAACGACCGCCCCATTCTGCCACTCGAAGACCGCGCCGCCATCCTCGCCGCCCTCGCCTGCATCGACTATATCGTGCCTTTTGCCGAAGACACGCCCCGCGACCTCATCGCCGCCCTCTTGCCCGACGTGCTCGTCAAAGGGGGCGACTATCAACCCGATGAGATCGCAGGGCGCGAAGAAGTTGAAGCCCACGGAGGCATCGTTTCCACCATTCCCTTCGTCAAAGGCAAATCCACGACCCACATCGTAGAAAAAATTCGCGGAGGAAATCCGTGACCCCAGATCGCCTCCGCGAAATACTCAGCCGGTTTTCAACGCACCGCGTCCTCGTCATCGGCGACCTCATGCTCGACCACTACTTGTGGGGGATAACCCAACGCATCTCGCCCGAAGCACCCGTGCCCGTTGTCAACATCGAATCCGAAACCTACCGCCCCGGCGGCGCTGCCAATGTCGCTTACAACCTGCGCGCGCTCGGTGCCACTGTCGCCGCGGCCGGCATCATCGGGCGGGATGACAATGGCGAGCATCTCAAAACCGCGCTGCGCCATGAAAACATTGACTTATCGGGCATTGTCGAAACGCCGCATCGCCCCACGACATCAAAAACGCGGATTATGGGACACACGCAATACCGACAGCAGCAACAGATGATGCGAATTGACCGAGAAGTGACGCATCCCCTTGAAGGCCAACTGCTCGGTCAACTGCGCCGCGCCATAGCCCGCGCGCGCGCGCCCGCCGCGATTTTTGTATCCGACTATGCCAAAGGCGTGGTCACAACGCAACTGATGGACGCCGTGCGGCACGTGTTTCTCACACAGGTGCCGATCATCGTCGACCCAAAAGGCCGCAACTTCGACAAATATCAGGGCGTCACCGCGATTTCGCCCAACCAGTCTGAAGCACTCGGTGTATTCAACCTCGACGATGCCAATGAAAAAACGATCATCGACATTGGACACCGCCTCGTAAAACAGTGCGAAATTGCACAAGTCTATATGACCCGCAGCGAAAAAGGCGTCGCCCTCTTCGAAGCAGAGGGCCGCGTCACGCACATTCCGGCCACGGCCCGCGACGTATTCGATGTGTCGGGCGCGGGAGATACCACAGCCGCTGTTTACACCCTCGCCCTGCTCTCGGGCGCGTCCCCGGCCGAAGCCGCTTATATTGGCAACCTCGCAGGGGGCGTCGTCGTCGGCAAAGTAGGCGTTGACGCGGTATCTGTTGACGAACTCATCAACGCCGGTCACATGGCGACACAATCTCTTTCATGAACATTTTACACACCATATACGACGACATTGACAACCCCTGGTGCGGGGGAGGAGGGGCACTACGCACCTGGGAAATATCCCGTCGTCTATCGCACAAACACCAAATTACCATCCTCACAGGCGCGTACCCCAACGCTCCAAAAGAAGAAATCCGTGAGGACGTGCATATCCGCCACGCGGGTTCAGACCGCTCGTACCTCTCGAGCCGATTGAGCTTTGCCTGCTGTGCCTCTCGAGAAATCGCCCGCGCCAAATACGATCTCTGGGTGCATCAATTCTCGGCCTTTGCCCCCCTCCTTGTACCTGCCAAACAAAGGCGCGATAGCCTCCTCGAATTTTCCCATCTCATGGGCGATCACGCCACCCAAAAATATCCTCTGCTCGGTCATATCGCGCGCCGCGCCGAACACCGCGCGCTTCGCCTTCATCCCCACATCCTGACTGTTTCGCCCACGGCGAGGCGCCAACTCGAAGAACGCCTGCCCGCCCAGACGCGCGCGGGCAACACGCAATTCCACCTCGTGTACAACGGCATCGATCAAATTTGTTTTGAAGCACCATGGGGAGAACGAGACTACATCCTTTATTTTGGACGCTTGGACACCCACAACAAAGGCATTGACATTCTCCTGTCCGCCTTTGCGAAAATATGTAGCCAGGCGGACATCCGCCTCATCCTCGCGGGCAAAAGCACGCCTGAACGCCAGCGCGAAGTGCAGGCGATGTTCGATGACCTCAATATCGCAAATCGCCTCAAATTGACCGGCCCTGTCACACCCGAACAAAAAAACGACCTCATGGGCAACGCCCTCTTTGTCTGCATTCCCTCGCGCTACGAAGGCTGGGGCATTGTCGCGATTGAAGCCGGCGCGGCCTCCAAAGCCGTCATCGGCACAAACATCCCCGGATTGGCCGATGCGATTCGCCCCGATAAAACCGGACTCCTCGTCCCGCCAGAAAATCCCGAAGCACTCGCCCATGCCATGAAACGCCTGCTCTACGACGCGCCCCTCCGCAAACGCCTAGGGCAGGCCGGGCGCAAGTGGGCCGAGCACTTCACCTGGGACCGCGCGGCCAGAGATCAAGAGCGCGTCTATTTGGAAGTCGCCAATGCCCACTGCGAACAAGGACTTCAACCATGAGCAAATCGCATGCTCATAGTGTGCAGCACTCGATGCAATGCACAGTTTAATGTATAGATTTTGATCAATTAGGGTGGGCGCGACCGCGTGAAGGCAACCGCGCCGGGACTAACCACATTGCACTTAAAAAAAACTCGTGCTGCCGCTCGATCCATCGCTGACGATATTTCACGGAGCCAATAGATGCGGCAAGACGAGCGTTCTGAGCGCGATTGCGATCAAAGGATGGTGCCGTCAGCGCGAGCGCGTTCTTGGACAACAACCCCAAACGTGGATATAAACTATGCCTGCCCCGCAATCAAAACGCACATTTGACATCGCCGCCTTCCCGTCTCGCGCTTGGGTGCCCGTTGCTTTTTTTGCCCTGCTCACGACTGCCTACTTTTATCACTTCATCTTCACGGGCGATGTGATCCTCGGCAGCGACACGGGCACGGAATTTCACAAAGGCAGCGAACCCTTTGCAGAAGCCCTCGGCAAATTGCCCCCCGCCAATTGGAGCCGATACCTGGGCGGCACGCCGGAATCGGCCGGCCTGCGCGCCCAGTACTTTCCGCTCGTTGTCATCGACCTCTTCACGAGCGAACATCGCTATTTTGGCTGGCGTTATATCTTCGCCATGTTCACCGCGGGCTATTTCACATTCCTCTGCGTCCGCGGTTTGGGTCTGCATCCGCTCGCCGCACTCATCGCGGGCGTCGCCTACGCTTCCGCGCCGGCATTTCTCACCTTCTCGCATGCCGGGCACTTTGCCAAAATGACGGTCATTGGCCTCTTCCCGCTCATGTACTGGGCATTGGGCAAAGGCATGGACACGCGCCGCACCATCTATTTTCTGATCCTCGGCGGCACAGTCGGCGTCGCGATCTACAGTCCGCATCTCCAAATGATCTACTTTGCCCTGTGGGCACTCGGTCTGCTCTTTCTCTACAAACTCATCTCGCATTATCGCGCAACGCGCAACACAAAGAACGCGCTGTATCAAACCCTCTTGTCCGCAGGCGCGATCTGCCTGGGACTCGCCATCGGCGCAGAAGGCGTGTTCCCGCAATACTGGAACACGAGAACATCGTCAAAGCGCGCGGTTCACGAGCAACCATCCGACGCCGGTTATGAATTTGCCGCCTCGTGGTCGCTTCATCCCGAAGAAATTTTCGCCCTTGTTATCCCCGAATTTGGCGGCTTTGACACCGCGACGCATCGATACTGGGGCCGCAACGCCTTCAAAATCAACTCGGAATACGTTGGCATTGTCCCGCTCTTTTTTGCCCTCTTTGCCCTCTCGCGCATACGCACACAATCGCACATCGCATTTCTGCTCGGCCTTTTTCTGCTCGCGCTCGCTTACGCGCTCGGCCCGCACACGCCCTTGCACAAACTCTGTTACCATTTTCTTCCGGGCGTCAAGGTGTTGCGCGCCCCCGGCATGATCGCCTTCCTCTTTGCCTTTGCCCTGTGCGTGCTCGCCGCATCTGGCATCCACCGCTTCATGACTGACGACGTCTCCCCAGAAGCGGGCAAAAGGCTCGGCATTGCAGGAGGCATCAGCACCGCGGTCCTCCTCTTTTTTGCTTTTGACCCCGCCATGTTCCTGTCCTTATGGCAAAACGCGATGTGGACAGACATGCCAGCCGACCGTCAGCAAATTGCACGGGAAAGTCTTTCTCAGGTGGGACGGGGGGCCTTGATCGCCGCGCTCTTTGTCGGCGTGCTCACCGCGATCTCATCCCTCCGCGCGCGAAACACAATCCACATACACACCTTTGTCCTCGCACTCTTGATCTGCGCGCTCGCCGACACATGGCGCATCGACAAAATGTTTCTCACGTATGTCAATCCCAATCGCTTCCCCCCGCGGGAACGCATCAACGCAGACGCGGTCGCTTTCCTAAAACAAGACGACAGCCTCTTCCGCGTGCTCGCCCTTCCCAACCGCGACGAGATGCCCTTGCCCGGCATAGATCTCGTCAGGGGATTTCACGACTTTACCATCAGGCGTTACGACAATATCCTCAAGTCAGACGCCATCAACAATCCCGCCATCCTCAATCTGCTCAATGTCAAATACATGGTCGCGCGGTTTGAACTCAACATCTCCTACCTTCAAAAAATTGCCGGGCGCAAAGACCTACATATTTACCGCAACCCCGGCGCATTCCCCTGGTTTTATCTCGCACCGGGGTACGATATCACACCCGATGAAGATCTCGTCCTCCAAAAACTGCGCGATCCAAATGCGCGCCCTATGCAAACGGTCCTGCTCGAAGAAGACCCCGGCATTGCCCCCGATGCCAATGCGGTCGATGTGGGCACAGTTGAACGCCTCAAATACCGTGAACGACAGGGCTATCTCAAACTCAAGACACGGGCGCAGGGCGCGCGCATGCTCGTGATCTCGCAAAACCACCACCCCAACTGGCGGGCCACTGTCAACGGCGAACCCACGCCCCTCGTGCGCGCCAACTATCTCTGGACCGCTGTCGCGCTCGCGCCTGGCGAACACATTGTCGAACTCGCGTACCGAGATCCCATCGTTGCCATCACGCGATGGATCACACTCGGCGGCGTTGTTTTTTTTGCTGCTGCAATCGCAATGTGCATCCGCAAACCCCCTGGAGAAACTCGCCATGCCAGATGAGGGATCGGCCATTCAGCGCATTGCGCGCGGCGCGATTCAGACCTTTGGCAGCACCTATCCCGCGCGACTGATCAACTTCGTCGTTCTCCTTCTGCTCTATCAGATCCTCGTCCCCGAAGATTTTGGCGCCATTGGAACGGCCTATTCTCTCCTCGCCCTCGTCATTGCCTTCCGCGACTTTGGGTTGCATTACGCGCTGTTGCACGAACACGACCGCGTTCACGCGCTCGCGCCCACGCATTTTGTGCTCAGCGTCAGTTTGGGCAGCATCAGCGCACTCCTCGCCTTGTCGATGGCGATCTACTCTGACCTCGCGCTCGAACTCGTCCGCACCTTTGATGCCTACCTCGGCCTCACAGAACCCCACGCGGAGCACAACGCCAGTAAAACCGATTCCAAAGTCGCCCTTGCACTGGGCGTATTTGGTGCTTTCGATCTGCTCCGAACCGCCGCACTCACCGCCGAGGTTCAACTTCAACGCGACCTCGCATTTGCGCGACTGGCCTTTGCGCATGCCGCAGGAACCGCGCTCGCAGCACTCGTTGGCCTCACCCTCGCCTACCTCGGATATGGCAAATGGGCACTGATCCTCGGGTTTTTTCCGTACAGCGTCACCTACATTCTCGTCTCTTGTGCCGTGCTCTGGCTACGCCATCCCCCGCCTCTGAACCGACTGCACACCTTCAACCGCGAAGCCGCGCGACGCATGGTGCGCTACGGTTTGTGGTTCTGGGTTGGGGGCATACCCAAAATTTTCGTTCAGCACTACGACAAACTCATCATCAGCCTGTTCTTTGGTCTAAGCCTGCGCGGCATATACGACGCCGCGCACAATTTTGCCCAAGTGCCCGCCGGTGCCATCACCATTGTCATCGTTCGCATTACCGGCGCTGTGTACGCGCGCTATCAAAACGCGCGCGACCAACTCTCGGCAGCGTACCGCCGCGCCTTGCGCCTCATCCTTCGCACCACAGTTCCCCTCTCTTTGGTGCTCGCCCTTGAATCCCACCGATGGATTCAGATATTCAGACCCGAATGGACACCCGCAGCCCCATTGCTCCAATGGCTCATTGTCTATTCCCTGTGCCGCCCCCTGCTCGACGATTTGCACGCGCTATTCTACAGCATAGGCGCGCCCAAAAACATTGCAAAATTCGCCGCGATACAAGCCCTCGTTCTCCTCATTTTAGCTCCCCTTCTCGCGCGCGGCATGGGCGTCATAGGCATTGCCATCAGCGTGAACGCGATGGCTCTTGTCGGCCTCGTCTTCGCGCTGATGCTACTTCGAGCGCACGTGGATTTGCCCCTTGCCAAAACATTCGCGCCCCCGCTTGTTGCCGCGGCCCTGGGCGCGGGCCTGCACATGGCCCTCGCCGCGTGGCTCAACGCCCTGCCAATCCCGATGGGTTGCGTGGCCGGCAGCGCGGTCTTTGCAATGGGTTACGGCGTTGGCTTGTTCACCCTTGAACGCAAGACCTTGATCCGCGAAATTGAAACCGTCATCCACGCGATCAAATCGTGAACTACCATTGACATTTGCACCTATTTTTCAATATTATTCTAAAAATAATAATTACTGGAAGAATAATGATGAAATTCTACAACAGAGACACGGAACTGGCACTCCTTCGAGACCTGACCCAAAGATCCGCGCAATTTTCTCAATTCACCGCAATTTTTGGTCGACGCCGCGTGGGAAAAACAGAACTCGTGCGTCAGCACCTTCGGAATCGCGGGCTCTACTTCTTTGTTGAAAAACGCCCTTCAAACGCCCTCCTTGCCGAATTTTCAGCTTATCACATTCTGGATGCGTTTCATCTACCGGCAGTTGAGCATTTACGAATTGGGCAACTTTTCGTATTTTCTCAATCGCCTCGACATTGACCTGTCGGCATTTATGGGCTTTGCTTTTGAAAACATCACGCGAGAACTCTTGCTCAAACTGAACCGGAAAAACCAAGCCCCCTTTTGCTTTCACAGAATCGGACGCTGGTGGGACCGACAAAGCGAAATTGACCTCGTCGCCCTCAACCGCGAAACCGGGCAAACCCTCTTTGTCGAATGCAAATGGACATCCACCCCCGTTGGCACAGACGTTCCGCATGCCCTCAAAAGGCGCGCAAAACCTCCACACCACGCACGCTTTCTACTTGATCACCTCCAAATCGGGATTTACCCACGCCCTCCAAAATCTCCGCGATCCTCACCTCTACCTTTGGGGCCTAGACGACATCGCAATATTGCTGACGAATATTTTTGATTTTTGGGAAACTAATGGCCGCGGCACCAACTCCTTAAACTGCCTCTGGGAGGTCTGTTGTGAAAGATGTGATCCTCGACATTGAAAAAATTGAGCTCCCCCATACTGGACTGGGACAAATATGTCTGAATTTAAGCCATGCCCTAGTGAAATTAAATCGAGATCTGGACATTGGATTTTACAGTCCCGACCTCGAAATGCACAGAGGAATGAGTTATAAAGTCAATCGTTTGCATCGGGTTCTTCCCCATCTCTTGCCCAAGTCAAAAATTTGGCACGCGATTCACCAGGGAGCCCCTTATATTCCCAAACACTCAAAACTCGTGTTGACGATTTGCGATATGAATGCCATGTCCGAAACCAAATCAGATGGCTTAAAAAAGAAATTTCTGCGTCAATTAGAAAAAAAAATCGGGCGCGCGGCCCATGTGGTTTTTATTTCAAAATTTGTTCAAAAGGCAGTCCTGCACCATTTTGACATTCCCGAAAGCGAGATGTCTGTCGTCCACTGCGGGGTGGTCTCAAGTAAAAAAATGACCAAACCTCCCTTTCCCATCCCGAAAAAATTCTTCTTGACGCTTGGTGAGGTGGTCAAAAAAAAGAACTTCCATACGCTGATCGATTTAATGGCATTGCGAGAGGAATCTCTCATCATCGCGGGCAATACACGGACCGGGCTTATACATAGACAAAGACCTTATGCAAATATGATCCGCGAGCAAATTAAAAAAAAGAAATTAGACAATCGCGTTTTCCTAGTTGGACCAGTGACCGAAGCAGAAAAAGCCTATCTCATTGAAAATTGCGACGCCTTTTTCTTTCCATCGCTTTTGGACGGATTTGGCATTCCCCCTATTGAGAGCATGGCAAGGGGAAAGCCAACATTTGTCTCTCGAAAAACGAGCCTTCCGGAAATTTGTGGAGATCACGCGTATTATTTTTCGAGTTTTGATCCCCATGAGATGGGCGATGTCCTCGAAGAGGGCCTGAAGAATTTCAATGAATCCAAAGCCAATGAAATGATCGCATGGGCCGAGCAATACACCTGGGATAAGGCCGCAAAGTCTTATTTGGAGATTTACCACCGCGTCTAAAAGTAGAACGGGGAATTTTGTGATGAAAATTCAGGTTTACGCCTGCCACGAAGGCGTTCAGGAAAGTCTGTTGCGCGAATGGGTCGCTCGCGGCCATGACATCTACCTCACCGAAGGCGTTGGACAGTGGGATGAGAAACGGGCACAAGTAGCCAAAGGCGTCAAACGCGAATACCCGAGCAATCCCGATATTATTTGGGTCGGCTCAACGCAGGACGTGGGACACGCCGTGCTGTACAAGTGGAAAAAGCTCCGCCCGCGCATTCCCATTGTGCTCACGCACTGGTGGATACCGTCAACCAAGCGATTTGCGGGCACCGTATACAAATTCGCCCATCAGGTCAGCGTGTGCGAGTGGGGCCGCGAATACCTCATGGAACACTGGCACATGGATTCGGCAGTCGTATATTGCCCGGTCGATCCCGACATTTTCACCCTCAGAGAAGAAGAACCCGACCCCAAGCGCGTCTTATGCGTGGGCAACCACTTTGCATCGCGCGACATCATGGGCTGGGAATATCTCGAGCCCATCATGGACAAAGTTCATAAAAAAGACCCCGAAGTGCATTTTGAATTTTTGGGCGTCAATCCCGAGATCAACCCCGCCGACTATCCCAATGTCTCCACGCGCGCGCTCCCCCAAAACGAAATGCCCGATTGCCAAGCCCGAGCGCGTTGCGTTGTGATCACCACCACCTTCAACCTCATCCCGCATTCGCTTTTGGGCGCAATGGCCCTGGGACGCAACATCGTCGCCTTTGATCTCCCATCGCTGCGCGAAGTCATCGAACACGGAAAAAGTGGCTACCTCATCCCGCGCTATGACACCGACGCGTTTGCAGACCAGATTTTGCAACTCACCAACACCCCCGTCGATCCAGAAATGGGCCGCAGAGCACGCGAAAACGCATTGTCCAAATGCGACTATCGGCTCGTGGCATCGCAGTATGAAGAATTTTTCAACAAAATAAAAAAATAAAGGTGCCCGCAACAAAGGGCACCCTTTTACCCGTGTTATCTGATTGGCGTTAAACAGCAACCTCCGATCTTTCATTCTCCAAAAGTTGCAAACACAACGCGCGCATCTTTTCCAATTCATAAAGAAATGCGCGCTGGGCTTCTTCTGGCGGCAAACTCTCAAACAAATCCGGCAACTGCACCCCGCGGCTCATAATGGCATTGGCTCTGATAACAATATACCAACTCAAAACAAATCTGAAAAGACTATCTTTGATAAACTTTGTGACCGATCTGGAAAACCAATGGCGAAAAAACACCGCAGGCGTCACCAGATAAAGCCATCGAGCCCCTCCCTTGACCTGAAGCGATGCGAAAGCAAACCCTATTTTTTTCCCGCGCTCGGCCTGTGCGGGTTGCTCATGGGCATGCTGCTATTTGACGCCAACCTCTCCCTCAGCGGCGACAATGCCCAATTCATCAACCTGGGCCGATCCCTCGCAGATGGACACGGACTTTCGGAAACCATTGGCGTCGACCCCGTTCCACATACAAAATACCCCTTTGGATTTCCACTCCTCCTCGCCTTGGTTGACCTCATCTTTCCGGGCAGTCTCATCGCACTCAAAGGGCTTGTGCTCCTCTGCTACGCCATCTCGATCCCTCTCACCTATCTCCTCATCCGCCAATTCGCAGGTTTGCCCGTTGCCCTCGGCGTGAGCATGTTGTGCCTTGTTTCGCCCCCGATATTGAATTTTTCGCACCAAGTCATGTCGGAAATTCCCTTTCTGACATGTTCCCTCGCGGCCCTCTTGCTGCTGCATCGCGCGCACAAGAAGTCATCCCTCGCGCTTGCACTCATCGCCCTCATCGCGGCCTACTACATTCGCAGCACCGGCATCGTCCTCGTTGGCACTGCCGTGCTCTTTTTTCTTTTTGACAAAAAATGGCGAGAAGCCAGCATCATCGCCGGGGGGAGTCTCCTCCTCGCCCTCCCCTGGCAAATTCGCAATACAACACTCGGCGGCAACGACTACATCCATCAACTGCTCAGCATAAACCCCTATCGTCCCGAGGAAGGGCCACTCACATTCACCGCCCTGATTGAACGCCTTATCGCAAATTTTGAAATCTATGCCTTGCACATCATCCCTCAGATTTTTGTACCCTCTTTTGTCGAAGCCAACGTTTTTATCGGCCTCGTCTTTTCGGGCCTGATCCTCTATGCCCTGATTGCTGGCCTGATAAGACAGCACTTGCTAGCCGTATATCTCACCTGCTATTTGGGCCTCCACATGCTCTGGCCTCAAGTGTGGTCGGACACGCGCTTTCTCATCCCGGCCATACCCATCCTTTTCTACGCCGCGCTCACCAGCGTTGACGAACTCCTCGGCCTGCTCGCCAAAACACTCAAAAAAAATCCCTCTCGCGCTGGCACCGTATTCTTTTTTTTCTTTCTCCTCGCCTCAAATCTCTTTGCGACCTATGATCTCGCCGAGCACATCGGACGATTTCCACCCAACTGGGGCAATTACTTTGCCGCCGCAGAATGGATCAAAGACAACACTGAGTCCACAGTCAAAATCGCCTGCCGCAAGCCCTTTCTGATGAACGCGGTTGCCAACCGCAAAGCCTCGGGATACCTGTGGAAATCCCCGGATCAGATCATCGCCGACTTAGAAAAAAACGGCATCAACATCGTCGTCGTTGACCAGATCGGATTCCGGTCCACACCCGAATTTCTCGTTCCCGCGATTCAGGCGCGTGCAAACCGCTTTGAAGTCATTCACATCGTGCCTAATCCCGACACGTACGTCTTAAAATTCAAGTGACTGCCCGAGAAAAAATTCTGATCTTTCGCCCCGACCACATCGGCGACCTGCTGCTCACCACGCCGGCAGTCTATGCCCTTCGCAAAGCAAGACCGGACGCACACATCAGCATTCTGGTCGGCTCCTGGTCCGCCGCGCTCCTCAAGGGAAATTCAGACCTCGACGACATCCTGATTTGCGATCTCCCCTGGCTCGACCGCGGCGCAAACGCCTCCTGGCGGCCACTCTTGCCAATCATCCGCCAGATCAGATCAAAGCAATTTGACCGCGTGCTCAACTTTCGCGTTGCCGCAAAATCCGCTGCCTTTTCTCGCCTGCTCCGCGCAAAAGAACGCTGGGGATTTGACGTCTTAAAATCGCGCTGGGCCTGGACGCACGTTGTCCCTTATGACCCCAATCAGCATGTCGCAGATAACTACATGGCCCTCGCGCGTGCATTGGGCAGTGAAGATCCATCGGTTCACTTTCGCATCTTTCCCGAAGCAGTCGATCTGTCCGGCGTGGACGAATTTATGCGCCACAGTCCGCCCGCAGTGGTCTTGGGCATCACATCGGGTCGTCCCGACAAATCCTGGCTGCCCGACCGCTGGGCACAGGTCGCGGATCACATCGCCCGAGATGGCTTTCGCATCCTCCTCAACGGCGGCCCCACAGAAGAAGCAGACGTTCAAAAAGTGCAATCGCTCATGCACCATCCGGCAGAAGGCCTGGTCGGTCGTTTTTCACTGCTTCAATTCGCCGCTCTGCTCAAACGCTGTGCTGCCATCATCACGCTCGATTCCTTTCCCATGCACCTCGCAGCAGCCCTTGGCATCCCAACCATCGCGCTCTTTGGTGCCAACATCAGCACCGAATGGGGCCCCTACCCGGGCAAACATCCCGGCATTGTCGTTGAACCCCCCCCCGAAATGCCCCGAAATGCCCGAGCCATGCAATGGATCCAAGTCGCACACGTTATCGACGCTTATGACCGTCTCAAACTCCGATTTTAACCCCATTCAGATTTGTAAAAAAACGCGCGCTTTGCTATCTTTTGTTCCATCCGCTATTTTCACCCTCAAAAAACGCGACCCATGCCCGACCTCAGCCTCGTGATTCCCCTGTTCAACGAAGCGGAAAGTCTGCGCCCGCTCATGCGACAAATCCGCCGCGCGCTCGCCGACCACGGCCTGACCTACGAAGTCCTCTTCATAGACGACGGCAGCACCGATGGGTCAATCACCGTCTTGGAAGACCTGCACAACGCGCATGCCGAAGTGAAGGTCATCCAGTTTCGGCGCAACTTCGGCAAAGCCGCGGCTTATACCGCGGGATTCCAACGCGCGCGCGGCACTTATGTCATTACCCTGGACGCCGACCTGCAAGACGACCCGGCGGAAATTCCCAATCTGCTGACCAAACTCGAAGCAGGTTACGATCTCGTCTCGGGATGGAAAAAAAAACGCTTTGACCCGCTCGGCAAAACCCTGCCCTCCAAATTTTTTAACTGGGTCACGGGCAGCGTCTCGGGCATTGACATTCACGACTTTAATTGCGGCCTCAAAGCCTATCGCAACGAAGTCGTCAAAGATGTGCGCGTGCTCGGCGAACTCCATCGCTACATTCCCGTACTCGCCCACATGGAGGGCTACCGCATTGGTGAAATTCCAGTCCGGCATCGTCCCCGCCAATTCGGCGTCACCAAATACGGCTGGGGGCGCCTGTTCAAAGGATTTCTCGACCTGCTCACAGTGATGTACATCGGCAAATACATGGGCCGCCCACTCCACCTTTTTGGCGCCATGGGCCTCATTTTTGGCATCATCGGTATGCTGATCAACGCGTTTATTGCATCGCTCTGGCTGCAAACCGGCACCATTCAAAACCGGTACCCCTTGCTGACACTTGGGGTTTTCCTCACCGTGCTCGGTGTGCAATTTGTCTGCACCGGCCTGCTTGCCGACATGTTGACCCGAGGACCACAGCCCAACGAAAAGTTCAACATCCGAAGAATATTAAAATAAATGTCTCCCAAAAACATCCTCGTCACCGGGGGAATGGGATTTGTCGGCTCCCACCTCGTTGACGAACTCGTCCAGCGCGGGCACCGCGTACGCATCTTTGACAACCTCGACCCACAGGTGCATCCCAATGGAGCATTGCCGGATTACGCCAATCCCCATGCCGAATTTATCCAGGGCGATGTGCGAGACTACGGGGCTTTCAAAAAAGCACTCGACAATATTGAAGTGGTCTTCCACAAAGCCGCTGCCGTTGGCATGGGGCAATCGCAATACGCAATTAAAAAATACGTCGACGTCAACACCGGGGGCACGGCAAATTTACTCGACATCCTCGCCAACAACAACCACAGCGTGAAAAAGATCATTGTCGCTGCGTCGCAAACCAGCTATGGCGAGGGCCTCTACGCCTGCCCGGAACACGGCATACAGCACCCGGGACTGCGTCCAAATGACCAACTTGAAAACGCGCAGTGGGAACACAAGTGTGCCTCCTGCGGCGCAGACATGCCACCCGCCCCAATTCCAGAAGACACCGAACGCGCGTGTTATGCCATCTACGCACAAACCAAAACGCATCAGGAAGACATGGTGCTCAACATTGGCCGAGCGTACAAAATTCCATCTATTGCTCTGCGTTATTTCAACATCTTCGGCCCCCGGCAGTCACTCTCTAACCCCTATACGGGCGTAAGTGCCATTTTTATCAGCCGCCTCAAAAATGGCAAACATCCCGTCATTTACGAAGACGGCAAACAATCGCGAGATTTCATCTCTGTTCACGACATTGTGCAGGCAAATATGCTCGCCATGGAAAAATCTGAAGGGGATTACCGCGCCTTTAACGTGGGCAGCGGGATTGGCACATCCATCGAACACATCGCCCTGACCCTGGCCAATATCCTCGGCGTTGAACACCTCGCGCCCCACATCACCAACAACTATCGCCATGGCGACACCCGTCACAGCATTGCCGATATTTCGCGCCTAAAAAAAACACTGGGTTTTCAGCCCAGTGTCCGTTTTCAACGCGGTATGGAAGAACTCGTCGCATGGAGTCGAAACCGCGAAGCCATCGACGGATTTGCAAAAGCTCAGTCCGCGCTGCAACAAAGAGGACTAACCGGCGTTGGCGGTTAGCGGTCAGCAGCCAGCAAAGCATGTGCTGAAGCATCTCCCGTTCGGAGCGTCAGACGGGATGATGTTATTCACGACAAGCACCTCAATTGCCTTGGGGAGATGGGAGGAGTGGGCTGACCGCTGACCGCTTGGGAGGTGAGGTTGTGGGGGCTTGCCTCTCACCTCTTGTGCCTTGCGTCTCGCGCGTTTCCGGTTTTTACAAAACCGGGACAAATTGACGAGCGGCAACAGAAAACCATTTGCGTGTTGCTTTTCTCTGGCGCAGTGTTGCGCGAATTTTTTCAGACCGTTCAATATCGCCGTGAATGGCATAATACAGTGCCAAGTAAGCCATTAGGTTGCGTTTTTCCAGATCGATGCGGGTCATGAGATCCCTCCTCAAATGGGGTAGTGTTTTACGACCGTATTTCAATATCTCTATTTATGTATAGCAAACCAAGTGCCACTGCTATTATTTTTGAGTTCTTCCTCTCCTAATGACTGATTTCACAGGGCTTAGGACAAAATTCGCATTCTTTTTGCCCTAAGCCCGTGTCGTGCGAATGGAAAATTTTGGCTAAAATGACCACATATCGTCCGACAAATTGGCACATTTCCGCGCACACATCCCTCCGCTGTGAGTTGGACAACTTCTTTTTAGGAGTGCTGCTTTATGCTCGACATCAATCGCATTCGCCAGAACCCCGACTATGTCGCTCGGGCATTGAAAAAACGCATGGACGACATTGACTTTACAGATCTGCTCACCTGGGACGAAAAACGCCGCGCGCACATCACAGAGGCGGGGCAACTGCGCCAAAAGCGCAACAGCGTTTCCGCGCAGATTCCCAAGAAAAAAAAAGCAGGAGAAGATATCGCCCAGATTCAACGAGAAATGCGCCAAGTCTCTGCCCGCATCAAAACCATCGAAACCGAACTCACGGAAATTGAGCAAAACATCCACGCGTTTATCGTAGGTCTCCCCAACATCCCGGCAGACGATGTGCCGCCCGGGGGCAAAGAAAACAACCGCGTCGTGCGTACCTGGGGCGAAAAACCCGCGCCCGACTTTGACCCCAAAAATCACGTGGACCTCGTGACCCATCTTCGCCTGATCGACTACGAACGCGGCGTCAAAATGGGTGGTACGGGATTCTGGCTCTACATTGGCAACGGCGCGCGCCTCGAATGGGCCTTGCTCAACTACTTTATCGACAGCCACATCGAGGACGGTTACGAATTTGTATTGCCGCCACACATTCTCAACGAAGCCTGCGGTTTTGCCGCCGGGCAATTTCCCAAATTTGCCGACGATGTATTTCACGTCAACACCACCGACGACAAAGTGCAATTCCTCTTGCCCACCTCCGAAACTGCATTGGTCAACTTCTACCGCGACGAGATCATTTTAGAAGAAGACTTGCCCAAAAAATTCTTTGCGTACACGCCTTGTTATCGCAGGGAAGCGGGCAGTTACCGGGCGCGGGAAAGGGGCATGATTCGCGGTCACCAATTCAACAAAATCGAAATGTTCCAATTCACCCGCCCCGAAGATTCTGAAGACGCGCTTGAAGAACTCATCGACAAAGCCGAAAAACTCGTTCAGGGCCTCGGCTTGCATCACCAAGTCGCCATGCTCGCCGCGCGAGATGTCAGTGCGTCTATGGCGAAAACTTATGATATTGAAGTCTGGATTCCGAGCATGCGCGAATACACAGAAGTCAGTTCGGCTTCCAATGCCAGCGACTATCAGGCCAGACGCGGCAGCATCCGATTCAAACGCACAAAAAGTGGCAAAAACGAACTCGTACACACCCTCAACGCCTCGGGCCTGGCAACCAGTCGCATCATTCCCGCAATTGTTGAACAATGTCAAAATAGAGATGGCAGCGTCACCATCCCCAAGGTCTTGCGACCTTATATGGGTGGGAAAGAGATCTTTGAACCGGTGGATTAGTGGTTCTTCAAATGAGTTGCTGACCCTCGATCAGAGGCAGAGATAAAAATCAGTACAGAAAGATATGAGAAACCTTTTTGCCACGATGTATGAGGCTCTTGCGATTTCACGGTCAATAGCCTATTATATCCCTTAGCTGATATGGTCTATCTTATCAGGTGACAGGATGTTGGTGCATACACCTAAATGGTTACGTCTTTGGGACATTCGCGATGACGCCTCTCACGATCTCGTATCTTTGCGTCCCGCATCCCCTTACCCCCATCAGGAGGTTCGCGATGACAACCCCCTTACCGGTAACTCGTCCCCGTTTGTCCCGCTTTCGGAAGGTGCCGGTCACCGATTTATTCGACGAAAACGGGGTCTTCTACCCCGACACAGACGGGCGCCCCATGCCTGACGCAGAGTATCAATTTCCCCTTTTTCAATCCGTCGTGATGACCTTGCGGCACTATTTCCGCGACCAACCCCGTACCCGGGTCAACGGCAATACCTTCATCTACTACGAGCAAGGCAACCCCTCCCGCTATATTTCGCCGGATTGCTATGTGGCGTTGGATGTGGATGTGTCAATTATTGAACGCCACAATACCTATCGGATTTGGTCTGTTGGGAAACCGCCGGACTTTGTGCTGGAAATAGCCTCAAAGAGCACGGCGCGTCGAGACCTGGTTGAAAAGCGGGCGTTGTATGCTCGCTTGGGGATAGGGGAATACTGGCGTTACGATGCCACGCCAGAGAGCAGGTTCTACGGTGAACCGTTGGTGGGTGAGCGTCTGGTGGGGGGCCTGCCTGCCCTAGCCGACAGATATGGATGGTACGAACGTCTGCCTTTGGATTCGACGCCTGATGGGACAGTGCGAAGTTACAGTCCCACGCTGGGGTTGGATTTGTGCTGGGAGGAGGGTCGGCTGTGGTTTTATGATCCGGTGACTGGCGAGCGTCTGCGGGATCTGGATGAAGCCGAAGCCGCCTTACAGGAAAGCGAAGCCGCCTTACAGGAAAGCGAAGCCGCCTTACAGGAAAGCGAAGCCGCCTTACAGGAAAGCGAAGCCGCCTTACAGGAAAGCGAAGCTGACCGCCAACGCGAAGCCGCGGCCCGACAAGCCGCCGAAGCCGACGTGACCGAACTCCGCGAGCAGTTGCGCCGGTTGCAGGCACGGCAGAGGGGGAAATAGCCTAAGAGACCATGTGCCCACCTTGACACATGAGACGGTTCGCGATGACAAATGTTCTGCGCCCCATGCCCGCCCGCAAACAAAAAAAGCCCGCCGGTTTTTCCGACGGGCTTTATTATTTTTTAAACCTTTTGTCTCCTTCGGGTGTCTAACAAAATAATATCAAAATAATATCACAAGGAGGGCATCGTGACTGCAGAAAAAAACGTGACACAATTCAATGGTTGGCACATTCTGTTTATTCTTGTTATTTTAGTACTCGCCGCCATAGCTGCGATCATCATCGCGGGAATAACCAGCCATCCTGATGATGAACTGATCTTTTTGGGCATCTTGTTACTGGCTCTCTCGGGGCTGTCATTCATCGGATTTTTCACTGTCGAACCCAACCAGGGCGCGGTGCTCTTGCTCTTTGGCAAGTACAAAGGCACCGAACGCGAAACCGGATTTCGCTGGGCAAATCCGCTTTATAAACGCCAGAAAGTCTCGTTGCGCGCCCGAAACTTTGACAGCGAAAAGCTCAAAGTAAATGACAAAAAGGGCAATCCCATTGAGATCTCTGCTGTTGTTGTCTGGCGCGTTTACGATACTGCCCAAGCCGTTTTTGACGTGGATGACTACACGAATTACGTCCACGTTCAGGCTGAATCTGCCGTGCGTGCTATGGCAATGGCTTACCCTTATGACAGCACCGAAGGCGAACCCGTCAGCCTGAGGTCCGCCACAGACGAAGTCTCTGAAGTGCTCGGTCAGGAAATCCAGGAACGCGTCAAAAATGCGGGTGTCGTCATCGATGAAGCCCGCATCAATCACTTGGCTTACGCGCCCGAAATTGCCCACGCCATGCTTCAACGCCAGCAAGCCGAAGCCATCATTGCCGCGCGTCAAAAAATTGTAGATGGTGCTGTCGGCATGGTTCAAATGGCCCTCAACCGCCTCAGCGAAGAAAGCGTGCTCAACCTCGACGAAGAACAAAAAGCCAACATGGTCAGCAACCTCATGGTCGTGCTCTGTGCCGACAAATCAGCTCAACCCATTGTGAATGCGGGTTTATATTAAAGGCTGGAGACGGGTGAAGGAGGAGACAAATCCTAAGCCTTTCAATTGCTTATGTCAAAAAAGAAAGCCATCCTTTTGCGCATCAATCCCGAACTCTGGCAAGACCTCAATGCTTGGGCACAAGACGAATTGCGTAGCTTAAACGGTCAGATCGAATACATATTGCGCGAAGCCGTGCGTAAACGCAAACGTCGAACCACAAAAAATAACGAAAAATAAAAGGGCCCTTTTTGATCTACAACTGCTTTGTGAATGCTTGACACCATAAGCGTTTTCCTGTATTTTTGTTCGCCCTGATATCAAGTGGCGGCATAGCTCAGTTGGGAGAGCAGTGGAATCATAATCCATGGGTCGGGGGTTCGAGTCCCTCTGCCGCTACCCAAAAAATACATAAAAAGCACTTGCGACATTGCGATTTGTCACAGGTGCTTTTCGTTTTCCATCTGCGCGCCAGCCATCCCCATCTCGCGTCTCAAACGCCAAAATTATTTTTCGCGATTAGATTTCAAAACCATTGACAACCGCCTCAATATGAGGTATTCATGAAAATATACTCAGGGAGATTCTGTCGATGAAACCCACAATCTTTGTGCTCATCCTCGCACTTGGCTTGCCCGCTCGGGCCGAGGAAGTACACGTCGCCAAAATCAATGGCACAATTGAAGGCGGCGTTGCAGCTTTTGTCACCCGCGTGATGGGTGAAGCAGAAGCCGCGGGGGCCGCTGCCATCATATTCGAAATCGATACACCCGGTGGCGCCCTCAATGCGGCCCTCGACATTCGAGACGCCATTCTCTACAGCGAAGTCAACACCATTGCCTTCATCAATCCCCGGGCAATATCTGCAGGCGCGCTCATCTCTTTGGCTACCGACCACATCATCATGGTTGAAGGGGGCACCCTTGGCGCGGCCACGGCCGTAGATATGCAGGGCAACAAAGCCAGTGAAAAAATCATCTCGTATTTCCGAAACGAAATGAAAGCCACGGCCGAAAAAACCGGCCGCTCCGCCAAATTGGCCGAGGCTATGGTCGATGAAGACGTCGACATCAAAGACTTAGCACCCAAAGGCAAGTTGCTCACACTCACCACTGAAGAAGCCGTTGAACACGGCATTGCCGAACACAAAATCGCGAAAAAAAACGAATCGGAAAAACTCATCGCCGTGCTTAAATACTACGACCTTGTACAAGCCCACATCATTCATCAATCGACCAACTGGGCCGAACAGGCCGTGCGCTATCTCACCCACCCCTATCTGGCGTCGCTGCTCATGACTTTGGGTTTTCTCGGGCTGATCTTCGAGATCCAAAGTCCGGGCTGGGGCATTGGCGGCACCATCGGCTTGGTCTGTTTGAGCTTGTTTTTTGGCAGCCACCTGCTCGTCAACCTGGCCGATTGGTCTGAAATCCTCCTCTTTTTTTTCGGCATTGCCCTCATTCTCATCGACCTGTTCTTTGTCGTTGGTTTTGGCCTGCTCGCCATCCCTGGCGCGATCCTGATCTTAACCAGCCTGTTCTTGAGCCTTATGGGACGCTCTGAACTCTGGACATGGAGCGACATCAACGCCGTGCTCATGCCCCTGCTCATGTCTCTGGTTCTCACCGGCGTGCTCGCCATTTTCATTTTGCGCTCCTTGCCCAACTCCAAAATGTGGCGTCGCCTGGTGCTCGACATCGAAGAAAAATCTTCTGATGGATATGTTGCCGCGCCCTACAGTGACCTGTTGGGCGCATCGGGTACAGCATTCACCGATCTGCGCCCCGGAGGCACCGGACTATTCGACAATCGCCGCATCAGCGTATCTACCGAAGGCGACTATTTAACCAAAGACACACCCATCACCGTTGTCGAAGTCGAAGGCAGTCGCGTCATTGTGCGAAAGACGAAAGACACATAGGCTGTGTGCGATAATTGCCCAATCCGTCATTCCCGCGAAAGCAAACGCGCCGGGCGCAGTTTTTTTGCGCCCAACACCACAACGCAGTCATTCAGCGAGGTTTTCTGAACGCCGGCTTTGGCTTCGCCTGTGCTTTCGTCGTGCGCTGGCGTGACAACTGTGAAAAATCACGCAAACCATTTGTCGTACACACCTTAGTCGCAGGTCGCCCATGCGACCGTTTTTTAGGAGTTTTTTTATGGAAATCCTTATCCCTCTCTTCTTTGTTGTTGCAGTTATCGTCGTGCTCTCCCTTTTCTTTTATTTTATTCCGGTTGGACTCTGGATCTCCGCCATTGCCGCGCGCGTGCGCATCGGCATTGGCGAACTCATCGGCATGCGCCTGCGTCGCGTGCCCCCGCGCATCATCTTAGGCTCGCAAATCAACGCCACCAAAGCTGGACTCGATATTCCCACCGCATTTCTCGAAGCCCACTATCTGGCCGGAGGCCACGTTGAAAACGTCGTCAACGCACTCATTGCGGCAGACAAAGCGGGTATTGGCCTCAAGCCCGAACGCGCGGCCGCCATTGATCTGGCCGGGCGAGATGTGCTCGAAGCCGTGCAGGTCAGCGTCAACCCCAAAGTCATTTCCACGCCCATGGTCACCGCGGTGGCCAAAGACGGCATACAAGTCAAAGCCACTTCTCGCGTCACCGTGCGCGCCAACATAGAACGCCTAGTCGGTGGCGCAGGCGAAGAAACCATCATGGCGCGCGTGGGCGAAGGCATTGTCACCACCATTGGCTCTTCAGAGACCCACAAAGGCGTGCTCGAAAATCCCGACCTGATTTCCAAAACCGTGCTCGACAAGGGCCTCGACTCGGGCACGGCCTACGAAATCCTCTCCATCGACATTGCCGATGTCGACGTGGGCGACAACATCGGTGCAAAACTTCAGACGGATCAGGCCGAGGCCGACAAAAACATTGCACAGGCACGCGCCGAAGAACGCAGAGCCATGGCGGTTGCACAAGAGCAAGAAATGACGGCCCGCGTTCAGGAAATGCGCGCCCGCGTTGTCGAAGCCGAAGCCGAAGTTCCACGCGCAATGTCCGAAGCCTTCCGCAGTGGCAACCTCGGCATCATGGACTACTACCGCATGCGCAACATCGAAGCCGATACCCAAATGCGCGAAGGCATCGCCGGTGAAACCGAAGAAGAAGAAAACAACTTAAGTTAGCGGTCAGCAGTCAGCTTTCAGCGGTCAGCCCCCTTTCCATCCCCATGCCAGACGAGACGTAAGACCTCTCTGCCGTGTTGACTTCAACGAGCGGTTACTGAGCCTGTCGAAATGTGTCGAAGAGCCGAAACATAAGCAGGGCAGTCAGGGACAGGCGTGAGAGGGGTTGGGCGGGTGTCTCGCGTCTCGCCTTTTATCGCATAGTTAGGATGTGATACCACCAGACCTGCGGTAGCCCTCTTGCGTCTCACCTTTTATCCGCGTTCATCTGCGTTCTTATGAGGTTGCTTTGCTTATGGATCTACAAGTAATCATACCCATCATCTTGCTCGCGCTCTTCAGCCTTTTGACGTCTCTCTTAAGAAAGCTGCGAGGAGAACGCGAACCGGATGAGTCCAAACTCCAGCGCAAGCACCCGTCCCGCGACGTGGGGGCCGATGATCCCTTTGAAGAAGGGGAGATCGACCTGTCTGACTGGGACATCCTCTTTGGTGCCCCCCAACCCGAGCCTGAGCCAGCACCATCTCTAGAACCGCCTTCAGAATTTCGGGACGTGCAGGGCAAACGCCCGGTTTCCGAAGCAGACACAGGGCCCGAGTTTCGAGAAGTACAGGGCAAACGCCCCGTTGACGAGGCCGACACGGGAGAAGAATTTCACGAGATTCGCGGAAAACGCGCGGTCTCTGATGAATCGTCTTACATTGAAGGCCAAACCCCATTTGTGCGCGCATCGCAAATGCCAAGAATGATCCGGCCCAAACGCAAACGCCGCCTGAAACTCAATTTTGAACCAGACACCATCCGCAAAGCCATTATCTACAATGAAATCATTGGACCGCCACGCGCGGACAATGATCCCCTCAAAAACCCTTGACACCCAACGCTGCGTTTGGGATATTGTTAATCACAGACCTTCAGGTGCCGAAGTGGTGGAATTGGTAGACGCGCTGGACTCAAAATCCAGTGGCCGCAAGGCCGTGTGGGTTCGAGTCCCACCTTCGGCACCAAAAAAATAAGGCTCACGTTGGTTTGATGTGAGCCTGCTTTATTTTTCGCGAGAAATCGCTATGCCAGACACCCGACAAATCGTCCGTCAATTGGATATCCTCCGAGAACTCGCCGCTCGGAGGTATGGCGCGACCATTCGAGAACTCGCCGACATTTACAAAGTCTCAACGCGCACCATACAAAGGGACCTCACCGATCTGTCCGAGGTGGGCTTCTCTCTGTATCCAGACGAGCAAGACCGACAGAAATACTGGAAACTCGTCCAGAACAAGAACTTGCCACCCCTAAACTTCCCCATCGACGAAATCATCGCGCTGACTTTTATCGAGGGCATCGTCAATTCGCTTGAGGGCACATCGTTCAAAGCCGCGTTCAAAAAGATCCGGAACAGGATCAGAACAACGCTCCCTGAGCCGATGAGCGCGTTTTTAGAACAGGCGGGCGCGGCGTATTATCCACATCTTCGCGGACAAAAGGATCAGATCTCTCCTGAAATACTCGAAATTGCTCATCGGGCAATCGAGAAGCGCAAAATTTGCAACGTCACCTATCACGCGATCACCACGGGGCAAACCAAAACCTATCCCATTACCCCCTTGCGGTTTTTGTATCATCACAGTGGATTATATCTTCTTTGTCGCAATCCGAATTACGACGATTTACGCACCCTGGCAACAGAACGCATTCAGGCACTCGAAATCACGTCTCAGACCTTTGAAAATCCCGTTGATCTCAACCTCGAAGATCGCGTGCAACAGGCATTTGGCATTGTCCTTGAGGACCCCATAGAAGTCAAAGTCCGATTCTCCGCATCACAAGCCCCCTACATCAAACAGCGGATTTGGCATCCCTCACAAGAGATCGAGGAATTGGACAGCGGAGAGATCGTGCTTTCCTTTCGAGCCGGCGGTTTCTATGAGATTAAATCCTGGATCCTGAGCCAAGGCGCGGATGCAGAAGTCCTTGAGCCGGCCTCCTTGCGGAAAAAAATAATTGAGGAACTCGAAAAAAATCTGAATTTTTACGAAAAAACCTGATCACCTGCGACATACTTTGTCATACCTCCTGTTTATCTTTGAGGCGCATTCATTTTGGAATGCGTCTCTTTTTTTGCCTCTCGTGCATTGCCCGTTTTGTCCCACTCCATTGCCATGATATTTGCGTAATTCAGCGCGACATCGAACAGATCCTCAGACCATTTATCGACCAAAGGCCATACAAGACCATGCGTAAATGCTCTTACCGCTACGATTCCTCTGTCACCATTCGAAGGGTGATAAAGAAGAGTTTTTCATCCATAAACGCACACAATCTGCACCTGACGCGCATCTACCTGCTCAACGCGCTGCGTGCCGCCCAGCACAACCGATACATCCAGCGGAAAATCTTTGAATGGAGCGAGCATTACGAGGAAGAACTGGAGGACATGGATGCCGCCTTCCTCCTGCGGGGATGTCGGTCCCACCGCGCCTTCCTAACAGAGGGAGGCGCGGCCAACCTGTCTGAGGAAGACCGAGCCCAGCAGCAGGCTGCCGTAGCCCGGTTCCTCACCCGTGCGGTGGAAACCCTAAAGCGACAGACCCGCAAGGCACCAGCACCAAGCCCGGAAGAGAGGGCGACTCGCTTAGTCGTCGAGCGTTTCTCCTTGAGCCCGGTGGCCGGGTCATTTCTCAACCTCGCGCACTATTACAGCCATTGCTATCTGATCGAACGCTTGTGGGACCATCTCCATAACGCGATCGGAAAGCATCTTGAAACGACCGCGATTTTGCTGGATCGGTCCCGCAACGAGGTGGAGAACGCGCTCCGCGAGCTGGCCGATTTGGGCATTGTCAACTGGGAAATCCTAAGCCGCGGGCATACCGAATATAGGCAGTCGCTCCTCAGCGACTGCCTATATAGTGAGTTTGAACAGGTGTGGCATCCGCCGGTGCAAGATATGGCCGAGTTGCAGGAGCGTCTGGTTGCCCGACCCTGCGAGGCCGAGTTGGGCTTGGACGACTTCGCGCACCTCAATGGCCGCGACGATGCTATCCGCCTTCTTCGCGCGGCCGTGCAAAAGCGGGCTAAAGGGGTGAATATCCTGCTGGTCGGCCGGGCCGGCACCGGAAAAACCGAATTTGCCAAAACCCTAGCCGACGCGGTCGGTGTCTGTCTCTATTCCATCGGTAAACCGGATCGCCGCCGGAGAGTTGAGGCCGAGGACCGCACCGAATTTAACCGGCGCTCCAGCCGACGCAACGAGTTGCGCGTGGCGCAGGCCCTCCTGCGGTCAGCACCCGAGGTCGCGATCCTGTGCGACGAGGCCGAGGATGTCTTGGATTCCAGCCGCGGCACCCGTCTCGCCAGCCACTGCCTGCTGGAGGAGACCCCTATACCGGTGATCTACACGGCCAATCGGCTGGACAACTGGGACGAAAGCATGTTACGGCGTTTCACGCTGGTCCTTCGGTTCACCGCCCACAACCCGAGCCGCCAGACCGCGATTCTGCGGCGGATGCTCGAAGAGAGCGATCTCCAAGGAATCGACGCAGCCGCGTGCGCCCGGCGCCTCGTGGACGAGTTGGAGTGTCCGCCCGGCATCTTGGCCCAAGCAATCAAAGCCACCCGCCTCGTGAGCGGAAACGAGGAGGATCTCTACCGCTTCAGTGAGCGGCTCGAACGCACCATCGCCACCCAGTGCGCTCGCCCGCGTTTGGGGCCTCCGATCCGGGCGCGGCTTGGGTGGCAATCCTTTTCGCACCTCGGGCAAGACGCCGACGATGCGCGGCGCACCCTCGCTGCGGCCTTGGGCAGCCAGAAGAAGGGGATCAACATACTCCTGTACGGCCCGCCGGGGACCGGCAAAACCGAATTTGCCCGCACCCTCTGCGGCGCGGTCGGGGCGCGGCTGTACGCCATCGGCGACAACGAAATCGGCACAGAAGCGCGTCTGAGTACAGATCGCACCAAGACCTTAGACCACGCCCTTGAAGCCCTCGCCGACGAGCCAAATGCCGCGATCCTCTTCGACGAGATGGAAGACCTCCGCCTCGGGGAAAAGCACTGGCTGAACCGCGTGGTCGAGGAAAACCCAGTGCCCATTATCTGGGCCTGCAACGCCATGGACTACTACCGCCGGTTCGAGCCATTCTTCATCGACCGAATGCTGCACGCCATCGAGTTCCGCCACCTATCCACCAAGGCGCGGGCGCGCGTGTACTCGGGTATCTTGCACAAGGCGAGCATCCCGGACGCCGAGACGCACCAACTCGCCGAGGAACTGGCGCACAACAACAAGATATCCCCCCGGCAAGTCGCCATGGCCGCCGAGCAGGTCGCCTTGGTCAGCGGGGACGGGGAAACCATCCGGCGCAGCGTGGCCCAAAAGGAGAAGCTGCGCTATGGCGTCCGCCCAGCCGACATCCGACCCATTGAGCAATACGATCCGGCCCTCGTCCACGCCGATATGGATCTAGAAGAACTGGCCGACCGGATGGTCGCGTTGGGCCGGCGTCGGTTCGCGCTGTGCCTGTGCGGTCCGCCGGGCACGGGTAAGACAGCTTTTGTGCGCTACGTCGCCGATCTTATGGGGATAGACGTCCTGCCCAAGCGGGCTTCGGACCTGTTGAACATGTTCGTCGGAGAAACCGAGCAGCGCATTGCCGAGGCCTTTGCCGAGGCCCTGGAGACCCGCTCGTTTCTGGTATTTGACGAGGTGGACTCACTCCTCGCAGATCGCCAATCTGCCGCACAGTCTTGGAAAGTGAGCATGGTCAACGAATTACTCAGCCAGATGGAGCGGCACCCCCTCCCGTTTGCCTGCACCACCAACCGGCGGGAGGCCCTCGACCCGGCCGCGGCTCGCCGCTTCCTGTTCTGCGCCGAGTTTCGCTTCCTCAACAGGCCGCGCATCCACCGCGCCTATGAGTTGTTCTTCGGCGGCATCGCACCCCCCTCGGTGCTCAGGCTGACCAAACTCACCCCCGCGGACTTCGCCAACGTGCGCGAGCGGGCAGAAACACTGGATTTCCTCGACGACTCGGAGCGCATCGGTCGCGCCCTTGCAGAGGAGTGCCGCTCAAAGCCTGGGGGAAGCCGGGTCGGCTTTTAAGAGGGCGTGCCACTTGCGAGAAACGAATAGCCCCGCGTTTCAGCACTCGTTGAGCTTGACTTTTCTAAAGAATAGAAATTATCTTGCTGCACAGCCCAATCCGGATCGGTTTAACCACCCAGAAGGAAAAATCCAAAATATCGGCAAGGATAGTCTTGAAACCGTACCAAATCTATCTGTTTGCCCTAAAGCATTCTTGAGGAGACATGTCATGACTTATGAAGAAAAACTCGATAAATATTACAAGTGCGTTGGCATCGCGCCTGTGGATAGCAAGAGCAGCTACGAAGAAATGTTCAGCAAGTTCCAGTGCAAAAAAAAGGAAGACTGTCGGACTGTCTGCTGTAAAGCTTGGAATCAAGAAGATTGCTTTCGCTTTTCACCTCCGCTCACTAATGAAGGCGGTAGCGTCAGCCAAACTTATCAAGATGGAAAGTACCGCGGCGACCCAATCCCACGTATCGTGGTTATATCTCTGTCCGTTCCGAAGCCAGAACCAAGGCCACCTTGTTCCACTGGGGAGAACAAATCTTTGAATCCACACTGGCGAGGAACGACAACGACCATTCGGAGCCTTTTTGATCCCTTTATCAAACTAAAGCCAGCAGGGAATTGGGATGACAAGAGTACAAAAACAATAGAGCAACTCTTCGTTCATGTGCGAACGGGGAAGTGTAGCTCCAATGCCAATGGAAAAGGGCAAGAGCCCTACCGATTGTACGAGAATTGTGGAGGCTATCTCAGCAAGGAAGTGAGTATTCTTGAGCCCGACGTGGTCGTTACTCAAGGTAATGCCGCGCATGATATGGCGAAAAAGCATGTTTTTGATGAGGGTGCCAAGGGAACCCCAGTCGAAAATGTAGAGGGTATCGCTGATTCTGATTCCATAGCACGTATCGTGCATCTAAAGGAAGACAACAGGAAGTTGGTCTATTGGCTGCGGTCGTACTTTCCGTATGGGCGTTTCTATTCTCGGAACCACGCTGGTCCAAAAATTGACTGTGAGAGCAATGTCGTGGGCGCAAAGCGGAAGAATCTCGTGCTTTATGGCAAGGATATAAAGAGGTTCATCAACAATAGACAAGGTGACCAAATGGAGAGACATTCGAGCGAGCCAAAGGTTAAAAAAGAAAATGTTGTGGAGGAGCTGACTCCCTATCGCACCTTCAAGCTCTGTGGTGACAGGCGTGAGGCACTAAATAGACGGACGACCCATCTATTAAATGCTTTAGCGAAGAAGGTAAATTTGGAGAGTCGGGAGGGCTATTACCTATTTCGCCAGGGCAAGATTGCTGAGAGAGTTATGATTCAGTTTCAATACGATCGGAAGTGCCTTGAGGTGTCTCTCGCGCCGGCAGACACCGTCACGCAGGCCCGCTGTTTCTATAAAAAGATGGACAAGGAGGCTTTTCTCTCTTTGAAGGAATGGACGATCAAACCCAATCTCCATTTCTCCTTTGCGAGAACGCACCTGATCTGGGCCACAACCGATTGGAAAACTCGCAACTACTTTGACCGCTTCTCAGATGGGTCGTTTGGGAAAACACTCCAAGATGAACTATTGGCCTTGGCCGAGCAATGGGAAGGCGAGGACCTCATCAGTTCGGAGGATCGGGAAAAAATTAAGGACCAGTTCAAAAACACAGAAAGGCAAAGTCTCAATGTTGTCCCGGGGTTCTTGATCTATCGGGAATGGAAGCTCAATACCGTGATCGAGTGGGAGGAGCAAGGAAAACTGGAAGAACATATCATTGATGCGCTCGCGACGCCTCTCGCAACGTGGGGAGAAGAGTTGTGTTGTAGAGCATAGGCGAAATGACAGCGTAGACTGAATCGCCGATGAGCTTCAACGCAGGGCTGAGTAGCCCGTTATGAAGTCTTGATCCACAACAGTGAAACAAAGCAACCAAAACAAAAAAATAAGGAGTTTGGCGATGATCACATTCATCCGTTTTATGGCTGTGGTGTTGTGTCTGTGTGCGAGTGGTGAAGTACTTGCTCGGAAAGTGCCGTCGAGTTTGGGGCGGGAATTGGAGAAAGAATGGAAGGGCCGCGATGTGACGTTGCGCGGCAGCATGCATCAAAATCCGATGACGTATTACGAGCACATGGGCGAGGTGTATTATTACGCGCATGCCCGGCGGTATCCAACGCTGTTTCGCATTGCAAAGGACGAGCCGGTGCAGATTCGCTCGGTCAAAGTGCGAGACGATGCGATAGAAGTCGAGTTCATGAGCGCGCGGCTAGGGAAAGGGCAGGTGCGCTTCTCTGCGCCATTGCATTCGCCACCCATTTATCGGGCGGCTTTTGATGCGGGTTTTGCGCTGTGTTTTAAGACAGGAGAGGAGACTGAGGTCTTGCTGTCTTTGATCGGCAATACGCAGAGCAAGATGTTTCATGTGGCTTCGTGCAATCATCTGCCCGATGCAGACAAACAACAGGCATTTCACACGCGGGCAGAAGCCGAGGGCGCGGGCATGCGCGCGTGCAAACTGTGTTTTATGCGAATGCCGCTGGTGAGCGATTATGCAACCGAGCGCACATTGGGGCTGTACGCGTCGCAACAAGTGCGCGGCATGGGGCAGTTGTCAACGGATCACGCATTGCAAGTACACGCGAGAGTGATCGGGCAACGGGTGCTGGACAATTGGCCGGTGCCATTGCAGGGGTATCAGTATCGGTTTTCGGTCATGGAAGACGATGAGGTCAATGCTTATGCGTTGCCCACGGGATTTGTGTTTGTCAACCGGGGATTGTTGGAGGCCACAGAGAGCGATTTGGAAATTGAGGGCGTGATTGCCCATGAAATCGCGCATGTCGAGCGACGACACAGCTATCGAATTTATCGCAATGAACTAAAGAAACAGGCCATTGCAGCGGGTGTGGGCGCGCTGGTCGGCGTGATAGCCGGAGCCAAATCAAAAGAAGACAAGATGGAAAACGCGGTAATTTTTGGCGGGTTGGCGTATGGGTTGGCCAAGGCTGCAACAGATGTATTTTTTGAAGGATATCCGCGATCCATGGAGGAAGAGGCCGATGCCATGGCCGCGTTGTATTTGGAACGGCAATACGGGCAGGAAGGACTGGCTGAAATGACGCGCGTGTTGAAGAAACTGCGGTACTACACGGATTATTTCGGGGCTGAGGAAAAGAACTTGCAGGCGTTTCGCTCGCATCCGTTGCTCGACGACCGCATCGCGGCTTTTACCGGTTCTCAGGTCAAAGTGTTTGACAAACCTGTGCGCGTTGTGGGGCGCAACAAACACGGCGATGAGGTCGTCACCCTTGAAATGTCGTGCCAACGCTGGACCACACCCGCGGTTGCCAGCCGCTTTTCTTTGGATCCCACACAGGTCTTGGGCAAGGTCTATGCCACCGCTGACATTGGCAAACCCCGCAAATTTAAGGACATCATTTTTACCACCGCAGAAGGCAAAAAGATCAAATTGGACAACAAAGAAGATTCGCTCATCGGCCCGTATGAAGATCAGGGTTTTCTGCTGCGCGGCAATCTGCCGGGCACTTTGGATGCGCTTAAAATAAAAAAAGTGCTCGTCACCCTGCCCGGCTCCGGGCTGAATTGGCAGTTGGTGAAAGAGTGAGGGCAACAGGACTTGGGTGTACTTCATTGGTCTGAAGAAGTGAGAACGCGAAGACCGAAACCAAAAGGAGACGGAGATGAGCAGTGAACCGCGGTTGTTCAAAATCAACCCCGAAAACAAGGAATCAGAAGAGATGGATGCGGTGGACTTCGCCCAGTTGGGATTGCGGGAGCGGTGGGATATTCAGGAATGGGTAGCCGCTAACGCCGATATCTTGGGCGCAGATTTGTTGATAATCGCCAAGGAGTTCAGTGGCTTCGACAGGACGAAGGAGCGGCTTGACCTGTTGGCTGTGGACCAGGACGGAAAGTTGGTCATCATTGAACTGAAGCGCGACCATACCGGCACTGACGCTCACTGGCAGGCCATCAAGTACGCAAGCTATCTCCACCACACCAAACATGAAGACATTATCCGGATGCTTGCCACCCATGAAAAGGTGTCGGAGACAGATGCCGAGCAGAGACTACAGAACCACCTTGAGGGCGACGACCTCGATATTCTGAACAACGACCAGCGCATCATTCTGGCGAGCCATCGATTCGCGCCGGAAGTGACCTCTGCTGCCCTGTGGCTGAACGAGAAAGCCCCCGACCTGATAACCTGGACATCCAAGAAGGGCAAACGTCGTACGATAGCTGGGGCCGAGCAGTCGTAGTTGAGTTCGGCGGCCCCAATGCACTGGACGAAGATTTTGCCAACAAGTTAGCCAACACACTCAGGCGTTTCATCGAAGTCGGCACGCCAGCGGTCACGAATTTTTTGAACGAGCACAACGAAGAAGACGCTTGATTTGCACCACCAAAAGTCACACATCGGTAATCGTTCGTTTTGATTTGAGGAGGTGACATCTTGGGCTGTCACCTCCTATTTTGTTTGGCTTGTTGTGGATCATTTTTGTATTTTTTTAAACCACAAACTCGTTACTTTCATAAATGGTGATGCCATCTGCCAGTTTCTCATAAATGAATTGTCAGGTATTTCTCAAGGAGTATAAATAGTATCACAATGATCGCTTCAATTTGCATTGATGTACCGTTATCTTGTCCAATGATAGCCAAGCAACCTGAAAATGTACAAAGAGGAGGCGAGACATGGAAAAGCAAGAAACGCATGTCAACGACCAGGTGAACGTGATTGGCGAGGTGCGGGCAGTGGCGTTGAAGAGCCGCGGTGGCGGCTCATTCAAACTGCTGCTAGACAGCGGCGACACCCTGATCGTCCCCTTCAAGGACAAGGATGAAATGATAATCACCCAGGCATTGCGCTGGCACCGCAACACGCGCCTCAAAGTCAGCGGGACGGGCAAGTTCGACGCTACTGGCAAACCGCAACGCCTCCTTCGTCTGGCGCATTGCGAACTGGTTGCGATGTCAGCCCTTTGTTCCGAGGGACACCTTCCTCAGAAGGATGGACAAGGAGAGAACGAAAAGCCATCCGCCTCGCCGGGACAGTCAATCCCAAAAATGTTTGAAAAGATTCACAAGTCTGCGCCGGAAGGAACATGGGACGATGTACCGACTGACGGTGCTGTGAACTACAAACATTACCTGTATGGCCGGCCAAAGGTGGAGGATGATCGGTGAAGGTCATCTTCGCAGATACGGGGTACTGGATAGCCAGGGTGAACCCAGATGATGCGCTGCATGAGCGCGCAAAACTCGTCGCCGAACTGTTGGGAAACATCAGGATAGTTACAAGTGAGATGGTCCTCGTCGAATTTCTGAATTTTATGGGAAGACACGGAATATACAAACGCAAGTTGGCTGCCGATGCCGTGGAAGAAATCATGAACGACCCCAATGTGGAGGTTGTGTTGCAAACAAGCGATCAGTTCAGGGCGGCTGTTGACCTGTACGCATCCCGGTTGGACCAGCGGTGGAGCGTGACCGATTGCGCGAGTTTTCTGCTGATGGATGGGAGAGGCATCTTGGAAGCCCTGGCGCATGACCGTGATTTCACTCAGGCAGGCTTCATCGCCCTCTTGTAAGTGATGACGCATTCGCAACCCGAACTTTTAACCCCCTGCTTTTTTTTCAGCTTGATCTTTCTGAGAGTAGAAATTATCTTGCTACGTAATCCAATCCGAATCGGTTTAACCACCCATAAAGAAAAAATGTTATGGCAGAAATGCAAGTAGTACTACCTAATCTGTACGGATTCGCGACAAAGGAACTCGCACAGGACGCTACCATCGCCTACATATTGGCGTGGGGCGACCCAACATATCGCGAATCGCACCCACGTCTCCATGCTCTCGGCACCGAACTATTGCGTTCACTTCTTTGGACTCAAGAGATTGACCTCCCGCTGATCGAGACACTTGACGTCGAGACTCAGATTGACCGGATTGACATTCTCGCAAGAATCAACAAAAACAAAAATGCCAATCGGATCATCCTGCTCATTGAAGACAAAGTAAGCACCTCAGAGCACTCGAACCAAATCGAACGCTATAAGGAGGCCGCAGAGAAGAGATATAGCGGCAGCTATGACCATTTGGTCGCAGTGTATCTCAAGACGGGCAACGAATCAAAAGAGTACCTCCCACGTGAAAACGAATGTGGCCGCTTTCTGCGTCGTGATCTCCTTGATGTTCTGAACAAATTTCAGGATACGAAAAATGTCATCGTGGACGACTTCCGTATATATCTCCAGAGATGGGAAGACGACACAAATAGGTGGAAATCCGAGTGCTACCGCGAGTGGCAATGTGAACAATCGCCGCGTGAAGGCTTCTATACGGCACTGGAATCTGTGTGTCTAGAGAAAGGGGATTGGTGCGGTTGGGGGTATTACGCAAATCCGGCTGGAGGATTCCTCGCGTTCTGGTTGTACGGCGAGCAGAAAGGTCAATTGAATTGGGTTGGAACTCAGTGCCGGCATGTGGAACTCTTTATGCAGATTCACGACGCGATGCGTTTGACAGTCCGGCTTGGACACGGTAATGCCATGGACAGAGTTCACAATGCGCTCATGTGGCAAGTCTTCGAAGCCTTGGGAAAAGTTAATGAGGAGAATAATGACGACATCCGGATCCAGAAGGCGGGCAGATTCAGGGGTGGAAAAGGTGCAGCAGTTGCAGACGTCATATTCAGTGATAATGATCAGGACCCGTGGTTTGCCGTTGATACCAAAGGCATTGTGAACATAGATGCCACCATCAAACGCCTTCGTCGCGTGCAGGAACTGCTACAGAAAGTTGTGAAGCACCTCAACGAACATGGGGCAATCAGTTAGAGTGTGACTGCTTTGGGAAGCATTTGAAAGAGCGGTTGTCAAAGCCCAAAAACAGGGCATTTCGCAAAAAGAAATGTTTCAATTTTTGGAAGATATGATTGACAACCGAGCAGCAGATCAAGCGAGGAAAGAAATGGAACGCATAGGGGAACGACCCATTCCATTGGGAAAAGTCCAAAAAGAAGCCGGATTGGAACTTACACAATCAACTTCACACAACGTTCACGCAGACAATTTTTGAAATTACCCGCCCAACTCCAACATCGCATTCAGCCCCATATTGACGCCTTGGGAACAGACCCTCGTCTTTCTGGATGTATTAAACTCAAAAGATTCTCTGATCGCTATCGAATCCGCGTTGGTGCATATCGCATCATTTACGAAATTCGAGATGATATCCTTGTTGTACTTGTCGTGGAAATAGGCCATTGACGCGATATCTATCGGTAATCGCTCGTCTTGATTTAAGGAGGTGACACCTTGTGCTGTCACCTCCTATTTTTTTATTGGCACTGATTGCTGCTATCTCCGCTTATCGCAATCTCCAATGTTTCCCTTGACAGCGGGTGCAAACCGCGTTAGGATGCGTCCCGAGTTGCCATAAACCAAAGGAGAGACAATTGATGTCTGACCATTACGACGTCATCGTGGCGGGTGCGGGCATTGGGGGACTGTGCGCGGCCCTGCGCGCGCAGGAAAACGGCGCGACCGTTGCCATCATTGAAAAAGCCGAAACCATCGGCGGATCAGCCGCGGCATCGGGCGGCACAATCTGGTGTGCTACGAACATAGACGAATGGCACAAAGTGCAACCCCATGGCGATCAGGACCTCGGCGCCGCGCTGATCGACCACTTCTACACCGGCATCGACTGGCTGCCCAAACAGGGCGTCTTCCTGCACGCGCGCGAAGAGCCCAACCCCTATAAATTTCAACGCACCATCTATCAATTCACGCCCGATGTTCGCACGGCAATGAAAACGTTGGCCAATCAGTTTCAAGCCCGGGGCGGCCGCATCTTCACAAACACCGCTCTCACCGGATTGCTCGGTGGCAATGGCAAACCCATCGCAGGGGTTAAAACCGCGCGTTCAAAATGGACCGCCCGAGCCGTCATCCTATCAACGGGCGGATTTCAGGGCAACGCCCAATTGCGCGCGCGGTATTTTGGCGCGCAATCCAATCACATGATCGTGCGCGGTGTGCCGCAAAACACAGGGGGCGGATTTCAAAGCGCGCTCGCGGCCGGCGCCCAACCCGTCGGCCCCTTCAATCGCTTCTACGGCCATCTCCTGCCCGCGCCGCCCGCGCGCATCGGACTGCACAACTTCCTCAAAGTCAAACCCGACTTCAGCGAATACGCGGTGTTGATCAACCTCAAAGGCGAGCGATTCGACGACGAATTTTTGGGCGACGAAGTCACCTGCCACGCCATTGTGCAACAACCCAAAGCCACCGCCATTCTCATCTTTGACCAACACATCCGCCACAACCAAGCCGCGCTCTCGCAATGGCCCACCCCTGACGACCGCGTCAAAAACATCCGCGAAGCACGCGGCGAAGTCCTCGAAACCTCCTCCTTGCATGAACTCGCCCGCGCATTGACCAACCGCTGGCAAATTCCCGGCCACACCTTCCAAAAGACCATGGCCGAATACGCCGCGGCATGCGCCACGGGCAATGGGCAAACCCTATCTGTGCCAAAATCCGGCGGCCTCATCCCGCTCGACACGCCTCCCTATTACGCCATCCGCACCTTGCCCGGCATCACCTTTACCTACGGCGGAGCCAAAGTCAATGCCAACGCGCAAGTCTTGGACAAAACCAATCGCCCCATCCCCGGTCTCTACGCGGCCGGTGCCGACTGTGGGGGCATTTATACCCGAGGCTACACAGGCGGTTTGTGCATGGGCCTCGCCTATGGACTCATCGCGGGCCAAGGTGCGGCTCAATACGCGTGTCAGATGGGATAGATCAAACGGTTTGATCGGGTTTGGTGTTGACAGATCCGCATTGTGTGAGTATCAATGGCACGGAGGTATTGGATCCAAATTGACTTCACACCCCATTTACGCAGACAATTTTTATCACACGCGATTCCGGAGATTTTCATGCAACCCAACATCGTCTTTGCCTTTGCCGACGACTGGGGGCGTTATGCCAGTGCCTATCGGCGCGTTGAAGGCTCCCGTTCTCTCAACCACCTCATCGACACGCCTAATTTTGACCGCATTGCCCGTGAAGGCGCGTTGTTCACCAACGCCTTTGTACCCGCGCCGAGTTGTACGCCCTGCCGAAGTTCAATTCTCTCCGGACAATACTTTTGGCAAACCGGTCTCGGCGCGATCTTGCAAGGCGCCCTGTGGGACGAAAGCATTCCCACGTACCCGCTCGAACTCGAAAAATCGGGCTATCACATCGGCTACACCTACAAAGTCTGGTCACCCGGAAAAGCCGCCAATGCCCCTTATGGCGCCGACCGAACGCGCTATGAATCCGCCGGCACCAACTATCGGAGATTTTCTCACTGGGCAACCGAACACGCCGGCGAATGGGGCGTTGAACGCGCCAAACAAGTCCTCTTAGACGAAACCCGCGACAACTTCAATTCATTCCTCAGTGCCAGACCCAAAGGCAAGCCCTTCTGCTACTGGTGGGGACCCACCAATACCCACCGCACTTGGGAACGCGGCTCGGGCAAAGCACTCTGGGGACTCAACCCCGATGACCTCAAAGGCCGATTGCCCGACTTCTTGCCCGATGTCCACGAAGTCCGCGAAGATGTGTGCGACTACCTCGGCGAATGCCAAGCAGTCGACGCGGGCTTGGGCGTCTTGATCCAACGCCTCAAAGACATCCGCGAATTCGACAACACCCTCATCGTCGTCAGCGGCGACCACGGCATACCGGGCTTTCCGCGCGCCAAGTGCAACCTCTACGACATTGGGTGCGAGGTGGCTCTGGCCGCGCGCTGGCCTGGCAATATCCCCGCAGGGCGCACGATTGAAGACTTTGTCAACCTCATGGATCTCGCCCCGACATTCCTCGAAGCCGCGGGCGTGGACATGCCCAACACGATGACCGGCAAGAGCCTGCTTTCCGTTCTCAAAAGCGAACAAAATGGTCTGGTCGATCCCCAACGCACCTTTGTCGTCACCGGACGAGAACGGCACGTTGCCACCGCACGAGAAGGCCAATTGCCCTATCCACAACGCGCCATTCGCACCGGCGATTTTCTCTACATCCACAACTTTGCACCCGACCGCTGGCCCATGGGCGACCCGCAAGGACTCGACGACCCGAATGCAGAAGCCCCTTCTGTCCAAGATCTGACCTGGAACACCCGAGTCGCGTATCCCGACTTAGACGCCAGTCCCACAAAAGCCTATATGATTCACCACCGCGCAAAAAAAGACATGCGGGAATTATTCGAAATTGGCTTTGGCAAACGCCCGCAAGAAGAACTCTACGACCTGCGCGTTGATCCGCACTACATGAACAACATTGCCGATGACCCCGAATACGACCCCATCCGCGAAGAACTCGCTGCCAACCTCATGCGCACCCTGCGCGAACAGAACGACCCGCGCCTCGTCGAATCGCCCTGTCGGTTTGAACGCGCGCCGTATGCTGGACCGGTAGAAGATTAGTCCAAGCGTTCAACAGTAATAACGAGAAAACGGCTTCTCGATTGAGAAGCCGTTTTTTAGTATACCTCATCACGATGTAATCTCTTTCATGAGATCATCAGGCGTTGTTGGCAGAGCCTTTCCTTCTTGAAATTCTGATTCGCCTCCTCAATATCCTGGACGAATTCATCTTGGCGTGCTTCAATAAGTCGTCGGTTCAGCACTTCAATCAATGCTTCTTTTTCGCCAAGCGACAATTGATCGGCCGTTTCAAGAACTTCGCCAAAAGGCATGACGTGAGCCATAATGTAACGTCTCCAAATTAGCTTCTGATGCTACACAGATCACTCTCCGCCTTATCCAGCCACTGCTGCACAAAATCCCATTGAACTTGTTCAGGAGATCTCATAAAGTACCTGACCGTATTTGTGAGCGGGAAACGCCATTCCGCCAACAATTTCTTTGGTTTCCTCAAATTCTCGGCTTCCCATAACCCATAAGTCCAATTCGTAGGGTAAAGAACGCAATGCTTGGTGAAAACGGCGCATTTCATCTCGTTTTGCCACCGGATCTTTTTCAATCACCAGAATGTCATAATCACTATTGACATTGGCCGTTCCCGAGCGCGAGAACCGTACAAAATAACCTTGCGGATTCAATGTTCCTCATCTATCGAGAGCAACTTATTTTTTTATTCATTTATGATGCTCAAATCTCGATCCATAAGAGCCATTCTAAATCATCCTTTTGACGAGGTGCGTACCTTAAAGTACGCACCTTATAAACAGCTTAATGAAACACCACCATCTTTGTTTCCGTCATTTCTTCTACCGCGTACTTCGGCCCCTCCTTGCCCATGCCGCTCTCCTTCAACCCGCCGTAGGGCATCAAATCCGCGCGCCACTGCGTGCCCCAGTTGACGTGAATATTGCCCGAATGCACCTCTCGCGCAAACCGCATCGCCCAGTGGATATTCTCTGTAAATAACGCGGCACTCAAACCGTAATTCGTATCATTAGCCATTGCAATCGCCGCGTCAATATCGTCAAACCGCGTGATGCCCACCGCGGGTCCAAACAGTTCATCGCACGAAATTTTCATACCCGGATCCACATCGGCAACAACCGTCGCTTGATGGATCGCACCCTCGCGCGCGCCGCCGGTCACGAGACGCGCGCCTGAACGCACCGCATCCTGAATCCACGCCTGCACGCGTTCGGCATCGCGTTCCCGCACCATCGGGCCCATGGTCACGCCATCCGCGATGGGATTGCCCGTCGTCAGGGCCTCGACCTTTGGCGTCAACGCATCGATAAAATCGCCGTACACCGCATCGTTCACCATCACCCGCTGCGCGGAAATACACACCTGCCCGGCATTGGCAAAACCCGTTGTCGCCGTCGCAGCAGCCACCTGTTCCAAATCCGCGTCTGGCATCACGATCAAGGGCGCGTTGGACCCCAATTCCATCGTCACCTTTTTCAAACCCGCCACGTGGCAAATCTGCTCGCCCACATCTCGGCTGCCCGTAAAACTAATTTTTCGCACGCGGCTATCCGAACACAGCGCGTCGCCCAATTCGCTGCCCGGCCCGGTAATGCACTGCACCGCCTCGGGCGGCACGCCGGCCTCCACCAGTATCTCGACCAGTTTCAGCGCGGAAAGCGGCGTATCCGTTGCCGGCTTCACAATCACCGCATTGCCCGCGGCCAGGGCCGGCCCCACTTTGTGACACACCAGATTCAGGGGAAAATTAAACGGCGTAATCGCCAGCACCACCCCGCACGGCACGCGCAGCGTAAAGCCAAACTGATCGCGCACCCCCGACCCACCATCCAGTGGAATGGTCTCGCCATACAACCGCTTGGCCTCCTCGGCAGACAGCGTCATCGTCTCAATCGCGCGCTTGGCTTCGCCAATGCCCTCGGGCAAAATCTTGCCCTCTTCCAGCGTGATCGTGCGCCCCAAATCCTCGACCCGTTCGTTCATCAGATCCACGGCCCGATGCAAAATTTCATACCGCTCATAAGCCGTCAACGCGGCCATCTCTTTGGCCCCCCGCACAGCCGACGCTATCACCGCATCCGCATCTGCTGCATCGCCTTTTGGCACTGTATCCACCACGGAATTGTCAAACGGATTGATCACATCGATCTTCTCGGGCTTATCCACCCATTGACCCGCAATATGCATCTTCACGACAAACCTCCTTGAATCAATTGAACATCGCCCTTTGCAGGCTCGGTTTCCATTTCATCATGCACAGTCAAACACTGCAAGTCAACAACATTCAGCCAGCATTGTAGGGGCAACCCTTGTGGTTGCCCAATTATCATTTCATGATACAAAACGCCTGCCTGTCGCCGCCTTTTATCAATGTTCATCGCGTTTTGTGTCTCCTCGCGCCTTTTGCCCCTAACCACTCGCCTCACCGCAACCACGCGTCCAGGTGTTGCTTCACAAAAGCATCGTCATTCAAATGCGGATAGGCAGCATACACGCGGTCAATCTCTTCGGCTTGTCCGCGCGACAGGCCCTCGTTGGGATTGAGACACCAGATACCCTCGAGAAGCCCCTGCCTCCGCAACACCTCGTGAACACCGGCAATACATCCGCGAAACGCGTTGGCTGCGTCAAAAAACGCCGCATTGCTATCTGTCACCTCAATCGCTCGCGTGAGCATTTCCCGGGGTACATCTCCCGATTGGGCTATTTTTTGGCATTCGCGCAACATCTCCACAGCCTTCTGTGTCCACACGGCCCAATGCCCCAAAAGCCCACCCACAATCCGCACCGCCACAGATGCCCCGTCGCACGCAAACCGGTGCGTCGTCAACAAATCCATCACAATATTGTCGTCATTGCCCGTATAGAGCGCGATGTGTTCCGCGCGTCCCGACGCCACCACCCCGCGGAGAACATCCAGCGTTTGATACCGATTGAAGGGCGCGACCTTAATGCCCACCGCAGACTCGATCTCTGCAAAACGCCGCCAAAACTCAAAAGGCAACACACACCCGCCCACAGCCGGTTGCAAATAAAAACCCATCACTGGAATCACATCGGCAACGGCTCGGCAGTGTGCCACCATCGCATCGACACTGGCAGTGGCAAACGCGCGCAAACTCACCAACCCGATCTGATAGCCGCAATCACGCGCGAGTTTTGCCTCTGACACGGCCTGTGGGGTGTTGCCCACAATACCTGCCACGCGAATAAAATCAGCCGGTGCTTCGGCATCCATCACATGCGCGGCCAGTTCCAAAACAGGGCCATACAAATCCCACTTGGGATCGCGAATTTCAAACTGCGTGGTATGCACGCCCACGGCCAACCCGCCCGCGCCCGCGGCAATATAATAGCGCGACAATGCCCGCTGCCGCGGCTCGTCCAGCTTCCGCTCGGCTGTTAGCGCCAGTGGATGCGCGGGAATCACCTGCCCTTTTTGCAATGCAACTTCAACGTCTTTGGGTAACATCTTCCCTCTCCTCCGGCGCGCGCGTCCTCGACATCCTTTTGATCTCAGATCGATAATCTTCCGGCGTGTCCAAATCTCTCAAAATTCCCTCGTCCTCTACCGGCACTGCCAGCGTGTCTTCCGGGTGCCCGCGCATGACGGGCTTGAGGCCCTCATCCCCCGACAGCGCGAAAATCTCGCGGCGATACCGCGATAAATTGATCAGCACCGGATGCCCGCGCGTCCCACCCGATATGGGAATCACAATGCCCTTATCGCTTTCGCGGTATGCCTGTACCACGCCCTGAACGACATGCGTTTCAATCTGCGGTTGGTCGCCCAGGGCGATCAGCACCGCATCTGCATCCGCAGGCAGACCGCAAAGACCGCACAGTACGCTGGAAAACATCCCCTCGCGGTACGCATCATTAACGCAAAATTGCACGGGCCGATCGCGCAAACTGTGGCGCACAGCACCTGCACGGTGCCCCAAAACCACGGTGACGCCAGCGAGGTCCGCAGCCAACAACGTATCAACCACGGTTTGAAGAACCGTTCTCTCGCCAAAAGGCAACAACTGTTTGGTCGCCCCCATCCGACGCCCCATACCCGCCGCCAACACCAAACCGTATATTCGCTCGTCCATAATATATGATACCGATAGGGTTTATCGTTGACAAGTACAGATGTGCACCCCTTCCCGCTTTGGAGAAACGCGTTCAGATCCCCTGGCGTATTTTAGAATTGAAGTCTGGCCGGGAGCGGGTTGAAGCCATTCCCAAAGCCAACCACAGCCTTATTTCTCGCGGGAGAGAGATCAAAATCGCGACTTGAGTTTTTGTAAGACCTCAATAAAACAACAATTTATCAAAATATCTTGACTTTTTTTTTATAGGCATTAAATTTTCGGGTCACGAATAAACAGGTGCGCGGGCGTCTCGCCTGCCCTGTACAAACGCGAGGTCACGGCATTGATTTGCGAACAGTGTGGCAAAATTCCGGCAACAAAGGCGCAAACCCATATCGAAAACAATATCAAGCGCGTTCTGTATCGCTGTGATACCTGCGCGGCCCTCCCCTCTGTCTCCGCCCCCAAATTAGACCGCCTGTGCGCGCAGTGCAAACAGCGAGAAGGCGAGATCAAACTCATCCGTATGCGCCCACATGGACGGGTAGTCACTTATATTTGCCGAGCATGTGCTAGCACCATGTAAATCAGCATCTGCGCTGCCGCGCACCAACTGTTTGGCATGCGTCATAACCCCCCAAACTTATGAACCCCAAAAATTTCATCCATCCCCCTGCTGCCGACCGCCTCGTGCCATTTTGGATCTGGAACAGCACCATAGAAGAAAACGAGATCGTTCGCCAGATCCGCGAAATGGCCGAAAAAGGGTTGGGCGGGTTTTGCTTGGCAACGGGGCCCGGGCTCAAAACGCCCTATTTGTCTCACCTGTGGTTCGAGCGCGTAAATTTGGCAATCAAAACAGCAGAAGAATGCGGGCTTCATGTCTGGATTCACGACGAATATCGCTACCCCGGCGGCATTGGATCAACCCAAATCACCTTAAATCACCCCCAATTCGTCGCGCAGCAACTCACCTTCCGCGAAACCGTTGTACAGGGCGGGCAGCAAGTCGATCTGATGCTGCCCTGGGCACCCGTGTTGCAGGCGTTGGCTGTTCCCTTGCGGAGAGAACGCTGTCTGTGGGACGAAAAACGAGATATCAGCGCGTATTTGGGAGTCAATCATCAACGCCACGCCTTGCGCCACAACAACGCGGTTTCCGCGCACCACCCCCACGCGTATATCTCTTTTGACCCCGCCCGCCGACTGTATTGGAAAGCACCGCCCGGACGTTGGCGCGTGCTCGTCTTTTTGCAAGAACCATCGGCAACCGCAGGGTGCCCGGGATTGCACCTCGACCGATTCAACCCAGAGTCTGTCCGCACCATGCATCAGACCCTCCAACAACCCTATATCGAACAATTTTCCACTTACCAGGGGAAAACCTTAAAAGGCATTTTAACCGCAGAAACGCGCTTTCTCCACGATCGTTTGCCCTGGTCACCCATATTGCCCGAATACTTCAAAACGCGCAACGGCTATGACCTCCTCGCGTGCTTGCCCGCCCTCATGACTTACTTTGGCCTCAATACGAGCCGCATTCGCTACGATTATTTTCAAACCCTGAGCGAACTGCAACAGCGGCACGACAGCGCGCGCAGCACCGACTGGTGCAAAGCGCACGGCCTTACGTACGCCAGCAATGTCACCCCGCTACGCAATGCCCATCGCAGTTCAATACCCATACCTGGCGCCAGTGGCGATCAAGAGGATACCCGCGTTGAACGCGCCAAAAGGCGCGCCGTATCCTATCGTCACAACCCGGGATTTGCAACCGCACTAGACGCGCAAACGACCCCTAACCGCGTGCTCAATACCTGTTTTCAAAACACGGGTTGGGCGATCACCCTGCAAGATATGAAAGCACAACTCGATACCCTCGGCGCGCGAGGAACCAATTTCTTTGTACCCCACGCCTTCTACTACACGCTCGACGGGTTGCGAAAACACGCCAAACCGCCCTCTCTATTCCATCAAAATCCCTACTGGAAACACTTCCGCCTACTGTCTGACTATGCGGGCCGACTCGCCCATCTCTTACGTCGGGGTCAGCCCGTCGCGGATATTGCACTCCTCGACCCCGTCACCAGCCTGTGGGCACATCTCGCACATCCCTATCACCACTGGTCTTATATCGGCTATGATCCCGATGAAGAAACCCTGACCAATCACCTCGTTGCCGACTGGGACTGTATTACCCGCGCCCTGTATCACATGCAACGCCCGTTTCACAGCCTTGACCCGGCCCTCCTCGCCCAGGCAAAAGTCATCAACCGCCAATTGCAAATCGGCAAAACGCGCTACGCGGTTCTGGTCATTCCCCCCATCACCAACTTGGAACGCGCGGCGTTTGATAAGCTGCGCGCATTCATCAATGCAGGCGGTCTCGTCATCGCATTGGGGTTATTGCCCATCGAGGATATTCAAGAGGGCACATCGGTCGTCGAGGGTTTTTCGCGGTTGACCGATATGGAACCGGGACGCATGATCCGCGATTATACCGGGCACGAATCGGGCGTCCACCTGCTGAGTCGAGACAACTTCCTCTTTATTCGCACTGGGGGGACCATTGAAAAAAATCAGGCGACATCTATGCTCGAACGCCTGCTCGACGAAATTCTGCCTCGGCGAATACACATTCTGTCAGACGGGAAAAACGCCGACGCGATACAGTATCACCACCGCACAGATGAAAAGCAGCACATATTCTTTTTCGTCAACGCGAAAAACGCGCCCGTTGCAACGCAAATAGATATACCCGTCTCAGAAAAAAAAATAGAACGATGGGATCTGGAAACGGGCAAACGCACACCCCTTGCGACCAAATCTGCCGGAGAAATGACCCGTGTCAACCTGGACTTTGATCGGCTGCAATCCCACATGATCGTGACCACCGCAAGCCCCATTCAGAAGCATGACCAACGAGAAGCACCGCCCAAAAAACCGCTCGCAGAACCGCTCGCACTCGATTTAACAGGCCCCTGGAAAGTTGACCTAGAAGACGATAACGCACTGCGCTTGGACAAATTCAAAATGCAACTCGACCCGTCTAACAAAGGTGTGCGCCTAAACTGGCATCAACCGACCTATACCGACCACAGGTGGTCCGAAACGCGCCCACAACCTTTTGACGATCCAAAAGAAAAAACCGCGTGTTGGTACCGAACAACCTTTATCGCGGACATCATTCCCACCAAACTCTCTCTGGTCATGGATCGAAGCGCGATTCAGGGCGCGTATCACATCTACATCAACGGCCTCAAATTGCCGAGCAATGCTTTTCGCCCCACCTTCCGATTCGATCACGCCAACGCGACGTGCGCCATCGGACAACGCATCACCCCAGGCAAAAATGTGATCGCCATTCGCCTAGAAGTCAACGGCCCCGGCGATGGCCTCGTCGATGCCCTGTATCTCTTTGGGCGTTTTCAGGTCAAATCTTGGCGAGGTGTCTATCCCAGGCTCTCTCCCCTTCACGATAGAAGCCCAACTTTTGACCTCCACGCCCAAGGGCTTCCTTTCTACGCGGGCACCGTGGCGTACAGCCGAGACATCGCGCTCAATACCCTGCCCAAAGCCGAGCGTTTCGAAATCAATTTCCAATGCGCCATGAAAAACCTCGCCGACATTGTCGAAATAAAAATTAACGGGCACTCTTTGGGCGTGCGCGCCTGGGCGCCTTATTGCTGGACTGGCGAAACCGCGTGGCTCAAACAAGGCAAAAATCGCGTTGTTCTTCTCGTCACCAACACACTCGAAAAATTGCTTACAGGCATCCCATCTCAATCGCAATCGAAATTCGGCATTTAGCAGCCAGCAGTCCGTCTCCCTGTCTGCTATCCCCAACACTTCTCTGCGTCCTCTCGCGTCTTACGTCTCGCGTCTTGTATCTGAAAATAATGATCGGGCAACCACAAGGGTTGCCCCTACTGGTGGGTGCCCTCCTCACTCCTCGCCTCTCCCCGGCAATACGGGCACAGCAGGATGCTCTCCCAACAAATATTTTCGCAGCAAATACTGATAAATTTGCACAAAATCGCCCCGTCCATTGTGCGCGTTGTAGAAATGGCATATCGGATTGGGGTTGACTTCCAAGACGGAAAACCCATCGCAACCCGCGATCAAATCAATCGCGTAGAACCCCAAATCCAACACCCGGTTTAACGCCCGCGTCAGGTCGCGAAAATTGCCCCATAGCCCGTCATCAACGACCGGAACAGCCATACCGCCCGCCCGATGCAGGGGGTTGAGATCCGCTTTCTCCGCGTCTGCATCACTGTGTTTTTGGTATGCGAGCAACACCTGATCTCGGCTGCCCACAATGCGATATTCAGGGCCTTCGACATAGACTTGGATCAGCAGCACATTGTCAAATCGGCTGCTGTTGACGCACAATGCCTGCAAACGCGAGTGCAAGCCATCCGCATCTGTTTCCAAATACACGCCCTGCGCCATAGACCCGCGATTGCGTTTCAGCACAACCGGAAAAGCCATGCGTTGCACCACATCCGCGACAATATCTGCGACAGAAGCATGCGTCTTATACCGATCAAATCGCCGATCAGCCAGCGGATTAAACACCGTCATGGTTTTGGGGATCGCGATATTCGCCCGAGCAAACAACTCGTATTGATAGCCTTTGTCTTCGGCCAATTTTCCAGAAACATAATCGTTAAACGGGTGTTTATTTCGCAAAAAATACAGCGATCGACCAACTTTTGCCACGCGCACCACATTGCCATCTGCCGATACGGGGTCATATCCGACGCCCAAATCGCGACACGCTATCTCGAGACATCGCAGGCTCTCGAGGATCACATCTTCGCTAAAACTGTCCTGTTCTCGGGGTAAATCCAACACGTCGCGGGCCAGTGCCACCAGATGCAGCGACCCCACCACACACGTCGGGCGCGCGCGCGCATGCGTCAAAAAATCCAATCCCCCGGTTTCACACCGCACACATAGCCCTTTTGGAACATGCGATTTTAGGGTTGCCACACACATGGCTTTTGGATGCCCGGACCGCGTCAAAATGACTTCGGCAGAAAGCGGTGCCAAAGCCCGCAAAATACCCCGTGCATCGTGCCCTTCATTGACCCCCACCACAAATACCCACTGATCCGACAGGTGTTGCAAATCGCCCATCAATGCACGCACCGCATCCGGGTTGTGCGCGCCATCCAAAATCAATGGCGGCGTCCTCCGAATCACTTCAAATCGCCCGGGCATCGCGCAATTCACAAGCACCTCTCGCACCTGTTCCTCCGGTAATGCCATCCTTTGCCCATCCAAAATATGCCGCGCCACCGCAACGGATAGCGCGGCATTTTCCCGAAAAGTGACCGGTCGATCCGCCATGCCGCCAATTTCCGTATCTACGATGTGCAATGCAGCACCCCGACGCGCGCATTCTTTTTTTATCAAAGCCAAAACCTCGGGTGCCTGCTGCGATCCCGTAAACAGAGGACTTCCCGACCGCGCAATATGGACTTTATCTGCTGCAATCTCAGGCAGCGTATCGCCCAACACAGCCGTGTGATCCAAGTGAATAGCCGTCAATACAGCAACCTTTGAATCCCACGCGTTGGTCGCGTCAAATCGACCGCCTAAGCCCACCTCAAAAATCGCCCAATCCACATGGGCCCGCGCAAATTGATGCGCGGCCAAAACCGTGAGGGCTTCAAATTTGCTGAATGCCCCCAAGCCCTCGCGCGCAAAATCGCGGCTTTTTTCGTAAAAACGCGCCACGCCTTCAGCCCACTCCTCGCGCGTTATCACCTCGCCATCAATGCGGACGCGCTCGCGCACCGTGTGCAAATGCGGCGACGTGTAAAGCCCCACGCGAAAACCCGCGGTTCGCAATAATTCGGCCAGCAAATAACTCACCGTGCCCTTGCCATTTGTGCCGCCAACGACAACAGTGTCAAACCGCGCCTGGGGATTGTCCAGACGGTTCAACAGGGCGCGCACCCGCGGCAAATAATTTTCCAGCGGGCCTTCTGGCGGATCACCCGTTTCCCAATCGGGCAAGGTATCGAGAAAGCGATTGCTCCAAAAATAATTCATCTGACCCTTTCAATTCAGAAATCCATCACACCGTCAGTGAATATAATAGGCGATTGACCTCCAAACTGCAAGAATCTAAATCGTTATGCAAAAAAATGAGACCCCGCACCTCGTCGTGAAGTGCGGGGTCTGCACAAGTTGTCCAAAAAACAGGCGAGAGGGACTGGCGGGAAGAGGTCAAAAGCTGATCGATCCCAACAGACTGATTCGGCGCGTTGGCGGTTGTGACACCTGTTCGCCAGAGAGATCCAGCAACAGGCGCGCACCCCACCGTTGGTCAACGGGTCTGTGATCGCCACGCGCATGCCCACGTTCACCCGATGAGATGATCTCCCCTCCAAACCCCAACGACCAAACGGCATCACCTGACCCCGACCATGCAGAAGACCAAACCCATAGCCATCCCCACGCGAGCAGGAGACCAACCCACGGCATCGCCAGAGGCAGACGCACGCCGTGACATCTGCCCATCGCGCCACAGCGCGTCCACGCCACGGCCTGACTGACCCCATTCGGGAGCCAGTGAAAACACCAGACCCCCTTCGCCCTATGCCCGCGCGCGTCCACGCTCAAGCCCACACCCGCATGCCTGTATCCCAGACCCGCGCCCATTTCTGCACCTGCCCTGTGACCGCATCGCCAGCGTCGAGACGCACACCCACCTCAAGGGTTGAACGCAACAGCGACCCTCCTGACAGCGCATACTGACCCTCGCCTTCCACAGCGAGGCGCACGCGTTGGGTTGCCGCGTCCGTGTCTGCTGTGTCTGCGGCCTTTTCCGACTGCATCCGCACCCCGAACCAATCTGCCTTCACTGCCAGGTTCACACGGCCATGACGCCCGAGATGCTCGCGTCCCCCCAAGGCGGCCATCCCCATGCCGATAGCCGCGTCAAACGGGCTGTCCGCATCGGCCAGTTCTGCGGATCCCCAACCCAAGCCTGCCAGTGCCCACACGTCCATGCTCGTGCGGGGTGTCCAATGGACATAGGGATACAGGCTCGTCAGGTGGGCATCCATCCCTCCATCGCCGTTGATGCCGCTCGCGTAGTCAAAAGCGCCAGCGCTGTGCGACAGCATCAAGCCAAGCAGAGGCCCCTGGCCGCAGCGGTAGTCCGCGCCCAGATAAGCCGACTGCACGTTGCCATCCAGCGAGAAGTCATCTTCGGGATGGTTCGCAAGCCCGCTGGCATTGCCTTGACTCCAAAACGTCCACACGCCGCTGTCAACAGAAGTGCCCTGACGCGCGCTCGGAGAATACAGAAATGAGGTCTGTGTCATCAGCGCACGCGCAGAGACCGGCTGGATGTGCAACCAATTGCGCGGGTCCATTTTTGCTTCGATAGACCGCCCAGTCTGTCTCGACATGCTCAAATAGGATCGCCCGGCATCAAGACCTAGGCTGCTGTCTGCGCGGTCTATGAGCGCGCTGCTCTGTCTAAAGGGATGAGAAAACCGGATGCCCACCAGACCGAACGCGCTGTACAACATTGAACACGGTTTCTAGGAGTCTGGTCTGACTTTGCAGTTCAGCCACCTGGCACTGCAACTCCTCCTCCGTGTGCTTCAACTTGGTGATATCGCGGCCCACGATCACCCCGCCTATTATCTTGCCCCTTCGGTCCTGCAACGGTCTCACTTTGACGTCGAAACAAGCCACCTCCGGCCGCTGCCGATTGCGTACCAGAATCTCAATGTCGTCCACGACTTCGCCCTGCATGGCGCGCACGAGCGGCAGGTCCTCGACCGCATATCCGAGACTCGTGAGCCGGTCTTTTAGACCGGCAACATCGGGATCAACCCCGGCAATCAATATCCTCGGCTCGGTCATCACGTTCTCCCGGATAGGTGAATAGCTTTGCAACTTGCGGACCACTCGCGGCGTTCGCCAGCCAATGAGCAATCCTTGAATGACACGGCGTTTATGATACAAGGTTGGGCAAATGCCACGAAAAAAAAGGCCCCTCATAAACTTATGGGGATGCTTATATTCAAGGGAACATTGACTGAATTAAACCACTCTCGTGCCTTTTGTGCCTTTTGTGGCAAACCATAAGAGGTCTTTATGAAACGCATTGTCGATCCAAAGTATAGTTTCACTTTCTCCTCTGCAACAGGCCGCCCATACCATCGCAAGTGCTACTGGGAAAACCTCTACGTCTTTACATACAGCGCAGAGCGCGTGCTCGTGGCAACGCGCGTCGTGCCCTTCAGTTCCCTACACGAAGCACTCTACGCCGCGTTCAAAGGACAGCGGGGCAACACCCTCACGCAACATCTGTTGCCCGAAGCCCTGCAACGGCCCCACCTCAGCGTGTTCAACAACGAATCTCCCGTTCAAATTTTTGCAGACAACATTTCGGCACTCGTTCCCGAACAAACCCCGCAACTCCCCGAAGAACTCATTGCAAAAACAGAAGCGCGAATTGAAGAAGCCACCTCTCAAATCATGATCGAACAGGGCATCGCGGGTGGGCTTGGTAGCTTTGCCTCGGGCGAAACCTCGCCCTTTCTCGCCCGAGGCGAACCCGGCGACTTGACCCAGACGCTCGGCTGGGACCGCGACGAAGATGCCGCGCTGATCCAGATGAGCGTCCAAATTGACGCAGCCATCAAAGCACAGGTGCGCCGAACACTCCAAGCAGCGTACAGGAGTTCGTCCAATATGACCGAAAGCGCGTTGATCCGCCACGGCGATTTCGACATCGCCGCGCGGCTCTACACAAATCCCCGCTATCTCGGCTTTGTGCGTCGTCTCATCAACGCCAAAGGCAGTTACGCGTCGCCTATTGTGCGAGACTTTCTCAAATTTTACGCGCGTTGCTTCAACATCAAATTTTCCGAACACATTCGCCAAAGCCATGACGACCCCGATATCTTGCGCCAACGCCTTGAAAGCTCATTGGGCCACGAAAAGAGCGGCCCCCATTACCATCTCGACTATCACGACCTCACCATTTTGGGGCGCGTTGTCGAAGGCGACCTCACCCCCGATCCCCAAGACCCCGACCACACCCCACACAGTTTCAAACTGCACCGCGCGGTCACCCCACAAGCCCTTCGCCTGTCCGAAATTCGCGATCCAGTCCAGCGTTTTATGATTCGCAAATTTGTCGAACACACCTTCAACATCCGCCACAACGTCAAAAACATCCAGTACATCGACGAAATCCCACGACGCAAAATGCCCATCGTCCATCGCCTTCCCGCCCCGGTTGAACGCCTAGTGCGATCGGGCATCAACACACTCGAAAACGCACTTGACCGCCTTGAACCCAACGTGATTTCCGTCGCCATTGGCATCCTCATCCTGGCACTACTCGGCATTGTCGGCATTGTTGTGGGCACATTTCTCAGTCTGAAAAAATAAAAAACAAGCGAAAAGCCGTCCGTCAGGCATTGCCCTACATGGATGGCTGATTCCTGATCGCGGGCAACCACAAGGGATTGCCCCTACGGGGTTGGGCGGCCTTCTCGCTCCTCGCTCCTCACTTCTTGTATCTTGAAATGATGATCGGGCATAGTAGCCGCGCCCCGACATTCATCTGTGTTCATACTCGCTTCCCTCCGTTGTAGGCGTTCCGCCTGTGCGGTGGTTGCCTGTCTGCCGATAGGCAGGCTTTTCGCCTTTGGTTGGGGTCAAGGCGTGGGGCCTGACCCCTGACCGCCAATCGCTAAATCCCATACAGCGGTTCGTACTTTGCCCGCAAGTGCCGCATCAGGGGTTCGTGGCTCAGGGGCTCGCCGATCACGACTTCAACCAGATCGCATGCCCGATGGCGTTGGCCCTGCAAATAGATTTTTTTGGTCAACCAATTTTTTAGCGGCTCAAACTCGCCTTCGGCAAACTGCGCGTTCAAATCGCCCACCTCTTCGCGCGCGCGTTCAAAAAACTGCGCCGCGTACAAATTGCCCAACGCATAAGTTGGAAAGTAACCGATGCCGCCTCCGCTCCAGTGAACATCCTGCAAACAACCCCGTGCATCGTCTGGGGGGATCAGGCCCAGATAGTTTTCAAACGTCTCATTCCAAACCCCCGGCACATCTTCCGCTTTTAATCCCCCATCGAGCAGAGCCTGTTCAATTTCAAAACGCAACATAATATGCAAATTGTACGTGACCTCATCGGCTTCCACGCGAATAAATGACGGGGCGACCGCGTTGATGGCAGCATAGAAATCGCCCTCGGCAACCCCTTTGAGCGCGTCCGGGAACGCGTCTTTCACTTTGGGGAAAAAGTGCGCCCAAAACGCCCGACTGCGCCCGACAAAATTCTCCCACATCCGCGATTGAGACTCGTGAATGCCCAAAGAGACAGCCGCGCCCATCGGCGTTCCATAGTGTTTCTCGCTCAACCCCTGATCGTACATGCCATGCCCCGCTTCGTGCATGGTGCCAAAAAATGCCTCGGGGAAAAAGTGTGCGTTATACCGCGTGGTCAATCGCGTGTCGCCCGGCCCAATGCCGCTGCAAAAGGGATGCGTGGTCACGTCCAAACGCCCATTGTCAAAATCGAATCCAATCTGCGCGGCCACGGATTTGCCAAATGCTTCCTGTTGATCTATCGGGTACTCGCCTGTGAGTATTTCTCTATCGGGTTTTTTGCCCGACTCGGCAATCGCGCCCACCAGTTCGACCAATTCGCAGCGCAAGCCCGAAAAGACCCGCGTCAAATTTTCGGACGTTTCCCCCGGTTCATAGTCATCCAACAGCGCGTCATAAGATGTCGCGCCCGTGCCCAATGCCGCCGCTTCCCGGTGTTTGAGGTCGAGAATCGTTTTCAGATGGGGTTGAAACAGGGCATAATCCGATTTTTCGCGCGCGTCTCGCCACACCTGCTGCGCCAGCGTCGTCACCCGCGCCAATTCTTCGACCAGGGACCGGGGCAACTTGACCGCTCGATCATAGCCCCGCCGAATTTCCCGCACATTGACCGCCGCCTCAGAATGTGGATCAGACACCACATCGCTGCCTTCGACCTCTGCGAGCCAGTCGCCAATTTGCGGGGCCGTTGCGCGCGCGTGAACCATGCCCACCAGCAACGCGAGTTGCTCCGCGCGATGTCTCGCCCCGCCCTTGGGCATATAGGTCTGCTCGTCCCACCCCAACACACCGGCACATGACCCCAACAGGGCAATCTGCTTCACTTCTGCAATCAAACGCTGATAGGTGGATTTGACATCGGCCATTTTTCCTCCTCGTAATGAATTTGATCATAACACACACGGCAAAATCTAAGCCACCCTGAACACCCGTCAAGCGGAAACCCGACCAGTGATTGACAATGGGGATACGTTCAACTATTTTAGGCACGCATCAGGTGGCAGGCACCATCGCAACAACACCCCCATGCAAAGAGAGAGACCATGACTCCAAAACCGAAAAAAAAAATCATAAAAGTGCCAGATGGCAAAATCTGTGATTACATTGACGGTAAATTCCGAAGGGACACGCCGGAAGAGTATGTCCGTCAGACCATTGAAAAACGATTGGTCAACGAGCATAAATACAAACCGGAGCAAATCAGAATAGAATTTGGCCTGAAACTGGGTTCCCGCCGTCCGCGTGCAGATATTGTCCTCTTCTCGAAAGACAGCCCTGAACATACCCAAGATCATATTTGGCTGATTGTGGAATGCAAAAATGAAAAAGTAGAACCGAAAAATAGAAAAGACGGGATAGATCAACTCAAATCCTACATGAGTGCTTGTCCGAATTGCGAATGGGGCATGTGGACGAATGGCAAGTACAGAGAAGTATTGAGAAAAATGAACATAGAGGGACGATACGAATTTCGGGAATACAACGATATTCCCCCTGCCGATGGATCCTTAGAAGATGTGGACCGGCCAAAGCGCAACAAATTAAAAAAAGCCTATGAAGACAATCTTTTGATGGTTTTCAGAACTTGCCATAATCATATCTATGCGACTGATGGTTTGCAGAAACAGCCTGCATTTTTCGAGTTGTTAAAACTCATCTTCTGCAAAACACTTGATGAGCAAAATGTAGGAAAGTCAATTGAGTTTTATGCAACATCAGGGGAACGTTCTAATCCAGATGGGCAATTAACGGTCAAAAACCGAATTTCTGAAATTTTTGAGAAAGTTAAAAAGCAGTTTCCACAGATATTTGAAGCAAATGATGAGATCAAATTGCAACCCCGCTCACTCGCTTGGATTGTTGCAGAACTTCAGTCCTATAGCTTGCTGGAAACTCATGTCGATGTAAAAGGAAAAGCCTATGAGGAATTGGTAGGCGCCAATTTAAGAGGAGATAGAGGAGAGTTTTTCACGCCGAGAAATATCATGCACATGGCTGTTAAGATGATCAATCCAAAACCCGAAGAAAAGGTCTGTGATACGTCATGCGGCACAGGGGGCTTCTTGGTTATGGCAATGAGCCATGTCATTGAGCAGTTAAAAAGTGACGCTGAAAAGGACTTTGACAAACCAGAAAGTGAATGGACAGATCAGGAAAAAAGCTTGGTTCGAGACAAAATAAAACGAATCGCAAAGTCAAATTTCTATGGCTTTGACATCAATCCCGACTTGGTCAAAGCCACAAAAATGAATATGGTGATGAACAACGACGGCAGCGGTAATATCTATGGTCGCTCGATCTCAAAAAACAGTTGGCAGACGCATTGAATATTCAGGATGATGGCATAAAAAACCCCGACACCATTGCGTTCTTTGATGTCATTGTTACGAATCCACCATTTGGAAGCAAAATCCCCATCAAAGACAGCCACATTCTCGAACAATTTAATATCGGCTACATTTGGCGCAATGAGCAATATGATAAAAGCGGACAAACGGGCTGGACAATTTCTTCCGATTCTCAATCTTCAGCCCCACCAGAGCAATTATTTATTGAACGCTGCATTCAGTTTCTCAAGCCCGGGGGAAGGCTGGCAATCGTTTTACCCGACTCCATTTTGGGGAATCCGGGACTGGGGTATATTCGCCGATGGTTGATTGAATCGACGAAAATCATTGCCAGTGTGGATTTGCATGTCGATACCTTTCAACCCAGAAATGGAACGCAAACATCGGTCTTGATTGTTCAGAAAAAGACACAAGAGGAAGCCGGCACAGAACTGCGTTCAGGGGAAATCAGGCCATACAATATTTTTATGGCGATGGTAGAGAAAGTCGGCCACGACAAACGGGGGAACACCCTCTTTAAGCGAGATGAAGAGGGGAATGAAATTTGGGTGCCAGAAGACCCCAATGTGTTGGAAATAGACAAAATCGCAGAGGGTGATGTCACCTATAAGACCGAAAGCAAAACCCGTATCATTGACGACCAAAGCCTTGAGGTCCCTGCCGTATTTGAGGAATGGAAACACGAGGAAGGTATTGTATGGTAGCGCAACCCTATTCATCTGTACGAACAGCAGAGAATCCAGAACCCCAAAGCCCTGATACTGGATCGGAGTTCAGCAAAAGTCTTAAATGGGCAACAGTTGGTGTTCGAGAAGTCGTTGAAAAAGACTATCGCTTAGAGGCGAGCGTTTACAGTAACGACAGCAGACAGGCAAGGAAGGATTTAGAACAGTGCAAGTGGGATATTGTCCATTTGGGCGATGAATTTATCGAGGATGCCTTTTATTTGGGGAGGTTCAAAAGGATCTATGTGAAACAAAAGGATGGTATCCCCTTCATTCTACCTTCACAAATAACAGAAATACATCCAAAAGCCAGCAAATTTATTTCTTCTGCAACAAATATTGATATTGAAAGCACACGGGTCAAAAAAGGCCAAGTGTTAATTACCCGTTCTGGCACAATCGGTGTGGTTTCTTATGTATCTAAAACTCTTGAAAGTCAATCAATATCAGATGATGTGATTCGCATAAAAGCAAAAAAATATTCTGGCTATATCTATACCTACCTGAAATCGAAAATGGGAAGATTGCTGATAAATACCAACAACTACGGTGCAGTCATCAGCCACATTGAACCAAAACATCTGAACCACATTCCGATTCCCAATCCGCCACCCATTCTCAAACAAGCAATTCACAATCTGATTGAGGAATCTTTCGAGTTAAGAGATGAATCCAATGACCTGATGGACGAAGCGCAAGCCTTGTTAAACGAGGCGTTGCAACTGCCCGATATTGAAAACTTACAGGCGCGAGCCAAACAGTTTGATGAAACGGCCGGTGTCCTGAATTATTCCGTTCCATTGAGTGCGTTGGGCAATCGTCTGGATGGCTCCTATCACGTTCCCATTGTTCACGCAATCGAACGGCATTTACAGAAAACAGCAAAAGAAGTTGTCAATGTTGGTGACCGTCGAATAAGCCGGGCGGTTATCTTGCCGGGCCGATTCAAAAGAGTCTATGTTGAAGAAGGCAGCGGGATTGTGTTTTTTAGTGGTAAGAATATTTCAGAGTTAGACCCATCCGACAAAAAATATCTATCGTTTTCACAACATAACAAAAAAATCAAAAAGGAACTCACCATCAAGGAAGGTATGATTCTGATAACATGTAGCGGAACAATTGGCAAGACCACATTTGTTCCAAAACATTGGGATGGGTGGGCAATGACGCATGACATTATTCGTTTAGTGCCGACAAACAATGAAATTTCCGGTTATCTTTATGCTTGGTTATCAAGTCCTTACGCTCGTGAGTTAATCAACAGATTTACTTATGGTGCTGTAGTTGGGCACATAGAAAAGGAGCACATTTTGAGAGTAAGCGTTCCATTGTTGCATGACGAAAATACTCAGCAAAAAATAAACGACAAAGTTTTAGACGCTAACAAAAAGCGGGCGAAAGCCTACGAGTTGGAGCAAGAGGCATTAGCCGTTCTCAATGAGCAAGTCATTTATGCACGGTAAATCTGTAATAAGCGCATATGTGGAGGACCGAATGTCATCTGTGTTTTTAAGTCACAATTCTAAAGATAAACCGTGGGTAAAAAAATTAGCCGAACGACTCACATCGGATGGTGTAGTGGTCTGGCTTGACGAAGCAGAGTTGAATATCGGCGACTCTCTAATCGAGAAAATCTCTGACGGAATACAGGAAATGGAATATGTTGCGGCGGTGATCTCAAAGAATTCTGTTGAATCCACCTGGGTTCAGAAAGAGATTAGCCTCGCAATGTCGAAAGAAATCTCGGGTCGTACAGTTACTGTGTTACCTCTTCTCATAGAAAAATGTCGACGGCCTGCGGCGTTGACTGATAAATTCTACGCAGATTTCACAAATCCAGAAAATTTCGAGACTGAATATTTAAAATTATTGCGTGCTTTGGGCATAAATTCTGCCCAAAAAGTAGAGAATACACCCCAAACAAGCACAAGGCAATCAAAAGGAATTTCCGATAAATCAGAGTCAAACCAGATTCTCGATATTCGTATTGTAGGTGTAGTTAAAGATCGTACCCGGCAAGATCCTCAATATGCCGGTCTCCAAGATTATTATTTTCAATTATCTGAGGATCCTCCAGTTGGCTGGAGTGATTTTTTTCGTGAAGTTAGGGAGACTCCACGTCATACTATGTGGCGGGATGCTTGGGTTGAAGGAGATTGTGTAGTGGTCAAGTGTGCCTTAGATGAACTTGCAAAATATCATGTGAGAGACTTGAAAAGAGATGTAGCAACCGCAAATAAGTGGTATATGCAGGCTAAAGCAGCGGCTGAGCGACGAAGACAGATTGAGAGCGAGCGACAAAAAAAAATAAGAAGGGAGCGAGATAATGTGCTGGACCAACTTGATTTTGATTAGGGTTCTGTTGACATTAATCAATCTGCTGCGTTTGCCCAATCGCGCATAGCCCTTGCGAGGCGATTTCGAGTACGCCGCCGCTGAGATGAAGCGTTAGCCCTCATAACCTTTCAGAAAGGAGCAGACATGCCAACACTTAAGACATACGATCTATTTTTGAGCCATGTATGGCGCAGAGATCACAACTCCGAGTACTACCGTCTTGAGAAGCTTCTCAACCAAGCACCTTACTTCTCTTGGCGCAATTACTCGGTCCCAGAACATGGTCCGCTGGGGACAAAGACAGATAGCCAATTGCGTCAAGCACTTGATCGACAGATTCGTCCAGTAAACTGCTTTCTCGTGGTTTCTGGTATGTATGTGAATCACAGAAAATGGATGCAGGAAGAAATGGATATCGCCCAGGATTATGACAAGCCGATTATCGGAGTCATTCCCTGGGGACAAGAACGTGTACCAGTTGAGGTGCAGAGAGTTGCAGATGAAATGGTTGGTTGGCAAACAAGTAGTATCGTGGCTGCTATTCGCCGGTGGTCACTTTAGCTGATGAATGAAAACAGTCTGAACTTGCTATGACAGCCGGCGGCGTTTTCAAAATCAATGACAAGGAGTGAAAGCCGATGAGCGCAAACAATCTGAACTTGCTACGACAGAGCAGAGACACTTACGGTGCTGAATTTGAGAATCACCTTTTTGATCAGTACAAGTTATATGTTGAAATGGCTGATCGAATCAGTTCCCGGAGGATGCTTGCAAACTCATTTTTCGTTGGCGTGCATACGACTCTGACTATCGCATTTACGGTACTGCTCAAAGAGAACCTTCTGCAACCGACATTACTCATCTTTGTGCCTTTTATTGCATTAGTACTTCTCTGTTATATTTGGTGGCGTGTTGTGTGTTCGTACCGGCAACTAAACACGGGTAAATACAAGGTCATCCTTGCACTTGAGCAAATGTTACCTGTTGCCCCCTATGATGCTGAATGGACAGCACTCGGCGAAGGGAAGAAAACGCTACTGTCCACTTACGGGCGTAGAAAAGTGGGTGCCAATGTGTTTCGGTCTGCTATATTTATTGCTGGCCTGCACATTTTACTTCCATTGATGTTTGGCTATGAGATCTGCGAAGATTTCTCGAAAATGCAGGGATGATGCCATGATTGAATACAAAGGGTATCTTGGGATTGTTGTGTTTGATCCGGAAATTGATGCCTTTCACGGAACAGTGATCAACACGAATGATGTGATCTCGTTCTACGGATCATCTGTGACGGAACTGCGGGAAGAGATGCAGAAGTCGATTGAAGAGTACCTTGGGTTTTGCCGAGAACAGGGGAAAGAGCCGGAAGAACCCTTTTCGGGCAAACTCACGATTCAAACGAGTCCTGAACTGCATTGTCGCATGGCTTTGAATGCCGCGCGTCGCCATTCTCAAGCTGAATATTTACATTCAAGAAGTCTTGGAAAAGGCAGTTGCGGCGGAATAGCAATATCCATGTATCTGTCCAACCAGAAAGAGGTTGTTGAAAATGAGCGAAGACGAAAAACAAGCCCAACTGCCAGAGGAAAAGGAGTACAGGAAGCTATTGGGTTTGGATATCTACCTGACGCCTGTATTCGTCATTTCTTCGATTACCATTGTCGTCTTTATCATCGGCACCCTCGTGTTTCGGGACAGCGCGACACAAGTTTTCTTGGATACCCGCACATGGATCACCACGAACCTCGACTGGTTGTTCATGATCGCGGCCAATCTCCTCTTTCTATTCGCGCTGTTTTTGGTGTTCACCCCCCTCGGCAAGGTGCGCCTCGGGGGCGCGGACGCGAAACCCGAGTATTCCTACATCACTTGGCTCGCCATGCTCTTTGCCGCAGGCGTGGGCATTGGGTTGCTGTTTTTTGGGGTGGCAGAGCCCGTCTATTACTTTCAGAAGCCGCCGCTCGGCATGGCCCCCAAAACCGCAGAGGCCGCTGCTGTTGGCATCGCGGCAACGATCTTTCACTGGGGAATGCACGGGTGGGCCATTTACGGCATGGTGGGCCTCGCGCTGGCGTTTTTCGCGTACAATCGGGGATTTCCGCTCACCATCCGCTCGGCGTTCTACCCCCTGTTCGGCGCCCGCGTGTGGGGTTGGCCGGGCCACATCATCGATACGTTCGCCATATTCGCCGGGCTGTTTGGGCTTGCGACCTCGCTCGGCCTCGGCGTTCAACAGGTGACATCCGGCCTCGACTATTTGTTTGAGATTCCGGCGAATAACATCACCAGAGTCGTGCTGATTGTGGCGATTACGGCCGTCGCGATGACATCGGTGCTGACGGGCATTGACGTGGGGATCAAGCGGCTCAGCCAGTTCAACCTCGTGCTGGCGTTTCTGTTGCTATTGGCTGTCGTGATACTCGGGCCGACGCTCGAGATTTTCCGCAACATCTTCGCGGGCCTCGGCAGCTATATCGCAAAGATCGTGCCGCTGAGCAACTGGATCGGTCGCGAAGACACCGACTTTCTGCACACATGGACCACGTTCTACTGGGCGTGGTGGTTTGCCTGGGCACCGTTTGTCGGCACGTTTATCGCCCGCATTTCAAAGGGACGCACCGTGCGCGAGTTCATCATTTTTGTGCTCCTTCTCCCGACGCTGTTGTGCGTGCTTTGGTTTAGCACCTTTGGCGGCACCGCCCTTCACCATCACATCGCCGAGGGCTATACCGGCGTGACAGACAGCGTGGATGCGTGGAAACTGGAAATCGCCCTGTTCAAAATGTTCGACAAACTGCCACTAACGGGCCTGCTTTCCTGCGTTGGGATGATCCTGACCATTGTCTTTTTCGTCACCTCGTCAGACTCCGGCTCGTTGATCATCGACATCATCGCGGCCGGCGGCAAGGTCGACGCGCCCGTAGCACAACGGGTCTTCTGGTGCGCGACTGAGGGACTCGTCGCCATTGCACTGCTGCTCGGTGGGGGCCTCCACGCGTTGCAGGCCGCCTCACTCGCGACCGGTTTCCCGTTCGCCCTCGTGCTCATCGGGATGGCGGTCTGCACCTATATGGAACTTCGCCGCGACCCCGGCTGATGGCTGTACGAATCTACGCACAGGCGTAGCCTATCTACCTGTCTGCCGACAGGCAGGTATTCGTCTATGAACTGCTGGTGAAGCGTCACAGTTGTACCCCATTCCGTCTATTCGTCTATGACTTGCTTCGCGGCGTTGCCTGCCTGTCGCGTTGCTCATGGCAGACAGGTAGACGTTCCGCCTGTGCGTCTATTGTCGTGTACTGTGTGCTATTTTTATTCAAAGGAGGGTTTGATGACAAAAAATAAAGCCGCTTCAGCACCTGCGTTGTTTTCTCTCGAAGGTCGCGTCGCCATTGTGACCGGGGCAGGGCGCGGCATTGGACGCGGCATTGCAGAGGGGTTGGCTGCACAGGGCGCGAAAGTCGTGTGTGCCGCGCGCACGCGGTCCCAATTGGACGAGGCGGTGACGGGCATTCAAGAGGCAGGCGGCGACGCGGTTGCATGCGAAATGGATATGAAAGATCTGGATTCCGCGCGCGGCGGCGTCAATGCAGCACTTGACATGTATGGACAAATTGATATTCTGGTCAACAACGCGGGGATGAACATACGCGAGCCGTTTGAGGATGTGACCGAAGCACACTACGACGAGATTATGGCCGTCAATTTGAAGGGGCTATACTTTTTGACGCAAGCCGTGGTCAAGCACATGATACCGCGCAAACAGGGCAAGATCATCCACATCGGCTCTTTGACAACGGACTCGTCCCTGTCGCAAATTTCGGTTTATACAGCCGCCAAGGGCGCGGTGGGGCAACTTGCAAAGGCGCAGGCTCTGGAGTTGGGGCAGCACAATATTCAGGTGAATACAATATGCCCGGGCTTTGTGATCACGCCCCTGACCGAGCGGCTTTGGGCCGATGCCACCATGCGCCAATGGGGAGAGTCGCGTTTGCCGGTGAAGCGGTTGGCAACACCCGAAGATATGGTCGGCACAGCCGTATTTCTCGCGGCACCCGCGTCGGATTATGTCACCGGGCAGTCCATTTATGTCGACGGCGGGTTTATGGCAGGCGAGGCATGGCCCTTGCCAGAGTAAGGGAGGAAAGCGATGTATGGGGTGCAGCAAGAGGATTTCAATGGGCACGCGCTCTACGTCTTGCGGGATTTTGAAGCCCAACAAGAAGCCCGGGTTTTGCCTTCGGTGGGCAACAATTGCATTTCCTACAAAATGCCAACAGGCGATGGCACGGTCGATCTGATTTTTTCACCGCCCGATCCCCAAGCGCTCAAGGGGCGCGCGAGTGGATACGGCATTCCGATTTTGTTTCCGTGGCCCAATCGCGTGGATGAGGGCAAATTTTCGTTTGATGGCAAAGCATACCAACTCGAAACCCCCGCGCCGGGCGAACACGCCTCTCACGGCTATGTTCACGAGCGGCCATGGCGCGTGGTCGATTTTGGCGCGTCGGCAGGCGCGTGGATCGAGAGCCTGTTCCAATCCGAGAATTTTCCGGAAATTGGCGACCAGTTTCCCTTTCCCTTTGAGGCGCGGCTGACGTATCGGCTGAAGGACCGCGCGCTGTCCCTCGAATTTGAAGCCACCAATGTGGGCGATGGCGATATGCCCGTCGGCTTGGGCATCCATCCGTATTTTCCCTTGCCATTGACGGAACGCGGCGACCGAGATGTGTGTACCGTCTGTATGCCCGCGTCGACGTACTGGCCGTTGCGCGGTGACCCAATTCCAACCGGAGAGATTTTGCGAGTCGATGGCACGGTATATGACGTGCGACGGGCAACGCCTTTGAAGGATCGGTTTTACGACCACGTGTGGTCGGGCGTGTCTGTGACCGATGGGTGGAGCCGCTGTGAATATGTGGACCCGATTGCCAATGTCGCAATCGCAATGGAAGCCGATGATGCGTTCCGAGAACTCGTGCTCTACGCGCCCGATTCTCGCCCCATTGTGTGCTTTGAACCCTATACCTGTGTGACCAACGCCTTCAATTTGCAAAATCAGGGCATTGATGCAGGGCTGATGCGCCTGAAGCCCGGTGAAAAACTGACGGGGACGATGCGGATAAGAGGCGAGAGGTGAGAAGTGAGATGTCCACCCATATCTGCCTCCCCAAAGCAACCACAGACCTGCCTATCGGCAGACAGGCACAAAGCCTGGCCCCGAGGAACGAGAGGACGCAAAGCATAAGCAAGGGGGAGGGTTGGGTGGCCTTCTTGCGTCTTGCGTCTCGCCTGGAGGGGTTGGGTGGCGGGGGCTGACCGCTGATCGCTTGTTTTGGAATCATTCACCATGACCGACCGATTGCAACAACAACTCGCCTTTCTTCTCGAGGTCGATAAACTCAAGCAGGTTTTTCGGCAGACCTATTTGCTCGACGAGACGCGCAAGGAAAATGACGCCGAACACTCGTGGCATTTTGCGATGTTTGCACTCATTTTCGCCGAATACGCGCCCGAGCCGGTGGACATCTTGCGCGTGATCAAGATGGCATTGGTACACGACCTCGTGGAGATCGACGCGGGCGACACATTTCTCTATGACGAATCGGGCAATGCCGATAAGGCCGAGCGCGAGGCAAAAGCCGCGGACCGCATTTTTGCACTTTTGCCCGCAGAACAGGGCAGAGAATTGCGCGCGCTTTGGGAGGAGTTTGAAGCAAAGGAGACGCCCGAAGCGAGATTTGCAGGTGCGATGGACCGATTCCAACCCTTTTTGCACAATTGCCACACCCACGGTCGCGCATGGCAAGAGCATGGGGTTACGGCCGATCGCGTGTTGCAAAGCAACCGTCACATTGCAATTGGCGCCCCGGCACTATGGGATCGCGTGAGGGAACTGGTTGATGATATGGTCGCTGAGGGATATATTGATCCTGGGCAATAGGAAAAAAAGGGCACTCAATGGTGAACTGGGATACGTGCATAGCTGTCGAACGACATCCGGCTAAAGTGAGCGGGGCTTGGGTGTTTCGTGGAACGCGAGTTCCCGTATATGCCCTATTCGAGAATCTTCGAGAGGGGGCTTCCGTCAAGCAATTTCTCGATTGGTTCCAAGGCGTTGAAGAGTGGCAGGTGAAAGCCGTTTTGGACCATGAAGCAAAGGCTCTGAGGAATTGCTGTGAAAATTCTGTTTGACCAAGGTGTCCCGAGACCCCTAAGGCGGTATCTCGCAGGTCACTTGGTCGATACGGCTGCCGAGCGAGGATGGTCCACCCTGGAGAATGGCGTGCTGCTTGATCGGGCAGAAGCGGATGGCTACCAACTTCTGATTTCCACAGACCAGAGTCTTCGCCATCAGCAGAATTTTGCTGGCAGGCAGATAGCGGTTTTAGTCCTACTCTCGACTGCGTGGCCCCTTATTCAGTTGCGAATTGAAGAGATACAAATGGTCGTCAATAGAATGACCCCTAGCGAGTACAAAGAGATTGCGGTCTGAGGACAAAAAATAAAAATGTTGACGTCGGACGAAACACTTTTCGCCCAGTGGGAGGGAACATGAGCCAGACGTTGAAGGACGTATTAAATGACAGTTTTGAACGCCATGCCGACCGCACAGCGATTCGCGTGTTGCGCCAGCCAGAGCAGCCCGGGGAAAAGGGCTTGCAGTATGTGCCGTTGACTTACGGGCAGTTGAAAACCCAGCGCGACCGCTTGGCTTCGGGTCTGGCACAATTGGGATTGGAAAAGGGGCAACGGCTCGGACTTTTGACCGATGGCGGCCTGGAGTCTGTGCTGGTTTTTCTATCGTGCGATATGCTCGGCTTGTCGGCTGTGCCGATTTGCAATAAACTGCCCGATGATTTGTTGGTACACAGCATCAACCATTCGGGCATTGTCTATTTGTTCACAGATGCAAAAAGTTTGGAACAGATCGAGCGCGTGCGCGGGCAACTGGACAAGCCCCCCCAGGTGGTGTTGACCGAAGGACCTGCCGATCACGTGCTTTCATTTTTTGAATTGGCTCAAAAAGGCGCGCACGCACCGCCGCCAGATGTGTCCATTGAACCCGATGACGAATCGAAAATTGTGTACACGTCGGGGTCGTCGGGGTTGCCCAAGGGGGTGATTCAAACCCATCGCAACCTCGTGGGCAATATCCTGTCGGTGTGGGACGCGATCAGCACCCGCGACGCGCTCGTTTTTTTCAAATCCGCGCCCGATTATCACACCATGGGCATTTTGAATATTTATTATCCCTTGGCAAAGGGTTGGACACTGGACCTCGCGCGGTCGCCGGAGCGCGTGCTGGTGGATATTCGCTATTCTGAACCCCATGGCTTTTTGACTGTGCCGCTGATTTTGGACAAGGTATTTGGCAATGTTCGGAAAGAAATTGAGGCGGGAGGGGCAAAAGGCAAATTGATCGCGCGATGCGTGCGCGCCAAACAGCGCGTCGCGCGCGGCGAAGCGTCGGTGATCGATCATATCGTCAATATCACGCTGGGAAAAAAAGTGGTCGGAAAAATTAAAGCGCGACTTTCGCAGCGCGTGGGGGGGCGGCTCGAATTGCTCATTGTCGGCTCGGCAAAGGCCGATCCCGAAGCACTTGACTTTTTTCAAGATGTGCTGGACATCGTCTCGCTCGAAGGCTATGGCGTCACCGAGTGCAGCCCTCTGATTGCGGCCAATGTGTTGCGTGGGCAAAAGACTGGAACCGTCGGACGTCCCTTGCAAGAAGTAAAGGTCATGACCGAGACGGGCGAGGAACTTGCCCACGCCGATCCAAAGACAGCATCGTATCGCGTCAACCGCGAGGGGGTCGGTGAGTTGTGGGTACACGGCGACCACGTCATGACCGGGTATTTGGATGATCCCCAACGCACAGCTGGCGCGCTCGTGACCGATGCCGCGGGCAAGGTGTGGTACCGCACGGGGGATTTGTTCAGCATGGACGACAAGGGATTTTTGACATTTCAGGGACGTATTGGCCGGCAGTTTAAGTTAAAAAATGGCGAGTTTGTCAATCCAGAACGGTTGGAACGCATTTTTGCCCGGGCTCCGCTCATCGAGCATGTCTTGGTTTGCGGCGATCAGACCCGCACATTTCCGCTGCCCGTTGTCACCGTGAATGCAGAAGAGGCGCGTTTGCAAACAGACATTCCCGATTTGCCCACAAACGACGAAGCAGCCTTGCGTCGCCACCCCGCAATTGTCGAACGCATTCGCCAGCAGTTGCGAAAAGAAGCCGCGGCATCTGGCTTGCCCGGGCACGAGCGTCCGCAAAAAGTGCTGGTCTTGCCCACGCAGTTGAGCGAAGAAACAGGCACCCTCACGCGAGGACTAAAAAAGGTCGTGCCCCAAAAAATCGCATCGATATTTGCAGAAGAAATCGCCGCAATTTACGACGCGTGATTCCGAAACCACTTGAAACCACAGCACGGGCTCTGCCTACCTGCCTGTGCCGGGCACGGCAGACAAGCAATGTAGCAACGCGCGTGTGAACACGGACGAACGCACAAAAAAATGAATGCCCATGTCTAAACGCTGACTGCCCAGAAGCCCCCGGCTTTTAGCCCCCTCTCACCTTCGGCTCGCCTGAAGCGGTGGGCCGATTCCCTGTTTCAAAAAGCGCACAAAGACATCCACATCGCGCGTCATCCCCGGAAAATGTGCAATCTCTTTGCCATCTGGCGATAGAATGGCGTATAAAGGCAGCGCGACCGTGCCGAAACGCGCCTCCTGCAAATCGCGATTGCGCTTGTGTTTTTCCTCTCGTCCATCTGTGTACAACTGAACCCGTACAAACTGTTTTAGTAAGGCATGCACCTCCTTTTCGGGAAAAATATTGGCTTCCATCCAGCGGCAATTGGTGCATGCATATCCCGTAAAGTCGATAAACACGGGCTTGTCCGTTGCCCGTGCTTCTGCCAAAGCGGCTCCATAATCGTCGCGCCAAGCCAACTCGGGTTCGCCACTCCTTATTTTGGCAATTTCACCATAGCTTCCATAAGGCGGAAAAAACGCGTCCCATTCGCCCAGGGGCGCGCCAAAAAGGCCCGTCATCAAATACAGCCCAAAAGCCACACAGCCACTGCTCGCCAACAATCGCATCGGGCCGATCGCATCAAGCGCGGAATCGTGTGGCAAGCGGATTTTGCCCAGCAAATAAAGGCCACACAGCAAAAAGATCGCCACCCATCCCGCAATAAATACTTCGCGCGAAATAATCCCCCACTGCCATACCAAATCCACGTTGCTCAAAAATTTCAACGCAGCAGCCAATTCCAAAAACCCCATCACCACCTTCACGGAATTGAGCCAGCCACCGCTTTGGGGCAGTGAAGAAAGCGTTTGCGGAAAGAGTGCCAAAAAGAAAAATGGAGACGCAAAAGCAGTTGAAAACGCGAGCATGCCCAAAATCGGCCACGCCCACGTTCCCTGTGATGTCAGCACCAGCAGCGTACCGACAAACGGCGCGGTACACGTAAATGAGGTGAGAGAAAACGTGAACCCCATAACCAGAATGGCGCCATAACTCCCCCCCTGAACCTGGTTCAATTTATTGAGCAGACCGTAGGGCAATCGAATTTCAAACAGCCCGAACAATGCCAGCGCGAAAGCCACAAAAATCGCGGTGATCAACAAATTGACCCATGGATTGGCTGCAAATTGCGCGGCACCAGAAGCCCCCAAGGTCGCCGCCAACACCATACCCAGCCCGGTGAATGTAAAAATAATGCCCCCACAATAAGCCAGAGATTTGGCAATGGATTCGCCCCGGCTCTGCATTTCCTGCTTGGTAAAAAACGACACGGTAATGGGAATCATTGGAAACACACACGGCGTGAGCAAGGCCAAAAATCCCATCCACAAAGACAGGTACAAAAACGCGCCCAAACCCTGTGTGATCGCGCGCCCGACATCGGCCACGCTACCCGTGCCATCCAGCGGCACCTCGGGCGCGGCAACAGGGGAAAAGACATACTCCGCCCGCGCGGATCCCGCTTCCACCATCACGGGAATTTCAAAGGTGTATGTCTCGGGCGGCAAACACTGCGTGGCATTGCACAGCATGTAGGTCACATCACCCGACAAGGACTTCTCACCCGGCATCCCGTCACCCACCTCGGCCCGCGTCCCAAATCGCACGGACGTGTGGTAGTATTCCACATTCATGTCAAAATTCGGATCGTGTTCCACAATTGGCTCGGGCTGAATCACCGACCCGACTTGCCGAAACCCCGCGCCCGATAGCAAAATTTCCGTGGGAATAGGCCCCCCCGGCGGCGTGGTCGCCGAATAAATATGCCAATCGTCAGAGAGGACCACATCGATCCAAACCGTGACCGCCTCTCCAACGCGCACCACCTTGGGTTCAACTGTTATGGCAAAAGAAGCTTCATTCTCGGCCCTTGCGGCACTGCTGTGAAGCACCATCAAAACAATTGCTGTGACAAAAATGTGCATACCAACCTCCTTGTAAACGCTATCAACTATCAGCCCGCCCAAAACCTCTCCCCCGCAAACGCGCCAGACACGAGAGACAGATGGGTGGCGTTCTGCGCTGTCGGGTGTGGCGCCCCATGCTCGCGGCGCGCCTGTGCTCGCCGCTTGCGTCTTACCCCTCGCCTCTGACTAGGCGGCGGCGCGGGGCAACTGACCACGGGCTACTGACGCACCCCGTGCCTTTTGATCACGAGAAGCGTTACATCATCTGTTTGCGCTGCCGCCGCGCGAAATTGAATCAAATCGTCTATCACAGTATCGATCAGGTCGCCGGCATTCGCGCTCGCGTGTTTTTTGAGCACGGCTTCCAAACGCGCTTCTTCGTAAAAATCGCCCGCTGCATTTTGCATATCTGTCACCCCATCGCTGTAGAGCACCAACATATCGCCCGCACCCAAAGACACGCGGGTCTCTTTGGGTGCGGTGTTGACCTCTGGCGGCAAGGTCATGCCCAGGGGCACGGACATCAGTTCGACCATGTGCAAACCGCCAGCAGCAGAAACGCGATAGGGATAGGGGTGCCCGGCATTGGCCAAAACGATCTCTCCGGTGTGCAAATCCAGCGTTCCCAAACAGCATGTCACAAAACTCGCCTCATCGAATTGCTCTTGCAAAACAACATTCAAATTCCGCAGCACATCTATCGGTGTCTGTGCGGCGCGAACCTCGTAGTGCAACATCCCGCTCAACTGCATGGCCCGCACCGCGCCTTGCATGGCCTTGCCCGACACATCTGCGGCGCCAAACCCCAGCGTTTGCCGATTGTCGTCCAGCCAGAAATACGTGAAATAATCGCCGCCGACGTGATTGGCGGGCAAACATCTGCCCACCACCTCAAAGCCCTTTTCGCGCACCGGGTGCCGGGGCAACAGACCCATCTGCATATCGTGGGCTTCCTGAAGTTCTGTCTCCAACTCGTCGATCAATCGCGCCTGTGCCACACGCCAGCGTTTGTGCTTTTGAAACGCATATCCCGTCGTGACCAACACCATGAGCAGAGAAACACCGCTCAACCCCACAAACCAGGGCCGTTGCCACACGGGGTCCAAAACTTCAAACACCTGCACATCAGGCGTCTTATCCACATTAAACGCCAGATCCATAGCGCGCACTTCGAGTTTGTGAACCCCCGCCTCGAGGTCTTCCAACAAAACGCGATTGTCGCGAGAAAAAAACGACCACGCGCCCTCATTGAGCCGCCATGCGTATTGCAAGGACCAGTCTGGCGTTTGCTTCCACACATCCTGTCCTGTAAATTCAAACAACGCGCTTTGATACGGCGCGATCTGATCTGGCGGGGCCAAAAAAGCGGTTTCGGGCGCATCGTCATCGGGCCGATAATATCCCAAACCCTCAGCAGTTGCAAACCAGAGGTGCCCTTCGGCGTCTTGTCCCACATCCCAAACCTGCGTGCTGGGCAATCCTTCGCGCACCGTATAACGCACCCAGGCAAAACCATCGGTACGAATGGCCCCATCAATTGGCGAAGCCAGCCACACTGTGCCATCATTGGCCGGAAAAATTCGACTGACACCATTGAACTGCGCCTGATCTGCGCCCGGCACGCGCCGCCATCGCTGCCCATTGAAATGCGCCACGCCCTCGAGCGGTGAGCTTATCCAAACGCGCCCACCAATATCTTCGGCAACCGCAGTGATCGGCCCTCCGGGGATGCCGTCGGCAACCGTGTATTTGCGCTGTTGTCCATCCACCACATGGAGCACGCCATCCATCTGCCCTATCCACAACGCGCCATCGCTGGCCTCGCAAATCGAAATGCCAGGCCCTCGGGCATTGACCCCCATCTGCGCCACGCCCTGTGCAACAGAAGGGATTGTCCATGCTTGCCCTGAGCCTGTCGAATGGAACTGCCCATCAAACCGATAAATGCCCGAGCGCGTCATTGCCCACACACCGCCATTTTGTGCAGGGCACACCGCGCGAAAGGACAAACCCATTCGACGGTCGGGATTTATTACCTCCCACAATTCGCCATCATAACGCAACAATTGAAACGTCGTGACGGCCCAGAGGTGCCCTTTGCCATCGACAAACAGATCGATCAACCGCCCGCGCACATCGCCCTCTAATTCGCGTGCGGTATGCCATGAACCCCGCTCAAATTTGTAAAGGGCATCATTGCCAACCCACAACTGACCGCGATGATCGAGCGCGAACATCAAAGCACCGCGATCATTCATCCCCGGCCAATTCCGATGGTGCAACCACCCGGAAAGCCCCAACCGCGCAACGCCACCGCGCGTGCCCACCCATATTGCCCCATCCACAGCAATACAGATATCGACCACATAGCTGTTGGGCAATCCCTCGCGTTCTGCAAACGCGTGCCATCGGCCATTTGCATCTCGAGAAGCAGCACCCGCCGGCGTGCCAATCCACACGGTTCCGTCTCGTGCAAAGCGAATCACCTGCACGCGGTTGGAAGGCAAACCGTGCGCTGTTGTAAATGTTTCCCATTTTCCCGAATCATACCGTTTCAGCCCGCCCTCATCAGTGCCAAACCACACCGCGCCATCGGCACTTTGCCCCATCGCCAACACCGACACATTGCCCAAACTGTCCATGTCGGCTATGGGTGTCCAGTCGCCGGTATCCACATCCAATAATCCCATGCCTCGCACACTGCCTCTAGGTCTGCCCTCTGCCTGCCGAGCACTCGGCACAGGCGGGCGCCCGCCGCGTTCCCCCAGTTGATCTGCATCCGTGAAACCGCCGCGTCCTCTGCGACCATCAAAACCGTCCATATCTCTCAAACCGCCACGCCTGCCTCGGCCACCAGGTTCACCGCGCCCTGCGCCACTCGGTCCCAATCCAGTTCCCAGCAAGACATTCCCCCCTCGCCCGCCATAAGCGACCCAAACTTTGCCATCTGCGTCGGCCATCAGGCTCTGTACTCCTCGAAGTGGTCGGCCACCTAAAGTCACCACATAGGGTTGTGTGCCATTGAAGCGCAACAAGCGACCATCATCGGTCACCAGACAGGCGCGGCCCTCATCCAGACCCAAAATCTGGCGCACGCCCACTCGCCCTATCAGGTGTTCTGGCACATCAATGCCCATCCATTTTTTTTCGGAAAAATAAGCCAGTGCCTGTTGTGCCTGGCGATCAAAGCGCCGCCCCACAGCAGCCCACAATGCACCGTCGGGCGCGGCAACCAGATCCAAAACGGCGTTTCCCGGCAATCCATTTTCAACCCCAAAATTTTCCCAGGTGCGCCCATCATAGCGCGACACACCGCCCAAAGTGGCAAACCACATGGCCTCATCAGGTGTCTGCACCACCGCCATCACAACATTGTGCGCCAGCCCATCTTCTTGTCGAAAAGCCGTCCACACGCGCCTGATCTCGCCCGCGAAAATCTCGCTCTGAAAAAAAAACAACCCCACGAGCATCCACCCAAAAAGTACCCTGAATTTTTGACCATCCATTCAATTCCACTCCTTCAAAATTCACTGCGGATCTACGCACGGCGTCGCCACACCCTCCCGCCGTGCATCTATCTCACTTGATATCCCACGCGCAATACCATATTTTTATGCGCCTTGGGGTTTGGACTTGTCTTTTTTTTCGTCCGTTCCGTGCCCCTTCGCGGATCTCATCTCTCACCTTTTGCCAAGGAGGCCCTCGTGCCCACAGATCGCCCCAACATCCTCTTTATCATGTCTGACGACCATGCATCGCATGCCATGAGTTGCTACAACAGCCGCATCAATCAGACCCCCAACCTTGACCGCATTGCAACAGAAGGCATGCGTTTTGACAACTGCTTTTGCACCAACTCCATCTGCGCGCCCAGCCGAGCGACAATCCTCACCGGGACTTACAACCACATCAATGGCGTCACCACGCTGGCAACCCATCTCGACGGCAGGCAACTCACATTTCCCAAACTGCTCCAACAAGCGGGATATCAAACCGCCGTAATTGGCAAATGGCATCTCGGTCACGGCGGCATCCATGACCCCACCGGCTTTGACTATTGGAATGTCCTGCCTGGGCAGGGCTTATATCACAACCCCGTCATGATAGAAATGGGCGAAGAGAAAGTTTGTAAAGGCTATGTCACCGACATCATCACGGATTTATGCCTCGACTGGCTCAAAGCGCGAGACACAAACCACCCCTTTATGCTCATGTATCACCACAAAGCCCCTCACCGCGCTTGGGAACCCGATGCGAAACACGCCCACATGTATGAAAACGAAGACATTCCCGAACCCGAAACCCTCTGGGACGACTACAGCAACCGCGCCAGTGCCGCCAGTGCCGCCAGAATGCGCGTTGATCGCGACATGAATGAAAAAGACCTCAAAGGATTACCCCCTGAAGGTCTCTCTCCCAAAGAAGATAAAAAATGGAAATACCAGCGCTACATCAAAGACTATCTGCGCTGCGTGGCTTCCATCGACGACAATGTCGGGCGCGTGCTCAACTATCTCGATGCGGAGGGCCTCACCGACAATACCCTTGTCATTTATACCTCTGATCAGGGCTTTTTTTTGGGCGATCACGGCTGGTATGACAAACGCTTTATGTATGAAGAATCGCTGCGTATGCCGTTCATTATTCGCTACCCCAAAGAAATCAAACCCGGCAGTGTCAATACCGACATGATACTCAATACCGATTTTGCCCCCACCTTTCTCGACTACGCGGGCATTGACATTCCCGAAACCTTTCAGGGGTCGAGCATCCGTCCCTTGCTCAATCTCGAAACGCCTGAAGGCTGGCAAACATCCATGTATTATCGCTACTGGATGCATCTTGGACATCATTATGTCTATGCGCATTACGGGGTGCGTACCCACGAGTACAAACTCATCTATTACTACGCCGATGGCCTCAATCAAAAAGGGTCAATTGAAGATACCAAAGAACCCGAATGGGAACTTTTCGACCTGAAAAAAGACCCCCATGAACTCAACAATGTGTGCGATAATCCCGAATACGCCGATATCGCGCGCGAACTCAAAGACGAACTCCACCGCCTACAGGCCAAAGTGAAAGACGAGCGTTATGCAAAGGATGTAGATGAATAATGTGGCTCTTCCGAACTATTTTGGCACCTTGAGCACAGTGTAAAAATTGGCGTAGTGCCGACGGGTTTCTCTGCGAATGCTCAGGACAACTTCATCGCCGGGTTTCAGCGCGGTCAATACATCTTCGTATTCTTTTATCGAACGCATGGGTTGGCGATTGATCTGGCGAATCACATCCCCGCTTTGCAAACGCGCCTCGTCGGCCGGGCTTCCCGCTCTTACATCGGTGATAAGCATGCCGGTTTGTGCCTGATAACCCAACTGGCGGGCAATTGCGGGCGTCATCTCTTGCACATCCAGACCGAGGATGCGCTGGTACTCGGCCTTTTGCATACCGTGCAAGGCATTAAAATCGCCCACACTCACCCGAAGTTTTTTGCGCTGCCCATTTCGAATCACCGCGAGTGTCACCTGCGCGCCGGGAGGGGTTCGCGCAATGCGCGTGTGAAATTCATCTGCATTGGAAATCTCGCGGTTGTTTAACCCCACAATCACATCGCCAGGCTGTAGCCCCGCTTCCTCGGCAAACGGCCCCACTTCCTGAATGAGCGCGCCCCGATTGACGCTGATCCCCAGGGCTTCGGAAAGCCCCTCCCCGAGGTCCTGAACCGCCACATCCAAATACCCGCGTTTCACCGCTCCGTATTCGATAATTTGGTGCATGATATTGCGCGCCATATTGATCGGCACAGCCAGTCCAATGCCCTGATTGCCCCCGCTGCGCGACAAAATTGCCGTATTGATACCCACCAGTTCCCCGCGCAAATTCACCATTGCCCCCCCGCTGTTGCCCGGGTTGATCGCCGCATCGGTTTGAATAAAATCTTCGTAATCCAACAGATCTAAATTCCCTCGTCCAATCGCGCTCACAATGCCGTACGTCACGGTGTGCCGCAAGCCATAGGGATTGCCAATCGCCAGCACCCAGGCACCCACTTTCAGTTTGTCCGAATCGCCCATCGCGAGCGCGGGCAAGTTGCGTGCGTCAATTTTTAGGACCGCCACATCGCTTTGCGGATCCGTTCCGACCAGCGTTGCATCAAATTTTCTGCCATCGCCAAGTTCAACTTCGATGGCATCGGCTTCTGCAATAACGTGATCGTTGGTCATGATGTAGCCATCGCCAGAAACAATGACCCCCGACCCCAAACCCTGTTGCCGCTGTTCGCGCCGATACTGCATTCGCCCCCCAAAAAAATGATCGAAAAACGGATCGCCCGTTGATCTCCGCACCCCGATGACCACGTCTTTTTTGTTGACAATGGCGACCACACCCGGATTGACTTCAGAAGCCACCGCTGCAAAGGCTTCGCTGAATGTTTCCATCTGCGCGATCGTCGCTTGGTGTTCGGGACCAATGCTTGCCTCAGCCTGCACGACCATCAGTCCCGCAATCAGCATCCCTATCCACCGTTGCATGATGCCCTCTCCAGTGTCGCAATTGAACTTCTGTCGGACCTTTACACCGCTTCAAAATCAGTCACTTGACAAACTATCGCAAGGCGTTAAAAGTTCCTGAATTTGTCCACTCTCGTCAACTCAAAAGAAAAAGGCCGAGATTCACGGTGAATCTCAGCCTTCTTTCACCCCCATTGAACACTTATCCACTAAACAACGATATCCAGTGGATAGGGAACCTTGTCGAACAAATTGCGAATGGCCAATGCGCGGTTTTGTCAACCCGCCTTTCCCACCTCCATCCTCAATCCGCTATCTGGTAAATCTCAGCCCCTTTTTCTTTAAATTCTCGCGCTTTTTCCGCCATGCCAATTTCGAGGGCTTTGGTCGAGTCAATGCCCTTTTCTTTGGCGTAGGCGCGCACATCTTGCGTGATTTTCATGCTGCAAAAGTTGGGGCCGCACATGCTGCAAAAGTGGGCGATCTTGGCACCTTGGGCGGGCAGTGTTTCATCGTGATACGCGCGGGCCGTATCCGGGTCGAGCGAAAGGTTGAATTGATCTTCCCAGCGGAACTCAAAGCGCGCTTTTGACAGCGCGTCGTCCCAATCTTGCGCGCCTTTGTGCCCTTTGGCGAGGTCCGCGGCGTGCGCGGCAATTTTGTACGCGATCAGCCCGTCCTTCACGTCCTGCTTGTTGGGTAAGCCCAGGTGTTCTTTGGGCGTCACATAACACAGCATAGCCGTGCCATACCATCCGATCATGGCCGCGCCAATGGCCGAGGTGATGTGATCATAGCCCGGGGCAATGTCTGTGGTGAGCGGTCCCAGGGTATAGAAGGGGGCTTCGTGACACCATTCCATCTGTTTGTCGACATTCTCTTTGATGAGGTGCATCGGGATGTGCCCGGGGCCTTCGTTCATCACTTGAACGTCGTATTCCCAAGCGATTTTGGTGAGTTCCCCCTGGGTTTGCAATTCGGCAAACTGCGCTGCATCATTGGCATCGGCAATGGCACCGGGGCGCAATCCGTCGCCGAGAGAAAATGAAATATCGTATTGCTTCATCACCTCGCACAAGTCGCGGAAACGGGTGTAGAGAAAATTCTCACGGTGATGGGCCAAACACCATTTGGCCATGATGGATCCCCCGCGAGACACAATGCCCGTGACGCGTTTGGCGGTCATGGGCACATAACGGAGCAGAACGCCCGCATGCACGGTGAAGTAATCAACGCCCTGTTCGGCCTGTTCGATGATGGTGTCCATGAAGATGTCAAAGGTGAGATCTTCGGCAACGCCACCCACTTTTTCCAAAGCCTGATAAATGGGCACCGTGCCAATGGGCACGGGAGAATTGCGAATGATCCATTCGCGGGTTTCGTGGATGTCTTTGCCCGTAGAGAGATCCATCACCGTATCGGCCCCCCATCGGGTGGACCATTGCATCTTTTCGACTTCTTCCTCAATGCTCGATGTGACCACCGAGTTGCCAATGTTGGAATTGACTTTGACGAGAAAGTTGCGCCCAATAACCATGGGTTCGCTTTCCGGGTGGTTGATATTTGCGGGGATGATGGCGCGGCCGCGCGCAACTTCTGAGCGCACAAACTCGGGATCGACATTCTCTCGGATGGCGATAAATTCCATTTCCGGCGTGATCTCGCCGCGTTTGGCATAGTGCATTTGCGTGACATTGCCCGTGCCGCGAAGAACGGTTTTGCGGCGCAGGGTTTCGGGAATTTCCGCTGCCCCAGATTGTGGGACATACATTGGCGCGACGTCCTCAACATTGCCCCGCGCCCGAATCCACGCCTCGCGCAACAGGGGCAGACCGCGCCGCACATCCCCATCTTGAGGGCCGCTGGTGTCATAGACATAAACGGGGGCTTCACCGTTTGTCAGAGAAATTTTGCGCGCGGGCACGCGAATGCCATTCGCGCCTTTGAGATAGACTTTTGCAGCATTGTTGCCATTCTGGTTGTCCATGGTTCTCTCCTTAAAAAAAAATAACCGACGATGTGTGCGAAGGCATCGGCGGTTTGCATACCGTTTGCGCCGCGTTCCCTTCGCTGGCATTACCCAGAGCAGGTTCGTAGGGTGTGTTCTCAGCCTTTCGGCACCCCTATACGGTCCGCATTGTTTTGAGACAACATAAGGAATATCGCACAGTGTGTCAAGCCCTATTGAGAACACCTTGACCCGCGTGTGAGAAAATGGTATCTTGTCACAGCGACATGAAGACAGGGGTGCTTGCTGCTGCAAGCTGAGATTATACCCTTTGTACCTGATCCGGATCGTGCCGGCGTAGGGAGTTCGTTAAATGGAAGGTGAGACCACTTTTCGACTCTGCAGCGAAGGGTGGTTTTTGATTTTGAGGTCGTGATGGCACAAAAGCGGGCACTCATTGTGGGCGGCGGGGCGATTGGCCTGGCAATTGGCTGGCGGTTGGCGCGTGCCGGGTGTGCTGTGGCACTGTTTGACCGGCACCGGATTGGGCACTCGGCGAGTTGGGCTTCGGCAGGCATGTTGTCACCGCTGTCAGAGGTGCAATTTGAAGAGGAAGACCTGTTGCATCTCAGCTTGAAAGGGCTGGAGGTCTATCCCGATTTTGTCAGTGAACTGGAAGCCGAAACCGGGTGCTGCGTGGGATATCGCCGCGATGGCGTGCTGTTGGTCGGCATGACACAAGACGATCTGGAATACCTAAAATTTCGGTATCGATATCAGCGCGATTTGGGGTTGTCTGTCGCCTATCTTTCGGGCGCGGACGCGCGAGCGCGAGAGCCGCATTTGTCGGCTCAAGTGAGTGCTGCTGTGTGGTGCCCGGGCGATCATCAAGTGGATAATCGGCGTCTGGTGATGGCGTTGAAGAAGGGGATTGAAGCGGCAGGAGGCGAAGTGTTTGAAGAAATGGCGGTGGATGAACTCCTCACGAATGGCGCGCGCGCGCGCGGGGTGCGGGTTGGCGAGGAAATCTATGAAGGCGATACCGTGGTGTTGGCATCGGGATGCTGGTCGCGCCTGATGCCGGGGGTGCCAGATCGCGCCAAACCCCCAGTGCGCCCGGTGCGCGGACAGATTATGCGCCTGGCCATGACCAAAGAACTCACACTCAATACGATCGTCTGGTATTCGCGGGTGGCGACCTCAACAGTGGCTTACCTCGTGCCCAAAGACGACGGAAATCTCGTTCTGGGCGCCACGTCAGAAGAGATGGGATTTGACGAAAGCGTGACAGCGGGGGGGATGTTTGAGTTGTTGCGCGCGGCATGGGAAGTCGTGCCGGGGGTTTACGACTTGCCCGTGGTCGAGTCCATGGCGGGGTTGCGCCCGGGCAGTCGAGATGACGCGCCCATTTTGGGCAAAACACCCGTCGAGGGTTTGATTATGGCAACGGGCCATTATCGCAAGGGCATTTTGCTGGCACCGTTGACTGCGCTGACCATTGCCCATGTGATTTTGGAGGGACACACCCCAACACTTATTCGGCCTTTTGGCATCAACCGATTTGGACTGTAACCCATGCAACTCATCGTCAATGGTCACAGGCAATCCGTGGATGATGCGTCAACACTGCTCGATTTGCTGGTCGCGATGAATTTTGCCCCCCAGCAAAAGGGCATTGCCGTGGCCGTAAATGCCGAGGTCATCGCGCGCACCATGTGGGCAAACACGCGCTTGTGCCCCGGCGACCAGGTGGATATTATTCACGCGGTTCAGGGGGGGTAGTACCCCGTTAAATGACGACTTCGCTGACCGCTACTAGCCAATAGCTCACCCCTACCGATTGGCGAGAAGGTCGTCAATCACTGATGGATCGGCCAAGGTCGAGGTGTCGCCGAGGTCTGAGGTGTCGTTTTCCGCGATTTTGCGCAAGATGCGGCGCATGATTTTGCCCGAGCGCGTTTTGGGCAAACCCGGTGCCCAGTGGATCGCGTCTGGTGTGGCGATGGGGCCGATTTCAGTGCGAACTTGCTGGACGAGTTCGGCTTTGAGTTCGTCGGTATATGCTTCGCCCGCATTGAGGGTGACATAGGCATAAATGCCCTGTCCTTTGATTTCGTGCGGGAAACCGACCACAGCGGCTTCGGCCACTTTGGCGTGTGAAACCAAGGCACTCTCAACTTCAGCAGTGCCCATGCGGTGGCCCGAGATATTGATGACATCGTCCACGCGCCCGGTGATCCAGTAGTACCCGTCCTCATCGCGGCGGCAACCGTCACCTGTGAAGTAGAATCCCTTGTATTGCTGAAAGTAGGTTTCTTCAAAGCGTTTGTGATCGCCATACACAGTACGCATTTGCCCCGGCCATGGTTTTGAGATGGCGAGCACGCCATCAACGCCATTGCCCTTGACAATTTTGCCCGATTCGGGTTCGAGAACCACAGGCTCGATGCCATAGAGGGGAAAAGTGGCCGACCCGGGTTTGGTGGGGGTCGCGCCCGGCAGAGGGCTGATGAGAATGCCCCCGGTTTCGGTTTGCCACCAGGTATCCACAATCGGGCACCGTTCGCGCCCGACATTGCGGTGATACCATTGCCATGCTTCGGGATTGATCGGCTCGCCCACGGTGCCGAGGAGTTTGAGAGATGACAGATCGTATTTGGTAGGCCATGCTTCGCCTTCTCGGGTCAGCGCGCGAATAGCTGTGGGCGCGGTGTAAAATTGGTTGACTTTGTATTTGTCAATGACCTGCCAGTAACGGCCCGGATCGGGATAGACGGGCGTGCTTTCAAACATGGTGGTGGTGGCCGCATTTGCCAAAGGCCCATAGATGATGTAGGAATGGCCCGTGATCCAGCCAATGTCAGCCGCGCAAAAGTAGATGTCCCCGTCCTGATAGTCAAAGACGTTTTTGTGCGTGAAACCCGTGTAGATCATGTAGCCCCCCACATTGTGCTGCACGCCCTTGGGTTTGCCCGTCGAGCCAGATGTGTAGAGAATAAAGAGCGGGTCTTCGGCATCCATTTCTTCGCATGGGCAGTCAGCACTGGCTTCCGCCATCGCGTCGTGCCACCAGATATCGCGCCCTTCTCGCATGGGACACGCAATGCCCTTGCCCTTGCCCACGCGCTGCACCACGATGCACGTATGCACGCGGATGTTCCCCATGCGCGAATCGGCCAATGCCATGGCTTCGTCCGCGGGTTGCTTGCGCGCCATCGGGCGGTCGCCGCGGAACATGCCATCGGTGGTGAGCACGACCCGACAGATGGAATCTACAATGCGGTCGGCCAATGCTTCAGCAGAGAAGCCACCAAAGACAATCGAATGGATGGCACCAATGCGCGCACATGCCAACATGGCAATGGCGAGTTCTGGAATCATAGGCATATAGATGGAGACGCAGTCGCCTTTTTTGACCCCGCGCGATTTGAGTACATTGGCAAATTTGCAAACCTGCTCGTGCAGTTCATTATAGGTGAGTTTGGCATCTTCACCGGGTTCGTTGCCTTCCCACAAGATGGCTATCCGATCACCCCGAGACGCGAGATGACGGTCAATGCAGTTGTACGCAATATTGGTTTTGCCTCCCTCAAACCATCTGATAGAGATTGGCCCTGCATCCATATTGTAGTTGTAGGAAAGGACCGTATCCCATTTTTTGTACCAGTGGAATGAATGGGCAATTTCCGCCCAAAATCCTTTGGGATCGGCAATCGACTTTTCGTATTGCTTCTCGTACGCATCCATGTCGGGGACATGCGCCGTGGCACTGAGATTTTCCGGCGGGAAATATTTCCCGTTTTGTTCAACCACCTGATGTGTCGCCATCGGGTATTCCTCGCTTTCTCAAATACATCGACTTTGGGTGTCACAATCGGCTTTGGTGTGTTGAATATAAGACGGGATCGACAACCGCGCAATGCGGAAAAGCGAGGTGATCTTTAACGCCTACCCCCGCGCTCGGCTCGCGTTTTCGGGAACCCTAATGATGCATGGGGGTTTAATATGTGACTGATGATCAGACCTCGAGCCGGGACTGTAGGCTCGAAGGGGAGGATTCCATGCTTATGGTAAATTCGAGATCTGGACCTGGCGAACAATCAGATGTGGATGTTCTAGCTGAGGTATCTGCTGGAGATATTAATGCCTATGGAAAAATTGTGCGGCGCTATCAAGGGCGGTTGTACAATTTTGTCTTCCGATTCGTGGGCGACCGGGAAACAGCAGAAGATATCGTACAGGAGGCATTTTTGCGCGCGTTTGGCAAGCGCGAGGAATATCGCGCGATTGCCAATTTTTCGACTTGGCTGTTCACCATTGCCGGGAATTTGGCCAAAAGTGAACTGAGAAGGCGCAAGCGATGGCGGTTGTTTTCACTGCATCGAGACGACGAGTCAGACACGGGCATAGAATTGCCCGATGAATCAATGCGCCCAGATCGCATGGCGGAATCTTCGCTGGCCGATGTGCAGATTCAGAATGCCATTGCTTCGCTGGCCGATAATTACCGCGAGGTGATCTTGTTGCGCGATGTGGAAGGCATGTCGTATTTCGAAATTTCTGAAATTGTGCAATGTCCAGTGGGCACTGTGAAATCGCGCGTCAATCGCGCCCGCTTAAAATTGCAACAGAAATTGAAAAACGAAGGTCGAGACGTGGGCCTTACAGTCTAAACGCCCTTATCCTGAAAATTCTGATTCGGAGGTTAAATAGAGACCATGACTGTTACGGAGTTTGAATCGCGGGTTTCGGCTTATATCGAAGGAGAACTGAACCCCGTTGAGATGGCAACAATGGAGTGCAAAGCCGCCGAGTGCGAACATTGCCGCGCGCTGTTGGTTGATGTGCAAGCCTTGAGAGAGCGCCTGGGGCAATTGCCGCAGATGCGCCCCTCGGCCGAGTTCAACTTTGCTCTGCGTAGCCATTTACTGATGGAAGTATCCAGGGAAAAACAACCCTTGCACAACGCGCGCCGCGTGATGTTTTCTTCTGCCGCGCGCACCATAACAACGCTGGCTGCCGCTGTGGTGGTCGGCCTGGGGTTGACTCAGATAATTTTTAATACCGATACGACACCCACCGCTCAAATGGCGGCGGAACGCCCGGAAATCCCATTGGTGCCGGGCGAGCAACGGCCTAATTTTGATGTGGGCGCGCTGGAGTTGGAACGCTTGTCCAAGGAATCTTATAGTCTAGATGGTCGTCATTATCGGGATTCTGCCCGCGTAGATTCAGCGGCGCGCTTGATACAACGGCCAGCGAACGCGCGCGAACAACACCCTGTGAAACAGGTTCCGGTATCGTATTCGTTTTGATGTTGATTCAGTGGGAGGAGAGGGTTAGGCTGGCATTCATGGCGATGATTATGAGATGTTTTTGGTGTGCAATGGCGTTGTGCCTCTTTGTCGGCAAGGGATGGACAACGGGCTTGTTGCACGCGCTTGAAAATGAGATTGCGGCGATTTTGGAGAATAATCGGCAGGGCGTGGTGTGCATTCACGCCTTGTATCCCCGGCCGCGGGCAGACAGTGAGCCGTTTGGTTCGGTGTTTACCCACGGCACGGGGTTTGTTTTTGATCCTCGGGGTTATATTCTCACGATAGAAGCCGCTGTTAAGAATGCCGAGGAAATTCGCGTGACCTTCGCTTCGGGCGATCAGATGCGGGCCGCGCTCGTGGGATCGGACCCGATTTCGGGCATTGCCGTCATTCGCACAGAGGCAGAAAATTTGCCCGCGGTTGTGGTGGGCGAATCGCAGAATATTCGAATCGGGCATTACGCGTTTTTGTTGGGCAATGATTTTGGCAATCTGGTGCCGGCTTTTGGGACAGTGCATGAAATCTATCGGGATACGGACTTGATTCAGGTGTCTGCACGCGTGCAGAGCAGTTATGGCGGCGCGCCTGTGTTTTGCAGCAATGGACGGGTTGGGGGCATGGTGTGGCGCTATCAAGACCCCGTTAGAGCCATTGCACAAGACCGCGATCCTCTATCGCAGACGTTGTTGGGCTGGCGTCCCATGCCATCATCCGTTTTTGTCATTCCGATCAACCGCGCGATGCGAGTGGCCCACGCGCTGGTGGCGCATGGGCAGATGGCGTATTGCAGATTGGGGGTGGAGGTCGCACAACGAGACAACGAAGTGGTGGTGGTCAATGTACAGCCCAATAGTCCAGCAACAGATGGCGGGCTTCGGCCGGGCGATGTGGTGCTTTCATATCAGGGCCGTGCCATTGCAGGTCCGGTGCATTTGAAGCGGATGGTGATGGAAAGTACGCCGGGCGAGATCGCAACCCTGGGTATTCGGCGCGAAGGACGAGTGATTGCAAAGCACGTCAAGCTGAGTCAGATGGATGGCCCAACGCTGGCGGCTTCGCGCCCCGCGCCTTTGGCAACACCCGAAGAAGCCGCGGTGTATCAACAAATCAATTATCTGCAACGAGAAGTCGGGCGTCTGTGGCAAATTTTGCATCGCAAGTAGGTGCTAAGTGGTATTTCAAATAAATTCGATTACATTTTTTTTTGAGTGCTTTTATTGTCTGGATTCCCGCGTTCGCGGGAATGACGTCCGTTGCTCGTCACTCCTGCGAAAACAGGAGTCCAGTAGGTTAAGTCAATAAACTGATTTGAAGAACCACTTATGATGCAGTTGCTCTTGTTCTTACACAACGTTCAGCAATTGGTACAAGAGCGTATAGGAGTATCAGTCATTTGATAAGTGTGCGAAGTTTTATGTCAATACTGGCAGGGAGGATTTCCGCGAGGGCAATGGGATAATTGGAAAGGGTACAAAAGCGCGAACCGCAGGATGCGAAAACATCCTGCGGTTTTTTTGTTGCGCGGGATGGCGATGTGAAGATGGGTGACGCGCTGACTGTTGCCGCGAATGGGCAAGTCGAGTTCTGCGCGGAAAAGCCGGTTCATCACTAGATTTTTAGTCTGAGTCCGATTTGTGTTCCGAAGAGATGACAAAGAAACCGATGGTGAACAGAATCACCACAAACGTCAAAAACAGCATCATTCCAATGGGCATTTGATTGCCTCCTTTCGAGTTGTAAATGGCTTGTTGTGTGCGCGGCGTGTCAATTGGACATTGGGAACGGAGTCAGCGTGTATAGCTTGCCATGCTGGGCTGCTGCCTCAACATTTCCGCGGCGGAGTGCGTCTCTCACCTCGTCGAGTTTGTAAGCGTCTTGTAGGGACAGATGAGGCGACCACGCATCATCGGTTTCGAGCAATTCTACACGAACCTCAGCAACATACTCGCCTTCATGAATCAGTCTTGTACAACTTCGCTTTTTCATCTGTGTCTCCTGAGAAAATCGTTTTCCCATAACTCTGGATCTGGTCTATAAGCCATCACTAGAACCGCTTGCCACTAAATCGAATCAAACCAACCCTCATCCACTTCTACGACCTCGACTGTCTTCGAACTCACATTCACGCCGAGTTTGAGTTCCTTCATTTTGTCAATTAGCAATTCACCATCGATCAAGTCTATCGGTGGTGCGCCGTCCCGCGTGGCTTCTCGTTGCGCGTCTCTCGTGAACGTACCCGTCGTCAAAATAACGCCCTTGTCCGCCCGTCCCGCCATCGCACCTCGGAAGTCTCTGACCACGTTTGTGCTGACGCTGCCGCTATAACGTTTGCACTGAAACAGCACGGGAAAGCTAATCAGTCCCGCGAGACGGATGATTCCATGCCCGTCAATGCCGCCATCGCCCGATTTACCGGTGACCTCAACCTCGATAAAGCCCGATTCACGCAACAGCCTTTGGAACAATCGTTCAAATGTGTCGGGAGGCATTTCCCTGATTATATTCTGCAAATCCTCACGCCATAAGGCCGCCTCATCTGAGGAATCACCCGCTGAGTCATTGACATCCTCAGTCAGGGCGTCTTCATCAGTTTCAACTGACTTACCAGATCGGTTTTGTTGAACAAACCTTCTAACTGTTGTGGGATCAGTCTCTTGAGTTTCCCGCCCTTCAGCCGTAAGGGACCACACGCCTCGCTCTGAATTATCGATCAAACCGGTCTTCTTGAGATAGGTTCTCGCCCAACCCAGTCGGTATTCCAGTTCCGTTTGACCTCCTTTCCCGTGCGGGACTTGGGTGATATCAGAGGGCAGTTTCACATTTTTAATTACTTGATTGACGATTTCTCTAATGGAAGCACTACCCCCAAGTTGATGGAGCGCAATAAGTGTCGGATTCAGCAACGCATTACAGGTTGGGACGCGATCTCCATTGGAATTGTCCACAAGGTCCATATATTAACGTCTCCTAATGTATCCCGTTCATTACATGTCAATCGCGAAATATGGGTAGGCAGAAATGCTATGCCAAGTCGTTTAGCCTCAGCGTGCTTTAGGCGGTAAAGAACGCGATGATAGTCCAGCAGATAGCGGCGAGGCCCGCGGCAACAGAGGCTTGGGGGATTTGCGTTTTGACGTGGTCCATCAGGTCGCAGCCTGTACACATGGAACTGAGCACGGTGGTGTCTGAGATGGGCGAGCACTGGTCACCGTAAACACTGCCATCGATGACCGTGGCAAAACACAGGGTCATAAACAGTTCGGGATGTGAAAGGCCGTTTGCCGTGGCAACGGCCCAGGCCAATGGCATCGCCAGTGGGAAGGCCACCGCGTACGTGCCCCAACTCGTGCCCGTGGAAAAGGCGATGATCATCGTGAGGAGTTGGAGCAAGACGGGAAGGAGGAAGTAGGGAATGGTTTGACCGAGTTGCTCGACCAAAAAGGTGCCCCCGCCGGTTTCTTTGCTGATGCCGCCAATGGTGATGGCGAGCAAGAGAATGACAGAGCCGAGCACCACGCCCTTGAGGCCGTCGTGAAAGCCCGAGACGAGATCTTTGAGCGACATGCCCTTGGCAAGTGCCATGCCCGTGGCCAAGAGGAGGGCGATGCCAAAAGCCCATTGCACATTGGGAGATCCGCTGGTGATAAAGGTCCCGATGGCAATGGCGATGAGCGCGCCCAAAGGCAGGAAAAATTCGAGGACATGCGGGGTATAGCCTTCTGGCACGTTGCTGCCTTGCAATTCTTTGGCACTCAAAGGATCGGCCCCGTCCGCGTCAAGTTGCCCGGTCTGCCGAGAGCGTTTGATGGCGTCGCCGAGTTGCTTGCCCAAAAAGAGGGGTTTTTCAATGCTGAGCAGAAATGTGCCCAGCACCGCGAAAATGGCGTAGAAGCAAAAGGGAACGCTTTTAAAAAAGAAGAGCAAGCGGTCGGCTTCGGTGGCCAAAAAGCTGACGCCCGAGACAAAGATAAATGCCTGAACATAGCCGGGCCAGGCGTTGAACGCGAGTTGGGACGCAATGGGCGAGGCGGTGGAGTCGACGATGTAAGCGAGTTCTTCGTGGCTGATGTTTTCCTTGTCGGCGATGGGTTTGACGGTGGTGCCGACCAGCACGGTGCTGACGGTGCCACCCTGGAAGAAAATCACGCCGAGCATCCACGCCACGAGTTTGGCACTTTTGGGGCCACGCACAAAACGCACGGTCATAAATTCGGCAAAGGCTTGCGCCGCGCCCGTGCGCGACCAGATCCCCATCAGCCCGCCCAAGAGCCACAAATAGAGCAACAAGATGGTCGCTGCATTGGTGGTGGCCAGCGAGGGGATTAGGACCTCGCCCGTGAAGTCGTATCGGGCCAAAATGAGCGCGCCGGACACAATGCCGCCCAAAAGGGCTGTGACGGGTTCGCGGGTGAGCCAACACAGGATGACGGCAACCGCGGCAGGCATCAGGGACCAATAGCCCCAGTGGTGTTTTGCGAGGAGTTGGGAATAAATGGATTGTCCATCGCGCATTTCGACTACAAATTCCTCTTTGATGGGTGGCGTTTCGCTCAACCCGTGGATTCTTTCGGGATTGAGTTGGGCCTGCGCCATCGGAACGGCGTCAAAATAGGCGGGCTTGTCCCTGTAGATGTAATACAACCTGCCGTTGTCGTCTGTGTGAACGTCTAATGTGATCTGTTCAACGGTCCATGTGGGAGGCACACTTGAGCCAACAATCCAAGATGCGATCATGGTGAGGGCAAAGATGACAAAGTTCCGAATGCCTGTGGTCATGTACTTCCTCCAGAATAGGGTGTGAAAACACTGTGCGAATGCGCGCCAAAATAAATCAATAAAACGCGGTTGTCAATTGTTTTGGCGCGGAAACCGCGCGGGAAAATGGGATAAAACAAGTTGACTTTGTGCATAAGTTTATTACATTATCGTAACTATTTAGGTCATTTGAATGATGAGCCACAACAGGCACGAGCGGGGTGCAACGGGCGATAGCCAGTTTCAAAATTACAACGGGATACTGCGATCACTTGGCTCATGCCACGAAACAACAAAAACCTAAATGGTTACACATTATCTTCAAATTTTCCCTCTGGCCATGATCGGCCCTGCAAATGGCCGTGAGGGGGTGCATGCGTGGCGGGATTTCTTCACGACGCCGGCGGATCTGAGTGGTAGAGAGGAGGGTTGTTATGGAGCAAGCGTTTCCAGATTGTTTGAAGTGCAACACAGGTGTTTTGCTGCCGCTGTCGGATTATGGACGCGATGGGGCATCTATCATGTACAAAGCATGGGTGTGCAACAATCCCAACTGCGGGTTTAATTTGCGTATCGACAACGGCGAAATCAGCACGGGGCGGAATATCGCGCAGTCCTACAAATAGTGTCTGCCCATGGGCAGACAGGCAAGCCTGCCGAAGTCAAAGCAGGCTTGCCTCTGGTGGTTATCTTTTCAACGCTTACCGGTTTGTCGTTTGACGCGTCCCCACACCGGTTTCTTTTTTTGTTGACTCCCCTCCCACATTTTTTTCACGATGAGCGTTTCCAATCGGCCCATTTTAGGCATTGAAACATCCTGCGATGAAACCGCCGCTGCCGTGGTGGCGGATGGGCGTATTTGTTCCAACGCGATCTTTTCCCAAACAGAACACAGTCTCTATGGTGGCGTGGTGCCCGAACTGGCGTCTCGCAACCACATCCGCGCGCTTTTGCCCGTCGTCGATCAGGCACTTTCAGAAGCCGATTTAGACCTGAGCGATTTGGGAGGTATCGCGGTGACGCAAGGCCCTGGTCTGGTGGGCTGTTTGCTGGTGGGCATTTCTGTGGGCAAAGGGCTTGCACTGGGTTCGGGCCTGCCCCTTGTGGGGGTGCATCACATTGAAGGCCATCTGTTTGCCGGCGCGATGGCGCGCCCCGATCTCGTGCCACCTTTTATGGCTCTGGTAGTTTCCGGCGGGCATACCGAGTTGATTTACGTCTGTGCGTGGGGCGATTACGAGTGTTGGGGGCGCACGCGCGACGATGCCGCGGGCGAGGCGTTTGACAAGGTGGCGAAAATATTGGATTTGTTGCGCGAGGGCGAGGTGACCATGGGCGGACCACATATTTCTGCCCTTGCCGAAGAGGGAAATCCCGAGGCGTATAATTTCCCGCGGGGGTTGATGGAAGATCCGGGGTTTGACTTCAGTTTTAGCGGGTTAAAAACGTCTGTGCTCTATCGGGTGCGCGACCTCGCCAAAGAAGACCTGAAGGCTGTGCGGGCCGATATTGCGGCGAGTTTTCAGGCGGCGGTGGTGGATGTGCTCGTGGATAAAACGCTCAGAGCGGCACGGGCAGCGGGTGCAGATCGGGTGTTGCTTTCCGGCGGGGTTGCAGCCAATCGCGCGCTGCGCGCAGAACTCGATGCCGGCGCTCATAGGCTGGGGATGGGCGTGTTTTATCCGCCCGCTTTTTTGTGTACAGACAATGCGGCGATGATTGCGGGCGCGGGTGCTTTTCGGCTGGCGAGGGGAGAGGTTGCTGGGGCTACCTTAAATGCGACCCCCCAATTGCCGCTTCCCGGTCTGCGCGAGCGGCAGGTGTAAGTGGCGATGCTGCGCGATGTCGGGTTTTCCGTCTCGGATGGTTGGCTGCTCTTGCTCGTTGGGTCCGCCGGGATTTATCTCACTTTTCAGGTGTATCGTTCTCGCCTCAAAGGCATACACGCTTGGTTGTTGGGCGCGCGCGTGGCTGCACTCGTTTTGCTGATCGGGCTTTTGATGGAGCCGATTCTCACCTTGACGTTGCACACGCAGAGGTTGCCGCTGGTCGCCCTGCTCATTGACGACAGCGAAAGCATGCAAATTGTAGATGGCGATACCGCGCGTTTTGAAGTTGCCAAAACCGTTCTGGATCACCCCGCGCTCAAAGCACTGCGCGCGCGCGCGGCAAAATTTCGGTTTTCCGATGTGTTGACGCGCACGCGCGCGGGCGAAGAACCCACCTGGGCGGGACGGGCGACTGATTTGGCAGGTGCGTTAGATGGCTTGCGCGAGCAAACCATAGGAGAAGGACTTGCCGCTGTGGTGCTCATTTCAGATGGCGGGCAAAATCTGGGTGGGCGGCCCGAGCGGGCAGCGGTTGATCTGGGGGTGCCGGTGATCGCTGTGGGCACGGGCGATCCCACCGCGCCCAAAGACGTGGGCATTGCATCCGTGGTTATCGATCCCTTGGGCTATGTGGGCAGGTCGCTCGTCATGCAAGTCCGCGTGTTTTCCTCTGGGTTTGAACAAGTGCGTGAACAGGTGCGCGTATTCTTTGAGGATCGAGAAGTGGGCGCGAAAACCATTGCGCTGGCAGATGGTGAGCAAGCCCTCGAATTTGAGATCGTGCCCGAGCGCGCGGGTCGGCATGCGTTTTCGGTGGCGATAGCGGCGCAGGCAGATGAGCGCGCAGAGGCCAACAATCGGGTGGTAGTTTCGACAGATGTGCTCGAAAGTCGCGTGCGTATTTTGGTGGTTGCGGGCAGCCCGAGTGCCGATTTGGGCTATTTGCGGCGCGTGTTGCAAGGCGATGCCAATCTGGAAGTTGAGGTGCTGGTGCGCGCGTTGTCAACGGAATGGACGCGAGAGGTGCAACGAGCGATGCACACCTTGAACGCGCGCGATGTCGTCGTGCTGCTCAACGCGCCTTACAGCGCACTCGCCGGCGCGCCCGAGCAGATGCTCGTCGCGTTTGTGCAAAAGCGCGGGGGGCTGTTGGTCATTGGCGGCGATGCTGCTTTTGAAGGGGGGTATGCGCGCTCGGCATTGGCCGATGTGTTGCCCGTGCGGTTTTTGCGGTCATCGAGCACATTTCAAGCGCGCGCGTTTGTCCTGTCGTTTCCCGAATCTCGCCATCCCATTTTGCGCGTGTCAGACGATCCCTTAGCCGACCGCGAGGCATGGGAGGCATTGCCGCCGCTTCTGTCTTATAATCGCGTGGGGGCCGCTGTTTCCAACGCCACCGTGCTGGCGCATCATCCGACAGAGCGCGTCGATGGCAAGCCGATGCCCGTGCTGGCGGTTCGGCGCGCGGGCGCGGGAAAGACCGCGATCGTGGGCTATCAGACGTTTTGGCGTCACGGACTGATGATGTGGGGCGATGGCAAGACCGATGCCGTGGCGCGGGCGTTCTGGAAAAATATGATGCGCTGGCTGGTCGTGCGCGACGACATATCTCGCTTAAAAATTATGACTGAAAAGTCCGCGTATCGTAGTGGCGAGGCGGTGGTGGTGCACGCGCGGGTTTTTGATCCCCTGTTGCAGCCGGGTTCGGGCGCGCGGGTTCGGGCGCGGGTGGCCGATAGCGTCGGTGTGCGAGAGGTTGTCCTGCGCGATTTGGGCGGCGGGCGGTATGTTGGAAATTTGGGGCGTTTTCCGCAAGGCGACTATGAATTTCAAGTGCGCGCCGATGCGGGTGATTTGGGCACGGGCACGGGTCATTTTACGGTGGGACGCTACAGCTTGGAATACGAAACCGTGCGTATGCGCGCGGAATTGCTCCGCGATATTGCCGCGCGCAGCCGCGGGCAATATGTGAGGCCGAGCGGCTTGAAGGCGGCCCTCGACTCGCTTGCTCTGGCATCTGAACCCGTTGTCAATCACCACCGGGTCAGGTTGTGGGGGCAACAGTGGCCGTTGTTTGTGCTGCTGGCACTGCTGGTATTTGAATGGGCCGTTCGGCGGCGATTGGGTATGGTATGAGAATGCAATGTGTGATATTCAAAACGCGTCGTGTGATCTGTGCATTGTTTTGCTGCGTTTGCTTGCTGAGCCGCGAGACTGATGCACAAGTGGTGATCAACGAGGTGATGTTCGATCCGTCGGGAAGCGAGTTTTTTGACGAATATATCGAATTGTTCAATACCGGTGAACGAGCGGTTGATCTGACGGGGTGGCGCATTGGCGACGACGATGAGACCAATGCGATGGTCGGCCCGCTTATGGTACTCGCTCCCGGGGGTTATGCCCTGGTGATGGATGCCGGGTATGGGGCAAATTCTACGCATTACGATCCGTTGCCCGATACCGCCTTGAGACTGACGGTTGCGAGCGCGACACTGGGCCACAGTGGTCTGAGCAATGTGCATCCCGAACGAATTTTGTTGATCACGGCCGCGGGCGATACGATAGGTGCTGCGACGTATCAACCCGGCAATCCACCCGGGGTTTCGGAGGAAAAGATCGACGCGGGCAAAGGCGACGCGCCCGAGAACTGGGCAGATGCAAAATGGCCCGGGGGCACGCCGGGGACTGTGAACAGCGTGAGCGTCAAAGACCAGGATCTAGCCCTGAGGCTCAACGCGGCGTCGCGGATTCTCGTGCCGTGGGGGGAAACGGCGGAGGTCGTTCTCACGGTGACAAATGTCGGTCGAGAAACCGCCACATCATTTGCGATCACAATCAATGGAAACAGGTCCTTTGTGGGCGGAACACTCGCTGTCCACGATTCCACGCGGGTCTCGATCCCCATTTCCGAACCGCCTGTAGGACCGCACATTTTTGAGGCCAGGGTCGTATTTGCAGGGGATCAAGATACGACGAATAATGCGGCAACCTTGACCGTGATAGGCGGGATGGCGCCCGGGCAGATTGTCATTGGCGAGGTGATGGCTCTTGATCCCGAGTGGGTTGAGTTGCACAACCGTTCGCCACACGCGGTTCATCTGTCTGGATGGACGCTTTCCGATTTGCGGACGACTGGGCAGTTTGACACACGCGCGACCATCGCGGGTTCGGGATATGTCGTTGTCGCAGAAGACGCGGCGCGCGTGGCCCTGCAATTTTCCGGGATCGATGTGTCCATTCTGTCGCTGACCCGCTGGCCGCGATTGAATGATGGGGGCGATGGCTTGATTTTGCGCGATGCGACCGCAACCGTTGTCGATAGTGTTTTTTATTCGGCCCAGGAGACTTCGGCGAGCGTGGAGCGCATTGACCTCGATGTGTCGGGGGATCAGAACAACTGGCTGAGAAGCCAAGCTCCGCTGGGCGCGACACCTGGCGCTGCAAATAGCGTTGGGTTTGACGACCGTGTAACGGGGGTATCCCTGACGGTTGAACCGGATCCCTTTGTCGATCGGGCCGCCATTACATATCGCGTGCCGGTGCCCAGAATACACGCAAATTTGTGGGTGTTTGATCGGATGGGCAGGCGCGTGGCCTCGTTGCTCGAAAGTGCGGAAGGCGGCAGTCAGCGCGTTGTCAATTGGGATGGCCGGGCCGATAATGGACAAATTTTGAAGCCCGGTATTTATATTATCTATTTGGAAGTTGGCACGCCAGAAGGCAAATTGTTCCGCGTCCGAAAGCCCGTGGTCTTGGCAAAAGGTCTCGATCATTAAAAGCCGTTGTTCTCGCCAATGGTTTGGATAATTAGCCACAAAAGGCACAAAACTGGCGCGTTCGATTTTCCCCACTGAATACAATCTCTCCAGTCTGTCTCAGGCGGGCCTTTTGTGGCTAATCCAAAAACTGTCCGATGTATTGCCCATTCGGATGAAAAATTCTCATTCTCCTCTTTGAGGCTGTGAGGAATAGCTATGAAGCGGTCGTCAAAGGCATTACCAAAGATGTCGAGAAAACAGCCGGCATTGTCTTTTCAAATACTCGGCGTGTGCTTGATGGCACTCGCGCTGTTGATGGCGTTGAGCCTGCTGTCGCACTCGCCAGAGGATCCGCCCAATTCCACGCGCCCGCTCGAACTCGCACAAAATCTGGCCGGGTGGCTCGGCGCGCACGTATCCTACTACTTGTTGTTCGGTGTGGGCTATGGTGCTTACGCGCTAACTGTTTTGGTGTTTTTGTTCGGGTGGAATCGCTTTCGGATATCGGACGCCAAGCCGCTTGTGATGCACAGTATCATCCTGTTGTCGCTGATCGTGCTCTTTTGTGGCGCGATAGGCGTGCTGTATTGGGAACAATCCTCTATGGCTTGGAAATTGGGCGGATGGTTGGGCTTTATGCTGTCGTCCTCATTGTTGGTGCCCTATTTGGGGGTTGGTGGTTCTTATATTTGTTTGGCGACGCTGCTTGTCGTGCTGTTGATGGTCGCTACGGATATTCCGTTTAACCGAATCCCCGAGTGGGCATTGCAGGGGCTGAAAGGTCTCGTGGGGATCGGCACCTCGCGCGAAGGGGCGCGGGCGGAGAAAGATGGATTGCCAAAAGCGCGCGAAAATAAAAAGGAGATCGCGGATGCTCCCGTATCCGTTCCAGATTTTGAAAGCCAGCCGGAGCGGGGCGAACTTCCCGAACTGCCCAAAATTGTCAAAAAAACGCCTGAGTCCAAACCCATGCCGTCAAAACCCAGGGATCGCGTTTGAGGGCGAAATAAATGGTCTTTTCATCGCGGATAGCGGGCGCGATAAAGGATGGGGGCAACCCCTGTGGTTGCCCGCCATCCGCGGTTAGGAGTTGGAGATATGACGTGCAGGAGCTATGCTTTTCTCGCCGCGATCGGCGTTTTGTTTTGCACGGGGTCTGTGCAGGCCGATGCGCGGGGTTCAGAGGTGGTCGAGAAGTTGCAGAAAAAATTCGCGGATCTCAAGACGCTTTCTGCACACTTTGTCAAGCAACACTATTGGCGTTTGATGGAACAAAATCAAGAGGTAAAAGGCCAGTTGCTGGTTCAGCGGCCCAATCGGTTTCGCATGGATTCAGATGTGCAGGTGGTGGTGAGCGATGGCACAACAGCGTGGAACTACGCGCCTGCCAATGCTCAGGTGATGGTGAGCGATTATACCGCGATAGAAAACGACCGCAGCTATGAAAAGTTGTTGTTCGATCTCATTTTGTTAGGGGGATATGACGAGCGTTATAGACCCGTTTATGTGGGCGAAAAAAAAATACACCGCAGGACGTGTCATGTGGTTGATCTGTCAGCGAAAAAAGAAGATACGTATATCCATACCATTCGCATGTGGATAGACAAACGCCTCTATTTGGTGCGCCAAATCGAATATCGCAATATACACGAGGATGTGACCACATTTGTGTTGTCGGACTTGAAAGTGAACAAAAAAGTCAAGGCCGATCACTTTACCTTTCATGTGCCCAACGGCGTGGAACTGATCGATTTGCGTTGATTGGCTTTTGGCTTTCAGCGATTAGCCCCGCGCATCTGCCCGGCCAGTTGGGGAGTGATTGGCCTTCTCCTCGCTTATCTCGCGAGTTTTGCCGACTGCCGATCGCTTAAAATTGAGTCGCTAAACATGAGTTTTATGGTATAATGGAAAGCGGGAAATACGGACTGGATTACTACAAACTCATGAACAACTACTTATATTGATTTTACTTTTTTCGTACGCTAATTTATGGGGTATCATTTTTGCATCTTGTGGGAGATTGTCTCCCTTGCAACCATCACAACCTCAAACCGCGCAACCGTTTCCTTTTCGCATAGGAGGATGTTTATGAGGCGAGCAAGTCTTTTTTGCCTTTTGTCAATGGCTCTGGTGGCGTTTTCAACCAGTGCCGTCTTTGCCGGATCGACCGGCAAAATTGCCGGAAAGGTCGTGGATAAATCCACGGGCGAGACCTTGCCCGGTGCCAATGTGGTGATTGCAGGTACCACATTGGGCGCGGTGACAGACCCCGATGGCAATTATTTCATCATCAATGTGCCGCCGGGGTCCTATACGGTCAGCGCGAGTATGGTCGGCTATCACAAAGCGACGCAGACCAATGTGCGGGTCTTTATCGACCTGACCACAACGGTGAATTTCTCGGGCGATTTTGGCCTCGTTGAAGAGACCATTCAACTGGCAGAGATCACGGTGGTTGCCGAACTCCCAGTGGTGCAACCCGATATTTCCGCCAATGTCGCCAATATCTCCGCCCAGGATGTCGAAAGCCTGCCATTGACCAGCGTGAACGAAGTCGTGCGATTGGAGGCAGGGGTGCTGGCCGCTGCAAATGGCGACCTGTCGATTCGGGGCAGCGATTTGAATGAGATCGCCTTTTCGGTCGATGGTCTGTCCATGCGCGATGGCCGCGAGAACGAACCGTATTCAACGGTGAGTTATACGTCGATCAAGGAAATGAGCGTGCAATCGGGCGGGTTCAATGCCGAATACGGCAACGTGCGGTCGGGCTTGGTCAATATCGTGACCAAAGAAGGCGACAAGCAACGCTACAACGGCGATGTGTTATTGCGATACAGCGGCGCGCAGCGCGATTATTTTGGCCCGTTGCCGAACAGCCCAAACAGTTATTTTTGGCGTCCATTTACAGATCCCGCTGTGAAGAACGTGGGCACCCATTCGCCCGAAAGCCCCTGGGATGTTTACACGCGGAGCCAGTATGCACACTGGCCCGGGTGGAATACCATTGTGAGAAACTGGGCAAACGCGCCTACCGGTCCGTATCACGGCGTGGGTGTGAAAGACACGGGTGTAGATGAATCAACTTTGCCTGTCAGTGAACTGCAAGTTGATGACGCAGTGATTACGGAGTTGTTCGAGTGGTATCGCCGCAAAGATCTGGAAGTTCACAATGCGGATTTCGATATCGACCTAGGTGTCGGCGGCCCCTTGATTCCGGGTTTGGGCGATAAACTGGGCGGTCTGAGGTTCTTTGCATCGGGCAAGCGCGAGCGCAGGGCGTATATGATGCCCCGCGTGATTGATGAATATGAAAACGACTGGGGTCGCGTAAAGATCACGTCGGATATTCGCACCAGCATGAAATTGAGTGTCGAGGCGATGTCGGGTGAAGAATTTGGATTGAATCCGAACAAAAGTGGCTTTCCCGGCATGTGGCGCGGCAATCAAGAAATGGGGCTTAATGGACACGATCGAATTTGGGGAAATCACATCGATAACACACTGCTGATCAAGCGCAATAATATTGGTCTCAGCTTTTCACATGTGTTGAGTCCCAGAACATTTTACGAGTTTCGCGTTCAGCGGATGCAATCGGACTATTTGACCGAAAAATATCCAGAACGCGATCTGACGGCTGTTGAAAAGACCATTCCCCGCAATTCGGACTTCGCGCCTCCCAATCCCGCCCTACAGGTTTCAGAGATCACGCAAAATCACATCGGGTTGACGGCTGCACCTGATGAATATTTTATCAAAAATGAAGTCTTTGTTGACGGCATGTATTTTGGGGGGCACTGGGCCAATGGACGCGATAATTCTGAAGTCACAGCCTGGACAACGCGCTTTGACATTACGAGCCAGCGCAATCAAGTGGCGCAGTTTAAGGCGGGTTTGGAATTGATCGCCAGTGATTACGATGTCAATCACGAAAATGCACAGCCGTTCTTCAAAAACAATGCTGCACCCAAATACATCTGGCAGCGCACCCCCAGGCAACTCGCCGCTTATGTGCAAACCAAGCTCGAATTCAATGCGATGATCGCAAACCTGGGGTTGCGTTGGGATCGTTGGAATGGGGGTGGCGATTGGTGGGTGTATGAAAATTTCTCCAATGCGTTTGGGGCGAAAATTGGCAAGGCCAATCTCGAGGAAGCACTCGAACAGGCGCCTGTTAAGACCCTGTCTTATCTAAGCCCGCGCCTGGGTATTTCGTTCCCGGTGACCGCAGATAGCAAATTGTTTTTTAACTACGGGCACTTCCGCCAGATGCTCAATCCCCACAATCTTTTCCTCGTGGATGAAGTGAATACGGGCGCAGTCTCGCGGATTGGCAACCCCAATCACCCGATGCCGCGCACGATCAATTACGAACTCGGCTTTGAGCAGAATTTGTTTGACCGGTATTTGCTGCGCTTGAGCGGATATTACAAGGCCAACGACGACCAGACAATTGGTGTGGCCTACACCAATTTGGACCAAACCGTATCTTACAACCTTTTTGAACCCCTCAACTACGACGATATCCGGGGCTTTGAAATAACCGTGCGAAAGCGCAGGGGCAAGTGGTTTGGCGGTTTCATCAACTATACGTATATGCAGACCAAGGGCGGCAACTTTGGCCGGCGCGAGATGTTTGAAAATCGCTTATCGCAGGCCAATTTTGATGCGACCTCAACGCGGCACTATCAGAGCCGGCCCGTCAGCCGGCCCTTTGGCAGATTGGCACTGGAATTTTACACGCCGCGAGACTTTGGTCCTCAGGTCTCTAAGTTTTATCCCCTGGGCAAGTGGGATATGTCTTTCGTGGGCAACTGGCGCGTCGGTTCATACGCCAATTGGTATGGGCCAGAGGGTGGGGCTATCCCCGGTCTGACAAATAATATCCAATACACGAGTATAAAGAATATGGACCTGCGCCTGACCAAGCAGTTTTCGATGATGGGCGTCAGGACAATGTTCTTTTTAGACGTGGATAATGTGTTTAATCTCAAGCGTCTGAATAGCCGATCCGCCGACCCGGCAGGCAGCGACCGGGACTGGGAGGCATATCTGGTGTCCCTGCATCTGCCGGAAGACACATTTGGCGAGTTCGGCGCGCCTTATCCGTATATTCCCGGCAATGACGCGCCCGGCAGTTTCAGAGATTACGGTACGAAGTTTGTGCCCATTGAAATTGTCAGTGTAGCCAGCGATTTGCCCGCCAATGGATTGCCCGGCGACGCGGAAATCACGCCTGGCTTGCCCACGGGCTTGGAACCTGACCGCCGCGTGTTGTGGTACGTGCAGGAAACCGGACAATATCACGAATATCAAAACGGAAACTGGGCGCAGGCCAATCAGGACTTTATCGATGAAGTGCTGGACAATAAGCTATACATCGACATGCCAAATAACGACTTTATCTGGTTCTTGAACCCGCGCCGCGTGAACTTGGGCTTGCGGTTCTCGTTCTAACATCAAACGCAACCACAGATAAACACGGATGAACACGGATTGAAAAACAAAAAACAGCAGATAGGAAACATCTGTGTCTATCTGTTCATCTGTGGTTCCAACAGGAGAAAGCATCAACAGGAGAAAGCATAATGAATAGATTGTTAAACCTGCTGGCAGGAACAGCTTTTGCACTTGTGGCTCTGGTGTTCTGGGGCCAGCCAGCCAAAGTACAGGCGCAGGCTGACCTGGCGTGGATGGATGTCGGAGAGTATCACTATCGGTATTCCTCAACGGGAACAGAGCCTTCGATTAACCGGCCCCAGTTTCGCGGTTTGGTCAAGTATTGGCCGGGTATTTATTTTCGAGAGGGTGGGAGCCATGTCCGCTCGCGTCATTATATTGGCGTAAAAGATTTTATAGATGAAAATGGCGATCCATGGACATTTAAGGTCGCGCGTGCGGGACCTCGTGTATTTGACCTGGGCGAGCACTTTGCCCTGCAAATGGAACTGATTGGCAAGTTTGAAAAACCCGACGTGTTTGTCGATGGGTTTCAATCTTTTCCCCGGCCCACAGTATTGACCCGCGTCGATCCTTCTATTCCGTCAGATCGAATGATCGTTCGCGGTGCTCATACCAATGTGGGCGTTACCTGGGAAGAGAAGATCTACGGATTTTCCAATCCCTATCACGATGACTATCACATCCGAGAAATGACCTGGACAAATACGGGCAATGTCGATGCCGATGAAGAGATCGAATTGCCCGATCAAACCGTGAATGAGATGATGTTGTCCTTCGCGGCCAAGGAACACCTCAATGGGCCGCGCGGGGTGACGGGTGCTGGTGTCTCGGGCACAATGTGGGATTATGTGGGCGATGGCAAGGAAGATGTGGGCAAATGGGAAGGCATACGTGCCACGCTCGGTTGGATAGGCAATGGAACCAATGTATCGTTTCTGAACAGGATCGGAGGCCCGATTTGGCGCGATGGTCGCAGGAGCAGTGTTTATCGGATAGCCGATGGCGATTCAATCGGTCGGCTTGGCGGTGCTTATATGCTGACCCGCGCGATCTTGCACGCAGATACAAGCCCGACAAATCGGGCGAATGATCCGGTCCAGCCCAGGAGTACGGGTTTTCACCGCGGCGGCGAGCCGATTTCCAACCCCTCGTTTGGCGATGCCGAGCAGATGAAAGACACGTACCATTTTATGCATCCGGACCTGAGCTATGCCGAGTATGGCAATCCTGGTGAGGACGGTCACTTTTTCCCACACGAGGCTGACCGGTCCGCGCCTCCTCCTCACGACGATCCGTTCGCGAATGAGGAATCGTGGTACGAACGCATGGGCGCGCAAGTCAATGTGGATCGCATGAGAAGTGGAGGTATGGTGCCGTGGTTTGCCTTTGGCCCCTACACATTGGCACCGGGCGAAAGCGTCAATATGGTCTGGATTGAAGGTGTACACGGGTTGAATCGGGACGTGTGTGTTGCTGTGGGCAAGGCGTACAAAGATTCGGGCTATGACGATACACTCCCCATTACCTACAATGGGCAGACCCACACGAAGAACCGCTGGGCACTGGGCACCCGAGATTCCATTCTTCAGATGATCCACAGAGCCACGGCAAACTGGGAATCGGGATATGCGATTCCGCATCCCCCACTGCCGCCCAAGGTTTTCAATGTGCAGTCCGGTTCCGATCAAATTGTGCTTTCATGGGAGACCTTTGCCAATGCCAATCACACGGGTTTTGAGATTTGGCGCACGCGCAACTTGTTCGAAAGCAGTGTGCTAGACCTCTGGGAATACGATTTGATCGCCACCCTGGGGGCAGAGGCGCGCGAATACGCAGACACGGATGTGGTGCGCGGGATCAGTTATTTTTATTACATCCAATCCGTGGGGCAGGTGAACAACGACCCCACGGGGATGACGCCAACGGGCAGTGTGATGAAAAGCAGCCGGTATTATACGCAGACCTATGATCCCGCGTTTTTGAAGCGCCCGCCCGGCAGCACGCTGGCCGATGTGCGCGTGGTGCCCAATCCCTACGTGCTGGAAGCCGATCAGAATATTCGATTCCCAGACCAGCAGGACAAGCTGGCGTTTTTTGAAATTCCTGGTGAATGCACCATCCAGATTTTCAGCGAACTGGGCGAGTCAATTTTCACCATTGAGCACACAGATGGCACCGGGGATGAATTTTGGAACCTGACCACAGAGTCGAATCAAGTGATCTCGAGCGGCATTTATTTTGCTGTGATCACAGACCTTCAGAGTGGCGACAAGGTGATCAAGAAATTCGCCATTATTCGCTAAAAAATTCACGATCAACCACCGATAAACACGGATGCACACGGATTGTCCATAGCCCATCTGTGTCTATCTGTGTTCATCTGTAATTTCAATTGATGGAGTATTTCGATGAACAGAGAATTTTTCGTATTTTTCCTGACGTTGTGCTGCATGTGGTTGCTGGGTTTGACATCCGTTTATGCACAGGATGTCTCCCCCGATCCCGACGATGAGGTTCTGCCCGAGCCTGGGCAAGACATTCCGCGCGAACGCCGCGCGCAGACGGGCTTTAAGTTTTTGAGTGTGTCCCCCGATGCACGCGCGGCCGGCATGGGCGATGCGTATTCCGCATTGCGGGTGGGTTCAACCGCGATGTTTTACAACCCCGCGGCAATGGCCTATCTCGACCACAAGTTCCATCTGTCTGTCGGGCAGATCCAGTGGATTGCGGATGTGAACTACAATATGGGCAGTGTCGCATTGAATACGGATTGGGGCGTTTTTGGTTTGTCAATGGTCGCCGTGGATTACGGCGATTTTGAACGCACGATTCGCGCGGACAATGAGCAGGGGTTTCTCGATGTGGGCACGTATAGCCCCTCTGCCTGGGCATTTGGACTCGGTTATGCCCGCGCAATTACCGATCGCTTTTCGGTGGGTGGCAATATACGCATTGCCAAGCAATCGCTCGGCGCTGCTCCCGTGGGCATTGAGCGCACTGCTCCGGTGACAAAGGACTTTGATGAGCGTTCAACCATTGTCGATTTTGGCGTGCTCTATCACACGGGCTTTAAGAGCCTGACGTTGGCATTGAACACGCGAAACTTCTCTCAGGAAAATAAGTACAGCGAAGAGAGTTTTGAATTGCCGCTGACGTTCCGCATGGGGTTGGCGATGGATCTGATCGATCTCACGACGCTGGATAAAAAAGCCCATTCCATGATTTTGTCGCTAGATACCGAGCGCCCACGCGACTTTTCCGAGCAAATCAAGATCGGTGTGGATTATACGATCATGCAGACGCTGTCTTTGCGCGCCGGGTACGTGACGCCAACCGATGAGCAGGGTATCTCGGTAGGCGTTGGCTTTGGCCGCGACCTGGGCAGCCTGGATTTGCGCGTGGATTATGCGTACACCGATTTTGGCGTGTTTGACAATGTCAACCGCCTGACGCTTCAGGCGGGTTTCTAAGTTCACCGAGTGGTATGCCCACAGGCAGCGAGGTTCAGACGCTTATGCGTAAATTCGATACAAGGTGACGATGGATGGACTTAGGTTGACTTTAAGCCCGGCTTCGAATGAGGAATCGGGCTTTTTTTGTTTGGCCGCGGGCTTGCTGCGAAACTCGTAAATTGCAGAGCCATCGCAATTGACTTGATTCACAATATCTCTCCCCGTTATATTGTCCACCCCCGACATTTCTAAAGTGCAAAGTGTGCGAGTGAGCGTGGATTTTATGAGACGGATTGCCATTGTTGTTGCGGGCTTGCTTTTGAGTCACTGCGGAACAGAGTTGCCCACGTCGCCACAGGTGGTGGCAGGGGTTTACGCGCTGCAAGCGGTTGAAGTTGATCTGGGCTATGGACGCGCGCTGGTTTATCTGAATCGCGAATCGGAAGAAAATCCATCTTCTGGGTTTATTGCCTTGAATCGAGATCGCACCTATCATCTGTTTGTCAGTTTTGGCAGTCCAAACCCACGTGTTTGGGAGGCGAACGGGAATTACGGTGTAAATTCAAAGTTTGAAATTGTGTTTTCGACATCGGGACGAAATTTTTCGGGTGCGTTTTTCAATCGACAAAGTCGGATTGTCGTGACGGAATTGCTCTTTGATGCGATTGTACTTATGGTGTTTGAGCGGACGTGAAAGGCGATCATCTATCAGTTCCCGCGCATCCTCCCAAATCGGGATAAACTTTATTGCGGATCGGTGTTTCGCCGCACTCTGTACCTTGCACTTTGCTCGTTTTGCTGACTGCTGAGAAAGTGATGACGCGAAGAACATTTATGCAACAGAGTTTCGCCGCGGCAGGCGCGCTGGCACTCGCGCCCTCGGCTTTTGCGTCCGCGCCGCAGGTGATGACCGCAACAGGGCCAATTGCGCCCGAACAGATGGGGTTTACGCTGCCGCACGAACACATTATGTCTCTTTTTGGCGGGCAACCGAGCAAAGTGGCGCGATACGACAAAAAAAAATTATTCGCCACGGTGATTCCCTATCTCAAAATGTTAAAAGTATTTGGCGCGCAAACGCTTTGTGAATGTACAGGTGCTTATTTTGGACGGCGCGTGGATTTGCTTCGGCGAATTTCAAAAGAAACCGGATTGCAGATTCTGACCAATACCGGGTATTATGGCGCGGCGCATGATCGCTATGTGCCCGAACACGCCTTTCACGAAACGGCGGATCAAATTGCCCAACGCTGGATTGACGAGTGGGAAAATGGGATCGATGGGACAGATATTCGCCCGGGATTTATCAAAATTGGCGTTGACGCTGGCCTGCCGTCCGACATAGACGAGAAACTCATTTTGGCAGCGGGCAAAACGCATCTCAAGACGGGGTTGACGATTGTCTCCCATACGAGTGGCAGCACAGATGCCGCGGTTGAACAGGTGGCGATGCTCGAAGCGATGGGCGTGCATCCAAGCGCGTGGGTGTGGGCGCACGCGCAACATGTCAAAGATACAGCCGATCTGCCCCCGGTTGCGCGGGCAGGCGCGTGGATTGGGCTGGATGGCATTGCCGACAACACGCTCAATTACCACCTCGATGTGTTGCGCCACATGAGACGGTTTGGGTTTTTGCATCGCGTTTTGCTTTCTCACGATGGCAATTCATTTCGATACGGCAACCGCCCTTTTAAGCCGTATAACGCCCTGTTTGACCAATTTATCCCGCTGATGAGAAAAGCGAATTTTACCGATGAAGACATCCATCAGATAACCGCAAAAAATCCGCAGGAGGCATTTACTGTTCGAGTTCGTAAAACTTAAAAGCATCCGCAGATGACTCGCCACCTCTTGGGAGATAATTATGAACAGACGTGACTTTATCAAATACACTTCAGCAGAAGGAAGGGACGGATCAATAAAGGGCTTCAAGCTAAAAGCTGACCGCTTAGGAGCCGGGGGCAGGGCGGACTGATCACGAACCACTGATCACTGACCATTGGGGTTGGGAGTGGGACGAATCAACAAAGGGCATCACACCGGGAGGGCTTGTGTCCATAACCAAAAAGAGAGAAGATCAAAAGGCAGCCCCCTGGGGCGAGGGCGAACCGATTGGACGGAATTATCCGCCGATTCCGTTGGTCGAAAAGATCGCGTATGGCGTGGGTGTTTTGCCGATGAACACGAGTGTCAATTCGATCAAGAAACTCTCGGGTCCCATTTTTAACATCACGCTGGGCATGCATCCATTTCGGGTTGGCAATGTCGTTTTGGCCGCCCGAATTTGGGACGCGCTGACCGATCCGCTGATGGGATGGCTTTCGGACAATACAAAGTCTCGCTGGGGACGGCGCAGGCCCTATCTTTTGCTGGGCGCGATTTTAACAGCCATTGGTTATGCGGTGATTTTGAATGTGCCCGCGGGCCTGAGTCCCAATGCCCTGTACGCGTATTTTTTCTTTAGCAGCTTGGGGTTATATACATGTGTCACCATTTTGCAGGTGTCCTACAACAGCCTCGGCTTTGAGCTGAGTCGGGACTATCACGAGCGGACGAACATTTTTGCGTATCGCTCGTTTTTTCAACAGATCAGCACCATGCTGGTGGGATATCTGTTTTATTTTTGTACGCTCGATCTGTTTGGCGATACCATGACCGGTGCCAAATACGTTGGCCTTGGCGTTGGACTGGTGATTTTTATATTTGTGTTGCCAACGGTTTTTTGCGTGCGCGAAGGTCGCTCAGAACAGGCAGCCAAACAGGAAAAAATACCCGTTTGGTGGGCGGTTAAAACGACCTTGAAGACCAAGCCATTTCTGGTTTTGAGTGGCTTGACGGTTGTGACCATTTTTGGGGGCAATTTCACGTTGGCACTGGGGCCTTATGTCAATATTTATCACGTTGCTCAGGGCGATGTGAAGTTTGGGGCCGAGATACAAGGGCATGCGGTTTCGATTGGCACCATTGTATCCTTTGCCGCCATTCCCCTGTTGACCTATTTATCTGCCCGAATCGGAAAAATCAAAACCCTCGGTCTTGCGATTTCGTGCCTTTTGCTCGGTTCTGTTTTGAAGTGGTTTTGTTATACGCCTGCGATGCCTTATTTGCAACTTGTTGTGCAGCCGTTTATCCGCATCGGCGAGATGGGATTCTGGTTGATCATTACGTCGATGAAGGCCGATATTTGCGATTGGGACGAGTGGAAGACGGGCTTTCGGCGCGAAGGCATGTACGGCGCGGCAACGGGTTGGTTTCAAAAGGTGACACAGGCCACGACATTCGCGCTCGGGCAAGGGTATATTCTGGCGATTATTGGGTTTGACGCGACCAAGGGTGTTGCACAGGACGCGGGGGTGATGTTCTGGATGCGTTTTCTGTTTGCCGGGTTGCCCGCAATTTTAGCCGTTGTGGGACTGATTTTGTTGAAGTTCTATGAGATCGACGATGAGAAGGCCGCCGAGATCAAGGCGGATTTGGATAAAATCAGTAATCAGTGATTCCAATACTGTGAACAGTTTTGGAAATCTGACGCACAGACGCATTCTACCACCGCACAACTCGCCACAAAAGGCACAGAAGGCACAAAACAGGCAGTATGATTTCCCTTTTTGTGATTTTTGTGCCTTCTGTGGCTCATCATTGAAAAATGTTCAAACTATTGTGATTGGTGATTCGTAGTTAGTTCCCCCCCCGCCCCCAAAACCTTAGTGGCAAGTGGCAAGTGATCCTGCACCGCTACCCCAAGGCGGGGTTGGGTGGTTGGGGCTGACTGCTGATGGCTTAAAGTTGATAGCTAAATTGAGATTTTTATGGCAGAGCGATTAGAACAAATTGATGTCTCCAAAAAAACGCCCGTGCGTGCGGTGACGACGCGGTCCGTGATTGCGTCTGTGATGGTGATTGCGGTCAGCGTGCTGTGGAATGAGTGGATGCCGTATTACACGTCGGGATCGAACATCAGCCGCAGCCATTTTCCGATGGCGTTTTTTTTTCCGTTTTTGATGGCGTGTACACTCAATTTGGCATTGAATCACCTGCGGTCGGGATGGGGGCTTTCGCGGTCGGAATTGATGGTGGTGTTGGGATCGGGTTTTGTGGGGATCGCGCTGGCTTACGATGGGTTGACGGGACACTTTTTTGGGGTTTTGGCCGCGCCCTATTATTTCGCGTCCGTGGAAAATGGATGGGGACTTTTGCACGACAGCATTCCCCTTTGGCTCGCGCCATCGAATGAGACAGGTGAAATGACGCGGTTTTTTGAAGGTGGGGGCGGGGCACCGCCGTGGCGCGTGTGGGCAACACCTCTTTTCTGGTGGATGTGTTTTTTCGGCGCGATGGGATTTGCGGTCTTTTGTCTGGTGGTGATTTTGCGAAAGCAGTGGGTGGATTACGAGCGGTTGGCGTATCCCCTCGTCGAAGTCGCGCAGTCTCTGGCAGAGACCAAAAAAGGCGGTGGGTTGGAAAAAACGTTTCGCTCGCCGCTGTTCTGGATTGCATTCTCTCTGGTGATGCTGTTGAAGTTGTGGAATGTCGGATCTTATTTTACGCCTGCATTTCCGCACCTCGATATTGAGGAGACCTTGTGGCAGCCGATTCAGGATTTCCCTTGGATGGTGAATCGCCTGAGTTTTTACGCCATTGGATTCGGGTATTTTGCGCGGTTGGACGTGCTGTTCAGCGTGTGGTTTTTCATTATTTTAACCGCGTTTCAGGTGTATGTGTTCAATATTTTGGGGTATCAGATCGGCGCGGCAACCCGGCATTGGACGAGCGACGCGCTGGGCTGGCAGAGCATGGGGGCGTTAATTTTTTTGTCGGCATGGGGATTGTGGATGGCGCGGACACATTTGAAGGCGGTGGTGCGAAAAGCCCTGTATCCCAACTGCGAGGTGGATGATCGCGGCGAGTTGTTGTCCTATCGGGTGGCGGTATTTGGCCTGTTGGGGTCGTTTGCATTTGCCGCGGCGTGGTTGCATGCGGCGGGCATGCCATTGTGGGTGGTGTTCTCCTTTCTCATTTTGGCGATGCTGTTGTTTTTGGGTCTCGCTCGTGCCATTGCAGAATTGGGACTGGTCTATGTGTATTATCGCATTCAGCCTCACGATGCCGTGGTACAGGCGTTTGGTTCGAGTATGGTGGGGTTTTCAGGGGTGGTGGTGCTGGGGTTTATGCATGTGTTTAATCAGTGGCCCGATATCGGGAAGGGATTTTTGATGCCGCCATTTACACAAGCGGTGAAAGCAGTGGATAAGGTGGTAAGCCCGCGGCAGATTACCGCGGTGCTGTGGCTGGCCCTGGCACTGGGTTTTACAATCTCAGTGGTGGATACGCTGTATTTGAGTTACGAATACGGGGCCTACAATTTGGGCAATATGGGCATGAAGAAGACGGGCCCCGTGGCATTTGATTTTGTGAATGCAGAAATCCTAAATCCCATGGTGTCCGGCGGCAATGGCAGGGTGATGTGGGCATTTATCGGGATGGGGTTGATGGCGATTTTGACGATCATTCGCTACTGGGTGCCGTGGTGGCCGCTACATCCCATTGGGCTGGCGATGCAGGGGAATTACGGGGTGAGCAAGACGGTATTTTCGATTTTTATCGTGTGGGCAATCAAGGTGGTGGTGATGAAGATGGGCGGCGTGCAATTGTACGAAAAGGGCAAGCCGTTTTTTGTCGGTTTGCTGGCGGCGCAAGCAGTGAGCACGGGGTTGGTATTTGTCGTGGATTGGTTCTGGTTCCCGATGCAAGGGCATAATGTGCATAATTTCTAAAGTCAGGAGTGATCGCGGCCTATTTTTTTGTGATATTAGAGGATGGCAAACTATCACGGTCAAACGACCCATGTTGACGTACTCCCCCACGCCATGCTTTACAGAAAGAAGCCGGCACTTTTTGTTGATGAACCGCGACAGCGTCTAACAAACGCAAGGACGACGCGGTAAACCGCACATCTGATGCGAAGTCTTGGGCATCGGGGTTCACGTCTTCTTCTTGACTCATCATGCAAAAGCTGGTATTGTTTTCAGAGCCGTTTAAGGGCGTAAAATTTGTTCCCAAACGCCCATAGACGCTGAAACTTCGCAATCAGAGAGGCTCAATCACGCCCGCACCCCAAACCGCTATCCCAAAGAGGGGTGTTAGCCCAAAAAAGGGGCGTGATATGACTGTACAAGAATTGAAGGAAATGATAAACCGGCGTTTTGACGATTTGAAAGAGGATAAGCAACATAGCCAAAATCATCTCGTGCAATGGCTTATCTTTATAGGCGTTGCGGTTCGTGCTATTGTTGGTATATAACGCATTTTGAGCCCGTCTTAAGGACACTTTTCCGGATGTGTATCGTGAATGTCGAATTGGTACCTGCGAGAACGTTTGTGAGCGATTTTTTTGTTTTAATTAAATTGCGGATTGGTCTGATGGTCGTGTTTAGCACATTTGTGGGATATGTGCTGGGCATCGGGCAGGCGATCAATCCGGTGCATGTGTTCCACGTTCTGTTCGCCACCTTTTTGACCGCTTCTGGCACGGGTGTTTTGAACCAGTTTATGGAGCGCGCGCGCGATGGGCTTATGGGACGCACAGCCAACCGCCCCTTGCCTGCGGGCCGCATTGCGCCGGAGACGGCCTGTTGGTTCGGGCTGATTCTGAGTGGTATAGGCATTGTCTATCTGGGGGTGTTGGTCAACTATTTGACCGGGGTGGTGGGGGCATTAACGGTGGGAGTGTATTTGCTCCTCTATACGCCCCTAAAGTCTAAAACCGCATACAATACAGCTGTTGGCGCGATTGCGGGCGCGCTGCCGCCCGTGGGGGGATGGACCGCGGCGACAGGTGTTTTGAGTGGCGAGGCTCTGGCACTGTTTGGCATTTTGTTCTTGTGGCAATTTCCGCATTTTTTGTCCATTGCATGGCTTTACCGAGAGGATTACGCGCGGGGTGGTTTTCGCATGTTGCCCGTAGAAGATCCGCAAGGCAACCGAACAGCCCATCAGGTGGTGCTTTACAGTCTGGTTTTGTTGTCGTTCAGCTTGATGCCGGCGCTGTTGGGTATGGCCGGCGTGGCGTATTTTGGGGTTGCTGTGTTGCTCGGCTTGGGCCTGTTATACACCTGTTTGACCTTTGCGAAGTCGCGCACAGATGCACAGGCCCGCCGGCTGATGCGCGCAACGCTCATCTATCTGCCCGTGTTGTGGTTGGTGATGGTGTTGGACAAAATTGCGTAGAGGAGAAGCACCTTTGGGTGCATCCTTGATGGTAGATTGGTTTTGGGACTAAAAATTGAGGAAAGTTTTTCCATGGCATTGGACACGTACAAAGCAGTGAAGTTGCTTACAAAAGTGGGATTTGACGAGTCCCAGGCCGAGGCGGTGGTTACAATGGTCGGCAATGCGTTTGACGACACGGTTGCAACCAAATCGGATATAGCAGGATTACGCGCTGAGATGGGTGAGATTCGCGTGAGATCCGCGAACTCAAACAGCGTCTAAAAATAAAAATGGCCGGCTTTACTGTAGCCGCCATCGGCTTGATTACCGCCCTCGGTAAGCCAATCGGGTAAGTATGGTCAGCATTTCTAAGTGTGTAGGTCGGCGTGTATGACAGGTGATGGGAAAACCTATCACCTTTCTTTGTGTTCGGATGAGAGGTCAGGTGTTGATGTGCGAGCGGCAATAGCGGTTGAAAATGTGAGCCACAGGTTTGGCGAGCGCGTGGCTTTGGACGGTATCACATTGCGGGTGAAGGCCGGGGAAATGTACGGTCTTTTGGGCCCCAATGGCGGGGGAAAGACGACCCTGTTTCGCATGTTGTGTACCTCGCTGTCTCCCGACCGGGGCACGATCCGCGTGTTGGGAAAAAACGCGGTTGTCGAAGCCCGTGCTGTGCGCGCACACATCGGCGTGGTTTTTCAGCAGCCCAGTTTAGATGCGCGCTTGACCGTGTTGGAAAATTTGCGGCATCAAGGCCATCTCTACGGGTTGAAAGGCCGCTTGCTTTTCCAACGCATTGCAGAAGCCCTGGATATGATGGTGCTCACCGATCGCGCAAAAGATCGGGTTGAGGTGCTGTCTGGGGGGTTGCAGCGGCGCGTTGAACTGTGCAAAAGTTTGTTGCACCGTCCCGCAGTGTTGATTTTTGATGAGCCCTGCTCTGGGCTCGATCCCGGCGCGCGGCGGGGGTTTTGGGACGACTTAGATGTTTTGCGACGCGCTTGGAGCACGACGCTGGTGCTGACCACGCATTTTATGGAAGAGGCCGAGCGCTGTGATCGCATTGGCATTTTAGATCGCGGGCGACTGATTGCCGAGGGCACGCCCGACGCGTTGAAGCGCGCGGTGGGGCGCGAGGTGATTACCCTTGAGGCACGCGATCCCGAGGCCTTGCAAGTGCAAATTGAAGAGGTGGTGGGCAGCGGTGTGCAGGTAATTGATGGTCAGGTGCGTATTGCATGCGATGATGGACAGCGGCTGTTGGCGCGGTTGTATCCCCATCTGCGCGGGGATGTGCAAGCCATGACCTTGAGCGTGCCCACGCTTGAGGATGTTTTTGTGCAGCGAACAGGACATGGATTTCACGCGGAGGAGCCGTAGTGCGAAAGGGGTACAATCGCGACAGTGGTTCGATGGCTTTTTGGTTGCCCGTGGCGTCGCTTTGGCGGCGAGAGTTGGTGCGCTTTGCCCGAGATCGCAATCGATTGTTGGGGGCAATCGGGCAGCCCATGGTGTTCTGGTTGATATTGGGGGCCGGTTTTGAGAAGTCTTTCGCGCCCGTGGGGATTTCCGGGGGCTATCTGGAATATATTTATCCGGGCACTTTGTTGCTGATTTTGTTGTTTACAGCGATTTTTTCGACCATTTCGGTGATTGAAGATCGACGCGAGGGGTTTATGCAGGCGGTGCTGGTCGCGCCCGTTTCGCGGGTCGGCTTGGTGATGGGCAAGGTTTTGGGCGGGGGAACATTGGCATTTTTGGAAAGCGCGGTATTTCTGGTGTTTTTGGTGTTTTTGGATATTCCCATCAGCATGGCGTCTCTGGGCATGACCCTCGTTTTTCTCGCTGTGCTGGGCATTGCACTGACCGCTTTGGGTTTTGCAATAGCGTGGCATACCTCATCAACTGCGGGGTTTCACGCGGTGATGAGTCTGTTCTTGTTGCCGATGTGGGTGCTGTCTGGGGCGTTTTTCCCCGCAGATGGTGCTTCGCGCTGGTTGGCCTGGGTGATGGCAATAAATCCGTTGACTTATGGTATGGATGGTCTGCGCCAATCGCTTTATCTGGCCGCGTCTGGCGCAGACACCTATTTGTGGTTTTGCGGGATGATGAGCGTGGGGTTTGCGGGGGTGACCGTGGGGACGGCCGTGTGGCAGGTGTGTCAAAAAAAAAATAAGTGAAAATCAGTGCAAAGCGCAGGGCCTGCCCTTGTGCGGGATGGGATGGCTGGGTGGGCGTCTTGCATCTTACCTCTCGCCTTTTGCCGCTGACCGCTGATTGCTGGATTTAGGGAACCAAATTATCCCTTTAATTGTTGGATATTGTATTGGCAGAATGAACGCTTTGGGTCTGGTTTTGCAATGCAGAAACGAACGCACCTCTTAATTTTTGCATGTGTTTGTATATCCTATCTCGGTGGCTGTAGTTTGCTCGACCGTCAGCAAAGTCCCAAATTACTGGATTTGCGTACGGACCGCGGGGCCGACCCTTCGGTAGGGCGCGGGCAGGAAGTGCACATTACCATTGTGACGGATGATCCAGACAATGATGAATTGGATTTTCGCTGGATTGCGACCGGGGGCGAGTTTACGGCCAGTCGGCAGGATACGTTGATCGATCTATTTCAAGATTCGGTGACGGTTGTGTGGAAAGCACCCATTGAGCCCGGTGTCTATGAGTTGTTTTTAGAATTGGGCGACGGTCAATCCGAGACTTTGGTGACTTCCGGGGTGCGTATTGCCGTCACGCAAGCCCCTCCCATTGCCGTTGTGGGCCCGGATCGAGAACTGGATTTTCGCGATTCGCTGCGCGTGGTCTTGGATGGCACGGGCAGTTCGGATCCCGATCGGGATGTGCTGATGTATTTTTGGACGCAGACAGGAGGGCCGCGCGTGGGATTGCAAAATAGCAGTGGGCCATCGCCCGAGTTTCAGGCCATTGCCCCAGCGGATTACATTTTTGAATTGCGCGTGGCAGACTTGGTAGAAGGCGTGGGCGACACGAGCGATGTGGCGGTTGTGCGGGTTCGCGTCAAAGACCGCAGTGGGCGAGATGTGGAGGAGACGGGTTTGGTTCGGTTGGCGCGCGAGCGATAATTGGTCGCGGGCGCATTGCGTTTGCGTTGGAGAGCAGGTCGGGAACCTGCTCTTTTTTTTTCAAAAGAGGCTGAGTTGGTCGCGGGCGACGGGTTGGATCAGGGGAAACAGGTGGCGAAATTCGCTGTCGTCAAAAAGAACGCGAAAGCGCTCGGCCATGTCGTGCAAGCGGCGCAACAAGTAGCCTCGGTCTTCGTCGTGGGTAAAAAATTCCGTGCGGGCAAGCGTGCCATCCCGCCGCTGATAGACCGCGATTTTTTCGCCAATGCGACAGCCCGTAGCAGCCGTGGCGAGGCGGCTCAGGCTGGGGTTGGAAAAGGTTTTTGGGGTGACGCGCTCAAACCGGCAGAAGTCTTCGGGATCGACTTCGCCATTTTGCAATTTGCGCCCGAGGGCGAGATACGCGCGGGAAGCCGCTTCTGTGTTGCCGTGGACGAGCAAGGGCGCGTTCTGTGCGATGAATTGGCGAAAGATGCGTTCATCGCGTCGGCTGCGCAGGCTGCTGCCAACTATCGAGACTTTGTCGTTGTAATCGACGAGAATATAGTTTTTTGCTTTGAGGCTGATCATGCCTTTGAAGCGACCGTCATGCGAGAGATGAATGCCATGGGGCAAAGTGGCCGAGATTTCTGCGATGAGTTGGTTCTCATCGGCCTCTGTTTTGACGCGGGATGGGGCGACAAAGTAAGCACCGTCGGTATCCACTTCGATAATTTCGCCCCCGGCTTGGCGCAAATGCGTCACGAGTTGTCGGGCAATTTGCTGCCCGATTTCAGTGATCTTTTGCGCGGCTTTGTAGTCGTTGAAACACGCGCGGGCATAAGCGAGGTACCCGTAGAAGGAGTTAATGAGGATTTTGTAACTGCTCTGCAAGCCATTCCAATAGGCGCGCTCTGTTTCGTCTCGCGCGTTGTGAAAGTTGGTTTTGGCCTCTATGCGCCGCTGCGTGAGATGCTCGAGCATGGGCAAAAAGGCATTTTCCGTGTCGGTCGCCGGGTGGATGTGTTGGGTCAGCATAATCGATGGATAAAGGCTTTCGACATCGGCCTTGACCACGCGCTTAAAAATGCCCGAAGCGACGAGGCGCGTATAACCGCCGCGAAACCCTTTGACGGGGCGCGGTCGGGGAACCGCGAGATTGCGCCGAAGGTAAATCCCAACCATGAGGGCGTTGATTTTTGCGCCCGGCCCACTGATCGCCGCGTCTTGAAAGTTGTAGGGCAAAATCTGCGTCTGATAAAATTCAGTGGGCACGACCAACTCGCTGAGTGCGTTGACATCGCGCACATCGTCGAGCGCGTAGTCAATGAGGCGTTGCGGGTTGGCGCGCCATGTGTGGGCAATGTCTTTGCCCTCGATAAACGTGCGGCCACGCCGCTCGAGGCCGAGCGCGTGGACAACGTGCTTGAGGCCATAGCGTTCCAACTTGCCTCCTGTATCATAACGCTGTACTTGTTGCAGGGTGTCGATGATGTGCCGCCCATGGACGTAAGCCGGGCGAAAGGCCGGGGTTTGTGGGCCAACTTTGAAGAGGCGTTGCCCGTGTCCGGCGCGCAATGCGGACCCGTCGCGCCCCCATGTCAGCGCAATGCCGTGGTGTTGGGCGCGTGCAGCGAGATAGGGCAGGTCAAATTCAAAAATGTTGTGGCCTTCGATGGTATCGGGGTTGCGGGCGTCGATCGCTTTGTTGAGGTTTTTGAGCAAGTCTGCCTCACACATATCCGTGGCACTCAGCGCGGTTTCAAAGCCCTGGGAATCGGAGATTGAGATGAGAATGATCTGTGCATCGGGTGCCGAGGGGTCAAGGGTGAGGGTTTCAATGTCGAGTTGCAAGCGGAGGAGATCGCCGTAGCGCATGCCGCGAAAGAGGGTTTGCCCAGAGAGCACGAGGTGTTGGCGCGCGGGATTGTTGAAGTTAAAGTGGGAAATGCCGTCTTGGGCGAGGCGGTCGCGCGCTGCGAGAAAATGCGACCACGTGTGAAAGTGTACGCGCGTGCGAAATTCGCCGCCGCCTTTGAGGCGCACGCGATCTGAAATGCCGATGAGGCCAGACCGCTCGGTCTCTTCGGGGGTTTCAACGAGCAGCCACGGGGAAAAGGGTTGCACCTGGCAATCGCGGCGCGTGTAGAGTGCGATCTGGTTGCCGCTGACGAGTTCTGCTGCGAGAACGCCGGGGATATGCGCCATGGGGTGTCACTCCAATTTGTTGCGGGGAGGGGAAGTAACCTATTGAAATATAGCCAATTTCTATGCGTCCTGCAATGGGATGGCTCACGCGGATAGCGCGGCATGAGGTCGCGCATATCGTCGTGTTTGAGGGCGGCGTTGCTGTGACCGATACCCGCGATGTGTCTCCGCGGGAAACCTCCGTGGAAAATGCGCGATGGTCGCCCGTGGTGGTTTGGCCCGCAATCGGGGACATATCAGATTGTCATAAGCGCGCAAAAAAGGAGCGACCGAGTTCAGGTGGGACGCATTGGAGCTAAGAGGGTCGATGCGGTTGATCTGACGGGGGGGAATTGAGTTATCAGGCGATATTGGATATGGAGGGACGCAAGACTTTGCAAGTGGGGATATGGCCCCCGAATTTGAGGCCAAACGACTCAATGGATCGACCTTCCGGCTCGCGGATTATCGGGAAAGAAAGCCGTTTTGATCGATTTTTGGGCCACATGGTGCAGCCCGTGTATTGATGAAATCCCCATGATCAAAAGAATTGCCGAAACGTATCGAGATCGGGGCTTGGAAGTTGTGGGCGTGAGTTTGGACCGTGATCAGGACGCGCTGGAAAATTTTGTCAAAAAGGAAAAGCTGAACTATGTGCAGGTATTCGACAAAGAAAAGGCGCAGGCGATTTTAAAGTCCTACGGCATGTGGGGGATTCCGTCGGTCTTTCTAGTGGATAAGAACGGGGCCCTCAACGCGCTGAATCTGCGCGGGGATCACACCGAAGCAGCGGTGAAGGCGTTATTAACCGATGGGCCTGTTTCACCTGAAAACTGAAACGAACGATAGACTTTCGTCCGCGCATCCAAGAACAAAAAAACGGGCAATCCTACCGTGGGATTGCCCGTCATTTCTTATTTTGAAAACAATTTCTACTTCGCATCGGGGTCAATGACTTCAATTGCTATTTTGACAGGTTCAGGCGCAGTGATTTTTACGGCTCCGTCTTCTGATGCCATAAAGTTTATAGGAATATCTGATAATCCTGTCTCATTGCTTCTCAAAGTGACATTTATTGTCTTAGGCTCGAGATTATACCATGTTCCCATAGCCGCATCAATAATCAACGGCACAACTCCACCAAGCACATCAAGAACAACAATTCCTCCACTTACCGTGCGATTGATGGCTATTTTTTCAGTTTTATAGCCATCTTTTGAGATTGTAACTACATGAGACTTATTTCGTTGTAACTCTATTGATACCGGTGATGTATACTCTACACCATCCACATTAACCATGCTTCCTTGTGGATGTGAGTTGACTTGAATCTTCTGTGTTGTGCCCTTAAATAAAGCACCACATCCATTAAAAATTAAACTGGCGACAAAACAAAAAGCCAACGCGAACAGTTTTGTTTTCATGCTGCTTTCCTCTGAAGATTGAAAAATTTATTTGTGCGACAATTTGCATTTCTGATGCCCGAACTCACCTATTTTATTGGTTAGACGGGAACGACTTGGTCAATAGTTTGCCTTAGCTCATCATAAGCGATATCCTCACATAAGTTTTAAACTCCTTTCTCAAAACGGCTTTGTTGCATAAATCAAACGGAAAAATGCAACTTGATTTTGTGGTTGTGGCGTTTTACCTTGTGAAACAGAGCGGGTTACGGTCTGCAAGGCCGTTCCTGTCTCTGTGTTCTGCGGCGGAGGGCCACAGGCTGCCAAACCAGGCGGCCCTCTGCCGTTCACGCAGACACAATCAACACATGCCTGCGGTTATCACTCGTCATTAAGCTATGTGCGACCGCGATGGAATTATGTATTGAAACATCGCACTGTTGTGCTGCATCTCGTAAAATGTAGCCAACTTTCTGCTAATCCGCGGTATTTCCCCTCTTCCCATCCTTTGATGTCTTCCTAAAATATAATCAAAAAAAAAAAATCAACAAATGTTAAAATATGTCTATTCCCGAACGCCTACAAAAACTGCGAGGCAGAAAAACCCTTTCCGAGTTTGCAAGGGAAAACCAAACCAGCCCGCAAAATGTCCATAATTATGAAAGAGGGAGAAATCCCTCTGCTGACTTTTTGGCCTCTTTGGCATCAAAGGGTATCAATATCAACTGGGTATTGACTGGTGAAGGACCGATTCACGTAGTAAAAAAGAACGCCAAGAGCATTGCGCGCTTGGCGTCGGAATTGGAGAAGTTGCCAGAGGAATTTAGAGAAGCACTATGGGAAGCGGTTCAGGAAGCGAGCCATCCACCTCCGGCAAATCGCAAACTTCGTTTGGCTGTCTGTCTGGTGCCAGAAGGTGTTGCGAAAAGCCCAGGATGAAATTGATCATTTGTTTGGCATTTGACATGATCAATGGGCCTTTCATTGTCTCGCCTGCTGGTTCAAGGTATCTTTCATGGCTTTGAGCCTGGATTGGTTTTCGTCCACAACCTTCCTCAGGTTTTCCACTTTAGTCAGTCTCCCGTTCATCTCGTGCAATTCGTTTGTCATGGCATCCAGCTTGGCTGCTTGATCCTTCATTTCATCCTTCAGTTCTGCTATATTCTTGGCGATTAGCCCTTTCATTTCATCCTTCAGTTCCGCCATGTCCTTGGTGGTTTGCAACTGTAAGGCGGCGATATCCTTGGTGGTTTGTAATGTCAGTTCTGCTATGGACTTGGTGGTTTGCAATGTCAGTTCTGCTATGGACTCTGTGAGGCTCGCCAATCTCATCTCTATTTGGTTGAACCTCGTATTTTGATCTTGTCTAAATTTTAAGAGCAGTCCTGCGATCGTTGCGCCCACGGCCAATATGGTGATGACGATGGTGATTACTGGGGTCCATTCCATTTTCTGCCTCCGTTCTCCGTGTGATATGGGATGTGATACTTTCCCGCCGTGACTGTAGAATATACCCAAACTGGGGCAAGTCCGTCGGCCTTTTTGTATTGAAGTTTCCTGCCCGAAGTCCATTTGCTTCGGGCTTTTTGTTTAGACCTTTTGCCGCGTCCAGCCGCGTTTGACTTCGGGCTGTTTGCGGAATCCTTTTTGCGGTTTGGTGCCGGTCGCGCCTATGGCTTTTTGCCGTCTGTGATGGGCTTCCCACTGGCGTTGTGTGCGCTGCCCGTCGCTCGAAGACAGCCACGCATCCAATTTTTCTTTTGCCACGCGATTTTCTGTCACAATGCCCCCTTTTTGAAATGCCTGCCGTCTGCGTCTGATTTCGCCCCGCGAGCATCCCAATTTTCGGGCCATGAGTTTGTCGTCTTCGCCAGCAGCCAAAAAATCTGCAAAGGTGCGATAAAACGTTTCTGCATCGTCAATCTGAAGATGAGCCATGTGAACCTCCTGATGATCTGGCATTGTAGCATATCTGAAAATTGAGACAAATACAAGCAGAATTGTGTTTCCTGAGAATCGGCGAGAGGCGAGATAGAAGCCGCGAGAGGGTTGATCGGATATCTCGCTTATTCGCCATCAGCAGTCAGGGGTCAGCAGAACAAGCACCTTTTGCGCTGAGCATATCGCGCCTTTGGGCGGATGGGGGCCAAAAGCCAAAAGTTGCTGGCTTAGGTTGCGCGGGATTGTACGGTTTTTCACCTCATTCTCGATTCTGACATCCACATATCGGGATTGTTGCCGAGTTTGTTTTTTATCTCGTCCGTGATTTCAGACAAGCGTTGAAGGATGTCTTCGGAGAGCGTGAGATCGACCGAGGGGAGGTTCCATTGGATTTCGGCGGGATTTCTCGCGCCGACCAAAAGCGATGTGATGCCGGGTTGTTGTCGCGCCCATGCGAGGGCAAGCGCGGCCATGGTGACGCCCATGTCCTCGGCGACAGAACGAATTTTTGCGAGTGCGTTAAAGACTTCGGTTTCGCAACCGGGGTCACTGTGTCTGGCCATGGGGCGGTGGCGCGAATAAAGGCGGGTTCGCGCCAAGCCATCTGGCACCGCGTCAGCAAAGGCATAACGGTCAGCGAGCAACCCTTGCATCAGTGGGCTGTAGCAAATTATGCCGATGTCGTTTGCCAAACACATCGGCATAATTTCGCGTTCGATCACGCGCCACAGCAAGCTGTAGGGCAACTGATTGGTGACGATATCACCGACGGCGAGCAGGTCGCTGAGATCACCGCAGGCAAAATTGCAGACGCCAATGGCCCGAATTTTTCCCTGATCGCGGAGGCGAGACAGCGCGCCTGCTGTTTCTTCAATGGGCATGCTGTGATTGGGCCAGTGAATTTGGTACAGGTCAATATAATCTGTTTGCAGATTTTTCAGGCTTTGTTCACAGGCTTTGGGCAGATCATCGGATGAAAGATGACCGCCGCCGACTTTGGTGGCGATCACCGCTTCATCGCGACGCCCCTTGAGGCCTCGCCCGAGTACGCGTTCGGAAGTGCCATAGCCTTCTGCGGTGTCGAAAAACGAGATGCCGACCTCGAGAGCGGCGTGTACCGTGGCAATGGAGACGTCGTCGTCTTGCTCACCCCACACATCCCCACCCGCAAAAGGCCAGCAACCCAGCGCAATGACGGAGACATCTATATCGGTGCCGGGAAGTTTGGTATGTGTCATGCATTCGTCCTTTCGCAAGGCGCGCGACGCCAGCTATCAGGGGGCAGCAGAACGAGCGTCTGGCGGCTTTTTCCTACCGATACCAGGTGCCTTCAACATATCGCGCGGACAGACGGCGAGATAGTTCGCGCCTCAGGTCGGGATTTTGTTCGGCGATGTTGTGTTCTTCTGTGGGGTCTGCGATCAGGTCGTAGAGTTCGGTGACGTCGTTGTAATTTTCGATCAGTTTGTGTTGGCGCGTGCGGATGCACCTAAAGTTGCGTATGCTGCTGACGGTTTCCGAGCGGTGCTCCTTTGCCTCTCCCCGAAGAATGGCCCCGATGGATCGCGCATCGATATCCGAGAGCGGGGGCACGCCGGCGAGGTCGCATATCGTGGGGTTCAGGTCAATGAGTTCGACGAGGGCATCCGAGACGCCACCGCCTTCAATACCGGGGCCTGCCACAATGAGGGGGACGTGTACCGATGCTTCGTATGGCACGCTTTTGGTGTACAAGCCGTGGTCGCCGAGCATTTCGCCGTGGTCGCTGGAAAAAATGACATAAGTGTTGTCGCTCATGCCCCGCCGTTCGACAGCGGCGAGGATTTCACCGATCTGATCGTCGATGGCTTCAATTGCCGCGCAATATTGACGTCGGGTTTCCGCGATTTTTTTTCGGGTAATGTCTTTGACGCGATCTTTTAAGTACGCGGGTTTGCCCGGCAGATTTGCGGGTGTGGCCGGTGGCATTTCCGCGTCGCGGTATTTGTCGCCGTATTCGGTGGGAGGATCAAAGGGATCGTGAGGGCCGACAAAGCTGACAAATAAATGCCATGGGAAATCCCCGGGAATATTCTCGATCCATTTGACGGACCGCTGCCCAATGTAGATATCTTCAAAGGCTTCGGCGGGCAAGACCGAATCGTGACAAGAGCGGTAATGGCCCTCTTGTGCGCGGCGGGTATAATCGTCGACAAAGGCTTCGAGCAGCCCTTTTTCCTTGAGGAAGTGGTTGTAAGGCCCCAGCGGTGTTTTGGAACGGCCCGCGTGCATTTTGCCTTCGCATTCGACCGGATGGGTAAAGCCCCACATATACGCGGCGGGACGGTCGCCATCTCGTCCGTTGTATCCGTCGGGTTTGGCCAGGTCGAGTTTGCCCACACAGCCCACGTAATAGTTGTGATCGCGCAGTTGCTGGTAGTAAGTCGGTTGGCTGCGGGGCAAGAAGCAGTTGTTTTCGAGGCATCCAAGACGCGAGGGTTGCATGCCAGAGGCGAGTGCAATGCGCGACGGCGCGCAGACCGGGCAATTTGTCGTGCATTGGGTGAAGTGTACGCCCTGTTTGGCGAGGCGGTCGATATTGGGCGTGCGAACAAAATCAGCACCTGCACAGCCTAGGTAGTCGAAACGATGCTGGTCGTCCATGATGAACAGGATATTGGGGCGATCTGTCTGAGGCATTGGGGGATCCTCGGTTACGGGCGCGCACAGGTCTCGAATCTGCTACGGGCCTTTGGTGATATCCACGTCGTTGAGTTGGCGTTGGGCGAGGTCGCGGTTGAGCAAAAACAGGCCATTGCCCTCTAGCCCGACCAACTTGAGCGCGTCAACGACTTCCTTGACCGCGGCTTCTTCTTCGACTTGCTCGGCAATAAACCACTGGAGAAAGGTATGGGTGGCGTGATCGCGTTCGGACAGGGCGAGTTCCGCGATGTGATAGATGCTTTGAGAGACTTTTCGCTCGTGGGCAAGGGTATCTTCAAACACGTCTAAAGGACTGTCCCACTCCTGTTTGGGCGCATCGATGGCGCGAAAGCGAATGTCGGCCTCGCGATCGTCGAGAAAATCGTAAATTTTCATGCCATGCGTGAGTTCTTCCTGGGCTTGAACGCGCATCCAATGTGCAAAGCCATTGAGATTCTGCGTGAGAAAATACGCCGACATAGCCAGATAGCTATACGCAGCATGGTATTCCATATTGAGTTGTTCGTTGAGCGCGGCGACTATTTTTGTCTTGATCATGAGATTCTCCTATGGTGTCGGGGTGTAAAAGTAGCGTCCATAAGTATAGTGAAAATATTGGCTTTGTCAATTGGATAAAATAACCCATTGATTATCATTTGGTTAAAAGGAGAAAACCCCCTGGCGCAGTGGCATTTTTTTATTGATTCTTTTTGCAAAATTGCGTAAAACTGTATGGACATCACACGTCGCTTCCAAGCGCGGAACGCTCGCCTGTAGGCAGACGGGTTTGACCACCCCAGTGTGGCGCTCCTGAGCCACCCGACAGGAGGTTTATTTTTTGTTATGATTCCCGAAAAGGTCCAGACGGCCTTAAACGAACAGCTCAATTTTGAATTTCATTCGGCATTTCACTACCTCGCTATGGAGACCTATTTTCACGGGGTCAACCTGCACGGATTCGCCAAGTATATGCGCGATCAATACAAAGAAGAACGGCAGCACGCGCTCAAGATCGTGGATTATATCAATGCGAGAAACTGTCGGGTCAGGCTCAGGCAGATCGCCGAACCCCCTTCGGAGTGGGCGTCACCTCTAGAGGTTTTTGAAGACGCTTATCGACAAGAGCAGAAATCCAGTGGGATGATCAATGATCTGGTCGATCTCGCCCTGGCTGAGCGCGACCATGCAACGGATATTTTTTTGAAGTGGTTTATCGAGAAGCAAGTGGAGGAAGAAGCGCAGATTGGCAGTGTCGTGCAGAAGTTGAAACTGGTGGGCGATGACAGCTATGGCTTGTTTTTACTGGATCGGGATATGAGGTGAGAGCGGTCAGCAATCAGTCCCTGTGCTTGTCCTTAGAGAGACGAGAAGTGCCCTCAGCGCAATCTGAGGGCACTTTATTTTTAAACCGGGACAATCAAAGAAAAGTTTCCAGTGGGATGAGCAACTTGCTGTACGCGAATGCCGAATGCCTCTGAAACCACGTCTGGCGTCAAGACTCGATTGGGAATGCCACAGGCCACTTGTTCGCCGTTTTTCAACACATGCACCTCGTCGGCATATTGGGCAGCCAAATTGAGATCGTGCAACACGCAAAGCACACCTGTTTCATTGCTAGCCCATTTGCGTGCCAGTTGCAATATGTGATGCTGATGCGCCAAATCCAAGTTGCCCGTTGGTTCGTCCAGCAGCAAATACCGTCCCGTGGTCAACCGCTTGTCCCAAATTTGAGCCAGTACGCGCGCAAATTGCACCCGCTGCTGCTCTCCACCCGATAGGGTTGGATACACGCGCTGTTCCAAATGCGCCACGCCGACCCGTTCCAAAGCCGCTTGTGCAATCTCGTGATCCCGCGCGCTTTCCATGTTCTTTACGTGTGGAAAACGCCCCATGAGCACCACGTCTAAAACGCGAAAGGGAAACGCCAAAAAAGACTGCTGCGGCAAAACCGCACGTTGTCGCGCACATTCAACAGGCGTCAAATCCGCGATTGAACACCCATCTATCCAGACCGCTCCGTCAGAAGGCACACGCTCGCCACACATCACTTTTACCAATGTGGATTTTCCCGCGCCATTTGGCCCAATCACAGCCACAACTTTGCCCGGCGCAACCCGAATCGAAACGCGCTTGAGCAAATATTGACCATCGACCAAAACGGAAACCCGGCGCGCTTCAAACATCAAAACACCTGTCGGTTGCGGTTTTGTAGCAATAAAAAGAGGAAAAAGGGCACGCCGACGACTGCGGTTACAATGCCGATGGGCAATTCGGCAGGCGCGACAAGCGTGCGTGCAATCAGATCTGCACCCATCAACAGAGAAGCACCCAAAAGTGCTGCGCCTGGAATCAAGTAGCGATGATCTGGCCCAATTGACAACCGCAGCAAGTGCGGCACCACCAGTCCGACAAATCCTATCGTGCCCACCACAGAAACCGATGCTCCCACAGCCAGCGCAGCCAGCGTCACAACCTCGCGCTTCATGCGCTCGATAGATACGCCCAAATGCCGTGCTTCGGACTCGCCCAACAAAAAGATATTGAGCGCCCGCCCATAGCGACCAAGCAAACACACCGATATGAAAATAAAAGGCATCACCACGCCCACCGAGCCCCACGTTGCCCCGCCCATGTTGCCCATGCTCCAAAATGTGATGTTTCGCAACTGCACATCCGTCGCCACAAAGGTCAGCAACCCCGTCAACGCACCACTCAACGCATTGATAGCGATGCCGGCCAACAGCATGGTTGCAACAGCCACGCGTCCACTTGTCGCAGACAATTGATAAACCAGTAGTGTTGCGACCACGCCACCTATAAATGCGGCAATGGGCAATGTGAACGCGCCCAAAATCGCGGACAGGCCCTTCAAAACAGTCGCGCCCAAAACAATTACCGACACAGCCGCCAATGCCGCGCCACTCGACACGCCGATCAAACCGGGGTCTGCCAGTGGATTGCGGAAAAGCCCCTGCATGGCAGCACCAGACACGGCCAGTCCGGCACCCACGAGCACGTTCAACAGGACTCTTGGCAGCCGAATGGCGATCACAACCGCTTCTTGGTGCGATTGAAAAATTTGCCTAACAGAAAACCCCATCTGTTTTGCAAAGATCGACAGAACCTGTGCGGGTGCAACAGACACCGCGCCAATGCCCACAGAGGCCACCACCAATCCACAGAGCAAGATGCACAATGCCAACAATACCATGCGTTTTACCCGAAGGCGAGAAATGCGCGCCTGATCCCGTCGCAAAACCGTTGATGCTGCGCTCATGACCCATCTCCCAATTGTGGGTGTAACAGATGAGATAAATCGCGTACGGCATCGCCCAACCGAGGGCCAAAGCCCAACAGATAGAGGCCGTTCATCGCCACGATGCGTCGCGCGTGCCCCGCCGGTGTCAGCGCGACGCCAGGCACTTTGAGCAAACCATCCACATCCCCCAGACTCGACAGTCCGCTGTCGATCATCAAAATGACATCGGGCGCAGCAGCGACCACGGCCTCAGCCGTTAAGGGTTTATATCCATCATATTCGGTCACGGCATTCGCGCCACCGGCCAAATTGATCATGGCATCGGCAGATGAATTTTTCCCCGACACCAACATGGTGCCTTGCCCCCGCGCATAGATAAACAACACGCGGGGACGGTGAGACACTTTCGCAAGCAATTGGCGCGTTTGCTGCATATCGCCGGACAACTTTTGCGCGAGGGCCTCCCCTTTTTCTGTCTTTTCTAAAGCACGGGCAATCGCGCGGATCTTCTTCAAAGCCGTACCAACCGTATGCGAATCGGGCACCACCACCACCCGCACGCCAGCTTGGCGAATTTGTTGCAAGGCCACAGGTGGTCCGGTATCTGCACTGGCCAAGACCAAGGTTGGACTTAGAGACAACACACCTTCGGCTGAGAGCCGACGCTGGTATCCCACTTTGGGCAGAGAAGTCGCTGCTTCGGGATATTCGCTGGATGTATCTACACCCACCAAAAGTGAGTTGGCAGCAAGCGCGTACACAATCTCTGTGACGTCGCCGCCCACCGATACGACGCGCGGCACATCATCGGCATGACCTTGTGCTAACAAGGCATAGCACAGGATGAAAAACACGGGTACACGACGCATTAAACGGTCTCCTCGCGGTGCTCAGTGTCCAGAAAAACCTCGTGAATCTCCAACTGGTTTGAATCTGTAAACGCCGCTTTGGGCAACGATCCCGATCGGGCATGGCCTTTTTGAAACGCTTCAGAATTGACCCAGTTTTTGAAATGCTCGCGCGATTCCCAAAAAGTGAGCACAATATAAGGATGATCTTTCCGGGTGGGTCTCAACACTTTGTTGGAAATAAAGCCCGGCATGCCATCCACCAGATGCGCGCGATTGCGAAAACGCGCTTCAAATTGCTCGGCATATTCTGGATTGACAAAAATGCGATTGGCAACAGCCACCATAACAAACCTCCTTTCATGCTTCAATCACCGAAACGCGCGCGATCCGTCGGGTTGAAACGTGTACGTGAAATTGTAAAAACGCGATTGCGCGCCTTCAGATGGCACGGTAGCACCGCCCTTGTAATAGCTCGTGAACTTGAGCTTGGCATATCGCCCATCCGCGGTGCGAATCACCAATACGACCCCCGGATTCATCAAGATCGCATGGGGTGGAAACCCCTCAGATCCTGTATATGTGTACCAGGTTCTACCGATAGCGGGTTGACCCGTCTGATCTTGCAGGTATCCCGTCTCGGGTGCCGCAGAAAGGGTATCGTAATCCGTTGCGGTCAGCACGATCGCGCCGCCCTGACCCGGGCCGCTACTGCCACCATTGGTCAATATGGTCGTGGACTTAAACGCGAGGTCCCATTTTGTGGAATTGGAATCCGCCGGTGCCACAATGGCACTGTCTCTCAGGCTGTAATACGTGAAGGCATCCACTCGGCCTGTATCCGCAGGAACATCGCGAGCGATCACTTCTGTCAGCGTTGTAATCGGCGCAGGCGCGGGCGCAGTTTCACTGCCGAATGCCTGGACAAATTGCAAAAAATCTTGAAAATCAACCATGCCACTGGCGTCGAGGTCATACGAGGCATCTGTTGTGCCAAACGCTTGGGCAAACAGGAGAAAATCTTGAAAGTCAACTTTGCCACTGCCATCAAAATCGGCAGTGGTCGATGTTTGTGCCAAAACTGGACTGAATGCAAAAACAAAAATACAAAAGAACAACAGGTGCAAAATTTTCACGGTATCCTCCCTGAAAATTGAAAGGTGATCAGAAATTCTTGGTTAATCCCGCATAGAGCGTCCGTCCGGGCAATGAAGGGGTATAGTCCAACCGCTTTTCATTGAATATGTTGTCGATACCCAATTGAGCTGTCACAGCTTTGTGAATGTGTTGCGATACCGAAATGTGCCAGAGGTCATATCCCGGTGCGTATTCTTCTGGCGCGTCTAAAATGGTATTTAAGTTGCGGTCTCGATAACCGTATCGCCCGCGATAAACACCGCGCACACTGCCGCTAAAACCGAGTTTCTCATTGGAGAAAAGCAAGCGCGCGGTGACCGTGTGTTTTGAGCGATTGTACAAACCGCCGTATTCAGATGTTTCGACGCGGCGCAGCGCGTTGGTCTCCGCGTCAATTTTGACAATTTGACCAGCTTCGAGTTTGTCTAAAGCATCCCTATCTGCGGTTTCCAAATACTGATAGCCCGCGGATAAGGTCGCGCCTGAAAAGGGGTGGAGCACGAGGTTGCTTTCTATACCCTGCGTAAAAACGCGATTGAGATTGAAATACGTATAGACACTTTGACCGCTCATTTTGCGCGCAATGGGCGAGGCTTCGATGAGGTCTCGCACATTGTTGCGAAAAAAATTGATCTGAGCGGATACGCGACGGCGCGGTGCGATTTCAATGCCTCCGTTAAATGAAACCGCGCTTTCCGCGCGAATCTGTTCCAGGGATTCGACATCTTGCAATACCGCGGCAATGCGCCCTTCGCGTTGCAGCTGCGCCATGCCTTCGCGCGAATATGTCGAACCCAAAACGGAATACCCCACAGAAGGATTTGTAAAATCCAGATACAGTTGTTGAAAGGTGGGGGCTTTGAAACCACTTCCTATGGCACCGCGAAGGTGTATCCACGGCAGGGGTTTGATAAGGAGTGCAGCTTTGGGACTCAACCGGGTTGCATAATCGCTGTGTGCATCCATGCGGCCGCCAATGACGACATTGAGCCAAGTGGTGGGCAACCATTCTTCTTGAAAAAAAGCAAAGGCATTTCGCGAGGTTTGTCGCCCACCTGCGATGCGGTCTGCTTCAACCGCCTCCCAAATACCCCCTGCGCCCATCGTAATCAGATTTGTTTTTCCCATGAGTTTTTGGGCTTGCACTTCGGCTTTGTGATAGGTTTGGTCAAAAGTTGAGCGGGAGTACACATCGCCGCTGTTGCGATACGTGCGCGCGCTTTTGGTGTGGTATCTGGCGGTATAAAACTTTCCGGTTATCTGGAAACTGGGGGTCCACTGAAAGACAATTTTGGGATTGAGATTCCAATCTGTCAGTCGCGCATCACTGTGAATAGACGCTATGGCGTTGTCTGAGTGGATCTCATCGAGGCTATATTGGTCTTCTACGAATACCCGAGCCGCGAGCGATAGCGTGGTTCGATGATTGGGTTGATAGACGATTTTGGGATTTACCGTGTAGGTAACATATTCAGGCGCGGTTGGCGAAATCGTTTCCGGGGTGTGGTCGTATCCGTCACTTTGGCTTCTGTCAAGAAAGCATGAAATGCCAACATCGCGTTGACGGGTCTCCAGTTCGCCAGTGAAATTCAAAGCACCGAAACTGCCATAGCGCGGCCGCACGGATAGGGAGAATGGTTTTTCAGGCATTCGCGTAATGAGATTAATCACACCCGCAAGAGCCTCACTGCCATAGAGTGACGATGTTGATCCCTTGACGATTTCCACTTGCTCGAGGTTGCTCACCAAAAATCGGTCTAAGTCGAGTGTGCCCGCTGTGCGCCCGATCATGGGTTCGCCATCGACGAGAATCAGCGTATAATCGGGATCAAACCCCTGCATTTGAACCCCCGTGCCGTGATCGGACATGACGGCAAGCCCGGTTTGTTCGGCCAACAAGCCACCCAAATGCACCGCACCCGATGCATTGATTTCTCGTTTGGTAATGACCTGCGTCTGGATGGGCGCGTCTTCGACTTTGCGGGACGATTTGGTGCCCGTAACGACAATCGGAGGCAGTGCGATGGTCTCGGGCACCAACAGTAGGGTCATCCGCACGGTGGCATTTGGCAAAATTTTTACCTTGTGTCGCGCAGGCAGATGGCCTACCAGATGCGCGATAACGACTTGCTCCCCAAGGGGCACGCTGGTGAAAGAAAATCGCCCAGTCGCTGAACTCACCGTTCCCAATGACGTATTTGCAATGGTCACATTCACATTGGGCAACCGCGTTCCCCTTTGGGTTTGCACCACCCCGTGGATCCGACCCGTCGCATCATTTGCCGCGATATCGCTGCACGGCCAGATGAGAAAGACGAGCAACCCAACCCATTTCAATACACATAGTCGATTGTATTTCATAAAAGCCTCTGCGTTGACAAGTACTGTGTCAGTTGAGATGAATGCGTTGTGAATTGTAAGGTATGTGCGGCAAAGGTAGGATCGGTATATCTGCAAAGGCATCGCATGCTTCCCGCATGGGTACGATGCCCGCATCATCGCACTTTTCGAGAAATGCCAAACGTTCCTGTGCACTGGCAAGACTGCTGCTCATCAGGCAAAAATCATCTACGGGAAGCACCAGCGTTGTCGACGCATAATTGACTGTAATATGTGAAGCCTCGACAGTGCCCTGTTCGATCTGGCGGTGTATCTCAAAAATCGAGCGGCACAATTTTTCAAAGCAAGTCTGGCACATGCCGATATTGACATAACCATAAAACAGACAAATCTGGTCTTTTTTTTTGCGATACACACAGATCGGTTGTGTGCCTTCGGTATTGTTCACCAAGATTTGTGTATTATTCACGGTCTGTTCCTCCAGAATATTTAGTGGTTAAATGCAGCGATTCCTTTGCGAGAGAACATTTATCTCTTGCGAGTTTTGTCTTGTTGATTCAGATGCTTACAAACGTCTCCCAAACGCATCGGGCCACATTGCACTGCGCCACAACAAATAGAACCAACCGATGATGGTGCTGAGGGTGAGGGCCGAGAAAATTGCGATAGTAAACCACACGCCCATTGGTGTGTCGGGCAGAGACGATGCGACCGATGGGCCGGGTATCGCGCCTGGCCCCTCAAATACGGTTTTGTAACTGGTATTGTCCCACATTGTGATTTGCAACTGAAGCGGGGTATTGGGTTTTGTGGTGAGGGTAGCCGTGGGTGCAAATGCCATGCCTTTCAAATTGACGGATTCGCCCCTCAATTCGCCAACAGAAACTCCTTTGTAATTTGGAAAGCCTTCGCCCAAAAATTTTGCGGTGAGTTGCATGCCTTCTGTTGGATTGCACGGGACTGCACATGTCACTTTTATTTTATAGGGGCCGACGGATTGCTCGGTGATGACAAAAGGCGGGGCGGTTTGTGCGCCGTACTTGTAAATGCCTTCAATTGTGGAGAACACCGCGACAATAAAATATGCCAGCGTGAGAATGAAGGACACGGTTGCACCGCGCAACCACAGAACCCGTTGTGTGGGAATAGACTTCTTGCGTACCACCCATAAGTATGTACCTGCTAAAATTGAAAATGACAGCACCAACCCAAAAATACACCAGATGATTTTGGTTGCGAGACCGCCGAAATAGCCAAAGTGAATGGGATCTACCAGATCTGTAATGAAGGGTATGGTTGCGAGATCTGTGCTGCGTTGTATGGCAATCACTTCGCCGCTAAATGGATGCAGCAGTATCTTGTTGGCGCGGTCTCTGACAAGTGGATTGCCCGCTTGCCCGTCCAAATAGACCGGTGCGCCTATGCGGTTTGGCAGGCGCAGGGATCGGATGACGAGGCCGGGAAACGCCGCCTGGGCGCGTTTTGCGTATTCGTTGGGAGTGTGTAACGCGGGCTGTGCGCCGTAATTGCCAAGCGATGTTTTATTGACCTGGGGAAGAGGCGGTGGCAGCAGTGCTTTGTAATTGTCTGCGGCTTGAAAACACACTTCAACAAAGTAGAACACACCAGTAGCCGCACTGAGGAAGACGAATAGGAGCACCCATATTCCCATGGTTTTGTGCAGGTCTGACCAGAGCCTGCGCGGTCCTCTGTCTGTGCGTAGTGAGAACAATTGTTTGAGCCAGCCTCTAAAAAGAAAGAATCCAGATAGACTTGATACAAGTAATGCAAATGCGGTGAGCGTGACGAGGATAATGCCTCGCATGCCATCAAAAAAACGCCGGTGAAAGGAGCGAAAAAAACGCTGCACATTAAAAAAACTGGTATGTCCTTTCAGCGTGCCAGTATATGGGTTGAGATAAACTTTTCGCGTTTGTCCATTTGTAAAGGCGACATAGGCCAGGGCGGCAAACCCATTGCCTACTGGGGCGTAAATGCCCGCAACGCGCGCGTCGGGAAATTCATCGGTCAATGTTTTGTACATCGCGCTCCAATTGCAAGACGCGTTGCGGGTTTCGACGCGCATTGCGGGATTGATCAACCAATCTATTTCATGGGATAGGGTGGCAAACGATCCGGAAAAGCAGACCACGAAAAGCAGCAAGCCAATGTTTAGCCCCAGCCAGCCATGCAGGCGAAAGAGCATCTTGCGCCAATTCATTTTGTTTTTCTCTCATTAGTTCGTAAACCAGATGCAGTATTGCCCACGGGGGCTTTTTTCGTGCGATCAGAACCGATAGCGAATGGTCGTGTCAAAGCTTCTGGGCGTACCTCTAAAACCACCGATGCGACCACCATAACCGCCCGGGAAATATTCTTTGTTTAAGAGGTTGTGCAAGTTGACGGCGATGTTGAATCGGTCATATCGAATAAAAACAGCACCATTGGCGACAAAGTATGCGGGCAAATTGTCACCCATAGCGCGGGTGGAGCACGCGCCGAGATAACTGCCTCCCAAAGCAAAACCCAACCGGATAGCACCAGAGGGCGGCATATCGTAGCGAGACCAAAAACCGATGGCGTTTTTGGGGTTGTTTGGATTGGATTGGCCGATGTTGGATGGGTTGGTGTCTTTGGTGATTTCGGCTTTCAGGCTGTGTGCAAAACTGCCGTGTACGCGCCAGTGGTCTGTCATGAGGCCCGCGATGTCCAGTTCAAAACCTCGGCTTTGAATTTCGCCGATTTGAACTCTGCGATCCGGCATGTCTTCGGGAGGATTGGAATCTCTGAGAATGACATTTTCCTTGGTGATGTGATAAAGCGCGAGGGTGGCGTTAAAACGGTTGTCTAAGAATGTCGATTTCGCGCCGCCTTCTATTGTCCAACTGTTTTCAGGATCAAAAGGGCCACCATATCGGTCGGGGTCAAATGTGTAGCTGGAACTGACGGGTTCAAATCCCTCGCTATAGCTCAAATAGGTCGAGATCGACGGGATGGGTTTGAACACGGCACCGCCGCGCAACGACCAGTGGGTATCATTGGCCCGGTTATTTGACCCGCTTTCGGCTTTGTCTTCGAAGGCGTCATAACGCAGTCCAAGCAGCAGATTGAGCTTTTTGCCAAAATCGATTTGGTCTTGCAAATAAAACCCAAAAGCTGAGATGCGATTGTTGAGGCGCGTGGTCAACTGGGAAATGCCCTGCGGAATATTTGCACCGTAATAAGAATATTTGAGTGGGTTGTTTTCTCCTGCGAAAACGGGATTAAAGATATTGATGTTGGGCACAGGCCCGCCCCGGCTGGAATCTCGAGCGGTTGCAAAGCGGTAAAGACCTTCTGTGAGGGTGTATTCCACGCCCGAAAGCACCGTGTGATTGGTCGATGCAGCATTGAGATTGTAGATCAGATTTGCGTTGGCTGTTCGCTGTTTTTTTTCGCGGTATTGATCGCGAAATTCGCGCAACATAGTTTCGCCATCGGCGAGCAGGCCCCGAGGTTCGTGGTATTCCTGGCGTCGTTGGTTGGTCAAATAACTGGCTGAGGCGTCAATTTTTAACTGGTCTGAAAACCGATGGTCTGCTCTCAAGCGATAGGTATAGGCTTCAATGCTGATAAAATCGTCGGGTTCATTGACCGTGTAATCCAGGGGAAGATCGACGAGGTCGCCATTGAAAAATGGGATACCCCGATTGCGGTGGCCTTTGTTCAGTTCGTCAAACCATTCGCCGCCTATGGTAATGGACGTGTGGTCTGTGGGCAGCCATGTGAAGGCCCCGTTGAAAAATGAGTGAATGAATTGTTCGTGTTGGCGGAATCCATCATCATTGGCATGGCCGGCGTTGATCAGGTAGAGCAGTTTGCCAAAACCGGGCGTTGTAGATAAGGGGCCTGTGGAAGAAAAGTTAGTCTGAGATTTGGAATAAGAACCGAGAGTGAGTTTGAGTTCGTTGTTGTATCGCGCACTGGGTTGTTTGGTGATGACGTTGATAAATCCACCGGGACGCGATTGCCCATAGAGCGCGCCAGCAGGCCCTTTGACCACTTCGATGCGCGCGATGTTGTCCAATCGCATTCTGTTAAAAAATCCATGCACTTGATTGAGTCCATTTTGCTTGACCGCGCCGTCTCCTGTGGTGCGAAAGCCGCGCATGTTAAAGTCGAGATATTCGCTGAAGGGATTGACGCCACTGATGTTTTGCAGCACATCGGTGAGATAAGTCAGCCCCTGGTCTTCAACGAGATCGCCATTGATGATTTGGACGGACTGAGGCAAGTCGCGCAAAGCGGTGTTGGTGCGCGTTGCCGTGGTGCGGTCTGAGGCATATCCCTCTTCGACAACAGTGATTTCATTGAGGATGTATGGCGTGTCTTCGATGAGGGTGATCGCGAGTTGAGGGACCTGCTTTGGGGTGACAGATATGGGTTGCTCAACGGTTTTATAGCCGAGGTAACTCGCGATCAGGACATGGTCTCCGCTTGGCACATTGGGAATCACAAAATGTCCCTGATCATCTGTCACGGCACCTAGGCGCGTGTTTTTGAGCACAATGCTCGCACCGGGGAGTGGATTGTTTTTTTGATCTAAAACTCGTCCGCGAACGGTATTTGTTTGTGCGAGGACCGGTGTTGAATTAACCGTGAAAATGGCGAGCAACAGACTGGACATCAAAAAGAAACGAGAGCGAGTTGACATGTTGATTCTCCGTGTTGATGGGTCAATGCAATGGGCTGAAATTTTGTGAAAGCCTGGACAACTTCACTTTCTTTTTTTTAGGGTGCGTAAATTTTATGTTCTTAAGAATAGGCTGCGCCTCCTTTGGGGTATGGCTCGCTGCCATCGGTTTTCTGCTTGACGGGCGACAACCGTTTCGTTTCAATGTGCGGAACGCTACAAGGATTGCAGAAACGCGAGCAGGGCATCTCGGTCTGCTCTGGACAAGTTTCGCACGGCCTCGCGCGACTGTCTGGCTTCGCCGCCGTGAAACATAATGGCTTCGAGCAAGGTTGCTGCCCTGCCATCATGTAAATAAGCCGGAATGCCGTTGACGGTTTCCGTAAGCCCAATGCCCCACAGCGGGGGCGTTTTCCATTCGCGGCCATCCGCTTCGTAATCCGGGCGATGGTCGGCGAGAGTTTCGCCCATGTCGTGGAGCAGCAAATCGGTGTAGGGGTGAATGGTTTGCCCCGATAGGGACGCGATGCTGTGGGTGCCCGTTTGAAACGTGGTGGTATGGCAAGTGGCGCAACCAGTCAATTCAAAGAGTTCTTCGCCTCGCAAAACTCGTGGATCATCCCAATTGCGCCGCGCGGGCACCGCGAGCGTTTGGATGTAAAATGTGGTGACATCCAATATCTCCTGTCCAATTTCTGGATCGTCGTCGCGGCCGTCGTACTGCGATTGTCCCCATACGGATTCGCGGGGAAAGTAGGGATTGGTCACGCCCATGTCTTCATTGTACGCGCCCGCGGTCTGTTGCAAAATATCGGGGTTGTTGGCTTTTAAGCCAAAGCGCCCGAGTTCTCTTTGGCCCGTTCGAAAATTGTACACGTAATTGGGCCGCCCCGATATGCCATCTCCGTTGGCATCTGCGGGATCGGACAGCGCGAGAATGTCGGACTCGGCAATGGCTTCGAGCAAGCCGCGTCCAAACACGGGCGGTGCCATGCGCGCGGATAGGAGAATGCCCGCGGGCAGGGGTTGGTACGGCTCGACAATGGTGTAGATGGGGTGTTTGAGATAAACCTTTTCGCCATCGGCCATGGTTTCCACCGTTTCAAAAAAGCTGACTTGAACGCGCGCTTCGGGTGCAACCCCAAAATTTGCGCGGTCGCCGAGTTGTGTGCCAAAGCCGGGAACCGGGACAGGCCCGCCGTGCGAAGTGAATCCGGGCAGACTGACGCGCATGAGCATGGAGCCGACAAAGGGCGGTTCAGAGCCAAATGCGCCGCGGCCGCGGCCATCGCGCAAATGACATCCCACGCAAGAGGTGTGGCTAAACACGGGACCTACGCCGGGGTTCACATCCGCGGGTGACGTGACAAACACCTGTTCAAACGCGACATCGCCCGCAAAAAATTTGTCGAGTTCGTCGGGAGTGAGGGTTGGAATAGGCATTTCAAAAGCCTGGCTGGATGCGTCAAAAACAGTGGCTTCGCCTCCGGACAGGGCTTTGTCCTGTGCAGAAATCGGTGGTTCTACGGGATTGTTATTGCCGCAGGCAACAAAGAACAACCCCGTAGCAATAACGCATAAAATTTGGCGATCCGTTTTCATTCTAGACAAACTCTCAAATCAGTCCCAATCCCCAATCTCAATTACTGCTCTGCCAGCACCAGGGGCAAAATATCGCCTTCGAGCGTTTGTTGCACGGTTGCAATGGTCTGTTGGGCCACGGTGATCTGTGGCCCGTCGGTGGTCAAGGCGTCGCGGAATGGGAAAGAGATTTTGCCAATTTCCTCAATCGCTGTCTGGATTTCGGTTTGGAATCGCTGGTCGAGGGCGGTGTTCTTGCTTTTGACAAATTCATCGAGGCCCACTGCTTCAACATTGTATCCACCGGTGTACACATTTTGAATGCTGCGGATATTGTCTTGAAAATCGAGGAGGGAGTTAAAGCTGAATTGCGATTCTACCAATCGCGTATCTTGTTCGGTAAAAGGATCGGCAATTTTGCCATTTCCGACTTCGTCGGCAATGCCAACCATGCCGTTGACCATTTCCTGCACGGCGGCTTTTTGCGTGGTGTATGTGTTGCTTCCCACACCGGCATTGACCACTTGCGCGCGGAAGTTCTCACCCGATGCGATCCAACTCGTGTGCAGCGACACCGCCGCATCTTTGAGTAATTCCGATGTCGCGATCAAATAGTCGTATTGGCGCGGGGTGAAATCATCGATGATTTTGCTGCCGCCCTCGTCAAAGAGCAAAAATTCAATGGTGTGAAATCCCTTGAGCGTGTTGTCGAGGTTATCGACAGATGACTTGGTCAAGGGATCGCTGCCCGATAAGACAGCCTCGAGGTCTGCGCGATTGACCGGCCATGTGTCCAGCGCGGGATCAAAGCCATTGAAGTCAACGGGGCCAAACAAAAAGCCCTCGCTTTTTTCCCATGGAGAACGCGAAGCCACCCATTTTGCACGAGCGGTTGACAATGTAGCAGGCGATGGATTGGCTTTGAGATTTTGAACGGCGGTGAGGAGTTCCGAGGCTTTGTCGGATAGGTCTTTATAGGTCGGGATAACCGTTTTATCGGCAAAATCGGTCAAAATGGGGGAAAAATTGTATCCGGGTTCGGGTTCTGGCGCGACAGGGCTCGCGCCCTTGCTGCTGCACGCGGCGAGTGAAATGGCGAGCGTAATGCTGAGAGCGGGGTTGACGTATGTCACGGTATTCCTCCACAAAAATTAGAATTGAAAACCCAGGGCGAGACTGGCAGTGTTTTCGCCGTTGAAGTTTGAGGCGCCCAAACGGCGCATGGCATAGTCGCCTTTGAGGACGACGGCATTGCCCATGGTGTAGTTGACGCCAAGCGTATAAATCCGGCGTTTGAAGCGCGGATTGTCGAAAAAATTGGGTGGTGTTTCGGCCATCGTGTCGTAGTTATCAAAGCGAAAAAACAGGTGGCATTGATCCTCCTTGCGCGATGTGAAAAAGGGCAGGATGTCGCAACCGACTTCTGCGTAAAACGCATACGCGGCACTGGCGACGGGCGTTCTCAAGACGTCGAGATTATTGGACAGGGTTCTGTTGCGCTGGCTGACAATGGCTGCATTTTGAAGATGACCGTAGAGATACATGCCCTGTGCGCGGAAGCGGTTGTATCGAAGCACCGCGTGGACATCAAAAATGGATACGTGGGCATCCACATCTTTCATATCGGGTTTGGGGCGGTTGTCGGCACTGTTGCCGCGATAACCCGATACGCCAACCTTTAAGCCATGGACAATATCGCAGTCCAACCTGCCCACAAGGGCCATATTTGATGCGCGCACTTCTTCAAAGCGCGTTTGGTGACCGCCCACAATCCAGTGTTGCGAACTGAAACCCGTGGCGTCTAAGCCGTTGACGAGTTGGACGCGGTAACTCAGGCGATGGATATGGCCGCTGATTTCAATGCCGGTTTCGTGCCATATTGCGGGAATGACAGCGGTTTCCGATTCGGGACGGCGGGTGCCGAAAAAGTCCGTAGGGTGGTATTGTTCTGTGGTGAGGCCCACCGCGACGTAGAAATGGCCTAGACTGATGTTGAGGGCGTCGCCAAATTCGCGTTTGATATAGAGTTCTTCGAGGATAACTTCCCCGCCTTTTTCCACTTCGGTTTCATATTCGCCAAATTCCTCGTATTCAATTTCGAGCGCGCCGCCCGTACCGCCGTGTTCGATTTCCACTTCGGCTTCCAATTCGACACCGCGCAGCAGACGGGTTTCCAGTTCGAGTGATAGACGCGCAATATCAATGGTGGCGCGGTTGTCTGGCGGTGAACCCATGGGACTGCTTTTCTGGTCGGGGCCGTAATCAAAATGCGAGTAGATGAGCTCGCCATATCCCATGATTTTGAGTTCGGATGCTGACTGATCCGCGGCGATACTCACGGGCAGCGCGAGCGCGGCGACGAGACAAATAGTCAAAAAAAATCCGTTCATAAACCTTCCCGCTATCTGATGAGTTGACGCTTTGGAGATGCACTGTTATATTAGATATCAGCGGGCACAGAGGGATTGATCTCTCTGGCGCGTGCTCAGGGTGATCGGTGATGGCCGGGCAAGTCAGAACCGATCCCCTTTTTTTGTAAACCGAAGACTTCCAGTTTAGGTGCGTCGTATAAAGCGCGTTACTGACTTCCACCATGTCAGCACATGTCTGGCGCGCCACCAGATCACCAGGCCCGAAATGGACAAGGCGATTAGGCCCCAAGCCGCGATGTCGTAGAGATACACAAACCAATCGGCAAAGAAATAACCCGTGTGAATCTGGTGGATTATCGTGTACAAATCGCGCCCGGGTGCCACGGGTTGTCCAACAGAGGCCCAGGTCTGACCGCCATTGGAACTGGTGAGCAAGCCGCCCGATGTCCACAGGCTCACATGTTGGGTTGAGCCAATGCCAATGCGCTGGAGGCGGATGCCTTCGGCAAGGGGGACAAAGCCGAGGGAGACTTGCTCCCAGACAATGCCCCCATCGGTTGAGCGAATCAGGCCCAGGTCTTCGAGAACGACATAGATATGGTGGGGGTTGTCGGGCGCAAAGGCGATATCAACCGCGCGTTCTGCCGCGAAAAGCATCGGGCACTCGGTCCATGTTTTGCCGCCGTCGTCAGAGGAATAAAGGGCCGAGCGCGTGCCGCGGTAGAGGTGTTGGGCATTGAGCGGGTCAACCGCGAATGAGAGGGTGCGTTCTGAGGGCGCGCTGAGCAGACTGGGGTGGTTGAGCAAAAAACCGGAGATGGCGAGGAGCAATAAAAATGCGAGCGCGCCGATGCCGACATAGCGATGGAGTTTGCGGAAAAATTCCGCGCGCTTTTTTCGCGGAATGGGTCGCGCGTTGTGAAGCGGAATGGTTTTGCCCCGGCGTGTGGCGGTTTGAGATGTGGCATTCATGGGGATGCTTTCTGTAAATCTAAAGCAGTGAAAAGTGAAAAGTGAAAAGAGTATCGCACTGTGCTTGCGTCTCACTTCTTGCCTGTCTGCTGTCAGGCAGGCGTCTCACCTTTCATCTGCGTTCACCTGCCTGTCGGCAGACAGGTCTGCGTTCATCTGTGGTTGCCTTTCGCCTTTTCCATACACGACATCGAGAACCGTGAGCACCCGTTTGACGCCCGCGTTTAAGGCGCGCACCGACAGGGTCGCGCCGCTGATGCCGACAATGTCGCGGTTGAGGCGAATGTGATGATCGATATTTTTATTTTTGTACTGCGTCAAGAATCGCTGGCGTTTGACCTGACCGCCTCGCGATTCTCGATAGACCATGATCCACACGCCGCCAACGCGATGGTCGGGTTTGACTTTGACGATAAAGGTAATGGGTTTGTAGAGGCCAATTTGGTTGGTGATGATCGCGTATCCCTGATGCCGTTCATTTTTTTTGGCCTGAAAAATTGTGAAATCGGGTTCTTCAAGCCGCCACCCCAACCGCCGTTCAATGCGCCGACGTTCTTGTTGGGTGGGTGTCCAAACTTCGCTCCACAGCGTGTCTGCACCCGGGAATGCTTTTTGTAACGCCTGCTCTTCCGTGAGATAAACGGTGATGGCCTCTGGCCCATCGGGCCCCTGTGCAAAACCCAATCCCGCATGACACAGCAGGCAAATCGCGAGACAGAGAACCCATTTTTTTTTCGCTGTTCCCATGGTTTGGATAAGGCTCGTGATGGACTCTTGCACGTTGCACCCTGCACTGCGTCATCTCAAAAATACGACGCTATCGAAAAGAAAAACCGTCCAATGCCATCGCCTTTGTCGCCATTTGCCGGCGTTTTATAGGTGGTGTTGTAATCCAGCTTAAAAGCCGCGTCTTCAACCGGACGGAAGTTTAGGCCAAAGGTGATGCCGTATTCCGAATCGCCCGTTGTTGAGGTGTCAAAGTCGACCCAATCCCAGCGGGCAATTGCCGTGAACACGGATTCTGACAAAAAATAATCGTGCCCAAAGTGAAAGTTGGTTTGCGCGTACGCACCGCGCTGGTCACCGTTAAATCCATCCGCGGTGGCATGGGCGTATTCGCCCTGAAATTCGATGGGGCCATGGGTCAATTGCGCGTCGGCACCGACAATGGTGAGGCGATTGTCGCCCGCATCGTCGTATTTGCCCGTGTGAAAAGAAGTGCCGAGGTCAATGCCTAGGCGCGGGCTAAAGCCGAAACGCCCGACGAGGGCTTTGTCGTGGTTGTTGTCCGATTTTTGGCTGCCCCGTCCGCTGCGAATGCGGAGGTTGCCGCCGGAGTTCACCTTTTCGTTGAACCCGTTGACGAGATAGATTTCATAAGTGGCTACCGAGAGTTCCGAGGGATAAAATGTGCCCCAAAAGCCCATTCCCGCTTCCGCGAGGGTCGATGGCATGATCTGACGGTTCACTGTGGGGCGTTCGGTCAGGTCGTTGAGCGGGCTGTCGTGCAGGAGGTTGAAGCGACCGAGCGGCGAGAGGATGACACCGCCCCGATAGTTGAATGCTTCTGTAAAGGTGAAGTCCAGAACCGCGTATTCGAGTTTGATTTCGCCATCGGTCGCGCTGCTGCCTTTGACGAGACCGCCGTGTTCAAATTCGATTTCGCACGAAACGTGCAGTCGGTCCGTAATTTCCGAGTAGATGAACGGGATGAAGCGATGCTGATCAAACGTGCTGTCCTTTCCTTCGGTCCATTCAAATTCGTGGTCGAGATAACCGCCGATAGCTACATTTTTGCCCATGCGTTTGATATAGGGCTTGTCGTAGATGCCGCCGGGCAATTCGGGGCGTTTGTCTTCCTGGGCAATGGCGGGAAGTGCGGATACAAGGGACAGAAATGAAGCGATCAGTTTGAAACGCATGTTTTCCTCCTGAATGAAACACAACGCCATTCAAAGCGGGTTGACATTGAGCGGGAAACACCCTACCTTGAACGCGAGTTGTGCCTTTAGGCATGGCTTAGACCATCTTCCGTGGGCTGGCAGGCTCTGAAACGGCAGGTGGTCTTTTTTGTTTGATGCTCTATAAAAATGTTTTACTAATAAAACATTCGCCCAACAAGTAAAACAAATGTTAGACTTATGTCAATAGTTTTTTTCGTCAGTTGTCCGCCCACCCAACACCCCCTCCCAAGCGATCAGCTTTCAGTGGCCCGCCCACCCTCCTGCCTCTTGCTTTGCGCCTGTCCGCCCTACCCGAGGTAGGCAGACGCCAGCAGGGCTTTGCGTACTTGCCTGTTAGCGGTTAGCTTTTCGCCTCTTAAAAGGGTTGAATTTTCGGGATAAGCACCTATTTTATTTTTTTTGCGAGGAGGTGTGAAATGTCGGATGGATTGAGGGTCGCTGTAATTGGTGCGAGTGGCATTGGGCAGCACCACGCGCGATGGCACCACTTGTCGGGGTCTCAAGTGGTGGCATTTGCAGGCACTTCAGAAGCATCGTGTGCAAACACGAGGTCCCTATTGCAGGCGGATTTTGGATTTGAGGGCCGCGCGTACACCGATGTGGCCCACATGCTCAAAGCCGAACAGCCTGATGTGGTCGATGTGTCGAGCCCTTTTCACTTGCACAAAGCCCATGCGATGATGGCATTGGAAAACGGATGCCATGTGGTGTGTGAAAAACCCCTGTGTTGGGATGTGGATAAGAGCTTAGACGCTATCTCGGCCGATGGACAGGCGGTGGTGCGCGCGGCGGAGCATGCGGACAAATCGCTGGTGATGTCGGCGCAATATCCCGCGGGGATTCCGATTTATCGCGATCTGTATGCGCGTATGAGAGGCACTTGGGATGTGGTTGAAATGATTGAGATGGAAATGGAGTCAAAGGGCCGCAGGGGGCCAAAGGCGAGAGAGGATATCTGGATTGATCTGGCATCCCATCCGCTGAGCTTGGTCATGGAGCTTTTGCCAGAGGGAGAAATTGACTGGTCAAGCGCGTCGTGTGCGATAGGCGAGCGGGAAAATCGCGCGCGGTTTGATGTGATCGCGCCCCAAGGCCGCTGCGACGTGCGGTTTGTTTTGCGCGATATCGATGCGGGCGTTCCCGTCCGCCGATTTGGCGTCAATGGCTTTTTGGTCACCTGGGCGGGATTTGCCGATGCCGAGGGCATTTATCGGGCGCGTTTGACCTGTGGCGATGAGGCTGTGGTTTGTGACGACTTCATGCACATTTTAATCGCTGAATTTGGCAAGCACCTGCGCGGCGAAGGTGGGCGGGTTGTCGTTTCTGGCGCGGACGCCTTGAAGAACTTGCAGTATCAAATTGCCTTGTTAAAGCAGGCGGATTGGCCTGTATGAGTGCTCTAGCAGACATCGGAGTGGTGATTACCACACACAATTACGGGCACTATCTTTCAGCGTGTTTGGAATCGGTTTTGTCGCAAACGCTTCCGCCTCGCCGTGTGGTGGTGGTCGACGATGCCAGCGAAGACCAGGCGGCAGACGTCGTAGCGTCTTTTTCTGATATACAGTATTGCCGCGTCAATTTTCGCAATGGCAATCGCGCTCGAAATTTTGGGTTCGTGAAGGCATCAACGCGTTTGGTCGCGTTTTTTGATGCCGACAATGTGATGATGCCGCGCTTTTTAGAAGTGCTTTATGGCGCGCTGCAAGCGGCTCCCCGCGCGGCGTTTGCCTATGGTGATCGAATCAATTTTACCGATGGCGATACACAACAAGGCGAATCCCAGGTGTCTGGCCCGTTTGACGTGCGCCGATTGTGCGCCGGCAATTATATCGACCTCGCGTCGTTGATTCGATCCGACAAATTTCCCGGGTTCGATCCTTTTGTGCGCCGTTATCAGGATTGGGATTTGTGGCTGCATATCGCGCTCAAACAGAGGGGATTTGGGCAGTATGCGCCCGAGCCTTTGTTCTATTATCGGATTCATTCGCACAGCGTAAGCGGTCGCGAAGATCGCGATTGGGCGATGTGGGCTATCCGAAAAAAATACCATCTCGGATGGGGCGCGCTGCCCCTGCTGCGCCATTCTTTCAGGCTCTATCGGCTCGCCCGAAAGACAAAGACCCTGCTGCTTGAGAAGAGGGGACAAGCAACCACTCATTCCACTTTGTTTTTTTCGATATAATCCCAGTTGATGTTCATGCCCAATCCCGGCCCTTGGGGAATGTGAACGAATCCCCGGTCGTCCATGGGTTCGCCGTGTTCGTGCAGCCAGGGCGCGGGTTCGTCAAAGTCGATGAACGGATGGAGGAGGCCGCGTTCGTAAAATTCGCCGTTGGACATGGCGCACAAGGCGTGCAAGTTGCCGGGACCACCCCCGTGGATTTCGCAGCGCATGCCAAAAGACTCGCACAGATGAACGGTTTTCATCAGAGGGGTCAACCCGCCCACATCGCCGACGCCGCAGCGGGAAATGTCGCAGGCACCGGCTTTGATCCATTCGGCGCGCACATACATTTTGCCCTCGCAGGTTTCCGGGCCGCATATCGGCACATGGGTTTGTTCGCAGAGCCATACATAGGACGACATGCTGTGTTCGTCCATGGGTTCTTCCATCCAGTAGTAGTCGAGTTTTTCAAGCCCTCTGGCCAAGGCGAGCGCGGCTTCTCGGTCGTAGTAGTGATAGGGGTCGAGCATAAGCGGCACATCCGGGCCGACGGCTCGGCGCACCGCGGCGCAGGCTTCGAGGTCGCGTTTGACACTGGGCGCGCCTTTGTACGGAGGTTGCCATGTGTGGAGTTTGAACGCGGGATAACCGCGTTTCATACACCATTCGGCAAAACGGGCATAGTCTTCGGGCGTGCCCAAACCGCCTTCGAGGTCGTCGCCGCACATGGTAGATGCATAAGCGGGAACCCTGTCGCGATACCCGCCGAGCAATTTGTAAACGGGCTGATTGAGGGCGCGCCCAGCCAGGTCCCACAAGGCGAGGTCAACGGACATGATGACTTTGTCGGACATCGTACCCATGTTGAGACGCTGGCGGTGGTTGAGGTCGCGCCAAATTTTTTCGCGCATGAAGGGGTCTTCGCGGATCAGTGCGGGTTTGACCACGCTGTTGATCACCTGTGCATTGGCCCCAAACCAATATCCGCACACATCCTCGTCGGTTGAGATTTTGAGCAGGGTTTGAACGGCTTCGCGCTTGGGCCCCGGATGCCCGTGTCCGTCGCTGTCGCGTTGGGTGTTGGAGATGTATTTGAAGCGAATGGTCTCAACATCTGTGATTTTCAAGGCAAACTCCTTTCAAAAGCGAGGCATAAGACGCGAGAGGCGAGAGGTAAGGCACAGATGAAACGCAAAGACGCAAAGAGAGACTTGGGGTTGGACGGGCCGATCGCTGAGCACTGAAAACCAATCGCTCAATAAATCGGCCTGTAACGCAGGTCTCCCCCTTCTTCACGTTGTTTTTTGTAGTCGGCTTCAAGCGCGTTTCGCATCCAGTATTGTGGGACAGAGACGTAGCGCGATTGGTGTTTCTGATTGTCGATCCCGTGTTCGAGCAAGCGAGATTTGAGGTGGTGTTCAACGCAGGCGAGATCCTCGTCGCCCGCGCGATTGGCGCGTTCGTCGGGATCGGTTTTGAGGTCGTAGAGTTCGGCAGATCCGTCGGCGTAGTGCGCGTATTTGTAGCGTTCGGTACGCACCATGACGCGGCCGTTGATTTCGCTGAACGCGGCCTGTCGAATGGTGGTGGTGGGGTCGTTGAACAGGGGGCGAATGTCTTTGCCTTGCAGTGTGTCGGGCGGTTGGGCATCGCAGGCGTGGTAAAAGAGGGGCACGAGGTCGAGGGTGCTGACGAGGGCCGCAGCGCGCTGGCGAGCGGGGATATCCGGGCCGCGAATGATGAGGGGCACGCGCGACATGCAATCGTAAAAGAAACCTTTGAAGGGCATGCCGTGATCGCCCAATGCGTCTCCGTGATCGCTAGTGAAAATAATGAGGGTGTCGTCGAGCACCCGATTGGATTCGAGTGCCGCGATGATTTTGCCAATGCCTTCGTCGATCAGGCTGATATTGGCGTAGTAGTGCTGCCGCCATTTGCGGTAGTGTTTGGGCGTGGCTCGCGAATAGTCGAGGCGAAACATGGAGTTGGAAAGGCTGCCTCTGCCGCGGTCGCTTTGTGCCGGGGGTTTGTTGGCGAGCTCTTCTGCTGAGCCGACCGGTTCGGGAATGGGCGCGTCGGCATACATCTCAGCCATGTCTTCGGGGGGATCGTACGGATCGTGCGGCCCGGGAAAGCTGACCCATGCGGCAAATGGACTGCTGCCATGGCGCTGGATCCATTCGGCAGCCTGATCGCCAACAAAACCATCGACGTGAAATTCGCGTCCGCGAGGAGTGGTGGACGCGCCCAGGTTTTCGTAATAACCGGGCAAAGTGGTCGGATGCGGTCGGTCAAGGCCGTGTGCAGCGAGAAACTGAACGTGGTGGTCGGGCAGGTAGATGTGCCGTTTGTCTTCGGCCATGATGCGTTCGTCAAAGCCTTGAAGCGAATCCCATGGGTGAAAGTGCATTTTGCCAATGGCTGCGGTGCGCCGCCCAGTCTGCGCGATGATGCGCGGCCAGGTCGGCACGTAATCGGGCAGCCAGTTGCCATTGCCGAGCACGCCGGTCACGCTTGGATACTGCCCGCTCATGATCGATGCGCGGCAGGGCACGCACACAGGGGACGGGACAATGCAATGGTCAAACACCATGCCTTCGCGCGCAAGGCGGTCGAGATTGGGGGTTTGCATAAAGTCAAGCCCATAACAAGGCAGGCTATCCCAACGCTGTTGATCGGTGGTAATCAAAAGGAGATTGCGAGCCATAGATGCTCCGGAAGAAGGTGAGTGGAGAGAAGTGAGAAGTGAGTGGCAAGAGGGCCACCCCTATCTGCCTTAACCTATCCCTGCCTGTCTGTCGGCAGACAGGGGCAGACAGGCGTCTTACGTAAGACTAAGGTAAGGCAACGTGTTTCTGTTGGCAAGTCAAAGGATCGGTGTACAACCCACCATGCCAGGTTGCGACAGCAGTTCATTGACAGCGGCTCAAACGAGTTTTATATTGAGATTTATTCATTGAAATACACTTCCAAATGAGCGGGATGCAAGATGAATACAGCCATATTGAACAAAGATTAGGGCCTGTTCTGTATCATTCAGCGCAGGCCCTTGTTTTATTTTTTGGCATTGTGCGGTTGCACCTCTCGATGTAACGCGCTATCTTGTGGTGCGATTTGTACCTCGTTTCGCAAAGCCTTGGGCGGGAGGTTGTTGTTATGGATGTGTTGCTAAGTGAAGTCAAATTGCCATCGCATTTGGATCGCCTGACAGATGCGCGTTTGGATCTCAGGCGCGTACAGGGCATGGTGCGCGTGGGGGACGAGGTGTTGTTTGTGACATTGAGCGGTCAGGGACAGCACTGCCTATTCAAGTTGACGACAGAGGGGTCCGTGCTCGAGCCCCTGGACGTGTTGGATTCCGTGGATCGCCTATGGCCGGGCGATGAAAATTGCGCGTTGGTCGAATCGGAAGGCGCGCTGTGGCGGGTTGATTTGGATGGCAAAAAGGGGCGGTTGCTCGACCTTCCCAAAAGCGCGGTTTCTCATGATGTCAGATGGCGCGCGCGGGGGTTGATTGTGGGTGCGCTGGTTGATCGCCGCCCGTCTGTTGATCCCAACGCGCCCTATTTTTATCCGGTGACAAGAGGTAAGATAACCCTGTGTCGATATGCTTCAACCGAGGGTTGGCGCGACCTCGCCGAAGTGCCCGAGGGATGCGGGAGATTGAGCATGTCCCGTGATGGACGGCGAATCGCCTGGCGAGAACCCCTCAATGTGGTGCCCGAAGAAGCGCAGCGGGGAGAGTTTTACGGTTGCGATTTGGATACGGGTGAGGTGAAAAAACTGACTGAGGGTGCGGGCAAAACCGGTGGCGTGGTCATGGCCTCTGACGGCTCTGGATTGCTCTATGAAGCCAATCACGAGACTGGGTTTCCCATTACCACGCATACGGACGTGTGGTGGTCGTCATGGGATGGCAGTGAACGGATAAATCTCACAGGAGGCGGGCGGTGTATCGCGCGGTTTGGATGGGGGCATCGCAAAAAAACAGTGTGGGTGTCGTTTGTGGAGGGATTGGACATCCGCACGGAAGTGCTGGCTTTAGACGGGACGCCAAAAGGTGCGTTTGGCGATTTGGACGCGGTGTCAGATATCGTTTGGATGCGCGATGGACGGGGTGTTTTTGAAACCGAAGACGCGGAGCGATTCCCCGCGATTTGGACGGGAACGCGCCGCGCGCGCTTGCCCCAGCCAGGGCGTTACGAAGACTTGCGCGTTTTGGAACTGGCATGGGAAGCCCCCGATGGCGTGCCGATTGAGGGCGTGCTCTACGAAGCGGATGACGCGACAAGCCCCGCACCGCTACTGGTTTCCGCGCACGGCGGCCCTGCTGCGCCCGTGACGCATGTGCGGAGTGAGGCGGTGCGATATCGCCATCTGCTGCGCGCGGGTTACCGGGTTTTTTGCCCGGCATTTCGCGGGTCTTTGGGATTTGGCGACGATTTTGCGCGGGGCAATATCGGATGCCAGGGGCGGGGCGATCTCGAGGATGTGATTTCGGGCGTTGACTTTTTGGTTGCAGAGGGCCTGGCGCGAAAAGATCGGGTGGGCATTTTCGGGGGGTCTTACGGGGGGTATATGACCTTGCAGGCACTGGCCGCGACGGATCGATTTTGCGCGGGAGTGGCGCTGTACGGTTTTATCGACAATCGCCGAATGACGTTGGAAACCGGTGATTTTACGTATGAGACAGAATATCTGGAACCGGTGTCGTGGCCGATAACAGAACGGACGCGCCAAGGCGATGTGTTTCCCAATTTGGGCGCGATCCGAGTGCCGCTTCTGTTGTTGCACGGGGATCGCGATCCGATTTGTCCGCTGTCGGAATCCAAAGTTACCTGTCGCGCGCTCGAGGCATTGGGCGTGCCGGTGGGGTTGGTGGTCTATCCGGGGGAGGGGCATGGGTTTCGCAAAGAACAAAGCCGGCGAGACAGTGCTCGGCGGACACTGGCTTGGTTTTTGACCTATCTGCCGCCTTAAAGGCGAGGAGTGAGAGTAGGGGCGGTGTCCCTGTGCCCGCCCGAAGTTAGGAGCAAGGAGTGAGAGGTAGGCTGAGTGCTAATTGCTGACGCTTGGTGTGGGACAAATCGCGGGAGGATGTCGCATGATTGGAGACGTTTTATCCGTTGGGCTGATTGGCGCGGGCAATATTGCACGGGGTCATGCGCGCGGCATTGCGGCCCATGACAATATCGAACTGGCTGCGGTGATGGATATTGACCGCAGTCGGGCAGAGGCACTCGCCCATGAGTGCCATGCCCGTGTGTATAACGCGTTGGACGATTTATTGCGCGATCCCAACGTGGATGCCGTGCATGTCTGTTCGATCCACAATGCACACGCCGATCAGGTGGTCGCCGCTGCGGGCGCGGGAAAGCACGTACTGGTTGAAAAACCAATGGCCCTGTCGGTGCGCGACTGCGATCGCATGATTGCTGCCTGTGAAGAGGCCGGTGTCGTGTTGATGGTGGGTCAGGTGATGCGGCATTTTCCCGTGAACACAAAGGCGAAGACGCTGATTCGGGAGGGCGCGATTGGCGAGGTTGGGCACATCATACGCCGGCGATACAGCAATTTTGATCCGCCCGACCGATCATGGTATCTCAATTTGGAACTGGGCGGCGTTTGCGTTTTGTATTGTTTTGGCCCGCACGAGTACGACATTTTGCCATGGTATCTCGACGCGCCTGTTGTAAAGGTCTACGCGCAGGGCAGTGAAAGCACGCAGCGGTACGCGGGGCAAAAGGATTCGTATTCGACCATTATGAATCACCGCGATGGTGCAGTGAGTGTGCTGACCCAGACGGTGGTGACGCATACCAGCGCGCACGACACGTATATTGTGGGCAGCGAAGGGTCGATCTGGATGACCAATCAGAAATTGATGGTCAATGGCAAAGACGTGCCCCTGGATGAAACATCGCAGGTGGCGATGCCCCGTCAGATCGGCGAATTTGCAGCTTGTTGTCTCAATGGAAAAGTGCCCGATGCCCATGGTCGGTCTGTGCGGCATACGATGGCTGTGATCGAGGCCGCGAAGTGCAGTGCCGAGCGCGGTGAACCGGTGATGGTATCGGAATTTGGCGGGTGAGGCCATCGGGCGGCGGCTTGTGTTTACCGAAGGAGGAAGTGCATGAACCAACCCAATGTGATCGTCATCATGAGCGATCAGATGAAGGCAACGGCCAGCGATTTGTACGGCAGCGCGTTTTGCCAAACACCATCGTTGGAACGGATGGCCCATGAAGGCGTGTTGTTCAAACACGCGGTCACACCGCATCCTTTGTGCGTGCCGTGTCGCGTCTCATTCTGGACCTCGCAGTTTCCGCACGCGCACGGTGGGCGGCGCAATCAGACGCTGATGCCGAGAGATGCAGTCCATGCGTTTCAGGTGTGGAAAGCCGCGGGATATCGGTGCGGGTTGATCGGGAAAAACCACTGTTTTGAACGACAAAGCGATCTCGATCTGTTCGACGTGTGGTGTGAGATTTCACACGGGGGATTGCCTAGAGACCCCGCGACAAAGGGAATGGACTGGTTTCGCCCCATAGACTCGATCCGCGCGGCCCATGCAGTGCGAAGGAGTCTGCCGGATATCAGCCCCCGGTTTTCTTATGCGGTCAGCGATTTTCCACTGTCGGATTATTCGACCGGGTTGGTGGCGGGTCAGACCGTGCGATTTTTGGAGCAATTTGGCGATGCGCCCTTCGCGCTGTGGGTTTCCATTCCCGACCCCCACACGCCTTATGAATGCCCCGAGCACTATGCGATAGCCCCCGATGATGTGGCGATGCCGCCTTGGCGCGCGGATGAATATACCGACGGCACAGCACCCGAACGCAACCGCGTCTTGCATGCCATGCTCGGCGTGGAAAATGACCCCATGGCACACGTCAAGGGTTGCGTGGGCGTGTATCACGGGATGGTGCGTTTTTTAGACGATGGCGTGGGACAGATTTTGGACGCGCTGGATCGCCTGCATTTGCGCGACAATACCATTGTGGTTTTCTGCTCGGATCACGGCGATTTCTCCGGCGAACACGCGCAGATTGCCAAGGGCGGCGCGTTTTACGATTGTCTGACGCGCGTGCCCCTGATTGTCTCGTGGCCGGGGCATATTCCGCAGGGCGCGGTGGATGAGAGTTGCGTCAATTTGATCGATATCGCGCCGACGGTTTTGCAGTTGCAAGGGCTTGACGCGCCGCGTTCAATGCACGGAGAAGAGTTGCCCACGGTGACGGACACCGCGCCGAGGGATGCCGCGTTTTCGGAATACGGCGCGGGTGGCCCGGCATTTACTATGGCTGATTTGGAACAGATCGAGAAACCCTGGGGGCGGAAGGCCATTGGACGGTCTTTGCAATGGCGCGAGGCCGAGGGGCGTCGCAAGATGGTGCGTACACCCGAATGGAAGTACGTACACGACCCCATGGGCGACAGGGATGAATTGTACGATTTGGTGAACGATCCATGGGAATTGCACAATGTGGTCGAAAATCCCGATCATCGCGATGTCGTCGCGGGATTGCAATTAAAACTGGCGGATTGGAGCATCGCTACCGAGGATGCGAAACCCGTTCCATTGCCCGGTTAATCCTATAAAATAGAAAAAGGATTCGTGAATATGCCGCTGGAAAGCCTGATGACACGGGTCGAAAAAATTCGAAAACGCATGGACGATCATGGCGATGCGCTCAGGCAAAACGAAATGTCGATGAGGCCGCCGAGTTCCGCTACTGCACGTACTCGCTAGCTTTGACCGCGTTTCGACAGGCTCAACGCTCAGGCCGCTACGCGCGGATCGATCTTTTGTTGTGTGAACTCGGCTGGAACACCGAAGATCCGGATGGGGTGATGAATCGTTGGTTGGCATCACACAAAAAATAAAGAGGTCAAATATGGCGGATTTTAAGACCATGGCAGCAGATGTGGGGGCATTGCTCAAAGAAAATGGACAGACCGTGGCGGTGGCGGAGTCGTCGGCGGGTGGGATCATTTCAGCAGCACTCTTGGCCGTGCCGGGGGCTTCGGCGTATTTTAAGGGCGGCGGCGCGTGTTACACGGGTGATGCCAAACAAATTTTAATGGCTGTTTCAGACGGGGCTATGGGCGAGGCGAGGGCCGCCACAAAAGCCCATGCATTGCATCTTGCACGCGCCGCGCGCGAACGCCTGCGGGCAGATTGGGGCATTGGTGAAACAGGCGCGGCAGGCCCAACGGGAAATCGGTATGGCGATCCGCCCGGCCATACATGCATTGGGGTTGCGGGGCCAAGTACAGAGCGGGCAATTGCGATATCAACGGGCAGCGAGAACCGGGGCGAAAACATGGAAGCATTCGCCCGTGCAGCGTTAGACCTGCTGGCTGAATGTTTGGGTCAGGTGTAATACGAGGGAGGATGACATGGCAACATTGGCACTTTTGGGTGGCGAACCCGAGGTGAAGGAAAAGGGTGATGTTGCATGGCCGATGTACGATGCAACGGAAAAAGAGGCACTTGTCGAGGTGCTGGAGAGTCGGTCGTGGTACAGTGCGTCGAAGTGTCGGGAATTTGAAGACACATTTGCCGCGTTTCAAGATGCGAAATACGGGATCGCGTGTACGGGCGGCACTGTGGCTCTAGAAATGATTTGCCGCGCGGCGGGCATTGGGATAGGCGATGAGGTCATTACGAGTGCTTATACGTTTATCGGGACGTGTACGGGGATTCTGAAATCAGGTGCCACGGTTATTTTTTGCGATATAGACCCAAACACCAACAATCTCGATGTGACGGAAGTCGAAAATTTGATTACGGATCGCACGAAGGCGATTATGCCGGTGCATTTTGGGGGGTTGGCGTGCGATCTCCAATGCTTGTTGGACATTGCAGATCGATGCGATCTCGCGATTTTAGAAGACGCTGCGCACGGGTGGGGATCGACCTATCGGGATCGCGGCCTGGGCAGTTGGGGGTTGGCTTCGGGATTTTCATTTCAGCAGAGCAAAAACATGACCGGGGGCGATGGCGGCATTGCCCTGACCAATGACGAGGCGATTGCCGATGCAATTGCCTGTGCGACCAATGTCGGGCGGTCTCGGTATGGCCTTGTGGATGCGGCGAGGCAGTGGGGCGGCAATCACCGCATGACGGAGTTTGTCGCGGCGGTCTTGTTGTGCCAATTGAAGCGCGTTCCCGAGCACACGGAAATCCGAGAACAAAATGGGGCGATGTTGACGCGCACATTGTCGGAAATTGAGGGCATTGAGCCGATTCACCGTTCAGGAGACGCGACCCGCGTCAACTGGCATGTGTATGGGGCGAGATATGTGCCCGAAGCATTTGAAGGCGTTCCTCGCGATGCGTTTGTCAAGGCGATGCGCGCCGAGGGCGTGTCAATAGGTGTGGGATATGACGTTCCCGTTTACAAACACCCGGTTTTTCAAACAGATTGGAAAGCTCGGGATTACACGCCCTTTGCGTGGACAAATGCACAGGATTATCGCGCGTTGCACTTGCCAAAAGTCGAGCAATACTGCAAAGAACGGCTGTCGATCAAACAGACGGACTTGCTGGCATCTGAGACGCACATGCGGGATGTGGCGCGCGCGTTTGTCAAAGTCCGCGAAAATGCCCGTGAACTTCGAGCAATGAACGAGAGAGAAAAAACAACCACAGCATAGCAAGAGGCAAAATTGTGAAACGACTTTTATATATCGCGCTGGCGTTGCCATTTTTGGGATGGACATTTCTCGATCCCGTGGCAAAAAAGAATGAAGAGGGCAATGCCCTGTTTGAAAAGGGAGAGTACGAAGCGGCATTGCGCCGGTATTTGGAGGCGCAACAAGATGCTCGCAATCGCCCGGCATTGCATTTTAATGCTGGCGATGCACTCTACAAGCAGGGCAAATACGCCGAAGCCATGCAAGAGATGGCGCGCGCGGCCGAGGGAAAACACCCGCACCTGTCTGCTGCCGCGTACTACAATTTGGGCAACGCCCTGTTTCAGCAGGAAAAGTTTGGGGAAGCTGTGGGCGCGTACAAAAAATCGCTGGAACTGAAGTCGGATGACATAGACGCCAAAATTAACTTGGAATTGGCGTTGGAAAAACTGGAACAGGATCGGCAGGATCAGCAGGATCAGCAGGATGGACGGGATAAACAGGATCAAAACCAAGATCAGCAAAATCAGCAGGATCAGAAACAGAAACAGAGCGAACAAGATCAACAGCATCGACAAGACCAGCAGGATCAGCAGAATCAACAACAGCAGGATCAGCAGTCAAGCCCTGGGGAGATGACGCCGGAAGAAGCGGCGCGGATTCTCAATGCCATGAAAGCGCGAGAAAAAGAATCCCAGAAACGACGAAAATTGACGTTGCGAGGCAGAAGATATGACGGCAATGCATGGTAGAGAAGAGACGCGAGAAGTGAGAGATGAGCACTCGCGTCTTGCCGGTGGGGTGGTGGCTGGGCGGGCTGACCGCTGATAGCTGAAGAGGTAGAGAGATGAAAAATAAGAGATGGGTATTTTTGCGCGGTATTTGGTTTGGCTTTGTCCTGTTGTGGACCCATGGGGCTTGGGCGCAGGCTGTGACCTTGCGGGCTTCGGTGGATCGCAATCGGGTTGAAGTTGGCGAACAGATCGAGTTCACAGTGGAGGTCGAGGCGGCACAAATGGGGGGATTGCCAACGCCTCAAGTGGCAACGCCTGAGGGGTTGCAACAAGCCGGGCATTCATCTTCTTCATCCACGTCCATCAGTTTGGTCAACGGAACGCTGACCACAAAGCGCACGACGACGTACGTTTTCTCTTTTCTCTCGCAAAAGGAAGGCACGTATGTGCTTGGTCCTGCGCGATTGACCTACGATGGCAAGGCGATTCAGTCTGATCAGGTGCGCGTTGAGGTGGTCAAAGCCAGTGGTCGCCCCAAGACGCGACTCGTGCCTGGCGCGGGGCGGTCTATGCGCCAGCAGGAGATTCGGGATATCGAGCAGAATTTGTTTTTGCGGGCGATTCCCGAAAAGCAGGTGGTATATGTGGGTGAACCGGTTGGGGTGACTTACAAATTGTTTACGCGCTATGATCTGCGAAATGTGCAATACGGTCATGTGCCGACGTTCACGGGTTTTTGGGCAGAGACCGTGTTTGATGCCCAGCGTCTGAACATGCAGCGTGAGACCGTCAATGGGCGCGCGTTTAACGCGGCGTTGCTCAAGCGATTGGCTCTGTTTCCAACCATCGCGGGCAAACACACGCTGGAGCAACTCGAAGTGAATTGCGAAATTTTTGCGGGGCGTCGGTCGCACGGTCTGTTTGATTTTGATCCCTTTGGCGCGTTTGATACGCAGCAGGTAACTGTGCGGTCGGGCGATGTGGAAATTGAAGTGAAACCGCTGCCTCAGGGCGCGCCCGTGGGATTTGGCGGTGCGGTGGGGCAATTTGAGATGCGCGCGGCAGCCGTTCCAACCACGGTGAAGGCCGGCGACCCCGTTGCCGTGAAAGTGGTGGTGCAGGGCACGGGCAATTTGCACGCGATTGCCGATCTGATGCGTCCCGAGGGCGCGGCCTTTAAGTTTTACGATCCCAAGACGACTATGGAAACAGATGACACGCGCGTAAGGGGGCAAAAGACCTTTGAATACGTGGCGATTCCGCAGCGCGCAGGGCAGATGACTTTGCCGCGTTTTACACTGGCCTATTTCGATCCCGTGCACGCGCGGTACAAAACCGCGCAAACCCGCGCCACTGCCTTGCGCGTGACCCCTGGCGAACAGGTGCCGCAACCGGTTGCCGGGTTGCAAGGCGAAGAAGTGCGCGCGCAGGGCAGCGATATTCGGTATATTAAGCCCGATCGAAAGCAGTTGGCAGATCAGAGCGCGTTGCTCTATCAACGCCGTGGATTTTGGCTTTTGCAATGCGTTCCCGTGTTGGGTGTAGCGTGCACATATATCTATCGGCGTCATCAACAGCACGTGGCAGGAGATGTGGCGTATGCGCGCAGAAGGCGTTCGCGCTCGGAAGCGCAGCGGCGTTTGGGCAAAGCCAAAGCGTTGATGAACGCGGGAGAGGGCGCGGATTTTTACGGCGAGATTCACCGGGCATTGGCGCAGTTTGTCGCGGATCGCACCAATCGCTCGGCCGCGGGGTTGACGTCAGAGCAGATTGGCGCGGTGCTGGTGGAGCGCGGCGTGGATGAGGAGATCATTGCACGGGTTCAAGACGTGTTTGCCATAAGCGATCGGGCGCGGTTTGCACCAGGACAGATATCGACTGAGCACAAGCAGTCACTGTTTGAGCAGGCCGAAGATTTGATCCGCGCGCTGGACCGGTGCCTGTAAGGCTGGGATGTTATGAGGGCGATGATTATGTATCTCGTTGTCGCGGTTGCGATGTGGCTGATGCACGCGGATGCTGGATGGGCTTCAGAATCGCTCGTGGTGCTTTACAATCGGGGCAATGAACAGTATCGCGCGGGCCGTTTTGACGCGGCGATTTCGGATTATGAGCGCGTCATCGCGCAGGGGCTTAGCAACGGCGATGTGTATTACAATTTGGGCAATGCGTATTTTAAGACCGGACAATTGGGGCGCGCGATTTTGTCTTATGAACGCGCGTTGAAATTGATGCCGGGAGACGAAGATGTGTTGGCGAATTTAGACTTTGCCAACGCGCAAAAGAGAGACAGAGAAAGCGACGGCGAGGCCCATATCATGACGCGGGTCTTGCAGTCGCTTTTTGCCTTTTTTACGCTCGACATGCTGGCGGTGATGGTCTCTGTCTTTGTCTTTTGTCTGGGCGGTGTGGCTGTGTGCTGGATTTTTGTGCCCGCCCGCCGCTTTTTGTGGGGCGGGTTGCTGGTGATGGTTTTGGTCGAGCTTTTGGCCGGTGCCGGCCTGCTGGCGTTTAAGGTGCATCAACACCGCGTTCCCAAAGCAATTGTTTTGGTGGATGAAGCCATTGGGCGCAGTGGCCCGGGTCGCGATTTCCTCAAGGTGTTCACGCTCCACGAAGGCACAAAAGTCGAGATCGATCGCGCCGAAGGGAGATGGTTGTTGGTGCGCCTGCGCTCGGGCCTTGGCGGCTGGATCGAGGCGCGTGCATTGGAGCGGATTTGAAGACGCGACAGTCCGCCTACAATACTTCGGACAGTTTTGGAAATCTGATACACAGACGCATTTATCCCCTCTCACAGCACGCCACAAAAGGCACAGAAGGCACAAAACAGGCGGTGTGATTTCCCTTGTTGTGATTTTGAAACTGGCTATCGCCAGTTGTACCCCGCTCGTGCCTACGGACAAGATGACAGCGCGTCGCCGAAAAACGCGCAGGTACTGGGCAAAGGGCTGAATCCGGATGCGGGCGGTGCCGAGATCATATACCACTGGACCAAAAGCGGGGGAGAAGTATTTTTAGTGAGGGCGATCAATTATCCCAGTTCGCTACCGGTGGATGAGTTGATTTCGGCGATTACAAAGCAGGTGCGGAATCGCTTTTGGGGGTTGGCAGGGGCCGTCCGCATCCGTCGCTCAGTACCGCCAGTATTTCCGAACATGCTCGGGAACAGATGTCTCCGGGATTGCCTTCCTGATCTTCCGAACCTGCTGAATCCGCGCTTTGACCAGCGCATTCACTTTTCCCCGGGACGTGTACAATCCCGTAATATACCGTCGCAATCGATGGATAGGCACCACGCCGTGCCAAACTTCTGGCACCCGAAACACTACGCTGCCCGCTTTCAGTTCGACCGGCACGTAGTCACCCGCTTGGATATCTTCTAGAGTGGGCAATGGCGGGTTCGGATCGCCCGGAGACGCAAAATAATGCAAATGCGTGCCCGGCACGTACGTCAACGCCCCCGAATTGATATCGATATCGTCCAGATAAATCATCGTAGCCAGCCACTGAAAAGGTGCGGCCGGTTCCGTCTGGCTGCCATCCGTGTGTCGCCCCACGCCTTTGTGTTCCGGCGTATACCGGTTGGTCTTCATCTCCAATAGAAACGGCCGGGGCTCCGACAGAATCGCCGACGCGATCCCCAAAACGCGGGGATGGGAAAACAATCTGTCCAGGGCTGGATAATTCAACAGCGGTTCATTCCGGAGGCTGTCCCTGCTTCCCGGTTCTCCCGGTCCCATATTCAAATCTAGATACGCCTGGTCCAATTCTCGGCAGATTGCATCCAGTTCGTCCTGCAAAAGCAAGTTGTGCAAAACACCCACGCCATTCTTCCGCGCGGTCTCGGCAACTGTTCGATCATCTGCATCCATCTGCGCCTCCTGTTCAGAGACTCGATAACTATGGACTATCGAGCTCAGGCGGTAATTTCTCACTTCTTCATCCGTAATTGGAGACATATTTGAAATCCTTAGATTGGCCTTCCCAACGCAGGAGAACAACCTCTTCCCTGATATGTTGCTGAGTCGCAGTCGAGAACCTTTGTCTGAATAGATCGATATCCAAGACTTTATACCCCAATCGCTCTGCAATCTCGGCCAGTAATTTTTCCGTTTTGATCAGAATGCGAAAATAGGAAGCTTGATCCCCAACGACATAGGCGAGAAAAGCACCGGGTTTCAAAATGGGTTTCATATTTTCCAAATGCCGGGTCATGCCCCCAAAATAATGGCGAACAACATGAGCGTATAATTTTTCAAATCCCGATGTTTTATTTAATTCGATCCGGCGATTTTCTATTGCTTCTGCCAATTTTTGTATGCTGTCGAATTTTGCTACCCAGTCCCTATCCTTTTTTTTGTTCTGGGCTCAGTGTCCTAAGTTCTGTGTTCTCATCTTTATCCAGGGGTTGAAAGAGTGGATCGTCATCAATGCCTTCCGACAAAAGTCGTTCTATGGTTTCTGATGCAACACGTTCGGCATGATCCATAAGAACATCGGGGTCTATACTCCAATCGGTTTTCACACTTGCAGCGAATTTGACAACGGGATTTGCCTCAATACCAAAATTCTTTATCCCCTGTTTCTTACAGGCCACCAAAGTTGTGCCCGTGCCACAAAAGGGATCTAAAACAGAACTTTTTTCGTCGAGTTCAAAACGTGCAATACAATTTTTGACGAGATGGGGCGGATAGGACAAATCGATCTTCGAGATAAAGTCTGTTGAGTTCCTCGCCTGTATTGGTTTGCGTCAAATATGGCATTGCGTTTTTCCTCTGCCCAAGCGATGTACAATTGCGACAGCCCTGTTTGTGGACGGACAGGAGTTCATTCGCGAAATTTTGATCTTGTTCTCGATGCAATCATGCTACATATTTGTGCAGTCGTCAAGGGAGATTTGACCATGACCAATCACAGGTCAGCACATGCTTTGGCTGTAAAAAAACAGTATGAAAACGCGAGTAATTTGAGCGTTTGACCCCTGTCCAGTTTATCGAGGTCTTTTCGTTTGTCTGATGCCATCCAGTCTCAATTTTGGCGACAGCACGGGTGGTCGTGCGGCGGTTGCCGTTGCTGTTCATGGGCAACGATTTCGTCTGGACTGACATTGCGCCGGCAGTGTCGCAGCAGATGGATCGAATTTGGCATAGTGTTTATATTTGAAACATGAATGATGCAACTTACAATGCGTGGTTTCAGTGCTTTGGCGGATGCAAAGGGCGATATCTGTTGACCGATGTGATCTACGCGTGTCCAACGTGCGGCGGGTTGCTCGAGGTGGCCCATGATATGGCGGTGCTCAAAAGCAAGGCGGGCAGTTATTGGCGGGAGTTGTTCGACCAGCGTTATATGATGACGGAGTGGCCTTATGGCAGTTCTGTATGGGGAAAAAAAGAACTGGTCTGTCCCGCGGTTCACGAAGACAATGTGGTGTCGATGTACGAGGGGGGAAGCAATCTGTTTTGGGCCGAGCGTTTGGGGCGAGAAATTGGCATCGATGACTTGTGGGTCAAGCAATGTGGCAACAGCCATACGGGATCGTTCAAAGATTTGGGCATGACCGTGCTCGTGTCAATGGTGAAACAGATGGTGTTTGAAGGGGCGCACATTCCGGCGGTTGCGTGTGCATCCACAGGAGACACCTCGGCGGCATTGGCTGCGTATTGTGCGGCGGCGGGCATCCAGTCGGTAGTCTTTTTGCCCAGGGACAAAATTTCGACCGCACAACTTTTGCAACCCCTGGCCAATGGCGCGCTGGTGCTGAGTTTGGAAACGGACTTTGATGGGTGTATGAAACTCGTGCAGGAGATTTGCCACGAGGAAAATATCTATTTAGCCAATTCGATGAATTCACTGCGGGTAGAGGGGCAAAAAACAATCAGCATCGAATTGGTGCAACAATTTGATTGGGAAGTGCCCGATTGGGTTGTGATCCCCGGCGGTAACTTGGGCAATGTGAGCGCGCTCGGCAAGGGCTTTCTCGAAATAAAAACACTCGGGTTAATCGACCGCCTGCCGCGCATTGTGGTCGCACAGGCCGAGAAGGCCAACCCGCTCTATCGCAGTTTTGAAAAGAATTTTGATATGTTTGACCCCATCCGCGCGCAGCCCACATTGGCCAGTGCGATCCAGATTGGCAATCCCGTGAGCAGGGAAAAGGCGATTCGCACGCTCAGAATATTCGGCGGCGTCGTGGAGCAGGCCAGCGAGCAAGAATTGGCCGATGCCGCTGCACGCGCGGACCGCACGGGCCTGTTTGCCTGTCCACACACCGGGGTTGCGTTTGCGGCATTGTTTAAGCTGATCGACAAGGGCGTGATTCAAAAAAGCGATCGGGTGATCGTGATCTCGACGGCTCACGGATTGAAGTTTAGCGAGTTTAAGTTCGGTTATCATCGCGATCAGTTGCAGAACCTAAGCCCGCGTTATCGCAATGAACCGGTTGTGTTGCCGCCCAAAGTCGATGCCGTAAAACGGGCCATTCTCAACCGCGTTGAAGCCAACCGAAAGTTGACAGGGTAGGGGGTTTTGATTACATTCTAAAACACAGTTATTCGTGAGTGGTGATTTGCGGCATATTGCAGCCACTTTAAACAAGTCGCTAAAAAGTTATTCCAAACTCCGGGCTTTTTAGTCCGGTTTTTTTGCGTACCGCGCGGAGCTTTTTGTGGCTCCGCTTTTTTTTGGAGATGGCGCATGGCTGAAACGCGCGAAACCCACGCGCCCTGTTCGGGCACGCGGGCTGTTCATGCCGGTGAAGAAAGGGGACACTGGGGAAAGTCTCTGACGGTGCCGATTGCACAGACGTCTACGTATGTCTTTGAAGATACGCGGGCGGTTAAAGCGTTTGTGTCGGGCAAAAATCCGCAGATCGACTATGGGCGCTACGGCAATCCCACACAGCATGCCGCCGAGTGCAAGTTGGCAGAATTGGAAGGCGCGGAGGCCGCGATTTTGTTTGCGTCGGGCATGAGCGCGGTCACAACCACGCTGTTGGGCATGCTGTCCACAGGGCAGCACGCGGTGATCATGGACGACTGCTATCGCAAGACCGAACAATTTTGTAAGATGGTGTTGCGGAAATTTGGCATTGAGACCACATTTGTTCACGCGGGGGATAATGCCGAATTGGAAGGGGCCATCCGAGACGAGACGCGGGTGATCATTTCCGAATCGCCGACAAACCCACACCTCAATGTGATCGATCTGGAAAAGCTGGTTCAACTTGGAAAAAAACATCGGGTCAAGACGATTATTGACAGCACACTCGCCACGCCGTTCAACCAACGCCCGCTCGAATTTGGCGTCGATTTGGTCATTCATTCCGCGACCAAATATTTGGGCGGACACAACGATTTGATGGCTGGCGTCGTGCTGGGCAATGCGCCCCTGGTTGCCGCGATTCGAGACTATCGGGGCATTTTGGGGGGGGTGATTGGTCCGCATTGCGCTTATTTGCTGATTCGCGGGATCAAGACCTTTCCACTTCGCATGAGCAAGCAAAATGAAACCGCCCTGAGTTTGGCGCGGTTTTTAGAAACGCATGGGCGGGTCAAACGCGTGTATTATCCCGGTTTGGAAAGCCACCCGCACCACAATGTGGCCAAAGCGCAGATGCGTGGATTTGGCGGGTTGGTGAGTTTTGATTTGGATGCCGATGAGGCCGGCACGCTGTGTTTTATCGACCGCTTGCAAATCCCGCGCATCGGAGCCAGCCTGGGGGGGGTGGAGAGTCTCGTTTCGCATCCCGCGTCAATTTCATATTACGAATTGGCGCGCGAAGACCGCTTGGCACTTGGCATTGACGATGAGTTGGTGCGCTATGCCGTGGGCATTGAAGAGGCCGAGGATATTATTTCCGATATTGGGCGAGCCCTCGACGAAATCTGAAACGTGGAACACTATGTTTGGCATTATTTTTTTACATACAATTCGCGACCTGTTTCAGACGCCGCGCTGGTGGCGCAAAATCATCCTCGGAGGCGCGTTGAATTTGCTGCCCGCGTTGGTGCTGTTTCTCTCAAACACGGGACAAATTGGCGTTGAGGTGGAGATTGGATTGCTGATTGTCACCTTTGGACTTTCGCTCATCGTTTGGGGATACTTATACCGGATTTTTGTCGATGCGCTCAACGGTACCGAATCGCTGATCTTGTCTTCGTGGGACAATTGGTGGGCTTATGGGGCGGCGGGGTTTTGGTTGTTTCTCATCGCGCTGGGATACGGTGTCATTGTCATTGTGGGGCTTTCAATGGTGATTTCGATATTGGGTTTAGAGACTTTGTGGCCGTTGCTGATGCTCGCGATTGTCTTTTGTTACGGTTTTTTTCCCGTTGTCTTTATGCGATTTGCCGCCGAGGGGCGCGTGTGGATGACATTTGAGCCGGGGCCGGTCTGGCGGGGTTTGCGCCAAATTGTTCGGGGCGACTACGTTCAAGCGTGTTTGGGTCTGTTTGGGATAACTCTGCTCGGCAGTCTGATATTGGGAAATGTGCCCTGGGTGGGCCTGGCACTGGCTTCGGTATTCTATTTTCTCGTAATGGTCGTCTTTGCCCGGGTTTTGGGCCTGTTGATTCGCCGAGCACTGGGTCCTGGGGCCCCATCCTCGCGGTCAGTGGACAGGCATTGGAATTGACCTGCGATGCAGGAGCGACGAAAAATAGCCGGACATTTCCCATGGGGAAAGCCCGGCTATTGTTATTTTTGTGCGTGTGTTCAGACCTGTGCCCATGCCTCGTCGAGCACGCGCTTGGCATTGGCGATAATGACTTCTGAAGATTCGCCTTCCATGGGGGAGACTTCGAAGCTCAATATGGGCCGCTTATCGGGATCGAGATAGCCAATGTTGAGCAGTTCGCGGAGAAATTCTACAACTTCGGGCACGTCATTTTCGCCATCTTCGCAGCCAAAGCGGGGGTGGTTATCGCCATAAGCCGGGTGATCGGGATTGGACATCACGCAATTGCCAACGTGCATGTGTACGATGTGATCCCGCGCGATATTGAGGGCGTAAACCGCGTCTTCGCCTTGCAGCGGAAAATGGCTCAAATCGAGCATGAGGCCGAAATTGGGATATTGGCGTCTGAGGCGATTTGAGACTTCAACCGCGAGTGCGTTGGGACCCACAAGGCAGTTTTTGCCATAAGGCACGCGGTCAAAAGTTTCGAGCGCGATGTCCATATCCTTTTCGCCGGCGTAATCGCAGAGTTGGCTCAAAGAATCTATCAGCAGGTCGAGACCTTCTTCGCGGCCTTCGGGACCTGGATCTGCACCTGACAGCAGGGCACAACCCGGCGCACCGAGCTCTTCGGCTTGGTCGATCCCCGCTTTGACAGCGTCAACCGCATGTTGACGGTGGGCATTATCAGGTGAATTGATATTGAACTGGTTGGCCAACAGAATGGGTTGTGCACCAAACGCCACATCCATGTGGGCAGCGGCGAGCAGGTCGCGCGCGCGCACTCGCACTTTTGGATCTTTCATGTGCGTGACTTCAACGACTTGGAAATAGGGATCAACGGCGATTTTTTTCAGGGTTTCTACAATGGGGCCTTCGCCGCCAATGCAGGCTTTATAGGCCATAAAATGAACAATACCAATACGCGCGTAGCTTTGAATGGGGTCGGTCATTGCGGCATTTACTCCTTTCATACAGGCATTGAGGAAGGGTCGGGACTGCGAAAAATTGAACTCGGAAAATAGCAAAGGCACGCGGGTTTGTCAATCTGCAATTGGCGGTGCGATTTTGGTCTTGACTATCTAGACACCTTCTGGTATTTTTTTGGTCTGATAGGATGGGGGGTTACCAAAGCGGTCAACTGGGGCAGACTGTAAATCTGTTGGCTGATGCCTTCGGTGGTTCGAATCCGCCACCCCCCACCAAACATCTCCAACGGCTTTCCTCTCCAAAGCCGCAGTGGGCATACTCCCACTCACCATTTGTCACCCAATCTATCACCAGTTTGAGTTGGTACAAAATTTTCTTGACCTCAGACTACCTTTTTCATATCTTGTCAATTCTCGAACAAATTATTTTTTGACAATCCTGATCCCTTTTGCAGAAAAAGGGTTGTTTTTTTATCCACAGCCGGGCGGGAATAGCTCAGTTGGCCAGAGCGTCAGCCTTCCAAGCTGAGGGTCGCGGGTTCGAGTCCCGTTTCCCGCTCCAAAACCTCATAATGAAGATTTTCCAACGCCCATGTAGCTCAGACGGTAGAGCACTTCCTTGGTAAGGAAGAGGTCACCGGTTCAAGTCCGGTTGTGGGCTCCATTATTTTTGGGTAGGTCAGTAGCTCAACTGGTAGAGCATCGGTCTCCAAAACCGACGGTTGCGGGTTCAAGTCCTGCCTGGCCTGCCATCTTTTTTTATTATGTTTGGCAAAATCAGTCAATTTATCAGCGAAGTGCGCGGTGAAATGGAAAAGGTCACTTGGCCAACTCGTGAAGAGCTCAAATCTTCGACCGCTATTGTACTCGCGCTGTCAATCGCCCTTGCTATATTTATTTACATCGTAGATTTTTTTTTGGCGGGTATTATGGAATTTATCCTGATTTAATGGGATTTTTGTCCGGGAGATCTCTACCCAATGAAATGGTACGTTGTTCACACCTATTCTGGGCACGAAAACAAGGTCAAGAGCTATATTGAGGCCACCAAAGAGAACATCGATGTCGGCGACAAAATTGGTCGGGTGATTGTGCCAACCGAAGAAGTCGTCGAGATGAAGGACGGGCGGAAAACGACCTCCCTCAAGAAATTCTTACCCAGCTATCTTTTGGTTGAACTGAATATGGACAAAGAGGCCCTCTATTTTGTGACCAGTGTGCCGGGTGTGACGAGCTTTGTCGGCCCAGGTCGAAAACCACAACCGCTGCGCGAAGAGGAAGTGAACCGCATTTTGGGGCAAATTGAGCGTCGTCCAGTTGAGGAAACCTCGGATGTGCCCTATCAAGTGGGCGATCGGGTTAAGGTGATTGACGGCCCCTTCAGCGATTTTATTGGGCTGGTTGATGACGTCAATCCAGAAAAGAGCAAAATCAAAGTGATGGTGAGCATCTTCGGGCGCAATACACCCGTCGAATTAGATGTTTTGCAGGTCGAAGAAGCGGTCGAATCGCGATGAGTAAGAGGTGCCCATGGCCAGAAAAGTTCTCACGACAATTAAGTTACAGATTCCCGCTGGGCGAGCGACGCCCACCCCACCGGTTGGTCCAGCTTTGGGGCAGCACGGCGTGAACATCATGGAGTTTTGCAAGGCGTTTAATGCACAAACCCAGGACAAACAAGGTTTGATTATTCCCGCGATTATTACGGTTTACGCGGACAGGAGCTTTTCTTTTGAGCTCAAGAGTCCGCCTGCGGCCGTGTTGCTCAAGCGAGCGGCGGGGATCTCCAAGGGGTCGGCAGAATCCAACCGAGACAAAGTGGGATCCGTGACGGATGCCCAACTTCGGGAAATTGCAGAGATGAAAGTTCAAGACCTCAACGCGGCCAGCATTGAGGCTGCCAAGCGCATGATTGCGGGAACTGCTCGCAGCATGGGCCTCACCGTTGAAAATTGATCGGAGGGATGATGGCACGGAAGCAATCCAAACGCTATAAACAAGCAACCGAGCTTTTTGACCGCCAAACGCAATACGGTCTGCCCGAAGCCGTTGACATTTTAAAAAAAATGCCCACTCGGAAATTTGACGAAACGGTTGAGTTGGCATTTCGACTGGGCGTTGATCCCCGGCAAGCCGACCAACTCGTGCGCGGCACGGTCGTGTTGCCCCATGGGCTGGGAAAATCCGTGCGCGTCGCAGTTTTTGCCCGGGGCGAGTCCGCTACTGCTGCCGAAGCCGCGGGTGCAGATTTTGTCGGTGCTGAAGACCTGGTCGAAAAGATCAATGGCGGCTGGACGGATTTCGATGTGGCCGTTGCCACGCCCGATATGATGGGGCAGGTCGGGCGATTGGGGCGCATCCTCGGGCCGCGAGGCCTGATGCCCAACCCCAAGAGCGGCACGGTGACACCCGATGCTGCGCGCGCGGTGCGAGAAGCCAAAGCGGGGCGCGTGGAGTATCGAGTTGACAGAACGGCCAATGTGCATACGCCTGTGGGCAAAGCGTCTTTTGATGCACAGCGTCTTCGGGAAAATGCACAGACAGTGATCGATGCGATTGTCAGGGCGCGTCCATCTGCTACGAAAGGACAATACATGCGTTCGGTCACATTATCCACCACCATGGGACCGGGCATCCGCCTAGACCGCACGGCACTATCGGCCAATTGACCGAGGAAGGTCCTGAAATGCCAACTGAAAAAAAAGAAGCTGTCGTCGCAGAGTTGACGGATATCTTAAAACGGGCTAAAGGGGTGTATCTAACCGATTTTACGGGGTTGGATGTTCCCGCATTTACCTTATTGAGAAAGCAACTTCGCGAAGAATCGGTGTCCTATCGCGTGATCAAAAATCGCTTGGCCAAATTGGCGGTTAAACGAGCCGGAATAGCAGGTCTCGACAATGTGTTGCGCGGGCCTACGGGCCTTGTTTGCGCGGACAAAGACCCCGTAGCACCGGCGCGCGTGTTGTCCAAATTCGCCGCAGAAGTTGATGGCAAGCCCGCGGTGAAAGCCGGGTACATTGATGGCGAGGTCTTTGTCGATGACCAACTCGACAGACTGGCCCAAATCCCCCCGCGCGATGTTTTGCTGAGCCAAATAGTATCGGCAATGCAAAGTCCAATCAGCGGCCTTGCATTTACGCTGAATGGCATTTTGCAAAAATTCGTTGGCACACTACAGGCTGTTGTCAAAAAAAAACAGGAAGAGGGCGGCGCATAGACCGCTTATAACAATCCCAATTTATTGCTGGACGGAGGCGTGTTCATGGCTGTTGAATCCATTATTGGCGAAATTGAAAAGCTCTCGGTGCTCGAGTTGGCCGAACTGGTCAAAGCACTCGAGGAAAAGTTTGGCGTGACCGCGCAGGCCGCGGTTGTTACAGCCCCCGGTGGTGGCGTTGATGCCGCGCCTGCGGTTGATGAGCAGACTGAATTTGATGTGGTTTTGTCGTCTCCTGGAGACAAAAAAATCCAAGTGATCAAGGTTATTCGCAGTCTCACCTCTTTGGGCCTTAGAGAGGCCAAAGCCCTGGTCGATGGTGCTCCCAACACCGTCAGAGAAGGCGTGAACAAAGAAGAAGCCGAACAGATCAAGGCAGAACTGGAAGAAGTCGGTGCGGTGGTGGAACTCAAGTAGGGTTGTCGCAAGTGTAAGCAGCAACGCAAATCCGTAACTGAACCATTAGTCTTCCAGCACAGGAGTGTGAACCCTTGGCAGATAGAGGATTTATCGACCGAAAATCGTACGGAACACTCACGTCTGCAATCGAAATGCCAAATCTGCTGGATATCCAGTTGGATTCTTATGACTGGTTTTTGCAGAAGGATACGCCGCCTGGAGCACGCAAGAAACAAGGCCTCCAGGCGGTCTTCCATAGTATCTTCCCGATCTCAGACGCTCACAATCTCTATTCTTTAGAGCTTGTCGATTATTCCGTTGGAACGTCCAAATACGATGTGCAAGAATGTCTCGAACGCGGTACGACTTATGCCGTGCCGCTGCGTGCGACACTTCGTCTGATTTCTCGAGAAAAGCAGGGAAATGGCGAATTTCGCGTCAAAGATATCGTCGAGCAGACCGTGTTCTTAGGCGAGTTGCCCTTGATGACCGATGAAGGGACATTTGTCATCAATGGTTCAGAGCGCGTGATCGTCAGCCAGTTGCACCGGTCACCCGGCGTATTTTTTGACGACACCATTCACCCAAATGGCAAGCGTTTATTTTTCGCTCGCATTATTCCCGACAACGGGGCATGGCTCGAATTTAGTCTCGATATCAACGACATTATGTACGTTCATATTGACCGCAAACGCAAATTGCCGGTCACGACTTTGTTGAGAGCGTTGGGGTTTGACAAGTCCGAGGAAATTTTGGGTATTTTTCACGGCGATGTCTCGGTCAAAGTCACGGAAGAACTCGCCGATAGTATTGTGACCAAAGATCTGATAAATAAAAAGACGGGCGAAGTGATCGTTGAAGCATATACCACATTGACGGAGGAGCATATTGCAGATCTTCGGGCGAATCGGGTCAGCAAAATTACAATGATGGATATCAACCCGGAAAACGACGGGGGGATCATTTCCAATACGCTGGGCAAAGACCCGTGTGACAGCGAAGAAGAAGCACTTTCGCGGATTTATAGTCTGCTGCGCCCTGGCGACCCGCCCAATATTGAAACTGCGCGGGGATTGCTCGAGCGGCACTTTTTTAGTCCGAGGAGGTACCATCTGGGGGCTGTTGGGCGCTATCGCATCAACCAGCGCCTCAATATGATCGATAATATTCCCCTCGACTTTACCATGTTGTGCATCGATGACTTTATTAAAGTCATTGGCTATCTACTCAGTCTGGCCATGGGAGAAGGGTTTACCGATGACATCGATCATTTGGGCAATCGTCGGGTGCGCTCTGTTGGCGAGTTACTCTCAAAGCAATTTAGTATTGGTTTGGCGCGCATGGCGCGCACGATCAGAGAGCGCCTGAGTTTGCGCGATTCCGAGCAACTGACCCCCCATGATCTAGTCAACGCGCGCACGGTATCCACTGTGGTTCAGGCCTTTTTTGGCAGCAGCCAGTTGTCGCAGTTTTTGCAGCAGATCAATCCGCTCGACGAACTGACCCACAAACGCCGTTTATCGGCATTGGGTCCGGGCGGATTGACGCGAGATCGCGCGGGGTTTGAAGTGCGCGACGTGCATCATACGCACTACGGTCGCATATGTCCCATCGAAACGCCCGAAGGCCCGAATATTGGTCTGATCGTGTCTGTGGCAACGTATGCCAAGGTCAACCCCTTTGGGTTCCTCGAGACGCCCTATCGGGTGGTCGAAAAGAGCAAAGTGACGCGGAATATTGCGTATTTGCCAGCGGATGAAGAAGACCGCCATACCATTGCACAGGCCAATCTGGCACTTGCGCGCGATGGGAGGTTTCAAAACAATGTGGTGCAGGCGCGGCGGCGAGGCGATTTTCCCGTGGTCGATCCCGAGGCGATTGACTACATGGACGTTTCGCCTTTCCAACTCGTGAGTGCCGCAGCCGGGCTCATTCCTTTTCTCGAGCACGATGAGGCCAACCGCGCGTTGATGGGCTCTAATATGCAGCGGCAAGCGGTTCCCCTTTTAATCACGGATGCCCCGCGCGTTGGAACGGGTCTCGAGCGCAAAGTTGCCGTTGATTCAAAAGCTGTGGTCATTGCGAAAAACGCCGGTGTTGTGACGTATGTCAGTGCCAGCAAAATCGCGGTTAAGCGCAAAAAGAGCCGCAGTATTGAAAATTTTTCGCTGTCGGATGAAGACATTTACGATCTGACCAAATTTAAGCGATCCAATCAAGATTTTTGCATCAACCAGCACCCGGCCGTACAGGTTGGCGACAAAGTGGAAAAAGGTCAGTTATTGGCCGATGGCTGTGCCACCGATAGGGGGGACCTCGCGCTTGGTTCCAATGTCCTCGTGGCGTTTATGTCTTGGCATGGCTATAACTTTGAAGATGCCATTATCGTTTCTGAGCGGCTCCTAAAAAAGGATATTTTCACGTCGATTAGCATTGAAGAATTTGAGCTTCAAGTGCGCGATACCAAACGCGGCACAGAGGAAATTACGCGCGAAATTCCCAATGTGAGTGAGCAGGCGGTTCGCAACCTCGACGAGCACGGCATCATTCGCGTGGGGGCCGAGGTCAATCAAGGCGATATTCTCGTCGGGAAGGTGACCCCCAAGGGCGAAACCGAATTGTCGCCTGAAGAGCGTTTGCTGCGGGCAATTTTTGGCGAAAAAGCGGGCGATGTGCGCGATGCCTCACTCAAAGCCCCCCCCGGAATGGATGGCGTAGTCATGGACCGCAAAGTTTTTTCTCGCAAAGAGCGCGACGAAAAGACGCAAAAAGAAGACAGGGAAAAGACCCGAGCGGGCAAAAAACGCATTGCGGCAAAGATCGAGTCGATAAAAGAAAGCCGCGACCAGCAGATTGTGGCACTGCTCAAAAACCGCAGAATCAATACCCTGCGCAGTATTGAAGACGGCACAGTAGTGAATGAAAGATCGCTAGAAAAATTGGACTGGCAGGCGGTGAGACCCGATGGCGACTGGTGCGACAGTCCGGCGACGAGCCAAAAAGTGGACCGCCTGATTGAACTGGCCGATCACTTGATACAGCAGGCTGAAGAAGAACTCGAGCGAGAGCTCGAAAAGATCGCGCGCGGAGATGAACTCCCGCCGGGTATTGTGCAACTGGTCAAGGTGTATGTCGCGCGCAAGAGAAAGTTGATGGTCGGGGATAAAATGGCCGGCAGACACGGGAACAAGGGGGTGATTTCGATTATCGTACCCGAAGAAGATATGCCCTATTTGCCCGATGGGACGCCCATCGATCTGGTTTTGAATCCGCTCGGTGTCCCTTCTCGCATGAATCTCGGCCAAATCCTCGAAACCCATTTGGGCTGGGCAGCGCACAAACTCGATCTCCATTTTGCGACCCCTGTGTTTGATGGGGCGAGCATGGAAAATATTCAGGACATGTTGCGAAAAGCCCATTTGCCCGAAAGTGGAAAGACGATCCTTTACGATGGTAAAACAGGGCAACCATTTGATAAAGAAGTGATGGTCGGCATCATTTATATGTTGAAACTGTCTCATCTGGTCAGCGATAAGATCCACGCGCGTTCAATTGGCCCCTATTCATTGGTCACACAACAGCCTTTGGGTGGCAAAGCGCAGTTTGGCGGACAGCGCTTTGGGGAAATGGAAGTCTGGGCACTCGAAGCTTATGGTGCTGCACACATGTTACAGGAAATGTTCACTGTCAAATCCGACGATGTGGCGGGCAGATCCAAAATTTACGAGACCATTGTGAAGGGAGAAAATCCACCCGAACCCGGCGTGCCAGAATCGTTTAATGTTCTGGTCAAAGAGTTGCAAAGCCTGTGTTTGGACGTGGTACTCGAAAACGCGCAGATCGACTGACGCATCAGATTTGAAAAGGGGATTCTCTCGTGGCCGATACCAATTTTGCCAATCAACCCTTGGATTTTAATTCTATTCGCATTCAACTGGCTTCGCCAAATACCATTCGCGGGTGGTCGCGCGGCGAGGTCACCAAACCTGAAACCATCAATTACCGGTCTTTTAAGCCCGAGCGCGATGGGCTGTTTTGCGAATGCATTTTTGGGCCTGTCAAAGACTGGGAGTGTCATTGTGGCAAATACAAGCGCATTCGATACCGGGGTGTGGTCTGCGATAGATGTGGGGTGGAAGTGACCCAGTCGAAGGTCAGACGAGAACGGCTAGGGCACATTGAATTGGCGGTTCCGGTGACGCATATTTGGTTTTTTAAGTCCCTGCCATCCCGCATGGGGTATTTGCTCAATCTTCCAGTTCGCAATCTCGAGCAGATCATCTACTACGAGTCGTATGTGGTGCTCGACCCCGGCGACGCGCCCGATCTCAAATTCAAGGAATTGCTCACCGAAGACCAGGTGATCGAACTCGAAGATGAAGGATATTCGTTTGAGGTCGATATGGGGGCAGGTGCCATCAAAAAACTGCTGTCTGACATCGATATTGAGGATTTGTCTGCTGAACTGCGAACCCAAGCCCGTTTCGAGACTTCAGTACAGCGCAAACAAGAGGCACTCAAACGCCTCAAGGTCGTCGAAGCTTTCCGCCAATCGGATAATCAACCCGATTGGATGATCCTCGATGTGATCCCAGTCATTCCGCCCGACTTGCGTCCACTCGTGCCCCTAGAGGGTGGCCGGTTTGCAACTTCCGATCTCAATGACCTGTATCGCCGCGTGATCAACAGAAATAATCGGCTGAAAAAACTTATTGAAATCAAAGCTCCCGAAGTCATTTTACGCAATGAAAAACGCATGCTTCAAGAGGCCGTTGACGCCCTGTTTGACAATGGCCGTCGGTCTCGCGCGGTGCGCGGCGATGGCAACCGGTCCCTCAAGTCGCTATCCGATCTGCTCAAGGGGAAACAGGGGCGATTCCGCCAGAATCTTTTGGGCAAACGCGTCGATTATTCGGGGCGGTCAGTGATTGTGGTCGATCCCCATTTGAGGCTTTATCAGTGCGGCTTGCCCAAACACATGGCCCTGGAATTATTCAAGCCATTTATTATTCGGCGGCTCGAGGAAAAGGGGCTTGTTCAAACCGTTAAAAGTGCCAAAAAGCTGGTGGAACGCGAGCGCGTGGAAGTATGGGATATTCTCGAAGAAATTATCCAAGATCACTGCGTTTTGCTCAATCGCGCGCCCACATTGCATCGCCTGGGCATTCAGGCTTTTTTGCCCGTGCTCGTAGAAGGCAAAGCCATTCGCATTCACCCGCTGGTCTGTGCGGCGTTTAATGCCGATTTCGACGGCGACCAGATGGCCGTGCATCTGCCCCTTTCTTTTGAGGCGCAGATCGAAGCGCGGGTGTTGATGCTGTCGTCAAACAATTTGCTCAAACCCGCGGATGGGTCGCCTGTGGTGGTCGATAAACCCCAAGAAATAGCACTGGGGTTGTACTATCTGACAAAAATTGTTCACAGCAAGGAAAAAAATCTCAAAACCTTTAGCAGTGCCCATGAAGCCCACATGGCCTATGATTACGAACGCATTGACTTGCACGAAGCCGTGCGCGTTCGCATTGATGGCGAGCTTTTGACAACCACGGTTGGGCGCGTCATTTTCAATGAGATTATGCCTGCAACCATGCCTTTTATCAATGAATTGATCGACGATAAAGGTATCCGCAAAGTTTCTTCCGAAGTCCACAGTCGATATGGCAACCGCGTGACGACAGACTTTCTCGATGGTTTGAAGCGGTTGGGATACGATTATGCGACGCAGTCAAGTATTTCGATTGCAGTGAGCGATGTGGTCGTGCCTCCGGAAAAGGAAGAATTGATTACCAGTGCCATGAGCGAAGTCGAAAAAATCGTCGATCAGCACGCGATTGGCGCCATTACCGAGGGCGAACGCTACAACAAAGTGATCGATGTGTGGCAGCATACGACCAATCACATTGCCCAGGCCATGATCGGTGCATTTGAAAAAGCCGAAGCGGGCTTTAATTCGATCTGGATCATGAAGGATTCCGGCGCGCGGGGCAACGACGATCAGATCAAACAACTCGGTGGTATGCGAGGGCTGATGAATAAACCCCAGAAAAAACTGACTGGTGCGATTGGCGAGATTATTGAAACACCGATCATTTCTTCACTTAAAGAAGGTCTGACCGTGCTCGAGTACTTCATTTCAACGCACGGCAGTCGCAAGGGGTTGGCCGATACGGCATTGAAGACCGCGGAAGCGGGTTACTTGACGCGCCGTATGGTGGATGTGTCGCAAGATGTGATTATTACGGAATCCGATTGCGAAACGATATTGGGCATCGCGATGGAAGCACTGAAAGAGGGCGAAGAAGTCGTTGAACCGCTGGCCGACCGCATTGTGGGACGCACTGTGCTACAGGATGTAGAAGATCCAATTACGGGCGAACGCATTGTTGAATCAGGCGTTTTGTTGGATGAAAAATTGGCCGACAGAATAGCCGATGCTGGTATTGAATGCGTCTTGGTGCGTTCCGTATTGACGTGTGAAACCCGACGGGGGGTCTGTAGGGCCTGTTATGGACGCAACCCCGCCACCGGGCAACTCGTTGATATTGGCGAGGCTGTAGGTGTTATTGCCGCGCAGAGTGTGGGCGAACCCGGAACGCAACTCACATTGCGAACTTTTCATATTGGAGGCACATCTAGCCGCATTGCCGAGCAAGCCGTGATAGGTGCAAAGCGCGCGGGAAGGGTCTTCTTTAAGCATCTCGAGTTTGTCCCGCGCACGGCAGATTCGTGGGTTGTGGTCGGTCGAAATGGCGAAATTGAAGTACGAGACGATCAAGGCCGTGTACGCGGGGGGCACTATCACGTGCCGCACGGTGCTGTGTTGCGCGTGCAGGAAGGACAAGAGGTAGAAGAGGACCAAGCACTCTACGAATGGGATCCTTACAACAATATGATTGTATCGCCCCAAGCGGGCACGGTTCAGTTTGTAGATCTCGTAGAAGGGGTGACATATCGCGAGGAAATCGATGAAACCACCAGCATTGCCGGGCTAGTCGTCATTGAGCACCGAGACCGCACCTTGTCGCCGCACATTGTGGTTGTCGATGAAAGTGGCAATGAGTTGGGCCATTACATCATTCCCTTGGGCGCGCGACTAGTGGTGCACGATGGCGATCCGGTGGCTGCTGGCGATACGCTGGCTAAAATTTCGCGTGAACGCAGCAAAACGCGAGATATTACGGGGGGGTTGCCGCGCGTGGCTGAGCTTTTTGAAGCGCGCCGTCCCAAAGAGGCTTCTGTGGTCACTGAAATTGACGGCGTGGTGAGCTTTGATGATAAACTCGTGAGAGGCTCGCGCATTGTCCGCGTCACGGCTGATGAGGGTGAAAAGAGAAAATACACCATTCCCTACGGGCGGCATCTGCGCGTGCAAGCAGGTGATCGCGTCATCGCGGGAGATCGGCTGTCTGAGGGATCGATCAATCCACACGATATTCTGGCTATTTTGGGTGATCGGAAAGTTCAGGAGTATCTCGTCGACGAAATTCAGCAGGTCTATCGCCTTCAGGGGGTGAAGATCAATGACAAGCACATTGAAACCATCGTCCGTCAGATGTTGCAAAAAGTACAGGTGACAGATCCCGGAGATACCAATTTCCTCGAAGACGAACTCGTCGACCGATTCCGCTTCCTCGATGAAAATGACAAGGTTATTGCCGAAGGCGGCGATCCTGCAACTCACAATCCCGTCTTGTTGGGTATTACCCGAGCCGCTCTTTTGACCGAGAGTTTCATTTCAGCAGCGTCTTTCCAGGAAACCACCCGAGTGCTTACCGAAGCCGCGGTGCAGGGCAAGGTTGACACGCTGTTGGGATTAAAGGAAAACGTGATCATCGGACAAATTATTCCCGCTGGTACAGGTGCTGTGAAATACCGCGATTTGGATATAGATGTCGTGGAAGAATCAAAGGTTTTTGAAGCCCTCGCAGAAGAGAACACGGAAAGCGCGGGTTTACCACCAATTAATGCTTGACAATTTCCAATGCACAAGGTAGATTACAGGTCTCCCACATGAAACGCCTATGGAGGTTGAATTGCCCACGATTAATCAACTGGTTCGGAAGGGCCGAAAAGCCAAGCGCAAGCGTTCTTCTGCACCTGCTTTGAGAGGATGCCCTCAAAAACGTGGTGTTTGTACGCGCGTTTATACCACAACGCCCAAAAAACCCAATTCAGCCCTGCGCAAAGTCGCGCGTGTCAGGTTGACCAATGGCCTTGAAGTTACGGCCTATATCCCGGGTGAAGGGCACAATCTCATGGAGCACTCTGTGGTACTCATCCGAGGCGGTCGCGTCAGAGATCTGCCTTCGGTGCGTTATCACATTCTTCGGGGCGTACTCGACACAACGGGCGTGGAAGACCGCAGACAGGGTCGTTCCAAATACGGCACCAAAAAAGCGGGTTAATCTCAAGTACCTAATTATTTGACAAACATGGGGGATACCACCTTGAGTGGCATATCCCCCTTATTGTAAAAGAAGGTAATTTCCGATATGCGTAAACGTCGAGCGGAAAAACGACATCTAGCCCCAGACCCCAAATACAGCAGTCTGTTGGTGACGCGCTTTGTCAACTGTTTGTTTCGCAAGGGTAAAAAGAGTGTGGGTGAACGGATTTTTTACGAGGCACTTGATCTGATCGAAGAGCGAAGTAGAAATTCAGGTTTAGAGGTTTTTGAAAAAGCACTTGACAATGTCAAGCCGGTCGTCAAGGTGCGGTCGCGCCGCGTCGGTGGCGCGACGTATCAAGTGCCTGAAGAAGTACGTCCCGACGAGCGTCTCGCGCTCTCTATTCGCTGGTTGATTCTGTTTGCCAAAGAACGGGGCGAAAAGACAATGGCGCAGCGTTTGGCCGGCGAATTTATGGACGCGGCAAATGGACAAGGACGCGCGATGCAGCGACGCGAAGAAACGCACCGCATGGCAGAGGCCAATCGCGCGTTTGCACATTATCGCTGGTAAGTGAATAAGATGGCGAGAAGATACGACCTGAAGCGCACCCGGAACATCGGCATTATGGCGCATATTGACGCGGGAAAAACCACGACAACCGAGCGCATGCTCTATTATACGGGTATTTTGCGTAGAATGGGCGAGGTACACGATGGTGCTGCCACTATGGATTGGATGGCTCAAGAGCGCGAGCGCGGGATTACCATTACATCGGCGGCCACAACGTGTTTTTGGGATGACCACCGCATCAATATCATCGATACGCCGGGACACGTTGATTTTACTGCCGAAGTCGAGCGGTCACTACGCGTTTTAGATGGGGCCGTGGGGCTGTTTTGTGCGGTTGGAGGCGTGGAACCCCAATCCGAAACGGTCTGGCGTCAGGCAGACAAATATTCAGTCCCTCGCATAGCATTTATCAATAAAATGGATCGCACGGGTGCCGATTTTGATCGCGTAGTAGAAATGATGCGCGAACGGTTGGCATCCAACTTTGTTCCCATTCAGCTGCCAGTCGGGTCTGGCGAGATGTTTACGGGGTTGATCGATTTAATCAAGATGAAACTCGTGACCTACGAAGATGATTCTCTAGGCACCATGTTTGCAGAAGATAGTATTCCAAACGATCTGGAAGCACGCGCATACGAAGGCCGCGAGCAATTGCTGGAAGCTGCCTCCGATTTTGACGACACCTTGATGGAGAAATTTCTCGAAGGCAAAGACATCAGCGAAGATGAGATCAAAACTGCATTGCGCCAAGCGGTGATCAAGGGGGCTGCCGTACCTGTGCTTTGTGGGTCGGCGTTCAAAAACAAAGGCGTGCAGCGTTTATTAGATGCCATTGTCGCGTTTTTGCCCTCGCCTCGCGATGTGCCTGAAATTGTGGGGCGCGATCGCAAAAATTTCGACATTCGGGTTTCTCGTCCCGTTTCCGACACAGTGCCTTTTTCAGCTCTGGCTTTTAAGGTCATGACAGACCCTTATGTCGGGCGGTTGACGTATTTTCGCGTGTATTCTGGCCACTTAAATACAGGTTCTTATGTTCTCAACGCCAACAAGGGCAAACGCGAGCGCATAGGACGCGTGTTGCAAATGCATGCCAATAAGCGGGAAGAGATCAACGCGGTGTTCGCCGGTGATATTGCGGCTGTTGTTGGGTTGAAAGACACGGCGACAGGAGAGACGCTGTGCGATGAAAAATATCCGGTGATATTGGAATCAATGGAATTTGCCAAGCCCGTGATTTCCGTGGCAATTGAACCCAAAACCAAGGCCGATCAGGATCAACTCGGCGTCGCGCTGAGCAAGTTGGCCGAAGAAGATCCGACGTTTCACGTCGCTGTTGATCCAGACACGGGGCAGACCATTATCTCGGGAATGGGTGAGTTGCACCTAGAGATTATTGTGGATCGCCTCAAACGCGAATTTAGAGTTGAGGCCAATGTTGGCAAACCACAGGTGACTTACAAAGAGGCCATTCGCAACGCGGTTGAAAATATCCACGGCCGCTTTGTCCGCCAAAGTGGCGGTCGCGGTCAATACGGTCATGTGGTCATTAACCTGGAACCTGCCAAGCCCGGTGCTGGACTCGTTTTTGAGGACAAAATTACAGGCGGTGCAATCCCATCCGAATATATTCCCGCGGTGCGGGCAGGCGTCCAGGAAGCCATGACCGGGGGAATTTTGGCAGGGTATCCCATAGATGACGTCAAAGTCGAGTTGATCGACGGCTCCCATCACGATGTCGATTCTTCTGAAATCGCCTTTAAGATTGCTGGTTCAATGGCTTTTCAAGAGGCTGCCAAACGGGCGAAAACGTATCTTATGGAACCTGTTTTTGATGTGGAGGTCGTGGTACCCGAAGACTATATGGGCGACGTCATAGGTGACTTGAATGCTCGTCGCGGGAATATTGTGGGCATGGTCAACCGCTCCGATGCACAGGTTATCACGGCCACTGTGCCGCTGAGTGAAATGTTTGGTTATGCGACAAAGTTGCGGTCTATCACACAGGGCCGCGCGATTTATTCGATGGAATTTTCCAAATTTGAGGAAATGCCGCAGAGCATCGCCGAAGAGATTCTCTCTTCGGTCAATGTCTTTGCAACTTAATTGATTGCGAACGCGTCTTTTATTTTTGTTCGGTCTTTCTAGGAGGAAAACATGGCGAAGGAAAAGTTTGAACGGGACAAACCCCATGTCAACGTCGGCACAATTGGGCATGTGGACCACGGCAAAACCACGCTGACAGCAGCCATCACCAAAACGCTGGCAGCCAAAGGGCTTGCCGATTACAAGCCCTTTGAAGACATCGACAAAGCACCCGAAGAAAAAGAGCGTGGGATTACCATCAACACGGCTCATGTGGAGTATCAGACGGAAAATCGGCACTATGCCCATGTAGATTGCCCAGGGCACGCCGACTATGTAAAAAACATGATCACTGGGGCCGCACAGATGGATGGGGCGATTCTGGTCGTTAGTGCCGCAGATGGTCCAATGATCCAGACCCGCGAGCACATTCTGTTATCGCGTCAGGTCAATGTGCCTTCCATCGTGGTATTTATGAACAAGGTCGACATGGTCGACGACGAAGAATTGCTCGAACTGGTCGATCTCGAAGTCCGCGAGTTGTTGGATCAATACGATTTCCCCGGCGATGATGTGCCCGTAATTCGCGGGTCTGCCCTCAAGGCTTTGGAATCTGATGATCCCGATTCCGAAGATTGCGCCTGTATTTGGGAATTGATGGAAGCCGTAGATGAAAATATCCCGGAGCCTGTGCGCGAAATTGACAAAGATTTTTTGATGCCCGTTGAGGATGTATTTACGATTACGGGACGCGGCACAGTGGGTACGGGTCGCATTGAACGCGGTGTGATTAATGTCAGCGAGGAAGTTGAGATTGTGGGCATTCGCGAAAGCCGCAAGACGACCGTTACCGGCGTGGAAATGTTCCGCAAGTTGCTCGATGAGGGTAGGGCGGGCGACAATGTCGGTTTGTTGCTTCGCGGCGTCGACAAAAGCGAGATCGAACGCGGCATGGTGATTGCCAAACCGGGCAGCGTGACCCCCCACAAAAAGTTTATCGGCGAAGTGTATGTGCTGACCGACAAAGAAGGTGGGCGCAGCAAACCGTTCTTTTCCGGCTATCAACCGCAGTTTTATTTTCGAACAACAGATGTGACTGGCAAAGTGCAGTTGCCCGATGGCGTCGAAATGGTGATGCCCGGCGATAACGTGACCATGACCGTGGAACTGCTCACACCCATCGCTATGGAAACCGAACTGCGATTTGCCGTGCGGGAAGGCGGTCAAACCATTGGCTCAGGCGTGATTACTAAAATCGTTGCGTAAGAACCGCGAAGGGATGCCTCGTGCCTGCACAGAAAATCAGAATTAGACTGAAAGCATACGATCACCATGCATTGGATCGCTCTGCTGAAGAAATCGTTCGGACGGCAAAGCGGACTGGGGCACTTATTTCGGGCCCTATTCCTCTGCCGACGAGACGCTCACTCTACACGGTACTGCGTTCGCCGCATGTCAATAAAAAGTCGCGCGAGCAGTTTGAAATGCGTGTACACAAACGCCTGATTGACATCCACAACTCGACGCCCCAAACGGTAGATGCCTTGATGAAGCTGGATCTGCCTGCGGGTATCGACATTGAGATTAAGGTGTAAGCGTGCTGGGATTGATCGGAAAAAAAATCGGTATGACGCAGGCGTTTGATGAAGCGGAAATGCTGACGCCTGTCACGGTGCTTGAAGTTATCCCGTGTCCTATTGTCCAGATCAAGGACCGGGATTCAGATGGGTACAAGGCATTGCGAGTTGGCTACCAGAAGACCCGGGCCCATCAACTCAACCGCGCGGATCAGGGGGTTTTCAAGAAGGTCGGTGTTGCCCCCCATCGAGGGCTTGCAGAATTTCGAGTTGATGATGTCTCGGAATATTCTACGGGTGAGGCACTCGATGTCAGTATGTTTGAAACGGGTGAGGTCGTCGATGTTACAGGATGGTCAAAAGGCCGAGGATTCCAAGGCGGTGTCAAACGCCATGGATTCAGAGGTGGCCCCAAAACACACGGACAATCAGACCGACATCGCGCGCCGGGGTCAATAGGTCAAAGCTCGACGCCTTCGCGCGTGTTTAAGGGCATGCGCATGGCAGGTCACATGGGAGACCGCAGGGTAACGCTTCGCGGTTTGCGGGTGATGCGCGTTGATACCGAGCAAAATTTGCTGGTCTTGAAAGGTGCCGTGCCCGGCGGCAAGGGGTCTATTGTCGTCATTGAGAAACGCAACTGATGTGAGGAAATGCGCTTATGGCGTCTGTTGGGGTTTGCACCCTCGAAGGTGAAGAAGTCGGATCGATTGACCTGCCCGAAACCGTTTTTGGCATTGAGCCATCGCCCGCCGCGATCTATTACGCGGTCAAAGCGCATTTGACCAATCAGCGGCAAGGCAATGCCTCGACGAAAACCCGTTCGGAAATCAACCGCACAAAACGCAAGATGTATCGCCAAAAAGGAACGGGTCGCGCGCGCAAGGGAACGGCTGGCTCGCCTATTCTGGTCGGCGGTGGGGTGGCGCATGGTCCGAGACCCAAATATTTTCGGGAACGCGTGTCCAAAAAAGTCAAAAAGTTGGCCCTGTGTTCGGCATTTTCGCAAAAAGCAATCGGCGAAGCTATATCTGTACTGGAAGATTTTGAGCTCGGAGCACCCAAAACAAAGCAAATGGCACACATGACACACATGCTCGACATTCAAGGGCAAAAAGCATTGCTCTTGACGGATGGCGTTGCTGAAAACACAGTCAAATCCTGTCGGAATATCCCCATGCTTTCTGTCTTACCCGTGGCGCAAGTTTCGACTTATGACCTGATCAATGCAGATGTCCTGCTTCTCACGCGCAGTGCTGTTTCCCGCATTCAATCCCTGTGGGGTACCTCGTGAAAAATTCTATGCAGATTATTCGGCGTCCCATCATTACAGAGCGGGCTTCTAATTTGCAGGAAAATCACAATAAATATGTGTTTGAAGTTCTCCGCCGAGCAAACAAAGTCGATATTCAGCGCGCGGTTGAGGCCCTGTTCAATGTTGAGGTCGTAAAGGTCAATACGACCACGATGCACGGCAAGGTCAAGCGCCTCGGACGATTTCAAGGCCGCCGTTCCGACTGGAAAAAGGCGGTTGTCACCCTTGCCGATGGACACAGCATTGACTTCTTTGAAGGATAATCTCATGCCCGTCAAGAAGTTCCGCCCCTTAACGCCTTCACTGCGATTTAAGACCGTCTCTTCTTTTGACGAGATTACCAAATATTCGCCTGAGAAATCCCTCGTTGAACCCAACAAAAAATCTGGGGGCCGCAATAATCGGGGGCGCATTACGATCCGTCGTCGCGGTGGGGGGCATCGGCGCAATTATCGCCGCATTGATTTCAAACGCGATAAAGTGGGTGTGCCTGCTATTGTGCATGGCATTGAGTACGATCCCAATCGCTCGGCGCGCATTGCGCTCTTGCATTATGCCGATGGTGAAAAACGCTATATTCTGGCACCGATTGGTTTAGGCGTTGGCGATGAGGTTGCGTCTGGTGCCGATGCAGAGATTCGACCAGGCAACGCGCTGCCTCTGGCGAATATTCCCCTAGGCAGCAATGTACATAATGTTGAACTCAAGCCTGGAAAGGGTGGACAAATGGGCCGATCCGCGGGTGCTGAAATTCAAGTGATGGCCAAAGAGGGCAATTTTGCAACCCTTCGCTTGCCTTCTGGCGAACGTCGGTTGGTCTCGGTATCGTGTTATGCGTCCATTGGGCAGGTTGGAAATTTAGATCACGAAAATGTCGTTGTTGGAAAAGCCGGGCGAAGTCGTTGGTTGGGCAAACGCCCGAAAGTGCGTGGCGTTGCCATGAATCCCATCGATCATCCACACGGTGGTGGAGAAGGTCGGGCAACGGGTGGTGGACATCCCGTGACGCCGTGGGGACAACCCACAAAAGGATATAAAACGCGCAAAAAAAAGAAAAAATCTGACCAGATGATCATTCAGCGACGCAAGTAATCAGGAGCATTTTCTATGGCACGGTCAATCAAAAAAGGGCCTTTTATTGAGCCGAGTCTGATAAAAAAGATCGATCAGATGAATAAGGTGGGTAATAAGCGGGTTATTCAAACATGGGCGCGGCGCTCGACTATCGCGCCAGAGTTTGTGGGTCACACCCTGGCTGTACACAATGGAAATAGATTTATCCCCGTCTATATTACCGAAAACATGGTCGGACACAAACTCGGTGAATTTGCCCCCACGCGCACGCATCGAGGGGGCAGGGGGCGCTCGACGGAACGCGCCACTTCTTTGCAGTGATATTTGAGATGGGAATTTTAGATGGAAGTTCAAGCAGTATTGCGCTATTCGAGAATTTCGCCGCGCAAGGCGCGACAGGTGGTTGACCTCGTGCGGGGCAAAGATGTGGTGGAAGCTTTCCACATCCTGCGATTTACGCCCAAAAGGGCCGCGCGCATTGTAGAGCGCACCTTGCAATCCGCTGTTGCAAATGCGGTCAACCGCGAAGAAGAATCCGCAGTTGAAGAAGATCTTTTTGTCAAAGAGGCATTTGTTGATGGTGGCATCGCTTTAAAACGATTGCGTCCTCAGCCCCGCGGGGCTGCCGGATTGATTCGCAAGCGGTATAGCCACATCACGCTGGTCGTTTCAGACGAGCAATAGGAGGAGAACCACTTTGGGTCAGAAAACGCATCCAATCGGAATGAGGTTGGGCATTGTCAAAGACTGGCGTTCCCGCTGGTTTGCCAATCGCGGTTTTGCCGACCTGCTACAAGAAGACCTCATGCTCAGGCGGTATATTACCAGCCGTCTGCAGCGGGCAAGCGTCGCACAAATAGACATCGAGCGTGCGCCCAAACGGGTGACCATTTCGATTCATACCGCTCGGCCTGGCATCGTCATTGGGCGGAAAGGCGCAGAGGTCGATAAATTGCGAGATGAGTTAAAGCATCTGACGGAAAAAGAAATTTATATCAACATCAATGAAATCAAGCGTCCAGAACTCAATGCACAACTTGTCGCCGATAATATCTCCCGGCAACTGGAGCAGCGCGTCTCGTTTCGCCGCGCCATGAAAAAAGCCGTTGCTTCTGCGTTACGCATGGGTGCTGAAGGGATTAAGGTCGTGTGTGGGGGGCGTCTGGGCGGGGCGGAAATGTCTCGCGTTGAAAAATCAGAGCCTGCAGGACGCGTTCCCCTCCACACGTTGCGCGCGGATATCGACTATGCCAGATCAACTGCTTATACGACCTCGGGCACTGTGGGGGTAAAGGTTTGGATATGTCACGGAGAAAAAATGGGGCAGGACGCCCATCTGGCAACATAAGCCCCGTGCGACAGGAGCAGCGATTATGTTAATGCCAAAACGCGTCAAGTGGCGAAAACAGCAGAGGGGGCGCCTCAAAGGTATGGCCTCTCGAGGGGCCAATATTTCTTTTGGCGAATACGGTTTGCAGGCACTCGAACCGGGATGGGTTACCAACAGACAAATTGAAGCGGCCCGCGTGGCGATTACCCGATCTTTGGGCCGCGGGGGGAAAATTTGGATTCGCGTTTTTCCAGACAAACCCCTCACTGTTAAGCCCGCCGAAACCCGGATGGGAAAGGGGAAAGGCAATCCCGAATACTGGGTCGCCGTGGTCAAATCCGGACGGATTATGTTTGAAATTGAAGGAGTGCCGCGCGAAAGCGCGCAGCGCGCAATCAAATTGGCCAGTCAAAAATTGCCCATTAAAGTCCGTTTTGTAGAACGCGGAGGACACGACGAATGAAACCGGATGAAATTCGAGATCTGACTGCAGACGATGTGCGGGAAAGAATTGGGGAACGAGAAGAGGAACTCGTGAATCTCCGCATTCAGTTGGCGACGCGCCAGCTCGATAATCCGATTGCATTTCGAGATGCACGTAGGGAACTCGCTCGGCTAAAGACCGTGTTGCGCGAGCACGAGCTCGGCATCCGCGAACTTCCCCCTGCGTAATTTTTTAGGAGAATCGGTATATGGCACAAGTGCGAACCCGCAGGCATCGCAAGGCGCGCGTAGGGCAGGTGATCAGCGACAAATCTGATAAAACAATTGTCGTTGAGGTGAGGCGACAGGTGCCTCATCCCCTGTATGGAAAAGTTTTGCAAAGACGTTCAAAATTGACGGCGCACGATGAAAACAATGAAGCCAAAGCTGGCGACGAGGTGATGGTCGCTGAAACGCGGCCTTTGAGCAAGACCAAACGCTGGTGCTTGGTGGAAATTGTCAAAAAGGCACACTAGGTATTTGGAGAGATTATGGTTCAGGAATATTCGATATTGAATTGCGCCGATAACACAGGTGCTCGAAAGGTGATGTGCTTTCGCATTTTGGGGGGCACCAAACGCAAATATGCCAAAATCGGTGACACCGTCGTTGTTTCGGTTAAAGATGCACAGCCAAACAGCGGCGTGAAGCGCGGCGATGTTGCCCGCGCGGTGATCGTGCGCACCAAAAAAGAAACGCGAAGAGCAGATGGCTCCTATATTCGATTTGACGATAATGCTGCTGTTTTGATCAGTCAAGAAGGAGAACCTCGAGGGACGCGCATCTTTGGCCCTGTCGCCCGCGAGTTGCGCGAGAGGCGGTTTATGCGCATTGTGTCTTTGGCACCCGAAGTCATTTAAAAGAAAGGCAAGCGCGTGAAAATGAGGATTCGCAAGGGCGATCAAGTCGAGGTCATAAGTGGTGTTTACGCTGGACAACGGGGGCGCGTTTTGCACGTTTGGCCCAAGAATGAACGCGTGCTGGTCGAAGGCGTCAATATGGTCATGCGCCATACGCGACCCAATCCCAATAATCAACAAGGCGGCATTGTGGAAAAGGAAGCCCCCTTGCATGTGTCAAACCTCATGATCGTCGACCCACAAACCGATGCGCGAACCCGCGTTCGCATTCAGCGGCTCGAAGACGGGTCGCGTGTGCGTATTGGAAAAAAAAGTGGTGAACAAATTCCCGAAGTTGAATAACGAGGCCGACAATGGCAACGCGATTGCAAGAACACTATGAAAACGAAGTTGTACCTGCGCTCATCCAGCACTTTGGCTATAAGAATCGCATGCAGGTGCCCAAATTGGAAAAGGTCGTTTTAAACATGGGCGTTGGCGAAGCCGTCCTAAATGCCAAAGTCATTGAGAATGCGGTTGAAGATTTGACCCGCATTGCAGGGCAGCGGCCCTCCATTCGCAGAGCCCGAAAAGCCGTTTCAAATTTTAAATTGCGGCAAGGGGTGCCCATCGGTTGTGCAGTGACTCTTCGCAGATCGAGGATGTACGAATTTCTCGATCGTTTTTTTAATTTTTCCGTGCCGCGCATTCGCGACTTTCGCGGACTTTCAAGGCACTCGTTTGACGGCCGGGGCAACTATACGCTCGGCATTCAGGAACAGATCATTTTTCCCGAAATCAACTACGATCAAATCGACAAAATTCGCGGCCTCAACGTGACCGTGGTCACTACGGCTGCTACCGATGAAGAGGCTTTGGAACTGCTCGGTAGGATGGGCATGCCGTTTCAAAATCGAGATTGAACAACAAAAGCAACTTGAGGTCATATCTGGTATGGCTAAAAAATCTATGATTGCCAAAGCAAAGCGAAAACAAAAATTTGCAGTTCGCCGCTATAATCGGTGTCACAGATGCGGCAGGCCGCGCGGTTATTTGCGAAAATTTGGTGTTTGCCGCATCTGTTTTCGCGAGTTGGCACTGTCCGGTGAGATTCCCGGCGTGACAAAGGCCAGTTGGTAATTCAGGAGGAAGCGCGATTATGATGACGGATCCGATTGCCGATATGTTGACGCGCGTGCGCAATGCCTGTCGCGCTGGACATCGCAAGGTGGATATCCCGAGTTCCACGATAAAACGCGAAATTGCCCGCATTTTGAAAGAGCGCGGTTTTATTCACGACTATGTGTCTATTGAGGACAATAGACAGGGTTATCTGCGTCTTTATCTCAAATACAGTTCTGACGAGGAAAGCGTTATTCAAGGTTTGAAGCGCGAAAGTCGCCCCGGCCTGAGAAAATATGTGGGCAAAGACAAAATTCCTCGCATACTCAATGGCCTGGGTATCGCTATTTTATCGACCTCAAAAGGCATTTTGACAGATCGAACTGCGCGTCGAGAAGGTGTTGGCGGCGAAGTGATCTGTAGTGTCTGGTAGTGGTTTAGGAGGAGTGCAACGTGTCTCGAATTGGCAAACAGTCAATTGTCGTTCCAAGCGGCGTCAATGTGCAAATTGGGGCCTCACGAGCACAGGTCAAAGGGCCCAAAGGCACTTTGCAAGTGCCTTTGCACCCCATAACAAGTGTCAATCAAGAGGGCGAAACCCTTTCTGTCACCGTGCAAGATCCCGAAGACCGGCAACATAAGTCTATTTGGGGGCTCACGCGCGCACTGTTGGCAAATGCCGTTCAGGGTGTGTCGGCTGGTTTTGAGAAGCATCTGGTCGTTGTTGGGGTGGGATATCGCGCAGATATGAAAGGAAAAAATTTGGATCTCAATGTGGGGTTCAGTCACTCAGTAACGGTTGAAGCACCCCATGGAATCGAATTTGGCATTGATAACCCGCCATCCGAGATCGAAAATGCCCAAGCACTGGTTAAGGTCCGTGGTGCCGACAAAGAACTCGTGGGGCTCATAGCGGCAAATATTCGAAATATTCGGCCTCCCGAACCCTATAAGGGAAAGGGCATCCGTTACAGCGGCGAATATGTGCGGCGCAAGGCCGGCAAGGCGGCAGTCAGTTAAATTTGAAATGGGCGGTTATTCAATGGCTAATAAGCAGAAGACAAAGAAAAAAATCCACAAGCGTCGTCAGATGCGGATCAGAAAGAGGCTTTTTGGAACGGCGGAGCGGCCTCGTTTGACGATTTTTCGGAGCCTGAAACACATTCAAGCTCAATTGATCGACGATGCGAGTGGGCGTTCTCTGCTCGGCATATCCTCAAATGCCCGACAACTCAAAGATCGATTAAAAAATATTGAAGGCAAATGCGATAAAAGTCGCGAGGTGGGCAAAGTGCTGGCTGCTAAAGCGCGCGGAGTTGGAATTTCGCAGGTTGTTTTCGACCGCGCCGGTTATCTCTATCACGGTCGTGTTAAAGCCCTGGCAGAAGGAGCGCGCGAAGGCGGGTTAAAATTTTAATGCGAAGGAGTGTGGATTTTGGGTAGAATTGAGGCCACGGGTTTAGACCTGACGGAAATCGTCATCAACAACAGCATCAAACGGGTATCTCACGTTCGCAAAGGTGGACGGCGTTTTGCCTTTAATGCGCTTTGTGTGGTTGGCGACAAAAAAGGCATTGTGGGGGTTGGGATGGGAAAAGCGGGCGAAGTCTCTGAGGCCATCCGCAAAGCAGCCGACGATGCAAAAAAGAATCTGGTGCGCGTGCCAATCGTCAATGGCACATTGCCCCACGAGATTATTGGACGGTTTGGGGCTTCTCGCGTGTTGCTCAAACCCGCCGCGCCCGGCACAGGGGTCATTACAGGAGGAGGTGTGCGGGCGGTTTTGGAACTGGCCGGTATTCAAAATGTGTTGACAAAGTCATTGGGTTCTCAAAATCCGCAAAATGCCGTCAAAGCCGCAATGGAAGGGTTGGCGCGACTGAAAGATGCGGGGATGTTTGCGCGATTGCGAGGCGTAGAAGAATCCGAATTGATTCCTGTGCGAGGGCGTGATGGCTGAGCAAAAAACACTTCGAATTAAGCAGATTCGCAGTGCAATTAAGCGGCCCCAAAAACAACAACGAACGCTGGATGCGTTGGGCATCCGCCGCATTCGACATACTGTGGAACGCGTTGACTCTCCCCAATTGCGCGGCATGATAGCGGCTGTTGCACATCTGGTTGAAGTCGAAGAAAATTGACCATTCTGGAACGCAAAAATGAAACTTGGGAATCTCTCTCCGCCCAAAGGGGCGACTTCGAAAAAAAAGCGTCTGGGCATTGGTCCTGGATCTGGGACGGGCAAAACCGCGGGAAAGGGACACAAAGGGCAGCGGGCGCGATCTGGCTCTAAGCGCAAAGCCTGGTTTGAGGGGGGGCAAATGCCCTTGCAGCAGCGCTTGCCCAAAATTGGGTTTAACAATCCTTTTCGGGTTACCTATCAGATCGTAAATCTCGACGATTTGGCTGCCCGAGAACTTTCTGGCGAAATTACGCGCGAAGTGCTCAAAGCCGCGGGTTTGATTGCTTCTACCAAACGCCCTGTGAAAATTTTGGGGCGAGGCGAAATTTTTGTACCCTTGCAGGTTCGGATTCAGGCGATATCTGCTGCGGCAGAAAAAAAAATAATTGCTGCCGGCGGAAGCGTTGAAGCCCGCGCCGGTACTAAAACCGACTGAGCACGGGTGAGAGGAGGAGGCGTTGCTCGAGAGCGTCAAGAGCGTTTTCAAGATCCCGGAACTGCGCTACAAGGTGCTGTTTACATTGGGTATTCTGGCGATTTATCGCCTGGGTGGGCAGATTCCCATTCCGGGAATAGATCGGGTTGCGCTAGGTGAGTTTTTCGCAGGCACCAGCCAGACCATTTTTGGTCTCTACGACATGTTTGTAGGCGGGGCGTTTACCCGTGCGACCGTGTTTGCGCTAGGGATTATGCCCTATATCAGTGCGTCCATTATTTTTCAATTGATGGGTGCTGTGGTACCGTCCCTGCAAAAGTTGCAAAAAGAGGGAGAGGCGGGGCGAAAAAAAATCATTCAATATACGCGGTACGGCACTGTTGCGCTGGCTGCTGCCCAGTCTTTGGGCGTGAGCTTTTTTCTCGAAAGCCTTCAGTCGCCTCAAACAGGACTTCCGGTCGTGCTCTATGCCGGGTGGGGCTTCCGGTTGTTGACTGTCTTGACAATTACAGCCGGAACCGTGTTTATTATGTGGCTGGGCGAGCAGATCGATGCACACGGCATTGGCAATGGGATGTCGCTGCTCATTTTTATTGGCATTATTGCGGCATTGCCCTTTGTCGTGCGGCAGGAATATCGAGATTTTGTGACCAACGACAAGCCGATTTTGATCGAAATTGTCGTTTTGATCATCGTTATTGCATTGACCGCTTTGGTGGTGTTAATCACACAGGGCACGCGCAAAATTCCGGTGCAATACGCCAAGCGGGTCATTGGACGGCGGGTCTATGGTGGGCAAAGCACACACATACCGCTCAAAGTCAATACATCTGGGGTGATGCCGATTATTTTTGCTCAGGCTATTATGTTTTTACCTGCGACAATGGCCGGTTTTGCCCCCAATAATGAATTTATGCAAACTCTCGCGGCTGCGTTTACGCCGAGTATGTCCTGGGTGTCATTGCCCTACTGGTTGATTTACTCATTGCTGGTGATTTTCTTTGCTTATTTTTACACCGCCATTGTGTTTAATCCGATTGATCTAGCGGATAATATGAAACGCCAAGGTGGATTTATTCCCGGCGTTAGACCGGGCAAACGCACGTCAGATTTTATCGATCGGGTGCTCACGCGAATCAACCTGCCAGGCGCGATTTTCTTAGCCGCAATCGCGGTTGGGCCATACTTTATAATCAATTCTATGGGGGTGCATCCGGGCCTCGAACAAGTGTTTGGCGGCACGGGTTTGTTGATTATGGTCGGTGTGGCACTCGACACGTTACAGCAGGTCGAATCGCATTTGCTGATGCGCCACTACGATGGGTTTATGAAAAAAGGCCGCATTCGAGGGCGTCGAGCCTGATTCACCAAAAACGCTGGAGATTTATTGATGAAAGTCCAATCATCTGTTCGCCGTCGCTGTAATCACTGCAAGATCATTCGCCGCCGAGGCATTGTGCGCGTCATCTGCAAAGTCAATCCGCGACACAAACAGCGACAGGGATAACCACATAGGAGATGTTATTGCATGGCACGCATTGCAGGGGTAGATATTCCCAGAGAAAAGCGCGTAGAAGTTGCATTGACATATATTTTTGGCATTGGTTTGAGTACGTCACAAAAAATTCTGACACAGAAGCAGATTTCGCCTGAAACGCGCGTAAATGCTTTGACCGACGAGGAAGTCGCCAAATTGCGCTCAGTTGTTGAAGGCGAATACAAAGTTGAAGGAAACCTGCGAAGCGAAGTTGCAATGAACATCAAGCGATTGATGGATATTGGGTGCTATCGCGGTTTGCGGTGGCGTCGCGGCTTGCCAGTGAGGGGTCAGCGGACGCGCACCAATGCCAGAACGCGCAAAGGCCCCAAGCCCGGTATTGGCAGCCGAAGACGAAGCGGGTAATCAAACCCACCAGGACAATCAAAGGAGGAGTCGTTTGCCACCGAGAAGAGGGAGACGACGGAACAGGCGCGTTGAGGCCAATGGCGTGGCACATGTAAGTGCCAGTTTTAACAATACCATTGTCACCCTGACGGACCGTGAAGGCAGAGTTATTTCATGGTCATCAACGGGAAAAGTCGGATTTAAGGGATCGAGAAAAAGCACGCCTTATGCTGCTCAGTTGGCCGCGACCGATGCGGCCAGAGAAGCGATGGCAATGGGGTTGCGCCGGGTGGAAGTGTGGGTCAAGGGACCCGGGGTTGGGCGAGAAGCCGCGGTGCGGTCGCTACAGGGTGCGGGATTGGAAATTTCAGCGATCAAAGATGTCACCCCCATTCCCCACAATGGGTGCCGCCCCCCCAAACGCCGTCGCGTTTAACACGGAAAACAGGGAGATATTTAATGGCGAGATATACCGGCCCAAGTTGTAAACTGTGTCGCCGAGAAGGCATGAAGTTGTTTCTCAAAGGCGCGCGGTGCCATATGGACAAATGTTCGTTTGACCGACGGAGTTATGCCCCCGGCATGCACGGACAGAACATGCGTCGAAAGCCATCGGAATACGCGCTTCAGCTCCGCGAAAAACAAAAAACCAAGCGCATCTACGGCGTGCTGGAAAATCAATTTCACACGTATTATTCAAAAGCCGCTCGCAGAAAGGGCGTGACGGGCGAGTTGCTTTTGCAGATGCTCGAATGTCGTCTAGACAACATGGTCTATCGTTTGGGCTTTGCGCCATCCCGAAAAGCAGCGCGGCAACTCGTCAGACATCGCCACATTGCCGTCAATGGGCGAACCGTGGATATTCCGTCATTCCAAGTTTCGCCGGGCGATACTGTGCAGGTGCGAAAAAAAAGTCGGCAATTGCAACTCATTCACGATTCGCTCAAGCGCACAGGCGATGCAGGTCAATCGGCTTGGCTTTCGGTAGATAAAGTGAATTTGAGTGGGACGCTCGTAGAATATCCCAAACGCGATGCGATACCAACGCCCGTTGAAGAGCAGTTCATCGTCGAGCTCTACTCCAAGTAATAGACGCGCAACAGGAGTCTTCATTTATGGACGCGAAAAATTTTCAGATGCCTCGGTCAGTACAGATCGACGAAGAAAGCCTGAGTGACAATTACGGCCTGTTTAGCGTGCAGCCTCTCGAGCGCGGGTTTGGTGCTACGATTGGGAATGCTTTGCGACGGGTCTTGCTTTCCTCCATTGAGGGATCTGCTGTTAAGGCTGTAAAAATTGAAGGGATTCAGCACGAGTTTACTGTGGTTGAAGGCGTCGTTGAAGATGTGACGGAAATCGTTTTAAATCTCAAGGAGGTTTGTCTGCGCGTGCATGCACATACAGACACACTGCTGTATGTAAAAAAAGAAGGCCCCGGAGAACTCACGGCTGGCGATTTGCAAGTCGATCCGGATGTCGAAGTGATGAACCCCGACCTGCATATTGCAACGCTCGACAAAGACGGTGTGCTCGACATGGAAATCACCGTTGGAAAAGGCCGGGGCTATGTGCTGGCAGAGGAAAATAAGAATGCAGAACAGCCCATGGGTACCATTGTGTTGGATGCTGCTTTTTCTCCGATCCGCAAAGTGCATTATGAGGTCGATAATGCGCGCGTGGGGCAGCAGACCGACTACGATAAACTTTCACTGGCTGTTTGGACAAATAGCGTTGTGCGGCCCGACGATGCCGTAGCACATGCTGCGAAAATATTGAAAGCCCATCTCGAGCTGTTTATCCACTTTGAAAAAGAGCCGGAAGAAGAATTAGAGGAAGTTGTCGATGAGGAAACGCTCCGGATTGCAACCCTGCTCCAGATGCCCGTAGATGAGTTGGAATTGTCGGTGCGGTCGGCCAATTGCTTAAAAGCTGCCAATATTATAACACTCGAAGACCTTGTACAAAAAACGGAAACTGAGATGCTCAGATTCCGCAATTTTGGACGCAAATCGCTCAATGAATTGACAGCTATTCTCGAAAATTTGGGCATTGCATTTGGCATTGATGTGAGTAAATACCGAGATGTTGCTGCCAAAACTGAGCGCATCTCGATTCTGGATGACGATTTTTAGCGAGGAAATCCATGAGGCACGGAAAAAGGGGCCGAAAACTGAACCGCACGGCGAGCCACAAAAAAGCCATGCTCAACAATATGGCCACATCGCTGTTTGCCCACGGCAAAGTACGCACCACTCTGCCCAAGGCCAAAGAATTGCGCGGCGTAGCTGAACGATTGATCTCTTTTGCCAGGCGTGGCGACTTGCATGCCAGGCGTCGTGTTTTGCGGCGCATTCAAAATAAAGTGGTGGTCACCAAGTTATTTGAAGAAATTGGCCCCTCATTTGCCGACCGAAATGGCGGATATACGCGCATTCTCAAGCTCGGTCACAGACGCGGTGACAGCAGAGAATTGTGTTTGATCGAGCTCGTAAAAGAAAATATAAGGGCCGATTCTGCCACAGCTGTTGCAGCACGAGACGAAGCAGAAGCAACTGAAGCAGTCACAGAAGCCCCAGAATCTGAAGAAAAAAATAAAAAAGACGCTTGACTTGGTGTGTGCATTTCTTTAGAGGGCAAATCGACATCCGTTGATTTGCCCTTTTTTCGGTTGCAGTGTCTTGACCCAAACCGTGCGAACTTCAATGTCGCGTGCTTGGCGGCGACAATCCGCACATTTTTACAAAAAAAAGGCGACAATGTCATTGTCGCCTTTTGGTTTGGATGAAAAAAAATTCAATCCCTCGATATATCGAGAATCTCATAAGTAAGTGTGCCGACGGGAACTTGAATATTGACGACCTCACCAACGCGTTTGCCCAATAAGGCCCTGCCGATGGGAGACGCTGTCGATATCTTGTGCTGGTCAAAATCGGCTTCATCCACAGTGACCAGCGTGTACTGCATTTCATCGCCGTTCTTTTTGTCCTGTAACTTGACCGTTGCGCCCAAATAGGCTTTATCTTTGGGAATCTGGCTTTCGTCAATGATTTCCGAGTTGGTGAGCTTTTCCTGGAGTTCGGCAATTTTCTTTTCGAGAAATGCCTGCCGCTCTTTGGCCGCGTGGTATTCGGCATTTTCACTCAGGTCGCCGAACTCGCGCGCCTTTTTAATCGCCTTGATGACGTTTGGCCGCTCTTTGGTTTGCATGCGGATGAGATCGGTTCGGATTTTCTCATACCCGTTTTTGGTCAGATAAACGCGGTTCATAAAAATATCCTAAGAAATAAAAAATCTATCTCGAAACCCAATCTCGGGTTCCGAGATAGACGTTTGATGCGCCGTAAATAGCAAGTCGCTATCCGTTGTCTATATGAAAAAAAAGTAACACCTTTACGCCGAGAAGTCAAGTTCAAATATCAAGTGCGGACCCGCTTAGGGCCGCGATTGCCTGGACCATAAAAACAAAAAATAGTTCAGTACCTGTTTGTGGCGTGTGTATATTTACGGTGCAAACAGCCCGTAATAATTCTTTTTGGACAGCCGATTTATGCTCTCTTTTTTTTCCGCCTTTGTGGGGCTTTGTCTTTTGATGTTATGTGTCTCTGTAGAGGCGCGTGCGTTCTCGACTGAGTCGGACAGCCTTTACAAGCACGATCCCTACGACATATCGCAAGGCGGGGTCATCAACAGCGCGGATGTCTATGTTACAAAAGTGAACCATTTCTCGCGACTGCCCCGGTATGTTGGATGACGATGGTCTATCCTTTGGAGAAATTTGCCATTTATGCAGAGGACGCAAAACTGTGGGTTCGCTACCCTGAATTGTTCACCACTAAAGACGGCACGTTCGGCCTTTTTCCGCAGTGGCAATTGGGAGGCGAAACAGGTACAGGGGGTGGAATGCGGATTTTTCACACCAATGGGTTTGGGCGCGAAAAGATATTGACGGCGCAGGGTATTTATTCGGGCGATCAGGGGAAATTTGGCGAGGGCCTCTATGTTGACCCCAATCTGTTGGGCACAGACCTGATTTGGAAAATTCGGGGTGGATATTTGCAAACGAAAAATAACAGTGCGAATATAAACGGCGCGTTGGACGATAGTGGATCAAGGCTTTTTGAGCTCAAAAAGGTCGATGCCGAGACGACGCTCGAATGGCGACTCAAAAAGGGAGAGATCGCGCCTTTTGTGCCGCAGTTCAAAATTGTGGGCATGTGGGCAGGATTGGATTTGGGCAGCGCGATTTCAGGCCCATCTCAGTCGGCACCTTTTTTGTATCAATTGTTCGTCACCCCATGGGTGCTCAGGCGATTTGGAGTTAGCGGCGCGCTGTTTTTTTTGCCCATCAGCATGGCACTTGGTGCTTTGGGTGTTCTTTTAGTGGCGGGGTTGTGGGGCGGGGTCGCAGTAAAGGTCGGCGATGTTGGATTTCGCCACTCCATACACAAGTCCGCGGTTGAAGTCCTGTTTTTTCCCATTCCTTCGCAAATCAAAAAGCAGTCGAAAGTTTTTCTCGATGCGACAGTTGACAATTTGGCGACGGGATTGGGGGCGATACTCGTCCTTGTGCTACAGGGCGGTTTTGGCATTTTATATCCCCATCTTTCATTTTTATCTTTGGGTCTCATTGCCGTGTGGATGTGGAGTTTGCTCAGACTGCGAGGGGCTTATGTCAATGCCTTTCGCCTCGCGCTCGACCACCGCGAAATTCGGCCCGACGATTTTCGCGCGCAACTCAACGGCACTGTTATTGAGGCACTCATTCAGGCATTGAAATCTGAGAACCCCCGGCAAGTTGCCTACGCGCTAGAGCTTTTGGGCACAACAGACAGCCAGGACCTGACCAGTGAAATCGCGGGGTTGATTCAACATCCGGATGCCGATGTGCGGCGTTTGGCCCTATTGGCGATGCGCCCGTCCCCCTATGTCGATTTGCAACCGCTTGTTCGCGGTCTTCTCCACGATGAAAATACCGATGTGCGCGTAGAGGCACTGCATTTTCTGCGCCGCTATTTGCAAGACTCAGATCCGAAAATCCGCACGGCCGCGCTGGGATATATTTCTTCGGTATGGCAATGACAGAGAGAAGCGGTTGATAGACAAATCCTTTGTGGCATCTACGCTCGTTTCGGGCATGCCCGATGAGCGCGTGTTGCTGGTTCGAGTGCTCAGCAGCATTGAAGAATTAGAGCCGTTTCTCTTTGACCTCATGCGCAATGCAGACGCCGAAGTGGTCGGGGAAGTGATTCGCAGTTTTGAAAATCGCAGTTCCGGTTATACGGCTTGGTTGCTGAAACGTCTGGCAGAACCGCGATATCGCGTGGACGCGCGCAGGGCACTTGCGAGGAGGGGGCAGACGCATTGCCCGCGCTCAAAGCGGCATTGGATTCACCGCATACATCGCCGCGTCTTCGACGGCAAATTCCCCGCGTCATTGCCGAAATCCCCTCGCAACTGTCCGTCGATCTCCTGTTGAATCAATTGGAAAATGCAGATGCCGGCGACAGCTTATCGCTCGTTCAGGCTTTGAGTAAGTTGCGCGTTTCGGATACGCGCCTGAATTGCGATGCCGCGCGCGTCGGCCGCATTCTGATGGCTCGGGCCAGGGTTTACTATGAGATGATGCGCTTGTTGCAGATTTTTGGACGCGCGCGGGGCAAAGCTCATAATTTGCTCGAGATGGCTTTGCGAGAACATCGCGCGTGCGTACTGGAACAAATTTTCCGCCTGTTGGGGCTTCAGTATTCGGCGAAAGACATGTACCACGCGTATTTGGGCATGGTCAGCCATAAAAAAACCGCGCGCGCAAACGCCCTCGAATTTTTGGACAATGTGTTTATGAGCCATCACAAAGCGATTTTGTTGGCACTGATCGATGTCAACGCTGCGGAAAACGCGCGCGCTCATGGGCGGAATGTTTTTGGCGATAGCCTGCGTACGCGCGAAGACGGAATGTTGTATTTGCTCAATGGCAATGATATATGGCTCAAAGCCTGCGCGCTCAACTGTGTGGATGCAGGCGATTCAGACGCGCTTCTCTCTCGCGTGCAGACTTGTTGCACAGATACTCATCCATTGATTTCTGAAACCGCAGACCTCGCGGTTCGGAATTTGGGGCTTATGGCATAACACTTATGTTGACAGTTTTAGAAAAAGTGATGGTGTTGCAAAATGTGGATATTTTTTTCGAAGTCTCCACACAACAGTTGGCACATCTGGCCGTTATTGCAGAAGAAACGTCCTGTCGGGTGGGTGACGTGCTCTATCGGGAGGCGGACCCGCCCCGCGCGATGTATCTCGTTTTGGAAGGGCGAGTTCGGTTGCACCGCGGCGACTTCGATGTGACCATTGCAGGTCCCAATGATGTTTTTGGCGCGTGGACACTTTTTGATGACGAGCCGCGAGTGGCGACTGCGACGGTTCTCGAAACGGGCCGATTGCTGTGCATTGCGCGCGATGATTTTATTGATTTGTTGGCCGATTATGTGCAGATTACGCAGGGCATCTTAAAAGCGATGGTCAAACGCCTTCGCAACTTGGTTGGGCGCATTCAGCCCGGTTGTGGCGACGGGTGCTGAGCGCGTGACTGAAATTGTGCGCGGTCTCAAGAATTTCGCGCGTCTCGATGAAGCGGACCTGAAAGTGGCCAACCTTCACGAGGGCATTGAAAATGCGCTGACACTCCTGCGTCGAGATTTCAAAAATCGCATTGAAGTGGTCAGGGATTACGGTGATATTCCTCCCGTGACCTGTTTCCCCGGTCGGTTGAATCAGGTGTTTCTCAATTTGTTGGTCAATGCCGCGCAGGCCATTGATGGCGCGGGTAAAATTGCGATTTCCACGCGACGGATAGACCATGAGGTCGAGGTGGCGATAGCAGACAGCGGAAAAGGCATTGCAGCAGAAAATCTGGCGCGCGTATTCAACTCGGGATTTACGACCAAAGAGGCGGGAACGGGACTGGGCTTGTCGATCTGTTATCAGATCATACGAGATCACAACGGCAGCATTCGGGTTCACAGCCGCGAAGGCGAAGGGACGACATTTGCAATTCGCTTGCCCGTGTCAATAGCGGAAGAGGCTTGAGGTATGGCGATTTTGGTGACAGGTGGGGCGGGCTATGTTGGCAGTCATGTGGTTCGGCGCCTGTTGGAAGACCATCGCCGGGTCGTGGTGCTGGACGACCTGTCAACCGGACACCGCGAAGTGATCACCCTGTTTGAACGGGTGTATGGGTCAGAGCAATTTTGTTTCGAGCATGTCAGTTTGCTCGACCGCAGTGCTCTGGCCTCTGTTTTTGATCGTCACGATTTTTGCGGCATCATCGACTTTGCCGCCAAATCCCTGGTGGAGGAGTCTCAAGAAGTGCCCTACGCGTATTTTGAGAATAATGTGATTGGGTTTCAGAACTTGCTGGATGCGGGCACTGGGTTGCCGATGGTGAAATCATCCACGGCTGCAATTTATGGCGAACCCCGCGCGGAACACATCTCATTGGGCGAGGATTATCCGCAGAAATGTGGTGGCCCTGAGAACAGCCAGTTGAGGCCCGCTGCAGTTGATTTTGAGACCCTGTTGCGGTGGTATGAAAAACGCATCGCCTTCAACCTGCTCGAAGAAGATATTGCCTTCCTGAAAATGCCCACAAATGTTTACGGCATCACAAAAATGATGGATGAACGCATGTTGTGGCATGCCGCGCAACAGACCGGCGGTTCTTATGTTGTGCTCCGCTATTTTAATGCGGCGGGCGCGGATCCCTCGCGGTTGATCGGCGAAGATCACGCCCCCGAGACGCATGTGATCCCCCATGTTTTGCAAGTGGCGCTGGGACAGCGCGAGAAAGTTGTCGTATTTGGCGATGATTATGCAACCCCTGATGGCACGGCTGTGCGAGATTATGTTTCTGTGGTGGAATTGGCCGATGCCCACATCAAGAGTTTGGATATGTTGTTGGCGGGCGGACAGTCTGCGACCTACAACCTCGGCAGGGGCCGTGGATGGAGCGTGAGGGAGATCGTGGACGCGGCGCGCGACGTGACGGGTCGGGCGATTTGCGAAACGGTTGGCGCGCGCCGAAGAGGCGACCCGGCAAAGCTGATTGCGGATGCAAGTCGCATTCAGCGCGACCTGGGATGGGTCGCGAGGCAACCCCTACACGAGACCCTAGAGTCTGCATGGCACTGGCACCGGCTTCATCCGCACGGGTATCGGGAGGTGCAGGAGGAAAGATTCAATCCCTTTTGGAATCGGTGGGTCAATGTCGTTGCCCATCGCGGGGAACGCCCATGGCGTGGAGAGACGCAACTCATGGAAGTTTCGGATGATCGCGCGCATGATCCCGCGTGCTATCTCTGCCCTGGCAATGCGCGCGCCAGGGGCGATGTGAACCCCAGTTACGGAGGTGTGTGGACATTTGAGAACGATTTTCCCGCGCTGGCATTAGACGCGTATCAAATACAAGAGCAGTTGGGGCCTTATGCTTCGCGCACTGCACGGGGCGCGTGCGAGGTTGTGGTGTATGCCCCCGATCACTCGCAGCGTCTGTCGACCATGTCTGTAGACGCGCTCGTCCATGTAATTGACGCATGGGCAAAAATTTACGAGCGGTTGGGGAAGCAGGCCGGGGTGGTCTATCCGCTGATTTTTGAAAATCGAGGGACTGTGATGGGCAATTCACAGCCGCATCCGCATGGGCAGGTCTATGCTTATGGCGACATGCCCGATCTGATGGTGAAACCCCAATTGGCCGTGTTTGAATCCCATCGCGCGAAAACCGGTCGCTGTTTTGTCTGCGACGCCAATCGCGTTGAAGCCCGAGATGGACGGCGAATTTTGTTTGACCGGCCGCATGTATTGGGCTATGTGCCGTTTGCCTCGCAATTTCCCTACGATGTAATTGTCGTGCCCAAGGCGCACGCGGCGAGTCTGTTGGATTTGCAAGCGGGGGAACGGCGCGATCTCGCAGCGGGTTTGCGCGATATTCTCGCCGGTTTTGACCGCTTGTTCGACGCGCCCTATCACTACACGCTGGCACTGATGCAAGCACCGACAGATGGCGTGGACTATGGTTATCACATGCAAATTCACATCACGTCGCTCCTGCGAGGGCCTGGCCTGCGAAAACATGTGGTGGGGGCAGATGTTTTTGGCAATCTCATTAACCCCTCGGATCCGAATATAACAGCAGAAGAAATCCGATGGGCGATGAGAGGCAAGTCAGTCGTCGGCATCTGATCCCGTGCTGTGATGTCATGCTGAGCCGCAGTGGAGGCAAAGAATCTCAGGTGCCATCGTACACGACAAAACGAGTCCGCGGGAGGGGAATGCAGATTGTGAGGCAAGAGGGAAGATGCGAGCAGAGTGGAGCAATCGGGCCGGCCCCCCATGGGACACGGAGAGTTGGGCGGGTTGACCGCTTGGGCGGTGGGTCACCAATTATCCCAATCCGGCGTTTCAGAGATGTACAAACCGCGATGGGTACTGGGGCGCGAAAATCGCCATGGCATTTGGCGATGCGGATTTGACGGCTATTGTAAAGACGGGGCAATTGCGCGACAAAAACGCCGAAGATAGGCTCGTTCAACTGTTGAAAGCGCGCCGCGATAAGGTGGGCAATTACTGGTTCAGGCGCGTCAATCCGCTAGACCGCTTTTGGGTTGACAGACGGGGATTGCATTTTGAGGATTTGGCGATAGCGGGGCGTTTGGCTACAGAAGCAGAGACGCGGTATGTTTATCGGTTTTTAGGTGGGGATGGGAAAGCGCGGGGTGTGGCGCGCCAACTCGATACGCGCGGGCGCGTCCATATTCCGCGCGATTTGCCCGCGGGTCAATATTGTGGGATTGAGATTCGGACACTGAGAGCCGGGTGGGCCGATAAGTACGTTCGGGTGTATTTTTACGTGTGGCAACCCGGGCGGTATCAGATTGTGCGGGTTGAACGGCAGGAGTAGTTTCAATGGAGCGGGTTTTGCATCCCATTGTCGCGCGCGCGCGGCGCGCTTTTGAAGCGGTCTTTGAGGCGCGGGCAGATGTCCTCGTGCAGGCACCGGGGCGCGTCAATTTGATCGGGGAGCACACGGACTACAACGAGGGGTTTGTGTTTCCCGCGGCGATTGACCGCTGGGTCGTTGTTGCTGCGCGGCCGAGAATTGATCGCCGCGTGCGGATTTACTCGGCAATGTACGATGAGATGAGCGAATTTCAGATCGACGACGTGTTGGCGACGCAGGGCAATTGGGCAGATTATCCAAAGGGGGTCGTGCGCGAGTTTCAGCAACTCGGGCATCGGCTGTGTGGTTTTGAGGCGGCAGTGGTGGGCAATGTGCCCATGGGCGCGGGATTGGGCAGTTCTGCTGCTGTCGAGATGGCGGTGGGCAAGGGGATAGTCGTGTTGAACGGCATTGAGATCAGTGGGCCCGATCTGGCTCTTTTGGGGCAGCGCGCGGAAAATCGCTATGTGGGCGTCAATTGCGGGATCATGGATCAATTTGTCTCTGCAAATGCCCGGGCAGGTCACGCGCTGTTTCTCGATTGCCGCGATCTTTCTTTTCAACTCGTCCCACTTTTTGGCGCAGGCGTTCAAATTGTGATTTGCAACTCGGGCGTGACGCGCGGGCTAACGGATTCGGCATATAATGAGCGGCGGTCTGCCTGCGAGCGCGGGGTATCGCAACTCGCCTCGGCAATGGGCGTGGAGATAGGGGCACTGCGCGATGTATCGCTGGAGATGTTGGACACCTATGGCGACGCGCTGTCGGAAACGGTTCTGAAGCGATGCCGCCATGTGATCGCGGAAAATGAACGCACACAGCGGGCTGTTGCACGGCTCAAAGCGAGCGATCTATTGGGTTTTGGGCGGTTGATGGTCGCATCCCACGAGAGTTTGCGAGACGATTACGAGGTGAGTGGTCGGGAACTCAACTTGTTGGTAGAAATCGCGCTGCGCGTGCCAGGGGTGATCGGCGCGCGGATGACGGGCGCGGGTTTTGGCGGGTGTACTGTGAATGTGGTTGAACGCGATGCCGTGGCAACGCTCAAGAATGCGATAAATGACGAATATCCAAATGCGACCGGATTAACACCTGAGATTTACGTTTGTTCCGCGGTCAATGGCGCAGATCGGCTTCGGGGCATTGACTTTTGATCACCCGATCGCTCATCGGTCGTCGCGTTTCAAATCTAGCCAATCGAGTTCTTCACGCGTGAGTTTCAAATTGAGTGCCTCGATATTGGCCTCGCACTCATCGGGATGGAGCGCGCCGATCAGGGAAAAAAGATTCAGGGGCTGATTGAGGTTAAATGCCAGCGCGATTTGCGGCACGGCCAGCCCCTTTTCCCTTGCCAGTTCCCAGGCCCGATCCAGGCGCTCGAAATTTTGCTCGTAACAATAGGCATGGATACAAGAATCCGGCAGATTCGCCTTATAGGCTTCAAACGCATTGCGCGTAAACTTGCCCGAGAAAAACCCCTGTGCGAGACTCGACCACGTAAACAGAGGCATTTTCTGTTCTGCATACCACGCTCGGTCGCCCGCGTTGTTTGGCCCACTGATGCTGATACAGCCTTTCCAGGGTGCTTTTACCTGTTCTGCCAAACTGTAATTCGGACTGCTCACGGTAAACGGTTGAAGATCGCGCTTATATGCGTATTCATTGGCTTCCCGAATGCGCGGCACGGTCCAGTTTGACCCGCCAAACAGCCCGATTCGCCCTGCTGCTTTGTGCTCGTTTAAGATCTCTACGATCGGCCCAACGTCAACATCGGGATCGTCGCGGTGCAACACGTAGATGTCGATAAAATTCGTTCGGCAACGCGCCAATGACATTTTCAGATCTGCCGTAATATCAGTTGGATTGACTTTCTTTTTTGTTCCGCTGTGATGCGCGCCCTTTGTCAAAATGACGGCTTCGTCGAATAGCCCTCGTTTGTCGAGCCACTGACCCAAAACGCGCTCGCACTGGCCGCCTCCGTAAATATACGCGCAATCAAAGCCATTGACGCCGAGTGCCCACACGCCATCTAACAGGTCAAATCCACCTTTTAGGTCATCTTCGCGCAACATCATCGTGCCGTGCAAAATGCGTGAAATTTTCTTATCCATCCCTTCAATTGTTCCGTATTCCATCGGCATAAGATCGCATCCTTTTCCAAGCAGTCTCCGGCATCTGACCCTGTGTGGGGTTAGGTATGAAAGCGAGGTCCGCGATATTCCAGCACAGGCAGGCAGAGGGCAGACAGCACCAGGGGCGACCTATTCCATCGGATATTTCAAGCCCCATTGTTCACGCACGGCATCTAGCGTCTGCATGTTTGCAAACGTATCGGCGTGCGACATGAGATCGCTCTCCAACTTGCCCTCGCGCACGCATTGTGCCACCTCGGCCGCTTCACACTCATAGCCATTGCCCGCGCCTGCAAGCGTCACAACTTCCTCTTTACCACCAGCGGATAGCGTTGCCGTGCGTCCATTCCAAAATTGCGCCACCGAAATCATGCCATCTGTCCCCAGAATTTTCGCCTCGTGCGGCGTCTTAATTCGCACGCCGCAGGAAATCAACGCGAGTTGGCCCTCGTCGTATCCAAAGATCATCGCCGCCTGTTCATCTACTCCAGTATCGCCAATATGCGCCTGACTCGAAATGGTCGTAGGCTGTGCATCAAAAATCATGGACGCATAAGAAATGGGGTAAATCCCTATATCGAGCAACCCGCCGCCGCCGAGATTGAGATCGAACAAACGCCCTTTGGGATTGACATTGGCGCGAAACCCAAAATCGGCATATAACATACGCACCTCGCCAATCGCGCCCTTTGTGACCCATGCCTTCACCTGTCGGGTGATGGGCAAAAACCGCGTCCACATCGCCTCCATCAAAAACACGCGCTCTCGCCGAGCCACGTCGATCACATCCTTTGCCTCGCGTTGATTGATCGCAAATGGCTTTTCGCACAACACGGGCTTGCCCGCTTCCAAACACAAAATGCTGTGCGCTTTGTGAAAGGGATGGGGCGTTGCCACATAAATCGCATCGACTTGCGGATCGTTGACCAGTGCCTCATAAGAAGCGTGCCGATGGGGTACACCAAACGCATCGGCGAATGCATGGGCGCGATCGCGGCTGCGCGATCCCACGGCGACGAGTTGTGCATCACCGAGCGCGCGCAATCCCGTTGCAAACTTTTTTGCAATACCGCCGGGGCCGAGAATGCCCCAGCGAAAAACATCCCCCATGGTTGATCCTCTCTTTATCTCGGGGTTGGAGACTACGGACGACCTCCCGTGGTTACCCTATCACCATTTCAATTTACCCTTGCAACAATACATGCAAAATCATACGCACAGCGAGTAGTGTGACCAACCATCGCAAAAGCGCGCGAAACGCGCGATCGGGCACGCGCCCGCGAATCCGCGTGCCCAGATAAGATCCGACAGATGCCGAGGCAATCATGCCGACCGACAATTTCCAATAGGGTGCAAACGCAAACCCCAAGAATCCAAATGTCAAAATTTTCATCGCGTGGCTCGACGCCATCTGAACCGAGTGCGTGATCACCGTGCGGTCGCGAGGCAGATTCTGGCGCAAGAGAAACGGCATATTTAACGGGCCATTCACGCCCAAAAACAGGGACAAAGCCGTTTGAAAAGCCCCCAACAGTGTGAATTTCGCGGGCAAATCGGGCGCGTTTGAAACCCCCGGCATCCACGTAATGATCAAAATAAAAACCCCCAACAGAAGGGGCATGATTTCCCATTCAAAATCCACGAGAAAACGAGAACCCAACAGGGCACCCATTGCCGCGCCGCCCGCGTATTGCCCCACAATGCGCCAGTCTGTATGCCCCAAACCCAACAGGGCGCGGCTCAAATTGCTGGCAATTTGCACCAACCCGTGAACCGGGATAATCGCCGCAGCGGGCAGAAACCCCGGCATCACGGCAATGAGAACGACGCCGCCCCCAACGCCTCCAACCGCCGCAATCATCGACGTCACACACGCCGCCCCGATCAAAAACCAATTCGCCATCGCCATGCGATTATCACCAGGTCATATAATGCGTTATTGACTCGCCCTGTTTGCCCGTAAAACGATCATAGCGGGGATGGATAAAATCTTCAGTGGCATCCATGTGCGCGTAAAAAGCCCGCTTCATCGCTTCGCTTTGCTGCGGTTGTGCGTGGTATAAATTGTCCAATTCAAAGGGATCGTCGGTCAGATTGTACAACTCGCCGTAATTTTTTTCCGGATAGTGAATGTACTTCCACTCTCGCGTGCGGATGCAGCGTTTATCGACCGCTTCGGCAAAAACGGTATCTCGCACCTCTGCGCGTTCGCCATTCATCAGGGGCGACAAGTCCATGCCCTGCACGCATTCGGGCGCGTCAAACCCGGCCAAGCGCGAGAGAGTGGGAAACAGGTCCACGCTTTCGACCAGCGCGGCGCAATCGCGCCCCGCGCGCCCGGGCACCGCGATAAAACACGGCACGTGCAACATGCAATCCAAGAGAAACGGTGCTTTGGCCGGAATCCCGTGATCGCCCAAAAATTCGCCGTGATCTGACAAAAAAACCACGATGGTCTCGTCAGCCACGTCCTTTTTTTTTAGTGCTTCAACGATCAGACCCACCTGCCAGTCAATTTGCGACACCATGCCGTAATACGCGGCCTTCATCTTGCGGAAGGTCTCATCGGATGCCCGATCAAACCCGCGATATTTGTGGTGTTTTGCTTGGAAATACAAAGCGTATTCGGGCGGCTTTTTGCCCATGTCGTCTTTTGTTCGCTGAAATGGGGGCACGGCATGGGGGTCGTACATATCTGCAAAACGCCCCGAAGGGACATAGGGATGGTGCGGGCCGTAGAATCCCACCCACAAAAAAAAGGGATCGCTCGGATCCAGACCTTCGAGATATTCAATGCTCTTCATTCCCACATACGCATCGATGTGGCAATCTTCGGGAAGATCGGATGGTACGGCGCCGAGGTTCTTGCGAAAATTGGGCAGGGCATATCCCGTTTTGTACTCATATCCCCGATTGCGAACATATTGCTCAAACGGATTGGGGTCGGTGACAGTATAATCCCCATCTGCGCGCTCCTGCCATCCCCGCCGAATCCCCGCGGCATCCATGTGGTCAAGCACACGTCGAAAACGCTGCTGCCCAATGCCGTGTTTGCCCACGCTGGCAGTCGTGTAGCCTTGGTTTTTGAACGCCTCCACCATGGTGATCTCATTTTCGTTGAGCTTTGCCCCGTTCCATCGCACCCCGTGATTTTTGGGATAACGCCCCGTCATAAACGACGCCCGCGACGGCGAACACACGGGATTTTGCACAAAGCACTTTGAAAACCGCGCGCTCTTCTCAGACAGGGCATCTATCGCCGGCGTTTGCACGATCGGATCCCCCGTGTATCCCAGGGTATCATACCTCAAATGGTCTGTCGTAATAAACAAGATATTGGGTCGTTCAATCATCGCATACCTCGCAGCAAATCATCGCTCAACACTGTTGGGCACCAAAATTTTTCAATAAACGCGATGACCAATTGCGTGCCCACTTCGTGGCTCACATAAGGCGATCTCGCCGGATTGTACATCGCATCGGTCAAATCGCGGATCAGGGCGACTTGGACGCCCCAGCGCGTCATTTGCTTGATCGCAAACGTGCGATGCAACACGCACATATTGGTATGCACGCCCATGATGAGCATGTTGTCGATTCCCCAATGCTGCATATAGCTGTAAATTTCTCGCCCTTGATCGGAAATGATATCTCGCTCTTGATCGATATCAATTCCCGCGTGTTGCCGCGTCCAGACCCGCGTGTTGATCTTTTTGGGATCTTCACCCGTGTCCGCCCCTCCATCCGAATCATCGATTGGAAGAGGGGGATCCGCGCGCTCAGAATTCTCAGGTGGTTCAACGGATGGAACATCCAAAATCCGTTTTCGCGCGGGTGTATCTGCATAAACTTCAAGCGTGCCCGACGGTGCGTGAACAATGGTCGCGCCTTGCTTGCGCGCGCTTTGCACAACCGCGTTCATGCGCGGAACCATCGCCTCCAATCGCTCAACCGCACCGCGACACCAGTGGTTATTCCACACATCGCACAACAACAGAGCCGTTTGTTCGGCCTGCCAATGCACCCGTTCTCTCGTCGTTTGCCAAACCGTATGTTCGCTGTCGTCCCACGACAAAGTCTGCTTCTGCATGGTCAAATTCACGATACACCTCCTATATAAGCTTTCAGCGGTCAGCCCGCCCAACCCCCCGGCCCAAAGGCGAATCAAGATTTTAGGATTGAAGGATTTTCAGGATTCCCCTCACCCAACCCCAAAGGCAAGACGCGAGATGAGGGAGGGGTTGGGTGGCTCTCGCTTCTCGCCTTTCCCCTCAATACCTTTCATCGACCAACCACGCCCTTTCGGGATTCTTTTTCCAGTATTGGCGCAACACCTGTTCATTTGGACAAAATTCACCGCGATAAGCGACCCCACCGTGGGAAATGTTAATGCTCATGGCGACCTCATCGTAGCCTGCATTGACCCAGTGGGGCGTCAACAACTGGTTCCACAGCAGATCGCCGGGTTGCATATCATAGGTCAAAATTTCTGCTGGATCGATTTCGGGAATCGCAATGCGCGTGATGCCCATGCGATCCGCCACGAGTTTCTGAACAGGCTCGCGTTCGCTGGGCTTCAAAAAACCGTGAAAGTGCTTCTCCCCATAAACTTGCCATGCCAGCACGTGCGAAGAATCTGCGTGATATGTGGAGCGACACCCTTTTCCGGAAATAAAAATAATGGGATAACATCTTTGCCACGTAAATCCGAGTTGAGACAAAAACGCGCGCCAGGGGATCATCACGCAGTCTTGAAAACGCGCGAGAAATTGTCCGACACCATAAAAATTCTGCAAATGAAAATGCGACAGACTCACTGGCATCTCAACAGCTTCTTCAATCGGCGCAGCCTTAAACTTTTCGACCAAATCATTTTGTTCTGCATCGCTCAAACTGTCATCCAAAAATTGAATGCGCGCCTCTGCCTCGCGACGCAAAATATCTATTATATTCTCGATGGGAGGCAGGGGCATTTCAAATTGGAACAACTCGGGATTGAGAAGAAAATTTCGCTCGCCATTCCAAAGCTGGCGAAAATCATCTGCTGTCTTGGCATTCAGGTGCATCGCGCACTCCTTTGGGCGGGGTCAGCCTTGTCTGCCGACGGGGTAAGCAGAGGCAGGGCTTTGCGTTTATGTGAGAACCTCTCGCTGGCCGGTGTGGTATTCTCGGCATAGACGATTCTGTTGGTGATAGACCGTGGTGACAAAATACTCGAAAAAAATAAAAATGCAATTGTTCCACCGCTATGAGGGCCAAAGTCAATGGCTGCTGACGATGAATGAGCCGATTCCCAAGTCAATTACGACGCCAAAAAAGGTCAAAACATTTTGGAAGCTGTGAGATGCTGAAGCCCAGAGCACTGAGTTTTGGCGTCGCGTTTTGCGATGCGTTGGCATTGCTTTTTCAGCCTGCCGATGCCAGGATTTTATTTTTTCAGCCCATTTGGTCAATCCCGTCTGCCGATAGCTAGGAAGCCGACCAGCAGTTGGCAACTGACCCCGCAGGGAGTTGTGTTCTGAAAGCAACTTCCCCGCGTGTAGGCAGGCTGGCACAAGCACAATGCAGTAATCCGAGCATGTGCTTACAAGGGGTTAGTCAGTATGCGTTTAGCCAAAAAACGAGTGGCGTAAAGTATTGATATACAGCAAGTTGTTTAGAATTAGGCAGTTGTCCGTTCCAGTGCATCTTTGGGTGGGCGCGAGGCACGCCCCTAAGTTCTGCCTCGCGCCTCTAAAATAGGCACTAAAAGTTTATCAGCAAAAAATTAAAACACATATCGCTGAGTGACAACAAGTGGTTGACAGATACCATCAAATGGTCTTAATTATTGTCATGCGGATGGATTCCAAGTTTCCCGTTCATTGTTCTTTGGGTAGGTGATCGCATGAAAAAATTTCTCGCACTGTGGCTCTGTCTTCTCATCGCATCAACTGCGCGGGCAACCGAAGCACCTGATTTTAACCTGCCAGCCCTCAATGGCGATCGAATACAATTATCCGCGCTCCTCGAAAAAGGCCCTGTTTTACTCGATTTTTGGGCCACATGGTGCAAACCCTGCATCAAGGCGATGCCCAAGCTGGAAGAAATCCATGCCCAATACGCGGGCAGAGGCGTCACGGTTTTGGGCATTAACGAAGATGGCCCCCGCGGTCAAAATCGCATTCTCCCGTTCTTAAAAGGACGCAACATCACTTTTCCAATCGCCATTGACGCGGATGGGGCGGTTATGAAACGTCTGCAAGTTCGGGCCTTGCCCACCACGATTCTCATCGCGCCAAATCGAGAAATTGTGTTGCGGCGGGCCGGCTTATCTGATCCGCAACGCATCATCAGCGCTATAGAGGCCCTATTGCCCGAGGAGGAGGCCTCTGATGAAAGCGAGTAGTCTGATTATCATCGCGGTTTTCACAGCTCCCATTTCCGCGCAAATGACCCTCACAGGACTCACGGAAATGCAGCGCGGTAAAGTGCCGGGGGCTGACTCTACGGCCATCGCGACAGCCTACAATCAATTTAACATTGACTTTACGCAAAAAGACTTGCAGGCCGGCTTCAGGGCAGAAGTTTACAACACATGGGGCGCAGACCGCGAAACGTATCAAATCACGCAGAAATACGCGCGGTGGAACTACGGTGCCGCGCGTGTGGAAATCGGCAATTACTACGCGATTCTCGGACGGGGCCTCACGCTTCGCGCTTATGAACTGCCCGGCGTGGTGCTCGAAAGCGCGGTTTATCGCCTGCGCTATTCCCCGGCCCAAGACCTCGAGGGCGCGATTGCCACTTGGGCCGGCAACCGCACAGAGGCCAAAGCCCTGATTGGTCGCCCGGCACTCAGCGACATTCCCCCGGGTGCTAAAACGGGCAATCCCTCGCGCGGTATTTCTCGCCGCGGGGATTGGGTCGCGGGCGGTGAACTCGCCGTCAGACCCCTTGTCAACCTCAAAATGGGCGGCACGGGCGTTCACATCTCTCCCAAAGATTCTCTGGCGAATAAAAATTGGGCCTGGTCTGGTTTTGCCGATCTCGACCTCACCCACTTTCTGGGCAACGCCGGCCTCTATGGAAACCTCTACGGCGAGTATGCTCTGCGGGAAAGCGGCGTTGATGGGCACGGCCTCTATGTGTCGGGCAATGTGGGGGGGGCGCGCTTGGGGTTAAGTGTTGAATACAAAAATTACGACAACATGGCCCTCGCCTTCAACGATCCCCCGTCGCTCATCCGCGAACACGCGGCCTTTTTGCTCAACCGATCCACACATGTCCTGTTGCTCTCCAATGAGCAGGGCTATCAGATTGAAGCCACCTATGTGCAGCCCGGCTTGGGCAATTTCACGGCCAACTTCAGCGATGCCCGCAATAATTTGGCGCCGAATGTACAGACCTTTTTCAAAGAAAGACACCTGTCCTTTGATCTCTACAGATTTGACAATCTGATCGCCACCTTCTTTTACCACTGGGGCAAAGACGATCTCAGCAGCATTGACAGGCACCGCACGGGCGGCGCGATTTTTGAAACAGCGACCTCCAAAGGACATACGCTCGGCCTCGACTTTCAATATCAACACGCGGTCCATTTTGAAGACCAACCGAGCTTTTCCAACACTTATGGCGCGCTCTTCTTGCAGCACACGCGCGGTTTTGGCGCGGCCCTTGTCGTCGATCACACGACTGATCCTTTTGAAGTTGATCGCCCGGAAACATTCGCCATTGAAACGGGCAGCCGCACTTACTATTCTCTCAATCTCAATGCGCGTTTTGGTACGCATTGCGACGCTATCCTCTTTGCGGGCGAACGGCGCGGAGGCACGGCCTGTACATCGGGCACCTGCTATCAGGTGCTGCCCTTCAAGGGCGTGGAAATGCGCCTCAATACCTATTTTTAGTCAAAGGCAGAAGTGCAGATCACCGGCTACATTTTGCAATGTCCAATACGAGAAACCCCAGACCCTATTCGGGCGTCTAAACTCCTGCAAAATGGCACTTGGCATGTCCGATCTTTTGCATCGCGTTGAAGCTTATATCGAAAAAGAACGCCTCCTCACATCGGGCGATGGGGTGGTCGTGGCTCTGTCGGGCGGCCCGGACTCGATGACCTTATTTGATTTGCTCGGCCGCCTCGCATCAACATGGCGCCTCACAATTTATATCGCGCATCTCAACCACCAACTTCGCCCCAATGCCGACAGCGATGCGGCATTTGTCAAACAAATTGCCCAAAGCTATCCGGTTTATATTCAAAAAGAAGATGTTGCACGACGGGCAAAAGAAAAAAAGCAATCTCTTGAAGCAGCAGCGCGCGATGCACGCCGGGCATTTCTCGAGACAATCAGACGAAAAACTGGCGCGAGTCGCATCGCGCTCGGGCACACAAAAAGCGACCAGGCAGAAACTGTACTGATGCGTCTGATTCGAGGTGCGGGGCTCACTGGATTGGGCGGGATGCGCCCCATTTCACAAGCGTGCTGGATTCGTCCGTTGCTCTTATTTGTCCGCTCGGAAATTGAATATTATGTGCGCGCCCGCAATTTGCCGGTGAGGCGCGATGAAACAAATCGCGATCCCAAATTTCTGCGCAATCGCATTCGCACAGACTTGGTCCCCCACTTACAAAAGGCGTACAACCCCGAAATAGAAGGCGTTCTCGCACGCGCGGCAATCCTCCTGCAAAATGACGATGCACACCTTGAAAGTCTTGCACAACAAGCGTTTTCAGAAATTCTCTTGTATCGCGATAGCCGAAAAATTATCCTTGATATTCGGCGTTTTTTCGGTTATCATATATCGCTTCGGCGTCGCCTGATTCGGACGGCACTCTTTGCCCTTCAGGCCAGTGAAAACGCTACCCATTTCCGTGCTGTTGAACGCATTCTCAAAATTTCTTCCCGTCCCGCACACAGCGTTCAAATAACGCCAGAAATCTCGGCGTATCGCGCGCGCGATACCCTCATTATTGCCCGTCCAACCCGGGCATATTGCTTTTTGGTTAAGCCCGGCGTCGCGTTCGATATCAACGGCAAATTCTCAATGAACATATTAAATTGTGTCGGGCAAGAGCACCTGCAAAATGCAGCGGATCACACTGTTTTCTTTGATCTGGATCAACTTCCCAGCCGTGCGTTGTATCTCCGTTCACCTCGGCCGGGCGACTGGTTTCGCCCTTTTGGCATGCAGGGGAAAAAAAAAGTCAGCAGACTGTTCGGCGACAGCAAAGTTCCTCGTCCACTGCGCGGCGAAATGCCACTGCTGGTGAGCGGCGCGACCATTTTGTGGGTTGTTGGCCTGAGACGCGCGCAAATAGCCCCAGTTACACCTGTGACTCGGCGCGTGCTCAAAGCAACTTTTAGCGGTGGCCTGCAAGCGGTGTACAACTGCGCCAGCAGGTCATCCCTTATCACATCACGCGAAAAGAGGCATTCATGATCGACCCCAAAGACAGGGACTCGGAATCGGGTGAAGAAACACATTCGTCTGACGAGACCCCAGATCGCGCTTCCGGCCATCCTGATGACGACGCGCCTGCGCCCAAAAAAGAGCACCGGCCAAACTTTTCAGTGATCAATCGGGATAATGCTGATCGCAATGGGGCTTCGGAGAATGACAAGCGGCCCCGGTGGCGGCGCATCTCAAAACCGCTGGCGTTCTGGGTCTTTTTCCTGCTCGTTGCCATTTTTGCGTCCAAATTTTTTGGCAGCGACTCCTCCAGCGATGTCGTGCTTAGCTACAAAGAGTACAGAATGTACCTCGAAGAGGGCAAAATCCAGAGAGCGGTTATTCGCGACAACGAATTTCACGGCCACCTCGTGGCAGAAGAACGCACCCCGCCAAGTCGAAGACAACAGCATCTGTTCCGCGATTTTGTCGTCAACCTAGGCGTCGTAGATGCCGAGACTCCGATCCGCGAAGAATGGCTCAAACACGGCGTTGACTTTCGCTTTCAAAAGCCCTCCAATTGGCTCAACATCTTTTTTAATTTTTTTCCTTGGCTCCTGTTTATTGGCCTCTGGCTTTTTATTTTGCGGCAGATGCAAGGAGGCCCCAAAGGCGCGTTCAGCTTTGGCAAAAGTAAAGCAAAGCTCGTCTCGGAAGATAAAGCCCAAATCACGTTCAAAGACGTTGCCGGCGCCGAAGAAGCCAAGCAAGAACTGGAGGAAATCATCGAATTTTTGAAAGATCCGCGCAAATTTCAACGCTTGGGCGGGCGCATTCCAAAAGGAGTACTCTTGGTTGGCCCCCCGGGCACGGGCAAAACGCACATGGCGCGCGCGGTCGCAGGCGAAGCAAATGTGCCCTTCTTTTTGATGAGCGGCTCAGACTTTGTCGAAATGTTTGTCGGCGTGGGTGCTTCAAGGGTGCGCGATCTCTTTGAACAGGGAAAAAGTCACGCCCCGTGTATTATCTTTATTGACGAAATAGATGCTGTGGGGCGGCACCGCGGTGCAGGCATTGGCGGCGGGCACGACGAACGCGAACAAACCCTCAATCAACTCCTCGTTGAAATGGATGGTTTTGAGTCCAAAGAGGGGCTCATCCTCCTCGCGGCCACCAACCGCCCCGACGTGCTCGACCCCGCGCTGTTGCGACCGGGGCGTTTTGACCGCCAAGTCATGGTGGATCGCCCCGATGTCAGAGGGCGCGAGGGCATTTTGAAAGTCCACACCCGCAACACCCCACTCTCCGACGACGTCAACTTACAGGTGCTGGCGCGCGGAACCCCCGGCCTGGCAGGTGCGGATCTCGCCAATCTGGTCAACGAAGCCGCGCTCATGGCGTCAAGAAATAATCGAGACCGCGTTACCATGGACGATTTTGAAGATGCCAAAGACAAAGTCATGATGGGGGCAGAGCGACGCAGCATGGTCATTTCCGACAAGGAAAAACGCCTCACTTCCTATCACGAAATTGGTCACGCGCTGGTTGCCAAACTCATTCCAGAAAGCGATCCCCTGCACAAAGTGACCATCATTCCTCGCGGGCGCGCCCTCGGCGTCACGCACACCCTGCCCATTGACGAGCGACACACCTATCCCCAAAGTTATTGTGAAGCTGTCTTGGCTTATGCACTAGGTGGTAGAATTGCCGAAAAGCTCGTTTTTGGCGAAATTACAACCGGGGGGCAACAAGACTACCGCATGGCCACCAATCTCGCCCGCCAGATGGTTTGCGATTGGGGCATGAGTCCAAAACTCGGTCCCATCGCTTATGGACAGCAAAACGACGAAATATTTCTCGGACGGGAGATGGCACAACGCCGAGAGCACAGCGACAGAGTAGCCGAAATGATCGACGAGGAAATCAAAAACTTTGTGCTCAAAGCCGAGTCTCGCGCCGAACAATTGCTCAGTGATCACATAGACAAAGTTCACATTTTGGCCGAAGCATTGCTCGAATTTGAAACCCTTGACGATGCACAACTCGACCAATTATTAGAAGGCAAAGAACTCAAAAAACCAGTGCCAAACGGGCGTGCAAAACATCCACAAGAAGCGAAAGATCAGGTAGAAGACGGCGCGCAGGATCGATCATCTGAGACGCCCGTCTCCGCAAGAGAAAAACAGCCATCGGACGGCTGATCTTCGCCATTTCAATTCCAAAGAGATGGCAGCCGCTTCTTTTTTTTTACGAAGGACACGAAGGCGCGTTTCCCTCGCTCGTTTTATGGCCTGTGTGCATCTTCCCATGAGCCCCATACGCCCTGCTTACCAGCTTTCGTGTTGCGGCACGCCGCTCCGCTTAGGTCATCGAACGCTCGTGATGGGCGTTCTCAATATCACCCCGGACTCATTTTCAGATGGTGGCCTTTATTTTCAGCCGCGCAAAGCGATTGACCGTGCATTCGCAATGGTTGAAGCGGGTGCCGATATCATCGACATCGGCGGGGAATCCTCCCGGCCAGCCGGGCCTTATGGCAAAGGGGCTGCTGTCGTCTCTTTGGAAGAAGAACTGGATCGTACCATTCCCATTATTAAGGCAATTGCGCCGCAAATTGGCGTTCCCCTCTCGATTGACACAACCAAAGCCGAAGTCGCCCGACAGGCCATTGACCATGGCGCGACCGTGGTCAACGACATCAGTGCCATGCGTTTTGATGCGCGCATGATCGACACCATTGCAGACACAGGGGCCGCGGTTGTTTTCATGCACATGCGGGGAACGCCCGCGACCATGCAGCAGAACCCCGTTTACGGCGATGTTGTCGCCGATATTCTCGACTTTTTAAGCGTGCAAATCAACCGCGCACAGGCTATGGGCATTGCCCGCGCTCAGATCGCGATCGATCCGGGTCTGGGGTTTGGCAAGAAATACATGCACAATCTCGAGATCCTCGCCCGACTGTCCGAATTCCACACCCTAGGTTATCCCCTTCTCATTGGGCCATCGCGCAAGCAATTCACCGCGCCGCAGAGCCAACCGCACGAGCGCCTACCGGGCAGTATGGCTGCAATCACATTGTGCGCGGCCGCGGGGACACATGTTGTCAGGGTTCACGATGTGGCAGAAGCAGTGCAGGCCCTGACCCTATTGGACGGGGTTTTGTCCTGTTATATGTCGTGAAACACAGCACACAGCTAAGGCCCGGCCCGTAGATTTTCATACGCCATCACTACCCAATCCCGATCTCTTCAAATGCCGATGGAATATCTCTTTCTTTGTCGATGGTTGTGTACCGTCGGTTTTGTATTTTTCTTTTTCGCGCTTCCCAGAGCCCATTCCCGCCCCATCACCCTCGAAGAGAGTTTGCAGCACGCGCTGTCGCATAATGAAGCCCTGCAAATCGCGCGTGAAGACCTGAACAAATCACATCAGCAGATTCGCCAGGGATGGGCCGATGTTTTCCCCCAATTTGATGTCACCTTGCAATATACGCGGAACTGGTTGCTTCCCACCTTTTTTTTTGATACGCCAACAGGGCCAGAACAATTCACCGTGGGCGCGCACAACAACCTCACGGGCACGCTCGGCATTCGACAAGCCATTTTTAGCGGGGGCAAAGTTTTTGCCGGCCTGCGCGCTGCGCGTCTGTTCAGGGAATTTTCAATGGAAAGTGTGCGCGCTGCGCGGCAAGAAGTACACACGCGGGTCGAAACGGCTTTTTACGATCTGCTGTTGGCGAGGGAACTCATGCGCGTCAGCAAATCTTCTGTTGCGCGCGCGCGGGCAAATTTTAGGCGCGTTGAAAAGTTGCGCGAGGCGGGGCGCGTGTCGGACTACGATTTGCTGCGGGCACAGGTGCAGGTGGCCGAATTGCTAGCAGACTCCATCCGCACCGAGAATGAGCACGCATTGACAGCATTGGCGTTCAAAAACGAAATCGGCATCGATCCCGACGAGGCCATCACGCCTCATGGGACTTTCCGCGAAGAAACCCGCCTCGTGTCGTCTAGCGCAGACCTGATCGACCTCTCGATGTGCATGCGTCCCATTGTGCGGCAGCGCCGCCTCGAAGTTGATATGCGCCGGCGCGCGGAAACCATTGCCCGATCAGCATCCCGACCCACTATAGACTTGATTGTCAATGGGCAATGGCAGGCACAGAAAAACGAATTTGATTTTGCAGCGGGCGATTTTCGCCAGAGTTGGTTTTCGGGCATCGCGCTCACAATTCCCATTTTTGATGGATTTCGCACCGACGCAGAGGTGGCGCATGCCCGTTCAGACACGCGCCGCGCGGAGTTGGCTCAAAAACAGATCGAGCGTGACGTGCGTCTCAATGTCATGCAAGCGCAGCGCAATTTTCTCGAAGTTCGCGCAAGAAAAAGCGCGCGGGTACAGGCGGTTGATCTGGCGCGTCGAGGCATGAAAATTGCAGAATCGCGCTATGAAAGTGGTGTGGGTACCCAACTCGAAGTCATCGATGGACAACTCACCTTGCAACGCGCGGAAGCCGAACTCGCGCGTGCAAAACGAGATTTTGCGGTCGCCCTCGTGCATTTAGAGCGCAGTGCGGGCATTTTGGGCGAGCCGACCCTCCCAAAGGATACCCCATGACGTTACACAGGCTTTTGATACCCTGTCTTTTGATCTTGACCCATATTGGCTGTGGCGACGGATCTTCGGCTCAAAAGGACGCGCCACCCGAGCGCGCGACCAATGTCTCTACATTCGCGCTCAAACCCGATTCGCTCGTGCAATACAGCAGGCTGTCTGCCACAGTCCATGCTTGGCGCGATGTGACCATCAGTGCCCTTGAAGCGGGCGTTGTGATCGCGGTTCACAAAGATGTGGGTGCCCGCGTCAGCCGAGGAGATGATCTCGCACAACTCAACATGGAGCTTTTGGAAGCCGCGTTTATCGAAGCCGAAGCCTATCTCAAGTTTCAGACCTACAATTACGAGCGCAGCCAAAAACTCTTCTCAGAGGGATCGATTTCCGAACGGGCATATTTTGCCGCAGAATACGATTTTCACCGTGCCAAATCCGCCGCGCAGACCCTAGCGCGGCGCCTCTCTTACGGACGCATTCGCGCTCCTTTTTCAGGCGCGATTGCAAAGTGCTATATCTCACAAGGACAACTCATGTCACCGGGTGGCGCGGCATTCCGACTGGTTCAAATCGACAGTCTGCGCGTCGCGGCCTGGGTGGCCGAGAGCGAAATTATTGACTTTGGCGAAGGCAGTCCCGTTACCTTTATTTTGGATGCCCTGCCGGGGGAAAAATTTGCGGGAGCCATCGCGCATATTGGCCCTGCTACAGAGACAGACCAGAGAGTCTTTCCCATCGAAGTCCACATGCTCAACCCAACAGGTCGTATCCGGCCCGGCATGATCGGCACGCTTAAAGCCGTGCGTCGCATTCACCGACACGTCGTTGTCATTCCCCGCGAAGCCATTCTCGAACGCGAAACAGGCCCTGTGGCCTTTGTCGTTGAAGGCCGTAAAGCCGTGTCGCGCCCGCTCAGTTTGGGACCATCAGAAGCCGACCGCGTCGTCGTTCAAAAGGGCCTTTCCTTTGGCGATCAGATCATCGTCAAAGGCGGGCGAGACCTCATCCACGGCGACCGCGTGGCCGTAAAATATGCGGAACCAGTTCCATGACCATCACCGCCTACGCGCTCAAACACCGCATTACCGTTTGCGTTTTTGTCGGCATCCTGATCATCTCGGGCATCTCGGCCTATTTGTCGCTTCCCCGCGAGGCATCGCCCGATATCGTCATTCCCGTTATCATTGTCAGCACGCCGTATATCGGTGCCTCGCCTCAGGATGTTGAAAACCTCATCACCCGCCCCTTGGAAAAAGAGCTTCAATCCATTGAAAATGTCAAAGTCATCCGGTCGGGTTCGGTCGAAGGTGCCTCGTCCATCACGGTCGAATTTAATCCCAATACCGACATTGACAATGCTCTACAGCGCGTCAAAGACAAGGTCGATTTGGCCAAGCCAGAACTGCCCGATGACGCGGAAGACCCAGTTGTTCTCGAAGTCAACTTTTCCAATATCCCCATGATGCTAGTCGCCTTATCGGGAGACTATGGGCTGATTCGGCTCAAAGAAATCGCCGAGGACCTCGCCGACCAGATTGAAATCATTCCCGGCATCCTCGAAGTGCACGTGGCGGGTGGTCTCGAATACGAGGTCAAAGTCGATGTTGACCCCGACCGCCTCATGGCCTACAAACTCGCCATACAAGACGTGATCGACGCCATCCGACGCGAAAATTTGACCCTTCCCGGGGGCAGTGTGACTATGGGCGCGTACAAATACACCGTGCGCGTGCCCGGTGAGCTCGAAACCGTTTCCCAAATTGGCGATCTGCTCATCAAAGCATCGCACGGGCGCGCGGTCTATATCCGCGATGTTGCCGAGGTCGTCTATGGGTTTAAGGAGCGCGCAAACTATGCCCGACTCAACCAAAAACCCAGCGTGAGCCTGGAAATTGTCAAGCGCAGCGGTGAAAATCTGATCGCCATAGCCGACCAGATTAAAGTTGTGATCGACGACTTGAAACCCACCTTTCCCGCTGGCACACAGGTCACGATTTTGGGCGATCAATCCAAAGACATTCGCATGATGGTCAAAGACCTCGAAAACAACATTGTATCCGGTCTCATCCTCGTCGTTCTGGTGCTCTTTTTCTTTATGGGGGTTCGCAATGCCTTTTTTGTGGGCATCGCCATTCCCCTCTCCATGCTCGTCGCCTTTGTCATCATCTCAATTATGGGCATCACCCTCAATATGATCGTTTTGTTTAGCCTGATCCTCGCCCTCGGCATGCTCGTCGATAATGCCATTGTCATTGTCGAAAACATCTATCGCCATCTACAAGAAGGCCAACCCCATGCGAAGGGCGCACTGGAAGGCACGGGCGAAGTCGCATGGCCCGTGATAACCTCAACCCTGACGACCTTATGCGCGTTTGCCCCTATGATTTTCTGGCCCGGCATTATGGGCGAATTTATGAAATACTTGCCCATCACCTTGATCATTACCCTGTCTTCGTCCCTCTTTGTGGGCCTCGTTATCAATCCCACATTTTGCGCATCTTTTATGACGCGGCGCGAAACTCTGGAAGAAACTTCGTTCCAGCGCGTCCTCAACGCGTATCAGCACCGCCTCGAAACCGCGCTCAATCGCCCGGGGCGAACCAGTTTGCTCGCGGTGAGCACCCTCGTGCTCGTCATTTTCGCGTACTATTTCTTGGGCCGGGGCATCGAATTTTTTCCAGAAATTGAACCCAATACAGCCTATATCGACGTGCGCGCGCCCTCTGGCACAAACCTCGAAACGTCGGACCGTTTGGCGCGGCAGATCGAATCCATTCTCGCGGATATCCCCGATGTTGAAACTTATGTTGCCAACGTGGGGGTATCGGGCGGCAATATCTTTGCCGCCGGCGAAGGCGTTTCACATGCCAGTCGCATCTCCATCGACTTTGTCGAAGAAAATTTGCGCCAGCAATCCTCTTTTGAGACCATTGAAGAGATCCGCAACAAACTCAACAATCTGACTGGCGCCGAAATCGAATTGACCCAAGAACGCGCCGGCCCCCCGGTGGGCGCGCCCGTTAGCGTCGAGGTCTCCGGCGAGAGCTTCGAGGTTTTGGGTCAACTCGCTGCGCGCATCAAACGCATGGTGGCAGAGGTGCCTGGCATTGTCGATCTCAAAGACGACTACGACCGGGGGCGTCCCGAAGTCCGCATCGTCATAGACCGCGAAGCCGCCGCGCTGGCCGGCCTGGACACGCGCCTGATTGCTTCGACCGTGCGCTCAGCCATTTACGGCACAAAAGCCTCTGAATATCGCCTGGGCGAAGATGAGTACGACATTCGGGTGCGGTTCAAGTCCGACAAACGCACCTCCTTTGCCGATCTCGCGCGCATCACCCTGGAAAAAGATGGCAAAATCACACCCCTCAGCGCGGTTGCACGCATCGAAACGGGCGGGGGATTTGGCAGCATCCAGCGCAAAGATCTCAAGCGCGTGATTGCCATAGAAGGCAAAGTACAAGACCGCACACCGGATGCAGCCATGCGCGATGTGCAAGCCCTCCTGTCCGATTTTCCCCTGCCGCCGGGCTATCACATCGGCTATGCCGGGGAAAATGAAGAACAGCAAAAAGCAACGGCCTTCCTTTCCAAAGCCTTTCTCTTGGCATTGGCCGGCATTGCCCTGATTCTGATTACGCAGTTCAATTCCCTGACCTTGCCCTTTGTCATTCTCACGTCCGTCGTTTTGTCTCTGATTGGCGTGCTGATTGGCCTGATTGTCACGCGAACCCCTTTTGGCATTCTCATGACGGGCATTGGCGTGATCAGCCTTGCGGGCGTGGTCGTCAACAACGCCATTGTTCTGATCGACTATACCTTGCAATTGCGCCGGCGCGGGCTTTCCGCGCGCGACGCAATCATTCGCGCAGGCGTGGTGCGATTTCGGCCCGTTATTCTCACAGCTATGACCACCATCCTGGGCCTGTTGCCCCTTGCCACGGGCATCAGTTTTGACTTTTTTGCCTTTTCGTGGGAAATTGGAGGGCGCAGCAGTCAGTGGTGGGGCCCCATGGGCGTGGCGGTCATCTTTGGCCTCGCATTTGCCACCGCGCTCACGCTAGTCGTTGTACCGGTGCTGATCAGCTTGATCTGGCGATGGTTTGGCGCGCCGGAAATTGAATCGGCAAGCACCACCGAGAACCCCCCGTATCGGCACACCGCAGCAGATTGATGATGCGGCGTATTCCCACGGACAAATCAGAAGGCGTACAAAGTTGCGTGAAATGGATGAAAAGGCTTATATTATCGGCAAAGTTGTCGAATGCCCCGCTCGCGCTGTCCAAGTCATCTGACGGAGATGCCCATGTTGCTTCGTCTGTTTCTCATTGCCCTGATCGTCATTGTCTGTCTGCGTTTTGTTGGTCGTCTGTTTCGCGCGATGCTCATGCGCCCGTCTGTGCGGGTTTCTTCTGAGAAAAAGTCTTCGCTGGACATCGACGATTCGCAAATTCAAGACGCGGATTTCAAAGACCTTTAGTTCAAATTCCTCGGATAACCGAATGCCACGCGCTCGCAAAACCGACCCATCGCCTGCCCGTGTTCTCGACGCCGCAAAAAAAGGCAGGGTGTCTTCTCTGTATTATTTTTCTGGACTGGAAGACTTCCAGCGCGACCAACTTCTCAACGCCCTTATTGAAATCCTGGTTGAACCCCCTGCGCGCGCCTTCAACCTCGATATCTATTGGGCCGAAGACATCGACATTACGCAGGCCATTTCGCAGGCCCTCACCTTTCCAATGATGGCGCGCCGCCGCGTCATTGTTATCAAAAACGCGCACCGCTTGCCCGATGCAGCCATCCCTGAACTCCTGCCCCTCATTGAATCTCCACCCGAAACAACGGTGCAGATCATCACGGCCACCAAACCCGATGGACGCAAAAAACTGTTTGCCGAACTGCGAAAACGCGCGGTTGCAATTGAATTTCGCCCGCCTTACGACAATGAAATCCCGACGTGGATCCAGACACACGTCAAAACCCTGGGCAGACAAATCGCGTCCGATGCGGCCCATCTGCTCCACATGAGCATTGGATCAAATCTGCGCGAATTGAACAGCGAAATCGAAAAACTCTTTGTCGCTACCCCGTCCAATCCCATCGCGCGCGAACACGTGGCTGAGGTGATCGACAACACGCGCGGCGTCACCGCTTTTGAACTCGCCGACGCACTCGGCCACCGTCGGTTGGACAAGGCGCAGGACCTCATTGGGCGACTGCGCGAGCAGGGGGAACACCCCGTCGGCACGGTCGCCCTGATCGCCCGTCACTTTGCGATTTTGCGCCGCGCGCGATGGGCCGCTGCCCAACGCCTTTCCAGAAATGCCGTGGCTTCGCGCCTTAAAGTCCCGGCTTTTTTTATCAATAACTATCTCGAACAGGCCCGCAATTTTGACGATCAAACCCTCTGGAATGCACATGATGCTCTGCTCGACGCAGACAATCGCCTCAAGTCCAGCGGCGGCCCACCGCACGAAATTCTCGCCCACCTGGCCTACCGCATCTGCCGCGCATCCCCTTGACAGATCCATACAAATGCGGTAGTTTAGCACGTGCTCATGAGAACAACACCCAACCTGAAAGGAGTGCCAAAATGGGAAGTCCATTGAATATTACAGATGAAAATTTTCAGACAGAAGTCGTCAATTCCGATCTTCCGGTGCTCGTGGATTTCTGGGCAACGTGGTGCGGCCCGTGTCGGATGGTTGCCCCCAGCATTGAAGAACTCGCCCGGGAATACGAAGGCCGCGTGAAAGTTTGCAAGGTCGATGTGGATCACGCACAGCAAACCGCGCAGGGGTTTGGCATTCGCAGCATCCCCACGTTGATCATTTTTAAGGACGGCAAACAGGCAGACCAACTCATCGGTGCAGTGCCCAAAAGCGCGATAGAAGACAAGCTCAAAGCCGTGCTCGCCTGAACCCCAAGATGATGTCGCGGTAACTATTTAGGATGTCTGAAACGTCATTCCCCCGCGCGCAAGCACAACTAAAATGCGAATACAAGTCGTGCAGTGGGATATCTCAAGAGAAAAATAAAAAAAGCCCAGTATCTTTTGGTGATACCGGGCTTTTGTGTTGCATCAGGGGAAATTTACCGCGCGGGTTGCAAACCGTTCTGCGTGGGATATGCCGCGAGGATGGCTTCGATCTCCTGCTGAAAACGCTCCAAAGGTTCCGCGACTTGGTGGCGAAATTCTTCGCGGATCAATTCGCAGTATTCCTGACCCGCTTTTAGTATCACCTCGGCCTTGTGCTGTAAGGTGCGATAATCGTCTTGGAAATGATCAAATCGCCCGTGCAAGGCGCGCATCAACTTGCTCGCGTAATCGCTGACGTGTCCTTCTCTGTACCCTTCGCTAAATTGCTTCAGGTGATCGAGTGCCTCGTTGAGGAATGTCTTCACCTCATCGACTTGCAGGGCTTCGCGCGTGGTGAGGATGAGGTGATTGCCCTGAATGGCGAGGCGCAGGCCATCGCCAATATCGCGGGGATGGTGTATGAGCATATAGGCCATAAACTTCCAGAACGCCCATCGATACGTTCCGACCACGCCCTGCTGCCACAAGGATCGGAAACACGCCTTTATTTCCGTCCAACCAATGGGCATGGACGAGACTGCTCCGCGCGTGCGATGCGCGTAGTGCGTGCGGCAACGCTCAAAAAATATCTCTGGACTGTTCAGGGTTTCCACGACATGGCGATGTCGCGCCAGCAATTCGTCGGGGTCAATGAGGGGTACATAGCTCAACTGGCGACTGAAAAGACCCGAATCACCCGTGTATTTCGCACCTTCGATCAGGCGGCCCAAGCGTTTGTAGCGCTTGTAGTCGGGCGTATCGCGCAGGACGCCCAAAATCCCGACCATGGCCACGGGAATGCCCGCTTCTCGGATAAACGCGATCATGCGGTCGGCGATATCATCCGGATCCGTGTCTAGCCCCATGATAAAACCAGCCTGAACTTCCATGCCATAAGTTTGCAAGACCTTCACTTTGTCCAGCAAAGGCGTTTTGCCCTGCAAGTTCTTTTGCGCGCCCATAAACTTCAGGCTTTCTTGCACGGGCGATTCAATTCCCGCAAAAATTTTATCAAATCCCGAGCGGTGCATCGCGTCTAATAACGCGGGGTCATCGCTGACGCGAATGCTCGCCTGTGTATTGAATTGGAAGGGATACCCGCGCGCTTTTTGCCACGGGATCACCTCTTCTTCTAGCGTTTGTCGGATCTCTTCTCGGTTGCCAACAAAATTGTCATCAACCGCCATGATCGCACCGCGCCAACCCCTATCGTATAGCGCGTCAAGTTCCCCAATCACGCGGCTGCTGTTTTTCAAGCGCGTGATCTTGCCGTAAAGCGATGGGATATTGCAAAACGTGCAACTTTCCGGACAGCCTCGCGTAATTTGAATCACCATCACGGTGTAATCGTCAAAATCGATCAGATCCCAGCGCGGAAGCGGTGTTTTTGTGAGGCTTTGAAACGCCCCTCGCCGGTCGATGTATTCGCGCCCCGCGTTTTGAGGATTAGCTATCATGCGCTCTACCACATCCATAAAGCCATTTTCAGCCTCGCCCAAATAAAAGACCGCATCTCCTTCAATTTCTTCGCAATACTGCGTGGGCAGGGGGCCGCCATTGAGCACGGGCACGCCTGTGGCATTGCACTGCGCGATGATTTCTTCGAGGGAATGCCAGTGAATAATCATCGACGATGTAATGACAATATCTGCCCAATTCAGATCTTCATCTGTCAGTGGCTGCACATTGATATCTACGAGATGCAAATTGTAGTTATCGGGCATCATACCGGCAATGGTCAACAGCCCCAAAGGCGGGAAGGCCGACTTTTTTCCGACCAATTTTAGTGCTTCATCAAAACTCCAGAACGTCACTGGATTCTTTGGATATACGAGGAGTGCATTGGGCATATAGCTGTCCTTTCACAAAAGGCGCGAGTGAGATAAAGGACTTCGGGAACGCCTCAATATACGATATTTTTTTCTTGCTGCACAAAAAAAATTCCCTAACTTAACGGCGAGGAGTGAGGAGTGAGGGGCGAGAGGATCCAACTGCCCGAAACCATCGCGAAGTTCAGTATTTTCGGTGGAACGCGTGAAGCCATTTTTTTGTCAAAAAAGAAGGAGAATTGATATAATGGAAAATAAATATGGAAAAATAGCATTATGCGCCGTAGATCAGTTGCAGAAAAATGCAAACAGGGAGCCTTCTAGCGCATGGGATAATGCGGCCTCTATTTTTTACCCAAATAGCGATAGTGCAAAAAAAGTTGTCCTAAATCTTCTTTTTTAGGTTTATGCGAGGAAGGGCTTGTTCGCGGAGTTAAACCTGGCTCTTATACAAACTCAAGTAAAAATAAGAAGTACGCCATAGAAGGTCTGAAGCTTCTAAAAAAAATCTGACCGCGCTTGTAAAGGGCTTCTATCACCAAATGAGCTTTGGGAAAAACTCGATAGACCAGAAATGACGCACAATCAGCAAATGGATGTTGTGCTTGCTTTGTTCAAAGCGGGCTATCTCACTGATTCGTTGATTCGTTGATTCGCTGATTCAGCCGAGGATGTATGATGATCACAGAAGAAGACCTCTGGTATTTCAAAACCACTGGGTTTTACAAGGTGCGCCAAACCCTGCCCGTCGATCTGGTCGAGCGGCTCAATGACGTGACCTCTCGGCAAATTGCAGACATGCGCGAACCCATTGTTTGGGAAGAACACGGGACGCGGGGGCCGGGCAATGTGCGCCGTCTGTCGAAAATTTTTTCACGCGATGTCGTCTATCTCGAAGCCGCGGCGCATCCCGTTATCCTCGACGCGCTCGAAGGCTTCATCGGGCCAAACATCGAGGTGCTGACCAACAAACACAATCACGTTATGGTGCGTCCGCCCGGGTCGTATCCCGTGCCGTGGCATGCGGGTGAAGAACCCTATGACCACACGCTGATCACGGGCTTGATCTACCTCGAAGCATCTACAATTGAAAACGGCTGTGTACGCATTGTTCCCGGCAGCCACAACCGTCCGTTTGTGAACCCGCGCCGACCTCGGGAAAACAATTTTTACGATAGTGAAAACTATTACCGCGCGGTGCCCATCCCCATGCCGCGCGGGGGCGTGTTGCTCTTTAACGACTGCTGTTATCACGGATCTGACACAAACCGTTCGGATCATTCCCGCCGCAGCATGACGGTTGCCTATCGCGCGCACGATGCCCACGATGTGATCAAAGACGATCCGGAAAAAATTCTCGTACGCGGTGAAAAGGTCTATACCGGCCACCCGCATCCCTATCCCACGCCCGTTCAGGAATAGCCCGATGCTCACCATGCGACAAATCCAACTCTTTCGAAACAACGGTTTTCTGCGTTTTCCACACTGTCTGCCAAGAGATATGGTTGAAAACCTGAAGGCTGCGATTATGGCCGACATCGACAACGAGGTCGAACCCATTGTCCGCAACAGGGATGGCCGTGCCGTGCGTCTCTCTGTTCTGATGGGGCGCGCGCGGATTTTCCGAGAAGCGGCCACGCATCCCCTCGCGCTCGATCCGCTCGAATCGCTTTTGGGTCCCAACATCGAAATTCTCACCAACCGACACAACCACGCCACTTTGCGTACATCCAGAGAAAACAAAAGTGCGTCGCTTCACCGAGACGTCAAACAATGGACGCGCAATATCTTCACGATCATCTTTTACCTTGAAGAAACCACCCTTGAAAATGGATGCACCCGCATTGTACCTGGATCCCATCATTTCCCCGGTGTTGCCACATCTATTCACGATGCAGACTGGGCGAGCGATATTCTCGCGCAGGCACTTCCCGTGCCCATGCCCGCAGGAGGGATGCTCGTTATCGACAGCATGGTCATCCACGGGCCAGGCGAAAACCACACCGATGATACGCGCATGAGCATGACGATTGGCTATCACAGCGTCGATGAACTGATGGACATTCCCAACCCCAAACGCCTGCTGGTGCGCGGCGCGGGGCTGTACAATGGGAATGATTGATCGGGATATTCAGGAAAAAAAGATGTCTCCCTTTCCCAACATTCTCCTCATCATTTCCGATCAGCACAATTCCTATGTGATGGGGTGTGCGGGAAATCCCATTGTGCAAACGCCTCATTTGGACGCGCTGGCGCGGCGCGGGGTTCGGTTTTGCAATGCGTATTGTCCCTATCCGCTCTGCGCGCCTTCGCGGGCGGGCTTTATGTCCGCGCAGTATCCTAGTGATGTGGGTGTTTATGACAACAGCGGGGGCCTGTCTTTAGAAACGCCCACATTTGCCCATGCCTTTGGTGCTGCGGGGTACGAAGCCGTGTTGTGCGGGCGCATGCACTTCAAAAACCCCGGTCAGTTGACCTACAGTCGCAGTTGTACACCGCTTCACGGCTTTGAAAAACGCATCCATGCGGACTGCGGTGGGCTATCCGCAGAAATTCTCGGCGCGGGATATAACCGCACGACAGGTCAGACCAAATACAGCGTGCAAGTATCGGGTTATGGCGAAACGGGCTATCGCTATTTTGACAAGTCCGTGACCGAAACGGCCTGCAAATTCATCGCCAATCGACAACACAGCGACAGACCTTACGTCCTTGTCGTGGGCTACATCAGCCCGCACAATCCCCTGATCTGCGCCAGGGAAGACTTTGAGCATTACATGGCGCAGATCCCTCGGCTCGAACCCGAATCGTCCGAATATTTAAACGCCCTTCATCCGGCCATCAAAAAATGGCGAGAAAGGCGCGGCGTCGACGACATCACCCCGGAACAGAATCGCCGCGGACTGGCCGCTTATTATGGCTTGACGACCGAACTCGACCGGCACATCGGTCGAATTATTGAAGCGGTACATGCGACTTCCGATGTGGATCATACCGCGATCATCTACACCTCTGACCACGGCGATATGGCCTCTGACCACGGCATGTGGTGGAAGAGCAGTTTTTACGAAGGCTCTGTGGGCATTCCCTTGATCTGCTCATGGCCGGGCCATTTTCACGAGAACCACACAGAAGACGCTATCGTCAGCCTCATTGACGTCGGCCCCACGGTCCTAGATATTGCGGGCGCAGATCCCCTGCCCGACGTTTCGGGCAAAAGCTTTGCCCCATTCCTCAAAGGTGCGCCGCCGTCAGACTGGCCCAATGAAGTCTTTGCAGAATACATTGGCTTGCTGGGCGACAAACCCGCGTGTATGATTCGCACAGGGCCCTGGAAATTGAACTATTACGCTGAATTTGACTCTTGCCAGTTGTTCAATATCGACGAAGATCCCGAAGAACAGCGCGATATGTCTGGCGATCCCCGATATCAGAACGTGATTAGATATGGCCTCGAAAAAATTTTTGCGCGCTGGTCTGCCGATGATATGTTGAAACAGGCCGCGCGGCAAGCGCGTGCTCGGGCACTCATCAGACGCTGTGGGCACAGCCACATGCTCCACGCCATACCCCGGTTCGCGCCAGACATCGATAAAGTAAATGCGTTTGATTTTTCGCAATTGCCCGAAGATCCGAGATCGCGTGGCACAAACGCTGTATGAGCGTATCTTGTGTGAAAGGAGGATGGTATGATATCTAAGAGATTGCTGGTCTTGCTGAATGCAGGCACTTCAGTACGTGCTTTGATCGGGCTGCTGTTGTTGTGCGGTTGTGGCGGCGAGCGCGACCCGGTGGTTGAGATGCAGCGGTCGCTGGCCTCGGCACCGGCTTATATGATTGTGTTGGATGACATGCGCGAAGAGGGGGCCATTTTTACCAAGTATTATCATCGGTATCTCATTACTCAGGGCGATAAAAAGGTTCAAACGGACTGGGTGGAGGTATCGGAGTCCATTTATCGAAAATACGAACCGTTTCTGGGGATGGCACTGGTGGCGAAATCCGAGAAAGATGGGATGAACAACACGCCACATCCGCCCGGGTATCACTATGTGGGCAATCCACAATACGGGCAGTGGGTGAATCGCGGGGGCACGTCATTCTGGGAGTTTTACGGGCAGTACGCGCTGATGCGGGATTTGCTCGGTTGGGGCGGCGGGTTTGGCATGAGTCGGTACGATTACGACGATTATCGGTCTTATCGTCGGGACCGACGCCCGTATTACGGGCGCAATCGGGAGTACGGCACGCAGGGGTCTGTAACGCAAAAACAAAAGCCATCGACGTTTGAGCGGCGCAAACAGGCGGTGGCACAGAAGAGGCAATCGTTTACGCAAAAGGTGCAAAGTCGCACGAGCCAAAGTCGAAGCGGGTTTGGCAGTTCGCGTTCAACGAGTCGCAGTCGGTCTGGATTTGGCAGCCGCAGTTTTGGAGGGTTTGGAAAATGATTGGACAGGATTTGATCGCAACGGGTATTTATCTGATTTGCGCGTTTGTGCTGTTCTACGTCGGCAAGTTGATCAAGGATTTGACCTCGTCGAGCTATCGCGTGCGGGACGAGTTAGTTGAAAAAGACAATGCCGCGTTGGGCGCGGCCATGGCGGGGTACTATTTTGGATTGGTGATGGCCATTGGCGGCACGCTGTCGGGGCCGTCTCAGGGATTGGACAACGATTTGATCGACATTGGCATTTACGGATTGCTGGCGATTGTGTTGATGAATCTGTCGCGCTGGGTTAACGACGGGTTGATCTTACACGGGTTCAAAATTCGGGATGAATTGATCGACGATCAAAACGCGGGGACAGGAGTTGTTGTCGCCGCGTCGTACATTGCGACGGGATTGGTGATTTTTGGTGCGGTATCGGGAGAGATTGGCGGGATTTTGACGACGGTGGTTTTCTGGGCCTTGGGTCAGGTGTCTCTGGTGCTGGCAGGGTTGGTGTATGAGTGGATTACGCCGTATAGCATTCACGATGAAATTGAGAAAGACAATGTCGCGGCAGGCGTCGCTTTTGCAGGTGCCTTGGTCGGCATTGGCGTGATTGTGTTTCACGCATCCGCAGGCAATTTTATTTCCTGGGCTGTGAATTTGCAGGATTTTGCCATAGAGGTGGTCGCGGGATTGATTTTGCTGCCGATTGTCCGGACCATTGCCGATGTCATTTTATTGCCCGGCCAAAAGCTGACCGATGAAATCGCAAATCAAGAACATCCCAACTTGGGCGCGGGCTTCGTCGAAGCGGCGTCTTATGTAGGCGCGTCGTTCTTGATTGTGTGGAGTTTGTAAAAAGAAAAGCCTGAAAAATGTGCGTTTTGGTTTTTGAAACCCTGTGTAGATTGCAGCGTTTCATCAAACAAAGCGTTTTTCACAAGGAAAAATTTGGATTCAAAATGTCAGAGATATATCCCTTTCCCCCGAAGTCACGGCGGGTTATCTACGAACAGAATCCTTTGGCAGAAGTGATATGTCAAATCAGGTTTCCCAAAATCCTGAGAATTACTGCTGAAGAACCGGCAAAGTTCCAAGACAAAATACGGGAGATATATCCTCTGTATGATGTCGAAAAGCCGAGTATTGTTGATGGCTTGCCACCAGATGTGTTAGAGATGCTCGCACGGTTTGGGGGAGGCGGTGTAGAGCCAATCTACAAGTTCTTAACTGCGGATGAAACGCGTTTAATTTCTTTGGCTCCTGAGTTTGTCGCATTGACGGATAAAAATTATGTCAGGTGGGAGTCTTTTTATAAGCAATTCGTTTTGGGAAAAAACACGTTTGAAGCCATTTACAAGCCAGCATTTTACACGCGGATTGGACTGCGTTACAAGGATGTGATTGATCTGAACGCGCTCGGCTTAACAGATAGAGGTTGGGAAAATTTGCTGAATCGAAGGCTGATAGGGCTTTTGGGATTACCAGAACTATCCGCCCAACCTTTAGAAATAAAAAGTGTCGCTGCTTTGGATTTGGGACTGGATGATGTGAAGGGCTCACAAGTCACGCTACGTCACGGTTTTCTCAAGACTGATGACGGAGAAAAATATATCATTGATGCAGATTTTTTCACTTCCAAAAGGAGTTCTCCCAATGAAGTCTCACCGTTTCTCAGCCGATTTAACAGAATTGCTGGCGACCTTTTCCAATGGGCCATCTCTGAAGAACTACACGATGCCCTTGGACCCAAACCCGTGGAGGACGAGTAACGAAGATGACGTTTGGGGAAATATGAGTGCAACCGTGGGTTCACGAGAGGGAGAACTGCAATTTTTTATTTTGAGAAAAGGGCTAGGGGAAACGCTTCGATTCCTGTGTTATATTCTCATTGCACATCTTCCGGCGGAAGGGCTGGAAGAGGCTTTTGAAGAATTGAAGGGAATGTTTCAATTTTATATTGAGCCTGTTGAGTCTCCCAGGTTCCAAATTGAGAATGTTCCAAATGTCCAATACGCAACGCATGTTGGACAGCCTACTATGAGATCAGAAATGATTCTTACCGAGTAATGTTTCAATGTCATTTGCATATCAAGTGTCAATGTCGGGGCCCCTTAAACAGGGTGAATTATTGCATAATGTTTGGGAGCATCAAGTAGATTATCCCGCTGAAAAATTTTCAGATGATCATCAATTGACCATAAATCCTGTTGTCCACCCTCTTGTCATGGTTATGAATGCCGCTTGTGATCTTGAGTGGGACTACAACTCGCGGTTTCGAGATCAACCCGATTATATCCCTTTACCCGAACCCTTTAGGCCTCACGTGCTTTTGCCCCATATCATTCTCTGTGATGTTTTTGAAGAGGCTGATATCCGGAACCGCTTAACAAACAGAGGTCTTATTGATAGGGTGCAGCAAGGGAGGGACATCAGGTATCATTTTTTGGAACTTGCCAAAATTCAAGGCACAGATGAAGAATTGCCGAAATTTTATCTGGATTTTAAGCGCGTATTCGGAATACCCACCCCTGCATTATATGGAGCCATAGGTTCGGGATATATCAAACGTTTAGCCGTGTTGCCCGACATCTATGCTCATCATTTGAGCCAACGATTTTACTTTTTTCAGGGCAGAATTGGGTTGCCTGATGAATAGTAAAAGGAGTGCGGCAGTGGAAGGTATCGCGATCGCGTTGTGAAATCCCCCTGATTGAATTTTTTCAACTCGGCGGTGTTTGTGACCTCCGAGTTGTTTTTTTATGCGTATGCGTCAAAGTTATCTTTTAAAAGCCTGTGTGTTTGCCACGGGATGCGCTGGGATTGTGGCAGAGTTCACATTGTCAACGCTGGCGAGCTATTTGTTGGGCAATACGACATTGCAGTGGACCGTGCTCATGTCGCTGATGTTGTTTGCCATGGGGTTGGGCAGTCGATGGAGTCGGCTGTTGACAGACCGGTTGTTAGATCGGTTTGTGGCGGTTGAGTTTTATCTCTCGGCTCTTTGTGCCACCTGTGCGGTTGCGGCTTATTTTGGATCGGCACTCGTGCTGTCCGCAGGCGTTTTTATCTATGGGTATGCCTTTGCCATCGGCGTGCTGATCGGCATGGAGATTCCGCTGGTGGCGCGCATGAACGAGGCGTATCAGGACTTGCGCGCCAATATTGCCGATGTGATGGAAAAGGACTATTTTGGCGCGCTGCTCGGCGGGCTTTTGTTCGCGTTTTTTTTCTTGCCAAAATTGGGGTTGACCTATACACCGCTTGTGTTGGGCGCGATAAACTTCGTTGTGGCGTCGGTGTTGTTGTGGCAATATCGACACCTATTGGCACGCCCCAAACGCCTGTTGTTCGCGTTTTGGATTTTGGGCGCGGGCCTTGTGGTGCTGTGTTTTGCCATTCACCCCATTGTGATGTATGGCGAGCAAAGTCAGTATCGCGATCGCGTGGTCTATCAGACTCAAACAGCGTATCAGCGCATTGTCATCACAGAATGGAAGGGCTACCATTGGCTGTACTTAAATGGCAATGTGCAGTTCAGCACGTATGACGAAGCGCGCTATCACGAATCGCTGGTGCATCCGGCCATGCAACTGGCGGGATCGCGGGACGAGGTGTTGATTTTGGGAGGAGGCGATGGGTTGGCTGTTCGCGAGGTGGTAAAGTACGCGGATGTGAAGGCGATTACGCTGGTGGATTTAGACGAAGCGATAATTGACCTGGCGCGCACGCATTCGGTTTTTGTGGACGCGAATGCACAGTCGCTAGACGACCCGCGCGTGGGGGTGGTGATCTGCGATGCGGGCGAGTTTTTGGCGCGTTCAGGGTCGTTGTTCAATGTGATTATCGTAGATTTGCCCGATCCAAAAGGGCCTGATCTCGCGCGGTTGTATTCTCGGGAATTTTATCGTTTGTGTGCGCGTCACTTAACGCCCGATGGGGTGCTTGTGACGCAGGCGTCTAGCCCGCTTCACGCGCGTCTCGCGTTTTTGTGCATTGAGCGCACCATGGCAGACGCTGGTTTTTCAACGCTTCCCTATCACGCGTACATCCCGACGATGGGCGATTGGGGCTGGATATTGGGGCAGAGAGGCATAGACGAGGGAGGTCTGGTTCGCCGGATGCGAGAACTCAGGTTTGAGAATATTGAAACGCGATTTTTGAATGCGGAAGCCCTGCGGGGCATGTTGCACTTTTGGAAGGGCATGTTTGACGAGAAGCACGAGATCGAGGTAAGCACGGAAATGCAACCCACAGTGGATCGATACTATCGGCAATCGGAATGGGGGGTTGAATAGAAGCGAGGGCGTAGGGAAGGCGTCCGCCGGTTCGCGCTCTGTTTTTCTGACTGTTGACTCGCTGACCCCTGGCCGTTCAGGATGTCATTCAACGGGGAGGATGTCGCTGAATTGGTATTCTTCGACGATCTCACCCACCGCGGCATCATAATCGTCGTCGCCCCATTGCTCGAGGGATAGGGTGCGTTTTAACGATTCGTCGGAGTAATTCCAGATGATAAACTCCTGTCCCGAATGTTCACCATTTTTGTGATAGCACCCAACGGCTGATGAGTCGCCGTAGTAAATTACGCCGTTGTAAGTGACTTCATCCGGGGGGTCGTCATTGTGGCGCATGTGCGCGTGGATATTGCCCTGGATATCGGAAAGGCGAATTTTGCGCGTCAGTGTCCAAGTGGTGCCGTCGTCTTCTGCCCGATCGAGATACGCCACGTCGTCGCCGCAGGTGAGTTCCCATTCATCCACGCGGTCGCCGTCATAATCGTAATAATGATGTGCTGTGACCTGCCATGTTTTGAGATCGTAGTCGAGAACATAGCCCGGTTTGAGATCGGACAGGGCAAGGCTGAGGGGATCGGGAGTTTTGGATTCTCGTTCTCTTTTTTTGAAAGGATTCCAGTTCATCAGTTTTCCCATTTGCCACCCTGTCTACCTGTGAGGAAGGCAGACAGGTGATTACGCATTCATGCCCATTTTTGCTTTGAGGGCTGCGAGGCGTTGGTCTGTGTCGCTCGATGAAGTGCTGAGTGCAGCGTCAATTTCTTCATCGACGCTTTTGGCTTCGCTCGCCATTTCGCCATAAGCCTGAGAGAGCGATTCGTCTTCTTCAACGCGTTCTTTCATACGCTCGAGCATGGCGATGGTACCAGACGAATCAACTTTGGCGAGTTGCTTGTTGATCTTTTTGGTCGCGGCGGCTGTTTTTGCGCGCGCGCGCAAAGAGATGAGTTCGCTTTCGTGGGTTGCAATGGTTGATTTGAGTTTATCGACTTGGCTTTGAAGCTGATTTGCCATGTTTTCTTGCGCTTGGGCATCCTGTTCAAACTGGGACAAACGGCGATCAGCTTCGTCTTTGCGGTTGAGTGCTTCGGTTGCCAATCGGTCGGCTTCGCCGAGATCCATACCGCCATTTTGGGCTTTTTGGATCAAAATCATGGCTTTTCGCTCCCAGTCCGCCGCTGCTTTTTTGTTGTCTTCGGCCTGCTTTCGCAGTCGAATGGCATGACCTTTGACTTCTGCAAGGCTGGTCATTGCATTACTGAGGTCCTGTTTGAGGTCGCGGATGCCCTGCTCGGTCATTTTTATAGGGTCTTCAAATTTGTCAATGGCCGCGTTGACTTCGGCTTTGCCCACGTTAAAGAGGCGTTGAAAAATGCTCATGGGATGCTCCTTTGAAAAGTGGATGGCTACTGATGGCTGTATTCGAGTAGTTCTGCGGCGTTTTCGGCCAAGGCGAGTTCGAGGGCAGTAATAGAGCCTTCGAGCTCAGATCGGTCAAGGGTGTCGAGGCGCAGGGTATCGCGAAAAAGAACCGTGCCGGTTTCATCGTCGAGGGCAAAAGCACCGTGAACGAGTGTGCGATTCATTTCGAGCAACCTTTTGTAGAGGTCTCCCGGCGCGCTGGGAATGGGCAATATCGCCTGTTCAAGAATGAGGATGGGGTCCTCGCAATCGACGATGAGGTGGTTGATACCGCGATCTTCGTCGCTTACCACGACGAGTTCTTCCGCGACATCTTCCTCGTCAAAGACGAGGTCGAGGTCTTGAAGATAAGATTTGACTGTATCGAAATATTCTGACATTTTAGACTCCTAAAAAAAGCGGCGAGAGGCGAGAAAACCGTTCCTCTCTCACATCTTGTATCTCGAAACGACGATTGGGCAACCACAAGGATTGTCCCTACTGGCTACTTGGGGTTGGGTGGTTGGATGGTCTTTTCACATCTCACATCTTGTATCTCACGTCTCACCTTTTTTCCCGATCGCTCATCGTTATGAGATTCTCAAACGAAATATTGGTTTCAAAAAGTTAAGGTGCAAATTGCATCTCGTCAAGTAGAGATCGCATACCCCGCTGATTCTGATCGCGGACGCCCCCTCGGGAGATCTTATGAACCCCCAATACCCCGTCTGGCATATACGCCACAAGGGCAATTATCATTCGCTTTCCGATGTCATTCTCGCCAACCGCTCATTGACACATGAGCATTTGTCCAATTCTCCCCACATTTTGAACGATCCCCATTTGATGAGGGATATGGACCGCATGGTCGCGCGCCTGATGCGAGCCATTCGCAACAGGGAGCGCGTTGTGGTTTTTGGCGATTACGATGTGGATGGGGTGACGAGCACGGCTGTTTTGCTAGATTTTTTTAATGCGGTGGGTGCCGATGCCTCGTTCTTGTTGCCCGACCGCTATCGAGATGGCTATGGCATGAAGCCGCCGAGTGTGGTGCGGGCGATAAAAAAGGGCGCGCGACTAATTGTGACTGCCGACAATGGCATTTCGTCTTTTGAGGCGGTTGAGGCTGCCAATGCCGCCGGTGTCGATGTGGTGGTGATCGACCATCACCATCCACAGGCTTGCGCCGAGTGCCCGCAAAAGGATAAATTGCCCGATGCACTGGCACTAGTGAATCCCAATCGCTCGGATTGCGCGTATCCCTTTAAGGGATTGGCTGCGGTGGGTTTGACATTTAAGGTAGTGCAGGCACTGGCACGAGAATTTATTGCCGAGTCGGAACGCCGGCGGTATTTGAACTCGCTTTTGGATCTGGTGGCTTTGGGCACGGTGGCGGATATGGCGCCTATGATCGAAGAAAATCGCCTGCTGACGCGGCGGGGGATGCAGGTGCTCGAAACAACGGAACGACCAGGCTTGCAGGCTCTAAAGGCCATCGCTGGCGCGAATAATAGGCCCGTTGACACGACTGTCATCGGATTTTTCCTGGGGCCGCGCATCAACAGTGCCGGACGTCTGGCTTCGGCGGATTTGGCACTCAATTTGTTGTGCAGCGATGACCGCGCGCAAGCGGCACGCTTGGCCGAAACCCTAAATGGCTTGAATGGCAAACGGCGAGTTTTGCAGAACGACGGGATGGCCGAAGCAGAATGGTTGGTAGAAAATGAGGGGTTGGACGGGCACCGCATTCTGGTGGTGCGCGGCGAAAATTGGCATCTGGGTGTGGTGGGACTGATCGCCGGGCGGTTGGTCGAAAAATTTCATCGCCCCGCGCTGGTGTGTACCAATTTTCGGAAAGATGGCGTCTATGTGGGATCTGCGCGCACGGCAGGTGGATACAATATCGTTGAGGCGATTTTCCGCGTGTCTGATTTGCTCACAGAATACGGTGGGCACGCAGAGGCTGCCGGGTTTTCGGTGCCCGCTGAAAATTATCCCGCGTTTCGCGCGCGGCTGATTGCCGATGCTTCCGATCGGTTGTCCGAGGACGCGCTGACGCCACACTTAGAGGTCGATGTGGTGCTCAAACCGTCCGATATTTCGCTGGCTACGGTTGAGGTCTTAGGCAACTTGGCGCCTTTTGGTGCGGGGAATGAGTCGCCGCGTTTTGTGGCCCGCAATTGCCGAATTGCAGACGCGCGCGCGGTGGGGGGCGGGGCGCATTTGAAATTGAGCGTGGATACAGGGGCCGGTTTGTGTGATGCAATTTGGTTTCGTCAAGGCGAGCGGGTTTACGAATTGTCGGCGGGGGATCGAGTCGACCTGGCCTTTGCGCTGGAGGCCAATACATGGCAGGGCAGGACCAAGGTGCAAATGCTGGTGGCGGATATGCGCTTGGCTGACGGGCGGTAAAGGGGTAAGACGTGAGAGGTTCCCGCCCCCTGTCCCCGGCTGTGCCCGACAGGAAGGGAGCAAAGCGGGCTGACACGAGAGCCTGTTTTGTGTGTTAAATCTGAATCCATGGCCATGCCTTTGGCGCGCGCATGGGATGGGTGGCCGGACAATGGACAACTGGCTACTGACAACTCGGGGTGTGGGGCCGATTGCTGGTTTTCCGGAGGTGAAAAATGGGCATTGCTGAAAAGTTAAATGTGGGTATTGTGGGGGTTGCTGGGCGTGGGGGGAGTTTTCAGGTGGCTTTTGAAGCACAGAAAATGGCCCGCATTCACGCGGTGTGCGACGTGCGCGAAGAGGAACTTGACGCTGCTGCTGAACGACTGGGCGCGTCTGAAAAGTATGCGGATTACGGTGCGATGTTGGCGCGCTCTGAACTCGATGCGGTCGTAATTGGTACGCCCATGCATTTTCACGCCCCGCAGGCGATAGCAGCACTGAGCTTGGACATTCACGTTTTGAGCGAAGTCACGGCCGGGGTCTCTGTGGCGGAATGCCGTGAGTTGGTGCAGGTGGCAACGGCGTCAAACGCGATCTATATGATGGCTGAAAATTACACCTATACACGGCCCAATGTCTTAGTGAAGGAACTCGTGCAACGGGGTCTGTTTGGCGATGTGTATTACGGAGAGGGCGAGTATTTGCACGAATTGAAGGCTTTAAATGAAATCACGACATGGCGGCGCAAGTGGCAAACGGGTATTGACGGGGTGACGTATTGCACGCACAGCTTAGGGCCTCTGTTGCAGTGGATGCCGGGCGACCGCGTGGGGCGGGTGTGTTGCGCGGGCAGTGGACACCATTACACAGACCCGCGCGGAGATCAGTATGAAAATCAGGATTCGTGCGTGATGTTGTGCCAGATGGCAAGCGGTGGGTTGGTGAAAATTCGGGTGGATATGCTGTCGGAGCGGCCCCACGCGACCGGCAATTTTCAGCTACAAGGTACCAAGGGATGTTATGAATCCGCGCGGGAACGCGGGGGCGTCAATCGCGTCTGGCTTGCGGATATCTGTGAGGAAAAGAATGCGTGGATGGATTTGACAAATTTGGAAGCAGATTATTTGCCCGACATGTGGCGCGATCCACCCGAGGCCGCGTCGAAAGCCGGGCACGGGGGGAGCGATTTTTTTGAGGTGATGGATTTTATTCAAAGTATTAACGGCGAGATTACCTGTCCGATTGGCATTCACGAGGCAATGGATATGACCCTGCCGGGGTTAATCAGTCAGCAGTCCATTGTGCGAGATGGCGCGTGGCTAGACGTGCCCGACTCGCGCGCCTGGGGATGAGGAATGAACGGCCGGGAGACAACCACAACCCCATTACGCACTTGAATAGAGGAGTAACATCTATGGAAATGCTGAACGCGATTGATCTGAACAAAAAAATAAAAAAATCTGACCATAAAGCCCGGATGGAAAAACTGGAGATCAAAATGGGTGAACTTCAGCGAAAAGCGCGAGAAAACAACGTGCCCATTACAATTGTATTTGAAGGCTGGGGGGCTTCGGGCAAAGGGCGGTTGATCAACGAGTTGCTGCAAGTGCTCGACCCTCGAGGTGTGAGGGTATATTCGACGCAAGTTTCCAATGAGGAAGAACTTCTGCGCCCCTTTCTGTGGCGGTTCTGGACCAAAATACCCGAGCGCGGGCGCATCGTGATTTACGACCGCAGTTGGTATAGCCGATTTATTGTGGAGAAAATGGATCCAATGATGGGCAAGTTGCCGGTGGATAAGGCATACGAGGAGGTGAATTGTTTTGAGCGTCAACTCGTGGATGACGGGCATGTGGTGATCAAATTTTTTCTGCACATTTCGCGAAAAGAACAAAAAAAGCGTTTTAAGCAGCTCGAGAAAAACCCAATGACAACGTGGCGCGTGACAGATTACGATTGGAAAAAGAACAAGCAATACGGGTCGTATCGGGAAGTGATCGAGGAGATGATCGCGCGCACGGATAGCAAATGCGCGCCCTGGCATCTCGTGCCTGCCCATAGTTGGCGTTTTGCAGCGGTTTCAGTCTTTGCAACAGTGATTGACGTCGTGAAAAAAAACCTATCCGCTTTGAACAAAAAGACACGCGCCAAAGCGGTTGTCCTGTCTCCCATTTCGCGTTCGGTACTCGAGACGTCCAATTTGTCTCGGGCACTCACGCGCAAAGCCTATGACCGCCTACGCCGCGTTTATCAGAAGCGAATATGGGAACTCGAGCACGAGGTGTATCTGAAAAGGCAGTCGGTGGTCATTGTGTACGAAGGGTGGGATGCTGCGGGAAAAGGGGGCAATATCAAACGCTTGGTGCGGCGGATGGATCCGCGTGGATACGAAGTGATCCCCATCGCCGCGCCAAATGATATTGAATTGGCACATCACTATTTGTGGCGATTTTGGCTCAAAATGCCCAAGGCCGGTCATTTTGCCATTTTTGATCGGTCGTGGTACGGGCGCGTGTTGGTTGAGCGCGTTGAGGGGTTTGCCACAAAACGGGAGTGGCAGCGCGCGTATCGCGAGATCAATGAAATGGAACAACAGATGACCAATTACGGCACGCTGTTGTTCAAGTTCTGGATCGATATCGACAGGGAAGAACAGTTGCGACGCTTTCGAGATCGCGAAAAGGTGCCGTTCAAGCAGTGGAAAATTACGGATGAGGATTGGCGCAACCGAGCGAAGTGGAAGCCGTATAGAGACGCTGTGGATGAGATGTTGTATCGCACGGATACGGATTATGCGCCTTGGACGATTGTGGAATCCAATTGCAAGTTGTACGCGCGCATTAAGACGCTGAAGACCGTGGTCAAGACGCTGGAAAAGCATTTGATCATGCATTGAGAGGCGAGACATGGGATGCGAAGCGGCGATTGAACTGCGGGATGTCCGCAAGGTTTTTGTGACCGACTTGCCCGCGCGAAAATCAGACAGCAATCGGGTGGAGGCCCTCGCGCGGATTTCTCTGCGGATTAAGCAGGGCGAGTTTGTCAGTATGATTGGCCCTTCGGGCTGTGGCAAAACGAGCTTGATGCGTATTGTTGGCGATCTGGAAACCCCCACAGAGGGCACTGTTCGCGTGTTGGGAAAAATGCCCGAAGTGGCCCGGCGCGAACGGTTGGTGGGCTTTGTGTTTCAGAATCCCTCGCTTCTGGCATGGCGCACTGTGGAAGAAAATGTGCGTCTGCCCGCAGAGGTCTTTGGCGACGCGGAGGTTTTGAGGCGGATCCCCGAGATGATTGACATCGTGGGATTGGCTGGATTTGAGCATGCGTATCCGCGCGAACTGTCGGGTGGCATGCAGTCGCGGGTCGCGATTGCCAGAGTTTTGACCTTTCGACCTTCTGTCTTGCTTATGGACGAGCCTTTTGGGGCATTGGATGAAATGACGCGAGAAAAGATGCAGATTGAACTTTTGCGTATCTGGCAGGCGACCGGCGCGGCTGTTTTATTTGTTACCCACAGCATTTCCGAGGCTTTGCTCCTTTCCGACCGCGTTGTGGTGATGTCTGCTAGACCGGGTAGAATTGCGGAGTATCTGACGGTTGGTTTTCCGCGGCCTCGCGAGGATGGCTTGCGGGCCGATCCCCGATTTGTGGCGATGGAAGCCCATTTGCGCGGGCAACTCGAAGGATGAGTGCGTGGGCGCGAGCCAACCGCTCAGACTTCGGGGAGGCGAGGGGGCGTTATCCTCTACAGGTTTGGCGCGGGCCTGTGCTTGCCTCTTGCGTCTCGCCTTTGATCGCTGACATATCGGGGCCCCAAGGTTGGATGAGCTCGAGTTTTTTGCCCAAGGCGCGCATCAGGTCGGGCAGGTCAAAGGACGTGAGCACGCCGCGAGGGATATTGCCCGCAGGCCAACTGACCAGGGGCGTTTGCGTCCATGCGTGGTAGGACAGAGGGTAGTTTTTGAGGGTGACTGCGATAACCGAGGGATGGAGAAATCCGGCAAACAGGGCGTGAATCGCGCCTTGTCCGCGACCGTAAAGATGGATTTTTTTCGCGCCTTCATCAATGAGCAAGTCGATTGTAGATAGCACATCGTGTACTCGGCGTCCGAGAAAGCTCTGACCGAGCATCAGGCCATAGCCATTGCACATGTAGTCGTTGCCATAAGGGTGAAAAAAGTCGCGTTCATCATCGGCAAGCGATTCCCCCAGGCCGCGCACATCGAGTGCATAGAGCGGATGTTGTTCTTTGAGTTTTTTCGCAAAAGGGTTTTCGATCAGATCGAGTTCGGCAGAGAGGTGTGGCAGATAGAGGTGTACTTCGCGCTCGACATCAAGGGTGTGCGAATAGGATGGATTGAGCAGGCGTTTACGCATAATCGCGCGGATATTGCCCTCGGTTTCAACCGCATACCGCGCGAGGCGAACACCCCCTTCTGTCGTGCCGCGCAGGCAGCGATGGCGCGGCAGGTCGCGGTTGGCAGACAGGTCGAGCAGGGTTTGCACGCGGGGGATGAGTTGGTCTCTGTCCAATGTTTCGCGCGCATCGGCGAAGGCATTGGCTTTTTGCGCGATGAGATCGTAGATGGGGATGGCCCCTTCGGGTACGACCTCGCCTTTTGGGGTGACGTTTAAGGTTTCGCATCCCAAGTCTTCTGTTTTTTTTAACCGGGTGACCCGCTGAATGCCGGCATGCATGGCAAAAAATTGCACCATGGCTTCTTGGTTGTGATGGGAATAGCCATGGCCTTCCGGGCCAATAAAAAGATCGGTGGCGTTGGCTGGCGCGCCCATGATGTCGTAGAACCGGCGGATTTCAGAATAGGCTTGTTTGAGGCCGCGTCGGTCAAAAAAGCAATAGGCTTGGCCGAGCAAAATCACGGGATCCGGCGCTCGGGCAATAAAAAAATCGGCGATGTCCAGACCCGCGCCAATAACGCCCGGCGGATATTGTTCGGCATCCGCGGGCAGTTCATTTTCGAGGTTGGCGGCAAAAGCGGTGACAAAGCAACTGGGCGCGGCCATGGTAAAACGCTTTTCCACTGGCCAGATCCAACTGGTCATTGTCCCGCCGCCCGAGTTGCCCGTAAGCCCAATGCGCGAGGGATCGACTTCGGGACGGGTAAGCAGGTAATCAAGTGCGCGGATCCCATCCCATGCGCGCCACGCGCCGAACCATTCGCCCACGAGTTCGAGTTGCTTGCCCATCATGTTGTGGGCATGCGTTGATGATCGCACACTTTCGCGGCTGTGCAGGGTGTAATACTGATCGCGCTCACCCTGATTGAAGGGGTCATAGATCAAGACGACAAAGCCATTGCGCGCCAAACGCTGGCAAAATGCCTGATAGAGCGGTGCATTTTTACCTTCGACAGTATGCCCGCAGGAGCCAATAACGCCAGGGGCCGGGCCGTCGAGTTTGTTGGGCACGTACAGGTGGCTGGTGACTAAGCAACCCGGGCGGCTCTCAAAGAGGATCTTTTCAATGCGAAAGTGGCGGCGTTCAATTGTGCCGACCGCGCGCGCATTCAGGGGGGTTTTGCGCGGCCAGGGGCGATGGGCTTTGTCAATTGTCGCGCGCACCTCATCCCGGTACGCAAAGGCTTCTTTTTTGGTGCGGATGGATGACAGGCGTTTTGCGCGATCGGCGTTTATGGTTCGCACGCGCAAAACGCAGTCATCGAGTACCATGTGTCCGTAACCATTTCGCGGCATAATAGCTCCCGGTTATCGGTAGTCAGCGGCGAGACGCGAGCACGCCACGCCAAAGGCATGCCCCACACCCGACAATGAGCGTAGCGAATAACGCCCCCATCCCCTCTCTCGTCTTATGACAGCAATCACACCTGAAACGCCAAGGTGCAGGCTGACCGCTGATAGCTTGCCTCTCGCGCCTCACCCTCTACAATATGTATATGCCCGTGTGGGGTCAACGATTTTTTGGGGCACACGGCGCGCGATCTCGCGCGGATTGCCTCAGATATTCAAAGCCGTTTTTGTTGCCCTCACACTGATTTTTACCTAAATTACAAAATCTGTGTTCCAATTCGCGAGGCCGAAACTTATGTCGGCAATAGTTGAGAATTTAAGGCGCGTTCAAGACCGGATTGCCAGAGCAGCCCAGCGGTCTGGACGGTCAGCAGATGCGGTTACATTGATTGTTGTAACAAAGGCTTGGCCTGCTGATGTGGTGCAACAGGTCGTGGATGCAGGGATACGGGTTTTGGGTGAGAGTCGCGTACAAGAAGCCCAACACAAGGTCGAAAAGGTGATAGGCCCTGTATCATGGCATTTGATTGGACACTTACAGCGCAACAAAGTCAAAGTTGCGTTGCCATTATTCGATCTGATTCACTCTGTAGATACATTGCGTCTGGCGAGAGAGATCAGCCGGCGGGCCGTGCGGGAAAATACCGCGGTTCGAGTGTTGGTACAGGTGAATACATCGGGCGAGGCATCAAAGTTTGGCATATCGCCTGACGCGGCGTCGGATCTGGTCGGACAGGTCGATGAATTGGAGGGGGTTGCGGTGGCGGGGCTGATGACGATTGGCGCGTATCAGCCAGATACAGTGCGACCAAATTTTGTCGCGTTGCGACAGATCAGGGATCGCATCGCCGTTGATAAGCCCCATGTGTCTGCCCTGTCTATGGGGATGACCAGCGACTTTGAAGTTGCGATTGAAGAAGGCGCGACAATGGTGCGCGTGGGCACGGCGATTTTTGGTCAGCGGGCGGTGTAGATTATGGTCGATGTGGTTGCTCAGGCAATTGTTTTGATCCAGCAGGCCCTGGACTGGGTGCTCATAGCCTTGGTGGTCGGCGTGGTGGTGGTGATGATTTTGCGCGCGGTTTTGTTGCGTGTCCATCCTTTTGGCTGGGCCGCGTATTATGTCCGCCGCGCGACCGACCCGCTCGTGTGGCCCATTGCCCAACACATGCCCGACAATGCCTCTGCGGCACCGTTGATTCTGGTGATTGCGACATTGATCGGGGCATTTTTTTTCAAATGGTTGACCAACGATGTGATGTTTTCGCTGCATGGATTACTGCGCGGAATTTCTTCTGGCAAAATCCTGCATATCATCGGATGGCTGCTCTATGGGACAGTTGCGATTTTGCTGGTTTTAATTATTGTGCGCATCGTGTTTTCATGGTTGCCCTTTGTGCGCGGCGGCCGATTGATGTGGACGCTTTACAACTTGACGGAACCTATTATGGGGCCTTTTCGACAGATCGTTCCCCCGCTGGGCATGTTCGATCTGTCGCCCATTTTGTTAATTTTGCTCCTGCAATTTGCACGAAATGCCATTCAAAGTGTATTTGGGTTATATCAATAGCCTCTGGAGGAAATAGTGAACATCACACCACTGGACATTCGCAAACAGATTTTTAAGAAGGCATTGCGCGGTTATAATCGAGAGGAGGTTCAGGCATTTCTCGACACGCTGGCCGAAGAATTTGAGTCCCTCAACGGGGAAAATATTGAATTAAAAGAAAATCTCAACTCGCTGCAAGCAGAGGTGCATCACTATCGGTCTATTGAGCAAACCCTCCAAGAGATGCTCAGGACTGCCCAAAAAACTGCCGAAGAAGTGACGGAAAACGGTCACAAGGAAGCGCGGCTGATTGTAAAAGAAGCAGAGATTCGCGGCAATCGAGCCATTGAAAAAGCACGCGCGCATGTGCATGCGATTCGAGCGGAGATTTTGGATTTACAAAATCAGCGCGATATGTTTTTGTCCAAGTTTCAGGCTCTTGTACAAGTTCAAGTGGATTTTCTGTCGCAGTTTAAGACGACCCATTCCGATGTGGTGCAAGAGGATATCCCCGAAACAGAAGAAGACGCAGCAGAGCAGACCTAGAGGCGACGAGGATGCCTGAACAAATTGTTCAACTGGGTGTGATTGGCGGATCCGGTATTTATCACATGGATGGCGTGGAAATTGTGGCAGAACACCGCCTTGCCACGCCTTTTGGCGAGCCTTCAGACGCGGTTGGCGAAATGTGCATCGGCGATCGGTCCGTATATTTTTTGCCCCGCCATGCGCGCGGACATGTGCTGTTGCCCTCTGAAGTGCCCTATCGCGCCAATGTGTATGCGATGAAGCAGATGGGGGTGACGCATCTGCTGGCCATAAGCGCCGTGGGGAGTATGCAGGAAGCGATCAAACCGGGGGATATGGTGGTGCCCAACCAGATTTTTGACCGCACCCGAGGCGTTCGCGCGAGCACATTTTTTGGCGAAGGCATTGCCGGACATGTGGCTTTTGCCGATCCTTTTTGCGACGAATTGTGCAACTCGCTGCTGACCGCTGCAAAAGAATCTGGGGTTACCACACACGGTGGAGGAACGTATATCTGTATGGAAGGGCCGCAGTTTTCCACGCGTGCAGAGTCCCATTTTTACCGCCGAGAAGTCGACGCCACCGTCATCGGGATGACGGCTTTGCCCGAAGCCAGACTCGCGCGCGAGGCCGAGATGTGTTACGCGCTCTTGGCGATGGGCACGGATTACGATTGCTGGCACGAGGCCGAAGAAGACGTATCTGTGGAAGGCGTGATCGCTGTATTAAAAGCCAATGCTGAGCGGGCAAATCAAATTGTATATACATTGGCTACACGCCTGCCCGAGACATCGGATTGCGATTGTCTAAATGCCGCGCAATTTGCGATTATAACAGCACCGGAAGCGATTTCCCAGGCTGCAAAAGAACGGCTGAGTCTTTTATATGGCAAGTATTGGGAATGAGGAAGGCGTGAGACGCCCGCGCGCTGATAGGCAGGTGAGAGGGACGGGATGGCGCAAGCTATGCCTGTACTTGCTTCTAACTACTAACCCCTGACCCATGATCGACAACAGTTGGTACATACGCCCTAAAGGACTACAAAAAATTCAAGCCGCAGGCGGTGTAGTCGTGCGTTGGGCCGGTGAGCAGGCGGTGTTGGCTCTGGCCCGCGAGAGAGGGTATGACGACTATGTTTTGCCCAAAGGACACGTCGAGGTGGGTGAGGAAATCGAGCGTGCGGCTAGACGAGAAATAGAAGAAGAAGTGGGGATATCAAAACTGCAACTCGTGGAAAAACTCGGCGTAAAAGAGCGGCTCGATTTTCACAAGACCGAGTGGAAGGTAACGCATTATTTTTTGTACTTGACCGAGCAGATTGAGGCTGTGCCAACCGACGCCAAGCAGCATAAAAGCATGGCCTGGGTGCCCCTTGATCCTTTGCCTGATTTTTTTTGGCCGGAACAACGCGCGCTGATCAAAGAAAACGCATGCCGAATTCGGGAAGCCAGAAAAAGAAAGAAAATAAAATGACAAAACAAGACCTGGCGTATTTCAAACATCTTTTGGAGGCCAAACGCACCTCTATTGTTAAGGATCTGGGCACTTTGCAGAGTCAGTCCATGCAGATCACCTCGGCAGAATCCTCGGGCGACCTGACGTATTCAGATCACATGCCCGATTTGGGCAGTGCGACCATGGAACGCGAAAAGGCTTTTCTATTTGCATCGCGCAACGGCGTTTATCTCGACCAAATTGAAGCGGCTTTAAAGCGCATTGAAAACCGCAGTTTTGGCGTGTGTCGCGTCTGTAAATGTCCCATCCCCAGAGCGAGATTAGAGGCTGTGCCAACCACGGAAATTTGCGTGCCTTGCAAAGAAAAAAAAAACAAATCGGCGTGAGGTGCTCGTGAGATTTTTGTGGATTACAGGTGTGGCACTGGTGCTGGATCAACTGACAAAATGGTGGGTGTTGCAAACCATGACCCTGGGCGAATCTGTACCCGTGCTCGGGTCTTTTTTTCGGCTGACCTACATTCACAATCCAGGTGCTGTGTTTGGCATCCGATTGGGCAACCCACACCTGCATCTGGCACTGGCTTGTGTGGCATTTCTCGTGGTTGGCGGGTTGTTGTGGCGTCTTTCCCCGGAAGACCGCGTCGCAGGTATTGGTTTGGCGCTGATGCTGGGCGGTGCAATTGGCAATATCATCGACCGCGTGCGATTTGGCGTGGTGATTGATTTTCTCGATTTTGGCATTGGGGCTGCGCGATGGTGGGTTTTTAATTTGGCGGATACCTGCGTCAGTGTGGGTGCCTGTCTCTTAATTTTTGTTTTTGGCATCACATCTAAACACCGTGAAACGGTGTACAACTGTGACAACAGTTCACCTAAAAATTCTGCCCAAACACGAAGGTGAGCGTCTGGACCGTTGGTTGGCCGATCAACGGCCTGAGCTTTCTCGTTCACGCGTTCAAAAGCTGATTGCCGAGGGTGCTGTTTGCGTCAATGGACAAACGACGCGGGCGAGCTATCGGGTGGTGGCTGGCAATAGCGTTACAATAAATATACCCCCTCCAACAGCGCGTGCCATTGATCCAGAGGATATTCCTCTGGATATTTTTTTTGAAGATGACCATGTGCTGGTGGTCGACAAACCCGCGGGTATGATTGTACACCCGGCGGCCGGGGTGACTTCGGGAACACTCGTCAATGCCCTCTTGTCACACTGTACGCATTTGTCGGGTATCCATGGAGTTTTGCGACCGGGGATTGTGCATCGGCTGGACAAAGACACATCGGGGTTGATGGTCGTTGCCAAAAGCGATGAAGGGCACCGCGGGTTGGTTGCACAGTTGGAGGCGCGCGCGATGGCGCGGCACTATCTCGCGCTGATATGGGGGGGATTTGAAGCGGATGAGGGGCGCGTGGAAGCACCTGTTGGACGGCACCCAAAAGATCGAAAGCGCATGGCTGTTTCTCGGGATGGGCGGTTTGCAGCCACGCGCTGGCAAATAAAGGCGCGCCACGATTTTCTTTCGTTGCTGTCTCTCGCGCTGGAAACGGGTCGCACACATCAGATCAGAGTGCATCTATCGCATCTCAATCGGCCCGTATTTGGCGATCCGGTATACGGCGGGCGCGAGGAGCGGTTGCACGGGATCGCGCCCCTGTTTCGGCGACAGGCAACCCATTTGCTCGCGCAAACACATCGGCAGATGCTCCACGCAACCCAATTGACATTCGCACATCCCGTAAAAAAAAAGGAAATGGTGTTTGAATCACATCCACCAGAGGATATGCAAAGCGTGCTCAATATGCTCGCACAGGCGTAGTGCTGGATTAAAGCGTGAACTGGCCTGAGCAATGGGGTACAATAGGCTGTTTCCCAAGCCCGTTCAATGGCCAGTTGTACCCCATCCCAGTGCAGGTGCTACAACCATGTGCTGAAGCGGGGTTATTCAGTAGCAGCGGAGCAAGTCATAAACGCACCCCCGACCACCCAAGCATGTGCTGACATGGGTCTATTTAGTAACCGTTGCGAATTTCGATTTGCTGATGCGCCGATCACTCGTCGTCCTCTTCTGGCATGAGCACAAATTCGGGATAGGCGTCAATTCCCAGTTCCGCGACATCCTGACCCAGTTGTTCGACTCCGCGCGATACCCGCACGCTCAGCGTTAGGGCCAGCACGCGCCACAGCAGCCATGAGGTTGTGAATGCGAACGCGCCGACTGCCCCCACGCCGAGCAGTTGCACGCCGAAGTTCCCGCCACCGGCGATGCAGACTGCCATAGTGCCCCAGATGCCGGCGAACAGGTGGGCGGGCACTGCCCCCACGACATCGTCCAGCTTGACTTTCTCCAAAAACTTGATTCCAGCAGTGCAAAGAACGCCGCCAATGGCGCCAATGATGACGGCCCAATAGTGCTCGACGATATCAGGCCCCGCGGTAATCGAGACCAGGCCCGCGATCGCGCCGTTCAGGCCAGCGAACAGATCTGTGCGCCCAAGGATGGGCCGCGAGAAGGCAAGGGCGGCCATGACGCCGGCCGCGGCTGCCAAGTTGGTGTTGACCAAGACATGGCTCATTGCGACCACATCGGCTGCGCTCCCCAGCTTGAGTTGCGACCCGCCGTTGAAGCCGAACCACCCGAACCACAGGATGAAGACGCCCAGCGTTACCGCCAAAATGTTGGAAGGCGGCGTGGACTTGATGCTGCCGTCGCTGCGAAATTTGCCGAACCGCGGCCCGACGATCAGCGCGCCGGCGAGCGCGGCCCAGCCGCCGGTGCTGTGTACGATGGTCGAGCCGGCGAAGTCTTTGAAACCGAGGCCTGCCAGCCATCCCCCGCCCCATGTCCACGCGCCGACGATGGGATAGATGATCGCGGTTAAGACCAAGGTGAAGAGGAAGAACGACCACATCTTGACCCGTTCGGCCAAGGTGCCAGACACGATGGAGGCCGCGGTCGCCACAAAGACCATCTGGAAGAACCAGTTCGACATGGTGGCATGGCCCTGCTCGATCACAGCGGGGGTCGCTCCCTCCTGTCCCGCCACCAGAGCGAGGTCAGCGACCGACGGTGCGTGGAGGAACTTGAACGAGCCGATCGCGTTCTCCACATCGACGTACATGAGGTTGTAGCCGATGAAGTAGTAGGCGAGTCCGGAGATCGAGTAGAGTCCAATGTTCTTCAGGCAGATCATGGAGGCGTTTTTGGTGCGCACCGAGCCGGACTCGAGCATGGTAAAACCGGCGCACATCCACATGACCAGCGCGCCCCAAACGAGAAACGAAAAGGTGTTGAAGACAAACAGGGTTTCCTCGTCAACCGCCGCGCGCGCGGCGGTCGCGCCGCACGCCAAAACGCCGAGCACTGCGAGTGTTTTTCCGGTCAGGCGGTGAGGTAGAAGGACGTTCAGAAATGTTCTCATAGCTGTTCTCCCATTGAAGTAACGGCGCATTTAGTAGAAATCCGATGCCCTGCGCCGGTGTTCTTGGATGTTGCCGAGTTCTTCGTCGGCGCACCGACGCCGAGTTTCGCAGCGCGATCGGCAACCTTCTCGCGTCGCGGCGGTCGAAGGCCATGGCGACAATTCAGCGGTTCTACCGGCCCAACGGGATGTGGCACCACTCAGCCATGCCGCGTTCCCGGCTGGCTCCCGGCTCCTGTCGGTGAAGCGAATCTCGTCCTCGTCGGAGAAGATAACGCCGAGCGCGGCGTGAACCCCAAAGCCACTGGCCGACGTGATGTACGCGCCGGCCGAGGTGCCGAAGTCCAGTTCCGTTTTGTTGTCGGAATCACTCAGATCATCATAAGACACCTGAGTGCGGGTGACGTGGAGCATTGGCATCGCCCACGGGGTCACTGTTAAAGACTCACGCTCCAAGCGGGTTTTCAGAGCCAGGCCAATGGGGAAGCGAAGTGCCGTCACCTTCACATCGAGCAGGATGTCGCCTTCAAACAGGGAACTGAAGTCGTAGTTCATCCAGCCGATCCCGCCCTGGACGGACAGCCGCAACTGCTCTCCTGCGAATAGATCCGCACCGACCACAACGCCGACAGTGTGGTTCGCGTCGTGACCGCCGACGTATCCGTACCCCCCCATCAGGGCGGCGCGCCCGATCTGTCTGCCGAGGACGACGCCGGCCGCATTGGTCTCTGAGCCGCGCCCATAGACTCCGGCTGCCCACGGCTCGCCCGGCGAAGGCAGTGCGTGATCCGCCAAGAACCACATCTGAGCCGCCGCGGGAGCCGCAATGAACAAGATGAAACTGAGACTGAGCGAAATGATCATGGCAAATCCTCCTGACATGTGGGAATCATGGCATCATGCCTCGCGCACAGCGTCATCGGGCCGGGGCACGGCCGGAGGGCGGCAGGTGTGGGTTATGTCCAGCCTGGTTACCGGACGGGCTTGGGTGGGCAGAACAGTGGCGACGGCCACTTGTTGCCCTCCAATGACGAAAACTCTACCTCTCATGCAACTCGCTGTGGGTAAATGTGAACGAAAGCCGACTGCCAGTTCTTACCCAGGCTAGCACCCAAGATAATCACTTTGCCGATCGAGCACTTGATGCGGGTGTTCTCATCCATCAGGTGCCCATCAGGTTTGACTTTAAGCACTGCGATACATCTTGGACGTAGTGATTGCACGATCGCTTCCGTCGACTACACCCCCAATACTTCAGCGAAAATCGTCTGAGGCCAGATTCCAATACTCGATCCGAGTGAATCCGGCGAAGAAGTTTGTTCACATTCATGCTGAACGTGAAGCCCACTACTATCCCAAGAGCCGCCGCGGCCGACTGCGTGCGCCGCCTGTTCCCGAGGCGGTTCCCAGCGCGGCGAACACCGCGAGGTGCGTGGTGAGGCGGGCCGGGTCAAGGCGGGCCCGGCCGAAAACCGACTCGCTGAAGGCGGCGGTCAAGGTCAGGCTGCTGAGCAGGAGCAGAAGCAGGACCGTCTGCCTGCGACGTGGAAGCACAAGAGTGGCCGACAGCGCCAGCAGCAGCACGATGCCGCCGTGATATGCGAGAACGTCGCCGCCACGGATGACAGCTGGAACAGTCCCCACAAACCCAGCACGACGAGCGAGAAGTACGCTCCGCTCCAATCCCGAAATGCCCACAACCAGAATACAGCGAAGAGCACCAGCAGCGGGCCGATGTGATAGATGCTTTCGAGCCTCGAAATCGACGCCAGAAAGACTGGAAAGGCTAGCAGGTAGTTGATTCGCCCCGTCTTGACGGACGAGACCATGACCAGCGCGGCGGCGAGGAACAGAACGTGGGTGACGGCGTTTTCCATTCCCGACCCGTGCCATTCTATGAAGGGGCGCAGGTAAGCGAGGAACAGCGCGGCAAGTGCAGCAAGAACAATCGCCAGCAACTTGCGCTCTCTGAAAAACAGAACGAACAGTGCGCCGAGCAGAAAGGTCGCCGCATAGGTCTGGAGCGTGGCGTAGGCGGCGTACCCAATGCCGGTGAGGGCGTACACCGCGGCGAACAGAAAGAACTGCACCGGCGCGGAGTATCCTTCGACGCGACCGCCGGAGGGATTCACGCCGATGAAGCCGTACTCTACCAAGTTCTTGGCGTGGCTCATGGTGATGACGCCGTCGTCTCGAACCTGATAGAGCTCGTCCTCAATGCCGGAGTACGCCCAGTAAAAGACCAAGACAAATATCAGGCCGCCCAGCAGCGGCAGCAGGAGAGGGCTACTCCAAGACAATGCTCGCAAGGCTGTCAAATGGTGCCGGCGAAACTCTGCCTTTAACTGCGAGAATTGGGGAAATCTGGTCATCTGCTATGTCCTACAGCAACTCTGTTGCCGGATGGGTCATATTGGGCGTCGATCATTGCGATGTTGCTCTGGTCAAATAGGGACGCCGCCCTTTGCACCACTTTGCTCCGCATGGGCGTGCTCGCTCCGGTATGGGTTACCACAGTCAAGACGGTGCCTGATCTGTCCGCCAAGCGATACGCCGCATAAATCGCCAAAAAAGTGGGTTTCAGTACGCTTGCTTATGCAAGTGGATAACATAATGCTAAAAAACTTAGAGCCTCTAACAAAATGAGATTTTGAAGCGGTATAGACATTAACTTTGAAGCAGTATGGCCGTTAATCATAGTGTAAAATCTCACTCACGAAAGGAGATCACATAGAGCGAAGCCCATGTTGGAATTTTCTCTGATTTCTTTTTGTTAGGGTTCTTACAACCTCTAAAAATAGTTAATGAATATTACGCAAAATGCCATGCATGGGTATGCATAACATCAGTTAAGAACATCTCAGGGCATCATGCCGCGCAAACCGCCATCGGGTCGGGGTCTGTCCGTGGGTATTTTGACGATCATCTCGGTGAATGTCCCGGGTTCGGACTCGACGCGGATAGCACCGCCGTGTTCGCGCACAATGTCGTTGGACAAGGCGAGGCCGAGTCCAGTGCCCTGGTCCGTCGGCTTGGTGGTGAAGAACGGATTGAAAATTTTGTCAATGACATTGGGCGGAATTCCGATCCCGTTGTCGCGGATGCGGATTTCGATTCGATCATCCAGGCGTCGGGTGGTGATCCACAGCGTCGGGACGTAGGACGCTTGTCCCTCGGCGCGCCGTTTCTCGTCGGTGGCGTGGCAGGCATTGCTCACCATGTTGAGGAAGACGCGGCCCATGTCTTGGGGCACGACCTCGATCTGCCCAATGTCCGGGTCGAAATCCGTCTCGATGGTCAGGTTAAAATCTGGATCGGCCGCCCGTGCGCTGTGATAGGCGAGGCGGGCGTGTTCGTCAATCAGTTTGTTGAGGTCGATGGGTAGCGGTTCGCCCGAACCCCGCCCCATCATGAGCATGTCGTGTACAATCGCGTTGGCGCGGTCGCCGTGTTCGCAGATGCGCTCGAGGTTGTCGCTGAGGTCTTGGCTGATCTCGTCGATTAACTCGCGCTGATCCTCGCTGAGGTCTTGGCTGATCTCGTCGAGAATCTCTGCCAATTCCTCCAGCAGTTCTCCCGAGACCTCCGAGAAGTTTTTCACGAAGTTCAGCGGGTTCCTGATCTCATGGGCCACGCCCGCGGTGAGTTCGCCGAGCGCGGCCAGTTTCTCGCGCATGACGATCTGATCCTGCGCGCGGCGCAAATCGGCCAGCACCTTTTCGAGCACCGCGTTCTTGTCTTTGAGCTCTTCGGCCAACTTCTCCACCAGATTCAGACGCTGCACCTCAAGGGCGTGACGCCTAAAAATTTCGAGCGCCGCGGCCATGTCCGCCACTTCGTCGCGCCCGTCGATCTCGACTTTGGCCTCTAGGTCGCCATCGGCCATGCGGCGCATCCGGTCCGACAGGCGTTGGAGGCGGCGCAACAACACTCGACCCACGAACAGATAGGCGATCAGCACGGCCCCGGTGATGCTGATAACATTCAAAGCGAGGAGGAAACTGCGCCCAGTGCGTATCGTCTGTGTGGACGCGCGCGCGGCTTCGCTCGCGCGCAGGCGGGCCTCGCTGACGAGGCCCTCGACTTCTGCGACCAAATCGATGGCGAGGCCGCGATTCATGGCGAGCAGATCCCGCTGGCGCGTTGCCAGTTCGAGATCTCGGGCGCGCAAGTCAAAGCCGCCCTGATCTCCGAGGCCCAATTTGAACAGCCGCTCGAAGACTCGGGTGACTTGCTCGCGCGCGACAGCCGTTCCGAGTGCCGACAGGCTGCGCTCAATCCTGCCATTGGCGGCCTCAAAACGCTCCCTCAGCGGCTCGATTAAGGGCGCGTCCGACAGGTTGAACGCACTGGCGAGAAGCTGGATTGCAATGGTCGCATCTGATTGCAACGCGGCCAGATGGCGATACCGGTCAAACTCCGCTTCCGAGAAGTGCTGCTCGCGCGGCGCGGGCACCTCGTCAAGGGTGCGATAGCCCGTCATCGCGTAGAATAACTGGTCGTCGATGGCCGGAACCAAGATGCCGATCAACTCACTGCGGACATCGGCGAGTTCTGCGCGCAGGGCTTCGCTGCGCTCGGTCAGGGAAAATCGCTCGGCCACCGATTTTTCAATGGCCTCAATGTTTGCGATCAACGCGTTGGCTTGGGCGCGAATGAGACGGAAGTGTTCCTCTTCTCCTCCGCGCTGCGTCAAGGCTGCCAACTGCGCTTCAAAGGCGCGTCGTTCTTCGGCGATTTCCGCGATGACTTGGGCGAAGGCCTCCGGCGTTGGGGCCGAGGCCAAACGCGGGGCTGCGGCCACGAGGGCACCGCTTTGCTGTGCGACCCCAAACGCGGCCGCCATTCCGGGCACGCTGCCCTCGTTGACGCGGCTTTGGGCGTCGCCCACGCGGTTGAAGGAGAACCAGCCGATCAAACTCGCGCCCATCGTGAGGACGACCGCGCCGCCGATGCCCAGATAGAGTTGCGACGAGATGCGAAAGCGACCTTTGAGCAAGCGTTGGAATAGGTCGGTCACTGAATGTCCCCATTTCAGCCCAAGCGTCATGGCGGCATCACGTCCCGAAGCGTGTTGATGGCGCGATATTTGCCATTGCTGCCGATCACCGTGAGGAAGACCGCGTCTGAACCCTGATTGTCGCTGTCGCCATAGCGGAGTTGAAAGCCATCGAGGTCGATGGTGCCCGCCTCGCGCAAACTGTTGAGAAACCGAGCGCGATCGATCTCCTCGCCGCAGCGTTGGAGGGCAGCGATAGCCAACCGACCCGCCAGATAGCCTTCAAAGGAGACGAAACCGGGCACGGCCTCGGGCGCGTGCGCCGCCAACGCGCGGCGATAGGTCGCGACAACGCGGAAGGTGTTATCTGTGGGAAAAGGTACGACTTGGGTGACAAAAACGCCCGCGCCCGCGCGGCCGAGTTCTCGAGCTAGGGTATTGCTGCCCACAAAAGAGATGGTCATAAACACGGGGTCTAAACCCGTGTGCCGCGCCCAAACGATCAGGGTTGCCACGGGCTGATACGCGCCAATCAAGATCACGGCGTCGGGATTTGCGCCACGCAGGTCGAGCAGGCCCGTCTTCACAGCCGTGGTATTGCGCGGGTACACGCCGATCGCCACGGGTGCCATGCCGCGCTGCGCCAGCGCGCGGCGCACCCCGCGGTAGCCCGCCCTGCCAAAGGAATCATCTTGGTACATCACTGCAATGCGCTCGATGCCCAAGTCTGTGGTCAGGCGCGCCACCATCGCCTCGGTCTCTTGGTTGTATGAGGCGCGCAGATTGATCACGTTTTGCCATTTTGCTTCGCGGAGGAAGGCTGCGCCGGTAAAGGGGGCGATATAGGGCACGTTCGCGGTAGCGGCGATAGGTGTGGCAGAGCGCGACGTGGGCGTGCCCACTGCGCCAATCAGCGCGAAAACCCCTTCCTGATCGATCAACCGGCGGGTATTGGCAATGGCGGCTTCGGGTTCATACGCGTCATCGAGAGACAACAGGTCCAGCCGCCGACCATGCACGCCGCCCCGCGCGTTGGCCTCCTGAAAGGCCGCCTCAATGCCGAGCCGCATGTTCTTGCCCAGTTCGCGGGCAGGGCCGCTGAAAGCCGCGGACTGCCCGAAAAGGATGCGTCGGTCAGAGAGGCCAAACTCCTCCGCGCGGCTCTCTGGAGCCAGCAGGGCAAAGAGCACAACCGCGCACCTGTAGAGCGTTTTCCTCATCCGTTTCTCCGCTTGATCAAGGTCAGGTGGTTGCGCCCGTGTTCGCGCCGATAGTGTAAGTCGTCCACCATCGCGCGCACCAGATGGAGGCCGATCCCGCCCACGGGGCGATCTTCGAGTCCGATCTCCAGATTGGGCTCGAGGGACTCGCTCAGGGGATTGAAAGCCCGCCCGTCGTCCGCAATTTCAATGGTGAGCGCGTCCGCGGCCGATGTCAGTGCGATCTCGATCTCGTGGGACGCGTCATCGTCGTGTCCGTAGTTCACGATGTTGACGATCAACTCTTCGAGGACGAGGGCGACCTGGAATGCAAAGTCGGACGGCCAACTCTCGGTCTGCCCGAGTTCTGCCACGGCCTCGTGAATGCGCGCCAACTCGCCGAGATCCGTCTCAATACACAGGGTCCGTTTCGCTTTCATGTTTCCATCTCGCTGCACAAAAGCGTCAGACAGGTGATATCGTCGAACTGCGGCGTTTCGCCCGCAAATGCCCGCACGGCACGGAAAACCGCATGGTTTGCCTCGCGAACATCACCAGGTCGCGCATCGGCAAATACCGCGCGCAGGCGCGCCAGACCAAACTCCTCGCCCTGGGCGTTCACAGCTTCGGTAACGCCATCGGTGTAGAGCACGAGGACATCGCCGGGCAACAGGGTGACCGCGTTTTGCGCGTAGTGGATGTGCGGCATGACGCCCAGGGCGATCCCATCGGTTTGAGGGAGCACAGTCGCGTTGCCATCCGCGTGGACGATGAGCGGCGGATTGTGCCCTCCGTTGGCGTATGTGAGCGATCTGCTCTTGGGGTCGTAAACGGCGTAAAATACGGTCACGAACATCGCCGCTTCGTTGTCTTGCTCTAACAGGCGGTTGACTTCATTCAACGCCTCGGCCGGGTTTGGGGTGCCGATGGCCGCGCCTTTCAACAAGGTGCGGCTAGACATCATAAACAAGGCGGCCGGTACGCCCTTGTCGGAGACATCGGCGATGGCCAGGCCCACGCGGCCGTCTTCCAGGTTCACGACATCGAAAAAGTCGCCCCCCACTTCGCGGGCGGGCTCCATGTGTGCAAACACCTGACAGCCAGGTCTATTGGGAAAAATTGTCGGGAGGATCGACTGCTGCATCTCATTGGCGACGCGCAACTCGTTCTGTAGAGCCACCAATTTGTCTCGCGACGCCAGAGCCTCGCGCCACAGTTTCAGGTGGTGCAGGGTGCGCTCAATTGTAATCCGCAGATCGTGGAAGTCGATGGGTTTGGTGATGAAGTCAAACGCGCCCCGATTCATGGCCGTGCGGATGTTCTTCATGTCGCCATAAGCCGAGACGATCACAGAGCGGATATTGGGATCGACTTTTGGAATCTGTTCAAGCAGGGTGAGGCCATCCATCTGCGGCATATTGATGTCTGTGAGCACCATGTCGATGTCTGGATCTTCATTGAGCCGATCGAGAGCCTCAACGCCGTTGCGAGCAAAGGCGAACGCGTAGTGCCCGGCGCGAACGTCGCGGCGCATGCGCTGCCGCACCAGGTGTTCGAGATCGGGTTCGTCATCAACCACGAGGATCTTGTATCGCGCTTGTGTCATATACGCCTCGGGCACTGACGCGCCGAGTTTTGTGGAGAGGTGGCTGTTCTTAGAGGGGTTTTGCAAGCGGAGTAGATCAGGGCAAAAGCCATAACAGCAGTACACGGGAAAGCAGTGGCAATCGGGGCGTCAATTGCGCGTTCCAGAAGGGCTTTGCGACAGGAGAGGTTGTGGCCTATGGCTTGAATGCACGCGCCATAAAGCAAAGTAACGGGAAGCAAAATCTATCCGCGGAGTGCCTCTGCCTGTGAGCCGTAGATCGGAATGATCTTGTCAAAGCCACTGATCTTGAAGACCTCTTCGATCGGGTCAGAGAGCGAGCAAAGCGCGAATTTCACGTCGCGATTTCGGAGTGTTTTGGCCACCAGCAAAATGACCCGAAGTCCCGAGCTGCTGATGTAGGAAAGCCCCTCAAAATCTATGATCACGTGCGAATCGTCGCTGATTGCAGCGCTGAGTGCATTCTCGAACTCGCGGGCATTGGCACTATCAACCCGGCCTTCCACCTTGGCGATCAAGGTTCCATTTTTTCGTTCGGTTTTAATCTCCATTGGTCCTCTATCCTGATGTGTGTGAATCACCTCTTTGGGCAGGTCTGAACTATTTGCCCGCCAATATAGATTGCTTCCCGCGCGAAAGTCAACTTTTTTTTCTTTTCGCCTCCTGCTTTTCAATCGCTTGACAACGCCGCATCCCCGTGATAATTTTTGCCCTATGACGCTATTTGATCCCAATCCCCTCGTCCTTGAAGCCCAGGCGCGCGTGTGTACAGGCCCCACGCAATCCCGTGCTCTGGGCAAAAAATCGGGCGATCCACAGCCGCGGCCCGTCCTGGAAGCCATCCTCAATACGCTGCAAAACCGCGCGCGTCATCCGGTCTCCGATATCCAGATGGGTGCCTTCTTTGCCGCGATGCGTCTGCGGCGCGCGTACCCGCCTAAAACCGCCTGGAGCGACGCGGAAATCCGTGCGTTTCAACGCCACAATACCGCCCTGCAAACCCATCTGCCACCCGCGCTGCGATACATCTTTGGCTTTGACGATCACTGTCGGTCAGAATCACCCGAAGAGCGGACCGTCATTGCCGCGCTGAAAACTATTCTCAGCGGCGGGCATCTCACGTACAGGCACACGCGCCTGATGTGCGAAGCCATTCTCACCGACAGGGTTCGCGGCGCGCTCAAAGGTGCTGCGCTGATCGGGCAGCGCATGAACCTCGAATCCTACGACGAGGTGCGCGGATACCTCCACGCGGCTTTTGCACCCGAATGCGTCCACGCAGTACAGGTCGGGAACCTCACCCACTTTGGTCAGCCCTACAATGGCTCAACCCGCTACTTCAAACCCACCCTTTTTGTCGCGGCCCTCCGCGCGGCACTCGGTCGGCCCACAGTGCTTCACGGTGTCGATGCCCTGCCGCCCAAATGGGGCGTGACCGATGAACAGATTCTCAATGCCCTCCATGCCCGCACGGATCTGTCGCTGGCAGAAGCAGCAGAGCGACTCGAAAACCCCGAAATCAGCTTTGCTTACATCAGCCTGCGCGAATATGCCCCGAGAGCCTACGCGGCCCGCGACCTTCGCGCGCATATTGGCAAACGTCCCCCATGGTCTGCCACAGAAAAGGCGCAGCAAATTTTCACCTGCCCCGGCAGCAATCACATTGTCATCGGGTATTACCATTCGGGATACGAAATCCCCCTGTTGAACATCGCGCGCGAGACCGGGTTCACATCCGCGGTGGCGATCAAGGGGGAAGAAGGCGGCAGCCACTTTTCCCTGCGCTTGGGAAAACCCACCGATAAAACGCGCAATGCCATCAATTTTTCACAGGGCTTTCGCTCGGGTCAAACATTTGCCTGCGACATCGATCCCGCCGCGTACGGCTTTCGCTACGCGCAGAACCCACGCCCCAAAGCGGTCACTGCCCAGATCTTTGCCCACATGGGCCTCGCCGCGCTGTCGGGGAAAAAAGGGCCTGTTCACGACCGCATCGTACTCAACGCAGCCCTGACAGATTACTTGCTCGGTTTCGCCGCGGATCCACGCGCAGCCATTCAACAGGCGCGAGAAGCCATAGCCAATGGCCGCGCGCTCAAACACCTCCGCGCCTATCTCGACCATCGGGCGAAAAGGAGAATTTAATGCCCCGTCCAAATATCCTCTACATCCACTCTCACGACACGGGTCGCTACATTCAGCCCTATGGTCATGCCATGCCAACGCCCAATTTTCAGATCCTCGCGGAACAGGGGGTTCTCTTTCGTCAGGCATTTTGCGCCAACCCCACTTGTTCGCCGAGCCGCGCTGCGCTTTTGACCGGGCAATGGCCTCACAGTTGCGGTATGCTAGGGCTTGCACACCGGGGATTTCGGCTCAACGATTACAGCCATCACGTGGTTCGAATGCTAAAAAAAGCCGGTTACACAACCGGCCTGTCGGGTTTTCAGCACGTTGGACGCCCCCCGGCAGCCGATCCGTCGGAAATCGGTTACGACGAGATATTTGACACGGCAAAAGATCACCGGGCGACCTCAGATGCGGCCATTGCATTTCTCAATCGATCTCACGACAAACCCTTTTTCCTTGATGTCGGATATACCCTCACGCATCGCGGTTTTCCCGAACCGAGTCCCGAAGACGACCCGCGCTATTGCATGCCCCCTGCGCCTTTGCCCGATACCCCTGAAACGCGATGCGATACCGCGGCGTACAAAACCTGCGTTCGCATGCTCGACGGCGAAGTCGGGCGCGTCCTCAACGCCATAGACCGCGCTGGGCTTTCGGACAATACCCTCGTCATCAGTACCACGGATCACGGCATTGCATTTCCCATGATGAAATGCAACCTCACCGATCACGGCATCGGCGTTTTGCTCATCATGCGAGGGCCGGGTTTTTCAGGAGGCAAAGTCATCGACGGCATGGTCTCTCAAATTGACCTGTTCCCCACCCTGTGCGATGTGATCGGCATTGACCATCCCGCCTGGTTGCAAGGCAAATCCGTCCTGCCACTCGTCCGCGAAGGTGCTTGTGAAATCCACGAAGAAATTTTCGCAGAAATCAACTACCACAGCTATTACGACCCGCAACGCGCCATCCGGACAAAAAAGTGGAAATACATCCGGCACTGGTATCCCACCCCGCGCCCCGGCGACATCAACTGCGATGGCAGCCCCAGCAAAAATTACTTTCTCGCCCAGGGCTGGCGGCAGAAAACCCAACCCCACGAGCAACTCTACGATTTGGTTTTTGACCCGTTTGAGACCCACAATCTCGCCCGTGACCCCGACCACCAAGACGTGCGAAACGACCTGCGCCACCGCCTCAGAACATGGATGGAAACAACCCACGATCCACTCCTGTCAGGCTCTGTCCCCGCGCCCAAAGGTGCCCGCATCAACGACCCCGCGGACTTTCGGACTTAAAATATTCCAAAAAAAAGAGCCGCCTTGCCGAAATTTTCAGCGAGGCGGCTTCGCTTTTGCCAACAGGCAGGCATAACCCCGCAGCGAAGCGCGGGGTCAGATCTGGCTATTAACCACCAAATGACAACGGAAACATCGGTTCTCGTGCCTGATGTCGCGCGCGGGATTCGATCTTTTGATGATAGTATTCTGCGATAAATTGAGCCAAATTTTTGCTCGCCTCTTCAAATACTATTTTGCCCTTTTCTGCTGTTGCTTTCTCCGCCTCGCCCATCACCCCCGAATCTGAATATTGGCTCGTCCATTCAATCAGCCCGATGGGGCCTCTGGCAAACAGGTCCGTCCAAATAAATTTGGACCCTCGCTTGTTTGTCTTTGCGATCTCACTCTCGATCTTATCCCTCCGCACGCTCTCTGGGGACAAATAGAGCAACATCGAGGTTTCCAATTCTCCCGCATGCGAACAGCCGCCCGGAAACACGCTCTCGCGCCAGGCGCTGTCAAAGTCTGGATTCACCTTGAGCAATTGCCACCACGAACAAAAGGCGCAACTGGCGTCTGTCTCCAAAATCGCGCGACGGGCAACTATCTCGACCAGATTGTGATTGGAACCATGCCCATTGACGAGAATCATTTTTTTGAACCCGTGATAGGCCAAACTTTTGCAGATGTCCAGCACGTACCGGATGAAGTGTTCGTAGTGAATATTCAATGAGCCGGGAAAATCCATGACGTGATGCACATAGCCATAGCTCACAGGCGGCAACACCAAGCTGTATTCTGGTTTTAAGCGCGCGGCTTCTGTGGCCACGGCATTGGCGCATAAATGATCGACCTTTAGGGGCAGATGATGCCCGTGCTGTTCTACTGCTCCCGTCGGAATAATTGGAATTTTCCCCATCTCCACGGCCTCATTGACCTCGGGCCATGTGAGTTCGTCAAACTTATAGGTCTCTTTTACAGAGGTCATGGTGTCACCTTTCTGAAAATAGCGATCCGCAAAACAAGCACTTGTTGTGTTGCCTTTGGGTGGAAGGGTGGGAGCCGAGCCGCACGCGGAGCACAACGATAGTAAATCTGAAAGCTACCTACGGCATCATCTGTACAGCGAGGGCGAGTGAGAGCTCGATGTCTGAAATCGCCTGCGATACGGCCTGACCGATCAAATCTAGCTTACGCACCTGATCGATGCGGGCCGCAACATGCGCCAATTCGCGCGCGGAAAAAATCTCCTTGAATAGGTTGCAGGCATGTGCCAAGCATATAATCACGACATCGCGCGGCCCGGGGATCTGGTCGCTGAACAGCACTTCCATGATCCTGAGCTTGACCTCGCGCTCAACCGTGTTGTCAATAACCGGGTAGCGCCGCGACTGAAATACCCACAGGAATCGGTCATCCTGTCGCCGAAGGATGCCCTTTTTGACAAGCCGATTGAGTGCCTCTTCGCGAATTTCGTCGGCGCCAAGCGCGGCGCGCTCCACCCAGAAACGCGCATCGCGGGTATCGGTCGCCCGCGCAATGTCCGCGAGCGTTGGATCGAGCAGGCTGTCTCGAACCGGGGTCGGATCGACGAGGATCAGATTTTTGAGGTCCGTGTCAATGCGGTTCTCGAGTGCCAAATCCATCAGAACCCCGCCGGCGAGCGCGTAGCGCATCAGCCGGTCTGGCACGTGCGCGAATTTCCCATTCTCGTCGTCGAGGATGAGCAACACGAGCTCTTCGGGAAATCTCAGCATGAGTCTGCTCCTTTTAGTTCTCGCCAGCCCAGCGCACCCCCTGTGTCACCAGTTGCTGCATTGCCGCTCGCTCAAAAGTGCCGGGGCCGTGCCCCAAGGTCGTGTAAAATACCCGCCCGTCGCCATAGGGCTTTACCCACGCCATTGGATGCTGTTTGCCGCTCCAATCTGCTGTTGCCAAGATGTGAATGGCGGGGTCCCATGCCGACATGTAAATCTCGTCTTCTACCTCAAAATCATTGACTCCCCGTGTGATGGGATGCGCGCTATCCGCAATGTTGACGGTGAAGGTCGCGCCCGGCGGGTGCCAGTTCGCGTGCCCGCCGATCAAATCCACAGCTTTGCCGCCAATCCACCACGCGGTTCCGTGAATGCCCACGAGGCCCTTGCCACCGGCCACAAAATCGAATATCCCTTCTTCTTGCTCGGGCGTCAAATCCGGCACGCGATCCACGGTCCCATCTTTTTGCCGCTCTGTCCGCGTAAATCCCGTCCCGTGAACCAGCACATCGAAATCGCTCAGCGTCTCTGAGGTCAATACATCTTTGTTGTCTTCAAGCGCGACAGACAAATCGTCTCGGGCACTCAAAAACCCGTTGATGACCTCTGCACTGTCCGCAAACCGATGGTTCTCCCCGGACAAAATCAGCACGTTCATGTTCTCCTCCTCTGTATGGTCATCTCCAACTCGCTTTGGCGCAATATCATGCACGCCTAAAACTCGATCAAGCACTTTCTCAAAATTAGCGGTAAGCATCGCGACGGTGTTTCATCCGGTAGATGGTGACAAGGCGCGCGATCATCTATGTCGTAGAGAATCCGATAAACGCCCACACGCAAGCTGTAGTCCGTTCTTCCCTGTAGCTTTTTTGCATCTCTTGGACGAGGTTTTGCCGACAGACCATCGATGTGTCGGCTTACCAAGTTGGCATATTGTTGTGGAAGATTTGAGATGTCTCGCAACGCACGCCGAATGACTTGAACGCTATACATCTGCGCCTTCCGCCCGCAGTTCTGCTTTCGGCCGTTGGCATCAACGACAAATTGGGCTTTTTGGAGTAATTCGGGCACGCGCATATCGGTCTCCTTCAATCTGTGTCTCCGGTGGAACTGGCCGGGGCGCAGATGGGCTGAGTGGGGCATCATGCGCTTCTTTGTCCCTCTCTCACTCTGTGCCTACCCATCTCTTCCAGAATTTCCAACTTCGTGTCTTTGTGCCTTTGTATGCCATTTATTTTTTTTTCTCCGCAAAGATCCGGCCGCGAATATACGTAAACTGCAACTATCGCCCCTGCCCAAGGTACTCAATTTCAACGTTCCTTACCGAGAAAAACGCGTGTAATTGGGACTTCAGGGCTTCCGCTGCCTTCGCAACTTGAACCCCTGCGCGGTCAGAAATTCGTCCAACTCTGCTCGCGCGTGAAATTGCCCGGTGCGCTCGGCCATCACCTTTGTCCATCGCTGATCTCCGGCGTGCATCCCCTGTGACGCATAAAATGCCACCATCGTCTGATCGTAAGCCGCCAGAATTGTTTGATGCGTCTCGTCGTCCAAATATTGCTCCCGATGCAACACCGCATCGAGTGGCAACCGCGGTTTCACTTCTGGCACTTGCGCGGGATAGCCAATGCAAAATCCCGCCACGGCGACAACATAGGGAGGCAAGCCGAGCAAGTCACCTACAGCCTTGGGATTGTTCCGCATCGCTCCAATCATGCAAATGCCCAATCCCATAGACTCGGCCGCAATGGCCACATTCTGCATCATCAGAGCCACATCCACTGTCGCGATCATCAATGCCTCAACATAATCCCCATCAAACCGCTCGGCCCCGTGCATCTCGTTGCCCATCCAGTCCCGATGCAAATCCGCGCAAAAAGCCAAAAATGCCGCGCTCTGGTGAATTTGCACCTGATCTGCACACAACTCGGCCAACCTCTTTTTTCGCTCGGGATCGGCCACATGAATCACCGTATAAGCCTGCAAATTGCTCGATGTGCTCGCCTGTTGCCCACACCGAATCAGGGTCTCTAACACTCCATCGGGTAAGGGCCGATCTTCAAACCTCCGAATACTCTTGTGAGACATCAATAAATCGATCGTGGGATTCAACATAACAATCCTTTCTGGTATCAGCCTTCAGCCTTCAGCTTTCAGCCTCCACCCAACCAACCCCCAAAGGCGAGTGGCGAGAACCACCCATCCCCTCTCTCTTTTCACTCTGCACAATGAAGTTATGAAATAATACTTTGTCAAGCGACCAAATCGAACTTGACGCGGATTTTTTTTTCCTTTCTTTTTGATCAAACGTCTGCTAGGCATCGGCAGACAGGGCGAGACGCTTTATCGCTTTGCTCCTTCAGAGCGGCAACCTATCACACTGTTAGCGACAGGAAAAAACATGTGCCCCACCTTAAACCTAAAAGATACGGGCTATCGCGGGATATGGTATTACAATCAGCCATCGGGCGATGAATACGCGTACAAATACAGCGGTGGATTGGGCACGTATTGCGCCAAACATCGCCCCTTTGCCGTGCACCGTCCCGAAGTCGATAAAACCTTCTTCTGTTACGGCGGCACGGCCCTTGACGCGCATCTCAAACACACCGCAGAGGACCTCAATGGCGATCGCGCGTTTTCACGGGAACGCAAGGGATTTCTCTTGCACATGGTTTCCTATTTTGACCACAAAACCCGACAGGTGCCCCGTCCGACTATTCTGCTCGACAAAAACACAGCCGACGCCCACGACAATCCCGTGATTTCCATAGACGACAAGGGCTATATCTGGATCTTCTCAACCTCACACGGTCTGTCTCGCCCTTCTTATGTCCACCGAAGCGCGGAACCCTACACCATTGACGCGTTTGAACAGGTCACCGCGACCTATCGCCTCAACGGCGAAGAACGGCCTATGGACAACTTTTCCTACATGCAAGCGTGGCACTTGCCGGGGCGCGGCTTCATCAATTTTGTCACGCGCTACAAAGACCCATCTGACCGCACCCTTTTCTTTGTGACCAGCCCCGACGGCGTCACCTGGTCCGAATGGACGCGCTTGGCCGCCATTGAAAAAGGACATTATCAGATCAGTGCTTGCGCGGATCGCAAAGCTGTCACGGCCTTTAACTACCATCCCGAGCCTTTTGGCCTCAACTGGCGCACCAACCTCTACTATCTCGAAACACCCGACTTTGGACAAACATGGCAAAACGCGGCCGGCGAGCGCGTGAATATTCCGCTCACAACGCCGGATAACAACGCCCTCGTGCGCGATTACAAAGCCGAGGGATTGAAAGTCTATCTCAAAGACATTCGCCTTGACCCACAGGGCAAGCCCGTCATTCTCGTCATCACCAGCAAAGGCTATGCGTCAGGTCCTGAAAATGGCCCGCGCACATGGACGCTGTTGCAATGGACGGGAAGCGATTGGCACATCCATCCCATCACCACGTCCGACAGCAACTACGACATGGGGTCTCTCTACCTCGAGGCAGACGGCACATGGCGCGTTATTGCCCCGACGGAAACGGGACCACAACCCTACAATCCCGGCGGTGAAATGGCGATGTGGGAACGCAAGGGACAGACGTGGACGCGCGTCAAACAGCTCACGCGACGCAGCAAACGCAACCACACCTACGCCCGAAGACCGGTCAATGCCCATCCGGATTTTTACGCGCTTTGGGCCGACGGGCACGCGCGACAGGCGTCCAAATCCCGCCTTTACTTTTGCGACAAAAAAGGGGACGTCTATCAACTTCCCGAAACCATGACGGGCGATTTTGAGCACCCACCCAAAATGGCTTCTTGCGATTTGATTGGAGAATCTAACTCATAAAAATAAAACTCGCCACCGCGCCTGTTTCCTGGGGCGTTGTGTTGAAAGACACGCCCAATGTGCCACCTTATGCACGGGTTTTGGACGAAATGTGCGACGCGGGTTATACGGGTACAGAACTCGGCCCCTACGGCTATTTGCCGCTCGATCAAAGCCAACTCCGCGAGGACTTGGACAGCCGAGGGCTCACCTTGGTCTCCGCGTTTGTTCAGGTCAATTTTGTCGATCCACAGGCGCGCGCCGAGGTCTATGAAGAGGCCGTGACCACGGTGTGCCTGCTCTCGGACATGGATTGCAAACTCGTCACCCTGTCCGATTCCCTCTGTGCGTCTGACAGACGGGCAAAACGCGCGGGCAGAATCCGTCCCGGAGATGGATTGGATGCCGCGGGTTGGCGGCATTGTATTAAAAATGTCGATGAATTTGCCAAGATGTGCGATCGGGAACTCGGCCTCAAGTCGGCATTTCATCCCCACGTTGGCTCGTGGATTGAAACCGAGGAAGAAGTGGATCACCTCATGGCAGAAACCGACCCCACCTATCTCGGCCTGTGTCCAGATACGGCACACACCGCGTATGGCGGACACGATCCGGTTGCGTTGCTCAAGCACTTCCCCGATCGCATCCGGCAAGTTCACATCAAAGAATGCGACACAACCGTTTTGGCTCAGGTCTTAGCACGCGGTGGCGATTACTTCGATGGCGTCGCCTCTGGCGTCTTTCCCGAACTCGGTCGCGGATCGGTCAATTTCAAAGCCTTCCACAAAACGCTCGCGGAGATCGATTTCAGGGGTTGGGCAGTCATTGAACAGGATATTCTCCCGGACAGCGGCATCCACGCGCTCGAAAGTGCCCGTCAAAATCTGGCTTATTTGAAACATTTGGGTTGGTGAAAAAGGTGAGACGCGAGAGGTGAGACGCGAGAGGTGAGACGCGAGATGGCTACCTAACCACCCCGCCCCCATGCACAGGCAAACACAGAAAGGAGCATAACATGTTGAGATTATTTTCAATTGTTGTTAAGGTCATTATTTGTGCGGGCTACCTCGCATATATGACAACCCCATTGAAAGGTGAACGTGAACCTTTTACTTCTGGCTGGAAATTCACGGTTCACACTGACGAATTTACAGATGAAGTTTCTTCATTCGAGGCTACAATTACATACAAGTATAACTCATCTGGGTATTCTATGTCTGTATATTGTGATTGTGATAATAAAAAAATAAAAGGATTAGGAGTTCGGATAACAGAAATTTTAACAAATGTAACACGACCCGATACAGACTTGTGTGACATTTTTTACAGAATAAATAAGGGAAAGCCTGTGCAAGAGACATGGCGAGTAATCGGGGTAAGCAGGATCTTGGTTGGATTTTATTCACCTAATCCCCGTGATTTGGTCAACAAAATTCTTTCATCTGATAAAGATGAGGAATTTAGAGTTAAACTTCCAGGGGGGAAAGTGCGTAAATTTTCGCTCAAAGGTTCACGCCCCCACTTAGAAAAAGTACTCAAGCACTGTGTAACAGCGGATGAGTGAGACTGTCCTCTATTTTTTTTCATTTGGGCACGTCATTCGTCCGATGAAGGTATAGAAAGAGAATTTGAGCATCTGCAAAGAATTTGATTTGAATTGGCTGTCAAAATGCCTTAGATTTATTATCCCTTCGGTGTAACTGGCGGAAACTGTGGAAACAACCACGAGGAAGCACCGAGATACGCAAATGCCGACCGCCTGGGCTAAAAATAATCACATCGCCCGGGCGTATTTTATTTCGGGCTTTCACGGGAGAAACCAGCATGGCAAAAATCATAAGTGGTACAGACTTGTCCAAAACCATGCGCGCTGAAATGGCCGAAGAGGTCGAGCACCTCAAGGCTTCGCACAATCTCACGCCTGGCCTTGCGGTGGTGCTCGTCGGCGAAGACCCGGCATCCATATCCTACATCAAAGGCAAACGCAAAATCTGTGCAGACATTGGCATTTATGCCGCAGAACACACCCTTACAGCGGATCAGCCCGAATCCGACCTTCTCGATGCGATTGAACACCTCAACAACGATCCCACCATTCACGGCATCCTCGTTCAACTTCCCCTGCCAGAGGGTTTTGACGAACAAAAAGCCCTCAACAAGATCTCGCCGGATAAAGATGTGGATGGCCTCCACGCGGTCAACCTCGGTCGCCTCATGCGCGGGGAAGAAGGCTTTTTGCCGTGTACGCCACACGGCGTTCAACAACTCCTCACACGCGGTGGTTTTGACGTTGCGGGCAAACACGTGGTCATCGTAGGGCGCAGCACCTTGGTGGGGCGTCCGCTGGCCAATCTCCTTTCGCAAAAAGCCACAAATGCCACCGTCACCTTGTGCCATACCGGCACGCGCGATCTCGGTTATTTCACTCGTCAGGCAGATATTCTTATTGTGGTGACGGGGCATCCCAATACCGTCACTGCGGATATGGTGCAAGACGGCACTGTTGTTATTGATATTGGCGTCAATCGCGTGCGCGACAAAACAAAAAAAGCGGGGTATCGCCTCGTTGGCGATGTTGACTACCACGGCGTGAAAAAAAAAGTGCGTGCCATCACACCTGTCCCGGGAGGCGTAGGCCCTATGACCATTACCATGCTCTTGTACAACACCATAAGGTCAGCCAAACGCATGCACGGTCTCGCGTAAAAAACCGCTGCTTATGGCGTTGCTGTGTAATATCCGTCATTTTTTAAGGAGAGCCCATGCAAGACCCCCGACTTGAAAAACTCGCCGATGTCTTGATTCGCCATTCCACGCGGTTGCAAGCGGGCGAAACTGTCCTCATCGAAGGCTACGACATGCCCGAAGACATGATCATTGCCCTGATTCGCAAAGCGCGCGAAGTTGGCGGTATCCCTCTGGTTTCCATGAAAAATAACCGCGTCCAACGCGAACTGATCCGAGCCGGCGATGTTCCCACTCTAAAAAAAATAGGCGACTATGAAGCCTACCGAATGCAGCGCGCAAATGCCTATATTGGTCTGCGCGGCAGCCGCAATATTGCAGAACTCTCGGATGTATCCAACGCCGCAATGGATATTTACGAACAACACTGGCTCGAGCCTGTGCATTTTGCCATCCGCGTGCCGCAAACCAAATGGGTGGTTTTGCGGTGGCCCACGGCCTCTATGGCGCAACAGGCGCGACAAAGTACCGAAGCTTTTGAAGATTTTTATTTTGACGTCTGTACCCTTGATTATGGCAACATGGCCGAGGCTGTGAGGCCCCTTCAAAAACGCATGGAACAAACCGACCGCGTGCATATCACGGGGGTCAATACCGATCTGTCTTTCAGCATCAAAGATATCTCGGTCAGATCGTGTACGGGCTCTCGCAATATTCCCGACGGAGAGTGTTTCACAGCACCGGTTAAAAACTCCGTCAACGGTCATATCCATTTTAACGTTCCCACCATCTATCGCGGCATATCGTTTTCGGATATCAAACTGACCTTTCAAGCGGGCAAAATCATCGACGCCACCGCGAGCAATACCGCCAAACTCAACGACATTCTCAACACCGATGAAGGCGCGCGGTATATTGGCGAATTTGCCATTGCATTCAACCCCTATCTCACATCGCCCATGCTCGATATTCTCTTTGATGAGAAAATAGCGGGATCATTCCATTTTACGCCCGGAAATGCCTATCCCGAAGATGCCGACAACGGCAACCGATCCGCCATTCACTGGGATATGGTCTTCATCCAAACCCCCGAATACGGCGGCGGCGAAATCTACTTTGACGACGAGTGCATTCGCAAAGATGGGTGCTTTATCGCAGAAGACCTCAAAGGACTCAATCCCGAGAACCTCAAATAAACGCGAGGACGGATCTGCATCCACAAGTCATGAGCAATTTTTTGACATTTTTTCACTTAAGGCTTGATATTTCCAGGTTTCCAGCGGGACGAGCTTTCTCACAAAGAACGCCCCGGCATTTTCGATGCTGGGGCGTGCGTTTTAATTTTTCATGCCATCTTGCCCCGCGGTCAGATTACCTTATATTGATCTAGAAAATTCTCGACGACCAATCGCTTGCACGGTTTGAGGATCAGGTACCATGGAAAAGATCGAACATTCCACGCAATCCCTGACATTTTTTGTCAAAGGCATGAGTTGTGCCGCGTGTGTGGCCCGCGTTGAAAATGCCCTCAAAGGCGTTCCCGGCGTTGCAGATGCCAGCGTCAACTTTGCCACCCATCGGGCTACGGTGCATCACGAAGCTGTCCTGCCCGATGAGCTTTTGAAGGCCATCTCCAATGCGGGTTACGAAGCCGCGATCCACGCGTCTGAAGGCACCGAGCGGGTCAAGCGCGCAACCGACTATCGCGCGTTGCGTTCCCTGTTCACGGTCGCCGCGGTGCTCTCCGCGCTCATCATGGCGACGGGCATGGCCCTCCCTATGTGGATGCCCGCCGATAGCGTTCACATCCTGCTCTTTGCATTGGCCACACCGGTCCAGTTCTTATGTGGCTGGCGTTTTCTCAAGGGCGCGTGGGCCGGGCTGCGCCATCTCACAGCCGATATGAACAGCCTGATCGCCGCGGGCACTCTCACCGCGTATGCGTATAGCACCGCGACGACTTTCGCGCCCCTCGGCGCGCAGAATATCCAGACCTATTTCGACACTTCGGCTATGATCATTACCCTCGTCTTGCTCGGTCGTCTGCTCGAAGCGCGCGCCAAAGGGCAAACGTCAACCGCCATCCGAAAACTCCTGGATCTGCGCCCCAAAACCGCCCGCGTCATTCGCAACGGTCGGGATGTTGACACACCTGTTGAACGCATTCGAGTTGGCGACCTCATTCGCGTTCGGCCCGGCGAAAATATCCCGGTCGATGGTCTCATTCAAAACGGGCAATCCGCAATTGACGAATCCATGCTCACGGGCGAACCCGTGCCCGTTGACAAACAACCGGGCGACAAAGTCGTTGGGGGCACGCGCAACAAAACCGGCAGTTTTATCTTCAAAGCGACACGGGTTGGCGGCGATACGGTCTTGTCGCGCATTATTGACCTCGTGCGCCAAGCACAGGGTTCTAAAGCACCTATTCAACAATTGGTCGACCGCGTCGCTCGCGTCTTTGTTCCGGCGATCTTCGCCATCGCCCTGCTGACCTGCACCCTGTGGTGGATTTTCGGTTTTGGGATCGAAACAGCACTCATCAATGCCGTGGCGGTTCTCATCATCGCATGCCCCTGTGCGATGGGATTGGCCACGCCCACGGCCATCGTGGTCGGCACGGGACGAGGCGCGCAACTCGGCATCCTCATAAAAGGAGGCGATGTGCTGGAGAATGCACACCGCCTCAATGCAATCGTTCTCGATAAAACGGGCACGCTAACAGAGGGAAAGCCCGCTGTCACCGACATTATTCCCGCGGAAAATTACGCCCGCGATCAGATACTCCAACTCGCAGCCTCTGCGGAAAAAGGATCGGAACACCCCGTCGGGGAAGCCATTGTTCGCGCGGCACAAGAGGCGGACCTCTCATGGCTTCCAACCACAGATTTTGAAGCCACGCCCGGCGTTGGCATTGCCGCCGCGATCAATGGACAGCGCGTCGCGATCGGCACCCCGCGCGCGATATCAGATCGCGCGGGCCTGAAATACATAGCCGAAAAACTCGAAGCCGAGGGCAAAACCGCGGTGTTCGTCACCATCGATCATCAGCCAGCGGGCCTCATCGCGGTTTCAGACAAACTCAAAGCCGACGCCCCGCAAGCCGTTCAAGACCTCCGGCGTTTGGGCCTTGAAGTCTTTCTCGTGACGGGCGACAACCCGCGCGCGGCCAAAGCCATTGGGGAAAAACTCGCCATCGATCGGGTCTTTGCCGAAGTTTTGCCCCAGGACAAAGCCCACAAAATCGCGCAACTCCAACGCGAAAACAGATATGTGGGCATGGTTGGCGATGGCATCAACGACGCACCCGCGCTGGCGCGTGCCCATGTCGGCATCGCCCTGAGTTCGGGCACAGACATTGCCATAGAAAGCGCGGGCATGATCCTCATGTCGGGCAACCTGTCCGCGATAGCCGCGTCCATTCGGCTTTCGCGCCACACCATGCACATCATTCGCCAAAATCTCTTCTGGGCATTTGCCTACAATACCCTCCTCATCCCGGTAGCGGCACTAGGCCTACTCAATCCGCTAGGCGGGCCTGTGCTCGCTGCTGCCGCGATGGCCCTATCTTCTGTCTCTGTTGTCACCAATGCCCTGCGCTTAAAGCGATTCTGTCCCTAATATCCTACTGTCTCTTGGCGTAATTTAATATCCCGCGAAAAATGCGATTCGCATCGGATTCGCGCCTATCGTGAAACCGCAGTGCCCAGGCTTCGCCTTTATCGTGTACATTGCGGATTTCCACCAGAATTTCTGCGTGTGCCAGATTGTTTCGCAACACCGCCAAATTGCGCCCACCAATCTGCGCGGGCACGTCCGGCAAAGCGAGTGCCCGTTCCATGGTTCTCGCAAAGGATCGAGATCGCGAATCGATCTTCCCCCGCCGACTCCAATAAATAACCAGAGGGCCTTTTGGGCGATTGGGACTGTTGTCTGCATGCAGCGATACAAACAGGGTCTGTCCCCATCTCGCACCCCTGAAAAACCGGTTGGCGATTTTTGCCCGTTGCGCGATATTGTGCAGCCCTGGACGCACGGAAAAATCGTTCTTTTTGTTGGCATATTCATCGTTGTACACTTCGTTTTGCTCGTGTACAAACGTCCTCGTAGGCGGGATATTTTTTCGGATGAGATGATTTGGACTGATCACCGTCATCTCCACCTTCGCGCCAGCCAATCTCAGCTTTCGGTACAGACGCAATCCAATATCGTAAACAAACTCGTCTTCGACCACATAGACCGAACGGTTGGCCCCATCGACATTGGAAACAATCGCGCCCGGGTCGCGACCGCCGTGCCCTGGATCGAGCACAACGCGCCATCCTTTCAACGGCTGCGCGTTGCCACTTCTATCTCGACGCATTTGCGAATCGATATCTGCATTGAACACGCGCATCAAATTGCGGGCATTTCTATAATCTTCAATTGGCTTTTTGGGGGACACTTCTCGATACCCCCGACTGCGTTGCATGGGGGCTTTGGGCCGATAAAAATAATACGGGCCATTATTCGTTGCGATTTCTTTCACCCGAGTCACTATCTTTAACTTTTGTCCCACGTAAATGCGATTTGATGTGAGGCGATTGATTCGCTTGAGTTCGGTCAAGCTAATGGAAAACTGCGCGGCGATTTTAGACAGCGAATCCCCTTTTTTTATCACATACTCTGTCTGGACAGATGGATTGACGCGGGGCCTTTGCCCGGAAGATGGACTGACGCGGGGTTTTTGACTGGAAGATGGGCGAACGCGAAGCCTTTGCCCGGGATAAATGCGATTCGATGTGAGGCGATTGATTCGCTTGAGTTCGGCTACACTCATGGAGAACTGCGCGGCGATTTTAGACAGCGAATCCCCTTTTTTTATCACATACTCTGTTTGGATAGATGGATTGACGCGGGGTTTTTGACTGGAAGATGGGCGAACGCGAAGCCTTTGCCCGGGATAAATGCGATTCGATGTGAGGCGATTGATTCGCTTGAGTTCGGCCACACTCATGGAAAACCGATCGGCAATTTCCGAGAGTGAGTCTCCTCTTTTCACCACATACGTCTCTGTTAAAGCAGGTGTCTGTGCAGCGCACGAAAAAAAGAGGCAGGCAAAGCAAAAAAGTCGGATATATTGCAAGAGCATAAAAACCAGTACACAGAAGGCTTATGGGGTTGATTTGTGACGAGACAGTAAATAATAGACATTTTGGCAACAAAAGACAAGAAATGGCTCGCTTTGAACAACCTCATCGGCATTGCATGCGTTTGGTCAATCGCGCCAGCAACGTGGCAATTTTTACCAATTTTATCTGTTCATCTCATGTGCAGAGAAATATCTATATGTCTTAAAAACAATACGTAATCTAAAATATCACAATGTTGGCACAATCCTTGCATAAAAAGGGAGCGTCACGCAGACCCCCATAATGCAACACCTTGCGAAAGGAGCGGAGTATGGCACGCGGAATTTTTTCAAGAATGGCCGACATCGTCAAGGCCAATGTCAACGACCTCATTACCCGGGCAGAAGACCCGGAAAAGATGATCCGCCAGATGATTCTGGAAATGGAAGAAGCCGTCAACAAAGCCACGGCCTCGGTGGGCACGGCTGTTGCCAATGAAAAACGCTTAGAGAGACAATATCTCGAAAAACAAGATCAGATCGAAACATGGCAAAAAAAAGCCGAATTGGCCGTTGAAGCCGGCGAAGACGACCTTGCCCGCCGCGCGCTCGAGCGCAGATCTGCAACTCAGGAAGCTGCTCGCGACCTTGAAGCAGCCCTCGAAGAAAGCCAAAAGACTTCTGCCCAACTCAAACAACAACTCACCCAACTCAAAGCCAAACTCGACGAAGCGCGCACCCGCCAGGGGGCCCTTGTCGCGCGCCGCCGCGCGGCCGAAGCCCGCAAGCAAATTGCCAAGAGCCTTTCGGGCGTGGGCGACGACGCGTTTTCGAGCTTTGAACGGTTCCGACAGCGCATTGAATCCGAAGAAGCCGAAGCCGAAGCCCATCAAGCGATGGCGGATTCTGATCCCTCTTTGGAAGAAGAATTTTCCAGACTCGAGCGCAAAAGTTCAGTTGAAGACGAACTCAATGCACTGAAACAGAAACTGGGGCAAAAAGATGCGTGACCTGGAAAAAATCGCTGACGAAATCGCGCGCAAAATTGACCGCGCGGTCGACAATGCCGAGCGGAAAGTCAAAAACAGATGGAAGGGGCACTGGGAGGCACGCGTTCACAGCGCGAGCAGTGATTTTCGCGCCGCAATCGATCCATTCAAACGCGTGCCCGACCAACTCTCTGATCTCGCCACCCATGGGGGTTGTGCCATGCGTTATCTCTTTGCTTATGGTTTCATAGGAATGGCCGCACTTCTGGGCTTTAGCGGTCTCATGATCGCAATTTTTACATTGGCAGAACATCAACCCTGGGCAAATGGCACATCCCCATCGATGTTCGAATCACTCAGTTTAGGTCTCATCGTGATGATCATGTCGCAGATCTCTTGGTGGGCAGGTCGCCGTGTCAAAAAATCGGCAGATAACAAAACACACGCCAAAAATCAGCTTCGCATCCTCCGTCTCGCTCGGGAAAAAGGGGGCAGCCTCACGGTGCTAGAAGCTGCGACGGACAGCAAAATAACGGTTGAAAAAACCGAAGAAATCCTGCGTGAACTCGCCATAGGCGGTCATGCAGAGATGCGAATCTCAGATTCGGGTCTGGTCGTTTACCATTTTCCGGAAATCGAACGCTGGGATGAAAAACACTGGGCGAGACCCGTGGATGAACTTTAATTGCCAGCGTGCGGGAGGGGTAAATAATTATGTTTGAAATCGGCGTCGTCGTTGTGATGATCATTCTCGCCTCCGCGGTACACAAATACATTGATCGGCGTGCCAAAGGGTCTATCCCCAGCGATGCAGAAGAACGCCTATCCGCGAGAATGGACGAACTCGAGCGGAGACTCACTGACATTCAGGATGTCATGATCACCATTGACGAAAAACTCAGCAAAAAATAAGGGAGGGCGGCATGATTGAATTTTTTACGGGCATCTCGATGATCATCGCGATCTCGGCCCTTGTATTAGCGGTACACAAATACATTGATCGCCGTACCAAAAGGTCTATTCCCAGCGATGCAGAAGAACGCTTGACCGCCAGAATAGAAGCACTCGAGCGCAGACTGACCGATATTCAGGATGTCATGATCACCATTGACGAAAAACTCGACCGATCACCTATGAACCTCTAAATGAACGGGAGGACGCCATGCATATCCTTTTTCAACTCGCGATTGGTATCAGCTTGATTACACTTGCAGGCGGCACCATTGGCTATATTATCGAGGATGGCCTTATGGGGGGTGGCCCAACATTTGGAGGGTGTTTCATCCTGCTGGCGGCTTGGGCCGCTATGGTTTTCATGACCTTTATGACCAACGGAGAAACAGAAAAAAAAAGAAGAAAGTGAGTCTGAAAACCTGTCAGAACGCATGAAAGAACGCATGAAAGAACTCAAGAAACGCCTCACAGACCTTCAAGACATCGCAATCGCCATTGACGAAAAACTCAAACGTCTTGAAAGCCAATCACTCGTCACACTACCCACGCCCCCGCGCAGCATCCCGGATTGACGCACAACCGCACACCTATCAAACAAAAAGGACATCCCATGTTGGCCAAACTCATCGGTATCTTGCTCATTGTCATCGGCGGCATTATTGCCCTAACAGTTCTCTTCCCGCTCATCGGCTCTCTCGTTGGACTGATCTGGCTTCTGATCAAGCTCGCCATCGCCATTGGATGCGTCGCGGTGGGTTATCGGTTGGTCGTCAAAGACTGATAGCGAGTCCGTCTCGTCACATCGCAAGTAATAGTGATACCTGAATTATTTTAATAAATGGAAAATAAAATGAAAACAGATCAAATCCTGATCCAAGCGTCTCTCTCAGGTGACCGCCGTGCCTCTGAAAGACTCTACCAAAAATACCACAATCAGATTTACAGCATCCTCGCACAGCGCATTTCAGATCGCGATACGGTTGACGACTTGATGCAAGACACCTTTGTTCGCGCGTATCGGTCGCTCCACACCTTCAAAGGCCAGGCGGCGTTTTCGACTTGGCTCACACAAATTGCCCTCAATACCTATCGCTCGCACCTGCGCGCCCAGCAAGTCCGGAAAAACTGGGTCAGTCAAACTGAAGATCCCGAAGTCATTCACAACGTCATCCGCGACCTCATACCCGGCAATCGTCCAGACCAGATTGTAGAGAACCGCGAACGCATCGCGTTGGTACAAAAAAGCATTCAGAACTTGCCCGAACGTTATCGCAAAGCCATGTGGCTGCGCTACGTTATGGACTGGTCTTATGAAGAAATTACACAGGTGCTGCAAGTTCCGATTGGAACCTTGAAAACTTGGCTGTTCCGCGCGCGCCAGCAACTCAAAAGCGAATTTCGCAAACTCGGTTTACAGCCCGGCTGATAAATAACGCTTGCTTTTCGGCTTCTGCACATACAAATTTAGGATAATCTTGTGCGGGAGTTGGGGCGTGCTGCTTTCGATCCGATTTCTGGAGGTGATTATGCAAATTTGGTGGACCGAACTCACACCGCTCAACCAAGTGCTCTATGGCGTTGCCGTCTTTTTCAGTCTCTTATTTTTGTGGCAATTTATCGCCACGCTCATCGGCTTGGGTGATTCAGCAGATGGCATTGCCCAAGACGGCCTCAGTGCCGACGATGCGGGACCCGATGTCGATGATGGCCCCTATGATCACGGTGCCCCCACCTTTCAACTGCTCTCGGTGCGTTCTGTGATCGCCTTTGGCATGCTCTTTGGATGGGCTGGGGCACTCTATCTCGACGCGGGCTTCTCAATTGAAGAGTCGGCTCTTCGCGCCCTCGTATGGGGGAGCGCGGGGATGGTCCTGGTGGCCTACTTCTTCTACAAAGTGCAACAACTCTCTGAATCTCATACCCGAAATCTGTCATCCTGTATCGGCAATGAAGGTGAAGTCTATATCGACATTCCCGAAAACGGCACCGGCCAAATTCGCGTGATGGAGAGCGGTGCTGTCAACTACATTTCTGCCCGCGGCAAAAGCGGACAATCCATCCATCACAAGACGCCGGTTCGCGTGCTGCGCACACTCGATGTGACCACCGTCGAAGTCGAACCCATTTGATCCTCAACAAGGGAGGGACTATGTCTGCCGAACTCATTCTCACCACCATGTTGGTCGCCGTTGTATTTGTGCTATTCCTCACACTCATCTCGCGTTACAAGCGCTGTCCATCGAACAAAATTCTCGTCATCTACGGCAAAACAGGGGGCGGCACAGCCGCGAAATGCGTACACGGTGGCGCGGCGTTTGTCCTGCCTCTGTTGCAGGACTACGACTACCTCGACCTCGAACCCTTTGTCGTACCCATTGATTTGGATAACGCGCTTTCGCAGGAAAACATCCGCGTGTCCGTGCCCACCACGGTCACGGCCGCTGTCTCCAACCAGCCCGGCATCATGCACAACGCGGCCATTCGCCTCTTAGGGCTGTCCCGCGATAAAATTCAGAGCCAAGCACAAGACATCATTCTCGGGCAGATGCGCGCGGTCATTGCCACCATGCAAATTGAAGAAATCAACCAAGACCGGCAGGCATTTATGGCCAAAGTCAACGAAGCCGTCTCCACGGAGATGGAAAAAGTTGGCCTGTCTGTCATCAACGTCAATATCAAAGACATTGACGACGAAAGCGGGTACATCAAAGCCATCGGCCAAAAAGCAGCGGCCGAAGCCGTCAACCAAGCGTCCATTGACGTGGCTGAGCAAGAAAGACATGGGCAAGTCGGCGTGGCTGAACGCGCGCGCGACCGCCGGCGGGATGTGGCGGCAGCGGACTCAGAGGCCGAAGTTGGCGAAGCCGAAGCCGCGCGCGACAGGCGACGACAAGTTGCCGCACTCGAATCAGAGGCTGATGTCGGTGAAGCCGAAGCCGCGCGCGACAGGCGACGACAAGTTGCCGCACTCGAATCGCAAGCTGAAATCGGCGAAGCAGAGGCCGGGCGCGACAAGCGTCAAAACGTGGCGTCTCTCGAAGCCGAAGCTGTGCTCGCAGAAACAGAGGCAGAAGCAAAAACAGCGGGCTATCGCGCGGAACAGCGCGTCGCAGAAGAATCTGCACGCCGAAAATCAGAAGAAGCGACCAAAGCCACTGACGGCGCTGTGCGCGTGGCTCAGGAAACCGCGGAAAAAGCAGCCGAAGAAGCCCGGGCACTGCGCGAAGAAGCGCGCTTGCGCGCGGAAATCGTCGTTCAGGCAGAGGCCGAAAAGCAACGCCAAGTCGTCCAAGCCGAAGCCGAAAAAAAACAGCGGCAACTTATTGCCGAGGGCGAAGCCGCCGCAATTCTCGCGCAAAAACGGGCCGAAGCCCAAGGGACTCAGGCCATTCTCAATGCCAAGGCCGAAGGATACAAACAACTCGTTGCAGCGTGTGGCAGCAACGATCAAGCAGCAGCGGCTTTCCTGATCATCGAACGCCTCACCGAAGTCGCCAACATCCAAGCGTCAGCCATTCGCAATCTGCCCATCGACAAAGTGATGGTCTGGGATGGCGGCAATGGCGACAGTGGCATGTCCAACCTGGGGCAGCGCCTCATGGGGGCTTTGCCGCCCATGCACGATCTCGCACGCATGGCCGGCCTCGAATTGCCCGAATTTTTGGGCAAAATGAACAGCGAACAAGCACCCGGGGAAAACGGCAAATCCGATACGTTAAAAGAAGAATAGACGATCCCGATCCCCCGACCACCCACCGGAGGCGAGAGGCGAGAGGCGAGAGGCGAGACGTGAGACGCGAGAGGTCCACCTGTCTGCCCTACCTCATCGGCAGACCGGTACACCGCTCTGCCAATTCTCAGATAAACTGCTGGCGCAGTTGCCTGCCTGTCGCCTGCCTGCCGAAAGCCCTCGGCGGTAGGCAGGGCAGACAGGTACCCCGCTCCGCCGATTTATACCGACATGTCCAACGCCCCGAACACAACCCCCGACTTGGAAGCCCGTTTCCAGATGGCACTGCAACATGCACGCGGGGCAGCACCGGGTTCGGATGACTGCAAAAAAGCCGTTGAACACCTCGAATACATTCTATCTGCCAGTGACCAAGGCGAAAGACATGCCATCATTGACCGCGTCTGTTTCTTGTTGGGCAGCTTACTCGATGATTTTCCGGAAAACACATCCCGAGCCATTGCCGTTTACCGCCGGGGTTTAGAAGCCGCCCCACTCTTTGCGCCCGGGCACAATAACTTGGGCGTTTTACTCATGCAAAATGGGCAAATTTTATCGGCTCTCGGCGAACTTAAAATCGCCATTCACCTGGAACCCGATTACATGCTGCCCTATCGCAACCTCGCCCGATTGCTCTTTCAACACATGAGCCCGACGCAGATGGGACGCGAATACGAGAGCATCACCGAAGAATTTGGCGTCAGAGCACCGAGCATTCTCGCGCGGCTTTCTCTCGAACTCATCGACCTGGGGCGCGCACAGGTTTACGAGAGCCTCTACACGCACGGCCACCGCATCAAAAACCTGATGGGGCTTTCTGGCAGTCGCCTGCGCCGCACCCTACGCAATTTGCCGTCGGGCACCTGTGGCCTTGACGATTTGAAAGATATCGCGGGCGAGCAAGAACAGATATACAATCAATGGGTCGCGTACTTGCGGTCTATGAAGCAAGATACAATGAACCCCTCTTTGGTCGACGTTCCGCAACTCATGGCACAGATGACCCACAAACTGTCTGCTCGAGCAGGGGAAAAAAAACTCGTCTTTGCCGCCGAACCTCATGTGCCTCAGGTAAAAGCAGATGCAGGCATGTTATCTGAAGCCGTGACAAATCTCACCCTCAATGCCCTCGAAGCCGTTGAAGCCGGCGGAAGGGTGACAGTACAGGTCGGCGCGGATGCAGAGCGCGGGTCGGTCTATATCGAAGTTGAGGACAATGGCCCCGGCATTCCCGAAAATCTGCAAACCCGCATATTTGATCCCGGATTTTCAACGCGGCAACGCGGCAACGGATACGGCCTGAGCATCTGTTCTCGCATTGCAGCGGCGCACCGGGGGACGTTGCGCGTGATCAGCCGCCCGGGCGCGGGCGCGGTTTTTCGCATTGACCTGCCCGTTGATTTTGAGGTCTCAGCGCAAGAAGACAGCATTGGTCTGCAACACGGTGTGCCCGATACCTCGCGCGATCCAATTGCTGAAGAATTCATTCCTTAGCCCCTAGTACGCGACAAAACGAATCCGTGAGCAGGGAACGCAGGACTAAGAGACCAGGTGCGACAAGCGTCGTTGGGGGCCGTGCCTGCTCGTGCTTTGACTCTTCAACTTCGCTCAGAGACCGCAAGCTCAGCAACACGGCAGACAGGTAAATACGCCTCCTACCCTTGTCTGTGCGTCTATTTTTGTCGCGTACTGTGCCATAGCCCTTAACTCTTTTTTGCCATGTCTTCCATGACTGAAATTATCGTTGCCGACGACCAAGTCGAAGTCCTCGATATGCTGATTCGCAACTTGCAAGACGATACGCGGACGGTTCAGGCCTTCTTTACCGGCCGCGAAGCTTTGGCGCATCTCAAACAGCATCCCGATCGCGTTGGCCTCGTCATTCTCGACCTCGATTACGGACCTGATGAACCCGATGGCCTCGAAATTTTGCCGCAAATGTTCGAAGCCGTTCCCGACTTGCCCGTCATTATGCTCACCGGACAGGGCACAATAGATACTGCCGTGGCGGCATTGCGATTGGGTGCTACAGACTTTATTGAAAAAGACTTTTACTTTGAAGACAAAATCGAACTCAGCGTTGGAAAACTCGACCGGGTGTATCAGGCACTCAGGGAAAACGCGCAATTGCGGGCCGAAGTTCAATACCTGGGCCGCGAAAACCAGTTCTACCGCGACGAAGTTGGCAAGCGTTATCAAATCATCGGCTCCAGCCCCAAACTCCAACACATCCTCCGGCAAGCCCAGACCGTGGCGTCTATTCCTCGGCCCGCGCTCATCTTGGGCGAACCCGGCACGGGCAAAGAACTCGTGGCGGCCGCCATCCACTATGGCGGCGTGCGCCGCGACCGTCCCTTTGTCAAGGTCAATTGCGCTGCGCTGTCCGACCAGTTGCTCGAAAGCGAACTCTTCGGTCACGAAAAAGGGGCTTTCACGGGCGCGACAAAAGCTCGCCCAGGCAAATTTGAAGCGGCGAGTGGCGGCACCCTATTCCTCGACGAAATCGGCAATACCACCCCCGAATTTCAACAAAATATACTGCGCGCCATTGAATATCGAGAAATTCAACGCGTGGGCAGTGCAATCCCCATTTCTGCGGATGTGCGCGTGATTGCCGCCACCAATACCGATCTCGAAACGGAAATTGCCGAAGGCCGGTTCCGCCAGGACCTCTACGACAGATTGCGCTTTGAAGTTTTGCACATGCCCCCGTTGCGCCAACGCCGCGAAGACATTCCCGCGTTGGCCGACTATTTTGTCGAGCAGATGGTTCGGGAAGTACCCGGCCTGCAAAAACGCAATTTTTCCGATTCCGCGATGGAACGCCTGCTGACGTATCGCTGGCCGGGCAATGTGCGCGAACTCAAATTCGCGGCCGAACGCGCGGCCTGCGTCGCCCGAGGGCCTGCAATTGAACCCGGCGACCTGCCGCCCGAAGTTTCTCAACAGGCCCCGCTGTCAGCAGGATCGGGCGATGGGTTTGACGCACAGGTGCGCGCCTTTGAACTGAACCTCTTGCGGCGCGTTCTCAGTGAGGTCTCATGGAATCAGCGAGAAGCCGCCAAACAACTCAAACTCAGCTACGACCAACTTCGCCATCTGTATCGCAAGTACAAACTCAACGCGGAAAAACCTTAAATTCGTTCCATCAGGTTTGCATTTATGGCCTTTGATATTCCGGTTCGGGCAAATCTCCGCTTCTTTCGCTGCCTCAACGACAGCATCTCCACCTGGGCAAGTCACATCCCTATTATGTTTGTCGCTTCATTTTTAGCAACAACCCTGAGTGTGATGACGGGCACTTTGCTTTTGGGCAGCCTCTATGCGGGATTTGCCGTCATGATCTTGCGCGCGCAGCAAGGCGAGAAACCCCACCTGCGAGATCTGTTTGGGCAGATCATTCGTTTTGTGCGCTTTTTTTCTATGAACATCTTTGTTCTGCTGTTTTTTATTCTCGGTTTCATCATTATCGCGGTGCCGATTTTTTTGAGCAGCGATGTCTTTGCCTCTATGCTCAATGCGTTCAGACATGAAATCGCCCGAGAAACGCCTTGGGTCATCGCCATTGGGCCAGAAGACATTGAAAAATTTTTAGAAGATAAAAATATCATTTTTTATGCCGTTGTTCTCGTGTCTTGCCTTTTATTTTTGCCCGGCCTGATTTTTGTCGTCAAGTGCTTCTACATCTATCTTCTCGCAGCAGATCGAGGCGTACACGTCGATGAAGCGTATGTCGAAAGTCGCAAGGCAGTGGAACGCTATGGCTTCTTCCTCCACTGCGCGCTGATACTCATCGCGCTCGGAATTCTCGTCGGCTCAGTTGTGTTGGCAACGCACATCACGGATAATTCCCTTGTCCAACTGGGCATGTACCACCTCTTTCAACCCCTTGCTCTGGGGATTTTTGCATCGGCCTATAACCAAACCCTGTGCGAAGAAGCCCGACAGTGGGAGCACTACAAACAACAATTTGCAGAAATGCGCGATGAGTTGCAAACCGCACGCGACATGCAAATGGGCCTACTGCCGCAATCCAGTCCGGACCTGCCTGGTTTTGCACTCGCTGGAACGTGTATTCCCGCCAACAGTGTAGGCGGGGACTACTATGCGTACCGATATTTGGATGAAGACAAAACAAAAATCGGCATTGTCGTTGCCGATGTTTCAGGCAAAGCCATGGAAGCAGCCGTGACTGCCGTGCGTTTCAATGAAATGCTCCGCTACGAATGTCAAAATCGCGTGGTGCCAGCCGACATTCTCGATGGCCTGAATGCCTCCCTTGAAGGTCAGATCGACCTCGCCACATTTATCACCTGCTGCATTGCAGTGCTCGATGTCACCACCGGCGAAGTCACCATTGCAAGTGCGGGACACTGCCCACCGATCCACCTTTCCCATAAAGCTCAATTTATCGACCTCAAAGGCTATCCCCTGGGCATCCCCGCAATTGTGCGCCCTGGAACACCCTATCAGGCCGTCTGTCTCACACTGAGACCGGGTGATCGCCTCGTGCTCTACTCCGATGGCATTGTCGAAGCCCAAAATGCCAGCCGCGATTTTTTTGACGACGACCGATTTGTCCACTGCCTCGAACATGCGTCCGCAGACCGAACGCCCACAGATCTGATTGCCGACCTCGTCGCTGAGGTCACATCCTTTATTGGCGACGCGCGACGCACCGACGATATGACCCTCGTTGTTCTCCAGCGCGATCTATCCTCGGATCCTCAATCCATCCCGTAAGTGCAGATCGATTCTCCACACCCTGTCATTCCTTGACAAAACGCACCGGGAACGGGATATTGTTTTGTCCATTGTCCACCCACCTATTTTTTTCGCTTATGAACAACGACCACTTCATGCTCATACACTATCACGAAATTGGCCTCAAAGGCAAAAATCGAGGCAAATTTGAGCGGCAACTCATGACCAACATCAACCGCGCGCTCAAGGGGCTACCGCGTGGCAATGTTCAGCGTCTATCGGGCCGCATGATGCTCGCGCTCACCTCTGAGTCGCCAACAGATGTGATCCGCGAGCGGCTCGCAACGGTGTTTGGCATTGCCAATTTTTCCGAAGCGGTCGTCGTTGACCGCCAAATAGAAGCCATTCGAAAAACCGCCTGGGCACTCGCACAAAAAGCCGACTTCAAATCCTTTAAGATCGTCACCAAACGCGGCGACAAAACCTTTCCTCTCAATTCGGATCAAATCAACCGAGATGTGGGCAGGCATATTCAAATGCTTTCAGGTGCCCGCGTCCAGATGGACAGTCCCGATCTCACCTGTTTTATTGAAATTGCCCCGCAGCGCATTTTTATTTACGCAAAAAAAATCCCCGCGCCAGGGGGATTGCCCGTGAGTTCCAATGAACGGGCTGTCAGCCTCATCTCTTCGGGCATTGACTCACCCGTGGCTTCTTACAAAATCATGAAGCGCGGCGTCACCCTGACTTATGTGCATTTCCACAGCCAGCCTTATACCAATCGCAATTCCCAGCGCAACACCGAAGAGATCGTGCGCCTCCTCACCCGGCATCAATACGTATCGGACTTATACCTCGTCCCATTTGTCGATATTCAACGCTATATCATGATGCACGCGCCCGCGAGCTATCGCGTCGTTCTCTACCGCCGCGCCATGCTGCGTATTGCAGAGGCGATTGCCGAAAGCGCGAATGCCCAGGCACTTGTCACAGGCGAAAATGTCGGGCAAGTCGCCTCGCAAACCCTGTCGAATATCCGCGCCATTGAAGACGTCACCTCGCTGCCGATTTTGCGCCCCTTGGCCGGCAACAACAAAGAAGAAATCATCGGCGAAGCACGGCGCATTGGCACCTATGAAATCTCCATTGAACCCTACGAAGATTGCTGTTCTGTTTTTGTCCCCAAACATCCCGAAACGCGCGCCAAGATAGAAAAAGTCCGCAAAATTGAATCCACACTTGACCTCGTCCCCCGCATCGCACAAACCCTTGAACAAACCCAACGCAAAACGTTCAGGTTCTAAACGCGGCAATTGCGCGGTGCCGCTCATCCTGCATCAGAATACAAAACACCCGAACCAAACCGCTATCTCGGGCGCGTAAATCGCGATGTGGCTTTCAAGATGCAATTTGCCTCTACTTAAAATTCCCACCCTTCTCGTTCCATAAAACCTTCAAGGTCTGTCCATCTGATTCCAAAGTGTTCACATACATTTGGAATTTTCGCAGCATTTTCTCTGAAATGCTCCTGTGTTATGACTGTTGCATTGAAACATCGGGCTCTTGCAATAACAAATGGATCAGCCACCGCCTGTCCCGTTAATCTATTCTTCCGGAAAATCAAAGTCTGAAAGTGAGCGTGTTCAAAAATTTCTTTGACAAACGCCACTTCGTCTTCTGTGGGTTCGGTAAAAACATTTGGATTTTGCTTCATCCATTGCGTCAATCGATCCTCTTTATAATGTCTTTTGATTTCATTTGCGGCTTCCCTAACAAATATAATCCGTTGCGAGACAACGAGCTGATCGAAATTTTTCCACAGTGAAGGAAATCGAGATTCATAGAAGTTGCCGAATAGATCGATCAAACTGCTGGTATCAAATACATAAATCACAAACACATCCTATACTTCGGCAAGCTCAGCAACTCGGCTCATCGCTTCTTCTAACCCGGATATACTACTGACGCGCACATTGAGATAATCTGCCAGTTGACCAACGCTGATTTGATTTTGATAGTATTTGCCAAAAGCCAGATCTAGGTATTGTTTTCCAAGATAGGAAACCTGAGTTGAATAATAATTACCGCCGCCAGAATTCTTTTTTTTGACTTGAATATAGGTCGGAAACGCTTGCCCAGACTCCCAGCTTTGAATCGTCTCAGCCGTTTTTTTCATTTTTTTTTGCAACATCCTCAAAGGACAAATTCGCACTTTCTCTTGCCCATGTGAGGATATCGGAATTAACTGAAATTTTGCCCATCTTATCAATTCATCGTAAATATTCTCAATTTCGCCAAATTTGCAATCAAAATGATCAGGCAAAGTGACACTATATTGTCTCGCCGACTCCCACCTTCTTTTTCCATGTCTCTAGCCCATCATAAGTTTCAAAAATGGCCTCGAGCAAATGGCGAATCGCCGGGCCAAAATAGCGGCCCCGTCGCCATGCCACGCCGATTTCGCGGCTGAACACCACCCCATCGACATCCACCACTTTCAGTGCCCCTACCGCCAGTGACTCTCGCACGGCCAGCATAGACAGGAACGAAATCCCCACGCCGACTTCGACCAGTTTTCGCATCGCCTCTGGGCTTCGCATTTCCATCACCACGCCGGGAGACACCCCGGCTTCGGCAAATCGCTCATCCACAATTTTGCGCGAGATGGAATCCGTGTGAAACAGCAGCAGAGGCTCTTGCACAACCTCTTGCAGTGTCGCGTTTTTGCGTGTGGCAAAGGGATGAGACGCACCCACCACGAGCGGCATCGCATCCCGATAAATCGACACTACATCCACGCGCGGGTGATCATAAGGCAAAGAGATGACCGCAAACTCAGAGCGATTCATCAGCAGATCATCCACCAAATAACGCGAGGGCGCCACTTGTGCTGACAGGGAAATATTGGGATACGCGCGCATGTAGTCCTTCAAGATATTTGGCAACAAATACGTCACGGCCGCGTCAATCGCGCCAAATTGAAATCCCTCACCCGGCAACACATCGCGCCGTTGCACGCGATCTTCGATCTCTTCAACCAGGTCTTGAATCTGCATCGCGTAATTGACCAGCGTGCGCCCCTCCATTGTCAGTGCCACGTACTTGCCTCCCCGGTTAAAAAGCCTCACCCCCATTGTTCTTTCCAGTTCCGCAATCCCACTGCTCACCGTCGGCTGCGTCACATGCATCTCCCTCGCTGCACGGCTAAAACTCCCGGTTTTTGCAACAGATAGAAAATAGCGCAAATGATAAAAATTCATGCCTCGCTCCCGTTCAGCATGTAGTCTATATATTTCACCTATAAATAATATAGCAATTATTGACTTGTCGAATGAAAAGAAATAACTGACATTTTGCTCAACATATACTTGTATGTTGAGACGAGGGTTGGCGAGCTCTCCCCTCGGCCCCCTCTCCGACGCGAAAAGGGAAAGTCCAAGCCCCCACCTGGCGGGTCGGGAAGCGAGTAGCGGGAAGTAGGGGGTAGGTTTCAGTGCGAGTCGCGAGTATGACCATCTTTCACTTTAAGGAGAAGAACCATGAGCCGGAAAGTCCGAGTCGCTATCATCGGCGCGGGAAACTGCGCGTCCTCTCTTGTGCAAGGCATTGAATATTACAAAAATGCTTCTGAGGATGATTTTATCCCCGGATTGATGCATCCTAACTTGGGCGGCTATCACATCCGCGACATTGAGTTTTCTGCTGCCTTTGACATCAATGCAGAAAAAGTGGGCAAAGACTTGAGCGAAGCCATTTTTGCACATCCCAACAACACCATCAAATTCGCCGATGTGCCCTGTCTCGACGTTCCCGTTTACCGGGGCATGACCCACGATGGCTTGGGCAAATATCTCGATCGAGTCATCACAAAAGCCGGAGGCGACACGGTCGATGTTGCCGAGGTCCTCAAAGCCACGCGCACCGATGTCGTTGTCAATTACTTGCCCGTGGGCAGCGAACAGGCCACCAAGTGGTATGTAGAACAAATCCTTCAGGCCGGATGTGCCTTTGTCAACTGCATGCCCGTGTTTATCGCAAGTGCCGGACACTGGCCCGAGCGCTTTGAAAAACGCGGCCTGCCCCTCATCGGCGACGACATCAAATCCCAGGTCGGTGCCACCATCACGCACCGCGTGCTCACCCGTTTGTTCAGGGAACGCGGCGTCAAGCTCAGCAAAACGTATCAGCTCAATTTTGGCGGCAACACCGACTTTTACAACATGCTCGAACGCGAACGCTTGGAGTCGAAAAAAATCTCCAAAACCCAGGCTGTCACCTCACAACTTGACTACGACCTGGGCGAGGAAAACATCCACGTTGGCCCCAGCGATCACATCCCCTGGTTGGAAGATCGCAAATGGTGTCACATCCGCATGGAAGGCGAAACCTTTGGCGGCGTGCCCCTCAACCTGGAACTCAAGCTCGAAGTTTGGGACTCGCCGAACTCTGCGGGTGTGGTCATCGACGCGGTCAGGCTTTGCAAACTCGCCCTCAATCACGGTCTCAAAGGCCCGTTGATGGGGCCATCGTCTTACCTGATGAAATCGCCGCCCAAACAATTTAGCGACGACCATGCGCGCGAAATGACCGACGACTTTATTCGTCAATACGGCCTGAAAAAATGAACTCTCTCCCTCTGCCTGTGCAGTCCTGCGATTGGCCCCAAGCATGCCTCGCGGGTGGAGAGGTTATTTCGCATTCTGGGCGTTTTCGGTCGCAGATCAATATGTTGAGGAGAATCCCATGGACGCAAAGCACAACCCAGTAAAACCATCGCGGTCTTTGTAACCACAGCCATTTTCCTCAACGCAATAACCCCCACTCTCGCACACGCAGCCACATACCTTCAAGGTTCAGAGGTCAATGCCAAAACGCTGATTCGAGATGCTTATGTTGCCGTCACCTATTACGACAGCAACGATAAAGAGAAATCGGCGAAGGGGTGGATCGATGCGGTTGGCAAAACCACATTCACGATTCGGAGCGGAGGACTCAAAGACAAGAAGACCATCGCCTATAACAAAGTCCTATCCGTGATCATGAGCGAAGAAGAAACCGTGCCAGCAAAGCAAATGAATGAGGTGAATCGGTTTATTCAAAATATAAAAGCAAGAGAGATAGACCAGGCGAAAAGAGAAGCAGAGTACGAAAAAAGAAAGGCAGAGCAGGCCGCCATACAACGGCTCGATAAACACAATATCAGAGTGCGTGTCCATGCCCCATCAATCTCAAAAAGGTGGATAGTTGGCAAGGTCAAAAAAATGACACAAGACACACTCGTTATCCGAGGAGGACTTACGTTGTATGGACGTAGATTTTATCAGGTGCCCTTATCTTCTATCTCCAATTTGGAAATGAGCCTCAAACGGTATAGAAACACAGGAGAAGGCTTCAAAATCGGGCTTGGCGTTGGACTGGGGCTTTATACGATTTTTGGTTCTCTCATTGCAAGGCGTTTTTACATAATGACTCCTAAAGAAGCTACAGAATTTCCTAAATTGCTTTTAGTTTCCGGATCTAGTGTATGTGTTTGCACTCTCCTTGGTGCTACAACAATCTCTGATGAATGGATCGCAGTGTCTCCCCAACGCCTCAACCTGAGCATCGCACCCACATCTGCAAAAGGGCTTCAGGCCGCGCTCACGTTTAATTTTTAACTAATGTTACACACCTGTCTGAATTATTTATCACGCCAAAGCCCATCTATTTCGCGGTTAATTCCCGTGTCAATTCCACTTGCAAAATCTCCCTCCGGAAAGCAGCCCATGGAAAATGTGCGAATCAGAGCGTTCACGGCATCTGACACAGAGGGCCTCGTCGAAATTCTCCAACTGAATGGACAATATTCGAGTCCAAATGTCGAGGGGGCCTGTGCAATGCGGAGATTTGCCAACTGCGAGGCCGCGCTGTTCTTTGTTGCAGAGGAAAAGGGCAAACTCAGGGGGTTCGTGCGTGCCGTGTATGATGGCTGCAGAGCGATGGTGCATCTTCTTTCCGTGCATCCTGATTGCCAGAACAAACGCATCGGTTCAGAACTTCTGAGGGCTGTTCAGTTAGAACTTCAAAAGCGCGGCGCGCCATCTCTCAGCGTAACCGCCACCGATGAAAGTGCTGGCTTTTGGGAGAAGCAGGGGTTTCACAAGATACCCGTATTCTTGATGCTCAAAGCACTCTGAGTCAAAGCGGTTCGCGCGGAATAGAGGTTGGCGAAGAATAATCCACGACACAAAAAAGGCGACCATTCTGCCCGTCAGTCGGGTCGTCGCGGAAATAGTCTCCGCGCTTCACTTGCTGGTGAACAACGCCGCTATCTCGAGAAAGGGCAAAATTGAAGATGGCGCGTGGCGGGAAATGCCCCGCCCCATATTTTTCAGAAGAAAGGATACGCATGGGAAAGGGAAAATTCTCATCGACCAAAACGTATCGCGACTTACCCTGCGCGCACCGACAGGGGTATCATGACGGTCATTGTCGCTTTATCCATGGATACAACCGCGAGATCACGTTTTATTTTACTTGCAACGCGCTCGACGAAAATCACTTTGTCGTTGACTTTAGCAAACTCAAGAAGCTCAAAGCGTGGTTGGAACACATGTTTGACCATACCATGCTCATCAACGAAAATGATCCCGAGCGCGAATTTTTGGAAGAAATGTACCGCCGGGGCTTGGCCGACCTGCGCGTGATGCCCAACGTCGGCATGGAAGCATCATCAAAATTTGTCTTTGATTATGCCGACAAACTCGTGCGCCACATGACCCACAATCGGTGCTGGGTCTATAAAGTCGAAACCCGCGAAAACGATAAAAACTCGGGCATATACGAACTTGTCAATGGCTGATCCACATGCCTGAGCAAACGATCACCCGCGAGCGGGATGCGAAGCATCGCGGCTTTCCGTGCGCGGCGGCCAATCCCACGCTAAGCACAGGGTTTACTGGCGTTGTGCTGCATGTGTAGCCCACCGCAAAAAATAGGCAAGTGCTGCGAACAATAACGAAGGCAATCCGCGTTTTGATCCTCGCGAAGACGTTTTTTTGCCCTCCTACATAAACCCCTGAATATCTTTTTTTTAGCACAATAAGCTGTTCATAAACAACAGTTTATTGTGCTATTTTTTTCTTGACTTGTGAACTTATGTTCACTATATTCTCACATCGCAACTGAGGCCATTTCGCAGGATCAAAGCCCTATCTGCCTACAGGTAGGGATGTTTCGCAAAGGGTATGGGCCTCAGAATACCACGAGGAGGAAGCATGATTTCCGAAATGTACCAGCAGTCTCGCGTCGGTGATGAACCCTCACTGGCCTATTACTACCAAGAGGTTGAGCGGCATCCCTTGCTCACGCCAGAAGAAGAAAAAGCACTGACAGAGCAAATCGCCCAAGGCGACATGCCTTCGGCGAGTGCGCGCGCTCGGCAGGCCGGTGACAATGCCCGCGAAAAGCTCATCACCAGCAACCTGCGCTTTGTCATTCACGTCGCCAAAAACTTCAAAAATCAAGGGCTTTCCATGGCCGACCTCATCAACGAGGGCAACATGGGTCTGATGACCGCCGCTCGCAAATTCAAACCCGAAAAAGGTTACAAGTTCATCACCTACGCTGTTTGGTGGATCCGGCAAAATATCCTCAAAGCCCTCGAAGTTCAAACCCGCGCCATTCGGATTCCCGGCAATGTCATCAACGATCTCAACAAATTACGCAAAGTTGAAGCGGGTCTTTATCAGCACCTCGACCGGCATCCCGACGCGGATGAACTCGCCCGAGAAGCCGACCTGCCCCTGAAAAAAGTCAACCACACCCTCGAATCAGCCTACAACACAGTGTCGTTGGATGCCCTCATGTACGACGATACCTCTATAACCCTTCAAGAAACCCTGCCAGACACGCAGACCTTGTCCCCGGAAGACGCCTATATTCAAGATGCCATGCACCACGACGTACACCACGCGCTCAGCGTCTTGCCGGATCGCGACCGACAAATTTTGCATCTCTGTTATGGTTTCGACGACGGAGCGGAGCACAACTGCGACGACCCGACGACTCGACTGAGCTCGCCGAAGTCTGAGCTCGCCGAAGTCAGCAGTTCAAAACCCGCAACCTATCAACAAATCGGCAACAAACTGGGGATCAGCAGAGAACGGGTGCGTCAACTCAAAGAAGAGGCCCTCAATCGCCTGCGACATCCCACCCACAGCAAGCGACTCGCTGCCTATTGCAGCTAAAAATCATCCCCAAAATCAGGGCGTCAGCACAATCTGCTGACGCCCTTTTGTCTTTCCCCTGTGACCGCTAACTGCGGACCGCGGAAACGCCTTGTGGTTGACAGTGGGCATGTCGGCACTTAGATTATTCGCGGCGGGGATTTTGAATACCATTTCGAGTTTCAAGGAGAAAAAAATGGCGGAGGCATCGCTGCGGGAGGTATTGGATTTTGCGATAGAGGCGGCATGGCAAGCCGGGCGGATTACGCTGCGGTATTTTCAGACCGGGGTCGCGGTGGAGCAAAAGGCAGATGAATCGCCGGTGACGGCAGCGGATAGGGATGCGGAGACAAAATTGCGGAACCTGATTGCCGCGCGCTTTCCCGATGACGGCATTGTGGGAGAGGAGCACGGCGACAAAGCGGGGACAACTGGAAGACGGTGGATTGTCGATCCAATTGACGGCACAAAATCTTTCGTACACGGGGTGCCGCTTTACGGGGTGATGGTGGGCGTGGAGGTGGATGGTGATCCCGCGGTGGGCGCGGTGCATTTTCCCGCGCTGAATGAGATGATTTGCGCGGCCAAAGGGTTGGGGTGCATGTGGAATGGCCGCCCCGCGCGGGTGTCCAATGTGTCGGATATGAAGGACGCCACGGTAATTTTGACCGATTCGGTACACGTGCATGGGCGAGGCGGAGCCATTGAGCGCATTTGCTCACGAGCCAAGTTGGTGCGCGGTTGGGGCGATTGTTACGGGTATATGCTCGTGGCGACCGGGCGAGCAGAAGTGATGCTCGACCCGGTGATGCGTGTGTGGGATTGCGCCGCGCTCGCGCCCATTTTGGAAGAAGCCGGCGGCACATTTACGACATGGAGCGGCGAAGCCACGATTTGGGGCGACGAGGCCGTGGGCACAAACGGGGCATTGTTTGAAGACGTAATGCGGTTGATCCAGGGGTGATGAGAAGATCTGCTATCTTATCCCGCAAATATCGATCGGTTTGAGATGCCACAGATGTGGTTTTCGCGCATGAATCCGGACACAAATTGGGCGGTTCGGCCGGAAGGTGCGACGCCCGTGTAGTAGCCCGAGAATTGTTCGTTGAAGGTGGTCAGACGCGATCGAGAGGCCGCGCTGTTTTCGGCAGCGACGATATAGGCGTTGTTGAAAACGCCGTTTTCTTTCAACCCCGTGCCGCCTGCGGCTTTGATGTAATCGTCAATGGTGTTGAGAATGGCGTCGGCATCATCGCCGCCAACGCCGCTTACGACCACTTCAGACACCCCGTGCCGCCGAATGGCCGTCCAAGTGCTGAAGCCATCGACAATCTCGCCAGATCGGTCAATGGCAACATCGCCAGTGACACAGCGCGGTTGGAGTTCGACGATGCCATCGAGGTTGGGAATGCGCGAGACCGCATAGATTTTGCCGGCGGGCCTGTGGTCGCCAAAGTAATCGGCAATCACTTCTCGCACCGCGTCAATGCGCGTCCAAGTTGCCGAAGGGTCGTCGTCAATGGCAATGAGAACTTCGAGATGCGCGGTTTGCGTTTTGAAATCGACAGAGGCTCTGGCGAGTTTTTTTGCATATTGTTCTGTGAGCACAAATTCCGTCTCTTGTTTGAGGTCGTCGCCGAATGTCGCAATGGTATTGCCCCGATCATCGGTGTGCATCACCGAGGCACCGCTGGGCTGGTGATCTGTCCACGCGCCGTATTCGATTTTGCCATCGCCAAAGGAAATGTCTTCGCCTTTGACAGCTTTGATTTCCACCTCAAAGCGCGCTCTGGGATCTGGAAACCCCTCCCGATGGGTGAAGCGCGCCATGCGATTGGATTTGAGTTTGCAGCCTGTCACAGCATCGATCATGGGGCCATAGACGGCATTGAACGCATCTCGGTACGCCGCGCAGTCGTCGCGGTTGTCAGATGGGGTGGTCCAGAGGACATCGGTTTTGTACACATCGCCCCAGTTGGCACCCCCGCGCGCAAGACCCAGACTGAGGTTTTCAAGGGTGCCAAACCACTCTGAGCCGAGTTCGTTGGGATACTGCGTGCCCACATTGCCACTGGGTTCGACGAGGCGCGCGACCTGGTTGTCGTCGTAGGTGATAACGACTTCGGCTGTGCTACAAAAAATGGGGATGGGCTTGTGACGGATGATGTTGACACTTGCCATAACGTGGGGAATCCTTTGCGTTGGGGTTACCAGATTTCAGTGAGATCCAATACAAATCCCGGCAGGGTGGGATCCGCGGACAAGGCATTGGGGTTTTCGCGCACTTCAACGGGCAAATGCGGACGATAGATAGAGACGGTTCGCGCTTTTGGCTCGATGAGCCAGCCGAGTTGCATGCCGTTGTCAATGTATTCTTCCATTTTTTGCTTGACGACAGAAAGGCGATCAGAGGGCGATTTGAGCTCGATGGCAAAGTCTGGACAAAGGGGCAGAAATCGCTCTTTTTCCCTGTTGGTCAACTGATCGTAACGCCACCGCAGCACCCACGCGCCATCCGGCGAGCGGACAGCCTTGTTGGGCAGACGGAATCCAGTCGAGGAATCAAAGGCAATGCCCGTGCCATCTCGTTTTGCCCATAAGTACAATTGCGCTGTGATCCCGGCATTTCGGTTGCCCGTTGCTCCTCCCGTGGGTGGCATAATCAGTATCTCTCCTTCAGCATTGCGCTCGATACGCACATCATGGGTGCGCTGACAAAATTCAAAAAATTCATCGTCTGTCAGTTCGACAAAAGGTCTTGGATCAAATACCGTTTCCATGGCAAATACCTCTCTTGGTGGGGTGCTCTGTTTTTTCTAAGATAGAGCATCGCAGGCACGATGTCAATGCGTGCGTGATCCGTTGTCTCTCTGCTGGAAAAACGCCCGCGCCTCGGCGAGCGATTCGCGGTTGCCAATGTCGAGAATGCCGCCTTCAATTTTGTACGCATAAACGGTTTCGCGCGCGTGCAACCACTCTGTGAAATGCCCGGGCGCATCGGGGTTGCCCCCGAGGTCAATATATGCTTTGACGCGGGGCAGGGTGGTGGATGGATAAATGTAGATGGGGGGAGCAGACCATGCGGCTATGGGTTTGTCGGGTTTTTCGATGAATTGCAAGACGCGATTCTTTTCGTCCAGTTGGACATTGCCCCGGCGTTTGCGGTCCTCGTAGTCGGGATTGTGGCGCACGGCGATGTGAGATACGGGGTTGGATTTGAAGGTGTTGATGAATTTTTGGAGGGGAAACAGCAGGATGTTGTCGGCGGCGAGAACCATAACGTCATCGGCAATGTCGCGGGCTTCAATGGCAAACTGGATGTCGCCCACCGCGCCCAAGCGGTCGTCGTTGGAGGTCGTGCCGTCGTCGAGGATGTCGATTTGCAAATGCGTTTTTCCACTCGACCGTGCCCAGTTGGCAAAGTGACTGTAAAATCGGTGGTTGGATATCACGTACGCGCGATCAATGTCCGGAATGGTTTTGACTTGATCGATGAGGTGGTCGAGAATGGTTTTGCCACCTACTTTGAGCAAGGGCTTGGGGTAGTTTTTGGTGAGGGGATACAGCCGCGTGGCGTATCCCGCCGCGAGGATCATGGCTTTCACAGGACTCTGGCTCCGTCGTCGGGTTGACAGGTAAAGACCGGGGCGTTTTTTGACAGGTCGGGGTGTTTGGCTCGATACGCCGCGCGAATGCGTTCTATTGCTGTGCTGGATTTTTGAGGATCGACCAGGGCCACGCAACAGCCTCTGAACCCGGCGCCGCTAAAGCGGGCGCCATACACCCCATCGGTGTCGATGAGGATGCGATAGAGGTCAATGAGGGGTTTGCTGCCGCATTCGTAGTTTTCAATAGAACTGCGCCCAGATTCGGCGATGAGGCGACCAAAGGTGTTGAGGTCGCCATCTCGCCAGGCGTCAATGCCTTGAATCACGCGCGCAGATTCTGTGAAAAAGTGTTTGGCGCGTTTGCCCGAGGCGCCGCGCAGCAGGCTTTTGTGGGTTTCGTATTCTTCGCGGGTGATGTTGCCGAGCAGGGGTTTTTGGTCGGGGCGACCCGCGGCATTGAGGAGTGTTCGCGCCGCGCGGGCGCATTCGTCAACCCGCGCGTTATAGCCGGTAGAGACCAATGCGTCGCGCAAGCCCGATTGGGCAATGAGAATATCAAAAGCCGGCAGGGCGTCGGCCCGAGGGATCAATTTGTGCGTGCCCGACGCGCAATCGATCGCGGTGAGAAATCCCTTTTGCGATAACAGGATCGCCGATTGATCGAGAATGCCATTTTTCAAGCCGAGATAGCCATTTTCAATCGCCTGATCGAGCATAATATTGTCTGTCGGTGAAAGGAACAAATCATTGGCCTTTTCATACGCGAGCAAATAAGCCACGCCAATAGCAGCCGATGAACTCAAGCCCCCTTCGTTCATTCTGCCCGCGGTAAGGCCCGTGATGCCGCGCGCGAGTTTGTGACCGCGTTGTTGCAACGCGCGCGCCGCGCCGCGCGGAAAATTGCCCCAGTCCCCGTCAATTTTGTCGGGGACATCGCCGAGTGCAAACGAGACTTCGCCCGCAAAAGTAAGGCTCTGAAGACGCGTGTTTGCATCATCCGATGGCGCGAAAGCCAGGTACACCGCTTGGTCAATGGCCATGGCCGTAACCGGCCCGAGCTGATGGTCAATATGCGCGCCGAGCGGGCAGATGCGATAGGGCGATTGGACAATGCACACATCGCCGGGTGCCGTGCCAAATCGGGTCTTCATTTCGGTTTTGAGCTTCGCCACAATGTCGGACATAGTCATTTCCACGGTGCCAGATAGGGGGGAAGGGCGGCCTGAAGGGTTTGCCCTCACTGCTTATCGCCGATCATCGGCCTTGCTGTCCCGTCTTGGGGGGTGTAGCCCAACACTTTCCGAGTACCGTCAATTCCGATATAGGAGATTTTGTGATCGGACACGCCGTGAACAATGGCAAAGGCGGTGTCTGCTTCAACACATTTTTGAAAGAGTTGCGCGGTATCTCTGGGGCTGATCAGCATGTTGGGTTTGTCTGGGTCGTAAATTTCATCGGCATTCCACCTCGGGCTGCCCAGGCGCACACAGATGCAGGATAGGCCGTGGGTTTCGGCGTACACGCGCGCAAGGGCCTCGCCCCAGCATTTGGTGGCGCCATAGACATTGGTGGGAAAGACGGGCACATCCCATTCGATAGGCGTCTGGCCTTGGTAGCCCAACACGGCATTGACCGAACTGGCAAAAACAACGCGCGTGCAACCGCACAGGTGGGCAGCGTGAAACGCGTTGTACGCCCCAATGATATTGAGGTCGAGCAGGGTTTTGTAAAAATCCGCGCGGGGGCTGCGGTCGGCTGCGAGATGGATTACGGTATGCATGCCCTCGCAAGCCGCACGAAAGGCGTCGAGGTCGGTAATATCCATCTGGACAAATTCTTCGTGATCCGCGAGATTTTCGACCGGTTTCACATCGGCGAGGCGAAGGCGATAGGTGGCGGCCCAGTATTGGCGCAACATACCGGCGACAAAGCCGGCACCACCTGTGATGAGAATGCGTTTTTGTTCGGACATGAAAAACCTTTCTGAGGAAGGAAGTGGTCGGGCGATACCACTCGTTTAATCGCTAAAAACACCACTTGCACCGCTTAAAACATCGGTTATGACTCGCCCTTCTTTCATCACCATCTTCACATGTTGCAAACACGCGATATCTTTGAGCGGGTTGCCCGATAGTGCGATCGCGTCGGCGAGCATTCCCGCGCGCAGATGTCCCACGCGGTCTGCCATGCTCAGCATCTCGGCGGTGTTTGTCGTCACTGCCTTGAGCGCGTCCATTTCTGACACGCCGAGGGCAACGAGTTCTTTGGCTTCGCGCCAGAGCGTTGCGTGCGTACTATCGGTTCCCAAACACACTTTGACGCCCGCGCGAATCGCCTCGGGCAAATATTTCGCGGTCAATTCTCGGGCGCGTTCAACCCGCTCGCGCCACCAACCCCACGCCCATGTTGGAAAGGACGCAAATCCGACTTCATCGTCAAAAAACAGTTGCAAATTTGGATCGCTCAAATACGCGCCCGATTTGACGAACCGCGCGATGTCCTCTTCGGTCAGCAAATTTGCGTGCTCAATGCTGTCAATTCCCGCTTCCATTGCCCACCGCATGCCCGGACCTCCAATCGCATGCGCGGCCACGGGGATGCCCAGGTCGTGTGAAACGGCAATCGCCGCATCGATTTCCTCCTTGGAATACGCGGCCACATCTGTCAGATCCCCCCGAATATAATCTCGATACGCGTCGCCTTGCCGCACATTGGTAATAAACAACTTGGTCCAATCTGCGCCCTGAGAAAAATTCTCGCGGATTTTCAATACCAGTTCTTCTTTGCCATCTGCGGGAAAACACAAAAAAGGCGCGGTTCCGTGGCTCGGTCTCAATGCCCGCGCGCACACCTTCAACCTCGGCCCCACGGCTTCGCCCCGGTCAATAGCACCCTGAAAAGCCTTTTCAATCCCCGGACGATCTCCTAGGGCGCGCATGGTCGTAACGCCCGAAGCCAGATCACTTCGCAAGTTCATCGCCCCGCGCAACACAGCCGTTGTGGCGTCCAGATCGAAATGCGCGCTCAAAGGCATTTTGAACCGATTGTTGATGGTGATATGCGCGTGAGAATCTATCAGCGCAGGCATTACGGTATATGCCGAACAATCCACCACCTCGGCGTCTGGTGGCACTTTGACATCCGTTCCGACATCAACGACGCGCCCTCTGTTGACGCCGAGCATCCCGCGAGGAATGGGTGCCTGATCGGGGTGAACGATCAACAATTTGGACTTAATCACTTTTGACACGACATTTCCATCTGGGCAATTCTTTGCATGCAAAATATCATTTTCTTTGTATCATGAGGATATATCATTGAGCACCTCGTCATGTTGATCACTGGAGATACAGTATGCAATTTGGCATCTTTTACGAACACCAGATTCCCCGTCCATGGGCAGAGGGTGAAGAACATCAGCTTTTTAAGGACGCGCTCGAGCAGGTCGAAATTGCCGATAGAATTGGCATTGAATACGTTTGGGAAGTTGAACATCATTTTTTGGAAGAATATTCCCACTCCTCGGCACCCGAAGTTTTTCTTGCGGCTTGCAGCCAACGCTCGAAAAATATTCGCTTGGGACACGGCGTTGTGCTCATGCCCCCCAATTACAACCACCCCGCGCGCGTGGCCGAGCGCATTGCAACCCTTGACCTGATCAGCGACGGACGCGTGGAATGGGGCACGGGAGAATCTGCCTCGCGCGCGGAACTCGAGGGATTCAATGTATTGCCCAAGAAAAAAAAAGCAATGTGGGCGGAAACCGTTCGGGAAACCGCCAAAATGCTCGCATCAGAACCGTATCCGGGGTATCGGGGTGAATTTTTTTCTATCCCCGAACGCAACATCGTGCCCAAACCCCTACAAAAGCCCCATCCGCCCTTGTGGGTCGCTTGTTCCAATCGCGAGAGCATTCGCTGGGCCGGGAAACACGGCATGGGCGCGCTCACCTTTGCCTTTATCAAACCCGAAGAAGCCAGATACTGGGTCGATGAATACTACACCACATTCGAAAACGAATGCGAACCCCTCGGTCAAGCTGTCAATCCCTCAATTGCGATGGTCGCCGGGTTTATGTGCCATGAAAACGGTGAAATAGCAAGGGCACAAGGTCTCGAAGGGTTTCAGTTTTTCAGCTATGCACTTTCTCATTATTATCGGCACGGCGTTCACATTCCGGGCGAATTTGACCTCTGGGCAGATTTCCAAAAGAACAGATCCGAACCGAAAAAAGGTGCGGGTTGCATTGGCGCGCCGGACGAGATTCGCGCGCATCTCGAAAACATGGAAAAAATCGGCGTGGATCAAGTCGTTTTCCTCCAGCAAGCCGGCAATAACAAACACGATCACATCTGCGCGTCGCTCGAGTGTTTCGCCCAAAATGTATTGCCCGATTTCAAAGCGCGACACGAAATATACACCGCTGAGAAAGCCGAACGCCTCGGGCCTGCCATTGAAAAAGCGCGCGCCAAAATTCCCCCGATAGACAAACCCCAATCAACACCCGTAGCAGCCTATCCGGTTTCAAACTCACCCGAAGAACAGCAACGAGACAAAGCGTAGAGAGGGCGCGCACAAAAGCGCGCGTCGGCGTCAATTCAAATCTGCAATAGACGCGCGCACAGCCTCTACGGTATCTTCAATATCTGCCTCGGTGTGTGCAAGCGAAAGAAACATGGGATGGGTCGGATGTAAGTAATGCCCGCGCGCGAGACATCCTCGCAGCATATCCAGACAGCGCGTGCGGTCAAATTCTGCCATCGCGGGACGCGGCATGGGGGCAACGCCAATGAGTCGATAACTCAGGCCTCCGGCTTGGCAAGCAGCGTTGACACCTTCGATTAAGCGACTGCCAATTTTCCATTGATATGCAATGCCATCCCGCCTCTGAAGTTCTCGTACTACGACCTCTAGTGCTGTCAAACTGAGCGGGTCCCCATGCGCGGTTGCGGTCATCCACGCAGAGCGACACGCTTTTGACGCTAAAATTTCTCGCTTCCCGGCAATAAAACTTCCGGCATACCCATTGCAACACGCCTTGCCATACGTCGCAATATCGGGCGTCACCCCGTAATATTCACCCGCTCCGCCCAAAGCCACGCGAAACCCCACCTTTGTTTCGTCAAACACACAGACTGCGCCGTGTGCATGGGCCGCATCCACACACCCCTGCAAAAATCCCTCAGACGGGCCGGCCGCTTGAATTGTTTCCATCACTACACACGCCACTTGATTGCCGTATCTCTTCAAACACGCTTCAAGGGCATCCAGATCATTGTAGGGCACCGCGAGGGTCAACTCACTGACGGTTTGCGGAACGCCCACATCGCCGGGGCGCGCCCAATCGTGCCAGCCGTGATACCCACACACAATCACCCTGTCGCGCCCCGTATATGCCCGCGACAGGCGCACCGCACCAGAAGTCGCCGCGCTGCCCCCAATAAAAAACCCCACCATTTCAGCCCCCGGAATCACTTCGACGAGCAATTCGGCAACCGCCAACTCTTTGGGATGCGCCAGACCGTACACGGTGCCGCGCGCCATCTGATCCGCGACTGCTTTGCACACAGCGGGGTCGTCATATCCCAGAACAACGGGGCCAAAACCCAACACATAATCCAAGTACGCATTGCCATCCACATCCCAAAACCGGGCGCCTTTTGCGCGTTGGACAAACGCGGGATAGCCCATGGCCGCCATGCGAAAAATATTTTTATGGGGCATGTATCCGCGAACGAGAACACCGTCACAGCGATTCAGCAGTCCTTTTGATTTTGCAGTGGTATATGTGGACATCTATTGGCCGGCCTCCGCATCATTTTTTAGCGCACATTTGGACTTCAATAAATGAGATTTCCCACCCAAACACAAGCACAAAGCCTGTGCTGACAGAGGTTAGTCAGTGTAGACGGATTCCGCGCGCCTATTGTACTTGCCACTCGTGTTTTCTTCGCCTATTTTGAGGCAATTAGCTTTCAGCTATCAGCCCCCGCCCGGCTGCCCGGCCCAAAGGCGAGACGCAAGACCTATCTGCCTATCGTTAGACAGTGGGGGTTGGGGGTATAGGCCCCAATAATTAAAACTGCTTCTAACGCACACGGCCGGGCGGTGTGGGGAAGGGATCGCACAGATGGGTCGGATGGAGGGCAGATGTGGTTCTGCACTTCATTTTCCAAAGGAGAATTTATGCCACGCGAACTCATTGCAGATCGCCCGGGTCACACGACATTGCGCGAATACGATGAAGAACCTCTCAAGCGCGATCAGGTGCGTGCAAAAACCTCGTTTTCAGCGGTAAAACACGGCACCGAGTTCCGAGGTTTTCAGGCTAATACACTCGATGCGTCCGATCGTTTTAGCTGGGAATGGCGCATGCACATGCGCGGCCAAAAGCAGGAGGCCGCGTTTCCAAAACGGTTGGGCAATATGTACGTTGCCGAGGTGACCGACGTGGGACGAGGTGTGTCGGGGGTTCGGGCAGGTGATCGGATTTTTGGTCACGGGCCTGTTCGAGAGACGCACACACTTTCGGCTGATCGCGTTGAGAAAGTGCCCGATGGCGTTGCGTGGCAGAGCCTGATGGCCACCGACCCCGCGGGCGTTGCCCTGTGCGGCATTCGGGATGCCCACATTCGCATTGGGGATCGCGTGGCTGTATTCGGTCTAGGTGCGATTGGATTGATGACCGTGCAACTCGCGCGTATCGCCGGCGCACGCTGGGTCGCGGCCATAGACCCCATTGAAAAGCGATGTCTGATTGCCGAAGCGTACGGTGCGGACCTCGTGCTGGATCCGCGCGAAGCCGATGTGGGCATGGATATTAAACGGGCCACCGCAAAACTCGGCGTGGATGTCGCCATGGAAACCAGCGGATCCTCCGCTGCTATGACCGATGCGCTGCGTTCAACGCGCTACCAGGGCACCGTTGTATCCACAGCCTATTACAATGCCCCAATGCAAAACCTGCATTTGACCGGTGAATGGCACCGCAATCGGATTCGCATTATCTCCGTGCGATCCGACAGCGAACCCTGGCTGGATTACGGATGGGGAAAAGCGCGGGGAAATAAAGAAGCCTACGACCTGCTCGTGGAAGGCCGCCTGACCGCGGAGGGGCTGATCGATCCCGTCGTGACGTTTGATCGCGCGGCCGAAGCCTATCTACAGATGAATGAACATCCCGAAACCGGGATCAAACTCGGCGTTGACCATGCTGTGTAAAAAGAATTGTGCATACCTGTAAAGTCACATGTATGGCTAATTACAAATTCACAGCATACTTTGAACGAGAAGTCCTGCGTAAACGCCCCTACTGTAAAAAAGGAATGGTGTATCTATGTCGTTGAAAATGCCGTCCATTCAGAACCTCAAGAACACAACAGATAGGGTCATTACACTCGAAGATAAAGTTACAATTCACAATGCTTTTCCAGATCGAGGATTCAGGCCATGAGACTTAATTACTACCCGGAAACGGATTCTCTGTATATTGATCTGTCTGAGCATTCCAGCACTGAAAGTCGGGAAATATCAGAGGGCGTTGTCCTTGACTGCGATGCTGAAGGCAGGCTTGTTGGCATTGACATTGATCACGCCAGCAATAAGGTTGAACTCAAAAAACTCACGCTCAGTAAGTTGCCCGGCACGCTTGAAATGATCCGCGCGTGACCTATTTTGGGTGATCACGCAATTTCTATGCACAAAATTCAGATCATATTGATATTCTGGTCCGTCGCGTTGGGCGCGAGTGCGCTGCCGGCCCACGAGGGAACCGTACAGCAGGTTGCGGGCGATCTGGCGTATGTCGCGGGCTTGAACGGTTTGGCCCCCCTGTGGTCGAACCTCACAGTCCAGAACGGGCAGGCCGAAGGCGCGAAACTCGAAGTGATCAAAGAACTGCCAGAACTGGTCGTGGCAAGAGTCGTAGATGCCAACCGAACAGCGGTGCGGTCCGGTGATGTGGTGGTGCTGTCTGGCGCGCCATCTCAGGGATCCGCGCGAAAATCTAGGCGGATCGTTTACGCGGCCCGCGTTGACAAAAAGCCAAACCTAGATGGCGTATTGGACGAGCCTATGTGGTCGCGGGCAGTGCCGATCAAGGGTTTTGTCCAGCGCGATCCAAACTACTGGATGCCGAGTGCTGAACAAACCGTCGCGCGGATTATCTACACGGACAAAAGCATCTACTTCGGTTTTGAATGTTTCGTCCCCGACTCCTCTCAATTTGTTGCCAACAACATGCGCCGAGATTCTGAAATTTACGGCGATGACAATATTCAAATCCTCCTCGACACGTACAATGACCGGCAGAACGGCTTTTTTTTCTTTGTCAATCCCCTGGGCGCGCAGAGTGATTTGATGCTCTCCAACGAGGGGCGAACTTACAACCGCGATTGGGATTGCGATTGGATAGCGCGCACCAAACACTATCCAGATCGATGGACGGTTGAAATCGAAATCCCGTTTAGCCAACTGCGATTTAAGCGCGCAGACCCCATCACATGGGGCATCAACCTGTCGCGCTACAATGCCCGAAAAAATCAGGCGACGCAACTCGTCGTCGGGCAGCAGAGTTCCTCATCTACAGAGCGATATCGCATGGCAGACATCGGAGAACTTCAGGGCCTCAAACACATTCGCGTCAGGCGTCCGATTCGCGTCAAACCCTACGCGTTGCCGGGCACGACCGTCAATGATCAAGCCGACCATCCCGCTGAAAATGCCACCTTTGAAACGGGCGTTGATCTGCGCTATGGCATCACGTCAAATATTTCCCTCGACATATCTTACAACACGGATTTCGCACAGGTTGAAGGCGACCAAGAACAGACCAACCTGACGCAGTTCCGCCTCTTTTTTCCGGAAAAGCGCGAGTTTTTCCTCGAAGGTGCCAACCTCTTCCAATTTGGCGAACAAGCGCGCGTCAGCGGCAGCGGCACCAGACCACCCACTCTCCTGTTTTATTCTAGACGCATCGGACTCGAGGCAGGCACAAAAATTCCGATTCTCTTCGGCTCAAAAATCGCCGGCAAAGAAGGGCGCGTGAGTATCGGCGGCCTCAATGTGCTGACCGACTCGGAATCGTTTGTCGATGATGGGGACACGGTTCGGGTGCATCGCACCAACTATTCGGTGGTCAGAATGAGACGCGATGTATTCGCGCGGTCAAATGTGGGCTTCATCGCGGTCAACAAGCAGATCGATGACCCAATCAACGGGTGGAACCGATACAACCGCGCCGGGGGCCTGGACTTCAATTATTCCCCCACGCCAAATCTGAACTTTCAAGCCTTTGCAGCCCGAACATGGGATTCGCAAATTGGCGACGCAGATGATGCGCGGTTTGTGTCGATGAACTATCGCGGCAGCCGGTATTGGGCGCGCCTCAAATTCCTCGATGTGGAGGAACAATTTGAACCCGCCATGGGGTTTATCAATCGCAGAAGCGGGTTGAAGGGTTTCAGACGCTATGACCTCTACGCGCGCTACAGACCCCGACCAAAATTCGGCAATATCCGCTACGTTTCAATGGGCCCCGAAGCGCAGGTCTTTACAGATCGAGACAACAATGTGAAATACTGGACCGCCGAACTCTCGGTGTTTGCGATCTTCAATACCGGCGACTACTGGCGGTTTGAATTGAAACGCACCCGCGACGTGGTCGATGAGACATTCTTCCCGTCCGCGCGCCGCGAAGATGTGAGCATTCCCCCGGGAACCTATACGTTCACGTCGTTCGCCACAGGCCCGCGCCCGAGTCGATCCCGCAAATGGCGCCCCGGCATCACCTTTGAGGCCGGCACGTACTACACGGGAAAACGCTATACCGTGCGGTCAGAGAGTTCTTTTCGCCCCTCTGGGCGGTTGACTTTTGAAGCGGAGTATCAGGGCGATTGGATTCGATTTCCGCAGGGGCAACAGGGCACAACAGCGGATCAGTTGAACATCCACACCCTCAGCAACCGCCTCCAGTACTCTTTTTCCACAGACTTTTTTGTCAAACTCTTCGTGCAGTGGAACAATGACAAAGCATTTGCGAGCGCGAATTTTCTCCTCAACTACCGGTATGGCCCCGGCAGCGACATCTTTGTGGTCTTCGACAGTACTTATGACACCGATACGGGCCTCGCCCGGCGAAACCGATCGGTTCTCGTCAAACTCTCCTACCTTTTGAGTCTGTGATGAATCTGCGAATTGGGGTACCTATCGGCAGACAGGTGTCTCGCCTTTGGATGCCTGCCTGTGCGCCTATTCGTTCAATGGCAAGGGCGACGGCTTCGCCTCCGCCGATGCACAACGCCGCGATACCCACGCGCTTGTGATGGCGTTTGAGCGCGTGAATGAGGGTGACGAGGATGCGCGTGCCGCTCGCCCCAATGGGATGCCCAAGTGCCACAGCACCGCCGTGGACATTGAGTTTTTCCGCCGGGATGTTCAGGTCATGGGCTGCTGCCATAGAAACGCAGGAGAAGGCTTCGTTGATTTCAAACAGATCGATGTCTGAGACGGTGAGCGATAGTTTGGACAGGAGTTTGGCGATGGCACCTATTGGCGCGAGCGTAAACCACTCGGGGGCCTGTGCGTGGGTGGCATAACCCAAAATTGCAACTTCGGGCGCGATGCCGCAATGGATGGCTTTTTCTTTTGACAGGACGATGACAGACGCCGCGCCATCGTTGATGCTCGAGGCATTGCCGGGGGTCACAGAGCCGTTTTTTGAAAACGCGGGACGCAGTTGGCGAAGTTTATTTTCGTCAAATCTCAGGGGTTCTTCATCGCGGTCTATGGTCGTGGTCGTCTTGCCCGATGGTGCTCTTACGGGTGCGATCTCGCTGCGGAATCGGCCTTCTTTGTCCGCGCGCAGTGCTTTTTTGTAGCTGTTTATGGCATACGCGTCTTGGTCTTCGCGCGAAAAATGGTAGCGTTCAGCACACCGGTCACCACAGGTGCCCATGTGCAGATTATTGTACACATCCCATAAGCCATCTCGGATCGCGGAATCGACGAGTTCACCTGCCCCAAGTCGATAACCCGTTCGCGCGTTTTCGAGCAGGTAGGGCGCGCGGCTCATGTTTTCGGTGCCTCCTGCGAGAATCAAGTCGGCATCGCCACACTGGATGGCCTGGGCCGCGAGCATGACGGATTTGAGGCCCGAACCGCAAACTTTGTCAATGGTTGTGGCGCCCACCGAAGCATTGAGACCCGCGCCGAGAGCCACCTGACGCGCGACATTTTGGCCTAGCCCCGCGCTGAGTACATTGCCAAAGATCACTTCATCGACATCATCGCGCAGTACCCCTGCCTGCTCGAGCGAAGCCACCGCAACCGCACTGCCCAAGTCGGGCGCAGGCACCTCGGCAAAACCGCCCATAAATCCACCAATCGCAGTGCGCTTGCTGCCAGTAATATAAATATGTTTCATGGTCATGCCTTCCTACCGCGTTTCGCAAGAGACATCAAGATACATCTATGCCATGAAATCCGGCAAATGTTTTATTTCAGTATGAAGCGTCTATGCGCCATTTTTGTGTGTGGTGTTTTGAGTGCGTCAATATTTCTGATGACCTGTTCTGCGCCTCCCGATGGCAAAACGGTATTTATCGAATCGGGCTGTGCGAGATGTCATGAAATCAATGGATCTGGCAGTTCTCAGGGGCCGCGATTAGAGGGCTTGCAAAGCAAGTGGACGCCCGAATCTTTAGAGGCATTTCTGATCGATCCCCCTGCGTATGCCAAAGGCAATGCCCGATTGCAGGCATCTCAAAAAAAATACGCAACGCCAATGCCCAAACTCGACATCGCGCCCGCAAGGCGAAAGGTGCTCGTCCAATATCTGCTGAGTGGGAAGCGAAAAGCAACCACAGATTAACACCGACCTGCCTGTCGGCAGACAGGTGAACAGGGACGGAAAGGGCTGAAAGCCAATTGCTGAAATTTAACATGCAAATCGCCAAAAAATACGAACGGATCTACCAAGAGGTTGACAAGATTCCCGAAGGTACGGTGGCAACTTATGGACAGATCGCCCAACGGGTGGGTTGCGGGCCGCGCGAGGTGGGCAGGGCACTGTCGGAATTGCCGCCACACACCTCTCGTCCGTGGCATCGGGTCATCAATGCGCGGGGGATGGTGTCCATTCGCAGTGGGAATCACATTGCCCATCACGGGCAGGAAGCCCGTCTCGAAGCAGAGGGCGTCGTCTTTGTCAATGGATGGGTCGATCTCGAGATTTACAGATGGGAAGAATAGATGAAGGGACGCGCGGCTATGGAGCCGAAGCCCTGATCCTTCCAAGAGAAAGCGGAGCGGATAGATCGTAACTATTTTTTGCCTATTGACTCATTCATTTTACTCAGCCACCGCGCGAAGGCGCGCGCTTTCACCCAGACCCCCGATCACTTTTTATATGAACTGGAATATCTTCAAGCCTTTCTGGCCCTATTTGAAATCCTATCGCCGCCGCATTTTTGGGGGGCTATTGCTCATTGCGCTGTCGCAGGGCGTTTCGACGGGCATTCCGTATATGCTCAAACTGGCTGTCGATGCGGTTGAAGCGGGTTTGGGTGTGCGGGCACAGGCCGAATTGTTTGCCGAAGTTGCCAAGTACGCAGCGATTATTTTCGGTCTGGCCGTGGCGCAGATGGGCTTTCAAATGCGCCTGCGGTGGCTGTTGCAATCCGTGGCGCGGCGTGTGGAAAACGATATCCGCGAGCGGTACTTCCGGCATCTCATGACCTTGTCGCTCAATTATTTTCACCGCACGTCAACAGGTGATCTCATGTCGCGGGCGACCAATGACATCAATGCCATTCGCATGTTCTTGGGATTCGGAATACGCATGCTTTTCGACGCGGTGATCGCCTTGTCTCTAAGCCTTTCGATCATGTGCCTGATCGATTGGCAATTGGCTCTTCTGGTATTGACGCCCATGCCATTTTTGGCCCTTGCCATGAACCGCGTTGCGTTCAGCATCCACACGGGATTCCGCGAGGTGCAAGAGCAGTTCGCGGAAATTTCGGGGCGCGTGCAGGAAAACCTGTCCGGCATGCGCGTCGTGAAGGCTTATGTGCAGCGGGAAGGCGAAATGGCCGCTTTTGATCACCTCAATCGGCGGTATCTCGACCACAACAAACGCCTGATTCGGGTTTATAGCCTGATTCGCCCGCTGGCGTTTTTGCTCAGTTCCGCTTCTCTGTTATTGGCACTCTGGTTTGGCGGTGAAAAGGTCATGAGGGGCGACATATCCCTGGGCGACTTGGTCGCGTTTAATGGGTATCTGACCAAGCTCATTTTTCCCATTGTCCTTTTCGGATGGATGGTGGACCGCTATCAGCGCGGCATGGCTGCGATGCACCGGATCGATGCCGTGCTGGAAGAAGTAGCAGAGATAGAAAATGCCGACCCAGTGGAATATTTGGCAGATATTCGCGGTGAGATTGAGTTTCGGTCTCTCAATTTCAGGTATGGCAACACACAGGTCTTGCGCGATATCAATCTGAAAATTCCAGTGGGAAGCACCCTCGCGGTTGTCGGGCGCGTGGGCGCGGGCAAAACCACCATTGGGCGTTTGATTCCCAGGCTGATTCAGGGGGATGAAAACAGCGTGTTTATCGACGGCGTGCCCGTAGAGAAATTGCCCCTTGAGGTGCTGAGACAGCACATTGGCTATGTGCCTCAGGACGCGTTTCTCTTTTCCGACACCTTGCGAGAAAATATCGCGCTGGGCGTTGTGGATGCCGGCGAAGATGAGATTGCCCAAGCCGTGGAAATGTCGCAATTGGCCGCGGATCTGCCCGATTTGCCCGCGGGTCTAGAAACAGTGATCGGCGAGCGAGGCGTCACGTTGTCTGGCGGACAAAAACAGCGCACAGCACTGGCGCGCGCGCTTATTCGCAAGCCGCGCATTCTCATTCTCGACGATGCCCTAGCCAGTGTGGATACGCACACAGAGGAAGAGATTTTGCGGCGTCTCAAAGTGCTGATGGCCGAATGCACGACCATCATGATCGCGCACCGCATTTCAACGGTGATGCACGCCGACGAGATCATTGTGCTCGACGAGGGGCGCATTGCAGCGCGCGGTTGTCACAAAACCCTGGTTGAACAGGGCGGTATTTACGCGGAGATGTTTAGACAACAACAACTCAGACGCGAATTGAACGAGATTTGATTATGGCGATGAGTCTGGCGGATTATCACGAAGAAGAAGAGACGGAAAAGCCCTTTGACGCAAAGCTGATGTGGCGCCTGTTGGCCTATTTGCGCCCCTACTGGAAATGGGTTGTGCTGGCTTTTGTGCTCATTCTGGTGACGTCTTCTGCACAGCAGGTCGGCCCCTATCTCACCAAATTGGCGATTGACAACCACATTCTCACGGGCGATTACAGCGGGCTTCGATGGCTGGTCGCGCTCTATTTGGGCATTGTGGTGTTTGAATTTGGCGTCCACTATTTGCAGAATTACATCACGCAGATGACGGGCCAATGGGCGATGTACGATGTGCGTCAAGAGATCTTTGAGCGGCTGCAAAATTTGCCCCTTTCCTTTTTTGATCGCACACCCATTGGACGCCTGATGACGCGCAATACCAATGATGTCGAAGCCCTCAACGAGTTTTTGACCGACGCGGTGGTCGTGGTGTTCAGCGATCTCTTTACGCTGCTCGTCATTGCCTTTTTTATGTGTGCCCTCGATCCCAAATTGTGCGGTGTCGTCTGTTTGTTCATGCCCGCGGTTTTCTGTGTGACGTTCTGGTTCCAAGGGCGCATACTCGCTGCGTTTCGCAAAGCGCGCAGCAGATTGGCGCGGATCAATGCTTTTTTGCAAGAAAATATTTCGGGCATGTCCATTGTCCAACTGTTCAACCGCGAGGCGCACCACGCGCGGAAATTTTGCCGTGTCAACGCGCGATATCTCGATGCCAATCTGGAATCCACGCTTTATTATTCGCTCTACTTTCCCATCATGGAGATGCTCGGCGCGGGGGCCATCGCGCTCGTGATTTGGTTTGGCGGGGGCGATGTGTTGCGCGACAAGATCGAGTGGGGAGTTCTCGTGGCGATGCTCCAATATATTCCCAGATTTTTTCGACCCGTTCTGGAAATCTCCGAGCGCTATGCGATGTTGCAGGCCGCGATGGCGTCGTCTGAACGCATTTTTGAACTGCTCGATGAAACCCCAGAACCCGCCGGCGGGTCCCATACCCACGATGAGATCCGAGGCGATATTGAATTTGACGGGGTTTGGTTTGCCTACCGTGGCGAGGACTGGGTGCTCAAAGACGTGTCGTTTTGCATCACACCCGGTCAAAGTGTGGCGTTTGTCGGGGCAACCGGATCGGGCAAGACGACCATTATCAATCTGTTGTGTCGATTTTACGATATTCAGCGCGGGGCGATTCGCGTTGATGGCGTGGACATTCAAGCGTGGCATGTTGAGGCATTGCGCCAGCGCATTGGGGTCGTCCAACAAGATGTTTTTCTGTTTTCCGGCACAATTGCCGATAATATCCGCCTGGGCAATCCATCAATTTCCAATGATCAGATTGCCAAAGCCGCGCGGGGTGTCAATGCCGATATCTTCATCCAACGACTGCCGCGCAAATATGCAGAATCGGTGACAGAACGCGGCGCCACGCTGTCGTCTGGGCAACGGCAGTTGCTCGCTTTTGCCCGCGCACTGGCATTTAACCCCGATATTCTAGTGCTCGACGAAGCGACTGCCAATGTGGATACGGAAACCGAAAGGTGGATTCAAGACGCTGTGGAACACCTGATGGCGCGACGCACGTCTTTGGTCATCGCGCATCGCATTTCGACCATTCGCCGCGCGGACAAAATCATCGCGCTTCACAAAGGGGAAGTGCGCGAACAGGGGACGCACGAAGAATTGCTGGCCGCAGGCGGGATATATCGCCGTTTATACCGCCTACAGTACGCATCGCGCGCAGGTGATGGGGGCGCGTAAATTTGTGTGTTGACAAGGGTCCCCTGTTTTTTTATCATTTTCGTTCCCGATGAAACCGTTGAAAAATGCGCCTGTAAAGCCGAGAAAGGGGATGCGGTGACCAAAGCTGATATTGTCAATCAGATCGCCGAAGCAACGGGATTGACCAAAACAGATACTTCTTTAGTCGTAGAGGGCATGCTCTCCTCGCTCATCGCTGCGATGCAGAATGGCGAACACGTCGAAATTCGCGGTTTTGGCACATTTAAGATCGTTCGCCGCGCGCCGCGCACGGGCCGCAACCCCAAAACGGGCAAAATCGTCAAAATTCCCGCGCGCGTCATGCCCGTGTTCAAGCCCTCACGCGAACTGCGCCATTCTGTTGCTGAGGCTGCTGTTCTTCCATCTCGCTAATGCACCCACCCATAGGAGGTCGCTCTTGCCCAGCGGAAAAAAGCGCAAACGCGCAAAAATCGCAACGCATAAGCGCAAAAAAAGACGCCGAAGAGATCGACACAAAAAGAAAATCTAAAAAGTTTTCAGCTTTTGGCGATCAGCCCTGCGGGCGAGATGCCCGCCTTCGGCGAATGCCTACTGAGCTTCCTTCGACAGGCTCAGTTGAGTCGTGGAGTCGTCGGCAGATAGGGAGGACACCAGAGACGAGTGGTCAGGCCATTTCCTCTTGCGTCTCTTGTCTCGCCTGCGGACGTCATTTTGATGCACGCGCAAGCACAACGTCGCAATCCAGTTGTCTCGATGAATTGAGACAATTTTGGGATTTGATGACAAAGAAGCGAGAAAGAGGAGCGGCTCGTTATAGGGCAGGCGACGAGGCTTGGGCGGGCAGATCATCTGGGGCATTAGCTCAGTTGGATAGAGCACTGGTCTCCGGAACCAGAGGTCACAGGTTCGAATCCTGTATGTCCCACCATAAGCAATGGGGCGAGAGTGATGAATTGACTCTCGCCCCATTTTTTTTCAAAAATGCGATTGCGAAGCTATGTAACGGGGGACCTGTTTGCCCTGCCTACCGCCGAGGGCTCTCGGCAGGCAGGCGAGAGGCGAGCACCTGCGACAGGCTGGTGCTCACCGAAATACGCAATGGCTTGGGGTGGTCGGGCGAGGTTCGCCGATGAACTGCTATCGCGGTTGTATCCCGTCCCGTCGATGCGTTGATGGGTCTATACTTTCAGCGCGGTCCTTTTGGACATGGTGGTGCAACTTATGAATGAGCGCGTCCAGTCCTTGTCCCGTGATGGAAGAAATCCCCCAATCTGTTTGGCCCTGAAAAAATGGCCCCCTGCGTTTTTCGGGCGGCAACAAATCCAGTTTGGTGGCGACGAGCATCGCGGGTTTTTCGCGTAACTTGGGGCTGAAACGGTCGAGTTCTTCTTTTACAACAGCCAGATCGCATTCGGGATTGGGGCTGGCGACATCAACCATAAAGAGGAGGACGCGCGTGCGTTCAATATGACGCAAAAATTGAAACCCAAGCCCTTTGCCGCGATGCGCGCCTTCGATAATGCCGGGAATATCTGCCATAACAAAACTGTCGTAATCGCCGCATTTGACAATGCCCAGGTTGGGCTGCAAGGTGGTAAAGGGATAGTCGGCGATTTTGGGTCGCGCCGCAGAAATTCTGGAGAGAAGCGTTGATTTGCCCGCGTTTGGGTGGCCGACCAGACCGACATCTGCGATGAGTTTGAGTTCGAGTTCCAAGTGGCGTTCTCGTCCCGATTGTCCGAGTTGTGCATGCTCGGGTGCTCTGTTTGTCGGCGTGGCAAAACGCGCGTTGCCGCGCCCGCCGCGCCCGCCCTCAATCAATACAACGCGCTGGCCGGGTTCAGTCAAATCCGCGAGGATTTCGCCTGTTTCTGCATCTTTGATAAGCGTGCCAACGGGCAAGGGAATTTCCGCGTCATCGCCCCGTGGCCCCGTCCTCTTTTGCCCCGATCCGTGGCCTCCCGACCCCGCGTGCAAGTGTTGTTGATACCGGTAGTCAAGCAGGGTGGCAAGGCGCGGGTCTGCAGTGAAAACGACATCGCCACCGTTGCCGCCATCGCCACCGTCTGGTCCGCCTCGCGGCACATGCTTTTCTCGGCGAAAGCTTTTGCAGCCATTGCCGCCGCTGCCCGAACGGGCATAAATTCTGGTTAGATCGACAAACATGATGAACAATTACCCTTCGCGTCTTGTATTTTGAAATGCTGATTGGGCAACCGCAAGGCTACTTATGTCTCACTTTTTGTACGCAAGAGCAGGGCTTCTTCGATGGGTATGTGCTTATCTGCGCTGTTGATGAGGTCTCTGGCTGTGTTGTGGGTAAAGGAAATGACCTCGACGAGCGGCCCCAGGGTTTTAACGAGATCGACCAGAGGTACAAAATCACCGTCGCCGCTCACGAGGATCACGACATCGAGTTTATCGACAAATCTCATGATGTCAATGGCCATGCCCATGTCCCAATCGCCTTTGGCCGATCCGTCGCTGCGCTGGCGCAAATCTTTTCTCCGGACTTCGTAGCTCTTTTGTTGGAGCATCGAAATAAAACTGCTTTGGTCAATACTGGGCGATTGCACGACGTAGGCGATGGCGCGGATCAAGCGGCGTTTGCCCACGCTGAGTTCGATCAGTTTTTCAAAATCGAGACGCGCATTGAACGGTTTTGCCGCATAGAAGATATTCTGTACATCGACAAAAATCCCGACCCGCAATTCAGTATCGGGAATCGCCGTGCGTCGGTCAAATCGGCGTTTGGCACTGGCTTGCAGAGCCGCGATGCTTTGCCGGATCTCAGCGAGGGCAGAAAAAATTTCCTGGCGTTCCCGAGCACCGCTAATGGCTTCTTTGAAAACCCTCGACTTGATCTCGCGGATATCTCGAATGGGAAGCGATGTCACACTGCGATAGCAATTCAATTGTGTGGTTTCAATTTGATCTAATTTGTGCTCTATGCGCGCAATCGCTTCTTGCAGTTGTTGGATTTGATGCGTGAGGTCTGCCATGTATTCTGGGACTCCAATGTTAAATTTGATGACAGGCTGTGCGTGGCCGCGCCCAGGGCAAGGGCAAATTTACCTGGGTGCCTGAGTTCTGCGCGGTCTTGTTTTGGCAACCGGGCAGTGTTTATGCCGCGAAATGTTGGATATTCTGCGAAGCTGAGTTCTGTTGATGGGTCTCTGTCTGTTATGTCCTCCGAGAGATAAATCCGTTTGCAGGAGGGATGCAAACGGGCGAGCGAGAGCCAGTGTTGTAAATTTGAGGTGCTAGATCCCGTTGTTTCAACTGCAATTAAAATGCCGTTTTCAACGAAAATACAAAAAGATCCAGCAAGGTTGGGGTGAACAGCCATTTGCCGTCCAGGTTCCCATACGCGGCTGGACAACCCGGCGTAAAACAGAGCGAGAGGCGCCACAGTGAGATGCATGCGGGTTTCGCCCAGCGCGTGGCACAGGGTTTCGTGCGCGTGGATCACCCCGTTGCGTACAGCGGTCCAAAAGGCCGCGCGCCCCACCGGAAGAAAGTCGATCGCGCTATCGTCAATTGAAGATATAAGCACCTGGGATACCTCCCACACAATCTGCTCGCGGCGATCTTCTTCTGCGGCGACTTCAAGGGGAACTCTTTGGATGTGATACAGTCCGGCCGAAAGGGCAAACGAGAGCGTGCCGAGGGGTTTTGGCAGGCAATCAAATGCTTGGCTCAATGCGCGAATAAATGGTTCGGACACTTCTGCTTGCGGATCAAAATGACAAGACGCGGATACGCGCCGGTTCATCAGACCCCTCAGGTGATACGTATTGTCCAATTTTTCCAGGCAGACCACGCGCAGCGCGTTGCCCGAAATATGAATGCCCGTGGCGGTGCTCATGGTGTGCTCATCGTGAGGTGTGGTCGCAGCCGCTCGAGGGTTTTAGGCCCAATACCCCTGACCTTTGTGATATCCTCAATGCGCTTAAATGCTCCGTTCTGTTCGCGGTAGGCCACGATGCGCCCCGCAATTTGAGGCCCAATGCCGGGCAGACGTTCAAACTCTTTTGCCGTTGCCCGATTGATATCGATCAATGCCGGCACCTGAGGGATTTCTGTTTTTTCTTCAGGAGTTGGGACAGTCACGGCATTTTTTCGCACCTCAAAATCGGGAATGCTATCCGGATCTTTGTCGTCGAGATACCGGATGACAATGCCCACAATCAGGATGCAGCACAGCAGCAGCAGGATGATTTGTTCGTTGCGGTTGAAGGTGAACATGGAAAACTCGTGAGAAGTGAGATGGGGCTAGGTGGTGCCGCGAATTTTTATTGAAACCCAATTTCGCCCCAGAATCGGAAATCCCAAGTCACATTGGTCAGGCCCTCGCGCAGTTCGTCTTTGCGCCGTTCATGGCGAAACGTGGTGCCGCCTGTAAAGCGCGAGCTAAAGGCGTACTGCGTGCCGAGGCTTACCGACCATGCCGTTGTGTTCTGACGAATAATGGGTTGTGCGACCACATCGGGCTCGGCACTTCGCGGGATTTCGGTTTGTGTATTTTTTGTTCGCGAAAAGGAAATATTGAGATCTAAGTTGCGCTGAAACTTTCCTCGCAGCGAATAGCGCGTGTCGGCTTGCAACGTGCTGTTTTTTGTCAATGTCGTCCCGATCAAGCGGTCAGCAAGCGTGGGTTGAACAGACGTCGTATCCGCGGTCACGTTGCGCTGGTAGCGGATGTCGTTGGTTTGGGTTCGGCGGCTGCTGAATGTCGTATTCACGTCGCCTTTCCAGCGCGCGCTCCACTGGATGAGGGGATTGTAGGCTGTTTCGTTGGCATCGCTCGTGATAAAACGCGCATTGAGCGCGAGACCGCCATCACCGCGTCTGGTGTGCGATTCCTGATACCCGAAATTGGCGTTGGAACTGACCCACAACCAGCCGATCACGGGCACGCGCTCAAGGCCGCGCCAACTCACATCCAATTTGGGAAAGACGACTTGATCGTCTTTGCCGAGCGTGGTGCCGATCCGTTCACTTTGGGAATAATTGGCAGAGGTGTTGACATTCAGGCCTAGGGGCAGGCGAATCCCGCTGGATGCCTGCGCCTGATTGCGTATGGTTTTGGCGTCGGTTCGAGTGCCTCTGCCCGTATTCACCGTGGGCACGTCAATCGTATCCCGAAAGCCAAATTGATAGGCTAAGGAGGGGCGGGCCGTAAGCCCATACAGGTTATTTGACGTGTTCTGAGAAACACTGCTCGTCACATTTTGCAGCCGAGTCCCTGCTTTTCCAACCCATTGCAAAATGGAAAACCCACCGTCTTTGCTGGACTTGCGCGCCCACCGCTGAAACAAGCTGGGCAGGTTGAAGTTGATGCGCGCTTGCGCGGTTTGCGTGCTGGTGACCGAAAGCCCGCGCCGCACACTGCCGTACTGCACGCGTTCCCCGCCGATGTCAAAGCGATCGTTGTAATTGGCCGAATACGAGGGATTGATCGTGATCCACTTGGAGATGCGCGGTGTAAATCTAAAGTTGAGTGCCTGTGTGCGCGATATTTCGCGTCCAAACTGGAGTTGCGTCGGCGCGTATCCATTGCGTAAATCGCGGTTGATATTGAGGGAATAATCCGCGGTGAGGCTGCGAAATGGCGAGAGTTTGAGGGCGTAATTTTCGGTCAGGTTGAAGGTTTCTCGCACGGTTTCAATCACGTTTGACGTGTCGCGGGCGACCGCGCGAAATGAGGTTTGATCCGACAACCCGCGATTAAAACGCAGGTTGTAGTTGATGCTGGTCGGCAGAAAAAAGAACTCTGCTTCTTTGAGGGGCCTGTAAAAGGGAAGCCACTTAAAAACCGCGAAAGATTTGCGCTGAGACCACGCCTGATTGTAGGTCATATTGCCATTTAAGTTTTGGTTCTGGCTTTGCCTGCGCTGCGTGATCGCCCCGGTTGTCGATGCGTCCGAACTGTAGTTGAGCGACGTAGAAGTTTTGTCAAATAAAATGCGAGACATCAGGCTTGGGTTTTCGCGCGCCGGCCGCTTTCTCAGGGAAATGGTAAAGCGCGTCTGAGAGCGCACGTCGCTTTCACTGGCTTTTTGTTGGGGGGTGAGCACGATGTCGGATCCCGGGCGTATGCGGGGGCTAGACGTAAAGCGGTTGTAGCTGAATCGCATGGGCATGGAGGTGTTCCACTCTGTGGGAAAGAATTTGTCGATGTTGATCTGACTGTCAAAGTTGAAGCGCGTGGTGGTATTGCCCGAGGCATTGCCTTGCAGGTCTTGAAAATCGCCGCTTCTGCGTTCCAGATTGACCGTCAAATTGCCCAAATCCGCGAGGGTCATGCGCGTGTCTGCTAGTGCAGACAACGCGGGTTTTTTGCGGATTTCATCCACGCGCAATTCATCGATCCAGACTTCGTTCTCGCCCATGAGAATCTGGTCGCCGCGGTTGCGAATCCCCACGGTAAACGCGCTGATCGAAGATAGCGCGGGATTGCCGCGCACGATGTAGGTGCGATCGCGGTCATCGATCTCGATGCGACTGCTCGTCTGGTCGTAGCGCGCGAGAAAGTCCCCTTGGCGAAGCGACACCCTGACGGTGTCCGATTCTTGACCCGCGGTTTGGAGATCGAGCAATTGGCCTTTGAGTTGCGACATGAGTTCGAGGTCTAAACGGACGGTATTGGCTTCTTCTGCCCAGCCGCGATAAACCCGCGAGCGGTATTCGTAAAAGTTGAGGGTATCGCCATTGATGGGGGCAAATTGCATAAAAAACTCAATGGGGCTAGGGCCCGTGCCCAGCGTATCTGCCGCTTCTGGAAAATTGGCGTCATAAGTCGGCGAGGAGGGATTGCCCCCGTGTACAAACAGCGTCATAATGCCGTAATTGGTGTAGTTTTCACCTGTGGTAAAACTGCGCGAAGCAGAGATGGATTCGCCCGGATAGAGATCGACAAATTCGATGACCAGAGAATTTTCAGACAAGCGGATACCCGTCGTGGGGTCTATTTCTCGTTCAAGGCCCGGAGGAGGATCGTAAAAGGAGTTGCCTGTGCCGATGGTCGAAATCTGAAAATCTCCCGATAACTGGTCAAATGCGACCGGGTTTTCCTGCCAGTTGCTGCCAGTGGCGGCAAAGGTATGGATTTCGACCGTGGTGGTGTCGCTGTGTTCGAGCCACACGCGCACAAATTCAATCGCACTGGCAAATGTGGTGTCGGGACTGCCTTCAAAGGTGCGAGGCGCGTCTTGCCCTTTGAGGGGGATACGCAATAATCGCCAGGGCGGATTCGCTATGCCGTGTAATTCGGGAAAGAGATCGGATTCCGTACCTGGCACAAGCGTAGAAGGGCCGGTAAATGTGCCCGATGCCGAGGATAGGCCGCGATTGGTGGTCAGGTCCACGCTGTAGCGGATAAAACTTTCTCGCTGGTCGAGAAAACCGTTGCTGTTGAGGTCTTCGGTGTCTGGGCGAGATTGGCGCTCTATATTGTTGCGCTGCGTGCCGTTGAGACCCGAAGGGTAGCGGGTCAGGATGTTTGTCGAGTTCTGGTCTATGTCTTGAAAATTATCTCCCGAGGGGTCGTCGGGTACGGGTGAGTTTGGGAATATTGTTCGGAAGACCTCGGCTTCTTCCGCGTCGGTGAGTCCATCGAGGCCAATATCCTCTTCATCGGCCGCGATACCGTCTCCGGTGGGCAATGCGCCGATGGGTTTGTCTTCTGTGCGAAAGCCGCTTGGAAAGCGGTCGCGGTCGTTGGGGTCGTTGTGAATGGGATGATCTAAAGGCAGGCTGACGCGTTCGGATATGTCGCCCAAATCGATGTGCAGCGTGCCTTTGTCGCCCCGAATCCAGAGTTCGAGAAATTTGGACCGCGACAGATCTTCGCCATTGATATAGCGCGTGAGGCCCGCCCACGAGGGTTGGGGAATGCCATTTTGGTCGTCGTGCGTGCGATTGGGAAACCCATTGCTGCGCGCGGGGGCAAATCGCAGTTTGAGAATATCGACAATGTCTTGCTCTGCGCTGATGTCATCGCGGTTGGGCTGAATTTGGGAAAGGGGCGTGCGGTCGCGGTCAATGGGGTTATACCACGTCAGCCGCCCCTGTGGCAAGGCGAGCGGTCTGTTGTCGCGCGTTGGCACACTTGCCCGAGTCCACCCGAGTTTGCCTATCGAAAAACGCTTGCTGCTCACCGCGCCTTCAAAGTCGTCAATATAGGCCACGCTTTTGGTGTTGGGATTTGGCAAACTCTGGGCAATTTCAAAGTCGATGTCGATAGCCGACGGCACCTGGGTGTTCACCAGTGGGATCGAGTTGACGAGGGCGGTCAACAGTTGGGGTTGCATCCGAAAGCGCGCGTTGGCATCCCACAAAATGGTGCGTGTGGGCTCCTGCCCGACCCGCACGCGTTGAGACCCCGTGCTCTCGCTGCCGTAGAGCAAGGTCATGCCGATGAGCGAATACTGATCGTCAAAGGGCCGCTCGAAGCGCAAGCCCAACAGGCTTTTGGACTGCGTGCCCAACCCGCCCAATGGGTCTTGGTTTTGATACGATATGTCGAGATCAGCCGTGGGGGCTGACACGTCGTTTTCCGCATCGCCGATAAATTTCAAACGGCCAAATTCGTAATTGATGGTGTAGTCTTTGTCGCGCTCTAAGGTTCGGCTGTTAAGGCGCACGACTTCGCTGCCTTCCAGCAGGTTAAATCCGAGCGTATATTCGGTCGACCGGCTCGTGGAACGCACCTGGATGATATACCGCCCCGCTTCGGTGCGGTTGGCACTGTTGGTTTCGTTGTAGATGCCCGGCACTCGCACTTCGAGGTCGGGCGCGCCGAGGCCCTGCTCGCCAAAAGGCTCGAGAAAGGGAAAGACGAGATGGCCTCTGGCGAGGTTCAGACCGGGGATTTCATTGCCTGTGCGGATGTCGATTTCCCCATCTGGCGGGGAAGATTCGGAAGCCCTATTGGTGTGTCGGTCGAGTCCAAAAATTTGCAGGTAGGGATGGCCTTCTTGGTTATCCTGATCCCCTTCACCCGACACCTTGCGATAGATGCCGATGCGGAGCCCATTGGAGTCAATATTGCGCCCGCCGAGGTAATAGACATTGCGCCACGAAAGTTTCCACGACGGATCTGAGGGACGTTGTTGCTTGGCTTTGATGAGCTTGAGCTGAATTTTTTTGTCTGGGTTTCCCGGATCCGGGATGAATTGAATGTCGCCAAAGGTTGCCCCAGACTCGGTTTGATACGCAACCGCGAGCGTGTGCCCCGGAAAAACCTGGCGTTCAAGGATGAGATAGCCTTCGGGTAAGGACGTAAAGTCAGATGGCCGGAGTTCGTGAAAGGTGCCTTCTTCAACGCCCTTGTCAAAGCGACGCGAAGCCGGTTCATTGGGCGAACCGCTGTTCCACGAGAAGTATGCCACGCCGGGAATGGCCGAGTCTTCGAGGTCGTTTTGCGCGTTAAAGTCATTGACGAATACGCGCACACTCGGCACATTGACGCGGTCCTGGGGCGCGGGCAGGGTGCCGTGGCGAAAATTTTCGCGATAAACCTCATCGAGAAAAAAGTAAGTGTCTTTGATGTAATTGTAATCTTTGATTTCATTGGACGATTCTTCGGCCTGACCGGTAAAGGTTTTGCGATTGCTCGATGCCTTGTCTTGCGACGTGACAACCGTAAAATTGATCGCGCCGACCCGACCGCGCGTTTTGATGCCAAACAACCCGCCTCTGCTGCCGCCGCTAAACCCGACTAAGCGGGTGCCGGGCAGAGCCAGTGAGGTGTTGCCCGCTTCGATGGTTTCGATGATCCCGTCTTCGTCGCCTTGGTATTGTAGGCGCAAGCCCTCGGTCAGATCAAAGCCCTGTTGAGCGCTGTTTTGCTCGAGCGCAACCTTGATGCGGTCGCCAATGGTGCCTTCAACGGTGAGTTGGGCCTCTTGTTCAAAATTGATGGTTGGAAAACGCGATGTGCGCGTGGTGGCCGATTGCGCCTGCCCCAATGTGTATTGCGAAATGCCCGACAGCTCAATGCGGCGGTTGCCTCTGATGGTGAGATTGGTTTCCCCTTCGCCCGTGATCGCGCTCAGGCGTCGCGGCACGCGAATCGGAATTTTGACATCGATCGATCCCTCGCCTTCGTCGTCCCTGTTCACGCGGTTGCCCAGTCGGTCTTGCGCGAGGCGGTGCGCGTCTCGGTGAAATTTGTAGCGCGCAAATTCGCTCAGGTCAATTACGACCGGAAGGCCATAAGGGGCACCCCCCAGGTCGCGAAAGACCCTGATGAGGTGCGCGGTGTCCGTTTCCAACAATTGCACTGTGGGGGCGGCGTATATGCTTCTGCGGGGAAAATAAGAAGCAGATTGAGGAGTATCGCGCACAAAGGCTTCAAGTGTTGACGCGCGTATTTGCGGGCGCAAGCCCGGCGCGGCAGACGCCGGGCACGGGCAGAGCAACGCGAGGCAAAACAGAACCGAAAGGCCGCGCGACCACAGGTGAACATAAACGGGCTTCATAAGGGATTGGGGCATACCAATTGGGATGAGGGGCAGGTCGTTGGACAAAAATTACATAATAGCACAAGCCCCATGAAAGAGCAAGGAAAAATCCAATGAAAATGGCGGGCGCAAAACAACGGCAGGCGCGTCTTTTTTTCTCATATAAAAGGCCGTATATTCGATTCGCCGATGAACTGCTCTCGCAGCCTAGCCCGAAGCGTGCCAATCGTAGGGTTGTACCCCGTTCCACCGATTACCCGCTGCCTGTCTGTCGGCAGGCGGACATGCTACGGCGGGCACCCGTGCGCTGATTCCTCGCTTCGCTGCGTTATAGGCTATGCCTGTGCGCTGATTTCTTGAACTCTTTTTTTACAAGGTTCCGCATGCGCTTGCGTCGGTATGTGTTGGCCGAACTGATGATGCCGTTTTTGCTCAGTTTTGCCGTGATCATTTTTCTTTTGATCATCGATCTCATGTTGCAAATGCTCGACCGTATTCTGGGAAAAGGCGTGCCGGTGAGGGTGGTTGTGGAGTTGTTTTTTTTGAACACCGCCTGGATGATTGCCCTCGCTGTTCCGATGGCGGTGCTGGTGAGCACGTTGCTGGCATTTGGCCGCCTCAGTGCTTCGGGCGAAATTGCGGGCATGCGCGCATTGGGCATTGGGATTCACCAAGTTGTGGCACCGGTTCTGCTCGTCGCGGCGATGTTGGGGATTGGGCTGGTGATTTTTAATGATCGCGTTTTGCCCGAATTTAATCACCGCGCCCGGCTGTTGATGATGGATATTCACCGCAAACGCCCGGCTGTCGCGCTGGTCGATAAGGCCGGCGTGATGATCGGCGATTTTGAGAAGTACCAGATTTTGTTTGACCGCGTCAACGCAAGTGGCGATGCCCTTTACGACGTGCTGGTTTACAGCTTTAACAGCAATGGGTTCCCCGAAACCGCGGTTGCCGATTCTGGCATTGTGGCGTTTGACGAAGCCCGAGACGAAGCTCTGCTCTATCTTTTTCACGGGGAGATGCACCGCATTGATCCAGACGATCCCACGGTTTACGCGCGCACGACATTTGCCAAGGCCAGACTGCGGCTCGGCGATGCAGGTCAACAGTTGTCGCGGTCTTCCTCTGCGTATCGCAATGATCGAGAAATGGATATCGCCACTATGCAGCACCAAATTGCATACTACGAAAGTGAATTGGCGCAGGCGCGAGTCAAGACGGCAAATTTGATGGATGCGTTTGCGCGCGAGGTGTTGATCGATTCCGTAGGTGCAAATCCCGCGCAGGCGCTGCGCGCAGTGCTGGGGCGCGTCGCCGCGGACGCGCGGATCGCGCGCCACAAGTTGAGGGCAGCGGATCGACTGCGCGTGGAGGTACACAAGAAATTTTCGATTCCCGCGGCTTGTGTGGCATTTGTTTTGGTGGGTGCGCCCATCGGCGTGTGGACGCGCAGCAGCAGCGCGGCCATTGGCGCGGCCATTAGCATTGGGTTTTTTCTGGTGTGGTGGATTTTTCTGATCGGCGGTGAAAAATTGGCCGACCGAGGGGTGATGATGCCCTGGATGGCGATGTGGATACCCAATGTCTTGACCGGGGCCGTCGGCGCTGTTTTGTCCGCGCGGATTGTCTGCGAGTGGGGCAAGAGAAGGAGATAGCCGTGCGTATTTTGAGCCGCTATGTCGTCGTCCAATTTGCCATGCCCTTTGGGGTCAGTTTGCTGGCTTTTGCCGTTGTTTTTGTCGTGATCGATCTCGTGGACCGCCTCAGCGCGTTTATGGACCGATCGGTCGGCTTGGGAGCGATTCTGTCTTATTACCTCTGCTATTTACCCTATGTTGTCGTTCTAGTACTTCCGATGGCGGTCTTGCTCGCGGGGTTGTTCTGCATGGGCGGCTTGATACAGCGCGGGGAATTGCTGGCGATGAAAAGTGCCGGCGTGAGCCTTTATCAGGTGGTGATACCGCTGCAGGTGCTGGCATTGGGGATCAGCATTTTGGCCGCCGCGATGGCCGATCAAGTGGTGCCGCGGGCAAATCGCGCGCGGGCAAAAATTGAGCAACCCCGCGGATCCGCGATCGGCCCTCAGTCCATCCGCATGCAGATCGCGCTGCGAGATACGGGCGCGCGCGTTTTGTCCATGGGAGAATACGACGCCATCGCCATGCAGGGCCGACAAGTTGTGCTCGACAAATATGAAGGCGGGCAGCTCATCGCGCGCGTTCGCGCTGAAAAGGCGGTTTGGGCCAGTACAGAATGGCATTTTATGGACGGGGATCAGCGCGTGTTTGGCGAGCGGGCATTTTATCGCGCGTTTCGCGTGTGGGCAGCGAAAGATGTGACGCTTACACCCGAAGACTTCGCGCGCGATGTGCTGCCCGAAGATCAGATGACGTATTCGGAACTGACGGATTTTATCCGCCGCAAAGCGCGCAACGGAAGCCAGACGCTTCGAGAATCGGTGGCGCGCCACATGCGCTTGGCATTTCCATTTGCGAACTTTGTCATCGGGCTTTTTGGCCTGCCGATGGCATCTCGCATGCGGCGGACGGGCCGTCCCATTCAAATTGGCATGTGCTTGCTGATCTGTTTTGCGTTTTACGGGTGCATTCAACTCGGGCGCGCCATGGGTTGGAACGATGTGCTGCCACCTGTATGGGGGGCTTGGGGGGCAAATGCGATTTTTGGCGCGATTGGCGTGGGTTTGCTTTTGAGGACGCGCAAATAAAAAAAGACACCGATTACTCAAGTCTGCATTCTCAATTCCCAACCATTTTATTTTTTTTCAACGACTTCCTCACCCAGCATATCGACGATTTTCACCGCCACTTTCGCGCTGGCACATGGGAGAGTCAACTCGTACTCGCCTCTAATAAAATAGGTTTTCCGTTTCGGCAAATCGCTTTCTATGATGTTGAAACTCTTGCCGTTGTAATCGGTGTCAATCAGCACGCAGTCTATTTGTGCCCGAAAGTCGCCAATCTGCTCATCAAAGAGGGTTCTGTCTATTTCCATTCTCGCAAGGATGGATGGGCTGATATAGTCGATAATTTTGACCGTCGCCTTTTTGTCTTGCTTGACGATTTGCACATCCGCCTCTGCGGGTTGATTGGTGATCACGCCATCCTGCTGAATGTCGCAGACAGTGATTTTATTGATCGGGTTTTTCTTTGGGGCAAGTTCGGCGATGATGCCCATTTCAGATCCGTTGTAGAAAACGTCAATGTCTCGCGTTTCGTCTGGGCGGCTGTTTTGAATTTCGTCTTTGATGATCTGGATATCCAGCCGATTCAACGGCCGGTTCAGGTTGATGATTTTCGCCAATTTGCCGCTGACTGTTCCATCGAAAAACAAGTCCTTTTGGTCTGTCTGAATGCCGTATTTGGAGATGATGATTTTCTTGAGTTCGTCCTGCTTGGCGAAATCGTAGTCGTTCACCCGGTAATAAATAAATCCACGCCCGTTTTTCTCGGCGAGATCGCTGTTCTTTTGGTTGATAACGCCTTGTAATCGCCTGATTGTGGTCTGAATCGCGCCCTTGTTCATGTCTGCCATGATCCAGCGGCGGCCCAATTTCTCCGCAACCGCGGCGGTTGTGCCGCTGCCGCAGAAGCAGTCAAGGACGATATGGAGCCTTCGTTGCTCGAGGCTTTGATGATGCGCTCTAATAGGGCTTCGGGTTTTTGGGTGGGAAAATTCGTCCGTTCATTTTTGAAGCCAGCGATTATTGGAATGTCCCAGACGTCGCGCATTGGCATACCTTTTGTATCCTCTTCCATCGTTATTTTTCTGGTGCCAGTCTTCTCATCTAATATTTGCGTTTTCCCTCCAAATCTCTGTATATAGCTAGCGGAAGGATCTTCATACATTTGAATAAAAATATGACACTTCACTTCTTTTTGGTAGCAAAGCAATGTATCGTGCATAGATTGGAAGTTATTGGTCTTAGAAGGCCTTCTTCGATAGCTCCATATTACCTCGTTTCCGAAATTCTCTACGCCGAATACCTCGTCCAACAAAAACCGCAGGTGATGACTTTTATGCCAATCGCAATGCAGGTAAATGCTCCCTTTCTCGTTGAGCGATTCCGCATCAAAATTAGTCGTTCATACATGAACTGCAAATAATTGTCATTCGCCCATATATCCTCGTATTGCGCCTGTTCAATGGCGGTATGCCCCTCGCCTTCCAGTCTTGCAGACTGTCCACGCAATCTGACTTTGCGGACGTAATCAAACGGCGGGTCAATGTAGATCAAATCAATTTTGCCCCGAAATCCGGCAATCAAGAGCGACGAGAGGATTTCCTTGTTGTCGCCGTGAAAGAGCAGATTGTAACCGCCTTCGACAAACGCCTCATAGGATGGCTCGGCGGGCGGATTGTCAACGCCAACGGTCTCGCATAACTGCGCCGGAAAATGCCGCACGACATCCAGCGGCTTTTTGACGACCCAATGGAGCATCGGGCGACCTTTGATGGGGATGATTTTGAGGTTTTTTTTCTTTTCTATCTGCAAATTGCGAAAAAGATGATGATCAGCGCGAGATAGAGAACAGCAAAGATACCGGGAAGAAAGGTCTCTACAACGGTGAGTTGCCAATAGCGACTTGTCTTCGGTTTTTCTACCATCCCCAACAGATCCCATTCCCGCTTAAAAAAGGGATAGGCGAGTTTTTCTTCCAACTCATGCAAAGCTAAAAACTTTCCCGAGTTAAGTTGGCGATAGGAGCGAATAATAACAAACCACGATGCGAAAAGTAAAATCCCAAAAACGCCCACGGCTGTCAAAATTGCGTCAACGGGGACGGGGTAAAACTGCGACAGCAGTTCATCGTTTCTGCGCCATACCTAAGAAGAGCAGCCATAAAAATTAACATTCCCGTTAGCAGACTTACAAAAAGCCTATTCGCTCCCTCTCGCCTCTGGCTTACTCTGTCCGCGAGTTCGGCATGGAGTTTGTATATTTCCAAAAGTTCCTGTCTATTTTCATTCATTATGTTAACTCCCTTATTGCTTGGACAATGCTGTTGGTATTCCAGCCAACAACACAGTCACAGTCTTTTCTTATTTTTTATGCTCTGCTACTTCCCCAAGGAATAAGGGCTATGATTGGTTTTGCAATCCAAAACTCCTCTTTTGCTATTTCGATTTCTTTTTTTTACTTACTGTAGGTTGCATAAACCCCTGCCAATATAAGTACCACACTACAGGGTCGCATTTTCTTAAGAATAGCCTGGTATAGTTGTGCGTCAGTCCCTGCTGCATGTATTGGATTGTCTCTTGGTACCGAATAATTTTTGAAGTCGAAGTACCGTCTTTGCTTCAACAATTCTACCAGGCTCTCATAAACTATCCGAATGTGTCCAAGAATGGCTGATAAATAGATTGTGGGTTCTCATGTTTACCTCCTCACTGTGAGTTTATCCAATCTGCGATCGGCCTAATTTCCGCCGCGCTTAACGTGGTTGCTAGCGTATAAACGATGTGGTATCGGAACTCATCGGGTTGCATCTTTTGCAACCGCTCTACGGCCTTCCTTTTCGCCTCCACCGTTTTATCGCCGCGCTCGCTTGCAGATTTGACCTCGACAATATAAAATTCTCCCGTCTTTTTCACAATTACAAAGTCGGGGAAATAGCGATGATACCGCTTGTCTTCGCCCATGTACTCAAAATGGAAGTCGGTCTTCTTTGGATCGGTCAGGCCGCCCGTGAACAGGAAAGCCGTCACATCGTCGGGGTCTGTATTGAGCGTTGACAAGATCTGCCGAAAGAAGGAACGCTCCGGCTCACTGTCGAAATTGTACGGCGTGTAGTGAAAGCTCAAATCGCGCTCGTCTGCATAGTCCGCATTGTCGGCAAACAAACCGCTCGCTTTCATCCGGTCATAAGTGCTCTTAAGCAAACGCAAACGATGGATATAAACACCATCTTCATCCTTTTCAAAAACATCCTTTCCGTCCTCATCCTGAACCCGAATCAGTGCCATTGCCTCGGTTATGTTCTCTTCAACGGTCTTGTAGTTCGCCTGTTGCTCTTCAACCTGCTGAAACAGCCCATATAAGTGGCTGTTCGGCATTTCCCTATGGGGATACAGGCTGTTGAGCCGCTTCAAAATCGGCATCATCGGCAGATGGTATCTCGATGCAATTTTCCAAGCCGCGGTATGGCAATCCGACGTTTCTGTTCCAGTAGGCAGTTCCTCGGTCTCACCTGTGGGCATCAGTATTTCTCTCGGCCCGCTGAAGTCCGGGGTTAGAATGCTGCGGAGTATTCCGGGGGCGTCTTGCGGTTCCGGTTTGTTCAGCGCGATATTGCCGCTTGGTTTCCCGGTTCGCACCGCCCGTTTGACCGTGCGGGTAATCTCCAGTTTCGGCAGTTCTGTTTTTACAATACGCAGGGTTACGGTCTCTTTATCTCCTGCGCCCGCGCTGAGTCTGTCGAGGTCCGTGCCGAAGTTGTCTTGCAATTCCTTGTCGAGAATTTTGGCATTGCCGTGATCGAGAAATATTTTCGCCGAATGCCTGTTTTCCGGCACCTGCCGCAGGCACCGAGGCGCCGCTTGCAGGACGTAGTTGTTGCTTCTTGTTTGTTCCTTGATCAGCGCGCAGGCAAACAGGCTTGGACAGTTCCACCCTTCCACACCTTTACCAATCAGAAGAATCACGCGCTTTTGATTGTTGGGGTTGTTGAGACGCTTGAACTCGGCAATCTCGGACGCGCTCGATTGCTGTGTATTGACCAATATCTGAGAGACGCTTGCGCCCGTCGTTGTCATAGCCTGCTCAATTAACGGGCGAGAGGCGTCCAAATGTTTCTGCGTCTAAAAATAAAACGCGATTTTTGCCTTTGCCCCGTTGGGAAGCGAAACGCGGCCGTAAGTTGTGAAAAATTCTCGTATAATGTCGCTGAACACTTTCGTTTCCGATTGCTCTGCGATGTTGTATTGATGAATCCCGTTGTTGAGGTCTTTCAGGATGTTATCCTTGATACCGTCTCCAAGGCCATATCAAACAAGGACTTCTTTCAAGTGCCACTTCTTGTAATAAGGCGTCCCAGTGGTGTTGATCACCGTCACGATAGGAGTTTGCTCATGAATGTAGTTGATCGTCTCGCGTACCCGCTTCAACTGATCAAGAGTGTTGCCGTAGGTGTGATGCGCTTCATCTGAAAAGACGCCGAGATTTGGCAAACTGACGATTTTTTGAAGCCTCAGATTTGCTTGCAGTTCTTTTTCCCTAAACGTGAGTGCTCTCTGATTGCTTCTCTTTTTAGCGCGCAGACTGATCTTCTCGGTGTTGGTGACAATCAGGTTGTAACTGCTTCCGGTCTGAGCCTGTATATCCTTCTCCATGCCCGGATATTCAATTTTCAAATTGGCGAGAAAATCGCGGTTGAGGTCGGGGGGTAAAATTTTCTGGTATGGCATGTCGCTGAGTTCGCGCAGGCTTTCTATAATCGTCGTGCCGGGCGCAAATACGAGGACATTTTTCATAAAATTGCCTTCGGGATAACGCAGGGACATTGCAAACTCGGTTGCAACAATCGCTCCAATCAGCACAGTCTTTCCGGCACCCATAGCCAAAGCGAGGATATAACTCGGATAGTCCAAAATTGCCGCTTCATGCAATGCCTGGATTTTGTGTCTTTTGTTCCAATCCGAATCGTTTCTGACCTTCTCAATAACATCATCTATTTGAACCCACTCCAAAGCCTCTCTCGGTATTGGAACGCCAAGGGCATCGAAAAAGTCTTTTTTATTTTCGCCGTAGTAATGCTTGTAAAGGTCAATGATATGAGGAGTTCCCAGTTTGAGTCGGACATACCAGTACACCTCAAGGGCGAGGAATTGGGGTTCGCGCAAAAACTTGAGGGCCAGGCTATCTTCACGCGCTTCCTTGTGATGGGCGAGGATTTCGCCTATCAATGGGTACTCATCACAAGCATATCCGCTCTTGCGCCAAAGGAGAGCGGATTGTTTCAGGTCTTCATAAAGAGTCGGCATTGATCAAAAAAAAGTGAGGCAACCCCTATCCTCTCAAGAGCTACCAACTTTTTTTAGTTTTGAAATTTTGTTGTTGTCAGGGCTTGTTAAAACAAAAAACGAGTTTTTTGATCGAAGATGTAATTCAAGGGATTTTTGGCTTTGTCATTTTTGATAACCGCATAGTGGAGATGCGAGGCTGTGGCGCGTCCTGTCCTGCCTATTTCGCCAATTTTTTCGCCGCGTTTGACGCGATCTCCTGTCTTGCGGTGTGGCTTCCCGTTCAGGTGTCCATACAATGTGTGCAAGCCAGAGCCGTGATCGATGACCACATACCACCCCAAATGATTGTTGTAGTCGATTTTATCTATTACCCCATCTGCTGTGGCGACAACGGGCGTGCCCGTTCGACCGGGATAATCAATGCCATTGTGCAACTGTCTGCGCCCCGTGAATGGATCGCGGCGGATGCCAAAGCCAGAGGATATTCTCGGATTTTCTGCTATGACGGGGGTGATCGAAGGGATGTGCCGGCGCATCTGGATGTCTTTGCCGAGCACCGACAAGAGCGTATCAAAACTGGCTTTCAAAAAGCGCGCCTCTCGCAAGAGTTGATCCATATTGGTGTGGGTCTGAATCAGAAGATCAGAGATGGTGTCTGAAACCGCGTTTTCCCATTCTGGCGAGATGGCATCCCCCCCGCCCACGCCTATTTGACGCACTTCGTCACTCGGTTCTGACAGGTCAAACCACGCGCGTATGATGCGATCTTTTTCCGTCAACTGATCCATGTGGTGTCGCATATTTTCAAGATCTTCTTGCACAGAGACCATCTGGCTTTGGAGCGCGGCGTTTTCCGTCTTGAGTACAGCGAGTCTTTCCCGCTGACTCGGTGTGGCAACAAAGCCGAATGCAAAAAATAAAAACGCGCAAAGTGCAAGCCCTGACGCGCTCAACAAGCCGATAAGCATTTGGTGTGACAGGTGAAATTCTTTGACAGTATCTTTGTCATGGGGAATGACCATTAAAGTCAGATGTTTTTTCATGCAATGATCCCAATGAAAGACGGAGTCGAAATGAAAACCTCGCCCCGGCCCCTCTCAGGCGAGAAAAGGGGGATAGGGGACTGCGCGGTTGGAATATAAAATTTTCTGACTGTCTTAGCAAGTTGGCTGGACATCGCGATGCTGTAGGAAGGCGAGGGCTTCGTCGCGCACGGCCTGGCGCAGATGGGGCACATCGTCGCAGAAAATGCGTACGACTCTGGCCTGTGCCTCAAAGTTGTCGATCAGATAATTTTTGAGCAAAGAGACTTCCGGGTCGTCAAAGCTCAGGGGTTCTGGTTTGTTGACGGGAATGTGGGCTTCGAAAAAGACCTTGAGATCGACTTCGGGGCTTTTGCCAAATCGGGGGATGTCGAGGAGTATTTCATCGCCGCGGAGGTCGAGATCGCGCTTTGAGGAAAGATGCGCGCAAAAGGCCATTTCGAGCTCGCGGCGCTGGTCGGGCGCGCAATAGAGTCGACGAAATAAATTCAGGAGGTTTGGGGCGCGTTGGTGGGGAAAGAACATGCGGGCCACTTTGAAGAGTTTGCGCCTTTTGACGCGGCCGATCAGACTGGTTCGGTGATCCATCCCGAGCGCGGCGTGTTCTTCTTTGAGGCGGTGAAGCAAGTCGGCTTCGGTGGCGCGGTCAAAGTCGCTTTCCGTCAACGCGCAGTTGGGATGCGCCAAAAGGTCTTGTGTCCCGCGCTTGAACATGGCACTGGCCGAGCGAACCGCGTGGTGCCAATACACATTGCGATACATCAAGTAGTTGGTAAAGATGAGGGCTTCAACCGCGGATACCCCTTTGTACGTGATGGCCGGGCGTTGGGTTGCGCGATGGTATGTAATTGAAGACAGCAAGCGGTCTCTGTTCACGCTTTCGCCAAATGGCACCCCGCAATAGCGCGCGTCGCGCAAAAGATAGTCAATTTTGTCGGGATCGAGCGTGCCGCTGAGAATGTGGGCGAGGCGTGTATCGCGGTGGGGGATGGCGCGCGTCTGGTAATCGATGACATTTGCCACGCGTTGGGAATCGATGCCGGCTTTGAGCAGCGCGGCGTGAACTTCGGTACTCGAATCTTCGATGATGTGCCGTCCCCGGGTTTCGTGATCGATAAAAAACATCTGCATTTCCTCGAGCAGATGCGAAAAGGGATAATGACCGATGTCGTGCAACAAACTCGCCGCGAGAAGCACGCGTACGTCATTGGCATCGATCTCTGGCGGGTGCGGTGATTTGAGCAATTGCTTGAGGAACTTTCCCGCGATGTGAAACACGCCCAAAGCGTGTTCAAAACGCGAATGCCGGGCACCGGGATACACGAGCAAGACATGCCCGAGTTGCGATATGTCGCGGAGGCGTTGAAATTCTTCGGCATCGACGAGAGGAACAAAATCGGGCGGTATATGAATATAGCCCCAAATGGGGTCTCGGATGGCTTTGCCTTCTTCGAGAAAGCGAAAATCGATCATGAAAGAATGATTTTGGGTTGTGGAGAAAAATACCTGTTTGCCCTGCCTGCGCCGCGCAGGACGCCACAGGCAGGAGATCGTGCCTATGCGGTGCCGACATCCCGATTTTCGCGTCTTTTACTGACGTTGTGCTTCGCGCGCGATTTTCGCCGTTCATCTACGCAATGGTTTGGAGGGCGAGGTGGGATGACTTGCGCGTTGTCGGATGTGGCTATGCCCTGCCTTTGGCGCGCCTGTCTGCCGAAGGGCAGGCCTGTGCGTCTGTTCGCAGTCCATGCACGAAAATGGTCACGAGATTTTCAATCATGGCGTTATCGCGCGCGGGGGTATGGGTTTCACTTTGGGCGACAAAACGGCTGACGCAATATTGCAAGAGTGAAAAAAAGAAAGCGCGAAGCGACGCGCCCGGATCGACCGCGCGAAAAATGCCTTGGTCAACTCCCGTCTGAATGGCTTGGCGAATGGCGCGCATGTGGGGATTGCGGTAGATAGCGAAAAATTTTTCTCGAAACTTGTGATCTTCGAGGGCGCTGTACATCATCAGGCGTATGAAAGTTGAATCTCTGCGGTTGCGATTGACAAATGTCTGGGCAAAATCGCGCAAGAGGTGTTCGATGTGGCGCGGATCTGGCGGGGAGGCAGTGTCCTGGTCCCACTGTTCTAAGCGTTTTTCAACCGTGTATGTGATAATCGCATCGTAGAGGTCTTCTTTGGTCTCAAAATGTCTAAAGATAATGGCTTCCGAAACATCTGCCGCGCAGGCAATCGCGCGCGTGGTGGTGCCCTTAAATCCTTTGGTGGCAAAAAGAGCCATGGCCACTTCGATAATTTGGACGCGCCGTTCGGCTTGTGTGAGTCGTTTTTTGGACATGCAGCACCTGCACTTTCGGGATATGAGATTTTGAGGGAATAGTATTAGGCTGTGTGCGATAATGAGGTTGTGCGCTCAAATTAGCCCATAATTGGTTGAGCCAATTTTCTATACGTATTTGTTTTTAATTGTGACCGAAATTTGCAACCTTTTGCATTTTGTTGAGATTAGCCGATTTTAGCAATTGTCGTACACACCCTAGTCAAGCATGGTTGTCAAGTTGAAAGACGAATACTTGCCTGCCGATGTGATGCGTAGGGCCTCGTGCTAAAATATCTCATCCAAGTTGACGGCGAACTCTTGCAGGGTGGGCGAAGTCATTGTCTCGCCCTCGCCATACAGAGCCACCACCTCGAAGTCATTCCCCGCCAGCCACAGAACCGTCACTGTCCGCGCGTCCGGATCCACCAGCCAGTACTCCCGCACCCCATGCCGAGCATACAGCGCGCGCTTGAGCGTCCGATCTAGCCCAGCAGTGGAAGGGGACAGAATTTCGACAACCAAATCCGGCGCCCCCAAGACATTCGCACCGCCGAGCAGGAGGTGCACGAGCGCTTTGGAAACGAACAGCAGATCCGGCTGCACCACATCCGTGTTCGACAGCACCACATCGCAAGGCGCGGAAAAAACCTCGCCCAGATCCCTCTCCTCCACAAATTGAGCAAGTCGCCATCCCAATTTGGCGTCAATTCTCTGGTGACTTAGGCTGGGAGCGGGCGGCATAATCAATTCTCCATCTAAGAGTTCATAGCGCTGGTCATCCGGGGTGTGCTGGTAGTCCTCATAGGTGAACTTGATGGCCGGGTTGAGGCTGTGCATATCGTCCTCCTTGAAAATTGCGTAATGGAGGGAAAAAAATAGACCACTCGCTCACTGTGTCAAGTGTTTCTTTTGAAAAGCACAGCGAGACAACCGATAACCGTTGCATCGCGCGCGTTCGGGTTATGAGGCTTTGATCAGACGAGAGAAAACCTGCCACTTGGGTCTGAATATCACAAGCCAAGCGAGGGCCGGGCCAAAGGCGTTACTTTTGCTTGACACTTTTTGATCAATATGATACTTTTCTTTTTTCAAACGGGACGTATGTAATATTTGTTCACCCCTTGCTCCCGTAGCTCAGGTGGATAGAGCAACTGCCTTCTAAGCAGTAGGTCGCAGGTTCGAGTCCTGCCGGGAGTGTTTTGCGTTTTATGTGGTGGGTGTAGCTCAGTCGGTCAGAGCGCCTGGTTGTGGCCCAGGAGGTCGGGGGTTCAAATCCCCTCACTCACCCCACACATTTACAATAGATTGGGCTTTTGGCTTCTGGTTTAGCCTGGCTGCTGACAGGCGGGTGCGAGGGGCTAAAAGCCCTGTTTTATTTTGGGATGGATAATGCTCAATTTTTTTCGACAAAACAAGGCCAAATTCCGCCGCGCAGTTGTTCTTGGCCTAGATGGCCTGCCGCACAGCTTGTTGCAGCGTTTGATTGCCGAGGGGACAATGCCCAATTTTCAGGCATTGATCGCGCGGGGATCGCTGATGTCCATGACGTCGGTTGTGCCTACGGTATCGTCGACCGCATGGGCATCTATTGTGACGGGTTGCAACCCTGGCAAACACGGGATTTTCGGGTTTATTGACCGCGTGCCCCAAACGCATGAGATGTTTATTCCATCTTCGAGAACGTTGAAGGCAAAGACATGGGTCGATCTGTTCAGCGGTATGGGACGGCGGATTTTTTCCATGGGCGTGCCCACCACGTTTCCCCCTCGCCCAGTCAATGGCGTCTTGATTTCGGGCTTTTTAGCACCCGATTTGAAACGCGCGACCTATCCCCTTTCGATCGCTTCTGAGTTGGCCTCTATGGGGTATTTGATCGACATTGACGCCTGGCAAGCTCGGATAAACCGCGAGAAATTTCTCGACGAAATCTTCTATGCACTCAACCGACGCGCAGACGCGATGTTCAGGTATTACGCGCGAGAATCGTGGGATTTATTTGTGGCGCATTTTATGGATACCGACCGCCTGCATCACTTTCTTTGGGGCGATGTCGAGCGCGGAGATATGGTGTACACCGCGTGGTTCAAGCGATTTTACGCGCGCGTGGATGAGATCATTGGGGAATTGGTTTCGCGGTTGTACGGCGACACGCTGCTCATGATTTTGTCCGATCACGGTTTTTGCACCTTACAGCGAGAGGTGCATTTGAATTTTTGGTTGCAACAGGCGGGTTTGTTGTCCTTTGCATCGCCTGAACCCAAGCAATTGCGACACATGGATCCTCAAACCCGATGTTATTCTTTGCTGCCTGGGCGGTTCTACATCAATGTCAAGGGCAGAGAGCGCGAGGGCAGTGTGCAGGCGGGTGCTGAATACGAGCAGATCAGGCGCGATGTGGCTGCCGGGTTGTTGGAAATTCGCGATCCCGATGGAAATGCACCAGTCATCGACCGCGTGCTGATGCGCGAAGAGGCCTTTTCGGGCGACGACCTCGATGCGTCGCCCGATCTGATCGCAGTTCCCGCGCGGGGATATGACTTAAAGGGCGGGTTTGAAAAGCGCGTTTTGTTTGAACCCAGTCCCGTGAATGGCACGCACACCTTCGATGATGCGTTGTGGTTTGCCAATGCGCGCGGTCTGGCGTGTGAGAATGCGACGGTGATGGATGTGTTGCCAACGATGATGGCTCTCTTGGGACTGGCATATCCCGATGGGGTGGATGGGCGAGAAGTGGGAGGGGCTTTGTGAAACGCTTTGTTTTTTTGGGCGCGATGGTCGTGTTTTGGGCCGATCTGCACGCGGGCGAGCAGCATGTTCTCGACACGAGCCGGGAAGGAATGGAAGCGATTTCAGAAGCCCTAGGGGTCACATGCCAATATTGCCATCCGTCTGAGACCGAGGCGGGTGAACGCGATTACAAAGCAGGGTCCCCGCTAAAAGAAACCGCGCGTTACATGAAGCATCACTTTGTCGATGGCCTCGTTACAACAGGGGGAAAACCCATTGATTGTGCGTTTTGTCACGCGGGCGCGGCGCGCTTTGTGGGGCGCGACACAAGTGCGGCAAAACCCTCGCGGTTGGCGGGTATGTCGCGCGGAGAAATCGCGGCGATGATGAAAGAAATGCAGAACGCATTGGGTGTAAAGACATGCGATTATTGCCATGTGAGAAGGCGTGACGGACGGCTCGATCCCGTCACGCCCACGCCAAATAAGGTCGTTGCACGCACGATGATGGAGCAATTTACAGATCGCTTATTGGATATTCAGACGGGCAAGCCCGCAACCTGCCAGACCTGTCATGGGGGCAAGGCGAAATTTCTACCGCGCAGCAGGTGAGAGGCGCGACTCAAGGGGTCGCCCACAAAAAGACAAAAAAAGTCATAAACGCAAAAACCTGCCCCTCCTGATTGAACCTTCAGGAGGGGCAGGCTCATTATTGCGGTCAACCACAGGGGGTTGCCCAATCATGGACTGCTGACCGCTGAAAGCTCATCGCTCATTGCCGCTTACCTTTCGAGTCGGCGCAGTTCTTTTTCAAAGTCACTGAGGTCTTTAAATTGGCGATACACAGAGGCAAAGCGTACGTAAGCAACATCATCGAGACGTTTGAGCTCGGTCATGACGAGTTCGCCAATGTGCTGTTTGGCTTCTATTTCGCGTTCGCCCTTGCTTACGAGTTGATCTTCGATTCGGTCAACGATTTCCTCAATTTGAGATGTCGAGATCGGGCGCTTGGTGCAGGAGAGTCGAATTTTATCAATGAGCTTGTTTTTGTCAAAGCTTTCTCGCCGTCCATCCGATTTGATAACGGTGAGTGGTGTGTCTTCAATGGATTCGTAGGTCGTAAATCGACGTTCACACCCCAGGCACTCTCGACGGCGCCGAATGGCTATGCCTTCTTTGCTGGGTCTGGAATCAACCACTTTGTCTTCGAGCACGCCACAATAAGGGCATTTCATAAGATGGGCTTCCTTTTTGGAAATCAACACGATATGGTACAGCATCCAACATAGCCCAAAATAGCGTACTGTCAAGGATAATCATTGTGCTTGCCGCCCAAGTGCAGGCCTTCTCCATCCCCTCCGTCAGGTGCGTAGGGTCGAGGCCCTGTGCCCCACAAAAAAATGGGATGCATCGATACTGATGCGTCCCATTTTTGATTTTACAGGGCGGTTGTAGGCTCTATCTGTGGTAGGAGATGCCCAGGGTTATGGGCATCAAATACGGGGACGAGTTCAACTAAAAAAATGGCGCGTCCATTCGCAATTTGAGCCTCAGGCGACTCTGAGAGAGACGCAGGAGTTCCATGCCAAAGACGGCATAGGCACCCAGTCCCGATCTGTCATTGTTCGTATAGCTGGCGCCGATGATGGCGAGCCCACCGCCCACAAAAGGCGAAATATCTCGGTTGTTAAAAAAGTAACGTCCGCCAATTGACCAAGCGACGAATCCAAAACCATCGCCCCACTCGTCCTCGCCTCCGGTGAATCGAAACTCAGTTCCCACATCGTAGTCGGGCACCTCATAAGACCACCCAAACTCCCAGCCGGGTTTGGCGATCATGTCTGTGCCGGGGACGAAGGTACCGAAAATGCCGATATTCCAAAGGGACTCACCGGTTATCTTCCGATGCACGCGGCCCTCCTGTTCGACGACATTCTCCATGTTGACTGTCGCAGCGATGGGCTTTCGGTGAACGAGCGCGTCAACCAGTCTGGGCGCGGCGGAGATCATCTCTTCGATATTCGCCAACAAGAGACGTCGATCAATCACCACTGTTCCGACCGGGGTTTCCCAACTCAAGCGAACGAGAACTTTTTCACCCAGACCGCGCAAAACAACGCGATAAGCACTCGCCGAGGCCGGTGCCTGATAAACGGGATCGCCAAGGGATATACCCTGCTTGCGGAGCTCATCACACACCAGCAGGGCCGCGGTCTGCGCATCAGATTCGAGGATGCCGGGATGGTCGCCAATCAAGCAGACCGTATCCGTATTGGCAGATGTCGGAGCGTCACTGCCTTGTGCGAAAGTGGGACCACAGACAAGACGAGGAAAGCAAAGCCCAACATACGGCCGCAGAGTCTCTTTAGATCGAACATCACATCTCCTTTCGAAACATCGTGTTTGAGAGCACAGCCTTGTAACGGGTAAGATAGCCGCCGATGTCCTTTTTTGGCGTTGGATGGCGACAGATCGATTTCTGCCCAGACATCGTGGCTGAACGCCGCGCCGACAAAGGCACCGCCTAGACTACCTACAAACGCGAAAAAGGGTGGAAGAACGAAATAGCCAAGCCCACTCAAACCCTCTGTTGAATCTGAGTCTTCTTCTCGGCTGAGGAGGATGAATGGCAATGCGGCACCTGCGAGAGCACCGATGACGGCACCTTCCTTGACGTAGGACTCGTGGTATTTATGCACTTCGAGTTTGGAAATGTCTGTGAATGCGATAGACAAGCGGTGCTTTCTTCCCAGGATTCCCATTGGTTTTGTCATGACTAGAGAATCCGTTATCGCTTGGTGAAACTTGCCGGCGATTCTTTTTTTTCTGTCGCGGGTAAAAATGCGAATGCGCTGACCTTCTGAAATTTGGAGAATCGGCGTCCGTCTCAGCAAAAATGTCCGCCGCTTGTCCCACAAAGACCAGAAGAATGAAAATGGCAATGGGTCGCCTGATCCTCTCCTCGGGAATGTTAAGACCGCTTTTCAAAATGCTTTTCCAAATCCGACGGCAGCGGAAAACCCGCTAAAATCACCCGGTGATCCCAGCGCATCAACAAATCGGGCCAATGTGTAACGGCCTTCAATGGTGAGGGCGAGATCTTTTTTCGCGCCAAAGTGAATGTTCATGCCAGAAGCCACATGCCCGCCCAAGGTCAATGAGGTGCTCGGAAAATCCAACTCATCGAGGGAAAGGGGCACTGTAACCCCCAGTTGATTGCGGCCATTGCGAAATGTTCCGCTGAAACCCGGATAATTATAAGGGTAATAACCCGGTTGGCGTGCGCGATGATCCAGGCGAACAATGGGACCAGCACCAAATCCAACATAAGGATTGATACGCGATGTGGGCGCGAAGTGGCGTTGGAGACCGATGGGTAGGGCGATCAGGGTGATCCGCGTTGTGCTTGCGGGCATGAGGTCGCGCAAAATAGACTGAGCCTTGAGCAGGCCATAAGTGAGAAATTCCGGGCTGGCAGTCAAGCGGATGTGTGGAGATAACGCGTGGTCGTAATTGATGCGAAATCCAAATCCACCGCTGGCTGTTGAAAAGAAAAACCCGAGGTGATTGAGCAATTCCACGGCGTTCGAACGCGGGCCATGCATGGGAAATAGCGCGTCTTCATTGCCAAAAACCGGTTGGCTGGGGCCTTGGAGCAGGCAGGGGGCAAAGTAGTGGTCGGATGGGCCACTGGGCACAGAGAGCGAATCCACCGGGATGGACAGGATGCCTTCAGAAGTGTGGATTTTGATGCCGCCATCGGAATCCATCCCAATGGCACTGTTGCCGATTGCAATTGCACCTGACAAGGGGGCTTTGGCCTGTTTGCGTGCGAGTTCAACGTGCGGTGAAGATGATGCCGTGGCGGGCAGCCAAACGAGGACAGCGAAAAAAAACAGTTGAATCTGCGACATGGTAACCTCCTGAAAGTGTGTTCCCCCGGCGTGGAATCAGATATGCAAAATTTGTGCCGTAGATGTATTTTGGACAAAAAACGATCTAACGCTATGTTTTTATTATGCTTGTGTTGTCTCACGCCCTGTGGATTCGGAAACAGCCTGTGTGTTGTTTTGGCACAGGTGTTGTAAAATTGATACGGTAACGCAAGTTATCTCGCCGATGGGAATTTCGGTTCAAGTCTGAAGCGAAATTTACAACTTGACCTCCACATGAGATTTTTGTATCAGTAAGACCTTATGGAGAGCGCGAACCTGAGTATTTATCAGATCTGCTCAAAAAGGTGAATCCCACCTCTATGACATCATGCTTACATCCGTACCTGTTGCGTGATTACCTTCAATCGGGTTAGACAGCGAAGGCAGAAAAACGCGATGTGGAAACAAACGAAAACAGCGATGATCTCAGCATGGTTGATTATCTCGGTCATTCTATTACTCTTATTTTTAGCTTTGTATCTTCTGTCGGAGAATACAATTTTGTCTGCAAGCGAAACTTTCCAGTTGCAGCATCACGGGCCAAAACCGTGTGCTTTGTGCGGCATGACAAGCGCATTCATAGCCATTTCACAAGACAATCTGAATGAGGCACTCAACGTCAACTCCTGGTCGGTGGTGCTGTATCGCGTTCTTCTTGCAAACGAATTATTGGCGGCCATCTTTCTATTGGGTCGCATATACAAAGGGTTCTGATCGCGCTTGTACGGCAGGCTATATCGGGCGTAAAACACAACACAGGAGAGAGCGTCATGCAGGTACTGAGTCTTATATGGGGGATCCTGGCGATCCTGGGGATGATTGTGGGATTCTTCCCATGTCTCGGCGCGCTGAATTGGCTCAACATACCATTCTCAGGCATTGGCATCATCGTCAGCGGCATTGCGTTGGGGACTGCTGGCGATCAACCGAAGGGCTGTAGCATCGCGGGTCTCGTATGTTGCATTGTTGCGGCATTCTTTGGCATCATACGTCTCGCGCTGGGTGGAGGCTTTGTCTGAAGATAAAGGCGAGAGGCAGAAGGTAAGACGCCTGCCTATTGCCCGTCTGTCAAAGGTAGGGCAGATAGCTGACTGCTGACCGCAAGAGAGGTGAATGCGTGAGCGAGATATCGCTGGAATCTGAAAACGCAGTCGTCAAGCGCGCGCTTGAGTCGTCCTATTGCCCCGAACCGATCAGACAAGCTCGGCAGCGACAAGACGAGATACTCAGCGAGCGACTGCGACATGGCGCGTACAAAATTGCGGACATCGGATGTGGCAATGGCTACCATGCAGTGCTATTCGCGCGGTGCTGTCTTCTGTATCACGGCTTTGAAATCTCGCCTGCCATGGCTGAATCTGCGCGCGCGCGCTGGAAAACAGAACGCATTGACAATGCACAGGTCTTCGTAGGCGACGCGGCAGAAGCCGTGGTTGCGGACGAGTTTTACGACATTGTTTTCTGCCTGTACTTCACGCCGGGCAACATCAGGGACAAATCCGACGACCTCAGCCTGTACAGCGACGCGTATCTCGACCAAAATCCCCGCTTCATTCGCGCGATCTCTCGTTTCTATCGCGCCATGAAAACCGGTGGTTCCGCGTTTCTCACACTCTACAAGGACGTGCCGGAGGCAGAGGCCGTTCAGGTCGATTTCTACGAGCATACGGATCAGCGCGTGGTGACGCCTTTGGGGTCGCGATTTGTGGCAACTGCGGAGGGTTTTTGGTCTGTGAGGTGGACGCGAGACAGCATCGCGTCCAATCTCAGCGCGTGTGGTATTGGGGTAGAGGATCTCGTATTTTACGATCTGAACGCCATCGCGTGGTTGGTTGAGGTCAAAAAGTAGAACTGTTTGCAAGCGGAGGGGATCATGGCAAGACGAAAATTTTACGATAAGAAAATAGCGGGTGAAAAAATTCGGCGTTGGCAACGCGAATCGGGTTTACAGGGCCAGGAAATCGCCAAAATAGTTGGGATCAGTGCGCCCTATTTCAGCGACATTCGAAAGGGCAAACAGCGCGGCTCAATTCCCGTGTTGGCAAAAATTGCAGATGTGTTGGGCAGAAGTGTCGAAGATCTGTTGACAGATCGAAAGGCCAAGCAGAACCCAATTGAGGTCGCCGAACTGAGAAAAGCATTGCGCCCCATATTCAAATTAGAGACAGATGATATTGTTGAAGGCATTCAACTCTGGCGGAAAGCACCGCGCAATGTCAAAGTTGCGTTTCGGTCTTTGATCGATGTATGACGAAGACGCACAGGCTTGTCTGTCACCTACCTGTCGCCTGCCTCCGGTAGGGCAGACAGGCACCCCGTCCCAATGCAGGCTCTAAAACGAGCAAAGCGAGCAATTGACGAACAGGTAAACACAAACTTCAACATTTTAAGCAGGGGGAGTTGTCATGCCGAGTATTGCACGAGTTTTGAACGCGGAGATCCAGCGGCTTGCCAGACGAGAAGCAGAGGCTCTGATTGCACCTTTGGCAGCGCGCCTGCGGAATTTGGAGCAAACCGTTAGAGAACAACGCCAGCAAATTGCAGCACTCCAAAAAGGCTTGAAAAAAAAACCAAACAAAAAATCGGTTGAACCAAGCATAGGGGATGTTCCCTCAGAAGAGCAGGTGAGGAGTACGACAAAATCAATGCGAACACATCGGGAGAGGCTCGGATTATCTCAGAAAGAGTTGGGGGCATTATTGGGCGTAAGCCCATTGACCATTTGGAATTGGGAAACGGGCAAGACCGTTCCGCGAGGAAAGAACCGGTTAGCGGTTGCCGAGTTGAGAAAATGGGAAAAAAGAGCGGTGCAGGAGAAGTTGGCCGAGAAAGATAAAGTCTAAAAAAGAACGGGGAACCGAACATGTCGGTTCCCCGTTTTTAGGCTTGGTAGCGGGGGGGGGATTTGAACCCCCGACCTTTGGGTTATGAGCCCAACGAGCTACCAGACTGCTCCACCCCGCGACCACTGATATCCAGATGTAAAAAAACTGGATTCTTGGGCTTTTGTCAAGCTATTTTTGCTGTTTGTCCTGTGGTATTTTTTTTTCGCCACTGCGTTCGGGTCTGCCTTGTAGGGGATCGCCGGGCTTGGAAATTTTTACTCGGGTAATGCGCTGTCCTTCTACTTCAAGGATTTCGATAAACAGGTGCCCGTGTTCCAAAGTTTCGCCCGGCTGGGGTACATGTCCCAGCACGTTGTAGATAAATCCGCCGAGTGTTTCATAACCGTTTTGTGGCAGTTCAACATTGAGCACGACATTGAGGTCTTCAATGTCAATGCGCGCATCTGCGATGAGTATTTTGTCCTCGTCGCGCCATTCAAAAAGCGGTTCTTCATCGTCGTATTCGTCTTGAATCTCGCCGACAATCTCCTCGATAATATCTTCCATTGTGATCAGGCCAGACGTTCCGCCATATTCTCCGACGACAATCGCCATATGTACTTTTTCGCGCTTAAATTCAGCCATCAAATCATCGAGCGTTTTATTTTCCGGCACAAAATAAGGCGCGCGCATGATCTCTGGAATGGACCACACCTGATTTGTCGCCAAATTGAGCAAGATATCTTTGACATACACCACGCCCTTGATATTGTCGATGCGCCCTTCGTGGATGGGGATTCGCGAGTGCCAAGATTGTTGGATCAGTTCGAGAAGTTCCTTGGGCGTGGCCGTTATCTCGGCAGAAATCATATCTATGCGCGGGATCATCACTTCTTTGACGGTGGTTTCGCCAAATTCAAAGATGCCCTCGATCATTTCCCGTTCTTCTGCTTCAATGGTGCCTTCTTCTGTTTCCGATTCGACGATGCTTCGCAATTCTTCTTCTTTGAGTGCCCTGCTGTCGTCTTCACTCAAGAAAACCCTTTGCGCCTTTTGCAACAAGAGCGTGGGCAGAACGAGCAGAAAGTACAGGGGTAAAAAACAGATGGGCAAAAAGGGCAGCGGGCGGTCTGAACTTTCTTCTCTTCGGTAGGGGGGAACAATGCTGCGAATGATCAGCGCGAGGAATACGTAGAGCGAGATGAGCAATGCAGCACCGAGATGCTGCCAGAAACCCGCTGGGGGCACTGCCTCAAAAAATACGGACAACAGCGCCAGACCACCGATGGATATGGCGATGGTCTGACCGAGCAAAACCATTTGCGACACAAAATCGCGCGAGCGATAGAGCCACAGGTAGAGTCCTGCGCGAGCGATTTTTTCTTCGTGCAGGCGTTCGAGGGTCGTGCGCGAGATGCCACTGGAGCCGAGCCTGGAGAAAGCGGCTGTCAGGACAATAGAGGCAATGGCGATGAAAATTGCTGCCCAAGGATCATCCAAAAAGATCACACTCCTTCCGCCGGAATGATTGTTCGCGATGGGGTTGCTCGATCACTGATCCGTTATTGACAAGTGACGCGTTTGAATCTGGCTCCTGACATCAGGGTCAGATATTTTTTTTCCTGGTTTCGCATTTGCGTGTCGCCTTCATGGGTATCGTGTTCAAATCCCAGCAAATGCAGGGTGCCATGCACGGTCAGATGAGTAATTTCTTTTTGAAGAGATCGATTGCGCGCTGCGGCTTGGAGGCGTGCGCGATCGACCGAAATGTATATTTCTCCCAAATAACTCTTCTGGGGATGAACCGCATCGGAAAGCTCAAATGCAAGAACATCGGTTGGGTTATCCGTATCTCTGTAGTTTTTATTGAGCTGCCGGATATGAGCATCATGGGTTAGAACGCACGAAACCGGGAGATGCACATCGTTGTCTGAAAGAAGCTGTTTCACAACCGCTTCTAAGCAAGCGATATCTAGGTCATCCACATTGACCAAAGCCGTGATTTCAACGGTGCTCATCTGCTCGCGCTTTGGCTTTCTCGTTGTTTGATTTGCCATGGGTAGGGCACGCGCTGGTGATGCGAAGCCTGCAAGACGGGTAAAAAGGCCTCTTGGATTCGGGTCAAATCGCGCAACGTCAGGTCGCACTCATCCAATTCGCCGGCATCATAGCGGCCTTTGATGATTGTTTGAACGAGCTTTCGAACCTCGTCTGGATCGCTGTTGGGCAGAGACCGCGTAGCAGATTCAACAGCATCTGCGAGATTAATAATCCCCGCTTCTTTGGTCTGAGGTTTGGGGCCGAGATAGCGGAAGTCGGCTTCGCGGACGGTCTGTTTGTCTCTCAGTTGCGCTTGATGCTTAAACGAAGTCATTTCTGAAGTCCCATGATGCTGCGGGATGAGATCGATGATTGCCGTGGGTAGCCCTTCTTCTTTTGCCAATTCGATCCCGTCCTTGACATGAGACTTGAGAATGAGCGCGCTGATTCGGGGTTGCAAACCATCGTGGGGATTCAGCCCATGCTGATTTTCCATAAAATAGTGTGGTCGCCTCATTTTGCCGATATCGTGGTAGTAGCATCCCACGCGCACGAGCAAAGGGTCTGCGCCTATGGCTGTCGCTGCTGCTTCCGAGATATTGGCCATATTTATGCTGTGGATATATGTGCCCGGCGCGCGAAGGGCTAAATTGTGCAACAGAGGGCGATTTAAGTCTGCCAACTCGAGCAATGTAATGGAGGTTACAACGCGGAAAACATTTTCAAATATAGGCAGTAATCCAATGGTCAGTATAGAGGCGGCAAAGGCAGACACAATGCCCCAAAATAAATCCTCGCTTATTTCCGTCAGAAATTCGGCGGTGTTGACATACGTGAAAAGCAGTCCAACCGTGGCACTAATGGTCAGGGTATATGTAGCGATGAGATAAAGGCCGGGGCGATAAAAATCTCTGCGATGCCGCACCTCGTGTACTGAAAACGCCCCAATAATGCCCGTGAAGAGAAAAACGATCCCGTATTGGAGTTCGCCGAGAATGCTGGCACAAAGAGTTGTGACGACAAGGGTGATCACCATGCCGACGACCGCGTCAAAGAGCACTGTTGCCAGCATCGCCGATAGTGCGACTGGGACGAGAAAAGGAGATATGGCCTGGGTTTGGGCGACGTAATCGGCCACGGCCGTCGGGAACAAAATGAGAATGCCAAAAAGCACGATGTTTTTGGACGGGCGATAAACCGCGAGGCGATAAAATTTTAGAAACACAAAAAATGTCGTTAGCACCAGCGCGCAAAGCACCAGCCCAGCACCTCGTTGGATGAGGTTGATAAACGGGTCTTGCTGGCGGCGTTGACTGAGGTGTTCGGTCAGTGACCTGAGTTTGTCGATGTGTTCAGATGTGACGCGGTCGTGTTTGTCGATAATGCGCTCGCCCTGGAGGACTGTACCTTTGGCGCGTGGGACATTGCTGGCGGCTTCCTCTCGTCGCTTCTGCGTTTCGGGCACGTCAGGGGCAATATTGGGGGATAAATAGGCTAAGACCAGTTCACTACCCGCTCGTATTTCAGTGGCACTGGCGGCTGGCAATTCTTGTTCGATGGTTTGTTGCAGATCCGCAGTCAATTTTTCTATATCCACGAGTTTTTCAAGGGCTATCTGCTGTTGTTCTGTTTCGTTTTTGAGCAGAACGACCTCTGTGTAATCCTCCTCGACGATATCGGTTTTTTTGTCGAGAATCCCGTTTTGGTAGGTGCGTTGAAGCATGCCCTCGACAGTGGTGATCAGTTTGCTGCGCGCGGGCAATCGCCGCCGGGACGCGGGAAGGAGAAATTTCAGGGTGGATTCCGACAGGGGGCCAATCTCTGGATGTGAGAGTTGCAAAGCATGCGAGAGCGAATCGGTCAAAGGGTTGCCCCTATGCTTTTCTAGGTCGCGCAGAAATGTTGCAAATGCGTCCTGTTTGCTCTGCTGCACGGTGCTGTCATAGCGCAAAACCGGCAAAACTTGGCGGCGCACTTCTGCAACTTCGTCTCGATATTCTTCCTCGCTTTTATGCACTGGGAATGTTGTGGGCGCGATGACCTTATCCGGCGCGACCGCGCCTTCGCGGAAAGCGCTGTACTCGTGCTGCTGTTGCGTAAAAAATAAGACGGTGAGTACACCTAAGAGGGCGAGCATGAGCGCGATGCGAAGTATTTGCTTTCCGCGCTGTTTCCACTGCCATTTCGGTTGACGCTTGCGGTTGCGTCGACGTTTTCTCAAGCGCATCATGGCTTTGGCTGAACCTCTTCCGCATCGGGTTTTTGGAGGCGTTGGCTTTGCTCATAAGCGGTTATGATCTGTTGTACCAATGCGTGTCGCACAACATCTCGTTCCGAAAAGCTGACAAATTTGATGGCTTCTATATGAGACAGAATGTGTTGGACGTGTATAAGGCCAGACGGAATGCCCGGCGGCAGGTCTATTTGCGTTATATCCCCTGTAATGACTGCCTTGGCATTGTTGCCCAATCGGGTGAGAAACATTTTCATCTGATTGATGGTGGTGTTCTGCGCTTCGTCGAGAATGACAAAAGCGTTATTCAGGGTGCGCCCCCTCATAAATGCAAGCGGGGCGATTTCGAGTGTGTGCATCTCCATCAGATGTTGCAATTGAGTATCGGGTAACATGTCGCGCAGCGCGTCGTAGAGGGGACGCAAATAGGGGTCAACTTTATCCTGTATATCGCCCGGAAGAAATCCCAGGGTTTCGCCGGCTTCTACGGCCGGGCGCGTCAGGATGATTCTGGAGATGTATTTGCTTTTGAGCGCGGCAATGGCCGCGGCGACTGCCAAATACGTTTTGCCCGTGCCCGCAGGCCCAATGCCGAAAACAATATCGTGGTTCTCTATAGCTGCCGAGTAGGCAACCTGAGTTTGCGATCGGGGCCGAATGAGGATTTTGGGCGTTGCGAGAATGGTCTTTGCGTATTCGCCAATTTCAGATTCGCGATGTTCTGGCGGTGGCGCGAGCAGGTGCAGGGGGTCAAACTGATCGCCGCGTCGAAGGCACGAAACCATTTCTTCCAACAGGCCGGAGACATGCTGAACTTTGTGTTGAGGTCCCTGCACATCGAGCTGATCGCCTCGGGCGGTCAAACGCACGCCATAGCGGTCTTCAAGGGCGAGCAAATTTGCATCGTTGTGACCGTATAAGGAGAGGAGATCGACACCGCGCAAAGAGAGCCTATAGGTGAATTCTCTATTTTCCACACTTTGATTATGGAGAAAAAGAAAACTCTCGTTCCCAAACAGACTGCGGGAACGAGAGCTCAATTTTAGAGGTTGCTAAATGAACCTTCCATGGGATTTATGAAAGATCCAAGATTCTGGGATCGAAAAGGTTGAGGTCAGTTTGCTGGAATGTCAAGCACTTGGGCCGGAAAAATCAAGCTGGGATCCAGAATCTGCGCTTTGTTGGCCTGATAGATCCGATTCCATTTGGTGATATCATTGAATACTTTGCTGGCAATAGATGAGAGGTTTTCGCCACGCATCACCAGATGTTGATGAAGATCGACGCCAAAGGGAATATTGAGAACCCACTTGGGATAAATCATATCGGGATCTTTAATTTTTGCCCGGTTTTCAACATAGATGCGAGGCCAAAGATAGGGGTCGCCGTAAATGTCGTCTTTTTTCGCGATTTTCCAGAGGTTATCTCCTCTGAGAACCGAATATTGCCGAATGCGCTTGCGAGGCATGCGCGATTTAACCTGTTCGAGCAATTGATCTATGCTGGCCAATTTTTCTTGTGCGTCTGGCAAAGCGGCTCTCTTATCCGCTTTGAGCTCGGATACCCGGGCCTCTATTTGGTCAACTTCATCTACGGCGTCGAACAGGGCATCTTCTGAAAGTTCGCGCAAGCCCATGAGACGACCCTCAATGCGGCCGAGTTCTTGCATGTATTCATCAATCCCTGCTTCATCAGACTCAACGAGCGCGTAAACTTGCTGTTTGAGTTCGTTGATCTGGGCATCTAAACTCGAAATCTCGTCAGAGAGTCCATTGGCTGCTGTTTGGCATTCGATCAGAGATTCTTTGACTGCTGCAATCCGTTTCTCATATTCGGTGAGTTTCAACCTGTATTCATCGTAGGTCATTTCCATCTGGGCAATGCCCTTTTGGGGCAAAACGAGAAGGGCACATGCACAACAGATGAACAAAACCCAGCAACGCTTCAAACCTGTCATCCGACCAACTCCTTTCCACACCTCATAATAATTACTGGCTCAGGGCCTGCTTGCTCTGACCTAAGATATTTTGCCACTCGGCCATGACTTGTTTTTTTTCTGCCAATTGACGTTCTAACTCGGCCCGGTGTTGCTTACAGGCGTCGAGGTCGGCTTCGGCCGATTCTGCGGCTTTGCGAGCCTCTTCAAGCATTTGAAGTTGCGCTCTTGAGGCCATAGGCGTGCAACATCCCGATAGCAAGATGAGTGCTAGGCCATAACCTGCCGCTCTTTTTAATAATCTGCGTTTTTTCATAACCCAACAGCCTCCTCGTGGTATGAATTTTAGAAGTTAAAACAGTCAAATGCTATGGTTTCGTGAAATTACTAAATAAAATACATAAAGTCAAGAAAAGTTTTATTTTTGAAACCCTCGAAATAATCGCCCTTTGCGATTACAACAACCGCAAACCGAGTTCTCGGAGTTGGGCTGAATCCACTGTGGATGGTGCCCCATCCATGAGGGACGCCGCGGTATTGGTTTTGGGAAATGGAATGACGTCGCGAATGAATGCTTTGCCCCCCATGAGGGCAATCAGGCGGTCATATCCAAATGCAATGCCGCCATGTGGGGGCGCGCCATAGCGAAACGCGTCGAGTAAAAAGCCGAATTTTTCTTGGGATTCGCGTTCGGATATGCCCAACGCGCGAAACACGCGTTCCTGGGTTTCTCTGTGGTGGATGCGGATGCTTCCGCCAGCGATTTCATTGCCGTTGAGGACGAGATCGTACGCGCGCGCGCACACCTTATCCGGGGCGGTCTCAAGCGCGTCGAGGTCGGCTTCTAGCGGTGATGTGAAGGGGTGGTGACAGGCGACATAGCGTTTTTCACTGTCGTCAAATTCGAGCAGGGGGAATTGCGTCACCCATAAGAAACTGAAGTCGCCGGTTTTCATCAGGTCTTGTTGCCGCGCGAGTTCTAAGCGCAAATTCCCCAGCGCGTTTGCGACGACCGCGGGTTGATCCGCGACGAATAACAGCAGGTCTCCTATCTGCGCGTCGAGTGATTTTCTGAGCATCTGTTGGGCCTGATTCGGGAAGAACTTGACGATAGACGATTCAAGGCCCTGCGCGGTCACTTTGATCCAAGCGAGCCCTCTCGCGCCGTGTTTTGCCACAAAAGCCGTGAGGTCGTCAATTTGTTTGCGCGAAAAGTTTGCACATCCCTTGGCATTGAGGGCGCGCACTTGCCCGCCGGAATCGATCGCGGAGCGAAAGACCTGAAATTCCGAGGCGCGGGCAGCATCTGAAATATCGACAATTTCGAGGGCAAAGCGCGTATCCGGGCGATCTGTCCCAAAGCGGTCTATGGCCTCGCGATAGGTCATTTGCGGGATGGGAGCGGGAATTTCAACGCCGATGACGCGCGCAAACAGATGCCGCGTAAGCCCTTCTGATAGGTGCATGACATCGCCTTCTGAGACAAATGCCATTTCGATATCAATCTGCGTAAACTCGGGCTGGCGGTCGCCCCGTAGGTCTTCGTCGCGGAAACAACGCACGATCTGAAAATAGCGATCGCAACCGGCGATCATGAGCAATTGTTTATAGGTTTGAGGCGATTGGGGCAGGGCGTAGAAACTGCCTCGTTGGACGCGAGAAGGCACGAGATAATCTCTTGCGCCTTCGGGGGTGCTCTTCATAAGAAAGGGGGTTTCGATTTCGAGAAAGCCCTGCGCGATCAAATATTTGCGCGTCTCCTGCGCCGCGCAATGTCTGAGGAACAGGGTTTGCTGCATATCGGGGCGGCGCAAATCGAGGTAGCGATAGCGCAGGCGCAGTTCTTCGCTGACGTCGATGTCGGGTTCAATGGGAAATGGCGGCGTGTCTGCTTCGTTGAGAAGGCGCAAGGCGGAACATTCGACGTCGATGGCACCGGTGGGCAAGTTGAGATTTGCCATGCCTTCTGGCCGCGGTTCAACGCGTCCTCTAATTGCCAAGACATATTCGCTGCGGATGCTTTCGGCAATGGCGTGAGTCTCTGCTTTGAGGTCGGGTCGAAAGACCACCTGCGTGATGCCGTGGCGGTCGCGCAAATCGACAAAAATAACCCCTCCGTGGTCGCGTCTTTTGCCCACCCATCCCATCAGGCAAACTTCCTCGCCTACATTTTCAACGCGCAATTCGCCGCAGTTGTGCGTGCGTTTCCAGTCGCCGATCGACTCTGGCATGGCTATCTCCTACGCTTTGGAAATTCCGTTTTTCAGCGTTGTTTTTATCGCGGATAGGTCGTCTTGTGAAAAAATTTGTTGTGCGCGATTTTTGAGATCTTTGAGCACGAGGGTATTTGTGACCGCCTCGTCTGGGCCAATCACCGCGGCAAAGGGAATATTTTGACGGTCTGCATATCTGAATTGCCTGTCGAGACGCTGCCCCGGACTGAAATGGAGTTCTGTTGCAATCCCCGCTCGGCGCAGTCTTTTGGCAAAGGAAGACGATTGGGCGAGCAGGTCTTCTGAGAATACGGTGACGAAGACATGGGCACCGGGCATTTCGACTTGCGGATAAACGCCCGTTTCTTTGAGCAATTCGGTGATGGACATATCGCCGACTGCAAATCCCACGCCTGGGATCGGGCGTTTGCCGCCCACTTGGCGCGTGAGATTGTCGTAACGCCCGCCTCCAAAGAGGGCGCGGCGCAACGAGGTTTTGGCCCAGGCTTCAAAGACCGTGCTCGTATAATAGTCAAACCCGCGCGCGATCTTGAGGTCAAGTTCGACAAAGTCCATAACACCGTTCTTGTCAAGTTGATCAAAAATGCGCTGTAGCCATGGGGAAAATGCCAGATTTGGCGCGTGGAAAATTTCGTAGAGGGTATCAATTTGGCCTGCACTCAGGTGCAAATCATCGGTCAGGTACGCGCGGAATTTTTCATCGGGCATTTTTTCTATGCGGTCAATGGCCCCCAAAACGGGTCTGATGTCTTGGGGTGACAGGGCCATCTTTTTGGCGATTAAACATTCGAGGCCCTGTCGGTCATTGACTCGGATGGTGGCGTGTTTGGCACTGAGGCCGAGATGTTTAAACAGCGCGGCCGCGATGGTGATCATTTCGGCATCGGCCAGATAGCTGTCGCTGCCGAGCGCGTCGATGTTCCACTGAAAAAAAGAACGCCCGCGCCCGCGCTGTGGGCGCTCGTAGCGAAAGAACCGACCATAGGATTGCCAGCGAATGGGGAAGGTGAGTTCGCCTTCTTTTTGCGCGACCATGCGCGCAAGTGTGGGCGTGAGTTCTGGGCGCAAGACCAGGGGTTTGTCGTCGCGATCAGACAGGGTGAAGGTCTGCTGCGTGACGATTTCTTCGCTGCTTTTGCCCAGGTAGAGGTCTATGTGTTCGAGGATCGCGCTTTCGTATTCTCTGTATCCAAATAGATCTCCCACGCGGATAAATTTCGCGCAGAGCCATTTCTGGTAGGCCCAGTCTTCGGGATAAAAATCGCGCGTGCCTTTTACTCTGGGAATCAACTGTGACATGGGTCTCGATCCGTGCGGGATATATTTTTTTGAGAAACGTAAAAGTAATGGCAATGCGGAAAAATTGTCAAGGTTTAAGGAGAAGCTATCACCTATCATCCCATCCACCCCCATAAGCCCCCGGCTCAACTGCGCTCACCGCGCTTTTGCCTCTCGTCTTTCATCTGCGTTTAAAGCACGCCAGCGCATGCTTTCGCGTCTGTGAACTGCCCTCGCAGTTGTACAATCCCCGCGTTCTTCGCGGATCTCTCCTCTCACGTCTCGCCTGCTATAAACGCGTTTTCATAGTGCCGGATGACCGGGCGCGATTGGGTCAGGTCAATCGCGATGACGTCAAATCGAAACGCCGAGTGGTCGGGGTATTGGTGCAGGTAGGCTGTTGCAACTTTGATAATCTGCGCTTGCTTGGCAGGGGTCACCCATGACTCTGGCCGCCCAAAACGCTCGGTGGTCGCGGTTTTGACCTCGACAAAGGCCAGGACGTTGTTTTTTTCTGCAATCAGGTCAATTTCGCCGCCCACCGCGCGGAATCCGCGCGCGAGAATGCGGTATTGTTTTTCATTTAAAAATTTTTCTGCCAACAGCTCGCCTTTTGGGCCGGATTGTCGCAGGCGGGCGCGTCGTTTGCGAAATAGCGCGCGCAGGGCATCGATCTCATCCGGTGCAATATGTTTGCTGGCACTGGCAATGGTTTCTCCCATGGCCTGAAGTTGATCGAGGTTTCTCGCGGTGCGAATCCCGCCGGCAAAAATTTCAAAGTTCTCAGAGCGTTTTTGTGTCAGTTCAAAAACGCCTCGGAAAGATTGCCGGTGGATCGCGCAGGGTCCGTGTTTTTGCAGGGCGGCGAGGTGAGAGGCACTGCCATATCCCTTGTGCGTGGCAAAGCCATAATCGGGATATTGCTCGTGGTAGGCGACCATCAGGCGGTCGCGCGTCACTTTGGCAATAACAGATGCAGCGGCAATAGAAAGCGAAGCCCGATCGCCACGGATGACCGCCTGTTCGGAAAACGAACTTCCCGGGACAGCATTGCCATCGACGAGCACGCGATCCGGTGAAATGCCCAGGGCGTCAAGTGCCTTGCACATCGCCATGTGGGTGGCGTTGCGAATGTTGTATTTGTCGATCTCTTGTGGGGAAACTTCACCCACGCCAATGGCTATGGCGACCTCGCGGATGGTCTCAAATAGTGCCGCTCTGCGTTTTTCGGAAAGTGCCTTGGAGTCGTTCAGGCCGGGGATGCGCGCGTCGGGGGGCAGAATAACCGCAGCAGCGACAACGGGGCCCGCGAGAGGGCCACGCCCTGCTTCATCCACGCCTGCGATGTGCTGGATGCCCCGTTCTCTGAGCTTTTTTTCGAGGGTAAGCATGCGCTCGAGGCGCGCGTTTTCACGGGCCTGTGCTTTTCTCTTGTTTCGCACTTGTTCTGCGAGTGCTCGAACGCCAACGCGGGCATCCTGTTCGAGCGCGTGGAGGCATGCTTCGTCGGGGTCATCGGCAGCGTTGATGTGGGCGCGAATTTGTGCAATGGTCATTGTCGAGAAATTTTTCACGATTTTCGGCCCTCGTTGCACGCGTCGCGAGTTATTTTTTTTAGGCGTCGTTGACTTGGAACATCTCGAACATCCAATCTGCGTGAACGGCACTTTTTTGTTTTTGCATGGATCAAAAAAAACTGTCTGCGGATGGACAATCAATCCAGCCCGTAGAGTGCTCTGGCGTTCTCTGACATGATCTGTTTTCGCACCCCGCGATCCAGCCTGCTGGGGAGGGCTTGGTCGGGCGCGTCAAAATCCCAGTGCGGATAATCGGTCGCAAACATCAGTTTGTCATCCATGTTGAGATGTGCCATCATTTGATCGAAATACGCAGGCTCTGGCGGCTCTTCAATGGGCTGTGTGGTGAGCCAAAAATGGTCTCGGATATATTCCGAGGGCAGCCGCTTCAAATCGGGAATCTCCATTTTGAGTTTTCGATACCAGTTGTCCAACCGCCACATCAAAGGTGCCATCCAGCCAAAACCGCCCTCTATCAGAACGATCTTCAAGTTGGGAAACCGCTCAAAAACGCCTTCGTAAACATAACTCGTCACCTGTGCCTGAAACGCCATGGGCATCCCGCCGTGGTCTTGAATGTAATGCGCGGCTTTGCCCGCGCCCGTAATCGGGCCAACGCCTGTGCCGCCAAAGTGAATGCCGATGGGCAGGTCACGCGCTGCGGCTGCCTCATAAATTTTCCAGTACTTGCGGCGGCCGAGCGGTTCCATGGTTCGCGCCATAAACATCAGTTGTACAAATCCCGGGTGATCGCCCAAGCGTTCAATTTCCGCCACGGTCAGGTCGGCGTCCTCATACGCCACAGTCAAGGACGCGCGCAACCGCGCGTCCTTTTCCAGCCACTCGGCGATCTGCCAGTCATTCACCGCTCGTGCGATTGCGGCCCCGTATTCCAGATTCTGTTGTCCGCCAGCGGGCGAGAGCGGGTTCAAAATGCCGTAGTCCATCTCCCATGCATCCAACAACTGTTCCCGCATAAAGCCCAGGTGGGATCCCGGCGGCCCCTCGGGCGGAAACGCGTCGTTTCGCGCGGCATAGGGCACTGCCCTCGGGCAGTTTGATCCCGTGCGTCTCCGTCCGGCAATCCGCAAGTGATAGTCCTTCCAAGCGATGGGCATATAGTCTATCCAGACCTCGGTTGCGGGGGACTGATAGCCGTCGACATTGTGAATGTCGCAATCGATTACCGCGAGTTTCTCCGGCTTGCGGACGTCAACCTCAGGGGCTTCTAAAATGGTCGTTGCCATAGGGATATCTCCTCATAGTTTGTAAAACGCCCGTGCATTTTCTCGCAAAATTTTTTCCAGCAACGCGTCGGGTAGTCCATGTGGAATGGCCTCATCCGGCGCATCAAAATGCCAGTGTGGATAATCGGTTGAAAACATCAGCATCTCGTCTGAGTCCAGTTGTCCAATCACTTGCAACAGATGTTCGGGGTCTGTGGGCGAGTCCATGGGTTGCAGCGTCATCCGAATGTGTTGGCGCGCATAGTCCGAGGGCGGGCGCACGACCCAGGGCGTATCCCGTCGCAACCCTTTCCACTCTTTGTCCATGCGCCACATCCATGCGGGCATCCACACAAATCCACTTTCGATCAACGCCACTCGCAATTCCGGAAACCGCGCAAAAGCCCCTTCGGCGATCAGACTGAGGACTTGTGCTTGAAAAACCTGTGCCATATCCGCGCATTCCTCAATATAAGTTGAAGGCCAGCCCACGGGCGTGGGCGGAAGCGCGGGATCCCCTCCGAAATGAATGCCAATTGCCAGATCACGCGCGACCGCGGCCGCGTACATCGGGTCGTATTCCCGTTTTCCATACAGGGAATAGGATCGCACCGGGAGCATCACTTGCACAAAGCCGGGATGATCGCCAAAGCGTTCGATCTCTCGGGCTGCCAGCACGGGATTCTGGCTCGGCACGACCAATGACGCGCGAAGGCGGGCGTCTTTTTCCAGCCAGTGATCGATCTGCCACTGGTTGATCGCGGTTGCAAGCGACGATGCGAGGTCTTCGTTGAGCACGCTTTGCACTTGATAACCACACGTCAAAATCCCCACTTCTACGTTCCAGGGATCGAGCACCTGTTCTCGTATCAGCGCCAGATCAGAACCCGCAGGGCCCATTGCGGGCGTCGTCCCTTCCCGCGCAGATGTGGGCGCGCCGCTCGGATAATCACTCGCGCTGGGCCCCCGAAAATGGGACTCGCGAAGATACGCGATCCAGTGGTCTTCCAGATACGGAACAAGGGTTGTCAACGAGGCAAACGCATTGTGAATGTCACAATCGATCACGGGTCGGCCGAGACCTGTAAAATCAGCAGCCATATCCTTTTCCTTGCTAGACGAGATCGTCGCCGTGCATGGCCGTGGGCATCAAAAAAATTAAAAATGGATGGCAGGGCTGTGAACCAGATGGTATTGTGCGTCTCATTGGAATAGGAATATTCGTTATAGGTAAAATCCCGCATGTACTTTGAAGCCCGTTTTGCGGTGCGCGGAGCGGGTTCCGCCAACGCGGCCATATCCATTGCCCCATGAGAAAACAGCACGGGAAGATCGGCGCGATCGCGGCAAATTTTTCGGGATGTCTAAATCCGAAAATCCACGTGTCTCCACCCATTGAATGATCGGTCAGGTACACGCTGGATCGATATTGCAAGTGGATAAGACGCGATCCAACACGCCATGAATCTCGCCCTCCAATCCCGCGATACCTGTCTGCCGACGACTCGACTGAGCTCGCCGAAGTTAGGCGGGCACCTCGCGTCTTTGCGCTTTTTCTCTTGCAGGTATCAGCAGGCGTTTTGCGTGCTTTTGTGGAAATTAAGTTGTCTCCAAAAAAAATGCAAGACTGGTGTGTTTTCTAACTTGTGCGATGCACGATCTCACTATTATCATGGGCGCGCACAGATATCATGGGCGCGCACAGAGATGCGTTCCTTTTGTCCATCCATCACGCAAAGGATGTGCCATGACTGCTAGCACTCGAAAATCCGTCGCGGTCCTCTTGTTGTTACTCCCTTGTCCCATTATCGCAGATGTTTCTCTGCCCGCGCTCTTTTCAGACAACATGGTGTTGCAGCAGCAGATGGCAATGCCCGTGTGGGGCAATGCCAGTGCCGATGAAGTGATCGCCGTTGAATTTGATATCCAGCGCGTCACAACCACGGCAGATAAAGGAGGCACATGGCAGATTCACCTCAGCCCCATGCGCGCGGGAGGCCCTTATGAACTCACCGTGCGCGGCAACAATGTCGTGGTGATAAAAAATGTGATGGTTGGCGAAGTCTGGATCTGTTCCGGTCAGTCCAATATGGCTTGGCCCGTCAGGCGTTCTCAACATGCGGAAGACGAAATCCAAGCGGCAAATTTCCCCAATATCAGGCTCTTCACAGTCGAAAGGAAGACCGCTCAAAGACCCGCTCGAGATGTTGTGGGCACCTGGCGCGTTTGCGATTCCGAGGCCGTTGCCAACTTCTCTGCTGTGGGTTATTATTTTGGTCGCCGCCTGCACAAAACACAGGATGTGCCCATTGGCCTCATCAACACGTCATGGGGTGGCACGCCAGTTGAAGCGTGGACGTCATTGCCCGCGCTTCAAGCCATGCCCGAGGTTTATGCCCCGCTTGCCCAACGCTGGACAGAACGCATTGCCGCCTATCCAGAAGCGCGAAAAAAATTTCAAAGTAGACTCGCAGTATGGCGTGCAAACACCGATAGCCTGCGCGCCTTGGGCCAACGCCGCCCGCGCGCACCGCGCGGACCCAATCACCCGCATCGCCCCTCAGTGCTCTACAACGGCATGATCGCGCCGCTCATCCCCTATTCCATTCGCGGCGCCTTATGGTATCAGGGCGAGTCAAACGCCGGGCGCGCGTATCAATATCGCGCGTTATTTTCAGGCATGATTCAGAACTGGCGTTCCGATTGGGGACAAGGCGCGTTTCCGTTCTTCTTTGTGCAACTCGCCAATTTTCGTCAGAAAAAAGAAAATCCAGAGGAAAGCACATGGGCCGAACTGCGCGAAGCACAACTCATGGCCCTCTCCTTGCCAAATACCGGGATGGCCGTCACCATCGATATCGGAGAGGCAGACGACATTCACCCCCGGAACAAACAGGATGTTGGATTGCGTCTGGCTTTGGCCGCAGAGGCCAAAGTCTATGGTATGGACCAACCGCATTCAGGGCCAATATATCGATCCACAGCCGTTGAAGGAGACAAAATTCGCCTGCGCTTTGACCACGCACACGGCGGCTTAAAAACAAAGGGCAAAGCACTTAAAGGCTTTGCCATTGCCGGGCGAGACCGCAAATTTGTTTGGGCAAATGCAACCATAGAAGACAACAGTGTGGTGGTCTGGAGCCAAGACGTGCCGCAACCCATTGCGGTCAGATACGCCTGGGCAGACAATCCAATCTGCAATTTGTACAATGGCGCGGATTTGCCCGCATCGCCATTTCGCACCGACGACTGGCCCGGTATCACAGCCGATAAGCAGTGAGAGGCGAGAGGGAGCCCCATCTTCTCTTGTATCTTGAAATGGTGATTGGGCAACCACAAGGGTTGCCCCTACGATGATTGGGCGGGGCTGATAGCTGAACGCGGATTGACTTCCTTGCCATGTATGTCTCACTGACGAAACTCTTGAGCGCGCAGATTTGTCAATACGGACAGAGGGTGAACAGGAAAAGGCTCACCTGGCGGGCAGCAGTCCAAAAGCCCGTGTGCGATTTTCGCATAGGGTTCAACTCCCTCGCCCTCTGTTGATACTGAGAAGCGCAGCACAAATGGACAGAGGCAGGGGGTGAACGCGCCTGGGTGGTGCGACGAGCATTCTGACTTTGTGTGCGGGCAACTGCATAGGGTTCGAGTCCCTCACCCTCTGCCACAGCATGCCAATAGACCAGCAGGGGGTGAACGGTTCAAGGTGGGCCGCCCGACATTGGTCGGTGGTGCGGGCAACCGCATAGGGTTCAATTCCCTCACCCTCTGCCAAATTTCCCAAGTGTTCAGTGGTTGGCGATCTGTCTCCGCCCATCCAAAGGCGGGACGCCTCCCCTTCTCTCCTGTCTCACCTGCTTGCCCCTCCAGAGGCAGGCACGCGGGCAACTGCCCCGACCACTCGCGTTTTGTATCCTGAACGATGATCGGGCAACCGTCCTGAACGAAGTGAAGGAACTACTTGGGTTGCCCCTACTGGCTACGCGCCTGTGCTGTGGTTGCTTTGCGCTATCCAAACATTTCTTTTCCAAACGTCAGGTTCTTTTTTCCCGATGCGATGGGATCATTTCCCGCCGGCGTTTCAAATATCAACCATCCCTCGTAACCGCTCTTTGCGATTGCATTTCGACACGCGAGAAAATCCACATCGCCTTCGCCCAGGTCTGAACGCCGCGTATCTTTCAGATGAATCAGCTTGGTGTGTTCCTGCAACTCGACGAGCATATCCACCGCATCGTGCCCATAGATCAGCGCGTTTGCTGTGTCTTGATAAACTCCGACCATCTCAGATCCCACGCCATCGCAAATCGCTCTCAACAGCCCCGATGTAAAGCTGGTCTCTAGTGCCACTTTGATGCCCAAGCCTTCCGCAACGGGCACACACTGTCTTAAATCTTCAATCAGCAGGTCTGCATGCCGGCTCGACATGTCGATGTTCTCCCGATCAAAATACGGGAGCAAAATACCGACCCCGCCCACGCGCTTGCACGCCCTGATCGCCTTTTGCACGAGCCGTACCACGCGGGCGCGCACTGCCGCGTCCTCCTCATTCCCTTTGTATTCTCGAAACAGGGCAAAACTGATCGAACACGCTTTCGCGCCCGATGTCTGAACCCATGCCCCCATCTCCTCCCCGCCTGCCGCGCTCAAAAGCCAATCCAGCCGGTCTTCCTCTCGCAGCACGATCTCCACGCCATCAAACCCCATGTTCCCGGCTGCGCCAAAGGCTTCTTCCCAATCCATGTTCAAACTCGTATTGCGAATCCCATAAAGATACATCGCAACTCCTTTCATCTCAGTTGATCGATATTCCCCTCAAAGGCGAGTACAGGGTGCTCCCCCTACATTTTGCCTTTCATCTGCGTCATCTGCGGATGCTTTTCAAAGACAGTGAGACCCAAACTCCCGGTAGTGGCGCACGGGCAGGTCGTGATATTCTCGAACCAATTTTTCCAAGCGTTCACAAGCCAGTTCAAAAATGCGCTGTCCCTTTTCCGCGCGGGCGGCAAACGCATCACCCATGATGCCCGTGCCTTTGGCGGTGTCGCGGCGGCGCTCGGCAAATTCCGCAAAGGACAGGTCATCGCCAAAGGGTCTCGTGCCCGTCACATCGCTGTCCAAGCGGGTCTTGTCAATGAGGTGTTCGCGGAGGTGAAGTTGCACAGCTGTCTCCCATTCCCCTGCGTGTCCGACTCCTTCGTTTGTCGCGCTCCACGCCCTCAGCTCTTTCTCCACCATGTCCCACCAACTGAATGACAGCGTAAAGATGTTTTCCTCGGCCACCTGCCATGAGACCGCGCGGCAGGGCGCGGCATTGCCCCCGTGTCCATTGACGGATATGATCCGCTTGAAACCATTGGCATAAATGCTGCGAAATATATCGGCCAGCAAATTTTGAAATGTCTCCAAACGCAAATTGATCGTGCCGGGGAATCCCATGTTGTAATGCGTGAAGCCCGACCACACCGGCGGCGCCACGATCACGGGAAAATCATCCACGCGCTGTGCCACTGTAACCGCCATGTAGAACGGTGCTGAAATATCCACATCCATCGGACAATGCGGCCCGTGCTGTTCCACAGATCCCACCGGCACAATCACGACCGCGTCGCGCGCTAGGGCGTCCAAAAACTCGTGTCGCCACATCTCCTGCCACATCACCTTCTTATTTTTTCCATCGTAAGAAATTTTATACATGGCGTGTCCTTTCAAAAGACGCAATCCGTTGTCAGCCAGGTTAGGATATGGCTATGCCACCATGCCTGCGGCGCGCCTGTGCTGTGGGAAAGCTCAGGTTATTGCAAATTTCAAACGGAGATCTGTCGCCAGGTATTCAGGCGTGAAGGTCACGCGCGCGACCACCTTGCCCGTGCGCCCTTCTTTTGATTCTTCCTCAAACCGCTCGACCGAGAACTTCCCCGGTGTATCCACTGCCGAAAGCGCGATCCCCTTGTTTTTGGGGCCGATCTGAACCGCGTCGCGGTCGCGGCTGATGGTTACAGATTCAAATGTGATGAATCCCTCTTCGAGTGTTTGCGGGGGATGGTCAAACACGTAGTGATCGGTCATGGTCAAAACATTCCCCTGTAGCACAAAGGTGCGCGTCAGGTTTTTCACAGTGCCTTGCGGGTACGCCCGCGTCATATCTACTGTCGCCCGCTTTTCGCCCTCGCCATTCAAATTTTCAACGGTCAGCGTGCCGAAGTATTCGCCACCAGCCTGCTGTCTGTGTCCGTTGATCACGGGCACCGAATGGCCCAGGGCATTGCAAAACAGAATATCGTAGCGATTGGGGCCAAAGGTTTTTCGGCTGTACACGGGGCCTTCGGGATCCGTCAACCAAAGCGCGTCCTGGCGATGCACGATAAAACTGCCGATGTCGTTGTGATTGTGAGGCACGCCATTATTTCCCGCCAGGCACATGAGCGTCAACTGATTTTTTTCGGGCTTGCCCCTCAACTTGGCCTGTCCCAGGTCGGGCAGAAACCAATCCCGATCATCCGCTTCTGTTTTCACCTCAAACCCGGAATACATCGCGAGGCTATGCATATCGCGCACCTTCAAAGTGTTGTCCGCATGCGTGTCGCATAGGGCGTAGAGTTCGGGCATGTCAAAAAACGCATTGACGATCATGGCAGACCGCGCGCCCGTGTACCCGTGGCTCGAATCGGCAAATGTCGAACGCAACGCGCCCTGAATATGCGCGGCGAGGGGATATTGGCATATCCGATGAATTTTGCCCGTCTCATCCGCCATCAAATTCAATTCCCCACTTGTTTTTAAATAGAGCGCGTGGGCAACGGACAAAAAATGCCCAAAGCCATATTCCCAATACCCCGGGCCTTCTTCGCACCCGCCATCGTCTGTAAATCCGTCCAGAGCGTACGTCAAATTGACTATCGCTGCATGGGTCATGTGGGCGAGCACCACAGGGTCTTGAATCTGGTACAGAGCCGTGCGGATGATCTCGCCATTGCAAACGTGGTTCCAGTTCATCCGCACGGTTTTCCAGAAATCCAGGTGTTTGTAATTCCAGAAGGGTTGAAAAATATGCTCCTCGATCTTTTGGGAAACGCGATGCACCACTTCCTCTTCGAGTTGATCCCCCAGAACGTGCAGAATTTCTGCAAACGCTGCACCCAATCCAGCCGATCCCAGATCGATTGCCCGGCCTTCGTGCGCGGCCATAACCCAGGTGTGGTCGTCGCAATACGCCCAGAGCAAATCCTGCAAATAATCCACATCCTCGTTGGGGTGCGCCAGCCACAGTGCCATCGCTGCCCGGTCCAACTCTCGTCGGCGATATCCCGCTACTGTCTGCGGCAAAATGCGGTCGCCAACGCGCTGATAATTGCGATAGGCCGAGCGCTTCAACACGGGAATCTCACGGGTCGGATCCAGATTCTCGCTCAGGTCATCCCACACACCATTCTTTTTTGCCCCTTCCCTCGCCCGCTCAATTGCCTCTGGATCTCTGAGATACGGCGCGGGGGATTGATCCGCATGGTGCTGGTATATCTCTGCCAGGTCTGACATAGAAACATCTCGAAGCAACATTTTGACCATATTTCACCTCTCTTTGGTAAGCGATTAGCGGTTGGCAGAACAAGTGCCTTTTGCGCTGAGCATGCCGAAGCGCGTGGCCTTGGAGCAGAGGGCAGGGCTGAAGGCTGATTTTCAGGGGTCAGCCCGCTCACCCTCCCGCCGGAAAGCGCGACCGGTCACTTATATTTGGGTGATTTGGCGCATATTTTCTGAATATCTGACCAGTCAATGTCTGGCAATAGGGCAACAGATTCGCAGTCGCTTTGGGCGACCATCTGTTTTAACCGATCGATGCGTTCTTCGGTGCGCGGATGAGTTGATACATAGCTCAAAAAATGTGGAATGTCTCCCAATTCTTTTTTTAGCGTTTCAAAAAATGTAACCATGCCTTTGGGATCAATTTTGGCTCTCTGAAGCATTTGCATGCCTTTTTGATCAGCTTCGGCTTCATCTTGACGGCTGAAACGCAGTCCACCCAATGTACGCACGATTTCAAGCGCATGGTGTAGGCCTCCCGCATCGCCCGACAGGGCAGAGAAGATCGCGCCGATAGACAATTCGCGGAGAATTGCCCGCATTGAATGGCGCTGAAGAACGTGCTGAATTTCGTGTGCGAGTACAGCGGCGAGTTCTTCGGGCGCGCGGGTCTTTTTGATCAAGCTATCGTGTATGACAATATATCCTCCCGGGGCTGCAAAAGCGTTGATCAGTGGATCGCGCTTCAAGATGATTTGCAGGCGATATGGCGATGATGGTTCGGTTTCCATGAGCAAACTGGCCATGCGTTCAATGGCTTTCTGGCAATTTGGCTCGTCAATTCGAGTCTCCTCGGGGACGAACAATAAAACGACCTGAGCACCGAGTTTTTCCTCCCAGGAGACGGGCAAATAAACCACCACAAGGTCGGTCAGCATTGGAATGCCAAAAAAGAAGATTGCCAGACCGATGGCGATGATTGCCACAGCAGATAGCCCTGTGAGTGTCGTTCGGTATCTGCGGAAGCGCGGATTGTGAAATACCGTGCGACCCGGTGCAATTTCGTGAATGGCCTGAAGAAAAGCGCGATCTTCAACAATGAGCATTTCACTGTTCTTTTCCAGACGTACCTGTTCACCTGTATAAGTACCCTGAGATTGCCGAAGTTCATGAAAATACCAGTGAAAGGCGGTGCCATCGGCCTTTGCAATCTCAAGTCCCGTGTTGGAAATGGTGACGCAAACATTGTAGGGATTGGTGGTCTGCCCGTCGAAATAGCGTCCATTCCATCTGTTCTGTTGCAATGTGTCCACTACAAGAGTCCCAAATCGATATCCAAAAATTCGGTTTCCAGAAAATCAGTCATGCCTTCACCTATGGCAGAGGCGTCCCGCGCGTCCTGCTCAATGGCGTCAAGGTTGAGGTCCCCATTGAGCGCAATGCGTTCAAAAGTGAACCGCGCACTGCGTACAAGCACCCACGGTGAGGCCAATCCCAGCGTGAAGAGGAGCAATAGGCCATTGGCGAGATGAAACCCAAAGAGTGCGCCACCCGTCATCGTGGAATGAAATTGCGCGGTTGAAAATGTCGTGCGCGACCAAAAATATCTGTGTCGGGTGGCAGCATACCAGAAGGGATAAATCCCCAGTGTGGGAATGAACAGGACAATGGCGAGGAAGTTGCCCCAAAACAAATCTCGGCCATGGGCGTCAAAGTGGAACGGGGTGTTGCCAAAGTAAGACCGGTTGACCAAGAATTTCCGAAGGCTCACTTCATAGTAGGGACTGTAAAGGCCGAAGGTAATCAGGGATAGAAACATACCGGGAAAATAGATGCGGAAAAATTCGCGCGTATGACCGCGAAAAGAAAAGCGAATCCCCCGCCATGACGTGCGACTCAACTTGAAACGCCACGCGCCGACAATGGCAATAGGTAGCAGAAAAAAGAGGATACCCAAATTCAAAATGAGTGTGCCGATGAGCGCCATGACAACACTTTCGCTGAAAAGCTGTACGCCCCAATAAAGAGCACTGATCGCAATCAGGAAACCCATTGCTTTCAGCCAACCCACAAAAAGCTCTTTGCCGGTTCCGTGGTACGCAAAGCGGTCATCTTCAAATTCGGTCTGGCTGTGCATGTAGTTTCGAACTTTGACTTTGCCCCAGAAATAGTAGATGCCCAGCGTGATAATCGCGAGCAAAATATTTACGATATGAATGCCAAACAAAGAACTGCCATGACCGTGAAATGAAAGTCTGCGGGCAGGGGTCAGTTTTCCGCCTGAAGTTTGTTCTGTTAATGCTGTCACAATTCCCCTCAAAAAATAATTGAACACGCGCTCACACGGGCATCTGTCTGCCCGAAATTGCGCGACCGATTCTGGCGTGTTCTTCTCCGCCGCCCGAAATAATCCCGACGCCCCAATCCATGAGAAACCGAATGTTTTCTTCGGTGGTCTTTGAGACATCTTTCCACGAGCACAGGAAATGAATCCCGTTGTCATCACACGCGCCCTTCACAATGGTGCGGGCTTTTTCCATGACGGGCGGATACGGCGGGTCGTGTGCATCGGCAAAGTTGTAGGACATGCCCATATCCCCGGGGCCCCACTCGGCGAATGCCAAACCGGGCACTTGGCATATAAATTCGGCATTTGCAACCCCCTCCCGATCTTCAATTTTGAGGCCGAGCATCAGTTCGCCCTCTGGATTGAGCGGCCATGGGTCGGCCCGCTGCGCGTACTCCGGCCCGCTGAGTCCCCAGATGCCCGCGGGATATCCCTGACCGCCCGCGCCGCGCTGTCCCTGGACCAGTCCGCGGTCCAGCCCAACGGTCTGAAAGGGATACCTGCACGCTTCGACAAATGCCCGCACCGCGTCGGCTTGCCGCGCGTGTGTGTGAAGGATGCCGTGTACCCCCGCGCTCAAGACGTGCCTGATCTGCCACGCATTGGCGTGTACTTCGTGCACCGTGCGGCAATTGGACGGCAGCGTGGCGATCACGGTCGGGGTGCGGTGTCCCGAATTTGTGGGGCCACCATCCACCAGTCCTCGCATAAACGCGCGAAGTCCCGTGACGTCAAACGGATTGTGTTCGAAATCCACCATCAGAAAATCCGCCCATGTCTTGGCCTGCTGTTTGCCGTTCTGATAGGTGAGCGGGCCAGCACCCGCGTAATAGATATAGTCACCCTGCTCGAGCAACTCGATACACTTGTTGATTCGTTTCTCTGCCATTTTAACTCCTGTGGTTGGTGGTCAGTCCTCCCCGCCCATCTGTCAAGACGCGAGACGCGATGAACAATGACGCGCAGGCGCGCCAAAGGCATGGCGCGCCCACACCCGACAGGTTGAGCGGGCTGAAAGCCGATAGCGTCTCTCAAAAATCATGCACGATGTGGCCGTGTCCGTAAAAAAAGAAATGGTCGATCAAAGTCGAAAAAAACACCGCGAAAGCATAGCCTATCATCAGGCCGATAAAAAACGGTTGCCCTCGGCGGTACATGGCGACGCCGCCGAATTTCAGGATGAGCGATTTGTAAGCCCATACCATAAAAACGGGAAACGCGAGCCGGCGGGCCATGTACATGCCTTGTAGTGCCAGGCCAACAGCGGGCAAAGGCCACCAGATAAAGTGGTATCGCAAAAAGGTCAACAACAACACGATGCCCATACCGGATCCGGCAAATGTGAGGCGGTCCCAATCGGGTGGTTTGGGATTTCTAATCCAGGTCACGGCTTTCTGGTAATTGTTTCGAACACCCCCGACCCGCGTCAGCCCCCCCAGATTGTATCCGCCATGCCGATAAGCGGTATAAATGGTATCGCCCACGGAGACAAAAAATCCGAGTGCCATTGCAATCACTATCGCGCCGATCAAGCGATTGCGCCGAAACTTGAGGCCACTCGTGAGCTTGAGCGTCTGCGCGATGGGCGGGCCGAGAAATCCGCGCGTGGTGGCAAACAGGGCATAGATAAAGCCCTGGCTGACCATAGACGGCGCGGAAATGTCGCGCGATCCCAAAATATAGATGGGCGCGAAATTCAGGGCCGTGTCTGAAATATTCGCGTAGGGCAACCCCATTTCCGCGACAATCCGCGCCAGCCCAATGTACGCGGTCAGGGCAAAGAACATGTACAACACCAGCACCTTCAGTTCCATGCCCGCCAGATGTAGCCACGCCCCCATATAGAGAAGTCCTATCGCCATCCCAATTACTGCCGTGCGATACGACAAGACCTCGTGGGAATCATCGACTTCAGAATCGCCTCTCAAAGCTTTTCCAAACACCGCCTTCAGGTGCCCGCGCGACATCCACAAACTGACCAGAACAATCATCACAAACGCGCCAAAGCTCTGTGACCGAATGGCTTCCAATCCCCCCTGTCCAACAGAAGACCCCACGCCGAGGCGGTCAAACACGGACATTTCAATGCCCGTTAGGATAAAAAACACCCAAAAACTGAACAGGGCTTCTACCCGCGCAAAATAGGCAAATCCAATAATGTAAATGCTGATTTGCACCCAGACCGTGGGCGCGCCATCCAGCCAGCGAAACCAACTCGCTGCATTCGGGGTGGTGGGCAATCTCGGTACGAGAGGAAAAAAAAAGGTCACAATATTCCACAACACAGCGAGCGCGCCGAGAAAACAGCCCACCTTAAACCCGCGTTGCCGAATCATGTGCGCGATCCCCTCGGCGTCATCTGACCCGGCAGCCATCATGATGCCCACATTCATCAACGGGTATTCCAATCGCTCATTTTCCACCCATTGTTTCCGCAAAATCACCATGATGCACAATGTCATCCACCCGATGGCGCCGATCAAAGTGCCCCACCAGAAGAGCGGCACGACCCACGCGCTCCACGGGATCGGCTGATGCGGTGCAAGCCCTTCGTAAAACAGCGTGGCCGCCCCGTCTTTATTGTGCAAGACAATCCACCTCGGAATGTGCTCGTGCAAAAGCTCGCGCCATCCATTTTCGGGTGTATCGAGATAAAAGGGGGCGGCGATCACCGTGGGCAAAAAGCTCGCCAGACCAAAAAACGGGAAAAACGCGCCGAGCAATCCCATGCCGAGCACAACTTGCAACTCGGCTTGGGAAAGTGCCCACCTGCTTTTTGCGCGATCAAATGCGATATTGGTCAAGACCAGAACCACATAGACAAAAAACAGACCCATTGGCAGATAGGATTTGTTCATGCGAGAAGCCAGATGCATCATGCCCCATGTGATGTAGGCTTCGGACAGGAGAACGACTGCGATGCCCACAAAAATGGACTTCGGAGTTACGGCCGCTCTTACACGTCGGGCGGGTTCGATATATAGATTCGTTTTTCGCGCCATACACACCTCTGGTGCAGTCGGTGACAAATGGCAAAGGCGAGCGCGTTGCACAGCGTATTATACTGCTTTCGAGACCTGCTTGGAAGTCAAAATTTTTCTCTGGGGTTCACCGCTTCGGGCAATCAGAGAGAATGGAGAGGATTTCCGCAATGGCGTCGCGCGTTTGCCATTCGGACATGGCGTGCCGGAGGGCGTGCCTTTGTTCGCGGAGATTGCGGATGGCTTTGCAGAGCGCGCCAGGTGTGAGGTCGTCTTCTGAGAGGACGAGGCTGTAACCGGCGTTTTGAAAGGCGTTGGCATTTTCGATCTGATCCCCGCGGCTGGCTCGACGAGAGAGGGGGATCAAAAGCGCGGGTTTCTGGAGGGCGAGGAGTTCAAAGAGGGTGGTGGCACCTGCGCGAGAGACAATGCAATCTGCGGCGGCAAAGAAATGGGGCAGGTCATCGGTGATGTATTCAAACTGCGCGTAGCCTTGGGTATTGTCGAAAGCGGAATCGAGATTGCCCTGCCCGCACAAGTGACAGATTTGGCAATCGGTCAGCAAGTCGGGGAGCGCGGCGCGGACAGCCGCGTTGATTGCGCGCGCGCCCAGGCTGCCCCCCATGATGAGAACGATGGGTTTTGCGGATGTGAAGCCGCCCCTGTCGCGCCCGGTTTGGGCATTGCCATTTGCGAGTTCTGCGCGAACGGGAATGCCCGTGTGAACCGCTTTTTTGGCGGGGAGATAGTGGGCGGTTTCGGCAAAGGCGTGGCAGATGCGGCGGGCAAACGGAAGGGCGAGTTTGTTGGCTAATCCCGGGGTGAGATCCGATTCGTGGCAGATTACGGGAATGCGGTGCAACCACGCAGCCCAGATAATGGGCGGGGTGACAAATCCCCCTTTGCTGAAGACGACGGCGGGTTTGATGCGGGCGAGGAGGAACAGAGCCTTGAGGAATCCGAATTTGATGCGGCAGAGGTCGGTGATGTTTTGCCAGTCGAGATAGCGGCGGAATTTGCCCGCGGGCACCGCGTGATAGGGAATGCCTTCTCGGGCGATCAGCGTCTGCTCAATACTGCCGCGCGTGCCGATGTAGTGGATGTCGTATCCGGCATCGCGCAAAGCGGGCAACAGCGCGATATTGGGGATGACATGCCCGGCGGTACCCCCGCCAATGAGGACAATGGTGGGCAAGAAAGCCTCCTGTGCGTGACGAAACCGATCGCGGTGTGCCCCGGGAAAGTGCTGAAATCTACAACAACTGGTTTCTTCATTCGACCCCTGCCAGTGCCATCAAACAGAATAACGCCACGGGAAACAGGCGGCACTACGCAAATCACTACACGTTCGATCGCGTTCAGAAAGACTGAGTGAATTGAAGGGGTCTGTCTCTCCCTGTCAGTGCGGCATGGTCTATGCCGCGATCCGTACTATTTTGGGGCGTGAGTGACCGCGAGTCCCGTCTGCCATTCGCGGCCTTTCAGACCTGCGTAGATCATAAAGTAGCGGTTGTCGATCTCGAATACTTGGGGTGTCAGCACGCCGTCGCAGTCCCAGGCGTTGGGGTCTGGCGAGGGCGCGAAGATCGGATTGTGCGGGTTGGGTTCAAAGGTGCGAAAGTCGCGGGTCCGCACATGTCCGATCCGCCAAACCTCGCCGTCGGATCCTCCGTAAAAGATATGAAAATACTGCGGCCCTTTGAGGATTTCCGCCTCGCGAACGCCACAATTGTCCCACGCTTGCCCGCTGCCTTTGAAGATGGGATTGGCGGGGTCTTTGGTGACGGCTGCGGGATCGCTTGTCCGCGCGGTGGCGTGGCATATCGTCGGTGGTGCTGCCGATTCGCCCGTATAAATGATGTGTATGGTATCCCCTATGACCGCAACAGAGGGATGCGACGCTCCCAACCGCTCGTGTTCGGTATCTGCGGCGATCACGGGTGTATGACAAACCCGCGTCCACGCGCCAAAATCTCCGTCTCCCACCAACAGGCCCGTCTGTTTGGGCGGCTTTTGTCGCCGCCCCAAATAATAAGCGTAGAACCTGCGGTCCGCGGGGTTCCAAAATGGAAAAGGATATTCGGTGGCGTAATCATCGAACCCTTCTTTTGAGGGCGAGAGGACGGGGTTGCGCGGGTCGTGCTCGACCTGCGAGGGGTTGTCCACCGGCGCCGTGCTGTGCATTAAAACCCAATAGTTGTCTCGTTTTCTCCTTCCCCAAAGATAGTGAACAGTATCACCTCTGACAAAGGCATGGGCTGCGGCACCCCACTCTGGCGGCTCGCGGGCAATGATGGGATTAACTGCTATCGCCGTTGTACCCCGTTTGACGCTTTCGAGCCGCTCGAAGCCGGCAAACGCCGCAAAGGGTAGGGGGCCGTTCTGTGCAAGTTCGGTTGATCCTCTCATCTCGCCAGTCCTCCAATTTGATATTGAACACCAAAAAATTCGCTATTCGCATTTCAGCGCGTCAATCGGGTTCGTGTGTGCGGCTTTCCACGCTTGGTAACTCACGGTGATCAGCGCGATGGCAATGGCGAGAAAGCTACTCATCACAAACACTTGGGCACCTAGGCCAATTCGGTATGAAAAATTGGATAACCAGTGGTGCATGACGTAATAAGCCAGCGGCCATGCGATGAGGCTGGCAAACGCGACGAGTTGGAGAAATTCGGTGGAAAACAGCAGCACGACCTGCCCGGCGGAAGCACCGAGCACCTTTCGAATCCCGATCTCTTTGGTTCGCCGTTGTGCAGAGAGGGCCGCCAGACCAAACAAACCCAAACAGCAGACGAGAATCGCCAGCAGAGAAGATATGCCCGCGACCTTTCTCAAGCGGAGTTCATTGCGGTAGGCAGACGCCAGGCCTTCGTCGATAAAAATGGGGTTAAACGGCTCATTGGGCACAAATTTTTCCCACTGCGTCTGCAAAAAAGCCATGGTCTCCTCAAAGCGATCTCCTCTCACTTTGAGTGCCAGGAACGCATACAGTCTGGACCATTTGACAAAAGCGAGGGGGGCGATCTTTTCCCGCAAAGAAGCAAAGTGGTAGTCCTTAAACACCCCCACGACGGTCCCCGCGCCCATGCCCGTCCACTCGATCTGCTTGCCCAGAGGATTCTCCCAACCAAACAATTTGACTGCCGACTCGTTGATCAGATACTCAGACGAAAACCGTTGCAAAGCTCGGCCCTTACCCAGTGTGAAATTCTTTCCCGCAACCAACTCGATGCCCATTGTCGTCAAAAAATCCTCATCGACTTCATTGAACATCATGCGCCAATTGTCGCCCGGTAAGCCCTCGGGACGAACCGTCCAGACGCGACCGCCGCCACCTTGGGGAAATGGCAGATAGCGAGACGCAGATGCATGCAACACATTGGGATGGCGCAAAAAGGAATGCTTCACTGTCGTGTAGCGCGCGGCCAAACGATGCTCAAAATTTGCATGCGCCTCTCGGCTCGGCGCGAAAATTTGCAGCATGATGAGGTGTTCTGTCTCAAAGCCCAGATCTCGATTGAGCATATAGGAAATTTGATCGCGCACCACGAGTGTGCCGATGAGAAAAAAAATCGAAATCGCAAACTGGAACATCACCAACGCCTTCCAAAACCACGCGCCTTGTGTGCCCGACCAAATCTGGTGTTTTAGGGTTTCGATGGGCTTCCATGCCGACAATGCAAAGGCCGGATAACTGCCCGCCAATATCCCCGTCACCGCAATCACCCCGACCGACGCGGGCAATAAGGTGGCATAAGCCTCGCCATCCAACGCCAAGGGTTGTTGGATCAAATCGCTAAACACGGGCAACAGCACTGTGCAGAGACCCATGCCCAGCAACAGTGCCAAAAAGGCCACAATCAGGGATTCACCGAGAAATTGCTGCATCAACTGCCATCGCCGGGCTCCCACCACTTTTCGCAACCCAACCTCTCTCGCCCGCCCGATAGACTGGGCGGTCGCCAAATTCATGAAGTTCACGCAGGCAATGGCGAGAATAAACACCGCCACGACCCCCAACACATATAACTGCCCCACATCGCCAAATCTATCGAGGCCGTAATCGGCACGCGAATGGAGATAGACGCGGTGAAAGGGCTGCAGGTGATACGCATTGTGTTCTTGAACTTCTGCGCCCATATAGCGCGCCATAAAGTCCGGCAACTTTTGGTTGAGTGACGCAATACTCGCGCCTTTTTGAAGCAGTACATAGGTATGAACCGGTCGCCATGCCTGAAAATGCTGCCACGTCAGCCATTTGCTCTCCCATTGATTCTTCGGCATGCTCGCAATCACCAAATCAAATCGAATCGTCGAGGGATCGCGCCGATCTTTCAAGACTCCCCGCACGATGTAATCTCTGCCAAAAACGGAATTGTCAACGGTCAAAACTTTCCCCATCGGATCTTCTTCGCCAAAAAGGCGCGATGCCATGCGCTCGGTGATCGCCATGCCCAAAGGGTCTGCAAAAACCGTTTGCGGATTGCCTTTGACAAATTCTGCATCAAATACGTCAAATACGTGTTTGTCAACGAGACTAAACCGCACCCGAATCATCCGATTCTGGCGTTCCACTTTCACGTTCCAATGCCACATGCGAACCGCGGCTAGCACTTCGGGAAAATCGCGCGCCAACGCAGGCCCCAAAGCACCCGATGTGCCCCAATCAAAAGAACGCGGGCCGGCTTTGCTCTGCGTTTCGCGAACCACTTTGTAGATGCGATCTCCGTTTTTGTGAAACCGGTCGTAACGCAGTTCGCGTTGCACGAACAACGCGATCAACAAACAGCAGGCCATCCCAATTCCCAAGCCGAGCACATTGAGGGTGGCGTAGATCTTGTTACGCATCAAATTGCGGAGGGCGACGGTGAGATAGTTTTTGAACATGGGGGATTCTCTGCGAATCAGCGGAACGGGGTATAACTGCCTAGTTCATCTGCGGAATCATCTGCTGGCTGGCAGGAGGGTTTTAGGGGTTGGGCGATTATTCGCTTCGCTGCGGGGCGTAGTCAGGGTTCGAGTTCGTGGTGTGCCTTGAGTTTGGCAATAAATTCGGGGTCAAAGTTTTTGAAGTGATTTACAATCTCATTTCCAAGCGCGGTATTGAGATGATAGTGCTGCACGGATTTGTCAATTTCCACAACGCCCGTGCGGCAGACCAGTTCGGGACGCGCTTGCCCGTTGACGATCGGGGCGTGCAGGGTGCAGTTGGTAAACCGCGTCCCCAGGCTGCTTTTCACGCGATAAAAAATTTTGGGCACTTGTTGCACATTGGGCTGAAAGCGACATGTGTCAAAGACCAAGGCCCCGCGCAGGGCCGGCGCATGCACCGCGTTTATCGCACACCTTTCAAAGACCGCACTGGCGATGCACCGTCCCAAATAGAGACTGACATTTTCACAATCTGTAAAGCGAATATTTGGATAGAGTGCGTGCGAGTCCGCGTAGTTGAGGGGCGTTTCGCCGCCGATCACAAGGTGCATCTGTTCCGCGTCAGCGGGATTTTTGGGCGTCAATTTTTCGAGTTGCACGTCGTCGCAAATCAGGGTGCAATTGGCGATCTGCCGGTTGCCGTCATAATGGCTCTTTTGGCGCAGGTCGTAGTGGTGGGGGTTGGGAATGCGGATGAGGCGCACGCCCTGATCGCGTCCTTGCACGGCAATATTGCGAAATTCTATGCGGCGGGGAAAAAAGAGACGCGCGTTCTGGTCGGTTTTGGAAAAGGGCACAATGTCCATCAGATAGCACGGGTCTTCTGAGTCGGGGGCCGCGCTGTAATCCACGATCATATCTTCGATTTTGACACTGCGCGCAAAGCCGATGGGATATTGATAGTCGAAATTGTCCGGATGATACGCGAGCACTGACACGCCGCCCGTGCCGCTAGGTTTCAACGCGCAATTGCGAAGGCGGATGTGACCGTCCCATTTGGCACCGTAATCCCGCCGAAAATTGACAAATTGATTGCCATCGCTCGCGGTGTTTTCAATGAACAAATCGCCGCCGCCCGTGACGGAAATGCCCTTGAAGCCAATTGAGCAGTTGCTGATGTAGAGGTTCCAGCAGTGAAAATGAACGTCAATGCGGTTGAGGCGACAATTTTCAACGCGAAAGTTTTTGTTGAGATTTGTACCGAAAACCCCCCACGCCACCCAACCCCCCTCAGCCGTCAAATTGCGAAATGTGCAATTGAGCATCCTCGCGCCGCTAATGCCATAGGTGCCAGCGGCGAGGACGCGATCTTTTGCGCGGCGGTTTTTTTCCCAAGGCATCGCGCGGATATTCTCCAAGGTCACGTCATAGACGCTGTCGAGCACATAAAAGCCGCGGCGGGGTTGCATGGACATATCTCGTTTGCCTTTTTCCAATCCCATCCATTGCTGGCGAACGATCGCGCGGCTGCGTTGTATGGCAATGCCGTGGTGATGGTAGCCGGTGTAATTTTCGCCCGGTACATCGCCGGAAAAATAGAACCCCCCGCCTTCGATGACGAGGTAGTGATCATTGCAGGGCGTGGCTGTCACAGACGTGAAGTTTTTGAACGCCCATGCAATGTCGCCAATGATGCGCCCTTCTTCTTCGACGTAAAAAAATTCTTCGCGCGCCCACCCCGCTTTAGAATAGTTGCCCGCGCGGATGCCAATGCGGTCTTGCGAATCTGCGACTGTGATTAAATGCCCCGCATAAGGGGCCAATTCGGGAATGAGTTGCACGCCGGGTTTGAGTTGTTTTAGCAAGGCCGCTTTTATCGCTTCGTCCTCGGCGAGATTTTTTCGCGCCTGGTCATTGCGAACGATGAACCGCGCGCTGTTTTTATCGTTGTATTTTTCGTCGATGTGAAACGTCGTTTTACCCCAATGTACGTTGGTTGTGATGGGGATGTTGTGGGTCTGTTTAATCCAGTATTCGCCCGTGCGATTGACAATTGGAATGCCGTGCCTGTTGGCGTATTTGTGGGCGAGTTTGATCTGCACGCCGTCATCGCGAATGCCATCGCCAACAGCACCGAACATTTTGTAGTTTACGGCTTGATTTTCCACCAAAACAGCAGTCAGGCCATTTTCTAGGGCGATGACGTCGGCGTCGTTGGGCTGGATTTCGCCGCCGAGTTTCCGAACGTGATAGCGCGCCGCGCCCCCGTCGCCAAAGGCGTGAAAGCCCGCGGTTTCTGCAAATGAATTGCTATCGTAGTTGTCTGCCTTTGGTAGGGCAGAGCGGTATGCCGCTTCGCGCGGCTGAGATTTCATGGACTGAACTGTGGGATAGCGCGTCAGGCTGGCGTTTTTTTTGGTTTGCATGGCGGATCTCCTAAGCCAGTGCCCGTGTGATATAGGGCGCGAATTTTGCATTGGCTGTTCGGACCTGCGGGCAAAAAAAGGCCCGGCAGACTGAGAATCAAAAAGCGAATTGGGTGCAATGTACAGCGACCCATAAGTCGCGTCAAGCAATCGGTTGAGGGGCTTCACTTTGTACTTGTTTTAGAATGCGATTGGGCTTTTCATGAAGAAACCGCCACTTATGTGCTTGCGCGTAGGGTGTGTGCAGGCAAACAGGTACCGAGGCCAAGGAGGCTGATATGGATCAGAAAACAATGACAAACGAAGAGAATTACGCCTTTGATTTGACGGGTTATTTGCATGTGCCGGGGGTATTGACCCGTCCTGAAGTGGCGCAGTTGAATCGGGCGATCGATCGGGCCGGTTCTCTCGAGGGGATGCTCGGCTGGGAAGGCGATTTGCGCGAGCCGTTCCGCGAGTTGTTGATTCATCCACAACTGGTGTGGTATTTGAATCAAATTGTGGGCGCGGGTTTTCGCCTGGACCGCGAGCCTGAGATTTTGTGCGACGAGACCTGTGATACGTCTGCACCGCTGGCCGGGGGCAATGAGCCGAGAGATCCATCACTGGCATATTATTACCAAAATGGGCGCAGGTTTTGCGAAGGTGTGCGCGCGCTTTGGGCACTGGCAGATGTGAAGGCCGGCGATGGCGGATTTGTGATGGTGCCGTGTACGCACAAGTCGAATGTGGAGACGCCCGAGGATATTTTGAACGGCGCGGATGATGGGGACTATCTCTATCAACCCGAGTTGAAAGCGGGTGATTTGCTGATTGTCGGGCTGACGGTCGTACAGGGCATGCGCGCATGGCAAGGCAACGGGCCGCAGCGTTTGTTGTCCTATGAGTATGTGGGGCGCGGGGTGATGCGTTCGGCAGGGCCTGGCCCCGCATCAAAAGAAATGCCCGCGGCCGATTGGATGGAAGACAGGTGCCCTGAACAACGCGCATCGCTGTATCGGCCTGGGTATTGGGATACGACGCCGCCACCGACGTTGAAGACGGATGGCGAGACCGTGACGTTGGATGCCTCCCGTGAGATTTTTCACCCGTCTATTTTGATGAAAAATCCAAATTCGGGCATTGATGAAAAGGAATTTTACTTTTGGGATTTGAATGGGTATCTCGTGTTGCGCGGGGTGATGGACAGCGCGTGGCTGGATGCGGCAAATGCTGCCATTGACAAGTTCGAGGACAAAATCGTGGTCGGCGAGGAATTGGCGCGGGGGTCAAAGAGCCTCGCGGGCACAGGCAGACCTCTGTTGACTGGGCTGATTCAGTTGCCCAAGCCCTATTGCGACCCGTTTTGGCGGATGCTGGCGCATCCGGCGGTTGAACATCGGCTGAACTGGATGGGCGGCAGCGGCGGGCGCACGGGCGGAGGAACGGCATTTTGTGCGGTAAAGGGCACGTCGGGACATTCCCTCCACGATTCCAATGAGCCGCTCAATCCCACCCGGGGATACGTTTATCACAATGGGCGCAGTTATTGCGAAGCCGTCACCGTGACCTGGCAGTTGCGCGACGTGGGCGAAGCCGATGGCGGGTTTGCGTGTGTGCCGGGATCGCACAAGGCGTATTACGCGCTGCCCGGATGTGTGCGCTCGTGCGATGACCACATGGGCTTGGTGAAACACGTGGCGATGAAAGCGGGCGATGTGCTCTTTTTTATGGATGGCGGTACGACGCACGGCACATTGGCGTGGAAGAGCGATATTTCGAGACGGGGAATTTTGCACAAATACTCCTCGCGAAATTTCAATCGCAGCGGCGGAGATTTGACCCATCCAGCAAAACGGTGGGGCGGTTTGGTCAAGGGCATGACCGATGCACAGATGGCGGTCATGCGCGGCCCCGATCGCGATGTGTTCGACAAGAATGTGCCGCGGTTAGAGGTTGCCGACGGTTCTGTGGGCGTGTCTTATGATCGGGGCAGTGCATTGTACAGTCGGGACGCGCCGAAAGGTCCTATGGCGAGGGCGTGAGGCATGCTAGACCGTGATGGATGCCTGATCAGACTTGACAGTTTGCGGCATGCGGTCTATTTTTGGCGACAAAGTGAGGTCCTGTATTGGGTCGTTGATGGCTTCTAAGGCAGATCTCTGCCCCTGGCCCCCTTCAGGCAGGTAACAAAGCGAGTAACGGGGCCGGGGGTCGCCAATGAGGGTGGATGGGAAGGGACTGATAACGGACGACTGGTCTTGCTTTCCATCTTTTTCAAGGAGGCTGTACTATGGGCATAAACGTGGGGTTTGTGGGAGCGGGTGGACGCGCGCGGTCGCATATGCGCGCGCTGTCGGGCATTGAACATGTCGATATCGTCGCGATTTGCGATATCAAGGAAGAAACAGCGCGGCGCGCGGCTTCAGAATTTGGTGGCACTGCTTATACCGACTATCGCGCGATGCTGGACAAAGAAAATTTAACCGCGATGTACGTGGTGGTGCCGACATTTGCACATTATGACGCGGAGATTTTGGCGGCGCAGCAGGGGGTACACATGTTGTTGGAAAAGCCCGTGGTGCCGTCAATGGAAAAAGGCTTGGAAATTTTAGAGGCCGTTCAAAAATCGGGGGTGTTGACTTCTGTGGGCTATCAACAGCGATATACGGGGTGGGCAAAACAGGGGCGCGAATTTTTGAAGGACAAGCCCGTGTCAATGGCGATGGCCCATCGGTGGGGCGGTTTGCCGGGCACGCCGTGGTGGCGCGTGATGGCGCAGTCGGGCGGGCAGATTGTCGAGCAGACCACGCACCAAGTTGATTTGTTGCGCTATCTCGTGGGCGATGTTGCCGAAGTGCATGCGTATTACGCCACCCGCGCGTTGCGCGATGTTGAAAATCTGGATATTCCCGATGTGTACGCGCTGTCGCTCCAGTTTGAAAATGGCGCTGTGGGCACGCTGAGTTCCACCTGCGTTTTGCGCGACGGCGGAGGCTCAAATGGCATTGATATTATTCTGCGCGATATGCGAGCCACGGTCGGGGGAAGAGGTGTGACAGTATTTCCAGACGGTGCCGCTGAGGTCGGCGAGATGCCCGAATCGGAAGATATCGACGAGGTATTTATGGCTGCGATTCACTCGGGAGATGGATCGGGAATTTTATCTGATTTTGAAGACGGTTTGCGTAGCCTCGATATTTCGCTCGCGGCGAACCGATCAGCCGAGACGGGCCAGCCCGAGCGAACTTATTTTTCGCAGAATCGTTAAAAGAAAAGCGTCAGGTGCAGCCTCCATCCGCTGCGGTTGGGAGGGTTGGCCTCTGACAACTCAGTTCACCTTTATTTTTTATGGTTGGGATATGGCAAAAAGAACGAGAAAAGCGCGGCGAAAGCGGAGCGCGTTTCGAGAATTTGGGATCGCGATTTTTTTTGCGATTTTGATTCGGGGCACGCTGGTGCAAGCGTATCACATTCCTTCGGGTTCAATGGAAGATACGCTGTTAGAAGGCGATTATGTGCTGGGTGCTAAGTTGACTTTTGGCACGCAAATTCCCGACCGCGTGCCGCTTTTGAATACCAAATTGCCCTCGTTTCGCGTGCCGGGGTTTTCGACCCCTGAACCTGGGGATCTGGTGATTTTTGAATTTCCCCAAGATGAGTCGCGCGATTTTATCAAGCGGTGCATTGCGATTGAGGGGCAAACTGTGGAAATCAAAAATAAAATTGTGTATGTGGATGGAAAGCGATTTGAGAATCCAAAAGGCGTTAAGCACGAAGACCCCCGAGTTGAACCACATGGCCCGCGCGACAACTACGGCCCGCGCGCGGTGCCGCCGGGACACATTTTTGTCATGGGCGACAACCGCGACAGCAGTTACGACAGCCGGTTTTGGGGGATGGTGCCGATGGAGAAAGTAAAGGCACACCCAGTATTTATTTATTATTCGTGGGACAGCCGGGGGCCTTTGTGGAATATTTTTTCAAAAATCCGTTGGGATAGGCTGGGGATATTGGATTGAGCGCGCGATGGCGGTATTCACGAGGCCCGGGGGGATGTTGGGCCTTTTTTTTGTCAAAATTTAGAAACAACCACAAATGAACGCATATCTACGAGAAAAAAGATCGCTGATCGGGGCTTGCTTCTCGCTGTGCTTATTCTCTGTCTTTTGTTTTGCGGTAATTGGGCAGGGCAAGACGGCTGACGAGGCGGTGTTGCTCTATACGGGAGGCACGCAGAGTTTTCTGGAAGTTTGTGGCTGCGCGGACAATCAACTCGGAGGCATTGCGCGGCGCGCCACGATTGTGAATGCGTTGAAGCGGTCGTATCCCAATGCGTTGTTGTTGGATGCCGGTGGCCTGTTTGCCGGCGATACGGCGTTGGATCAGTTGCGTTGCGAGATACACCTGAACGCCATGAAGGCCATGCAGTACGATGTGGCCAATGTGGGTGTGGGCGAGTTGCGGTTTGGACGGGCATTTTTTCAGACCATGCGCGATTCGGGTGGCGTGCCTTTTGCGAGTGCAAATCTGAGGATAAATGGCGTACAGATGGGTGTGGTGGCGCGAATTTTGGACGCAGGCGCTGTGCGCGTGGGCGTGGTGGGTGTGGCGGGCGAACCGGAGATCGAGGCGCGCGATACGGCAATGGGTAGATCGAGTTTGAACGTACCCCATGGCGTAGATGTTGCGCTCGATGGGGTGAAAGAGGCGGTTGCAAAGATGCATCGTGCGGCGGATCTGGTGGTTGTGTTGAGCGATTTGGATCGGGAAGCAGAACGCGATCTCGTTCAAGAGGTCGCGGAGATAGACGTGGTGATCAGCGCGCGGTCGAGTGAGGCAACGCAACGGGTGGGCAAGGCGCTGTTGTTGGGCACGCATCCTCAGGGCAAGGCGGTTGGACAGGCGATATTGGGTGTGGAAAATGGACAGGTGACGGCAGAGCAGGTCAAAACCATCTTTGTCTCGGACGCCATTGCCGAAGACCGCGCGGTGAAACAATTCGCGGATGGATTTTACGATCGGGTGGAAAAGAATTCGGCATTGCAGCAGACCGCGCGGCCGAGGTTCGCGGGATTCGCGCTGGAAGATCAGGTGCCGAGGGGCGGCAATAGATATGTGGGGAAAGAGGTGTGCGCGGGGTGCCACGCGACAGAGGCAGCAGACTGGGCGCAGTCGCATCATGCGGGGGCGTTTAATCGGCTGTTGCAAAAACAAAAACACTATCAGCCCGATTGCGTGACGTGTCATACAACGGGGTTTGGATATCCGACGGGATTTCGGATTGGCAAAGATGTCGAGCACCTGGTCCATGTGCAGTGCGAAGTGTGTCACGGGCCCGGAGAACGCCATGCGCGGCGCCCCGAAGCGCGCAATATCCGTCGCACTCCCCCGCCGGATTTGTGCCAACGCTGTCACGATGCAAACCAGACGCCCGATTTTGACGCGCGATTTGCCGAGATGCTGGCCGAGGTGAACCACACGGGACGCGGTGCTGCTCACCACATCACCCATACCCCGTCGGGAACCGAACACGGGGAAACCGGACTCGGGCGAGAGGGGCACCCCTTGGTCGAGTTGTTTGTGATGCCCGATTGTCCTTATGGCATCCGCGCGGAACAAAGGCTGGGGCCGATGTTTCGCAACTTGAGGGATCACATTGACTTTCGGCTGTATTTTATCGCAGACGAAGCCGGGGCAAAGCGTTCTTCTGGTGCGGTGGTGGCGCGCGCGCCTGTTGCATCGGCAACGTCAGAGCCTGGGTGCAAGGCTGCGACCTCGTCGGGGACGGGCCGCTTTCGCAGTTTGCACGGCGATGCAGAAGTGGCCGAGGGCATTCGGCAAACGGTTGTGATGTCGCTGTATCCCGAGCGGTTCTGGGACTACATTTTGTGTCGCAATCGAGCGGGCATCGCGACGGATTGGCGAGGTTGTGCAGCGCAGGTGGAGATGGATGCAGACCGAATCGCGGAATTGGCAGAAGGCGATGTGGGGGAAGCGATGTTTGCCGAAAATATTCGTCGCGGAAAGACGTTGGGGATTTATTCGTCACCCACCTTGCGCATCAATGGGCACCCCGCCAAGGCGGCTTCTGATTCGGCTGCTGTTGCCCGGTTGATTTGTCGCTTTGATGAGAATCTGTCTTTTTGCACCGATGTTCCCGAGTGCCGCAGCGACGGGGATTGCGTGCATCCGGGCAAAGTCGGCGTGTGTGTACACGGCGGGACATCCGATGCGCGATGTGAATTTCGCGAGCCCGTTTCTTTTGAGGCGACGGTTCTCAACGACTCAACTTGTGTGGTGTGTGATACGTATCCGGTTATTCGATCTACCCTGTCGCTGTTTCCCGGCACTGCGTTTAAGACTGTAGAGGTAAACAGTTGGGTGGGTCAGAACCTGATTGCGCGCTATGGGCTCGACCGAGTGCCGTCTGCTGTGCTGGGAAGTGGATTTCAAAAGACCGCCCGTTTTAATCAATACGCCCACATGGTGCGGCGCGTTGGCGATCAGTTTGTGCCCTCTGTGCAATTGACCCCGGTGACTCGGCTTTTGCAAGGCCGAGATTTAGAGGGTATAGATCTGTTTTTGAATGTGGAATCGTCCGCATCTGTGAAACTCGCGGAACGCCTCTTGAAATGGGTTAAAAAAGTGCGGGTACCTGGGCGTTTGCGCTTGCACTTTGTGGGAGATGGCGAGGCAAATGCGCTGTTTCGGAAGGCGCAACAGGTCGCGCCTGAGCGAGTCGCGGATGCGCTGTTATGCCACAAACAGAAGATGGCTTTTGGCACTTCTTCTGCGGCAGATTGCTTAAAACAGGCGGGTATTGCGGTCACTGGGCAAGACAATAAGGCGTCCGTCCTCGCAACTGCTCGGCTGCTTGGGGTGGTGCCGGCAATATCGCCGGCTGTGGTGATCGATGGGCGTTTTGTGGTGCAAGCCAATGGTCTGAAGCAGATGGAAGCACTGGTTTATCGCCTGCATCCCGAGTTGGTCCAACGCAGGATATCAGGTGCCAAATAACCCGTGTTTGTCCACGTGCCTTCGCGATTGATCTTGGAGGAGATGGTATGTTTGCATTGAGCGAAATAAAAATGATGTGCGCCCGACTATGTCGCGCGTTCGCGCTGTGTGGTCTGTTGGCGGCTTTGGGTTGTAAGCCGATTCCCACATCACCCGACGCCGGCGATAACGGTGTTTTCGACGGGCTTTCGTATTTTAACGAAGCATGGGGATTTCAAATCAGTCGTCCAAATGCCCAGTGGGCTATCAATGCAGAGACCTTTGTCAGAGCGAGAGATATCAATGGTTTGGCACCTGTGACGGTACGCATTTCCAGCCCTGTATCGCCAGAGTCAGCAGGTGAATTTCGTCCCCAGATGCGCCTGTATCCGCGGGCACTACCCGACGACATGACACTGGTTCAGCTCGCTCGGGATTTTGAAGCGGAGTATTTGATGCCGCGGTTTGATCAATATCGGGTTATTGACGAAAAACAGCGCGTCCAACTCAAGGTGGGCGAGGCGATTCAGTGGCAATTTTGCTATAGTCAACTGGAACGGCCCAACCGAGAGTATCCCGGCACCCGATTTCTCATCGCGGTGTCCATCCACAATCAGGTGGGTTATTATATGATCGGCAATGGCAGCGGAGATGCCAGCTATCCTCTGGAAGAATATCGGCAGATTGTCGCCAGCCTGGGGTTTCAGTAAAAAAGGCGGTCAGCAGCGATGCCTTACTGGGTAGGTGGGCTGAAAGCTAATAATCAAAAAAGGGTTATGCCGAGCGGGCATAACCCTTTTTTGAGGTGGGAATATGGTATTCTGTATGTATGGTGCCGAAGGTGGGATTCGAACCCACACGGGCCTAAGCCCACGGCGCCCTGAACGCCGCACGTCTACCAATTCCATCACTTCGGCACCTGAATCTAGTGCAAAGCCAAATATATCAAATCACCCAGGCATTGTCAAGGCAGGGCAGCGCGCGCGGCGAATAGGGCTTTGATATAACCCACAGAGTAAGCCAGACCGCCGGTGATGGGCGATTGGTCGCCTTCGAGCGGGGGAATGTGGTCGGGATTCAGGCACCCGTTAAAACCCACGCGCTCGAGTTCGAGCACGAGCTTAAACATGTTCATATCGCCGTCATCGAGCAGGGTTTCTTCAAAACCGCGCGCGGTGGCGAGTGAGCCGCGCACATTGCGGAAATGCACCATAAAGATGCGATCTTTGCGGCCGTAATTGTTGATTTCATCGAGGACGAGCGGTGAGCCGCCCGCTTCGGCGCGCGTGCCACAACAGTAGAGGTAGCCCACTTGTCGGCTCGGGAACGCGTCGATGACGCGGTGAAAACCCAACCCGCCCAATGGCGTGTCCGGATTCGGCGTGTCGGACGGGTGAATGGCGAGCTTGATCCCGGTTTCTTCGGCAATGGGCACGAGGTGTTCATAGACGGTACAAAAGTGTTGCCACCAGTTTTGCAGGGCGTCGTAATCGGGCGTTTCGGGCACGGGGTTGGTCAACGCTTGACTCTCGCCGCGCGAGCGGTACCCGCCTCGGTGTTCAGACGAATAGCGAAACATGATCTCGTTGAACGTATCGCCCCAGAAGCGTTGGCGGGCAATGGGCACACCTGCTTCGGCAAATACGCGCAGTGCCCGACACGTATTTTCGAGTTCTTTTTCCCCGCCGGGTTGGTCGGTCATAAATTTTTCCGAGATATCGGGCAAGGTGACGCGGTTGATCGCGAGGCCCCACGACTGGAATTTTTTCTTTCTTTTTAACAGGTCATCCAAGTCGGGATACCCTTGTTCTGCAACGCCCGGAAAATCCGCGTCTCGCCCAAAGTCGACGCAGTCCGCGCCGAGTTGGGTGATAAAACGGAGATAAGAATCGGAGAGTTCGCGGTGCCAAACGGAAATTTTCATAAAGATCTCCTGATGTTGATATGCGCGGTTCTCAGCATGAGCCAGAGGGTGTAAACCGCGCAGATGAGCAGGGCCGAAGTCACGAGATGGAGCACCTGAAACACGCGGGGCAATCCCGCATAGGCCAGGGCCATGCCAGAGATAGCTTGACAGAGAATGAGTGCCATGGCGAGATAACAGGTCGCGTTGAGCAAACCGCCCATCCCATGCTTGCGTGTGATATAGACGAGATACGCGGCAATTGCAACGACCACCCAAGTGAACGAGCGGTGGATGTGGTCCATAAGGCCGACGTTGGCTATCCACGCGTTGCGCGAGACGCCGCCGCTGTTTTTGATGTAGGGATCGATGGCCTCGCGCACCTGCGTGCCGAGCAGCATCTGAATACATATCACGACAAAGAGCAAACCCGAAAGGCGGACGAGCACTTTGGGGGTGGGCAACGTGGCGGGAACGCGGATGTCAACCGCGCGAACAGTGATGTAGAGCAGCAAGCATAAGAGCACCATAGCACCTGCCATGTGCAGGGTGATGATGCCGGGTTTGAGGCCCGATTTTACGACCTGCCCGCCGAGCCAGCCTTCAAAACCCACGAGGAAGACGGCACAAAGCGAGCCGTAAAAGATGGCGGGATGTGTTTGCCGATACGGGATGGCGCGCAGAAAGGTGGCAATGACCAACACGCCGATGATCACGCCGATGAGGCGGTTGATGTATTCGATCCACATTTTGATCGGGTTGAAGTCTTCGATATCGAGCCCGCGTTCTATCAGATAGTTTTTGTCAATTTCGCCAATGCTCGCGGGCGGAAACCAGCACCCCCAGCACCGGGGCCAATCGGGACACCCCAAGCCCGCGCCGGAAACGCGCACGAGACTGCCGACGCCGATGAGCAAGAGGATCGCGACAAGGGTCGTCATAGCGGTTTTTTGAAATGGATTCATATCGCGGTGTGGGAAAAGACAAACCGGATAATTGAGTGGTAAGGCAGACAAAATGCACCGTCTGGTCTGACGCGATTTATTTTTTTTTTTTTAACATCTCGTCAATGGCTTTGCGTACCGCGCGCCGCCATGCCCATTCGGACATGTCGTCCCAGTTGTCGGGATTTTTGGGTTTGCGAAAATAAAGGTAGAGTTCAATCCCGATATAAACCCAAAAGGCAAAAAAAATAATGATGAAGAGCCAGATCATGTCGTGCGGTCACAAGCCATGTATGTGAGATGGCGATGTCGTAAAATAAACAAAAAAAACGCGAAGACAAAGAAAAGACAGACCTGTCGCGGTGTGGGAAAAGACAAACCGGATAATTGAGTGGTAAGGCAGACAAGAATGTCTGCCCCTCCTTCTCTTGTCGCTGCGATTTCTCAGGCTTTTTCTCGAGACTGATTATGCTCTCTCAAATCACATCTTTGATCTGTGCGGTGGTCTTCTTTGCCCTCGTTGGGGAAAGCGTTTGCGCGCAGGAGACGCATTATCGCGCGCTTTGGCAGCGCGGGGCATACCGCGAGGCTGTCAACGCGATCGAGCGCAGGCCCTATCGCGCGGGGTCTATGCGGCGGGATTACGCCGAATTATTGGCACTTACAGGGCGCGTTGACGAAGCCATCGCGCTGTTGGAAGAGGGTGTGGCAAGCGCGCCCGATGTGACGGTGCGATTGGCCGAATTGTATCGCGTGCGCGGTCGGATGGGCGACTTTAGCGCGGCACTTGTAAAAGCCGAGCAGCAGGCGCGCTTGTTGTCGGCATATCGCCGCGATATCGACGATTTTCTCGCGTTTGCGCGATTGCGCGAATTAAAGGGCGAAGACCCGAGATCGGTGTTGCGTTTTTACAATTTGATGGCTGAGGCATTTCCCCGCAGCGCGCCCGTTCTCATCGCCGCGGGCAATCTGGCCCTGAGCAAGCGCGCGTTCGATGTGGCGGCAGACAAATACGGCGCAGCACTGGCGTTGCATCCCGAAAACCAAGACGCGCTCGCAGGGTTGATGTGGTGTTATTATCGCGCGGGCGATGAACGGGCAGCAGAAGCAATGGCGCGACTCCTCGCTCTCAACCCCAACCATCCAGCGGTTCGCCAGTTGCAAGCCGAGCAATTTCTGGAGCGCAACGAGGCGCGCGCCGCGCTTGCGGTGATAGATTCCATGCTGGCTGTCAATCCAAACCACCTCGAAGCGTTGGGGTTGCGCGCGGCGGCATTTTTCTTGTTGGACGATTTGGCGGCGATGCAAAAGGCGCAAGAACAGGCATTGGCATTTAATGGCTATTTTTCGGGGGCGTTTCGCATTCCCGGGCGCATTGCGTCTCGGCAATATCGCTTTGAAGAAGGACGCGCCTTTCAGGAACGCGCGTTGGAAATTGATGCCGAAGATGTCGAGGCGCGGTTGCTCTTGGCTTATGATTTGTTGCGCTTGGGCAAAGATGCCGGGGCGCGGCGCGAGTTGGCGCGCGTCTTTGCGGCCAATCCCCACAGCGTGCGCGCGTATAATCTGCTCGAAGCGGCCGATGCTATCGCTGGCTTTCAAACGATATCGCGCGGTATTTTCAAACTGCAATTGCCCGAGCGCGAAGCCGAGGTCATGTCCGACGCATTGTTGACGCTCCTCGATGAAGCCGCGGCGCGCTATCAAAGAAAATACAATATCGAATTGCACACACCCGTGGTGGTGCAGGTGTTTGACGATCACGATGTGTTTATGGTGCGGTCGGTTGGCCTGCCGGGCAATGCGGGGCATTTGGGGATCTGCTTTGGGCGATTGATCACGATGGATTCGCCTCGCGCGCGGCCGCCCGGCACGATGAACTGGCACCAGGTGTTGTGGCACGAGTTTGTGCATGTCATTACCCTGCAGAAGACCCGCAATCGCATGCCGCGCTGGTTATCGGAGGGGATTTCCGTTTATGAAGAAACGCAACGGGAGGCGTCTTGGGGGCAAAAGCTGAGTCCGGAATTTGAGCACATTGTCAATAGCGATGGGTTTCCGGGGGTGGGCGATCTCGAGCGGTTGTTTAGCCAGCCAAAAACACCCGCGCATCTGATGTTTGGGTATTTTGCATCGGGCGAGTTTGTCGCGTTTTACGTGCATCACTACGGCATTGAGGCACTCGTAACCGTTCTCGACCGCATTGGAGATGGCATGGCAGCCATCGAGGCGCTGATATCGAGCAGCGGCGTTTCTGCCCGTCTGATGGATGAGCGGTTTATGGAACATCTGGGCAATCGATGCGCCCCTCTCAAGGCCCTCGCCGAAGGGTCGCGGTTTCGCGAGGCTCTCCATGCCGGGAAACGCGCGGTTGAGGCAAAAAATTGGGATGCCGCAGAGCGGTTTTTCCTTGACGCCCACGCCCTGTATCCAGACTATGCAGCGGCAGATGCGCCGTTGCGGCAATGGGTTGATGCGAGTGTCCAGCGCGGGGATCCAAAGTGGCACCGCAGAGCACTCAAAAAACTCATTGAATGGGATGCCACCGCGCCTGAAGCCTGTGTGGCATTGGGCGCGCTCTATGTGCAGAACAAAGACTGGGCGGCCGCGCGCGCGGCACTGGACAAGGCGTTGGCGGTGCGTCCTTTTCAGGTCGAGACACTGGCGCGAAGCGCGGCGGTTCACGAGAGGCTATCCGAGTGGGATGCCGCCATCGCGGATTGGCGTCGGCTGATTTATTTGGACGCGCCCGGGCGGGTCGGGCATCGCCTCAATCTGGCGAAGGCCCTCGCGAAAAAGGGCGCGGTCAAAGCTGCCAAAGCCGAAGTGCTGGTGCTGTTGGAAACCGTGCCCCACTTTTGGGATGCCCAACAGTTGTTGTTGCAATTGGTGGAGGGACCGTGATGCGTATTGTGATGGCGTGTTTGCTGGCCCTGTTGATGCTCGATGGAGCTCTTGATGCACAGCGCGGGCGCAGACGCCCGATTGCGCGGATGACGCGCGATATTTTTCCGGGCAATACCTTTACATTTTGTCGCATCGAATATTCAAATTATGCGGGTGACGACGATAGGCGGCGGCGATGGGGCAGTTGGGCGGTTGATTATCCCGAGTCAGATATCAATTTTTCTCTGCGATTGTCTCAAATTACAACCCTCAATGTCAATCGCACAGAAGATGGGCGGTTTCAGCACGTGGTCGTGCGCCTCAATGATCCCGATGTGTTTAAGTATCCCTTTATTTATCTGCTCGAAGTGGGGCGCATGGCACTTGGCGCGTCCGAACAGGACGGACTGCGCGATTATTTGCTGCGCGGTGGTTTTTTGCTCGTGGATGATTTCTGGGGCGATGACGCGTGGCGAAATTGGGAATACGAGATTTCGCAAGTGTTGCCACCCGATGAATTTCCCATGGTGGATATTCCGCTCGATCACGAGTTGTTTCACATTGTGTTTGATATCAAAGAGGTGCCGCAAGTGCCGGGCCTGGGCGGTTTCTGGGACTGGCAATCCACTGGGGTGACGTATGAAGGCTGGGCCGGGCGGTATGCCGAATACGGTTCTGAGGCGCGCTGCAAGGGCATTTTTGATCGCGATGGGCGATTGATGGTCGTGGTGATGCACAATACGGATCTGGGGGATGGCTGGGAGCGCGAGGGCGAAAATTACGAGTATTTCCGCAATTTCTCCGCGCCCAAGGCGTATCCGATGGGGATCAACATCGTGGTGTATGCGATGACGCATTGAGGGGACGAATCGACGAAGGCGCGCGGTATGCTATCGGTTCTGCTCGTGAGACCAAAGGATGGTATATTCAAGGTCGTCATCTGCTTCCTGTTGGTGTTCTCAACCACCGCAACGGTCTCCTCTCCTCGATGAGATTATTGCCTTGCTTCTTACAGAACTTCGTGATAAAAAATGATGTGTAGATGAACTGCTACGCAGACGCAGTTGCCTGCCTGCCGAAAGCCCTCGGCGGTAGGCAGGGCAGACAGGTACTCCGTTGCGTCGATTCGTCTATTCGTCTATTCGTTGATTCCTACATTGAGGTGATTTTTGAAAGACGCCATTCAAGATCGAAAAACGCCTGATGAGGCTGAGGCCATAAATCGGTTGCGCGATGGACAAGCGCGGATGGTCGAGCAGATTCGCAAGGTGATTGTCGGGCAAGACGAGGTCATTGAGTCGCTGTTGATCGCGTTGTTCAGCGGCGGTCATTGTTTGTTGACGGGCGCGCCGGGGTTGGCCAAAACGCTGCTGGTACGCACCATTGCGAAAATTTTGGATCTGGATTTTAAGCGCGTGCAATTTACGCCCGACCTGATGCCTTCGGACATCACGGGTACAGAGATTATCGACGAAGATCGCGTCGGGGGGCACCGCGAGTTGCGGTTTATTCCAGGGCCTATTTTTACGCATATCTTGCTCGCGGATGAAATTAATCGCACGCCGCCCAAAACGCAGGCTGCCCTGTTGGAGGCGATGGAAGAACAGCAGGTCACAGTCGGCGGGAAGTCGCGTCCGCTGGAACAACCGTTTTACGTTCTGGCAACGCAAAATCCCATTGAACTGGAAGGCACCTATCCCTTGCCCGAGGCACAACTCGACCGCTTTATGATGAATATTCGGATTGATTATTTGAATGAAGATGAAGAATTGGCCGTGGTGACGCGCACGACCGCGGCCGTGGCCGAAGATGTCGCGCCGATTTTTACGGGTGCGGATATGCTCGATTTTGCCAAGTTGGTGAGAATGGTTGCCGTAGCCGATCCCGTGGCGCGTTATGCGGTGCAACTGGTGCAGGCGAGTCGCCCCGGCGATGCGGCACCGGATTTTGTGACGTCGTGGGTTAGCTGGGGCGCGGGCACGCGAGGCACGCAGGGATTGTTGTTAGGGGCCAAGGCGCGAGCGTTGCTGCACGGGCGATACCACGTTTCGTTTGGCGATATTCGAGCGGTTGCTCCGGATGTCTTGCGCCACCGCATTTTGACCAATTTTAGAGCCGAAGCCGATCGCGTGACTGCCGAGGATGTTATTGATCGGCTGTTGGCAACGATCCAGCCGCCCAAAGCGGATTTGGTTTGAGTACTTCGCGGGAGGTTGACACCATGCCAGAGACCATCACCCGACTGCTTCCCGACTTGCGAGCATGCGCGGTAGCACGGGCTGTTGAGGACGCGGTGCATCCCGATACCGTCACCCTGTTCGGCTCGCGCGCACGGGGCGACTTTACGCCGGATTCCGACATTGACCTGCTGATCATCACCGGCTCTCGACATGCGAATCAGCAGGATTATCAGCGCACCAGCGCGGCCGCGCATCGCAAGGCGCGAGAGGTCTATGGTCACGCGATGGGCGTTGACTTGCTTCATCTGAGCGAGGGCGATTTCCATTTCTGTCGTCGGGCGCGCAACCATGTGGCTGGTCAGGCTGCGCGAGATGGCGTTGATATCTATGGAGACACAGTGACCTACGACAATTTTGAAAACGATCCTGTTTGGGCAAACAGGTCTTTACAAATGCTTGGATTCCAGTACTGGTCACCACCACATGCTTTCACCAGCACAGACTTTTCGCTAAAATGACGATGGCTGTGCGGACTGCCCGATCATCCTGAATCTGAATAATGGTGTACAACTTCGACAGAAGTTCATCCTGATTCGCCTTTGGGGTGTTGGGACTGATCACTGACCCCTATTCTCACTTTTTGCACCTTTGTGCCTTTTGTGGCTATTCACATGCACAATTTTTACACATATCTCGATCCCGCGGAACTGGCGCGCATTGCCGATTTAGAACTTTTGGCGCGCACGGTTATTTCTGGGCTGCAAGGTGGGGCGCATCGCAGCATTCACTGCGGGGCGTCGGTCGAGTTTGCCCAATATCGCCCCTACGCGCAGGGGGATGATGTGCGTTTTGTCGATTGGCGGCTCTACGGTCGAAGCGATAGGCTGCACGTGAAGCAATTTCAGGATGAACGCAATTTGCAATGTACCGTCTTATTGGATTGCAGTGCGTCGATGGATTACGGTTCGGGAGACGTGAGCAAGTTTCGCTATGCACAGATGTTGGCGGCATGTCTGGTGATGCTGGCCGCAAGTCAGGGGGATGACGTGGGTTTTGCCGCGTATCACCGGGAACTGGTTGCCCATGTGCCCGCGCGCCGTCGAGATGGGCAATGCCATCGCGTTTTGGTGGAGATTGACAACGCAAAACCCGCGGGTGCAACGACGGATACCGCGGGCATTTTGCGCGTGATGGGCGATGTGTTGCCCGCGCGGGGCATGGTGGTGTTGATCGGCGATTTGTTGCATCCGCCCGATGAGATGATTTTGCATTTGCGTTCCCTGCGGGCGCGGCGTCACGATGTGTTGGTGCTGCAAGTGAGTGACCTCGCAGAGCAGACGTTTCCCTTTGATCGGGCGATGACACTCGTTGACGCGGAAGGCGATCGCGAGCAATTTGCCGTGCCAGCAGATGTGCGAGAAGCCTATCTCAAAAATCGCGCGCGACATTTTGAGGGCATAAGAGCAGCGTGTTTGGCATCGGAAATCGACATTGAAGAATTTGTGTGTTCTGAGCCTTTAGACGAGGCGTTGCATCGGTTTTTACATCGGCGCAACCGCGGCCTGATCGCGTCGGGCAGGCGGGCGCGGGGAGGTGCGTGATGGGATTGTTGGCACCGCTGTTTGCCCTGGGCATTGCCCTGATTGGCATTCCCTATTTTGTGCATCGCATTCGCCGCCCCGAGCGCGAGACCGTGCGGTTTAGCAGCCTGATGTTTGTGCCGGATATCAAGCGCGAAGTGATTGAGCGCAGGCGCGTGCAACACGTCTTGTTGATGGTCTTGCGTATGGCCGCGCTGGCGGTGCTGGCACTGGCGTTTGCGCGCCCTTTCCGAGAAGCTGTGTTGCGCGTTGAGGCAACGCCTTTGACGGCAACCGATTATGTGATTGCACTGGACGTTTCCCTGAGTATGGGGTATGATGGGGTGTGGGCGCGCGCCAAAACACAGGCGAAATCCGTGTTGGATGCAGTGGCACCGGGCGATAGGGTCGGGTTTGTGCGATTTGCACAGCGGCCCGAGGTCAATGTGCCGCTTTCGGACGATGTCGATCTTGTGAGACGCGCGATTGACGCTGCCGATGTGACGTGGGCGCACACCGATTACGCCGCGGCACTTCAGGCGGTTGAGCAAGTATTTGCTGCGGATCTGCCCATGTCGTCGGCGCGGCAGACAGATACCGCGCAGGTGCGGCGCATCGTTCATGTAATCAGCGACTTTCAGGCGAGTGGCATGCCCGTGTCAGATACGGGATGGCGCCTGCCGGGCGCGATCAAACTCCATGCCGTTGATGTGGGTGCCGCGCATGTGTCCAATGCGTCGGTTGACGCGCTCGCGGTGCGAGTTGAAAAAAATGATGGCTTACGGGTTCGCGCGCGCGTGCAAAACAGGTCGGGGCAAGACGCGCTCGCGGTTCAACTCGTGGTCAATGGGCAAACAGTGGAAACGCGCGAGGTAACGGTGTTGCAGGGCAATGCCACACAGGTGGCTTTTGACCTGCGTGCCGGTTCGGGGTTGTACACGGCTTCGGTGCCTTCGCCGCGCGGGATAACAGGGTATGTGGCACTTGTAGGAGGCGATGGGTTGGCCCGCGATGATCGCGGTTTTTTTGTTTCGACGACCAAACCGCAACATCCCATACAGGTGTGGCATGCGACGGATGCCACGCGTTTTTTGCTCAAAGCCGCGCTGCCCGAGCGAGCGCCCTGGCGATTGTATGAGTCTGGACAAGGCCCGAGTTCGGTGATCGTTGCCGAAGATGTCGATGCGACTTCTGTAGGCGTGCTCGCAGACTATGTTGAACGGGGCGGCGCGCTGTTTTTGCCGCTTCGCAAAAATGCCGATATGCCGTCTGTGAACGCGTTGCTCGCGCGCGCGCAGATCCAAATTTCTGGGGTGCGCGATGCGGGTTATGCCCAACTCGCCTGGGTCAGATTGGCGCATGCGATTTTTCATCCTTTTCGGGGCGCGCGGTTCAATGACTTTTCCTCTGTGCGCTATGACAGTTATCACATCATCGCCGCAGACAGTTCGGCCGTCGTACTGGCAAAATACGACGATGATCTGCCGGCAATGGTCGAGGGCACATGGGGAAAGGGTCGCATCCTAATCTGGGCCGGTGGGATGGGATTGGATCGGTCAAACTTGGCGCGGACGCCCCGGTTCGTCCCCCTGTTGCACGAGACGTTGCGTTATCTAGCAGGTGATCGGGAGATCAAAACCGCGTATCTGATCGGCGACGCGATTGAACCGCAGGTGCAAGGTGCGACGAAACAGGTGATGGGGCCAGAGCCATTGGGTTCTGAAATTGGCGACATCCGCCAATTCCGCGCGCCCGGCATATACGAGTGGGGCGGGCAAATCGCGGCAGTGAATGTCGCGGATCGAGAAAGCGATCTGACGCGGATCACGCCCGCGGAATTTGAGATTCGGCTGTGCCACGCGCCCGCATTATTTCAGGGCGATGGCGAACGAGCCCCTGATCCCTCGCGCCATGCGATGTCACATGAATACGGTCGCTGGACCATGGGGTTGTTGTTCGCTTTGCTATTGCTCGAACACTTTTTTGCATCTCGTTCCAAAGCACGCGACAAATAGACGCATCTGTCTGCCGGTGAACTGGTACGCAAGTGTACCCTACCCCGTTCCGCAGATTCGCATGGAGATGATTAAAATGACGCCCTTTCTACCGCTTAAATTGGAACACGCCATCCGCGATGTGGCGGCCCAGTTTAATCGCCGCCGTCGGTTGCACGGCCGCCTGATGTTTGGCGTGGTGTTTTTTGGTTTGCTGATTGGCTTGTGGTCGGGGATGACTTTTGTCGATTGGCTGCCCGCGGTTGTGCCGATGGCGGTCTTTCTCGTCTCGGTCTTTGGCGCGGGGTATCAGTGGCTGTACGTGCCCCGACGGGCTGTGCCCGATCGCGAGCAGGTGGCGTTGTTTCTCGATGCACACCATCCCGAGCTCGAAGACTTGATCGTGAGCAGTGTATCGCTGCACCGGTCAACGCCGGTTTCCGAGTGGATGACCGAGCAGGTGTTTCAGCAGGTGCGCGCGTTGTCCGCGATCAAGGCCCCTCCTGTGATCGATGGGCGCGTCTTGAAACGCATGCGCCGCGCGGTTGTTGGGATCTGGGGATTGGGGAGTGTTGTTTTGCTTTTGGCATTGTGGCACGTCGATGTGGGCGATATGCGTTTGTTTTCCGTACGCACGTCGCCATTGCCATACCGCGTTGAACCGGGTGATGCGCGGGTGATGCGCGGCGCGCACCAGATGGTGTGGGTGACGACGGATCTCACGGACGCGAGCAAAGCGATCCAGTGGCGAACATTGGGTGGAGACTGGCAAACCGCAGCGTTGGCACCCGGCGAGACGGGCGATGTATTTGCCCATCAATTGCGCGATGTGTATGCCGATACAGAATACCAAGTGCAGGTGGGGGCTTATCGTTCCAAAGTGTATCGGCTTTCGGTTTGGACGCGGCCCGAGGTCGTGTCAATTGCGCTCTTGTATCGCTATCCCGATTATTTGGAGATGGCAGACCGCCATGTGCCTTATGGGGGGAATATTACAGCACCCGAAGGCAGCGAGGTGGTCGTATCCGTGACGGCGAATAAGGCATTGGAAAAGGCGTGGCTAATATTGGGTGATGGGAAAGAAATCGCGTTGAGAAACTCAGACCATGCCGTGTGGGAGGGAACGCTGACGATTGTGGAGAACGGCACTTATGAGGTGGCGTTGCAGGATGCAGATGGCGAGAAAAACGATGCCGCGAGGTCGCATAAAATTGCGGCCAAAGTCGATCTTCCCCCGCGCATCCGAATCCGTTTTCCACGCGGGGATGACGAAGCCACGGCACTTGAGGAAGTGGCTTTTGGGTTTGCCCTCAAAGACGATTATGGGATCGCAGATTACGGTTTGCAATACGAAGTGGCAGGGCGCGATCCCGTGCGGATGTCACTCAAAACAGAAACCGCGCGCGTCGCGCATGCCGAGGGCGCGCATCCGATGGCATTGGAAGATCTGCATCTCGCGGCGGGCGATTTTATGACGTGGACGATCTGGGCAGAAGACGGCAAGCCCGGACGGTCAGCGGTTGAGTCACTGGGCGATCCCTATTTTTTGGAAATTCGGCCTTTTGAACGGCGCTATCGCAACGCCATAAGCAACGAGGGCGGTCAGCAGATGCGGGGCGGTCAGCGGGATGGTGCCGAGAGCCAAAAGCAGGTCGTGATTGCGATCTGGAATTTGCGGAAACGCGCGTCGGAAATGGATGAAGAGAAATTTGGTGAGCAGAAGCGCGCGATTATCGAAGCGCAACAAACCGTTCAAAGCTCGACGCGAAACGCCGCAGGTGCATTGGAAGTTGAGATTGCGGGTGTTATCGCGGCACTGAGCGAGGCGTCCTTTGGCGCCCCCGATGCCGCATTGGCGCGCGCATTGGGGCACGCACAACGCGCGTATCGACACCTTTTGCAGATGCAACCCACAGAGGCTGAGGTCGTGCAAAGCAGGCCGCGCGGCGGGCAAAATGCACAGCAACGCGCGTTGAATGGCCTGGAATTGGCGCGGCGGCGAGATTTTCGAGAAGAGGCATCCACACTACAACAGCAACTCGCAGAGACAGCAGAGGCGCGAAATAAAATTGAGGAATTGACGCGGCGGCAAGCAGCCATCAATGAAGATGTGGCGCGATTGATTTCAGAAATGGAAAAAGTGGAACGTGAAGCACGCGAAGAAGCCAAACGCCGGCTGGCGCAGTTGCGCGACGCGCAGCGTCAGACCATGGACGCGCTCGATGAGGTCCACGGCGAGATTGCGACTGGCGATATGGACCCGCAACACGCGCGTCGCGCAAGAGAACAATTGGAGGGTGCGCGGCGGGACATGAATCGCAGCGCGCAAAACCTGAGGAACGAACACTTGCAACGCGCGCGGGCCGCGGGCAATCGCGCCTTAGACGCGTTGCGCGATGTGCGCGCGCGATTGGGCAACTTATCGCGCGAGGCCGCCACTCAGCGCGCAAAAATGTTGCGACAACGCATGGATAGTTTGCGCGCCCAACAGCGCGGTTTGGTCGAGAAGGCTCGGGATCAGCAAACGCAACGCGGGAAGCGATCGTTGGCCGATTTGGAGCGCGCGGCGCGCGAAATGCTCAATGACAAACAACGCGCAGCCGATCAGTTCCGCGATATGATGAAGGACGCGAGCGCGTTGGCGGAAAAAGCCGTTGAAAGCCAAGGATTGATGGCGCGAAAACTCAATGACTGGCTGCGCCAGACGAGTCGAGATGGGATTTTTGAAGATATGCAAGAAGGCGAGCGTTTTGTGCGGTTGGGGGCGTGGGAAGCATCGGAAAAACACGAGCGCGCGGTGGCGGAGAAACTGGATCGGGCCGCTGAAGCACTCAATGGCGTGGCACAATTTCTCGTGCGCGATGATCTGGATGCGCTGGCGCGGGCAAAAGAGCGTCTAGATGAGGTGATGGGCCCTTCGGGCGATCGCGACGGGCGATTTGGGTGGGGGCCGAAAACCCCGGATGCGCTGCGCGAATTTGCCAAAAGCGGTTTTCGAGATTGGATGGATCGATTGCGCGAGGCCGAGTCGCTTTTGCCCGATGATCTCAGCGTGCGGCAGCGTTTGACGGGCATCCGCGAAGAACTGGCGGGCATGGGACGCGATTATTACCGCGAGGGAGCGGTGCCGCAATACGATTTGATTTTTGATCGCGCAATCAAACCGTTGACCCTGGCCGCTGAAGAATTGTCGGACCTGATTCGAGAGCGAACCAGTGACTATGGATTTTCCGCGGGCAAGGCAGACGAAATTCCCGAGCAATACCGCGCTCGTGTCGCGGAATATTTTAAGGCGTTGACAGAAGGCGAGAAGTGAGAAGCCAGAAGTGAGAAGCAACCACCCTGAGCCTGTGAAGGGGAAGCGAGTATGAACGCAGATTGAAAGGCGAGTGTAGCGAAGCACTGATCGCCAATCCCGATTCGGAGGGGTGAGCCAGAATTGGATTGCGCGGATGGTTACGCTGCTTCCAAAACCCCGGAATCCATTGTATCAGATCTTCTATGACTGACTGGTTATTACAATTATTAGCCGGTGATCGCGCGGCTGTGTATCGAGATGCGCGGTTTGCATTTGATGTTGCCGGCCCCGTCGCGCTCTTTTTGCTCGGCGTTGTTTTTTGTGCGAGTGTGTGGTTCTGGCATAGACAGTTGCCCGCGCTATCAAAGCGGTGGACGCTGATTGGGTTGCGCGCGCTGGCAGTAACGCTGGCGCTGTTTTTGTCGTTGGGGCCTGTGCTGGTGGCGCGGCGGTTGGAACCGGGCACGCATTTTGTGCCTGTTTTGTTTGACGATTCCCGCAGCATGACCCTGCCTGAAAATGACGGACAGACGCGAGCGGAACGATTTGTGCGCGTTTATGATGAATCGGCGTTTGAGCACGCTGTGGCGCGATCCCACCAATTGGCGCGATTTCGGTTTGGCGGGCGGACCGCGCGCGTAAATGACGTCAAAGACCTGGCATTTGATCAAGGGCGATCAGATATTGTCGGTGCGGTTCGCGAGGTGCTCGACCACATGTCGGGCACTGCGGTATCGGCTGTGGTGGTGTTCAGCGATGGCGCGCAGCAAAGTGCCGCGCCCGCGCCGCTGTCGAGGTTGCCCCGCGATGTGCCCGTATTTACAGTGGGAACAGGACGCGATGACCGCTGGCGCGACCTAGCATTGGCCGATGTGTCGGTATCGCGCGCGCGCGCAGACGAGGTGGCGATCACTGCGCGGGTGGTGGCTGAGGGGTTGCCCGGTGAAGACGTGACCGTCGAAGCATTGGACGGCGAGCGGGTGGTGGCGTCATCATCGCTTTCCATTTTGGGAGAAAAAAAAGAAAATTACGTTCGCCTCCGTTTTCATCCGCAAGGAGATGGCTGGCGGGTTTATCGCGTGCAGACGCGCCTATCAGATACCACGGGCACTGCGACAAAAGACCGCATTGCCGCGAACAATGCTCGGGATATTTTGGTCGATCAGCGCGCGCGAATTTTTCGCATTTTGTATTTTTGCGGGCGACCCAATTGGGAGGGCAAGTTTTTGAGGCGTGCCATAGAGGGGATGCCACAACTGGCCTTGTCGAGTCTGGTACGCATTTCCGGGCCTGAGCGCAAGTTTGTATTCCGAGGGCGCGACGCAACCATGGCCAATCCCCTGTTTGCGGGCTTTGACGATCAGGCGTTGAACGCGCCGCGTTATGACGAAGCGGTGTTTATCCGCATTGGCGTGTCAAAATCGGAGTTGGCGAGTGGATATCCATCCGAGGCTGCCGAACTTTTTCGCTACCATCTGGTGATTTGGGGGGATATCGAGCGCGATTTCTTTTCCCTTGCCCAACTCAATTTAACGCGAGAATTTGTGTCCAAGCGCGGGGGTAGTTTTTTGATGCTGGGCGGCCCGCGCGCATACTCAGAGGGCGGGTGGGCGCATTCGACCATTGAACCGATGTTGCCCATTGTATTGGGGCCTGCTGGCAATCACAGCGATGTGGCTTTTCGCGCCAAGCCAACCATTGAAGGTTTGTTGTCGGGGGTCTGGTCTTTGAGTGGCAATGCCGAAGTCAATGCCGAGCGGTGGGCGAATTTGTCCGCGCTTTACGGGGTCAATGCGTTTGCGGCTGTGCGCGCGGGCGCGACCGTGATGGCAACTGTGGATGCCGAATCTGAAGCCGTGGATGGACAGCCCCTGTTTGCGTGGCAGCGATATGGCGAAGGGTTGAGTGCCGCGTTGGGCACGGGTGAGACGTGGCAATGGCAGATGATGCAGAATGTTGAAGATGTGGCTCACGAACGATTTTGGCGTCAATTGGCGCGTTTGCTGGTGATGCGGGTGCCCGAACCGGTGACATTGATCGACAGCGGCGAAGATGTACTGGTGGGCGACATGCGCGAATTGCAATTTGTGGTGCGCGATTCCCTTTTTGAACCCCGAGAAGGGCTGTCTATCAATGTGCAGGTCGAGACGGCAAATGGCGAGACAGTGACTTTGCCAGTTTCTGAGTCCATTGCAGATGCGGGTACTTATACCGCTGTCTTTGAGGCCACAGAAGCGGGATTGCATCGCATAACCCTGACTGCACGCGATGCCGATGGGGAGGATGTTGGGCGGTTGGACGCTGCTGTGCTGGCGCGAACTGATCATCTCGAATTTTTATCTGCGCGCTATAATCCCAATTTTTTGAGACGCCTGGCTGCACACACGGGCGGTCAATTTTTCGCGTTGGACGAGTTGCACCAATTGGCCGAGCAAATTCCGTGGACTGATCGCGCGCATGCGCGGTGGGATCGTTTTCCATTGTGGCATCGTCCGCCTTTTTATATGCTACTCGTGTTGTTGCTTTGCGCGGAATGGTATTTGAGACGGAAGCGGGGAGAACCGTGAAGGAGCGGTCAGCAGAACAAGCGATTCTATTGCCTTGGGGCCGCTAGGCGAGGGCTGAAAGCTAAACAGGAACCACCACACCATGTGTTCATCCCATGTATCCCATACAACGCATCGAGAGCCGCCGGGGTTTTTGAGACAGCCTCTCGGACTGTGCGCGATCTGGGTCGTGCTGATCGCGGGACTGGGAAGGGCGAATGCCGCTGTTTTCGATGTGATCATCAGCGGCAGCGGCGGCGAGGACGCGTATGCCGAGCGGTTTGACGATTGGGGGCAGCGACTGCGTAGGGCACTCATTGAGCAATGTGATCATCCCGCAGCCCATGTGCAATTGCTAAACGAGACGGGCGAGAATGCCGATGGCGCGTCGTCATTGGAAGGCATTCGCCATGCCTTTGGCGGTTTGTCAGCGCGCGTAACCCCGCGCGATGATGTGTTTGTTTTTTTAATTGGACACGGGAGCTATCGGCAACGGGTTGGCAAGTTGAATATTCCCGGTGCCGATTTGACAGCGGAAGATTTGGATGGATTGTTGAGGATCTTGGCCGCCCGGCGCGTAGTCGTTGTCAATGGCGCGTCGATGAGCGCGCCTTTTGTCAATGCCCTCAGTCAAAAGGGCCGCGTTGTGTGCGCGAGTACGCGCAGCGTTGATCAGCGCGACGCCACGCGATTTATGGGGTTTTTTGTTCGGGCATTGGCGGATGGCAGCGCGGATCAAAATCGCGATGAACGCATTTCGATCTTGGAAATTTGCGCGCAGGCATCTTCATTGACAGATGCATGGTTTTTGAGCGAGGGCTTGATCGCAACAGAGAACGCGATTTTGGATGACAATGGCGATGGATTGGGTACGCGTCTGTCAGACCTGCGGGCGGGCATTGACGCGGGCGACGGGGCATTAGCGGCCCGTTGTTTTCTGCAAAATTTTCGCGTTCCCAAAGGCATTGGGCCCGCGCTTGTTGAAGCTTATGCCAAGGCTATCGACGAGGTGCAAACTCTGGTCAAAAAAAAACGACGATGGACTCGGTGGCCTATTATCAATTGTTAGAGCGCAAGTTGGTGGCGGCGGCAAGGCTGAATCAAAAAATTCGCCATTCTGTAAGAGCAACTACCGATGAACACCGATGAAAACTATCCGCGGTTTGCTCCCCTCGCCTCGTAGGAGAGGAGTCCAAGGGGAGAGAACTTTAGCGGGTTGCGACGTAGTAGATCACGTAAAACCACGAAAAAATGCCGTGAATGATAGCCCACAAGACCGAATGGTGCGTGGTAAATGAAATTGCAATGGCCAGGGCAGAGCCAAAGGTGACGCCTTTTTCAACAATTGTCGCGCGTTGCATGGCATGCTCCTTTGTAAAAAATTTGGAGGTTTTTTTATGTTGACTGACGAGCAAGTGCAGCGGTTTCAAACAGATGGGTATCTCGTTTTTGAGGCCCTGATTCAAGGCGAGCGGTTGGCCTATTACAAACGGGTGTTTGACGAATTGGTGGCAGAGGGTCGCAAGTTGACCGATCAGGTGCCGCACTGGACACTCGAGTTAGACGATAGCGGCGCGCCTCGGGCGGGTTTGCTCCACAAAATTCAGGGCGTTTGCGTGGTTGATCCCCGCGTGCTGGCACTGGCGCGCGAACCCGCGATTTTAGATCGGGTGGAAGCCTTGATCGGCGCGAATATCGACGTGTTCGGCACCAAGTTTTTTCCCAAATTGCCCCATGGCGGCACATCGACACACTGGCATCAGGACAATTACTATTTTGGAACCGCCACGGATCGCATTGTCAGTTGCGGTATTTATCTGGAAAATTCGGATGTGGAGAACGGGTGTTTGCGGGTGGTGCCCGGCAGTCATCAAATGGGTAAAATTGCCGAACACCGCAGAAATCCAACTCAACACGGCAGTTGGACAAAAGTCGATGAATCGCGGGCTGTTGATCTGATCATTCCCGCTGGTACTGTTGTGCTGTTTTCCGCCAATCTCCTGCACGGTGCCTACGACAACCACAGCAACCGCACGCGCTATAGCACGGCTTGGCATTATTTGCCCGAAGAACTCAATCCCGAAAAGTTTGTGAAGGGAAAATACGAAGACCGGCACGTCGCGCGCAAGGACTGAGAAAGCAGATTTTTTGGGGGATATTGTGATGGGTAGGGTCAAGCTGGCATTGCCCGACGCGTACGCGTTCACAACCGAGATTCCCTTGCGAATCTCGGATATCAATTACGGGGGACATCTCGGCAACGATGCGGTGTTGTCCCTGTGTCACGAAGTGCGCGCGCGTCTTTTTGCCGCGCATGGTTTTGCGGAGTTGGATGTGGATGGCACGGGGATTGTGGTGGTCAATGCCTCGATCGTCTTTCGGAGCGAAGCTTTTTACGGCGAGACGATTGTGGGCGATGTGGCGGTGTGCAATTTTTCGCGAACCGGGTGTGATTTGTTTTATTGTTTGCGCGCAAAATCCGATGATCGGGAGGTGGCGCGCGCGAAGACTGGGATTGTCTTTCTCGATTACAGCAATCGAAAAATCAAACCCGTGCCCCAAAAGTTCAGAAAAATTTTTGAGGGATAGTGCAATGGAGAACGAAACGCGTGTGGATGCTCGGTCGCTATTGGATTTGGTGCGGGCGATTTTTGAGGCGTGTGAGATGCGGGCAGGGGACGCGCATTTGTTGGCGGATTCGCTGGTGGATGCCGATCTCGGTGGGGTGCATTCGCACGGGGTGTTGCGCGTGCCGGAATACGTGAGGAAGTTGACGGTTGATGGCGTGGATCCAAACGGCAACCCCAGGGTGGTGAAGGATGAAGGAGCGTGTCTCGTGGTGGATGGAGGCAATTCTATGGGGCAGATTGGGACCGCGTTTGCGATGCAGCGGGTGATTGCACGCGCTCGAGATATTGGCATCGGGGCCGCGGGTATTCGGGGGAGCAATCACTGCGGCGCGATGGGGTATTTCGCGCGCATGGCCCTGGATTGCAATATGATTGGGATTGCGACGACCAATGCCTTGCCCACAATGGCCCCATGGGGAGGTGCTGAGCGTCTCTTGGGCATCAATCCCTTGAGCGTTGCGATTCCCGCTGGCGAGGAATATCCCATTGTTTTTGACGCGGCATTTTCTGGCTCTGCACACGGAAAAATCCGCGTGTATGAACAAAAAGGGTTGACCTTGCCAGAAGGGTGGGCCATGGATGCGGACGGGGTGCCAACGACCAATCCCGCAAAGGCACTAGATGGTTTGCTGATGCCGATTGGGCAATTTAAGGGCGTGGCCATGGCGATGGTGATGGGGATTTTGTCTTCCATGCTGTCTAGCGCGCGCTATGGCACTGAATTGGGCAATATGGAAGAGGGGGCCCAGGCGGGTGAGGATGGGCATTTTGTGGTGGCCATTCGGGTGAGTGCTTTTGAAGATGTAGCGCGATTCAAGGCGCGGGTTGACAAAGCGATTCAGCAGATTCACGCATGCAAAAAGGCACCCGGGGTGGATCGGCTGTTTTCCCCCGGTGAACCCGAAGCCTTGCGGCGCAACGCGTATCGCACAAACGGCATTCCCTTGAATGCCATGACATTAAGTGATCTCAAAAAAACAGCAGAAGAACGAGGCCTCGCCTTCGCGTTGGGCGATTGACAATCGGAATTTACAAACACACAAGGAGAAAAAGATGAGCAAAAGAGCTTTGATGGTCTGGGGCGGTTGGGCTGGGCACGAACCCAAGCAATGTGTGGATATTTTCGCGCCGCTACTGGAAGCGGATGGGTTTGAGGTGGATATTCACAATTCAATGGATGTGTACACCGATGCGGATTACATGTCGGAACTGAGCGTTGTCGTGCCGTGCTGGACCATGGGCAGCATTGAGAAAGCGCAAGAGAAGGGGCTTCAAGAGGCGATTCGAGGCGGGGTCGGGCTCGCCGGGTGGCACGGTGGGATGTGTGATGCGTTTCGCAATAACACGGGCTATCAGTGGATGACGGGCGGGCAGTGGGTGGCGCATCCGGGTGGGGTCATCGATTATGAAGTCAATATTGTGCCCGACAAAGCCGATGATCCGATTGTGGCGGGGCTGAGCGATTTTAAGATGCACTCCGAACAGTATTATATGCACACGGACCCGGGCAATGACGTGCTGGTGACAACGACGTTTGAGACCGATGTGGCCCCTTGGGTCAATGGCTGCGTGATGCCGGTGGTTTGGAAGCGCGTGTGGGGCAAAGGGCGCGTGTTTTACTCTTCTTTGGGACACAAAGCCGTGGACTTTGATGTAGCAGAGGCAAAGCAGATCCAGCGACGAGGGATAAATTGGGCCGCGCGATAAAAGAGGATTGAGTGGATGACCTCCCCTTGACATTCAATCCCAAGTACAGTATTTTAACGTCTCGCGGATCAAAAGTTGAATGCAAGAAGGCGCCGTAGCCAAGTGGTAAGGCAGAGGCCTGCAAAGCCTTCATTCGGCGGTTCGAATCCGCCCGGCGCCTCCAAAAATCAACCGGTCAGTCTCGATGATGAGATTGACCGGTTACTTGTATGGTAAATCGAAAAGCAATGATCACAAAAAAACAAATAGATGACCTAAAGAAACGAGGCAATGGAGATTTGGAAAGCCTGATCGAGGATCATTCCGATAGCAAAAGCCTTTTGTTTATCTTGAAAAATCTCGGCTATCTCCCCAAAAATTTTGATGATCGCTGGGTCGCTTCCCTGCTTTCAAACCGCAACCAAAACGTTCGGTTCTGGTCCGTGAAAACCCTGGGCAAGACCAAACGAAAAAAAAATATACACATACTCAGGCGCGTCGCGAAAAAAGATGAGGCAACGGACGTGAGGCGAGAGGCGGTTTCTTCAATTGGAAGATTGAAAACACAAGCCATTGTTCCCGTCTTGTTTAAATTTTTGAATGACGATGATCCCAAAATTGTTTTGCAAGCGATCCGGAGGCTTCTAACTTTTAAGCACGACGCGGCTATCAGCGAGCAACTCAAATGTTTCCGCAACCATCAAAATGAAATGATCCAAAAAGTCATCGAGAGAGAATATTTTTCCGCTGAGGGCAGCGCGCTGCCCAAGCAAGCGCATCAAGCCGCTTATGATTTCCTGAAAAATGTCATTGTTCTAGGCGATGTGCAGGAGGTGCTCGATTCGGTACCCGATGAAAGTTTTCACCTCACATTCACGTCTCCGCCCTATTACAACGCGAGAGATTATTCAATTTACAAGAGTTATCGGGCGTATTTGGATTTTCTGAAAGAGGTTTTTCATCTCACGCATCAAAAGACAAAGGAAGGGCGTTTTCTGATCGTCAACACATCGCCAATTATTATTCCCAGAGTGAGCCGTCAACATGCGAGCAAGAGATACCCCATCCCCTTTGATATCCACAGTTTTCTGGTCGAGATGGGGTGGGAATTTATTGACGATATTGTGTGGAAAAAGCCGGAAACGAGCGTCAAGAACAGGAACGCGGGATTTTTGCGACATCGCAAGCCATTGGCGTATAAACCCAATGTCATAACGGAATACGTGATGGTGTATCGCAAGGAAACAGACAAGTTGGTCGATTGGAATATACGCCAATATGACGGGAAAACCGTACAGGAGAGCAAAGTTGAAGATGGTTATGAGACATCAAATGTGTGGGAAATAGCCCCCAAGCACGACAAGGTTCATTCCGCGGTGTTTCCCGTTGAGTTGTGCAGGAGGGTTGTCAAATATTATTCTTTCAAAGGAGATTTGGTTTTTGACCCGTTCGCCGGCAGTGGTACGTTTGGCAGAGTGGCGAAGAGTCTCAACAGATTTTTCTTTTTGACCGAGCAAGAGCCTGAGTACTTTGAGTATATGAAATCATTTCTCGCTGAAAGCAATCTGTTTGAAGACGAAACGGTCAGGAGTGCTTTTTTCACGCTCGACGAATTTAGAGAGACGCTAAAAAAGAGATGCGAATGGCTTTCAAAAATTTAAGACCGTATTGGAAAGTCTCGACATACCCTTCACGGATATCGATGTGAGAAATTTAGAATCGGATATTGAGAGGATATTCGATGACATTTTTAGGGTCATCGCACAGCCGAAAAATGTGTGTTTGACAAACATGGGGGCTTTGCCTATTTTTTTTCTAACCGTGCCGAGGTGGTGAAACTGGTAGACACGAGGGACTTAAAATCCCTTGGGCGTATCGCCCGTACGGGTTCGAGTCCCGTCCTCGGCACTTTTTTTTTCTGCAACACAGAAGCCCGGCGATCTGCCGGGCTTATTTTTTAGGTTGTTCCAGATTGCGGGCAACATGAAATCAGATCGGTATAACAGACGAGAAGACCACCTCGCTTCCCAAGCCCAAGCAGCTAGCCTCAGCCCGCGCTGTGGGCTATGCCTTGTCTCGTCCGTGAAGGCGATAGAGTCCCACGCCGCAGGCAAGTGCGCCGAGGCAAAACAGGACCGAAATGCCAAAAGGCCAAGCCGTGCCCCAGTCAATGAGTTTGCCGCCGCCGAGGCTGCCAGAAAGCATCCCTAGGCTCCAAGACAGGTGGGCCGCGCCCACGACGCGCCCTTTTTCGTCTTCGCGCGCAATCAGTTGTATGAGGCCCGGCATCGTGGTCGAAAGAGACCACGCCGAGGCGGTTGCGAGAATGCCAAAGGCGTAAATGCCGGCGAGGGTGTGCGCGCTCAGCGCGAGGCCGAGCGCGCTGATGGCGACGAGCGACGCGGAAACGAGGATGGGACGCCAGCGCCCCATGCGGTCACAAAGTCGCCCGGTGAGGACTTGAAAGCACGCTGCAATGGTCAGACTGATGGCACTGTACGTCGTGGCTGCTGTGCTGGTGCCCGTGATGCGAAAAATGAGCAGGGGCAAGAGCATCGTGACCGCGCCCCAATAACTGGTCGGCAGGTAGCGAATGCCCAACAAGAGGCAGAGGTCAAACCGGCGAAACAGTTGTAGGATCGCGGACAGGTTTCGGGCAGTGTCAACTGATTTTGGTGAAGGAAGCGCGGGGAGGGTCAAAATGCACATGAGGACGAGACCGAATCCAGCCAGCGCGATACAAAAGCCGAGGGTTTGGAAGCCAAACATGTCGGCGATGGGGCCAGAGAGCAGGTTGCCCGAAGCGGCTCCGAGGGTGTTGCCCAAAAAATAACCGGCCGATGCCATGCCAATAACAGAAGATGGGGCCGCGCTGATCAGATAGCTCTGCCCTCCGGCACTGTTAAACCCAAACGAAATGCCGACGCAGGTACACAAAACTGTCAGTAGGAGGGGATCGCCGCTCAAAAAAATCGCCCCGGCCAGAACGGGGCCCAAAGTGCCCAGCACGTAAACGGGTTTGACGCCCCAGGCATCGGATAGACGACCTGCGGGCACGGCAAAGACGCCGCCTAAAATGAGAAATGCCGCGCGCAATCCCGCGGAAAAAAAAGGGGTGCCGCTCAGGTCGGCTTCGACATAAACGGGCAAGAGCGTGTTGAGGGGGGCAGAGACAAAGCTACTCAAAAAAGACACAATGAGCAGGGCGATGAAGCCGCGATTGAGGAGTTCGGAGGGCATCGCGTCGAGTTAAAGCCCGGGCCGGAAGCCAGAGAGATGATGAAAATCCGCTTTGAATTTTTCGATGCAGTCGTGGCGGGTGCCAGCAAACAGATAGACTTTGCCATGCACTGTGGCGGTTTCTCCGGGCGCGAGGGCGCCTGCGCGGATTGACGGGTGCATGCAGCGCCAGGGGTTGTGCCCTTGAACAGAGAGAAAGTCTGCCCAGGCAATGCCGGCAACCCATGTGCGATCTTGGGATTCGCGGATGAGAATGCCGCCCGTGGCATCGGTGGGCGATGTGGGCCATTTGTCAGACCAGGCCGTTTCGGCATTAATCGCGCGGCGGAATGCGCGGTTGTAGTGAATGTCGCGGCGGATGAGGGGCACCAGACCTTCTTCCGCGAGAAACCAAGTGCGCTCGTGGTTATCGTCAAAGAAGGCTTGGGTTTCCGCGACTTCGGGCTGTTTGCCGGGATTAAAGCACGGAATGATCGCGGCAATTTCGGGCCACGTGCGGTCGGTTTTGTTGGTGATGGAAAGTCGCATGTCCGCCCCATGGTCGCGACTTGCGACGTCAAGCCGCAAACCGAGGTCGGGATGTGTGAGCGTGCCCGCACGGTTGTCCAGCATTTTTTGTGGCACATGCGCCCCAGCCGTGTGCTGGCCCGGGCGCACGGCGTCAAACAGATTCCACTCGTAGAACCAGAGGTACATTTTCAAATCATCTCGGTCGCCGGGCGCAAAGAAAACCCCGCGCCGCCATTCGCCCAATGCGATCATTGCAATGCCTCTTTTACGTCATGCCATTGGGCATGAAAATTTCGTGGCGTTTGGGATCGGAATAGCCGTCGATGTCCATGTGGGTCACGCCGGGGCTTTCAATCGCCGCTTTGACAATGTGTTTGTTGAACGTACTGACGTTTGCGCTAGACAGATATTCTGCGACGGGCAGCCAGAGGCATTCTTCGATTTCTTCGGCTTGGATGGAAATGGCTTCGCTCAAGGGAGACAGACGGCAGACAAAATAGATGTCCGATTTGTCGTAGCGGTAGCCGTGCCAATGCCGGAAGCAAACCAATTTCTCAAATTTTGTACGCACGCCGGTTTCTTCAAAGACTTCGCGCCGGACGCAGTCGGCAATGTGTTCGCCAGGGTGCAGGGCGCCTCCGGGGAGTTTGTAGTAGGGCGATTCAGAGCGTCGGTGCAATTCACTGACGACCAGCAACTCTTCGCTGCTGTTGATGACGACCCCGCCTGCGCCGATATAATGCGTGGCGTATTCGGGTATGAGCGCGGCGGATTCAAGGCGTTTGGTGAGCACGAGGTGGCTCTCGCCCGCGTGGTGAAATGAAAACCCCGCTTGTGTTGCCACGGGAATGAGCGCGGCGCGTTCAATGGGAATGGTGATCCAAACGACCTTAAATGCCTCGCGCCGCCATTCTCGCAAAGACGCGGCGAGGCGCGAGCGAAATTCGCGGGGGTCGCGCGGCAGTGCTATGGGGTCTAATTCAATGCCCTGAAAGCGGTTGGGATTGGCTTCGAGTATTTGCATAAATTACCTCGTCGATAAGACAGCGAATCGGTGAATCCGCGCGCCGCGGTTTGGCTTTGCCGACGGCGTGGAACTGCTAGTGAAGCACCGCAGTTCTACCCCGTTCTATATTGTCTAAAGTAAAAAACATCCCCAACGCGGGCAAGGGATTTGCGATGTGAGGTTCTGCTTGACAGGGGGCAGGCGGACAATCATATTGCCCGTATCGCGCGGCGCGGGTGGGGTGCTGATGCTTTGGAGATAGATCATGGACTGGCTTTATTTGACCAAGTTTTCGATCCATGGGATTACGCAGTTGTCAATGGCGTTGATCGTGACGGCATCCCTGGTCGCTGTGCCCAACAAATCAAAATCGACCTATTGGTTGCTCTTGTTTTTTGCGGGTTTTTTGCTCACGACATGCGCGCATTTTCTGCTCGTGTCTGTGTACGTTTCATGGCGGTCTGTTTTTGAGTTTTTCCAGGCCATCGGCGGCAGCATCAGTCTGCTGGCGTTGATTCAGTTCGCCTACTGGTTTGGCGGCAATCGCCACGTGCGCGAGTCCAGAATTGTACTGGTTGTCTCGATCTGTTTGACACTGCTACACGGGATAGGGGCAGATCCCGCGCTGTTGACCAATCCCGATATTCTGCTCAGATATCGTGCGGATGCAATTGGAATACGGATTTGATGGGCTGATCGGCGATTTGAATTTCTCGATTTTTTATTTTACGCTTGGCGCTACCCTGTTTGAAGTCCACTATCCCATTGTGCGATATATGGATGCGGTTCACAGGTTTTGCGTGAAAGTGATTGGGTTTATCGTCGGTACGACGGTGTTTATGGTCATCTTTTTTCCCTTTTTCTTGCACAGCGGATTGGATAGGCCACTCCGCGACCTGTTGGCCGGCGTGCAGCGGGTGAACGCGGGTGATTTCAATGTGAAAGTCCCAATTCACGGGGCGGACGAAATCGGCTATGTGGCGCGTTCTTTCAACACTATGGTGGCATCGGTCAATGAAGCCGATCAAAAGTTAAAGGCATATACCCAAGACCTGGCGCGTCGCGTGAGGGAACGCACGCGAAATTTGAGTAAAAAAAATGAAGCATTGGCGCGCGCCTTAAACGAACTTCAGGCCGCGCAAAAACAATTGATTTTGCAAAAAAAAATGGCGTCGCTGGGTCAACTGGTCGCCGGCGTTGCCCACGAAATTAACAATCCCATAGGTGCTGTGCAAAGCTCGGCAGATGTGGCTGCGCGGTGCGTTGAAAAAATTGTGCACGAGGTTGAAACAGCGGATGCGTTAGAGACGTTGAAAAGCAGCCGGACGCTTGGACAAACCGCGGATATGCTCAAAAAAATACAGCCGTCATTCAAGAGGCGTGCAACCGCGTGTCGCGTCTGGTGAACAGTTTGAAAAATTTTTCGCGCGTTGATGAAGCAGTTTTTCAACGGGTGGATATTCGCGAAGGCGTGGAGCGCGCGCTCGTGCTCGTGCAGATCGCCGAACACGTCGAAGTGGTCAGGGAATACGGCCCTGTTGAACAGATTTATTGCGCGCCCGGGCAAATTAACCAGATGATTTACAACGTGCTCAAAAACGCGGCGAGTGCGGTTGCACATCGCGGCGGCAAAATTGGCATTCGCACGTTTCAAGACGGCGCGGATGTGTGCCTCGTGATTTGGGACACGGGGCCGGGGATTTCGCAGGACGTTTTGGATCGCATTTTTGAGTTTCAATTTACAGCTTCAGATACGCGCGTCAAAATGGGATCGGGGTTGGCCTCTGCTTATGATATTGCCCTTCAGCACGGCGGAGATATTACTATTGAAAGCGAAGAGGGAACGGGAACAGCGGTGCGTATTCGCGTGCCTGTGCGCTGGCGTTTACACAGTTGATGGAGCATGAAAATGGCATCTACGTTTGAACAATTGGGGGTGCGCCCCATTGTCAATGCAGCAGGACCGGTCACGCGTTTGAGTGGGGCGCGCATGGACGCGGAGGTGATCGATGCGATGCGCGAAGCCGCGGGTGTGTGTGTGGATATTGCAGAGATGCAGGCGGTCGCGGGGCAATTGATCGCGGATGTGACGGGTGCGGAAGCCGGCTATGTGACATCGGGCGCGGCGGCCGGTCTGATGCTCGCAACCGCGGCCTGTGTGACGGGTATGGACCCGGGGAAAATGAACCGATTACCCGATGCGTCGGGGATGAAAAATGAGGTGATTATGCCTCGGTCTCATCGCAACTTTTACGATCACGCGGTGCGCTCGGTGGGGGTGACACTCATCGAAGTGGGCATTTCAGACCGGTTTAGCGGCGCGGGGGTGCGCGATACAGAGGCATGGGAAATTGGCGATGCGATGACCGATTACACCGCGGCGATAGTCTATGTGGCGCAGTCTTTCTCGCAACCGCCTTTGCCACAGGTGACCGAGGTGGCACACAAACGCGGCGTGCCGGTCATTGTCGATGCCGCGGGTCAATTGCCGCCGGCGGCAAATTTGAAGGCGTTTATCCGCGAGGGCGCGGACGCGGTCTGTTTTAGCGGCGGGAAAACCATTGGCGGCCCCCAGGGGACGGGCATTTTGTGTGGCCGCCGCGATCTGATTTCCGCGGTGGCATTGCAGCATCTAGATATGGATGTGCACTATGACCTATGGGCGCCGCCGCCCGCGTTGATCGATAAATCGGCTTTGCCAGGCGCGCCGCAGCACGGGATTGGGCGACCGTGTAAGGTGGGGAAAGAGCAGATCGCGGGCTTGATGGTGGCACTGAAAAAGTTCGTTGCAGAAAGCGACGAGACCCGACATGCCCGCTGGTCGCAACGCATTCAGCATCTGGCAGACGCCTTATGTGAATTGCCGGGGTGCGACATTCGCGTGGAGTGCCATCGCACAATACCCGTCCTTTGCCTCGCGCTTTCTCAAGCCGAGCGGGGGGTAGATGTGGCGCGGCAATTGATGGCAGGTGAGCCGAGCATTCACGTCGGCACATCGGGCGTTTACGATGGCGTGCTGACATTTAATCCCGTGTGTCTGTCCGATGACATGATCCAACCGATTGCAGATCGATTAAAAACATTGGTCGCGTCGGCGGTTAGCGGCGAGAAGTGAGAAGGCCACCCAACCCCAAGTAGATTGGGCAACCCTTGTGGTTGCCCAATCATCATTGCAAGATACAAGGCGCGGGAACGCAGGGGCGTACCCCTGTGCGCTGCCCAAAGGCGGGCGTGGTTGTGAGGGGACTGACCGCTGACTGTTGCGTATGTTTGCCCTTTCGACAAGGAGGCATGCCATGGGTGTCATCACCATATCAAGGGAATACGGCAGTGATGGACGCACTGTTGCTCGGCAGGTTGCCGAGGCATTGTCTTATCACAACATAGACAAAGAATTGCTCGTGGAGGTGGCGCAAAAAGCCAAAGTGCCCATATCGGAGGTTGAACGCTATGACGAACAACCCGAACATCCCGCGCTGAGAATTTTGCGTAAATTCCTCACGCCTGGATGTGCAGATACCTTGACGGGATTGTCGGAATACGAGTGGTGGGCAACGGCAACCGTGCCCGAGTTGTCAGACCACAAAGATCAAGCTCTGACAACTATGGATGAAGAGGTTTATGCGAAGTTGACCGCAGAGGTGGCGGGGCAATTGGCGGATCAGGGCAATGTGGTTTTATTGGGCAGAGGCGGGCAAACCGTATTGAAAGATCGTCGAGATACCCTGCACGTGCGCGTGGTGGCAACGCAAAATTTTAAGCTCGATGTGGTGAAAGCGCGCGATCGATTAACCCGCGACGATGATGCACTCAGAAGAATGAGAGAAGTGGATGATCGGCGCAAGACGTATATCAAACGCCATTACAAGATACATTGGGCTGATCCGTATTTGTATCACTTAGCGGTGAACACCGGCTTGCTGGGCATTGATGGGGCCGTAGATGCGATTGTCTGCGCGGCACATAAAGTGCTTTAGAGGTAAGACGCGAGACGTGAGAGGCGAGAGGGCCACCTTTGCCTATCGACAGGTTTATCTACCGATAGACAGAGGCAGGCTTTTCCGGTGGGGTGTTTGGCGGGGGCTGAAAGCGATTAAAGCCCCATTTCAAGGTACGCCCGCGCGATTTTTTTAATGGCAATCACAAAGGCAGCCGTGCGTAAATCTGGCACGCTGTCGCGCGAGTTGCGAATTTCACGCATGGTTTGATAGGCAACGCTCATGGTATCTTCGAGTCCTGACCGCACCAGGTCTAGTTCATCTGATCCGTAAGAGAGCTTTGATCTGAGGTGTTCGGGAACGGGTTTGCCAACCATTTCTTTTAGGGCCTCGATGATTTGCGCCCCGCGGTGCGCCTCGTGCCGCCTGTCGAGACGCCCAAAACGGATGTGGGAGAGGTTCTTGATCCATTCAAAATATGAAACCGTGACACCGCCCGCGTTGAGGTAGGCGTCGGGGATGATGACTTTGCCAGCCTCGTGCAGCACCTCGTCTGCTTCGTACGTGATCGGGCCGTTGGCTGCTTCTGCAATCACGGGGGCTTTGATGCGTCTTGCATTTTTGAGTGTGATCTGGCCTTCAATCGCTGCGGGAATCAGCACATCGCATTCTGCTTCAAGTGCGCGTTTGCCATGGGGGACATAAGTGGCATCCGGAAAGTTTTTTGCCGAGCCGTGTTCCGCGCGGTAAGCCGCGACTTCTTCTATTGAAAATCCCTTCTCTGACAGGATTGCCCCCTCGCGTTCAATAATGCCGGTGATGCGTGCGCCGCATTCTTCTTCGAGAAATTTTGTCGCGTGAAACCCCACATTGCCCAAGCCCTGCACAATGATGCGTTTGCCTTCCAAATTGCCTTCCAACCCCGCGTTTTTGACGTCTTCCGGATGATTGAAAAATTCTTTGAGGCCGTAAAAGACTCCTCGACCAGTTGCTTCAACGCGCCCTTGAATCCCGCCTTGGGAAAAGGGTTTGCCAGTTGTACAGGCAATGGCGTTGATATCTTCCGGGTGCAAACTGCGATACGTGTCGGCAATCCAGGCCATTTCTCGCTCGCCAGTTCCCATGTCGGGCGCAGGAACATTGAGGGCTGGATTGATATATCCCTTTTTGATCAGTTCCTGTGCAAAACGCCGCGTGATGCGTTCGAGATCCTCCTCGTCGTATTCACGAGGATCAATGCACAAGCCACCTTTGGCACCGCCAAAGGGCACATCTACGATCGCGCATTTGTACGTCATGAGTGCTGCGAGTGCTTCCACGTCATCTTGGTTGACTGTGGGGGCAAAGCGGATGCCCCCTTTCACGGGCAGACGATGCTCACTGTGAACCGAGCGCCAACCCGTGAAAATTTGGTAACTGCCATGGCATTTGACGAAAAAGCGAACCATGTAAATGTTGTTGTTGGCTTTGATCTGGTCGGCCAGTCCCGGGGGCAAATTGAGCGTTGCGGCCGCGCGATCAAACGTGAGATCAACGCTTTCCTTAAAGGCGTGTTCATATACAGCCATAAGTATCTCTCTAAAAAAGCAATCGGCTATTCGCCCCTGCCCATCCCCAAGTAGTTCCTCCCCCTTCCAGGGTCAGGACGGTACATGTAGGGGCAACCCCCTGTGGTTGCCCTATCATCATTTCAAGATACAAGACGCGAGAAGGCCACACTGCCCAACCCTTCTTGCGTCTCACCTCTTGCGTCTCACCTCATAGCAGGTGACGCAGGGCAGGCTCGAGGTGGGGGTGGGCAAAGGAAAAGTGGGTCTTTTCGAGGCGTGAAGGTATCGCGCGGGTACTGGCGAGCAAGAGGGCGTCGGCCATTTCGCCCAGCGCGAGTTTGGCGGCAAAACCGGGCAGCGGGAAAATCGCAGGGCGAGATAGGACGCGGGCGAGGGTTCTGGTAAATTCTCGGTTGGTGACCGGTGTTGGAGACACGGCATTGATCGCACCGCTAATGGATTCGTCATCCAGTGCAAAAAGGAAAAGAGCGACCAAATCATCGAGGGTGATCCAACTCATATACTGATTGCCCGACCCGATGACGCCGCCCACGCCCCATTTAAAGGGCAAGCGCATTTTGGCAAGTGCCCCCCCTTTGGGCGATAAGACGATGCCAATGCGCGGGTGAACCGTTCGGATGCCTGCGTCTTTGGCGGGCTTGGCGGCATTTTCCCATGCAATCGCGACCTCCGCGAGAAAGCCCTCTCCGGGATGGCTCTCTTCGGTGAGGGTTTCGTCATGGCGATGGCCGTAATAACCGACGGCCGAAGCCGAGATGAAAACTTTTGGCGGGGGAGACACAGACGCGAGGGTCTGGGCGAGCAATGCGGTGCCCTGCACGCGGCTGTAGCGGATGCGCGCCTTTTGCGCGGCTGTCCAGCGTTGCGCGGCGATGTTTTCCCCAGCCAAATGGATGACCCCATCTAGCTCGGCGAGCCGCGAGGGATCGAGGGTATTTGAAGACGGGTCCCAAGTGATTTCACTGTTGTTGCGGGCAGTGCGCCGGGTTAAAGACAAGATGCGATCCCCGCGCGCGCTCAGTGCGGTTTTAAGTGCCGAGCCGATGAAGCCAGAAGCACCGGATATCAGGATTTTCATAAGGGTCAACTTTCAAAAACTGTGTGGGACTGGGCTCGCGGCCCCTGCCTTTGGATTGGGGACGGATAACGGATCCCTATTTATAGAGCATCAGATAGATGGTGACGCCTGTCACAGAGACAAAGATCCAACTCGGCCAAACCCATCGAGCCAATCGCCGGTGGCGATCAAATTCGCTCTTAAAAGCACGCCAGACGAGCACGCAGATAAAGGGTACATTGACGGCGGCTAAGACGATGTGTGGGATGAGAATGGCAAAGTAGATCGGGCGTGTCCAATCGCGGTGTGGATAGGGCACAGATCCGACCTGACTGTGGTAAATCAGATAGGAGACCAGAAAGAGAACCGATACGATCAACGCGGCAATCATGCATTTCCGGTGTGTCTCGATGTCGCCGCGTTTGATATAGACGAACCCCAGCACGAGAAAGAGGGTGCAAAATCCATTGAGAAACGCGTTTATCGCGGGCAAGTCTGTGACGGACATAGGTTAGAACATCCCAATCTGAGGTGCCGGGTGTTCAGAAAGTGACGCGAGCGAGCCTGCAACCGGTCAATTTGCGAGCTTTCTGGGTTCAAGGTACTTGCGCTGTGGAAATTTACTCAATTATCTCAAAATTTTCAAGTGCTCGTGTTCCTGCACAGGGGCACGCCCTCGTCATTCCCAATTGTTTGGACAGATACATTGACATTCTCTTTTTCTTCATTTATTTTTACTTCAAGTTTTTGAAGGAGTTAGGCCAATTCAAAGTGAGGCATGACAATGGCAGAGGCGGGAAATGCGTGGATGACGCCCAAAGAGATCGCGGATCGGTTGGGCACTCGAAAAGCCAGAGAAGTGCAAGAAGATTTGCTCTATGCGCGCCGAACGCGCCGCGAGATATTGGATCTGGTGATGGAGGCGGTGGGTTGCAACGAATATTCGGCAGAAGACTTTTTGCGTGATATTGTGAAGTGAATCCGCTCCCATCTCTTCTTGTATCTTGAAATGGTGATTGGGCAACCACAGGGGTTGCCCCTACGGGGTTGGGTGGGTGGCCTTCTCACGTCTTGCGTCTTTGCTTCGCATCTTTGCACTCTGCACTTCCATCTCTCACCGCTTGATCGACAAGGCATGGAGTCGTGTCTGAAATTTTTCAATCTGATTATCTGATCATTGGCAGCGGCATTGCAGGCCTTTCATTTGCCCTTCAAGCGGCAGAGACGGGGTCTGTAACCCTGATTACGAAAAAAGAATTTCGGGAATCCAATACCAATTACGCGCAGGGCGGGATTGCGTCTGTCTTGCATCCGAGCGATTCTTTTGCGCTTCACCGTCGCGATACCATTCGGGCTGGCGCGGGATTGTGCCGCGAAGATGTGGTGGATATGGTCGTGCGGGCAGGCCCCGAGATGGTTGAGGCACTCATTGCCTGGGGGGCTGAGTTTACGCGGTCGGGCGAGCGGTGTACAACCGCTCCAACACTTCAAAATCTCGCGCTCGGGCGCGAGGGCGGGCATTCAAAGAATCGCATTGTGTATGCCGCGGATCTGACCGGGCGAGAGATAGAGCGGGCATTGACCACCGCGGCCGCGGCACATCCCAACATCGCGCTGTATGAACACCACATGGCTATTGATCTGATCACGGAACATCACGTGTATGGATCGAAAATTTCAACGCCTGAGAAAATTCACTGTTGGGGTGTTTATGCCTTAGATGCGATTCACGCCCAGGTGAAGATCTTTCTGGCAAAATACACCTTGTTGTGCAGCGGCGGGTGTGGGCAGATTTATTTGCACTCGACCAACCCAGCCATCGCAACGGGCGATGGGATTGCCATGGCGTATCGCGCGGGGGCAAGCGTGGGCAATTTGGAATTTATGCAGTTTCACCCCACCACGCTTTACCATCGAGAGGCAGATTCATTTTTGATTTCTGAAGCGGTTCGTGGGCAGGGCGGCATTCTGGTGGATCGGGCAGGGCGGGCATTTATGGCCGAGTATCACGACATGGGCGCGCTCGCGCCCCGAGATGTGGTCGCGCGCGCGATAGATAGCGAGCTAAAAAAAAGCGGCGCGCCCTGTGTGTTTCTCGATATCACGCATTGTCCGGCAGCAGAGCTTCGGGCGCGTTTTCCAACCATTTATGAACGATGCCTGCAATTTGGCATTGATATAACGCAAGAGCCGATCCCGGTTGTGCCCGCCGCGCACTATATGTGTGGTGGGGTCTTCACAGATACGTGGGGGCGCACTGATATCGAATGGCTCTATGCCTCGGGCGAGGTCGCCTGCACGGGATTACACGGAGCGAATCGCCTGGCCAGCAATTCGCTTTTAGAAGCCCTGGTTTTTTCGAATCGCGCGTTTTCCCATATCCAACAGCACGTAGATGCACGGCGCGATTTTCCCGACGTGCCAGCCTGGCAAGACGACGATGTGTTCAATACAGAAGAATGGGTTTTGCTGTCACACGACCGTCAGGAAGTGCAGCGTTTGATGTGGGATTATGTGGGGATTGTGAGATCGGATTTTCGATTGAAACGCGCGGCCCGTCGCATTGGCGTCATTGTGCGAGAAGTCGAAGAATTTTACAAACGCACGCAAGTGACCGAGGCCCTGCTGGAGTTGCGTAATATGACGACTCTCGCCGCGCTGAGTGTGCGATGTGCCTTGTCCCGACGCGAAAGCCGGGGCTTACATTATACGCTCGATTGTCCCGATTTGTCCAAATCTGCAAAAGATACAGTGATCGAGGCGAGACGCGAGACGTAAGACCTGTATGCCGACAGGCAGAGGCAGGCGTCTCGCCTTTGGGTCGGGATGGGACGGACCACTTATATCTTTTGGCGGATGGAAAAAAGACAACAGTCACTGGATTCTGACTTTCGTCAGAATGACGATGGGCGGATTTGACCGCTGGATATGAACAGGCACAGGGGCCGCCTGTCCCTACGGGGTGTTGGGTGGCCTGACCACTGACCACTGATCCGGAGTTCTCATGCACAACGGCATTGCCGTGATTGATTTTGGGGGGCAATATGCCCACTTGATTGCCAACCGGATTCGCAGGTTGCGGGTTTATTCCGAGATTTTCCCGCCCCATGTTGATCCTTCGGCATTGCGCGGCGTCTCGGGCATCATTTTTTCGGGTGGCCCGTCCAGTGTCTATGATCCGGATCAGCCCGCGTTCAACGCAGCATTGCTCGATGCGTCTGTGCCCATACTCGGCCTGTGTTACGGGCATCAATTGTTGTGCATGCTGATGGGGGGCGAGGTCGTTGCAGGCGATGTGAGGGAATACGGTTCGGCCAAATTGTGCATTACAAGGGAATCGGACTTGTTCGCCGGGCTCGGCGATTCTCAAGAGGTCTGGATGAGCCACGGCGATGTGGTCGCAAAGCTACCCGATGGCTTTGAAATTTTGGGGACAACCGAGGACTGTCCTTCGGCAGCCGTTGGCGATGCCCAGCGCCGAATCTATGGCTTGCAATTTCATCCCGAAGTGGCACACACACGTCGCGGCGTAGAGATGCTCGATAATTTTTTGGCGATATGCGACGCGCCCCGAACCTGGACCATGGCCCATTATGCCAAAGGGGTGATAGACGACATGCGGGCGCAGGTGGGGGATCGCAATGTGTTTTTGCTCGTGTCGGGAGGCGTCGATTCTTCGGTGGCTTTTGTGCTGTTCAACAAAGCGCTGGGCGCAGACCGCGTGTTGGCACTGCACATCGACAATGGATTTATGCGCCGAGGCGAGACGGCTGCGGTCACAGACTTCCTGAAACGAGAAGGGTTTGACAATCTGGTGGTCAAAGATGCTAGCGATGATTTTTTGCTGAGCGTTGAAGGTCTGGTCGATCCAGAAGCAAAGCGCGAGGCTATTGGGCAAACATTTTTAGAGGTGAAAGACAAAGTCATGGCGCGATTGCACCTGAATGCAGCGCACTGGGTGTTGGCGCAAGGCACCTTGTATCCCGATACGATAGAATCGGGAGGCAGTGCTCATGCCGCATTGATCAAGACACACCACAATCGCATCGATTTGATCGACGAATTGATCGCACAGGGCAAGGTCGTCGAGCCTTTGGCGCAATTGTATAAGGATGAGGTGCGCGAACTCGGTCGCGAGTTGGGGTTGCCCGATCACCTTGTGTGGCGACATCCCTTTCCCGGCCCCGGTCTGGCCGTGCGCTGTTTGTGCTCAGATGGCGAGGTGGATGGGAAGGATATCGCAGCAGCGGAAAGCGCGGCGTTGGCGATCGCTTCTGAAGCGGGTTTGCAAGTGCAAATTTTGCCCGTCAAAAGTGTAGGCGTTCAGGGTGATTTCCGCACGTATGCACATCCCGCGCTCATTTTCGGCCCTGCGGATGAACTGCTTCCGCGGTTGTACCGCGATTGGCGCGCGCTCGAAGATATATCCACGCGGATGACCAATAGCGTGCCGGGCATCAACCGCGTGGTTTGTCTGATCGCCCCAGACGCGCCGCCCAAACTGCGCCTCAAACGCGCGTTTTTGACCCGGCGAAGGCTCGATGTCTTGCGGGAGGTGGATGCCATTGCCATGCGCGCGCTCAACCGCGCGGGCCTGATGGCAGCCGTGTCTCAGATGCCGACCGTATTGGCACCTTTGACGACAGATGGACAAAATGAGGTCGCGATTTTGCGTCCAATTTCGACGCCCGATTTTATGACCGCGCGATTTGCCGCGTTGCCCCACAATTTGGTGCGCGAAATCGCTGCCGATATATTGAAGGTGCCGGGCATTGCGGCCGTGTGTTATGACATTACCCACAAACCCCCGGGCACAGTGGAATGGGAGTAGATTCGCATTATGGCAAAATTGACACATATTGACAAACACGGTGCTGTAAAGATGGTGGATGTCACAGATAAAGCCGCGACAGACCGCGAGGCCATGGCATCGGGCAAAATTGAGATGCGCCCCGAAACCCTGCATCTCATTACCGGGGGGAAAGTGCCCAAAGGCAATGTCCTGGAAACCGCTCGCATTGCCGGTGTTATGGCCGCCAAACGCACCTCTGACCTCATTCCCCTGTGTCATCCCCTGGGCATTACGGGCGTTGAACTGCGTTTTGAAGCGGTGTGTGGAGGAACTGCCGAATCGGTCTGCGGCGACTCGACTGCCTCCCGCGTCGCGCGCGGCTCAAACGAGCGCGACGAAGTCAGCAGTTCAATTGTGGCGCGTGCGACTGTGCGCGTGCCCGGCCGCACGGGTGTCGAGATGGAAGCCCTCGCCGCGGTGAGTGTGGCACTGTTGACGATTTACGACATGTGCAAAGCCGTGGATCGCGGCATGGTCATCGGCGACATCTGCCTGTTGTCTAAAAGCGGTGGACGCAGTGGAACATACGTTCGCGGCGGGTTGGGTTCACCATGAGGCTTGCCAAGTATGTGCTGAAACGGTACTACTCACTGATGTTACGCAGCAACATTGTAGTGTTGGGTAAAAATAAAATATGGAGCGGAAAATCATGGATACAAATCGCGCTCAAAATCGAATCACTTTGACGCTTGAGGGCCACAAAATCTCGGGTAAACAATTTGTCACGGGGATCAATGCCCTGTTCAAACTCATCAATGCTGTTTCTGATGAGGTGACAGATGATCGAGGGGCAATTGACTGGGTGGTATCGGTCGCACCGGGCAGTGTTGTTGTCCATTTCGACCCTGAATCTACGCCCGAAGATAATGCCTCCAAAGCTATTGAGGCCATTTCTGAGGGCTTAGAGCATCTTGAGGATGGACGGGAAAATCGGCCCAATTATTTCAATGACAATGCCCTGAGATCGGCCAAAAATTTGGCAGACTTGGCAAAAGTTGGGTGTGGTGAACGCAATCGCGTGCGTATTGATTTTCCAGACCGGAGACAGACATTATCAAAATGCCTGGTCGCAACAGTAGATGCAATATTTCGAGTCCATCGCGCCACGTTGGGTTCTGTAGAAGGCTATTTGCAGACCATCACGAGCCGGAGGAAGGATCAATTCAGTATTTATGACCGGTTAACGGATCACCCTATAAAGTGTTTTTTTTTGTGAATTAAAACAAGAAGTCTTGGCGGCATTTGACAAGCGCGTGCAGGCTTATGGAATGGTGAACTACAGGAAAGATGGAAAGCCTTCCAGCATCATTGTAGAAGAGTTTAAAATTTTTCCTCCTTCTGATGAACTTCCAGCTTTTTCTGACATTATTGGCCTCTACAAAAATCTATGAACGAGAAAATTCAATTGCGGTACTGGGATTCGGCAATTTTTCCCGCGCTGCTCAACGCGGAGGCAGATAGAGTAAATGCTTGTCAAGGGGTCATTGAGGCTGCACAGCGCAATGCAGTCAACATTGTAACTTCAGCAATCACATTGGTTGAAGTGATCAAACTGAGAGGAGAACAGCCGCTCGGCGGCGAACACCAAGATACGATTCAGAAATTTTTTGAACAGGAATTTATCATCGTCCGCCCAGTGGATATTTCAATAGGTTTGGCCGCCAGAAAATTGATCTGGATGTATGCTCACCTCAAGCCAAAGGATTCCATCCATGTCGCTACAGCAGTTGAGTATCAAGTGGCGTCTCTGGACACATTTGATGAAGATTTAATACGGCTGAATGGAAAAATTGGCAACCCCGGTCTGAGGATCGGTTATCCAAATTTTCCTTATCAACCCAAGCTACCCGGTGTATGACATTTTCAAAAGCCAGCAACCCGTTAATGGGAGAGTGAGATTGTGCGTATTCCGACTTTGCGGGAGGTGGAGTCTTACGGCTTTGATTCTGGTCGTGTCCGTGACATCATTGTGACTATTCTTACGAACACTGGCGAGGGGCAGATTCTCATAAATCGGCAGGGTGGTTATACTTTAAAGGTTGCCACCAGGGTGGTAGAAACTGCTTGCTGCGCTGGTACCCCCCCCCCCCCCCCACTTATCCAAGAGGCTTGACATAGCCCTTGGGCTTTTTTACATTTTCAACAGCCATTGAATGCGCCCATAGCTCAACTGGCAGAGCAACTGACTCTTAATCAGTAGGTTCGGGGTTCGATTCCCTGTGGGCGCATTTTTTTGTTGCCCTATTGGTGACTTAGTGGGTCAAGAATGTTGAGTATGAGACGGGAGGTTTATCCGAATGTCCGATGCACACACGGGCCTGATTGCACCCCACGGCGGTTTGGTCGCGCCGGTCAATCGCACGGTTTTGGAGTCAGATGTTGAGTCATTTTTGTCCGAGGCGAGTGGACTCACGCGCGTTTTGGTCAGCGATGCAGATTTGTCCTCGGTCTATCGGTTTGGCGATGGCGGGTTGAGTCCGCTCACAGGGCCTATGGATGCACAGACATATTATCGGGTGCTCGATGAAGCGGTCATTGAAGTTGATGGCAGGCACTATGCGTGGACGATTCCCATATCATTACCCGTGCGCGCTAATGTTGCCCAAACACTTTCGGTCAGACAGAAAGTCGCGCTGGAAAACACGCATGGCGAGATTGTGGCTGTGCTGGATATCGGCGATATTTTTGAATGGGATAAAGTCACCTATCTCGAGCGCGTGTACTTGACTGAGCGCGCGGATCATCCGGGTGCCGATATGGTTTTGAAGGACGATGGCGACAAGACCCATCTTTTGGGCGGCGAGATTCAAGTGCTTCCCCAACCCAAAAATCCAAATTTTGGACAGTACATGCTCGGGCCGCGAGAAGTCAGGCTCTTGTTGGCGCGAAAAGGCTGGGAACGCGCTGTGGCGTTTCAAACGCGCAATGCCCTGCATCGGGCACACGAATACGCGCTGGTATATGGTCTGGAAATTTTGTTGCGTCGGGGATATAGCGCGGGGGCGTGCTTAAATCCACTCGTGGGCGAAACCAAATCGGACGATGTGCGCGCTGAAATTCGCATGCAGACTTACGAAGCCCTGATCGCGTCTCGAGGATTGGGCGACGGGGACAGCGACGCGGGTTTGTGGCAAACGCGCGGAGAATCCATATCGGATCGGGTGATTTTGTTGGGGCTAGATATCAAGATGTTTTACGCTGGGCCCAAAGAAGCCGTGATGCATGCGATCTATCGGCAGAACTTTGGATTTACCGATATTGTTATTGGGCGCAAGCACGCGGACGCGCCCTATCGCGATGGCAGCGCGATTTGGGGGGACTTCGATGCACAGGAGATTTTTGAAAACTTAAGTGGCGAACTTCAAATTCAGCCTGTGAATGTGGGATTTGCTGCCTATTATGAGTCGATTGGGCGAGTGGATTTGATGGAACACCACCCGGACGAAAAACCGGTATTCATTTCAGGCTCTCAAGTGCGCGAGACCCTGAGCAATGGCGCGCACGTCGATCCCCGAATTATGCGCCCGAGCACATCCAAAATTTTGAGCAACGCAATGTCTGTGACGTGTGAAGGTCAAAGAGGGGCTGACTCTTGACCGCTATTTTGTGTCAGCGGTAGGGCGATCGGGCGTAGAGGGTGCAAAAAGCGATATGGTGCTGACCACTGTTTGACAAAAGCACTTGAGATGCAATGTCTCAGGCGTTTTTTTTTTATTGAAAGCTATGCAATGCGTTTCAGGCGTGCAGCGAAAACACCGTCATTGCCGGTTTGATGGGGTAGGAATTGGAGATAGGGATGGGTGACGCGAAGGTGCGGTTGGTGGCGCAAAAGGGATTCAACAACGCGCTCATTTTCTTCGGGTTCGAGGGTGCAGGTGCTGTAAACGAGGATGCCACCTGGACGCACGAGGTTGGCAGCGCGTGTGAGGAGGGCGCGTTGAAGTTGGGCAAGGGCGTAAATATCGGATGCCCGCCGATGCCAGCGCAGGTCGGGATGATGGCTGAGGATGCCCAAAGCGGAACAGGGCGCGTCGAGGAGGACGCGGTCAAATAAGCGGTTGAGTGCCAAATGACGCGCATCGGCAGCGAGTGGGGAAATGCATGTGATCCCGAGTCGGTGGCTGTTTTGTTTCAGGGTTTTGAGACGGGGCGGGTAAATGTCTGTGGCGAGAATAAAACCCCGATTTTTCATGCGTTCGGCGATGGCAGTGGTTTTGCCACCGGGCGCGCTGCACAGGTCGAGGATGGTTTCCCCAGGGCGTGGATCGAGCAGGGGGACCACTTTTGCCGCGCCCGGGCCTTGAATGCTGAACAGGCCATCGCGATACGCACGGGTCTGAAAGAGGGAGCCGACATGGGGTGCGGCGAGGAGACGCTCCTGCTTGGGTGCTGTAACAATCCCTTCGTCAGCGAGTTGCTCGCGCAAAGCGTTGGGCGTTGTTCGCAGCGCGTTGGGGCGGATGGTGAGGGTGGGTGGGGCATTGTTGATGCGACATAAGGCGCGCGTTTCATCTGGTCCGTAGCGTTTGAGCCAGCGCGCGACGAGCCACTGCGGGTGTGACGCGGTGATGGCGAGGTGTTTGACGGGGTTGATACGGGGATTGGGAAAGACAGTGGGGTTGCGGTTTTCAGCCACGCCGCGCAAGACAGCGTTGACCAGTTTGGCAACGGGCTCGCCGAGGAGTTGACGGGTGAGGATGACGGATTCGGAGACAATCGCATAAGGCGGTACGCGGTCGAGGTGCCGGAGTTGATAAACGCCGAGGCGCAGGAGATTGCGTAATTTGGCGTGCTGTTGGGACAGGGGTTTTTTGAGATAGGGCGCCAGGATGTGGTCGAGGCGCGCCCGGTAGATCAGGGTGCCTCGCACGAGGCGTTGAAGCATCTTGCGGTCGCGATCTCCGAGGTGATTGCGCTGCGCGTCGAGTAAGCGGTTTGCATACGCGCCTCGTTCCACGCGGCAGAGGATGTCGAGCGCGACATATCGCGGGTTTTTGAGCGCGGCAGACACTGTGTTTATTTCGTGTGAAAGCCCTGGAATTTTAATTCCGGGGCTTTGTCGTGAGGGGACAGAAGGGATTTTGCACTTCGCGCTTGCCCCACCGCTACTTCCCACTAAATGTCACATTGTCAAAAACCAATGTGGGGGTTTGCATGCTGGAATAGCAGTTGGGATCATTGCCTACGGCGACGAGATTTTGCAGCAGGTCGAGAAAATTGCCGGCGATGTTCATTTCAGATACGGGCCCTGTTTTCCGGCCATTGGCAATGCGAAAGCCGCGAAAGCCATAGGAAAAGTCGCCGGTCGTGGCATCGGCATTGCCGCCGAGCCATGAGGTGATGTGAAAGCCGTCTGTAACATCTGAGATCAGGGCGTTGAGGCCTTTGTCGCCCAGGGCAAAAACCAGGTTGGACGACGTGCCGGTCGTGGGTTGCCAGCCGAGTTTGCGCCCGTAATAGGTGTCAATATAGTAGGTTTGCAAAACGCCTTGATCGATGATCGGTACGCGCTTTGCCGAAATGCCTTCGCCATCGTAATGCCGAGAGCCAAGGCCGCGCGCCCTCAGGGGGTCGTCTGTGACCGTGAGGAGCGAACTGGCGATTTGCGTGTCTTTTTTGTTCGCGAGAAAAGAGCGGTTCTGTTGAATGCCGCGCGCGTGCAAGGCACCCCATACCGCGCCGATCAACCGTCCGCCCGCTTCAGGATCGACCACCATGGTTGCCCGCGCGCTCGGGGCTTTTTCACTGCCCAATCGGGAAAGGGCGCGGCCCAAGCCCTCGCGTGCAACAGTTTCAGGATCGGGCAAGTCCGACAAGTGGCGCGCCCGCACGTAGCGACTATCTGCGGGACGCCCGTGTTCGCCTTCTTTGAGGGTGACACTCGCGCCATAGCCAATGGAGGTGCCGCTTTGTATCCCCAAAAATCCGTTTGAGCTCGCCCGTGCAGCGGTGTACCAGCCAGAGTACACGCCCGCGGTGGCACTGACCACGCGGGCATCTGTATGGGTCACTGCGTCCATTGTTTTGAGCCATTCCACACGCGCTTCCCGAGGCAGGTCGCGGATGGCCGGGTCGTCTGATTCCAGGTCCATATCGGGGCGGTTTTCATATAGTGCGGCGTCTGGAATGACGCGATAGGGATCCTCGGCCAGGTGCCGAGTGAGTGCAACCGCATCGTCGACAAATCGGGCCATGGACGCTGCGCGCAGGTCTGTGGTCTGATGGGTTGAATAGCACCCATTGACATAAAGTTGAATGCTCAAGCCCCGGCTGGCACTTTGTTGCACTTGCTCAATTTTGCCATCGCGATACGCGTATTCGGTGCTGTTTTCATCGCGCACCCGGGCGATTGCATCGCTTGCCCCCGCGCGCCGCGCGCGTTCGACTGCCTGTTCGGCTCGTCGGAGAAGTTCATTTTCCATAAGGTCCTCGATTGGATAAACGATCGTTTATACGCGATCTCACTGGCATTATTTGACCCCGCCCACGGTCATGCTTTTTTCGACCAACATCGTTGGAACGCCCATTGAAACGGGCACGCTCTGTCCGTTTTTTCCACACGTCCAACTTCCGCTGTCCAATTTGGCATCGCCCGCTGCCATGACCACATTTTTGAGTGCTTCAGGGCCGTTGCCAATGATGTTGACATCTTTGATCGGCGCGGTGATTTTGCCGCCTTCAATGAGCCATCCATTTTTGATGTAAAAGGTGAAGTCGCCCGCGCCAATTTGTACCTGTCCATTGGTGAACGTCTCGGCGATGATGCCGTAATGGACTGCGCGAAGGATTTCGTCGCGAGTGTGGGGGCCATTGAGCATATACGTGGAGCGCATGCGCGGCATCGGAACATGGCGAAAACTCTCGCGGCGGCCCGATCCGGTGGGCGAAACGCCGTAGTGTTTGGCCGAGATGTGGTCGTGCAGATAGCTTTTTAAGACGCCTTTTTCAATGAGGGTCGTGCATTCTGTGGGCTGGCCTTCGTCATCAACATTGAGCGCGCCGCGATCGTTTTTCTGTAAGCCATCATCGACGATGGTTACGAAATCCGGGGCGACTTTCTCGTTCATCATCGCGGCGTAAATGGAGGTGCCTTTGCGGTTGAAATCCGCTTCTAGGCCGTGCCCAATGGCTTCGTGGAGCAAGATGCCCGATGCACCTGCCGCCAAGACCACGGGCATTTCGCCGGCGGGTGGACGCCGCGCTTCAAAGAGGATCATCGTGCGATCAACCGCTTTTTGGCAGACGTCTTTGATGCGTTCTTCTGTGAAATAGCCAATGCCTTCGCGCCGAGATACCGACGCCCCATTGCTCTGCCGCACGCCATTTTTGTTGGCTGTCACCGAGCAATAGAGCGTGGCCATAGGCCGTCGGTCCGTGGCAAAGACGCCATCGCTGGTGACGATGAGTACGCGCTCGTCCCTGTCTATCCATGCGACGGACACTTTTTCGATTGCGGAGTCCATGGCGCGACTGATGGTTTCTGCGTTTTGCACCATGGGCAGGCGTTCGGTGATGTCGACCTCGTCCCAGTCGCGCGCAATGGCGTAGTGGTTGTTCACTTCTCTGCGCTGCAGGTTTTGCGGTGGCACATTTTTTTTGTCTTCTGCAATGGCGGCCGCTGTTCTGGCAACCGCGCATATCGCGTCTGGATCTAAACTTTCGGAAAAGGCATATCCGACCTGATCGCGGATCACCGCGCGGATGCCCACGCCCTGATCAACGCCCGTGTTTGCTCGGCAAATGATGCCATCTTCTAAGCTGAGTGAGGTGGCGCGCACGTGTTGAAAATAGAGGTCAGCAAATTCAGCACCTCTGGACATCGCTTCGGACAATGCCCGCGCGGCCACGCTTTCATCAACGCCAAATAGCGTGGCAAAGGGATGTGTGTCGAGATCGACCATGGGAATCTCCTCGGTGTAAGTGCAGCGTGCAAAGTGCTATTTGATATCGATGACAACCGGCGCGTGATCAGATACGGTCAAGCCGCCTGCGCGGTCAATGTGGGCAGATTGCACGCGGTTTGCTGCCGCGGCATTGCCCAACAAATAGTCAATGCGCCAGCCGCGGTCCAATTCGCGGGCTTTTCCCCGGTTGGACCACCACGAATAGGGCCCCTGAACATCGCCGTATTGTTCGCGGGCAAAGTCGCGCCACCCCGATGCGATGAGGTCGCCCATCCACGCGCGTTCATGCGGCAAAAAACCCGAGTTATTCGCATTGCTTTTGGCATAGAAAATGTCGCGTTCGGTGTGCGCGATGTTGAAATCGCCACCCACGATGATTGGGACGCGCGTTTTGATCAAGCCATCGGCCCATGCGCGGAAGCGATCCATCCAGCGTTCTTTGACGGCTTGGCGTTGGTCGCCCGATGATCCCGAGGGCAGGTACGCGCTGATGAGTTGTATGCCCTGTGTGCTGACGCGCAAGACGCGGCCTTCGGAATCGGAGCCACCTGCGCCGCGTTCCTCCTCTTTTACGGGTGTGCGAGACCAGACCGCTGTGCCAGCATAGCCTTTGCGCTCCGCGGAATGCCATATCACATGCCATCCTTCGGGGGTGCGATGGCTTTTGGGCAGTTGATCGGGCAAGACGCGAATTTCTTGCAAGAGAATCACGTCGGGGTTCAATATTTCGATGTGATCGATAAATCCCTTGCGAAGTGCCGCGCGCAGACCATTGACATTCCATGTGACAATACGCATTGCGCCTTTCTCCAGATCCCGATCTTATGGGCGATGCACGTGCTGCGCCGCGCCGTCGTCCACTGCCTCGTAAGCTTTCCCGTGGAGCGATTCGGCGGCTCTGCGTCCTCGCGTCACCAAACATAACGGATTAGAAGCACAAATGCAATTCCCACGTAGCGACAAAAAAACACCTTGGCATTTTCGGCGGCGAGATCGATTTTCTCATCATGCAATCCACGACTTGGGTCTCACACCCATTAAAAGAAGAATCCGCGGCAAAATCGGCCGCGCTCGTGCTCATTATTTTAGGTGTAACGCTGATTGTGGGCGCGAGTTTTCAGAGCAGTGCTTTTGCCTTGCTCGCGCTCGTCTTGCTCGCGGCGGCGATGTCTCGCTATTTTTTTTCTACCTGCTATGTTCTCGACAACGCGGGCGTTCGCATTTCACATTTGGGTGTGTGCCGGCAATATCCGTGGGCAAATTTTCACCGCGCGGTCGTCCTTCCCGACGGCATTTTCCTGAGTCCTTTTGTCAAGCCGCATCGCCTCGACACCTTTCGCGGCCAATTTCTGCGCGCGAAAAATCCCGATGAGATTTACCACCATGTCGTCCAGCAACACGTCAAAGCCTGAACCGACGGGGCCTGCCTCTGCGGAAGCACGTGAGGGGGATACGCCCCTATGGACTCGGCTTAAGCAATATTGCGCGCACGCCTTTGCAGTCTCGCCGCCCGAAAGTGCCATCACCAAAGCCGATGAAGCCCTCGCGGAAAAAGCCGCGGCCTTTATTGTGGCGCGCAAACTCACGGCTCCGGCCATTATGGTACTTGAAACCGGGCGGCCCTTGAACTACATTGGCAGTCAGCTTTTGACTTTCTTATCCCCCTTTGTATCCATTATCTTTTCCACGCGGGCAGAGTTTGATCGCTTCGCGCGCTTTCTCGAAAAGCGAGAAAGCATTCCCTGTCTCATTCGCCATATTGAAACCTTGGAAAACAAACGCCATGGATAAACTCGATGTCGTCATTGCCACGGATTGCGGGAGCACCACGACCAAAGCCATTTTGATCGAAAAGAAAGACCAAATCTATCGCCAAACCTATCGAGGCGAAGCACCGACCACTGTTGAAGCCCCGTACGAAGACGTCACGCGCGGCGTGCTCAATGCCATTCAAGAAGTCGAAGAACTCTCTGGCAGACAGATTCTCGATGGCGAAACCATCATCACCCCCGCAGCGGATGATCGCGGCGTGGATATCTACATTTCCACCAGCAGCGCGGGAGGGGGCCTGCAAATGATGGTCGCCGGCGTCATTCAGGCCATGACCGGCGAAAGCGCGCAGCGGTGCGCGCTCGGCGCAGGTGCCATTGTCATGGATGTTCTGGCGTCGAATGATGGGCGGCAACCCCACGAAAAAATCGAACGCATTCGCCAGTTGCGTCCCGATATGGTGCTCCTGTCGGGCGGCACGGATGGCGGCACCATTTCGCATGTCGTTGAACTGGCCGAATTTATCTCGGCAGCCGATCCCAAACCCCGATTTGGATCGGGGTATCAACTGCCCGTCATTTACGCGGGCAACCGAGATGCGACCCCTGAAATCAAACGCACCCTGGGCGGCAAAACAGCCCTCACCATCGCGGAAAACATTCGGCCCACACTCGAAGCGGAAAACCTGGGCCCCGCACGCCATGTGATCCACGATCTCTTTCTCGAACACGTCATGGCACAAGCACCCGGCTATCGCAAGTTGATCGACATGACCGACGCGCCCATCATGCCCACGCCCGGCGCGGTTGGCCTCATGATGCAAACCGCATCCAAGCGACAAAACATCAATGTCATTGGCGTGGATATCGGCGGTGCCACTACCGATGTATTCAGCGTTTTTGGCGATGTTTTCAACCGCACGGTATCGGCTAACCTCGGCATGTCTTACAGTGTATCCAACGTGCTGGCCGAAGCGGGCCTCGAAGGCGTCATGCGCTGGGTGCCCTTTACCATTGACGAAGCGGACCTGCGCGATCGCATCAAAAACAAAATGATCCGCCCCACCACCATTCCGCAAATGCTCAAAGAACTTCAGGTCGAACAGGCCATTGCCCGCGAGGCCCTGCGCTTGGCTTTTGTCCAGCACCGCGCCCTGGCCGTGGGTCTCAAAGGCGTACAGGCCGAACGCACCTTGTCCGATGTATTTGACCAATCTGGCGGTGGCGAAAGCCTCATCGTGATGCGCGATCTCGATCTCCTCGTCGGAAGCGGCGGGGTCTTGTCTCATGCGCCGCGCCGCGCGCAAACCGCCGCTATGCTCATCGACGCGTTTCAGCCCGAAGGCATCACGCGCTTGGCTGTTGATAGCATCTTTATGATGCCGCACCTGGGCGTGCTCTCATCGGTCGATGAACTAGCTGCCACGCAGGTCTTTGAACGCGACTGCCTCATTTACCTCGGCACCTGCGTCGCGCCCTTCTGGCAAGGCAAAATGGGCGTGCCCTGCACCGAATACAAAATTGACCTTCCCAACGGTGTCCAATCGGGCAGGCTCAATACAGGCGACCTGCTGCACTTCCCACTCGAAGCGGGCCGGGAAGCGCGCCTCACCTTGCGCCCCGAACGCAACACAGACGCGGGGGCAGGGCCAGGTCGAGAGTTGACCGCCACTGTCGAGGGCGGCACCGCAGGGCTGATCCTGGACGGACGCGGTCGTCCGATTGTATTTGCCGAAGACCCATCCCAACGCGCGGATCAACTGCGCCGGTGGAGCGAGGTTCTCGGTCTTTATCCTCAATAGATGGCGAGAGGCAAGAAGGCCTCCTGTCCCCCACCTGTCTGTTGTACCTGTGTGCGGATGCCTCAGTATGAATTGACCACCCGCGCAGTCAGAATTGCATCTTGCCAATCACACGTTCATGGGGTTATATTCAGCCCGGCTGTTGTCAAACTTGTGGCGAATTGTTCAATAGGTTAACGAGAGAAGCCAGTATGAAAAACATAACTCTGAGTGCCGACGAGAACTTGATTGAAGCGGCGTACCAACGCGCAGAGGCAGAGCACACGACGCTGAACGAGCAGTTTCAACTGTGGCTCGAGCACTATGTTCAGCGTGAACAGCAAGCTGCCAGAGCCATGAGAACCATCCACGAGTTGCAAGACAGTCTATTCACCAGAGGCCGAAAGTTCACACGGGATGAAATGAATGAGCGTTGAAAACTCCTTTGATACCAATGTCTTGGTTTATCTGTTTGACGAGACCGACGACTACAAACGCGAGCGGTCAGAGCGTCTGGTTCAACAGGCATTGGATAACAACACCGGTTGCATCAGCTATCAAGTTGTCCAAGAAACGATAAACGTAGTCACCCGAAAGCTCAAGGCGATACCGGAGAAGAAGGCTACTACTGGATGATGTTCTGATACCGCTGTGGCAGATCAACCCGACCCCGTCGCTTTATCGTCGCGGCCTTTATGTGCAGGTCAGACACGGATTCAGCTTTTACGATTCTCTCATCGTTGCCGCAGCATTTGAAGCAGGTTGCACCCGGCTCTACAGCGAAGATCTACAGCACGGTCAGCGAATACAACAACTGACTATCGAAAACCCGTTCAGGTCTTGACTGATGAAATTCCGCGATGATAGCGGCTCTGTCAGCGTTGTGTAACCCATCTGTAGAATAATTCAAACAGGTATTTTTTTTATGGCACATGCATACACCCCCGGGCTTCGCGTCACGCGACAGGCTCTCGTTCAATGCCAGCGTCAACTTCCCCTCAAAGGCGAGGTCGTGGTGTCACAAGGCGATCGGGTAACGCGCGATCAGGTCGTTGCCCGCACCGACCTGCCCGGCAATGTCACCACCCTCAATCTGGTCAACATCTTGAGTTGCACGCCGGAAGAATTGCCCAATTACATGCTCAAACGCGAAGGCGATGCCGTCGAAGCCGGCGAACCTATTGCAGAAACCCGCCCGTTCATCAAGTGGTTCAAAACCGCGGTCAAAGCACCCATCAGCGGCACGCTTGAACATATCTCCAAAATCACTGGGCAGGTCATCTTCCGCGCGCGCCCGCGACCTGTTCAAGTGCGGGCCTATATTGACGGCAGCGTGGTCGAAGTCTTGCCGGAAGAAGGCGTGATTGTCGAAACCACGGGTGTTTTTGTGCAGGGCATCTTTGGCGTGGGCGGCGAAACATGGGGGGCTCTGCACGTCATTTCCAAGGGGCCAGATCAGACCTTAACGCCCGATCAAATCGACGATCGCTGCGCGGGCAAACTCGTCGTGGGCGGCAATCTGCTGACCCTTGATGTGATCGAAAAAGCGCGCGAACGCGGTGCTGTTGGCATCATTGGGGGCGGCATCCGCGCCGCTGATTTGCGCCACCTGCTCGGTTACGACCTCGGCGTCGCCATCACCGGCACCGAGGACATTGGCCTCACCGTCATTGTCACCGAGGGCTTTGGCCCCATCGCGATGGCGCGCAAAACCTTTGATATTCTGAGTGAAAACAATGGCAAAGAAGCCTCTATCTCGGGTGCCACGCAGATACGCGCGGGCGTTTTGCGCCCCGAAATCATCATTCCAGAATCCAATATTGACAGTCAGACCGAAGAATCCGGCCATCCGGGCCTCGTCACAGGCGCGCTTTTGCGCGCGATTCGCGCGCCCCATTTTGGTCAGGTGGGCAAAGTCACGGCTCTGCCATCCGAATTGCAAACGGTCGAATCCGAAACGCGCGTGCGCGTGCTCGAAGTCGAATTTGAAAATGGCAATCGCGCGGTTGTCCCCCGCGCCAATGTCGAACTCATCGAAGAATAGTCACCAGGAGATTGCGTATGCGATATTGTTTACTTTGTATAGCACTGGTGTTTTGCGCGGCACGGGTGTCCGCGCAGCAACCCACAGGGGTCAAAGCCGAAGACACCCCCAATGACGCGGGCGGCAGCATCACCGTCACATGGAAGCGCGCGGCACTCCCCGCTGGGGCCGTGTATAAAATTGCAGTGGGCGAATCTGAAAATGGGCCTTTTCATCCCGTCGCCAATATTGACCCATCGGGCAATTTGCAATCTAGCGACCCGGGCACTTTTGGACACGGCGAAGAAACATTCGACATGCACTTTGCCAGAATCACCGAATATGCTGACCCTGTCGATCCATCGAAAAATATCGCCATTGAAAACGATAAAACCTATTACGTACAGGTCATTGCCCAACTGCTTTCTGGCGAGACATTTCCCTCGGCAACCACATCCGCAGAAGCACGTGAAAATTTCTTTAACTCCCTCAAAACCAACAACTTCATTCTCGGCACGATCTTTTCGCTCATCATTTTGGGCGGCATTATCCTCGCCCAAAAACGCGAACTCTTCATCCGGCGCATCGCGGGTCTCGAAGCCCTTGACGAAGCCTTGGGCCGCGCCACTGAAATGGGCAAACCCGTGCTCTTTGCACACGGCTTGCATCCCATGGGCAGTGTTTCCACGATTGCAGCGATCAATGTGCTTTCGCGCGTGGCCAATCGCACAGCCGAATTTAATACGGAATTGCGCGTGGCCAACAACGATCCCGTGGTGATGGCCGTGAGCCAAGAGGTCGTCAAAGAATCCTATCTCAACGCGGGTCGGCCCGATGCTTACTCCGACGACATGGTCTTTATGGTTGCCACCGAGCAATTCAGCTATGCCGCGGCCCTCGACGGCATGATGGTGCGCGACAGACCCGCTACCAATATTATGATGGGCTACTTCTACGCGGAGTCGCTCTTGCTGGCCGAAACCGGCGCTTCTACAGGTGCGATTCAGATCGCGGGCACGGATTCCTATACCCAATTGCCCTTTTTCATCACCACCTGCGACTATACGCTCATGGGCGAAGAACTCTACGCGGCCAGCGCGTATCTCGCCCGCGAGCCCAAATTGCTCGGCAGCCTCAAAGGACAGGATGTTGGCAAAGCCGTGCTCTTAATTGCCATGGTTTTGGGCACGCTTCTGGCGACCCTTGGAAATCAGACCCTCACGCATATTTTTACGTCATATTAGCAGGGGGACCCTTATGCTTTTTTTGAGACGCACACTCCCGCTGATCATCGCCTTTGTCATGGGCGTGATCGGCATTCTCGTTTTCTACATTCCATACAGCGGTGCCCAGGCTCTCGAACAGGAATTGACAAAATGGGATCGCATAGTCGCGGCTTTTGCCCTGGTGTTGGGCATCTATAGCCTGATGCGCTTGCACTGGTCGCGCGTGCGACGCCAGCACGCCGGATGGGGATACAGTTTCCTGGTATTCGCGGGTTTTGTGCTCATGCTCGTTTTTGCCCTCTACAACGACGGCAGGGGCCCTCTCGAATCCCAGGTACTCGATTCGGGGCCTTTTGTCTGGACGTATGATTATGTGCAGGTGCCCGCGGATGCCACTATGTTTTCCATCCTCGCGTTTTTCATCGCGTCTGCTGCCTACCGCACCTTTCGCGCGCGCACACCCGAAGCGGCCATCCTGCTCGTATCGGCCATCATCGTGATGATCGGTCGCGTGCCCATTGGCGGCCTCATCTCCGATTGGCTGCCCTGGTTTTCCCAATGGCTCATGGCCGTGCCCAATCTGGCAGCCAAGCGCGGCATCTTGCTCGGCGTCAGCCTCGGTGCTGTTGCAACGGCACTGCGTATCATCTTTGGCGTTGAACGCTCTTATCTCGGCGGAGGTGAATCGTGAAAGAATTTTTGCTCAATATCGACCGCCGCGTCATCTTTGTTTTTGTGGCACTCGGCATCATCATTCCGACGCTCAGTTCGTACGACCTGCCCATCAAACCCACTCGGAACGTGCGCGCGATCTACGATACCATTGAAGAAGTGGGTACAAAAAACGGCACTGTGCTCATCTCCTTCGACTACGGCCCCGGCTCCATGCCCGAAGTGCAGCCCATGGCCCTTTCGGTTTTGCGCCACTGTTTTCGCAAAAATGTTAAAGTCGTGGGCATGTCGCACTGGCCAACCGCTGTCGGTCTCGCACAAGAGGCATTTGATACCACAGCAAAAGAATACGGCGCGCAATACGGTGAGGATTATACGTATCTGGGGTATAAACCGGGTGGGGGTTCTCTGGTCATCAACATGGGCAACAACTTTCACGACGCATTTCAAAAAGACCCGCAAGGCAACAACACGACCGAATTATCTGTCACCAAAAACATAAAGGGATTGGCGGACTTTGACTATGTGATCTGTTTGGCCTCGGGCAACACGCCAGACGGTATCTGGATACCTTTTGGACAAGAACGCTACAAATTCAAGTTTGGCATTGGCTGTACGGCCGTGATGGCACCCGATCAATTTCCCTACCTGCAATCGGGGCAAATGAACGGCATGATGGGCGGATTGGCCGGTGCCGCCGAATACGAAACCCTGGTGCAAACATCTGGCACCGCGACCAAAGGCATGCGGCCCCAATCCGTTGTTCACCTCATCATCATCCTGTTCATTGTCCTGGGCAATGTGATGTATTTCCTCTACGGTCGGCAGAAAGGCGGTGCTCAGTGAATCGCGATCAGATCATTTTTCTTGTTTTTTTGTCCGTCTTTGCCGCGGTCAATATTTACCTTTTTGCCTCGGGCGATCTCCTTGCTGACAAGACCGGCTTTGGCACATTTGTCGCTGCCGGCATTACCCTATCGCTTTACAGCTTTCTCTACAAAGACAACCCCCTCTTCAAATTTGCCGAAAATCTCTTTGTGGGTGTCGCAGCCGCGTACACGCTCACGCAGATCTGGTACAACGTGCTTTTGGCCGATGTCATAACGCCCCTCTTTGAACTCGACCGCGAAAGCATAGGCAATTTGCGACTCCTCGTGCCCACATTGCTCGGCTTTTTTATGCTCACGCAACTCTCCTCGGCAAAATTCAGTTGGCTCAGCCGCATTGCATTTGCTTTTGTCGTGGGCCTGGGATCGGGCTTGGCCATTCCGCGCACCATTGCGGCCAATTTGCTCGCCCAAATGCAACCGACTATGCAGCCCATCACCGCCGACTTAGCGGGATTCAATCTGTTTGTGATTCTGGTCGGCGTCGTTACGGTGCTCGTCTATTTCTTCTATTCTGTCGAACACACCGGCGCCGTGGGTGTGGCTTCCAAAATTGGGATCTGGTTCCTCATGATTTCGTTTGGGGCGTCCTTTGGCTACACCATCATGGCGCGTCTTTCCCTGTTGATCGGGCGCGTCGGGTTCTTGCTCGAAGACTGGCTCGCGCTCCAATTGCCTTTGTTTTGATTTGGAAAAATCGGGAACGTTCAACACCCGTAGAAGTTGAAAAAACATTCATGCCCAATTCTGTGCTGACAGTTGACAATCTCCAAACGCATTTTCATACAGACAGCGGAATGGCGCGGGCTGTAGATGGTGTATCATTCACACTCAACAAGGGCGAAACTTATGGCCTTGTGGGTGAATCGGGGTGTGGCAAGAGCGTTACCTCGCTGTCGATCATGCGATTGGTGCCCCATCCTGGCCGCATTGAAGGTGGGCATATTTTTTTTCAGGACCGCGACTTGGTATCCATTTCAGACGCTGACATGCGCGACGTGCGCGGCAATGAGATTGCCATGATCTTTCAAGAACCCATGACCAGCCTCAATCCGGTCTATACATGCGGGTTTCAGATCGATGAAGCCGTGCGGCGGCACCAGAGGCTAAACGAAAAAGAAGCGCGCAAAAAAACCGTTGAAATGCTTCACTTGGTGGGGCTTCCCGACCCGGAACAGCGGGCAAACGAATATCCGCATCAGTTGTCCGGCGGGCAACGCCAGCGCGTGATGATTGCCATGGCCCTCGCGTGCAATCCCAAGGTGCTGATTGCCGACGAACCCACCACAGCACTCGATGTCACCATTCAGGCGCAAATACTCGACCTGTTGCGCGATTTACAATGCCAACTCGGCATGGCGGTTCTGCTGATCACCCACGACTTGGGTGTCATTGCTGAGGTCGCGGACCAGGTCGCGGTGATGTACGCCGGCAAAATTGTAGAAATGGGTTCGGTCGACGCGATTTTTCACCATCCCAGGCACCCCTATACGCGGGGGTTGCTCGCGTCAGTACCTCGCTTGGACATGGTGCATGATCGCCTCAAAACCATTCCGGGTAGCGTGCCCGACGCCACGCGCTTTGCTTATGGGTGTCGGTTTGCGGACCGGTGTGAAAACGCGGATGCGATTTGCCGAGAAACCATGCCGCCATTGGAAACGATCAGCGGCACACATCAGACCGCGTGTTGGATGGCGTGAAATCAGTCGCCAGTTGTCAGTTACCCCTCACCGCCATCCCCCCCAAGGCAATGTATGTGCTAACCGCTGACTGCTGGCAACGCATTAAAACGCGATAGGGCAACCCCTGCCCTGTGGTTGCCCTATCTGACTGTTGATCGCTCGGGGGTCGGGCGGTCTGACCACTGACATGCTTCTTCAAGTTCATAATCTAAAAAAATACTACCCCGTTTCCCATGGACTTTTTGGCCGCACAGCGGGGCAGGTCAAAGCTGTGGATGGCGTGAGTTTCGATATCTCCCCCGGCGAGACCCTCGGCCTGGTGGGCGAATCCGGATGCGGAAAAACAACGGTCGGACGCGCGATTTTGCGCCTGATTGATGCGACCTCTGGCGCGGTCCGATTTAAGAATATCGACATTTTCTCGCTGAAAAAAAAACAACTTCGAGCACTGCGCCGGCACATGCAAATCATCTTTCAAGACCCTTATGGATCGCTCAACCCCCGCCTCACCATCGGCGGCATCCTCTCGGAGCCCCTGAAAATTCACGGCGACCACACAAAAGATCGGGTCGCGGCCCTGCTCAACACCGTGGGTTTATCGCCCGATGTTGCCCGTCGATATCCCCACGAATTTTCCGGGGGTCAGCGACAGCGCATTGGCATTGCCCGCGCCCTGGCCGTCAAACCGCAATTCATCGTGGCAGACGAGCCCGTGTCTGCGCTCGACGTATCGGTTCAGGCGCAGATTGTCAACTTGCTCCAGGATTTACAAACGCAGTTTGGCCTCGCCTATCTCTTTATCGCCCACGACTTGAGCGTGGTCAAACACATCTCAAACCGCGTAGCGGTCATGTATTTGGGCCAAATTGTCGAACTCGCCCCTAGCCAGAAACTTTACGACAACCCGCAGCACCCCTATACGCGCGCGTTGCTTTCGTCCATTCCCGTGCCCGACCCGCGCGCCAAACGGTCGCGCACCATTTTATCGGGTGATGTGCCCAGCCCGATCAACAGGCCCTCGGGCTGTCCGTTTCACCCGCGCTGCCCCGAAGCGCTGCCAGACTGCGCCCGCGACAAACCCGAGCTTTTGGATATTGAACCGGGCCACAGCGTGGCCTGCATCTTGCGACACAATTAAATGACCTGCCGGAGATGCGTTTGATGCCCAACCCACCCATTGTGTAAGGAGTAAAGGTCTTGAAAACTTTTTTAGTCATGCTATTTCTCGCGGGTTTCATACCCCACACTACTCGCGCCCAACCCCCGTCTTTGGCCCCTGCCAAAGCCATTGGGGTTGACCTCGCCAATACCCCGCTGAACCGCCCGTCTCCGGATCAAAAGCACTACGCGTATTGGACGCCACAGACTGCCGACGGCTTTTTTCCGTCGCTTTTGGGGTTGCGTGCGTCGAGTGCCAAAATGATTCGCACCCGATATTTTAATATTTATTTTTCTACGGCCGAAAAAACCGCCCGCCAGATTGCCGATTTCTGCGATGAAACCCTGTCCACTCTCATGCGGCATTATCCCTCTTTTGTGGATCGCATTGCGCCCATTCACGTTGTCGTGGATGATCAAGCGGATTTTTTGGGCAATGCCTTTGCCGTGTACAGCGCCAATTACATCCATTTTTGGACCAATCCCATCGACTGGGAGTTGCGCGGCAGCAGCGACTGGGTACGCAATGTTTTTGTCCATGAACTCGCCCACATCGTAACCCTGAAAGCCGCGCATAAGGGATGGCCGTTCCAAATCGGCGTGATAAACGCTTCCCGCGCCAATGAAAATCCCGATTTCAGCTTTACGCTCGGCCTGTATCACCTCGCGGTCAGTTCGGGTTTTGCCGAAGGCATCGCGCAGTGGGAAGCCACGCAATACGGCGACGAGCAATGGGATACGCATCGCGATATGCTCCTGCGGATGGCCGCGCTCGAAAATGACCTGCTATCGCTTCCCGACATGGGGCAACTCGGTGGCAAAGGCAATTTCCACGGCGAAATGGTGTACAACCAGGGGTATGCGATGGTCAACTACATTGGGGAACGCTTTGGCCCCGATGTTGTCAGACAAATTTTTCAACACAAACCCATTGTCAATTTCAACTCATCGCTCAAAAAAGCCACCGGTGTTTCGGGCAAACAACTCTATCGCGACTGGACATCGCACATTCGGGAACAATACCGCGCGGTACAAAGCGACATCCAGGGCGCCGGGGAACGCGAAGGCGAATTGATCGCGGATCTGGGCAGTTTGGACTATCACCCGGTCTATTCTCCCAGAGGCGATAAAATCGGCTTTATTTCCAATGACGACAGCGATTATTTTCTCACCGAACTCAAAGTGATGGACCTGACCACGCGAAAAATAAAAAAAATAGCCGACCGCGTGGATAATCGCTTTGTTTGGACGGCCAGCGGCGACAGCCTGATGTATATCAAAGCCATAGGCTCGCGTTGGGACATTTTCACATACAACACAACCACTGAAAAGGAAAGCCGCGTCACGGTGGGCCTGCGCGGCAAAGACCCCACGCTCTCGCCCGATGGCAAACAGATTGCCTTTGTGACCATGCGAGATGGCACGGCCAACATCGGCCTCGTCAATACCGATGGCACGGATGTGCGATTCCTCACGCACAACAACGACGCCACGCAATACTTTGGCCCCAAATGGTCGCCCGACGGCAAACACCTGCTCTTCAGCGTGTTCCGCACGGGCGAAGACCGCGACATTGCCCTCATCGATGTGGGGGCTACGACGTGGAAAAAGGAAGAGGGCCGACGTTCACTGGAGAAGAAAGAAGTTGAAACGCAACGCGACAGTCTCCAACAGGCAATGACCGATAGCATCGCGGCATTTCCCGACAGCACGGCTTATGCCAACAATGCCAATTTCAAAGCCATTGTGCATTCCGAGGCCGACGAGCGCGATCCCGTCTGGTTGCCCGATGGCAGTGGGTTTGTCTTCAGTTCAGACCGCACGGGGATTTTTAATCTTTACACGCACGACATGGCGAGCGGCGAACAAAAGCAACTGACCAATGTGATTGGGGGCGCGTTTTTGCCCACTGTCTCGCCCGACGCTAAGGATGTGATCTACGTGGGGTATCACGCGTCGGATTACAGCCTCTATCGCATCCCGCTGTCTCAGGCTCTTGCCGTTGAGGCACCCGAGGGCATTGCGCGAGACTATGCCGCGATTTACACCGGCAAATCCATAACCGATCTGCACGACATCGGGCGGTATGCCCCGCGCCTCGTCTCTTATGGCATCACACCCATCGCGTTGCTGGGCCCCACATTTATCGGCAACCGATTTGGCTTGGATCAAATCAGCGCGGGTTTTCAATGGGCCTGGGGCGATTTGCTCGGCAACGATGTTTTTGTGTCAACCGCCCTGATCGGCAAAAACTTCAAGCAGCAGCAAGATTTCAACTCGGAATTTGCCTTCTTTTATCAAAATAGCCTCACCCCGATTTTGTCCGCACAACGCAGTTATGTCCCCCGCGTCTTCTTTGGAGGCAGCAGGCAAACCATCAACAGCATTGTGGATTTGGGCACTGTGCAGACCGTACGCGATACTCTGAGCGGCACGCTGATCTCCGAAGACAGCGAAGGGCAACAGATTCTGATCCCCAATGTCACGCAGTACTTAAACCTCACGGTCGCGGAAGAAGACGATTTTAAGGATGTCTTCTCGGATTTTACCGTGGGCGCGGAAATGGGGATTGGGCGCGGGCACAACGTCAGTCTGGCTTATGGCTATCGCAACTACGCCGAAAACCTACACGCGATTCAGGTCGTTCACGACAGTTCCCGCGTCTTTCAGACCCAGTTGGAGACCGGCACGGTCGAAGACATCACCGATCAGATTCCCGGCCCGGGCTTTGGGTCAACGGAAACCCTTCTCGATGATTTTCTCTACAAAGATCTCGACTTCTTCAAAAGTCACGAATGGATGGCCGGTTGGAACTACATCACCTTCAAACCAGCGACCGACCTCTACATCAATCCCTCGGGCGGTCGCGCGCTGACCTTGCGCTATCGGCGCATCAATGCAACCGTGACCGATTCTTTGGCCCGCGCGCCAGACGCCAACGAGGACTTTGTTCCCGACCCCATCGGCGACGACTTGTCACCGGCTTTTTTTCGCGATGACAAAGCCAATATCAGTTTTAACGAATACATCGCGTCCTACAACGAATTTATCCCGCTCATCGGCAGATCGACACTTGCGGTGCAGGTCTTTGGGGCCTACAAAGACGGCTATGTCAAAGAAGTACAACAAGAAGGGGGCACCTTCGAAGGCGTATTCTATTATCCCCTGCGCTATTATCTCGGTGGCTTGGGCACTTTGCGCGGATATCCATATTTTACGATTTCGGGCGGCAAAGCCCTCTTTGGGCGCACCACGCTGACCCTGCCCCTCTTTCAGGACATCGGCGCGGAATTGCCCCCCTTCTTTTTTGACAAAATTTACGCCTCGCTCTTTTTTGAATTTGGCGGCACATCCAATGCCACGAGTTTTGGCGATATTTTCGATGTGGATAAAACAATACACACGGGCCGATGGGACAAAATCAAAAGCGCGTTCCTGTCTGATTGGGGCGCCGAGTTGCGATTCCAGATGTTTTCGCATTACCGCTTGCCCATGTTCGGCTATTTGATGGTCGCCTTTCCCACCAAACGCAATGTTCCCAACCGCAACGACCCCATGACCATTGACGAGGTCGATGGGTATCGCATTTATTTTGGATTGGCGTTGTAAGCCACCGCATCTGGACTGACCCCTGACCCCTGTTGTAATATGACACCCCTCATCCGCGCGATGCGCCCGCACGAATGGATCAAAAATGTCTTTGTGTTGGCCGCGCTCGTTTTTGCCAAACGCATTTTTGAACCAGGCGACCTCCTGCGCGGGGGTCTGGCTTTTGTTTGTTTTTGCCTCATTTCCAGTGCGGCGTATCTTTTTAACGATATTCGCGATCGGGAACACGACCACCAACATCCCCAAAAACGCCATCGTCCCATTGCCTCCGGGGCTTTGCGCGTCCCGGTTGCTGCCATTGCCGCGGTCGCGTTCGCGGGCGTTGCCCTGAGTGGGGGATTTTGCGCGCATCCCCATTTCGGCATCGTCCTGCTGATCTATGCGGGCCTGAACATTGCCTATACACTGCGTCTCAAATACGTCGTCATTCTCGATGTGATGACCATTGCCCTGGGCTTTCTCCTGCGCGCCATTGGCGGGGCGGTTGCCATTCAGACCGCGATTTCTTCGTGGTTCATCCTCTGTACCGTGTTGCTGGCACTTTTTTTGTGCTTTGCCAAACGCCGACAGGAACTCGTCTTGCTCAAAGGCGACGCGAGCAACCACCGCCGCATCCTCGAAGAATATTCCTCACAATTTCTCGATCAAGTCATTGCTGTCGTCACAGCGGGGTCACTCGTGTCTTACGCGCTTTATACCATGTCGCCAGAGGTCATTGAGAGACTCGGCACCAAATACCTCAACCTCACCATTCCCTTTGTGATTTACGGTATGCTGCGCTACCTTTATCTGGTCTATACGAGAAATGAGGGAGGCAATCCAGCGTCCACTGTATTGGGTGATGCACCTTTGTTGATCGCCTGCGTGCTGTGGTTGATGACGCTGGGTGTCGTATTGTATTAAAGTGCAACGTGCAGCGTTGCACAGATGAACCCCTGCCCATCGCCTGCCTCTGGTAGGACAGAAAGGGCTGTCGCTGTTGTACACCATTGCACTGAAAGGAGATACCGAATGCCGGAGCGACCAAATATTTTGCTGATGATGAACGACGATATGGGCTATTCTGATATTGGATGTTACGGGGGCGAGATCCACACGCCAAATTTGGATCGGCTCGCTGACAATGGGTTGCGATTTACGCAGTTTTACAATACCGCGCGGTGCTGTCCCACGCGCGCGTCTCTGCTGACGGGGTTGCATCCGCACCAGGCCAGCGTGGGGCACATGATGGATGATCGGGAGTACGAGGGGTATCGCGGGGATTTGAATTTTCAAAGTGTAACCATAGCCGAGGTGCTCAAAGCCGCGGGATATGCGACCTATATGAGTGGCAAGTGGCATATTACACGGCATTCGGGCGCGGAGGGGCCCAAACACAGTTGGCCCTGCCAGCGCGGATTTGATCGCTTCTTTGGCATCATTACCGGCGCGGCCAATTACTGGAAGCCGCAAACCCTGACGCGGGACAATGAGGGCGTTTCAGTGGATGAGTTCGCTGAGGATTTCTTTTTGACCGATGCCATCAGCGATCAGGCAGCGGATTATATTCGCGAGCATACGGGCGATCGGCCCTTCTTTTTGTATGCCGCATATACGGCACCGCACTGGCCCTTGCACGCGCACGAGGAAGATATTGCAAAATACAGGGGTCGGTTTGCCATGGGATGGGATCGCTTGCGCGAGGCGCGTTTAGCGCGGATGCGCGAGATGGGCATTTTGAAATCCGGATGGGAATTGAGCGACCGCGATCCTTCCCAAGTGCCATGGGAAGAAGCCGAGCACAAGGCGTGGCAGCAACGGCGCATGGAGGTTTATGCCGCGCAGGTCGATCGCATGGATCAGGGCATTGGGCGCATTGTTCGGGCACTCAAAGACACCGCGCAATTGGACAATACGCTGATTATCTTTTTGGCGGACAATGGGGGATGCGCCGAGGAGTTGGGGGGCAGGATGCGAAGCCGAGAGATCGCCCCGCCAACCACGCGAGACGGTCGCGCGGTGCAACGGGGCAATGATCCCGATGTGATGCCTGGGGCAGAGACCACGTATCAGAGCTACGGCGTGCCGTGGGCGAATGTGTCGAATACGCCCTTTCGCCTTTACAAGCACTGGGTTCACGAAGGTGGGATTTCAACGCCCTTTATCGCGCATTGGCCCGATCGGATAACCGATCATGGCGCGTTGCGCGAGCAGCCTGGTCAATTGACCGATGTAATGCCCACCTGTGTCGAGGTGGCGGGTGCCGACTATCCCGAGCATTGTGATGGACGCGATATTTTGCCGATGGAAGGGACATCGTTGACACCGATTTTTGACAATCGGGACAATGGCAAGGACCATCTGATTTGGGAACACGAAGGCAATGGCGCGGTTCGCAAGGGCAAGTGGAAACTGGTCAAGCGATATCCGCGCGAGTGGGAGCTTTACGACATGGAGGCGGATCGATCAGAACTCGACGATTTGGCGCGTGAGCATCCCGATGTGGTGGACAAACTCGCGGGCATTTACGACGCTTGGGCCGAGCGATGCGGCGTTGAACCATGGGACAATATTCTCGCAAAGCGCGATCGATAGGCGTGTCACTAGGGCAATGGTCAGGTAATATTTCAGCCCGGAAACCTCCTTTGAAAATTGGCCTCCTCCCCCAGTTTCTGAATGAAGGAGAAGGAGGCCAGATCGAGATTACAATTTTTAACGCTGCGTCTTTACGCGAGATATGACGCTTCTGCGCGTTTGACTTCCGCGATAGGGGACGCAAAATAGCGTTCATCACAAGTCAAGCAGATCACAATGGGAATATTGCGAATGGTGACGGTGTGTTCCCCCTTGCCATACAGGCGATCAATTTTGTGGATGTACGCGTTTTCGCTCCCGCAAATGCCGCAGTGCATAACGCGAATTTCTCCTTCATAAGGGTGAGATTGAACGGGTTGTTTCAGCGCGCGCTGTTGCAATCCATGCCGCGTATGTTCTGCGTTTTACATCGCCGCAAGTTCCGTATCGCCGAGCGATTCCTGCAACTGATGTCGCGCCCGATGAAGCCAGGTCTTTAGGGTGCCCATAGGCACGCCGAGTTCTCTGGCAATTTCGGCATACGACCGGTCCTTGACGTAGCGCAGACGCACTGCATGGCGATATTGCTGTGGCAACTCTTCAATGCTTTCCTCGATCAGGTCGCGGCATTCTTTCCGGGACAACGCATCGTCGGGGCGCTCTGCATCGGCTGGCTCCCACGTATCTCGATAACCCAACTGCGGGTCTTCAATTGTTTTCTGCCACGACCTGCGGGCTTGTTTGGCGCGCATGTGCGTGGTACACACATTGAGGGCAATTTGCATCAGCCAAGTCGAAAATGCGGCATCGCCGCGGAACCCGGACAAACCGCGATACGCGCGCAAAAACGTCACTTGCATCAGGTCTTCGGCATCGTGTCGGTTTCTGGTTCGCCCCATCAGCGTGGCCAAAATCCTGGGGTGATGGCGTTTGTAAAGCCTGTTGAATGCGCCGGCATCGCCATTTAATGTGCGACGCACCAACTCCCTCTCTTCTGCATACGGCATGGTTAGCACCCTCTGGTGAATGGTTGTCAATCTATTCATCGATGTCGTCGGGCGTCGCGGTCATTTTCCACTCGGCAGGTGCCTCACGCGAGACCTGAAAGATGTCGCGCAACGCGGTCAGAGCATAAGAACCCGTGACGAGCGCAGCGACGATCAGGAAGCAGTATCCGATGTTTTTCAGATTCTGCGCTTCCTCTTTTTTGTAGAATACATCCTTCCACGTTTGCATCTGTTTCTCCACAAGTTGATGATTTTGTTTGCAGTTATCGGAAATTTTTCCTAAATTATGCGGAGCACCGCACGTATCTGTCGGTGTGATCTGAGGCCTTCGCGTTGTCCCGCCAAAGACTTTCGCGAGGGCCTTTTTATTTGTTTCGACGTCATATCAAAATCTCCGCTCGGACTGCGAATGAGAAGGGCTTGATATTTTCAGGTTTACAAATCGTTTGTCAAATAATCACATTGCCTCCTTTTACAAAAAAGGGCCACCGCGTCCGTTTGCGCTGTGGCCACTAAAAAAGCCATCCGGCGAGGATGGCTCTGTCTTTTTGATGCAGTTCAACAAGCCATAGCATTCCTCCCCAGGCGCACTAGAAGCGCGTGCATTAGATTGTGAGCTATCCTGGGAGGGACGATTAAGGGCAACAATGGCGAGATTGAATGCACAAGTCTCTCGTGTCAAGGTGTTCCCATAAATGTCGTACCAGGACACTCAGCCCAGTGGTGTGGGATTGCATATATACACGATGGATTCCCTGTTTGGGGTGATTGGTTGCAACGATAGTGAGGCCCGTCTAAAAAGATAATTAGAGAATCCCAATTCGTCAAGAAAGAAATCGGAATTTTTTGCATTTGCTCTTCACCGTTACATACCTTTGGATGCACTTTAAAAAAAATTTACCACAGTTATATAATAGACAGGACTGGTTGCAAAAGGGTTTCACGGCGTTTGATTTTTTGACCTAAAGGCGAGAGATGGGACGCGCGTTACGAGACATCTGGGCCGATGCGAATCGCGTGTGTTTTCACGAGGCAAACCACTTTGTCGCGGATTCTTAGAGCTAATTCGTCTATAGCTTCAGGGGTGACTTCAGCGGCGATCCGCTTGCCCACATCGATGTAAACGAGGCGTCGCCCCTGCGTTTCGATAATGTCGAGAATCCGTCCGCAAAGGGCATTGCGAATGCTTAAGCCAGCGGGTCGCTGCCGGCACAAAATGATGTCATTTGCCCGAATGCCGATAAAGATGCGCGTGCCCGGCGCGCGGCCGCACGGTGGAATGTGAAGGATCTGATCCCTGTATTGCACGCGGTTGGATGCGAGGACTTCAACGGGCAGGACATTTTCAAAACCGTGTGCTTTGAGCAAGGGCAAAATTTTGGGCTGGTGTGCAATCGAAAAGAAATCTCCGTGCGCGAGGACCTGCCCGCGACTGAGCACAATGACTTGTCCGGTGAGTTGCAGGATTTCACCAACCGCGTGGCTAACATAGAGCATGGGAATGCCCAAATCCGTGCGAATGTGGCGCAGATAAGGCATAATGCGGTCTTTCAGATCCTGATCGAGCGCGGCCAGGGGTTCATCCATGATGAGCAATCTGGGAGAAGTCAGGATGGCGCGCCCGAGCGCGACGCGCCGGCGTTCACCGCCCGATAGCAGGCCAGAGGGGCGGTCGAGCAAGGCGTTTAATTCGAGCAGATCGACAATGGCATCGGGATGAAATTTGCGTTCTGACGGGTTGAGAAAACGGTAGCCATACAAGAGATTTTGGCGCGCGCTCATGTGTGGAAAAAGCAGGTCGTCTTGAAATACATGACCTATCCGTCGCTTTTCTGGCGGCAGATCAATGCCTTTTTCAGCGTGGAAGAGGGTTGTATCATCCATGCTGATTTCGCCCCCATCTGGGCGCATCAGGCCGCTGACGAAATTCAATAGGGTGGTTTTTCCAGCACCTGAAGGCCCAAATATCGCGGTGACGGGATGCGCGCACGTCACATTGACTTCAAGGGTAAATTCCGCGAGTTGCTTGTGTACGCAAAGGGTGAGCATAGATTTACGTTTTCATTTTTCGGGCGATGGTTTCACTGGCGATGAGCGCGCCCAAAGACAGAATGATGGATAGGATGACGAGGCGTGCGGCCGCGGTTTCGCCGTCGGGCTGATTGATGTACGTAAAAATCGCGAGCGGGAGGGTGCGGGTTTCGCCAGCGATGTTGGAAACAAAGGTGATGGTGGCGCCAAATTCGCCCAGGCTGCGGGCAAATGTCAGGAGAGAACCGACGAGCGCGCCCGGTGCAGCCAAGCGCAGGGTAATGGACAAAAACGCGCGAAACGGATGGGCACCAAGTGTGCGTGCAGCGCGTTCAAGGCGCGGGTCAACATTTTCTATGGCGAGGCGAACGGCTCTCAACATGAGCGGAAATCCCACCACAGCGGCAGATAGGACAGCACCGCGCCAGGTAAATGCGATCTGTAACCCAAACCATTCGCTCAATATGTGACCCAAAAACCCTCGGCGTCCCAACAGCAGCAGGAGCAGATATCCGACGACAACGGGGGGCAACACGAGAGGCAGGTGGCACAAGCCATCGAGGATGAGCTTGCCGCGAAAGTTTTTGCGTGCCAGCACCCATCCCAACACAATGGCAAAAGGCAGGCTGAACACCACGCAGAGCGAGCCAACTTTAAGAGATAGGGCGAGAACGGTGTATTCTTCAGGGGTCAGAAAAATCACGGGTCAAAAAAAGTTGAAAAAATTGTGTTGCACGTCGTCACAAATGTTGCCCAGGCGGGCGTAAAGCCGCCCGCGCGGATTCGTCTCGGTTTGGATGCTCTTGATGGTCTTTGACCGGGCAATAGGAGATTTTGCATTATTGATAGTTATTTTCGTAAGGGTTTGCCCCATGGCGTGCCCTGTAAAGGGGCTGCCAATCCCAACTTGGTCCCACATCTTTTGGGGTCAAAGGACGATCCAAGTCCAGCTTATCCCCCAAGTCCCTTAAGTCCATGAGTGTGGAAAGCGGATGCGTTTTGTCGATCATTCTGTCTTTTTGCTCGGATAACCGCGTTGGGATCAATCGGAAGCGTGCCGTAGTTTTCAACTTCAAAGGTCAAGGGAATCTCCAGAGGCGCAATGAGCAAGTTGTTTCGATCTCGCGTGAGCGTTTCCTTTGGGATGAAAGTGAATTCTTCTAAGTTTTGGGTGATTTGTCTCGGGTTTTCTTCTTCGCCGTTGGAGGTGTCGTGTTCGTAAATTTCTCCAACAGGGCTTGCAATGAGGTTGGAGATGAACGCGTTTTGTTCCCAGACGCCATAGTGAACAAATGAAAAGTTTTTCTGGGGTTTGGCAGTGGCAGGTTCGCGGTGAAAAAGAGATTGCCAGTGAAAGTATTGTCGATGGGGAGAGTGAACTTGTATCGCTCTTCGGGAGGTACGGGGTGGTTGTAAGTACCTTGTTGGACTTCCTGTTGTGACTCGAGGAGCCTGCGTGCGATATACGCTCTGCGAGAATATTTCCCCATGAAGTTGACAAAAGGCACATCGGCTGGGGCATCAAAGGTGTTGTAAGCGACAACCCAATGGGTTGTGGCGTTGAACCCGCCGTATGGCCCCACTGCTCCTTCACTCATTCGAATTATAGCGATGAAACTTCGATTGCCATCGGGTGTGTTTCTGCCATTGACGCGAAAATAGTTGCCGACTACGACGTGGTTTCTATCCCAACCCAGAATGGACATCGCCGCTCGGTGAATAAAATAGTTGTGAACAATATAAGCATAGCCTCCCGTGCGTAAACTGAGGTATTTATTGCAGTCTTCCATCGTGTTGTTGAGCCAGAGAAAGCCACCCATTTTGCCTACGAAATGTTCTTCATCGCCTTTGCGATTGCCCGCGATGAGATTGGCATCAAAGATACTCTCAGAATTCCGATTGCCCAGGCGGCCGAGTCTCATAAAGCTATTTTCTGCGTTTTAAAAAAAGTTGTGATCAATCCGCGCGCTGATGGGGTTGTTTAGGCTTTGCTTCCGTTCATTGTCATTACCACTGCCGACATGGGTGTTGTCGAGTTGGAGATAAGTCTTTTCGTTGTTCCTAGTACACGACAAAACAAATCCGCGATAAGGGAATGCAGAGACGCAGGGACCTGTCTGGCGGCAGATAGGATTGTCACTACCTGGCTTGCTAGGCAAGGGTTGTACAACGATTCTTCGCCTCCACTTTAGTTACAGCGAAAAATGACAGGGCCAACCAAGTCCACCAATGTCAGCCGCCATGACAGAAAGCACCCGTCATGCCGAGCCTTTCGACTGCTCTGAAGATAAACTTGTCGGCGTTATGGGCTTGCAATTTTTCACCCTTGCCCATATTTTGCGGTTCACTTGGGTTGTAAATCTATTGATTATTAGAGGCGTAAGCAATGCGTTTCTTCAACACCGCCGGCCCCATCAAGCCGGATATGCACTACCACATCCCGCCGTTGGAACGGCTCGACTTGGACGACGTCCTGGCCTTGATTCAGCAAGAAAAATACTTCGTGCTGCACGCGCCTCGGCAGACGGGCAAGACCTCTGCGCTGCTGGCACTGATGGACGAGTTGAACGGCAGTGGGCAGTATCGCTGCGTGTACGTCAACGTGGAGATCGCTCAGTCTGCCCGCGAGGACGTGCGCGTGGCGATGCAGGCCATACTCGGCGAGTTGGCCATGGAGACTGACCCAAGGCCAGCTCTGGCTGGTCAATGCCTTGGCTTATGAAGCCTGCTTTGAGAACAAGGCCGGACGGGATCGCAGCCGATCCATCACCGCCGAGGCAATAGGCCATGCACGCGAGCAACTCATCCTGCGCCGAGAGACACACCTCGACCAACTCACCGACAAACTCCAAGAAGAACGCGTCCAACGCGTGGTCAAACCCCTCCTCAGCGGCACCGAATCCCCCGAAACGATCCCTCAAGACGACCTCGAATATGTCCGCGATCTCGGCTTCGTGCGTCGGCAAGGTCCCATCGCCATTGCCAATCCGATCTATCAAGAGGTCATCCCCCGCGACCTGACATACACCACACAGGTCTATCTCCATCAAGATTCGGCTTGGTATGTGAATGCGGATGGCACCTTGAAGGTCGCCGATCTGCTGACCGCGTTCCAAGCATTCTTCCGCGAGCATTCTGAGCATTGGGTCAAGCGGTTTCAATACAAGGAGGCCGGGGCCGGTCCTCAGTTGCTGCTGCAAGCGTTCCTGCAACGCATTGTCAACAGCGGTGGTCGGGTCGAGCGAGAGTATGGCTTGGGTCGGATGCGTACAGACCTGCTGATTATCTGGCCGGCTCCTGGGAACACTCGGCCGGGTCAAGAGGTTCAGCGTGTGGTGGTTGAATGCAAGGTGTTGTACAAGAACTTGGCGCAGACGGTGCGCGAGGGCTTGGCACAGACCCGTGCGTATATGGATCGGTGTGGAACATTGGAGGGTCACTTGGTGGTTTTTGATCGCAGGGTTGGCAAGTCTTGGGACGAGAAGGTATTTCGCCGTGAGGAGGGCATGGGGCTGCGAAAATCACCGTGTGGGGCATGTAGATAATGAACACGCGCACACTTTTGTAGCACACGGCCTTATGGCACATCCTTCAGATAGAACAGACGCCGTCGTACACACCGTAAAACTATTCACAGTATTGGGGTATTAAATCTGCGGCTTAATCCCACAATGCCCTCGGCAGTTCACAAGGAATTGAAATGCGTTTTAGAAACTTATTCTGAATCAAAACTCAAAGAGACATTTGTCGTTGTCGAGACCGGCCACCATCGTTTTCGCAATTGAGGCGATGATTGAGTTGTACCCTGAAGGCTGAGAACGCACGACTTAAAAAAGCCCCCACAAGCGGTGTACAACTGCGACAGCAGTTCAAATGTGGGGGCTTTTCTCATTTCCTAGCTCGCGCGCCTGTGCCTGAAAGGGCCGGAGGGCACGATTGCTTCGGCCCTAGGCCCCTCCTTGACCACATCACCGCCCCTAGCGGGCACTGGCGGCGGGCGTCAATACTGTATCCTAACCCCTCTGGCCTGAAGAGCCGGAATGTGCGTGTTGATCGATGTATCGCTCAGCAGGTTGCCCGTCACATCAACCTCATCGCCATTACCCAATCCCGTGTTTGCTACCAGTGGTGCGAGGTCTGTGATGTCATTGCCGGAAAGCCCCAGCGTTGTCAGATTGGTCAAGCCCAACAGCGGCGAAAGGTCCCTGATGTTATTTTGTCCAAGATCCAGCAAGGTCAGACGGGTCAAGTTCTCAAGTGGCGAAAGGTCCGAGATGGCGTTGTCGTAAAGCTCCAGTGTTGTCAGACTGGTTGCAAACTCAAGCCCGGTCAGATCGCGGATGCCCACACTCGACGCGTCAAGGCTCGTCAAGGTCGCCATCTCACCGGGGAAGACCGCCGCGCCGCTCGTCTTTTCCAGTGCCCTCTCAATCATCTCGCGCAGGTAGGGGTCAGAGATGGTAATGGGATCTTCTGCCGCGCCCACCACATAAGTGAAGACAGCGTCTGTTTCTCCGCATACAAAGCCTGAAGACGACGACGCAGGCGCGGGCAACTGCGTCCATTCCGTATCCTCATCATCAAGGTGGAACAAGAACTGATCTCCGGTCAGACCAACCACCTCGGGCAGGCACACCACTGCGGTTGCCAACTCTGGCAGCACCGAATCCAAATCAATGCCTACAAAGTACGGCGCAGTCGCAAAACTGGCGGTGATGGGCAGTGCTGCCTGGCGGGTTGCATCGGCGGGTGTGTCAAATGTTACGGTCATGACAGTGTGGTTGTTCGGCAGGGTCACTTTGATCTCATTGTCGCTGACTTCTGCCGTAATCTCGTTGCCCGCGACCATGGGGGTCGTGCCCGCGTCAGATCCCTCAACGGCTATCGTAAATGTATAGTCAGTCAACTTGCGTACGCGATTGCCTCCATAATCCTCCACCCGTAAGTTGTCGCGGTCGCTGGGGTGATTTGGCGGATTGTAGTTTAGCGTCACATCTTGGACGGTGAAGGTCATCCCTGCCTGCCCTGTCCAACTCAGGTCTAGCGTCACGATGTTCCTTTTTTTTCCGATGAAGTTCTCCTTGATGGTGACGTCATCGATATTTATCATCCCTGAGACGCCTTGTATAGAGACCGTGTAGGCGTTGGTCGGCACCTCCGTGTAAGGGTTCAGTCTCTCGTTGTAGATCAAATTCAACTTCGCAGCATAAGAGCCTGTGCTTGTCTCCTCCGTCTCCAGCGTCATCCCTGTCAGATCCGGCCGCGTGTGGTTATTATATATACCACTGCTGCCGTCAAAGTTGCCGCCATTCACGTGGTCGAACAAGCTAGCAATGGGTTCGCCGGTTTCATGTCGCGCTCCTACTTAAGACAGGATCCTTGCTATGGAATGATGAAATTTGATAAATAGTATGCAATAGGTGTGCCAATGTGAATGGCACGAGACAATGATACCGCAAGATGTTATTTTTCATAAAATAAAGTATTATAGAGGCGCATAAAAAAAGCCAACCCGTTTTCTATTATTGAACGATATATCGTCCACAAGATAGTCAGATTGGCTTGTGATATATTGAATTACAGAGGGTTATATTAAAAAGGCGATATATCGCCCTTATCCAAGGCGTTTGATGCCCAGTTTTTTCATTCGGCCAGGGTAGAAGGCGGCAATCCCAGCAGTGCTGCCGCGCCCTTAGTCCCCTTGATCTGATAGTGGGTGGCTTTGAGCACTTGGCAGATGTAGCGGCGTTCAAATTCATCCAAAGGCACTATTTCTCGGTCCTGGGCAGTTGGTAAGGCACTCTTCTCAGGATCGAGTGCCTTGACTTCGATCCGCGTACCGTACGCGTTGAGGCCGAGGTCCTCAACTTTGATAAGTGGCTCATCGCATACGATGACAGCCCGCTGTATGGAGGCGGTAATAGAGGTCCTCGCGGAAATCACCCGCGCGCACCATCTCCTCCAGGTTGCGATTGGTTGCCGCCACGACCCTTGCTTGCGCCTTCAGGGTGTGGCTGCCTCCCACGCGCTCAAACGTGCGCTCTTCCAGCAACCGCAGCAACTTGACCTGTGTTTCCAAAGTCATATCGCCGATCTCATCCAAAAAGAGCGTGCCATCTTTGGCCAGTTCCACCTTGCCCAACCTGCGGGAAACCGCGCTGGTAAAAGCCCCCTTCTCGTGACCAAAGAGTTCACTGTCGATCAGCGATTCGGGCAGGGCACCGCAGTTGACCAAGATAAAAGGGCCATCGCTGTGAGCACTCAAGGCGTGTAACACCCGCGCGGCCAACCCCTTGCCCACACCTGTTTCACCGATAATCAGCACGGTCAGATCCGTGGGTGCCACCTCACGGAGTTTGACTTGAAACTGATGCAAGGCTTCGCTTTGACCGATAAATTCGTTGTCGTTTCGCCCATGACTGTTGAGCGCGGTGGTCAGTGCTCTGACGCGCGGATCCGCCTCTACCGAGAGCCGCGCCGCCATGATCTCCGAGTAGTTGAGGTCGCGATCTATTGCTCTGACTTGGAAGGTGTAGTCTCCATGCGGCAGGTCCCGGTAATAGACCCGCATGTCTCGCGTGGCCGGCCGCCAGTCGGTATCGTAACCTTTTAGGCGATAGATGTAGAGCATGTCGCGGGAACGGGTGGTGAAACTCAGGCCCCTGTATTCGAAAATCACTTGCTGGTCTGTGGTGCATAAAATGATGTCCTCCGGGTTTTCATAGACCTGATCTGCGACCACTTGAAGCAGGCGAATCTGAGGCGGATTTTTTTTGTCGCCGGTAGCGCACCAGCGCATTTAGGACTGTGCCAAACCAGAAGGTGCCGTCGCGGTCTTCGAGGATCTGGCACACCGGTCCTATGACGGATCATACAACTGGGCATCATCCACCGCGGTTCTTCGGTCTCGCACTTCGACATAGCGGAACTTGCAGTGCGGGTCAAAAGCGATGAACACACAGCAAGACCCCTGCTTACCATACTCGTAATGAAAACGCTTTACCTTGCCAGGCGACATGGGCAGAATGCCGCCGATGTCCCCAATCAGAAAACAGGGGTGCTCATGCTCATCGCTCATCAAAACAGATTAAGGGACATAGCGGGTCATCGGGCTTTTCATACTCGGTCAGCACATCTTCCATATGCCAAAGATAAGACCCGGTGATTTTGCCGATACACCACTGCTCGCTTAACCAGGGCTTCAGACGGTTTTTTTTAATACACTTCGCACACTTTCATGAGAGATAGACTTGAGCAAGTCCATTTCGACCACTTTATCCGCTATCAGATGCAACGTCCAGCGTGCCGCCCCTTCAGGAGGAGAAGAACAGGCGATCGTGGTAATGTTAGCTTCTACGCGCGGGTCTATCTGGATGGGACGACCCGAACGCGGGGCTTCTTTGAGCAGATCAAGAATATGATCATCCATCCTATGAACATACTTTTTTCGCATGTTCGAGATGGTCGGCCGCGAGATGTGGAGGATGTCCATAATTTCTCGATCTTTTTTCCCGGCATCGCTCAAGAGTAAGATACGCGCGCGGGTGATTTCACGGGCTTTTTTGTTGCCTGTTGAGACAAAGTGTTCAAGGGCTTCCCGCTCGGACAAGGTGAGTTGAACATCATATCTGCTAGGGCGTTTCATGGCGAACCTCCTTTTGGACGTTAGGATACCATATCGACATACTTTTGTAAAGACTCTTTTTTGAATAACCAATAAGTATCCATAAACTTTTTAACATAATACTAAAGTTTGGACAAAGGGTTGAAGAACCAGGATAAAAAATGAGCAGGACCTGTTAGATTATCCTTCAAAAATGACGACCATCATCAAGGAGGATACTCATAGAAACATCGGCCCTGCTCAAAATGATATTATACCGCTTTCGCGGTCTGTTTGGAAGTCAAAACTTTGCATTGTTCTGTGCCTATGTGTGGGGGGTGCTCCTGTGTGATGGTCGTCACAGTGTGACAGATCTATGGCAAACGGGCACACTTCCAACAGTGGCCGTATCACCCTGTTTATGTCAAAGCCCGCAACAAGTGTTTTTTTTATTTTTCAAGCTCTTGCTTAGCGGTTTGGAACGCGTGCTCATCTCGCTTGGCTTTCACAGATTTTCGCATGCGTTTCCAACAAAAATCCGCCTGTTTGGCAAGAGTCTCAGACTGGAGATACTCAGGGTTTTGCCTGCCCTGCCTCTTGCGGCAGGCCTGTCTGTGCCTGCAAGCATGCATGCACCTGCTTCAGGGCAGTCGGATGGGATCGGATCAAGTCTTTGGCCAGGGCTTGCTCTTGTGCGGTCAACTTGGTCGGACATCCACTGCCTCTTAAGATACACCCGACATGCACTACCACCACGGCTTTGTATATGTCCGCAGTGGTCGTTTGGACCGAGGAACGCCCAAAGATTCTTGGGCAGATGTTGCAAATCGCTCGGGCAATGCCTTTGACAGCAGCGCGAGGGTCTGCACAACAGCCGTGAATTGATGCGTGTCCAACTTGTGGCGTTCCGCTTATTCTTTTAGATACGTATGCTCCAATCCATCCTGCGGTTGCCACCCCAAAACGCGCTTGGCCTTCTCATTTGAAAACTGCCGGTGAGGTCGATCCGCAAAAATATTGAACACCTCGCAGCGCGATGCCAAAGTCGCCAGATCAATCGTCAAACCCGGCAGAAACGCCGCGGCCGCATCTCGCCATGTCACCAGAAACGGGCGGTCCCGATGGGTTTTTGACATATCATCGTGATCGCAAAAAATGTAGAACAAATAACACAACACATACACATCGCAATGCGCGGAAAAAATCCGGCAGACCTCCTGACCCAAGCCCTTGGACAGGGCGTATAAATTCGTACTCGGCTTGGGCGGCACATCCGGGCCAATGCCGTAATCCCACGCCTCATAGGGCACCCCCTGCACGGTAAAGTGCGGCCCCGTATTGATCACCCGCCGAATCCCGTGCTCAACTGCCGCGCGCATGATGTGATAACACCCCATGGTATTTACATCAAACGCGATCTTGCGATGCGGCCGCAATACCGACAAATTGACAATTGCATCCATCCCCTCTGCCGCACGCATGACCGCATCCGCATCTGACACATCCACCGGCATCATCTCGTGCGGCGTCTCAAAGGCTGCCAAATCCGTCAACCGCAAGTCCACATGCCCCTCCAATGCCTTTACCACATGCGGCCCCAACATGCCATTGCTACCGTAAATGACAACTTTCATGTCCATCTCCAATGGTTCTCATAGATCACGGCCTAAAGTCCCAACACGCTCTTCGCGCGATCTGTCGGAAACCTCGCATGCTCGACCTCCGACTGCACGTGCAATACCCGCCACATCGGCCCGTCTGTCGCCAACGCCTTCCCAATGGCCTTCACCGCGTCTTCCACGGTCAACGCGGTATCGCCATCGCCACCCACATCTCCCAACCGCAAACACGTCACCCGCACCGAATGCTCCCGCGCAAACTCCCGACACGTAAATTCACCCAAATACCGCGCCATGGGCCCCGCCTCTGTTGATGGCCGCGGCGCCCACACCTCTGTCACCTGCCAGTTGGGATCGCATGACGCGAACAAACTCAGCGAACTGATATACACCACATGCGGCACCTGCATTTCCCGCGCCGCATACATCAGGTTATATGTACACCGCGTCTGAAAATCCACCTCCCGGTCATCGCTTTGCAATGCCTCGGGCAACTCTGCGAGATGCACAACCGCATCCATCCTCGCCACCAGGGCTTCCGTCTCTCCCTCGTGCCCCAATTCACATGCGACAAAATCCCAGTCGGTCTTCACATCCACGACATCCGTCAACTTGACCTCGTGCGCTCCAGACAAATCCGCGGCCAGTGCTCGAGCCAAAGCTGTCCCTCCTGAAGTGATCAACACGTTCATGACTCCCTCCTCTCGCGGTCTTTGACGGGTGTTAAATCCACCCACAAATACGAACACGCCCCATTCCCATACCCCTCATACACACCTTCGGACAACACCTTCTCTAAAGCACCCTTGGGATCACAATCAATCGCCCTTGGATTGTGCCCGTTTAATATCAGATCAAAATCCAGTGCCAAAAGCGGTTCATACCGCTGCTTCATCTCGTCCTCATCCACCACACCGCCCAACATCAACCTCACACCCCCGACCTGCATCCAGAGTTGCTCTTCTGTGCTGTCAAACGCGCCGGGTATCGACTGCCCGTAAATCGCATCGCCACAAAGCAACATGTTCGTCTCTCCCGGCGAAGTCCAGTGCAAAACCGTCTCACCCATCGCCCCCAGTGTTCGCACCGCTTTCACACTGCCCGGCAACGCATCCCCGTCTGCAAACACGTGATCTGGCACTTCCAAAAACTCGTGCAATCCCGCTTTCGGCACGTAAATCCGCGCGCCATACCGCTCGCGAAACCAGTAAATATTCCGTTCGTGTAAGGCCGTTGTACAAACAACAGCCGCGACAGTGTCTCCAATGATCTCATCCAAAGCATCGACACCACTTCCAACGGGCCTGCCCGGATCGATCAACACCACACCTTCTGTCGTCATCAACGCAAACGACTGTTGAAGCGTTCCATAGCCCCAATTCGTCCACCGCACAACATCGGGCTTTTCATCCGTCCCAACCTCTGTTAAAAACCGCGTCCCACGCTCGATAAATGTTCGCATATTTAACCCCAAATTGTCGAGACGCCCCAACCCCTGATCTCCCTTTGCGCCTGTGCCAAAACGCTTAGAATGACCAATTTTTTACAACAACGCACAGGCAAAATTTGGATGGTACAAGCCCTCACACATACCGCCCGATATTCGCTTCATCGTAATACTTATTCACATTCGGCACGTCGCGCATGCCGTGCCAAACGCCGCGGAACAGGGTTTGCCGCTTGGGGGGCATGGCAGCAATCACTTCGGGCGGCGGACATCCCTTGCCCCATTTTGCATTCACCGTGTTGTAACACGTGAACAAACTCAAGCGATCCCGCGTCTGATTCACCCATTTCGTGCCCGTGTGACACAGTGCTTCCGTAAAAATCACCGCAGATCCCGCCGCACAGGAATACATCTCCCACAACGCGCTCTCGCGTCCGCTCAATATTTCAGGCCGTGCAAACGCCGCCTTGTGGCTGCCCGACAAAAACATCGTACCGCCATCGCCCTCCCTCACCTCATTCAATTCCCACACCACGCGAATCAATCCCGCATGAATTTTCCCCGGTTGCATCTGGTAAATATGCGAGTTTCCGCAAAAGTTGAAAAATCCACCCCCGCCATGGGGTCGAAAATTGTCGTGACCCGCCTGTCGGTGACTCGTATAAGTATGGTCAAACCGAAACCCGTAACAATCTTCGGTTGCCAACCCCTGATGGGAAATGATCTCATTCAACACCCCTACCACAGCCGGGTGATCCAAAAGAATCTGCGATGCCCCACCGTGGTTGTCGCGCGCATCGGGCGGCAATGACTCGCGCGCGTACAAAAACGCCATCTGATGTTCGCGCACGGGCTCGAGTTCTGCTTCGGTCAGCAACCTGGGCAAACAGATCCATCCCTTCAGATCGAACAGATACTTCTGCTCTTCGCGCATCGGCACAACGGGCAAGTCATCGGCATTGGTCGTGGGCAACAAAGGTTTAGACATAAACACACTCCTCAGAAAAGTTTATCCTTGAAAAGCGACCATGATTGACTATTTTATTGGAAACAACCTTATTGTGCAACAAACATCAAGAGGTTTATCATGGAAATCGCGATGGACATTCCCGATAATCTGGCCGTGCATTTGCGTGATAGAGAAGATCAATTATCGCAAATTATAGAAATTGGACTCCGCAAAATTGATGCAAACACGCATTCTACGTTTGACGATGCCTTGGAGATATTAGAAAAACTGGTCGCCTTTCCTTCTGCTAAAGAAATTATAGATCTCCGTCCATCAGATGGATTACAAAAACGAATGGACGCTTTGCAAAAAAAATCGCACTGAAGGATTGCAACCCGAAGAAGAAAGAGAGTGGGCGCACTATGAATACCTCGAACATCTAGTTCGATTGGCGAAAGCAAATGCTGCCTTAAAGCTCAAAACCAAATGAGTTCATCTTATATTTTTATCAACCTGCGTAGCCAAGTCACTGAACGCGCTAACGAACTGTGCGAATACTGTCTTATTCCACAATCACTCTCATTTTTCACACACGAAATTGATCACATTATTGCTCAAAAACACGATTGATCCATCTGCACCAATTCTTTCCACTGATCTTCAGCCACGAGCACACCTTTCTCCAAACTCTCGCGGCGCGTCCGCAACATGCCCTCGCCCGGATAGCGTGCGGATTTGTGAACCCCATGCACGTCGTCAATCACGCCATTCACAATGCGTTCGCGCATCTCCCGTCCAACAAGTGACGTCACATCAATCGCAATATAGGTCTGCGACACAGCGTATTCATCGCCCTGGGCACCAATGTCGTGCGTTGCCTGACCGCCCGATAACAGCGCGGCCAATATATCGAGCACAATCGCAAGTGCCGACCCTTTCCAGTAGCCAATTGGAAGCGCGCGCTTTGAATCGAGAATGGCACCCGGATCACACGTCAAATTGCCCTCTGCGTCAAACCCCCCTGCTATCGGCAGGGACGCGCCTCGCGCTTGCAACACCTCCAACTTGCCATTGGAATACTGACTCATCGCCATATCCAGCAAAATATGTCCATCTTCTCTGGGGATCGCCATGGTCATGGGGTTGTTTCCAATGCGCCTTTCTGTCGCGCCCCAAGGCGGCATCAGTGGGGTCGTATTCGTCCAGCACATGCCGATACATCCCGCGTCCGCGGCCTGCAAACCATAAGCACCCGCGCGCATCCAGTGATTTGTATTTTGCAACCCCACGCACCCCATGCCATTTTCTTTTGCAATCTCAATTGCGCGTCCCATCGCGAGATGTGCATTCACCAACCCAACTCCCATCTTGCCATCCCATTGCTCCACGACGCCCAACGTCTTCACGCATGCAGGCTCGGCATTCCCATCTAATCGCCCCGCGCGCAGCTTTGCCCGCAACCCGGGAAATCGATTCAATCCGTGGGAATAGACGCCATCGCGCTGATTCTCTGCAAACAATCGCCCGCACAATTCCGCCCTGTCCTCTGACAAACCCACCTCCATCAGTGCTTCAAAAAATGCCGCTTTCAACGCATCAAAAGGAACCCGTATTTGCATAAGACCCTTCCTCCTTGTTCCCAACAGTCAAAACAGACGCCAACCCGCGCCAATAACTGCTATTCGTTCTGACATCGTCACCGGAACCTCATTTTTGCCCAATTGTCTTGGCAATGTCCTGTAAGATATTCAAACACAGCAGAAAATCCACGTCAAAAAAATGCTGTCCCTTGGCTCAAAATCTCAAAAATGCGGGCCGCCTGTCCCGCCAGTTTCCAGCCTCCATCTCTTCACATCGCCATCAGATCGACCTCGCTTAAATACGCTTGATGATTTTGGCGGGTAAGAGTATAATAGTGTAGAATTGAAATTCAATAGAACCTTCAATTTTTTTTCATCACTTTAGTTACTGTTCTTTTCGCTGGCATTGGCAAGAGGAGGAAGTGTTATGAAAATCACGGGCGTTGAGTTGACCCCCGTTGCATCCAGACGCGAAACCGGATCTGTATCCCGTCACGTCATTATCCGTCTGCACACCGATCAAGGGCTGATCGGCCTAGGCGAGATGTCCGATGTGGGCGACTGGGGTGTTATGTACGATCTCAATGATGTCAAAGCTGCCTATGAGTCGTTGCTCGTCGGACAAAACCCCCTCGCGTGGCGCGCCATTGCCCTCGCCGCGAGGTCTCGCCTTCGAATGGGTGGGGCAATTCGAACGGGATTCGAGATCGGCCTTTTCGATTTGATCGGCAAAATCCAGAGCCAGTCGGTTGCGGGCGTGTTTGGCGGCTCTCTGAGAGACAAGTTGCGCGTTTGCTACCCAATTTTCAGGAACTATTCCAGAGAAGATGCCGAGGAGAATATCAAGCGCGTTGATCGCCGAATGAAAGAAGGTCAGGACCTGTTTCGGCTGTATCACGGCGGCAACATAGAAGCAGACGAGATATTTCTGGACGGCGTGAAATCGAACTGGGGGGATCGATTTGTATTGAAATCTCTCGACTTCAGCGGCGTACACAAATGGAAACGGGTCGTCCAGGCACTCGAGGTTCTGCTGAAATACTACGCGCCCATCCACCTCGAATCCGTCTCTGACCGAAAAGACCTCGAGGGACAATACGAGGTACGCAAGCGAATTGACCTGCCCATCAGCGAGCACGTCAGTTCACTGGCTCAAGCCTATCAATTTGCCCAACACCGATACGTCGATATCTTCAACATCAGCCTCTCAGGCGCGGGCGGATTCACAAACGCCCTGCACATTGCACAAGTCGCGGACGCGGCTGGCTTGTCGTGTCTGGTGGGAACGACGCAGGAGCTATCAATTGGCGTGGCTGCTCAAGCTATGTTTGGCTCTGTCGTGGAAAATCTCGATTATCCGGGCGATCCAACGGGTGGACTGCTCTACGAGAGCGATGTGGTCAAAACGCGCGTGCAGTATGAGAAGGGCTATTTGATCGTACCCAAAGGGCCGGGCCTGGGAATGGAACTGGATGAGGAAAAGCTCGCCGCGATTTCAGAGCCTTTGCGATCTGTGTAGCATTGAGAGGAGAATCCCCATGTCCCAAACAGCACCCTGGTCCCCTGTTGAAGGTACTGTCGATGAGATTCTCGCGCAGGTGCCCCAACCGTTCAATGCAATGATGGCGTGCGAAATTCCCGCGGTTATCGTGCGCCGCGCGTTTCCAGCGGATCACTGCGCGGCACTCATTGAGCGATTTTACAAACGCGGCCTCCTCTACGACCCGCGCGCAAAGGGCGATCTCCACCGCGTCGACATCGGCACGAGTCTCGGCCACCACGGGCACGATCCAGACGCTTTCTACGAACATGCTCGCCAGACCCATGAACTCTTTACATCGCTCTTCAATGACTACGGTGATCCCGTAAAGACGCTCTACAACGCGCTTGCCAGAATGCTGCCGCACAAGCGCGTCATGACGGCCCGAGAGCCCGATGGTCGCGTTTACGGCCCCGCCATCTTTAGAACCTATTATGAGGGTTTGGGCCACCATCCGCACTACGATTCCGTGTCCAAGCGGTCCAAACGCTATAACTTTTCCGTCTCCCGATTCAAACATCAGTTTGCGGGTGTGCTCTGCTTTCAGAACAGCGAAGATCGAGGGGATAGTGGCGAAGGCGTCCTCTACAAGGCACCCATGTCGCCCGGGTTTCAACGCCATCTCGACGAGAAGCGGTTTCGCGAATACGCGGATCGAGAGGGCATTGCGCGCGCGCAGATCCATCTCGATCCGGGCGATCTCTACTTTTTTTATTCTGAGACGATCCACGAAGTCCCCTTCGTCGTCGGATCCATCCCCCGCGTTGTACTCGCATCGTTCATCGGCATGTCTGAGGACGATCCCGAAGTCTATGTCTGGTCTTGAGGTGAGGGGCGAGACGTAAGTTGTCCCCAAATAAATTCAATTCTGGGATTGTGAACATGAACCGACCACCTGAATCCTTCGTCCACGTCCGTGAAGATCGCCTGCTGGACTTTGCCGCGGCCTGCTTTGAAAAAGTCGGACTCGATACCGATCACGCGGGGCTTATCGCTCGACTCCTCGTCAACAGCGACCTGCGAGGTGTTCGCAGCCACGGCACGAGAACCGTCAATGGCTATTGCAAGAGTTTGGAAAACGGTCAGATCAACCCGCGTCCCAACGTGCGAGTGCTTCGCGAAACGCCCACCTGTGCTGTCATAGACGGAGATGGCACGCTTGGGTATCTCCCGATGGTGCGCGCGGCAGAACACGCGATTCGCAAAGCCAGAGAAGTCGGAATGGGCATGGGCCTCGCGCGGCACATCGGCCACATTGGATCTGCAGGCCACTATGCGAGGATGTGTTCCGACGCGGGATGTATTGGTTTTTGCGTTCAGGGCAGGCAGCAGGGCAACGCGGAAAGGGATGGCAGAGGGCGACAACTCGGCTACTTTGGCAACCCGCCTATATGCTTTGCCATCCCCTCTGGCAACGAACCGCCAATCGTCCTCGACGCGGCCACTTGCATCCTGGCCGACTATCAGCGGGGGCCAAAATTTGACGCTCTGCTCGAAATGATCCCGGCCGCATTCTTCAAAAGCATTGGGTACACGGCTGTTGCCGCGCTCATCGGCGGTGGACTGGCGGGCGTCAGTCTCCCGTCCGCCCACGGCAGCAAAAAAAAATGGGGCGCATCAGGCGCGGGAGGTTGCGTCATCGCCATCCAAGTTGACAGCGTGATCTCTGACGCGGTCTTCCGCGCGGAATCTGACCGAATGGTTCGAGACGTGCGCCAGAATTACGACCCCATGCCGGGATGCGACCGCGCGCTTCTGCCCGGTGCCATTGAGGAAGAACGCATGGCCCTCCACCGCGCCGAAGGCATTCGCTATGGCGACATGGAACAGGAAAATGCTCGCCAAGTCAGCGCGCGGTTGGGGGTTCGGCTTCCTTGGGATTGATTTGACAAAGACCTGAAACGCAAAAAACGCCGTGGATCGCATTATTCCATGGCGCGATAGCGTGCTCAACAATAATATTTATGCATCACTTTGGTTGTCACATCGCGTGATGCTGGGTAATTATCAACCTTATGAGGAGGATACCATGTACATTGGAACACAGACCCGTTGTCGAAACGACACCGATATCGAGGTGCTGGCGCAACTCGGCGTGTTTCACGTCGATCAAACACCGGCCGAGCCCTGGTCGGAATGGACAGCCGATACGATCAAATCTCTGCGCGACCGATTCGACAAATACGGCATCAACCTCGAAATGATTCACATTCCCCTGGGGTCTCAGAGCGCGTTCAAAAACGAAGCCGGCGCGATTTTCCTGGGCCCCAGCGACGCGCGCGACCGCGCCATTGACCGCATGCGCGAAACCGTCAGAATGGCGTCGGAAGCGGGACTGCGCGGCCTCAATTACAACATCACCCTTTTGGGACATCTCCGCACAGAACCGCGATACGGACGCGGGAACGCGAGGCTATCGTCGTTTGAATACGACAAGCTAGACCAATTGCTGGGGGCATTTGAAGGCGGGCCCGCAGACGAGGACGCGATGTGGGAACGCATCGATCACTGGTTGAAGTGCATCATCCCCGTGGCCGAAGAGTACAAAATCCAGATGGCCTGCCATCCCTCTGATCCGGGCATCGGATACAGGACGACCTATCGAGGAGTCGCGCGCGTACTCGGCATGGTGGATGGCTTCAAAAAATTTATCGACCTCTACGACAGCCCGTACAACGGATTGAACTTTTGCCTGGGTTGCATGGCCGAAAGCCTAGAAAATCCCGCGGAAGAAGCCTACGACGTGATCCGATATTTTGGATCGCGAAAAAAAATCTTCAACGTACACTTCCGCAACATCAAGGGTGGACTCCGCAACTTTGTTGAAGTATTCCCCGACGAAGGCGACGTGGACATGCTCAAAGCACTGCGGACATTCAAAGAAGTCGGCTATGAATACATGATCATGCCTGACCACGTACCGGGCATCTCTGGCCCCGAAGCCCACCAAGTCGGCTTTGCCTACACTTATGGGTACATCCACGCGCTGCTACAGGCGGTCAATGAAGGGGGAGAAAGCTATCAGTCCTGTCTGCCGTGTTGTTGAGCGTGCCGAAACACAGGCAGGGATCAGCGTCAGTTCTGCCCAGTAGCCGTATTGGAGTGGCAGGGATGGGGCTGATAGCTGATAGCTGACATTCGTTGATGAACTGCTATCGCAGTTGCCTGCCTGTCGCGAGCTTTCGGCAGACAGGTACCCCATTCCGTCTATTCGCCTATTCGCCTATTCGCCTATTCGCCATGTCTGCATCTCCAAGATCGCCAGCTTTGAAATTGGAAACCGCTGAGGGATCGTCCATCATCACCAAACGATCCCTTCTGATCGGGCTGGGCATGGCTGTGCTTATGCCCTTGTGGCCGACCTATACCAGCTTTGTCCTCAACTCAACGCGGGCTGACCATTCTCATCTCTCGATGGCTATGCTCATCCCCTTTGTCGGCCTGCTGATTCTGAACGCCTTCCTCGAACGGCGCGGCATTGGATTCTCCCCAACGGAACTGCTCACGGTTTGCTGCATCGGATTTGTGGCAGCGACCATGCAGGGCGAATGGCTCACGGTCTGGTTCCTCCAGATGCTGACCATGCCCGCGTATTACGCATCGCCCGAGAACCGCTTTGACGAACTCCTCCTGCCCTACATGCCGAGTTGGACGACCATTACCAACCGCGATGCGGTGCGTGGATTCTACGAAGGACAACCGCCCGGTGCAGCCTTTCCGTGGGGCGAGTGGTTCTCCGTGCTCTTTTGGTGGGGCATGTTGATCGCGGGCATTCTGACGATTCACCTGTGTCTCAGCGTCTTGCTCCGCAAACAGTGGATGGAATACGAGCGTCTGTCTTTCCCGGTTGCCACCGCGCTTTTGGAACTCACGGGGGTTTCCGGCACAACGGGCACGCTCAGGACACTCGTGCGAAATCGCCTCTTTCAATGGGGATTTGGCCTGACGTTTGCAATCATTGCCTGGAATGTGTTCACCTGGTTCACCGTCAACCTGCCGATGTTTCCCTTTCTGGCGGGGCGATATGGCCGCCATGTGATCTCAGTTGCGCCGGGCTTTCCGAGTATTGTCACCACCTTTGTGCTTCTCACCTTCTGCCTGGGATATTTCACCAAGTTGGAAGTCCTCTTCAGCCTGTGGTTCTTCCACGTCGTTCAGATCTGTGTGGTCGGCCTCTTCAACCGCTTTGGTCTGGACTTGGGCGCGAACGATCCGTGGAGTTCGAGCCATCCCGCTATCGGTTGGATGACATTTGGCGGCATGGCCGTTTTTGTCGGGTGGGGCTTTTATATTGCGCGGTCTCATTTTCGAGACATCTTTCGCAAAGCTTTCCTGCGCGACAAAAGCGTCGACGACTCGGAAGAGATCATGTCCTACCGCACGGCGGTCTATCTCTTGCTCGCGTGTTGCAGCTTTGTTTTTCTCTGGCTCTTTCGGGCGGGCATGGGAGTGGGACCTATACTCGGCTGGTCTTTTGCCATGCTCGTCCTCTTTGTCGGGATGTCCCGCATTGTCGTTGAAAGCGGTCTCGTCTATCTTCGCGTGCCACTCACTGCTCAGGGTTTTACATGGCACGCCTTTGGCGTCGGAAATATGGGGCATGCCGGTGCCTCCATTTTGACCCTCACGATGAGTCTCGTCGCGGATGGAAAAACCTTCGCCACGACCCAGATGGCGCATATCCCCCGCTTGAGCATGGCGATGGCGCGGCGCAGCCGCGGGGCCGTTGCCCCGACTGTCCTCATCGGTTGCTTGCTCGGCGCGGGCGCGGTCATCGGGTTTGTCATCTATCAGGGCTACTACGGCATTGGCAGCGCAAATTTCGGACGAACGACCTTTAAGGGCATTGGCTCCCTCAATGGCGCGGGCTTTAGCCGCTTGGCTGTCTCCCGAATCCAAGGCGATGTGCTGTTCACCGATTGGAATCGCTTTTTATTTTTAAGCATCGGCGGCATCTTTACGGCCGCACTCTACTACCTTCGGTATCGCTTCCCGGGCTTTCCGATTCATCCCATCGGATTTACAATCTGCGGCATGGTCGAAATGCAGGACAATTCCTTCAGCCTGTTCCTGATTTGGGGCGTGAAGACCATCATCATGAAACTGGGCGGTCTGGAACGCTACCGGCAGTACGCGCCCTTTTTCTTGGGGATGATCATGGGCTACATCGCCGGCGTTTCCCTGGGCGTCTTTGTCGATGTCTTCTGGTTCCCCGGATACGGGCACGAGATCCATTGCGATCCATAAGGCGCAACAGCATGAAAATTGCGGACATCAAAACCTACACCACAGGGCAGAATAGCAGAAAGTTTTTGTTTTGTCAGGTATTTAACGACGAGGGAATCTACGGCGTGGGAGAGGCGTCTGGATGACCGAGCATTCAGACGGAAATTCACCACAAAGCGAGCGTAATTATCGGTGAGGAACCCTTGAACATCGAGCGGTTGTGAAGTTCCTTCCTGCAAACCCACGGGATATCGGGCATCGAAAGGGCAGTGCGGGGTCAGTGATCACTGATCACTGATCACTGGTTATCCGAGCATGAACACGAGCAATTGGACATTTATTGATCTGTTTGCTGGCATTGGCGGGATGCGGATTCCGTTTGAAAGTTTAGGCGGCGCGTGTGTGTTTAGTTCGGAGTGGGACGAACCGGCTCGGCAGACCTATTATCACAATTTTGATGACATGCCAGCAGGCGACATTGCGAAAATTGACGAAGCCGAGATTCCGCCCCACGATGTTTTACTGGCGGGCTTTCCTTGCCAACTGTTTAGTATTATCGGCAACAAACAGGGATTTGGAGATACGCGGGGCACGCTGTTTTTTGAGATAGAACGGATTTTGCGAGCAAAGCAACCGCAGGCGTTTCTTCTCGAAAACGTGAAACAGTTGGTCAGTCACGATAAAGGCAGAACGTGTTTGATTATATGCAAACGCCTTCAAAAACTGGGTTATACGATATACCACGAAATTTTGAACGCGCTCGATTTTGGGTTGCCTCAAAAGAGAGAACGGATTTTTATTGTTGGATTTCGGGAACCGATAGCATTCACGTTTCCGATGGGAAGCGGGACGTATAAGCCCTTGTCAGAAATTCTCGAGCCAGACGACGAGGTAGATGATCGTTTCTTCGCATCCGAGAGAATCCGAAGGTCCCGTCTTGAAAAGTGCAAGGTCAAACCGTTTTATCCCTCTATCTGGCACGAAAACAAAGGCGGCAATGTATCGGTATTGCCGTTTTCATGCGCTTTGCGAGCCGGCGCGTCTTACAACTATCTTTTGGTCAATGGCATCCGCCGCCTCTCGGGCAGAGAACTCTTGCGGCTCCAAGGCTTTCCCGAAGATTTTAAGATGGTTGTCAACATCTCTCAGCTTCGGAAGCAGACGGGAAATAGCGTGGCGATTCCCGTGATTCGCGCGATTGCCGAGCAAATGCAGGACGCCTTGCAGCAACGAAAACGTCCCGAACATCCCGTGGAACAACTCAACCTTTTTTAAAAAAGAAGCACCTATGCTTTATGAATGCGCTAACTGAAAAACAAAATTTGGACACCGTGATTGAGAAAGCGCGTGTGCATCTCTACAAACCGATACAGGTTGCAGAGATACTCCACCGGGATAGAGTTGTAGGCGACATCGATCTCGACAATTTGGAAACTTATCGAACACGCTCAAGAAGATGGCGCGACGAGGTTTGTTTGAAGATTTTGGGAAGAACTTCGACCTCAAGTGCGCGATTCCAAGACAATCTTTTTGATCCAAACGCGACCCCTTCGGATGTTCTAACGACAAAAGTTGAATTTCCTTCAACGATTGTCGCGCGTTGATAGTTGGCGCGTTTGAACGCTTTCATGAGAGATGCTCGAATGCCGCGAACCATAACTCAAATCTCGATCATAGTCTGCGCCTCGATTCGATCCCAATCGATCTTTCGCCCGAGTCCCGGCGTTTGTGGCACGTACATATAACCGTCCCTGACCTCGGTCGTATCCTCGATCAAGCCAGCAAAGGCCGACGAAATCGATCTGTCTGTGCCCGTGGGCGGCCAGGCCGCGACTTCCCACCAATCGTCGTTCCGAATCGCCGCCACGACATGGGGATTTCCCCCGTGACAGTTCAGCCCAAACATCTCCGCCAGATTGGCCAACTTCATCTGCCCCGTGATTCCCAGTCCCGTTTGACGCACGATATCGATGGCGCCGTTTGCCAGATATGGCGCGGCCAAATAGGGATTCCCCTGGATGGATTCCAATGCCATCACCGGAAGATCAATCGCGTCCGACAGCCGCTTCAGCCCATTGATGTCAAACTCCTGTAGCGGTTCTTCGATCCACAGGTAATTCAGTTCTTCAAGACCGCGACCGACCAGTATCGCATCTTCCACGGAATACTGCTGCACCGGATCGTGCATCAGCACCATCTCGTCGCCGACCAGGGCCCGAATGTCTTTCGCGAGCGCGAGATTGGTCTCCACCCCCAGCATCGAGTGATCTTTGAAGCCCTTGAATCCCTCGTCAACAGCCCGTTGCGCTGACTTTAGCGTATCCTCATAGGGTATGCCCGTCTCGGTGAGATAAGCCGGAACGCGATTTCGAAATCCGCCGAGCAATTTGTGGACGGGCAATTGTGCATGAAGGCCCGCCAAATCCCACAGAAGCGAATCAATAAGGGCAAGCGGCGCGGTGGATGCCATGTGAAAATACCGGCGGGCCATCCACATCTTGTGCCACATATACTCCCGATCCAGCGCGTTAGTACCTGCGATCTCGGGTGCCCACTGAACCTTGAACGTGCGCGCCATCCATTCGAGATCTTCCCTGCCCCACCCCAGTGAAAAAACACCGCAAGTTTCCAAATTCGCATCTGTGCGAATGCGAAGCAGGCAGAGATACGCCGGTCGCTTTGTCAGGTGAATCCCCTCGCCTTTGAACAATTCGTGACCAAACCGCACTTTGTGCGCGTGGGGATATTCCCGCATCGACCGCAGCGGTCGCCATTCCGGCGTCACGGGTTCGCTTTTCAGGATCAGAAAATCAATCGCTTCAACTTTCATGACTTTGTTCTCCGGTAACTGTTGGTGAGCCACAAAAGGCACAGAAATCACAAAAACCTGCCTGTGCTTCAACTTTTCGACTTCGCTCAGAGACCGCAGGCTCAGCAGTCAAGTCGTCGGCAGACAGAGGCTGTTGGAGCGGCATCCTTGCCGCGATCACTTGGCTCCCGCCACCTCCGTACCTACTTCCCCACCGATCCAAAATACACGGCAAAGTGTTCAACCCCATCAAGTTTCAGCACCCGATTCAACTCGTCATCGTGAAACGCGGCACTCGTGCATGCGCGACAATTCACTGCCATCGCGCCCAGGTACAAATTCTGCCCCACATGACCGGCATCCAGAAGCATGTAGCGATATCCCCTATCGCCGTAGCGCCATGTCATTCGCGCGGCCACCGCTGTCCAGATCAATGTGGCGGCACTCGTCTGGATCAATTCCGGTTGCAACGTAGTATTGGCAATCGCATCCCCAATCTCCTCGGACCGCGCAATCACACCCAACTTGTGTCCCAGTGCCAAATACCGATACAACCCGCGATCCAATCCTTCCACATTGTTTATCACCAGATAGGTTTCAAATGCGTGACGCGCGCCCGCCGATGGCACCGTGCGAAACGTCTCGCCTTGCTCAAACTCCTTCACGCCCTGCGTTGCCCACAGCAAATACGCCAGCGCGTCCAACGTCATGGAATCATCCAAAAACACCCGCTCGCTCTTGCGCTCGTCAATCGCCTGGCGCAAAGTCATTTCCGCTGTGGCGATATGCCCGGGATCGGGCAACTCCACGGTCTCGCCCCGATAGGGCAATTCGGGCATGGGCGGCGGTTCTCTGCGCGCCTGCCCGGTGGGTTCTAAATTCTTAAATTGCGTGCGCCGCATAAATTCCGGTCCCGCTTGCGGACGTCGTTTGCGTTTTGCCATTCAATTACCTCCTCGGTACGAATCAGCGGACGGTGTACACTCGTCTCTGCGCTTTGGTCGCCACGGCTCTCACAGCCGCTATGCCCATCCGATCTTCGAGTTGTTTCAAATACAAACTGCGCGGACGCACCTTCTGCCCGTGCGAATCCCAATATCCGTCCTCGCGCGCGTGCCTGCCGTCTCGTTTCTCGCCGATACAACCAATGGCATAATTCTGCGACGTCGGGGGTTTCTGTACGACAAAACTCTCCGCCTCGCAATTCCACAACACCTTCTGAGCACCCGCCCAACCGTGCCCAGTGCCCGAACTTTGCCTGTCCTGCACATTGATCGCATTGCCCTTTACGATCACATTGTCAAACAGCGTGCAAACAGACCACCGGTGATGGGGGCCCGTATCGGAATGCGCGATATCCGCGATGCAATCCACAAACGCATTTGGCCCCGGCACCCGTGCATGCAACACGTAATCGTGACGCCCCCGCCGAGTATAACACCGTTGCACCAGCGACAGTTGTCCGTGAAGGGGAAAAGAATACCGTCTTGACCCCGTGATCTTGGACACGGGATCCAGACACTGACAATCCTGCACGGTCATCCATTTCGCTTGATTCCCAATCGTCACACACGCATACCCAAAGTGAACCGATGTCACATTGCGCGCCCACGCATTCTGTACCCGTGAAAACGCGACAAAATTCCAAGCGTGATCTTCATCGACAAACTCGCCTTCTCGCCGATGATCTTTTTGTTGAGGGTCAAACTCCGACACCCCGCGCAAATTCTCAATGCCCACTTGTTCGATCCGCCCGGGATATGCGTATTTATAAACCCACCCGCCACCGTATTCGCGTTCAAACGCATTGCCCATGGGCGCGTCAATCGTCATCCGATTGCCGTCTATTCCTGTCACCACACGATCAAAACGCAAATCGTAAGTCCCCGGTTGCCACTGCTGAACCTCGGGATGTTTCATCTCAATGCGATCCATTCCAATCGTCGCAATCCACTTTGCCGTGCTCGGTCGATGCACAATCACCGCATCGCCCACGGCAAAACCCGACGCATCGCCGACTACAAACGTTCTGGAACCCACCTGAACATAATCATCCCCTATCGCCTGTCGCGTGCCCTCTATCTCTCGAGGGCTACGTCCCCGGCCCTCAAACGCAATCAGCGTGCGTCGCCCTCTTCCGGTTGCAATCAACACGGTTCCGTCTTCCCCCGCGCCTTCGCCGCGCAGCACCACGCCACTCGCCCGAACCTTCAACGTGCCGCCAATCCGATATTCCCCGCGCTCGAGCAACAATGCCCCGCGAAATCCCTTGGCGTCCAGCGCGCGCGCAGACACACCGTCTATCGCCGCTTGCAACCGCTCTGTGTCGTCCCCTTCTGCCTGGGGCTGAACCGCCATCACCAGCGGCACATCTGGCAACGCCACGCCACCACCCATATAACCGCAATGCGAAAAGTCTGGAATCACATTTCCCTTTTCATCCGGCAAATACACCAGTCGCCCATCGGCCCCCGGATACACCAACTGACTGTAATGCTCCTCTGCCCACACTGTTCCAACGCACACCAAAAATATCGCCAGCACGCCCATAATGCCCAGCAAATAAATCACATCCGACCTCCTTATACAATTTCCTCGTACCGCGGCAACGCATTGAGAAAGCGATATGAATTGTTCTTCCGATCAATCACACAACAATAATGTTGCAACCCATTCGTTACGATGAGATATGTCGCCTGCACCGCGGTGTTGTATCGCCCAATTTGATCAAAGACCTGCTGCTTGATTTTGACCTCGGGGGCTTTGCATTCCCCCATCATCAGGGCTTTCCCGCCCGCGTCGTACACCAGCACATCCGCGCGGCACTGCATCCCCTGAAACACAAACCCCGTTTCAATTGCCGTGCGTCCCCGAGGAAACCCCAATCCTTCGATCAAATACCGCACAAAATTCTGACGCACCCATTCCTCGGGTGTCAACACCACGTACTTTTGCCGCAGGGTGTCTAAAATCATCTCACATCCGTCGCGGTTCACAATATCAAACGCGGACGAACTGGGAAAATTCAACGCTTGCATGATTGCCAAACCATTCAAAAATGTCCGCTCACAAAACAAATCAATGCCGCTACAATCGCGCGACAAAAACATCCCGGCCTTTCTGTATCTCGAAATCCATTGGGCGGGTCTTATTCTCTCAGTGCCACGACGGGCGCGACCGAAGCGGCCCTGCGCGCGGGCAAAAGCGCGAAAGCAAAACACAGCCCCACAGATGCCAGAGATATCCATGCAAAATCAACAGCCAGCATCTTTACGGGCAACGCCTGAATGATGTAAATTTGACCGGGCAATTTGATCCACTCAAACGTCTGTTGCGACCAGCACAGGACATAGCCAATCGCATTGCCAAAAACGACCCCCGTCAGGCCAACGCCCAAGCCTTCGAGTGTGAACACTTTGCCAATTGCGCCCGGCGTCGCGCCCAGGGCTTTCAATATTCCGATATCGCGCTGTCGATCGGCTACTGTCATGGTCAAAATACTCACGATATTGAACCCGGCCACCATCACAATCAGACACAGCACCAAAAAACTGAACCATTTTTCCAGACGAATTGACGCATACAAATTGCGATGCGTATCTATCCAGGTCACCACGTCAAAATCCGATCCCACAGGAAGGGCGCGCGCGGCTCGGCGCGCATCAAAAGGCGCGACGAGCCGAACCTGAACCCCCGAGATCTGATCGCCCCACCCCAAATCGCGTTGTGCGGCTTCGAGCGAGACAAAAGCCAGTGCCGAGTCCAGTTCGTCCAACCCCGTATGAAAAATGGCTGTCACCAAATAGGGCCACCACTGCGGTTGTTGCCCCATCAATACTTCTTTGGGCACCAACCCCAACATAATTTTCGTGCCGACCACGGCGCCGAGCCGGTCTGCCAGCGCGCGCCCAATGGCCATGCCATACACCTTGGCGCGCCTCGTCGCAGGCATGCCGTGATCAGCGTCAAAAGGTTGAACACTCAGGTCGAGATCGCCGCCCCATAAATACGCATCTATATCGGTAATTTTTGCCAATTGCGCGGTGTCTATACCCCGCACTGCCACGCCAATCTGAATCAACTCGCTGCCCGGCGGACGCCGAAGCGCGAATCCCTCGCCCGCCACAAAGGGTGCTGCTGCGCGCACAGAGGCCAAGGCTTCCAATTGTTCAATTTGCACGCTGCTAGGCGACATCGGCTGTGCATGGGGTCTTTGCACAACCACATGCGGGCTTACACTCAACAGGCTGTCCCACAACAACCCCGAAAAGCCATTAAAAACCGACAGTACAATCACCAGGGCGGCAACCCCAATGGTCACGCCTGCAATGGCAATCGCCGCGGTAAACGACACCTGGCGCTGCTGGCGCATGGCGCGCAAATGTCGGCGTGCAATGAAAAATTCGTAGCCCATAACTTAAAAGCGATCAGCCTCCCAACCCCCCAAATCCAAGTAGTTCCTTCCCCTTCCAGGGTCAGGACAGTCCATGTAGGGACAACCTTTGTGGTTGCCCAATCACACCATTTCAAGATACAAGACTTAAGAGAGGTAAAGCGGATGACTCGCCTCTCACTTCTCACTTCTTGCATCGTAATTCGCAATTTAGATGCACGGGAGGGGCTGATTGCTGATTGCCTCTCGCCCATTACTCATACCTGATGGCCTCGACGGGATCCAGAGCCGCCGCACGTTTTGCGGGCCAGCGGGTAAACAGCAGGCACAGCAACAATGCCAGTGCCGAAGTCATCGCAAAATCCAATATGTTTAAGGTGATGGGCAAGGCATTGATAAAATAGACATCGCCGGAAAGTGAAATCGGCGCATAGACCTTCTGTATCCAGCACAGGCCCCCGCCCAATACATTGCCCAACAACACACCGCCCGCGCCGATCACCAGACCTTCTCGAGAAAAAATTTGAGCAATGCTTTTGGGGACTGCCCCCATCGCCTTCAAAATGCCAATTTCGCGTCTGCGCTCATTTACCGCCATGGTCAAAATGCTGATCACATTGAATCCCGCCACCACCACAATCAAGCTCAAAACCACAAAACTCGCCCATTTCTGCAACCAGATCCACGCATACAAATTGCCCTGGGCATGCATCCACGACGAGGGAAACAGGTCAGAATGCGTCGCCTTCAACGCCTCCTGCAATTCAACACTGACGCGATGAGCTTCAAACGCATCCACGAGGCGCACTTCAATGCCCGTCACCAGATCGCCCCACTTCAAATCCCGTTGTGCAGCCGCGAGGGGCACATAGATCAGCGTGGCGTCAAATTCGTAAAATCCCGTTTCAAAAATACCCGTCACCACATATCCGCGAAGCGGTGGCATAAGGGCCGTGGTCACATCTTTTGGCGCGACCAACAGGCGAATGTCTGACCCCACCGAGGCGCCCAATTTTTCGGCGAGTGTTTTGCCGATCACCATCCCAAAAACATTGCCTTCAACGCGCGTCAATCTCGCTGTCCCCGCGATCACATGATGGACGATATCACTCACAACGCTCGCTTTGTCCACCCCCCGCACCAGCACGCCCGATGTAACCGCACCCACACCTTTGACCCTGCGCAACACATACCCTTCTGTTTCTATAACGGGATTGGCACCGATCACCTCGGGGTGTTCTTCAAGCGAGCGAATGATGGATGCGTAATTTGCGATGCGCTCGCTGTAGGGCCGGCGCACGGTCACATGGGGATTCATGCCCACCTGACGATCAAAAATCATATCGGCATACCCATTCATCACCGACAGCGTGATGACCAACGCCCCCACGCCCAGCCCAACACCCACAATGGCAATTGCCGCGGTGAATCCCATGCGACGCCCCATGCTGCCTATATGCCGTCTGACGATGATCCATTCATATCCCATATCAATGGTTAGATCCAAGGGGTTAGAGAATAGGAGCAACTCCCTGTGGTTGCCCTATCACCGTTTTGCAGTCAGCTATCACTCCTCAGGGCCTCTCGCGCGCCTTGCTCAAAACTGCGCGGTACAAATCCCAATTCCCATCGGGCTTCTGAAATGTCAAACGCCCGATCTTCCCTCATGCGCCGCCCCTGATCCAATTGCAGTGGAAATTTGGGCATCAATTTTTCACACAGCCCAACGAGGGGCAGGGCGACAAACAATGGAATGTGAACTTTCAACACCAGACGCCCCGCCACCTGAGCCAATACATCGATCATATCGCGATATGCCATCGGTTCGGGGCCGGCAAGGGTATAAACTCTGCCAATCGCACCCACTCGCCAGAGCGCGGCCATGGCTGCTTCCGCCACATCCTCTACATAAACAGGCTGCACCAAATTGTCACCCGCGCCCAAAATAGGCATCAGGCGATGCCGATTCAAAAACGCATATAACCGCGAAATATTGCGATCATCGCCAGGGCCATAAATCATGGACGGGCGCAACAGGGTATAGTCCAATCCCGATGTCACAACCGCCTCTTCGCCCGCGCTCACCTGTTCGACATTGGATGTCTCGATCTTTGAAAACCGCCTTGTTGAACTGAAAAACACGGCTCGTCTTATGCCTGCATTGTAACAGGCCTCTACAATTTGGGGGGCAAACCGAATGTGTGCAACGCTGATCACTGTAGCGCATCCGTTGAGCGCGTTGACAAAAGACGCGGGCTGTTCCAAATCGCCTTTGTGCAAAGACACACTGTCCCATCCTCTCACCGAGCGATTGCCCCGCACCAAACAGCGCACGCGCTCGTCGGCCTTGAGAAGTGCATCCACGACAAATCGGCCCGTATAGCCCGTTGCTCCAAAAACAAAAATCATGTGGTCAGTCCCCTCCCCTGTCTGCCCCTTCAAACGCGAAAGATAGGGACGATGTCCCTCTGCCCGCCCCTTCACTTTTGGATCAGTGCGCGATACATGGCATCCAGTTCTGCAATCATTTTTTTTTCTGAAAAGTGCGCGCGCGCATACTGCCTCGCTGTTCGTCCCATGCGCTTGCGAAGCGGGGCGTCGGACAGCAAATTGCCGACAGCCACACACAGCGCATCCACATCATCTGGCGGCAGCAACACCCCTGTTTTGCCGTCCTGCACGATCTCGGCCACACCGCCGACACATGTCGCCACCACGGGCACGCCAGCCGCCATGGCTTCCATCACGCCCATTCCCGCGCCTTCAAAATCCGAACACGATACAAAGATGTCCAAGCTGTTTAAGAACGCGCGTCTGTCGCGACATATTCCACCAAATGCAACGGGCTTTCCCAGGGACTCGGAAAGCCGGTGCAGGGCCTCTGCCTCCATCCCATCGCCGGCAATTTCAAAGGATATGTCGGCATGTGTTTCGCGCAAGCGATGCGCCATGCGAACAAACAAATCCAAACGCTTGATGGGATAAAACATCGCCAATGTGCCCACGCGGCGTCCAACAGCTCTTTCACCAGGCGCAAAGCCCGCGCCGACGCCTGTCCCTGCATCGCGTAAGCAGGAATGCGTTACGCCCGGCCTGACAGTGATAGGATGTGAGTCAGAGTCCGTAAAATGCACGTCAATGCCATTTGGGATTACTTGAAAATCTTCGGGCAATCCCAGGCGATAGGCCAGCAACCGCTGCTTCAGTGCTTCGCTGACACACACGAACCGGTCAGTCACGCGCCCGACCACGCGCTCTGCGCGGGTATATAGCCAACTCTTCAACTTGGAAAAATACCCCTCCAAAACATCGCCGTGATACGTGTGTACAATCGCGGGCACGCCGCACAAATAGGCCGCGAAGCGACCCAAAATGCCCGCCTTGGACAAATGCGTATGCACGATATCGACCCGCTCACCGCGCATTAAACAGCACAAATTCCACAACGCTTTGAGGTCTTTGACGGGATGGGGCGCGCGGCGCAGTTCAGAAATGAGATGCAGAGGCACATTGAGCGCGCGGGCGTCTGCCATTAAATCCCCTTCGTTTTTATCGGGCACGCCCGACACCAGCACAATGCGATACTCTTTTGGATCTAATCCGCCAATGCATGTCAAAACACTTTGCGGCGCGCCCCCCACTGCCAGTCGCGTAATCACGAACATAATCCCGATTCGCTGATCCGTTGTTTTATTCATCGATCAAAACCGAAAGAAACGCAATACCGCGCGCGTGCCCAAGCGTCGGCGGCGTTGAATTTCGCGGCGTTTTTCTAGGGTTGCGGGCAACAAATTCAAAAAATCGACATGCGCCCTCACAAACACGGGCAACCGATGGGGGATTCGCACGGCAATGCCAATCCAGTGCAGCAACTCACCCAAGAACAGGCACGGCAACAGGGCGATCCATTCGACCATCGACGCATTTTTTGTCATCACCAGATACCGATTTTTCCAGATATGGCGTTGCACAGACGCGGGTTTGGTCAGCGTGCGGACCTTGCCTTCTTGCGATGCCGACCCCTTATGGTGTGCAATCACCTCGGGCGCAAACACGCACCGCCACCCGCGCAACTGCGCGCGCCATGCCAGGTCAATGTCTTCCCAATACAAAAAAAAATCCTCGTCAAAAAATGCGTCGCCTTCGCGGATGTCATTGAGCATGTCTCGCCGACAGAAAAGCGCGGCACCGCTACCCGCAAAAACAAATGCCATCTCGGTCGTGTTTTGGCTGTTGACCACTTTTAACCACGGCTGCAACCACAACCCCACATAGTCAATTTGATCGGTATCGGATTTGTAAATACGTGCGGCCACCGAACCGATGTCCCGATCCCGTTCAATCGCTTGCCGCGCGCGATATAAAAAATCCCGACCCAGAAACACATCGGTGTTCAGAATCAGGATGTAATCGCTTTTTGTATGGTGAATGCCCAGATTATAACCCCGAGCAAAACCCTCATTACTGGTTCGCGCAATCAGATGCACGCTTGGATAACGCGCTTGAATCAGTGCCACCGATTCATCTGTCGAACCATTGTCTATCACCACCACTTCGTCGGGCCGCTGCGTTTGTGCAAAAACAGCGTCGAGACAGCGACCAATAAATGCCGCACCGTTCCAGTTGACGATGACCACAGCAACCCGAGTCACCCGAGAACCTCACGAATTGGTGTTTGCCAGCGAATTGCCCCTATCTCTCAACGGACTAAAGTCGCGTCTCATTTGTGTTTTCCCCCAATGAACCTGCCGTTTGCCAAGCCTAAAAACACGGGCAAAATATGAAAAAAACCCGCCAAAAGTCAACCCGTTTGCAAAAACCATGTTGCGCTGATTCACCGATGAACTCCTGCCTCGTAGTGATTCTATGCGGGGGTGTCATCCAGTGGATGTTATCCAGTGCTAGATGCGTATTGCTTGTGAAGTCCAATATACGGCATACACCAAAAGTTTGTCTATATTTATTCGCGATCGCAAAGGGTGGAGGATAATGTACATGCAGGTCATCTCCTAGAGTCCGATATCGGGTTTCGGACGGGTTCGTTTCAGGTCTGCGAGGTCATCCCAGATGAGGTCGTTTGCGATATAGTCATGCAGTTTTTCCTTTGGATTTCCGAAAATGGGGGCACCGTGGCCAAAACACATGATATTGTAGTCGTAGTTGAGAAGTTTTGCGATAGATTGGCGTGCTTTGCTGAGGTCGGCAATGTATTCGGGGCCTATGATGCCGAGGTCGCCATCGGAAATGCCCTGATCTTTGCGACCACCTGCGAGCAGATCACCTATGATGAGTACACCGCTTGCTTCGTGAATGAGAAAGGCGGTTTCGGGATAGTACTACATATTCGTAATTGTGATGGGATTGATGCAATTCCAAAGACGTTTTCCCTAGTGAAATAGACCATCAATGGGTACTCCGTAGCGGTCAATTTCAACTTCGTTGACGTGAATTTTACAACCCCAACGCTCCCGATAAAATTTTGATTCGCGAAGGTGAAATTCGCAGGTGAGCAGGATGTGGGTCGGTGTGCCAAGTGATTCGATGGCGTGGATGATTTCTTCTGATGCGGCGAGAGGATCGATGACTACAAGGACATGTTGATCGGGCATGTGAATGACGTAACTGTTCCAGAGATACGGTTCGTCGCGCCCAACGCCGTGGATTTCAGACCATGAATAAACACTTTTTGAGATTTGATATAACATTTTAATACAACGCCAGTGAATGCCCTTGCCCGGGAAACCAGATACAATCCACCAAAAACGAAGCAAATACACCCGTGAAATAACCCACCATCAACCCCAAAAAAAACGGCGACACTTTGCGGTACAAATCAATTCCACCCGCGCGCAAAATGACAAACTTGGCAGACCACGCAAAAAAGATCGAAAACACAATGCGATTGACCGGATACGCGGTCACCGCGGCAAATCCTATCGGATGCAACGGCCATCGGGGCCACACATACCGCAAAGCCAGCATCGACGCCGTGGTCGCCACCCCGATCAGGGCAATTGACACGCGCTCGCGCTTCAGGGCAAAGGGATCCCGGATATGCGCGGCAATCGTATCGTAAGTATTCTGCACATAAGGGCCATAAATCCCGCCATAATTAAACGCCCCCGTCGCATAACTCGACGAAATCTGATAATACGCACTGCTCAGGATTACCACCAGCATCGCCAAGCCCAGGGCAATGACCAACCGCGTCCGCTCGTGTCGCATACTGTCGTAAAGCCGCGTGGCATTGCCCAGATTGGCCATCAAAATCGTTTTGATATCGTGGTGCCATGTCTCGGTGAGCGCGAACGCCGCCATCCCCGATGGCGAGATATTTACGGGACCCAGCACGTGATGCGCGACAAATTGCCCCTGAATCATCCGGCTGCTGATCAGCCCGCCCTCCACGCAAATGCGCGTGATCCCCAACCAGATCAACACCACAAACCCGAAAAAAGTCGCGGCGACAAAAACCGACATGCCCGACGCCACACACCAGCCCAAAATAAACAGTCCGCTCGCCAGAAATCCGCCAAGTGCCGTGCGATAAGACAGCAATTCTCCCGAATCATCTACATCCCGCGCATTGAGCACGGCCTTGCAAAACACATGCTTCAAATGCACCCGCGCCATCCACAAACTCCACGGCACCAGCACACACAGCGCGCCAAAACCCTGCCAGTTTTCAAACTCCGATGCCGGCCACACATGGGTTGGGCCGATCTCGATCCCCAGACGATTGAACAGCCCCATTTCAAACGTCAACAACAGGTGAAACACAATAATGCTAAACGACACATCCAGATCCATAAAATACGACACGCCGATAATCACCGGATAAAATCGCGTGTGAATCGGCGGGAAATACCGACCAAATTCCATCAACCCCAGATCCCGCGGAATGGTGGGAAAAAGCGGCTGAAAATAGCCAATCATATTCCAGTAAATGGGAAACGATGCCAGCGCAAACCCCCACCAGAACACGGGGCGATTCATCATGCCCGCCGGCCAAAATCCACTCGGGGTTCGGTTGACCAGTTCCAGTGGCAACGTCATCAACGGAAAGGCCAAGCGCTCGTGCTCTACCCACTGCTTGCGTATCATTGAAACCGCACAAAACCCAAACACGCCGATCATAAACACCAGACTCAGGCGCCATGCCATCGGCGTCATCCAAACCCCCCACGGGATCATTGCACCTGCCGGCAACCCCTCAAAAAACCACCGCGCAGCCGTCACATCGGTCACCACCGCCCAATCGGGCAAATACGGATGGATGTCTTCCGCCCATCGATTCTCTGTGTTGGCAAAATAAAATGGCGCGGACACATTGGCGATCAGATGCCCCATAAAATAACTCGGCAGTGCCGATGCCACCAGTCCCATGCTGAAAATGACCAGCAATTCCGAAGGCCGCAAAACCCACTGCGGGCGCGCCTTTTCCAGCACCTTATTCAACACAACCACAATCAACAAAAACGGCACCACCGCCCCCCACGGCAAGTGATCTTGCGCCATCTTTGTCGTATGGGCAATGTGTCGCGTAAAATGTCCACCCCACCCCAAAAACCCCGCGCACATGGCCCCTATCGCAATCGCCCGCACGGTCACCGCGCGCCGAACAGGTGCTGCCCGAGTTTGTTCTTTGCGAATCGCCATTTATACACTCGAAAAAAACTATAACCACATCATGGTCGGGCACAGGCCTGCCCGCCGATAGGTAGGACAGACATGGGTACGCCCTTACGTTCTCGCTTCTCACTCAACCCGCGCCATACCCGCTTTTGCAGAGGGATGATTCGGCGCGGTTTGCAAAACCCTGCGCCAGGCCCTCCGCGCGTCATTTATCTGTCCGAGCGACAAATGCGCCCACCCCATATTCGCCCGCGCATTGTGCGTATTGCCATCCCGCTTCAATGCCTCCTGATAGGCATTGATGGCTTCTCGAAACTCTCCTTGGTGAAACAGAATATTGCCCAGATTGACATAAGCACTTACCAGATCGGGATTGTGCAACAGGGCTCGGCGATACGCGCGTTTTGCGGCATCCATTTTTTTTTTCCGTGCATAAGCCAATCCCAAATTGTAATACAACGACGCATCGCCCTGCCCATATCCTTCTGCCTCTTCGAGAAGCGAGAGTGCCCTTCCATTTTCATTTGCCCACAAATAAGCCGTGCCCAAATTGAAGGGATCCATCCCCCAATGGCTTTTGGCGAGTTGATCGTCTAATGCCACGCGATAGCCCGCCCACAACATGATCAGCACGGCCATGCCGATGCCCAGATGTTTCCACTTCTGTGACTGTATCCACAATATCAGCGTCCATATTCCCACCCCCGCAAACAACATCACAATGGGAATGGCGGGCAGGCGATAGCGCGACGACACGTGAAAAGCTACCACGCCTGCCGCATAGCCCACGAGCCACAAATACAACACCGCATGGCGATCAAATTGCCGGGCGCACACAAAAAGTCCGACAAAAGCCAGCGGAAATAACACCCACAACTCGGTGATCGGAAGACGCAAAAGCGCGGAAAATTTCCTCTGATAATAAAAATTGTAATTGAGCGGCACCTCGTATCCCGACACAAACAACCGCACCTTTCGCACTGTCACACTTAAAGCACCCAGGGGATCGTCCTTCCAGAACGCAACCCCTTTGTCAAACCAGAACGCAGAAACTTCAGACGCCTTCAAAGACTGCCCCAAAGCCTCCTCGGCCACGCTGCGCGGCCCTTCCAAATTGCCCCGAACCCCATCGGGCGTAATTTGTGCATCCACGCCAGCAGGCGCGGAAAACCAGCCCGGCGCATCCGCGTGGTTGCCCATATAAAAATTGATGCCGCCGTGCGCGGTTATCAACACATAGTCGTCTGCCACCACGCCATTCCGCAAACCGCACACAAAAAGGGGCAGCATCAGCCCCCCAACAAAGCACCCTCCCAATCGCATCGCGGTCCTCGCCGGCGTCTCTCGGTGATAGCCCCACCACGCGCCGAACATCAAAAACGGAATGGCCGACAACACATTGGGACGCATCAGCACCGCCAGCCCAAAAACCAACCCGGCCCCTCCGCAATACCAGTGCCCTCTATTTTCCCCCATCGCATCGATCAAAGTCAACCCCAACAAGCAGAGAAACACCGCGCCTGTAGTACCCAACAACATGCCCTCGTAAAACACGAGCGGCCCATAGCCCGCAAACAACATTCCCGCAATCAATCCCGCGCACGCGCCAAAATGTCGCGCCCCCAGGCGATAGACCAGAACAGCACTCGCGCATCCGGCAACAGCCTGTAACGCGGCGATCAATTTGGGCGCGTGCCCAAAGACCGCATACACCACGCCCATGATGTAGGGATACAGGGGAGGCAAAACAAACACGTCGGCAGATCCGAGCCAATCTCCCGATGCAATGCGCCATGCCCAATCATCAAAAATCCGCGCATCTGAAATCAGCTTTTGCGAAAAAGGATGATCGCCCCAGAACGACCAAAGATAAAAAAAACGGATCACAACCGCAGTCCCGCCCACGACAATGGGGAAATAGCGCGCGAACCGATCCATCGCATTGTCTTTCATGCGCGGCTCAAAATCAATTCTCGACATTCCGCTTCTCCACTCAATCGGAAAACGGCACCCCGTGACCTTGCCCGTAAAACCAGATCATATCGACAAAAAACGAAATGCCCGCGCCCACGTAATATCCCATGATCAATCCCAAGAAAAAGGGCCGTGCCGCGCGATAGGCTTTGCCCCCGCCAAAACGCAAAATGGCAAACTTGCCCAACCAGCCGAGAAAAATTGGAAAAATCACATGGGTAACGGGATACGCAGGCCCGGCTGCCAATCCCATGGGATGCAGGGGCCACCACGTATAGCGATACCGCAAAAAATACAACAGCGCGGCGAAGGCAATGCCCAAAAAAGCCATCTTGCGCCAGTCGGGATCAACCGGGTCTTTTGAATACTTCACCACAAAATCCCAAGGACCGCGCGCGAGCCCCCCGGAAATTTGCGACCCATAATTGCCCGCGCCGGCTTCATAGCCCATCAATATGATATACCAAAAGGACGCCGCAATGCCCACGCCCATGGCCAGGCACACGCCCCACACGAGCTGCCGTTTGTGATGCCGAATCGTGTCAAACAAACGAACAGCGTGCGTCAACGCGGGCATCAGCGTGGTCTTCATATCGCCGCACCAGCCAAATGTGAGGCCCAGCGATACCATCGTTTGTGCAGATAATCGCGTGCTACCAAATGTGAACATAATAAATGTTTGCGGCACCATAACCGCCCGAATGGTGATCACGCCCGTCTCGGCAATAATGCGCGAAATACCGATATAGACCACCATCATAACCACCGTGAAGACCGCAATCACCCACAGGCTCATGCCCGAAGCATAAAACCAACAGGCCATATAAATCAGCCCGCCCAACAAACCCAAAACAGCCCCCCGATAGGACAACAACTCATCGGCGTCATCCACCTTTGCATCGCCTTTGAATGCCTTGCGAAACACATCGCGCAAGTGCGCTCGCGCAATCCACAGCCCCCACCCCACCACGACAAACCACACCCCCATCATCTGCCAGCCCACGGGCACAAAAGACGTGCCACAAAAATTCGCTTCTGAAATTTTCACGCCAAATCGGTTGAACAACCCCTCTTCAATCACCGCCAAAAGATAAAAAAAGCAGATGCTAAAAGAGACATCCAAATTGATAAAATAGGCAAATCCCACAATCGGCCAGTAAAAATTCATGCGAATCGCCTGAAAATCTCGTCCAAAAGAAATGGATTCAAACCGCCATGGAAACACGGGAAATGTGGGATTAAAATAGGAAATGACATTCCACAAAATGCCGAAAATCGAAGCCGAAAAACCAAAATAAAAAAGCGGCGACTGCATAAATGGTGGCAACCGAGAGGATGCCTCGCCTTCCTCAACCATGGCGAGCGGCAATTCCATCAGCGCGTAATCCAACCGCTCGTACTCAATCCATTGCTTGCGTAAAACCACGGCTGTACACAACAAAACCGCGCAAAGTGCCGCGAGCAAACTCAACCACCAGAACAGGGGGCCAACCCACACTTCCCACGGAACAGACACCCCGCGCGGCAAGCCTTCAAAAAACCACGTCAATGCCGGGCCGGGTTGAATCACAGCCCATGAGGGCAAATAATCGTGTGTGAACTCCCCCCATCGATTTGTCGGATCAGCCAGATAATGCGGCACGCAAAAACTAGCAATCAATCGGCTCAAAAAATACGTCGGCAACGTTGAGGCGATCAACCCCATCGAAAATACGACCAGCAATTCGCCCCGATTTAGCTTGAGATAGTGTCGCAAAAACACAACCGTGATTGCAAAGGGAAAAACCACGGCCAGTGACAGATGATTTTGCGCCAACCGCGTGGTGTGCAAAATATGCCGCGCGTAAAACCCACCGAGCGTCGCCGCCAGTACAAGCGCGAGTCCCAGAATGAGCGACTTATAGGTCAATGCGCGCGGGAGGGATTCCCTTTGATGATGGTCTCGAATAACTTCAGCCATAGCTTCTATATAGATCAGCCGGTTGCGGCTGTCAAGAAAGAAGGCGAAAGGGGAGGGCGCGTGCAGCGTGCGCGTTCAGGTGTGAGAGGTTAAGACCTCGCGCGCATTGGATCTTGATCGAGCCATCAAACCGGCGTACCTTAATATCGTGTAAAATATCGTGCAATCAATCTCATTTCCCATTCTATCGCCGATGAAAAATGAAACATCCGTTTATGCAGGTCTTTTTTTAATCGCATTGTCGTCTCTGGCAATCCAAATTATCCTGGTGCGTCTTCTGAGCGTCATCACCTGGTACCATCTGGCATTTTTTTCGATCTCCACTGCCATGTTGGGGATGACTGTGGGGGCAATCCAAGTTTACATACAAAAAGACCGCTTTGAGGATGAGAAGAAGAAAATCGAAGCGATCACTCGGGCGTGTCTCAAATTCGCCCTGTCTATACCCGCCACTCTGATCCTTCTGTGCGTGTTGCCCCTCGGCTTCTACAAAAGTATTCTGAGTCTGATCGTGCTTCTTGCAGTAACGCTGGCTTGCGCTTGGCCTTTTTATTTTGCGGGCCTCGTGGTCACCGCTGTATTGACGCGATTCAACGCGCCCATTGGCAGGCTTTATGCCAGTGACTTAACGGGTGCTTCCGCAGGGTGTCTGATCGTTTTGGCCGGACTTGAGCTCGTCGACGCGCCCAGTCTCATGTTGTGGTGCAGCGGCATTGGTGCGCTGTCCGGGGCATGCTTTGCCCACCTTATGCCATCCCACTCTGTCCGTCGTTATACCGCTCTCGCCCTCCTGTTTTTTCTTTTGGGGATCCTCAATGCCCAAACCCCGCATGGCATTCGCCCCATGTTTGTCAAAGAAAAATTTCAACAATTCTCCAACCACATCTTAGAACGGTGGAACTCCTTTTCGCGCGTTGTTGTCTATCGCCAACAAAAGTTGCCCCCGCAACTCTGGGGTGGCAGTCCCGTCGCACCATCAGAAGATATCGACTTTCACGGCCTGAACATTGACGGTGCAGCAGGCACAGCCATAAGATTTTTTGCCTCGCAAAAAGATATCGAACACCTGCGTTACGATGTTACAAATGTCGGATATTATCTCAACAGATCGGGCAAAGCCTGCATTATCGGCGTGGGCGGCGGCAAAGATATCCAAAGCGCGCTCCTGTTTGGTCACAACGCTGTTTTGGGCATTGAAGTCAATCCCATATTCGTCGAGTTACTCCAAAATGAATTTCGCGAATTTGCGGGTCTCGCCGACCGCGATGACGTAACCCTAGTCGTCGATGATGCGCGCTCTTTCTTGTCGCAAAGTCGCGAGCAATTTTCCGTTATCCAGATGGCACTGATCGACACTTGGGCAGCAACGGGCGCCGGCGCATTTTCTCTTTCTGAAAATGCTCTCTACACCGTTGAAGCCTGGCAGACATTCCTCCGCCGTCTGTCAGAAGACGGCATCTTCACGGTATCGCGCTGGTACAATGCCAAACACATTGGAGAAACCGGTCGCGTATTGAGTCTGGGGGTCGCATCGCTCTTGCGGCTCAATGTAAAAACCCCAGCCGATCACCTGGCACTCATTACAATGGGCGATGTCGCGACCCTACTGATCTGCCGCCGCCCCCTGAGCGCGACCGACATCCGCCGATTAAAACAGGTCTGCGCTGCGCTGCAATATCAAATCGTTCATCTGCCCAACCATCTGCCCATCGAACCGATCTTAGAGCAAATCGTATCTGCCCAATCCACCGATCAACTGACACATGCCGTGGCCCCTGCCGAACTCAACTACATGCCGCCCACAGATGACAACCCCTATTTTTTTAATATGTTAAAACTCGACCATCTAGGCCCCGCGATCCGAGGACAAGAAGGCGTTATCAGCGGAAACTTAAGAGCCATCGCCACGCTCCTCGTGCTTTTGATCGTTCTGGGAATCATCACCATGGCAACCATCGGCGTCCCCTTGTGGCTCGCCCACAGACCAAAAGCCCTGACCCAAACACCCGGCTTTTGGTTCGCCGCCCTGTATTTTTTTTTGATTGGCTCGGCGTTTATGTTTGTCGAAATTGCCTTGATTCAACGCCTCAACGTATTTACTGGGCATCCCATCTATGCGCTGGGTATCTTGTTGTTCACGCTCATCGCAAGCACGGGTCTGGGCAGTTTTATCAGCGATTATCTGCCGCTCACTCGGAAACCGTGGATCTACTTTTTTCCCATCATAACAGCCCTGAGCATTGTCGCCCTCAACGCCGTGCTCTACCAGTTGCTATCCCACATGATTTCCGAGGAAACAGGGACAAAAATTCTGATGTCTATTCTCGTCATTTTTCCTACGGGCATGCTCATGGGGCTGTTTTTCCCCACGGGTATGCGTCTGTTGCAGGCCTCTTATGAACGCGAAACCCCGTGGTTCTGGGCACTGAATGGCATCGCGAGTGTGCTGTGCTCCGCCCTCGCCGTATTCTTCTCCATCGTCATGGGCATCTCCACCAATTTTTATATTGCCGCGATAGCCTACGCCCTCATTCTGTGGTGCATCTACAACCTGCGTCGAGAACGCGCCACAACATGAAAAGGGGTCCCACAGTGATCATTTTGCAAATGAGTCGTTCCACTTATGGACGGGTAATTGAAACGCGTATTGACCGATATGTGGTCGCCTGTGTGTTTGTCATGGCATGGGTACCGGTTTGCGGTGAGCGTTTGCACGCGAGTTTTGGCGCGGGGGAAGATTCACTTGCCGCGGTTTTGATCGCGGAACGCGCCGGGGCAGATAGCGCAGACGTATATCGGGCACTGCCCCGAGCGGAGAAAGCGCGATTTTTGATGGATTTCTGGCAACGGCACAATCCCATCGTGTTGCAATTTTATTACGGATATCATCTCGGGCGTCGCGACCTGACGGTATCGGATGCTTTTTTTGAGCGCGGTCAATTGATTCCCCGGCGCTATAAAACGCGTGCCGTAGCACCTGATGTAGCTCTGCTTGACGATGCGGTGGCCCTGTTCGAGCGGATGCGACAAGGCGATGCCAACGACCGCGTCGCCCTGAGCGCGTTGGGCTATTGCTTGCTGGAACAGCACAAAGGCACGGAAGCAGAACGCGTTTTTGTGCAAGTCTTGGAAAAGGATCGGCGGTTTCTCATTGCGCGACACGGGCGCGCGCTGGCGTGTTTGATACAAAAAAAACAGGTGCGACGCGCGCTGGATTTTTTTCAAGATACCGTATCTCTGGACCCGCAATACGAGGCGGCGTTTTACAATTTGGCGATGTGCCATCTGGCGATGCGTAGCGTGGATATGGATTACCATTTTGGCAATGTGGTCAAACGCTTTCCCAAACACCGCGACGCGTATTTTAAGCTGGGGGTATTTTACGAATCGCTCTATTATTTTGACAAAGCCGTCGAGGCCTTGTCAAAACAAGTGGCGGTCAATCCGGCGCACAGCGTGGCCAGGGGCAGGTTGGCGCGCGTGGCCATGGAATTGAAGTATTTGAAGCAGGAGTTGCACACAACTACAGAACTGCGCGACCTGGCGCGAAAAGATCCCGAGCGTTATCTGCCGCTTTTGGGCGCACAATATTTGGAATCCGGTGCTTATGAGCAGGCAGACGCGACGTTCTCGCAATTTTTATTCCGCCTGCCAGATAGAGAACGCGCGCTGTACGAAGATGTCACCTTGCTTTTGTCTGCAAAAGAATTTGAGACCTTTCGCATGGCAGACCGAGATGAAAAACGCGCGTTTCTCGGTTTGTTCTGGCGGCAGCAGGATCCAACACCCACCACGCCGGTCAATGAGCGCAAGTTAGAACACTATCGCCGCGTAAATTACGCGATTCAAAATTTTTCCGAAGGGCGAACGCCCTGGGATGCGCGCGGCGATGTGTACATCCGTTTTGGACACCCCGATCATCGAAGTTGGTCTGATCACTTGGTATTTGAAACCCACGCAAAGGTGATTCGCGTGAAGAATCGACTCATGGATCTGGCGGGGAATGCCCTACACGAAATCGTTCCGACAATGTCATCCTTGCGGGCAGAGTCCTTCGGCGCGGGCACGGCACTGCGGGTTACACCCGAGGTTCGAGGGTTGCCCATATTTCCGCTGCCACACCAGGGGGCGTTGTTTCGAGATGGCGCGTCTTTGAATTACAAGTGGGAAACCTGGATTTATGCCCACATTGGCGAAGGCTTTGAAGTGACGTTTCTCGACGCCTTGGGCAATTTTGATTTTCAATTTCCCCTTCCGCCCATTGACTCGCCCAATCGATTGCTGTGGCAGCACCTGGCACCCGAAGCCGTGGTCGCGCGGGTCGTCAATCGCACGCCCTCTGTGTACCGCTATCCATACCCCGGCGAGCCAATGCCCCTGCTTATGTCGGTGGCAGATTTCAGGGGGCATGGGCGCGATACGCGCCTAGATGCTTTTATCGGGGTGCCCTGGACCGCACTCACAGCCCAAAAGCGGGGGACACATGTATCGGCTTCGATGAAGCGGATGTGGGTCTTGTTTGACTCAGAAGGCACCGAAATTGCCCGCGACAGCCTGGAAACCTCAACAACACAGCGCGAAGCCATTGACGATCCCGGCGTTTTATGGGTGGATCAAGTGACAACACATGTGACGCCCGGTCAGTATTTTATGGCTGTGCGCGTGACCGACCCGGCTTCGGGTAGATTGCAAATTTATCGGCAACTCGTCGATGTGGAAACTTATGATGCCCCGACCTTGATGCTGAGCGACCTCGTGGTGGCAGGAGATATTGCAGCGTTGGAAACGCGCGCGGAAGGTAAATTCATGCGAAACGATCTCGAGGTGATCCCCCTGCCGTCACACACCTTTGCCCCCAAACAGCCGGTCTATCTATACTACGAAGTGTACAATCTCTTTCGCGATGACGCAGGACAAACGCATTACCGCGTGGACTATGCCGTGCAGGGCAGCAAAAATGCCGGTGCCCGCTTGCTGAAGGGCATCGGCACACTGCTGGGCATATCCGAAAAACGAGAAGGCGTGCTGATTTCTTATAAACACCGAGGCGATTCGGAAACAGAGCCAGTCTATATCGCCCTCAATGTGGCGACAAAATCAGAACAAAAACTCACAATTGGCGTAACTGTAACCGATCTAAACCGCCCGGGGATCTCCACGGCGACAAAAGATGTTTGGGTGGTGATAGAAAAATGAGACCGTTATCAGCCGCGACTTTCCCTAAATCGCGCCTACTTCGCGGGTCACTTTGGGGCGGCGGAGTTTCCAAATCAGACCATCCAAGACAAAGTGGGCAAATGAAGTGCCATAGGCAAAAAAGAGGAAGGCAAAAAGGGACCAGGTGTAAAGACCATAGAGAATACCGCAGATAACAGCGGTAAAGAGGAACGTATTGCACACAGGGGGTTGCCCGCTTACCGTTTCGAGATTCGAGTGGTTCATAGTCAGCGGTCAACCAACCGCAAATCCAAGCAGATCATTTCAGTGTGATTTCGGAGATAGAGCCGGCCGTTGGCCAGCGTGGGCACAGTCCAGCAACGCGGAGACAAAACCCGAGCACTGGCCTTTTCTGTGTACGCCTCTGGCGTGGCTTCCACCAAAGCCAGTTTGCCCTGTTCGCCCAAGACGATCAGATGATCATCGGCAAAGATGAGCGAACCTTTTTGAAAGCCGCGATTGCGCCATTGTTCTTGCCCAGTATCCGCGGCAATGCACTTGAGAATGGCGTTGTCAAAGCCGTAGAGGTAGCCCTGGTGGTGAATGGACGTGGCAAAGTGGTTTTTCATGCTGCGGTTGCGCCACACTTTTTTTGTCGCAATCTGGCCGTTTTGCAAAATGAGCTGGATGACCGTCGCGCCTTTGCCATAGCCCGAAGAAATGAAGAGCCTGTTAGGCGCGAGAAAGACGGGGGTGGCCGCATTGACACTAGGACCCGTTTCCCAGGAATAGCGCCACAAGATAAGAGCGCGCGAACAGCATGGGCGTGTCCTTCAAACGCGGCGGCTATCAACGGGGTGCGCCCCTCCCGGTCAGGCGCATTGGCGGTTGCGCCCACTTGTAATAAAAATTCGATCCGATCGGTTTAGATGTCCCAAGCAACACCCATCAAAGCCGTGTCGCCCAAATTGTCTCTGACGTTGAGATCTGCTCCGGCTGCCACGAGTGCCCGAACAGTTTGGCGATGGTCTTGCAAAACCGCCCGCATCAGAGGAATTTCACCTGTGGTTGCTTCTCACCTCCAAGAGAGTAAATATTATGCGGATCATGACGGTGTTATTGAGTTTAATCGTCGCAGTCTGTGAAACGCGCGCCAGCGAGACAGGCCTGCCCCCGCGCGGCGAAGGGTCCGTGGCTTTTGAGATCGACGTGTGCAGTTTTCGATATCGCGGCCGCGAGGGATTTGAAGAGGTCACGCTGCGGTTCCCGGTGGCGCAGTTTGCGTTTTTGCGGCAGCATTCTGGGATATACCTCGCGCGGTACAAACCTTCGCTACAGGTCTTAAACGCAGCCGGAGAGGTTGTGCAACAAGTGGAAGCGGAAAGCCGCCTCACTGCCGAGTCCCTAGAAGCCACCGTAGAGACAGACCGCCTGGTATATGATATGGTGCAGGTGCGCCTGCCCACAGGCCGGTATCGCGGGGAATTGACCCTGAGCGACTTGCAGGCTGACCGGTCAGGGCTGGCGGTATTTTCCTTCGAAGTGCCCGCATACGATCCAGGGAAAATAGGCATAAGCGATCTGTATTTGTCGTCCGGGTTCAATCCACAAGGGGCCGGAGAAGCCCTCGATATGTTCCGCAAAGACGACCGCTTGGTGCTGCCCAACCCGTCGCGGCAATATCATCGGAGAAAACCGCTCTACCTGTATTTTGAGGTCTATTATCTCGGCTATCAAGCCCATCGGGTCACCATGCAGGTCGAAGACCGATACGGGCACCAGATATGGCGCGATCAGCGATCTTTTCCAGGCTATCGCGGTGAAGTCAAATTTGCCGAGGGCATTCCCACGCATGACTTGCTGCCGGGGGTGTACGCGCTGCGGGTTCAAGTGACCGCGGGGCGGGATACCCTCATATCCGCCCGAAATTTTGAAGTGATAGGCGACGCGCTTGCCCCGGCTTCGGGCTTTGACGACCCGCGCGCCGAGACAGCACGACGGCTGTTAAAGCGGTTTGGGAGCGCCGAGGTTGAAGCCATATATGCGGGATTGGGTCGGGCAGACCGCGCGGCATTCCTCTACGGATTCTGGATGGATCGCAATCCACTCGTGGCGCAGTCGTATTACAACCCGCTGCTCGGTTTTGGCGCGCCGCCCGACTTGGACGGCGCACTCCTAACGGCCCTGGGCAGGAGCAAAGAAATGGCGAAATACCTCGACCCGCGCTATGCGGCCCGACAAGTGCCCCCGGATACGACAATGGCGCGAGAGGCCCTGGGCGTAATTGAAGCCCTTATCAAAGAAGATGGAAGCGATTTGATGGCGCGCGCCGCGCGGGGATATGCCTATCTGTTCGCGAGCAACTTGCCCGATGCAGAACAGACATTGAACACTGCGCTGAACGCGGGCGGGGTATTGCCCGAAGTGTACAACGGTGTGGGGCTGACCCGCATCGGACGCAAGCGATGGGACGAGGCCGTGGCCGCGTTTGATCAGGCCCTCGCGCTTCGTCCCAACTGGCAAACCGCGCGGGTCAACCGCGCCCGCGCCCGATTGCTCGGGGGCAAACAGCCGGCAGAAGACGCCTTGAAGGAGGCCATCAAAGTCCATCCTCACCACCCCGAGTTGCTGTATCTGCTCGGGCGGGTATTTGAGCGCGAGGGCAAAGTGGCGTCTGCCGAGAAGGCTTATACCCGACAGAGCGCGCTGAACCCCATGCACGCGCGGGCGCGATTCGATCTGGCGCGGATATGGTTGAAGCAGGGACAGCGCGAGCGGGCGACGCGCTTGTGGCGCGAACTGATGGACACGCGGCCCGAACTGCGCGCGGAATGCCTGCCGCTGCTTTTGGGCGTGTACCAGCGGATGGGTGAAACAGGGGAAGCACAGAAGGTGATGGCGGAGTATTTACGCACAGTAGATGACGAGACGCGCACGCGCTTGCAAGACATCCACTCGGTGGCAACCCCGCAAGAGGCCGCCGAGTATGAAGCCTTGTCGCCCGATCAGCAAGCGGATTTTGTGCGGATGTTCTGGCAACGCCGCGACCCCACTCCTGCCACGCCGGGCAACGAACGCTTGGTGGAGCACTATCGCCGAGTGCTGTATGCCATGCGGCATTTTTCAACAGGCCGCAAGCCTTGGGACACGCGCGGAGAGATTTACATTCGCTATGGCGAACCCGCGCACAAGAGCCGCGCCGGCGATGTGCGCTACGAGATGGACGCCGATGTGGTGCGGGTCAAAGAACGCCTGTGGATGAGCCTGACCCCCGAAGCACATAAGGAGATTATCGCGCGCATGGGGCGGTTGCGGACATCAATGCGGGATGTACAATATCAGGGTGAAGATGCAGGAGATATAATTGTTTCAGATTTTGAGTCTATTGATTACGAATTGAATCCCAACCGCACGTTTTTTGGCGGTGGTGCTGATCGCAATGATGGGAAATATTACGATGATGTTCAGGATTCACATCGCGATCGCGATGCGGGAATGACGAATATCCGGGGATTTCCCCTTTTTCCCATTGATGGGGGCACGCGATGGGAGTATTGGATTTATCCCAATGTGGCAGGTGGCATTGAGATTGTGTTTACGGCATTGGATTCTCGTGGCGCATTCGATTTTCCCGACATGCCTCAGGGCCGCGTATTGTCGACCTTCAATCAAAGCCAATGGATAGCAAAAAGACCCGATCGCGTGTTGTCGCGGGCGGTGCGACAACAATCTGAAATTTATCGCCCGGCAACGAATGATTTGGCATTTCATTTTGATGCGATCGATTTTCAGGGGCAAAACGCGCGCAGCCGCCTCGAGGTGTATTACGGCGTGCCCCTGACCAATTTGCCAGACAGCGTTCAGGCGACCAGCATCTTGGAACGCGGCATTGCGGTATTTGACAGCACCTGGCGGCCAGTCTATCGAAAGATGGCTCCCCTGCCTTTTTCGGTGGATGCCATGGATTCGCTGGGCGCAGGCGATCTGGCTGTTGATCAAATCGCCCTCAATCTGTCGCCCGGCAACTACCATCTGGGGGTGGAGGTACGCAGTCCGCGAGGCAATCTGCGAGGAGCTTATACGCGAAAGCTGACAGTGGAGCCTTATGCAGGGCCAGGCCTGATGCTTTCCGATATCGAGATGGCCGGTCTGGTGGTGCGCGATCCGTCGTCAAAAGTAAAGGGCGGACACAAGGTTGTGCCCATGCCATCCAAAACCTATTTGCCCGGGCAGCCCGTGACGATTTATTACGAAGTCTATGGATTGACGCGCAACGAGTTTGGGCAGACGCGCTACCAGATGGATTACAAAATTTCGCCCCGCAAAGGCAAACCCCTGGCCGTAACGGTTTTGCGAGCAGTCGGAAGACTCTTGGGCATTGAAGAAAAAAAAGCGGTGACGATTTCTTACGAGCAGGTGGGCACGCAGAAAACAGAACACAATTATCTGGAGATCGACGTGAGGGGATCAGAGGCGGGACGCTATGAGTTGGAGGTGGCCGTGACGGATTTGCACACGGGAATAAAGGTGGCCAAGGATGTGATATTTCTCATTGCCAGATAGCGCGCGAGGAATCGTCCAAAAGGGCCAAATGTTCAAAAAATCGCAGCAGAGGTACGCGGGCAAAAGACCGACGGGTGACGCGCCTGTTTGGCGTGGATGATCTCGCGAGCAGCCGGTCAATGGCTACAGGCGGTGAACCCGAGAAAATTTTGTGGAAGCGATGGATTGCAGAATACCGTGCGGTTTTAAGTAACAGTACGCAAAAAACCGCGCTCAAACCTCGGATGCAGGCTGCACAACGGGCGGGCGTCTCCCCGCCGACGGCGGCGTTAGGATGCGCCGCAGTTGATCGGAGGGATTGGTATAATCCTCTATATTGTAAAAATTATTCGAAAATGCCAGATTGCCCGGTGCGTATTTATACAGAAATGCCCGCCGTTCATAACGCGCTTTCCACGGCTTGGTGCCGTGTATCAGGGCTTCTGTAAAAATCAGTGCATCACCTGCTTGTACTTCTGGTTGAACGATATAATCGGGAATGCGTTCAAATTGTCTCACTTCGGGTGGCACATTTTGTCCAAAGTTGGTCTTATGGCTTCCGGGAATGCATGCAAAGCCACCATCTCCCGCCTTTGCATCGGCCAAAAAGAATGTTACGACACTCAATCCATTCAACATCTCACCATCCAGATACAGGTATTTGCGCTGACTACCCGCATGCCCTCCCGGCGCGCCGTGCAGGCGGCCACAAGCAGCCCCCGGTTTCATGAAGATGCAATAGTCGTGATCAAGGCGAAAAGCTGGACCGAGCAATTCGATTAAATACGGCACAATACGCGGGTGATCGATCAGGGCCTGTGTCTCGGGTGACCAAGCAGACACGCGCGCGATTTGTCGGCGACCTTTTCGACCCCTTGAGTCTTTGCTCGGATCGTCGTAATCGCGCACGAACGTTGCATCCGCCACCGCGTTCAAACGATTCACGTCTTCTTTGGTCAGTACATTCTGAATAATCAAATAACCCTCGAGATCGAACTGGAACTTTTCTTCAGGTGTCATAGCGTTCTCCAAATAAAAAATAAAAACAGCGTTCCTCATCCCAAAGTCAAAACTGCCGCAAGTCCTCAGATATAATTTGTCGAACCATCCGGTGCTTTGGTACTGCCCCGTTCCCAATGAACGTATTGGCCAGCTTTTATGATCTCTTCATTCACTTCCACACCGAAGCCGGGGCGATCGGGGCGCAATTCCAAATACCCATCCACAGGCCAATAGGGTTCATCCAACCAATTCAGGGCATTGCTTTCATCGGGCAGATGATATTCCAAAATTTTGAAATTGGGCGTGGCGGCTGCAAAATGAACATTGACCGCCGTAGCCAACGGCCCCATCGGGTTGTGCGGTGCCACCGTCACGTAATGGGCTTGTGCAATCGCGGCGATCTTTCGCATCTCCAACAATCCACCGCAGATACAAATATCGGGCTGAATAATATCCGCCCCGTGCTTCGACAACAAATCCAAAAATTCAAAGCGCGTGTACAGAGATTCACCCGTCGCCAGCGGAACCTGCATTTGTGAACGCAAGCGCGCCCACGCATCCCTGTTCTCGGGCCGTAGAGGCTCTTCATAAAAAAGCGGATCGTACGGGGCAAGGGCATTGGCCAGTTGCAATGCGCGAATAGGCTCAAAAATTTTGGCATGGGGATCAAATGCAAACTCCCAATTGTCATCCGAATGCTTTCGCAATGCTTCAAAATAATCGGCCGCAGCCGCACACACGCGCCCCCATCGCGTTGCACTGAGGTCCAGGCGAAACGGGCTGGTCTTAAATGCTGTAATGCCGTGATCTTCGTTGAGCTTGCGCGCAACACCTGCTGCTTCCTCACCGTCTTTTCCACCGATGCTCCGATAAACCTGAATGCGATCGCGCACCGCACCGCCCAACAGCATATAAACGGGCAATCCCGCGGCTTTGCCACTGATATCCCACAGCGCGTGATCCAAGCCCGACATCGCTGAAAGGCCAACTGCACCGGGCGGAAAGCGGAACTGCTGAAACAGCTTGAGCATGATAAATTCAATCCGCCGCGGATCTTCACCTTTAATCAGTTCAAAAATATAATCCAGGGTTGGGCCAATCGCCAAATCAGGCCCGGGGCTATAACACTCTCCCCATCCGCAAATGCCTTCATCGGTTTCGACCTTTACCAGCGCACGAGACCGCTGCCCCATGCTCGCCATAAACGTCTTGATTGCTGTGATTTTCATTTAGCCTCCCACTTTGCACGCTACGCGATAAACATCGGTTCTCGCTGTAAAAAATAAGGTCCTCCGATCTTCGCCGCCCCAGTTCAGATTGGCGGCAGCAAGCGGCAGTTTAATTTTGCCGAGAAGATCGCCCAGGGGGTTAAACACCCACACAGCACCTGGCCCCGTGCAGTAAATATTGCCCCGGCGATCCAACTTCATACCATCGGGCGCGCCCTCTTCATCGCCTTTCAGTTCGGCAAACACCCCGCCATTTGCAAGAGAGCCATCTTCCTGCACATCAAACGCGCGAATATGCCCCCGCGCGGTGTCGTCGATGTAAAGGGTTTTTTCATCGGGTGTGAGGGCCAACCCATTGGGCCGTTCAAAGTCGTCGATCAAAAGAATGGGTTCTGATTCGCCCACAGGCAGACGATACACCCCAAAGAACAGCAATTCCTGTTCCGCTGCCACGCCATGTCTGTTCGACAGACCATAAGGTGGGTCCGTAAAAATGATGTCCCCATTCTGACAGACAATGAGATCATTGGGCGAATTGAGCTTTTTCCCTTGATAGGAGTCCACCAGCGTCTTCAACTCGTCATCCGCCTCCATGCTCACCCGCCGGCCAGAGTGTTCGCACGCAAGCAACCTACCCCGTCCATCCAGCGTCAACCCATTTGAATGATAACTCGGCTGACGATATGCCACCACACCCGCTTCTGGCGACCATTGAAAAATGGTATTTGTGGGAATATCTGAAAAAAACAAACATCCTTTTGCCGGATCCCACACCGGCCCTTCGGTGAACTGAAACCCGTCTGCAACCAATTCGGGTTCAGCCGCGGGATCGACCAGTTCGGCCATCTCGTCTCGAATAACTTCAATACCCATCGTGCTGCCCTTTCCCAAAGAGTTTAAGCATTGGAATCGCATCTGTGAGTGTTTCAACAGTAAATGCATTGCTGTCGCAATTGTACACCGCTTCAGGCATGACATCGCAATCGGCATCGGGTTCAGACCGCCGCACGTACATCGTGCGAAAGCCGAGTTTTGATGCAGGCGCAATATCTACAAAACGCGAAGCAGCAATATGTAGCACTTGCACAGGCTGGCATCCTGTCGTTTCCAAAAGGACTTCAAAGTGGCGCGTATCGGGTTTGTAAGATCGGATATTTTCTGCTGTAATACGCACATCAATATCTACACCGAGCAGCTCGACACTCCGATCGAGCAAATCATTGTCAATATTCGACAGAACCCCCAACTTAAACCCCATGCGCTTAAACTCCGCAAGTGCATCGGGCGCATCGGGAAAAGGCGTCCAATCTCCCAAACCGCATGCCAGACATTCGGCTTCTTTGCTGGCAATTGTAATGCCAACGGATTGAAAAGCTTCTGTGAAATCTCGAGCGAGAACCTCTCGATACCGCCGATAGGATGTCCCGCACGTAAGCCGCCGATCCACCCGCCACCATGTCTCAAAAAACACATCGCTATCGACAGTCGGATAATCTCGAAGCGCGGTTAGAACGCCAGATTTCCAATCAATAAGCGTGCCGTAACAATCAAAAGTGAGGTAAATAGGTCTCATAAAATTTGCAGAGCGCGATTAGAGGGTTGTCACCTCTTGGTACGAAAATTCTTGGTGCCCAGCAGTTGCTTGGGCGTGCTCAATTGCCATACTAATGAGATTACCCTCTTCATCGAGATCCACATAAATATTTTCATTGATTTCTTTTGTTTGAAAAATTGTTTTATTTTTTAATTCAACCCGTGCCGTATCCGTATCCGATATTTTAGCCGCTTTCGCATTCTGCCATCTGTCTGTATTTCTATTCTTAAAGGATTATTGATTGTATATTGGATATATTCGCCTGTGATATTGACGCGGTCGGGTCACTGTCAAGCGTGTTTGAAATATTCTGTCGTTTTCATGTGAACTCTATGCGAAAACCAAATCAATTTACAGGCATGTATAAACATAGGCAACAGGGAAAGGAAGGGCTATGAAACGCGCAATCAGTCTGGTGGGTCTGACGGTCATGATGGGTCTGGCATGGTCTATGAGTGAGCACAAAAAACAGGTGAACTTCCGCGTGGTATGGGGCGGGCTGTTGTTGCAATTTGTCTTGGCAGTATTCATTTTGAAAACATCAATAGGCACTGCTGTATTTCAAAGCATCGGAGATTTTTTCACATCCATTTTGGGGTTTGTCGACGCGGGCACGAGTCTGGTATTCGGAGAAGAATACATCCACCATTTCTTCGCATTCAAAGTCTTACCCACCATCATCTTCTTTTCGTCATTGATGTCCGTTCTCTATTACCTGGGCATCATTCAAAAAATTGTCGAAGCATTTGCCTGGGTCATGCAACGCACGCTGGGAACTTCGGGATCGGAAACACTCTCTGCAGCGGCCAATATCTTTGTCGGCCAAACCGAAGCCCCGCTGATGGTGCGTCCGTATATAAGCAGCATGACAAAATCGGAACTCATGGCATTGATGGTCGGTGGCTTTGCAACCATTGCCGGCGGAGTCATGGCCGCCTATGCTGGCATGGGTATTGACGCTGGGCATCTGGTATCCGCATCGGTCATCTCAGCACCCGCCGCGTTGTTGATTTCCAAACTGATGATGCCCGAAACCGAGCCATCTATGACCATGGGACGTGTGGAATTGGCCATTGAAGAAAAACACGCAAACATCGTCGATGCTGCAACAGGGGGGGCCTTAGACGGCATGAAGTTGACCTTAAACGTCGTGGCAATGCTCATTGCCATTCTCGGCCTCGTCGCGCTGGTCGACGCTGCGCTCGGTCTGATCGGTGGATGGATTGGCGCGCTCTTTGGATATGACGACTGGAACTGGTCCATGGCCGCAATTTTCGGTTATGTTTTCGCGCCTTTTGCCTATCTGCTAGGCATCCCTTGGGCCGATTGCATGCATGCTGGCGAATTACTGGGCAAAAAGATGGTACTCAACGAATTTATCGCCTATGCACAAATGATGGCATGGTCGCAACCCGATTCAGGCGTGGTTTTGAGCGAGCGCAGCACGCTGATATTGACCTACGCGCTCTGCGGCTTCGCCAACTTTGGCAGCGTGGGCATCCAAATCGGCGGCATCGGCGGCATCGCCCCCGAACGCCGTGCGGATTTGGCCCTCCTCGGCATGCGCGCCATGATCGGCGGCACACTCGCAATGATGATGACCGCTTGTGTTGCTGGCATTTTAATTTAAAAAAAGAGCGAGTCGAAAACTCGCTCTTTTTTTGGCTTGGTGCCGTCAGTGAGGAAATATCTTCTGCAAGAGTGGAACTCATTTCCTTTGGCTTTGGGCATTAGGTGGGAGACGTCATGCATGAGACCCTTTGACACCAACAGGCCAGTTGCGGGAGTCCTTGCGCGCTTCTTTCATAAAACTCTCGATTTCAGCGATCTCGTCCGGGTAATCCTCGGCGACACTGTTTTCCTCACCTATATCCTTGTCCAAATCGTATAACTCAAGCGGTTCGTCGAGCAACACGGGCGACGGATTGCGTACAGCCTTCCAGTTTTTCCAGCGCACGGCTTGCTTGAAGCCCCCGCCAAAACGCTCCCAGTACAAAAAGCGATCACCGAGATCTTGTGATTCGCCCAAAAGCGTCGGCATAATGCTCACGCCATCCGTATTATCCGCAGCATCCAAGCCGACCACATCCGCAATGGTCGGCATGAAATCGGCATAATACCACACCAAATCGCTCACCGTGCCCGCGGTAACGCGACCCGGCCAATGCACAATCATCGGCGTACGCAAACCACCCTCATACATGGTACCTTTTTGCCCGCGCAAAGCACCGCAACTGTCAAACGCTTCCCATCGGCGTGCTGCACCGTGGTCAGAGCCAAAAAACAAAAGCGTGTGGTCCTCAATATCTAGTTCGCGCAACAGATCCACAATCTGCCCAACCTGTGTATCAATTTTTGTAATCATCGCCGCATAAACTTTCTCGTCATCCGTCCAGGGTTTATCGTCCCAGGCACTGGCGTCGGGAATTTCATATCGACCATGCGGCAATGTCCACGGCAAATACAAAAAAAATGGCCAATCGCTGTTTTTGCGAATGAAGTCACAGGCAAAGTCAAAAATCATATCGTGGGCATAATCGCTCTGCCGACCATCCCGATTGCCTTTGAGAACGATCTTCTCCTCATTGTGCCACAAATAAGGCGGATAGTACGTATGCGCGTTGCGCTGGTTGAGATAGCCAAACCATTCATCAAACCCCTTGCGCGTGGGAATACCCGTTGTATCGGGTTCCCCCAACCCCCATTTGCCAGCAATGCCAGTGGCATATCCCACCTCCTTGAGCATCTCGGCAACCGTAAAATCCTCAGGCTCAAGCGGCACCCGTTTCTGATCTCCCACGCCGCCCACAATGCCAAAATTGTCGCGCACCCGCGTGTGTCCACTGTGCAAACCCGTCATCAAAACCGAACGAGATGGCGCGCAAATAGAAGACCCGGTATAACACTGCGTGAACCGCATGGACTCAGACGCAAGGCGATCCAATCGGGGTGTGGGAATAACCTTTTGCCCATAACACCCCAAATCGCCATAACCGATATCGTCACACAAAATAAAGATAATGTTGGGAGATGACATAAGACACTCCTAAGAGGCTTTAACAAAATGGTTGACCACGCCGCATTGGGACTCAACGCCTTGGGAACTTATGGGGGCCAAAACCCATCTGCGTTATCTGCGGATAGGTTCTTTCTGTTAGGGGCTCTACGTATGGACGCATTTTCGCACTCTCGCAGTAATAACAGCAACTTATCTATTCATATCTGATTTCATCAATGAGATTTTTTGATGCCGCCTGTATCAAATGCCAAGCGACTGTGGCAAACGTCACTGCAATTGCAAAGAGCGACCCAATGGCAAAAGTAGAAGGAGACAGTTCGATCCGATAAGCAAACGAAAGCAACCAATTATCCATAAAAAAATATGCAATACACCATGCAAGTAAATTGTACTTGGGCTGCCACATGCACAAAGCAATTGGCATAATGGGTTCTTTCAGAGACCGATTGTGAAAATCCGCAACAACCCCTATCACGACGCCCTTGCGCTTCCAATATGCCCATTCAAATTGTTTTCCAATCGGATCTTCCCAACCGAGTTGCTCAACTGCTGTTTCATTTAAAATATAAGCATCGGTAGCGTCACTTGAAATCTCCGCTGAAAAGTTTCGACCTCTTGACAAGGTTATCCCATATAGCTCAATAAAATCTTCGTCAACCCCCAATATTCTCATCTGCCATTCGCCACCCTGAAAACCTTCGGGATAGACCGTATGAAACGCGCCGCCAAACCAAGCCATCGTAGAATTGGACGCAGATGCAGAGATCACCTGAGGGTGTTTCAAAAATTCCTGCTTAATCACTCGATATCGCGCATTGAGAGAGCGGTCTGTGCCAAAAAGCGGCAAAAACACAATACGCGCTTTATCAAATCCCAACGCCTTGTTTTGAATAAACGCCATCTGTTCATACACGACAAGCGTGCTGATGATGAGCACAACAGAAGCGGCAAATTGGAACACCAAAGAACCACTTCTCAACCAGTTGCGAGAAGTATTGAACTTGAGATCGCGTCTCAATATTTGGACGAAAAAAAAAGATGCCATGAAAAGTGCGGGATAAAGTCCAGATACAGTACCTATCACAAGCGCGGTGAGAAACATGACGCAAAACAAAAACAGATGTTCGCCAAATGCCAATTTGACTTCTCGGTCAATATAGGTATCCAAATAGGGAAGAAAAGCTTCTACAAGACAAAAGGTGAGCAGGGCAGAACAAAAAGCCATAAAAATAGCTTCGGCGAGAAACTGAAAAACAAGGCTGTGCTTATGGGCACCGACGGTTTTTCCCACACCAATTTCTTTTGATCGGGTAGCGGATCGCGCGATGGATAGATTTACGAAATTAAAGCCAGCAATAAACGCGATAAATATCGCTATTGCCGAAAAAATATAGACATACATAATGTCTCCGCCGCCGCGAATCCCATATTCAGAGTTAGAATACAAATACATGCGCGCCAACGGTTGGAGAATATATCGATTGCGTTCACGGACATCTGATCCCATATAGCGACTTAAAAGAGCTTGCAGTTTGATATCGATGTTTTTTGGGGACGCAACATCAGACAACATAACAAAGGTCTGAACGGGTCGCCAAGATGTATTGGGTTGCCACCTCTCCCAAGCAGTCAATGGTATTTCATTGTGTACAGTCGATGTCACTACGTCAAAATCCAAAGAGGAGTTTCGAAGGACATCTTTTGCAACGCCAGATACAAAATAATCCCCACCAAAATACCTGCCATCGACGGAAATGGCTTTCCCAATGGGATTTTCATTGGCGAAAAATTTTCCCGCAATTTCTTCCGTAATGACCACGGAAAATTTGTCTTTCAAAGCGGTTTTTGGATCACCCATCTTGAACGAAAAAGAAAACATCTGAAAAAAATCGCGATCAACAGCACAAACATCAACAAAAAATCCATTCTCCTCGTTAGTTGCCCAATTTTTTTTGCCACAAAAAAACGAGTCACGTTCTCAATTTCGGGAACATCTGCCCTTAAACTCTGTGCCAACAGACCCGAAGTGCCCGGCGAAACTTGAGGTGCGCCCGCCAAAGATTTCGTTTCTCTTAAAACTCTGAATATGCGATCAGAGTTTTTGTGAAAGCGGTCAACATTCAACTCCAGAAACACGAACACCACGATGAGGATGACACTTGCCATGCCAACAGAAAGCCCTATCAAATTGATCAACGAGAAAATTTTATCTTGGAATGTTCGTCTCAAAGCGATGACAAAATATCTGCCCAACATGCTGTAACCTTTCTTTTTTAAAAGTTGTCAGTTGTCAGTTGTCAGCCCCTACCCCGCCATCCAACATCCCTGCCTTTGCCAGAGGCAGACAGGAGTGCGAACTTTCATTCGTAGATTCGCTGATTTGCATGCCTTTATTAGTGGACTTGTGCGTTTTGTCGTGTCGTGTGGCGATAAAAAAATAGGTGAACTCAGCTTCTCGAGCCGGGTTCACCTATTTCTCGATCACCTGGATAACGTCCAGCCCATGTCTTACTCTTCCACCATTGCCAATTTTCGATCGTAAACCGCACGGTCTTTTAACAAACGAACCGCCTCTTGAAACTGCTTATCCCCCTTCAGTGACGCTAAAATTTTGCCTTTGGTACCCCACACCCGATTGGCTAATGCCAGTTCAATCTCCAGCCGAATATACGGGTCGGCCTTGTTGTAATCGGCTTCGCGCTCGCGCGCTGCAACCTTTGACAATTGATCGAGTGCGGCCATATTATCGTCTGTCAACACATCTTTCTCTTTTAGCGACTGTTTGAGTTCATGCATCTGAATCTCGGTATCCGTTTTATACGCAAAACCACCGGAATTGGTCAACTCTGCCACAAAAGTCCAGAATTGACCGACGATGTCTTGGGGCAATGTATAGTCTTCAAACCGCGTGGGGAATGATTGTCCCGTTGCAAAATCAACCGCAAAATCAAAAATCAACCCCTTGCGCAACAACTCCACCACCAACCGCGGCCTGCGCGCTTGTTCGACCAACACATCGGGCTTAATCCCGCCTCCGCCATAAACTTTGCGCTTGTTCACGCGCGTTGTAAACACCTTTTCAGGATCGATCTTTTCCGGCTCAGTATGCTCGTCAGACGCCAAACCCAACAGCCGTTCCAACCGCGTTTCAAGAACTTTTTCAGCCGAGGCTTCATCCAACTCAAATCGGTCACTGAGTTCCGTAATCGCATCTTCCCGTCGCTCGGCCTGGCCTATAATACTGAAGAGTTCATAGGCCGAAACCTGTATTGAATCGCTCACGGTCAACTCAATGGGCCCGCCGCGATACCGGCGCTTCTCAGCATTGTGAATACTGCGTCCGCTCGGCGTATAATAGGCTGCTGTCGTCAACTTTAAGGCTTTATCGCCTTGCCGAAATTGGCGCACGCTTTGTACAGACCCTTTTCCAAACGTTTGCGTGCCCACGATCAACCCTCGATCCCAATCCTGAATCGCGCCTGCGACAATTTCTGAGGCACTGGCACTGCGCTCATCAACCAAGATCACCAATGGAATATCCGCGGGCACTATCGGCTCTTGCCGGGTCTTGTGACTGCGACTTTGATCGGGCAATCGGCCCTTGGTTGACACGACCAAAAGATCGGGTGGCAAAAACTTATTGACCACATCCACTGCTGATTTGAGCAAACCGCCCGGATTGCCACGCAGGTCCAAGATGATCCCCACGGCACCATCGTTGAGCAAGAATACCAATGCCCGTTTCAACTCACCCTCTGTGCGTTCCGTAAATCGCGAAGAGTTGAGCCACGACATGGAGATATAACCAATATCGGGATGGACCTCGCCCGGAATTTGCACACTTGGGATGTCAATGCGCGCCCGAATAATCGGCTGGTCAAAGGGTTCCGCCATGCCTGGTCGTTCAATCTGAATGGTCACGCCCTCACCTTCATCCCCCCGCAAAACACTGACGATTTCGGTCAATTTTTTCTTAAAAGTCGGATCCCCTTCAATGGCGATGATGCGATCCCCCACGACAAGCCCCGAAGTGTCCGCGGGCGTGCCTTCAATCACACTCATCACAACCGGAGGGCCATCATCCTTTCCGCGCTTGCTGATGGTGATGCCCAGCCCACCGAATTTGCCCTGTGTGTCAATGCGAAGTTGCGCGAGGTCTCTGCGGTCAAAAAAACTGGTATAAGGATCCAGATCCCACAACATGCCGGAAATCGCTGCTTTGCTCAAATCCTCGGGCTTCAGCTCATTGACATATTCGTTGTAGAGCAGGCGATAGGCTTCGTTAATCTCATCAAAACCACGCCCCAATTGTGCATACGCATCTTCGCCGGTTACCAACCGGGAATCAAGCGCGAGATACACACTCAAAACACCAACCAACGTTGCAAAAATGACGAATCTTCCGCGGAATTTTGCTCCAAACATGAGGGCCTCCAAGCGGTGTACCTGTCTGCCGACAGGCATGCAACTGCGCCAGCAGTTCATTTGTGATAACAGGCTGTTAAAAAATAAAATCGTTTCAGCACATGCGTTGTAAGTTTAATCGTTGCGAACGATTAGTCCGAAATGCCACAGCTTAAACGCAACTGTGGCAGCACCTTCATCCTTCTTTGCGGGGCTCTCGCCTAACTCACGGCGAAAGCGTTCTTGTATCTTGCGCCACAAATCGGACCGAGAAATATCGGGCTTTTTCTTCATGTATTCCAATGCCAGAATCGCATAAGTTCCATTTTTTTCCCACTTTGATCTTATCTCTCTCAATTCTGGATTTCGAAAGGGTATTCTACTGCCTTTAATTCTTCCCAGTAGAAAATACACTCACAATACATACCACAATCTCCTTTCGGCTCTTAAACGTTTTCTCCATCCGGTTGTTCAATTCCTAGCATGCGATTGGCAACCACCTTTTTAACATCTTCAAACACGTCACTTATGGGCCGCGTGCCATCCACCCGAAAAATGCGATTGGATTCAGATTTGCACAGTGCTGCAAACCCCCGTCGAACCCTGTAAAAAAATGCTTCGTCTTCCGCCTCAATGCGATCCGCCCCTGTGCCCCAACCTCGTTTTCGGGCCGTCTGCAAATCAATATCTACCCAGATCGTGATATCTGGCTTCAAACCGCCCGTGGCCACATTTTGAATCGCTCGCAGGTCATGAAGATTCAATCCGCGACCATAGCCCTGATAGGCCAGTGTGGAATCAACATAACGAGTTGAAATCACCACTTTGCCCGCATCTAGCGATGGTTGAATCAATTCGTTGACGTGCTGCGCGCGGTCCGCTGAAAATAAAAACATCTCGGTACTGGCATCGATCTTATCGCGAGGTTTCCAGTCAAGCACCAGACGCCGAATCTCCCCGCCGAGTTCAGTACTGCCCGGCTCATAAGTAGCCACAACATTGTGCCCACTATCTTGCAGATGATCAACCAGCAACTTGGCTTGGGTGCTCTTTCCGCTTTTATCAATGCCTTCAAAGGAAATAAAAAAGCCAGACATTTTCCCAATCCTTGGCCTATCTGCGTCCTCCGTGTGGATTCAGAAAAGAGACGAGAGGATCCATATTCTTCTGCATTCAAAAAAAGAACCCGGCGATGCCCCCGGGTTTTGTCATCCTGTACTCGATAATCAGGCCTTATGATTTTGTCAGCTTTCGAAAGTGAAACACCCGCTCCATCGCGGTAAAATTTCCCAATAGAGCAACTGCCCAGACCACCACGATCAAACCAATATCACCTATCAAAGGTACAATCAGCCCGCCGACGCCAATGGCAATAATGCGCTCGGGGCGCTGCATAAACCCACCTTTGCACTCAGCCCCCAGGCCCTCGACGCGCGCGCGCACATAACTCACCATAAGAGATCCAGCCAGCGCAAAAAAAACCGCGAAGCTCGTCCAGAGATCATCAGCCCGTATAAAACTGATCGCAATGCCAAACCAGATGAAAATTTCGGAATATCGATCAACAGTCGAATCGAGAAGCGCGCCAAATTTGGATTCTGTTTTGCCCTTGCGCGCCACCTGCCCGTCAAGAAAATCAAAAATACCCGCGACAAGCACCGTTAACCCGGCCCACATATACAACCCATAACCGAAGAGTACAGCAGCACCCACATTGAAAACAAACCCGATCATAGTCAACAAATCGGGCGTAAAACGCTTTTCGACGAGATATTCCGTAGAAGGTGCCAAAATCTCGGCAACATCATCTTTAACTTTTTCAATCACGGTTGATGTCCACAGACAGCGAAGTTTTTATTTTTAGCATTTTCTAATGGTAAAATAAATTCAAATATAGACTAATTCCAAAGGTGTCGCAAGCGAAATCTCCCTTAGATGAAAGTAAAAAATACCGTAAAAGATCTGAATTTTACTGGCGCGAAACGCGGGAGATCCGTTGTGGAAAAATGTGTGGATAATTTTTGTAGAATCATTTTTATATTCAAAAAAATCAGTAATTTATCACATTGATAACGCTATACACTTTTCCACATTCAAGGTAAAAAATAATTCACATTGTTCACATCACGCCATATCTGTTTAGCGAAACACATCTACTCGCTCGATCACTACGGGTCTTATTGGTCGATCCCCAGGCACGGTTTCGACCATTGCAATTCTGTTAAGCACATCCATCCCTTTTGTCACTTCTCCAAAAGCAGTATATTGATTGTCCAAATTGGGCGCAGTCCCATGCATAACGAAAAATTGCGACCCAGCACCAGCCGACACATCTGAAATCCGTGCCATAGAAAGAACCCCCGGTACGTGTTTTGTATCATTAAATTCATGAGGAATATGCACGAGCCCCCCCCCTGTCCCATCATCGGATGGATCGTCGTCCTTTGAATTGGGATCGCCGCCCTGAATCATGAAATTTTCGATTACGCGATGAAACTTGGTGTTGTCGTAAAACCCGCTTTCTGCTCGAGTTATAAAGGCTAAACTGTGAATGGGTGCCTTTTCAGGATGGAACTTCAATTCGATATCGCCCATATTCGTTACAATACGCGCCTTCACATTCCGAATCTGATTCACCAGAAACACCATTCGGTTTCCGATCTCACCGGCTCGCTTAACCTGGTTTTGCGCCTTGCTCAAAGAGCTTTTCAACGATCTATTTTCATTGTTCAACTTCTCATTTGCTTGTTTTAAATCTTCTACTTCGCTGTCACCACATCCCGCCATCAAAAGGCATAGCCCCCAAAGAACAAGTCGTTTCATAGACATTTCTCCTTACAAAAACAATTCTGTCCGATTGTATTATGTGCGATTTTCATTTTTTAAGATAAGCCAGGTGGTCATCACAGGCAACAACTCGTTTACTCATTTCGGTGCCAAAATAAACGACCACCCACAGGAGCAGGTGGTTTTGTAATAATTACTCGCCAGCGAAGAAAATCAACATTGGCCAAATCTTCCTTGACAGTGGTTCTTCTTCAGGCTTTATTGTGCGAAGTAGAACAACACACACACTCCCACCAAGGACACCATCATTATGCGACTTGTGACATTTACGCACCTCGGACAGCGTCGGCTAGGTGCCCGATCAGGTGATTCGATCATTGACCTCAGCACTGCCGACCCGTCAATTCCCTCCACCATGAAGGGATTCCTTGAAGCGGGCGATAACGCCATTTCCAAGGCCCACGCAGCAATTGCCAAAGGGAAGTACGCCATTCCCGCAACAGATGTCACCATTCATGCGCCCATCAACAATCCAAAAAAAATCATTTGCATAGGTCTCAACTACGCCGATCATGCAGCCGAAAGCGGTATGCCCATTCCCGACGAACCCATTGTCTTTTCCAAATATGCATCATCCATCATTGGCCCTAATGAGAATATCGTGGCTCCCAGCGCGAGTTCCCAGGTTGACTACGAAGTCGAGCTCGTTGTCGTTATTGGCAAACGCGGTCGCAACATCTCTGAAGAAGATGCCCTCAAACACGTTGCGGGCTACATGGTTGGTCACGACGTGAGTGCTCGTGATTACCAGCTTGAAAAACCAGGTGCCCAATGGATGATGGGCAAAACCTTTGATACATTCGCCCCGATCGGACCCGATCTGGTCACAACTGACGATGTTCCCGATCCTCACAATTTGGGTATTCGTTGTATTCTCAATGGCGAGACAGTACAGGACTCCAACACTTCTCAACTGATCTTTAACGTCCCCAAACTCATTGCTTATCTCACACATGTATTCACACTCACTCCCGGAGACTTGATTTTTACCGGCACACCGCCCGGCGTAGGGATGGGGCGTGATCCCCAACTCTGGCTCAAACACGACGACCATGTGGTCTGTGAAATTGATGGGCTGGGACGACTCGAAAATCCGGTTGTTTCAGATTGAGACATCCATCAAGTTCTAAATGTGAACCCCCTGGAGAACCTACTTCCAAGGGGTTTTATGCTACGGATCGCTTGATGTTTGGGGAAATATCAAACTGCGGGCAAACGGCTCCGCAATTCTGCCAACTCGCGTTCGAGATGATCTAGCCTGAGCGAAACTTCACGCTCGTACAACAACCGATCAGCAGTGCCCATACCATCGTGTATGATCGAAAGCCTACGCTTGAGTTGTTCGCAGATATGACCGACTTCTGATAGATCGGCCTCAACCTGAGCTTGACGTGTGCCCACTTTGCGAATCGCATCCTGCACATTTTGAATATCAGATCGAATTTCTATGAACTGTCTAGCGACCATCTGAGCGAGATTCTCTTGTGAAGACTCAATGGCATCGCGAATAGTTTCTCGAATGAGATCCAGTTCACTAGCTTCAAGGGCCATGGGCGAATTCCTAAGAAAGACAGATGGAAAACGGAACAAAAGAGAAAAAGAAGGAAATGGGGAAGATAAACCTGACGATCTAGGGAGAAAGGGGAATCAGAGCAAGATCGATTTATCTTCCCCACCTAATAAAGAGAGACTTGAATTCAAAAAATAGGATTTAACTGAATCTCATTTCCCTTTATTTTTCAGGACTTTACGCCCTTTATATACACAAACAAGTGTGTATATATTGCCTTCCGCGTGGGGAGTATCAGAATGCAATAACCAAAATATACGCTGTCAAGTGTGTATTGTCAATATGTTTCTCAAGAATTTAACTTGCCACGCGGCACTTTTCAATCCATATTATGTCATTGAAGATTTTAAACTCGAGTGATCTTTTGGGAGGGGTGTATGAGGTTTGGTGAAATAATTAAACGAGCCCGAAATGGGCGATTTAGTCAAAGGGCTTTGGGTAAAAATATTGGTGTGTGGGATACTTACATCGGTCAAATAGAAAAGGGCGAACGCATACCATCCGATGACCGGTGCCAGCTTCTTGCAAAAGCACTCGGCCTTGACCCTCAAAAGCTTCTCTTTTTGGCGTATAAAGAACGCGCACAAAAAACACCCGAGGGCCGCAGACTTTTTACACAGCTAGAAAAACTAATGACAGATCCTGTCATCAGCCAAGTAATTGCCGACCCCAAAATGCTCGACGCAGGCATTGTCAAGGCACTCCAAAGTCCAGATATTCGCAAGGTACTCAAGAACAACCAATGGCGTGAAGCCCTGAATGCGAGTGCTTCAACCACAGATCGAGATATTCCCGAACTCATTAAGATCATCCCCCAGATCCCTGTACAGCAATGGCAAGTATTGCTCAGCACAGCAAAAGCTTTTGCTGGAATAACCTGATTGGAGAGATCATTCTACGGTCAGATCATAGCTGCATATGTCAAGCCGATGTCATTGAGTTTTGGAAGCCTGTTTTCGCATTTCATGCCTACAATCGTAACAGGACAGTAGGGGACCAAGTGTGTAATGTGTAATTGCATCAAGACTGCATTGAGTCAAGCGCATCTTTCCGCTATTTGGTCGCAGATGAGCACAATGGAACAGCATAATTTTGTTATTTTTTTCCAGGCAAAGACATATCCATCCATTGAACGCCTGTTCCAAGACAGCAAGGGACACGTTGAAATGAGACTCTATTGGCCTTTGATGCAGCACTTGATACTGAATTTGGTCAGCGTCTTGTTCTTAACCAAGCAGACCAAAACATTGTAAAAAAGTCATTGGTAGCACCTGCACCGAGTCAAGCTCGTCAGCTCGTCGTTGAGGCACAACTTGACCTGACACTATCCTCTTTGTGACTGTCTCCGAAGCCTGCCTATCAGCAAATAGGATTGATCAAATTGGCTGGGAAAATAGAATCCTGGCATCGTCAGAAAGAAAAAGCGATGCGAACGCATCACACAATACGCCATCGAAAACTCAGCACCATGGGCTTCGACATCTCACAACTTCTACAATGTTTTGACTTTTTTTGGCGTTGTAGTGGTAGGTCATTTGAATGGATTAGCCACAACAGGACGCTATGATCATCGCACGAGGCAGGGAAAAGGATACTACGATCTCTCGACTCAGGCCACGAAACAACAAGAACCAACCCAAGATAGTTACAATTTGCATGAAAAGAGAAAAATCCCCTTTCTCGAGTTGAGAAAGGGGATTTTTGCATGTTCACCCAAGTTATGACCTATAACGAGATAGATGTGTTTATACTAGTGGTTTTTCAAGTTTGAACAGGACATCTTCCTATATGTGCGACAAATGCACCTTGATGTCCACGCGGGATCACCCACTGCTGCCGCAGATGGGGGTGCAATTGGTTTTTTTTAGCGTCTGGCGCACTGTCTCATGCGAAATGCGCTCGACAATCTTCAATTCAACCAATTTATCTGCCAAACGCGACTTTGCTCAAGACCTTGTTTTTGCAGGCTTTCTTCAGGGCTTATCGCAAGCCCGTTTCGGTTTTTTTTTACCGGGTGTAGCTTTATGAGCGCGAACTACACTCCCGTCGATGGCCCCAAAGGTGAAATCGATCTGATCCTGATGACGAGCTTGGACTTGTAAAGCCTGTAAGATGTTTTCCCACAGCCTTTGTTTTCGCCAACGACGATAGCGGTCAGAAACCGTGCTCACCGGACCATATTGACTGGGCAAGTCGCAAGGTCGTTCTTCGCCTAAGCTACAGCGTGAATTTCCCAGTCTTCGTAAGTGCTATTGGGGTCAGCATTTATGGGCGCGTGGCTACTTTTGTGCGATGGTGGGGGCGATAGATGAAGAAAGCATCAAGGTCTATATTGAATCTCAGAAGTGGAAGGATGATGGTGGTCAAGGGTTCAATCAAGGTTGAGCCGCCACGGTCAGTCGCCTTAAGCCTGCTGTCAGCAGGTCATCTTCAGGCGGCTTGAGCCGCAATTGACTTTCAGTCGTCAGAAAACCTATCGGCTTTCAGCCGATAGTGGTTTAGATTAAATAAAAACAATATGTTAAACAAATAAAAGCCGTTTGGGTGTGTTGAGACGAATCTCATCAGCCAGACCAAGGCTATGCCGGGCATCAACTCACCAACTTCTGAAATGTTTCACGTGAAACGTCTTTGAAGAAAGACAAAAGAGCGTCTTTGTCGTGTAAATGGTATCGTCAAAGTGGTTTCAGTGGCATAGAGGTGGTCTGGAACGCCGTCTATGAACTCACTGAGAGCACCTGTGCCCTTCATTGAAATAAGTACACCGTGAGGCGCGAGAAGAGGTTCAATCCAATTCCAGAGTTGGGGAAGTTGTGCAACTGCACGGGCTGTACCAATCAGAAATTTCTTCGAGAAGGAGGAATCGCAAACAAGCATCTCAGCACGGGCTCTGATTGCGAAAGTGTGTGGAAGGCTGAGTACAGTAATGGTTTCGCAGAGAAAGAGGTTTTTCATGCGGGCAGGTTCGAGGAGATAAACTTCGAGATCTGGCCTCATAATCTTGAGCACAATACCTGGCAAACCAGCACCCGAACCGAAATCAAGAAGAGGGCCATCTGCTGGAAGGTGTGGCACTAGCGAAAGACAATCGAGAATATGACGTTCCCAAATGAAATTTCGGTCATTGCGAGAGATCAATCGAACACGAACTGACCAATTGGTAAGCAAATTGACGTATTGCTTGAGCAACGAGACCTGTTTTCTGGAAAAACAAAGACCAAAGGAGCTTTCCGCAAGACCGATTGCTTCATTGGGTTGCATTGGGGGGTTCCTTCAGAACCGTGCCAACACTGAATGGTAGGCTTTCAAGAAAAGGAAGAATTGACCGGCAACTGTTTCACGTGAAACATTATTTGCCAATGCAGAAGGTTTTGAAAATTTGATCGAGGACATCATCTGGGGTGGTCTGTCCAATGATGGCGGCAAGCGCGTCAAGTGCAATACGGAGATCCATCGCAATGATTTCACCTGGGTTGCCGATTTTGAGACTTTGGAGAGCTTGACACAGTCCTATTGAAGCGTGTTGAAGCGCGAGATGATGCCGCTCTCTGGTGACGATTTCGTCTGGCAGGTCGCTCTTTCCAAGGAGAGTCTCACGAAGGCGATCACGCAGAGTGGAAACGCCATCGCCTGTTTTGGCTGAAAGCGTGATCTGAGGAAGGGGAGATTGAATCGTTTGCCAACCGGTGCAGATACCCAGATCGCTCTTATTGAGAATCAGAAACGCGCGATCAATAAGGTGGATGTTATCCAAATCCTGGAAAGAGGGCGGAAGGGATCCATCTACAACATAGAGAACAACGGCTGCACGGTCTATGAATTGTCGGGACCGACGTGTACCTTCTCTTTCCACTGGGTCGTCGGTTTCACGAATACCAGCAGTGTCAACCAATGTGGCGGCAATTCCATTGAGGTCAATCTGCTCTTCAATCGTGTCTCGGGTTGTACCTGGAGTATCTGTAACAATGGCCCGGTCTTCTTCAAGAAGCCGGTTAAGCAGGCTGGATTTTCCCACATTGGGTTGACCAGTGAGGGTGACAACACCCCCTTTACGAATAATTTTCCCGCGTTCATAAGAGAGAATGAGGCGTTCAACATGGTCTAAAGCCTCAGAAATAGGCCGTTTAACCATCTCGAAATCAATCTCGACATCCTCGGAAAAGTCTAAACCGGCTTCAAGAAGCATGACGGCCCGGCGAATGGATTCCGCTATCTTTTTGAAACGGCTATGAAGTCCACCGCGGAGTTGAAAAAAAGCAGATTGGAGACTCAAATCTGCTTTCGCGGTGATCATGTCGGCAACTGCTTCGGCCTGTGAGAGGTCCATTTTACCGTTGAGAAAAGCCCGCTTGGTAAACTCACCGGGAGCGGCTGGTCGAGCACCTTCTTGAAAAATTGCTTCCAATATCCGTCTGAGGAGAAAAGGCCCTCCGTGACAGTTAAATTCCACTATATCTTCGCCGGTAAAGGAATTGGGGGCGCGCATGATAGAGACCAAAATTTTGTCAAAATCTCGGCCCTGAATGCAGAGGTGACCAAAAGAAAGTTGCCGCGATGGAATGTGGCCGAGAGGCGTTTTACCTCTGAAGAAATGTTCGCCAATTGAGATGGCATCTGGTCCGCTGAGCCTGATGATGCCAATTGCACCTTCACCTGGAGCAGTGGCGATTGCGGCGATGGTATCTTGGTCAGACATACAAACAAATCCATCAGGAGGTGCCCAACATCAATTTGGTTTTTTCCATAATAATCTGCTGGGCGAGGGTCAGTACATTGTAGAGTGTGTAATAAAAGACGAGACCAGAGGACATATCCCAAAAAATATAGGTGAGGAAAACGGGCATGATATACACGAGAACAGCCTGTTTGGGGTCCTTCATCACCATCTTTTGCTGAATAAACATCGATAATCCCATTAAAAGAGGCAATATGTGCAGGTCGAAACCACCAATGAAAATGGTGTCGGGTTTGGAAAGATCACTGATCCAAAGGGCGAATCCAGCTTGTCGGAGTTCAATCGTACCGCGAAAAAGAGAGAAGAGAGAAAAGAGAATGGGCATCTGTAAGAGCATGGGTAAACATCCGCCGATGGGATTGATCTTTTCCTTGCGGTAGAGTTTCATCATCGCCTCGTTCATTTTTTGCTGGTCTTTGGCATAACGCTCGCGGATCTCGGCAATTTTAGGTTGTAGGGTCTGCATCTTTGCTGTGGATTCTAGACTCTTATGTGTGAGTGGGAAGACAACTATCTTGACGAGAATGGAAAATAGAATGATGACCACGCCGTAATTTGGAACCAAAGCGTGCATGGCGAGGAAGGCTTTAAGAATTAAAATTGTAACGGGCTTGAGAATGGAGCGAACAAAATAGGGGCCGTAATCGACAAAGTCGTCGAGATCCAATTCTCGTTCGAGTCCATTGAGGTCACGGTTTTGGGCACGCAAAATGTCATAAGAAATCGGGCCAATGTAAGCGGCGTAATTGATGATGTTACGCCCGGAATCAGCACGCATCTCAAACGCAAAATTACGGTAAGAAAAGCCGAGAGGATCAATTTTGGTATCACCATCAAGGGCAAGTTCATAACGCCCATCGTCGGGAATGAGTGCGGCGAGAAAGTATTTATTTCTCACGCCAATCCAAGTCAGTTGACCGCTCGGGGGAACCTCTTTGTCTTGAAGACGGTCTGTATCCCATGTTTCAACTTCGCCACCTAGATACGTGACAATCTGCTCGTAAGCACCTTCATAAAAACTCTCTGAAGTACCGCGCTTATTTTCCGTGTCAGCGAGACCGCCTTTCCAAGTGATGCCCAACTTATTATCTTGGGGCAGACCCTCGGCTATAACTGAAACGCGAACGCGGTACCGATTGCTCTGAAATCGGAAACGTTTTTCAACCAGACCACGAGGACTCTGAGCACGAAACACGATTAGGTCTTGGGTGTCACCTGAAATCTCAAGCCGATAGCGATCGGGGATAAATTCGAGATTGTCGAGGGAGGCACCTGCAATGGTAGTCCCAAGTCCAGTGCTGTGGGGGGCGATCAGTTCGAGCCAATTGCCATTGCGATCAAAGTAGGTCTTGAGTTGCCAACTGGTAATCACCCCGCCGCGGGTGGAAATGACAGCGCGGTAGAGTTCAGTATCTATGACAACATCCCGTTCCTGAAAGTCTGTTGACAGGACTGGACTTGTGCCGTCATTGAGCGGCTGTTGGGTTTCGAGTTGTTGTACAGATTGAGGTTCGGGAGGTATATCAGCAATTTGGGGTACCTCAGTCTGGCGAAGAGGGGATTCTTCCACGGGAAGAGGGTGATCACCAAGGGGCTGAGGTCTGTCACCCTGGAAGAATTGCATGTAATACGGCATTAGGATTAGGATCAGGCCGATCAACGCAAAGGCAAGTACCGTGCGTCTATCCATAGATTAAGTCCTTCTACATATTTGATTGAGAATAATCAAAGAAAGGAAGGAATTGCAAAAAAGGGGATCAGGAGTTGATAAGACCGAGCTTTTGAAATGCGCGGTGCAGTTCGAGACGGAGTTGGGTATAAGAGACGCCGAAAGCGTGATCTCCTATGGAAATGAGCAGCAGACGGTGAGGATGTCCCATAGGTATCAGTTGGGAACATACTGCACGCACCTGTCGACGGATGCGATTGCGCCGGACAGCATTTCCAAATTTCTTCCGAATTGAAATGAGCGTTAGATCCAGTTCGGATGTACCCATCCGAACATGAACCCAACGCCCACGAAATATCTGGCCGTGCTGTCGAATTTTCGCAATCTCACCTCGAATGTGCAGGTTGGGAGTGCCCATAAAACCCTTACATATCAATGCGATAGATGCTTGCGCCCCTTTCGACGACGACGGTTCAGCACATGGCGACCACTTGGCGAACTCATGCGAGCGCGAAAACCATGTTTATTTTTTCGCTTGCGATTGTGTGGTTGAAATGTGCGCTTCATCGAAACACCTCGTATCTGCAAAAATTTCAATTATCTATATCATTGGCAAAAACTTTGGAATATAGAGGAGAATATCTCCTTTGTCAAGCGATTTCACTTTAAGAGGATATTAATGGACTATACTACTATATACAGTGTACACTTTTTTTGTACACTGTATATTGATTATTACTTTTATTTATTTATTTTTCAAATGTTTATCTATATTTTTTTTCTCAAAACCCGCTTGACACCAATTATTTTATTCATTAACTTTCAAAATCTTTTGAAATTCACTTTTGAAGTGGATTCTCTCGCTGTTGTCTGTCGCTAAGAAGAATCGAACCCTTTCGATTTCAAAGTTTCAGAGTACTTTCAATTTCTCTTCCCACGATTGAGGAGAGTCACCCCCCACTTTCTGAAGCGAAATCAACCTCCCTGACGTTCGGTTTTTTCAGACAACAGTTTCCAAAGCTTAAAACTCCCACTTGCACTTGATATTTTTCCATCGTTGGCGCGTGTTTGGCCAGCATTGGCATAGACAGACCTTTGCCCTATGGATGAACGTTCTTCTAGCTCATGGAGCAGGTGTCTCCACGCTATACAACAGAAAATACATGGTCAAAGCTTTGAAACCTGGTTTGCTCCAATTACGGCGCGGCAGTTTACCTCTAAAGAAGTCGTTTTGGAGGTGCCCAATCGTTTTTTTATGGGTTGGCTTGAACAAAATTACATGGGGTTGATCAAAACGACCATCCAAGAAGTCTTCACATGGAATCCATGCATAACATTTGCTGTTGATAAGACTCATCAACGAATGTCTCCCATGCACGAGTTATCACCCCATTCTGTATCTGCTATGCCACCTCCTGAACCTGAACCTGTCCAGCCCGTATTTCCGCTCAATCCACGCTACCGCTTTGACAATTTTGTTATCGGTGAAAACAATGAGGTGTCTTTTTCGGCCGCCATGGCCACAGCAGAGTCACCAGGACAAACAGCTTTTAATCCCCTTGTGCTTTATGGTGGTGTTGGACTGGGGAAAACTCACTTGCTACAGGCTATTGCTACATACTGTGCTGAAAAGAGGACCGCTCAACGAGTGGTTTACGTTACCGCAGAAAAGATTTTTACAGATTATTTAGAGGGGGTTAATCGCAAGTCAACCTCTAATTTCTATCAAACCTATCGCCAAGCGGATGTGTTGCTGGTTGATGATATTCAGTTTTATGTGAAGACCGAAGCTTGCCAAAGAGAATTTGTCCATATATTTAATGCGCTATATCAAGCAGATAAACAGATTATCATCAGTTCCGATCGCCTACCATCTCACCTCAAGGGATTTGAAGATCGGTTGATTTCTCGGTTTCAATGGGGGTTGGTTACAAATATTGAAGCACCAGATCTTTCCACGCGTGTGGCAATTTTAACGCAAAAAGCAGAAGAAATGGGTATTTCATTGTTCCACGAAATTGCCAGTTTTTTAGCTGAACAGATTGATACCAATATACGCGAACTTGAAGGCGCACTAAAACGCCTAGTGGCCTTTACCAAATTACAAGGCTATCCACTTACCATTGAGACGGTTCGGAAGACTCTGCTAAGTCCACCCCAGAAGGCCAAACCGACTGTCAGCATTGAAAGTATTCAAAGAGCGGCGGCTGACTTTTTTGAGATACCTTTAGATAAACTGGTTGGTGCCACGCGGAAGCAAGATGTGACAACAGCCCGTCATGTGAGTATATATTTGAGCAAATCCCTTACAGGGGCTCCACTCAAGACAATTGGTTTGCAATTTGGAAATCGCGATCACAGCACAGTCATTCACGCATGTCGGAGAGTAGAAACCAAAATATCAACGGATCCAGCGTTTGAAGATCTTGTCAACCAACTCCAAGATCATATCATAAGTTAAAGTAAAATTCTATCGCGTTGAAGGCCTCATAGTCTGTTTTGACCATTTCTGTATCGGTTCTCCTCTCTCAGGTCTCAAGCCACTTTTTGTTTTTCCTCCTATCTGTGTTTACTTGTAAGAAATATATACCTCAGGCTTCTATAGAAGCCTGAGGTATTATTATTTCTGGAGATAATTCACATTTTCTAGTTACTTTTATCAATGGAAAAAACTATATGTAGTTTTAGATAATAATAATAACATTGTGAATTCTGTGGAAAATGGGACTGAAAAAGAAAAAACTCGCTAAAAATCATAGAAGGAGGAAGGGGGGTGCCAATTTGACATTGGGTATTTTTTGTGTAGAAAATGTGAAAAACAGTGTGGTTTTCCACATGTAAAAATGTGGATCTGTTTTTTACACATAGAATCCACAATATGTCCAGATTATTTTCCACACAGCGAAGGATTGTGCACAGAAGTGTGCACAATCCTGTTTGTCTTTAAAAATCAATGAGTTCCTACTTTTTTTATTTTTTGGATCACAAATTGAGTTATTCACATTGGGTAAATCTATTCGCGGCGTTTTCTCCGGTGTGTGTTTGAGCAAGGAGAGGGTGCATGCATGCGAAATGAGACTCGGTGTCTGGATGCGTATGCGATAGGTTTCCCAACACGCTTTTTGCCACTCTAAGTCCATACCATAAACGTAGCATCGCCACAGACCGTGACGATTCGCTAAGCAGCAGGCAACGATCCGCTGTTGCATCCAGGTTTTGACAGACCACAAAGAAATAGGCTGTTTGGAGACCAAATAGAGAGGTTTGTTAAACAAAAAGTAAGTTGACAAAATCGTTAAAATTCAGTAAATTACGGTGTTTGTGACCAGGCAAAAAATCAATCATTTTTAATGTAATGTGTGACTTCAAAAGTGAACGAGTCCATCCAAATCAAGCGGGTTTCGGTTGTGGCTGATGTTGAGAAAGACACATAGGGTATGGGTCAGAATTTTGGTATGCCACAGATTGAGCAAGTGCCATCCTTCGGCAAGCTCAGGATACCATGCATCTCGCAGCCAGTTTACAGATGAGAGGTTCCTGTGTGAAATGGCTTCTTGTGATTTGGGACAATACAAGATAGCCCAGGAGCCTCCTTATGGCTATTTTAAAGTCTCACATCACGTTAAAAAGAAATTCATTTGACAATGTAAAACGTTATTCACAAAGGGCTTGACGCTCTCGGGAGAATCGCATTTATGAAAGTTTCAATAAAAAAAGATGAACTCCTCAAAGGTATTCAATCTGTAATTGATATTGTGCCTTCCAAAACCGCTTTGCCAGTGTTGTCCAATATCCTGATTGATGCAAACAATAGTCAGAGTGTATGTTTGAGTGCTACAGATCTCGATATATCAATCACATGCAAACTTTTAGCTACCGTTGACGATGCCGGGGCAACAACTGTCCCGGCACGCAAATTCTCAGAAATTGTGCGTGAGTTGCCCGAAGAATCCCTATTTCTTACTGCTGAAGAAGGTCGCGTAACGCTTCAGCGCCAAAGTGGTGCCGAAGGAACCTATACCTTGATGTCGGTGCCAGCCGACGATTTTCCCGAACTGCCTACAGAGATTGAAGGTCCTGAGATCGCGTTTTTAGCTGGTGAAAACCAAGATGTTCAGGATTCTTCGAATGATCGTGAATATCCTGTCAATCGCGATAATATGCCCGATAGCAATGTGCTCAGCGAGATGATTTCTAAAACGATTTTTGCTGTTTCTCGCGATGAAACCCGCCCAGTACTCACAGGGGTGCTCTGGCAGGTTGGCAATGGGCGTATGACTATGGTGGCAACTGATGGTCATCGCCTAGTCAAATATTCGCGAATTCAGGAAGGGTTACCCGATAATAACAGAGAGGTCATTGTTCCGCCTCGTGCTTTGAATCATGTGGTTAAACTCATGGGTGGGGGGGTATATCTTCAAAAAGCGCAATTTGGGCAAAGCCATGTGTTTTTTTTATTGGGTGATGAAGAAAATGGAGATACCATTCAGATTTTCTCGCGTCTAATTGAAGGTCCTTATGTTGATTACGAACAAGTGATTCCTCAAAACAACGGCAAGCGTCTTCGCGTTTCGAACAGTCAATTGCTGCCTGCTGTGCGGCGTGTATCTGTCTTGGCAAGTGCTCAGACCCATCAATTGCGGCTCGAAATCCAAAAGAACAAACTCGCATTGTCGGCTACAAGCCAAGAAATAGGAGGCGAAGCGCGCGAATCTTTGGGTGTTGATTACGACGCCGATGAAATGACCATCGGATATAATTTTGTCTATCTGCAAGATGTACTCCGGCGCATCGCCAGTGACGAAGTGCTCTTTGAACTCGACAGTGCTGTTGCCGCAGGAATCATCAGACCCGGTGAACAACTCGAAGGCGAAGACTATCTTTGTCTGCTTATGCCCTTGCGGCTCAATGACTGATGTATGTTTTATCGCTTAAACTCACCAATTTTCGAAATTTTGACCAAGCTGAATTTACGTTTGATCAGGCAAAAACGGCAATTTGGGCAGATAATGCTCGCGGTAAATCAAATGTTTTAGAAGCGTTATATTTTTTGGCACTGGCCAAATCAGGTCGAGGTGCCAAAGATCGGGATGTGCTCAGGTGGGGTGCTGAATATTTCTTGATCGAAGCCCATATTGAGCGCGAAGATCATTCCTTTTCCATTCGCATTGCCTACGATTCCCGTATTGGTAAGAAACAAGCCTTTCTCGCAGAGACTCCTCTCTCCCGCCTCTCAGACCTCATCGGTGCATTTAACGCTGTTCTATTCTCTCCTGAAGATGTGGATCTTGTGCTGCGCGAACCGGCTCAGCGCCGCCGTATTTTAGATATTCTCGTTTCACAATCAAGCGCATCTTATTTGGCTGATTTAGAAGGATATCAGCGCGTTTTGGCGCAACGCAATCGGTTGTTGAAAGATCGAGGTTCAGCATTGTTGTCACATCCAGAACAAGTTGAACCTTGGAATGAGCAATTATCCAATTTGGGTGCTCGCATTATTTCTCGCCGTCTTGAAGCACTGAATGATATTCAACCTCTTTTGGCTGAATATTATCGGTCAATTGCGCCTACATCTGAAAAAATGGAGGCGAACTACCGCAGTTCCATATCTATGGAAACACGAGATCGGGGCAAGGAAATACTCTTTGAAGCTTTGACGACTCGGTTGCCACGGGAAGTTGAACTGCGATATACCCTTACAGGTCCACACCGCGACAATTTAATTTTTGCACTTGATGGCAAGGCTGTACATCAATTTGCCTCTAAAGGCCAACTGAAGACGGTTCTGCTTTCTTGGAAATTGGCTGAAGCAACTTTTTTGGAGCGACGGACCAGATGCCGTCCTGTTTTGCTGATGGACGATGTGTTTTCAGAACTTGACCCCAAACGGGCAAGAGCGGTATTGAATATGATTCCCGATTTTGGGCAGGTGGTGGTGACATCAGCCCGTGATCCAGATTTGGATTTTGAAACTCATGGGTTTCGGCTATTGGGATTGTGATGGTCTGTGTCTATTCACGGTACCTCGGTGAGAGAATCCCTTCGTTGTCCAATCAGCCTTTGCGATTGACGCTAGTGCAAGTAAAGTCCGCAATGGGTTTGAACTGGTAAATGAGAAAGTGCTATGGATGCCGAGACCGATAGGCGCAAGGGTGGTGTTTACAGGCATCGAACAGGGAGCGTGATGTCTGAGCCTGTTTCCATAGGTGATGCCATTCGCCAAGTGGTGGATAGCTTAGGGATTGCAGGACAATTAAAAGAACAACGCGTGTTGTCATTGTGGGAAGAGGTTGTGGGGAAAGAGATCGCTGCTGTGACCCAAGTTGAAGGCTTTCGATGGGGGCAATTGTTTGTTTCGGTAGAAAATTCCGTATGGCGGCATAAGTTGATGTTTGAACGCGAAACGATATGTCGGAATTTGAACCGCGCGGTTGGCAGTGAGGTCGTGCAACTGATCAGGTTGCGGTAAAAAAATAGAAGCCAAAATTTCCTATACCATCCCAGAGATTATTGTTCAGATAGGAGTCATGCACAATGGCAGATGCAGTTGAGAATGGTTATACCGCTGATAATATTCAAGTTCTCAAGGGTCTTGAAGCGGTGCAGAAACGTCCGGCAATGTACATTGGCGATACTGGCGTTAATGGTCTGCACCATTTGATTTGGGAGGTTGTAGATAACAGCATTGACGAGGCTCTGGAGGGACATTGCGATCGCATTGAAGTTTTCCTCAATACAGATGGGTCGGTTACAGTAACTGACAATGGTCGGGGTATTCCCGTAGATGAACATCCGGTAGAAAAGCGTTCCGCGCTCGAAGTGGTGATGACCGTTTTGCACGCGGGCGGCAAATTTGACAAAAAGAACTACGTTGTGTCGGGTGGCCTTCACGGGGTGGGGGTATCTGTGGTGAATGGCCTATCAGAATGGTGCGAAGTTGAGGTCTGTTGTAAACTCATTGATCCCAAGGGCCGGGTGTATTTACAGCGTTATGAACGCGGTATGCCCGTTACGGAGGTGGAGGATATTGGTGCGGGATCGCGTACAGGAACCAAGACGACATTTAAGCCCGATGATGAAATTTTTGAAACAAGTGAATACAACCAAGAGATCGTGGCGCATCGATTGCGCGAGTTGGCATTTTTGAACTGCGGACTCCGCATTTTGTTGAAAGATCTGCGCGACGATTTCGAAGAGGTTTTTCACTATGACGGAGGTCTTACGGCCTTTGTGGAATATATGGATGAAGGTCGTTCAGCACTCCATGATCCCGTGCATTTTGAAGGTAAACGCGATGGCGTGGTTACTGAGGTGGCATTTCAATACAACGATTCTTACCAGCAAAATATTTTGAGCTATGTCAACAACATCCACACACTCGAAGGTGGAACACACGAAACGGGATTCAGAATAGCACTTACGCGGACACTAAATGCTTATGGCAGCAAAAACAATGTGTTTAAGAATGAAAAATTCACGCTTTCAGGTGAAGATACGCGCGAGGGGCTTACGGCTGTGGTCAGTGTGAAAGTGCCCGAACCGCAGTTTGAAGGCCAGACCAAATCGAAATTGGGCAACAGCGAAGTGCGCGGCATTGTTGAATCGCTGGTGGGCGAAAAGTTGGGCGAATACTTTGAAGAAAATCCCAAGATGGTAAAAAGAGTTTTGCAAAAAGCCATTGACGCTGCTCGGGCGCGGGAAGCCGCGCGCAAAGCCCGCGAACTGGTGCGGCGCAAAGGCGTGCTTGAAGGAGGGGGATTGCCGGGTAAGTTGTTGGATTGCTCTTCTAAAAATAAAGAAGAAACAGAAATTTTTCTGGTGGAGGGGGACTCGGCCGGCGGTTCGGCAGCACAGGGGCGCGATCGCGCATTTCAAGCAATTTTACCGATGTGGGGCAAGTTGCTAAATGTGGAGAAAACACGGCTGGATCGGGTGTTGGGCAACGACAAGTTGCAGCCGGTTATTTTGGGGCTCGGGGCAGGCGTTGGGGAAGACTTTGACGTGGAAAAACTGCGTTATGGCAAAATTATTATTATGGCAGATGCCGATGTGGATGGCTCTCATATTCGGTCTTTGTTGCTCACGTTTTTCTTTCGCTATATGCGTCCGATGATTTTGGATGGACGTGTGTACATTGCACAACCGCCTTTGTATTTGGTCAAAAAGGGACGCAAAGAACACTATGCTTATGACGATGCCGAGCGAGACCGTATTTTGGGATATTTGGGCGAGGAAGGGAGAGGCGTAACGGTTCAACGCTATAAAGGTTTGGGGGAAATGAACCCCGAACAACTGTGGGAGACCACCATGAATCCCGATACACGCACCGTGTTATTGGTGACAGAAGAAGATACGATGGAAGCGGAGCACGCGTTTTCAATGTTTATGGGTGATGAGGTTGCGCCTAGGCGAAAATACGTCGAAGAACACGCATTGGAAGCAGAGTTGGATGTGTCGGGGCCTTAAAAATCTGAAATGAACAATTTAGGCTTGGAAAAACACAACACGAGTACGGTTTCAATCATGCCTCGGCCGGGTGACAAACGATTGTCCAAATCTGAAGCAGCACAATACCTGACTGCCGAGGATATGGACATCTGTGTGATGCGAGTTGAGGGTTGAAATCACGGGGCACTTGCACGCCGTAGGCTCACCGGCTGTCATGGCGAAAAGACAACGGGATTGCGGCTTTAATCATGGCGCAATAACGAGGGATGATTGTCACGCCTGTATGGTTGAAGGCACGCCATATTGGGTTCTGCGCCACAAGATATAGAGAAATCTGAGTGTGTCGCAGTGAAGGGTTACGGATTTACGGGTACCTCATAACGCTAAGGAGAAGATGAGACGATGATGGAACGGTCGCGGGTGATTCCGGTTGAGATTGGCGACGAGTTGAAAAAGTCAATGCTCGATTATTCGATGAGTACCTTGGTCAATCGCGCGTTGCCAGATGTGCGCGATGGGCTGAAGCCATCGCAAAGACGCATTTTGGTGGCGATGAATGACCTCGGGTTGGGCGCGAATCGGCAGCATCGAAAATGCGCGCATATTGCCGGTCATGCATCGGGCAATTATCATCCGCACGGTGAAGACATTGTCTATCCGACACTGGTGCATCTGGCACAGGATTTTAAGTTGCGTTATCCCCTTGTGGATGGGCAGGGTAATTTTGGATCCATTGACGGTTATCCCCCCGCGGCAATGCGATATACAGAAGCGCGTATGGCCGGCCCTGGTCAGGAGATGTTGAACGATATCGAGAAAGAGACCGTTGGTTATCGACCCAACTACGACGAGCGGTTGGAAGAACCCACCGTTTTGCCTTCGGCGTTTCCAAATATGATTTGCAACGGTGCTGTGGGGATTGCAACAACGATGGCGACGGCGATTCCGCCGCACAATTTGCGTGAAGTTGTCGATGGCCTTGTTGCATTGATCGATAATCCCGATTTGGACACCGATGCGCTGATGGATTATGTCAAAGCACCCGACTTTCCAACCGGTGGCATTATCTATGGTCTGAGTGGCGTTTTAGACGCGTATCGCACGGGACGCGGGCATTTGCGGATTCGGGCGAAAGCTGCTGTGGAAGAAGATAAGGGCGGCCGGGAAACCATTATCATCACAGAAATTCCCTATATGGTGAACAAGAAAACGCTGTTGGAAAAGATGGCCGATATGGTGCGCGAAAAACGCATTGAGGGTATTTCGAATATTCAGGATGAATCCGATCGCGATGGGTTGCGCGTCGTGGTGGAACTCAAACGCGACGCGGTGGGTGATGTGATTTTGAACCAACTCTACAAACACACGCAATTGGAATCGACCTTTGCGGCCAATATGGTTGCGCTGGTCCGCGGTCGTCCTCAACAGGTGAATTTGAAGCACATGTTGCAGTGTTATGTCGATCACCGCCACGATGTGGCGAAACGACGCACAGAATACGAACTGCGGGTGGCTGAAGACCGCGCACATATCTTGGAAGGGCTGAGGATCGCGCTGGACAATATTGACGACGTGATTCGCGTAATTCGCAATTCAACAGATCCCAATGACGCGCGGCGAGCGTTGAGGACACAATTCGAATTGTCAGCACGCCAATCACAGGCCATTTTGGCGATGACATTGCAGCGGTTGACCAATATGGAACAGCAGAAGATAGAGGGCGAATATTCCGCGCTGATGCAAGAGATTGGACGGTTGCGCGCTATTTTGGACAGTCGCGAATCGCGCATGAAAATTGTCAAGGACGAATTGGGTGTGATGCGCGAAAAGTACGGCGATGAGCGGCGGTCTGAGACCGTGATGTCGGCCTATGAGTTTAATATCGAAGATTTGATCGCGGAAGAAGATATGGTGATTACGATTTCTCACAAAGGGTATCTCAAACGCATTCCGGTATCTACTTATCGCGCGCAACACCGGGGAGGGCGTGGGATTACGGGGATGCAAACAAAGGATGAAGATTTTGTAGAGAGTTTATTTGTGGCTTCAACGCACAGTTATATCCTCGTGTTGACAGACCGGGGCCATTGCGTGTGGCTCAAGGTGCATGAGATTCCGCGAGGCACGCGTCAATCGCGCGGTCGGCCCATTGTCAATGTGGTGGATATTCCCGACGGGCACAAGGTGGCCGAGGTGGTGCCGGTGCGCGAATTTGATGACGATCACTATCTGTTGTCCGTGACGCAAAAGGGTCAGGTCAAAAAGACCGCGTTGTCGGCGTATAGTCGCCCGCGCAAGGGGGGCATTATTGCGATGAATGTGCAGGAAGACGATCAGTTGATCAAGGCCGCGATTACGGACGGTGACGACGAAGTGATCATTGCCACAAAGCATGGACAGGCTGTGCGCTTTGAAGAAAACAAGGTGCGGGCAATGGGGCGCAACTCACAGGGGGTGCGCGGTGTGTCCTTGCAGGGTGATGATGTGGTGGTGGGCATGGTGGTGGTTAAATCTGAGGATGTTTTGTTGACGGTGTGCGCGCATGGATATGGCAAGCGCACGGAGGTTTCGGATTATCGCCTGACGAACCGAGGGGGAAAAGGCGTGATCAACATCAAGACCACAGATCGCAATGGCCCTGTGGTGTCGGTGATGAGCGTGACGGACGATGACGATGTGGTGATTGTGACGCAGAATGGCATCTTGATCCGACAAGATGTTGAGGGCGTGAGCGTGATTGGGCGCAATGCGCAGGGGGTGCGTTTGATCAACTTGGACGACGGCGATCAGGTGATCGGTGTGGCACTGGTGGTCAATCAAAATGGGGAAGGATCAAATGGGAAAGCAGGTGAAACCGCGATGGATGAGGACGCAACACCTAAAAAAGTAAGTGCCAATGGCCGTTCTAACTTGGCGTAGATTTTCAAGATCAAATTGACAGTTAATGCAGGGAGATTTCGGAGGAGCAATAAACATGAAATTGATCAAAAAAGAAAGAGTCAGTGATCGCGTGTGCCATCTACAGAGGTGTTTACTTTTTTTGGGAAAACTTGGCGAGGAACGGCGTGAGAGCGGTGAAGGATTGCGGGTTGTGAGAGTAGGGACGCATTTAATTAAAAACGGTGGTTCTAATACAAAATTGTGGGAACGGTTGAAAGCACACAAAGGGACCAAGTCAGGATCAGGTAATCATCGCGGTTCGGTGTTTCGTCTTCTTGTAGGTCAGGCATTATGGAATGTGCAATGGTTATCACCCAATAGTATTCACCGATAAATCTTAGCAACTTTTCTGGGAAGATATTTTTAAGGCTATGGCACAGGAAGCCGAATGCCGCGCCAAACCTTCTGAAGTTTTTAAGCGATATTTCGGATCGGATAACGGGGTTGAGCTACCGCCTCGTCCATCCCGTGGTTATCATCCGATTGCATTCGCCGAGAATAAATAAGAAGCTCTTCAATCTACACATAAAAAAACCAATCCCCGATCTCAGATGAGATCGGGGATTTTTTGTGTTCGCATTCAAAGCCGCTTATTTTTGGAAAATGACGACCCAAGCCGATGAACAACATTCCTTCTTTCTTCATCCAAGATGAACCCATGTCCTTCCGGCGTAATCAGAAAATGTCGGCCACCGATGGTCTCCAAATGAAACCGCCCGGTCGCCGTTCCCTGGTAGGCAAGATAGCCGCCAATAGCGGTCAAAACCTTTACTATCTGAAAACACTTCAGCAAATAGGACACCGACCATCAGGAGGATCATGGAGAGTAAGATGAACAGTGGTTTTACATACATCGTATTTTTGTCCCTCGAAAGCTATTTTTACTCATCAAGATGTTTATATGTTTTTTGCAGGCCGTATGGCTCCTGAATACCGTATTCTGTGATTGGTGTTATACCGAGTTTGATGGCGGGAGATCCTTCCTTGAACCTGAAGTCGCCTTTTTCCATGTCCACAAACATGGGATCAGCCGCTATTGAATTAGGGTCCAATCCAATTGCCTGTGCCTTTTTAAGTGCCTCATCGCTAGCTGTAGGGTCATCTGTAACGAAGAAAATATTATTATCGGTCATAGGCTGATTTAAAATCGCACTATACATTTTAGATGCCTCATAAAAAGGCGCGATTCTTCCTGTTCCGGTCATTAAAGACATCGTCTGTACCATAATATTTCTTCGCGTATTGCATCCGTAGAGTGGAAACTTGCGTTCGACTGACCATATCACATTAAAAACAAAAGATCCCCTTTCTTTGCAGTTTATCAAAATATTGTTGTCATAATCATTGATCTGTTTCAGGACAATTCCGGGGGCGTTTATATTTTTGATGACGTTTTCCGATACCCTGGCGAAAAATTGCCACCCGTCCGTCCTGATCCCTGCCTGGATGCCTTTCCCATCCACATCATGAAGATAATTTTTTCTGTAAATATTTCCGTCCCCAGTCCCGTGTATGTACAGACAGTTTATATCTGCCATTTTATCGCCGTGGGCTGTATGATGTACTTCGTTATATTCCACAAGATTGTGACGTACTTGTATATAAGCCCGCCGGTAATACCATTCATCATCTTCAGGAGGCACATGCAGGTCCTCAAATCTGAGATACGGGTTGCCTATTCGTTTTGTCGTATCCCACCAGGCATCAACGCTGCCAAGCATTGTGATAGAATGGTTGGCTGTGTGGTGGACTAAGTTATTATGAATGTGATTATATCCAGACCCGCATAAAAGTATCCCAATGCCTGATCCCCATATTTCCCCACAATAGCTGATCTCATTATGAGAAATGATATTATTGTGATTATCCGCGACTTTTCCCGGACCATGCCCAATGAGGGTCACGCCGCTTAGTCCCTTTTTTTTGATGATATTGTGAGAAAATTGATTGTTTGCAGAATAGATCCCTGCCCGTATACCCGTACCACCGCTGTTTTCAATAATGCAATTTTTGACCGTGATATTCTGCGCACCTCTTAAATGGATGACGGCATCCTTCCCATCAAAAACATCATACTTGGCCATCAACTCAATATGGCCATCCTCAATACGCATTCGCTCTGTGTTTCTGAAGATAAGCCCATGCAGTTCTATATTTTGAACCCAGTTTTTATTTTCAATATCCCCGCGAAAACTCACCAGTTCATCGGCAACCGGATAGCAGATATCATCGCCAGGCTCATCTCCGTCAACCGGCCAATAATAGATCCTGCCCTGGCTGGTATTCAGAACCCATTCACCGGGCTCGTCCAGATGCTCAATGACATTGGCTATTTTGTAATAGCAGTGATCAGCGAAAGGTTTTTCTTCAGTCAATAATGGAAAAGTAGTGTTTCCTTCGGCTTCCAATATCTTATTGTTTTTATCCAATGATTTTACAGGCAAGATGAGGTAAACAAAGAAGAACCTCGGCACAATATGTAAAACTGCGTCTTTGACATCATCAATATGATCAAGGTCATTGCCTTCCCAATTGAGTTTTGAAAGGCTTGATTTATTGATGTCCTCAGTTGTATTCAGCTTGTCGGAAGCAGCCTGCGGCAGAATCCCACGATCATTAAAAAGGGAATAGAAGGTTGTGTCCTTGCCAACATCAGCATACCAGATTTTACCGGTTGCTTTTGGGGGAAGTTCTGGAATTTCTTCATCAAATTTTCTCCAGTTTTTGATCAATTTCCCTGCACTTATGATTACCTTTTCATCCTGATATGATGTCCAGATGACCGGATCACGCTGCGTTCCGGAATCTTCCGGCGTGAACACCAATGGCTTTTCAAGTCTGTATGTACCCTTTCTGATAATGACTTTGATTGATTTTTTTTGCTCTGTTAAAAAAGATCTTACTTTTTTTTGAGCTGCTGCAATTGTAAGAAGAGGACCGTCTGTTTTTCCGGGATTCGGTTCCGCTAATGTACCGGACCAGCTATCATTACCGGCTTTTGATACAAAGATCTCTGCCGGTTCTACAGATAAAGGTAATAACAGCATCATAGAAAACATCAAAACGAACCAAAACTTAATGGCGTCTTCATCATTGCTCCTTTAATTTCGCTACGCCCTAATTCGATGTAGAAAACCGTTCGTGAATCCGCCAGTTGTTTTCCTGCACCGAATCCACCAGTTCTTCATAGGGCTTTCCATCAACCTGTAGCAGCCCCTGTTTGAGCATATTCCGCTCGCTCTTATACCGATCGATGTATTGACAACGATTGTATCCAATCAAAAACGGCGTTGAGAAACCTTCGTCCAGATAACGTGCATGCGCCTTGCCCACGCTGGCAACATCGGGCAGTGTGTTCCACATGACATTCGAATGTTCTGGCGTATTGAAACTTGACTGATGGTCACAGATCATCACAGGCTTTCCCGTCTCCTGATACAACCGTTCAAATCTTTCAGTGGGAAACTCCGAAGCGTAGGGCTGAACGGACACCACATCAATCCACGGAAGTGCCTCCTGGATAACTCTCCATGGCAGAGCCGAGCCGTTGTAGCGCTCTCCGAAAATCAGCGTGTCCGGAGCCAACTCGCGGGTAAGTGGGCCAAGGTATGAATAAACTTCCCGGGCAATGAGCACCAGAAAATCCTCGTCCGAAGCGTCCGCACCATTTTCAAAAAGAAAACGTTCGTACCTAATTTTTCCCGGTGCATCCTCTGGAAGTGCCCGGATGGCATCCACCCACGTCATTCCATTCCTGCGCTCCGCGGCCTTGAGATCCCAAGCGGGCATGTCTGTCCAGTAGATCCCGATAAGGTGCGGATTGACGCCGTAGGACGTTACCATTCTTTTTAAGGTTTTTCGTGCCTCCTTCTTCCAAGCATCGCTGAACACGTCAGGAAATTCGATCTGTTTTCCCCGCCATAATCTTACCTGGGTTGGTTGACAACCGGCAAAATAAGGGAGCAACTTACGAGTGCTGCTATGCGAACCATAGCCCAGGCTGTTATAGCCCCACTTGCGGAAGTTTTCGATAAGTTGGGTGTTCGCTATGTCCCAGTCTCCTCCGCATATTTCTTTTAAGTAATCGTACCTCTGATGTTCCGGATGGCCGATTGCACCCGTATGGGTCACTCCGATAGAAAGAAACCCGTGCCCGTCCGGCGTAATCAGAAAATGCCGGCCATCAATCGTCTCCAGATGGAACCGGCCGGTCGCCGTTCCCTTGATGGCGAGATAACCTCCATAGCGGTCAAAGCCTTTCCTATCTGGAAAGACTTGAGCAAACAGGCTGCCGGATATAAGGCATGCAACCAAAACTAAGGTGAACTGTGGTTTTAAGCACATGATATTTTTTCTCCAGCCAGTCGCCGTGCGTCGGTTAGGGATGCAGGATGCGGATGATTTGGGGTTTTTCGGTGACGGCTTGCAACGCGCCGATGCGCGTGATGGCGCAGCGCATGGCGGCTTCGGAGGCGTCGTGCGTGATCATGATCAGGGGAACCGCGCCACCTTCTGTTTCGGAGCGGCCATGCTGGATGACGGTTTCGATGCTGATGTTTTCAGCGGCAAAGCGCGCGGCAATCTGTGCCAAGACGCCGGGTTTGTCGTGAACGGTAAAGCGGCAGTAGGTGCCGGTTTGGACGTCGTCGGCTGGAACGAGGTCGGCCTTGGGCAGAGGCGCGAGGGGCGCGCCGGCGGGACCTAGGTTGACCTTGCGCCGTTCAGCGATGGCGACAAGGTCCGCGACAACCGCGCTGGCGGTGGGCAATTCGCCGGCACCTTTGCCGTAAAAGACCTGGGCACCGACAGCACTGCCGACAATTTCGACCGCGTTAAATTCGTTGCGAATATCGGCCAGGAGTGCATCGTGAGGCACGAGCGCGGGATGCACGCGGGCTTCAATGCGGTTGCCCACCACGCGAGCGATGCCGAGCAATTTGATGGTGTAGCCGAGTTCGCGGGCAAAGTTGATGTCCAAAGCGGTGATGTGCGAGATGCCCTCTTTGAGCATCTCGCCGGATGAGACGCGCTGGCGAAAGGCCAAGCGACAGAGCAGGGCGAGTTTTTGGGCCGCATCGGTGCCGTCGATGTCCATGGTGGGATTGGCTTCGGCAAACCCTTTGTTTTGGGCTTCTTTGAGCATGGGATCAAAGTCCGCGCCAACTTCTGTCATGCGGGTGAGGATGTAGTTGGTGGTGCCGTTGAGGATGCCGTAGAGCGATTGAATGTTGTTGGCGACCAGACCTTGACTGAGGGCTTGAATGATGGGGATGCCACCGCATACGCTGGCTTCAAAGCCGAGTCCAACATTGTTTTGAACGGCTGCCTCAAAGAGACTGTCCCCGCGTTCGGCAAGCAGGGCTTTGTTGGCCGTGACCACATCTTTGCCATTTTGGAGGGCCGCGAGGACGAGGTCGTGGGCTGCATCAACGCCGCCCATGACTTCGATTGCGATTTGGATGGTGGGGTCGGTGACCACATCCATAGGGTTGGTCGTGAAACGGTTAGAAGATATGTTGATCGCGCGGGGTTTGGACGGATCGCGCACGGCGATTTTGCGAATGTCGAAGTTGAGGCCCCGAACAGTTTTAAGTTCGCGTTCCCGGTCACACAGGATGCGTGCTACGCCGCCGCCGACAATGCCCATGCCAATTAAACCGATACCAATTGCCACTTTTGCCTCGTAATGGTTAGAGATAAAAACTTTTTGCGCCACTTTTTCTCATTATATTGTAAAGTGTATTGCAAGGGCTTTCAATTGTCAAGAAAAGGATTTTATGTGAAGGGATGGGGAATTTGGACTGGGAGATTGGCGTTTGGGGCATATAAGCCCAAGGTGCGGTGCTCGTTGAGATAGACGATGGAGGACGATATGGGTGATTTGCCAAAAACGATGCCCGCGGTGCTGTGCCACGCGCCTGAGGATTATCGTTTGGAAGAATACGCAGTGCCACAAGTCGGCGCAGGCGAGGTTCTGATTCGCGTGCAATCGGTCGGTATATGTGCAAGCGATTTGAAATGTTATCAGGGGGCACCCATGTTTTGGGGGGACGCGCACCGCGAGGGGTATTGTCAAGCACCGATTATTCCCGGGCACGAGTTTGTGGGAGAGGTCGTTATGCTGGGTGAAGATGCGGGTGACAAATACGGTTTGGCGATTGGCGATCTGGCAGTGTCGGAGCAAATTGTGCCATGTGGCGCGTGTCGTTACTGTTTGCGCGGGCAATACTGGATGTGCACGATACACGATATTTATGGCTTTCGAAAGGCGACGTTTGGTGCAATGGCCCAATATTGCAAGTTGCCTGCCAAGGCGTTGAACTATCGCGTGCCAAAGTCCATTCCAGCCGAGCACGCGGCATACATAGAACCGCTGGCCTGTGCAATTCACGCGGTAGAACGCGGCAATATTCAGTTGAATGACACGGTGGTGATTGCCGGCGCGGGTCCGCTCGGCCTGGGTATGGTGGCTGCTGCGCGGATGAAGAGTCCCGCGTTGCTGATTGCGCTGGATCTGGATGATAGGCGTTTGGAAGTGGCCCGAGCGTGTGGAGCGGATTTGGGGTTGAATCCGCGTGCAGTGGATGTGATTGACGAAGTGCATAAGTTGACAGCGGGTTATGGTTGCGATGTGTATATTGAGGCGACGGGGCATCCCGCGGCCGTGGAACAAGGCCTGCTTATGATTTGCAAACTGGGTACATTTGTCGAGTTCAGCGTGATGCGCGACCCCGTGACGACGGATTGGACGATTATTGGAGATACCAAGGCGTTAAATATTCACGGCGCGCATTTGAGTCCGCATTGTTATCCGGTTGCCATTCGAATGCTGGAACAGGGACGCCTGCCAATGGATCAGATCGTTACGCATCAATTGCCGCTTGAGGATTTTCATAAGGGTATTGATCTCGTGGCGGATGGAACGGAGTCGGTGAAGGTGATGTTGAGGCCGTGAGAGGCGGGCTGATGGCTAAGCGGCGAGAGGTGAACGGTCTTCAACAGAACACTGTCTCTTGGGCGTAGAAATTCTCGCAAAGGAGATTGCTGTGATCGAAAAAATCAATGAATCGGAAATTGAGGAGAAATCACGCGTGTCGCGCACGGGCAAATACGGTTCGTCGGAAAAGGATATTTCCGGTGCCTTGGAAACCGAAGGGCAACCGTTTGAGGTTGAATGGGTGCGATTGCCGCCAGGCAAGATCAATTTTCCGTGTCACGCGCATCAGGTGCAGTGGGAGTTTTATCTCGTAATCCGCGGTCAGGGCATTGTGCGGCGGAATGACCGCAGATTTGAGGTCGGAGCAGGTGATGCGTTTGTTCAGCCGCCCGGCACCGCGCATCAGATTCGCAATGCGAGCGCGACAGAGGATTTGATTTATTATGTGATTGCCGATAATCCCGTGAGTGACGCGGTGTATTATCCCGATTCGGATAAATGGTTGATTCGCCCCCCGGGCAAATTGGGACGCATGATTGAGGCAGAATATTTTGACGGGGAAGAGTAGAGAGAGGGTCAATATGAATAGACCAAATTTTATGCTGATTACGGCAGATGATATGAACTGGGATGCGGTGGGGGCGTTTGGGTGTGCGACAGCGGAGACAACGCCGAATATTGACCGATTGGCCGCAGGTGGATTGCGGTTTAACCACGGTCATGTGACGATTGCAGTGTGTCAACCAAGCCGATCCGCGTTGATGACCGGGCGATATCCGCATCTCAGCGGCGGCGAGGGCTTTTATCATTTGCGACACCAAGGCATGCCCATTCTGCCAGATATTTTGCGCGCTGAGGGCTATGCCGTGGGCATTTTGGGCAAGGTGACGCATTCGACGCCATACCAAGCATTTCAATGGGATATGGCACACGATCAGGCCGCGTTGGGACAGGGACGAAATCCCGATGTGTATTATCAGTATGCAAAAAATTTTGTGCAGCGTGCGGTGGATAGCGATCGGCCGTTTTTTTTCATGGCAAATTCCCACGATCCCCACCGGCCGTTTTACGGCAATGACAAGCCCGAGTGGTATGATGAGCTCGATCCGCCTGCTGTGCCCCCTTCGCGCACATTTGATCCAGAAGAGGTGGTTGTTCCCGAGTTTTTGCCCGATCTACCGGCGGTGCGTTTGGAAATTGCCGAGTATTACAATTCTGTGCGTCGATGTGATGATACAGTGGGGCGGTTGCTGGATGTGTTGGATGAGGCGGACGTGGCAGAGAACACGCTGGTGATGTTTTTGTCGGATAATGGGATGGCCTTTCCATTTGCGAAGACGAATTGTTATTTGAACAGCACGCGCACGCCGTGGTTGGCGCGATGGCCGGCGGTTATTCAGGCCGGGCGCGTGGATGCCGAGCATTTTATTTCTGGCATAGACTATTTGCCGACGGTGCTGGATGCGATTGGCGTGGCTGTCGCGGAAGGCGTTAATGGCACATCGCGTTTGCCGGTGTTGCGGGGTGAAACGCAGGCTGGATGCGAGCAGGTGTTCACGCAATTTCACCAGACTTCGGGGCGACGCAATTATCCGATGCGGTGCGTGCAGAATGCGCGGTTCGGCTATATCTTCAATCCGTGGTCGGATGGCGAGCGGGAATTTCGCAACGAGTCCCAGAATGGTCGGTCGTGGCAGGCAATGAAAGAGGCAGAGGCCAATGATCCGGGATTGGCCGCGCGAAATCACTTGTTTGTGTATCGCGTGCTGGAGGAGTTTTACGACTTTGAGAACGATCCCCAGGCGCTGAACAACCTGATTGATGATCCCGAGTATGCCGATGAAATTCAGCGTCTGAGAAACGCGCTTGAGGAATGGATGGTAGAGGTAAATGATCCGGCACTCAAGGCGTTTCGCGGCCGCGCGTCGCGGCAGGCACTGGATGATTTGATGGATTACTTGGCGGATACGATTGGAAAACGTGCAGGGGAATAGGTGACGGATAGGTGACGGATGTCCGGAATAGCGATCAACCGACGCGGAGGTCTATCCATGCGAAATGATAAACTGATGGAAACAGTTGAGGAAAAAGGGCGAAAATACGGCGAGATGCTTCGGGAACTCGGTGCCTATCTTTTGCGAAATCCGAAGCGGTTCAAATTTGCGTTAAACCGCGTGTCCAACAGGCTCGATGGCTGCGAATTGGTGCAGTTGCAAAAATTGAGTCGGAATCGAAAGATCGAAAATTCTGGGACATTTGAGGATCAATTTGAGGAGATTTACTGGACAAAGGACCAGATGGAAAAACGCGAAGTGGTGCGGCTAATGCTGCGGCACATGTGAGGATTTTTGTGGGGAACGGGCGACTTGACAGGGCCCCGCCCGTTTTTTTTGTTGTCCGAGATATCGAAGTATATTTGGCAGCCCTGAAAGGCCGATGGCGATTTGATGTCACACACATTCTGCGTAGGGCGGTTGATGTTCGTCTATGACTCGCGACGCTCGTTATAGGCTAACGCCCGTGTCTATTCGCATGGAGGTCGAAATGGCAGTTAAGATGGTTTTGCAGCGGGCATTGGAAGAGGAATACATGCAGCAGATCCGCGATTTGGGCGTGGAGGCAGTGGTGGTGACGTGCGAGGAGGATGTGCCGCGGGCGATTGAAGATGCAGATGCGTATTTTGGTCGAATGACGCCGGAGATTTTGAAGGCGGGGAAGAAGTTGCAGTGGGTACAGGCGACGAGTGCCGGTCTGGATGGGTATTATTTTCCGGAATTGCGAGCAAGTGATTTGATGGTGACGAATATCCGCGGGATATACAGCGATGTGATTGCCGATCATGTATTTTCGCTAGTGATGGCATTTGTGCGCGGATTGCATCACTATATTCGCAATCAGTCGCAGGGAAAATGGGAGAAAGGCGCGCGGGTCATTCACCTTGCGGGAACGACGTTGGGCGTGGTGGGTTTGGGCGGGATTGGGTTGGCCGTTGCAGAACGAGGGCCGGTATTTGGGATGCGGGTGTTGGGAATGGATCCCGCGCCCAAGGGGAAGCCCGATTTTATCGCGCGCATTTATTCGCCCGATGAACTTTCGGATATGGTCGGGGTGTCGGATTTTGTGGTGATTTGCGTGCCGCACACGGCCGAGACCGAAGGTTTGTTTGATGCGGATATGTTTGATGCGATGAAGAGCACGGGAATTCTGATCAATATCGGTCGCGGCAAGGTGGTCAAATTGCAGGCACTGACCGAAGCATTGCAACGCGGGCAAATCCTCGGGGCGGGTTTGGATGTGTATGAGGAAGAGCCGCTGCCTCAGGGTCACGCATTGTGGGCGATGGAAAATGTGATTTTGACGCCGCATGTGGCGGGTATTTCGCCCGAGATCGATAAGCGCAGAAAGGCATTGATTGTGGAAAATGTGCGTCGATTCTGCATGGGAGAGCCGCTGTTGAATGTGGTGGATAATCAGAAGGGGTATGTGGTGGATGCGACGGCGATTTGGAAGTGAAATCGCGAATAGTGGTCGGCTATCAACTCCGCGATGCGTTTGGAAACTGGCTGCTGATGGCTGACTTTCTCAAAAGGACTGGATTTGAAAATTACAGATGTGAAGACGTATCTGGTGAATGCCAATGCTGAAGGCGTGACGAGAACCTCTCGTCCGCGTGGGCGAAACTGGTTGTTTGTGAAGGTGTACACGGATAAAGGTGTGACAGGCGTGGGCGAAGGTGGCGGATAAGATCGGCATTCCGCTGGCAACGGGCGAGCGGTTTGCGACAAAATGGGCGTTTACAGAATTGTTGGCGCGCAATCTGGTGGATATTGTGCAATCCGAGACCACGCGATTGGGTGGGATTACAGAACTGAAAAAGCTGGCCGCAATGGCCGAGGCGCAGTCTGTAAGCGTGGCACCGCACGCGATGCCCGAAGAGCACGGAAAAATTAAAATTCCGACGGCGCCGGGATTGGGCGTGGATATCGACGAAAAGGCCGCTGCGGCGCATCCGATTGCAGATGGGGGTGCATACAGATATAGCCACCGCACGCCAGAGGAAATTCAGAGGTCGTTTGTGAGGTAGCGCGGGGCCTCAGGGGGCCTGGTTGCCGACTTTGGAGGGCTGACAATGAAATTCAAAAAAGCCCGTTGAAGCGTTTGGCAAAGAAGCGTCTGCATTCACCCGAAATCTCTTAAAGGTATCCGGTGGCATACTTCCCCTCAATAAATTCTGCTACTTTCGGGAGAAGGTTCGAGAGCTTATCTGAGTATCCGTCTCAGCCGTTGACGTGTGTTGCGGCTTTTTTTGATCTCGGCGTGAAGTGGATGGATAAGGCAATTGATTGCTCGAGAGCATGTTTTTTAACGCGTATTTCAGGAGAAAAGAAAATGACGAGTTTTAGGGCTGGTGTCATTGGTTGTGGGGGTCGCGGGAGAGCACACGCGCGCGGGTGGGCCGCATCGGATGATGTGGCTTTGGTGGCGTGTTCCGATCCATTTGAGGCAGCGCGTTTGGCATATATGGAAGAATTTGGCGTTGAAAATGGATATGAAGATCATCGCGACATGCTGGAAAAAGAGGACCTGGATTTTGTGAGTGTGTGTACCTGGCCAGGGTTGCATCGCGATATGATCGTGGACGCGGCGGGCAGTGGGATTCAGGGGATTCACGCGGAGAAGCCCATGGCGCCGACATGGGGCGAAGCAAAATCGCTGTACCAGGCGTGCGTAGATAGCGATGTGGTGATTACATTTTGCCATCAGAGGCGGTTTGCTGGGCAGTTTGTGAAGGCAAAGGAGATTGCAAAATCGGGCGCGATTGGCGAGTTGCGGCGTTTTGAGGGCAACTGCCCCAATCTGTTTGATTGGGGTACACACTGGTTTGACATGTTTTTCTTTTACAATGACGACGAACCCGCTGATTGGGTGATCGGGCAAATTGACGCGGAAGGGGGGCGCGAGATTTTTGGGGTGCCCGTGGAGGGCAGCGGGATTTCGTGGATTCGGTATTGCAATGGGCGCGAGGGGTTGTTGGCAACGGGCGGAACCGGGATGCAGGGCTGTCAGAATCGGTTGATCGGGAGCGACGGGATCATTGAAATTGGAGGGCGCAATCAGCCCCCTCTGCGCGTTTTGTCTGGCGGTCAGTCCGTGGATGTGGACCTGAAAGGCACGGTGAGTCCGCGCGATGCGACGACAGCGTCGGTGCTAGACCTGGTTGATGCCGTGAAAAACGGACGCGAACCCGAACTTTCTGGGCGCAAAGCACTGCAAGCCACAGAATTGATTTTTGCAACATACCAGTCGAGTCGTTGTCGGGGTAGGGTTAGATTGCCCCTAAATGTGAATGATTCGGCACTGTTGAGTATGCTGAAGGATGGTGTGGTTAAATTGTGAAACACATGACGGTGTACCGCGAGGCGGGGCGTTTTGCAGGTTGGCCTGCAAATTATGGTATCTGTTCGTGGGATAACGAAATTGTGCTGGGATTTACGCTGGGGTATCAGGATCCCAAAGGCGGTTTTCACGCGCGAGACAAAGGGCGTCCGTTTGTAAACATGCAGGCGCGAAGTGCAGATGGAGGCGAGACATGGAATGTGATGCCGATGCCGTGCAAGACGCCGGGAAATCGCGGGTTGTCAGCCGACGAGCACATGAATGAGGGCTTGCGCGTGGGTGAAGTTCTGGACGGTATGCACGCGCCGACGGATTGCACGGGCGATGTGGATTTTTCGCATCCCGACTTCGCGCTGATGTGTGCAAAGACGGGCCTGGGGCCAGGCGTGTGTTCGTTCTGGTACTATTCGCAGGATCGGTGTCAGTCGTGGCATGGGCCTTTCTGGTTGCCGATGTGGGGACAAACGGGCATTGCCGCGCGAACGGATTATCTGGTGGATGGCGTGAATCAGTGTACGCTGTTTCTAACCGCGAATAAGCGCGATGGACGAGAAGGGCGCGTGTTTGCCGCGCGGTCTTCCGATGGGGGTCGCAAATTTGGATTTCTGTCGTGGCTGAGTGAAGAGCCGGTTGGATTTCAGATTATGCCCGCGAGTGTGCGTCTTGGCGATGGGCGAATTTTAGTTGCTGTTCGGTGTGCAGAGCGCGGGGAATTTACAGCGTCGAGACATTGGATCGATACGTATGTGTCTGAAGATGACGGGCTGACGTGGACGCACGCGGGGCGACCTGTACCAGCTTCCGGAATGGGAGGCAATCCGCCAACATTGACGCTTTTAGAGGATGGGCGGGTCGTTCTGATTTACGGTTATCGCGCAACTCCTTATGGCATTCGCGCAAAGATCAGTGATATTGGGGGAAAGGTTTGGGGCGAGGACATTGTATTGCGCGACGACGGTGGCAATCAGGATATTGGATATCCGCGCACAGTGTTGAGAGCCGATGGCGCGCTTGTGACGGCCTATTATTTTAACGATACGCCCGAAGGCGAACGCTATATTGGCGCGACGATTTGGAAACCCTAAGCCCCTTTATTGCGCGTTCGCGGTGAGGTTTTAACCGCGCGTGCGAAAGTCGTTGAGCCTGTGGAAACGGAGTAGATTACCCTTCCCAGACGTTTACACCATCGCTGTCATAAGCGGGAAGCAGGACAAAGTGATCTTCTGTTTCGATTATGCGCTCGCGCAGTAGGCGGTGAAGGTGGACGACCTGATCGCGGTAATGGGGATCATCCACGAGATTGTTCATTTCTCGGGGATCGTTTTGCAGGTCAAAAAATTGCCAGGGCCTGCCGCCCGTGTTATTGCCTTTCACGGTGTATTTGTAATGCTGTGTGCGAAATCCTCGCCAGACTTCATCGAAAAATACCGCTCGCTCTCGCAGTTCGGCAACAAATTCGAGCAAAACACCCTCGCGATCGAGCGCGTCGTCATCCCCGTGAATGAGGGGGGTTAGATTCATTCCCTGTACATTGTTTTTGGGGGTTAAGCCGGCCAGTCCAAGCAGCGTTGGAAATAAATCTTCGGTACAGGTTGGATCTTTGATCGCTGTTCCCGCCCGTTCTCTTGCGCGCGGATCCCACACCATGAGGGGAATGCCCACAGATTCTTCGTAGGGCCACTGCTTGGCACGCAGACCGTGTGCCCCCGCCAATTCGCCGTGATCAGACAAAAAGACGACGACGGTATCGTTCAACAAGCCTTCCGCTTTGAGAAAAGCCATCATTTTCCCGACATTTGAGTCCAGATTCTCAACCATGGCATGGTAGCGTTTGCGATGAAGAATAAGGGTTTCGCGCGATATGGGATCGGACACATCAAAGTTTTCGGGTAAGGTAATATTTCGCGCTTCCCATGCGGATTGCACGTCTTCGGGTGCCACAAAAGGATCGTGAGGCGGCTCTACGGAAATGACCATGCAAAAAGGACGGTCATCAGTGCGGTCTTTTAGATAGTTCATGCCAATTTGAAACAGGCCATCGGTCTGATACCCTTCAATGTTTTTTGGTGTGGGATCGTCATCTTCAAAGTAAGCGGTATCGAAGGGATCATTGCGCAACTCAAAACCGCACCATTTTTGCCAGCGACCCTGCCTAGAACGCGGTACGCGCGTGCGGTTGACCTGCAAAGCAGATCCCAACCGCCCATGCCCGCCGTCGAGATGCCATTTGCCCACGTAAATGGTTTCATATCCCGCGTCGTTAAATTCATCTGCGAGGGTGCGTTCTGTTGCGGACATGGCGTATTCAATGCCCGGTACTTTGCGAACGTGTGCGTATTCGCCGGTCATTAGCGTGAATCGAAAAGGCACGCAGATCGGATATGTGGCACACGCATTGTCAAATCGAATGCCCCGTTGTGCAAAGGCGTCCAAATGCGGTGTGCGCGCATCCGGGTCACCATAAATCCCAAGTGCCTGTCGGCGCAATTGGTCGCTCAATAAAACGAGTATATTTGGCATCATCTGCTCCGTTTGTAGATGAAAAATGTCAACCCCACAACTCAATGGCGCGCCACATGTACCAACTTCCCGCTGAACGATAAGGTTTCCACCGTTCGCAATAGACCATCAATTCCCTTTCTGCGGGCAACGCATTCAACCCATAAGTAAGCATAAATCCCTTGCGTACACCCAAGTCTTTCGTTGGGAGTACGTCGGGTCTGCCGAGTTGAAACATCAAGAACATCTGTACGGTCCACTCTCCAATGCCGCGCACCTGTGTGAGGCATGTTAAAATGTCGGCATCCGACATTTTGTGCAGGCGTGAACCCGGGGGAATCAGGCCATCGATGGTTTTGCGCGCCAGATCGTTTGCCGCAGCCACTTTTGCTCGCGACATGCCCGCGTTGCGAAGTGTCTGATCATCCATCGCGAGCACCTGATCGGGTGTGATGCTTTGTCCCGAAAACAGGGCGCGCACCCGTTTGTGAATGGCGGCTGCTGCTTTGCCCGAGAGTTGTTGGTAGATAATTGACCGCAAGAGCGCGTCAAAAGGGTTTAGTCGTTTGGGTGGATCAATGGTTATTGGCCCTGCCCGTTGGATCAACTGACCGAGTGTGTGGTCATTTTTGCCCAACATACGCATGGCCTTTTGAGAATCATACATCAGTGCCAAGGGCATCTCTCCCTTCAATTTCTACAAATGCTGTTCGCTCTGTTAGCCACAAGCCTTTTGCAACGACTGGTTCGCCGGTAAAATTCGCCCAGTGGTCGGCATAGGTGTTCACTTGATCGGATGTTTGTTCGCACAGTGCCTTCACATCTTCATCAGTTTTCACAGCATGGGTTTTGTAATCGACGATTTTCCATCCTTCGGGCACGCGGTAGATCAGATCGATGACGCCGCGAATGATCTTTTGAGATGACTTGCTGACTTCGGCGCGGGCGGTTGAGTTGTTGTGCGCGGCGTGCGAGATTGCAAAGGGGACTTCGGTATAGACCCGTTCTGAAGCCCGCAGTTCTTCCCATATCTCTGAGTTGCAAAAATGCTGCAATGCGTCCAGCGCAGCCGGTAAAAACTCAGGGATTGCACCTGCCTCATTCAGTAAATATTTCACATAAGATGTCGGATCATCTGGCAATCGGTTGTTAATGGCATCGTCGAATATCTGGTGAACGACTGTGCCATAGGCAACCCCGCTGCTTGTCCGCCTGCCCGTCTCGCCCAAATCTGCGATCGCGACGTCCGCGCGGTCGTCTGTCACCTGTACCACCTCAAACGATTCCTTTTGGACAACTGTCCAGAATGCGTCGCGGTCTGCGCGTGCTCGTTTTAAGTTGATAGGCCGCGTTTCAGGCGGAGGGACTTCTGCTGCGGCATACCGAATCAGTTCGGGCACATTTTTCAAAAAAGAATAAAGCGGTGACCAGGGGCCATCTTCGAGTTTTTCGGTGTAGGTGGATACGATGAGCAAATTTTCTGCGCGCGTTGCAGCCACATAGAGCAAACGCAATTCTTCGCCTGCGATGAATTGCGCCTCTTCGGCTTCGGCGGTTTTCCAATCCACAGGCTCGGCAATGACTTGGCGTGCATAAGGTCCGCGAGGTTTTGTAATGGGCAGAGCCAAAAAGGGGGTGCCTTCTGCGCGCGATACGTGAAACTCGGGGCCATAACGCTTGTAACTCGTGTCATAGGGGTCGGCGAGGAAGACGATTTTGCCCTGCAATCCTTTTGCCTGATGCAGATTCATCAATCGCACGACATCTTCTCGTCCGGAAGCGAGTGTCATTTGCTCGGTCTTATCGTCTCTATCGTCGATGCGCGCGCGCAACTCTGTCACCACCTGCCCCCAGTGCCATCCCGCCGCGCGCCACTCGTGAACCAGAGATAATACGCGAATGAGATTGCCGACATGCGTCGCGCCCATGTGCAGGGTACGCACAAAAGGCAGCAGGCCGAGCAGGCCGACACAGCGCGCGATGGCGGCGCTGGGCGATAAACAGTGCAGCCATTCCGACGCTTTTTTGAGGTGATCAAATGCCTGCGCGAAAATTCGGTGTAATTCTTCATCCATTCCATCGGGCAAATCGCATGTCCAATTAAAAACGCCGCCTGCTTTTTTGAACGCGTAGAGCGCGTCGTCGCCCACGCCCACGAGCTCCCCCCGCAAATACGCCAGCAATGGAAGCGGATTGTCGGGCATATAAATCGCCTCGAAAAAGTCGATGAGGGTGTGCAACACATCGGCTTCGCCAAGGCGATTGCCACCCGTGATGTCAAAGGGAATCCCGCGCGCCTCTAGTGCCTGTGCGTAATGAGACAAATAGCCCGATGTGCGCGTTAAGATGAGAAAATCCCCCGGCGATGCTTTGGGGCCAAGCGCGGCGTCTTTGCCGGGGCCATTAAATTCTGTTTGGCCTTCTATAGCCGCCGCGATGAAATTTGCAATCCGCTCGGCGTCTTCCAATGCGATTTGACTGCGACTGTTGCGATAGACTTTGGCGATTGAAATTTGGCGCACGGCAAATTCATCTTCGCCGTCTGATCTAAATTTGAATAGCGGCGCAAATTCTGCTTGATAGTGCTTTTCATGTTCGGCGAACAGGGGTTCAAATGCCGCGTTGATCCAATCACAGAGATGGCCCACTGAGCGAAAGCTGGTGTTGAGTTCGACAACACTGCCTCCGGTATTGACAATGCGGTCGCGGACGAGGTCAAAGGTCTCGACATCCGCGCGGCGAAAGCGATAGATCGACTGTTTGCCGTCGCCGACCAAGAACAAGCTACCGGGCCGGGGCGCGAGTTTGCGCCAATCGGTTTCTTCTAAATTTTCGCCGGTTAGATACAGCAATATTTCAGCCTGAATGGGATCGGTATCTTGAAATTCATCAACAAATAGACAGGTATAGCGATCCTGAAAGTGTTGGCGCACTTCGGGATGATCGCGCAACAACCGCGCGCCCAATTCGAGCAAATCTTGAAAGGTAAGCCGACCGAATTCGCGGCGCGTTTGGGCGTATTCGGCCACTGCTTCATCGACGAATGTGGCGGCGAATTGGTAAACGTACTGTCGCCACCGGGTGAGGGTAGGAGCGAGAATTTCGGTTTGAAACTCGGGCAACAACTCGTCTCGTAAGGTCTTTGCAAAATCGCCGTGGGGCGACCAACTTTTTAGGGTGACACCGAGTTTTCCAGTGAATATTTGCAAGAAGGTGATGCGATCCGCATCCGACTGGATCCCCCGGTTGGTCAAAAATAACCGCGCGCGCGTCACTGCGGACTGGAGGGCGTCGCGTTTGCCGGGCGCGGGATTGGGGAGATGGGCTTCTGCCCGTTCCAAGAAGGCTTCAAATTTTGAAACCGCGGTCGATAAATCGGGTTTGTCCGTTGATCCAGACGCGAGCGGTACATCGCTGAACAGGCAGCGTCTTTGAAAAAAGCCATACAAGTCTTCGGGGCGCAGGCCCAGATCTTCAAGCTGGGTGAGTCGCGCGTCTTTCGCCAAAAAACAACGCTGTACAAATCGATCCCACGCGTCGCGGCGCATGACCGCTTCTTCGCGTTCTTCCACTTCTGAAAAATCGGGTGGCAGGCCCGCTTCAACCGGGCGTTCGCGCAGCAATTGACCGCAAAATGAGTGAATGGTGCCGATAAAACAGTGATCGACTTTTTCGAGGGCGCGTTGAATGCGGCCCAGGTCCTCGCCTTTGGCTTTTTCGGCACGCGCTTTTAAGGCAATGAAAAACCGCCCGCGCATTTCACCCGCGGCCTTGCGCGTAAACGTGATGGCGGCCAACTGATCCACCGCCACCACACCTGTTTGTACCGCATTCACCATCCGCTTTACCAGGGCATGGGTTTTCCCCGCGCCTGCCCCTGCAAGTACCATCACATTCCGATCCAGCGCGTGGTCAATTTGATCGCGTGCGTGTTGATCTCGAAGTGTCATAAAAAAGCGTTCAGCGGTTAGCGTTCAGCCCCAACCCACAGCCCAAAAACGGTCACGAATCCCATCTGTCACCCTTTGACAGGCTCAGGTTTCGGTTCAGTGCTCAGCATTCCTGCACGCAATCGTCATATTCCCATCCAGCGATTTAAGCTGTCTAACAAGGGCGCGAAATCGCTGTCGTCGGCCATTGTCTCGCATGCAGCGGCGAGTGCGTTGGCGTCTAATCGTTCCCCCCCACAGACTCGGTTGTAGATGCAGTAATCGCACTCATGGGATTTCTGAACGTGAAAAAAGCCCCCGTTGGCCACCAATTCGAGCAAGGGGCGCAATATATTGCCCAATGTTTCGGGCGCGGGCGGCGTATCCGAAAGCCGCCGTCCGTGTTCTCTGTCGCCGGGAAAAACATAGCCCGACATTTGCACGCGGCCCGGTTCACGGTGTTTTAGGATCGCCTCGAGGGCATAGGCATACAAGGCCCATTGTAAATGCGTGCCGCGTTTGAGCAGATCCCGCTCGTCGTATTGCGCCATCGATCCCGTCTTGTAATCCCAAATCGCAAAGTCGTCTTCAACGCGATCCACGCGGTCAATGCGCCCTCGGATGCGAAATGCGACATCGTCGGATAATTCAAGTGTCACGGGTGCTTCATTGTTCAGTCCACCCGATTCGCCAAATCCAAAGCTCACTTCAAATCCGATGGGATCGGCATTTTTTTCATCGGACTCAACCGCGAGAAACACCTGTGCGGCTTGTGATAGGCGTTTGACATCGGCGTGATACGCGGCTTGATGTTCAACGGGGTGGGTTTCTTTTTGTTTTTCAATTTCTCGTTTGAGGAGGCTCTGAATCAATGCGCTGTGCTGTTCGCGGTCGGGCCGTTCGCCGCGCGCTTTCAGGGTTTGCATAAATTTGTGAAATAAGCTGTGCAACAACGCGCCATAAGACAAGGGATCGAGCCATCGCGTGGGGTCGGCTTCGGTTTCTTCAGTGGGCAGAATGCCGAGCACATGGCGTAAAAAATACCGATAGGGACACCGCGCCAGCATCTCCAATTTTGATGGCGAGAAAATTCCATGCTGCGCGGTAATCGCCAACTCGGGTGTGGGTGCGCCAAGCCATCCATCGCAAGTCGTCAACCCATGCCATTCGCGCGCTCGGCGCGCGTTTTGTCCAGAGACCAGCCAGGGGAATGCTCGGTTCACAACAGATGTGTAATCGGCAGAGGGATAGTGTAGCAGCAATGCCTCTGCATCGTCCAGTGCCTGTGCAGGATCTTCGGGCAAAACGCGCGCAACGGGGATGGGCGCAATCGCCATCTGTTCGGCGGCTTGCTGAAAAAGCGCGGCGGGATAACGCTCCCGGCCATCGGACAAGTTCTGACGACACGACAACAATGTCAGCTTGTTAGATGCCATGCCCAACACGCGAATCAGATGCCACACTTGCTCGGCGGGCCGCGTGCGGCGCAATTCCAATTCACTCGATACCCCCCCGCGCTCGCCATCTAATAACAGCGGGTCTTCTGTTGCGCCGCCGGGGAAAGTGCTCTCGTCCATGCCGACCACATAAATATGCGTTCGGTTGGCATATCCCGCCCGCGAAAGCGGGGCAATGGATAGGTGTCCCGGTTTGGCTGCTTCGGATCGAAAAGAAAGGTTGGTGGTCAATTCGGCCAGACGGTTCGCCAATTGGCGTGCAGGTGCCTTGCGGCGCACAGAACGAGCCACATGGCGCAAGCGATCTGTGATCGCGGTGAGCACATCATTATCTTCGGCTTTCGCAAAATGCTCGAGAAATTGCAATCCCGCATCCACCAATGCGCCGAGCGATACACTTGGCCCTTGGGGGATCAAGTCGAATAAGCGTTTTAGTTCCTCAGTGACCGCTTCGATTTCGCCTGGCGTTATCTGTCTCGCCGCGTCATCATCCCCTCGCGCTCGGAGGGCGGTCTTCATTTTGTTCAGGGCATGAAAATCGCGCAGCAGATCTTCGCCGATACGCGCGCGTTGTATGACGGTTGCCACAGCAGGCGCGTCTTCAGACGCGATCAGACCCGCGCGGCAGATCGCGATCAGGTCATCCGCGCGGCATCCCGCGCCCAGCCACCGATAAAAACTCACCAATGCCTGCCCGGTGCGGGTTGTCGCGACCGGCAGGCCCTCGGCATAAGTGGCGTTCAGCCCAAACTGCTGAATCGCATCGCACAACAGGCTCAAATACGGGATTTCTGAGGTATAAACAATTTCGACGGCGTCCAACGGTATGAGTCCCGATCTTATGTCGCGCAACACCGTCCGGATTTCTGTCTCGGTGCCCAAGGTTTCGCACAACCGAATTTGAGACGCGTCTTTGGGTGCCAGCCCCGATATGAATGCGTTTCCACCCACTCCCACGTTGCCTTCAACGTTGGGAAGGGGTATGTCGGCGAAACGCATGGCGGCACTGTGTGGCGGCGGCAACGCGCCCATATTCTTTCGCCCGATGCGCCAGATACGGCCCTGTGATCGTTCTCGCACATAAAGAAAAGCCAGGCTCGGCAAGGGTGTTTCGTCGAGGATGGCGTGGTGAATATTGTGTGCAGATGATTTTAGATGCTCTATTGCGCGCCGATACAATATCGCATTGTCGTAGAGATGATCTCGTTCAAATGCCGCGCAATACGCCCGATAAAGCCGCTGCAACAACCGGTGCCGCGCGCGTTCACCAGAGAGCGAATCGGGTTGCAATCCCGCCGCGCGCAAAACGCGCAAGGTGCGTAAAAAAGGTCGGGTGAGCGCGGCAGCCTGTTGTGTGAAATAATCATCCTCAACTTCGCGCACGGCTTGGGGAATCATTTCGTCCAGCCAGAACAAATCCGCGTCCTGAGCAAGGCGCGAATGCCCATCCGCGACGAGCCGCGCACTCGCGTCCTTCTCGGCCAGGCTGCGCGGCGTCTCAATCTGCAAGTTCATCCACGAATACCCCGCGGCCGCAAGCCCCATCGCCAGATCGTGCCCCACAGTCATCGCGGGTACAATCAAGACCTTGGCCTCCATTGGATGCGCTTCACAAAACGCTTTCAGTTGTGCGAGGTGATATTGCATGAGAGAAATTGCAATTCTAGGGAGAGCAGTAAAGGGGAAACGGGTCGCTTCTTGCGGGATGGGTATTGTTTGCTGATGAATAACTGACGTTAACACGTTTAGATGACAAACAGCATCAGGTGATAAACCATTGTCTATTGCTTTATATGCGTTGGCCACGCCATGCCTTCCATGCCTTTGGCGACCTACTTTTTTGCGTGCCCCAAAAAAGTAGGCAAAAAAGGGCACTCTCAAACGCCGAGGGGCCTGCCTGTCGCGGACGGCAGACAGGCTTGCACAGCGCAAATCGCTTTTGTCGCAGCACAACATGCGCTGGCCTTCAAAGTGGATTGCCAAATGGGTATGAGGTGCGAGACGCCTGCCTGTCGGCAGACAGGGAATCGCGCGCTGTGCGTGATGGCACTGTCCCATAGCTTTGGCTGATGGTTTCTCGTTGTGTGATTTTGATTTATGCACACCCCTCAATTATACTATTCACACCGCAATGTCACAACGGGATTCGCGCGGGCAGCTTTCCACGCCTGTGTGCTCACGGTCAACAGCGCAATCGCAAGTGCCAGCAGGCTCCCCAGCACAAATGGTGTTGGACTCAGGTCAATCCGATCGGCAAAATGCTGCAACCACCGATCCATCGCCACATAAATGATTGGCCAGGCGATCAGATTTGCCAACCCGACCAGCGTCACAAATTCCCGAGACAACAAGATGGCTACATTCCAACCCGACGCGCCCATCACCTTGCGCACTCCAATTTCCTTTGTCCGTTGCTCTGCGGTAAATGCCGCCAACCCAAACAGCCCCATACATGCGACAAAAATCGCGATGACAAACGCCGCGGTGAATATCTGCCCAACGCGCTGATCGTCCCGATACCAGCGTTCCAGGCGGTCGGTTACAAATGCGATCTCAGGGGGCCGACTCGGAATAAACTGCGACCAGGTGCGTTCTAAAAACGCCATTGTCTCCGGCAGGCTATGCGGTCGAATTCGCATTGAAAGATGGCTCAACCGATACCACGCCGCCGTGATGACCAACGGCTCAATGGCTTCGTAAAGATGTCGAAAGTGAAAGTCTTTTACCACACCGATCACATGTCCTTTTCGAACGTGTGAAGTCAGCACCTTTCCCACTGGATCTGTCCAACCAAATGCCGCCACAGCCGTCTCGTTCAACACGAATAATTCGCCCGGTTTGCCCCGTCTCTTCCACGCGCGTTCCGCGTGCGTGTGGTCGTAATTTCGTCCGGCCAGCAGGGGAATATCATAGCAATCCAGAAATGCCTCATCTGCCCCAAAGACCCGCACTTCGATGCCTCGGTCTGGATCGCCTTCGGGAAAAAACCACTCGCGATTGGGCCAGCTATGCCCTGGCAAATCCGACGTTGCCGATACTTTCGAGATGTTGGGGTGTTGTGAAAAGGCCTCTCTCACCTGAAGGTATCGCTTCTGCAACTGTCCCCCGCGGCTCAAAGAACGCTCTTGTCGGAATATCGACGCCACCACGACTTCATCTTTGTTAAACCCCAGATCCTTCTCCCGAATCAAGCGCATCTGATCGGCCACGATCGTCGTTCCGATTACCAGTACAATCGAAATCGCAAATTGCAATACGACCAGTCCCTTTCGCACGCGGACTTGACCCGACCCGGCCTTTGTTGCACTGCCCTTCAAGACTGTCGCTGGTTGGAACGCAGAGAGATAAAATGCTGGATAGCTCCCCGACAACAGCCCGACAAACAGGGTGATCCCCAGGACCCAAACCGCCAATCCGCGGTCGAGCGTCAGATCCTCCTGCACAAAAGCACTGAACTGAGGCAGGGCGAGATGCACCACGCCGAGTGCTACAACTGCGGCGAGCAACGACAACAGCAGGGATTCACCCAAAAATTGCTTTACCAGATGCGTTCGATGCGCGCCCACGACTTTCCGCAGCCCCACCTCTTTTGCCCGGTTGGCCGATCGAGCCGTGGCCAGGTTCATAAAGTTAATACACGCAATGACAAAAATAAAAGACCCCACCAACCCCAGCAGATAAATCTGTTGTATGTCTTTGTAGGGCCGCCCCGCATCGCCCGTAAACCCCGGCATGTCTGTTTTGGAATACAGGTGCATTCGCGGCACCGGATGCAAGTAATAGCGCGCGGTCTCGGTTTCATCTTCTGCGATTTCCGCGTACCGCTCGACCAATTTCGGCAGCTTTTGGGCGACGACCTCGGGATTTGCCTCGGGTTTCAGGCGCAGATATGTATTCGCCGGTCGCGAATGCGAGGGCGACAACCAGTGATCCCATGATCTGCGTTGCCGAACGCCCTGTGACATCGTGGCCGTAATAAAATCATACTGAAATCGCGAGTTGCGGGGGGCTTCCCGAATCACGCCTGCGATGTGATATGTTCCCCCAAACAGGTTGTGATCTACGGTGATCACTTTGCCTATCGGATCGGCGGGGCCAAAAAACTTCTGTGCAACAGGCTCTGTCACCACCACTGAAAACGGCACCTGCAATACCGTCTGCAGATCGCCCGCCAATAAGTCAATTCCGAAAAACGCAAACACATTGGGGTCGCTCAGCCAGAACATCTGCTGAAACGCCTTTTCCCCAGCGGTCACCCACCTGAGACCGCCCCAAAACCGAGCCGCGTCCTCCACTTCTGGAATTTCTTCGGGCAACACCTGTGCCAATGGTCCCTGCTGTCCGCTGTGCCATGCGATCCGGCCGTTTGCATGCCGGGTTTGCTTCATCACCCGATAGGTGCGCGCCACCTGTGGGCGAAACCGATCATAGCTCAACTCATGGAAAATATAAACCGCTAGCAGAACCGCGCACGCCATTCCGATGGCCAACCCCGAAAGGTTGATCGCGGAATAGGTCGGGTGCTGCAGCAGGTTTCGAATGGCAATGGTGAGATAATTTTTCCCAAGCCCGATGGTTTGTCTCATAAAATTCCAAGGAGTGCGTCAGTGCCGTGTACGAATCCCATTTCACGGGCAGGAGAGCCTATCTGCCGCTGCAAGACCGCCACCACCCGCTCGGCGCGCGACTCGCCCGTGAAAATGACGGAACGCCGAAGCACTCACAATAAACACGTCTTTGCTTGCAGTTCATCCACGAGAACCTTCTGGTTTTCTGAATAATCCACAGGGATTTCAACGAGATGCACACCCCCGTCGGCATAACATCGCGCCAACAGGGGGACAATCATTTCTGTGGATTTCACGCGATGTCCACGCGCGCCGTAACTCTCGGCGTACATGACAAAATCCGGATTGCCAAATTCCAAGCCAAAATCTAAAAGCCCCATGCTGTATTGTTTCCAGCGGATCATGCCGTAGGCATTGTCTCTTAAAATCAAGACAACGAGATTGAGATCGAGCCTGACCGCGGTTTCCAACTCCTGACTGTTCATCATAAAACCGCCGTCGCCGCAAATTGCCATCACCTGCCGATGGGGGTAGAACCGCGTGGCTTCGATTGCCGAGGGCAGTCCCGCGCCCATTGTCGCAAGGGCGTTGTCCAGCAGCACGGTGTTGGGCTGGGTGGTGGGATAGTTGCGCGCAAACCAGATTTTGTACACGCCGTTGTCCAGCGCGATAATGCCATCTTCCGGCATGACTTTACGCACATCCCACACGAGACGCTGTGGCTTTACCGGAAAGCTGGTATCGCGTTCGCCGATGTGAATGTGTTCTTGAATTTGTTCGCGGATTCTCATGTAATATTCAAAATCGTGTGACGCGGTTTTGCCGGCCTTGTCGGCGAGGCGGCGGATCGTATTGGCGATGTCGCCCACCACTTCCAATTGTGGAAAATACACATTGTCCACCACCGCGGATTGGAAGTTGATGTGGATCACGCGGGTCGCGCCCTCATCGTGCGACATAAAAAACGGCGGTTTCTCCACCACGTCGTGCCCGACATTGATGATCAGGTCCGCGCGCTCAATAGCACAGTGGAGATAGTCGCCATCGGATAATGCCGCGGTGCCCAAAAATAAGGGATGGCCGTCGCCAACGACCCCCTTGCCGAGTTGCGTGTTGAAAAACGGAATGCCGGTTTTGTCGAGAAAGTGCGATACGGATTCCCATATTCGCTTGCGATTGGTGCCCGCGCCCAAGAGCAATAAAGGCCGCGCAGCCGCTTTGATCATGCTGACGGCATTGTCAATGGCGCGTTCATTGGCGTCGCCGCGCAGGCATGTGCTAATTTGAAAGACCGGCGTGGTCTGTTCATCAACCGGCTCTTCCGCGACATCCTCCGGCAATTCCAGATGCACGGCGCCGGGGCGTTCTTCTTGGGCGAGGCGGAATGCCTCCCGCACCATAGAGGGGATCATATCTACGTTGACAATTTGTCGGGTGTATTTTGTCAGGGGTTCCATCATACGCACGACGTCGACGATCTGAAATTGGCCTTGCTTGCTCTTTTTGATGGGCTTTTGGCCCGTGATCATGAGCAGGGGCATGCCGCTCAATTGCGCGTATGCCGCGCCCGTCACAAAATTGGTGGCGCCAGGCCCGAGTGTGGCAAGGCAAACGCCGGCCTTGCCCGTCAACCGTCCATAGGTCGCAGCCATAAAAGCCGCGCCCTGTTCGTGCCGCGTGAGGATGAGTTCGATACTCGATTTGCGAAGGGCTTCTAGAAAAGCGAGATTTTCTTCCCCTGGCACGCCGTAGATAGATGTCACGCCTTCATTTTTTAATGCTTTGACAAATAAGTCCGAAGCGTTCATGGCTTCCTCCGTGAACAGTTGCGAATGAATAGCGGCAAGCGCGTTTTTGGACCAAGTGGTTGGAGTTGACAACCGACGGCTGGCTACTGGCGACTGATGGTGTTTTGATTGACGCGGTCTTGTTCTGCGAGGATTTGCTCCCGAAGGATATCGGGCAATTTGAGCACGCGCGCTGGCCCCTGTCCAGATATCCGCGAGGCCCCAACGTCTTCTGTGGGATTGTCTTTTAAATAGCAGTTCACGGGCACGAAGGGGTAGATCATTTCATGTCCAACAATTGAACAGAGAGATAAGGCGCGTTTTGAGAGGACAACAGAACCGCGCAGATTGTATTTTCGCCATGGGTTAAGAGATCGCGTTCGTCTGGATAGAGCAGGGTGCAGGTTTCTGAGATGGGGGCGGAGTGCTGCCTGACGCGCAGACTGCGGATGAGTTGGCCGTTGATAAAGAGTTGGCAATCTGCAGATGACGCCACGCGGAATACGGGCGCATCCAAATGCCGATTTAGAGTGATTGTGGTGCGAAGATAGATGGGATCGCCGGGCACGCCACCTATCGCGCCAAACGGGCCCTTTCCCGCGTTCCAAGATGAATCGTCGAATCCGGTCTGACACCAGTGGCCGCCGAAGTTCGGCAGGTTGTCGCGGGGCGAGGTGTGCTGGGGCAGGGCGGGTCGTGCGATCCCTTGTTCCATGCTGTATCGCCATTCGGCGTCGGGGCCAATTGTGGTTTCAAATTGCGGGGGATCCCAAAGGGTGGTGTGGATAGAGCCGAGTTCGTCGGGGTCAATTTTGGAGATTTTGCGGTCGTAGGTCAGCCAGCCGTTGAGTTCGTGTTCGACATCGGTGATTTGGGTGTACACAACGCCGTTGAGCGCGGTGAGGCCGACCATTGCGCGGAGATTTTCAACCCAAAAGCGATAGTCGTCTCGCATGGAATCGGATGTTGGATAGGTGGGGCGGGTGATGTCATTGATGTGGTCGATGTGTTCAGCGGGTTTTTCGTGGTCATACCATGTATGACCGGGAATGCAGAGGTTGAATCCGCCTGCTTCTCCCAAGAGGGCGACGCGCCCCTGGGCGGATTGTTGGCGCGCGGTGGCCGGATAGAAGGTGTAGTCGTGAATATCGCATAAGTCGCCCGTGCCCATGTCTGTCCAACCGCTGGCACTGGTGACAAGGCGCGAGGGATCGCGCTGTTTGACGCGGTCTGTGTGGCGGTTGGTGTCGTGTTGCCCCCAGCCTTCGTTGAAGATGATCCACTGGACGATGCAGGGATGGTTGTGCAGCCAGTCCATTATGTTGTCAAATTCTCTCTCCCATTGCTGCGCGGCTTTGGGGGGCACGCTTTGCCCGAACTTGGGCAGGCAGATCATGTCTTGCCAAACCAAGAGGCCGAGTCGGTCGCAGTGGTAGTACCAGCGGTCGGGATGGGTTTTGACGTGAACGCGCACCATGTTGCAGGCGATTTGTTTGAGGTATTCGAGGTCAAAGAGGATGGCTTCTTCAGAGGGAGGCGTCAAAATACCGTCGGGCCAATAGCCCTGGTCTAGCGGGCCGAGTTGAAAGATGGGTTGGTCGTTGAGGAGGAAGCGTTTGATGCCGTTTTCATCTTCGCCGATGGCGAGTTTGCGCATGCCAAAGTAGCTGTTGATTGTATCAACGGGTTTGCCATGGCGTTGCACCTCAACTTTGAGATCGTAGAGGCAGGGATGGTCTGGATGCCAGTGTTTTGCGTTTGGAATGCCGAGGTGAATGGTTCGGTCAGCCGGTCCGCTCGCTTCGGCAATTTGCCGGTTGCCGTCATAAGCGGCCGCTCGAATTTTGCAACCCACTAAGTTTTCGCCTGAGACAACGATGATTAGCCTTGCATTATCTACATCGGGGGTGAGGCAAAGGGAGCGAATAGATTGCTCGGGAACGGCTTCGAGCCAGACGGTTTGCCAGATACCGCCGGTGGGCTGATACCGAAACCCCCGGCGATTTTCTGGCATGATTTGTTTGCCAATGGCCTGCGTCCGTTGTTCGGTGGCGTCCCAGCAGCAGACAATGAGTTCGTTGTTGCGATCTGTCAAATGGTCGGTGATGTCAAAGGTAAAGGGGTCGTATCCGCCGCGGTGTTGTCCGGCTTTCTCGCCGTTGACATAGACGCTGGTTTCCCAGTCGGATGCTTGGAAATGGAGCAGAATGCGTTTGCCCGTCCAGTCTTTGGGAATGGCGAGGTTTCGGCGATACCACAAACGCTGGTCGGGGCGGAGAATTTTCATGACGCCGGACAGGGGCGCGTCAATGGCAAAGGGAACGAGGATTTGGCCGTGCCAATTTGATGGCGGGTCGCCTGTGGTCATGGTGGGAGCGTCTCCACCTGCGAATGCAACAGGTTCGACCGCATAGTCCCACAGGCCATTGAGGTTTTGCCAGTGTTGCCGAACCATTTGCGGGCGCGGGTGTTCTGGCAAGACGTTGTTTGGCGAGACGCTTTCCGCAAATGGTGTGGCGATGTATTGGGGCACGGGTTTCCAGGTCATCTATGCCGCCTTGATGGGGGTGGGTCTTTGGACCTGGCCTCTGGATTCGCTATCCCAGCGCAGGGTTTGCAGGCGTTGCATGGCGGCCTTGAGTGCTTCGGGCGTGCCAATGCGATAGAGACCGTGGACTGCAAATCCGCGGACATAGTGGTTGCCATCGCGCATGGCGTTTGCCAATTCGGGAATGGCTTCTTGGGCATGCGGTCCCAATCGCGCAAGCGAGAGGGCGGCATTGCGGCGCACAAAGTCGCTTTCGTCTGTGGCGAGGATATCGGCGAGTGGACGCACGGCGTTAGCTGTGTTTTGGCTCACGGTGCCCAGGGATTCGGCAACGCGGGCACGCACGTCTTCATCGGGGTCTTGCAACAGCGCGATGAGGTCGGGCGTGGCGACTCTGGCACGCGGGCCCAAGTCGCCGAGCACATCGACTGCGCGGGCGCGGATCTGCGGGTTCGGATCTCGGCTGAGTTTGAGCAATGCGGGCACGGCAACTTCGCCAACCGTCGTGAATCCATACCCCGCGTTTCGGGGCCGATCCACATTTTCCTTGTCGCTGAGCGCGGCGATCAATGTGGGTACGGCTTTTTCGCCCAACGATCCCAAGGTGTAGGACGCATTGAGGGCGAGGGTTTCGTCTGCATGGGAGAGTTGCTCGGTCAGTGTTTCGGTGGATGTATCAGTTGTCGCGCGCCGGGGGGCTTTGCCCAAATGCCAGTTCCACATGGCCTGCCATACGGGTTCTTGGGGATCATCGGAAGCGACCCAGGTTTCATCCGCGTGATCCCATGTGGGTTCGGTGGGTTCGCTCATGCGCGTGAACAGAAATTTGACCATGTGGCGCGTGATGTCTGTGTTATTGGCTTCTTTTTTGTGCAGGATATCGTAGTGAATCAACACAACGGTGCCCGCCGGCCCCGATGAGAAAAGGTGTTCGCCTTCCTGTTGGCGGGCAGTGATGTATTGCGATCTGGGGGTCACACTGGTCGGCCCCATTTCGTCGGGTGTGTCTTGGGGATAATACATGGCCATCATCCAGCGGCAGTGGTGATGGCGGCGGTTGTGATCCGCGCAGAACCGGCTGTTGTGCAAACTGTCTTTGTGCATGCTGCGCGCGTCGCTGCCTGGGTGGCTTTCGTGAACATGGCGGTGCAGGTGCAAATAATAATCGGGGCCGAGGATGCTGGAAAACGCGCCGTGAACAACGGGGTGATCCCACACATCTTGCAGTTCTGGCACGGCCGGGAGGAGGTTATTGCCCGGATTTTTGCCACCGGCTTTGGCAAAGGAATCCTCGATGCGGCTGTAAACTTTTGCGTGAAATCCCTGCGGAAAATCGGGATGGAGAATCAAATATCCATCGCGGATGAATTGCTGCATCTGCGCGTCGGTCAACAAAACGGGTTTGTCTGCCATGGTGCAGTCCTTTCTCGTTGGTTGGTTTATCCGAATAATTTCACATAGAATATACAATGTCGCTATCTGATCAAGGATATTTTGTATCCCGTGCTGTGGCGATGCGCGTGGCATTAATCTCAACGCAAAGTTGCCCCATTGTATATATGGGCGAGATGCATATCGGGGTTGCCGTTGGCGAAATTGCCGTCGCAGGCCATGAGAAGTTGGCGTCCGAGTTGATCGACCTTGTCGGGATATTCCGCGGCGAGATCGTTTTCTTCTCGGTAGTCGTCCATTGTGTTGTAGAGTTGAAAGTTGTTGGTTTTGTTGATGTGGCGCAATTTCCAACCATCGGCTGTGGCGAGTGCAGGGCCGAGGCGAGAGGAAAAGATGACAGGCGCGCGGGGGCGTTGCTCATAGCCCAAAAGGGTGGGTAAGAAGGGTTCGCCATCTTTCCAGTTGGGCATTTTCTGACCTGTGATTTCAGATAGGGTGGGCATAAAATCGCAATTGGCGATCATGTGATCGGTTGTGCCGGGGGAGATGCGACCGGGCCAGCGCGCGATGTAGGGCAGGCGGACGCCCCCTTCCCAACTCGTCCATTTGAGGCCGGCCATGCCGTCGTTGCCATTGAAGATGTCGCCGCTCAGTTCAGAGGTGTGGCGGGTGGTGATGTCGTCGTAGCGCACGCGGTCTAAACTTTGTTTTTTTGTGGTGCGGCCTTTTTGTTCGGCATAGATTTCGTGGCCGTTGTCAGAGCTGAAGAAGACAACGGTATTGTCGGCAATACCGAGCGCGTCGAGTTCGTCGAGGATGATGCCCACCGTGTCGTCGAGGCGGAGAATCATGGACGCGTATTCTTTTTCAAAGTGGGTCAGCGCGGGCGCGTCTTTGATGCCTGGGTGAATTTCGGGAACAGATATGGGACCGTGGGGCAGTTGTGAGGGGTGGAAGAGGAAGAAGGGGGCGTGGCGATGTTCGCGGAGAAAATCGACGATTTTGTCGTTGAAGAGGTCTTGAGAATAGGCCACTTTCCCGGTCATGTCGCGGCGGATGGCGGCATTTTCTGGCGATTCTGAGCCGGGGTGTTTGCCGCAGTCGGGATGGGTGTTGCCGGGTATTCTGACGATGGTGCCGTTTTCAAAGAGGAACGGGGGATAGAAGCCGTGGCAGAGTTGATGGTCGTAATAGCCGTAGTGATAATCCCAGCCGTGCCGGCAAATGCGTTGGGGCGTCGTGGCAAATCCCCATTCGAGTTTGCCGATTTGTCCCGTGACATACCCCGCGGCCTGGGCGATCTGCGCGAGAAAGACTTCGTTGAGGCGTTCTTGAAGTCCGGTATTGTTGATGTGTTCGGCAATGTCTTCAAAGGTCGCTGTGCCTTCGGCCAGGGCGCGATAAGTACCGCCTCTTGTAAAGGTCCATCGACCGGCGTGTGCGTCGTGATAACCCGTCATTAGGCTGGCGCGCGCCGGGGCGCAAAAGACGCAGCCATACGCCCGGTTAAATTGCAATCCCTCGCGGGCGAGGTGGTCGATGTTGGGAGTTTGAAAGTGTTTTTGGCCGTAGCAAGAGAGCATGCCGCGGCCGAGATCATCGGCATAGATGTAGATGATGTTGGGCTTGGACATGAAAATTTCCGTTCTAAAGGTCTCTCACATCAACTGCTCTACGCGCGGTTGTTGCATGGTGGGCAGCGTGGATGATCGAGAGGTTGTGGCGGGCGTGTTCGCCGGTGATTGGCGGGGGGTTGCCTGCTGCGAGTGCTTTGAAAGTGGCGGCGAAATAATTCGCGTGCCCAGCGCGAGGCAGGGCTTCTTTGCCGAGTCCGTGATTGAGGTCAACGGATTGCCATTTGCGATTGGATTTGTCGAGGCGGAAGAGTTCGCGTCCGCGTGCGACAATGCGGAGGGCGTGCGTGCGGGTATAGACTTCGCATATATTGCTGTCGCTGTTGCTGGGCATGCCCCAGGATGTGGAAACCGTGGAGATCGCGCGGTTTTCGTGTTCAAAGAGGAGGAAGGCGACATCGTCGACATCAAAGTCAAAGAATTTGGTCTGTACGCGGGCTTCAACGTAGCGCACGGGTGAGCCGATCATGGCTTCGATCAGATAGATTTCGTGATAGGCACTGTCGCTGATGCAGCCGCCACCGGCTGCTTTGGATGCGCGCCAAATCGCGTTGGGGTCGGTCTGATGATCTGGTTTGCCAAAGAGAGAAAGGGCGCGGCCCGTTTGGGGTTGCCCTGCGTTTTCACAGCGCAATAGCCTGAGTGCTTCGGCAGTGCCAGGCATGTAGAGAAAATTGTGTACAACGCCGTAGGGTACATTGTGTTTTTTGGTTGCGTTGAGGAGGTGGTCGGCTTCTTCGAGGGAGGTTGCCATGGGTTTTTCCGAGATGATGGCGAGGCCTGCTCGCGCGGCTTCGATGACGTGTTCGGCGTGTAAGTGATGTGGGGTGGCGATGATTGCGGCGTCGAGTTCCGCGCGGGCAAGCATGTGTCGATGGTCTTCGTAGCGTTGCTCTAGGGCGAGGCCCGCGGCAGTGCCGACGCGGTGTCTGTTTTCGGGCACGGGATCGGCAATTGCCGAGATGGTTACGAGATCGGGCATTTTGAGCAGACCCGCCAGATGCGATTTCTGGACAATGCCACCGCAGCCGATCAGACCGAGGCGCAACGGGGTATCACTGCGATAGCAGTTCATGGGTGAAGGCATGAGGAGTTCCCTTTTTTGGCTGTTGATGTTTGCACAACAAACGCGATCGATCCCCTCCCTGATCACGACACGGTGCGGCTGGTCCTGTCCGCGATCTTGCGCGCCACATATTCCGCGTCGCGGCCCACCCCGCGCAGCAGATGCGACCCGACTGTATGCTGAAATTTTAAGCCCAAAAAAAACAGACCGGGCAAACATAAGCCGCGTCTGTGAATGGGCCCATTTTCGTCAAACGCGGACTCGGGGTGATGCACGCGGATAAATTTGTAATCGGGGCTAAAGCCCGTACACCACAAGACTGTTCGATCTTCTAAATCGACGTAATGCCCACTTGCCCGCCGCCGACAACGATGGTATTCATAACGCGGTCCATAATGAGAAAATGGTGAAAAATCAAAAGCAACCACAGATGAACGCAGATGAACACGAATGAACAGCAACCACAGCACGGGCAGAAAAAAATAAAAATAGCCCGCCATTGCTGATGCTGAAATCCTACCTGCCTGACGGGCGAACACCGCTGAATTTTGAAAGTGGAAGGATCGACGCTGACTTTTTATCCTTCAACAAACTCATCATCTTCTAAATTTTTCTCTTGGGTATCTTGGGTAGGCAGTTTATAGGCATCTCCTACAACTCCCTTGATGTGCTGAACAATCATTGAAGCCCGATCAGAAAGGAATTGATCAAAATTTTCTTTTGACAATTTTGCCTGTAAGTCTGGATCAGTTGACTTGTAAGGTATGAAACAATTTCTCAAACGTCTATCAAAATCAGCAGTATTACCTTGTGTTTTGTGTTTTTCGGCTAAATCCACTAGATAAGAATCTGGATTTATATTACTCAAATCACGATTTGAATCTTTTGAAATCATTATGCTATTCACAATAGAATTGATTTTGTTTTTTTTTATTCCACTCTTAGTTAATGAGTATGGAAAAATATGGTGATTTTCCAAATCTTCATTTAATGGATTGCCTGTCATTAAATCTTCTGTAACTGTGGTTCTCATGAGGGCTTGAATCGCTTTATATCTACTGTCTGCTTTGTGCTTTATATTAATTAAGTCGTCTATTGAAAAATAAACATGAGGATATTGAATGGGGCTATTTTTTTCTGCTAAGTCGTAAAATTTTCGGAAATCATCTCCAATTTTATAGTTATTAGCGGGTGAAGGATTTGCTGCTAAGGTAGTGCAGAAATACCATTTTTTTAAAACCATTGTGAATTCAGATTTTTTGAGATTATCAGGAAAACACATTAAAAATGCCGCTATGGCTACCAAAGTGCCGTGTGGAGGTTGGGTTTTTGGTGTAGCACCTAAGTTCTTAATCCACTCACAAGTTTCTGAAAGGCGACAGGCTGCATTCTGCCAATTATCACGAATGAAATTTTCCTCTAATGATAATAAATTAGAACGAGTAGCCTCTGGAAATCTGTCATTTTTTCTTAAATGATAAAGAGATAGAATTTGAAGAATTCTTTCACCATCTATATCATACTCACCTAAAATGGGATAACGTTCTTGAGAGGTATCTAACAATTCTTTTAAATCAGGATCCGGATAATATCTTGCTACTGCTAAGTCAAAAGTTGTAAGTTTTGTCCCAGTTGAATTAATTGTTTCAAATACTCTACACACTGATTCTAACGGAGCATCAGTGTCCAAGACAACAAAAGGTATTGAAAATTTCCTTATTATTTCAAATATTCCTTTCAACTTTGCAGCAGTTTGTCTCGCTTTTGTTCTATTATCGTCAAATTCCGGGAAATCTCCAGAATCTTCAACATATTCCGATATATAAACGTCACACTTCTCTTGATCTAGTACAATGTCGGATCGAATCAATCGGTTATTGTCTTTTCTGTCGGGATTTGTCTTTCCTCTTCGTCGACTTTTAATCCAACTGGTGTTTTCTCTGTCATAGCTTTCGTGCATTTCTTTCAAATCGAAATAGTAATTTTTTTTGTGATGAGCATCTAAAAACACTCTTGCAATGGAAGTTAAGCGTTGTTGCCCATCTAAAACATAATACGATTCCATTCCCGGTTCATCATCTTCTGATGGTTCTGTCTGTTCGTTTTTAGCATGGTAATTCGCATCTAATTTTCGCGACTTTAATGGAACCTCCTCATTTTTACCTAATATTAAAAGTGAACCAATAGGATAGTTTCTCGCAATTGAATCTATTAACAACCTCGTTTGACCTTCTTTCCATGTAAAGTCTCTTTGAAATTGAGGTATTAGAAATTGACCCCCACGTATTTTTTTCAGCAATGAATTAATGTCAAAATTGATAGTTTGCATTGACTTCACTCCTTCAATTATATCGCCTCAATTATCCTGAGACAGTAGAAGCACCGGCAACCCAATGCGATAGTCCTTGGAGTAAATGCAAGTTGCTAACCGGAAATTACTAAAATAGAATAGATCACAACAGGAGTTACAAGATATACAGTTGTTGTTTAATATCAACAAAAAAATTAAGTAGTTCAATACTTTGAGATGGCCTCAAAATCCAATTCCACGATCCAGTCCTGAACCAACTCATCCCTAGCAAACCGGATAAATCCAAGTTCGCCAAGCCGCATTAACTCCCTCTGAAAAGTTCGCCAAGTGACGTTTTGATATGCAGATTGTATGTAACTAGCCTTCAGTAGTTCTGATAGTTTGATCCTTCGAGACGGGGTATCTGAGAAGGGATCTGAAGGCTCTGTCTCGCTCAGAAGAAAGTTGAGGAGATTGTATTCTCTCTGGTTCAGGAGCCGCCGGGGGGCCGTCTTCTGATTGAAAGCGCGGACGAGCATCGTTCGATATACTAGCCGATTGATTCTTGCTTTAATAAAATTGTTTATGACTTTGAGCTCACTCGCAAAGCCAGCCATGCCAAAGCGAATAAATAGCGTTACGTCAAAAGGCTGTCGTTCCCGGCATTGTTGAAGGATGGACTTGTATTCTCGTTCGTGGCGATAGAAGTAGTTTGGAGAGCCCGTAAAATCCGCGGACATTATATCCGAACTGAAAGAGAATACCTGCTTCAACGAGTCGGGAGACTCTGCCGTTTCCGTCTCCGAAGGGATGAATCTCTTTGAAAGGAAAATTTTTTCCAGTCCATGTTTGGCCTCTTATTTGACGCGTTATTTGACAGGCAAAGAAGTATATAACATACTATAATATTTTGTTAAGGATTTGCCAGTCCGTGCAAAATTGGTCTGACGACGGATGTTTTTGAATGTATATTGACGTTTCACAAAATGGATCGAAAGGATGGAGTTATGCTGATGACTGGTGGTCGCGCTGTGGTTGAAACACTGGATGCTTGGGGTGTGGATGTGGTGTTTGGCATTCCGGGGGTTCACACGCTCGCGCTTTACGATGCGCTGTACGATCATCCGCGCATTCGACATGTGACAACGCGGCATGAACAAGGCGCGGGGTTTATGGCCGATGGATATGCGCGGGCATCTGGGCGCGTGGGGGTGGTATTGACGACGACTGGCCCGGCCGCGGTGAATGCGTTGACGCCGATTGGGGAAGCGCATGCAGAATCGTCGCCCGTGTTGCTGATATGCAGTGGGCCAACCGATGAAACAAACGGGACGGATTCGGGGGTGTTGCACGATATGCGCGACCAATTTGGCACGTTGTTTTCCGTGACGGGACAAGGGCGGCGCGTGTCACAGGTGGAAGAGATACCCGAAGCTCTATCGGTGGGGTTTGAGGCGATGAAATACGGCCGCCCGCGGCCTTATGTTTTGGAAGTTCCGCTGGATGTTTTTAAGGCAGAGGCAGATGTCAATATTGCCGAGCCCGCGCACCGCGCGCCGCAGATGCCAGAGGCTACTGCGCTCGATGCCGCCGCTGTGCTGATTCAATCGGCCAGCAAACCGATGCTTCTCGCGGGCGGGGGGACACAAAATGCGGGTGATGAAGTGGTTGCGCTGGCCGAGAAACTCGAAATGCCCGTGGGCATGACCGCCAATGGACGGGGTGCGATTCCCGCGGACCATCCGTTGCGCGTGCGCGATGAGGCAATGAACAGATGTTTGAATGAGGCAGACGTGGTGATCGCGGTGGGTACGCGTTTGGGATTTCGATTTGAGCAACTTTGGAATGGCACGCCGGAAAAGCTCATTCATCTGGATATCGACCCAGCGGTGATCGGGCGGTCATTTGAGCCGGATGTGGTGCTGATTGGCGATGCTGGCGCGGGGTTGCAGGGATTGTCTGCGCGTTTGGATGGGGTTAAAACCACATGGCATCTCAATGCGTCTAAATCGCGCGAAGGCCAAACGCCCGATCATGCGATTCAAGGCCCTTTTCCCGAATTATTGGGCGTTTTGCGGGATGTACTGGATCGGGATGCGGTGGTTGTGAATGATATGACGATGATCAGCTATCAGGCGCGCAGAACCTTTCCGGTGTATCAACCGCGCACATTTCTGTCGCCAACTGTTTACGGAACGCTGGGATTTTCTGTGCCTGCTGCCATCGGTGCCAAGATCGCATGTCCACACAAGCAGGTGGTGGCACTGTGTGGAGATGGTGGGTTTATGTACACGGCGACAGAGCTTTCAACCGCGGTTCAGCAGGGCGTGTCACTGCCCGTTATTTTGTGCAATGACAATGCTTACAGCGCGATCAAACGCGCACAGGACAGGGAAAGTGGTGGGCGACACATTGCCGTGCAACTGGCGAACCCCGATTTTGTGATGTTTGCACAAAGTTTTGGCATGGCGGGTGCGCGCGTGACCCAGGCGCGCGAATTTGGCGACGCACTTGAAAGGGCACTGCAAGTTGATGGGCCAACGCTGATCGAAGTTTCTTTGCCCGAGTATTCCTGAGATTGAAATGTGCATCCGGACATGTGTTAAATAGATTGGACAGGCGCAGGAGGATGTTATGGCAGCAAAGCGCAAAAAGAGACGGCATCGGGGGGCGGCGGGAAAGGCGAATGCAGATTTGACCGCGCATATTCAGTCGCTGGGGTTGACAAGTGTGGCGCAATATCAGGCGTGGTGTGGCGATCGCGGATTGAGTCGGGCACTAAACAAAAGCTGGCAGGACCGGCGACATGAGCGCAAGGTTGCCGATCGGGCCGTAGATGCGGAATTGGCCGAACAGGAACTCGTGCGTCACGTCCGCGATTTGGAATTAAAAACGGTTGCGGATTATACGGCGTGGTGTCGCGCGCATGGGCTGAGTGCGGGCGCGCATAAAAGTGTTGCTCAGCGCAGGAAAGAACGCGATTTGGCCGAGCGCTTGAAAAGCGATGCTGTCTTGGCGAAGATGAAAAACCACACGCGGCGGCCCCAGGAGACGATTCGGGCGATCTGTGAGGGCGAGCTATCGGAAGGGGAATTGAATCGCCCCCATTTGCAAAAGATCCAGCGCGCGTACGATCGGTTGGGCAAAGACCGCAAAGGGCGGCGCGCGCTGTTGCAGTTGTTGCTTCACGTGGAAAAGCGGAGCCATTTCTTTGATGTCAAGCCCGCGCTGGTGCGACTGGGCCCGCAAGATGGCAACACATTTATTGAAGCTATGGGCGCCCTGGCGAGTTGGCACAAACGTTGGATGCGCGATCCTGCAACATGGCGACCCGAATCGCACAATGTACGCAAGCAATTTGGTTCTTTGGCGCGCCATCTGTTGGCGAAATACGATGTGCCCGCGTTTATGGATATGGCGTGGTTTCTCGATGAGGAAAATGAGGCGCGGCGGCAGCAGGAGTGGTTTGTCCATGTGGGCATCGGTGGCAATATTCGCAAGGCAGATATTCCGCTGACTCTGACAAAGAAGATGGCGCATCTATTTTTGGAATCGCCGCCTGATTACACGATTTACGAAGCGTTTCGGCGCGGGCAAATTCTCGGACTAGGCGGGGAAGAACCCTTGGTGCGCGCGGTGAACAGTACGCGATTGGGGGCGTCGTTTGATCGCGAACCGTTCTGGCACAAGGTGGTGCATTTTTTTGTGAACAATCCCATGCTCGATCCCGATGAGATTGGGCCGATTGTGGATTATATTCACAATCAGAAATACGCGCCTCGCGAAGAGACCGTGGATGGCGAAGTTGTGCAATTGCCGCCGGAGCAACCAAATTTTTCGATCAAAGGACGCAGTGTGGTTAAGTTGCTTCGGCAGGTTGAAATGTGGCACCGACAGTTGGCGAGGCAGAATCGCTTGCCCGCAAAAGTGTGGGCACCTTCGGGATTCAATGCCCTGGATTGGACGGAGACGGATCAGTACGGCAATAAAAAGGGCCGCTGGACCATTACCGAATTGGTGACAGCCAAAGAATTGTCTGTTGAAGGACGCAAGATGCACCACTGCGTCGGCTCGTACGCGAACAATTGCAAAAATGGGAAGTCGTCGATCTGGTCAATGCAGGTTACGACGCCCGAGCGTGAAACGCAACGCGTGATGACGATTGCCGTGCATAATGGCAGCCGAAGCATCACGCAGGCGCGGGGGAAATGCAATGCGCGGCCCAATGGCAAAACGCCCAACGGCAGACGGCGGCAGGATTTTAGCAAACAGTATGAGCGCCATTTGCGGAAATCTCGTCATGTGTTGTTTTTATGGCGCGAGCAAGAAGGCCTGACCATGTCGCGGGGTGTATAAGCATGGCGATTAAAAAAATCCCCACGGATAACGTGGGGATTTTTTTGTACGCGATCCGCAAAGGAAAATTCTCTTTGGGAATGCGCGGGTCTTGCGGATTTTGGAGGGCGCGATCACTCATACCGCAACGCGGTCGCTGGGTCGGTCAACGCCGCGCGCATGGCCTGAGTGCTCACTGTCATTATCGCGATTGCTATTGTCAGCAAACCACTCAACACAAAAACCAGCGCGTCCAAATCTATGCGATACGCAAACCCCGCCAACCACGCACTCATGGCCCAGTAGGCCAGCGGAAATGCAATCACATCGGCCAGCAGCACCAAAATCACAAATTCCCGCGCAAGCAAACGCACGATACTGAATGAGGATGCGCCCAGGGTCTTGCGGATGCCAATTTCTTTGGTGCGCTGTTCTGCTGTAAAAGCCGCCAAGCCAAACAGGCCCAGGCACGCCACCACAATCGCCAGCCCGGCAAACACCGTCACAAGTGTTCCAATCCGTTGTTCGGCGAAATAAAAACGCGCCAAATTTTCATCTAAAAATCGGTACTCAAACGGCTTTTCGGGAATATATTTCTTCCATACTTCACCGATGTATTCAAGCGTCTCTTCAATATTCTCGCCGCGAATTTTCAGTGTCAGCACATTGAACTTGGGTTGCCACATCGCAATCGCCACGGGCCGGATGATCTCATGGAGGGACCGGTTGTGAAAATCTTTCACCACGCCGATCACAAATCCCCGCTCTCGATTTTGAGCAGACCATCCAAAAGCCTTTCCAATCGGCTCGGTCCACCCCAATCGCTTCACTGCGGTTTCGTTTAAGATAAATGCCTGAGACGTATCAGTTGTCACTGCCAGCGAAAAATTGCGGCCGGCGATGAGTTTCAAATCATAGGTATCTAAAAAGGCTTCATCCACCCCCAAAACGCGCATCCGCCAGTCTTCACTCCCTTTGCCCTCGGGGTACACCCTATCCAATTGCCCGCCATATCCCATCGTAGAATGCGATGCCGATGCTTTCAAAATATTTGGATGCTTCAAAAATTCATTCTTGACATTCAAATAATCATCCGTCAATCGCCGATCTGTACCAAACAGTCCGGTTGTCACCATCAAATTTTTATCCAATCCCAAATTCTTATTCCGCACATAGTTCAACTGCTGATATACCACGTATGTGCTCGCAATTAAAAATGTCGAAATCGCGAATTGAAACACCACGAGAATTTGTCGCAATTGACCGCTCCTGGCGCCCGAAACGAGTGTGCCTTTCAGTACCAGCACGGGCCGAAAATTGGACAAAAACAGTGCGGGATATGCGCCGGCGAACACGCTTACCAGCACGGTCAAAACAAATAGCCCACCAAGGGCGTACCCCAAGGTCTGCCCTTCAAGCGCGATCGTTTTCTGGACAAAATCATTTAGGAGAGGCAGTGAAAGTTTCACAATAACCAGCGAGAATATCGCAGCTAACAGCACAGTCAAAAACGTCTCGCCCAAAAACTGCCGAATCAATTGTGAGCGATAGGCCCCCACCACCTTCCGCAATCCAACTTCGCGTGCCCGGCGTGCAGAACGCGCGGTTGCCAAATTCATAAAATTGATGCACGCAATCAGCAAAATAAATAGCCCGATGATTGCAAACAGGTAGATATACGTGATGTCGCTGTAAAATGAGATGCCATAATCCACCTTGGAATACAGATAAATCCGCTCCAAAGGCTGCAAAAAATAGGTGCTCTTTTCGACAATCTCATCGCCCATATATCGCGCCATAAATTCGGGCAATTTTGCTTCTAGTGCCTTGGCATCTGCGCCTTCTCGCAACAAAATGTAATTGTCTGCCGGTCGCCAAGTTGAATCCACTGCCCACTTTTCAAATACATTCCGCGTCCAATAGGTGTTCACCGTTGCACATACGATATCAAACTGCATGGTCGATTGTCGAGGCACGTCTTTCAGCACGCCCGTGATCGTATATACCCCACCCATATACCGATCATCGACCACAAGCACTTTTCCGATTGGATCGGCGTCACCAAAAAATCGCCGCGCGGTTGCCTGTGTCACCAAAATTGAAAGCGGTTCACTGAGAACTGTCGCCCGATCTCCCATCGCCAGTTCAAAATCGAATACCTCCAAAAAATCGGGATCTGTCAGACAGAATCGCTGATGAAATTTGCGGTCTTTATATTTTGTCCAGATGTAGTCCCACGACAGATATCGCACAACGGTTTCGATCTCTGAATAATCTTTCTTGAGTGCAGGCCCCGCTGCTCCCGATGTGCCAAACCCCATATCACGGGTGCCGTCGTCGTTGCGCATCTCGTGGAGCAACTTATAAATCCGATCACGCTTGCTGTGAAACCGATCCACTCGAAATTCATCGTGAACAAATAATCCGATCAGCACACAACAAGCTACGCCCACCGATAAGCCCAACACATTGATCAGGGAGTATCCCTTGTGGCGCGTCAAATTGCGTAGGGCGATCTTCAAGTAGTTTTGGAACATAATTGCGCCTGATAGCTAGCAAAAACCACAAACTTAATCCAACACATCTGCAAAACACGGAATCCACTGAACAGGGAAACAGTTATAGCCGCTCATCCCGATCTATCCATCCGTCGGACATATACACAATGCGGTCTCCGTAAGCGGCATTTTTTTCGGAATGCGTGCATTGCACTATCGTCACACCTTCGGCATTCAATTGCTTGAATTGCGCCATAATCCGCTCGCCTTCTGTCGAGTTTAAGTTGCCCGTTGGCTCATCGGCCAAAATCAATTTTGGCTCTGTAATCAGTGCCCGCGCGATGCCCACCAATTGCTGCTGCCCGCCCGACAACTGGTTGGGAAACAGTCTCTTTTTTGCCACGATATTGAAGCGGTCGAGCATCTCGGCGATTCGCCCTTTGCGCTCGGCTGCCTTCACCTTTTGATACAACAGCGGCGTCTCCAAATTTTCAGCCACTGTCAATTCATCGATCAGGTGATAACTCTGAAACACAAAGCCAATATGGTCGCGGTGCAACTCGGTCAGCGCGCGTTCATCCAACTCGTGAACCGCGCGGCCATAAAAATAGTACGCCCCTTTTGACGCGACATCCAGCATGCCCAAGATGTGCAACAGCGTCGACTTGCCCGCGCCCGATGGCCCCATGATCGACACAAATTCACCCTCGCGGATTTCCAGATCAATCCGCCGCAACACAAACGTCTTCACCACGCCCGTTTCGTAATATTTTTCGATGTTTTGTAACTGGATCATGTTGTTTTTTTTATTTAGCTATTAGCGGTCAGCCCGCCCGCCCCCACACCCCGGAGGCGAGACGCGAGAGGGCCGGGCCGATTTGCGCGATGCTGGACTTATGCGCGTCGCTCGAATAAGATAGAGACCTCTCGTTTAGATGGTTCGCCAATTTCTACGAGGGACCACGCGTCGTCGTAGTTCTCCACAATGCGCTTCAAACACGTTGCCCGCTGCTCGTGGGGTTCGGCGTGTTCCTCCCATGTGAATAGTTCCATCCGATAATCGCATTTCCTCCTTTTGCCGTTCACCACCACCGTCACTTCCACCTTATCTTCGGCATCTAAGGGGGGCAATTTAATCGAAATTTTGGGCATTACAATTCTCCAAGCCTCTTTGATTCACGCTGTTGACAAACGAATAGCCACCACCGGCGATGTTTACGATGCGCTCGTGATCGCGCAGTGCCTGGCGCAAGCGTTCGAGATTTTCCCGCGTCGCATGGCGCAAGACCACCACCTGTTCGCTCGCATATCCCAAATTTTTCGACTGCAAATAATCCAGTTGCTGCGCCATAATCCCCGTGCCGATCATCAATACAATTGACAAGGCATATTGCACCACCACAAGGGCGCGTGTAAAGGGTTTGCGACGCCCCACTTGAGCATGGCTTTTAAACGCCAATATGGGTTGAAATTTTGACAAAATGAACGCGGGATAACTGCCTGCGACAAGCCCGACAAACACGAGAACACCCATCAGGGCAACGATCAATTCCCAACTCAGCACAATTGACACGGCGCCGGCGATCATCTCGTTAAATACCGGTAAAAACAACGCTGCGAGTGTCAATCCCAAAAGCAGTGCCAGCAACCCCATCAGCAGTGTTTCACCCCAAAACTGTCGCATCAAGTGACCGCGATGTGCGCCCAATACTTTACGCATGCCCACTTCCAAAGACCGCCGCGCGGAGTGCCCCAAAGACAGGGTGGTAAAATTGATGCACGCGATCAGCAACACCACCACTCCAATGGCTGACAAGACATAAGCAAACATCGGACTGATTGCGCGCTCGTATCCGCCGGTCACTTCATTTTGAAATTGGTCAGGGCGTACAGGCGGTAGCGCATCAAATTGCGGATCGCAACGGTCAGATAATTTTTGATCATAAAGTCTCCTCGCGGTCAGCTATCAGCACCCACCTCCACTGCCCAAAGGCGAGAAGCGAGAGGGGCGATGTCTCTGACTCGCCCACTCACCCCGCCCCAAGCGGTAGGTTTATATACCGATACCTGTCTGCCGATAGGCGGGGGTAGGCAGGCGACTGGTAGGCTTTTTCGGTGGAGAGTCGTTGGGCGGTCTGATTGCTGATAGTTGACGGCTGTGTGCGGCTTTATTACATGTGCGTTTGTTCTTTGATGTTCTCTGTCACCACATGACCGTCAAACAGATGGATGATGCGGTGCGCGTATCCCGCATCGTGCGAGTTGTGTGTCACCATCACGATGGTCGTCCCATTTTCGTTCAATTCCGTCAACAAATCCATCACCTCATTGCCATTTGCCGAGTCGAGATTTCCCGTTGGCTCGTCTGCAAGAATGATATTGGGATTTGAAATGACGGCTCTCGCCACGGCCACGCGCTGCTGCTGACCGCCTGACAACTGTTGCGGAAAATGCTTCTCGCGGTGCTTGATGCCCATGTATTCCAGCGATTCATCCAAGCGTTTTTTGCGCTCGCGCGATGGCATGCCCAGATACAACAGCGGCAATTCCACATTTTCGGCCACGGTCAGTTCGTCGATTAGATTGAAACTCTGAAACACAAAGCCAATGTTTTCCTTGCGGGTATTGGCCCGTTGCCGTTCGGTGTGTTTGGACACCTCTTCGTCATTCAGATAATATTCACCCTCGGTCGGATTGTCCAGCAAGCCGATCACGTTCAAGAGCGTGGATTTGCCGCACCCCGACGGCCCCATAATGGCGACAAACTCGCCCTCATTGATCTCTAAATTGACATTGTTCAGGGCGGTTGTTTCAACTTCTTCTGTGGTATAGACCTTTTGGAGACTGACTGTTTTGATCATTTTGCAACTCCTTTCGAGAAGCTTTCAGCCCCCACCTCTCCGCTTTGGTTAGGTGGTTGGACGGACTGCTAAAAGCTATCAGTTTTAAGAACGACTCACATCAAGCCTTGAGATGAAGGCAGCGAGCATTCTTTTTATTTTTACGGTTTCTCGATTTCTCTGTTCACAATCCAAATCACTCCCCAAGCAATGCCCGTGCCTATTCTGCTGACCGCTGACTGCTGACCGCTAACTGCTGACCGCTAACTGCTGACCGCTAACTGCTGACCGCTAACTGCTGACCGCAACTTACCGCTTCAACACCAACTTATCGATCTCTTCATAATTCTCATACGACGATGTGACCACGCGCTCGCCGGGGGACAGCCCGGAGAGCACTTCAAAATACTCGGGACTTTGTCGTCCAATACGCACTTCGCGGCGCACGGCTTCATCGCCTTCAACCACAAATACCCAGTTGCCACCCGTGGTCTGATAAAACCCCCCGCGCGACAACAATAGGGCTTCTTCGGGCGCGTCGAGTTCCAGTCGAATCTGTTCGGTTTGACCGCGCCGAATGCTTTTTGGTGTCGCACCCACAAAGTCCATGTCAACTTCAAATTGCCCCTCTATGACTTCGGGAAAAACCCGACGAATTTTGAGATCGTAAATCTCATCATCGATCTCAATGGTGCCTTTGAGTCCCTTGGTAATTCTCGTAATGTAAAATTCATCAATGCCCACCCGCATCTTGTAAGCCTCTAAAACATCGACCTGCCCAATGCGTCTTCCTCGGTTCATCAATTGACCAATTTCTGCATTTAATTGCGACAATTGCCCGTCGATCGGCGCGCGCACGACCAGATTCTCCAACGGGCGACGCACATCGTCCAATTGCCGTTGCAAACTCTGGGCGCGCGCGTCTAGCGCAGCGAGTTGATTGATGCGATACAGTGAATCCTGCCGCACGGTTTCCAGCATGAAGGACTTGCGCTTTTGGTCGTTTTGATATCTATCTCGCGCACTTTCAAAATTGTCTTGGGAACCCAACCCGCGCTCAAACAAAATTTTTTGCTTCTCGTATTGGCGTTCGGTCTCCCGCAAATTCAGTTCAACGCGCATCAATTCCTGGCGGTTGCGAATGGCCTGAGAAGCCAAATTCAATCGCGTATTTTCCATGTTGTTGATCTGTTCAAACAAGCGGGCTTCTTGGGTTAAAATACTCTGCTCCAATGTGGGGTTCGACAACCGCAAAATAGGTGTGCTTTTCTCGACCATCGCGCCTTCTTCTAAGAAAATTTCCCCGACTTGTCCACCTTCCAATGCGTCGATATAATGCGTCTGAATCGGCAACACGGTGCCGCGCTGGACAATAAATTCCTGAAAGGGCCCGCGGATGACTTCTGAAATTGTAATGCGCTCGACCTGTACATTGAGCTTGGTGCTGTGATCGCCAAAAATTGCCATATAGATCACGAGCCCGACAAAGGTCGCAGCCGCGCCAATGCCCGCAACGCGCTTTGGCGTCCACACCTTTTTTTTAATTTTTCGGTCCATGCCCGAGGCGTTTGTCTCCAATGCCTGTTCGGACGATGGAGAACCGCCACCCACGAAACTGGGCACGGGTTTCTTTTTGATTTCGAATGTGGGCTGTTCTGAATGCCCTCTGTCTTGTTCGGGTTTTTGCTTTGACACGGTCATATCCTCTGTCCTGGTTATTTGGGTCACTGACGAAAAGATAGGAACACAGACAAAAATATCAAACAGTAAAAGGTGAGACGTGATAGGGGGCGGCCCGTCTGTGTTTCGTCACTTTGGCGTCTCGCCTTTACGGACATGCACCGGGGCCTGTCCCTACTATTCCTGTCGCAACGCATCTATTGGATTGGCGCGCGCGACGCGAATGGCTTGAAGGCTTACTGTTCCAAATGCAATGCCCAGTGCCAGAATCGCGCTTGCGACAAATGGCAATGCGTTTAAGCCGATCCGATATGCAAACCCGGAGAGCCAGTCCTGCATCAGATGGTAGGCCACGGGCCAGGCGATGATGTTGGCAAAAAGAACCAGCAACAAAAATTCGCGCGACAGCAGCATCGCCAGATGTGAGGTCTGCGCGCCCAGCACTTTTCGCACGCCAATTTCCTTGGTGCGGGACTGGACCATAAACGCCGCCAATCCGAACAGCCCCAAACACGCCACAAAAATCGCCAGCAACGAAAACACCCCGAGCATTTTGCCGATGCGCCACTCTCTGAAATAGACCCACGCTATTTTCTCGTCCAAAAACATATATTCAAAGGGCGCGCCCGGCACAAAGCGTTCCCACTGGGTTTTGATGAAAAACAGGGTTTGCGCGGTGTTTTCCGGTCGGATGCGTAAGGCGAGAGAATAAAACATCTGCCATCGGGCCACAAATCCCATGGGTGCGATTTCTTCTCGCAGCGACAAACTGTGGTAGTCTTTGACCATCCCAATCACGGTCAGGATTCGGTTTTCATAATCCGGCGATACAATTTGTTTGCCAATTGGATCGTTCTCCCAGCCGAGTAGGCGCGCGGCGGTCTCGTTTAAGATAATCGCTTGAGACGTATCGCTGGCAACAGCGGTTGAAAACGCGCGACCGAGAAGCACGGGAATTTCAAATGTCTCGAAAAACGAATCATCGACCTCGTTGATGCGAAGTGTCCGTTCTTTTGTTCGATCCCCTTCGGGCCAAATCAGTCGCGCCCGCCCGCCGTATCCCGTAATGTCGTAGCGCAGTGCCGACGCGCTGAGAATATTGGGGTGTTCGAGAAAGACCTGTTTCACCATGTGGTGGCGTGCCGAAAGGCGCGTTTGTGGATCGGGTTCTTTCTTAAAATCGCGATAAAAAATCGGCACATTCACAATGTGATCGCGCGCAAAACCCATATCTTTGGTTTCCATAAATCGCAGTTGCTGATAAACCACCAAGGTGCAAATCACCAGCAAAATGGACATGCCAAACTGAAAAACCACGAGTCCTTTCTTCAACCATGCAGAACCCGATTGGGCAAACGCGTTGCTTTTTAATGCCGTCACCGGGCGAAACGCGGAGAGGAGAAACGCCGGATAGCCTCCCGCCAGCAATCCGACCGTCAATGTTAGTGCCAGTACCGCTGGCGCGCCTGTCATCACTGTAGCCGCGTTGAGGTGCAAATTCCCGCGCACAAATTCGTTGAATAAGGGCAGAAATATCTCGACCAGTGCCAGAGAAATCAGCAGGGCGGCGCAGGTTAAAAGCAGGGACTCAGTCAAAAACTGAACCATTAATTGCGGGCGATGCGCGCCGACCACTTTGCGTATGCCCACTTCGCGCTTGCGGGTGACCGCGCGTGCCGTGGCCAGATTTGTAAAATTCACGCACGCAATCACCACCAAGATCAGCCCGATAGCCGCCAGCATGTAAATGTGTTGTATGGGGCTATTTGCAGCCGGGTGAAAATCGGATTGGCCATACAAATACACGCGGTGCAGTGGCTGCAAATGATAGGTGTTTCTTGCCGCAACGTCATCCTCCATATACTGCCTGATCAGGAACTGCATTTTCGTTGATAGGGTTTCTGCATTTTGCCCTGCTTTTAAGAGCACATAGGTGTTTACTGGACGCCACGATTGCGTGGGCCGCCACATCGTCCACACCTGTTGCGTTTCTTCTACGGTGGGTATGGTGGTTGTGAGCATGTGAAAATAGAGGTCTGACAAGGGTCTCGGTGCCTTCACAATGCCCGTCACGGTGTAGTCGCCCGGGAAACTGCGATTGTCAATTGAAAATGTTTGCCCCATCGGGTCCGCATCGCCAAACAAGTGCTGTGCCATGTCGTCGGTGATGATCGCAGAGTAGGGCGTGCGAAACGCGGTCTCTGAATCGCCTTTTAAGAGGGGAAAATTGAACACGTCCAAAAAGTTGTCATCGACCAGTCTCAGCAGAAACACGCCTTCGCGCTCGCCGCCCTGCCTATCGGCAGACAGGTATTGTGCAGATACGGACAACGGGAAGGAGCGAACCGTTGTTTCCACTTCGGGAAATGTTTCTTTTAGCACAGGACCGAGTGCGCCAGAAGTTCCGTATCCATACATTGTTTGCGTATTGCTGCGTTCTTCTCGAATCACCTTGTAAATTCGGTCGCCCAGCGTGTGAAATCGATCTCTCGCAAACTCCTGTTGGATGTACAACAGGATCAAAATGCCACACGCCAGCCCAATGGCAAGCCCCAATACATTGATCGACGTGTACAATTTGTGCCGCATCAAATTGCGGATCGCAACAACAAAGTAATTTTTCAACATGACCTTTTCCTTGAGATACTTTAACCTCACGGCGTCTTGCGAGATACGTAACGGGTTGCACCATATTTATCGCAATAACCGTGCCAAAACTGTGCCAAAAAATCAAATGTTGAAATAACAACACGTTACGAAAAATCGCTTGAAATTGACCTCATCGAAAGTGTCCGATTTTGATACAGTAGTGTCCGAAAATGAACACTGAATCGCAACCACACAAAAAAGCAATCAAAGAACTGGCGCGGCCTGCGACGTAGCGCGGCGAGTATTAACAGGGCATTTTTCGTGCTTGGAACGGGGATTAACACAGATGGCTACAGCAGTCCGTGGAGATTGACGAAATGTATATCGGCGGAAAAAAGAAGAACAAGCACAAGAGCAAACGCGCCAAAGGGACCGGCGAAGCACAAAGACAAAATCCGTTGCCTTTAGGATGCGTGAACGCGGCAAAAGGCAGAGACCGTGAAACGGGTCAATGATTTGCTCAACCATCTGAAGTTACATCTCGGCTCAATCAATTGAGATTACAAGGGGTGAGGAGAAGTGAGAGAACCCGTCGCGATATTCCGAGAGGCACCGGCGAATAGGTCATTTTCTCGGGAAATGAGAATATTGAAAGGCTTTGATTATTCCAGAGCGTCTTTTTTTAGAAAGAGAATTTTTACGCATATCGCAGGCGTAGGCTTACCAGAAGCTGACAAACCCCGTGCGGTCAAGGCGGCGTTTCACGCGCTGGAGTTTGTGCGTTGCGCGGGGATATGTGGGGTCGCAAAATGAGATGAGCTGATCGATTAGATCCGCGAGTTCGTCTCCGGTGCCAGACAGACGCGGGAGAATTTTTTGGAGAACTTGATAGTCAAAAGCGTCTTGGGGCTCGAACGCGGGCGCGTGCGATGGCAACCCTTCGATGAGGTCGAGGGCATAAGCCATGTAGATGAGAATTTCATCGCGAATGCGATAGCCAAAGTGCAGGTCTTCTTCGGCGAGCACGGCATTGATTTCCTCTAAGGGCTTATTCCAAGCGGTGACTTCATCGCGGTGGCGAATGTCTTCCAGCCGGCGATAGGGACGGTCAATGAGTGCTGCACCGAGGTCGCGGAGCGCGGACGAGTTGATTTGCGCGTCGAAGTCGCTGTGCGATAGCCCGAGTTCAACGCGGTCAAAGGCAACGGTATTTGCGCGGTCGAGCACTTTGGGGCTAAATGTATAAGTGGTTTCGTCCATGTTGACGGTGCCTGCGACAAACAAATTGGGCGGAATGGGCAACCGGGTGGACAGGTCGCCCAGGTCGTCGGTCTGCATGGTGTCGCGTCCTTGGGCGAGTTCAATCGGATCTGTTGTCCACGCGCCCTCGTGCGTGCGTCTGGCCGTTTCCATAAGGCTCAAGAAATCGGCAAAATAGTGTTCGACGCGGGCGAGGTTCATTTCGTCGAGACAGACAAAATAGGGGCGGTCAGGATCGGCTTGGGCTTCGCGCATGGCCTGAAGCAAAGCACCGGTGCGGAATACGCCCGTGAGCAAATTTTCAAAACCGATCAGATCGCGCACGTCGTTCCAATCGGGGCGCACGGGAATGAGGCGATATCCTTTGGCGCGGCCCTCATCGAGGCCGTTGATGGCTTCGGCAATGAGGCGAATAACAGTGCTTTTGCCCGTGCCAGATATGCCCGCGAGAATGAGGAAGGGTTTGGTTTTGAGACAGAGGTAGAGGTTGAACAACATCTCCGGTTCAATGTGGAAGTTTTTCAACGCGGTGAACCGGTGAAGGTCGCATAAAAGTTCGGCTTCTGTAGGTGCGAGCGCGTCTTTGACTATGCCGGCTTCTGCGGGATCGGGCGTATAATTGACGCCGCGTTCAGAGGCATGCCGCCGAGCTTCTGTGAATACGGCATAGAGCGCGTAAAGGTCGGCGAGCACCGCGTTGATGTCGTCGATGAGGGTTGGACGCGCGGCTTCTTCCGGCGTGAGAATGCTGCCGACAAAGAGGGAGCGTTCAACGCCCTCGAGTTTGGATGGCGACCAGAGAACGGAGCGTCCAGGCGATTCAACGATAATGTCGCCTGCAAAACAGCGATAGCCCTTGCGCGGCACCAAACCGCGAAACTTTTTGCGGTCGGCAATCGCTGTCTGCATGGCTTCGGATGTCCACCAGCCAGAGTAAAAGCCTATGGCGAGGGCATTGTGGTGCAGATAGACGCCTAGTTGGGGCAGCCGGGGAAACGGACTCTTTTTGAGTTTGCGATCTACAAAGTAGAGACAGGCGTGATCCCGAGGGCGATTGGGATTGGGGCGAAAACCAATGGTTGTGTAAATAGGTGAGATAACAGCGGTGAGGTCTGGATGCTGTTTGATGAGGCCGGGTTCAATCTGATCGCGCAGCATCTGCATGTGACCGTGCAGATGTTCAGCCCCTATGCGCGTGCCATTGCAGGCGAGAAAATCGTTGGGAGAAAAAGCAAACATAAGAAGACATTTCGGATTTGGGATTGGGAATTGAGAATGGACAATGGACAGCAACCCCTCTTAGGTCACAAGCGGCGAGACGCGCAAGCACAGGCGAGAGGCGATGAACAATTGCGAATTGCGTCTCAACTTTGACCGCCGTACATTCGCACAACAGATGAAATATGTCAAGGAGTTTCAATTTCTCGGATAAATTCACTTAAGGAACCGTTGCCGCTTGATGCGATCAAGGCTCATTAAGTTTAACTTGATTTTGGAGCAAACTTGCATTATCTTTCGCATGACCGCATGTTATTATTCATCCACTCTTACGGGAGGAACGCCACATGAACATCAAAGCATGCATCGCCGAGTTAATCGGCACGTTTGGGCTCGTGTTTGCCGCTGTGGGGGCCATTGCGACCAGCGGCGGAGACCTGGTTGCGATTGCGCTGGCACAGGGTCTGATCATTGCCGTGATGGTGAGTGCCACTGCCGCAACCAGCGGTGGGCATCTCAATCCGGCCGTGACCATTGGCGCGCTTACAACCGGGAAGATCGAGGTCGGTAACGCCATTGGATACATCGTTGCCCAGGTTTTGGGTGGCATTGTTGCCGCTGTGCTGGCCAAAGCGTGTTTTTCAGCCGATATGGCTATGGGCACACCGGCACTTGGGGAAGGTGTTTCAACTGGTATGGGCCTGGTGACAGAGATCATTCTGACCTTTTTCCTGGTGTTTGTGGTTTTCGGCACCGCCATGGATAAACGCGCAGCGCAGGTCGGTGGGCTGTTTATCGGTCTGACAGTGGCAGCGGGTATTTTGATCGGTTATTCAATTACCGGTGCCGCAATGAATCCGGCGCGTCATCTGGGGCCTGCCCTCTTGGGCGGCGGAATGGGTATGACCTGGCTCTATTGGGTCGGTCCGATTATCGGCGGTATCATAGCCGCGCAGATTTATCAGCGCGTTTTGGGGGCAGACGATAACGGGGAAGAATAGGTAAGGGTACTCACAGAGCAATTTTTTGCAAAGCGCAGAGGGCATGTTCCGTTCTCTGCGCTTTGCACTTTGCACCCTGCACTTTGCATTTTTACGATAGGAGATTTTATGGGGGTGGATAATCTGAGATCGGCGATGCCCGACTACGCGCGAGATCTTCGATTGAATTTGGGATCGGTGATGTCTGCCTCGCGTCTTGATCCCGCCATGGCATGGGGTTCTGCGCTCACAGCGGCATTGGTGTCGAAGAACGCGCGGGTGATTCAGAATATTGCCGAAGATGCACAGACGGTTCTGGATGAGACCCATATCAGGGCCGTGAAGTCCGCGGCTGCTCTGATGAGCATGACCAATGTGTGGTATAAATTTACCGATCTCATTCGGGATGACGAGGTGAAGAAACAGCCGCCCAGATTGCGGATGAATGCCGTGTTGAACCACGGCGGTGTGGATCGCGCGTTGTTTGAGGCGTGGAGTCTTGCGGCGAGTGTGGTGAATGCATGTGGTATATGTGTGAATGCCCATGCATCGCAGTTGAATAAATTGGGCATCCATGCCCAACAGGTCGCAGACATCGCGCGCATTGCCACTGTGATCAAAGCCGTGGCCGATACGCTGTCGTTTGAAGCCCTATCCAGATGATGCCGGCGTATTGTCTGGGAACAGGAAAAAGAAAATGCCCAACGAGATCAAAACAACGCAGACATCACCCAAGGGGTTCTTCACCCTTGCGAAACTCGGCAGACGCTGGATTTTGTTCACCCCAGATCGGAAGCCGTTTTTCTCGGTCGGACTAAACCACATCGACGCTTCTCCGTTGCGGTATCCAGAGAACCTGCCTCGCTGGGAACAGAAATACGACAACGACAACCTCAAGTGGATCCGCGAGTCCGTCGCTCCCAACCTGAAATCGTGGGGTTTTAATTCCGTCGGATGGGTGCAGGATGTGAGCATCAAGCAACACGCGCATACGCCGAGTTTCTCGCTGGAGGAATACCGCGCGCTGGCAATGCCCTACTGCCACTTGCTGCCGTTTATCGAAACCCACCAGTGGAACAAATGGCACAAGAATCCCGATATTTTCAGTGTGGATTTTGAGGATTGGTGCGATTATGTTGCGCGATCCCAATGCGCGCGGCTGAAGAACGAATCGAACCTGATCGGCTATTTTTACTCCGACTGTCCGACCTGGGTTCACACCCGCCATCCCGACACTGCATGGCGCGGCCCCATGTTTGATCCCGTGAGGCTAAAATCCAAAGCAGGACGAGATGATCTTTTCAAGATGGCCGCGCGGTACTACAAAGTCACCCACGACGCCATTCGACGTTATGATCCCCATCACTTGATCTTCGGTGACCGATACGAAGCGTGTGCCGCTCTCCCGATGGAGATTGTAAAGGCCGCTGATCCACACGTTGACATACTCAGCTTTCAGGACTTTTTTAATCCGATCAAACACCTGCGCGAATGGTACGCGGCCACGGGAAAGCCGGTTCTGTGGGCGGATGGATCTCGCCCGCGGGAAACCATCGCGGATGACTGCGGGAAATATCAAGATGGGGAGTACTATCTCGTGGATGGAAAATGGTACTCCGAGGCCCTCTGCGGCCTTCTAAAAAATCTCGGTGCTATAGGCGCGCATCTTTGTGGCGGTTATATCCGGAACCGTTTCCGGCGAAAAGGTCTGATCGACGAATGGGAGCAACCCGACCGCGAAGCCATCGCTGAAATCCAAAAAGGCAGTCGGTCCGTGGCGCGTTGGCTCTGCAAATTGGAATTTGATAGGTGATAATATGTCTATTCGCAAACGCGAAAAATAAGCGAATGCTGCGCCACAATCAATGGCGATCACTAAGCCCGAGAGACCTGAACTCATCCACATTTATTTTTTTTTCACGTGCAAATCAAATGTATTATACTGAAAGAATAGCGCGTCTTATATAGAACGCCAAAAGCCTATCTGAATAGGTTTTAATAGATGGGTGAAGAAAATGCGAGTTCGCGGTGAGCGAGCCTGTACGGGCAGTAAATGGCATTTCTCGAAAGGAGGTCAAATGGTCCGATGCTATTGTGTTTCGGAGATCTCTTTCACACAGCAACACCAAATCGTCGGGAAAGGAGTTTCTGTTGAAAAAAGTGTTCTTGATTTTATGCGTTGCGGTTCTGTTGCCAAATGCACAGGCCACCGCACGAGAAGGGGCTTTTGGTGCTGGCGGCTTTTTTGACTTCTACATTCCCCTCTTCAACTTCAAAGACATGTACGATAATGGTATAAAGTTTGGGGGCACAGCGCATTATATCTATCACCAGCGCAAGATGGTTGAGGTAGAATTTCACCATGCCCGCTTTAACGATGGCAGCCTTGAAACACACACCTTCAGCTTCAGCGACGGCAAAGAGTATGTCAGCCCACAGGCCGAAGCCAAAATGGTCATTAACAGCATCAATGCCAACTGGCTATTTGCATTGCGAGAAAAAGGGTTCGGCCAGGGCACAACGCTCTATCTCACATTTGGCACGGGCCTTCACGATTATTCCAGCAAAGTCAGCGGTCTGATCTATGCCGGTCAAACGCCTTCGGGTTCCGGTGCGCCTCCCGATCCAACCATCCTTTTGGAACCCATCAACGACACGCGCACAGCTTTCAGTGCCAGCTTTGGCGGCGGGGTTCAAATCGGTATGGGAGACAAAGCCGCGTTAGATGTGCGCGCACGCTATAACATTGTGATGGGAGAGTTGCGCCCCTTCCTGATTTGGGGCATTGAAAAAACATACCCCTTTAACCTCATTGATATCGGTGCTGGTATCAAATTCAACTTAAATTAAAAAGGAGGTCCGCCAATGAAGTGGATAGTTATGATTTTCATACTTTTGGGTTTTGCCCACCCCCTCTGTGCAGGCACCACGGGTAAAATCTCTGGTGTCGTCAAAGACGATCAGGGCAATCCGCTTCCCGGTGCCAATGTGATCGTAGAAGGCACGCGGCTCGGTGCTGTGGCAGATACCGATGGCAGCTATTTTATCATCAATATTCTACCGGGACGATACACGCTCACAGCTTCGCTTATCGGATATACCAATCAGGCCCAGAGCGATGTGTCGGTCAAAACGGATTTCACTACACCGCTCAATTTTCAACTCAAAGAAACCACGGTTGAATTGGCCGAACTTACGGTCGTGGCCGAACGCCCGCCCGTGGAAAAAGACAAAACCACGAGCAAATACATCATGGATGGCGACGCGATTGATCGGCTGTCCGCAGCGGCAGGCACGTCAGAACTCATGAGCCTTCAGGCCGGTGTCTCTCTCGACAACAACGAACCCGCCATTCGCGGCAGCTACCAGGGCAACCGGGGCAACTCAGAAACGCTGGTCTATGTGGATGGCGTTGTGATGGATGCAGGCACTGCCCGGGGCGATGTTCAGTTTGTCGGTGTCAACAGCGATGCCGTGCAAGAAATTACCGTCATCACCGGCGGGATGGAGGCCGAATACGGCAATGCCACATCCGGCACCATTCACATCATCACCCGCGAAGGCGGCAAAGACTTTCACGGCAAGGGTCGCCTCACCTATATTCCACCCGGCAAAAAACACTGGGGCGGCAATGTCTATGACAGCCCCATCCACAAAGGCAGAATGAAATGGGACGACGCGACATGGAAAAATGAAACCTATGTCGATCCCGGCCCAGACCGCCTTATGGGAACGGGCGACGACATCACCCGCATGGCCCATGAACGCACGGACTACACGGGTATTCACGGTTATGAAGTTGATGGGTCGTTCTCCGGTCCATTGCCGGGAAATACCTCCTTTTTTTTTAGTACTCAGCACGAAGGGCAAGCCGCACATTTTCCATCTCCTACCAAACGCGGCATCATCCATCAGGCTGTCTCAACGTCTCCACAAACCGCCCGGTGGATCGAATCGCCCGCCAACATCAAAGGTACCTATAAGCTGGCATGGGATGTGCAATCCAATGTGAAGGTTAAAGTCGGTGGGGTTTACGCACGCCACGAAGCCTATCAGGTCGGCGAGGGCGAAAGCTGGGTGCAGGGCGTCAAGCGCACCGTTGGTCGAGAACTTCAGGGCATCGACGTCTTCTTGCCCGCAGACGAAGCCGGCGCAGGCATTGCCCAGGTCAAACACGATTTGGCATATCTATCGCTCACACACACCCTGAGCAACAAAACCTTTTACGAAGTCCGCTTCTCTTATTACCGCGATGCCACAGATACAACCGGGGTGCCGGGGGTCACCAGCCAGTTTGGTGGCGGCATTACAGAACCGCTCAGAAAAGACCAAGATGGCGTGTTCACCATTGGCCCCAGACGAGTCTCGATATGGATTAACGATCATCGCGCCCGCCTCAACTTCAAATTCGATTATTCCAGCCAGATCAACAAAAACCACTTCATCAAAACGGGCATTGATTTGACGCGACACACCTACTGGTGGAACCAGATCAACTGGCCGCAGGCGGGCAAGTCGCGCTATCAACTCGCGGGTATGCCCTATGAAATGGGCGTGCCCATTCATCCCATACAGTCCGCCTTCTACCTCCAGGACAAAATGGAATTTGAAGGCATCATCGTCAACTTGGGCATTCGCTACGACAGGCACAACCACAATGGCAACTTTTACTCCCCACTTGCCAACAATGCATGGAGCGGAGCACCCATGACCAACTCGTGGTCGCGGCAGCGCAAGTTTATGCCGCGCACCTCTGTATCGGACAAATCGGCTTGGAGTCCTCGTCTGGGCGTTTCGCACCCCATTACAGCCAATGCCATCATTCGATTTTCCTACGGTATCTTTCACCAGATGCCCGGGTTCTGGCATCTCTATTCCTACGAATGGCGCGGCGTCGCTCCCCCCGAAGACTTCAACGACAACGGACAAATTGACGATACCGAATGGCTAAATAAAAATAACCAGCCGGCCACCACGGGCAACCCCCACCTCGACTACAAACGCTCCACCAATTTCGAGGTGGGCACGGACTGGAACTTCTACCAGGACTATGTCCTGAGCTTTACGACTTATCAGCAAAGCGTAGATGGCCAGGTTCGATTCGGCAATGCCCTATGGCGGGATCCCAGCCGCAAAAGTCAGAGGGGGCGCAACACACCGCTGGGTTATGTTTTTACAGACAATCGAGGGTTTGAACTGAGTCTTCGAAAGGACTTCAGTCAGAACTTCTCCTTCCAGGTCGCGTACAACCACCAGTGGCAGTCGGGAGGCAATGCGGGAATCAACCGGATTATTTACTTTCCCAACGCGCAATTTGTGGCATCCGATCTCTATTTTATCCAGCACACCAAAGACACCAACGGCGACGGCGCAGTGGATGCCAATGACGATGGCTCAGAAGCAAAAGTGCCGCTCACACCGCAACAGATCGAGGAAATTGGCGCCGAAGCAGATCGCTATATCCAGACCATTCGAGAGGGCACCAACCCCGACTGGAATCCGCTGACCGACAGCGAAATTCAGGAAGTGGAAAACCTGCCGGGTGTCTTCTTTTTCATCCGCAACACCACCTCTGATCGAAGTGCTGGTCGAGGTGGCGGTGCCGAAACCGCTGGTTTTGGCGACCGGCGCGGCACTATGAAAATCGCGTTTACCTATGAGACGCCGATGAGCTACGGGCCAGCCCTCGGCGGGTTCAGGCTCAATGTGATCAACACCCTGAAAACCGGACGCCGAATCAGCATCCCGCATCCCACTCAGGGCAATGTCGAGCGATTTGGCCCTATGGAAACCAAGACCAACCTGTCTTTGGAAAAACGCTTCTGGGCGGGTCGCGCCACCCTGTTTATGAACGTGTACAACCTCTTCAACCAGCGAGACCCGGCCACCGAATACTTCTGGCGCGGTCCCTGGTTTGATCGACACAGACAGGGGCCACAGGCCGAACTCTGGTATCTCTACGGCATGGACATGCCCAAACCCACGGATAAAGACTATATCAACTTTGGCGACACCAAAGAATACCACCGCTGGGCCGGTCGCCCCCGCGAGATCAGCATGGGGCTCCAGTTTGGATTCTAATTTCGTTATCAAGGAGCAATGGCATGGATCGATTGAAACACATCGGGTGGATGGGCGTTCTGGCGATGCTGGTGTTTGCATCTGAAATTTGCGCCCAGCAACCCGAACTGCAACGCCACTTGACCCGGGGCAAACTCTGGGCCACCTTTCGCAACACCGGCACTCAGGGCCTGCGCGACGACAGTCGCTTGGGTGCAGATGCCGGATTGATGTATCCCGGCTGGGGCATTGGCGAGCGCGACTTTACGGAATACTGGATCATTGGCCAGGACAACGACCACCGCTATCACACCAGCCAGGGCGAAGGGTTCTGGATTTTCACCAGAGAAGGCGGTTCACACAATGTGTCCACCTCCAACCCGCGCTACAATACCGACGACATCTTTGAAATGATCTACGATGCCGCTTCGGGTCCAGAGCGCGATTTGGGCATTGAAACCCGGTCGCCCCTCACGGGCAATACCACGGCCAATTACTGGCCCGGAGCACCTGCACTGGTGGCCGACGAACCCATCGAAATCCACAATTACGATTACGGCCATTACATACCCAACGACAACGAGGCCGAAGAAATCATCATCTCCAAATGGACGACAGAACGCGGCCTCACCATTGTCCGCAAAGCCAGAGCGTGGAGTTATCCAGACTACGACGATTTTATTATTGTCGAAGTGGTCATTGAAAACACAGGAGACAACAACGGCGACGGCACACCCGACGAAGGATTGCCCGTCTCGCTCACCGATGTTTACTTCTCTTTTGTCAACAATCTGGCACCCTCCTGGGCCGGTCATCGCTGGCAACAGGCCACTGTGCCTTGGGCGTATTCCGATGTCGTGATCTTAGATGACTGGTACAAGTACAGCGAAGCCCCCAACTTCGATGGCCTGCCCGCGCTTCGGGGGAAAAAAATCTCCTATGTACACGACGGCGACCTTCTCGCTTCGGCAGGAGACGATACGGGACAACCCTTTGATATAAGCAACGCCCAATCGGCTTATATCAACCGGGGACAACTCTTGAATGGCGAACTATTGGGGTTTCAGTACATCGGCTTGGCCCCCCTGGACTACGATCCCACAGATGGGTTTACCAATGACGCGGAAACCTATGTCGCGCCCAGAAATATGGATCAACCCGCCTTTGTCAACTGGTGGGAAATTTTCGGGCGCTTTGATTTTGACACCCCGGATAATTCCAACAAGACCGACGAACAGCTCTACAAAGAGTTCACGGGTCAAGGCAACGTCTCCGCCGTGCAAGACAATCCCACCCGACTCAGCCGCGTCACCTTTGCCCACACGTATGGGCCTTACGATCTGGCTCCTGGTGAAAAAGCCAAAGTCGTGGTCGCCTGGGTGGCCGGATCGGGTGCCGAATTTGCCGGTCCTGGTGGTGCTGCCATGGATGTTTACGAATGGGCGCGCCAGGGCAATCAAAATCAGGTAGCCGATGGGGAACGCGCACTGGCACAGCATTTGGAACGCGCACAGTTTGCCTACGACAACAATTACGATCTCCCCGATGCACCACCCGATGTTGCCCTGTTTATCGACAGCGATGCCAATGGGAATAATACCCTGACTTGGGCAGACAGTGCCCAACGCGCATTGGATCCCGACTATGCGGGCAGCGAAGCTCAGGATGTGCAGGGCTATCGGGTCTATCGATCTCAGAACAATCATCTGGGGCCATGGGAACTGATCGCCGATATTCCCGTAGGTGGATCTCTGCCCACCAATGCGGAATACGCACCCAACACCCCCTGGACATCGCCTACAATTTCCCATACAGAAGGGGGAACCTACACCTATCGAGACGTGGCCTCGGTGCCCGGTTTCAATTACTGGTATTCGGTGCGTACGTACGATTCTGGACACAGCGACTGGAATGGCACTGGTCGATCCATTCCATCCCTGGAATCCGGGCATAGCGCACCCGAACAGCGCATGAATGTTTCCAGAAGCCCCATTGTGATTGCAACCTCTGAAAAAGACGCGCTGGCCGAACAGGTGCGCGTGGTACCCAATCCCTTTCGGGACGATCCGGGAGACGCCGACCATCGGTATCCACCCGCCAGCAACAACATTCGTTTTGTCAACATTCCCCGAAAGGCCAAAATCTCCATCTTTTCAATCTCCGGAGATTTGATTGCCGTAATCAATCACCCGCAGCGGGCCACCGATCCCGACCGTGGCGAAGCCACCTGGGATCAGCGCACGCGCACGTTTTCGGGGCGCGTCGCTGCCGGACGCTACTACTATGTGGTAGAATCCCTGATTGCCGGAGAAACGGGCAAAAAACAGATCGGGATGTTTATGATCATCAAATAGTGCAAAGGAGATACGCATGACAAACTTGCAAACGACGCTCATTCTGGTCTTTACTGCGTTTGCCCTGACAGCGACAGGCGCAGAAGCCGGGCTAAAAAAACTTGGGAATGCCGGGTTCACCTTCCTCAAAGTCTCTCAAAGTGCCCGCGCAGTTGCTATGGCCGATGCGTACACCGCAGTGGGCACAGGTGTTGATGCCATGTTCTGGAATCCAGCGGGCATCACACAAATTGACCGCGCAGCGTTTAGCCTGGGATACAACAACTGGATGGTCAATTCCAAATTTTATTCGGGTGCTTTTGCCTACAACCTGGGCACACAGGCTATAGGTATCACTGTTTTGTCTTTCACACCCGATGAATTTGAAGAAACCACCATTTTCCAGCCCAATGGTACGGGTAATATCATTAAAGACAGCGACTTTGCGATTGGCCTGACTTATGCCATCAAATTTACCGACAGATTGTCATTTGGTGCCCAGGGCAGGTATATTCGGGAAAAGCTCTATACCGATACCAACAGTGGCTTGGACATCTCGATTGGCACGCTCTTTTACACGGGATTCCGCTCTTTGCGATTGGCCATGACGCTGAAAAATTTTGGACAGGATATCGTCATCATCGATGACACGGCCTTCCGACCACTCATCTACAGCATCGCGGCCTCCATAGAACTCTACGGCAACCTGGGCGATCCGGTTTCTCTCACTGCAGCCGCTGAAAACGCCTTCTTTGTCGATTTTGAAGGCCGAATTCACACGGGTGCCGAACTCTGGCTGCACAATATTCTCGCACTGCGCGGCGGCTGGAAATTCAACAACGATACCGAGAGTTATGCACTCGGTTTTGGTCTCAAATACGAGGTCAACGAGCGTCCCTTCACCATAGATTTTGCGTACAGCGATATGGACGAGCTATTGGATTCCACCTATCGGGTAACCATTGGCGGCTCCTTCTGATCAGTTGTCAGTAGCCAATTGTCAGTTATCTCACATCGCTGCCCATCCCCCTTACGTCTCATGCAACCTACGGGGCAGGCTCTCGCGCCGGCGGGTTGGGGATGGGCGGGCTGACCGCTAAGATACAAGGGGCGATATGAAACGGATCATTTTGCTGCTGTGCCTCACGCTGGGATTCATCGCGCCAATCACTGGAGAATATATCCCTGTTATGGGGCAGGGTGCCATCCCGTTTTGGGCTGATAGTGCCGGGTTTTATTTGCCAGACAGTCTGAACTACGGTGAATTGTATCTCCAATGCCTTTGCCAGCACCTCACATTCAAAGAGTCGAATGGCCGCCAGCGGGCCGCCTATCGGGTAGAAGCAACCTTTTACGCCGAGCGCGATAGCATCCCTATCACATGGGAAAAACAGATCATGGCAGACGCGGGAATAGACCTGCGCGATCAGATGGTTATAGAGGCATTGAACTTTAGAATTGCCCCCGGCACCTTCAGGGTTCACATTCGCCTGAAAGATTTACAGGCCAATGCCGAAGGCACCTGTGAACTTCCCTTTACAATGCCCGAATTTAGCAACTTGGCCCTGAGTGACATCCAATTTGCCCATCAGATTGACGCCCAGCACACGCAGACCGCTGGAAGTGGCAGCTTGGTCAAGAACGGATTCAAAATCGTTCCCAATGTACGCAGGTCAATGCAGAATACCTCTCCGACCTTAAATGTCTATTTTGAACTGTACGGCCTTTCCAAAGGCGAGGGACGCGCTGGAACTTTCGACCTCGCGTATGCTCTGCTAGATATGACGGGACAGCGGATTGTGAACTTTCCCTCGGCGCGCTATCGCAAACCCGGTACAACCACAGTTAAAACCGAATCCCTCGATCTCGCGGGTGTGCCGCCAGGGCGTTATGTGCTGGAAATCGCTGCCCGCGATAATGGCACGCGAAAAATGACCACACGCCAGAGGGCCTTTTCTGTACAAAAACCCGCACTGGCAACAGACCCCGCCTCTTTGAAACGCTATGACAAACAAATCCGCTACATCGCCACAAAAACTGAACGCGAAACTTATGACGCTCTGAGCACCGATGAGAAAGTGGCATTTATCCTCTCTTTTTGGAAAAAACGCGATCCAACGCCTCTGACGTCCCAAAACGAATTTGCCATCGAGCATTTCAAGCGCATTCGCTATGCAGACGACCACTTCTCTGCGCGTCCCGGACAAAAGGGATCGGATACTGATCAGGGGCGCGTCCACATCAAATATGGCTTGCCAACAGACATTGAGCGCAGTCCGTTTAGTGCCACGGGCAAAGCCTTTGAAATCTGGACCTACGAACATCTCAACTACTACGAGTTTGTATTTCTGGATCGCCTCGGAAACGGCGTTTATGAAATGATCCACGCCACCATGCCAGGGGAACGCTACAACCCCAACTGGCGAGACGAGCAAGCTATTGGCGACCAAACCGATCCCACATCGCTGCCATCTGAGGCATTTGCGCCGCCCTAAGCGGCGAGAAGCAATCACCGCAAGTAAAATCGTGCCCACTGCCCTAATCCCCACTAACCACTAACCACTGACAATGGCAATTGCGTCGTCCAAAACGCCATGCCACAATCCAAGCCAGCATCTCTGCCCGAGCACAAGATAAGTGGCGTAAGTCTTCGCGCCGTTGTGTTGGGTCTCGCGCTCGTTGTTCTGATCAACCTCTGGATGCCCTATTCAGAGTACATTGTGCTGGCATCACGCATGAACCTCAGCCATTTTCCGGTTGCAGTATTCATCCTTTTTCTGTTTATCCGCTACCTGCTCAACCCCCTGCTATCAACTCTGAAACCCGCCCTCCTTTTAACCCCCTCCGAACAACTGGTCATCATTGCAATGGGACTTGCAGGTGGCGTGGTGCCTGGCTCGGGCGTGCTCGGTTTTCTCTTTGGAACCATTGCCACGCCCTATTATTTTGCCACGCCAGAAAATCGCTGGGCCGAATTCTTCCACGCCCACCTTCCCACCTGGTTGGTACCGTCCAATACCGGCGGCGCAATGCGCGATTTTTACGAAGGCGCGTTGCCCGGCACACCAATCCCCTGGTCTATATGGGGCGCACCCCTTTTCTGGTGGCTTGTTTTTATCGCTGCCATTGTCTTTGTTTCGGCCTGCATTGCAGTCATCTTGCGCCGCCAGTGGTCTGATAATGAGCGTTTGGCATTTCCCCTATTGAGCACGACCTTATACATTGTTTCTCCGGAACATGCACGCGATAACCCCCTGCAATACAGAGGTCTCTACTGGGCGGGATTCGCGCTTTCCTCTGGCATTCTCACTTGGAATATTCTCCATTTCTTCTGGCCTATTGTGCCCGACATCAAGCTGACGCTTCCCTTTTTTTATTTTGCCAAAGGTTATCCCCCTATCTTTCCCCGATTCAACATCTACGTCATGGGATTTGCCTTTTTTGCCAACCTCAATGTGCTTTTTAGCATGTGGTTTTTCCACCTCTTATTTTATCAGATCCCAGGCGGTATTTTAAGTCGCATCGGATTTGACATGCCCGGCCGTGGCGATCCCTATGGTGCTCTTCACTTTTCTGGCGCGGGCTGGTTGTGTTTTGGTGCCCTGTGTTTTTTTGTTTTCTGGGGCTTATACATCTCTCGCCATCACCTCAAAGCCGTCTTTCTCAAAGCCATCAATCCACAACATCCCATTGACGACACTCAGGAACTCTTGTCTTACCGCACTGCTGTTTTGGGTCTGTTTATTGGAACGCTTTTTCTCGTTCTCTGGCTATATCAATCCGGCATGGCCCTCTCTGTGATCGCCTTTTACATTGCGGCGACCTTTGTCATTTACGTGGGTGTAGCCCGCGTCGTCGCTCAAACCGGCATCCTGTTTGTGCAAGCCCCGATCAGCGCACAGGTTTTCACCCTTTATTCTTTGGGCCCCCATGCACTCTCTGCCCCCACTATGGTATCGCTTGCCCTCTCTTACGCGCTCACCAACTATATTCGCGGTCTGTTTATGCCCGCATTGATCCACATTGCCAAACTGTCCGAATGGATTAAAGCCGACCATCGCAAACTCCTGGGCGCGGTCTTTTTGGGTTTGCTCGTCGGCTGCCTGACGTTTATTTTTTATGTCATTCCCTTGGGTTATGAAAGGGGGGCTTTCAATTTTAACGACATTCCGATAAAATCGGGAACCAACCGAATCTATCCGGTTATCCTCAGCAAAATTGTTAATCCCTTTGGTCCCGACTGGCAAAGAATAGGATTTTTTGGCGGCGGCACAGCACTGATGGGACTGCTCACATTTTTACAATATCGCTTCGCCGGGTGGCCTTTGCATCCCATCGGCCTGACGGTTTGCAGCACCAATGTCGCCCGCAGCAATCAGGTCTCAATTTTTATTGTGTGGGCATTCAAATTGTCAGTGCTACATTTTGGCGGTGTCTCTGCTTACCGCCATTTTCAACCCTTCTTCATTGGCCTGCTCAGCGGTTATGGCCTGGGGGTCGCGCTGTCTTTTATCGTCGATGCCCTATGGTTTCCCGGGCAGGGACATTACGTACACAGGTGGTAATATGTCTATTCGCAAACGCGCACAATACGGTGCTGAAGCATTTGCTGAACTCGCGGGCAGCC